>CAWBMF010000016.1:0-56768 GCA_963789835.1 uncultured delta proteobacterium | reverse complement strand
CCGACTTCAGGTCAGACCTCCGCGCCGAAGCGAAGCGCCTCTACCGAGTCTAGTTTCCGGATTCGATTGCTACTCGCGGCGGAATGCGAGCATGCCGACGAAGCCCGGTGGACGCCATCCGCCGTTCGCGCATGCGTTGCATACGACGTACTGCTTGCGATGGCCGTCCTCGGCGCCCGCCAGCGAAACGGCGCTCTCGGTTGATACCGGCTTGTTGCACGCGACGCAGGTCGCGACCAGCGCCTTGTTTTCCTTCGCCTTGTTACTCGGCATCGCGGCCACGCCACTTTTCTGTAGATGTCATTTGCAGACGAGCATACATGGTGCGCTAGGCCGGGAACACGATGCGCGCGTTTTCGCCGAGCAGTTTGCGCTGCCGCGCCGGACTCAGATTCGAGATTGAATTTCGAATCAGGTGCGGCGCTTCGAGGTTGGAATCAACGTGCGGAAAATCCGATCCCCATAGCACGCGATCCTCGCCCAGCAGATCCATCACCGCGCCGATCGTCCGCTCCTCCGGCTCTGCGACCACCCAGATATTTCGCCGGAAATAATCCGACGGCTTCAAGCGGGTAGGGTAGGTCCAGCCGAGCAGGCCGTACTTCTGATCCATCCTATCCATTATATAGGGCGCCCAACCGCATCCCGCCTCGACACACAAAACCTTGAGCCGCGGAAAGCGATCGAACAAACCGTCGGCCACCATCGTCATCGCGGCCGGCACCACCTGCGCGAATCCGCCGAGCGCGAATCCGAACACGGTGCGGAACTCGCCGGGCTGGTAGAACTGCCCGATGATTCCCGGCGCGCGGTTGAAGCGCACGATCACGTGCAGGCACGCGGGGATTCCCGCTTCCTCGCACTCGCGCCAAATCGGATCGAAGTCAGGATGCGAAAAGCGACGGCCGCCGACATTTTCCGGCGCCAGGAAAATTCCCTTGAAGCCCAGCTTGATGCATCGCTTGAGCTCGGCCAGCGCCGATTCCACATCCTGCAACGCGATATGCGCAATCGGAATTACGCGGCTGCGCACTGAACTGGCGAAATCGTTGATCCAGTTGTTGTAGGCGCGCGCGTACGCCGCCGCGAGTTCGTGATCCTCGACGTCCCACAGAATCCCGACGGTGGGAAACAGTACGCCCGCGTTCACGCCCCATTGGTCGAGCAGTTTGACCCGCTCCGCCGGCAGATAACTCGCGGTCGGGCATCCGTCGAGGTAACCGAGCCGGCCCGGGATAAAGAGTTCCTGCCGCGGCTGATTGGCGCCACCCAGGCCAGCCAGCATTCCTTTCAGCAGCGGCTGGTTGTCGACCATCAGGACCTCGAGCCCGTCGCCCGGATCCTTGACGATACGAATCGCGCGATCGCGAAACTTCGGCTCCAGGTATTTCTCCCACAGGTCCGGCGGCTCCATCACATGCGAGTCGCAGTCGATGACGATCGAATCCGCAGCGTTCATTGCCGAAAATCTAACACGCTGACTGGGCGCGAAAGAACCGTGCCGCGCTTTGAGCGAGTCCGATCGCAAGCAGCCGCTATTTGATATAAGGACACTGGCAGACGAGGTCTATATCACATGTCGCTCAACGTCTATGCGTTCACCTGCGGATGGCTGACGCTTCCGGCCGCGCTGCTCCTCGCGGGCGAAAAGGGCAGCCTCACCGTTCCGGTGCCGGCCTATCTCATCGAGCATCCGAAGGGTAGGGCGATCTTCGACAGCGGCCTTCACGTCGATACGCAAACCGATCCGAACCGCCGCCTCGGACGTCTCGCGTCGTATCACACGGTCGGATTCAAACCCGGCGAGGAGATCGCGACGCGCCTCGAGTCGCTCGGCATCGCGCCGTCGAAGATCGATTTCATCATCAACTCGCATCTCCATTTCGATCACTGCGGCGGCAACCAGCAGTTGCCCAACGCGACCCTGCTGATTCAGCGCCGCGAGTGGGAGGCCGGCCACAACGCCGATCTGATCGAGAGCGTCTTCTACGATCCGCACGACTATGACCACGGGCATCGCGTGAAAATGATCGACGGCGAGCATGACGTCTTCGGCGACGGCTCGGTGGTATGCATTCCCACTCCCGGCCACACCCCCGGACATCAGTCTCTGCGCGTGCGCATCGGGGCCGACGAAGTCGTGATGACGGGCGACGCATGCTACCTGCGCCGCACGCTCGACAACTTCCACCTGCCAACCGCGATGTACGATCGCGAGCAGATGCTCGAATCGATCCGCCGGCTGCGCGCCCTACGCGACGGCGGCGCTATGATCATCACGGGCCACGACCCCGACCTGTGGAAGACTATCCCGCAAGCGCCCGATCGGCTCGCAGTCGTCCGGCCGGGGGGTTGAATTTCGACCTGCTGACATCGTCTATTGGTCTGAGCGACCGTAAACGGTCAGATGCCAGAATGTAGCGAAATCGGTTTGATGCTGGGTCCGGCCGGCGACGGCGAACTCGAGCCGAACGCCCTGCGCGAGGTCACCCATCATCTTAACGGATGCGCGTCGTGCACCGGCGAACTCTCCGACTACTCGACGATCGGCCGCGAACTGAAGGCGATCGCAGTCCTGCCCTCACTCGAAGGATTTACCAAATCCGTTCTCGACGTAATCGCAAAACTGGTGGTCGTTGCCATGCTGGCGATAGCGGTCCACGCTGTGGTCTTTCCGACCACCGCGCAAGTCGCGCAGACCGTCGCCAGCAGGCCCGCCGTTTCGTCGAGTGTCGCGCGATCGGCCAGGCTGGTTGACGTGCAAGTCGATTCGGCTTTCGTCGCGAGCGCGGACGACTCCGGCGCTTTTATTCATCGGTATCAGCGGACTAAATCCGGCCGCATGATCGTGTTTCAACTGCCCGGCGGCAAGACCCTTCACGTTCAGCCGCGAGCTATCGATGGCGGCATGATCGCGATGGAGGTGGTCCTGTTCGACGGTACGCGGCCGACGATGACGGCGAATCTGAAACTCCAGAGCGGCGACACCTTTGCGCTGACCGGACAACAGTCGAGCGAAGGCACGCTGCTCCTGCGGATCAGCCCGACCAGGGCGGCCAACGCATCTACCAGTCCGAAATCTCTCTAACCGCGCCGGGTCACTTGCCTCCCGCGACCATGCCCGCCAAGGCTATCGCGAATGCGACGACGCCGATGATGCAAAGTACGGCGACAAACTGCGCTATGCCGTGCGCCGTCGTCTGCTGACTCTCGGAGATCGGCTGATCGACGTGCGCCGAATGCGCTCCCGAATGGTATCCGCTGTGCGACGTATAGTAGATGCCGGTGCCGGGGATGCCGACCGTGCGGCGAATTCCGTTGCTGCCGACCGTCACGTGCGCACCGCGCATTCCGACCGTCAAGCTCGGCCCCGATTTCGAAACGTTGACCGACAGTCCCGGAAAAATCGAAACGCGCCGATAAAATCTGAAGTTCCCCATCGCCCCCGCCGCCTCCTCTTATTCCCCGCCGCGCCGCGCCTGAAAAAACGCGCGCATCATGTCGGCGCACTCCGCCTCCATCACGCCGCCGACGACCTCGAAGCGATGGTTCAGGATGCCATCGCGGCCGATGTCGTAGACCGAGCCGAGCGCACCGGCTTTGTCGTCGCGCGCGCCGTAAACGACTCGCGCGATTCGCGCGTTCAGCATCGCGCCGACGCACATCACACACGGCTCGAGCGTGACGTATATCGACACACCGGTCAGCCGATACGTTTTGAGCGTCGATGCGGCCGCGCGGACCGCAAGGATTTCCGCGTGCGCGGTAGGGTCGGCGAGCCCAATCGGCCGGTTGTGTCCCGCGCCAACGATTAGCCCGTCCACGACCGCGATTGCGCCGACTGGAACTTCGCCCTCAGCCTCAGCGCGACGGGCTTCGGCAATCGCCTCGGCCATAAACCGTGAATATTCGGCAGCCGCCATGTGAATAGTAGATTGACATTGGCGGAGTCTCGCACCAAGATCCCACAACGGGGATAGCGTCAGACAATGGGGATCGCGCCATGAAAAAGCTAATCGCAGTAGCGACTCTTCTGGCCTTCAGCGTTGCGAGCGCCGCGTTTGCCGGCACTCGCGTCGAGATCAAGGATAGCGAGCAGGCGGCAGCCGAGGCCGACATGCACCGCCGCTACGATCATCCGAAGACGCAGGTCGTGCCCAACGACCAGGTCCAGGTCGTCGTCACGCGCGACGTGATTATGCATTCGTGCTGCATGCCGCCAGCCCTGCTCGTCTCGGGCAAAATCACCAACATCAGCGGCCGGCCGATCGACTACGTGCACCTGCACTTCGCGTTCGAGGACAAGAACGGCAAAATCCTCCACGGGGAGAGCCTCTATAACCATCAAGCGGCCAGCCTTGCTGACGACCCGAACATTCAGAAAATTCTGAACGAGAAACCGCACTTCAAACCGATCCAGCCGGGTCAGACCGACACGTTCGGATTTTCAGTTTCGTGCACCGAGCTGCCGGTGTTCTCGAAGGTCGAGCTGTTTTCGAACGACATCAAACAGTAGCGCGGCGCGCGCCCGGGTCGCGTGATGCCTGATATCGGCGCAATCGAACCGGCGGCGCTCAAGGCCCGTCTCGATCAAGGCGAACGCGTCTTCATCCTCGACGTCCGCGAACCCTTCGAAATTTTCCTTGCCGCTTTTCCCGGTGCGATCCACATTCCGATGGGCGATATCCCGTCGCGCCTGACCGAGCTGGATCCCGATCGCGAGACGGTCGTCGTATGCCATCACGGCGTCCGCAGCGCGCAGGTCGCGATGTACCTGGCGCGCATGGGCTTCGAGCATGTGCTCAATCTGTCAGGTGGAATCGACGCGTGGTCCGACGCCGATCCGACAACCCCGCGCTACTAACCGGATGCCCAACGCGCAATAATGTCCGTCATGACTTACCTGGCTGCAGCGATCCAGATGAACGCCGGTCCCGACAAGGCGGCGAACCTGGAGCGCGCCGAACGGCTGGTCCGCGTGGGAGCCGCGCGCGGTGCAAATCTGGTCGCGCTGCCCGAGGTCTTCAATTGGCGCGGCAAGCGTAACGAGCAGGCAGCCGCCGCCGAAACGCTCGACGGCCAGTCGCTGATGCTGATGTCGCGGTTGGCGCGCGAGCTGCAAATTCACATCGTTGCCGGATCGATCACCGAACAAATCGAAGGCGACTCGCGATGCTACAATACGTCGGCGCTGCTCGGGCCCGACGGCGGACGCATCGCCGTCTATCGCAAGATTCATCTCTTCGACGTCGATCTCCCCGGCCGCGTAACGGTGCGCGAGTCCGACGCCAAACTCGCCGGCGCCGATGTCGTCACCGGCGCGACTCCGCTCGGCACGATCGGACTCAGCATCTGCTATGACCTTCGCTTCCCGGAACTCTATCGCCGTCTCACTTTTGCCGGCGCACAAATTATCGCGATTCCGAGCGCGTTCACCTTCCCCACCGGCGAGGCGCATTGGGAGCCGCTGCTCCGCGCCCGCGCTATCGAGAACCAGGCGTATGTGATCGCGCCTGCCCAATTCGGCCCCAACATCTACGGCTACAGCGACTACGGCAATTCGATGATCGTCGATCCGTGGGGACGCGTGATTGCCCGCGCCGCCGATCAGGAAGGCGTCGTCGTCGCGCCGATCGATCTCGAGTACCAGGAGCGCGTGCGCCGCGAGCTGCCGGCCTTGAAACATGCGCGCTTGCAGAGTCCTCGCCAATGAAAATCCACGCCGGGTGATTGCATGAAAAAGCTGGGACTCATTGTCATCGCGCTCGCGCTATCGTTCAGCACCGTCGCGTTCGCTCACGACCTTACCGCGGTCGACGTCGACGGTGACGATTCGGCGCCCAACGCGATGTGCGGACGCGGGATGAACGCGCACATGGTACTGACCTCGATGCGGCCGCAGACGCCGCAGGACGTCGCGCGCGCGCATGACGTGCTCGACACGCTCACGCACGCGCTGGCGTCGTACCGCGACTCGCGAGTGGCGCTGGCCCAGGGGTACAGGATTTTTCTGCCGACCGTGCCGCAGGAGGTTTACCACTTCACCGACTACAGCGCCGCGCAGCAGGAATACATGGGCCATTTCGATCCCGCGCATCCGGGGTCGCTGCTCTACGTCAAGCAGGCGAGCGGCGACTATGCGCTGGTCGGCGCGATGTACAGTGCGCCCGGCGACTACACGCAGGAGCAGCTCGACGAGTTGATTCCGCTGAGCGTGGCGCGGTGGCATGAGCACGTGAATATCTGCCTGCCTGACGGGCTCACGCTCGGCGACCTGATGCAGGGTGACGTCGGCGCGACGCATGTCGACGAGCCCGGCATGATACCGGTGTCGTCGAGTGCGGCGGCGCCAGAAATCAACCGGCGCCTCGGCTTCCTCGCCGACGGGCGCTTCGGCTTCACCGGCTCAATCGTCGACGACGCCACGTGCGAAGCCGCGGGCGGCCACCTGCTCAAACAGGCGTTCGGCTGGATGGTCCATGTCTATCCGTTCAGCGGCGACGACCTGGCGGTGGCCTTTGGCATGAGAGTTCCGAAGCCGCCCGCCAACTGAGACGACAACGGAAACGCCTTGACGCCGCACACCCGCGCGGGTTAAGCAGGCTTCGCGTGAAAGCCTTTCGCGGCTCAAGTGACACCCCGCTCAATCGCGGCTAGTATCTTTTACGCTCGAACGCGCGCGCTTGAAGGATTTTTATCATGGCTGATGGACCGCTGATTGGTTTTCGCATTCTTGATTTGACCGCCGTCATTTCGGGGCCGTTCTGTACGCAATTGCTCGGCGACCTTGGCGCCGACGTCATCAAAATCGAACCGCCCGAAGGCGACTCGATGCGCCGCAACGTCGGCCCGCAACGCGGCGGCCTGACGGCGGCGTTCCTGAACTTCAACCGCAACAAGCGCAGCATCGTGATCGATATCAAGAAGGAACACGGCCGCGACCTCGTGCGCCGCCTCGCCGTGAAGGCCGACGCGCTGGTCGAGAACAATCGTCCCGGTGTCGCCGACCGCCTCGGCATCGGCTACGCCGACATTCGCCGCGCCAATCCCAAAGTGGTCTATTGTTCGATTTGCGGCTTCCCGCCCAAGGGCCGCCTCGCGAATTTTCCCGCCTACGATCCCGTCATCCAGGGCTACTCGGGCATGGCGTACGTTCAAGGGCTCAAAGCCGGGCAGCCGACTGCGGTCAAGATGGCGCTGGCCGACAAAGTCAGCGGGATGACGGCGGCGCTGTCGGTTGTGAGCGCGTTGCATGCGGCGCGCGCCCGCGGCGTCGGCCAGTACATCAAGGTCCCGATGCTCGAGGCGATGATGGCGTTCACGGCCAACGATTCGATCTACGGCTACACGCTGCTGCCCGAGGACGAGTTCAAACATCTCGCGCCCAAGAGCACGACGCTCGATCCTTTTAAGACGAAGGACGGCTGGCTCACGATTGCGCCGTTCACCGACGCGCAGTCAAAGCGCCTCGCCGAGGCAGTCGGTCATCCCGAATGGTGGCCGGAAACGTCGGATCGCGATCAGCGCGCCGAGCGCGGACGCAACCTGATGCGCGGTCTCGCCAAGCTCTTCCCCGAAAAGAATACCGCCGAATGGCTGCCGGTGCTCGAGCAGGCCGACATCCCATGCGGCCCGGTGCACAATTACGAAACGCTGCTGACGGATCCTGAAATCGTCGAGAACGAAAGCTTCCAGGTTTACGACCATCCTACCGCCGGCCGCGTCCGCACCGTGAACCCCGGTGCACGATTCTCCGAAACGCCGGCCAAGATGTGGCGCGTGCCGCCGAAGTTGGGCGAGCACACCGACGAAATCCTGCGCGAAGCCGGAATCGAACGCAGCCAGGTGGAAGAATTACGCGCCGCGAAAGTAATCGTCTGACTTTACGAGAAAGGGTAGGGGAGGGTTCTACTCGAACATCTGTGGCTCGCGCGATTTCAACCACACCAGCCCGCGATACATATAATGTACGAATGACGCCGCCGTCACTGCGACCGTCGCTATCAGCAGCGCGTTGAAGTCTCCCGGCCGGTAGTTTCCCACTCGCGCGAGCACCGCTATTACGCACGCGAGCTGCATGAACGTGCTCAGCTTGCCGAGATAGCTCGGCCGAACGGGCACCCGCTCGCCGGTGAAGAACGAAATCATCAGGTAGCCGACGACGATCACGATATCGCGGATCAACACGACGCTCAGCAGGTAGCCGGGCAAATCGCCGTCGATGGTCAGCACGACGAAAGCGGACACCAGCATCAGCTTGTCCGCGAACGGATCGAGAAATGCGCCCAACTCCGTGCGCGAGTCGAACCATCGCGCGACCGCGCCGTCGAGTCCGTCGGTGATCGCCGCCGCCGCAAAAACGTAGAGCGCCGCCTCGTAGCGCTGTCGCGTCAGGAAGGTCAGGAACAGTGGAATCGATGCGAGCCGGCAGAGGGTCAGGAAGTTCGGCACATTCAGCAGTTTGCCGTACGATACCGTCGGCAGCGTGCCCTGCCGCGCGCGAATGCTGCTATGTGAAGGCGCTGCCATCGTAAATCGTTTTCAAATCCAGCTCAGATTGCGGCGTCCGCAGCCTTGCGCAGGCGCCCCGCGACCGATGCGCTGACGCGCGCCCGCATCGAAACCACGCCGTCGCGGTACTCCTCGCTTAGCACTTCTCCGTCCCGTCGCGCCATTGCTACCAGGTCGCCGCGCCGGGCAGGCAAGGTGACCGATATTTCCTCACGAGAGCCGCCGAGATGACTTTCGATCGCGCCGAGCAAGTCGTCGAGGCCGGCCTTCTTCAGCGCCGATATAGAAACCGCGTCATGCGCCCCGTTTCGATTCGCACCATGCTCGGCCAGGTCAGCCTTGTTCATGACAACGATCCGCGGTGACGCGCCCGCGCCGATTTCCTGCAACACGTCGTCGACGATCGTCATGCGCTCAGCCGCCAGCGGCGAACTCGCATCGACGACGTGCAGCAGCATCGTCGCAGTGCGCACTTCCTCGAGCGTGGCCTTGAACGCGTCGATCAGCATATGGGGCAGGCGATGGATAAATCCGACCGTGTCGACCAGCATCACGTTCATCCCGCCCGGCAGCTTGAGGCGCCGAATCGTCGGATCGAGCGTCGAGAACGGACGATTCGCCACTTCGACGCCCGCGTCAGTCAGTGCGTTCATCAGCGTCGATTTGCCGGAGTTCGTGTAACCCACCAGCGCGACGGTCGGGAACGGTACCTCGAGACGGCGCCGGCGCTGAATCGTGCGCGTTCGCTCGACCTGCCCCAGCCGCACCTTGAGGCGCGTGAGCCGCTCGCGCAACCGCCGCCGGTCAACTTCGAGCTGCGTTTCTCCGGGACCGCGCGTACCCACGCCGCCGCCGCCCGCACCGCCGCCGCGAACGCGCGAAAGATGCGACCATTGGCGCGTGAGCCGCGGCTGCAGGTAACTGAGCTGCGCGATTTCGACCTGCAGCTTGCCCTCGAGCGTATGCGCGCGCTGCGCGAAAATGTCGAGAATCAGCTGGCTGCGATCGATCACACGAATCTTGAGCTCGTTCTCGAGATTGCGCGCCTGCGCAGGGCTGAGCGCGTCGTCGAAAATCGCGAGCGACGCGCCTTTCGCAGATGCCAACTCGCGCACCTCGCCCGCCTTGCCCTTGCCGATAAAAGTGCGCGGGTCGGGCGCCTTCAAGCGCTGCCGAACAACGCCGGCAACTTCAGCGCCGGCGCTCTCAGTCAAAGCTTTCAGTTCGTCGAGCGATTCTTCGCTGCCGATTCCCGCTTCGGAACCAAGTTCGATTCCAACCAGGACGGCGCTCTCGTGATGCTCGTGAGCAACGTCGTAAGACTTAGCCAGGTGAATACCTCGATCGTCGAAGATCCAAGGAATTCAGTTTATCAGATATCGCCGCCCCGAGGTACGGCGCACTATCTCAACTCTATGGAACCCGGCGGCAGGATCTGCTCCATCTCGGCGACGAAGGTGTCGGTCGGCGTCACGCGATAGCTGTCGCCCAACAGCATCACCGCCTCGCGACCGTCGTCGAGGCCCAGATGCAGATACGTCATCGACTTGCCGCGATACCGCGCGAGCATCGCCTTCAGCGCGTCGAGGCCGCCGTTTGCCAGCCGACTCATTGGCGCCGAAATTCTCACCTCGCGAATCGAATCGACCAGCGCCGAATCGAGCGGCACCAGCCCTTCGAGGATTATCTGCGCGCGCTCGTCGTCAACGTCCAGTTTGCCGCGCGCGACCACCGGCTCGTCGCCCATGATGATCGCTTCGAACTTCTGATAGGTCTCCGACCACGCGATCGCCTCGACCGCGCCTTCGCGATCCTCCAGCGAGAAAGTCGCATAGCGCTTGCCCGATTTATTGTTCTTCAGCTTCACGGCGTGGATCACCCCGGCAATCTGCACCGGACTGCCGTCAGGCGCCGACGACAGGTCGGCGGTGGTGACCTTGCTGATTCGCGCGAGCTCGCGATCGTACTTGTCCAGCGGATGCGCCGTGATGTAAAAGCCGAGCGCTTCTTTCTCGCACTTCAGTTTCTCGCGCGCGTCCCATTCGGGAATCGGCTCGCGCGCCATCGGCTTGGGCACCTTGACCGCGCCGCCGAACAGCCCGATCTGATTTTTCTCGGCGTCGCTCTGCGCCTTCTGCGCCAGCTTGATCGCCTGCTCCGCCTCGGCCATCAGCGCGGCGCGCACCGCGCTCACCGAATCGAACGCGCCGCACTTGATCAGCGCGTCGAGCACGCGGCGGCTGATCAGTTGCGTGCCGACGCGCATGCAGAAATCCGCCATGCTCTCGAACGGGCCGTTGGCCTCGCGCTCCGCGACAACCGCCTCGCCCGGCTTGGCTCCGACGCCGCGAATCGCCGCCAGCCCGAAGCGAATCGCGCCATCGGTAACGGCGAATTTCACCCGGCTCTGATTCACGTCCGGCGGCAGAATCGCGATCTTCATATCGCGCAGCGCCGCGATATTCTTGTAGGTCTTGTCGACGTCGTCCATGTCGAGCGACATCAGCGCCGCCATGAACTCGTGCGGATAGTGCGCCTTCAGGTAGCCGGTCGTGTAGGTCGTCAGCGCATAGGCGGCGGCGTGCGAGCGGTTGAATCCGTACGACGCGAAGGTTTCGATCTTTTCGAAAATCGAGGTGGCGAGCGCGGCGTTGACGCCATTCTTTTTCGCGCCGTCGATAAATCGCACGCGCTCTTTTTCCATGACCGCTTTGTTCTTCTTGCCCATCGCGGCGCGCAGGATATCGGCCTGCTCGAGCGAGTATCCCGCCAGCGCCTGCGCCGCGCGCATGACCTGTTCCTGGTACACGATCACGCCGTAGGTATCGCGCAGCACCGGCTCCAGCAGCGGATGATCGTACTCGACCGGCTCCTTGCCGTGCTTGCGATCGACGTAGTGCTGCACCATCGTCTTGCCGTCCTGGATAGCGTCGAGCGGCCCCGGACGGAACAGCGATCCCGCCGCGATCACGTCGTCGAAGCAGGTCGGCTTGAGCTCGGTGATAAACCGCCGCATGCCCGAGCTCTCGAGCTGGAACACTCCCACCGTGTCGCCGCGCGAGAGCATCTTGTAGGTGTCGGCGTCGTCGAGCCGCAGCCGGTTCAGGTCGGGCGCCTCTTTGCCTCCCGCCTTGATCAAGGTGAGAGTGTCGGTGATCAGCGTCAGGTTCTTGAGCGCCAGGAAGTCGAACTTGATGAGCCCGATTTCCTCGACGCCCTTCATCGAGTACTGCGTGATCGCCAGCGCGGCTTCGTCGCGTTCCTTATCGACGTACAGCGGCACCAGGTCGGTGAGCGGCTGATCGGAAATGACGACGCCGGCCGCATGGCGCGACGCATGCCGCAGCAGTCCTTCGAGCTTGAACGCGTAGTTGAAAAGATCGGGATGCAGCTTGCGCTCGGCCTTGAGCCGCGGCTCCATCTCGAGCGCGTCGGCCAGCGGAAAATCGCGGCCCTGCTTGGGCGCCGGATATAGCTTGACGATTTTGTCGGTCTCGGCGAACGACAGCCCGAGCACGCGCCCGACATCGCGAATGGCCTGCTTGCCCTTGATCGTGCCGAACGTGATTATCTGCGCCACGCGATCGTCGCCGTACTTCTTGCGCACGTATTCGAGCACCTCGTCGCGCCGCTCGAAGCAAAAATCCACGTCGATATCCGGCATCGACTTGCGCCCCGGATTCAGCCATCGCTCGAACAGCAGGCGATGCTCGACCGGGTCGACCTCGGTGATTCCCAGCGCGTAAGAAACGAGGCTGCCGACCACCGAGCCGCGGCCCGGACCTACCGGAATTCCCAGCCCGCGCGCGTAACCGATAAAGTCGGCGACGATGAGCATGTAGCCGGAGAAGCCCATGTCGCGAATCACGGGAAGCTCGCGATCGATGCGCTCCTGGTACTGCGACTCGTCGACATCCGCCCGCCGCGCGCGAATTTCCGTCAGGCGCGCCGTCAAACCCTCGCGCGCGCGCGTCTCCATTTCGGCGTCGAGGTCAACGCCCGGCCCCGACTTGAAAACCGGAAAATGAAACTTGCCGAATTCGAATTCGAAATCGATTCGCCGCGCTATCTCGACGCTGTTGCGCAACTCCTCGGCGTCGGCGCCGAACGCGCTCGCCATCTCGTCGGGCGTCTTGACGTAGAGCTCGTCGGTGTCGAACCGCCAGCGCGTCTCGTCGGCCATCGTCTTGCCGGTCTGGATGCACAGCAGGACCTCGTGCGCCTTGGCGTCGTCGCGATGCAGATAGTGGCAATCGTTGGTCGCCACCAGCGGCAGCCCGACCTGCTTGCCGATTTCACGCAGCGCATCGTTGTACGGCGAATGAAGTTTGTTGTCCTGCAGCTCGAGATAGTACCGCCCCGGAAACATTTTCGCGTACGCTTCGGCCGTCTCGCGCGCCTTGTCCATGCGATCCTGCCGGAGCCATCGCGCGATCTCACCCGACAGGCATCCCGACAGCACGATCAATCCGTTCGACAGCTCGCCGAGGATTTCCTTGTCGACGCGCGGCTTGTAGTAGAGGCCGTCCTGGTACGCCGTCGTCAGCAGCCGGCAAAGATTTCGGTAACCCTCGCGATTCTGCGCGAGGACTATCAGGTGGAAGTTGCCGCCGCCGTCGAAGTCGTCGCTGCGCGGAACTTGCGTGCGATCGGTCCGCTTGCCCGGCGCGAGATACACCTCGCATCCGATGATCGGCTTGACGCCGACCGCTTTCGCCTTCTGATAGAACTCGACCGCGCCGAACATGTTGCCATGGTCGGTCATCGCGATCGCTTCCATCCCCGACGCCTTGGCGTGCTCGATCAGCGGCCCGATTTTGTTGGCGCCGTCGAGGAGGCTGTACTGCGTATGGACGTGAAGATGGACGAAACTCATAGCGGCCCCTCCCCCTGCACCGGGCTTGCAGCGTAAGCTGCGCGCCCTTTCCCCCTCACATCTATATTGCTCGCGCGCGCCGCTGCCGGCGAAGGCTGCGCGACGCGCGCGAGTGAATCGCGAAAAACTACTTCTTCTTCTCGGCCGCCTCGGGCTTCTTGGCCGCAGCCTTGTCGCCGCCTTCCTTGGCGGGTGCACCCTCGGCTGGAGCTGCGGCAGCAGCGCCTTCCGCCGGCGCGCCTTCGACCGCAGCGCCTTCGACCGGTTCCGCGACCGCGGCAACCGCGACTTCCGCAACCGTCGGCGGCAGCACGGTGACCACTGGATAATCGGTATCGAAGATCGCCTTCACCTTGTCAGGGAACTTCACCGCCGAGACGTGGATCACGTTATGGATGTCGATTTCCGTGACGTCGACCTCGATCAAGTCGGGAATTTCCAGCGGCAGGCATTCCACCGTCGCCGTGCGCTCGAGCGGCGCCAGGATTCCACCGTTGGCGACGCCCTTGGCCTTGCCGACGAACTTGAACGGAACTTCGACGCGAATCGCGCGGTTGAGATCCACTTCGTACAGGTCGGCGTGCAGGATTTCGCCCGACACCGGGGCGCGCTGCACGTCCTTGAAAATCACGTGCTTGCCGTCGAGCTCCGCAGTGCTCGACTTGAGCTTGATGATCCGCGTATGCGCGGCGGCCGAAATCCTAGCCTTCAGCTCGATTCGATCGATCGCCAGCGCGAGCGGCGTCGTCGTCGGTCCGTACAATATCGCGGGCACGCGGCCGCTGCGCCGCAGCGCGTTGTTCTGACCCTTGGGTCGAGTCGCACGTTTCTCGCAGGCTAATTCACCGGTCTCCATGGTTTCCTCGCTTGATGGTTCGCGCGCTCAGGCAAAGAGCGAGCTCACCGACTCCTCATTATGAATTCGCTTCATCGCTTCCGCCAGCAGGCTCGCGACCGACAGGCTGTGCATCTTGGTGAGCTCAGCCTGCGCCTTGGCGCGCAGCGGAATCGTGTTGGTTGTAACAATTTCCGTGATGTTCGATTTGTTCAGGCGGTCGCACGCCGGGTCCGACAATATCGGATGCGTCGCGACAGCGATCACTTCGCTCGCGCCCGCCTTGGCGACGACCTTGGCCGCTTCGGTGATAGTGCCGGCCGTGTCGATCATGTCGTCGACCAGCAGCGCGATCGAGTCGTTCACTTCGCCGACCAGTTGCATCTCGGCCACTTCGCTCGCGCGCCGGCGCCGTTTGTCGATAATCGCGAGGTTCGCGTTGAGCCGCCGCGCGTAGGCGCGCGCGCGTTCGACGCCGCCCGCGTCCGGCGACACCACCGAGACCTTCTTGCCGTCGATTCGCTTGCGCAGGTAGGTGAGCAACACCGGCATCGCGTACAGGTTGTCCACCGGGATATTGAAGAAGCCCTGGATTTGCCCGGCGTGGAGATCGACGGTCAACACTCGATTCACACCGGCCGTCGTGATCAAGTCGGCGACAACTTTCGCGCTGATCGGCACGCGCGGCGCAACTTTGCGATCCTGGCGCGAATAGCCGAAGTAGGGGATTACCGCCGTGATACGTCCGGCCGACGCGCGCCGCAGCGCATCGGTCAGCAGGATCAGCTCCATCAGGTTTTCGTTGGGCGGAGTGCAGATCGACTGGATGATGAAGCAGTCGCCGCCGCGAACGTTCTCGCGGACTTCGATCATCACTTCGCCGTCGGGAAAACGCCCAACCTCGGCTTCACCCATCTTCACGCCGAGGTGCTGCGTCACCTCGCGCGCAAGCGCGGGATTCGAGTTCCCGGTGAAAACTTCGAGTTGGTCCTTGACCCTGTCGGACATCTTCAGTTACCCCGCGTCGCGATCATCATGCGATCCGTCAGTTGTCGCAAATCACCTTGAGCTTGGCTGGGCGGGAAGGATTCGAACCTTCGAATGCCAGGTCCAAAGCCTGGTGCCTTACCAGCTTGGCGACCGCCCAGCGCATTTGGATTCAAAGGCACAGCGTCCGCGTATCTCTCCCAGTCACTTCCGTGAAACATTAAAATTGACAACCGGCGAAACGCCGTTCGGGCGCTCAGCCGGCAAATCGAGCAACAATCTTTTCGGACCGAATCGCCGCGATCCCGCACCGCACCACGTCGCGGCGAGCCTGCCCGTACATTTCGACTTTAGCAGCCTGCGTGCAGGAATTGCGATGTTATTGATGCGGTTTTTCGCTGTCAATGCACAGCTCGGGGCAGCCTATGCACAGCCCACGACGAATGCTCTAATACTGGGTGCAGGGGTCACCCTGCCCAAGGAAGCGTGAAACCCACGGCGGGTTTCACATACAATGAGTCCTCGTTCATTCTGATATCTGCATCCGGAGGCGCCGATGTCCCAATCCGAGTTCTACTTCAACCCCTTCGATCCCGACTTCCGCGCCAATCCCTATCCGCACTTTCCCGCGTTGCTCGACGGTCCGCCGCGACAGCTCAATCTCATGATGCCGACGACGCTCATCGCCCGCTATGACGACGTTGTCACCGTGCTGCACGACCACGAGCGCTTCACCGTTCGCCGCCCGGAGATTCCCGGCCGCCAGCGCATCGATCCGTTCGGCGGCGCGCCGACGATACTGACCGCCGATCCTCCGATTCATTCGCGCCTGCGAAAACTCGTCAGCAAGGCCTTCACGCCAAGACGAGTGCGTGAGCTCGAGCCGCGAGTTCGCGAGATAACCGCCGACCTGCTGAGCCAGGCAAACAACTCATCCGAGATTGAAGCGATGGCTGCGCTGGCCAATCCGCTGCCGGTCATTGTGATTGCGGAAATGCTCGGCGTCTCGGCCGGAGATCACGCGCAGTTCAAGCAATGGTCCAACGATCTGATCAGCTCCTTCGGCCAGGAAAGTCTCACGAGCGGACCGTCCGCCGCCGGCATCGCAGCCAGGAATGCGCTGCGAGGCTACCTCGCCGAGGCGATCAAGCAACGCAGCGCGAATCCCGCCGAGGATCTGATCAGCGCACTGGTTACCGCGCGCGACGAATCCGATGCGCTCAGCGAGGACGAGCTGCTCGCATTCGTCGTATTGCTGCTGCTCGCCGGCAATGAAACGACGACGAATCTCATCGGCAACGGCTTGCTCGCGCTATGCCGTCATCCCGATCAGCAAAATCGCCTGCGCGAGAATCGCGAGCTGATTCCCAACGCGATCGAAGAGATGCTGCGCTTCGACCCGCCCGTGCAGATGACTCTGCGGGTGCCGAAGGCTGCTACCAACGTCAGTGGCACCGACATTCCCGCCAACAGCCTGTGCTTCATTCTGCTGGCTGCGGCGAATCGCGATCCCGCGCATTTTCCGCAGCCTGAAAACTTCGACGTCGCGCGCGATCCCAACGAGCACGTAGCCTTCGGCGAGGGAATCCACTTCTGCCTCGGCGCACCGCTGGCACGCCTCGAAGGCGCAATCGCAATCGAGCTGATGCTCGAAAAATTCCCGCGCCTGCAACTCGCCAACCCGCAAGCCAAGCTGGAATATCGCGGCTCGATGGCTCTGCGCGGCCTCAGCGAACTCCGCCTCTCGGGCCGTTAGGCGATATCGCTGGATGAGGTTTCCGATTCGTCTTGCAGCGCGACCGTCCGTCGCTGCGCTTATCGCGATTCTTTGCGCGACGCTGTCCCATGGCACTGCAACCGCGCAATGGCCGCCTGTCGGCGTCAAGGAAATCCCCGCGCAAGGTTCGCCGGTAAGCGTCAGCGTCGCCATCTTCATGACCAACCTGAACGAGCTCGACGAGCTGGCCGAGCGATTTACTTTAACCGCTTATCTATTTATGACGTGGAGAGATCCGCGCCTGTCCTACACTCCCGCACCTTCCGAAACGCGCCGCGAGGTTGCGCTCGACAGCATCTGGGTTCCCATGCTGACTCTCGTCAACCATCTTGGCGGCGCGCGAATCCATCTCGAAGCTTGCCTTCGTCGATCCTGACGGCACCGTCCGTTACCAGGAGGAATTCGTCTCGCATCTGAGCGCCGAACTGAACCTGCGCAAGTTCCCGTTTGATATCGAGCACCTGCACATAATTTTGCAGCCCGTGCTGGCCGACGCGGAGACGAACCGGGTGCGGCTGATTGCCGACCCGACCCTGTCGGGCGTCGCGAACGAGCGATGGACCGGGCTGGCGCAATGGACCATCGTCGGCGTGAGCATCGTCAACAGCAACCTGATCTACGGCGGGCGCATGCCCACGCGTCCCGACCTGGTCTTCACGCTGACCGTAAAGCGCGAGTACTCGTACTACCTGTGGAAGATTTTTTTCCCGCTGCTGCTGATGGTGATTGTTTCCTACAGCGCGTACTTCATCGACGTCACCGACCACTACACCCAGATTACAATCGCGCTCACCACCATCCTCACCGTCATCGCTTTTTCCTTCTCGGTCGAAAGCAGCATGCCCAAGGTTCCGTATCTGACCTATATCGACTGCTTCTTTCTCGCCACGTACGTGATCGTCTTCCTCGCCTTGCTCGTCCTCATCGTGATCCACACGATGGTCAAGCGTAACAACCACCGCCGCGCGTCCAACGTCCGAAGAATCTCACGGTGGATCTACCCGATACTCTTCGCCCTCGTAAACGCGGCCATCCTCGTGAACTTCTTCGGCTAGCCCGCAAGCCCCGGCTCAATAGTAATCCGGCACGAACGTCTGATCCTCGAGCGGCGGACGCTTGTAGTCGGTCGGCATATCCGGCCGCGGCGCGAGCGCGAAGGGAGTCGGCGGCAGGTCCTCGTAAGGGATCAGGCTCAACAAATGCCGAATGCAGTTGAGCCGCGCCAACTTCTTGTTGTCCGCCTTCACGACTCGCCACGGCGCCATCTTATGATCCGTATGGCGGAACATTATGTCCTTGGCCATCGAGTACTCGACCCATTTCGAGCGCGACTCGATGTCCATCGGGCTCAGCTTCCAACTGCGCGTGGGATCGTTCATGCGGCCCTGGAAGCGCCGTTCCTGCTCGTCGTCACTGACCGAGAACCAGTACTTCACGATCAGCAGGCCGGAGCGGCAGAGCATCTGCTCGAACTCCGGACAGCTGCGCAGAAATTCCTGGTATTGCTCGTCGGTGCAAAATCCCATCACATGCTCGACGCCCGCGCGGTTGTACCAACTGCGATCGAACAGCACCATTTCGCCGGCCGAGGGCAATTGCGCAACGTAACGCTGAAAATACCACTGGGTCTTCTCGCGTTCGGTCGGCGTGCCCAGCGCGACAACTCGGCAAATCCGCGGATTGAGGCTCTCCGTGATTCGTTTGATCACGCCGCCTTTGCCGGCCGCGTCGCGCCCCTCGAACAGCACCAGCACGCGCAAGCCTTTATGCTTGATCCAGTTCTGCATCTTGACGAGCTCGATCTGGAGGCGCGCCAGCTCCTCCTCGTAGATGGTGTTTTTAATTTTGCGAGCCGCGGCCTTGACGTCCCCGTGGTGAATTTCCAGGGGGACGCCGTTGGCCGCGCCGTTCGCCGGCGGCGTCGCGGCGATGATCGCAGTCACGCCTTCCGCGACGAGACCGTTCGGTGTCTCCTTCTTTTTATCCTTCTTGTGCTTTTTCTCCTTGGTTTTCATGGGAACCCCAGTCGGCCTACATGATGAAGAGCATCTCCTGGTAGGTCGCCAGCGGCCACAAGTCATCCGCGACGATGCCCTCGAGCGTGTCCGCAGTCTTGCGTATCGCTAACATGGCCGGCAGCACCGCGTTGCACAGATGCTTGGCGTGATCGAGCTTGCTATGCCCTCCGCCCTCGGCCAGCATCCCTTCGAGCTTCACGATTCCATCCTGCAAGTCCTTCACCAGCACTGTCACTTTGTCGAGCGTGTCGGTATCGAAGACGTAGCCGACCGCCTTGAGATGCGCACACGTCTGCGCCAGCTCGCCCTGGTAGCGAATCGCTGCCGGGAAAATGATCGTCTTGGCCATTTCGATCACGGTCCGCGCCTCGAGCCCCACCACGAGACAGTACTGCTCGAGGTCCACATCCATCCGGCCTTGCGCCTCGCGCTCGCTCAGCACGCCGTACTTGGCGAAGAGCTCGGTCGCTTCCTTGCTGCCGAGCAGCGGGAGTGCATCCACGCACGAGCGCAGGTTGGGCAGTCCCCGGCTTTCCGCTTCCTTGTGCCATGCCTCCGAGTAGCCGTTGCCGTTGTAGACGATGCTGCCGCTCTCGGCCATGATCTCTTCGAGCATCTTCTGGATTGCGCCGTTTAGTTTCGACGGATCGTCGCCCACCGCTTTCTCGAGCTTGGTCGCGACGTAGTCGAGCGACTCGGCCACAATCGTGTTCATTGCCACCATCGGCCCCGCAATCGATTGGCTCGATCCGACCGCGCGGAATTCGAAACGGTTGCCGGTGAAGGCGAAAGGACTCGTACGATTCCGGTCGCCGGCATCCTTCGGAATGACCGGCAGCGAGTCGACGCCGACCTTCAGCATTTCGCCGCCTTTCGAGCTCTTGGCGCCGCCCTTGGTCACCTGGTTGAAAATGTCGTCGAGCTGTTCACCAAGAAAAACCGAAATGATCGCCGGCGGCGCTTCGTTGGCGCCCAGCCGATGATCGTTCGAGGCGGACGCGACGACGGCTCGCAGCAACCCGGACCATCGATGGACCGCGCGGATGACCGCCGCGCAAAAAACCAGGAACTGCGCGTTGGCGTGCGGGCTGTCGCCCGGATCGAGCAGGTTGCCCTGGGTCGCGTTGCCGAGCGAGAAGTTCACGTGTTTGCCCGAACCGTTCACGCCCGCGAACGGCTTCTCGTGCAGCAGGCAAGTCATCCCGTACATCTCGGCCACCCGCTTCAGCGTGAACATCGTCAACTGCTGATGGTCCGCCGCGACGTTCCCGTTCTCGAACACTGGAGCCAGCTCGAATTGCCCCGGCGCCACCTCGTTGTGCCGTGTCTTCGCCGGAATCCCGAGCTTGAACAGTTCGCGCTCGGCCTCGTGCATGAAGGCGAGCACGCGATCCGGAATTGCGCCGAGGTAATGATCCTCGAACTCCTGGCCCTTGGGCGGCGGCGATCCAAACAAGGTTCGTCCGGTGGCGAGCAAATCCGGCCGCGAGAAGTAGAAGTGGCGGTCGATCAGGAAATATTCCTGCTCGCAGCCCGCGTAGGAAACGACTTTGGCCGGATTCTCGTGCCCGAACAGTTTCAGAATTCGCTGCGCGTGCAGGTTCAGCGCCTGCATCGAGCGCAGCAGCGGGGTCTTTTTGTCGAGCGCCTCGCCAGTCCACGAGACGAAGGCGGTCGGAATGCACAGTGTTCTGCCGTTCGGGTTCTCGAGGATGTAGGCGGGACTGGTGACGTCCCACATCGTGTAGCCGCGCGCCTCGAACGTGTTGCGCATGCCGCCGTTGGGGAAGCTCGACGCGTCGGGTTCGCCCTGGGTGAGAGTCTTGCCCGAGAACTCGGCGATCGCGCCGCCGTCGCCGTCGGGCGACAGGAAGCTGTCGTGTTTCTCGGCGGTGATCCCGGTCAGCGGATAGAACACGTGCGTGTAGTGCGTGGCGCCTTTGGAGATCGCCCAGTCCTTCATCGCCGCCGCGACCACGTCCGCGATTGCAGGGTCGAGGTGCGATCCGGTCTCTATCGTCTTTATCAACGACTTGAACACCGGCTTGGGCAGCCGCTCTTTCATCGCCGATTTGCCGAAGACGTTGGAACCGAATAGCTCACTGGCCGAAACGTTTGCGAATGACAGGGGCGCTGAGGTGGGATGGTAAGTCGTGACGGCCTCGATAGCCTGTAAACGTGCCGAGCTTCCGCTCAATTTAGTGTCCTCCTCCGGATTCAGAATTTCGCGAGATCAAACTGTCGAGCATTGCAAGGACCGCGCCCCGCAATCTCAACCTAAAGTTGAAGCAATGAGTGGAACTTTAGATCGCCGCTGCCGAGTGCGATGCCTCAATTTCCAACAAGATGCGCATCAGACAGGCGATCGCTATGATGATCAGCGCGAAAGAAACTCAAAAGTGCGTATCGGGGAATGAAGTGATCGAAGCAGTGATATGGGATTTCGGCGGCGTCTTCACGACCTCACCGTTCGAAGCGTTCGCGCGCTACGAGCGCGGCAAAGGCATACCAGTCGGCGTGATCCGCAAGATCAATTCCACCAATCACGAAAACAATGCGTGGGCGATGTTCGAACGCGCGGCCATCGACTTCGCCGGCTTCGACGCTGCATTCGCGGCTGAAGCTATGGCGCTCGGCTACGAAATTCCGGGCCGCGACGTGCTCGCCTTGCTCGCCGGCGACTTCCGCCCCGAGATGATCGAAGCGCTGCGCCGCATCAAGACCAAATTCAAAACCGGATGCATCACCAACAACATGCCCTCCGATGCGTCCGGCGCTACCGCCTCCGCCCGCTCGATCTATTCGCGCGAGATCATGGAACTGTTCGATGCGGTGATCGAATCGTCAAAAATCGGAATCCGCAAACCCGATCCGCGGATCTATATGATGATGTGCGAGAAGCTCGGCGTAGCGCCCGCCGCGTGTGTCTATCTCGACGATCTCGGCGGCAACCTCAAGCCCGCGCGCGCGATGGGCATGACAACCATCAAGGTCGAGAGCGGTCCGCAGGCGATCGCCGAGCTCGAAGCCGCCACCGGAATGAAATTGTTGTAGTCGGCGAGCAGTCGCGGATTCTACGATCTGGGTCCGCCGTAGCTGCGCAGAACTTTTTCGAGCGACGCGAGCGTCGAGCGATTCTGAGTCAGTTGAAAGGTGACCGCTGCGCGCGCCGATAGCGGCAACTCCTGCGCCAGCGCCTTCTCGTATTCGTCGATCGCGGATTGCGCGTCCTTGCGGCACCATTCGACGACGCCGGTATCGCCCATGCTCATGATCACGTTGAAGTCCATCGCCGCTCGATCGAGCAGTCCGGCGAACGTGCCCGACTCATCGCCTTCTCCACCAATCCGCTTGCGCTCCAGGTCGAGTTCGTCCGCGTTACGTTTGCGCGACGCGGCCTGCTGGTTGAAAAATTGTTCGAGGTCCGCCTTGCCGACATCGCCGGCGGCGCTGCGATAGCGACTTTCGCTGTCGACGCAGATTTCAATCAGATGATCCAGAATTTGAATCGGTTCCATTGGTCAGCCTCTGTCATGCCTGCAACCGATCCTATTCCCGCCTCGCCGCAAATGATGCGCCTACGGGGACGAAACAACCCGTCGCTACCTACGATCGCTGTTTAACGTACCGGGCAGCACTTTTTTTTTTCTTTTTTTTTTTCTTTGATTACTATTTTTCTCATTTCTCTTTAATTTATGATTTTTTAGTTGTAGTTGCTGTTTTCTCGTGTGTTTTTATTTTGTTTACTAATGCATGTGGTCTGTCTTTGGATTCATTATTTGTTTTTGGAGTTTGTAATACATACCTACTATGTGAGTATTTCAACTACTATATAAGTAACCAGCAGCACACCAGTTGAAACTGAGAGTGAAGTGATTCCCAACTTTATGGCGCTCCACCTTTGCAGCGCACCACAGCTTTATACTCTTCTTTCGCAAACCAAGCTCCACCACCGCGCTGTACCAAATGCGATGCATCAATCGCTCACGATCACCCAGCATTATCTAGCAGAGCTCTCACGCGTTTCTTGCTTTGATATCCTCGCTCTGCACTACTTCTATCATCGCACAGTACCTTACTCTCAGTGCTCTAGTAGTCAGCACTGTTCCTCTCTTTTATAAACCCCACCACCACACACCAATATCACAAAACTTCATCCCCTCACACCTCTCACCCCAGCGCGCGGACGAACTCCTCGAGCAAATCGCGCCAATGCTCGGTGCCGACCGAGATACGCACCAACGACTCGCCGATCCCGGCCGCCGATAATTCCTCGGCCGACAACTCGCTGTGCGTCGTCGTCATCGGATGGCAGACGAGAGTTTCGACGCCGCCGAGGCTGACGGCGTTCTTCGCGATCTTCAAACGCCGCAAAAATTCGAACGCCGCAGTCTTGCCGCCCTCAACCTCCAGCGACAACAGCGAGCCGGGGTAGTCGGTCTGCGCGTCGCGAATCTTTATCTGCGCCGCGTCAGTGAACAGCGACGGATAGATAACGCGCTTGACCCGCGGATGCTTGGCGAGTTGCTCGGCGATTCGCTGCGCGTTCTTGCTCTGCCGATTCATCCGCAGCGCGACGGTCGACAGTCGCGAATCGAGCATCCAGCATTCGTCGGCCTGCAGGATATTGCCCAGCAGCGCGCGTATGCCGGTCAGCGTCTGGATCAATTCCGGATCCTCGGCCAGCACCGCGCCGGCCAGCAAGTCGCTGAAGCCGCCGAGAAACTTGGTCGCCGAGTAAATCGCAAGGTCCGCGCCGTTAATCAGCGGATGCTGAAAGGTCGGTCCGAGCAACGTGTTGTCGATCGCCAGCAGTGCGCGTTTATTCCTGCGCCGAATCGCGGCGGATGCCTCCGCGATATCGGTCATCACCAGCGTCGGATTGGCCGGCGTCTCGATCAGCACGAGGCTCAGATTATTCGCCTGCTCAATCGCGTCCGTCAGCGCCGTGGTATTGCCCGCCGGCACGCGCCCGCGCCTCGAAACCGAGCGGCTCGATCACCTGGTGGATCAAATGTTGGCTGCCGCCATACAGCGGCTGCGTATAGATGAGCGAGCCGCCGCGCTCGAGGAACGCGAGCATCACCGTGAAGATCGCAGCCATGCCCGAGTTGAAGATCGCCGCCGAGTTGGCGCCGCGCTCGAGCGGCACCAGCTGCTCCTCGAGGATTTCGGCGTTGGGATGGTTCAGCCGCGCATAGATCAGGTCGGGACGATCGTCGCCGAGCGGACGGATTTTCCCAAGCACGATTCCAAACGCGCGCTCGGCCGCCTCCGGACTTGGAAACACGAAGGTCGAACTGCGATAGACCGGCGGCCGCGCCGAGCCGACCGACAACTCCGGGTCGAAGCCGCGCGTCAGCACGGCGGTCTCCGGCCGCACGCGATATGGAACTTTGGCCATCAGCGTTTCTCGCCGCGACGATCGTTCGCCTGCGCGTCGTAGTAGCCGATTCCCATGTGCATCCTGTAGCCGACGAGCTCGCGCACTTCCTTTGAAAGCGTGCGCGCGACCTCGTGCGGCACGTCGATGTACTGGTTTTCTTCCTGCCGCATCCACCCGAGCGAATACGAGAGAAACACGCCATAGCGCCATTCGTCGGTGCGATTCGCACCAGCGCCATGCAGCGTCCCGCCCATCCAGAGCAGCACGGATCCCGCCGGCATCTCGGCCGCAACGACTTCATCGGGACGCGCCTCGCGACCCGCGGGCCACAGATGGCTGCCGGGAACGATCTTCGTTCCGCCGTTCGCCGCAGTGAAATCGGTAATCGCCCACATGCTGGCGAGGATCATTCGCGGGCGCGGCACTTTGAAAAACTGATACGGATCCTCCTCGCGATGGAGCACTTGCTCCCGCGCACCGGGCCCAATCTTCAGCGCCGCCGTCGCATGCACCTGGTAATGCAGGCAGTTGGGTTTCAGAATTGCGTCGCACGCCGACAGCATCAGCGGATGCGTCACGAAGGTGCGAAACGTCTCCGACCGCGCCACCAGCGCCGTGAGCCGCTTGGTCTTTCCGGGATAGAAGCCGTCGGCCGCGTACTTGTCATTGATGAAAGCATCCGGATCGACAGGCTCGAGATGCGGCGCAAGCTCGCGCAGAATGGACTCGCGCACGCCGCGATCGATCACGCCGGTGACGACGACCGCGCCGTCGCGCTCGAGGCACGCAACGACCTTTGCCGGAGAATCATTGGCAGCTACCACAGGGATCGACGGCATCGACAAATCCTCCGACAGTTTCAGCGCAGCAGCGGGAACTGCCCGCGTCCCACAATATTTATTATCAACTAGCTGGGGTTCACGACACCGGGTGCGACCACCGGCGCAGGAGTGCCCTCCTGCAGCGCCGCTACTACTTCGCCCAGATGCGCTCTGACTGCGTCGGCCGGTATTTCGCCGGCAGCGAGCCGCCGCGCAGGTCCAAGGCGCATCAGGTGGAACACGAAGATCGCGAACGCGAGCCCCGCGGTGACAACGATCAGCGACATCATCGCGCCGGGGTCGGTGCTGAGCGATCGGACGCGTTCCAGCACGTAGATGACTGAAAGGATCGAGACGCCGATCGACACCGCCGCCATCGTGAGCACGTCGCGCACCGGCTGCGACGCGCCCTTGGCGAGATAGCGCTTCAACTCGCCGCTGGAAAAGTAGTCGAGGAACCAGCCGACGTCCTCGTCATGGCCGGGCTTCGGCGGCGGCACGATCGCGGCAGTCATCGGATCGACGGCCACCTCGCCGCGCTCGTGCGACTCGATACCTTCGAGAATCTTGCTGTGAATCGTCTCGGTGATCGGATAGCGCCGCGCGATCAGGAAAGAGAGCGCGGAGCAAGTCGCGGGAGCAAGCGCGAAAATCGCTCGAATCGCGAAGACCACGCGCGGTACTTGATTGGCGTTCGGGATGTAGCCGAGCGATGCGAGCACCGCGATTGGAATCGCCGCGCTGGGAATCGCGACGAACTTCGGCAGCATCGACCAGAACGCCGTGTACTGCGCCTCGCGCCGCTTGCCGGTGTAGAGCTCGTCGTAGTCGATTACGTCGGCTTGCATCGACGGCGTGAGGAACAAGCCCGCGCCGAATCCGATTCCCGCATAGCAAATCAGCAAAAGCAGCCACCAGTTGTCGCCGCGCCCCAGCAGAAACATGAGACTGCCGCCGCTGATACCGATGAACATGTTGGCGAGATACGCATTGAGCTTTCCGACCCGGCGCGCAATCCAAACCCAAAACGGCAGCGAGAGAAATCCAAACCCGAAATAACCAAGCAACAGGATCGAAAGCCAGGTGGTGGGATTGTGGGGACGGATTACGTACGCATTGAAGAACGGCATCATCGTCGCCGGAATCGCGCCGGCGATGCTGCCGACAATGTAGCTGCCGAGCAGAATTGCGAATGGCCGATTGCGCAACGCGCGCCGCACGCCAGGCACCAGCGGGTTGCTCTCGCGCGCGACGAAATCAGGACGCTCCTTTATGTTCAGTACCAGCAGGCCGTAGAGGACGCTGAGCAGGACGCCAAAAAAGATCCCGAGCCAGAAGAACGCCCGGCGCTCGGTCATGTGGAACGCCTGCAATACGCCCGGCGCCGCCGCCGCGACAATAGTGCCGAGAATGGTGAACGACTCGCGCCACGCGAACAGCGTCGAGCGCTCGTTGTAGTTCTGCGTCAGCTCGGGCCCGAGCGCGTAGTGCGGCAAAACGTAGACTGTGTGAAATATAAAGTAAAGGATGAAGGTTGTGCCGAACCACATCGCGGCGCGCCCTCCGGTCAGCGCCGCCGGCGGATTCAGCAGGCAGAAAAATGCAATTCCGCAAAGCGGTGCGCCGATCAGAATGTACGGCCGCCGACGCCCAAGCCGTGTATGCGTATGATCGGAGATCCAGCCCATCAGCGGATCGCTCAGCGCATCGAGCGACCGCGCAATCGCAATCGCCATCGCCAGGTACCCCAACGGTACCAGCACGGTGTCGGCATAGAACTTCGGCATGTTGATGAAGATCGGGATGACCATGCCGGCGCCGGCGAAACTCGGCGCGCCGTAAAGCAACTTGGTCTTGAGCGTCAATGGCTCGGACAGGTGCGCGGCAGTGGCTGATCCGCCGCCGGCGGTTTTCGCATCCGCTGAATCCATCAAGACCTCCGGACGCGCGCGCTTCGAGCCGCGAGTCCACGTGTCATGTTAGATTAACTAGCGGCGCAATGGGAACGACAAAATGCAGCCGTTTCGCTGCATCGCCTCTCGACTCGTCTAGCGCCCTTTGAACTCGGGTTTGCGCTTCTGCATGAACGCCAGCGGCCCTTCCTTGGCGTCCTCGCTGAGAAAAACGTCCATGCCGATTTTGCTCTCGATTCGCATCGCTTCGTCTTCAGGGATGCATTCGGTTTCGCGCAGCGAGCGCAGCACTGCTTGCACGGCGACCGGCCCGTTGGCAGCGACCATGTCCGCCAGCTCATTCGCCTTCGCCAGCGCCTGCCCGTCGGGCACGACGTAGCCGATCAGTCCGATCTCTTTCGCCTCGGCCGCCTTCAGATGTCGCGCCGTCAGCAAAATATCCGCCGCGATTGTGTATGGAACCTGTCGGCGCAATCGCACCGTCGAGCCCGCCAGCGGAAACAGACCCCATCGCACTTCCGAGACGCCGAAGCGCGCGCTCTCGCCCGCGACGCGAATATCAGTCGCCTGCAGAATTTCGGTACCGCCGGCAATCGCCGCGCCTTCGACCGCGGCGATCAGCGGCTTGGTCAATCGAAACCCCTTGAGCAGCGGCTTGATAACGCCGGCGCTCAAACCGCCCGCGTTGCCCTGGCGAAAGCTGTCCCCAGGATGCATGCGGGTCATCGCCTTCAAATCCGCGCCGGCACAAAATGCGCCGCCCGCGCCCGTGATGATCGCGACGCGAATATCCGCGTTCGCGTTCACCTCATCCCACGTGCTCGACATGATCTCCATCATCTCGGTCGACAACGCATTGCGCGCCTCGGGCCGGTTCAAGGTGATCGTCAGCACGTGCCCACGCCGCTCGACAATCGCATGCGGTTGCTCGCTCATGATTTCATCGTCCTTTACGACGTCAACTTATCCAGCCGCTCGACGGCCGCCAGGTAGTCCTCGACCATCCCGTACACGACTTCCTTCACGGACCGAATCTCGTTCATGCGCCCGACAATCTGCCCGACAGGATTGAACCCCAACACGTTGCCCTTCTCGCCGTAGCGGCGCGCGCGTGCCGCAGCCGGCGCCGCGACGATATATTGCATCGGCATCGGCAGCGGCTTGGGTGCATCCGGTTCTTCCCACGCCTGCGTCCAACCATTGCGCAGCATCCGCGCCGGCTTGCCGGTGAACGATCGCGATCGCACCGTGTCCGAGCTGGTTGCGCGAAAGTACGCCTCGCGTTGCGCCGGCGTCGACTCCGCCTCCTGCACCGTCAGCCAGATCGATCCGGTCCACACGCCCTGCGCGCCCATCGCGAGCGCCGCCGCGATCTGCCTGCCCGTGCCGATACCGCCCGCAGCCAGCACCGGAATCGGCGCGACGGCTTCGACCACCTCCGGCCACAGCACCATGCTGCCGATTTCGCCGCAGTGGCCGCCGCCCTCATGTCCCTGCGCGATTAGAATATCGACGCCCGCCTTTTTCTGCGCGAGCGCATGCTTGGTCGCCCCGCACAGCGCCGCCATCAATCGGCCCGAATCATGGACCCGCTCGATCACGTCCGGCGGCGGCGTGCCGAGCGCATTGGCGATGAGTTTCACCTTCGGATGCCGCAACGCCACATCTATCTGCGGTGCGGCAGTCGCCGCCGTCCATCCAAGCAAATCGCTCCCGCCTTTTTCCTCGGCCGGCAGATCGGGAATTCCGTGCCGCTCGAGAATCTTGTCGACGAACGCGCGATGCGCCTGCGGAATCGCCGCGATAAGCTGCTGCTCGAGCTTTATCGGATCGATCTCGCCCATGCCCTCGTACTTTCCCGGGATGACAATATCGACGCCGTAAGGCTTGTCTCCCACCTGCGCATCGATCCACTTGAGCTCGTACTCGAGCTGCGCGGCGGGATAGGCCAATGCCCCGAGCACTCCAAACCCGCCGGCCTTGGTGACGGCCGCGACCACGTCCCGGCAATGGCTGAACGCAAAAATCGGAAACTCGATCCCCAGTCGATCGCAAAGCTCGGTATGCATCGTGATTGCTCCCCGGAGAGACGTGATCTAACCCCGGACACTAAAATTGTAAGCCCAGATTGTCCAGCCTGTGCATCGGACTGTACGCCCGCGATGGCCGCTGGCGTGACGGATCGACTATGGTCGGTCGAAGAACTGATCACTGAGGTGCGTGTATGAAGAGAGACTTTGCGCTGAGAATCGATACTTTTCTGTGGAGTGCGCGGGAGAGTCTCGCGCATATCGCTGAGCACATGAGAAACCACGTCGCCTGTGGCGATCTGTCAGACGAAGAGTTCAAACAGTACGTTCAGTTCATCGGCAAGAGCATGGGGGAAACGGTCATGATGTCGAGACGTCTGCACGAGGAGTTCCCCGACATCATTCCAGATGAATTGAAAAACGACTGGAAACCAAATTAATACACCACCGAAGCGCGGAGTGTTGTTGCTACGGCGGCTGGAAAATGTAACAACAGATGGTTCGGGCGGGGTCGTAGTTCAGCCCGGTTAGAACGCCGGCCTGTCACGTCGGAAGTCGTGGGTTCAAATCCCATCGGCCCCGCCAAAATTGAATTTTATCACCGAGGCACGAACTTGAAGCTGACCGAACAAACCCGCAGCATCTCTCGCGAGAGTGGACTGCGCGACCGCCAATGGGTCGTCATCGATGCGAACGAGCGCGCGCTTGGACGAGTGGCCTCGCGCGCGGCGAGCCTGCTGACCGGCAAGACGCGTCCCGACTACACGCCCAACCAGGATACCGGCGACTTCGTCGTTATCATCAACGCCGCCAAGGTTCGCCTGACGGGATCGAAGCTGCAGGGCAAGGTGTACTATCGCCATACCGAGTGGCCGGGCGGAATTCGCAAGACCACTGCGGGCAAGATGCTCGACGCCAAGCCGGAGCGGCTGCTCGAGATCGCAGTGAAGGGGATGTTGCCGAAGAATCGGCTCGGGCATCAGATTTTTAACAAGCTCAAAGTCTATCGCGGCGCCGAGCATCCGCATGCGGCGCAAAAGCCCAAAAGCGTGAGCGTTTAACCAAGGCACTGGCTACATGGCAGAAAAGAAAAACATCATCTGGACTACGGGGCGGCGCAAGACCGCGGTGGCGCGCGTCAGAATGCTCCCCGGCACCGGCACGATCACAGTTAATGAGCGCACGCTCGAGGACTACTTCCCGCGACCGACGTCGCGCATGCGAATCCTGGAGCCGTTCGAGGCGACGGAGACCGTCGGTCAGTACGATGTGCTGATCAGCGTCGAGGGTGGCGGAATCGCGGCGCAGGCCGACGCTGTCCGTCACGGAATCTCGCGCGCGCTGGTGACAGCGACTGAGACGCTGCGGCCGACGCTGCGCAAGGGCGGGATGCTGACGCGCGATCCGCGCGAGGTCGAGCGCAAGAAATACGGCCGTCACAAAGCGCGCAAGCGGCCGCAGTACTCCAAGCGCTAGGACGCAAGCGGCAGCGCGCGCGGCGCGATCGGAAACTTCATTTTGAAAGAGGGGCGTGAGCGAGGCTCGCGCCCCTCTCTTTTTTGCCTGCAATTACGGGTGTTTAGCCGAGGGATTTGACAAGTCCGGACTCCGACAAATACAAGGGAAGCGCCACGTTAAAGGAGCGCCATTAGATGCGTCGAGACCGAAAAGCGCCGGAACGGCTGCGAAGTTGTTGATCATAGGCGCGCTATTGCTCCTGATATCCGGGCCGGTGCTGGCGCAGACCGTAGCTGGATCATTCCAATCGGTCGCCGGTCAAGTGCAAATCCAGCGCGCCGGCGGCGCGACGATTGGAGCGGCCGCGGGCGTGGGTGTAAACGTCGGCGATCGAATCGTCACCGGGCCCAGCGGACACGCCGTCATCATTCTCAACGATCAGAGCCGGCTCGACCTCGGGCCGTCCAGCAGCATTACGCTCGACCAGTTCACTATCAGTGGTGGAGCTACCTCGGCGCGCATCAGCTTGTTTTCAGGCGTGATGCGATCTCTCGTCAACGCCGCATCAGGCGGCGCGGCGACAGACTACCAGGTGCATACTCCGAACGCCGTCGCTGCTGTGCGCGGCACCAAGTTCGATACTGCGTACAGCGAGAATGTAATCAGGCCCGGCTACCAGGGATGCGAACGATATACGGATGTCTCCGTCTACACGGGGACCGTCAACCTGTCGCCAGTGGGGGCGCCCAACGTTGGCGAGGATGTACAGGCGGGTTACGAGGCGACGCTGCCATGCGACAAGCCGCCGACGGCTGCGGGACCGCTCGCGATGACCGGAGCGGTTTCGCTGGACAGCGCGGCCGGGGGCGGCGCGCAGTTCACAGGAGCGGCGCCGTCATCGGGTGGGGCGCCCGTGCCGGCATGTCCGGTATGCGTGAACATGACGACGGTAACGCCGCCGTCTATGAATCCCAGGTAAGCGGAGGAGGTGAGACGTGGCGACGAAACGAATTTCCCGCGTTAGCATTACGGTCGCCCTCGCAGCAGCGCTGAGCGTGATCGCGATCGCGCCCGCCGCACGTGCGCAATGGTTCGACGAAACCTACCCGGGATTCTTCTCGCTCCAAAGCCCCGGACTGCTGCAGGCGACGATGTTCGGCGGCGGCTTCGTCAGCGACAAATACGGCGTGCTGCAGGAAGGCGCGCAGGTCGAGCAAAGCATCACGCCATACGTGGGTGGCTTCGCGCGCGCGACCGGCTACCAACTGTGGATCGGCAACGGCTTCGAGAGTCCGCTGTCGCCGGGCAGCGGCAGTTTTCCGCGGCTCAACTTCGGGCGCTTCCAGGGCGGCGCCGATTTCACGCTCTATCCGGGGACGCATCTGTACGTCTCGGGCGGGCACGACGTGGCCGACAGCGACGCCTTCATAATCGAGGGCGACTTCTCGAGCTGGCTGTTTCTCCACAGCAAGCATCCGCTCAACGGATCCTTCAGCAGCATCCATGACTATCAGAACGGCGTGACCAGCAGCGAAATCGATGTGAATGCGATCCTGCTGTCGACCGAAAAGTACATGATCCTCGGCGGTATCGGCGGCGCGATGTACTTCGGCGGTTTCCTGAATGAAGGGCAGGGACAGGGCGGGCCGGATCTCGGTTTCTACTACCGGCCGTGGCAGCTGGGCGTGAGCGCGCAGGCCGGCTACGGCAACGCTCATCAGTATGGACAGCTGAGCATGTATAAGCAGCTGAGCTGGTTCGAGTAAGGGCGGCCTGCGAATAGCGGCGGGAGCGCCGGCGGGGTAAGCTCGAATCGCTGACGATGGCGAGCTCAAAAGGGTCAAATCCGACACGCAGATTCTCATGGCGCACGTTTCTGTTCGGGATCGTGCTGCTGGGTCTTTTGTTCGTCTCGCGCGACCGTTTCCATGACGCATTCGAGCGCATGGATCTGATCGCATACGACCTTCGCATCAACACTATTACGCCGCATCCTTCGACCGGCATGGTGGTGATCGCCACTATCGACGACCGCAGTATCGCGCACCTCGGGCAATGGCCATGGCCGCGGCTGGTGCTGGGCCGGCTGGTCGATGCGCTCAATGATTACAAGGTCAAAGTGATCGGCTTCGATGCTATTTTCAGCGAAGACGACAAGAGCGACGTGGCACGCGGCCCCATCAGTCAAAAGCTGTCCGTGCTGGGGCTGACGGCGGGATCGATTCGCGACGTGCTGGGTCCGAGCAACGACGAGGCATTTGCGGCCGCGATGAAAGCGCAAGGCCAGACGGTGCTCGGGTACGCATTTCAGACCCACCATCTCAAGGGCCGGCTTGGAACCGGTAAAACCGCGGGCTATCTCGACCAGATTCGAGCACCCGGGCCGCTCACCTACGGAATCGTCCGGCAGGCGCCGGGCAAGCCGCACGATTTGATCGATGCGCATGCGTACCAGCCGCCGACGCAACTGCTTAACAGCGCCGCCCGCTCGATCGGATTCTTCGACGTCGATGCGGACGCGGACGGTGAAATCCGCACTGAGATGACGGTCATCCACTTCGACGGCCAGTATTGTGCGCCGCTGTTTATCGCGCTCGCCGACGCGTTCGCCGACGGTGCGCCGATGGAATTGGGGGTCGATCAGGAAGGCGTGTCCGGCGTCGCGGTGGCGGGAGTCCGGATACCGGTGGATGACGACGGGCGGATGCTGATTAATTTCCGCCGCGGCACCGAGCCGTTCCCGTACTACTCCGTCTCGGACATCATCGATCACAAGATTGCGCCGGACAAACTCGCCGGCAAGATAGTGCTGGTCGGTGCGACTGCGCATGGGCTGGGCGATCGCGGCGTGACGCCGATCAACCCCGACATGCCGCGCGTCGAGATCCACGCCAACGCGATCGACAACATGTTGCAAGGCGATTTCCTGCGCCGTCCGATCGAGGCGCGCGAGATAACGCTGCTGGCGACGCTGCTCATCGGAATCGCGATGGCGATGGGCGTGGCGTGGCTGTCGGCGATGGCGTCGGCGGCGATGGGCGTCATCCTGCTGGTCGGCTATTACGCTTATGCCCAACACCGGTTGCTGGATGACGGCCTCGTGATCGGAATCGTCTTCCCGATGCTCTCCGCGCTCCTCATCTACATGTTCCTGGCCGGCTATCGTTACATCACCGAGGGCCGCGAGAAACGCTACCTGCGCCTGGCCTTCGAGCATTACCTGAATCCCGACGTCATCACGTCGCTGCTGGATTCGCCCGAGGGTTTGAAGCTCGGCGGCGAGCGGCGTCATCTGGCGATTCTGTTCGCCGATATCGTCAGCTTTACCAAGCGCTCCGAGAAGACCGAGCCCGAGGATCTGCTCGCTCTGCTGAACACCTACATGACTTCGATGATCGACGTCATCTTCAAGACCGGCGGCGTCGTCGACAAGTTGATGGGCGACGGCATCATGGCATTCTGGGGCGCGCCCAACGATCTTGAGAATCCGTCCCGCTCTGCGATCGATTGCGCGCTCAAGATGCTCGAGAATCTCCACGTGCTGCAGACCACCGATCCGCGCTTCGCCGATCTCGACATCGGCATCGGCATTTCGACCGGCGATGTCGTAGTCGGCAACCTCGGCGGCGAAAATCGCTTCGACTACTCCGTCATCGGCGACACCGTCAACTTCGCGTCGCGGCTCGAAGGTCTCACCCGGCATTTCAAGGTGCATCTGCTGGTCAGTCGCGAGACCTACACCGAAGCGGGCGCAGGATACATCGGGCGCGAGCTTGGGCTGGTCAAGGTCAAGGGAAAAGAATTGTACGTGCCGATCGTCCATGTCGCCGGACGCGACAACGATGGCGTCGATCCTTCCTTCTATCGACACTTTGGCGACGCGCTGACGATGATTCGTGCGGGCGATGTATTCTCGGCACGCCAGGAGCTCGAGCAGCTGGGCCAGACGCGCCCCGACGACACGCCGGTTCGCATCTACCTGGACAAGCTTGCCGCCGATCCTGACCATCCGCCAACCGAGATGGTCTTCGAGTTCGAGAGCAAGTAGCGCGAACTGGCTCGACGCGCGCTATCATGATAGTTGAGTTGATTCGAAATCCTCCCGTAAAGGAGAATTGAGATCCCGCAGGTGGCAATGAATGACAAGGTCAAGGTGGCCGTGGTTGGCGCTTCCGGATACTCGGGTATCGAGGCGGTGCGCATCCTCGCCAGCCATCCGTTCGTCGATCTGAGCGTGCTCACGTCGGAGCATTACGCCGGACGCGAAGTCGCCGACGTTTATCGCCACATGGCCGGCATCGATCTGCCGCCCTTCGAAGAATTACGGCCCGACCTCGTGAATGGGCGCGCCGACGTCGCCATCTCGTGTCTGCCGGAGACGGTAGGCACGGCGCATACTGCGGAACTGATCAAGGCGGGCATCAAGGTTGTCGATCTGTCCGCGGATTTTCGCATCAAGGACCTGGCACAGTTTCGGGCCACTTACGGGATGGAGCATCCAGCGCCGCAGCTCCTCAAGGAGGCCGTTTACGGCCTCAGCGAATTCCATCGGCACGAGCTGCGGGAGGCTCGGCTCGTCGCGAATCCCGGATGCTTCCCGACCGGAGCCCTGCTTGCGCTGTTGCCGCTCATCCGGCGCGACCTGATCGAGCCGTCGTCGATAATCATCGACGCGAAGTCGGGCACCACCGGTGCGCGCCGCGCCGCATCGATCGAGCAGCTATTCGCCGAGGTCAACGAGAACTTCCGCGCGTACAAAGTCGGCAACCATCGCCACGTGCCCGAGATGGAGCAGGAAATCTCCGCCGCGCTCGGCCGCGATATCGCGCTGCTGTTCGTGCCGCATCTGCTGCCGATAACGCGCGGTCTGCTGAGCTCGATCTTCATGCGTCCGCGCGCAGGCACGACCGAGAGCGATGTGCACGCCGCGTTTGAGGCGAGCTTTGCGAAGTCGCGCTTCGTGCGAATCCTCAAGCCGGGCGAGCTGCCCGAGCTGCGCAACGTGCGCGCGACCAACTACTGCGAGCTGGCGTTCATCCTCGATCGCCGCAGCGAAACGCTGCTGGTGCTGACGGCGATCGACAACCTCGGCAAAGGCGCGGCGGGCCAGGCGGTCCAGAACATGAACCTGATGCTGGGCTACGACGAAGCGGCGGGCCTGCTGAACGCCGCCCCGGTGCCTTAATCCGGATTCCTCCAACGCGCCATCTGCCACGGCGCCAGCGCACTGACTGCGCGTAATCCTTCGTTCACCGATCTCAACTTGCCTTGCCCGCGGCCCTGCCATATTTTTGAAATGTACTCGCGGGTTATGCGTAAGCTTCGTCGCCTGCTTTAACCACGGTCTTCGGCACCCCTTATGTGGATTGTTCGACTCGCCCTTCGCCGGCCTCTTTCCGTTGCCGTTATGGCGATGCTGATGCTGGTGCTCGGGGTCTTGTCGTTCGGCCTCATGAACGTCGACATCTTCCCGTCGATCGATCTGCCGGTCGTGCTGGTGGTCTGGAATTATCCGGGCCTGTCCTCGTTCGATGTCGAGCGCCGGATCGTCTTCATCTCCGAGCGCGCTTATTCGACCACGGTCAACGGCATCGAGCATATCGAATCCGAATCGATCAACGGCATCGGGCTGCTGAGGGTTTACTTCCAACCCGGCTCTGACATCGGCGCAGCGATCGCGCAGATAAACGCAGTGTCCGAGACCATCCTGAGCAATCTGCCACGCGGCATCGAGCCGCCGCAGATCATTTCGTATAACGCCAGCAACGTCCCGGTCGCGCAGCTCAACGTCTACAGCGACGTGCTTTCGACCAACAAGCTGTTCGACTACGGCCTCAACTTCATCCGCATCCAGCTCTTCACGATTCCCGGCTTCTCCTCGCCCGCGCCGCTGGGCGGTGTGAGCCGCGCCGTGATCGCGAATCTCGATCCCACCGCGCTTTATGCCAACGGGCTCTCCGCCTTCGACGTCGGCAACGCGCTCGGCGCAACCAACGTCGTCATCCCGTCGGGCACCGCGAAGATGGGCAATTACGAATACAACGTCGACCTGAACATGTCGGTGCCGACGGTTCCCGACTTCAACAAGCTGCCGATTAAATATCTCAACGGTGCGCCGGTGTTCCTCGGCGATGTGGCTCACGTCACCGACACGCATCAGCCGCAGACCAACGTCGTGCGCTTCAACGGATCGCAGGCGACGTACCTGATGGTGGTCAAGCACGCCGACGCGTCGACGCTGGCGGTCGTCGATGCGGTCAAAGCCAAGCTGCCCGACATCCGAGCGACCGCGCCCAAGGGCCTGAACGTGGCGCTCACGTTCGACCAATCGCAATTCGTGCGGGCCGCGCTGAAAGACGTCGTGCAGGAGGCGGTCACGGCCGCGGCGCTGGTGGCAATCATGGTGCTGCTGTTCCTCGGTTCGCCGCGCAGCATGATCATCGTCATCACGTCGATTCCGCTCTCAATCCTGACTGCCATCATCGGCCTCAAGCTAAGCGGTCAGACCATCAACACGATGACGCTGGGCGGTATCGCACTCGCGGTCGGAATGCTGGTCGATGACGCCACCGTCGAAGTCGAAAACATCCATCGCAACCAGGCGCTGGACAAGCCGCTGCTGGTGGCGATTTTGGACGGCGCGTCGCAAATCGCCACGCCCACTTTCGTCGGCACGCTCGCCATCTGCATCGTGTTTTTCCCGGTCGTGTTGCTGACCGGAGTGGCGAAATTCCTGTTCACTCCGCTCGCGTTGGCGGTCGTGTTCGCGATGCTCACGTCGTACCTGCTCTCGCGCACGCTGGTGCCGACGATGGCGCGCCTGCTGCTCCCCGAAGACCACGAGGAAACTCTCGGCAATGGCAGATGGGGCCGCATCGTGCGTGGTTTCGACGCTCGCTTCGAGCGGCTCAAGCATCACTATCGCTTCGGACTTGCCAAGTTCATCGCGCGCCGCACTTTCTCGCTCGTCTGCGTCGCCGTAATCATTCTCTCTTCACTGGCGCTGTTGACGGTCGTCGGCGAGGATTTCTTTCCAGCGATCGACGCCGGCATGATGAGCCTGCACGTTCGGATGCCGACCGGAACTCGAATCGAGCACACCGAGCTGGTGGTCGACGAGATCGAACGCGCGATTCGCACCGTGGTGCCCGACAACGAGCTGCAAGGCATCAGCGACAACATCGGTCTGCCGCTCTCATACGATTTGGCCTTTTACCAGACCGATACGATCGGGCCGCAAGATGCCGACCTGCTTATCCAGTTGAAGACCGACCATAAACCGACTGCCGGTTATCAGCAGCAAATTCGCGACATGCTATCCGTGAAATTTCCCAACGTCACGGTGTATTTTCAGGCCGCCGACATTGTCAGCCAGGTGCTGAATTTCGGCTTGCCCGCGGCGATCGACGCGCAGATCAACGGCAACAATCTGGAGGCCGACTACGACATTGCGCTGCGGCTCCAGGAGCGGATGCGCACGATTCCGGGCGTCAGCGATCTCCGCATCGCCGAGCCGCAGGATTATCCGACCTTCAAGGTCAACGTCGATCGCGCCAAGGCTTTGCAACTCGGCATCACCCAGCAGCAGGTCACCTCGAGTGTGCTGGCCACGCTCTCCGGCGCGTCGCTGCTACAGCCTAACTTCTGGCTCGATCCGAAAAACGGCGTCAACTACAGCGTCATCGCGCAGCAGCCGCAGCATATAATCGATTCCGTCGCGCTGCTGTCGAACATTCCACTCAGCACTCCGTCGTCGTCGAATGGAATCAACGGCACCGCCTCCACCAGCAATGCCGACATCTCCAGTACAACTACACAGAGCCAGCCCCAGTTGCTCGGCAACCTCAGTACGGTCAGTCATGCCTGGGATCCGGCTGTTGTCGCGCACTACACCGTGCAGCGCGTTATCGACGTTGACTGCGCCGTCCATGGCCGCGACCTCGGCGGCGTGGCCTCCGCCGTGCAGCACGAGATCAACAACCTCGGCAAGTTGCCGGCCGGCACCCGCGTCGTCATCCGCGGACAGAGCCAGGCGATGCGCGACTCGTTCAGAACCCTCGGCGAAGGCCTGGTCCTTGCCATCGTGCTCGTGTACCTGCTGATGGTCGCGAACTTTCAGTCGTGGCTCGAGCCTTTCATCATCATGATGGCGGTGCCGGGTGCGCTGGCCGGCGTGCTCTGGATGCTTGCGATAACGGGCACGACCATCAATGTCGAATCGCTGATGGGCGCAATCATGGCGGTCGGCGTCGGCGTCGCCAACGGCAACCTGCTGATCACGTTCGCCAACGAACTGCGCGAGGAAGGTTACAGTCCGCTGGCCGCCGCGATCGAGGCCGGCCGCATCCGCTTTCGCCCGATCATCATGACCGCGCTGGCGATGATCCTCGGGATGCTGCCGATGGCGTTGTCGCTCGGTTCCGGCTCCGAGCAGAATGCGCCGTTGGGCCGCGCCGTGATCGGCGGTCTGATGGCTGCCACAATGATGACGCTATTCGTCGTGCCGGCCGTCTATTCGATCTTCGGTCGCGACGTGATCGGCAAGAAACAGCGCGATTCCGAGATCGAATCAGTCACGATGCCGGGTGCATAGTATTTATATATGGCTGAGATAGAAGACGATCCGAAAACTTTCAGCGTGCCCGCTCCCGGCGGGATTTTCTTCGCCGGATGGATTATTGCGATCATCGTCGCACTGATCGCGACGGCCGGCCTCGTGCTCGCGCGCGAGCTCTGGATCGGCCGCCAGACGTCGGCGCTCGAGACTCAAAATCAGTTGGGTCCGCACGTGCTGGTCACCGACGTGCTGGAGCCTCCGACCACCAGCCATCTCAAACTGCCGGCGACGATCCGCGGCTACGACGAGACCGACATTTTCGCCAAAATTCCCGGCTACCTGAAGACCATCAAGGTCGACAAGGGCGACCGCATCCAGAAGGGCGAACTGCTCGCCATCCTCACCTCGCCCGAACTCGATCAGCAGGTCGCCACCGCGCGCGCCAACTACAACCTCGCCCGTGTCACCGACAAGCGCTACCAGCAGTTGGTGCGTTCACAGGTCATCCCGCAGCAGACGGCAGACGAAACCCATTTTACGATGCTCCAGGACAAGGCCATCCTCGATCAGGACATCGCCACTCAGCAGTACGAGACGATCACGGCGCCGTTCGACGGTATCGTCACCGCGCGCTACATCGATCCGGGCCACCTGGTGCCCGCGAATACGACGCCCGGCACGCCAGGTTCAGGCGCGATCATTTCCGTTTCACGGATGTCTCCGCTGCGCGTGTTTGTTTACGTGCCGCAGAACGTCGCGCCATTCATAAAAAACGGCGACGCCGCCACTATCACGGCGATGGGCTACGCGGGCCAGAAATTCACCGGCACCATCACGCGCCATCCCGAGGCGCTGTCACCTGACACGCGCACGATGCTGGTCGAAGTGGATCTGCCCAACGTGAATCAGGTGTTGTATCCGGGAATGTACGCGAACGCGGAATTCATCGTCGCGATGGGCTCGGGATCCCCGATGGTTCCCGACGACGCGCTGATCTTCCGCGATGGCAAGGTCTACGTGCCGGTCGTGCGCAACAATCAACTGCACCTGGCCGAGGTAGTCCTCGGTTACGACAACGGCCAGACGGTGGAAATAACCAGCGGCATCGATCCCAAAGACAAGGTGGCGGTAAACGTCGGCCAGGCAGCCCGCGACGGCGAAAACGTCCAGCCAGTGGAGAACACGCAGTAGCTTTCTAGGTCTTAACGGCCAGGCTCCTCTGCATCATCCCGAACATGAAGGCAGTGGTTAGCCCGAATAGCAGCATCCCATCGAGCGCCTCCATCGCTCCCATCAACTGCCAGCGATCTTGCAGAAACAGATTCGCGTGTCCGTAGGTGGTTATCGCACTAAGTGAGTAAAGCATCGCGATCCGGTTGTTCGGCAGCGCTCCCAGAATCCTGTACGCAGTTGCCCAGATAAAGGCCTCAAATCCGTGCAGCATGGTGGCCAGCAGTGCGGTTGCTCCCATGACGCGCGCGAATTTGAGAATGAATCTGTGACGGTCCATCCGGCTTATGACACCTTCGATTCTTTCACCGATGACAGCCAGGCCGCACACGTGAATCACCACCGTCAGCACGATCAAGGGAAGGCTCCAGACCCAATCGCCGATCCAAGTACCGACACCTACAGGATTCATTTGACCGCCTCGCGACGAGTCTACACGCAGCCGAGGCCGGCCACATCTACGTCGATGGTTTGATTCGCGCGGAGTTCGGATTACCAAGTAGCTCGATAATCCGATAAAGTTCCAAACAGGAGTGGGTCATGGACAACACCGGCTTGAACACAATCTTGAGCACCTTCTCCGTGCGGGAAACCATCGATCGCCTGAGTGAGAAGGCAGCTTCACTCGAACTCACCGTGTTCGCGCGCATCGATCATGCGGCCGGCGCGGAAAAGGCCGGCATCAAGATGCGGCCGACGGAGTTGCTGATCTTCGGCAACCCGAAAGGCGGTACGCCCCTGATGCAGGATCGGCAGACGGCGGGAATCGATCTTCCGCTAAAGGCGCTGGCGTGGGAGGACGCCGATGGCAAAGTCTGGCTGACCTACAATGACGCGTACTGGATCGCCGAACGGCACGGCCTGGCCCGGAGCAGCACCGACGCAGTCAAAGCAATCGCCGCAGTCATGGAAGCGATAACCAAGTACGCAGCGGTCGGCTGAATTTCAGACGTACGAGACCTGCACTTCGGTCTTGCTCAGAATCTGGCCTTTCGAAATAACCACGTTGCTCGAATCGACCATGTCGATCGCATGGCCGTTGCCGGGACTCACTGTGTGTCCGCCGACGGTGCCGGCGCGGCACTCGGTAAATTTAACCGTCTTGTTCTTGGTCAGCTCGGGCAGGTTGTCGTAAGTCTCCAGCGCTTCGACAATCCATTCCGCGCAGTTTCCCAGCAGCCTTATCCCGGGCGGAGCTGCCGCTGAGAAAAAGCATCCCACCTTGGTCGTGACGTTGCCCAGAAAAATTGACGCAGCGGTCGTCGATCCCGGATGTACGCAGATTAGACAGGTCAACTCGTCGCCGGGTGACGCGACCATCGTCTTAATCCAGAACGAACCTGCCGGATACCATTCCCACCACGGATTGAACTGATGCCTGGTGTGGGCGCCGTCCAGCAGCACCACGTCAGCATCGCAGCCGGCCTGCAAGACGTCGCCCGAGCCGTCGTCGCCGTCGATTCCGATCCACGTCGAGGCGGTGTGTGAAGTTCCGTTGCGAACGCCGATCGATGGCGAGTCGGTCGGCATCGTCCAAGTGCCTTCGACCCATTTGATCCGGTCGGCGCTGGATGGAAAGACGATGCCGCCCGACCAGATGGTCGAAGTCTCGGGGCCGTAACCGGGCCTGAAGCCGGGGAGACGTTTGCGCCTCAGCGACCGCGGCTCGAAGATCGGCTCGACGATACTGAATTGCCCCACTTTTGCCTCCCAACGTTTCGCGAGATCGCTGAAAGCAACGGGAGGGCGCGGGATACCGCATATCGCGCGTTCGCGATCACTGGCTTTGTCGAGATCAAATGAGGGTGGTGGGGCCGGGTAGGTGCGAACGCTGAATCCGTTGGCGAGAGCTGTGGTCGGCATGCTTACTCCTATCTAAGAACTTCGTCACCCATCGAAAATGCACAATCTCGATTGCCACCGCCTGGCTGAGGAGGGACCACGACGGCGCGCGGCCGACCGTCGCATCCTGGGATGAACCCGTCGGCTAGGATGAACCTGACCGCTATAGCTAACTGGTGCAGAAAATATCAAATTTAATTCTCGTTACGTCAAAGCGTATAGAACAGAGGATTTTTTGGCACAAGGCTCCCGGCGGAAAACTGAGCGCTTCGGTGCCATTGCGACACTGCCGTGGTCGGAAAAAGTGAAATTGTGATTCGTTATTAAGACGCGGCGCTGCGCTAGTCTTTGCCTTCGCTGTTCTTCCAGGTCGGCATCATTGTATTCGACGGTACCGCCTCGCCGCGGGCTTTGCGCGCGCTTTCGATTCCAGCGATCGGCAAGCCGTTCGCATCGAGCGCGCCCAGCTGCGCGAGCATCGACGCCTGGTCCCAGTAGATGTGCTCGTTGTAAAGCTTGTCGCCGCGGAACTCGATCACCACGATGGTCGGGACCTCGACGTATTTTCCGGTCGGCGCGACGCCGGGGATCAGGAAATCGATTTCGCAGGTATGCGTGAAGCAGAAGATTATCTCGTCGACGACGCGGTCGGGACCGATCGTACGTGCAACCGGCACGACCTTCGTGTCCGCCGGCAGGCGCGAGATGAAGTGGTGCTGGTAGAAGCGATGCAACTCCTTGGCGCCGTAACCGCCGGTCAGGGTCGGCACGTGGTTGACGTAAGCGTCGGGCGTCATCGAGGCGATGGTCGCGTCGGTGTCGCGAGACTTGAATTCCTGGTCGGTGTGATTGTCCCACAACGCGCTCAGGTCGTAGCGGGGACCGAGCGTGCGGCGAAAGAGTCCGATCGAGCGCGAGCGCGCGAGCTGCGCCGCGAACGGATGGTAAGCCTCGACGCGCCGATCGTTGTTAAAGGCGTGGCCCGCGTCCGCGTAAACGTAAAACTCGGCATCGTCATGCGCAGTGAATGCGGCGCGGATTTTGTCGCGCGTCTCTGCTTGCACGGCGGCGTCCAATCCGCCGAAGTGGAACATGATTGGGCAGCGGACGGACTTCACTTCGCCGAGGTGGCCGTCCATGCGGGTGCCGTAGTAACTGACTGCCGCGTCGACGCCGAGGCGGGCGGCGGCCAGGAATGCGAGACGTCCGCCGAGGCAATAGCCGACCGCGCCGACCTTGCCCTTGAACTCCGGCTGTGATTTCAGCGCCACGATCGCGTCGCCGATGTCGCGCACGCCCTGATCGATATCGAAGTGGCCGCCGAGTTCACGCGCGGTTTTGACGTCGTCGGGAGTGAAGCCGAGATCGACGCCGGGTTTCAGGCGCCAGAACAAATCAGGCGCGAGCGCGACGTATCCCTCTTCGGCCCATCGGTCGACGACCGAGCGGATGTGCGCGCTCACGCCGAAAATTTCCTGCAACACCAGAATCCCCGGACCTGAGCTGGACGCGGGCGTCGCAAGATAGCCGCTGAAAGTTCCGCCGTCGTGCGCTTTGATCGTGATGCTCTTGCCGCTCATCTGCAGGTCTCCTTTTGCAATGCTCCATGCTGCGAAACTGAACATACAGATAAACCAATCCGTAAGCCGACTGCGACGCGATTCCGGCGTAACTATTGGTAGCTACAACAAGTAGGCGAAGTAGAGTCGAAGCTCGTTTTGACACGAGGTGCAGCGGTGCAACTGAAAAATTGATACGGTTGCTACAAATTGAAGGATTCTCCTAACAGTACGATTTAGCGCTCAAGTGTAAAATTTGGTGAATATCCTCGCGAAATGAAGGGAAAAATTCACTTCCAGCGGCTTTACCGGTCAGAGCCAGGTCCCTTGCGGACGCCCGGCCCAGCTTTTGCGATATCTGGTCTGCAGAGAGTGATGGAGCAAACGAGGCAAGAGCGCCGGGAGGCTTTGAAAATGCGCGTCATTGGAAGGTCGAAAATCAGGTCGTCGCACGATGTGATTCTGATCGTTGGGGCGCTGATAGCGATTGCGATGATCGTGTCAAAAATGGTCCATAACTGGAGAAGTTTGCCGCAAAATTTGGGGATGAATAACGCGGTGACGCTGGTGAACAGCCGAAACGCGTGACGCTGACTGTTTGTTCCGGGTAGCGATGCGGCCAGAGGGGAGACGCATCGGACGAGACGTAGCTGAAAGGAGCGGGTCCGGATTTCCGGGCCTGTTTCCTTTTTGGCATTGGGAAAAATGCCGCATTCGGGCGATTACACGCGCGTGATCGCTCACTACGGCCCGCAGCTTGCACAACTCATCGACAGATCCGCTGGAGAATCGCGCGCGCGGCGCGGGCGGCTTGCCGGGGGTTTAGGGATCTGAAACCTTTAGACAATCGAAGTGCGCCTTGCGCGACGATGCAATCTGCGATGCAAGCCGCAAATCCAACCAGCACGTCACAGCCGCCAACACCGGCGGCGTGGATACCGCGGCCGCGCCGCTACCTGGCCGCGCTGTTCGCGATGCTGATGTCGGCCACGATTTTCGAAGGCTACGACATCACGATCTTCCACCTTGCGACGCCCGAAATCGCGCGCACCTTTCACCTGGCCGATCCCGCCATCGGCCTGATGGCGTCGATCGTGCGGTTCGGCGGGATGCTGTCGTTCTTCGTCGTGATCCTCGCCGATCGCTACGGTCGCAAGCCGATCATCTCGACCACCGTACTTTGTTACACCGTCCTCACCTTGTTCACCGCGCTTTCGAGAGGGGTGGCCTCGTTTACGATTTTTCAAAGTGCGGCCCAGATATTCCTCGCGGCCGAGTTCGGCGTTGCGGTCACAATGATCAGCGAGGAGTTTCCCGACGCTCGGCGCGGGCGCGCCATTGCGGCGCTGCACATGGTTGCGTTTCTCGGCGTGACGGCCGCGGCCCTCACCTACGCGCTGATGGCGGAGTCGCGATGGGGCTGGCGCGGCATGTACCTGCTCGGTATTGCGCCGCTGGTGATGGTCGCCTTTCTGCGGCGCGGCCTGCGCGAGACGTCCCGCTTCAATGCGCTCGAGCGGGCGCGGACGGCGGCGGGCAAGCCGCGTCCGGAGTTCTGGACGTCGATTCGCGATTGCCTGACTCCGCTGGCCGGGCCGTACCGCGCGCGCCTGCTGGTGATGGCCGGGCTGTGGAATTCGATTGGATTGGTCGGCGGCCCGGTGGTCACCTACTTCAGCCTCTACGCCAAACGCGATCATCATTGGAAATCCCACCAGGTCGCGGCGGCGATAATTCTCGCGTACGCGATGGGCACGATCGGCAGCATGCTGAGCGGATACCTGATGGACCGGCTCGGGCGAAAATTCACCACCGGTTTCTTTTACGTGTTGTCGGCCGCGGCGATGTACATGTTGTTCACGAGCGACAGCTACGGCGCCATCCTGGCCGCCGAAGTGATTACAATGTTCGCCTATCAAGCGGCGCGCACGGCGACTTCTGCCCTCTCGACCGAATTGTTTCCGACCGCGATTCGAGCGACCGGCTACAGCCTGTGCGTGCAGGTGATTGGACAGGTCTGCTGGATGCTGTCGCCGGTCGCCATCGGATTGCTCTCGAGTGCGATGGGCGGTTTGGGCAACGCGGCGTCGCTCTTCGCCGTCGGCCCGCTGATAGGCGTCGTGATAATGGTATGGTTCGTCCCTGAAACCCGCGGCAAGACATTGGAGGAACTATCGCCCAGCGTGGGCGAGGCGCCTCCCGTCACCACTGAATAGACTGCACGCGCGGCTAACAGCTAAACGCCGAGCCGCGACCTGATCGCATCCACGATGGCTTCCGGAGCGGCAGAGACGTCGACGACGATCGCGTCGCGGGGCGGCTCCAGCGTGTCGAACTGACTTTGGAGCAGGGCGGGATTCATGAAATGCCCGACGCGATTGCGCAGCCGCTCGGCAATTAACTGTTCAGAGCCTTTCAGATAGACGACTTTCACCAGCTTCGGATCTACTACCAGCTCGTCGCGATACGATTGCTTGAGCGCGGAGCATGCGACGACGCCGTTGCGCCCTTCCGACAGCATCGCCTCGATCAATTTTCGAATTGCGCTCAACCACGGCGCCCGATCGGAGTCGTCGAGCGCGATCCCGCGATGCATCTTGCGCTTGCTCGCTTCCGTGTGAAGCTCGTCGCCGTCGTGGAACTCCCATCCGAGCGCCGCCGCGAGCCCGCGCCCAATCGTCGTCTTGCCCGCGCCCGTGACGCCCATAACGATTACGACCATCGCATCCTCATCTGACCAAGGCGCGCCAGCGGGTACAAGCCTTCCTTGACAGTTCGCGGGGTACGTCTAACATACGACTGTACAGCGAATCCGCGAGCCGCATCGGAGGTATCGTACATGGCAGGCGCAGTTATTGGCGAAATCAACGAACCCAACCGTTGGCGACTGGATACTCCCGGACATACGGGATGGAAGCGCACGGCGCGCCCCGACGATCCGGACAAGTACCTGATGATCTCGGCGGACTGTCACTGTGTCGAGCCGGGGAATCTTTGGTACGAGCGAATCGATCACAAGTATCGCAGCAGGCTGCCGCGAGTTGAGGTCGATGAAAACGGCGTCAAGTGGGCGATTTCGGAAGGATGGGCGCGCTCGCGCCTGCTCGACAATCGACTCGAGGGCGAAGACCATCTGCGCTCGAAGGCCGGCGCCGATCCCGAGGAGCGGCTAAAAGATCAGATTCGCGACGGGGTCGATGCGGAAATTATTTTTCCCAACAAGGGTCTTTCGATGTGGGCCACGCCCGACGCCGACTTTGCCCACGCGCAAATCCGCGTCTACAACGACTGGGCGTGGGAGACGTTCGCGAAGTACAACGACCGCATGGCGCCGATGGCGGCGATCGCGACGGCTGACCTCGAGGGCTCGATCAAGGAAGTCGAGCGCGTCGCGAAGTTGGGCTTCCGCGGCCTGACCCTGCCGTGCAAGCCGGTCTTCGGCGCGCATGACGCGCGTCATCCCAACTACAATCTGCCGATTTTCGATCCGCTATGGTCGGTGATCCAGGCAGCCGATTTGCCGATCACGTTCCACGTCTCGACCGGACGCGATCCGCGCGCGGCGCGCAAAGACGGCGGCGCCGTCATCAACTACGTTTCGCATTCGCTGGTCCCGACTATCGAGCCGGTCGCAAATCTGTGCGGCTCGGGCGTGCTCGAGCGATTTCCGGGAATCAAATTCGCCGCGATCGAGTCGGGCATCGGATGGGTCGCGTGGGCTCTGGGAGCCATGGACGAGGCCTATCACAAGCATCACATGTGGGCGCTGCCGCGTCTCAAGATGCTGCCGAGCGAATATTTCCGCGCGCACGGCTACGCGTCGTTCCAGGAAGATCCGGTCGGGCTCGATCTGGCGGTGAAATACAATCTGACCAACAATTTCCTGTGGGCCAACGACTATCCGCATCACGAGGGCAGCTGGCCTCATTCGGCGGAAGCGATCGAGCGCGAGATGGCCGATTTGCCCGACGACGCACGCGCGAAAATCCTCGGCCTCAATGCGGCGCGCCTGTTCAAGTTCGACGTCGACGCGCTGACGAAGTCGCGTCGCGACCGAATCAAGGCGGCGAACTGAGCCGCGCGATGCCGGCGGCGGAATTCGCGCATCACTACGCCAACCTCAAAGGCGTGCGAATCCATTTCGTCACGCTGGGGAACGGCGCGCCGGTCGTGTTGCTCCATGGATGGCCGCAGACCTGGTACGAGTGGCGACGGTTGATGCCGCTGCTCGCGGACAAGTTCTCGCTCGTCGCGCCCGACTTGCGCGGCCTCGGCGATTCCACGCGGCCCGCGTCCGGCTATGACAAGAAAACCGTGGCCAACGACGTCTGGCTGCTCATGCATGAGCATCTCAAGCATCCACGCTTCGCCGTCGTCGGGCACGATTGGGGCGCGCCCGTCGCGTTTCGCCTTGCGGCAGATCATCCAGCCGAAGTGACGCATCTCGCGATGCTCGATGTTCCCGTCCCTGGCGATCAACCGGCCGGCGCCGCGATCGGCGGAACTCCGCGATGGTGGCACACGTTCCATCAGGTGCCCGATCTGCCGGAGTCGCTCGTGTATGGCCGCGAACGTCTCTATCTCGAATGGTTCTACATGAACGGATGCGACCAGGCCGGCGCGATCGGCGAAGACGACATCGCGGAATACGTGCGCACTTACTCGCAGCCGGGCGCGATGCGCGCGGGATTCAACTTCTATCGCGCGCTTTCCCGGGACGTCTCCGACAACCGCGCCACCTTTGCCACCGGATTCAAACTGCCGATGCCGACGCTGGGACTCGGCGGCGGCGGTCCTCGCGGACGCGGCAACCTGGTCGTCGAATCGCTGCGCCGCGTCGCCGTTCAAGCGTCCGGCGGCGCGATCCCCGATTGCGGCCATTTCATTCCCGAGGAGAAACCCGTCGAGCTCGCCAACCACCTGCGCGAATTCCTCGCGAAGTGAAGCCTCGCGCGGTAACTCGTCTCAATGTCGCTCGGGCGCTCGAAGCGGTTCGAAACGGGAAGCCGGACGATGCCTTTGAAGGCGCTAAATGGTTATCCGTACAGAAACGGCACGCGAGTGCGCAAGATTTAATGGAGATCGCGGAAGACAAAAGTTGCGCGATGTTGAATCGGGTCGCCGCGATTCACACCATAGGCTTTCTTCGCCGCAGACCGAGTATCGCGCCACGACTAATGGCACTGTTGGCGGACCCGCACGAGCATATGAGGATAAGGGGACAGGCAGCGGAATCGCTCGGCTCTTACCGGGAGAGAGCGGCCATTCCGCTGTTGCGCAAAATCTTGCTTTCGAACGAACGTCCAGGGCTGAAGGTTGAGTGCATCTTTGCGCTGTCAAAGATGTGGGACTGGAACGGCGACCTCAAAACATTTAATTCCGATGCGCGCAAAGCCCTGAACAAATTTGCGGGGACGCAACCGACCGGCAAAGCGGGCCGCGAGCTAAAACGATCGATGCGCGCAATACGCCTTGGCTGGATATAGCCGCGCATACCGATCGGTATCGATTGCGCTTCCACTCACCGCTGCAGTTTGGTACGCCTCGCACATCAGTTAATCGAGGAGTAATGCCGTGGATTTTAATGTTCCTGCCGATGTGACCGCCTATCTGGCCGAGCTGGACGCGTTCATCGAAAAAGAAATCAAGCCGCTCGAACGCGAAAACGACAACATCCGTTTTTTCGATCATCGCCGCGAATGGGCGCGCACCGACTTCGAACGCGACGGCCTGCCGCGCCACGAATGGGAAGCGTTGCTGGGTGAGATGCGCCGGCGCGCTGACAAGGCCGGCCACTATCGCTACGCGCTGCCGAAAGAATACGGCGGCAAGGACGGCACCAACCTGGCGATGGCGATCATCCGCGAGTACCTGGCGGCCAAGGGTTTGGGGCTGCATAACGATTTGCAGAACGAAAGCTCGATCGTCGGCAATCTGCCGACGGTGCTGATGTTTCGCGACTTCGGCAACGCGCAGCAGAAAAAGGAATTCATTCCCAAGCTGCTCGACGGCTCGATGCGCATCGCGTTCGGCCTCACCGAGCCCAATCACGGCTCCGACGCGACCTGGATGGAAACCCGCGGTGTGCGCGACGGCGATCACTGGCGAATCACCGGCGCCAAAATGTGGAACACCGGCTTGCACGTCGCCACGCACGATTTCGTGTTCGCGCGCACCAGCGGCAAGGACGGCAGTCCGCGCGGCATCACCTGCTTCATCGTCCCGACCAAGAGCGCGGGCTTCAAGATTGAAGAATATTTGTGGACCTTCAACATGCCGACCGATCACCCGCGCGTTTCGCTCACTGACGTCGCGGTGCCGGCCGATTCGATTCTCGGCGATCCGGAAAACGGACTGGCGGTCGCGCAACACTTCGTGCATGAGAATCGCATTCGGCAGGCTGCGAGCTCGTTGGGCGCCGCGCAATATTGCATCAACGAGAGCGTGAAATATTCCAAGCAGCGCAAGCCGTTCGGCAAACCGCTGTCGAGCAACCAGGCGATTCAGTGGCCGCTGGTCGAATTGCACACCGAAGCCGAGATGCTGCGCGGTCTGATTCACAAGACGGCGTGGCAAATGGATCAAATGTCGAAGCCCGACGTCGCGCTCAAGCTCTCGGACAAGGTCGCGATGTGCAATTACCGCGCGAACCGGCTGGTGTGCGACGCGGCGGACCGCGCGATGCAGGTGCATGGCGCGATCGGATACTCGCGGCATAAGCCGTTCGAGCACATTTTCCGCCATCACCGGCGCTATCGCATCACCGAGGGCTCGGAAGAAATCCAGATGCGGCGCGTCGCGCAGTACCTGTTCGGATTCTTCAAAGACCGGAAGCCGGCGGAAGAGTAGGGCGCTCGCGCGCGAGATAAAAATGAGCAGTGAAGATTTCATCGCGCAGTTGCAGGCTGCGGTCGCGCGTCACATCGGCAGCGCCGGGAACAATCCACGACCTGCAGCGCCTGACCGGCGGCGCCAACAAGACGACGTGGTCGTTCGACGCCGACGTCGCGGGCGAGCGCGCGCAATTCATCCTGCAACTCGCCAGCGCTCGCGCCAACGACGCGGACAATCCGCTGGCTGGCGTATCGCCCCATCTGACCGCGGACGAAGACGCGCGGCTGATGATCGCGGCGGTCAAGGCTGGGGTGCCGGCGCCTCGCGTGCGCGCGATCCTGCAGCCGGACGACGGGCTCGGCGGCGGTTACGTCACTGAGCGGGTCGCTGGCGAAACGCTCGCGACGAAAATCCTGCGCGATGAACGGTTTGCCGGCGCGCGCGCCACGATGGCGAAACAATGCGGTACCATCCTCGCCGCCATTCATCGCATTCCGGTCGCCGAAGTCCCCTTCCTGATGCGGCTGACGCCGGCCGAACACATCGCGGCACAGCGCCGAATCATCGAGTACTTCGGATTTCATTTGCCGGCGCTCGAGCTTGGCCTCAAATGGGCCGAGAAAAACGTTCCGCGCAACGCCCGTCACTCGGTGGTGCACGGCGATTTTCGCGCCGGCAATTTTATTGTCGGCGAGGACGGTATTCGCTGCGTGCTCGATTGGGAAATAGGGCAGAGCGGCGATCCGATGCAGGACCTGGGCTGGGTGTGCGTGAAGACCTGGCGCTTCGGCGGCAAGAAACCGGTCGGCGGCTTCGGCACGCGCGAGGATTTGTTCGAGGCTTACGAAAAGGCGAGCGGACAGTCGGTCGATCCGGCGCACGTGCGCTTCTGGGAGGCGTACGGCAGCGTGCGCTGGGGAATAGGATGCCTCAGCATGGGCCTGCGCGGAATGGAAGAAGTCGGGATCGAGCGCTGCGCGATTGGCCGGCGCATCGAAGAGCCGCTGTGGGACTTTTTCAACCTGATTGAAGGCCGCGACTGACTAATCGACTGACTATTCGCAGTTCAAGGACTGACTATGCCAGAGAGTATTCCGAAAGCCGCAGTTCTGCTCGAGGCCGCGGTCAAATATCTCGAGAGCGAGCTGATGCCGACCCTCGAGGGCTATCATCGCTTCCAGACCCGCGTCACCGTCAACGTGCTGAATACGCTGCGGCGCGAACTCGAGCTGCGCGGCGCGCAAGCCGCCGCCGAACGCTCGCGGCTGGTCGCGATGCTCGGCCACGACGGCGACGTCGAGACGTTGAGCATCGAGCTGGCAGAGCGGATTCGCGCAGGCGCAATCTCGATCGACGACCCTGCTTTGCGCGCGCACGTCCGCCAGTCGCTGGCCGATGCGCTCGCGATCAACAATCCCAAATGGCTGACCCGCTGACAGCGAGCGAGCGCAATCGCTGGCCGCTGGACTTTCGAATCTTCGCCGGTCTCTGCGTCTTCTGGTCAATCGTGCTGTTGGCGCGCTCAATCTTCAACCTGGCCGCGGGCGGAGTGCCGAACTTCGAAGACGTAATCTTCGGCGTCAAGTTCCACGGCGACGAGGCGCGCGTCACGATGGCTCTGCAAGCCATCGTCATCGGCGCATTCGGAATCGGAATCCTGGCGCGCCAGCGCTGGGGCGCAATCCTCGCGCTCCTCTACATGGCGCAAGTAGTCGCAGGCCACGTGATATTCATCACCTCGAACCTCGGCGTCGAGTCGCAGCGCGTCCACGTAAAGATCGCGTCATACGAAAGCCCGGCGGTGCTGTTGATCGCCCTCTACGTCTGGTACCGCTCCGCTCCTGAACTTCGCTTTCGTTGATCCGCCGAATGCTGATTGACGCGGTGGAAGAAAACCCTCACGCTGCCAGCATGCGACGAACTGTATTGCTCCTCATCGTGTCCGTTCTGTTTTCCTCCGCAGCTTTGGCGCAGGCTCCCGCGGGAGTTCCGGTCTTCGCGATTACGCCGGTACAGAGCCAAATCAAGTTCGAGGTCGATGCGTCGGTGTCGATCAAGGGGACTTTCGACAAGTGGAACGCCAGCCTGACGTTCGGGTCCGCCGATATCTCGTCGGGTAAATTGGAAGTCGAGATTCAGGCCGACAGTGTCGATACGGGAAGCGGGATGAAGAACAGCAAGCTGAAGAGCAGCGATTTCTTCGACGTCAAGAACAATCCGCTGATCTCGTTCAAATCGACCAAGGTTGTACAGACCGGTCCCACCACCTTTGAAGTGGATGGAAACTTTACGATTCGCGGAGTGACCAGACCCGAGAAGCTCAAGTTGACCGTTTCGGGCGCCGGCACCGGTTCAGGCACGATCGCGGGGACGATGGTCTTCGATCGCAAGCAGTACGGAATGAACAGCGGCATTCCGTTCATCAGGATAGCCGACCGCGTCGAGGTGAGTTTCAACCTCAAAGCGAACCGAGTCAGCGGCCCTCCAGTGAAGCTTGATTAGTTGGAGGAGGATCACCCGCTGGCAGTGAGAGCGACTAGTTAAACAACATCAGCAATTCTGGAAAGGAGTCAGGTCCATGACATCGATCACGGAAATTGCCAGAAAATTCTTCGAAGCCTGCGAAACCGGGAAAGGATGGGAGGGATGCAAGGAGTACTGCAACCCGGGTGCGACGTTCTCCGCGCAAGCCGAACCTCTCTCTGATACACGGACCCTGCAGCAGTATACGGAATGGATGAAGGGGCTGCTGACGCCCATTCCCGACGGGCGATACGAAGTGAAGTCGTTCGCCACCGATGACGAACGGAAGAGCGTCTGTGCCTACGCCGTCTTCTCCGGCACTCATACCGGACCGGGTGGCCCCTGCCCACCGACCGGCAAGCGCGTGAAGTCGGACTATGTGTACGTGATGGAGTTCGACGGCGAGAAGATCCGGCATATGACGAAGATCTGGCATGCGGGATGGGCCATGAAGGAGCTCGGGTGGATCTGATCTCCGGTGGTTTTGTTCCGACGCGAGCTTTCGCTTTTCTGCCACCGATGCTCCCACATCAAACACAAGCCGAGCGTGCCTACTGCTCTCTCGCCTTGATCCAGAAATGTTTTAGCGGTCAGATCTGGTGAAGAAAGGACAAAAAAGTGATTGCTGCGATCATCGGACTTCTTCTCGGCCTGATAATCGGCGCCGGATGCCGGCTGTTTGATATTCCGTCGCCGGCGCCTCCGCGTCTGATTGGAGCCGTCCTACTGCTTGCGATGACCGTTGGCTTTGTCACAGCCGATCATGTTTTGCCGCCAGGGAAGACGCTCGTAGAGATCAGCAGGCGATGAAACCGCTGATAGGAATTGTGCTGGCATTCGCATTGGGCTTCGCCTGCCGTGCATTTGGAATCCCGTCGCCCGCACCGCCGATGATCCTGGGCGCGCTGCTCGTGATGACGATGACGATCGGATACATCGCAACGGATCGATGGGCGATGTCACCAGCAAAACATGCTCCCGATTGTGGCGGGCCGAGCGGTATGACGTCTTCTCAAACACCGGATAAATCGGCGGAGCGTTGAGTTATGCGCGCATTGCAGTTCAGCGAATTTGGTCCGGTCTCCAATCTACGACTAGTCGAGCTGCCCGATCCGAAGGCGGATGAAACGACTGCTATCGTCAAGGTCGCGGCAGGTTCGATCACGCCGAGCGATGTGAAGAACGTCGAAGGCAAAATGGAAGGAACCACTCTGCCTCGGGTGCCCGGACGCGATTATGCCGGCACGGTGGTCGAGGGTCCGGCGGACGTGGATCGGTGCAGAGGTTTGGGGGACTGGCGGCGAAATTGGATACTCGATCAATGGCAGCCATGCCGAGCTGATCGCCGTCCCGGTAGCAAGTCTTCGGCGCAAGCCGCGGACACTGTCGCTGCAGCAGGCGGCAGCGGCCGGTGTGACCTACCTTGCGGCCTGGCTCGGGTTGATCGAATACGCGCAGATCGGCGCTGGCGAGACGCTGCTGGTTATTGGCGCTAACGGAGGCGTCGGCAGCGCGGCCGCACAACTCGGCAAATGGAAAGGCGCACGAGTAATTGGGACGGACGTTAGTCCGTTGGCGCAAGCGGCATCCGCGGCGCGCGCTTTCGATGAGTTCATTGTCGCGAAAGATCGGCCGCCGGAGATCGGTGTCCGCGAACTGACCGAGGGCCGCGGCGCCGATGTGGTGTTCGACACGGTTGGCGGACCGATGTTCGAGCCGGCGCTGAAGTCGTTGACCCATCGTGGCAGGCTGCTGGAGATCTCGTCAGTTGGCGATCGTCGAGTGAGCTTCGATCTCATCGATTTTTATCATAACGAGAGCCGCCTCTTCGGGGTCGACACTCGCTCCCGCAACGCCGTCGCGTCGAGCGCGTTGCTCGACGCCTTGACGCCATTCTTCGAGCAGGGCACTTTCGGCCCACCCGCAGTTGACCGGGTTTTTCCTCTGACCGATGGAGTCAAGGCTTATGAGGAAGTGGGCCGAGGGCAGGTTCGCGGGCGGCTTGTGCTGTCGCCCTGAAACTCGATTTTCCCTTGCTGGCCCGCAGGAGTGGAGGGGTGGACGAGGCCTGAGATCGATTCGGACGATCGCTCTAGCGCTCCTGATATTATTGATCTGGTCGGCTGCATCGCTGGCGCAGACGCCACAGCCGATGCCTCCGGGACCGCCGGAGAATCCCCTGCGGCCCGAGTTGGGACCGGTCGATCAATCGGACCAGAACTTTTCCTTCCTCAGGAATCCCGCCGATCGGACCGATTTGTGGGATCCATTGAAGTACATTCCGCTCGACTCGTCTGGAAAGTATTACCTCACTTTTTGGTTCGAAGACCGTTCGGAATTTGAATGGTTCCAGAACGAGATGTGGGGCAAAGGTCCGCAGACCATCAGCGGCTATTGGCTTCAACGTGTGATTCCGGCCGTAGCTCTGACCTTGGGTACGCATGTACGGGTGTATTCCGCTTTTCAGTACGAGAAGGAGATGGGCAACAACGCTGGTCCGCGCCCGGGTATCGATGAGGACCAGGGTGACTTCCACGAAGCGTTTGTGGACGTAAGCACCGGCCTTGACGATCCGCGGTCGATCACGCTGCGGTTGGGCCAACAGGAAATCGTCTACGGTACTGGAAGGCTGGTGGACAACAACGAGGGCGTGAACGTCAAGTCGAGCTTCTATGGCGCCAGGATCATCGCCAAAACAGAGACGCTCAGACTGGATGTGTTTTGCGTCAAACCAACCGAGGAGAATACCGGAACCTTCGACGATCGTCCGAATTCGCAGCAGACGTTTTGGGGAGCCTATGGAACAGTGCCGCTCCATCTGATTGATAACAGCGGCCAGGCCGATATCTACTACCTGGGACTCGACACGACACGCGCTGTCTATGAGCAGGGCAGCGGACGCGAGATCCGTCACAGCATCGGCACGCGGTTGTTCAATCATCAAGCGGGCGCGCCGTTTGAGCCCGGCTTCGACTATAACTGGGAGTTGGTCTATCAGCTCGGCACATTCGCGCAGAACTATATCAATGCCTGGACTGTCTCGAGCGAAACGGGCTTTACTTTTCCGATTCGTTTCACGCCCAGGCTGGCGTTGCGGGCAGACGTTGCCAGCGGCGGACAGAATACCAATGGCGGAACACTGAACACGTTCAATCCGCTATTTCCCCGCGGCGCATATTTTGGCCCGAAGCTGACTATGTTCGGCCCGTACAATTTGTTCGACGTCCATCCGGTGCTGTTCTTCAGTCCTCTCCAGAACGTCTCGTGCGATTTCGATTGGGGCTGGTTCTGGCGCGAAAGCCTCGATGACGGTATCTACCAGATTGGTGGCGCGCTGGTGCGACCGAGCAAGGGAAGCAAGGCAAGGTACATAGGCAGTCAACCGAATTTTGAACTGCTATGGGCGCTCGATCTGCACACTACCATTGGCATAGATATGGCGGGATTTATTACCGGAGGCTTCCTCAAGGACACGGGCCCCGCGGGCAATGTAGCCTTCTCCAACGTCGGCGTGACCTATAGATTCTGAATGTTTTTCCGCCAACCGGCACTCAAACCGAGCGCCAGAGCGAACATTCCAAATTCGAGGATCGCGTAAGTCTTTGATCTTA
>CAWBMF010000015.1:0-291510 GCA_963789835.1 uncultured delta proteobacterium | reverse complement strand
TCCTGAATCGCGCGTAGCGCTGTAATTGGACCCTCACCTTCATCCTCTCCCTAACATGAGAGGAGACAGAGAGTTACGCGGAACTCATCTGGGAGACAGAGTTAGTTCTCGGAGGTGAACTCTTCTTCTTTGCCGGCCATTTCCAATGACATGCCTCTGGTTTCGTCTATCATTATGCCGAACAGGATTGCGGCGGGGATTCCTACTATTGAGAGTGCTCCTACTACTATTGATAGTCCCCCCATTGCGTTGGCCAGGACTGCTACTGCGGCGTTGGAAATCACGGCGCCGATCGCGTTGACCAGCGCGAACCATCCGATCATCGTGCCGCGCAGCGGAGTCGGGAACAGTTCGGTTGCTGCCGCGTTGCTGGCGACGGTGCCGCCGTTGTCGCATACGTTGAACCAGAAAAATCCCGCCGACAGCCACATCAGCGGCCACGCGAAATGCGACGGCGGTCCCCAGAAGTACCACAGGTGTCCGGCTGTGATTGCGATGCCGAAGACGACGACCGTCGGCACGCGGCCGAAGCGCTCCGCGCTCCATGCGCCGAGCGGGAAGCCGAGCAGTCCGAGTCCGCCGGCGACGATGGTCATCGTGCTGGTCGCTGCCGCCGACTGGCCCACCACCGAAACGGCGTGGTAGTAGCCGAAGGCGTTGGCGCCGGTGGTCGAGATTGCGGCGGCGAGCGCGCAGATGATCATCGTGATCGAGCGCTTGCGATAGAGCGGCTGGAAGACGTCGTAGAAACGAGTCCTGGTTGTGATGCCCGACGCGTCGGAAACTTCCCATCGCTCGCTCTCGGGCAACAGCCGCGCCATCGCCGGTAGCATCACGACGCCGGCCGCCGAGAGCACGAACATCCATCGCCACGACCATCCGTAGGCCACGAAAATCGGGATGAGGAAGACGCAGAATCCGGCGCCGACCGCGCTCGCGAGGCCGCCGAAGCTTTGGCCGCGAGCGCGCCGCGCGATCGGCAGCTCTTCCGAGAGCATGATGACGCAGCCGGAGCCTGCCGCGCCGACGACCGCGTAGAGTCCGACCTGGAAGATGGCGAACCAGGTCAGGGTGGTCGAGATTGCGCTGCCGATACTGCAAACGGGAATCGCCGCCATGCATCCGAGGATCATGCGGCGGCGGCCGTAGCGATCGATCATGCGCGACAGCGCGAGCGCACCGAGCGCGGACAGCGAGATCCACGCGAACAGGCGCGCGATGCCGGCGCCGTCGAGGTGGAAGCTGGTTCCGATCCACGGCGCCGCGACCGAAACGATCGCGACCGCGAAGCCCTGGTAGAAGAGCATCGCGACCAGCGCCAGGACGGTCAGGCGCTCGCGCCCGCCGGAATCTGAGGCGGCAGCGAGCTGTTCGGGGCTCGAGGATTCGGTTTCGGTTGTCGGCGCGGGATCGCTCACAAATAAAAAATGCGCAACCTAAGCGCCTGCTACCAGCTCGAAGACCGGAGTGCGCGACGCGGTGGCGCGAAACGCGTCGGCGGGCGAGCCGGCGGGCACGTCGAAGAAACGCTGGACCTGCGAGGCGAAGCGATCGACGAAGGCCTTGATGACTTCGGGCTTGTCGGCGTCGGCAATCTCGCGGACCATCAAGGATTCGGTCGCGGAGCCGCGCCGCAGGACGATGTGGCCGGCCGCGCGCGCATTGCGAGCCCATGCGGTCTCGCCGCGGGCGGCGACCAGCCATCGGCGGCCGTTGAAGTCGAGCACGTTGACGGGAGTGGTGAAGGTCTTGCCGGATTTTCGGCCGCGGACTTCGAGCAATCGCATGTAGCCGGGCGCGAATCCGAGCTTGAGCGCGCGGCCCATCAGGCGGTTGAAGAAGCGGTCGAGGGAGCTTTCTTTCTGAAACGTCTCGGGCACGATGTAGCGGGCCTCCACGGCGAGCATATATAAGGAAGCGGCACGTCGAAACCGCGCGATGAATGCCCCAGGAACTGCGATCAGCGATTCGTTGAGCCGCGAAAGAACGATCACCCGGCTGGCGTATTCGTGCATGCTGATGGTGGGCATCAACAGCGGCTGGACGGGGCCGCTTATCCCGGAGATCGCGCGGACACTTGGCATTCCGATCGAGCGCGCGGGGTTGATGGTCAGCGCCGGTGCGGCGGGCGGTTTCATCTCGGTGCTGATCGCCGGCGAGATCCATCAGCAACTGAGCGCGCAGAAGATTCTGGTCGGTGCGATGGCGTTGTTTACGGCGGGACTGGCCGGGCTCGCACTCGCGCCGGGCCTGGCTGTCCTGCTGTGTGCCAATTTTCTGAACGGCCTCGCCAACGGCGGCATCGACATCGGAGCCAACGCGATTATCGTCGAGCTGAATCGCGAACGTCTCGCGTCGGCGCTCAACTACCTGCATGTGCTGTTCGGTGTCGGCGCCCTGCTGGGACCGTTGATCGTCAGCGCAGCATTTGCGGGCCACGTGCAGTACTGGTGGGTATTCGGCGGCGGCGCGATGGTTTGTGCCGCGATCGCGATAGGCCTGCGCATGACTCCCGCCGTCGCTGTTCAAGCGGAGCTGGCGGCCGACATCGAAAACGGAAGCGGCTTTCTGCAGATGCTCTCGCGTCCAGTGATTTGGGCGCTCAGCGCCGTGATGTTCTTGTACGTCGGCTCAGAACTCGGCATCGGCGCGTGGCTGTTTCTTTACCTGCGCACGGCGGGAGCGCTGAGCCCCATGCTCGCGTCGTCGGGCGTCTCGATATATTGGCTCGGACTCGTCTGCGGGCGCGCATTCGGCGGACGCATCGGCCATCGAATGGCAATCCCGCAATTCACGATGCTGTCGGCCGCGCTGTCCGCGCTCGCGATTGTGATTCTAATCGCAGCGCCGACGGCGGGCGGCCTGGCCGCATCGGCGATATTCCTGATCGGCTTCGGCTACGGGCCAATCTTCCCCAACATGATCGCGGCGGGCGCCGCGCGATTCCCGGCTGAGGTCGGGCGAATGACGTCGATCGTAGTCGCGGCAGGCGCGCTCGGCGGAATCGTCGCGCCGTGGCTGATGGGTCACGCGATCGCACACACGAGCCCTCGCGCGAGCATGGAAGTGGCGTTGGCAGGGACGATCGCGATGTCAGCGCTGGCGCTGTCGCTGCGCGGGAAGCCGCAAGGGCGAACGCTGGAACTTGATTGAATGTGAAACCCGCCGTGGGTTTCACGCTTCCTTGGGCAGGGTTAAACCCTGCACCTTAGTAAGGAAGAATACTAATCGCGAAATGCCGAAGACGGCATTTCGCTCTCAGGTTCCTTTCATTTTTGTCATTCTAGAGCGAAGCGAAGAATCCCGTCTCCTTCACTTCCTTCCAAGGGATACTTACCAAGGGCTTGACAAAATGAACGTTCATTCAATATAAGTGAGACTCGATGCCACGGACTGCTGAAGCTATTCGCGTACAGTCGCCGGACGACAAGCTCGTCAAAGCGCGGCGGCGCCAGATTTTTCTGGCGGCTTGCCGGGTGCTGGCGCGGAAATCGTTTCATGAGGCTTCGGTCAAGGAGCTGGCGCTCGAGGCTGGCCTCGCCGCGGGTTCGATTTACGTTTATCTCGACAGCAAGGACGAGATTATTCCGCTGATCGGCGAATCGATGGTCGCCGAGTTGGTCGAGATGCTACCGGCGATTCGAGAGCGCACCGCCGGCGACCCGCGCCGCGAGTTGATCGAGGTGATGCGCGCGATTCTCGACGTGATCGACCATTATCGCGAGGCCTTCAACGTGCTCCATCATGAGGCCCGCTACCTCGCGCGCCGCCCGCAGTATCGGACGGCAATGAAAAAGATTGGAGACGACTACCTGGGGGCGGTGGCCGAGATTATCGAACGCGGCCGCCGCACTGGCGTGATCAATGTCGAAGATCCGCGCAGCGCCGTGCACGCGATTCACATGCTCTGCGCCGGATGGGCGATGGGCGCGAACAACCTTAAGGGGACCAACAAAGAAACTTACTGGCGCGAGATTGCGGCGATGGTCGAAGGACGTTTTTTCACGTCCGCCAACGGAGCGAGTAGCGCTGCTGCGCGCTGACGCGACGCAGTTATAACCGAGGAGTTGCGAGATGGCACTTTATGACAGGCGAACTCTGGACGTCGGCGCTCACAGCGTGCGCCAGAGCGTCATCTATATTCAGAATTATCGCTACGCCGAAGAACGCATGATGCGCATGATGGCCGGATGGATCGCGCTCACGCCCGAGCTCGCGGTCAAGCTCGAGATGGCCAAGCAGGTGTACGAGGACGCGCTCCATACTGACGCGCTCGGCAAGCGCCTGCCCGAACTGCGCGCGCAGCCGCAGGTTTCCAAGCCGGCCAACGAAGCCTTCGTCACCTTCATGAACGCGATCGAGGACAAAGAAGAATGGGAGGAGACGATCGAGCGGCTGGTCGGAATCTACCGCGTGCTGAAGCCGCACCTGATTTCGCATTACAGCTCGCACCTCTCGGCGATGAATCCCGTTTACGAGCCCCCTACCCTGCGAATCCTGCAGCGGCTGGTCGAGGAAGAAAAGGCGCACGTCGAGCGCGGCAGCGTGCTGCTCAACGAATTGCTCGACTCGAAGGAAAAGCACGAACGCGCCGCAAAGTGGCAATCGCATCTCGAGGGATTGCTCGGCGCTTCCGGTGGAGTGACGGGCTTCGAGGCGGAAGCCGAAGCGCCGCGCCGGAAAGTCGGACGCAGCTAGGCGCGGCGGAGAGAAATGAAACAATTGGAAAATATCGACGACCTGCGCGAGGCGATCGCGACTCATGCGGAATCGCTCGCGGCCGGCGATAGCGTCAAGGCCGAAGCATTTGCGCTGCCGAGTGCGATCGAAGCCTATCGTCAGGCGGCGGCTGAGATTGCGCGGATTGCGCAGCCGGTCAAAGTCGAGGCGCTCGCGCTGGCGAAGGTCGGTTTTCAATACATCTCGAAAATCAGATTCAGCAACGGCGCAGCGATGCGGCGCGTGCTCTACCGATGGCGCAAAGAGCCGGACGGCAAGTGGCTGATCGTCAGCGTCGAGGACACCACCGGCAAGCGCTCATCGTGGAGCGACATTCCAAATCTAACGGCCGCAATTGCGGAAGCGCGCGCGGGGAACGGCAATGCCTGATCTCGGAGAACGACGTCATGTGATGGGGCCGCAGCCGATTGCGGAGATTGTCGAGCCTCCGGCCGACCTGTTCGTGGCGGCGGAGACTCTGCTGAATGCGCTGATGCGCGGCGACCATGCGACGGTCGAGGCGATGACGCCGCCGCATGTGCGCGATGAGATGAGTCAGATCTCGAACGCGATTCCCGCGAACAAGTATGATAAGTTCGAGATAATCGGACGGGCGCGGATTGCGAAGCATTATTTTTTGAAGGTGCGACTGACCGGGGCCAAATGCCGAACCGTTCAAGTTTCATTTTCGGCTCGGCCAGACCGACGGCAAATGGACTGTGCGCGAAGCGTTGAACCTGACCGGAAGACGCTCAGCGTGGAGCAGAGATTGAAAAAATCGAAGGAGCAACCGCGATGCAAAGAATGATTCCCGTCGACAGGCTGGCGCGTCCCGAGGACCACATCCTGCTGCCCGCCACGCGCACGCGAAACGCGCGCACCGAACAGGGCTTGTCGCCCGGCAACGCGATGCCCTACGAGGATGACTTCCTGAAGTCGCGCATGCACGGCATTTGCGGCGGCGAATTCCAGGCGATGGAAGCGGCCGGCCGCACCGTTTACGATTTTCCCGACGCGCCGTGGGAGTTCCAGCTCGACATGGCGCGCCAGGTGTGGGACGAAGCGCGGCACGCCGAGATCTACATGAAGCTGCTCGAGTACGTCGGCTCCTACTACGGCGAATTTCCCGAAGGCGAAGTGCTGTGGTCGTGCACGCAGGCGGAGGATCCGGCGGCGCGCGTGGCGGGAATCAACCGCGGCCTCGAAGGCCTCGCGTGCGACGTCTTCGAGCAACTGATTCGTATCGCGCAGAAGATGGGCGACACGGTTATCGAGCGCTCGGTCGACTACGTGCTCGCCGACGAGATCACTCACGTGCGGATGGGCTCGCAGTGGATGCGCAAGCTGTGTGAGGGCGATCCCGAGCGGCTCAAGCGCGCGCAGGAGTTCCAGGACCGGATCGACGACCTGTTCAATTTCGGACCCGGCCGCAAGCGGATCGAAGACGTCGATCACATCAAACAGCGCGTCGACGGCAAGGAAATTGAAATCGACAGCAGTCTCACGATCGCTCGCGAGGCGCGTCTGCTGGCGGGATTTACCGAAGAGGAAATCGATCGCCTCGTGAAAGGCTTCGGCAAAAGCGCAGCGTACTAAGCACGACGAAATATTTCAGCGGAAGAATTGAACCATGGAAAAATGTATCCCAGTTGATCGCCTCGCCCGTCCCGACAATTGGGTCGTGCTACGCAGCCGCCAGGTGCGCGAAATCCGCGAAGAGCAAGGCCTCGAAGGCGGGCGCCCGATGCCGTTCGACGAGGAAACGCTGCGCTCGCGCCTGCATGGAATCTACACGGGCGAGTTGCAGGCGATGGAAGCGGCGGGCCGCACGCTGTTCGATTTCCCCGACGCGCCGTGGGAGTTCCAGCTCGATATGGCGCGGCAGGTGTGGGATGAAGCGCGACACAGCGAGATTTTTCAGCGTCTGGTCGAGTACATGGGCGGGCATCCCGGCGATTACGTCGAGACGGAAATTCTGTGGCGATGCACGCAGGCGATGGATCCGGCGGCGCGCGTCGCGGGCATCAATCGCGGCCTCGAAGGGCTGGCGTGCGACGTCTTCGATCAACTGATTCGAATCGCGCAGCGCAACGGCGACGAGGTGATCGAGCGTTCCGTCGACTACGTGCTCGCCGACGAGATCACGCACGTGCGCATGGGCTCGAAGTGGATGCGCAAATTGACCGAGGGCGACCCTGAGCGGCTGGCAAAGGCGCAGGCCTTCCAGGACATGGTCGACGAGGTTTTTAATTTCCGCGGCGGCCGGCTCGCGCAGGAAGATATCGAGAACGACGACGGGCAAGTGGTCGCGATCGCCAAAGAAGCGCGCATGCTGGCGGGATTCACCGAAGAAGAAATTCAGCGGCTGATCAATTCCGCTCGCAAGAGCGCCGCTTACTAGTAAGCATCCGGCGCGAGTCAGGGCGGTCAAAAGCCGGTCGAAAGCCCGTTACGTTGGACATCGGGGAAAAGAATTCCTTATAATTCTGCCCTTGATTCTTCTAATCTGCTAATCTACATATTACGTTCCCGTGACCGCTGGATTTCATTTTGCGGTTGCGGTTGAGTAGGAATTACGTTTCATGGGACTGCGTGGAGCGCATGAAGTGACGCCCAATTCGGACGCAAACAGTTCGCCGACCAGCAGCCGCGCGTTGCGCGATTGGGTCAAAGAAGTCGCAGCACTGACCAAACCGGACGCAATCGTCTGGTGCGACGGCACGCAGGCCGAGAAAGATCGGCTCACGCAAGCAGGCAGTCGCCGCGGGAATACTCATCGAGCTGAACCAGCAGAAGCGGCCCGGCTGCTACCTGCATCGATCGAATCCCAACGACGTCGCGCGCACCGAACAACTGACCTTCGTCTGCACGCCGAACAAAATCGACGCAGGCCCGACTAACAACTGGTCCGATCCCGCCGACACTTACGCGAAGTTGCGCGGATGGCTCGACGGCTCGATGCGCGGGCGCACGATGTACGTGGTGCCATACGTGATGGGTCCGCTCGGATCACCGCTGTCGAAAGTCGGCGTCGAGTTGACCGACAGCATCTACGTCGTGCTCAACATGCGAATCATGACGCGGATGGGCACCGCCGCGCTCGAGCAACTGGGCGAGTCCTCTGACTTCAATCGCGGAATTCACTGCACGCTCGACTTGAATCCCGAGCGCCGCCTGATTTGCCACTTCCCGCAAGACAACACGATCATCTCGGTTGGCAGCGGCTACGGCGGCAACGCGCTGCTCAGCAAGAAATGTTTCGCGCTGCGAATCGCCAGCTCGCTCGGCCGCGACGAAGGCTGGTTCGCCGAGCACATGCTGATCCTCGGCCTGCAGAGCCCCGAAGGCGAAACCACTTACGTCGCCGCCGCGTTTCCGAGCGCATGCGGCAAAACCAATCTGGCGATGCTGACGCCGCCGGCGGAGTTCAAGGGCTGGAAAGTGTTCACCGTCGGCGACGACATCTCGTGGATGCGGGTCGGTCCGGACGGCGGCTTGTGGGCGGTGAATCCCGAGAACGGATATTTCGGGGTCGCGCCCGGCACCAGCGCCAAGTCGAATCTGAACGCGATGAAGATGGTCGAGCACGATACGATTTTCACCAACGTCGCGATGACTGCGGACGGCGACGTGTGGTGGGAAGGGATGGACGTGCCCGCACCCGACGGCCTGCTCGACTGGCAGGGACGCCCGTGGAAACGCGGATCGACCGACAAAGCCGCGCATCCCAACAGCCGCTTCACGACTCCGATGCGCAACAATCCGGCGTGGTCGCCGCAAGCCGACGATCCGCGCGGGGTGCCGATTTCCGCAATCATCTTCGGCGGACGCCGCGCCTCGACGGTGCCGCTCGTGCTCGAATCCATCGACTGGACCCACGGCGTTTTCATCGGCGCCACGATGGGTTCCGAGACGACCGCGGCGGCTTCAGGAGCGGTCGGCGTGTTGCGTCGCGATCCGATGGCGATGCTCCCCTTCTGCGGCTACAACATCGGCGACTACTTCGCTCATTGGCTCAAGATGCGGAGCGCGATCAAAAAGCCGCCGCGCATTTTCATGGTCAACTGGTTCCGCAAAGGCGCCGACGGCAATTTTATCTGGCCCGGCTACGGCGAAAACCTGCGCGTGCTCAAATGGATGCTCGATAGAATCCACGGACGCGCGCGCGGCCGCGAGACGCCGGTCGGAATCGTTCCCGCTGAGGGCGAGCTCGATCTCAAGGGCCTCGATCTATCAAAGAGTGCTGCGCAAGACGCGCTGGCGGTAAATCCCGCCGAATGGAAAGCGGAGCTCGAATCGGCAGGCGAGTTCTTCGAAAAGATCGGTCCAACGATGCCCCAGGAATTGAAAGATCGCCGTCAGTCGATCCTGAAATCCCTGAACGGCGAAGCCCCCACGCTGAGAGTCGCCGCCGGCCGCTGACGCATCTGCAAAATTGAGACGCTAATGCGGCGCCGAAAGTCGTAAGACTCCGGCGCCGCAACTTTTTCTGGAATCGCTCGCGCGCGCTAGTCGAGATGCTTGCGCAGGAAGGTCGGGATGTCGAGCTTGTCGTCGCCGTCGAGCAGCGAATTCGGCTCGAGCTTCTCGCCGTCCGCCAGGCCGCCGTCCTCGCCGCGCCGCCTGAACGCCGGGATGTCGAGACTGCTGTCATCGACGACCAGCCCCATCCTGCGAACGGGCTTGTTGCCGGTGAACATCCTCACCTGCCCTGCTTGCGGAGCCGGCGCGGGCTGCTTGACCTCCATCGGATCGACCGGCCGCGTCGCGGCCGCCGCGATCGGCGTGGTAACGGGAGCGCCCGACGGCGAGTAGCGCGCCGGAGTTCGGTCGAGGTCGCCGAAGCCGGTCGCGATCACCGTGACGCGAATCTCGTCTGACATGGCCTCATCGATCACGGCGCCGAAAATAATGTTCGCGTCTTCGTGCGCCTCTTCCTGGATGAGGCTCGCCGCTTCGTTGACCTCGTACAGCGCCATGTCGGAGCCGCCGGTCACGTTGATCAGCAGGCCGCGCGCGCCCTTGATCGAAACGTCCTCGAGCAGCGGGCTCGAAATCGCACGCTGCGCCGCCTCGACCGCGCGATTTTCGCCCGAGGCCGTCGCCGCGCCCATCATCGCCATGCCCATCTCGGCCATGATCGATCGCACGTCGGCGAAATCCAGGTTGATCAGCCCGTGCACTGTCACCAGCTCCGAAATTCCGCGCACCGCCTGTAGCAATACGTCGTCGGCTTTCTGGAACGATTCCTTCAACGACGTAGTTTTGCTGGCGACCGAGAGCAGGCGCTGATTGGGAATCGTGATCAGCGTATCGACGGCGCTCTTGAGCGCGCGCAAGCCTTCCTCGGCCTGCGACATGCGGCGGCGTCCTTCGAACTGGAACGGCTTGGTCACGACGCCGACGGTCAGCGCGCCGAGCTCGCGCGCGATGCGCGCAATCACTGGCGCAGAGCCGGTTCCGGTGCCGCCGCCCATCCCGGCGGTGACGAACACCATCTCGGCTTCCGACAAAATCTCGCGGATTCGATCTTCGTCTTCGAGCGCCGCCTTGCGTCCGATTTCAGGATTGCCGCCGGTGCCGCGGCCGCGCGTGATCTCGGGGCCAATCTGCACGCGCATCGGCGCATGGTTATTCTGCAGCGCCTGGATGTCGGTATTGACGGCGATGAAGTCGACGTTGCGCAGGCCCACGTCGATCATGTGGTTGACCGCATTGCCGCCGCATCCGCCAGCGCCAATTACCTTGATTCTCGCGCCCGGGTCGGGATTACTCACCAACTCAATCATCACAGATCCTCCTAGACCACTTACCGGCAAAGTTTGTTGCCCATTTGAATTTCTTTTTCGGCGACCTCTCAAAAGAAGTCCCTCACCCAATCGCTCAGCCGCGAGCGCAGCCGTCCCAGGCGCCCCGCTTTTCCAACGCCGTTGCCAACTCCGCCGGCCGCGCTCTGGTGCATCAGCAGGCCGGCCGCCGTCGTAAACATCGGCTTCATCAATTCTTCCGGCAGTCCCTTCAGGTTGATCGGAAGTCCGCGCCGCACCGGCACGCCGAAGATACGCTCGGCCAATTCCTGCGTGCCCTCGAGCAGCGAGGTTCCGCCGACAAGCACGATGCCCGACGCGAGCCCGTCGGAAACGCCCGAACGCAGCAGCTCGCGCTGCACCATCGTGAAAATCTCTTCCATGCGCGGCTCGATGATTTCTCCGAGCAGCCGGCGCGCGATCACTCGCGGCTCGCGCCCCCCGACTCCCGGCACCTGCACCGTCTCGTCGCGCCGCACGACCTGGTTGGTCGCCACGCCGAACTCGACCTTGAGCCGCTCGGCGTCGGAAATCGGAGTGCGCAATCCCGCCGCGATATCGCTGGTGAGATGATTGCCGCCAATCGGCAGCACCGCGGTATGCATCACGGCGCCACCGTGGAACACGATGATGTCGGTGGTGCCGCCGCCGACGTCGATCAGCGCGACGCCGAGTTCGCGCTCTTCCGGAAACAATGCGGCGTCGGCCGACGCCAGCGGCTGGAAAACCATCTCCGACGGCGTCACCCCCGCGCGCTCGCAGCACTTGCTGAGATTCTGTCCGTAACTCTGCGCCGCAGTGATGATATGAATGCGCGCCTCGAGCCGCACGCCCGCCATGCCGTAAGGCTCGCGCACGCCCTCCTGCTCATCGACGGCGAACTGCTGCGGCAGAATATGCAGCACCTGCCGATCGAGCGGAATCGCAACGGCGCGAGCCGCGTCGATCACGCGATCGACATCGCGCGAGCTGACTTCGCCGCCGCGCACAGCGACGATTCCGTGGCTGTTGAGGCCCCTGATATGCGGCCCCGCGACGCCGACGACGACCGAGCCGACTCGCACGCCGGAGGTTTTCTCCGCTTCCTCGACCGCCGCTTTGATCGCTTCGACCGTCGCTTCGATATTCACCACGACGCCCTTGCGCAGTCCGGTGCATGGCGCGACGCCGAACCCAAGCGTCGCCAACTGGCCGTCGGGCAACGACTCGCCGACGATCGCGCAAACTTTGCTGGTGCCGACGTCCAGTCCGGTGAGCAAATTTCTCATCGCATCACCGGCTCCCCGACCGGTTGGAACGAAACTTTCTGAAGCGCGCTCTTGTGCTTCGGATGCTTCCCCTCGTTCGCATGCAGACGCACGACCGCCAGCCCGGGCGTAGTCAGATCGAGCGCCGCGATCAGGTTCTCGCGTCCCTGCCACTGCTGTCGCACTTTGATCGCGCGCGCGAGTTCAGTCGTTGCGCGATCGAGATCGATCACAACTTCGGTTCGCTCTCGTTCGAGGAAGAGCGACGCGGTGCCGTCATCGCCAACGCTCATCTCCGAAATAATTTCCGACAAGCTGCGTCTCGGCGCGGACGAGTTCCGCCGCGTACTCGACCATCTGCGAGCCGTGCGCATCGTCGAGCGCCGCGCCGCTCAGCACCGGCAAATCGCCCTGCTTGTCGGGCGAGACCGGGCCGCGGATTTCGCCGCCGCTGAACAGTTGGTAGAAGCCGTCGCGCCGTTCGACGATCGCGATTGCGCCGTCGCGCAAGTCGCCCGCCGAAATCGCGTCGGCATCGGAACCGTTCATGCCGCGATGGTAGATTCCCGCGCGCTCAGCCAACTGCAGCAGCACGGCGGAATAATTCGCGACGGCAACGCGCGCGGGCGCCAGCGAGTCGATGATTTGATCGCGATAGGTGCTGAGAGTCGCGGAAGCTCTGAGCGTGACTGTGCGGCCGGTCGCGCTGAATCCCGTCATCACGCCGAGCGCGAAGAAGGCGCACACGACCAGCCCGCCCAATCGCGGGCTCCATCCGGCCACCGCTTTATTTTTTCCGCCGCGAGCCGCCACCACACCACCTCAACCAACAACCACGCGTTACCAGTCGCCGACCAGCCTAACCTCCGGTTCAAGCCAGACGCCGCTTTGTTCTTTCACCTTGTTGCGCGCCATGTCGATCAGCGCGCGCACTTCGGCGGCCTGGGCGCCGCCAAGATTCACGATAAAATTCGCATGCTGATCCGAAAATGCCGCACCGCCGAGCCGGGTGCCCTTCAGCCCCGCCCCTTCGAGCAGCTTGCCGGCAAAATTTCCCGGTGGATTTTTGAAGATAGATCCCGCATTCGGCACGCCGCGCGGCTGTCGCGACGCACGCTTGGCGTGCAGCTCTGCGACTCGCGCCGTCAACTGCGCGCGATCGCCACGAGCAAGCTCGAAATCGACCCGCGTGATTATGAAATGCGCGGGCAACTCGGTGCGCCGGTACGCGAACTTGACGTCGTCCTTGCTCAGCGCGAGCGCCTCGCCCGACTCGGTCACGCCATGCACGAGAGTGACCACTTTCGCGATCTCGCCGCCGAACGCGCCCGCGTTCATCACCAATCCGCCGCCGACCGTGCCAGGAATTCCTTCACCGAATTCGAGCCCCGCAAGACCACGATCGACCACTTCCTGCACCAAGGTCCCGAACGCGGCGGCCGCGCCCGCAACCACTTTCGCGTCGTCGATTTTTATTTTGGCGAAGCCGTCGCCGAGCCTGACGACCAGCCCGCGCATCCCGCGATCGCTCACGAGCAGGTTGGTGCCAGCGCCGAGACAGAAGCACGGAATGCCCGCGCGATACGCGGCCGCCTTCGCATGCATTAATTCGGTTTCGTCCTCGACGGCGACGAACAAATCCGCCGGACCGCCGATTCGAAATGACGTCAACTCCGCCAGCGGCATCGAAGCGCGGACTCGCGCGCCAAATTTCCCGCGCAGTTCGCTCTCAAGCGCCTTCATGAACTTTGACCTCGGCGCTCAGCGCGTTCAGCACTTCGCCGCCCATCTTGTTGATATCGCCGGCGCCCAAAGTCGCGATCACGTCGCCGGAGCGCGAGCCCGCTGCGATCCGCGCGGCGCGATCTTCCACGTCGCCAAGGTAGTGCACCTCGAGATGCCCGCGCGCGCGCAGCGCCTCGTACAGACGGCGCGAAGACACCTCGGCAATCGGCTCCTCGCCGGCCGGATAGACGTCGAACAGGTAGAGCACGTCAGCGTCGTCGAACGCCGACAGGAAATCGTCGAACAAATCGCGCAGGCGCGTGTACCGATGCGGCTGGAAGACTGCCACCACGCGTCGCTTGAACGACGCGCGCACGGCGGCCAGCGTCGCGCGCACTTCGGCCGGATGATGCGCGTAGTCGTCGAGCACGATCCGTCCGGCAGCTTCACCCTTGATCTCGAAGCGCCGGCTGATTCCGCCGAACTTCGCGAGCGCCGCCGCCGCGACCTCGAAACTGATCCCGACTTCCATCGCGACCGCAATCGCCGCGAGCGAGTTCATCGCAACGTGCACGCCCGGCGTCGGAATCGTCACGCGCCCAAGATGATCGCCCTTGCGAATTACTTCGAAGCGCGTCGACAGGCCGTCGATCACGATTTTCTCGGCGCGCAGATCCGCGTCCGGCGCGACGCCGTAGGTAACAGTCGGCTTTCGAATCGACGCCAGCAGCCCGCGCACGTTTACGTTGTCGATTCCCAGCACCGCCACGCCGTAAAACGGCACGCGATTGATAAAGTCGGCAAACGCCTGCCGCACCTTGTCCATCGTGCCGTAATGATCGAGATGCTCGGGATCGATATTGGTTACGACCGCAATCGTTGGAATCAGCAGCAGGAATGACGCGTCGCTCTCGTCGGCTTCGGCCACCATGAACTCGCCGTGACCGAGGCGCACGTTGCTGCCCGTATTGCGAATGTTTCCGCCCATCGCGACGGTAGGATCGAGATTCGCCTCTTCCATGATCAGCGCGATGAGCCCGGTGGTTGTCGTCTTGCCGTGCGTACCGGCCACCGCGATGCCGAGCTTCGCCATCCGCAACAACTCGCCGAGCATCTCGGCCCGCGCGATCACCGGAATCTTCAGCTCGCGCGCTCGCGCGACTTCGGGATTCGAAAATTTTATCGCCGACGAGATGACCATCGCGTCGATTCCGCCGTCGTCCTTCAAATGCGCCGGATGATGTCCCTGGCTGATTTCCGCGCCGAGCGACGCGAGCCGCGTGATGGTCGCCGACGGTTTCAGATCGCATCCGCTGACGCGCATCCCGAGCTTCAGGCACAGCTCGGCGATTCCGCTCATGCCCGCGCCGCCGATGCCGACGAAATGCAGCCGGCGCTGACGCGTCAAAAGACCATTTGCATGCAGTTCACTCACGCTGCCGCTTGCTCCGCAACTTCAAAACAAATTTTCGCGATGTGACGAGCCGCGTCCGGATGCGCTTCCTCGTGCGCGCGCAAACCCATCTCGTCGAGCCTTGCCGGATTGCTGATCAGCGCTTCAAGTTCGCGCGCGAGATTCGGCGCAAGCTGCTCGTCGTCGCGCACTATTATTGCGCCGCCGCGCTTTTCGATCACGCGCGCGTTGTGCACTTGCTGTTGATCCTTGTGGAAGGGATACGGCACGAAAATAGCCGCACGCGCACCAAGAGCAATATCCGTGACAGTCATCGCACCAGAGCGGGCAATAACCAAATCGGCGCGATGCAGCGCGTCGGCGACGTCGTCGATAAACGGCACCACCTCTGCCGCGAACCCGATTTCGCGGTAAGCACTCCTCACCAACCCCTCATCCGCCTCCCCGGTCTGATGCACTACGTGCAGATTTATAACACTTTTTCCATATATTTTGAAAGCCTCGACAACGCCAATGTTCAGACGATGCGCCCCCGACGAGCCGCCTAAAACAAGGATTTGTAATTGACTGTCCGGTCGGCGAAATCGGTCAGGCTGATAACTGAACCGCGTCGGGTTTCCAGTCACCACAACTTTAGAGGAACTGAAATAAGCTGCGCTGTCACTGAAGCCGACACAGATTTTTTTGGCGAATCTAGACAACGTTCGGTTCACCAGACCCGGCCGCGTGTTCTGCTCCATCAACACCAGCGGTGTCCGCGTGAGGATCGCCGCCGCGCCCATCGACGCCGACGCATATCCGCCGGCGCTCACGACAATGCTCGGACGAAATCGCCGCATCAGCGACAGCGCGAGGCCAATCGAGCGAACGAATTCCAGCGACGCGCGTGCACGCTCGACTGCGTTGTGGCCGCGAATTCCGTGCATGTCGAACAATTCAAATTTGTAACCGCTCTTCGGCAACCATTTCGCTTCAATGCCGTTGAGGGTGCCGACGAACAACACGTCGAGAGCGGGACGCTCGCGAATCATTTCCTCGCCCAGCGCGACCGCCGGAAAAAGATGCCCGCCCGTTCCGCCGCCGGCGATTATCACTTTCATCGCACCGCCGGCCGGCGCCCGAGCGCGAGCAACGCGCCCAACGCCGCCATCGCGATGATGATCGAAGTGCCGCCGTAACTGAGGAACGGCAGCGGCAGTCCCTTGGTCGGGATCAGTCCGATCACCACCGACATGTTGATCAACGCCTGGATCGAAAGCAGCGCGGTCAGCCCGACCGCGAGCAAACTCGCGAACGGATCAGGCTCGTCGTGCGCGATTCGCATCCCTCTGAATAAAATCACGAGGAAGAGCGCAACCACGACTGCCGCGCCGATCAAGCCGAACTCCTCGCCGACTACCGCGAAAACGAAATCGGTGTGCGCCTCCGGCAGATAGAACATCTTCTGCCGTCCCGCGCCGAGACCGACACCCCACTTGCCGCCCTCGCCGAGCGCGATAAACGATTGCACCAACTGGAATCCCGCGCCGCGCGCGACCGACCACGGATCGAGGAAAGTAGTCAGCCGCTTCATGCGATACGATTTCGCCACCGCCTGGAACGCGAGCAAGCCGAGCGCCCCGCCGCCTGCGGCCGCAAGATGCTCCCAGCGCGCGCCGGCAGCGTAGAGCATCGCGAACAGGATGAGCGCGATCATCACGGTGCTGCCAAAGTCCGGCTGCTTAAGGATGAACAGCGTGATCGGTCCGACGATCAGGAATACGGAAAGCGGCCCGTGAGTGAACTCGCGGATTCGCTCCTGCCGCCCGCTTAGAAACTTCGCGAGGAAAAACACCAGCGCGAATTTCACCAGCTCGGACGGTTCGGCGATCACCGGGCCCAGTCTCAGCCATCGGCGCGCACCGCCTTTCATCAGTCCGAGCCCGGGCACATATAGCAGCGCGAGCATCACGAGCGAAATGACGAACAGCGGCATCGCGATTCGGCGCAGACCCGCCAACGAAAATTGCGAGAGCAGCATGAGGAAGATGAAACCGACGGCGATATGCGCGAGATGCAGCTTGAAAAAATGGAACGCGTCGCCGCGCTTCTCGATACCGAGAAAGTACGTCGTGTTCAGCACCATCAGCAGCCCGAGCAATAGCAGCACCGCCGCCGGCAGCCACAGCCACGGGTCCGGCCGCCGATAAGTGACAGCGTCAAAGCGCCCGAACCAGCTCTTTATATACGTTCCCACGTTCCGCATAGTCCTTGAATTGATCGAAGCTCGAGCACGCCGGCGACAGCAGGACAGTGTCTCCGGGCCGCGCCGCGCGGGCAGCATGCTCGACGGCTTCCTTGAGAGTCGCCACCGTTTCGATTTGCGTCGCACCGCCGAGCGCCGCCGCCATCTTGTCCCGCGCCGCACCGTTCAAAATCGCAAGCTTGACCTTCTCGCCGAGCGGCCGCCGGAGCGGCGCGTAGTCGCCGCCTTTGTCGAGACCGCCGGCAATCAGAATTATCGGCGCCGCGAGTGCATCGATCGCCTCGACCACGGCGCCGACGTTGGTTCCCTTCGAGTCGTCGACGTAAGTCACACCGCCGCGCTCGCGCACAACTTCAATTCGATGCGGCAGTCCGCGAAATGAGGCGAGCGCGCGTTCGATATCTTTCGCCGCGACGCCAAGCGCGAGCGCCGCGGCGGAAGCCGCCATCGCATTGGAAATGTTATGCCGCCCGCGCAGGCGAAATCCTTCGAGACTGATTCGTCCGCGAGGCGCGTCGCCGAAATCAAAATCGTAAACGATCGCGTTCGACGGCTCGTCGAACCAAATCGACGCTCCATTGCCGCCGCGCTCATGTCCGAAGCCGATCACGCGCGAGCGCACGCTGTTCGCGAGCTTCCAGACGTTGGGATCGTCGCGATTCAGAATCGCGTAGTCGGAAGCATCCTGGTTTTCGAACAAGCGCGCCTTCGCGCGGCCATAGTCGTCGAGATCTTTATAGCGGTCGAAGTGATCGTCGCTCAGATTGAGATGCACGCCCGCGTCCGGCCGAAATTTTTCGATCCACTCGAGCTGGAAACTCGACACCTCGACCACCGCGACGTCCCACTCGCCGCCAACTGCATCGATAAGCGGCGTGCCGAGATTGCCGCCCACGAATGTGCGGCGTCCCGACGCCTTCAGAATCTCACCGAGCAGCACGACCACCGTGCTCTTGCCGTTGGTGCCGGTGATCGCGGCGATTGGCATTTTGAGGAAGCGGCTCGCGAGCTCGATCTCGCCGATTACCGGAATTCGTTTTTCGATGGCAGTCCGCAATAGAAGTGAATCGCGCGGTACCCCTGGACTCGTGACGACCAGATCGACGCCGTCCAGCCAGCTCGCATCGTCGGCGCCGAGCTTCAGCGCGCCCTCCGGCAGCTTGTCGCGCGCGACGTCGCTGCGTCGATCCGTCATCACGAGTTTTGCGCCGCGCGAAGCGAGAAACCGCGCAGCGGCAAGTCCGCTGACTCCGAGTCCCACCACCATCACGTGTTTGTTCGACAGTTCCATCAACGCAGCTTGAGCGTGCTCAGCGCGACGAGCGCGCATATGATCGACACGATCCAGAATCTGATCACGACCACGGTCTCGGGAATTCCCTTGAGCTCAAAATGATGATGCAGCGGCGCCATCAGGAAAAATCGCTTGTGCGTCGCCTTGAAATAGTAGCGCTGAATGATGGTTGACGCCGCTTCCGCGACGAACACTCCGCCCGCCAGCACCAGCACCAGTTCCTGCTTGCAGAGCACGGCGATCGTGCCGATCGCGCCGCCGAGCGCGAGCGCGCCGACGTCGCCCATCATCATCGAAGCGGGATACGCGTTGAACCACAGGAAGCCGAGCGACGCGGCGATGATCGACGCGCAGAAAATCGCGACCTCGCCGACGTCCGCGATGTGCGGTATCTGCAGGTAGTTCGCAAGTTTGACGTTGCCGGCGACCCAGGTGAAGACCCAGTAGGTGAGCGCGACTGTCATCACCGGACCAATCGCGAGCCCGTCGAGCCCGTCGGTCAGGTTCACCGCATGCGAGCATCCGACGATCACGAGCATCGCGAACGGAATGTAGAACCACCAGTGCAAATCCGGGTGCACGTTCTTCAGGAACGGCACCGTCAGATGCGTATCGAAGCCGAGATACAGAAACAGCCACGCCGCCGCAATGAATGCGCACGAAAATGACCACACCAGCTTCGCCGGACCGCTGAGGCCCAGGCCTTTGCCCCGCGCGAGCTTGAAATAGTCGTCGCTGAAGCCGATAGCGCCGAAGGTCAGGGTTACGAAGAGCGCGATCCAGACGTACGGATTGAAAAGATTAGCCAGCAGCAGCGTCGCCGCCAGCATCGACGCCACGATCAATAAACCGCCCATCGTGGGCGTGCCGGCTTTCTTCTGATGCGCCTGCGGAACGACTTCGCGAATCGTTTGACCGATGCGCAGTTCGCGGAACCGTTCGATCAGGATGGGTCCCAGAGCCAGCGACAGCGCGAGCGCCGTCAGCCCGGCAAGGACAGATCGCAGCGTCTCGTATCTGAGCGCATTGAAGCCGGAATAATATTTGTGCAGTGGGTAGAGCAGCAGGTAGAGCATCGCGGCGCTCGCCGAATCTCAACTCTGCCCGCGGCTGAGTTCCGCCGCAATCTCGCGGACCACGGCCCGATCGTCGAACGACAGCACGCGTCCCGCCACCAGTTGGTAGTCCTCGTGACCTTTGCCCGCGATCAAAACGGCGTCGCCGGCAGCCGCGGTTCGGAGCGCAATCGCGATCGCCTTGCGCCGATCCGGCTCGACGATGTAGCCGCCACGTCCCGCCGCGATCAGACCCTTCTCGACTTCGGCGATGATCGCCAACGGATCTTCGCTGCGCGGATTGTCGGAGGTCAGCACCGGGATGTCGGCGAGCCGTCCCGCGATTTCGCCCATGATCGGCCGCTTGCCGCGATCGCGATCTCCGCCGCATCCAAACACGCAGATGATTCTGCCCGCGCGCAATTTCCGAATCGCCGTCAGCACCGCCTCCAGCGCGTCGGGCTTGTGCGCGTAGTCGACCAGCACCGTGACCCCCGGTTTCGCCGCCACCGCTTCGAGCCTGCCGGGGGCCCCTGGGCATCGCCGCACGCCATCCGCCACCGCATCCATGTTCGATGCCCAGGGCCGCCGACAGAGCCGAAGCGCCGAGGATATTGAGCAAGTTGATCTCGCCGATCAGCGGCGATTCGATTTCGATTTTTTTGCCGAGCACCGACAGCGTCGCGCGAATCCCGCTCAGGTCGGCGTCGAATTTCTCGGGATGCACGTCGAGTGCGTGATCCATCCCGAAACTTATTTTCGATCCCTTGACCGCGTCGAGCACGCGCCGCCCGTATGGATCGTCGCCGCGCACGACCGCGACCGTGTCTGCGCGCTTGCTTCGCGGCAGTATCTCGGTGAACAGCCGCAGCTTCGCCGCGAAGTAGTCTTCCATGGTCGAGTGATAGTCGAGATGGTCGCGGCCGAGGTTGGTGAACATGCACGCGCGGAAGCTGAGCGCGTCGACGCGCCCTTCCGCGATTCCAATCGACGACACCTCCGCCGCCGCATGACGCACGCCCTCGCGCTCCATCTGCGCGAGCGCAGATTCGAAATCGATCGACTCCGGCGTCGTCAGTCCGCTGTAAATTTTCTTGCCCCCAATGAAAATTCCAATCGTGCCGATAATTCCCGCGGGCATGCCGGCCGCCTCGAAGATCGACGCGAGGATGTAGCTGGTCGTGGTCTTGCCGCTGGTCCCCGTGATGCCGATCAGATCGACGCGCTCGCTCGGCGCTCCGAAAAACCGCGACGCGGCCGCGCCCATCAGCAGGCGCGGCCGCTCGCTCTCCACCAGGACCACCGCGGGGCGCGCAGTTCCACCCACACCACTTCCAACCACCACAGCGCGCGCCCCACGGTTTAATGCGTCGTCAATGTTCGCCCGGTTCCGCGTCGCGTCGCGGGCCGTCGAGAAGTACAGATGACCGGGCCTCGTCTGTCGCGAGTCGTAGCTGAGGCCCGTGATTTCCACGTTCAGGTCGCCGTCGATCCGGCGAACGTCGAGTCCGTCGAGTAGTTCACCAAGTTTCACTTTCGCCTGACGGGCGATACACCGCCGCCACTGAAATACGATGCGGGCACGATGCCCGAGTCTGCCGCCGTCTCGGCGCCGCTGTCGGCGACGATCGGCGCGAACGTCAGCTTGACCGTCACATGATTGAGCGGAGCGCCGGCGGCCGGCTCCTGCGCGACGACGTAACCACCGCCGTGCACGTCGACGTTGACGCGCGACACGCGCGCCAGCTCCATTGCGCGCCTGAGACTGAGTCCTGTGAAATTCGGCGTCGCGCGCGTCAGCTTCGAGCCCGTCAGCACCGGCAGATAGTCGTCGACGTCCGCAACCGTGGGCGCCGCACTCTTGCCGTCCTTGTCTTTGCCGAAGTCAGGCATCGGAATCATGCTCGCAGTGTCGTAAGTCGGCGCCGTGATATTCAAATCGCGGACCGCACCCTGCGCGATTTCGCTGAACACCGGCGCCGCGATCAAGCCGCCGAAATGCTCGTGGCCCACATCGTAGAGCGCAACGAGGATGAGCAGCCGCGGATCCTCCGCCGGCAAAAATCCCACGAACGACGACACGTGCCGATTCTGATAGTAGGTGCCGTTTTCCGGATTCACCATCTGCGCGGTGCCGGTCTTGCCCGCCACTGTAAATCCGTCGACGCGCGCTTTCGCCGCCGTGCCGCCGTCGGACATGACGACGTTGCGCAAAAGCAGATTCATCTGATGCGCGATGTCAGGCGCGATCGCACGGCGCAACACCTGCGGCGTATGCGTGAGTATCGTGCGCCCTTCGGCGTCGTACGCCGCCTTCACCACGTACGGCCGAATTATATTTCCGCCGTTCGCGATGGCCGAGTATGCGACCGCAAGCTGGATCGGCGTGACTGCGACGCCCTGCCCGAAACCGTGGTTCGCGAGATCGATTTCCTTCCATCCCGCGGGCTTGTTCAACAGCCCGCCCGCTTCGCCCGGCAGATCGATCCCCGTGCGCGATCCGATTCCAAACGCGCGCAGCCCTTCGTAGTAGCGTTCCGATCCCAGCGTTAACGCGATTTTCGCCGCGCCGATATTCGACGACACCTCGATAATCCCGCCGAGATTCAGCCATCCGTGCGGGCTGTGATCGTGGATCGTGTGGCGGTCGAGATAGAAATGTCCATTCTCGCAGTAGAACTGTTTGTCGGTCGTGATCGCGTGATCGGCCAGCGCAATCGAGCCGAGGATTCCCTTCATCGTCGAGCCCGGCTCGAACGCGTCCTCGACCGCCGGGTTGTGCAGGCGGTCGTGAACGTTGGCGCCGCTGGCGCTGACGTTGGCCATCGCCATCACTTCGCCGGTGAACGGATCGAGCACGATAACGCTGCCGCGCTTGGCCCCGCTCGACTTCACTTCGGCGGCCAGTTCGGTTTCCGCGAGCGATTGGATGCGCGAGTCGATCGTCAGCTCGAGTTGCGCACCCGGCTCCGGCGCCTTGAGCGCCATCGGGCTGTCGAAAATCGGATGCCCCTGCGCGTCATGATCGAAGCTCAGCTCGACCGCCTCGCCGCGCGCAATCTTGTCGTAGCGCAACTCCAACCCGGAGAGCCCCTGGCCGTCCATCCCCGACAACCCCACCACCGACGCGGCCAGGTTGCTCTCCGGGTAAAATCTTTTGTATTCGCTGATCGTGCCGATGCCGTCGATGCCGAGCGCTTCGATCGCCTGCGCCTTGTCCGGTGACATCCGACGCTCGAGCCACACGAACGGCGCTTCCTTGTCGAGTTTCTGTTCGAGCGAAATCGGCACCATCATCAGAATCGCCGCGAGCTTGCCGCGCTCGGCCGGCGTGCTCGACTCGAGGACCTTCTTCGGCCGCGCGTACACCGACTGCGTCTCGGCCGACATCGCCAGCGGCTCGCCGTTGCGATCGACGATCGGTCCGCGCACCGGCGCGAGCTCGCTCTCGCCCGTATGCTCCTGCTGCGCGAGCGAGTTCAGCCGCGGTCCGTACAGCGCGACCAGCACCACCAGCCGAATGACGGCGAAGCCGAACAACGCCGCCAGCGTGAAAGTCAGCGCTCCGATTCGAGTGCGCCGCTGCTTGAATGCTGTATTCATGGGAGCATCACCACCTGCCCACGCCCGGGAGGCGCAAGATGATACTGCGGCGCGAGCGCGCGCAGCCGGTCGTGCGAGCTGAGTTGCGCGGCGGTCAGGCGCAGCTCGCGATTTTCGTTTTGCAGCGTCGCGATATCGTCATGCAGCTTCGACAGCCGATAGCCTTCCTGCGTAGCCTCGAGCCGAATCATCAAGGTCGTGAATCCCACCATCGCGATCAGCACGCCCAGCACCGCGGGCACCACCTTCGACGGCCGCCGCGTCGGTTTCACCCGCGCGCTCATCGTGCGCTCCGTTCGATACATCGAACTTTGGCGCTGCGTGCGCGCGCATTGCGCGAGGTCTCCGCCGCGGACGGCTTGATCACCTTGCGCGCAATCTCCGTGTAGTCTCCGCCGCGCGCCAGCTCGTGAAAGCGCTCCTTCACCGGCCGGTCTTCGAGCGAATGATACGAGATGACGAGCATCCGCCCGCCCGGATTGAGCATCGCCGGCCCATCGCGCAGCAACGTCGCGAGACTTTCCATCTCGCGATTCACCGCGATTCGCAGCGCCTGGAAGGTGCGCGTCGCAGGATGCGCCCCGCCGCGCCGATGCGCTCCCAGAGCCCTTTCCACGATCGCGCGCAACTCGCCGGTGGTCGCGATTGGACCGCGCCGGCGGGCCTCGACGATCATCCGCGCGATTCGCCGCGAGCCGCGCTCCTCGCCGTAGGTATAGATGATGCGCGCGAGTTCCTCGGCGCTTTCTTCATTTACAATGTCTTTCGCCTGCAGCGGCTGCCGGTCGTCCATCCGCATGTCGAGGGGACCGTCGAGCCTGAACGAAAACCCGCGCTGAGGATCGTCGAGCGCGTAGCTGCTCATGCCGAGGTCGGCAAGGATCGCGTCGGCGCCCTCGAAATGGTGTCGCCGCATGACGTCGGCAATCTCGCCGAAGTCCGCGCGCTCGAGCACGACGCGATCGCCGAACTCCACCAGCCGGTCGCGCGCGACGGCCAGCGCCGCCGCGTCGCGATCCAGCCCGAGCATCCGCGCCTTGGTGGCGCGGAGCATCGCCTCCGCATGCCCGCCCGTACCAACAGTTACGTCGACGAACGCGAGCGGACCGTGTGCGGACAGCAGCCCGCACACCTCCTCCACCATCACCGGCACATGCCACCGGTCCGCCGCGTCGTCTTCGTATCTCATCGCCAGATTCATCGCTCGTCACAAACCCAGCTTCGCGAAAAAATTCGGATCCATAACTTTCTCCTCGGTGGCCTTCAAAACCTGCTCGAGGAGCTGCTTGTCCCAAAGTTCAAAGTGATCCTGCAGCGCCGAAAAAGTCACCTCGCGATCGAGCCCCGCTTTCTCGCGCAGCTTCGGCGGCAGCAGAATCCGTCCCTGCCGATCGACGGGCACCTCATGCGCGCCGCCTATGATCATCGTCTGAAACGCCTGCACCGCCGGATCGAAGCGCGGCTTGGCTGCGAGGCTCGCGATCAATGCATCCCACTGATTGGGCGGATACAGCGCGAGGCACCACTGTCCGTCGTGAGGGAAATTCGTGATATAAAGACGATCGTGATTTTCGCGCTCCAGAACTTCGCGAAATCGGGCCGGGATACTCACCCGCCCTTTTTCATCGATCGAATGGTCAAACCGACCAGTAAACACCCCGATTCCTCCCCAACGTCCCACAACATCCCACTCTGCCCCACTACAGTCAAGTAAAACGCGTCTCTTGCAGCACATAAACTGACTATTGCCCGATTAGTCAGTAGCGAAAGAAAGGCGAAGCCAAGGATTAGCTATTAGCTATTCGCCGAAATCCAAGTCGTCATTCATTCGTGCATATGACGATTTGCACGTTCGCTGAAAAAGCCGCCGCGAACTTGACAGCGACCACTTTCATTCGCGAAACTCGCCCGATCGTTTTGTTCGATCCGCTACATCCAGAATTAATTGCGCCGTAAGTTCATCGGGGCAGAGAGAGGATAGATGAAGACTGGAAATTCCTGGCTGCGCAGCGCCGCAGTTGTCGCAGCAGCCCTGGTAATGACGGTGCTCGTCATGAGCCCGGCCGCATATTCGAAGGGGAAAAAGAAAAAGGCCGAGGTGACGCCCACCGAGACCATGACGCCAACGCCGACGCCGACGCCCGAAGTTCACGTGTGGAACTTCGATTCTGATAAAGCCGGCGAAGTGCCCGCGGGATGGAAAGCGCTCGAAGGCGACTGGCAGGTGATTCCCGATCCCAGCGCGCCCAGCAAGCCCAACACCTTCGGCCTGCCGGCGGGCAGGCTGCTCAAATCGCTGACCAGCGCGCTCGAGTATTACCCAATGGCGATTCAGACTGACCCGACTGAGTATTCGGACTTTACTCTCGAAGCTCAGTTCCAATCGACCGGCGGACGTTTCGATTGTTCCGGCGGTCTCATTTTCCGCTACGTCGACGAGAAAAACTTCTACCTGCTTTCGGCCGGATGCCCGAGCGATTATTTCGGCCTCTCCCGCATGACCAACGGAGTACTGACCGGCCTCCAGCAGAAGGTGGTGCCGACGGACAAGGACACCTGGTACCGCCTGAAGGTGACTGCGCAGGGCGGACACTTCACCTGTTACGACGACGACAAGATGATCTTTGATTTCGACGACAGCAAAATCGCCAAAGGAAAGATCGGCCTGTGGGCCCGCGACGATTCGCAAGCGCAATTCGACGACGTAAAAATCACAATCCTCGGCACAGGCGACGCCGGCGCCGCGCCGGCCCCAGCGGCAGCATCGTCACCGTAACCAAAGTGTTGCGGTTGCTTTGAAGAATAGTTGAAGGATGAAGACCCGGGCGCGAGTTGCATACTCGTGCCCGGCCACTTACTCTGAACTTAATGGAAACCCGCGAAGAAAAACCGCACGTCGAGGTTCGCATCGCGCCGTTGAGCGGCGGTGAACTCGCGACGGAAATCGCCGGCGGCGTTGGCCGCGCGCTCGGTCTGACTCTGTTCTGGGGTCTCGAAATTGTCCGCGATTCGTATTTTCGCCTGCTCGATCGGCTGAACGTCCGCCCGCGCCGCAAGCGCGCCAGTGCGTTCCCTCCCGGCCAGCCCAAGAAACGCAGCAGCGCCCCTACTCGTTAGTCGCAGCCGCTCTTCTGTTTTGGATTGTTGCCCGCAGTGGGGACGCGCCGTTCAGCTCGCGCTCGACGATTGCAGCTGGATATAGTTCTCGAGTCCAATCTGCTTGATCAGGTCGAGCTGAGTCTCGATAAAATCGACGCTCTTTTCTTCGTCGTTCAATATTTCCGTCAGCAGGTCGCGCGTCACGTAATCTTTCACCGACTCGCAGTGCGTCACCGCCGCGCGGAAATCGCCGAGCGCTTTCAGCTCGAGCTTGAGATCGCACTCGAGCACTTCTTTGACGTTCTCGCCGATCAGCAGCCGGTCCAGGTCCTGTAGATTGGGCAGGCCCTCGAGAAACAGTATCCGCTCGATCACGCGGTCCGCATGCTTCATCTCGGTGATCGATTCGTCGCGCTCGTATTTGCCGAGCTTGGCGACGCCCCAATGCTCGAGCTGTTTTGCGTGCAGGAAATACTGGTTGATCGCGGTCAGCTCGTTGCGCAGGACCGTATTGAGAAACTGCAGTACCTTGGGGTTGCCCTTCACGGAACCTTGCCTCCGGGAATCGCGACTAAGAACGGTTCCAGTGTAGAAGCAACGAGGTCAGCGCGAAACCACCTTAGGCTTCAGCGGCGCACGCGTCCTGACAACTATCTTGCACAGCTTCGTCCGGGTTCAATCGTGCGTCGAGCATCTCGCGAACCAGCGGCACGCATTTGCCGCACTTGGGCTTAACCCCGAGTGCGCGATAGAAGGCCGCCACCGAACACGAGGCGCTGCGATGCGAGCGAGCCTGGCGATCGGTGATAGCGTTGCAGATGCATAGGTACATGGGCGGAGAATCCTCTCTTGATTATGAGAATGATTATCAGTTCCGCCCCTCCTCTGCAAACGCCCGCCTACTGGGCCGAAGATTCTTCACTGATTTAGGACCCTTTTTCAGCCGTCGGTTCGGGTCACGCCTTCTCGCTCGCACTTGCGCTCGCTGGCACCTTGCTACTCGCGAGCCGCCGCATCGTCATCGCCAGCAATCCGTCGAAGGCGCGATCCGGCAGCAGCCAATGGAACAACGCCATCAGCTTCGCGTCGCGGCCGACCAGGTACCGCGTGCGCGGCCGGCTCGCTGTCAGTGCATGCTCGACGACTTTCACGACGTCCTCTGGCGGCACTGCAGCCTCTCCCTGTGAATCGATAAGATGGCGGAGCGCTTCAATCTGACTGCCGTAGTAGCGGACTCCTTCCGGCGGCAGCGAGCGGAGTGCGTCGTCAGCCGCGCTGCGCGCCTTATCGACCATCGCGGTCTTGACGCCGCCGGGCTCGACAATCGAAACGCTGATTCCAAAAGGCTTCAGCTCGGCGCGCATCGAATCGCACAGTCCCTCGAGCGCGAACTTCGAAGCGCAATACGGTCCCAGTAAGGGAGTAGCCACCTTGCCGCCAATCGACGAGATGAAGACGATGCGGCCGCGGCTGCGCCGGAGCATTGGCATGAACGCCTGCGTCACGGCGACCGGCCCGATGAGATTCACTTCCATCTGACGCCGCAGCTCGGACGGTTCCAGAAACTCGACCGGCCCGCCGATTCCGATGCCCGCATTGTTAACCAGCCCGACCAACGCCACGTCGCCCAAAGTCTGCTCGACCTGCGCCGCCGCCGCCGTGATCGTTCGCGCATCGGTCACATCGATTATCACCGGGCTGAGCCGCGGCGACGCAGCCTTGGCCAGCGCCTCGCCGTCGGAAGGCTTGCGCACGCCGGCAAACACGCGGTAGCCGAGTCGATCGAAATAGAGTGCGCATTCCCGGCCGATGCCAGTGGAAGCGCCGGTGATAACAATCCCGCCGCGTGCGGCAGCCGAACCTTGAGCATCACTGGCCATTCGATTCTCCTTGTTTGCTTGGCGTCACAGACACGCAGGCAGACGCGCGCGTTCACGCGCAGCGCAATTGTTCATCACCCTAGCTCGCGGTGACGGACGAGGGAATTGGAAGGAAGAAAACGATCGAGCGAGCGACGCGCTAGCGCATCTTCTTTTGCACTTGCGGCTTCTTCGCTTTCGGCGGACGCCCGCGGCGGCGCTTCTCGACGCCCGTCGCTTCGAGCTCGTCTTCATCGGGGCCGAAGGCGCTGTCGACTTGCACGTCGTCGTCGGCGGTGGGCACCCGCTCGACGTGCTCCTCGGAGTCATCGGCGCTGCTGAGCTCTTCGGCGGCGGACCAGCGTGCGCCAAACGGCTTGGCCATTCCACTTTGACCGCTGCGTGCTTCGGTGTTCGCTTCGTTCTGACAATCGACGCAGAACTGCGCGAACGGAATCACTTGGAGGCGCGCCAGCGGGATTTCGTCGCCGCATCGCGCACAGGTTCCGTATGCGCCCGTGTTCAGCCGTGCGATTGCTGCGTCGATCGCGCTCAGCCTTTCCTGCGCGCGATCGAACAGCGCCGCATGCGTCTCGACTTCCGACAGCGATCGCGCCACGTCCATCTCGTCGGCTGGCGGCTGTCCACCATTGCGCGCTTGCTCGCGCATTAATTCTTTCACCCGTGCGAGCGTATCGGCGCGCTCTTTCGCCAGCAGGCGCTTGAGCGCATCGATCCGCCGTCCGCCGGTGCTAACTGCGGCTTCCATCTTGGTCTTCTGCCTCTTGGGAGTCTTGGTCGGTCGGGTTTTGGTTCGAGTTTTCATTTAGTAAGGACCGTCCGCGAACATTGAGCGAGCATTTAATATCAGCATTGATCGTGCCTCGCGCCACTCCTGAAAGATCGAGGGAACACAATAGTCTTTCTCGGCAACGTTCGAGTCCAGTAGTTCCATATACGGAAATTGCTTCAAATCGGTTGCTGGACTGGGGCTTGCCCTCGCCCCGGAACGCGGCAGTGTAGCTCTTTGTAGCGCGACTCGCGAGAGCCTTTTCGATGGTCAAGACCCGCTCTGTGGAAAAATGGTTGCACAGGGGACAATCGCATTGATGCCGCATAATTGAGCAGCATACGGCGTCGTCCATCTCGCGAAATGTCCAAATACCTTATTGATTTCTCAGTTTAGGACGCTGCGCAGCGTTGGCACAGACCATGCTGGCCAAGCAGAAGTTCAATTCGGCTCAAGGAGGGTCCAACTCGCATGGCTGCTGCTGTTTCAGAACAGGTTCTCCACTTCGGACCTTCAAATCAGAACCGGGTGATCGACGAAGCCTCGGGTCCCGATCCGTGGCTGAGCGCGCGCTTCGAACCGGATTTTCTGGTGCCCGTGCAATTTTTCGACCTGACCCGGCGACGCTCGATGCTCGACGGCGAAACGCGGCTCGTGTTCGCGGTGCTCGAAGACGCGGTCCGATGCTACGTGAAGACGGTGAATTCGTCGCGGCGATGCGACCTCGAGCAGTTCGACGAGGTCCAGCGCTGGTTCCATGCGGAAGCGGGAATCCACAGTCCGTTCTCCTTTGAATATGTATGCGACGTGCTGGGAATCGAGCCGGCCTCGCTGCGCTCGCGGCTGGGACTGTTGAGCGTCAACGATCTGCCGACCAAGCAGATGCGCTCGGTGGGGCGGCGGCAAGTGGTGCGCGCGGGACGATCCTCGCGCAAGCGCTCCAACGGCGGCGATCCCGCTGCGGCCGCGCGCGGTGCGGGATTGAGAGAAGGAGCCGGCGCTTAGAAGACTTGGCAACTAAAAGGGTCGCCGCCTGATTTCTCCACACGCCCGGCGCTCGTGTTATCGTGGTGCGCGGCTATGGCCGATGCGACGACGATGAGCAATCCGCTGGGAAGATTCGAATTCCGTGTTTGGGGAAATCACCTTGGGCCGTTTCGAGATCGGCTGGCCGCAATCGCGCCGCCGTCCGAACCGGAGGAGAGCGCGGAAACCTACATCCTGTCGCGTGCGACTGACGCCGCCAACCTGAAAATTCGGGCCGGTTCGATCGACCTCAAGCTGATGTTCGAACAGGTCGGGCGGCTCGAGCGATGGCGTCCCGTGCTCAAGAGCGAATTCCCGCTCGACTCGCGCACGATCGTCGAGCAGATATTTCGCAATCTCGGCGTCGCCATACCGCACATCGCGCAACCGTCCTACACGCACGGCGAGTTCATCCGCGACCTCGTCCGGCCGCATCGCGATCTCGCGACAGTGGACGTAGTCAAGCTGCGGCGGCAGTTCATCTCCGAAAAGTACACCGCCGAATTCGCCGAAGTCGGAATCGCCGGCGGCGCCACCTCCGAAACGATCGAAATCGAATCCGACGATCCGGCAGCCGTGCTGCGAGCGATCGCAAAGCTTGGCCTGAACTCGCAAGCGAACATAAACTATGTTCGTCATCTGAAGCTGATGACCGGGATGGGGCCGCGCGACGGCGCCTCGCCCGGCTAGCAACTGACACGATAAACGGCGGCGACGACTGTGATCGCAAAGAGTGGAAGGGGGGAAGAGCTGGAAGATGGCTAAGGAAATCGAACGGCGATTCCTGGTTGAGCCCCGCAAATGGAGCGACCTCGGCGACGGCCTCGCAATCCGCCAGGGATACCTGACTGCGTCCAAGACCTGCTCGGTCCGCGTGCGCACCTACGGCGACCACGCCTTCGTGACGATGAAGGGACCGACCAAAGGCATTACCCGCGACGAATACGAGTACGAGATTCCGATGACCGATGCGAACGAGATCCTGGACAACTTGTGCGAGAATCCGCCGATCGAAAAGACCCGCTACCGAGTCGTGTTCAAGGGTCACACCTGGGAAGTCGATGAATACGCGGGCGCGAATCGCGGGCTGACCGTCGCCGAAGTCGAACTCAAAGAGGCGCGCGAGCAAGTCGAACTACCCGACTGGGTCGATCGCGAGATAAGCGGCGACCCGCGCTATTACAATTCAAACCTGTCGATCAAACCATTCACCACCTGGAAGTGATCGGCCGGTGAATGCTGCTGTGAGGAGTGCAAACCATGAAAGTCGCCGACACAATGACCCGCGAGGTGCGGGCCTGCACCGTTCATGATTCGTTGAATGCGGCCGCCCGCGTCATGTGGGAACACGATTGCGGATGCGTGCCGGTCGTCGATGGCCAAGGCCGGCTCGTCGGAATCGTCACCGATCGCGATATCTGCATGGCCGCATACACGCAGGGCGTCCCGCTCGAAGCGATTGCGCTCGAGCGGGTGATGGCCGCGCGGGTGATTTCGTGCTCGCGCACCGACGACCTCGAGACCGCACATCGCCTGATGCGCAAGCACGAGATTCACCGCCTGCCGGTGGTCGATTCGCGCGGCCGCCTGACCGGCATCCTGTCGCTGAGCGACGTTGTGAATCAGGCGAGCCAAGCGGGCGCCGCACCGTCGGAAGCCGTCGAAATCATCGCCACGCTCTCCGCGATCCGCAAACGCCGCGCCGCCGCAGCGACAGTGGTGTCGGAGTCATCCAACGGCGACACGCCACCGATGCCGAAAAAACCGCCGAAAAAAACGGTGACGCAAAGAAGGAAACCGTCCGCCGACCGCCCCTGAATTTCGGTCTCTTGTTCCTGTGTGGAGATCGTTACGCAGCGCTGCGCCTGAATCGGGCGTTCTGGTAGTATCCGAGAATGGCTGAAGGGCAGCCGCGAATTACCAACGCCGGCACTCGCGCCGTCGCCGCATACGCACTGATGATCGGCGCGCTGGTGCTGCTGTATCTGTGGATCCGTTCGTACGGCGACACGCTGCTCCGCGCCGGCGCCGCTCGGCAGCAATATTTTCGGCTCGGCTGCGTCGCGCGCGAGCCAGGGCGACCTGCTTCACACACTGCTCGCCTTGGTCGTGGTCATCGCGACCGCACGCGCGATGGGCTACGTCTTCCGCATCGCCAATCAACCGCCGGTAGTCGGCGAAATTCTCGCGGGCATCGTGCTCGGGCCTTCGCTGCTCGGGCGTCTGCTGCCGGGCGCCGAAGGATACCTGTTTCCCGCGATGGTAGGTCCCTACCTCAACATCATCGCGCAGGTCGGCGTCATTCTTTATATGTTCCTGGTCGGGCTCGAGCTCGATCCCGCCCTGCTGCGCAATCGCGGCCACGCGACCGTCGCCATCTCTCACGCGAGTATCGTTCTGCCGTTCCTGCTCGGCGCGACGATCGCGCTTTATCTTTATCCTCATCTGTCCACCAGCGACGTGCCGTTCACCTGCTTCTCACTTTTCCTCGGCGTCTCGATGTCGGTGACGGCATTTCCGGTGCTCGCGAGAATCCTGACCGATCGCGGCATTCACAAAACCCGTATGGGCGCGATTGCGCTGACCTGCGCGGCCGTCGACGACGTGACTGCGTGGTGCATGCTGGCGTTCGTCGTCAGCGTCGCGCGGGCGGAGGCGGCAGGCGCGGTGGCGACGATTGTGATGGCGCTCGGGTTCATCGCGCTGATGATCCTGGTGATTCGTCCGACCATGGCGCGCCTGTCGCTGGTGTACGGCAACCGCGGGCGCCTGACGCAGGGCGTGATGGCATCGATCTTCATCGCGCTGCTGATCTCCGCCTCGGCCACCGAACTGATCGGCATCCACGCCGTGTTCGGTGCGTTCGCGCTCGGCGCCGTGATTCCGCACGACAGCGGCATGGCGCGCGAGCTGACCGACCGCCTCGAAGACATTGTGATCGTGCTTTTGCTGCCGGCATTTTTCGCCTACACCGGACTGCGCACGCAGATTGGGCTCGTCAGCGGCGGCGAGCAATGGATGATGTGCGCGCTGATCGTCGCCGTCGCGTCGCTCGGCAAGTTTGGCGGCAGCGCAATCGCGGCACGGCTCACGGGACTCGACTGGCGCGACTCGTCCGCGCTCGGCGTGCTGATGAACACGCGCGGCCTGATGGAACTGATCGTGCTGAACATTGGATTGGAGATGAACGTCATCTCGCCGACGCTGTTCGCGATGCTCGTGATCATGGCGCTGGTCACCACTTTTTCGACGACGCCGATTCTGCATCTGATCACACGCCGCGCCGGTGCGAAGATTGAGCCGTTGCCCGAACTCGGCACATTCTCGCCCGAGCCGGCTGTCGCGCCGCAAGCTCCGCTTCGCGCGCATCCCGTGACCCGGCCCGTGCAGCCGCCCCCGCGCCCGATTCTCGTGGGGACAGAGCACAGCGCCATCCTCGTGCCCGTGTCGAATCCCGAAGGCGTCGGCGTGCTGGTCGAGCTCGCACTCGCGGCGACGCCGCACGACGCACCGCCCCCGCGCGTGCTCGCATTGGTGAAGACTCCGCCCGGTGGTGTGCGCTCGGGACTGCGCGAGGCCGATCAGCGCGTGCCGCCCCGCTCTCCCGCGCTGTCGGCTGCGCTCGATCTCGCGCTCGCGCGCGGCAGCATCATCACGCCGCAAGCGGTGTGGACGACCAATCCCGCGGCCGACATCCTCGCCTTCGCCAATCAACCGCAAATCGGATGGCTGCTGCTGGGATCGCATCGCGCGGTTTTCGGTTCCGACTTCATGGGCGGCGTCGTCCGCGAAATCCTCGACAAGGCGCGCGCGCTGCCGGTGCACGTCGCGGTGGTGATTCACGGCGGCGATCGTCCGCTCGATCGAGTCTTCGCCGTGGTCGATCGCGGCACGCATGGGCGCGCGGCACTCGACCTGGCGTTGCGCGTAGCGATGCGCAAGAAGTCCGGTTTGCACGCAGTGCTGGTGCCGGAAGAGGGAAACGGCGAAGACACCGAGCTGCTCGATATGATTCGCGACGCCGGCCGCGCACTCGGACGCCGGCTGCATACCGACGTGCTAAGCGCGCCGACGGCGGCGCAACTCGCGCGTCAAACCCCCGGCGGCCTGACTGTCATCGCGACCAACCTCGCGGACCGGGTCGGACTCTCGCAGGAAGATCTCACGGACCCCAAGCGATGCGTCGTCGTCGTCCAAGGCTCAGAAACCGCACCCGCCCGAGTCGGCGCCCGCACGGTCGAGCACCACCGAAACGTCAAACCGTAGAACTACGCGTCTTCGCGGCCCAGCTCTTCGGTGATCACTTCCTGCGTGCCGAACCAGTTGTAGAAGAAGCCTGCTACTGCGGCGCCTGCTATCGGCGCGACCCAGAACAGCCATAGCTGCGACAGCGCCCATCCGCCGACGTAGAGCGCGGGGCCTGTGCTGCGCGCAGGATTAACCGAAGTGTTGTCGACCGGGATGCTGATCAAATGAATGAGCGTCAGCACGAGGCCGATCGGAATCGGCGCGAAGCCTGCGGGCACGCGCTTGTCGGTCGAGCCGAGAATCACGATCAGGAACATGAAGGTCAGCACAACTTCGGCGACGAACGCCGCGCCCATGCTGTAGCCGCCAGGCGAATGATCGCCGTAGCCGTTGGAAGCGAAACCCGCGCTCAAGTCGAAGCCCACGGCGCCGCTCGCGATTACATACAGTACCGTCGACGCAAGGATTCCGCCGAGCACTTGCGCGAGGATGTAATGCGGCACCTCGCGGCCTGGGAATCGCTTGCCCGCCCACAGTCCGATCGTGACGGCCGGATTGATGTGGCATCCGGAGATAGTTCCGATCGTAAACGCCATCGTGAGCAGCGTCAGGCCGAATGCGAACGCGACGCCGAGCAGACCGACGCCGACCTTGGGAAAGCCGGCCGAGATTACGGCTGTGCCGCAACCGCCAAAAACCAGCCAGAACGTGCCGATCAACTCCGCCGCAAATCGTCGCGACATGCTCATGGCCGACCTCCCCAGAGATGTTACGTACGTTACATTCTGTTCAGCGGTATCGCGCCACGGTGTTTATTGCAATCCGATAAAATCTGCTACTGCTTGATCGCCTCGACGTCGATCGAGATCGCGACCTCGTCGCCAACCATCACGCCGCCCGCCTCGAGCGCCTTGTTCCACGTCAAGCCGAAATCGCTGCGCTTGATTTTCGTCGTCGCCGAGGCGCCCGCATGCGTCTTGCCCCCCATCGAAACCGGCGCGCCGGACGACTCGACGTCGAGCACGACAGGCTTGGTGACGCCGTGCAGCGTCAGGTCGCCCGTGACTTTCCATTTGTTGGGGCCGTCGGCTTCAACCTTGGTCGATTTGAACGTAATGGTCGGGTACTTGGCGACGTCGAGAAAGTCGGGACTCTTCAGATGCATGTCGCGCCGCTCAACCCGCGTGTCGACCGACGACGCATCGATCGTCGCGTCAATTTTCGCCGAAGCCGCGTCGCTGCCATTAACAGTGATCGTGCCCGCGGTCTTTTGGAACTGCCCCTTCACGTTCGAAATCATCATGTGGCGCACCGTGAATTCGACGTTGGTGTGCGCGGGATCGATCTGCCAGGTATCGGCGTGCGCGAGGACGGGAAGCATGACGAGTAGCGCAAGCGTGATTACAGTTTTGGATATCCAGGACTTCATAGCGGGGCTCCTTCGGTTGGACGGTTAGCGAGCAGAACACACGAAGTAGGCATCTGGCAAGGAGAAACTACGCCGGCGCCGCGTCCATCCCGACCGACTTGAGCCGCGTCAGCAGCACGATTCCGCTCAGCATCGTGACCGCGCCGCAGATTATCACTGCCTGCGTCGGACCCAGGTGCGAGCCCATGTAGCCGACCTCGAGCGCGCCAATCGGCGCCATCCCCACCGCGGCGAGCTGATAGGTGCTCATCACGCGGCCGCGCAAGTCGTCGTTGACGAACATCTGGACCAGAGTGTTGTTGCTCGCTCTGAAATTGGTCAGCCCCGCGCCGATTACCAGCTGCGCTGCGAGCGAGAGCCACATCGAGCGCGACAGCCCGAAGATGAAGATTCCAATCGCGGAGAGAAACAGCCCGACCAGCAGATTGTTCCGCATCCCTCGCGTCGACACGCGCGAGGCCAGCGTCGCCGCGCCAATCACAGAACCAAGTCCCTGGATTGCGACGAGGAAGCCGTAGGTGCGCGCGTCGCCGTGCAGCACATTTTTCGCGAACAACGGAACCAGCACCAGGTACTGGTAGCCGAAGCCGTTGGTCACCGCGGCCAGCGCCATCTGGTAGAAGATCGGGCGGTTGGTCCACACGTACGCGAGGCCTTCGCGCAGTTGATGGAGCATGCGCGCACCGGCGCCCGCAATAACGCGCACGGGGATATCCATCTGCGTCAGGCTCCAGATTACCGCGAGGAAGCTGACGCCGTTGAGGAAGAAGCAGGTACCGATGCCTAGCCACGCGATCAACAATCCCGCGGCGGCCGGACCGAGCATGCGCGCGCTGTTGAACATCATCGAGTTGAGCGCGATCGCGTTGGCGAGATCGTCGTAGCCCACCATCTCGACCACGAACGACTGGCGCCCCGGCATGTCGAACGATCCGACGGTGCCGTTGAAGGCCGCCAGCGCAATCACGTACCCGACGCGAACGGTGCCGGTCCAGGTCAGCGCGGCGAGCGTGAACGCGCTCAGCATCAGTAGGATCTGTGTCGTGATGATCAGTCGCCGCCTATCGACGCGGTCAACCATCACACCGGCGAACAAGCCGACCAGCAGGATTGGCGTGAACTGGGCGAACGACACGACGCCGAGCCACGTCGCCGAGTTGGTCAGCTTCAGCACCAGCCACGCCTGCGCGGCGCTCTGCATCCAGGTGCCGGCCAGCGAAGTGAGCTGGCCGAAGAAATAGAGCCGATAATTGCGATGGCGCAGCGCGCGAAACGCTCCGCGGCGCTCGCTTGGATCTTCAGGAGGCGGCTGGAGTTGCTCGGGCGATCCCGTCTCCACCGCGGGCGCGGCGTCAGTCTCAGGCACGGCGCGCCGACTTGTTGGTGAACGCCGCGATCCGCTCGCGCATGTCGGGACCGACGCCGGCATTCCGGTACACCTCGTGCGACAGGCCCGCGCCGAGCGGCAAGCCGTCGGTCTCAATCAACAGCCGCTTGTTGGCGCGATGACTGAACCACGAATTGGCGAGGATCGTATCGGCCAGCGCGCGGATTTCCTTGTCGAACGAATCTTCCGGCACGCAGATGTTCGCGAGGCCCATCGCGGCCGCCTCGGCGCCGGAGTAGGTGCGGCACGTGAGCATCATCTCGCGCGCCTTCGACGGCCCGACGCGCCGCGGCAGCCGCTGGCTCATCCCCCAGATTGGAGTGAGCGCCCATCGCGCGTGGGTGTCGGCGAATTTGGCGGACTCTGCGGCGACGATCAGGTCTCCCGCCAGCGCCAACTCGAGCGCGCCGGTGTAGCAATGCCCATGCACGGCCGAGATGACCGGCTGCGGAAGATCAGCCAGCCGCTCGATCGTCTCGGACTGAAAGTTCGGCTTCGGCGGACGCTCGCCCTTCGCGATGTCGGCGAGGTCGTGCCCGGCGGAGAAACACTTGCCCGCACCGCGCACGACGACCAGCCCGACGCGATCGGTCTCGCGCGCGATTTGGTCGACGTGCGCGCGCAATTCGACAAACATCTCGACGTTGAGCGAGTTGAGTTTCTCGGGGCGATTCAGCGTGAGCGTGGCGAGACCGTCGCGGTCCTCGCGAAGCACTAATCCAGCCATGATGTCCTCCGATCGATATCGCAGATTATCCATCACGGTGCGGGTTCGCAAATAAACCAGTCCGAAATTCTCGCGACGCGCGTTTGACGAACTGGCCCGCCAGTGATGATCTTCGCGTGAGATCGACGCGCGTCGTCGATCTGCGAGGAGACCGCCAATGGGAGCACGCACCGGGCGCGAATTTCTCAAAGGCTTGTCGAAGCCGCGCGAACTGTGGGTCGGCGATGACAAGGTCCGCGATATCGTATCGCATCCAGCCTTCGCCGGCGCGGCGAATACGATGGCGCAGATCTTCGACCTGCAGCATCAAGCACGCGACGTCTGCCTGATGCCGGATCCCGAAACCGGCGAGCCGATCAACCTGAGCCACATGATTCCGCGCTCGCTCGCCGACCTCGAGCGCCGTCACGCATGCCTGCAAACTATCGCCGAGTTCACCGTCGGCCTGATGGGCCGCACGCCGGACTATATGAATGTCACGTTCGCGGGCTTCGCCGGCCGCGCCGAAGAGTGGGCAGTCGGCGGCAACGAGCGCGGCGCGGCGAACCTCGTCGCGTATCAGAAGTTCCTCGCGCGCAACGACATCTCGCTGACCCACACCATCATTCATCCGACTATCGACAAATCCCAGGGCGACGTACCGGCGCCGGGCAACGAGGTGGCGCTCCACAAAGTCGCCGACACTGCGCACGGGATCGTCGTGCGCGGCGCGCGAATCCTCGCGACGCTCGCGCCGTTCGCCGACGAGATAGCAGTCTACCCCGCGGTTCCGCTGGTCGAAGGCACCGACGCGTACGCGCTGTCATTTTGCATCCCGATGGATACGCCGGGGCTCAAGTTCCTCTGCCGCGACAGTTGCGCCACCGCGCCGAATCGCTTCGACCATCCGCTGTCGAGCCGTTTCGACGAGCAGGACGCGTTCGTGATTTTCGACGACGTCGAGGTGCCGCGCGACCGCGTCTTCATCAACGCCAACCGCGTCGCCTACAACACCGTCATGACCACCGGCTGGTACCCGAACATCATGCAGCAGACGATGATTCGGGCGCAGACCAAGCTCGAGTTCGCTTACGGGCTGGCGAACCGGATGGCCGAAGCGATCAACGATTCGGCGCCGGCGACGCGGCAGATGCTCGGCGAAATCTGGACGTACGCGGAGTTTGCACGCACGGCAATTCGCAGCGCCGAGGCCGAAGCGTTCGACTACGGCAACGGCGTGTGGTTTCCCAACGGCAGTCCGCTGGCGGCGTTGCGCGCGGCGCTGCCGACATGGTTTCCGCGCGTCGGCGAGATAATCACGCTGCTCGGATCGCACAACCTGCTCGCCGCGCCCACGCAGGCGCAGCTCGACGATCCGAAACTCCGGCCGCTCATCGACAAATATCTGCGCGGCGCGAGCGATATGAACGCCGAGGACCGCGCGCGAATCTTCCGGCTGGCGTGGGACTTCGTCGGCAGCGCGCTTGCCAGCCGAAACGAGTTATACGAGCGGTTCTACCTTGCGTCGGGCGCGCGAAATTACCAGCTGGCGCAGATTCTCGCGCCGAAGGAACGTGCGCGGCGGCTGGTCGACGGCATCCTCGGCGAACCGCGCAGGCCGCCTGACGTGCAGGCGAGCCAGGAAAAACGCAAAATTAATCTTCCAGGAGAGATTCGCAAATGAACACCTCGAAAATAGCCGGTGTCGACGTATCTACTGAGCACTTCATCGACGGCAAACGCGTCGCGTCGAAGCAGACGTTCGAGAACTGCTCGCCCATCGACGGCCAACACCTCGCCGACGTGAGCGCCGGCGGCGCCGCGGAAGTCGATGCGGCCGTGGCGGCCGCGCGTCGCGCATTTCCCGCGTGGGCGAAGCTCGGCCCGGAAGGACGTCATCGCATTCTCAAGCGCTTCGCGCAGGTGATCCTCGAACACGCCAAGGAACTCGCCGCCGTCGAGACCGCAGACAACGGATCGCTGCTCATGGGCAACCTGGCGCGCGTCATCCCTCGCGCGTCCCTGAACATCGAGTTCTTCGCCGACCGGGCGCTGAACTTGAGCCACGAGCAAATCGATTCGCCCGAAGTCGTCAATCACGTGCGCTTCGATCCGGCCGGCGTCGCCGCGCTGATCACGCCGTGGAACGGACCGTTCATGCTGACGACGTGGAAGGTCGGACCCGCTCTCGCAGCGGGCGACACCGTGGTCGTCAAGCCGCCCGAATGGGCGCCGCTCACCTGCTCGATGATGGCGGATCTCGCGACCGAGGCCGGCATCCCCGCCGGCGTGCTCAATGTCGTGCAGGGTATCGGCGAAGACGCGGGCGCGGCGCTCGCCGCCCATCCCGACATCGACAGGCTGAGCTTCACCGGCTCGACCGACACCGCGAAATTGATCGGCCAGTCGACGATGCGCTCGCTCACTCCTGTCAGCTTCGAGCTCGGCGGCAAGTCTCCTTATATAGTGTGCGCCGACGCCGACCTCGACGCGGCCGCGCAGACTGCCGCCGGCCAGTATTTGAACGCCGGGCAGGTCTGCCTGGCCGGCACGCGGCTGCTGGTCGACGCTTCGGTGGCCGACGAATTTCAGAGCAAGTTTCGCGCAGCGGCCGCGCAAATGACGGTCGGCGATCCGCGCGAGAAGACCACGCGCGTCGGACCGCTCATCACGCCCGAACATTACAAGCGCGTCGAAGGCTTCGTCGATCGCGCGCTCAAGTCGGGAGTGAAACCGCTGTGGGGCGGCAAGCGCTCGAGCGCCGGCAAACTATACTTCGAGCCCACGCTGCTCGACGGCGTGCGGCAGGACATGGAGATTGTGCAGCGCGAAGTATTCGGCCCGGTGCTGACGTGGCAGACGTTCCGCGACGAAGACCAGCTGCTCGAACTCGCGAACGGTACGCACTACGGCCTCGCCGCGATGATCTTCAGCCGCAACTCGGAGCGCGCGATGCGCATCGCCAGTCGCGTGACGGCCGGCACAGTGTGGGTAAACTGCTTCTTCGTGCGCGAGCTGGCCGCGCCCTTCGGCGGCGCTCGCAACTCCGGCATCGGCAGGGAAGGCGGTAACTGGAGCTTCGACTTTTTCTGCGACGTAAAGAATATCGCGGCGTTGAAAGGATCGTTTGCCTGAGCGGAAAATCGACAACTGACTAATCGGAGAATACCCAATGAGCGTACTAGACGGTCCGCGACAAGAATGGCGTCGAATCCTCCACGAAGGACAACCGAAGTGGGTTCGCCCCGACGGCGACGCTCTCGTCCTCGGCGACGGCCGCCGCATCCGCGACGCCGAAGCGACCTACCTGCCGCCATGCGACCCCACCAAAATTTTGTGCATCCACCTGAACTACGACTCTCGCCGCGTCGAGTTCAAAGCGCCGATGCTCGAGACTCCAACCTACTTTCAGAAGCCCGTCACCGCGCTGAATTCCCATCGCGGCGTGCTATGCCGCCCGGCCGGCCACAAGTATCTCAACTACGAAGGCGAAGTCGGCGTGATCATCGGCAAGCCGATGCGCAACGTCAGCCGCGAAGACACCTGGGATTACATCGCGGGATTCGCGCCCGCCAACGACGTCGGATGCCAGGACTATCGCGACACCGACGCGGGCTCGATGCTGCGGGTGAAGGGTCAGGACGGTTTCTGCCCGATCGGTCCCGGTATCGTCAGTGGCATAGACATTCGCAAGTCCACTCTGCGCACCTACATCAACGGCAAGATGGTTCAGGAGGGAGCCATCTCCGAAATGATATTTCCGATTGACTATCAACTCGCCGATTTGTCGCGCTTCATCACGCTGCTTCCCGGCGACATCTTACTATCAGGCACGCCAAAGAATTCGCGCCCGATGAACATCGGCGACCTGGTCGAAGTCGAAGTCACCGGACTCGGCCGTCTCTCGAACAAGGTAGTCGAAGCGCCTGCGCCCGCGAATAAAGTCGGTCATCAGCCGACCGACACCGATTCAGTGCGGCGCGTCGCTCTCGGCTCCGATTGGGTTCGCACCGACGCTCGATGAGAGTCTGCATACTGATGGACGACTGACTAATCATCTGAGATAACTGAAAGGCAGCAGCTGGGAGGAAAAAATATGATTCAGGTAACTGAGTTGGGTTACATGGGCGTCGGCGTGAAAGACCTCGCGGCATGGAAGGACTTCGCAGCCAATATCGTTGGCTTCGAGGTCACCGACGAAGGCGAGTCCGATCGATGCTATCTGCGGATGGACTATTTCCATCATCGCATCGTGCTGCATGCTGACGGCAGCGACGACCTCGCATACCTTGGACTTCGCGTGGCAGGCGCCGACGAATTCGCGCAAATGCAGCGTCAGCTATCCGAAGCGGGAATAAAGTTCCGAGTCGGTTCCGAGGACGAAGCCGACGAGCGTCGAGTCCTCGAAGTCCTCAAGCTCACTGACCCCGACGGCAATCCAGTCGAGATCTTTCACGGCCCGCTGACCCAATTTCACAAGCCGTTCCATCCCGGCCGCGGGATGCATGGGCGCTTCAAGACCGGCGCGGCGGCCTGGGCCATTGCATCATCCGCGAGCGCGACGTGACGGCCGCGCAGCGCTTCTATGCTCAGCTCGGAATGCGCGGCGGCGTCGAATACAAGATCGGCAGCGGCAAACGGAGCATCGGCCTGGTCTTCATGCATTGCAACGAACGCGATCACACGGTGGCCTTCGGAATTCCGGGCGCCGATCGCCGCCTCAACCATGTCATGATCGAGGTCGACAACCTCGACGATGTAGGCATGACCTACGACATCGTTCGCAAGAACAACGTCCCGGTGATCATCACGCCCGGCAAGCATTCCAACGATCACATGTACTCATTTTATTTCCGCAATCCTTCGGGATGGAATTTCGAGTATGGCTGGGGCGCGCGTGCGGCCACTCATCAGTCCGAATATTTCTCGGGCGACATCTACGGCCACCAGATGCAACCCGACGCCTTCGGCCCGATGAACGAAAAGAAGTGAGGTCACACGAAGCAACCTTGAATCGCGTGCGGAGACCTATTAGGACCTGACGTATAGCTATGGAAAATCTCGAAAATTTTCGCAAAGAGACGCGCGCATGGCTGGAGGCGAATTGTCCTCCCGAGATGCGGCGTCCGTCGCAGACCGAAGACGACACCTGCTGGGGCGGCCGGCATTGGGTTTTTCAATCCGACGCGCAACGGCAATGGCTCGAGCGCATGGCAAAGAAGGGCTGGACGGTGCCCGAGTGGCCGCGCGAGTACGGCGGCGGCGGCCTCTCGCGCGACGAGGCGAAAATTCTGCGGCAGGAAATGCGCGCGCTCAACTGCCGCTCTCCGCTCGACAGCTTCGGCATCTGGATGCTCGGCCCCGCGCTGTTGAAGTACGGCTCCGAAGAACAGAAGCGCGAGCATCTGCCGAAAATCGCGCACGGCGAGATTCGATGGTGCCAGGGTTACTCGGAACCCGGCTCGGGCTCCGACCTCGCGTCGCTGCAAACCCGCGCCGAGGACAAAGGCGATCAGTTCCTCGTCAACGGCTCGAAGATTTGGACGTCATACGCCGACAAGGCCGACTGGATTTTCTGCCTCGTGCGCACCGACCCCAACGCGCCCAAGCACGAAGGCATCAGCTTCATCCTGTTCGACATGGAAAGCGCGGGCGTCTCGACCAAGCCCATCACTCTGATCTCGGGCGCGTCGCCGTTCTGCCAGACTTTCTTCGACGACGTGCTGGTGCCGAAGGCGAACCTCGTCGGCAAACTCAACAAGGGCTGGGATATCGCGAAGTACCTGCTGACGCATGAGCGCGACATGATTGGCGGCATGGGCGGCACGACGGAAAATCGCTCGCTCGGCCAGATTGCGACTGACACCGTCGGCACTGACAACGGCATGCTGGCGGACACTGTCCTGCGCGGCGACATCGCGGCGTTCGAGATCGACGCGCTCGCGTTTCGCCTCACGATGGATCGCGCGGGCGACATGGCAAAGGTCGGGCAGGCGCATCCCGCCGTGTCGTCGCTGCTGAAATACTACGGCACCGAACTCAACAAGCGCCGGATGGAGTTGGTGATGTCGGCCGGCGGCACCGACGCGCTCGAGTGGGAAGGCGAGCGCTCGCGCGAAGGCCGCACGGCGCGCGCGTGGCTGCGTTCCAAGGCTAACTCAATCGAGGGCGGCACCAGCGAGGTTCAGCTCAACATCATCGCCAAGCGCATACTGGGCCTGCCGGGTGCGTAACCGCTGATGGCGTTAGTTCTCAACGACGAACAGACGATGCTGCGCGACAATGCGCGCGGCTTCCTCGCGAAGAATGCGCCGGTAGCGCATCTGCGTGCGCTGCGCGACAAGCGCGACGCCGACGGATTCTCGCGCGCGCTCTGGAAAAATTTCGTCGAGATGGGCTGGGCGGGAATTCTCGTCCCGCAGGACTACGGCGGCCTCGGACTCGGACACGTCGAGGCCGGCGTCGTGGCGGAGGAACTGGGTCGCACGCTGACGCCCTCGCCCTTTTCTCTCGACCGCGATTCTTGCAGCGACGGCAATCGCTCGCGCGGGTACCGACAAGCAGAAGGAAGCTTACCTGCCGCGAATCGTTTCCGGCGATTTGATCGCTACGCTGGCGGTCGACGAATTCGCCAAGCATCATCCCGAAAAATCCGCGATGCCCGCGACTCGCGCCGGCAATGGCTTCAAGCTCAACGGCGCCAAGACTTTCGTGCTCGATGGCCACGTTGCGAATCTTCTGATTGTGGTCGCGCGAACCTCAGGCAAAGCCGGCGATACCAACGGTCTCACGCTGTTTCTCGTCGATGCGACGGCGCCGGGAGTTCGCGCCGAGCGCACGCCAACGGTGGACACGCACAACGCCGCGCGAATCTCGTTCGAGGACGTGAGCGTCGGCGCCGAAAATGTGCTCGGCAAAGTCGATGCGGGTTGGGACGTCCTCGAAGGTGTGCTCAACGTCGGCCGCGCCATCGTTGCGGCGGAGATGGTCGGCGCCGCCGAAGAAGCATTCAGCCGCACCGTCGCCTATCTGAAAGAGCGCAAGCAATTCGGCAAAGCGATCGGCGAATTTCAGGCGCTGCAGCATCGCGCCGCTCATCTGTATTGCGAACTCGAGGTCACGCGCTCGGCCGTGCTGAAGGCGCTGCAGACTCTCGACGATTCTTTCGACCGCGCCGGTGCGATCGTCTCGGTCGCGAAGGCGCGCGCCGGTCTCAGCGCCGTGCTCGCCGTGAATGAAGCGGTGCAGATGCACGGCGGCATCGGGATGACCGACGAATTCGACATCGGCCTGTTCATGAAGCGCGTGCGCGTCTGCCAGGAGCTGTTCGGCGATTCGAACTTTCACGCCGACCGCCTGGCGCGGCTGAACCGCTACTAAAAAACTTCCGCGAAATTTCTGCGAGGGTGATTCGATGAGCGATCGAGACTCCTTGACGGTTGCGATCGTCGGCACGGGTGAGATGGGCGCCGCGGTGGGCCGCCGGCTGCACGAAGCCGGCGCGCGCGTAGTGACGTCACTGGCAGGCCGCAGCGCCGAGAGCGTCGCGCGCGTTCGCAGCGCCGGCCTGGAGATAGCCGACGACGACGATTCGCTGCTGCGCGGCGCGAGCTTTGTGCTTTCGATCGTTCCTCCGGGCGTCGCCATCGAAGTTGCCGAACGTCTGCGCGGTCCCATCGGCCGCGCGGATGAACCGCCGGTGTTCGTCGAATGCAACGCGATCTCGCCCGCGACTTGCCGGCGCATTTGCGGCGTGCTCGACGCGACGACGAACTTCATCGACGCCGGCATTATCGGCGGCCCGCCCGTCGCCGGCACTCAGGATCCCGCCAAGGGTCCGCGCTTCTACGCGTCAGGCCGCGACGCTTATCTGCTGACGCGCCTGGCGAGCTTCGGTCTCGACATCGCGGTCCTCGACGGTCCCGTCGGCGCCGCGTCGGGCTTGAAGCTCTCGTACGCCGGGCTGACCAAGGGCTTCACCGCGCTGTGTGCGACGATGCTCGCGGCAGCCGAGCGCGACGGCCTCGACGACGCGCTCCGCGCCGAGCTCGCCCGCAGTCAACCGGGCTTCCTCGCGCGCCTTGATCGCGCCGTGCCCGCGATGCGTCCGAAGGCGTACCGCTGGGTCGCGGAGATGCGGCAGATCGCGGAATTCGTCGGCGCTCCCGAAGATGGCGCAACGATCTACGAAGGCGCCGCCCAGCTCTTTCAGCAAGTCGCCAACGATCAACAGAAACGCTGATCCCTTTTCTTATCCGGCGTGGACGCCCGACAGCTTGCGCGCGTCGTACTCGCGATGAGACTCCGCCGCGCGGCGAACGCCTTCGCGCCGCGGCAGCAGCCGCGCCGAATTCATAATGAAGGTCAGCTCCGACGCTACATGGATGAACGCGGCGAACGGCGGACTCAGCAACCCAGCCGCCGCCAGCGCGATTCCGACCGTATCCACCGCAATCGTGCCGATGAAATTTTGCAGAATAATTTTCCGGGTCCATCGCGCGATCGCCAAAGCCTCGGCAAACTTTTCGAGATCGTTGCCGAGCAGCAGCACGTCAGCACTTTCGCGGGCGACATCCGTGCCTGAACCCATTGCGACGCCCACGCTCGCTTCCGCCAACGCCGGCGCGTCATTGATCCCGTCGCCGACCATCGCAACGACGCGCCCGCTCGCCACGAGGCTCTTGATGCGCGCGAGTTTCATCTCGGGCAGCAGGCCCGCCTCGACCGCCGCTATCCCCAACGCATTCCCGACGTTGCGCGCAACGGGTTCGGTATCGCCCGTCAGAAGAACCGTGCGGATTCCCATGCGATCGAACGTCTTCGATCGCCTTCTTCGCCTCGGGCCGAATCGCGTCGGCAATCGCGATCATTCCAAGGTAGCGCCCGGCCCGCGCGACGAGAACTGCCGACGTCGCGTCGAGATCCGCTGCGCTCGACACATCGACGCCCCGCTCGGCCATCAGCGCGCGAGTCCCGACCACGATCGTCGCGCCATTCACCGTCGCCGTAATTCCGCGTCCGGGTTGATAGTCGAATCGCTCCGGCTCCTGGATTTTTCGACCGTCCGCAAGAGCGCGCGCGACAATCGCCTTGCCCAGCGGATGCTCCGATCGCACCTCTGCCGACGCGGCCGCATCGATCACGTCCGTCACCGACGCGCCGTCGGCCGGAATCACACTCGTGACTTCGGGCCTGCCGTAAGTAAGCGTGCCGGTCTTGTCGAGCACGACGGTGTCCACTCGCCCGAGCGTCTCGAGGTAGAGGCCGCCCTTGACGATCGCACCGAGACGCGCGCAGCGCCCGATGCCGCCGAGAATGGCCAGCGGAGTTCCAGCAGCGATACCGCATGCGCCCGCCACGATGATGACGGCGATGGTCGAGCGGATATCGCGGGTGATCGCGAACGTGAGCACGGCGGCAATCAGCGCGAAGTACACCAGGTACCCGGCGAGGCGATCCGCTATCCGCTGCACCGGCGCCTGCGATCGCTGCGCATGCTCGACCGCCTCGATAATTTTCCCGAAGCTGGTATCGCGCCCGATCCGGTCCGCGCGAATCTCCAGAGCGCCCGATTGATTAATCGACCCCGCGTAGACCATCGCGCCCGGCCGCTTTTCAGCCGCCATCCACTCACCGGTGATTCGCGCCTCATCGACGAATGAGCGTCCTCCTATCACCACGCCGTCCACCGGCACCTGCGCACCCGGGTTCACGAGCACCGAATCGCCGATCTTCAGCGCGTCGGCCGAAATCTCGCGGCCTCCATCGCCGCGGCGCACGGTCACCGTTCGCGGCATGAAATCCAGCAAGTCACGGATTGCGCGGCGCCCGCGGGAAACCGTCATTCCCTCGAGCACCTCCGCGATCAACACAAACAGCGTGATGATGAGCGCGGTGAAATATTCGGAGATCGCCGCCGCCGCAACGATCGCGATCGCCATCGACAGTTCCATCGACATCCGGCGTGCGGCCAGGTGCTCGAACGCCTCTTCGAAAATCGGCCAGCCGCCGATCACAAGGCTCGCGATCCCGATGACGCTGAGGTGCGGCAACGGCTCCCATACATGAAACCGCACAGCGACCGCAGCGAACGCCACAATTGCGATTCGAGCGCCTTCAATCCAGCCGAAGCTCGGCGCGTCGTCGTGCCGGTCGTTTTCGCGCGTTTCCATCGCCTACTTCAGATACGCCTGCACGACGTCGATCAGCTCCTGCGCGCCCTGGGCCCGGCTGCGATCGCGGTCGTGGTTCGGATCGACGACGTGCGTTCGGATGTGGCCCTCGATAATCTCCGCCATCAGGCTGTTCATCGCGCCGCGCGCCGCGACGACGAGGTGCAGCACGTTGGCGCATCCTTTCTCGTTTTCGAGCGCCCGCTCGACCGCTTCTATTTGACCACGCACGCGGCGCACGCGATGGAGCAGCTTGGCTTTGTCCTGAATCGTGTGACTCATCGCTAAGACCTCAATCTATACCGTAGGGGGTATAGTATGTGACGGATCTAACTGCCGATCAACTGTCGAAAGCGGACGATTGATTAGCGGGTGCGCGCGTCGCCGGAACGGCGAGGTTTCGAGTCGGTCTTGCCGGCAGGCTGGATATGCAACTGATCGGCCATCCGCACCAGCTCGGCGAGCGATGCGGCTTCCATCTTGTCCATCACCCGCGCGCGCTGAACCTTGATGGTCTTTTCACCGGTGCCGAGCTCGGCGCCCGCCTGCTTGTTGAGTAAGCCCGAGGTGATCAGCTGGAACACCTGGCGCTCGCGAGGCGTCAGCCGCTCGTAGCGGCGCTGGAGGTCGTCGAACTCCGCGCGCGACGCCCGCGCCTCGCGGCTGCGGTCCGCGGCGCGGCGCACCGCATCCAGCAGCGCATCGTCATCGACCGGTTTCTCGAGAAAGTCGACGGCGCCGCCCTTCATGGCCTTGATGCCGGCCGGAACGTCGCCATGCCCAGTGACGAACACGATCGCGAGATGCGGCGCGGTCTGCGCCAGCGCCTGCTGCAGCTTGATACCGTCGACGTCCGGCATTCGCAGGTCAGTCACCGCGCAATCGACCTGACTGTTATTCGCGGCTTCGAGGAATTCGCCCGCCGAAGAAAATGTCACCGCGGAAATCCCCGCCGACTTCATCAGACGCGCCAGCGATTTCCGCGCCGATTCGTCGTCATCGATGATCGCGACCTTGATTGGCATTGAGTTGAATCCCCGGCGCTCGAATCAGTTTCCCGCGGCCATACTTGACAAGGCAGGCAGCACAAACTCGAGCGTCGCCCCGCGCCCAGGATTCTGAATCGCTTGCAGATGACCGCCGTGCGTCTCGACAATCGTTCGCACGATCGCCAAGCCCATGCCCATGCCGGTGGACTTGGTGGTGAAGAACGGGTCGAACAGGCGCGGCATAATTTTCGAATCGATGCCCTCGCCGGAATCGCAAACCGCGATGCGGAGGCACCCCGCTTCACCTCCGCCTGCTCGCAGAACCACTTCGCGCGGTCCATCGTCGACGGCGCAGATCGAGTCGAACGCATTGTTGACCAGGTTCAACACGGCCTGGGTAAGCTGGGTCCGGTCGCCGAACACGATCGGCAAGGGCGAGGCTACATCGACTCGCAAATCAATTTTTTTCTCGCGCGCATCCGCTCCAACGATTCGATCGATATCGCGGAAAATATTCTGAATATCCACCGGCAGCGTTTGCGCTTCGCCGCGTTGAAACAGCGAGCGCAGTTGCCGAATGGTCGCGACGGCCCTCGAGTTGTCGCGCACGATGTCGTCGAGCGCCTCGCCAATTTCGCCGAGGTCCGGCTTCTTTGCCGCCAGCAGGCGCCGCGCCGCGCGCGCGTTGTTCAGCACAGCGCCCAGCGGTTGATTCAACTCATGCGCCAGCGATGCGGTCAGCTCGCCCATCATCGCGACGCCGGAGATGTGACGCATTTCCGCCGTCAGCCGGCGAATTTCCGCAGTCGAGCGCTGACGCTCCAGCGCACCGCCGAACACCTCGGCTACCAGGCGCAGCCGTTGAACAATCCGTGGAGACCAGGTTCGCTCACGAAGAATTGCGCCGAACGTGATAGAGCCGACGACAACGCCACCAATCTTGAACGGGACCGAAACCATTGATTTGAATCCAACGAAGCGGCCCCATTCGAGATCCTTGGCGGCCTCAGCCGGCAGATCCATCTCACTGGACAAGACCGTCACTTCGCCTGCGAGAATTCTCCCGGTCAACCATGGCATGACGTTAGCTGTTTTGAGCCCAATCGGATTCTCACGCACGCCCTCGCGGGCCCACTGATGGGTGACCAGAACCTCGCCATTGGCCGAGTTCACTTGCGCGATCGTTGAGCGGTCGATTTTCAGGAAGAAACCAATCCGCTCAAGCCATTGCGTCAGTTCCTGATCGACTTGCTCCGGCGCTATTCGGACGAAGGTCGCCGATAGTTCCGCGAGCAAGTCTTCGAACTCGAGCGCCTCGCTTGCGTCAGCGGCAGAATCGACGACTTGCCGGGCCGGAGTTCGGCGTCGCAGCGGCCGGTCTCGAACCGATCCGGTACCGGCGGCCTTGGATCGGCCGCCCAATTTTGATCTTGGCTTTTTCAGAAGTCTCTCCGGGAAAAATGTATCGCCCGTTTCTTTATATGAGGCAAGAGTCGAATTGCGACCGCGCGACTGGCCCAAAGTCGAACGGCGAAACCGTCGCGGTTCCGCTTACGCGGTCCCCAATTGTACCAAAGTCCAATTGCGGCGGAGACGGGTTATCTGCAAAGAATCGCAGCCAGTGAAAGTTAGAAACAATAGAGTCCGAACCCGGAGGAGGAACGCAATGAAATCTCAAATACTCCGTCGAATATATCTGCTGTTGGCGATCTCGGCATTCGGATGCGCGGGCGCGCAGGTTACCCAGCAGAGCACGGCTGCCCCGATCTCTGCCGGGCCGCCTACCGCCGTTTTCGTTTATCCATTCGCCGTCAGTGCGTCCGACGTCTCACTTAACTCCAGCATCTTCCAGGTCGCCTACCGCAATATGTCGGGCGAAGATCAGGATGCGCAACAGCTCCAGATCGCGCACCAGACTGCCCAAAATATCTGCGTGCAGGTGGCGTCTAACCTTACGCAAAAGGGCATCACTGCTACCTGCCTGCAGCGGGGAACTCCGCCCACCGGGAACAATGTACTGATTCTCGATGGCCAGTTCACGGACATCAGCGAAGGAAACCGTCTGCGGCGGATGGTGATTGGGCTCGGCGTCGGCGCCTCGAAACTGGACTCGGTCGTGCAGGTTATTCAGAAAACCGACCAGGGCTCGACCGAGGTGATGGACTTCAGCACCAGCGCGGACAGCGGCTACATGCCGGGAGCGGGCGTCACAGGACCGGCCGGCGCGGCTGCGGGCGGCGCCGTTGCGGCCGCATCGATCGGCGTGAACATCGCGGCCGGCGGCGTCAAGAGCTACACCTCGTCGACCGGCTTCCTGGTGGACAAGACCACCGATCAAATCGTCGAGCTGGTGACGGCTTATTACAACCGACAAGGATGGTCGTCCTGAGCGCGGCAAGGTCACGCGCCGCTCTTCTCATAGCGAATTGACGACTGACGCGAAGCGCCGGATGCCTTCTGCTATTTGCTTTTCCGGCATCGACGCGTAACCCAGCAGCAGGCCCACCTGCTTCGGCGGATCGAGATAGAAAGGATCCACCGGGTAGATGCCGACGCCAGCGCGTTCGGCGCGCATCCGCAACTCGCGCGATCTCGACGCGGGCATATCGCGCAGCCACAGAACGAGATGCAGGCCGGCGTTGATGCCCGTCACCTCCGCGCGGCTGCCCAGGTGACTCTCGATCGCGTCGAGCATCGCGGCGCGCCGGCTCGCATTGCGGGTGCGCGTCCGATGGAGATGCCGTTCGAAATGACCCTCGCGGATGAAATCGACCAGCGCCGCCTGCGCTAGGCCGGCGCCGCCCGTATCCATCAGCGCCTTGACTGATCGCAGCGGCTCGATCAGCGGCGCGGGCGCGATCAGGTATCCCAGCCGCAGCGACGGGAACATCACCTTCGAGAAGGTCGCCGCGTAGAGCACGCACCCGCTGTCGTCGAGCGCGGCGAGCGCCTCGATCGGCCGGCCAGAATAGCGAAACTCGCTGTCGTAGTCGTCCTCGAAGATGCAGGCGCCGGAGCGCCGCGCCCAGGAAAGGAGCTCGAGCCGACGGCCCAGCGGCATCACTGCGCCGGTGGGAAACTGATGCGACGGCGTCACGATCGCAAGCCGGCTGAGCGTGCGCCGATTCGCGAGCTCCTCGGTGCGCAGGCCATGCTCGTCCACCGCGATCGTCTCGATTTTCGCGCCCGCCGCGCGCATCACCGTACGCGCGCCGCGGTAGTGCGGCTCTTCCATCAGCACGACGTCGCCCGGATCGACCAGCACGCGCGCCGCCATATCCAACGCCTGCTGTGAGCCATTGACCACGATGATCTGTTCCGGCGTGCACGCGATCGCGCGCGCCCGGCCGACGTAGTCTGCGATCGCCTCGCGCAGCGCCGGCAATCCCTCCGGCGGCCCGTAGTCGAGCTCGCGAATCGTGACGCGCCGCGCCCGCCGCGCCATCACGCGGCACCACGTCTCATGCGGAAAATCGGTGAACGACGGCGGCCCGTAGCGGAAGTCATACGGCAACACGTCGCGCCGCGGCTCCCACGTGAACTGCGCCCCGTGTGACGCCTCGCGCACGCGCCGCGCATACGCCGACAGATGAACAGTCGCGGGAGGCCGGGCAGGCTGGGGCCGTCGGCGCACGGAAACGGTCGTGAGATGTCGCGGCAGCTCGCGCGCGACGAAGGTGCCCGCGCCCATCCGCGTCGTCAGGTATCCCTCGTCGAGCAGTTGCCTATACGCCATTATCGCGACATTGCGCGACACGCCCAATTCGAGCGAGAGGTCGCGCGTGGCAGGCACACGAGCGCCCGCGGACAAACGCCCCTTGAGAATATTGCCTCTCAGCGCCCGGTAAATCTGATCGTACAGCACCCCGTCCGAATCGAGCTTCAGGAACATGCGATCACCTCTCGGTTGCGACCGTACTACGGTCGCGCCACCGGTGGAAGTGGATCCTTAATTTTACCGTAAAGTGGGCCTATTGATGGTCCACTCGCGCGCTCGACGAGCACATGATGTTCGGTGATGGATGCAATCGAACAACTCACACGCGACATGCTTCCGTTCGCGAAACTGCTCGGAATCAGGTTCCTCAGCGCGACGGCGGAATGCGTCACTGGCGAAATGAAAGTTCGCGACGACCTGTGCACCCGCCCCGCCGTGCTGCACGGCGGCGCGATGATGGCGCTCGCCGACACCCTCGGCGGCTGCGCGACCTCGCTCAATCTGCGCGACGGCGCGTCGACCACCACGCTCGAATCGAAGACCAACTTCCTCGCGCCGGCTATCGTCGGCACCACCGTCCGCGCCGAGTGCGTCGCGATCCATCGCGGCCGTCGCACGATGGTCTGGCAGACACGCATCACGTCGGAGGCCGGGAAACTGCTCGCAATCGTCACCCAAACACAGATGGTACTGCAGAGCGAACCAACGAAATGATCTCAAACTTTTCTCACGGAGGAATGCGATGAAGCTCTATTACTCACCTCTCAGCGTCTACAGCGCCAAACCGCGGATCGCGATGTTCGAAAAAGCGATCGCGCACGAGACCAAGCTGGTCAATTGGACCCCTGCCACCGGATGGATCAAGCCCGACGAATTGCCGCGGCTGAACCCCAAGGCGCAGATTCCAGTGCTGGTCGATGGTGACGCGGTGATCCCCGACTCGACCATCATCCTCGAGTATCTCGATGAACGCGTGCCCAAGACTCCGCTGTTTCCCACCGGCGCCGTCGAGCGCGCGCGATGCAGGACGCTCGAGGATCTCGGCGACACGCTTCTCGCGCCCCAACTCGGCGTCCTCGTGCGCGAGGTACTGCTGAAGCCCGACCCCTCGACCCGTGACAGCGCCGCCGTCGCGCAGGCCAAGGCCGAGCTCGCGCGCCAGTATCAACGCCTCGATCGCGAGCTGGGCAAGCGCGAGTACCTGTGCGGCGAATTCAGCGTCGCCGACATCTCGTGCTTCTCGCCAATCAACATCGCGTCGTTGATGGAGGGAGCGCCGTCGCCCGAGTTCGCCAACGTGACGGCGTGGCTCACACGATTGCGCAACCGCCCGAGCGTGTCGCGCTTCCTCGCAGAATTCGTCGAAGCCACCGCACCGCTGCGCCCGTCTGCTCCTGCCGAATCCGCGCACGCATGACGAATAATGCAGAGTGAGCGAAGCGCCATCGGCTTCGCTCACTCTGCTTCTTGCACCGCGCCCGATTCCGTTTGCGCGGACGCGACCGCCGTTCAATGATCGATTGCCATGGCGTCAGTGCTTATCGACGGTCCAAAGACCGCGCCGAAGTCTTTTCTGTTTGCTCATGGCGCCGGCGCGCCGATGGATACGCCGTTCATGAAGCGGGTCGCTGAAGGAGTGTCCGCGTCGGGCGTTCGCGTAATCAGGTTCGAATTTCCCTACATGCAACGACGCCGCGAGTCCGGCAAGCGCGGCGCCCCCGATCCGCAAGCCGTCCTGATCAAGTCCTTCCACGAAATGATCGAGGAGGTTGGCGGACCCAGATCGCTGGTCATAGGCGGGAAATCAATGGGCGGCAGAATCGCGACGATGGTCGCCGACGACGCCGCGGTGCTCGGCGTCGTATGCCTCGGCTATCCATTTCATCCGCCTGGCCAGCCCGCCAAGACGCGCACTCGCCATCTCGAAACTCTGCGGACTCCCACCTTGATTGTCCAAGGCACCCGCGACAGCTTCGGCCTGCCGGAAGATGTCGAGACCTACAAGCTATCGCGCGCCATCCGCATCGAATGGCTCGACGATGGCGATCACTCCTTCAAGCCGCGCGTGCGCAGCGGCCGCACCGAGGCCGACAATGTGCGCGCCGCCATCGACCTGGTCGTCGACTTCATAGCCGGCAGGTGAGAGTCAGTTTCTCACTGTGCGTGATGGCTCTGAGTCCTTCAGCGATACCTTGTCGTGATCGACGTTCGCATGCTGAGTTTCGGTGCGCGTCACGCCGCGATTCGGAGCCGTCGCAACATGCTGGTCACGATTCTCATCGGCTCGCGCGGCGTTCTGATAGCCACCATGGTACGAGCTCACATTGTTTTGTTGATAGCGCTGTCCATTGCTGTAACCGCTATAAGGATAGGAACTCCCATAGCTGCTATAGCTGCTGTTGTAGCCGTAGGGCTGGCTCGAATAGTAACCCGAGCCTCCGCCGCCGTAGCATCCCGCAGCCACGGTTGCGATCAGGATTCCGCCGAGCGTCATTACCAGTCTTCGTGAGTTAGTCGTCTTCATATAGATACCTCTAGGATGTAGGTGAAGTTACACGCGCCTTGCGCGCTTCGTTCTTCGCGGCCTCGATCGCTTTGGCGTTGGCCTTTTCGTTCGCCTTGACGATGCGATCGAATCCACCGTCGCCGTAGTGCCGGACGTGCATGCTGTCCGAGTCGCCTATCTGACCGCGCGTCGCCGCGTAGTTTTCAGTCCATTCCGGATGGTGCGCAATTACCCAGTCGTGCTGGTTCTGCAGCCACCAACCCGCGTCATGCCATTGCTGCTGACTGTCGTAGTCGCCCCACGCATGCTGCCAGGGCGTGGCGAAAGCGGGGGCAGATGCCGCCAAACAGACGGCTCCAGCGACAGTAAGCGCAGCGAAAGTCTTGCGAAATGAATGGAAACGAGGTCGTCCCATGTGGGCCTCCCTCAAGCCTTGAGGTCTCTGACTATTAGGGTTGGTCTAGCGGAGCGTGGTCAAAGGCGAGAAGAAGGGCCACTGGTCGGGCTTGATCAAAGTCGGGCTCGATTCGTTTTGCGATTCCGACGAATCAAAGTTTACGCTCATTACCCAATGTCTGTCAAATTAGCTACCCTAATTGGTTACTTAGTATATTAATGACTACATACTAACTATACTCAGTTGAAGCGGTGAGAGGCTATACCAACTAGCTATATACTTTCGCGCAAACAGAGTATCAACTCGACCGCCGAGGCTCACACTCGCACCGCTTTCGCGCGCACGTCTGCGCATTACGCGGCGCAAGTAACCTAAGCATTTAGCTTCGGCTTGGTTCTTCGCAGAACACCGAGTAACCGATCCGGGGAACACTTCGTATCTAGCAAACCCGCTTCCTGCAACACTGATCTTGCCAAGCGATTCGGCCTCTTGCCTATCCAACTCAGGTAACTCCGCGCAAATGCGAGTCGCCTGGCGAATGCGCCTGGCGGGTTTCGAGTGAATCAAACAAACGGCAATGCCTCCACTCTAATCGACCTTCTTCGCGAGCGTGCACAGCGCGAGCCCGACGCGCGCATCTACAGCTACCTGGTTGACGGTGAAGTCGAAGGCGCCCACCTGAGCCACGGCGCGCTGGACCGCCAGGCCCGTGCAATCGGCGCCATGCTTCAGGGCTATCACGCCGCCGGCGAGCGTGCCCTGATGCTCTATCCTGCCGGCCTCGAGTTCATCTCCGCCTTCTTCGGATGCCTGTATGCCGGCGTTACCGCCGTTCCCGTTCCTCATCTCAATATCGCACAGCCCCAGCGCACGCTCGCGCGCCTGCTGACGATATCGAGCGACGCGCAACCGACGCTGGTGCTCACGACCGCCTCGATTCTCTCCAAGGTCGAGGGCCTGTTCGCGCAGGCGCCCGAACTTCGCGCGATGCGCTGGATTGCGACCGACCAGATTCCCGACGACGCCGCCAGCAATTGGCGCGACCCCGCCGTAACCGGCTCCGCTCTCGCGCTGCTCCAATACACCTCCGGTTCCACGGCAGTGCCGCGCGGCGTGATGGTCACTCACGAGAACATCATGCGGAACTGCGCCCACATCAAGCGCGCCTTCGAGATAACGGCCGACTCCGTCTCCGTCATGTGGCTGCCCGTCTTCCATGACATGGGACTCACCAACGGCATCATCCAGCCCATCTACAGCGGACGGCTATGCGTTCTCATGCCGCCGCAATCCTTTCTTCAGCGCCCCTTGCGATGGATTCAGGCGATTTCGCGCTACCACGCCACCATCAGCGGCGGTCCCAATTTCGCCTATGACATGTGCGCGCGCCGGATTACGCCCGAACAGCGCGCCGGCCTCGACTTGAGCAGTTGGCGCGTCGCCTACAACGGGGCAGAACCGGTCCGCGCCGACACGTTGAAGCGCTTTGCCGAGACCTTCGCCTCGTGCGGCTTCCGTCCCCGCTCTTCCTATCCATGCTACGGGCTCGCCGAAGCGACGCTGATCGTTTCCGGCGGCCAGGTGGATGACGACCCCGTGCTCTGCACGACGCGCGTCGCCGCGCTCGATCACAACGCCATCGCTGCCGCCTCCGACCCTCATCAGATCGTGCGGACGCTGGTCGGCTGCGGCCGCGCCATGCATGGCACAAAAATCATCGTCGTTCATCCCGAGACGATGCTCGCGTGCGCGCCTGACGAAATCGGCGAAATCTGGGTCTCGAGTCCGAGCGTGGCGCAGGGCTACTGGAAGCGCCCCGACGAAACCGCGTACACCTTCAACGCCTTTCGGTCCGACACGCGCGAGGGCCCTTATCTCCGCACGGGAGACCTCGGATTTCTGAAGGACGGCGAATTGTTCGTCACCGGCCGCCTCAAGGATCTGATCATCATCGGCGGCCGCAACCTTTATCCCAACGACATCGAATTGACCGTCGAGCAAAGCCACGCCTCCGTGCGCTCCGGCGGATGCGCCGCGTTCTCGGTCGACGTCACCGACGACGAGCGCCTGATAGTCGCCGCCGAAGTGGAGCGCCGCCAGGCCGCCGATCCTGCGCGCGCCAACGGCGTCGACCAGACGCACTCTGCCAACGGCTACCGGCGCAACCCCTGGACCCACGAGGGCCTCGACGCCGTCGTTCGCGCCATTCGCCGCGCCGTCTCCGAACAGCACGACATCCGCGTCCATGCCGTCGTGCTGCTCCGCGCGGGCGGCATCCCGCGCACGCCGAGCGGCAAGGTTCAGCGCCGCATCTGCCAGGCGCAGTTTCGCGACGGCACGCTCGAGCGGAGCGCGCAGAGCGAGTGATGGGCGAGCGAGTGATGGATAGCAATCACACTAACGGAGTCGTCCACGGCGCTGCGCGCAACGGCACTCGCGCAATCGCAGGCGCGGAGACCATTCAGGCATGGCTGGTCGATCGCCTCGCCGAGCTGCTCGAGATCGAGATAGAAGAAGTCGACGTCGCCGAGCCGTTCGCCAGCTACGGACTGGGCTCGACCGAGCTGGTCAGTCTCTCGGGCGAGCTCTCCGAATGGCTGGGCCGCGATCTTCCGGCCGAGCTGGCCTACGAGTTCCCCACCATCGAAGCGCTCGCGCGCCGCCTCGCCGAGCCCGAAATTTCGTCAACGCCGGCCCTCCAGGCTAATGAAAATGCAACCGCGATCCCGGTTCGCGAGAGCAACGAAGACGCGATCGCGATCATCGGCATCGGATGCCGCTTTCCGGGCGCAAACAATGCTGTCGCTTTCTGGGACTTGCTGCAGGGCGGCATCGACGCCATCAGCGAAGTTCCCGCCGATCGCTTCAGCCTCGACGAATACTACGATTCCGATCCGGCCGCCGCGGGCAAAATCGTCACGCGCTTCGGCGGCTTCATCGACCACGTCGACCAGTTCGACGCGCACTTCTTTGGTATCTCACCGCGCGAAGCTGCCCGAATGGACCCGCAGCAGCGCGTGTTGCTCGAGGTCGCGTGGGAAGCGCTCGAAGACGCCGGCCAGGTGCGCGACCGTCTGGCCGGCACCAATACCGGCGTGTTCATCGGCATCTCGAACAACGACTACGGCCGCATCCAGTTCAACGACGTCAACCGCATCGACGCATACGCCGGCACCGGCAACGCGCTGAGCATCGCCGCCAATCGCATCTCCTACGTCTTCGATTTCCACGGACCGAGTCTCGCCGTCGATACCGCCTGCTCGTCGTCGCTCGTCGCTGTTCATCAAGCCTGCAACAGCCTGCGCAGGGGAGAGTCGACGCTCGCGCTGGCGGGAGGCGTCAACCTGATCCTGTCGCCTGCGATCACGATTAACTTCAGCAAGGCAGGCGCGATGGCGCCGGACGGGCGGTGCAAAACTTTCGACGCCCGCGCCAACGGCTACGTCCGCGGCGAAGGCGCCGGAGTCGTCGTGTTGAAGCCGCTCGCGCAAGCGCTCGCCGACGGCGATCCGATTTACGCCGTCATCCGCGGCAGCGCCGTCAACCAGGACGGCCGCAGCAACGGCCTGATGGCGCCGAATCCGCACGCGCAGGAGGCCGTACTGCGCGCAGCCTATCTGAGCGCCGGCGTCGCGGCGGCAGACGTCCAGTACGTCGAAGCGCATGGAACAGGCACTCTGCTCGGCGATCCAATCGAGGCGAAAGCGCTCGGCGCTGTCCTCGCACTCGACCGCCGGCCCAACAGCCCGTGCCTCATTGGCTCGGTCAAAACCAACCTCGGTCACCTCGAGGCCGCCGCCGGCATCGCCGGATTGATCAAAGTCGCGCTCTCGCTCAAGCATCGAGCGCTCCCGGCGAGCCTGCACTTCGAGGAGCCCAATCCTCATATTCCTTTCGACAAGCTCCCGCTCCGCGTGAACACGGCGCTATGCGAATGGCCGACGCCGCCGGATACGCAGATGCTCGCCGGCGTAAGTTCATTCGGCTTCGGCGGCACCAACGTCCACGTCGTCGTGCAAGGTGCGCCTCAATCTGAATCCCATTCGCTCGCGCAAGTTACTGACGACGCGGAAGATCGCGCCGCCGATACAACCTATCTGCTGCCGCTATCTGCCCGCAGCGAACCCGCGCTCAAGGCTCTCGCGCGAAGCTACCGCGATTTCCTGAATGCTCCCGAGTCGAGCGCATCGCTTTACGACATTTGCTACGCCGCCAGCGCGCGCCGCAGTCATCATGAGTATCGCCTCGCCGCAGCGGGCAACTCCGCCGCCCAACTGGCAGACGCGCTCGACGCTTTCATCGCCGGCGAAACTCGTCCCGGCCTGTCATCCGGCCGCAAGCTTTCCGATCGACAGCGCAAGCTGGTCTTCGTCTTCCCGGGACAAGGCTCGCAATGGTTCGGGATGGGCCGTGAGCTGCTCAAGGACGAGCCGGTCTTTCGCGACGCGATCGAACGATGCGACCGCGCGATGCGCCCCCACGGCGACTGGTCCATCCTGAAGGAACTCGAAGCCGCCGACGCATCCCGCTCGCGCCTCGGCGAAATCGACGTCCTGCAGCCGGCGCTATTCGCAATCCAGGTGGCGCTCGCCGCACTCTGGCGTTCATGGGGTATCGAGCCGCACGCCGTAGTCGGCCATAGCATGGGCGAAGTGGCGGCAGCTCACGTAGCAGGGGCACTCAGCCTCGACGACGCGGTCCGCGTGATCTGCACGCGCAGCCGCCTCGTCAAGCCAACGATTGGCCGCGGCGCAATGGCGGCAGTTGACCTTTCCATCGCCGACTCCCAGCGCGCGATCGCCGGCTACGAAGACCGCGTGTCGATCGCCGTCAGCAACGGCCCCACTTCAACCGTCCTATCCGGCGATCCTGCCGCGCTCGAAACGATCGTCGCCCGCTTGCAGAGCCGCGACATCTTCGGCCGCATGATCAAGGTCGACTTCGCCGCCCACAGTCCGGATATGGAACCGCTTCGCGCCGATTTGAAGCGCGCACTCGAAGGAATTCAGCCGCAGCATCCGTCGATAGCGCTCTACTCGACTGTGACCGGGCACGACGCCGAAGGCCTGGCCCTCGACCCGGACTATTGGAGCCGCAACCTCCGCGAACCAGTCCTCTTCTCAAGCGCGGTCGAACAGTTACTGACAGGCGGCCACGACATCTTCCTCGAAATCAGCCCGCACCCCATTCTACTGAGTGCGATTCAGCAGGAATTTCGCCACACCGGCCTCGAAGGCGCCGCGATTCCATCGCTAAGACGCGACGAACAGGAAAACAAAGTCCTGACCAGTTCGCTGGGCGCCCTCTACACGACTGGCTACCCCATCGAATGGAACCGCATCTACACCACCGCGGGCCGGCCCATCCAGCTTCCTGCCTACCCATGGCAGCGCGAACGATTCTGGATGGATCCGCCGGAGGTTGTCACGCGCGAAGTTGGCGCAGGCAAGCATTCGCTTCTCGGCCACCATTTCAAATCCGCGCAATCGGAAACTCACTACTGGGACGGAACCGTCGACAGCACCCTGCCCTATCTCGACGACCACCGTATCGAAGGCGTCGCGGTGCTGCCCGCCGCGGTCTACCTCGAGATGGCCTTGGCCGCTGCCGCCGAAGCATTCCCGTCGCATTCATTCACGCTGAAGGACGTAAACCTCCTGAAAGCTCTCTTCATCGTCGAAGGCGAAACGCGCGCGACCCAACTGGTCCTCTCGCCGAACGCCGACGCCACCTCGAGCATTCACATCTACTCCCGGAGCAACGAAAACGAATCGTGGACGCTGCACGCCACCGCGACGCTATGCCCCGATCCAAAGCGAGTTATCGAACAGCAATCTCTAACTGAGCTGAAAACTCGATGCACCGAACAGGTCTCGGCTGCGGACCATTACCAGAAACTCGGCGAGCTCGGCGTCACCTATGGCCGGTCCTTCAAAACCATCGCGAGCCTGTGGCGAGGCGCCAACGAAACAATCGCCGAGCTGAAAACCCCCGATGAACCAATTCGGCAACTGCTGGACGCCTGCTTCCAAACCTTCGCCACGGCACTGACGGCAGAACAAACCAATTACATGCCCACTCACATAGACGAGATCCGAGTCGACAGCAGTCATCGATCAAATCTATGGACTCACGCCAACCTGCAAGCACCCGACGCCAATAGCGTCAAAGGCGACGTGCGGCTCCTCGATGAAACCGGAAAGGTAGCCGTCGAAATTGTCGGCTTGCGTTTCGATAGTATCGGTCGCACGACCAACGTCGACGATTGGCTCTACGAATTTCAGTGGCGGTTGAAAGAACCGCTGGCAGTCTCGGCGCCAGCCGATTCCGGCACTTGGATGATTTTCGCCGATAGCGGAGGCGTCGGAGAAAAGCTGGCGGCACAGATAAAAAATCGAGGAGAGAGATCGATAGTCGTCAGCCTCGGCGAATCGTACGAACGGACGGACGCCGAACACTTCCGCATCAACGCCGAGCGCCCCGACGACATGCGCCAGCTCATCGAAGGATTGACGGCCCAGGGTCAGCCGCCCTGTCGAGCAGTGGTCCATCTCTGGAGTCTCGATGCGGGCCTTCACGATCAGACCAATTTGAGTTCGCTGACGACCGCTCAGTCTCTTGGCTGTAACAGTGTCCTGCACCTCGTCCAGCAGCTCGCCCGAGTAGAGAGCAATCAACTGCCTCACTTATGGCTCGCGACGCGCGGCGCTCAGCCTGCCGGGGACACGAACGTGCCGCTGAACATCGCTCAGTCGCCGTTATGGGGACTGGGACGGGTTATCGCTCAAGAGCATCCCGCATTCTGGGGAGGCCTGATAGACCTGGACCCGAATCCGGAGGCTGCGGCAGACGCTGCTACTCAGCTGTGTAAGCAGATCTCGGATCCTGATGGAGAGGATCAGCTGGCGTTCCGCGATGGACGCCGATATGTGGGCCGTTTGATTCGCAAGCCTCGAACCGTCACGCAGCCCGCTCCTCTGAGCTGGCGCGCCGACGGTAGCTACTTGATTACGGGTGGACTCGGCGAGCTGGGGCTTTCGGTTGCGCGCTGGATGGTCGAGCAAGGGGCGCGGCGGCTGATCCTTATGGCGCGCACCAAGCTGCCGCCGCGCGCAGATTGGAACTCTGTCGAAGCGGGAAGCGCGCTAGCGAAGCGAATCGTCGCGATTCGTGAACTGGAGGCCATGGGCGCGAGCGTGCATCTGGCGTCGGTCGATGTGGCCGATGAAGATCAGTTGGGCGCCTACATAGATGAGTATCGAGCCGAGGGCTGGCCGCCGATTCGAGGCGTCGTGCACGCAGCCGGAGTGCTGCACGACGGACTGCTGGCGCAGCTCGACGCGCCGGCGTTCGATTCAGTCTTGCGGCCCAAGGTTACAGGCGGCTGGCTGTTGCATCGGTTGCTCGAAGACGCACCGCTCGATTTCTTTGTGATGTTCTCTTCGGCCGGCTCGTTGCTGGGCCAGCCGGGCCAGGGCAACTACGCAGCCGCCAACGCCTTTCTCGACGCTCTGGCGCACCATCGCCGAGCCCTCGGCCAGCCCGCGCTAAGCATCAATTGGGGCGCGTGGAACGGGTTGGGCTTTGCGGAAACGGTGGGAGGAAAGCGGCTCGCGGCGCGCCTCGCGCTGGCGGGAATCGGGAGCATCGCGCCGGCGCAAGCGCTGGAAGTGATGGGCCGGACGCTATCTCAGGGCGCGACGCAGGTCGCGGTCGTGCCCGTTGATTGGGCTAAGTATCGTCAGTTCTATCCAGCCGGAACGGAAGCAGCACTATTGTCTGAGCTTGGTGGCGAGCAAACCGCCAGCTATCTGACATCAAATCATACGGGTGAGAAGCGGACCGCGCTGCTTGCCGCGGAACCGGCGGAGCGTTTCCAGCTGGTCCAGTCCTATGTAACCGAGTTGGTAGCTCGCGTGCTTGGACAGGCCGCATCGAAGGTGGATATCCAGCAGCCGCTCAGCAACTTAGGCCTGGACTCCTTGATGGCGGTCGAGTTGAAGAATCGGATCGCGACGGACTTGGGCGTGAACGTACCGATGGTGACCTTTCTCTCGGGACCGAGCGTCGAGCAGGCTGCGACGCAACTGCTGCGTCTGCTTACTACTGAGGCTCCTGCCGCTTCAGTGCCCGTTGCTTCAGTTCGGCCCGAAGATGTCGACCAGTATTCGGATGAGCAAGTGAACTCCATGCTCACCGATCTGCTGGCTAAAGAGGGAGCCGGTGAATAACGGCACTTCCAGGCGCATTGCAGATCTGTCGCCGGCCGAAAAGCGCGCACTGCTCGGACAGCTGCTTAACAAGAATGGGAGCGAGCCGAAATTAATCTACCCGCTGTCGTACAATCAGCAGGGGATATGGTTTCTCTACCAGCTGGCGCCGGAAAGCACGGTTTACAACGTCAATTTCGCGGCCCGCATTTCATCCGAGATAAATGTTCCGGCACTGCGGCGCGCGCTACAGAAAATAGTCGAGCGCCATCCCTCGCTGCGCACTACTTTTCCCGCCCGCGCCGGCAAACCCGTCCAGCAGATACACCGACAGCAGAAAGTTCGCTTCGAGGAAGTCGATGGTTCAGCCTGGACCGAGAACGAACTAAGGGCCCATCTACTCGAGGAGGCTTATCGCCCATTCGACCTCGAACAAGGCCCGCTGCTGCGCGTGAGTCTGATCGCACGATCGGCACGCGAACATATTCTGCTGCTGGTGGTTCATCATATAGTGATCGATTTCTGGTCACTCGCGGTGCTCTTGAATGAACTCGGCGTCCTATACCCGGCGGAATGCACCGGGATGAAGGCGGATCTGCCGCCTCTAGCTCTTCAATACACCGACTATGTCCGCTGGCAGGCTGAAATGCTTGACAGTCCCGATGGAGAGCGGCTGTGGGCATACTGGGGCGAGAAATTGGCCGGTCAGTTACCCATCCTGGAGTTTCCGACTGATCGGCCGCGTCCTGCGTTTCCGACCTATCAAGGAGCATCGCACGACTTCACGATGGACGCGGAGTTGAGCGGTGGGCTCAAGGCGCTCGCGATGGCGCATGGAGCGACCCTCTACATGGTCCTTCTCGCTGCGTTCCAGGTGGCGTTGTCCTATCACACGGGACAGGAAGACTTAGTCGTCGGGACCCCCATGGTAGGCAGAAGCCGGGCCGAGTTTGAGGGTATCGTCGGGCTCTTCACTAATCCGGTGGTCCTAAGGACGAATCTTTCCGGGAACCCATCGTTCGGGGAATTTCTCGGCCGCGTTCGACGCACTGTGCTTGACGCGCTCGAGCATCAGGATTTCCCTGCGGTACTACTCGTCGAGCGACTTCGTCCTTCGCGGGATCTCAGCCGCCCGCCGCTATGCCAGGTGATGTTCGTGCTCGACAAGCCGCATGGGCGCGCGGAAGTGGGAGCGTCGACGTTCGCCGCTGGCGAAACCGGGATACGCATGAATCCCGGCGGTCTCGCGTTGGAGTCCTTTCCCCTGGAACGTCGGGCGGCCAGCCTCGACCTGGTACTGCTGATAATCGAAACGCACGAGTCGTTGTCTGCCTCGATGCGTTACAACACCGATCTGTTCAATCCGTCCACGATGGCGCGACTCTCAACGCATTTCGAAACACTTCTGCGAAGTGTCGTCCAACAGCCCCTTGCCAAATTGAACGACCTGAAGGAGCTGCTAGCCGAAGCCGACCGGGACGAGCGAGCCCAACTGCGCGCGCAGCACCGGGAACTCAACAGTCAGAAGCTACTGCAAGTCAGGCGGAGAACCGTTAGCGCATCGCAACTGCGCGACGACGGTGTTGATGGGAAGCCGAAGCATTCGAATGCCACCAGAAGTTATTGAAGGGTTCCAGCTTTCACCTCAGCAAAAGCATCTTTGGTCGTTGCAGCAAGCCGACGGCAGCCTACCCTATCGTGCTCAGTGCTCCATCCTGATCGAAGGAAGTCTTGATGTGCAAATCATGGACACCGCTCTGCAGCGGGTCTTCGAGCGACATGAGATTCTTCGCACCTCCTTGCAGTCGGCACCTTGCGCGAATGCTCCAGTTCAGGTGGTCAGCGCCAAGTGCATGGCGCGGACCGACAAATATGATCTGAGCGGCTACGACCCTGCGCGGCAAGAGGAATCGATCGACAGACTATATCGTGAAATGGGCGATTTGGCCTTTGACCTGAGCACGGGGCCGCTTATCCGCATGTCTTTGCTCACGCTGTCGCCAGACCGGCATACGTTACTCGTCAACCTATCTTCTTTTTGTGCTGATGCGGCCTCGCTCGACAATCTCGTTCGCGAAGTCAGTCGCTGCTATTCGGCCCTATTGGTTGGTGAAGAACTCTCTGACGAGCCGCTGCAGTACGCCGATGCGTCGCAGTGGCAGAACGACTTACTGGAATCAGCAGATGCGGAGGAAGGCAGGAAATATTGGCGCGAGCGGAACGTCTCTACCGTCGAGAGATTGCGGCTACCCGCTCAAGGAAGCTTGTCCGGACATTCAATATTTGCACCGCGACTCCTAAGCTCACAACTTGATCGCGACCTGAGCGCGAATATCGCGACGCTGGTTCGAAAATACGAAACCTCTCCTTCCGTGCTCCTGTTGACCTGCTGGCAAATACTGCTGTGGCGTCTGAGCGGTCAGTCAGACTTTCTCGTCGAGGTAACCTCTGACGGTCGTACTTATGAAGGGCTACAGGAGGCACTTGGCTCGTTCGCCAAGAGCCTACCTATGGTTTGTCGTCTCGAAGGTGGCCTTCGACTAAGTGAATTGTTGGAGCGGACGAAAGTATCGGCGCACGACGCAATCGCGTGGCAAGAGTATTTCAGCTGGGACGACTCTCCAAGGTCGGACAACAACGTCGACTCACTACCGCATTTGCCTGTGGGTTTCGAATTCAGAGAAGACCACGCGAAGCACTGCGCCGACACCGTCAGCTTCGTCATTCAAAAGCGATACGTCTGCTCAGACCGATTTGCGCTCAAGCTTTGCTGCGTTCGGACGAAGGACTCTTTCACCATTGAGCTTCAATACGACTCCAGCTTGTTTCGCGCTGAAGATGTAGATCGGATCCAGGCGGAATATGACACACTTCTGCACAGTGTAGCTCTCAATCCGGACACCCGGATCGACGACTACGAAATCGTCGGCGAAATGGAACGGCAGCAACTGATCGACTTCAACACGGTCGACGCCGGACCTGTCAACGACCAATGCATTCACGGGTTGTTTGAGGAACAAGTCGAGCGCACGCCTGATAGCATCGCCCTCGTCTTCGAAGGCAAGCATCTCACATACGCCGAGCTCAACTCGCGCGCCAATCAAGTCGCGCATCGCCTGCGAACGCTGGGGGTAGGAGCTGACGTCCCGGTCGCGATTTGCATGGAGCGATGCCTGGAGATGGTCGTCGGCATACTAGGCATTCTCAAAGCTGGCGGCGCTTACGTGCCACTGGATCCCGAATATCCAGCGGATCGTTTGATCTACATGCTGAAGGACGTCGACGCATCAGTACTGCTGACGCTGCGGCGTGTTGCGGATAGGATGCCCCCGCATGAAGGCACCGTGCTTTGCCTGGACACCGACTGGGATTCGATTGCCGGGCACAGCGACAAGAACCCACTAGATTCGGCGGCAACCAGCGATCGCGATCTGGCTTATGTGATTTACACCTCAGGTTCCACGGGCTCGCCGAAAGGCGTAATGGTCGAGCATGCCGGACTGGTTAATGCCGTTAACTGGATAGCTGGAACTCTAAAGTTATCACATCTGGACCGCTGTCTGTTGAAAACCCCGATTACCTTCGACGCGGCCGGACGCGAGCTCTTCCCAATCCTGATTTCCGGAGGAACGCTCGTAATCACGGAACCCAACGGTCACCGGGATTGCAGATACCTGGCCGAGATGATTCAGCGCGAGCGGATTACAATCCTTCATTGCGTTCCGTCGCTTCTGCGGCTCATCGTTGAGGAGCCAGCCTTTGAAGACGCGTCTGCCATGCGGGCTGTCATGTCCGGCGGCGAAGCGCTGACTCCCCAGACCGTCAAGCGCTTCCAAAGCCGCATCGGAGCCAAGCTATACAACGTCTACGGCCCGACTGAGACGATCATTGACTCTACCTATTGGCCTGTTGCCGAGTCCGGTGAGCAGTCCAATGTCTCCATCGGCCGTCCGATACCGAACGCGCAAGTATATATTCTGGATGATTTGTTTCGGCGAGTTGCTATCGGTGTCACCGGACACCTGTACATCGGTGGGATAGGTCTGGCTCGAGGCTATGTAGGACGGCCGGAACTGACCGGCGATAAATTCGTTCCAGATCCGTTCAGTGGCAAGTTGGGAGCGCGGTTGTATAAGACTGGAGACCTGGCGCGTTACCGGCCTGACGGAAATATCGATTACCTTGGCCGCGGCGATCATCAGGTCAAGATCCGTGGCTTCCGGATCGAACTCGGGGAAATCGAGGGGACGCTCGCACTACATCCCGCGGTGCTCGAGGCTATCGTCCTCGTTCATGAGGACGAGTCCGGAGATAAGCGGTTGCTGGCGTATGTGACAGCTCAGAAAGAGACCTATTCCACTGCCAGTGAACTGCGCACCTTTCTGAAGGACAGGTTGCCCGAGCACATGATGCCTGCCGCCTTCATCGTGCTGGATTCCTTTCCGCTGAATGCCAACGGCAAGGTGAACCGCCGCGCACTACCGACGCCTGACGCTCAACGCCCAGAGCTGGACGAGGCTTTCGTCGCATGCCGCACGCCTACCGAAGAGCTACTCGCCCAGATTTGGGCGCATGTCCTGGGCGTCCAGCGAGTAGGTATCCACGATAACTTCTTTCAGCTAGGTGGCCATTCGCTGCTGGCGACCCAGGTAGTCTCCCGGATTCGCGAAGCCTTCAAGGTGGAAATGCCGCTGCGACACCTGTTCGAAACGCCCACCGTGGCGGGACTGGCTGAAAGGATTGACGCGCACGACGGAGCGGCGTTACAGGGTCCTCCTATTGTGCCCGTCCCCAGGGACAGCGAGCTGCCTTTGTCCTTTGCTCAACAACGTCTCTGGTTCATCGATCAGCTCGAACCGGGCTCGGTCTATAATTTCCCCGCCGCAGTTCGCCTCAAGGGGCAACTCAACGTGGCGGCCCTCAAGCTGAGTCTGAACGAAATCGTAAAGCGGCATGAGTCCTTGCGAACGACCTTTACCACCGTCGATGGCCGTCCGGTTCAGGTTATTGCGCCGCACTTGACGATGGCCCTGCCAATCCTTGACTTGCGCGAGCTGCCTGAGACGGAGCGAGAGGCGGAGGTTCAGCGGCTCGCGACCAACGAGGCACAGCGGCCTTTCGATTTGGCCGAAGGGCCTCTCGTGCGAGCCACCGTGTTACGTCTGGGCGAGAACGAGCACGTCGGGCTGCTGACGATGCATCATATTGTAACCGACGGCTGGTCAGCCGGAATTTTGATCCGTGAGATGGCCATACTCTACGACGCCTTTCGTTCTGACAGGCCGGCATCGCTGCCTGAGATGCCGGTCCAATATGCGGACTTTGCACATTGGCAGCGAAACTGGCTCGCGGGCGAGGTTCTAGAGACTCAGTTAAGTTATTGGAAAGAGCAACTGCTGGGCGCGCCCCCACTTCTTGAATTGCCTACCGACCATCCGCGGCCGGCTATCCAGACTTTTCATGGCGCGCACCAATCGATCCTATTGACTCCAATTGTAGGTGACCGACTCAAGGCGCTAAGCCGCCAGGAGGGGGTCACCCTGTTCATGACGATGCTGGCGGCGTTCCAGGTTTTGCTGCAAGGCTACTCGAATCAGGACGACCTCGTCATCGGCACGCCGATCGCTAACCGTAACCGGCTGGAGACCGAAGGCCTGATAGGATTTTTCGTCAACACGCTGGTGCTGCGCACCGGCCTTTCAGGAAATCCCACTTTTCGCGACCTTCTGCGGCGGGTGAGGGAAGTGTGCCTGGGAGCCTATGCTCATCAAGACCTGCCCTTTGAGAAGTTGGTCGAAGAACTGCACCTGGCGAGAGACCTAAGCCGTAACCCCCTCTTCCAGGTGATGTTCGTGCTGCAGAATACTCCGCTGCAGGCCGTGGACCTGCCGGGCTTGAGCCTGATCCCCGTGGAAGTGGATACGGCGACGACTCACTTTGATTTGACGATGCATTTTGCGGACACTGCTCAAGGATTCCTCGGCACACTTACCTACAACACCGATTTATTTGAAGCGGCGACCGTCGCACGAATGCTGACCCATTTTGAGTCCTTGCTGGAAGTTATAGCCGAAGCTCCTGAGCGACGCCTGTCGGACTTGCCGCTCTTATCCGAAGCAGAGCAGCACAATATTCTGGTCACCTTCAACGATACCAAAGCAGACAAGCTGGGAGACGCGTGTATTCCTCAACTGTTTGAAGCGCAGGTCGAACGAACGCCCGCGGCGATAGCAGTAGTGCTCGACGATCAGCAACTTAGCTACGAAGAACTGAATCATCGGGCTAATCAACTCGCGAATCATCTGCGGCTGCTGGGAGTGAAACCAGAAGCGCCAGTGGCAATGTGCCTGAAGCACTCCGTCGATATGGTCATCGGTCTGCTGGCCATTCTGAAAGCAGGCGGAGTCTATGTGCCGCTGGATCCTGCCTATCCGAAAGAGCGGCTCGCGTTCATCCTCGAAGACGCCCAAGTGCCTGTCCTACTGGCGCATGCATCATTGCTGCCTGGATTGCCTCAGCACAATGCGCGGGTGGTCTGCTTGGATTCAGACTTGGAGACCATCGCACAAGCGAGCGCGGAGAATCCGTTCTGCCTGACCATGCCCGAAAACCTCGCCTATATAATCTACACCTCCGGATCCACGGGCCGGCCGAAGGGAGTTCTCATTTCCCATGCTTCGATTGCAGCGCACTGCCTTAGTGGTCAAAAGTACTACGCGCTGGATTCGACGGATCGGGTGCTTCAATTTGCTTCTCTTAGTTTCGATCTTTCGTTGGAGCAAATCATGCCTACGCTGGTGGCCGGAGCCAGGCTGGTCATGATGAGTACTGACGTATGGGATATCACTGAGTTTCACAAGAAGGTCTCCGAATCCGGACTCACTGTCCTGAATGTTCCGACTAGTTACTGGAATGAACTGGCACGGCATTGGGCTGGCCTCTCGACGCTGGTTCTTGCTCTTCAGGCCAGGGTCTTTATCGTGGGCGGAGACACGATGCTGCCCGAGTTCGTCGACCTTTGGAATCGAACGCCTTTAAGGTCGACCCGCCTCATCAATGCCTATGGGCCGACGGAGACAACTATAACGGCCACTGTTTTCGATGTCGCATCGGGCGAGGGCTTCCGAAGGATTCCCATCGGCCGTCCTCTCACGAACCGCGAAACTTACATTCTCAACCAGCATGGTAACCCGGTTCCAGTGGGAGTTGCCGGAGAACTCTACATTGGCGGCGACTGCCTGGCTCGCGGTTATTTGAATCGAGCGGATCTGACCGCTGAGAATTTCGTCCCCAATCCTTTCAGCGGCGAGCCTGGAGCGCGACTATACAAGACCGGTGATCGCGCACGCTATCTGGCGGATGGCAACATCGAGTTCCTCGACCGAATCGATCAGCAGGTAAAGATTCGCGGGTTTCGCGTCGAGCTTGGCGAAATCGAGTCCGTTCTTCGCCAACATCCTGCTGTGCGCGAGGCTGTCGTCGTCGCTCGCGAGCACGGGCCCGGGGAGAAACAGCTGGTGGCTTACGTCGTCGCTCCGCACGACTTACAACCGACGGCTGGCGAGTTGCGGGTCTTTCTGAAGGAGAAGCTGCCGGACTATCTGATGCCTTCGGTCTTTGTTCCGATCGATGCTCTGCCATTGATGCCCAACGGCAAGGTTGACCGCGGCGCGCTGCCCGATGCGGGCCGCGCGCAGCTCGCGCCGGAAAAGCAGTTCGTGGCTCCGCGCGATCCTCTGGAAGCCCAACTCATTAGTCTGTGGGAAGAGGTCTTGGGCGTTCGCCCTATCGGAGTGACTGACAACTTCTTTGAGCTCGGCGGACATTCCCTGGCTGCCGTTCGTTTGTTCGCGTTGATAGAAAAGCGTCTGGGCAAGAGAGTTCCGCTGGCCACCGTGTTTCAGGGAGCGACTGTTGAGCATCTCGCGACTATTCTTCGCCAGCGTTCCCAGGCGCCGCCGGTTTCTTCTTTGGTAGCTATTCAACCGGAGGGGAATCGACGGCCTCTCTTCCTGATACATCCCGCGGGCGGACATGTTTTTCCCTACGTTCACCTGGCGCGCCATCTAGGCTCCGATCAACCAACCTATGGCTTGCAAGCGCGAGGGCTCGAAGAAGGATCGCAACCGCAGTCGCGGATCGAAGACATGGCTGCTTACTACATAGAAGCGCTGCGCAAGGTGCAGCCGGATGGACCCTACCTCCTGGGTGGATGGTCGATGGGAGGCGTCGTAGCCTTCGAGATGGCCCAGCAGTTTCACGCTCAAGGACAACGGGTAGCACTGTTGGCCCTGCTGGATACCCGGATCCCCGCCGCGGACGAGGAACTGGCCGACGAGGATTTCGAGGCGCGGTTGCTGGTCGATTTTGTCCGCTACTTCGGTCTTTCACTCGACCCGCGGGATTCGCTCGCCCGCCTGCCAAAACACGAGTTGCTCGAGCGCGTGCTCGAGCATGCAAAAAGGGCCGGGCTGATGCCACAGGACATCGAAGTCACACAGGCTCAGCCATTCATAGAACTTTGCAAGGCCGACTTTCGAGCTACCAGGAACTACGAGCTGCGTCGCTACCCCGGCCGAGTCACGCTCTTGAAAGCCGGCCTCGAGCTGTCGGGTGTCTCATCGGATCCCACCTTGGGCTGGAGCAAGTGGGCCGACGGCGGCGTGGACGTCGAGGTTGTTCCGGGAAACCACGCAACGATGGTGTACAAGCCCCACGTCGAAGTCCTGGCGGAAAAGCTACGGACTCGGCTCGATCGAATTGACGCTTCCGAAGCATTTCTCGCCGAAAAAGCAGGTCAGCCTGCGGAACCGATACAGGACGCACATGAATAATGACTCTATGGAAGACACGACAACTTACCGAGTAGTCGTAAATCATGAGGAGCAGTACTCCATCTGGCCTTCCGAAAAGAAATTGCCGCTTGGCTGGACGGCGACCGGCGCAACCGGTTCCAAGACCGAATGCCTGGCGCATATCAAGGAAGTCTGGATCGACATGCGGCCGCTCAGCTTGAGATTGAAGATGGATCAGCACAAGGACAAATCGTGAATGAGTCAGTCGACCATCGCCGGCGATCTTGACCGATGGATTCCGTTCCGCAAGCCCGAACCAAAAGCGCGGCTTCGCCTGTTTTGTTTTCCTTACGCCGGCGCCGGTGCGCTGATCTTTCGTAAATGGTCGGACGGCCTGCCGCGCGATATCGAAGTCTGTCCGATTCAACTTCCGGGTCGCGGAACGCGCCTGACGGAACCGCCTTTCACCAAGCTCCCATGTCTCATCGAGGCCCTCGTTCGAGCCCTGGATCCGCTGCTGGATAAGCCTTTTGCTTTTTTCGGCCACAGCCTCGGAGCGTTGATCGGATTTGAACTCGCACGCCAAATCCGCCGGCAATATGGCGTGCATCCGGTTCGCCTGTTTGCGTCCGCCGGTCGTGCGCCGCAGATTCCTCATCGAGCTTCGCCAATTCACACTCTTCCGGACAAAGAGTTCCTCGCGGAACTCCGCCGGCTGAACGGCACGCCTCGCGAGCTTCTGGACCACGAAGAATTAATGGAGGTCATGCTTCCGATTCTGCGCGCCGACTTTGCGCTGTACGAAACCTATCTGTACTCGACTGAACCGCCGCTGAACTGTCCAATCTCCACATTCGGCGGCTTGCAGGACCGCAGGGTCAGCGCGAGCGACCTCGAAGCGTGGCGTTCTCAGACGAGCGCCTCGTTCTCACTGCGAATGTTTCCCGGCGACCATTTCTTTCTGAAAGAGCCTCTCCTGCTTCGGGCACTCTCGCAGGAGCTGCAATCAAGCCGGTGAAACCGGTCCCTGAGATACTCGCAGGTTCGATCTCTGGAGCACTTCCTTTGCTTTGCCAGCTCTGAAGGGTATAGGCTCTAACCACCTCCCGAGAGTCTGCTTCCATCTACATACTCTGCCCGAGGAAGAATCGCCGACATCCACACGGTAGGCGTTCCGGACGTGTGTGCCGGCGCGGATCGTGTTCCTAGGAGCAACATATTCTTGGAATTATCAGTTCGTCGTTTCGACTCAGGATTCTGATTCCTTCGATGATCGTGTTCGCCGCAGTCCTGGCCTTCGAGTCTGGCTTGGGTCGCGCCGACGTTATTTCTGCGCCTGGTACAGAGTCGAGCGCTGGTGGCGCGACAGATGCGTGGCTGGTAACGCGCGGTCTGCTCGGTAATGCAATGATAACCGAACAATCCGGGGCTGACATAATGACTCCGCCGCCCGGAACCGAGGTCGACGAAACCCGGCAGACAGCGAACGTCACCGGCGAGGTCTTGAACAAGGTCAAGTCGTGGAACGAGATGGTTGACGACGACACGATCCATGTCGAGATAACCACCCTGTCGCCTTCTCAGTTCGAAGTCGCTTTCTGGCTCTTTCCGAATCATCGGAAGGGTTGCACAATGTACAAGTGGACGCTTTACGATCACGGCCGCGCGCTGCAGAGTGCGTTCTGGCGCAACGATGCGGCGGTGATGCGGCTGGCGGGGGCCGCGGACCTGCCGCCGGATTTGTATCCGGATTCCGTCCCGTGGGTAGCGTTCATACGTGTCCTCGACACGCCGCGCGACGGCAGTGAGGGTTCGTTGCATCAGCAGATCACGCCCTACAGCTACGTCGGCCAGGAGGTTTGGGCGTCGTCGAGTTCCGACCCGATCACCGTGCCGGCCGGCACTTTCGCCGCCCTGAAGGTAACGGCGAAAGTCGATATCACGACGGTGATGCCGAACTGGCCGCGCTTCGTTCTGCAAGTTATCAAGCCGGTGATTCCGGAAAACACGCTGTACTTCGAGGTGGCGCCTCCCCATCGGCTGCTCAAGCAGGAAGGCACGACCTTCGTCGGCGGTCCGGAGGTCACGACGGAACTGGTTCGCTACTACATCGCGGGCGCGCCGCCGCTCGTGGCTGCGGCCACCAGCGCAGCAGATCACGCACCGATCGCGACCGTTCCAGGCGGGGCATCAATTCCCAGGTAAATAGATTTCCCTGGTCACGCAGCGTCTCCATTTACCGTAACCACCGTCTCATGCGTGCTACGCGTATCGTCGCGTGTTATCTGACCATCGCGCAGACGGATCAGCCGGTGCGCCCGTTCCATGACCTGGGGATCGTGGGTGGAGAATATGAAGGTGGTGCCGGTCTTTTGATTGAGATGTTCCATCACGTCGAGTAGCGCAATCGCGCTGGCCGAATCCAGATTCGCCGTAGGTTCATCCGCCAGAATAAGGGCGGGCTCGGTAACCATCGCACGAGCCACGGCAACCCGCTGCTGCTGGCCGCCGGACAACTCCGCCGGGCGCCGATTCTCGAGCCCTGCGAGACCGATTTCCGAAAAGAGCTTTTCCACTCTCTCGCGGCGCTGATGCACCGGCATTCCCTGGAGCAGCAGCGTAAACTCGGCGTTTTCCAATGCGGTAAGAACTGGCAGCAGGTTGTAGGTCTGGAACACAAAGCCGATTCGATTCAAACGCAAAAGAGCCAGCTCGCCTGAACTTAGAAGTTGAAGGTTCTGCCCTGCCACCCATACTTCGCCCTTATCGGCCCGATCCAGTCCACCTATGATGTTCAGCAGGGTCGTTTTGCCGGAACCCGACGGACCGGCGGCCGCGGTAAACTCCCCGGCTGCTATCTGCAGCGATACGCCGCGCAACGCCGGCACCTCGATAGGTCCCGTGCGATAGGTCTTGCGCACGTCCTTTAGTTCCACTGCCCATTCAGTCGCGGTAGCCATATTTTCTAAAGCACCTTCAGCGAGTCTGGTAGCTCTGTTCGGGCGGCCTTGAGCGCCGGATAAAACGAAATGACTGTCGCCATCGCAAACACGATTCCGACTGACCACGCGATTCGATTCGGGCTTAGCCGCGAGTAGAGAATTGGATCGAACACCAGCGCCGGCGGAAGACCTGCCTTGAAGATCCAGCGCAGATCCAATCCCGCGGTGGCGAAATAATGCTCAACGCTCAAACCCAAAGCCAGTCCGAGCGTGAGACTTATAGCAGTGAGCGCGAGCGACTCGCCGACAACCATGAGGGCAAGCTGGCGCGGCATAAGACCGACCGCCTTGCAAACACCGAATTCATAGCGGCGCTCCAGCACCCTCATGAGAATCGTGTTGAGTATGCCCAACCCGACCATCGCCAGCACGACGCCGTTCATGATGTAGTTGAAGGCGTGGTCCAGCCCGAGAATCTGCGCCAGCATCGGGATCGATTCCCGCCAGGTGAGCACTTCGACCGGCTCTCCTGTTAGCTGCTGGCGCAAAGCTTTTGCAACCATTGGCGACTCGCCTTCCTGTCGGAGCAGCAATGCTACCTGGGTCACCTGACCGTCTTTCACTCCGAGCAGCGCCTGAGCGGCGGGTAGCGGCAGGTTAATGATGTTGGCGTCGACCGCTTCCAGGCCGGTGCGGAAGATCCCGCTCACGCGCAAAAGGGTGCTTTGCATCGCATTTCCGTCCGCATCCTTTGCGTCGCTGCCGGGCGGTCGCAGCGACTGAGTCATGAGCACTACCCGCGAACCTATCTTTACCTCGAGCTTGTGAGCGAGATCGGCGCCGATGACAACGCTGCTGGCAGGACTGCTCTCGGTCAGGTAGGTCCCTTCAACCATACGCTGAGGTATCAGCGATACCGCCCGTTCATTTTGCGCAATAACTCCCGTGATTCTCACGCCGGAAGAATTGGCGGAAGAACTAAGCAGGCCGGTACCGAGCAGCCTCGGACTGACACCTTGCACGATGTTTTTCATTTTCGGAGTTTGAAAAAACTCCTGCATCCTGGACACCACTTCAGCGGGCAGAAGTAACTCGTCGGAGCTTGAAGCTTGATAGCCCTTGGCCTCTATCACCACGTGGCCGGGACCAAACCGCACTCCGTCGGCGATGGTCTGCTCGTGGCCGCCGTCGAGCAGACCGAGAGAGATCAACAGCAGTGCGAGGCCCAAACCCAGCGCCAGGGCAGTGAGCGCAGTGCCTCGTGGATTGCGCCAGAGATTGCGCCAGCTGATCTTCGCCAGTAGGAGAATGCTTCTCAATTGCTAAACCTTGCGAATCGCTTCGGTCGGCCGGAAGTGCGAGGCTCGCCACGCCGGATAGAGCGCAGAGACCAGAGCCGTCGCGGCGAGTCCTACCGCGGCCTGGCTGTAAGCGGGGAAATCCTGGCGGCCGTACCACAAGTGGCCGACTACTACTCCGGCGACGGAGATCACGGCGCCGGTGGCTCCCCCCAGGTCGAGGCCGTGTTCCTGCAGGTACCAGAGGACCGGGATTCCAAGCGCGGCTCCAACGACGAGGCTCGCTAATGCCAATCCTGTTGCTTCGGTCATGATCAGGTAGATGATCTGGCTGGGGCGCATTCCGAGGGCCATCAGCATGCCCAGTTCACGGGTTCGTTCGAACACCGCCATGAGCATCGTGTTCATGACGCCGATCACAGCCAGCAGAAAGAAGATGAAGAAGAGCACGAAGGTGATGCCGTGATTGAACTGAATGTAATTGGCCAGTTCCGGCGCGAGCTCGGGCCATGCCATGACGCGGACGGGAAGAGTTTTACTTAGTTTAGTCTGCAGGGCCGCTGCCACGACGCTGGCGGCGGTTATGTTGTTCAGCTTGATACCGACTTCGTGAATCTGCGCGGGAGCGAGATGCAGCAGGTCTTGTAGCGCCGGCAGAGACATGAGGATCAAGCTGCGGTCGGCCTCGTCGAGACCGGTGTGAAAGACACCGACGACTGTGTACAGGTCGTTGCCGATAGCGCCGTCGGCGGCCTGAGTCAGCAGAACTATCTGAGAGTTGACGTCGATGCCGATCGTGCTGGCGAGCTTGTCTCCTATCACGACGCCCTTCGGCACTTGCGCGGTGAGATAGCTGCCCTTGGCCAACTGCTTATTCAGGATGGTTACTTTCGATTCCTGGTCGGGAACGATCCCCATCAGCTCGACGCCGGCGGAGCGATGGGCGGCGCTGAGCAAGCCGTAGCCGTAAACTCTTGGCGCGGCGGCGTACACGCGGCGATCGGCGGTGATAGCGGCCAGCAACTTGCTGACGTCTGTGCCATTGCTTCCGCCGAGAGTCTTTTGGATTGAGCGGCTGGGATAGTAAGCGGGAGAATGCACCTGGATCTGAGACATGACCAGCGAAGTGCCGTTCTCGATCATTTGCCATCGCAGGCCCGCCATCAGGCAGGCGACGAACAGCAGCATGACGTAGCCGAACGCGATCGCGGTCATCGTGATGAAAGTGCGCCGGCGATTACGCCAGAGGTTGCGCCAGGCGAGCTGTAGCAGCCGTCCGCTCATTGTTTCTGACTGGGCAGCGCGAAGGTGCTTTCGCTGATCGGCACGTCGAACGCGATATCTTCGTAATCGATTGTCGTCGCGGTACCGGCCTTGTCAGCCGGCTGCATTACGAGGCGCGTGGGTATAACCCGGCCGCTTTTCGATTTGAAGTCGGAGAACGTCAGCTCGCGGACCAGCTTGCCGTCCTCGTCATAGAAGCCTTGCCAGGTGGGAACGGCGTCGGCTTTGCGAATTTGCAGAATGATTTTTCCCCAGACTACCGGCGCATCGGGCTTCGGCGTCAGCGTGTATTCGTCGACCGCGATGCCGCCGCGGTTTCCCTGGAAGAAGGTGCTGATGGTGTAGTCGCGCGTGAGAAAGGTCTCCTTTACCAGGTCGTCGATCGAGAAGTCGCTGCCCATCCATCCGTTCATCGACATGGACGCCGGGACTTTGACCGTGCGATTGGTCTTGGGCAGGTAGTACCAGACGTCGCTGCCTTCCTTGAGGACGGCGGTGCCCGCTTGATCCTGCGGACTGGTGATGCGGAGCAGAAGCTTGTCGCCGAGCGACCAGATCTTCATCGAGATGTCGCGTTGGCCGTCTTCGTTCTTGATCTGCATTTTGACGGTGGCGATGCTGGATTTGCTGCTGAAGAGATGCGCCACGCGCTCGACGGTTGCGCGCGACTGTTGATCGTCGGCGGCGTGAGAGGCAGACGCTCCAATCAGGAGCGCGATCGCCAGCAGTGCGGCCAGGTAACTGTTGCGGATGAGTTTCATAATTGTGCAACCTTGCGCGCGGGAACAAATTCGGTTTCGACTTCAACGGCTTCGGCGGCGAGCGGCGCGCCCATCGCCAGTCCCATCGGCATTCGTACTACGAGATTGAAGACCGTTACGGCCAGCGACAGAGCGAACAGATCGTCCTTCGCGGCAAAGCGGGCGAACGCGAGCGTGAAAACCAGTTGGGTGGTGCCAATTCCGCCCGGTGAGAATGGAGAGTTACCGATGGCCACGATGAATGGGGTCAGGGCCAGGGTCTGCAGGAGCGGCACCCTGATATGAAAGCTGACGAATTGTCCGTAGAGCGCGAGGCCGGCGCCGATCACTATCAGCAGCCTGATGCCGAAGAGTCTGGCGTATTGCGACGGCTGCGCGAGGCGGAAGGTCGACATCGAGGGGCGATCGTAAATCATCCATCGGAGCCAATTGGTGGTGCGCAGGCGCGAACCCCACGACAGGAAAAAGGACGCGATGAGACACCCGGCGCCCAGTGCGGCGCCCGCATAGATGAGGCCGAGACGAATCGGCGAGGTCGGAACGACGGCGATTGCGATGAGTGTCAGCGCGGCGAACAGGATGGCGTCGAGATAGCCCTGGAACAGGAGAGTGCATCCGCTCATCAGCCAGGGCACGCGCTTGCGTACGTGCAGAAATAGCACGAAGGCTCCGCCGGCGACCCATGAGTTGACGATTTGGAGAAAATAAACAGCGGCCATGGTCGGGATCAGTTCGCGCGGAGTGGTCGGCGCGTGGAAATAGCTGAACAGCCGCGAGTAGAGGAACGTCTCACCGATGAACCAGATCAAGAAGCCGGCGGTGCTAGCTAGCAGGAACAGCGAGAGCGAGGAGTGGCGGCAGGCTGCGGCGACCTGCGACCAGGATACGCCGCGGGAGGCGTAGCAAATGATCGCAGCGGCGATCGCGTAAGCTGCGAGGTTCTGCAGGAGGGTTTTTGTGCGAGGTGTCGACAAGGGTAGTTTCCAGGCTAAGAAGGAAAAGGCGAACCGGTAGTCACAACGGAGCCTCCCGCGGAAATAGGAAGTTCATACTGGCCTCCTCTGGCCTTACTCGTAGGGCTGAGGGTTCTTCGGCGGACCGCCTATCAAAGGCTGGTAAAGAACCGCGATGGGGAATCGATCAATTCGAGCTCAATTCCTATCTCTATCCCGTCCTATTGAGGGTATCGCGCGGGGAGTAGGAAAGCGACGGTGGGGCACCTGGATAGTGTTATGAAGGGAACCGAAAGTATGCGCTTGTTACTTGTCGATTTGCGAGAGAGCGCTGCGCAGTGGAGCGCTTGAGATTTGAACAAGACCGCCGAATGGGTGATCCAATTCCAATATCAGGTAGATCGCGCCGGAAAGCGAGAGCGCACACAGGAAGAGAGTGACGATGACGGTCGCGTTGCGGGGCGCGAAGAGGCCGAAGCTGAGAAAAATGACGGTGACCCAGAAAATCAGCAGCACGAGAAACGGCATCGGAATTGAGCGGCCGCCCTGCTCGAAGAGCAGCCATCGCGACTGGCCGATATCAACGCTGATCTTCACGGCCTGGGCTTGAAGCTGACGCTGAACATCGTTCTGCGGTGAGAGGGCCTGAATCTTGTCGTAGAAGGCTTCGGCCGCGACCGGCTGCAACTGCGGACCGGAACCTTCTTGGGGCCACATGCGATTTATCATGTTATTTACGGTCCCCTTGAGGAGATCGCGAGCGTCTTTGGTCTCCGGGCCGTAGTGGGCAAGGACGCGATCGAGCAGGATAATGTTTGCGGACATCTGGGTTAGCTCGTTCCTTTGAGTGTCGAAGGAACCCTTGGCCGAGTTGGTCAGCAGAGCGAGCACCAGAGCGGACATCGTCGCGATCAGGCCCATGCCGAGCTTGATGACGTCCTTGGAATCCGCGCTCAGATGTTGCTCGGGCAGAATGGTGTGAAGAACCATCCCGAGAATTGAGCCGCCGAAGACGCAGACGAGGACGATGAGACCGATGCCAATCGCGCTCACGAATTATTTCCTCTCACGCCCATGACTACTCTGTTTTTTTGGAATCGGCACCGGTGATTGCCGGCTGAGAGCTTGCGGGCTGAGTCATCTGCATGCTTACCAGGCGTGCGACCAGGATCGCGAGATAGAACTGTCCGGTAATTCCTTCTGCGACAGCTATGTAGCGGGCCTGAAGAGTTACCGGAGTGATGTCGCCGAAGCCGATGGTTGAAAGGGTCGTCAAGCTGAAATAGATGAGTATCGGGATAGCCTGTTGTTGGGAATTGGGACCTCCGGCGCTGAATATGAAGGAACTCGGGTGCAGGTCGTAGATGACGATGTATAGCATTCCACACGTCAATCCGAGCAGCAGATAGGTGGAGATCGACATGCTGATGACTTCGCTCGTCACTTCTTTTTGCTTCAGCACCGCGCGCAATTGATTCCAGGTGATATAGGCGAAGAGCACCGTTATCAGCGCTGAACCTCCCATATGAAATGAATGCTCGGGGGCGAAAATTGAAATCCACCGTTCCACAATTGCAGCCGCTGCCAGCGTCCAGGTGATAGCATTCCGCCTCCTCCTCTGCGCCAGCAGAATTTGGCGATCGCCGACGAGGTGCTCGACATCGATGTTATAGAGCGCCATCACAAGCAGAATCATTACCAGGAGACTGAACAGGGGCGGACCTGCGCCGGAATCGCCGGTAAAAGGCCGGACCAAAAATAGGGCGATGATCGCGGCGAGTAGTGCTGAATGCCGGCGCGGCGCGAGACGACGGTGTATTTCCTCGCGAAATTGCCTAAACAGGCCGGACTCGACTGATGTAGTGTCGTCGCGCGCCATCGCTAGGGCTTCTGCTCGGCTTCGGCGCGTATAGCAACCGCGATGTCGGTGCTCATCTGCGCCAGTGCCTGACTGTGCGCGGCGGCGAGCGCGTCGTAGCTCTGACCCTGCACCGGCTCGCGCGCGACCGTGCGTCCCGAACGGATTTCACCGCCCACGGTTTTGCGCACTGTCCATACCGCCTCGAGCGTGGCGGCATTGCCGGGAACCGACTCGAAGCGCTGCACGTCGATAGTGACTCGGTAATCCGGGACGAAGTTCGCCAGTTGGCTAGAGGCCACTTCAGGACTGCCTAGCAGGACGACCAGATCGCCGGCGACGGCGCGCGCGATCGCGTCGCCAAGCGGAGCGACCCATCGATTGAACTCGTCAACCTGAACGCGGTTCGCCGCGACTTGCACGACAAACTCCGGCTGATCGACAGAGGCGGGTATCGTAACCGGGCCAACCATCACGGCGACGGCGGTCGGCGGCGTGCCGTCGGCGGCGGAGGTGGAGGACAGCGAGTAGAACTTCGACGGCGAAGTGCTGCATCCGACAGCTACCGCCGCAGCCAAAGCGATCGAGATCAATTGTGCGATACGACGTGCCATCACTTCGCCTCCCCGCTCTTGCCGCGAATGAGCGCGTCGGGATGGCGCTCGAGATAGTCTGCAAGCACGCGCACCGATCGCGCGGCGCGGCTCACCTCCTGCAGCGTAGTGCCGATCTGCTGGACCTGCGCGGAATTCGGCTCGGTGAGGAGGTTGGCGTTATTCATGGTGGTGTGTGCGCTCGTCAAGGTGCCTTGGGCGGCAAGCAGGGTCTCATTGAGTTGCGCAATAGCTTTCTGCAGATTGACGCCGATCTCCTGGAACGGCACCTTGTTGAGTTTGTCGATGATATTCTCGACGGTTGCCTCGGTGGCCTGTAACTGACCTGTAACGGTCGGGAGTTGCACCGGATCTTGCGACCAATCGACTGTTGCAGGTGGCGCGCCCGGGAAAAAGTCGAGCGACACATAGGCGGAGCCAGTAAGAAGGTTCCCGGTTCGCAGTTCCGCACGGACTCCGTGCGCGATCAAAGCGTCAATCAGCTTGTGCCGCATGGTGTTCAGGTTCACACCATTGCCAAGATCAAGGACCTTGACGCCGAGTCTTCGTGGATCCAGTTTGATAGTCACCGGAACCGAGAACTGGAAAGTCTTCAGATCGATCTGGGCGGAGATATCCGAGACCTCGCCGATAGGAATGCCGCGGAACTCGACTGGCGCTCCGGCTGCGAGGCCTCGCACCGAGTCCTTGAAGATGAGCTGATAGGTCTGCGGATTAACCGGAGGCGGGTTAAAGGCCTCGGTCCGATTGCTGTAAAGGGTGAAGACTGCGTTCTCGTCGGCCGGGGGCGGAGTCATGACGTTAGGCGCACTCTCGAACGCGATACCTCCTATAAGTATCGACAGTACCGACTGGGTCTGCACAGTAAGGCCGCTGGCGGAGAGTGATACGTCGATGCCGCTCGCGTGCCAGAAGCGCGTGTCAGGGTTGACGTACTGATCATAGGGCGCCTGCACGAAAGCCTTGACCGTCAGATCCTTGCCGTCAGGGTCGAGCGCATAGGACGCGACCTGGCCGACCTGTAATCGTCGAAAGTAGATTGGCGTGCCGGTGTCCAGCGATCCCAGGTCCTTAGTCTTGAGGATAAAGAAGCGGCCCGGAGTCTCGCCGGTAATCACGGGTGGTATTTCGAGACCTACAAACTCCCTTCTATCCTCCTTTGAGGAACCTATCTCCATCCCTATGTAGGCTCCGGAGATAAGAGTACCCAACCCTGTAATGTTAGCGCCTGAAATTCGCGGCCGCACGACCCAGAACTTGGTGTCTTCGACCAGAAATTCTTCGGTCTTGGGCGCCATCTGGGCGGTCAGGATAACGTGCTGATGGTCGTCCGACAGTACTATGGTTTCGACGGTGCCGATATCGACGCCGTTGTAATGGATCTTGGTCTTGCCGGCTTCAAGTCCTTCCGCCGTTTTCATGGTGATAGTTATCTTGGGTCCTTCGCTCAGCACTCGCGTTACGGCGACCCATGCGCCGACGACGGCAGCCAGAATCGGGATGAACCAAACGAGTGAGAGCCGAGTGCGTTTTTTTGGCACGTTCCTCGACTCGGGTACTGTGGACCGTGGTGGATCGCGATCAGGCATAGGTAACCTCTTTCGACTCTGCCGCTTGCATACTTGCGGAATCCCAGATCAGCCGCGGGTCGAACGACTCGACCGCGAGCATCGTGAAGACCACCACCGCCGCGAAGAAAATCAAGCCGGGCCCCGGCTCGACCGACATCAGCGGTTGTAGCTGTATGAGCGCGGCGGTAAAGGTGTCGACGAACACATCGACCATCGACCAGCGCCCGATGAACTCGACCATTCGGTACATCCGAATTCGCTGTTCATTGTTTGCCACCGAACCGCGCTGCGTGGTGATGAGCAGGTAACCGAGCGCGAGGATCTTCGCGCTCGGAATCATGATGCTCGCGACGAGGACGATGATCGACAGCGGCCATCCGGTCGGCGACCATAGCAGGACTACTCCCTGGAGGATGGTATCGGAGTCGGCGCCGGCTGCTGTGGTCGTCGTCAATACCGGGAGCACGTTGGCGGGTATGTAACAGATGGCGGCAGCGAGCAGGAATGCCCACGTCCGCTGAAAGCTGGCGTGCTTGCGGAAAGAGAGCTCCTCGTCGCAGCGCGGGCAAAGTCCTTCTTCTTCACCGGGCGCGGGGCGAGAGAGCAGTCCGCATCCTTCGCAACTTTGCAGACCTGCTTGCATCGCGGTCATAGCGGGAGCGCTCATGACGTTCCCTCCACTAACGCCTCGCCGGCGCCGTCGCGAAGGGCTTCGTCGGCCCATTGGATTCGATCCCATACATCGCGGGAGTCGAAGCTGGCCGACATGCCGGCCAGGATGAAGACGAGGACCCACAGCACGAACAGCGCCATTCCCGGAACAACGGTCGCGTAGTCGGCAATCTTGACCAGCGCGACGAGCACGCCGACCATCATGACCTCGATCATGCTCCAGATTTTCGTGGTGGGGTGATAGCGCAGCAGGATTGCGACCCATTGCGGCGGACGCGGTCGCATGGCGCCGAGCACGATCGCGAGCATCAGAATTATCTGCAGCGCCGGTGCGATCACTGCGGTGAACAGCACCAGCAGGCCAACGATCTTCTGGTCGTTGTTCCATAAGTGCAAGGCGCCGCCGAACACCGTGGTCTGGGCGTCGCGCCCAACGATGGTGAGGCCAAGCATCGGCACCGTGTTCGCGACGATGTAAAGCAAGACGGCGGCGACCGTCAGCGCAAATGTGCGGTTGAGAGAATCCACGCGACGGCGCCATAGCTCTTTGTTGCATCGCGGGCATCGGGCAGACGCTCCTGGTTCGAGCTCCGGGATGCGCTGCAGCAAATCGCAATGCTGGCAAGCGAGCAGCGAGTGGTCGGCGATTGGTTGGTTATAACTCATCGAGCAGTAATTGCAGCATGCGAACACAGTCGTCCGCAAAGCTGCGGCGCTCCCCCGAGTGGGCGCCGAATGCCACATTGTGCACTACGGCGTGGGACTCCACCATTGGACTAAAGTACAACATGGATCCCCGGAGACAATCGACGAATCGGGGCGATCGGGGCGCCTGATTCGGTGCTGACCGCGCTTGCCGAGCCTTTTCTTCGGACGGGCGAGGAACTATACATATTGTAGCAAAATCATGCTTCGACCTCTGAAATTCCGGCTGATGCGCACGCTGTCTGCGATGTCGATGCTGCTGCTGTGTTGCTTCGCGTTGCCCACGCTTGCGCGGGCGCAAACGGATCAGGCCGTCTACACCGATGCTCTCGTCAACGGCTGGCAAAACTGGAGCTGGGCGACTGTAAATTTCGCCAATACCGCACCGGTGCAATCCGGCTCCGACTCGATTAGCGTCAGCGCGGGGCCGTACCAGGCGCTCTACCTGCATCAGACCCCCTTCGATTCCAGCACTTACGGCAATCTGGTTTTCTGGATTAACGGCGGCGCGACCGGCGGCCAGTTGCTGCAAGTCCAGGCGACGCTGAACGGTGCGGCGCAGACTGTCGTGACTCTGCCGGCCCTCGCGGCGAACACCTGGCAGCAAATCTCAATCCCGCTTTCTTCGCTGGGCGTTCAGAGTCAACCTGACATGGACGGCTTCTGGATCCAGGACCGTAGCGGCACCACCCAGCCGACGTTCTTCGTGGACACCATCTCGATTACCGCGCTGCCGCCGCCGAGCGTGGTGAACGTAACGGTGAACGCCGCCGATGCGGTGCGCGTCGTCGATGCGCGCCATTTTGGAGTCAACACCGCGGTGTGGGACTCGCTCCTCGACACGAGCATCACGACCAATCTGCTGACGGCGATGGGCGCAGGCTCGTTGAGGTTCCCCGGCGGATCGCTCTCGGACGATTACCACTGGGCGACCAACACTACCGACAGCAATACCTGGACCTGGTCGACGTCGTTCGATCAATTTGCTCAGGTCGCGACCGCTATCGGCGCACAGGTTTTCGTTACTGCCGACTACGGTTCGGGGACGCCGGCAGAGGCGGCCGCATGGGTGCAGGAATCGAATGTCACCAATCACTATGGATTCAAGTATTGGGAAATCGGCAACGAGTGCTATGGCTCATGGGAAACCGACACTAACACTGTCGCGCACGATCCCTACACCTATGCGCAACGCTTCCAGCAATACTACACGCAGATGAAGGCGATCGATCCGACTATCAAGATTGGCGCCGTCGCGGTTCCCGGCGAGGATAGCTATGCGAACAACACCAATCATCCGGTGGTCAATCCGGTAACCGGAGTTACCCACAATGGCTGGACGCCGGTGATGCTCGCGACGTTGAACAGTCTCGGCGTGACCCCGGATTTTTTGATCTATCATCGCTATCCACAAAACCCAGGTGGTGAGAGTGACCAGGGACTGCTGCTGTCCAACGGTACCTGGAGCAGCGACGCCGCCGATCTCCGCCAACAGTTGAACGATTATCTTGGAGCGGCCGGACCTGGGGTTGAACTGGATAACACTGAAAACAATTCGGTGTCATCCGGTCCCGGTAAGCAGACCACCAGCCTCGTGAACGGTCTATTCCTCGCCGATAGCATTTGCGCCGCGATGAACACCGAGTTCAACGCCGTCACGTGGTGGGATCTGCGCAACGGACAGGAGACCGGCAACAACAATTCCTCGAGTCTTTACGGATGGCGCCAGTATGGCGACTACGGCGTCGTCGATAGCGCCGATCCACCTGGTCCGGCTGACACCTATCCGACATATTACGTCGAAAGGCTGCTGCAACACTTCGCCCGCGGCGGCGACCATCTTATCGGCGCGGCGAGCGATTATCCTTTCCTCAGTGTGTGCGCGGCTCAGCGCACTGCTGGCGGATTGACGCTGCTGGTCGTTAACAACAGCGCAAGCGACGCACTCAACGCGAACATTTCGATTAGCGGCGCGTCACCGGGCAGCACCGGCACGTTGTATTCTTACGGCATCCCGCAGGACAACGCCGCTGAAACCGGCACCGGCTCGGCCGACATCGCCACCACCCCGGTGACAGGCCTTTCGACAAACTTTGCGTTCAACTTCCCAGCATACTCGGCCAACGTAATCGCGTTCGGCGCCGCATCATCGGCTTCGCCGACGCCGACCGCGACCAGGACGGCTACGCCAACAGCGACCGCCTCGGCCACGAGCACACCGACGGCAACGGCGAGCAGAACGGCGACTGCCACTGCAACCGCGTCGCGCACGGCCACTGCTACTCCCACAAGCACAGCCACACCTACTGCTACGCTGACCAGCACAGCTACTGCGACGAGAACGTCGACAGCTACTGCGACTGCCACCAGTACAGCAACCGCCACTGGAACCAGAACACCTACACCGACTGCGACGAGCACAGCTACAGCCACCGCGACCAGCACTGCCACCGCTACCGCCACAAACACGACTACGGCGACTGCGACAAGAACGTCGACAGCTACTGCGATGCCTACCAGTACTGCAACCGCCACTGGAACCCTGACTCCTACAACGACTGCGACGCGCACAGCTACAGCCACCGCGACCAGGCACCGCCACCGCTACTGCTACAAACACTGGCTACAGCGACTGCGACCAGAACGTCGACAGCTACTCCGACGGCTACCAGCACAGCAACCGCCACTGGAACCCGGACACCTACACCGACTGCGACCAGCACAGCTACAGCAACCGCAACCAGGACTGCCACCGCTACCGCCACGAACACGGCGACTGTCACCAGCACGCCGACAGCCACTGCGACGCCGACCGCGACTGCGACTCCCACGGCTATAGCTACTGTTCAGCCCGCAAGCTTAAGCTGGGGGAAACACGCCGTGGGTACTAAGACGGCAGCGAAGACGGTTAGCCTGATCAACGAGGGAACTGGCGCGGTCAGCGTCTCAAGCATCTCCATAACCGCGGGATTCCTGGAGACCAACACCTGCACCTTGCCAGTGATGCATTTGAAGCACTGCAGTATCTCGGTGAAATTCAAGCCAACCGCGGTGGGCGCCATCACTGGAACTCTGACTATCAACGACAACGCGGCTAACAGTCCGCAGGTTGTGCAATTGAGCGGCAAAGGCACCAAATGATTCGCCGCGAGCGGAGTAACCCGCCGATCCTTTAGCGGGCGCGCTGCATCGCAGCCAGCCCCTCCCTTATTTCGCCAATCGCTCGCTGGACCGACGGACGAGTCTGCACGTGAGTCCACCACGACGCGAGATTTGGACGCCCTTCCAGTGGAGACCCGGCGCCGAGTATCGGAAGCATCGTGACTGCGAAGAATATTGTCGGCGCCAGTGCGCAGTCGGCAAGGGTAAAGTCTTCTCCGGCAGCGAAGCCGCTTGCGGGCAGCATCGTCTCGAGCTGATCGAGGCGCAGATTCTGTTCCGCGAGCTTCTCGTTGAGCAGCTTTTCGTTGCGGTTTTGCGGGTTGAGCTGCGAGGCCAGCGCCTCCTGCGTCGACGTGAGGTAGAGATCGTGGAAGCGGGTAAGGATCCGAACCCGCGCGCGACCTTCCGGCGATTTGGGCAGCAGCGGCGGCGCCGGAAACTTGTCTTCAAGATATTCGTTGATCGTTTCCGACTCGGGAATCATGAGCCCGTCAGCATCGAGCGCCGGCGTCTTGCCAAGAAAATTGATCTTCAGATACTCGGGCGACTTCAGGTCGTTGCCCGGGATGGGCACGATGTCGATTGCGAGTCCTTTGTCATAGATCGCGATGCGCGATTTGGCGGCGAAGTTCGACGTGCTCACGTTGTAGAGTTTCATCGTCTTCGATCCTTTTCGCTCAGATATGCACTGAGGCTGCGAAGATCTCGTCGAGTCGATCGTAACCCTCGGCCAGCCCCTTATTCATTCCGCCCACCATCGCCGCGTCGCGAGCCTCCTTCGATGGATACTGCACAGTGAGCGTGAGAGTAGTCCTGCCACCCTGCTCGGTGAGGACGAGCGTCGCCAGCTGCTCACCGGTTCGGGGCGGGACACCTATGACGAATGATTCCGTGCGCACGACGCGCTCGGGCGGGACGACCTCGCTGAAAATTCCGCTCAAGGTCATTTCAGATCCGTCGGGGCCGCGCCATGCAAAGTGAAAAGCGCCGCCGACGCGCCAATCCTGATCGCAGCGCACGATCGGCCAGCCCGGTGGCCCGGGAATCCAACGCTTGAGCAGATCGGGCTCGGACATCGCCCGCCACACGAGCTTGCGCGGAGCGTCGAAGACCCGAGTGACGACTACTTCCCGATCCGACGGGGTAGTCAGCTTCATTTTTTCGCCGTTCTTCATCATTCGGCCCTCTGTCGCTTCGCGGGTCCGCGTTTGCGCTCGCGCGGCTTTAGTTCCTCGAGCAGCGCGTCGAGGCGGTCGAAGCCGCCCTCCCAGAACCGACGGTAACGCTCGAGCCAATCGGTCGCCTCCGCCAGCGGTCTGGCCTTTAGCCGGCAGGGGCGCCGCTGCGCATCGCGGCGGCGCGAAATCAGGCCCGCGCGCTCCAGCACCCTGAGATGCTTGGATATTGCCGGCTGACTCATCGCGAACGGCTTGCACAGTCCCGTAACCGAAACGTCGCCGCTTCTGAGACGCCTGAGGATTGCCCGACGAGTTGGATCGGCGAGCGCGGCAAAAGTCACATCGAGACGATCGGACGGTTTCATTGCATAACCCATCAGTTCTAGAACCATATGGTTATGAACGATAGCAGTCAAGCGCTCGGCTTGACGCGCATGTCCAACTGTCAGACCGAAGTGCCGCTGCCCTGGTTCCTGGCCGCATTGACGGCCCATTGCTCAAACAGGCTGTAGCCCAAGGCCACCAGCGTCGGCCCGAGAAACATCCCGATGACGCCGAAGGCGAACGCTCCGCCCAGCACCCCGAGCATCACGAGAATCATCGGCGTCGAGCCGCCGCGGCTGATGAGCAGCGGCTTCACGACGTTGTCGAGCATCCCGACCATCAAGCCCCACGCCATCATGAATATCGCCCACGGCAACGATCCTTGCCGGTACAGCCAGAAGGCTGCCGGAGCAGCGACGATCGGCGGTCCGCCCGGCACCAGCGACAGTAGGAATGTGACGAATCCGAGCGACACTGCGCCCGGCACGCCGGCGATTCCGAAACCGATCGCGGCGACCACGCCCTGCAGCAGCGAAGTTCCGAGAATGCCGTAAACGACTGCGCGAATCGTCGCGCCCGCGAGGTCGAGCAGACGATCGCCCCGCTCGCCCGCGATCCGATTAAGCGACAATTGCAGCTGGGCCGCCGCCGCGTGTCCGTCGCGATAGAAAAAGAACGCGATGATCAGACTCAACGTGATCTGAAAGATACCCTCTGCCAGTGCGCTGCCGCCCCACAACGCGATTACCTTCGCCGCCGGCAGCAGGCGCGCGAGTTCCTGCAGCCGCACCGAGCTGCCCTGGTTCAGATAGTTCCAGTAGTCAGCGATATGGCTGCCTACCAACGGAATGCTCGCGACCCAATCGGGTGGACTGGGTGGACCCTCACGAATGAGTTTCTGGCTTGCCGAGACCAGCGCCGAAACATTGTCAGCCAGCGTGGCGCCAAGAATCGCAACCGGCACGACTATGACCGCAGCGAGGAACAGGGTCGCGATCAGCGCCGACAATGTCCGGCGTCCGCCGAGCATCTCTTCAAGGCTGAGAAACAAGGGCCAGGTAGTGAAGCAAAGAATCACCGCCCACAGCGCAGCCGATATGAACGGACGCAGGACCAGCAAGCACAACAGCGCGAGCACGACGACGGCCGTGCCGCCGATCCACAGCTCGATATTGCTTCGCCCCACCCGGCCGATCGGTGCGTCAGCCATGCGGATGCTCGCGCAGTTCTTTCAGCATCTGTTGCACCTGCGGATTGTCCGGCTCGAGCTCCTCGAGGCGCTCTGCATAGGTCAGCGCTTCGTCCTTGTCACCTGCCTGTTGCAGGAAGCTCACCAGCGCGGCGAGCGAATCGCGATCATAAGGATGCGCCTTGATGGAACTTACCAGCGTCTCGATTGCTGTACTGTTTTTGCCGGCTCCGTTCAACGCGACCGCGTAGACGTAAACATAGCGCGCGTTGCCGGGATCGTTACGCGCAGCCGCCGCCAGCAGGTCGAGCGCTTGCGCATTGTGCTTCTGACGCACCATCAGCAACCCGAGCGCGTGTTCGAGCGATGCGTCGTTCGGCGAACGGCCAAGCGCGTCCTTGAGAATGCTTTCGCCCTCGTCGTCCCGGTTCTGTGCGCGATAAACGTCGGCCAGGTTGACCGCGGCCGGCGCAAAGCTCGGGGCGAGCGACAATGCCGTCTTCAGTTCCTCCTCGGCTTGGTCGAAATGATTCTGCCGCGCGTACAGCAATCCCAAATTCAGATGCGCCTCGGGGCGGTCGGCGTTCAATTGCTGCGCGCTGACGTACTCGTCGGTGGCGCGAGCGAGAGCATCGGCGACATTCGCCGGCAAATCGCTGGTGGGCAAGCCGGCCAGCACTTCCGCCGTTTCGATCCGCACAGCGCGAACCGGATCGCTGAGCAGCGGCGCGATCGCATTCGTGCTGGCCCTCGGCTCGCTGTTCGACATGGCATGAGCGGCGGCGCGTCTTACCAAAGCCCAATCGTCGACGACTCCGGCGCGGACCGCCGCATCGGTCGGCGCTGGAGCGTAGCTCGCGAGCAATGAAAGCGCCGTGGCGCGAGCGATCGCCGGCTGCTCGACGTCGGCGACCAATCGCTCGAGCGACTGATCGGCGCCGGGTGCGCCAGCCGTCCCCGCGTCGATTGCCTCAGCGAAGTGCTGAAACCCTTCGGGCGCGTGCCCGTACCATTTTTTCACCGTGTCCAACGCCCACTCGGCCTTCTTGTCAGTGTGACAATTCGTGCATGCGTTGGGAGTGCCGAACTTCATCGACAAGTCGGGGCGCGGAATGCGGATGCTGTGATCGCGGCGCGCGTCGATGACCATGTAGGTCCGCGTCGGCATGTGACACTCGACGCATCGCGCGCCCGCCGATCCGACTTTGTGAAAATGATGCGACGGCGAATCATACTTCTGCGCCGAGTGACATTGCGCGCAAACATTGTTGCCGTCCGCGCGAAGCTTCAGACTGTGCGGCTCGTGACAATCGCTGCAGGTGACCCCGGCATGGAACATCTTGCTCTGGGTGAAGGAGCCGTATTCGTAGTCCTCCTCCTTTATCTGCCCGTCGGGGAAGTAGTGGTCGTCATCGAGCAGCGCGAGGCGATAGTCGTCGCCCACTGGTTGCCCGTGGACATAGTCTTCGTGAATCTCGCCGCGCCGCGCGTGGCATCGCGCACACATCTCGATTTCCCGCTCTGACGTGCGTGGCGAACTTCGGCGCGCGTTACCGCTCGCGAGATCGATCGCCCAGGCGACGCCTTTGCGCTCGTCAAGCGCGATCGTCAGACCCTCGGTCGCGTCGAACTTCTCCCACTCGCCCTGCTTCTTCGCCCACGCGAGGTGATTGGAACCGGGGCCGTGGCATGCCTCGCACGACACGTCTATCTCCGAATAGGACGTGGAAAAAGTGCGAGTGGCAGCGTTGTAGTTCTTGCGCAAGTTGGTCGAATGGCAATCGGCGCACATGTAGTTCCAATTTTGATCGATGCCGGTCCAGTGGCGAGTGTCACGCGCCGTGATCTTCTCGCCGGGATACAGAAAGAACCACCGCTGGCCGCCACGCTCGCGCGGCCGCGAATCCCAGGCGATTCCCAGCGCCTGCAAACGTCCGCCGGGCATCGCGATCAGATACTGCTGCAGAGGATATACGCCGAACGTAAATTTAATTTCGTAATCATGCAGCGCGCCGTCGGGTCCGTCGGTGCGTACCATGAAGCTCGATCCATTTCGATAGAAGCTCGATGTGACGCCGTTGTTATCGAAGCTGGCGCGATTGAAGTCGCCCAGCACCGTCGACGCGTCCGCCGGTTGCATCGCCAGTTGATGGTGCGAGCCGCGCCACAGAGCTTCTTCGCGCTCGTGACAGCTTGCGCACTCGGCGGCTCCGACGAATTTCGCGCCGGCTATCGGTGGTGTCGTCGACGTTGGGATCGAAGGCGTGGATGGTTCGCGCATCCGGCGCGCGAATAGCACGACGGCAACGATGGACACGAGCGCTAACGGCACGAGCCATGCGAGCAGACCGCGATTCGATTTAGGCTGCGCCGGATTCGGTTGCGGTCGCGCGGCGGTCTTCGCCGGTTTGCTCGTGCGTTTTTTCTTTTTGCTCAACGGTCAACCTTAAAACGAGCGTCGCGAGCCGCTGTATACCATGATGCGTCCGGTCAGGCGCATGCTACCAAGGTCCTATTGCTCGTTTGGTCAGCGATTTCTAGGATCGTCGTACGTTTCGCAGTTGAGCCGCGCGGGTGAAATATAAGGTCGTCGGGTTGTGGCCTAATTGCGTCGACTGCGGCGTCGAATTACCATCGCATTGGAGCGCGCGGCAAACATGGAGTTGTGGGGCAATCGATGAACAAGCACATAAGCAAGCATGAAGAAACCAAGCATCTGGCAAGTGATGTAGTTCATTACCGCGAGTATAAGATTCTGCTTCAGCCCGATCGGTTCACCAGCAAGAAAGGCTTCCTCGAATTCTGGGAGGCAGTCGGAAAGACTCTCAAGAAACTTCATATCAAAGTGGACCACGACGAGCATGCCGCCGACAGCCAGGTTCGCGAGGTGCTGTTCTACGACACCCCGCAGTTCGACCTTTACAATAACCACTTCATTCTTCGAAAACGCACTTTCTACGAGCAGGGTTGGCCGCGTGCCGATCACGAGCTGACCTTCAAATTCCGTGCGCCGGAACTCACGGCCGCCGCCGCCGTCGACGTGCGTCCGCAGTTGGGTGGACACGACGAGATAAAGTTCAAGGAAGAATTACTGCTCGAGCGCGACAAGCTTGGCGGTATGCGCAGCGTCTACTCGCATGGCTGCGTGCTTACCTCGCCTAAGATTGAGCTCGATCGCGGTATTGAGGACATCGCCAAGGCGTTTCCCACTCTCAAGAAAATCGACATCCGACCGCGAACCAAGATGATGCTGGTGAACAACGTGGCGGTTGAAGAAGTGCAGAACACGATGGGCGTCATTCACTTCGGCCATCACTTCAAAGGCAAGACCACGATCGCTATTTGGCGCAGCCGCGCGCTGGAAAAGTCACTCTCGGGCGAGTTCGCGTTTCAGTGCAAATTCGATCAGCTCGACGATGTAAGCCAGGAGTCGCTCGATCTATCCGAAGAGTTCTACAAGAGGGTCCAGCTCGATTGCGCTGATTGGGTCAAGCTGGGCACCACCAAGACCGCGATGGTGTACGGACTCGGCGACAAGCAACCGAGTAACCGCGAATGAGTGCGCAGGCGTCGAGCAAGTGCGATAGTCAGTAGCGCGCCGCGCGGCGAGTGATCGGGCCGTCCTCGCTGAGCATGATGTGGGTGAGCGTCTGCTCGTCATGGTTCATGCGCCACGACAACAGCTTCTGCGCATACTCGAGTACAATCGGCGCGTAGGAAGCGTCGCCTGCAAGATTCAGGAACTCGCCAGGGTCCTTCTCCAGATCGAAGAACAGGGGCGGCAGGTTCGTGAAATGGACATACTTATACCGCTCGCCCCGAACGATGTTCATCGTGCATTGATGCATCGTCAGTCCCAGCTCGCGCTCCGCCGAGTCGTCGCGCGGGTCGCGAAAATCGAACTCCCAATGCGCTTCGCTGCGCCATCTGATAGGCCCGCCTGCGCCTTCGACGAACGGAGCCAGTGAAGCGCCGTCGCATTGCACCGGCACTTCGGCGCCAATCGCTTCCAGCATTGTCGGCATGACATCGACGTTCTCGGTGAACGACGAAACGATCGCGCCGCGCGCGGAATCAGCCTGTTGCCGCGGGTCGCGAACGATTAGCGGGATGTGATACGAGCCGTCGAAATAGCCGCACTTGCCGATCAGCCAATGGTCGCCGATCTGCTCACCGTGATCCGAAGTAAATATAATGAGCGTCGAGTCCCAGCGCCCTGACTCTTTAAGAAATCGAATGAGCCTTCCAATCTCCGCGTCGACGCGGCTCATGAGTCCGTAGTAAACCGCCTTCAGCCGCCTCAGTCTCTTCTCATTGTTGGTCGCCCTGAAGACCCGACGCGCCAGCTGATGCGCGAGCCACGGATGCTGACGCGCTTCATCTTCGGGCGTCGCGAGACGCGTGAACCCCGGCACCTGCGCCGGATCGTACATCGCATTGTAAGGCTCGGGCGCGACAAACGGTGGATGTGGCCGGAGCAGTGAGAGGTGCGCGACGAACGGGCCAGCTCGCGCCCTTGATGTAGTCGATCGCTTGCCCAACCAGGAACGCCGTGTCGTCGAATTCCGCCGGATACTTGAGCGGCTTGGGATGCGCGGCGCCGTCTTCGTAATCCGGACCCTCGTCGCGATTGCCATAGGCGAAAGTGATGTTCGCGGGCACCTCGAAACCTCGCGCCTTCAGCCAATCGGTCCACGGCGTCGGCGTGCCAGTCATCAGGCATACGGGCCGGATGCCAGGTAGCGGACCCTCGTACGATTTGAGCCACGGATCGCCCGGCGCGAGTCCGCGAGGATCGAGACTCGTATCGGTGTAGCCGAACAGCACCGGATCGTATCCGTGCGCGGCCACCTCCTTCGCCCAGTTGGTGTGGCGCGCGTCGAGCGGAGTGCCGTTGGTCCCCGAGCGATGATTCTGCAGATACATCCCGGTGTGAAGCGACGCCCGGCTCGGACCGCATGGCACGGCGTTGGCGAAATGACGCCGAAAGAGCACGCCCTCGGCCGCAAGCGCGTCGAGATTCGGAGTTCGAACAACAGGATGATTGAGCGCTGAAAGACAATCGCCGCGCCATTGGTCGGCGGTGATGAACAATACATTGAGCGGCGACGACATGTGCTGACTACGTCGCGGATATTAGCGACGCCCAGCACTCAGCGTCTAGCACCGCGCTTACGGCGTCCGAGGCGCCGGACTTCAGACGTGGAGGCCGCCGTCAACCAGCCAGACGATCAGAACGATCATGAGGATCAGCATCAGCAATCCGCCGGGATCCCTCGCGCCGTGATGGTAGGCTCGATAACCGCCACCGCCACCGAACAGAAGAAGCAAAATGATCAGAATCAATAGCATCGTAACTTAACCCTCGTGCGCGCTGAGCGTTCAGCTAATGCCACGTCAGCTGATTCTTTACCCCGGTCACGCCTTGCGCCGCCGCAGCAATGTCGCCGGCGTGCTTCGCGTCGCGCGCCGACTTGACCACGCCGCTCAACAGCACCTTGCCATGATCGCAATCGACCGCGACCGGGTAGTTGTCAGTGACGCCGTCGTCGGCCAGCGCACTCTTGACCTCGGTGATCAGCAGAGCGTCGTTGGCCCGCTCAGCCGGCGAGTTGTAATGATGCTCCGTCGCGACGTTGACGGTGTCATGCTCGCGCGACACAGAGTTCGAAGAGTCTGTCGCGGCCGGATCGGCGCAAACATTGACGGCAAACAATCCGACGATTGAACCGATCGCGACTGCCGACAGAACTGTCCTCAAGCCTCGCATCAGTTCGCAGGAGTCACTGTCGTGGATTCGCTGTGGTGAGAACTCGAGCTGTCAAACGTACCGCCGGCGCCCGACTCGCTTGAATTGCTCGATTTGTCCATCGACGTGCTGCTGGTCGTAGTTGGCGGAATCACCTGTACCGGAGGAGCCACGACTACCTGGGCCGGCGCGGCCGCTGGCACATAAGTGGTACTGTCGACTTCCTTGGTAGTGCTGCCGCATCCTGCAACTAAAGCCAGGGCACCCACACCGACGACGCCGATCGCGAATCGCTGTAATGAATTCATTTCTTTTTATTCTCCGTTGAACTTGAATGTGAGTTGACGATCCGACGCTTCGAAATCGCCAACTGTTAATCTGTGCGCTGACCCTACGAACTCGCGCCTAGTAGCCGTTGGTTTGCGTGACCGTGGTCCTTTGCGTGGTCGCGTCCGGGACGTTGGTTTGCGTCGTGGTAGTGGTCCGCGAAACCTCAGTCGTGGGAGCCGGCTCGTCTACTGGCACAAACACGGCGCATGCGCTTACGCACACACTACCCAGTAGGATAATAGTTGATATATACACTGCTGTAGTCAGTTTTCTATTTGTCACAATCGTCACGGTAGCACGACTAGTAATGTAAAGTTTATTTCGATCGTTGCGTAAGGTTACTAATATAACCAAAGCGTCCGCATTGTATTTCGAGGAAAGAAAATGGACGAGGAACGACTCAGGAAAATCGCTGATCAGGCTGATGACCGCGGCGCAAACCCGCATAGCTGTCGATCCGCCTGCGGCCGAGGCGAATTTGTCGCTCGCCGACGCCTATCGCATCCAGATGATCAACGTCGATCGCAGCGTCGCCGCGGGTCGCCGGATCGTCGGCCGCAAGGTGGGACTGACCAGTCTCGCGATGCAGAAAATGTTCGGGGTCAACGAACCTGACTTCGGTCATCTGTTCGACGACATGATCCTCACGAGTGATACGGAATGCATAGTCAGTTCGCTGCTGTTGCCACGAGTAGAACCGGAGATCGCGTTCGTTCTTTCGCGCGAGCTTCGCGGACCCGGCGTCAAGCGCGACGACGTGATCGCCGCGACTGAGTATGTGACGCCGGCGCTCGAGATCATCGACACCCGCATACGCGACTGGAAGATCACTCTCGCCGATACGATCGCCGACAACGCATCGTCGGCGCGAGTCGTGCTCGGCCAGCAGAAATCATCGCCGACTGCTCACGACCTCGCGCGCATCGCGATGACGCTCGAGAAGAACGGCGCCGCGGTCGAACATGGCGTCGGCGCTGCCGTGATGGGGCATCCGGCCGAACCGGTCGCGTGGCTGGCCAACAAGCTCGCGGAGTTTGGACAAGTGCTGGCCGCCGGCAGCATCGTGATGCCGGGTGCGTTGTGCCGCGCGCTGGAAGTGGCCGCGGGCGATTCCGTCACCGCGCATTTCGGCCCGCTGGGATCGGTCGGCGTCAGGTTCGTTCGATGAAACCTTAGTCTGTTCGGACGATGCACCGCGGCTTGCTGTCGCGAACGATCGCGATGCGCTCGCGAGCGCGACCCGGAGGATTCGATGGCCGCTGGCTCCCACCCAATTCCCGAAGGCAGGTACGTCGCAACCGACGGCGGGCTCTCGATCCACTATCACGAAGCCGGCAGCGGCGAGCCGATCGTGTTCCTTCACGGCAGCGGACCCGGCGCGAGTGGCTATAGCAACTTCAAGGGCAACTACCCAGTGTTCGCGGCGAATGGCTATCGAGCGATCGTGCCGGACCTGCCGGGATTTGGTCTGTCGTCGAAACCCGATACCAACTACGTATTGGATTTCTTCGTCGAAGCCGTCGACGGATTAGTAAGCAAGCTCGGCCTCGGCCAATGCACACTGCTCGGCAACTCGCTCGGTGGCGCGATCGCACTCAAGTACACGCTCGATCATCCGAACGTCGTGAGCCGCCTCATTCTAATGGCGCCCGGCGGAATCGAGGAACTGCCGGCCTACCTGCAGATGGAAGGCATTCGAAAAATGATCGAGCTTTTTTCGGCGGGTCCGATGGACACCGACTCGATGCGCCGATTGCTGACGCTGCAACTCTACGACCCGTCGCACATCACGGCGGAGTTGCTGGCCGAGCGCGTCGGCGTATGCGCGACGCAGCCGCGCACCGTGCTGTCGACGATGCGCGTGCCGAACATGGCCGAGCGCCTCGGCGAAATCCGCTGCCCGGTGCTCGGCTTCTGGGGCATCAACGATCGTTTCAATCCAGTCGGCGGCGCGATGAAGATTCTCGAGCGATGCCCCCAGGCACGCTTCACGCTGCTCAACCGATGCGGCCACTGGGTAATGGTCGAGCACCGCGACCTGTTCAACCGCACATGCCTCGACTTTCTCCGCAACGGATAAGCGCTCAATCCGAAAAGCATAACGCTCAGTGCGCGTTGGTGATCCGCAACTGGGCTCCGCTGATGAATCGCGATTCATCGGAAATCAGAAACAGCACGAGGTTCGCCACGTCCTTCGGGTCGCAGAAGCGCGACGTCGGGTCGGCGTCGTAGCTGACGGTGCTCGGGTCGGGATTGCCGAGCAGCGGCAGCGTCATCGGCGTCAGCACGCCGTCGGGATGAATCGAGTTGCAGCGAATCCGGTAGCCGCAGCTCTTGCAGTGGACGGCGACGCTGTGGGTCAGCGCCGCGACCGATCCTTTCGAGCCGCTGTACGACACGGCGAACGGCAGGCCTTCCGCCGCCACCGACGACATGTTGACGATCGATCCGCCGCCGCTCGACTTCATCGCGGCCACGCCGTACTTGCAGCCGAGAAAGTAGCCGTCGGCGTTGACGCGATGGATTTTCTGCCACTGCTCGAGCGTCGCGTCCTCGATCGATCCCATGACGAGAACGCCGGCGTTGTTGACCAACCCGTCGAGCCGGCCGAATCGATCCTGCGTCGCAGTCATCACGGCTTTCCAGTTGTCCTCGCTCGAGATGTCGTGGCGAAGGAACATCGCATCGTCGCCAATCTCGCGCGCCAGCGAGCGGCCGCCGTCCTCGTTGAGGTCGGTGATTACAACGCGCGCGCCTTCGCCTGCGAGCAGCAGCGCATCCTGCTTGCCGATACCGCTGGCGCCGCCGGTGACGATCACAACTTTTCCCTGAACGCGATTCATTTGCCCTTACTACCCTGCCGCTTCAGCATGCCTTGCAGTATGCGCCAACGTTGCGGCCGCGGCGCGGCCGGCGCGACGGCCCGACCAGACGCAGTCGGCCAGCGCGAGGCCGCTCACATAATTATTCGACGCGATTCCGACCGCTGCACGTCCCGCCGCGTAGAGGCCGGGCACGCTGCCGCCATCTGCCGTTCTAACTGCTCCATCGGACTCGTCGACGCGCAAGCCGCCGAGCGTGAGCGCGGCGCAGGGGAACACGCGCTTGTCGACTGAGATGTCGAGCGCATAGAGCGGCGGCGCTTCGAGCGGATGCAGCAAGTCGCGCGACTTGCCCAATGGATCGTCGCCGCTGTGCGCCGCTTGGTTGTAGGTCTGCCAGCTTTGGCGGAGCGCCGACGGGTCTGCGCCGATCCGTCGCGCGAGATCTTCGATCGATTTGCCTCGCTTCGCGCCCGCGTAAGTCAGCACCAGCGCGGGAATGCTCTGGAAGCCCCAGAGCTTGCCGGACAGCGCTTCTTTGACGGCGTCGCGCCTGATGGCCGAATCGATCACGAGGAATGCTTTGCCGCCATGATGCTCGCACATCTCGAAGCCGAGCCTGGCGCCGTAGACTTCTTCGTTGCAGAAGCGCGCGCCGTGAGTGTCGACGATCATGCCGCGCGCCCACGCCAGCGGAGGATTGATGAACCGCCAGGCCGATACGCGCTCGAGGCGCGCCGCTTCACCGCCGACCGACTCGCCCAGGCGGATGCCGCTGCCGTCGCATCCTGAGGTGCCGAGGCGGAAGTTGCGCAAGTACTTCGGCGCGTGGCGCGCGACCATTTCGCGATTGAAGATGAAGCCGCCCGTGCTGAGGATCACTCCGCCGCGCGCGCGAACCAGCAACGGCCGAGCGTCTGCCAGTTCGACCGCGAGCGCGCGGCGTCGCAGCATATCGGCCACGCCGGGCGCCGGATATTGCATTTGATCGGCCCAGCGGCTGAGCCGTCGATGTCGCTTGGCGGCGCGGCTGTCGGCTTCGAACTGCCACAGTTCTGCTCCGAGCACTGCGCCGCTTTTGCTGTCGACCACCAGCCGCCGCACTGACGATTGCGGCATCACGCGCGCGCCGGCCGCGTTTACGCTCTCGGCGCAGCGCGCGGAATAGCATCGCGCCCGACAGACCTGCGCCTTTGACGCGATGGCCGCGCGGCGCGGGGGAATGTTTGCCGGCGTACTCCTTAACCGTCTCGTTGCCGGAGAAGTACAGATAGTAGCCGTCGGCCGGATATGACGTCTTGCAGGGCGGCACGGTCGCATCGAACTCGACGCCGTGCGCCTCGAGCCATTCGATCATCTCGACGCTGCGATCGCAGAAGTCGCGCAGCGTTGCGCCACTGACGGCGTCGCCGACTTCCATGCACAGGTACTCGTACATCGCTTCGGGCGAATCTTCGTAGCCCGCGGTTTTCTGAAATCGAGTGCCGCCTCCCGCGTACACGACGCCGCCGCTCTTGGCGCTCGCGCCACCGCCGCGAAAGCGGTCGGTTACGATGACGGACGCGCCCGCATTCGCCGCTTCGATCGCTGCGCACGCGCCGGCCGCGCCGAAGCCGACCACGAGCACGTCGCACTCGTCATCCCATCCGATCGATTCCGCGCCGTCGGCGCGGATCGGCGCGCCGATCGGAGTAGCTCCCGAATTGCTCGCGTCGATCTCGAGGTCAGATTCGATGCTCGACGTTGGACGTGCCTCCTCCGGTGACTACTCGATTACTATCGGCGAGAATTCGGTTGGCGGGCCGAGAAAGCCGCGGCCTGACGGCGGTTGCGCGCCGTCGACGTCTTTAACCCCGTAACGATCGGCCAGCTCGGCGGAGAAAAATGTCTGGCCGGTCAATTCCATGCGCTTGGGATCGTTGAAGATCGCGTCGATGATGCGGCCGCCGTACTCGGTCGACTCGGCCACTGCGAGCATCGGGCCGTACTTCGATTTGTTGGCGTCGATCATCATCACCTTCTCGGTCTTCACCAGCCCGAGCCAGACCGAAACGACCACGACGTTGTGCGGTTTGAAGTCGTGCGCCATGTCGTGCGACATCTTGTCGACTCCCGCCTTCGCGGCGCCGTAAGCGGGGCCGTGCACGTAGGCCTTGGCGCCCGGCGACGACGAGTTGAACACCACGCCGCCGTTGCGGATCAGCATCGGCGCGGCGAGCCAGGTCGCCACGTAGTTGGAGCGCAGGCCGACGTCGAGCAGCTTCACGAAGTCGAGCGGCTTTTTCCAGAACGGGCCCCTCTCGGTGAGGCCGTTGGGAATCGCGGTGGCGTTGTTGACGAGAATGTCGAGGCGGCCGGACTCATCCTCGATACGCTTGAACAGCGCGCGCACCTGCTCGTCGTCGCTATGATCGCAGACGACGGCGACGCCGCGCCCGCCGCGTTTGGTGACGTCCTCGGCAGTGGCGAACACTGTCCCGCCGAAAGGATTGTCGCCGGCCTTGCTGCTGCGCCCCGTGACATAGACGGTCGCGCCCGCCGCTCCCAGCGCGATCGCGATTCCTTTGCCGACTCCGAGGCTTGCTCCGGTAACGAGCGCAACGCGATCTTTCAGCATGTCAAACTCCTGCGAGATGGTGCGCGGCGATATAGCCGAAGGTCATCGCCGGACCGAGCGTCGAGCCCGCGCCGGGATAGCTCGGACCCATCACGGCCGCCGACGTGTTGCCGGTGGCGTAGAGTCCCGGAATCGGCTGGCCGTCGACGCGCAGCACGCGCGCGTACTCGTCGGTGAGCAGGCCGCCCTTGGTGCCGATGTCGCCGGCGTCGATGCGCATCGCATAGAAAGGCGGCTTGGCGATCGGCGCGAGGCACGGATTCGGCTTGACGTTGACGTCGCCGTAGTAGCGATCGAAATTGTTGCTGCCCTTGCCGAACTCCTGGTCGTCGCCGCTGGCCGCGTATTGATTCATCCGCTCGACCGTCTCGCGCAAGCCTTTCGCATCGACTTCGATTTGCGCGGCGAGCGCATCGAGAGTGTCGGCCTTGAAATAAACGGTCCCGGCCCACGACGCCGGCAGCGCTTTGTCGGGACGCGCCATGCCGGGCAGCAGCGGGCCGCATGGATACTTGCGGCGGAACTCGGCATCGAACACCAGCCACGCCGGCATGTTGGCTTTGCTCTTCTCGTTGTCGGCGTACATCGCGTAAACGATCTCGCTGTAAGGCGCGGCCTCGTCGACGAAGCGGCGACCGAGCCGATTGACCATCACGCATCCCGGCAGGTTGCGCTCGACGAACAGCGCTCGCCGCTTCTCGCGCCCCATGATGAAAACCGTCGGCGCCCACCACGCATGATCCATCAGCGCTACCTGCGCGCCAACGCCCTGCCCCGCGCGAATCGCGTCGCCCGTGTTCGACGGCGGCGTGACGGTCCATTCTGCGCGCGTCGGCTTGGGCAGGTACTCGTCGCGCATCGCCTGGTTGTGCTCGAAGCCGCCCGCCGCAAGGATGACGCCGCGGCGCGCCGCGATGCGTACCGGCTTGCCGTTCTGCGTCGCAACAATTCCCACGACGCGGCGCGCATCGGTGACCAATGAATCAAGCGCAGTGTCGAGCCACAGCGGAATATCGCGATCCATCATCGAGCGCCGCAGCGATCCGACCAGCGAGCTGCCGAGCGTGAGACGGCGGTCGCGCTTGCTTTTGAAACGCCACGGCAGATCGAGCCAGTAACGCGCCATTCGCCGGATGAAGAGCGTCATCCAGCCGCGCTCCTTGCAAAGAATTGCGTGCGCCTCTCCCGCCGTCATGGTGACGCGGCCGCCGATAAGAGTGCCGGGCTGAGGCGGGCGCATGCGCGCGAGTTCGTCGCCGAGGCGCGCCGCGTTGAACGGCAAAGGATCCATCGTGCGGTAGCCGGGCCTCGAGCCGGGCAGCGACGGGTAGTAGTCGGAATAATTCGGCATCGCGCGATACTTCAAGCAGGTCTTCTCTTCGAGGTAACGGACCATGCGCGGCGCGTGCTCGAGGTATGCGAGCAGGCGCGCCTCGGCGACCATCCCGCGAGTCGCGGCCTTGAGATAAGCGAGGGCATCGTCGTGGCTGTCGTTGGCTCCTGCAGCGGTCAGCAGATGATTGCACGGCACCCATACTCCGCCGCCCGAGATTGCGCTGGTGCCGCCGTACTGGTCGCTCTTTTCGATGACGACGACCGACTGGCCGAGATCGCGCGCGGCGATCGCGGCGGTCAAGCCGCCGGCGCCGGAGCCGACCACGACTACGTCGAACTCGTGATCCCAATGCGCGTCGGCGGGCGGCGCGCCGAGTCTCATCCCGCTGCTCATATGAAGAAGTCGGTGTTGCCGAGGCCGAGCAGGACGCCGCCGTAGTTGCGGCCGAATTTGTCGGGATTGTTGGCGTAGTGCATTCGCGCCGCGTGAATGTCCACGAAAAATCGGCCGATGGGATTGTCGGTGTAGACTCCGCTGCCGCCGCAGGAGTGGAACAGGCGATCGATGTGCTCGGCGCATCGCCCGGCGACGGCGGCCGACTGATAGCGGTAGTGGATGCGATCGTTCACGTCGAGCGCGTCGCCGCGGCGCAGCGTCGCCATCATCGCGGCGAAATTTCGATGCAGCGCCAGCTTCATGTCGTCGATGGCGAGCGCCGCATCGGCCGCCGCCAGCTCGGCCGCCGGATCTTCGGCCGTGCGGCCCATGTCGTTGATGCTCACGCGCTTCGATCCATAGTCGCGAAACGCGGTGAGCGCGCCTTGCAATGCGCCGATCGATGCCGACGAAACTGCGCGCACGAAAATCTGTCCGAATGGCAGCCGATACAGCGCGGCGCTATTGGCGCTCAAGCCGGGACTGGTGCCGGCGAAGCCGTCGATCGCGCGATGGGTCCGATACTCGGGCACGAACGCGCCGTCGATGACCACTTCCTTGCTGCCGGTCCCCTTGAGGCCGACCGTGTGCCAGTTGTCGTTGATCGAAATGTCGGAGCGCGGGACGAGGAAGGTGCGATAGTCGGGCACGCCGTTTTTCGTCGACACGATTCCGCCGAGGAAGAGCCAGTCGGCGTGATCGACGCCGCTCGAGAAGTTCCATCGCCCGCTGAATCGAAACCCGCCATCAACCCGCTCGACCTGTCCCTTGGGCATGTAGCTCGACGCGATCAGCACCGAGCTGTCCTTCGCCCACACGTCTTCCTGCGCGCGCGGATCGAACAGACCCAACTGCCAGTTGTGCACGCCGACGACGCCGTAGACCCAGCCCGACGACATGCATCCTTCGGCCAGCGTCATCTGGATGTCGAAGAAGACGCCGGGGTCGAGTTCGTAGCCGCCGTAGCGCTTGGGCTGGATGACGCGGAACAGGCCGGCGCGCTTGAAGTCGGCGATAGTCTCGGCGGGAATCGAGCGATTCTGCTCGGCGAGCGCGGCGCGCTTTGCGAGCGTCGGCACCAACTCGCGCGCGCTCGCCAGAAGCGAGGCCGCGAGTTCAGTCCCGTTGCTTTCGACAGTGGATTTCACGTTGCCCAGAGAGTCGTCCGATATCTTCAGTGATTCATCGTCCGAAAAGACTATTAAAGGATTACTTTAGATTCAGCCGAGCCAGATTACGCTGCTTAGTAAGACGCGCACGAGTGTCGTTTGCCGGGTTACGCCGATCTTCGAAAAGATCGATCGCAGATGCGCGCGGGCGGTGTTCTTGCGGATGTTGAGTGTGTCGGCCGCTTCGTCGAGTGTCAGGCCGTTGGCGAGGGCGAGTGCGAGCGACGCTTCGGCGGGAGTCAGATCGAACAATCGGCGCACCATCTCGCGCGACGCTTCGGATTTGCGCTCGGCGTCGCGAATGAAAAGCGCCACCGACGGCCGTCGCTTGCCCTTCGACCATCCTGTCCGCGGAATGCTGCGCACCAGCACTCCGAGCTTGCCGTGCGCCGATTTGCGCGTGATCGAAATCGCATCGACGACCGCGGCTCTGCCGCCGGTCTCTCCGCTCAGCGCCTGCTTGACCAGCCGCTGCAGTTCGCGATTCTCCGCCGCCGCGTCGGCGCGGAGCACGCCGTTGACCTGCCGCAGGCCGTCGCCCTTGCGCAGCATTTCGTCGGCGACCGGATTGCTCGTGAGCACCGCGCCGGTCTCGTCGAGCGTTACGGTGCCGACCAGCATGCGATCGACGGTGCCGGCGTAGAGGCGCCGCTCGGAATCGACCATCTCGAGCTGCGAATGCAGCCGCACTGCGCGCTTGAGATGCGGCAGAACGGCGGTGCATAGCGCCTTGTCGTGTTCGGAGAACGGCGGCTCGCGATGAGGCCGCGCGACCCGCAGGCGGCATTCGAGGCCGTCCTCGGTGCGGATGTCCGCGCCGAGCGCATGCAGGATGTCGAGCGGCTTGAGGAACTGCTTGTAGAACTCGCTCTCACGCCAGTTCGCGTCGCCGATCAATTCATTCACGGTGACGACGCGGTCCGGCGGCAAATCGACGAACGGATCGAGCGCGTAGTAGTGCTTGTTGTATTCAGCCTCGCGCGTGATCGGCAAATCTCCCGCCGAATTCACCATCAGCGCCTCGCGCTCGGCCGACGGCGGCTGCAGCATCAGCGTGACGTAACTGGCGCGCAGGTGACGCCGCAGCAGATCGAGCGCACTTTTCCACGGCACCGCCTCGAGCGGACCTTCGTAGATTGCGGCGAGCAGTTCGCTGAACTCCGTCAGCGGCAGCGAAATCGCATTATAAGGATGCGCGTCGCTCCGCGCCCGCTTGACCGCCTTGCGCATCCCTCTCATCTACGCCACGGAGGGCAGTAAGAGCGAGACACGCGCGAAGGCTAAAGATGCGGGCTAATCTTCGAAGACGTGATGCGGCGCTGGAGGATCCGTGATGCGAATGTTCATCTCGACCACCTGGCGCTTGAGGGTTTCCTCCGGGACTTCGGCGGCGTCGAGGTAAAATTGCCGGTACCATTTGCGCAGTTTATAGATGGGGCCGTCGCCCTCGCATAGCAGCGGATTGTCGATGCGCACCTTGTTATCCCAGATGGCGACGTCCTGGTAGAAGCCTTGCTGGATGCCCTTGATGTACCCGGCGGCGATCTGTTGCGACATCTCGGCGCTCACGCCTTCCATTTTTCGCACGATCATCCCGAAGCGCAGCTCGAAGCTCTTCAGATGAAGCGGCACGTGGCAGTTGAGCAGGATCGAGTCGATCGGAAACCCGCCCACCTCGCCCTTCATCTCGGTGATCTGATACGCGGGGCCGAAGTACGTCGCGCAGGTCGCGAGGCTGCCCGTATTTCCCTGCGTACCCGTGCCGATCATTATCTGCGTCGCCTTGTGACCCTGGAATACGTTGGCGAAGTAGTCGACCGGCGCGCCGTGCACCACCGGGAAGTGCGCCATGTCCGCGACGTTGTCGATCAGCTCGCGGCAGTTGGTGTTGATGGTCCACTTCTCGATCACCCAGTCGCTCCATTGGTCGGAGAAGCACGCGTCGATGCGCGGAATCGAAACCTCGGGCGGCGGCGCGCTGTCTTCCGGATCGTTCCACACGAACAGCAGCTTGTTCTGCTCGCAGGTCGGCCACGCCTTCACGCGCGCCTTGGGCGGGATTCGTTTGGCGTACGGAATATTGTTGCACTTGCCGTCTGCGCCCCAGCTCCAGGCATGAAACGGGCATCGCACCGAGTTGCCGCTCACCTGGCCGCGGCTCAAGTCGGCGCCCATGTGCGGGCAGTAACCGTCGAGCACGTGAATCTCTGAATCCTCGCCGAGGTACGCGACCAGCCGGCTGCCGAACGCGTTGACGGTGTGCGGCTTGCCGTCTTTGTAATCGGCGGCGAGCCCAAGGCAATGCCATCCGCGAGCGTAACGATCCGCGATCGGCGATGCCTCAATCCTGTGTGTCAGCGCCATGGGCCGGCCCTCCGCGATTAGCCAACGCCCATGCTCGCAGTCCGATCCGCACGCGGCATCGTCTTTTTGGACGATAGCAATCGTCGCGCTTTTTCTTGATTCACAGACCGGCATTGCGGGATTGTGTGGCGAGACAGGAGGACATCTACCATGGCATCGATAACGCGGAGGATGCGCGTGCCGCGCGGTTCGCTACGAATGCTCGGCCGATCCAATCATGGCCGCCAACTGCTACTGCACCGACTGTCAGCACTCGACCGGCACTGCGATGGCGAGCGTGATGCTGGTGCCGAAGGCCGCCTTCAAGCTCACGGGAGTGCTGAAGCAATACGAAGTGACGGGCGACAGCGGCGGCAAAGTCAGTCGCGGATTCTGCCCGAATTGCGGATCGCCGATCCTGTCTCTCCTGCCCGCGATGGCGGACTTCGTCGCGCTCAAGGCGGGCAGCCTCGACGATCCCTCGATCTTCAAACCGATGATGCAAGTGTTCATGAAGAGCGCGCCGCCGTGGGCCCCCGTCCACGAGCATCTCCCGAAGTTCGACAAACAACCCGGCTGAATTCGTTCGCAGCGGAGTTAGAAGCAATGCGGAAAACCTACAGCGGCAGTTGCCATTGCGGCGTCGTTCGCTTCGAAGCCGACCTGGACATCGCCGCGGGAACGGGGAAATGCAATTGCTCGATCTGCAGCAAGACGCGTCTGTGGTTGGTCAATGCAAAGCCCGAGGATTTCCGCTTAATCGCGGGCGAAGCTGAGTTGACGGATTATCGAGGCGCCAATCCTGTTGCGCATCACCTCTTCTGCAAGCATTGCGGCGTGCATCCCTTTGAGTGGGTCGATGTCCCAAATATGTCCGGCGAGAAGTATTTCAACATCAATGTCGCCTGCCTCGACGGCCTCGACATCGACGAGCTGATGGCAGCGCCGGTGAGCTACTACGACGGTCGCAATGACAATTGGGGTTCGCGCCCAAGCGAGGTCCGCCACCTCTGAACGGAGGGGCTGCGTAGATGAAGCCGCAATCATTTGTGCTTCAGGTCGCCAACTACTACCTATTGGCAGCCGGTCTATTTGTCTTTGGCCTGATTCTAATCCCCATTTCTGCAAAGGTGGGGATGGCCTTACGACTATGCACCGTCCATTCTATGGGTGCTAGCGTCGTTCGCCAGTAAGCGAGGCTACAGGATGTCGAAGGAGCGCCGTTTGCAGCTATACGCCAACGAGATAGAGCGTCGAATGCGAACCCCGTCAAACTGAAGCAATTCTCCGGCCCTTTGACGTTGTGGGACGACGCCCACTTTCGAGGTACAATCGTCGCCGGAGTAGTCGCCATGGGTAATGCCGCCGCCACTTTCGACCTTCGACCGCGCGCCGATGCGCGCAGCGTCGTCGCCGAGCGCACCGCTTCCATTCCCTGGTATGTCTGGTGTCTGGCAGCCGCCACCGCCGCCGATCTGTTCGGCGGTTACTGGGACATCTCGTGGCATATCTCGATCGGCCGCGACACCTTCTGGACGCCCGCGCATATGATGATCTATCTCGCGGGCGTGCTGGCCGGAGTCGCCAGCGGCTACGCGATTCTGTCGACCACCTTCGGCTCGTCGCAGGAGGCCAAGGACGCCGGCATCTCGGTCTGGGGCTTTCGCGGACCGCTCGGATGTTTCATGGCGGCGTGGGGCGGATTCATGATGCTCACGTCTGCCCCCTTCGACAACTGGTGGCATAACGCCTACGGCCTCGACGTCAAAATCGTCAGCCTGCCGCATTCGATGCTCGGCATCGGCGAGCTGATGATCGAGATGGGCGCGATGCTGCTGGTGTGCGCGCATCTCAATCGCGCGTCGGGTGCTTATCAGCGCAAGCTCGACTGGCTGCTGTTGACCATCGGCGGCATCGAGGTGGCGGGCTCCGCGCTGTTCATCCTCGAATCAACGCCGATGGAATTCATGCACAACTCCGAGTTCTATCGCGCCGTGGCGACCGCATTTCCCATCGCGCTGATCGCTATCACAGTCGTCTCGAAGCATCGCTGGCCCGCCACCATCATGGCCGCCATCTACACCGCCCTCTTCCTCGCGGGCCTGTGGATCTTCCCGCTGTTTCCCGCCGCGCCCAAGCTCGGGCCGGTCTATCAGAACATCACGCACATGGTGCCGTTGTGGTTCCCGGTGCTGGTGATTGTGCCGGCGTTCGCGCTCGACCTCCTGCGCATGTGGATGGGCAAGAATTGGGGCAGCTGGAAAGCGGCGATTGCGGCCGGCTTCGTTTTCATCGCGGCGTTCGTCGCGGCGCAATGGCCGTTCGCGAACTTCCTGCTCTCGCCGGCCGCGCGCAATCCGATCTTCGGCTCCAACTATTTCGGATTTTTCGACCCCGCCGTTGTGCTCTACAACCCGTACCGCTTCGAGTTGCAGAGTTCCCCCGCGTTCGCCAAAGGAATGGTGATCGCGTTCGTCACGTCGATCATCTTCTGCTCGCTCGGCATGGCGCTCGGCAACTGGATGCGCACCGTGCGGCGCTAACGCGCACGCTGTCTCGATGCGATCAGCATCGCGCACAATTCTCGTCCGCCGCGCCGCGATGCTCGCGGCGGCGCTGTTGCTGCTCGTCGCTCCCGCCGATGCGCACGTCGGCAGTCCCAATGTTTTCTACGAAGGCGACGCAGGCCCGTATCACCTGTTCGTGACGGTCAATGTGCCTGCCGTGATTCCCGGCGTCGCCGACGTGCAGATTCGCGCCGACTCCGACGACGTGCGCCAGGTCAGCACCGCGGTGACGCGACTCTCCGGCGCCGGCTCGCAGTATGCGCCCGTGCCCGACGTCGCGAATCGCTCGCCTATCGACCCGCATCTCTTCACTTCGAGCTTGTGGCTGATGGAGTACGGCTCGATGCGCGTGCTGATAAATGTCGCGGGTGTGCATGGCGCGGCACAAATGTCGGTGCCGGTCCCGTCTGCCGCGCGGCGGATGCTGCCGATGCCGCCGGCGCTCGGCGCATTGCTGCTGACACTCGCGATCGCTCTCGCGCTCGGCGCGATTTCGATCGTCGGCGGCGCCGCCCGCGAATCGCGTCTCGCTCCCGGCGCTCCGGTCACGCCTGAGCTGAAGCGGCGCGGACGGCGTGCGATGGCGATCACCGCAGTAATCGTGGCGGCGATTTTCTATTTCGCATTCGCCTGGTGGAATTCCGACGCCCAGAGCTACGCTGCCGTCACCAAGCTGTTCAAGCCGCCGAAGCTCGCGCTCACTCTCGTCGACGGCAATCGCCTTGCGATAAGCCCGTCGCCCGCCGACAAAGCATGGCTCCACTACAGAGTCATGGACGGCATCGTGCCCGACCACGGCCACCTGATGCATCTGTTCCTCGTGCGCACGCCCGCGCTCGATCGCATCTGGCATTTGCATCCGGCGCGCCAGCCCGATGGATCGTTCGTCGACACGCTCCCGTCGCTCGAGCCGGGCCGCTACGCGGTCTTCGCCGACATCGTGAGCCAGACCGGATTTCCCTGGACTCTCGTCGGCTCGATCGATTTGCCGCAGATTAACGGCACGCCGCTGAGCGGCGACGATTGCGGCGGCGAGGCGCCCGCGCTCACTCCCGCATCGGACTCCACCGTCGACGTGCTCAGCGACGGCACCCGCGTCGTCTGGCATCGCGACGCCGCCGCGCTTCGAGCGAATGCGCCGATGATCCTGCGCTTCGAAGTGCAGGATCAAAATGGCAAGCCGGCCACCGACGTCGAGCCTTACATGGGAATGGCGGCGCACGCCGAAATCATGAGCTCCGACCTGCAGGTGTTCGCGCACATCCATCCGTCCGGCTCCGTCCCGATGGCGTCGCTGATGATGGTCAGCTCGAAGTCAGACAGCATAGCCAAATCGATGCAGGGCATGGACATGAGCGGCCCGAGCATGAACATGAGCGGCGGCAGCATGGACATGAGCGGCGCCAACATGAACATGAACATGAGCGCGAGCACCGCCCCGCTCTCTCCCGAGCTTTCGATGCCCTACGGCTTCCCCACTCCAGGCCACTACCGAATCTTTCTGCAGTTCAAACGCGCCAACAAAATCGAAACCGCCCACTTCGACACCGCCGTAAATTGAAAAGGATCTGACTATGAAGGACGCGACTGAGGCTACGCGGGCGGCCAACCGTGCGGCGCTCGCTGACGTGCCGCTGGCTGATAAGCGGTCGTTCGATGACGCTCGGCGCGGCTTCGTCGAGGCCTTGGGCGATCAGCTCATAGTTCGCGCTGACGGACGGCTGGTGTGGACTCTCGCCGGCTACGAGTTCCTCGGGACCGAGCAGGCGCCCGACACCGTTCATCCCGGGCTCTGGCGTCATGCGCGAGTGAACATGGCCAACGGTCTCTACAAGGTGACCGATCGCGTCCATCAGCTGCGCGGCTTCGACGTATCCAACATGACGATCATCGAGGGCGACAGCGGTCTCATCGTGATCGATCCGCTGATTTCGACCGAGGTCGCCAAGGCTGCGCTCGACCTCTACCGCAAGCATCGTCTCGCAGAAGCCCGTAGTCGCGGTCATCTATACTCACAGCCATATCGATCACTTCGGCGGTGTCCGCGGAGTCGTCAACTCCGATGACGTGGCGGCCGGCCGAGTGACCATCTGGGCGCCGGCCGGTTTCATGGCCGCCGCGGTCGGCGAGAATGTGATTGCCGGCAACGCGATGCTCCGCCGCGCGTTGTTCCAGTTCGGCGCGATGCTGCCGCGCGGCGAACGCGGCCAAGTCGATACCGGCCTCGGCAAAAGCGTTTCGGTCGGCACGGTGACGCTGATCCCACCGACCAACCTGATCGAAAAGCCGATCGAATCGCACCGGATTGACGGCGTCGAAATCGTCTTCGAGCTGACGCCCGAGGCCGAGGCGCCGGCCGAGATGATCATGTACTACCCGCAGTTCCGCGTCCTCAATATGGCCGAAATCGCCACGCAGAACTTCCACAACCTGTTGCCGATGCGCGGCGCGCTGGTGCGCGATTCGCTCTCGTGGTCCAAGTATATCGGCGGCGCGCTGCGCCGCTACGGCGACTTCCAGCGACGTCTTGATCGCGCAGCACAACTGGCCGGTGTGGACGGGAGAGCGCGTGCGGGATTTTCTTCGCAAGCAGCGCGACGCCTACAAGTTCGTGCACGATCAGACAGTGCGGCTGATGAACCATGGTTACGTCGGCGCCGAGATCGCCGAGATGGTCAAACTGCCGGCGAGCCTCAACCAGGAATGGTCGGCGCATTCGTTCTACGGCAATCTCAAACACAACGTGCGCGCGATCTACCAGCGCTACCTCGGCCACTATGACGGCAATCCGGCGAACCTCGACGCGCTGCCGCCGGCCGAGTTCGCGAAGAAGAGCGTCGAGTACATGGGCGGCGCCGAGTCCGCATTGAAAAAAGCACGCGAAGACTATGCGCGCGCCGAGTACCGATGGGTCGCGCAAGTGGCCTCGCAGCTGGTGTTTGCCGATCCCGCCAATCGCGAGGCACGCGAGCTCGCCGCCGACGCGTTCGAGCAGCTTGGCTACCAGTCGGAATCGGCGACCGCTCGAAACGCATATCTGCAGGGCGCGTCAGAATTGCGCAACGGCGTGCCAAATCTCGGGCGAGGTTCGGGGACGTCGCCCGACATAGTCCGATCGCTTCCGCTCGATATGTATTTCGACTTTATGGGAGTGCGGCTGAACGGCGAGAAAGCCGCGGGCAAAACAATCGTGCTCAACTGGCGCTTCACCGACACCAAGCAGGAGTACGTGCTCAACCTCGATAACAGCGCGCTGACTTATGTAGAGGACTCGCAAGCTGACGAGGCGGACGCGACCGTGACATTGACCCGCGCGACACTGGACGAGATCTCGATGCGAACGACCACCTTTGAATCGGCCTTGCAGTCAGGACAGATCTCCGTCACCGGCAAGCGCGAGAAACTTGTCGAGTTACTCGAGATGCTCGAACCCCGTCAAACTGAAGCAATTCTTCCGCCCCTCTTACGTTGTAGGACCATGCCAGCGTTCGAGGTACAATTTTCGCCGGAGTAGTCGCCATGGGTAATGCCGCCGCCACTTTCGACCTTCGACCGCGAGCCGATGCGCGCAGCGTCGTCGCCGAGCGCACCGCCTCCATTCCCTGGTATGTCTGGTGTCTCGCCGCCGCCACCGCCGCCGATCTGTTCGGCGGTTACTGGGACATCTCGTGGCATATCTCGATCGGCCGCGACACCTTCTGGACGCCCGCGCATATGATGATCTACCTCGCGGGCGTGCTGGCCGGAGTCGCCAGCGGCTACGCGATTCTGTCAACCACCTTCGGCTCGTCGCAGGAGGCCAAGGACGCCGGCATCTCGGTCTGGGGCTTTCGCGGACCGCTCGGATGTTTCATGGCGGCGTGGGGCGGATTCATGATGCTCACGTCGGCCCCCTTCGACAACTGGTGGCATAACGCCTACGGCCTCGACGTCAAAATCATCAGCCTGCCGCATTCGATGCTCGGCATCGGCGAGCTGATGATCGAGATGGGCGCGATGCTGCTGGTTTGCGCGCATCTCAATCGCGCGTCTGGTTCTTATCAGCGCAAGCTCGACTGGCTGCTGCTGACCATCGGCGGCATCGAGGTGGCGGGCTCCGCGCTGTTCATCCTCGAATCGACGCCGATGGAATTCATGCACAACTCCGAGTTCTATCGCGCCGTGGCGACCGCGTTTCCCATCGCGCTGATCGCCATCACAGTCGTCTCGAAGCATCGCTGGCCGGCCACCATCATGGCCGCCATCTACACCGCACTCTTCCTCGCGGGCCTGTGGATCTTCCCGCTGTTTCCCGCCGCGCCCAAGCTCGGGCCGGTCTATCAGAACATCACGCACATGGTGCCGTTGTGGTTCCCGGTGCTGGTGATTATGCCGGCGTTCGCGCTCGACCTCCTGCGCGCGTGGATGGGCAAGAATTGGGGCAGCTGGAAAGCGGCGATTGCGGCCGGCTTCGTTTTCATTGCGGCGTTCGTCGCGGCGCAATGGCCGTTCGCGAACTTCCTGCTCTCGCCGGCCGCGCGCAATCCGATCTTCGGCTCCAACTATTTCGGATTTTTCGACCCCGCCGTCGTGCTCTACAACCCGTACCGCTTCGAGCTGCAGAGTGCCCCCGCGTTCGCCAAAGGAATGGTAATCGCGTTCGTCATGTCGATCATCTTCTGCTCGCTCGGCATGGCGCTCGGCAACTGGATGCGCACCGTGCGGCGCTAACGCGCGCGCTGTCTCGATGCTGATCCGCATCGCGCACAATTCTCGTCCGTCGCGCCGCGATGCTCGCGGCGGCGCTGTTTCTGCTCGTCGCTCCCGCCGATGCGCACGTCGGCAGTCCCAATGTTTTCTACGAAGGCGACGCGGGCCCGTATCACCTGTTCGTGACGGTCAATGTGCCTGCCGTTATTCCCGGCGTCGCCGACGTGCAGATTCGCGCCGACTCCGACGACGTGCGCCAGGTCAGCACCGCGGTCACGCGCCTGTCCGGCGCCGGCTCGCAGTATGCGCCCGTGCCGGACGTCGCGAATCGCTCGCCCATCGACCCGCATCTCTTCACTTCGAGCTTGTGGCTGATGGAGTACGGCTCGATGCGCGTGCTGATAAATGTCGCCGGTGCGCATGGCGCGGCGCAAATGTCGGTGCCCGTCCCGTCTGCCGCGCGGCGGATGCTGCCGATGCCGCCAGCGCTCGGCGCACTGCTGCTGACGCTCGCGATCGGTCTCGCGCTCGGCGCGATTTCGATCGTCGGCGGTGCCGCCCGCGAATCGCGTCTCGCTCCTGGCGCTCCGGTCACCCCTGAGCTGAAGCGGCGCGGCCGGCGTGCGATGGCGATAACGGCAGTAGTCGTGGCGGCGATTTTCTATTTCGCGTTCGCGTGGTGGAATTCCGACGCCCAGAGCTACGCTGCCGTCACCAAGCTGTTCAAGCCGCCGAAGCTCGCGCTCACTCTCGTCGACGGCAATCGCCTTGAGATACGCCCGTCGCCCGCCGACAAAGCATGGCTCTACTACAGAGTCATGGACGGCATCGTGCCCGACCACGGCCACCTGATGCATCTGTTCCTCGTGCGCACGCCCGCGCTCGATCGCATCTGGCATTTGCATCCGGCGCGCCAGCCCGATGGATCGTTCGTCGACACGCTCCCGTCGCTCGAGCCGGGCCGCTACACGGTCTTCGCCGACATCGTGAGCCAGACCGGATTTCCCTGGACGCTGATTGGCTCGATCGATTTGCCGCAGATTAACGGTACACCGCTGAGCGGCGACGATTGCGGCGGCGAGGCGCCCGCGCTCACTCCCGCATCGGACTCCACCGTCGACGTGCTCAGCGACGGCACCCGCGTCGTCTGGCATCGCGACGCCGCCGCGCTTCGAGCGAATGCGCCGATGATCCTGCGCTTCGAAGTGCAGGATCAAAATGGCAAGCCGGCCACCGACGTCGAGCCTTACATGGGAATGGCGGCGCACGCCGAAATCATGAGCTCCGACCTGCAGGTCTTCGCGCACATCCATCCTTCCGGCTCCGTCCCGATGGCGTCGCTGATGATGGTCAGCTCGAATTCAGACAGCATGGCCAAACCGATGCATGGCATGGACATGAGCGGCCCGAGCATGAACATTAGCGGCGGCAGCATGGACATGAGCGGCGCCAACACGAACATGAACATGGGCGCGAGCACCGCCCCGCTCTCTCCCGAGCTCTCGATGCCCTACGGCTTCCCCACTCCAGGCCACTACCGAATCTTTCTGCAGTTCAAACGCGCCAACAAAATCGAAACCGCCCACTTCGACACCGCTGTAAATTGAAAAGGATCTGATTATGAAGGACGCGACTGAGGCTACGCGGGCGGCTAACCGTGCGGCGTTCGCTGACGTGCCGCTGGCTGATAAGCGGTCGTTCGATGACGCTCGGCGCGGCTTCGTCGAGGCCTTGGGCGATAAGCTCATAGTTCGCGACGACGGCCGGCTGGTGTGGACTCTCGCCGGCTATGAGTTCCTCGGGACCGAGCAGGCTCCCGACACCGTTCATCCCGGGCTCTGGCGTCATGCGCGAGTGAACATGGCCAACGGTCTCTACAAGGTAACCGATCGCGTCCATCAGCTGCGCGGCTTCGACGTATCCAACATGACGATCATCGAGGGCGACACCGGTCTCATCGTGATCGATCCGCTGATTTCGACCGAGGTCGCCAAGGCTGCGCTCGACCTCTACCGCAAGCACGTCTCGCAGAAGCCCGTGGTCGCGGTCATCTATACTCACAGCCATATCGATCACTTCGGCGGCGTCCGCGGAGTCGTCAACTCCGATGACGTGGCGGCCGGCCGAGTGACCATCTGGGCGCCGGCCGGTTTCATGGCCGCCGCGGTCGGCGAGAATGTGATTGCCGGCAACGCGATGCTCCGCCGCGCGTTGTTCCAGTTCGGCGCGATGCTGCCGCGGGGCGAACGCGGCCAAGTCGATACCGGCCTCGGCAAAAGCGTTTCGGTCGGCACGGTGACGCTGATTCCACCGACCAACCTGATCGAAAAGCCGATCGAATCGCACCGGATTGACGGCGTCGAAATCGTCTTCGAGCTGACGCCCGAGGCCGAGGCGCCGGCCGAGATGATCATGTACTACCCGCAGTTCCGCGTCCTCAATATGGCCGAAATCGCCACGCAGAACTTCCACAACCTGTTGCCGATGCGCGGCGCGCTGGTGCGCGACTCGCTCTCGTGGTCGAAGTATATCGGCGGCGCGCTGCGCCGCTACGGCGATTCGAGCGACGTCTTGATCGCGCAGCACAACTGGCCGGTGTGGACGGGAGAGCGCGTGCGGGATTTTCTGCGCAAGCAGCGCGACGCCTACAAGTTCGTGCACGATCAGACGGTCCGGCTGATGAACCATGGTTACGTCGGCGCCGAGATCGCCGAGATGGTCAAACTGCCGGCGAGCCTCAACCAGGAATGGTCGGCGCATTCGTTCTACGGCAATCTCAAACACAACGTGCGCGCGATCTACCAGCGCTACCTCGGCCACTATGACGGCAATCCGGCGAACCTCGACGCGCTGCCGCCGGCCGAGTTCGCGAAGAAGAGCGTCGAGTACATGGGCGGCGCTGAGTCCGCATTGAAAAAAGCACGCGAAGACTATGCGCGCGCCGAGTACCGATGGGTCGCGCAAGTGGCCTCGCAGCTGGTGTTTGCCGATCCCGCCAATCGCGAGGCACGGGAGCTCGCCGCCGACGCGTTCGAGCAACTTGGCTACCAGTCGGAATCGGCGACCGCTCGAAACGCGTATCTGCAGGGCGCGTCAGAACTGCGCAACGGCGTGCCAAATCTCGGGCGAGGTTCGGGGACGTCGCCCGACATAGTCCGATCGCTTCCGCTCGATATGTATTTCGACTTTATGGGAGTGCGGCTGAACGGCGAGAAAGCCGCGGGCAAAACAATCGTGCTCAACTGGCGCTTCACCGACACGAAGCAGGAGTACGTGCTCAACCTCGACAACAGCGCGCTGACTTATGTAGAGGACTCGCAAGCTGACGAGGCGGACGCGACCGTGACGTTGACCCGCGCGACGCTTGACGAGATCTCGATGCGAACGGCCACCTTTGAATCGGCCTTGCAGTCGGGACAGATCTCCGTCACCGGCAAGCGCGAGAAACTTGTCGAGTTACTCGAGATGCTCGACACCTTCCCCCTGCAATTCGCCGTCGTCGAACCGCGCCCTCCACTACGCTAACTATTTCGGAGCCTTGCCTGTTCCCGACAATCCAACCGACTGCGGCTCACCGGTCACGTTATCGGTAATCGTCAGCGTTCCGGTCTGCGGTGTTGTGTCCGTCGGCATGAAAGTTACAGACACTTTGCATTTCTTGCCGGGCGCGAGCGTCTTTTCGCATCCCGACTTTAAGACGAACACCGTCGGCGACACAGTCTCCATCTCGATATCCACCGACAAGGTCTTCTTCTTACCCGCATTCTTGATCGTGACCTTCTTGGCCTTGCTGGTATGTCCGACCTCCGTCTTATCTCCGAACGCGAGCGACGCCGGACTGATCACCAGCTTCTGTTCGATGGTAGTGGGTGTAGCAGTCGGCGTGGCGGTCACTGTAGGAGTCGCCGTGCCAGTCGCCGTCGCAGTTTCAGTGGCGGTCGCGGTCGCTGTGGTGGTCGCCGTTGCAGTTGGCGTCGATGTCGGAGTAGCGGTCGTCGGCGCGGCCCATACCCCGTTCATCTGGCTACCTTCGGGCCAGGTGTCGCTCGTCATGCCGTTGAACGACAGCACCCAACTCGAACTGCCGGGGTCGAACTCGAGCACATCCACCGGCGTGAAGAAGTCGACGGCGCCGATCGCGCCCGGCTCGTCCATTGTGAGCAACAGGTCGGTGTTGGGTAGCATCATGGCTCCGACCAGGTCCGCTCCGCTGGGAATTCCCGCCGCGACGCCGTCGAAATCGAGCGTATAGTTTGTCCCATTGAACGAGACCAAATCGGCCGGCGTGACAGTGATCGTTCCGCCGCCGGACTTGGGCAGACTGATCGTCGTGTCGAAGGCGAGCAGCAGGTTGCCACTGCCGTCCTTTGAGACCGCGTCGATGTTCACGCCGTCGGGAACGCCGTTGCTCGCGCCCGTGAAGATGAGCGTCGGCGAGAAAAGGCCGGTGGACGGATTGTACGACGCGACGTCGTGCGGCGTGACGGTCACGGTCCCGCCGCTGAGGTTGGTCGGCAGCGCGGAGGTGGTGTCGATCGCGAGCAGCGTTTGCGATGAACTCAGCGGGAAATAGGCGCTCACTCTCGTGCCCGCCGGGATTCCGGCAAAGTTGACCAAGGTCGTCGAGGCGGAAGCGTCGTAGCAAATCACCTGCTGAGGCGTGATGGTTCCGCTGGTCAGCTCGACGGTGATATCTGGCGTGACGCACAGCACGCTTAGCTCGGTCTGCGCATGAGCCGTCGCGGCCGCGATGCTAATCCACGCAATCACCGCGAGCGCCGCGCCGAAATGTTTTGCCGTCTCTCTAGCTTGCCGCCTGGGTTCCATGCACGGCGAGGCTCAACAAGCGCTTCCGCCACAGAGATTGTTGCCGATCGACGAGCCCCCGCTGACGTTCGTGCTGTTGTTCAGGATGTTCCCGCCGTAGCCGCTGGTATTGTCGCTCGCGAAGATGCCGATGCCGCTGTTCGCAATCGTGTTGCCGGAGATGAGACATCCGCTGCCAAGGCACTCGATGCCGAAGGCCCCGTTGGCAATCGCGGTATTACCGGAGATGTTGCAAAAATTCCCGGTGCATTGGATGCCGGCGAAGGGATCGCCGTTGGTTGTATTGCCGGTGATCGTGCACGCCGCGGCGCAGTAGATCCCGAAGCCAGTCGTCGGCGTGGAAGTGGCGTTGTTTGCCGTACAGCCTTCGACCAAGGTGTTGTTCGCAGCATGGATTCCGTTGCCGTTCATATCGGCGTGCAGGTTTCTGACTATGCCGAAGAAGCCCACCTGGACGCCGAGGCCGAATCCGGTGACTGTTCCGTTTTCCACCGTCACGTCGGCAATTCCCGCCGCATCGATTCCGATTACCGCGTCGTTCGAACTGCCGGGCCCGGCAATCGCGAATCCGTTCAAATCGACGGTGACGTTGGGCGCCGTCACATTGATCGCATTGGTGCTTGTCGGAGGCGTGAGGTTGCCGGAGAGGCGGTAACTTCCGGCCGAGGTTATCTTGTAGGGAAACCCACCGGCCGCCGTCACTACCGCCTGGTTGATTTCGATTGTGCCGCCCGCGGCGTGAGCCGAAGCGGAAAGCCCAAGCACCGCAATCGCCGCCAAGACCGCCACTGCCAATGCGATCCGTGTCATTCCTTGTTTCCTCCTCGACTGCGAATTGTCATGGAAACACAGCGGGACGTCGAAAACTGAGTGTCAGTCGCGCGTCGTCAGTAAAGCCCACCTCTCGACAGATCGCGGGCGAGGGAGTTGGCGAATTCCAGACCGAGCAGTTGGCGGAGTTTCGGGGTTGCACGTTCGAGCACGGCGGCCGGAACTTTCGCTATGTCCGAGTCGAGCGGGCGAATCACTTTGAGGCCGTAGTTGATCAACAGCGATACGCGCGGTTCGGCCGTGTGATTTTGCGAGGTGTCGTGCCAGAGCAGGCCGTGCGAAATGATCGCGTCGCCGGCGTCGCCGGTGATCTTGATTGCCTCGCGCGCGAAATCCTCGCGATTCGGCCGCGCGCATCGCAATTGGCTGCGCGGCGCCACCAGCGTCGCGCCGTTCTGCTCGGTGAAGTCCTGCAGCATCCAGATCACCTGCACCATCATCGGCGGCCGCAACGTGAACGGCCCGCGCATCGCCCAGTACGGATAGTCGATGTGCACGCCCATCTCGATGGCGCCCGGGTACAGAATTCGCGCCGAGTACGCGCCGAGCGTCATGTCGTCGCCGAGCATCGCCTCGGCGATTTCGACAATCGCGGGATGCTGCGCCATGCGCTCGAATATCTCGCCATGCGCGAGCAGCCCGCGAATGTGCTGCTGACCGGTCCTTTCATGCCGGCGGCCGAGAGTGGCAGCGGAGGGAGAAGCGGCAATTTCCAACGCGCGCGTGCGTGCCTCAGCCGCCTCCGTCGCGCTCATCACATTCGGCAGCCGGATGTATCCGGCTCCGTCGACTACTTCCTCGATGATCGCCGATACCGCTGGCATGACTTACTCCTTGGTGGCAACGAAAACGAAATTCGTCTTGCGAATCAACTGTCCCATTCCGCCAGCAGCGCGAGAGGTCCACGAAATGACGTGTTGGGCAGGAATTGCAGTGTCTGCCCCTGCACGAGGCGCATGCTCGGATAGCGCGCGCTGATTTCCTCGAGCACGACGCGAGCCTCGAGTCGCGCGAGTGGCGCACCGAGACAGAAGTGAGCGCCGTGTCCGAACGCCAGATGCTCACCGGCATTGGCACGATGTATATCGAACCGCTCGGGATCCTCGAACACCTCGGGATCGCGATTTGCCGATCCAATCAGCAAGAGCAAGTTGGCATCGGCGGGCAGTGCGACGCCGCCGATCTGTACCGCTTGTGTGGTCCGGCGACGCCACGCGATTACCGACGAGTCGAAGCGCAAAACCTCTTCGACGGCGCCCGGCACCAGCCGCGGATCGCGACAGATCTCGTCCCACGCATCGCGGTCCGTGAGCGTCCGGCGCAAAGTATTTCCGATCAGACTGGTCGTAGTTTCGTGGCCGGCGAGCAGCAACCCGAAGACTACCGTGGTTACCTCGTGGCGACTGAGCGCCGGCACTTCGTGGTCGCGCGCCAGGATCAGATCGCTGGTGAAGTCGTCGCGAGGTTCCGCCGACCGTGCCTCAACCAGCTCCTGCGCGTAATTCCAAAACGTCGACATCCCGCGGGCCAGGTCGATTTGCTGCTCCTTGTCCGGATGTCCGAACATGAAGAGCAGGCGGCTCTCGGCGCCGGCTTTGACCCGTGGAACATCGCGGTCCGGAACGCCAAGCACGCGGAACACAACCAGCGCAGGCAGTTCCCACGCAAGCTCGCGGATCAGGTCGACGCGACCGTTGATGAATCGTTCCCGCATAAATCGGGCGGTGAGTTCGCGAATGAAGGGTTCCATCGTCGCAACCCGGCGCGGCGTGAAAGCGATATTCGCCAGCCGGCGTACTCGAGTATGCGCTGGAGGATCGGCGTTGGTGAGGACCGGATCCGCGCTGAAGCGGCCTTGCGCCAGGATCGATTGAGCCTGCGGACACAACGGGCTGATAGGTGAGAGCGCGTTGGCCGCCGAGAACAACTTCGGCGCCTGGAAGATACGCCGCACGTCGGTGTAGCGCGTGACGATCCAGTAGTCGAGCGCGGGACTGTAGAAGATCGGGCACGCGGCGCGCGCCTCGGCAAAGAAAGGATATGGATCGGCGAGATAGGGATCGCGAAACGGATCGAATCGCGAGGCCAGCTCGGCGGCCGACGCCAGTGCAGCGGGCGAAGGTTTCGTATCCGACAAGCTCAGCCTACTCCTTGTTGCCGACGAAGTTCGGTTTGCGCTTTTCGACGAAGGCTTTGATCGCCTCCTGATGGTCCTTGGTGTTGAAGGTCATCATCTCGTATGCGAGCGAAGCGTCCATGATCAGATTCGATTGCTGCTTGAGCCACTTGTTTACCGCAAGCTTGCTCCATCGAATTGCCAGCGTGGGGCCATCCGCCAGCTCCTGCGCAAGCTCGCGCGCCTTGGACATCACCTGCTCGGGTGCGACCGCGTAGTTCACCATCCCGATACGGCCGGCTTCGGCGCCGGTGATGAAATTGCCGCGCATCAGGAATTCCTTGGCGCGATGCGGCCCTATCAGCAGCGGCCAGATAACCGCGCCGCCGTCGCCGGCGACGATGCCGACTTTGACGTGAGTGTCGGCAAAGCGCGCTTTCTCCGAGACCACCGTAATATCGCAGAGCAGCGCGAGCGTTGCGCCGAGGCCGATCGCGTCGCCGTTGATGGCGCCGATGACCGGTTGCTCGACGTCGAGAAAATTATCCACCAGGCGGCGCCCGTTGGATGCCGCGATCGGACCGCGTCCTCGTCCCTTGCCCTTGTGATCGCCGGGTCCGGTGAGGCTGCCGCCCGCCATGCCCTTGACGTCGCCACCGGCGCAAAACGCGCGGCCCGCGCCGGTCAGGATGATCGCATTGACGTCGCGATCGGCGCGCACATCGATCCAGATCTGCTCGAGCTCGTGATGAACGACGTTGTTGACGGCGTTGAGCGAGTCCGGCCGATTGATCGTGATCGTCGCTACGCGGTCGGCCACTTCTACTTTGAGGAATTCGTAATCGCTGTAGTCGGTCGCCATGACAAAGACCTCCCTATGCTCTTGCCCGAAAGATATAGCCGCTGGCGTATCGCGCCGTCTAACCGAGCCCGAAAATGCGAACGGAATAGCGGGCCATTCGGTCAGCGTTTTACCATGCCAAAAGACCGCGTGAAGACTAGAAATGGAGGTAGCCATAACAATTCTTTCATTTTCGCGCGATTGAGTTAGTTGTCACTACGGAGGCGACCGGAGACGTCAAGATGCACTGGGCAAGGTCCGCAGAGAACCATTAGCGTTGTCCGACGAGCGCGATCAAATCAGCAGTTAAGTCGGCACGTGAAGGAGAAGATTAAAATGGACCTGATCAGAAGACTCTGCGTTATGGCGAAGGAGCGGGCGACCGCCCAGACGATGGCCGAGTATGCGTTGATCCTCGCGGCGATCATGCTGGTGATCATAGCCGGCTATGAATCCACTGGCACGACCATCAGCACGTTGGTGAACAGCGTCGACGGCAACATGTAATCGCGCCGGCTGCCAAACTAAACGCACCTGACTCCGCGCTCGAACGCGCCGATTATGACGCGTTCGCCGCTCTCCATCGGACCGCGCCGCAAAAGCAGCGCACGGTCCCGATAGCTCCTTACTCATACAGCCGACAGGATTCCGATCCGACTCTAGCCGCGGCGCGCAGCCACCCCGCGCGCTGCTTCGCCTTACTGAAGAATTTACGCAAACTATGAAAAATTTGCCGCTTCATCGGCTGCCAGCGAAATCCTCATCATGAAATAAGGCGTATTAGCTGGAAAGTCCGGTTGGCAAACCTCTTGCTTTGGTTCAAGGAACTTCGAACCGAGAGTTCAAACGCAGAGGTGGAATCAATGGACTTGAACATACATGCAACGGCGGACGACCTGCCCAGCATTTTCCAGGGACTCGGAATTCTGCCATCGCAGTATGGCACCATGGGTCGCAGAAAGTTGCCCGGCGAAGGCGAGCGCAAACTTCTTTTCGCGGTGCTCGAGGACGCGATCCGACTCTACATCAAGAATCGCAATCGCGGTGAGGCCAGTCGCAGCGATCCTGATTTCATCGAAGCGGCGGAATGGCTCAACTCCGATGAGGACGAAGGCCCGTTCACGTTCCTCAGGGTGTGCGAAGGCTTGGGTATCAATGCGGATCGGCTGCGCACTGGAATCTACAACCACTCGGGGCGCCTGGAAGAGATCCGTTGCTGAGCGTTATCTGATCTGATCTTCAGCCGCTCTCACAATTTTAGATCGTAACGATCGACACGGCGCGATGCCGTGTCGATCGATCTATTTGGAATTCAACTCACCGCTTGGTTAAAGCAGCATGCCGGATCGACCGGCACGCAAATCCAAATCTGTCGATCGTTTTCTAGTTCGAGTGGTTGCCGTTGGCGAAGCGTTCGAGCTTGTTGTACAAAGTCTTGGCGCTGACGCCCAGGATTTCCGCGGCGCGGGTCTTGTTGCCCGAAGTGAACTCGATCGTGCGCGTGATCATTTCCTTCTCGACATCGTCGAGCGAGCTGCCCAGCGGAACCTTGATGAAGCTGCCGTCGGCGCCGCCGGCCGCGCGGAAGTCGTCGGGCAAATCCGACTTGCGAATCGTCCGGCCCTCGCACACGATCAGCGCGCGCTCGATGACGTTGCGCAACTGGCGCACGTTGCCGGGCCACGGATGCGCGGCCAGCGACTGCATGCATTCCTCGTCGACGCCGGTCACGTCTTTTTTGTTCTGCGCGGCGTAATGATTGATGAACATCTGCGTGAGCTGCGGCAGGTCGTCGATACGCTCGCGCAGCGGAGGCAGCACAATCGTGAACACGTTGAGGCGATAGTACAGGTCCGAGCGCAGCTTGCCTTCGCGCACCGCCTGCTCGATATCGCGATTCGACGCCGCCAGCACTCGCACGTCGAGCGGGATTTCTGCGGTGCCGCCCACGCGGCGCAGGCGCTGCTCTTCGATCACACGCAGCAACTTGGGCTGCAGCTCGGCCTTCATTTCGGTCAGCTCGTCGAGCAGAAGCGTGCCGCCATTGGCAGCCTCGAAGCATCCCTCTTTGCGCCGGTCGGCGCCGGTGAACGATCCGCGCTCATGTCCGAACAGCTCGCTCTCCATCAAGGTCTCGGGAATCGCCGCGCAATTGACCGGCACGTAGGCGCCGTCGCGCCGCGGCGACAGCTCGTGAATCGTGCGCGCTACCAGCTCCTTGCCGGTGCCGCTCTCGCCGGTAATCACCACCGACGCCGACGATTGCGCCAGCCGCTCGATCGCCGTGATCACTTTGCGCATCGGCAGTGAACGCCCAAACAGCGGACCCAGCTCTCCCACCTCTGCCAGGCGGCGGCGCAGGGCAGAGTTCTCCTCGCGCATGCTGATATTGTCGCCGATCGTCTTGAGCACCCGCTGCAGGTGCGCCGGGTCGACGGGCTTGCGCAGGTAGTCGATAGCGCCCTGCTTCAGCGCCGCGACCGCGTCGGGAATTTCGCCCTGCCCCGAAATCATGATCGTCGGCAGGTTGATCCCCATCTCGCGGATATCGTGCAACAGCTCGAGTCCGCCCTTGCGCGGCATCTTCAGATCCGACAGCAGGATATGCGGGTTGAAGCTCGAGATGAGCTCCAGTGCGCGCACGCCATCCTCGGCAATCTCGCTGCGAAATCCCCACGCCGCCAGCGACTCGCGCCAGTCGTCGTGAGTGTTCACGTCATCTTCGGCAATCAGTACACGTAGTTCGTTGGTCATAAACACCTACGAAAGATTTCTTCAAATGCGGCTCTTGCCGATCGAACGCAACATCAAACGGCCGGAGCGACGCCGGCAAGGATTTTCGTACGCCATCTCCCGTTTACAAAACCGAAGGGTAGCGCCAGGCTCGCGGGGAGGAACGGGATAAGCAGGTGGTGGGGTTGCGATCCTGGCGCACCCTCCGAGCTACGAACGAACCTTTGAGCAATCGCTGTGCCGTTTTGCAGATTGGGAAAGATTCGAGTTTTAAAGGGTTTTTTGTGCCCTATTCCGGCGACCACTATGAAAAAATGACACGGTGGGAAAATTTATCCCACTTGAACCGAGGCCGAAGCCATCCACTCAAAGTAACCTATCGATTCGGTTTTCGAGACCACGCTCCGACGAGCCCGATTGTAGTGCCAAACATTCCCGCGGCTGCCAGTTCAGCATCGAGCCTCTGCTGGAGCGTGCGTATATCTCCCACTTCGTCGATGGGTAGGTTATTTTGTCGCATCCGCGGCATCAGGCTGTGGAAGAGATCGTAAGTCCATCGGATTAAATCAGGATCACCTCCGGCCGGCACTTCGATCTTCATCGTGGGAGCCGGCAGTCCAGCTCCCTGGAAAGTCCTGAATAAAACGCGTTCCATATCCATGTTCGCACCCGAGCTCTGGAATGCTTGATAGATTAATGTCACGCACTTTGATCGGATCGGCAGATCGGCCGAGAGTACAAGAAGCGGACCCCAGCAGCCATCCTGAATAGCCAGGATGCCGCCCGGCCGAAGTAAGCCCACGAGCGATTTTACGACCGCGCCCGGATCCGGCAGAAATTCGAGAATCAATCGGCCTACGATCGAGTCGAACGATTCGCCGCGCGGAATTTCGCCGACGTCTGATTGCGTGAAGCCAATATTCTGAAACCCGGCTTTGGCCACACGCTCCTTCGCTTTCGCGATTGTGGTCGCGTCGTTGTCTACACCTACGACCTGTCCGGAAGGGCCAACGAGACGAGCTATCAGCATCGAAACGTCACCGAGGCCGGAGCCGACATCGAGGACACGCTGACCTGGACCAACTCCCGCCTCATGGAACAATCGCTCGGAGATTGGATTGAAGATCGCAGCTTGCCGAATCAGCCGCTTGTGCTCTGTGTCCGTGCTCCCGAGTACGTACGAAGTAGCCGAAGTCTCCGTCGGCATATCTTCCTCCACTCGTGGTTAACTACGCGAACGACTGAGCACGCTGGATGTGCCGCGGGCATCCGCGGGATCTATCCATCCATCACGCAGTGGCTCGCCCTCGCCCGAGACGGCTGCGCGGCAAGCTTCGAGAGCACGCGCCCGCAACTGGTGCTTGATTATCTTGAAGGCGTGACGCGGCAGGGCCGCCGCCTCCCGCGCCTTTTCCATCGCACGCACCAGCAACAGATCCGGCGCCACGGATTCGTCGAAGATACCGGCCGCAAGCGCCTCGGCCGCATTCATATTCTTGCCGAACAGTACCAGCTCGCGCGCGACTTGCGGATGAAGTTCGCTGCGGACCACCTCGAGCGCCGCGGCTGGAAAAGGAACGCCGACGCGGACCTCGGTCAACCCGACCTGCATCGGCGCGTCGGCCACGATCTTCCAATCGCAGCACATCGCAAGGACGAACCCACCGGCGATCGCGTGACCGTTGATCGCGCCGATCACCGGGATGGGGCAACCGTAGACCGCCGTGGCCATCCGATTGATCGCGTCGAGCAGTCGGCGCAATTCTGGCTGGCTGTAGTTCGGAATAGCCTTCAGATCGAGCCCGGCGCAAAATGCTTTGCCATCGCCGGTCAGGACTACCGCGGCCGCCGAATCATCCGGATAGAACGCTTCGAACGCGTCGGCTATTTCCTCGGTCGTTTCGATATCGAGGGCGTTCGCGGGTGGCCGCGCAATCGTCAGCACCTCGATTCCTTCCTGGCGTCTATGAACGATGTTTTTCATCTGAAACTCGCCGACGGAGTTGCCTGCAACCGGTATTCTCATTCATAACACGGAGAGCAAAGACAACCAAAAAAATGCGCTCCACGCATAAGGTGGAAACAACTTTATCGCCGCCGTGTTAAATTTACCGGTCCGAAGCGGCTTTGCGGGTACGGATTCGCAGGAAGGCGGGCCGCGCGCGGCTAGGGTTACGGCATTCCCGAGCAGGGAACTGTATTAAAGGAACGTAACCGTGAGCGTCGAACGCAACCACTCCGATCACCGATTCCGCTGAGGCCCAAGGGTTTCTCGAAAGGACACGACACCATCGATGGCTAGCACCGAAGAACGCACCCTGGGGCAGGTACTACGCCGGCGCCGCCGGCAGCTGGGACTCACGCAGGAGGAAGTCGCAAAACGGACCAAGACCTCGACTCCTTACATTGGCCATCTTGAATCCGGCAAACGGCACCCGTCGGACAAGATGATTGCGAGCCTTGCCGCCGTGCTCGGGCTGGACAGTCGCGAGCTCTTCCTGCTGGCCAATCCGCGCGCGCAGGAGATGATAGGTCCCGAGCCCGAATCCAAGGCAGATTCGACGTGGGAGATTTTCCGCAAGGACGAGCAGCTGCGCCGAATTCACAACATCTCGGATGACGAGATGGAAATCCTGTCGCGCGCGGCCCTGCTGGGGGAAGTGCGGGGAACGAGCGACTTCATCTACATACTGCACGCCATCCGTCACGCGATCGGCCGTTAGGGTCAAGCTCGACCGCGCTCTCCGAGAAATTTCTCGGCGTGCGCTGAAATCGCTTTGCTAGTTGTCTCTCGGAAATTGATTCTGCGGGCGTTCTGCCAACAGCCACAGGTCGAGCGACGCCCGGTTGATCCGCCAGTTGCCCCCGAGCTTGAAGCCGGGAAGCTCGCCCCGCTTGACCAGCCGGTAGATGGTCGTGGAGTGCACGCGCAATATTTCGGCGACCTCGGCGACGGTCAGCACATTCTTGGTTTCTGATTGCCTCATCAAGGTCCGCTTCATGGCGTGATCAATTCTGGCGTCGCGATCGAGATTCGCGCGAAACCTGGCAGGTCGTGGAAGATTTTCGGAAACAACCCACTGCGGCGTTCGCAACCCCTGTACTTTTCTCGCAAATTCCAGGGCGCATTGGCGTGCGCCGTAACGTCCAATGCGGAAATTGCAGTTAATCTGATCTTAGATCGGAGGCGGGCTAATGCCGGAGACGGGGCGTGATCTCTAAGATGAACGTCGTCGCCGCCTAACGAATGTTCGGTAAGTAGCTAATTGGCGCTTAAACGGCGCTGCTCGGGATCGCGAACCTCTCGAATCGATCGTGAGTCAACGGGTCCTCGAGAATCTCGGAATGCGCTCTCGAGGACCCGCCTCGGCTGTGCGGAGGTGCAATCGCCCGGCAAACGGGAGGTTCCGCCGGACGATTGCCGCACTCGGTCAACCGGAACTGCGTGCCGCGTATGCAGCGATTCCGCGGCTGCTCCCAGAGCCATTCGAAGAACCTGCCGGAGCCGACGAAGTCAAGGATTTTCGCGGCGAGGCGGCCACCTCGGATAGTCGAACCTGTTTCTGGGAGTTGTGATTGTTGTTGTTGAAGTCCCACTTCTTCAGCAGCACGTACTGCTTTCCTCGGCGCGCCAGGAGCCCCGATTCGGCCATGATGGCGATGAGCCGGCTCACCATCGGCCTCGAGCAGCCGATCATCTCAGCCAGATCCTCGTGGCCGATTTCCGGGATCAGCATGATACCTTCGGAGTCCCTTACGCCCGCCCGCTTCGCTAAATCGGTCATCACCATCGTGAGCCGATCCCAGAACGGCAGGTTCAGCAGGATCGTAAAGCGCCGGAGGTTCTCTGACCAGAAGGTGTTCAGAGTCGCGACGATCGAGACCAGCGCGTCCGGGGGAAGCCCCGCCAGCAGCCGCGTTATATGATCGCGGCTGAAGAGCGCCATCGTGCACTTGCTCGCAACCTGGGCTTCGAACATGCGCGCGTGACGGCCCTTCTCGTCGATGTAGTCAGGATAGCCGATGATCTCGCCCGGTCCGGCCATTCGGACCAGGGTTCGATTCCCATCACCGACCGGGCAGTAGATGTAGACATAGCCGCTCAAGATGCAGGCGAGCATGCCGTCGGTGTTGCCTTCGCAAAACGCCATGGCGCCCTTCTCGAAAGAAACCGCGATGTGGCGGTCGATGAGCTCATCGACCAGATCCACGGGCAGATTTAGCCGACCCAGGCTCGTGCGAAGAATGGTGAATGCCTCTTCATGTTGCCGGCTTAGATTCGTCCTCATATCCTGCTTTCCTCCTGTAACTGAACAACTCGGAAACCGATGAACCTTTTTGAACCCTCTTTACTCTCCTCAGGTACAGCACGCTTCGTTGTCTTTCGTCGACTCCTGTTGTGGACAACCGGCCGAAATTCCTAAGGTAGAGTTAGCTAAGCACAACAGCGCAGTTATATCGCTAGATTTGGCGCGTCAATTTGCACCGGTTCTAGCAAAATTTCAGAAAATACTGACGAGAGCCAGGTGAACAAACATCCGATAGCGAAGGGCTTTGTGCTTCAGTTAAATATCTAATACCATTTCTAAACTTGTGTCAAGTTTTTATAACTTCATATAACACTCACGGTCTACCGGTGTCCAAACAGGTCTTTTTGTGCCAAATTACCCATTCTGATGCGTCTACAGGCTGGCTAGAAATCCACCTGCTGGCATCGGTCTTGCGTCTGTTTGTAGGATTTAATCACCAAGTAGGGTCTATTACTTTTAGTAATATTCTACCTACAGTAGGATTTAATGATTGAATAGTGGAGCTCGACTTTGGGTCTTTAAAGAACTTCTGGCCGTTTTTCGGTATCACACTGCATGATTGAGTCAAGACCTCACACATTGGTCACGATCAGTTTAGAGCCGCTCTGTTGTGCGGGCAAATGCCCCCTTTCCATCAATTCCGTGCAGTCTCGCAGGCCTCTGTTATCGTCCAATGCCGCCTTGAAGTAGTGAACCGCTGAACGACGTCGTCTTTCGATTGTGACGATCAGAATTTCTAGCGCGGGTATCTGACAACCGCCGGATCGACCGCTATGACTGGGCTAAATTTGCCGTCATCCCAAAGCCGATACGTTCGGATTGGCGCGTGTATCAAGGGTTTCGCTAATTACGGTTGGCTGCGACGGCTAACGCGGCACTACGTGAAGCGACAACGCCAGCTCGGACTCGCGCGTGAGTAGATCGAAGGACGGAACCGGACTCAAGTCCCTTCATCGGTCATCTCGAGTCCGAGAAACCGCCACTGGTCGAGCGAGATGACGGCGCGTCTTGCCGTACGCCCACGACTTGCCGGCCGTGAGATCTTTTTCTCCGGACGAATCGGCGCGCACAAAGAGCTGCTCGCCCGAATTCCGAATTCAATGCGCTAGTGGATGCAGGTCGCCGGGCTCGCGCTGTCGAGACTGGGGTCGGTCTCATTACTGAACGTGTTCATGAACCAGAAGTCCGAGCCGCATTTCGGATTTTCATCGAGCATCGCGAATACATCTGGTGGCGATATGGTCGTCACGTCGTTCCCGGTGATGACATTATGCCGTCCGCCGGTGTCGACTTCGATACCGGCTGCCGCACAGGTCGAATAGCGTATTGCCGGTAACGAGGTTGAAGCTTGAGCCGCCCGTCAGCAGGATGACGGCATTACTGCACGACGAGTCATTTTCCAGGTTTAGTTGGGAGATGGTGTTGGCGTTGGAACCATCAATCTGAACGGCGTCAACTATGCCTATGTCGGCCCCTGTATCGCCGCTCAGATTACTGAAAGAGTTGTTCCTTCCGCCGCTCACGTAGAGGAGCGGCCCGTTGGCGCTGTGTTCGTTTTCGCCGGCCCCCTCGTAAGTTATGCTTCCGACGGTGCTCTGACTGACGTCGCTTAGAGTTACGCCAACGACAGCCGTCAGAGCCAGATTGGTGACGGACAGGGAGTTGGCCTGGTCGGCCACGATGCCGTAGACGTAGTTGTCGACGCTTCCATTCGAGATCGAGACATTGTTAGCCCTCCCCGCGACATCGATGCCGATGCCGCCCGGCACGTTAAACTCTGGATCGCATAGGAAAGAGTCCGAGCAGGCGACTGCAATAGTGTTTCCGCCCAGATTTATGTTCACGCGCGAGGCACTGATGGTCAGGCAGGTCTCCGTACCCAGGTCCTGTTGTTCGTTCACCTGGAGTACCAGGTCATTCTCCACGACGTAGTTCCCGGCCTGCGTGATGTCGCCGCATTCTGTGATCGGAGTGGGCAAGGCTTGCTTCGGCGAGAACAGTTTGGCGTTCGCGCCCACGAACCGCTTGGCGTTCGAGCCCGCGAACCCTTTGGCGTTCGGCCCAATGAGAAGGAGCGCGACAGCAGCACCGACAACAAGACTACGCATCTATTCCTCCGGCAACTCTCTGAAGAACAACACCAAGTATAAAGGAGCCTCGCATTGAGGCGAGCGTCGCATTGAGGCGAGCAGCGCATCTCGCCAAATTACCCTTTTTTCGTCTTTGGTCCGTTACAGTTCACGATGTTTCGAGGAGACAAGGCTTGCCGTTGCACAGGTCCCACGGGCCTTTGACGCTAATTAAGGCGTAGCCCGCAGGAGCGAGGAATGAACAGCTAGTCCGCGGTCGAGCGCAGGCAAGCCGGCAGATTCGCTTCCTGGACCGGCCCTGGCCGTTATTGCTCAGTTGGATCCGCGTGCTGCGTAGGCGGTGACTCCGCGACTCGCCGAGCCATTTCCGGAGCCCGTTGGTAAACCGAAGGGCGCGGGCCTTCCTGCCGACTTGGCATCACGGCGAGCTGACCTCTGAACATTGCGGCCGTTGTCGAGGTCCCACTTCTTCAGCAGCACGTATTGGTTTCCTCTGCGCGCCAGGAGCCGGGATTCGATCATTATGGCGATGAGCCGGCTTACCATTGGCCGCGAGCATCCGATCATCTCAGCCAGATCCTCGTGGCGGATTTCCGGAATGAGGATTATACCTTCGGCGTCTCTCACGCCTGCCCGCTTCGCCAAATCGCTCATCACCATCGTGAGGCGATCCCAGAAAGGAAGACTCAGCAGGGTGGCAAAGCGCCGGAGATTCTCTGACCAGAATGTATTCAGGGACGCGATGATCGAGACCAGCGCATCTGAAGGAAGGCCCGATAGGAGCTGAGTTATATGATCGCGGCTGAAAAGCGCGAGCATGCACTTGGTCGCAACCTGGGCTTCGAACAGGCGCGCGTGACGGCCCTTCTCATCGATGTAATCCGAATATCCAATGATCTCGCCCGGACCAGCCATTCGCACCAAAGTGCGATTCCCGTCACCTACTGGGCAGTACACGTTAACGTAGCCGCTCAGGATGCAGGCGAACATACCGTCGGTGTTGCCTTCGCAGAACGCCAACGCGCCTTTCTCGAAGGAGACCGCGATGTGGCGGTCGACCAGTTCGTCGACCAGGTCCACCGGCAGATTCAGGCGGCTCAGCCTGGTCCGAAGAATTGTGAAGGCCTCTTCATGTTGGCGACTCAAGTTGGTCCTCATTTGGTCTCGTGCTCCCTTGACTGTTCGAACTAATGAACATTGAAACGCTTTGGGTCAGTTCCCGAAACGAGCAACTTTTTTTTGGTGGGTTTTTACAAATCTCGAATAAACCCATGAAAACGGAACTTCGAAGGCAGAAGTAGGATAAGCAGAACAGCGCAGTTATGGCGCGAGATTCACTGCGTCAATCTGCACCACTTCTGGCAAAATCCCAGATACTGCTAACGCAAGGTAATAAGGGGATGTGCTCTTGCTTAATACCCAGAACTGGGCAAATGCCTCGAATGGCTTGCTATATAACTCGCTACGAAGCCGGTCCATGCCCTCTAGCCATAAGGACAGGTCATTTCGAAGGTCTACCATGTGGCTAGAAAGCGCGCCGATTGGCACCCTTCTTGCGCCTGATTGTAGAATTTACTCGACAGATTGAAGAAACTGTGGGCCATGACCCGGATTACTCACTCCGAAAACGGACTAGGATTCGGGACCCGCGACCATGTGCAGTAGTTGCTGACTAAGTGAGAACCGAGTACCGAGATATGGAAGCCTTAGTGGAGGCGCTTCACTCCGGCAACCTGGTCGAGGCAGATGCGGTTTGGCGAAGCCATTTTAGCGCAGTTAGCGAATTTTATCCTCTCATGGCCTTTGGCTGGTTAAAGTTGACGATGCGTTGTCGGCAGGTTCAGTCATTTAGCATACGAGAGCTTATGTTTTGTGATTATTTGGTCTGATTCCTGGCTCACCATCAGGGTATATTAATTGAGATTTGAAGTGGTCCTCGCGACTGAAAGCGCCAAATGAAAGATCTAGTTCTGGGATTCTCGACCAATCAAGCGGAGCAGAGCGTCAGGGTCTTCTGTAGCTCTCTTCGCAGGATCTACACACCCGAGCAGTGCGATCTGGTCATCATAACCAATCGCTACGAGGATTATTTCGCCGATCTGGCCCGGGAGGGTGTGTACTTCGCGAGCACCGCGAATTCATATCCCCCCACAAACAGCAAACTGGCAAAGGCGGCGAAGCACCTGATTCTATCTGCGATGCGGCCTGCCGTCCGCAGCAAGCTATTTGGCAAGATGGCCGCAGACATCGCGGCGACTTACCCGATTCTGCTCGAGACCTGGCACCATCCCCAGTGTTCCGTGCGTTGGATCGCGTACGAACGCTTCCTGACGCTCAACCGCGGCTACGGACAGGTCTTTCTCACGGACGTCAGAGATGTGGTCTTTCAGGCGCCACTGTTCGACCGCGAGGCGGGTGACCGCGTATGCCTTTTTGATCAAAGTGAAACCTATGGAAATGCCGATTGTGATACCGCTTGGTATCGAGATGCGTGGGGCGAAGAAGCGTTGGTGAAAGTGATCGGCAAAAAGGCGCTTAATATAGGCACCATCCTCGGGCCTCATCAGGTAGTGATGTCGTTCGTGAGTGAGCTGTGCGCTTTCTTTGAACATCACCCATTCGCTGGAGTCGATCAGGTTTTGTTTAACTACATGCTCCTGAACAATCTGGTGAAGACACCTTATCGCGTCATTGAGAATGTCAGTGGGCCCGTCGCAACGCTCTCCAACCATATCGCGCATGACGCCACGGTGACGAGCGACGGGTATGTCCGCCGAGCGGCAGACGGATCGATCATTCCCGCCGTGCACATGTACGACCGATGGCCTGACACCAAAGCCCTATACACACAAACAGTCAGCGAGCATTAGTTGGGCTTAGGCAATGGACGCGTCGCAGCGATCCTCTGCAGCCCGAATCGACGAGCATCTGTCGTTGACCTTTGGCAGCTCGAGTGCCAGTTCCGCCGCCATCTCACTGCGAGTGCGGACAACTGAACCAGCGAGTCGATGAACATCACTAAGTCCGTCGCCGTGCTGGTCAGTCTCGGCCTGCTCGTCATCGCCGGGTTTGCGTTAACCAATCTGATGCTGACCGGTCAGCCGACCACGTCCGCTATCGAACCGACTCCGCAAACTTTACAGTCGACAGCGCAAACACTCCCGCTAGGTCCCAAGGTCACTTCAGTGAACAGTTCGATACCTGGCGCGCATGTCTTATCGGCACGGTTCGTAGGCGGAGCCTATCGCATGGGCGTGAACCTGGGCAGTCAGGAGATCGGGGGTCCGGGCGACTTCATGCAGAACATGCTTGATAATCCGGGGTTCGAACCGCCGACCGACGGCCACCTGATCAAAGTCGGCAGCGGCGCGACGACCAGCACCTTTAGCGATACGACCGATAGCGGCGCTCCTACTGGATATTGGATTGGGGCGAAGGCTTCGGTTAGGACAGGCGCGGCTGCCGGCGGCCAGTTTACGATCACCGCCTTTACGGCGGCAGGTTCGTACACATTCGGCAGTTGTCTCAACGCCACAGGGCGATCAATTAGTTGTCCCACCCTTGCCCCTGGTGTCGGTGTGATTGAGGTGCGCACCTCGACCAGTATAGGACAGCCGTTTACTACCTGCTGCATCGCCAACTGGGTCGCAGGCGACTCCAACTCCAATCTCACGACCGCCGATAAGTATGAGGGTCAAGGTTCCCTGGCGATGAACGTCGCCGATGGCAATAGTCACTACGTCGATTATGGATGGGACACCGGACAAAACACCGGCGGCGTATGCTCGAATGACAATGTGACGCCTTGCACTATCGCTAACCAGAACACCGACTGCGGCAGCGGTAACATCTGTCTGAACGGGCCGGCGTCGGGACCGTGGCATCCGGTGGTGGGGGCATTCGAGATCGCCTTCTATGCGAAGGGTGCCAACACTCCGACCGGTACGCCGCAAATAACAGTGGCCCTGACTCGCACAGGCGGCGTGAACGCTACCCATACATTCACATTGACGAACGACGGCGCGTGGCATCACTACACCTACACCTTCACTGGTACTGACACCGGATTCATTGGCGGTTTTAAACTGCCGCGGCTGGACTTCAAGATGACCGCTACCAACGGTAGCGCTGAGGCAGGTGCTACCATCTACGTTGATGACGTTTATGTAGGGAGACAGGCGACCTCGACCACTGGGTTCCGCAACGAAGTCATTACATCGCTCCAAGCGATCAATCCCGGCTCGTTACGCTATGGAGCATACGACCAACTGGGAACCAATGACGCTGGCTACGAGGGCGCGAGCGGTTGTACGGCAGGAAATTCGGGGCCGACAACCACCGGCACCTGCGACTACTTGCACGGGCCTGCGTATATCAACGGGCTGAGCAGTTCGTGGACTTACGCGGCGCAGGATGTTTACCCGCTCGCCAACGCACTCGGCGCGGTGCCGTGGATGACGATTGGGAACGCGATGAACAATGCCGACCTGATCGCCTTCACGGACCGCATGTGTTCAGCGATCACCACATATGGCTTCCCCTCGGTCTGGATCGAGCAAAGTAACGAGGAGTGGAATAACGGCGCCGACCACATTTCGTATGGTTCAAGCAACCTGGACCAGTTGGGCTACGGCGAGGAGACCCAACGCAATTTCGCTATTATGAGTGCCGAAGCGACAGCGCATTGCCCGTCGGTCGCCAGCCGATTTCACTACATGATGGGCAACCAAGTCTGCAACACTGGAGTCGTTAGCGGCGAAATGAGCGGCGCCGCAGCAGCCGGTTACCCGATGCCTAACACCAGTCAATATGGGACCGATAATGCTCCGTACTATTTCGTCAATACTGCGAAAAGCGGCAGTTTGGAGGCGCAGGCGGCTGCGTACGCCTTGGCCTATTTTTCGGCGGTCCCAGCGGTAGTCGGCCCTTCAGGTAAGGGCTGCATCGCTACTGGAAACAATGACTTGGCGACGATTGGATCGAACAACTTTCTCAATTTCTACGAAGAAGGGCCGAGCTCCGCTGGTGGCCCCGCGACCACGGAACAGTACTATTTGTCGGAGGGCGGTTATCCATCTGCGGCGTGGATGGCGCAAAGTTGGCTGCAAGGCCAGCAACTGCAGCGAGTTCCAATTCAAAATGAATATCAATTTACTCAAGCCGAATACGGCTATAACGGTAGCTTGGCACCGATTTGGGGTATCGTGCATGACCTCGACAGCGACTTCGGGCCGACCTTTCCGCATCTGCGTCCGATAGCTCTCGGCATGGAAGTGGTGAACAGCGCGATAGGTGGGAGTTACCACCCAGTCGACGGCATCCCGAGTGGCACGTATGCTAGTGCCTTTCTGCAAGGAACCGATTGGAGCGCGGTGCTGGTTAACTCGACCTCAACGAATGCAGCCGGAACCATCACATTCCCGCCTGGCACGGTGCCGGGTAGCTGCAAGACGGTGCATTACTCCAATGGCATCAGAGATAACAACGAGAACTCCAACAGTGTCGATGTGGGATCATGCACCTCATTCTCCTGCTCGGGACAGACTTGTAAGTACAATCTGCCGCCGTTTTCAGTCGAGGCGATGGATGCCAGTTCCACGGCGACGTCTATGCCGCACGAATTAAGCACCGCCCGCGGGAATAACGAGTGATGTAGCGGTCATGGCGTCTCTATGACTGCCACCGGCCGCATCAGTGGATAAAGAACTTACTTTTACAGGCTACTGTCCCCGTCCCGCCTCAGTAGAAATAGCATTCCTTCTTTAGCAGCGACGATCCATGACTTATAGTCACTCGGCAAAAGCCTTGATATTACGCGCCAGACCGGCAATGCATCGGCGCCAATATCTTCCACAACAAACCAACCGCCTCTGTTCAAGTTCTTGCAGGCAAAAGCGAGAGACGCAATGTTAGCATTTGGAGAATGGAGGCCGTCATCGATAATAACGTCGAGCTTGCATTCAATCGCTCGAGCTAGTGAATCGAACGATTCCGGTTTCGTTTGATCGACGAAAAACGTTTTGATGTTGTCTTCTTCGAATAGGATTCTCCTATCAACATCAGCGCCAAAAACTCTTGCATTAGGAAGAAAATCTCTAAAGGCTCTGAGGGAGGCTCCAGGTTTTCCACTGCTTCCCATATTTGATGTAACGTCTATATTGTTCGTTCCTAATCCGATTTCGAGAAGACCAGAAATTCTCTCTGGATCGTTGAGTATCATTCCATACGCGTGGTGATAGTTATGTAATGTTGCCTTGTCGCTGCCGTACTTATTGAATAAGCGCTCGAGCGAATTCGCCGCAGAACGCACTCTATCACTGCTCGCGAGAGTCTCGATCGAAGTTGGTTCGCAGAATGGCGCTCCGGAGGTGCACTCTATCAATTCAACGATGAATGGAAATGTCTGGTTGGCGGAGGTAACCGTTTGAAGCGCGAGGTCGTCGTAGGACCCTTCCGAGTTCGGTACAAACAATGGAAGTTGCTCGAGCGTTCTAATTTCGTGGCGATGTTTGTATTCGTCGATCCGCGTCGAATATTCATCAAACTTACGCGAAGCTAATCTCTTTAGGCGAGCCAGACCCGGAACTTTTTTTAACTGGCGCTTGAGCGGCCGATCCGGCGCGGACCAAAGGAATTCTGCGATATCGTTCTTCATTGAGCTCCTATTGGCGCCACAGTCTCCTTCTGCATTAGCGATTGTCACTTAGGTTTAGAAATTCGCCAGGTTGCCTCGTTCCACATGAGACTGGATGAAGCTTCGGTTCCTTTTGGGCTCGCGATTCTGAGCGGCAGACTGTCATTCGCAAGCTGATGTTCTTCACCTGATTCAGAACAAATGGCAACCCAGACCCTGTATTCGCCAGGCATCAGCATCAAGCGTGGGATGACCGCTTCTACCAAAACGCGTCCAGAATGCGGTACCTCGGTTGGATCGCTGTGGAGCATGAAATATAGCAAGCCGTCGGGACTCGCAACTCGCACCGAAAACATGAAATTGCCGACTACACAATCTACTGCGAAGACTACACGAATGCTTGAGTCGGGTAGCGCTTCGCTAGCGGACGTTCGGCTTGATTCCACAAACATTTCGACATTGGCAATGCGTACAGGATTCTCGTCGGCCACGGTCCGTGCAATTGGGCTGAGCTTCTGAGATTCTTGCCGATATCGACCAATTAGATCGACCGGCGCCCCATAGCCGGCAATTTCCCCGCCGCGCAACCAAAGTGCCCGCGAAGCTATCGTCTGAATCAAGAACATATTGTGAGTTACCAGCACGATTGTTGAACCCTGCCGGTTGAGCTCTCGCATCTTTTCAGTCGACTTATGCCAGAACCGTGCGTCACCAACGGCCAGGACCTCGTCGACCAGAAGAATCTCCGGCTCCAGGTACGCGGCAACAGCGAACGCCAGGCGGACGTACATGCCGCTCGAGTAATGCTTTACCGGAGTATCGATGAATTTTTCGACTTCGGCGAAAGATACGATCTCATCGAACTTGCGCGCGGTCTCTGCGCGGCTCATGCCGAGGATCGCGCCGTTCAGGAATACGTTCTCGCGACCCGAGAGCTCCGGATGAAACCCGGTACCGACTTCAAGCAGGCTGCGCACGCGGCCGTAGAGTTCGACGCGCCCTTTTGTGGGCCGAGTGATACGCGAGAGAATTTTGAGCAGCGTCGATTTGCCCGCGCCGTTGCTGCCAATAAGTCCTAGAACCTCGCCGGGCTCAACATCGAAGGCAACATCGTTAAGTGCCCAGAAGTGAGACTTACCTTCGGGGGCGCTATTACCTCTTTGCAATTTCAGCAAACGTAAAGGAGCTTTTATTGATGAGGTAAGGCTCTCGCGCAGACTGCCGTAGTGCTGTCCGCCGCCGCCAACCCGATAGCGCTTGCTTACGCCTTTAACTCTGATGATCGGTTCCATGATTCAGATAATGTCGGCGAATTCTTCTTCCATGCGGCTGAATGTGAGCGCCGCAGCTAGCAACAAGATCAGAGTGACTAACACTGAAATTGCAAGACCACTCCAGTTAAAAGGACGGCCGAAGACCGCGGCGCGAAAGCCTTCGATGATGCCACTCAGAGGGTTAAGTCTAAGCACCCATCGCCAGCGCTTAGGAAGAAAGCTGATTGGATAGATAACGGGCGTGAGAAACATCAATAGTTGGATCACAAAGGGCAGCGCGTAGCGTATGTCCCGATACTTCACGTTCAGCGCTGCGGTCCAAATCCCGAGTGCTGATGCGGTCAATGCGGTTAAGCCGATGAGCGGGATGAGCATCAACAGACTTGCGTGGAAGCCGACGCCGTAGATCGGCATAATCGCAAGCAACATCGTCGAGGCGATCGCGATGTCCACGAGGACTGCTCCGACGGCAGCCGTCGGCACGAGAATCCGGGGGAAATAAACTTTCGTGATGAGGTTCTGGCTGCCTACCAGACTGTTGGAACTGTTAGTGAGGGCGGTGGTGAAGAAGTTCCAAGGCAACAGACCCGCATACGAGAAAATTGCGTAGGGCTGGCCGTCGGACGGCACGTGCGCGAGTCTTCCGAATAGCATCGTGAAGACAATCATGCTGATTAGGGGCTGCAGTATTGCCCAGCTGGCCCCCAGCGCGGTCTGCTTGTACCGAACCTTAACGTCGCGCCATGCCAGGAAGTAGAAAAGCTCGCGATGGGCCCACACATCGCGAAGATCCAATGCGGCCCATCGACCGCGCTCGATGATCAAAACAGGAATTCGTCCCTTGGCCGCCGGGGACGGACGATCCCGAACAACGTTCGGCGAGCGCTCTCCAGAAACGTTGGGCAAATCCTGGCTGGTTAGTTCCGCTGCTTCCGATACGCGTTCCGGAGAATTCAACACACTATCCCTCATCGAATCGTGATCTCGCACTTCAGTCTTCTCGCGGATCTGCGGCCTGTATTCAGGAGTAGGTTTCGCCGCGGGTACGAGATCTTCGTCCCCCGTTCTTTCGTCATCAGGGTACGCAATTATCTGGGTTGATGCCGCCCCAGCGTCGTAACTCAGGACGGTTTCTCCAGCTTTCCCTGATAGATTTGACCCGCTGGGCGCGCATTGTTGCTTTAACGAAATGGGTCAAACTCTACCGAATGCATCTCCGAGCTACAGGCTTTCGGTATTCGAGATTGGGGTCGCGACGTCCAAAAGCCCGCGTTGTTGAACGATTTTACCGGCGCGAGCGTCCCTGCTGGATCGCATCATCGACCACGCCCCGATAAAATGCAGCGGTCTCTCGCGCGATTACGTCGAGATTATAACGACGCGCAGCATCCTCGGCGGCGCGCTGGCCAAGCCTCGCCGCGAACTGCCGCTCTCCGAGCAAGCGCATAATGCCTGACGCGAGATCGATCGGATCTCCTGGCTGAGCCAGGACTCCGTTCACGCCATCTTGAATGATTTCGACGATGCCACCGGTGCGGGTGGCCACCACCGGACAGCCGTAAGCGATCGCCTCCAAAACAACCATCGGCATGTTTTCGTACCGCGAGCCGACGATCGTTGCGAACGCTTTGCGGCGCAAATCTGCGAGCGCCGCCTGGGAAAGAGGCCCGAGGCAATCGATGCGGTCGGCCACGTCGTACGCGCGTTCCGCTATATATTCCGCCAGCTTCCAGCGACGGCCCTCTTCGTCGGTTAGAGTCTGTACTTCGTGGTGACCCGCGAACCATAGGCGGAGTTGGGGAAAGCGTTGGGCTATTATCCGAAACGCGTCGATCACTACGTCCCCGCCCTTGTGTCGGTCGAATCGGCCAATGAACAGCAGCCGCGACTGGTCGCACGTCGTCAGCGACCAGGCCTGCTCCGGGGGCACGACTGGTGCCGCATTGGGAATGACGGCGGCGCCGGTCAGCGGCAGACCGTAGTAAGCTCGGGTTTGTTCCAGAATATCGCGCGAAGGCGCGGAAACGGCATCAGCTTTCGCTATTCCAACACCCTCTTGGCGAATGCGCTTATGGAAGTCGGCGTCGACCGGAACTCCCATGGCCGGTCCGTTGGCGAAATGCGGACCATGCAGTCGCACGACTAACGGTATCGGGAGCCGTGGCTTTACCAGTTGCACCAAACCGAAGCTCTCTTCCATTTCGAGCAGCTCGACGCCTCGTTCGGCGATAGCGCGCCGTCCGGCGTGCACCAAAGTCCTGCCAAATTTTTTGCGCAGTGCCTGATAGGGGCTGATGCCAAACGCCAAGCCGTCGCGGACCCGGGCCAACGTCGATAGCTCCTCTGGTACGAGCTGATAGACGTCGGGTTGGGGGCCAGCGCTCGAATTGTTGGAGTGGGCGCTAAGGATGCAAACCCTATGACCCTGCCGGCGCAATGCCGCTCTCATGGTATCGACGTACGTCACAATGCCGTTCGTCGCGCCCTCGAGGGGCCACGAGGGACTCAGAAACGCGACCCTCAGCACTCGGTCGTTCAAGTCAGTTGAGGTCCAGCCGTCTAGTATCCTCTCTGCTTCCATTGCTTCCGCCGGCACTCAGACCATGACTCTGCGAAAGCCGACCTGAGTTTTGGGCAAAGACCAAACCGGCTCGATTGCCATCTCGGGAGCCTTGGAGTAGAGCAAGGCCGCACTCCATGCGGCAAAAATAAAAAACAAACGCTCGAGTATGCCACCCCCGGAAGCCGTGCAGTCCATAACAGCATTCAGAACGAAAATGCCCATTAGCGTGAAGGCAGCCAAGGCCCTGGGATCCTTACGAGAAAGGGGAAAACTGAAGATACCGAGTAGTATTGGAAGTGATAGATATAATGCCACCTTCACAGCAAGCGCATACACTCCCGACGTGAGGGCGGTAGCCAAATAACCATTATCGATTGACCACATTCCTTCGAGCTTTGGAACCCCGCCGCGACCCCAACCCCAACTGGGGCGCTCTTCGACCACCGGGAGATAAACGGGCAGGAGCTTATTCCGATAAGCCGCGTCCTCTTGCCATTGAGCGCCCGATAGCCGAGCCACTGCTGGATCCACTGAGACAAAGTCGCTGAAAGCTGGATACACTGTCTGACTAGCCAGACCGATAAAGATTACGAGTAACATTAATGCCCGCTTGCGATTTTGGGCGCGGCAAACTGAAACGATCGCGGCGCCACACGCAGCAGAAAGCAAAGGCCCTACAGAAATGGACATGATACTTCCCACTGCAATCCAAAGTTCGCAAAAGCGAATCTTACTTATCGGCAGGGACGGCAGAGGGTGATTCCAGATGCCTTTCCACTCCAGCCATCGCACAAGTCGAAACCCAAACACCATCACGACTCCCAATGCGAGCGGGTGGCCGTAGGGTCCTGCGGTCCTCATAAACCCTCCACGTATCACCCCCGGCAGGGGATCTCCGGAGAAAATCCCGTCGAGGAACCGTGTGAACAGGTCCATGCCCATCCTGAATTCGTAAACGGAAAGGACGGCAACAATGACAAGTGACACCACGATACGCTTCGCCGCATTCACTGCAAACTGCGGGTCTCGAAACAGGTGTCTGGCCACGAAGTAAGGAAGAAGAATCGAAAATAGCTCTTGGAGCGCAAGGTTTTGGGCGCCGACTTTGTAACCGTTGTTCATCCCTTCCGCGAGAGCCGTTATCGCCACATAGCCCACGACCAAAAGATCGATCACACCCCATTTCTGCTTTTGCTTCGGCCGAAACAGAAGAAACGCAGCGATTGGCAGAATACAAGTATCCGCGAATGAGAGTTGCCCCGATGTCGGCCAAAAGTACTGCTGCGGCAGGAGCATTAGTACGGGCAGGAAGACGTCAAGAAATGCATGCTCCGGCCCCCGACGGATGCACACTATAAGAGCCAGCAATCCCGGAACCGCGATAATGACGGTTTGTATCACTCTCGACAGTTCCTTTGCGAAAAGTGGTCCTTATTCAAATCCAACCCCAGGGCAACGCGCAACTGACAAATTTGAGGCATAAGTAGCACGGCACGGATTTTTGGGTCCGCGCTATAATCCCGGTTGTCCCAGCCACGCACGCCCTCGACGATCGGCACAGGTGTGAAGCGCGGATCCCGGCCATAAGCGTTTTCTTAATCTCATTACCATTCATTCAGTAGGGGTGCGATACGTACGGGCGGCTCGCGCTAGTTTTCTCAACGCTCGAAGCGCGGCCGGCGGCGTCAGTTCTTCCACAACTTCATTCACACGCACGCGCAGGTCGAACTGGTCTGATGACGCCGGGCGTACCTTGAACTGCGTCGTGCGTGCGTGGCGCGTCTTGTCCCAGGTTGCGGTGTAGTAGTAGAGCGCGATAGCGCGGCGCGGAGTCCCGTCCGGATGGTTTACGGGAACGGGGTTGCCATGAAATGAGATAGCACTGGTATTGAAAACGACGCAGGTGTTAAAGGCTGGCACCACGCGCCGACAGCAGCGACTCATCTCTCGATCCCAGATCTCGAAACAACCGCCGTATTCCTCGCGCCAGTCCTTGTTGAGGTAGATGAGCACGTTAATTCGGCGCTCCAGGCCCATCGCGTGATGAAAGTTGAAATCTGTATGGATGCCAAGGTGACCGCCTTTGCTGACCTGATGGAGGCCGGCGCCGGCGAAATATGGATCCGGGATCAGACCCTTGATGCCCGTCAGGTTCTCGATAAACCCGATGAACGGGATCGAATTGAACGAATAAAAGAGCGAACGCAGCGGTCGTGACAATGCCTCGGGGTTGAACTCAAATTTCAGGTTCTCCTGTTTCCTTTTGTACCCGGCTGAAAAGTCCCCCGGCGAGGGAAATTCGCGCAGGCAGAGCTCGAGGATCTCTTCGTCGAGAAAGTCGGTCAGCACGATATGGGGAAAGGGTGTTGCCGAGTTGTATTGATCACGATACTGCCCTCCCAAGGCAGAGATCGATGGATCGAAGTAACCATATTCGGTCGAGATTGTTTTGATTATCACAGTTCGGCTCTTCGCTCACTTTACAAGAAGAATCGCTCGGGGCCCAGTCTCGCCCGACTGTATAAAGAGTGCCGTCCTTGTTGAATAAAGCAGGACGAGTAAATGTGCTCTTTGACCCGAAATAATCCCTGGTGCGTGCATACTGACCGGCTCTGAGAGGTATCGGGCTCCCCTTCGTAAACATAAGGAAAAGGTTCATGACACGATTCAGCTAATGGCGATGTCTCGGGCGGGTCCTGTCAAGTGAAGGAAGAGATGAACAATCCGGTCCACATACTACTAGCCAGCGATTCCGCGACTTCCGCCGGCCTTGCGGTAGCCGGATATTCGGCAATCAAACAAACCTCGAGGCCCGTAGAAGTGTGGGTAATTCAAGAGGGGCTTGACGCAGAAACTATCGCTTCCCTGCGCACATTCTGGAGCGGAGCCTACGCGGTTCACTTCCTGAAAATGAAACCCCTGCCCTGGTACTGGGCAACGGAGACTTTACCACTGCTTTCCTGGGCGCGCATCGAAGCGGGTGAGCTGCTGCCGCCCCAGACTTCTCGCTGCATCTACCTCGATACCGATACTTTGGTGGGCCGCGACCTGGTTGAGCTTTTTGATATGCCTCTAGATGGAAATTCAATCGCGATGGCGATCAATAACAATGTGCCCGCTGAGGTCGCAACCTACCTTGACTCCCTGGGTATTCGTGCGGACAACTGGTTCAACGCGGGGGTAGCACTCATCGACGTCGATGCTTGGCGCCGCAATTCAGAGATGGACCGGTTGATTCGGTGCAAGCGATCGATGCCACCCGTGCTTTGGTTCGCCGATCAGGATCTGCTCAACAAGCATTTCGCGGGTCGCATTACCAGGCTGGACCCTTCCTGGAACCGGCGTGACGTGGTGTTTTCGCCGGAAGGTCAAATTCTGCATTTTGCGGGAGCAACCAAGCCCTGGCAAATGTCAAGGGACTTGGGACAACCGGGGTTGCGCGCCTGGCGAGAAGTATACGCGCAGTGGGGAAGGACGCCCGCTCCGAAGCAAAAACACAAGATCAAGATGCGCGCCGCATCAGCGGTGCGACAGATCCTCTCGATAGCGCACAGGCTGGTGGGAGATCAGAGTGGGTCGCGAGAACGTGTTGGGAGTGAAAGCTCGGACAAGGGGAACCTCGCTAGAGGGTAAGTCCATTCGCGTCGTCAACCGACCCTCTCACTCGGACGGCCAAGTTTCCTCAGCGATTGGATTACCGAATGTTTTCGAAGCGTAATACGTTGTCCGCACGTCGAGGCAGGATCCTGGCCGGTACCCCTATCGCGACGCAATTTGGCGGCACATCGTGCAGCACAACAGCATTCGCTCCGATTATGGCGTCGTCGCCGACCGTGATTGAGCCAAGAATCTTGGCTCCGGCTCCAATATCCACACGGTCTCCGATCTTCGGCGAGCCGGGTACCCCGGTGCGCCGCAGGCCGATGGTGACTCCATTTCGGATAACCACCTCGTCGCCCAATGCGGAATCACCGCTCACTACGATTCCTCCGAAATGGTCGATTCGGCAACGTCTGCCCAGCCGAGCTTCGCAGGGAAGTTCGATTCCCGTGACTATCTGGATGAACTTGAACAGGAGCTTGTACAGAAATGAAAGAGGCGCGCGTACTACCCGGCGCTTGAATCCGTAGCGCCAGCGGCCGAGTCTATAGACAGCCATCACCCATAGGCCCTGTCGCCAGATGTCCCGTTCGTAAGTAATCCAGTCTTCGCGGAGATTCTCTAACACTTTATATCCAACCTCTGGAGCTCCAGTTCACCAAGGCCGCATTGGCGAGACTCTTCCGCCCTGAGTGTCTCTCCATGCCTGCTTCACTGTGGCGATTCGATGCTTCAGATCTGCGATTTTGACGTTTCGTTCGGTCAAGCCCGATAGCAGGTTACGATAAGCACGCAGCCGGTACCACGACTTTTCCAGAAACATGCTCGACCATGCGCCTATGGGCCCGTGGTGCTTTCTGAAATAGAGCAGTTCGGCTCGCATCTTCCACAGCTCAATTTGGGAACCGGACGAAGCAAGCTTAAGGTTTTTGACGGTCTTGGCCGATTCGCCGCCCAGATGCTCTACAACTATGTCGGGCCAATACCAGACCTCGTAGTTAGCAGCCTTGATGCGTCGGCAGAGATCGACTTCCTCGTAATAGAGAAAGAACCGTTCATCAAATAAGCCAACCTGGTCGAGCACGCTGCGCCGTATGATGCTGTAGGCACCTGGCACCCAGTCGACTTGCGCGGGCTGAAGCGGATCCGCCCACGTTCGGTCCACTCGTCCCAAGAATCGCGACTTCGGAAACTTTGCTGCCAGGCCTGACATCGAGAGCAGACTGTTGAGTGCCGAAGGGTACATTCGAGCCGAGGGCTGCCAGGAGCCATCGCGTCCGACGAGTCTGCCACCGGCCAAGCCGACGCGCGGATATTCATCCATGTGCTCGATCGATAGGCGAAGTGCACCAGGCCGCAAAAACGCGTCCGAGTTTAGCAACACGATGTAGCGGCCGCGTGCCATCTGAAAGGCGCGATTATTGGCGGCGGCGAATCCCAGGTTGATCGAGCTTCGTATCAGTCGGACCTCGGGAAAATCGGTCGCAACCATGTCCGCTGAGCCGTCACGCGAGGCGTTGTCGACTACGATCGTCTCATGCGGAACCCCGCCCGACTCGCGCTGCAGGGTCAAGATACACTCGCGCAGCAGGTCGCGGGTGTTGAATGACACGAGAACAACGGAAGCGTCCGGTAAATCGTGAACACTCATTTTCCGGTCCTAATGCATCACCAGTTTCATGGGCTTTCTCGATTCTTTCATGACACTAATTGGCGGAGTTTAGGATCACATCCCACAAGGCGAACCTTGGCTCGCTTGCGATCGAGAGCAGCGCAAGTGAGATAAACGATCTTCGGGCTGAAACTGAGGCGAACGTGCTCATGGCTTGATCCTTGTGGCATCAGGTGCGGGGGCGTCTTTGTATTCGATCAGTTCTGCAGTCTTGCCGCCAAGGCGATCGCGTAGATATTTGAACTGCCCCACCAGCAACGGTAAATGCACCAGTTGCGAATGGAGAGCGTACATAAAGAGGGCACCCCGATCAGTTGTTTTTGATCGAACTCTGATTGCTGTGCGAATCGCGAGCGCAGCCAGGACCGCCGCCGCCGCTGCGAGGGGAGCTGTAGATCGCATAGCGAGCGATATTAGTGGAACGCCGATGACCATTCCGAGCAGGCCAGCCCCATAAGCAAGATTGTGACGTGCCTCCTTGTTCCAAAGCGGAAGGTCGCTGTTTCGGAATCTCGCTGAGACTTCGGCGTACGCATAGCCCGTGCGAATGGCACGGCGCCAGTATTGAGAAAATCGCGTCATGGCCAAATCATGACCGGTCATCGGCCGGTCAAGATGCAAAATGATGAAACCGATTGCGCGTATTCGCCGGCACATTTCTGGTTCTTCACCGGCTATTAGTCTCTCGTCGAAGCCGTCAACGCGTTCAAGCACTTCGCGGCGAATGAGAGCATCGCCGCCGCAGAATTCGGCTGCGCCGGCGGGTGCAGTCCACTCAAGATCGAGCACGCGATTATAAATTGATGATCGGGGCCTAATCTCTCGCCGGTTCCCGAACACAACTGCAACACGCGGATCGCGGAACTCTTCGATCGAGCTGGCTACGAAGCTTGGCTCAAGCAGCGTATCGCCATCGAGAAACAAGACGATCGGAGCCTTCGCGGTACGCCAACCGGCGTTTCGTCCGGCTGCCGCACAAGGATTGGCTGAATCAAGTCCTATTGCTTTTACCTTGAACTGTTCCGCGCGCTCGAGGCTGCCGTCAGTGGAATCCGAATCAACATAGATTACTTCGATTGAACCCTGCAGCGGCAGCATCCGCTCGATGGATTCAAGACATCGGCTCAGCCGGATGCCCTCGTTACGGCCAATTACAACGACCGAAAGAACCGGACATTCCGCGACCTGCGGGGTGGCATCAGCCGGAGGAAACCGCGGTAGAGACAATTCTGGCATCATTCGTCGCTCAACAAACTCGTTTAGACCGTCCCTTTTCATAATTACGAATTCATCACGAATAGGAGCGGCTGGGTCTGCGCTCTCCAGGTAGGCTAATCGATTGTTCTGTTCAAACAGTGAAGGATCACTTCTCTCGAGCTGTGCATATCACGCTCGACTCTGTGACGAATGTCTCTTGTCATCGAGCTCCGGCTCTATCTCGTATTCGCCATCTGCCTTCGAAAACGAACTCTCGCAGAACACGGCGCCGACCACGGGTGGAGCGTATCGCTCCAATTCCCGGATTGCCGCGGTGACGTCGGACACCTCATCGCGGCCCGCACGCGCGACCAGAATCGCGCCGGCTGGTATCTGGATGATCGCCGCAGTGTCGGCAGACGACAGCAGCGGCGGTGCGGCCAGAAGTACTATGTCGTGATTGCCCAGCGCCCGGTCGACGCTTTCGCGAATGAATCCGAAGGGACGGGGGACGTTACCGTTCCGAGCACGCTGCATGCTCTTCTCCGCGATTGTCTGCGGTACTGATTGAACCTTGCCGTCGAGCGCAACGGTGCTCGCACCTCGCGACGCCAACCGCTTGGTTTCGCGCCCAGCAACCCTGGCAGCTGCTTCGGCTGACAATGCCGCCTTTGGGCGGTCGCCATTAGGGCGATCGCCGTTGGGGCCGGTGAGGCTTGCCTCGATTGCAAGCGCGCGCACACCCAGATCGCCAAGTTCGTCGGCCAGCGCAAGCGCCAGATGCGCATTTCCGCCCTGGCGAACGGAAGTGAGTACGTAGCTACGAATTCCAGAGGTGCGCCATTCGCGCATTATTCCGAGGGCTATGCGGCGCATCGATTCCTGCCCTGCCCCATTCGCCAGTGCGACTCCGAGCGGCGGGAAACCCAGCACCGCCTCAAACTCGTCAGCGGTCTTGAGTCTACGATCAATCAAGTCGATCGCGGTCGGTACCGCTACCCCCAGCACGAGCGAACCGAGCACGAATACCATGAAGATCAGTCTGCGTTTACTGTTCAGCGGTATGTCCGGCATCATAGCCGCCGCCTCGAGAGCAACCACTCCCGGCGCTTGCGTTTTCAAACGCAGCATACTCATGCGTTCCTGAAGATCCTGCAGATCCTTGTGCTCGCGCTCGAGTTTTTCCTGGACACTGACCGCCTGGCTGAATTTCGTGCCAAAGATCGCGGCAGTGCCCTTGACCCCCTCCTGTTCTTTTTCGATTCCTTTCTCGGCCGATTGCATCTGGTCGAGATTGGATTGAGCTTCCGAGATATCAACGCTGGTCGTAGCTTGCTCGCTGTCAGACAACATCGTGCGGGCCCGCGCGAGTGAAGACTGATCAAGGTTGGTTAGCTCTTTGTTGGTCTCCGCGATCTCGGCCTGGAGCGCCGGGCGGCCAGGATGGTTGGGACCAAGTCCGGCCAGCTCGACCAATGCCTGCTCGCGCTGGTCAATCAGCTTTTGTCTGGCTGTCGCGCTTTCCGATCCGGTGGCAGCCATCTGTTCGGCCTTGGCTTCGACGTCTGCGTCTTTGATCCGCGCGCGATGCGACTTGACGGCGTCCAGATGAGCCTGCGCCAACAGGACCTCGCGGCGGGCGTGCGCCACGGCTGCGTTGGATTCCGCTACCATCTTGTCGTAGGGATTGATCATCGCGCTCGAGACGCTCGAGACACCTAGTTCCTGGGTCAGTTTGGCGAGTTGATCCTGATCGTTTGCAACGTTCCGCTCCAACTCGGACTGCCGCGAGTTGAGCAGCTGAAGCCCCACGTCTGTGCCATCCAACTCGCGCTTGGCGGTGCGGGAAAGATATGTCTGCGCGACCGCATTGACGACAGTGTCGAGGCCTTCGGGGGCGCTGCTGCCGAGCGTAATTTTGACCAGGTAGCTGTCAGCAACCGGTTCCACCTTGAGGAATTTGACCAGGCGCTCGGCCGCGTGGCGATCGCTCTCATTCGGCGCTTGCCATATCGATTCGTTTGGGCCCGAGCGAATCGAGCGCGGCGCTGGCGTTTGCAAAGTTGTCGATTTCGAATACCTGCTCCTGCACGAAGTCGCGGTAGTCGGCATTTGAACTGAATTGAGACTCTTCACCGGCCAGTGAAGACGAAGCGACTGGCGAAATCCGGATTGTCGCCTCAGCTTCATAGTCACGGGGATGGAGGAGTGCGACGACGAAGCCGACCGCCGAAACGAGCACGACTATCAACACCGCCAACCGCGTGTGCGCCAGCACGCTTCTGAGCGGAGTCGCGGGACGATTGGCAACTAACAATGGCGGCGAGGCCTGTCGCGCGACCGCACCGTACTGGTTTACAGACGGAAGCATAAAACCTCAGCGGGCGTGACAGTATCCGCAGCAGGTTTATTGCGGACTCCATCCTAAGACTTACCGATTCAAGCATCATGGAGGACGAGGAAATGCGTTCCCCGTCCGAGTTCTTCGTCAAAGACCAATGTTTCAGTTACAAGACTCATTTACATAAACGCGGCGCCGAACAGCACCATCGACGTCAGCGGATTAATCTGCTGGAAGAAATATCCAACCTGGGCCAATCCGCTCTTCGGCACGTAGACGATATCGCCAGGCTCGAGCTGGTAGTTGGTGCCGCCCTTCTGAATATTGTTCTCCAGATCGACAACCTGCTCGGTGTTCTTGCTTGGACGGGCCAGCACGATCTTCCCTTGCTGCGCATTGTCGTTAGGCCCGCCGGCGCGCGAGAGCGCCTCAAGGAAGGACATATTCGCGGTCAATGGGTACGGCCCCGGATTCTTCACCTGTCCCATCACGTAAACGAGTGCATCGTCGGGGTCAGGTACGAACACCAGGTCGTTTCTCTGCAAAGGGATGTTAAGTGCGAGATTGGTTCCTTTCATCAGAGGGCGCAAATCGATCCACATGATGCGATCTCTGCCGCGGACAATCGCGCACCGCGTGGGCATCCCGCTTTGGGTATCCTTGGATGGGTCCGCGCCTGCCATGGCGAGCGCTTCGAGCAGAGTCGGACTGTTCGGGAAAGTCAGCACTCCTTGATGAGCGACGTGTCCAAGCACGGTCACCTGGTTGCCGTTGTAGCTATCGACGGTCACGGACGCCGCAGTGTTGACGTAGTCCTCACGCAGAGCCGACGAGAGCCTGCTGCTCGCATCATCGGCGTTGTAACCGGCCATCTTGAACGAACCGACGAACGGCAGTTGGATGTCACCGTCGGGACCGATGGTCCGCTTGCCGGAAAGTTCCGGATGTCCCCAAACCGTGACCGTCACGACATCGCCGGTAGCCAGTATGTATTTGGGGCCGCCAGGAACCTGAATGCCCGGGATTGCGTCGTCGCCTCCTGCGGCTCCCAAGCCCTGATCTCCGCTGGGGAGCCCTGTTGAAGGCGCCAATTGTGTGGACTGTGTCGACGACGCGCCGATCTGCGAGGGATTGATGCCGGCCGAATGCTCGAGCGATTGCATGCTTGGCGTGCTCGAACACCCGGCGAACAGGATCGCGAAAAGCACGGCGATGAAACCTGAGCGGTCGTATCGCTTTGGTTTCAAGACGTCACTGCTGAAGGGTCGAATCATATTTTGCTTTACCAATTCTGGCTCGCCATTTCCCGGGATTGTGCCCACTGGGATTTCGACCCAGTTTGGACGGACGCGGCCACGGTCCCGATTATTCTGCCGAGGGCGAATAGCCGCAGTGACCAAAGACGGTTTCCATTCGTTTTGAGGTCAGTTTTGACCTGTAGAGCGGCGCTCCCTTCTAAACTTTCCCATCTCGATGCCAATTCTCGAAGCAGGACCCTACTTCTGCCTGAGCGTCTGATTGACGATTGGTTACACTGACCAGGATCGGGAGGCAGAACATCAGACGTCGACGTCAACTGATGGACACCATTGGCAAGAACATTGTGGAACAAGAGCATTTTAAGATTTGAAGAATCGCGCGAACTTAACTTTCGGAATGAGAGCTCAGCAGTTGCCTGTAGTGCTTCGTCCAGTCCCTAATGACCGAGGACCACAGAAATCCACCATCGACGGCGTGCTGGCGACCGGCTGAAGACATTCGCTCCGCCAACTCGCCGTCCCCAGCCAGACTGTCCATCGCTTGGGCCAATTTATCGATGATATGTTCTTCGCTGAGCGGCTCGATCAGTATTCCCGTTTCGGCGGTTACGAGTAGTGACGGGCCTCCCCAATTCAGTGCAATGACTGGCAGTCCCATCACCATCGCCTCCTGAACGACGATGCCATTTGCTTCCGCCAAACTTGGAAATACAAAAGCGCGGTAGCGACGCTGCGCCGCCGCCAGATCGCGATGGTCTGCGAACCATTCGATAAACTTCACGCGATCGTCGAGCGACAGGTCTCGAGTCAACGCCTTAAGTTTTTGTAGTTCCGGTCCTCGGCCGATAATGTCCAGTTGGATGGCATTTTTGGTTCGCTTCAAACTCTTGATGATCAGGTCGGTGCCTTTGTGCGATACGAGCCGGCCACTGTGAACAAACCGCAGGTTGCGACCGGAGTGGGTTATGCGCGGATTATCGTAGAGTCGGTCCAGCACGCCGCTATCGATAGAGTCGACGAACTGCTTTTCGCGGCATCCCGCCATCAGCAGCGATCGTCGGGTTCGCTCGCCACCAGCAACCAGCAGGATGTCCGCTTGGCGCTTGCCCCCGAAGAACGCGCGGTTGATTAACTGCAAAAGAGGAAGCAGGGACCGCTGCGTACGATAGCCGATGGTCTCGCGCTTTCTGAAGGCTGGCGGGTGATGAATGTTACCGTTAATCGGTCCGACGATGACCTTGGCCCCGGGAATATGGAAATAGGGAAGCACGGGTGAGACTGGCGATGTGAAATGCACGATCGATTCTGGACGTTCTCGAAGCTGCGCTTGCACCAACCGCACCGCCCTGCGCTGAAAGATGATCGCTATTATCGGACTCGAGATAACCGCTCCGACCAACGGATTGAGCATCCCGCAGCGATAGGCCAGCTTCTGCAACCAGGTGTCTTTCACGTAGGACACGCTGATGCCGGGAAAATTGCGACTGAGTTCTGCTTTGACGCGCTCGTGAGTAACCTGGTGGACCCGCGCGCCACGGAGGGTGAGTTCGAGGCAAATTTGCAGCGATTTGATTGCTTCGCCGCCCATCTGTTCCGAAACGTTGGGACTTACGAGAATGAAAGATAGTCCCTTCAATTCATTGGAAATACCCACGCCAGGACCGAGAGTACTGTTATTAGTAGTTTCACTTGTACTTAGATTCATATACGTCGCTACGACACTTTCATCCGGCCGCCGTCGAAAACACCAAGCCACCATAGCTCGACGGGCGCTGCTTTCTCCGTCGCAGACGAGCGTGAAATCCTGATTGAGCCGATAAATTTAGCGTTAGCGCAGGCCCAGTGTTGTGGTTGTCATAACGTCAATCCGCGCACGCGAGTTAAGAGTTTCGTTATTCTAGACGAATGAGCGGCACTGTCGCGTTATTTTTCGATTTCGATTTTGGCCCCACTCTGGGATTTTGATGCTCAAGTTTTTCTGCAGCAAAGAGAGTAATCGTATGAGCCGAAATTGGTGGTCCTTCAGTCTTCGCATTCTACTAGTCGTGTTCGCGGTAGTGTCGGCGTCTCATCCAGCCCACGCGTTCTCGCTCTGGCCCATTTGGCCGCCCCAGAATAATTACGGTCCAGTGGCTGCGCCCGAGTTTGACCTGAGATTGGCGGTCGAGGGCGTTGCAGTGGCGGGAGCTGCCGGTGCGCTGATTTGGGAGAGGTTTCGTCGCCGGCGCTAGCGCGGGATCGATCCCACGCTCGCTGGAGTTCGAGCGAAAGTGAGTTCAATAGCTGATGCTGGAGTGGTCCGATCCGGGCCCTCCAGCAGTGCCAACAGATTATGGCTCTGGGGCGGGCTGGTTCTATTGCTCGTTGCAGAGTTGATAATTCTCACTTTGCCTTTCGATACGAACGCCAGGGAAGAAGGGACGTGGGCGACGTTTCTTGGCGCCTTTCAGCATGGAGTTCGTCCCACCTTCATCACTGCGGCGGTCGCAAGTGTATTTTTCAGCTGGCCGGTCTTACAGCGGGAATTCCGACGTGTCCTGGATGAATCGCCCGAAAGAATCATTTCGGGGCGATGGTTCGCGGCTCATCTTGTGCTGCTCGGCATGCTGCTTGTTGGAACGAGGCTGCCAAGTATTCGTCTGCTCTCAGTATCGGCATGGGAAGGATGGCTTCTTCTCTGGATCCTACTCTCTGCCGCGGCGCTGACGACCTGGCTCTTCAGTGCGTTGCCACCGCGCTTCTGGTTCAGGTGGATCTCTAAAAGCCGCTTAGCCTTGATTGCAGCCGGAATTGCCGGGATGGCCGCATATGCGCTCGGCAATTGGGCACAAGAACTCTGGGCGCCAGAACGATCGCTGCCGCTGCAACGTGCGAGTTTTTACCTTGTTGCGACTATGTTGCAGTTGTTCGGTCAGCTTGGGGTGAATCGTCCCGATGAGATGGTTATAGGAACCTCGCGGTTTGTCGTAACAATAACTTCACGCTGCTCCGGGCTGGAAGGTATCGGATTGATCTGCGCATTCACCGGCCTCTACCTTTGGACTTGCAGACGCGAGTTGAGTTTTCCGCAGGCGCTACTGCTCTTTCCGGCCGGAATGATTTCGATCTGGCTGCTCAATTCGGTCCGAATCGCGGCGTTGATATTGATCGGCGGATGGGATCAGGACGTTGCACTCAAAGGGTTCCATTCCGCGGCCGGCTGGATCTTCTTCAATATGGTGGCAGTAGGATTGGTCTGGACCAGTTCGCAGTCGCGATTGTTCATCAAGGCCCCCGTTGGCGATCGAGCCGACAATCCCGCAACCAAGTACCTCTTGCCGCTGATCGTGTTCTTGACCGCATCGCTAGTAGCGAGGATTTTGCCGCCTGAGTTCTATTTGGCAATAACGGCGGTTCCCGTCCTGGCGGCGCTTTGGTTCTGCCGTTCCACCCTGCTTTCATTGGAATGGAAGCCGTCATGGTTCAGCGCCCTGGCCGGGTGTGCAGTGTTCGCTGTAACCGCAGCCGTCTCGTACGAGACCTCCGCTCATGCTCCGATTGCAACCGCCTTCGCGCATCTGCCGACCACCGCGACGTTCGCACTGCTCGCTCTAAGTCTCGCGGGTGGAGCGTTCGCCATACCAATAGCTCAGGAGCTGGCGTTCCGCGGATATCTCGCTCGCAAGCTGGTGGCGACGAATTTCGAAGATGTGCCCTTCGAGCGATTCACCTGGCTCTCCTTCGTGGGCTCCTCCATTGCATTCGGCATCCTGGAGCCAAACTGGTTAGCGGGCGTCTTCGCAGGCATGATCTTCGCCGCTGTAATGTACCGCAGGGGTTTACTTTCGGACGCTATTGTCTCGCATGTAACCAGCGCCGGGCTGTTGTTCGCGCTGGCCTCGATCATGGGTAAGTGGGCGTTATTAGGCCGTTTGTGAGCCGCTCCGGGCTCTGGGTTCTTCGTGACTGGCAATCGCCAGAACCGCGTGAATTCTTACTTCCTCATCGCATCGATGCGCTAAGCGCACGAAGCGCCCCGCGCGCTGATCACCTAACGTCGACCGAGCAAAAGGCGAACAGGAAGTTTTAGGCGCGGTGATTTCAATTCCAATAAAACCCGGGATTTTACTGAGTTCAGGATTTGTCGTGGCGGTTCACTACGTCGCAGGAGTCCAGTGGAATGATCTTACGATAATACTGCCGCTGGCAGTGGCATCGTTTGCCGCAAGCTCGGCCGCTTCGCGACTTATTAACTTCAGTCTTCGTAACACCAAACCGCTCGGAAGCAATGCGCTCGTAGTTGGCGCCAGTTCCTACGAAGATCTCTGCGAAAGGATTGGGAAGCGCGCCCTCGTGCGACCCATGGGATACTTGTTCACCGGTTCCGACGGCGAATTGCTCTTCAGGAACGAGAAGGGTGAGGTTGGTCCTTCGACGGTCGACGACGTGCTCGACGATCATGTTATCGACGACGTGCTGATGGTCGATACTTCCGGCGGCCTGGACCCCGACGACATCCTGTATTCCTCTTCGATCAGAGGTAAGACCTTCCGCGCCCTTATGCGAACTCCGCTAGCTCCCGCCGGTCGCTATCGCACGCAGGCGCTGGGAGCGGGCGAATTTCTGCTGACGCACGAATCGGTACCGGTCGGAGCAGTGCCTCTGGCGGTTAAACGGCTGATGGATATCGCAGGCGCGGTAGTCGGCCTGATTGTCTGCGCCATCTTTTACGTACTCCTTGCGCGTCGAATCAAACGTGAGACTCACGGCTCCGTTATTTTTCGTCAGACTCGGGTAGGACGAAACGGGCGTCTCTTCACGCTCTACAAATTCCGCACCATGGACGTGAATGCGGAAGAGCTGCACGAGGAACTGCTGGAACAGAACGAGATGAAGGGGCATCTCTTTAAAATCCGGCACGACCCCCGAATCACGCCGCTGGGCCGCACACTGCGCAGCCTGTACATCGACGAGCTTCCACAGTTCTGGAATGTGTTCAAAGGCGAGATGAGTCTCGTCGGCACCCGGCCGCCTACGCCTTCAGAGGTTGCGCGCTATGAGCCACATCATCAACGACGCCTGAGCATGAAGCCCGGCGTCACTGGTTTGTGGCAGCTCTACGGTAATGACGAAGTCACCGACTTCGAAGAAGTTGTCGAATTGGATTGCAGGTACATTGACACGTGGTCCATCTTGCAGGATTGCAGGATCATCTTCAGAACGGTTCTTCGAATCGCTCGGGGCGGGGGCTACTAGCTCTGGGAAGCAATTCCCAAAACTGGCGCAAAATGCAAACTATCATTGTTACTGGTGGCGCGGGCTTCATAGGATCTAACTTCGTCCGTCTTGCGCTCAGCAAGAGAGACTGGCGCGTAGTCGTAATTGACAAGCTCACCTACGCGGGCAGTCCTTTGAATTTGCGCGACGTCGCCGGCGATCCTCGTTACTCGTTCATTCATGCCGATATCGCCGATCAGTCGGCAGTCGGGGAAGCGCTTGAGCGATGGCAGCCCGACATGATCGTGAATTTCGCCGCCGAAACGCACGTCGATCGCTCAATCGACGGCCCCCGCGGCTTTCTGATGGCGAACGTTATCGGCGCCTTCGAATTGCTCGAAGCATCGCGACAGTACTGGTCAAGGATGGCTCCGTCTCGACAGCGCGAATTCAGATTTTTGCAGATATCGACTGACGAGGTGTTCGGATCGCTGGGCGACACCGGATTCTTCAGCGAAGACTCGCGTTACGCTCCGAATTCCCCCTATGCCGCTTCGAAAGCTTCGGCGGACCACCTCGTGCGTTCGTATCACAAAACTTTCGGGCTACCTACGTTGATTTCTCACTGTTCCAATAACTATGGCTTCAATCAATATCCAGAGAAGCTAATTCCCCTCACGATTTCCAAGGCGACGGAGGCCGAGTCCATTCCGATTTATGGCGACGGTCAGAATGTCCGCGACTGGCTGTTTGTCGGCGACCACTGCGAAGCGATACTGGCAATTCTCGCTCGAGGCCGGGTCGGTGAGCAATACAATGTTGGAGGAAGGTGCGAGCGCACCAACCTCGAAGTCGTGACCGAAGTCTGCGCCGCCCTCGAAGAGCTTCAGCCTGCTGATAGCAATGCCGCTCTCATCGCAAACGGCTGCAAGTCCTATCGCGACCTGATCAAGCTGGTGCCCGACAGGCCTGGCCACGATCGCCGATACGCTATCGATTGTTCGCGAATCGAACGAGAACTCGATTGGAGCAGCCGAATAAGCTTCGAAATGGGCCTTAGGGTAACTGTGCGATGGTATTTGCTGAATCGCAGCTGGTGCCAGGCGGTTAAGCAAGGCCGTTACGACGGCAGGCGGCTCGGTCTCGTAGTTAACCATTCGGAGAGGCAGATCTCGCCCAGGACGAACTAGCAGCCGCGGATTCCGTCAATGACTCTTACTCTCGATACCGACTCTCAACTACACAGTATTCGCGTCCAGCCATCGTGGAAGGGAATTGTGCTGGCAGGTGGTTCCGGCACTCGGCTTTACCCCGTTACGCGAGCGATTTCGAAGCAACTGGCACCCGTTTACGACAAACCCATGATCTACTACCCGCTGGCCACACTTATGATGGCCGGCATCCGCGATATCTTAATCATAAACACCCCGCACGAGCAGGAGTGCTTCAAGCGTCTGCTCGGCGACGGCTCGGAGTGGGGAGTTCGTTTCGAATACGAGGTGCAGGCCAAACCCGAAGGAATCGCACAGGCGTTCCTCATCGCGAAGCAGTTTGCCGGCCTCGCAAATATCGCCCTTGCGCTCGGCGACAATATCTTCTACGGGCACGGACTCAACGACCTGCTGCACAAGGCTACCGCCCGCCGCAAAGGCGCAACCATTTTCGGATATTGGGTTAGAGATCCGGAACGCTACGGCGTCGTTGAATTCGACTCTGACGGAAAAACGATAAGCCTCGAAGAAAAGCCGGCTCGGCCAAAGTCGTCCTATGCGATAACCGGCCTGTACTTCTATGACAATCACGTATTCGACATTGCGGCAGACTTAAAGCCCTCGGCGCGAGGCGAGCTCGAGATAACTGATCTAAATCGCGAGTACTTGCGCATTGGCGATCTGCATGTCGAGAAGATGGCGCGCGGAATAGCATGGCTCGATACCGGCACGCACGACGCGCTGATGCAGGCGTCGAGTTTTATTCAGGCGATCGAAGAGCGGCAAGGCCTGCAAGTGGCATGTCTCGAAGAAATTGCCTGGCGCATGGGATACATAGCCAAGAGCGAAGTCGTCCGGATCGCGAACTCGATGGCGAATAGCAAGTATGGTCAATATTTGCTGCACGTCCTCGAGCAGGACTCCTAGTTCGAATGAAGTTCATTCCTACAGCCTTAAGCGACGTTATAGTCGTCGAGCCCGACGTCTTTCGCGACGAGCGCGGGTTCTTTCTGGAGACCTACAGCGAGGAAAAATACGCGCGCGGCGGAATTGCCGGCAATTTTTGTCAGGATAACCATTCGCGCTCCAGCCGCAACACGGTCCGCGGGATGCATGCCCAGCGGCAGCATCCCCAGGGAAAACTGGTCCGCGTTTTGATCGGATCGATACTCGACGTGGTCGCAGACATCAGGCGCGGTTCGCCCACTTATTTGAAGTGGATATCAGTAGAGCTATCAGACGATAACTTTCGACAGATCTACGTGCCGCCCGGATTCGCACACGGCATCTGCATCACCACCGAATTCGCGGACGTCGAGTACAAGTGCACAGACTACTACGATCCATCCGACGAGCTGCGCATCGCCTGGAACGACCCTGCCATCGGAATTCGGTGGCCGATTGACAATCCCATTCTTTCTGACAAAGACCGCCGGGCGCCAACCCTGGCTGATCAGGCGGATCTTCTGCCCGTATATTTGGAGGCACGGCCTTGAAGATTCTAATCGCAGGCTCGTCGGGGCAACTAGGCTCCTGCCTGAATAATTCGCTCATAGGTCATGATCTTGTTTCTCTCGATCACAGCGCGCTCGATATAACTCAACTCCCGACGGTACATGAAGTCCTCGCGCGCGAAAGGCCCGACCTCGTCATAAACGCCGCCGCGTTCAACGACGTGGATGGCGCCGAGTCACGCCGGAACGAAGCATACGCCGTGAACGCGTGCGGCCCGCGCAATCTTGCGTTTGAGACTGGCGAGCTCGGAATTCCTATCGTTCACGTCTCGACCGACTACGTCTTTGACGGCAGGTTGAAGCGGCCTTATCACGAGCACGATGAAACGAATCCATTGTCCCTCTATGCCGCGAGCAAGCTGGCCGGCGAAAGAGCGGTGCGGCTACTGAATCCGCGGCACTATGTCGTCCGCACCGCATGGCTTTTCTGGGAATCGGGCAAGGGGTTTCTGACTTCGATGTGCTCGAATTCGTCGCGGCCAGAGCTGCGCGTTGCCGACGATCAAATAGGATCGCCGACCTACGTGCCTCATTTGGCCGACGCGATTGCGCGCCTTATCGAAACCGATGCGTTCGGAACTTATCATATGGCCGGGAGCGGCGGTGCGTCACGATGGCAGCTCGTGACTGAGGCATTTCGTCTGCTGAGCATTTCCACTCCGGTCCGGCCAGTCTCTCACACTGAGTTCCCGGCCGCTGCCAATCGTCCGACCTACAGCGTTCTGACCACGGTGCAGGAACCGCGTATCACGCTTCCTCCATGGCAGGAAGGAGTAGCAGAGTTCGCTCGCCGCTTTGGCAAGGGTCGCTACGAAGCGAGTCTCCACGCCTGATGGAAACTGCTGCGCATCTGAACGGCCACACTAACGGAGCTCCGCGCCAGCCAGGTACGGAATCGTCGAGCGATCCAATTCGAATCGCTTACCTCGTCAGCAGGTATCCGGCCGTATCGCACACTTTCATCTTGCGAGAAGTGCAAAGGCTGCGCAGCGCGAATTTCGAAATTCACGTCGCCTCGATAAATCCACCTGATCGTGCCGCCAGTGTCATGACTTCCGAAGAGCGGGACGAAGCTGCCGCAACCTTTTACGTCAAGCGGGAAGGAGTTCGCGGAGCTGTATTGGCGCACGCTGCCGTCCTGATGAGTTCTCCCAGGACCTACTTCAAAGGACTCGGCTTCGCACTCAGGCTAGGCGGTACCGATTTGCGGCGCCTGATTCTTTCATTCTGTTACTTTGTCGAAGCGGTCATCCTGGGGCGATTGGATGGAATCGCGCGGGTTGCGTCATCTTCACGTTCATTTCGCGAACGCGGCTGCAACCGTTGGACTGATAGCTAGCCGCACTTTTCCGATTGAATTTTCCTTGACCGTTCATGGTCCCGACGAGTTCTATGACGTCACCGACCTCAGGCTCGCCGACAAAATGGCCGGGGCTTCGTTTGCGTGCTGTATAGGACAGTTCGCGCGCAGCCAATTGATGAAGCTATCGCCACCTCTCGAATGGGGGAAGTTCGAAATCGGGCCGCTGGGAGTGGACCCCCAGTTCTTCTCGCCGCGTCCGTTTCGAACTTCTCCCGATTCGTTCGAGCTTCTTTGCGTCGGCAGGCTGGTTCCCAGCAAGGGTCAATACATCCTGCTGGCGGCTATAAGCCGGCTGGTGAAGTCCTATCCGAACATCAGGCTAAGGCTGGTCGGCGACGGACCGGATCGGGAAGGCCTTGAGCGCGCAATAGCTGCCAATGACCTAGGCCGGTACGTTACCCTCGAAGGAAGCGTAAACCAGGATCAAATCCGCGCCTATTATCGTCAGGCCGATATATTCGTGCTGCCCAGCTTTGCCGAAGGAATCCCGGTGGTTCTTATGGAAGCTATGGCCATGGAAATACCTTGCATAAGCACTTTCGTCGCCGGCATTCCTGAACTGATTCGTAACGAGGTAGATGGCATTCTGATTTCTCCTTCAGATGATCGAGCGTTGGCCGGCGCTATCAAGCGCCTGATCGAGGAACCCGACTTACGCCGTCGCCTCGGTGAAGCAGGCCGTCGACGAGTGGTGGAAAAATACGACCTCGATCGCAATGTCACTCACCTGGCCGAGATTTTTGCAGACTCGCATCGGAGGACATCGACGCCCCGCTCGAAGCCTCCTCCATTTTGATTCTTCACTTTCGACATAGGCGAATCGGTACTTGCTTCATTGGCAACTCATATTGGCAAGCGCGCTCCTGGTCTTGCTGACGCTGCCGGGCACTGTCGAGCTTGCAGTACTTACATTCGCCGGCGTTTTACCGTTGCCCGAGCGGCGGCGCGCGGCGGTGAAGGTCGCCAAGCTCGCGATCGTTATTCCTGCGCACGACGAAGCGGCCGCGATTGCGCGATGCGTTCGCAGTATTGCTGCGTGCATCCCGCCCGACTCGCTCGAAACTAAGATCGTGGTCATCGCGGATAATTGCACCGATGCCACCGCAGATTTTGCGCGCGCCGCTGGTGCCCTCGTGCTGGTGCGCTCGGATTCGAACCGCCAGGGTAAGGGCTTCGCGCTGAAGTTCGCCTTCGAAGTTCTCCTTGGCGAAGCCTTTGACGCCGTCCTCGTGGTCGACGCCGACAGCGTGGTCGATCCAAATTTCCTGGTCGAGTCGGTTCGGCTCTTCCGAGCAGGTGCCGATGGCGTACAGGCGCGCTATCTCGTGCTGAATTCCGACGCTTCTCCCCGCACTCGACTGATGAATGTCGCGTTCATGGCTTTTAACGTATTGCGCGCGCGCGGACGTGAACGCCTGGGTCTGTCAGCAGGAATCTCCGGTAACGGCTTCGGCTTGAGCCGAGCCACGTTGTTGGCGATTCCTTACGAAACACATTCATTGGTCGAGGATCTCGACTACCACCTCCGGATTGTCGAGGCGGGCCGAAGGATTTCCTTCGCTGACCGCACGGGTGTGCGGGCCGAGATGCCGATTGGTGGGCGAGGCGCCTCGACCCAGCGAGCGCGATGGGAGGGTGGACGTCTGCGGACCGTGGTCGATAACCTGCCACGACTGGTGGCAGGCGCGGTCTCCGGGAGGCCGCGGCTTATCGAACCTGCGCTCGAGCTGCTCCTGTTGCCGCTCGCGTTTCACGTCTCGATTCTGGCGATGACGGCGCTGCTGCCGTTTGTACTCGCGCGAATGTACGCAGTTTTCGCTCTGGCGATAGTGGCCGTCCACATTACGGCTGGAATAGTCGTTGGTGGCGGGGATTGGGGCGATTTTGCGGCCCTGCTGAGTGCGCCTCTCTATATCGTCTGGAAGCTCGCCGCTCTGCCCAAAACTCTGCAATCGGCGCGCGCAGCGGCCCCTTGGATTCGCACTGACCGCTAACGTTGCGGATGCTCGTCTACGTTAGGTTTATCCGCCCGACCTCGCTTCATGGTTCGTTTTCGCATCGCAAACCTCGCCGGCCGCATAGCGTACTGTTCGACTAGATCGAGGTAAATGACGGTCCGTCTTGCCGTACATATATGTTGAAGCCCAACTCTCCAGGCAGTTTCTCTGAAATCGACGATAGTTCGGTGGTCAGCGGCGAAGTCAGTGGCAGTGAAGCCTCGGACGGCGCCCCGATTCGCGCTGTCCTCGACTATCTTGAAAAAGGCGAGCGCAACTTCCTGACCCCCGCAGATTTGGCCGAGATGGCCGGTCGCCCGAGCGCCGCCCAGATTGCCGCCGCTCTCACGCTCGCTCCCGGCGTTAACACCGAACGTCCGTCGCGTGATCGTGAACGGCCGGGGGCTACTACCAACTCTCCGCAGAAAAATTCTCGCCTCGAACATCGCGCGTCGCGGACAGGCGCCAACGGAGCACATCGAATGCCCAGGCCTTTCGCTCTCGTTCCCACGCTGTCGAAGCCGTCGTCTCTATTCCTCAAGGCTCCGGCCAGAGTGCCGCTGATGGGCGTCCGCATCGACTGCGTCACCGAGAGACAAGTGACCGCTCACGTCATCTCGAGCATCCGCGCCGGCGTCGGCGGATGGATCGCGACCCCAAACGTCCAGCACCTGCGCGTTATCAGCGAGCAGCCCGAATTGCTCCGGTTGGTGAACGAGGCGAACTTCAGGGTCGCCGACGGGATGCCCTTGCTATGGGCCAGTCGGCTCCAGGGAACTCCCTTGCCCGAGAGGATTACAGGCGCAGGATTGACGCTCAGCCTGGCAGCCGCCGCGGCGAAGGCTGGCTCATCGATCTTCCTGCTTGGTGGCGACCCCGGCGATGCGGAAGCCGCAGCCTCGGTGCTCAAACGCCTTAACCCGGATCTGAAGATCGCCGGGATCTCGTGTCCTGCGCCCGGCTTCGAGCGCGACCCGCTCCAGATGGCGGAAATCGGCAACACAGTGCGTTCAGCCAAACCGGATCTCGTTTACTCGTGCTTCGGATTTCCGAAACAGGAGTTGGTGATCCGCGCTCTCCGCGAGTACTTGCCCTCCGCGTGGTTCCTCGGATTGGGCGGGAGTCTCGCGATCGTTTCGGGACGCACGCGGCGGGCGCCCGGCTGGATTCAGGGCATCGGCATGGAATGGGCGTGGCGACTTGGATTGGAACCGCGGCGACTCTTTCATCGTTATATCGTGAAAGATCTGCCCTTCTTTTTCAGGCTGCTCGGTAATGCCATAGTACAACATTGAACCTCGAAGAATTGAGCGTCGACAGGATGTCCGTAAGATCGCAGATAATTTCTCAGTTCGAATCAGTCGCCAAAGAGCAGAATCAGCATTTGCCGCCGTTGTCGGACAACCTGGTGCTGCTCGACTCCGGCCTCGACTCGCTCTGCTTCGCCGTAATCGTGGCGCGGCTGGAAGACGAACTCGGGTTTGACCCGTTCACCGCCAACGAGGAAATCGAGTTCCCGGTAACCTTCAAAGACTTCGTGAGTATCTACGAGAACGGCGCAAGGTGATGCGCCTTGCTCAGCGCTGAAAAATCGCTCGAGAGCTGCACGCTCATCGGTCGCGAGAAGAGCGTATCGCTGCGGGATTTGGCAGGATGCTCGAGTCTCGCCGGCCGCCTCGACGATCTGCGTGGACGCTCTGTCCTGGTCGCGACGCATGATCAGCTCACTGCCGGATTGGCGCTAATCGAACTGGACGGCATCGCACGCCGGATGGTTCTCTGTCCTGGCGATCTGCCCCGCGATCGTCTTCCTGCCATCATCGCGACTGCCGAAATCGATGCGATCGTATGCGACGAGACTGATCGCGCGTCAGACTTTGCGGGCGTCGAATGCTTCGCCAGTCGCAGTCTTGAACCGGTTGGCGGAGCCCACAATCGACGCGAGAACTGCCAGACGGAATGGGTTCTCCTCACCTCGGGAACCACCAGCGATCCGAAAATGACGGTCCATACGCTGTCGAGCCTCACCGGCGCGATAAAGAGCGTGCGCGCGGGCGACGTGCTCGTCTGGAGCACCTTCTACGACATCCGCCGGTACGGCGGCCTGCAAATCTTCCTGCGCGCGCTGATGAGCGGCGCATCGCTCGTGCTCTCGTCGGCCGAAGAATCGACCAGCGATTTTCTGCTTCGAGCGGGTGCGCATGGCGTAACCAACATCTCGGGCACGCCCTCGCATTGGCGTCGTGCGCTGATGAGTCCCTCGGCGCACGCGATCGCTCCTCGTTATGTGCGCCTGTCAGGAGAAATTGTCGATCAGGTTATCCTCGACAACTTGCGAAGCTTTTATCCGAACGCGGCAATCGTTCACGCGTTTGCTTCGACTGAGGCGGGCGTCGGCTTCGACGTTCACGACGGCATGGCGGGATTTCCCGCATCGCTCATCGGGCAACACTCCAGCGGCGTCGAGCTGAAAGTCGAAGACGGCTCGCTTCGAATCCGCTCAGCTCGAACTGCGAGCCGCTACCTCGGCAAGTCTGCCGACGCGCTCGCCAACGCGGACGGTTTCGTTGACACGCGCGATATGGTCGAGTTGCGCGGCGACCGCTACTACTTCGTCGGACGACGCGACGGCATCATCAATGTTGGCGGCCTCAAGGTCCATCCCGAGGAAGTCGAGGCTGTGATCAATCGGCATCCGAGCGTGCAGATGTCGCTGGTCAGGGCGCGCAAAAGTCCGATCACCGGCGCGCTGGTCGTCGCGGATGTCGTCGTCAAGTCCGGCTCTCCTGCGAGCGCGAGCGTCGATGGCCAGCAACTCAAGAGCGATATACTCGACAACTGCCGCCGCGCGCTGGCTCCCTACAAGGTTCCGACGATGCTGCGCTTCGTGCCGTCGCTCGAGGTCGCGCCGTCGGGCAAGCTGGCGCGTCTCTGATGCGGAAGAACGTCATCGTGACCGGTGGCAGTCGAGGGCTGGGTCTCGGCATCGCGCGCAAGCTCGCGGCCGCCGGCTACAGGGTCATCGCGATCGCACGGGGCGAAAGCGAGCAACTCACCTGCGCGATGCGCGAAGGAAAATCGGGCGGGCAAAGTTCGCTCGTCTTCAAAGCATTCGACCTCGAGAATTTCTCTGCCATTGCCGCCTTGGTCAAAGAGCTGCGCAAGGAGTTCGGCTCGATCCATGGACTGGTCAACAACGCCGGACTCGGGACGAGCGGTATACTGGCCACGATGCACGACAGCCAGATTGAACGGCTGGTGCGACTGAATACGCTGTCACCGATCATGCTGACGAAGTACGTGGTGCGCGCGATGATGGCCGACGGCGGCGGGCGCATCGTCAACGTCGCGTCGATCGTCGCCTTCACGGGATACAGCGGAATCTCGGTCTACAGCGCCACCAAGGCGTCGATCATTGGGTTTACGAAGTCGCTCGCCAGGGAAGTCGGACCGCTCGGTATCAACGTTAACGCGATCGCGCCCGGTTTCCTCGACACCGAGATGACCGAGAGCCTGACCGGTCAGCAGCGTGAGCAGATCGCTCGCCGCAGCGCACTTCATCACCTCGCCGAAGTGGATGACGTCGCCAACGCCGTCGAGTATCTGCTGAGCGACAAGGCCAAGAACATCACCGGCACGGTCCTCACCGTCGATGCGGGAAATACCGCTTAGAGACGGATCTGGCCGCCCCGGATTTTTTCCAGCAACTCTGAATCGATCTTCACAAAAGCTTGCCGCACGGGATCATTGAAATAGATCGCGTCGGTTGTCGTTGACGGATCATAGGAGTCAGCCACGAGGTCGGCCTTCTGCGGTTTGAAGGTAGCCGTCGCATCGATGGCGTCGCGGATGCGCAGGAATAGTGGACGAGCGTACTCGGGTAACCGGTCGACGAGATGCCGGCGGAAAGCCGCTAGATCGAAGTTGTCCCGGACTACCGCGGCGACCATGCCTGCCCGGCCTTCGTTGCCCGGAATCGTTACTCCATAGACCACAGCTTCAGCTACGTCCGGAAAGGATGTCACTTGAGCGGCGACCTCGACGGTCGATACGTTCTCGCCTTTCCACCGAAACGTATCGCCGACGCGATCGACGAAGTAGAAGAAGCCGCTCTCGTCCTTGCGCATCAAATCGCCGCTGCGGTACCACGCGTCTCCCTTTGCGAACACGTTGCGCAGGATCTTTTTTTCGGTGTCTGCTTTGTCCGCATAGCCTTCGAAGCGGCCGCCCCCGCTTGTTCCGTCTTCGACTATCTGACTGATCGCCTCGCCAACTTCGTTGGTTGAACAACGGATGCAGTGACCGTCTTCGGTGCGCACTGGCGCTTGCGCATCGTGATCGAACTTGACCAGCGCGACCGAAAGTCGTTGCCGAAGAAACGATGGTATCTTGCCGATTGCGCCGACTTTGCCCTCGCAGTTGAACAGCGAAAAATTCGCCTCGGTCGCCGCGTAGAACTCGAGAATCTGGGGAACGTGGAAGCGGCGCTGGAACGTGTCCCAGACGTCGGCGCTGAGTCCGTTGCCGCACGCGAGTCGCAACCGGTGCTGCGCCTCGGCCGGATGCGGCGCGGTGTTCACGAGATACCGGCATAGCTCGCCGATGTACTGAAAGATCGTGCATCGCGATTCGACGACGTCTTCCCAGAAATGGCTCGCCGAAAATCGCTCGCGAATCTCGACCGATGCGCCATTCACCAACGCCGCGCCGATCGCCGTCACGCCGCCGACGCTGTGGTACATCGGCAGGCAATTGTAGATGCGATCCTCGGGCCGCGTGTCCATCATGCCGGCAAACCAATGGCTCCATTGCATCAGCCGAAAATGGCTGACGTTAACCGCCTTCGGCAGTCCCGTCGTGCCGGAGGTGTAGATGTACAGCGCGCGATCGGCCAAGGTGGGCAGCCGATATTCCGTCCCCGTTCCGTTGAGCGCGGCCTCGCCGTCGACCTCTCGATCGACTCGCGGCAATCCGCGGCCGTTCTCGCCGTGCGCCCAAATCTGAGTTGAAGAAGATACCCGGCCTTTCAAGTCGGCGACGGCGTCGACGAGAGTCGCATCGACGATGACGTGCTTCGGCGCCACCACGTTGATCGCATGGGCCAGCGAGTCGCCGACCAGATTGGTGTTGAGCAGCGCGACGATCGCACCGACGCGCGTTATCCCAAGCCAAATCGCCAGGTACTCGGGACAGTTCGGCATCATCAGGCAGACGACATCGCCGGACGACAGACCTTGTCGATGCGCCCAACTGGCATAGCGTCTGGACCGCTCAGCCAGCGCGCGGTAGGTCAGAACTTTTCCGGGCGACAGCAGCGCAGGCGCGTCGCCAAATCGCTCCCCCAGCGAATCGATCAGCAATGGCAGAGTTTGCGTGGGGTTCTGAGCGATCGGTGCGGTCTTTTCGAGCGCGCGCACCCACGCTTTGAGGGCAGAGCCGGCCTTACCCTCCTGCGCCGTCTCCGAGCTCATCGCGCCGACGCTTTCAGCTCCGGTTTCATGATGAAATCATGCTTGCTGCGCAGATTCACGCCAACCGCCAGCTCAGGCGTAGTCGAATCGATCGCGCGCAAGCGGATTCGGCTCGCTATCGTCATCACGTGCATCTGCATCTCGACCCGCGCGAAGATTTCACCGGTACAATTCCTCGGCCCGGCAGAGAACGGAAGCGTCGCGAGCGGATGCCGATCGCGCGAATTGTCAGGGCTGAACCTGTCCGGATTGAAGCGGTCGGGCTCCGGCCACTGGCTCGGATTGCGCTGGATAAAATACGGCGCGATATAGACCTCCGCGCCAGCCGGCACGAAATATTCGTCGAGCAGATCGTCGCCGCGCGCCTTGCGCGTCATCAGCCATCCCGGCGGATACAAGCGCATCGCCTCTTCGATCACCTGGCGCGTGTAGGGAAACTTCGCCAGCTGATCCATCCTGGGAAACTTGCTCGCGCCCGCGAGGCTCAACTCGCGCGACAGTTTCTCTTCGACCTCCGGATGCTGCGAGAGCAGGTACCACGTCCAGTTCAGCGTGCTCGCGGTGGTTTCATGTCCCGCGACTATCAGCGTCTTAATCTCGTTGACCAGCTGCCGATCCGGCATCGCGGCGCCGGTCTTCTGGTCGCGCGCTTCGATCAGCATGCCGAGAATATCGGTCGCTGCTTTCTTCTGTGCGCGCCGCTGACTGGCGAGCCCAACGATGATCCGATCGAATGATCTGAACGCTTGCGCGAACCCCAAAGTGCGCGCCGTCTCCTCCGACAAAATATTGAAATGAGGCGCGACCTCCGCGTAGTCGCCGCCGAAGATCGATCTGAGGATCACCTCCAGCACCATCCCGCTGATGTCGCGCGTAACGTTGACGCTATCGCCCGAGCGTGCCGCGTCCTGCCATCGGGTCAGCAGCGCGACGTTGGCAGCGGTAATCGTCTCGCCCAGCGACTCGACGACGGTGCGATGAAACGCCGGCTGGATCATCTTGCGCTGGCTTCTCCAGAATTCTCCTTCGCTCACCATCAGGCCGTTGCCGAGCAGCAGCGCGATGCGTTTGATCGCCTGACCCTTGGTGTAGTTCTGCCAATTCTCGCGCAGCACATGCTGAGCGTGCCGCGGCTCGCGAGTCACGTACGCGTTGGTGCCGTAGATACTGGCCCTGAAAATGTCGCCGAAGCGATCGAACTGGTCGCCCATCCAGCCCAGGAGATCCTGCGCCAAATCGTATTTCTCTGCCGGCCCGGGCGGCGTCCGTCCACTGGCAGCCATCACTCGCAAAGATCCTCGCACTGACACGACTATATTCGTAGCGCGAAGGCGAGCGCATTCTGGTGAAATCTGGCGTGGCCGACGCGTTCCGCCTTCGATTCCGAGAGTTCCGGTGACAAACCCGCACCATCTTTGACCCAAACTGCCCCGTCTGTGGTGCAGATTATCAGACGATCCATGGCCCGCTGACGGACGATGACGCGGCAGTGTCAAGCACGTGAAGTTTCAGAGCGAAACCATTGCCATCCACGGTGGCTATGAAACCGATCCGACGACCAAGGCGGTCGCCGTTCCGATCTATCAGACAGTTTCGTACGCATTCGACAGCGCGGAACATGGCGCAGCGCTGTTCAATCTGGAAGTCGAGGGCAACCGCTACAGCAGGATCAGCAACCCGACTTGCGACGTGCTCGAACGCCGCGTCGCCGCGCTTGAAGGCGGGATCGGTGCGCTCAGCGTCGCGAGCGGACAGGCGGCGCTGCACTACGCGATCCTCAACCTCACCAGCGTCGGCAAAAATATTGTCTCCGTCCCGCAGCTGTACGGAACCACGCACACGCTGTTTGCGCACGTGCTGCCGCAGCTCGGAATTTCCGCCCGCTTCGCCGAAAGCGATCAGCCGGCCGCCATGGAGAAGCTGATCGATCGCGATACGCGAGCGCTCTTCTGCGAAAGCGTCGGCAACCCCGCCGGGAACATCTGTGACCTCGAAGCGATCGCCAACGTTGCGCACAAGCATGGAATTCCGCTGGTCGTCGACAATACCGTCGCTACGCCGATTCTGCTGCGCCCGTTCGAATACGGCGCCGATGTCGTCATCCACTCGCTGACGAAGTTCATGGGCGGTCACGGCACCACAATGGGCGGCATCGTCGTCGACAGCGGGATGTTCCCGTGGAAGAAACACGTCGACCGCTTCCCGATGTTCACCGAGCCGGACGCGTCGTACCACGGCCTGGTCTACACCGATCACTTCGGCGCCGCTGCCTACATCGCGCGCTGTCGAACCGTCTGTCAGCGCACGATGGGCTCGGTGCTATCGCCGCTGAGCGCGTTTCTGCTGCTGCAGGGAATCGAGACCGTTGCGCTTAGGGTCGAGCGCCACGTCGAGAACGCACGGCGCGTGGCCGAGTTCCTGCGCGCGGACAAGCGCGTCGAAGGGATCAATTACGTCGGCTTCGAAGACAACCCATATCATCAACTGGCCCGAAAATATCTTGGTGGACGCGCGTGCTCGCTGATCACCTTCGGCGTGCGCGGCGGATACCGTTCCGCGGCGAAATTTTACGACGCGCTGAAACTCGTGAAGAGACTGGTCAACCTTGGCGATGCGAAGACGCTGGCCTGTCACCCGGCCTCGACCACGCATCGGCAAATGTCCGCTGAAGAGCAGATGAAGGCGGGCGTAACGCCCGAGATGATTCGGCTCAGCGTCGGCATCGAGCACATCGACGATATCGTCGCCGACCTCGATCAGGCGCTGAACCGCGCGGGGGAATCATGATCAGAATACGCAAGGGTTCCTGCGGTACGCCATTGAGAGACGTCTCGCGCGGCATGAACCGACGATCCCCTCTGGTGATCGGCCTCGTCAACAACATGCCCGACGGCGCTCTGCAAGCCACCGAGCGTCAATTCTGCGACCTTCTGGCCGAGGCGGCAGGGAGCCTTTTGATCTTCGTGAGATTTTTTTCAATCCCTGAGCTTCACCGCTCGGAGGCCGGCCGGGCGTACGTCGGCCACCACTACGAAGACATCGGCGAAATGCTGAACGACCGGCTCGATGGCCTGATCGTCACAGGCGCCGAGCCGCGCGCAGCCGAGCTTTCCGACGAACCTTACTGGCCCAGCATGACGAAAGTCGTCGATTGGGCGGAGGACCACACCACTTCGACCGTATGGTCGTGTCTTGCGGCGCACGCTGCAGTTCTGCATTCGGACGGAATTCGTCGCCGGCCTTTTCGCGAGAAGCTTTCGGGCGTATTCGAGTGCGCGAAGGTCGCGGACCACGCGATCGTGTCGAGCCATCCTTCGCGATGGTGTGTGCCGCATTCCCGATTTAACGATCTGCGGGAAGATGATCTCGTTGCGAACGACTTTTGCGTTCTGTCGCGATCGCCTGAGGCGGGCGCCGATTTGTTCGTTAGACATCGGCACAGTCTTTCGATTTATTTGCAGGGGCATCCGGAATACGACGCCAGCGCGCTGTTTCGCGAGTATCGGCGCGACATCCGTGCATACGTCGCGCGCGAAACAGATCGATACCCTGCGATGCCGCGCGGCTATTTTGACGATCGCACCGCGGCCGAATTAAACGAATTTCGCGAGCGTGCGATGCGCGATCGCGACACCCACGTCGTTCTGAATTTTCCCGATGCGGAATCGAAGTTGGCGCATGACTGGCATCCGTCAGCCGTGCGTCTCTACACGAATTGGTTGTCGTACCTGGTTGAGCATAGACGTCAGACGGGCGACCGCGCGCGGGCTCCCCATTCTGCCAATGCCCCGCAAGCCGTCTGAATCACGACGGACGATGCTGTCGCGGATGTTTGAGGACGCATAGCCACGATGCGGCGACGAAAAAGATCCGCTGCCAAAGTCAAAGTGCGCGTCGCGCCTCGCGCGAGCGAGTCTGCGCTGTTTCCGCCGCCGGCCGAGCGCGAGCGCATCGACGATCTCCTCACGCGCGAGTTGATGGACGTCGATCGTCGGGTGGCCAAAGGTCCGGTGATCCCCCGGATGGACGTGGCGGCCTTCAGGAGCGAACTCGCCGATTTCGATTTCCAGGTGCCGCGCCCACTTGACGAATTGCTGTCGTGGACCATCGCTCAAATGGAGCATGGTCTCGTCCACGTCACGCATCCGCGCTACTTCGGCTTGTTCAATCCGGCGCCGACATTTCCGGCGCAGTGCGCGGAACGGGTTGCCGGCGCATTCAATCCTCAACTCGCTACCGCAACTACGTCGCCGGTCGCGGTTGAGATCGAAGCTCACGTAATCCGCTCGATTGCCCGCCGGGCAGGGTTTCCGCCGGAGGCCGCCGGACATTTCACCTCCGGCGGTTCCGAGGCGAACTACACGGCGCTGATCTGTGCGTTGACCCGGTCGAATCCCGACTTTGCGGCGAGGGGAGCGCGCGCCTTTGAGGGGCCGCCGGTATTTTACGTATCGCGCGAAAGCCATCTTGCTTGGATCAAGATCGCGCACCAGGCCGGGATCGGACGATCGGCGGTGCGCCTGGTCGCCACCGACGGATACGGCGTCATGGACCAGAACGCATTGAGGGAAGCGATCATCGGAGACCGCATGGGCGGATGCGTTCCGATCATGATCGCCGCCACCGCCGGCACCACCAACGCCGGAATGATCGATCCGCTGTGGGCATGCGCCGAACTCGCCCGCGCGAACGGCCTCTGGTACCACGTCGACGCGGCCTGGGGCGGAGCAGTCATCGCGTCCGATCGGTTGCGACATGTTCTCAGCGGCATCGAGCGTGCGGACTCCATCACTATCGACGCCCACAAGTGGCTTGCGACGACGATGGGTTGCGGGATGTTTATCACCAGGCACCGCGACGTGTTGGCGTCCGCCTTCCAGGTCTGGACCAGCTTCATGCCCTCGAACAACGCCAGCTCCGACCCGTATGTCACCTCGGTTCAGTGGTCGAGGAGATTCCTCGGACTGCGCCTGTTCATGTCGCTCGCGGCGGCAGGATGGAGCGGATACGCAGAGCATGTGGAGAGATCGGTCGACCTGGCCGAGACGCTCAAGAGCGAGCTGTCACGCCGAGGATGGTCGATCGTCAACTCGTCGCCGCTCGCCGTGCTGTGCATCAAACCTCCACCCGGCGTTGGCGATGTGCGCTCGATCGTGGCGCGCGTCCTCGCCTCAGGCCACGCGTGGATAGCAGTCGCGTCATTCGAAAGCAGCGACGTCATCCGCGCATGCATAACTCACGGCGAGACTAAGCCCGACGATGTTCTCGATGCTGGTGATACACTGATAGCTAGCGGTTCACGTGCGCGGAGCAGCCTATCTAACTCTGAAAAGCGACATGAGAGAAAACAGCTATTCGCAGATCGACGGCGCCCGGCCGAAAGTGTTCCACCAGAATTGGTCGGCGCCTGTGCATTTCAGCGCGAGACTCGTCCTCGAACCGATCTGATCGCCCGTAACTTTCACCAGGGAATGATCGGGTTCGTCGAAAGACTTGATCGTCCATTCACTTGCATGCTGCCGCGTCTCACGCCGGCGGAAGCCAAGCATGCGATGGACATGATTGAAGTACCAATTTTGCAGCTTCCGTATAGCGTTAATCTCCTCGACCAACCCATTTCAGGCGCCGCCAGTCTTCGCCTCATTGAACGTTCGCTCGATGGAGTCGGGCTTGTGTACCTGGGCGCTTTTGAGGAGCTCAACCTAGGCGTAGCCAGTCTCTGTCGTGCGCGAGGCATCCCCTATGCCGTCGTGTCGGAGTATACGCTGCGCACCGAGCTGGAGATTATGCGGGCATCCACCCGTTCACCGGCGAGGCGGCTGTGGCGGGAAGCTAGAATTCGTTTGAGAAAGCGCCGCAGGCTGGAATGCGTCGCATCCGCGCACGAAGTACATGCCAACGGCTATCCGACGTATAGTGAGCTAGCCGCCGCAAACCCGCGCCGGATGTTGTTCCTTGATACCCGCGCCCGCGCTGAAGACATCATTCGCGAGGCGGAACTGCGAGAACGGTTTGCTTCACGAGCTAGTCGTCTTCCACGCCTCATTTACGCCGGCCGCTATCACCCGATGAACAAGGTTCTTTTGACTCATGAAGGTTGGAAGCCAGGAACTTGATCGCTACCAGCGGACCTTGCAGAAGTACGACATATGGATAAGGATCCAGCCCAGAGGAAGAGATGGCTTTACGCTCTCAGTGAACAGCTCGGCGTCGACAATCGCCCGCCAAAGAGCGGATACAACTTTCGGTAGTGAACGTAATGCTTCAAGTTTCGAATCTGAGCGGGCAACGCAGAACGCGCAGTCGGCTGCCCTGCGGAAGGACCAGTCTGCACGAGACCGAAACTGGTTTCCTTGGGCGGACCGGTGCGCAAGTCGGAAGTCATCAGATAATTCGATGCTGCGGTCAGGATTCCTGATGCCAGCGAGTTGTCCCAAGCCACATAACCGGCATCTTCGCCAAAACATGAACCGGCTAGTGACGTCACCATCAAATACGTGACGAGTTTCATAGATTGCGCAATTTTGACGATCAGGCGAGCATGCCACTCTGGAATCCGTTTCATTCATCAGTTCGAATCCGCGATAGTCACGACGCTGCATTTCTTCAAACTCTCAACTAGCGCGGCATGAAGACTTCGTTGTAGTTCACGATCTTGCCATCGCGAACTTCCACCAAATCGATCAACTCGGTCGGCACCGTAGCTCCGGTAATGCGCGATTGAACGTCGGCCTGCCAGCGGACGGTCGCCTTATCTTCCTGGATTTCCATGGTGCGGATTGTCAGCTCGCCGAGCTTGAACGTTTTGATCATGAAAGCCAGCAGCGGGCGAAATTCCCTGATGCCGTTGGCCTTGATCCCGGCGGGGCCGGCCTCGCTCGCACCAGCGATTTGGAATTTCGCATCGGCCGCGAACACTCGACACACGCGTTCGAGGTCGCCGCTCGATCTGGCGGCATAAAGCTCTCGCAGCAGGCGGTCAATCTGGGTCGGGCCCATCGTACGTCAATTGCGAGAAACGGGACCTTTGGTTCCCGGGCCTAGCGTAGATTGGAGCTCAACTGAGGCTCAGCAACTTTGTTACCAGCAGGCTGATCGTGGAAACCGACCTGAAGTTTGCGAGTGTCAGCTCGCTTACGGGTATCTCGAGATTGAACTCGTCTTCGACCAGCAGCACCAGCCTGACTGCGTCGAGCGACGTCAGGCCAGCCTCCGCCAGGCTGTCGGCCGACGATACCAGCCGCGTAATCGATCTTTCGCTGACCAGACGCTGGACCACCGCGACGATTCGCTCTCCAGCGGAGATGCTGCTGTTTTCCATAGATCCTGCTGCGTTCCCCTTCTTCGCCGTCGCTGTCGGCCGCGATGCGATTCTGGGAAAGATTTACATGCCGGAGGCTCAGAGGCGCAGTCCATTATCACCGCCGATGTTCGGATCGCGGTGAAAATGACCGGGCGCGGAGGGGCCGCCCGTCAGCCCAAAATCGCCAATTTGGAGGGGTTTCTTCGGGAAACAGCCTGCCGATCGGGGTTCGCGGGGTTTAGCGTAAAAACTACTCAATCAGGTTAATTTTTGCTTTGAGGGATCAAGCCTTCCCTGCTTGGATGAAACAAAGGGAAACTCTCTTGAATCAACCAGAACGAGTCATGACGGACGAAGGCGGATTGCGTGCCCTGTCTTACGCCCAGAATTCCGTGGAATCGGCAGAGTCAATAGTAGCGGCTCATTTCTCCAACCTGGCGAGCGATCTGAATTCCCGTGCTGAAGTTACCGCCGCCATAGCGCTCAAGAACGCCGACGCCGTCGACCGCGAAGCGCGATTTCCGATCGAGGCGATTCAATCCGCGCGAGAGCAACGCCTGCTCGGCATGATGGTTCCGGTTGAGCTGGGCGGTGAAGGCGCCAGTATCTCTGACGCGGTCGACGCCTGTTACATCATCGCGCGCGGCTGCTCCTCGAGCGCGATGATCTTTGCGATGCATCAGATCATGGTCGCGATTCTGGTGCGGCATGCAGCGAATAGCCCCTGGCACATGCGCCTGATGCGCCGATTGGCCACCGAGCAGCTGCTGCTCGCATCGTCGACCACCGAGGGCGCGGGCGGCGGCGATCTGCGCAAAAGCGAATGCGCGGTGGAACGCACCGGTTCGCGCATCTCGCTCACCAAGAGCGCGACGGTAATCTCATACGGGATGCAGGCCGACGCCATCCTGACGACGGCGCGCCGCTCCCCTGATGCCGCCTCGAGCGACCAGGTCATCGTTGCGTTCATGAAAGAAGACTATGGACTCGAGCCCATCATGAGCTGGGACACTCTGGGCATGCGCGGCACCTGCAGTTCCGGCTTCAAACTCAAAGGCGTGGGCGAGGCATCACAAGTGGTGCCGGTTCCTTACGAGAAGATTCAATCGCATACGATGATGCCGGTCGCACACTTGACCTGGGCCGCAGTATGGACCGGGCTCGCTGCGGCAGCCGTCGAGCGCGCGCGTCGCTCGGTCCGCGCTGCAGCTCGCAAGGCAAGCGCTCAATCGGCGCCGCCGGCGACTCATCTCGTGCGGGCAACTATGTCGCTGCGCGCGTTGCGGGGATCGTTGGCCACGGCCCTTCAGCGGTTCGAGGCGATTCGTACCAACGAAAGCGAGCTCGATTCGATCGAGTTCCAGTCCGCGATGAACTTGCTGAAAGTAGGCGCCTCCGAAATGGCGACCGCGACCGTCATGAGTGCGATGCAGGCGTGTGGATTGTCGGGCTACCGAAACGACGGTGAATTCTCCGTGGCGCGTCACGTTCGCGACGTGCTGTCATCTTCGATCATGATTAACAACGAAAGAATCCTGGCCAATGCCGCAGCTCCGTCTTTGCTGGTCCAGATACCGGGTTCAATTCGCTCTTAAGGGTTGGGGGAACGTTTTAGGGTCGGTTGTTTGTTAAGGGGTAGAGAGAAAAGGTGCAATTAAGTCAGACCAGCGAAAATGATGCGGACTCTTTAATGCGGGCGCTCCTCGTGCCGAGCCCGGTCGGAGGCGTTTACGCGCGGACCGGCCTGTTCGAACAAGTTATCGAGGGGCTGTCCTTTTTTATCAGCCGACAGCGCGACCCCGAGACTGAGGTCTTGAGATTTCCGCCGGTCATGAGTCGGACCGAGTTGGAACGCTCCGGCTATCTGCACAGCTTCCCCCATCTGCTGGGCGGCGTCAGTTGCCTCAAGGGAAGTGAGGCGACCATCCGGGCCGTCGTCGAACAACCGGATTGGGTCGATGAATTGTCGGCGACCGAACTCGTGCTCTCCCCCGCTGCCTGCTATCCGGTCTATCCGATGGTAGCGGCGCGCGGTCCGATTCCAGCCAGCGGCGTTGTAGTCGACGTGGCTTCAGACTGCTTTCGCCACGAATCAACCTCCGAGATGGGACGATTTCAATCGTTCAGAATGCGGGAGTTCGTCTGTCTTGGAACTCCCGAGCAGGTCCTGAAATTTCGCAGTCGATGGCTAATGTTGGGGCAGCGTATGGCAAAACAGCTCGGCCTCGAGCATCGTGTTGCTCCCGCCAGCGATCCGTTTTTCGGAAGAGCCGGCAGATTGGCCGCCATGAGCCAACTGGAACAATCGTTGAAATTTGAACTGCTGATAGCGTTGCGTTCCGACGAGGAACCGACCGCATGCATGAGTTTCAATTGTCATCGCGATCATTTCAGCACGGCGTGGCCTTTGACGACCGGGAACGGCGACAAGGCTCATACCGGATGCGTGGCGTTCGGCATGGATCGACTCGTGTTGGCGCTCTTCAAGACTCACGGTCTTGAACTGCCAAAATGGCCTGCCGGAGTCCGCAAACATTTGTCGATCTGATCCGAAAAAGGGAATTCAAGTGGGTCGAAGAGGAGCGTAGTCCGGGCGTTAAAAGGGGAGCTTAGTACGGACATGTCTATGCGCCGCAAGTTCTATACGATTCTGCGGGAGAACACCAAGTCGCTCGCGATTGTCTCAGCAGACGCGCCGATGGTTGCACTTCAGCCGGCTGGAGAAAGGCCGCCGTTCTTCATCGTCGATTCCTTTCCGTTTTTCATTGATGTCGTTCTGCTTACCGGCACCGATCAGCCGGTCTTGAGTCTTATCGGCTACGAGGAGACGCAAGACGAAAACTACACGATCGCCGATGAAGCCGATGAGCACATCAAGACAATCCTGGCGCGACAGCCTCACGGGCCGTACATGCTCGGCGGATGCAGCGCGTCGGGAATCGTCGCTTACGAGATCGCGCAGCGGCTTCACGCGCGAGGGCATCAGGTAGGGTTATTGGTACTGTTCGACGCCCCGAATCCATACTTCATGCGCGAGTATTCCGATTTCTGGATGAGCGTGAATTCCTACCGAACCGATCTGAGCATGATGCAATGGCGCGAGATTCCGGGATGGATAATCGACAAGGTCCGCGGACTGAAGGGACGCGCACCCAGATGGCTGCGGACTTCGAATGGACAAGATCGCACCCGCAGTGTTTTGGATGGGCTCAAGTCTTCGACGGTGCGAATACTTGCGGCTCGAATGTATCGTCCTGCGCCTTATTCAGGAAGGGTTCTGTTGGTCAAGCGCGAAAGCAATCTCGTAGGACGCTATCGCGATCCGAATTTCGGCTGGGGCGATCTGGTTCAGAACGAAATTGAAATTTGCCGCGTCAACGCGGTCGATCATCTGGAAATCTTCAAGCCCGAGCTCGATCGCGTTCTCGTTGCGCAAACACTTCGCAAGAGTATCGACAAAGTCGTCGGAGAATCCTTCGACTGTTTGTCGTCCGGCGTCGGCTGAATGGCGTTGTCGTGGTCCCACAGTCTGAGAGGTTGAGTGCCGGACTACGAAACAATTTCCGCAGATACGCCTGATTGGAGCCGCGAGCGTTGTAATGGGTTCTGGGACCCAGGGCGTCGCCTGTTGCGGTCGATCAGATGCTATCAGAAGGCGAGCAAGCGCGGTGTTGCCTCGAGATGGCTCGGCAAATACTGGGTGCTTGAGCATCGCTTTTGGAGCGTTGTCACCGGCGCCGATATTCCGTTGAATTGCAATATCGGTGGTGGGTTTCTGATCCCCCATCCCAACGGCGTTGTCATCTTTCCTGATTCCGTCATCGGACCCAATTGCCTGGTCTTTCAACAAGTGACGATTGGGGTCGGCGGCCCCAAGCCCGGGGCGCCGGTCGTTGGAGGAAACGTATATTTCGGCGCAGGCGCTAAAGTGCTTGGCGGCGTGCATATCGACGACCATGCTCGCATCGGCGCCAACGCAGTGGTTTTGCAGGACGTCCCTCGCGGAGCAACCGCGGTGGGGGTTCCCGCAAGGATCGTCGCGGTCAACGATCACAAAGAACCCGTCAACGACTCCGAAAAGGTCACCGGACCAGCGGGCTTGGAATCCGCAACTGACTAGTTACCCATCTCCGGCCGCTTCACTTGAAGATGCCCCAAACGATAGCCGTCGTCTGACCAACTCCCGCTGATCGCTTCTAAAACCAGGCTACCTCGTCCGTGGTGATTGGTGCTTGAGGCGGACGTCCGTTCATTTCGCATGCAAAAGACTGCTCCGAGCGAAAAAAAATTAACTCACGAAGCTGCAAAGAGCTGCGATAAGTGCCTGCAATTCTATGTTCCGTTCTCTTTCTTCCGTTCGTAGTGAACTTACTTACTCACGAACTGACACTCTGGCACACAAAGTGATTGGCATGGGCACAAGATGGCGAAACGACGTACCAACGCTTTTGTTCTGTGAATAATCTTTCTCAACCTACAATTAGCTGGGTTGACACAGGTGTCTCCAACGGGTTTACTTGCCGCGTTTGCGAGCGGGGAGCGCGCAATTTGGATTCTTCCTGGTGTGTAGTGTGGATGGGGTCTTCGTGCCCGTGTGTGTGTGCGGGGTCCTGCAGTAACAGCTAGTTAACGCTGGTTGTTACTCGACCATTTCGCTGCTCTTGACCCTTCGGAATCCTTTTCCGAGACCTCCGGTTTCGGGCGCCCGTTCCGGCCGCCATTGGTTTAGGTGGGCTCCGGATAACGGTGAGTTATAAATTCCTACTCTGTGGAGGAGGAACCGGAATCATGGTCGATTAGTCGCGCAGCGAGATGGGGAGTTTCCAATGCGCGGATTAGAAGTGCGCGGATCAAAAGTTGCACAGCGGTGTGGCTCGATTCTCACATCAATTCTGATGGCGGCTGTCTTTGCGGCGGTCATTGTTTCCTGGACCGGAAAATCATTTGCCGGCGAACCTGAAGTCTCGTCGGATGCCAAATCAAAAACGGGAGGCTCCGGTCTGCAGGTGTCGCTCCTTTACCCGGCCAACGGGGTACTCGGCTCGAACCAGACGCAGATGATCCAGGTTGGCGTTACTGTCACGCCGAAGACGGGGACTTCGCTCGGTTCCTATCGATTGATGCTGAAAATGCGGACGCCGTCCGGCCACCTCGCATTCTCTCAGCAGTTCCGAGTCACCAAGGCATATTCTGTACTGACGGTGAACGCGCAAAAGTTGGCGCCGGCTGAGTACTCTTTGACCACCAAGTTGGTTCGCAATGGAACTCACTTGGCGGGGTCGCAAACCATGATTGAGAAGGAGCAAGATCCAGTTCCAACGCCAACCTCAACTGCGACCGGAAGAAATTGACTTCTACCGCTACCGCAACGGCCACGAGAACGGCGACCGCGACGCGAACCGCGACACGAACCGCAACTGCGACCGCATCGAATACGCACGCTGCGACCCCTACCGCCACGCCGACTCGAACTGTAACGCCGACAGCGACGGCTACGGCGACCGGCGCTCACTCGGCGACGGTGACCCCGACCGCGACGCGAACTGCAACAGCGACAGCAACGTCAAGCACAGCGACGCGAACCCTGACACCAACGGCAACGCCGACGCGAACAGCAACTGCAACAGTGACCGCGACGACGAAGTCAAGTTCGCCGACTGCGATTGCGACGCCGGTGGGAGGATTGACGGCGCAGGTGTCGTCCACACCAGCGGTAATGGTGGCGGCGTCAATCGGATGGGGGTGAATCTGGGTCAGCAAAATCTCTACGGCGAAAACGACTTCATGCAGAACCTGTTTGATAATCCGGGGCTTCGAACCGCCGACTGACGGACACTTGATCAAAGTCGGCAGCGGAGCGACCAGCAGTTCCTTCACCGATACTACGGACAGCGGCGCGGCTACGGGTTATTGGGTTGGGGCCAACGCTTCGGTGAGAACGGGTGCAGCAGCCGGAGACCAATTCACGATTACTGGCTTTACGGCAGGTGGCAGCTACACCTTCGGCACTTGCGAGAACGCAAGTGGTAGCTCAATCAGTTGTCCGACTCTGGCGCTGGGGTTGGCGTAAGTGAGGTGCTCACTTCAGTCAACATCGGTGTCGGCAACGACGGGGGCACCACCCTCATCGCTGACTGGAATTTGGCCTGATAGCAATGTCGGACTCTCAACTGCCGAAGCCTATGAGGGTCAAGGCTCGCTGGCGATGAATGTTGCCGATGGTAACAGTACCACCCACTATGCAGATTATGGCTGGGATGCCGGCGCAACCCAGGGCGGCGTGTGCGCCAACGACGCCACGCCTTGCACGATAGCGAACGAAGTTGCATCGATTGTGGCGGCTCAAATACTTGTCTGGTAGCACCGCAGTCTGGTCCGTGGCATCCGGTGGTGGGGGCATTCGAAATCTCCTTCTATGCCCAAGCTGTCAATACTTCGACCGGCGCGCCGCAGGTAACAGTCGCGACTTCCCGAACCGGGTCAAGTTGGTCAGCTTCGCAGACCTTCACACTGACCAATGACGGGCAGTGGCATCAGTACACTCTGCCCTTTACGGGCGGGGATGTTGCCTTTACTGGTGGGCAAAACCAAGGGCGGCTGGACTTCAAGTTGACTGCGAGCAATGGCAGTGCCGAGACCGGCGCGGCCATCTATATCGACGATGTTTACTACGGCAAGGCGGCGACCTCGACCACTGGGTTCCGCAACGAAGTCGTTACCTCGCTGCAAGCTCTCAATCCCGGCTCGTTACGCTATGGAGCGTATCAACCAGCTGGGAACCAATGACGCTGGCTATGAGGGCGCGAGCGGTTGCACGGCAGGAAATTCCGGGCCGACAACGTCCGGCACCTGCGACTACCTGCACGGACCCGCAGTTATTAATGGATTGGGCAATTGGACGTGGACTTACTCTGCGCAGGATGCTTACGCGCTGGATGGCGCACTCGGCGCGGTGCCGTTTATGACCATCGGCAACGCGATGAACGATGCCGACCTGATCGCCTTTACCGATCGTATGTGCTCGGCGATCACCACCTATAGCTTCCCGTCGGTCTGGATCGAGCAAAGTAACGAGGAATGGAATAACGGCGCTGGACATATTTCCTACGGTTCAAGCAACCTGGTCAAGCTAGGCTACGCGGAGGAGGCCCAGCGCAATTTCAGCGTTATGAGCACCGAGGCGACAGCGCATTGCCCGTCGGTCGCCAGCCGATTTCACTACATGATGGGCAACCAGGTCTGCAATACCGGGGTCATCGGCGGCGAAATGGCTGGCGCGGCAGCAGCCGGTTACCCGATGCCTAATACCAGTCAATATGGGACCGATGATGCTCCGTACTATTTCGTCAATACTGCGGAAAGCGGCAGCTTGGAGGCGCAGGCGGCGGCGTATGCTGCGGCCTATTTTTCGGCGGTCCCGGCGGTAGTCGGTCCTTCCGGTACCGGCTGCATTGCTACCGGGCAAAACGACTTGGCGACGATTGGCTCGAACAACTTTCTCAATTTCTACGAAGAGGGGCCGAGTTCCGCCGGTGGTCCCGCAACTACGGAGCAGTATTATCTGTCGGAGGGTGGTTATCCTTCTGCGGCGTGGATGGCGCAAAGTTGGTTGCAAGGCCAGCAACTGCTGCGAGTTCCAATTCAAAATGAATATCAACTCGCGCAAGCCGAATACGGCTTTAGCGGCGCTAACGCACCGATTTGGGGCATCGTCACTAACTTCGACAGCAACTTCGGCCCGACGTTCCCGCATTTGCGCCCGATTGCAATGGGGATGGAAGTAGTGAACTCAGCGATCGGCGGGGCTTATTACCCGGTTAATGCTCCGAGCGGAACCGTCATCAACGCATACCTGAACGCAGGTGCGTGGAGTGCGGCGCTGGTGAACACAACCGCATCATCGATCACGGTGACACTGGAGTTCCCGTCCTCGGGCGGCACCATGCCCACGACCGCCGAGACCGTCTTGTATACCAACGGCTGGACCGACAACGCCGAGAACTCCAACGACGTCTATGTCGGCGCCCTACCCGGCGGCCTCTCCACCTCGGGCACCAACGTCACCCTCACTCTGCCCGCTTACTCAGTGGTCGCTATCCACTGAGCCAGTGCCGCTAAAGGTGAGCCAAACCGGTCCGACCCGTCTGGAACGAGACCTGTTCTGGAACGAAGCTGCGTGGAAAGTTCTTAGAGCGCACTCGGTGAACCGGCGGTATTGAATCGCTAAGGCCTCGAGTAGCATCCCACAGCCTTATCGGTCCTTTGACGTCTGATTACGATCCATCGATAAGTTGCTCGAGGTCGGCCGTGAAGCGCTGGAGATCAGTCACAAGGTTCCTTCGGTTACACGATGACGCACCCTATCCGGTGAAGATTCGATTACAAGCGGGGCGGCGCCGCGCGGCATCTGTTCTTTCGGATCCGGCCTGACCGTCACCCCGATTTCTTTTCAGCGTCGCCGTACGCCTGCTGTGACCACCGCAGACAAGGGCTCCGTTCAGTCGCCTCACTTATGGTGTCTAAAAGTAGAGTTTCACAAACTCTCTGTTGCAGTCACGCTCTGATTCGGTCGAATCGGTCTAAAAAGTTGCGGTAACGCAACTTTCGGCTCGGCAGTTCACGCATTCGACACATGGCCTGACCGGCTGTCCGATACTGCTACTCGTCGTAGTGAAGTAAAACTAGCCGTAGGCAAATGGCATGCCGCTTGCTTTGCACGTGCGCGGTGGAGTGCATCCGGGCGTGGCGGGCGTGTGGCCGCCTCTGCATCGGAAAGCCCTGGGGAGGGTCGAAGTGCGCGGAACGAAAGCAGCGAACTTGTTCGCTTCATGTCTTGTGTTGATTCTGATCGCTGTCCTTGGGCCGATCGCAATTGCTTCCACCAGCGAGCCATTCGTACAGAGCCAGCCTGCTGCTGCGGGTGCCAAGCGCGCGAAAAAGACGCCTGCGGCCGTCCAGGTGTCGCTCATCTATCCGGCGAACGGAGTACTCGCTCCGAACCAGCCGCAGATGATTCAACTCGGCGTCACCGTCCAACCAAAGTCTGGGACTCAGCTCAACAAATATCGACTTCGGCTGAGAGTGCTCAAAACGAATGGCAAGAAGGTGATCGCTGATTCAATCCAGCCGACCCAGACCTCTCTGGTCACCACGTTAAATATGGGCGCGGTTGCTCCTGGTGAATATGAATTGGCTGCGGAATTGGTCCAAAGCGGGACCAAGGCGAAAGCTCCGCAGCGGATTCGAATTAGAAAAACCCAGGATCCAGTCGCAACTCCGACCCCTACGGCGACGCCTACCACAACGTCTTCGACGCCGACTGCGACAGCCACTGCAACCTCAACTTCGACCGCCACGACGACTGTAACCGCATCGCGAACGCCGACACCGACTCCAACCGCGTCTGTGACGGCGAGCACAACTGCGACGGCGACAGCTACTGCCACTGCGACCCGGACTGCGACTTCGACCGCAACTGCAACCGCGTCCGCGACCACCACAGGCAAGGCGACCGCCACAACGACACGAACCGCAACCGCGACCGCGTCCGCCACCAATACTCGGACCCCGACCCCAACTGCCACGGCGACTGCTTCTGCATCGCGGACGGCGACCGCAACGGCTACTCGAACCGCAACAGCCACTCGGACCGCAACGGCCACGGCTACTCGGACCGCGAAGGCTACCCGGACGGCGACTGCGTCTGCCACCAAAACTCGGACCCCGACCCCAACTGCCACGGTAACTGCTTCTGCATCGCCGACGACGACCGCGACGGCTACTCAGACCGCAACAGCTTCAGTCACGGCAACTTCGACGGCTACGACGACGACGGCCACATCCACAGCTAGTGGCACTGCTACTGCCACGACGAGCGCGACGCCGAGCGCAACAGCGACTGATACTCAGACCGCAACTGCCACGGCAACGCCGACGCCGACTCCGACGGCTACGGCGACATCTACCGACACGGCAACTTCAACGGCTACCGCATCCGCATCGTCGACAGACGACGGCGACCGCGACGGCCACGGCAACCTCGACAGCCACCGCGACGCCAACGCCGACCGCGACGCCCACAATGACGGCGACGCAAACTGCAACAGCAACTTCGACCGCGACCGCCACTCGACGGCGACCGCAACCGCGACACAAACCTCGACGCCGACTGCTAGCGCAACCGCGACCGCCACTCGCACGTCAACCAACACTGCCACGGCAACGGCGACCGGCACAGCGACGCGAACCGCAACGCTGACGGCGACGGCCACGTGCAACGGCGACGGCGACCGCGACGTCAAGCTTGGGAGCGCCAACCCCAACGGCCACTGCGGGCGATCCTGTGGCGCAGGTAGCGTCGACGCCCGCGGTGACCGGCGTCTATGGGATCGGCGTGAATCTTGATCAGCAGAACAATCGAAGAAAAGAACTTCATGCAGAACATGGTCGATAATCCGGGGCAGGAACCGCCGACCGATGGACACCTGATCAAAGTCGGCAGCGGCGCGACCAGCAGTTCCTTCACCGATACTACGGACAGCGGCGCGGCTACGGGTTATTGGGTTGGGGCGAAGGCTTCTGTTCGGACAGGCGCGGCAGCGGGAGACCAATTCACTATCACAGGGTTCACATCAGGCGGTTCCTACACGTTCGGGAGTTGTGAGAACGCGGCGGGTTCCTCAATCAGTTGCCCAACTCTCGGTGCTGGGGTTGGCGTAAGTGAAGTGCTCACTTCAGTCAACATCGGTGTCGGCAACGACGGGGGTGCCACCCTTCTCGCAGGCTGGTTTTATCCTGATAGCAATGTCGGACTCTCAACTGCCGAAGCCTATGAGGGTCAAGGCTCGCTGGCGATGAAGGTTGCCGATGGTAACAGTACCACCCACTATGCAGATTATGGCTGGGATGCCGGCGCAACCCAGGGCGGCGTGTGCGCCAACGACGCCACGCCTTGCACGATAGCGAACGAAGTTGCCGATTGTGGCGGCTCAAATACTTGTCTGGTAGCACCGCAGTCTGGTCCGTGGCATCCGGTGGTGGGGGCATTCGAAATCTCCTTCTATGCCCAAGCTGTCAATACTTCGACCGGCGCGCCGCAGGTAACAGTCGCGACTTCCCGAACCGGGTCAAGTTGGTCAGCTTCGCAGACCTTCACACTGACCAATGACGGGCAGTGGCATCAGTACACTCTGCCCTTTACGGGCGGGGATGTTGCCTTTACTGGTGGGCAAAACCAAGGGCGGCTGGACTTCAAGATGACTGCGAGCAATGGCAGTGCCGAGACCGGCGCGGCCATCTATATCGACGATGTTTACTACGGCAGGGCGGCGACCTCGACCACTGGGTTCCGCAACGAAGTCGTTACCTCGCTGCAAGCTCTCAATCCCGGCTCGTTACGCTATGGAGCGTACAACCAGCTGGGAACCAATGACGCTGGCTATGAGGGCGCGAGCGGTTGCACGGCAGGAAATTCCGGGCCGACAACGTCCGGCACCTGCGACTACCTGCACGGACCCGCAGTTATTAATGGATTGGGCAATTGGACGTGGACTTACTCTGCGCAGGATGCTTACGCGCTGGATGGCGCACTCGGCGCGGTGCCGTTTATGACCATCGGCAACGCGATGAACGATGCCGACCTGATCGCCTTTACCGATCGTATGTGCTCGGCGATCACCACCTATAGCTTCCCGTCGGTCTGGATCGAGCAAAGTAACGAGGAATGGAATAACGGCGCTGGACATATTTCCTACGGTTCAAGCAACCTGGTCAAGCTAGGCTACGCGGAGGAGGCCCAGCGCAATTTCAGCGTTATGAGCACCGAGGCGACAGCGCATTGCCCGTCGGTCGCCAGCCGATTTCACTACATGATGGGCAACCAGGTCTGCAATACCGGGGTCATCGGCGGCGAAATGGCTGGCGCGGCAGCAGCCGGTTACCCGATGCCTAATACCAGTCAATATGGGACCGATGATGCTCCGTACTATTTCGTCAATACTGCGGAAAGCGGCAGCTTGGAGGCGCAGGCGGCGGCGTATGCTGCGGCCTATTTTTCGGCGGTCCCGGCGGTAGTCGGTCCTTCCGGTACCGGCTGCATTGCTACCGGGCAAAACGACTTGGCGACGATTGGCTCGAACAACTTTCTCAATTTCTACGAAGAGGGGCCGAGTTCCGCCGGTGGTCCCGCAACTACGGAGCAGTATTATCTGTCGGAGGGTGGTTATCCTTCTGCGGCGTGGATGGCGCAAAGTTGGTTGCAAGGCCAGCAACTGCTGCGAGTTCCAATTCAAAATGAATATCAACTCGCGCAAGCCGAATACGGCTTTAGCGGCGCTAACGCACCGATTTGGGGCATCGTCACTAACTTCGACAGCAACTTCGGCCCGACGTTCCCGCATTTGCGCCCGATTGCAATGGGGATGGAAGTAGTGAACTCAGCGATCGGCGGGGCTTATTACCCGGTTAATGCTCCGAGCGGAACCGTCATCAACGCATACCTGAACGCAGGTGCGTGGAGTGCGGCGCTGGTGAACACAACCGCATCATCGATCACGGTGACACTGGAGTTCCCGTCCTCGGGCGGCACCATGCCCAGACCGCCGAGACCGTCTTGTATACCAACGGCTGGACCGACAACGCCGAGAACTCCAACGACGTCTATGTCGGCGCCCTACCCGGCGGCCTCTCCACCTCGGGCACCAACGTCACCCTCACTCTGCCCGCTTACTCAGTGGTCGCTATCCACTGACGCGCCGGTGGTCTTGGAGGATTGGAATATACGAACCAACGCTGAGCGAGCTTTAAGCGCTTTGAGTATTTCCGAAGGCGGGCACCTTGTCCGCCTTCCGGAGGCGCGACGAATCAAGCCGATGAGCAGTGCGCTCGGAGATTGGCAGGTCCGAATCACTCAGCTGGCGAACACGAGCCTCGGATAGAGACGCGCTAAGTTCGCGCGCGAGGACTGTGACGTTGGGCTCGCGCATAATTTCGCGATGGGTCCCCGGGATCTCGCGGACCTCGACGCCTCTACCCGCCAGCGGACCCCATCCGAGCTCGCGATCAGTCGGCATATCGAGAAATTTCAATGAAGTGATAGCTCGAAACAGCGTGATGCGACCCGGGTAGAACTGCGCTTGATAGCGTCGTGCCGCAAACCAATTTACGTCCTTCGCGCGAAGTAAGAATTTTGGTATGGAAAGGCCACGCGCCTTGAGAATGCCGTAGATGAATTGCCGTCCCTGGCCGATGGTCGCGTCGAGTCGCTCCGCCAGGTCTTCCGTCAGATATGAGCGACGATCCGGACCGAACGCCAGACGACCGACATGCCTGCAAAGTGATACTGCCTTTCGCTTCAGGCTACCGAACATGGTGCGATTCTGTTCCGCCGCTCTAACGCCGTTCATCAGAAACGTATCGAGCATCCCCAGCATCTTCACCTGCTGGCCCGCGGCCTGTAGCTGCTGCGCCATTTCGAACGCGAGCAATCCGCCAAATGAGTATCCCAGGAAGTAGTAGGGACCAGCGGGCTGGAGCTTGCGGATTTCCTCGAGGTAGTGCGTGGCCAGATCTTCCATCTTAAGAAATGGCGACGACGACTCACCACCCGAATATTCGACACCCCAGAGCGGTTGGTCCGGGTCGAGATGCTTAACCAGATCGCGGAAAACGATCACACTGCCTTCGATCTCGTGAACGAGAAACAGAATCGGCTTGGTACCGTTGGGTCGAATCGGAATCAGAGAATGGAACCGCGGTGCTTCAGCTTTGCGGTTATCCACCAGCGCGCAGAGCTTCTCGATCGTGGGAGCAGAAAACAAGGTTGCAAGTTTCAGATCGACGCTGTATTTCTTCTTCACCTTCGCGAGCAAACGGACTCCTGTGAGAGATTGCCCACCGAGCTCGAAGAAGTCGTCCCGCAAGCCCACCTTGTCGACGCCCAATAGCTCCTTCCACCAACGGGTCAGAGTGATCGCCACGTCGTCGTCAGAATCCGCAGACTCGAATACAGCAGGTTTCTCTGGTGTAGCCAGGTAGCGTAGCTTTCCGGCTTCCACATAGGAGGAAAAGTCAGACGGAAAAACGACGACACTTGATGGAGATGAGTTCGCGATGAGACGTTCAACCGCACCGGCACCTTCCTGCGACGAGATACCGTCCGCCATTTGCGAGGCCTGTTGGCGTTCGTCTCCGTCAGCGCGGGCGAGTTCGTCTGTCGCACTTTCCAGCAACGATAGATCGCGTATCTGGCGCACTGCGAAGTCGCCTATCTCTACGACAACCTTGCCTTCGCGATCGAGAATTGAAATATCGAAGGTAGCCAAAGGACTGTCGATCGATGTACCGGATTTTGCTCGTACGTAGGAGTAGCAAGTCGCGGGCAGTGGGCCGAAAATTTTCACGCTGCCGTAGGAAACAGGCACATACAAATGTTTCGCCGTCTCATTTCCCGCTATCAGGAACATCGCGCTACCGGTCGCCATATCGAGCAACGCGGGATGCAGTCTATAAGTGTCGGCCTCGGACGCGAATTCGGGGGAAAGCTCCACGTCACTGAGCAACTCGCCGCGCCCCAACCAAACCTTCTTTAAATTCCGCCAGCGCGCACCGAACTTGATGTTACGTTCCTGCCCCTCGCTTCGAGGCGGACGGTCCAGGCCGAGTACGCGCTCGTTACACTTGTCACGAGTGCTATCGAGGTCGACACGGAAACTCTGCGACGGAGGATCAGATGCGCTTGCTTCGCCTGACGCGCATTCTACCCAGCGGTGCGAATGATCCGGTCGAGCTTGAGCGGAGAATCGATACCCCTCGCCTTGTTTTCGCATCAATAGCCGCAACTGCTGAGGGGAATCTGCCAGCACCCGAAGAGGCTTGCTCACGTAGAAGTCGCTGATCGACAACGCCTCAGCGCCCGTCAGATCCATCAACGCCGCTCGCACCATCTCGAGATAGCCGGTAGCAGGGAACAGTCCGGTACCGCCGTTAAGACGATGTTCACTGACTATCCAATCGCTCGCCAGACTTAAGGTATTGGAGTAGGTGGTCAGCTGCCCTTCCCTTTCAACCGTCTTACGACCCAGCAGTGGATGAATAGCGTCGGTAGGTTTTAAAGGCTCATCCGCGGCCATTCCTACGTCGGTCCATCGAGGCCATTGGATCGAAATGTAGCGAGTGCGCTCTTGCGACCGCGACTTAGCGAAAGAATCAAGGAAGGCATTGGCCGCAGCGTAATCCAACTGGCCTGGAGGAGCGACTATCGAGCTCACTGACGACGTCACGATCAAGAAATCGAGCGGATCGTGCTGAAAAACTGATTCGAGAATCAGCGTGCCGCGAATCTTTGGCGCGAGCACTCGTGCCGCGCCGATGCGATCCTTTTCCAGGATCGGGGCGTCGTCAAGGATGCCGGCTGCATGGATAATCCCGTTGATCGATCCGAATCGCGCATGAACCTGATCCGCGACGTTGCGCATTGCTTCCGGATCGCAAACGTCTCCTGGGACAACCATCACTTCCGCGCCGGCCTCTTCGATCGCACGAATTTTTCCGATCCGTTCCGCGTCCAAGCTTGACTGGGAAGCGCTCCGTCCGACTAGCGCGATGCGTGCGTGCTGTGTCGACTTGGCTACCGACTCAGCCAGCGTCAATCCGATTCCGCCCAGGCCGCCCGTGATCAGATACACGCCGTTGTCGCGAAGAGCTATCGGCTGCTTTTCCTGTTTGCGAAGTCGCGCAAACGCCCGAACGTAACGCCGGTTCTTCCGATACGCGACGGGCGACTCAGTTGATCGCATCTGAAGTTCAGCGATGACCTGCTCTGCCGCTTCCTTTACGTCGTCGCCACCCGACAGCTCAACATCGATATTGATGCAGCGCGCGTCGGCGAGCTCCCTGGGAATCACGCCGCATGGTCCAGCAATCAGCGCACGAGTCGGACGCAGAATTGGCTCGCCCGCGACCTGGTGCAGGTTGTTCGAAACGACAGCGATCTGCACGGTAGTCTGTAGGTCGGTGGCTCCCAGAGCCTGCCCGAGAAACATCAGGCTGTAGAAGCTCATCGTCTCCGTGATCGCCAGCTCATCGAGGGTGTCGTCGCGCGCGATCGGATCGCAGACGGACCACAGATGCAATATCGAGTGAGGGAATTCCCCCTTCGCACCGATCTCGGAAAGCAGCTTGTTGTAGTCAGCCGGATTGTCGGGATCGATCTCGTACTTATCCGATGCAAGTCGCGCAAAACTTTTGCCGGGATTCACGACGAGGCATTGCTCTCCACGACGTCGAAGGATCGTGCCGATTCGAGTCGCGAGACCCTGCGAGTCTTCAAAGATTAACCACGGTCCGACGTGCTCTGCATGCTCTTTGCGATCCAGATCAGCACGCTTCCACGACTCTCCGAAAAATCCGATCTCGCGAACGTCCTTCAGCGAGGCCTTCTCAGCAGGTACCGCCGACTCGAGTCTCCTCCCCGGTTCGATCCAAAAGCGCTCGCGCTCGAAGGGGTAAGTTGGCAAGGGCAGTCGCCGGCGACGTTCGTGGGCGTGGTAGCTCTTCCAATCGATCTTTTTTCCGCTTACCCACAATTGCGCGAGCGAACGCGAAATGAATTCCGCGTCAGTGGTATCGTCGTTGCGCGTGCGCAGCGAAGAAATCACCTTATGCGATTCGCTGAACTCTGCGTTTTGTTCGCATAGCGCGCTGAGAGTATTGCCGGGACCTATTTCCACAAGAATAGCGTCGCGGGTCTTCAGCGCGTGGCCGATGCCCTCTGCAAATCGAACCGTCTGACGGAGTTGTCCAGCCCAATAATCCGGATCGGTCGCTTCGGCATCGGTAATCCAGCTCCCCGTCGCGCTCGAGATAAACGGAATCCGCGGCGGCGCGAGCTCGAACTTGCGCACGAACTCGGCGAACTCGCGCAGGATCGGATCCATCATGCTCGAATGAAATGCATGCGAGACCCGCAGCCTGCGATGCTCCATCCCCTTCTCTGCCAACGACTCTTCGAAAGCGGCAATCGCGCCGTCGGGTCCCGAGACGACGCACTGCTGGTCGGCGTTGATGCTCGCGAGCGAGAGCTTGCCCGAGAACTTGCCATTGAGCAGCGATACGACGTCGTGCTCCGGTAACGGTACCGCGATCATCGATCCGGTCGGCATGCTCTGAATCAGGCGGCCGCGCTCGGCAATAATCTGCAGGCCCGCGTCCAACGAAAACACGCCGGCGATGCACGCCGCGGCCAACTCTCCGACGCTGTGCCCGATCATTGCCGTCGGCTCGACACCCCACGACGCCCACAGCTTGGCCATCGCATACTCGACAACAAACAGCGCCGGCTGAGTGAATCGCGTCTGATTGAGCAACTGACTCGCTTCTGGAGACGCAGACTCAGGCGGAAACAGAATCGTCCGCAGATCGACGCCCAACAACGGTTGCAGATAGTCAGCGCAGTAATCGACGGTCGACCTGAACACCGGCTCGGATTCGTACAATCCGCGCGCCATCGAGAGGTATTGCGACCCCTGACCCGTGCACAGAAAAATTACCGGCGGCTCATTCTCGGGAGCCGAATCGGAAACAACTTTTTTCGAATCGCCTTGGCGGAGCGCGTCAGCTGCACTGGTCGAATCTGCGCAAACGATCGCGCGACGGAATGCGAAAGCCTTGCGGCCCACATGACCTGTGAACGCGACGTCCGCCAACTCCGGCGAATGCTCCTCGAGATGGTCCGCCAGCTCTCGCGCCATTGAATCGAGCGCCGCCGCCGTCTTCGCCGCCAGAGTCAGCACTTGCCAGGGCCGCGAGGAGCTTGACGGCGCCGCGCCTGGTGCCTCCTCCACGATCGCGTGCGCATTGGTGCCGCCTATCCCGAGCGAAGTCACACCGGCGCGCCGCGGTTTGCCGTGGCTTTCCCAATCGCGCAAGCGTGTGTTCACGTAGAATGGGCTGCTGTCAAAATCGATCAGCGGATTCGGCTGAGAGAAGTTGAGGCTCGGCGGCAACTGCCGATGCTCGAGCGCCATGACGGTCTTGATGAATCCGGCCACGCCGGCGGCCGCGTCGAGATGTCCGACGTTGGTCTTCAGCGAACCGATTGCGCAAAATCCGTTGCGCTCGCTGGTCGCACGAAACGCGCGTGTGAGAGCGGCTATCTCGATCGGATCGCCGACTGTCGTGCCAGTGCCATGCGTCTCGATGTATGAGATCGAATCGGCCTCGACGTCTGCGACGGTCAACGCCTCGCTGATTGCATCGGCTTGTCCCGCGACGCTTGGCGCGAGGTAACTGACCTTGCGCGCTCCATCGTTATTGATAGCGGTCCCGCGAATTATCGCATGAATGAAATCGCCGTCGCGGATCGCATCCGCCAAACGGCGCAACACGACGATACCGAGTCCGCTGCCGAAGATGGTCCCGCTCGAAGCCGCATCGAAGGAGCGACAGTGGCCGTCGCGCGAAAGAATTTCACCTTCCCGATAGACATAGCCAAGCCCGTGCGGGATTTCGATGGTTACACCGCCGGCCATTGCCATGTCGCACTCATGATTGAGCAGACCCTGACAGGCGAGATGAATCGCAACCAGCGAAGTTGAACAGGCCGTCTGCACCGCGAGGCTGGGGCCGGTGAGATTGAGCTGGTAGGACACCCGCGTCGCGAGTACGTCCTTGTCGTTTCCGGTTTGCTTGAGAAGAAAGAGTCCCGCGTTCGCGACCAGTTCGGCGTTCCTGAGCAGGTTGTAAATCAGGTAGGTATTCATCCCCGAGCCGGCATAGACGCCGACTCGTCCCGAAAACTCGTCCACTGACCAGCCCGCGTTCTCGAGAGCCTCCCAGGCGCACTGCAGAAAAAGTCGATGCTGCGGATCCATGATCGCGGCGTCGCGCGGACTAAGCCCGAAGAAAGATGCGTCGAAGCGATCGATATCGTCCAGGATGGCGGCCGACCTGACGTAGTCGGGGTTTTCCAACTCGGCAGGCGTTGCGCCTGCGGCGATCAATTGCTCATCGTTGAGAGCGCTGATCGATTCCACGCCGTCGCGCAAATTGCGCCAGAACTCGCTCAAGTTGCGAGCGCCGGGGAAGCGGCCCGCCATCCCGACTACGGCGATCGACGTGCCGGCGATCGTGTTATCCGGTTCGCTCATTCGGTTGGATCCGATGTGGCGTGGGAGACCGGCCGCGCACGTGTAAGCAATGCCTGTCGCCGCGCTGCACCACGATCGGAATGGTCCTTCGAATTTCCATTGCGGCCGTTAGCTCCACTCAGATGAACGGCTAGAGCGGAGATAGTCGGGTGTTCAAAAAAGTCAGTAAGAGGTATGTCGCGCTTCAGTTCATGCCTAAGACTCGTGGCAACTTCGGCTACGCTAAGAGAGTTAGCTCCCAGGTCGAAAAGATTGACCTGCAAGCCGACCGCATCGAGACCTAGCGCATCCTTCCAAAGCCCGACAATTATTCCTTCCAATTCAGTAGTCGGTCGACGGTGATTCTCGGTGCTTTGAACTGTGTTGAGATTCGGATCCGGCAGCGCTTTTCGATCTGTCTTGCCATTGGGAGTAAGCGGCATCGCGCTCATGAAGCATATCGCCTGCGGAATCATGTAATCAGGCAATTTCTTTCGGGCGTGAGTCTTCAAATCCTGCTGACTGACACTTAGACCCGGCTTGAGCACCACGTACGCCGCGAGTTGCGGGTTATCGGCGCGATCGCGACGAGCGACAACTACCGCCTCGTTCACCGCTGGATGGGCGCCGAGTACCGTCTCGATTTCGCCGAGTTCTATCCGGAAGCCGCGAATCTTCACTTGCTGATCGGTGCGGCCGATAAACTCGATCTCGCCGTTGTCGCGATACCGGACCATGTCGCCCGTCCGGTAGAGCATGTCGTGGCGCTCGGGCTCGAATGGATTCGCGACAAATCTCTCGGCCGTCAGGTCGGAGCGGCGCCAGTAGCCCCTGGTTACACCCGCGCCGCCAATATACATCTCGCCGGTAGCGCCAATTGGTGCGAGCGCGCCGTGTTCGTCGACTACGTAAATCGAAGTGTTAGCAACGGATCTGCCGATTGGAACTGAAACGGGCGACCTTGCCACCTTGTGCGTGGTCGACCACACCGTCGTCTCGGTCGGACCATACATGTTGAAGATTTCTGCACGCAAGGTTTCGCCTAGTTCATTCGCCAACGACACTGGCAGCGCTTCGCCGCCAAGGAATAGCTTTTCGAGCAGCTTCATCGACGAGAGCGTCTCAGGAAATCGAATCAGCGATCTGGCGAGCGTCGGGGTGCATTGGAAATGGGTTACGCGATGCCGAACAATTTGTGCCTGGATCGAGTAGTCGCCCGTTGCCGCCAGGCCGTTTCTCCCGGTCTGCAAAACCACCGTGAAGCCGCGACTCAGCGTCCACAAGAGTTCCAACACCGAGATATCGAATGAAATGCTGGTAACGGCGAGCCATACGCCAGCTTCGGTGCCAACGACGCGGTCCATCGCGGCAAAGAAATTCACGACGTTGCGATGCTCGACCATCACACCCTTGGGCGTTCCCGTCGAACCAGAGGTGTAAATCAGGTAGGCCAGCGACGACGCCTGCTGAGCGCTCGCAGCCGTTTCCGCTGAATCAGTTCCTTCGCCATCAAGCTCGAACTGATCGACAGCTACAACTCTCGCCGACGACTCCGCGAGTCGGTTTTTGTAATTCCTTTGAGTGAGAATTACGGGAGCGTCGCTGTCCTTCAGCATCAGCGCCACCCGCTCCGCCGGAAACGCAGGATCGAGCGGGAGATAAGCGCCGCCAGCCTTCAGGACTGCGAGCAACGCGACCATCATGTCCAGCGAGCGATCCATCATGATCGCGACGACAGTCTCCGGCTTAACGCCCAGTCCGCGCAGATGGGTCGCGAGCCGGCGAACCTTCTCCCACAAAGCGCGATACGTCAAATCTTCAGCGCGACAGATAACCGCCGTCTTCTCAGGAGTCCGCAGCGCCTGCGCCTCGAGCAAATCGTGGATGCACTTGTCGGACTCGAACGCCACATCCGTCCGATTCCATTCGATCAATCGATCTCTATCGTTCGCCGTCATGCTCGAACCACAAGATTGTCTTCGATAAACAGGCAATCGATTCCGGTCCCGAGAAAAGTCTCGACGGCCTCGCGCGGTGTATTAACTATCGGCTGCCCTTTCACGTTGAAGCTCGTGTTCAGCACGATCTCGCGACCCGTCTCTCTTCCCACCGCCTTGAGCAGCGCATGGAAAGCCGGATTGTCGGCCGCGGCCACCGTCTGTACGCGCGCCGAACCGTCGACGTGAGTGATCGCGGGCAGCGTCGCGCGATATTCCTCCCGCACGTTCACCGTCGCGATCATGTAGGGCAGCGAAGTCCTCGGCGCGACATCGAACCATCGATGGACCTGCTCGATCGACACTGCCGGCGCGAATGGTCGAAACGCCTCGCGCTTCTTGACCATCGCGTTCACGCGGTCGCGCATTTCGGGATTCGACGCATCGGCCAGGATGCTGCGGTTACCGAGTGCGCGTGGACCGTACTCCATTCTGCCGCGATGCCACGCGATTACTTTTCCCTCGCCAATCATTTTCGCAGCCCGCTCACAGGTCGCTTCGAGATTGTCGAAGTGAGTGACCTTGATCGTGCCGGCGAAATCTCGAAGTGCCGCGGCGATCTCGCTCGATTGGTGGCTCGGCCCCAGGAACGGAACCGGGAACCTCTTGTTGATGATTTCGTTTCTCAACGACGCGCGATGCAGTGCCGCACCCAGCGCGGCGCCATCGTCGCCGGCGGCGGGCTGCACATAGACTTCGTCGAACAGTCCCGAGCGAGTCAGCTTTCCATTGGCGCTGCAATTCAGCGCGACCCCCCCTGCCATCGCGATCCTGCGCATTCCGGTGCTCGCGCCGAAATGCCCACAGATGTGGAGAATCGCGCGGTTGAGCGCCGCCTGCAGTGCCGCGGCGACATCGCGATGGACCTGCGTGATCTCGTCGCCCGGGTCGCGAGCAGGAATCAGATTGCGCGACAGCCATTCGCGCGTCTTCAAATAGTTCTCGCGATCGTCACGCGTGCGGTTGAGGCGCAGAATCGGGATTCTCACGGTGCCATCGGCGCGGCATTCGAGCATCTGCTGAAAGACGCCTTCGAACTGCTTCGGGTCGCCGTACGGCGCGAGGCCCATGATCTTGTATTCGTCGGAGTTGAAGTCGAAGCCGAGATGGTAAGTTACCAGCGAGTAAAGAATTCCGATCGAATCGTTAGCCGAGATCTCGCGGAGCTTTTCCAACTGCCCGCCGCTCCCGCGAAAGATCGATCCGCTTTGCGTTTCGCCCATCGCGTCGAGCACCACCACCAGGCAGTTGTCCCATCCTGACGTAAAGTAGGCACTGGCCGCATGGCTCAAATGATGGCTGACCTGATGAACACGCTCGGCGGGAAATTGCGGACAATGTTCGTTGATCTGTTCGAGCAGCGCCTGCTTCGAGAAAACTTCTTCGTAGAGCTTGGAGCTCGTCGCGTCGAGACTGAAAATCTCACCGAACGGCGCGTAGTCGAAGCAGTGCGCTATTTCGTCGACTTCGCTCAACGACAACCCCGCCTGCTTGAGGCAATAGGCGATTGCCTGGACGGGAAAATCGCCCGTCTGCTTGTTGCGATTGAAGCGCTCTTCCGCCGCCGCGGCCACGACCTCGCCGTCCACGACCAGCGCGGCCGCAGCGTCGAAGCCCTGTAAAATCCGGTACTCCCGCTCATCCAGACCCGGCCAATGTGCTCGTTTGAAGCGAACGGATTCAGCGAGCCCGCTCACGCCGAGAATTGCGCTCATTCGATTATTCCCCGCACTTTCCAGCGCCGTTAAGTCGTCTCGCATCTTCCAGCATTCGCGGCGGAATGGGCGGCAGAATTAACCGAAAGCGTCTGTGCACGGGCTGAAAAGCACCCCGCAATCGCGCGCGGAGGTTCCTTCAAAACCCTCAGAATTCGCGCGTCGTTCAGAAATGACTCGTAACGAATTTACGTCACTCCAGTAAAAGAGACGCGAGGCGAATTGTTGTTGGCCGAGATGCATTGCCGCAATCAATTCCAATACACGATCGTTACGACCGTGCCCGGTGAACACTGACAAAACAGCCTCGCGAAACAGTCGAAATGAACATCACAAGGAACTGTAATATGGCCATGTTACAAAACGCGCAACTCGACAGTCGTGGAAAACAATTGCGAGGTAGGCTGACGGTTGGCCCATTCTCGACCGAGACTCTGAAAATTCGATCACGCATTTAGCCTTGAACTCGATGATGCATTTAACGTTCGCGACGACAGCCGTATTGGCTACATGGTTTTGCGTCGCCGTAATGTTAATAGGCCTCGGCTTCGGGTTGGTAGCGCTGGTTAAATTAAATCAACCTTCGCATCAACCATTTCTAACGGCCTTCTGGCTGGGCTTTGCGACTCTATTATTTCTGCTCCAGTGCTGGCATTTCCTGTTTCGGATCAGTGCACTGCCGTGGATTCTATTTTCCTTAGCGGCGGTGCCGGGGCTTTGGAAATCGAGAAGGCTTGTCGCTAGGAGCTTGGCTACAGCCAGAGGGAATCCGGTATTTTTGTGTCTCGCTGCACTAGGAGTCTTGTATGCGGCCAATCGAAGCATAGGTCCCTGCCTCGCGTTCGACTCCGGCCTTTACGGTCGGCCGGCTATAAAATGGTTTGTCAGCTATCCCTTGGTGACTGGATTGGGCAACCTGAATGAGAGAATCGGATTTAACAATTCGATCTTCTTGTTTTACGCGATGCTCGATCACGGTTTCTGGCAAGGGCGCTCGCATCAATTGGTTAACGGCCTGCTTCTAGGCGCACTACTGCTCCAAGTTATTTCGAGTAGCGTCAGGCTGTTTGACCGTCACAATCCCGAGAACAGCGGTAATCTGTATGAAGCGGTTCTGTTGATCCCGGCGGCGGTAATCGCCATAGACCCAGAGTTTCTCAGCATCTCGAGCATCACTACCGATCCCGCGGTTTCGATAATGATGTTTATCGGCGCGGCGCGTCTCTTTCGAATTCTCGATGGCGCCGCCAAGGAGTGGGCTTTGGATGGATTTTTCGTAATTCTTGTATTGATGGCTGCGGTGACGATAAAGCTCACTGCGCTCGGATTTGCAATGACGGCGGCGCTATTGGTGTGCTGGAATTGGTTTAGGCTGAGGGAGGCTCAGAGTTTCGCAGTCTGGCCCGCCGTTGCCTTGGCCGCATCCGCGAGCGGACTAATCTTTGTCACTTGGCTGGTGAGGGGTGTTTTTCTCAGCGGATATTTGGTCTATCCGGCTACGGCAGCCACGCTGAACGTGGACTGGAAAGTACCGGAGACGGTCGCAGTAAGGGAAAGCGCATTTATTCGCGAATTCGCCCGGTACTACTACGATGTGGATAGCGTCGACGGAAGAGTAGCGCGCGGTGAAGACCATACTTTCTCTGTGAGCTGGGTACGGCCCTGGATTTCGAACGCATTCGTCCTTGCGAAGGGAGAAGTTATCATTCCCACTGCGCTGTCTCTTGTAGGCTTGGCATTCCTTGCTGTAACGCTGATTTATCATAGACGTTCTGCTGATATTCCGACAGTTGCCCTGCTCGCGTTTCTTTCGCCTGCCACGCTGCTAACTCAGTCCCTACTGCTTAGTCCCTCTCCCAGGTTCATGTTCGTCGGACTCTGGATACTCGCAGCCGTGGCTCTAAGTCTAGGTCTTAGGCCATACATTCTGCGCTCAGTGATCACTCGACGGATTGCCCTGGTAGGAATTATCTTCTTCGCAGCATTTTTGATTGGCGCGCGGGCACACAGCTATTTTGTTCGTCACCGGCCGGCCACTGCTCTAGCCGTTCTTTTCAACGTCCCGGGTCCCGACCATGGCTTTTACCCCCTTCCCGAAGCTAAGGATTTCATTCCCTTTGTAACGCACTCGGGACTGATTGTTGTACATCCAACAATTAAGAAGCTCATTTGGAACGGCCCATTGCTCTCCACGCCAACACCTGATCAAAGGCTGGAATTGCGTGTCGCCGGAAGTCTTCGAGATGGTTTCAGAACCGCCGTTGCTCGCACTCCAGCCGTTGGTCAATAGAGCAACTGAAGCGAACGGTGCAAACATCAGAAAATCGAATGCTTGCAATAGATTCGCTGGTCGAACCTGAGGATCATCGGGCTAACCCCCAGCCACCGCCATTCGTTGCACGCATAAGGCCTCTGCTCACCCTCCTCGTGATCATCACCGCCGTGTGTTATGCGCTAACGCTCAGACCGGATTTTACCTATATAGATGAGTCTGAGTACTATGCAATTGCCTCCAATCTTTTGCATCATCACGGGTACTCTCTTGACGGCGTACATTTGACTGCTTATCGGCCACCGGGCTACCCTGCCGCGCTTGTGCCGATTCTCGCTTTATATCAAAGCGTAAGATTCGCCAAGGCATTCAACCTGATCTGTTGGATTGGTGCAGGCTTACTGACGGCACAGATAGCGGCGGCACTTTATGGCTCAGCGGCCGCATCCATCGCCCTGTTGTTCGTATTGCTTTATCCGGTCAGCCTGTACACGGCGGGAACACTGTACCCTCAAGCGCTGACATCGCTTCTTTTTCTTCTTTCGTTATATCTCCAGGTTTGGCAGACAACAGATGCACGTTGAAGGAAGCACTTCTCCAAGGGGCTATTTTTGCCTTTCTAATTGTTACCGTTCCTCTGTATGCCGCTAACCTGGCAGTCTTTATGGCTTTCCAGGTCTTCGGCGAAACCAAAGGCATAAGAAAAGCAATTGTGACTTGCCTCATAGTAGTCTTCGTGATCGGGCTATGGAGCCTGAGGAACTACTCAGTGTTTGGACAGGTCGTGTTCGCTTCGAATTCGGGTGTAAACCTCCTGTTGGGAAACTCTCCGATGACCGGACCAAATTCGGGAACGAGCGTGGATGTTGATGCGATTGCTCCCGAAGCAGCTAATCTTCCCGAAATTGAGCGCGACGTAGCACTTAAGAGACATGCGATCGCATGGATAAGAGACCATCCTCTGGAGTTCGCATCGTTATTTGTCAGGAAATTTGTGAATTGGTTCAACTACCGCAATCAGTTGCGCACTCGCGGCGAATCAAGCCGATTTCGTGATTTTGTGTTGGCTTTCAGCTACTATCCGTTGCTTGCTCTGGCTTTTCTTTTGCCGTTTGTTAACAGACGGCGATTGTCTAAATATGAATGCTACCTGTACTTTAGTTACGGGGCTGCTGCTCTCGCATATGCCTTTTTCTTTACCCGCATACGCTTTCGGGTTCCTTTCGATTACCTTCTGATAATCTTAGCTAGTGGCGCTGCCAGGATGTTGATGCAGAGCTTTCATGGACGATCTACTCAGGCCGAACCGCCGGCTCGCTGATTCTTCGGTGGTGGCCTGCGCCCCGAATACTCCGCCGAAATGAGGTGGAGTCCCTCGCCTGAAGAGGAGACAGGCGATGAAGGGAAGCCGGTTTCAGCGAGGAGCAGATCATCGCGGTGCTGCCCGAGCAGGAGGTCGGGGTTAGGACCGAGGAGGTGTGCCGACGCCACGAGATCTCGAGCGCGATACTTTACAAGTGGAAGTCGAAGTACGGCGGCCTAGAGGTGTCGGGATGCGAGAGAGCTCAAGGCGCTGGAAGACGGGAACCGGCGCTTGAAGCTGCTGCTGGCCGATTCACTACTCTACAACGCGTTCGTTCGGGGACCTGCTCGGAAAAAACGTCTGAAGCCTGCGGCGCGGCGAGAAGCAGTGATCAAGGTGATGGAGCGTCACGGGCTGAGTCAGCGGCGTGAGTGCGAGCTGGTGGAAATGGATCGTTAAAGACTCTACGCTACCCGAGCCGGCGACCGAACGACAACGACCTAAGCCAGCGCCTTAGGGAACTGGCCGCGGAGCGGCGGCGATTGGGCCAGCGACGCCTGGGGTGGATGCTGGCGCGGGGAGGACACGCGCTGAACGACAAGAAGCTCTAACGGTTGTACCGCGAGGAGCGGCTGATGGTGCGCATGCGGCGAGGACGCAAGCGAGCACTGGGTAAACGAGCACCGATGATGGTGCCGAGCACGATCAACCAGCGGTGGTCACTCGACTTAGTCTCGGACACGCTGAGTGACGGGCGGCGCTTCCGCATTCTGTGCATCGTCGACGACTACAGTCGCGAGTGCCTGGCCACGGTGGTCGACACCTCACTGGGCAGGGTACGAGCGGTTCGGGAACTGGAGCGGCTCGCGATCGAGCGAGCAACGCCGGAGACACAGTAGTCAGCGACCACGGAACCGAACTGACAAGCTGCGCGGTGCTGCGCTGGGCGACGCGAAGGGTCGCGTGGCACTACATGGAGCCGGGCAAGCGGGTGCAGAACACCTTCGTGGAATCGTTCAATAGCAAGTTGCGCGACGAGTGCCTCAACTAGTACGTGTTCGGCAGCCTCGGGGAAGCGCGCGAGACCATCGAACGGTGGCGGCACGACTACAACCACCTGCGCCCGCACTCGAGTCTTAGTGCGCTGACGCCGAGCGAGTTCGCGGCGCTCAAACGGGAGCAAGCCACACCGCCCCAGGAGGGCGGAGTAACCAACGGACTCTACTAGTAAATGGTAGGAAATCGGGGTGCAGGCCATCCTCCATGCCCTCGACGTCGATCTTCAGAAAATCAATATGGCCTATGGATTTCTGGGAAACGTAACTATCCCCGGACACAACCTTGCCTGTCACCATTTTGCGGCTAAGGCGTTCTGGGTGGGGATAGTCCACGGCGCTCGTTAGCCCTGATGCATCTCCGAAGCAATGCAATTGCAGGTCTTCGCTTTGATCCGACAGACCGCAATTCATAAGGTTCACACCGCTCAGCTCCGCTGTGGACTTAAAGAGACTGTTGAAGGTTTGAGGGTGGATCTCGAAGGAATGGACGGTTGCGAATGGAAAGTACTTTTTGACAGCGGAGGTCCACTCGCCAACATTCGCGCCAACATCGATGAAACATGATAATGGGAGCCTCGCCAAGATGGAGAGAACCTAATACTCGCCATTTTCGTACTGGTTATAGTTCAGATTGTAGTAGCTGTTAAGCAGCGCCTCGCAAAATGACATGGACCTTCTACCAAAAGTAGTAGTTCGATGTCGCGCGACATATTGCATCGCTCGTATTGAGATTACTTATCGGATGCGCTCGATAAGGGTCATACGCCAGCCCATACCTCTTAGACATCATCATGAGACATCATTATGCCTTTGCATGCAGTTTCCTCCGGGGCGACATGTTCACAGTCTTTCTTACTGCATGATCTCCATCGATTCTACTTGAATGGCACATGTTTTTGAAGGCTTGGTCGCGTTCGCGGTGATCGACGCCCGGCTAGCCTTTTCTTGGGGTCTCGTGTTTGAATTGAAACGATCGCGCTCATTGTCGGGTTCGTGACGCAATGCACTCTAAAAGTGGCTGAATATCTGATCGGCGGCGCGGTAGGGAAACCTCGTCTTCAGAGGTGGGGAAGCTCATTGATTGGAGCGCGCCCGGCCACGCCTCTGGTCATTTTTACCCACTTTAGCGGCGCGGAGACTTTCAACGTGGGCACCATAACCCGCCGTTTCATCTTGCAGTCACGGGTCAATGGCTGTTGGTTACTCTTGGATCAACCTCAAGTCGTTTAGTTCACTTGGTTGTCAAGCGGTCAGCTACAGTAAGGTACTCCTTTAGGCAACCCTCGACTGGATCCCTGGGGATCCCAAGGCGGCACCCTTTGCAGGCGGGTGCGGCTCCTGAAGGCTACGCTTTTAACGAATTGTTGGGCTGATAGCACATCTTTTCAACGAACCTATTGGTTACGTTGAGGGACAATTATGTTCGTATTGGATGGCGCGACCGCATTAAAATGCAACGGAACGCAAGTATACGTAACACCGCAACCGGGAACTGTTGGTGGTGATCACTCTAACTGACGCCGGAAACCAGCGAGCCGAGTCCGCTCCGGATGCGGGGCTCTCGTTCATCTCGCGAAGCTCGTGGCTTCATTACTGCGCTAATCATTGTCAGCGGCAAGCCCGCAAGCAGACATTTCATAGCGGCGACGCGGAAAATTCTCTGCAACGGAGACTCGGGTGCGGAGGGTTGGGTCGAACCCAAGAGGGATTTTCACAGTTTTCGCGGATCGTAGCTCAAAAGAACGGTGGCGACCGCGACCGCGGCGGGGTTCGTGCCGGAGTGCGCGGCCGGGGACCGCGAGCAAATTAACTATTCCGCCTCAACGCTACGTCGTCGACAAGCACTTGCTGCTCAAGCTGTCGGCCTAAAGGCCCGAACGTGCCACGGCGCCTTTCCTTTTATTTGTTGGTTTCCGTCGATTTTCCCCTTCGGACCGGCGCCTTCGACTTCGGGCGGAGAGGAATCGGAGACGGCTGCACCAAGGAGCACGAGGCCCCCCGTTGAAGCCATCAGCAATCAACCCAGTAAACGGCTCATAGAGCGGCGAGGACTCGAGCGTGAGCGCGCGGTCGTCCACGCGGTTGCTCAGTAAGTCCGAAGGAATTCTCCTGTCGGTATTCCTAAAACGTCTGCGCAACCGCTCGCCCATGTAGCGAAGTCCGCCATTCGCCGTTGATGATCAAGCGCGACTTTGGGCAGGTTTTCAAGGCCCGCAGCAAACGCATCGAGCGGAGCACCCAGGATGCGTGGTCGCACCTGCTCGAACTCGCGCCAAAATTGTGCCTTGTCACGGCACAGCTCGGGCGTCATGTCGAGCAACTCCGCGATCACTGCTCGATCGAGAAAGTCGGGGCGCGCGGCATCCAGGTCGGGTATCGCATTGAACAATATGGGACGGGTAGCGTCGAAGATCGCTTCATCATGATCGCTGTAGAGTTCGCGGCAGCGGAAGCCGCCGCCTGTTGCCAGCCGGCTGGCTGCGTCGGCTTCTTCTTTACTCGGATTCGCTTTCGAGTTCCCTTCGACTACCTGCTGATAATTTTGGCGAGTGGATCCACCAGCATATTGCTGCATAGCTATAGAGTCCGAAGCGCCAACCTCGAAGCTCCTGCTCGCTGATCGGACGGGGTGATTTCCAGGCGCGGTGCCCCAGCCGTGCTTACTTGCCTTTGCCCTTCAGTTTCACCGACTGCGGTTCGTGCTCCGCATTGTCGATGATCATCAATTTTTCCTTAGACGATCCTTTGGCAGTCGGTGCAAACGTTACTGAAATAGTGCACTTTCCGCCTGGCGGCAGCGGGGCGACGCAGCCGTTCGTCACGCTAAATGGATCACCCACTCCGTCGACTCCGCCCATGAGCACCGTAATACCGGGTTTCTTCTTGCTGCCCTCGGGATTGCTCACGGTAATATTCTTCGGTCCCTTAAGACCTCCGATCTTCACCGTGCCGAAGTTCAGTGACGTCGGACTGATCTTCAGTTTGACCGGCACCGGCGTCGGCGTTGCCGTCGGCGTCGCAGTTGCAGTAGCCGTCTGAGTGGCAGTCGGCGTCGCCGTTGCAGTGGCTGTTTGAGTGGCGGTCGGCGTCGCCGTAGCGGTCGCGGTTGGAGTGGCGGTCGAAGTTGCGGTCGCAGTCAGCGTCGCAGTGGCGGTATTCGTCGCAGTTGCCGTCGGCGTCCCAGTTGCAGTGGCCGTCTGAGTCGCGGTCGGCGTTGCCGTCGCGGTCGCGGTTCGAGTCGCGGTCGAAGTTGCGGTAGCGGTCGACGTCGCAGTTGCAGTGGCCGTCTGAGTGGTGGTCGGCGTCGCTGTTGCAGTTGCCGTCTGAGTCGCGGTCGGCGTTGCGGTCGCAGTCACGGTTGGAGTGGCGGTGGCAGTTCCGGTCGAAGTTGCGGTCGCGGTCGGCGTCGCCGTTGCAGTGGCGGTCGCAGTCGCCGTACCAGTCGCGGTTCGACTGGCGGTCGACGTTGCCGTCGCGGTCGCGGTTGGAGTGGCGGTCGAAGTTGCAGTCGCGGTCGGTGTGGCGGTGGCAGTTGCGGTCGAAGTTGCAGTCGCAGTCGGCGTCGCGGTTGCAGTTGCTGTGTGAGTGGCGGTCGGCGTCGCAGTGGCCGTATTCGTCGCAGTCGCTGTCGGCGTTGCGGTCGGCGTCGCAGTTGCAGTCGCCGTCTGAGTGGCGGTCGCAGTCGCCGTACCAGTCGCGGTTGGAGTGGCGGTCGCACTTCCGGTCGAAGTCGCAGTTGAAGTTGCAGTCGCGGTCGGTGTCGCAGTGGCCGTATTCGTCGCGGTCGCCGTCTGGCGTTGCCGTCGGCGTCGCAGTTGCAGTGGCTGTCTGAGTGGCGGTCGCGGTCGCAGTGGCGTATTCGTCGCAGTGGCAGTCGCGGTCGGCGTTGCCGTCGCTGTAGCGGTCGGCGTCGCAGTTGCAGTCGCCGTATTCGTCGCGGTTGCAGTCGCGGTGCGTGGCGTCGCAGTTGCAGTGGCGGTCTGAGTGGCGGTTGCGGTTGCAGTCGCCGTGTTCGTTGCGGTCGCCGTATCCGTCGCAGTTGCGGTCGCTGTATTCGTCGCAGTTGCGGTCGAAGTTGCAGTCGCGGTCGGCGTCGCAGTGGCCGTGGTCGTCGCAGTTGCAGTCGCCGTCTGTGTGGCGGTCGCGGTTGCTGTCGCAGTGGCCGTGTTCGTTGCGGTCGCGGTATTCGTCGCAGTTGCGGTTGACGTCGCCGTCGCGGTCGGCGTCGCAGTTGCCGTATTCGTTGCAGTCGCTGTTGCGTGGCCGTCGGCGTCGCAGTTGCAGTCGCGGTCTGAGTGGCGGTTGCGGTCGCAGTGGCCGTATTCGTCGCGGTCGCTGTATTCGTCGTTCAGTTGCGGTTGCAGTGGCGGTATTCGTCGCGGTCGCGGTCGGCGTTGCCGTCGCCGTAGCGGTCGGCGTCGCAGTTGCGGTGGCGGTCCGAGTGGCGGTCGCGGTTGCTGTTGCAGTCGCCGTATTCGTCGCGGTCGCAGTGGCCGTGTTCGTTGCGGTCGCCGTATTCGTCGCAGTTGCGGTTGAAGTTGCAGTCGCGGTCGGCGTCGCAGTTGCAGTCTGCGTCGCGGTCGCAGTCGCCGTACGAGTCGCCGTCGCGGTCGGCGTGGCGGTGGCATTTGAGGTTGAAGTTGCCGTTGCGGTGGCCGTCGGAGTCGGGGGCCCAGCACTACCCGGAGCGACCGCGACAAAAAAAGCCAAGCCCGGGCTCCCAGCGGGATCGTTGCCGGTGATGGACGCCGTCAGGTTCCCGGTGCTGCCGATTGCTGATTGGCTGTTGTAGCCAGCGCAAGTGAAACCGTCCTGGGTAGCTGCCGACAAAACTCCACGCGGGGTTATAACCACCGGGCAAAGCACAATTCCACGTGGTACCGCGGCCTCCTGCGAAGTACATCAGCACCAGCATATCGTTGGCAACCGTGGTCGTCAGGGCGTTGGCCACGACCGAACAACTGTCTCCAAATGAACAAGTGGCAGTAGAAACATTCTCCTCGGCGGTATCGACGGGAGTGCTCGCAACATTGCTCCAGATCGTGATCCCGTAGTCGGCCAAGTAGCGCCGAATCGACGTCGCATGGATTTGTAACAGAGAAGGTGTAGGAAGAGGGCTCGCTCGCTCCGGCAGTTTTTTGAAACACTTCAGCCACGCCAGCCCCGCCGTCCCAATTGAAGATCGGGTTACTGCCGGAAGCCATCGTTACCGCCGCAAAGCCCGCCGGCGGAGTAATCGTGTACGCAGATTCCGGCCTGGCAAGCATACTGAGAAGTGAACAGCGCTACTAACACCAGGTCGCCTGAGGTAACGCCAGTGGTGGAATTGACCGTTAAATTTTCAGTCGAACCGGACCCCGAAAGGTTACCGGCAGTACCCGCGCTGCCGAAATAATACTCAATCGGCGCGCCACCCGAGGGGATCACGCCGCCGAGTTCGAACGCGCCGATATCGCACGCGTCCTGGCCAGGGGCCGGTCGCGTCGCGCCGCGCTGGTCGGCGGCCGGGCAATTGGCTGTCGCAATCGCGGCAATCGCCGGGCTGCTCGCTTGCAACCCGATCGTTTGAGTCGGCCCGCCGTTGTAGAGCAGCCCGTTAGGGTCGAGCTTTGAGTTAACGCTGTCTCCTATCGTCTGGCCATTGGCGCCGGTCGCGCTGCCAAATCCGCAGGTGGCATCGTCCGAGATATTCAAGCCCCCGTTGGTGACCGAGCTCCCCACGCAGTTTCCGTTCGTGTTGCTCGCCAGGATCGAGTTCGTGATAGTAACGCTGCCGCCGGCCGCGCCGTTGTCGATACCGCCGCCGGAAGAGCTATCGCTGTTGCCCGATATAGTGTTGTTGCTGACGCCCAGCGTGCCGCTGGCATGAAAAATTCCGCCGCCCCCGCTGGCGGAAGTATTACCTGAAAAGGTGCTGTTAGTGATCGTCGCCGCGCCGCTGTTATAGATGCCGCCGCCGCTGCTCCCCGCGCTGTTGCTCGAGAACGTGCTGTTGGTGACGGTCAATGAAACGCCATCATTGTAAATGCCGCCGCCGTCGGTCGAGGCGCTGTTGCCGGAAAAGGTGCTGTTGCTGACGGTGAGCGCGCCAAGGTTATCGATGCCGCCACCGTTCATGCTGCTGGGCGCGGTGTTCTGAATGATGTTGCAGTTGCTGACTGCGAGCGTGCCGTTGTTCGCGATTGCGCCGCCGGAGACGCCGCCGTTGCCATCTCTCAAGCGTCAGGTATTTCAAGTTGAGAGTGGCCCCCGCGTTCACCACCAGCAGTTGAACCGAGCTGTCGATGGCGGAGTTCAAGCCGTTGATGGTGATGCCCTGTCCGGTGGCATCGATCGTCAAATTGCCGGGCGAGGTGTTCGCAATCGCCGGCAGCGTGCTGCCTAGCGTGATCTCGCCGCTGACGCTGAAGTTGATTGTGTCCTGTCCGGTTCCTGCTGCGCAGGTGCTGTTGGCGTCAGAGGTTTTGTTGTTGGCGTTGTTGATCGCTGCGCGCAGGCTGCATTCGGTCGGAGTCCCAGGGTCGTCGGTCGTGTTGACCGTTATCGTATTGCCGGTCGCGTGCAGTTCCGATTGGATCATGATGACCGACACCGGCACCAGCACCACCAGCAAAACAATCAGCATCCCCGGACGAACAATCGCTCTCGAAACCCCAAAAAATGAGGCTCGCCCATGAGACAGAGACCGTGACAAACGTTCAAAGGCCGAGCTCCAACGCTTGCACCAAAGTCTGACTAATTCCATCTTTTTTTCCGAATCTTTATCGAGGATCTTCCGCGGATCACTGATTTTAATATTTTATGCTCAAGGCAAATAATCACTATTAACTAGGCTCTAGCTAAAGTCTCTTAAAAGAGCTTGAATAATGATATTATGGCCAATTACTTCGTTTCTTAACTTTTGAGACACTAACTCTTTAGAACCATCCATAACTCAGAAATCTCCCTAACCCGATCCATCGACAATTTTCTACTTCTAAGCACTGACACTACCTATACGGTGCAAATAGGTAGAAATCACTCATACTTTATACTTTACTCGCTGATGCTACAATTTGGCTTGATAAGATTCACCAAAAGTACCTATCTGCAAGTAGAAAAGAACTTTATATGCGCGAGAATTTGTACTGTTGTTCCGCAGCGAGAGATCCATCTTTGCGAGCTCGAATGGACGTCAAAGAGAGAGCCCGACGCAGGCAAAGTCGTTAATCGGAACCGGCGGGGAGCGCGCTGGAGTCCAGAGGCTGACGACTCGCTCCCCAATGGAGATGATTGTTTAGAGGAAAGGGCATGAGGAAGCCCCACGTTTCAACGATGGCGTTCAATCAATGAAGAGCAAACCTCTTCCGCTCCCCTGGATGGGTGCTGGCTTCTTCGTATCGCTCGGCTTGGCCGCGACTGTTCTGTCGCGCAACGGGACCGGCGCGAACGGCCTCGTGCCCGCCTTGCAGTTGACGGCGCGCTGGTCATTCCTGCTGTTCTGGATCGCCTATGCGGGCGGCGCTATTGCCGCGCTATTCGGTCCGCTGCTTGCGCCGTTAGGCCGACGTGGTCGGGAATTTGGCCTGGCCTACGCTTCGGCGATGACGGTTCATTTCAGCCTCGTCATCTGGTTCTTTCATATTTCGGCGAACCCGCCGCTATCCGGCAAGATATTCGATTTCTTCGCCACCGGGGTGGTCTTCACATATCTGCTTGCGATTTTTTCGATTGGAAGGTTGGCCGAGGTTCTCGGCCCGAACCTTTGGCGTATCTTGCGAATCACGGGAGTGAACTACATCCTGTTCGCCTTTTCGTGGGACTTCGTGCCGGGAGCGTACCGCGCCGCCACGGCGCACGAGACCGGGAACCTGGCTTGGTATCTGCCCTTCGCCGCGATGTGCATAGCCGCGCCCATTCTTGTGCTGGCCGCCGCGGCGCAACGTCGTCTGAGCGTGAGATCCAGTCGCGCGGGCCTCGGACCTTTGGTCGAGCGCGCCAATTAATTCTCGGCGATCACTTGGCGTTAAGCGCGAAGTATTTCGATCGGATCCTTACCCAAATCTCCGGTGAATCCGAGGCCGCCGCTAAGCTGATATCCCACAAGCTTCTGGAGATTCTCCGGAAGTGTGCGGGCAATCTCGGGCGGAACTGCCAGATATTGGTTTTCCTCCTGCCGCAACCAACCGAGAATGTATGCGGCGCCCGCACCGAAGCGTGGAGCGTTCGATTGGTTCGCGCCCGCGCCATGCAGCACATGATCAGTCCAAAGTAGCAGCGAGCCGCGCGCCATCTCTGCCTGAACAATCTCGTTCCCGCGTGGAGTTCTATCGTCCCACCATAAATTGCTTCCAGGTACGAGATGGGTGGCGCCGTTTTCCCTGGTGAAATCGGTGATCGCCCACATCGACGCAACCTCGATCACCGGATGCGGCGAAGGCAAATTCCACAGTTGATCTTCGCGATGAAGCGCCTGAGCCTTGGACCCAGGATCCGGCACCAATGCTGCGGTCGTGCACAACTGATAGCTCGCACAACTCGGCAGCAGCATCGCGTCGCACACCGACATTATCAAAGGATGTGAGACTAGCGCGCAGTAGGCGCGCGACTTGGCGATAACGCCAACGATGCGCCGGGTTTTTACCGGTAGAAAATCCTCGTAGCCATAGGGCGCATTGATTGGCGGCTCGTCTTTCTTCGCATCAAGAAACGGCGCGAGTTCTTCCTCGAGCCGATCGCACAGCTTAAGGTCGGCGAGCGATTTAACAACTACGCAGCCATCGCGGTTAAGCACCTCAACGACTTCGGCGGACGAAGCTGTCGATGATAGAGATTGAATCATGTTCACGTCTCCCTGTGGTTTGTTGCAATCAATCTTTTGACGATCCCGCAATTGCCACGGCTCGGATTTCGACGAGCAACTCAGGCAGGGCAAGCTGGGTCACACCGACTGCCGTCCAGGCAGGATAGTTGCGCGGCAGATACTCATCCTTCACCTTGGCGAAATGCTCCATCTCTCCGCGCAAATCGATATGAAAAGTTGTCAACTCGACGACGTCGTCCAGAGTCGCGCCGGCTGCGGCCAACGTTCGCTTCAGACCCTCGAACGCGAGGCGGGCCTGCGCATCCATTCCGCTGGCGGGAGTGAGTTTGTCGTCAACGCCGACTTGTCCGGAGACCCAGATCATGTCGCCGACTCTATTCGCCTGCGAAAAATGAAACGCGTCGTACATCGACTGCGTTTCTTTTGGATTTATGAGTACTCGCTTCATAACGAAAACCTCTCCTTAGTCGCGTAAGCGTCTCCCGTCGCTTTCATCGAAGCTGCCTGAAGCACCGGGCGCGGAACGGGTCGCCATCACTCAGATGTCCAAGCTGATCGACGAACAACACTCCGGCCGGCGTGTAGCCGCTGTCGCTATGGCTCGGCAGCGAGCGAAAGAAGGAATCATCACCGAAGAAGCGCAAGACCAGCGTGTGGCGATTCCTGAACGCCGCATCGACGGGAGCTCCACCGTGCAGCATTCCAGGGTGAAGGACGACGATGTCTCCCGGTTGGGTAGCCCATGACAGAACTTCATACTTGTCCGGGTTGGTCTTTCGCTCCGCCTCGATGTCGGGAAGCCGGGGCAGAGTGTTGCCGCCATGCAGAGGCGCGGTGGGATCGTTGGCGTCGAGGAAGTTGGTGCCGTCATAGAGAGTTCCGCGATGTGAGCCCTTGATCATCTCGAGTGCATTCGGTTTGGGAACCGCCTCAAAACTGATCCAGGCGTTCGCCCAATGCATTCCATGCCAGGGAAGATAGGATGTGTCCTGATGCCACGGAGTGCGCCCGCCCCTGCCGTTCCTTTTCAGAAAGACCTCTTCGGCGAAGTACCAGACGTTGTTCGAGCCCCAGAGATCGGCGAACAATTCGCCAAACGGGATCGATGAGACCAATTCGTTGAGCCGCTCCGCCGCGGCAGGGTTCGCGTTCTCGTTGTGCGTTTCTTTTTCGGTCCCTGCGAAGAGTTCGACCGCGAAGGGACCGGGGTTCTCGACGCACCAGTCGTACGAGGCGCGGCATCTGGCGAGTTGGTCCGCGTTGAGAAATCTCTCGATCAGGACGGCGCCGTCTTCGGCGAATGCTTTTCGTTTGGATGCGTCCATTGTTGGGCCCTCCGGTTCGTGATGAAGATCAACTAGCACGGCTGGCTATTTAACACAACACTTGTTATGTAAATTGGGAGATGAGCGTGAAACACATTCGGCGGCAGGCTTCTCGTGCTCAGATCAAATCCGCGCCGGCGCTGCAGGCGAAGCCGGGTGGACGCGCGAAGCGAGGTCGGCCAATCGGCGATCGCGAGGCCAAAAGCGCCGAACTGATCGAGGCCGCTCGCTACGTAATTGCGCGCGAGGGCTACGCGGGTGCTTCGCTGCGCAAGGTTGCGGCCCGAGCCGGCTGCTCGACGGGCGCCGTCACTTATTACTTTGCAAACAAAGAGGCGATGGTCGCGACGGTAGCGGAAGCGCTGTTCGATGAATTCGACGGGTGGCTGAGCGATCAACCTTCGCTGATCGATCTCCGCGCCATTTTCGACCGCATGATCGACTGGACCGCCTCGCGCAGGGGTGACGCGTGGCTGGTCGCCCTTCAACTTCTGGTTCGTGCCGCTTCCGATCCTCCGATCGCCGCCGTGTTTCAGAAACGCTATGCGCAATTCCGCCGCAAGCTTGCGAAGCTGCTGGAAAGCGGCCAGGCACAAGGAGTAATCCGCGCCGACATTGCGGCGGATTTACTCGCCGACCAGGTCAGCGCGATGGGCGATGGCTGGGCGATGATGTTTCCGGTCGAGCCGGAGCGCTTCGGCCGCGGCCGCATTCACGACTTGGTCAACGCGGCGATCGTCATGTTGACGCCGCAACCGCGCTGAATTGAGGACCGCATCGTCGTCTGAGCGTGAGATCCAGTCGCGCGGGTCTCGGCCCTTTCGTCGAGCGCGTCAATTAGTTTTGAGCGCTCAGGATGATCACTGTCCGCTGCCGTCGAGCTGGACGACCTGTGGCGAGTTGCTGCCGTTGTCTTCGATGAGCAGCTCGCCGTCGAGCGCGCCCTCTTCGTAGCGGTCGCCGTCGGAGTGGCGGTGCGAGTTGAGGTCGAAGCCGTCGGGGACGCTCAAAAAAAGTGCAGCTGGCTCAAATTCAAGCCACTTTGCATTGGAACGCTACATTTGGGTACCGCTTTGCCCGCATGCTTGGGACGTTTCTTCGTCGTCGTTTTGGCCTTCGTGGTTTGTTTCGCCGTGGTCTCGTCCAAAAGGACGTCACCCCCGTTCCCGCATAATTTATCTGGGGGCTCTCCAAAACTCTGGCGGGAATGCTTAGAATAGCGACGGGCCAACGACACCAAATGGGGGATTAATTATGGCGCTGGAGTTGCCAAATGCTCTCGTCGATGCAGTGAGAGAAGAACGTGCGGTTCTTTTTCTTGGAGCCGGAGCCAGCAGGGACGCGCTACACCCAAAGAATCTTCCGATGCCGGACGCAGTCGGGCTGCGCGATTTCTTGTCCGACAGCTTCTTCGGAGGAGACCTCAAGACCCGCAATTTGGCAGCCGTAACAGACTATGCAATCAACGAGCGTGGCTTGTTGACCGTACAGGAAGTCGTCGCTGGGCTCTTCCGGGAGTTCGAGCCCGCCGACTTCCATAAATTGATTCCGAGCTTCAGATGGCGCGCGCTTGTCACTACCAACCTCGACTTAATAGTGGAGAAGGCGTACAGGGGCACCCCTAGTCCACATCAAGAACTCATTATATTCCTCAAGAACAATCAGCATTTCGATATCGAGATGAAGAAGCGAGTCGATCCTATCCCATTCCTCAAACTCCATGGCTGCTCAGATCACAGCAACGACACCGAAATTCCGCTGGTCTTGTCAAACGAACAACTATTGCAGTGGAAGCAAAACCGTGACCGGCTTTTCCACTATTTTTCAGACTTAGGATACGAGCACTATCTGATTTTTTGTGGGTATGCTTTCAATGACTTCCATATTCGGACCATCCTATTTGACCTTACCGATCCCAAGATAAATCGTCCACAATATGCACTCGTTGACCCTACGTTGGCCGAGGTCGAATCACGGTACTGGAATAAGAATAGAGTAACTCCGCTTAAAGCTACGTTCGCCGAGTTCATGTTCACTCTTGATAAAGCGATAACTCGGATGGCACGAGCAATACCTAGAAGTCTGGCGGGTGGTACTACATCATTGAGTGTGTTCTACCGAGTTAGTAGCCCACCCGAAAGTGTGGCGCTCAAGGAGTTTCTGAGTCAGGATACTCTTCATATCCGCTCAGGGATGCCTATCGATGCCCAAGACCCCAAAGCCTTCTATCGCGGTTCCGACTTAGGTTGGGGTGGCATCAGTCAGGATCTTGATGCGCGGCGCAATATCACAGATTCAATCATCGCCGATGCAATACTTGCTTCAGAAGAAGAACGCACGTCTAAGGTTGACCTCTTTCTGATCAGCGGCCCGGCCGGAAACGGAAAGACCGTCTCGTTAAAGAGAATAGCCTGGGAGGCTGCTCTTCGTTACGAGCAACTCGTGCTCTTTCTAAAGGAAGGAGGGTCTATCCGCGCTGATGTGCTTGAAGAGATTTACCGTCTCACAGGCAGAAGAATCTTTCTTCTCATCGATCATGTCGCGCTACTTGTGCCCGAACTAGTTGAAGCCATCGAACGGTGCAGACGCATCGATGTCCCGCTAACAGTATTAGTTACCGAGCGCGACAACGAGTGGAATACGCGGTGCCAAGCCCTTGACCGCTACTTGGCAAGCGAATTCCCAGTTAGATATTTAAGTGAGAAAGAGATTCGGGATTTATTGGAAAAACTAGAGAAGCACGACGCTTTGGGCGAATTGCGCTTTCGCCCTCTCTCGGAACGAATCGAAGCTTTTCTCAGTAGCGCCGAACGACAACTCCTTGTCGCGTTGCACGACTTGACATTAGGGGAACCATTTGAACGCATCGTGAGGGACGAATATCAGCGAATCGTTCCAGAAGAAGCAAAGGTGCTCTATCTGGATATATGTACGCTGAATCGTTTAGGGGTGCGGGTCCGCGCGGGTCTCATTTCGAGAATCAGTGGCATCGGTTTCAAAGAGTTCCGCGAGCGATTTTTTTCGCCTCTTGAGCACATTGTTCAAACACGCGAGGATCCATACATCGGCGATATCACATATTCTGCGCGGCATCCGCATGTCGCTGAAATTGTATTTTCGCAGGCATTGAAAGATCCGGAACTGCGATTTTCCCAATTGGTTCGTATGCTTAACGGAATGAATATATCCTACAGTTCAGACGAATATGCCTTCCGAGTATTGACGAGAGGGCGGACTATAGCCGACACATTCAAATCGCTGGAATTGGGGCAGCAATTGTACCAAATCGCCGAAGAATTGGTCGGCCCTGACCCTTTCCTTCTGCAACAGCGAGGAATTTTTGAGATGACGCATGCCGGTGGTAGTTTCGACCTCGCGGAACGTTATCTAGATCAGGCAGCGGAGTTGAGACCTAGGGACCATACCATTATGCATTCTCAGGCAGAGCTCCTGAGAAAGAGGGCCGCGAATTCCGTGGATTCTTTGGAGCGCGCAAAGCTTCGGCAGCGAGCAAGCGAAAAGTTGGCTCCTTTGCTTGATCGTTTCGGAGATGATCCACACGGGTTTCATACAAAAGCTCTCTTAGGAATTGATAGCCTGCGAGATGTACTACCGCAGATTGGTGAAGGCGTAGTGGATAAGGGCCGAGAACAGGTATTTCTTCGAATTGTGCGAGAGGTCGAACAGAGCATCGCTGAGGGATTGCAGTTGTTTCCCGACAACGAGCGGCTGTTGAATGCCGAGGCAGAATTCCGCGATCTTATTGACCAGAGCGACCGCGCGGAAGAAGCGCTTAAGAAAGCGTTTGCACTCAATCCTCGTCAAGATTGGGTAGCTGTGCGGCTGTACAGGAAATTAGCCTCGAAAGACCTCCCCGCAGCTCGCCAAATTCTGAGAGAGTGCTTGGATGCAAATCCCGGAAGTAAGTGGGTACATTTTGAACTCGCGAAATCATACCTATATAGCACTGAAGCCACAGAACGGTCTGTTCGGAAGGAACACTTTAGGCGCTCGTTTAGTGAAGGAGACTCGAATTTCGACGCCCAATTCTGGTTCGCCCGTGAACTGTTTCTCGCGGGTGAGTATTCTGAAGCCGGGAAACTTTTTGAACATCTCAGAGGGGCTTCCATCTCTCCAACCACAAAGCGACGGATTCGCGGCGTCCTCTTGGACGCGGATGGGAAACTAATGCGCTTCCGGGCGACAGTTGAAAAGCGAGAGGAAACCTATTGTTTTGTCAAATCGTCCGCTTTCCCGGAGCGGCTACTTTTGCACATTTCCAATTTTGTCGACGACTGGCAGAGGGTATCGCAAGGAAGTGAGCTGGAAATAAGTATCGGCTTCACGATGACAGGCGTTCAAGCATCACAGGCGCGCGCGTTTCCGCCGAATTGATTTGGTGGTTCGTTCAGTTTTGTCCGTTCAGTTTTGAACCCGGTAGCTAGAGATAGCGAATTGAGGAGCGCATCGTCGTCTGAGCACGAGATACGTAGCGTATGGGAATACGGGCGAGTATTTTTTGCTAAATGGGGAATTACCTCATTAATAAGGTTGGCGGACGAGGCGCGATTCTGCTCTGCGCTGTTGTCTTCGCAACTGCTGCACTCGGGTCGCATAACGCGCAGGGTCAGGCTCAGCCCTCAGCACCTGAGTCTCTCAAGCCGCACGCCGGCCAACGCCTACGAACGCACGTGCATGCATCCGGGGAACAGATTTATACCTGCGATGGATCAAAATGGATCCTCAGTGGACCCGATGCCAAACTCTATGATGAAGCCGGGCGACTGGTGGGGTCTCACTTCGCCGGGCCAACCTGGCAATGGTCGGACGGCAGCCGGGTGACGGCGAAACCCATAGCCAGCGCTACCCCTGATCCGGAATCGATTCCGTGGCTACTATTGACCGCGACCGGTCACACCGGCGATGGCGTGATGAAGAACGTCTCCAGCATCCAGCGCTTGCAGACGAAAGGCGGCAAAGCCCCCGCTAACGGTTGCGACGCATCGCATCGCGATGAGCACGCGCGAATCTCTTATACCGCCGAGTATTACTTCTACGTTCCGCAATAATGGAACGCGATCTCACGTCGGGTGGCGTGCTGCGCGACGCGATCGAAACCGGTCCTTCTGCTATTTCTTCTTCTTCGGCGCCTTCCCCATGCCGGACAGACCCACTGACTGTGGCGAGCCTGTAGCGTTGTCGGAGATCATCAGTGTCCCAGTCTCCGCCGTTGTATCGTCCAATCGGCGTGAAGATGACGGAGACCTTGCATTTCTTGCCTGGTCCTAGCGTCTTGTCGCATTGCGACTTTACCTTGAAGACCGACGGCGCCGCGGTCTCCATCTCGACGCTCACTGCGGCGCCGGTTTTCTTGTTGCCGTTATTCTTGATCGTGACGCTCTTGGCCTTGCTCGGTTTTCCGACCGCAGTCTTGTCGCCGAAATTAAGCGACGAGGGACTGATTGACAGCGTCCCGACGGGAGTCGCCGTCGCGGTCGGAGTTGCGGTCGCCGTTGCGGTGCGAGTCGCGGTCGCCGTCGCCGTAGCAGTCGGCGTCGCAACGCCTGATCCTGTCGCCGTCGGTGTCGGTGTTGCGGTTGCAGTCGCCGTTGCGGTGGCAGTCGGCGTCGCGGAGCTGGCCTCGGCATACGCCCCGATGAACGGCGGATTGGGCAGCGGATTTCCGTCCATATCGGTGGCGGGAACGCCCCAGGTTGTGGTCCCTGCGCCTAGCGCCGGACTGTCTGCCTGAAGGTGAAAGTTGTCACTGCCCGGAGCCACAAACAGCGGGTCCTCGCCCAATACATTGTTATCCTCCGGCGGAGGGACGCCGCCTGCGCAGAATTCGCCGGTAAGCGGATCGCCGCTGGTGTTGTAACAAAGGGTGAGATTGTTGTCCCAGATTCCGCCTCCGTTCGCGTCGTAAATCGCGTTTGCCGTAGAGTTAACTACCTGGCTGGCGACGGCGATGTTGTTCGCAAAAATATTTGCCTCGGCAGTGCTGCCTTCATTGGCCATTTCTGCAGGGACGCTGGGACCATTGGCTCCGCCGGCCTGGTTCTCGAAAGCAGTATTGTTGCGATACACGATATTGCTGCTCTGGTAGGGTTTGATGCCCACACCGCCGTTGCCGTAGGCGAGATTTTCCTCGACCAGGCCATCTGGCGTGTAAGCCGGCTGAGAGTCCGCGCATCCGTTTTGGGTATTGTTCCAGTCATCAAAGATAATTCCGTTGCCGTCATGACAGCCCGTAACGCCAATGTTGTTGTTGTCGAACGAGACGTTGTGTGAAACCCAGTTGTGAAAACCAGCTTGGCTGTCCGATGCGATTGCCTCGTAGAGAGAAATGCCGGAGCCGCAATAGGTGGCGAATTTCCCGCAATCGTGAATCGTGTTGCCGTAAATCGTGGAGTAGTCGGAACAGTTCATCGCGATCCCATCGCCGCCCGTGTTATGGACCAGGTTGTTCATCGCGCATTTGAAGGTCCCATCGGCGTAAATACCCTCGTCGCCGCCGCTGACTTCGAATCCGTTGACCTCGGTGTAATTGCCGTGAATCAGGAACTCACGGACCGTGTTTCCGGGCGAGCCCGGGGTTGCAGTCGGCTGTGCGACGTGCGCGCCCTGCGGCGTTGTCGATACAAAAGATATCCAATGGCCCGCGGTGCCGTTGGTACTGCTGGTAACCTGCTCATTGTAGGTGCCGGGACCAACGCAGATTACAGAACCGGCCACCGCCACCGACGCCGCCTTGCTGATTGTCAGGAACGGTTTGGCCTGCGTACCTGGATTTGAGTTCGAGCCGGTTGTCGCCACGTACAGCGTGCAGGCGCCCGGCGTCGGGCATCGATCCGCAAGATCGAGCGGGACCGGCGTGGCGGCCAATGGAATGTTCGACCCGACCGGCTCCTGACGGGCTGCCTGCCCCGGGCCACTTGCGGCTACGGTGACGACTGCGAAACCGATACAGAGGACCGCGATCAGGACCTTTAGACGCGCTGTTTTCAACTTCGTTCTCCCCCTGATTTCGATGATGAAAGAAATGCGACTACACCGTCCCCCCTTCCCCACAGTTCAAAGCGATTTAGAATGGACGGCGAGCGGCTAGCTATCTCTTGATTGCAGTGTTTAGTCAATCAGCTTTTTGAAGGAAAAAGTTACGCTATGGTATTAAATTATGGCCAACAACGCTTTTAGGCATTCCCCGTGCGCAGTCGTACGCCTTCGCTATCCCCGACGCAGCAAATCCGTCAGAGGGAGGAAGGACCTATGCCGTTCGTCCTAATCGTTTCGAAGCAGGCCAGTGACGCCCGCGATAAAGATCTGCTGAGTAGCGATCCGACGATTATCTGTGCCCTCAGGTAGTAAAGAACCAGCGCGCCAGTGAGCCTCACCGGCACACCAAGAAGTGGTTGTCGAAGACAGCGGACGCCCGGCGCTACGGTATCACCCTGAGGCTCTCCGGCGGCTTACAGGCGCCACCCCCTTTCGGGGGCGGCGCCACTCAGTTACCCAAAGTAGCCTCACAGTCCGGTTCAGTTCACGGCAACAGCGCCGAGGCTGCACCAGCAGCCGGCGCGGCCGGTGTTGTCGCCGTCCCCAAGGCCCAAGTCCCAGCGGCCGGACTGTACAACTCATAGTAGTCCGTCCGGGCGGTGCCACTGCCGCCGTCGCAGAGTGAGCCCGCGTTCATAGTGCCGATGACCGCCGACTCCAGGCTGCCGTTGCCGCAGTCGCCGCCGAACACCGCCAAGTCACCGGAGAACGAACCCGAGTTGAGGATAGCTGAAGTATAAGCCGCGCGATCCTGGTTCAGCGCGCCCGTCGCCGTGAACTTTGTCGTCGACGGATCGTACAGGTCGGTCGCAGTTTCCGTGGTCTGCGATAAATTGGTGATCGGTTCGCAGGTCGGGAAATTGTGCACTCCGGAACCGTTAGTGCTCTCCGCGTCCACACCTGCGGCCAATATCGCCATGCCAGAGTCTGGTCCAGTGGTGAACAGCTCCGCGCTCGCGACCCGGGCGACGCTCATGCCGCCGGCCGCCCCCGGTGTCGCTGATGAGCCGCTGGTCAGCGTGAACATTTGAGTGGCGGGATCATAGGTCTCGGCAGAGAAATTGGACGTGATCGCTATCCCTCCCGAGTCCGTGGGGCAAGCTGCCGAGGCCGCCGTCACACCGCCGGTAACCAGAACCTCACCGGTCAGCAGCTTGGTTATCCCAGGCAGTTCGCGGGGCACGTTCAGCGGCGCGACCTGCGCCCACGTCGCTCCGGTCGGGGTGTAGACGAACGCCTGCTGTGACGACTGACCGAGGAACTCGACGTAGTCGCCGCCCGCCACCAGCACCGTGCCGTCATTGAGCAGTGCGGCCGCTGAATCTACCAAACCGCACTGCCGCACACCGGTATCGGATGAAGCCGCTCCGCCGCCCGACGCAGCCAATCCAGACGTCAAGGCGGTGTAGGTAAACTGTGTGGGCGATACAATGGAAGCTATCGTGAAGGTTCCATTGTATCCAGTAACGCCTACGCTGCCAATTTCCACGGCCTGACCAGCGATAAAGTTATTCGCCGTGGTCGTGGTGATCGTCACCGTGCTTCCGGATTCAGTTGCACCGGTCGGAGAAGACGCAATCAAAGCCACACTGGACACTGGGCAGTTCGCAGGAAGTCCTGTTGTGCATGCCGGCGGAGCTGTGCCCAGCGTGCAGCCCGGAATCGGTGTGGTGGCTGTAAAGGTGTCGGCCACCGGATCGTAAATCTCAGCCGTGTTCTGCGCTACCTGTCCCTGAGGACCGCATCCCGCCGGGGCAGGGTTGAGCGACAGGAACGAACTGCCACTCGAGCCGCCGGTGATCAGCACCTGGCCGTTGTCCAACAAGGTTGCAGTCGCGCCGCTGCGCGCGGTCGTCATCAAGCCACTGCCGCCAGCGCCCGCGAGGGTGAAGGTGCCGGTGTTCTCGTTGTACAGCTCTGCGGTCTGCAGCGCGTCGCACTCGAAGCCCGAGATCGCCGACGATCCGCACGCAACCTCCGGGTTCTGGGTCGCCGTTCCTCCGCCCGACGCAGCCAACCCTGTCGTCGGGTCGGTGTAGGTGAACTTGCTGCTCGAGGTAAGCGCGGTGATGGTGAAGGTGCCGTTGTATCCCGCCACGCCTACGCCGGCAATCACCACCGTCTGACCAACGGCGAAACCATTCACACTGGATGTGGTGATTGTTACCGTGCTTCCGGATTCAGTTGCACCAGAACCACTGATCGCTACCGTCTTGTTTATCGCCTGCGCGTAGCAATGCGAACCGCCCGCTATCAGGATCTCTTGATTGGGCAGCACTACTGCGGTCGCACTCGCCTCGCGGCTATTTTTCAGCGGACCCACCGCCAGGAAAGCGTCGCTTAGGGCCTCATAGATCTCGGAGGAAGCCGTGGAGACGGTGGACGTTGCCAGCAGAGCCTCGCCGCCGAGCACCCCGCCCGAGTCGCCGCCTGCGATCAGGACGTCACCCGCCTGCGGTCCAGGGCTCGGAGTGGCCGTCGGCGTCGCGACGGTTGAAGTTGCGGACGCCGTCGCTGTGGCCGTCGCGGTCGATGTCGCCGTCGCCGTGGCGCCGGTCGAGGTGGCGGTCGGCGTAGCCGTCGCGGTCGCGCCGGTTGAGGTCGCCGTCGCTGTCGCAGTACTCGTTGCGGTCGGCGTTGCAGTTGCGGTCGCGGTCGCCGTTGAAGTCGTCGTCGCGGTTGCGGTGGCCGTCTGCGTCGCAGTGGCCGTTGCGGTTGCAGTTGCGGTCGGCTGGGTTTGGATTACTCCGTCACCCTGCAGTTCGATGTGTTGGGGACTCTTCTGCGCCGAGTCGGTGAAATTCAGTCCCTTCTTCGCTTTGACTTTGCCTTTCTTGGTGGGTTGGAAGTCGACGCCCACTTCACAGCTTGCGCCTGCCGCCAGCGAAGTTGTGCAATTGTCACTGCTGATGTGGAAGGGCGCGGCGGCAGTGATATCGCTGATCGTAACCGCGGTCGTGCTGGAATCGTTGGTTATCGTTTCGGTTTGCGGTGAACTGATATCGCCGACAAAGATTTGGCCGAAGTTGAACTTCTTGTTGGAGAAGCTGACGTTGGGCGGCTTAACCTTGTGTTTATCCGGAGTCTGCGCCAAAGCCGGTCGCGCAAACGCGCTCAGCAGAAACATGGATACCAAAGCGAGGGCAGCAAATGAGCGCGTGAGCGACTGGGAGCGCATGGATGGATTCCTCCTAAGAACGACTAGCTACTAATCCCATAAGACTGCCTATAGTCAATTTAACTAAGAGGGATTTCGTCCACTATGTAACAATTGAGCACGATTTCAGTGACCAGATTCTTTTACTGTAGTCTCGAGCACCCGGCGACCTTCACATCCTGTTGCGCTGCGTCATTCCGATCCAATTCCTGCAACGAGAAATCCCGGCGCGAACTTCCTTCGAGACTAAGGTCATCCACCTAACCAGCCGGCTCATGCTGCGATTCGTCTCTGTCACGGTGGCGCCGCCCCTTTCGTGAGCGGCGCCACGCGCTTGATTACCCAAGTACCTTCGGTCGCTTCAGCTTACGGCATGACCGCCGAGGCTGGAGCATTGGCCGCTCCGGTCACCGGCCCTACTCCGCCGCTCCCGGTTCCTACCGTCCACACGGCGCCGACTGGATCGTACGTCTCGTAGTAGTTGGTCGTGTAGGTCGAGAAGCCGCAGGTGCTGGTCGCCTGTGAACTGCCGATCGGTGCCGACGCCAGGCCGCCTTCGGCGCACTCGCCGCCTACGACTACCAGGTTACCCGGGAACACAGCACTCCCGTTGAGGATACCGAAGCCATAGCCGCCGCGATCCGTGTTCAATGCGCCCGTCCCGGTGAACACCGTCGTCGACGGATCGTACAGGTCGACCGCGGACTCCGTCGACTGCGAGATCGCCGTCGTCATCGCACAGTCCGGGAAGCTCGGCGTGCTGGCGTTGATGCCTCCAGCCGTTATGACCAGGCCGGCATCCGGTCCGCTCTTGAACAGTTCATCACTCGAGATGCGGGCAGTGGTCATGCCGCCCGCTGCTCCCGGTGTCGCCGACGAGCCGCTGGTCAGCGTCCAGCCAAAGGTCGACGGATTGAAGACCTCGGCCGAGCTGTTGGTTATGACCGCTGTCGCTCCACACGTTGGGCCGACCCCTACGCCTGTGCAGCAGCCGTTTGGCGTTCCAGCGCCCGTGCATTCCGCCGGCAGGCCAACGCATGCACCCGCTGCACCGGTCAGACCGCCTGTTACCAGGACCTCGCCAGAAGGCAGCGGAGTTACCCCGGGCAGTTCGCGTGGCACCTTCATCGGGCTGGCCGGTTCCCAAGCCGGGCCGCCGTCATACGTTGGGACGTAGACGAATGCCTGCGAGGACGACTGTCCGAGGAACGTGATGTAGTCGCCGCCCGCTACCAGGGCACCAGACGGCACCATGGCGCTGGCAGGCAGCAGTGAAGACACTGAATCGACCACGCCGCACTGGCTCGTGCCCTCGGCCGTGGCAACGCCACCGGTCCCAGCACCCAATCCTGAGGTCGCGGCCGTGTAGGTAAACGTGGTGCCGGTAATCGGGCTGCCAGCTGCTCCAGGCCCGGTTATGGTGAAGATGCCGTTGTATCCCGCCACGCTTACGGCGCCCACTTCAACGCCGCCACCAACGATCATCCCGCTCGGAACCGATGCGGTCGTGATCGTTACTGTGGTTCCGCTTTCACTTGCAGTCGAGAGCGTTACCGGCAGACCAGCGCATATCGCCGGCAGCGCGTCGCCGGAATTCGCGGTACAGGTCGTCGGAGGCTGCGTTCCCGCAGGGCATCCAGGAATCGGTGCCGTTGCGGTGAAGGTGTCGGTCGCCGGGTTGTAAATCTCGGCCGTGTTCTGCGACACCTGTCCGGTCGGACCGCATCCAAACGGCGGACTCGACACTCCCGGCCCGAACCCGAGGAACGTACTACCGGTCGAGCCGCCCGTGATCAGCACCGTGCCGTCGGCCAGCAGGGTCGTAGTCGCCCCGCTGCGCGCGGCCGTCATCACGTGACCGCTGCCCGCGCCGGCCAGGGCGTAGGTGCCCGTCGTCGCGCTGGTTGGGGTGTACAGCTCTGCCGTATTGAGCGCGTCGCACTCAAAGCCCGAGGTCGTGCCCGTGCACGCGGCGTTCGGGTTCTGCGTCGCCGTTCCACCGGTCCCAGCCGCACCTGATGCGTCGGTGTAGGTGAACTTGGTCGGGCCGGTAATCGCCTTGATGGTGAAGGTTCCGTTGTTTCCGGCAGCGCTGTTGCCCGCAATCACCACCGTCTGACCGGCGTCGAAGCTGTTCGTAGCACTTGTGGTGATGGTTACCGTGCCCGCGGAGAAAGCCGCCGTGGTAATCGTCTGAGCCTGGTCGAACGAATTCGGGTAGCAATGCGAGCCACCCACCAGCAGCGTCTTTCCGTTGGAAGGCAGCACCACCGCAGTCCCGATTGCCTCGCGGCTATCGACCAGCGGACCCACCGCCCCGAAGGCGTCGCTCAGGGCCTCATAGATCTCGGACGCGTTCGTCGAGTTGGTCGAGGTTGACAGGAAGATACCAACTCCCGGCAGCGTTCCACCGACGTCGCCGCCTCCGATCAGAACGTCACCCGCCTGCGGTCCAGGTGTAGCAGTCGCGGTCGCCGTCGCAGTCGCAGTATTCGTCGCCGTTGCGGTTGCAGTCCTCGTCGCGGTGGCGGTATTCGTCGCGGTCGCAGTCGCCGTAGTCGTCGCAGTCGCGGTCCTGGTCGCAGTTGCCGTATTCGTCGCGGTCGCGGTCGCGGTGGCCGTCGCGGTTCTGCTCGCGGTCGCAGTGTTGGTCGCGGTGGCGGTATTCGTCGCCGTCGCGGTTGCCGTCGCCGTATTCGTCGGTGTCGCGGTTGCAGTTGCGGTCCGTGTCGCGGTTGCAGTCGCCGTTGAAGTTGCGGTCGGTGTCGCGCTTGCAGACGTCGTCGAAGTTGCGGTCGCCGTCGCAGTTGGAGTCCTGGTTGCCGTCGCAGTCGCCGTCGAAGTTGCGGTCGGTGTCGCGCTGGCAGATGTCGTCGAAGTTGCAGTCGCCGTCGCAGTTCTAGTCGCCGTTGAAGTTGCGGTCGGCGTCGCGCTCGCAGACGTCGTCGAAGTCGCAGTCGCAGTGTTCGTCGCGGTCGCGGTTGCACTCGGCGACGTCGTTGCAGTTGCAGTTGCGGTATTCGTCGCAGTTGCGGTTGCACTCGGCGAGGTGGTCGGCGTCGCGCTTGCGGACGTCGTAGCCGTCGCGGTCGGTGTCGCCGTTGCAGTATTGGTTGCCGTTGCAGTCGCCGTCGCAGTCGGCGTCGCGGATGCACTTGAAGTTGAAGTCGTGGTCGGCGAAGCAGTTGAGGTATTCGTCGCGGTCGCCGTCGAAGTCGCGGTAGCGGTCGCTGTCAACGTTGCCGTCGCAGTATTGGTCGCCGTTGCAGTTGCGGTCGGCGTTGGCGTTGGCGTCGCAGTTACCGTCGGAGTCGGCGTCGTGCCGACTATGCCTTCGCCCTCGAGCTTGATTTTGAGTGTCGTCTCTTTCGACGAGGTCGAGTTGTACCTGACGTTCAGGTCTCCTTTCACCTTCTTCTTTGGCTTGGTCGGCGTGAATGTAACGCCGAGCTCACACGTAGCTCCGCCGGCTAGCGTCGCAGGGGCAGCGGGACAAGTGTTGGTGACTACCGTGAAGTCTGATGAAGCAGTAATGGAGTCGATCGTAACCGCCACGGTCGCGGACTCGTTCACGATGTCTATGTCCGCCGGGGGACTGGTCAGACCCACAATCACCTTGCCGAAGTTTTCGCTCTTCGGTTCGGCTTTCAACTTGGCGGCCTTCACCTTCATCTTGTCCGGTGACGCAGCCCCATCCGATTGCGCCAATACCGGGCGCGCAAACGCGGTCAGCAGAAACAACATCGAGAAGGTCAGGCCAACGAATGACCGCGTGAACGACTTGAGCCGCAACATCATCAGGTTCTCCCTTGAGCAAATTGGAAACGAACCCCTAATCATTCGCCCACCGCGTAAGTCTCTTCTCGTGGCGATGGCGCCGCCCCCTTTTCGGGGGCGGCGCCACTCGGTTGCTTACTCTAGTGCCTTCGGTCGCTTCAGCTTACGGCATGACCGCCGAGGCTGGAGCATTGGCCGCTCCGGTCACCGGCCCCACTCCGCCGCTCCCGGTTCCTACCGTCCACACGGCGCCGACTGGATCGTACGTCTCGTAGTAGTTGGTCGTGTAGGTCGAGAAGCCGCAGGTACTGGTCGCCTGTGAACTGCCGATCGGTGCCGACGCCAGGCCGCCTTCGGCGCATTCGCCGCCTATGACTACCAGGTTACCCGGGAACACAGCACTCCCGTTGAGGATACCGAAGCCATAGCCGCCGCGATCCGTGTTCAATGCGCCCGTCCCGGTGAACACCGTCGTCGACGGATCGTACAGGTCGACCGCGGACTGCGTGGACTGCGAGATCGCCGTCGTTGCCGAACAATCCGGGAAGCTCGGCGTACTGGCGTTGATGCCTCCAGCCGTTATCACCATGCCGGCATCCGGTCCGCTGGTGAACAGTTCGTCACTCGAGATGCGCGCTGTGGTCATGCCGCCCGCTGCTCCCGGCGTCGCCGACGAGCCGCTGGTCAGCGTCCAGCCAAAGGTCGACGGATTGAAGACCTCAGCCGAGCTGTTGGTTATGACCGCTGTCGCTCCACACGTTGGGCCGACCCCTACGCCTGTGCAGCAGCCGTTTGGCGTTCCAGCGCCCGTGCACTCCGCAGGCAGGCCAACGCATGCACCCGCCGCACCAGTCAGACCGCCCGACACCAGCACCTCGCCCGAAGGCAGCGGGGATACTCCCGGCAGTTCGCGTGGCACGTTCATCGGGCTGGCCGGTTCCCAAGCCGGGCCGCCGTCATACGTTGGGACGTAGACGAATGCCTGCGAGGACGACTGACCGAGGAACGTGATGTAATCGCCGCCCGCTACCAGGGCACCAAACGGTACCAGGGCGCTGGAAGGCAGCAGTGAAGACACTGAATCGACCACGCCGCACTGGCTCGTGCCTTCGGCCGTGGCAACGCCACCGGTCCCAGCACCCAATCCTGAGGTCGCGGCGGTGTAGGTAAACGTGGTCCCGGTAATCGGGCTGCCAGCTGCTCCGGGCCCGGTTATGGTGAAGATGCCGTTGTATCCCGCCACGCTTACGGCGCCCACTTCAACGCCGCCACCAACGATCATCCCGCTCGGAACCGATGCGGTCGTGATCGTTACTGTGGTTCCACTTTCAGTTGCTGTCGAGAGCGTAACCGGCAGACCAGCGCATATCGCCGGCAGCGCGTCGCCGGAATTCGCGGTACAGGTCGTCGGAGGCTGCGTTCCCGCAGGGCATCCAGGAATCGGTGCCGTTGCGGTGAAGGTGTCGGTCGCCGGGTTGTAAATCTCGGCCGTGTTCTGCGACACCTGTCCGGTCGGACCGCATCCAAACGGCGGACTCGACACTCCCGGCCCGAACCCGAGGAACGTACTGCCGGTCGAGCCGCCCGTGATCAGCACCGTGCCGTCGGCCAGCAGGGTCGTAGTCGCCCCGCTGCGCGCGGCCGTCATCACGTGACCGCTGCCCGCGCCGGCCAGGGCGTAGGTGCCCGTCGTCGCGCTGGTTGGGGTGTACAGCTCTGCCGTATTGAGCGCGTCGCACTCAAAGCCCGAGGTCGTGCCCGTGCACGCGGCGTTCGGGTTCTGCGTCGCTGTTCCACCGGTCCCAGCCGCACCTGATGCGTCGGTGTAGGTGAACTTGGTCGGGCCGGTAATCGCCTTGATGGTGAAGGTTCCGTTGTTTCCGGCAGCGCTGTTGCCCGCAATCACCACCGTCTGACCGGCGTCGAAGCTGTTCGTAGCACTTGTGGTGATGGTTACAGTGCCCGCGGAGAAAGCCGCCGTGGTAATCGTCTGAGCCTGGTCGAACGAATTCGGGTAGCAATGCGAGCCACCCACCAGCAGCGTCTTTCCGTTGGAAGGCAGCACCACCGCAGTCCCGATTGCCTCGCGGCTATCGACCAGCGGACCCACCGCCCCGAAGGCGTCGCTCAGGGCCTCATAGATCTCGGACGCGTTCGTCGAGTTGGTCGAGGTTGACAGGAAGATACCAACTCCGGGCAGCGTTCCACCGACGTCGCCGCCTCCGATCAGAACGTCACCCGCCTGCGGTCCAGGTGTAGCAGTCGCGGTCGCCGTCGCAGTCGCCGTATTCGTCGCAGTTGCGGTCGCCGTATTCGTCGCGGTGGCCGTGTTCGTCGCGGTCGCGGTCGCCGTCCTCGTCGCGGTCGCGGTTGCAGTTGCAGTGTTCGTCGCGGTCGCGGTTGCAGTTGCAGTGTTCGTCGCAGTCGCCGTCGCGGTCCTGCTCGCGGTCGCCGTGTTGGTCGCGGTCGCGGTTGCAGTGTTCGTCGCGGTCGCGGTCGCCGTCGCAGTCCTGCTCGCGGTCGCAGTGTTGGTCGCGGTGGCGGTATTCGTCGCCGTCGCGGTTGCAGTTGCAGTGTTGGTCGCGGTCGCGGTAGCCGTCGCGGTCCTGCTCGAGGTCGCAGTGTTCGTCGCGGTGGCTGTATTCGTCGCAGTTGCAGTTGCAGTGTTCGTCGCGGTCGCGGTGGCCGTCGGCGTCGCGGTTGCACTGCTGGTCGCGGTCGCAGTTGCAGTCCTCGTAGTAGTTGCGGTCGCAGTTGCGGTGTTGGTCGCAGTTGCGGTTGCAGTGTTCGTCGCGGTCGCTGTTGCACTCGCCGACGTCGTTGCAGTTGCAGTTGCGGTATTCGTCGCAGTTGCAGTCGCAGTGTTCGTCGCAGTTGCGGTTGCAGTCCTCGTCGCGGTCGCGGTTGCAGTGTTCGTCGCGGTCGCGGTTGCACTCGGCGACGTGGTTGCAGTTGCAGTTGCAGTATTCGTCGCAGTTGCAGTTGCGGTATTGGTCGCGGTCGCGGTTGCAGTGTTCGTCGCGGTCGCGGTTGCACTCGGCGACGTGGTCGCAGTTGCAGTTGCAGTATTCGTCGCAGTTGCAGTTGCGGTATTGGTCGCAGTTGCCGTCGCAGTCCTGGTTGCGGTTGCAGTTGCGGTAGGCGTCGCCGTTGCCGTCGCAGTCGCAGTCCTGGTTGCGGTTGCACTTGAAGTTGAGGTCGACGTCGTGGTTGCAGTCGCAGTTGCCGTCGCAGTCGCAGTTGCCGTCGCAGTCTTTGTTGCGGTCACCGTCGGCGTTGCAGTCAGGGTTGCGGTCGCCGTCGGCGTGACAACGGTCGTGGTGCTGCACGTGAGATTGGCTATCTGCGTATAGCCGCAGTTGTTCTCCAAATAGGCGAACGCCAGAAACCCGCTGAAGGTCCCGGACTTCTGCGGCTTGCATGCGATCTGAACCGTACACGAACCGAGGGGTTTCAATTTACCAAGAATACCGCACGAGTTGCTCACCTCGATAAAGGGCGGTGGAATTACGATGTCCCCATACACGATCGTGCTGCTCGATGAGCTGTTCGAGGCACCGATGCTCTGACTGGGACTCTGGGTCCCGACGGCCACACCGGTGAAGTTGAGGCTCCCGGGATTGAGTACCAGCGTTCCGGGACCGCAGGTCGGCTTGGGGGTTGGATGGTTGTTGTTTCCGCCCGCGAGCGCCAGGTTAGGCGCGGCGAGACTCATAGCCAGGAGAAGCGCGACAAAATTAAAAACGGAAAATAAAAAGATAGACGACTTCGGTCGCGACATGATCAATCCTCCCGAGAACAGCCCCGTAGCTACGTACGTGAAAGCCCTGAAAGCCCCACCCTCACTGCCGACTCTTTCCCACCCCAGAAAACTTGGTCGATCGCGGCGACCTTAGGTTTGTGCATTTTCAAAGTCAAGCGATCTAATAGCTACCTTTAGTTATCCATCTGTTACTTCTGTCGTCTCTCGATAGCACTGATAGGCGCCGTAATTCCCGTTCCCGCGCCCATTCGTGCCCAATAATGTCGCACTCGGAGGTAGATGTCTTTAACGTGCCTTAACCCAAAAGGTCGTCACGTAAAATTCCTATGATGAATAAACTACATCGATACAGTGCCTCAGCAGCAAAGGATCCGACGACGCAAAAGGCTTAATATTTATTTCGCGCGGCGCCCGTCGCTGCTTCTTGAGGCCGCAAATGTTCAGTAGTGAGGCAGTTTCAGAGGACGCGATCGCGAGTTCGCTCGGGCTCAGTAGAGCGACATTTATCCGAGCCAGGATTCAGCGGAAAGTAAACATTTTGATGACTAGCTATTCAAACTATATACTCACTAGCTACTCAGTTCAGCTCATTTGATTTCCCTGATGTAATATAAATAGACTTCAGCCGCTGTCTTCGTGGCCGGTTGCAGGCTGTTGGTTTGATACCGGGGTTAGGGTGAGTTAGGAGCACGATTGATATGGGAACCGGGACGAAACCCTTCGCAATAGTCAGTAGGATGACGCGGCGTAAGCCCGGTTCGAGGTTATTCGCGTTCGTGGGATGCGTGGCCGCGGCGCTGGTCATCAGCGCGACGGTGGCAGGCGCGCGCGACGATTCCCACCGCCAGACCGTCGCGATCGTCGACGGTCACGCGATTACCGAGCAGGATCTGGACACCACAATCGCGGTCGATCTCTACCAGCTCCGAAGGCGGCAGCTCGATCAATTCATCGATAATTACCTTTTGGAGCAGGCAGCCAGACGCGCCAATCTAAGCATTCCCGAATACCTTGACAAAGAAACCGCCGTCACAGTGAGCGACGCTGATGCGCGCGCACAATACGACAAATATAAGGGCCTGACAAAGATGTCCTTTGAGCAGGTCAAACCTCGCTTGATAGCGTCGCTGACCAGCCAGCGCCGAGCGGAGCGCGAGGCTGCGTTGCGCGCGAAGCTGCGCAGTGACGCTCACGTCGAGCTCAAGCTTGAACCGCCGCGTTTCGACGTTGCGCTCGCGCACAGCCCCTCGATCGGTCCCGCCAGTGCGCCCGTAACTATCGTTGAGTTCGGAGACTATCAATCGACCTTCTGCAAGATGGAAGAGAGCGCGCTGCAGCAGGTGCGTGACCGGTACGGCGATCAAGTACGGCTGGTTTTCAAGGATTTTCCCCCTATGACTTCCAAGGACGCGATGGCAGCGGCCGAGGCTGCGCGATGCGCCAACGAGCAAGGAAAGTTCTCGCAATTCCGCGACGCCCTGTACGCTGACCAGTCCAGGATGGCGGTTGCCGATCTGAAAGCGACCGCGCGAGGGCTTGGACTCGATTCAGCAAAGTTCGATTCCTGCCTCGAGAGCGGCAAGTATTCGAGCGCAGTCGAAGCGGACATCGAGGAGGGCCTGCGCCTTGGCATCAAGAGCGCGCCGTCCTTCTTTGTTAACGGAAATCCGCATGCAGGTATTCAGTCTACTGCCGGCTTCGAGGCGATGATCGATCAGGAACTCGAGGGCAAAGGCCGCGCACAAACAAAGTCGCACTGATTTCCCACTGCAAAACTGAGATGGAGTCGCCGACGGAAAACTGACCACGCCGACGTGGGTACTTCTCCGTCCGCCATGAGAGTCATGGTTCTCAGTATAGAATGCGGGAATCGCAGACTCATTGGCGGAGGGGGTGGGATTCGAACCCACGAGGGACTTTCATCCCTGCCGGTTTTCAAGACCGGTGCCTTCAACCGCTCGGCCACCCCTCCAGGTCTTTTAGGATTTATCGCATCTGCGCTGACTGCGCGACTATTTGCGGGTTCTGCTGCAGCCATTCGAGCGGGCGCGGCTGAAAGCGCAACTCGCGCATCGCCTTCGCGTTCGACGCACCGCGCAATCGCGTTGCGTAGTAGACCTGGTCGGCGCCAAATGAGTCGAGCGCCTGCTGCTCGGTAATCCGCGGCGGTTCCGCTGCGCCGACTGCGCGGGCAAAAGCGGGCAGGAATACGTGCTGAGGCGTGGGGTCGCTGTCCACGATGTTGTATGCGCCCGGTGCGCACTCGAGCGCCGCGACGGTGGCCACGGCCGCATCTTCAATGTGCACCCAGCTCCAAACGCCTTCGCCTTTGCCGATTACGGGCACCAACTGACGGCGGACCTGGTCACCCATATCGCCTTCGCTGCAGTACCAGGTGCCCGGGCCATAGAAGAATCCGTAGCGCAGCGCGACAAACTCTATCGCTGGAGTTTGCGACGCCGACGATTCCAGTTCTTCATATGAGCGAGCACCCTCCGATACCCCGGGCGACGCGTCAAAGGCGAACTGCTCCGACTCATCGGCCAGATCCGCGCCGGGCGCATACCAGAATCCTGACGATTGCAAAATGTAGCGGCGCACACCGGCCTCGCCGATCGCAGCCAGCAGGTTCGCGTTGCCCTCAGTGCGAACTTTGTGATCGCGTGGGGCGGCAGCTTCCATCTCCGCGTCGGTGTAGTGCGCGGGTAGAGCGGTCAACTCGTTGATAACGGCGTCGGGGCGAATGCGTGCGATCGCGGCCCGGACTGCAGCCGCATTGAGGGCGTCGGCGGTGACTGCTCCCGCACCTGCTTCAGATCAGCGCTCGCGCCGACTCCGGCGAACGAGCGAGGCCGAATACAGCGTGACCCGCGTCCTTCAAATGACGAATTAGCGGCCGGCCGATAGCCCCGGTTGCTCCCGCTAAAATAACTCTCACGGGACTTTCTCCTCAATTTTTTCGCGCTACGCGCTTTTGGCCGCGACCGGCGGATGCTGCCACAGCTTGATGCCGCCGAGCAGGCCATCCATGTTGCTTATCACCTTGACGTTCTCCGGCAGCTTGAAGTTGATCGCCGCCGCATTGCCGCCGCCGATGTACAGCCGGTCGTAATTGAACGCCCGCGACAGCTCGTCAATCGCCTCGCGCAGATACTTGTTCCACTTTTTCTTGCCCTTCTTGAGGAACGCGCGGTTGCCGAGCTCGTCTTCGTAAGTCTTGCCTTCGTGGAACGGGTGATGGCCGAGCTCGAGATGAATCCGATGCCCTTGCACGAAGAGCACCGATCCGAATCCGGTGCCGAGCGTGATGACCAGCTCGTCGCCCTGGCCGGTGACGCATCCGAGGCCCTGCACGTCGGCGTCGTTGGCGACTCGCACTGGACGCCGGAGCTTCTCCTTCAGCTCCGCCTCGAGCGGGAAATCTTTCCATCCCTTGCCGAGGTTCGCCGCCGTGTAGACGACGCCATCTTTGATCACGCCCGGAAATCCCACCGACACGCGGTCGAACGCGCCCGACATCTCCGCCAGCTCCGCGATAATCGCCATCACTTTCTTCGGCGTCGCGTTGTGCGGAGTTTTGATCTTCTGGCGCTCGGTAATCATCTTGCCTTTTTCGTCGAGCGCCGCCGCCTTGATTCCGGTGCCGCCGACGTCCACCGCCAGTGTCGTTATCGACTTCGCCGCCGCCTGCTTGCCAGGAGCCGGTGGCTTTGCCGCGGGCGGCTTGGCGGATACCTGTCCATTCGCGATCGGTTTCGGCGAGACTTTCGCCAGCTGTTCTTCTTTCATTTGCTCACTCTCTGATTGATTCCTGATGACACTGCGCGCAAATCGCCGCCCACAACCCGTTCCTTATATATCAAACCGCATCTACACGCATTCTTGTGGCATGTGCTCCTCGCGCCGTGATAATTCAGGCCTCGCGAATCGACCGGGACACTTCATTTGCAATCGCGCATCGCAAATTACTTCGGGCTCGAAGCCGCCGGCACCACGTTTCGACGCGAGGTGCTCGCCGGCATCACCACCTTCGTCACGATGTCGTACATAATCGCGGTCAATCCCGCCATCCTGAAAGCCGCCGGCATCCCCGAAGGACCTTCGATGGTCGCGACCGTGATGACCGCGGTAGTCGGAACGCTGGTGATGGGCCTGTACGCCAATCGCCCGTTCGCCGTCGCACCGTACATGGGCGAGAACGCTTTCGTCGCATTCACCGTCGTCAAAGTCCTCGGCTACCGCTGGCAAGCGGCGATGGCGGCAGTGTTTCTCGCGGGCGTAATGTTCGCCGTGTTGACCGTCGCGCGCGTGCGCAGCTGGATGGTCGAAGCGCTTCCGCCGGGCTTGTGCTACAGCTTCGGCGCGGGAATCGGACTCTTCCTCAGCTTCATCGGGCTCAACGAATCGGGCATCGTCACGGTCGGCGTGCCCGGCGCACCGGTGCGGCTCGGCAATCTCGCGACGCCGTCGGTCGAGATCGCGATTCTCAGTTTCGTGCTGATCGCGATGCTGGTCATCCGCCGCGTGCCGGGCGCGATACTGATCGGGATTCTGATCTCGGCGGCGATTGCGTTCGTCACCGGCGTCGCGAAGCCGCCGCTCGCGTGGATCTCGATGCCGCCGAATCCCGCGCCCATCATGTTTCAACTCGATCTGCGCGAGGCCTTGAGCGTCGGATTTTTCGGCGTCTTGCTGTCGCTATTCGTGATGGCGCTGGTCGACACGATGGGCTCGCTGATTGGAGTCTCCGCGCGCGCCGGCTTCCTCGACGCCGACGGCACCCTGCCGCAGATCGAGCGCCCGATGCTGGCCGACGCTATCGCCACGATGTTCGCCGGGCTCGTCGGCACAACAACCTCCGGCGCGTACATCGAGTCTGCCGCCGGCGTTCATGTTGGCGGACGCACGGGGCTGACTGCGGTGGTGGTCGCAGCGCTGTTCGCGATGTCGCTGTTCTTCGCGCCGATCGTCGCCGCGATTCCGGCGGCAGCTTACGCGCCTGCGCTGATCGTCGTTGGCGCGATGATGGTGGCGTCGGTCGTGAAAATCGACTTCGACGACTATACCGAGCTGATACCCGCCTTCACCGTGATTGCGCTGATGAGCTTCACCTACAACATCGGCGTCGGCATCACGGCCGGCCTGATTCTATATCCCTTATTCAAGCTGGCCGCCGGCCGTTATCGCGAAATTCACGCCGGATTATGGGCTTTATGCATCTTATCGATGCTCTTTTATCTCTTTTTTCCTTACCGTTAGAGAATAAGGGTCGCTGATGGGGCGAGCCTATTGATCTAATTCACTACTCTGAGTATTTTTTCGTAGCTGTTGGGGGGCGTCAGGAGGCTGGAGATGGCTATTTTTAAAAAGCAGTTCGCTGACGCCGACTCGTACGAAGAGTGGATGGAGCAAGCCAGTGGGCGGGTCAACGTGCTGGAGATTAAGAACGCGCCCAAGATCTTTGGGTCGTCACTTCAGCCATCAAACGGCCCGGTCATTGTAAGATACCAGACAAACGATAAGTCGTTCGGTGCTGCTCCCTCGCCATTGGCGTCGAAGAACGTCCAGGCCGCGCTCGTCGCGGCGGGTTTCCTCGCGCTGTCGCTCTACCTGATGTTCGAAGCGTAGACCGCAGGCTCGATCTCCGCTAGCAGAATCGCGGATTAATCAATTTCGACGCGCTTTGCCGACGCCGCCGCGGGGCTCAGCGAGCCGGGCGTGCGCGCCGTATGCTCGGGCGTCAGCCGCAGCTTGCGCGTCTGCTCGTTGAACAACTGCGAGTAGACACCGGCGCGCTTCACCAGCTCTGCATGCGATCCGACTTCGACGATCTTTCCGCGATCGAGCACTACGATCACGTCTGCGTCGACGGCGCTCGCGAGGCGATGCGCGATCAGGAAAGACGTCCGGCCCTTCATCAGCCGGCGCACGGCGTCGTGAATCAGGTTTTCAACTTCCGAATCGAGTCCCGACGTCGCCTCGTCGAGAATCAGGATCGGCGGGTTTTTCAGGAACACGCGCGCGAGCGCGAGGCGCTGACGTTGTCCGGTCGAAGGCCGCACGCCGCCCTCGCCTATCATCGTGTCGAGCTTGTCGGGCAGCGACTCGACGAAGTCGCGGATGTTGGCCTGTTCGAGCGCGTGCCACACCTTGGCATCGGGCGAGCCGGGCCAGCCGTACTGAACGTTCTCGCGAATCGACGCACTGAACAGAATCGCGTCCTGGGGCACGATACCGATCGAATCGCGGAGCGATTTGAGCGTCACGCTCGAAATGTCGGTGCCGTCGATTAGAATTCGGCCGCCAGCCAGTTCGTAGAAGCGCGGTATCAGCCCGGCGAGCGTGGTTTTTCCTGCGCCCGATCGCCCCACCAGCGCGACCGTGGTCCCGGCAGGCACGGCGAGGTTCACGTCGTCGAGCGTGGTGCGAATCGGTCCGCCGTCGAGCGGCTTGTAGCCGAAGCTGAGATGCTCTATCTCAACCAAGCCGCTCTTCACCTTCAGCGGCGGCGCGCCGGGCCGGTCGTGCACTTCGGGCGTCTCGTCGAAGAACGCAAAGATGCGCTCGATCGCCGCCAGCGCCGTCGCCACGATTACCGACAATTCCGAGAAGCGCTGCAGCGGCAGGTAAAGCGCGGGGAGCAGGCCGAAGAACGCGACCACGGTGCCGATGGTCATTTTGCCGTGCATGATCATCAGCGCGCCCGCCCAGATGACAATCAGCGGCGCGCCGCGCGAGATGAACTCGGTGTACATCTGATGGGTCGACGAAAGCTTCACGCTCTCGATCGTCAGGTCGTACATTTCGGTCGTGCGCTTGTGGAAGCGGCGCGCCTCGTCGGCCTCGCGCGCGAACGATTTCACGGTCGAGACGCCGGCGACCCGCTCCTGCAGCTCGCCGGAAAATTCCTCGACCACTTCCTGCAGGTCGTGACTCGTCTCCTTGATCTTCGGCGACAGAATCCTGATCACCGCGACGTAAAATGGCACGATGATCAGCGAAATCCACGCCAGCCGCACGTTCAGATAGAACAGCAGCCAGATCACGAAGCCCAGCGACACGCCGTCCATCCAGATGTTGATCATCGCGGAGCCGACGAAATTCTGCGCCATCGAGATGTCGGAAATGAATCGCGAGACCACCGCGCCCGAAGTGGTGCGATCGAAAAACGAATGCGACAGGCGCTGCATGTGCTTATACAAGGCGTAGCGCAGATCGAAAATCAGACGATGGCCCGCCATGCTCGCCCAGTAGTTGCGGTAGTAGGTCGCGATTGCCTGCACGACGAACAGCGCGAACATCGCGGCCGTCAATGCTTCGAGCTTGGCCGCAGAGCCGGTGCCCAGATGGAGCGTCGCGGCAATCGCGATGCACCATCGGTCGATCTTTCCATTCAGACTTTCGAGATGCGGCTGCGGCACCAGCAGCACGTCGAACACGTATTTGAAGGCGAGTGGAAACGCGAGCGGCAGCGTGAACTTCAGGATGCCCATGGCGGAGCCGCCCGCCACCAGCCACAGATGAGGACGAACGTAGCCGAGAAACCGCACCAGTGCAGTGCGCGGAACGAGACGGTCGAAGATTCGCGCGAAGAAACCGCGGCTACGTTGGTCGGGTTCGTCGGGAGCGCCAGTCGGCTCCCCGGGGGAACAATCCACCGTCTCCGGCGCACCGGCGATTACAGCAGAACTACGATTTGGCATGCGGCAGAGTTTAGCAGCCGCGCAGGCGCCAGAAAATATGTGAATTTTTTAGAGCAGAGGCAGAATCTTGAATCGCGCAGGGCGCTGTAAGCGGACCCTCACCTTCATCCTCTCCCTCACAGGGAGAGGAGACAGACCTGCGCAGATTCTCTGTTCGCTTCTATTACGCTGCGGCTGAGATGCGATCGACCATCGCGGGAATCTTGCTGCGCTTGCCGTGGCCTGCGAGTCCTGCCGCCGCGATTCGCTCCATGTACTCGCGCACCGCCAGCTTGATGAACTTCGCGGTCGCGGCGCGGCCCTTGTCGACCTGCGCCTTTTCCAGTCCGCCGCCGCAGATGATGATCATCGGCTCCAGCAGCTCGGGACTGCCGATCAATCCGAGCAGCGCGTGCTCCGTTTGATCGAGATAGGACTCCATGCCGTTGGCCTCGAGCGGGCGATGCTTCAGGAAATATCGCAGTTGGCCGAGTCCGTACGCCGTCTGGCGCGCTGCGTCCTGCATGGCGTAGCGCATGATCTTGCGGTCGACATTAGTGGGCGCGAACGCTCCGACCTGGCGATAGAGCGTCAGCAGGAAACCGGCGAGCGACAGGTTGATCGACACCGAGCCCTGCGGATAGCGATCGGCCCACAGCCATTCCTTGAGACCCTGCTCTGCCGTAGCGCTGGCGCGCCCGAGTCCCGCACCGCCGAACAGCGCGCGCTTGCGAAACACTTCGAACAGGCGAGACGCGTCGAGCATCTGCGCGCACATCCAGCTCTTCTGCTCGAGGAAATCCTGGTTGATGACCGCCACCCATTTCGACGGGAAGTCCATCGACACGATCTGGCATTCCTGGAGAAAGGTGTAGAGCTGCGCGCACGCCATCTCGAGCTCGGGCGCGAGCGGATTCGTATGCAGCTCGGTCCATGGAATATCGGTCGCCGGAACCCAGCGCCGCGCCTTCACCTCTTCGTAAAGTTCCGCGACGTTGTCCGACCATACGTCTGACTTGCGATTGACGACGTAGCCCATGTCGGGCAGCTTGCCGACCTTCTCACTCCCGCGCGACACCATCGACTGGCTGGTGCGAACGTCTTCGGGAATATCGGTGTAGCCGTAGCTGCCGACGTTCAGGTCCTGGTAGGTAAGTCCGCGCTTCGGGTCCGACGGGCGCCCGGCCAGGCGCTCAGTCTTGGCGTTATACCAATGCAGGCCGAGGTTTCCCTCCATAACCTTCTGCGCGGCTTGAAGGACCGTTTCGTCAACCGTGTAATCCTTGTCAGCGTAAAATGCCACTGAACCTAACCCCTAGCCCCTTCCCATCTATGGGAAGGGGAACCGAGATCCAAGAAGACTAGTTCAGCTTGATGCCTGCGTTCTCGGCCGCCGCGCGACCCATCTCGTACATTAGATAGAGCTTCGACCGCTCGCGACGCTCGGGCATCCCGCACTTATCCAGGCGCTCGAAATGCTCCTGCATCTGCTTGAGATTGAACTGCGTCGTGATCTTGATGCCCTGCTCGATATTTTCTTTCTTCAGTCCGCCGCCGGCCAGAATGATAAACGCTTCGGTCAGTTCGGTCGCGGCCGCACCGGCAAAGGAAATGTTTTCGGCTTCATCGAGATGCGCGTGCAGCACTTCGCGCTTCTCGGGAAAGTGTTCGAGCACGTACTTGAAATGCTGCATGCCGTAGCCGACGTGACGCGCTTCGTCCTGCATCACGAGCCGGAAAATCTTCTTGTCGACGTCAGTCGGGGACAGGTATTCGCTGAAGCGGAACAGCGTCAGCACGTTGCCCTCCGCGACCAGGTGCAGCGCCACCGACATCTCGCTGAACGAATCGGCGTCGCGCAGATGCTTCAGCGCCATCTCGTTGATCGGGCTCGCCTGCATCAGGCCCCAGCCGGTCGTCAGCGCGCGCTTGCGGAAAACCTCAGCATGACGCGCCTCGTCCATCGCCTGCGCCGCGATAAACGATCGCACTTCGATAAAATCCGGATTCAGCCGCGGCAGCCACATCGCGGGCGTGTCGGTCGCGATCATTTCCACTTCGGTGAGGAACGTCATCAACTGCGACAGCGCCTTGCCGGTCACTTCGGGCAGCTCGACGCCGTCGAGGCGGTCCCATGGAATGTCAGTCGTCGCGTTCCACTGGCGCGAGACCGCTTCCTCGTAATAGCTCTCGGTGTTGAACGCCCATAGCTCGCTCTTGCGCGAGACCCACGGCTGCGCATCGGGCACGCCGTCAGGAATCTCAGCGCCGCGCGGCGCATAGGATCGATTGTTGCGAACCTTCTCGGGGATGTCGGTGTAGCCGTAGGTCCCGACGTTGAGGTCGCGATAGGTCAGGCCGCGGCGCGGATTGGCTTCTTCAGGACTGATTTTTTCGGTGGCAGATTTCATCCACGACAGGTCCATCTGGCCGGTCCTGATCGTGTACAGCCACTTGTCGATGAAATCCTTGTCCTCGGCAAAGTTCGTGGTCGAGAGATATGCCATCGTCGTAGCGCCTCCGCGCCTGCTTAGTTGAAACTCACTTCGAGCTTGCTCGACAGGTCGAAAAATTCCTGGATCGATTCCATGAACCGGTAGAGTTTGTCGTGGCCGTCGGGATCGTCGTAGACAATCTTCAAACGCTCGCCGAAATGCGCGAGCGTGTTGATGTCGTGGGCGGAGTCGGCCTCGCCGTTGCGCCGGATGTTCTCGATCATCTCGCGCCACACATTCGAGTCGCCCTCGATTTGGAAATCGACCTTCTTCAGATCGATCGCCGGCACTTCGCTGACATTTTTGAGGTCGAAAACCTCGAACTCGAGCACGAAGTTGCGTGCCTTGCCGTTGACGCCGACGCTGACGCCGAAGGTCGTGTCGATAAACCCCAGGCGCCGGAATTTTTCCTCGTTCGCAGCCATCTGCGCCTTCAGCGCCTCGAAATATTCAGTCGAAGGAAAGCTAATCGACATAAGTGGATGAACCCCGCCGGTCTCCCAATAAATTGATCAATGCTGAATGAATTTAGGGTTAAACCCCCGAAGAAGGCAAGCGAGCGCCAGCGGAAGGTCCCGCAAAGCGCTCGAATTTGAAACTGGGTGCAGGGGTCACCCTGCCGAGGGTGCGGGGCGCGGAGCCCCGCATTAAATTTCGATCTAATTCGCCGAAGCCTGCTTGGTCGAACCGCCCGTCGCCAACTCGTCGTCGATTATTTCTTCGAACTTCGGCGTCGGCTGCGCACCGGTCAGCGGACGGCCGTCGATAAAGAACGCCGGCGTTCCATCGACGCCAACTTTCTCGCCCGCGGCCTGGTCGGCTTTGATCTGGCTGTCATATTTCGTACTGGCAAAACAGGCGTCGAACTCCGTGGTATTCATGCCGAGCGACTTCGCCGTCGCCTTCAGATCGGCGGGCGCAAGCTTGCTCTGATTGGCAAACAGCGCATCGCGATACTGCCAGAACTTGCCCTGCTCGTTGGCGCAGTGTGCGGCCTTGGCGGCGTCGAGCGCATGCGCATGGAACGGCAACGGATAGTCCATATGCACGAGACGAATCTTGTCGCCGTACTTCCCGCGCAACTCCTTCAGCGTGCTCTCGGTCTTCCCGCAGAACGGGCACTGAAGATCGGTGAACTCGACGATCGTCACTGGAGCATCCTTGGGGCCAAGCGCCGGATGCCCGCTGCTGTTCACGACGACGCGTTGCGGCTCGAGCAGAATCTTTACCGGCTCATCCTTGCGCAGGCGTTCGAGCAGCGCCTGGCGATTCAGCATCTCGAGAATTTTCGGCTTGATCTGATCGTACGGAGGCGCGCCGCCGTTGCCCTTGTTGTCGTCGTAAAACTTCTTCGCCGCGGCGTCAGTCACGCCATCTTTGCCGGTCGATTCCTTCTTGATGTACTCGTCGACGCTTAACTTGTCGCGTTGGGCGGCCTGTTGAATCAGATAGTCGTCGGTCATCGATTCGAGCGTCTGCCGCCTGAGATCGAATTTCTTGTCCTCGATCAGCTGATCGACGCGCTTCTCGAGCATCGCGCGCATCTGCTCGAGCTGCGGCTTGACCTTCGCGTCGAGGTCCTTCTCGCTGATCTTGTGATCGCCGACCGTCGCCACGGTCGCGTTGGGATCGTCGGCCGACCACGCGCTCGGTGCGGCCGCGGCGGCAGTCACGATTGCGGCAGCGGCAAAAACGGAAACGATACGCCACGCGGATGCACCGCGGTTACGCACTGGCTGATTCGTGTTCGCTAACATCGGATATTGATCAAACTCCCTCGTCGAGATAATCGGCAGATATTATCACGCGCCGAAGGCGATGTCGCGATGCCCAAATTTACGCATTTGCCCCAATCGCCGTGACTCCGCTACGCTGCCATTTACTTTGAAAACGATTCTTGCCGCCTCAATCGGAATGCTGGCTCTCGCGCTGGTGATCTTCCCCGCAGATGCGCGCGCGGCGGGTCCAGAAGCCGACGCCAAGCTCAGCGTACTCGTCGATTGTCATTGCTCCGATCCGGTCGGCGGAGATTTTTGCGGCGCCCTCAAGGACAAAATCAAGGATTCGTCCGCGTATCGCCTCGTCGATCACACCGACGCCTACGGTATCGGCGTACATCTGTGGTGCGTCGATCTGTTCACGGGACTCCCGGGCATCGACAGCAAGCTGACCGGCACCATGTCCGCGGTATCGGTCACGTTCACCATCTATGCCGACCGTCTGCCGGGCGAAGTGTACGAGGACTCCTCAGTGTTCCGCGTCGGCAAGGAAGCCGCCGACGAAATGTCGGAAAGAATCCTGACGGCAGTCGGTCAGCTCGCCACTGCCAACAAGACCGTATTCGAGAAAATCCGCGCCACCCCGAAGCCAGCAGCAGCGCCAACAGTGAAAGTCATCCAGTAGCCAGGAGCATGATCGTGGGCTTGCTCGCCTTCAACGCACCTCGCGATCGCAATCGAATTACCGACTATGAAGCTCACGGGCGCCCTTGGTTGATCAAATCTTTGATTTTGAGGCCGCGGAGCTTGACCCCTTTGCTGGCTTCGCGCAAACCGTCGGCGGCGCGCTTCGCTCGGGCGCGATCGAATCCCGAGCCGGTGGGTACGAGTTTGGCGACCGCTCTGCCTCGGCGCGTAATAACGATTTCGCTCCCGCGCTCGACCTGGTCGAGCAGTGCGCTGAATCTATTTTTTGCTTCAAACGCTCCCACTTCCCGCACTTTGAATTCTCCAGCTAGCTGCCGATCTAGCTTAGTATAAGCGCTTCGCGGACGCGGATCTGATCGGGGCCGGCCAGATCTTTGGGCATGGCACTGCTTGGAACCTGATGCCGGTGTCCGCATCGACGGCTGAAAGCGTGGTATCGTAAGCGCACTCGCGAGGATTACAAATATGAACACCGCAAGGAAGGCGTCGGCGGGCCGTGCCAAAAAGATCGCCGGCACGCGCAAGATCAGAAACCTCACCGAAGAACTGACCCGCGATGAATACGAGCTTGGGCTGCCGCTGCTCGACGCGGCCGTCGCCGGCGTTATCCTCGGCTTCAAGCCGTCGGATGGCGACATGCGCACCCAGGCGCAGCGATGCTGGGAAATGCTGAAGCCGCGACTCAATCAGCATCTGCTGAGCGAAGATGAAACCGTGCTGCCGTGGGCGAAAGATGCGGGCGGCATTTCTCCCGCGGTGATGAAGCGAATCAAGAAGAGCCACGACGAGATGCGCGCGCAAATCGGCAAGCTCACGGGAGTGTCGTTCGAAGACGATCCCGACAAAGTCGTCTCGGTGGCCGGCAAAGCTTTGTGTGCGCTCGCGGTGAAGCTCGACGACTTGATCGACAGCGAAGAAATGCGCCTGCTGCCGGCGTTGAGAAAAATGTTGTTCGCTTAAGTTCCTCGCCGGTCGCTTCAAACGACGCCGGTTTTCCAATATTTTCTAAGCTCGCGCGAGAGTGGCGGAATGGCAGACGCGCTGGACTTAGGATCCAGTGCCGCAAGGCGTGGGGGTTCAAGTCCCCCCTCTCGCAATCAGCACAGACTCACACGGAGAGAGAGGGCTAGAGATCATTTGTGGAAGGTCGGAGAAGAGCGAGCGTCATACTTTCGCCACTGTAGACGCTGTGCTATTGCGTCGCCGGAGGGGAATTTATGCGAACACGAATCGTTCAGGTGGGAGCAGCGATCGCGGCGGTTTCAATTGCTCTGATAGTAGCTCGAACCGAGGCGTTCGCGGCGGGCAAGGAGTCATGCTCGACGACGACCACGGACGTCACGTCTGGTCCGAGCGGCGACGGAGCCGAGGCCACTTGCGATGCTGCCATCGACGGACCCAACGGAGCGAAGGCCAAAGCGTCCGGAGCGGACGCCGACGCGACATCCGAGGCAGAGAACGGCAGCGATGCTACGTCGACCGCGAACGGGAAGGACTCCGACGCAACTGCCGAGGCATTGGGCGGCAGCGATGCTGAAGCAACCGCGAAGGGAGACGACTCCGATGCGACAGCCGAGGCATCAGGCCCCGGCGGCAGCATGGCCGTCAGCTCCACGAAGGGAAAGGACTCCGACTCAACAGCCGAGGCATCAGGCGGCAGCGATGCTGAAGCAACCGTAAAGGGAGAGGACTCCGATGCGACCGCTGAGGCGGACAGCGGCAGCATGGCCGTCAGTTCCGTGAAGGGAAAGGGCTCCGACGCAACTGCCGAGGCCGCGAACGGAAGCAATGCTCAAGCAACCGCGTCGGGCACTGACAGCGAGGCGGAAGCGACTGCTGAGAATACCGGTAGCAATGTGACGGCTCTCGCGACCAAGGGCTCTACCGCCATCGGCAGCGACACCAGTCCACCGACTTGCATGCCACGGCACGGCGGCAAAGCTGTGGTCACCAGCCCGATGGGAAACTGCAAATAAGCGCCGCGAAACGAATTGCCAGATCGTCATCGAGCGCGAGCGAGCCCGCGGGGGCCGCGGCGCTGGCGAAAGCGGACTTCTTCCCCCTCTCGCATCAATCGTTTTTTGCTTTAGATTCGAATCATGCCTCTCTGAGAGTTGGAATCTTCTTCAACTCGGCGGCTAGGCGGTGCGTCGCTTCCCAGGCGTCGTAGCGCGCCTGCATGCTCAACCAGAGATCGGGTCCGTTGCCGCACAACTTGCCGAGTCGGACGGCCATCTCGGGAGTTACTGAGCCCACTCCCGCCATCACGCGGTGCAGGGTCTGTCGGCTGACGTTAAGCAGCGTGGCAATCTCTCCGATCGAGCGATTCTGACGGCGAAACTCGGGCATGATGTTGCGCTCGAAAAAGACGCCAGGATGCACCGGCGCGCGCGTGATCTTGTCCCGCTCAACTGCAAACTCGTCTGACTTCATTAGTGTTACCTCTCGGGCTCTCAAGCTTTCCTGGGCTAGTGATACTGCTCCAAATCAACTCTGCTGGCTTTGGGCGCGTCCCATTCGAAAGTGATCGTCCACGGACCATTGACGTGCATACTGTACCGGGCGGGCTTGCCCCTGAGTGGATGGAAATTGAAGCCGGGCAGGTTAAGATCTTGTTGATTCACGGCCGCCTCTATTGCGTCGAGCACGTCAGAGCAGCGTTGATGGAGTCTCGCATCCACTTTTGCGCTCTTGCCGGTTTCGAATAACTCCTTGAGACCCTTGTGCTTAAAGGTCGCGATCACGAAACGAAAGTGTAACACATCTTTTGACAGAGCGTCAAATTCCCTTTTACGCCTAAAGGCGTTCCGTCATCACCGAACGATTAGTCGACAGGCATACCGCTCGGCGGCGATGAAGCTCACGAGGCACTCAACCGAGGCCTTGTACCGGCGCTAAGCAATTAACTGATTCGGCTATGTTCCAAGAAGCCGCGACGAAACGGGTGCTTTTCCCTGCGACGATGGGGTCCCTCACCGTACACTGTGAAAAATTGGCGCTACTTACGCTACAATATGTTATAGTCATCGAACTAAATGTAGCCTCGCGCCTGGCAACTCGCCATGATTGGGCCCCTATGTTGGAAAATCTGAAATCCATCCCAAGTAATTTCATCGGCGGCACCATCAGCAGCTTTAAGCGCCGCGTGTCCAGGCGCGTGAAGGCTGTCCGCAGCTGGAAGGACCGCTTGATCGGGAACGTTAAGGCTTTCGTGATCGGAAACGTGAAGGCTATCAAGGGCCGCGTGATCGGGCAGGTGAAGGCTATAAGATGGCGGCGCTCGGAATGGGCTACTCGCTGTCAGACCTGCAAGGAAATTCTGTTTCTTGGCCATCCCGATCCACTGAAGAAATATACGGCGGGGATGGGCAGCTGGTACGGAGTGCCGATTGCGGTGTGCCTTGGCTCGTGGCGCAATCGCTGGCGCAGGAAGTGGTACCACCAGAGTTGCTGCGGGATCGACAACGACAAAAGTAATCTGGCAGGTCGATGGCAAGTGTTTGGATTTACGCCTGCCGATATTCCAAACAGAATGAGGGAAGCCCTCAGCCCGCCCGCACCGGTTTTCTCGTCAAAGATCGGTCCCCCCTTGCAGTACCCGTCGAGAGGGGCGCAGCGACAACGGCGTACCTAGGCCGCGACCTGAAAATTTTCTAGCGCGTGGGTTCCCGAACCGAAATCAGATAGATCGCCATCGCCAGTCCGATCAAGGCGAGGAAAAAAGCTATCGCGACGGCCTGCGTCGATCGATGAGAGCGCGAGGTTTCGCCGCGCTCCAGCTCCTTTACGAGTTGCACATGGTGCCATCCAGCGAAAACATTCACGGCTACTCCGGCCACGATTAGAGCGGTGCCGAACCATAGCGACAGCCCGTAAGACAGCTGTGGGGAAGCCTTCTGCATGACCTGGATCTGCTGCAGGAAGAGCCCGAAGCGCGCGACCACGAATCCGAACCCCATCAAGGCGAGACCCGTGCGAATCCATGCAAGCATCGTCCGCTCAGCGGCCAGGTAATCGCTGATACCGGCCTTCTGCACGGGTTGCGCTGGCGTATCCATTTCTGATGTCAGAGAAGCATCCGCACTGCTGCGAGCGATTCTGGCGCGAAGCGGGCGGGACTGGCAATGCGCGCCAGTCGTCGATCGATCGTCAGTGCGGGGCGCTCGCGTGATTGCGAGCGCCCCGCTTTGCGTATGCAGGTTATTGTTCGGGGAGCAGTTCGACGCGGCGATTCTGCGCGCGTCCTTCGGCGGTGTCGTTGGTCGCGATGAAATTGGTCTTACCGTAGCCGTGCGGGTGTAGCCGCTCTGCAGAGATTCCGGCGCTGACCAGGTAATCGACGACGGCGTCCGCGCGCCGATCCGACAACTCCACGTTGTAATTGACGCCTCCAATCGCGTCGCAATATCCATTCACGTCGATATCGACGTCGGGATTGGCCTTGAGCGTCGCCGCGGCTTCGTCGAGGACGGCCGCGTCGCCGGGACGGATTTTCGATTTGTTGAAATCAAAATGCACTCCGCGCAGCACCAGCTTCTCCTTGACCACTGGTGGTGGAGGTGGCGGCGGCGGTGGTGGAGGGGGCGGCGGAGGTGGCGGAGGCGGCGGCTGCACGATCGGATCGCAATAGTAATGACCGGCGACGCCGCCGATTACTGCGCCGATTCCGGCGCCCGCAACCGCACCGGCTATCTGACGCGAGCGCGTGCCGCCCGGAGGCCTCGCCGATACCGAAGCCGGCGCCCGTGCCGATCAGCGCGCCGGCGGCCGCACCGTAAACGGTGCACCAACCCAGCTCGCGTTGCTGCGCGCATCCGCTGAGAAACAGCGCGATGCATCCCACCGCCGGCAATAAATACCTTGATATGCGCGACCGAATGTTCATGTCCCCTCCCAACAAGCGTCTGTGGCGTCGCCGAGCAACATCCGCGCGAGCGGAAGCCTCCGCTCGACGAACGGCGTCAACCTAGTTGAGGGATATGTCGGAACAATTAGTCGCGGATTAATAGAATATGACGTGAAGCGGCGCGCGATCTCGAGTTGTTAACAATTAGGAGTCGCCGCGTTCTGGAGCTGCCGTCGGTTGATCAATTGAACGGGCCGTATTAAACGCTCGTTCAGGAATCCGAGACACGATCGCCCAGGGGAATGATGATGACGGACTCGACTTTCGCCCCGCCCATGGCAACGCCCTTCTACAAAGACCACGTGCTCTACCACGCGATCGATTCCTTCGGCACCCCGTCGGTGCGGGCGTGGCAGTTCAGCGGTTGGAAGGCCGAGAGCATGTCCTGGAAGACGGGCTGCTATATCCACGCGGGTCTGTCCAGCACCGGGCCGCTGTCACTGAAGGGACCCGATGCCGGGAAATTCCTCGAGAGCCTGTGCATCAACAGCTTCGCGAAATTCCCGGTCGGCAGCATGAAGCACGCCGTCATGTGCGACGAGAACGGCGTGATCGCTGCCCACGGCATCACCGAGCGAAAAGCCGAGGACGAATTCGAGTTCTTCGCGGCGCCACCGTGGCCGCTGCAGAAGCTCGCCGGCACCAACTGGAAGGTCGAAGCGCGGAGACACAACGACTACCTGTTCCAGATAGCCGGGCCGACGTCGCTGAAGACGCTCGAGAAGGCGACGGGCGAGAGCCTGCGGGACATCCGCTTCCTGCGCTTTCGCGAGAGCAGCATCGACGGCACCAAGGTCGAGGTCGCGCGCATCGGCATGAGCGGCAACCTCGCGTACGAGCTGCACGGCCCAATCGAAGACGGGCCCAAAATTTACGACGCCGTGTACCGGGCCGGCCGCGAGTTCGGCATCGAGCGGCTGGGCTGGGGAACCTACCTGGTGAATCACGTCGAAGGCGGGTTTCCGCAAATCACCTGGACGTTCATTCCAGTTCCCGGCATGCCCGATGAAAAGGCGCGAGAGTTCATCGGCCAGTTCTTCAAGATCTCGGGCAGCGTCGATCCCGCCGACCTGCGCGCGCGCTATCGCACTCCGGTCGAGGTCGGTTGGCATCGCATGTGCCGGTTCGATCACGACTTCCTCGGCCGTGCCGCGCTCGAGGCCGAAGTCGCTCATCCGAAGCGAACCGTGGTCACGCTGCGCTGGAATCCCGAAGATGTGATCGACATCTATGCGTCGTTGCTGCGACCCGGCGAGGAATACAAGACTCTCGATCTGCCGTACGCGCCGAACGTGTGGCCGCAGGCGCACGCCGATCACATCGTGAAGGACGGCCGCCCGGTCGGCATCTCGTCGGGCACGACCTACAGCTACTACTTCCGTGAAGTGCTCTCGATGGGCTGCGTCGACGTGGACGCTTCCGCGATCGGAACCGAAGTGATCGTCCAGTGGGGCGACTACGGCGGCAGGATCAAGAATGTCCGCGCGACGGTCGCGCGGTTCCCGTACCTGACCGAGGGACGGAACAGCGACCTCGACGTGACGCGAGCCTGATCAGCGCTCTGAATGACACAAGGACCGGGATTCTTCCTGCTCCGCAGACTCCACTCAGAATGAACAAGGAAGGACTTCGCTCGACGCGCCGGCTTTCGATCGCGTCGAGCACGCGTCCTTTGTTTTCTGAATCGAGGCTGTTGATGGCCTCGTCGAGGATGAGCATCGAAGGGCGGCGCTGCGGGAAGCGAGGACCCGGTCCCGCAATTATCTTCGGCCGATTTTCAAAAATGGAAACGGGCTGACGCCACGAGGACGCCAGCCCGCTCGCAAACTTGAAGCTTTTGCGATTACAGCGGCGATCTCTTTTGCGCTAAGGCGCCAGCAGACCGTCGGTCAGCAAAACGAAGACCGGCGACGGCGGGAACCGGAGGATGCGATCTGGCCGGCCCGTCCATACTCCTCCTGCTATGCCCAACAGGCTCATTCCAATCAACGAACCTGCTTCTGGAGTTGGGAATCCTCGCGGAAGGGCGATTATTGCTGTCATAGTTCCATTTGTTCAGCAGGACGTATTGCCTTCCTCGCCGCGCGAGCAGCTTAGCCTCGACCATTTGGGCTATCAGCTTGCTTATCATTGGCCGCGAGCAACCGATCATCTCGGCCAGATCATCGTGGGAGATCTCTGGAATCAGCGCTATCCCCTCTGAGTCCCGTACGCCGGCGCGTTTCGCCAAATCGCTCATTACGATCGTGAGCCGGTCCCACAGGGGAAGACTCAACAGGGTAGTGAAGAACCGGAGATTCTCCGACCAGAAGGTGTTCAATGCCGCGAGGATCGCTATCAGCTGATCTATCGGAAGACCGGCCAGCAGCTGCGCTAAGTGTTCGCGCATGAAGAGCGCCAGCGTGCATTTGGTCGCAACCTGGGCTTCGAACATGCGCGCATTGCGGCCTTTTTCGTCGAGGTAGTCAGGATAGCCGATGATCTCGCCCGGTCCGGCGATTCTCACCAGGGTGCGATTGCCATCGCCTATCGGACAATAGATGTTTACAAATCCACTCACGATGCAGGCGAGCATGCCGTCGGTATTTCCTTCACAGAATGCCAGCGCCCCCTTCTCAAAGCTGATCGCTATGTGGCGTTCAATCAGGTTATCGACCAACTCCGGCGTCAGATTCAACCGGCTGAGGCTTGCACGAAGCATTGTGAAGGCCTCTCCGCTTTGACGGCTTGCATACGGTTTCATTGTTCGAGTACTCCTTCTCCTTGCTTCCTTCTGAAGCGTTTCAGCCAATCGACCTCGTAGTCGTCGATCCGAATCAAGTTCGGCTCTTGCTCCGCGCCGACAACCACAAACGCTGCTTGCCCTCCCGTCGACTTGAAATGTAACTGCTCTGCAAACTTCGCCTCTCTCAGGACGCGTGATGGCTGGGAGAGAGGCGACGTGCAAGGAAGCAACCACCGTGCCTGCGGAATCGGTCGGGAAATATTGATGTAAGACTTTGAAAAGTCAGGAAGACGGAATTTTTTCTAGAGTCGAATTAAACGCCCGTTTTGGAAATCGGTGGGACAAATCCTTCGGCACCCGGTCGGTGCGGGCATGGCAGTTCGGCGGCTGGAAGGCGAGCGCATGTCCGGGAAGACGGGCTGCTATATGCGCGCGGGCAGTGCGGCGGGGCGACAACGGTGGCAGGAGCAAGAACGTGCGCACCACCGAAAAACAGAACGGCGGCTCGACGGTAGCCGAGCGTGAACCAGAGTCTAAATAGTCAGACTCTGCGCTTCCCAGAGCGCGCGGAAGCGGCCGTCGCGCTTCGTGCTCAGGGAAGACCAGTCGCCCGACTCGACCACCTTGCCGCCTTCGACGACGTAGATCAGATCGGCCCGTCTGATGGTCGAAAGGCGATGCGCGATCAGCACGACGGTCAGCTCGCCGCGCCGACTTTCGATCGCGTCGAGCACGCGTCCTTCGTTTTCGGAATCGAGGCTGTTGGTCGCCTCGTCGAGGATGAGCATCGAAGGGCGGCGCAGGAATGCGCGCGCGAGTGCGAGGCGTTGGCGCTCGCCCTGCGACACCATCGTGCCGCGATCGCCGACGACGGTGTCGAGTCTGTCCTTCAGTCCCGCGACGAAATCGAACGCCGACGCCTGCTGCAGCGCCGCCAGCATCTCGTCCTCGCTCGCATCGGGGCGCGCCCATTTTAGGTTCGCGCGAATCGTGTCGTGAAAGAGAAATGTGTCGGGCGCGACGTAGCCGATTTGATCGCGCCATCCGCGAACGCCCTCGGCTCCGAGCGGCCGGCCGTCGAGCTTGAGCGTCCCCGAGTCTGGCAGCACGAGGCCCATCAAGATATCGGCGATAGTACTCTTGCCGGCGCCGGACGGTCCCACCAGCGCGACAACTTTCCCGGCCGGAATAACCAGGCTCAAATCTTTGACGGCGGGCATGCGCGCTTCGGCGTAGGTGAACGATACGCCGTCGGCGGAAAGTTCGCGCGTGAGCGAGAGCCGATCATGAGGATGCGCGGGCGGCTCGGCCGCGGCCGCGCATCGCGCTTCGATGCCGGTCAGATTGGCAAACGACGGCAGCATGTTGACGAAGGCGCGGTAGTGGTACTGGCTGGTCATGATCTTCGGCATCATGCGAAAGAAGATCAGCAGCAGGATCAGGATTGCCGCCGGCGGCACCGCCAGCACACGAATCGACACGAATAACACTGCGGCGAGAATCAGCACCGAGCCGAGCTCGAACCAGGTAGCGGCGATCGCCTGTTGACGGACGCCCTCGACATTGGCCCGCACCACGTCGGCACTGAGGTCGGAGAAGATCGCGAAGTTGCGCGCCTCGGCGCCGTAGGTCTTCGCCGCCTTGAGGCTCTGCAGATGCTCGATCGTGGCGGCGTAGAGCGATTTGTTGGTGTCGGAGATTTCCTCGCCCTGCTTTTCGATTGCATGCGTGCGGCCGCGAAAGACGAATGTCAGTAGCGCGCCGGCGGCCAGCACCAGCACGGTCATCCCGGGCGACACTGCAAATGCGATCGCCACGTAGAGGATTACGAGCGTGACTTCGCCGGCCAAATCGAGCGCTATATTGGTGCCGCTGCCGATCCGATAAACCTCATGGGTCAGCGCATGAGTGAAATCCGACCCGCGGCTGCGGCATACGAACAGCCAGTTCGCATCGGCAATAGCGTGGTAGAGGCCGCGGCGGAGATGATGCTCGACTTGCTGCTGCACCGCGTAGGTCCACACATTCTGGATCTGTGACAGGACCGTCCGCACGCCGACTAGAGTCACGAAAATGCCGAGCAGCAGAATCAGCGACGGACGCAGACCGATCGCAAGGAAGGCGCGCGAGACGATTGCCGCGTAACGTCCCGCCTCGCCCTGTCCAGCCAGGTTGAGGCCTGCCACCTGCAAGGTAGGAAGCAGCAGCGCGAGGCCAATGCCCTCGCTCAGCGAACACAGGACGGTCACGATGATGACGCCGATGAGATGCCAGCGCGAAACCCGCATCAGCATCGCCAGGTAAGCGCGCAAGGTGCTCTGCGCCGGCGCTTTCGCGTCCTTGGGCCACGACTGAGGACGGATGTCGTCGAAAGAGTTTTTTCCACGAACTATAAATGTCCGAGCGGCACCGGCTGGATGCGACGATAACTGTAAACGCGAGAACCCGTTACACCGCTAGTGAAAGCGACACGAGTTTATCGAGCGGGTCCATCATGGGCAAGCCAACCGCTCGGCAATGCGATCTAAAGATATCTCGATATGTCTGGCTGCGATCTCTTAATGCAGCTTGGGGCGGACTTCGGTGTCGAAACGATCGAAGAATTTTCGAGCGACTCGGTGAAGAGCGGGTGATCGCCGAGCGGCGTTACCAGCAGCTCGTCGACGCCGATTGCGGCGAAGCGATTCAGGTAGTCGGCGATTTCTGCGGGCGGCGCCAGGATGCCTTCGACGTAGCCGCCCGTGTCGGTCCATTTCGAGGCGAAGCCAATGTACACGCGATGGCTTATCGTGAAGCCGTCGAGGTTGCGGCCGCGGCGCGCGGCCAGCTCGCGAATCCATCCGATGCGCTCGGCGACCTGCTCGGGCTTCATCCGCGTCCCGTGCCATCCGTCACCCAGCTCGACGGCGCGGCGGACTGCGCGCCGACTGGTGCCTCCAACCCAAATCGGGATGTTGCCCGCGGCCGGACGCGGCCCGAAGCGCATGCCCGCCACGTCGAAGAACTCGCCGTGAAATTCCGGCACGGCCGAGGACCACATCGCGCGCATCAGCTTGATAGCCTCGTCGGTGTAGGCGCCGCGCTTTTCGAACGGCGCGCCGAGCGCACGAAACTCGGCTTCGAGCCATCCGCTGGCGACTCCGGCGACGACGCGCCCCGACGACAGCCGGTCGAGCGTGGCGAGTTCTTTCGCGAGATGAATCGCATTGCGATACGGAACGACGATCACGCTGGTCGCGAGCTTGATGCGGCTGGTCAATGCGGCGGCGTACGCGAGCGTCGCGATCGGCTCCATTATCTCGATAGCCGGCAGCCGTCCGCCCGAGTCGGGCACCAGCAAATGATCGCTGACCCAGATTGATTCGTAGCCTTCCTGTTCGGCGCGCCGCGCCACCTGTGCGATCTGGTCAGTCGCGGCGCCAATCTGCGGCAGATGAAGTCCTATCTTCATAGCCGTTCTCCCGGTGCTTAGTCGTCGCTCTTGTCGCCCGACATTATCGAGACGATTCCCTTACAGGTTGAAAAGTCGATCTTGAGCGAGCTCATGCACAGCCGCCACGCGGTGACGGTATCGTGCTTGCTTATCAGAGCGAGCAGCTGCGACTTGACCGGGTCCTTCACTTGCGAAATCGCCGCCTCCGCCCTTGCGTGACGTTGCTGCCGCATCTGCATCAGCTTCGCGAACCGCTCCATCCCGGCTTCGGTCGGACACGGCTGCCCCTCGTACCATTTGCCGTCTTCCTGGCCCATGGTCAGGTTGACCGTGGCGGTATCGCCGTCCTCGTCGGTAAATTCCATTCCCATCAGATGAGTCGGCAGCATCGGGAAGGTGGAATATTTGTTCGGGCTCATCACGCCCGGTGGCAGCTTGGTAATCGTGAGCTTGTATTTCTTGCTGATCGGAAGCTCGAATTGCTTCTTCATGCGGTCGATCAGAAAATCCTGGTTCTTGCCGATGCACTTGAGCGTGGACGGCGCGATCAGCGCCTTGAGCCCGTCGAAATCCTGCGCGGACATGGCGTCGACCACCTTGCGCGCTAATTCCTGCTGCGCCGGCGTGCCCTTCTCGGCCTCTTTCTCGGCCGCTATCTGCGCGGCCGTCGGCGTTACCGCCACTTGCGGAGTCGGCGGACGCATTGCCCATGGCGATTCCTGCGGCAGCGGGGTCGGAGTGTCCTGCGCGTAGGCCGGCGCAGCAAGCGCAGCGGTCAGCAGAGCCAGGAAAAATGTCGGTCGCACAGACTTGAGCATCTAACTCCTTGAGCGCCAGGCACGCGGCGCGCCTCTCGATGAATCAAAAATCGTCAATCAATTTCACCGAATCGCGAACCGCCTGCAAGACGGTCATCTGTAAATCGAAAACGATGGCGAGACTAGTCTTTGTCGGGGATCGACTTCAATTGCTCGAGCCACGCGGTCGCTTCGCTGTCCGAGGGCGCGCGCCAATCGCCGCGCGGTGAAAGCGATCCGCCCGAGCCGACCTTGGGCGCGTTGGGAATCGCGCTGCGCTTGAACTGGCTCACCTGGAAGAAGCGGTACAGGAACGTATGCAGATGTCCCTTGATAGTCGCGATGTCGTACTGGTTGCGGCGGTCACGCGGGATGTCCGGCCACTGGCCGGCGTCCTTGTCGCGCCACGCGCTGTACGCGAGGAACGCGACCTTCGGCGGCGGATATCCGAAGCGCAACGTGTAGTAGAGGAAAAAATCGTGCAGCTCGTACGGCCCGATCGTCGCTTCGGTGTCGTGGCTCGGATGCCCGTCGGCGGATGTGCCGGGAATCAGCTCGGGGCTGATCGGAGTCGCGAGAATTTCGATCAACGTCGCGCTGGCTTCGCGGCCGAGGCTTTCCGTCTGCGCCAGCCATCGAATGACATGCTGGATCAGCGTCTTCGGCACGCTCGCATTGACGCTGTAATGCGACATCTGATCGCCGACGCCGTAAGTGCACCAACCCAGCGCAAGCTCGCTCAAGTCGCCGGTGCCGACCACCAGGCCGCCGCGCAGGTTGGCCAATCGAAAAAGATGGCTGGTGCGCTCGCCCGCCTGCACGTTCTCAAAGGTGACGTCGTAAACTTCCTTGCCTTCCGCGTATGGATGCCCGATGTCCTTGAGCATCTGCATGCAGCTCGGCCGGATATCTATTTCGTCGGTCGAGCAGCCGAGCGACTTCATCAGGCGGCGCGCCTGATCGAGGGTGCGCGCGCTGGTGGCAAAGCCCGGCATCGTAACTGCCAGGATGTTCTTGCGCGGCGCGCCGAGGCGGTCCATCGCACGCGCGCACACCAGGATGGCGTGAGTCGAATCGATTCCGCCCGACACTCCAATCACGACGCGCTCGAGGCCGGTCGAGCGCAGCCGCGTCGTCAGGCCCTGCACCTGGATGTCGAAGACTTCGGCGCATCGCTCGTCGCGCGTCGCGGGATCCGACGGCACGTAGGGAAACCGCTCGTACCGCCGCTGCAACGGCATCTTGCCGCGTCTCGGCAATTCCGCGGAAAATGAAATCCGCCGAAAGCGCCGCACCCGCTCGTGCTCGCGCTGCGCCGTGTCGCCGAAGGTGTTCTGGCGCATCCGCTCCTGCGACAGCCGCTCGAGATCGATTTCCGCCGAGACCAGTTGCGGCTGATCCTTGAAGCGCTCCGACTCGGCGATGATATTGCCGTTCTCCGCGATCAACGCGTGCCCATCCCACGCCAGGTCGGTGGTCGATTCGCCCACGCCCGCCGCCGAATATGCGTACGCCGCAAGGCATCGCGCCGACTGGCTGCGTGACGAGAGCGCGGCGGTAGTCGGCCTTGCCAATCGTGATGTTCGACGCCGACAGGTTCAGCAGCAGCGTCGCGCCCGCCAGCGCCGCGTAAGACGACGGCGAAATCGGCACCCACAGGTCCTCGCAAATCTCGGCATGAATCGCGAGCAGCGGCTGCTCCTCGTGCTGGAAGATCAGATTGTTGCCGAACGGGACGCCGCGATTAGCGAGCAGGTCGACTTCGTCGCGGGTGGCGGCATCAGCCGAACTGAATTGCCGCGGCTCATAAAATTCGCGGTAGTTCGGGAGATTGGTCTTCGGCACGACGCCGAGAATCTTCCCGCGATGAATCACGATCGCGCAGTTATATAGATGATGATCGATCTGGAGCGGCGCCCCGACCACGCTGACGACGGACAGCTTGGCCGTCGCGTCGACCACCGCGGCAATCGCATCGAGGCATGCGTCGAGCAGCGCCCGCTGCTGAAACAGGTCGTCGCACGAATACGCCGTCAGCCCCAGCTCGGGGAAAAGTGCGACCACCGCCTTGCGCTCGGCCGCCTCGCGAATCAGCGCGACGGTTTGTTCGGCATTGTAAGCAGGGTCCGCCACGCGAACGGATGGCACCCCAACCGCGATTCGCACGAAATCGTGATTGTAGAGATTAAAAAAGTTGCCGTTCCTGGTCACGTCAGTCTCTCGCAACGCCATCTTAGCAAGACTGTGCCGATTGTGGGCGGCCCGTACAAGATTGTCCGCCCCGGCTGAAATCACCGTTTAAAGGCCGCACAGCGCTCTGTCTCAGATTCCTGAAATTAAAGATTCCTTGATTTTTCAGCTACTTAGCTCGAAAACGCACTTCCGCTGACCGCCATTGAACAAATTGTTCAATCGAATGTAACGCCTATTAATTTGAACGGATGAAGGAAGAGGAACGGCGATGTTTTCTACGCCCTATCGCGAACGGTTCTCGTCGGTTGACGGCTCTCAAAGCCCTTCCGGGAGCCCTAAATCCCGGCTCGGCGACCGACTCGATGAGATCGCGGTCTTCGCCCTGGTAGTGGTCGCCCTCTTCTACATCGCAGCCCTGAGCTGCTGGTTCATTATGTAAGGCGTCAATCCCCCGAGCGCGCCCTGGCGGGGCGTATCCGGCAACGGAGCCCCCGCCAGGTAAATCAAGCGAAGCGCGCGCGCCGGGGAATCATAGATACGGCTCCCCGATGCAGCCGGTGCGTTCCCGAAGGGGGGCACGCACCGGCTGTACCTTTTTGCGCGATTTCGGCTCGCCTGCCATTGTCGAACGCTTCGATCATTGCAATAACAGCACAGCGGCTCGGTCGTATCCGCCGGGTCGAATCGTCGTCGAAGGAGGATTCGCGATGCCATCAGTGTCAGCAGGTGACCGCAACGGGAGCCGGCGCGTCGTGCCCGCGAAATTCGCCCACGCTGTGCTCGCCACCAAGCAATTTCAGCCGATGGTAGATTGGTATACCACCGTGCTGCAGGCCGAAGTCGTACACAGCAACGGCATGCTCGCGTTCATGACCTACGACGACGAGCATCACCGCATCGCGATTGCGGCAGTACCCGGCCTCGAGGACAGGCCGTGCCACGCGGTCGGGCTCGATCATCTCGCTTACACCTACGCGAGTATCGGCGACCTGGTTTTCACTTACGAACGCCTCAAGCAGGCCGGCATCCTGCCCGTCGTCACAATCAATCACGGGCCGACCACCTCGATGTACTATCGCGACCCCGACGGCAATCGTGTCGAGCTGCAAGTCGACAACTTCGATTCGGTTGAAGAGCTGAAGGGCTTCTTCCAGAGCGACGCGATGCAGAAAAATCCGATCGGCGTGAATTTCAATCCCGACGAGCTGGCCCGCGACTTTCACGCCGGCATACCCGAATCAGAGCTCAAGAAATATGACGCCACCAGGGGACTGGACCCCGCGACGATGCGCCGGCTGATGGGCGCCAATCAATAGTTCGAAAACGGTTTGAGCGAGCAATCGGAGCTTCAGCAGTAAAATGAAACTTGCGACCTTCTCTCACGGCGGCGCGACGCGCATCGGCGTCGTCGTCGATGATGCAATCGTTGACCTCTCGGCAGCGGAGCCCGCGTTGCCGCGCGACATGATCGCGTTCATCACACAGGGAGCGTCCGCGCTCGAGCGCGCCGCGAGCGCCGCGAAAAAACCGGCCAACCGGATCAAGCTGGCGGAGGTCAAGCTCGAGGCGCCGATTGCGCGGCCTCCCGAGTTCCTCGCCATCGGGCTCAACTACGCCGACCACGTCGAAGAAACGAAAATGAAGCGGCCCGAGTTTCCGATGTTCTTCAACAAGCAATCGAGCTGCGTGACGGGGCCCGGCGATCCGATTCATCTGCCGCGCGCGTCATCGGCGCTGGACTACGAAGGCGAGCTCGGCTTTATCATCGGCCGCCGCTGCCGGCACGTCCCGCGCGGTCGCGCCCACGAAGTTATCGCCGGCTACCTGATCGTCAACGACGTGAGCGTCCGCGATTGGCAGCGCCGCGCGCCCACCATGACGCTGGGCAAATCGTTCGATACGCACGGACCCATCGGCCCATGGATCGTAACGCCCGACGAAATCGGCGATCCGCACACGCTCGACCTGAAGACGTTCGTCAACGGCGAACAGCGCCAGCATTCGAACACGAAGAATCTCATCTTCGATTGCTTCGCGCAGGTCGAGACGCTCTCGACGGTTTTCACGCTGTTGCCCGGGACTATCGTCTCGACCGGCACGCCCGGGGGCGTCGCCGCGGCGATGAACCCGCCCAAATGGCTCAAGGCGGGAGACGTCGTCCGCATCGAGATCGAGAAAATCGGCCAGCTCGAAAACAAGGTGATCGTCGAGCCGGCCAGCACCGACTCAATCTAGACGGTTCTCTCGCGGACAGGCTGCCACCCTTTTGCCATCACGGCAAAATCCTGTCGCCCGGGCGTTGCAGTCTCGCCTCGAAGCTCACCGGTCGATCTGGGCGAGCAGTCCTGACGCGATTCGAGACGTTTCGTGAAGCTTTGAAACTACTACGCGTAACAACTCGCCGCTTCAGCGAATGCGTGCGTACGAGAATTGAGGAAAGAAATAAGTAGCGTCAGCGACAAAGTGTTGCACAGCGTCTACAGCCTGTAGCCTTCGGTTGACTCATACGCTAGAAGTCCCTGTCTAATAGAAGCGTTATTGATCAAGTGCGTGTGGCACATCGATTGCTCTCTCTTCAGCAGGGGGCGGTTCGGTTGGGCGGGATGAAAAGTGTCAATCGCACTGGGGAGGCGCGAAGATGCTGCCAACGGCGTCCAATGGAATCAGCTACTCGGAACACGAGATAGTCCAGGCAAGATCCTCGCACCTTGGAAAACTGAGCCGCCTCCTATCCAAATTTCGTCCTCTCTTAAAGGGGGGGGACGACGGCTTCCAGAAGCCACGCCGCTCGATCGATCGCGATCTGCAAGAGCGCTGGCCAACCGACCTCCTATAGCTGCTAACACCATCTGGCTTCGGCTGGCACGCTGTGCTGGTATGCGCACGTGAATGGCGATCGAATCGTCGCGGCGCTCCGGCGACCCGCGATGCTGGTGCTGCTCTGGGTCGCCGCACTCTGGAAATTCGTCAGCGCGCTACTCACATTGCCCCCGCTGGCTCATCGGCTCGATTTCGTCTGTTTCTACGACTCCGCGCTGGCGTTGCGCCAGGGACTTAATCCCTACACCACCAATCTCGCCGCGGTCGGTAACCGGTTGGGCCTTGAAACCGGTCCGCTGATTCATGCCGTCGACACTCCCGTGCTGTTGCTCCTGCTCGAGCCGCTGACGCTATTCACGCCCGCCACCGCATTCTGGATTTGGACTTCGTTCAACCTGGTGGTGCTGGCCATTGGGATTTACCTGCTGCTGATTCGCAGGCCCGGTCTCGATGCGAATACCGCGTGGCTGCTGGGCGCGTTGATCCTCGCCTTCTATCCCGTCGGCTGGAATTTTTTCTGGGCGCAGAAGCAGGTCTTGATCCTGGTGCTGTTGGTGTCCGCGATGCGCGCGATGGAAGACGAGCACGATGATGCAGCCGGCCTGCTCGTCGCCGTGGCCGGGTTGCTCCGTGCGTATCCCTTTTTGCTGCTCGGATATTTTGCGCTCCGGCGAAACTGGCGCGCGCTGAAATTCGCGATCGCCGGAGCATTCGTCGGCGCGCTCTTCCCAGTTTTGATTCTCGGATTCGCGCGATGTTTCAGCTTCGTCCATGGTCCCGCCTGGATGTCGAATCACGACGGGTTGATTTTCCCATTCAATATCTCGGTGGCGCCGTTCGTCTCGAGGATGTACTGGGCGCTTCTCGGTCCGACGGCCGCCGACTGGGCCCGTCGCGCCGTCATCTTTGCCGTCGACGCAATCTTCCTGGGCATGACGGTCCGCGTGACGCTCGCCTCAGTCGGGCGCCGCGACGACGACTTCCGCATCTACTCGCTGTGGATCGTCACGACGATTTTGCTGTCGCCAATCGCATGGCATCACTATCTCGTGCTGCTGGTGCTGCCCTTCGTGCAGATGGCAATCGCAGTGCTTAACGATCGCGCGAGGCCGCGCGAGCTCTGGATGGCCACCGCCAGCTATCTGCTGGCCTGCGTCTCGGTGCCGATCACGTTTCAACTGCTCGCGCACCCGACCGCTTTTCAGCGCGCCTTCCCGTCTCTGTCCGTTCCCCTGCTGGAGACCGGCTTCTTCACCTTGTTGATGGCATACGTCGCGGTGTATTGGTTCGTCGCCGATTTGAAGAGTGACGACCACGCCGTCGAATCGTCCGACCTGACCGATCAAGAATCGAGCCCACTGAAAGCGATCGGCGCTTAGCTGGGCGGCACCAACTACGCCGTGCGCTGCGCGCGTGACCTTTTCGCGCGAGATGGGTTAAGTATTACGACGCGATCGCCGCAGCGCGGAAAAAATCGAAGCCGGGAGAATCGAATGAAAATTTACGATTTCAAACTTGCGCCCAATCCGCGCCGCGTGCGCATCTTCCTCGCCGAGAAGGGCATCAGCGTCCCGTTCGAGGAAGTCGACATTTTCAAGGGCATCAACCGCCAGCCCGACTTCCTCAAAAAGAATTCGCTCGGCGGCATTCCCGTGCTCGAACTCGACGACGGCCGCCATATCGCCGAGAGCGTCGCCATCTGCCGCTACTTCGAGCTGCTCCATCCCGAGCCCGCGCTGTTCGGCAAGGGCGCCTTCGAGCAGGCCACCGTCGAGATGTGGAATCGGCGTATAGAGCTGGCGGTGTTGGTGCCGGTCGGGTTGGTCTGGGGCCATTCGCACGAACTGACCCGCGCGCGCATCAAGCAGATCCCCGAGATGGGTGAGCAGAGTCGCAAGGTCGTCGAGCAGCGCTATCAATGGCTCGACCGCGAGCTCGAGGGCAAGCAGTTTCTCGCCGGCGACAAGTACTCAATCGCGGATATCACGGCGATGGTCGTCATCGACTTCGCCAAGTTCAACAATATTTCGATCCAGCCCGAGCAGAAAAATCTCACGCGATGGTATCAGGCGGTCTCGTCACGCCCGAGCGCAGCCGCATAGCGATGCCTCGTTCAGCGCCGATCGACAAGCTGCGAAAGATTTGCCTCGCCCTTCCCGACGTCGTCGAGAAGGAAGCGTGGGGCGAGCCGACCTTTCGCGTGCGCGGCCGAATGTTCGCGATGTACGACAATAACCATCACGACGCCGGGCGCATCGCCGTCTGGTGCAATGCGCCGTTGGGATTCCAAAGCATGATGGTCGCCGAGGCGCCCGAGCGATTCTTCGTGCCGCCGTATGTCGGCGTCAACGGATGGGTCGGCGTGCGCCTCGACCTCGACGTGGACTGGAAAGAAATCGCCGGCGTCGTGCAGCAGGCGTATCGCATGGCGGTCGAAAAGCCGCCCGTGCGATCGCGCGCGAAAAAATCCAGTGCCGCGCGCCGCTAAATGTTAGTCGGCTCGTCCGTGGATTCCGCAGGTCGGTGCGATACCCATCCGCTCGTAATAGCGCTGATGATATTCCTCGGCGCGATAGAACTCCGCCGCCGGGACAATCTGCGTGACAACCGGGCGCCCAAGCTGGCCGGATTCATCGAGCCGCCGTTTTGATTCCTCGGCCGCCTTGCGCTCATCTTCGTCGGAATAAAAAATCACCGAGCGGTACTGAGTGCCGAAGTCGGGGCCCTGCCGGTTGAGCGTCGTCGGGTCGTGAATCTGCCAGAATACTTCCACCAGCTGCGCGAACGTCACGCGCGCCGGGTCGTACTCGACCTGCACGACTTCAGCGTGCCCGGTCTTGCCGGTGCAAACCTGTCGATAGCTCGGCTTCGCAACGTTGCCGCCCGCGTAGCCGACGGCAACGTCGACGACGCCCTCGACCGCGCGAAACGACGACTCGACGCCCCAAAAGCATCCCGCGCCAAATACCGCAAATTTATTCTTGTTCGCCATAACGCCTACTTAACGACGACTCTCGCCGCGAATCAATCCTAACGCGGCTACTTTTAGCGCCAAATCCAAATGCCGCCAAACCTGTGCGACTAATCGAAACCTGTGCCATTATCCGGGCACTATGACAACCATCATGGCACACACCAGACGCGTTCTTCCGGCTCTTTTCGCTCTGACCGCTCTCCTCTATATAGGCGTCGCACCCGCCAACGCGGGGGAGCTCAAGATCGCCGCCGCGGCCGACCTGACCTTCGCCTTCAAGGACGTCGGCGCCCGCTTCAAAAATCAAACCGGCAACAGCCTCAAGCTCACCTACGGCTCGTCCGGAAATTTCTTCTCCCAGATTCAAAATGGCGCGCCGTTCGATCTGTTCTTTTCCGCCGACGTGAGCTATCCCCAAAAGCTCGAGGCCGCCGGCCTGACTGAGCCCGGCACCATCTACGACTATGCGACCGGAAAACTCGTGATCTGGGTTCCCAACGCGTCGAAGCTGGATCTCAGCCGCGGTCTTTCAGTGCTGCTCGATCCCGGCATCCGAAAAATCGCAGTTGCCAATCCTCAACATGCGCCCTACGGCGCCGCCGCCGTCGCCGCACTCCACCATGATGGAATCTACGACAAGGTCAAAGACAAGTTCGTGCTCGGCGAAAATATTTCGCAGACCGCCCAGTTCGTTCAATCCGGTAACGCCGATGTCGGCCTGCTCGCACTCTCGCTCGCACTTGCGCCCGCGATGAAGACCAGCGGACGCTACGTCGAAGTTCCGGCGTCGGACTATCCGCCGCTCATCCAGGCCGGCGTCATTCTGAAATCATCGCGTAACAAGGAACTGGCGAACCAGTTTCTGAAATTTCTCAAGGAGCCCGGAACCGTCGCGCTGATGGAGCAGTATGGCTTCGCCGTTCCCAGGGACGTCGCGCACAGCGACGGCGAAACGTCCGTACACTGACCGCCGATGGATTGGAGCGCGATCTTCCTGACGCTGCGGCTCGCGCTTATCGTTTGCGCAATCCTGCTGGTGATCGGCACGCCGATCGCCTTGTGGCTCAGCTTCACGCGCTGGCGATGGAAATTTTTCATCGAATCCATCGTCGCGCTGCCGCTGGTGCTGCCGCCAACCGTGCTCGGCTTCTACGTGCTGGTCGCGATGGGCTCGAACAGCCCGCTCGGCCGCTGGTATCAGTCATTCACCGGCCACGGCCTGGCGTTCACCTTCGAGGGCCTGGCGATCGCGTCGGTCCTCTACAGCCTGCCCTTCGCGGTGCAGCCGATGGCGGCGGCGTTCTCGCAAGTCGACCGCAACCTGATCAACGCGTCGTCGATCCTCGGCGCCTCGCGCCTTCGCACTTTCCTCCGCGTCGTGCTGCCGCTTTCACTCGGCGGCGTCGTGACCGGTTTCGTGCTGAGCTTCGCGCACACACTCGGCGAGTTCGGCGTAGTGCTGATGGTCGGCGGCAACATCCCGGGCGCGACGCGCACCGTCTCGATCGCGATTTACGATCATGTGCAGGCGCTCGACTACGCGGGCGCCAATCGCATGGCGTTGCTGCTGATGGCGTTTTCGTTTGTCACGCTGTCGATCACATATTCGCTCAACCGCCGCGTGTGGGCGGTCTGGCCGATGCATCGCTAGTTTCTCGACAATGGCAGCCGACCAGCATCTATCGGTGCGCATCGCGCATCGGACCTCGAACGGCTTCGCGCTCGAGGCCGGCTTCGAGGCCCCCGCCGGCTTCACGATGCTGCTCGGGCCGTCCGGCGGCGGCAAGACGACCATCCTGAATTGCATCGCCGGCTTCGTCCGTCCCGATACCGGCCGCATAGCTATTGGTCCGCGAGCGCTGTTCGATTCCGATGAGCGCATCGACCTGCCGTCCGCGGAGCGTCAACTCGGCTACGTGTTTCAGAACCTCGCGCTGTTCCCCCATCTGACAGTCGCGCAGAACGTTCAATACGGCATCGTGAAAATTCCGGCCGCGGAAAGGCGCGCTCGCATGATGGCGATGCTCGAGTCGTTTCGCATCGCGCATCTGCTCGCGCGCAAGCCCGGCGAGATTTCCGGCGGCGAGCGCCAGCGCGCAGCCCTCGCCCGCTCGCTGGTGACGAATCCCGCCGCTTTGCTGCTCGACGAGCCGCTGACCGCGCTCGACCAGGCGACCAAATCGAAAATCCTCGACGACCTCCGCGCGTGGAATACGGCCCATGAAATTCCAATCCTCTACGTGACGCATTCCGCAGAAGAAGCGTTCGCACTCGGCGAGCGCGTGGTAGTGCTCGAAGGCGGACGCATCCTCGCCCAGGGGATGCCGCAACTGGTGCTCACAACGCCGCGTCACGAAACGATCGCGCAGGTAGTAGGCTTCGAAAACGTCTTCGACGCAACGGTAAAATCGATCGCCGAACTGCAGGGCACAATGCTCTGCCAGCTCGACGGCACCGAGACTCAACTGGAAGTCCCTCTAGGCCACGCAGAATCCCGGAGATCGTGTTCGCATCGCAATCCGCGCCGGCGACATCATCATAGCCACCGAACAACCGCACAACCTGAGCGCCCGCAACACCTTCCCGGCGCAAGTCCTATCGATAAGACGCGAAGGAGTAAGAGTAGTCGTGATGCTGACGGCCGGCGCAACCTTCGAAGCACACCTGACGCCCGGCGCAATCGAAGCTCTGGAACTGGAACCCGAAAAACAAGTCTGGCTGGTAATCAAGACGTACTCATGCAACCTGGTCGCATCTGCCGGGCGCTGAAACGAGCCGTTCCGCGCCTGTGAGAGAAGGATTTCAAATTGTTACTCCCGTAACAGATCGGCGGTTTGCGCTCGACTGGGACCGGTGCCAGTTTGGTGGAGAATTCCAAGCGGAGGATTCTCGCCATGAAGCCAACGATGTTGTTTGTAGTTGCGCTCGCACTCTTCGTGTTTGCTGGCAATGCGCGCGCGCAGGTGAGCAATTACGGCACTGCGGCTGAAAATGCCGCCCAAACACAAGCTCAGCAAGCAGGGCAGAACGCCGTCAACGGCGCGATGGGCTCGATGGGTCTGGCGCCCGCAGCCTCGGCCTCACCCGCTGCCGCAGCCTCTCCCGCAAGCGGAGATGCGACGGCGGCAAACGCGGCACCGGCCGCAGCTCCAGCCGCCGCCGCTCCTGCTGATGCGAGTGCGCCCGCTGCTGCCGCGGCCGCCGCGCCCGCGGCTGCAGTGCCTGCAGTTCCCGCCGACGCGAGCGCTGCCGCTGCCGCCGCAGGAGCGCCGGCCGCTCCAGCCGGCACTGGCGCAGCGCCAGCTCCAGCCGCTCCGTACTGACGCGGCAGATTCGCGAAAGTTCGATCAGCGGCTCAAGCCGCGAGATGTCAGTGCGACATCCATTGCTTTTGTAGCCACTGACGCATCGGCGAGGACTGTCGCGTCGCGATATACGCATCGGCGGCCATTTTTATTGCCTGCCCCTGAGTTGGATAGGGATGATTGACCTTGGCCAGCGCGCCGAGACCTATCCCTGCGCACATCGCAAGCGAGAGCTCGCTTATCATTTCGCCGGCGTGGCTGGCCGCTACCGTCGCGCCGATAATTTTGTCGGTTCCTTCCTTCACGTGGATTTTCACGAAGCCTTCGTCCTCGCCGTCGGTGATCGCGCGATCGACGTCATGCATCATCACGGTAAAAGTCTTGACCGGGATACCCTTTGCCCGCGCTTCCTTCACGTACAGTCCAACGTGTGCGATTTCCGGATCGGTATAGGTGCACCACGGAATCGCCAATGAGCTCAACTTGTCGCGGCCGTGGAACAGCGCGTTGTTGACGACGATGTCGGCGGCCGCCGTTTCGATGTGCGGAAACTTATGCTCAGAGCACACGTCGCCGGCGGCGTAAATTCGCGGATTCGTAGTTTGCAGGTAGTCATTGGTCGCAATTCCGTCTTCCTTGTTGTAATCGACGCCAACCGCCTCCAGGTTCATGCCCGAGACGTTGGGGGTGCTGCCGATTCCGACTAGGATTTCGTCGGCCGCGATCGTAAATTTGTAGTCGTCGCTGATAAGTTCGGCGATCTTTTCATTTCCTTCCTTGCGCACGCGCACGGTGTCGGTGTTGAGGTGGATGCCAATCCCGTCGCGCGCCATCGCGTCGGAAAGAATCTGCGCCGCGTCGCGCTCCTCGTTGCCGAGAAACATCGGATCGTCCTGCACGATACTGACCTGCGAGCCCAGTCGGCAAAACGCTTGCGCCAGTTCGCATCCGAGCGGACCACCGCCGATGACCAGCAAGCGGCGCGGGCATTCGGTCGTGTCGAACAGGCCTTCGTTGGTCAGATAACCCGCCTCCGCTATTCCGGGAATCTTCGGAAGCCTCGGGCGCGCGCCGCTCGCGATCAACGCGCGCTTGAAGCGAAGCCGCTTGCCGTCGACCTCAATCGCGTCGGCGCCGGCGAATCGTCCCTGTCCGAAAAAGACGTCGATACCGGCTGCGCGCAGACGATCCGCCGAAACGCGACGGCTGACGCGCGCCCGAATACGCCGCATCCGTTCCATCACGTATGCGAAGTCCACGCGGATGTCGGATGGTACTTGCGCGCCGAAGTTCTCCGCGTTGCGCATCTCCGCGTACAGGCGCGCGGGCCGGATCATCGATTTCGAGGGAATGCAGCCGTCGTTGAAGCACACGCCGCCGAGAAGATCGCGTTCCACCAGCGCTACCTTCGCGCCCCGCTTGACGGCCGTCAGCGCCGTCAGAAATCCTGCAGGTCCGCCCCCGATAACTACCAGGTTGTATATTTGCGCCGGTTGGGGATTGCGCCATTCGCGTGGATGAATATTTCCTAACTCGATCTGGTCATAGTCAGTCCATGACTCATTTGACGGTAGTTGTTCCTGCTTCATATATACTTTGCTCAACTATTCGATTAGTCACTACAACCAACCGCCTCTGAACTCCGCACTACGCAGTCCCGCTCCGATGTATGGACACTGACGCATCAGCTTCCATATCAGTTCCGATCGATAGTTCTCGATCATCAGCACGATACTGCCCTGGTCCAGACCGACATAACCTTCGGTAGTCCAGCATCGCGATCCCGTCTACGGCCAGCGTTGGATTGATTCCGCCCGGCAGCCGAAATTCCCTCACGGCTTCCGGATATTGCTCGCGAAAGTGGCGCATCGCGGCCAACGTCATCTCCGGCGCAAAGACGATCGATGCGAGCGTCGCGGCGGGAGCGATCGTTCCGTCGTCCGGTCCATATGGAACGCCACGAGCGGTATAGCCAAACAAACGGTGGCTTTGGCCATCTACTTTGACTATCCGCGGCTCCGGACCGTCCCCTGCCGACAGGCCCCAGAAGTTCTCCCCGTAGCCGCGAAAGCCGTGCGGATTGCGCAACGCGTATTCGCGCTGAATGTAGGTCGCCTGGCGGCTGTTCTCGAAATAGTCACTGCGCTTCTCGCGCATGAACGGATCCTGAATACCGCGGAAGTCGATCCACGCATGCGAGAACTGATGGATGAAAAGCGGGCCTGCGTAGAGAAAATCGTGCCCGTAAAGATTTTCCCATTGATAAGTCGAGGTCCACGCATGATAGCTACTTGGAGGTATCGGATAGGTCGGCGATGCTATAGCAAGTACATACAATATGCTCGCCTCGCTATAGCCTTCCCAGCCATAGTGGAGAAACCCGCATTCCGGTTTCCATCCTTGCGAAAGAGTCGCTTTGCCGTTCTGCGCCCAACACCAATCGACGCGGCGGTATAGTATGTCTGCGATTCGCCGAATCTCAGTCTCGCTCTGGTTACTATCGGCAAAGTAAGTACTCGCAGTGAGTATTCCCGCAATCAGTAAAGCGGTATCGATTAGTGACAGCTCGCAGCGCCAGACCCGTCGGCCACTTTGCATGTCGAGAAAGTGATAGTAGAGACCCTTGTATCCGGTCGCATCCGGCGCTTCACCCTGCGGGCTGTTCAGAAAAAATTGCAGAGTGACGAGCGTGCGCTCGACCGCCTCGTCGCGCGTCATCCAACCGCGCTCCACCGCTACCGGATACGACGACAACGCGAAGCCGACGGCCGCGATACTGCAGGGCGACGCGGCCGACGACCGGTCGGCTACCAATCCGTTGGCGGGATTATAGGCGCTGCGAAAGTATTCGAACGCCGCGCGCTGGAGGCTGTCGAGCAGGTCGTCATCCGAGAGCGCGGGCTCATCGATTGGTGGGCGGGACGGACTTGATGAGGAAGTCACTCAGAATCCTGTTGAACTGGTCGGGATGTTCGAGGCTCGGAAGATGCGCCGCGTTCGCGATTGTAACCAGGCTCGCGTTTGGTATCTCCGTCGCGAGTCGATCTGCCAGCTTCACGAGGTCTGGATCGTCGTGATCGCCGATCACGACGAGAGTCGGCGCCGTAATCTCGCCAAGCCTGCCGATAGCCGGCGGCTTTAACGGCTCCGCCTGCATCGCCAGTTGTTCGAGCGAGAAGTTCTCGCGATGAAGCTGCCGCGCCCGCTCTCGATAGACCGGATCGACCTGCGCCGCGTCGCGCGACGGACCGTCGATCCAGTACTTCGCTTCCAGCTCGCGCGCCCGATCGACGTCGCGATCGCGCGCCGCGGTGAGGAATTCGGCCCAGTGCTTGAGCGAGTCCGCCGACAACTGCGACGGATCGTTCAAGCCGGTGACGCCCGAGCCGACCAGCACCAGCGCGCTTACCATCTCGGGATGCTCGAGCGCGAAATCGATGACCGTCGCCCCGCCCATCGAGCATCCCACAAACGTGGCCTTGGCAATTCCCACCTGACGAACCACGCTCAACAAATCGTCGCGCAGCGCATAGGGCCCGTCGGGCATTTTGGATTTTCCGAACCCGCGATGGTCATAGCGCACGACCCGATACTTCGCGGCAAACGTATCGAATTGCGGTTCCCACATCCGCGAATCGGAAACGCCGGCATGGACGAAGACGAGACCCGGCCCAACGCCCGCCGCTTCGAAGTAGATCCTCGCGTCGCCCGAAGATGCGTAACCGGATTGGAAATCAGCGCGTGTCGGCATTGGCAGGAAGCCTCAGAACTTGAGGTTACTCCGAAATCGCACTCGCCGCGAATGGCGAAGGATTGTTATCTGGGACCACGCGAGGATTGCTGATTCGGTGTTTCAGCGACCTTGAATATTGCGATCACTGTGTTATCAGGCCGCGGGAATGGGGTGAAGGTGACCTCTGCGTTGATATACCTTCGTCCTTGTACACGCTTTTCAAGTTTTCAATTACGCGTTTGATTTCGACGGGGTTAGAATCTCCCCGTTTATGGAACCAACTGCTTGAACAACTCTTGAATCGGTCCTCGAAAGCGCATTCATCCCATCGATTCGCACGTCGATGATCTGCGGTCGTTCACGGACCGTGTAAACGAGCACTGGTTCACCCTTGATGTACTCCAGGTTCGCGCGGACAGATTCGAAAAAGCCCATTTTATAAATGGACTTAAGATCGTAGTCGACCACGCCCTCGTCGAGTGCTTGTCCGGGCTCTTGCTCAATGTGAATGAGGATCGGGTCTTTGTAGACCCGCTGATTACCTTCGATCCGGATTGCGCGATTCGTGGCGGCACCGCCTGCGCCTTCACTGGAGCCAACATCGCTAACCAAGAGCACAATGATAGCGCGCCAAACGTCGTAGCTTCTGGTTTACCTGTGCGTCGATTCGTCCGCGCATTGGAACCTTCAGGTCCGTGGAAAATGCGACGATCAAATGATGGTGCCCCCTGCGGGATTCGAACCCACGGCCCCAGGATTAGGAATCCTGTGCTCTATCCATCTGAGCTAAGGGGGCGCCCTCGGTTGAGAAGTTACCCCCATGCGCGGCGCGGACCAAGGGTCGCCATTTCGCGGCGGATTAGTGGAAAGTGTAAGCTGTAGCAGATTCAGTTTGTCACGTGTGGGGGAGCCGCGTTTGGAGAGTAAAAAAGGAAATTCTTCGGCGAATGAGTCCGACAACCAGAATTCAGATCTCGACGGACCGGCGACACGTGGCACGACAGTCGACGCCGCGTCGTCCGCCGATCCCGCCGTGGTGTCGAATCTCTCCCGCCGGATCAGTCGGCGACGTATGTTGCAGTTCGGTGCTGGAGCGGGGATCGCGGCGCTCTTGCCGATGCCACGCGTTTCCACTGCGCGAGCTTCCGCCAGCGAAACGGCGGACGTTCCGAAAGCGCCGAATATCGTCGTCCTGATGACCGACCAGGAGCGTCATCATATGCATTGGCCTGCCGGGTGGGCTGAGAAGAACCTCCCCGGCCTGCAGCGCCTCAAGCACCACGGTCTCTATTTCAACCGCGCCTACACTGCAGTCACGCAATGCTCGCCGTCGCGAGCGCTGATGATGACCGGCCGTTTCGCGCCCATCAACCGGGTGACGCAGACCTTTCTGTGGCCCGGTCTGGTGCATCAGAACCGCCAGCCTAACATCGCGTCGCTGCTCAAGCAGAAGGCCGGCTACGAAGTTGTCTGGAAAGGCAAATGGCACCTCAGCTACGCCTCCAACGCGGCGATAGGAAACGGAGGCGAGGACTGGACCAAGGCCGATATAAAGGCGATGGAGGAAAATTACGGCTGGTCAGGATGGAACCCGCCCGATGCCGGCAACGCGATCCTGCAATGGCAGCCTACCGAGTTCGGCAAATTCAACGGGATGGCGACGTTGGGCGGCGCCGACCCTGACAACGACGGACGCTACGTCAACGGCGGCGATGCGTCACGTCATGGTCAGACGCCGGGATTCGGCGACGGCGTCGTCGACTATCTAAAGAATCGTGCGCCCAAGCTGGGCAAACCGTTCTGCCTGTTCGTTTCGCTGGTAAATCCGCACGACGTTTACGTCTATCCAAATTTCTGGAAGATGGCCGGCTATCAGCGTGATGCCTTCGTTAACCTCGGGATCAAAATGCCGCCCAACTATGACGACGATCTCTCGACCAAGCCGAGCGTCCAGACGGCCGCGCGCGACGGCTTCAACAAGGCCTCGCCGATCGAAACCGCGCAAGCGCGCAATGAATACGTAAATTTCTACGCGTACCTGAACACGGTCGTCGACAAGCACATCATGACGGTGCTCGACACGCTCGAAGAAACCGGGCTGATGGATAACACGATCATCCTGCGATTCGCCGACCACGGTGAGGGTGGCCTGTCACACGGGCTGCGCGAGAAGGCTTACACCGTGTACGAAGAGATGATCCATGTCCCGTTGATCGTCCACAATCCGAAACTTTTTCCGGAGCCGCGCGAGACCGAGGCGTTCTACGATCATCTCGATCTGCTGCCGACGATTCTCGATCTGGCGGGCGTTGCGAACCCGGAGTCGTATGCCGCTGGGCAAGAGCATCGTGCCCGTGATGAAGGATCCATCGACGAGCGTCCAGGATCATACGGTCTTCTCTTTCGACGACGTATTTTTTGTTCCCGCCGATGTCCCGGCCGGCCATATCCGCGCGACTCGCGAAGGCGATTGGACCTACGCCGTTTATTTCGGGATACAAGGCGGCAAGATCGAATACGAGCTGTACAACATCAAGAGCGATCCGCTGCAGCTCGACAACCTCGCGCACGGCACGCCGACGCCAGACGCCAGAAAAGAATGGGCGCGCCTGCACCGCATCCTCACCGACAGCCTCATCGAGACCAGCAATTTGCCGGATTCGTTTGCATGGCCGCTCGAGCCCGCGAAAAGCTGAATCTCTGGTCGCCATTTCGCGGCGCCTCGCGCTGTTGTACTAATCATTAGTCGGACCCAGGTACTCGGGGCGATCGTTCAGCCGGCTATCCGGTCGCGGCAGGAAATTAGACATGGCAGATGACAAAAATTCTCTACGATCCAACAGCAGCGTACTGGTCGATGGGCCTTCGCGCGCGCCGGCTCGCGCGATGCTCAAGGCGGTCGGCTTTACCGACGAAGATCTCAGCAAGCCGCTGATTGCGGTCGCGCATACGTGGATCGAAATCATGCCCTGCACCGCGCATCTGCGCGATCTCGCCGAGCACGTCAAGCGCGGAATTCGCGCCGCCGGTGCGACTCCCGTCGAGTTCAACACTATCGCCGTATGCGACGGCATCTCGATGGGCACGCACGGCATGCGCGCCTCGCTCATCAGCCGCGAGGTGATCGCCGATTCGATCGAGCTCACCGTCCGCGGCCATCTGTTCGACGGCGTCGTCGCGATGTCGGGATGCGACAAAACAATTCCGGCGACCGTGATGGCGCTGCAGCGGCTCGACCTGCCCTCGCTGATGATTTACGGCGGCTCGATTCAACCGGGACGCTTCGGCGATCAGCAGGTCTCCATCCAGGATGTGTTCGAGGCCGTCGGCGCCCATTCGGCCGGCAAGATGAAGCTCGAAGACCTGAAGCGGCTCGAGGATGTTGCCTGTCCGGGCGTGGGCGCATGCGGCGGGCAGTTCACCGCCAACACGATGGCAACGGCGACCGAGCTTTTGGGAATCTCGCCGATGGGCTCGAACAGCATTCCGGCGACCGATCCGAAAAAGCCCGAGAGCGCTTTCCAGGCCGGGCGCCTCGCCGTCGATTTGCTCAAGCGCAGACTCAAGCCGAGCCAGATAATCACGAAGAAGGCGATCGAGAATGCGATCGCATCGGTCGCGATGACCGGCGGCTCGACCAACGCCGTCCTGCATCTGCTCGCGATCGCGCACGAGGCGGGAATCGCGCTCGACATCGACGACTTCGATCGCATCAGCTCGCGTACGCCGCTGCTCGCCGATCTGAAACCGGGCGGACGGTTTCTCGCGACCGAGATGTACAATGCCGGCGGCATTCCGCTAATCGCAAAACGCCTGAAGGAAGCCGGACTGCTCCACGAGAACGAAATGACCGTGACCGGCAAAACGATAGGCGTCGAAGCCGACACGGCGCGCGAAACCGCGGGGCAGGAAGTCGTGCGCCCGGTCGCGTCGCCGATCAAGCCAACCGGCGGGTTGGTAATTCTGAAAGGCAACCTCGCGCCTGAAGGATGCGTCATCAAGGTCGCCGGCCACGAGCGCATGATGCATCGCGGACCGGCGCGCGTTTTCAACTGCGAAGACGATGCGTTCAAAGCGGTCGACACGCAGAAGATCAAGGCGGGCGACGTTGTCGTCATTCGCTATGAAGGTCCGCGCGGCGCTCCCGGGATGCCCGAGATGCTGGGAGTCACCGCGGCCCTGTCGGGACAGGGCCTCGGAGAATCCGTCGGTCTGCTGACCGACGGGCGCTTCTCGGGCGCGACGCACGGCCTGATGGCCGGGCACGTCGCGCCGGAAGCCGCGGTCGGCGGGCCGATCGCGGCCGTTCGCGATGGCGACGTGATCACCTTCGACATCGCCAAACGGCGGCTCGACGTCGATCTCACCGACGCGGAAATCAAGACGCGGTTGAAAGATTGGAAGGCGCCTGAGCCTCACTATAAGACCGGCGTCATGGCAAAATATGCGCAGACGGTGTCGTCGTCATCGCGCGGCGCCGTGACAAATTGAGGGAAGCAGCACAAACATCAGCGACGGTGCAGGCGACCGCGCGCAATGCGCGCGGTCGCCTGCGCCGCGCAGCGGCGCTCGCATCGTGCACGATGCTCGCCGCCGCGGTCGTGCTGGGCGCGCGCGCGGGACGCGCTCGCGCCCAGGACGACTGGCAAGTCGTCGAGCGCCACACCACATCGCAGTCCCCCGCCGGCGCCGGCGCTCCACCCGCCGTCGCCAACGGCAACGGCGTGCTCGTCGCATGCGGCGAGCAGGCTCGCCCGGCGGGCGAGCCGTACAAATCCATCGAGGCCCAGCTCAACGATATGTGGGGTACCAATTTCCAGATCTACCAATCGCTCACTCCCGGCTCGCCTCACGCTCGCAACGGCGGATGTATCTTCTACAATCAGCAGTTTCTCGACAGCCTGCTGCAACAGTGGATGAGAATCGACGACCCTGACGCCGTTAACCCGATGCTGTACGCGATTTTCGCGCACGAGACCGGCCATCTCGCGCACGGCGATTTCGATCCCGCCAGTGAAAGTGTGCCGATCAAGAACAAGGAGCTCGCCGCCGACCAGTTCGCCGGCTACTCGCTCGAGCGGATGGGACTTCGGCGCCTCGATCCCGCCGAGGTGACGCAATACTACCAGCTCACCGGCGACGACTTCGTCGGCCACGAGTCCGGGCACGGCAACGGCGACGAGCGCACGACCGCATTTCAGGACGGATGGCATCGCGCGGAAATCGGACTGCCTGAACAAGGCACGCAGCCCTCGGGCGGGCTCGGCGAGCCGTAAAAATTCTTAAACTAAAACTTTAAATATGACTGCTTCGACAATTTCGAATCCAACTCAGACCAAGCCCGACGCCATTCGCGTCGCGTCCGCCGCGATCGACGCGCGCGCCCTCGGCTTTCGCTACGGCGATCGCGAGGCGCTCAACGACGTAACCTTTGCGATCGCACGAGGCGAGATTTTCGGTTTCCTTGGACCCAACGGCGGCGGCAAGACCACGCTGTTCAAACTGCTCTCGACGCTGGCTCCGATTCAAACTGGCAGCGCGCGCCTCTTCGGTCACGACCTGGCTGGCGATACCGGCGCGGTGCGGCGACGGCTGGGCGTCGTGTTCCAGCATCCGAGTCTCGACGGCAAGCTTACAGTCGGCGAAAATCTCGCCGCGCACGGTCATCTATATGGCATCTCCGGCGCGCGGCTCCGCGAGCGCAGCGGCGCGATGCTCGAGCGGCTCGGTCTCACGCCGCGCGCGCGCGACCGCGTCGAGACCTTGTCCGGCGGACTGCAGCGCCGCGTCGAGCTGGCCAAAGCGCTTCTGCATGAACCCGAGCTGCTCCTGCTCGACGAGCCCAGCACCGGTCTCGATCCCTCGGCGCGCCGCGAGTTCTGGAACTACCTCCAGCATCTGCGCGAGCACGATGGCGTCACGGTCGTGCTGACGACGCACTACATGGAAGAAGCCGAGCGATGCGATCGAATCGGCATCATGCATCAGGGCAAGCTGGTCGCAATCGCACCGCCGAATGAACTCAAGTCCGAAGTCGGCGGTGACGTGATTGTGATTCACACGGCCGCGCCCGAACTGCTGCAGCGGAAAATCCTCGCGCGCTTCAAACTCAAGAGCCAACTGGTGGACGGCGCGATTCGGATCGAGAAATTGCGCGGGCATGAACTGGTTCGCGACCTGATCGACGCCTTCGGCGAGGAAATCGAATCGGTGTCGTTCGGCAAGCCGACGCTCGAGGACGTGTTCGTGCATTTGACCGGGCATCAGTTCTTCGCCCACACCTCGCAGGCGGAATAGGAAGCATGACAGAGATTTTTCTTCAGGCCGAAACGCTCTGGCAGCGCGAGATCGTGCGCTTCATCCGCCAGCCGATTCGCGTGATGAGCGCGATCGCGACGCCGCTGGTTTTCTGGCTGCTGCTCGGCGCCGGCCTGCAAGCGTCGTTCAAGCCCAGCGGGATGCCGGCCGGTATCGACTACGTGCAGTACTTTTATCCCGGCGTGATCGTGCTGATGCTGCTGTTCACCGCGATCTTCGCGACCGCCTCGACCGTCGACGATCGCCGCCAGGGATTTCTACAAGGCGTGCTGGTCGCGCCCATCTCGCGCGCGACGATCGTGCTGGGCCAGGCGCTCGGATGCACGACGCTGTCGCTGATGCAGGGCGCGGTGTTTCTCGCGATGGCGCCGCTGGCGGGAATCCATCTCAGCCTCGGCGCGATAATCGTGTCGCTCGCGATGATGGGGCTGATCGCATTCGCGATGACGAGCATCGGGCTGGCGATGGCGTGGCGAACCGAATCGACGCAGGGCTTCCACGCGTTCATGAATATGCTGTTGCTGCCAATCTGGATGCTGTCGGGCGCGGTCTTTCCGGTCGCGGGCGCGCCGGGATGGTTTCAGTGGACGACGCGCCTCAATCCGCTGACTTACGCCGTCGACGCACTGCGGCAGGGACTCTATCTTGCCGAGCCGGCGTCGAGCGGCGCGACGATGCCGATGGGGTCGGCGGTGGCGGTCGCGATCGCATTCGCCGCGTTCGCGTTTCTGCTGGCGACTCGCGTCGCGCGCACCGCCTCGACGATTTGATTCAGCGCGGCGGCATCCGCAGCGCGCCGTCCAGGCGAATCGTTTCGCCGTTCAGCATCTCGTTCTCGACGATGTGGCGCGCCAGCGCCGCGTATTCAGTCGGCCGGCCCAGCCGCTGCGGAAACGGAATCTGCGCGGCGAGCGCCTTGCGATTCGGCTCGGGCAAGCCCGCCAGCATCGGAGTCTCGAAAGTTCCCGGAGCGATCGTGCAGATGCGGATGCCGAGCGACGCGAGGTCGCGCGCAATCGGCAGCGTCATCGAAACGACGCCGCCCTTCGACGCCGAGTAAGCGACCTGCCCGATTTGTCCGTCGAACGCGGCGACCGACGCGGTGTTGATGATCACGCCGCGCTCGCCGTCGGGACCCGGCTGATTTTTCGCCATCTGCGCGGCCGCCAGGCGCGTCACGTTGAACGTCCCGATGAGATTCACCGCGATCACTTTGCTGAAGAGGTCGAGCGAGTGCGGACCGTCCTTGGTCACCGTGCGCATCGCGCGCCCGATGCCGGCGCAATTCACGGCGATTTGAATCGAGGCAAACTTTGCGACCGTTTTCGCGATCGCGTCCGTCACCTGGTCGGCGGATGCCACGTCGGCTTCGACGAACAGCGCGTTGGCGCCGAGCGACTCGGCGACCTTCGCGCCCGGCGACGACGGCAAATCGAGAATCGCGACCTTGGCGCCGGCCGACGCGAACTCGCGCACGGTTGCTTCGCCGAGTCCGGAACCGCCACCGGTCACCAGCGCGACCGCATTTTTCAGATTCATATCAACCTCGCGAAAATGAGTTCTGCAAACGCGAAAACGTTATGACCGCAGCCGCGATTATGCAACCGATTTCACGGCGACGCTTGCTGTTCCGCTTCTGTTGTGCGCGGCGTGTCGATCAGTCGCCGCGCGGTGGCGACTGCTTCGGTCGAGCCGGCCAGTTCCAGCACGTCGCCAGGGCGGAGGATTTCGTCGCCGGTCGGCACCACTACTTCGGAATCGCCGCGACCGATGGCAACCACTACCGCTCCGCAGTTGGTGTGCAGGTCCAACTCGGACAGCTTCTTGCCGACGCCTTCGCTGTCGGTGCGCAGGCTTATCGGCGTGATCATTCCGATGCCGGGGACCTCGTATGACTGCGCGCCGTCGTATGACTGCGCGCCGTCGGCGTCGACGTGAGCGCCACTGAGCGCGAGGCGGATTATGCGCGTGGCGTTGCGAATCTGGCCCTGCATCTGACGCGCGCTGCGGGTCACGACAACTATCATCAGCAGGATCGTGATCACGATGATTCCGATTCCTTCGACCGGCTCCATGAACGGCTGAACGATCGCGAGCAGTGGCACTGCGACCACCAGCAGAATTGTAATCTGCAGCAACTCGATCAACGCGCCCTTCACGGGCGCACCACTTTGCGGAAGTTCAGCGAAGGCGCGCGACGCGAGTGCGGTCGCGAGGCGGCGCGCCGCAAAATACATCGCAGAAGGCCGGCGCAACGCATATCAGCAACGCGAAAAGATCGACGAACAAGCCGGCGTGGAAATACGTGAGATGTTCAATACTGGCGACCGTGGTCGTCAAATCGAGCGGATCGAATTCGTTGACGATCAGAATCGCGCCGAGCAGGAATGCGCTGGACAAGATCGCCGCCGTCGGCCATGCGATCGAATTTGCTTCGCGCGCGGACTCTCCCGCGTTGCGGATTTGCTCGAGCCAGGAGTCGTAGAGCGCCTCGAGCACTTTGAGCTGCCGCGGCATCCGCGCCGAGACGAATTCGGCGAGCGGAACCGAGCCGCGAATCATGTACGGCGTCAGGAAAGTGGTGACCGCGGAGACTGCGACCGCCAGCGTGTAGAGAAAATCGCGAGTCGCGCCGGTCTTCAGCCCCGCGCCGGCGATGATGAACGAGAACTCGCCGATTTGCGACAGGCTCATGCCGGCTTCGATCGAGGTTGTCGTGCCGACGCCGCTCAACATCGAGGCGAATGTCACGCCGAAAATTTTTCCGCCGACCACGGCCGTCGTCAGCAGGATCAGCGCCTGCCAATGCTCCGCGATGAGCTTCGGATCGATCATCATGCCGACCGAGACGAAGAACACGGCGCCAAAGATGTCGCGCAGCGGCGCAACCAGATGCTCTATCTGCTCGGCCTCACCGGATTCCGCGACCAGTGAGCCCGCCAGGAACGCGCCGAGCGCGACCGAGTAGCCCGCGTGCTCGGCAAGAATCGCAAAGGCGAAGCAGAGACCGACGGTTGCGACCAGGGTCGTTTCGGGGCGGCCCATCCGCACGATGAATCGCACGACCGGCGGCACGACGATGAAGCCGATGCCGACGAATGCGACGAGGAACAATATCAGCCGCGCGATCGTCACCGTCATCAGCGACGCCGACACGCTCGCGCCCGACGCCAGCGTCGTGAGAATCGCCAGCTCGACGACGGCGGTCAGGTCTTCGGCGAGCAGCACACCGAACACCAGCTCGCGCAGGCGCTCGGACACAGGGGTTTCGTGGTAGGCCTTGGCCACGATGGTCGTGCTCGAGATGGAAAGAATCGCGCCGGTGAAGATGCTCTCGAGCGGCGTCCAGCCCATCGCGCGCCCGCACATGTAGCCGAGCCAGATCATGAAGCCGACCTGCAGCGCGCAAATGAAGCCCGACGTCGGGCCGAGGCGAATCAGCTTGCGCACGCTGAACTCCAGCCCGAGCGCGAACATCAGCAGGATCACGCCGAGCTCGGAGAGGGTGTGGATGCGCTCGGGGTCGGCGAGCAGCGGAATCGGCACGTTGGGTCCGACAATCAGGCCGGCGATCAGGTAGCCAACGACGACCGGCTGGCGAATTTTCTGAAAGATGATGGTGGTGACGGCGGCGACGCATAGCACCATCGCGAGATCTTCGAGGAACGTGTGTGAAGCTAGTATGTGCACGGCGCCGCTCGGCGCATTCTAACGTGTCGCGGAGAGCGCGCGCGAGAGAGCGAGTATCAGCGAGCGTCGGTGACGCGGGGCAGCACCTTGGTCCAGAACAGCTCGATCGTTTTCATCAGGCGGTCGTGCGGCATCAGCCCGTTGTACATCCACGCGAAGATCCATCTGATCGGCAGGCGCTTGAGCAGGTGCTCGACCTGGCGCGTGACGGTGTCCACCGTGCCGACGAACGCGAGACCGTTGCTCCACAGATCTGCGGGCTCGCCGGTTTTCGGATCGTCGAGGCCCTTCGAAAATCCGAACGGCTCGAACCATTCGTGGCCGCAGAAATAACCGCTCTCGCGCCAGATTGCGCGCGCTTCATCGTCGCTGTCGGCGATCACGATATCGCGCAGCACGCCCATCCCTTCGCCCAGCGGTTTGCGCGAAACCTCGGCATACACTTCGCACAGTTGATGCTCGAGCGACGGATGCAGCGGCGGCAGAACCGCGGTCACGCCCTCCTGCGCGCACCATCTGATACTGCGCTCCGACGACGCGAACGGCTGAAAGATCGGCGGATGCGGCTTCTGCACGGGCTTGGGCACGACCGAGACGGCGCGCACGATTCCGTTCTCGACGCCGCCGCCCCATTTCGCCGTCGCGTCGAGCGTCCACGGCGTCTCGCCGGGCGGAACGCGCCAGTACTTGCCCTGGTACGAAATAAAATCCTGGGTCCACGCCTGCTTGATGATGCGAAAATTTTCCTCGAACGCCGCGCGGTTGGCGTTGTCGATCTCGTCGTGCTGATGCGGCAGCGCGCCGTGAATCCCGTGCGTCTGCTGCGCCATGATATCGACCCATCGCCGCTGATAGCCGCGCGCGAAGCCGGCGTTGGCGCGCCCGCCGCTCATATGATCGAGCATCGCGATGTCCTCGGCGACGCGCAGCGGATTCTGCGACGGCAACACGATGCCGAGCTGGCCGACGCGCAGCCGCTTGGTCTGCATCGCGATGTACAAGTCGAGCAGGACGGGATTGTTCGACAGCTCGAAGCCTTCGACGTGAAAGTGATGCTCGGTGAAACTGATCGAATCGTAGCCGAGGTCGTCGGCGAGGCGCGCCTGCCCCGTGAGGTCGTGCAACATCTGATCGTAGAGATGTCCCTGCAATCCGACGCGCCCTTTTTCGATGTCGGCTTTGCTGCCGACCGACGGTAGGTAGAAGAGCGACACTTTCATGGTGCCGACTGTAGAACTCCTCGACCGTATCGGCAAACGGCGCAGCACATTTAGTGCTTTGCCGATTTGCGCGGGGCGGCGCTATAGTCGGGGCGCGAACTGATGCGGGCGATCAGCAAACGCAAAACTCAATCGAGAGGTTAAACCGATGTCGCAACAGCAACTCCAGCAAATTATCCAGATGCTCAAGGCGCAGCCGATCGCGGGCCACCCCACGGTCCAGGAGACGCGGGCTAATTTCGAGCAGATGTCGGTGCTGTTTCCCGTCGGGGACGACGTGAAGTGCGAGCCGGTGAGCGCCGGCGGCGTCAAGGCCGAATGGGTGACGGCGCCGAACGCAGACGCAGGACGCGCGGTGCTGTATCTGCACGGCGGCGGTTACGTGATCGGATCGATCGCGACGCATCGCGGGCTGGCGGCGCGAATTTCGCGAGCGGCGAAGGCGCGCGTGCTGTTAATCGATTATCGGCTCGCGCCCGAGCATCCGTTCCCCGCCGCCGTCGAAGATTCGGTCGCCGCGTATCGCTGGATGCTGACGTCCGGGTTGAAGGCCTCGCGCATCGCTATCGCCGGCGATTCGGCCGGCGGCGGACTCACTGTCGCGACGCTGGTTGCGATCCGCGACGCCAAGCTGGCGACGCCGGCCGCGGGCGTGTGCCTCTCGCCGTGGACCGATCTCGAAGGCCTCGGCGATTCGATGAAGACAAAATCGGCGGTCGATCCGATGGTGCAGAAGGAAGCGCTGCTCGAGATGGCGGCCCACTACCTGGCCGGGCAGGACGCGCGCCATCCGCTCGCGGCGCCGCTGTATGCCGACCTCGCGGGGCTGCCGCCGCTGCTGATCCAGGTTGGCACTGCGGAAACGCTGATGGATGACTCGACGCGGCTGGCCGAACGCGCGCGCAAGGCGGGCGTCAAGGTCACGCTCGAGCCGTGGGAAAACATGATTCACGTCTTCCAGGCTTTCGCGCCGATGCTCGAGGAAGGACAGCAGGCAATCGAAAAAATTGGAGAGTTCGTCCGCGCCAACGCCGCATAAGCATAAGACTGTCGCGTCCATCGTCGATCGCGTTGCGGCGCTGGACTGGGCGCGAATCGCGCGCGATCTCGACGCGCAAGGCTATGCGACGACGGGCGCGGTATTGCGCGCAGCCGAGTGCGCGGAGCTGATCGCGCTCTACCCGGATCGCGATCGCTTTCGCAGCCGCGTCGTGATGGAACGCCATCGCTACGGCGTCGGCGAGTACAAGTATTTCGCGCGCCCGATGCCGCCGCTGGTCGAGGATCTGCGCATCGCGATGTATCGCGAGTTGGCGGCGACGGCGAATCGATGGGCTGAGCGGATGCGCTCGCGCGATTCGTATCCGGCTTCGCTCGACGAATTTCTGAAAGTCTGCGCCGCTCACGGACAGACCAGGCCGACGCCGCTGATTCTTCGCTATGAGCAGGGCGGCTACAACTGCCTGCATCAGGATTTGTACGGCGAGGTCGCGTTTCCGCTGCAGTTCACGTGCGCGCTCAGCCGGCGCGGGCGTGACTTCGAAGGTGGTGAATTATTGCTGGTCGAGCAGCGCCCGCGCGCGCAATCGCGCGGCGAGGCGATCGGACTCGACGCAGGCGAAGGAATAATTTTCGCGAATCGGTACCGCCCCGCGGCCGGCACGCGGGGATACCATCGCGTGAATTTGCGTCACGGCGTGAGCACGATCAAATCAGGCGTACGCTACGCGATGGGCGTCATCTTCCACGACGCCGCGTAGCGCGGACCCGCAACTTTCAGCGGCGAACGATCAACCGCCGTCGGCTGGGCATTTGCCGTCGCCGCACTCGCAAGTCGCGCCCGGGTTATCGGTCCGGTATTGCCCGCAGAAGTCGCTGCAGGGAGTGAGGTTGTCGTCCAAGCCGTAGAAGCCCTTGCAACTCGGCGCGGCGGTTGGCGTCTTGGGATTGCTGAAGTCCGCGTGCCGATCGTGGTCGGCCCCCGCATACGCGAGCCCCGCGACCGCGACTGCAAACAGTCCCGACATGATGATCTTGCGCATCGAAATTTTCCCCTAAGCACGAAGCCCCCAAGCCGCGTGCGAGATTGATTCGACCGTATCAACACCCGGTGTTTTTCACAAACCGAGCCTCGGCAGCAGCGCGCGATTCAACTGCGGCAGTGTCCTTTTCACACTTTGTTGTTATCGAAATAACGGATTGCTATGTTGCCCGAGACCGCAAACGTCCATTTCTTTGGGGGATCGCAAATGGCACGGAGCTCGCTGGTCCTGGTTATTTTCCTTTCGTCGGCCTTGGCGGCGTGCGCGTCGCATAGCGCGTCCAGCGGCGCCGGCGGTCCGCCGGACGTCGTCGTTCTGAATGGATGCAGAGTCGACCCGGCGCGAATCTGCGACAACATTCGCGGTCAGTCGGTGGACATGAGCAATGGCTTGCAGGCCGACCCGCGGATGCTCGAACAGAATTCGGCGCGCACCGCCAATGTTTTCGTCCCGGTTAAGAGACTCAATGGCGACGAAATCTTCGAAGTTGAATGCGGAATAAACACGCTGAACCAATCCGTTAGCTGGGCACGCGTAAAAACCGGGCCGCCAGTCACAGACGACGACGTCAAGTATCTGCGCGCAAGGAATTACTGCTCGGAGCCTGATTGATTCTTCATGCGATACTTCAAGTTTGAAATTCTGGCGGCGGCTGCGACGATCCTGGTCGCCATTCCGGCGATTGCTCAGCAAACTTCGACGTCGCAGGTGCCGGCTGACTTCGCATCCAGCGCCAACGCGCGAGTGAACTACTATCGCGCGATGGCGAAGCTGCCGCCTGTCGTCGATGACAGCGCTATCAGCGCCGGCGCACTCAATCACGCGCGCTACCTGGTCGAGAACGGAATTGGCGGCGGCGATATCGTTCTCGAAAAAGGCCAACTGCGTTTTCACGCTCCGCAAGATGCCTTCCGCTGGGAGGTCAAAGGACGGCCCGGGTACACCGACGATGGCGCGTCGGCGGGCAGGAACGCGGTGGTGATGTCGGCGCAAGAGATCGATTTGAGCGGCGCAGATTTCGTCGACCGCCTGCTGACGATGCCTTTCAGCGGGCTCATTCCGATGGTGCCGCAGTTCTCGCTGGTCGGACTCGGCGCGTATTGCGACTCGGGCCTCTGCGCGATCGTGATCCCATATCGTTTCGCGCTGGAGAAATCCGTGCGCATCGCGCTCTACGACGGACCCGCGAGCGATCGATTCTGGAATCCCAGCCTCGGACTGATTCCGATCGAGACTGGACGGTTGCGATCGCCCGTCGAATTTCCGCCCGATGGTTCCACCGTTGGATTGCAGTCGTATGACGGCGGCGATTATCCCGATCCTCTCGCCGCCTGTCCCGGCTACACCGCTCCTACCGGCGCGCCTATCTCGATTCAACTTGGAGAAGGTTACGGCCCTGACGGCAGTCTCGAAGTAGAGTCGGACTCCGTCACGCGCGACAGCGTCGAAATCGAAAGCTGCCTAATCACCGCAGCGTCGTACTCCGGCCGCAATGCCGACCAGACCGAACTTGGCAAGTATGGACTCGAGCGCATCGGCGCCGCAGTAATCATTCCGCGTGAACCGCTTGCGCCGGGACATTACCAGGTCGCGTTGAAGGAAGCCGGCAAACTCTACCAGTGGCGATTCACAGTCGCGGCGCCTGCTGCGCCTGTTCAATCGACGAATCGCTAGCGGGTTCGAATCTGGCCAGTGGAATCAGCAGCGCGAAGGACGTGAGCGCGACTGCGAATGCGGCGGCGATCGCGAACCGGTAGCTGCCCGTGCGATCTATGATTAGTCCCACCAGCGGAGGACCGACCATCGCGCCGAATCCGCCGCTGGTATAAAGCGCGCCGAGCATCGTGCCCATCCGATTGGTGCCGAACAGATGCGCGACTACTGCCGGCGAAAGTGCGACGTAGCCGCCGTATCCCGCGCCCATCACGAGCGCGAACACGACCATGATTGGATACGACGCCGCACTGAGCCAGATCCCGTAGCTGAGCGCGAGCACGAGAAAGCTCGCCTGGTACAGACGCACGACGCCGGCGCGGTCGGCCAGACTGCCGAGTCCCATGCGTCCCGCGACGCTCGCGCCGCCGATGATGCCGACGAGGGCGGCGCTGGCGAATTCACTGGCGCCGTGGTCGTGCGCGAACGACGGCAAATAGACGAACGGCACAAAGATTACGATCGAGACCATCACCGACGACGCGTACAGGAAGCCGAACGCCGGACTGCGCAGCGCGTCGCGGAGGCTTCCCGCTCGCGACGGCGTCACGTGAACGGGAGGCCGCTCGACGATCCAGGCGCAGCCGAGCAGAATCACGGCGACGGCTGCGGCGAATGCGAGATACGTCGCGCGCCATCCGATATGCGAGATCGACGCGGCCGCGAGCGGCGCGCCGCACACCGTGCCGAATCCTATTCCCGCCACCGCAATTCCCAGCGCCGTGTTGCGCCGTCGCAGGAACCATCCGCCGACGACGGCGACCATCGGCACGTATGCGCATGCGACGCCCACGCCGACGCCGAGTCCGTAAGTCAGGTAGCCGAGCCACAGTCGATCGATCATCGAGGTCAGCGCGAGACCGGCGCCCATGACGACAGCACCGGTGGCGACCACGATTCGCGGGCCGAAGCGATCCGACAGATGTCCCGTGACGGGGCCGAGGAAACACCACACCAGCACCGTGATCGAGAACACCGCCGAGGTCGCGCTGCGCCGCGCACCGAACTCCGCCGCCATCGGCTTGAAGAACGCGCCGAAGCTGTACGCGACTCCGTACACCGCGCACATCGCCACGAATGCCGCCGCGACCATCCGCCACGCCCGCGGCGAATCGAACAGCTCGAGCGACGGTAACGCCTCGCGCGATCCTGCCGCGCCCGATCCGGATTGTTCAGTGACGGCCTTCATGCTCGAGGGCGGCGCGCGCGGCTTTGAGCTCCTTGCGCTGGTCGGCATCGACCGTCGGATAGTGCAGATTCAGGTCTTCCATTGCGTGGACGATCGCGGCGGCCACCACCAGCCGCGTGTACCATTTGTTATCCGCAGGGACGACGTACCAGGGCGCATGCGGCGTCGCCGTGTTCTGGATCATTTCCTCGTAAGCCGTCATGTACTCGGGCCATCGTTCCCGTTCCGCGATATCGGCGGATGACAATTTCCAGTTCTTGTCAGGCTCGTCGAGACGCTTCAGGAAGCGCCGTTTCTGCTCATCTTTCGACAAGTTGAGAAAAAATTTGCGGATGACGACGCCGTTGCGCGACAGGTACTGCTCGTACGCGTTGATATCGGCAAAGCGCTCATTCCAGATGTCCTTGGTGACGAGCGACGGCGGCATCTTTTCGCGCTCGAGCAGTTCCTTGTGCACGCGAACTACGAGCACCTCCTCGTAGTAGGAGCGGTTGAAGATACCGATTCGCCCGCGCTCCGGGATGCACTTGTTGGTGCGCCACATGAAGTCATGATCGAGCTCCTCGGCCGACGGCTGCTTGAACGAATACACCTGGCAGCCCTGCGGATTGACCCCCGACATCACGTGCTTGATGACGCCGTCCTTGCCGGCCGCGTCCATCGCCTGGAAGATCAACAGAATGGCCCACCGATCCTGCGCGTAGAGCTTGTCCTGCAAATCGACCATCCGCTCGATCCCGAGCGGCAATACTTTTTCGGCCTGCTTTTTCGATTTGACCCCGCTGGTGTCATCGGGTTCGAAGTCCTTCAAACGAAACTTTTTGCCGTTGTCGACGCGGTATGGCTTCGAGAAATCGGATGCGACTGACATCGTGATACGCGCCTCCCTGCCCAAGTTTGCGGCTGATTATCTCCGCACCGCCTGCAAATAAGAAGTGATTCAGGCGATGGTCTGCGTGGCTTGAAATCCTCGAAATTCGTCAAACCAGCGAAAAAGTGGAAATCGAGAACGAATGAGCTTGACGAACAGCCAAAAGCGTCTTTCAATCGCTGTGAGTCGATGGTAGGGCTTGACATAGCCGCAGTTCGGCCTATTAAGTACGCGTGAGTTAAAAGAAGTAGCCAATGGAGTGAAAATCACGGCCAAGCATCACTGAGCATCGCGCATCAAGGCGCGGGAGGAGAGAAGAAAGTGAAATCGAGATTACTCGCAATCGTCGTGCTCGCGACCGCGTTCGCTGCCTCGCCTCTATGGGCATTTCCGCATGGTGGGCAAGATCAGGCTACACCGGACAAAAAAAGCAAGGGCCCGCATCCCACCAAGTGGGACGTTACCCTCACAATCCAGTATAACGTGGGCGGCACCAGCGGCGCCTGTACTGGTGGTGCGGGAAATGCCGATGTCTGCCTGAGTGGTGATTGCACCTGCTTCAGCGCCGCCGGATTTGCCAAAGGGACGACAGGCAAGGGCGATGTGGCACTGTTCGAAACCTTCGACAACGGTGGTGAATTTACTGAATTCGCGAGTGCCTGCGGTCCGGTATTCGGCGATATCGAGATCAGCGGAACCAAGGACACCGAGAGCATTTCATTGGTCGGGTCAGACTGCTTCAGTGACATCACCGCTGACATGCTGAGTGGTGGATGCCAGCTCACAGATTCCGTGAAATTTCACGACGTCGGATTGGGCACCTGCGCGGGAAATATCAGCAACTCTCATCCGACAACGTTCAAGATTTCGGGCGAAGCAGAATAACCTGCTTCGCTACGCTCATTGGTATGCGGAAATAACGGGAGGAAAACTGATGAAATCGAAGGTCCTTGTCTTAGCGATGCTGGTGGCGGCGTTTAGCTCGGCGCCCGCAATGGCGTATTGGCACGGTCAGGCAAAACAAACGGACGCGACGCCGGAAAAAAAGAAAGGCCCGCATCCTAAGAAGTGGGATATCACCCTGTCCATCCTTTTTGGCACCAACGGTACCAGTGGTCCTTGCACCGGCGGGTCGGGCACCGCCGATTACTGCCCCAGCGGCGATTGCACCTGTTACACGGCCACCGGATCGGTCAAAGGTACGGCAGGCAATGGCACGGTGACGCTGTATGAAACTTACGATGATGGCAGCACATTTACTCCGATAACTGACGATAGCTCCTGCTCGTCCGCGTACGTTGATATCGAGATCAACGGCACGAAGGACGCTGAGAGCGTTTATATGGCGGGAGGAGATTGCGGCAGCGTAATCATGCAGGGCTTTCTCAACGGTGGATGCGAGCTGACTGACTCCAGCGGCCTCTTTTCAGAGGTGGGATCGGGCTTTTGCGGCGGCTCTTACAGCGACGAGGGTCCGGCCAAATTCACCATCAAGGGCAACGGCGAATAGACTCGTTCTCAGTCCGAAGACGAATACAGGTACGTACGACAACCTCAGGCGCGTCCAACCGGGGCGCGCCTGAGGACAGCTTCCGCTCACTTGGAGTCGCGCTCGGCTAAACAGCTTGATAGAGTCGCGCATCAATTGCGCGGGAGGTTAGGGGGGACTTTTGAAATACAAGATTCTTGCGATCGCGACGCTGGCGACGGCGTTCAGCACCGGGCCTGCGTTTGCATATTGGCATGGCGCGGCAAATCAAGCGGCCGTTTCACCGGAAAAAAAGAAAGGACCGCATCCCTCCAATTGGGATCTCACCGTGTCGCTCTTGTTTTCGTCCACTCCTGCCAACGATGGCCCGTGCACAGGTGGGGCGGGCAACGCCGACTACTGCCCTACCGGCGATTGCCTCTGTTACATTGCCACCGGAACGGCCAAAGGCAGCGCGGGCAATGGTCCGGCGACGTTCTATGAAACCTACGATGTGGGCGGCGAATTTGGTCCAACGGATGGCGAAAGCGGATGCGCACCGGTGTACGGCGATATCGAGATCGCCGGAAAGGTGGACACCGAGAGCATCGCCTTCACCGGGACATCGTGTTTCAGTAACGTCTCGCTCGAGTTCCTGGCGGGTGGATGCCAGCTCACTGACTCGGAGAAATATTCCGAGGTGGGATTGGGCGACTGCAAAGGTAACGTCTTCACGATCGTTCCCCTGCCGTTCACGATTAAGGGCAGGGCCGAATAGCCGTAGCTGGGTACACGCTCGCAGAATTGAC
>CAWBMF010000014.1:0-62581 GCA_963789835.1 uncultured delta proteobacterium | reverse complement strand
CGATTCACTTCTTTGCTGCTGAATTCGCGCGCTCTGTTACCATTGCCGCCATTGCGGCGAAGCGCTCCTGGCCTACTGCGATGAACAGGCCGTCGGCCTCCGCCGTCAGCATGCCGTTGGCCGACAACGTGCCATGAGTGAAGATTTTCCTGCCCTCGACGCGATCGACCCACGCCTCGAACACCAGCTCCGTCAGCAGCGGCGTCGGCCTCCGGTATCGAATGGTCAGAGTCCCGGTCATCCCGGGATTCCCTGTCAGCGACTGCGCCATTCCGAGCACTTCGTCGAAGGCCGCCGCGAGAAATCCGCCGTGCACGTGTCCCGGTGGACCTTCATACGCGACGCCGAACGTCCCTCGCCCCTCGACTTTGTCGCCGAGCACGGCCAGCCGAATGGGCGGCGCCAGCGGATTCGAGATTCCAATCAGCGGGCTGTGATCGAAGAACGCATGCGGATCCCCCGCGTTGGCGCTCTCGGCAAATCCCTCGTAGCTGCGCGAGATTGGATACTTCGACAGCCGCTTGGCGTAGCGCTCCAACGCGTCGGCCGCCGCCGACAAATCTTCCTCGGGCGCTGCGACCTGCACCAGATGGTCGATCACGCGCCGCATCGCATTGGCCAGTCGATGCGCCTGGGCGCGACGTCCGGTCGCGGGCGCCTGGCTGATAGCCCACGCCGCGTCGAAATTTATGTTTTGATCGCTCATCTTTAATCGCTCACTTGCCCTGCATCGCCTGCAGCAAAATTGCTGCGAAGTTTTCTCGATCGTAGCTGTCACTTCGCGGTCAATCTACGGCGGGATTCGTCATCGGCAACGGCACTCGATATGCATTCGTATATAGTAAGATGAAACCGATCAGCCCGATGCGTACCCGTGTCTTCATATTGTGTCTTATCGCTGGCGGATTGGCCGCGATTGCCGACCGATCCGTTCGTGCGCAGAGCAACATGCAGGTCCCCGGCCCGGCTAACCAGTATCAGCAGTATGTGCCGCCGGCGCCTGCCCAGCCGCCGCCATACGCGCCCGACAATGGCGATACGGTTCAACTGCTGCCGCAATTGTCGCGGCCTGCGCCACAACCCGCGCCCGCTCCGATGCCGCCGCCGGTGAACGTCGCGCCGATGACGGCGCAGGCGGTTCCCTCCCTGCCGGCAGTGTTCCGCGGATGCTGGCAGGGTGAGGTCTCGCAGCTCGACTGGATTCGTCGCGACCCGGCCAGCTCGCACAAAATCGGTTTCTGGACGCCCAAGACTTATCGGCTCTGCTACCGGCGCGTCGGCGATCAACCGTTCACGCTCACCTTCACTGAGACTGGCGTCGCGCCGAGCGAAAAGATTATCCATCCCTACGGCAACGTGGTGCCGATTACGACCGACGGCCGCGAGTACGCCGCGATGCGCTCGCGCTTGAATTTCGACGAGTACAAGACCCGCCCCGACGGCCTGTCTCCCACTTTCTCGGTCGATGAGACCACCAACCTCGCCTGCCACATCGCCGGCGACGACATGATGGTCAATGCCGACGTCTTCGGCACGCGTGACGGCGAGCCGTGGTTCACAGCGCATTGGCGCGCGGATTTCCGCCGGGCCGCCGATTAGCAACCCTTTCGCCGCTTGCCTCTCGGGGCCGCCTAACCTAATGATCTCGCATGCCCACAGCAGCGCTTGATCCGCAGATGAAGGTGATGCTCGACGCGTTCAACGCGGCCGGCCCGATGTTCCTGCGTGCTGAGACCCCCGAACAGGCGCGAGCCAAGATGCGCGCGCTGCTCGAAGCCAATCCGATTCCGCCGCCTGCGATCTATCGGATCGAGGATCGCCACATCCCGGGCGCTGACGGACAAATCGGCGCGCGCGTCTACACTCCCGAAGGGAGTCTGCCGATGGGCGTGCTCGTGTATTTCCACGGCGGCGGATGGGTGCTCGGCGATCTCGAGAGTCACGACCGCGTATGCCGCGCGCTCGCCAACCAGGCGGGATGCGTCGTCGTGTCGATCGACTATCGCCTCGCACCTGAGCACGTCTTTCCGGCGGGCGCGGAGGATTGTTACGCGGCGACCAAGTGGGTTTCCGAAAACGCCGCGTCGATTAACGGCGACGCGACGCGACTCGCAGTCGGCGGCGACAGCGCAGGTGGAAACCTGGCCGCGGTCGTCTCGATGATGGCGCGCGATCGCGGCGGTCCCGCCATCAACTTCCAGTTGCTGCTCTACCCCGTCACCGATTGCGCGCTCGACACTCCGTCGCAGAAGGAATTCGCCGCCGACGGATTCGTGCTGTCGCGCGCCGACATGGAATGGTTCTGGAAAAACTACGCGGACACGGCCGCCGAGAAAAATAATCCGTACGCATGCCCGCTGCGCGCGAAGGATCTCAAGAGCCTGCCGCCTGCGCTCGTGCTGACTGCCAGTCACGATCCGCTGCGCGACGAAGGCGAGCGCTTCGCCGGTCGCCTGATTGCAGCCGGCGTACCAGTGGTCTGCACGCGCTACGAAGGCGTCACCCACGGCTTCGTCAGCTTCGCCGACGCCCTCGACAAGGGCAAAGAAGGCCAACGCCAGGCGGCAGACGCACTGAAAGCGGCGTTCGCCCGCTAGCGCCGAATTCGTTCTTTTCTGCTTCCTGCTATATTCGTCCGCGATGGCGAACCGACCCACGCGCAACCTGAAGGATGACAATCCGATTCGCGGCGAGCCGACCCGCGCATTCGACGACCTCTATCACAGCCTCGTTACGGCCTCGTGGCCCGGCCTCATCGCCAGGATCGCGCTCGCCTTCACCGTTGCCAATCTCATCTTCGCCACCGGCTACTACTTCGATCAGGGCATCGAGAACGTTCGCTCGCACGATTTCATCGACATGTTCTTCTTCAGCGTGCAGACCATGGCGACCATCGGCTACGGCAAGATGGAGCCGGTCACCCTCTTCTCGAACATCCTCGTTTCGATCGAGGCGCTCACCGGACTGCTCGCGCTCGCGCTGATGACCGGCCTCGTGTTCTCGAAGTTCTCGCGCCCCACCGCGCGCATCAGATTCACCCGCTATGCGGTCATCGGCCCGCGCGACGGCGTCAATAGCCTGATGATCCGTGCCGCCAACATGCGCGCGAACCGAATTTTCGAAGCGAGCATTCACGTAGTCCTCGCCCGCCAGGAGATGACTGCCGAGGGCGATACCATCCGCCGCCTCTACGATCTGGAGACGACGCGCAGCCGCAGCGCGATGTTCGCGTTGTCGTGGACGGCAGTGCATCAGATCGTCGAAGGCACTCCGTTGTTCGGCGCGACCAGGGAATCGATCGCAGCCAGCGAGCCCGAGCTCATCGTGTCCATCGTCGGACTCGACGAGACGTTCTCTCAGACCGTTCACGCGAGGCATACGTTCCAACTCGACGAAATCATCTGGGGCGCGCGATTCGCCAACGTGCTGGTGCTCCATCCTGACGGCAGCCGCAGCGTCGACTACGACCACTTCGACGACGTCGAAATGACTACGCCCGCCAAATGACGCCAGTTCGCGCTTGTTCACACATCTGTGCAAATCTGGGCATTATCAGTGGGCGCCGTGCGGCAGGAATTCCGCGCACGGGTGGGGAGACAGAATGACGTCAGCTCCGGCGGGTAACTCCCGCAGATTTCTTATTGCGATCGCGCGATGGTTCGACACGTCGGCCGGTGGCGCTCCCGCTGCGGACCTGCCGCAGAAAACCGATTGGTTCCGATGCATCCCGTACGTCGTCGTTCACCTGATGTGCCTCGGCGTCATCTGGGTTGGATGGAGCCCGATCGCGGTGGCGGTTGCGGTCGCGCTGTATTTCATTCGGATGTTCGCGATCACCGGCTTCTACCATCGTTATTTTTCGCATCGTTCATTCAAGACCTCGCGCGCCGGCCAATTTGTTTTCGCCGTGATCGGCGCGACCGCGGTGCAACGCGGCGCGCTGTGGTGGGCGTCGCATCATCGGCTGCATCATCAGCGATCCGACGAACCCGAAGACGTTCATTCGCCTCGGCAGCACGGTTTCATCTGGAGCCACATCGGATGGATCACATCGGAGTCGAACTTCCGATCTGAACTGCGCGTCGTGCGCGACCTCGCCAAATTTCCCGAGCTGGTGTTTCTCGATCGCTTCGACGTGCTGGTCCCGACCGTGCTCGGCTTCGCGCTGTTCGGGCTGGGCGCATTTCTTCAGCGCCATGCGCCGGGCCTGCACACGACCGGCGCGCAGATGCTCATCTGGGGATTTTTCATCTCGACGGTGGTTCTCGGGCACGGCACCTTCACGATCAATTCGCTCGCGCACGTTTTCGGGCGCCGCCGGTACGAGACCAACGACGACAGCCGCAACAGCTTCGCGCTTGCGATGGTCACGCTCGGCGAGGGATGGCACAACAATCACCATCATTACCCGGCCGCCGCCCGCAACGGATTTTTCTGGTGGGAAATCGACATCACCTACTACATCCTCAAGATGCTCGAAGCCTGCGGCATAATCTGGGACCTGCGCCAGGTGCCGCCCGAGCTGCTCGACGAATCTCTGCTCGACAAGTCGCGCGTCGAGAAGCTGCGCGTCGCGGCGGTAGCACCGTCCGCGATGGCCGCCGGACCCGCGCCGTCAATAGCCACCGCGCGCACGACCGCGCCCGCCGACATCGAATCCGTCAGTCCCGCGCAATAGCACGCAGAGCCATTCGGCGCGCTTGCACCTCGATGCGAGCGCGTGTATTCGATTGCGTCGATGGGTAAGTCGGATTCAATAGTCGCGTCGGGGGTTGAGGCGGCGCGTGCGCGGCGTCCCGCTATTATCGATCGTTTCGCGCGTCGCGCGGTGCTCTCCCGTTTCGCAGGGCTCAAGAGCGATCGCATCGTGATTGAAGACGCCGGCGAGCGCATTCCATTCGGCCAGGACGCGGCCGACGCCGATTTGCGCGCGACCATCCGCGTTCACGACCGGCGCTTCTATTCGGATCTGGCGCTCGGCGGCAGCATGGGCGCTGGCGAGGCGTACATGGCCGGCTCGTGGACGACCGACGATCTCACGGCGCTCGTGCAAATCATGATTCGCAACCGCGACGTGACCGAGGGCATCGACGGCGGCCTCGCGCGGCTGGCAAATCCCGTCCGCCGGATCCTGCACTACCTCAATCGCAACACCAGGACGGGCGCCCAGCGCAACATCGCGGCGCATTACGATCTGGGCAACGACTTCTTCGAGCTGATTCTCGATCGCACGCTGATGATGTACTCGTGCGCGATCTTCGAGCGCCCCGACGCCACGCTCGAGGAAGCGTCAGCGGCCAAGGTCGATCGCATCTGCCGCAAGCTCGACCTGCGCGCGCACGATCACTTGGTTGAAATCGGCACGGGATGGGGCGGGTTCGCCATTCACGCCGCCAAAAACTACGGCTGCCGCGTGACGACCACCACCATCTCTCGCGCGCAGCACGACTACGCCGTCAAGCGAATCGCCGCCGAGGGATTGTCGGAGCGAATCACCGTGCTGCTGAAGGACTACCGCGACTTGACCGGCCAGTTCGACAAGGCCGTCTCGATCGAAATGATCGAAGCGGTCGGGCATCACTTTCTCGATTCGTATTTCCGCAAATGCGGCGAGTTGCTGAAGCCCGACGGCATGATGCTGTTGCAGGCCATAACGATCGCCGACCGCGAGTACGAAGGCGCACTCAAGCGCGTCGATTTCATCAAGCAGTACATCTTCCCCGGCAGCTTCATTCCGTCGGTGACGGCGCTGTGCGATTCGATCACGCGCGCGAGCGACATGCGGCTGTTCCACCTCGAGGACCTCACGCCCAACTACGCTGAGACGCTGAAGAACTGGCGGCTGCGGATGTTCAAGAACATCGAGAGCGTGCGCGCGCTCGGCTATCCCGAGGAGTTCATCCGGATGTGGGAGTTCTACCTCTGCTACTGCGAGGGCGGCTTCCGAGAACGCTATATCGGCGACGTGCAGATGCTGCTGACCAAGCCGGCGTCGCGTCGCGCTCCGATTGTGCCGCGGCTGTAAGGTCCACCTGACATAAAAATGCGAACGCCGAATCCGGGATTCCGGATTCGGCGTTCGCCGTTCAGTTGGTCGAGTTACTCGGCAGTAATCGTTTCGGTGGGCGTAGATGTCGGCGTCGCTGTCAGCGTAGCCGTTGCCGTGGCAGTTGCGGTGGCCGTGGCAGTAGCCGTGGCCGTAGCCGTGGGGGTAGGTGTCGCCGAAGGTGAGAACGTGGCCGTGGGTGCGGGCGAGGGCGTGAAGTTGGCGACTGCAACGCCGACCGGGAAGTTCAGGCGGCTGCTGCGGGTTTGGATCTGCAGAGTCGGGGGAATGTTGCCGCCGCTGGTCGTGAAGTCGGTAAACATCTGCAGTGAGTTCCCATTGTTGTTCACGACGTACAGAGCACCATCATCGTTGCCGAGCGCAACGCCCTCGGCACGTTTGAATTTGGTTTTGCCGCCGTGAATCGTGCCGAGCAAGGTGCCGGTGAAAGTGAATTCTTCGAAGCTGTCAGCAGCGAAAGGACTGTAGATTTGGATGTTGTTCTGGCCGATGTCGCTCACGAATATGATGTCGTCGGGTAATCCGGTCTCAGGGCTGATGTAGCTGCCGGAGGAGACAGCGATGTACACGGGGTTATCCAAAGTTCCGGCGGTGTCACCCAGCAAACCTATGATGGCTATCGGCACAAAGGCACCCGCATCTTCATCGTCAAACGCTCCGGGAGCGTAGACGGTTACGAAGGTGGGGGCGTGGTTAAACGGCGCACCCGGGTCTGCCTGAGTTGCGCCGAATTGGTTCACGACGAACAGAAAGCCGTATTGGTCGAACGCGACGCCGATTGGACCGAACAGGAAACTGAAGCATCCGCCAATGGTGGCGTTAACTTCGATAGGCCCCGAGGAGGCGAGAACCTCCACCGGACTGTTGTTAAAGGGCACAGGATTAACATTCCCGACCAGCGTGCTGACATCGAATTCGCTGATGGTGCCGAGACTCAATCCGAAACCTAACGGCGGGTCCTCGCAGATTCCTTCGCCGCTATCCGGTCCAATGACTGGCCCTTGACGCGTAATTCGCAACTGCCAGGAGGTCGCTACGCCCGGGAATCAGCGTGGCGCCGTCGGGGGTGTCGAACCATGGATCGAGATTGAAGGGGTTCGCATATGCCACGCCCTGGCTGACGTCTAAGCCGGTGTTGTTGGGTGCGCCGAAAGTGACCTCCGAGCCGAGCTCAACTATCGGCGCGGTGTTTCCGTTCGAGCCCGGAGCGAAGATTTCAACGAAGCCGTTGCCGAAACCGAGCGTGCCGATGGGAGGAGCAAACACGACGACCGGCAGTGCGACGGCGATGTTACCGGTAAGCGAGCTCACTGCGTCGCCGGCCGCTCCGCTGAAATTGCCGAGGTTGGTATTGCCACCGTTGATGAAGAATTGAGGATTGGCCTTGTGGCCGCTGCCCTCTAAAAAAGTCTCGACGCTGCCGGCAAACTGCGAGCCGTAATCCGACACGACAACCATGTCCAACAGCTTGGCGTGAGGATGTTTACCATGTCCAGCGAAGCTCTTGCCCGCTGTCCCCAGGACCACCGCAGCTACCGTTAACATCGCGGCTACGAGCGAAAGCGAACGAGTGACCCCGGTCAGCCTCATCCCTCCCGGCGCCAACGAGATCCCATCCGTGCTCTGAGTCATCGTCTGCATCCTTCCATGCGTCATGTTATCTAACCCCCGCCGAGTCGAATCGGTCTCCCGTCTGCTGATCCAATCAACCTAGAAAATCCTCCGCGACCCTAGGTCGTTCCCACTCCCGGCAAAACCAGCTCAAAGCCCCGCCAAGCTCCGGAAACCCCCCGGACGCGTATTCGGTGGGAGTAGCTACACTGATCAGATGACAAATTCAAGAGCGGCGTAATTCTTTGTTCATGATCCAATTGAAAGGCAATTTGATGATCGAGCGTCGCAAAGTGCGGGCAGGTATGCAGAAGGCCGGGACGGAGGATCGCGCGCCGGTTTTTTGAGCATCGGAGGCTGGATGTATTGAAGAGCGTCAGTTAGTACGCCGATGACTAACATCACGCAACCATTTTCGGACTGTTGCGAACGTGTGACCGGCGCATGCACCCTTCTTGACAAGGTACATCCGGGAATGGTAGCTAAGCCGCGTTCGTAAGATCCGTACGCTACGGACGGGGATTGATTGTCTGACGCTTGCCTGGTGTAGCAATCAGGCGAGGAGTTCGACGTAACCACGAGAGCTCCGGCTTGGGGGTGACTATGCAGAACGGGAAACAGGGATTCGGCGGAACGCGGTGGCGGAGTCTGATGGTGGCCGCCGTGGCGACGATCGGAACGCTATGGACGTCGGTCGCGATGGCGACGATCACGCAAGGCGATTTTTCAGTTTACGGATTTTTCGAAACGCGCGAGTCGGGACAGTGGGGCCAAGGCAGCTCGAGCCGGGATTCATCGCCGACCACCTTCCTCCATCCGACGCCCACTTCGACCTACGCGCGTCCGGGGCAGTCGTTCGGAATCACGGGCGGCAGTTTCGATTTCAATCATTGGGATCTGGCGGAAGCGCGGCAGCTTGCGGACATTCGCCCCGACTACCACACGATCAAGAACTACAAGCTGCTTGGCCGCTTCGACACGCTGATCGTGAAGGATGCGGACTTCTTCGCATACTACCGGCCCTGGTACGACGCGGAGGGGACGCTGAAGAATGTCGGTCGCGCGCGGCCGAATACCGATGCGGTGCCGTACACCCAGCGGGCGCTGCAGGACCAATATTTCAAGAACGATCTGCGAGAGTATTATTCGCAGTTGAACTTTACCGACAACTTCTCCGCGCGTATCGGCAAGCAGCAGGTCATCTGGTCGGAAGCCGACGCGCTGTCAGGAACCGAAGTCACCAACCCGGTCGATGCAACGTGGCACGGAGTTTACGGACAGGAGACGGCGGAAGACACGCGCACCAACCTGCGGATGGTCAAGCTGAACTACATCCTGCCCGACTTCCTCAAGACCGCCAACAACGAAGTTGAAGGCTTCTGGATCCCCGGCGACTTCCAGGCTGCCGGCATCGAGGTCCAGACCGACCCGCGCAATCCGTGGGTAGCTCCGGCCGCGCTCGGCAGTCAGAATGCTCCGTTCGCATTGAGCATCAATCAGAACGGGCAGCAGCTGAACGTCAACCAGTTGCCTAACTCAGATGACAAGGCGATGATCTTCCTGCCGTTCGGCCCGAAAGTCGGGAAGAAACAATTCGGCTTGTTCGCCGATGTCATCCTGCAGGGTCTCAGCAAAACTCCGTCGAACTCGATCCAGAACAGCGAATTTGGATTCCGCTACTCGAGTCTGTTACCGATTGGCAACGGACTCCAGGCGAGCTTCATCTACCTGTACGAATTCCGCGATGTGCGCAGTGAAACCTGCTTTGCATGCGCGGCGAGCGTTACGGGTTTACCGGGATCTGTCGCCATCGGTCCCGGCTTGTTCCTCACCCCTGGTCACTTTACCCACGGCAGGCCTCGTGCGGGTGTGCCGGTGGCCGGGTCGCTATCGATCGTCAGCACGGCTGACTATCGGCGCAATAACTTCTTCGGCTTGACGGGAACTTACTACGACAAAGATCTGACCGACATCGTGTATCGCTACGATTTCCTGTACCAACCGGATCACGCAATCGCGGCCCCACTCAATCCGACGGGAACGGCATGGACGGAGTTTACCCGCTTCATCGTCGCGGCCGACCGTCCGACGTACATTCCGTGGATATCGAAGCAGCACACCTTCCTGACCGCGCAGTTCACCGAGACGTGGCTGCCGGATCGTCCGACCGATGCACAGAGCATCGCAGTTCCCGGATTGCCGGGCGTCGGCAAGGCGCGTGAGCTCAGCAACCTGGGATTCCTCGCGGCAACGAACTGGCTGATGAACGGACAGCTGACGGCGACCAACGTATTTCTGTGGGACATCGACGACAACGTCGGCTACCTGAACTCCGACAACGTCTATCGATACTCGCGCAACGTGCTGTTCGGGTTGAACGCAATCTGGTTCCTCGGCCGCAGCGGACGCTACACCGATCCGTACCTGCTCAGCCGCGAGCAGCGGTTCAACGAGCTCGAGTTCACGTTCACGTACGAAATCTAGAAACTCACTTGATTGAGAATCGGCGGCTGTAGCTAAATGCTACAGCCGCTTTTTCTTTTGTAAGTTTAGTGAGCTACGAGTTGACGGTGGGTCTGAAGCCCGAGCGGATTGGTTGGGCGGCGGAAGCTACCGCCGCTTGGTCTTTTGCGGCAAGATGATCTGATAGCGGCGTCGAGCGCATCCGACTGCGTTGCATTCAGTTCCCGCGTGACGCCGATCGCGCATTGGGGATGGACGACAATTCACACACCGCCTGGTACCTGGTTCGCACCAAGACCGGCAAGGAGCGATGGGTTCGCGATCAGCTCGCCAACGCCGTGCCCGAGGTGTTTTTGCCGATGCTCAAGGCGAGGATGCCGCGATGGGGCCGGTTGACGGTGTCGGTGACGCCGCTGTTCCCGTGCTATGTGTTCGCGCGGTTCGATCTCGAGCGCCAGTACTTCGACGTGAAGTACATGGCGGGCGTGCGCGCAATCGTGTCGGCGGGTGCGGATCCGATCGCAGTGCCGGCGGCGATAGTGTCGGAGATTCGGCGGCGCGGCGTCGACGACGTGATCGAAATACCCGACAAGCCGTTCGACACCGGCGAGCGCGTAGTGGTTGTGGACGGTCCCTTTCGTGGATTCGAAGCGATCTTCCAGCGCTACCTGGCAGGCGCGGAGAGGGTGGCGATTCTGCTGAGCGCGGTGGAATCTGGCGGGCTGCGCGTGGTGCTCTCGGCCTCGGCGGTCGCCAAAGATTCCTGACCGATGCAATAGACGCTTACTAAACTCTTACGGTGTTGTAACGTGCTTTTGAAATTGCGACAGTATTGGCAAAACAGCGCTTCGATCAGGTCAAAGCGACCAGCAGGTTCGGCTCTATGCTCGATAACGTCGCGCTGTAGAATGGTCCGGGGAAGAAAATGAATCGAGCAAGAAAGCCGGTGCGCGTGGTCCCTAAAGGATGGGGCCGCGAGGTATGGATCGCGAACGGCGATCTTTACTGCGGGAAGATCCTGGAAATTCGCAAGGGCAAGAAGTGCTCGCTGCATTTCCACAAAATCAAGACCGAGTCGTTTTACCTGCGCAGTGGCAAGCTGCTGGTGCGCGTCAAGGAGTCGCCCGAGAGCCCGACTATCGAGGAGTTCGAATTGGTCGCCGGCGAATGCATGGACGTCCCGATCGGGCTGGTGCATCAAATGGAGGCGATCGAGGATGCCGAGCTGTTCGAGTTTTCGACGCAGCACTTCGACAGCGACTCGCATCGGCTGGTGCCCGGCGACTGAGATCGGATCGCATTCTAATGTGACAGCACAGGTGCGGCGAAATGAGCCGCGCCTTTTTCGTTGGTGGCGACGGGCTGGTGCTTGCGGTCGGGGGGCCGTGGTATAGTTTTGGCGCTCCTGACACGGAGTTGAAATGGCAAAAGTAGCGTTAATAACCGGCGTGACCGGACAGGATGGATCGTACCTCGCCGAGTTTCTGCTGAAGAAGGACTACGAAGTGCACGGGATGGTGCGGCGCACTTCGAGTTTCGCGACGGGAAGAATCGATCATCTGCGCAAGGGCTTCGGGCCGGGCTCGTCGCAGGGGCTGCAACTGCACTACGGCGATCTGGGAGACGGCACCGGGCTTCGGCGAATCATCGAGCAGGTCCGTCCCGACGAGGTTTACAATCTCGCCGCGCAATCGCACGTGCGCATCTCATTCGATCAACCCGAATACACGGCCGATGTCGTTGGACTGGGGACGCTGCGATTGCTCGAGGCGTTGCGCGATCACAACAAGCGCCGCGGGCGCGAGGCGAAGCTGTACCAGGCGGGGTCGTCCGAGATGTTCGGCAAGGTGGCGGAAAGTCCGCAGCGCGAGACGACGCCGTTTCATCCGCGCAGTCCGTACGCCTGCGCCAAGGTTTATGCGCATTGGCAGACGATCAACTATCGCGAGGCGTTCGAGCTGTTCGCGTGCAACGGAATTCTATTCAACCACGAGTCGCCCCGGCGCGGCGAAAACTTCGTGACGCGCAAGATTACGCGCAGCGCAACGCGAATCAAACTGGGCCTCCAGGAAAAGCTCGCACTCGGCAACCTGGATGCGCAGCGCGACTGGGGGTTTGCGGGCGATTACGTCGAGGCGATGTGGCTGATGCTGCAGCAGGACAAGCCTGACGACTACGTAGTCGCCACCGGTGAGACTCATTCGGTGCAGGAATTCCTGGAAGTCGTGTTCGCTCACCTGAAACTGAAATGGCAGGACCATGTCGAGATCGATCAGCGATTCTTCCGTCCCGCGGAAGTCGATCTGTTGATCGGCGACGCCTCGAAGGCCAAGCGCCAACTGGGTTGGACGCCTAAAGTGAAGTTCGAGCGGCTGGCCGAACTGATGATCGAAGCGGACCTCGAACTGGCCGAGCGCGAACTACGCAGCAAGGCGCATTAGAACTTTCTAGCTGGCGGCGCGCTTGACGGCGCCGGCTTCGAATTCGCGTTCGAGGCGCTCGATGTCGGCGGGCGAGAGGCTGAAATACTTCGCCTCGGGATGATGGAAGACGACGGCGCTGACGGCACTTTCGGGATCCATCATGAAGCCGTCGGTCAACTGCACGCCGATCGCATTCTGGTCGACTTCGAGCAGGCGGAATAGCTGCTCCTGATCCTCGAGCCGCGGACACGCCGGGTAGCCGAACGAGAAGCGCTTGCCGTGGTAGTGCGCCTGCACGAGATCCTTGAGCGAGAGTCCCGGCGGGTCGCCGATGCCCCACATCTGGCGAATCTTTACGTGCAGGAGTTCGGCAAATGCCTCGGCGCCTTCGAGCGCGAGCACCTGCAGGATATGCGAGCGGAGGTAGTCGCCCTTGTTTTTCCAATCCTCGGCCAGCGCGCGGACGCCGGTGCCTATCGTCGTGACGAACATGCAGAGATAGTCGGCGCGGCCGGAGTCGCGCGCGGCGACATAGTCGGCGAGGCACAGATGCGGCGGGTCGCTCTGGCGGCCGAAGGTGAACGACTCGAGCACGGTTTTGTTCTTGTTGTCCGGCGAAAGGATCATGACGGTGCGATCGCCGTCGGATTGCGCGGGGAAAAATTTGTAAACTGCGTTGGCGGAAATGTCGGTGCGCGCGAGAATCTGCTGCGCGACTTCCTCGACGCGATCGTGAAGATCGCGCGCCTTCGGGTCGCCGGCCTCGAACGCCTCGACGTAATTCTGAAAACCCAGATGCTTCGAGTAGAGGCTCTTGGGATTGATGTAGTCGAAGATCTCGCCGAGATCGTAATTGCGGATCACGTGAGTCTTCAGGTCGGGCGGTTGCGGAATCTCGACGTCTCGACGCACCGATGACCTGCGCAGCGCCGCGTCCGCGGGCGCATCGACGACCTTCGGCGCGGCCTCGAGCATCTTCTTCGACTGCTCGGCGAGGACGTGCGTGAGCGACTCGCGCCGCTCGAAGTCCATGATCTGATTGGCGAGATCGAGACCGTTCATCGCGTCGTTGGCGTAGGCGACGAGGCCCTGATACTCGGGCGCGATTTTCATTCTGCGTGAACCGGTTCGAGAGCGCGGCGCCGCCGACCAGGATCGGACAATCGATGCCGGCGGTCTTCAAGTCCTGCGCCGTCGCGACCATCATCTGCGCCGACTTCACCAGCAAGCCCGACAGCCCGATGGCGTCGGGGCCGTGCTCGCGGAACGCCTTGATCAGTTCCTCGGGCGGAACCTTGATGCCGAGATTGACGACGCGGTAGCCGTTGTTGCTGAGAATTATCTCGACCAGGTTCTTGCCGATGTCGTGCACGTCGCCCTTGACGGTCGCGAGAATAATCTTGCCCTTGGTCGCGCTCTCGGACTTCTGCATGTGCGGTTCGAGGTGCGCGACCGCGGCCTTCATCGCCTCGGCCGATTGCAGAACTTCGGCGACGATCATCTGGTTGGCGTTGAACAGGCGCCCGACTTCGTCCATGCCCTTCATCAACGGGCCGTTGATGATTTCGAGCGGGCCGCGGGTGGTCAGCGCTTCGTTGAGGTCGTCGACGAGGCCGTCCTTGGAACCCTCGAGGATATAGCGGGCCAGTCGATCGTCGAGCGGCATCGACTTGCGATCCTCGGCGGTGACGGTGCTTTTGCGCGCGCGGAAGTATGCGGCGAATGCGGCGATCGGATCGTCGCCGCGCCACCAGATCAAATCCTCGGCGAGTTTGCGTTCCTCTTCGGGAATCGAAGGATAGCGGTGCAGCTTTTCGGAATTGACTATCGCGAGGTCGAGGCCGGCCTGTACGCAGTGATAGAGCATCACGGCGTTCAGCACTTCGCGGCCCGCCTCGGGCAATCCGAACGAGACGTTCGAGATGCCGAGGATGGTTTTGCAACTCGGCAGCGCCTCTTTGATCAGCCGGATGCCTTCGATCGTTTCGATGCCGGAGCCGATATAGTTTTTGTCGCCGGTGCCGACCGGGAAGACGAGCGGGTCGAAGATGATGTCTTCGGGCTCGACGCCGTATTTTTCGGTGAGCAGCTTGAACGAGCGATCCGCGACCTGCAGCTTGCGCTGACGGGTGACGGCCTGCGCCTGCTGCTTGTCGTCGTCGATGCATCCGACGACGAGGGCGGCGCCGAAGCGTCGCGCGAGCGGCACGACTTTCTGGAAGCGATCTTCGCCGTCTTCGAGGTTGATCGAATTGATCAGCGACTTGCCGGGCGTTCGTTTCAGCGATTCTTCGATCACGCGGTGATCGGTCGAATCGATCATCAGCGGTACTTTTACTTTCTTGACTTCGATTTCGAGAAAGCGCGTGACGTCGGCCATCTCGTCGCGATCCGGGTCCTGCAGGCATACGTCGAGGATGTGCGCGCCGCGGCGCACCTGCACGCGGCCGACTTCGGAAGCTTCCTCGACCTTGCCTTCGGCGATCAGCCGCTTGAACTTGCGGCTGCCGAGCACGTTGGTCCGCTCGCCGACGATCACGGGGCGCGTGTCGTTGTCGATGACGAGAGTCTCGATGCCGGAGACGACCGAGCGCCTGACGGTCGAGCGTTCTCGCGGACGCTTGCCCGCGACCGCGTCGACCAGCAGGCGAATGTGTTCGGGCGTGGTGCCGCAGCATCCGCCGACCAGGTTGACCCATCCGTTTTCGGCGAAGCGCGCGATTTTCCCGGCGAGCATCGCGGGCGTTTCGTTGTAATGGCCTTCTTCGTCGGGCAGGCCGGCATTGGGCACGCACGCGACGAAAAATTTCGAGATAGCGGAGAGCGTGCGCAGGTGATCGGTCATGAAGTCGGGACCGGTCGCGCAGTTGAGGCCCATCCAGAGCAGGTCGCGATGCGCGAGCGAGGTATAGAAGGCCTCGATGTCCTGGCCGCTGAGCAGAGTGCCCATCGTTTCGATGGTTCCCGACACGCAGACGGCGGGCGCGACGCCGAGTTTCGCGATCGCGTTCTCGATTGCGACGAGGCCGGCCTTGCAGTTGAGCGTGTCGTTGACGGTTTCGAGCAGCAGGATATCTGCGCCGCCTTCGATCAAGCCTTCGGCCTGCACCTGGTAGCCGTCGCGCATTTGATCGAAGGTGACGCCGCCGGTGACCGAGATGCTCTTGGTCGTCGGGCCCATCGAGCCGGCGACGAAGCGCGGTTTGTCGGCGGTGCTGAACTTGGCCGCTTGCTCGCGCGCGAGAGTCGCGGCGAGACGGTTGAGCTCGCGCGTGTCGGGTTCGAGGGCGTACTCGGCGAGCACGATGGGACTGGCCTGGAAGCTCGCCGTTTCGATTATGTCGGCGCCGACTTCGAGAAAGCCGGCGTGCATGCGGCGAATCAGATCCGGCCGCGTGCGCACGACGTTCTCGTTGCATCCTTCGTAGCGCGCGCCGCCGTAGTCGGCCGCGCTGAGATTTTCGCCGAGCACGAAAGTGCCGAATGCGCCGTCCAGAACGAGGATTCGTTCGGTGAGCAACTCCTTGAGGAGCTTGATCCTGTGCGCATCGGTGGTCATTGTGGGATGCCCGATTTGATGCGGGCGGTAACCAGTTAAGTTATCCTAGCGATGCAAACCGCGCAATTTTGCGGAATTCGCGTTCGCGCGCGCTTCCTTCAATGAGCACCAATTCTCAATCCAAGGCGCCCGGACGGCTCGTGCTGGTTACGGGCGGCGCGGGCTTTATCGGATCGCACCTGGTGGACGCGCTGGTCGCGGCAGGATTGCGCGTGCGGGTGATCGACAACTTTGCCACCGGACGGCGCGAGTATGTGAACGGCGCGGCCGAGCTGATCGAAGGCGATATCCGCGATGCGTCGTCGATTGCCGACGCGTTCGACGGCGTCGATACGGTGTTCCATGTGGCGGCGCTGCCGCGGATTCCGCTGTCGATCGCCAAGCCGGTCGAGACGCATATGACCAACGTGGTGGGGACGCTCAACGTGCTGATCGCAGCGCGCGACCGCAAGGTGCGGCGCGTCGTGTATTCGGGATCGTCGTCGGTGTACGGCGAGCAGGCGGCGATGCCGCTGGTCGAGACGATGACGGCGAATCCGCTTAACCCGTACGCGCTGCAAAAGTACGTCAGCGAGCAGTACGCGCGGATGTTCCATCGGCTGTTCGCGATGCAGACGATTACGCTGCGCTACTTCGGCGTGTACGGGCCGCGGATGCCGCAGGAGGGATCGTATGTGCTGGCGATCGCGGCGTTCCTGCGGGCGCGGCGCGAGGGGCGGCCGCTCGAGATTCATGGCGACGGCGAGCAGACGCGGGATTTCACGCACGTGAGCGACGTGGTGTCGGCGAACATGCTCGCGATGGACTGCGAGATCGCGGATGGGCGCGCGCTGAATATCGGGCGCGGCGAGAATGTGAGCGTGAACCGGGTCGCGGCGATGATCGGCGGACCTACGGTACATCGCGAGGCACGCGCGGGCGACATGCGCGATACGTTGGCGGATCGGACGGAGGCAGAGCGCGTTCTAGGATGGCGTCCGCGGGTATCGATTGAGGAGGGAATCGCAGATTTGTTGAAGGGGTAGGAGACAGAATCTCAGGTCGCGCGCGGGACGCGCGTGAATTCAAGGACCCTCACCTTCATCCTCTCCCTAACAGGGAGAGGAGACAGAGGTGCGCCTCACCTTCATCGTGTCGCTCACTGCGAGCGGAGACAGAAAAGGCCGATCGGGATTTCCGATCGGCCTTTTTGTTTGATGCGGTTCTATGGAAGACGGTTATTCGAACATCAGCACTGTGCGTGCGACTTCGCCGGCTTTCATTGCGCGGAATGCTTCGTTGACGTCCTCGAGCTTGCCGCGACGCGTGATCATGTCGTCGAGGTCGAGGCGGCCTTGCTGATAGAGCTCGATGATGCGCGGCATGTCGATGCGGAAACGGTTCGAGCCCATGAAGCATCCCTGGATGCGCTTCTCGTACAGCAGCGAAAAGCCGTCGATGTCGACTTTCTGGCCGATGGGGACCATCCCGACAATGGTGGCGATGCCGCCGTTGGTGAGCGATTGGTAGGCTTGCTCGGCCGCAACCTTGAGGCCGATCGCTTCGAAGGCATACTCGACACCTTCGTCGCCGGTGAGCGTGCGAATCTGTGCGACCGGATCGCCCTTGGACGCATCGACGGCGTGAGTGGCGCCGAGTTTTTTCGCGAGCTCGAGCTTGGCGGGGAACTTGTCGACCGCGATGATCATGCGGGCGCCTGCGATGCGCGCGCCCTGGATGATCGCGAGGCCAACGCCGCCGGCGCCGAAGACGGCGACGGTCGAGCCGGGCGCCACTTTGGCGGTGTTGAGCGCGGCGCCGACTCCGGTCATCACGCCGCATCCGATGAGCGCGGCGCGATCGAGCGGCACGTCGTTGCCAATTTTCACCAGCGCGTTTTCATGCAGCAGCATTTTTTCGGCGTAGCCCGACAAGTCGGCAAACTGATTGACCATCTTGCCGTTTTGCGAGAGGCGCGGCTTGTCGCCGGCGCCGCGCTGGGTGGCGGCCTTGTTCGAGCACAGATTCGGATGACCCGACATGCAGTCCTCGCAGTAGCCGCAAAATACCGACAGGCACGCGATCACGTGATCGCCGGGCTTGAGGTAGGAAACCTGCGAGCCGACTTTTTCGACGACGCCGGCGGCCTCGTGGCCGAGCACGGCTGGCGTCGGCCACATGTAGAGGCCGTCGACGAAATGGAGATCGCTGTGGCACACGCCGCTGGCGACGGTGCGCACGATGACTTCGCGCTCTTTGGGTTCGTCGATTTCGACTTGCTCGATGGTGAGTGGCTGACCGGGACCGTGGAAGACAGCAGCTTTCATTTTGATTGGCTCCTTTTTCAGTGAACGCGATCAGTTGAACATCAGGACGGTGCGAGCGACTTCGCCCGCTTTCATCGCGCGGAACGCCTCGTTGACGTCCTCGAGCTTGCCGCGGCGGCTGATCATATCATCGAGGTTGAGGCGGCCCTGCAGGTAGAAATCGATGTACTTGGGCATGTCGATGCGGAATCGATTCGAGCCCATGTTGGAGCCTTGCAGTTTGCGCTCGGTGAGGAACATGTAGCCGTCGAGCTCGACCTTCTGGCCGACGGGAATCATGCCGATTACGGTCGCGGTGCCGCCGGGCTTGATCGCGAGGTAGGCCTGCTCGGCGACTTTCTTGAGGCCGATCGCTTCGAAGGAGTAGTCGACGCCGGCGCCGCCGGTCAGCTTGCGGATCTCATCGACGGGATCGCTGCTCGACGCGTCGACGGTGTCGGTCGCGCCGAGCCGTTTCGCCATCGCGAGCTTGCCCTCGAACATGTCGATCGCGATTATTTTGCGGGCTCCCGCGATCCGCGCACCCTGAATCGCCGCGAGTCCTACCCCGCCCGCGCCGAAGACCGCGACGGTCGAGCCGGGCTCTATCTTGGCCGTGTTGAGCACTGCGCCGACGCCGGTGGTGACGCCGCATCCGATGAGCGCGGCGCGATCAAGCGGCAGGTCCTCGCGAATTTTCACCACCGCGTTCTCGTGCAGCAGCATCTTCTCGCAGTACGACGAGATGTCGAGGAACTGGTTGACGGGCTGTCCCTTCTGCGAGATGCGCGGCTTGTCGCCGGGTTTGCGCTGGGTGGCTACCTTGTTCGAGCATCGATTGGGATGCCCCGACATGCATTGCGCGCAAGCGCCGCAGAACACGGACAGGCAGCAGATTACGTGATCGCCGGGCTTCACGTAGGTCACCTGCTTGCCGACTTCCTCGACGATGCCCGCGGCCTCGTGGCCGAGCACGGCGGGCGCGGCGTACGGGTAGAGGCCCTCGACGAAATGGAGATCGCTGTGGCATACGCCGCTGGCGACGGTTTTGATCAGGACTTCGCGGTCCTGCGGCTTGTCGAGTTCGACGTCCTCGATACTGAGGGGCATCTTGGGCCCGTGGAAAACTGCGGCTTTCATCCTGCGTGCTCCTTGAGTGTGGCGTAATGTTGGGCGCACGCGCGAGCGATCACCTGCGCCTGCGCGAGCGCCCTGGACAATCACCTTTACTACCACACTGACGGCGCATTTCCAGTGCGGAGCGAGGGGCCTCCAGCTAGGTGTGCGCGCTGAAGCAGATGGTCTCGTTGCGGAGGCGCACGACGCCGTCGGCGGCGGCGTATGCTCGCGCGGACGCGACGATCGCATCGCGCACGCCGCGGGAAACCTCGGCGGGCAGTTTGGAGAGCGTCGCGCGAGTGCCGCCGATTTGGCCGCGGAAGTCGGCGAATGCGTCGGGCGAGGGGAACTCGAAGGTGACAGTCAACCGTTCGATGGTGACGTCGCGGAAGCCTGCCGTTGTCAGTGCGCGTTCGAGGATCGAGGTGTCGGCCAGTTTAGTCGGGTCGGGCGCGTTCGGCGGTGGCACGATGCCGGTGATTTGCCGAATCGCGTCGCGCGCGAGGCCGCAGAATGGCACCTTGTCGGCGAACGACCACACGGCAGTCGCGAAGTGGCCGCCGGGCTTGAGTGCGCGATGGAGTCCGCGGACGACGCCGTCGAGATCGGGCATGAACATTAGGCCCCAGCGGCAGACGACGGCGTCGAACGAGTGCGCGTCCAGCTCGAGCGACTCGGCGTCGGACTCGACCAGATCGACGTTCGTCAAGCGCGCCGCGTCGATTCGCTCGCGCGCAATCGCGAGCATCCCGGGCGACATGTCGACGGCGACGACGCGTCCCGACGGCCCGACGGCGCGGGCGGCGGTCAGTGCCGGCTCGCCGCTGCCGGTCGCGATATCGAGCACGCGATTGCCGGCGCGCAATCCTGCGAGCTCGACCAGCCGGTCGTTCACCGTCTGCGCGGCGCGCTCGAAGGTCGGCCACCATCGCTTCCAGCCCTCGGCGCTGTCGTCCCACGCGGCCTTCTGCTGGCCCTTTATTTTCAAATCGTCGGGGTTCTGATCGCTCATGATAATTACCTTCGCAGGACGGTTACGCCGCGCAGCCGCGCGACCACATTGGGATAGTCTTTTTTATATGACGGGCCGGCGCCGGGCTCGAGGTTTTGATCGCCGAGAATCAACACGGCAACCGGCCGCGCCGACGGATCATAACGCACGGCACGAAGCGGCTGGCCGGGAGGAAGATAGTATCGGATCAATTCGATCGCGTACGACGGGACGATAGTCATGACCTCGCCCGGCTTGAGCGCGGAGGAGGCCGCAGTAATCGCTTCGCGAAATTGCGCGTCGTGCGGCTTGCGATCGTACGCAACGAGATGACCGAGCGAGAATGCGACTGCGAGCACGAGCGCGCCGGCGCGAATGAGATCGCTGGGCAATTCGAATATCCCCAACGCGACGAGTATGAAAAACGGGACGAAGGACGACAGCGCGTAACGCTCGACGAACACCGGCGCAATCGTGTACGACGCGACGAGCATCAGGATAGGCGGCGCCCACATCCACAGCAGCGCGAAGCCGACAGCGTCGTGTGCGCCGCGGCGCCATCCGCGGTACGCGCCCCAAATCGCGAGCGCCGCGAGGATCGGGAACGCGAAGCTGCCGGTCGCCTTGTTGAAGAACGCGAACGGTGCGGCCAGGCCCGGCAGCTTGCGCCATCCGCGCGCGACGCCGGTGGCGGTGGTCGGCACGCGCAACGGCGAAAGAAGTTTCGGCACCAGGATTAATCCGCCGACGGCGAGCGCGGCCGCGAGCGCCCATGCGCGGCGCGCCGTCGCATTCTCGAGTCTCCATCCCGCGCGCGCGAGGACAAACAGCAGCCACAGGCCCTCGACCGCGGGGACGGCTAGGGCAGAATAGTTCGTCGCTATCAAAATTGCGGTCAGAACTACGACTAGCGCGTAGTTCTCGCGACCGCCGGTGCGCAGCGTGCGGAGGAATATCGCGAGCTGCGCGAGAATCACGGCGAGCAGCATCGGATACATCCGCGCCTCGCGCGAGTACTTGATGGTGACGAGGTTTACGGCGAAGACAATCGCGGCGAGTCCGGCGATTGATCCGATGTCGTCGATAGTGAGGACGGATTCTGTTTCGTTCGGGCGCGGGCGCGAACAATTCGCAGACGACAATATAAACCAGCGCGATCGTCAGGACGCCGAACGCCGCCGACAACGCGCGCATCGCAGTCGGGCTCGTCCCGAAAAGCGCTATCCATCCGTGCAACGTCAAGTCGTATATCGGCAGTTCGCCGGGATTGAGAGCATAGTGGCGCGCGCTCACTTCGGCGACGCTCGGCGCGGATGCTGCAGCCCATGAGGTCGCCTCGTCGGGCGAGATTTCGAGCGCGCCGAGATTTGCGAAGCGCAAAACGGTGCCCGCGGCGAGAGCGACGATCAGCAGCACGAGACTTATCGCTTGGGCGGAAAAGATCGAGCGGGAAGTTATTCGATCGTGCGGACGATCGCGCTCGTCCGCTTTGGATGCGGCCGTGGTCAGAGACCCTTCCTTAGCTGCGGCGCGGCGCGAAAGCCTATCGTGCGTGCGGCCGGGATGATCATTGGCGCGTTGGTGCGAGGATTGAAGCCCGCCCGAGCCTTGCGCCGACGCACGGAGAAAGTGCCGAAGCCGGGCACCCAGAAGCGCTTGTCCTTGCGAATCGAGCGCGCGATTTGATCGAATGCGAGGTCCACGATGGTGGCGACCACCTTCTTGGGCTGATCGGTGGATTTGGCGATCGAATCAATGAGTTCCGCTTTGGTCATCGACGGAAACCTCCAGCGATTTCTATAGCCGAAGTGCGCTCGGAGCCATAGCAGGTTTGGGCTCGATCTGGTTGCGATCGATCCAGCCGTCGATTGCCGTCAGCGCTCGCGCCGCCATCTCGACTTTTTTTTGACGGCCGCGCGCGCGGATCTTCAGGTCGGGCATCAGGCCGTAGTTCGCGTTCATCGGCTGGAAATCGCGGCGGGTCGAATCGGTGATGTACGCGACCAGCGAGCCGATTGCCGTCTCGGGCGGTGGCACGAGCAACTCGCGATTCATCACGAAATTGGCGGCGTTGATTCCGGCGAGCAAGCCCGCGGCTGCGGACTCGACATAGCCTTCGACGCCGACCATCTGGCCGGCGAGGAACAAATCATTGCGTGCCCTGAGCTGAAGGGTTGGCAGGACCAGGCGCGGCGAATCGACAAAGGTGTTGCGATGGATCGAGCCGAGTCGGACGAACTCGGCTTTTTCCAGTGCGGGTATCATCCGCAGCACGCGGCGCTGTTCGGGATAGGTCATCTTGGTCTGAAAGCCGACCATGTTGTACATGCGGCCGCCCGCGTCGTCCTGTCGCAGCTGCACGACCGCGAACGGCCGGCGCCCGCTTCGTGGCTCTGAGAGCCCGACCGGGCGCATCGGGCCGAACGCGAGCGTCATCGGGCCGCGGCGCGCCATCTCTTCGATCGGCATGCATCCTTCGAAATAAACCGGCTTCTCGAACGGGTGCAGATCGATTTTTTCAGCCGCGACCACCGCCGCGACGAACTCGTTGTATTGAACTTCGGTCATCGGGCAGTTGATGTAGTCGTCGCCGCCCTTGCCGTAGCGCGAGGCCTTGAACGCCACGTTCATGTCGATCGAATCGGCGGTGACGATTGGCGCGATCGCGTCGTAGAAATACAAGTTGCGCGGACCGATCAGATTGTTCAGAGATTCGCCGAGTGCGGGGCTGGTGAGAGGGCCGGTCGCGAGAATTGTCAGGCCGTCGGGTATTGCAGCGGCCTCGGTGCGCGAAATCTCGATCATCGGATGATTCTCGAGAGCCGCGGTGATTGCCCCGATGAGAAATCATTGCGATCTACAGCCAGGGCGGAACCCGCAGGCACGCGCGCGCGGTCGGCCGACGAAATCACGAGCGAGCCAAGCCGGCGCATTTCTTCCTTGAGCACGCCGACTGCAGTGTCCATCGAATCGTTGCGCAGCGAATTCGAGCAGACGAGCTCGGCGAAGTTCGCCGTTTGATGGGCTTCGGTCATTTTGACCGGCCGCATCTCGACCAGGCGCACGGCGATGCCTCTGCGCGCGAGCTGCCAGGCAGCCTCGCTGCCTGCGAGCCCCGCTCCGACGACGGTTACCTGGACTTTCACTCATGGCGTATATGAAGCGAAGCGTGATCGTGGCGGTTTTCGGCGGTCGTGTAAACCGGGACGATTCGGTTCTAACAAATTTTTCTGAGGAGTGGTGTCGATCCGGCGTGTGGCCGTTCGACTAATTAGCGAGACGCAAATCACGCGAAAAAAGGAGATTGCAATGGAATACCTGCTTTTGATCTACAACAGTGAGGCGGACGGCAAGAAAATGAGCGCCGCCGAACAAACCGAGATTTTCCAGGGATACATGGCCTTCACGCAGGACCTGACGAAGAGCGGCAAGAACAAGGGCGGCAACGCGCTCGAGCAGGTTGTGACAGCCACGACCGTCCGCGTGCGCAATGGCAAGACGACGGTTACTGACGGGCCGTTCGCCGAGACCAAAGAGCAGCTCGGCGGATACTACCTGGTCGAAGCAAAGGATCTCGACGAGGCCATTTCGATTGCCGCGAGAATTCCCGGCGCGAGGCACGGCTCAATCGAAGTGCGGCCGGTCAGAAAGATCAATATGTAGAAGAGTCTCGGAAAATTTCGTTTTCGTTGAGCGCCGCTGGAGGGCATCGCGATGAAGTACATGATCATCGGCGCCGAGTTGCGCGGAGAATCTGACAGTCTCGACGCCGAGGAAATGAACCGGCGCGTCAGGCACCATCAGCAGAAACTCGATGGGCTTCTCCGAGCGCGTGTGAGCGGCGGAAAGCCCGGGCTGTTGTTCGTCTCAGTGGGGCTCGGCCGCGATCGCGAGACCGTCACCGTGAAAAATCGCGGCGGCAAGCATCTGCGGATCGATGGGCCGTTCCCGGAAACCAAGGAGTTGGTCGGCGGCTTCGACATAATCGACTTCGAGTCCGAGCAGGAAGCGATCGCCTTCGCCAAATACGAGGAAGCTCATCAGAGCCTTGTCATCGAGGTCCGGCCGATCCGCGAGTTCTGGTGGATCTCGCAGACGTTCGGACAGGCCGCATCGAAATTGTTTATGCTCACTTTCGTCGAAGACGAGCGCGCCGCGCTCAGCCTGCCCGAAAACGAGACTAAACAAATCATGCGGCAGCATCAGGACGTCGGCTCGGAATACGTGATCAGCCGCGCGATGCTCGATCAGGAGCCCGGATTATGGGTCGGAGCGCGCCTGCAGATCTCGTCGCACGCAAAAACGATTCGATGGAAAAATGGTGGCCGCCAAGTGACCGACGGGCCCTTCGCGGAAACCAAGGAAGTCGCCGGCGGCTTCAACCTGGTCGCGTGTGCGTCGGTCGACGAGGCAATCACCTGGGCGAACAAACTTGCCGCGCGTGACGGCGACGCGATCGAAGTCAGGCCGGTCGAGGGATGCTGGTGGATCTATCACGAATGAGTCCGCGGTAGCGGCATGAGCGGCGTGTCGCTAGCCTGCCATCGGACGGGTTTGCCGATGGACAACACAGCCGCCGGAATCGAGCGCTTCTATCGCGACGAGTTCGGGCGAATACTCGCCACGCTGATTCGCGTGCTGGGCGACTTCGACCTCGCGGAAGATGCGGCGCAGGATGCGTTCGCGAGCGCGGTGGAACAATGGCGCCGCGACGGACTGCCGGACAATCCGCGCGCGTGGATTATCGGCGTCGCGCGTCACAAGGCGATCGATCGAATCCGAAAACAGGGAAGGTTCAACGATCGCCGCGAGGAGCTGATTCGCATGGCCGAGAGCGGTGAAGACGAACCTGATCTCGACGCCGGCGCGTTGCCCGACGAGCGTCTGCGGCTGATCTTCACCTGTTGTCATCCCGCGCTGGCCGACGAGGCTCGCGTCGCGCTCTCGCTGCGCACGCTATGCGGGCTCACGACCGAGGAAATCGCTCGCGCGTTCCTGACGGCGCCGGCGACGATGGCGCAGCGGCTGGTGCGGGCCAAGCGCAAGATTCGCGCGGCGCGAATCCCGTACGAGGTGCCGTCCGCGGAGTTGACAGCAGAGCGGCTCGACGCGGTGATGGCGGTTATTTACCTGGTGTTCAACGAAGGTTATGCGGCGAGCTCCGGCGAACGCCTGCTGCGCACCGACCTCTGCGCTGAAGCGATTCGCCTGGCGCGGATCCTGGTCGCGCTGATGCCGGGCGAGGCCGAGCCGGCGGGATTGCTCGCGCTGATGCTGCTGCATGACGCAAGGCGCGATGCGCGAATCGACGCGCGCGGCGAAATCGTGCTGCTCGAGGAGCAGGATCGCACGCGCTGGGATCGCGCGCAGATCGCCGAAGGGCTGGCGCACTCGGAAGCTGCGATTCGTGCCAACGCAGAATGGACCGTACGCGATTCAGTCGGCGATTGCGGCGGCGCACTCGCGCGCCGAACGCGCAGATACGACGGACTGGCGCGCGATCGCGGCACTCTACGCACAACTGGCATCGATTCGTCCGTCACCGGTGATCGAGCTGAATCGAGCGGTCGCGGTCGCGATGGCCGACGGTCCCGCGGCCGGCCTCGAATTGATCGACGAGATCGCAGCCGGCGGCGAGCTGCGCGACTATTACCTGATGTGGTCGGCGCGGGCGGATTTGCTGCGACGGCTGGGACGATGGAGCGAGGCGGCGGAGTCGTATCGCGCGGCGCTGTCGCGGGTGGGCAGCGCACCCGAGCGGCGATTTATTCGGCGGCGGCTCGAGGAGATGTCGGCGAAGATGAAGCGTTCATCGTCTTGACCGCAGGCCAGTAAGGACTCTTGGCGAGTTGCGCGCGGAAGTCGCGCGCGAAGACGTCCTTGCCTTGCACCTTCGACGGCCACGCCGTGTCGAGAAACTTCCAGGCTTCGGCGTCGTGGCCGCCATAGATCAGATCGAGCATCGTCGACCACAGATCGGGCGAGACCTCAGCGTGAGGCCAGGTGCCGCCCTTTGCGCTCGGCGCGTAATTTCTGACGGCGGCAGCACGCGTGTCGAGGTCCTGCGCATCGGGAGCTTGCGTGCGCATCAGGTCGGGCGCGATGCGATATGCGCCGTTGCTGAAGCGCAGGATGATTTTAGGCGCGGGCGAGTCGGCGAAATCGGTGTGCCAGTTGGCAAAGTTCCAGTCATGAATCTGAATCGCCAGCGCCAGCGTTTGCGATCTCTTGTCGGGCGGCAGGAAATGCGGGCCCGAGTCGCTGAACTCGGCGTCTATCGTGGCGAGTTTTCTGAAGGTCGGGCCGATCTCGAAAATATGCAGCGTCAGGCAGCAATTCGCGTAGCCGCTCCATTCCGAGACAACCAGGTCGGGCTTGCCGTCGCCGGTCACGTCCATCCCCATTTTTATAAGCGCCGCATCGGGATCTTCCTTGTACATCGGGCCGATGAAAAATTTCTCGCCCTTGTTTTTGGCCCGCTGCACGTAGACCTGCTTGTCGTCTTTCAGAATCTCGAAGTAGGCGTCGCTGCCGTCTTTCGTCTTCGTATCGAAGTAGACGCGCGCGACATAGGGCTTGAAGGTCTCTTCCTGATGGGGAGTTATATATTGATTCGCGTCGGCGGCCGAATTGGCTCGGGGCGCGAAGCCCGCGATCAGCGCGGCGAGGAGAGTCAGGGCAAGTGCGCCGCGCCCTGATGGGCGTGAGTTAGTCACAGCGAGACGGCAACGCTTAAGCGGGAGGCGTCGAGGACGCCGGAGCCGAGTCGGGCAGCACGGCGACAGGAGCGGGAGCCTTGTAGCCGCATTCCTTGTTGGCGCATTGCCAGGTGATGCCGGTGCGCTTCAAATCCTTCTCGACCATGTAGTTCGCGCCGCACGACGGGCATGGCTGCAGGACGACTTTGTTCCACGCGGCGAACTTGCACTTCGGGTAGCGGCCGCATCCGAAGAAAATTTTCCCGCGGCGGCTGCGACGCTCGAGGATTTCGCCTTCCTTGCATTCCGGGCACGCGACTCCGGTCTTGACCGGGTCGGATTGCAGGCGCTTGATGCCGTCGCAATCCGGGTAACCCGAGCATCCGAGGAACTCGCCGAAGCGCGAGCGGCGTTTGACCATCGGCTTGCCGCACTTTTCGCAGACCTCGTCAGTGGGCGCAGGCGCCGACGGCTTGAGCGAGACGACGCCTTGTTCGTCGCGCGCGATTTCGCCGGTGTTGGTGCATTTGGGATAGTTCGAGCAGGCGAGGAACTCGCCGTTGCGGCCCCATTTGATCACCATGTCGCCGCCGTCGAGCTCGCACTTGAGACCGGTCGGCAGGCCCTTGTGCTTGACCTCGGGCATTTTCTTTTTCGCGTCGGCGAGGTCCTTTGCGAACGGGCCGTAGAAGCGCTTCATCGTCTTGACCCAGTTCTCGGTGCCCTCTTCGACCTTGTCGAGGTCCTCTTCGAACTGCGCCGTGAAGCTGGATTCCAGAATGTCGGGGAACGCCTTGACCAGCATGTCGTTGACGACGCGCCCGAGTGACGTCGGCCGCATCCGCTTGCTCTCGTCCTCTTCGACGTACTCGACCCGCAGGATGCTCGTCATGATTGCGGCGTAGGTCGAAGGACGCCCGATACCCTGCTCTTCGAGTTCCTTGATCAGCGTGGCCTGCGTGTAGCGCGGCGGCGGCTGCGTGAAATGCTGTTCGGGATCCAGCCCGAGCAGGGTGAGAGTCTCGCCCTCGTTCAGCAGCGGCAGCGTGCCTTCTTCGTCGTCGGCCGGGGTCTCGTCCTGGCCCTCGATATACACGCGCATGAAACCGTCGAACTTCATCACCTGGCCGGTCGCGCGGAAAATCGCGTCGGCCGATTCGATATCGACGGTGGTGCGGTCGTACACCGCCTGCGTCATCTGGCTCGAGACGAAGCGATTGTAGATGAGCGTGTAGAGCGCGAGCGCGTCCTTGTCGAGGTAGCGCGCAATCGACTCGGGGTCGCGCTCGACGGCGGTCGGGCGAATCGCTTCATGGGCGCCCTGCGACTGCTTGCCGGATTTATAAAAGTTCGGCTGCTCGGGAATATATTCTTTGCCGTAACGCGCGACGATATGGTTGCGGACGGACTCGAGCGCCTGGTCCGATACGCGCGGCGAATCGGTGCGCATATAAGTGATAAGGCCGACCGCGCCCTCCTCGCCAAGCTCGACGCCCTCATACAGCTTCTGCGCTATCTGCATCGTGCGCCGCGGCTGATAGTACAGCTTGCGCGACGCCTCCTGCTGCAGGCGCGACGTGATGAACGGAGGAGTCGGGCTGCGGCGGACTTCCTTGCGCTCGACGCTCTTTACGGTGAACGGCGCCGCTTCGACCGCCGCGATGATCTCTTTCGCACGCGCCTCGGGCAGCTTGTACGCCTTATTGTCGATGCGGTCGTCTTTGTAACTGTAGAGCCGCGCCTTGAACGGCGGTGGATTCTTCGCAGTCAGGCGGGCGTCGAGGGTCCAGTACTCTTCGGCGCGGAAGGCCTCGCGCTCGCGCTCGCGGTCGACGATTATCCTGAGCGCCACCGACTGCACCCGGCCGGCGCTGATGCCGCGCTTGACCTTGTCCCACAGCAGGGGGCTCAGCTTATAGCCGACCAGGCGGTCGAGGACGCGGCGCGCCTGGTACGCGTCGAACAGGTTGTGATCGAGCTTCGAGGGATTGGCGACCGCCTCTTTTACGGCGGCCGACGTAATCTCATGCAACAGCACGCGGCTGACCTTGGACTTGGTCTTGCCGAGATGATCGGCGATATGCCATGCGATCGCCTCGCCTTCGCGATCAGGGTCGCTGGCGAGGTAGACGTTGTCCTTGCCCTTGGCGGCGGTCTTGATCTCGCCGAGGACCTTCTCTTTGCCCTTGATCACGACGAAATCGGGCGCGAAATTGTGCTCGATATCGACCCCGAGCTTGCTCTTGGGCAGATCCACGACATGGCCGACCGAGGGCATGACCTGGTAGTCGCTACCGAGGTAACGCTTGATGGTTTTCGCCTTTGCGGGCGATTCAACGATTACGAGATTTTTTGCCACCGTTTTAGGCGCCTCCAGTACCCGTCCCCAGCCTCGCAGGTTTCGCGCCAGTGCTAATCGTTCGACGCTTCAGGGCTTACACCCTGCCAGACTTAAGCAAGCGAGAAAAGCTTGCCGGGATGCTGGGTGACGCGACCTTCGAGTTCAAGTTCCAGCAGTAATCTAAGCACGGTTTGGGCATTGAGTCCTGAAGACTCGATAATCGAATCAACGTGGAGTCTCTCAGAATCTTTTAGACCGTTCAAGATAGCTGTAGCACTGTCAATTACTTCTTCAACCGTCTTGACCGCTTGAACCGTTTCAGCGATTGACGCGGCCTCTGCCTTAGTATTAGACGCGGGGGAGATAGGAAGTGTTTCAACCGGCTCCCTGAGCGATAGTGCGGGTCGCGGCCGGTCGGCCGGCCATCTGCGGTGCCAGCTCCTCGATTACGTCTTCGACGCATTCGACCAGCTTCGCACCTTCCTTCAATAGACGGTTGCTGCCGCGAGTCTTGCCACTGAGGGGGCTGCCGGGAACGGCGAATACCTGGCGATCCTGCTCCAGCGCCATTCGCGCCGTGATAAGCGAGCCGCTTTTTTCGGCAGCCTCGACGATTACGACGCCGAGGCACAGCCCCGACAGGATGCGGTTGCGAGTCGGGAAGTTCTCAGCCAGCGGCTGCATCCCGATTGGCAGCTCGCTGATGAGCGCGCCGCCGCCCGCGATGATGCCCTCAGCCAGCTTGCGATGTTCGGCCGGGTAGATGACGTCGACGCCGCATCCCAGCACGGCGAGCGTCTTGCCGTGCGCGTCGAGTGCCCCCTGATGCGCTTCGCCGTCGATTCCTCGCGCCAGCCCGCTGACGACGGTGAAGCCCTTGGCCGCGAGCTCGAGGCCGAGCCGCTGCGCCATCCGGCGCCCGATATCGCTGGCGGCGCGCGCGCCGACGATTGCGATACACGTACTGTCGGTCAACGTGGCCGTGCCGCGGACGAACAGGAACGGCGGCGGGTCGGCGATTTGCCGCAGATTCGGCGGATAGTCGGCGTCGGTCCATTTGACGAGTCGCGCGCCGAGGTTGGGCAGCTCGCACAGTTCTTTCTCGAGCGGCTCGAAGTCGCGAAATTCCGCGATGCTGTGCGCGGTGTTGCGCGGCACTCCGGCGGCGGCGATCTGGTCGGCGTTGAGCTGGAATATTTTTTCGGGCGCGCCGAACTTCTCGATCAGCAGCTTGCAGGTTCGCGGACCGACTCCGCGGGCGCGTCTCAATGCGAGCCAGTAAACGTCTGGTGACGGCATCGCTAATCAGCCGCGAGAATCGCGCGGCTCCCCTTCGACATAAATAGTTGTTCCCAACGACGGGGTTTCGCAACCGCGTCATTAGATCGGCGTATTCAACAGGACGCCCGCGTGGGGACAGATTTGTGGGCGTTTTATTGACCCTGCGGACAGGATGGCATAAGTTACCCGCAACCGCCTTATTTGATAGCATTAGGCACCGTCGTCTTTGGACGGCTGACGGAGGACTGAGTATTGAGCGCATCACTTGGCAGCATGGATTTCACTGGAATGTCGGCAACGGAGAAGCAGATTCTCGTTTTCAGCTTTTATCGTGACGCCGAATTGCGAGGCGCCCGCCTCCTGTTCAATCTTCTGAGCCACATGAAGGACGGCGAAGCGCAGCTCAAGATGACCGCCCATCTGGCGGACGAAACGCGCCACGCATTCCTCTGGACCAAGCGAATCTCGGACCTCGGTGGCGCCCCGATCCTTATCGACGACGGCTATCAGCGGCGGCTCGGACTTCGCACCGGCGTGCCGAAGACGATTATCGATCTGCTCGCGCTGACTGTCGTCGTCGAAGAGCGCGCGCAGAGCCGCTACAACGCTCACATGGCGCTGCCCAACGTCGACCCTGAGACGATGGAAGTGCTGAAGTCGGTTACCAAGGACGAATCGTGGCATCTGTCGTGGATCGAAAAAGAGATGCACGAGATCGCCAAGGCGCAAGGCTGCGAAGAGCAGGCCGACAAGTCGCTCGAACGCTACCGCAAGATCGACCGCGAAGTTTACGCCACTATTGCCGCCGACGAAGCCGAGCTGATGCGCGCGTAGCCGAGCGGGCCGCGAATCAGCGGCTCGTTGCGGATGCGCGCGCGGATTGCTTGCGTGCGATTTCGCGATCCTGGCGCGCGATGACCGCCGCATGAAGCTGCGCCACAGTCTCTTCAGGCAGAACAGTCACGGGCATGCCGGTCGCGAGCGCATCAACATAGATGTGCGCGGATTTTTCGAGCAACTCGACGAAAGTGAAAGTCTTGTCGAGGTCGGTGCCGACGCAGAGCGTGCCGTGATTCTGAAGTATGTAGCAATGGCATCGATTGGCGAGCTTGCGCGCGACGTTGTCGTGCAGTTCGCGCGAGCCTGACAGCGCGTACGGCACGACGTCGATAGTGTTGCCAATCGCGAGCGTGACTTCGTCGAACAGCGGCGGAATTCCCTCGTTCAGGATGCTGAGCGCGCTCGCGAAAGTTTGATGCGTGTGGATGACGGCGCTGACGTCTTCACGCACCTGGTAAGCGGCGACGTGCATTGGAGTTTCGATCGACGGTTTGCGCGCGCCTTCGATTGGCGCGAGGTCGAAGTCCACCACGCAGATATCTTCGACTTTCATCACGTCGTACTGCAGACGCGTCGGCGTAACGACGACGGCATTCTCGCCCTCGACCAGCATCGAGACGTTGCCGGCGCTGCCTGACTTCGATCCGAAGTAGCCGTCGGCGGACAGCCGTTGGCTGATACACAAGACCTGCTGTTTGTAGTCGTCGTAGCGTCCCATGAAAAAAACGCGCCCCCGCGGTATCGCTCAAACTTTACGATACCGCGGGGGCGACTTTAGACAAACCGTTTACGAAAGCTTGATCGAGTTGACCACCTGGATTTCGGTGAAGCCCATCAGGCCCCAGGTGCCGTTCTCCACGCCGATGCCCGACCACTTCGCTCCGCCGAACGGCAGATTCGGCGCGATCGCGAGATGCTGATTGACCCACGCCGAGCCGCATTCGAGCTGCGACGCGACCTCGGCGCCGCGCACGCGGTCGTTGGACCAGACCGAACCGCTCAGGCCGTAGTGGGTCGCGTTCGCGCGGCGAACGGCGTCGTCGACATCCTTGTAGGGAACGATCGGGAGCGCAGGGCCGAATTGTTCTTCATCGACCAGCCGCACGCCATCGGAAATGTTGCCGACGATCGTCGGCGCGAAAAAGTAGCCTTCCTTGCCGACGCGCGAGCCGCCGGTGACAATCTTGGCGCCGTGCTTCTTGGCGTCCTCGACCAGCTCGGTCACGCGCTCGAACTGCATCTTGTTGTTGATCGGTCCGAGCTGGGTGCCGGCCTCGAGCCCGTCGCCCACCTTGACGCCCTTGGCGATCTCGCCGAGGTTGTCGATCAGCGCGTTGTACATCTGCTCGGGCACATAGACGCGCTTGATCGCGCTGCAGATCTGGCCCGAGTTCTCGAACGCACCCCAGAAAATCTTCGGCGCGACGACCGCGGGATCCACATCGGCCAGGATGATCGCCGCGTCGTTGCCGCCGAGCTCGAGCGTAACCCGCTTCAGATCCGGCGCCGCCGAAGCAGCGACCTTCTTGCCGGTCTCAACCGAGCCGGTGAATGAAATCTTGCGCGGCACCGGATGACTCGTCATCCACGCGCCGAGCTCGTCGCCGCCGGAGATCACGTTGAGGACTCCCGGCGGAACGATGTCTTTCAGAATCTCGCCGAGCATCAGCGTCGTGATCGGCGTGTAGGGCGAGGGCTTCAGCACGATCGTGTTGCCCGCCAACAGGGCCGGCGCAATCTTCCACATCCCGAGCATGATGGGATAGTTCCACGGCGTGATCGCGGCGACGACGCCGAGCGGCTTGCGCTTGATTTCTATTTTGGCGTCGGCCGTGTCGCTCAGCACCTCGGCCGGCAAGTCGAGCATCGCGGTGAATGCGCACCACATCGAGGTGAGCATGATTTCCTGCGCGGCTTTGTCGAGCGGCTTGCCCTGCTCCAGCGTCAGTGTCCGCGCGAGGCCCTTCAGGCGGCTGCTGCAATGCCGCGGCGCAATCCTGCAAGACCTTGCGGCGCGCGTTAACGTCCTTGCTCCAGGCGGGGAACGCCTTCTGCGCGGCGTTCATTGCCTGATCGAGTTCAGCCTTCGTGCAATCGGGAACTTCCGCGAAAACCTTGCCGGTGGCGGGATTGATCACGCCAGTGGACTTCGAACCTTTCACCGACTTGCCGTCGATGGTCATGGTGTATCCAGCGGCCATTTCAGTCTCCTTTCAGAGGGAATCCGTGATGTGAATCTAACTGATCCATTACAACGCCTGTCGTACCGCGCGCAAACCGCCAGCCAGACGATGAATCAGTTGGCGGTTTCGTCACTCAGACCCGCGACCTTCAGCGCCTTTCGCTTGGCGCCTTTCAAGTCGTAGTACCTGCGCGTGACGATTCGCTGCGCGTAAAGCCCGCCGCCGGCCTGCACGTTGGTGACAGCCTTCCATCCGCCGTACGCGTCGGCGGTCAGGTCGCGAATCGCATGAAACAGCCGCGCGCGATAATCGCCGTCGATGCCGGTGCTGGTGCCCATGTACTTGCGCACCAGCGGGCCGGTCACTTCGTTCTCGAGATCGGCGACGCCCGGCGCGGTGAGAATCGAGCCGCCCGAAATGTCGTGCAGATGGCGCACCATGAGGTTGTAGTTGGCGGCGCCGTGATATTTTCCGGCGTTGGTGTAGAGCTCGTCGGGGAAGGCGCCTTGCTCGGTGATCTGGCAGTTCGCGATCGCAGCCTCGAGCGCGGCGCGAATCAGCGTCGCGTGGATGAGCATCTCGGAGATCTTCTCCTTGATGTGCCCTTCGCCCGCCAGGCCGTTGGCCTCTGCCACCAGCTGCGCGAAACCGACCAGCTGGTCGCCCTCCTCAGCCATGGCAGACAGGCCGCCCAGCCGCTCCCACAGGCCGAGCGAATGCGCGAAGACGGCGGCCTGCTGCACGGCGCCGTCGAGAAAGATCCGTTCGTTCGGCACGAAGACGTTGTCGAGAATTACGAATCCTTCGGGCATGTGGATTTTCGCCGAGACCGGGAAGGTGCGCGTATCGGGATGGCGCGGCGCGAAAGTCGTGTCGATTATCTTGACGCCGGGCGAGTTGACCGGCACCGCGCATCCAATTGCGTAAGCCTCCTCGCCGGGCTTCATCGCCTTGGTCGGAATCACCATCAGGTCATGCGCCATCGACGCACCCGTGATGTGCAGCTTGGCGCCGCGAATCACGACGCCGTCGCTGCGGCGTTCGACCACGCGGGTGTAGGCGTCGGGATCGTCCTGTTTGCCGGGCGGACGGCTGCGGTCGCCCTTGGCGTCCGTGATGCATTCGACGATGCGGACGTCTTTGCGCTGTGCCGCCTGCACGTAGTGGCGGATGCGCTCGGCGTATTCCGGCAGCGCATCGGCGATACGCGTCGCCGCAGTGGTCAGCGTCATGATCGATTGGTAAGTCACGTTGGCCACGATGTCAGATTCGAGCAATAGCGGAATCCGGTCGCGCAACTCGTTGGCCGAGCGCGGAATTTTCATCAGAGGGCTGACCGCCCCCGGCTCGGGCGAATAGAACTGGTCGTAACCGGCGGCGATTCGCGAGACGCATTCGCCGAGCAGCGGATGAGTCACGATGTCGCGTACGCGCTCGCCTTCGAAGTAGGTTTCGCGGTTGTCATCCAACGACTTCTTGTATTGCTGTCCCGTCATCATCGCCGTCTTCTCTCCTTGAGTGTCGCGATTGCCCAGTTATCGCGCAGAATCTCTCCGCCGTACAAGCAGGCTGGGCAGCCAGTCTCGACTCGCGATGACGCGCGGTAAACGAGTGCTGCGTCGAAGAAAAAGACTTTCGGGATTCTTCGCCGCAGCGGCTCTGAATGACACAAAGAAAAAGCCATGACGAATCGACACACACGAGGGAGCACTTCCCTGTGCTTCGTTCGCTGGCTGCAAGCCATCGCGCGGGCGCGGGGAATCAAGAGCGATCTTTACGCAGTACGAATCGGCGCTGGCGGTACGACAATCTCTACAAGTCCGGTCGCGACGTCGTAGACGAGGCCGGAAATAAGCCACCCGCCCGGCAATGCGGGAACCGCTCGGAGCGAAGCAACGTCCACGGCGACGGCAGCGCGGGGATCGGAGACCGCTTTGGTCTTGAGGCCCTCGTCCGGTATTTGAAAATAGTGCGTCAACAGGGCTGGGTCGTTGGCGAGGCGCGTCATTCCGCAATCGGTGTGCTGAAGTACTATCAGGTGGAACTCCCCGCCGCCTCCAGGAATCGCTCCGGCAACCTGGCCGATTCGTCCGAGTAGACCCAACTGCTCCAACAGTCCCGGAGTGATTCGACCGCCGATGTTACGTATCACGACGGCCTCGCCCGGCTTGATTCCAAGTACATGAGCAGGGTCTACGCGCATATCAGCGCAACCGATGATGGTTGCTCTTACCGTCGGCATCGCCCGCGGAAGAGAGGGCATAAGTGTGCCCGCAGCAGACTGCTGAGCAGCAAAGTTTTTGTTACGTTCCAACATCGAGTCGAGAGTGTTCATATATCGATTTCTCCTGGCGTGATGATCTGCAACTCAATCGCGCTTCGTTCGTGCTCGCTTCGCCGCGCCACCACGATTTGCTTTGCCGATCTTTACAGGAAGACGAAGACCATCGACGAAGATATCGACGAGGCGGAGAACGCTCGCCTGCCAGCCGGGCTGATCCTGCATGTAGCACATGCCGACGAGGGCGCGCAGGAGATCTTTGGGACTGATGTCGGAGCGTATCTCTCCAGCGGCGACGGCGCGGTCCAGCAGAACGCCGACCGCTTTCGCCAGCCGCTCCTGTGAATCGGCGTAGAGTTTCGAGGAGCCGTGTACCGCAAGCGCCAGTGCGGCCGACATGCCTTTTTTGGTGGCGACTAACTCGATGTCGGAATGCAGCCATCGACGCAGCGCCTCGACCGGCGAGGTCTCATCCTTGAGCTGTTCCGCGAGCTCCGAGAGCTGATGGACTTCGCGCCGAAAGACCGCCTCGAACAAAGCTTCACGCGTGGGAAAATGCCGGTAGAGCGTTCCGATTCCGACTTGGGCGCGCTTCGCCACTGCTTCGAGGCTCGCATCGGCGCCCCCTTTGCTGAAGACCGCCTTGGCTGCCGCCAGCACGCGCTCGCGATTGCGGACCGCGTCGGCGCGCGGCGGGCGCGTCGTCTCGATCGATTGTGTCCCCATATTCTTGTCCCGTCGTCCCTGCAAACGGAGCCCACCTCCAGTTGCACTTGACAAAGCGGAGGGCTTCTCCATATATTATAAATAATCGGAGGCTCCCTCCATTTGTAACAGAAGGGATGCCGATCTGTCTATCAACCCGCAGGCTCGCTTACCAAGTGAAGGAGTTCCAGGATGGAACGATGCCAGGAAAAACGGGCGTTGATTACCGGTGGCACGAGCGGAATCGGGCTCGGCGCCGTTGACCACAAATCGATGCAACAAGGAGATTAACAATGCAGGACAAACCCGTCGCCCTGGTCACCGGGGCTAATCAAGGAATCGGTCTTCAGATCGCAAAGGATCTCGTGGCACACGGCTTCACTGTGCTGGTCGGGTCGCGCAATCTCGAGCGCGGCGAGGCGGCGGCCAGGGAGGTTGGGCCGAAAGCACGCGCTATCCAATTAGACGTCACAGATGAGAACTCGATCGTCGCCGCGGCAAAGCGCATTCGGAGCGAGCTTGGCCGCCTTGACGTGCTCGTCAACAACGCGGCCATCTCGCATACGCGATCGCTGCCGGGCATGTCTGTCGCGGAGTTCTCCAAGTCGACCCGCCCGAGCAACGTGTCCCTCGATGAACTGCGCGCGGTGTTCGAGACCAACGTGTTCGGCGTCGTCGCCGTTACCCAGGCGATGCTGCCGCTCCTGCGCGAGGCGCCCGCCGCCCGCATCGTCAACGTGTCGAGCGGCGTTGGCTCGCTGACGCGGAACTCGGACCCGGCCTACCCCTATCGCTCGATCTTCGGCCCCACCTACGCTGCGTCCAAGACGGCTCTCAATGCTATGACGCTCGCCATGGCGATCGAGCTCGAGTCGACCGGGATCAAGGTCAACGCCGCCTGCCCCGGCTTCACCAAGACGAACCTCAACAACTATGAGGGCACGCAAACTCTCGAGGAGGGTGCCCGCGAGCCGGTGCGCCTTGCGCTGCTCGGCCCGGACGGTCCGACAGGCACGTTCTCGAACGCCGACGGACCGCTCCCCTGGTGATGTAGTCCTGCGCAAGTTTGTGAACGCGGCGGTACAGGATCGAGCGTGACAGTCGAGAAACCCCAGAAACATCGGACTGGCGATGTGTAACGCCTCGCGTCGCGCGCGCTGAATGGTTCAAAAGACTAAAGGAGAAATATCATGCGTGTCTTCGTCACTGGTGCCACAGGTTTTATCGGTTCCGCACTCATCCCCGAGCTGATCAACGCAGGCCATAAGGTGCTGGGTCTCTCCCGATCCGAGGCGGGAGCAAAGTCTATTGCCGCGGCCGGAGCCGAGGTGCATCGAGGCTCTGTTGAAGATTTGGACAGCCTGAAAAGCGGCGCGGCCAAATCGGATGGTGTGATTCACCTGGCTTTTAACCACGACTTCTCGAAATTTAAGGAAAACTCCGAGAAAGATCGGCACGCAATCGAGGCGCTCGGTTCCGCGCTGGTCGGGTCCGATCGTCTTCTAATCGTCACCTCGGGAACGCTACTGGTCGCGCCGGGCCGCCTCGCAACTGAAGAAGATGCGCCCGCCGCCACGTCAGCCTCGATTCCTCGCCTCGCCACCGATGAGGCGGCAGACGCAGTAGCGGCGCGCGGCGTGCGGGTTTCAATGGTGCGGCTTCCGCAGGTTCACGATCAAAACAAGCAGGGATTGATCACTTATATGATCACTCTAGCGCGGGAGAAGGGCGTCTCGGCGTTTGTCGGCGACGGCAAGAATCGATGGTCGGCGTCGCATGTGTCCGATACCGCCCGGCTCTACCGGCTCGCGCTCGAGAAGGGTGCGGCGGGCCGTTATCACGCGGTTGCCGAAGAGGGCGTGCCCGTTCGCGATATCGCCGAGGTGATCGGTCGGCGCCTGAAGCTGCCGGTCGTCTCGAAAACCCCCGCGCAGGCTGCTGAGCATTTCGGATGGCTGGGAATCTTCGCCGGACTCGACGGTCCCGCTTCGAGCGCGTTGACGCGCGAGCGGCTCGGATGGCGCCCGGTTGGTCCTGGGCTGATCGCGGATCTCGAACGAGCGCACAATCTCGAAATCTAAGTGCGAAGCCTCTAAGTTTTCAATTGGCAAGAACGTCGACAGTCCGTCTCAACTCGCGTTGACGCACTGTAAACGAATCTGCGACTTCTACCGTCCAATTGCCTCTAGTGCTAGCGACAGAGGGGAGGCGATACTTTGCGACTGAACAGACGAGTTTTTGTGGCAGCTATGGCTCTGTCACTCTGGCTGGGACGGCCCTCTACTTCGATCGCGGCGGCTGAGTCGCAATTCTTCGACGCCAAGGGCGTGAAGATTCACTTCCTTATAGAGGGAACCGGCGAGCCAGTGGTGCTGATTCACGGACTGGATTCGAGTGCGAGGGTCAATTGGCAGATGCCGGGGACGATCGACGCGCTGGCCAGGGATCATCAGGTCATAGCAATCGATTTGCCGGGGTATGGCGAGTCCGACAAACCGGACGATCCCGCGGCCTATGGCGAGCAATGGGTCGATGACGTGATCCTGTTGCTCGATCGTCTGAACATTCGAAAGGCTCACATAGTCGGTTATTCGATGGGCGGCATGGTCGCGCTGAAACTCATCGCGGAACATCCCGAGCGCGTTATCTCGGGGACGCTGGGAGGCGCGGGATGGTTGCGCGAGGATAGCATTCTGCAAAAGATCTGGGCGCACATGCGCAGCCCCGGTGCCAGGAGCATAAGCGAGCTGGCGTTGACGGCCGATCAGTTGAAGGCGATTCGGATTCCAGTCGAAATCCTGGTAGGCGATCGCGATCCCATGAAAAAGTTGTACGTGGAGCCGCTCGAAAGTGTGCGCAGCGATTGGCGGGTGATCGAAATTGAAGGAGCCGGTCATCTTAATTGCATCGTCAAAAAACAATTCATCGACGAACTCGAGAAGTGGTTAGACATGAACCGCCAGAAGTGATCTCACTTGCCTTGAACTGACGCTAATATTTTCTGCCACCTTGAAACGTTAGAGCGTTAATCTGATCTTCACGCGAAGCTAGCGAAAACGATCAGAATCTTCATCGCGGCTTTACCAAATTCTCGCGCAAAGAAAATTTTGCTCTCATCGCCGGTTAATCATCGTCCTCTATCCTCCGCGACGCTGCCGAAATTTTTCCGGCCGCATCAATCGAACCAGGGAGGAACAAGAGGATGCGAAGAAGAACCGCGCGGACGCTCGCGCTGGGCATGGTGGGGTTACTGATTCAACCGACGTGGGCCTTTTCGGGGGGGCCGCAGGGTCCGCCGTCTCAGGGACCGAAGCCGGCGACACCGATTCAACACGTGGTAGTGATTTTCCAGGAGAACATATCGTTCGACCATTACTTCGCGACCTATCCGTTCGCGACCAACCCCGGTAATGAACCGCCATTTTTCCCGGCACCGGGTACTCCAACCGTCAACGGCCTCACGCCCGCGTTGCTTACCGCCAATCCGAACTTTCTCAATGGCGCCAACAACGTTACGACTACAACGCCCCCGGTGAACAGTATCGCCGCCAATCCGTTCCGCCTTGATCGATCGCAGGCATCGACCGCGGATCAGGACCACGACTACACGCCCGAGCAGATGGCGTTCGACAGCGGACTGATGGATCTGTTCCCGCTCTCAGTCGGCACCGCCGGACCGCCTCCCGGAGCTCCTCCCGCCGCCGCAGAGACCCAGGCGCTGACCATGGGCTACTACGATGGCAACACTGTCACGGCGTTCTGGAACTATGCGCAGTTCTTCGCGATGAACGACAATTCCTACGACACGAACTTCGGTCCGTCCACTCCGGGCGCGCTGAACCTCATCTCCGGACAGACCAACGGAGCAATCAATAACATCGGCGGCACGGGCTCGGTAGTCGACGACGGGTTCGGCGGACTTACCGTGGTCAGCGACTCTGATCCGATCGGCGATAAGTGCTCGACCTCGAGCGAACAGTTTCAGATGAGCGGTCCGAACATCGGCGAAGCGCTGACTGCCGCGAATGTCACCTGGGGCTTCTTCGAGGGCGGATTCGATCTCACGATCACTAATTCCAACGGGACGACGGGATGCGCCCGAAGCACCACCTCCACCGTCACCAACACCAAGAAGGCCGACTACATTCCGCATCATCAGCCGTTCCAGTACTACGCCGCCACTGCAAATCCGATGCATACGCGCCCGACCTCCGTCGCGACGATCGGTCACAACGGCGACGCCGCCAATCATCAGTACGACACCAACGATTTCTTCAAGGCGGTGGCAGCGAACAATTTTCCCGCAGTGAGTTTCCTGAAGGCGCCGGGTTTCCAGGACGGCCATGCGGGCTACTCCGATCCACTGGACGAGCAGACTTTCGTCGTGAATACGATCAACTTCCTCGAGCAGCAGCCGCAATGGAAGTCGACGCTGGTGATCATCGCGTATGACGATTCGGATGGCTGGTACGACCATCAGATGAGCCCGATCATGAACCAGTCGACTACATCGATGGACGCGTTGACCGGCCCGGGCGCCTGCGGCAATGGCGCGAGCGCGTTGCCAGGCGTCGCGACGGGGACTACGCACGCGCAAGGGCGCTGCGGCTACGGACCCAGACTGCCATTCCTGGTGATCTCGCCCTACGCGAAGCAGAACTTTGTCGATCACACGCTTCTCGATCAGACGTCGATCATTCACTTCGTCGAGGACAACTGGCTCGGCGGCCAGCGCCTTGGCCAGGGATCGTTCGACGCGATTTCGGGATCGATCAACAACATGCTCAACTTCAAAAACAATCCGTTTTTTGGCAATGTGCTGTTCCTCGACCCGGACACCGGAGAGGACATTTTCAACTATTGATGAGCGCGGTCTTTAGCCAGCAACGACGGATCATCTGATCAGCAGAGACTCGACGGCGGGCGCCAACTGGGGCGTCCGCCGTCTCTTATATTTGCCCTACGACTGCGAGGCATAATGATCGTCACTCGACGGGATTTCCTGAAAGCAACTGGACTAATCAGCGCAGCGGCGATCATGCATGCAATGCCGAGCACAGCGGCTGGCAGTCGCACCGCGCTGAATCCAGACACACTGGCGAAGTTCGTCGATGCGCTCCCGATTCCTCCGATTGCACGCAGTCTCGAGACGCGCCCTGCTCCCGATGGAACGCACGAGCAAGTGCCCTACTATCGCGTGTCGATGCGCCAGTTCGAGCGTCAGTTGCATCGCGATCTTCCGGCGACGCGGCTGTGGGGCTACGACTCGAGCTTTCCCGGTCCGACCTTCGAGACGCGAAGCGGACGCGGATTGCTGATCGAGTGGCGCAACGATCTGCCGCGCACGCATTTTCTGCCGATCGATCACCATCTGCACGGTGCCGAGCGCAGCAATCCCGAAGTGCGCGCCGTCGTCCACGTGCATGGCGCAAAAGTGCCTGCGCACAGCGACGGCTATCCTGAGGACTGGTACGAGCCGGGCAAGTCGGCGCTCTACCACTATCCCAACCAGCAGGACGCGGCGATGCTCTGGTACCACGATCATGCGATGGGAATTAATCGGCTGAATATTTTTGCGGGACTTATGGGTATCTACCTGGTGCGCGACGACTTCGAGGATTCGCTGCATCTCCCGCGCGGTGAGTATGAAGTTCCGCTGGTCATTTGCGATCGCATGTTCGATACCGCCGGCCAACTGTACTATCCGGTTTCCGACAAAGCGGCCGGCCCGTGGATTCCTGAATTCTTCGGCGACACGATTCTGATCAACGGCAAGATTCTGCCGTACCTGAAGGTCGAGCCGCGCAAGTATCGCTTCCGGCTGCTCAACGCCTCGAATGCCCGCGCCTTTTACCTGTCGCTCTCGAACGAGGCGCCGCTCGATCAGATCGGCACCGACCAGGGACTGCTGGCCGCGCCGGTTTCGATGCAAAAGCTGCAGATCTCGCCGGCCGAGCGCGCCGACCTGATAGTCGATTTCGCCCCGCATCGCGGCGAGCAAATCGTCCTGCTGGACAAGGTGACGCCGCTGATGCAATTCCGCGTGTCCAGCGGAGCGCCCGACCTGACCGCGCTGCCCGCGACAATACGTCCGGTGCCGAAGACCGCAGAGTCGAGCGCGGTCAAGACGCGGATGCTCACGCTGGACGAGTACGATGACATGGTCGCCGAATCGATGTTGATGCTGTTGAACGCCACGCGTTGGCATATGCCGGTGACGGAAAATCCGGAGCTCGATTCAGTCGAGATCTGGAACCTGATCAACCTGACCGACGACGCGCATCCGATTCATCTTCACCTGGTGCGCTTCCAGATACTCGATCGCCGCCGCTTCGACCGCTTCAGTTATCAGTTGAAGAAAACTCTCCGCTTCACCGGGCCAACGATTCCGCCGGACCCGAACGAGGCGGGGTGGAAGGATACGGTGCGCGCGGATGGCGGGATGGTGACGCGAATCATCGTGCGCTTCGAAGGTTACCCGGGGCGCTACGTCTGGCACTGTCACAACCTCGAGCACGAAGACAATGAAATGATGCGCCCGTACGAGGTTGTCGACCAAGGGATCTCAGCGGGTTGCAGCGCTCACTGCGCCCGAGTCTCCGATGTGCATCGGCGGCGTCGCACGACGCTGACGAGCCAGTTCACACTCCCGCAACACAGTCCTGATGTCGCCGTAAGCTGCGCGGCGTATACGTGCCGATCGCAAACCCAGAAAGACTGAGAGAGGGAGAACGCCGTGGCAGCGACGATCGAACGTACGATTCCGTCAAGTGGCGCGATCAATGACAAGCTCGCGAGAAAAACCGGCACGGGCCCGATTATCATTTTCGGATTGATCCTCGCTGCGGGCCTTTTCTACGTGGCGAGCCATCTGGCCTCCGACCTCTCGGTTGAGCACGAGACGTCGATTCAGCCATACCTGATGCTGGCCGGTGCGTTGTTGATTGCGCTCGGCTTCGAGTTCGTCAACGGCTTTCACGACACTGCCAACGCCGTCGCGACAGTGATCTATACGCACTCGCTCGAGCCTCACATCGCGGTTGCATGGTCGGGGCTGTGCAACTTCGCCGGAGTGCTGCTGTCCTCGGGCGCGGTAGCCTTCGGCATTTTGTCGCTGTTGCCGGTCGAATTGATCCTGCAGGTAGGCAGCGCGGGCGGCTTCGCGATGGTGTTCGCGCTGCTGGTCGCCGCGATGATCTGGAATCTCGGGACCTGGTATCTCGGTCTGCCCGCATCCAGCTCTCACACGCTCATCGGATCGATCATCGGTGTCGGGATCGCCAACCAGTTGATGGCGGTGAAGACGGGAACCAGCGGCGTCGATTGGGGACAGGCCGCCAACATCGGCAAGTCGTTGCTGGTTTCGCCGATCGTTGGATTCGCCGTGGCCGCGGGGCTGCTGCTGTTGTTCAAGGCCTTTATCACCGACAAGCGTCTGTACGAGGCGCCTGAAGGGACCGAGCCGCCGCCGTTCTGGATTCGCGGGTTACTGATTCTGACGTGCACCGCGGTCAGCTTCGCGCACGGCTCCAACGACGGTCAGAAGGGCATGGGTCTCATCATGCTCATTCTCATCGGCCTGGTGCCGACGGCCTATGCGCTGAACCGCGCCGTGCCGCCCAGTGCTACAGCGGATTTTGTCGCAGTGTCGCAGCAGGCGGTCGCGGTGCTGGATCAACATGTGTCGAAGAGCGCGGTGGTCCCGGGAGATCCACGCGACGTGGTGCAGGAATATATTCGAAGCAAGCAGTTCACTCCCGACACGATGCTGGCGCTGCGCCAGATCGTCAATGACATTTCGAATGAGCTTTCAATGTTCAAAGCGATGGCGAACGTGCCGCCGAAACTCGCCCGCAACTTCCGCAACGACATGTACCTCACCAGTGAAGCATTCAGACTGTTGAAGAAGCAGGACAGTCCGTCGTTCTCTGCCGCGGATTGGACGACGCTCGACAACTACAAGAAGCATATCGATCTGGCGACCAAGTTTATTCCCGGCTGGGTGAAGGTCGCGGTCGCGATGGCGCTGGGATTGGGCACGATGGTCGGCTGGAAGCGAATCGTCGTTACCGTTGGCGAAAAGATCGGCAAGGATCACCTGACCTATGGACAAGGAGCCGCTGCGGAAATCACTGCGGCCGCCACGATTGCCGCTGCCGACTGGTATGGCTTGCCGGTAAGTACAACTCACGTGCTGTCGTCGGGAGTCGCCGGCACGATGATGGCCAACAAGTCCGGCCTGCAATTCGAGACGGTCCGCAACATCGCGATGGCCTGGATTCTGACGCTGCCGGCTTCGATCATGCTGGCGGCATTTTTGTTTTGGCTGTTCCGACATGCGTTTTAGGCAGCTGCGCGGTAGGAGATGACATGGCTTTTCCGTTCAAACGAATTCTCGCTCCGGTCGATTTCGATCCAAGCTCGCTCGTCGCGCTCGAGCTCGCCGCGAAAATTGCCAAACAGAATGACGGCACGGTCTTCATTCTGCACATCGTCCCGGTCGACATGGACGTGAGCGGGATGCCTCAGTACGTCGATCTCATCAAGCGCCAGGAGAACATCGATCGCGACAAGCTGACCGCGATCGCGAAGGAGCGCCTGGTGGACGTGAAATATGAGATCCTCGATGAGATGGGTGAGCCGGGGGACGTTATCTCCCAGGTTGGAACCAAGCTGCCCGCCGATTTGATCGTGATGGTCACGCACGGACGGCGCGGGCTCGCGCGGCTGGTCGAGGGCAGTATCGCCGAAAAAGTTTTGCGCAATGCGCCGTGCCCGGTGCTGGCCGTCCGCCACAGCGACTGAGCCTCGACGGTTCGCGGTCTGTACGTCCAAGCGCGCGGGCGTCGGCGCGGTCCTTACATCAAGTAGTCGAATGAGTGAGAATCGGCACGATGCCTGCTTTTGATTTCGATCTCGCGGTCGTAGGCTCCGGGCCAGCTGGACATCACGCGGCGATCCAGGGCGCCAAGCTGCGCAAGCGCGTCATCATGATCGAGCGCAAGCCGATCCTCGGCGGGGTCTGCGTCAACGTCGGCACGATTCCGAGCAAGACGATGCGCGAGGCCATCCTCTACCTGTCCGGATACCGCGAACACGCGATCTACGGCGATTCGTACCAGGTCAAGGAAAAAATCACGTTCCAGGACTTGCTGGTGCGCGTCGATCCGGTCGTGCGCCACGAGGTCGACGTATTGCGCCATCAGCTTTTGCGCAACGGCGTCGAGCTGACCACTGCGAGCGCGAGCTTCGTCGATCAGCACGTGCTGCAGCTCGACGACAAAATGAGCGGCATGCAACGACGCGTCAGCGCCGCCAATATCGTGCTGGCCGTCGGCACCCATGCGGCGCGCGACAAGCGGACCCCGCTGGACGGCACCTACATATTCTCCAGCGACGACATGATGCAGCTCGACGAGCTGCCGCGCACGCTCGCCGTGATCGGCGCGGGCGTGATTGGGTGCGAGTACGCGAGCATGTTCGCGGCGCTCGGCGTGCGCGTCACGCTTATCGATATGCGCCCGCGGCTGCTGGACTTCGTCGACGCGGAAATAGTCGAGACCCTGATTTATCACTTGCGCGAACGGCGCGTGACGCTGCGGCTGGGCGAAGAAGTCTCGTCGATCGAGGTCTTCCGCGAGAACGGCCTCAACCGCGTGCGCACTATCCTGGCCAGCGGAAAACAGATCGTCACCGACAAGGCGCTGTCGAGCACGGGACGCACCGGCGCGACCGCCGACCTCAATCTCGCCGCCGCCGGCCTCGCGAGCGACGCGCGGGGGCGCCTGAAAACCAACAAGGATTACCAGACCGAAGTTGGCCACATCTTCGCGGTCGGCGACATCGTCGGCTTCCCCAGCCTCGCGTCCACTTCAAAGGAGCAGGGCAGAATCGCGACCTGCCGAGCGTTCCAGGTGCCCGCGAACCACTCGCCTGAATTGTTTCCCTACGGCATCTTCACGATTCCCGAAATCTCGTTCGTCGGCGCCACCGAGGAGGCCCTCACCAGCAAGGGCGTCCCGTACGAAATCGGCAAGGCGGCGTACCGCGAAACCGCGCGCGGCCACATCATCGGCGATAGCAGCGGGGTTCTAAAGCTGGTCTTTCATCGCGACACGCGCGAATTGCTCGGCGTCCATATCATCGGCGACGGCGCCGTCGAGCTGGTGCATATCGGCCAGGCGGTAATCGCGCTGAAAGGTACTATCGACTATTTCGTGAATACCGTTTTCAACTACCCCACGCTGGCCGAGTGCTATAAGAATGCCGCGCTGGACGGTATCAATCGCCTGAATGCCTGAACCAGGTCTCAGCGCTGAGACTTGATGCAATCGATTACGCGCGCGCCCAAGTCGGCGAGTTTTTTTTCGCCGATCCCGCGGAAGCGGCGTAACTCTTCGATGGTGGTGGGCTTGACGCTGGCCAGCTCGCGCAAGGTGGCGTCGTGCAGGATCACGTAGGCAGGCACTCCGCGCTCGGCAGCTATTTCGCGCCGCAGCTTGCGCAGGTTCTCGAACAACGCCTCGTCGACGTCGCGCCACGAAATCTCTTCGATTCGCGTCCTTCTCGATCGCGACGCCTTAGCCTGCAGCAGAGTTACCGCGCGCTGCCCGCGCATCACTTCCCATGACATCGCGTTCAGCTTCAGCGCCGGCCGATCGCCGGGCGTGCGCTCCAGCATGCCGGCGTCGACGAGTTGATAGACAAGGTTGGTCAAGGTCTTGCGCGGCAAGTCCTTGAGGATGCCGTAGGTGGAAAGCTTTTCATGCCCCCATCGACGCATCCGCTCGCTGCTCGCGCCGCTCAGCACGTCGACGACATGCTCGACGCCGAAACGCTGCTCGACGCGCGCGACGCATGAGAGCACTTTCTGCGCCAGCACCGTGGAATCGGCGACGCCTTCCACTTCGTCGAGGCAAAAATCGCACGCGCCGCAGTTGGCGCCCTGGTAAGTCTCGCCGAAGTAGGCTGACAGGCCCGCATGACGGCATCGCACGACCGTGGCGAAGCGGCGCATCTCCTCGAGCAGTTCCTTCCCGCTTTCCACCACTTCAGGCGCAGTGCCGGATTCTTCAGCGCTTCGTTCCATCAGGCTGCGCCATCGAATCGCGTCGGCCGCCGAGTAGAACAGCACGCATTCAGCGGGCAGGCCGTCACGCCCGGCGCGCCCGGTCTCCTGCTGGTAGGCCTCGATCGATTTTGGAATCGCCGCATGGATCACGCATCGGATGTCGCTGCGATCGATTCCCATGCCGAATGCAACCGTCGCCACCACCACGTCGATTTCCTCGGCGGCGAAGCGATCCTGCGTGCGGCGGCGATCGTCGGCTTCCATTCCCGCATGATAGGGCGCGGCGCGAACGCCCTCGCGCGCCAGGTATGCCGCAATCTGCTCGGTGTCCTTTCGGCTGATGCTATAGACGATCGACGCCTCGCCCTTGTGCCGCCGAATCGTCTCGGCGATCTGCGCGTTCACGTCCAGTTTTGGGCGCACCCGGTAGAGCAGATTCGGGCGATCGAAGGATCCCACCAGCACCGCCGGGTCCTTGAGACCGAGTTGCTCGACGATGTCGTGGCGTACGCGCTCGGTTGCGGTCGCCGTGTAGGCGTGAAGGCTCGCGTGCGGAAAATGGGTCTTCAGTTCGGCGAGCTTGCGGTATTCGGGGCGGAAATCGTGCCCCCATTGGCTGATACAGTGCGCTTCGTCGATGGCGAAGCTGCCCACCTTCAGGCGCGCCGCAAGCTCGAGGAATCGGGGAGTCAGCAGGCGCTCCGGCGCTACGAATATAAGATGATGGTGACCGGCGGCGAGCTCGCGCTCGACTTGGCGAATTTCAGCGAGGTCGATGCCGCTGTGAATCGCCGCGGCCGGATAACCGGACAAGCGCAGCGCATCGACCTGGTCCTTCATCAGCGCGATGAGGGGCGAGACCACGACGTCGGTGCGTCCGGCTACGGCAGGCGGCACTTGATAGCACAGCGACTTGCCGCCGCCGGTCGGCATCACGACCAGCGAGTCGCGGCGCTCAAGGCCGGCAGCGATCGCCTCGAGCTGCAGCGGCCGCAAACTTTCAAACCCCCAAAACCGCCGCAGAACGGCAAGGACTGCGTCAGACGCGCGCAAACTCGTGCCGGCTGTCGCGACCTCCGCCTCAACCTGCGTCTTCACCGTCTAATTCCCGCCACCACGAAATCTTCCGGCATCATTAGTACCAACATCAGCGCCGTGCCGGAACCCGGACCGCACCCGCGTTAGGGAAGCACCCGTGCCGCAAGGCACAAAATCAACAAACTGTTGTTACTACGTGACTAAGTGATAAGCCGCGAGAATAGCAACCGGGCGCCGAATTTCTCCGGCGCCCGATTGATAGCTATCGTTGATGGAACTGCTTAGTGGGGCGCTTTCGAGCCGCGGTACGTGAGGGTCATCGCCGCGACTCCTGCCGCGACATTCAGTCCGTTTTGCCCCTCGACTGACACAGGTTGCAGCGCGATCGAATCCTTGAAGCCTCCAAGCAGGACGTTTGCACCCGCACCTACTCCAAGCGAGACGCTCGCCGTCGCACCGCCATAGTGGCCAGCCAGCGCGCCGGTCTTAAGGTCGTTGGTAGGAGCGGCGACCGCCCACAAGATCACTGCCGACTTGAGATAACCTATATCAGCGCCGAATTTCGATATGCTGCCGCTGTAGTATTCGGTTCTTCCCCCATTGGAGGAGTACGAACATTTGATATCGCGCGAGGATCCGATCACGAATCCCCAGCCCGAAGCCTCGTGACAAGTAAGGTAGCCGGTCTTGACGGTCATATTGCCTTCGGCGTGCGCCGGCAATGACCAAACAGTCAAGAAAAGAATACTGGTTGCAGCAATCGCGATACGAAGTCGTGGGTTCATCTCTTGCTCCTGGAGGCGAAGTGTAAGTCTACCTCCCTAAACGCGTAGACCGAACGACTTCTCAGGGCAAGGTTCGCTCGGTCCGTAAGTCCCCTATGATCAGAGGGCAGGCCGCAGGCGGTACCTTACCGGGACGTGTTTGGGTCCACCGACGAAGTTGCTTGGAATGTCGTCGTTGCCACCGGCGAATTCGATGGAGTCGAGTCGAGACAGCAGCTCGCGAAAAAACGCCCGCAATTCCATCCGCGCCAGATGAGCGCCAAGGCAAAAGTGCACGCCAATCCCGAAGGCGAGCTGCTGGTTGGCGTTGTGCCGCGTGACGTCGAAGCGAAATGGATTTTCGAAGACCGACTCGTCGCGATTGGCCGAAAGGTATGAGAGCAACACTCTCTCACCGGCCCGGATGGTGGTCGCACCCAACGTGTAGTCTTCCTGGGCGTATCGCAGGAAATGCCGGACGGGCGTTACCCAGCGGATGATCTCGTCGGCCGCATTGTCGATAAGCTTCGGGTTGTCCTGCAGCAGGCGAAGCTGCTCGGGATGAGCGATCAGCGCACGCAGGCCGCCGGCGAGCGAGCTCGAGGTGGTGTCGTGCCCGGCGGTGGCGACGATGACGTAGTAGCTGAAGGTCTGGAAATCCTCGAGCGGCTTGCCGTCAATCGTGCCGTTGGCGATCGTTGAAGCGAGGTCGCCGGCCGGATTGGTGCGCCGCGCCGCCGTGATCTTCTGGAAGTATGCGTCGAACTTGGCGATGCCGGCGCTAATCGACTGCGCTCTCGACTCGCCCGCGCGCAAATCAGGATCGTCGGGACTGAGCAGGTGCTGCGTAAGCTGGAGCATCAGGGGCTCGTCCGCTTCCGGCACGCCGAGGATGCCCATGATTACGTGCAGGGGAAAGAAGCGAGCGATCTGTGTCGCGAAATCGCATTCATTGCCCAGTTCCATCATGCGATCGACGTACTTCCGCGAAAGGTCGGCTATTCGACCTTCAAGCGCTTTTCGCAATGCATTGGGTTTGAACCAGTCGTTGGTAACCGAGCGGTAGGAGTCATGCTCGGTTCCATCCATATGCACGAGGGTCTTGAGCGCGCTGCCCTGCAGCAGATCCGACTCCGCGCGCGGCGCGAGAATCGGATACATCGTGTTCAAGAACTTGGCCGGTTGACGCTCGATCTCGATGATATCGGCGTGGCGGGTAAGCGCGTAGAAGGGATCGAAGCCGTCTACTTCGACCCGATGAACCGGATCGTTGCGGCGCAGCCACGCGGCGACACGATGCCAGCTGTCGAGATCCAGATATCGATCCGGATCGACAAAAGCCCGGTCGGCCTGCTCGAGCATGGTGCAGTCGGGGTCGTTCATCGCGCTTACCGCAAATCGCGGCCGGTGTAATTCAGAATTGAGCGCGCGATTATCAGGCGCTGGATTTCGCCGGCGCCTTCGTAGATGTCGAAGATGCGGCCGTCTCGGAAACACCGGTCCAGCGGATGATCTTCCGACAGCGCCTCGGGACCGAGCAAATCGATGCATCCCTGGGTAATCTTTCGCGCGGCTTTACCGCCCGCCGCTTTCGCGATCGATGCTTCCACTTTCGGCGGCACGTCCTGCTGCTCGAGCCACTTGGAGCGCAGCACAGTCAGCAACGCGGCTTCGTAAATAGCCTCGAGCCTGATGAAACGATCGACGACGGCGGAGCGGCTGCGCATCCCGCCGCGGTAGCCGATTTCGATTCCGCGCTCCGCGAGTTTCTCACGCGTGAAGTCCAATGCGGCGCGCGCGACGCCCAGCGCCATCGCGCCGACCATCGGCCGCGAGTCGTTGAACACCGACATCGTCGATTTGAAATCGCCCTTGATATGGTTGAACTCCGGGATTCGGCAATTCTCGAACAACAGGTTGCAGGTGTCGTGCGAGCGGATGCCGAGCTTCTTCAGCTGCGGTCCGACGGTGAATCCGGGCGTGTCCTTTTCGACCAGGAAGGTTGTCATGCCGCGGGTTCCGTCCGGCGCGATAAATCGCGACAGCACCATCGCCGCGTCGGCTGACTGCGCCTGCGAGATAAAAATCTTTTCGCCGTTGAGAATCCATTCGCCGGTCTCGCGATCGAACGTCGCCGTCGTGCGAATGTTGGCCGGGTCTGAGCCGGCGCCCGGCTCGGTAATCGCGATCGCTATCGTGTGGTTCTTCCACTTCTCGATTTGCTCGGGCGTCGCGACCGTCTTGAGCACCGTGTTGCCGAGTCCCCATCTGGAGCGATGCAGCGCAATCCCGCCCCAATAGACTTCGAGCATGACCAGCGAATGAAGGATCCTCGATCCGCTGCTGCCGTTGACTGCTTCCTCGGCCAGGGTGATTGGGTTGGGCAGATCCTTGGCCTCGGGAAATTCCGCCGGCTCGAGTTCGTCTTCATGCTTGTCGTAGTAGCGCGCATAGCGGCGTCCGATAATCGCCTGTTCGTGTGCGGCGCCCAGAATTTTCTCGTCAGCCTGAGTAAGTTGAAAATCTATCATCGCGTTTTCCTCGTTGTCCTCGTCGAAGACTAAACTCCGACCGCGCCTTCCATCACCGACACCGTGCGCGTGTCGCGATACCACATCTCGACCGGGTTATCGCGCAGGTAGCCGTGGCCGCCGAGCATCTGCACGCCCTCATCGGCAATCCACATCGCCTGCTCGCCGCAGTAGGTGTATGCGAGCTGCGCCGCGCGCGTCGCGTCGCCACCTTGCTCGAGAATCGACGCGGCCTTCCACGTCATCCAGCGCATCGCGTCGGTTTCGATCCGCATATCGGCGAGACGGAACGCGATCGTCTGTTTCTTGGCGAGCGCATCGCCGTGCACGACGCGCTCCTTGGTGTACGGCATCACGAACTCCATCACGGCGCGGCTGGTGCCGGTCATGATGGCGGAGAGAGCGGTGCGCGCCGAGTCGACGATGCGCTGAACATCGCATCCGGCGCGCTCGCCGAGGCGCGCGCTCGCGTCCAGTTCGACATCTTTGAAGCTGACGGTCGCCATCTCGAGCGCGCGGAGTCCAATGGTGGGCTTGTGCTCGCCGACACTCACGCCGCTCGCGTTGCGCTCAACGATGAACGCATCGGAGGCGCCGTCGCATTGCGCGATCACGATGAAGTGACTGCAGTGGCGAGCGAGCGGAACCAGGCCCTTCATGCCGGACAGGCGATAGCCGTCGCGCGTCTTGATGGCGGCGGTGCGAATAGAAGAAACGTCAAACGCGAAGTCGGGCTCCATGATGGCGACGCCGCCGCATCGATACTTGTCGCCGGCGAAGAGCGGCAGGAGATTCTTCTTCTGCTCCGGCGAGCCTTGCGCGGTGATCGCGCCGAGAAATCCGATTGGCGCCGCGGCGGCGATGGCGAACGCCGCATCCGCCACTGCGAGTTCCTCGAGCAGCAGCGCGTTCAACGACGGCGAGTAGCCGCCGGCTTCGGCTTGCGACTGGACGATCCCGGTCGCCCAGAGCTGATCGAGGATCGACGACGGGATCGCTTCGCGGTCGTCGGCGGCGCGCGCGGCGGGCCGCAGCTGCGCGGCGGCCAACTCCTGCACCATCGACTGGGCGAGCTTTTGTTCCTGGGTTAGTTCAAAAGAAATCACGGACTGTGTCCTCCGCTTTCCACGCTGCCGCTTGACATTCCGCGGCCTCGCGTTCAGGATACCAATGGTTGAACCAATGGAACATATGAGCACTACGAATGTCAAGCGCAAGAAGTCGGCGCGGGCGGCGGCGCCGCGGCGGCCGGAGTTCAGCCGCATCCGCAACCTGCGCGCGTTCGAGGAAATCGCCGACCAGATTCGGAAAGAAATTTCAGATCGGCGGCTGCGAGCCGGCGATCGGCTGCCGCCGGAGCGGGCGCTGGCCGAGCAGTTCGGCGTGTCGCGCAACACGCTGCGCGAGGCGCTGCGATCGCTCGAGAACGCCGGGCTGTTGCGCTTGCAGAAAGGGGCGACCGGCGGGGCGTTCGTGCGCGAGAGCACGGGCGAAGCGGTAATCACCGGGCTGCGCGACATGTTTCACCTTGGCGCGATTCAGCCGGAGCATCTGACCGAGGCGCGCGTGATGATCGAATCGATTGCCGTGCGCACGGCCAGTGAGCGGGCGACGCGGGAGGATATCGAGGCGCTCAACGCGAACATTGCGGCGGCGGAGCGGGCGGTGCGCGACAAGATTGACTTTTACGATCAGGCGGCGATTCACCTGGAGTTCCATCGCATCCTCGCGCGTGCGACCAAGAATCCGGTGATGGTGATCGTGATGGATGCGCTGATCGACGTGATGCAGCATTTCATTCGGGCGATTGGGCAGAAGCGAAATCCGTGGGTGATTCCGTCGCGGCGGCGGTTCATGAAGCACTTTGAAGCGGGCGAGAGCGACGCGGCGGTCGAGGAGATGGAGCAGCATCTCGAGCGGCTCAATCGGCACTACCTGTCGCTTGATGAAAGAAAAAGATCGCGCCGAGGCGGCAGGTGAATAACGAGATCCTGAGCGGCGTGCGCGTGCTCGATTTTACGACCATCGTGTCGGGGCCGTATTGCACGCGGCTGCTGGCGGACCTTGGCGCCGAGGTGATCAAGATCGAGCCGCCCGAGGGCGATTTCATTCGCACTCAGCCGCCGATTCGCGCGGGCAAGAGCGCGTACTTCGCTCATTTGAATTGCGGCAAGAAGAGTATCGCGATCGATCTGCGGCAGCCGGGCGCCGCCGAGCTGGTGCGGGAGCTGGCGGCGAAGTCGGATGTCGTGGTCGAGAATTCGCGGCCGGGCGTGATGCGGCGGCTGGGACTCGATTACGCGACGCTCGAGCGGCTGAATCCGCGACTAGTGTACTGCGCGATTTCGGGTTTTGGGCAGAGCGGGCCGTGGGCGACGCGCAGCGCTTACGCGCCGATGCTGCACGCGGCCAGCGGTTTCGACCTGGTCAACCTCGGCTACCAGGAGGGACTCGAGCGGCCGCTCAACACCGGTATCTTCGTCGGCGACGTGCTGGGCGGGACCTACGCGTTCGGCGCGATTCAATCGGCGCTGCTGGCGCGCGAGCGGACGGGGCGCGGCGACAGTATCGATCTGTCGATGATGGACGGCGTGCTGGGGATGCTCATCTATGAGTTCCAGGAGGCGCAGTTTCCGCAGACCAGGCGGGCGCCCACCTTTCAGCCGACGCGGGCGAAGGACGGGTTCGTGATGATCGCGGCGGTGAAGCAAAACAACTTCGTCGATTTGGCGCGTGCGACTGGACATCCGGAATGGATGGACGATGAGCGTTTCGCGACGGCGAGAGCACGCGCGGCGAATTGGGCGCGGTGGGTTTCGATGCTCGACGAGTGGGCGTCGACGCGAACGGCGGAGGAGTGCGAGGCGACGCTATCCGCCGGCGGCGTGCCGTGCTCGCGCTATTACACGGTGCGCGAGGCGCTGGCGCATCCGCATCTCGCGGAGCGCGGAAGTTTCAGCGTGATCGACGACGGCGCGGGCCCGCTCAAGGTGCCGAATCCGGCGTTCAAATTCGGCAACGCTGTAGCACAGGCGCGCGACTATGTACCGGCGCTGGGCGCCGACAACGCGGCCGTGCTGTCGAGCGTGTTGGGATATTCCGAGGCGAGTATCGCGGCGCTATACGAGAAAGGGATCCTTCACCGTGAAGGATGATTCGCCGTCGAATTGAAAACCGTTCCGGGGTCTAGACGTCCGTGCGGCATTTTTATACATTAAGTAGAAGCCGAGGGAGGAATGCCGCGGGAATCAGGGTGCCCTTCCTCCAGTTCGGTGAGGCGGGCTGGTGTCCACAGGCGACACTGGCCCACTTTTTTTCTGGGACCAAATTTCCACTTCGCTCGCTTACCATCGCTTCTTCCGCTTGCGCGTTTTCCCCGGACGATGCGGTTCGAAGCCGGCATCATGCGAATGGCTTGACAATAGATTGGTCAGACCAATATAGTTCGCCGCATGAGCGCATCAGCCGGCATCAGCTTTGGACCCATTCGGAGCACGCGCCTGTTCGAGGAGATTTGCGAACAGATTCGCGGGCAGCTTTCGCTCGGCAAAATCGGACCGGGCGACAAGCTCCCTGCGGAGCGCGACCTCGCCGAACAGTTCGGCGTGAGCCGTGCGGCTGTGCGTGAAGCGCTGCGGACGCTCGAGGTCTCGGGCCTGATCGAGTTGCGCAAGGGGGCGAAGGGCGGAGCTTTCATGCTCGAGGCCGGCGCGCCGATGACGCAGTCGTTCGAGAGCATGCTCGACCTCGGCAGGATTCCGATGCGCGATTTCACCGAGGCGCGCATTCTGCTGACCGAGGTGGTCGTGCGCCTCGCCTGCGAGCGCGGCACCAAGGCGGACTTCGCGGCAATCGAGCGCGACATCGATCGGGTCGAGGCGGCGGTGGCGCGGCGTGAAGGTTACAAGAACCTCAACGTGATCACCGAGTTCTACGATTTGCTGGCCGCGGCGACCGGCAATCAGATGTTGCGCTTTCTCACGCACGGAATTGCGCAGGTTCTTTCGGGGCTCATCCAGGCCAGGCAGCCGGCGCCGATTGACGACCTGGTCGAACGGCGTCGCGAGATACTCAAGAGCTTGCGGGCGCGCGATGCGGACACGGCTGGAAAACTGTTGAGCAGACATTTGATGCGCGTGCATGCGCGGATGAATGGGCCGGTGCGTGCCAGGGTTCCGCAGACGGGGGTTTCCGCGCTATACGAGAAACGGATCCTTCACGGCGACAGCGGCCGCGCCTGACGGGCGGCGGAGGATATCGAGATGGGTGAGATTCTTGCGGTTGGAATAACTCACTACCCGCCCCTGGCCGGCAGCGATGAAACGATGTCGTGGATTCTGAAGCGGATGCTGCAGAACCCGCGGCTGCCGGAAAAATTTCGCAGCGTCGACGGCTGGCCGGATGCCATGCGCGCCGAATGGGGCAACGACGAGGGCACCACCGCGGCGCGAGCGCATCGCGAGCGGCTGCTCGAATCGTTGCGCAGGACGCGCGCGCAAATCGACGCGTTTCGTCCCGACTTCATCGTCGTGTGGGGCGACGACCAGTACGAAAATTTCCGCGAGGATGTGATTCCGCCGTACTGCATCTACGCGCACGAGGAGTTCGAGTTCGCGCCGCCGGCGCACAACGTGTGGCATGAGGCGCACGATCGGAAGATGCGCGTGGCGGGCAATGTCGCGGCGGCGAAGTATCTCGCGGGCGGATTGATCGAGGCGGGCTTCGACACTGCCTACTCGTACAAGCCGCTGCATCATCCGCTGGGGCACGCATTCGCGAACGCCGTGATGTTCCTCGACTACGATCGGAAAGGGTTTTCGTATCCGATCATTCCATTCGAGATAAATTGCTACGGGCGCAGGGTGATCGCGCAGCGTGGCGGTCTGCCCGCGTTCGAAAATCCACCATCGGAAGCGCAGCTCGATCCGCCGGCGCCGACGCCGCGGCGATTGTTCGACCTCGGCGCCGCGACCGCGCGGATTTTCGCGGACAGTCCGTGGCGGGTCGCGTTGATGGCGTCGTCGGGCTGGTCGCACGCGTTTCTGACGGCGAAGAATCATTTTCTGTATCCCGACACCCCCGCGGACCGGACGCTGTTCGAGGCCTTGCGCGCCGGCAATTACGACGCGTGGCGCAATTATCCGGCGGCGTCGGTCGAAGCGAGCGGGCAGCAGGAAATCCTGAACTGGATGTGCCTGGCGGGCGTGCTGGCCGAACTGAAGCGCAAGCCGGCGGAGACCGAATTCATCGACACGTGGATTTTTAATTCGTCGAAATGTTTTTTGACGGCGCCGCCGCCGCACTGAACCAGATGAAGCTAAGCGGAAAAGTTGCGCTGGTAACGGGGACCAGTCCGAATATCGGCGGCGGGATCGCGGAAGGCCTTGCGGCAGAAGGTGCCGCGCTGGTGTGCGTCGATGCGCGCGCGGAGAATGGCGCCGACTGTGCGCGCTACATCAAGAGCATCGGCGGACGCGCGATAGCAGTGACGTGCGACGTCACCGACGAGCGTCAAGTGATCGCGACGGTCGCGGCGGCGCGCGAGGCGTTCGGCGGCATCGACATCCTCGTGAACAACGCGGTCATCTTCAACAAGAAAGGCGTGATCGAGATGGCGCTGGATGAGTGGCGGCGTCAGCTCGACATAATTCTCGGCGGCGCGTTTCTGTTCACCAAGCATGTTGCGAAGTCGATGATCGAGCAGGGACGCAAGGGCGCCATCATCAATATAATTTCGACGGCGGGGCATCAGGGCGAGCCGAACAATATCGCGTACTGCACCGGCAAGAGCGGGCTGTTGAACTTCACGCGATCGGCCGCGATGGAATTGGTCGGGCACGGGATTCGCGTCAACAGTCTTACGCCGACGGCGACCGATCCGTCGGAGTCGATCGAGCGGGCAGCGCGGTGGGGGCGGCAAGTTCGCAGCGGCGGCGATCAACTGAGGAATGCTTTCGAGCCTTTTCGCAAAGGCGTACCGATGCAAAAGCTGCCGAGTCCCAGCGACTATGGCAAGGCCGCGGTTTTTTTGGCGTCGGAGGACGCGGGCATGATCACGGGGACCGATATTCGCGTCGATGCGGGCGCGATTGCGCGTTACTGGGCGTGGAATCCGCCGGAGCAGCAGAGTTAGGAGAAGCGTCATGGATAAGTCGGCCGATAGCTACATCATGGATGATCAGGATGCGGGACTGTTTCGGGTGAATCGGCGCGCGTTCACCGATCCGGAATGCCTCGCGGATGAGCGGCGGCGGGTATTCGACAAGTGCTGGATCTACGCCGGTCATGAGTCGGAGGTTCCGCACGCGGGCGATTATCGGTCGCGCAATGTTGCGGGCCGTCCGATGATCCTGGTGCGCGGCGACGACAGCGTAGTGCGCGTGCTGCTCAACACCTGCACTCATCGCGGATCGCTGGTATGCCGGCAGAAATCGGGCAATGCCAAGACGTTCCAGTGTCCGTACCACGCATGGACCTTTAACTCTCGCGGACAACTGGTAGGAGTGCCGGGAGAGGACTCCTATAGCGCAGCATTCAAGCGCGACGACATGGGGCTAGCCGCACCGCCGCAAGTGGATAGTTATCGGGGATTTATATTCGCATGCTTCGATCCGGCGGCGGATAGCCTGTATGACTACCTGGCAGGTGCGCGCGAGTACCTGGACCTGGTAGCTGACCAGTCAGAGCTAGGGATGAAGATCGTGTCGGGGCAGCAGTCCTACAGCGCTCGCGCTAACTGGAAGCTGCTGGTCGAGAATAGCTATGATGGGTATCATGGCCTGCCGACGCATCAGCGGTATTTCAGCTTTCTAAGTGACATAGGTATCGACATGAGAGGCCGCGATGTCGCGGCACCGTCGATTCAGAAGGCAGTCGATCTCGGCAACGGTCACGCGGTGTTGGAATACCAAAGCGCGTGGGGACGGCCGATCGCGCACTGGGTCGCGCCTTTCGGCGAGCATCGCAAGGCGCATTTCGAGGAAGTGCGGCGCCGCTTCGATGAACGCTTTGGGCCGGAGCGGTCGCGGCGCATATGCGAGACGAGCCGCAATCTCGGTATTTTTCCGAACCTGGTGATTAACGACATCATGGCGATCACGGTTCGCACCTTCTATCCCGTTTCGCCCGACTACATGGAGGTGAATGCGTGGGCCTTGGCGCCGGCCGATGAGAGCGCGGAGGACTCTGCGCTGCGGCTCGACAACTTTCTGACGTTCCTCGGGCCGGGAGGATTCGCCACTCCGGACGACGTCGAGATGCTCGAATCGTGTCAGCGCGGGTTTGCCAATCGGGAAGTAGGATGGTCGGACATATCGCGCGGAATGAAGCGCGAGCATCCGTCGATCACCGACGAATTGCAGATGCGCGCGTTCTGGCGGCGATGGAATCAGCTCATGACAGAACCCCGGCTCAAGCGCGCGAGGAAAGCGGCGTGAGTAGCGTCGACCTACCCAGCCGCCAGGAAGTGGAGGACCTCCTATATAAGGAGGCGGCGCTGCTTGACGAGTGGCGGCTCGATGAATGGCTGGAGCTTCTCACTGAAGATGCTATTTACGAAGTACCGCCCACTGACGTTCCTGAGGGTGATTCTAGAAATACGCTATTCATCATAGCTGACGATGCGGTGCGGATTCGATCGCGCGTCAAGCAACTGCTAGGCAAGGCGGCATGGTCGGAGAATCCTCGTTCGCGCACGCGGCGGATGATAGCCAATGTGCGCGTCGTCGGAGCGGACGGCGATAGCATCCTCGTGACGGCTAACTTTGCCGTGCATAGGATGCGCTATGAATCGGTGGACACTTACATAGGACATTACGATTACAAGCTGGTTCGTGCGGGCGCCGAACTAAGAATCCGCGAAAGAAGAGCTATCCTCGATAACGAGGCTTTGCGGCCGCACGGCAAGATCAGCTTCATTCTGTAAAGGACAGGAAGGGCGCGATGAACGTTGTCGACATGCACAACCATTTCATCGCGCCCGAGATAATCGAGTTTCTCGCGCGCGAGGGTAAGCATTTCGCGACCAGGATCGTCGAGCGCGACGGCCGTCGCTTTTTTCTGATCCAGGAAAAGGCGATGCGTCCGATCGACGGGCCGATCTCGGATGCGCGCGCGCGTATCGCGGACATGGAGCGCGAGGGGATCGCTACGCAGGCCGTATCGTGCGTTCCGTTCCTGATGTATCCGGACGTCGACGGCGAACGCGCACTCGCAATCGCGCAAGTCAACAACGACGCGATGGTGGCTCTGGGAGCGGGCGATCGGGCTCACTTCGTGCCGTTGGCTTCGGTCCCGATGCAGGATCCGGCCGCGGCGGCGAAGGAACTGGAACGTGCGGCCAAGCTGGGACTTCGCGGAGTTGAGATTCCGCCGAAGGTCGTCGAACGCCAGCTCGATGAACCCGATTTCGAGATTTTCTGGGAAGCAGCTGAAGCGTTGCAGATGGTGGTTTGCATTCATCCGTTCGAAGCGGCGCCGACCGGCGCGCTCGCCAGATATTTTCTCGGCAACCTGGTCGGCAACCTGTATGACACCGGGCTGGCCGCTGCGCTGTTGATTTACGGCGGGGTGCTCGAGCGCCATCCGAATCTGCGAGTCGTTCTTTATCACGCGGGCGGGGCGTTGCCTGCGCTGATCGGACGACTCGACATGGGATACAGGCTCGTGCCGGAATGCCGCAACGCAATCCCGCGGCCGCCGTCAAGCTACGCAAATCAGTTCTACTTCGATATAATCGCGCACAGTCGCTCGATGCTTCGTCATTTGGTGAACACCTACGGGGCGGATAGGTTCGTAGTCGGCACTGACTACCCTCTGCCCGCTGGACTCGCGCATCCGGTGGAAGAGGTCAAAGCACTGGGTCTCGGGTCAGACGACGAAGGTAAAATTCTTGGCGCAACCGCGCGCCAACTACTCCGGCTCTCACGATAGCGGCCGCCAGACTCGGGGAGTATAAGGACCGCGAGGAGACAGACTAATGGCGAATAAACCGCAAATGCTGGAAGGCTATCGGGTGCTGGATTTCACGCAGTTCGTTGCGGGGCCGACGTGTACGCGACTGCTCGCGGAGATGGGCGCTGAAGTTATCAAGCTCGAACTCGCGCCCTCGGGCGATCGTGTGCGCGCCGACGGGCTCAAGTCGCTCGCGCCTGAATACAAAGGATCGACTCACAGTACCTATTACATGCAGCATAACCATTCGAAGCTGAGCTTTGCGATCGATCTCAAGAAACCGGGTGCGCGTGAGATCGTGATGTCGATGATTCCGCAGGTCGATGTCGTGGTGGAGAACTTCGCGCCGCGGGTGATCGACCGGCTGGGATTCGCCTACAAAGACGTCAAAGCAGTCAATCCGAAAATTATCATGTGTTCGATATCGATGGCCGGGCAGACAGGACCGCTGTCGTCGAAGGCCGGCTACGATTTTATAGGACAGGCCTACGCCGGCATAACCGATGGGATAGGACAGGTCGATGGTCCGCCTGCGTTGACTACTATGGCTATCGGTGACGTTTCGACGGGCGTTGCCGCCGCGATGGCTGTAGGCTTTGCGCTGTTGCATCGTGAGCGCACGGGCGAAGGCCAGTACCTGGACGCATCGCTGCTCGACACTTACTTCCATATGCACGAGAAGACCGTGCCGATCGTGTCGCTGCGAGGCGACAAGTTTCGCCCGACGAGAAGCGGTTCGTTGCATCCTGACGGCGGCACTACGGGAATATTTCACTACAAGGGCGACCAATACATTCAGATCACGTCGACGCCGCATCAGTGGCCGCAATTCGTGCGCGCGCTTAGGATGCCTGAATTGGCAACGGACCCGCGTTTCAAGGATGCGCGCGGCCGGCGCGACAATAAGGAAGAACTACGGGACGTCATCGAAGATTGGCTCTCAAAGCAGCCGAGCCGCGACGACGCGATCGCCGCGCTCGATGCCGAGCGCGTGCCGTGCGCGCCGGTGCTGACGGTGAACGAAGCCGTAAAGCATCCGCATCACAATGAGCGCAAGACAGTTCGATGGGTGAAGGATCCTTTGCTGGGCAAAGTCGCGATTCCGGGCGTGCCGGTGAAGTTCTCGGCGTGGCCCGATAGGACAGAAGTCCGGTCTGCGCGACTCGGCGAGGATAACGAGCGAGTTCTACGCGAGTTACTTAAAATGCCGGCAGATCAGATTCGCAAGCTATACGCGGAAGGAATCCTGGTCCACGACTCGACGCTCGAGAGCAAGCCGTAGCGTCCCGAGCGGACAACAATCCCCGCATTAGTTCAGACAAGCAGGAAGCGCCTCGGACTCAAAACCCGCGCCCCGCATTTTGCGTTTGCAAACTGC
>CAWBMF010000013.1:0-103749 GCA_963789835.1 uncultured delta proteobacterium | reverse complement strand
GCAACGTAGCTTTCTCGAACGTCGGCGTGACCTACAGATTCTGAAACTTCCGAGCACGCCTGTAAGGTCAGAACTGCGCTCTATTCAAGAATCGCGTCAGTCTGCAATCTTATTGATGGGCGGTGCAGGTTTCGATGGTGTCGTCGGTTTCGCGCTCGAGCTTTTCGACTCCCACACGAACGTGGCTTCCCTGCAAACTCGTATCTCGGATACCATGTGGCACTTGCTATGAACGTTGCTCGCGGCGGACCGATGGACTCTGGATCTCAAGAACGCCGTTCAGAATCGCGCCCCGACTAGAAATCAGATGACTACGCTTCACGGTTCTCTTCGACTGAGACCGACCCGCATGGGTTTCCTGGTGGCGCCGACGAATCTGCCACAGATTCGGCGCGTCATGCAGGTTTGTTCGTGCCTTTGGGGAGGCCTTTATAACCCGATCATACCCGTCTGCCGGGAACTACCAGAAAAATGGATAGAGCCACATTTCGCTAATCCAACTGGGGAAGAGCTTGCGAAGGGGTACATTGATTTCTTTGAACCCGATGTGTTTGTCGAGTCCGAACCCGGACTCGCCGCACATGCGGGAGTCGGCGATGCGATGCTAACTTACGGAAAGCCACGGGTCGTTCCACTTGAGTCGTTTTTTGAAGCCCAGGAAAGAGAACAACCGACAGTTCCGTTTGGTCTTAACATTCTCGATCGTTATCAAGACCTATACGACCGCGAGTTCCAGTTCGTACGACGGCATGATCAGCCAGTGGCCATTTTCGAGAGAGGCACGATTCATGACGCTTTCGTCGAGGCAGCTTTCGGCGGATTTCCGGTGGGCGGCTTCCTCGCGCCATTAACAGAAGCATATCGCAGAGCGTTCGATCCGCTTCAGGTTAGCCCCAGCGGAGAGAGTTGGACTCATATCCTAAGGGAAGGGTATGCGACACCTCTGGTGTTCACCAGACACGATATAAAACGCGATCCCGATGCCTACGGCGAGCCGACTCTGTTCGTGGCAGATCCGAATAGTCCCATCGACCTGATTGACCTGTGGAATCTTCGCCAATTCACAGCCTACGTCCTTGCTGTGAACGCTGATTGGATCGGCCAAGGAAGAGAGTTCATTCGGGAGTTCATTGCTTCTACCCATCGACCAATTCCTGGCAATCCGAATGGGGTGATGATCCAAACGACCGTGCAGTTCGGACGCTCTTTCTCCGAAGAGCGGGCGATGGAAGTGGCAATGGATCTACTCGATGGGTCGCCTGACGGCTCATGGAGTCTAAAGACTTGGTACGAACAAATCTGGAAGGTCGACCGAGTACAAGACTTTATTGTGAGACCTCGTCGCGCAAATATTTCAGCGGCAGTGACCGAACTTGAGCTATCCATTTCATCCGAACAGAAGGATAGAGCGGTCCAGTTTGCAGGTTTGGCACCCGATTTTGCGAGCCTCTACGGCAGAGACGCTAGGTGGGTAAACGTACTGAGACTGCACTCTTACGGGGGCGATGAATCTGTTGCAGCGGTTCTTCCCCCTGACCTCACTAGCGAAAGCCTGGCGCGATTGCGCCTTAGCGGCGACGGTGCGGTGGTGTCGCGCGAAGGATTAGTGCTGCCTCAGCACTTCAAGAATCATCGTGAGTACTTACATCTGCGTTCGGGAACCGAGACAATCGTTGAATGGCTAAGAGGTCGAGGAACAGAAGCAAGGGCCTCTGGCGCTGGACGAATTGCCGACCAAGTGTTGAATTCTATCGGCGGGCTTCGGAGAGCCCTTCTGCTAGCGCACAGAGATACCCTTGAGACGCTCGACGACATGGCCAAGAGCGTTCGACGGCATGTACATGGGAAAATAGAAGAATTTCCAGATCGCGCGAAACCAGTGGGGGTTTGGCAGGGCCTCATCGGGAAGCGCAATCGCGAGTCGCGCTTGCACAAGGACTTCACTCTCGACTCCTTCATCAAGGCAGGTGTCTTACGGCTCGGCCTTTCGCTCGATTGCACGAATTGCATGCATCAGAACTGGTATGGTCTTGGTGAAATAGCCGAACAGATCGTGTGCCAACGTTGCCTCAAGATTTTTGAATTTCCACAGGGTCGTTTAAAATTTGTTCGGACTCCCTGGCAATATCGTGTTGTCGGACCCTTTAGTGTTCCGAACTTTGCAGGCGGTGCATACGCTACAGTGCTCGCGCTGAGGGTTTTTTCTGAGAACCTCGGTAGCGATACGCTGTTAACTTATTCGACCGGATTGGATATTACGGTCGAAGAATCCGAAAATGAGGTCGACTTCGCATTCTGGTACCAAAGGGGTCGTTGGTTCGCTCGGGATGAAGAACCGCTCGTAGCGTTCGGAGAAACCAAAAGTTTCGCTGTCGAATCATTCGGAGAACTGGATTTTCGCCGAATGGAAAGATTGATGAAGGCATTCCCCGGAGCGTTCCTTGTGTTCGCAACATTGAAAGACGCCTTATCAGAGGACGAAAAATCTGGAATTCGGCGTCTAGCTTTATCGGGCCGTGAGTATCTAAGGAACGGTCGTCCCCGCGGCCCGGTGATTGTTCTTACTGCGATGGAAATGCTTTCCGAATGGTATATCAAGCAGACCTGGGAAAACGCCGGCGGAAGACATTGGCAATTTGCATCGCCGGCCTATATACCGCTCGACAACCTATGGGAGTTGGCCAATATTACACAGCAGCTCTATCTCGACCTTCCCGACCGGCACGCTCATCTGCTCTAGGCTCGTCCCGAATGACGCCCTAGGAAGGAGAGACCGGTACCCCCCGTTAGAGACACGAGTCGTTAAAATTGCTTTTTCGGCATCCTGCGAGGAACTGCCAGTCGCGCCGAGGCGGGGCTTTACGCGCGAGCAGCGGCCAGTACGTGCTCATTTGGCACCGGCGCCGAAAGCCTCACGGTGCTAATTCCGTAAGTACTTAATTTCATTGGTGGGCGGTGCAGGTTTCGAACCTGCGACCCCCGGCTTGTAAGGTTTCGAACCTGCGACCCCCGGCTTGTAAGGCCGATGCTCTACCACTGAGCTAACCGCCCGCGGTCGCAATGTTAGCAAAGAAATGCTGCCGCGTGTGCTATCCACACAGCGGCAGCTTTTGCGCTTCAATGAATCGTCGTGCGTTACGAGCTGGGCGACGACGGCGCGGGCGTGGCGCCGACGCCTTCGTTGAGCGAGTCTTTCAACTGCTTGCCCGGCTTGAACTTGGCCGACCGGCTCGCGGATATCTCGATCGACTCGCCGGTCTTTGGGTTGCGGCCGGTGCGCGCCTGCCGCTCCGATACTGAAAACGTTCCGAAGCCCGAGATGTTCACGCGCTCGCCCTGGCGCAGCGCGGCGATGATGTCGTCGAGCACGATGTTAATTGCGCGTTCGGCGTCGGCCTTGTTGAGGGGAAGCTTGTTGGACAACGCTTCTATAAGTTCAGCCTTGGTCATATGTGCCCTTCAGCGGCGCCGAATAGCGACCGCGCATTTGAGCCGCGCGCTTCCGGTGCTCGCCGGAAGTTCGCGGTGTCCCCCGCTCAGTGCTATGACAAGTTCGTCGATACCGTCCCGTCGTCTTCGTCCCCCGGCGGCACCATCGGGACCTTCGGTTCCGGCTCGCGCAGGAACGCCAGGTCGCTATCCTCCTTCACTGTCTTGAAGAACGTGTCCGGGTTGGTCAGCACCAGTGCGTGCTTGAGCACTTCGTCCATGTGCTCGACCTGGATCAACGTGATGCCCTTCATGATCTGCGGCGGAATTTCCTCGATGTCCTTGGCGTTGTCCTTGGGCATCAGGATGGTCTTGATACCGCCGCGATGAGCAGCGAGGACCTTCTCCTTGAGTCCGCCAATCGGCAGCACCCGGCCGCGCAGCGTGATCTCACCGGTCATCGCAAGGTCGTTGCGAATCGGAGAGCGCGTGAGCGCCGATACCAGTGCCGTCGCGAGCGTGATCCCGGCGGACGGTCCGTCCTTGGGAATGGCGCCTTCGGGAATGTGAATGTGGATGTCGATGCGATGATAGAAACCGCGATCGAGTCCCAGCACCTCGGCCCGCGAGCGCACGTATGACAGCGCCGCCTGCGCCGATTCCTGCATCACGTCGCCCAGCTGGCCGGTGATAGTCAGCTTGCCGCGTCCCGGGACGATCGTCACCTCGACGCTCAGCAGCTCGCCGCCGAGCTCGGTCCACGCCAGCCCCGTCGCCACTCCGACCTGCGGCACAGTCTCTGCAGTGCCGTAGCGGAACTTCGGAACGCCCAGGTACTTGCCGAGGCTCGAGCTCGAGACCTTGACGTGCGCATTGCGATCCGTCTTGACGACTTCGACCGCGACCTTGCGGCAGATCGACGCGAGCTCGCGCTCGAGATTTCTGACGCCGGCCTCGCGCGTGTAGTGGCGGATGATGCCCTGGATTGCGCCGTCGGACACCTCGATGTTCTCCGGCCGCAGCCCGTTGGCCTCCTGCTGCTTCTTGAGCAGGTACTTCTTTGCGATGTTGAGCTTCTCGGTTTCCGTGTAGCCGGGAATCCGGATGACTTCCATGCGGTCCTGCAGCGGCCGCGGAATTCGGTCGAGCGTATTCGCCGTCGTGATGAACATCACTTTCGACAAATCGTAATCGCAGTCGAGATAGTGATCGTTGAAGGTACAGTTCTGTTCGGGATCGAGCACTTCGAGCAGCGCCGACGACGGATCGCCGCGGAAGTCAGTCGACATCTTGTCCACTTCGTCGAACAGCAACACGGGGTTGGAGGATCCCGCCTTGCGCACCGACTGGATCACCTTGCCGGGCAGGGCGCCGATGTAGGTGCGCCGATGACCGCGGATTTCCGCCTCGTCGCGCACGCCGCCGAGCGACACGCGGACGAATTTGCGTCCGGTCGCGCGCGCCACCGATTTGCCGAGCGAAGTCTTGCCGACGCCCGGAGGTCCGACCAGGCACAGGATCGGTCCCTTCATCTGGCCGACCAGGGTCTCAACCGCCAGATATTCGAGGATGCGCTGTTTGACCTTCTCCAGGCCGTAGTGATCTTCCTCGAGCACGCGCTCGGCTTCCTTGATGTCGAGCTTGTCCTCGGTGTACTCGAACCACGGTAGCGCGAGGAACCAGTCGAGGTAGTTGCGCACGACGGTGGCCTCGGCCGACATCGGCGACATCATCTTGAGCTTCTTGATCTCGCGCTCGCACTTCTCGCGAGCCTCGGCGGGCATCTTCTTCTGCCGTAATTTCTCTTCCAATTCCTGAATCTCGTTCTTGAATTCGTCCTTCTCGCCGAGCTCCTTCTGAATCGCGCGCATCTGCTCGTTGAGGTAGTACTCCTTCGAGGTCTTCTCCATCTGCTTCTTGACGCGCGAGCGGATGCGTTTTTCGACTTCGAGGATTTCCAGCTCCGAGCGCATGTAGCCGAGAATCTTCTCGAGCCGTTCGGCCGGGTTGGTCGATTCGAGCAGCGCCTGCTTGTCTTCGAGCTTGATGCCAAGATGTCCGACCAGCTTGTCGGCGAGGAACGCGGGATCGTCGACCGCCGCGATCGAGGTCACCATCTCGGGCGGAATCTTCTTGTTGAGGCGGGCATAGTTGTCGAAGGTCGAGACGACGGAACGCATCAGCGCTTCGACTTCAGTCGAGCGGTCGCTGACTTCCTCGATCTCTTCGGCTTCGACCTGGAAATATTCCTCGTCGGCGAGGTAACGGATCACGCGCGCGCGCTTCTTGCCTTCGACCAGCGCCTTGACGGTGCCGTCGGGCAGGCGGAGCAGCTGCACGACCACCCCGAGCGTGCCGACCGTGTAGAGATCGCCGGGCGCGGGCTCGGCCACCTTGGGGTCCTTCTGCGTGACCAGCAGGATTGGCGTCTTCTTGGCCTCGGCGGCTTCCAGAGCCTTGATGGACTTCTGGCGGCCGACGAAGATTGGATAGACTTCGTGTGGGAATACGATCAGTTCGCGCAACGGGAACAGCGGAACCACGTTCGTCGTTGCATCGCGATTATCTTTTTTATCATTTCGAAAAAGCATTGATGGATCTCAGGCTCCCGAGCTATGCGGTTTCGGCGGTCTTTTGATAGACCAGCAGTGGCTGCTCCTTCTGAGTAACCACTTCCTCCGAGATTAACACCTCCTTGATGTTGGGTTGCGACGGAATTTCGTACATCAGGTCCACCATGATCGCTTCCATGATGGCGCGCAGTCCGCGAGCACCGGACTTGCGCTTGAGCGCCTCGCGCGCGATCGCGCGCAGCGCACCCTGCGTGAATTTGAGGTGGACGTTCTCCATGTCGAAGAGTTTCTGATACTGGCGCACGAGCGCGTTTTTCGGCTCGGTGAGGATTCGCACCAGCGCTTCTTCGTCGAGCTCGCCGAGCGTCGCGATGACGGGCAGGCGGCCGACGAATTCCGGAATCAAACCGAACTTGAGCAAATCTTCCGGCTGCACTTCGTAGAGCAGCTCGGAGACCGTCTTGGGATCGCGATGAGTCAGGTCGGCGCGGAAGCCCATCGTCTTGCCCGAGATACGACGGCGGATAATGTCGTCGAGGCCGACGAACGCGCCGCCGCAGATGAACAGGATGTTGGTCGTGTCGACCTGCAGGAACTCCTGCTGCGGATGCTTGCGGCCGCCCTTGGGCGGCACCGACGCCATCGTGCCTTCGATGATTTTCAGCAGCGCCTGCTGGACGCCTTCGCCCGACACGTCGCGCGTGATCGACGGGTTGTCGCCCTTGCGTGCGATCTTGTCGATCTCGTCGATGTAAACGATGCCGCGCTGGCATCGCTCGATGTCGTAGTCGGCGTTCTGCAGCAGCGACAGGATGATGTTCTCGACGTCTTCGCCGACGTAGCCGGCCTCGGTCAGCGAGGTCGCGTCGGCAATCGTGAACGGCACTTGCAGAAAGCGCGCGAGCGTTTGCGCGAGCAGAGTTTTGCCGACGCCGGTCGGGCCAATCAGCAGGATGTTCGATTTCTGCAGCTCGACGTCGCCGGTCACCATCTGCGAGTCGATTCGTTTGTAATGATTGTGGACCGCGACCGAGAGAATTTTCTTGGCGCGTTCCTGTCCGATCACGTACTGGTCGAGCACCCGCTTGATTTCGGCGGGCTTGGGCACCGCGGAGCTTTGGCTGAAAGCTTCTTCGCTGTCAGTCTCCTCGGCGATTATGTCGTTACAAAGGTCGATGCATTCGTCGCAAATATAAACCGTTGGGCCGGCGATAAGCTTTCTAACTTCGTCCTGGCTCTTACCGCAAAACGAGCAAACCAGGTTGCCCGAGCGGTCGTCATGCTTGGCCATACTGCCTCCCGCGGCTCACTTGGACGGCCTTCGGCTAACGATTACCTCATCAATCAGTCCGTATTCAACCGCTTGCTGCGGCGCCATGAAGTAATCGCGATCGGTGTCCTTTTCGATCTTTCGCAGATTCTGTCCCGTATGCTTCATTATAATGTTGTTGATTTCCTCCCGCGCGTGCAGAATTTCCTTCGCGTGTATTTCGAGGTCGCTCGCCTGCCCCTGCATCCCGCCGAGCGGCTGATGCAGGATGATGCGCGAATGCGGCAGCGCGTAGCGCCGTCCCTTCGCACCCGCCAGCAGCAGAATCGCGCCCATGCTCGCGGCCTGCCCGAGACATAGCGTCGAGACGGGAGGCCGGATGAACTCCATCGTGTCGTAAATCGCCATCCCGGCCGTCACCGAACCGCCCGGCGAATTGATGTAGAAGTTGATCTCTTTTTCGGGATCTTCGGACTCGAGGAAGAGGAACTGCGCGGTGACGAGGTTGGCGACGTCGTCGTTGATTTCGGTGCCGAGAAAGACGATGCGGTCCTTGAGCAGGCGAGAGTAGATGTCGTAAGCCCGCTCTCCGCGCCCAGTCTGTTCGACGACCATCGGTACCAGGTTGCTCATAAATCCAGCTTACGCCACAGCCGGGTTCCGATAACAGAGAAAAGGCCGCTGACGCCTTAAAATTGTAACCACTCGGAAATGGGGGAGCAACACCGTTTGGCTCCGAACTGCGTAGCAACGATGCTACTTCCGCTCAGATGTACACTGTTCAAGGGGCTCAGTCGGTGCATCTTCACGCTCGGCGCGGCTGTGGATGAAACTTGCACGCGACCGGCGATTCGGAAGAGTGCCTCCCCGTGTCATTCTTCGCTGCGCTCTGAATGAACACGGAGACGCAAGCACAAGTGCTACTTCGGCTCGGATGATTCCTCCGCGGGCGGTGCGGACGGTGCATCAGGCGGTGCACTCGGTGCGTCTTCACGCTTGGCGCGGCTCAGGATGAAGTCGAGCGCCTTCTCGCGGCGCATCGTCTGGCGCAGCGCCTCGCGATTTTCTTCCTTGCGGTAGAATTCGGCGGCGCGATCGCGATTGCGTCCGGCCTGCGTGACGATTTGCGCGACGCGATCGCCGAGCTGTTCGTCGTCGACTTCGATTTTTTCCTGCTCGGCCAGCGCGTCGACGATCAGTCCCGTGCGTGCGCGCTTCTCGGCCCGCGTCTTCAGGTCGTCGGCGCTCTGCTTGACCCGCTCGGTCGCATCTTCGTGCGACAGGCCGCCCGCTTCGAGCGTCTGATGCAGCTCGGATTCCATCGCGCTCAACTCGCGCGCGACGAGCGACTCGGGCAGCTCGACCGGATTGCGCTCGATCACGAGATCGAGCAATCCCTGCCGTGCGCGTGCGTCGGCTTCCTGCTTGGCATGCGCGAGCAGCTCGCTGCGCACGCGGGTGCGAAACGCCTCGAGGTTCTCGTCGCCGAGATCTTTGGCGAAATCGTCGTCGACCGTCGGCAGCTCGCGCCGGTAGATTTCCTTGGGCGTCGCGCGCCATTCGATCGTCTTGCCGGCGAGATCTTTCTGGCTGTAGTCGTCCGCGTAAGTCTTCGACGCGCGCATCTCTTTGTTCAGCTCGGCGCCCTTGAGCACCTCGAACACGCCGTGTGCGAGCGCGCGCTCGGAAACTTCGACCAGCCGATCGTCGGGCTTGGTCGAAGATAGCGGCTTGCCGTCCTCGAACGCCTCGACCGACGCGAGCGCGTAGTCGCCGTCTTCGACGATGGTGCGATCTTCGACTTTTTTGAGCGTCGCCTGGCGCTCGCGGAATCGCTCGATTGCCTCGGCCACCTGCTCGTCGGTGACCGCGACCGTGTCCTCCGACACCTTGAGGCCCTCGTAGTCCTTGACCTCGATCTTCGGGCGCAGGTCGAAGGTGGCGCTGAACTTGAGCGCGAGGTCCTTCTGCAGGTCGCTCTGCTCGGTGACGATTTCAGGCGCGACGACAGGCTTGAGGTCGTGCTCCTCGAGGGCCTTCTTCGTGTATTCCTCGACCAGCTTCTGAGCTACCTCGCCGCGGACCTGCTCGCCGAAAAATCGTTCGAGCAGATTGCGCGGTGCATGGCCGGGGCGAAAGCCCTTGAGCACCACGCCGCGTTTGAGTTCGTTGTAGGCGCGATCCAGCTCATGCTTGATTTCGTCGGGTTCGACTTCAATCGTAAGTTTGCGCCGGAGACTGTTGGGTTCTTCGATGTTTACATTCATGGCGATTTGAACCTGCTAGATAAACATACCGCGATTGCGGGAATCAACCGAGTGCGGAGGAGGGGAACTTGGGGAACTTGATTGAATCTGAAACCACGGTGGTTTCAGACTTCCTCGGCAGGGCTGAGCCCTGCACCCAGTGTTAAGAAGAAGCGAGCGACGTGAGCGGATGGAAGGATCTCGGACAGCTGCGCGCCAGCGAAGCCGGTACCGGTCTCTGAAATCGCGCAGCGCTCCTTTGCGAGTGCTCGCGGGCGTTGCGTTGTGCCTGATGCTCGCTGCGCCGGTTCGTGCGCAGCAAGCGACGCCGGCGCTGTCGACTGCGATCACGCCGCAGGACCTCGCCAAGAGCACGCACAATCCGTTCGAGGATTTTGTCAAAGTCCCGATTCAAGCGACGACCGGCTTCAATGTCGGAAATAATCACAGCGCGGGCGCGGCCGTGAACCTGCAGCCCACGATCCCGTTTAAGCTCAACGCCAATTGGGATCTGATCGCGCGACCGAGTCTGACCGTCACTTATACGCCGAGTCCGAGTTCGCAGTTCGGGCTCAATGACTTGCAGACTTCCTTTTTCCTGACACCGGCAAGCGCAAGCGAGTGGATTTGGGGCGTGGGTCCGATCTTCCAGTTTCCGATCGCGTCGAGCACGGATTTGGGGACCGCGAAGTGGTCGGCCGGGCCAACAGCCGCGCTCATCTACTCGCAGGGGCCATGGTTCGGCGGCGTGCTCGCATATCATTTGATGTCGTTTGCCGGCGCTCGACACCGGGGAAGCGTCAATCAGACCTATATCGAGCCGGAGGTCAGCTACAATTTTGAGAGCGGATGGTATGCGCAAATCGATCCGCCGATAACCTACGATTGGACCGCCGAGATGAAGAACGCGTGGGTGCTTCCGGTCGGCGCCGATGTCGGCAAGGCATTCAATATCGGGCCGCAGGCGATGAGTCTTCAGATCGGGGCGTACGACTTCGTGAAGCATCCCGACGGCGGACCGGGGTGGATGATTCGCGCGTCGGTCACGCTACTGTTCCCGACCGGGAAGTAAGATTTGATGGTACCAAGGTCCAATTGCGGGTCGGGCGCATTAACCACAGAATCGTTGACGCCGATATTTTTTGGCGTGATGCTGCGTCAGCACGGGAGGACGAAATGAGCTTCAAATTTGCAGCTGCCGTTTGCGGGATTGCGATGGGAATCGCGTTAGCGGTCGGTGGCGCGTTGGCGGACCCCTCTGCTGCAGCCAGTCCAGCCGCCGCTGCGCCGGTCCAGGCTGCTCCGGTTCCGAAGATCGATCCGCAAGCCGACGAATTGTTGACCAAGACCTGCGAGGCGCTGGGCACGGCCGACGCATTCAGCTTTCACGCGGAGATAATGTTCGACCAGGTGCTGCCGCATCAGGTGAAGGTCCAGTATGCCGCGGAATTGAATTTCGCGCTGCAGCGGCCCGATTCGCTGATGGTCGATTACCACAGCGACCTCGGCGGCAAGCAGCTCTGGTATCAGGGTGACACGCTGACCATTTTCGACGAGCCGCACGCGGTCTACGCGAGCATGAAAGTGCCCACCACGATCGACGCGATGCTCGACGAGGTGACGCAAACCGAGCACCTGACGCTGCCGCTGTCGAACCTGGCGTACAGCGATCCGTGCGCGAGAATTCGCAAAGCGATCATTTACGGCACTTACGTCGGGGTAAACGACGTCAACGGCGTCGATTGCGATCACATCGCGTTTTCGTCCAGCAACGTCGATCTGCAGCTCTGGCTCGACCGATCGGGAAAACCAGTGCCGCGCAAAATCGTCATCAACTACCGCACCGTGCCCGGGTCGCCGGAATACATCGCGGTGCTTTCCAACTGGAAATTTCCAAAACAAATTTCGAGCAGTAAATTCCACGCCGACCTTCCCAAGGATGCCAAGCGCATCGAGTTTCTGAAGGTCAAGGGGTCATAGCCATGAAGATCATTGTAGCTTCGCGCGTCGCAGGGAGAGTTTCGTTGCGAGTGTTGGCATTGACGGCTGCAATTGCTCTCGCGAGCGCGCCCGACGCGTTGGCCAGGTGGGGTGGCGGCGGCGGTGGATACGGCGGTTACCACGGCGGTGGAGGCGGCCGCAGTTGGGGCGGCGGCGGAGGTGGATTCCACGGTGGGTCTGACGGGTTCGACCACGGCAGCTTCGGAGGGTCGAGCGGCGAACATCCGAACAGCTCCAGCTACAGCGGTTCCCAGTACAAATCGCCCTCACAGTCCGGCAGCAGCTCGAGCTCCGCCAACAAGCAGTCGGACTACAACCAATACAACTCAAATCAGCAAGCGCAGAAGCAGTCGGACTACAACGAATACAACTCAAATCAGGAAGCGCAGAAGCAGGCGCAGTACAATGAGGCTAACCAACTTCAGGAAAGCCACGAGAACACCGAAAAACACATGCAGTACCAGACCGACAGCACCATCAATAACAATGTCGGCAACACCAACTACAATGGCGGCGGCGGTGGCGGGGGCTACTACTATGGCGGCAGCAGCGGCGGCTATAGCGGCGGCGAAGTAGCGGGCGCGGCTGCGCTGGGAGCGGTCGGCGGCATGGCAGTGGGATCGATGATAACGGCTAGCGCCGCCCAGCCTTCGACGACGATCGTCGAGAACAATCCATACGGATACACGCCTCCACCTTATGGATATGCACCGCCACCCGCATACGGTCCGCCACCGGTAGGGACGACGGTTTACGTGCTGCCGCCGGGCGCGTACGCAGCCGACGTCAACGGACAGAGCTACATGTACGGCAACGGCGCCTACTACAAAACCTACTACAATGGCAGCCAGGTGGTGTACGTCGTCACGAATCCCTACGGCTAAATCGCGAGCGCTGAATCAAGACCTGGTGACAGAGCGGGGAGGAGGCGGCGATTTCAACTGACAGAACCGGCTATCGACAGCCGCGCGCCCGCCGCATGCTCTGGGGCTTGCTCGCGGCGCTACTGTCCCTGCTGTCGCTGGCGATAGTGTCGGCAGCTAAAGCCGACGTCGCACACAACGACTCCCTGCTCATCCCGCCGCAGATCGACGGTAAGCCGGTACAGGTGCGGGTCGGACTTTTTCTAACCAACCTGATCGATGTGGACGAAGTTAAGGAGCTGTTTCAAATCAGCGGCTATCTTTTCATGACCTGGAAGGATCCGCGATTGGTCTTTTATCCTCGCCCAGGCGCCACGCAAAGAGAATACACTCCCGACGAAATCTGGATTCCGAGCCTCTTGATGATCAACGCGACCGCAGCCAGAGACAAGGTTACCGCGAACATCAAGGGAGACCCCGACGGCACCATCCATTACATCGAGCTGTTTAAGGCGGAACTTACTACGTCATTCTTCCTGGAGCCGTTCCCCTTTGACAATCAGTCGTTGGAGATCTTCGTGCAGCCGTTCCTCGATGAGCGCGATACCGTCGCTATGGTATACGACGAACCGAACAGCGGCGTCGGCACCGAACCTTTCGTCGAATTGGCCCAGTGGAAGATTCTCGGATTCAACGCATCTCAGCAGACCCGCGAACTTGGTCGAACCGGCAAGAAAATTCCTGAGCTTGAAATCGATCTCCAGGTTCAACGGCGGTCGCGCTACTACATCTGGAAAGTATTCCTGCCGCTGATCGTCATGGTGGCAATTGCCTACTCGGCGTTCTGGATAAAGATTGGCGACTACTACACTCAAATATCGATCACACTGACTGCCATCCTCACCGAAATTGCGTTTCTGTTCGCGATATCGAGCAGTTTGCCGAAGGTACCTTATCTCACATTCATCGATGCCTTCTTCCTGGTCAGCTTTGTGTTCAGCTTCGTGTCGATGCTCGAGTTGGTCGTTGTGCACCAGGCGCTCGAGTTGGAATGGCCGGATCATGCGAACCGCATCCGCAGGATTTCTCAATTGCTGTACCCGCTAATCTACGTTGGCTGTGTTGTCACGGTCGCGTTGGTTTTCTTCGGATGATGGGAGGGTCCGACCAAAAACTCTGCTGCCGCTTGCGCCAATAGACGATCGGAACCTCTTCAGCTGTCGGTATTCCAAGTCCTGAACTCGGCGCCGGCTCTTACCGGTACGGGTAAAATTTACCGCCTGATATTTCGCTACGACCGAGTGCGGCCGCAGCCAACCCAGTGAACGTCGTTCGAGCACCACTCCGATAACTGGACATCGCATTCAGGAAAACCTAGACTGCGCCAGATACCCAGAGGGTAATCGCCCGGCTGTTATCGGCGCGATTCAAGTGCACAGGCGGAAACCGCCTTTTATTCAACCTCGACTATTTTCAGGAGACTCGGATTACCGATGAGCGAATCGAATATCGTTCTGCCCACTTTAACCGGCGGCCAGGTGGCGATCCTGTGGCTGGTGCTGGTCTCGGCGCTGGTCGCGCTGGCTTACGGCGTCGTGCTGATACGCGTCGTGCTCGCTGCCGACCCCGGACCCAAATCGATGACCGACGTGGCCGACGCTATCGAGCTCGGCGCCATGGCGTATCTCGGACGCCAGGTCAGAACCATGGTCTGGTTCGTCGCCGTCATCTTTGTCGCGCTGTTCTTCATGTACCGCCAGGTCTATACGGGCCTGTACCTGCCGCTCGGAATCTCGATCGCGTTTCTGATGGGCGTGGCCGCGTCGTACGGCGCCGGCTACGTCGGCATGTGGCTGGCGGTCAAGGGCAACGTGCGCAGCGCCAACGCCGCGCTCACCAGTTTCAAGGACGCGATGGAACTCGCGTTCAAGGCGGGCGGAGTCTCGGGGATGTTCACGGTCGGGCTCGGACTGCTCGGCGCGACCATCATTTTCCTGGTGTTCCGCGAAAACGCGATGAAGGTTCTTGTCGGCTTCGGCTTCGGCGGCTCGCTGGCGGCGCTGTTCATGCGCGTCGGCGGCGGAATCTACACCAAGGCGGCTGACGTCGGCGGCGACCTGGTCGGCAAAATCGAGCAGGACCTGCCCGAGGACGACCCGCGCAACCCCGCCACGATTGCCGACAACGTGGGCGACAACGTCGGCGACTGTGCCGGCATGGCAGCCGACGTGTTCGAGTCGTACGAGGTGACGCTGGTCGCGGCGATAATCCTGGCGGCATACGCGCTGCAGGAGTCGGACTTTATCGCGGCCTACGGGCAGTATGCGGGCGCGTTCGCGGTCAAGCTGATCATGTTCGCGCTGATCCTGCGCGGCGTCGGCGTGTTCTCGTCGATCATCGGAATCATGGCGGTGCGCGTGCCGGCCGGCAAAATGCTCGACCCGATGCGCCCGATCAATATCGGCTACATGACCTCGGCGATCGCATCCGTGTTCGGATTCTTCGTCGTGAACTATCTCTACCTCGACGACCCGCGCACCGGCGCGACCGACTGGCGCTTCGCCTGCTGCGCGTCGCTCGGAATTATTCTCGCCGTCGTGACGCTGTGGCTCACCAACTACTTCACGCATCCGGATAAGGGACCCGTCACCGAAACGGCGATGGCGGCGCGCACGGGCCCGGCGACACTTGATCCTGTCGGGCATGGCCGAGGGACTCGAGTCGTCGGTGTGGGCGCTGCTGGTGATCGCCGCGGCGATTATCGGCGCGATGGCGATTTTCCACGAGTCGCTCGCGCTGCAGTTTTACGGAATCGCGCTGACCGGCCTCGGTCTGCTCACCACCACCGGTTTCATCCTCGCGATGGACACCTACGGGCCGATCACCGACAACGCCCACGGCATCTTCGAGATGGGCGGAATCCATCAGGAGGAAGCCTCGAAGACGCTGTCGTGGATGGACGCGATCGGCAACACGACCAAGGCGCTGACCAAGGGGCTGGCGATTGCGACCGCGGTGCTCGCGGCGGTGTCGCTGTTCCGGTCGTTTATCGACGAGGCGCATCTCGGCGCGATCGGCGTGCAGATCAACATGCCGACCGTGTTCGTCGGCCTGATGATCGGCGGCGCGGTGCCGTTCCTGTTCAGCTCGTTCGCGATTAAGGCGGTCAGCCGCGCGGCCTATCAGATCGTGTTCGAAGTGCGCCGGCAGCTGCGCGAGCATCCGGGAATCATGCGGGGCGAGGAGCTGCCCGACTACAGCGCGTGCGTCGATATCGTCACGGCGGCGTCGCAGAAGGAACTGCTCGGGCCGGGAATCCTCGCGGTCTTCTCTCCGCTGCTGGTGGGATTCGGACTGGGCGCGGGCGCGCTCGGCGGCTTCCTCGGCGGCACGATTCTCACGGGCCAGTTGATGGCGGTGTTCATGTCGAATGCGGGCGCCAACTGGGACAACGCCAAGAAAAAAGTCGAAGACGGATTCCTCGGCGGCAAGGGCACCGACGTGCACAAGGCGTCGGTCGTAGGCGACACGGTCGGCGATCCGTTCAAGGACACGGCCGGCCCGGCGCTAAACCCGATGATCAAGGTAATGAACCTGGTCGCGATCCTGGCGGCGCCGTTCACGACGGTCGCGCTCGGCGGCGTGACTCCTCTGCGGATCGCAATCGTGGTGATCTCGATCATCGCGCTGGCAATCGCGGTGACCTTCTCCAAGCGCGGATCGATCGCGGAGGAGAGCCTGGCAATCGAGACCAAGCAAGCCGCCTGAACGACTTCACAGATCGGATTTTCGCAAAGGCCGGACGTTTTTCACGTCCGGCCTTTTTCTTTCTTTTGCTTCGGCGGGGTGTTCGCAATAATCTTCGCTCTCGCATTCTTATGGCTATTGAATATCGATTGTTGGGCAAGACCGGGCTGCGCGTTTCTTCTCTTGGGTTTGGCGGGTCGGAAGTCGGCTACCAGGCTGTTGCGCAGAAAACCGTCGATAAAATTCTGAACACCGCGCTCGATGCGGGAATCAATGTGATCGATACCGCTGAGTGCTATGCCGACGGCGAGGTGCTGGTGGGCAAGGCGATTCGCTCGCGGCGCGCGGAAGTTGTGCTGATGACCAAGTGCGGGCATGCGCGGCTCGAGTCCGCCTCGGCGCGCGCTTCGGGTTACGCGGACAATGATTGGGAGCCTGCCATGCTGGCGCGGAGTATCGAGCGAAGTCTCAAGAATCTGGGGACCGATCACGTCGATGTCATGCAGTTCCATAGCCCGCCGATGGCGACGCTCAAGGACGGGCGCGTGATCGAAGTGATCCACAAGGCGCGCGAGCGCGGGCAGGCGCGCTTCGTCGGATGCAGCGCCGACTCCGATGAAGCGGTGTACGCGGTCGAGAGCGGCGCGTTCGACACGTTGCAGATTTCGGTGAGTATCGCGGACCAGGAAGCAATCGATCGCGTGCTGCCGAAGGCCGCCGCGCGCGGGATGGGCGTGATCGTCAAGCGGCCAATCGCGAACGCGGCGTGGCGGCATGGCAAGCAGCCGCCCTCCGACTGGTACACGCGGCCGTATTGGGATCGGCTGCAGAAACTTGATTACGATTTTCTTAAACGCGGCGGCGACGATGCGGCGGCGACTGCGCTGCGATTCACGCTCGGCACGGTGGGCGTGACGACGGCGATCGTCGGGACGACGCGGGTCGAGCGAATTGCGCAGAATATCGCGCATGCCGGTGCGGGGGCGTTGGCGCCGGCGGAGTATGACGCGATTCGCGCGCGATGGCGGGCGGTCGCGCCTTCCGATTGGATTGGGCAGCGGTAGAGGAAAGTTTCACAAGATTTTAAGTGAAACCCGCCGTGGGTTTCACACTTCCTTGGGCAGGGGTGACCCCTGCACCCAGTGTTAAAGAAGACGTCGGCGGACGATCAGAAGCCGCCGGGGTAGTAACCGCCGCGGCCGTAGTAGCCGTTATGGTACATCTCGGTGCCGACGATGTAGCCGACTGCGCCGCCGCCCAGGCCGCCGATCAGTGCGCCCGTGCCGGGCGAGCCTTCAGCGCTGCCGATCAACGCTCCCGTGCCGGCTCCGAGTGCGGCTCCCGTGACAGTGTCGGTTGCGCGCGGGCTGTAGCATCCGGTCATTGCGGTTAGAGCAACCGCGCCGCCGAGTGCGACGATCGCGGCGCGAAGAGTTCGTTTGTTCGTATTCTTAGATTTCATCTTCATCCCTCGAAAATGTATCCACCATGAATACGCGCGACGTGAGCGGTTGGTTGCGGCGTCGCTGCGGGAAGCTTTGTACTTTCTGCAAAGTAAATCGTTAAAGTTTATTTAGAATCTCGCTGGAAAAAAGACAGGAGACATTCGCCATGGAAATCGGATGGATTGGAACCGGGATTATGGGGGCGCCGATGGCGCGGCGGCTGATTGGCGGCGGGAATCGCGTGCGCGTGTTCAATCGATCGGCGGAGAAGGCGCGGGCGCTCGCTGCCGACGGCGCTACCATGACGGCCGACGTGGTAGCGTGCGTCGCGGGTGCGGAGGTGGTGTTTATCATGGTGCCCGACACTCCCGATGTTGAGGCGACGGTCGCGAAGATCGAGGCGGTGCTCAAGTCGGGACAAATCGTTATCGACATGAGCACCGTGGCGCCTGCTGCGGAGCGCGCGATTTCGGCGCGGCTCAAGGCGAAGGGCGTCGAGTACCTGGATGCTCCCGTATCGGGCGGCGACGTCGGCGCTCGCGACGGCACGCTCACGATAATGGTCGGGGGCGATGCGGCGGCGTTCGAGCGGGCGCGGCCGCTGTTCGAGCTGATGGGAAAAAGAATCACGCACATGGGCGCGTCGGGCGCAGGGCAGATGACGAAGCTGGCAAATCAGATCGCGGTTGCGCTCGCGCTCGAGGCGGCGGCCGAGGCGATCAAGTTTGCCAACGGCGGCGGCCTCGATGCGTCGCGCGTGGTCGAGGCGATTGGCGCGGGCGCGGCGGGGTCGTGGCAGTTGTCGAATCTCGGTCCCAAGATTATCGCGGGCGACTATCGGCCCGGGTTTTTCATCAAGCTGATTCGCAAGGACCTGCGGCTGGTGGCCGAGGCGGCGCGCGAGTCGGGGCTGGCGCTGCCGGGGCTCGCGCTGATGGCGTCGATGTTCAATGCGGCTGCCGCGCTCGGGCACGACCTGGACGGCACGCAGGCGGTCGCGGCGGCACTCGACAGATTGGCGGACGTGAAGTAGTACCAGAGTCGAATCGCGGCGCGACGGCGCAGTCCGGACGCGACTCCGTTGTCGCCGCGGGAGAACCGGCCGGCGGTCACCGTCGGCACGACGAACTCAAATTTTTGGAGGCTTAAAATGGCGGACCTGCTGACCGAAGTTAAAGACCGCGTGCTGTACCTGACGCTGAATCGGCCCGACAAGCTCAATGCGATGAGCAACGAGATGATGGGCGGGTTGGTGGACAACCTGCTGCGCGCGGCGAGCAATCCTGAGATTGGCGCCGTCGTGGTGACGGGCGCGGGGCGCGGATTCTGCTCGGGCGGAGATATCGGCGGAATGCGCGCGCGCAATGAGAGTGCGGGCGCAAGCGCGGGCACGGAGCAGACGATCGAGGATCGCGTGGCGGGACTGCGTCGCGGCGAAGAAGCGTCGCGCCTGCTGCACGAGATGTCGAAGGTGACGATCGCGGCGGTCAACGGACCGGCGGCCGGCGCAGGCTTGAGCCTGGCGATGGCCTGCGACATCAGGATCGCGTCGGACGCGGCGCGTTTCGGCACCGCGTTCGCCAAGGTCGGCTTCTCGGGCGATTACGGCGGCACCTGGTCGCTGACGCATCTGGTGGGATCGGCGAAGGCGCGCGAACTGTATTTTCTGGCCGATGTGATCGGCGCGGACGAGGCGCTGAAGATTGGGCTCGCGAATCGAGTCGTGCCGGCGGCGACGTTCCGCGACGAGGTGCATACGATCGCGTCGCGAATCGCCAACGGGCCGACGATTGCCTACACCTATATGAAGGCGAATCTCAACGCGGCGATTAATCATGAGTTCAACGAGCTGCTCGATCGCGAGGCGTGGGGACAGACGATGACGGGGCGGACTGAGGACCATCGCGAGGCGGTGAAGGCGTTTCTGGAGAAGCGGGCGCCTACCTTCAAAGGGCGGTAGGAGGGATTCACAAGATTTAAAGTGAAACCCGCCTTGGGTTTCACACTTCCTTGGGCAGGGGTGACCCCTGCACCCAGTGTTCAGTTGCGAGGCTAGGTCTATGGAATTCAAGACCGTTATTTACGGGGCGCGCGACGGGGTGGCGAAGATCGTCATCAACCGCGCCGAGCGGATGAACGGCTACAACGAGACGATGGTCAAGGAGATGTGCGCGGCGATCGATCTCGCGCGGCAGGACGACGACGTGCGAGTGCTGATTATCACGGGCAGCGGGCGCGCGTTCTGCGCCGGCGGCGATATCAGCGGCGCGCCCGAAAGCCGGTCGCGTTTCCATGGGCATCCGATGGGACACATGCTCGAGATGCGCGAGGGGTTCCATCAGCTGGTGATTTCGTTGCATCGATTCGACAAGCCTGTCATTGCGGCGATCAACGGCGCGGCGGTCGCGGGCGGGCTGACGCTCGCGCTGTCGTGCGATTTCAGGATTGCGTCGGACCAGGCGCGGCTGGGAGACACTGCACTCAAGTTCGCGCTGCTGTGCGACGAAGGCGGCGCGTACCTGTTCCCGCGCTTCATGGGACTCGACCGCGCGCTCAAGATGACGCTGCTGTCGGAGGTCTATGACGCGAAGACGGCGCTCGAACTCGGGCTGGTGACTGAAGTGGTGCCGCACGCGGAGCTCGAGGCGCGCACCAATGATTTCGCGCGGCGGCTGGCGGACGGACCGCCGCTGGCAATCAGGCTGGCCAAACGCATGATGTACAAGCAGCGCGAGATGACGCTCGAGAATGCGCTCGAGGACGCCGCGCTGAACGTGATGATCACAAATCCGTCGGAGGACGTGCGCGAGGGGACGCGAGCCTTCCGCGAAAAACGCAAACCGAATTTCAAGGGCAAATAACTCTACGATCAATTCGTGGCGTCAGAGGAGCCAGCATCCGCATGCCGATGAAGAAAAAAGATATCGAGAAGCTGCTCAAGAAGCCTTTGGTCGCGGTGGTCGCGGTCACGGCGCCTGACGGCGCGCCGCACGCGGTGCCGACCTGGTACGAGTATGCCGACGGGCAAGTCGTGTTTCACACTGGCGCCGAGTCGTTCAAGTACAAATGCCTGGTGCGCGACCCGCGCGTCACGCTGGTGGTCGATACCAAGAAGGCGCCGTACAAGACGGTGGTGCTGAAGGGGCGCGCGACGCTCGAGGAAAAAGTCGACGACAAGCGCACCGAGAGGATGGCGGTCGAGTACCTGGGCAAGAAGCTCGGCAAGGCGTACGCGAAGTCGCTCAAGGGCAACAAGGTCGTGGTGGTGACGTTCAAGCCGTCGCATACGGTGTCGTGGGACTACAGCCAGGAGCGTCCATAGTATTGGCGCGAGCGTTGGCGCGATGGATGAGCGGCTGAAAGCAAATCTCGACGCGTGGAACCAGATGGCGCGGATTCACGCGGGCTCGCGCGGGTACCGGCTGGCGGAATTCAAGGCGGGCGCAGAACGTTCTCAAGCCGATCGAACTGCGCGAGGTTGGCGATGTTCGCGGCAAGTCGCTGTTGCACATGCAGTGTCATTTCGGACTCGACACGATGTCGTGGGCGCGAATGGGCGCGCAGGTCACTGGCGTAGATTTTTCCGATGAGGCTATCAAGCTGGCGCGTTCTATCAGCGGCGAGCTGAAGATTCCCGCGCGATTCGTGCAATCAAACATCTACGACGCGCCCGACGTGGTGCACGAGCAGTTCGATATCGTGTTCACGTCGTACGGGGCATTGTGCTGGCTGCCGGATATCACGCGATGGGCGCAGGTTGCGGCGAGCTTCGTCAAGCCCGGCGGGTTTTTCTATATGGCGGAGTTTCACCCGCTCACGCAGATGAGCCGCAATGACGCGGGCGCGACCAAGCTGGAGTTTGAGATTTCGTACTTCCACACGGCGATGCGAGAGGATCCGCCTGGACCCGATTATTCCGACCACACGAAGATAGTTTCCGAAACGCATCAGTGGATGTACCGGCTCGGCGACGTCGTCAGTGCGATTGCGGCGACGGGACTGCGAATCGAGTACCTGCACGAGTTCGCCGAATGCATCTATCAGCATGCCCCGTTCATGAAGCAGGGCAGCGACGGTCTGTGGCATATCGAGGGCGACCCGATTCCGACGATTTTTTCGATCAAAGCGACCAAGCCTTGAGTAGCGGAGCTTCGGCCAATGCTGAAGACGAAATTCTGCGAGCTGTTCGGCATCGAGTATCCGATCGTATGCGCCGGGATGGGCACTATCGCGCTCGCGAATCTTGCGGCCGCCGTGTCGGAGGCGGGCGGCCTCGGCACGCTTGCGCTGCCGGGTTTCCCGCCGGATGAGATCGGCGCCGAGATCGCGGCTGCGCGGAAGATCACCTCGAAGCCGATCGTCGTTAATCAGTTGATTCCGTTTCTTCAGCCGGGAACTTTCGAAGCGCTCGCGAAGCAGCCGATTTCCGCAGTGACGTTGTTCTGGGGCGATCCCGCCGAGCACATCCCGGCCTGCAAGAAGCTCGGCCTGAAAGTCATCTGGCAGTGCGGTTCGGCTCTGGAAGCGGCCGCGGCCAAACGCGCCGGCGCCGACGCGATTATCGCGCAAGGCTTCGAGGCCGGCGGCCACGTTCGCGGCGTCGTAACGACGTTCGCGTTGGTGCCGGAAGTGCGGGACGCGATTGGCGATTTGCCGATGCTCGCGGCGGGAGGAATCAGCGACGGCCGCGGTCTGGCAGCAGCGCTGGCGCTCGGCGCCGACGGCGCGGTGTTCGGCACGCGCTTCCTTGCCTCGCGCGAGGCGTCGGCGCATCCGAAGTACAAGCAGGCGGTGGTCGACGCGCACGCGAGCGACACGCTTCACACCAAGCTGTTCGATGTCGGTTGGCCCGACGCGGCACATCGTGTGATTCGCACGCCGCTGGTCGATGCATGGCAGCGCGCGGGCAGTCCCGCGAGCCCCGATCGCGCGGGCGAAGGCGAAGTGCTCGCGCATCTTCGTCGCGGAGGCGTCGACGCGCCGCTGCCGCGGTACTCGGTGAATCCTCCGTCGGATTCGGTCGAGGGCGATCTCAGCGGATTGCCGCTCTATGCGGGACAATCAGTGAGCTTGATCGAAAGAATCGCGCCAGCCGGCGAAATCGTCCGCCAAATCGCGACCGAAGCGCGCGACGTGATCGCGTCGCGCCTCGCGCCCCTCGCGCGGTAGCTTCAGCGCCCGGATGCGGCCAGCGGGCGCACTTCGGCGGCTATCCTGGCGGCGCGCTCGTCCTTCGTTTTGCGAAGTTCGTACTTGGTCTGCAGATTCATCCAGAACTCAGCGCTGGTGCCGAGATAGCGCGCCAGTCGGAGAGCAGTGTCGGCGGTGATTGCGCGCTCTCCCTTGACGATTTCATAGACGCGTGAAACCGGCACATGGATATCCATTGCGAGCCGGTTAATGCTGATGCCCGCTGGAATCAGATAGTCCTCGTTCAGGATTTCGCCCGGGAAAATGGGGGATAGTTTTTTCGCAGCCATTGTTCAGTTCTCCGAATCTCTTTAGCGATGGTAGTCGACTATTTCGACCTCGGACGCGTCTCCATTTTGCCATACGAAGCAGATTCGATATTGGTCGTTGATTCGAATGCTGTGTTGTCCGAGACGGTTGCCCTTCAGAGCTTCCAGATTGTTGCCTCGTGCAGCCGCGAGATCGCCTAGTCGTTGCGCCGAGTCCAACGCTTCCAGTTTCCGCCGTGCCGTGCGCTCGATATGCCGCAAGGCCGGCACGTCCTGCTGTTCGAAAAGAGCTTGTGCGCGGGAATCGCGAAAGCTCTTGATCACATAAGCATTATACGTCTGCTTCACGGTTACCGTCAAACGGTAAGCGAGCGCCAGAAGGGGATCGAAAATTTGAGATAGGTGGCCGGCTGGCGCTGGGCGATGCTTTCGACGCGCTAATGCATCTGCGATAATTGCATTAGTGGCACGACTGGTGACAAACGATGCGGTGATCGAGGCGCTGGGGCACGTAAAGTATCCCGGCTACGACGCCGATATCGTTGCGCTTGGGATTGTCGAGGATGCGCAGCCGTCGGAAAAGGGCGGCTATGCGATCACGCTTCGACAGGTCAGCGAGCGCGACGAGCTGATTCGCGAACTGGCGGCCAGCATCCATCATGCGCTGACGCATGAGCTGGGCGTACCCAGCGTCGAGCTGCGGGTGCATCGGATTGAGGCCGAGCTTGGCGAGAAGACCGGGCGCGTGCGGCTCGAGGGGACCAAGCACATTATCGCGGTCGGCAGCGGGAAGGGCGGTGTCGGCAAATCTACGGTCGCGGCGAATATCGCGGTGGCGCTGGCGCGGTTGGGGCTCAGCGTCGGGCTGCTCGACGCCGACATCTATGGGCCGTCGGTGCCGATGATGTTCAAGGTCGGCGACGAGCGGCCGAAGTCGGCGGGCGGGCAGAATTTTTTCCCGATCGAAAAATACGGGGTGAAGCTCATCTCGATCGGATTTTTTCTCGGCGAAAAGGCGCCGGTAATCTGGCGCGGACCGATGGTGATGGGCGCGGTGCGGCAATTCCTGAAGGACACGCTGTGGGGCACGCAGGATTTCCTGGTGGTCGATCTGCCGCCGGGCACCGGCGACGCGCAGTTGACGCTCGCGCAGCAGGTCTCGGTGGACGGCGTGGTGATCGTGACGACGCCGCAGGACGTCGCGCTGCTCGACGCGACGCGCGCGGTCAAAATGTTTCGCCAGGTGCATTGCCCGATTCTCGGCGTGGTCGAGAACATGAGCTATTTTGTGTGTCCCGATTGCGGCGAGCGCGACGAACTTTTTGGCTATGGCGGCGGCGAGCGGATGGCGGCCGAGGAAGGGACGCAACTGCTCGCGCGAATTCCGATTTACCCCGACGTGCGACAGGCCGGCGATGACGGCATGCCGATCGTAGTCGCCAATCCTGCGCATCCGGCCAGCATTGCATTTCTGGAACTTGCGCGGCGGATCGCGAATGCGGTGGCCGATTGACCGCTGACGCCGTGCGATACCCGCTCTTCTACTTGCTCCTCTTGCCGCGCGCCGATATTGTTGCCGTTCGGTCCGTTCGATTTGTTGCCGCCAATACGCGGCGGTCCGTTTCAATCATGACCGGTTTCGGAGCTGGAAAATGTCCACGCTGATAACAGAAGAATGCATCAACTGCGGTGCGTGCGAGCCGGAGTGTCCGAACACGGCGATTTACGAAGGCGGCGCGCAGTGGGAACTCGACGGCGCCACCAAGCCCGCAATCAAGGAAGACATCTATTACATCGTGCCGGACAAATGCACCGAATGCGTCGGCTTCTTCGATCAGGAGCAGTGCGCGGCCGTGTGCCCGGTCGATTGCTGCATCCCGGACCCCAACATTCCGGAGACCGAAGAGGCGCTCATCGCGCGCGCGCGCGTGTTGCATCCGGATCAAACTTTCGGCGCTGAATTTCCTTCGCGGTTTCGAAAGGGCTGACGCCAGGGAGCTCTGAAGTTTTGACGACCAAAGGTCCCGTCCCGATCGCACCCGCGGACGGCAAGCTCGGCGTTCTGCTTCCCGGCCTCGGTGCGGTCAGCACGACATTCATTGCGGGAGTCGAGGCGGTCAAGCGCGGGTTGGGCGCGCCGATTGGATCGTTGACCCAGCTTGCAACTGTCCGTCTCGGCAAACGGACCGAAGGCCGCACGCCTCTGATCAAGGATTTCGTGCCGCTGGCCAAGCTCGAGGATCTGGAATTCGGCGGCTGGGACATTTACGAGGACAGTGCGTACGAAGCGGCACTGAACGCGGCGGTGCTCGATCCAAGGCTCCTGGAGCAGGTGCGCGAGCCGCTGGAAAAACTTCATCCGATGGATGCAGTTTTCGATCAGGACTATGTGCGCAATATTCGCGGGCCGAATCTGAAGGAAGCGCGCACCAAGATGGACAAGGCCGCGATGCTGATGGACGACATCCGGCAATTCCAGAAGCGCACCGGCGTCGCGCGGACCGTGATGGTGTGGTGCGGGTCGACCGAGGTGTTTCATCGGCCGGCGGCGGTGCATGAAACGTTGAAGGCGTTCGAGGCCGGGCTCGCGAGCAACGATCCGGAAATCGCGCCGAGCCAGATTTACGCGTACGCCGCGCTCAAGATGGGAATCCCGTACGCCAACGGTGCGCCCAACCTGACGACCGACACGCCCGCGCTGCTGGAGCTCGCGCGCGAGACCAATCTTCCGATCTGCGGCAAGGACTTCAAGACCGGGCAGACGTTCATGAAGACGCTGATCGCGCCGGGGCTGAAGGCGCGCATGCTCGGGATGTCGGGATGGTTCTCGACCAACATTCTCGGCAATCGCGACGGCGAGGTGCTCGAAGATCCGGGGTCGTTCAAGTCCAAGGAAGAGACCAAGCTGTCGGTGCTCGATCAGATCCTGCAGCCGGAGCTGCATCCGCAGCTTTACAGCGACGTGTTCCACTCGGTGAAAATCAATTACTACCCGCCGCGCGGCGATTCGAAGGAAGGGTGGGACAATATCGATATCTTCGGCTGGCTCGGCTATCCGATGCAGATCAAAATTAATTTCCTGTGCCGCGATTCGATATTGGCGGCGCCGCTGGTGCTCGACCTCGTGCTGTTTCTCGATTTGGCGCATCGCGCCGGCATGCGCGGGATACAGGAATGGCTGTCGTTCTACTTCAAGGCGCCGATGCATGCGCCGAATATTTATCCCGAGCACGACATTTTCATTCAGCTGATGAAGCTCAAGAACACGCTGCGCTGGATGCGCGGCGAAGACCTGATCACGCATCTCGGCCTCGAATACTACGACTGACGGCCGCTCTTGAGGCCGTTTCGCGGGCGAGCGCGCCGCACTAGAATCAAGGGCGATGGGCGTGCTTGACGGCAAGACGATCGTGCTTGGCGTGAGTGGCGGAATCGCCGCTTACAAATCGGCGGAGCTGGTGCGCCTGCTCGTCAATGCCGGCGCGAACGTCCGCGTTATGATGACGCGCAACGCGACCGAGTTCATCACGCCGCTCACGCTGCAGACGCTCAGCGCCAATCCGGTCGCCACCGACACATTTTCGCTGACGCAGGAATCCGAGATCGGGCATATCAGGCTGGCGGACAGCGCGGACGCGATCGTGATCGCGCCGGCGACTGCCGATGTGATCGCCAAAGCCGCCGTCGGTATCGCCGACGATATCGTGACCACCGTGCTGCTGGCGACGCGCGCGAAAGTCGCGTTTGCGCCTGCCATGAACGTGCACATGTATGAGCATCCGACGGTGGTCGAGAACCTGGCCACGCTGCGGGCGCGCGGCGCGGTGATTATCGATCCGGCGGAAGGCGCGCTGGCGTGCGGTTACGAAGGCAAGGGACGGCTGCCGGACCCGGCGATCGTGGTCGCGGAGATCGAGAAGATGCTCTCGGCACAGGACCTCGCCGGCGAGAAAATTCTGGTGACGGCGGGACCGACGCGGGAGCCGATCGACCCGGTGCGATTCGTTTCGAACAGCTCGTCGGGCAAGATGGGCTTCGCGATTGCGCGCGCGGCGTGGCGCCGGGGTGCGGCCGTGCGAATCGTGGCGGGACCGTCGGCGATTGCGACGCCTTGGGGCGTCGAGCGAATCGACACGGTGACGGCGGCGGCGATGCTCGCGCAAACGTCGAGCAATTTTCCGTGGTCAACGGCGCTCGTAATGGCGGCGGCGGTCGCGGATTTCCGTCCGGCGAATCCGGCGAGCGGCAAGATCAAGAAAGACGCGCGCGGGCTTCGGCTCGAGATGGAATCGATCGCGGACGAGATGCCGCGGCTCGCCGGCGAAGAAGGGCGCGCGCATCCTGATAGGATTCGCGGCCGAGACCCAGGACCTGGAGACCAACGCGCGCGCCAAGCTCAAGCGCAAAGGTCTCGACCTGATCGTCGCCAACGATGTGACGCGGGAGGGCGCGGGCTTCGAGGTCGATACCAATATCGTCACGCTCATCGGCGCCGACGGCGGCTCGCAGAGCCATCCGCAGATGTCCAAGGATGCGGTCGCCGATCTCATCCTCGATCGAATCGTCGCGTTGCGTGCAGCCAAATCGAAGCCGGGACGCGCCGAGAAGTCCTCGCGCCTGCGCGCCGTCAGATAATTCTCAAATGGATGCGTCATCGCCGTTGGATCGCCGCACGCTGGTCGCAACGATTCGCGACTACGTCGAGCAGCTGCGGGAAGAGGGGATGGAGGGACTTCCGGCGGCGCCGCCTTCCGCGCCGCGCGCAATGCCCGCAGTGTCGGCTCCTGCAGCGAGCCAGCCGGCAGCCGCGCCGATGTCGACCGAACTGTTTTCGAAATATCCGGGGCTCGAAAAAACTTCGACGCTTGACGAGTTGCGCGCGTTCATCGGCGATTGTCAGCGATGCAAGCTCGCGCCGCGCCGGACGAACCTGGTCTTCGGCGTCGGCAATCCGAACGCGGATTTGATGTTCGTGGGCGAGGCGCCCGGCGCCGACGAGGACGCGCGCGGCGAGCCGTTCGTGGGCCGCGCCGGTCAGTTGCTGACCGATATCATCGAGCGCGGCATGGGGATCAGCCGCGCCGACGTGTACATCTGCAACGTGATCAAGTGCCGGCCGCCCGACAATCGAAATCCCGAACCCGACGAAGTCGCTGCGTGCGAGCCGTTTTTGTTTCGGCAGATTGACCTCGTGCGCCCGCGCGCGATCGTTGGGTTGGGGACTTTCGCCGTGCAGGCGGTGCTCAAGGTGAAGATTCCCATCAGCAAGCTGCGCGGCAACTGGCAGGACTTTCGCGGCATCCGATTCATGCCGACGTTTCATCCGGCGTACCTGCTGCGCACGCCAAGCGACAAGCGGCTGGTGTGGGCGGATATTCAGGAAGTGATGAAATATCTCGGCATGCCGATCCCGCGGCGCGGCGGTTCGCCGTCGTGAGAGCGCGGGCAAGACTCATCGTCGTCGCGCTGTTCGCGATCGCGGCAGCGGTGGCGCTGACCGCATCGCACGGAATTCTTGCCGCCGATGCGCCGGCCAAAGCGGCAGCCCATCCGCCGTGGGTCGAGCTGATCACGATTGACGGCGCGATCAATCCCGCCACCGCGTCCTACCTCGACGACGCGCTCGCTTCCGCAACGGCCGACGGTGCCAGTGCGCTCGTGATCGAGCTCGACACGCCGGGCGGCTTGCTGAGCTCGGCGCAAAAGATCGTCAAGTCGATCCTCGCGGCGCCGTTGCCGGTGATCGTTTACGTCGCGCCGTCGGGCGCGAGCGCGGCGTCGGCCGGGACTTTCATCACCGAAGCGGCGAACGTCGCGGCGATGGCGCCGGGGACGACGATTGGCGCGGCGCATCCGGTGGAGGAGGGCGGCGAGGACATCAAGGGCGAGATGGGCCAGAAGATGGAGAACTTCACGGCGACCTTCGCGCGCACGATCGCGCAGCAGCGCGGGCGCAACGAGGATTGGGTCGAGCAGGCCGTTCGCCACAGTATCGCAATTGGCGAGCGCGAGGCGCTGGCGAAGAACGTGATCGACATCGTCGCGCCCGATTTGCGCAGCCTGCTCACGCAAGCCACCGGCCGCAAGGTGCAGGTGGCGGGCCAGACCGTGACGCTCGCGCTGGCAGACGCGACAGTCAGGCGCGTGCGGATGACGCCCGGTCAGAAACTGCTCGACACGCTCGCCGATCCCAACATCGTGTACCTGCTGCTGATGGGCGGATTGATTGGGCTGTACTTCGAGTTCGCGCATCCGGGCGTGATTTTTCCCGGCGTGGCCGGCGCGATTTGCCTGCTGCTCGCGCTGGCGTCGTTCCAGGTGCTGCCGGTAAATCTCACCGGCTTGCTGCTGATTTTTCTCGGCGTCGGCATGCTGATTTCCGAGGCCTTCGTCACCAGCTATGGAATTCTCGGGCTGGGCGGGGTGACGGCGTTCCTCATCGGCTCTTTATTTTTTATCGATACGTCGAAGAGCGACCTGGCGGTTAATCGCAACATTATATATGGCGCGTCCGCGGCGCTCACGCTGATAATTCTCGGCATCGGATATATCGTGGCGCGCGAGCGGCGCAGGCGCGCGACGACCGGCGCCGAGGGCATCGTTGGCGAGGTCGGCGAGGTGCGCGAGGCGATCGCTCCCGGCGCGCCCGGCAAAGTTTTCGTGCATGGCGAGATTTGGCGCGCGGTCAGCAGCGACGCGCTCAGTCCCGGCGCGCGCGCTCGCGTGAAATCGATCAACGGTCTGGAGTTGCAGGTTCAGAAGCTGGCGTAGCGTCGGCGGAAAGGTCAGGGTATCGAGAGCCTCGCGCGCAAGGGGGCGAAGGAGAAACGCGATGGCGGGCGGAGTCGGGATAGTAATCTTCATCGGCATCATTTTCGTCTTGAGCGGGCTCAAGGTGCTCAACGAGTACGAGCGCGGCGTGGTCTTTCGCCTCGGCCGGCTCACGCCGTATCGCGGGCCGGGCGTGATTTTCGTAATCCCGGTGCTCGAGCGGATGGCGCGAATCGATCTGCGGACGGTGACGCTGGACATTCCGCCGCAGGACGTGATCACCAAGGACAACGTGACGGTCAAGGTCAGCGCCGTGCTGTATTTTCGCGTCGTCGATCCGTCGCGCGCCGTGACCGAGGTCGCGAACTACCTGTTCGCCACGATGCAGCTCGCGCAGACTACCCTGCGCTCGGTCGGCGGGCAGACGGAACTCGACGAGCTGCTGAGCCAGCGCGACAAGCTCAACGCGCGCATCCAGGAGATAGTGGATTCGCAAACCGAGCCGTGGGGCGTGAAGGTCACGCTGGTCGAGTTGAAAAATATCGATCTGCCGCAGGACATGCAGCGTGCGATCGCGGCGCAGGCCGAGGCTGAGCGCGAGCGGCGCGCCAAGGTGATCGCGGCCGAAGGCGAATTCCAGGCCTCGCAGCGCCTCGCCGACGCCGCCGAGGTCATGAGCAAGAGTCCGATCACGCTGCAGCTGCGCTACCTGCAGACGCTCAAGGAGATCGCGACCGAAAACAATTCGACGACTGTCTTTCCGTTGCCGATCGATCTGTTGGAACCGTTCCGCGCGCTCGCAAAAGTGGGGGGCGGCGACGACAAGCCGAAGACCTGAGCGCCGCCGCGTTTCGTTCGCACCAAACTTATTTTTCGGAGAAAATTTCGACTCTATGGGCAAGCTGATAATGGTTCGTCACGGCGAGAGCGAGGGCAATGCGATTCGGCGCTTCACCACTTCGGGCGAGGCGAAAATCACCGACCTCGGCCGGCGCCAGGCGATGGAAGCGGCGCAGAAAATCAAACTGAAGTATCGACCGATACGCGTGATTGCGAGTACGTTTGCGCGCGCCCGCGAGACGGGACTCATAATCGCCGCGGAATTGGTGATTCCAATCGAGTACGAGGCGGAGTTTCGCGAGCAGAGCCTCGGCGACCTCGCCGGCCAGCCTTACGAATCGATCGCCAACGATCCAACTTTCGATCCGAAGCGCTCGTGGGTCTGGCGCGCGCCCAACGGCGAGAGTCACGAGGATGTCCTCAAACGCGTCGGGCCGGTGCTCGACAACGTCGCGAAAAAATATCCCGACGACGAGATCGTGATCGTCAGTCATGGCGGCGTGATGAGGTCGGTATGGGCGCACGTCACCGGCAAATGGGAAAACGCTCACGTGCCGCCGAATTGCGGAATCGTCGTGATCGAGCATCAGGGCGGCCGCTACCGCGAGCCTGAAGTGGTGCACGGAGAATCGCCGGCGCGCGAAAGCGGCGGCTGATTGTCAGATTCTTCCTGCGCCGGGCAAAACTGAATCGAGAAATTCCTGGCTGCGCAGCCGCCGATCGACGATCGAGCCGATGAAGCGTGCGAGCGCGAGTGCGCCGTCCGGACCCGCGGCTTCCGAGCCGGGTGAGTCGTCCATCGGCAACCTGCCCAGCCGTGCGAGAGTCGCCGCACCTTTGCTCGACAGCTTGATCGCGCCCTCCGCTACCGACGGCCGGCATTTCGCGCACACGATGCCGCCGCGCGACACGACGAAATACACCGTCGATGCCGCGCCGTTGTCGCCGTTAAGGGTCGCGCAGATGCGGCAGCGCGTGAACTCGAGTCCGAAGCCGGCCCATCCGAGCAGCCGCAGCTCGAACGCCTGCCGCAGCGCCGCATCGGCGAAGCGGGTGCTGAGCGCGCCGAGTCCCTCCGACAGCACGCGATACGCCTCTGCGGCCTCGCTCTCTTCGGTGGTCAGCGCGTCGGTGAGTTCGAGCATGTAGCTGCCGAGCGCAATCTTCGCGAGGTCGTCGTCGAGCACGTGCTGCGTCAGGTCGGCCGCTTCGGCGCGAGTGATAAACACCAACTGCCCGTGTGGGCGCCGGCGGTAGTGCAGGACGACGTGCGAAAATGGCTCGAGCTTGCGCTCGAAGCGATGCCGCGACGCCTTGGCGCCCTTCGCGATTCCGCTGATCTTGCCCGCGTTGAGCGTCAGCAGCGTGACGATTCGATCCGACTCGGCGTAGTCGCGCGCGCGGAGCACGATCGCCGGGGTTGATTCTTCGAGCGGCATTTTCTAATCGCCGACGCTTCTGCGGAAAACGGCTTGCTGAATATCTTTCACCTCGACGCGCATCCGGTCCGCATTGGCAATCGCGCGGCCCGAGTCCGACGCTTCTTTCATCAGCACGTCGAAGCGCGCCGCGATATTCGCGAGCTTGGCATTCGCTTCGGTCAGCGCGCGCCGCCGCAGCTCTTCGCTCTCCCATGCGCCCTCGGCGTATTCGCGCAGCTCGCGGCTCTCGAACACCAACTCCTGCAGCTTGTCCTCGTATCCGCGGACGATTCGCCGCAGCGCCTCGACCACCTTGGGCCGCTCTTCGGGATCTTTCCAGAGCACGTGCGCCAGGAACATCAGATCGTCTTCGGCCACCGCGCTGCGACCCGCGACGATCGCGTGCGCGCGCAAAATGCCGAGCGAGTTCTTCCAGCGCCGATCCGATACGACGATTTGCTCGCGCGCCAGCTCGCGCCGGATTTGCGCAATCGCCTCGAGGATCGCGCCGGGCACCGTGACTGCCGCCGTCGCCGCGCGCAACTCGTCCAGCTCCGCAAATTGCAGCGTCGTGCGCGCGCGCTCGGGACCGCCGGCCATCATGCGGATGAAGCCGTGCTCCTCGGTGATGTAGTCGGCCATGAAACGGAGCATGAAGCGATCGTAAAGTGCGGTCAGCTCGTCCTCGTCGGGAAGCTCGTTCGACGCGCCGAACATCGTGATGAGCGGCACGGGGACGCGCTCGCGGCCGTTGTGGAAAATTCGTTCGTTGATAATCGTCAACAGCGCGTTGAGGATTGACGAGTTGGCCTTGAAGATTTCGTCGAGGAACGCGATGTGCGCCTCGGGCAGTTTGTGCGTGGTGACGCGCCGGTAATCGTCTTCTTCGAGTCCCTTCAGGCTGACCGCGCCGAAAATTTCTTCGGGGGTGCTGAACTTCGTCAGCAGCCACTGAAAATAATTCGCGCCTTCGATTCGCCGGCACAATTCGTCGGCCAGCATCGATTTCGCCGTGCCCGGCGGCCCGATGATCAGCACGTGATTCGCCGACAGCATCGCCACGATTGCGCCGTCGATCAGATCGATTCGTTCGAGGAACATCCGGTTCAGTTCCTCGCGGATTCGCGCGAGCTTCGATAATGCGGTGTCTGCCATTGCGTGCGAGCCGATCCTTCGATCGATGCATCATGATCTCTACCAGACGGCGGACAAAGACTTAACCCCACCCGGCTTGCCGCCGCGATGCTGCTGGCGCTAGATCAAGTGACAACGCGCGTTCGGAAGCGGGCGCGCGGCAGGAGGCGGCAATGGAAAAAGCGCTGAGCGGGGTCAAAGTTCTGGACATGACGCAGTTCGAGGCGGGCACCTCGTGCACCGAGATGCTCGCGTGGCTCGGCGCCGACGTCATCAAAGTCGAGTCGCCAAAGATGGGCGAGCAGGGGCGCTGGCTGCTCACCGAAAAGCAGGGCGTCGATTCGTACTACTTCATTCTGCTCAACGCCAACAAACGCGGCATCACGCTCAACCTCAAGAGCGAGAAGGGCCGCGCGATGTTCATCGACCTGGTCAAGCAGGTCGACATGCTCACCGAAAATTTCTCGCTCGGCACGCTCGAAGGTCTCGGTCTTGGTTACGATCGGCTGCGCGAAATAAATCCGCGACTGATCTACTTGACCATCAAGGGCTTCGGCACCCACGGGCCGTACAGCAGATACAAGAGCTTCGACATGATTGCACAGGCTTCCGGCGGCGCGATGTCGCTTACCGGATTTCCCGGTTCGCCGCCGCTCAAGCCCGGACCGACGATTGGCGACACCGGCACTGGAATGCATGCGGCGGTCGGCGTGCTCGCCGCGTATATCCAGCGCGAGCGGACAGGCAAGGGACAGAAAGTCGAAGTCGCGATGCAGGAGGCGGTACTGAACTTTGTGCGCGTGCCGATGATGGGCACGTACGTCACGCACAAACCGACGCCGCGCTCGGGCAATCGCGTTGCCGGCGGCGGCCCCGGCGACATTTACAAATGCGCGCCCGGCGGCGACAACGATTACTGCTACATCTTATGCACCTCGCCTGAGATGTTCGTGAGCTTGTGCCAGGTTATCGGTCACCCGGAAATTGTGAGCGACGAACGTTTCATCGGACGCGAACGCGCGAAGAACGTCGAGGCGCTGACCGCGATGATTAACGAATGGACCGGGCGCCACACCAAGCACGAGGTGATGCGAATCCTCGGCGAGGCGGGCGTTCCGTGCGGCGCCGTGCTTGATAGCGTCGAGCTGCTGAACGATCCCCATCTCAAGCAGCGCGGCATGATCGTGACCATCAAGCATCCGGTGCGCGGCGACTTCACGATGCCGGGATGTCCGGTGCGCCTCGAAGACTCGCCGGTCGAAGTGAAGTCGGCGCCGCTGCTCGGTCAGCATAACGCCGACGTTTACGGCGAGTTGCTCGGCCTCGGCGCCGGCCAGCTCGAAGACCTCAAGCGCGAAGGCATCATCTAGATGCGGCTCTCTTGATCGGGCGCGGCGACCTGTTCGAAGCGATCGAGTACCTGCGCCGCGAGGGCGAGAGCATCCTCGCACGCTTCGCGCGCTCGAAGCGCGGCGTTGTCTACGGCGATCTTCGCTTCGAAGTCGTTTTCAATCGTTCCGGCGCGGCAGTGAACGGTGAGCCGCGCGATGGCTCTGAGAGCGAGAATGCCGCGTATGCAGTATCGGTACATGTTGCCGACCGGACGGGTCCTGTCGGTCACGGTCAGACCGGCGCGGAGATTGGCGCGCTCGCGGGGCGACCAACCAAGCTCGTCGCCGAACTCCGGCGCGGGCTCGATGAGGCGTACGATCGAGCGCGCTTCAGCGCTCGCAGAAAAGCTGAACTGATCGCGCATCTGGGCGATGCGGCGAAAGGATTGCTCGTCGCACAAATTCCACCACGCGAAAGCGTCCGCGAAGACGTCGAGGCGAACTTTCGCCGCGATCCGCGCTCGCTCTCGACCGACGAGCTGAAGAAAATTTCGCTCGACGCGTCGCACGAAGTCGCCGCGCTCGGCGACGCGATCGCCTACCAGGGTATCGCCGCGATGACCGAGTTGCGTCGCGAAATTTTCATCGATACCGCCGGCACCGTGGTCTCGCAGGCGTATGCGTTTTCGCAGGGCGACTGCTACGTGGTCGCGCAAATCGGCGACGGCCACCAGGAAACCTACGACTCGATCGGCCAGCAGCGCGGGCTCGAATGTCTAAGCGACGGCTGGCGCGGCGAGTTGATGCCGAATCCTTCGCTCGCGAAATTCTGCGTCGACCTTGCCACCGAGGCGCGTGAGCTGGCTGCTGCTCCCGTGCTCAAGCCGCCGGACGGCGAAGTTGTGGTCGTTACCGACCCGCATTTCAACGCGCTCGTCTCGCACGAGGTGATCGGCCATCCGTGCGAAGCCGATCGCGCGCTGAAGATGGAAGCCGCGTACGCCGGGCGCAGTTGGTTTTTGCGCTCGCTGGCGGACAACCAGTTGGGCAAGACGGTTGCGTCGCCTCTCCTCTCCGCCTGCTCCGATCCGAGCCTCGACGGCTACGGCCACTACCGCTACGACCACGAAGGCACGCGCGGCCGCCGCGTGATGCACATCGAGCGCGGCATCTTCAGCGGCTTCCTGAATTCGCGCGCGACCGCGACCGTGCTCGGCGCGGAGCCCAACGGCTCGGCGCGTGCGAGTGAAGGATGGCACGTGCCGCTGATCAGAATGTCGAATACGTTTTTCCTGCCGGGTGAAACTCCGCCCGAAAAAATCATCGCCGAGGTCGAGCACGGCTTCTACGTTTGCGGTAATCAGGTTCCGTCGATCTCCGAGTCGCGCGAAAATTTCCGAATCTCCGCGCGCCGCGTTTACGAAATCGATCACGGACGAATCGGGCGTCTCTATCGCTCCGGCAGCGTGATCGCCGACTCGAAGAGCTTCTTCACCAACGTGGACGCGGTCGGCAACGATCTGCGGCTAATCGCGATCCCAAACTGCGGCAAAGGCCAGCCGATGCAGGTCAAGCGGATGTCGAACGGCGGACCGACGCTGCGCTCGCGCGCGCGCCTGGCGGGCAACTGATGCGCTCGCTCGCCGAACTCAAGTCCTTCACGCGCGAGGCGGCGCGGATTCTCGCGCGCGAGCAGGATCTCGCGAGCTACGAGATTTATTGCGCGACGGCGGAGCATCGAATCGCGCGTCTGGCGTACACTTCGGACATTCCCAGCCGCGGCCTCGAGGAATTCAAGTCGCTGCATGCCGATGGATTCCAGTTGCGCGTCGCGATGCGCCGCGATCCGCACGAAATCGGCGTCGCGTTTGAGGCTGGAGATTTCACTTCCGACTCTGTGCGCATCGCGCTCGGCCGCGCGCGCAGCGCCGCCGTAGTCGATCCGCACTTTCCAGGATTTCCGGCAGTAGCGCTCGGGCGCAGGCTGGTTCCATCGGAAAAAAGTGATCTGGCGAGAGTAGGGGACGGCGCCATCGCGGCTGCCGCGTGGGACGTGCTCGACGGCGCACTCGCCACCTTCGCGAAGCGTCCCGCGAACTCGCGAACCGATCACCCGGGCCTCATCATTGGCGGCGATGTGTCGGTGATTCGCGATCGAATCGCGATCTTCAGTTCGAACTTCGCTGAAATCCGCACTGATGAAAGCGCGCACTTCAACGCGTCCGTGACGTCGATAGTCGAATCGCTCGACGCCAAAGGTACGGCGACCGCGCTCGGCGATTCCGCAGCTGCGATGCGCCGCGACGCGAAGGTGCTCGGCCGCGACGCCGTCCGCCGTGCGCTTGCTCTCTCACACGGAGCCCGGCCCGCGGCGGGAAAATTTCGCGTCGTGCTGGGACCGCAGCCGGTCGCCGAGATCCTCAACTACATGGTGATGGGTTCGCTCACCACTGGCGCGTTTCACGCCGCCAGTTCGGCCTATCACGCAAAATTCGGCGCGCCGGTGATGGATTCACGCTTGAGTCTCGTCGACGATCCGGCATTCAGTGCCGGCGCGATTCGCCGTCGAATTACCTGCGAAGGAATTCCTACGCGCCGTGTCGAATTGATCCGCGACGGCAAGCTGGTCGGCCTGCTTTCGAATTTCTACGACAGCCATCGCATTCTGACCGACGAGCATCGCGCCGAAAAGCTCGGCGCCAGCGCGCCTGCGAAGCTCGACTTTCCGCCGCTGAGCGGTTACCGGCTCGGCGAGGGCGGCGGCCGGCGCTTCGACGCGAGTCCCGGCTCGGCCGGCACCAACGTCGTGATGCGCGCGCGCGGAGGCGTTAACGATCGCGAGCTCGTGCGGGCGATCGGTGACGGAATCTACGTCGGCCGCATCTGGTACACCTATCCGATCAACGGCCAGCGCGCGGGCGATTTCACCTGCACTGTTACCGGCGACTCTTATATCGTGCGCAACGGCGAAATCGCCGAGCCGCTGGCGCCCAACTGTTTGCGCATCAACGCGAACATCGCGCAGGTATTCGAGCATCCGCTGGCGGTTGGATCGCGCGTGCGACCGGCGACGGTGTGGGGCTCGCCCGAGGCGTACTACGTTCCCGCAGTTGCCGCCGGCTCTATCGAACTGGCCGAAGTCGCCGCTACCTAGCTACCCGCCGGCAATCACATACGCGCGATCACGTCGCGCGAAATTTCGTCGATGCAATCGTTGTAGCCGTCCATCGGCGGATTGATGAAGACCTGCGACAAACCGGCGCGCTCGAGCGATCGCAGCCGCTCGACGATCTCTTCCTTCGATCCGATTATCGTCGTCGCCGCGATTGTTTCGGCCGTCACGTACTTCTGCTCGAGCGGCGCGACGTAGGTGCAATGCCCGATGTGCAGCTCGAGGTAGCGCTCGGCCGGCCGGCGACTTCATCTTGGCGACGTATTCCTCGTAAGCCTTGTACACCTCGGCGACTGCCTCGGGCAGATAACCCGCGCGCGCGTATCCCGCCGCGATCGCGTGAAAGCTCGCCATGACCCAATGCCCGGTCATCGCCTTCACGCGCGGCGAATCGAGCTGTTCGCCCGGCCGCAAAACGCAAATGTGGGTGAGCGACACGAGCGGCATCTTCGCCGCGCTGCGTCCCGCTTTCGCCGCGCCCGCCTCGAGACTCTTGCGCACGGTGGCGACTCGATCCGGTGTCGGTGATTCCAGTCGTGATCGCACCGTCGCCAAACTCGCCCGCGAGCGCCAGCGTCTTGGGACCGTTGGCGGCGACGTACAGCGGAATCCGGTCGTCGAGGTTGATGAAGCGCCGATCGCGATGCAGGTACCTTATCTTGCGGCTCAACCCTTCGGTGTTGTAAATCGCTTCGCCGTCCTGGAGCAGATCGCGAATCACGCGCACCTGCTCGCGGAACTCCGCGTGCTTAACCGGCGGCAGTCCCATCACGCGCCGGCCAGTATGGCCAGTGCCGAATCCTAAAATCACGCGCCCGGGTGCGAGTTGGTTAATCGTCGCGATCGAATGCACCGTCACGGGCGGAATCCGATTCGTCGCAATCGCCACGCCCGTCCCGAGTTTGATCTTTTTAGTGTTTACCGCGGCCAGCGCCATGCACGCGTAGGTGTCGCCCCAAATCATGTGCGAGTCGGGAATCCACGCATGACTGAAGCCGCGATCCTCGGCGTACTTTACGTCGCTGATCGCGCGCTCCGGCTTGGTGAAAATCAGCGTTCCAAAATCCATGGTCGGCATCCTCCCGTGGGACGCGACTATAGCCGAGCTTCAACGCTATCGGTAAACGCGAGCTACGGAGCGACGCCGATTGCGGCGAACACTCGATGCATCACGCGCATTGGATCCTCGGGCCAGCGCTCTGCCAGCATCGCGCGCAGCTCGTCGTCGAAGGCGGCAACTCCTTCTGGCGAAAGGCTGGCGCCCACTCCCGCGCTCGCGCGAATCCGTCCGCGCCACGCCTCGTGCGTGTAGATAGCGTCGAGGTCGAACGAAAATGTTTCGATATCTTTGAAACCCGCGACTGCCATGTCGCGTGGCCACTGCGGATAAATTCCCAGGCCGCCGCCGAGCTTCCATTTCGGATTGTGCTTCTCGATCAGCTGCTCCGTCGCCTCGATCATGTTGCCCGGCAGCGGAATCCAGTCGAAGTGCGCGATCACGAGCCTTCCGCCCGGCTTCAACACGCGCCGCGCTTCCGCAGCCGCGCGCGGACGATCGAACCAATGCCAGCATTGGCCGGCGGTCACGAGATCGAACTCGCGCCGCGGGCAGACCCGTGTCCTCGGCGGGCGCATTGACGTATTTCACGACGACACCCGCGGCGCGATCCAGCTCGGCCGCCTGCTCCATCAGCGGCGCCGAACGATCGAGCCCGGTCACCTCGCATCCGCGCAATGCCAGGCCGCGCGCGATCGTTCCGGTGCCCGTTCCGAGATCGAGCGCGTGCATTCCCGCGCGGACAATTCCGGCCGTCTGCAGCCGCTCGAAAAATTCATCGGGGAAACCCGCGCGATGACGTCCGTAGTCGCTCGCCGTCTTGCCGAAATCCGCTCGCAAGTCTCTGTTTCGCACTTCCGCTGAGCTCATCGCACGGCTTCCTCCCTGAACTTTCGCTTTGAACTTGACTGTATATAACTGGCTCTATCTTGATGCAAGTTGAATCGATACCACTTGACGCGGCCCTCTGCGCATGGCGTGATTCTGATGGTGGCGACGCGCATCTCCGAACGTGCCAATTCCGAACGGGCCGGCATGATGACTGCCAACGAGGCGGCCGATCAGCTCGGCGTCAAGCTCGGCACGCTGTACGCCTACGTGAGCCGCGGCTGGCTCAAGAGTTATCGTCGCAAGGTGGGGCGCCAGGCGCTCTATCGACGCGCCGATATCGAGGCACTGCGCGGTGTCGTCTCCACCGAACGCGGCCGTCGCGGACGCAGCCTGCCGGCGGCGTCGTCGTGGGTGACGGTCGCGCAGCCCAAGAGCATCGACGACGGCGCGCCCGGAGTTATCGTCGCGGAGTCGGCGGTCAGTTCGATCAACGAGGGCAAGCTCGCGTATCGCGGTTACCCGATCGAGGAAATCGTCGCGCACGCGTCGTTCGAGGAGGTCTGCCTCCTGCTGTGGAGTGGCGAGCGCCCGGTCGCCGAGGAAATCGCCGCGCTCCGTGCCGAGATTCACGGCGCGCAGATGCCGCCTTCGGTTGCCGAGGCCTTGGCCGCCGTCGGCGACGACGCCCCGCCTCTCCTGCGGCTGGCAGCCGTGATGCCAAGTCTGGCGGCGTGGGATCGCCGTCAGCCGCCGCGCACGCGAATCGATCGCGCCAAGCTCATCATCAGCCAGCTCCCGCTTGCGCTCGCGCAGCCGCCCGCGCCCGGCGCGCCCGGAGGTCCCGGCATGGCCGGACGCCTGCTCGGATGGGTTCCCGGTTCGACCTGCGCCGAGTGGGAAGTCGAGGCACTCGACCGCGTGCTGATCGCATGCGCCGAGCACGAGCTCAACGCCTCGACCTTCGCCGCCCGCGTCATCGCGAGCACGGGCGCCGACCTCTTTGCCTCCGTGCTGTCCGCGTTGTGTTCGCTGAGCGGTCCGATTCATGGCGGCGCGTGCGACAGAATCGAGTCGATGTTCGCCGAGATCGAATCCGGCGCGCGCGTCGACGAATGCCTCGCCGCCTTTACTCGCGACCGTCGCCTGCCGCCCGGTTTCGGTCACGCAATTTATCCCGAAGGCGATCCGCGCGCCGCGTTGCTGCGGCAAGTCGCGCAGTCGATCGCCAAGCGCCGCGGCCGCCGCCTGTTCGAGGCCGCGCTCAAAGTCGAAGCCGCCGTTTCGAAACGCGAACGTCTGCGCCCCAATCTCGACTTCTACCTCACGGTATGCGTCCGCATGCTCGGATTTCAGCGCGCGATGCCCGCCGCGATTTTCGCCATCGGCCGCGCCTCGGGATGGATCGCGCACGCGCTCGAGCAATACGCCGACAACCGTCTCATCCGCCCGCGCATGCGCTATCGCGGCGCCCCGCTGCGCCACTGGGAACAGATTTCCGCTTCCGCATAGTTGCCTGCGCAGTTTTTCTTTGACGCCGGCCGCTCGCCGTCGTATTGAAGATACTGAGAGGTTCGGCAAATCAAAGCGATCGCAAAGACTCGACCCGCGCCCGGCGCCGAAGTGATCGACGCTGCCGTGCCGGCGCCCGGCCGAATCCACGCTGCTCGTTCGCGTCGGCGCGTGCGGCGTTTGCGGCTCCGACCTGCACATCGTCGATTGGGAACTCGGCGCCGAGCGCATGGTCGCACGCCTGCCCGTCATCCTGGGCCACGAACCGGCGGGCGAAGTCGTCGAAGTCGGCGCGCACGTCACCAACTTCAAAGTCGGCGATCGAGTCGCGCTCGATCCATTCGGTCATTGCGGGCGATGCGGTCCGTGCCGCGCAGGCCGCTTCCATCTTTGCTCCGCGCCCACCACGCTCTCGGGCGCATTCGCCGAATTCACGGTCGCGCCGGTCGGCAACGCGCACCTGGTTCCGTCGACGATGAATATCGAACAGGCCGCGCTGCTCGAACCGTTCGGCACCGGCCTGCACGCGGTCGAACAATCGTGTCTCAAGGCCGGCGACAGCGCCGTGGTCGAAGGACCCGGACCGATAGGGCTGAGCATCGCGCTGGCGGCGCGCGCGCTCGGCGTCACCTCGATAGTGATGACCGGGCTGGCAGTCGACGCCGATCGTCTCGCGCTCGCGCGCACCATGGGATTTAAAACCGTCTCGACCGGCGATCGCGACTGGATCGAGCAAGCGCGCGCGATGCTCCCGTCCGACGGCGCCGACGTTGTCTTCGACGCGGCCGGCGCGATCGATTCGCCGCGCGAGTTGTTGCGCCGCGGCGGCCAGCTCATAGAAGTCGGATGGCCCGCGCGCGATCTCAAGTCCGCCGAATTGCGCTCGCTGTTTTTCCATGGCGTAACGATCATCAACTCGCGTGTCCGCACTCCGGAAACCTGGCGTCGCGCTATCGCGATGGTCGCGAGCGGCGCCGTCGACCTGCGTCCGATGGTCACCCATCGCTATTCTATTTCGCACGGCCTCGAGGCGTTTGATCTGTTGCGGGAGCGCCGTGGAACAAAGGCACTGATTATTCCCAGCGATTAGCCACTAGCTAATCGAATAGTATTCGGAGAATTACCATGAAAGATGGATTCAAAATCGCCGATGTAGATACTCACTTGATGGAACCTGACTATGTATTCGAACGCTACATCGACGAGCGTTACAAATCCGCCGCGCCTAAAATGGGTATTGCGCCCGAGTCGGGCCGCCGCACATTCCTGGTCGAAGGCGAGCCGTTCACTCGCGAAAAAGGCAAGTATCCGATGGCGGCGCCGGGCTTCCTTGACGCCGTGCGCAAGGCGATGAAGCGCTTCGAGCGGGCGGCCAAGCTCGGCTTCAGCCCCGAGAGCCGCATCATGGACATGGACGAGCAGGGCGTCGACGTCCAGATTGTCTATCCTACCGCGGCCGGCCAGATGCTGGGCCGCGAATTCCACGACCCGAAACTGCTCGCAGCATGCTGCCGCGCCTACAACGATTGGAGCGCCGACTACTGCTCGAAAACTCGCGACCGCGTGAAGTGGGCCGCCATTTTGCCCATGCAGGACGTGGGCGAATCGATCACCGAAGCGAGTCGGGCAGCGAAGAACGGCGCCATCAGCTTTTACGTGCGCCCCAATCCTGTCCGCGGACGAGCCATTTTCCATGACGACTACCTGCCGCTCTGGGCCGAGGTCGAAAAGCTCGGGCGCCCGATTTCCACTCACGATTCGGGCTCCGCGTCGGTCGAGTCGTTCGGCGACCGGATGGATACCCACGTCACCGGCCACATCCTGTCGCATCCGTTCGAGGCGATGGCCGCGATGGCTGGTCTCATCTGGTACGGCGTCATCGAAAAGTTTCCCAAGCTGCGCGTCGTGCAGGTCGAAGCTGACGGCGGATGGGTTCCGTACTGGCTGCAGCGGATGGAGCAGCATTGGGACTTCAGCGGCAATTCGGAACACGAGTATTTGAGCAAACGCCCGACTGAGTATTTCAAAAGCAACTTCTTTGTGGCCTTCCGCGGCGACGAGCCGACGATGAAAGCCGCGCTCGATATAGTCGGCGACAACAATTTTCTGTGGGACACTGACTATCCACATCCGGACGGAACATTTCCCTGGGGCATCGACGCGCTGCTGAAACAGTCGATTCCCTACTCGAGCAAGAAGAAAATTCTGTGGGACAATGCCACTCGAGCATTCGGCTTCAACTGATCTCAATTTACTAAACGCTAACTCTCAATGAGGTACTAAGTTGGAACTCGAATTACTATTTGAAATCAACGCCGAAATTGCGCCGCCAATACTCATTCCAGATACACCTGACGGGACTCGCGTAATCGTTCATGTAACCGGCGGCAAATTTGAAGGCCCGCGCCTGAAGGGCACGGTACTCGCGAGCGGCGCTGACTGGTTCCTCCTGCGCGCCGACGGCATCGGCGTCATCGACGTGCGAATCGTGCTGAAGACTGACGATGACGAAAATATCTACATGACCTACACCGGCCGCGGGAAGTTGGGCGCGACGGGGCTGACCGGAATCAGCACTGCGCCGGTCTTTGCCGCGTCGACCAAGGGCAAGTACGCCTGGCTGAACGGCGTGCAAGGTTTCGCTGAAGGCGAGACGACGCCGGGCGGCGTCAGGTACAAAGTATATATTCGGAAGTAGTCGCTCAGCCTGCCAGCTTTGCGCGCAGGAGTTGGTTGATCACGGTAGGGTTTGCTTTTCCGCCCATCGCTTTCATTACGGCGCCGACGAAGAAGCCGAAGAGCTTGTCGCGGCCTGCGCGATATTCGGCGAGTTTGGCCGGTTCCGCAGCGAGAACCTTGTCGATTGCGGCGGCGATTGCGCTTTCGTCGGACACTTGCGCGAGGCCGAGTTCAGTGATGGTTGCCTCGGCGCCTTTGCCGGATTTTACCATCGCGGCGAATGCGGTCTTGGCGGCGTTCAGGCTTATCTTCTGTGCTTCGACCATCAGAAGCAGCGCGCCGACCTCGGTTGCCGGCGGTACGGCTTCGGTGAATGGCTTATCCGAATCGCGGGCGACGCGCAGCACTTCGGTCATCACCCAGTTCGCGGCGCTCTTGCGATTCTTGAGGCCCGGCAGCGTCGCTTCGAAGTAGTCGGCGACGTCGCGGTCGGCGATCAGCACGCCGGCTTCGTACTCAGTCAGGCCCTCGCGCACATAGCGGGCTTTTCGGTCAGCCGGCAACTCGGGCATCGAGGCGCGCACCTGCTCGACCATTTCGGGCGGCACGACCAGCGGCGGCAAATCCGGCTCGGGGAAGTAGCGATAGTCATTCGCATACTCTTTCGATCGCATCGGGCGCGTTTCCTTGCGCGCGGGATCCCACAGATGAGTTTCCTGCGCGACTTTGCCGCCCGATTCGACAATAGCTATTTGGCGTCCGACCTCATAGTCAATTGCATCTTCGACGAAGCGAAATGAATTGAGATTCTTAATCTCAGTTCGTACGCCATACTCAGTTGCGCCGCGCTTGCGAACCGACACGTTGCAATCGCAGCGGAAGCTGCCTTCCTCCATCTTGCCGTCGGACGCGTCGACGTAGCGAAGTATCGCGCGCAGTTGGCGCAAGTATGCGCCCGCATCCTCGGCCGAGCGCAGATCGGGTTCGCTCACTATCTCGATCAGCGGCACGCCGGAGCGGTTGAAATCGACCAGGCTGGCGTTCTCATGATGGATATTCTTGCCCGCATCTTCCTCGATATGGATTCGCGTGAGCCTCACCCGGCGTGTGTCGCCATTCTCTTTCGCCGGCAAATCGATATAGCCACCTTTGCATATCGGAGTTTCGTACTGACTAATCTGATAGCCCTTCGGGAGGTCGGGATAGAAATAGCTCTTTCGATCGAAAATAGAGTAGGGCGCGATAGTACAATGCGCGGCGAGTCCCGTTCGAATAGCCAGTTCGACGACGCGGCGATTGAGCACGGGCAGCACGCCCGGCATCCCCATGCAGATCGGACAGACGTTCTCGTTCGGCCCCGCGCCGAAGGTCGTCGAGCATCCGCAGAAAATTTTGGAGCGGGTCAGGAGATGAGTATGGACTTCGAGTCCAATCACTGCTTCGTATGCTTCACGTGTTCATCGTCATAGCGGTCAGACTGCCGGCGTTCGCGGCTTGAATGCTCCCGTGCGCTCGAAGGCGTCGCCCGCGCGCAGAATGATTTCTTCGGCGAATGGTGGTGCGATCAACTGCATGCCGATCGGAAGGTTGTTCGAATCGTGTCCACACGGCATCGCCATGCCGGGCAAACCGGCCAGGTTTACCGAAATAGTAAAGATGTCCGACAGGTACATCGTGAGCGGGTCGTTCATCTTCTCGCCGAGTTTGAAGGCGGTGGTCGGCGCGACGGGAGTGACGATCAAATCGCACTGCTCGAAGGCGCGCTCGAAGTCGTTGCGAATAAGAGTGCGCACCTTCTGTCCCTTCAGGTAGTAGGCGTCGTAGTAGCCCGCCGAGAGCGCGAAGGTGCCGAGCATGATTCGCCGTTTGACCTCGGCGCCAAACCCTTGCGCGCGCGTCGTTTCGTACAGCGCGATATTGTCCTCGGCGTTGACGCGCAGGCCATAGCGGATACCGTCGTAGCGCGCGAGATTCGCACTGGCCTCGGCGGTCGCGATCAAATAGTACGCCGCCACCGCGTAGCCGGTGTGCGGCAGCGAGATTTCAACCGTCGAAGCGCCGCGAGATTCGAAGTTCTTGAGCGCGGCGCGCACCGACTGCTCGACCTCGGGCTGCATCCCCTCGACGAAAAATTCGCGCGGCACTCCGATTCGGAGTCCCTTGACGTCACCGGTCAGCGCGCGTTCGTAGTCGGGGACCGGACGCGCCGAGCAAGTCGAATCGCGAACGTCCTTGCCGGCGAGGGTGCGCAGCAGGATGGCGGCGTCGCGCACCGACTTCGCGAACGGACCGACCTGATCGAGCGACGATGCGTAGGCGATCACGCCGTAGCGGCTGACACGGCTGTAGGTCGGCTTGATTCCGACCACGCCGCAAAACGACGCCGGCTCGCGAATCGATCCGCCCGTGTCGGTGCCGAGCGACCCGAGGCATTCGTGCGCCGCGACCGCCGCCGCAGACCCGCCCGACGAGCCGCCGGCGACGCGCGAAATATCATGCGGATTGGTCGTCGCGCCGAAAGCGGAATTCTCGGTCGAGGAGCCCATCGCGAATTCGTCGAGGTTGGTCTTGCCGATGAAAATCGCGCCGTCCGCGCGCAGGCGCTCGATCACGGTTGCGTCGAACGGCGGCACGAAGTGCTCGAGGATTCGCGACGCGCATGTCGTACGAACTCCCCTGGTCGCGTAGATGTCCTTGATGCCGAGTGGAATTCCGCACAGCGCGGGCGCGTTGCCCGCGGCGAGGCGAGCGTCGGCCGCGCGCGCCTGCTCGAGCGCTTCCTTTTCGCACACGGTGATGAATGCGTGGAGCCGGGGCTCGGCCGCGGCGATGCGATCGAGGCAATCGCGCGTCAGTTGCGTCGCGGAGATTTCGCGCGCGCGGAGCTTCGACGACGCCTCGGCGATGGTGAGCTTGTTCAGTTCCGATGCCATGCAGAAAGAGTTCTACTCGATTATCTTCGGCACTTTGAAGTAGCCGCGCTCGCGCGAGGGCGCGTTCGCGAGCATCGCCTCGGCGGCGGGCCGGTTGGTGACTTCGTCGTCACGCATCGGCGTGCCCGCCTCGCCGACCTGCGTCGTGGGCGCGACATCTTTCGTGTCGAGTTCGTTCAATTTATCTACGTAGGCAAGCATCTCGTCCATGTCGGCGCGCAGGCGCTGTTCATCGTCGGGGGACAACTCAAGCCGCGCCAGGCGTGCGACATGACGCACTTGCTCGAGCGTAATTTTTGTTTCAGCCATTTTGATTCAGTGCAAATCGTAACATTCCTCGCGATCCATGTCAGGGGCGTGGGAGATGGGGAAGGGTTGATCACTTGATTGAATGTGAAACCACGGTGGTTTCACGCTTCCTCGGCAGGGGTGACCCCTGCACCCAGTAATAGGAAAGCTTGCGGTGCCTAGCGCGGCCTTCTAGCCTCGCGAGAGTGGGGGCGCATTGGATATTATGATGCCGCGCGACCTGGTTGCACGCGCGGCGACGTGGATCGCGAACTTGCGGTCGCAGATTCCGCTCGGGCGGCGGGGGGAACGCGCGGCGGAGAAGTATCTGCGGCGCAACGGCTACCGTATCGTTGCGCGGAATTTTCGCGCGGCGGGAGCGGAGATCGATCTGGTTGCGATGGACGGCGAGACCCTGGTCTTCGTCGAGGTGAAAACCAGGCGGAGCCGCATCGCGGGGGCGCCGGAGGAGGCCGTCGATGAGCGCAAGCAGACGCGGATGCGGCGCGCGGCGGAAGTTTTTGCGCGGCGCTATCGCGCGGACGAAATCGAGATGCGCTTCGATATTGCGGCGGTCGACGCGTCGGGCAGGCGGCTCGAAATTGAATTGTTGAGGAACGCATTCTGAATGCTGGATATTCAAAGCAAAGCAATGATGCCTTGACTGTGTTGAACTGTGAACATTCAATCCATCAAACCGCAGTCTGGTGAGCGTTTTGCCTGTTCGGAGCGCGACGTTCGAGCAGCTTTCGACTCGACCTCCGTAAGTCGGGTTGGCTTCGGGCGCCCCACCAGATCGTTTTTGACAAGCAGATGGAACGCTCGATATTCCCCGCGGCCGAAATTTGCAGGACCGGTAATTGCCGCCCTAAGGATGTATCCGGAGTCCGAGCTAACGACGTATCGCAAGCTTCTGCATTACGGAAGACAGGGCGAGCTCTACTTGTATCCCGTTAGGCGTGCCGAATATCCGGATGAAGGCTCCGAGGAGTTTAGTGCGAAAGTAGTGCCGATGATGAGGAGTTGGTTCGACACCGAGATGTCCAAACCCGAGACTCAATTTCAAGCGAAGACGCTCGTAGTAGAATGGATCGGCAATAGGCACAAGACTCACGAATTCCGCCGCATTTGAGGCGAGCGAGGAACGCATTCTGAATGCTGGATATCAAGCTGATTCGTGAACGGCCCGATTTCGTCAAGGCAGAACTCGCCAAGCGCGGCGTCGAGCCTGCCGAAGTCGATCGTTTGCTGGAAGTCGATCAGAAGCGGCGCAAGCTTCAGGCCGAGGTCGATCAACTGCGCGCCGATCGCAAACGGCGGTCACGGGAAGTTGGCAAGCTGCCGCCTGAGCAGCGCGCGGCCGAGATCGCGAAGATTCGCGCTGAGGAGGCGGACGAAGAGAAGCTGGCGAAGGGCGAAGCTATCGATGTCGGCAACCCGCTACTGATCCTGGGCACGCAACTCGATCTTGCAGAGAAGCAGGTCGAGGAGTTGGCGCTCACTCTCCCGAATATTCCACGCTCGTACGTTGTCGTCGGCGCGAGCGAGGCTGACAACCGCGTCATCCGCACTGAAGGCACGCCGCTAGAGTTCACCGCATTCAAGCCGCTGCCGCATTGGGAGCTGGGCGAGAATCTCGGGATCATCGATTTCGACCGCGGAGTGAAGCTGTCGGGGACGCGCTTCTATGTCTTGAGCGGCGCCGGTGCGAGACTCCAGCGTGCGCTGATCACGTGGATGCTCGACGTCAAGATCCGCGAGCAAGGATATCTCGAAATAATCCCGCCGTTGATGGTGAGCCGCGAAACTGCGACCAGCACCGGGCATCTGCCGAAGAACGCGGACACGATGTACCACGACGACGAGGACGATTTCTGGTTTATCCCGACTGCCGAGGTGCCGCTGACCAGCTTGCATCGCGACGAGACGCTCGACGAGAGCAGTTTGCCAATTTATATGACCGCGTACACCCCGTGCTTTCGGCGCGAGAAAATGTCGGCGGGGCGCGACGTGCGCGGTATCAAGCGCGGGCATCAGTTCGACAAGGTCGAGATGGTCAAGCTGGTGCGCCCGGAAACGTCGGATGACGAATTTCACAAGATGGTGCACGATGCCGAGGAGATTTGCCGGCGGCTGAAAATTCCGTATCGCGTCGTCGAGTTGTGTACTGCCGATCTGAGTTTCGCGAGCGCGGTGACCTACGACCTGGAAATGTGGGCGCCAGGATGCGGCGAGTGGCTCGAGGTCAGCTCGGTCTCCAACTGCACGGACTTCCAGGCGCGCCGCGCGAAGATTCGGTTCAAGACCAAGGGCGGCAAGCCCGAGCTGGTGCATACGCTGAACGGATCGGGGCTGGCGCTGCCGCGGACGATGATCGCCGTGCTGGAAAATTACCAGAACGAGGACGGCAGCGTGACGATCCCGGAAGTTCTGCGCCCTTATATGGGTGGGACGGAACGCATTCGCAAAGTCTAATGTTAAACCTACTGCGGGTTTAAGCATTCTCTGCGATTTCGCCGTAAATTCGTGATTCACTGCGATTTCCAGCCTCTGTAACACTCCCGTAACAATTCGATGCGTATGATTAGCCCGACGCTTAGTCCGGTCGCGATGTAGCGGCCGGTGCCGAACGTGAAAGCGGCGCGGAATATTGAAGGAAGAGATCGCTTGGCTGAGTTAGAAGGTTCGATGGCCGACACTGTTGCGGCGGTCCGTCACGAGCGTACGCGGTCGCCCGCGCAGGTGCGCCTGTTTGGCGATCGGATTTTCAACACGGCGACATTTATTCTTGCGCTGGCGATTCTCGCGCTGCTGGCTGGACTGACGGTCGCGCTGATCGTCGACAGCTTTCCGGCGATTCGCGCCTTCGGTCTGCATTTCTTCATCAGCACCGACTGGGATCCCGTCAACGATCAATACGGCGCGCTGCCGTTTATCTACGGGACCTTCGTTTCATCGTTTATCGCGCTGGCGATTGCGGTGCCGCTGAGCCTGGGCGTCGCGCTATGCCTGAGCGAGATGGCGCCCGACTGGCTCGGCCATCGGCTGGGCTTCCTGGTCGATCTGCTCGCCGCGATTCCCAGCGTCGTGTACGGCCTGTGGGCCGTATTCGTGCTGGGCCCGTGGATTCGCGACTACGTCGAGCCGCCGCTGGCGCATTACTTCGGCTGGCTGCCGTTCTTCCAGGGGCCGAAGGTGGCGGTCGGAATGTTTTCGGCGGGAGTCATTCTCGCGATCATGATCGTCCCGTACATTTCGTCGGTTTGCACCGATGTGTTCCGCGTCGTGCCGCATACGCAGCGCGAAGCCGCGCTCGCGCTCGGGGCGACCAAGTGGGAGATGGTCAAGACGGCGGTGATTCCGTACGGGATGACCGGCGTGATTGGCGCGATCATCCTGGGCTTGGGCCGCGCGCTGGGCGAGACGATCGCGGTGGCGATGGTAATCGGCAACTCGGCGGAGATTTCCGCGTCGCTGTTCAAGCCGGCCGCGACGCTGGCGAGTGTGATCGCCAATGAATTCGCGGAAGCCACCTCTGATCTATATGTAGCGGCGCTGATCGAGCTGGGGCTCGTGCTGCTGATTCTCGGAATCGTGCTTAACGTCGTGGCGCGCGGGCTGGTACTCGGCGTGCAGCGGCGCCGCTACCAGGAGACGGGCAAGTAATGGCGGCCGGCGTCAGCAATCTTCACGGCGAGACCAGCTATCGCTATCGCAAATTCAAAAGCGACATGATGATGGCGGTGACGGTCGGCGCGACCGTCCTCACGTTGATCCCGCTGTTCCTCGTGCTGGGCTATCTGCTGACCAAGGGCTTCGCGAGTCTGAACTGGGCGTTCTTCACCGCGATGCCCGCGCCCGTCGGCGAGAAGGGCGGCGGTATGGCCAACGCGATCGTCGGCACGCTCGAAGTCGTCGGTATCGCATGCCTGATAGGAGTGCCGATCGGCGTTGGCGCGGGACTCTACCTGGCGGCCAATCGCGCGAGCCGGTTCACCAACTGGGTGCGGTTTTCGGCCGACGTCCTGATGGGTATCCCATCGATCGTCGTCGGAATTTTTGCATACGCGGTTATCGTGCGGCCGTTCGGCGGATTCTCGACGCTGGCCGGTTCGGTCGCGCTCGCCGCGATCATGATTCCGCTGGTCACGCGCACCACCGAAGAGATGGTGCTGCTAGTACCTCCCGAATTGCGCGAGGCCTCGCTGGCGCTGGGCGTGCCGCATTGGCGCACGACGCTGTCTGTTGTGGCGCGCACGGCGTTATCGGGAATCACGACCGGCGTAATCCTGGCGGTTGCGCGCGTGTCGGGCGAGACGGCGCCGCTGCTGTTCACGGCCTTCGGCAACCGCTTCTGGTCGACGTCGCTGTTTCATCCGATCAACACGCTGACGGTTCAGGTCTATACCTACGCCATTTCGCCGTTTGCCGACTGGCAGCGGCAGGCGTGGGCGGGCGCGCTGGTGCTGACGGGAATAATTCTCGCACTCGAACTGGGCGTGCGATGGGTGACGGGCGGGGCGGCGAAAGCGCCAAGGTAGTCATGGCTGACAAACTGGTCGTCAAGAATCTCAACGCGTACTTCAACAAGAATCGCGCGCTCAAGGACGTCAGTCTGTCGTTCGAGGAAAACCATATCGCGGCGATCATCGGACCGTCGGGATGCGGCAAATCAACGCTGGTGCGATGCCTCAATCGAATGCACGAGGTGGTGCCCGGCGCCACCGCGACCGGCGAGGTGACGCTCGACGGCAACAACATCTACGGCGACGGCGTCGATCCTGTGCAGGTGCGGCGGCGAATCGGGATGGTTTTCCAGAAGCCGACCCCGTTTCCGACCATGTCGATCGAGGACAACGTCGCGGCGGGGCTGACGCTGAATGGAGTCGAAGTGAGCCGCGCGGAGCGCGATGCGATTGTCGAGCGAAGTCTTCGCCAGGGTGCGCTGTGGGAAGAGGTGAAGGATCGGCTGCGGCGGCCCGGTGGCAGTTTGTCGGGCGGTCAGCAACAACGCTTGTGCGTCGCGCGCGCGCTGGCCGTACAGCCCGAGGTGCTGCTGATGGACGAGCCGTGCTCGGCGCTCGATCCGATCTCGACCGCGCGTATCGAAGAACTGTTGCTGGAACTGAAGTCGGCGTACACTATCGTCATCGTGACACATAACATGCAGCAAGCGGCGCGCTGCTCCGACAAGACGGCCTTCATGTACACAGGAGACCTGATCGAGTACGGCGAGACCAAGCAGATCTTCACGAACCCCACCAAACGCGAAACTGAAGACTACATCACAGGCCGGTTCGGCTGATCTCGGGGAATTGGAAAATGGATAACACGCAGCCGCAGCATACCAACCGGCAGTACGAAGAGGATTTGCGCGGCTTGCGCGCCGGTTTGCTGAAAATGGGTGGACTGGTCGAGCGTCAAATCGCCGAGGCGGTCGATGCGCTGGTTAATCGCGACAGCGAGCACGCGCGTGAAGTGATTCAGCGCGACGAAGAAGTGAATCGGATGGACAACGACAACGACGAGCAGTGCATCCGCCTGCTCGCGCTGCATCAGCCGACCGCGAGCGACCTGCGTTTCATTACCACCGGACTGAAAATTACGACCGACCTCGAACGAATCGGCGACAACGCCGTCAATATCTGCGAGCGCACGCTCGAACTGAACGAAGTGCCGCAGCTCAAGCCCTACATCGACTTGCCGCGCATGGCGGAGATAGCGCAGACGATGGTCAAGGACAGTATCGACGCGTTCATGCGCGACGACACCGACCTGGCCGACCAGGTGATCGCGCGTGACGACGAAGTCGATTTGCTCAACTACCAGGTGTATCGCGAGCTGCTGAGCTACATGGCGGAGGATCCGCACACGATAGTGTCGGCGACGCGGCTGCTGTTCATCTCGAAGTATCTCGAGCGTATCGCCGATCACGCGACCAATATCGCCGAGATGGTGACGTTCATGGTCAAGGGCAAGATGATTCGTCACGTCGAAACCAAGAAGCGGGGAACTTGAGCAACGTGGAGGTGGGGAACGATGAGTCAAACGAGCCAGGCCACAAGCACAGGTGCGGCTTCCGAGCCGCAACGCGGACTTCGCTACCGCGTGCTGATCGTTGAAGACGACGCCGACATCCGCGAGCTGATCCGCTACAACCTCGCGCAGGAGGGGTTTGTCGTCGAGGAAGCGGCGGACGGCACGCAGGCGCTCGAGAAGGTCAAGCGGCGCGTGCCCGATCTGTTGCTGCTCGATCTGATGCTGCCCGGGATGCCGGGGCTGCAGGTTTGCCGCCAGATGCGCGCCGAGCGCGAGACGGCGCATCTGCCGATTCTGATCGTGACTGCCAAGGGCACCGAAGTCGACAAAGTGCTGGGACTCGAGATGGGCGCGGACGATTACGTGGTGAAGCCGTTCAGCCCGCGCGAGCTGGTGGCGCGCGTCAAGGCGTTGCTGCGGCGCGCAAATCCGCTCTCAGAGCCGGACTCCGGCGGCGGCGCATATGAGAAGGGCCGCTTGCGGATGGATTTCGGCACTTACCAGGTGTTCGTCGACGCGAAGCGCAGGGAGCTCGCGCTGCGCGAGTTCGAACTGCTGAAATTTTTCGTGCAGCATCCGATGCGGGTCTATACCCGTGAACAATTGCTCGACATGGTGTGGGGCCGTGACACGTTCGTCGAACCGCGGACCGTCGACGTGCACGTCCGCCGCCTTCGCCAGCATATCGAGCGCGATGACGCCAATCCCGAATTGATTCTCACGGTGCGAAGCGTCGGTTATCGCTTCAACCCCGAAGCGCTTGGATAGATCACCGACCGCGGGGCTCATCGCAGCGACAGGAATCGGCCTCGCGCCTGCCGCCATATTACTGATAGTGCTCGCCGCGACCGGCGCGGCCTCGCCCGTGTGGGTCGCCGTCGTGATCGTGCTCGGGCTTTCGCTCGGCGCGATTCCCGCTATCGCGATCGGGCGCTCAATTACGCGGCGCGCCGAGAGATTGGACGCCGTTGCCACCGCGCTGCAGCATCGGCGTCCGCCGCCGCATCTGCTGCCCGACGGCAGCGACGCGATGGGTCGCGCCGAACATCACCTGCTCGACGCCGCCGACTCGATCGTCGCCGACGTGGAATCGCTCGCCGAGCAGCGCGACGAGTTCGAAGCCATCCTGCGCAGCATGGCCGAGGCGGTGGTCGTGACCGGTGCGCGCGGCGAGGTGATCCTGCTCAACGGATCGGCGCGGCGAATATTCGCCCTGGGCGCCGACACCGACTATCGCGATCGGCCGTTCGTAGAACTCTGCCGCGACCCGCGCCTGCAGGAATTTGCCGGACGCTCGATGCGGTCGACGGACAAGGACGTCATGAGCGCCGATATCATGATCCAGAATCCTGCCTCGCTGCACGTCAGCGCGAGCGCCGCGCAGATTCGCACGTCGCGCGGCGCAGCCTGGGTGTTCGTGTTTCACGACATCACGCAGCTCAAGGCTTACGAGACGCTGCGCGCGGATTTTATTTCGAACCTCACGCATGAGCTGCGCACTCCGCTGAGCGCGCTCTACGGCTACGCCGAAACGCTGATTCAAGGCGTGGACGATCGCGAGACCTCGACCCGCTTTCTCGGAATCATCGAGCGGCAGGCGCGGCGGCTGGCACGGCTGCTCGACGACCTGGTCTCGCTGTCGGACCTGGAGCGCGGGCTGACGCCGCTCAAGATCGAACAGCTCGAGCCGTCGCGCGTGCTGTCGGAGGCGGCTGAGCTGATGCAGGAGCAGGCGGGGCGGCGCGGCCTGCGGCTGGAAGTAAATTGCCCGGATGGACTGCCGAAGGTCTCGGGCGATCGCGACCGGCTGCATCAGGTGATGCTCAATCTGATCGACAACGCGATCAAATATACGCCGCGCGAGGGACGGGTGACGGTCGAGGCGCGCGAGTGGGCGGAGTCCAACGGCGCGGCGGCGAAGCCGGGCGTCGCGCTGGTCGTCGTGGATACGGGCGAGGGAATTCCGGCGGCGGATATCCCGCGGCTGACGGAACGATTCTATCGCGTCGATCGCGCGCGTTCACGCGAGCTCGGCGGCACGGGGCTGGGGCTGGCGATCGTCAAGCATATCGTGCAGCTGCATCACGGCGCGCTGCGCATCGAGAGCAAGGTGCACGAAGGCACTACGGTCTCGGTGTGGATACCGGCGGCGCAGGCGTAAGAAGACAAGAAAGAATCCATCACCTGCGCGGTGGGCGGCAGGGGTGACCCCTGCACCCGGTGTTCGGAGAAGACGAACAGGCGCTGCGCGCCTGTTCGAAAAGGGTTAGGGGCGCGGACGCCAGGAGAGTTCCCGTCAGATTCGATTTCTTACAGTACCGCTGGAGTCGCGGCTTGCTCGCGGGGCTGCGATATGAAAATTTCTAGGGTTCCGATGCGCCATTAGCTCAGTGGATTAGAGCGGATGACTACGGATCATCAGGTCGGGGGTTCAAGTCCCTCATGGCGCACCATTCTTCTCCGAGTCGATTACTTGCCGAACTGGAAGTCGGCGCGGCAGCCTCTGTCCACCCAGATCATTCGATTGTTGTAGCCCCAGCTGGCGCCCTGGATGCATGGTGCGTTGCTCCATTGGCGGGTCAGCTTGGCCCAGCCGCCCGTATTCGCGGGGCATTCGGCTCTGCGGTTGCTGTACGACGCGCAGGTCAGCCGCCCTTGGCCGCCGCCGCCGCCACCTCCGCCGTTGGACCATCCCACGCCGGTGAAGAACACTCCGCGGCATCCTTGATCGACCCAAATCCGGTCGTCGTCCTGGACGCCCCAGCTGACGCCCTTCTTGCACTTGTTCCAGCTCAGTTGTCGCTGGAGCGCGACGCCGTTGCGCGTGTCGGCCGAGCACGTATTGCGGCGCTCGTTGTATGAGTCGCAGTTGACGGTGCCTGCCAGAGCCGGCGCGCCAACGGTTGCGAGCATCAGTGCGATGGCAGGGAGGATGCTTCCTGCGAGTGTTTTGATTTTCATGAGTTCATACCAGGTCGGGTTCAAGTCCCTTATGGCGCACCATTCTTTTCCGAGTCGATTACTTGCCGAATTGGAAGTCGGCGCGGCAGCCTCTGTCCACCCAGATCATTCGATTGTTGTAGCCCCAGCTGGCGCCCTGGATGCATGGTGCGTTGCTCCATTGGCGGGTCAGCTTGGCCCAGCCGCCCGTATTCGCGGGGCATTCGGCTCTGCGGTTGCTGTACGACGCGCAGGTCAGCCGCCCTTGGCCGCCGCCGCCGCCACCTCCGCCGTTGGACCATCCCACGCCGGTGAAGAACACTCCGCGGCATCCTTGATCGACCCAAATCCGGTCGTCGTCCTGGACGCCCCAGCTGACGCCCTTCTTGCACTTGTTCCAGCTTAGTTGCCGCTGGAGCGCGACGCCGTTGCGCGTGTCGGCCGAGCACGTATTGCGGCGCTCGTTGTATGAATCGCAATTGACGGTGCCTGCCAGAGCCGGCGCGCCAACGGTTGCGAGCATCAGTGCGATGACAGGAACGATGCTCCCGCCGAAAGTTTTGATTTTCATGAGTTCATACTGCCAAAGCTTCCAACCCAACCAAAGTGCCTGACCCTTTTGCATTTCACTTCCCATTAGTTTCGCGGCAGCACTGAGCATCGCGAGGATACTTCTTATTTGCAGGCCGTACGACGATAATCAGCGGCAAACCTCGGCGGAAGGAGGGCATCTCGATGTCAGTCGCGTCCGATTTCTCGAAGCCATACCGCGTCGACAATGGCAAAAAGTTTCGTTTGAAGGAGTTCGAACCCGATGACACCAGCGGCGTCAAATCGAGAAAGCAGGCCGAAAAAGTATTGCCGCTCGGAATCGAGCGGATGGTCGATTTGCAGGACAAGCTCTACGCGCAGGATCGGTGGGCCATTCTGTTGATCTTCCAGGCGATGGACGCGGCCGGCAAGGACGGCGTCATCAAGCACGTGATGTCGGGGGTCAATCCGCAGGGCTGCCAGGTGTATTCGTTCAAGCAGCCGTCGGCCGAGGAGCTCGATCATGACTTCCTGTGGCGCACCAACAAGTGCATCCCGGAGCGCGGGCGAATCGGTATCTTCAACCGCTCCTACTACGAGGAGGTGCTCGTGGTCCGCGTGCACAAGGAGATGCTCGAGCGCGAAAAGATGCCGCCGTCGCTCGTCACCAAGAACATCTGGAATGAGCGCTTTGCCGATATCAACGCGTACGAGCAATACCTGTCGCGCAACGGCGTCGTCATCCGCAAATTTTTTCTCAACTTGTCGAGAGACGAGCAGAAACGGCGCTTCCTGAAGCGTCTCGACGAGCCTGACAAGAACTGGAAATTGTCATCCGCCGATGTCGCGGAACGGGAACGATGGCCCGAGTACATGACGGCTTACGAGGAAATGATCCAGCACACGGCGACGCCGCATGCGCCCTGGTACGTCGTCCCGGCGAATAACAAATGGTACACGCGGCTGGTGGTGGCCGCCGCGATTGTCCACGCAATGGATGACCTCAATCTGCACTATCCGACCGTCGATGCCGACAAGCGCAAGGAGCTCAAAGCCGCTCGCGCCGCCCTCGAGCATGAAGGCCGTCACTGAACAATCGGCGGCGAGTGCGGCAGGATCGCGCGAGCCCCTGCCGTCGCTCGAGCTGTTCGATTCGCCGCGGGCGTGGCGGATGGTCGCGGCGGCATTCGTGGCGATGTGCGCGGTGTACGGAGTCGCGTACAGCTTCGGCGCGTTCTTCAAGCCGATGGCGGCGGAGTTCGGTGCGCGGCGCAGCGCGACCTCGGCGGTGTTCTCGATCACGGTGCTGGTGTGGTGTTTCCTCGGCCCCGTCACGGGACATCTGTCGGATCGCTTCGGCCCGCGAATCGTGGTCGCCACCGGTGCTGTCGTCATGGGCGCTGGTCTCGCGCTGACCTCGATGATCGATCGACTGTGGCTCGGCTACCTGACTTACGGACTCGGCGTCGGCGTGGGCGTCGCATGCGCATACGTGCCGATGGTCGCCGTCGTCGGCGGATGGTTCCTCCGACGGCGCAACACGGCGCTGGGAATTGCGGTGGCGGGAATAGGATTCGGCACGGTGTTCGGTGCGCCGATTGCGGCCGCGTCGATCTCGCATATCGGATGGCGCGCGACGTATCTCGCATTCGCCGCAGCCGTCGCCGTGATCCTGCTCGGCTGCGCCTGGATCGTCGAGCGGCCTCCCGTTCACGTGACGCCGTCGCCAGCGGGCAGTCTCCGCGACGCCCTGCGCAGTCCGGCGTTCGGCTTCCTGTATGCGTCGTCGGTGATGGTCTCGATCGTAATCTTTGTGCCGTTCGTCTATTTGCCGTCGTTCGCGCACGACCGCGGCGCCAGTGAATTCGCCAGCGCCGCCCTCGTCGGCATCATCGGCGGCGCGAGCGTCGCGGGACGCATGGGACTCGGCAGTCTGGCCGACCGCGCCGGCGTGGTGCGTCTGTACCAGGCGAGCTTTCTCGTGCTCGCGCTCAGCTACGGAATCTGGCTCAGTGCGGCGTCGTATCCAATCATGGTCGTGTTCGCGCTCGTGATGGGCGCGGGGTACGGCGGCTACGTCGCACTTTCGCCGGCCGTCGTCGCGCATCTGTTCGGCACCAATCGGATGGGCACGATGCTCGGCGCGCTTTATACCAGCGGCGGATTCGGCGCGATGGTCGGTCCTCCGCTGGTGGGACTAATCATAGATCGCACGGGCAGCTACCTGGTCGCGATCGCCGCCGCATTCGCAGTCGCGCTCGCGTCCTTCGCGCTGCTGATTCCACTGGCCAGATTCGAACCCGCTAGCGATTCGTCGATTGAACAGGCGCAGCAGGCGCCGCGACTGTGAATCGCCACTGGTAGAGTTTGCCGGCTTCCTTCAACGCGACCTGGTAATGTCCCGGCGCAAGCGGTTCACGCGGAATGATTACTGCGGCGCCGATGCGCTCGAGTCCATACTTGCCGAGTTCGGTCTGGTCGGCATTGCCGCTCGAGTACGACGCTGCGGTGATTAGACAGCTTTCGATTTCGACGCTGTCGCGCGTGACGGAGTCCGACTCTACTTCGAGACTGCCGTCAGGGCCGTAACCTTCTCCAAGTTGAATCGAGATAGGCGCGCCGGTAGGAGCGGTGTAGCCGGGACAGGCGGCGAGAGGATCGGGATAATCGCCGCCGTCATACGACTGCAATCCAACGGTGGAACCATCGGGCGGAAATTCGACGGGCGATCGCAACCGTCCAGTCTCGATCGGAATCAGGCCGAGGCTGGGATTCCAGAATCGATCGCTCGCGGGTCCGTCGTAGAGTGCGATGCGCACGGATTTCTCCAGCGCGAAACGATATGGGATCACGATCGCGCAGAGGCCCGAGTCGCAATACGCGCCGAGTCCGACCAGCGAGAACTGCGGCACCATCGGAATGAGCCCGCTGAAAGGCATCGTCAGCAGGCGGTCGACGAAATCTGCGCCGCTCAAATCGATCTCTTGCGCCGACATCACCACCGCGTTCCTGCCCGCCGACGCGCCGTCGTCGGTGTACCCGGGCCGTCCTTTGACCTCCCAGCGGAAGGCATCTTGCGGAGCGTGAAAACGCAGTTGGCCTTTTTCGAGAACGATATCGCCGCCGCCAATTCCGTTCTCGACCAGGTAGCGCGCGTGATTGAGTGCGCCGGCGCTGATAGCGCTGTCATCGACGATAGGCGGCAGCTTCGCCATCGCGCGATACCAATTCACTCGCGCGTTTGCGCTGGATGCGAAGTCAGCCGGCACCTGCGACGTCGAAGTTTGCTGAGCAATCGCCGGAATGGCGACCAGGATCGTCGCAGCCGCCGCCAGAATTTCAAACTTGAAGTATCGCATGAAGAATCAATCAGGCTCCGAGCAGTAATTCCTTGCGCGCAGATACTTGACGTCGTCGTCTGTGACTGGCGGCCCGGTTTTTACGCGTGCCCAGCTAACGGATTGGTTCAGTGTGTTTATTCCGCATTCAACTTCGAAGATTTCGTCGCCATTGAGTCTCTTAACCGGGACGAAAACATTGGCGGTGCGCGCCGAATTCTGTTCCAGCATCCGCGGGTCGGCCTGCAAGCCATTGCTCATGTCCACCGACTGACCGCGAATGTTGTTGCAGATTCGCGCCGGGTCGACTCTGCATCCATTCAGAACGACGACGTCCGGCGGACCGCCGGCGCCGCTGGACGCGCTATGCGACGCGCACGCCGCCAAGGCCGACGAAAGGAAAATAACCAGGACCAGCGAGCTCCGTGCCATTTGCGATCCCCCAAAGAAATGGACGTTTGCGGTCTCGGGCAACATAGCAATCCGTTATTTCGATAACAACAAAGTGTGAAAAGGACACTGCCGCAGTTGAATCGCGCGCTGCTGCCGAGGCTCGGTTTGTGAAAAACACCGGGTGTTGATACGGTCGAATCAATCTCGCACGCGGCTTGGGGGCTTCGTGCTTAGGGGAAAATTTCGATGCGCAAGATCATCATGTCGGGACTGTTTGCAGTCGCGGTCGCGGGGCTCGCGTATGCGGGGGCCGACCACGATCGGCACGCGGACTTCAGCAATCCCAAGACGCCAACCGCCGCGCCGAGTTGCAAGGGCTTCTACGGCTTGGACGACAACCTCACTCCCTGCAGCGACTTCTGCGGGCAATACCGGACCGATAACCCGGGTGCGACTTGCGAGTGCGGCGACGGCAAATGCCCAGCCGACGGCGGTTGATCGTTCGCCGCTGAAAGTTGCGGGTCCGCGCTACGCGGCGTCGTGGAAGATGACGCCCATCGCGTAGCGTACGCCTGATTTGATCGTGCTCACGCCGTGACGCAAATTCACGCGATGGTATCCCCGCGTGCCGGCCGCGGGGCGGTACCGATTCGCGAAAATTATTCCTTCGCCTGCGTCGAGTCCGATCGCCTCGCCGCGCGATTGCGCGCGCGGGCGCTGCTCGACCAGCAATAATTCACCACCTTCGAAGTCACGCCCGCGCCGGCTGAGCGCGCACGTGAACTGCAGCGGGAACGCGACCTCGCCGTACAAATCCTGATGCAGGCAGTTGTAGCCGCCCTGCTCATAGCGAAGAATCAGCGGCGTCGGCCTCGTCTGTCCGTGAGCGGCGCAGACTTTCAGAAATTCGTCGAGCGAAGCCGGATACGAATCGCGCGAGCGCATCCGCTCAGCCCATCGATTCGCCGTCGCCGCCAACTCGCGATACATCGCGATGCGCAGATCCTCGACCAGCGGCGGCATCGGGCGCGCGAAATACTTGTACTCGCCGACGCCGTAGCGATGGCGTTCCATCACGACGCGGCTGCGAAAGCGATCGCGATCCGGGTAGAGCGCGATCAGTTCCGCGCACTCGGCTGCGCGCAGTACCGCGCCCGTCGTCGCATAGCCTTGCGCGTCGAGATCGCGCGCGATTCGCGCCCAGTCCAGCGCCGCAACGCGATCGACGATGGACGCGACAGTCGTATACTTATGCGGCGTTGGCGCGGACGAACTCTCCAATTTTTTCGATTGCCTGCTGTCCTTCCTCGAGCATCGGCGCGAAAGCCTGGAAGACGTGAATCATGTTTTCCCACGGCTCGAGCGTGACCTTGACGCCCGCCTTGCGCGCGCGTTCGGCCAGCCGCGTCGAGTCGTCCATCAGCGTTTCCGCAGTGCCAACCTGAATAAGCAGCGGCGGCAGCCCCGCGAGGTCGGCATACAGCGGCGCCGCGAGCGGATGGCGCGCGTCCTGCCCAGCCAGGTAATGCGCCGCCATCTCGAGCAGCGCTTCCTTCTGCACCATCGGATCAACGGCCGATTTTGTCTTCATCGAATCGCCGAGGCCTTCGAGATCGGTCCACGGCGAGAGGCACACGCCCGCGGCCGGCGTCGCCAGCTTGGCGTCGCGGATCGCAACCAGCGTCGCGACAGTGAGTCCGCCGCCGGCCGAATCGCCGGCGATGGCGATGCGCGCGGCCTTCAACCCGGACGTCAGCATCCAGCGATACGCAGCGACCGAATCTTCGACGGCGGCGGGGAACGGATGCTCGGGCGCGAGCCGATAATCGATTAACAGCACGCGCGCCTTCGCCGCTCGCGAAATTCGCGCCGCCAGCCCGCGATGCGTCGCGATCGATCCGATCACGTAACCGCCGCCGTGCAGATACAGCACCGCGCGTCCTGCATCTGCGTTGGGCGCCGTCACCCATTCGGCCTTGACGCCGCCAGCGCTCACCGGCTCGCACTTCACGTCGTCCCCGACGGGAAACAGTACCGACATCTGCTCGAAATTGGCGCGTGTCTCCTGGACCGTGGGGTCGGCCCGCGATCGGCTGCGCCTTGAGCATCTGGATAATTTGCTGGAGTTGCTGTTGCGACATCGGTTTAACCTCTCGATTGAGTTTTGCGTTTGCTGATCGCCCGCATCAGTTCGCGCCCCGACTATAGCGCCGCCCCGCGCAAATCGGCAAAGCACGAAATGTGCTGCGCCGTTTGCCGATACGGTCGAGGAGTTCTACAGTCGGCACCATGAAAGTGTCGCTCTTCTACCTACCGTCGGTCGGCAGCAAAGCCGACATCGAAAAAGGGCGCGTCGGATTGCAGGGACATCTCTACGATCAGATGTTGCACGACCTCACGGGGCAGGCGCGCCTCGCCGACGACCTCGGCTACGATTCGATCAGTTTCACCGAGCATCACTTTCACGTCGAAGGCTTCGAGCTGTCGAACAATCCCGTCCTGCTCGACTTGTACATCGCGATGCAGACCAAGCGGCTGCGCGTCGGCCAGCTCGGCATCGTGTTGCCGTCGCAGAATCCGCTGCGCGTCGCCGAGGACATCGCGATGCTCGATCATATGAGCGGCGGCCGCGCCAATGCCGGCTTCGCGCGCGGCTATCAGCGGCGATGGGTCGATATCATGGCGCAGCAGACGCACGGGATTCACGGCGCGCTGCCGCATCAGCACGACGAGATCGACAACGCCAACCGCGCGGCGTTCGAGGAAAATTTTCGCATCATCAAGCAGGCGTGGACCCAGGATTTTATTTCGTACCAGGGCAAGTACTGGCGCGTTCCGCCGGGCGAGACGCCGTGGACGCTCGACGCGACGGCGAAATGGGGCGGCGGCGTCGAGAACGGAATCGTCCGCGCCGTCTCGGTCGTGCCCAAGCCAGTGCAGAAGCCGCATCCGCCGATCTTTCAGCCGTTCGCGTCGTCGGAGCGCAGTATCAGATGGTGCGCGCAGGAGGGCGTGACCGCGGTTCTGCCGCCGCTGCATCCGTCGCTCGAGCATCAACTGTGCGAAGTGTATGCCGAGGTTTCGCGCAAACCGCTGGGCGAAGGGATGGGCGTGCTGCGCGATATCGTGATCGCCGACAGCGACGATGAAGCGCGCGCAATCTGGCGCGAGAGCGGTTATTTCTGCGGCCACGAATGGTTCGAGCCGTTCGGATTTTCGAAGGGCCTCGACGATCCGAAAACCGGCGAGCCCGCAGATCTGTGGAGCAACGGTCTCGCGTTCGTTGGCACGGTGGACACCGTCACGCGCCAGGTCGAGCACCTGCTCAAGCGTCTGCCGATCAGATGGATCTTCGCATGGATGTACAACGGCCTGATGCCGCACGACCGCCTGATGAAAACGATCGAGCTGTTCTGGACCAAGGTGCTGCCCCGCGTCACCGACGCTCGCTGATACTCGCTCTCTCGCGCGCGCTCTCCGCGACACGTTAGAATGCGCCGAGCGGCGCCGTGCACATACTAGCTTCACACACGTTCCTCGAAGATCTCGCGATGGTGCTATGCGTCGCCGCCGTCACCACCATCATCTTTCAGAAAATTCGCCAGCCGGTCGTCGTTGGCTACCTTATCGCCGGCCTGATTGTCGGCCCCAACGTGCCGATTCCGCTGCTCGCCGACCCCGAGCGCATCCACACCCTCTCCGAGCTCGGCGTGATCCTGCTGATGTTCGCGCTCGGGCTGGAGTTCAGCGTGCGCAAGCTGATTCGCCTCGGCCCGACGTCGGGCTTCATTTGCGCGCTGCAGGTCGGCTTCATGATCTGGCTCGGTTACATGTGCGGGCGCGCGATGGGCTGGACGCCGCTCGAGAGCATCTTCACCGGCGCGATTCTTTCCATCTCGAGCACGACCATCGTGGCCAAGGCCTACCACGAAACTCCTGTGTCCGAGCGCCTGCGCGAGCTGGTGTTCGGTGTGCTGCTCGCCGAAGACCTCACCGCCGTCGTCGAGCTGGCGATTCTCACGACGCTGGCGTCGGGCGCGAGCGTGTCGGCGTCGCTGATGACGGTGACGATCGCGCGGCTGATATTGTTCCTCGTCGCATTCGTCGGCATCGGCTTTATCGTCGTGCCGCCGGTCGTGCGATTCATCGTGCGGATGGGCCGCCCCGAAACGACCCTGGTCGCAACCGTCGGTCTCTGCTTCGCCTTTGCGATTCTTGCCGAGCACGCGGGCTACTCGGTCGCGCTCGGCGCGTTCCTGGCGGGCTCACTGGTCGCGGAATCCGGTGAGGCCGAGCAGATAGAGCATCTGGTTGCGCCGCTGCGAGACATCTTTGGCGCCGTGTTCTTCGTCTCGGTCGGCATGATGATCGATCCGAAGCTCATCGCGGAGCATTGGCAGGCGCTGATCCTGCTGACGACGGCCGTGGTCGGCGGAAAAATTTTCGGCGTGACATTCGCCTCGATGTTGAGCGGCGTCGGCACGACAACCTCCATCGAAGCCGGCATGAGCCTGTCGCAAATCGGCGAGTTCTCGTTCATCATCGCCGGCGCGGGGCTGAAGACCGGCGCGACTCGCGATTTTCTCTACACGCTGGCGGTCGCGGTCTCCGCCGTCACTACTTTCCTGACGCCATATATGATTCGCGGCTCGGTTCCGCTCGCCGAATTCGTCTCGGCGCGGATGCCGCGGCAACTCAAAGTGCTCGAGGCGCTGTACGACTCCTGGCTCGAGCAAATCCGCAACGCGGGAGAGTCCGCGCGCGAAGAAAATTCGATCGCATGGCCGACGGCGGCGATCTTGTCCAGCGCATTCCTGCTTGGCGCGATTCTGATCGTCAATGAATTCGATCCGCTCGATTTGACGACCACGGTCGCCAGTATTGAACATCTCTCGTATTTCCACGCCGGCTTGTTCGTCGATCTTTTCGCGTTGCTGGTGTGTGTTGGTCCTGCCTTCGCGATGTATTTTGCGGCGCGCCGTCTCGCGACCGCGCTCGCGTCGCGGGCCTTCGCCGAACTTCCGCAAAGTGGTGCGCCCATAAGGGGCGCGTTGATCGAGTTGCTGCAGATTACAATTCTGCTGGTGGTCGCAGTGCCACTACTCGCGATCGTTCAGCCGTTCATGGAGCCGGTCGAAGGTATCGGAATCATCGTCGTCACGATCCTGCTGATGATAGTTGTAGTGACCCGCAGCGCGCGTCAGATGCAGGGCCAGCTTCGCAACGCCACGCGCATAATCCGCCTCGCGCTCAGTGGCGCTCACGTCGACGCCGACGGCGCACAGTCATACGACGGCGCGCAATCGTACGAGGTCCCCGGCATCGGAATGATCACGCCGATCAGCCTGCGCACCGACAGCGAAGGCGTCGGCAAGACATTGTCCCAGCTGGACCTGCACACCAACTGCGGAGCGGTAGTGGTGGCCATCGGCCGCGGCGATTCCGAAGTGGTCGTGCCGACCGGCGACGAAATTCTCCGCGCTGGCGACGTGCTTGAACTGGCCGGCTCGACCGAAGCAGTCGCCACCGCGCGGCGGCTGATCGACACGCCCCGCACAACAGAAGCGGAACAGCAGGCGTCGCCGTGAAATCGGTTGCATATTCGCGGCTGCGGTCATAACGTTTTCGCGTTTGCAGAACTCATTTTCGCGAGGTTGATATGAATCTGAAAAATGCGGTCGCGCTGGTGACCGGTGGCGGTTCCGGACTCGGCGAAGCAACCGTGCGCGAATTCGCGTCGGCCGGCGCCAAGGTCGCGATTCTCGATTTGCCGTCGTCGCCGGGCGCGAAGGTCGCCGAGTCGCTCGGCGCGAGCGCGCTGTTCGTCGAAGCCGACGTGGCGTCCGCCGACCAGGTGACGGACGCGATCGCGAAAACTGTCGCAAAGTTTGCCTCGATTCAAATCGCTGTGAATTGCGCCGGCATCGGGCGCGCGATGCGCACCGTGACCAAGGACGGTCCGCACTCGCTCGACCTCTTCAGCAAAGTGATCGCGGTAAATCTCATCGGGACGTTCAACGTGACGCGCTTGGCGGCCGCGCAGATGGCGAAAAATCAGCCGGGTCCCGACGGCGAGCGCGGCGTGATCATCAACACGGCGTCGGTCGCCGCGTTCGACGGACAAATCGGGCAGGTCGCTTACTCGGCGTCGAAAGGTGGTGTGGTTTCGATGACGCTGCCGATTGCGCGCGACCTTGCGTCGCTCGGCATCCGCATCTGCACGATCGCTCCGGGAACGTTCGAGACACCGATGCTGGCGGGCTTGCCCGAGCCGAATCGCAAGGCGCTCGCCGCGCAGATTCCGTTTCCGCAGCGGCTGGGCCGGCCGACTGAATACGCGGCGCTGGCGCGCCACATTGTCGAGAACGAAATGCTGAACGGCGAAACGATTCGCCTGGACGGCGCGCTGCGGATGCCGCCGCGCTAAATCAAATCGTCGAGGCGGTGCGGGCGACGCGAGTCGCCAGCAGAAACGCGAACGCGGCGAATGCGATCGCGACCGCCACCGCCGACCCCATCGGCATCGTTGCGCCGCTCGACGCCGGCTCTGCAAGATAGAGTCCCTGCCGCAGTGCGTCGACGGCGTAAGTCAGCGGATTGAGGCGCGTCGTCCACTGAAACCAGCCCGGCGCGCCCGCGACCGGAAAGACCGCGCCCGACAGCATCCAGATTGGCAGCAGCAGCATATTCATGAACGCGTGGAAGCCCTGCGTCGATTCGGTTCGCCACGCCATCGCCAGCCCGATGCTCGTCATCGCGAATGCGATCAGCCCCATCATCGCGAGCGACACGATTATCGCGCCGAGGCTGAGGTGGATTCCCGCCAGCGGCGCCATCGCGAGGAAGACCGCGCCCTGCATCAGCGACAGCGTCGTGCATCCGAGCGCCTGGCCCAGCACGATCGTCGCGCGCGAGATCGGCGCGACCAGCACGCCTTGTAGAAATCCCTGGCGGCGATCGTCGACGGTCGAGGCCGTCGCGAAGATCGCGGTGAACAGCAGCATCAGCACGATCACGCCGGGATAAAAGTACTGCACGTAGTCGATACCGGCCGGCATCCCGCTCGGCTTGAACGACGCTTGCAGGCCGGCGCCGAGCAGCAGCCAGAAAACCAGCGGCGTCGCGATCGCGCTCATCACGCGAATCGGCTGGCGGATGAAGCGCACGATCTCGCGCTGCCAGAGCGTTTCGGCCTGAAGAAAAATCTCCGTCATGCTCTTCCTACTCCGCCTGCGAGGTGTGGGCGAAGAACTGATGTCCGGTCAAATGCACGAACACGTCCTCCAGTGTCGGCTTGCCGAACGACACCGATTCGATTTCCTCGCCGAAGGCGTCGATCAGGTCGCGAACCAGTTCATGCCCGCGCAATTTCTCGATCCGAATCGCGCCGTCCACCAGTTGGCTCTTGAGTTTGAAGCGCGCGAGGATTTTCCGCTGCAGCAGTTCGGGCGCGGCCGTGTGAATCACAATCACGTCACCGCCGACTTCGGACTTGAGTTCATTCGGCGGTGCGATTGCGACCAGCTTGCCCTGATGCATGATGCCGATTCGATCGCATCGCTCGGCTTCTTCCATATAGTGCGTCGTCAGCACGACCGTGACGCCGTCGTGCTCGCGCAGATGCTGGAGGTAGTTCCAGAACTCGCGGCGCGCCGAGGGATCGAGACCGGTGCTGGGCTCGTCGAGCAGGAGCAGCTCGGGTTCATGCAGAAGCGCTTTGGCCAGCTCGACGCGGCGCTGCAGTCCGCCGGACAAGGTCTCGACGCGGTCGCGCGCGCGCGGCGTGAGACCGAGCCGCTCGAGCATCGCGCCGCTGCGCTCGCGGAGCCGCGCGCCGGAGATTCCATATAGATGACCGTGCGCGGCGAGATTTTCGCCGACTGTAAGCTTGCCGTCGAGACTCGGATGCTGGAACACGACGCCCAGCCGTCGCCGCACCGCGCCCGTATCGCCAGCCAGGTCGTGACCGAAGAGGCGCGCGCTGCCAGTTTGAATCGGAGCCAGCGTCGAGAGCAGTTTGAACAGCGTGGTCTTGCCACCGCCGTTGGGTCCGAGGAAACCGAAAATCTCGCCTCGTGCGATCGCAAAGGTTACGTCGCTGAGCGCCTCGCGATCGCCGTAACGAAAGCCGAGGGCGCGCGCGTCGATCGCGGCGGACGCGACGCGAATGACGTCGGGCTTGGTCTGAGTTGGATTCGAAATTGTCGAAGCAGTCATATTTAAAGATTTGGTTTAAGAATCTCTACGGCTCGCCGAGCCCGCCCGAGGGTTGCGTGCCTTGTTCAGGCAGTCCGATTTCCGCGCGATGCCATCCGTCCTGAAATGCGGTCGTGCGCTCGTCGCCGTTGCCATGCCCGGACTCGTGGCCGACGAAGTCGTCGCCGGTGAGCTGGTAGTATTGCGTCACCTCGGCGGGATCGAGGCGCCGCAGTCCCATCCGCTCGAGAGAGTAGCCGGCGAACTGGTCGGCGGCGAGCTCTTTGTTCTTGATCGGCACACTCTCACTGGCGGGGTCGAAATCGCCGTGCGCGAGATGGCCCGTCTCGTGCGCGAAAATCGCGTACAGCATCGGGCGAACGGCGTCAGGGTCGTCGATTCTCATCCACTGTTGCAGCAGGCTGTCGAGAAACTGCTGATTGTAGAAGATACATCCGCCGTTGCGAGCGTGAGGCGAGCCGGGAGTGAGCGACTGGTAGACCTGGAAATTGGTGCCCCACATATCGTTGAGCTGGGCCTCGATGGATTTGTACGGCTCGCCCGCCGGGCGAGCCTGCTCGCCGCATGCGACGAGTACGCCGTTGCCGTTGGCGACGGCGGGTGGAGCGCCGGCTCCGGCGGGGGATTGCGATGTGGTGTGGCGCTCGACGACTTGCCAGTCGTCCTGGGCGCGCGCGCGTTCCGCGCGCGCGCCCAGCACGACCGCGGCGGCGAGCATCGTGCACGATGCGAGCGCCGCTGCGCGGCGCAGGCGACCGCGCGCATTGCGCGCGGTCGCCTGCACCGTCGCGGACGTTTGTGCTGTTTCCTTCAATTTGTCACGGCGCCGCGCGATGACGACGACACCGTCTGCGCATATTTTGCCATGACGCCGGTCTTATAGTGAGGCTCAGGCGCCTTCCAATCTTTCAACCGCGTCTTGATTTCCGCATCGCTGAGATCTACGTCGAGCCGTCGTTTGGCGATGTCGAAGGTGATCACGTCACCATCGCGGACGGCCGCGATTGGCCCGCCGACCGCGGCTTCCGGCGCGACGTGCCCGGCCATCAGGCCGTGCGTCGCGCCCGAGAAGCGCCCGTCGGTCAGCAGACCGACAGATTCTCCGAGGCCCTGTCCCGACAGGGCCGCGGTGACTCCCAGCATCTCGGGCATCCCGGGAGCGCCGCGCGGACCTTCATAGCGGATGACGACAACGTCGCCCGCTTTGATCTTCTGCGTGTCGACCGCTTTGAACGCGTCGTCTTCGCAGTTGAAAACGCGCGCCGGTCCGCGATGCGTCATGCGTTCGTGGCCGGCGACCTTGATCACGCATCCTTCAGGCGCGAGGTTGCCTTTCAGAATTACCAAGCCTCCGGTTGGCTTGATCGGCGACGCGACCGGACGCACGACTTCCTGCCCCGCGGTTTCGCGCGCCGTGTCGGCTTCGACGCCTATCGTTTTGCCGGTCACGGTCATTTCGTTCTCGTGGAGCAGTCCGGCTTCCTTCAGGCGTTTTGCGATTAGAGGAATGCCGCCGGCATTGTACATCTCGGTCGCGAGAAACCGTCCGCCGGGTTTCAGATCGGCGAGCAGCGGCGTACGCGAGCTGATGCGATCGAAGTCGTCGATGTCGAGCGCGATTCCCGCCTCGTGCGCGATCGCGAGCAGATGCAGAACGGCGTTGGTCGAGCCGCCAGTCATTGCGACCGATGCGATCGCATTCTCGATCGCCTTCTTCGTGATTATCTGGCTCGGCTTGAGTTTGCGCTTGAGCAAATCGACGGCGAGGCGCCCGGCCTGGAAAGCGCTCTCGGGCTTTTTCGGATCGGTCGCCGGAATGCTGTTCGAGCCCATCGGCGAGATTCCCAAAAGCTCGGTCGCCGTTGCCATCGTGTTGGCGGTGAACTGCCCTCCGCATGCGCCCACGCCCGGACACGCAACGTCCTCGAGCCGCTTCAGGTCTTCGAGCTTCATCTTGCCGGCCGAATGGGCGCCGACGGCCTCGAACACATCCTGAATCGAGACCTGCTGATCGCCGAAGCGTCCCGGTTGAATCGAGCCGCCGTAAATCATCAGCGAGGGCAGGTCGAGCCGCTGCAGCGCCATCACGGTCGCCGGAATTGTTTTGTCGCATCCCGACATCGCGACGACGCCGTCGAACAGATGGCCGCGGACGGTGAGCTCGATCGAATCAGCGATCACCTCGCGGCTGATGAGCGAGGCGCGCATGCCGTGCGTGCCCATCGAGATGCCGTCGCATACGGCGATCGTGTTGAACTCGACGGGAGTCGCACCGGCGGCGCGAATTCCGCGCTTGACGTGCTCGGCGAGCTCACGCAGATGCGCGGTGCAGGGCATGATTTCGATCCACGTATGCGCGACCGCAATCAGCGGCTTGCTGAGATCTTCGTCGGTGAAGCCGACCGCCTTGAGCATCGCGCGAGCCGGCGCGCGCGAAGGTCCATCGACCAGTACGCTGCTGTTGGATCGTAGAGAATTTTTGTCATCTGCCATGTCTAATTTCCTGCCGCCACCGGATAGCCGGCTGAACGATCGCCACGAGTACCTGGGTCCGACTAATGATTAGTACAACAGCGCGAGGCGCCGCGAAATGGCGACCCTTGGTCCGAGCCGCGCATGGGGGTAACTTCTCAACCGAGGGCGCCCCCTTAGCTCAGATGGATAGAGCACAGGATTCCTAATCCGAGGGTTCGATGTCCACCGATGTACAAACCCTTTTACTACCTGCATTTTTTTATTTGCGGCTGTCCTTCCGAGTCCATCGCTTTCACCGATTTCCAACGGCGTGGCTGTCAAATTGGCTGTCAGGAGTTTTCACTATTTAGCTCGTATTTTGCTGGAGAAATGAAGTGATTTCGGTTGCGAAGGAGGGTCTATGAAGAGCATCGTCGAATTGATCGATGAATTGAAAAGGTTGGACGATATCGGGTTCGTAGGGAGATTCGAACTCGTGTCGCTGGATCAAGCTCATTCTCGGAAGCTCGATTTCGATAACTGGCTCCGAAGATGCGTGCCGCCTCGGCAGCAATTCGCTGACATCAAGGAAGCCTGGAGTCGGTACGAAAAGAGCTTCGGCTAGAGATTGAACCCAATCCGGGTCACCCCCGGCAGGTGGGTATAGGGACTTGACCGCTTCCCACCGACTTGTCAGACCCTTTTCCAAAATTTTGAGAAATCTCAGATTTTTGGAACTAGTCGAACGAATAACAAGATCATCATTCGGTTGAAATTGGTTTACCGGCGGACTCTACTTGAGAACTGGCGCGTAAATTGGGGGGAGGAAGCCAATATCGTGACCTTTCCAATATGCCGAGAGTAGACGACGCACTTCAATTTCTAATTTCCTATCTTCGTCGATCCAGAGATCGTCGTGAGGGCCATTCGTATGGATACGACGTTTACCTAACAAACGTGTGCAGAGCATTCGTCCGAGATGTCGAGCAAATCCCAGCACAGAACGCTCTGGATATCGACGCGCGAATACCCGAACTGTCTTCCGTTTTTTACGAAGCTGCCTGGGAGTTGTGTAGACGGGGCATTCTTCGCCCTGGTGTTCGCAGATACAATGAACAGGTTACATCTGACGGATCCGGGGGAAACGGCTATTCCTTAACATCTACGGGGCGCGCTTGGCTCGCTGATTCCGAGCACGCTATTTTTGTTCCGGTAGAACCTTCGAGAGTTGCCGAAATTATTAGTCGTTTTCGCGCTCTTTTTGGGGAAGGATTTTTTCAGAGAGCACAGGAAGCCGTAAGATGTCATTCCGCCACCGCTTACCTTGCCTGTTGCGTAATGTGCGGTGCGGCTGCCGAGTCCATACTTTTGCATTTGGCTATTCAGAAGCGGCACGATGAGAATGAGGTAATGAGGGTCTATCATTCAACAAGCGGTAGAAGAAAAGTCGAGGACATCGTCCTCGCCGGAGTAGCGGCCCATTTGGCAAATACCTTTCGTAACCTTACCGATCTGCTCAAGTACTGGCGAGACGATGCATCTCACGGAACTGCTTCAGACATTTCTGAATTCGAAGCGCACGAAGCTCTTGCGCGTCTCCTACGCTTTGCTCATTTTGCTTCTGATCACAACGCCGAACTGACGAGTTAATGAAAATCACGCGGCCCCTGATTCTAAAGCCTTAGTACCATCTTGTTTTGCGTCGCACTGGTGAGAAATGCCGATGGGTCGAGTGTTTCAAGATATTGAGATCGTGGATTTCCCTGCGGAGTTGAGCTTACCGGACTCGGCGGGTCTATTGAGCTTGCGCTTTGACAGGAGTGCATCTTTACAGATTTCCCTCTTCAAGCACGGATTCTTCTTTGAGAGCTTCGGCCATATGGAACCGGTTTCGATCCACGCCACCAAAGATCAGACCGAAATTGTGGTTCCCAGAGCGTGGATTGGCAATTTCCAGTTCGCCTTCAACACCCAAAGTCCTCTCAGGAACGAATTGATCTTCGCGGCTCTCGAAGCCACCATTCATTGGAGCAAACCAAAATCGGAGAAGATCTCAGTCGCATTTTTTCTGAATGGCTTGCGTTTCCTGCCCGATAAGGGCGAGTCGGAGGTCATCAACCTCGACGGATTTGAGTTCGAATTCTCTTTAGTTGACGACTATGTAGCACTCGGTCAGAGGATCAAAGAAAATTGGAATACGGTTACTGCGGTAGCCGAAGTCAAAGATGTAGACACGGATGATTTGGATAAGCTGACTAGGACTGTCGAAGATGCTTGCTGGTTACTATCGTTTGCCTTCGGGGCCGGGATCGGTTGGGTTCGCTTGGATACTTTCGACGCGAACGGCGAACGTATCACTAGCGTTGTTCGAAAGCTCAATTCAAATGATCAGCCCTTTCATGAACCACTTCTACTGGACCAGCTCAAAGGGGAAATGAAGCGCTATCTGGAGGTGGCTTATCCAGCGTATCGCCAATATTGCGAGATCTTCAAGCTCCAGAACATCATTCATGAACTCATTCTTGTGGCGGACGAGGCCGTCTTGACCGTTCAAGGCTTACTGCTTGCGAATGTCTTGGAGATCATTCGGTACAGCTTCGCTTTGAACGTCTTGGTTCCTCAGGGGTTGGCCATACAAGATGGCGACCAGTTCAAGCGTTCGAAGCCTGTAAAGGGAAAGAGCGCTCAACTGTCTTTTCGAGAGATTTTAGGAGAGTTTGCAAATCAGTTTCAGCTGTCTCGCTGGGTGCCGAATGAAGAAGATTTCGTTCAATTTCGGAACAAAATTATCCATGAGGGCGAGGTATTGGGAGGCTCGTTCGAAGATAAGCGCAGGAATGTCCTAGATCTACTTCACTTTTGTCATTGCTGCGTCCTAGCCCTTTTGGATTGGGATCGGGCCGGAGGTAGTTACATTCCAGCCAATGAAGACCCGAACAAGATCACCTTGACCTCAGCGCAGAAGTCTGAGACGAAGAGCTTTGGGATCAATCTGAAGAAATTCACAAGATGAGCAACCTCGGCTCTCACTTGGTAATTGGTTGCGGAGCGTGCTTCAACCCAGAAATCGCTGTTCGTTGTGCCACTGAAGAAACTCCCTCGCTGGACGCTGATCGCTTCGTGTCGGAACCTGAATCTCGTGCCCATGCCAGGCGAAGTATTCTTCACCGTTGTCAAAATCGGAATGGAGTCGCTTGCTCACCTCGATTCGAAATTCCGGTGTGACCGTCAGGTAACCCCTGTCAAAGAGGGTGTGCGCGTCACTTCGCAGTAGCAGACCGTTGTCCACACGATGCTCGCCCTTCTCAGCGTAAGGCCGGATGTGTGCAGCCTCAAGTACCGGCAACACCTTTTCGCCGGTGATCGCACAACGTCTTTGATAAGCATCGGTTACGACAACGCGAAAAGATCCTTGACCCAGTCGGGGAAGGACGAGAGTTGGTTTTCCGTGGCGAGCGTGATTTTCGATCGAAACTCCTACCGATTCGGGCATTGATTGCAGGGCTGGACCCAAAAGTTCCATGACACGTTCCCACAGCCGTGCGCCTGGCTCGCGAGTCAAATCGTAGGTCTTCCCGACTTGGGTGGGCAGCTTCCAATCGGGCAGCCAATCTGACACCAGCAACCAGTCTTCACGTGCGAAAAAGAATAGCTGCTCAATCAGAATGCATCCGATCTGGTAATCTTCGGTAGGCGAGGGTTTGATCTTTCGATATTGCTCGACTCGGCGTCTCATTTCCTTAAGTGTCGATGCGCCGTTCTTCTCACCGAATGCCTGCCAAACGAGACTGACAGGAAGTCTCGTTGCGTGGGCGAAAAATCCACCTCCGACGACGTAGTTGAGTGGGCTGTGTAGTTTGAAGAAGAAGGGTTCGCCGGGCTGCAATGCTCGGAAGCTCGTCGAACCACCTGGCTGCCAAAAGTTAGCCTCGTCCAAGTTTGGAATTGCTTTCAGCGACTCGTACCAGTCGCCGTCGGTAATCCCCACAAATGCTGTCAGTTCACCGGGCACTGCTTTTCAGTCAGCGGTAAAGCTCGTAAGCCCTAGATTCATTCGGCAACCCGGACAGTTCTGGTGAACCATTATCAGGGATGCCAGCGCATTCGATAGGCCTTGCAAACTGTGTCCAGCATAGCTTGGTAATCTTGATCAAAGTCGATTCCGAGATCATTCGGACGCGGAATATATGGCGGGTTCACATTGTCTATATACATAGGCACCAAGAGAAGGGCATCGAATCCTTCGACGTGCGTATGACCCGGCTGGCGTGTCGGCAGTTCACGGAACCGTTCGACCGTCTTTTTCGCATCAGCAGCGTCGTTCTCGCTGACGGCCCAGTCGAATTCACCCCAAAGCGTCTCATCTCCCTTCGAGAGTCGTGGCCGAACCTCTTTCTCAAACTCGGTCATCTTGGTCTTATAGCGTTTCTTCACCTCGTCTGGGACATTCAGAACTCGACCAGCGATTCCAACAATCACTGTTCCTACCAACACGGCTTCGGCCTGGACTGAATGGACAGTACCGAGCAGATCTTCCAGATCATCATAGCGATTCCCCTTGTTCCGATGCGCCGTTATAACTGATTTGTGTTCTATGCAAACTCTCGCCTTTCGGATGTCTGGTTTTGGCTGCGGCTGTTTACGATTCGGTTGCCCCCGTAAAGAATTCGAGGCCATGGGTTCCGCAATCAGTAGGTCGATTCTCCTCCCACGTCCTCCGCGTGTCTTCACGTTGAGCCAATAGTGAATGCCACCAGATTCCAGATCGGCTTTCAATGGTTCGCAGGTGGCCAGCAGATCACGCAAAATGCCCTGACTCACAATATCCGAATGCTTTTGGTTCCTGTGGTTGTGGTAGCCCTCTTGTTTGATCGCAGCTATTAGATCGTCGAAGGCGGTGTTCATCAAAAAAGTTCAAGGTTGCGCGCTATCACGGGCCCGTCTGAGTGACGGGTTACTCGCGTAAAGAACTTTGGCTGGCGCGGCAAAGACCTCGGTTTGGCCAGCTCAGGCGGCACCGGGATTTCCTTGAGAACGTGACTCTGAAGCCTGAGGAACCCATTTGCGGCACGCTGGCAATGTGCCGTCAACCACGTTCTCACTTCTTCAGAGTTGAGATACTGGCACAGCTTTTCGAGCTGGGAAGGCTCTTTTGGAACAATATAGTAGACTGAGTGCCTCGGGATCAGTTCGCCGGTGGCATCGGTCCAGAAGTTTGGATGTGCGGTAATGTCTTTACATAGAAGTTTTGGTCGCAAAATGTCACTCAGAGGAGGAGTTTCGTGAAAGGAGTACCAGGGCTTGCGCGCTACGCAGGTCCTCTGCAGCAGCTTGGACCGAAGGGCAGGAGATAGGAGATATGGCTTCAGAGGCCCCAGCTGCTCGATCGAAAGTAATTTGCCGTCTCTGGAGTATGGAACAATGATCGAATATCGGCGTCTAAGGCTTCCATTCGCCGGTGATAGCTCCCTACCGGCTATCGTGGGATAAGCAAACGCACGAAGGCCTGAAGCTAGGCTTGCCGTCTCCTTGACGAAGACGGAATCTGCGCCTGTTGCAACGCCACAACTGACTCGTATGCAAATGTCTTCCAACCTCATGTCCGAGGTAGGACTATTGTGAGGCCGGAAAACGGGCAACCATGATGAACCATCTGAGGGGAGGATGACTCTGACTTTATCTCCGTTTCTGAGCGTTACTTTGGTGCGATGCCGAGGGGGACGGTTACTAATGACACTAATTGTTGGGTAGGTCACGAGTTCGCCAAAGGTCGCCTCATCTATTAGCTTGATCAGTTCAACATCGCGCAGGGCCAGCAATCGTCTCAAACGTGCAGCGGTGCTGACGTAGATGAATTTCTCAGGAGTGACGAATGCGAGACGCCCACCGGCTCGGAGAGATTTGAGGGCTTGTTCAAAAAACAAGAGATATAGATCAAAACGCTCAACGGCGGTTGAAAAGCGCAGCCGGTAGGCGGCCTTCTCTTCCTCAGACAGGGCAGTAATTGGTACGTAAGGGGGGTTGCCGACTATAAAGTCATAGAGGCCCGCCTTTGTCCTCAAAAAGTCCTGCTTTCGGATTTCTATCGTCCGCCGACTTTCAAATTTGCTTCGCGCCACCTCGAAATGGCGAGGATCCGACTCAATCCCCACGATGCAGGGTATCGGCGAACGGTTCCTCTGGCACCAGCGCACGATTCCCTCGATGAAGGCTCCCTGCCCACAACCAGGATCTAGGATCACGCTCTCTCGCGTGGGCTGCGCATCGCAAAATAACAAATCGACCATCTGATCGACGATGCGTGCTGGCGTTGGCACAAAACCCTTCATCGGCTTCAAGAGAAAGGCTAGCCGGAAAAAGCCGCGAGTTCGATAGCAGCCGCCCTTCCTTGTCCACAGAGGGCAAGACTGCGATGGAATTTGAAGTGGCCCAGCTGCGCCGCCATTACGGGCCGTCGCCCAAGAGAAAGCAGCGGCTACTTGACGCGATTTTCAATCAGCTTGTTGCGGACTTCAATGTCGAAGGGTCGTGGCGCGCCAGGACACAGTTCCCCCAGCCACTGTTTGCTAACCGGATCAGGAAGTCTCCGAAAGCTGAATACTGAAACGTACACAGCGTGTCGCTCACCGGTCGAAGCGTCCTCCACGAAGTCACGCTTGCATCGGGTACAACGATGTTGAATGAGCGACTTGCCGGGTTCGATTTCGATCTGACGCCCGCGAGCGCTCGACCACTGGTGGCTGTTCCATACGTCGCGATCCATGTGAATGGCCCCTTGCTGCAAGAAGCTAATGCGCGGTGACGGATGGAAATTTAGTGCTCACACGACTTCATGGCAAGGAGCCAATTGGGTTTGGACGCTCGCGTGCCGCTCTGATAAGCAGGGGGCGCTGGCTGGGCTTTTGTCCCTCCCTCTTCCGGTCGGTGTTCGGGCTGGCGATTGGAGCACCCTTCCCTCGCTAGCCCGTTCTTTTTTGGATCAATCCTTCACTTTCCGATGGGCAATCCATCTATCGATTTCATGTCTGTCAAAGCGGATGTCTCCGGGGCGATCTTGACGAATGGGAGATGATAGCTGCGGAGCAGTTCGTAAATTCTGCTCAGATCAACCTCCAAACGCTCGGCCAACTGATCGACCGTTAGTAGCATTGGGGGTCTAAGTTTATCGCGAGGCTCCGTCACAGCCCACATTTAGTAGCGTCTGCGATTTGAGCCAAATAAGCGCGAGCGCGGCAGCGTGGCGGGGCTTTACGGCTGATCAATTTAGTCCCAGATGACGATGACGCCAGCAAACGAAATAGAAGTCGTGTCGCCGTAGCCACGACAAATTTCTTGGTTCTTCTAGATTCATCACTAGACCGTCGGTTTCACCGCAGAGTGAACAGAGAACCTCGACATGCACGCTTTGGGGATTGCTATTGAAGATTGGAGCAACGGAGAGAATTTTGCTCGGATTCACTAAACAGTTCTCTCAGCCACCATTACGCGCGCCGTTATTGAGATGCGCAGCCGCATCCGACGTTGCCAGAGATCCAGATAGGCGGCGCTAGATCTTCTTCACTGTTGTGATGCCGCCAAAGATGAGAACCGCAAGCTTCGCAGTGCGCCGAAAAGTGGGACGGCTTCATTTCAGATGGCACTTTCCAGGTCCGTCGCGGCTCCAGTTTCACATTGCCGACTTGCAGTTTGGGCAGATTTTCGACTGATCCATAATCGTCTTAGTTCTCCTGCTGAGCATCGCTACTGCGAGAATTGAGAATCAAGACTCACGGATTGGTGATTGACGCAAACGTTCAAAATCGTTCCTCTCGTAACGTAGCATCGATGGTGCTGGCCGCGCGCAAGAATTACATTAAATTTGTCGGCATCCCGCCCCCCGAGAAGCCGAAGGCACGCGTGGCTGATATGCCCTCATGGTGAAGCCGACGCGTGCCTCGTTCTACCAGCCCCAAGCGCGAGCGCGGCTGCGTAGCGTGGTTTGATTTTACTTTTTCCTTAAGACGCGGATCGTCGCTCGCGACGCACTGAGCATGGGACAAATCCAGCATGGTATGATGGTCGCGCGCCCAAGTAGCGGCCCTCTTGTTCATCGCGTCAATCTCTTTGTTGCAATCGGCTGCTGTATCGTAGCTTTCGAGGGGAACCCACTCCGATAGCGGTCTACTCAAATCGTGACCTATCTCTCGGCTTGAACTCAGTGAAAATGGCGGCAGCATCAAATACCAAAGCGCGAGCACGGCAACGTGGCGTGGCTTCATTGGCGTGGCGCGTATGGACTATCCGGCAGTGAAGTTGCTCTGTGTCCGCCACCACCGTGTCCGGTGCAGGCGGTTTCTCCTGGAACTGACGTGCATTGCGGCGAATTGTTGTTGCTGCTGCCGCAACCGCCTATTGATATAGCCAGCACGAGCAGCATCTGCGCGACTGCGTGGCGGGGCTTCATGCAGGCGGTTTAGCAGAAAGCAAAAGGCCGGAACAGCGTCCGGCCCTCTACCCTCTGATACCTCTGGAGCGAGGACGAAGCCCCGATACTGTCTTAATTCGGGGCTGAGCGTCTGAATTTCAATTCGTCAGTGTCTCAATTTGCCGGGATGAGGTGGAATCAACTTTTCCGTGCAGGCTGGTACGCGCGATGAGTTGAAGAGGACGATGTTGCTTGTTTTAAGAAATACGCCGTGCCGCTGAATGTCAAAGAGCACCGAGCCATCCGGTCTGAGAGAGGCTTTCAGTCCGTATCGGTCGCGGTGATGCCCCGACGACGGCTCACCGGGCTTTGAATCCTCTACAAAGTGATGGCCCTTGAAATCCCGTAACATGGCGCTCTTTCCTCATTAGACGTCCGCGGGCCGAATTGGTAGAAGGGGGCGCTGACTGGGATTTGCCCCCCTTTCCCCAGTTGGTGTTCGGGCTGGCGAGGGCACCCCGCTGGCCCGTTCCTTTGGGAGATTTCAGTTGGGCGAAAATGATCAGGACTGCGTTCGTTGCAGGCATCCGAAGTCTCAGCACGAGATCGAAGACGACGCTGACGATAACGGCAACTCAGAACACGAGGTGCGCGGCGCGTGCGAAGTACATTCCTGCTTCTGTCCTCGATTCAGTGCGCCTCATTGATCCTCTGCAAGCGATTCGCGCGTTCTTTGGCAGATGACGTTATTCGATCCGTCTGTCGCAAATCTCAAGCCCGCGATTCCGCGCGCGCTCGACGACGATTTGTGTCCCCTTTTTGCGAAATTCAGACTCCGGCCGATTTGTAGAGCGCGCAGCGCAGCTTGAAGAAGTGAACCATCGAGGTCAGGTAGCGGACGCGCCACGCCGCGGCCATCTTGCCCTTGCTCAAATCGAGGTCGTAAGTCTTGCTGATCATGCCGTAGGCGTCCTTGATGCTGTTGAAGAGGACATCCGAGGAACCCGGCTTGAGATGGGTGACTCCGCCGATCTTTTTGATCAATTCCGGGCTGTAGGCTGCGAGCGCGACCAAGCTGTCGGCAAACAGTCTATCCTCGGCGAGCAGGTGATTCGCGAATGCGCCTACCATGAACGCGGTGTGAGCGGCCTTCTCGCCGACCAACGAGCCGTAGATGAAGTGGCCGAGTTCGTGGCCGAGTGTCGCGGCGACCGCACCGGGATGATGTGCGGTGTTGACGAAGATCACGAACTTGCTTTTGTCGCCGACTTCGGCGCGGCAGTTAAATCCCCGCAGCGAGAGGCCGGCGCCTGTGCGATAAGGCTCGGCGCGCAATTCGAGTTCGCGCGGTCCGAACAGCTTGCCGAGGTGGCCGAGCAGTTGTGGGCTGCCGAGAGAAGCCAGGCCGCCGTATAGCGGGATGTGTTGCTTGATGTCTCTCTCGACTATCTTCGCCAATTTCTTGAGCAGAGGTTTGGATGGAAGCGCGGGCACGTCCGCGTAATCGGTGGCAAGAATCTTCTTCAGGTCAGCAAGCTGGTTGAGGACTCGGCTCCCGAGCGAGTTGAACGGAACCTTGATTTCGCCGAGGAGCTTGGATATGAGCTCGTCAACTTCCCGAGCTTCCAACTTGCCGGAAGCGCTCACGAATTTAGACTTTCTCGTCGACCAGAAACTGGAGTAAAAACGTTAGTTGCCAATCGCGGTTCCCACGTAGTATTCGCACCCGGGCACATACTGAATCAAGGGCAGGCGAATCTAACCCATTGCTGCGCTTGTGGTGCAGCGTGCGGCCTTCTTCGGTGAAGATGCGAGAGTTCCTAGGCCCGGGACCCCATGGGTACTCCGATTGGCCGAACCGCTCTTAGAGTCTGAGTCCGTCCCCGCCGACATGCGGCACCATCAGATACCAACCCACAAGCGCGAGCGCGGCGGCGTGGCGGGGGTTCATTTCGGAAAGGATTTAGCAGACAAACGCGCGAATCGACAAATGGCTGAACAGAAGGTTCAATTAGCGACGGACATTTTGGTCTTCAGAACCTTCTCGGTAACTGCGCGTGGCCAACCAGCCTAGACCAAAGCCAAGGATCAGCCCGGTAACGAAATGATCGTTTCTCCTCCGAGAATCTGAAGCCACTTTCATCATCCCGAAACAGACCACGACTACTAGAGTCGCTGCGCCTGCGATGAGAAGTGTAATTCCGGCGACCACCCGGAGGACGGTAGGTGTCGTTCCCGACACCACAGCTTTCCATCTCGAATCCCTTCTGGTCGGCAAATCGTAACCCCGTGCCGGAAGCGGGTATGTGGGCGTGACATTTTTCACCAGTGTAGCATCTGTCAGTCTACAGCGAGATTCAAGTGTCTGCATCACGGATACCTTACAAAGTACTCTCTCAATCGCCATCACGTAACCCATTTTTGGGAGAGGTTTCAGGCTGCTGCTTCCGAACCATTCGAGTTGCGGTTTGCGCCGCACTTGCATTTTCATCCAAGGATCTCTGCCGTACCTGCTCGTAATTTGGCTGTGGTTCAACCTCGCTGCGGTCAAGATGGGAGATACAATTCAAGCCGAGTTACCGATCGGCCTGAATTGGGAGAAAAAGGGTCGCTTAGAAGTATTCGGACCCTTCCATTTGCGGGTGGTGGTCGAGGAATCGAAGACTGACACAACGAACTGCGAGGTCGAATAGTTCGAGAACTTCACTGTGAGAATGCGAGTCGTTAAATTCGACCACGATTTCATCGTTGCCCCCTGCATCTACGCGAACAAGACTTCTCACGATACGAGCAAGTAGGGCAACCGCCTGGTCCACTGAATCTTCGTATGAGGGTGATGCAGCACGACACAAGGCTCCGATGGCACAGAATTTCGCTGCTGTTGGAGAATGAGGAGTGGACAGGCCCTCTCCAGTGATATCCTGGGCGATATCACGCTGAACCCAATGTTCCCGTAACTCGATCAAGCGCCGAGCGCGGCGAAGCAAATGTTCGAGACGATGATAGCTGATAGTCATTTCTCACCCCTATCGAATCGCGAGTCTAGTCAGAAGAAGCAGTGCTAGGGCATTTTGAAGCTGGCAGCATTCGCATCCGTCACTCCGGTGCAGACCGTTAACATCCGTGTTCTGCTGGATCTATCGTTCTTCACCTGCGCCACTGTAGCAGATGGGGCTGACAACCGCTGACGCGATAGCGACACGGAAATCTGCTTCTTGTAGAGACGGTGACGCTTTTCAATGTGACAGTCTTCCCGATTATTTCATCCAGCGACGGAGTGAGGAATCTGATATTTGCTAGACCCTCAAATGTGTGAGAATCTCTCTCCGAAACTGGACGGATTTTCGGGTTGGCGGGAGGCTGGGTTCTTGCAGTATCTTCACGTTTACTTAAAACGAAGGATCGAGCCAATGGCCATCGACCTCAGCCAACTTGAGATTCGCCAAATCGACAGCTCGCCAACCAAGACATTCGGCAGGCCGCATCAAAACACTTCGGAAAGCCGAGGGATATTCTGAACGGGATACTTTTCAGCGGTTTCAAATTGCACATCCGCCATTATATAGAAAAGTGCGGCACGTCGTCGGAGGGTTATGACGGAGTTTTACTCTGAGCTTTTCAAGTATCGCTCTGGCGAAAGGCGGGAACATCTCGAAAACTTCCTAACGGTGGCCTTGGTTAGTACCCTTGAACGGCTCCCTTTGGAGGCCCAAAGGAGATTTGTCTTCGAGTTCCTATTACACCCAGCCATTGACCGCGAACACAGTAGACACTTCCGAGACGAATTTTCGAAAGCGAAGGGGCTGCGTTGGCAATCTCAATTTCCCGTTCCCTACGACGGCGTGACGAAAAGGTGCGATGTCTGCTTAACAGACGGTGCCCAGCGTCCACTTTTGATGATTGAAAGCAAGGTTGGCACCAAGCAATTTACTCGACATACTCAGCAAGAAGAACAAGAAGATGAAGACGAAGAAGCGAAGTTCGGTGCGGAGGAGGTTACCCAACTTCAATTCTATGGACGACATTTGAGAAGTAGGAACAAGAATGGCGCTCTTATACTGTTGACTAACGGTGCAACAGCTCCAGATGGTTTTGTTAACGGCCATAAATCATTCGGGGTCGATCTGCGAGCAGTCTGTCCGTGGATCCGGGTTCACGATTGGCTGTCAAGTATTTCTGGAATTAAAGGGACTTCGGCAGCTGCGTTTCTCCGAGATGCGCTCAAACAGTTCTTGAAAGCGGAAGGTATTCGAGACATGAACGAGAGGGACTTGAAAGTTCTAGGGTCGTACTACAAGTCACGCGCACAACTTGAGAACGCAGATCGTCGCCTGAGCGAGGTCATGAAAGCCGCAAGATCCTCCTTGGGGCGGCTTAAGGTCAGAGTTCCGAACATCGAATTCACCGTTCCGAAAGATGAGGAGTGGGGCGTGCTCGTATCGTATTCCGATTCTATTAGAAGCAGAACAGGCGCTGCTTGTCGGATTGGTTGGGGTTTCAGTTCTGGTGATGGCCCCTGGTTTGAGAGAAAGTCCTCGGCTCTACTAGTGGCCTTCGTCTCTATTCATCCCAACGTCAACATCGCGGAAAAGTATGGCCTTAAGGGACTTAATAAGAAGCTCTCGGAATGGCAAGGCATGAATTTAGATGATGATTCCAGGACGTGGACTCATACCATCGAAGTGAAGCGTTTTCTCCGAGATCCAAAAGGATTTACTGATGGCTTTATCTCATGGCTACAACCGCAAGTGCAGAAAGCGATAAAGCTGGCGCAGGAATTAGCTAAGTGATGTCCTGGCTGAGAAGATATCCGTCGCGGCCAAGCAGCAAATTTCGCCACGTTTCTCAAGCAACCACTTTAAGGTTCCAAGACTATGACGAACTGGGTGGAAGCAAAATGGAAGGCTGATAAGACGGCCAAATGGGCCGTCACTATGACAAAGGTTAGAATTCGTCACGCTTTGTCGCGAACTCGATGGCAATTGGTGAAATTTTTAGGTCCACATAAAGGGGAATCGCGAGGCGTGGTGGATCTTTTGGCTGTACGGAAAGATCACGGCAAGCCGGTCACGGGAACAAAGCGAGGAGATGCACTTCAAATCATTTTGATCCAGGTGAAAGGTGGTAGCTCACCAATACCGACGGCGGAGGACGGCGAAAGGTTAGGAGTCGTGGCTCGCCGTGTCCGTGCACAGAAGGTACTGCTGTCGATCTGGAAGAAGGGATCAGCAGCGCAGTTGTTTCGCTTGTCAAATAGGTCATCCAGTCCGGGCAAAGATTGGATCGAAATAACTGATTTGAATGAGATATTCCGCTGAGAGATAAATTCTACTAACTTCGCTTACACAAATCGAACCAATGCCCTTTGATCCGAGCCAGCCGTTCATAGAGAAGAACGACACCACGCCAGCCGGGATATTTGGCAAGCGGATCAGGTAGCTCAGAAAGAACAGGGTTACTCTCAGCGAGCCAGTTTCAGAGGTAGTAGACAGTCCCCAGATTTCGAGCAGGTAAAACAACTCCAATGCCCCTCGACCTTAGCAGTCTCGAAATTGTTCACACCGATACTTCACCGGCCAAGACTTTCGGCAGGCGGATCAGGCAACTGCGGAAACTGATAGACCTGAAGCAGGTTCAGGTCATTGAGCGTACAGCGGAACTCCTGCGGTACCAAAATGAACGAGGGGTCACCGTTTCCTACTTGAGCAAGATCGAGAGTGAAAAACTGCCGCCACCATCCCCACCGGTAATCCTGGCCCTCGCCAGAGCACTTCAGGCAGATCCCCTCGAACTGCTGAACTTGGCTGGAAAGACCGTCCCAGGATTGGAGGGACAGCTACTCGGTAAGCCAGCCGCGAAGAAGTTCTTGGAATTTGCGCTTGACCATCTCTCCGAACGCGAATGGGAGAGGTTGCTTGCACAGATTCAACGAGGAAAACGGGAGAAATGAATGAAGTTGAGTTGACTCAACTCAATCTTATTTTCAAAAATATAAGTATTACCTTCAAGAATCCGTCTCTTCACTCTATAAAACGCGCTGATAGAGCTATGTCTTTAAAAAATTGAGATCATCGCTGGATACGGACAGTTCCCAACACAAAATTATCGGGTGCCAATTGGTTTACGACTGGTTGATCAAATTAGTTGTTCATCACCAGTGGCCTGCCCCCCTAACGCCCAGCAGTTATGAGGTAGAGTCCGTCGACAGAAAGGAGACGGACAATGAAAGGCAGCCGATTCAGCGAGGAGCAGATCATCGGGGTGCTGCGCGAACATGAGGCCGGGGCGAAGACCGAAGAGGTCTGCCGCCGCCACGGGATCTCGAGCGCGACCTTTTACAAGTGGAAAGCCAAGTACGGCGGGCTCGACGTATCGGAAGCGCGCCGCCTTAAGTCGCTGGAGGATGAGAACCGGCGGCTGAAGAAGCTGCTAGCGGAGTCGATGCTGGACAACGCGGCGCTGAAGGACCTGCTCGGAAAAAACGTCTGAAGCCTGCGGCGCGGAAGGCGGCGGTTGCCCGACTGGTCGAGCAGCGCGGGCTGAGCCAGGTGCGCGCATGCAGGCTGGTCGGACTCAATCGCTCGAGCATGAACTATCGGCCGCGGCGGCCGGACGACTCGCTGCTGCGGCAGCGGCTGCGCGAGCTGGCGGCGGAGCGCAGACGCTTCGGCTATCGGCGCCTGGGCTGGCTGCTGGAGAGGGAAGGTCACGTGCTGAACCGCAAGAAGCTCTATCGGTTGTACCGCGAGGAAAAGCTCATGGTACGCCGGCGCAGAGGACGCAAGCGCGCGCTGGGAACCAGGGCGCCGATGACGCTACCGGGCGCGATCAACCAACGGTGGTCACTGGACTTCGTGGCCGACGCACTGAGCGACGGGCGGCGCTTCCGCATCCTATGCGTGGTCGACGACTTCAGCCGCGAATGTCTGGCCACGGTGGTGGACACTTCACTGGGCGGGGTGCGCGTGGTGCGCGAACTGGACCGGCTAACAGCCGAGCGCGCACTGCCACGGATGGTGGTTAGCGACAACGGGACCGAGCTCACCAGTTGCGCCGTGCTGCGTTGGGCCACCGGGCGACTGGAGTGGCACTACATCGAACCCGGCAAGCCGGTTCAAAACGCTTTCGTCGAATCGTTCAACAGCCGGCTGCGGGACGAGTGCCTCAACGAGCACGTTTTCCTCACCCTGGCCGAAGCGCGCGAGACCATCGAAGCGTGGCGTTACGACTACAATCACCTGCGACCACACAGCAGCCTCGGCGCATTGACACCAATCGAGTTCGCCATGCTTAAAAGAGAGCAACAGCAACCGCCCCTGCAGGGCCAAAACCACGACCGACTCTACTCATGATCTGACGGGCATCGGGGGGCAGGCCACAGGATAGGACTGGCTCGCGCGCGGGATTTGCACCGCCCATCATCTATTCTACACACAATGTATGGAAATTCAACTGAATGGGTGTAGACAGTTGCTTACGCTATCGTTTATGTAATGGAGTCTAGGCTTTCGACGTCCGCTTCTTGGAGAGCCTCTTCATTCATGAACGATTCAGGACTATTCATTAGACGTTCTTTGACGGCTTTTAGTATCGCTTGTACGATATCGTCATGCCGGTGTTTGCAAGCATCCAAAAGGTCGTCCCAAGCGTTTGCCGTTTGTTGGCATCGAATTACTTCGACTTCTTGCCCCCTCAGGTCTGGGTGCTCCGTCAGATATTTCTGCACAGTTTTCTCTCCGAACCTGTACGCGCGAACTGGCAGGTCTTCCTTCACTTTTTCAAGCAGCCTCTTCTCCTTATAACGTCGGGTAGCTTCAACTTCTAGCCAACCCTCATAAATTTCCGAGAACAGTTCCGGCCATTCGTATAACGCTTCAGTGGCACTCTCATATGAACTTTCGACCTTCGTCCGGAGTTCGTCAATTGTCTTCTTGTATCGCATAACATGTATCCTTTTTTTGGGAATTCCACATTTCAAAAAGTGAAAGTGGGCTGACCGCTCCCGTTTCGGGCGCGGGATCGTTGAAGCCGAATCAGCTCCCAGCGGACTGGGAAAAGTCCCAGCCGCCATTGCTGAAATCAGCGGTACAAAGTCCGGGTTCAGAAGAAGCCGGGCATCAAATGTGAGGGACTACTTCTAGCCGGCGTTCGGTTGATTTGCGATCCAGTTACGCAAATCTTCAACCGATATTCGAATCGAATTTCCGATTCTTTTCGCGGGGACTAGTCCTCGGTGTATAAGCGCGTACATAGTACTTCGAGATACATCCAAAAGCTCAGCGGCTTTACCAACTCTGAGTAATAGGTGGTCATGTATAGGGTTTGGCGCATTAGTTAATTGGATCGGGTTCTGAGTATAGTCATTCATTTGTCCTCCTAAAATCAACGTTCGTGAAGTTGTTAACAAAATGATTTTATTCCGATCAAGCTGGGATGTCAAATAGCCCTTAAAATAAGGGGTTTCAAGCGATCCGGGAAGAGGCGGTGAGCAATGCTATAACCGGACCAAGTAACTATACGACTAGTATTGTGAATAGGTATTGATAGAGATTTGATTTAGGACGGCAAACCGGGATATAGTGAGTATTCCAAGGCGAGCAATCAGCGCTTTTTTAAAAAGTCAGGACACCGGAGGACAGAGTAATGGCAAGAACACGCGGAAATAGCGAAGGCTCGATTTTTCTTAGGAAAGATGGACGATGGTGCAGTGCTGTTGATCTCGGCTGGGAAAACGGCAAACGCAAGCGAAAATATCTTTATGGAGAAACCCGCAAATCGGTGGCTGATTTGCTCAACAAATCGCTACGCGACAAGGCGTTGGGCTTGCCCGTCGCGATGGAACGCCAGACAGTCTCGCAGTTTTGTGAGCACTGGCTCGAAAACGCAGTGAAGCCTTCCGTACGTCCGCTGACTTACGAGCAATACAAGCAGCATGTCAGGCTTTATATAGAACCCGGGCTGGGCAGTTTTCAGCTGTCGAAACTATCTGCGTTGCACGTGCAGCAGTTTATTAATCGACAGTTGCGAAATGAGCGGATGAAGAAAGCTTCAGCGGGAAATGACAAAAAAGAGAATATTGAAAGCGACGAAATCGAAGAAACGAGGCCGGTCGAGAAGAGCGGGCCTCTAAGTCCTCGAACTGTTCAGATTACATTATTTGTACTCCGTAAAGCCCTGTCACAGGCGGTAAAATGGGATCTCGCGGTACGAAATGTCGCGCAGTTAGTCGAAACTCCTCGCGCCGAGCAGAAGGAGATCAAGCCGCTTTCTCTTGAGCAGGTTCAGAAGTTACTGAAGACGATGGCTGGGGCGCGACTTGAGGCTTTGTTCATGGCGGGTCTTGCATTGGGCATGCGACGCGGCGAAATGCTCGGATTACGATGGGACGATATCAATTTTGAGGATCGAACAATTCGCATAACGCAGGCTCTCCAGCGAAGTGGAGGAAAACTGGCCGAAGGTGAAGGCAACCGGAGCAAGCTTCACTTTGTTCCGCCAAAAAGCTTTCGAGGCATCAGAACCATCGCAATGCCCGATTGCGTTGCCTCAGTTCTGCGAGGCCATAGAGCGAGACAAGCAGAAGATCGACTACGAGCCGGAGCTGCATGGCAGGATTTTGGTCTTGTTTTCACAACCCAGAAAGGTACGCCGATAGAGCCACGTCGGCTCGATAGCGAGTTCAAACGACTACTAGAAAAAGCCGAACTGCCGAATTCAATCAGGCTTCATGATTCGAGGCACTTTGCAGCTTCCCTGTTGCTCGCCCAGGGCGTGCATCCCAGGACGGTGATGGAGATTCTAGGGCACAGCGAAATTGGATTGACGATGAATACCTACAGCCACGTGGTTCCGAGTCTGGTCCGTGAGGCTGCCGATAAGATTGATGTTGTGTTCGGAGGTCGATAATCTGCCCTATGAAACTGATGGCTGTCAAATTGGCTGTCAAAAGGTCCCGTTGCGAACGTTGCTGTAGAAAAATCCTTATTTATCAATGTGCCCCCTTAGCTCAGATGGATAGAGCACAGGATTCCTAATCCTGGGGCCGTGGGTTCGAATCCCGCAGGGGGCACCAAATTCTCTTCAGAAGAGCTAAGGTTTTCCGCATCGTTCACGGCGATAGCTGTCGGCGGTTCGTCCGAAGTGTCCACCAAGTGGCCAGCACCGTCGCCGGCGCCGAGCAACGCCTTCGAAAGAGTGTCGATCGAGCTCGTATTCAAGCTGCGGAACCAGTGACTGTAGACCTTCAGCGTCGTCTGCGCGCTCGAGTGTCCTAGCAGCGCCTGGACCTCTGTGATCGGAGTGCCGGCCGCGATCAGAATCGACGCGAAGGAATGCCGCAGCGAATGCATATCGACGCGCCGCAGCTTGGCGCGTGTTAGGGCAGGGTACAGCCCGCGCTTGAGGACGGTGCTGCGATGCGCCGGCGCGCCCGACGAAGCAGGGAATACTAGGTCATCCTTTGCTTTCGGACATTGGAGCTTCCATCGCCTCAGTGCGGCTACGAGCTCCGGCGAGATTGGAATGGTGCGCCGGCTCGTGGCCGTCTTCGGTTCAAAGAATCGCGGCTGAGCACGCTCGGGAGTTTTGTCTTCTGATTCTTCCCCAACCCGCGCCCAGCTCAGAGAACGGCGAACGTTAATCCGATTGTCCTGCAGCTCGACGTCGCACCATCTCAGGCCCAGCAGCTCGCCAGAACGCATGCCCGTGAGCGCGGCCGTCATGAACAGCGTGCGATAATAACCGGGATCCGCGGCATCGAGCAGGCGTCGGATTTCAACCAAGTTGAGCACCTCATCCGCGCGGACAGGACGATTTGCGTCGCGCGATTGGGTCTCACCCTCGAGCACCTGGTTAGGCGCGATCCGCGCTCGTTCGACCAGTGCCGCCGGATTTTTGATGCACCAATTATGACGTATCGCGCGCTTGAGGACCGCCGCGGCCGTCGTGAGGACTTTGTTGACTGTTTGCGCAGCGAGCCTCTTCCGCTCCGGAATTTCCTCGGTTGCTTCCTTCTCAGTGACGTCCTTGAGCAGCGCATCGCGAAGCGATTCGATCTTCGCAGATCGTAATTTGATTCACGCGCAGATCGTGAAGCGGTTTGAGATGCACCTCAATATGGACGCGCCAGGAGTCCAGTGTGCTGGGCTTGCGGCCGGCCTTCCCTGCCTGCCATTCGTCAGCGACCGTCTTGAAGGTAGGAACGCTCTTCGGCGCGATGTAGGTGCCTTCATTGCGATCGCCACGGGCCTTTATAAGGGCTGCATCCGCATCTTTCTTCGTATCGAAGCTTTCCCGATGCCGGTCCGGCGCCGGAAATCGAACCTGCCATCGTCCGTTTGGGAGTTTTCGAGGGTTAGCCACGACGAGTCACCGTTTCACCTTTCGGTCATCCGCGATTCTCTGAATAAGCCGCGCGGCCGGTTCGCTGATCGCCATCTCTCCCCGTTCCCAGCGCGCTACAGAGTTGCGCGCCACGCCCACTTCATTCGCCAGCTTTTCCTGAGTCCAGCCGAGCTTCTGTCTGAGTTTCCGCAGTTGTTCCGCTTTCATCTTGATACGTCGCGTATACGCGATACGTCACGTATAGCTCACTTGCTAGTGACATACAATCCCTCGCTCAGACAGCGCGTTTTCAACCTCAGCAGGATCGAAGCGCACGTACCTGCCCACCATCCTTTTCGGGATTCGGCCGGCGCGAGCCTCCGACGCAACCCAGCTCCCTTTGACCTTGAGGAACGCGGCCATTTGTTCGGTGTTCAGTAATCCCGTCGACGGCGACGTTGGCTGCGCCTGGTTGCCGGCGTCAGTGCCGGCTAACACCGCCGCGGCGAGTGCGGCTTGAGCCGCGGCCGCTTCGAGCCTGCAGACCGGCCAGCATTCGCGTAGGCAGGCCGTTGGCGCGGCCGGGATCCCTGGCGAGGTCCTCAAGGCTTGGGATTGGGATGCGCTGCTCGGTCGTTGGCTGCATTCGCTCTTACCGTTCGCGGCCGACGTCGCCGATTGCAGACGTCTGCAAAATTCCCTGAACGCCCGATGTGTTCGCTATCGCCGGCATTAATTGCCCGCTTCGCGCTCGTTTAATTTTGCTCGCACGGCCGCAATCTTGAGCAGCAGGCTTTTCGCGGTCTCGCGTTGCTCCGTTATCCGCTCCGGCGCACCCTCAGTCTTCGCCAGGAAGGCCTCGGCATCACGTTTGATGCTCTCCATCTTCAGGCGCTGCTTCGATATCTGCCTCGGGCGTCCCTTCGGTCTGAGCCAGGAATGACGAGAGCCGACTTTCGAGGACGTCCGCTTTTGCGGCAACCGCGAGGGCGGCCGCGGGATGCTCGCTCTTGAGCTGCGGAAGTAGCCGATCGATAGCCCATCCAACGTCGTCCCAATTTTCTTCAAGCATGCCCATCACACGTACCTCCGGGTCGCGCCGCTGATCGCGCGCAATATATCGGCGCTGTATCTGATGGTGGTTCGCGCGGAACGTGTCGGAATGCACGCCTGAAATATTCTGAGTTATATGGATATCGCCGCGGCCGCGCGATTCGAGCTTTCGCTCGAGCTGCTACGGCCGCGCGACCCGACTTCGGGCATTACGCTGACCCGTTCTCCCGGCGTTGCCAGGAACGAGACGCGCTTGCGTATCCGTGCCGCCGTTTCCGTCGACGGTGAAATCTCCGCCGCTCAGCGAACCCGGCAGGCCAATCCGTCGAACGGATCGCCAAACCGCCCCTAAGCCGCTGCCAGTGAGCGCGTCGACGATATCGCTGTTGAGCGACGCGCCCGTCGCCGAGTCCGCATCCGCCGCAACACCTTGCGCAGTCGTGCCGCCGAAGAGTCCCGACAGAAAGCCGAGCACGCTCTTGCCGCCGCCGGCTATCGAGCTTGCGACTCCGCCGAACGGTGAATTGGTGCTCGCCGTTCCCGGTCCAATCGCCGAGGCCGCCACTATTGCCCCACAGTGTCGGCAGTTGCTTGCCGTCGCCCTGGCCGCCGAGACCCAGCTCATTGAGCAGCGGATTGATAATCAGCAGCTTGAGCAGCATCTTCTCGAGCGACGCGATGAAATCATTCGCGTCCTGGTCATGAGCTGCGCGAAGATACTGTCCTTGCCCTTCGTCTTTTGCTTTTCCTCGAGCATCCCGCTGACGTCAGTCATCTTGCCGATCATCGTGTCGAGATCCGATGACAGCCCGCTCACGAATTCCTGGGCGCCCTTTTTCTGGCCGTTGAGCTGAATCTGTAGCTCCTTCATCGCGTCGTTGAATTGCTGCGCAGAGATCGCGCCCTGGTTGAACGCCGCCCCCAGCAGACCTTCCTTGTCCGCGATCTCGTCCTGCTTGGGCGTTAACAGGTCTGAGCTCTGAACGAGTTTCTGAATTTCCTCGTCCTGCTTCTTCATCGCGTCGGTCAGATTGTTATGAAGCTGCGTCGCGCGCTGCAGCACGTCGGCCGACTGGCCTTCGGCAAGCGCCAGCTTTGTCAGCGATGCGACCTGCGAATCGCTTAGCGTTATCCCGTCGCGCAGCGCCTGCGCGCGGATCGCGTCGATCTTGTTCAGCGCCGCGAACTCGTCGGCAAGCTTCTTTGCCGCATCGCCCATCTGATTCATTCCCTCGCGCGGCGCATTCATCGCGGCCGCGAGCTGCTGATTCTGCTGAATCTGACGCTGAAAGTCCGCGATCAGCGTCTGGATGCTGTCGTTGAGCTGCTGAGTCTTGGGATCCGGAACGTTAAAAGTTTTAGTTCCATCAGCCGCCGGCGGCCCAAAATCTCCCGTCGCACCATGTCTGGAGATCGCCGATCTGCGCTTTCGCTTCCTTCAGGTCGGCCAACATCTTCTGAATTGCAACGTGAGTATTATTGGCCGCGGTATCGCCGGCCTTGCTCACCATGGTCAGTCCGGCACCGATCATCGGCAACGTTGCGCCGAAAGTTTCAGGCAGGCCTGCCAGGCCGCTCGCGAACAGCGAGAATCCGATCAGATCGTTATGCTGAGCGACGACGTCGGCGACGGTAAGAATGCCTTGGGCCAATCCGAGCATCGCGCGCGCGCGCATCTTCGGCCCAGTTCTTCAGATCGCCGTTCTTCGCGTACACTGCGATTTGTGCGCCAAGCGTTTGAATCGCTGGCAACAAGGCCTCGCCGATCTGATTCTCGACGCCGAGCAGCTCGAGCTTGAGCATGCCTTCGGCCTTCGCCCATTCCTCGGCCGTCGCTTTCGCATCGTCCATCGACAGGCCAAGACCCTTCACGAGCTCCGCAGTCTGCGACCATTCGCCGGATTTAAGTTCCGGCCCGAGCTTATCGAGCTGCGTGATCCAGGCCTCGGCGCCGCGGCCGAAAAGGAAACCGGCCGCCGTCGCGCGATCGGTCCCGGCCTTGAACTGATCCAGGCCCGCGATCGTGTTGCGCATGATATCGGTCATCGGCAGCAATTGGCCGCTCGCGTCGTGAATCGAGATCCCGAGCTGCTGGAATTTCTGCGGATGCGTCGCGATGGTCGTACCGAGCCGAGCCATCGCCTGCGTCACGACGTCGGTCTGCACGCCGGCGAGCTGCGCCGAGGCCGCGAACGTCGCCGCTTCTTTCGAAGACAGCCCCGCCAGTCCCTGGAACGTCGCCAGCTCCTCGGCCCAGTTCGCGCGTCGCCTCGGCCGACTCCTGCAAGGAAGCTTACGACCTCGCGCGCGGCGACGATCTCGCCGATCTTCTCGATAAAGCTGCTCGCCTCTTCCTTCGCGCTGGCGAATTGCGATTGCAGGTCGCTGACGGCCTTCTTCGATTGCGCCATCCCGTCGCGAAAGCTCGCGATATCTGCGCTTAGGCTGACAACCAGGTCCGCAATGTTAGCCATTTAGTTCACCTTGAATTTGACGCGCTCAATGCTTAAATTGCGCGCTATGAGGCGGTAAGATTCTTTAGAGCCATGCGGATCGCGGTCCAGAGCTTTTGGTCATCGGCTCTCACCGGACACGCGCACTAACTTGAAGTGGGCGCCACTTGCTTTGATCGGGATCGCGGCGCGTTCTTACCCTGGCGCGTATCGTTCCCGCTCTTGTTGGCTTGGCTGTACCTTCTACCGACGATCGTCGCGAACGGCCGCGACCATGAGACTATCGCCGGAATAGCCGTGTTAAACGTCCTGCTCGGTTGGACTCTCGTCGGATGGGTCATCGCGATGTCCTGGGCGTGCTCACGGCCGCCTCTCCTACCGTCAAGCCTAGCGGACGGCCCGACGGCCGGCGAATTCCGGCCGACGGGCGCCCGCCTCGCAGTGCAATTTTTTTTCGGATGTCCGCACTTCAGCAGCTCACCCTCGACGCGCGAATGCTGTGCCGTAGGACGTCCTGGTATCCGATCGCGCGGCCGGCGATTTCGTGCTTACGCTGCGAAGCATCCTCGGCCGGCGCCGGCGGTTCGATCAGGCGAATGCTCGTCTGAGGGAAGGCCGCACTGTAGACCGGCGAAACCTCGAAGAGCTTAGCCCGAGTGATTGTGTAAACGATCGAATCGTCTGGCAGGTAATCGAAGTGTCCCTCTAGTCTCAGGAATTCCATTGACATGACGCGGACTCTTCCGCTGCGCACTTCGCGGAAAACTGGCGAATCCAGTTCCCACTTCTCTCGCGGTTCGATTTCGACCGCGAGGCCGTGACTGTCTTCTCGGAGATTCAAGATACCGAAGCGCATCCCGCGGGCGATCCCCGTGCGACGTTCCCAATTGCTGTTGATCGCTAGCGGACATTCCCAGTGATGTTTCCAGACGGCCCATATGTCATCTGATGCGATCGACTCGGTGAATGCGCCGGGCGCGAATCGAGCGGTGTGTCCATAGCATAGATCTTCGTATGGACTTATCGCGTTCCACACGCACGCATATCCGACGAGTAAAGGACGCGTGTTCATGATCATGACCTGGTCGCCAGCGTAAGGAACGGGCTCAGCGTGTTCGCGCCCTTGAATGGAATCAGCGGCTGACTCCACGCCGGCTGACCGTTCACGCGATAGATGAAGCGCAGCACCATTTGATCGGCCAGAAATTCGACGTGGATCGACGAAGCCTCTTCGATGCTTTTGTCGATCAGCACGTACTGGTTGAGTCGACGAGAATGATGTCGCCCTCAGTCCCGAGGCTTGAACAATATTCCACAGGGATCACCGGCCGCCCGAGCAAGCTCGCCAGCGGCGTGCCCGCAGCGCCCCCAAACGGTCCGGCGCCGGCCGGTAGATAAACCGGCGTGCCGGGCGTATCGCCCGCCTGCCTCGAGTTCAGCGTCATGAGCTGCGGCTCGACGTCCAGGTTGATAAGCCAGACGGCGTTTCGGTTCGAACGCGCCCACATCCTGGCGAACATCTTTTCGGCGTTTTCCCAGACGACTGTTCCCGCGGGCTGACCGCCTTCGGCAGCGATCGTTATCTTCGCCGGCGAGTTTAGGATTCCCTGCGGCTGCCCGGCGCCCGAGCCTTCGAAAATCGCGTCCTCGGCGCGGAATCGAAGTTCTTCAGGCAGTGCTTCCATTACGATTGCCTTGAGCGCGTCGACGTCGTTCATCAACTCGTCGGTCACAGTGATAAGCCCGGTGAGCTTTTGCAGTTTCATCTGAACCTGGCGGAACTTCGGCTTGCTGGCAGTAATCGCATCGCCTTCACCGGCCCAGTAGCCGAACACGCCGCCCCATCGGCTACCGTCGACGCGGCTGGTCTCGTCGATCGCGTTCACTCGGATCCCATTGAATCCGGCGCCAATCGGCATGCGGCGCACGCGCGACAGGATTTCGCTCGTGTCGTAAGTCCGGCGAAGGATTTCGTGATCGAATTGGCGTTGCAAAAGGAAGCCGCCGTCGCTTGGGACCGACTCGCTCAGCCCCTCCTGCGGCTCGGCCGAGGCAACCATCGCAAGCCGTGGATCGATCAGCTCGGCGGCACCGAGCTTGAGCACGCGCCCAGCCTTCACTACTGCCACGAGCTGCTCGCCGAGTCGCGAGAATGGCCGCGCATCACTCGGCCGGGCGCCGCTACCTGGCGCGCCAGCATTCCGGCGCTCCTCTATCTTCTTCCATATAACTGCGTCGGCTATGACCGCGTCGATCTCTTTAGAGACCGATTCCAGCCGCTCCTTTTCGGCTGGGGTGAAGCAGCCCTTGGGCGGCATATCCTCGGTGATTGCATCACATTCGTCGCGCTCTGCGTCGCGCCTTTCCGCCCCCGTGATGATGGCGTTCTCTTCCGCACAAAGGTCCTGATACTGTTCGCGAAGCTTTTCTAGTTCCATTTGTTGCCCTCCTTTTTGAGGCATTGATTTCTGTTTTCCGAGAGTCTTCGCAGGGGACGTCGGGCGGACGCCCCAAGGAGGCGAAGGCGACCGTCACGGCGCGCAACCGCTTGCCCGACGCCCCTCGCGAAAACTCCGAAATGTTTATTCATGATTTCGCCCTTGGATCCCCTGGGGCGCCGTTAAACCTTAAGGCCCTTGCTCCTGAGTGCCCGAAGGAAAACGCCCAAGCGGGAGTTCCAATCCTCAGGTCTTCCAAGATCGATCGCCAATGTCGGATATCCGGCGATCGGCGGAGTTACCTGACATCCGGCCGCGCGCATTTGGTTGCCCAGGTCCTCGACCGACTCCGCAGCCTCAACCAGGGCGATCGCGCAAGCCGCCACTTTTTCGGCTCGCGTTTGGAACTCCGGAAACAATCGTGCAGTGATTTCGACGCTGGCGGCGCCAATCGCCTCGTCGAGGGCCTGCTTTGCCATATTCACGGCGAGCGCGAGGACTTGCCGTTCCTCATAAAGCGCGCTGAGATCCTCTCTGGGACCCGATGTCGAGATCGGTTTGCCCTGCAGCGAGTCAGCGGCGCGATCCTCGATCGACGCCGGCGTCGGATTCCGCTGCTCCTTGGCGCGGTTGATCCGAGCGTCGCATTCGTTAAGGCGCCCTCGAGCGGCGTCCCACTGTGCTCGCTTTTCCCGAACGCTCGGGACGGTTTCGATCTTCGGAATGGCTAGCCTAGTGCGCGTCGCTTCCGGTTTCTCCGCCAATCTCACGCTACTCAAAATACTCATCACATCCTCCTCGGTTGTTTGCGCCTATCGCCTCGATAGGTTTTGCAGACGTCTGCAAAACCTTGGGCATCAATTCAGTCTCTCCGGCGACCGATCCCCCACCCCATCCTGATTCGCGGCGCTGGCGGCTTCACCATCCTTCCTGGTCGAGATCGAGAAAAGCATCGAAAGCAGTCTGCTTCGGCGATCCGACAATTCGAATGCGAGCCCTGTTCGAGGGCGTAAGTCCAAATTCCGCGGCGAACTTGTTGACGAGTTTCAAGGCGTCATCGCGTATTTTGAAAAGTGGGTTCGGCCGCGATCCGCCGCGGGCAGTAGTGGTCGTCCACGGCTCGGTTTTGAGTCGCTCGTCAGCTTCTTCGTAAGTCGCGACCGCAGAACAATAAGCGGCAAGCGAGGAACTATCGATCTTCGAAATAATGCGCATGCGAGTCAGCTCGGGAACGGTTCTATCCCATACCGCGCTAGCACGATCATTCAAGTGCTCCGGCGCCGGCGGCGTCTTCCCGAGCACGTCCGGGCGAGGCTCGCCATCACGATTGCGATGGCGCTTGCCGGGATCGCCGCGCAGTTCGTGCAGGCGCGACGGTATTGGCTTGCGTCCCTTCATTTAGACCCATGCACACTTTCTGTTAGTTTTGCGGTAACCATGAACAAGAACTCCAATTTGCGACCACGCGTTGTGGCTGCACAACGGTCAACGCTTTGCGAACTCCAGTGATTTCGATCCCCCTATGGCCTGTTCTCTCGCGACCTCGCTAGCAGCCGTTTTCTTGACGAAGTCCTTCAGTCCTTGGTCGCCGCGCTTGAGGTGACGTTCGACGTAATCCTTCGCAGAGAGCACCCATTGCTCGCTCTTGCACATAACCTCGGCCACTTCGCCTTCCGATAATTCGTCATGCGAAAGCAGCATATACGTCGCGACCTTCTGCACGATCGCCGCGTCGTTGTCACGCTCGAATGCGACGAGTTCGGTAACCGTCATGCCGACTAGGTCTGCAATTCGCCTCTGAATGGCATCAACGCCGGTTCGCGATGCCTTCCAGCTTCCATACAGACGCGCGCGTAGGTCTCGATCATCCGATCGACATAGAGTTTGAACGGATAGTGGTTCCCGATCCGTCGCGCGACGTAGTGTGTTGAGTTGCACACCCAGCTTTCGGTCTCGCCCAGAACTTGCGCGATCTCATCGAGCGACAACTTGTCCTGGTTAAGTAGAATGTGCGCCGCGACCATTCGAAGCATGGCGACCCACGGATCGTCGCGCCTGGTCACCGTCACCCTGTCGAACAACGAGCCCCTGATCACCGTCATCTCGTCGACCAACGAGGCAATCCTGTCACGGCAGGCGTCGATATCCACGGTTTCACGCTTCACGCTGTTTCCTCCCGGCTGTTGGCAGACCCCGCCATTGCCGCGCGTACTTCGAGCTGCTCCAACTCTCGATTAAAATCGACCCGGGCAAGCGTTCTGGCATCCGCACCACCTGGATAAACGCAAGGTCCGCCGGCGCATTTACCATGCGTGCATTTTCTTCCTCTGGGAGAGGTTGATTTATCAACCGTCCGTCTCTTTCGGATCCTTTGACGGTTCAATGCCGGATCCAGATGACGGATCGGGTGCAGCGGCTTGCACCACCTTTCGGCGCTGTCCTTCACCACCTGAGGCGGCTTCTTGCACCACCTTTGGACGCTCCTTTGCACCACCTTTCGGCGTAGAGGTGGTGAAATCTTTGCACCACCCCTTGATTCCGAAATACGGGTGGTCGGGCGGCATTGGCTCGCAAAGCGTTATACGAAAAAGATTGGTCCGCTGGCCTTTGCTGGGTCCTATGTGAATCACCGGGCCTTCGTTGAGAAAGACCTCGAGCTCGCCAGAAGCAACGGCTTTGGGCACAAGATATTGAATATTGCGTTCCGAAAGCTTCGTATCGGCAGCGAGTGACTTGTTCCCCGGCCACGCAATTCCGAACTTGTCGGCATAATTTGCCAACACCAACATCATCAGCCGCGTCGAACCCTTCTGAACCGATTTTTTGATAACGGCATTTGTCGCTTCCCAGCTCATCCGCCCCTGCGTCCTTTTTCACACCCCACCGCGTAAACACGCCCCTGAAGTCATCCGCTCGACGCGATATAGTTACTTTCTCAAACCCTCTCTATTCGCCTCATAGCCGCAGGATGCGATTCCTGGTCGATAAGCCACATTTCGATATCCAATTCGCGATATCTAACCATCCGCCCGCCGAGTTTTATAAAGGGTGGCCCTTTTTGCCGGCTTCGCCAGTCCTGTAGCGTGACCTGGCTGATTCCCCAGCGCTCAGCTACTTCCCTTTCGGAAAGCAACCTCGCGCTACTATCGCCGATAGGTCGCGCATCCTCGGTCTTGCGATATTGAGCCATATGGACTGCCCTTCCTAAAGACAGGACAGCAAAATTGCGAAATGAAGGCGAGTGCTTGTAGGATACTTTGGAAAATAGTTTATGAAGTCTGCCTGAGAGTAGGGCGAACTGCGCGCCTAAAGGCAGACCCGAAAATCAGACTTTCGAAGGCCGGCCAGTCGTCAGGCGCACTTGCTCAAGTTCCGCCGCTAGGTCTGCCTCTGCCTTCTCGTATTTCGCTACTAGCTCGAGTTTCTGATTCTCCGCCATCTGGAGGTTCTTGAAGTCCGTCATCTTGCGCTCAATGTCGGCTCTGAACACGCGGGAATTGTTCATTTTGCGCACGATGTAATACTTTGAAGCAGTAAGCCAGGGATCGCTCTTCTTCATGATGATAGCGACATCGTGGCTAAGCATTCCGATTTCGCTCGCCGAAAATAAAAGATATGCGGCGATCCTCTTTTTCTCCAGTGCGTCCTGACTGCGTTTATCTTGGGTGCGCCTACCACTGACCACCAATTCGCTTGGTTCTAGTGAGACCACGCGAGCGACCCATTCGCGGAAGGTCTCGATATCAGCCCGCGACAAGTACGATTCGACTTCTAGTCTCTTAGTCATGAAACGCGCTGGAATTTATTTTTCCCAGTCTGTCGTCGGATCCGTCTTGAATTCGCCCGGCGTCCGAAATCTCTCGCTACCATCGGAAATTAGGCACCGAGCGTTGCGCCTGGCCACATCGGCCAAAATATCATCTTCATCAGCACTATATCCGCGGCCAGCTTTAAATCGTTCGTATACGCCGTCAGGCAGCGACGGCCGCGAAAATTGACTCAACGCACTCCCACACTCCGTCAAACTTAGGTACGGGCCCGAAGTGATGCTCCACTCCACTTCCGGCGCAGACACCAGCACGACGCGCCGGCCGTCGACCGCCCGTATCGGCGCTTCCGCGATCGCATACCAGCCGGCGTTCATGATCATGCCTGGATGAGTTTCCGCTGTTGCCTGGGCGCGCGCGGCGCCTGGCGCGAGCAGCGCAAGAACCAGGGCGCCGGCGGCGACGAGTGCGGTCGCGCCGGCGCCGTTTGCAGACGTCTGCAATTTCACGCGGCGACCTTGGCGGCAAGTTTTCGAACGCGGGCGGCGCGTTCGCTGATGTTCCTCCTCAGCTTCGCGATTTCACCGTCCAGGTCGCGCGCCGCACTCATGAGAATGAATAATTCGCCCACCGCCCGGAATCGTGCCGGCGCGTCTTTAGGGTCAGAGCTCCGGCTTTCCAGCTCGCGGGCAATACCGCTCCAGCTCTCGGCCGACGCGAGCGAGGGATACTCGCCGCGAAAATCCGAGCTCCACCGCAGCCGTCGCGATTACGCGATATGCAGCACCGACTTCGAAGCCGAGAGCCCCCACTTGGTGACCCAATTGTCTCATCTTCTTGCTCGCCCTCGATGCACTGATTTGCTTTTGCATTGACTCTCGGGGACCTCCTCTTTCTTAGTGGCGCCGCCCGTTCCTATTCGAGTAGCTGGCGAATTTCCTCAGATCGATTCGTGCTGGCTGCTCATTCGTGACCTCCCCATTTTTTCGTCAGCCTCCCGCGCGCGATCCATCCCTTTACCGCTGCCAGCGAAACGCCGATCTTCCGAGCAAATTGTTCTAGCGTCAAAAGTGTCGATTCTCCGCGCGCGGCCAGCGAACTGTTCTTGATAACCATACTCTTCGGGCCTCCAACCCTCACCGAACAAGGTAAGGCGTATATAGACGGCTGTCAAATGACAGCCTGTTGATAAATGCCTCGCTCGTCGGCTTGTCTTCGCTTCTATTCCGCGCAATCCTCTAAAGGCTTGATGGTCGATCTAAACACCCATCTTCGCAAGGCCAGGCGCGCGCGCTGGGCCAAGGCGACCAAAAAAGAAAAGCAGGCAGCGGCTTCCAAAGCCAGTCGCGCCTATTGGGATGCTCTCAGTCCGAAACAGCGCACGGCCGAAATGAAGCGCCGCGCCGCGAAGCGGAAGAAGACAGGTACGAGAAAACGCAAGGTCTAAAAGGGAGAAAGCAACTTTATGCGCTTCATCTGGATTTTGCCGCTAGTCGGGTCGCTGATCGCCGGCCTTGAATTTTTCGACTCGCTCATCTCAGCGACGAGCGCGCCTCAGCAGGCCGCCGGCGCCGCGATGGCCATGAGTTGGGCGGTTCTGCCGTATGTGTTCGCCCGCGCGGCGGAGGGCTTATTCTCAGACGCAAGCGCCGCGCGTGGTCACTGACCGATGAGAACGCATACAACCTCTGGCCGATGGCGACGTCGAGAAAAAGCGCTCAAAAGAAAAATCGCCAGGAAGAGCGGCCCTGTAAAAGAGTCCGGTACCCAGGAAGACGGTTACGTTGGCCGCGATCGCGGGCGACGCTCGAAAGCGCCAGACGAAACCGCGGACGCGCGCCCTGCCTGAGAGGCCCGAAGTGACTCGAAAGATTACGCGTCTCCAAAATGCCCGGCTCCTGGCGCCAGCATCATTGTCGGACGGCGCCAAAGAACTTTGGTATCGAACGATCCGCGATCCGGACTTTGTCGGTTTCGGACCGACTGTGACCCGTCGATTGCTTTCCAGCTATTGCAAGATGACTGATGCACTTAGGGTGTTCGAAGCACAACTTGCACAAAATAAATTGCTTCTGCCGGCAAACCGACAGGAAGCCGCGGCCGAGACCATAGAACGAGTGTTTCGAACCGAGCACGAGCAGCTCGAGGAAACAAAGTCGCGCTTCTTCAAACGAAAGCGCTAAAGGCTGAGAGCTGTGGCTAAATTGTGACCGTTCTATCGGTGACTAACGGAGACAAGGCCCACAATCGAAATTGCGGCGGACGGCAAAAGCCCTTGATGCTGTTTGATTGAGGCCGGTCATGCGCGATTGCCCGGACACCTTGGCAGCACTGAAAATCCTTGTGTCGAGTGTTCGATTCACTCCCTGCCCACCAACACTTTTTGCCCTTTTGAGAGAGTCCCGCAGCCTAAGTTGCAGCCTACGGCCTCGAAACCGGCCCGAGTGTCCGTTCTCAAATCTGCCGGATGCGTCGAAAGGCCACTGGGGAACCGGGGTCACAGCCGACAAGATGAAGGCGTGCCGCTGGCTCTGGACGCCCGCCTGCGACACGCCTCTTTCGCCGAACTGCGCCTAGGCAAGACCCGGCTTTCTCCGCCTTAGCCGAGATGGTCTCGATTCAGGTCAGGGGCAAGGCGAAGACCTGAGCTCGCAGGTTTCGACGTATTGGAAGCCGTCCGATTCAAGGCCCTGTTCAGTAACCTTTTTGCCCTTTATCGTTCCACTCAGCAAATAAGAAGGAGATGAGGGGGACGTGCACTGGTAGGTGTTTGAAGAAGCGTTGAACGAAGGCGATTTCTTGGAGCCCTTCGGATCGCATGCGCAACCATATTCGTCTGTGCCATCGTACCCGGCGTCGAAATGAACCGAGAACACCCCGGTGCCAAACGAAATGCATTCGCTCCCCGAACCGCCTTCGCTGTTTACGTAGTTGCATTCGTAAGAGTTGCCGAGAAGTTTGCCCTCGCAATTGCCGCCCGCGTTGGCCGAGAACGATATGGCCAGCAAACTCACCGCGAAGACGGAGAATGTCACTACCAACAGACTGACTGATCTACGCATTGTTTTGATTCCTCCCAGCGCACTGATATGTCATTCCGCCACGCTTGCGTCAAATAACCCGAGCTACGCTCGCGGCAATGCCGCCCGGCGCTGCTACCACACTTCGCCCAGTTGCGTATTCTTCGATCTGTCTACGCGCGCGATTCGTTACGGAGGCGGGTGTCGCGAACCTCGGGTCTGCAGTCTAGGTGCAGCCTAGCCGATGAACATCGGCGGGCATTGCGCACTTTGGCGGACTGCCTCTGCTGAGAAAGCGTCGATAGAATCAACTTACGGACAATGGTGGATGACTTATAGTGGAACTGAAAATCCTTGTGTCGAGTGTTCGATTCACTCCCT
>CAWBMF010000012.1:0-255405 GCA_963789835.1 uncultured delta proteobacterium | reverse complement strand
GGCGCGAGCCCGCTCACCTGATGCGAGCAGTGCGCGGCCCCAGTATTGAAGGGTGTCGGCCTCCTCCCACGGCAGGCAATAGTGTTGGAAGGTCGCGATCGCTTTCTCGAATTTGGCTTCAGCCGTCGAGTACTCGCCCTGCGCCGCGGCAAAAACCGCCTCGGCGCGCTCGACGCCGCCCGCGAGCCCGCGCCAGTTTTCGCCAGCGCTCACGATCTCGCGGCAACGCTGAAGGTGCGGCAATGCATCACCGGAATCGCCGGCGTCTGCAGCAATCGTGGCGATCGCGGCCCTCGTGGCCAATTCGAAAAGCATGCCTCCGCCCTCAAGGGAAATATCCAACGCCCTTTGCAGAAATTCCAGGGCTTGTGCGCGTTCTCCCGTGAACCTGTGCAACCGCGCGAGGCGGTTCGCGCTAAACACATCTTCCATGCGGTTCCCGGTAGCGCGTGAGCGCTCGGACCACGCTGTCAGCGTCTTGCCCGCAAGCTCCCATTCACCCTCAATGAACAAGAGCTCGGCAAGGTGTCCCTGATGGTCGGGAGACTCGGGTCTGTTTTGGCCGTTAAGGTCGGCGAGGTAGGAGCGTGCTTTGGCGAGTTCTCCCATATCGATGCATGTGCCAACCATCCAGTATTGCAGAAGTAGCTGCCGACCAGCCGATTGAGCGATACGCGGCTTGGCCAACTCACTCGTGAACCAGCCTTGTGCCTCGCGCGGGTCTCCTAGCCGTTTGTAAGTAGCGCCCCCAACCCAGGCGACCATGGATCCGAGCCCTGGGTCGTCACCCGGCTTAGCGTGCTGCCGCGCCTGATCAGCCAGTCGGAGGCCCTCTGTCACCGATCCGGAGTAGACGAGAAGCAAAGACGACAGGATCTCGCCATATGACCGTGTAACATCGACGTTCAGGTGCCCGCCAATTTCCATCACGCGCTTAGTGGCCTTGAGCCCATCACTGATCTGCAAAGCGATAACGCGAACCATAGCCATGCCGAAGTACAACGCCGCGTAGCGCAGCGAGTCGGGCTTCTTAGCCAGGTACGCTTCGGCCTTCTTGAAGTGGTCCGTCGCTCGCCGCATGTCCATCACACCAAGGTGAACCGCCGAGAGATAGAGCCCGAGGCGAGAGTGCACGTCAATTGCTCCTTCAGTATCGCCCAGTTCCTCGTATAGCGGAGCAGCCGCCTCCAGGTATTCGACCGCCTTTGGGCCGCTGCCCGTGACGTTTTCGTCTCCGAGAAGAAACAAGATGTCAGCGCGGCGCTTGCGGTCGCCTCCGCCTTGTTCATCCATGAGCTCGAGCGCCGCGCGCCAATGCGCTTCTGCTTCCTCGTAGGCAAAAACTGCAACGACAGCTTTGCCCGCTCGAATCGAGTAGTCGATGGTCTTCTCGGCGTCCGCCACGCCCGCCATCCGGTAGTGATTCGCCAGCGCTACCAGGTGCGGTTCGAGATTGCGCTGATGCACAGCCTCAATCGCCTGCGCGGCCTTGAGATGGAGCCGCTGCCTGCGCGGCAGGCTCTGTTCCTCGATGAGCGTCTGGCGCACCAACGCATGGGTAAAAGCGTAGCGCGGCCCGCCGCGGCCCTGGCTCTCGCCCACGATTCTGGCACTGAGCCCCTCTTCAACTGCGGGCAAGATCGCGTCCTCGCCAAGCTCGATCATACGGCTCAGCACTTCGAACTCGAACTCGCGGCCGAGCACCGCGGCAGCGGCAAGCACACGATTGGTGATCTCGGATAGACGCGAGAGGCGCCGACCGATCACGTCGCGCACGCCTTCGGGAATGCCCAGCTCGGAGATGGACCTGGCGTCGGTGACCCATCGCCCCTCGCGGCGATAAAAACTTCCTACCTCGCCCAGGTGACGCAGCGTCTCCTCAATGAAGAATGGATTGCCCTCGGTCTCGCGCAGGATCGCACGCACGAACTCTTCCCAGCCTGATTCCTGCTGTGAGATCGCCTCGATAAGGTCTTTGACTTCGGACTCGGAGAGTCCTCTGAGCAATACCCGTTCGTAGAGCCGCTCGCGCCTCAGTTCGGCAAGCGCTTCCGAAAGCGGATGTCGCCGGTCGAGCTCGACGTCGCGATAGGTCCCGACCACGACGAGGCGGCTGCCCTTGAAGCGGCGCGCGAGATGTTGCAGCAGCAGCAGCGATGGCTTGTCGGCCCAGTGCAGGTCGTCGAGCAGCAACATGATCGGATTGGCCTTCGACGCGTTGATCAGAAACGATGCAACGCTGTCGAATAGGCGCATTCGCTCATCATTCGGATCGGTAGCGCGTGCGGGAGGAAGGTCGGGGATGCGCTTGCGAATCTCGGAAACCAGCTTCGCTACATCCGATCCGCCGTCTCCCAGCTCAGCCTTGAGCGCATCGTCGGGTCGGGTCGATACGTAGTCGCGAATCGCTTCGACAAAGGACGAATATGGCGATGCGGCTTCGCCTTCATAGCATCGCCCCACCAATACTTGCGCACCGCGGAGCCGTGCATATACTCCCGCTTCCTCGGCCATCCTCGTCTTACCGATACCCGGCTCGCCCGCGATCATCACCAGCGACGCTTGCCCGCCCAGCGATGCATCGATCGCGGCGCGCAGCGCGCTCATCTCGTCGGCGCGGCCGATGAACCGTCCCCAATCCAGCCGTCCGGTCGCGGGGGCCGAAGCTGTGCGCGACTGCTCGGGTTGAACGATCGGCGCCGTCGAAATTTGTGCGAGGCGTTCGCGCACTACAGACGCTGATGGCGGACGTTCCTCCGGCGCCTTGGCCAACAGCGACACAATGACTGCCTCAAGGTCACGTGCAATATCGGGGACGTGCCACGAGGGCGCGATCGGCGCGGTATTGATGTGCTGCGAAATGATCGCAACGGCGCTGCCACCAAGAAACGGCGGCCGGCCACAAGTCATCTCGTATAAGATCGCGCCGAGCGCATAAAGATCGCATCGCGGGTCCGGCTCGCCGCCGAGCGCCTGCTCCGGCGCCATGTATGCCGCCGTGCCGACCATCATACCGGCCGCGGTCAGCCGCGTGCGCTCGATCGAGAGCGCAAGCCCAAAGTCGCCGAGCTTCACGCTGCCGTCTCCAGCAATGAACAAGTTGCCCGGCTTGAGGTCGCGATGGACGATGCCGTGGCTGTGCGCGTGCACGAGCGCCTGGCAGATCTGGTCCGCGATACGCAAAGAGTCTTTGAGTGGCAGCCGATGGCCCGCAGCCTTCTTGAGCAAATCTTCGAGCGAGCCACCTGCCACGTACTGGCTTACGATAAAGAGCCGGCCGTCGTCCTCGCCGATATCATAGATGTTGACGACGTTGGGATGCTCGCCGAGCTGGCCCATCGCCCGCGCCTCGCGCCGCACCCGGATTTTACCGTCATCGTCAAGACCGTCGGTCTTTATCAGCGCAAACGCGACTTCGCGTTCGAGCCGAGTGTCGCGCGCCAGATAGACGATCTTGCTGCCGCCCGCGCCGAGCAGGCGTTTGACCTGGTATCGCCCGCCTGAGAACTCGGACGGCAACGATGGCTTCATGCTGCTCAAATCGATCGCTCGCGGCCGACAAAAGCGTTGTGCGAAGACGACTGGCGATCGAATGTGCTCTCAGGACTCATACTTCCGGTCCCGCAGTTCAGTTTTGATCGCAGGGGTTTGAGAACTGCGCGGCAGGGCGCGCAGCGCCTAGGCTTAGCACTCGGGCAGGGAAGCGTCGATGCGGTTAGCTGGCTGGAAATTCCAGTCGGCAGCGGGCTGGCGTTCCCTCACGCGCGCGTCGGCCCGTTTCTTTATTTGTCAGGGCAGTTGGTCGGCTTGAAGGCGCAGCAGCGAGGCCTTGGCCTCATCCTCGGCGTCGGTCTCGGTGGGACCGCCTGTCTCGGCCGCCTTTCGATAGTACTTGATGGCGGTGACCTTGTTGCCGAGCGCCTCGTAGGAGCGCGCCACGTTGACCTCGGCCCGGTCGTCATTGGGGCAGGCCGCCAGCGCGTCCTGGTAGTATCCGAGCGCTGCGTTGAAATCGCCGGCGGAAAATTTCTCGCCGCCGCGCTGGCTCGCCATCGACTCTACGCCCTTGTCGCAACCGCCCGGCGACGACGACATGGCAACGCCCGGCGTGTAGTTTTGATTTTGATTCTGATTTGCCTTGATCGCCTCGATCTCCTGCTGCTGCCGTTCGAGCTGGTCCTGCTGCTGCTGAACCAGTTTCTGGGTCGCCTGCTCCTGCTCGTCCCCGCATCCCACGACCGCCAAAACAATGCAGCCGAGCGCGAGCGGGAGCAGTAGGCGTCTTGCGCAAGTCCTCATGGACATGGAAATTATTCCGGTCATGATATTGTGCCGCATCGACACCAATACTGGCGAATGTCGGCGCGGTGTCAATGCCGCAAAGCAGATGGGCGCAAAGCATATGGGGAGGAGCTACGTTGATTCGACGCCACAAAATCTTAACGAGGAGTTTGTTGCTGCTGGCTTTTGCAGCGATGCCGCTGGTCGCGGCGCGCAGCGTGAGAGCCGCAGTCAGCGCAGCCACAATGCCGGCTGATCAGGCACTTAAACTTTTACTCGAAGGCAATCAGCGCTTCGTCGCCGGCAAATTGGAGCATCCCAATCAGACGCCGGATCGGCGCGCCGAAGTGGCCAAGGGACAACATCCGTTTGCCTCGGTCCTGGCGTGCTCGGATTCGCGGACGCCGCCGGAAATTATCTTCGACCGGGGGCTCGGCGATATTTTCACCGTGCGCGTGGCCGGCAACGTCGCCGACAAGGTGGTAATCGAAAGCCTCGACTACTCGGTCAAGCATCTTGGCGTGCGGACGGTGATGGTGCTGGGGCATCGCCGATGCGGCGCGGTGATCGCGGCGGTCGAGGGCCATGACGGCACTGTCGATCAAGACATCGGCCCGATGCTCAGCGAGTTGCGGCCGGCGGTCGCGGCCAGCAAGGGCCAGCCCGGCGATCCCATCGAAAATGCGGTGCGCGAGAATGTGAAGCTGGTGGTGAAGAATCTCGCGACTTCGGAAGAGCTGGCGGCGATGGTCAAATCGGGCGAGTTGAAGATCGTCGGCGGCATCTACGATCTCGACACCGGCACGATCCAGCTGCTGACGAACTAGTGGACGACGCGGCGACGCCTCACTGCGCAGGCTGCGTGACGATCACGGCTGCGAACGAGGTCGCCGAATGGCCGTCGGACGTCGTCGCCGTCACCGTCACAACGTAGCTGCCGGGATTCGTGTAAGTGTGGAACAGCGCCGTCGGCGGCAGCATCGAGACCTGTCCATCGCCGAGATTCCAGGCGAAGGACTGCAGCACTGTTTCCGGATCGATGCTCGACACAAAATAGCCGACCGTCAGCGGCGCCGGTCCATAAGCGGGCACCGTTTGCAGCTGGATCGACGGAATCTTCGGCAGCGTCATCGGCACCGCCGTCGCCGTCGCTTCCTGCGCCCACGCTGGCGCAGTCAGCCGGGTGAGAACCAGCAACGTGGCGGCCACCGCCGCAATTGAACGCTTGAGTCTCGACCTCACTGCATCGTGATACCGCCGTCGGGATGCAGAATCGAGCCGGTGTAGTAGCGGCCCTCTTCGCTCGCGAGGAACAGCGCCGTGTTCGCCACGTCCACCGGCTCGCCCATCCGATTCATCGGCACCCGCTGCATCAACGGCGACATGTCCGGCATATCCTGCAGCTGCGCGGTCATCGGAGTCTTGATGAAGCCGGGGCCAATCGCATTGGCAGTGATATTGAACGGCGCCAACTCCGTCGCCAGCACCTTGGTCAGCATCCACACCCCCGCCTTGCTGACCGCGTACTCGCCGACGCCGGGCGTCGGCAGCCGCGCCGCAGCCGACGCGATATTTATGATGCGTCCGCCGTTGCCCGCCGTGATCATCGCGTCGGCGCAGGCGCGATCGGTCAGGAACACGCCATCCAGATTGACGCTCAGCACCTTGCGCCAGTTGGCGAAGGACTTCTTGTTGAGGAACGCGATGTCGGGCTGGCCCTCTTCGCCGTAATGCGCGTGCGAGATTCCCGCCGCCGCCACGACGATATTGACGCTGCCCAAGTCCTTCACCATCTGCGCGACCATCGCATTCACCTGCGCCTCATCGCTCGTGTCGACCTGGTAAGCAACCGCCTTGCGACCAAGTTTTTTCACTGACGCCGCGGTTTCCTCCGCGGCCGCCAGATGCCGATCGGCGACGAAGACGTTGGCGCCTTCTTCGGCGAAGCGAATCGCGGTCGCGCGTCCGATTCCGCTCGCGCCGCCTGTGATCAATGCATTTTTATTGTCCAGTCTGAGCGCCATCTGGAGCTTCTCCTTGCGATCGGTTCTCTGCGGTTGTTAGCACGACCGGACCTTGCTTGAAAATCTATGCTCAGGTTCGGGCGTCGAATAGAATCACTCGCATGGCACAACAGCAAGCGGCTACCGTCCTCACGGAGCCGACCCATCGGTACGTCGAGGTTGAGGGACTCAAGCTTCACTATCTGGACTGGGGCGGCGATCCTGACAAACACACTTTCGTTCTGCTGCACGGCGGCGCTGCCCACGTGCATTGGTGGGACGGCGTCGCGCCTCTGCTGACGCCTTACGGGCGCGTGCTCGCCCTGGATTTTCGCGGCCACGGCCGCAGCCAGTGGGCCAAACCCGGGATTTACGGCCCACCGGCGTATCTGAACGACGTGCGCGGCTTGATCGAAAGCCTCAACACGCGCGTCGTGCTCGTCGGGCACTCGATGGGCGGCGCGGTCGCTCAGTGGGTCGCAGTCACGCATCCCGATTTACTCGAGGCCTTGATCATCGTCGACGCGCCGCACGGACCGCCGCCGCTGTTTCGCCGCCTGATGTGGCGATGGCGCCGGAAGTCGCACGGCGGCATTCGTCCCGAGCTCCGTTCCGCCGGCGACATCATCAAGAAATTTCGACTGCAGCCGCCGCAGACCTACCTGACGCGGCTGGATGTTGAGCGGCTCGCGCTGCTCGGCGCCGAGCAGTTGCCGACTGGCGCGTGGGCCTTTCGCTTCGATCCGGAGACGCGCGCATGGCGCAAGCATGGCGCGAGGATGATGCGGCCGAACATCAAGCAGATCAAAATGCCGACGCTCCTGCTGCGCGGCGATCAGAGCGCGCTGGTGAGTGCGGCGCACGTCAAGCGGATGCATCGCAAGATTCGCGGCTCGGTGCTGAAGGAAATCCCGCGCGCGTTCCATCACGTGCCGCTGGACAATCCCGGCGACACCGCTGCGGCAATTATAGAATTCGTCGAGAAGTTATAGGAACGTCGCGATCAAGCTGGCCGCTACGGCGAACATCACGCCGGTAGCTACCCATCCTACCGCCTTCTGCACAGCAGGTAGTCGTACTCCGCCGGTGATCTTCTTGTTGGTGGTCATCAGCATCATGACGACCATGATAGGTACCGCGGCGACGCCGTTGATCACCGCGCTCCAGAATAGCGCTTTGATAGGATTGATAGCAGTAAAATTCAATGCAACACCTAGCAGGGTTGCTACGGTGAGGACTCCATAGAAACCTTTTGCCCTGTGCAGTGGGCGTTCGAGACCTATCGGCCACTTGAGAGCCTCGGCTAGCGCATAGGCCGAGGATCCCGCCAAAACAGGAATAGCTATCAGTCCTGTCCCTATGATGCCTATGCTGAAAAGCAGAAAGGCCAACTCACCCGCCAAAGGACGCAGCGCCTCGGCCGCCTGTTCTGTCGTCTGAATATCGGTGATGCCATGAGTGTGTAGGACTGCTGCCGTATCCAAGATGATGAAGTAGGCAATCAGATTGGAGAAGGCCATCCCCAGGTAGGTATCGCTACGCATCGGCTCGAGTTGCGCCTTCTCCTGCTTGGGCGCCACCTTAAGCGGCTTCTCACCCGGCGCAGCCTTCTGCTCCGCTACTTCCACCGAAGCCTGCCAGAAGAATAGGTATGGACTTATCGTAGTTCCGAATACTGCCGTCAATGCGGTCAGATAGTCCTTTGAGAAACTGAGCTTGGGGACTACAGTACCGAACAATGCCGCATGGAACGGGATATGAACCGTCACCGCCGTTGCTATGTAGACGAACAAGACGAGCGCCGACCACTTCAATATCTGAGCATACCGCTCATACGGCACCATGATCGCCGCCAGCACCGAAATCACTCCAAACATTAGCGTGTAGAAATGCGCGGGGCCGCCCACCAGCATTCGCAACGCAGCTCCCATCGCTCCGATATCGGCGCCCAGGTTGATCACGTTGGCGATCAGCAGGAGCACGACCAGCGGGTAAAGAACGATCGGGGAGTAGTAGCGACGAATGTTAGCCGCTATGCCAAAACCGGTCACCCGGCCTATCCAGGCACTGATCTCCTGGATCCCGGCCATCAGTGGATAGGTCAGCAACATCGTCCATAGCATCGAAAATCCGAACTGCGCGCCTACCTGCGAGTAGGTCGCGATGCCGCTCGGATCGTCGTCGGCAGCACCAGTCACAATGCCGGGACCGAGTTTGCGAAAGAAAAGAAGGAACCTGGAAAAGAACGAGCTAGTGGGCTCCGGCGCCACCGGTCGAGTTCGAGTTGTTCCGCGAGTGACCGGTTTCTTTGCCATCCTTGGCGAAGCTATCCAAGCATTTCGGAAATCACAACCTTATGCGCTCTGTTTGGTTATCTGCATAACGACGATAGACATTCCAGGAAGTGTATATGGCGATGAACCTGATACCGTAGCGCTACGAAACGGAATCGATAAGACAGTTACCGAACTGGACGCTGGTCCAGTATCGAAACGACTGAGTGTCAGCGCAGTAAGAGGTGAGTTCGGAAATTGTACATTTTACACAACAACAATGGAGGAAAGATGAAGAATAAAATGACTGGCGCCGTGGCCTTTATAGGTCTCGCGTTTCTGCTGGGTACCGCAGTCATAGGATGTGAGAGAGGCGATACCGGAGCGCCTGGCGCTCCTGGAGCTCAGGGTGCCGCTGCTCCAGCGCCAGCGCCCGCCGCGCCGCAGGTTGCGGAGAAGACTTCGCAGTCATCGACTACGACTGACAGCAATCCGGGTGGCAGTACGACGACCACCGACAAGAGCTCGACCAAGACCACCAACTGATCGAGTAGTCGAGAGGCGGCAGGTGCGGCTACGCGCGGAGCAAGAAGTCGCTGAGGTCCATTGCGTATTGCCCGTCGCTGAGCGTCATCGACTTGGGCGATCGCTTGAGCATCAGGCGCGAGATGTCCTGACCCTCCGGCAGCAGGTACACGACGTCCCCCGAGCCCATCGAGAATACGCGCACACGCTCTTCTCCACGGCGTTCCTGTCCTGCTACCTCGTAGGAGCTGACGTGAAAGACGAAGCCGCGGGCGCGAATCAGTAAGCCGTCGGTTTGCTCGACGATGCCCACGAAGATCCGGGTGTTGTCGTCCTTGAAGAGCCTGCGATCGATTAGGACGATCCGGTCCCCTTCGCCGATTGCCGCCATCGTGCGTTCCTCCTGTGGCCTTAGCCCGGGCAGGATTCTACTCGATCGCGAAGGCTAACACGACGCGCCGAGATCCGGACATAAAGGTAGCGGGCCATTGCTGACCCGCTACCCATCGATAGTCCCCCCAAAATAGTCCCCCCCAAAGCTCAGCGCCCGGCCATCAGGCGCTCGGTCTGCTGCGTCTCTCCCTGCGCAGCCATCCATCCCCGTACCACGTCGCTCAATTCGCGCGCTCGAATCAGATCGAGCCCGAAGCGAATCGGCAACGACCTCGGCAACGTCTCGATCGCTTCCTTCCCACCGGGCCGCAGCGCCAGCCGGTCCAGCAGCCGCGACGTCACCGTCCGCCGCTGTCCGCGCAGGTACTGGTCGTTGTACATCTTGACGATCAACTCGGCCGCCAACCGGACCGCATCCGACATGTTCATCGAATCGCTCGCGAACTGGTCGAGCGCCTGCTTGAGCGGGAACTGATCGGGATTCCATACCGCGACCGAGCCCGCACGCAGCAGCGTCTCGATGCTCGGCGTAGTGAACGAGTAGCCCCATCCCGCCAGCTTGGTGCTCGCCGTCGCCAACTCGGCAGGATCCAGGTTGCCGGCCTGCGCGCGCGCCTGCAAAGCCGCCTCGGTCCACACGCGGCGCACACCGAATTCGGTCTTGGCGAGGTCGGCGAGAATCATGTCGTCGGTCCACAGCACGTGCCCCGGCATCGAGGCGATCACGATGCTCTCGGCGCCGTGACGGCCGAAGAAATTAACCAGCCGCTCGCGCCGCTCAGGATCGATCGAGGCGAGCACCGCGCTGTCGCGCACGCGGCAGACCGACTGCAACGCGTCGGCGAGCCCCTTCAACTGCACGTCGGCGCGCTTGCCGTCGTTGCCGTTGACGTTGATCGACGCCGAAAATCCGGGCGGCAGGCGCAGAAGAGTATCCTCGAACGCGAGGCGCCGGAGTTCGGCCAGGGTCGACTGCGAAATGACGAACTGACGCGGCCACGTCGGCAGCAGGTTGAGCCGCCCGAGCATACACAGGGTCGCGATCGCCGTCAGATCGAGCACCACGGCGTTGGCGCGCTCGAAGGCTCCCAGAGCCCCCTCGAGCTCCTCGGCCGATCCGGTGCAGCACTTCAACGGCGCTTCGGGCCGCTGCGCCAGCATGAACACCGTCTGCAGATCGTTCAGGTTGAGCCGCTCCGCCACCGCATGGATTGGAATCGAGTTGTCGGCGTAAGTGCGCTCGGCATTCTTCAGCAGATCCTCGCGCTTGCCGCCCGCTCCATTCGCCTTGCCGTTGGCGAGACCATTCTTGGCGGCGCCGTTGCCGTTCGCGACACCGTTGCCGTTTGCTTTGCCATTGGTGTGGACATAGCTCGCTTCGAACAATGACTCGAAGCCGTTAACCATGTCGTCCCACGGAATCGCGTCGCCGCGCACGTAGGTCATCTCGATTTCGGCCTGGCCGGGGAAGCGCGCCTGCCAGTTGATGAGCACATCCATGTAACGGTACGCGTACTTGCTGATCATCTGCTTGACGGTCGCCTGGCGCCGGCTGAAACGGCCCTCGGGAAGTTGAAACTTCTCGCCGGCCTTCTTGCCTTTGACGGCGCGCGTCATCGGATGCTGCGGGCCGTATTCGTCGAGCGCCTCGTCAGCGTCGTTGCCCTCCTCCAGCAGCACCCACTTCTCGGTGTTGGACCCCTCCTCGAGGAAACTGAGCGCGGCGCCGGGTCCGGCGCTGTCGAAGTCGGGCACGTGCGGCATCGGGCCAACCGGTCCGAGCGCCGCCAGGTATGCGCGATGCGCGTCGACGTTGGCGCCCTGATGGCGCAGCAGTTCGTAGGCGTAGGCGAGCGCCTCGTTGGCGCGGCCACCGTCGCGCATGAATTGCACGGCTGCGCGGCCGAGCGCCGGCGGAATTTCGCGCGCCGGCGGCATCGAGTTCGGATCGGCCACGACCAGGTCGGTCTTGCCGAGACGCGCCGCGACGATCGAGCGCCGCAGCTTGAGCAGGCGGTCTTCGGGATGCTCGCGCAGCATTTCCTCGAGTCCGTCCAGCGCCGCTTCGGGATCGCTGCGCTCGAGCTTGTCGAGTTGAGTGGCGGCGTTGCCCGCATCGCCGGCGGAGTGTTCGGGATGTAACTGGCGCGAAACTTCGTTGACGATGTCTTCGCGGCCGAGTCGCCCCGCGCAATCGAGCAGCCGGCGCGTGTCGGTCCCTGTCGTGCCGGCCGGCGCGAGCGTTTGCCACAGCGGCAGCGCGTCGCGATAGCGCCCCAAATCATGGAGCAGCGCGGCCAGCTTGCGCCGGTTGTCGGCCGAGGTGTCGAAGGTGAGACCGGACAACGCCTCGTCCGCCAGCTTCGATGCCTGATCGAATTTGCCCTGCGCCAGCCGGAGATTGGCGCGCAGCGTCCGCATCGTGACGCCCGGCAGCCGCCCTTCCGCTATCGACGACAACAGCGCGTCGGCGTCGTGATAACGCTCGGCGGTCGACAGCGCTTCGATCGCGGCTGCGACGGCGAACGGAAAATCGCCCGCCGGAATCGAATCCGGCCGCGAGATCGCGCGCGTCAGCAGCTCGGTCGCCTCCTGCAGATCGCCCGGTTCGTCGCGCTCGCGCAACGTGACTGCGAGATGATAATCGATGTCGTCGCGGCCGCCCACGGACGCGGCGCGGCGCAGCACGTCGATAGCCTCGGTCAGGCTGCCGCGCGATCGCAGCACGATTCCATACTCGCACAGGCCGTTGGCGTCTTCGCGCTCGAGGCTATGCGCCAGTTCGATATCCTTGCCCGCGCCGTCGGTGTCCTTCAGCGCGATTCGCGCCTGCGCGCGTCCGATCAGCGCCTGCACTTCGCTCGACGCCTGCCGCTCGGCCTGCGCCAGCGTCAGCGCCTGCGTGAAACAGGTCTCCGCTTCGCGGATGCGAGCCTCGTCGCTCGGTGCCGCCGGTTCGGGCGCGTCGGCGCCGTTCGCTACTTCGAGCTCATTGAGCAGAATCGCCTGTCCCAGCACCAGCCACGGGATCGAATTGTTCGGCAGCGCGGCGCTGGCCAGGCGCGCATAACGCTCGGCGCGATCGTAATGCGCGTCGAGCAGCGCGCGGCGCGCCATCACGACCGCAACTTCAGGATCGGACGACAGCTCGGGCGCGACGTTTTCTTCCAGCGTCCGGGCGTCGAGCGATCGCGGCGCATTGTTCAGCCACAGCGCGACTGCACGCCCGCTCGACGGAAACTGCATCCGCAGCTTGTCGGCCAGCGCAAACGCGCGTTCGCGCTCTCCGAGCAGTTCATGCGCGAGCGCCTCGTTGGTGCAGGCGTTCTCTTCGTCCGGCTGCAGCGATTTGGCCGCGATGAACAGCATCGCCGACTTGCGCGGCTCGCCTTCCTTCAGCCACGCCGCCCCAAGATACGAGAGCACGCGGAACTTGTGCGTGTTCGAGAGCTGGCTCCACTTCTGCTCGCGCAGCCGCAGCAATGCGAGGCGCGCAAGCTGGAACTGGTGGCTCTCGAGAAAAGCCGCGGCGGCCGAGATCTCCTCTCCCAGCGCATCAGAAGGTCCGGCCGCCGCGGGCTCGCATCGAGCCTCAAGATGAACCACCGCATCGGCCCGCGTCAGCGCCTGGCGCTTGGCCGCGGTGCCGAAGTCCGTGAGGATCTGAGGATACTCGTCGAGCAGCTCCTCGAGATCGTCCCACGTCAGCACCTCGATCGCCGAGATGCCGTCTTTGCGGTTCGCACGGTTGAGATCGAACAACGAACGCTGCAAGCCGTCGGGCTTGGCGGCCGTCGTCGCGATCACGAAGCGTCCAATTGGAAGCTTCAGGCTCGCGGCCCGGTCCACAGCGTCCTTGATCTCGGCCACCGTCAACTCGTTGCGTTGAGCGCGCAAGTCGCACTTCACCGCCGCGAGTCGCGGGCGTCCGCTGATCTCGATTAAGTTGATCCCTTTTTCAGCGCGATCCGGGTCACGGAACCGCTCGAGCTGAGGGAGCTGCCAATGTCGGCGCAGGAGTTTCAGACAGAGTCTTTCGAACTCGTCGGCATTCCTGGGCAATGGATAACCCGGTGCGAATTTTGCCATAGTGTAACATTTCCTAACACATTGTCGGAATTCAAGGAAGCCCCTCAACTCACACGGCGCGCGAGGGTCGCTTTCGGCACGTAATTGCCGCTGGTAAGATGACTTCTTTCACCATGCTTAGTCTCGACAACCTTTCCAAGTCCTACGGGGGCCGCAAGATCCTCGACGGCGTCAGCTGGTCGATGAACGACGACGGACGCGTTGGCCTCGTCGGACTCAACGGCGCCGGCAAGTCCACGCTGCTAAAAATGATTGCCGAAGTGCTGCCCATCGACTCCGGCCGCATCACCCGTCCGCAGCGCACTCGCGTCGGCTACCTGGCGCAGGACGCGCCCGAGATGGGCGGCAGGTCGGTGCTGCGCGAGACGCTGGCGGCGCTCGATCGGATGCAGGCGCTCGATGTGCGGCGCATCGAAATCGAACAGATTCTCGCGCATGAACATTCAGGCCCGGCCCACGACGCCGCGCTCGAGGAATTGGGCGAGGTCCTGACCGAGCTCGAGCGTCACGACTTCTACAGCGCCGAGAGCCGCGCCACTTCGGTGCTGTTCGGACTGGGCTTCACGGAAGAAGACCTCGGCCGCGACGTCGCCGAATTTTCCGGCGGCATCCGGATGCGCATCGCGCTCGCCAAACTCCTGCTCGACGCGCCCGAGTTCATGATGCTCGACGAGCCGACCAACCACCTCGACATCGAGGCGCGCAACTGGCTCGAAGATTACCTGTGCGCCTACCAGGGCGGCATCATCCTCGTCTCGCATGACCGCTATTTTCTCGACCGCGTCACCACCCGCACCGTTGAAGTGTCGCGCGGGCGGCTCACCGAGTACGTCGGCGGCTACACGCGCTACCTGGTCGCGCGCGAGGAGCGCTTCACGCTCGAGATGGCGGCGTTCGAGCGGCAGCGCGAAGAGATCGAGCACATGGAAAGTTTCATCAGCCGCTTTCGCTACCAGGCGAGCAAGGCGCGCCTCGTGCAAAGCCGCATCAAGCAGCTCGAAAAGCTCGAACGCCTCGAGCCGCCCGAAGGCTCGCAGAAGCCGCCCGCGATTTCGTTTCCCAAATGCGAGCGCAGCACGCGCCGCGTGTTCGAGCTCAAGGGCGCGGTCAAACGCTACGGCGCGCTCACGGTTTACGACGGCGTCGATCTGACGATCGAGCGCGGCGCGCGAATTGCGCTGGTCGGCCCCAACGGCTCGGGCAAATCCACCATGATGAAGCTGCTGGCCGGGGTCGAACCGATGTCCGGCGGCGAGCGAATCGTCGGCCCGAGCGTGCAGTCCGGATACTTCGCGCAGAACCTCGCCGAGTCGCTCTCATACGACAAGACCGTGCTCGACGAGCTCAGCGACAACGCGCCCGGCCGCACGACGGCGGAGATTCGATCGATTCTCGGCGCGATGCTGTTCTCGGGCGACGACGTCTACAAGCGCGTCGAGGTCCTGTCGGGCGGCGAGCGCGCGCGCCTCGCGCTGGCCAAAGTGCTGGCGCGGCCGAGCAACTGCCTGCTGCTCGACGAGCCGACCAACAACCTCGACATCGTCGCCAAGGACACGCTGCTCGAGGCGCTCCGGCGCTTCCCCGGCACCGTCATTATAGTCAGTCACGATCGCTTCATCCTCAACGAGCTGGTGACCGAGGTGCTCGAAGTCGGCCAGGGGCACGCGATTCGCTACCTCGGCAACTACGACGAATATCTCGAAAAGAAGGCGCAGACCGAAGCGCCGTCGCCGTCGTCGCAGCCAACGCGCTCCGCGCCCGTGCATTTGCGCGACACGCGCGGCAACAACGGCGCCGCGCCGCATTCGAAAAAGGCCGAGCCGGCAAAGGCCGCGCATCCGTCGAACGACGATCGTGAAAAAGTTCGCAAGCGTGAACGCAACGCGCGCCAACGGAGCCAGATCGAAGCCGAGATCGAACAGAAGGAAAACGAACGCGCGGCACTCTCCACCGAGATGAACGATCCCAACTTCTATCTCGCCCGCAAAGACGCCGACGATCTGATCGCGCGCTACGAACGCCTTGGCCGCGAAATCGAAAAGCTCTACGCCGACCTCGTCAAATTCGACGAACCCGCCTCCGCGTGACGGGCGGCAGCCAGCCTCACTTCAAATCTCGATAAAATTCCCGGATATCCGCAGCGAGCAGTTCCGGCTCTTCCATCGCCGCGAAATGCCCGCCCTTCGGCATCGCGGTCCAGCGCCGCACATTATATGCGCGTTCTGCCCAATGGCGCGGCGGACGCACCAGCTCCGCCGGAAACAGCGCGACCGCGGTCGGCGCTTCGATCCGCGTCCCGGGCTTCAACCGCCACGGATGGTGCCGCGCCTCGTAGTACAGCCGCGTCGACGAGTTAATCGTCTGCGTGATCCAGTAGATCATCACGTTGGTCAGCAATTGATCGCGCGTGAAACTCTGCTCGACGTCGCCATGACAATCGCTCCAGGTGCGGAACTTCTCGACGATCCACGCCGCCAGTCCCGCCGGCGAATCGTTCAGCCCATACGCCAGCGTCTGCGGCTTGGTCCCTTGTATCCACTGGTAGCCGGTCTCGGCCGTGCGGAATTTTTCCAGATCGCCGAGGAACACTTTCTCTTCGGGCGTGAGCTCGGGCGCGCTGCGTCCTTCGGCCGGTCCAATCGCGATCATGTTGATATGGATGCCGAAGAGGCTGTCCGCGTGCACTTCGCCGATTCGCGACGTGATCGCCGCGCCCCAGTCCCCGCCTTGCACCGCGTAGCGCTTGTAGCCGAGCGTCCCGGTCATCAGCTTGTGAAACAGCTCCGCCATCGCCTGGATATTCATCGCGCGAGCGCGCGGATGGTCGGAAAATCCGTAGCCCGGCAACGACGGCGCAATCACCGTGAACGAATCCTTGGCGTCGCCGCCGTGCGCGGCCGGATCGGTGAGCATCGGGATCAGCTCCATGAACTCGTAGATCGATCCCGGCCATCCGTGAATCAGCAGCAGCGGCTTCGGATTCGGTCCCTTGCCTTGCTCGTGAATGAAATGAATTCCGAGTCCGTCGACCTTCGCCTTGAAATGCGCGAAGCGGTTGATCTCGCGCTCATGCGCGCGCCAGTCGTATTTCGTCCGCCAGTACTCGACCAGTTCCTTCAGGTAGGCGAGATTGGCGCCGTACTCCCACGCAGTGTCGGGAACTTCATCAGGAAAGCGCGTGTTGTTGAGCCGCGCGCGCAAGTCGTCGAGGACGTCGTCGGACACCTCGACGCGAAACGATTCTATCTTTTCAGTGGGCATGGAAGCCTCCGCGCGATCTGAATACTGGGTGCAGGGGTCACCCCTGCCGGAGGAGGTGTGGAACCCAACGTTGGGTTCCACATTTGATAAAGTGTGTTTTACTTCTTCGCGAGCGCTTCCTTGGCAAGCTCGCTTGCAACCTTGCCATCAAGCCCCGCGCCGAACTTGTCGCGCAGCGCTTTCATGATTGGACCCATCTGCGCAGCGCCCGCCGCAATCGCCGCCGCGATTTCCGCGCGCACGTCGTCGGCCGAAGCCGTAGCGGGCAAATATGAGTCGAGGATTTTGGCCTCGGTCTCGTTCTGATCGATCAGATCCTGGCGCGCCGCCTTGCGTGCGAACTCGAGCGACTCTTCCCGCTTGGCCCGCTCGCGCTTGATAATCTGCAGAATCTCCGCGTCGTTAGGATCGCGGCGAACGTCTTTCTCCAGCCGCGAGATCTCCGACAACACGCTGCGCAACGCCATCATGCGCAGCTTGTCGCCACTCTTCATCGCGGCCTTGAGGTCGTCCTGAATCTTACCCTTCACTTGGATGGTGACTTCGCGCCGAGCTAGCTACTTCGCCGCCGCCGCCGTGCCGGTAGCATCGACGTCTTCCCATTTCGGCTGCTCGATTTCGGTCCATTTGCTGCCGTCGAGACGATAGTTGAAGACCAATATCTTCTGCTTGCCGGTCGGCTTGCCTTTGCCCACACCGCTTTTGGACGGCGTGTATTCGGCCGCCTGCAGCTTGGCGACGACGGTCCAGTGCCCGCCTTTCATCTCCGGTAGGTACAGGAATTTTGCGTGCTCGAGATCGACGTACGTCTTTCCCGACGACTTCTTCTCGCTCTCGTCGCTGACGTAGCTGTCGGACTCGCTCGCGATAGTGTCGCTCAGCTCCTGCGCCGCCGCCTTGGGAATCGGATTTTCTTTCGCGGGACCCGGCGCGCTGGGACCGGCGGGGCCGCTGTTGTTGTACAGATCCTTCTTGACTTCGATCGCACGCGCGCTGCGCGGCGCCAGCATCGCCCCAGCGACAATCAGCCCTGCCACCACCAGAGTAGTACATGCTTTAGCAGCCATATTTCCTACCCTCCTCGGACTCGGCTTATATCACGGCTCTCCCGGATAAGCACGACTGCGACGAAGAGTCCAGCGAACTGCATCAGCCTCGACCAGGGCGAACTTTTGTGGCAATCGAAGGGGGATAGGGAAGTGAAAATCGCAAGAAGAATCCTGTTGGCTTGCGCGCTGATCGGGTCGCTCGCGCCGCCGATATTCTTCCTGGCGGTCAAGCATTTTCAGCTGGAAGACCAGACTGCCGAGTGGCTGGTCTCGTTGATGCCGAATTCGGTAGCGCTTGAGGATCGTCGAGCAGCGGCCGATATGGCGGTCACTTATGGAGAGATGGCCGCGGCCGACATGCTCGCATACACGGCGATTATGTGGAGCGCCATATTCATCTACTCACAATTCTTCAGACGTCCGAGGAAGGAAAAGTAGAGGGAGGAGCAAGAATCCGGGATTCTTCGCTTCGCTCAAGAATGACACGAAGAACTAAGGGGCAGGGGTTACCCCTGCCCAAGGATGCGCGAAACCCGGGCGGGTTTCGCAACCAATAAAGTGATTTACCCTTCCCCACTCCCGGCGTTTGACAACTTTAGCCTTCCGCGCTATGAGGTCGAGTTCAGAATATGAATCCTCATTCATTCGGCTTCAGATGAGCGTCCAGGAGCGGCATCGGCGAGAACGACTCGCGCGCGGGCAGGCTATCCTGTCGGCGGCCGCCAAAGTCTTCGCCCGCCACGGGCTCGAAGGCGCGACGATCGAGATGGTTGCGCGCGAGGCCGAAGTGGCGGTCGGCACAATCTACCTCTACTACTCGTCGCGCGACGATCTGTACCTGAACCTTATCGCCGAGCGCGCCGAGCAGCTTCGCGCCCGCTACCTTAGAATCTTCGCACGCCGGCTCGAACCGCTCGACGAGCTCAAAGCGATCGCGTCGGCCTACCTGGACCATCTGCTCGAATCGCGCGAGATCTCCTTGTCGCAGCATTCGGTGGTTTTCTCGCAGCTTCACGAACGCCTCAAGCGCAAGTCTGAAATGCGCAATTTCAAGCGCGTGATGGATTTGAGCCACGAGATTTTCGGACTGTGGGAGGGCACTATCAGGCGCGCATTCGAAGGCGGCGTGATTGCCAATTCGATGGGCCCGCGCAAGACCGCCGCGGTCGTGTGGGCGAGCATGAACGGCGCGTTCATGTTGATGGGCGACGGTAATTTCTTCCGCGACGTGACCGGGCTCAATCCGGAGCATTTCGTCGACGACGCGCTCGAGTCGCATCTGGCGGCGTCGCAATTGACTGTTCGGAATAATCGCAACGGGACTCGCAAATCCAAGGCCAATATTTCCCGAAAAAAGGAATCAACTTTAGCAGACGACGCCGTTCAACCCTCCGCATAATCGCGCGAGCGTTCGAACGACCGCCAAGGAGAAAGCGTTATGAAATTTACCTGGTTCCATCTGATGCCCTATCGGTTCCTGCCCGAGGACTTCAAGGAAAAGTACCGCAGCGTGTGGGTCGACATCCCGCGCGACTTGTACGATCCGAAAGTCGGGCATCGCCTCTACAACGACTACCTCGATCAGCTCGAGTACGCCGACGCGATGGGCTTCGACGGGCTCGGCGTCAACGAGCATCATCAGAACGCGTACGGCCTGATGCCGTCGCCGAATATCATGGCGGCCGCCCTCACCCGCCGCACCCGCAACGCCAACCTGGTCGTGCTCGGCAATTCGATCGCGCTCTACAATCCGCCGATTCGCGTCGCCGAAGAATTCGCGATGCTCGACGTTATCTCGGGCGGACGCCTGATCGCCGGCTTCCCGGTCGGCACCTCGATGGATACCAACTTCTGCTACGGCGAAGTTCCCGCGACGATTCGCGAGAAGTATTACGAGGCGCACGATCTGATCATCAAGGCGTGGGAGTCGAAGGACGTTTTCTCATTCAACGGCAAGTACACCAAGCTGCGCTATGTGAACCTGTGGCCGAAGCCTCTGCAGCAGCCGCGTCCGCCGATCTGGATCCCGGGCGGCGGCTCGGTCGAGACCTACGACTTCTGCGCCGACCACGACTACCAGTACAGCTTCCTGTCTTACTTCGGTTACATCGCGGGCAAGAAGGTCGCCGACGGCTACTGGGAAGTGATGGCGAAAAAGGGCAAGGAGCTGAATCCGTTCAGCCTCGGCTTCGCGCAGGTCGTCGCCGTTGCGGAAACCGACGAGCAGGCCGAGAAGGATTACGCCGCGCACATGGATTACTTCTACAACCGATGCCTGCACGTTTATGACGGCTTCGCCGACGCGCCGGGCTATCGCACGGTGAAGACGATCAAGGCCGGTGTGCTCGGCCAGGTCGGCGATCGCGCGGCGATGCGCCGCGAAGGCCTCAAGTGGAAGGACTTCATCGATCAGGGCTACGTGATCGCGGGCTCGCCGAAGACGGTGCGCGAGCGTCTGCGCGAGGCGATGAAGTCGCTCAACTGCGGACATCTGATGCTGCTGCAGCAAATCGGCTCGATGCCGCCGGAACTCGTGCGCAAGAGCACCAGCCTGTTCGCGACCGAGGTCATGCCGCACATGCGCGACCTGTGGAGCAACTTCGAAGACCGCTGGTCGCCCAAGCGCGATCTGCCGCAAGCCGACTTTGCCAAGCCGGCCAACGTCCATTTCCAGAAGACCGAGACCAACGGCACGGTGCGCGCATCCGCGTCGGCGTCGGCGGAAGTGCGGAGCTCGAAATGATTACGACTCAGAAACTTCTAAACGGAAAATTCTCGCTCGAGATGCATACCTACGGCAGCGGCGGCGAGCCACTGCTGTTCATGCACGGCGCGGGAGGCCTGATGCCGGTCGAGCCGTTCCTCGAGGACCTCGGCAAGCACTTCAAAGTCTACGCGCCGCAATTTCCCGGCTACGGCGACTCGACCGGCAACGAATACATCGACGACATCGCCGACGCGGTGCTGTTCTATCACGAGCTGATGGATGAACTCGGCATCCCGACCGCCAACATCGTCGGCCATTCGATGGGCGGGATGCTCGCGGCTGAAGTCGCGGCGTTCGACATTCATCGCGCGAAGAAGCTCGTGCTGATCGCGCCGGCCGGTTTCTGGATCGACGAAACTCCGATCCCCGATCTCTTCGCCGCTCAGCTCACCGAGATCGCGCCGCTGCTGTTCCACGATCCCAACTCGCCCGCCGCGCAGCTGATGACCGCGATACCGTCGGACTTCAAAGCGCTGGAAACGATGTACGTCGAGCGGGTCAAGCGCCTGGCCACCGCCAGCAAATTCCTGTGGCCGATTCCCGACCGCGGCCTCAAAAAGCGCGCCTACCGGATTCACGCGCCGACTCTGCTGCTATGGGGCGACGACGACAAGCTGATCCCGCCGGTCTACGCAAAAGAATTCACCAGCCGCATCAAGAACAGCAAACTGGAGCTGATCAAAAACGCCGGCCACATGGTGATGTACGAGCAGCAGGAAGCCCTCGTGGGCGCCATCCGAAATTTCCTGAAAGGCTAACGACCAACGACAACGCATCAACCAACGGCCGGAGCACCGACGCTCCGGCCGTTTTCGTTTTGATGCTTGAATCCAATTCCGCGCACGACTACCTTCCCGCGCATGGCAACTGAAACCGCTCGGCGCGGATGGTTCCTCACCGTCATGACGGTGCTGTTCGTCCTGCTCGCGCTTTCCGATTTCACCAAGGCGCTCCAGTTCGCGCACGATCCCACCGTCGGCGGCCTCGTCGTCTTCGGCCACAAATTCCACGGCATCGCCCACAACCTCATCCTCGGCCCGCTCTTCGGAATTGTCTTTCTCGTTTACGCCTACGGCCTCTGGAACCTGCGCGCGTGGACGTTGCCGCTCGCGATCGTCTACGCATTCTACGTCCCCTACAACCTCGTGCTGTTCTGGTATCGGCAAGCGCCGGGACCGCGGCCGATTCCGTTCATCGTGATCTATCTCGCGATCGCGCTAATCGGTTCGGTCGGCACCGCAATCTATCTCGCCTACAACCGCGAGCGCCTGAATTGAAGGTTGACGCCAACGTGGCGACGGGTTTTAAATCGCAACCAATATGAAAATCTATAATTCCTCTCTCGCTCCCAACCCTCGACGCCTCAGAATTTTCGTAGCGGAAAAGGGACTCAAGATCCCGACTGAGGAGGTCGACATTTTCACCGGCAAGAACCGCACGCCTGAGATGCTCGCCAAGAATCCCGCGGGCGGCCTGCCCTTCATTGAGCTCGACGATGGCACCCATCTCGCCGAGTCGGTCGCGATCTGCCGCTACCTCGAAGGCCTGCATCCCGAGCCTAACCTGATGGGCAAGGACAACCGCGAGCAGGCGTTCATCGAGATGTGGAACCGGCGAATGGAGTTGAACCTGTTTGCCGTTGCCGCACGTGCGTTCCAGCACACCAACGAACTGTTCAAGGCGCGCATCAAGCAGTTCCCCGAATACGGCGAAACGCAGCGCGAGACCGTCAAGCAACAACTGCAATGGCTCGACGCGCAAATCGGCAACAAGCCGTTCATCGCGGGCGATCGCTTCACTATCGCGGATATCACTGCGCTCGTTGCGGTCGACTTCGCCGCGCAAGCGGCCGGCGTTTCGGCGGATCCTGCGCTCAAGAATCTCGCGCGATGGCATCAGTCGGTATCGAGTCGTCCCAGCGCCAAGGCTTGAGTCGCGCGCAGTGATCTGCGGTGTCAGAAGAGAGCCGTGTGCCGACTTCGCCGGTTTCATTAATATGAAATCATGACAATCGAACTTCAGATGCTCGCGCTGAGTGCCGCACTCGGCTTGGTACAAATCGTCCTGAGCGCACACGCCGCCAGCTTCCAGTACGGATACCGGTGGGCGGCCAGCGCGCGCGATCAGGCGATGCCGCCGCTCACCGGCGTCGCCGCGCGGCTCGAACGCACGTTGAGCAATTTCATGGAAACCTTTCCGCTGTTCATCGCGGCAATCGTCGTTGCCAGCGTCGTTGGCCGCCACAGCTGGATGACCGCGTGGGGCGCGCAACTCTATTTCTGGGGCCGTGTGGCCTACCTGCCGCTCTACTTCTTCGGCGTCCCGCTGGTCCGCTCGATGGTCTGGAACGTCGCGACCATCGGCATAGTCCTCGTCCTGCTCAGCCTTATCTGAGCCCGCCTTCCGATGCCTCAGCTGATCGCCCGTTTCGCATTGCGATCGAATGATGGCGGTTAGTCAGTCTTGAACTCTGATTCGTTTTCTCGATCAGGAGTTTTTTTCAGCGCTGCGCACTCGCTCGAATACGGCGGGCTTCGCGGGTTGACGGGAACATCGCACAGTTTTAAATTGCAACCATTATGAAAATATACGATTCCCTCGGAGCTCCGAATCCACGCCGCGTGCGCGTCTTCCTCGCGGAAAAAGGCATCACCAACGTTCCATTCGTGCAGGTCAACATCGCCACTGCCGAAAATCGCAAGCCCGAATTCCTGAAGATCAATCCGATGGGCGGGTTACCGGTGCTCGAACTCGACGACGGCACCCATATCGCCGAGTCGGTCGCGATTTGCCGCTATTTCGAAACCATCAAGCCCGAGCCGCCGCTGATGGGCGTTGACGCCAAGGACAAGGCGGTCGTCGAGATGTGGAATCGCCGCATGGAATTCGAAATCCTCTCGATGACGGCGGCGTCGTTCCGCAACACCAGCGATTTCTTCAAGGGCCGCATCCCGCAGGTCAGGGAATACGGCGAGATCGCGAAGAGCGCGGCGCTCAAACGCCTCGAATGGCTCGACACGGTGCTGGCCGATCGCGAATTCATCGCCGGCCCGCGCTACACGATTGCGGATATCACTGCGCTTATCGGAATCGATTTCGGCCGCACGACCGCCATCAAGATCCAGGAGAATCAGAAGAACCTTGCGCGATGGCATCAGGCGGTATCAAGCCGCCCGAGCGCCAAGGCCTAGCGCCAATCGGTATCAACCAAACTTGATCGCAGACTGGGGCGGTTCGCGTCGAGCGGACCGCCTCACTTTTTCAGCGCGCCGCGGACATCGCGAACGCCGTCGCCGGCGGCGGATAGATCGGCGTGTACATCCTGTACAGCATCAGGTAAACGATCACGCCCGTCACCGACACGTACATCCACAGCGGCCAGGTCCATCGCGCGATTCGACGGTGACGGCGAAAGTTGCCCTTCAGTGCGAACCAGATGGTCGTGAGCGCGAGCGGCACGATCACGCCGGCGAGGATTACGTGCGGAATCAGAATCGAGAAGTACAGCGACCGCACCCATCCCTGGCCGCTGAAGCGCACGTTGCCGACGTTGTAGTGATAGACGAGATACGACGTCAGGAAGACGGCCGAAAACCCCATCGCGCTGAGCATGCATGCGCGATGCGCTCGCACCCAGCCGTTCTTGATGAAGATGAATCCCGCCAGCAGCAGGACGGTCGCGCATCCGTTGAGGAACGCGTTGAGCGGCGCGAGCGAATGGTAAGCATCCAATCAGGTGGCCACGCGCCGCTGCTACGGCGTTTGCATGGGCGGCGGCGCGACCGGATGCGCACCCATCTCGGCCGGATTCGTCACCGGGCGCGGATGGTCGAACTTGGTCCACATGCGCGTCGTGAGATCCGGCAGCAGCATGAAGCACAGGAACGTGACGAGGATCACCGGGATGATCGCGATAATTGCCAGCGCCCTTTTCTCCATCGCGAGATGCATGAAGTACATCGCCACCAGCACCGCTTTCGCCCACGCCAGCGCGATCAGCAGACCGACCTTGGCGACTTGCGGCAGTCCCATCGCGTACACGCCCAGCTCGACCGCGGTCAGGATCGACAGGTAGATGAAGACCGCAATGTAGTTCGGTCCGCTATGTTCGACTTCGTGCCCTGAAATCGCAGCTTGCGTCGTCATGGATTGAATCTCATCTCCCGCCGGTTGGCGTTGGAAAAAGTGGTTCCATTAAATCAGGTAAATGAACGTGAAAATCAGGATCCAGACCAGGTCGACGAAATGCCAGTACAGTCCCGCGACCTCGACCAGGTTCGCCTTCGCCTGCGTCAGCTTGCCGGTCATGCCGCGAATCAGCAGCACGCTGTTGTACACGACGCCGCCGAAAACGTGACAGCCGTGAAAGCCGGTCAGGATGAAGAACGTCGCGTCGAACAGGTCGACCTTGATCGACATCCCTTTTTCGCCGAGCAGGTGATGCCACTCGAACGCCTGCATCCCCAGGAAGAGCAGCCCGCCGAGAACAGTCAACGCCATGAAGTTGCGGTAGCGCGCCATCCTGCCGGTCTGGATCGAGCTGAGCGCCTCGACCATCGTGACGCTCGAGCAGATCAGGATGAAGGTCATGACTGCCGTCGTGGTGATGCCGAGAAAGACTGCCGGCGACGGCCAGTTGGGATTGCCGATGCGCAGCGCGCCGTACGCGGCGATCGCGGCGCCGAACGTCATCGCATCGCCGGCCAGGAACGACCACATCCCGAGCTTGCCGAGATTTCCCGGCGTAAGCGACGGTTCGAGCTGATCGGCCTGCATCGCGCCGTGTTCGTGGGTCTCTACTGCAGCGGCCTCGCTCATCGCGACCTCTCTCTTTTTGGCAAACAGCTATAGTCAGTGTTCATTCGATTGACTACTCAGTGGCTAATCAACGCTTGTCGATCGTTGGTGAACTGGATTCGTGATTCTGACGCTGCGATCGCCGATAGACGTAATAGGTAATCCCGCCGATTGCGGCGAACGAGAAGTATGGCGTCGCCAGCATGAACAGCACGCTGGCCTTGTACGCGTGGAACGCGGCATCGCCATCCGACAGTCCGCACGTCGCGCACGCGTTGGCCAGCCGCGGAACCGCCGCGACGATCGCACCAGCCATCGTCATCGCCGCGGCTTTGAGCTTTGTACTTTTGATCATCGCGTTCGTCCTCACGCCAAACTACATCAGATATACCAGCCCGAACAGCAGCGGCCAGACCGCGCAAACGAAGTACCAGTACACGGCGCACAACTCAATCGCATGGGCGTTGCGCGCATTGTAGCGGCCGCTCATCGCAGCCCACACAACGATCGCAAGCCAGATGACGCCAGCAGTCACGTGCGCGCCGTGGCATCCGATCAGCAGGTAAAAAGTGCTGCCGTACATGCTGCCGGTCAGCTTCAGGCCGTGCGCGACCAACCGAACCCATTCGCTGCCTTGCACCGCAAGGAACGTCACGCCCAGCGCGAGCGTTGCGATCAAATAGCGGCGCAGCAGGCGCTGGCGGCTGCGATGGACCGCGCGGATTGCCAGCGTCATCGTGCCGGCGCTCGAGAGCAGGATGAAAGTGTTCACCCACGTCACCGCAATCGGCAGGCGCGGCAACCCGGGCGGCGGCCAGAACGCCGAGGCCATCCGGTAGACGAGGAAAGATCCGATGAGCCCGCTGAACAGCATCATCTCGGACGCGATGATCATCATCACCGCGAGCATCGCGCTGCTGATGAACGGACGCTCGACCTGGTCGCCGCCCGCAGCCGAGTCAGACGTTCGGCCGCGGCGAATCGGCACCACCAACGGGCGAACTTTCGCGGTCGATGCTGTCACGCTCGGTGCCATATCAATGTTTCACTATGATGGTCACGACCGAGATTGTTACCAACAACACCATCACGCCGATCAGTACCTTCAGCGTCCGCCGGATATCATCTTTGCGCTCTTCGCGCGTAACCAGGGTAGCCATTCGATTACTCACATCCGATCCAGCACGAGTACTAACAACACGATCGGCAAATATACTATCGATGCGAGCAGCAGCCGGCGCGCCGCTTTCGAATTGCCTTGCGCGCGAACCATCGAAACTCCGAACGCCAGCATCCACAGGCCAAGCGCCGACGCGATCACCGCGTATGGGATTCCGGTGAAGCCAAGCAGTGTGGGAATGATTCCCACTGCTACCAGTCCGAGGCTTCCTGCGATTACAATTGGATTCGACGCGTTTCCGCCGCGCGAATTGTCCTGTGGAAGCAAATGGATGCCGGCGCGCGCATAGTCAGTCCGGTACAGTCGCGCGACCGCAAACGTATGCGGCAACTGCCACAGGAACATGATCGCGAACAGCACTGCCGGCTCCCAACTGAGCCCGCCGCGCGCCGCAGCCCATCCCGCGACCGGAGGCAGCGCGCCCGGAATCGGCACCCACGAGGTTGCACATCCAGGTGTAGCGCTTCAGCGGCGTGTACGCGCCGAGATAAACGACCGTGATCGCGGCCGTCACCGCGGCGCAGAGAATGTTGGTCGCGAGCACCAGGTACGCGAGGCCGCCCGCCGTTGCGACGACGCCGAACATCAGCGCTTCGGCCGGGCGCATCCGCATGTCCGGCAGCGGACGATGCCGCGTGCGATCCATCATCGCGTCGGTGTCGCGCTCGACGTACTGATTGAGCGCGAGCGTGCCGCCTGCCGCCAACGCCGTGCCCGCCAACAGATTCAGCGCGAGCGTCACGTCGAATCCCGTGCGTCCGCCGAGATAGAAACCGGCGAGCGTCGTGACCAGCACCATCAGCACGACGCGAGGCTTGGTCAATTCGAAATAGTCGCTCAGGCGGCCGCGCGGCAGCGTAAGCGCGGATTCAGCGATTGCAACTTTGGCGCTCATGCCGTCACCCGCCGTTCGACCACCCGCGAATCGGCATGCGATTCGATCGCATAGCCGCGATTCGGCACGCCGAGAATGCGATACGCGCGCAGCGTCAGCGCGAGACTGGTCGCCAGCACCGCCGCGCCGACCGCAACGTGACTGGTCGTCGGAATCACCATGCGGCTGCTCCAGATTGTGATCGCGCCAAGACAAATCTGGACGACCAACAGGAGGAACAGCCCGAGCGCAGGACGCCGAAGCGCGGCGACCTCGCGATGGGTCCGCAGCACGCGCGCGACGGTCCACACCACCATCGCCGTAACGACCACCGCGCCGCATCGATGCGCGAAGTTCACCGCGATGTACTCATTCCAATACGGCGGCACGACATAGCCGAACGAAAGCGGAAAATCGGGAATCACCAGGCCCGCGCTCATGTGCCTCATCAGCGCGCCCACGAGAATTTGCATATAGATGATGGCGGTCGTCGCCGCGGCCAGCGTTGGCAGCGGGATTCGCGACGGCGGCTCGTCTACGTGCGGCGTCGTTTCCCAGCGCGGGTTGGTGAAGATCGCGATCGATACCATCAGGCAGAACAGCGCCTGCGCCGTGGCGGCGTGCGTCACTGCGATCGCCAGCGGCAATTCGAACAGCACGGTGATTCCGCCGAGCACGGCCTGCACGATGATCAGTCCGAACGCGAGCATGACCAGCCTGCGCACCCATCGCCGCGGCTCGGCCCGCCACGCCCACGCCATCAGCACGAGAGTCAGGCAGACGACGGTGCCCGCTGCCACCCGATGTCCAAATTCGAAACGGATACCGCCTTGCCACGCCGGAATGAGTTTGCCGAACGCCAGCGGCCAGTCCGGCACCGCGAGCGCCGAGCCGGTCGAAGTGACAAGTCCGCCGACGAAGATGAGGCAAAAGGTGGCGCCCGCGGTCAAGACCGCAAAACGATGCAGCCCGCGCGCCTTCTCAACCTCAGTTGGCGTCTGATTCATGACTAGCTATTGGACTGACTAATCCGCCGCGGCCGTCGAGTGCTCGATTAACTGCGATTGCGGCAGGAAATCCTCCGCGACCTCGGGCGAGCTGTACTCGTACGGCCCACGGTAGACGATCGGCACCGGCCCCGGCCAATTGCCGTGCGGCGGCGGCGACGGCGTCGTCCACTCCAGCGTGTTCGCGTTCCACGGATTCTCGGGAGCCTTCGCGCCCTTGAAATAGCTGTAGATGATGTTGGCGAGGAGGAAGAACTGCGCGGCGCCGAGCACGAAAGCGCTGATCGAAATAAACTCGTTGATCGGAATGATCGGCTTCAGGAAATCGTACTGCTGCGGATTGTAAATTCGCCGCATGTGCCCGGCCATCCCCAGGATATGCATCGGGAAGAACGTGCAGTTGAAGGCGACGAACGTGATCCAGAAGTGAATCTTGCCGAGCGTCTCGTTCATCATGCGGCCGAACATCTTGGGATACCAATAGGTAATTCCCGCGAAGATGCCGAACAGGCTGCCGCCGAATAGTACGTAGTGAATATGCGCGACGATGAAGTAGGTATCGTGGATATACATATCCACCGGCGTGCTCGCCATCCAGATTCCCGACAGCCCGCCGATGACGAACATCGCCACGAACGCGAGCGCGTTCATCATCGCGACCGTGTAATGGATGTTGCCCTTGTAGAGCGTGCCCAGCCAGTTGAAGGTCTTAATCGCAGACGGCACTCCGATGATCATCGTAGTGATCATGAAGCTTTGGCCGAGCGCCGGGTCCATCCCCGACTGGAACATGTGATGGCCCCAGACGACCCACGACAGGAACGCGATCGCGATCATTGCATAGGCCATCGCTCGGTATCCGAAGATCGGCTTGCGCGAGAAGGTCGAGATGACATCAGAGGAGATGCCCATCGCGGGCAGGATCATGATGTAGACCTCGGGATGGCCGAAGAACCAGAACAGATGCTGCCATAGCAGCGGCTCGCCACCGCCCGCAGGCAAAAAGAAGTGCGTCCCACCCATCCGATCGAACAGCAGCAGAGCGAGCGCCGTCGTCAGCACCGGCAGCGCCAGCAGCAACAGGATGGCCGTGATGAACAGCGACCAGATCACCAGCGGCATGCGGAAGAAGTACATACCCTTGGTGCGCATGTTGATGATCGTCGTGATGTAGTTGATCGAACCCATCAGCGATGACGCGCCGAGCACGATGATGCTGATGCACCACAAGTCCTGGCCCCAATCGACGCCGGTGTATATCGGCACCGCGCTCAACGGAGCATACGACGTCCAACCCGCGGCGGCGGGACCGCCGGTCACGAAGAACGACGAAAGCATGATCACGCCCGCGACCGCGCCGACCCAGAACGACAGCATGTTCAGCTTTGGGAACGCCATGTCGCGCGCGCCGATCATCAGCGGGATAAGAAAGTTGCCGAAGCATCCGACCAGGATCGGCATCACCACGAAGAAGATCATGATGGTCGCATGCATCGTGAACATCGCGTTGTAAGTGTTCGGCGGAATCGCGCCGTCATACATGAACGGCTCGGGCACCCAATGCATCAGCGGCACCGCGGTCTCGGGCCACGCGAGTTCCCACCGCATCAGCATCGCCATCAGGCCGCCGATCGACATCATGAACAGCGCCATGAACAAGAACTGGCGCCCGATCATTTTGTGATCTTCGGAAAATATGTACGTGCGCACAAAGCCGAGCTCGTGATGCTCGGCGTGAGCGCCGTGTCCCGCAACCGCTGCCGTACTGCTCATCTTCGACTAACTCCTCCGCGCGTCGTGGCCGGCGAGTGCGGGCTTTATTTGTTCTGGTCGTACTGACCCTTGAGCCACTTGTCGTAATCCTCTTGTGTCTGCACCGTCAGATTGCCCAACATCCCCGAGTGTCCGAAGCCGCACAGCTCGGCGCACGGAATTTCGTATTGTCCGACTTCAGTCGCCTCGAACCAGACATGAATGATGCGCCCGGGGACCGCGTCCTGCTTGAGCCGCATGTTCGGCACGAAGAAACTGTGGATGACGTCCTTCGACGTCAGATCGATCCGCACCACTTTGTTCACCGGCACGTGCAGCTCGTTCTCGACCTGCAGGTCGTCCTTGGTGCCGAACTTGCCGTCGGGGCCCGGATAAGTGATTTCCCAGTTGAACTGCTTGCCAGTCACCTGGTAGAAAACGTCGCCCGGCGGCCCATGCTCCTTGATGTCGGCCCAGGTCGATCGGCTCATCAGCGCCAGCACGATCAGAATCACCGTCGTCGCCGTAGTCCAGACTATTTCGAGGCGCGAATTACCCTCGATATATTCCGCCTTGCGGCCGGGCCGGGCGCGATAGCGAATCATGAACGTGACCATCGCGATCATCACCAGCACCCAGACGACCATCACGATCCAGAAGATCAGCTCGAAGAGAAAATCTATCTTCGGACCGAAGGTCGAGATGTCGTGCGGAAAATACAGATGCTCAAGCATCGAAGCGTCACCTCTGCGCTTGCAACGTGCGAATGCCGGATGAGCGTTCACCGCGCGAAACAAGGCGGCGCAGGCAACATTCCAGCGGCTTTCGATTCATGAATTCGGAGCGATTATGCCCGTCAGCGCCACGATTAGTGAAATGAAAAATCCTTGTCCACCCCCGCAACCTCCGCTTAATCAACGCCGACAATGACGCTCATATTTCGCCCGTAAATTCAAGCCGTTCGCAGCGGCGGAATCGCCGGCGCCGTATGCTGGATTTTCGCCCGTCGGCCCACGATTGGCGGCGACAAGTCTTTGGGCTACAACCGAATCGTGGAAGAGGAGGTCTCGGTCCGTTATGCCTGATCGCGTGGCAACCCTGTCGCAGTCCTTCGAGGCGCAGGCACAGAAGTTCGGCGCGCGCGCGTTCCTCAAGGACAAGCGCGACAAAGTATGGACCGACCACTCGTGGACCGAAGTTTCCGAGGCTGCCGGCAAGCTGCGCGCCGGTCTGCTCGGGCTCGGCGTCCGCCCCGGCGATCGCGTCGCCATCCTCTCGGACAATTGCCCCGAATGGATCGTCGTCGATCAGGCCGCGCTCGGACTCGGCGCGATCGTCGTGCCGCTCTACACCACCAGCGGACTCGAGGAGACCGCCCACGTCATCAGCGACTCCGGCGCGAAAGTCGTCGCGGCCAACGGTCCCGAGATGGTCAAGAAAATTCTCGGACTTGGCTCGTCGATTCCCGAGGTGACCGCGGTGGTCGCGATGCATCGTGATGCCGAGTCGGCGCCGGCCGCCAACGGCACGCCCGCGGTCGTGACGGCGGCATCAGTAAGCGCCGACGCACCGGCCGCGATCGTCGAGGGCAGCAGCGAGGACCTCGCGACGATTATCTACACTTCGGGCACGACCGGCACGTCGAAGGGCGTGATGCTCTCGCATGGCAATCTGCTGGCCAACGCCGAGGACTCGCTCGCCGCACTTGGGCTCAACGAAACCGACATGACGCTGTCGCATCTGCCGATCGCGCATTCGTTCGAACGCACTGCGGGCTACTACACCGTCGCGATGGCGGGCGGGACAATCGCGTTTGCCGAGAGCCTCGGACAAATCGCATCGAACCTGACCGAGGTCGAGCCGACCGTCGTGCTTACGGTGCCGCGCCTGCTCGAAGTCATACACAGCCGCGTGATGCGCACGGTCGAGACCTCGCCGCCGATGCGCCAGCGGCTGTTCAAGATGGCGCTCGATGCGGGCGAGCAGGCGGCAGAATATCGCCATCGCGGGAAACCGGTGCCGCCGTCTGCTCGCACTGTCGATGGCGCTTTTCCGCCGCCTCGTCTTCGCGCGCGTGCGCGGGATCTTCGGCAGCAAAATCCGCTACCTGATTTCCGGCGGCGCGCCGCTGCCGACCGAGATCAACCGCTTCCTCTCCGCCGCCGAAGTTCCAATCGTCGAAGGATACGGCCTGACCGAAGCGTCCCCCGTCGTCGCGTGCAATCTGCACAACGGCAAGACCCGGCTCGGCACGGTTGGACTGCCGCTGAGGCGCGTCCAGGCCGAAATCGCGCCCGACGGTGAGTTACTCCTGCGCGGGCCGAGTATAATGAAGGGTTACTTCAAGCTCGAAGCCGAGACGAAGGAAGCTATCGACGAAAACGGTTGGCTCCATACCGGCGACATCGGAAAAATCGACGTCGAGGGATACATCTCGATCACCGACCGCAAAAAAGAGATCATCGTGCTGTCGGGCGGCAAGAATGTCTCGCCCGCCTACGTCGAGGGCAAGCTAGTCGGCGACAAATTCATCAGCCAGGCGTGCGTGATCGGCGACCGCCGCAAACACCTCTCCGCACTGATAGTCCCCGACTACGAAAACCTCGTCGACTTCCTCAAAGAGAACAACCTCGACCCAAAAGACGCCGACGCGCTCGGCAAAATCGCGCGAGTTGAAAGCCTTCATCCAAACCCGCATCCGCGAGATCAACAAACAACTCTCAGACGTCGAAGCAGTCGCCTCATTCACCGTCGTCCCGCAAGCCTTCACCCAGGAAAACGGCGAACTAACCCCGTCACTGAAAATCCGCCGCAAGATCGTGCAGGCCCACTTCCAGCAGCAGATCGATTCAATGTACGGCGACTAATCGTACGCGGGGCTCCTCGCCCCGCACCCCTCGGCAGGGGTGACCCCTGCACCCAATAAAATAGAAAGGAAAGGTTGTGGGCCGAGCGCACCTGCCACGAAGGTTCGGGGGCGCGAACGCTTCGCGTCCGCGCGCCCAGCAGCGTCAATACACCTCGACGCCTCTTCCCTAAAAAGTTCTACAGGCGCGCAGAGCGCGCCGCATCTTCTCTTTTTCTTAATACTGGGTGCAGGGGTCACCCCTGCCGGGGGTGCGGGGCGAGCAGCCCCGCTCTTCGATTCGTTCTTACTTGTTGCCGTTCTCCGCCGCGAGCAGCACGTGAATCGTCGTGAGCTTCTTCACGAGGTATGCGCGCTTGCCCTTGGGCGTGACGACTTCGATATCGTCCTCAGCCGCCTTGCCGATCAGTGCGCGCCCCAGCGGCGACGAGAGCGAGATTCGGTTTTGCGCGCCGTCAACTTCTTCGGGCACGACGATTTCGAACTCTGCGACGCCGCCCTCGTCGAGATCTTCGAGCTTGACGCGACTGCCCAGGCCGACGGTGTCGCGCGGAATCGTCTCGAGATCGATCATCGTCAGTTCCGCGATTCGCGCCTCGAGGTTGCCGACGCGCGCGCGCAGGAACTCCTGTCGCTGCTTGGCCATTGCCCATTCCGCGTTTTCCGACAAATCGCCGTGAGCGCGCGCGCGCTCGAGTTCCTTGGGCAGGTCCACGGTGAGCTCGCGCTTGAGCACCTCGAGGTCTTTTCTGAGCCGCTTGATTACCGGTAATTCAGCCATCGATACATTCTTCCTGGACGCGATCTGATTTTATTCTATACGATTCGCCGCGCCCGCGAGCGGCCTGTCCCCTCAATCGGCGACGATCGAAGTCAGGCTCCGATTGACTCCCACCACGCTCTGAATCTTCTGCACCACCAGCTCGCCGAGCGAGGTCACGTCAGCCGCCTCCGCGATCGCGATTATGTCGTGCGGACCAGTGACCGCATGCGCCACCGAAACTCCCGCGACGCCGCGAATCTTGGCCGCGACGTCGCGCGCCTTTCCCGGCGACGTATCGATCAGGATGAAAGCTTTTACGGCCATACTCGTTTCCTCCCGGCGCGCCGGCGACTTGGGCCGCGCGCGCTCAGCGCGGTGGCGGAATCAAAGTACCCTTCTCATCATATACATAAAAACCGCGGCCCGATTTTTTGCCGAGATAACCGGCGTCGACGTATTTCTTCAGCAGCGGGCACGGCCGGTACTTGTCGTCGCCGAGCACCCGATGCATCACCTCCATGATCGCGAGGCAGGTGTCCAGCCCGATCAGGTCCGCCAGCTCCAGCGGGCCCATCGGCTGGTTGGTACCGAGCTTCATCGCCGTGTCGATATCGGTCACGCCGCCGACGCCCTCGTACATCGTGTAAATCGCTTCGTTGATCATCGGCAGCAGCACGCGATTTACGATGAATCCGGGAAAGTCCTGCGCGGTCATCGTCGTCTTGCCGAGCTGCTCGGCCAGCGCGCGCGTCTGCTGAAAGGTCGCCTCCGACGTCGCCAGCCCGCGAATTATTTCGACCAGCTTCATCGCCGGCACCGGATTCATGAAATGCATCCCGATCACGCGATCGGCGCGCTTCGTCCGCGCGCCCATCCTGGTGATCGAAATCGACGAGGTGTTCGAGGCGAGAATCGTCTCCGGCGGACAGACTTGGTCGAGCTTCTGCAGCAGTGCGATCTTCGCGTCTTCGTTCTCGACCACTGCCTCGATCACGAACGGGACCTTGGCCAGGTCTTCGAGGTTGGTGGTGGTCTCGACCCGGCGCATCACGCGATCGCGCTCCTCGGGTTTGAAGCGCCCGCGCTCGATCATCCGGTCGAGGTTGCGCGCGATCGAATCGACTCCGCGCTTGCACATCTCCGGCGCGATATCGTGCATAATGACTCCGAGTCCCGCCTGCGCCGCCACCTGCGCGATTCCCGCGCCCATCTGCCCTGCCCCGATTACACCTATCTGCTGCAAACTCATTCGTCTCTCCCCTCACCGCCACCTAAAGGTACGGAATATAATTCTTTAGCGAGCTGAGCAGCGCCGCCACGTCGGCCTCGTCGCCGAGGTCGCGGCACAGGATATCGTAGTAACCCTTTATCCTGCCGCGCTCCTGGTTCTCGGGCGCTTCCGCCAGCATCGCCTGGAAATCTTTCAGAATCGCCTGCGCTTCGAGTTTTTTCTTGACCGGAATCGCCTCGTCATCGACCGCAATCAGCAACCGGATATGATCGATCATCCGATTCATCACGGCAAAGTCGCTGCGATCCTTTTCCATATCAATGATGCTCGGGCGGCTCTTCGCCACCGACCCACGTGCCCGCGCCGCCACCGCCGCGCATTGCGGTCCGCACCTTCATCACGTCTTCGGGCGACTGGCGCCCCGGCATCCCGAGATTGCGCATCAACACGTTCGTCATCTTCGACGTGAGCCGGTCGCGGATCGTCGGCTCTGCTCCCTACCTGCGCGTCGAGCACGACGTCAACCTGCTCGCGACTAAGTCCCTCGGCGACGAAAATGTCGACCAGCCCCGCCAGTCCGACCTCGCCGCCCGCGCGGTCCACGATCGTGACGACTTTCGCACACGGCGTGCAGACGCGGCGGATGAACCCCGCCCGCTTGCTGCAATACACACATCGCATCGAAGATGACCGCCGCTACTCCCCAAAAAAAGCTTGAAGCTGGCCAGACGCACGAAAAATCGGCGGGCCCGCTTCGTTTTCGAGGCTACTACCGCCTCTAATCCGCCGCAAGTATGGACCAAATCGCGCGTTTGACATGGCGAATCGTCGCGACTACATTCTGTAATTGAGAATCATTCTCAGAATTAACGCGCCGTTCACCAACCATGACCCAAACCGCCGTCGCCTACTTCTTCTATTCGCTCGGCCTCCTCTTTCGCGAGGGCATGGAAGCGATGCTCGTCGTCGTCGCGCTCGCGGCCGGCACGCGTGGCGCGGGACGAATCGGCCGCGCGCGCGACGTCTATGCGGGCGCAGTCGCCGCGATCTTCGCCAGCATCCTTCTGGCGTGGGCGGTCAATCACCTGATCACTGATGACGCCAGCGATACGCTCGAAGGCGTCTTCCAACTGTTCGCCGCCGCGACACTTTTCTACGTCAGCTCGTGGATGACCTCGAAGGGCCAGGCCGATCGCTGGATGAAATTCATTTCGCACAAGCTCGAGAGCGCCGAGAGCAGCACGATTCCCGGCATCGCGCTCGGACTGACCGCGTTCCTCGCCGTGATGCGCGAGGGGGCTGAGACGATCGTGTTTTTCCAGGCGCTCACCAGCGGCGCGACCGAAACTGTGGAGCGTCATGCAGTCGCAGCCGGCATCGTCGCCGCGGCAGTCGCGCTGGCCGCATCGTTCGTGGTCATCAAGCGCGCCGCCGATCGCATCCCCATGAAGATTTTCTTCCACGCGACTTCGATCATGCTCTACGCCTTGGCGATCGTGTTCGTCGGCCAGGGCGTCGCCAGTTTGCAGGAAGCGTCCGTCGTCCCCGCGACCTTCGTCAACTACGCGCCGACGATTCCGATGCTCGGTATCTTCCCGACGATTCAAACGCTCGGCGCGCAGGCTGTGCTGCTGATGCTCGCACTCGCCTACGTGTTGGTGCCGCGCGGCGCGGATGCGCGCCGGGTCAGGGTTGCGGAGCAGGCGGCGATGCGGCGGGCGCAGCAGGGCTAGACTGCAGCTCAGGCGCATTCGCGACCGAATCGGCGCCGCCGAACAGAACCGTCTCCACGTCCGAGCTCAGCTTCTCCGATACCACCAGCGCGCGAAATCCCATTCGCATGCAGTCTTCGACCTGAGGGTCGTGTGCAACGGGACTCTGACGCGCATGCTGCAGCGCGACCCGCAAATCCTGCGTGCGATCGAGCAGCACCGAAAGCCGCGCCTCGACGATAGCCGACGAATTGCCGCCGTTCGACGCGAGACTCAGCGCCAACGATTCGTCGTGCTCCGAGTCGCCGAGCGCATGAAGCGCGTTCTTTATTTCAGTGCATGCCGCCTCGGCGCCATTCTCAGGCCCGGGCGATAAATCCGCCGCAAGAACTAGTTGATGCGAGACGAAAGGCAGTGCAGCCAGCAGGACCAGGATCAGGCGGCGTTTTCTTCGCCCGAGTCGTAGCCCAGCGAGCTCAGGAACGCCTCCTTCTGGCCGGACGGCATAATGTAAATTCCGTCCCATCCGCAAACCTCTTCGCAGAGCAGGCAGCCGACGCAGGTCTTTTCGTTGACCTGCACTTTGCCGAGATAGACCGCCGTGTTCTCCGGCGACGGCGAGATGCAATCGAACGGGCAAACGTCCACGCACACGCCGCATCCGTTGCAGTTGTCCGGATGGACGACGGCGACCGGGCGCTCGGCGCGCTTGAGCACGTGGGTTATCTCGCCGTGATTGTTCATGATCGCGTCGTCGGGGCAAATCACCCCGCACGCGCCGCAATCGATGCACATGGCGGCCTCGATGTAATAAACCTTTTTCGACAGGCCCGAGATGGCGCCGGTCGGACAGCGCTTCTCGCACGCGCTGCATCCGGTGCAATTCTCGGCGATGATCTCAAACGGCATCGACTACTTCCTCATCTCATCGATAATGCGTTCGCGATGCCCATGCTCGATCAACTGATCGTTGCGCCGAGCCTGCTTGAGCGCGATATACGTAAAAAACATCACGAGGATCATCATCGCGATGATCGGGATGTTATCCGGAACGGTCAGAATCTCGAGAAACTGCTGAAAGCCGGTAATCTGCATGGAATCCTCGCGTAGCGTGCTACAACCAGAGGTACCAACGCCATTAGCCCATGTCAAACTTCGCCGCCCCGCAGGATGCATCCCGCTAATCGGATCGAATCTTGGCTCCGTGCGCGCCCTGATGAAAGCCGCTTGCAGCGCGACGCCCGCTGCGGGCAAAGTATTTTGACATGGGTAGTCAACCGCAGGTTTCTTCCTACACCGCTGCTGCGCCGCGCGGGATCTTCAACTACGCATGGGGCGTCATCGCGACGTTTCTGTCGGCGCTGTGGACGATGATTTGCGCGACCGGCGCCGCGATCGCCGCCATGATGAACAAGCCTCACGCGGTCACTCTGATCACTCGCGCGTGGGGCCGCGGAATCGTCGGGCTCTGCGGTATCAAGGTGGAAATCGAAGGCCTCGAGAACCTCACCGCCCTCAAGTCGTACGTCCTCGTTGCCAACCACCAGAGCTTTTTCGATATCTTCGCGTCGGCCGCGTTCCTGCCGGGCGAGCCGCGCTTCGTCGCCAAAAAGGAACTGCTCAAAATTCCGATCGTCGGCTACGCGATGCAGCGCGGCGGCCACATCATCATCGATCGCGACGCGGGCGGCCAGGCGATCCGCAAGGCGATCAAGATCATCCAGGGCGGCCTCGACGTATGCGTCTTCGCCGAGGGCCATCGCTACAACGACAACCGCGTGCACGAATTCAACGACGGCGGCGCGTGGCTCGCGATCCTGTCGAAGCTGCCGGCAGTGCCGATGTCGATCAGCGGCTCGGGCCGCTTCTACCCGCGCGGCGCAATGATCGTCACGCCGGGCCTCACGATGCGCATGACAATCGGCAAGCCGATTTCGACCGAAGGCATGCGCAGCGCCGATCGCACCGAGCTGACGCGCAAGCTCGAAGAAGCCGTCCGCGCCACCTTCACCACCGAGGTCTGAGCGCGTGCGCGCACGTTATGCGTTGGCCGTCGCGCTGACGCTTTTGCCGATACAATCCGCGGCGGCCGAAAAGACGGGCGAAAAAGCTGGTTGGTCAGGCGCCGGCACCATGTCTTGCGCCGACGTCGCAACCGCACTCCAACAGCATCCCGAGGACGAGAACCTGTGGTTCTCCTGGGCGCAGGGTTTCATGTCGGGGCTCAACACCGATCTGCTGAAGCGCGGTGAGACCGACCTGAACGGTTTGCCGCTCGATGCGCAGAAGCAATTCATCAGATCGTACTGCCACGATCACTCACGCGCGCCGTACTTCGAAGCCGTGTTCAAGCTGTTCGATAAAATGCGCCACGACCAGGGGTTGCCGAGCTATATCCAGAACTGGCAGGAGCCCAAGAGCAAGTAGTTGCCCAAGATCAAGTAGTTGCGCGAACTGTTAGCAGGTCACGCTTTTCGATCGAAGATGAACAGGGGAACCTGGTTCGCGAGCTTGGGATCGACCGCCAGGATGCGGCGTCCCGACTCGATCTGAATCGCGCCGGCGTCCAGACCGGCAAGTCGAAAATCCGCCACCACTTGATCGACGTCCTCCGCCTCGAGCCACAGACCAACCATCCCTTCGCTCGACGAATCGATCGCAGCGCCTGCGACCAGGCGAATCTCCGCACCGCCGACTTTCACCGACGCCGACTTCCCGTCTGCCGACCGCGTTACCGCAAAGCCAAAGTTCTTTTCGTAGATAGACGACGCGTCCGCGAGGTCCGCGGTCGCGACTTCGAGCTGGTCGAGGCGTTTAATCATTTTTCTAAAAAGAGACGGAGCCGGATTGCTCCGGCCCCGCTTCATTCAACGATTATATGCGCCGCTCGCGCTTAGCCCTTCGGCTTCAGCGAGAAATTAGTCGTCGCTGTAGTGCCGTCTTTGACGCTGACTTTCTGATCGTCAGTGCCGAGTTTTTCCTGCCACACTTCGACGGTGTAGTCACCCGGCGGCACGTTCGCGATCGTGTAGTTGCCCTTGTCGTCCGTCACCGCGTAATACGGCGTGTCGGTCGCGACCCACCATCCGTGCATCCAGCCGTGCGCATCGCAGGTGACCTTGATCACTTCCGGCTGATCGATTTTTTGCTCGATTACCTTCTTGAACTTCGGCTGCGCCATGTTGAACGACGGATTCTTTTCAGAATAGGTGTGGATGTTGTGCAGAATCCCGTCCGAGTTCACGATTTTCACGGTGCTGCCGGCCTCGAACGCGAGCACATGCGGCACGTAGTCGCAGCCCTTCTGATCGAACGTCACATCGGTGGGCTTCATGTCGCCCTTGGCGCCCTTGACCACTACCACCGCGTTGGCGATTCCGCCGCCGCTGTCGACGATCAGGTCCTCGGTGAAGTGCGGATGCAGCCCGCAGACTTCCTTGTCCTTCGTCACCTCGACCGGTTTGGGTGCGGGCGCGGTGCCGTCGTACTTGACGGTGCCGCTAATCGTGCCGCCGCCGGCGTTCGCCAGGCCGGCGCCGACGCTCATGCTGAGCGCGACACCTGCGCACGCCGCCAGTACAACTCGTAGCTTGTTCATTACCATCTCCTCCTGGGAAATTACCCAGATCCTTTACTCAGTTAGTCAAACTCTTTCACTTTAACGAATAATCAGTTGCCAACTCAATCGACTAAACTATCATAACCTACTTGCTACTCACTTTCGCCGGGATTGCCGCCACCGGCGCCGGCAGCGTCTCGCCCGGATGAGTCCCGAACCAGAAGATATAGTCGCGCAGCGCGCGAATCTGATCGTCCTGGTTGCCGCCCAGGATGTCATCCGGACCACCCGGATAGAATGACGGCATCTTGGTTCCCGGCTGCAGCGAAGGCGGATTCGCGATCCATTTCAGGATCCAGTCAGGATCCAATCGCTGATGCGCCAGTGCGAGATCGGGCGCCCATCCCGACTCAGGACCCTCCGGCTTCTTGTCGCCCTGCTGATGGCAGCTGAAGCAGTTGAAGTAGTCCTTGGTCATCAGCTTGGCGCCCGCCTGCAGCTCGGCCGGCGGAATCAAGTTGGTGTTGATGAACATGAACGGCACATTGATGTCCGACAGCGCCGTGAAATAGTTCACGATCGTGTCGTCCTCGCCGTTGGTGAAATGGAAAGTAGGCATCCTGATCTTCAGCCACGGACGAATCGGCGTCGGTCCCTGCAGGAATGTGAATAGCCACTGGGGCTGTACTTTGAAGCCTTCGCCATTGAGTATTGGCGGCGCAAAGTTGATTTGATCTTCCGGGTAGAACCGGCGGATGAACCCGCCGCGATTATCTACTATGTGGCAGCCGACGCAGTTGTAGTAATTGACCATTCGCCGGCCCGCGACGATCTGCGTCTGATGCTCCGATCCGGGCATCCGGTACCGCTCCTGCACCGAGCCCGAGGTCAGGCTGGCAAGGAACACCACCAGGTTGTTGATGTCGGCGTTGTCGAAATCGAAATTCGGCATCAACTGCTCGACGTCCTTGGTCTGGTAGATGCGCGGCGTCTGCAGCTTGTGGAACGTCCATTGATCCCAGGTCTCGGGAATCTGCGTCTGGTTGCCGAAAAACAATTCGTCGAGATGCTTCGATCCGAAAGTCGTCAGCTCGACGCCGATGCGCGACTCCTTGTCCATCCCTTCGATCTCGTGGCAGCCGAAGCATCCGTACTTGCGCACCAGCGCTTCGCCCTTCTTGATATTCTCGGGATCCTTGAGCGCAGTCTCGACCCCGGCGTCTTCCTTCTTCTCGCCGTGAGTCATCAGGAACGCCGTCAGCGCTTCAGCTTCGTGATCGGTCAAGCGCAGCGACGGCATCGCCGTATGCGGTGAGAAGTCGCGCGGATTTTTCAGCCACGTGTAGACCCACGCCGCCGAAGTCTTCTCCGCTATCTTGTCCAGGTTGGGCGCGAAGTCCTTGGTCGTGCGCGCTTCGTTCGGCTTGAAGCCCTCGGCGACGCCGACCGGCGATCCGTATGAATCCGGATCGATCGCGTGGCATCCCTTGCAGCCGACCGACTCGAACAGCCCCTTGCCCTCTTCGACGAACGCGGGATTCTTGATGTCCGCTTCGAGCGTCGGCAGCTCCGGATGCGCCGTCACCCAATCCTTCGAGTTCTTCGCCGAGCTGTCGAGGATGAACGCTGCGAGCTGCGTGGCCTCGTCAGTCGAGAAATAAAAGTTCGGCATTCGCGTATGCGGCCGGAAGACGTGCGGATCGGTGATCCAGCGCACGGTCCACGACGGATCGAGCTTGGCCGACGCCAGCTTCAGGTACGGACCGATCTTCGGCATGTCCTCGTAGCCCGCCAGCAAATGACATCCCGCGCATCCCATCTGCTGGAACATGCGCTCGCCGTCGACCCAGTTCGCCGCAATCGGCTTGCCGGCAGCGTCGTGCAGCGAGCCGACGTCGATATGGCACTTGATGCATCGCGATTGCATCTTGTCGCCGCGCAACATCGGCGAATCCCAATCCAGATCGTCGCCATGCGCGAGCCTCACCGAGCTGACCGCGGGCCCCTGCCCGTCGTGGCACGGCGTGCATCCGAGCTTGTCCGGCGGATGCTTCAATATGATCTGATCGAAGTTGGTATGGGTGCGAAACGGCTCGGGCGCATTCTCGAAGCCCTTCTTGTCGGCGCCCATGTGGCAGCTCTGGCATCGATCGACCCGCGCGATCGCCTCGTCGAACGCGTTGCGATCGAAGTCGTCGATCGCCGTCTGCTGAATCTTCGGAATCTTCGGATAGCGGAACAGCACCCGGCTGCGGAACTTGACCGGGATCATCCAGGTGTCGGCCTTGTCGAAGAAGTCATCGCGCTTGGCGGTCAGCTTCTTCATCTGCTCGGTCAGCGTGTCGACCTTCGAGTTGAGCGCCTCGATCTGATCCTTCACCGCCTGCAGATTGGCCTTGGCTTTGTCGGAGACGATATTTTCCTGCGCCAGCTCCGCATTCAGCTTGTCGATTTCCTGCTTGTATGGAGTCGGATCTTCCTTGTACTGAACGGCGTGGTTGTAGTCGTACCAGCGCTCGGTCAAGTACGACTTGGTGAACCGCACCAGCTGATCTTTGTCGTTCGCGGTATTGTTGAGATCGACCAGCTGCGCGCGCAAATCCGCGAGCTTCGCGGCCGTGGCGCCCGAGTCGAGCTGCTTCTGGGCGTCGGCCAGGTCCTTCGATACCTTCTCATATGTAGGATCGGCGTTGAGCCGTTTCTGCTCGTCAGCGGCATCCTGCATGTACTTGTCGTACGCGAGATGGTCCCACTGAACCTGGTACTGCTTCCACGGACGGCGCGAGATGTTGTCGTCCCAGATCGACCAGACCGCGCTGACCAGCAGCACCGCTACCAGCAGCACGAACAACGCGCTGTACGACTTCCCTTCTTCGGTGGGATCAAGCCCCGGTCTGCCAGCCATCTACTCTACCTGCCCTCAGCTCCAGAATGCCGCCGCGCGGCCACCGTCCAATACTCAGTCGAATAGTCAGTAGTCATTTACCCGCGCGATACCCACACGCCCTCGATAATGTAGCCGGCGAGAAAAACCAGGATGCCGATCCCGGTGAACTTGTATTCGTTGCCCATCCCATGCGCCTGGGTAATGCCGATGTAAAGCGCGAACCCGACGTCGGCGAGTCCGAGCGCCTGCAATACTTTGGCGAGGATGAACACGGGGTCGTCGCGGCCACGTCAGATGTTAATCCACGGCGTAACCAGGATGTACTTGATGTTGAGCGCGTGCCGCAGTGCCATCTTGATGAACACTCCCGCCATCGCGATCAGCAGAAATCCCGTGATGCCGAAGCGCACCGGTCCCCACTTCTCCAGGATCTCGGGACCGCCACCGGGAAACGCGGACCACGGATCTCCCGCGGGCCGCGATCGTATCCAGAAATACAAGACGGCGTAACCTACGACGAAGTAGCCCCCTATGAGGAACAAGCCGAACAGCGCAGATGCCAGGTAGTCGCGGAACCCGAACATGTACGGCAGATCGACGTTGGTCAGCGCCTCGACCAGGTGCGGATCCCAGACCTGCCCGGGCCAGAACCAGTTCCAGCCGGGGCCGCGGAAAAACGTGCCGATGATGATGAACGAGACCCACAGGATGTGGAAGCCGATGAAGAAACTCAGGATCTCGAACCATCGCTCGCGCAACGTGTAGTAGCCGTTGCCCTTCGGATTGATGTCGAGATACGGAATCAGCATCAGTCCCACGATGATGAAACTCGGCAGCACGACGCCCGCATACCACGGGTCGAAGAACACGAGCATTTCCTGCAAGCCCAGGAAGTACCACGGCGCCTTCGACGGATTCGGCGTGCGCGTAGGATTCGACGGCTGCTCGAGCGGCGCATTGAGCAACAGCGACCACACCGTCAGCACGATGATGACCAGCAGCGTCATCAGGAATTCGTTGCGCACGAGGAACGGCCAGGTGTGCAGCTTCTCCTCGACGCCGCTGCCCGCCTTCTTGATCGATACTTCGATGCGCTTCGATCCGCCGCCGCCCGCTGGCGCCGGCGTCCTCGCCCCTGCGCCTGCGCCCGCACCGGCCGCGCGCATCACGATGCCGCCATCCTTACCTTCCGGGCTTGCCATGATTGATCCTTAGCGCTGACCTCCGTCCTCGTCGTCGCTCCACGGCGGCGGCGCAGCCAGCACGTACATTAGATATAGCAACAGCAGCATGCCGATCGGCACCGACAGCACCCGCACGATTCCCTCGTGCAAAAACCATGAAAACACGTCTCCCATCCCGCGCCTCGTCCCCGGCCTAGAGCGGCCCCGACATGCCGTCGCGCCGGATTCGCCAGAAGTGCACCGCCATGAAGATGCTCGCGATCAGCGGAAAAAATATGCAGTGCAGAATGTAGAATCGCAGCAGCGTATGCGGCCCGATTTCCGCGCCGCCGAAAATAAACGCGCGCGCATCGTAGACCGGATTGACTCCCAGCACTTCATGGAACGGACCGCCATGTCCCAGCAACGGCGTGGCGCGCGCCATGTTCGATCCGACCGTCACCGCCCAAATCGAAAGTTGATCCCACGGCAACAGGTATCCGGTGAACGACAGCAGCAGCGTCAGCACCAGCAGGATCACGCCGACCACCCAGTTGAACTCGCGCGGCGGCTTGTACGATCCCGTCATGAACACGCGGAACATGTGCAGCCACACTGCGATCACCATCCCGTGCGCGGCCCATCGATGCATGTTGCGCATCAGCATGCCGAACGGCATGTCGAACTCGAGGTACTTCATGTCGGCGTAGGCGTATTCCGCCGTCGGCCGATAGTAGAACATCAGGTAAACGCCGGTGATGACCGTCACCAGGAACAGCAGAAACGTAATCCCGCCCATGCACCAGGTGAAGCGCAGGCGCACCGTATGCTTCTGCACTTTCGACGGATGCAGATGCAGCCACACGTTGCCGGACACCATCAGGATCCGGTTGCGCGGCGTATCTTCGTAGCCGTGCCTGAAGATCGATTGCCAGGCCTGCGAATCGGTTATCTGGCGTTTCGTTTCGTTCCAGTCAAACTTAGCCATCCGCTACCAAGCTCCATGGAGCCACTCGCGCCGCTCCCACCAATATCAGCAGATACAGTGAAAAAAGTAAAAATTTCCAACCGTTGCGAATTTTCTACCCGCAAGCCCGCTCGAAATCCGGCGTAAGGCTACCTAATTTTGCCCGATCTCTGCAACAAAAAAGGCTCATTGAAATTCCCCTCGCCCGAAGGGAGAGGATCGAAGGTGAGGGACATTATTCAGCGCGCTTGGCGCGCGATTAAAGATTTTGGTTCTGTGCGTGCCTTGTTTCTTCTTCCTCAAATGCAAAATACCCGAATCATGCCTTCATCAGAATCGGCCCACGAGACCGCCCGCAAACTGCGCCGCGAACAGACAACCGCTGAACAAATTCTGTGGCGTCATTTGCGAGCTCGGCGGATGTGCAAAGTGAAGTTTCGCCGCCAATTTCCAATCGGCGCGTACTTCGCGGACTTCTGTTCGATTGAACGACGGCTGGTCGTTGAGATCGATGGTGAGCAGCACGCCGATTCATCTCACGACGATGACGTCCGTTCGTCCTTTCTCGGTTCGTATGGATACCGCGTGCTGAGATTCTGGAACCACGAGGTGCTGGCGAATCCCGAGAACGTGTTAGACCGGATCGAGGAATTCCTGAATTCCGATTCTCAGAAATCTTGAATCGCGCGCGCAGCGCGCGCTGAATAAGGTCCCTCACCTTCGATCCTCTCCCTTCGGGAGAGGGGAAGTCTATGCTTGCGGTTTACTCGCGCCGCGGCGGAAGCGGCTGAAGAACGCTACGATCAAGCCCCACAACACCATCAGCACGGCGATCGCGATTATGCCGAGGCCGACGCCCGCCAGGATTCCCGTCGCGCACAGCACGGCGCCGATCACGATCAGCGGAATCGCAAATGCAATCGGATTGAACGGATCGTTGCGCGCCGCCCGCTCGACCATCGCCGCCGCCTGCTCCGCCGTGCCCGCGTCCTCGTTGCTCTCTTTCAGCAGGCTCACCGCGTAGTCGGTCAGCTCCTGCCGATTGGGCATCGCACGCAAACGCTCGGCGAGCTCCTTGGCGAGTTGCTCGACGCGTTCGTCGTTTTCTTGAGAATCAGAGTCGGGTTTGTTCGATTCAGCCACGCTGCGCTTGCCTTCTCGCTCAGTGGCTAACACCTATCGACATGGGATCGAGGTGTCAATCAACCAGCTTCGAGCGCGCTCTTTTCGGTCGGCGAACTATTCTCTCCGCTGAACCGCTTTGGCAAACTATGTCTGTGCTCAACGACATCAGCAAAGTGACGAGGACGATGCCTAAATCGACAACCTCCCTGCAACTCGACTCGAAACTGGAACCGGCTAACGAGCCACGTAAGCTCGCTGAAGAGACCCGGCGAGCGCTCCGCTGTCGAAGAGCTCTTGCGATGGCTCACGCAGGTCGCTCGCAATCCTCGCGGTCCTCAGCAGCGTTGCCCTGCTATGCGTCGGCGCAACCCCGATGCTGTCCTCGTTGCCCGCGGCTATTGCCACGCAGGCATCGCGATGCCTGGGAGTTGTTGAAGAGCGTCCCGCTGTCGGCCTTGCCACTCCTGCTCGCGGGGACCTCCTATCTTGTATTGCAGGTGATACTGCGCCCGCGTCCGCTCGAATTGTTCAAACGCGTGATGCTCGCCGCGGCGTTTCTCTTGTGGGGAATCGTCCAGCTCATGCCGGCCGGCAATCTCGCGTCCGAACTGGGAAATCTGGTGATCGCGCTTTACGTGATCGATCTTGGCGTGATCATCTGGACCGACCTGGAAAAGAATCGGCCGCAGCTTGCCGGACCGTCAAAGGCTGACGTTTCTGAGGCGGAGCGCGTTGGTAATCACCGACACCGAGCTCAAACTCATCGCCGCGCTCGCGATAATCGGACTGAGCAGCAAGCCGAACGCCGGATAAAGCACGCCCGCCGCGATTGGTATCCCGATCACGTTGTAGAAAAACGCAAAGAAAAGATTCTGCCGGATGTTGCGCATCGTCGCGCGGCTCAAGCCGCCGCGCCTTCGCGATACCGCGCAAGTCGCCTTTGATCAGCGTGACCCCCGCGCTCTCCATCGCGACGTCGGTCCCCGTCCCCATCGCGATCCCGACCTGCGCCTGCGCCAGCGCCGGCGCGTCGTTGATACCGTCTCCCGCCATCGCGACAATCCGTCCCTCCGACTGCAATCGCTTCACCACCGTCGCCTTCTGATCGGGCATGACCTCGGCCTCGACCTGATCGATTCCCAGCTTTTTCGCCACTGCCGCCGCCGTGATTCGATTGTCTCCCGTCAACACGACGATCTTGACGCCGTCTTCCCGCAGCATCTTGAGCGCTTCCGCCGTCGACGCCTTGATCGGATCGGCCACGCCGAGGAGTCCCGCCGCACGCGCGTCAACTGCGACGAAGCATCACCGTATGGCCATCTTTTCGCTGCACGTCGGCGTCGGCGGAAACAGCCTCGATGCCCACGCCGAGCGCCCGCATCATCTGCTCATTGCCGAGCGCAACCGCGCGCCCCTCGACGCGCCCGCTCACGCCCTGTCCGGTCACCGATTTGAAATCCGCCGCGGTCGCGAGCGTCAGCTTGCGCTCTTCGGCGCCCGCCACGATCGCCGCGGCAAGAGGATGCTCACTGCCGCGCTCGAGGCTGGCCGCGAGCCGCAACACGTCGGCCTCGGTGAATCCGGCGAGCGCAGTGACCGAGACCAGCCGCGGCTTGCCTTCGGTCAAAGTCCCGGTCTTGTCGACCACCAGCGTGTTCACTTTCTCCAGAATTTCGAGCGCCTCGGCGTTCTTGATCAGCACGCCCGCAGTCGCGCCCCGCCCGGTGCCGACCATGATCGCCATCGGCGTCGCCAGGCCGAGCGCACACGGACACGCGATTATCAAAACCGCGACCGCGTTCACCAGCGCATAGGCCATCCGCGGTTGCGGACCGACCATGGCCCAGACAACAAAAGTGATCACGGCCGAGAGGACGACCGCCGGCACGAAATACGACGCGACCACATCGACCAACCGCTGAATCGGCGCGCGGCTGCGTTGCGCCTCACTCACCATGCGCACGATTCGCGCGAGCAGAGTGTCGCTGCCGACTCGCTCCGCCCGCATGATAAATCCGCCGGTGCCGTTGATCGTCGCACCAATCAGGCGGTCGCCCGGTTTCTTCTCGACCGGAATCGGCTCGCCCGTCACCATCGATTCGTCGACCGTGCTCGCGCCCTCGGCCACCACGCCGTCGACCGGCACTTTCTCGCCCGGCCGCACGCGCAAGCAGATCGCCAGGGACGACGCGGTCGAGCGTGACGTCTTCCTCGCGGCCGTCGGGCCTGATCACGCGCGCCGTCTTCGGCGCCAATCCCAACAGCGCTTTGATCGCACTGCTGGTGTTGCTTCGAGCGCGAAGCTCGAGCACCTGCCCGAGCAGCACCAGCGCCGTGATAGCAGCGGCCGCCTCGAAATAAACCGGCACCGTCCCATCGGCTGCGCGAAATGAATCGGGAAACAGGTTCGGAAATATCGCCGCGAACAAGCTGTAGCCGTAAGCGACGCCGACGCCCATGCCGATCAGCGTGAACATGTTGAGGCTGCGGTTGACGATCGATTCCCAGCCGCGAACCAGCAGCGGCCATCCCGCCCACAGCACCACCGGAGTCGCGAGCGCCAGCTCGATCCACGTTCGGGCTGCTGCGGGTATCACGCCCCGCCCCGCCATCATGCCCGACATTTCGATCAGCATCAGCGGAACCGTCAGCGCGACGCTGATCCAGAAGCGCCGCGTCATGTCCGCCAGCTCAGGCGAGGGCTCGTCGCCGGCACTTACGACGCGAGGCTCCAGCGTCATCCCGCAGATTGGACAATTGCCCGGCTCCGAACGGACGATCTGCGGATGCATCGGGCAGACGTATTCGGTTTTCGAAACCGCCTGGATTGGCGCGACCGGTTCGAGCGCCATGCCGCACTTCGGACACGACCCCGGATGGTCCTGCCGAACCTCGGGATGCATCGGGCAGGTGTACGAAGCGGCATCCGCCGCAGGAGCGCTGGCGCTGGGTTTCGCCGGCGCCGCTTCAACCTTTTTTTTCGCTAAGAAACTTTCCGGATCGTTGGTGAATCTTTCGAGGCAGTGCGCACTGCAGAAATAATAGGTCGTGCCCTTATACTCGAAGAATCTTTTGCTGGTAGCGGGATCGACCCGCATTCCGCAAACGGGATCGACCACCTGACTACTGATTTGTGGCGATACTTCAGCCAAGGAGCGACTGCTCGAACGAATCGATCTACGAATTTTTGCGCGCCACGATCACCGTATGCACCGACGTCGCGCTCACTTTCCCATTGCGCTCGAGCGTGATCGGATGGCCCTTCAGCACGTCCTTCTTGCGCAGCTTGGTCGTCCATCCGAGTTGGCGCGTGATGGGATTGACCACGGTGTTGATCGCCGCCACCACCGGGTTCGAGCTCTGAAAATGCGTCGTGATGGCGATTCGCCCGCCCGGCTTACACACCCGCACCATCTCCGACATCATCCGGTACGGATCGGGCACGACAGTCAGCACATGGAACGACGTGACATAGTCGAAGCTGTTGTCGGGATAGTCGATATTCAACGCGTCGCCCAGCCGGAGCTCGATATGCCCCCAGCCGTGCTCGGTCACGCGCTTCTTCGCGCGCTCGAGCATGTCGGCCGACGGATCGATCGCGACGACGTGCGCGTACGGCGGATATCCGTCCAGCGCGATTCCGGTGCCGACGCCCACCTCGAGCACGCGGTTACCCGGCCTGAGATTCAGGCTCTCGATAACCTCATGCTCGCGATCGACAAAGACTCGGCCGAAGAAAAAATCGTAGAAGCGAGCCAGGTCGGAGTAGACGCGGCTCTCGTGCGGTTGGGCCATGGAAAACTCCCTCGGGTTGAAAGCGCCCAGGAGATCAGTGCGGGGCGGGACCGGCAGCGCGGCGACTCGGCTTCAGGCCGCCGCGTTGATTCCTCGCAACTGACGTTTGACGGAAGTTATATCGCGCTTGCGAAATCGCCATTGGCGGCCTTTCTTGAACGCCGGAATAATATTGCGCCGCGCAAACTCATTCACCGTGTCCGGGCTCAAATCGAGCAGGAACGCGACTTCGCGGGAATTCAACAGTATGTCGTCTTTATCGGCCATACGAGTCCAACAAGACGCCTCTCTTGGGGGAATTTCTCAGGACGCGACTTTGTAGTATGCGCCCATCGCCCAAGTCAAGGTAGAAGCTATCGCGTACCCGAAAATTTGCCCACAATCCCGCGAATTCGTCCAATCCAGTTCTTATAGCTACATTAGCGGTCATCAAACACTAATTCTCGTCAGTTTGCGCATCGAAATTCGGTAATCATACCAAGCCCGTGTAACTACAATACAGGAAAATAATCCAGTCAGCACTCCGACGCATAGAGTGACGGCGAAACCTTTGACCGGCCCCGTGCCGAATTGGAACAGAATCAGCCCCGCTGCAAACGTCGAAATATTCGAATCGCGAATCGCCGACCACGCGCGCTCGTAGCCCAGCTTCACCGCCTCCCGCGGCGACTTGCCGTTGCGCAACTCCTCGCGCATTCGTTCGTTCACCAGCACGTTGGCGTCGACCGACATGCCAAGCGTCAGCACAATGCCGGCGATTCCAGGCAACGTCAGCGTCGCGCCGAGCGCAGCCATCACGCAGATGAGCAGCAGGATATTCAGCGACAGCCCGAAGTCCGCCAGCAAGCCGGCGCCGCTGTAGTAGAGCGCCATGAAGATCAGCACGGCGCCCGCGCCAATCACGAATGACAGCTCGCCCTGGCGAATCGAATCGCGCCCGAGCGACGGGCCGACCGTGCGCTCTTCCTCGATTTCGACCGGCGCCGGCAGCGCGCCCGAGCGCAGCACGATCGCGAGATCATGCGCCTCGTCCAGCGAGAAGCGCCCTGTAATCTGCACGTGGCCGCCGGGAATTCGCTCCTTTATTACAGGCGCCGAGTAAACGGTGTTGTCGAGCACGATCGCCAGGTGTCGCCCGACATTTTCCGACGTCATCGCATCGAAGATGTCCGCGCCGCGATTGTCCAGCTCGACCGCCACATACGGACCTTCGAGCCGCGCGCCCGGCCGCACGCGCGCATCGGTAACGACGTCGCCCGTCATCAGCACGGGCGACTCGACCAGGTACGGCTCGCGCTCTCCCGTCTCCGAGGTGCCGTAGAGGATTTCGTCGCCGGGCGGCGGGCCGTTCTTGATCGCGTCCTGCACGTTGTTCGTATCGTCAACCAGCTTGAATTCGAGCACCGCCGTCTTGCCGATCAGTTCCTTGGCGCGCTCGGGGTCCTGGATACCGGGCAGTTGCACGAGGATTTCGTCTTCGCCCTCTTTGGCGACCGTGGTTTCGCGCACGCCGAGCTGATCGATTCGATTGCGAATTGTTTCGAGCGCCTGGTCCATCGCGTTGGTGCGAATCTGCTGCACCTCCTGCGGCTTGAAGGCGAGCGTGTATACCGGCCCGATACTGGACGAATCGGTGTTGCTCGACGCGGTCAAATCCGTGTACGACTTCTGCACGAGGTCGAGAAACGGCGTCCGGTCGGCGCTCGACTTGAGCTTGACGTTCAGGTTGCCGGAGTCGTCCACCGAGACATCGGTGAAATCTATCTTGTCGGTTTTCAGCTCCTTCTTGAGGTCATCGGCGCGGCGCCCCAACTGGGTCTTCACCGCATCGTCGAGCTTCACCTGCATCAGCAGATGCGTCCCGCCCTGCAAGTCGAGACCAAGCTGAATTTTGGTTTGGCCAAATCCCGCCTGGAACCAACTGGGCAGATCGATAATATTGAGGCTCGGCAGCAAGATGAGTATCGCCGCCAGCACGATGGCGCCGGCCAGGTAGATGCGCGTGAGGCCGCTGCCGTTGGTGAAATGCATGTAGAGAAAGGACACGATCAGCACGAGCAGAATCAGGATCGGTCCGAAACTTTGAGTCTGTTCCACTATTGAAGAAGCCTCTACTTGTCGTCTTTCTTCGCTGACGGCTTATGGCTCGACATGCCGGCGACTTGCGCTCGCTCGACCCGCACGCGCACATTCGGCGCGATTTCGAGGGTCAGCACCTTGTCGCCGACCTCGTGAATCCGTCCGATGATCCCGCCGGTCGTCACCACTTCGTCGTTGCGCTTGAGCGCGCTCAGCATCTTGGCCTGCTCCTGCGCCTTCTTGTTCTGCGGCCGGAAGACCAGGAAGTACATGACGGCGACGACCATCGCCAGCACGGGCCCCGGTCCCGTCATCAACTGCTGCACTATAGACGGAGCGTCGGCAGGAGTGGCCGCTGCCGCCTGCGCCCATGCGGTACCTTCGAACAACATCAGTTCACGTCCTTAAGCGATCGATAAAACCTGTAGTCACTCGACATTACTCGTGTCGGCGGCCGTATCCCAAGCCGCCGATGTGACCGTCGCAAACGCCCTGTAATTCCCGGATGCGATAGCATCGCGGCAATCGCGCATCAAGCTCGCGAAGAAGTGCAGATTATGCTCCGTCAGCGCGCGCGCCGCGAGTATCTCGCCCGACAAATATAGATGACGCAGGTAGGCGCGTGAATGGGTCCGGCACATGCGGCAACCGCACGCCGGGTCGAGCGGCATCGTGTCGCGCGCGTGCGCCGCCTGCTTGATCGAGACCGCTCCCGTGCTGGTGAAGGCCATCCCGTTGCGCGCGTTGCGCGTCGGCAGCACGCAGTCGAACATATCGAAGCCCATCGCCACGGCAGCGAGTAAATCGGACGGCGTGCCCACGCCCATCAGGTAGCGCGGCTTGTCCGCCGGCATCATCGACGCCGACAGCGCCGCCATCTCGAGCATCGCGGCCTTCGGCTCGCCGACCGAAAGCCCGCCTGCCGCGTAGCCGTCGAACGCAATCGAGGTTATCTGCGACGCGCTGGTCTTGCGCAAATCTTCGAAAATGCTGCCCTGGATAATTCCGAACAGCGCCTGCGTCGTACTCTTGCGCGCCGCCAGCGATCGCTCAGCCCATCGCGCCGTCAGCTCGAGCGAGCTGAGCGCGCGCCGATACTCGGCGGGAAAAGGCGTGCATTCGTCGAGCGCCATCATGATGTCGGCGCCGAGTTGCTCCTGTATATCGATTGCGCTTTCCGGCGTGAGCATCAACGGCGCGCCGTCGAGATGAGATCGAAACCGGATGCCCTCTTCGTTGATCGAATTGATCTTCGCCAGGCTCATCGCCTGGAATCCGCCCGAGTCCGTCAGCGTCGAGCCCGGAAATCCCATGAAGCGCGCGACCCCGCCCATCTCGCGGATCAGCTCCGCACCCGGCCGAATCGCGAGATGGTACGCGTTGGCGAGCACCATCGTGTAGCCCATCGCCCACAACTCGTCGGGCGCCATCGCCTTTACGGCCGCGCGTGTTCCGACAGGCATGAATGCTGGAGTCGCAATCACGCCGTGCGGCGTGACAATTCGGCCGGTGCGGGCGCCGCCGTCGACCGCCGCAACGCTGAATTCGATTGGCCCGCTCACAGGATCAACATCGCGTCGCCGTAGCTGAGGAAGCGGTAGCGATGGCGAATAGCCTCGCGGTATGCGGCGAGAATCTGATCGCGCCCCGCAAACGCCATCACCAGCGCGAGCACCGTCGTTCGTGGCATGTGAAAGTTCGTCAGCATCGCGTCAGCCAGCTTCCAGCGAAATCCCGGATGAATAAAGAGCCCGGTGAATCCCTCGACGTCGCCGGTGATTGCCCACGACTCGAGCGCGCGCGTCGAGCTGGTGCCCACCGAGATTATACGCCCGCCCACTCGCCGCGCGTGCTCGACGGCGGCCTGCGTCGCCGGCGGAATCGTGTACCACTCGGACTCCATCGTGTGACTCTCGATCTCAACGGCGCGCACCGGCGCAAAAGTTCCCGGACCAATATGCAGCGTCACCGTCGCCGTGCGGATGCCCGCGTCGGCCAGCGCCTTGAACACCTCCTCGGTGAAATGGAGGCCCGCGGTGGGCGCCGCGATCGCGCCCGGCTTCGCCGCGTAGACGGTCTGATAGTCGTCGAGGTCAGCCGGTCCGATCGTGCGATGTATATAATGAGGCAGCGCGAGCGTGCCGTCGCGATTCAATATCTGCTCGATCGGAGCTTCACCTTCAGCCACGACGATTGGCCGTCCCGGCCGCGCATAGCCCGCGATTCTCAGCACCTGACCGTCGCCGAGGATTAGCCGCGCGTTGTCCTTCAGCACGCGATGCGTCCGGATAAGCGCGAGCCACGCTCCCGCGGGACCTTCGAGCGCGCTCGCGGGCCGCACCATCAACAACTCGACGCGCCCGCCCGATTCCTTCTGCGCGAACAGCCGCGCCGGCAGCACGCGCGTGTCGTTCAGCACGATCAGATCGCCGTCGCGCAGGTGACGCACGAGTTTGTAGAAGCGCGAATGCTCGATCGATTTGGTCTTGCGATCGAGCACGAGCAAGCGGGCCTCGTCGCGCCGGGCCAGCGGCTCCTGCGCGATCAGCTCTTCGGGCAAGTCGTAATCTAATTCAGAAAGCCGCATCTAAGGCGAAACCGAGTTACGATCCGCGCTGCGAACGACGTCGCGCCAGTGTCACTTTCCCGCGGGAGCAGCCTGCGGCGCGAAATCCGCCTTACTCAACGCACCATTCACCACAATTTTCCGCTGAACCTGGATACTGGACCATGTCGTTCCTGGGCTCATCATGGCCCGCATACCGTTCATCTGCTCCTTCATACGCTTGATCGCTTCTGCGGTTGGCGTCTGACCCATCGACTCGATCACGCTTTTTGCTTGCTCGTCGGTCAAATCCGGAATTTTCATCTGACCGGTGATGAGGTCATTTCTTATCTGCCGGATCAGCTTTGATTTCCTGGAGATCCACATCGTCACGCCGGTTGCTTTCGTTTTTCCCGTGATGACGTAGCACGGGTCTCCTTCGATGTCCGCGTCCTGTCCGAATGCCGCGTCCAAGCCCTTGAGACTGTTGTAGCTGAGGTCAAAAAAGATGGGGGGTATGGAGGCCGCGGCGCCGCCGGATATTCCCGTCGCCATCGAAAACGCGGTCGACATGTCTTTCGGTTGCATCGGGTTCGCCTGCCCCGGAACCGTGACGAAGTTTCCGGCGCCGGCGGACCAAACCGTCCCGCTGGTGTTCATGTTAGGCGAGTGTTGCTCCCATTCGATCCGGTACAGGTTTGGCCGCGCGAGTTTGATTGAGAAGGTGTAATGCCCCTCTTGGGATCCGAAACCAGGCATGAAGACCTTCGACGTGATCTCGCCCACTGACGAGTAGCTCTGCATCTTCTTATACGTTGCCTGGACCTGACCCAGAAAGTCCGAAACGGACGGACGCGTCTCGGCTGCGGCGCTCGGGCTCCGCGCGCTCAGCAAAAAAATAAATAGCGCGGCGCCGACAACTTTCGGAGTCAGCTTAGAATGGATAATCGATACCCGAGAAGACGGCGGCGCCTTCGCCGCCCCATCCGATGTCGACGTACCCGACCACGAACGGCTCCGCGATTCCGCGAAATCCGATGCCGCCGACCGGATGCAGATCCTCGAACGGATTGTAGCTCATCTCATGCCCGACGCGTCCCGCTTCGGCGAATGGCGCCAGCTCGAGTATCCCGTGAGTGCCGAAAACGTCTTTATCCCAAACCCGCGTGCGCACCTCGAGGTTCATCACGAATAGATTGTTGTCGATGAAGCGGCTGGTGCCGTAGCCGCGCAGCGTTTCCTGATCGGTGAGCAGACTCTCGTCGCCGCCCAGGCGCGCCTGCGACCAGAATGGCATCTCGTTGCCCGCCGGCTCGTACTCGGTGAATAGGTGACCGGCCAAAGTGACTCGCTGGCCGATGGAAAGGTATTGGCGCAATTCCCCGCCGAAGCGGTTGTAGGAAAACGAACTGCCGAATCCGCGCTGCGCATTGCCGTAGTAGAGCCGTCCCAGCGTGCCCGACCGCGGGATATCCACCGAGTCGCGCGAGTCGTATTGAATCATCGGCTGCTGAAGCAGTTCGCTGCCGCCGTTGATACCCTTCTGATGCGGGAACAACTTGAAGATCGACGCTACCGAGTTGAAGCCGCCCTCCTGGATTCTCACGTACCGGGGCCGTTCCATCAGCGACAACTGCCACCGGTCGCTGAGGTTCAGGGCTACGATCGCCTGGCCGTAAAGCTGTTCGGTCGTGTAATTGGTCTGGTTGCCGAAGTGCGAGTTGTTACCCAAGCCGTAGAAGCGCTCGGTCGGATCCTTCTCGAAAAAGAAACGGCCTTCGAACGACCACCACTTCTTATGCTCGCGGCCGGTCTGATAATCGAGATCGACCTTGCGCGCGATCGTCTCCTGCGCACCGGCGACGACGTACCAATTCGTATCCGACGATGGATACGCCAGGTAGCGAAAGTTTCCGCCCGGTCCGAGAGTACTGTTGGAGTTTATGTCGGGCGCCAGGATGCTGCTGATTTCGCTCTTTTCGTCGGTGAACAACCACACCGGCAACACGCCGTAAGTGACGCCGCCGTTGGGGTCGGTCGCAATTTCGGGTACTGGAATGAACGGCCACGTGTTCGGATCCTGCGGCTTGAATGATCTGATGTCGTACTGCGGCCAATGCCAGGTGCTGGGGTCGATCAGCGAGAACTGAGATGAAGACGTTGGCACGGAAGGGTTCGCGGCCACCTGAGGCACCGAGTCGCAATGCGCAGTAGCTGCCGCCGTGACAAGCGTTATGATTAAGATTAGTGAGGCGAGAACGCGCCGCATCGTGGGATCCTGGAATTAGTTTTCGCCAATTGGCTTTCGGCTATTCCTCCGCCACTCCACCGCCCCAAACCCCGCGCTCGGAATCCAACCGAGCCAGCCCCACCGAACGACGTAAAACCTGACAGGCTTGCAGACGGCGATCAACCCTTCGTTTGATTGCGCTTTGCAGTGTCAGGTTATTTCACGTTCCCCGATCCCGCGCGCTTTTCGGCGACGCCGCAAATGTGCAAGGATTCACCGCAAGCGAGAAAGATTTCCTCAAAGGAGCTCAGTAATGGCGAAAGCTGACGGCGGAGAATTAATCGCGCGCGTGATGCGCGAAAATCGTGTGAAGTATTGTTTTGCGATCAACGGCGGCCATCTGTTCCCCATCCTCGGCCAGTTGCGCAATCACGACATCAAGCTCATCCATATGCGCCACGAACAGGCGACCGCCTACGCCGCCGACGCGTACGCGCGCACGTCGGGCGAAGTGGGAGTATGCATGGTCACGGCGGGATGCGGTCTCACCAACGCAGTCACCGGACTCTGCGTCGCGGGACTGACCAACAGCGCCGTCGTCTGCATCTCCGGCCAGCATCCGAACACCGAGGATCATCTCGGCTCATTCCAGGAGGCCTACGGCTCCGAAGTCGTCGCCAGCTTCTCCAAGTTCACCAAGCGCGTGACCGACTGGTCCACGATTCAGTTCGATCTCCGCTCCGCCTTCCGCGAGGCCATCTCGCCGCCGCAGGGCGTCGCGCTGTTCGAGATTCCGCAAAACATTCTCTATCACCACGAAGAAGACGCGGGGCAGCGCAAGGGCGCGCGCGAATTCACCATCGACGACGTCCGCTCGGCCGCCGATCCCGCCAAGGTCGATCGCGCGCTCGAGCTGCTGGTGGCGGCGGAGAAGCCGGTCATCGCATGCGGCGACGGGGTGTTCTGGTCGCAGGCCGGCCCCGAGATGCGCGAGTTCGTCGAGCTGACCAACATCCCGATTTACGCGCGACGCGCCGGCCAGGGCGTCGTGTCTGAGGAGCATCCGCTCGCGATTCGCGGCGCCTTCAAGAAGCCGTTCACGGGCGGCGCCGATGTCGTCCTCGCAATCGGCTTCCGCTTCTGGAGCGGCGAGCATTTCGGCCAGCCGCCGACGTGGACCGACAAGGCCAAGTACATCCAGATCGATCCGACGGCGACTCGAATCGGATGGCAGGTCAACGCGGACCTGCCGATGGTCGGCGATCCGAAGATCGTGCTGCAGCAGATGATCAAGCGCATCAAGGAGCTCAAGCTCGACTTCTCGAAGAACAAAACCTCGCCGTGGGTCAAGCAGGTCTGGGAGACGCGCCAGCGCTTCGACAATACGATCAAGGAGCAGAACGCCAAGGTCGCCAAGAATCAGCCGATTCATCCGGCGCGCCTGTGCGAAGATCTCATCACCGTGCTCGACAAGAACGCGACCACCGTCATCGACAGCTTCACGCTCTCCGGATGGATGAGCCGCGCGTTCACTTGCCGCTTCATGGGCCAGGTCGTCGACGCCGGCCCGCTCGCGCCCGTCGGCCACGGCGTCGGCATGGGCATCGGCGCGCAGCTCGCGCGCCCGGGCCAGCAAGTTGTCGTCATCAGCGGCGACGGCGGATTGGGAATCGGCGGATGGGACATGGAGACGGCCGCGCGCTACAAGCTGCCGGTCATCACCGTGCTGTGGAATAACAGCTCATGGGGCCCGAACTTCGATCAGATGCCGGGTCTGAAGGGCCGCACCGATCCGTTCAACATGCTGCCGAACATCCGCTACGACAAAATCTTTGCCGAGATGGGATGCCACGGCGAGCAGGTCGAGACCAACGAGCAGATAAAGCCCGCGCTCGAGCGCGCGTTCAAATCCGGCAAGCCGGCCCTGATCAACGTGATCGGCGACGTCTCAGTCGGCAACGCAACCCTCGGCGGCAACCTGCTGGGTTCGACGGGATCGAACTAGCCACCAAAAGCAAAGGTCTCCTCTCCAATGAGGAGACCTTTGCCGATTCTGTCGCCGGAGGCGGCGAGCTCTGCTGCTACTTCTCCGCGACGATCTCCGACAGGAACCACGTCCGCCGTTCAGTCTGATCGATCCACACCTCGATCAGGCTGGCCGTCGCGACGTCGTTATACTTTTCGCAAACCTCATGCGTCGCCCGCATGCTGCGCGTCAGATTCAGGTTGTCAGCGCGCAGCTCGCTCAGCATGTCCAACGGCTCGACAAATTCCGCATTGTTGTCCTTCAGCCGCTGATGTTTGCTGACGTCGCTGATCGATCGCAGCGTCGTTCCGCCAATCTTGCGCGCTCGCTCCGCGATATCGTCAGTCATCGCGAAGATTTGTTCGCCGTGCTCGTCCAGCAGCAGATGGTAGTCGCGAAAATGTTGCCCGCTCATATGCCAGTGGAAGTTCTTCGTCTTCAGGTAGAGCGCGAACACGTCCGCCAGCAGTTCCCGAAGTGCGCCCGAGATCTCGACCACCGCATCGCCGGCGAGGTCGGTCGGCGCGTCCGTTAAATCTCTCACTCGAGTTGCGGATTTGCTTGCCATCGTCCTTCTCCTTGTAACCGCAATTTCGATTTTCCGATCCTGCCCCCACATTTCCACCAACATCGGTTTGACGCAAACTTCTGATGGTCGGATCAAACCTTCAGCCTGCCCAACCCCGCCCGCGACATGCTATTTCCATAAAACAGATGACATGCCCCTCAGAGCACTACAGCCGGTATCATATGGCCCCTTTCCGATTTTCGTTGAAACCCGCAATCGCCGCACTCATGCTCGCGACAACCCTCGCCGCCTGCAAAACGGCGCCGCTTTGCCCACCCGGCACCAGGCAGCTCGGCCAGGGCCCGCCCAACGGCTCCGAGATCTCCTGCGTGCAATCCGTCAACGGCCAGGACGTGAAAGAAGGACCGTACCTGATCTATCGCGAAGACAATTCGAAAATGCTCCAGGGCGAATATCACGACGGCAAACAGAGCGGCGAATGGACCATGTGGTACGACAACGGCCAGAAGGCCTCGGTCGATCACTACAAGGATGGCGTGCAGGACGGCCAGCACGTCGGCTGGTACACCGACGGCAAAATCGCCGCGATGGGGATGTACAAGGACGGCAAGCAGGACGGCGTGTGGAAGCGATGGGATCCCAACGGTTTCAAAAACTGGGAAGAGATCTACAAGGACGGCACCAAAGTCCAATGACGGCTAAGCGCGCGGACAATATCACCATCGTCGACGCCGACCTCTCGCGCGCCGACCATCAGCACGCGCTCCTCGCGATGCTCGAAGCCTACATGCTCGATCCGATGGAAGGTGGCGTGCCCCCGTCGGCGCAGGTGAAGCGCGACCTGGTGCCCGGCCTGCGCGCTCATCCAGCCTGCTACGTATTGCTCGCGTATCAGGCCGGCGCGCCAGTCGGCTTCGCGATCTGCTTCCTCGGATTTTCGACCTTCCTCGCGCGCCCGCTGCTCAACATCCACGACATCTTCGTCGATGCGAGCCTACGCGGCACGGGCATCGGCGCGATGCTGCTCGATCGAATCGAGGCCAAAGCGCGCGATCTCAATTGCTGCCGCATCACGCTCGAAGTGCGCGAGGACAATCGCGTCGCCCGCGGCCTCTACCGCAAAGTCGGCTTCGACCGCGTCCGCGTCGGCGCCGAACGCGCCATCATGGAGTTCTGGCACAAGCCGCTCTGAACCGAGCTGCTGGAGGGACTCACAGTCTCTTCGTCAGGCTGGCGACGACGGTCGCAAGCTCGACCGGTTCCACCGGCTTGGGCACATGCATCTGGTACCCCGCAGAAAGAACCTTGAGACGATCCTGCGTGCGCGCATACGCCGTCAGCGCGATCGCGGGAACCTGGCCGCCTTGCTCTGCCGTCAGCGTCCGGACCTTGCGGATGAGCTCGTAGCCGTCTTCCCCAGGCATGCTGATATCCGAAATCAACGCGTCGGGTTTCCTCTGCACGACCAGCTCGAAGGCCTGCCGCGCGCCGCTCGCAGTGATAACTTCGGCGCCGGCTTCAGTGAGAATGGCCGCGACCATCTCCCTCGCATCGGGTTCATCATCCACCAACAGGACCCGCAATCCGGCCAGCGACGGCATCGCGCCGGACGTGCCTGCGCCGGCACCGGGAAGAAGCCGGACTCCATTGCCGGGTTGCGCCGATTGGAACGCCGCCGATATCGGCAACTGCACAGTGAATTCCGCGCCTTTCCCCTCGCCCTCGCTGTGGGCAAGCACGACGCCCCCGTGCAGCTCGACCAGGTGACGCGCTATAGCCAGCCCCAGGCCGAGCCCGCCGTATTCGCGAGTCGTGCTGCTGTCGGCCTGGCGGAAGCGCTCGAAGATGAAGGGCAGAACTTTCGGCTCGATTCCCTTGCCCGTGTCAGCGACGACAAATTCTACGTGGGATTTCGTTCGACGGAGTTGGATCCGAATCTCGCCCTGGGTCGGCGTGAACTTGACCGCATTGGACAGCAGGTTCCAGAAAATCTGCTGCAACCTGTCCGGGTCTCCCACTACTGGCCCGGCCGCGGGCTCGAGCTCAGTCTGCACGCGAATCGATTTCGCGTCGGCGCTCGGCTGGATCACCTCGATCGACGCGTTTACCACGGAAATGAGTTCGAACGGCCGGATATTCAGGCGCAGCTTGCCTGACACGATCCGCGATACGTCGAGCAGATCGCCAATGAGCTGATTCTGCGTCTGCGCGTTGCGCTGGATCGTCTCGATCGCGCGCATCGTCTCGTCATCCAGCTTGCGCATCCGCAGCAACGACGCCCACCCCACGATCGCATTGAGTGGTGTGCGCAGCTCGTGCGACACCACCGCCAGGAACTCGTCCTTGAGACGGCTGGCTTCTTCAGCCTGCGCGCGAGATTCTTTCTCCCGCAACAGCAAGCGTCCGAACTCGCGTTCGGCCTCCTTGCGTTCGGTTATGTCGCGCGCGACCTTTGACGCCCCGACGATCTTGCCGTTCTGATCCTTAATCGGTGAGACGGTGAGCGAGATATTCAGCAAGCGCCCATCCTTGGCGCGTCGCACGGTTTCAAAATGATCGACTCTTTCGCCGCGCCCGATTCGGGCCAAAACGTCGTCTTCTTCGGCCCATCGCTCGGGCGGGATGATCATCTTGATATGCTTGCCGACGGCTTCAGCCGCGGTGTAGCCAAGTACCCGCTCGGCGCCGGGATTCCACGATGTGATCACGCCGTCGAGCGTCTTGCTGACGATTACGTCATCCGACGATGCGACAATCGCAGCGAGATACGCGGCCACATCGGGAGTTCCGTGGGAGTCGCTCAAGTTTGACTGCCGCCCATGCAAATTCTCTTCCGCCCCCCGCCCAACCTTCATTATTTTCCCTCTGCCGACTGAGACAAGGGCGGTTTATCCTGCGCGAGGGATCCCATCCGCAGGATCCCTCGCGCCGTCAAACTATTGATTCATCGCGGCCTTCATCCGCTTTTCCATCTCTTCAGGAGTTGGATCCGACTTGTGCGTGGCCAGCGACCAGGTATTTCCGAACGGGTCCTTGACCGTCGCCATGCGATCGCCCCAGAACTGGTCGGTCGGCTGTGACACCGAGCTGGCGCCCGCGCCAACCGCCCGTTTGTACATCGAGTCGGCGTCGTTGACGTACAGGTAAAAGTAACTCGACGATGGCTCGTTCGGCGGCATCACCTCGCCCAGCATCAATCGCGAATTTCCGATGCTCACCTCGGCATGCATCACCGTCCCGCCCGGCCCGGCCATCCGCATGACCTCCTCGGCGCCAAGCGCCGCCTTCAGAAAGTCGATCAACTTCGCGACGCCTTTCACGTTCAAGAACGGAGTAACGGTATGGTACCCGTCCGGAATTGCTTTGACTGCCATGACGATTTCTCCTTTTTGTGAAAGTTATTTCGGACTTCCAGCGACCACAGATCTCCCAACTATCGCCGGAGAAGATCGAGCGCAACCGGGTTCAGGCTACTGAAACTTGCGGCCCCAGCGGTCGAGGAAAGTGACGTCGTCGATCGGAGCGCGCGAGACCGGTCCGAAGTTACCCAGCGGATAACCTATCGGGATGATCGCGAAAGTGCGGGCTTCTTTTGGCAATCCCAGGATCTCGTCGACCTCTTTCTCGTACAGCAAGTGGCGATTCGTCAGCGTCGCGCCCAATCCCAAGCGCCCGCGCCGCGAGGAGTATGTTCTGCACCGCCGGGTAAATCGACGCCCCGGCGCCGACTCCACTTCCCGAATCGCCTTCGAGGCAGCACACGATGAGCACCGGCGCCTCGTGGAAGTGTTCGGTCAAGTGGTCTCGCGCGGCCAGCATCCGATTCTTTTGCGCCTCGGTTTTGCCGGGAGGGGGAGGAGCCGCATGAAAGCGCGCTTTGAGATCCTCGAACGCGCGCTTGTACCTGATCTGAAGCTGCTTCTTGGTCTCGGGATCCTTCACCACGATGAAGCGCCAGTGCTGCCTGTCGCCTCCGCTCGGCGCGCAGATAGCAGCTTCGAGAATTTCGCGGATGAGTTCGTCGGGAACCGGGTCCGGCTTCAGCCGGCGCATCGCGCGCATCGTGCGGATCGCGTCAAACAGGCTGATTTTCCGATCCATCTGAAGGTGATCCTTTCTTATCAGGCAACGATATTCGCGCGACTAGCCGGGAGATAACAACTCCACCGCATCATCACTCGAGCTCGTAGGTAACCGTGACGTTCGCGGGGACCGTCAGGTCGCTCGGCTTGATCGACGTAGCCACAACATAATCCGATGTCGCGCCTCTACTGTATCCCCCTTGCAGCGGCATGCGGTCGTTGACACTGGTGACGCGTAGAATTCGTTTAACTTTCAGTCCCAGCGCTTGCGCCGCCGCGTTCGCCTTGAGCTGGGCATCTTTGCATGCGTCCGCCATTGCATCGCTCCGCGCCTTGGAATCGTCGCGCAGACTAAAGTCCACGAAATTGGCGCGAGTCGCACCGGCTGCCATCGCCGCGTCGATCATGCTGCCGACCTGATCGATCGCCGTAGTCTGAGCCGAAATCGAATTCGACGCCTGGTAACCGATGATCTCCTGCTGATTTCCGTTCAGTTCGTGCTCTCCTTGGACGTTTCCCGGATTGATTTTGGAGCTGCCCTTTCCCGCGAGCTTTCCTTTGATCGCGTCGTTCACCCTTTGGGCCTGTTCAGCGCTCGATTTGATCGCTTCGGTAGCCGTCAGCGCGGTCGCCGATATCTGGAAGTCCATTGTCGCTTTGCCCGATGAGTCATCGATCGAACTGGATCCCACGCCGCCTGCGGCATGCGCGGCATCAAGCACGCTGCCCGCAATTGATGGATCGCATTCGACCGCCACTGTGTTGGCAGCGATCCAGTCGTGAATCCTGTCCGACTGGGCCCCGGCGGCGTACAGCGGCGTAAGCGAATAGCCGGCCGTTTCCACCTTGCCACCAGCGCCAATCTTCGATTTGAGTACGGCGATCACCCTTTGCGCTATCTGTGCATTCTGCGTTCCTGCTTCCTGCGCGGTCGAGCCTTTTGTCTCGATCGCAAAGCTGATGGACGCTTGATCGGGTGCCGCGCGCACCTCACCGCGGCCATCCATCTGGATGATTCGCTGGTTCGGGTCGATGGGCGATTGCTCCGCGGCAAATGCCGCCGTCAGCGGCATGAGCAGTGTGAAAATCAGCCAGAGTGATTTCACGACGCTCCCCCTGCGCGGCGAGCCTACAGCGTTCGGCCCACTGCCTCGGACAGCGGCTTCAGCGTCTTCATCAGGTTGGCAAAGCGCGACGGCTTCAATTGCTGCGGACCGTCGGACAGTGCGCTGTCGGGTTTCGGATGCACCTCGATCAGCAGGCCGTCGGCGCCAGCCGCAATGGCTGCCAGAGCCATCGGCGCCACCATCTTGTAGATGCCAGTGCCGTGACTCGGATCGACCAGCACCGGCAGATGCGTCCATTCCTTCAGCAGCGGCACCGCATTCAGATCGAGCGTGTTGCGCGTCGCCGTCTCGAACGTGCGAATCCCGCGCTCGCACAGCACGACGTTGGGATTGCCTTCCGACAGGATGTACTCCGCCGCCATCATGAATTCTTCGAGCTTCATCGACATCCCGCGCTTGAGCAGCACCGGCTTGTTGATTCGCCCGAGCCGGCGCAGCAGCGAGAAGTTCTGCGCATTGCGCGCGCCGACTTGCAGCATGTCGGAATGCTCGACGACCAGATCGATATCGTGCGGATCCATGATTTCCGTCACCACCGGCAACCCGACGCGCCGGCCCGCATGCTCGAGCAGTATCAACCCCTCGTCTTCCATGCCCTGGAACGAGTACGGCGACGTGCGCGGCTTGAACGCCCCGCCGCGAAGCGCATGAGCGCCGGCAGCTTTGACCGCGTCGGCGGCGGCCTCGACCTGCTCCTCGCTCTCGATCGCGCACGGCCCCGCGATAATCGCCAGCCGCTTGCCGCCGATCTCCATCTTGCCGACTTTGACTATCGAGCCCTCGGGCCGCACCTCGCGCGACGACAGCTTGAACGATCGCACCACCGGCATCACGCGTTCGACCCCGGCTACAGACTCCAGATGCGTCAGCTGATGCTTCTCGCCGCGCTCATCGCCCACGCACGCGACCACAGTGCGCTCGACCCCGCGGATGATGTGCGCGTTGTAGTCGAGGTCCTCGACCATCCGGGCCACGGCCTGGATTTCTGCTTCGGTGGCGTGCGCTTTCATTACGACGATCAAGTGATAACCCCTCTGCTATAATGCTTTGCGATGGAATGCGTGCACGAACTCTAGTAAGTCTGACTTTACAGCATGTTATCATCGACTGGAACGCGCACCGAAGGACGCAATTTTGCCGCTTAAGCCGCCGCATCGACCGCTCAGCATAGTCCATACTTCCGACGTCCATCTCGAGACCGATACGTTCGGGTCAGGCGAGCGCGGCGTAGAGTTGCGCAACAAAGTTCGCCAGGCGTTCGGCCGTGTCATCGACATCGCCAACGACCGCAACGCCGACATGCTGCTGATAGTCGGCGACCTGTTCGATTCCGCCCGCGTCACCGAAGAAGGCCTCGCCTTCGCCTTCGGAACAATCGCGCGGGCCCAGATGCCGGTCGTAATGATTCCCGGCAACCACGACGCTCACGACGAGCGATCGATTTACGCCGGCCTGGCGCCCGGCGCGCTCCCACAAAACCTGCACCTTATCCTCGAGCCCGACGGCAGGTCGATCGATTTTCCCAACCTGGCGGCTCGCGTATGGGGCCGCGCGCTGGTCGAGCACACTCCCGACTACCGCCCGATGAGCGGCGTGCCCGAACCGGCAGACGGCCTCTGGAACATCGCGCTCGCGCACGGATTCTTCATGGAAGAAGGTGAGATCGAGCGCTCGTCGCCGATCACGCCCGCCGACATCGAGCGCTCGCGCTACGACTACGTTGCGCTCGGCCACGTCCACGTGCTGAGCGACGTGTCGCAAGGCGCGACCCGGGCATTTTACTGCGGCACACCCGCGCCGCTCTATTCGAGCGAGAATTCCGGCTGGGTGCTGTGGGTCAATTGCGTCCCCGGCCAGCCCCTCTCAATCGAACGCCTGATGGTCGGGTAGGGTCCCTCGCGCTTCAGCTGAGCGCGCAGCTTTTAGATCAGCGGCCGGAAGCGGCCTCGTCGCGACGCTTGAGCTGAGGATAGATGTCCGACAGCTTCTTCCACATCCGTTCCAGCCCGAAACTGTCGAACGGCTCCACGACGCACTCGAGCGCGCCCTCGCGCAGGTAGATTCGCCCGTCGTCGGGCGATTGAGACGCACTGACAATTACGATCGACGTCTTAGGCGATTCGCTCCGAATCGTCCTGAACAGTGACAACGCATCGGTCCCCCTCTCACTCTTGAGAGCTATGTCGAGCGTGATCACGTCAGGACGCGTCGTGCGAAATAAGTCGATCGTCTGCGCAACCGTTTCGGTTTCCGCCACCACCTGGCATCCACCGCACTCAAGATGGTTGCGCATAATGTCGCGCGCAATCCCCGAGCTGTCCGCAATGAGCACTCGCACTGCCATCTAAGCAGTTCCTCCTTGGACGAGCACTGCGCCAGCCCAGTCCCCAAGGCGTTCACAGCGGCGACCCGTTCGTTATTCACATTTAGCAAGGGCGGGGCCAAGGAATGTCCGCTTCGGAGGCAACTGCGCGATTCGCAAACAGCCTATCAATGCGCGATTCAAGGCCTGTTAATTGGCTATTTCGTCGCTGTCCGATCCGGTGTCTCGTGATCGGAATTCACGATCCTCGTTGCACGCGCGCGATTTGTTGCATCGAGGTGACAATCTGTCCAGGAATGCATCAGCATCGCGCAGCCGCTTGCAGAGCGTGCGCCCCGCAAAACGACGACACGCATGTTCGCACTCACCACGGAACCTTCCGGCCGAGGTAATCCAGATACTGAAGACCCGCTGTTCCGGCCTGAGCGTCCATCGTATTCGCGAGGTTGGGTATGCTTTCCTCGACGCTCAGACGCGCCTGGGGTCCTCCCAGTTCCGTTCGCACCCAGCCCGGCGCCATGAGCAGTAGCGTTCGCGGATCATCGGCGTGCCGGGCGGCGAAACTGCGCATGAACATGTTGAGCGCCGTTTTGCTTCCTCGATAGATCTCGTAATGTCCGTTCTCATTGTTTGTGATGCTGCCCTGTCCCGAGGACATGATCCCGATCGTGCCCGTTGGCAGCACGAGGTCCTGCAAGCTCTCGACGACACGCATGGGACTCAGGGCGTTGGTAACCATCATACGTATGAATTCGTCGGTGGAAATGTCGGCGAGCATGTCACGAGTACCGACGCCGGCATTGACGAACAGCATGTCGAACTTTCTCGATGCCAGGCGCGCCCGCAGCGCGGCAACCTGATCCGGATAGTTGATGTCGACGGTCTCGATTTCGAGTCGATCTTCGGCGCTTCCCAGATCGTGCAGTTTTGATGTGGTTCTGCTCCGCTCGGTGGCCACAACGTGCCAGCCGCGCTTGAGGTACTCCTCAGCCAAGGCGAAACCGAGGCCGCGCGATGCACCAATGAGAAGGAGCTGTTTGTTAGGCGGTAGAGTTGGCATTTGCAATTCTCCTTAACCAAGGATAGCGGCCATGGATAATTGCGGAAGACGCATCGGCCGCACTTTATACGTGCAGCGAACGCCATGGTCGGCTACGTTACTTTCGACACATGGCTGATATTGACCTGAACCTGTTGATCGCGTTCGATGCTCTGCTGGCCGAGGGTAGTGTGGTGGGGGCGGCGCGGCGCTTGGGCCTCAGTGCGTCGGCAATGAGCAGGACGCTTGCGCGACTTCGGGCGGCAACGGGAGACCCGCTGCTCGTGCGCGCAGGTCGAGGATTGGTGCCAACGCCACACGCTACCGAATTGCGTGAGCGCGTGCGTGATCTGGCACAGGATGCCCAAGCCGTGCTGCGTCCGGCCGTCGCCTCTTTGGATCTCGCCGAGTTGAAACGGAGCTTCACAATCCGCTCCAACGAGGGATTTGTAGAGGGTTTCGCTCCACAGCTCGTTGCTGCGGTAACTGCGGCAGCACCGAACGTGCGCCTTCGTTTCGCGCCCAAGCCCGACAAGGACGTGCGAGCGCTGCGAGAGGGGTTGGTAGATCTTGAGATTGGCGTGCTCGGGGAGTCGGGGCCGGAGGTACGCTTACAAACCCTGTTCCGCGACCACTATGTTGGTGCAGTTCGGGAGGGCCACCCTTTGCTTGGAAGGGGTAAGGTCACGCCCGAGCGATACGCAGCGTGTGGCCATGTGGTCGCTTCACGCCGTGGTCACGCGAGTGGTCCCGTAGACGAAGCATTGGCGACCCTTGGTCTCTCGCGCACGGTCGTCGTAGTAGTGCCCAGCTTCCGAGCAGCTTTAGCGGTTGCGGGCGTATCCGATCTAGTGGCGCTGGTTACTGGCTCGTTCTTTAACGCGACTCAGGGACATCAGGCCAAGTCCGGTCTCGCGGTACTCAGGAGCTTCCCGCTCCCGGTTCGCACCGAGGCGATCACGGTCTCACAAATGTGGCACCCGCGACTCGACGCCGATCCGGCGCATCGCTGGCTCCGAGGCTTGGTGCTGGCAACCTGCCGCTTGCAGAGCGTGCGTCGCGCAAAATGACAGCGGCGGAAACCTCGATGGTCTCCGCCGCTGCTTCAGTCAAAGTATTGTCTTCTGTCGAAGCTACATCATGCCGCCAGGAGGCATTCCGCCCGGCATTCCGCCGCCCGCTCCTGCGCCCTTCTCGTCGGGCTTCTCGGCCACCATGCACTCGGTGGTGAGGAGCAGGCTCGCGACCGACGCCGCATTCTGCAGCGCGCTGCGAACGACTTTGGTCGGGTCGATGATTCCAGCCTTCATCAGATCCTCGAACTCCTCGCTGGCCGCGTTGAATCCGAACGGCCCCTTGTTGTTCTTGATCTTGTCGACCACCACCGAGCCTTCCCAGCCCGCGTTCGATGCGATCCACCAAGCCGGTCCTTCGATCGCCTTCTTGATGATTGCGATACCGACCTTCTCCGCCTCGCTGGCGCGCATGTTGTCGAGCACGCTCGACGCGCGAATCAGTGCGACGCCGCCGCCGGGCACCACGCCCTCTTCGACTGCCGCGCGGGTGGCATGCAGCGCGTCCTCGACGCGCGCCTTCTTCTCTTTCATCTCGACTTCGGTCGCCGCGCCGACGCGAATCACCGCGACGCCGCCGACCAGCTTAGCCAGCCGCTCCTGCAGCTTCTCGCGATCGTAGTCCGAGGTGGTCTCCTCGATCTGGGCGCGAATCTGCTTGATACGACCCTCGATATCGGCCTTCTTGCCGGCGCCATCGATAATCGTGCAGTTGTCCTTGTCCACCACCAGCCGCTTGGCGCGGCCGAGGTCAGTCAGAGTGATATTCTCGAGCTTGAGTCCGAGCTCCTCGGAGATCGCGCGGCCGCCGGTCAGGATGGCGATATCCTCGAGCATCGCCTTGCGCCGATCGCCGAAGCCCGGCGCCTTGACCGCGACGCACGACAGCGTGCCGCGAATCTTATTTACGACCAGGGTCGCCAGCGCCTCGCCTTCGATATCCTCGGCGATAATCAGGAACGGCTTGCCGGTCTTGGCAATCGTCTCGAGAATCGGCAGCAGGTCCTTCATCGAGGAGATCTTCTTCTCGTGAATCAGGATGAACACGTCGTCCAGCTTCGCTTCCATCCGCTCCGGATCGGTCACGAAGTACGGCGACAGGTAGCCGCGGTCGAACTGCATACCCTCGACCACTTCGAGCTGCGTCTCGAGCCCGCGCGCCTCTTCCACCGTGATGACGCCTTCCTTGCCGACTTTCTCCATCGCCTCGGCAATAATGTCGCCGATGGTCGAGTCGTTGTTGGCCGAGATGGTCCCGACCTGCGCGATCTCCTTGCGATCCTTGGTGGGCTTGGACAGGTTCTTGAGCTCGCCGGTAATCGCCTCAACCGCGCGATTGATTCCGCGCTTGAGCGACATCGGATCGTGCCCGGCGGCGACCATCTTGATGCCCTCGGTGAAGATCTGCCGTGCGAGCACGGTGGCAGTGGTGGTGCCGTCGCCGGCGACGTCGGAGGTCTTCGACGCGACCTCTTTGACCATCTGCGCGCCCATATTCTCGAACTTGTCGTCGAGCTCGATTTCCTTGGCTACCGTTACACCGTCCTTGGTCACCGTCGGAGCGCCGAAGCTCTTCTCCAACACCACGTTGCGGCCTTTGGGGCCGAGCGTCACCGTGACGGCATCGGCGAGAACATTGACCCCCTTGAGGATCTTCTCGCGCGATTCTTGTCCGAAACGAACTATCTTTGCGGGCATCTTTTGCCTCTCCTAATTTTTCGATCTTTTAAGTGATTTTGATCGGGATGTTCGCGAGTGGCGCAGCGCCTACTCGATGATTCCGAGGATGTCGTCCTCGCGCAGGATCAGCAGGTCTTCGCCCTCATGCTTGAACTCGCTGCCCGAGTATTTGCCGAACAGAATCTTGTCCCCAGCCTTCACCTCGATGGGGATAAGCTTGCCGTCGTCGCCATATTTGCCCTTGCCGACGGCGACTATCTTGCCCTCCTGGGGCTTTTCCTTGGCGGTGTCCGGGATGATGATTCCACCCTTGGTCCGCTCCTCTTCCTTGATGCGCTTGACGAGAATTCGATCCCCCAGCGGTTTGATTTTCATAGGGAAACAGCAGCCTCCTTGGCTCACGAAAAGTGGGTTTGACTGGACGATTCCAGCCCTCGAAAAGTTAATTACTGACCGTGATTAGTCAATTGGCACTCGCAACGTCTGAGTGCTAACGGCATTTTAGCCAGTTCGCCCCGAAATGCAACCCCTGTGGATAGCGCTGTGGATTAGAGGCTGCACTGTCTCACGAGCGAGAAGGGGGCATCAGAGAAAAAGAAGGAGCAGCCCGCCCACGCAGACTTGTTTCATTGCCGAGTTGGAGCATTCGATCCATGAGACGGCGTTTGGAGCCATTCGCGGGCACTTCCGCGAATTAATTCCTCGCAGGATTGTCGCAGCTTCGGATGTTTTATAAGGAGTCGAAGAAAGTTTGTTCAGCATAGGCAGAAAGAGCGGTTGGATCGTGCGGTTGGAGATTGCGAGGACGAAGTAGGAGGTTTCCCATGGATCGACGCAATGTCATAAATCACGCGTCAGTTCAAAACTTCAATCGAAAATGGCGCTCGGCACGTACTCGGGATTTCGGCGCAGTGCGATGATTTCAGGAAGTCATGAACCTGGCCGGGAGAACAAGTAGGAATTGTCTTCGGAGAGCAGATGTTCGTGTCGGATTTCCTGTTCAATCTACAGGAAGTTTTAAGGTAATTAATGTTTGGGCATTCCCAGATGACCGTTCCCAGGAATTTATTTTTCGACGGCGCTGTTGAGGGTGTATTTCGAACGGAGTGCACATGAGCAAGGGTATTTGAAAGAAAATTTTCCGTGAGATCATCGAGTAGAGTTTGTGGTTGGTGGAATGTTGATGATTGTGAGGAAGAGGAAAGTCAACCTATACAAAACGAGGATGTGTTAGGCTCATTTCTGAGATGAGAGGCAGAGACGATTGTTGCCTTCGCCGGGTCACGCCAGCGAGCCGCGCTCGGTCGCGGGAATCCCGTACGGGCCGAATATCGAGGCTCGATACTCGTCGTCGCGCGACGCCCTCAGCAGCGCGTCGCGGTCGCGCAGGATTCGCAACTGCGCCCTGACGTAATCGACCTGTCTGTCGACCTCGTACCTGCGCCCGTCGACGTACGGCGCGAATGCGCCCGCGGACAAATCGCCGTCGCGCAGAGCGCTGTCGGCAGCGGTCGCGGCCAGCCGCCCGGTCCGCAACGCGAATTCATTGCCCTGCCCTGTTATCGGCGAGAGATATCCCGCCGCGTCTCCGACCAGCAGCAGCCTGTCACGAGCGACCGCGCTGACGCGATATCCCAGCGGCGCCATCGACCATTGCCTGCCCACGCGCGGCTCTCTCATCACGCGCTCGAAAAGCCATGGATCATGTTGGCGGGCTACAGACTCGTAAAATTCGATCGCGCCGAGCCGGTCGCTCTGCTTCTCGGCCAGGTCCGCTTCGAGGATGTATCGATACAGCCCCGGCCGAATCCGTGAGCCGCTGATCATCGCGCCGCGCACGCCGTACAAATGACGGTCCCACGTATTCAGCGGAGTGCCGTCGAAGGATTGGAAAAAGACCGCGACCCCGATTTGCGAAAACTCCGGGTCCTCGGACTTGAGATTCAAAACGCGCAGCGACGGCGCGTAGCGGCCGCCCGCGTCGATCAGCATCTTCGCGGAGTACTGGGTGCGGTCGGCGGTGATCGCCACGGCCGCGTCGCTGCGAAATTCCAGGTCAGTGACGCGCGCATTCCAGACCAGCCTGCCCCCAACTTCGACCAGCCGGCGCCGCAGCGCTGCGTTGAATCCGCCGCGGTCCACCTGCACAGGACAGACGGGACTCGTAATCGGATGATAGGTCCACGAGAGATCAGGATAGACATTGCGGAAGCCGGTGATACGGTCGAGCACCCAGTCGCCTTCGAACTTGAGACCCAACTGGCCGCATTCATTTTGCGTCGGCACGACCATCACCTCGCCCGACGTGATATCCTCGCCGTCCTCGCGCTCCTTGCGCTCGAGAGCGATCACTTTGTAGCCGGCATCGACGAGTCTGATCGCCGCCGCACAACCCGCAGGCCCCGCTCCAATCACGATTACGTCGGCGTCCAAACTCATCGCAGGTTTATCGCAGATCTAGCGGACTAAAGGGATTCCACCGGATGTCCGAGTTGCTCGGATATCGTCTCGGCCAGGCGCGGAAACAATTCGTGACCGTCCTTGTCGTCGATCCATATCCCGCGCGATTCGTCCCAACTGTAATGGAAGCCGTGAGAGCCGGCCGCCAGCCACAGCTGCTTCATCTGCGATTGCCGCGACAGGATAAACTTCGCGCCGCCCGCGAACTCAATCGTCACGACACCGTCGGCGGTCGTGTAGTCCACTTCGTCGGGATCGAGATCCTCGAGCCACTTGGCAACCTTGCTCAGCGTGGCATCGGAGCGCTCGATAAATTCGGCGTCATTCATGCGGCGATTGTATCAACCGCGGCCCGGCCGCGGCAGAGGCAATTGCAACAGAGTGAAGGGGAACTTGATTGAATGTGAAACCCGCCGTGGGTTTCACGCTTCCTTGGGCAGGGGTGACCCCTGCACCCAGTATTAAAGAGAAAGGATGCGGGACTTCGTCCCTGTTAGAAGTTTTTGGTCAGGTTGAAATCAACTGTTCGCCGGCGTCGCCGCGATATCGCGGCGCCTACCTGCGACATTCCCGCAGCTGCGCTGCGCGATGTACCACGGCGCGATTTCCTTGACGTGGACGCGGACCGCATTGGCCGCGTGACCAGCTTTGGCCCTCGCGTGCGCACCCACTGCCGACTGTATCGCCATCGACAAGCCAAAGATCAGTCCCGCTACTACTGTAAGCCGCATAGTTTCACCTCGATCGTTCCTCTGCTTGAGGCGCATCACGCAGCTACGATGCGAAAATTGGCTGCGCCAAAATTAGCCACGCCGGGCGTCCTTGCGGACGCCCTCTGCGTGACTCCCCTCTTTCCCCCGCGGCCCCGTGGCCTGCGGCCCTTTGCCGTCGGCGCGCGTCGCCCCCCGCGGCGCGCGTCCGCCGTCCTACAGCTCTGTCGTATCCTAAAGTTCTTTGAATGCGTCCTGCTCGAGGCGCCACCGATCGATCGATTCAATATTGAACCGCCAATCGCTGCCGACCTTGAACGCCGGCAACCGTCCACGCTTGAGCTGCCGATAGATCGTCGACGGATGAACCTTCAGGTAGTCCGAAAGTTCCTTCACCGTCAGGACGTGACTGCTGTCGTTTTTAAACATCTGCTAGACCCCTTCCTCGTTCTTGAGATTACCCAAGCGCCCTCGGCCCTCGGGTAGGGGGTATCGCAATGTGCGTGCCGAAGGTGTGCGGACAGAAATGTCAGCCAAATAAAGCGGCCTGCGATTAAGAATGAGTGCCGCAGGCGGTAGGATTTTGCCACTACGACCGAATAATGCCGATCGCGCCGCCAACGCGACGCGTCATCGCCCGCCGTCGCAGCCCTGAGACACTCGTCGTCTCATTTTGACTGCGATGTATCGTGCTAACTGCCAGTTGACGCGCTCATACCTTGCCGATTAGTTCGCGCTCGACCTCGCGCACACCTTCGAGCTGCGCCGCTTCGTCCGTGCCTCGTTGCAGCAGGATTAGCCGGCTCACGCCCAAATCTGCGTAGCGCTTGGCAGTATCGCGATCGACCTTCACTCGCGCATTGGGCGTGATACTGACCTCGACATCCTCGAACCGGCGCCCTGCAGTCTTGCACGCTGCCTTCAGCCCCTCGACGCACTTCGCCGTTCCGTCCAGGTCCTGCGCAAACCCGTACCATCCCTTGGCGAGGCGCGCCGCACGGCTGTACGCCTCCATGGTATGCCCGCCGAAGACGATCTCCGGATGCGGCTGCTGCACCGGCCGCGGCATCGCATTGACGCCCTTGAACTTCACCCACCTGCCACTGAACTCCGGCTGCGGCATCGACCACAGCGCGATCATCGCCGCCAGCCATTCCTCCGAGCGCGCGCCCTTGTGATCGAACGGCGCACCGATCGCGTCGAACTCCGGCTTCAGGTAGCCGACGCCGATACCGAAAATCAGCCGCCCGTTGGACAGCACGTCGGTCGAGGCGAGCTCCTTGGCGAGCACCACGGGATTTCGCTGCGGCAATATAATGATGCCGGTCCCGAGCCGGATCTTCGTCGTATGCGCCGCGACGAATGCCAGCGCGATCGCCGGGTCGAGCATCGGGTAGTTGGCCGGCACGGGAGACGGCGGCGCTTGCGGGTCGGGCAGAATCACATGCTCGCCTGTCCACACGCTTTCAAATCCCGCCTCTTCGGCCGCGCGCGCGACGGCGGCGGCGCATTTGGGAAACGCACACGGTCCGTTGTTGATTCCGAATAATCCGAATTTCATGATCGACGATTACCACGACCAGCGGATTGCGGCCAGTTGCGGCGCCGCCGATTGACGCGACGCGCCGCGCATCATCATAATCGCATCGGCTACTCTTCTTTCCCGATGCGGTGGCAGAGGCGGGCGCGCGATGAGATGTCCCCAGTGCGGTAACGACAACCAGCAAGGCGCCGCGTTCTGCTCGCGATGCGGGACGCGGCTGTTCGCGCCCAAGCCGTCGGCAGTGCGCGAGTACGCCCTCGCCGTTTATCGCCCGTCGCTGTGGTACTACGCCAACGGCTTCCTGGTCGGCGCGGTTTTGATCGCGGCGGGCGGCAGGTTGCTCTACGTGAAATTCGAGCCGGTGCAGGCCGGCTTCGCGCTGATCGGCATCGGCGTGCTCTTTTTCATTGTCACGATGGTTCGCGCACGGACCATCAACTGGAGTCTCACTTCCGACCGCTTGATTGAAAAGCGCGGGCTGGTCGCGACGCGCCGGCGCGAGATGGAACTGGCGGATATCCGCTCGGTCGAAGTCGGCCAGCGCGTCTTTCAACGGATGTTCGGGCTCGGCGACGTGACGATCGCGTCGGCAGCGAGCTCCGACTACGCCATTCGCCTCCATGAAATCCCCGACCCCGAAAATGCGGCCGAAACGATTCGCAAAGCGCGCCTGAAACGGATGGCATAAATCGCGATGAGCAAGCGGCCCGACCTGCGCTACGAACGACGGCTCTGGAAACTCGGCATCGACGCGGTCGCCGGCGTCGACGAAGCCGGCGTCGGCCCGATGGCCGGGCCGGTGGTCGCAGCCGCGGTTGTCTTCGCGCCCGAAGCTTTCATCAGCGGCGTGCACGATTCAAAACAGTTGACGCACGAGCAGCGCGAGGAACTCTTCACGCCCATCCGCGAGCGCGCGATAGCAGTCGGCGTCGGCATCGCCGAGGTCAACGAAATCGATCGCCTCAATATCTATTGGGCCACCATGTCGGCGAGCCGCCGCGCGCTGTCCGCCTTGAGTCTCACGCCCGGCCACGTGCTGGTGGACGGCCGCCTCATTCCAAGCCTCGAACTTCCGCAGACCAGGATCGTCGGCGGCGATCGCAAAAGTTTCTGCATCGCCGCCGCGTCGATCATCGCCAAAGTCACGCGCGACCGCATGATGGTGGAGCTCGACGCGCTCTACCCCGGCTACGGCTTCGCGCAACACAAGGGCTACTGCACCAACGAGCACATGCAATCGATCAAAAAGCTAGGCCCGTCGCCAATTCACCGCCGCTCGTTCCAGCCGGTAGCAGCGTCAGCCCAGCGCGATTTGTTCTGAGTCGCGGCAGGCAGGCAAAGTGCCTTGATGCTCCCGAATTCGGGTTTACCTGTCGCGTTAACTCGTGAGACTGTGGGCTCCGAGGGTCGTAGACCGGACTGCCTGGGGAAGAAAAGGATTCATTCATGAGCGAGTTAGAAAAACGTAATCTCGAGGTAGTCAAGTTCTGGGCGGAGACCTACAACAACGATGTCGATCGCATGGTGAACGAATGCTACGCCGAGAACTGTGAGGTCTCCTCGATGTTCGGCGGAGCAATAATTGAAGGACGACCGCGTTTTCTCAAGCTCGAGCAGCGCGTCGTCAAGGTTGCGCCCCGCCGCAACATTCGCCTCGATCGGACCCACGCGGTTGGCAACGTGGTGGTGGTTGAAGCAACGCTTTTCGATCCCGATCAGGGCGATGAATGGCGGTCTCCCTTCTGCGCGATCCTCACTTTCAAAGACGGCCGCATAGTAGAAGATCGCACTTACCTGGATGACACCCGATGGCCCGGGTTTCAACGGCCCAAGTAAACCGGCAATGGAGCAATATTCCGGCTCAAAAAGTTCGGCGGTCTTCACCGACGATCAATTAGCAATTCGCAACTTGACGCGTCGATTCGTCAGGAGCGAGATTCTTCCCAACATCTTGCAGTGGGACGAAGAAGAGGCCGTCCCTGCGCATGTGTGGAAGCGCATCGGCGAGCTCGGTCTTCACGGCGTGTGCGCGCCTACTGAGTGGGGCGGTTCTGACAGTGGGATTGTCGCATGGGCTATGATGGTCGAGGAGCTCGCCTACGGTGATTGCGCGATCGCCAACCAAGTCGGCGGGATCTCGTTTCCTTACGTAGCAAAGCTACTGCAATTCGGCACGGATCAGCAGAAGGAAAATTTCCTGCGGCCGGTCGTCGAGGGCAAATATTACATCGCGCTTCTGCTCAGCGAACCGCATGCAGGATCGGATCTTTCGAGTTTGCGAACCCGTGCTGTTCGCAAAGGCGACCGCTGGATAATCAACGGACACAAGGTTTTCATTACGGGCGGCAGCTCGGCGGGGGCAGCGATTCTGCTGGCTAACGCCGATCCGGATTTAGCAAAGAATGGGCTCACAACCTTTCTGATCCGGCCTAATATGCCTGGCTATTCCGTCATTCGTCGGGAAAAGAAGCTCGGGCACCGGGTGATGGACATTTGCCAAATCGCATTGGACGGCCTTGAATTGACCGACGCCGATGTGTTGGGTTCTGTTGGTAGCGGCTACAAGATCATTCTCGAGGGGCTGGACACCAATCGCGTGGGCGTGGCCGCGCAGGCGGTCGGCGTTGCGCAGTCAGCTTATGACCACGCGCTCGCATACGCGAAGGAGAGGCACAGTTTCGGCCAGCCGATTATCGAGCATCAGGCAATCGGGTTTCGCCTTGCCGAAATGGCGACCCGAATTGAGGCTGCGCGGCAACTTTACCTTCACGCCGCCCGATTAAAGGAGCAAGGACATCCCCGGCTCAAGGAAGCATCGATGGCGAAACTCTTTGCCGCCGAGACCGCTGAGTGGGTGTGCACTAACGCGCTACAGGTATTCGGCGGTGCAGGTTATCTGCAGGGATCGATGGTTGAGAAGCTCTATCGCGACCAGCGCGTGCTCCAAATCTATGAGGGTACCAACGAGGTGCTGAAGATGCTGATCCAGCGCGAGGCTATGCGAGGCAACTGAAGGCGGCTTCGACCCGCTGAAACACTTGTCTGGCTACGGGCTCGTCACTCTTTGCTTCAAGCGGGGACGTCCGAAATCCACAGCGCCTGCGCGCTTGCGGAGGGACGCTTGGACCCGCCTGCGAAGGCAAAATCGCAGCACAGCAGAGCACCAATCATGCTCAGTGCGACAGCGTTCCGACGGAGCCGGCCTCTAATCAACTGCACCCCCAAGTCGCCAGGTCAGCGATGACGCAACAAAACTAGCGTTCGATTGCTGTTCGGCGTCATGTTACTTCGACTTGATTTTCTAACACAAAGAGCACGCGTAGGTTCAACTGCATTAATATTGACCGACGTTTACCCCCACGGCTGATCGGGTTACAGTTTGATCGATCACCATGGCACTCGAACGCGACAAGCATACTGCCCAACACGCGCTGCTGACTCTGCACGAGAGCCAGCTGCTCGATCTCTATCGGCGCATGACGCTCATCCGGCGCTTCGAAGAGAAGACCGCCGAGATGTACAGCCGCGGCAAAATCACCGGCTTCTGCCATCTCTACGCCGGCGAGGAGGCGGTGGCGGTCGGCTCGATTTACGCGCTCTACGACAAGGACTACGTCGTCTCGACTTATCGCGAGCACGGCCATTGCCTCGCCAAGGGCGCCGACCCGCGCCTGGTGATGGCCGAGCTGTTCGGCAAGGCGACCGGCATCTCGCACGGCCGCGGCGGCTCGATGCATCTGTTCGATCAGGACCTGCGCTTCATGGGCGGCTACGCGATCGTCGGCGGCGGCCTGCCAATCGCCTGCGGCCTCGCGCTCGCGGTCAGCTACAACGAAGGTCCCGAAGTCGTCTGCTGCTTTTTCGGCGACGGCGCGCTGCCGCAAGGCGCCTTCCACGAGACTCTCAACATGGCGTCGCTGTGGAAGCTGCCGCTGGTTTTCATTTGCGAGAATAATTTTTACGGGATGGGCACGCTGGTCCAGAACGCGATCAGCCAGGAGGAGCTCTACCGCTTCGCCGAACCGTACAAGATGCCGGGCGTGCGGGTGGACGGGATGGACGTGCTCGAGGTTTACGGCGCCACGATGGAGGCGGTCGCGCGTGCGCGCAACGGCGACGGGCCGTCGTTGATCGAGGCCGTCACCTACCGCTTCCGCGGTCATTCGATGTCCGATCCGGCCGAGTATCGCTCGAAGCGCGAGGAACGAATCTGGCAGGAGCGCGACCCGATTAAAAATCTGCACCGGCGCCTGCTCGCCGAGAAGCGCGCGACCGACGCCAAGCTCGACGAGGTCGAGCGCGAGGTCAACGCGACTATAGATGACGCGGTCAAGTTCGCCGACGAAAGCCCCGAGCCCTCGATGGACGAACTCGGCAAGGGCGTTTACGCGTCGGAGAAAAAGTAGTGGCGCAAATCACTTACCGCGAAGCGTTGAACCAGGCCCTGCGCGAGGAGCTCGACCGCGACGAGCGCGTCTTCATCATGGGCGAGGAGGTCGGCTACTTCGGCGGCGCGTTCAAAGTCACCGATGGCTTGCTCGCCGTTTACGGCGAAAAACGCGTTCGCGACACTCCTATCTCCGAACTGACTATTGTCGGCGCGGGCATCGGCGCTGCGATGGGCGGGCTCAAGCCGATAGTCGAACTGATGACTATCAACTTCGGGCTACTGGCTATGGATCAGATAGTCAATAGCGCCGCCAAAATACATTTCATGTTCGGCGGCAATGCCAATGTACCTATAGTCATTCGCGCGCCGCAGGGCGGTGGCCATCAGCTCGGCGCGCAGCACAGCCAGAGCCTCGAAGCGTATTTCCTCCACTGCCCCGGGCTGCGCGTCGTTATCCCGGCAACGCCGGCCGACGCCAAAGGGCTGCTGAAGACCGCCATTCGTCAGATCGATCCGGTGATGTTCCTCGAACACGAGTCACTATACGGCGTGAAGGGCGAAGTCCCCGAAGATCCCGAGTTCATGGTGCCGTTCGGCAAGGCAAATATAGTCCGCGAGGGTAAGGATGTGACTATAGTCACTTACTCGAAATGCGTGTACGACGCGATCGCCGCGGCCGAGGCGCTCGAGAACTCCGGCATCGACGCCGAGATTGTCGACCTGCGGACGCTGAACCCGCTCGACATGGAGACCGTCGTCGCGTCGGTGAAGAAAACCGGCCGCGCGATCGTCGCCTACGAAGGATGGCGCACCGGCGGCGCCGGCGCGGAGATCGCCGCGCAAATTCACGAAGCCGCCTTCGATTCGCTCGACGCTCCCGTCGCCCGCGTCGCGGCACTCGATTCTCCGATGCCATACAACAAGCATCTCGAGCATGCCTCGCTGCCCAGCGCCGGTGATATCGTAAAGGCGGCAGAGCAACTGACTTAAGCTATTTTTGGGCGAGCCATCATGAGCAACGAAATCACGATGCCCAAGCTCTCGGACACGATGGAGGAAGGCAAGATCCTCCGCTGGCTCAAGCGTCCCGGCGACAAAGTCGCGCGCGGCGAGGCTCTGGCCGAGGTCGAGACCGACAAAGCCGACATGGTGCTCGAGTCGTTCGAGGAGGGCGTGCTCGACCAGATCAAATTGAACGAAGGCGAGAGCGCGCCGGTCGGTGCCGTGATCGCAATAATGAAATCCACGGCCGCGAAGGAATCCAACGCCGCGAAGGAATCCAAGTCCGCGAAGGAATCCAAATCAGAGACGAAGTCGGACGCCAAGCCGGCTGACACCGCGGCGATGGAAGACCCGGGCGCCGAGGCTCAGGTGACCTCGGAGTCGCCCAAGCCGATCGCGATAAAACCGAAGGCCGCCGAGAAGAAAGAGTCACCGAAGAAATCGATCGCACCGGCCGCCGTCGTGACCGACGGCTCCGCCGGTGATTTGCATGTGCACCCTGCAATGTCCGCGAATCTGAGTGCGGCACCGACCGCGATCGCCGCGCCGCCTCCGCATCCCGAGCCCGCGACTCCGCCGCCCGACGACGGCGACGGCCACAAGCTCCGCGCTTCTCCGCTCGCGCGCCGCGCCGCCGAGGAGGCCGGGGTCGACCTCGCGCACGTTCGCGGCACCGGTCCCGACGGACGCGTCACCAAGCGCGACATCGACAACTTCATCCGCGAGCAGCAGCTGTTCAAATTCCGCCGCCTCGTCTCGCCGCGCGAGGGCGCGCCCGGCTCGCGCGAGGAACTGTCCGCGATGCGCAAGACCATCGCCAAGCGGATGGCCTTGTCGAAGCGCGAGATCCCGCACTTCTACGTCACCGTCGAAGTCGCGATGGAAGACGCGGTCCGCCTCAAGGACTCGCTCGAAGCAACCGAGCTGTTCGAGGAAACCGTCACCTACAACGACATCATCGTGAAGGCCTGCGCACTCGCGCTGGGCCGCTATCCGCGCATCAATGCGAGCTACGAAGACGAAGGCATCGTCATCCATCCCAACGTCAACATAGGAGTCGCCGTCGCGGTCGAGGACGGCTTGATTCTGCCGGTGATTCGCGAATGCGAACGGCTCTCGCTGCTCGAAATCTCGCGCGCCGCGCATCGCCTCGTGGCGAAATCGAGCCGCGGCGGTTTCACCTCCGACGAACTCTCCGGCGCGACGTTTTCGATTTCCAACATGGGGATGCTCGGGGTCGAGCACTTCGCCGCCGTCATCGTTCCGCCGCAAGCGGCGATTCTCGCCGTCAGCGCCATCAAGGATCGCCCGGTCGTCCGCAACGGCCAGCTGGCCGTCGGCAAGACCATGATGATCACCGGCTCGTTCGATCACCGCATCGTCGACGGTGTCGTCGCCGGCCGCTTCCTCTCGGAACTGAAGCGCTTCCTCGAAAACCCCTCCAGCCTGCTGCTGTGAAAGTGCTCCAACGCGCTGAATGAGAACTCGCGCAGCTTCCCTCGCGAGTCAGACCTATCTCGCCTTCCTCCTGGTACACCTATCGGTTGCGTTTGTAGTTCTATTCGCCAGCGGTTGCGCCACTCCTGTAGGAGTCAAGCGTCTCGACGAGCAAGCGGCGCATCGCGAGCTCAACGCCAACGTCCTATCGACCGGCAAACCCAGCGACTACTCGACTCAGCTGCTCGAGCGATCCGCTCTGACTGAGCGCTTCAAAAGCGATCCGCAGGCAGTACTGGCCGAATTGAATTCCGGCCTTGGCAAACCCGACGAGCGCGACCGCCTGTTCGCGCTATCCGAGCTATCCTTTGACTCTGCGGAAAGCTCCGGAAATAAGTCCTACTACCTGGCATCCGCCGCCTATGCGTACGCATTCCTGTTTCCGGTTGACCCGGCAGACGCGCCTGGCCCATACGACCCGCGCCTGCGCCTCGCACTTGACCTATACAACCGAGGCATAGCACTGGGACTAGCAGCCAGTGACGGAAAGGAAGTTGACCTTGGCGCGCGTCAGCTGGCTTTGCCCTTTGGCTCGCTCGACTTGAGCGCCAATCCCGCCGCATTCACCTACAGCGGATATCATCTGACTAAATTCGTTTCGCTCGCCGACCTCGAGGTACGCGGGCTGCGCAATACCTATCGGAGGCCCGGTATCGGCGCCGCGCTCTCGGCACAAGTTCAGGCGTCGCCGGGAGTGCCAGCTAGCCGATGGATCCCGCCTAATTCCAAAGTGCCGATCACCGCCTTCGTGCGCTTCGACAATCCGCGCCTCGCGATGAGCACCGGTCATCTGCATGGCACCGTCGAACTATACGACGACGACCGGACGAGAGTTGTGCAGGTCGGATCCGTTTCTGTGCCACTCGAGTCGGATCCCAGCGCCGCCCTGGCCTATCGGCTCGAAGGCGCGCCGATTTGGGATTTCGAGCTTGCGGGCTTTCGCCGTGGCGACTTCCTGCTCCCCGGCGTCGGCCAGGGCGCCGACATCAACGGTCTCTTCATGTTGCATCCGTACCATCCGAACATGATTCCCGTCGTGTTCGTTCATGGGACGGCGTCGAGTCCCGCGCGATGGGCCGAGATGGCGAACGAACTGCTGGGCGATTACAAAATCGCATCGCGCTATCAGATCTGGTTGTTCGTCTATAACAGCGGCAATCCGATCGCGTTGTCTGCGATGCGGTTGCGGGAATCGCTGCAGGCTGTCCGCAAGGACGTCGATCCCGACGGCAAGGACCCGGCGCTCAACCAGATGGTAGTCGTGGGACACAGTCAGGGCGGCCTGCTGACCAAGATGACCGTGGTCGATAGCGGCAACCGCTTCTGGAACAACGTGACCAAGGTCCCATTCGACCAGGCTGACCTTGACCCTGAGACTCGCGACCTGGCGCAACGCGCGATGTTCGTAAAGCCTCTGCCGTTCGTGACCGAAGTGATCTTCATCGCCACGCCCCATCGCGGCAGCTACATGGCGAGCAATCCTATCGTCAAGTTCGGCAACAAGTTCATCAACCTGCCCGGCGGTCTCGCCAAGGCCACGGTTCAACTCGGAAAGCTGCGCGAGCCCAGCTTGTTGGGCACTCCATTTACGCTGCCGACCGCGCTCGACAACATGGACGCGTCCAATCCCTTCATCAAGACGCTCTCGGCGTTGCCGATCGCGCCCGGCGTGCACGCTCACTCGATCATTCCAGTGCAAGGCTCAGGCCCGGTCGAAGAGGGCAACGACGGCGTCGTCGAGTACAAGAGCGCGCATATCGACGGCGTCGAGTCCGAGCTGGTCGTGCGTTCCGGACATTCGACTCAGTCGACGCCCGCGACGATCGAGGAGGTGCGGCGCATCCTTTACGAGCACGCCGGAATCCACTGATGGTGCGCCGCGCGATCCGCCTGCTAGCGACGATAGCTCTATCGATGCTCGTAGCTATAGGAGTCGCCTGGGCCACACTCGCGCTATGGCTCGACGGCCCGCAGTCGCGCACGCTGGCCGGAATGCTAGTTGTAGGACTGGTCTTAGTTATAGTCCTATCGCTAGCTCTCATTCGCCCTCTGCTAAGAGGACTAGCTGTCTCAGTATTGCCCATAGTTGCCGTAGCTCTATGGTGGAGCTCGATTCCGCCGAGCAATAGCCGCGACTGGACGCCCGACGTAGCTCGCACGGCGCGCGCAACCTTCGATGGCAGCCACGTTACGATCCAGAACGTCCGCAATTTCAACTACCGATCCGAAAACGACTACGACCAGCGCTGGGAGACGCGGACCTACGACCTCGACCGCATTCAAGGCCTCGATCTGTTCATCTCATTCTGGGGACCGACTGAAATCGCGCACACTATTGTCAGCTGGGACTTCGACGACGGCCAACATCTCGCCATCTCGATCGAGACGCGCAAGGAAAAGGGCGAATCCTACTCCGCCCTTCGCGGCTTCTTCCGCCAGTACGAGCTCTACTATGTAGTAGCCGACGAACGCGACCTCGTCGGCTTGCGAACCAACCATCGCGGCGAGCAGGTCTACCTCTATCGCATTCGCGTTCCACCCGCGCAGGCGCGAGCGCTGCTGGTCGACTACCTCGACGAAGTGAACAGCCTCGCCGACCATCCGGAGTGGTACAACGCACTCACTCAGAACTGCACGACCACTATTCGCGGCCATACCCAACACATCGGCGCGGCAGGAAGTTTCGATTGGCGCATGCTGGTGAACGGCCATCTCGACGAATTGCTCTACGAGCGCGGCCAGATCGATACCAGTCTGCCGTTCGCCGAGATTAAGCTACGCAGCGACATCACCGACAAAGCCAAAGCCGCTGACGACTCGCCCGATTTTTCCGCTAAAATCCGCCAAGGCCTATGAACAAGGAATGGATGTCAGGCAGCGTGTGGTCGATCCGCAGATGGTTGACCGTCAACTACTCGCCGCATCCGGATGAGCGCGCGTTCCTCGAGCGTGAGCAGACCCGGCGGCAAGGCGAGGTCGAGATAACAGTTGCAGTGCCGAGCGACCGCGAGAGCGAGCGCGCATTCGGCGTCCGCCTTGCTCGCCACCGGATGCAGGCGGTCTGGCTGGAAGTCGATAACGGCGACGGTGAAGAGCTATGGCTCGATCGCGTGCAACTCGACCCCGACTACTACACGGCGCTGGAGGCCGCCAATCTCACGCACTTCAGGATGGGCACCCGGCTGGTCGCGTTCGGGGTGATCGGTTGGCTTTTCCTTCCTCTGCTTCCACTCGTGCCGCTCAAGTTGCTGTCCGCTCGCGCCGCGAACCAGCGCATGAATGAACTCTTCCGCACCGCGATGTTTCCCAGCGGCGTTATCCCGCCCGCCACGAAACTGAGCGGTTTCATTTTCACGCGGCTCGATGAAGGCGTGAAGCGCGTTGATGTGCGCTTGATCGGGCGCAATAGCGCCTGCGAAATTCAATTCATGGTCGAAGTGCCCGGGCTCACGCTGTCGCATGCCGCCGAAGATTCCGCGCCGGTGCGCGACGCCAAAGAACTCGACGAGCACGCGCTCAAGGACTGGCTCGAGCGGCAACCGCGATGTACCAGCAACGCGCGCGGAACCGTCGAAGGCGATCCGCTCAACCTGGTCGTCGTCGGCGACCGCGCCAGCATTCAGGAATGCCTCAGCACGTGGGACGAGACTGAGTCGATCACGCTCGGCACCTCGTGGAAGACTGCGCGCGCCTTCCTGCTCGAATCGCAATACCGCTACTCGCCCGTGAGTCCGCTGTATCTCTACGGACGCCAGCAGGATTTCGCGCTGCAACGCGCGCGCGCAAGCCTCAATCAGCGCCTCCACCTGCGCCTGTGGACGACAGACGTGCGGTTCGATGGGCAACCGGTTTGGATCGGCCAGGTCAGCCGCGATATCGGCGTACGCTTCACGCCCAAAACCTGGAACCTCACCACTCATCAGATCGATCCCAATGTCGACGAGTCCCGCGACTACGTGCTCGACGATCTGCTCGCGTCGCGCCGCGTATCGCGCCTCGGCTTCGTCGGCGGCGTCGAGCCCGCACCGGTAGCCTCACCGCGCCACAACCTGACCGGCGATCCCTATTTCACCGACGGCCAGCGCGCAGTAGCCATCCTCTCTCGCACCCGCACTATGCCTAAGTTCCTGCTCTGGTCCCCCGCGTCATCTTCCTGACAGTGGGCCTATCCTCACTCAACCGGCAGCCGCGCATCCTTCCACTCGATCATCCCGCCCTTCAAATTCCACACGTGCTCGAAGCCTAGCCCGGTAAAGATCGCGGCGGCGGTAGCGCTCCGCACTCCTACTCGGCATATCGCGACAATGTCGCGCCCTTTCGCATCGCCTAGCTCACCGATTCGCTCGGGCAACTCCTTGAGTGGAATCAGTTGCGCGCCTGCGATATGCCCCAGCTCTCCGCGATACTCATTTTCCTCGCGAACGTCGATTACCAGCGGCGGATTGGAGCCGGCGATCCGATCGCGCAGCTCCGCCGCGGTCAACTGACGCACCTGGTTGAGCTGCGCGAGTGTGGGGAACTTGAGCGCGCCCGCATCGACGTCAGATTGGTTCGGCTGCAGTGCCTCCTGGATGCCGTCGGGCAGCGGCAGGCCGAGGTTGTTCATCAGGTTGATGTAATCGTCGCGCGACTTGCCCGCCAGCCGCGGATTCGAGCGCTTCTCTTCTCCGATCGTCGATTGCGTATGCCCTCGATAGTCGTGCGCAGGAAAAACCAAAGTCTGATCGGGCAGCGTGAACAACTTGCGCGCGATCGAATCGTACTGGATACCTGGGTCGCCGCCCGCGAAATCCGCGCGACCTGTTCCATGGATAAACAAAACGTCGCCGGTGAATACACGATCCTTGGCCAACAGACTTATCGAATCCGGTGTATGCCCGGGTGTATGAAGGACTCGAAGCTCCTCCTCTCCTACCTGAACTGCCTGCCCATCTTCGACGTGGATGCTGACGTGCGGCGCCGGCGCCAGCCGATGCATCGCGACGGGCGTCCCGGTTAATTCGCTCAACTCAAGCGCCCCACTCCGATGGTCCGCGTGAGTATGTGTGTCGATAATCAATTCCAGCCGCCACCCATGATAAGCCAGCACGGCGAGGTAGCGTTCGACCTTGTCGCGCACAGGATCGATGATTGCGGCCTTACCGGTCTTCTCCGAGACAGCCAGATAGGTCTTGCACTTGCCACGATTGAGTTCGCGAAAGATCATTTTACAGCCCCCGTCACCGCATCGCCGTTACGATAGGATTCATCAACGTGCTCTGCAATATTCTCGAAGACTTCGCGCCAGTACGGTGGGTCGATTCCGTCCTCGTCAGCCGTCCTAACTATCACGACCTTTGTCCTGGGTGAAACGAAAATAAACTGGCCATAGGTGCCAATGCCCATATAGCTATAGTCATCGCCGTGCGAAACGCCCCACCAGAAATATTTGTAGTAGCCGCCATCTTGCTGCCAGCGCGAGAAAGTCTCCCAGGGACGATTGTCGCCCGGATCTCGGGTAGTGGAATCGAGCACCCACTGCTTTGGCACAATCTGCTTGCCGTCCCAGTTACCGTTGTTCAGATAGAGCCTTCCGAACTTGGCTAAGTCGATAGCTCTCGCGTTGAGCAGTATAGGTGTTAGCTCAAAGCCGTCCTGTTCACTGTCGATACTCCAGGTGGCCGGATATTCCATACCTATCGGCTTCCAGATTTTTTCCTGAAGATACTGGCTGGGCCTGCTGTGGGTAGCACGTTCCAGGATCATGCCGATAAGTTCGGCGTTGAAGTTGTTGTAGTGAAATGCCTGTCCCGGCGGCTCCATGATCGTCAGGTCGGATAACAGTAGCTGCCGCAAATCGGGGTAATAGCCCGCAAGCACAAATTCGTCCCACGGGAAAAAATTGATCCGGTATCGTATCCCCGATCCCATCGTCAAAAGATTCTTGATCGTAATCGAGTCGTAGCCTCGGCCCTTCAGCTCCGGCAGATAATTTGTGATCGGATCGTCGATACTCTTGATATGGCCCTCAGAGATCGCGATACCGACCAGCGCCGAGGTGACAGACTTCGACACCGACCATGCGGTACATAGCGAGTCGCGCGCATAACCATTGAAATAGTCCTCGTATAGCACCTGGTTGTCTCGCACCACGATGAACGCATGAGTTTTAGTGGAACGCAGCAGCTCCGGCAGCGCGACCCGCTTGACGACGTCTCCATCCTTGTATTCCACCGGATCCGGAACCGCATCGCGTCGGCCCTGCGCGAACTGAAACGCAGTCGGCGCCTTGTCGATTGTGTGAAACCCATAATGCCGGTAGTCGTCGGCGCGCGACGTGAAGGGGAATTGTGCGCCCCATACGAGATAGCGGTAGAGGTAACCCGGTTGTGTCCATGCGGCCGCGTCCGCCCGCGAGGCGAACAACAGACCGGCTGCAAGGATGACCATCAGCGCCAGCAGTGAAACCGCGGCCGAACTGCGGCGAATTGGCATCAGCTTCTCTTGGACCTCACCACTTTACCGTTGCGTACGAGCGCGGGCCACGTCCGTCGGATTTGCCTGGTTTGATCGAACCGGGGATCGCGCTCGCCGCTCCCAGCACGGCCTCGCGCAAGTCGCCGTCAGTGAGCGGCCCGCGCATGAAGGGCATAACCCTGTCGCCCATCCTGAGCAGCGCGAATCCATGCAGGATCGACCAGAACGTCAGCGCAGCTGCCTTGACCGTTTTGTCGTTTCGCGTCGCACAGTTTTCCGCGACCAAAGCCTCAAAGCGCAAATGGAAGCTGTTCGCGACCTGGATCAATACCGGATCGCGCGGTTCTTCTCCCGTCAACAGATCCGAGACGAACATCAGTCGAAACAACTGCGGCCGTCGCGCCGCAAAGGCAAGATACGCACGCGCTCCCGCGACGAGCTGCGAGGACGGGGTCGCCTGCCTGGCCATCGCGGCGTTCGCCGCGCGCTCGAGATGCTGGAATCCGTCGGCGGCGATTGCCGCCAGCAGCGCGCGCCGATCCGCGAAATGCCGGTAAGGTGCCGCACGCGAAACCTCCAACGACGCCGCCAGGTCGCGCAACGACAGCGCCTCAAACCCGATCGACTCGATCTGTTCGGACGCAGCCGCCAGCAATGCCCCCCGCAAATTCCCGTGATGATAAGCGTGCTCGTCCAAACTCCCGATCTCCATGTTTTCGATGTTGTCGCCGCTCACATTACTTCAGCGATGTGAGCAGTGTCAACATCCTTCTGATACAGGAGGGTCACGCCTATCAGATGGCTGGCGTTCGGTGGTCTCACCCTTACTCGATGCTTAGATTCAGAGAATAATAGGGAGCGCAACTTAACCTTCCGAAGGAACTTCATCTTGCCAAACACCCGCTATGACCTCGTCGTAATCGGCTCCGGACCCGGCGGATATGTCGCCGCGATTCGCGCCGCTCAGCTCAAAATGCGCGTCGCCGTCATCGAGCGCGACCGCCCCGGTGGCGTATGCCTCAACTGGGGATGCATCCCGTCGAAGGCGCTGCTCAACTCCGCCACCGCGATGGACACCATCCGCGGCGCGTCGAAAGAACACGGCATCGAGACCGGCGAAATCCGCTTCGACTTCGCCAAGGTCATCGCGCGTTCGCGCGCCGCCGCCGACAAGCTCTCCAAGGGCGTGCTCTATCTCTTCAAGAAAAACAAAATCGACTACTTCGAAGCCGACGCGACCATCACCAGCCCGCATTCCGTCGCGCTCGCGCCGCTCGAAGGCAAACCGGCGCCGGCCTCTGCCACGCTCGACGGCGAGCGCATCCTGATCGCCGCCGGCTCGGGCGAACGCCTGTTCCCGGGAATGAAGGTCGGCGACGGCGTCGTCACCAGCAAGGAAGCCCTCGTGCTCGACAAGATGCCCGCGAGCGTCGTCGTCATCGGCGCCGGCGCCATCGGCCTCGAGTTCGGCTACTTCTACAGCGCGTTCGGCGCCAAGGTGACAATCGTCGAGCTGGAAAAGCAGATGCTCCCCGGCATCGACGCCGAGGTCGCCGAAGAACTGCGCCGCGCATTCATCAAGCGCGGCGTCACCGTGATGCTCGGGCATGGCTACAAGTCGATGGCGCGCAACGGCGATCTCTGGTCCGTCGCCGTAACCGCCGAGGGCGCCGACAAATCGATCGAGGCCGAAGTCGTGCTGGTCGCGGTCGGCCGCACTCCGCTCAGCCGGAACATCGGCCTGGAAAAACTCGGCATCGAGCTCGAGCGTGGCGGCTTCATCAAGACCAACGACTCATTCCAAACCACCGTGCCGAGCATCTACTCGATCGGCGACGTCCTCCGTCCTCCCCTGCTCGCGCACAAGGCCAGCGCCGAGGGTATCGCAGCCGTCGAAATTATGGCGGGCGTGCGCGAGCCCGGCTTCGACCTGCTCGCCATCCCCGCATGCATCTACTGCGAGCCCGAAGTTGCGACCGTCGGCCTCAGCGAAGCCGACGCCAAAGCGCGCGGCATCGAAGTGAAGGTCGGCAAGTTTCCGTTCCGCGCGATCGGCAAGGCGGTGGCGATCGACGAGACCGCGGGCTTCGTGAAAATCGTCGCCACCAAGCAGTACGGCGAAGTGATCGGATGCCAGATAGTCGGACACGCCGCCACCGACATAATCTCCGAGGTCGTGCTCGGTAAAACGCTCGAGACCACCGTCACCGAAATCGGCAAGACCGCGCATCCGCATCCCACGATGTCCGAGGCGATCATGCAGGCAGCTTTGGCCGCCGACGGCGAAGCGATAGACTTGTGACGATGAATTCGCGCGGAGCACTGACCGTCGCCGATTTGGGCGTCGTCGACTACGACGCCGCGCTCGCTCTGCAAGCCGACCTGCTTGCGGCGCGCGGAAGAGGCGAAAGTGCGGACATGCTCCTGATGTTGGAGCATCCGCACATTTTCACGCTCGGCCGCGGCGCCGACGAGCGCTTCATCGTCGCCAATCCCGCGGGCGTGCCGGTGCGGCGCGTCTCGCGCGGCGGACAGGTGACCTATCACGGCCCCGGCCAGCTGATCGGCTATCCGATTCTCAAGCTCGAAGGCGGCGACCGCGACGTGACGAAGTATCTCCGCAGTCTCGAAGCCGCGATGATCGATGCGCTCGCAAAATTCGGCATCGACGCGACTCGCCGCGACGCGATGACCGGCGTCTGGGTCGGCGCGCGCAAGATTGCGTCGATCGGCGTCGGCCTTCGCCGCTGGATCACGTGGCACGGCTTCGCGCTGAACGTATCCACCGACCTCGGCTACTTCGATTCGATCGTGCCGTGCGGAATCGACGGATGCCGCATGACTTCCGTCTGCGAAGAGACGAAGCGCGCAGTGTCAGTGCGCGAGTTCGCCGCCGTGATGCGCGAGAGTTTCGCGCGGACCTTCGGCTACGACGAAATCATTCTCGCCGGCGCGTCCCAGGTAGTGCCGGCGGCGCAATTGATGGCTGGCGATGGCTGAACGAAAGCATCCCGACTGGATTAAGGTTCGCGCGCCGGTATCGCCCGAGTACTTCCGCACCAAGGCGATTCTCGCCGAGCTGAAGCTGCATTCCGTCTGCCAGGAGGCGTGCTGCCCCAATATCGGCGAATGCTTTTCGCATCGCACTGCGACCTTCATGCTGATGGGCGATGTGTGCACGCGCAATTGTCCGTATTGCGCCGTCGCGCACGGCAAGGTGCGGCCGCTCGACGCCGACGAGCCGCGCCGAATCGCCGAGGCGGTCGCGAGGCTCGGCTTGCAGCATGTCGTTGTCACCTCGGTCGATCGTGACGACCTGCCTGACGGCGGCGCCGCACATTTCGCGGCTACCGCTCATGCGATCAAATCGAACCCGACGCCCGCGCGCGTCGAGGTGCTGGTGCCCGACTTCCAGGGATCGTTCGACAGCGTCGAGACGGTGGTGGAATCGCCAATCGACATCTACAACCACAATATCGAAACGGTGCCGAGCCTCTATCGCTCAGTGCGGCCGGGCGGAAACTACCAGCGCTCGCTCGACGTTATCCGCCACGCCAAGGACGTCGCGCGCCGGCTCGGCAAGCCGATGTTCACCAAGGCGGGCGTGATGCTCGGCCTGGGCGAGACTAACGACCAACTGCTCGACGTGATTCGCGATCTCCACGACGTCGAGTGCGACATCCTGACGCTCGGCCAGTATCTGCGCCCGTCGGCCGATCACATTCCCGTCGCTCGCTACGTGCCGCCGGCAGAGTTCGCCGAGATCAAAACCGCCGCGCTCGCGATGGGATTCCATCACGTCGAGTCGGGACCGCTGGTGCGCAGCTCGTATCACGCCTGGGAGCACGTCTGACGCCAGCTAAAAAGAGCGCGCCGCGAAACTTCTGTCCCGCGGCGCGCTAGTCGTCAAAATTACTTCTGGAAATCTAGCTTCGACTTACCACTGTTCCTCGTGGAGCTTCTTGACCTGATGGTCGCGCGTCTGCAGGTATGCGTCCTGCACTGCGCCGTAGAGGTCGATCGCATAGCGATCCGCTTCCTCGAACTGGTTCATGTGGAGCGAGCGGTAGTTCACCGCTTCAACCACTTGCTCGCCGGTATCGGCGGTGATCGTTATCCACCACGGCAGCAGATAGCTCATCGGATTCATCGCGCCGTCTGCTACCAGACCGATAGTGTCGCCAACCGTCGATGGACCAAAGAACGGCAGCATCACGTACGGACCGGTCGGGATGCCGTAGTAGCGAATGGTGAGGCCGAAGTCGTTGTTATGCTGCTCGAGCCCGAACAATTCGCTGGCAGGATCGAAAAAGCCCGCCAGTCCGATCGTCGAGTTGATTCCGAAGCGGGCGACTTCCGTGCCGGCCTCGGCGAACTTGAGCTGAAACAGATTGTTGGCGAAGCGCGGAATGACGCGAACGTTGTCAAAGAATCGGCCGATGCCCTCGCGAACGGGCTGCGGTGCGATGACGGAATATCCGCTGGCTACGGGTCGCAACACCCAGTCGTCGAGCTTCAGGTTGAAGGTGAACATCGGCTCGTTGAACCCTGACAACGGGTCTGAGTAGGCCTGATTGTTCTCGCCCGGCGGAGGCTGCGTGGCCGCGGCGGATTGAGCCGCCGGACTCGACGAGAGGGGTGCCACATCTGCGCTCAGCGCCTGGGTCGAAAACGAAACGACCGCAAGCACAGACGATGCGAGCATCATCCAGAGCGCGCCTGTCTTTTCGACTTGTTTAGAACGAGATCTCATTTGCCTCTCCATCACGCCATCCCTTGAATTTCCCACCGAAAGCCTACCTATCCTGACCGGGGGAATCCATACTTGTTAATGGTTCGCCAGACTTGCCGCAAGGGCGGCCTGTTTGCTCTTGAGATCGCTGATCAAAGTGTCGTAACCGGAGTTGTTCATCACGCGATTAAACTGGTTACGGTAATTCGCAATGATGCTGATTGCGTCCACTGTCACATCGTAGATCTTCCAGGTGTCGCCACTTTGCAGCAGGCGGTAGTTCACGTGAATCGTGTCCTTGCCGTCGGGCTCGATGATGTCGGTGCTGACCTGCGCGTATTGCGGGCCGTCACTGGTCGATTTCAGGAATGAAACCTGCTGACCGCGGTACTCGTTAATCTTGCTCAGGTAAGAATCCTCGATGAATGCGACGAACGCCGTCGTAAACTCCTGCTGCTGCGCGGGCGTGATCTGCTTCCAATGGTAGCCGAGGGCAGACTTCGCCATCTCGGTAAAATCGAAGGTGGTCGCCACGATTTGACGAAGCTTGTCCTGGCGCTGGGCCAAGGGCGTCGAACTGTCGCGCAGGACATCGAGTGCCTGGTTGACTGTCGTCTTCACTACGCCCATCGGATCGTCAGCTCGGGCCGTTGCGATGAAGCGCGACGGCGCAAGGCTCAGAGCGATAGCGGCGGTCAGCGTGAGGATCGCGACCGCACGGCGCCGAACGAGTCGCTGGAAAGAATTGGGCGTTATCATATGTCTCGCTACTTCTCCGGTTTTCCGGTCTTCTGATTATTGTCCGAGCTTGAGGATTTTGAATCCTTGTCGGAGTTGCTGCTACCTGAACTATTGATTAGCTGGCCGATCGCATCCTCGAGCACGAAGGCGGACTGGGTTTGCCGAATCGTGTCGCCATTCCTGAGCATGCGATCGCTTGGCCCGAGGGCGATGGACACATACTTGTCGCCGATGATGCCGCTGGTCTTGATCGCCGCGATCGCATCGTTGTCGATCTCGACGCCGTCATCCACCCGCAACGCGACCCGTGCGCGCATGTCCTTGAGTCCGATGTGCACCACCTTGCCGATCTGCACACCGGAGAGTTGCACCTGGTCGCCGGTCTTCAAGCCAGAAATATTATCGAAACTTGCATAGAGGGTGTACCCCGGCGTGGGGAACAACGAAATTTTTCCCAGCGAGAGCGACAGAACCGCCAGCGCGGCAATTCCGAGAATCGCGAATACCCCGACGATAAACTGCGTAGTTCGACTTGCGTACATAAGATAGTTATTTCAGCCCGCGAGGGCCGTTTCATTCTCCTCGCCGGACGCCTTGCCGGCCAGAAAACGCTTGAAGACTTCGTCGTCGGCCGCCATCACCTCGTCCACCGTGCCGTTGAGATGAGTCCGGCCATTATGGAGAAACGCGACCCGGTCCGAAACCTGGAAAACCGCGGGCACGTCATGGCTGACCATCACGGCGGTCAGGTGAAAATTCTCCTGCGTGCGGCGGATCAGTTCGTGAATCGCGCCGGTGCGCGACGGATCGAGGCCGGTGGTCGGCTCGTCGAGCATGAGAATCTTCGGGCGCCGCACCAGTGCGCGCGCGAGCGCCGCCCGCTTCTGCATCCCGCCGCTTATCTGCGATGGAAACTTCGCTTCCATGCCCTCGAGCCCGACCGCCTTGAGCGTCTCATGCACGCGCTCTGCTATCTCGTCGCGGGTCAGTCTTGTCTTCTCGACCAGCGGGAAGGCGACGTTGTCGAAGATCGACATCGAGTCGAACAGCGCGCCCGCCTGGAACAGCATCCCGAATTTTTCGCGCACGGCGTCCAGCCCGGTAGCGCCGAGCCGCGTAACCTCGACCTTGTCGATCGTTATCGTTCCCGAGTCGGGCCGCAGCAGCAGGTTGAGATGCTTCAACAGGACGGTCTTGCCCGATCCGCTGGGGCCGACGATGGTCGTGATCTGGCCCGATGGAAAGTCGAGGGTGACGCCGTCGAGCACCTGCTGATGGCCGAAGCGGCGGCGAAGATCCCGCACCTCGATTGCATTCCCGGCGCCGGCCGCGTCGCGAACCGGCGGTGGATTACCGTCGCGGCCGTTGATTTGAGGTTCGCTCATAGTTGGTCGAAGATGGGGTGTTATTACAAAAGTATAGACGTAAGAAAATAGTCGAAAGCAAGAATCAGAACGCTCGAAAGCACTACCGCTTCGGTGGTAGCGCGGCTGACCCCGGTCGCCATCCGCTCGGCGTGGTATCCCTTGTAGCAGCAGACCCACATGACGATCACGCCGAAGACGAGCGCTTTGTAGAGTCCGGTCATGACGTCGTGGCCGCTCATGTTGGCGGCGATTCCGTTGAAGTAGGCGCCCGACGGCGCGCCCATCAGGCCGACGCCGACCATGTAGCCGCCGTAGATGCCGACGACGTCGAAAATCGACGTCAGCAACGGGAAGCTGATTATTCCGGCGAGCATCCGCGGCGAGACCAGGTACTGCACCGGGTTGATCGCCATCACGGTGAGCGCGTCGATCTGCTCGGTCGATTGCATCGAGCCGAGCTCGGCCGCCATCGCGGAACCGGCGCGCGCCGCGATCATCAGCGCCGCCAGCACGGGTCCAAGCTCGCGCACCAGCACCAGCGCGACGACCGTGCCCAATGCGCCGTCGGAGCCGAAGCGCCGCAGCGTGTTGTAGCCTTGCAGGCCCAGCACCATGCCGGTGAAGCCGCCTATCAGGATGATAAGAAAGAGCGAGTCGGCGCCGATGATCCGAATCTGTCGAATCCACAGCCGCGGCTTGAACGGCGGCACGAAAACATAAAAGACCGAGTTCAACAGGAACAGCACGAACGCGCCGAGGCGCACGATGCCGTCGAGCACAAGCGCGCCGAGCCGCTCAATCATTTCCACGATCGACATCAGTCCGTTTTTTCAATTTTTAGTGATGAGCAATCCCGAGCCGGGCCAACTGGTTTTGAGTGTGCGTGGCCGACCCGGCGCGCTCGAACTCGGCGAGATCGGCGATCACGTCGAGATCGAGCGCGGGCCGCGCAAGTCGCAGCACTCTAGCCGGAACGTCTGCCGCGCGGCAATCGTCCAGATGCTTGACCAGGCTCAGGCGGCCGAAGCGAGTGGGCACGGCGTCGGCGGGGGAACGGCATATGATGTTGGTGCCGGAGAAATCGCGCGAGGGCACCAGCACGGCGCCGCGCCCGGACGGCATCGCGGCGAACACTGCGTCGACGTCTTCGGGAGTGACCAGCGGGATGTCCGACAGCAAAGTGCAAACGGTTTTGGCGCCCTCGGCAATCAACGCCGAAGTGGCGAGCGCGATCGCTACGTTGAGGCCGCGCGGAAATTCCTCGTCGATAGCGAGCGCATTCGCAGCACGCGTCATCGCGAGTAGGCCCGCGTCCGATGTCACCACGGCGACGTGGTCGGCAGCCGTCGCACCGACCGCGGCGGCCAGCACGTCGCGAAACATCGCCTCGGCAAGCGCACGTCGCTCATCGGGCGGCAGGACGGGCGCCAGCCGGGTCTTGGCGAATTCGAGCTGCTTGGCTGCGATCAAAATAAAGCGCACGGCGTATCCTTATAACCTAACCAACGTAAGCATGGAACGGGAATCGGAATGGGCAATGTAAAAGCTACCAACTTCGCGATTGAGGACTCGGCGACTTGACACCGTTTCATGCCTAACTTCAACATCAATTGTACATTTTTCCGTCGCGGTCCAATCATTGCACGTCGAAACCCGCGGATGTCCGGGAGGACCCTGTACCGATGAAGAGCAAGCGAACCTTACTGGCCCGGACCGGCGCGATAGTGGCCTTCGGCGCGATAGTTCTGATAGTGGCGGGATGCCATCACAAGGCGGCCGAGGACTTTCTGGCCGAGGGCGACGCCGACATGCAGGCGACCAAGCTCTCCGACGCCGAGACGGCCTACCAGGAAGCCGTCAAGCTCGCGCCGAACGATCCGCGCACGCATATCGCGCTCGGCAACCTGTACATCTTTGAGCACAAGGAGAGCGATGCGCAGGTCGAGTTCATGAAGGTTCTCGAGATCGATCCGAAAAACGCGGCGACGCATGTAGCGCTCGGCAATCTATATAACGAGCAGAACCAGCACGGACTCGCGGAAAATCAGTACCGCGCGGCAGTCGCGCTCGAACCGGATCGCGCCAACTACCATCTCGATTTGGGCGAGGTGCTCCGGCAGGAAGGCAAACTCGCCGAGGCCGAAGATCAGATCCGCACCGCAATCGGACTAAGTCCCAAGGACGCCAAGGCCCACCTGGCGCTGGCGAACCTGCTCGCAACGGAGCCTGCGCGCGCGGCCGAAGCCAACGCCGAGTTCGACGAGGTGCGTGCGCTCGATCCCAAGCTGATACCGGCGCCCGCAACGCCGGCCGTCAGTGAGGCGCCGGCGGGAGCTGCGACGACGACTGCGTCGGCCCCGCCGACCGTCAAGCCGCTCAACAAACTTTTCCTGTTGACGAAAAATTCGCTCGTCTATCAAAGTCCCGACCCGACCAGCTCAACCGTCGGCCAGGTGCACCGCAAGAAGTACGTTCACGTCACCGGCATCGCGGGCGACTATCTTCAGATCAGAATGAAGAATGGCGCGACGGGCTTCATACCGGTGACGGCGGCCGAGTGACAACGACTGCGCGCGCAGAATGATCGATCCATAAATCCTGCGCGCGTGTCACTTTCATTGATCGAGCGTTAGCCACTTTCTATCGCCTCATCGCTCCTATTGATCGCGGCGTTGTCTCGCGACGTTCCGCATTTGGCGCGGTGCAGTATGTTTAGGCACAAATTGTCAACCCACTTACCTCGCTGTTGCGTCGGCACGACACTGCTTGAGAGTCGATTCGCCGCCCGGGTTCTGGACGATTGCGCGGCGTCAAATGGCACACAGCACGCCCGCGCAAAAGTCGCCCCGAGCAGGTTCCAAACTTCGCCTGAGCACCATCGCGCTCGTCTCGATGTTCGCCGCCGTGCTGATGGTGACGGTGCTGACAGCGGCCACCGGCGACAACATTGCCGACGCGGTGCTCGGACAAATCGACTTCTCGCATAACGGGATTAACAACCCGGGCGCGGCCAGTCTCAACTCGCCGAGCCAGATGGCGGTCGACCTGAACGACTCATTGTACGTCGTCGACGGCGCCAACAGCCGCATCCTCGGATGGCTCGACGCCACCAGCTTCACCAATGGCCAACCGGCAGACATCGAAATCGGCCAGCCCGATTTTCAAACCACGCTTTGCAACGGAGGAGGCGAGAGCGCCAGTAGCCTGTGCCAACCCGGCGGCGTGGCGGTGGACAGCGTCGGCAATCTCTATGTTGCGGACACCAGCAACAATCGGGTGCTCGAATACACTCAGCCGTTCACGCAAACAGTTGGCACCGTTTTCGCGGCGAACCTGGTCTTCGGGCAAGGCGGCAGTTTTACGCAGGCCGCCTGTGCGCAGACTGCGACCGGGCTGTGTTATCCGCAAGGCCTCGCATCTGATTCCAATGACAATCTCTACGTCGCCGACGCGGGCAATCATCGCGTGCTCGAATTCAATCAGCCGCTGGCAACGCCCAACGCCGACACCGGGGCCGGCGACGCAACCGCGGACCTCGTCTTTGGACAGGGCGCGAGCGGCACCGACTTCGCCGCCAATGCGTGCGATATCGATGCGGACAACGTCACGGCCGTCGGGATGTGCAATCCCCTGTCGGTGGCGGTCGACGGCTTGGACAATCTGTACGTCGGCGACGACGGCGACCATCGCGTGCTCGAATTCAATCAGCCGCTGGCAGCGCCCGATCCCGACACCGGGGTCGGCGACGTTACCGCCGACCTGGTTTTTGGCCAGGGCTCGAGCGGAACCGATTTCACCGACACCACTTGCTATGACGGCGTCGGCGAAGATCCGCCGCCGAGTGCCGTCGGCATCTGCGACCTGAACGGTATCGCCCTCGACAGCTCGGGCGATTTGTACGTAACCGACGTCGGCAATAGCCGCGTGCTCGAATTCAATCAGCCGCTGGCAGCGCCCGATCCCGACACCGGGGTCGGCGACGTTACCGCGGACATCGTCTTCGGCCAGAACGGCAGCTTCGCCACCGGTATCTGCGGCGGCACTGCAGCCAGCGGGATCGCACCGAGCGGCTTCGTGCTATGCCAGCCCGATGGCGTTACGCTGGACGGCGCGGGCGACATCTTCGTCGCCGACTCGTCCAACAACCGCGTCCTCGAGTACCCGACTCCGCAGTCAATCCCACCGGTGGCTTCGTTGGTGCTCGGACAGATGGATTTGGCTCACAACGGCGTCAACAATCCGACCGCGGCGGCGCTGCAGTTGCCCCAGGGAGTCGCGATCGATTCGAGCGCCTCACCGAATCACCTCTACGTCGCCGACTCAGTCAACAATCGCGTGCTCGGATGGGCCAACGCCGCCGGCTTCACCAACGACCAGCCCGCCGATATCGTCATCGGCCAGCCCGACCCGCTGTCGGTGAATTGCAACGACGGCCTGGCTGTAGGCGACTTCAACGGCCTCGGCGCGGACAGCCTCTGCGATCCGGCCGACGTCGCCGTCGACGGCGCGGGCAACCTGTATGTAGCCGACGCGGGTGACCATCGCGTACTCGAATACGCCACTCCGTTCAGCTGCCGGATCACCGTTTGGACTGAGTGCCAGTTTGGTCTTCGGACAGAACGGCAGCTTCACCAACAATCAATGCAACTTCGGCACCGCCACCATCAACGCCTCGTCGATGTGCTTTCCAGAAGGCGTGACAGTAGACGCGTCAGCTGACCTCTACGTGTCGGACACTAACAACGATCGCGTGCTCGAATTTAATCAGCCGCTGGCCGCGCCCAACATGCTGACGGGCGCCGGCGATACCGTCGCCGACAGCGTGTTCGGGCAAGGGGGACTTTTCAGCAGCGCGGGCTGCAACGCCGGCGGTCTCGATGCCGACGCGCTGTGCGATCCGCGCGGCATGGCAGCCGATCCCGCCGGCGACCTGTTCGTCGCCGACTCGGGCAATGCGCGCGTCCTCGCCTATCTGAACCCGCTTGCGAGCATGGGCGGAACACCTGGCACACCCGGCAGTCCGGGAGACACGACGGCGGATCTCGTCTTCGGCCAGGGCGGCACCGGGACGAGCTTTACGACCCAGGAATGTGACGATGCGAGCGCCATCTCAACCTGCGATCCCATCGGTGTGAGCCTCGACGCTTTCGGAGACCTGCTGGTCGCCGATCAGTTCAACAATCGCGTCCTCGAATACAACCAGGCCCTGGCTACATCCAACGTCACCGCCAACCAGGTCTTTGGCCAAGGCGCGAGCGGGACGGATTTCACCGACAGCTTTTGCGCCAATTCCGCCCCAGGCAACACGCCGCCGAGCGCAACCGCGATGTGCCAGCCTGCGGGCGTCGCGATGGACCCGCTTGGCAACCTCTATGTCGGCGACGAAGCGAACAATCGAGTGCTGGTCTTCGATGCCCCCCTGACACCCCCAACGCCCACGCCGACCGCAACCGCCACCGACACGCCGACGGCAACGGCAACGGATACCGCAACTGATACAGCCACGGCGACCGACACCGCGACCGATACAGCGACGGCGACTGATACCGCAACCGCGACCGCAACTGACACGGCGACCGCAACCCAGACGGCGACTGACACTGCGACCGCCACTGATACCGCCACTGCAACTCAGACGTCGACCGCGACAGATACGGCTACGTCATCGCCGACCGCCACCGACACCGCTACTGCAACAGACACTCAGACGGCGACTTCGACGAACACTCCGACGTCAACGGCTACTGCCACCGATACTGCCACGGCAACGGACACGGCGACTGCGACTGCCACCGACACCGCGACCGCAACAGATACAGGAACCCCAACTCAGACAGCGACCAGCACTGCAACTGCGACTGACACCGCCACTGCAACTCAGACGTCGACCGCGACTGATACTGCAACCGATACGGCTACGGCATCACCGACCGCAACCGACACGGCGACTGCAACCGAGACGGCGACCGCGACAGATACTCAGACAGCGACTTCGACGGACACTCCGACGTCAACGGCTACTGCCACCGATACCGCCACGGCAACGGACACGGCGACGGCGACTGCCACCGATACTGCGACCGCAACAGAGACGGCGACTGATACTCCGACCGCAACTGGCACCGCCACGGCGTCAGCGACTGCGACCGCCACCGATACTGCGACGGACACAGCGACTGCCACCGCAACCGACACGGCGACGGCAACTCAGAGCGCGACCCCGACTATGACCGCCACAGCGACGGCGACCGATACCGCTACGGCGTCATCGACCGCCACTGACACCGCGACCGCGACAGCTACTCAGACGGCGACGGCGACTTCGACGGACACTCCGACGTCAACGCCTAGTGCCACCGATACTGCCACGGCAACCGGCACAGCAACTGCGACTGCAACCGACACCACGACTGCCACCGCAACATCCACCGCCACCGATACCGCAACCGCAACTGCCACCGGCACGGCGACGGCGACCGATACCGCTACGGCTTCACCGACGGTCACTGCTACGGCGACGGGGACAGATACAGGAACTCCAACTCAGACGGCGACCAGCACCGCTACTGCTACCGGTACGCCGACTGGCACCGCAACCGATACTGCCACCGCGACGGGGACTACGACCGATACGGCAACAGCAACGGCAACCGAGACAGCAACCTCCACCGCAACAGATACTGCGACCGCGACCAATACTTCGACGGCCACACCGACCGCGACCGCGACTATGACTGCAACGGCGACGGCGACTGATACCGCCACGGCATCACCGACTGCCACCGACACTGCCACCGCGACCTCGACTACGACCAATACGGCGACTGCGACGACGACCTCCACCGCAACGAACACTGCGACCGCGACCAATACTTCGACAGCAACATCGACCGCGACCGCAACTGCGACTCAGACGGCGACCGCGACTTCGACGAATACTCCGACGTCAACGGCTACTGCTACCGGTACGCCGACTGCCACGGCAACCAATACTGCGACCGCGACTAATACCGCGACGGCGACATCGACGGCGACCCCAACCGAGACCGCTACCCCAACGGGCACAGCAACGTCCACGGCTACTGCCACCGGCACTGCGACCGCGACCGATACCGCAACAGCCACGGCGACGGCGACTGACACTGCAACTGCAACCGCGACCGATACCGCGACGGCAACTGCCACCGCGTCCGCAACTGCGACCGATACGCCGACCGCAACTCAGACGGCGACCACCACCTCCACGCCGACGTCGACTGCGACCTCGACTTCCACCGACACGGCGACGGCCACTGACACTCCAACAGCAACCGCCACGGCATCCGCAACTCAGACAGCGACTGATACGGCAACTGCAACTCAGACGGCGACTCCCACCGCCACTCCTACCGCCACGCCGGTTCCCGTCCGCCTGAAAATCTCGCCTCGCGATCTGCAGATGGGCAAGGTCAGAGAGGGCGCCGTCAGCAAGCCCCGCAAGGTTACAATCCAGAACGGCAGCACGACCACGACGGTCACTTTCACCAGTATCGTAGTCAACGGCGATTTCGCGATGGTGAATGGCTGCGGCGCAACCCTCAGACCCAAGGGCCAATGCAAGGTGACGGTGCGCTTCACACCGACCGCGCTCGGCGCGCGCTACGGCACCCTGACGATTGGGAGTAACGCGAACAACCCGCAGGCCGTCGTCAACCTGAGCGGCACCGGCACCAAGCCGAAAAAATGAGCGGTCGCGCGACTGCCTGGTGACCCGCTCAACTCGCCAGCGCCGCCGGGTCGAGATGCGGGCCGGTCAAATAGACAACGCGGCCCTCGTCGGGCGCGCGCTCCCGGAGCCATCGCGCGACGATCGTCATCTCTTCAAGCTCCCCGCGCTCGACCGCCTTGAGCTGGTATCGCTCGTAATTCGCCGCGACGAACTCCCGCAGCTCGCACGCGGCCTCCTCACTCTCCAGTCTCCGCGTCATCGCGAGCCGTCCCGACAGCACGACGTGCGCCGCGCGATCTTTCCCGTCGCCGGTCACGATCACGAGGTTGTTTTCCGTGACGACCTGGCTCAGGCGAGTCGCGCGATGCGCCAGCGTAGTCAGCGCCTCGAGATGGCGCCGGAAGCGCGCCGCTTCTTCAAAGCGCATCGCTACCGCCGCCTGGTCGCGCGCCCTGGCCAATTCGCCGAGTAGAGGGCCGCTCCGCCCGCGCAAAAAACCGACCGCGCGCCGCACCCGCTCGGCGTAACCGTCGCCGTCGATACTCATGTTGCACGGCGCCGTGCAGTGCCCCATCTGTCCGTAGATGCACGGAGCGAAATCCTCGCGCGGCGCGAGCTTGCCGCCGCAGGTACGCAGGCCGAGAATTCGCGACAGCGCACGAATCGAATGCTCGATTCCGCGACGCCCGATGAACGGCCCCAGATGCATCACGCCGCGCCGCGCGCTCATCTTGGTCGAAAGCGTCACGCGCGGAAAATCGTCCATCAGGTCGACTTTGATGAAGAATGCGGGCGCCGCCGACTTGAGCATCCTGTTGTACGGCGGCTTGAGTTCGCGGATCAGCCGCGCTTCATCGAGCGCCGCCTCCAGCGGCGAACGCGTCACCCGCGTCTCGATTTTGTAAACGTGCGAGATGAGCTCCGCCGTCTTCGCCTTCACCGACGCGCTGAAGTATGAGCTCACCCGCTCCCGGAGCCGCCGCGCCTTGCCGATGTACAGCAGATCGCCACGCTCGTTGCGCATCATATAGACGCCGGGCGCATGCGGAATCGCCGCGATTTCCTCGGACGGCACGTGACGCTCGATTCTGCGGCCCGCAAATCCGCGATGGTGGTCGTCGAGCAGGCGATCGAGCCGCGTGATTCCCATCCGCTGCGCCATCTCGAGAAAGATCGACAGGATTTCCGCCGCCATCCGCGCGTCGCCGAGTCCGCGATGCCGTCCTTCGAGTGACAGCCCGAAATGTCCCGCGAGCAGGTCGAGCCGGCGGCGCTTGAGCGACGGCATGAACCGGCGCGCCATCCGCAGCGTGCACAGAACCGGATTGCCGAGCCCGATACCGAAGATGCGCCGGTACTCGAAGTCCAGAAAGCCGAAATCGAACGCCGCGTTGTGCGCGACCATCACGCGGTCGCCCATGAACTCGCGAAACTTGGGCAGCACGTCTTCAATCGGCGGCGCCTCGCGAATCATCTCGGTCGTTATCGACGTGAGCCCGGTGATAAAGCGCGGGACGATTCCGCCATAGGGCCGCACCAGCGTCGAGAATGTTTCGGTGAGCCGCTTACCGACCATTCGGTAGGCGCCGATTTCGATGATGGTGCCGGGGCCGGCGCGGCCGCCGGTGGTCTCCAAATCGACCACCGTGAACTCGGCCTCGTCGAGGCCGACGCGCAGACGATCGCTCTGCGCGAGCCGCCACTGCGCGGTATCGGCGTCGAAGATGAAATTCGGATCGCCGCCGATCAGTTGGCGCACGAGCCGCGCGCCGAGTTCAGGGTCCGATCCGACTCCGCTCAGCAGCAGCCCGACCAACTCGCCCGCGTCGGCGCCCGCAGGCCGCGAGCGCAGGAACTGGTAGAGCTTCTGCTTGGCCGAGATGCCGAAATCGCGCTGATTGCCGCCTGGTATTGCCGCCTCTTCCATCCACCCGCACCTTCGTCCTTCCTTCGCTTTAGCAGGGCGAGGGCGGAACGGCAATGTGGCAGGTGAATCAGGGCGGGCTGTTTATCGTGAGATCTGAGCTTTCGACTCCGCTGGAGCCGAGCGATTTGAGAAGGTAGGAGTTGCCGTCGCTCTCGTATTCGAACGGACGTCCCCACGGGTCGAGTAGCTGTCGTCGTGGCGATGGCGGTGGCGCGGGAATTATCATGCCTGGATCGAGTTGGTCTGGGTCCGAAGATATGAGAGCACTCAAGCCTTGATCTGTGGTCGGGTAAAAGCCGTTGTCGATATAGTAACGATTCAAGCACTGCCTTATTGATGAGAGTTCCTCGATCGCAGCCGCGTGCTTCCTCGCGTCCCTGAGCCGGATTGCCAGCGGAACTGATAGAACCGTTGCCAACACTGCGATGGCCACAGCGGAACGCCAATGGGTGCGCAGGCTCCTACGCACTATTGCGAGTGATCCTCCGATTCGCATCCTTCAGATGACGGAGGTGACTCCACGAAGATTCACGCGTCGCGGCCCATCCTATGGCTCGCAGCCGAACGTCGCGATAGTATGGTCGGTCTGACAAGGAAGGTATTTGCCAATGGAACGTGTTGAATTGATCCGCGAATGCGAAGGCGTGCAGGTTCCCGCCGGGAACAAGATGATGCTCGAAAAAGGGCTCGAGGCCTTTATCACGCAGTCGCTCGGCGGAACCTTCACCCTGCAAGTTCCGGCCTACGGCGGCCTGTTTCGCGTCGCGGGCAAGGACGCCGACGCACTCGGCAAAACGCCCGCGGATGCTGGCGTCGTGTCGGCGTCGGGCGGCGGCGATCTGGAAGCGATGGTGTGGGAGCAGCTCAAGACCTGCTTCGATCCCGAAATTCCCGTCAACATCGTCGACCTCGGCCTCGTCTATGGAATGGAAGTGAAGGACGCCGACGACGGCACCAAGAAAGTCGAAGTGAAGATGACGCTGACGGCGCAGGGCTGCGGCATGGGCGCCTCGATCGCGACCGACGCGCGTCACAAGATTATGACCCTGCCGGGCGTGTCGGAAGCGGATGTCGACCTGGTGTGGGATCCGCCATGGACGCCGCAAATGATCTCGCCGGAGGGTCGCGAGCGTTTGGGTATCGATTAATCGACGCACCACTTGGCTGAAGCCAGACGCGAAAAAAATAAGCGCTCGGATGCGACCGCGCCTGCGATGCGTTGACACGGCGGACTGCGTCCGATAATTGTGTCGGTTCGACATAAGCGATGTTTGCAATAGTAAAGACAGGCGGAAAACAGTACCGCGTCGGCGTCGGCGACCAGATTACGGTCGAGCGGCTTGCCGGCGAGGTTGGCGCGGCGATTTCTCTTGACCAGGTGCTGGCTGTCGGCGGCGAGGCTCCGAAGGTCGGCACTCCGACCGTCGCGGGCGCGTCGGTGACGGCGAAGATCCTGCAGCAGCCGCGCGGCACGAAGATAATCGTGTTCAAGAAAAAGCGCCGCAAGAACTACCGCCGCAAACGCGGGCATCGGCAGGAACTGACGGTACTCAAGATCGAGGAAATTTCCGCCGGCGCTTAGCCGCTGGCGAATTTTTAATTCACTGCGGCCCGGAAGGCCGCTCATCCCAGGAGACACTGCGTGGCGCACAAAAAAGGCCAAGGTTCGACGCGCAATGGCCGCGACAGTCCGGGCCAGCGCCGTGGTATCAAGATTTACGCGGGCCAGACCGTCAAGGCCGGCAATATCCTCGTCCGCCAGTGCGGCACCCGGGTGCATCCGGGGCGCAACGTCGGGCTCGGCCGCGACTATACGATTTACGCGCTTATCGACGGTGTGGTTAAGTACGAGCCGAAGGGTGAGAAGCGGCAAGTGAGCGTCGAGCCGCTCCCCGCCAGTGACACCGCAGGGGCGACTGCGTAGATCGTTCTCCAGCGAGAATTTGCTGAAGCCCTGCGGTTGGTGCCGTAGGGCTTTTCTTTTAATGGCTTCGCAACTTTGACGCGGACATTTCCGCGACGGGAGGAATTTCGATGCGACTAGGTTTAATCACCGGCTATTCGGGTGCGCAGATGGGCATGCCAATGGACACTATCCTCGAGGCTGAGCGCGCAGGCTTCGACTCTGCGTGGACGGCAGAGGCCTACGGCTCCGACGCGATCACGCCGCTGTCGTGGATCGGCGCGTTGACCAAAAAGATCCGGCTCGGCACCGCTATCATGCAGATGCCGGGGCGCACTCCCGCCATGACCGCGATGACGGCGATGACGCTCGACGCGCTGTCGGGCGGCCGCTTCATCCTCGGTATCGGGCCGTCGGGTCCGCAGGTGGTCGAGGGCTGGCACGGCGTCTCGTACGGCAAGCCGCTGCAGCGCACGCGCGAGTACATCGAGATCGTGCGCGCGATTCTCGCGCGCGAAGTTCCGGTCGAACATCACGGCAAGGAATTCGACATCCCGTACACCGGGCCGGGCGCTTCGGGCCTCGGCAAGCCGCTCAAGAGCATCCTGCACGGCCGCAAGGACATGCCGATTTACACGGCGTCGATCAGCCCCAAGGGAATCGCGCTCGCGGGCGAAATTGCGGACGGCGTGATCCCGGTCTGGATGAATCCCGAGCGATGGGACATTTATGACGCGCCGCTGAAGGAAGGCTTCGCGAAGACCGGCGGCAAAAAGAGCCTCGACAATTTCGACGTCGCACCATTCGTCCAATGCCACATGGGGCCGGACGTCGAGAAATGCCGGATGCCGGTGAAGGGAATGCTCGCGCTCTACATCGGCGGGATGGGCGCGCGCTCGAAAAATTTCTACAACGACTACGCCAAGCGGATGGGTTACGAAGACGTCGCCGGAAAAATCCAGGACCTGTTCCTCGCGGGCAAGAAGGCCGAGGCGATGGCGCTGGTGCCGAACAAGCTGGTCGACGAGGTCGCGCTGGTCGGCAATCGCGAGCGAATCGCAGACCAGCTCAAGGCGTGGAAGGCGTCGCCGGTGAAGACGATGCTGATCGGCACCAACGATATCAACACGGTGCGCGCGCTGGCGGAGATTTGCCTGTAGGCGGATTCGGCGCAGCAGAAGGGACTATAGTGATTACGCCGCCATGCGATTCATCGATGAAGCCAGGGTATTCGTGCACGCCGGGAAAGGCGGCAACGGTGCAATCGCGTTTCTGCGCGAGAAGTTTCGGCCGTTCGGCGGACCCTCGGGCGGCAACGGCGGGCGCGGCGGCAGCGTAATCTTCCAGGTCGATGAAGGCCTGTCGACGCTGCTCGATTTCAAGTATCAGCCGCGGCTGATCGCGAAAGACGGCGAGGACGGCCGCGGCAAGGAACAGTACGGACACGGCGCCGACGACATCGTCGTGCGCGTGCCACCCGGGACGATCGTGTTCGACGAGGAGAGCGGCAAGACGCTCGCCGACCTCGTGATGCCGGGTGACACGGCGGTAATCGCGCAAGGCGGCGAAGGCGGGCGCGGCAACATGCACTTCGCCTCGTCGACCCGCCGCTCGCCGCGAATCGCGACGCCCGGAACGGCGGGCGAGCAGCGCTGGGTCCGGATGGAGTTGCGGCTGGTCGCGGAGGCCGGACTGGTCGGACTTCCTAACGCCGGCAAATCGACACTGCTGACTGCGCTCAGCGCGGCGCGGCCGAAGATCGCCGCCTACCCGTTCACGACGCTGGCGCCCAATATCGGCCGCGTGTCGATCTCCAGTGAGGAAAGCTTCACGCTGGCGGATATTCCCGGGCTGATCGAAGGAGCGCATCTCGGGCTTGGACTCGGCATTCGTTTCCTGCGCCATCTCGCGCGCACGCGGCTAATCGTTTACGTGCTCGATGCGGCCGAAGAGCCCGCCGCTGCGTTCAAGACCGTGCGCGGCGAAATAGCGGCGTACGATCCGGTGCTGTCGGAACGCCTCGCGCTGGTCGCGCTCAACAAGATCGATCTGATCGACAAGGCCGAGGTCCAGAAGATAGTGCGCAAGCTGCGCAAGCTCACCGGCCTGGAAGTCTTTCCGATTTCGGCGGACCAGCGCGAAAATCTCCCACCGCTGGTCGCCGCGATCGCGCGCATGCTGCATACGATGGATCAGCCGGCCGCATGTCCCAGCTGAACTACAAGGAATCGACGGTCGCGCGCGCGCGGCGCGTCGTGATCAAGGTCGGCAGCGCCGTGTTGTCCGACGTCGACGGGCTGCGCGTCGAGGTGATCGATCAGCTCGCAGCGCAGATCGAGCTGGCGGTACGCGCAGGACAGGAAGTCGTGATCGTCACGTCGGGTGCGGTGGCTGCGGGACGCGCGCGCTTGTCGAAACTCAAAGGCGCGACCATCGCGGCGCGACAAGCCGCCGCGGCCACCGGGCAGATCGACCTGATGTCGGCGTGGGCGCGCGCATTCGCCGGCCACGAGCGGAGCGTCGCGCAGATTTTGCTGACGCATCAGGATTTGGCGGAACGCCGGCGCCGCCAGAACGCGAGTCAAACTATTTCGGAGCTGCTCGGCGCGGGCGTGATTCCGATCGTCAACGAGAACGACACCGTCGCGGTCGAGGAGATTCGCCTCGGCGACAACGACGTGCTGTCGTCGCTGGTCGCGAGCCTCGTGCAGGCGCAGCTGCTGATCATTTTGAGCGACGTCGACGGCGTCCTGACCGGCGACCCGCGCGAGCGCAACGACGCGCGGCTGATTTCCGTGATCAACGATCCCGAAGCCGAGATGCGCGGGCTGGTCGCAGAGAAGGCCGGCCCTTTGGGCGTCGGCGGGATGGCGACCAAGTTGAAGGCGGCGCGGCAAGCGGCGCGCGCGGGTATCGCAGTGGTTATTGCGCGCGGGCGCGAGGCCGGCATCGTCACCGCCGCGCTCGATCCATCGCGCGAGGCGGGCACGTTGATCGTACCGGCAGGAGTTCGGCTAAAGAGCCGCAAGCACTGGATCGCATTCGCGCTGCGCCCGGCCGGATCGCTCGCAGTCGACAAAGGCGCGGCCGACGCGCTCCGCAACCGCGGACGTTCTCTGCTGCCATCGGGCGTGCGCGAGGTGCGCGGTGACTTTGGCGGCGGTGATTGCGTCAGCCTGCTCGACCCCGACGGCGTCGAATTCGGCCGTGGCCTGGTAAATTACCCGGCGTCAGATGTGCAAAAGGTGGCAGGCCGCCGCTCAACCGAGATTCCAACCTTGCTCGGCTACAAAGTCGCCGACGAAATTATCCATCGCGATAATTTTGTACTGCTGAAAGAAATTACATAGTGCGTCTAGTCGACGCATTCTTGGCTTGATAACCACCGTCCGCGCTGTATAATCCGTCCGGCCTGCATTTTCGAATTTCATTTTGCAATGGAGGTTCGATGAAATCGCTCGTTCCTGTCGTTGTAGCTGCAGCCGCGATTTTAGCCCTTGCTGTCTTCGTGTCGCCCGATGCCTCACGCGCCGGTGACGATTCGGCCGTTGGATCATCGCCTGACGCGACGATCACGCTTTCGAATTTTCAGGCGGCCTCGGTTGTCATAGGACAGCCCGATTTCAGCTCAAGGTTTCCCAATCAAGATATGGACACTCCCGCTGCCGACACGGATACGGGAGGTTTTGGCGGGGTCGGTGTTGGGCCAACTGGGGCGATTTACATTAGCGATTACGAAAATCGCCGCCTGCTTGGTTTTGATGCGATTCCGTCGTCAAATGACGCCTCCGCGGATTTCGTGCTCGGCCAGCCTGATTTCACTTCGACCGTCCAGGGCGACGCCGCGAACCAGTTCGGAGGTCAGTCTCCTGTCGTCTTCAAGAAAATGCTTTTTGTCGCCGACTTCTACAACAGCCGCGTCATGATTTGGAAAAAAGCCCCGACCACGAACGATGTCTCGGCCAACATCGTGATCGGTCAGAAAACATTCGGCACGCGGAACGGCGCCTGCAGCGCGATTGGCATGAGTGCTCCCGAAACGCTCTCGGTGGCCGGGGGCAAGCTGGTCGTCACCGATTCCAGCAACTCTCGAGTGCTCATCTACAAAAAGATTCCCAAGAAGAGCGGTGCGAAGCCCGATATTGTGCTCGGTCAAAAGAACCTGACCACGTGCGTTGAACTCAACAACGGCAACGGAGTTCCGGGGCCACCGAGCGCGGCCAATTTCAGCTATCCGGCCGGCGTTTGGACCGACGGCACCCGGCTGGTGGTCGCGGACGAAGATGAAAGTCGAGTTCTGATTTGGAAAAAGTTTCCCAAGAAAAATTTTCAGACGGCCGATATCGTACTGGGACAGCCCAACTTCACCTCGAACGTTGAGAACAACAATGGATCGGGCGGATCCGGCTCGCCCAGCGCGAGCAACATGAACATGCCGTACGACGGCGTGTACAGTAACGGCACCCAACTCTTTGTCACCGACCAGATGAATAATCGCGTGATGATTTGGAATACATTTCCGACAGCTAATTTTACGCCAGCCGATGTCGTGCTCGGCCAAACGAACTTCTCCTGCGGCGTGGACGACAATGACGGCACTGGATGCACCACGGGCGGAGTATCGGCCAACAATCTCGACGAACCTGACGGAGTCACTCAGATCGGCAACCAACTGATCGTGGTCGACGGCAATAGCCGGTACCTGATTTACGATGGCCAGTGAGAGATGAACGCCTCGCCGGCGAAATGAGTTTACGCACGCGCGCCGGTCGCGCCGCCGCGCGGTTTATTCCAACGGCTTCGATGTATATTCTCGAAGTCTGATGACGGTTGAAGCGGAAACTATCGCGACGCTGGAGCGGGCTCGCGCCGCAGCGCCACGAATGGCGCTGGCGACCACTGCAGAGAAGAACGATTTTCTGCGGCGGCTGGCGAGTTCCATTCGCGATTCAAGCGCGGAAATCATTCGCGCCAACGCGGTCGACCTCGAGCGCGCGCGCAAGAGCGGGCGCGGTGGCGCGTTCGTCGAGCGCCTCACACTCGACCACCGGCGCATCGAGGCGATGGCGGCGGGCGTGCTTCAGGTCGAAGCGCTCGACGATCCGGTGGGCACCGCCATCGAGAAATGGACGCGTCCCAACGGCCTGAAGATAGAAAAGATTCGGGTGCCGATCGGGGTGATCGCGATGATCTACGAATCGCGCCCGAACGTCACCGTCGATGCGGCCGCGCTCACGCTCAAGGCCGGCAATGCGGTCGTGCTGCGCGGTGGCAGCGAAGCACTCAGCAGCAACGGATTCCTGGCGGGATTGATCGCGCGCGCGTTGAAGGACGCCGGCCTCGAGGCGGAGGCGGCGACCTTTGTCCGCGATCCTGATCGCGAAGTAATCCAGGTGATGAAGCGCACCCGCGATCTGATCGATCTGATAATTCCGCGCGGCGGCAAGTCGTTGAAGGATGCGCTGGAAGGATCTGCGGTGCCGTTGTTGCCGCATTTTGACGGCATCTGCCACACCTACGTCGATCGCGCGGCGGATCTCAAGATGGCCGAGGAGATTTGCATCAACGCGAAGTGCTCGCGGCCGTCGGTCTGCAATTCGATGGAGAAGCTGCTCGTGCATCGCGAGGTCGCGGAAAAATTTCTGCCGGCGCTCGCGGCGCGGATGACGGCGGCCGGGGTCGAGCTTCGCGGCGACGAGACGTCGCGAAAAATCGTGCCGTCGATGCGCGCGGCCACGCGCCGAGGATTGGGACGCGGAATACCTCGATATGATATTGGCTGTGAAAATCGTCGATTCGTTCGACGAGGCGACCGCTTTTATCGCGCGCCACGGATCTCATCTGGCCGACGCTATCGTAACCGGCGACGCCGAGGCGGCCGCGCGCTTTGAACGAGAGGTCGATTCGGCTACGGTTTACGTTAATGCGTCGACGCGTTTCACCGACGGCTTTGAATTCGGCTTCGGCGCCGAGACTGGAATTTCGACCAATCGGCTGCACGCGCGCGGCCCAATGGGACTCAACGAATTGACGACCTATAAGTACGTCCTGCGCGGGACGGGACAAGTGCGCACCTGAACGGCGCGGCGCAATATCAAATCATATGCGGGTAGGTTTGTTCGGCGGCAGTTTCAACCCGATTCACCTCGGGCATCTGCGCGCGGCCGAAGAAGTTCGCGAGGCGCTGCAGCTCGACCTCGTGTACTTTATTCCAGCCGCGTCGCCGCCGCATAAGGCGGAGGGCGATTTGGCCCCCGCCGAGCATCGGCTCGCGATGGTGCGGGCGGCGACCAAGGGCAATCGCCATTTCATGTCGTCGGACGTCGAGATTCGGCGCGCCGGGCGATCGTACACCATCGACACGGTGCGCTACTTCCTGGCGACGCTGCGCCAGCCGGCGCCGCTGTACCTGATGATGGGCGCGGATCAGTTTGCCGAGCTCGATTCCTGGAAGGACCCGGAGGAGCTGGTGCGGCTCTGCAATTTCGCCGTTCATACAAGGTTAACTGAAGGCGCCGAGGGTCCGCCGCGGATTTCAGTTGCCGCGCTCAAAAAGTTTGGCTACACTCAGGCAGACGATCACTACGTGCATTCGAGCGGACAAACGCTATCTTTCGTCGACACTACGTTCCTCCCTATTTCAGCGACCGAGATTCGCGCCAAACTGCAACACGGTGAATCGATCAGGTACCTGGTGCCGTTCGACGTCGCCGATTACATCCAGCGCCACGCGCTCTATTGAGGATCGCTCTGCTTAAACTTTTCCGTTCATCTCAATTCCGATCGAACCATCCACAGACGGCGAACCCGCCGGCGAATCGCGGTCAGATTTCTTGACGGCGCTGAAGAAGGCAATCGCCGCAGCCGAAGCGGCGCTGGAAAAAAAGGCCTACGACCTGGTCGTGCTCGAAGCCGAGCATCTGAAACCGGTCGCCGATTATTTCGTGGTGGCGACCGGCCGCTCCGACGTGCAGGTGCAGGCAATCGCGCGCGGAATCGAAGAAGCGATGGGCAAGGCGGGCCAGCGGGCGCTCGCCGTCGAGGGGATGCATCATGCGCACTGGGTGGTGCTCGACTACGACGACGTCGTCATCCACCTGTTCTACGAACCGGCGCGCGAGTTCTACCGGCTCGAGACCAACTGGATCGATGCGCAGGAAGTGAAGCTGCCCGAGCCGATTCGCAAGCAGGCCGAAGGCTTGCGCCTGCGCGCGCTCGGGTGAGAGCCGTCGCGCGCGGATAATTTCTCAGACACGTTTGAGCATGTGCGAGATCCACACGAGGATCACCGCACCAAGCGTCGCGACGACGATCGCGCCGATCATGCCGTTGGGCGAGCCGAAGATTGCGCCGCCGATCAGGCCGCCGACCAGGCCGAGCAGCAGATCGCCGATGACGCCGAAGCCCGAGCCGTCCATGATTTTGCCGGCCAGGAAGCCTGCGATTATTCCGACTATGATCCCTGCAATCATTTTGCGGCCCTCACTTCGTTGTCACGATGGCGCTCGAACGACGGAGCGTGATCGCTACTTTTTCTGTTCCATCGGAACGCCGCAGCACTTGAGCTGACCGGAGCCGCCCTTGGTGACGATTACCTGCGATTTGCAGTTGTTGCAGATATAAACTTTGCCGAGCTGATTTGCCATTCGTGGTCCTGGTCCTTTCGGATGATTTAGCTTTTCGAAATTTGCGTCCAGCGTTCACGCGCCCCGGAACAGCGGCTTGCGCTTCTCGAGAAAAGCGCGCACCCCTTCGGCGCGGTCGGAAGTCGTTTGTAGCAGGGCGTACAGATCCTCCTCAAGCCTGATGCCCTGCTCCAAAGTCATGTCGTAACCCTTGAGGACGGCGTCTTTGACCAGTCTGGCCGCCAGCGGCGCGCGGCTCAGGATAGCCTCGGCGACGCGCCCGCTCACCGCGGCGAGCTCGGTCGGACTATTCGCGAGATATGCGACGAGTCCCATGCGCAGCGCGTCGTCGGCTCCCAGAGCCGTCCCCGTGAGCATCAAGCGGAGAGCGTTGGCGCCGCCGATCAAGCGCGGCAGGCGCTGGGTCGCGCCAAAATGAGGCATCGCGCCGCGTTTGATCTGCGTGATCGCGAATCGCGCTGAGGAAATCGCAACGCGAATGTCGGCGGCCAGCGCAAGTTCGAGTCCTTCGTCGAAGGCGTCGCCGTTGATGATTGCCACGGTCGGCTTCGAGAGCACCGCGAGCGACTCGACCAGGCGCGGATCGACTGCCGCGTCGAAGCCGACGCAGAACGCGGAGCCGGCGCCCGTGAGCGCAAGCATGCGCGCGGCGTCGTCGTCCTCGACGTGCTCGAACAGCTCGAGCATGCGCACCGCCATCGCGGGCGTGAGGATTGCGCGCGAGCCGGGAAATCGAAGAGTCGCGCTGACGCATCCGCTGGCGATGGAAACGTCGATCGCCGCCGACGGCACGCGGCACGCGCGGCCCGCTGAGGCCGGGATTTTTTAGCGGCGCGCGGCGTCAGACGCCTCCGGCGGGCGCGCGCAGATCTTTGCGCAGGATTTTGCCGAGCGGATTCTTGGGCAGCGCGTCGATAAACTCGATGCGCTCGGGACGTTTGAAGCTGGCCAGCCGCGAGCGGCAGAACTCGGCGAGCTCGGCGTCAGTCACCTTCGCATCCTTGCGCCGAACGACGAAGGCTTTGACGATTTGCCCCCACTCCACCGACGGCACCCCGACCACGGCGCATTCGTCGACCGCGGGATGACTCATCAGCACGGTTTCGATTTCCGCGGGCGCGATATTTTCACCGCCGCGGATTATCATGTCGTCCTTGCGGCCGGCGAAGAATACGTAGCCGTCGTCGTCGAGCCATCCGAGGTCTCCCGTCGCACGCCATCCGTCGGGCAGGCGCGCGTCGTCGTCGCGGCCGGCGTAGCCCTTCATGATGCGCGGGGTGCGGATGATTATTTCGCCGACCTGGCCGTGCGGCAGGAACTTGCCGTCCTCGTCGCGGACGCGAATCTCGACGTCGGGCAGCGGCTTGCCGATCGAGTTGAGGCGTTTGAGCTTGAGCTCGACTTGCTCGGGCGTGCCTTCGATTCGATGATCGTCCGGACCGAGCACGGTCAGCGACGAAGTTGTCTCGGTCTGCCCGTAGGCGTTCACGAAGCCGACGCGTTTCGGGAAGACTTCGATCGCGCGGCGAATCACCTGCACCGGCATCGCGGCGCCGCCGTACGCGAGATTGGTCAAGCTCGAGAGGTCGGTGTTTGCGAATGCGGGCTCGTCGATTATCTGTTTCATCATCGTCGGCACGACGAACGCGTGCGTGACGTGCTCGCGGCTGACGAGATCGAGCCACGCTTTGGCGTCGAATTGCGGCATCACGATCAACTTGCGCCCGGTCCAGATGTTGGTCATGTACGCCGTCGTTCCGGCGATGTGATAAAACGGCACGCACACCAGCGCGACGCCGCGATCGGTGCCGTCGGCCATCTCGACATTGGCGGTCACGTAGGCGGCGAAATCGCGGAAGCGCAACTGCACGCCCTTGGGCAGCGAAGTAGTCCCGCTCGTGTACATGAGGATCGAAATATCCTCGTCTTCGACCTCGGCTTCGGATTCGTCGGGTTCGGCCTTGGCGATCAGATCGGACAGTCGCGGCAATTCGCGGTTTTCGTTGCCGTCGCCGAGCGCGACGATTTTGCTCGCGCGCAGCCGCGGCTGAATCCTCGTGATCAACTCGAGGTAGCGATCGCCGACCAGCAGCGCCTTCGCATTCGCCGTGTTGATCATGTATTCGAGCTCGCCGTCCTTGGCGCGATAATTGAGCGGCAGGAACGTGAGCCCGGCCTTGGCCGCCGCGTAGTAGCATTCGATGTATAGATCGGAGTTGGTGTCGAGCACTGCGATGACGTCGCCATGCGCCAGGCCCAGTTGCTTGAAAACCGCGCACAGGCGCGCGACCTGGTCGTTCAGATCCGCATAGGTCAAGCGTCGCGCGCCGAAGACCAGGATTTCCTGCTCGGGCACGATCGACGACGGGATCGTAACGAAGTTAACCGTGTTCACAGTGCGCTTCCTCTCTTCCAGAGCCGGCGTTCGAGTTCGAGTCCATCGCGCAGCGGCAAATCGAGGCCGCCCCAGACCGCGAGTTTGAGTATCGCGGACCGCTCGCGCGCGACGCCTGCGAAGGTGCGAGCGAACGCGAGCGCGCGGCGATCCAAATCCGCCAAGGGAACCACTTCGGCGACCATACCTACAAGTAACGCGTCTTGGGCGTCAATCCAACGGCCCGTGAGGCACAGGTCGAGCGCGCGGCCCAGGCCGAGGCGGCGTGCCGCCGTCTGCGTGCCGGCGACGCCGGGAATCATGCCGGCGCCCGTTTCGGGCAGGCACAGGCGCGTGTCGTCGGCGGCGATCGCGAAGTCGCATAGCAACGCCATCTCGAGTCCGCCGCCGACGGTGTAGCCGTGGATGGCGGCTATGGTCGGAATCGGGCAGCCCGCGGAGCATTCCCCACACGTCGCGTCGAAAGCGGACCCATCGCGCGACGATGGGCGACGGCGCCATGCCGAACTCTGCAAGATCGCCGCCGGTCGAGAAGGCCTGCCCTGCCCCGCGCAGGACCATCGCGCGAACGTCGCGATCGTCGTGAATGGCGCCGAGGATTTGAAACAGATCGTCGCGCATCGCCATGTTGTAAGCGTTGAATTGCGCGGGACGATTGAGCGTGACGACCGCGACCGGACCGCGCTTGTCGTAGAGAACCGCGCCGGCCATTTAAGTTGACCGCAGGTCCGCACTGTCGCTGCTGGCTATTGCGGGACGGCCGCGCTCATAAACGACGCGGCCGCCGACGATTGTGATATCGGCGGCGAGGTTCATCAGATCGGCCGGCTTCAGCGAAAATGGGTCGCGCTGCAACACGATTAGATCTGCCGCCCATTCAGGCTCGATGGCGCCGGCTGTCAGCCGCGCGAGGCGCGCAGCCTGGGAAGTGAACAGCGCGAAGGCGTCCTGCGCCGAGAGCGCCTCGGCAGGCGCGAGCTCGACGCCGTCGACGCTCGTGCGCGAGACCGCGGCCGCGATCGCGGCCAGTGGCCGCGCCGGCGTAACGGGCGCATCGGTCGCGCCGACCAGGTGAACGTTGGCGTTCTTCAGACTGCGCGCGCGATACAGATGAGCGACGAGTCCCGGCTCCTCGACGTACTTCGGTCCGCGAAAATAAATGAAGCCGGGATTGGTGACGACCCACACGCCGAGCGCCATCAGGCGGTCGATGTAGTTTGGCGTGATGAGGCCGCCGTGCTCGATGCGAAAGCGCGGCATCTCACGCGCGGGGTTGAATCGCGATTTGGCCGACTCAATCGCCGCAACCGTTTCTTCCAATTCTTCGAGCTCGGTCACGTGGAAGGCGCAATCGAGTCCGCGGTTGAGCGCGAGCAGCACCGGGCGAGAGAGACCGGCAGTGTCGTACTGATAGCCCGGCATGAACTTGGCGCCCGACAAGCTGATGCGCGAAGTGAGCGCGAGCTGCTCACATCGCTCGGCGTCGTCGAGATACTGGCCGCCGATCATCACGCCGACGCGTTGGCAAATCGCGCCTGACTGCGCGAGCTTGGCGAACTGCTCGAATTCGAGGAAGCCGTTGCGCGTGGTGGCGTCGGTGAATGCGGTGATACCGGCGGCGGCCATTTCGCGGCTCATGATGCGTGCGCGCGATTCGGATTCCGCGGCGGTCACCAGCGGCAGATGATCCGACAGCCACGTTTCCATCCCGACGACGAGGCCGCTGAGCTTGCCGGCCGCGTCGCGAATCATGTTGGCGCCGTAAGGCGGAGCGAAGTCGGGGGCCTCGAGGCCTAGCAGCGCGATCGCGCGCGAGTTGAGCCAGGTCGCGTGCAGCGTCTGATGCCGCAACCGGAGCGGATTCTTGGGCACCGACTTATCCAGTTCGTCGCGCGTAGGTCCGCGCTTGTCGAGCATCAGCGCCTCGTCGCAGCCGAACGCGCGCATCCAGTTGCCCGGCGGAGTCTTGCCGGCGGCGAGGCGCAAGTCGGCGAGCAGGTCGCCGACGGTGCGGCATCGCTGAACGGAGATTCCGGTGGCCGCCGCCGCTGCTTCGCGAAAGTGGATGTGCGAATCGATGAAGCCGGGCGCGACCGTACGACCCGCGAGCTTGACCAAATGAGTGTTGGGACCGACCAGCGGCTTGAGTTCCGCGAACGGACCGTGCGCAGCAATCTGTCCGCGAGAAATCGCAACCGAGTCGCTGCCGGGATGGCCGAGGACGAGACCCTCGTGCAAAACCAGGTCGGCTTTCCCGGACGCAACTGCCACTTGGTGACGAATGCCTTCGTCGCCGGCGCAGTCAAAGCGCGCGGCGGCGGGTTGAGGTCTAGTCGGAACTCGGCAGCGGCTTCGCTTCCTTGATCTTCATCTCGACGTCGCAACACTCGAGCCCGCCGGTGCCGGCCTTGTTGCAAAGCACCTCGGTGCCACACTTTTCGCACATGTAACGCTTACCGAGCACGTTAGCCATCTGAAGAACTCCTCATGAAAAACCTAAAGTATCGCTTCAACTCGTCAAACTCTGCGCGAATGGCAAATCGCTGACAATCGCCACGCCGTCCTCGCCCACTTTCAACTCGGTGCCGGGCGTCCATGCGCTGTGATGCAAAATCGCAAGCCCGATCGCACCGAAGCGCGGCGAGCGCACGCTGCTCGTCACGCGGCCGACTTCCTTGCCCTCGAGCGTAAGAATCGCGCCGGCCTGCGGAACGTCCGCAGTATTGAACTTAAGTCCGAACATCCGCTTTTTCAAACCGCCGCGCGCCGTCGCCCGCTCGATCGTTTCCTGGCCGAGGTAGCATCCTTTGTTGAAAGAAATCGAGCGATTAAGGCGCGCCTCGAGCGCGATCGTTTTATCTGTTGTGTCGACGCCGACTCGAGCAACGCCATTCTCGATCCTGATGGTTTCGAGCACTGACGCGTCGATTCGGCGCGAGCCGGGTGTCTTCGCGAGAATCGTGGCTATCGTCGAGTCAACCGAATCGCGCGGACGGATCATGGATACGGCCGGTCCGCCGTAGCGCGGAAGGTTACCGAGATGCGCGCCGCCCGATTCGATGAAATTCCACGGTGCTGGTACAACAGCAGCCGGACCCTCGACGTCGATGATCGCGAGCGTATCTGCCTCTTCGAATTCGACATCGTCTGCTACCAGCAGACGCTCGAGATGCGTGCGCGTGCGCGTCCATGCTTCGGCGTCGATATCGAGCAGGAGAGCGTCGCCGGTCACCCAGATGAAGGCGTCGGCGATCACGTGCGCATGCTCGGTTAGAAAGAGCGCGGGCAGGATGGCGCCGAAGGGCGCACTCTTCACGTCGGCGGTGCACATCCCATGGAGGAACGAGGCGCGATCATCGCCGACCACGCGGACGATGATCCGGGAGTCGAGGGCGATGATGCCAGCGCCAGGCCGATCGGATGTTTCGAGATGTGCCACAGCAGGATCAAGATACCGGAAAGCGTCCGTCGTTGCGTACCGCGAAGGTCAGACTCCGGAATCCCGGGTCTTTGGGTTTTCGCTGGCAGCGTTAGGATTAACACAAAAAGTATTATCTTTGCTGGAAAAGTATTATCCTCGTAGGCACCAATTTGAATATAATCCGGGCTGATTCTCGCGTCGGATAAAGCGAACGTTCAGCGGGGCAAGACGTGTGATCGATTTCGTTGCGCACAGAATCGGCGCGCGCGACACGCGCCGGGGGTCCGTCTCCAGAAGGATGGCGGCCCTTGCGGCGTTCGTGCTGTTTGCGGTGGGAATCGGCCCGCGGCAATCCTTCGCGCAGGACGCGCAGTCGCAGGCGCTCGAGTTGAGCGACCATGCGTTCGCGATGCTCAATCGAATAAATGCGGAGTCCTCCCGGCCCGGTCCGATCCTCGCACCTGCGGCCAGCCTCGCTGGCGATTCGCAAACGCTATCAACCGCGCTCGGCGCGCACGACGGCGCCGCGGCGAGCAGCGCGATGGCGGCGGTGCTGAACGATCGCGACAAGATTGAAGCGGCGGCCAGGATTGCCGGCGGCCAGTATCCCGAAGAATGGACCAATATTCGCGAAAAGATCGCGTCGCTCGAAAAGCAAGTTCATCCGGCCAAGGTATCCGCGTCGGTCTTGAGCAGCGGCACCGTGCCGGAATCGCATGCATCGGTCGCGCCGCCGCCCGGAGAACGAATGCCGGACCCGCCGAAGATCGCGATCGATTCGAGAGTCTTCCAGGGCGGTACGGTACGGGTGAAGGGCTTCATGGAAGGCACCGATCTCAAGTCGGCGGGAATTTTCGACGGCGACACCAAAAGCAAAGATATCGATGTCGGGGCCACGCCCGGCGATCAACGCATCAATTTCGATTTCTCGATCGAGCAACCCACGCCGACGCAGTCGATTCGCGTGACCGATTCGTACGGACGTGAAGCGCAGGCGATGGTGGCGCCGGACCCGGACGGAGTTGGCGCGATGAAGGGGAGCGAGGAGCTGATCGAGGTCGATCCGGGCGCGACCGCGTCGCCGGGCGAGGCGGGTCCGTTGGCCGACAGCCCGATTCCCTCGCCGCGGCACTCGACCGATGACAACACCGCCGAGATTCCGCGGCCTGACGATGACCTCTCGCCGTCGCGGCGTCATATCGACGCCAACGGTTCGGTCGGCCCACTGGCTAACGTGCAGATCAACGTGATCGACGCCGAAGAATTGATGTCGGCGCCGGGTACGGTCGAAGTGGTCGGGCAAATCGCGGGACCCGGCGTGCGGCATGCGGGGATTTACGTCAACGGCAGGCTGGTCAGACAAATACCGATCAGCGCGGGAGCCTACAGCGCCTTCGACCTGACCTTTCCGATGCCGGCCGGCAGCGACGCGAGAATCCGCGCATACGGCAACGGCAACGACTTCGTCGAAGCGTCGGTCGACACGGTGGGCGGCGGCGCCGGCATGACGGAGTATCGCAACCCGCCGATGTACGCGGCGCCGTATGGAACCTATCCCGCATACCCGCCGTCGCCGTACACGAATCCCTACGCCTACGCGAATCCCTATGCGCCCGGCTACAATCCCTACAACCCATACAATCCATACGCGACCAATCCGTATCCGAATGGATATCCGCCTCCGCCGCCGGCGAAGGTGCCATGGTACGACCGACTGCTTCGTTAGTGCGCAGTCGAACGCGCCGCCAACTTGCCGCGCGCTGCGGGCTTGCGTAGAATTCGTTTCTTAACCTTAGTTCCTTTATCGAGAGTGTTCACACGATGCTGATTCAAGCGACGCAACTGCGCCCGGGTATGATTGTCGAATACAACAAAGACCTGTACCGGATCATGACGATCACGCACATCACGCCGGGCAATTGGCGCGGGATGGTGCAGACTAAGCTGCGCAACGTCAAAACCGGATCGCAGACCGAGAACCGCTTCCGCTCGGAAGATCGCGTCGAGCGCGTCATCCTGAACCAGAGCAAGATGCAGTTCCTCTACCAGGACGGCGACGATTTCCATTTCATGAACACCGAAAACTACGAGCAGATCACGATTCCCAAGGAGCTGATCGAGGACGTGGTCGGCTTCCTGACGCCGAACCTCGAAGTCGAAGTCGAATTTTACGAGACGACTCCCCTCAACGTGACGCTGCCGAAGACGGTCGCGCTCAAAGTGGTGCAGACCGACCCCGGCATGAAGACGGCGGCCGTGAACAACACGCTCAAGCCGGCCACGCTCGAGACCGGGATGGTCATCAACGTGCCGCACTTCGTCGCCGAGGGCGACACCATCACGATCAACACCGAGACGCACGAGTACCTGTCACGCTCGAAGTAGCGGCGCGAATTAGCAGATCGAGAAATGATTAGCGCGCGCCAGACGCACGGCAGAGCCGGGCGCGATCGCAAAGCCGCGTTGCCCGAACGCGCGCAGCCGCATCCGATTCGATTCGGCCCGAATTTATACATCGCACATACGCAGCCGGGCTTCGAAGCAATCGCGGCGGACGAAATTGCCACGCGAATCAGCGGTGCCCGCGAAATAACGCGGCGCGTCGTGCCGGATCGCGCCGGCATGACAATCTTCTTCGCTCCTGGCGCCGACAAGCTCGGCGTGCTCCGAACGGCTGAAGATTTGTTCGGGCTGGCCGGCTATCGCGCAGGCGTCGGACCGGAGAACAAGGAGCTGGACAAAATTCGCGGCGTGTCGCGAGAGGCGCCGCTGGTCGAAGCTGCCCTGGTGGCGCGCGTCAAGGTCTCGCCCGGCACGCGCGCGGGACGCCGGCTAAAGTTCCGCGTGATCGCCAGGATGGCGGGAGAGCATGAATTCCGCCGCGTCGATTTTCAGCGCGCGGTCGAGCGCGGGATTCTCGAGAGGAGCGATCACACCTGGCGGCTGGAAGAAGAAGACGCCGACGTCGAGTTGTGGGCGACGATGATCGACGCGGAGTTCTTTCTGACGGTGCGGCTCAGCGACGACGCCATGCGCCATCGCGAGTACAAAGCTGCCCATCGCCCCGCTTCGCTGCGCGCGTCAAGCGCGGCGGCGCTCGCATGGCTGTCGGAGCCGCGCGACGACGACGTCGTGCTCGATCCGTTTTGCGGCGCGGGCACGATACTGATCGAGCGCGCGCACCTCGGACGCTATGCGATGCTGCTTGGCAGCGATCGTGATGCCGCGGCGCTCGCCGCGGCGCGCGTCAATGTCGGCGCGCGCTACAAGCCCATCCAGCTCGAGAACTGGGACGCGGGCGCGCTCCCGCTCGGCGACGCGAGCGTAAACAAAATAGTCACCAACCTGCCGTGGGGATTGCGCTATGGCTCACACGGCGAGAATCGCAAGCTCTATCCAATCTGGATGCGGGAGTTCGCGCGCGTGCTCAAAAGCGGCGGTGTGATGGTGATGCTGACGGCGGAGTGGCGCCTGATGCGTGAACTCGAGCGCACGCGCAAGTTCGCGCCGAGCAAAATTATCCGCGTGTCAGTGCTCGGCAAGCCCGCGGCGATTTACATCTGCCGCAAGGGCTAGATCACTTTCGCTTCGACTTCGACTTCGATTGAGTGCTCGCCGCCGCCGAGTCTTTCTTCGCCGCCGCGGGCGCCAGCCGGGACTTCATCGCGAACCGTCAGCACCGGGCACGTCGCCTTGCGCACCACCGCCTCGGCAACGCTGCCCAGGAACATGCGCGACAAGCCTCTGCGGCCATGCGTCGCCATCACCAGCAGATCCGGCTGATACTTCTTCTGCGCCTCGAGGATGGACGAGACAATGTCGCCGGTATAGACCACCGCTTCATGCTTCACTCCGCCAAGCTTCTGCTTCTCAATGTCGGCCAGCTTCGCTTCGGCGTCTTTGTCCTGATCCTCCAGCAGTGCGGCGGGCGAGGCTTCTCCGTATGTAAGAATCAGCGGCAGCACGTACAACAATATGATGCTGCTGTCGAAGTGCTGGGCGAGCTCGATCGCGGCGTCGAGTGAAGCAAGGGAATTCTCGTCGAAATCGACCGGACAGAGAATCGTTTTGTACGGAAAAGCCATCGTTGAATCACCTCATGGAGCGCGCTGCTTCGCCCGCATTATTTGGCCGGAGAGAAAAAGGCGAGCACTGCGTTTGCGACTTGATGCGGGTCGCTGCCGTCGATCGGCACGATCCACGCCGACGGCGCGGGCGCTATTCCGAGCGCCTTGTCCGGCGATCCAATCAATCGCACGCCCGCGTAGATGAACGACGAAGAGTCGGGCGACCAGATCGTGTGCGAGACGGCCAGCTGATCGAAGTACCGGTATGCGGTCGATTCCTCCGATGTCGCAAGGAAGTTGCCGATCGCCTTTGCGGCGCCCGTCTTGATATCGACCACCGACCAACTGTAATACGGCTTATCTTCGGGCACGCCGATGTACGCGAGATGGCGGGAGTCGGGTGCGAAGAAAAATGCGGCGACGTCGTCCTTGGTCAGCCATTTTGAATTCGCATTGGCGACTTCTACCAGCTTGATCCCGTGATAGGTGGGATCCTGGGCCGTCAGCGCGGTCGCGTACGCCAGGTGCGCCGAGTCGGGCGCCCAGACGAAGCTGTTCTCTCCCACCGGCAAACTCACAACCGAGCGCGGGTGACTGGCGTCGGCGTCGGCCACAATGATGTTCGATTCGGCGTGGTCGTTGGCGATGTAAGCGAGATGCTTGCCGTCGGGCGACCACGCGGGATTCTTGAATGGCGTCCGTCCGCTTCGACAGAACCTTGACCACGCCCTGGCTGGTGGGCGTCAGACTCATCAGTGCTACCTGCTCGGTGCGATCCGGGTCGAGCGCTAGCGTATGCAGCGCGACTTCGTCGGCGCGCGTGCCCCAGTCAAAGTACAGCGGCATCCCGGTGGTGACGATTCTGACCGGCGTCGATTCCTTCACCTCGGCCAGCACCAGGCTCAGCCCCTGCGGCTCGCCGAGCAGAAACGAAAGATGCTGCGCGTCGGGCAGCCAGACCATGTAAATGATGCGCTCGGAGCGGCTCTCGAAGATCAGCATCGCGTCGGCGCGCGCGAGATCGTAAACCCACACCGCGAATGAATCTTCACCCTGCTTGTGAGTCTCGGCCGTATAAGCGATGCGCTTGCCGTCCGGCGAGAAGGTGGGAAATCCGTACTCAGTCGCGCCGGGAGCGGGACCCGCGTCTGGCACGGCATCGACCTTTACAATCGCATCGTCGCGCGCATCGTCGCGCCGCACATGCATCGCGGCCGCCTTGCACGTGATGCACTTTGGCTCGGGACATTTAGCGTCGCAGTAGTAGATGTTGGAGTCGGTGCCGACGAACGTGATCATGCCCGAAGGCAGTGGCGCCGCGGCGTGCGCAATCGATCTGAATGCAAATAGAAAGATGACTGCGGCGGCGGTTAGAGTTCGCAGGCGCATCGCTGATGTCGTCATCGCGCTTTAGGATTGCGCCTGCAAGGGTGCCTGCGCAAGAACGTCCGGCCGACGTGTTGACACGCAGGCGGCCAATCGAGCAAAGTTGACGTATGCGTCGAGTTGCAATTATTTTCTGCGCCGCGCTGCTGGTTGCGCTTCCAACTGTTTCACGCGCGCAATACAACGACACCGATCAACAGCATCCCAAGGATTACACCGACGACGATTCGCAGCCGCTCGCGATCGTCGCCGACATTCTCTATCCCATCGGCTACGGCGCCGAGTGGCTGGTAGCGCGTCCGATGCACTGGCTGGCGAATGACAGTCCGGCCGCGCCGATCTACAGGCCCGTAGGCGGCCGCGATACGTCGCCGCCTCCGCCGGTTCCAATCATTCCCGACAACACGATGGACGAGACCGCATCGACGACCCCGCAGGATTGGTCGCCGACGCGAAGGCCCATCACTACCAATGCAACCGTGATAAGGCCTTCGGCGCCGCCGGCACAACCGGCGATGGCGCCGCCGTCGAGCAGTCAGCCGGCCCTTCACTAAATATTCGCGTCTCGCCGCGACATCCGCGATTTCACGGAGTGATTGGGGGTTATCTTCGCCCTTGAATGTTGCGTATCTTTGGGTAATAGAATTTTTACTAATCGGATACGTCCAATCAGGTGTGGATGAGCTAATGCAGCTCGTCTCAAGTTGGGAGGTTACGTCACTTAGATGGCAGTTGCACTCAAAGAGAAGGCCCCGACCGATCCCGCCGAACTGAAGAAGTGGCGCGAGGACGAGCAGGCAAAAGAACGCGCGAAGCGTGACAAGGAAAAAGCCGAGCTCGGCACGTTGTGGAGCCGTCGCGATTTTCTCGGCGTGCTCGGATGGTCCGGCTTCGGCGTATTCTCGCTGATCGGTCTGCTGGCCGCCGTGCGCTCGGCATTTCCGCGCGTGCTCTTCCTGCCGCCGTCGAAGTTCAAGGCCGGCTTCCCCGACGACTACGTCGTTGGCGAAGTCAGCGAAAAATTCAAGCAGGATTTTCGCACCTGGATCATTCGCACCAAGGCTGGCTTCTACGCGATCTTCGCCAAGTGCACGCATCTCGGATGCACGCCGCGATGGCTGAAGACGGAGCAGAAGTTCAAGTGTCCGTGCCACGGCTCCGGCTATTACATCAGCGGACTCAACTTCGAAGGACCGGCGCCGCGTCCGATGGATCGATTCAAGATCTACGTCGGCGACGACGGGCAACTGGTCGTCGACAAATCGGTCGTCTACGAGATGGAACCTGGCGTCGATCCGAACGAGCAGCATCCAGAGAGCATCCTGAAGCTCGCCTGATCGAGATTTGGAATTGCGCGCAACCGCGGACGCAGCTCGCTGAAAGAGCCGCGTCCGCTTTCATTTGGGAGGATTCCGCCGATGCCGTCAGTCAAAGCCGGTAACATCAACCTCAACTACGACACCTACGGCGACGGCGAGCCCTTGCTGCTGATCATGGGCTTCGGCATGTCGGGCGCCGGATGGATTCCGTCGCTGCCGTTCTTCAACGGCTTCAAGTCGATCTACTTTGACAATCGCGGCACCGGCTTGAGCGACAAACCCGAAGGCATCTACACCGTTGAAGCGATGGCCGATGACGCGAGCAACCTGTTGCGCGCGCTCGGAATCGCGAAAGCAAAAGTGTTCGGCGTTTCGATGGGCGGGATGATCGCGCAGGAGCTCACCCTCCGGCATCCCGATCAGGTCAGCAAGGTCGTGCTCGGATGCACCATGGCGGGAGGGACGACCGCGAAGATGGCGTCGCCGGAAATCCTCGAAAGACTGATGACGGCGAACAAAATCATGGCGTACCGATCCCGAGAAGGGTTTCGACCTCCTGCTGCCGGCACTCATGCCGCCGGAGTTCGTCGCGCAGCATCCCGAGATCAAACCGATGATGGTCGCGGGCGCGAAGGCGATGCCGCCGACGCCGCCGGAAACCGCGGACCGCGCGTTGGCGGGAATCCAGCAGTTCAACGCCTACGATCGGCTGGGACAAATCAAATGCCCGGTGCTGATCGTCCACGGCGACAAGGACGTGCTGGTGCTGCCGGAGAACGCGAACCTCATCAAGAGCAAAATCCCGCAGGCCGAGTTGTACATCATCCCCGGCGCAGGCCACGCGTTTCAGGCCGCCGACCCGATCGGCATCCACCAGAAAATCGTCAACTGGCTGAGGAACTGAGAAGCGATCGCCTGCGCTACTTGCCGGTGCCCTTCAGTGTTGCAAACGGGTGATTGCTCTGGTTGCCCACCGGCGTGAGCTTGCCCGACTGCGCTCCGGTAGTTGTGGGCTTGAACACCACGCCTATCGTGCACTTCTGTCCGGGACTTAGCGTCGTAAACGACGCGCAAGTCGTCTGCGCCTGCGAGATGGCGAACGCACCGCTGAAATTCCAGCTCTCGAGCGTGATCGGCACCGCCTTCTTTTTGCTTGGATTGGCGAGCGTGACCGTCTGAGCACTGCTGGTCGCTCCCGTCGCGACCTTCCCGAACTTCAACTTATCGGGCGTCACTTTAAGCGCCGACGGGACCGGCGTCACCACCGGATTGGGCGTGGCGCTGGCGGTTGCCGTCGCCGTTGCGGTCGCGGTCTGCGTCGCGGTTGATGTCGGCGTCGAGGTGGCGGTGGCCGAGGCAGTCGGAGTTGCGGTTCGAGTTGGAGTTGGCGTCGACGTCGCCGTGGCAGTTGCCGATGCAGTCGCAGTTTGAGTTGCAGTCCGTGTCGCAGTGGCGGTCGGACTTGCAGTGGCCGTCGAAGTCGCCGACGCGCTCGGCGTCGCGCTCCCGGTTCCAGTTGCAGTCGCGCTCGACGTGCCCGTCGCCGATGCAGTCGCAGTTTGAGTTGCAGTCCGGGTCGCAGTGGCGCTCGGACTTGCAGTCACGCTCGACGTGCCCGTCGCCGTGGCAGTTGCCGATGCGGTCGCAGTTTGAGTTGCAGTCCGTGTCGCGGTGGCGGTCGGACTTGCAGTCGCGGTCGACGTGACCGTCGCCGTCGGCGTCGCAGTTGAGGTCGGCGTAGCCGTCGCAGTTCTGGTCGCCGTAACCGTCGCCACTGAGGTCGCAGTTGCCGTTGCGGTTCGAGTCGCAGACGGAGTCGCAGTCGCAGTACGCGTCGCAGTTGCAGTCGGCGTAGTGCTTGCGGTCGATGTCGGATGCGGTCCGCTTGCGAATGCGGTCGCAAATTCACCCATGTCCACACTGCCCCATCCCGTGATCTGATCGTAGCCCGGGCCTGCCGCGTAACCGGTCACGCCGTTGTCAGTGTTGTTTCCACTGAGCACGTCTTCGATGCCGCCGTCTTCCGGCAGGCCGGCATTCGCGACGTTGTAAATCATCGGATTGAGCAGACCAAGACGAGTGTTGTCAGATGCCACTGCGAGGACGCGCGAGTATCCCGCCCACAGCGGAGACGAGAGACTCGTGCCGCCCCAGCAGCACTGGATTATAGCGGTGCCGCTGTTGTCGGCGCCGATAAAGACGTAGGGCGCCCACGCAATCATCGCAACGTCGGGGATGTCGCGCGCGTTGTCGGCCGGCACTCCCGGCCCCGTTTGCCAGGTGGGTTTCGTCAAGAAGATTTGGCTTACGCCTCCGCCGCTCGCATCCCATCCGCTCTCGATTCCGCCGGGCACGACGCCGACCACGCTGATGTCGTTGCCGAGATTGTACTGCGGAGTGAACGTCGTGCCTCCCACCGCGGTGACGTGCGGGCTGGCCGCCATCTCGCTCGGATTTTTCATAGTGCCGGTGACGCAGGTTCCGTTCGACGAATCGTACTGCAGGCCGGCCGCTCCCCAATCGCCCGAGGCGATAAAGACCGACTGCCCCTGGGTCGCCGCTTGCGCGAACAATGTATCGAGGCCGGTAAAAAAGCTCACTGACTCGCCGCAGTAGATGTAGCTGATGCTGATCGCGCCGCAGGTGCCGTCGGTCACGCTTTGCGAGATCGAATCGTAAAGATCGCCGGCGATATATGGATGCACCGGAGTGCCCGGCGCGGTCGCCTGCGAGTACTCGATGTCGAGCAGAGTCTCGACCTCATCGCCGGTGACGCCCGGCGAGCTTCCGTCCGGATACACATTCGTTACGGCCGCCGGCGCGACTTTGAAAAAGGTGCTGTCATACAGCGTCACCGCCGCGGGCAGATAGTCGGAGTCTTCGTCCACCGCAACGCAATCCGGTGAGGGTGTACCGTTGTTCCCCGCGTTGAGCAGAGCCGTCTCGTCGTAAAACCTTTCCACGTCCACCGGTCCGAACGCGGTCGAACCGCCCTCGGTAGCCCCCGGCGTCGACGGACTGTTCGCATTGTCGGCCAGCGCCAGAGTCTCGAGCCCGGGCCGCGCGCTCGAATGCGACGCCGGCGGCGCAACTCGATGCAATCCCGCGGGCATCGCGGCGTGCGTGTTGTCCAGGCCCATTATCGAAACGATCAGCCCGTTGAATTCCGCGGGTATCGAGGGATCGGTTGTATTCGCATATGACGCGCCTTCCGCCATGAGCGTCGTCGAGAATGCGCGCTCGGCCGTCTCGACGTTGCCGCGCGCCTCGATCGTGCGCCCGATTCGATTGACCGACACGACCTCGAAGCCCTCGCCCTTGAGCCAGTCTCTGACGAGGTTCACCTGCTGGTCGCTCGGTCCGAAGCGGTTGGCGAACTCCTTCGGCGTGAGCCACTTGCGGTATTGTGACGAGGCTGGATTTTGCTGATCGGCGAGCAGTTGTTCGAGCGCCGCCTGGTTGCGAACACCCAGCACTATCGTCAGCTTGAGCGGCATCGTGCGCTCCGCGCGCACCGCTCGCGGCAGACTCGCAACTGCAAACGGATGATTGCCGCGAATCACGACGGAGCCCGCAGGCGTCGCCTGGCCCATGACGAAAGCGCAAGCCACTGCCGCAGCGGCGGCGCCAAGTGCTTTCGTCAGCCTTTGCCTAACGGTCATAAAGTACTACTAATAGCTATATATCGAAAAGAATGGTGGACTCTAGAGCTAAACATCCGGAAACCTCGTGCAGGCGGAGACAGACCTACTGAGGATCGTAACCGGCCACGGCCAAAGCGGGCAATCGCCACAGGCGAGTGGCGGCTGGCACAGCGCCGCAAACGCTCAATCGGTCGCAAGCTGAACGGCTCGCTCGAGCGAAACGGGGTTCGGATCGAGCAATGCTGCGATCCCGTCTTCTTCCCACCCCGACACTGGAATCGCGAGCGGATCCTCGGCGCGCAGCCGATGCTCGACCACCATGCGCGCGAGGATTAAGCGCCGCGCGTCTCCCCCGGCGGCTCCGGTGGCTGCTCCTTCCCACGTCATCAGCGCGGCGCTCGCCGCATTGTAGAGCGCGTCCGTCGCCAGGCGCGCCAATCGTTCATGCCGCGGCTTGGCTGCGACCTCGCCGGCGAATGCCGCCGCGCGATCGACTAACTCCGCGACCTCTGCGCGGAAGCCCGCGGGCGCTGCGGATGCCGTCTGCAGTTTGGCTTTCAACGCGCGCGCGAGCGTCTCGTGCCCGCCTGATTTCGCGACCGCGCGATTGATCACGTCGAGCGCGTTGATATTGCTGGTGCCCTCCCACAGCACGCCGATATGCGCGTCGCGAATGAGGCGCGAGTTGACCCAATCCTCGATGTAACCGTTGCCGCCGCGCACCTCCATCGCGCCGGTCGCCACTCCTATATTGTCGCGGCACGCGCGGAACTTCAGCACCGCCGTCAGGATTCGCATCACGCGCTCCGCTTCGGCGTCGCCGGCGCGCGCCCGGTCCATCATCGCCGCGTCATAGGTGAAGACCGACAGCGCCTGCTCGGTCCGCACCATCAGCTTCATCAACTGCCGCCGCAGCAGCGGATGCTCGATGATCGGACGGCCGAACGCCGCGCGATGCCGCGCGACCTGGAGCGACTCGTTGAGGCATCGGCGCATCATGCCGGCCGCGCGCGCGCCGTGCGACATGCGGCTGAGATTCACCATGTCCATCATCTGGCGCAAGCCGCGGTCGAGCGCGCCGAGCTGGTACGCGATCGCGCCCTCGAGCACGACCTCGCCGCTCGCCATCGAGCGTGTGCCGAATTTGTCCTTGAGCCGCGCGATTCGATAATTGTTGCGCTCGCCGTTTTCCAATCGCCGCGGCATCAGGAACAGCCCGAGCCCGCGCGATCCCGCCGCTGCACCGTCAGGCCGCGCCAGCAACAGCACCACGTCGCCGTCAACCGCCGAGCAGAACCACTTGTCGCCGTACAGGCGCCAGAAATCGCCCTCGCGCTTCGCCACCACCGCGCTATTGCCGAGGTCGGAGCCGCCGGCGCGCTCGGTCATGTATTGCGCGCCCTTGAAAATCTCGTCCATGTTTTGCGACAGCATCCGCCCGAGGTAGCGCGCCTTGAGGTCGTCGCTGCCGTAGTTCTCGACCAGCACGGCGCCGGTATCGGTCACGCTGATCGGGCACATCAGGCCGAACTCGGCCTGCACGAACAGGTACTGGAACGCATACTTCGCGATGTACGGCAGCGGCTCGGGCCATCCGAGCACGCCCGGCCGATGCGCCATCGCATGCAGCCCGAATTCGCCGAAGCCGATCCGCTCCATCTCGCGATACGCCGGATGGAACTCGACCCAATCCTCGTCGCGCCCGAATCGATCGCGCGCGTGGAGCACCGGCGGATGCTTGTCCGCGATTTCCGCCAGCTCGTCGAGCCGCCCGCCCGCAAGCTCGCCCAGCCGCTCGAGATGAGGCTCCATTGCCGCGCGCAACCGCGGTTCCATGTGCAGATCGAGCAGGTCGCGCAGCCCGCGGTCGATGCGGTAGAAGTTCATGCCGCGGCAATCGGGCGCAACCAGCGCAGCGGTCTTGTCGCTTTCGAGTCGGTCGGAATTTGCAGATGCCATCGAGAATTAGAAGTAATCTTTTCGCGCTAAATTGGCGATAGCTTGGCTGGAAACGTGAAAACGAAATTGTCCGCCGACGAGGCGCGTCGCATCGCGCTGGCGGCGCAGGGCTTTGCCAATCCGCGCCCGACTGCGCGTCCCGACCGCCGCCACCTGCGCCGCGTCATCGCGCAAATCGGTGTGCTGCAAATCGACTCCGTCAACGTGCTCGTGCGATCGCACTACCTGCCGCTGTTCTCGCGCCTCGGCGCTTACGCGCCCGAAATCCTCGACGCGTCGTGGCTCGGTCATCCAGACCGTCGCGAGTTGTTCGAGTATTGGGGTCACATGGCGTCGCTGATGCCCGTCGAGATGCATCCGCTCCTGCGCTGGCGGATGGTCGAGGCGGCCGCGAATCACAAGGACCGCGACACCTGGGTTGGGAAACTCAATCGCAGCCGTCCGGGCTTCATGCAGGCCGCGCTGGATGAAATCACAGAGCGCGGCCCGTTGAGCGCGCGTGAGATCAGCGGCGCGGGCGCAAGCCGCGGCGGATGGTGGGGATGGAGCGACGGCAAGCGCGCAGTCGAAGCGCTGTTCGCATCAGGCAAAGTGGCGACTGCAGGACGTCGAGGCTTCGAGCGCGTTTACGACCTCACCGAACGGGTAATCCCGGCCCGCATCCTCGCGATGCCGACGCCGGCGCCCGAAGACGCACACCGATCTCTCGTGCGAATCGCCGCCCGCGCTCTGGGTGTCGGCACTGAAAAGGATCTCTGCGATTACTTCCGCATCCGCATCGGCGCCGGACGCCCTCGCATCAAGGAACTGGTCGAGACGGGCGAATTGCTCCCGGTCACGGTCGAAGGTTGGAAGGCGCCGGCCTACGTCGCGCGCGATGCCAGCTCGCCGCGCAAAATCGACGCGCGCGCCCTACTCTCTCCCTTCGACTCGCTGGTCTGGGATCGTGCGCGCACCGAAAGACTCTTCGGCTTCCATTACCGCATCGAAATTTACACGCCGTCCCCGCATCGCAAGTACGGCTACTACGTTCTGCCATTCCTGCTTGGCGACCGCATCGTCGCGCGCGTCGATCTGAAATCCGATCGCGCAGCGAGCACCCTCCTCGTCCGCGGCGCTCACTCCGAACCCGGCATCCGCCCCGCCGCAATCGCCGAACCGCTGATGCACGAGCTCAACGCAATCGCCGTCATGGCTGAATCTCGAAAAAATAAAAGTAACGCGCCGCGGCAACCTCGCCCCCAACCTCCGCTCCACCTGACGATATCGCGAGTTACGTGCTACTTCTCCAGTATGGATAGCAATCTGATTCCTTTCACCGGTAATCCGCTCAATCGCGCGAGCGAAAAACGCACCGACTCAGACTGGATCGCCTCCAAGCGCCGCGACTCTTCATCGCTGGTGCTGCCGATGTGGCAACTGCAGCCGTTTCTTGCCGGCTCCGAAAGCTCCGCGCCTCCATTCGATCTCGGCCTGATCGATCCCGCAACGGCAGACTCGCTCGCAACCGACGGCGCCATATGCGTCTTCCTCGGCCTCGACGGCGACCGCGCGATCTTCGCGCTCGACGTCGCGCAAGCCGACGATCCTGCCAAGAGCGGACCGCTCGTGGGACGCGGCTTCTTCCGCGACGCGCGGATGGCCGCCTCGTTCGTGTCGATCAAGCACGCGGCGATCATCGGGCAGGCAAAGGCGATGATCGATTGGCATCAGCGCCACGGCTTCTGCCCGCGATGCGGCGAGCCGACGAAACTAATGGACGCCGGCTATCGCCGCCTCTGCGCCAAGTGCAACGCCGAACATTTTCCGCGCGTCGATCCCGTCGTCATCATGCTCGCGACCGAGGGCGAAGCCTGCCTGGTCGGACGCGGCAAACAATTTCCACCCGGCATGTTCTCCGCGCTCGCCGGCTTCGTCGAGCCCGGCGAAACGATCGAGGAAGCAGTGCGGCGAGAGCTGATGGAAGAAGCGTCGGTAAAAATCGGCGAAGTAACTTACTACGCGACGCAGCCGTGGCCGTTTCCGTCATCGCTGATGATCGGATGCTTCGCCAAAGCCGAAAGCCGCGCCGTCAAGGCCGACGAGAACGAGCTCGCCGAAGTGCGATGGCTCGATCGCAGCGTCGCGCGCGAGCTGGTCCAGGGTCAGCGCGTCGATGGCATCCTCGTGCCGCCGCCGATCGCCATCGCGCATCATCTGATCAAAACCTGGGCGCTGGGCGGGAAGTGATCGCGCGGGGCTAATCGATCAGTCGGGGTCTTCCAGCTTGCGCGTCAGGGTCTTGCGATCGACGCCGAGAATCGCGGCCGCCTCGCCGCGATGACCGTTGACCGACGCGAGCACTGCGCGCGCATACTCGCGCTCGACCTCTTCCAGAGCCAATCCTCCGCGATGCGAGCTCCTCGAGCCGCGCGGGCGACTTGTGCTCGCCCGTGATCCTGTCCGGCAGATCCGCGCGCGTGATCCGCCCGCCTGAGCAAAGAATGATCGCCTGCTGGATCGCATTTTGCAGCTCGCGAATATTACCCGGCCACGGATAGCGCGTGAGAACCTCCGTCGTGCCGGCGTCCAGTTCGGGCGGCACCTTCCCCGCCTCGGCGCTGGCCCGCACCATGAAGTGCTTGATGAGCAGGGGAATATCTTCAGCCCGATCGCGCAGCGGCGGCACCGCCATCGACACGGTCGCGATTCGGTAGAACAGATCCGATCGGAAGCGTCCGTCGGCAACCGCTTTCTCCAGGTCCGCGTTAGTCGCCGCGATCACTCGCACGTCGACCGTGGTCTCGCCCGTCGCGCCGAGCGGCCGCACGCGTTTGTCCTCGATCACTCGCAGCAGCTTCGCCTGCACCGACGGCAGCATTTCGCCAATCTCGTCGAGGAACAAAGTGCCGTGACTGGCCGCGACGAACAGTCCGAGCTTGCTCTGCTTCGCGTCGGTGAATGCGCCGCGTGCGTGTCCGAACAGCTCGCTTTCAATGAGGCTCTCGGGAATCGCCGCGCAGTTCACCGGCACAAACGGCCCGCTGCGCCGCGGACTCAGGAAGTGCAGCGCACGCGCCAGCAGATCCTTGCCGGTTCCGCTCTCTCCCGTTATCAGCACGCTCACATTGCTGTCGGCCACCTGCGCGAGCTTGCTCAGCAGCGCGGTCATCTTCGGACTCGACCCGATGATGTTCTCCAGCCCGTGATTGCGCGCCAGTTCGATCCGCAGCCGCTTCACTTCGTCGCGCAAGTCGCGATTCTCCAGCGCGCGCGCGACGATGAGCAGCAACTCGCTGTTGCTGAAGGGCTTGGTGATGTAGTCGAAGGCGCCGAGCTTCATCGATTCGACCGCCGTCTGAATCGATCCGAACGCCGTGATGATAATCACCGGCAGGTCGGGCGCCGTCCGCTTGAGCTCGGCTTGCAGTCCGTGCCCGCTCATCCCGGCCATCCGTAGATCGGAAATCAGCACGTCCGGCCGTTCCCGCTCGACCATCGCGACGGCCTCATGCCCCGAATGCGCACTCAGCGCGCGATATCCCGCCTGGCGCAAAATGTCGCACAGCGCGCTGACCATGTCGTGATCGTCGTCGACGACCAGCACGCTTGCCTGCTCGTTATGCACGCCGCTGTTGCCGGGCTCCCCGCTCATGTTCGACTATCTCGCTTACTGCCATCGGAATCGCAACCACGAACCGCGAGCCCGCCGGCCCTGAGCTGAAGGTTATCTCGCCGTCATGCTCACGCACTATAGACTGGCTGACCGCGAGCCCCATCCCGGTTCCCTTGCCCGGCTCCTTGGTCGTGAAGAAGGGCGAGAACAGCCGCGCCTCGTGCTCCGGCGCGATGCCCGCGCCGGTATCCTCGAACGCAATCATCGCGCGCGAACCGTCGTGCCTGTGTTCCCCATTGGCGATGACTCGCAGCGTGCCGCCGCCACGCTGCATCGCGTCGAGCGCGTTCATGATCATGTTGACGAACACCTGCTCGATTTGGTCGGCGTCGCACTTTATCGGCAGCACATCTATGCCGAGTTGTGTGATGATCTTCACGTTGCGATGGACCGCTTCCGGCTCGAGCAAGGTCAGCGCCCGTTCGGCGATCGTCCGCAGATCGCTAACCGCCATGTGCGACTCGCTCTTGCGTGCGTAGTCGAGCAGCATCCTGACTATTCGCGTGACGCGATCGATCTGCCGCACGATGATGCCCAGCTTTTCGCGCGACTCCTCCGAAATTGTCCCGTCCTGCTGCAGGTCCTCCGCGCGCACGCGAATCACGCCCATCGGCGTACCGATCTCGTGGGCGAGTCCCGCTGCCAGGGCGCCGATGGTGGCGAGGCGATCCGCGCGCTGCAGCTCGCGCTCGAGTTCCAGCTCGCGCCGATGCCGTCCCGCGATATCGGTGCGCGCCGTGTCCAGTTGCTGATCGAGCCGGCGGAATTCCTCGCCCAGTAATTCCACTTCGCTGCCCGCGCCGCGCCCGGAATCGTCCGCCGAAAACTTCATCACCTTCGCCGACAGATCCGCCAGCGGCCGCGAGACGTAACGATTCACCGTCAGCGGTATGACCGTCGCGACAATGCCCATCAGCACGATCGCAACGATTACCGACGCGATCGATTGCGCTTGTATGTCGCGCGCCGCCTTGGTCCAGTCCTGAACCTCCAGCAGGTATCCGATGACGTGGCCGCTCTCTCCTTTCAGCGGAACCAGTTCGCAGAACCAGCTTCGCGCGCCCGTCGTCGGGCCGAACTCCTCGGACTTGCGTTGCGCCAGCTGCACCCGCGCCGCAGCGACCACTTCGGCCGGAAAGTCCGGCAGCGAGTACCACAGCGTGCCGTCCTTGTGCAGCAGCGCGCTTCGCGTTCCTTCGGCATTCAGCTTCCGGAACGCATCGCCGATTTTATTCCATTCCTGCGCGATGACTTCTTGATCGACCGCCGGCGCGACGCCCGCACTTACCGCGCGCGCCGACTGCTTCAGCTCGTTGGTATAGACGTTCGACTGCTCGACGCTCCAATACGTGTACGCGGCCAACACCGGCATCACGCACAGCAACAGCACCAGTGTCAGTCGAGTGCCGATTCTCACCGCCCGTGCTCCATTTCAGCGCGCACAGTCGTATCTGTCATCGCGTCAGCTCTCATTACAACATCGAAGCCCCCAAAGTTCCCCTGTCAGTTATATGCCTTCCGCCTAAGCCGCGGCAGGGCGGCCTATCAGGGAACAATGCCTCTCCCCGAGTGGGAATTTTTACCCAAAATTTCGCTTCCGCCCCATAAAACCAGCGATGGATCCTGCAAAGCGGATCGAAGTCCCCAACGTCTTGAGCAAGATTCTGCCCACCTGACTTGAGGTTGCCGCGTTCGGCGATCTTCGACTCACAACGGCATCCGCGCGGGCACGTCACTTGCGAAGCATTGCTCACGCGGCGGCCCGCCTGCGGATTTGGCCGTGCTGAGGTACTCGGGGTTGTGGCGCTGGCCAAGTGTGTTGGGGACCCCGGGTCGCCGCATTTTCCCACAATCAAGAGGGACCATTACTCGATGAATACAACAGCACTGCAGAACGCCTTTGCGGAGTCGAAAATGAAAGTGCACCCGCTGCTGAATCGCGCCAACCTGTTCGAGGCCGGACTCTTTTCGTGGGGCATTCCCGAGCAGACCGCTCGCGAGCTGACTGCCCATCACACCGAGACCTGCTACGAGTCTGGCAAGTTGATCTTCAGCCAAGGCGCGTCGGCCGACATCGTGCTCTGGGTCGTCAAAGGCGTGGTTCGCGAGATTTGCCCGAATCCGAACGGCACGCAGACCCTTGTGCGGCTCGCAACTGCCGGCGACATCCTGGGACTCGCCGACAAGCTCGACGACAAGGGCAATTGGGTCCGCCGCTTCGAGGCATGGACGGCCAGCAAATGCGTGCTCGCGCTTGTGACGCGCCAGCACGTGCGCGATTTGCTCAAAGGCATGAATGCAGAGGAGTTGCTGACGCTGGCGGAGCGGATGCATTCGGCATCTTCGGAATGGGTCCAGCACTACGCGACCTTCCTGGGACTTTCGTATCGCGAGCGAATTGAAATCGTGCTCGCCGAGTTGGGGCGCAAGTTTGGCGTCCCCGACGGCGAAGGCTTGTTGCTCACCTTCGAGCCCACTCACTCCGATTTGGCCGAGATGATTGGAAGCTCGCGGCCGGTGGTCGGACGAGTCCTGTCAGAGCTGATCGCAGACGGCGAACTGAGCCGGCGCGATCGCAAATACATTCTGCTGCACGGCGGCGCGATCGAAGCCGCGGTCAGTGACAGCGCTCACATCGCCAAGCCGCATGTGCCGCCGAACATCCAGCCCGCGGCCCTCAGCCGCCGTAACCCGCTCCGACGCCAGCACCGATGGGGCCGCCCGTCGTGATTCACTCGAAGCGGTCGTAAACCCAGCCGCAGCGCAGTATAGAACGACTGCCCGCCACCCTGAGTTGTCTATGCGGTCGTGAATGCGCGCAGGACAAACATCGCCGAGATGAGTGGCTATTAGCTTACGTAGCACATATACTGGGGCATGGTTTATCGAGCATATTTCGGCTTGATCGTGAAAATGTGACACCTTTAGGACCGGATCTGGGGAAGTTTGCCAGATCAGACGACTAACAGCGTGAAAATCGTGACGGATGTCGGCCGCCACTCGAGTGCCGTCGGATCGATCGAATGAAGCCTCGTATGAGCATTCCAACTCCGCCTGATGGCGAAAATCCGTTCCGAGCGCATCTCCTGTCGTGCAAAGTGCCGCCTGAGCTGGTGCGAGAGATCCTGGATTATCACACCGACCTCAGTTACGCCCCGGGCGCGATGATTTTTCACCAAGGCGCGCCGGCCGACATACTTCTGTGGGTCGTCAAGGGCCTGGTTAAGGAGAGCTGTCCGAGTCGCAGCGGCAGCAAAATCGTCGTTCGGCTTGCGACGACGGGAGATTTGATCGGTTGCGCCGATCGGATCGACGAAAAAGGCCAATGGCTCCGCCGTTTCGAGGCACAGGCGTTAAGCAAGTGCGTGGTCGCGATGGTTACCCGGCAACGCGTCCGCGAGCTGCTGACCAAGCTCGATTCCGCATCGCTGCTGGAAGTTTCCGAGCGGATGAACGCGGCGTGGTCGGGATGGGTCCACTACTACGCGTCGTTGATGGGAATGTCGTTCCGCGAGCGGCTGGAACTGGTCCTGGCAGAGCTGGGACGAAAGCTCGGCGCGCCCGACGACGACGGTATCGCGCTGACGTTCGAGCCGGCGCACGGCGATCTGGCCGAGATGATCGGCAGCTCGCGCCCGATGGTAAGCCGGCTCATGGCCGACCTGATCGCGCAGGGTGAAATCGCGCGGCGAGGGCGACTCTACATTTTATTGAAGGGCGGAACGATCGCTTCCATTGCGAGGCGCAGTGTCGCTGCGGGTACGCCGCCGCCGACCAATCATCTTGAACAGCAGCGCTCCGCCTCGGGTCGACGTCGCCGCGCCGCGTGACGTTTTCGCGAGCTTAGAGCACTCTCGCTTTAAGTTCCGGGAACACCTTCGAGACCTTCTTCAGCAGGTAGTCGCCATAGGTTCCGCTGACTGCCGCCAGGTCTGTGCCGTCCCATCGACGCCCGCCCCGCCGCCGGTCAACAGATGAGGGGTCCGGCGCAAGCGGCGTTATCGGCGCCAACTCTGCGTCGAAGCTCGGGTCCAGGAACAGCGGCATCGAGATGCGATCCTGCTTCGACACATTGCGCACCCGATGCAGCGCCGACACGTAACGCCCCGCAGTGAGACGCTCGAGCATGTCGCCGACATTGCAGACGAACGAGTCGGGGACGGGAGGTGCAGGCAACCAATGATCGCGATGCCAGATTTCGAGGCCGCCGACCTCGTCCTGCTGCAACAGCGTCAGCAGTCCGTAGTCGGTGTGCTCGCCCACGCCAAGTTCGTTCTCATCGGCGGCGATCGTCGCAGGCGGATAATTGAAGATGCGGAAGAGCACGGTCGGGTCGCGCGTGTAGCGCTCCAGGAAATAATCCGGCCCCAGCCCGAGACCGACGCCAATTCCGCGCAGCAACGTCTGGCCGACCGCAGTGACTTCATCGATATAGGTCAGCAGAGTCTCGCGGAATCCCGCGATGGCAGGATAAAGATTCATGCCGTGCAACGGCACTCCCGCCTGAACGCGCGCGTCGTCCGGGCCCAACTCGGTGCCGAAGTAGATTCCTTCCTTGCGATCGGGCCGGCCCGAAGTTAACTCGCCGTCGACGGGAAAATAGCCGCGCCACGCGCGCCCACCGTGCGCCATCGCAATCGCAAGCTTCTGTTCGACCGGAGAACTGAAAAACTCACGCGCGAGCGTCATCAGCCGCGCGGATAGAGCCGGCGCGACGCCATGTCCCGTCACATAGAAAAACCCGAACTCACAGCACGCGCGGTCGAGCTCCTCGCCAACGCGATCCACGTCGCGCGATCCGTCACGCCTCGACGCGATGTCGATGATAGGAACGCTCATCCTCGAAGCCTACCCCGCCCGACGGCGGGATCCCACATCCTTTGATCGCGCTTGCGCCAATTGCTGACGAGTGTATTGAATCGGTTACTGCTTCAAGCCGAATACGACTACGCTGTTGTTGGTGCCGAGATAGACTTTGCCGTTCGCGATCGTCGGAGTCACGAACTTGTTGTCGACGAAAGCGTCGGCGGCCACATTACTGCTGTTGTAAAACTCCGTCGCCAGGTTAGTCGCATCGTAGGCATGCAGGACTCCACCGCTCGATCCATTTTCGATCGCCCATACGATTGCGTTGGTGGTGCCATTGGCCGAAACACTTGGCGACGTGCCCGGGTAGCTGAAGGTGGCGCCGGTGTGCGACGAGGGCATCGCATTGAGCTTGGCCTGCGTGAACGAGAACGCCTGCAATGAGTTGGAGACTGAGCCATAGTAAACCGTACCGTTAAAGTATGCCGGCACCGCCCATTCACCGCCGTCCAATGCGCCCGTCAGTGGCTGGTAGGCGTTGGAATTGTCCATGGTCGTTGAATTCCACTTGCCCATGTTGGTGCGATCGACCAGGTAGATGTTGCCGTCCTTACCCGCACCGATCGCAAGGTGCCGGACGGTGTTGGTCGAATCGGTCATGTCGGGCAACACCATCGCTCCGCCCGAGCCCAGGTCGGTGTCGCCGTTCGATTGGGTAACCGTATTGAAGGTCTCGAAGAAGTCGGCGACAGCCAACCCGCTCGAGTTGGTCAGTCTCAGGAACCCATTGCCGAAGTCATTTTTCGTCGGGAACCCGTTAGCGTTGACGGTCGTGTCGAAAGTCCCGTTCCCGGAAAGAATATAGATGCTGCCGGAGCTGTCGGCCGCGATTCCTTCCCCAGCCCCCCAGAAGGCGCCTTCACTGCCATTGGGCGTGATATCGATCACGGAGGTTTGCGCCAGCGTGTTCTCGTCATAAGCCATGATCCAAGCGTTGTAGGGCGTGAAGTCGCAGTGAGACGCCCAGGCCGTGATCAACTGGCCATTGAGCAGCAGCAGTCCCATGCGTTCCTTGTACTGCGCAGGATTGAAAGCGGGGCCGGGCGGGTAAGTGGCTGAGACCGTAACCGGGCCGCCGAACTCTTCGGCGCCGGTCGTCATGTCGAGTGCGTGGATGCGCTGGAAGTAAGTCGTCGTCGACTTGACGACGAGCTTGGACATCGCAACCACGTAGATAGTGCCGTTAGGACCCGCGGTCGGATCTATTACCGGGGTGGACGTTATACCGATCTCGGGCGTTACCTGGCTGCATCCGCGGTCGTCCGAGGCGGTCTCGTTCGTTCCGAGCACCGACACATGCCAAAGCGGCGCGCCGGCGGTGTCGGCGTCGAAGGCGTACACGGTGTCATTCTCGGTGACGACGTAGACTACGTTGTGGGTGCCCTGGCCGGGGATACTCACGTTGGTCTTGATGAGCGGCTGAGCGTCAACCAGTCCGTCAACCGAATCATGGAAGAGCTGGCCGAATGAAGATTTGACGTTGGTGGGCGTGAGGATTTGCTCGGTCAGATTTTGCCCGGTGCGCTCGATATCATTGTGATAGGTCAGCACGTCGGTCGGAATGCTGGCGGTCGCAGTTGCGGTTGGTGTAGGCGTAGCGACTGGGGACCCGGTTGATGTCGCGGTCGGTGTCGCGGTGGCGGTGGCAGTCGCCGTCGGCGTCCTGGTCGCGGTTCGGGTTGGCGTCGCAGTTGCGGTAGCTGTCGGCGTTCTGGTCGCGGTCTGAGTTGCGGTCGCGGTTCGAGTTGTCGTTGCGGTAGCGGTGCGAGTCGCCGTCGCGGTGGCTGTGGCCGTAGGCGTTGCGGTGGCCGTCCTGGTTGCGGTCGCAGTCGGAGTGGCGGTGCGGGTTAGGGTTGGCGTTGGCGTCGGCTTGTTCTTTTTCTTCCTTGCCGAGCCCGTCGTTTTGACTTTGGCCGACGACGTGCCCTTGGTCGCGTCACTGGTGATCGCGATCTTTGCAGAAAAATCCGTTCCGCCGTTGGTGGGCGCAAATTCAACCGTGACGGTGGATTCTCCGTGCGGCTCAATCATTGTCGCGCCCTGGCCAGACACTATATGGAAGAATTCGCTTCCGGCTGCCGGCGCGACGGTCACCGACAGAGCGGCGCCGCCATTGTCTTTGATGACGAAGGACTTGGTCTCAGTAGCCGCCCCGCTCGACAGATTGATTTTGCCGAAGTCCAGCGTGGTCGGCGTCACTTCGAGTTTGCTCACCGATGCGTCGCGCCGCGCGTTGTCGATGCCGACCGCGTCCTGTGCGCGAGCGCTCAACGAAAACGAAAATAAAATCAGCAAGGCTAAAATGAATGACGCAATCGACGCGGCTCGCGCGATGCGTGAGGATGCGAGCAATGAACTGCCTCGCCCGATAGTCAAGAATCCACCCGAGATGCTGCGAGCTCGAACCGCTACAATCGGCAAGTCTAGCAGTTACTTTGAGGCGACAGAACTTTGCGTCGAAACTATTCACATTTTAGCGGTCGAGGCGTGCCGTCGAGTAGCAGAAGTGAAGCGGCGCTTTCGATCACGGCATCGGTTCGGCTATGACAATACGAGAGCGAGGCAAATCAATCATGAAAAAACGAAAACTCGGCCAGCAGGGACTCGAGGTGTCGGAGCTGGGTCTCGGATGCATGGGAATGTCGCAATTCTACGGACCGCGCGACGACAGCGAATCGCTCGCGACGCTCGAGCGCGCGATTGAGCTCGGCATAAATTTCTTCGACACGGCCGACGTGTACGGCGTCGGTCACAACGAAGAGCTGGTCGGCAAAGCGCTTAAGAAATTCCGCGACCGCGTGTTGATCGCGACCAAGTTCGGCAACCAGGTGCTGCCCGACGGCAAGCGCGCGATCTGCGGCCGTCCCGAATATGTGCGCACCGCCTGCGACGCATCGTTGAAGCGCCTCGGCGTCGATCACATCGATCTTTACTATCAGCATCGCGTTGACAAGGCGGTGCCGATCGAGGAGACCGTCGGAGCGATGGCCGAGCTCGTGCGCCAGGGCAAGGTCCGCTACCTGGGGCTGTCGGAGGCGAGCGCCAAGACGATTCGGCGCGCGCACGCGACCCATCCGATAACCGCCCTGCAATCGGAATACTCGATCTGGACCCGCGACTATGAAGACGACGTGATTCCCACGCTGCGGGAACTTGGAATTGGATTCGTGCCGTTCAGTCCGCTCGGCCGCGGCTTCCTGAGCGGGAAGCTTCGCGAGTTGCCGGCCGACGACATGCGGCGCAAAGTCTCGCCGCGTTTCGACGACGAGAATATGCGAAGGAACATGAAGGTCGTCGAGCGCCTCGAGGAAATTGCCGCCGAGAAGGGAATCACGCCGAGCCAGCTCGCGCTGGCGTGGGTGCTCGCGCAGGGCGACGACATGGTGCCGATACCGGGCACCAAGCGGCGCACTTATCTCGAGGAGAACATTGCGGCGGCGAAAATCCAGCTATCGAAGAGCGAGCTTGCGCGGATCGAGGAAGTTGCGCCCAAGGGCTTCGCCGCCGGTGGACGTTATCACGACATGAGCACCGTCAACGTCTAGGCGCCTACGCGAACACCTCCGCGATTGCGGTGACGACCCACATGACGGCCATCGCCACGAAAAACGCGACCACCAGCTCGTCGATCAGGCGGGACAGCGCGAGATCCTTTTTCGAACCCTCCGCGCGGTCGATGAATGCCGCGGAATGAATCTGTGTCGCCCGATGCCGGGTCAGCGTCGATGCCATAAGTCACCTGCCTCGTTTGCGGGCCTTCGCCCTCGCAAATAAGGCGTGACGATGCATTGAACGCTTCGTTCAATCGGAACGAACGACAGCTACTCGACGACGACTACTCAAGGGCAGGCAGTTTCAGCCGGTACACCTCCGCAGCGGTGCGACGGAATAGCTGCGCTTTTTCATCTGCCGTGAACCCGGCGGCGATCTTCTTGAATGCGTTCCACAGCACTGCGTACGAACATGAGACGCGGTCCACCGGGAAATTGCTCTCGAACATGCAGCGCCGCGGACCGAACTGGTCGATGGTATGTAGATAGTAATCGCGCGTCGCGGCCACGAGCTCATCCGAGGTCGGCGGCGCGGGCCTGCGATGCCATCCGAAGCCGTTCACCGGCATGTTGATTCCACCGAGCTTGACGACGACATTGGGGCATCGCGCGAGCTCAGCGATGTGCTTCTTCCATTGCTCGAAAATTTCGGCGCGGTGGCCTTCGTAGGGACCGATTCCGAGCGGGCCACCGAAGTGATTGAGGATGATCGTTGTTTGGGGAAATGCTTTCGCGAGATTGATCACCATCGGCATCTGAGGATGGTACTGCCACGCCTCGAAGCTGAGACCCAACTCGCTCAACCGCGCGAAGCCTTCGCGAAACTGCGCTGACTCGTACAAATCCGCCGGCGGGTTGGTGTGCGAGTTCCTCACGTCGGGACTCGCGTCGAAGCCGCCAGCGTGCCGGATTCCACGAAAGCGCATAGGCGCCGCCGCGATATGCGCCTCGAGCACCGGCACGACGGCCTCGCCGAGCGTCAAATCCGCAAAGCCCACGATGCCGGCCGCGACGCGCGTTTCGCCGTATTGCCCGCTGTTGCTTTGTGCCGCGATGCCGTTGACGAACTCAGTTTCGCCGACGGGACGCATCGGCTCGGGACCGTCGGCGCGATACATCGACATGCATTCGACGAACACGGTCGCGAGCACGCGATGCCCCGACGACGTGTCGCGCAAAATCTCGTCGAGCATGTAGCGGCTGCCCGGATGGTCCCACAGGTGATGATGCGGATCGACGATCGCCAGGTCAGGCTCGAGCGCCGCTTCAGTGACTAGCGCGAGCCGTGCGTCGCGTTCGTTTTCGTTGTTCGCCATAGTCCCCTCCCATTCGCGTGACGGTCACCATGCTTCACTACCGCAACTGACATGGGGTGTGATAGCTCGGGGTGTGATAGCTCGACAGTTGTAACAATGCACGCTCGATACGGGAGTTGAGATGGAACCAGTGAAGAAGCTCGATCGCTCGGTGAAGGGACGCGCGGTGCTCGTCACGGGCGCCGCCAGCGGGATGGGCCGCGCCACCGCTCACCTGTTCGCACAGGAAGGCGCGCTGGTCGCGGTCACCGATATCAATGAGGCGGGAGTCGCGCGCGTCGTCGAGGAAATCGCGGCCGCCGGCGGGACTGCGCACGGATGGCGACTCGACGTGTTGGATGCGGCCGAGATCAAGCGCGTCGTCGCGGAGGTCGCCGCTCACTTCGGCCGTCTCGATATACTCGTGAACAACGCCGGCTTCGGCGGATTCTCGCCGCTCGGCGCCGACGACTACGACCGCATCTGGGACCGCACCATCGCGGGTCTGCTGACTGCGCAACAGCGGATGGTCCGCGCCGCGCTCGTTCATCTGCGCAAGTCCGACGCCGCGCGCATCGTGAATATCGCGTCGACGGAGGGCCTCGGTGCGACTCCCGGCGACAGCCCCTACGCGGTTGCCAAGACGGGAGTGATCGGACTCACGCGCGCGCTGGCGGTCGATCTCGGCCCGGAAGGAATTACGGTCAACTGCATTTGCCCAGGACCGATTCGCACCGCCCTTACCGACGCGATTCCAGAAGAGCACAAGACGATTTTCGCCAAGCGCCGCACCGCGCTTAAGCGCTACGGCTATCCCGAGGAAGTCGCGCACATCACGTTCAGCCTGTGCCTTCCCGCCGCTTCGTACATCACGGGCGCGATCATTCCGGTGGACGGCGGCTTGATGATCCGCAACGCATAACTGTCGCAATCGCGGAGGTGTTCCCATGTCTGATGAGTCAGCAAAAAAAGGAATGGAAGTGCGCACGAAGTTGTGGGGCGAGAAAGCCGCGCAGGACGGCGATGCGTTCCTGCGAAACTTCGACGAAGGGTTCGCCACCTTTCTCAACGAACAGCTGTTCGGCACCATCTGGAATCGCCCCGGCCTGCCGGTCAAGTTGCGTTCGCTGATCACGATGACCGCGCTGATGGCGCTCGGGCGCGGACCCGAGCTGCGGCTACACATGCGCGGCGCGTTGAACCTCGGCATCCCGCCCGAGGAAATCAAGGAGCTGATCGTTCACGTCTCGCAGTACAGCGGCGTGCCGACGGCGATCGAAGCGATTCGCGCATTCACCGAAGTGACGACACCGCCAAAGCCCAAGTAATTGCGGCTGATCTCGCGGGTTGACAACCTGCACCAATCTGGATATTGAGAATCATTCTCATTTTCAGATTAGTGCAGGAAAGCATGCGTCAATCGTTCGCGCCGCGAGATACACCTAACCCAACCCCCGCCCCTGTATGGCTCGCGGTCACGTTCGCATTCATCGTGGCGCTCGGCTTCGGGACTCCCGGCTTGGCCGCTGCTCAACAAATTTCCGGCACGGTTACCGACACTTTGAACCGGCCGCTGGCACAGGCGAAGCTTGAACTGAGCAACCAGAACGGCGTGGCGGTCGCGCAGACGAGCACCGATCAAACGGGACGATTCACAATTGGCCCGGCGAAGACCGGTATCTATTCGCTGGCGGTGTCGAAGCCGGGATTCAAGTCGGCCAACAAAATTATCCACATTCACCGCAATGCCGCCGAGACGATCTCGCTGTCGCTCGAGGCGAAGACCGCGCTCAAGGTTCCCGTTCAGGCCACCCTGCTTCGCGCGCCCAATGGCGTCTCCTCGACCGGCGCAGTTAAGTACACAGTCACGGCAAAGGATATTTCCAACCTGCCGCGTGGCGATAACACCACTATCACCGACGTATTGACGCAGATGCCCGGTGTCGCGATCGATCAAAATCAACAAATCCACATCCGCAACACTGAAGGTCCGCAGTTTCAGTACCAGATAAACGGCGTGATGGTGCCGTTGGACATCAATACCAATCCACCGTTTGTCTCGATGATAAATCCGATGTTCATCAAGCAGATGAGTCTCCTCGATGGCATACTGCCGTCGCGTTACAGCTACGCCACCGGCGGGGTGCTCAACATCCAGACCAAGGACGGATGCGAGCAGCCCGGCGGCAGTGCCAGTATGTACGGCGGGCAGCGCGATACTGTTCAGCCGAGTTTTCAGTACGGCGGATGCGACGGCAAATTCAGCTACTACGTCAGCGGGCTGTATAGCATGAGCAACAGCGCGTTCAGTTCGGCGACGCCGGCGCCGGATGCTATTCATAACTCTACTATCGGGGGTCAAGGATTCGGTTTCTTTGCCTACGACGTCAATCCAACGACGCGGCTAAGTCTTACAACCTCGGTGTCTGCCAGCAACAACGAACTGCCGAACCAGAACAATCTCGCTCCGGAGTTTGAACTGAAGGGAGTGACTAACTATCCGTCGGCAGATATCAATTCCTATCTCGATTTTCGCGACTATCTCGGAATCCTGGCGCTTAATGGAGCGCCTGCGCCCAACCTCACTTATCAGCTAGCCTATGCGACTCACTACATCTCGCAGAGCTTCGAGCCCGACAATGTCGGCGAACTCTTGTACCAGGGAATAGCGTCGAACGCATTCCACAGCGACTTCGATAACACTCTCCAGGCCGATCTGACCTATAAGGTTGGTGACCATTCACTGGGTGCAGGCGGCTACCTGGGCGCATACGACGTGGAGGCCGACGATAACTCTCTCGTGTTCCCGGTCGATTCCGCGGGCATGCAGACGTCAACTAGTTCCGGTACGGGTAATCAACAATACTAATAAGGTAAACCTGCTATCCGGCATCTACCTGGAAGACACCTGGCAGATAACTGAGAAACTGCGCGCCAACGTTGGCGTGCGATGGGATCGGCTCAGCGGCTTTACCGACCACAATCAAGTCGATCCTACTATCAACCTCGTTTATATGCCGTGGCTTTCCACCACTCTGCACGGAGGATTCGCGCGGTATATGCAGGTGCCGAGTTTTCAAGGCATCTCGTCCGGCGCTCCCGAGGCATTCAAGGGCACGACGGGAGAGGCCGGAACCGGGACAGTCACTCCTGAGACCGAAGATGACTATGAATGGGATGTAGGTGTCGTTCATCAACTGACAAAGCAAGTAACTATCTCGGAAGATGCCTTCTATGAATACACCAAACACTACCTCGACACCGGACAGTTTGGCGACGTGCCGATCTTCGCGCCCTTCAACTACAAGCATGGCTATATCTGGGGCACCGAGACGGCGATAACCTACACCAGTGAAAATCTAACCGCTCATGCCAGCACCACTATCGGCAGAAATATGCAGAAAGGTGTGGCGACCGGGCAATTCAACTTCGATCCCGATGAGCTAGGCTACATCAACCGTCACTACATCGTGCTCGATCATCAGCCGCTGTACGGCGCCGCGGGAGGGATTGCCTATCACTGGAAACCATGGATGTTCAGCGCCGATGTTATCTATAGCAGCGGGCTGCGCGGCGGCTTTGCCGATCTCGAATCGCTGCCGCACGTGGTCCAGGTCAATCTTGCCGCGCAGAGGGCCTTCCACCTGCCGTCGATCGGCGAAGTGACGGACCGCATCACGCTGCTGAACATTTTCGATCGCACCAACCTTATCCGGCCGGCCGAGGGTATCGGGATTTTCCAGGCTGCTTATGGTCCGCGAATAACGGTCTACGACACTCTTACTATTCCGCTTCCCGCGTTGAACCGGTGACTCGCAGGCCGGCTCCCGGAGCGACTGAGCAGCGCTTCGAGATGCGGGATGGCATCCTCGAGGCTGGCATGCTTTTCGATCGCGTCGAGGAACGGATCGCGCTTCATCCGCGACATCCTGGGGATCATGGTCTTGATGTTATAGACCGCGGGATCGAGGGACGGCTTCAGCTCCTTCCAGGTCATCGGCGCCGACACCGGCGCGCCCGGCACCGGGCGCACTGAAAACGTCGCTGCGATAGTCTTGCCATGGCCGAGCTGCAGGTAGTCGATATACACGCGGCCGTTGCGCGTGCGCGGGTTGCGGTTGATCGTGGCGATTTCGCGATTCCGATTGACTACTACCTGGGATACTAACTCCGAGAACATCTTCGCTTGATCGTAAGTATATTTCGGCGCCAGGCCCACTACTACGTGAAGACCCATTTGACCCGAGGTCTTCAGACACGGCTCGAGCCCGACCTCGCGCAGGACATTAGCTACTTCGCGCGCAACTTCGACTGCGTGGCGGGTCGTGCTGCCCTTGGGATCGATGTCGAACAAGAGCCAGTCGGGACGCTCGAGATGCTGGATGCGCGAGGACCACATGTGAATCGTAATCGCCGCGAGGTTGGCCACGTAGGCGAGCGCCTCTTCGCTGTCGAGGATGAAATATGAAATTTCGCGCTGCGAGTCCTCGGAATAAATCTTCTCGGTGCGAATCCATGGCGGCGCGAACGCGGGCGCGTCTTTTTGATAAAACATCTTGCCGTCGATGCCGTCGGGAAAGCGCGTGAGCATGACCGGGCGATCTTTGAGGTACGGCAGCATCCATTTCGAAATCGCGCGATAGTACTCGACCAGGTCGCCCTTGGTGTAGCCCTCATTCGGCCAGAAAACTTTTTCGGGGTTGGTTACCGACGCCTTGGGCTCCGCAGCGGGCAGGCGGCGCGCTCCTGCCGCTGCCTTTGGATTCTTTCGGGTCGCCGCCGCCACTTTGTTCTGGATCAGGAACCTCGTCATTCACAGCGTCGGCGCCGGCGGGTCCGCTGTATTTGCAATCGCGAGGAAAGACGTCGGAGTTAAGGCCGAGGAAGCTCGGTTGGCGGATGCCGCCGCCTTCCGTCCATTCGGTGAAGCGAACGTTGCAAACCAGCTCTGGCCGCACGAAATGCGCACTTCTTTCGGGCGTTGGCTCTCCGGCAGCGGGCTTGCGAAATGGCGATTCAGATTGCGCGCGTTCCTCGAGCATCGCGAAGATCTTGCGCAGCGTATCGCGACTGAAACCGGTGCCGACCTTGTCGGTATATCGCAGCGCTCCGTTGGATTCGTACTGACCCAGCAGCAGCGCGCCGAAGTGCGTTCGCGTACCGTCGGGGTCGCTGTAGCCGCCGATCACGAATTGTTCGGTCAGCGGACGCTTGATCTTCAGCCAATCTCCCGTGCGAGTTCCACGATACGGAGAGTCGCGCAGTTTGGCGACGACGCCCTCCAGCTCATGCTCCGAAATGGCGGCGTAAAAATCCTTGCCGCGTCCGATCACGTGATCGCAATAGCGCACCGGTCCTTCGCTGTGGATCAGTTCGCTTAGAAGACGCTTGCGTTCTTCGAGCGGCAGCGTGCGCGTGTCGAAACGATCGAAACCCAGCAAATCGAAGACGTAGTAGCTGACGGGGACCGCAAGACTGAGGCGAGCTATTTGTCGCGCGTCGTTGACGTGCATCCTTCTTTGCAGCAGCTGGAAGGTGGGGCGCCCGTGCTCATCCTGCGCGACGACCTCGCCGTCCAGCACGAATCGATCGAGCGCGATCGAATTCAGCGCGAGTACTACTTCCGGATATCGATTAGTAATGTCGGTGCCCTTGCGCGCGTATAAGTGAGTATCCTCGCCTTGCCGAATAGCCAGAACGCGCACGCCGTCGTACTTGATTTCGAATAGCCACTTGTCATTGTCGAAAGGATCGTCCGTAGTCTTGGCGAGGGTCAGCGGAAAATCCGAATACTTGAGCTTCGCGCCCAGTTCGGGGAGATGCCTGGCTGCGAGCTTGTCGGCGATCTTCTGCTCGGTCGCCGGCGCTTCGGCCAATTCTTCGATCGTCAATCCCGACAGAACGGAGCGCGGGTGCGCTTCGAAAACATTTTCGGTGGTCGCGTATTGATCGCGCTTCTTGATCAGCAGCCAGTTCTGCTTGTCCTTCGGGCCGGCACTGGCGCGCATCCCCGTGCGCACGAGCGTGAACGCGCCGTTGAGTTTGAAGCCGTGCAGACTGATGTCGATTTTTCCCTTGCGGACCGCGTCGGCCGCATCGCCGGGCGGATCGATAACCTCGTAGATGCCGCGATCCCACACGATGACGGAACCCGCGCCGTAGTTGCCGGGCGGAATCACGCCTTCGAAGTCGCCGTACTCGAGCGGATGGTCTTCGACGGCGACTGCAAGATGCTTGTCGGCCGGATTCATCGAGGGGCCTTTCGGAACGGCCCACGAGCGCAAGACGCCTTCCATCTCGAGTCGAAAGTCGTAGTGAAGGCGCCGCGCCGCGTGCTTTTGTACGACAAAGGTGCCGCTGGTCGCGGGACTTGGACTTGAAACCTCGCGTCCGAACGGCTCCGGAGTGCGCGCCGCGCTTCTTTTGCGGCGGTATTTAGTGAGCGACATAGTTCGATGCCGGCGAGGAAGGGTAAATCACCACCTCTTCCTTACACGGAGAGAAGACAGAATATCTAGCGGGCGCGGCGGCTGCTCGAGGCTCTGCGCGATCCTTTGGCGACTTTGCGCTCTTCGGTTTCGGCGGTCGCCGGGGCTTCTTCGCGATTCTTTTCGTTGACGGCGACGCCGCGCTTTTTCAGCGATTCCTTCAGCGCGCTCATCAGATCGATCACCTTGCCCTGGCGCGCTTCAGGCGCGGGCTCGGTCAGCTCGTGGCCCGCCATCTTTTGCTCGGCCGCCTCTATCACCCGCTCGCGATAATTGTCCTTGAACTCGCCCGGATTGAACTTCTTCTGCGTCAGATCGTCGAGCAGGCGCTGCGCGAGGCTCAGTTCGGAGTCCTTCACCGAAGCGTTGGCGCCGTGATCGATCTCGCCGAACGATCGAATCTCATCATTATAGTACATCGTGTGGAGCATCAGCCCCTTTTCGTAGGGACGTATCAGGACCAGCCGCTCCTTGCCGCGCATCGTGTATTTCGCGACTCCTACCCGCTCCGCCTTGGTCATCGCTTCCTGCAGCAGATGGTAGGCCTTGGCGGACAGTCGGCTCGCATCCGAGCAGATAGGAATTCTCGAAATAAACGGGATCGACTTCCGACGCGGGAATGAACTCGGTAATTTCGACCGCACGATCGGCCTGCGCTTCGAGCTTTTTCAGCTCCTCATCAGTGAAGGTGACGTAGCGATCTTTCTCGATTTCGTAGCCGCGCACCAGTTCGCTGCGATCGACGATCTTGTCTTCCTTGGGACAATAGATCTTCTGCTGGATGCGGCTCATGTCGGGCGCGTGCAGCAGATGGAAGCTGACGGATTTGGAACTGGTCGCGGGGAACAGTCGGACCGGGATGGACACGAGTCCAAAGGTGAGGCTGGCGGTAGATATCGAGCGAGCCGGCATGATTTGAAACCTCCGAAGCGGTCTTAGTACAAATCCTACAGCAAGTCGCGTTCCGGGGCGCTGGCTGAGCAACCCGGACTAGGTTTCTTATATTTCGCGGCGAGTGAAATCCAGTAGGGTCTAGCTCGCCGATGCGGCCACAGTATCGTGAAAAATGTGCGGAGTCATCCTGAAATGGCGAAATATCCCGGGAAAACGCGGGTTTTTGGCGGTTCGGACTGGCCGGCCGGCGCAAGAAATGACTAGGAATTATCGCCGCCGGAGCGTTCGAGCTTGTTGTACAGAGTCTTGGCGCTGACGCCCGAGGATTTCCGCGGCGCGGGTTTTGTTGCCGTCGGTGAACTCGATGGTGCGCGTGATCATTTGCTTCTCGACGTCTTCGAGCGTGCTGCCCAGCGGAATCTTGATGAAGCTGCCGTCGGCGGCGCCCGCCCCGCGGAAGTCGTCGGGCAGGTCGGACTTGCGAATAGTGCGGCCTTCGCAAACGATCAGCGCGCGCTCGATGACGTTGCGCAACTGGCGCACGTTGCCCGGCCATGGATGCGCGGCCAACGCCTGCATGCATTCCTCGTCGACGCCGATGACGTCTTTTTTGTTCTGCGCCGCGTAATGATTGATGAACATTTGCGTGAGCTGAGGCAGGTCGTCGATACGCTCGCGCAACGGCGGCAGCGAAATCGTGAACACGTTGAGGCGGTAGTACAGGTCCGACCGCAGCTTGCCATCGCGCACCGCCTGATCGATGTCGCAGTTCGACGCCGCCAGCACTCGCACGTCGAGCGGAATCTCTGCCGTGCCGCCCACGCGGCGCAGGCGCTGCTCTTCGATCACGCGCAGCAGCTTCGGCTGCAGCTCGGCCTTCATCTCGGTCAGCTCGTCGAGCAGCAGCGTGCCGCCATTGGCGGTCTCGAAGCATCCTTCCTTGCGCCGGTCGGCGCCGGTGAACGCGCCGCGCTCATGGCCGAACAGTTCGCTTTCCATCAGCATCTCTGGAATCGCCGCGCAATTGATCGGCACGTAAGCCGCATCGCGGCGCGGCGACAGCTCGTGAATGGTGCGCGCGACCAGCTCCTTGCCGGTGCCGCTTTCGCCGGTAATCACGACCGACGCGGACGATTGCGCCAACCGCTCGATCGCCGTGATCACTTTGCGCATCGCAGCCGATTTTCCGAACAACGGGCCGAGCTCGCCGACCTCGGCCAGCCGCCGCCGCAGATTCGAGTTCTCCTCGCGAATGCTAATGTTGCCGGCAAGGTTCTTCAGAACCTGCTGCATATGAGAAGGATCGACGGGCTTGCGCAGGTAGTCGATAGCGCCGAGCTTGAGCGCCGCGACCGCGTCGGGAATTTCGCCCTGCCCCGAAATCATGATGGTCGGCAGGTTGATCCCCATCTCGCGAATATCGTGCAGCAGCTCGAGCCCGCCCTTTCGCGGCATCTTGAGATCAGAAAGAAGGATGTGCGGATTGAAGCTGCCGATGAGCTCCAGCGCTCGCACGCCGTCCTCCGCAATCTCGCCACGAAACCCCCACGCCGTCAGCAACTCGCGCCATTCGTCGTGCGTGTTGACGTCGTCTTCCGCGATCAAAACTCGAATTTCGTTGGCCATGGATTTGAGCAGAAATAGTATGGCTCATTTTGAAGTTGGTACCCAAAAAGCCCACCACGCCGGATTCCTGTCTGCGATTATACTAAGTACGCTCCGCGTCACTTGGGGGTTGCACGCGCAATGCTGACACGCGCAATGCTGAAAAAATTTCCAATCGTTCTGCTGATGCTCGCAGCGCTCGCAGTTGCTTTGCCTGCGCGCGCGGAATCTCCGTGGCTGCATCTGCCGCCTACTCCGGTGCTGCCCACGCCCACGACCAGCGGAATCGCACCAGTCAATGGCATCCACTTGTGGTACGCGGAGTTCGGCAGCGGCGCGCCGGTCATCCTGGTTCATGGCGGCCTGGCGAATTCGGATTACTGGGGATTGCTGGTGCGCACGCTCGCCCCGCACTACCACGTGATCGTTCTGGATAGCCGCGGCCACGGGCGCAGCTCACGCACCGATGCTCCGATCGGTTACGATCTGATGGCGTCGGATGTGCTGGCGTTGATGGACTATTTGCATATCCGCCAGGCCGCGCTGATCGGATGGAGCGACGGAGCGATCATTGGCCTCGATATCGCGATCAACCATCCGGACCGGCTGACGCGACTGTTCGCGTTTGCCGCGAATTCCGATCCGTCGGGTGTGAAAGATGTCGGCAAGAGCCCCGTCTTCCAATCCTTTCAACAACGCGCCTCGCAGGAGTACGCGCGACTTTCGCCGACGCCCACGCAGTTCAACGCCTTCGAGGCGAACATCGAGCAGATGTGGGCGAGCCAGCCGCATTTCACCGAGGAGCAACTGAGCCACATCAAGGTGCCGACGTGGATTGTCGATGGCGACCACGATGAAGCGATCAAGCGCGAGAACACCGATCACATGGCCGCACTGATTCCCGGGGCGGGCGAGCTGATACTTCCCGGAGCGAGTCACTTCGCCTTCATTCAGGATCCGGTCATGTTCAACTCGGCGGTCCTGCACTTCCTCGCGCTGGTAAACGACCCTCATTCCGCGCCACCGAAGAATCTTTAGAAAGCAGGCCTAAGCGGAAGCCAGGCGCTTGAGACTGTCTGATTCGCCGATCACGACCAGCAAATCGCCGGGTTCGATTTTCGTCTCGGGAGCGGGAATCATTTCGAGACGCTCGTCATTGCGCTTCATCGCGACGATGCGAAGGCGTGGATTCTGCTGCTCGACCGCCGCGATGCTCATTCCAGCTGCCGGACTTGCGGAAGATACCCTGATTTCCTCGAGATCCACCTCGGACTCACGTCCGGGCACCGAGAGCTGCAAAAAATCCACGACCGACGGCCGCACGATGCTCGCGGCGATTCTCATCCCGGCCCATTGATAGGCGGCGACGACCTGATCCGCTCCCGCCAGCTTGAGCCGCCGCAGGCCCGCATCGGAATCGCCACGGGCGTAGATGAGAATCTTCGGATTTTTCTCGCGCGCGGAGAGAGTGATGTACACGTTGTCGGCGTCCGATCCGGTCGCGACGATTATTGCGCGCGCGGCACTGACGCCAGCATCGTCGAGCATTGCATCTTCCAGCGCCGATCCAAGAACGTGCAACGCGCCGACAGAGTCCAGCTCCGCCTGCTTCGCCGGATCGGTCTCGATCACGACCATCGGCACCGCTTTGCCCGTCAGCTCTTCAACCACCGCGCGGCCGAAACGTCCGTAGCCACATACGATCACGTGTTGCTCAAGATTGTGAATTTTCCGATTCATTGCGCTCTTCCCGAGAAACTCTCTAAGGCGTCCCTCGACCACAAGTTCGCCGATCACCGAGAAAAGGTAAATCGCGCTGCCGACGCCGGTGACTATCAGCCCGATTGTGAAGAGACGACCAGCTGGGCTGAGCGGCTTCACCTCGCCGAACCCGACCGTCGAGATCGTGATGACCGACATGTAGAAGGCGTCGAGCACCGACCAGTGCTCGATCAGCATGTAGCCGATTGCGCCGATGACGGTCATCAGCACAACCAACGAGAGCGCGAGGGCGAATCGACGAGTTGGAGTCATCCTGTTGCGGCGTGATTGCTTGTGGGCGAGCGGCGATCCGGAATATTCAAACGCTTACACTACATACTTGTGAAAAGGAACGTTTTCGAGTTCCAAGCATCCTTGTAAGATCAATTTCGGAGAAATTTATGAAAGAGCTGAAAGTTCGCGACGTGATGACCGCGGATCCCACGACCCTGAAGCGCAACGACAAGCTCACGCTGGCCGACGACATCATGCGGCTGGGGCGCGTTCGCCATTTGCCGGTGGTCGATGATGACGATCAGACCGTTGTCGGCATCGTGACTCAGCGCGATTTGTTTCGCGACGCGCTCGCGCAGGCGCTCGGCTATGGCAGGCATGCTCAGCGGAAGATCCTCGACACGCTTTCGGTAAAGGATGTGATGGCCACCGAGGTAGTTACCGCCAGCCCTGAAGCCTCTTTGGTCGAGGCCGCAAAGATTTTGACCGAGCGCAAGATCGGCTGCCTGCCGGTGGTCGAAAATGGCAAGCTGATCGGAATCCTGACCGAGGGTGATTTCGTGGCGCTGGTCGCGCGCCAGCAATGACTTATCGACGCTGACCCGATCCGCCCGGTTACCTTGAAGCACACTCTCTGTAGATTGTGACGTTCAGCGCGATCTGGCTGGTTACTCAAAGAACATCTTATTAGCTTTAATGAGGCCCTTGCGCGCTTCGAGCCTTGTCGAATAGCGTCGATTGTGCATTCCCGATGGCCTGCATCGACGGGCCACCGCTTCAATGCTGCGGCACAAGACGGGACCGACAAGCACATAGTGAACGCCCAAGACAGAGACGCGACCTCCGGAGGTCTGCTCGGCGCCGAATATCGGGTTCCCGAGGAGGAACGGATCGGCGAAGCGCGCCGTGAGGAAGAATACCAGGCGCTGATGCAGCGCCTCAGCCATCAGTCGGTGGTCAAGCATTTCGACGCGTACGCCGACATCGAATGGAACAGTCCGGAATTTCGGATCGATCGCGATGACCCGCGATGGCAACTCGATACCGACGACGTGCTCGGCGCGACCGAGTGGTACCAGGCGCAGCCCGCATCGATTCGTTCGCGAATCGGCCTCCACATGCAAGCGAACTTTTTCAAGCTGGGCGTCGCCTTCGAGAGCGTGCTCAAGCGGGGATTGCTGGAATTCGCGACCAAACTGCCGAACCACTCGGCCGAGTTTCGCTACTGCTATCACGAGGTGATCGAAGAAGCGCAGCATTCGCTGATGTTCCAGGAATTCGTCAACCGCAGCGGCTTTGAGATACCGGGACTTGAACCGCGTCGAGCGCACGGGCGCCAACATGGTGGTGCGGATGGCGCGTAACTTTCCGGAATTATTCTTCGTGTTCGTGCTGGCCGGCGAGGATCCGATCGATCACGCGCAGCGCCAGACACTGCACCGGAATCGCGCCGACATCCACCCGCTGCTGCGGCGAATCATGCAGATTCACGTCACCGAAGAGGCTCGCCACTTGAGCTTCGCGCGGCATTACCTGCGCCGGCACGTTCCGATGCTCGGGGCTGCGCGGCGGGCGCAACTGATGGTTCGAGTGCCGCTGATTCTCGGCGGAATGGGCAGGATGATGATGGAAGCCTCTCCGGCGATCATGCGCGAGTATGAAATTCCGAAAGAGGTTTCGCAGCAGGCCTACAAGCTCAACCCCATACATCGCGAACGAACTTTGGGTGCGACGGAGAAGCTGCGCGGGCTATGCACGGAGCTGCGCCTGATCAATCAGTGGTCGTGGCGGCTATGGCGCATGCAGGGCATCTGGCCCGCGCCGGCACCGCTGCTCGCAGCCGACTGATCCTAGAATTTCCAAATGACATTGAGCGCGGCGAAGTTGAGATAGTTCGTCGAGTAATGTCCCTGCAGTGTGCCCGCCAGCGGTCCGCGGTCGGCAGTGAACGGTCCGGGGCCCGCATCCATGAACTCCCACGCCGCGCCCATGGTGACATTATTGTTGATCTGATACTGAATGCCCGTGCCGTACCGCAGTTGTCGATCGAGCGGCAGTACGGGGATGCGGTTAGCTTTCGACACTGGCGAACTGTCGTACGCAAATCCTGCCGACCAGAGCCACTTCTCACCGATTCGCAATTGCTGTCCGATCGCTATCGAACACGTGTCCGAGAAATGCAGGTTGGCGCTGACAGTCCTTTGCTTGGTGGTCGAGATTCCGATCGGAAACTCGCCGAACGCGGACCAGTTCTGCCATCCTACGTTGCCCATCACGCTCCAGTACGGCAGGACGTCGTAGAGCAAACTCATCATCACCTGCTGTGGGACTTCCATCGGGATATTGATTTTTGCGCCGCCGATTCTCGTGCGCAGGCGATCCAGCAGCGGGCCCAGATTGGTCAGATGCGGCCGGAAGCCGAACTTGTAGTCCTCAGGCGATTGATAGGTTAGCCCGATGCGCAGTTTCTTGATTGGCGTGAGCAGGATGCCGGCATTGCCGCCGAAGGCTTCGTCCCACGACTCGAGCGCGAGGCCGCCATCGCCCGCGCGCGGAAGAACATTATTGATCTTCGCCTGCTCGGTCAGACGCCCGACCGAAAAGCTGAACCCGGCTCCCACCGAGAGCCAGTCGTTCACCAGATAGGAGATCGACGGGTTAGTTTTGAAGGTGACGATTGATACGCTGGTTGCGTAATAGCGTCCGACCCACTTTTTGCCCCAATCGGCTGACAGACCGAAATCCGAGTCCGACGCAAAGCCGAGGCGAATTCGCTCTGTAAGCTTGTAGACATAGAAGAAGCTTCCAATCGGGAAGAACACGCCCGCATTGGCGCCGCCACCGCCGGAGGTCGTCGTTTCAGGCGCGACGTCGAAGTTCGTGAAGGGAAGGAGCGCGCCCGCCGCGCCCAGCAGCTGGGAGCGATCGAGCAGACTCATCCCCGCAGGATTGGCGGCGACAGTCGAAGCGTCGGACGCCATCGCAGTGCGTCCGGCGCTCGCAGTGCCAAGATCAGGCGCACCGGTTTCATACAGCAACAAGCCCGAGGCTCGCGCCGACGTGACAAATGTCAGCAAGACCACCGTCGCAAAAAAGATAGTCTTTTGGACCCGACACAAAGCCCGTTGCATAGCTGCCTCCTGCTACCCGCTCACCCCCGCTAGTTCGCGAAGCCGCTCTGGACGTAAACGCTCCCGTTCGGTCCGATGCGGACGCATTCGGCCTGGCCATTGTAGTCGGGATTGCAGATCGCCTTGTCAGAGGCGGGGCATTTGTAGAGACCTGCTTCCATCTGCTGGCACTTGTTGAGATCGAAATGCAGTTCGGTCTTTGCCATTGCCGCTTGCTGCGCCGGCGGCGGAGTTGACGACGACGAGCATCCGCCAAGCGCCGACAGCCCCAGCATTGCGATCGTCAAAGCCGCGCCCTTCACCATCCTCTCCACCTTCGAGCGTCGATTCACGATTCAACTACCTCCCTAAAGCGCTGTGAGACCATTTAGAGATCCAAAATTACTGAGCGGCCTTTCCTTGCAGTTCCAGGATGCGATTCGGTATTCGCTGCGCCCAATAGTCCATCGCGTTCTGTGCGTCGCCCCATTGGAACGAAGCTGCCGCTTTCATCCCCATGCCGCCGGCGCGCTGGTCAACGGCGCCCGCCAGGAACTCACCGGTTACAGAATCGGTCGCTTTCATTTCGGCCTCGGCTGATCCCACGAAGGCGTAGCTGTCGGTCGCCATCGATTGCGCCAGGTTCAGCACGCGAGCCTGCGGAACTATTACCGAGACGGTGCGGAGTCCGGGGACTGCCGTGGTCGCATCCATCAACGCCACCCGGATGGTAAGAACGCCAGGGCCGGGCTGACTGACCAGCGTGAAACTCTTGGCAATGTCGGTCTGCAACTGATTGTAAAAGTATTCGGTCAGGGTCTGTTGATCCGCAGCCGACACTTTCGAATCAGCAGCGGCCCAGAATTCCACGGGCATCAGTTGTATCTTGGTGTAGCTGCTCCATTGCGCGTTAGGATTGACATACGCCAGAGCGGCGCCACCCTGCGGGCCCGGGGCCAACTTGGACGCATCGGGGCCGAAGAATCCGGTTACAGCGGGCGGCAGCGTGCCCCCTGATTCGAGCGCCTTCGCGGCCGCCGGCGTGCTCTCAACAGTAGTCGAACAACCTGCAACGAATAACACCGCAGCCAGGCCCGCTGATGCAATTCCAGTCACTATTTTTCCCCGCAAGTTTGTCATGATGCTCTCCTCTTCAATGCTGGCTGGTCGCCAGGTTAAATCATTCGCTCAAAGATACAGCTGCGGTAACAGCAGACTGACTTTAAAATTCAGCGTGAACTGTTCAGTCTGCGGATCGAACTGGCGATAGACCATCCATTCACCGGATACATCCGCATTTATCGCCATGCCGTCGCCGACGTTCCACACTTTTCCAAATCCGGCGCTCAACGGAATCTCGGTCGATGTCTTGTGACGCATATTGATTCTCCAGTTCGCGTCGCTCGATTTCAGGTACCATCCGTGGCCGACATCGTAGGACAGGATGGGCTGAATCTGCATCGAGGCCACTGATACCGAATGCGAAGAGGTATATGCAAACGATGTAGCTTGTTGAAACAGTCCGGCAATCTTGAGTCTGCCCAACCGCCAGGAAAAAGCCCACGCCGGCCCCATCTGCCAGGCGCCGTGGCCAGTGAACTGGCTGGTCGACGTCGGAAAAACAAAGTACGGTCCAACGCCCCAAAGAAACCCGGTCTTCTTGTAGTCAGGAAACGGAATTCTGAACAGGTCGAACAGCTGCATATCGTCCAGGGCGGTGGTGGTCGATGCAGTCTTGCCGTCTCGAGGCACGGTGACGACCTGGATCGTTGGTCGAAGCAGTTGATCGACTGGCATCAGCGAATAAGGCCGGATCGCGAACACCGAGCGGAACTGCAAGGTGTTGAGTTGCGCATTGGTCCCATACTCCGCTGGCGTATATTCGTCCTTGAGCTGGAACTGGGTTAGTTTCGACAATGGATCGTCGACTTCGTCGGCGAGCTTGTCTTCTTCTGACACGGTGGCTGCTGGAGGATCTGCCAGGCACCACGAACGTGTTCCAGCAATCGCGAAGACTGCCATAGCGATTGTGATGAGTATTCTGCGCTTCGGCGTCTGACCTTCCTCCAATGGAGAAGTAGATACAGCGAGTCGTCGCGCAGGGATATTGTACTTTGGTCCAATACGATTCGGTCAGATATCCGCCGGCGCCCGGGCTATTCGCCGTCGACGAACTGACTTAGGCGGCCTGCCCGCTGCCGGGTTCAACAGGGAGAGCGAACTCCAGCGTGGCGCCACGGTCGGGATTCGGCGTTGCCCAGATCCGGCCCCCATGATTCTCTATGATCGAACGAACGATAGTGAGCCCCATGCCCAGTCCGGTCGCCTTGGTCGTGAAGAAAGGGTCGAACAGACGAGGCATAACGTTAGCGTCGATGCCCTTGCCCGAGTCTCTGACCGACACGTGGACGTGGCCGGGTTCTATCACGCCTGCGCGCATACGGACCTCGCGCGGTCCGTCAGTCTCGCACACCGAATCGAGTGCGTTGAGGACGAGATTCAAAACGGCCTGAGTCAGGTGGGTTTTGTCGCCTCGCGCCAGTGGCAGAGAATCGGGTAATTCCATCGACAACGAGATGCGTTTCATTCGCGCATCGGCGCCTACGATGCGATTGACCTCAAGCAGGAGCTCTTTCAAATCGACCGGCGACATCTGCGCCTCGCCGCGCTTGAACATCGCGCGAACGTCTCTCACTATTTCGACTGCGCGCGCATCGTCACGAATGATGTCGTCGAGTGCGCCGTCGATTTCGACCAAATCCGGATTCTTCGATGCGAGCAGACGGCGGGCGGCTCTCGCGTTGTTCAAAATCGCGCCCAGCGGCTGATTCAACTCATGCGCCAGCGAAGCGGTAAGTTCGCCCATCGTCACGACCTGCGAGACTTGCCGCAGCTCTTCAGACAGGCGCTGGATCTCCGCTTCAGCGCGCCTTCGCTCCAGCGCGTTCGCAATGACCTCTGCTACCAGTTTCAGACGCTGAACGGCTTCCTGCGACCACGATCTTTCGGAAAAAACCGTGCCGAAGAAAAATCCTCCCGCCACAACTCCGCCAATCATAAAGGGAATGATGACGTTGGACCCGCCTCCCCGGAGTCGCGCGCTGGCAAGGTCTTTGGCAGCTTCCGGAGGAAGTTCATCGTAGCTCGAGATTACGAGCATCTCGCCCGACAGAAGCTTGCCGGTGACCCAGGGGTAATGCTCTAAAGCGTTCGTCCTGACGCCTCGGTCTGGGGTTATTACGCCCTCTCGCGCCCACTGATGAGTCGCGTAGACTCCTCCGTCGGTCGGATCCAGTTGCACTACGGTGCTGCGATCGACGTCCATCGCCAGCACGATTTGCTCCAACCAGCGCTCTATTTCTAGATCGATCTCCGCAACGGGGACGCGGACGAAGGCGGCAGACAAATCACCGAGCAGCTTCTCGAAATCCACCGACCCCGAATCTCGAGTGGTTTGGAATCGCGACGCAGCTGACACCGCGCCGGACTTATCTTCTCCTGAGCGCGATGGCATAGCTTTCATTACCGAGCCCGAATCCGATCGGCTAAACCAAAGGAACCAATCCCCGCCTGCTTGTTATATGTCGGATCATTTTGTTGTGGATAGAGCGAGTGCGCGGCCGATCGCGTCGAGCAGTGGCTCTTCGTCGAATGGCTTGAACAGGACCGCTACCGCATCCGAGTGCGCGGCCAGCGAGCGAGTTCTGGCGTCGGTTCGCCCGGTAATTAAAATCGCAGGCAGGCCGCGTCCGAGACCCTTGAGAGCCGCGCACATCTCGATTCCGGTCATTTCGGGCATATCAATGTCGACCACCATGCACGCGTTGGATCGCGGCGTGTCGCTGGCGAGCAATTCAGATGGCTTGGCGAAGGTTTTGACGAGGAACCCCGAGGCAGAGACCAGCCTGTTCAGTGAGCGAAGTAATGACGGATCATCGTCGACCACGAGCACCGTTGCCGGGCTGATCGTGCGAACTGCCTTGGTCGCTCGAAGCTTGGACTTGACGCTCCTGGAGGTTTTCGCGGACGGCCTCACCGCCGCCGCCTTCCTCGCGAGGTTCGTAATGATTCTCATTTCCCGGATAGCGCCCTGTCTCGATTTTGTTACGAACGAATGACATGCCGCAATTGGACCAAAGTCCAATGCACAAAATTTCTTTCGTGCTATCGAAAAGCTGGGATGCTGTCGTGTGGGACCTGCGACGCCATTCGCCGAAGTTGAACAGGCGGCCTTGCAACATCTTGTCGGGGGAGGGACCGATGCCCGGCACGGGGGGGACGAGCCGGAATTGAAGGCCGCCTGTTCGACTTCGGCGAAATGGTTCTCGCTATTGCGAGTCACTCACGAGGGCGTGAAATTTGACCGCACAATCGTGTGACGCGCCGTTCAGCCATTGGCATGAACCCGCCGAGTCAGCGGAGTGTCGTGCCGCCAGTGAATGGCAGTGGGCGGCGCCATGAACTCCGGTCCGATGGGATCCGTCACCACCTCATCGACGATGCGGACGATTTGTTCACGATCTTTCAGGCTGAGGTGCCATCCCATCACTTCGCCGATCGGATCGAGTTGGTCGGGACGACGAGCGCCCCAGAGCGCCGCGCTGATTCCGTCCTGGTCCAGCACCCACCGGAGCGCGAGGTGGATGACTCCTTTGCCGAAGTTGTCGCGCGCGAATCGATCCAGACGCTCGACCGCCTCCAGGTATTGGCCGTAGCGCGGCGGCTGGAACTTGGGGTCGGTGCGACGGAGATCGTCGCCGGTAAAGACGGTTTTGGCGTTCATGCGCCCGCTCAACAGGCCGCGACAGATGGCGCCATATACGAGAGTTGAGATGCCCTCGGAACGGCAGTGCGGCAGTACGTCGCTCTCGATGCCGCGCTCGAACAGATTGTAGGGCGGCTGCATGGTGTGAATCGGCGCAACCCTGCTGAACCGGTCCATCTGCTCGGGCGAAAAGTTACTGACGCCGATAGCCCGAATCTTTCCCTGCTGGTAGAGCGCGGCCATCGCGGCTGCCGTTTCCTCGATCGGCGTGGCGGGATCCGGCCAATGGACCTGGTAGATGTCGATCACGTCGGTCTTAAGCCTTTTGAGCGACGCCTCTATTTCCTTGAAGATGCGACGAGGGCTGGCGTCGCGCAGCGGCTGACTTCCGCGCCAGTCCAGGCCGACCTTGGTCGCGAGGACCGTGCGATTCCGCAATCCACCTTCTGCCAGCGCCTTTCCGACAATTTCTTCCGATCGGCCGAAGCCATAGACCGGCGCCGTATCGATCAGGTTGATGCCGTGATCGAACGCCGAGCGAATCGTGTTTATCGACTCCCGCTCATCGGTTCCGCCCCACATCCATCCGCCAATCGCCCAGGTCCCAAGACCGATTCGCGATATCTCGATGCCTGTCTTGCCAATTTTGCTGAACTCCATGGTTCTTCTCCTGTCACGATTTGTTGGGATTGCCTTGAACCGGCTGCACCGGCTCGCCGTCACGCGCGGCCTCTCCCACGTTCACTGCGATCCACTCGTCCGCTCTAAGGTCGCCGCTGACTTCGGCCGTGTATCCGTTGTCGTGGCCGACCGTCACTTCGATCAGTTTGAGATGGTTGTCGCGCACGACCGGCAAATAAATTTTGTCGTTGCGGAATATGAGCGCGTCGTCGGGCGCTGTCAGGCTGGTGGACGTAACGTGCGCGGTCATCTTCATGTTCGCGTACATTCCCGGCAGCAGCGACCGATCCTGATTTGGCAAATCGACCTCGACCAGCATCGTGCGCGTCGTTTGATCGAGAGCCTCGGGATGACGCGTGATCGTGCCGTTGAATTTGCGGTTGGGAAAATCGACTACGGTTATCGTCGCGGGATCGCCGTCGTTGATGAACGACGAGACGCTTTGCGGGACGTACGCATAGACCCTGAGCGGCGACAGCGTGGCGAGCGAGACGATCGGAATGCTGGGCGTCGACGACGGTGTCGTTGCCTGCGGAATCAACGTCCCCGGATCGGCATAGCGCGCGGTTACGATACCGTCGAAGGACGACCGCACTACTTCGTACCCCTGGAAAGCGAGTTGCTGCTCGTAGGACGCTTTTGCCTGCAACATCGCGGAGTGCGTCTGGTCGGCCGTTTGTTGCGGAACGACCTGCTTCTGAACGAGGTCCTGATAGCGGACGTCGGTAATTTTTTGAATCCAGTAGAAAGAACGGGCATCAGCTACTTGCTTGTCCGTTTCCGGCGATTCGATCAGTGCGATAACTTCGCCCGGCTTGACGTGGTCGCCCTTGTCGACGTTGATGCTCTTCATGTAGCCGGCGACCTTCGCGTAGACCGGAGTCTCGATGTAGCCGTGGATGCTGGCCGGGAGCTCGATCGTCCGCGACGTACTGCCGCCGGAGATCTGCGTCACGAGTACGTGCGGTCCCATCGCGATGGTCTGAGCGAGGTCCGTCGTCTGACGCTGCAGGAGTTCCTGACGCGCCAGCACGAAACCGCCGGAGACGATGAAGGCGATAAATACCGCCGCGAACAGAACGATCATGAAGCCAACGGCCGGTTTTGCGTTGATCTTTTTGTTCCATTTCCATCCCCTGAGAAATCCTTGCGGTCACGCTCCAGGCTCAGTGATCGATTCGATGCGCTCGTCGCGCTGCTTCTTGGTGATCAGCGTGCGGCTGAAGATTGAATAGACCGCGGGCACCACGAACAGCGTCATCATGGTTGCCGCGAACAGTCCGCCGATGACGGCGCGCCCCAACGGCGCGTTCTGTTCCGAGCCCTCGCCCAGCGCGAGCGCCATCGGAAGCATCCCGAGAATCATCGCGAGCGCCGTCATGATGATCGGGCGGAAGCGGACGTGGCCCGCCTCGATCGCGGCCTCGACCGGTCCCATCCCTTCCTCGCGCATCTCGTTGGCGAAAGTGATGAGCAGGTTGCCGTTGGCGACGCCGACGCCCACCGCCATGATCGCGCCCATCAGCGACTCGACGTTGATCGTCGTGCCCGTCAGCACCAGCATCCAGAGCACGCCGGCCAGCGCGCCCGGAACGGCCATGATGATGATGAACGGCTCGAGCCACGACTGAAAATTCGCAACCATCAGCAGGTAGACCAGCACGATCGCGAGAATCAGTCCGAGGCCCATCGTCTTGAACGATTGGTTCATCGCCTGGCTCTGACCGCGAATGACGACGTGGGTGCCGGCCGGCAGTTGGCCCAGGGTGTTGATTGCTTTCTGGACTGCGTTGGTCGTGCTGCCGAGGTCTCGTCCATCGACGCCGCAATCCACGTCGATAACTCTCTGCACGGTGTAGTGTGCGACCACAGCAGGGTCGTTACTGTGACTGATTGTCGCGACGTTGCCGAGAAATTGGGCGTTCGGTCCGACGGTGCCGTTGCTGCCGTTGCTGAGCGGCGTATTGTTGGTCCCGTTGATGTAGGGCGTATAGGTGGTGCCGTCGCTGAGCGGCGCATTGGTGCTGCCGTTCGTCAGAGGAGTGTTGGCAATCAGATCGATCGACCCCGTCGTCTGAATCGGCGCCTGGGTTACGACGTTGTAGTTGACGCCGTTGACCGGATCGAGCCAGTAGTTTGGAGAGATGAGCGTGTTGCCGCTGAGCGAAGACAGCAGCCCCGACGCGACCTGCTGCTCGGTGACGCCGAGCTCGAGCGCTTTAGCGCGATCGACCTTGACCTTGAAGGACGGATAGTCGAGCGGCTCCGCAATCCGCATATCGGTGACGCCCGGAATCATCGCCATCTTCGCGGCGAGGCGCGTGGCTATCTGGTAATCGCTGTGGAGATCGTTGCCGTTGATCTGAGCGTCGATCGCTGCCGGCAAACCGAAGTTCAGCACCTGGTTCACGATGTCGGCGGCCATGAAGTAGCCTTCGACATTTGGAAACCGGGTGCTCATCATCTCGCGAATGCGCTCCTGGTAAACGGCCGTGGGATGATGCTTCGGCTTGAGCTGGATCAGGATTTCGCCGTCCTGGGGACCGATGTTGTCGCTTGGGAAGAACGCGATCGCGTACGGCTGCGGGAGATCGATGTCGTCGCTGATCTGCTGCAGCTCGTCGGCGGGAATTATCTGGCGCATCGCGCGCTCGATGTCGTCGACAATCACCGTGGTCCGCTCGATTCGCGTTCCGCTCGGTGCGCGCACGTGAAATTTCATGAGTCCGGCGTCGACGGTTGGGAAGAAATCTTCGCCCGTGACGTACAGCAGAGGCAGCGTGCCGATGATCATGAGTGCGGCACAGGTCAGCGCGAGGCCGCGATGCGCAATGAACGATCGTCACCGCCGAAACGTAATGCTTACGAAGGAGCTCGAAGCCTGCTTCGAACGCGCGCAGAAAGCGTCCCCAGACTCCGTCGCCGTGTACCTCCTGGTGTCTCTCGGGCAGCAAGTAGGAAGCCATCGTCGGCACCAGCGTGCGCGACAGCAGGTACGAGGTCAGCATCGCGAACACGACGGCGAGCGCGAGGGGAGTGAAAAGAAAACGCGCGACTCCGGTCAGCAGCACCACTGGAAAAAACACGATGCAGATGGACAGAGTGCCGATGAAAGTCGGCGTGGCGATTTGATGCGCGCCGTCGAGAATCGCCACCAGCAGCGGCTTGTTCATCGCGTGATTGCGATGGATGTTCTCGATCTCGACCGTCGCATCATCGACCAGCATTCCCACTGCAAGCGCGATCCCGCCCAGCGTCATCGTGTTGATCGTCTGGCCGGCGAGGTGAAGGCATGCGATCGAGGTAAGGATTGAGAGCGGTATTGACGCGATCACGATCAGCATGCTGGCGGGCGAGCCGATGAATATCAGCACCATCAACGCCACCAGTGCCGCCGCGATCACCGCCTCGCGCACGACTTCCCACAACGCAGCGCGAACGAACGCGGACTGGTCGAAGGTGAGAGCCACCTTCAGACCCTTGGGCGCGACCGCGAGGATCTCAGGGATGCGCGCGCGGACGGCATCGACGACCGACAGCGTCGACGCGGCCGCATGCTTGATCACCAGCAGGAACGTCGCAGGACGCCCGTCGATGCGCACGACGTTGCTCTGCGGTTGATGCGTGTCGCTGACGGGAGCGACGTCGCCGAGAAAAACCGGGATGCCGTTGGTCACTTTGATCGGCAGCTGGTTGAACTCGGACACCTTGGTCGGGTTCATGTTCAGGTCGACGTCGTACTCGTAGTTGCCCATGCGAGCCGTGCCCGACGGGATGACGACGTTGGTGGTCGAGAGAGCATTGCCGATATCCACCGGCGACAAGCCGTTGGCGTACATCTGCTTGGGATCGAGGTTCACGACGACCGCGCGCTGAACGCCGCCGATTGGTGCGGGCGACGAAAACCCAGGTATCGTAAAGAGCTGCAGCCGAATGAAATTCAAGCCGTAGTCAAAGAGCTGCTGTTGCGAGAGCGTCTCGCTGAAGATGTTGAGCTGAGCGACCGGAACGTTCGCCGCGTTGTACGAAATAATATTCGGGGCCGTAGTGCCCTGGGGCGCCTGCCGCAGGATCGTCTCCGAGACCGAGTCGATTTGCGCGATGGCGGCGCCGATGTCCGTGCCCGGCTGGAAATAAACCTTGAGCACGCCGATCCCGAGAATCGACTCCGACTCGATATGCTCGATTCCGTCAACGGTCGTGGAATAGGCGCGCTCGCTGATGATCACCAGCCGGCGCTCCATGTCGACCGCGTTGAGGCCGGGATAGCTCCAGACCACCATCACGACCGGCAGGTTGATGGCGGGAAAAATATCCACGTTCATCAGGGTGAACGAGAGGACGCCCATCACGAGCATGAGCAGCGCCATGACCGCCACCGAGAGCGGGCGTCGAAGAGCTAGTCTGACCAGAGCCATCATAAGAGGAGAGCCTCAATGGATGGGCGTGAAAAACAGGCGCACAACCGCAGAGTTTGGGGGCCACAATGCGGCGAAATCTCCATCTCCCCCAGTCCTCCCAATCGGTCAGCGCGCCGCCTGAATCTTCAGTCTGGAGCGAAGGCCGGCCGGCTGAGAATCTTCGGAAACGCGGGCCATGCGTTCCATTTCGGCGATGACGCTGGAGAAGTCCTCGTCGGGGCTGTGGGATGTGCGGGCGGCGTTGATCTGAAGCGCGGCTGCCGTCACGGGCATGGGTGCGCCCAGTTCATTCGCTCTCTCGAGAATCAATCTGAAGTCCTTGTTCATCAGCCTGAGCGGAAACTGCGGCGAGTAGTCACGATGCTCGGCGCGCAGGAGCTTGTTCTGATGTGCGGGCGCCACGACGGCAGTGCGGAAGAGCACTTGCAGCAGGAGTTCGCGATTGAGACCGGCCTTCTCGCCGAAAGCGACTGCCTCCGCGATCGCCTGCATATTCACACCGAGCAAAGTGTTGACCACAAGCTTCATCGCAGTGCCGGAACCGCTCGGGCCCATGTGGAAATATTGCTTCGCCACGGCGGAAAAGATGGGCTTGCAGGCATCGAACACGTTGGCGTCGCCGCCGCCGAGGAGCGTCAAGGTGCCCTGCTCGGCCGCCGGCGTGCTGCCGGAAATAGCGACGTCGAGCACTTCGATCCCGCGCTCCCGGCCCAAGCGATTGAGCATTCGCGACGTATCCGGCGAGACGGTGCTCATCTCGATCACGATGCTGTTGGGATTCGCGCAGGCCAACACTCCCTCCGGACCTTGGTAGACGCTCAGAACCGCCTCGTCGTTGGGCAGGCATGAGATGACGACGTCGGATTTCCTTGCAAGCTGGTGAACGTTGGGAGTCGCCATCGCGCCGTCGGCAACGAGGGCAGACGCCTTGCGACTCGTGTGATCGTAAGCGATCAGTTTGAAACCGCTGGTTAGAAGTCTGCGCGCCATGAGCTGGCCCATTGCGCCGAGTCCGATAAATCCGATGGTTGAATTTTTCGAGATCATTGTCCTGAGGCTCCTATGAAATCTGCGCGAGAAATTTCTAGAAGATCGAGAAAGCGACCAACATCGCGACTATCGCCACGGCCATCAGGGCCAGCCCGACGATTGAGAGAGTAAGCGCGGTGGTGTCCTCGTCGTAGGAGCCGTAGTGAATGGCGTGCGGGTGAACTATTTTCGTGTCATGGGGAATGAACCGCGTAAAGTGTCTATATTTCGCGGCTAATTTCGATTCCATTTTCTTAAACCTCTGCTTGAACTTTGCCTTGTACGAAAGCCTTCATCTTGTAGGCGTGAAAAACAGGCGCACAACCGGGGGGTGCCTAGATAATTGCGGGGGTGGTAGGATTTTTGGTGGGTAGGAAGCTCCTTCTCCCTTCTGCAGGGGGGAAGAAGACGAGATGGAAGCAGCGACTCGGAGACCGGAACCGGCTTCGCTGAAGCGAAGCTGTCCGAGATCCTTCCCCTCGCGTTGCTCGGGTCGTCAGGATGACAAACGGCCCTTCGCGTTGGTCGGGTTGTCAGGATGACAATTGGCCGTTCGCCTTGCTCGGGTCGTCAGGATGACAATTGGCCCTTCCCGCATGGGAAGGAGAACAAATAACGGAGAGACGACTCCTCTCCAGGAAATTCCCATGGCATCCGAGATGCGGAGCGCTCGATCTGGATTGGCTGGCAGCGGCGACGCGCCGGCACGCGGGCGGAATGCGCACGCGGGGATTTTTCGCAAAGAGGGAGAGTACTGGACTGTCGGTTACGGCGGTAAAGCATTTCGGCTGAAGGATACCAAGGGCCTCGGATACCTGGCGCATCTGCTGCGGCATCCGGGGGTTGAATTTCATGTGCTCGATCTCTTCGGTGGGATTGCGAGCAGGCGCGACGACGACGACGCGGGTGCGGCCGACCGCGGCCTCGAGCGCGGAGATGAAGCGCTCGAGAAGGCGGGAATCCATGTCGCCGGGTTGGGCGACGCCGGGGAGATGCTCGACCAGCAAGCGAAGGCCGAGTACCGGCGGCGGCTTGGCGAACTGCGCGAAGAACTGGACGAAGCGAAAGCGCAGGGAAATCCAGCGCGCGCCGAGCGGGCGGAAGAAGAAATCGACGCGCTGACGAAGGAGCTGTCGCGCGCTGTCGGATTGGGAGGGCGGGATCGGAAAGCGGCGTCGGCGTCGGAACGGGCCCGGCAAAGCATCACCAAAACGGTCAAGGCGGTGGAGGAGAGGATCGCGCAGAGCCACTCTGAGTTGGGCGCGATCATCGCGCGATGTATCAAGACGGGAACGTTCTGCTCGTACCAGCCTGATCCGGATTTTCCGATAGCGTGGGAGTTCGCCGCGACGAACGCGGGCCCGGTTGAGGAACCAACGGAGGCGCTCGCCTCGAGCGATGAGCCGGCGCCGCGCGCGTCATCCGCGCTGATCGGGGTCTCTGCCTTCGCGCCGGTTGAACGAACCGCGTTCGTGGGGCGGGAGCCGGAGCGTGAGACGATTCGCGCGGCGCTCGACGCTGCGCTCGGCGGGCACGGCTCGATCATTATGCTGGGCGGCGGACCCGGAGTCGGCAAATCGCGATTGGCGAGGGAGATGGCGGAATACGCCGCCGCTCATGGTTTTCGTTACGCCGTCGGCCACTGCTACGAAAGAGACGAACCGTTTCCCTTTCTGCCGTTCGCAGAGATCATCGAGGGCGGGCTCGCGCGGGCGCCGAGCCTGGAAATCTTCCGGGAGCAGATGGGTGAAAATGCGGCGGCGCTGGCGCAGATCGCGCCGAGCCTTCGGCGAGTTTTTCCCGACCTGCCGGAACCGCTCGACCTGCCCGCGCAGCAGCGACGACGCTATCTGTTCCAGAGCCTGTTTGATTCTGTCGCGCGCGTCGCGCAGGTTCAGCCGCGATTGTTCATCATCGAGGATCTGCACTGGGCCGACGAATCGACGCTGTCGCTGTTAAATCATCTGGCTCATCGAATTTCCCAGGTCCCACTCGTAGTCATTGGCACCTATCGCGACGGATACGCCGACAACAGTCCTTTGTTGGACAGAACGCTGGAAGAGTTGATCCGCCTCGGGCTCCGTCCGCTGAAGCTGGGTGGTCTTACCAAGGACTCGGTGGCGCAAATGTTGAAAGGGCTTAGCCAGCGCGAGGCGCCGGAAAGCCTGGTGAGCGCAATCTTCGAAGAGAGCCAGGGCAATCCATTCTTCGTCGAGGAAGTCTACCGGCATCTGGTCGAAGAGGGGAAAGTTTTCGATGAGAACGGCGAATTTCGCGCGGACATCAAGATCGCGGATATCGACGTCCCGGAAAACGTGCGGCTGGTGATCGGGCGGCGACTGCAGAGGTTCGACGAGAATGAACGGCGCATGCTGGCGGCCGCGGCGGTAATAGGCCGCAGCTTCAGCTTCAAGCTGCTGAGCGCGATTTCCAAAACCGATATTGACGAGCTTTTTACTGTTATCGAGAAGGCGCAACAGATGGGAGTGATCGTCTCGAGCGCAGAGGGGCCGGAGACGCCGTTCGCGTTCGCCCACGAACTGGTGCGTCAAACGCTGCTCTCGGGTATTTCAGGGCCGCGGCGGCAACAACTGCACGCCACGGTCGCCGAAGCTATCGAGCGGACCTATCCAGGCGCCGCGAACGGCCGCACGGGAGAAATAGCGGACCATCTGCTCAAAGCGGGATCGTTCGCCGAGCCGCATACGCTGGTCCGATGGCTGACGCGCGCGGGTAAGAGTGCGCTCGACGCTTCAGCATTTGGGGAAGCGCGGCATAATTTTCAGTCCGCGCTGTCAAATCGAAGCGCCACGGAGCCAAGGGAACGAGCCGACTTGCTGACGAGCCTGGCGATGGCCGAGCTGGGTCTTGAGCGATGGGATGCGGCGCTGGGCGATCTGCGCGAAGCGCTGGAAGTTTATATCGAGCTCAAGGATCGGGAGATGATCGGCAGGAGCTTTACGGAACTGGCCGACGCGTACGTCTGGGTGGGCCGCTCGGCGGAAGCAGCCGAGACAGCTCGCCGCGCCCTGTCCTACCTTGACGGAGATATCAGTCCCAACCGCGTGCACCTGCTCTCCGTCCTTGGTGAAGCGGTCGCGGCGACAGGGGAACTGGAGGCGTCGGGCAAGGCGTTGCAGGAAGCTTTGACGATCGCGTCGAAGCTGGGGGATCCGAAGCTCGAGGCCAGAGTGCTGGGGGCAAGCTCGATAGTAAATTTGCATTTTTTTCGATTGAGAGAAGCTGCCGCAGATGGGTTTCGCAGCGAACGATTGGCTGGAGCGGAAGTGTCGCTCTGGCAGCGCGCGATACAGCTGCGAATTCTCCACCAGGCATTATTGTATCTGGGCCGCGTGGAAGAGGCGGTAGGAGTCGCGGACGAGCTCGAGCCGCTGGCGTTGAAGATAGGACAGGCTTACTCGGTCGCGCTCTGCCTCAGCACTCGAACCTGGGCCGAATTTGGCAAAGCGCCAGACCTGGACAAGCTCGAAGCCGGCTTCAGGGAAGTGGCCAGGTCTGATCAAAAAGTGCGGTTTGGCTTCTGGGAAGTTCTATCCGAGGTACAACTAACTCTGTTGGATTTCATTCGCGGAGACTGGGCAGGTGCTTTGAATCATGCGCGGGCGTCGTGCTGGGCCGATCCGGCGATGAGTTCAATCAATGGATTTGGCGAGGGAAATCTTTTTCGGCAGTTGGCCTACGAAGGCAATCGCGACAGCGCACTGGCGATCTTCCGTGAGAAACGCGAGTTGCTGCCGCGCAGCGGAGAGGAAAACGCCAGGGGTTCGTGGTGGATGCTGGGGCTTATGATCGAGGGTCTCGCCGTGCTAGGCGAGCGCGCGCAAGCCGGCGAGCTATATCCGCTAGTTCGTGAATTGCTTGATACCGGCGCAGTGGCACTTTGGCCTATCTGGCGTTTGGCGCAAACGATCGCGGGAATCGCTGCGGCGGGGGCAGGTCAGTGGGAAGCCGCTGAAGATCATTTTCAGATTGCGATGGAGCAAGCGGAGTCGTTGCCACAGCTGCTCGAGCAGGCGGAGATACAGCGTTTCCACGCGATGATGTTGATGGATCGCGCGGCGGCCGGCGATCGCAAAAAAGTGCAGACGCTGCTCGATCGAGCGTTGGAGATCTATACGAGTATCGGCATGCCGCGTCATATCGAGATGATCCAGGCTCTCCGCAACCGCACTGCGAGTTCGTAGCAAAGTCCGCGCGATCTCAAATGTGAAACCCCGGGACTTTTTACACAGTTGCGGACCTCTCAGTATGCCGCGCTAGCCCGCCCGACTTTCTAACCGTTTCGCGCAATTAAATCCGAACAGTCATCGCAATAACCGGTTGGCGTAGAGCTTGCTCATTCAGAGGCGAGCCGCCGCTCTGCGCGTGCGGAACATTTTACAAAAAGGATTTATCGCGATGAGCACGACAAAAAACTTGCTAGCGGCGGCCACAGCGATTTTGATGCTCGTTATCGGGCTTAGCATCGCGACGCCGGCGCGTGCGCAGTACGCCCAATTAAACTGGGGCGACTATGACGACAGTCACACCTGGCGCGACGCCGCATGGTGGTACGACAACCAGCCGGACTGGGCTCGCGCGCATCACCCCGAATGGTGGGGCGACTACGACACCGATCGACAGTGGGAACCGGCAGCGTGGTGGTGGCAGCACGATCCCAATTGGGTCCGCCATCATCATCCGGAATGGTGGGGTGACTATTATCGCGGGGAGTGGTACCCGGCAGCTTGGTGGTGGGATAACCAGCCAGGTTGGGTTCGCATACATCACCCTGAATGGTGGGGCGACTACTACCATGGTCAGTGGTATCCGGCGTCATGGTGGGAAATGCTGTATGCGTCGATAGCGGCAGAGGAACATCCCGATTGGTGGGGCGCTCCTTATGGAGGATATTGGTATCCCGCAGATTGGTGGTGGGAGAATCAACCCGGCTGGGTCCGCGAGTATCATCCCGACTGGTGGGGTGCCTACTACCAGAATCAATGGTACCCGGCGTCGTGGTGGTGGCAGAATCAGCCGACGTGGGTTGAGCGAAATCATCCGGAGTGGCATGGCGACTTCGACCGCAACCATGTCTGGCACGCGTCCACCTATTGGACTGCTAAAGATCCGAAATGGGTCGCCGCCAATCATCCGGAGTGGATGAACGGGCGTCAGGCTTCCACCGCGCAGGCGCGCGCCGAAGAGCAACGCGGACGCGAGGGCCGCGTAGCGTCTAATGGCGCCGAACAGCGACGACTCGAGGATCAAACGCGCGGACGCCGATCACATGAAGCGACTCGAGAATTAGCTGCGCGTGAGCCGCAGCAACGGATGGAACAGCCGCGTGCCGAAGAACGTCGAATGACCGAGACGCATCGTGCCGAGGCGTCACGTGCTGAAGAACGTCGAGCAAGCGAGACGCATCGTGCTGAGACGGCGCGTGCTGAAGAACGTCGAGCGAGCGAGACGCATCGTGCCGAAGCGTCACGTGCTGAGGAACGTCGAGCAAGCGAGACGCATCGTGCCGAGGCGTCGCGTGCTGAAGAACGTCGAGCGAGCGAGACGCATCATGCGGAGACGGCGCGTGCTGAAGAACGTCGAGCGGCAGAGACTCATCGTGCCGAGGCTCCGCGCGCAGAAGAACGGCGAGCGGCAGCAGAGCCGCATCGTGTCGAGGCGCCACGTGCTGAAGAGCGTCGAGCAGCGGCCGAGACGCATCGCGCTGAGGCGCCGCGCGCTGAAGAGCGTCGAGCAGCGGAGCCGCGTCGTGCTGAAGCGCCGCGCGTAGAACAGCGCCACGCGGAAGCGCCGCGGCCTGAGCAGCATCAGGAAGCGCGTCACGCGGAAGCATCGCGACCGGCGCATGGCGAGCAACATGCGCAGGCATCGCATGACAACGGAAAGAGGACTCAGTAGGTCCATTCGAGAAACGCGGATCCGGCGACGGGCACGACTCCAACGAATTCTTACAGTCGTGCTCGTCGCTGTGGCCGGTCTCAGCGGATGCGGCACGCTGCCTGACGCCAAAGGGGCGATCGACTCACCGCGTCTGTATCAGCAGTCTCCACAGTTCGCCGGCGGTGATGGTCCCCTGCCGGCGGATCGAGACCGGAGAATCGTTACCAGGCTCGAGCAGAGAACGGGTGACACCGACATCCTGGACCGGCATCTCGCCTTCGAACAGGCGATCACCGGCAGTCCCTTAATCGTCGGCAACAAGGTGACGCTGCTGAAGAACGGGCCCGACACCTACCGTGCGATGTTCGATGCGATCGAGAGCGCGAGCGACAGCATCAATCTCGAAACCTTCACCTTCGACGACGATACGGTCGGCAAAAAATTTGCCGACATGCTGATTGCCAAGGAGCAGGCGGGCGTGCAGGTGAATATCATCTTCGACAATTTCGGATCGCTGCACACCTCAGATGCTTTCTTCGAGCGCCTGCGGGGCACCGGCATTCGTGCACTGAGATTCAATCCAATCAGCCCGTTGAAAAGAAGGTTTCATCTCTTTTCCACAAATCATCGTGACCATCGCAAGCTGATGATTATCGACGGCAAGATCGCTTTCCTGGGCGGCATCAATATCAGCGACGTCTACTCGAGCGGTTCCGGCAGTGGTGGGAAGCCGTCTGACTTGATGACGCCAAGGCGTGGCGCGACACCGATATCGAGCTTGAAGGGCCGGCGGTGGCGGAGTGCCAAAAGCTCTTCCTGAGCACCTGGCAAAGCCAGGATGGGCGGCCGCTCAGCCAGCGAAATTACTTTCCGCAGCCGAATCGAATGGGACAAGCGATCGTCCGGATTATCGGCAGCGTTCCGCAGGAGTCTGAGTCTTATCTACGTCACATTGATTTCCGCAATCCATAACGCCGAATCGAACGTGTATATCACCGACGCCTACTTTGCTCCCGACTCGCAGATGGTGGACGAGATGGAAGCGGCGGCGCGGCGCGGAGTTGACGTGCGCCTGCTGGTTCCCGGCACGGCCGACGAACCGCTGATCACGCACGCCGCACGCTCGCACTATGCTTCCCTGCTCGACGCGGGCGTCAAAGTTTACGAATGGCGCGGAAAGATGCTGCACGCGAAGACGGCGACGGTCGACGGTGTGTGGTCAATGGTCGGCTCGTCGAATCTCGACTGGTGGAGTATCGCGCGCAACGACGAAATCAGCGCGACGATATTGAGTGTTCACTTCGCCCGCGAGATGGACACGATGTACGCGGGCGACCTCGATGACGCCGATTCGATCGATCGCGAGCAATGGAAGTCGCGCTCGCTCTTCGAGCGAATCGAGGAAGGCTTCGCGAGGATCATGCAGCCGATGCTGTAGTCGGGATCGCGCGTACTACTTCCGCACTGCGGCATGAGGCCGCGATACCAGTAGTCGCTCGATGGCATCCACTAATCGATCGGGTTCAACCGGCTTGACGATGCATTGCTGGAAGCCGTCGGCCAGCGCGCGTTCCTTGTCCTTGCCGCTGCCGAGGCCAGTCAGCGCCACCGCAAGCATTTCGTTTTCGCCGATGCGTTGGCGAATTTCACGAATCAGTTCGTAGCCGTCGACCAATGGGCATGCCGATGTCGCTCAGCAAAACCTGCGGCGTCGCGCGATCGATCTCGGAGAGCGCCTCGCTCGCGGAGCCAGCGGTCCTGGTCTGCGCGCCGTATTGGCGCAGAATTTCGGCCAGCACTTCGCGGGAATCAAACTCGTCGTCGACCACCAGTATCGATACGCCAGCCAGCTTCATCGGCCGCGTAGCGATTTGATTTCGATGGTCGTCCTCGGTCTTCGTTTTCGAGTCCACTAGCGGCAGACGCACCGAGAAGGTGGCGCCCTGCCCCCGACCGGCGCTGGTGGCTTCGACGGTGCCCGCGTGGAGTTCGACCAGGTGACGCACGATCGCGAGTCCAAGGCCCAAACCGCCGTGCGTGCGGGTGCTGCCGCTCTCGGCCTGGCTGAACCGCTCGAACACATGCGGGATAAACTCGGGCGAAATCCCCTGCCCGGTATCGCGCACAGTCAGCGTCAGCTCATGCCCATGCTGTTCCAAGCGAACTACGACCAGGCCGTCGCGCGGGGTGAATTTGATCGCGTTCGAGAGCAGGTTCCAGACGATCTGCTGGAGCCGATCGGCGTCGCCGCTGACTTCGTCGGACTCCGCTGCCGTTTCATACTCGAGCGCGACGCCCTTCGCATCTGCGGTCGGCCGCATCGCCGCGAGGGCCGCGTCGACCACTGCGCTCATGCGCACAGTGTTGAAAGTCAGGTTGATTTTGCCGCGTATGATTCGCGACACGTCGAGGATGTCGTCGATGAGCGCCGTCTGCAGATGCACATTGCGCTCGATTGTCTCCAAGGCCTTCGACGATTTGGCGGGGTCGAGATTTCCCGAGCGCAGCAGGTGAACCCAGCCCACCATCGCGTTGAGCGGATTGCGCAGCTCATGCGACACCGTCGCGAGGAATTCCTCCTTCATGCGGCTGGCGTCTTCGGCTTCTTCCAACGCCTGATGCTCCGTATCGATGTCGGTAGCGGCGACGATCCAGCCGGTTGTTTTTCCCGATTCGTCGTGCTGCGGAACTCCGCGCATCAGGAACCATCGGTACGCGCCGTCGGCATGGCGCCGCAGGCGAACCTGGACCTCGGCCGAGCGTTGCTGGCTGGTGGCCAGTTGCCACTCCGATCTGATCGTTGCGAGATCGTCGGGATGCGCGAATTCAAACAGGCGATCGGCGCTGACCGCCACCGACGCCGGCATTCCGATGTAATCAACCGCGCGCTTGTTCCAGTAGTAGAAGGTCAAGTCTGAGCGAGCGACCCAAACGCACTGCGGCAGCGCGTCCATCAACGAACGGAAGCGCAACTCGCTGCGCCGCTCGAACGCCTCGCGATCGCGCTGACGCAGCAGTCCTGCCTGCCGCCTGATCATCTGCTCTTTCTGGTAGAGGTCGACGAAGACCGAAACCTTGGAGCGCAAAATTTCGGGATCGAACGGCTTGAGCAGGAAATCCACCGCGCCGCGCGCGTAGCCGCTCACGACGTCGGCGTTGGCGATCGGCACCGCGGTCAGAAAAATAATCGGAACTCGCGCGGCACTTTCGCGCTGGCTGATTACTTCGGCGGTGCGCAGCCCGTCCATCCCCGGCATCCGCACGTCCATGAGAATGACGGCGAACTCCTGTTCCTGGAGTTTCTCGAGCGCTTCCTCGCCCGAGGTCGCGCGCACCAGGTGCTGATCGAGCGAATCGAGGATCGCCTCGAGCGCCAGCAGATTTGCGGGGCGATCGTCGACCAGCAGGATGCTGGCCTTCATGGCAGCACTCGGAATCCGCTCGATCGACGATGCTTCCTGCGTTTTCATTTTCTTCCGCCGCGCCGTCTGATGCGTTGATCTCTAAACCGTTGCCTGCACCGGCGAGCCTCCTGCCCAGATTCGAATCAGCTCGACCAATTGCCCGTCGTCGATCGGCTTGGCCAGGTAATCCGACGCGCCCGCCGCCATGCATCGCTCGCGATCTTCCTTGAGCGCCTTGGCGGTCACCGCGATCATCGGCAGCCATCGCTTGGCGGGATTGGCGCGTATCAGGCGCATCGTTTCGTACCCGTCCATCTCGGGCATCATGATGTCGATGAGTGCGATGTCGATTTCAGGATGCCGCTCGAGCATCACGATTCCGGCGCGGCCGTTTTCCGCGTGCAGCGTCTTCATCCCATGCCCTTCGAGCAGGCTCGTGACTGCGAAGATGTTGCGCGGATCGTCGTCGACAATCAGCACGGTCTTGCCCTTGAGACTGTCGAGCGCTTCACTCGACAAGCTGGTCAGCGGCGCAGGCTCCGCAGCCAGGAAATCGCGCACGGCGCCGGTGGTCTCGGCCACTTTCTCTTCGATCCGATCTACCAACCTCGCCTGCGCCTCGCCGTCATCCTCGCGCGTCCCGAACAGTTCAATCTCCTTGCCGTAGCTGACGGGCATGTAGAGCGTGAACGTGCTGCCCTCGCCCGGAATGCTCTCGACGTGAATTTCGCCGCCGAGTGCGCGCGCGATCTCGCGGCTGATGGAGAGTCCGAGACCGGTGCCGCCGTAGCGCCGGCTGGTGCTGCCGTCGGCTTGCTGGAACGCCTCGAAAATCAGGCGCTGCTTGTTCTTGGCGATTCCAATTCCAGTGTCGATGACCGAGAGCGCGAGGATTTGGCCGGGACCCTTGAGGGCGTCGCTGTCGAAGTCGCGCCGCGACTGCACCATCTCCATCCGGAACTTGACCGAACCGTTCTCGGTGAACTTGATTGCATTGGCCAGCAGGTTTCGCAGCACCTGCTCGATCCGCTGGCGGTCCGTGCGCAGCTCAGGCGCGACACCCGGCGCCACCTCGATCGAGAAGCCGAGACCTTTTTCCTCCGCCAGCGTGCGGAAGCTGCGGTCGGCGAAGTCGGCGAGCTCCGAGGTTTGCAACTGACGCACCTCGATAGCCATCTTGCCCGCTTCAACCTTGGAGAGGTCGAGAACTTCGCTGATCAACTTCAGCAGGTCGGTGCCCGAAGAGTAGATCGTGCGCGCATAGTCGAGTTGCTTCTCGCTGAGGTTCGCCTCCTTGTTGTCGGACAGCACCTTGGCGAGAATCAGCAGGCTGTTCAGCGGCGTGCGCAACTCGTGCGACATGTTGGCGAGGAACTCGGACTTGTATTTCGAGACCAGCGCGAGCTGCTCGGCTTTTTCTTCGAGCGACTTTCTGCGCCTGTTCGACTTCGCGATTCTTGATTTCGACCTTGGTGTTCTGTTCCTCGAGCTGCTTGGCTTTTTCCTCGAGCTCCAGCGCCTGCCGTTCGAGCGCCGTGTTGGTGCTCTTCAGAGTGTCCTGCTGATGGGTGAGCTCCTTGGACTGATTCTGCAGTTCCTGGGTCAGGCTCTGCGACTGCTGTAGCAGTTCCTCGGTGCGCATGTTGGCCATGATCATGTTGAGGACGACGCCGATGCTCTCGCTCAACTGATCGAGGAAAATCTGATGGATCGAGCTAAAGAGGTTGAACGAAGCCAGCTCGATAACCGCCTTGACCTCGCCCTCGAACAGAATCGGCAACACAATGATGTTGAGCGGCGGCGCCTCGCCGAGGCCCGAGCTGATGTGGATGTAATCGTGCGGGGCGTGCGTCACCAGGATGCTCTTTTTCTCGAGCGCGCACTGCCCGACCAGGCTTTCGCCGATCCGGAAGCGATTCGCGACGCCCTTGCGCTCGCGATACGCGTAAGTGTTGGTCAGTTTGAGAATCGGAGCGCCTTCGTCGGCATCCATCATGAAGAACGCGCCCTGATGCGCCGAGACCAGCGGCGTCAGCTCCGACATGATCATTCGCGAAACGGCCTCGAGGTTTTTCTGGCCCTGCATCATGCTTGAAAATTTCGCGAGGTTGGTCTTGAGCCAGTCCTGCTCCTGGTTCTTTTGCGTCGTCTCTTTCAGGTTCACGATCATCTGGTTGATGTTGTCCGACAGCGCCGCGACTTCGCCCAGTGCTTCAACCTTAATCGATCGCGTCAGGTCACCCTTGGTAACTGCCGTGGCGACATCGGAGATAGCGCGCACCTGGGTGGTCAAGTTACCAGCAAGCTGGTTGACGTTGTCGGTCAAGTCACGCCAGGTTCCTGCCGCCGCCGGCACGCGGGCCTGACCGCCGAGTTTCCCTTCAATTCCGACCTCGCGGGCCACCGTGCTCACCTGGTCGGCGAAAATGCTCAAGGTCTCAGTCATGCTGTTGATCGTGTCGGCCAGTGCTGCGATCTCGCCTTTCGCTTCCACTCCGATCAGCTTCTGAGTCAGGTCGCCGTTTGCGACTGCGGTCACGACTTTGACGATTCCACGGACCTGAGTCGTGAGGTTCGACGCCATGAAATTGACGTTGTCGGTGAGATCCTTCCAGGTGCCGGCGACGCCGGGGACGCGCGCCTGGCCGCCGAGTTTTCCTTCGACGCCGACTTCGCGGGCCACCGTGCTGACCTGTTCGGCGAAGGTGCTGAGCGTGTCGGTCATGTTGTTGATGGTGACGGCGAGCGCTTCGACCTCGCCGCGCGCATCGACGACCAGTTTCTGTTTCAGGTCGCCGTTGGCGACCGCGGTCACGACTTTGACGATGCCGCGGACCTGGGTCGTCAGGTTCGACGCCATGAAATTGACGTTGTCGGTCAAATCCTTCCAGACGCCGGACACGCCTTTGACTTCTGCCTGGCCTCCCAGCTTTCCTTCGGTGCCGACTTCGCGCGCGACGCGGGTAACCTCCGCGCTGAATGAATTCAGCTGATCGACCAGCGTATTAATCGTGATCTTCAGTTCGAGGATCTCGCCTTTGACGTCGACCGACATTTTCTTCGACAGGTCGCCGTTGGCGACTGCGGTAACGACCTTGATGATACCGCGGACCTGGTCGGTCAGGTTGGCGGCCAGCACGTTGACGTTTTGGGTCAGGTCCTTCCAGATGCCTTCGACGCCCTGGACTTCCGCCTGGCCGCCGAGTTTTCCGTCGGTGCCGACTTCGCGGGCGACGCGGGTAACTTCCGCTGCGAACGACCGCAGCTGATCCACCATCGTGTTCATGGTGTTCTTGAACTGCAGGATTTCGCCCTTGGCATCGACCGAAATTTTCTTCGAGAGGTCGCCGCGCGCAACCGCGGTCGTGACTTCTGCGATGTTTCGGACCTGGGCGGTCAGATTATTCGCGAGCAGGTTGACGTTGTCGGTCAGATCCTTCCACGTGCCCGCGACGTTTGGCACTTGCGCCTGCGCGCCCAGTTTCCCTTCCACGCCGACCGTCTTTGCGACGCTGGTGACCTGCTCGGCGAAGATCGCGAGCGTCTTGGTCATGCCGTTAAGCGTGTCTCCCAATGCCGCGATCTCGCCTTTGGCCGCGACTTCCAGTTTTTGCGACAGGTCGCCGTTGGCAACCGCCGTGATGACCTTGACGATGCCGCGGACCTGGGTGGTCAGGTTCGACGCCATGAAATTGACGTTGTCGGTCAGGTCCTTCCAGACGCCCGACACGCCGCGCACTTCCGCCTGGCCACCGAGTTTTCCTTCGGTGCCGACTTCGCGCGCGACGCGGGTAACTTCCGAGGCGAACGAGTTGAGCTGATCGACCAGTGTATTGATGGTGTTCTTCAGTTCGAGGATTTCGCCCTTGACATCGACCGTGATCTTCTTCGAAAGGTCGCCCTTTGCAATCGAGGTGGTAACTTCCGCGATGTTTCGGACCTGCGCGGTAAGATTGTTTGCGAGCAGGTTGACGTTATCGGTCAGATCCTTCCACGTGCCGGCGACGCCCGGGACTTCCGCCTGCGCGCCCAGCTTTCCTTCGACGCCGACGGTGCGCGCCACGTCGGTAACCTGTTCGGCGAACAGCCCCAGGGTTGCGGTCATGCCGTTGATCGTGTCGGCCAGCGCCGCGATCTCGCCGCGCGCGTCGACGATCAGTTTTTGCGACAGGTCGCCGTTGGCGACTGCGGTCACGACCTTGACGATACCGCGCACCTGGGTGGTCAGGTTCGACGCCATGAAATTGACGTTGTCGGTCAGGTCCTTCCAGACGCCCGACACGCCTTTCACTTCCGCCTGGCCGCCGAGTTTTCCTTCGGTGCCGACTTCGCGCGCGACGCGCGTAACTTCCGCGGAGAATGCTCGAAGCTGATCCACCATCGTGTTCATGGTGTTCTTCAGCTCGAGGATTTCACCCTTAACGTCGACGGTGATCTTTTGCGACAAGTCGCCGTTGGCGACCGCCGTCGTGACGGTTGCGATATTGCGGACCTGGTCGGTCAGGTTGCGCGCCAGCACGTTGACGTTGTCCGTCAGATCCTTCCAGGTGCCCGACACGCCCTTGACCTGGGCCTGGCCGCCGAGCTTGCCGTCGGTGCCGACTTCCTTGGCGACGCGCGTAACCTCGTCGGCGAAGGAGCTCAGCTGATCGACCATCGCGTTAACCGTCGTGCCGATTCGCAGGAACTCGCCCTTGACTGGCTGGCCGTCGATTTCGAGCTCCATTTTCTGACTGAGGTCGCCCTGCGCGACGGCGCCGATCACGCGGGCGACCTCCGTCGTCGGCTGCACGAGGCCGCCGATCAGTGAGTTGATCGAGCCTTCGATTTCCCGCCAACCGCCGACTGCGCCCTTCACGGTTGCGCGTTCGGTCATTCGGCCCTCGCGGCGAACCGCCTGCTCGACCCGGATAATCTCGCTGGTAATAGCTTCGTTGCGCTCGGCCACCGCGTTGAATCTCATCGCGAGCTGGTCGAGCAGCTTGTCGTGGTGCGAAATCGGCAGCCGGACCGAAAAATCGCCGCGTCCTGCCGCCGTCAATGCCTTGATCAAACCTTTGAAGCGCTTCTCGTCGGCCTCTTCGTCGAACGCGTGATGTCCGTTGCGACGGGATTTGCCGTTGGCTTTACTCTCGGCGACGGTCACTTCTTCGCCTGGGTGCGCGGCGTTGGCCAACTTCTGACTGCGGTTAGAGTCATTCAGTTCCACGTGGATCACTCCTGAAAGGACCTCGGCAAATTTGGAAGCCGGTCCAAAAACTGACGCTTGGAAAATATGGGAACGGTAAACGAGAAACAGAGGCGGTCTGGACAACTCCAAACCCGAAGGCGGCGGCATGCACTGCTCGACGAACCAACGACATTCACTTCTCCCCGGACACCGGCCTGTTAGGGCCGCAAACGAATGTCTGCGCAAGAGTGGCTGATAGACGGAAGCAGAAAACGTGCCGCAACACGGCAGCAGCATTGAGTAGGCTAGAAAATAGGGGTTATCACTATGTCAAACATGATATAGACAGCATTAGGAAACTCCGCTGGCGAGTTTTATGGCGGCAAATTCATCGGATCTGTGAAGGTTCTTACCGATAATTTTTTCACGGTTCACACTTCTTTGGCGTGTAGGCCCTCGCGTTCTGGGGAGAAATCAGGACCGGCGCTTGCTCAAAGAATATGAAGATTCGCGTCCGCGATTTCGCCGTCGCTTTGCTCTGCGTCTGTGCTTGCCTCACCGGTTCGGCGGCGAGCGAGACGCCATTATCTAGCGCAGTATCTGGACCAGCACCGAGCATCGAGGCACCGCTGGATTCGCTAAAGCGATCGGAGCTTTACGATTCATTCAACGACATTCATCACGGCCATCGTCACGAGGCGATCGATATCATGAGGCCGCGTGGCACTCCGATAATGGCGGTCGCCGATGGCGTCATTCGAAAACTTTTTCTAAGCCGGCAGGGCGGTCTGACGATTTACGAATTCGATACCTCAGAAACCTACTGCTACTACTACGCGCATCTCGACGGCTATGCGGACGACCTGCACGAGGGGATGCCGGTTCTGCACGGCGATGTGATCGGATACGTCGGCACCAGCGGCGACGCGGAGCCGACGGCGCCCCAGCTGCATTTCGCGATCAGCCGGATCGGCCCCGACAAACGTTGGTGGAAGGGCGAGCCAATCGATCCGTATCCGTTTCTGCTGCGCGCCGTGATGGCCGACGAATCGGCGCAGGAGAGCAGTTCAGGATCGCGGTCCGCCGTAGGGCAGTAAAACTTTTTCGAGCGCCGCCAGCGTCGCGCGATTTTCCGCGAGCTGGCGCTCCAGCGTGGCGCGCGCTGTTCCATCGGCCTCGCGCAGGGCTTTTTCGTATTCGGCAATGACGTCCTTGACGTCCTGGCGGCACCAGTCGACCACGCCGGTATCGCCCTTGCTCATCACGACGCTCAGGTCCATCGCGGTTCGATCGATGAATCCGCCGACGCTGCCCGACTCCTTTCCCGATTTCTCGCCTTCGCCGCCTAGGCGTTCGCGTAATAGATTCAACTGGTCCGCGTCGCGCCGGCGGGCGGCTTCCTGCTGCTGGAAGAACTGAACCAGTTTCTCCTTACTGACGTCGGCCGCGGCCCGGCGATAGCGCTCCGCGCTGTCCACGCAAATCTTGACGAGGTGATCGAGGGTTTCAAGTTTAGTCATTGCGGGATCCTTCTTGTTGCGTCGTGTTACACTTCGGATGAGGGAGGAAGAGGCAAGAGGCGGGCCAATGTGGCAGCTGACTTGCTCCTAATCTGGCCGACTTTTAATCTCAAACAATTCGAGGTGACGAGAATGAAATGCAAACATGACGAATGTTCCTGCCAAGCCGCGGCGGGACAGCAATACTGTTCGAATGAATGCGAATCAGATAACCGCGACGAGGGCGCGACCGAGTGTCATTGCGGTCACGAGGAATGCGTCGCGTCGCGGTCGTCGCATCGCGACAGCACCTAGGCAGTACGCGTAACATGAAAGAGTTCTCCGCTGTGTCATTTTTTCAGAGTTGCGTCCCGTAGCGGCAGACAAAGATCTGTCGAATACTTGGCATTTTTAGAACTTCGAATCGGCACAACGATTGCTGCAAGCTGGTGAGTCTTTGAACCCAACGGGGAGTGGAACCAGCTATGAACAGCGAACATTCGACCCGTGAGCATACCGTTCGTTTGTCGCCGCAAGGCAAGCCGATTACTGATGACGAACTTCGTCGCACGCGCGAGAGGATGATCGATCGCCTGCAATGGTGTGGCGGCGACGAGCGCGAAATCATCGTTAACTGGTTGAACGAGCAAGGGCTGCTGTAACTTCGGCAACCGTCCTGGAACTTCGGTTGATGCGCGAGTTGAGCCAGCGAGCCTAGCCTAACTCCTTCTCCGACCACTCCATAGTATCGATAGCGTCTGTAGTTTTTACCGAAAATACCTTCGCCGACGCTGGATCTAGTCGCAAATACTTTGTTTTGCGACGCGGAATGTTGGCACGCGCAATGCACCAGTCTTTGCTCACTAGGTAACACCTGAGGAGGCTTGGAAAAGTGGAATACCTACAGATGATCATCGCGCTGGGTACGCTCCTATCGCTCATAGTTATTGGATGTCAGACACCGATTCAGCCAGTCGTGACTCACAAGCTGGTGGCGATAGGAAATCAGCACAGCGTTCCGGTGTATCCGGATGAGCAATCTTACCTGCATACGTCGCACGAGAAACAGTCGGGCGGGGTGGAAGGAGTTGTGGGTGATGTGAAGGAGAACATCGAAGCAAAGCAAATCGATGATCAGACTCCGGTGCAAATCGTGACAAGCGATGAAAACGGCGCAGTGATCACAGTGACTGATGGACCCATGAAGGGCGCTACGGGATTCGTCGCCAAGCAGAACGTCGACTAAGATCAGCGCGAAACAAATGGCGGCGCATTGGCCGCATAGTTAGTAATGGCGGTTGCGGCCCATAGTGTACCTTCAGCAGAGCAGCCAACCCCCGCGCCCGTAGGCCGGGGCTCGCGCATAGCAGGCTGGGTGATTGCGACGCTCGCCGTGCTGGTAGTCGCCGTATTCATCGCGTCTTACTTCCTCGATCCAATACTCAGAACAAGGCTCGAAGGGGCTATGAATGAGAGGCTGATTGGCTATCAGACCAGGCTTGGCCGGGCGCACGTTCAGTTGCTCAGCGGGACGCTGACTCTTAGCGGCCTGGTTGTCAGCCAAAACGCTCATCCGACACCGCCGGTGGCGGTTTTGCCGCAGATGAAATTCAGCATCCAATGGCGCGAGCTGCTTTCCGGCCGCATCGTTGCCGATCTCCTACTGACGCACCCAAACGTGCATATTAATCTCACCCAATTGCGTGCTGAAAAAGCGGACCCGGTACCGCTCAGCAAGAAGGGTTGGCAGGACGCCGTCGAAGCGATTTATCCTTTCAAGATAAATTTGCTCAGGATCGAGAATGGTGAGGCCACTTACATCGATACCGATCCGCAGCGGCCACTTCATCTGAGCGCCATATCGATTCGCGCCGACAATATTCGCAATATTCACTATAGGGGAGACATTTATCCGTCGCCGTTCCATGCCGACTCGATCGTATTTGAGCGGGGACGGATGACGATTGACGGAAAGGCGAATTTTCTAGCCAAACCTTTCCCGGGTATCCTGGCAAGCTATCAGGTCGTACAAATCCCGCTGAATAAGTTCGAGCCTGAAGTTCAGCGCGCGAACCTCCACGTCTATAACGGAATCCTGCAGAGCAAGGGCGTCGTGGAGTATTCGCCGAAGATCGCGCGAGTCGATGTGGACAATGCGGCCATCGACGGGATTCATCTCGACTACGTACATACTTCGCAGTCCGCGGCGGGTGAGACCAAGCGAATTGCCATCGTCAAGACCGACGCGGCAAAGGTCAACAACGCGCCCGGCGTGCAATTGAAAGCCCGCGAGGTCGCTCTCACTAACAGTGAGTTGAAGTTCATCGACGATGCGGCGAGCACGCATTACCGTTTCGTCATTTCAGATGCGAACATGCGCGCGACCAACCTGTCGAATCATCTCAGCGCCGGACCTGCAAAATTTCAATTCAACGGTAAATTAATGGGATCGGGTGATACGACGCTGACCGGGGTTCTGCGCCCTGAGCATGAGGGTCCCAATTTCGACTTCGACCTGGCGAGTAGCGGCACCGATCTGACCTCATTGAACGATTTTCTGCGGGCGTATGGAAAATTCGATGTAGCGTCGGGCCATGTCGCGGTTTACTCGCAAGTAACTGTCAAAGACCATTACGTGAGCGGTTATGTGAAACCGTTGTTTACAGACGTGAAAGTCTACGATGCGCAAAAGGACAAGAAGAAGCCGATCCTGCATCAGATGAAAGAGTTACTGATTGGCGGCGCAGCCAAGCTGTTGAAAAATCCGAGGACGCAGCAGGTGGCAACCAGGGTTGATATCTCGGGTCAGGTCAATAATCCAAACGTGAGTGCCTGGCAGGCGATCGGACAATTCATTGAAAACGCATTTATCAATGCCATCGTGCCTGGCTTCGATCGCGAGGTCGCCGCTGCCAGGCAGGCGCATAGCTAGTGGGTCAACTGGAAAAATCTGCAATCCTGAAGGAATTACCGAAGAGCGCGGCGAATTTCGTGGCGTCTTCCTAGGATAATTCTTGGACAGCCTTTGGCCGGCTTCTTGCTGAAGTAAGGGGTAAGTACCTAATGGAGGATTCCAGAAAAATGCGTCTTATCAATCGTATAGTGATTATCCCAGCGGTCGTAGCCGCGTGCGGAATGGCCACCGGATGCTTTTCGTACCACAAGACTGTGGATGCGACGACTCCGGCCCCTGTTGTTGAAACGGCACCGCCGGTGGTTGAAACGACTCCCGCGGTAGTTGTGCCGCCTGCAACGAGCTCGACGACCACCACAACGACCGACTCCAACGGAATAGTGGAGCGGCAGAGGACGTCAACCTATACCGCGCCATACTAGCGCGAATCAGCCCAGGTTCCAGCATCGCACGCGCGCGTGGTTGTGATTGAGGATCACGCGCGCGTGCGATGCTGGTCCTTGGCGGAGCAAGTTCCATGAAGAAATCAATTATTTCCGCTCTAGGTCTCAGCGCGATCCTGTTCGGCTGTGTAACATTACAGTCGTGCGCCGATACGACCAGTCAGACGACCTATACGACAGCCGCTCCAGGTGAACCGCCTGTGGAGACCACCACCACGACAACAACGACCGATTCACAGCCAGACAGTGTCGTTGGTTCCACTGCACACGCGGCGGGAACGATAGTCGCCGCACCGTTCCGGATTGTCGGCGATACTCTGGGAGTCATTTTTTAGTAGATTATCCTTGACGGTATGCGTTCTTGAGGCGTCCTACTCCAGTCCCTTCTCGAGATAGACGGCGCGGCGCCCTATTCTTCTCTCAATAATTTTAATTGTCGTGGCGCGACGACTCGTTCACCGGATCGCGGCCCTTCCCCTGGTAGCGAACCAATCGGTTGTAGAGCGTCTTCAGGCTGATTCCGAGGATTTGAGCGGCGCGCACTTTATTGCCGTTGGTAAAATCCAACGTCTTGAAAATCAGCTCGCGCTCGATCTCGTCCATAGTTTCGCCGATGCGCAGCTCGAAGTGCGGGCCTTTGCGGCCAGCGCGCCGCACATCGTTGGGAAGGTCGGCAGCGGCGAGCAACGGCCGGGGCGCGACGATTACCGCACGGTCGATTACGTTGCGCAGTTGCAGGACGTTGCCCGGCCATCGAAACAGCCGCAGGATTTCCAGCGACTCGTTGTCGATTCCGGTGACCGCTTTCTTGTTCGCCTCCGCCGACTGCTTGATAAATGTTTCGACCAGAGCCGGAATATCTTCGAGCCTGTCGCGCAGCGGCGGCAGCCCGATCGTAAACGTATTGAGGCGAGAATATAAATCTTCGCGCAATTTGCCGTGTTGCGTGGCTTCAGAAGGGTTTTGAGTTGAAGCGGCGATCAGTTTAAGGTCCAACGGTAATTCCGATCGGGCGCTGCCGCCCATCCGCTGGAACATGTTGTCCTCGAGGGTTCGCAGCAGCCTCTCCTGAAGTTCGATCTTCAGTTCGGTAATTTCCTCGAGCAGGATCGTGCCGCCCCTGGCCATCGCCAGGAAACCTTCGCGGCGCCGATCGGCGCCTGGAAAAGCGCCGCGCTCATGGCCCCAGAGCTCGCTTTCCATAAGTTGGTCGGGGACTCCGGCGCACGTGACTTCGAAGTAAGGACCACCGCGGCGCGTCGATAGCTGGTGAATCGTCTGCGCCACCAGCCTTTTGCCGGTTCCGCTTTCGCCGACGATCAACACTGGAGCGGTGCTGGAAGCCGCTTCCTCGACCTGACGCATCACGCGGCGCATTGCGACCGATGGGCCCACGATCGGACCCAGCGTTCCCGCTTCGATCAACTTGCGCCGCAACCACTGATTTTCTTCGGTAACGCTAAGCTGAGCCGCCAGGTTGTTGAGTAGAACCTGCAGATGAGCCGGATTAACCGGCTTGGCAAGAAAATCGTAGGCGCCAAACTTGACCGTTCGCACAACGGAATCGAGGTCTGCCGGTTCGGCCATCACGATAGTCGGGATTTCGACTCCGCGCGCGCGCAGCTCTTGCCAATCCTTCTCTTGTCCTTCGAGAGCTATAAGCAGAACGTCCGCCTCAAAGGTGCGGAGCTCATCGAACAGCTGCGTATTCTCGACCGCCTTGGCCTCGAAGCCCCACGAACTTATTCGATCGCACAGGTTGTCGCGGGCGATGCGATCGCTCTCGGCGACGAGTATTCGCATCTCGTGATTGGTACGCGCGGGAGTCATTGGCGTGCTGGTTGCCGATGTAACAACCCCGCGGCCGATGGAGGAAATCCATCGACCGCGAGACTGGATGCTACGCAGATCGCGTCCGGTGATCAGACGCGAGCCTCACCGGTGGACGAGACGTCGGTTGCATGGTCGCGATCGAAAATCTCTTTCGCGATCTTGCGCTGCCGGCTGTCGTCGGTGTGGACCGAAATCATGATATTTCCGTTTTTGATCTTGCCCTCGTACTGCTTGGCTTCGTACTCGGGAATTCCGAAGCCGACCAGCGCTCCGGCCAGTCCGCCTACCGCGCCGCCCGCGGCCACGCCGCCGAGCGCCGCCATGATCGGTCCGGCCGCGATGAGAGGTCCGACGCCGGGGATTGCCAGGGTGCCGATTCCTACCAGCCAGCCGAGTACGCCTGCCGTTACGCCGCCGGCAACCGCGCCGGTCGCCGCGCCTTCAGGAGCCTTGGTGTGATGCTCATGCGCGAAGTCGCGCGAACCCGCGCGATCCGGCAGAAGCACGGACACGTCGTTGTTGGAAAACCCCGCAGCTTTCAGATCATCGACGATGCGGGTCGCTTGCTCTTCGCTCTTCGCGATACAGATAACCGCTTTTGCCATGATGACTACTCCTCAGTACTCAAGTGACTATTGAACTGGCTATTGACCTGCGACTTCGAGTTCGTTGTGAACGTTGGAATCGCCGGCGAGTTGTGCGGCCTTGGCTGCGATGTCCGCCTTTTCCTGCTCGCTCTTGACCGGTCCGCGCAGGGTTACGGCGCCGTCAACAGTGATGATCTTAATGTTCTTGGCGTCCATCGACAGTTGGTCGTCTTTGACAATGGCGCGGCGAATTTCGCGCGTCATGTTGACGTCGGTTGGTTTGCTTGATTGATCCATCGGCGTGAGAGTCTGATGGCCGGCATCGCGCTGGTTCATGGCGCTGTTGTCCGCAGCCGGAGGGGCACCAGCGTCAGTCTGCGCAGAACTTGAACCGAGCGGTACGAGAAAACCGCCCACCAGAAGCGATGCGGAAAACAGCAACGCTCGCGTTTTCATTTTGTTGCCTCCTGAAAATTGAGTTTTCAATTTGTTCGCCGAATTAAATTTTTCGATGAATCGTTGCGATATGCACTCTCAAGAAACAGCAACGTGTGTGCCATGGCGTCTCGAGTAAAAGTCCTTTGATTGGCGATTAAAAACTAGATAAATCGCGTCTTTTCGAAGCGAATCCAATTACGAAGGTTCGGCGGTCAGTAGGAAATACAGAATTTTAGGTGAGTAAGAATCGTTCCTGGATGCGCTGGTTCCAACGACGGCCTGAAATTTTTTCAGGCTAGGAATCGAGCGAATTGGAAAGTCGCTGTTTTACCGCTTCTTTCAAATCGAAGTTCTGGGCACAGCGATTGCTCAGTGCTTCTCACACAGCCCGGAGGGTGCGCTAGGGCCGCCATCATCACCCTGATAATCCTTTTCTTCCAGCGGCCCTGGCGTTTCCCTTCGGCTTTATAAAGCAGCGGAGGTCCCATATGAAAATTCTCACCAACATCGCGCTGGCTACTTGCGTCGGTCTCTCACTGGGATGGATGTCGAGTTGCTCGAGCGATCGCACCGTCGAAACGACCACGACCCGCGAAGTTGATACCACGCCGCCACCCGCAGTCGTAACTACGGCGCCTGTAGTAACAGAGCCGGCGGTAGTGGTCCCTGGCGCCAGCACTGCTACGACCACGACCCAATTCAATAACGGCACGGTCGAGAAGCGGACCGTGACCTCCGGGTATCCAGCTACCTATCCGGAAGTGGTTACCCCGGCGCCGGTCGTAGTGACTACAACTCCTCCTGAGACCACGACGACGACAAGCACCAATGAGGATGGAGACATAACGCGTCAAACGACGACCACCACCGATCCTTATGGTGATGTGCAGCGTCAGACGACGACTACGACAGTGACTCCGTAGCGGTACGCGATGCTTTGGATGCGGGTGTTGGAATCAGCGAGCGTCTCAATACTTCGGCCGCGATAATCGCGCAGAGACCTACCGCTCCCAGCACCTGCCACCAAGGCATCCATTGATGCAGCAACAGCGCGATGCTGGCGAGCAGCGCGAGTACGCCGGCGGCGGCGAGCACGATGAGTGTCGATGTGATGTAGACTCGGTCCAGGAGCGTCTGCGCCGCCTCGACTAAGTTCGTTTCGATCAAACGGGCCTCGGCGGCGACTATTCGCGCGAAATCGGACAGGATGCGAACCGCAAGTTCCGGCAGATCTTGCTCGCGCGGCCGCGGCTCTAGTTCCGCGATGTCAGGCCGGTTCGATTTCAACGGACTCATCTTCAACGGACTCATCAACTTTTTCACGGGAGAGCATGAGCGCGGCGCCCAATGCCAGCAGCCCGATAATCGCCGCTTCACCCGAGTCCGAGCCGAGCGCGAAGCCCAACGCGCCGGCGACGCACGTTGTGGTCACAGGATGCTTGCGGATTCCGCGGTCTGGGCGCAGCCTGGCGACCTTTTCTTCGACGCGATTGTTGATTTGCTGCAACGCGTCGCGCAGGTCTTCCTTCGCGTCGTCGATCTCATTCTTGGCGTCGTCGACTTCATCTTTTATTTCTTGATCGTTTGCCATTGTGATCCATCTTCGTCAACGCGGGAATCAATCGGTCTCCTAGTACTCCCTCGAGCACCATGAGAATGATTTGGAACGAGGTCCGGTTGCTCAGCCCTCCGCCGATTGCGAAGCCGCCAAGCACGGCGATCGCAAGCGAGCGCTGGGGATTCTCGGCGATTATTTCGCGCAATTCTTTGGCGAGGTCGATTTCCTGCTCTCGTGGCATGGCCGTTACCGCCCGGTCACGCGATTGAGGATGCGCGCCGCGACGTAGCCGATCGCGAATGCGCCGGCAATCGCGATGAGAGGTTCGTCGCGGATGAAGTCCGTCATAATGGAGTTGGCCGACGAAACGTATTCCATTCCCTGCTCGGCGAAGTCATTCAGTCTTTCGCGACCCTCGTCGATCATGCCGTCAACATTTGCCTTGGTGGTGCTCATTTTGGGTACTTCCTCGGGGGTTGATTCGATGTACCTATAGAAGCAAGTCGGTTGCCATAAAATAGCGATGATTGCAAAAGGCAATCGCAGAACTTTGTGAGGTATGTCTGTAAGAATTACAGAACTGGCGAGCTCGGCGAATCAGGGGACCGGTTTGCGTTCTTGATTGTGCTGTCGGAAATTCTTTCGGACCAGTATTACAGGGTTCTCACTTCCAGCAGAGCACCGGCAAACAAAATCCTTTGGTCTTGCTGAAAATTTTCGATCGCCTTCGATGGTATGCGGATTGCTTCACTATTATCTCAATCGCTATCGAGCATGGAGGTGGTCCATTATGGCGAGTAAACCGAATCCAAGTTCTCCCTGCCCATGCGGCTCCGGCAAACCATACCGGGACTGCTGCGGGAAGAGCGAGAAGTAGACCTTCCCACTCCCGGTAGGGTCGGGAGCCGCGACGCCCTCCCCCCGTTTTGCGGTTCTGACTCTGCCGGGGCCTTTTTTTCCCCCAGTTAGTTTCAAGTCCAGAAAATTCCAATTCAGTCTCGATTGTTGATCGATTGAGGAGTGTTCCGATGTCTACGAGGAAGTCGAGTGGCAGGAAGTATTCGAAGAAAGCCGGTGCAGCGGTCAAGCGCGAGATGGGCAAGATGAAGCGCGGGACACTCAAGTCGGGCCGTTCAGGAAAAAAGGTCAAGAGTCGAAAGCAGGCAATCGCGATTGGTCTCTCCGAAGCCCGGAACGCCGGCGCCAAGGTTCCGCGCAAGAAATCCTCGTCATAGTTCGTTCTCGATTGTTCGGCCAGGGATCGGCTTCCTGCCGATCATGATCATCTGCTCGGAGCGGGCATTCAGCGGCCGGCGATTGTAGTCGCCGAATACGTCCTCGATTTCGAAGCCGGTGTGGATGAATAGCAGTCGAAGCTCGCGCGGAAAGTACACGTGGCTCTCGAAGTCGTCGATGTGACTCTCGATGAGGTTCTTGCGCCGGTACTTTTCGTACAGGAAACGGATTTGCGCGCGCTGTTCGTCGGGCAGATAGGTCACAGTCCGGCGCCGCACGAGTCGGACGTTGCGCTTGGGGTCGGTCACGTCGCGATCGATCTCGACGAGAATCCTGGGAGGGTTCGCAAAGGAGTCCGCGTACGCCGAAAAGTTCGGCATTGGAGCTTCGACTACGAATCTCCCTCCCGGCGCCAGGTTCTGAAAGGCGCGCAGCCAGACGTCGAGTTGATCGCGCATCTCCAGCAAGTGAGTTATCGAGGAGCAGGGCACGATAATCAGCTCGAACGGCTCGCGGCCATGCCACTTGCGCATGTCGCCTTGCACCAGCCTCGATTCGTTTGCGCGCCGACGGCGAAAGACGCCTGGCCTTGTCGCGCGCCTGCTTGAGCATCGTCGTCTCACTATCCAGACCTACCACCGAAAAGCCCGAGCGCGCGCCCTCTTCGGCCATCGGCAGCGTTATTCGCCCGGTGCCGCAGGCCAGCTCCAGCACCGACTTTGGCTTAAGCCGAGTGGCGAGCTCAACGTAAAACTTGAGATCAGCTTCGTCGCCGGTATGTTCGAGATCGTATTCGTCGGGCCGTCGATATAGTTGCATAAAATCTACAACGTTTCTCCGCGCTGAGTCTTGGCGGGAGACACAACGATAGCTACCGAGCAATTCGACTGTCGCAGTATGCGATCGACTTTGGGGCCAAAGTACAAGCGCTGCTCGACCGAACGGTATAGGACTCCCATGATCAGCAAATCGAATTTGCCGGTCTCGACGGTGTGCAAAATCACCGCCTCGGGTTTACGGCCGGCGCCCACTTGTCCGTCGATCTTCAAATCCAGCTCCGAACCCAGTTCCTTGATTTCATCGACGATTTGTTGGCCGCTGCGCGCCAGGCGTATGCCGCGCAGCATGCCGGGGAACCGCGCCTCCGGATTTTCCATCACGTAGAGCGCCGTCAGATGAGTCTCGATAGCCTGTGCGTATAACATCGCGACGGCGGCGCCGCGGCGCGAGTACGCCGCTCCCGTAATCGGCGCGATCACGCGTTCGAACGGCACCGCGGCGCCCGCCACATAGCGCGCAATCACGACCGGCGCCGGAGAGTCGCGCAACACTTCCAGCGTCACGGGATCGTCCAGCAACTCCTCGCCCTCGACCGCCGACAAGCCGACGAAGATAGCGTCGTAGCCGCGCTGCGCCTCCTCGATGATTGCTTCCGACATCGACTCGCCCTCGGCCGTACGTTGCAGGACGTGTTCGGCGCCGCACAGGTCGGCGATCAATTTCAGTTTTTCAAATCTTTCGTTGAGCTCCGTTCTATTGCCGTTTCCGTTTGTGCGGGGCAGTTGCAGAATCGTAATCGTCGCGTCGCGATGATTCCCGAGCGCGGCGGCCAAATGCGTCGCCAGCTGTGTATGAGGTCCACCGCCGTCGATCACCAACAGCTTGGCGCCCTCGCGCGAAAAAGGCATCAGCGCTCGCAGCCGTTCGCGATCGTCGCGCTCGGTTTCGCTGGCCCGCTCCGGCACGTCGCTAAGCGCCCATCCAAGCAGCGGCGGCGTGATCATCGACGTGGCGATCGCAACCAGCACGATCACCGTGTACATCTGCGGCGTCAGAATTCCGAGGCTGAGTCCCAGCAGAGCGACGACGATCTCCATGCCGCCGCGCGCGTTCATGCCGGTCGCGACCGCGAATGCCTCCCGCCATTGAAGGCCGCCGGCGATTCCGCCGAGCGTGCAGCCGACCAGTTTCCCCGCGCACGCCACGCTCAGCACCAGGATAGGAATCGTGAAACCGGTTATGGTGAACAGATCGGTTCTGAGACCTGAGTACGCGAAGAACAGCGGCGCCAGCACGCCCATCGTCACGGCCTGGAGTTGTTCGCGATCGATTTTGCGAGTTCGCGCCGCGCCGCGCAGCATCACGCCGGCGACGAAGCCGCCGAAGACCGCGTGGATGCCGATAGCTTGCGTGACTACGGCACAGCCGAACGCTATCACGATCATGGTAGTCAACGTCGCGTGCTCGACCTCCGAGTGATCGTCAACCCATCGAACGATTACCGCGACCAACCGAAAGCCGACGAAGGAGCAGAAGAGAACGAAGGCGCCGGTGAATCCCAGGATGACCAACAATCCGTGCAAATCGACCCGGCCGCGAGCTGCCAGTCCCGCCACTATCGAAAGCAGCAGCCATCCGACGCTATCGTCGAGGATGCCGGCGGCGAGAATAAGAAGTCCGAGCTCGCGCCTGAGCAGGTCGAGGTCAATCAGTATCTTCGCTATCACCGGCACCGCGGAAATAGCCATCGCGATCGCCAGGAACAGCGAGAAGATCAACCGTTGATTTGGCGCGGCAAGGTAGGTCGCGGGCATCCACCATCCGAGCGCAAAACCGCCGGCGAGCGGAATAACTATTCCAAAGGTCGACACCAGCGTCGCGACTCGCCCCATCCCGCGCAAAATGTCGAGCTCGGTTTCAAGTCCCGTGCAGAGCAACAGCAGGATGACGCCGATCCACGCCAAGCCCTCGAGCAGATGCGCACCCACCGGATCGTTTGGAAAAACCAGCCGGAACGCGGCGGGGAAGAAATGGCCCAGGACGGACTGACCCAGCAGCAACCCCGCCATCAATTCACCGATCACGGTAGCTTGTCCGATGCGACGCATCAGGTCAGCCAGCAACCGCGCAGTGAAAACCAACAACGCGAATTGAGCCAGAAGATATAGAACCTGCTTTTCGGTGAGACTTTCCAAACTCAGCCTTGACGGAACTCCGGCAATTCGCGAACTCAGTAAGAAATGCTTATTCGATAGCTTTGTTTCTTTTCCATGACTCGACTGTTTTATGCGGTTTGATCGATCTATCGATTGGCGCGCTTCCTGCTAGTTCAAGTCTTATAGATTCATTGAGTGAGTCTACTTAAACCTTCGATTGGGAGTTAGCGAAAATGCGTTACGCAGTTGCATGGCTTCTTGGTGTTCCAGTCTCAATTATCGTGATTTGGTTCGTCCTTGGACACGTGCTGTAAGCAACCGAATCATCAACCTAGCCCACATTTTATTGCGGGCGCCGCGATCCAGAAGACGCGGTAACATTTAAGGATAGAGTTATGAACCTCATACTCTTGATTGTATTAGTTGTCTTACTCCTCGGAGCGTTGCCCGCGTGGCCCTACAGTGCAGACTGGGGCTATTATCCAAGCGGTGCGCTGGGTACGGTTCTGATCATCGTCCTGGTACTGGCGTTGCTCGGAAGAGTCTAGGACTACGAAGAGGCGGGCGGCCGCCTCTTCAGTTTTAGTTTTGCGGAGCTTAGTGTTGGTGGCTAGTTTGTTCGACCGGTCATCACAAGGCCCGCACCGATCAGCAGAACTCCGAGCGCGATAGCTCCTTCGCTGAGAATGGGCGGGATGATGTGCGTCTCTTGAGTCTTCGCCTGGACCTTCAGGTCACCCAGATCGACAACGTTTTTGGTTTGTTCGGTATTAAAGGACGGCATCGCAAAAGCGATCAGTCCCATCAGCGCCACGGCCGCGCCTAAGATCACGATACTTTTCATGCTGGTTTCCTCCGTTTGGGATATCGGTCAGCAGTGGCTAATTGAGCAAAAGCCGAGCCATCGGACCCATGCTGCTTGAAACGCGCATTTTCACGCGATTTGCACGAATTAGAGCTTCTATCGCTAGCTAAAAGAGACAGCTGCGATGGAGAAATTACTCGATTCTCCGGCGACCGGAAAATACTTCACACATCGCTCACGAAGATGAGCTGAATTCCTTGCCGAATGTGCGTGGTACGGCGATTGCTCCCCTTATATCTCGCTCCTTGGGAATTTCCACTGGAGGTAGCGAGATGAAATTCGGAACCAAGTTGGCTGTATCGACTGCTCTGCTCTTCGGTGTCGCGGTTGTTGGCGTAAGCAATTCCGCCACCAGGCAGTCACCGAACGCCACGGCGTACAACTACAACACTCCGCACATGATGCGGGGAAGTGTCATCAAAGTGCATACCAATCACGGTGTGATCACGATGCCGGGCAAAGCGGACTCGTGGGACCAGGTGGAGAACGCGGTGTTCGTTGCCGACAGCATCGCCGACGTGCAGGTAGTCAACAACGAGGTCCCCTGGCGGATCAGGGTTCAATAGTTGTGAGTAGTCAAAGTGAACGACGGCGTGAAAAGGGCGAGTACTTTCAGGAAGCGTAGAACTCTACAGCCTTCCGAGGCGCAGATCCGCGAGCGCGCTCACAAACTCTTTCTCGAGCGCGGCGGCCATCACGGACGGGAGCGTGAGGATTGGCTGGAAGCTGAACGAGAGCTCCGCAGCATCTTCGCGAGCTGAGGTCTGATACTGGTGAACCAAGCGCTGCAAACGCTGGTCCAAACCGATCTCGCCTATGGCTTTTGTTCGTTGCTAATGGCATGAAAGGGACCGCGCATCGTGCCGCTAATAAATTTCTGGCAGCGGATCGCGCGATACCGACGTGCCAGCAAATCGACTGAGGAAAAGCCTTACCACCACGATCGCAGTTCCGGCGATCATGCTGGCGACGGCGACTGTCGCTTTGTTGTGGCAATCGCGCGTCCAGATGGACGAGACGGATTGGGTCGAGCATACCGATCGCGTCATGCTGCTGGCGGAGCAAGCGAAGACCGAATTCCTTCAGGCGCAGAAATCGCTCGCTGGGTTATTAGTTTCGCTGGATCCAGCCCAGCGCAGTCTGCCACAGGAACATTGGATTAAAAGCCAGCAACTTATCGGCCAACTTGTCGATCTGGTCGCAGACAATCCCGCTCAGGAACAGAATCTGACGGCTCTCAATGGCTTGGAGAACCAGTGGCTGGAAGCGGCCCGCGACGTCGACCCAACCCACGCCGATGCGCAGAAGCGCGAGATTGCCGCACGCGCGGCCGCTGTAGGTGACAAAGTTCTGCTTCAGTTCGACACGATTTCGGCGGCCGAGCAGGAGTTGTGGACGGGCCGAGACGCTCGCCGCGATCTCCACTATCGAATCGCGCTGTTGGCGATTCCCATCGCCGCGTTGATCCTGGTGATTGCACTGACGACGGTCGCATGGAGAGAGATTCGACGAGCAAGCGCTGCATTTGCGGATGCGCTCAGGCAGGCCGAGGCGGCAAATCAATCGAAGACGAATTTTCTCGCCGTGGTCTCCCATGAGTTGCGCAATCCGCTCAATTCGATCTTGCTGTGGTGCAACGCCCTGATGTCCGGCGGAACGCTCGAGGGCAAGACCGAGCAGGGGATCAACGCGATCTTTCGTGGCGCCAAGGCACAGGCACAGCTCATCGAGGATCTGCTCGACATCGCGAGGATCGAGAGCGGCCAGATGCGCTTCGATGTTCAGCCGATCGATTCCGCGGAGGTCGTGCGAGCGGCGGTTGAAAGCATGACTCCCGCCGCCGAAGCGAAATCGATCGCCGTGCAAGTCGTCATCGATCCGCGGGCGAGCATGGTCATGGGTGATTCGCACCGGCTGCAGCAAGCCGTGTGGAACCTGCTCTCCAACGCCATCAAGTTCACGCCCAAAGGCGGTAAGGTGCAGGTCCGGCTCGAGCGGATCAACTCTCACCTCGAGATCGTTGTCGCCGACAATGGCCAGGGAATCGACCGGCGCGCGCTCGACAGCGTCTTCGAGCGATTCTGGCAAGGTACCAATAACACGACCGGGGACCGCGGCATGGGTCTCGGCCTTTCGATCGTAAAGCACATCGTCAATCTTCACGGCGGCACGGTTACCGCACACAGCGACGGCTTGGGACATGGGAGTGTTTTTTCGATTCGGCTGCCGCTGCCGGTGACGACCGCCGGTTTGGAGAATCCCGCGCGCCGGCATCCGACGGCGACCGCAGTCGCTCACAGCGCGCGAACGCAGCGCCTGGAAGGGATATCCGCGCTCTTCGTCGACGACGATCCGGCGACGCGCGACGCGCTCAGCTCATTGCTGATCTCGCTCGGCGCCAGAGTCAAGACGGCGCCCAACGTCGAGAGCGCGCTACGAGCTGCTCGATCAATCGAATCTCGACGTGATTATCTCAGACCTTGGAATGCCCGGCCGCGACGGCTATTCGCTCATCAAGGAGATCCGGGCGCGGGAAAAGGAAACCGTGACTGCCGAGCATCTGCCCGCGATTGCGTTGACGGCGTACGGACGCGTCGAGGATCGGGTGGAAGTTTTCTCGGCGGGTTTCGACAGCCATGTCGTGAAGCCGGTTGATCCCGCGGAGCTGGCCGCCGTCATCAAGCGGCTCGTCGAAGCGCGCCGCTCGGCCAGCGACAAATCCTCGCCGACGCAGGACTCGTAGCTCAACCTCATTGTACAGGTTCGGGCTTCTCCCGCTGGATCAATCCGACATGACGCGCGAGCAATTGCCAATTTCCGCTGCGCTTCGTCCAGACGTTCATGTAGCTGACGAACGTCTTGATCATTGCGGTGCCGGCGACAAGTTGAGAAACCTCGTTGCCGGTGGCGACGACCAGATCGCCGAAGGTGACGATGCTCACGGGGCGGCGCTCATAGCTATTCAGTTTGAGCCGTCCGCTTTTGATCATCTCGAGCAGGATTTCTTTTCCCGCGATCAGATTCGCCGTGCTGTTGACGATCAGATCGTCGGCCCACAGCGTCTGTAAGGTTGAGACGTCGGCGCCGAGCATCGCTCGCGCCTCCCTCTGCTCGAGCGTTTCGATTTCTCTTTGTTCCAACGCGTCGGTGGCGCTCATGGCGTCGGCTCCCGCCTGCAGTATTGGCTCACAGTTGTCAGCAGACGATTCACGTCCACTGGTTTAATGATGACCTCGTTGGCGTCAACGTCGGCCCGATCGCTCAAGGCCGTGACGACGATTACCGGTACATTCTTGAGCCGCGGATCTTTGACCTGTTCGCTGCGAAACTGCCAGCCGTCCATCACCGGCATCCACAAATCGAGAATGATCAGATCAGGAACCGGTGCCCGACGTAAGTAATCAAGCGCCTCTTGACCGTTGCCCGCCGGGACCGCGCGATAGCCCTTCATCTGCAGAAGAGCGACCATCGCTTCGCGCGCGTCTTCGTCGTCCTCGACGACCAGGATGCGTGGGTCGTCCTTCTTTTCGTCCTCATCCACATCTCCAAGTATAGCGGACGACGTGGCGCCCTACAGCAGAATCGTCACCGGTAAATTAACGATCGCTCTACGCGTCGTGCATTTCTTGTGATCTTTCGCAGAGACCGATTTCGCTAAGGGAGTAGCCGTGGTCAGCTCGAAACAGTAAATTTTTCTGGATTGCTCACACGCCGCTGCTGTCACGCTCGGATATGCCGCCCTTTCGGGCCACATTAATTTTGGCGCGGAAATTGCTGCATACCCGCTGGTAATCTTTGATCTACGAAAGCCTGTTTGGGTCCTGTGGCAATGGTGAGTGCTTGACTATCATTGAACCAAGGATGGGGATGAAATTCGATGAGCTCCGGTAGTATTCGGTCCGATTTCACGGACGCCTCATTTCCGGCGCCGGTCGCGTGGGGAGATGCCAACCCGCACTCGCATCTCGTTCAATTCTACGAAGACGACAGCTTTCTCATCGACTCGCTGGCTCGCTGGTTCGCCGACGGCATCAATGCGGGCGACTCCTGCATCTACATCGGCACCCATGACCATCGAGTAAGCCTCGAACAGCAGCTCACGAATCGTGGCGTCGATCTGGTCAGTGTGCGCGCCGAGGGTCGTTACGTCAGCCTCGATGCGGCAGGCACGCTTACAGATTTCTTAGTCGATGAATGGCCGGACGAGGCCTTGTTCGTTCGCACCCTCGAAGGCGTTCTCGCAACTTTGTCGAAGCGCGGCAACGTCCGCGCTTTCGGTGAGATGGTTGCACTGCTGTGGAAGCTCGGAAATCGGCAGGCCGCTATTCGGCTCGAAGAGATCTGGAACGCGTTCATGGAGACGCATGCACTCTCGTTATGCTGCGCATATCCGATGAACAGCTTCGGCTCTGACGCCGACTCGTCACTGTTCCTCAAAGTCTGCGCACAGCATACTCCCGTTCTGCCTGCAGAAAGTTACACCGCGCTGCCCACGCCGGCAGAGCGGCTTCGCGCGATTAGTTTGCTGCAGCATAAAGCGCGCGCGCTCGAAACCGAAAAGGCCGGACGCAAGGACGCGGAGAAGTCGCTCCACCTTCGTCAGCAGGAGCTTTCGGATTTCATTGAGAACGCGGTCGAAGGTCTCCATCAGGTCGGTCCTGACGGATTGATCCTGTGGGCTAACCCGGCACAGCTCAGATTGCTCGGATACAGTGCCGATGAATACATCGGCCATCAGCTCGCCGAATTTTACGTCGATCGAAAACGCTTCGCCGAGTTCTGGGCCCGGTTGATGCGCCGCGAAATCATCTACGACTTCGAGGCGGCACTGCGATGTAAGAACGGATCGATCAAGCACGTTCTCATCCACTCGAGTGGGTTGTGGGAGCACGACAAGTTTCTGTACACGCGATGCTTCATCCGCGACGTGACGGAACGCGTCGCGTTGGAAGAGGAGCTCAAAGTCCGGCTCGCCGAGTTGGCCCAGGCCGATCAGCGCAAGGACGAATTCCTCGCGATGCTCGGCCATGAACTGCGCAACCCGTTGTCCGCTGTGCTGGACGCTATCGTCACCGCGCAACTGGACCAGGACCGCCGCGAGCGAGCACTCAGCATCGCCCGCCGCCAGACCGATCAGTTGGCGGGACTGGTTGACGATCTGCTCGACGTCGGACGAATCACGCAAGGCAAGATCGCGCTGAAGAAGGAGCCGGTCCTCGTCGGAAGCATCATCAAGCAGGCGGTCGAGGAAGCGCATTTTCTGGTCGAGCCTGGCCAGCACCGCTTGTCCGTCATGGTTTCGTCAACGGCGGAAAACGTCCAGATCGAATCGGACCCTGCGCGGCTGCGGCAGGTGATCACGAATCTGATTCACAACGCGGCCAAGTTCACGCCGCCGGGCGGCCGGATCGACGTGCTCGCGGAGCGTAACGACAATGAGGTGATTTTCCGTGTGCGCGATTCAGGCATCGGAATCTCGCCGGACTTGTTGCCGCACATTTTTGATCTCTTCACCCAGGCCCAGCGTTCGCTCGATCGCGCGCATGGCGGGTTGGGGATCGGATTAACGCTGGTCAAGCGGCTGGTGGAAATGCACGGCGGCTATGTTCGGGCGAACAGCGCGGGGCTCGGGACCGGCAGCGAGTTCGAAGTTCATCTGCCTATCGCAGCGATGACGCGCCCGAGATCGAGTGCGCCCCAAGGCAAGCGTCGGGTTGCGGGGCGCCTGCGCGTGCTGGTGGTCGAGGACAATCACGACGCGGCGGAAGCGCTGACGATGTTGCTCGAAATGTTCGGACACGATGCGACGGTTGCGTCGGAGGGATCGAAGGCGCTCGAAACGGTCCGCAACAGCGCCTTCGACATCGCGCTCGTGGACATCGGTCTGCCGGGCATCGACGGTTACGAAGTAGCGCGACGAATCCGATTGATTCCGAACGCAAAGGCGATGCTGCTCGTGGCGCTGACGGGGTATGGGCAGGATTCGGACAAACAGCGCGCGCTGTCAGCCGGCTTCGACGAGCATCTCACGAAGCCGGTCAAGATCGAGCGCTTGCAGGCGCTACTGAACCGTCCGCGATAGCTTAGCCGTCCGCCTTCTGAGAGGCGGCGCGCAGGAGCATGTTGGCGCTGGGGACGCCGGTGCGGGCGAAGGACTTTTCGCAGTCCGCGGTCGAAGGACCGCGCATATTCCCTTCCATGTAGGCCAAGCCGGGGCATCGCGAGCACCCGCTCGAATGCGAGCAAGTCGAGCAGACCGGCAGGTCGCGCGTGCGTATCGAGCGGACTTCCTCGAGCTGCGGCGAATACTTCCAGATGTCGATAAATTTTTGCTGGCGTACATTGCCGCTGGGCAGCGGAAATTGCACGCATGGATAGACGTCGCCGTAGGGCGAGACGTAGCAGGCGCTGTGTCCTGCACTGCAAGGGATGTTGTCCATGTGGTCGTCGTCGGCACCTGGAGTGACCGCGACGAACTGGTCTTCGGTTGCGCCGGCGATGGTCTTGTCGTTCATTATGTCGCGCAGGTCTTCGCGCGAGACGTTCAGCGCGAGCAGTGAGCGGTCGCCATTGATGTGCGGCGTGATGGTCGGATCGATCGTGAACATCGCGCCGACTTCCGCGGCGAGCTTCTGCACGCCCGGATAGTCAAATCGGGTCTGCTTCATGACAACGTTGGCCATCGTGACCTTGAGTCCGCGCGAGACCATGAAGCGGATCGCGGCGAGCGAGCGCTCGAGCGAGCCCTTGACCTTGGTGATCGCGTCGTGAACCTCGGGGCGATGGGAGTAGATGCTGACCTGAACCGTCTCGATGCCGAGTTCGCGGATCAGCGCGGCTTCTTTTTCCTTGATCAGGATCGCGTTGGTCTTGAGCTTCACATTGAAGGTCAACTCGCGCGCGCGCCGCAGGATCGGAAAAATATCGCTGCGCAACATCGGCTCGCCGCCGCTGATAGTCAGAAAGAAGACCCCCGCCGCCGCCATCTGGGTCATCAGGTCTTCGATCTCGTCGTAGCTCATTTCGCCCAGGTCATCGTGGTCGAGGTAGCAATGTACGCAGCGCTCGTTGCAGCGCCAGGTAACGTCGAGGTGAACGCCGAGCGGGATGCCGAGGTTGATCGCCTTGGAGTTGAGGTTCTCGAGAATAGTGCTCATGCGCGCTCCTGCCCGATGGGGTGGTCGGCCAGCAGGAGAATTCCTTCCTGCGCGAGTTCCTTGACCAGTTCGACTGCGTCGCGATAGGCGGTCTCGGCGTCGATTTCGAATTCGGACACCAGCGTGCGCGCGACGATTTCACGCAGGGGAGTAGCACCGTCGGCGGCGCTCCAAATGAGCGTGGCGCTGGGATTCAGGCTGAAGACCTTGGAATCCTTGACCGACATGATCACCATCTCGTCCACCATCACACGAGCCGCAATGTCGCGGCTGGGCTTGATGTAGACGTCGCCAGTTTCCAGGCTTTTGCTCATTGGATCATATCCCAGACTCTCTCATCCGGCTCAAACGTCAATTCGTAAACTGGAACCTGCGAGACGAACTCGCAGGCCGAACGAAACAACCATTCGACCCGCTCCGCATCGTCGGCAAAGAACAAAATGTTACGCAGCAACCGCCGCGCCGCATCCGCCCCTCCGATTCGGCTCGCATGATTGTGCCGCCCTTGCACAAGTAAGTACAGCCCCGCGATCGGCGCGGAAATGTTTTCGCCGGCCTTGCCCAAGTCGCCGGCGAAGGGAGTGCCGCAGGCTTCGTAGCATTCGCCGGCGCGGCGCACGTACGAGATTTCGTCGGTGAGCAGCGTGACGTCAGGCGGCGCCAGGCGCGAAATCGTCGTCTTGCCCGCGCCCGATACTCCAGAAAAGAGAAACGCCCGCCCGTTCCGCACGGCGCTGGCCGAATGCACCAGGAATCCTCCACGCCCCGCCAGCATCAGGCTGTGCACGATGCGCATGACGGAGTCGATAGCGTATGGAAAGGCGCCCTGGCGCACGCATCCGCGCATGCTTACCGGGTCCCATTGCGCGCGAAAATCTCCCCGGTTCATGCTCCAACGCCCGTCCGCGTAGCGCACTTCGAGGTCTTCATCGGCTCTATCACCCGTCGCGGCGACCACCTCGACGTCGAGCCGGATGCCGGCGGCTGCGGGCGTTGCGAGGAAGCCGGCGTATCGACGCTCGAGCATCGCGATGAACTCGCTATCGGCGGATTGAATGTTGATCGGCAGGCCGCCTATCACGACCGAGGTCTGGCGCCCGCAATCCTCGCTCACAGAGGACATCAGGCTTCCTGAATTGTCCAGGCGCGACGGCGGACGGAGTGAATCTTCAACGCCGCGCGCCGGATAAAATCGGAGTGGCGGATTCCGAATGAAAGCAGCCGGCGGGCCGGCGACAAGGAGATCGGAATTTCGCGTCCACCGCGCGTGATCGAGGCAACCGTGCCGAGAACTTCCGAGGGCGCAACCGGCGGATCGCATTGGGACACCGCGTCGCCACGCGTAATCAATCGCGCGGCGCCGGCGTGATCGAGCCGGTCTATCAACCGATGCGTGCAGAGCCGTCCGTCGCGCACGAACAGCAGCAGGTCACCGCGCGATGGCTCTGCGAGCGGAAGTGCACGTACCAGCAATTCGTCGCCGGGCCACAGCGCGGGAACCATGCTGCTGCCGGCGACGCGGACGCGCACCTCATGGCCGGCGCGCAGCGAACCGGCGACGAGTTCGCATCCTACGCGGTCCAAAGTGTCAGTCCGTGCTTCCAATCAGTCCTTCGATTCAGCTCAGCCTTCGCCTTCTCGCAGCACCTACGGGGCTATCTGTGACGCCTGCACGGCGCAGCCCACGGTGGTCCCGCAAGCTGCCGAATTTGCGAGAGTTGAGAAATAGAACTGGGAGAATCCTGTGCCGAGTAACACATTGTCCACGACGAGCCCGCTGGTGCCACCGGCTGCGGGTAAGCCCGTACTGTTTGCGGTCGCGAGCACCAACCCCTCATCTGTCCAGTGCACGGTTCCATCAGTGGTGTTGCCGCCCGTGTGACTCCACGTCCCACCAGGCTCAGTTGCGCCTGAGGTGCCCGCCGTCGTTACTCTCTGAATATGATACTGCGCACGGTTGTCCATAATTTCCTGGCCTAACGTATAGACGTGGGTTGGCTGCCACTGCGTCGCGATCGTGTTCATGACGCAGGCGCCGCCGGCGCAACCGGTCGCGCTGCCGTTTGCCGTCACGCTCAAGAGGAGGAAGTCAAACGGTGGATTGGGCGGTGTGGTCCCGGGCGTCACGTTAGGATTATAGATCTCGGTCACCTGCGAGCATTGGGTCCCGCTGGTGCCGCCGACAGCCGCCACTAACACAGAAGTCCCCGCCATCGTATTGAGGCTGATTGGTACCTGGTACAGGGTGGGATCTCCGCCTGCATTGCCACACACGTAAAGATTTCCGGTCGGCGACGCACCATTTGATGAGGTGAAATAAGTGTTGTCGAAAGCGCCGGAAAAGACAGGCACACCTGTGGTCGATGCGGTCCCCACCGTAGTCTTCGCGGGAGCAACGGTCACATCGGTCGTAAACTGGTAAACTGAACTGTTACCTGCATTGTCGTTCCCGATGAACTCGTATTCGCGACCAGCGCTCGCGTCCACTATCACCGAGTCGACCGGAAGCACAGTAGCACCGGTGATGGGGCCAAGAGTCTCGGATGGGGCGACGGTGGGCGGCGAGACTGCAGTATCCACCGAGTGGAGCCTGGGGCCATTGCCATCACCGTCATAATTATCGCTCACGTAGATAGTGCCAGAGGTGTACACGGGCCCCGCCAGCGGTGCGGAAGCGACAATTACCGGCCATCCGGCCGTTGTCGTCTCGACGGGGGTGCCTGAGAACACGCCGGTGAACTGGTGTACGAAGCTGCAGTCATCGGTGGAAGATGTGCTGCAACTTGGTCCCTCAGTCATCGGCGCATCGCCTACATACAGCGTGTCCGAGCCGGGAGTGAAATCGTAATAAGGCGACGAGTGTGGGTCGTTGTGGCCAACACTAAAGGTCAGGGTAAGCAGGCAGGAGCCGGCGCCGGCTTTGCAAGTTGTATAGCAACTGCCGGTCGTGCAAGTTGTGCCCGGAGTCGCTGGCGCCAGCACCGTTCCCTGGCCAGCTACCGGTCTCAAGATTTCCAGGCTCGAGGCACTGGTGATGCTGGAGGGGGTGTGGACGAACGCCACTTGCGTGCCGTCCGGGGAAAGCACCGCCGAAGTCACCACAGTACCGCCGGTATTGTAGGCCCACGAGGTCGTTGGATTGGTGCCGCCGCATCCTTCACCAACATACAGGTTGTTGAACGCGACGATGCTCGCTTGCCCGTTCGTGCCGCCGGCCAGAGTGGTACCGCCCCACGAGAAGCCGACCATGGTTTCGGTGGTTGTGAGGCTGTTGCCCGCGGTTCCGCCCGTGGCCGCCGTCACGGTGACGACATTAGTGGCGGATGCAGCGGTAACATCAGTGCCCGCGTTGTTGTTGATGGTGTTCTTGAGATTCGTGGCAGCGGTCGTGGTGTTGGAACTGAGCGCGAAGTTGGCGCCCGAATTCGATGCCACTGAAATCGAACCGGCTGGAGACAAGGTTTGGCCGCTGCTCTCAGACCAGGTAAGTGCGGCGGCGCTCGTGTTGGTCACGACGACGATGCTGGTGCTGCTGCTGCTAATCACCGCCGTGGCCCCTGGATTGGCGGCAGATACTTTGCACGCCGTAACGGCGGAGCAGGTATTGCTGATGGCCTCCTGCAGGTTGGTTGCGTCTGTTGCTGTAGTAGCGGAGCGGACGGCGCATCCCGTCGTCGCCGTCGGCGTGAACGCAGTGCAAGTGCCAGTCGTCCACGTATAGGTAACGGTGCCGACGACCGTGGTGGCTCCGGAGGCGGGCTCGGCAGTAAATGTATCAGTACCTACGCCAGTGGCAGTCAAAGTCACGCCGTTGATAACAACGGTATTGCCGGCGACGGAGGTATTGTTCGCGAAAGTTCCGGTGCCGGTGGCCGCGACCGCACTCAAGCCCGGTTGGCTCGTGTTGTACACGACGTAGTCGTTGCAGCTCTCCCCGGTCGTTCCGAAGCTGTACTTCGCGGGAAAGAAGCCGGCGCCGACTGTGCCACCAGCTCCGAGCGATACACTCCAGTCTTTGTCTACTGCGATTGGTTGAGGCTTCTTGGATTTCTTGTTTTTCTTCTGCTTTTTCTTTTTCTTATCGGCGCCGAAGCTGTCGTCGGTCGCGGACGAGTCATCGGATTGAAGCTGGGCGCGCCGAATCTGCTGCAGCCAATAGCGCGGGTCCTGCTGAGCTTTGTCTTCGGCGTCGGAACCGGGCTCGGGCGCCGAGAAAATCAGGTGGTGGCTGGTCCAATCCGTCGGGACGCCGACGAACGAGCTGTGCGCCGCCTGCTCGTAGCCGTTGACCAGATCGGTCGCATCGGTGGATGCCGCCTGCTGGCCCCGCGCCGGCAACGCCAACATTCCGAGCATAAGTGTGCCCACGACAACTCTGATAGACGTTCGCATTATAGTTGTTCCGTCCCCCGATGAAGTTGAGTGCGCGAAAAACAACCTTCACGCCGCATCCCCGGCGGCTACGCGGTCATGGCATTGCCGATCAAGAATTCTTGCGATTCTGATGGCAGGAAGCCATGGTGGTCTGGATCTTCCCGCAGATCATCGCCTGGGTCTCGAAGACCTTCTCCCGCTCGAAAGCGGGCTTGATGTAAGGCTTCCGCGTGCGCGCCTGCCGCGGCTGATTTTCGGTTTGATTATGTTTTGTCATAAGCCTTGAACTTTCACCTGCCTTCTCTACTCGCCACTATCCGCCAATCGATACCTGCGCCGCCTACACGTTTTCTAGTGCTCAGGTTCCCTCAAGATCCCGCCCCTCACAGATTTGGGTTCGCTTGCTCGGCCTGCACAGCGTTAGGAGTATTCGTGTCTACTTGCGCGGTGCAAGAGGTACTGGTGAAGGTACCCTGAGTCGGACCACCTGCACCATTACCATTCAATTCAAACGTGTAAATCTGGGAAGCCCCTGCCAACGTTCCAGTTGGCACCGCGTTGTCGATTATAATCCCGCCGGTCGACCAACAGCCCGGAGTACCAACAGTTGTAACTTCCGCGTTGCCGGAGACGATGGGGCCGATGGTAAGCGCATTACCGGTAACGCTGGTGGTCGTCGCGGCTGCCAGCGTGGCGGTTGTACCGGCAAATGCGGTGATCCAATCCCCAGCGGGTATACCTGAGCCAGAAATTGCCGCACCTATATCCGCCGTGGTGATTCCGGTTGTAGCGGTGACCGACGTACTGGTGTGGGTAGTTCCCGTGGCCGCAGAGGTGCCGAGAGAATATGCGAAAATGCAGCCGTTCCCGGCAGCGTTGGTACAATTGCTAATTGTACTGTTCACTCTGTCCACGCTGAAGAAAAGAAAGTCTGTGCCGGCGGTGGTTATCGTTCCGTTGGAGGTGCATGCGCTCGCACCGTTGTTGCAGAACTCGGAAATGGGAGAAGGATACGGAAAGTGCCCGGCGGTGGTGTCGGTGAAGCCGCTAATGGATGCAACCGGGGTCCCCATGACATTGGAAACAATTGGTATGCGGTACAGGTTTCCGCCAGCCGCGCCGGTGTTTCCCAATACCCAAAGGTTGCCTGAAGGAGGATCCGACGACGAGTAGTACACGTTGTCGAACGAGCCGCTGTAGAGCCAGGTTTGAGTGCCGCCAGTGCCTACCGTTTTCGACGAACCGGCGCCGGTCGTGAAACTGTTCAAGAACTGATAGACAGTATTGTTTCCGCCTGAATTATTGACAAAGGCGTAAACCATCCCCGCCGAGGAATCGACTATGGGAGCGTCCTGGATAGAGTCCCCCAAGTCGCTCGAGGTGCCGTGGACGACCCCGGCCGACGTTACGGAATGAAGGATGCCAGTGTTGTCACCGACAAAAACGTTTCCAGAGGCGGGGTCGTAGACCGGGGAGGTGATTTTGACGGTGCCGCTGGCGCCCACCATCAAGGGCCAAGTGCCCCCGCTAATTGTGGGTGTTCCATTAAAGACTCCGGTGATTTGATGGAGTTTGCCGACATCATCGCCTACGTAAAGTGCATCATCGGTCTGAAAATCGTAATACGGCGACGAGAATGTATCGTTTGCGCTCAAGCTCACGGTGGTCATGCATGGGGCCGTACATCCCCGATAGGTGGAGTTCGAGAAAAGCACAGGGGCCCCAGGGAAGGCGAGGCTCTCGGCGTGGATGGTTAGAGTCTGGCTTGCATGAGCGGAAGGAGCCGTCGCCAGATTCGCCGTAGTCGAGCTCAGTATGGCGGAGATAGTGTCTCCCGTAGTTATCCCTGTTCCCGATATCTGCGCCCCTACATCTGTCGCGCTGAAGGTTCCCGAACTAAGGGTCACCTCTGGGCTGGTGGCAGTGAGGACCCCGGTGACCGTGCGTCCAGTAGCGTTCGGTCCCCACTTCACGAGAACCAAGCTTGCGGTCGTACCGACAACCTGGATGAACGCCACCTGTGTGCCGTCAGAGGAGATTATGGGTGAGGTCGTAACCATACCGCCGGTGTTGTAGGCCCAATTCACAGTTGGAACAGTGCCCGTGCATCCGGGGGTATATAGGTTGCTGTCGCCAACGATATTCGCTGCGGTCACCGAGCCCGCGAAACCTGTCGGGAAAACCGCAAAATCGCTGCAAGTGGCCACTCCGGGGTAAAGGCCGAATTTGGCCGGGTACATATTGGGTTGCACCTGGCCGCCGTTGATGAGGGTCTGGGTCCAATCCTTGCTCAGGCCGTTCGTCGGTTTCTTGTTCTTTTTAACCTTTTGGGCCTTCTTTTTCTTTTTTTCCGTTACCGAGTTTCCGTCAGCAGAGCTTCCGAGCGCGTCGTAGTAGTCTGCGTCGCCGTCCGTGAGCGTCTTCGTTCCGGAGCTCCGTCTGATCTGCTGCGCCCAGTAACGCGGATCCTGCATCACCTTGTCATATGTGTCCGAGCCGGGGACGGGCTGCGAGAAGATCAGATGATGAGAACTCCAATCTTCGGGTACCCCCGCGTGTCCGTTGGTTACCGACTGGTAGCCGTTGATGGCGTCTTCGAGAGTCACGGGCTGCTGCGATTCCTGGGCTCGTCCGGAAATCGCGAAACATCCCACTGCGATCAGGACGATCAGGAATTTTGAAAATGACTTCACCCTGTCACCCACTATTGAAACACTCGACATCGCTGCTCCCCCGCGAAAAGAATCGAACCGATTACTCGGATTCGGGCGCATTGGGGCACGATGTTAGGCCAAAGCTGCAATAAGCGCAAGGGAGAACCGAGCAAACCTACGAATTCGTGCATTTCATGGCGCAGCCCAGCTGTTCAAGGCTCAAATGAGGCTGCGTTTGCCGAACAGCCGGTCGCGATGTTTGATCGCCAGCAGGACCGGTCGGGCCGGGTAATATAAAGGATAGAGCGCTCGCGGGAGCGGCATCAGCACGCGGTCGCTCAATTTGGGTGCGACCAGGCGTTCAATTATGTAGCGAAAACGATCACGCAGTTTCTCTATACTGCCGAGGCCGATCGACCATTCCTCGAAATCGACTGCACGGTTCAAATCGAAAATACCGCGCGTCACGCGGCGGCTGAGCGACGCGACGTGCGAATCGCGGCGGCCGGCGTCGAGCAATTCGGCCGGCACGTCGCAAAGCTCGAGCGAATGCGCCAGCTCCGCACCGAGCAACAGCATTCTGAGGCTCCGCGTTCGGCGCGCGTCGTCGAGGAGGCTCATCCAGTCGACCGGTCTGGCGGTCGCGAGCAGTCGTGCGAAATCGCATATCTGCGCGAGCGTCCTCCAGCCATGCTTGGAGCCGTGGCAGGCCTGAAAGAGAATCGAGTCGGCGGGGCCCAGCACGCGGACGCGCCGGCCGAGCAAATCGAGCTCGGAGGTTCGATCCCAAACCTGCTCGCTCTCGGGAGCAAACGGAAAATAACTGGGTGACAACTGCCAGTGGAGGTCCAGGACACTGTCCTCGCGTGAGAAGTCGAGTGAAGCGTCGGCGAAGAAGCCGCTTTCCACGGCCTCAGCGAGGTAGGTTGCCGACGAGTAGCCGATTCGCGCCAGCACTTCGTTAGCGCGCGGCAGGTCCGCGAGCCGCACCATGAAGTCGAGGTCTCCAAATACTCGCAGCGCGACGTCGCCGTACGCGGCAATTGCGAGAGTCGGACCCTTGATTGCGATTGCCGGCACCTCGCTCGATGCGAACGCGTCGGCAATTTCCGCCGCGCATCCTGCAAGGTGGTTACTTCGCAGCGCGTTGACCTGGTAGCTCAGCTCGAGCGAGCGCGCGAGGCGCGGAGGCAGATTTGCGGCGGTTTCGGTGCGGAGTCGCGCGCCGGCCAGCGGCGTGACGCCGTTGTGATTGGCGAGCGCGAGAAATCGGTCCCAGTCGACAGGTCTCGCGGCCAACTCGCCAATCGCCGCACTATCGGTCGCGGACGCCGCGCAGCATCGTATCAGCAACTCACTCTCGAGGTCGGGGAAATTCATATCGATCGTGCGATCGGCGGCGGCCGCGGCCCGCTTGAAGTCGCGGCTCTCAAAAGCACGATGAGGGGTTACGCATTTCTTTTGATGTCGTGCGCGAACGCGGTGGACCTGCCTTCCTTGAGAAAACGAACCGGGTCCAGCCGTCCAAACAGATCGATCAGCACGCCGACCAGACCGGTCCAGCCGGTCTGATGACTGGCGCCGATTCCGGCGCCATTGTCGCCATGGAAATATTCAAAAAATAAAAGATTGTCCCGCCAATATTGGTCGGACTGGAACTTTTCCGAACCTCCGTAGACTGGCCGATGGCCGTGCTCGTCACGCAGGAAGAGTTTGGCCAACCGCTCGACAATTTCTTTGGCTACCTCGAACAGGTTCATCAGATTTCCAGAGCCCGTGGGACACTCAATTTTGAAATTGTCGCCGTAGTATTCGTAAAAGCTCAAAAGCGATCGAACTATAAGAGCGTTGACCGGTACCCATACCGGTCCGCGCCAGTTTGAATTGCCGCCAAAGAGCCCGGAGGTGGACTCAGCAGGCAAATAGTCCACCCGATACTCGTGATTGCCCACGTTAAATATGTATGGATGATCCTTGTGATACTTCGACAAAGAACGGATCCCATAGGGACTCAGGAACTCATTCTCATCCAGCATTTTAGTCAAAATTCGACGCAGCCGATCCGGATTTACCAGCGCGAGAATCCCGCGATCGCCCACTCCGAAATGACCCGGACCAGTGGGATGAATCGAGGCCAGGAGTTCGGGCATTTGTATGAGACGCTCCTGGAAAAAGACCACACTGTGCCCTCGTACGCGCTGCGCCATTTCGCGCTGCCAAGGTTCGATAATTGTGGTCGCGCAAAGCGGGAGCAAACCGACCATGGAACGCACCTTGAGCCGGGTCGAGCTGCCATCCGGGCGGCGCAACAAGTCATAGTAAAAGCCATCCTCCTCATCCCACATCCCATCTTCGCCCGGCTTGTTCATAGCAATTGCGATCCACAGGAAGTGATCGGCAAACGTGGCGGCGACGTCAACAAACGCGGGGTCGGAACCAGCCAGCTCGCCGGCCAGCTCAGCCATGTTCTGGCAGAATAGAGCCATCCACGCCGTGCCATCCGCCTGCTCCAGAGTGCCGCCAGTAGGGAGAGGGGCGCTGCGATCAAAGATGCTGATGTTATCCAACCCCAGGAAGCCGCCCTCGAAGACGTTTTTTCCGAAACGGTCTTTGCGGTTCACCCACCAGGTGAAGTTGACCAACAACTTGGAGAAGGCCGACTTCAAAAAATCCAGATCGCCGGCACCGCGCACTCCCTGCTCCATGCGATAAAGAAAAAGCGTCGCCCAGGCGTGGACAGGCGGATTGACGTCGCTGAAGTTCCATTCGTAGGCAGGGACCTGGCCGTTGGGATGGAGATATCGCCCGCTCAGCACGAGCTTGATTTGTTCTTTGGCGAAATCCAGGTCGACGGCCGATAAGGCTAGCGTGTGAAAGGCGAGGTCCCATGCGGCGTACCAGGGGTACTCCCACTTGTCGGGCATCGACAGGACGTCGTCATTGATCATGTGGAACCAGTCGCGGTTGCGGTACTCATGGCTGGGCGCGCGCAGAGGATCAGAGTGATGGCCTGTCAGCCATCGATAGCCGTCGAAGTAGTAGTACTGCTTGCTCCACAGCATCCCCGCGAGCGCCTGCCGCACAACGTTGGCCCGGTCCGGGTCCGCCATGACGGCGGGCGAGATGGTGTAGTCGTAGAACTCGTCAGCTTCTTTGAGACGGGTCCCTAGGACTTCGTCGAAATCCTCGAATGCATTCGGAAGGTCCGTGGACGCGCGCCGGGTCAAGCGCAGCTTGATCACTTGGGTCTCAGCCGCAGGAACATTCAACTCATAGTGAGCAGCGGCCTTGGTGCCGACGCGGCCCGGATTTACGGCGTCGCTCTTGCCGTGAACGACGTACTCGTCGATCCCATCCTTGACGTATGGCGATTCGTTGGCCTTTCCGAAGAGTCTTGCGTTGTTGGACTCGTTTTCCGTGAAGAGCAGTGGGACGGGTCCTTCGCAGTACAGATAGTAGTCGGTAAGGGACTCCTGGAAGAGCGGGTCGGTGTGATGCGCACAGATAACAGCGCGGCCATTGCCATCATCATCGACCGCGCGTATCAGCGGCTTGCTGCCGCCGTCGGTCCACGACCAGGTATTGCGAAACCATAGTGTGGGAAGGACATGCAGGAGCGCGGGCTCGGGGCCCCGGTTGCATACGCTGATTTTGATCAACAGATCGTCGGGCGCCGCCTTCGCATATTCAACAAAAACGTCGAAGTAGCGATCGTCTTCGAAAACGCCGGTGTCCAGCAACTCGTATTCCTGTTCGTTGCGCGAGCGCTGGCGGTTGGTCTTGACGAGGTCCTCGTACGGATAGGCGCGATGCGGGTACTTGTAGAGGTACTTCATGTGCGAGTGGGTGGGAGTGCTATCGAGGTAAAAGTAATACTCCTTTACGTCCTCGCCGTGATTACCTTCGCTGTTGGTCAGGCCGAATAGCCGCTCCTTGAGGATAGGATCCTTGCCGTTCCACAGCGCGATCGCGAAGCACAGCACACCGTGTATGTCGCAAATACCGGCCAGACCGTCCTCGCCCCAACGGTATGCGCGCGAGCGCGCCTGGTCATGCGAGAAATAGTCCCAGGCGTTGCCGTCCTCGCTGTAGTCTTCGCGGACGGTGCCCCATTGCCGCTCGCTCAGGTAGGGACCCCATTTTTTCCACGGAACCTGGGACTCGTGGCATTCCCGCAGGCGAGCGCTCTCGGCGGATGCCGCAGCTGCCACCGGCTTGGATCTTTCAACCGGCCTTTTCAGATTGGTCTCGCTGGGTATGATGCTCTCTCCCATTGCAGCACGCTGCGCCGGAATCAGTTACGCGCGCCGGTACACTCGACTGAACTTGGCTCTTCGCAGATCAATCACGTACGCTGGTCTTCAGCCCTCGAACGTGTAGCAAAGGCGGTCAGTGAGCGGAAGACGAACGGCGGGTTTGGTTGCCTTCGACGAGTTGCTGCAATACCGGCTGAAGAATTCTCACGCAGCGTTTTGGGGTCGGCCTCGGCCAAGGCCGAGAGGCCAATCATCTGCCGCATAACCTGGAAACCCGCGATCAACGACAGCACGAGAGCGGCGCGCTGGGGCGCCAGCTCTCCGCTTAACGCCGCCGCGATCGCCTTGTGGTGGTGCGCTTCGATCAGCGCGCGCTCAATCTTCGCCGCGCGCTTGTTGGACAACGAGTTGAGCATGATCAGAAACCCGTCCAGCGGATTCGCGCCGGTCTCGGTCCGCGCGACCAACGCGGCGGCGATGTCTCGGCCGAGAGTTGGCGATGCGATGTTCTCGCGAGTGAGGATGCTCGGTGTCGCTATCGCCTCGGCGACCACCTCCTTGAAAAGGCGCTCCTTCGACCCAAAGTACCGATTGACCATCATCGCGGTTACTCCGGCTCCCTGCGCAATCTCCCGCAGCCCGACACCGTCGTAGCCGGCCCGCGCGAACGCTCGCCGCGCCGATGCGAGGATCCCCTTGCGAGTGGCCTCAGCGTTTCGACGATGCGCCCCTGCTCTTCCTTTCTTTTTTCCGATCATTTTAATTATACAGCTGTAGACTCATGTTCTCGTTCTGAGTATACGTGTGTAGACATGGCGCTGGCAATATCGCCCGCCAGTCGAATCGAGAGACAACCGGCATGGATTTACAATTGAAAGACAAGCGAGCGCTGGTGACGGGCAGCACCTCCGGTATCGGCGCCGAGATAGCCCGGATGCTCGCCCATGAGGGCATCAGGGTTGTCGTCCACGGTCGCGACCGAGCCCGCGCGGATGCGGTGGTCGCCGAAATCGAGGCCAAAGGCTACCACGCCGATATGGCTTTAGGCGATCTCATGACGGCGGATGGCATCGAGGCGGTGATCGAAACGACCAACCGCGCGCTCGGCGGCCTCGATATTCTCGTCAACAACGCCGGCGGCTCAAACAGCAGGAACGCGGCGGGATGGTTCGAAACGCCGCTCGAAGAATGGACCGAGAGCTACCGCCAAAACGCGTTACCTGCGGTGCGGCTGGCACAGGCCTTCGTACCGGCGATGCGCGATCGCGGATGGGGTCGCGTTATCCAGATCTCGTCGCGCAATGCCATCTCGGCCTACGCGCAGTTCGGACCCTACGGCGCGGCGAAGGCTGCTCTCAACAATCTGACGCTTAGCCTCTCAAAGGCCCTGGCCGGCACGGGCGTGACGTCAAATGGCATCATGCCGGGGCTCATTTATACGCCACTCGTCGAGCCCTGGTTTAAAGCGCTCGCGATCCAGTTGGGCAGCGACGATCCGAAAGTCGGCCAGGATTTCGCGCTGAAGAACGTCCTCCAGCAAACGGTTTCGCGACTGGGACAGCCGCGCGACATCGCGGCGGCCGTATGCTTTATCGCAAGTCCGCTAAGCGATTTCATGACCGGCACAACTTTCCGCATCGACGGCGGCGCCACACCGACGGTGTGATTCACACGGAGCGAGCATCATGACTTTGAGCAAACGCAAACTCGGCAGCCAGGGCCTCGAAGTCTCAGCACTCGGCCTCGGATGCATGGGCATGAGTCAAAGCTACGGTCCGGCTGACGAAAATGAATCGATCGCAACGCTGCATCGCGCAATCGAAATCGGATGCACCTTTTTCGATACGGCCGAGAGCTACGGGCCCTTCGCCAACGAGGAGTTGCTCGGTCGGGCATTCAGCGGCCGGCGCGACAAAGTAGTAATCGCAACCAAATTTGGATCTCGCTTCGACGGCAACAGAATCGTCGGCATGGACAGCCGGCCCGAACACATTCGCGAAGCGGTCGAGGGCTGTCTCGTCCGGCTTCGTACCGACTACATCGATCTGCTCTATCAGCATCGCCTCGATCGAACCGTGCCGATCGAGGATGTGGCCGGCGCGGTCGGCGATTTGATCGCACAAGGCAAGGTGCGATTCTTCGGCCTGTCCGAAGTCGGTGTTGCCACTATCCGGCGGGCGCATGCCGTGCATCCGATTTCCGCGCTGCAGAGTGAGTATTCGCTTTGGGAACGGAACCTGGAGCCGGAGATAATTCCTGCCCTGCGCGAACTCGGTATCGGCCTCGTGCCGTTCTGTCCTCTCGGCCGCGGTTTCCTGACCGGCGAGGTCGGGCGCGCGGAAGATTATCCCGAAGGAGATTTCAGGCGTACCGATCCGCGCTACCAGGGCGAGAACTACGACGCCAACGTTGAGGCGGCCCGAATCGTCCACGATATAGCTGCGGCTGCTCATGCGACACCCGGGCAGATCGCGCTCGCATGGCTGCTCAACAAAGGCGACGACATCGTGCCGATCCCAGGCACCAAGCGCCGCAAGTATCTCGAAGAAAATGTCGCCGCCGCTAACGTCCAGCTTGATCCCCACCAGATGAAGACGCTCGATGACGCGCTCGCGCCGGGAAAAGTCTCGGGCAAGCGTTACGCCGATTGGATCATGGCGACCATCGATCGCTAAGCGACCTCCGCATCGTCGTGACCGGTGGAGTCGCTTGCGGCCATTTTTTTCGCCAGTACAGCGCAACGCTCGAGGACTGCCGCCAAGGTTTGCAGCGTTACCGGCTTCGCGACGTATTCGTCCATTCCGGCGTCGAGGCATCGCCGGCGGGCTCCCTCGAGGGCGTGCGCCGTCATCGCGACTATGATCGTGTGCCGGGAGTCGCCGTCGCGTCGCCGGATTTCCGCGGTGGTGGCATAACCGTCCATCTCAGGCATCTCGCAGTCGAGCAGCACGATTGGGTAGTGCGGGCTCGACAGCGCGTCGAGGGCGGCCTTACCGCTGTCAGCCAGGTCAACGCGATATCCCAACCTTTTAAGTTGTTTCGCAGCCACTTTGAGGTTCACCTGGTTGTCATCGACGACGAGAATGGTTTGGAGGTTCGACGCGTCATCTTTCGGGTTCGGCAGCAGACGCGGGCGCGATATTGGCTCAGGGCCAGAGGGCTCCGCATCGTGCATTTTCGACTCGAGCATGCCGGGAAGGCTTTCATGAAGATGCGACGGCCGCACCGGTTTGGTGATCCATCCGTCGAAATCTTCGCGGCGGCGAGAAGTGGTAGCTGCGCTTTCGCCTACCGGGCTCATCAACAGCAGCCGCGTTTTGGCGAGCGCCGGATCGGATCTGATCGTACGAGCGAGCGCGGCACCGTCCAAGTCGGTCATGTCGGCATCGACAATTGCAAACTGATAGGGGCGATTCTGAGTCGCGCACCGTCGCATCGCGGTCAGCGCTTCGGCGCCGCTCGTAGCAGCGTCTGCCTCCATTGCCCAGGACCGCAAGGCGTCGGCGACGACCGCGCAATTGGTGACGTTGTCATCCACGACCAGCGCGCGCAGACCTTTGAGTTGGTAGCCGTTCGAGTGTTGGGCTTGAGCTTTGACCGGCTTGGCGAATCGCGCCGTGAAATAGAAGAGCGACCCCTTTCCCGGCTCGCTTTCGATTTCGATTTCACCGTGCATGCCTTCAACGAGTTTCTTCGAGATGGTCAGCCCAAGGCCGGTACCACCGTATTTGCGCGTAGTCGACGCGTCGGCCTGCGCAAACGAGGTAAAGAGCCCGGCTTGCGCGGCCAGCGAAATGCCGATCCCCGTGTCGCGGACTTCGAACCGAAATACCACCGCATCAGGTGTTTCGCTCTGCATGAAAACGCGCAGGATCACCTCACCTGAGTGAGTGAATTTGAGTGCGTTGACGAGCAGGTTGTTCAGCACCTGCCGCAGCCGGGTGGGATCGCCGGAGACAGTGGTTGAGACCTCGGTGCTGTAGGCCAGCATCAGTTCAAGGCCCCTGCGCTGAGCCTTTTCGGCGAACGACTCGATCGTACTTTCGAGAACCGACGGCAGATCGAAATCGATTTGTTCGAAAATGACCTTGCCTTCGTCGAGCTTGGTGAAGTCGAGGATGTCGTTGACGATGCTGAGCAGCAGGTTGCCGCTCTCCGAGACGGTCCGCGCGAATTCGATTTGATCGGCGGTCAGATCAGAATCAAGCAGCAATTCGGTCATGCCGATGATGCCGTTGAGCGGCGTGCGAATTTCGTGGCTCATGTTGGTCATGAACTCGGACTTGATTCGCAGCGCTTCGAGCGCGGTCTCGCGAGCGGCGACCAGCTGCGTGTTCTTGGTCTCGAGCTCGGCCAGCAGACGAGCGCGGGAATCGGCCAGCCGGCTCATCACCAGCGCCTCGGCGGCGGCGGACCGGGTTTCGTCGCGCAGTTGAACTTCGCGGGCCCAGATATTGCGGTCGGCGAGCTGCTTGCGATGCAGCAGATTGCGCAATTGCGCCTTGGCGACGGCAAAGTCGACTGACTTCACGATGAATTCGTCGACGCCGGCGCTGAGCGTATCGCGCACGATATTGCTGGTGGGATCGTCGGTGAGAATTATCAGCGGAGTCGTTTGCCACTCGGGAGAGTCCCGCATCAATCGGAAAAACGAATGGTCGACTGAAGCGGCTTCAATCAAGATGCAATCGGCGCGGCGCACCACCAGCAGTTCCAGCGCCTCCTCGACCGACTTCGCGATCGCCATCTCGTAATCTTCGCTCAGCAGATGCGCGGCGAGCTGGCGCAGGTAGGTGGGTTCGCTCGCGATACCCAGCAGCTTCTTGTTGCCGAACAGACTCTTGGCCGAATCGGCGGCGCGGAGGACCTCGTGCGTGTGAGTGAGAGCATTGAGCCGGCTCAGGAGGAGCGCGCTGTCTTCGCTCTTGCGCATAAAGGCGTCGGCGCCCGCCTCGAGCGCGCGGATCTCGATACCGCGCTCGTCCGAATCGGTGAAGAAGACGCACGGAATCTCGCTCAACAGCGCGTTGGACTTGATGCGGCTGATGAAAGTCAAACCGTCGATTCCGGCCATCTGGCCGTCAATCACGATGGCGGCCGGTTGAATTTCCGCAGTCAGCCGCAATCCCTTCGCGCCACTTTCGCCCTCGGCCAGCCGATATCCATTAGGTTCGACCAGCTTTTTGATCCATTCACGGAAGTCATCGCTGGGATCGATCACCAGCAGGCTGGGCGGCTTGTCTATCGTGCGGTCGGACCGCGCGACACGTATCAGCTCCTCCGCGCAACTCAGCAGATAACCCTTCTCGTACGGCTTGGCGACATACTCGTCGGCACCGGTCGTCAGTCCACGCACCCGCGCACGAACGTCCGCCTCCAGCGACAGCAGGATTACCGGGATCAATCGCGTATCCGGTTCCGCCTTCAACTCGGCGAGGAACTCGACGCCGTCGCCGTCGGGCAGCTGGACGTCGAGCACGATCAGGTTGAACCGCGCTTCGAGCAGGGCGGCGCGGCCTTCCGCCAGCGAAGCGGCGAGTGCGCAGGAATAGCCGCCACCTTCGAAGGCCGACTTCAGGTCCATGCGGACCGTCAAGCTGTCGTCAATTACCAGTACGCTTGAGCTCATGCGGACCTTCTATCTGCGTTTGATTTCCGCGCCATCCTGTCGAGCGTCGAGGCGACCTCGGCCAGCGGAGTCGACGACCTCTGCGGCGCCCAGCGCGATTGCTTCACGCGGCATGCCGAATACGATCGAACTCGCTTCATCCTGCGCTATCGTCTGGCCGCCGCTGCGCCGGACGGCGAGCAGCCCGCGGGCGCCGTCTTTGCCCATCCCGGTGAGCAAACAGGCTATCGCCCGCGGTCCGCATTCGCGCGCGACGGACTCGAACAGCACGTCGACCGAGGGACGACACGAATGACGCTCCGCAGAGTCGGTGACGCGCAGACAACCGCCCTCGACCAGCAGATGCCGATCGGGCGCGGCCATGACTACATTGCCACGGCCTCGCGGCGGAAGCGGTTCACCGTCGATCGCAACCCGCACTGGCATTTTCGACAATTTCGCGATCCATTGCAGAAGGCCGTCGGCGAATTCCGGTGCGATGTGAATGACGAGCAGAATCGACAGCGGAAAATCAGCCGGAATCTGCGACAGCACTTTTGCGATTGCGGCTGGACCGCCGGTTGAGGTTCCGATCGCGATGATCGACGCATCACCGTGAATCAATTCCGAAGCCGCCTCGGCGGCACGATCACGTGGCCGGCTTAAGGCCGCGCGTTTGCCCGCGCACGGGAGTCCGGGTAATCGGCCTGATGCGCGAAGCCATCTTGACCGCGCTGACCAATTCACCTTCCCACACACTTCGCGGCTCGATCCCGGTGGGCTTGTCGAGCACGTCGACCGCACCCGCCGCCAGCGCGTCGAAGGTCTGCAGCACCTCACCGCGATGACTCGAAGAAGAAACTACCAAAATGGATGTGGGGCAGTTGGCCATTATGTATTCAGTGGCGCTGACGCCGTCCATCACCGGCATCATCACGTCCATCGTCATCACGTCGGGGCGCAGACGCCGACACATCTCGGTCGCGGTGCGACCGTCGGCGGCCTCCGCGATGACTTCGAGCTCGGGGTCGGCTGACAGCACTGCGATCATGCGTTTGCGCACGGTGATCGAATCGTCGGCGACGAGGACACGAATCGGCGGCATCGCCCTACCCCACCAGGCTCCGGACGGTTTCGGTCAGTGAGTCCCTGGTGAACTCGCCCTTAACGATATAGGCCCGCGCTCCCGCCTCGGCGCCACGCCTGCGGTCGTCGGCGCTCGAGCGCGTCGTAACCAAAATCGAAGGAATGCCCAGCAGATAGTCGTACTCTCGCGTCAGCGCGACGAATTCGAAGCCGTTCATTCCGGGCATCTCGACGTCGCAAACGAACAGGCTGTAGCGGCGCGCGCGCGCCTTCGCCATCGCGTCCTCGCCGCTCACCGCCATGTCGATTTTGTAACCGCCCGCCTCGAGCATGTTCTTAAGCAGGGTTCGACTGGTCAGCGAATCGTCGATCACGAGAATATGCGGCGCGGCACCCGCGTCCGGCGTCAGCACCGGCGGGGCTGCATGCGCCGATTCGAGCAGCGCTTCGGGATTGAGCACGAGCTGCGGATTTCCCTGGGCGTCGAACACGGCGCCCGCCAGCGGAGTGATGCGGCCTGCCGCCGAGGGCAGCGGATGTACGATCACTTCCTCGGCGTGGATAACGCGATCCACTCCGACTGCGAGCAGGTCCGCGCCGGCTTGAACTATTGCCGCCAGGCGCGGACGGGTATTGCGGCTGACGGGCTCAAACGGCCGGCGCATCGCCTCGGCCAGCCGGATAAACGGAATCGCGCGGCCGTCAAAGACCAACGACTCGCGGCCTGCCACCGAATCGATCGCATTTTCGTCAAGCCGCAACGCACTGTGAACGGCCTCGAGCGGCAGCCAGATCAGCAAGTCGTCCGCGGCCAGCAGGATTGCTCTGATCGAGGACAGCGAGAGCGGCACTTCGAGCTCGATACTGGTGCCGACGCCCGCATCGGTGCGGACGCTGACGCGGCCTTTGAAACGGTCGGCAACCTCGCGCACCACTTCGAGACCGATACCGCGGCCGGCGACTTCGCTCAGCGAGGTGCTGGTGGTCACGCCGGGGCAGAAAATCAGCTCGAGTGCGTGCTCGACCGAGAGTTCCGACGCGCTGGCGGCGGACAGAACTCCATGACTGACGGCGGCCTGGCGAACGGCGTCAACGTCGATGCCGGCGCCGTCGTCGGAGCAGGTAAAGATGATTCTATCTGCATGCCGCTCGACCTTCAGGCGCACGTCGCCGAACGCTGGCTTTCCGCGCGCGAGCCGGTCCGCCGGACTCTCGATTCCATGGGCGACGGCATTGCGCACCAGATGTGACAGCGCTTCTCCCAGCGCCGAGAGCATGTGACTTTCGAGGCGCTGTTCGCGGCCCGAGGTGGTGAAGGCGGCGTGCTTGCCCAGCACTTCCGCGGCGTCGCGCACGGCGCGCTCCAACGGTGGATAGAGCAGGCCGGTCGGCAGCAGCCGCAGGCTGATCGATATTGCCGCGGACCTCGGCGACCTCTCTATCCGTGCTGTCGGCGCGGATCGACAGGCCCTGGCGGGCGTGCTGGAGCGCCGTGCGTATTTCCTCGACGGTTTCGTGCAAGCGCGGCGTGGGCGCGGCCGAGGCCAACTGTTGCTCGAGCGCCGCCAGCCGGTCTTCGACCTGCTTGACCGCATCGAAGCCCATCCGCATGCCGTCGAGCTGGACCGCCGTTTCCGACATGCCGCTCAGCAGTGCGTCCATCTCGGCCAGGCCGACGCGGACGCGGTCGAACGGCTCCATCGCCGACGGCCGCGAATCCGGGTCCGCCTGCAGCGGTTCGTCGAGCGCCTTGATCTCCGACGCGATCGTATCGACTTGATGCAGCAGTTTGCCGATCTGGTCCGAAGTGACGGCTTCCGGGGCGCTGCGATAGGGCGTCAACGAGTCTTCCATCGCATGCGCGATCTCGGCAATCCGCGGTAGGCGCACGACCCGCGCCGCCCCTTTGAGCGTGTGCGCCTGGCGCAGCAGGCGCAGCATGAGATCGGCGCCCGCGCCCTCTTTTTCGAGACCCAGAATATCGCGGCTGAGGTCGGCAACGATCTCACGCGCTTCGATCTTGAAATATTGGTAAAGATTTTCGTCGGCCATATTCAGCGACTCTGCTCGGATGCGGGCGCCGTGGTTTGCGCGACGATTGCAGCGGCGATGGAGTTGACGTTCAGCAGCCACAGCCGCGCCGCGCCGGAGCCGACCGCGTCGGTCGCGTGCAGCGGCGCACCATGCTCGGCCGGAAAGAAGTCCGAGCTCGGCACCATCATGGTGCCCTCGGCCGCGCTGAAGGCGAGCGCAATCCCGCGGTCGGATCGGCTCAGCACCAGCCATCGCTGAGGCTCCGTCGTCAGGGCCGAACTGCCGATCTGAGCGGCGAGACTGTACACTGCGACCAGCCGCCCTTTGAGGCCTGCCAGGCCGAGCAGTCCGGGGTCCGCCGCCGGAACAGGCACCACGGTTTGCGCGCGCGCCAGGCCGGCGAGATCGCATACTTTCAACGCGAAGCGAGCCGTGCCGATCCGCACCACCAGCAGATGCACCAGCTCGTGATTGCGCTCGACGCGCGCCTGCTGGAAGGTTCGATCAAACGAACTTTTCAGTTCCTCGAAATCCAGCAGGTTGATGGTCTCGGTCAAGTTGATTCCTGGCACAGGCGCAATTCCGAAGCGCAAAGATCGATCAAAGTGTCGCGGGTGAAACCGCCGCCGAACAGCAGGACCCGGGCCGAGTCTTCCTGCGCCAGCAGCGCCGACGCGTTCTGCAGCTCACGCCGTGCACCGCGGAGGTCGCCCTCGCGCCGGAACATGAGACCGAGCCGCAGATGCGGCATCGCGAATGCCTGGTCGAGGTAAACCCCGACCCGATAGCTGTCGACCGCGGCCGCGCGCCGGCCGCCCTGCTCGTGACACAGTGCGGTCAGGTAATGCGCGCCGGCGTTGAGATGGTCGAGCGCGAGCAGCGCTGCGCACGACCGGGCCGCGTCGTCGAGCTGCCCGCGTTCAATTTGAATCATCGCCGTAAGCAGCAGCACGTCGGGCTTGGCGCGGCTCGCCGACGGCATGGACTCGATGGTCGTCAGTGCCTCGTCGAAGCGCTCGGCCATCATGAAGGCCGCCGCCAGGCGCGGGGTCGGACAGAGACTGGCCGGGTCGGTCGAATCGAGCGGCTGCGGGCCTGGATCATGAACGGCGGGAGCCGCGCGCGATGGTGCAGCGGGCACGCCGAGTGCCTTCGATTTTAATTTCAATGCGACCCGAGCCGGCGATACGGCGACCTCATTCAATACCGACCGGCGACGCCTTCGGGTCGCCGAGTTTATAGTAGAAGGATCCGCGATAGTGCTCGACCTGAAAGGCCTGCGAGATTCCGCGCAGCGGCTCCGTGTAACTGAGAAACAGAAATCCGTCGGGCGCCAGCGCGCGGGCAAAGCGCGCGATCACTTCGCCCAGGGCGCGGGCGGACAGGTACATGGTTACGTTGCGGCAGAAGATTACGTCGAAACTATCCGGCCGCCAGAAGCTATGGTCTTCGATCGCGAGATTGCGTTCCACGAACTGGACCATCGCGCGCACATTCAGGTCGAGGACATACTCTTCGCGATCGCGGCGGAAATATTTGGCGAGATATCCCGCCGGCGTCGCGCGCATCGCCCGGGCTGAGTAGCGGCCACGCCGCGCGACCTCGATTGACTGCGCGCTCACGTCGACGCCGAGAATCGAAACTTGCGCGGGCGCCGACGGGCCAAGCTCGCGCAGCGTGATCGCCAGGGTATAAGGCTCTTCGCCGGTGGCGCATCCCGCCGACAGAATCCGAATTTTGCGGCCGGGCTGAGTGCGCGCCAGGCACGGCAGGGCAACCTCGGAGAACACGGTGAATTGCTCGGGGCTGCGAAAAAAGTAGGTCTCGCCGATGGTCAGCATGCTGGCCAGCGCGCGCAACTCGTCGGGCATCGATCCCGGGGCGTCGAACCGATGCAGGTAGGCGTCGACGCTGGCGCAGCGCAGGATGCGTGCTCGCGCGCGCAGAATCGCCGCCAGCTCCTTGAGCGATGAATCATCGAAACGAAGACCGAGGCGACTGTCGATCAGTTCCGCGAAGCGCAGCAGGTTCGCCTCGTCGAGCGCCGCGTCCGTCCTCATCGTGAAGCCTCCAACCCTTCGAGTTCCTGCTCCGTGATAATTCGCGATCCGTCCAGCACCATCAGCAGTTCACGGTCGAGCATCCCCATCGCCGCCAGCACCTCCGGATGAGCCTGCCGCAGCATCGGCGGAACGTCGGACAGAACCGAGCGCTCGAACTCGCGCACGCCGACTATCGAGTCGACTGCCAATCCCACGATGCGCGAACCGACGCGCACCGTGACCACCCGCGCCTGCTCGTCAGCGCCCGCACCCGAACCAAGCAGAATTCCGAGATCGACCACGGCCACCGTGCCGCCACGAATCACCGCGACTCCACGCACCCATGCCGGCGTTCCCGCGATAGGCATTATCGACGGACTACGGAGCGTCTCAATGACGCTCGCGAGCGGCAGGCCGCATAGCAAACCGCCTGCTCTAACGAGCACCACCGACAATCGCGACGCTGACGAGCTGGCTTCGATGGGCATCGTCAAGAAATCACCGCATGAGTCCCCCTGGTGATACGGATAGCAATTTCCGCTCCCAGCGAAGCTTGACGATCCAATTCGCAATCGTACGCAGCGCCCGTCCCTGGCATGCGCTGTTGGCGACACGTCATTGCCGCAGACATGGCTTGAGTGCCCGGTTAATGGCAGCCGCCAATCCGATGTCGCGACTCGCTCTCGCTATGAAGGACTAACTAGCGTTGAGCACGACGCCAATCGCACGAAAATACGGCACGGCTCATGCTCCTCACACCCGCAACTAACCCAGGCACAGAGGCAGAAAGCACGATGGTTCGATCACGGTCCTTTGCCATTAAGATCGCACTCGGATTCACGGTCTCGTCGGTCGCAGTGATAGTCGTCGGGATCGTCGGATATTTAAGCATCGCGAAATTGCGAAACAACACCCACGAGCTGAGCAATACCTACTCAGTCGTCGATCGGCTATCCGAGCTGATATCTAACGTAAAGGATGCCGAAACCGGCCAACGCGGCTACCTGCTTACCGGCAATGAGACCTATTTGGAGCCTTACCTCGCGGCTGATGCGTCGGTCTACAATGTTATCAAGCAGCTGCGTGATATGACCGCCGACAGTCCGGACCAGGCGCGTCGTCTCGATCAGGCTACGACCCTCGTTCAGTCCAAGATGGCGGAACTTAAGCAGACCATCGAATTGAGGCGCACCCAGGGTTTCGACGCGGCGGAGAAAATAGTCGCGACCAACCAGGGAAAAGTCTTCATGGACAAGCTGCGCCAAGTGGTCACTGAGATGGATACTGCAGAAAGAGCTTCGCTGCGTGACGAAATAACCCAGGCCGACTTCAGCGCGAGTTTGTCGGAGTCGACTATCGTCATAGTCTCGCTGCTTGCGCTGGTGCTCACCGGCTTGATCGGTTGGTACATTACGAATTCACTGACCCGACAGATAGGCTCAGCGGCTGCCGTGCTGCAAAGCTCGTCCGGCGAGCTCCAGGCAGCCGCCAATCTACAGGCTTCCGGTTCGGCCGGGCAGGCGATCGCGATGAACGAAATCGCCACCACTATCAACGAATTGCTTTCGACCTCCCGTCAGATCGCTGAAAACGCGCAGCGCGTCGCCAAAGTCGCGCGCGAGACCGCCTTGACCGCCAGTCGCGGTGACGAGACCGTGCAACGTACAACGAAATCAATCACGGGCATTAAGACTCAGGTCGATTCGGTCGTGGTCCATGTGCTCGAGCTGGGTAAAAAGTCGCAACAGATCGGAAGCATTACCGAGATGATTAACGAGCTCGCCGAGCAAACCAACATCCTGGCGATCAACGCTACTATCGAGGCCGCAGGTGCCGGCGAATGGGGTAAGCGCTTCGCCGTAGTCGCGGACGAAATTCGTAAGCTGGCAGATCGTGTGGGGGTTTCATCCAGCGAGATTCGTCAGTTACTGGACAACATCCGGGCCTCCGCCAGTTCTACCATCGCAGCGACGCAGGACGGTTCGAAACTGGTCGATGCTGGCGTCAGCGAATTCGCCGAGGCCGCCGTACTCTTCAGGCAGATCGCCGCACTGGTGAGTACTGCCAGCGAAGCGGCGCGCGAAATCGAATTGAGTACCGAACAGCAGGCGACCGCCGTCGATCAGGTCCGTGTCGGAGCCTCGGATCTGGTGCAGACCGCGCATCAGACTGATACCAGCTCGAAGCAAGTGCTCCAAACGTCCTCCGAGCTGGCAGGCCTTTCCCGAGAACTGGTCATGATGGTTCGTTCCAACGGCCATCAGGTAGAAGGCAGCCAGCGACACACCTAGGCCAGCCGATTCTTCTGCCGGTTGGGCCAGGGCCCTGAGGCTCCCTCACTCGTTCTGAAATTCAAGCCTCGCCGAGTTCCGGGTATCGGCCGACTCCGCGCCATACTCTCCACTTGCCGCAAGACTTTTTTGACTCCATCGTCGCCTCGGCGCTCAATTGCCAAGTTGAGTCCGCCCCTCCCGAACCGTCGATCCGCAATGATCCAAATCGTTTGGTAAGTGCATTTGAACTTGCGGCCAGATTCGTCCGGTGTTAAAACGCGCGAACGGTAGTTCCATCCGCGGATCTGCGTGTTTTGATTAGCAATTGGGAGATTTGTAATGCTTCGTAGTTGCGTGCGATCGATTGTGGCCAGTCTGCTCGTTCTATCCTCATGCGTTAGCGCCTACGCGACGCAGGTACCGTCCGCACCGGCGATGGTTCGTATACCGGGGCACGTGCTGCCCGCACTGTCGAAGGCGACTGTCGTTCCATCGAAGCCGGAAAGCGATGCGCTACCGATCACACTGACGATCGTGCTGAAGCGCGACGATCAGGCCGGCTTCGAACGGTATCTGAAAGAACTTTACGACCCGCACTCACCTAACTTCCGCCGTTTCCTGACGCAGAGCCAAATCGTCAAGCGGTTCGGTCCCTCAAAAGCGTCCTACGACCGCGTCCTGCGGTATCTCCGCGCGAACGGCTTCGAGGTGGTTGAGGGCTCGACGAATCATCTGACATTGGCAGCCCGCGGTACCCGCGGTGCGGCCGAACGCGCCTTCGGTGTGCGTATCGCAGACTATCGAATTGGCGAGCGAGTCTTCTATGCGAATGATGAGGATCCCGCCATCCCCGTCCGTTTGGCCCGCTCGATCCAAAGCGTCGGCGGACTCTCGAACCTTGCGCAGCCGCGCAACACTAGCGATGCGATAACCAAAGCCTTTTGTGCGGTCCAAGCCCAGTTAGACGGGCTTAACGCTTTTAATCTCCCGCTTAGTCCCTGCCTGTCCAGTTGCCCACCGACGTTAAACCAAACCGCCGCCACCTGCGATGCCTGCAAAAACATGTACGTAAAGGACAAGTACAAGGCGTGCTTGACACCCAAGAAGATCGATATTGGGGCGGATGGTCAGACCAAAGACCCGGGAACGTGGCTGGCTCTGGATGGTACCGGGCAGACGGTGGGACTGGTCGAATTCGATACGTTTCAGCCGAGCGATGTCTCCGACTATCTCAGCCTTCTCCCGACTATCCCGGCGACGATCGCCAATGTGAGTCAGGTCGACGTTGGCGGTGGCGCCACGCCCGGCCCCCATCAGGATGAGGTACTGCTCGACATCGATTCGGTTTTGACGATCGCGCCCGCCGCGAAGGTGGTCGTGTACGATGCCCCCTTTACCGGCGCCGGAACCAGCTTTCAGATGGTCCTTAACAAGATGGTCAGCGATAACGTCTCGATCATCTCGAACAGTTGGGCCTACTGCGAAGATCAGACTTCCCTGGCCGACGTCCAGAGTATCGATACGATTTTTCAAAACGCGGCCGCCTCGAACATCAGCGTCTTCAACGGGTCAGGCGATAGCGGTAACACCTGCCTGGATGGGAGCGCTGGCACCATCTCGGTGCCCGCGGATTCTCCCAACGCGACAGCAGTCGGCGGCTCGTCGCTCACCAACGACCCGGGCTACGTGTATGGCAGTGAGACCTGGTGGGACGGCGTCGCGCAGACGCCGCCGACCGGCTCCGGCGGCTTTGGCGTCAGCAAGTTCTTCAGCCGGCCGCCGTATCAGAACGGATTAAATGCTTCCGCGATGCGATCGGTGCCGGATGTCGTGCTCAATGCCGACCCGGAGAACGGCATCGCTATCTGCCAAGCCAGCGCCGGCGGTTGTCCCAATGGCCTCTCCTACGGCGGAACCAGTGTGTCCGCTCCAGAGTTCGCGGCCTTCACGGCGATTCTCAATCAGGCGCAAGGCGAGCGGCTCGGCTTCCTCAACCCTCTCTTGTATCCCCTGGCGACGAGCGGAGGCTTTCACAACGCGGCATCGATGGGGAGCGATTTCGCTCACGTCGGCCTCGGTTCGCCAAACTTGAATGCACTGAATCTGTTGCTGTCGGGCGCTACGGTGGGACCCGTCGATCCGACCGTCTCAGAAGCGATTAGCAGCACCCTTCCGCCGGCGAATCCCTCCGCTTTGGGTCTCTACGCGGATGGGTCGGCGCAGCTCAATGTTTCGATCATCGTGCGCGATTCGATCGGCAACGCGGTGAGCGGCAAGACCGTGACACTCGCGGCCAATCCCGGAAGCTCGGCGAAGATCAGTCCGGCCAGCGGTATTTCGAACACCGCGAATGGCGTCGTCCAGTTTACTGTGACCGATCTCGTCGCAGAACCGGTCACGCTCACGGCGACGGCCGACGGGGTTGTGTTAGCGCAAACCGCTGGCGGAGCCTTTTCGGCTCCTCCCCCTGCTTCCGCGAGCATCAATGCGTCGCCGCTCAGCGTCCTCAACGACGGCATAACGCCAACGACGATCACCGTCACTCTGAAAGACTCGCTGGGGCGAGCGACGCCGGGCAAACTCGTGAATCTATCGCAAACCGGCAACTCGGTTATCACTGGCCCGACTCCGCAGGTGACGGACTCCAGCGGTAACATCCAGTTCACAGCGACGGACCTGGTGAGTGAGAGCGTTACCTATACCGCCGCGGACGTGACCGACGGCAACTTGGCGGTCCCCGGTTCGGCGGCCGTGGACTTTACCGGCGACCCCAGCGCCGGATGCGTAGTCGGCACTCCTCCGGCTGCTCCCGGCTTTATCGTCACACCGTACGCGACCGGTTTCGCGGCCGAGAACCTTGGTATTTTCAGCAACGTCAATATCGGCTGTGCGGGATTGGCTGGCATCGCGTTCGACTCGTCGGGAAATCTGTATGCGAATGACGAAGTGAACGGCAACCTATACAAGTTCCCACCCGGCGGCGGTGTGGCGGGTCCCGGCACGCAGCTTAACGGCACCTCGCTCGGCGAAGGTCTCACCGGACTGGTCTTCGATTCGAGTGGTAATCTGTTCGCCAGCCGTTCAGTGACCGGCGGCAATTTCAACACCGGCGCAGTCTTGCAGATCAATCCTTCCAACGGCGACGTGATACAGACGGTTTCTTCCGGATTGACCTGCAGCACCGTGCTTTCGGTCGACCCGTTGAGCGAGGATCTGTTTACCGACGACTCCTGTACGGGCAGTGGTTCAGACAACGCTTCGATCTTCCGCATTTCCGATCCAAGCAGCACCACGCCAACGACCTCCGTGTACGCCACGCTGACGAGTACGCCGAACGCGACATTAGCGTTCGCTCCGGGCGGGACGATTTATGCCTGGGCCTTCTCGGGTGGCGTGCCCCAGATAACCCAGGTGAGCGGCACCAATGGTCCGGCCACTCCCACAGTCAGCCCCTTGGGAGGGGTGCAGTTAGCCAACCTCGGACTTCTGGCAGCTGGGACCGGCGAGGGGACGTCGTTGATCGCAAACCCCTTCGTGAACAATGCGACCATCGGGATCAACAATGTTGATTTGACGACGAGTCCTCCGAGTATCGGTACTTCCTTCATGCAAAAAGTCGGCGCCAACTTCATGGTTTTCGGCCCCGACGGCTGCATCTACACCTCGCAACTCAATACGGTGTACAGAATCACAGACACCAGCGGCGCCTGCAGTTACGCCACCACGCTGTCATCGCCGACGGTGGTGTTGTCGCCGACCGTAGTTTCGCCTAACCCTGCGCAGGGCAGCACCGAGACGTTCACGGCCACGCTGCACTATTTCAATGCGCCGATCGGAACCCCGGTATCATTCGAGATCGTAGGGCCGAACGCGCAATTTCAGATCGCTCACTCCGACGCCAGTGGAAACGCCACGTTGAGTTACGTGGGCCGGAATACCGGGAATGACATTGTTACGGCTTCCGCACCGTTCGCTGGCGGCCAGGCAGTCTCGAACTCCGTTTATCTGAGTTGGGGCGCTGGGATGGATGTGACGTTCCTCAGCCTCAACCAGAGCCCGAAGGGCGCCGCCCCAGGCCAGATGGTCAATCTGATTGCGTCGTTGACGGACGTCTCGCAGAATCCCGCCACTGCGCTCTCGGGCGAGACCGTCGACTTTTCGGCGGGCGGCCAGCTCTGCAACGCACCGACCAACGCGCAAGGCATCGCAACCTGTCAGATTACTGCGAGCGGCACCGGAATCGAGACTCTGACCGCGAGTTTCGCCGGCACTGGCGAGCTGCTGCCGTCTAATGCCTCGGACGGCTTCAACGTAGTCGCGCCGCCCGCGGTAACGACCCCGACTGCAACTCCGACGGCGACCGCGACTGCGACGCCGACGCCAACCGCGACGCCGACGCCGACTCGCACAGCGACTCCGACCGTGACGCCGACGCCGGTGCCGGGCAAGCTCAAAATCCGGCCCAAGCGGCTCAACTTCGGTAATGTCGAAGTCGGCTCCGACAAGGTCAAGTCGGTGAAAATCACCAATGCCGGCAAGATCAAAAAGAAGAGAGTGCCGCTACCGATTCTCATCGAGATGGAAATGGGCGCTACCAACCCGTTCAGCATCACCCAGGTCTGCGACGACGACGACCTCAGCCCGAGAGGCAAGGGCATGCCTGCCGGCAGCTGCGAAGTCTCTGTGACTTTCACGCCGACAGCGGCGCAGAAATACAGCGGCACGCTGACGATTGATACCAACCTCGAGTCGGGCCCCGACAAGAGCGTCAAGCTCGAGGGTGTCGGCAAGGAGCCGAAGAAATAATCCGGGCGGGCGCGTCCAGGTTTCGACGGATCGCGCCCGCTCGTTATGTCCCTCTCCTGTACTCCGGCGAATCAAGCTGCGCCCCGCAGACAGGAACTGCTATCCTCACAACGCTGGGAAAGTGCGAAACTTCATTAGGCGCCGGCGGCACCTGGTTCCTGTAGTCCTGTGTTTCCTGTTCGGATCACTTCTTGTTGGGCTCGACGCAGAGCCCGGTTATGCGGAAATGAAAGCACCTGAAATTGCACTGCCTGGGCTCGAATGGTTCAACGTCGCGGCACCGCTGCCGATAGCAAGCCTGCACGGCCGCGTTGTAATTCTCGATTTCTGGACTGAAGGATGCATCAACTGCATCCAGATAATCCCCACCCTGCGGCGAGTCGAAGAACAGTTTCCCGACAAGGTCGTCGTAATTGGCGTTCACTCGCCGAAATTTGCCAACGAGAAGCGCGCCGCCAGCGTCAAGGACGCGATCCGACGCTACGACATTCGGCATCCGATTGTGCACGATCCGGAGATGAAGATCTGGCGCGAATTCGGCGTGCAAGCCTGGCCGACGCTCGTCGTAATCGGGTCCGATGGCAACGTCGCAGGCACGGTCGCCGGCGAGCCGGACCCGGATCGATTTGTCGCCGCTATCGACAATCTGGTCGCAAACTCAGCGAAAGCCGGCACGCTGAAGCCGGCGGCACTTGATCTCAAGCCGCTGACGGAACCCACGGGAAATTTCCTGTTTCCCGGGAAGCTGAAGGCCGTGCCGGGCAAAGAGAAGCGCTGGGTTCTCGCCGACGGCGGTCACAATCAGATCGTTCTGCTGGATGACAGTGGCAAGGAGCTCGAGCGTTACGGCAGCGGCGAAGCAGGCCTTCAGGACGGCGCAAAGAATGAGGCGCGTTTCAATCATCCGCAGGGCGTCATCGCGTCCAGCGATGCGATCTTCGTGGCGGATACCGAGAGTCACGCAATTCGGCGAATCGATCTCGCCAGCGGCGCGGTGACTACTCTCGCCGGAACGGGACAGCGCGGGAGGCAACTCGGCGCTGCGGCGCCGGGGCACACGACAGCGCTCGCATCTCCCTGGGACCTCGAGAAGAAAGGCGACCAACTGTTCTTTGCTAATGCCGGCACGCACCAGATCGGAATACTCGATCTCAAGACGGGTGCCGTTGCCGCGCTCGCGGGCACCGGCGAAGAAGGGATTCGTGACGGGCGCGCGGCTGCCGCCTCCCTCGCGCAACCGAGCGGGCTTGCGCTGAGCGCCGATGGAAACACGCTCTATGTGGCAGACAGCGAGAGCTCGGCAGTGCGCGCGATCACGCTCTCGAAGGATCCGCGGATCGTCACACTCGTCGGCGCTGGTCTCTTTGACTTTGGTTGGGTCAATGGAGACTTCCACCAGGCACGCTTGCAGCATCCGCTCGGAGTCGCGATCGACGGCGATAATCTGCTGGTGGCCGATACCTACAACAGCGCGGTTCGCGAGCTGGAGCTGGCGAAACATGAAGTGATCGACTTCGACGGCGGAAAGTTCACCTGTGTAGACCCGGTATGCATCCCGACCCGCGAGCCTGCTGGAATCGTGGTGGACACGCCGGACCGAATTCTGCTGGTCGATACCGGCAACCATCGAATCGACGAATATCGACCTTCGGCCAGGACCTATCACACGTGGTCGCGCTGAATCGCGAGACGATTCCTATGAATACTGAAGAACTTGAAAAGACGGGCACGAACTTTTCTCTCGAAGCTCTGATGGACGCGCGCAACCCTTCCGAGCCGCTACGCGGCTGGGCGAAGGCGATATTTTCTTTCTCGATATCGGGCCCGTGTGGGGCGGCACCGAAGGTGATGCGGGCGAGACGTTCGTGGTTGGACAGAATCCCGACCCTGAGATGAAGCGATGCGCTCAGGACGTCAGGCAGATTCTTCTGCCCCACAACAAGTCGCGTTGCCGACAATCATTCGCGCTGCTGGTCCCTCAGAAAATCCATTTCTTCCTGTGTGGATTGCCTTCCCAGCGCTTCGTTTCGAGTGGGGAATCTTCCAAATCGCCGGATCGTTTCCAGATGCTGCTCTGCGTACTCCAGCTCTTCGGCGTGGTCTGGCTTCTCTGCGGCCAACGCGCGGGCAAGCCGTACCGACTCAAGTTGATCGTCCAGATTTTCGCTATGTTCGAGCGGAAGGTAAAAGAACATCCGCATCAGCGGCGGCAACTCGCGGTCATATCCAGATGCTAAGGCGTGACGGCTTAGTTCTCTCGCCTTCGCGTCAGTCGCGAACGCTCGCGCCGTGTCGCGGAACATATTGCGGGGAAATTGATCGAGCAGCAAAATCAGCGCGAGGCAACTTCGCGGCTCGTTCCGCCAATCCTCCAGGCGCCCCTGTGCCGCATCTTCATAGCTCGCAAGGAACCGCTCGCTGCACAGCCTGTCGAATTCCGGATTCGGGACGAACCAGCGCGATCGATACGTGACAACCTCGGAGCCCGGTTTCGGCGCGAACCAGAAATGCAGCACGCTTTCCGCTCGTGACGACGCGTTCTTACTGCTCTCCGGAACTCCATCCACGCCTTTACCTCGATTCAATTTCGATAGCTCCCCGTCTAACTCTCCCAGCAACACCTTGGCGTCTTTAAGGTCCGGTGTATCGAAGCCCTCGGTGAACCAGTTGTAGATTTGGGCGAGCATCATCCGCGCTTCGTCGCGTTTGTGCTGCTTCGCCAGCAAGCGCGCGAGACTTGTGATCGCGCGTAGCTCCCATGACTTAGCACGCTGCTTGCGCGAAATTTCGATCGCAGTGCGCAAGGACTGCTCCGCTTGCGCAGCATTCGATGAGTCCAGGCCCATCAACATTTCACCCTTCAAGCGATGCAGCTCCGCCTCGTAGTAGCGCTGCCCGCTCCGCTCGATGAACGGGAACGACTCGTCAACGACGCGAAGGCCCTCGTCGAACCGTCCCAGCCGGCCCAGAGCGTTGGCGATAAAGGTGAAATAGCGGTCGCTGATATATTCCGACCCGGTCACCTTCAACTCCGACATATGGTCTCTCATGCGCGCGATGCCGCCCTCGGCATCGTCCGTCATTGCATCCGCCCGCCCGAGATAAATCTCGCTTAGCGCTCGGCCGGTGAAGAAGCCCGATTCAGTCGCCAGTGCCCGCCTCGATTCTGCCCGCGTTCTCACCTGCCCAGGCTCGCGGCGAAGCTCGTAAATGTAGGTGGCAAATCCGTGTATGTCGGCCAGGATATTTTTCGGAGCCCCGGGTTCTTGCGCGATTGCGGTCGCGATGTTCATTCGCTCCAATGCGCGATCGGGGTAGCCCAGGAACCACAGATTCCATCCCGAGAGGATACGATTGTTTTGCCGGGTTCCCACCTCGATCGTGAACTGAACCTGGGGCATCTGCTGATCGCGATTCGCTTTCATCGATTCCAGCAGCGCCCACGCCCGGTCGAAAAGTTGATCGGCGAGCTCGAAGTTGCCCGAAACCATCTTCGCGTACGCCAACCAGTTCGTAGCTTCCGCCAGATATCCGTCGGCGTGGCGTTCCTCGGCTCGTACAATCAACTCGGCGGCTATTGCCTCCGCTTTGCGCACGTCGGGACGGAGTTGTTGCACGAAAAATATTTGGAACAGTGCCGACCAGGTCTTTCCCCAGCTGATGCCGGGCCGCTGGCAAAGCTCCATGGCGCGCGCCGCCGACTGCTCGGCTTCGAACGACCCGTAACCCTTGCTGTCGCCCAGCGGGGCGCCGGCTGCGTTCCGGAGATCCAATTCCAGCTCTGCGCGACGGTCGTCGTCGGGAAGCTTCTGCAGTTGTGCAAGTCCGGTCTCATAGTGCGCGAGCGCTTCGCCATTGGAACCGAGCTCCGTGAACCGCCTGACCGCGCGCAAGCAATATTTCACCGCCTTGGCCGCGTTGCCGCCGCGCGCATAGTGATGCGCCAGTTCGGCAACGTGATCGTCAAGGCTCTCGGCATAGGTGGATTCCAGCGCGGCGCCGATCCGCTCATGCAGTATGCGGCGGCGATCGTTCAACATCGACTGGTAGGCGACGTCATGAGTCAGCGCGTGCTTGAAGATGTACTCGATGTCGCCGGACGCGGGTTGCTCGTAGATAAACTCGGCGAGCTGGAGCTCGGACATCATCTCCTCCAGTGCCTCGCGCGTTATTTCACGCCGGCCGGCGGCCGCATCGCGACCTGTAGATGACGGCTCCGCCTTCGCCTGCAGGTCCAAAACTTTGCGCACCAGCCCGAGTTTGAATTCGGTGCCAACGACGGCCAGCGTCTGCAGGAGGTCCTTGTGATCCGGCGCCAGCCTGTCTATGCGCGCCGCGAGGATCGCCTGCACGGTAGGCGGAATCTTCAATTCGCGCAGCGGCTTGGTGAGCTTGATACTGCCGTTGCGCACGAGCGCTCCTTCGTCCAGCAGCACCTGCACCGTTTCTTCCATGAAGAAAGGATTGCCCTCGGTCTTTTCAATGATCAGCCGTTTCAGCGGTTCGAGCTCCTTGCTGTCGCCGATCAGCGCACGCAGCATCTCGTCGGCGCTTTCCTTGCCGAGCGGGTCGAGCCGCAGTTGCGTGTAGTAAGTCTTGTTGCCCCACTCATGGCGGTACTCGGGCCGATAATTGAACAGCAGCAGCACGCGCGCGGTGCCGATTGAGTCGGCGAGCAGGTTCAGGAATCCCTGCGTCTCGTTGTCGATCCAGTGAAGGTCTTCGAAAATCACGACCAGCGGCTGGTTGAGGCTCTCGCGCAGCAGGATGCGCTTGATCGCATCGAGCGAGCGACGCTTGCGCGTTTGCGCTTCGATCTCCGCGACCTCATTGTTCTCCGCGGTCAAGCCGAGCAGTCCGTACAGGTATGGGACCGCGTCCTCCAGCGATCGGTCGAGCGCGAGCACCCGCCCGGTAACTTTCTCGCGCCGCGTGCGCTCGTCATCGTCGGACGTGATCTTGAAGTAGCTCCACAGCAGATCGATCACCGGCAGAAACGCGGAAGCCTTGCCGTGCGAGACTGAGAATGCCTCCAGCACCATCCATCCCGACTGCGAAACCGCCTTGAACTCGAAGAACAGGCGCGACTTGCCGACTCCCGCCTCGGCCATCGCCGCGACAATCTGACCGCGTCCAGCCTTGGCCTGCTGCGCCGCGCGCTTCAGCGATTCCATTTCAGCCTGCCGGCCCACGAACTTCGACATGCCGCGCCCGGCCGAGCGTTGCAGCCGGGTTCGCAGGGGGCCCAGTCCGATCACCTCGTAAACGTTGACCGGCTCGCTCACGCCTTTGATCCGGGTCGGACCCAGCGGCTTGAGCTGAAAATATCCTTCGACCATTTTGCGCGTTTGCTCGCTGACCGCGACGGTTCCGGTACGGGCGAGCGATTGCAGGCGCGATGCGAGGTTGGTGGTGTGTCCGATCGGTGTGTATTCAACCTGCCCGTCGCCGGTCGCGATCGAGCGGACCACGACTTCGCCGGTATTTACGCCAACGCGAATCTCGATCGGCGCGCGCCCTTCAGCTTGAAGCTTCGAACCATATTTCAGCAGCTCCTCCAGCATCCGCAACCCCGCATACAGCGCGCGTTGAGGATGGTCCTCGTGGGCGAGCGGAGCGCCGAACATCGCGAAGATGCCGTCGCCGGTCGACTGCACCACGTGGCCGTCGTAGCGCTGCACCGCTGCGATCATCAGCTTCAGGGCTGGATCGATGATGGCGCGGGCTTCCTCCGGGTCGAGGTCCTGCTCCAATTCGGTAGAGCCCTTGATATCGGCAAATAATGCTGTGACGGTTTTGCGCTCGCCGTCGATTGCCGCCGGTTCAGAATTTTCGACGGCTACACCAATGTCCGTTGGAGCGGCGCGCGATGGTGCCTTCGAAGGTTGCGCGGTTCTGGCCGCCTAGAGCGGCCGCGCATTGCGCACAGAATCTGGCTTCAGGCGGGTTCTCGGACCCACACTTTGGGCATCGCCGCTTGATTGGAACTGCACACTCAATACAAAACTTCGCGCCCGGAGGATTTTCTGTTGAACAACTCTCGCAGCGCATCGCGGTTAGCTGGTCACGGTTGTTCGATACCGTTATGGCCTGACAGCCTCGCCGCGGTGCTTTTTGTACATCTGGTCGCGCCAGGCAAGTATGGGCGCGAAGGCCGGATCGTCAGCTAGCGGGTCCATATAGACTCGCCGCACTTGATCCGGGAAGGCGAAGAATTCCTCCGGCGCAGGTCTGACCAGCATCAGCATCGCCGCGACGGTCAAGTCGGCGCGAGTGAATGCGTCACCAACCAGATATTGCCGTCCGCTCAAAGTATGCTTGAGGCTCACTAGTACACGCCTCAGCGTCAGCTTGGCCTGCTCCTCCATGTACGGCGAGTGCCCGTACTTCTCTGCAAAGTATTTCGCGTCTCGTTGCGCTTCGGGGTGGTTGATACGGAGCTCGCGCCCGATGATCAATGTCCGACCATGAGGACCCAGTACGCCGATTGCCAGCTCTTCCCACAGCGCAACCTGGGCTCGATCCTTTTCCGATCTCGGCAAGAGGGCCGGTTCGGGCTTGCTATCTTCGAGCCATTCCAGGATTGCAGTCGAGTCGGGGATTATTTTTCCATCGGCGATCAAGACCGGCACCAAAGCTTGGCCCGTCAGCTTCTTTATTTTTTCTTCATCGACTCCCGGTTCGTAGTTCTCTTTCTCATACGCCACGCCTTTGAACTTTAACGCCCAACGGACACGCTCGGACCAAGGCGACCCATACATTGTAATCAGCTTGGTAGTGCTCATGAGCGGTCTCCTTGCGTTCGGTCAGTAACGTGCAAAGGCCTATGCGTCTTACTATCTCACTTGAGGACTGCGGCCAATCGAAAAGATCTGAACTCTTCCTCAGAAGAATGTCTGAACTGGCTGAAGCAACCCGCCTATGCGCTTGCGCGAGGGCGGCGCCGAGTGCTCAGCCGCAGCCGTCCGGCCCACAACAAGTGGCGTTGCCGTTGGTGGTGGCTCGATATTCGAGGCCCTTGGTTTCGCGCGGATGGCGTGCGGTGTCCCGCGAGCAATCGAAGACCGGAGCGGACTCGGGCGCGACAGCCTCAAGCGGCGGCACGGGCAGGATGTCCTCGCTGTACGGCGCGCTCGAATAGATACGGAACGTCTTTTCGCATACCGCCATCGGCTGGCCACGCGTGAGCGTATGCCCGTCGTCGTCTTCGACCTTGCGCCACGGTCCGCGATAGATGACCGCCTGATTGCAATCGAGGCAGGCACCCTGCTTGCCTTTGAACGCGCGCACCGTGATTGAGCGAAACTCGATTCCTTCGACGGTGCGCCACGGAACGCTGTCGCGCTTGAGGATCTCGATGCCGTAAAAGCCTGCCTGTTCGAAGGCGCGGAGGAACTCGTTCTGTTCCAATGCGCCCGACACGCATCCGCTCCAGAGCTCCGGATCGTTCTTCAGATGGTCGGGGACCGGTTCGTCGGCGACGATGTCAGAGATGACGGCGCGGCCGCCGCGGCGCAGCACCCGGAACGACTCGGCGAAGACCTTGCGCTTGTCTTCGTCGCGAACCAGGTTGAGGACGCAATTCGATACGACCACGTCAACGCTGTCCGATGCGACCAGCGGATCATTCTGGCGTTGTTGCGCGATGAGATTCTCGAGCCGGGCCAGTTGCTCGACGCCGCTGACGGGATGATCAGCGAGCCTGCGGTCGAGGCTGTCGAGATTTATCGCCAGGTCCTCGAGGCGTCCGCGTCGGAACTCAACGTTGCCAAATCCCAGCTTCGCGGCCACTGCCGGCGCATGACGCCGCGCGAGCGCCAGCATCTCGGCGTTCACGTCGATACCAATCACGCGTCCCGAAGGACCGACAATCTGCGCTGCGACAAAACACGTTTTGCCTCCGCCGCTGCCGAGATCCAGAACCGTGTCGCCCGGCTGCAGGTAGGGCGTCGGATCGCCGCATCCGTAGTCGCGCTCGATCACTTCGCGCGGTATCACTTCGAGATAGCGAGGATCGTAGCTCACCGGGCAGCACAGCGAGTCCTGCCGCGCGACGGCCCCGGCCTCGTAGCGTTGCCGCACCACTTCGTCGATATTCAGCTCAGTTGCCATTGGTATGCTCCCGAGGTGAATTCACTCAGATCAAATCCGCGTACGTCAAGCTGTAAGTGCGAAGCGTGTTGACGAGGGCCGCTTAATTGGTATTGAGAATCATTCTCAATTCTTAGAGGCATGCGATGGCGATGCTGGATGAAGATATAAACGGCAAATGTGACAAACGGACGCTCGCGGCTCATGGACCGTTCGGCGTTCATCTGTGCAAGTGCGGCGCGGTGCACCTAACCTCTGGATTCGTTACGCTTCGTCTCGACCTCGCAGCGTTCCTCGAGTTGGCGGTCGTCGTGAACCAGGGCCGCTCGGCGCTGACGGCGGAAAACATTCCGATGCTGCAGTGACGTTGAATCAGTCGGGCGCTCACGCCAGCCAGATCATTTGCCGCGCTCTACACTGGCGACGATCGCTTCCGCCTGCCGGAAAAGTTCAGGATCGATGACCAGCCCCGAAGCCCCAACGTTCTCCTCCAACTGCTCGGGCTTGCTGGCGCCGACGATGGCCGACGCTACGTTCGGTTGCCGCAGCACCCATGCCAACGAAAATTGCGAGAGCGTGCAGCCGGCTTCCTTAGCTATCGGCTTGAGCGCTTGAACCGCATCGAGCACTCCCGGCCGCAGCCACGACTGGATAAACTGACCCATCGATGCGCTGGTGGCGCGCGACGCAGTTGGAGGCTTCGCGTTTGGCTGATACTTGCCGGACAGCACGCCTTGCGCGAGCGGTGACCAGACGATTTGCGAGATGCCTTTCGTCGCGCACAGATGAATGATCTGCTCCTCGGGCTGGCGCCAGAGCATCGAGTATTGCGGCTGACTCGAGACGAACCGCTCCGCGCCTGCTACGGCAAACGCGCCCTCAATCTGCCGCGGAGTCCACTCGCTGAATCCGATGTAGCGGGCTTTGCCCTGGCGCACGACGTCGCTCAGTGCGTTCATCGTTTCGGCTATTGGCGTTGCGGTGTCGTATCGATGGCACTGATATAGATCGACATAGTCCACGCGCAACCGCTTCAGCGACGCATCGATCTGCTTGAGAATTTGCGCGCGCGACAATCCTTGATCCTTCGCGCTCATCGGAAAATACACCTTGGTCGCGAGCACGTACGAACTGCGTGGTTTCTCCGCCAGAACCTCTCCCAGAAAGCTCTCGGCGGCTCCGCGTCCATAGGCATTGGCGGTATCGATGAAATTGATGCCCAGCTCGAAAGCGCGGTTGACGCAGGCAACGGCGTGATCGCGTTCGACGCCCACGCCATAGGTCAGCCACGAACCCAGTGAGATTTCAGAAACGTTCAGGTCACTGTTGCCCAGCTTTCGATATTTCACGAAACCTCCGTCTTCACCGGGCGCCGCAATACGGCCCAGGTTGAACTCGCGGTAACCGCAGCAGTTCCGTTCTCGGCGGTCACCTGTCCTTCGAGAAAAGCAAGCGAGCGACTGCGACGAATCACCTTCGCGCTTCCGTGCAGGAGTCCCGGAGTGAGCGCGCTCAGAAACGTAACTTTGAACTCGGCGGTCATCGCCAATTCTCCGACTTCCAACACCGAAGCGATCGCAGTCGAGAATAGTTCGTCGATGAAAACTGCAAGGTATCCACCCTGCACAGTACCGAAAGGGTTCAGTGCCGCGGGCGGCTGGTGACTCCAAACCCATCGCGACGTTCCTACGCTGAACTCCACCGGAGACATGCCCAGCGCAAGGTTCGGGGAGGAATATTCGCTGACGCGATTCTCTCGAATGAGCTGGTTGAGCTCTACCAGCGGTCGGCGGCTACTTGAATCAGGCAAACGTGATGCTCCAGAGGTTGCCGCAAGTCGCGGTTTAAAGTGCCACACATTTCGCGTGCGTGGCGAAGTGATCATTCTACAAAATTCAGAAGTTCGCTACAGGCAGGTCCAGAAGTAGGAACTAATCGTGGCCGGCGCCACTACGCAAGACGCGCGAAAGAAAGGCGAGCGCCTCGCGTACGAAGCGAGGCGCTCACCGATCAAACATCGAGACTAGTTTCGGCTATAGCAGCGTTCCCGCGCCGCCGCGGCTTCCGCTTCTACATCATTGGCCGCGGCCGGATGTCCCGACCTGCGATCCTGCCACACCTGGCTCTGGAGACCGCGAGCGCGATCACAGGCGTACTTGTGGCCGCTGTATTCGTAGTATCCCTTGTGCCAACCGTAATTGGCGTAGTTGTGCTGGTCGTTTTGGTAGTGATCCCACCACCAATCGACCTTCTGAATGTAGTTTGAATCCGAGCTGTAAGCCGGATCGGCAAACGCGGGCGCGCTCATTGAGGACATCCCCACCATCGCGCCAGCCAACAAACCAAAAATCACCGTTTTCTTGAATTTCATGCGAACAACCTCCTGATCCGAGGCTAAGCATCATTGGTGCCAGATAAGGAATGCACGAAAACGCCCGTAAATTGAAGCGTAATCGCTGAAGGAGTAAGGCTCCGCTATCGGCAAAATTTTCAGCATATCTACGTGTGATTGGGACCATTCGTAGTTCAATAGGCGAGTCGCTCAGGTTCGATACCAATCAGAGCCGCGATCGCTGCGACGTCCAGATTCGTTCGTAGCAACTGCGCGAAGTGATCGTAGGCCCGACCGCGAGCCGCGTGCTCATCTTCGATTCGGACGACCTCCAGCGGTTGAAGACCTTTACGCCTTCGAATTTCGTTCAGGAAATGCCGGCGGAACTTTGGCGCGTCGAATAAGCCATGGATCGACGTACCGAAAGTTTGTCCATCGTCGTGGAGCGCTCCTTCAAGTTCGTCGAGAGAATGGCCGGCTAGTCTTTGAATGCTGAACGGTGAATTTGCGCCCAACCTTGCCGTCCGCCCGCAATGAATTTCGTAGCCGGATATTGCCAGGCCGGACGGCAGGTGTGTTCCTTCGACGCGAGTGGTGATCTTCTCGCCCTCGAAGACGGTTTCGATATCCAACAACTGCAATCCCGCCGCCTCGTCGAGCTGGCTTTCGATATGGTCGGGGTCGGCGATCCGTCGTCCCATCATTTGATAGCCGCCGCAGATTCCAACGACGGTGCCGCCGGCCGCGTGATGGTCCGCGATGAGCTTGTCCCATCCGCGAGCGCGGAGCCACGCAAGATCGGCAATCGTGCTTTTCGTTCCGGGGAGGCAGATCACGTCGAGGCTGCCTGCCTTCGCCGGGTCTTCAACGTACTGAACTGAAACATCCGGCTCACGCAGGAAGGGCTCGAAATCGGTGTAGTTCGAGATTCGAGGGAAGACCACGACTCCTATCGCGATAGGGCGATCGGGAGATCGGTTTCAGTGCCGGCCTTTAGCCCGGCGCCATCCTCCTCCGGTATCGCGAGATTGCCGGCGTGAGGCAGAACTCCAAGGACCGGCACTCCGGTGCGCTGCTCGATAATCTTCAATCCGTCGTATAGCAGCGCAGGGTCGCCGCGAAACTTATTTATGATAAGTCCCTTGACCCGCTGTCTCTCCGTAGGTGTGAGCAGCGCTATCGTTCCGACCAACGCGGCTAGCGCGCCTCCTTTGTCTATGTCGGCAATGATCAGCACGGGCGCGTCTGCCAGCTCCGCGACCGACCAGTTCACCACGTCGCGATGGCGCAGATTTACCTCGGCCGCTCCGCCGGCTCCCTCGATGACGATGACTTCGAACTGCTCGGCTAGCCGCGCATAGCTGGCGACTATCTCAGGCCACGCCTGTTCCCGATAGTGACTATATTCGCGGGTCGTCATATGAAAGCGGGCGTGGCCGCGAATGACTACCTGACAGTGTCGATCGCTTTCGGGCTTCAGCAGGACGGGGTTCATGTCGACCGTCGGCTCGAGGCCACAAGCCTCGGCCTGAACCGCCTGTGCCCGCCCTATTTCCCCTCCATCCATACAGACCGCCGCATTGTTCGACATGTTCTGCGACTTGAAAGGAGCGACCCGAATGCCGGCGTTCGCAAAGAGTCGGCACAGAGCAGTGACTACTACGCTCTTGCCGACGTCCGACGCAGTGCCCATTACCATTAAAGGTTTCGCGCTCATGCTGATGCGAGACGGTTCTACTGCACGGTGATCAGCAGGCGGATTTGGGCGTCCGAATCGATCGCTACGCCGTTGCGCGACGCCGGATGGAATCGCCAGGTCCGCAGCGTTTCCAGAATGACGTCGTTGAGCCGCGAAAAATCCGTCGGCTTGGTTAGTGAAACGACGAAGTTGCCGTTGGAAGAAACCTGAAACCGCGCGACTGCAACCGCTTCCAGTACCTCGTCGCGCATGTCGTCGGGAATAGTAGGTGCCGGCGAGTAGATCGCTTCGGGCCCATTGCCGCCCGAGCCGAAGCCGCCTCCGGCTCCCGTGCCTGAACCAGCACCGACGCCGTTGCCCGCGCCCGTTCCCGTTCCGTTCCCAACGCCGCCCTCGCCGGCGCCGACAGTCCCGCCAGGTTGCGCTACAGGCGGACTCGAGTTCACCGCGGCCTTCGAAATTAATTTCGAGTTGTCAGGCGTCGCAGGTGGAGCGATAGGCTGAGTCTTCGCCAATTCATGCGAACGCAAAATGTCATCGGTCACCGTTCTGACTGGATGCGGTCGCGCGACATGCGGCGCCTTTGGCTTCGCTTTGGCGACCGGGATCGCTTTCGCAATCTTTGGCGCGGGTGAGACATGAACGGCGCCGGGACTGCCTCCGCCGCCACCCCTCAATCCACTTACAGGCAGATCGATCAGGTGCGCTTCGATAGGTTGCGGAGAAGGAGGCGCTATCGCAGCGAGCTCCAGGAACAATCCGAAGGCGAGGAGGACGCCGCACCAAATGAGAAGCGATACTCCGACGATCGCCGGCAGCCGATGCCACGGTTGGTCGAGGTCTGGAAGTCTTACAAGGCTTTGCTCGGTGAGCTCGCTCATCGTCCTCACACCCCGGAGGACCGCTGATCATTTTGTTGGGAGGCAGGTCTCCTGACTTCCGGCTCGCTGCTCGATGCAGCCTGCCTACTCGCGACACCTTCCCACTCCGCTCGCGGGAGCAGTGGTCTATTGCCGCTTTCGTTCCGATTACAGTGGCGGGGGCCGCGCCGGTATCTCACCGGCTTCCCTCACCTACCAACAAACGTTTGAGACTCTCCCAGATGAAAAATTCGATGTCAAGCAAGCGTTCCCGGTCGAGTGCGTTCATTGTGCATAAGAGAGGCCGGGACCGTGAGCTTGGCCTTTCGCTTTTCCGGAGTCTGCGTTAGAAAGTCGCCATGAAGCCACACCATGCGGCCGCCTTCGCGCTCGTAGGCTGGTATTTAATGGTGCCAGTGAAAGCCCCCGACGAAAGCGGGGGGTCCGCAATTGCTTCCGCTGTTCCAGACGCAGCTTCGACCTTCGCCGTCTACCAGACAGAAGAGCAGTGCGAAACGGTACGCCGCCAGCTACTTGACGATCCCGTAGTTGGGGCAAGAATGAGTGCGGCGAAATGCTTACCAGACGGCAAGGAATCCGCACCTCAAGGTAAATCGAGCGACTGATTTCCGATTGGGACGCTACCTTCAAGCCATCTCGCTTGACAGCATCGGATCCTTCGTTTACGTTCCGTCACACTCGGTGAAAGGGAAGCCGGTTAAAATCCGGCGCTGCCCCGCAACTGTGAAGGGTGACGAGGATCCAATCAGCCACTGCGAAAGCGGGAAGGCGGGTCCGAGGATGAACCCCAAGCCAGGAGACCTGCCGAGCGTATCGAAACGGTTTGCCTTCCGCGGGGAAGGTGGCTCGGCTTTCTGCGCGCGGTCTCGATTCGAGTTTCGGGATTCAATTTCGCAATAGCCAGTTGTTCCATCCCGCGGACGGCAACTCTACGCGGGTGGAGAATTGTCTATGTCGCGGACTCGTATTGGTATCGTCGTCACTCTCACTCTACTGATCAGCTCGTCGTTGAATGCGCGAGCACAACAACCGGCGCCGTCGTCGACCGCGTCGCCGGGCACCTCAAACGCCGCTCCAAAGTCGAAGCCTTCTCCTTCAACAAATCAGCAGAGCGCGAAAGCTTCTCAAAAGCCCAAGGCGTCGCCGGCGCCCAGTCCCGCTGCGTCAGTGCCGCAGACCAATCTTCCCGACATGTCGATCACGGCGACGCGCATTTCGCAGCCGCTCAGCCAGCTCGGCATGACCGTCACCGTCGTCGATAAACAGCAAATCCAGGATCAGAAGATTCAACAAACCAGTGACGCTCTCCGCGAGGTGCCCGGCGTCGTCAGTCACGCAAAGCGGCGGCCCGGGACGCATTGACCGACGTGACCATTCGAGGATCGAGCACCTCGCAGGTTCTGACGCTGCTCGACGGCGTCGAGGTCAACACCGGCGGCTTGGGCGCATTCGATTTCGCCAATCTCACGACCGCCAATGCGAGCCGAATCGAAGTGATTCGTGGTGCCGGCGGATCGCTCTATGGTTCATCTGCGATCGGCGGCGTCATCAATCAGATCAGCGAGGAAGGCACGGGCGCTCCGAAGTTCAGCCTCCTCTCTGATGGCGGCAATTGGGACACCGAGCGCCAGGTCGCGACGGCCAGCGGCGCAATCGATCGCCTCGGATATTCCGGCTCCGTCTCTTACTATTCGACCAGCGGATTCCAACCGGTAAATAACGACAACGACAATCTCTCGCTGACGTCGCGGCTCGACTATCACCTCACCGACGACACCGTTTTGCGCGCGTGGGCCCGCTACACGTTCGCCGACGTCGGCCTGTCGGAATTTTCGCAATGAATTTCCTGCCTGGAAACCCTCTGGATCCAACCGCGCATCAACGAACCGAATTCATGCTCTACAAGGGCGAGATGGATAGTCACATCACCGACAAGCTCCTCGTCAGGATGTTCGGGTCCTTCGTGCGCGATGAAATTCGAATCAATATGACGCCCAGTGCGCCCCCTCTGAACAACGGAGAAAACGTCGACATGCCGGATGAGATTTGGGGTTACAACACTGGAGGCGGTGTACACCTGGTGTCGCAGGATTCGACACGCTTGCGGGCTTCGACTTCAAGTATCGATGGGGACGTGACGGCGACAATTCCTTCCGCTTCCGGAGGTTTCCAGCATCCACATCGATTACCGTATTTACCGAGCATCGGGAGGAATACGCAGGCTATGTGCAACAGCAAGGCCGGTTCTTCGACGGCCATTTGCTCGTGACGGGAGGGTTTAGAGTTGATGGCAACAGTCAATTCGGAAAAGAAGTCAGTCCAGCCTGGTCTGTTGCGCTGCCGTTTGACAAGTACGGAGTCACTCTGCGCGGCAGTTACGCCGAAGGCTTTCAGGCGCCGACCTTCGATGAACTCTACTTTCCCGGGTTCGGAAATCCGAATCTGAAAGCGACGATCTCCAGCGAATACGATGGCGGAATCGAAAAACGCTTTGGCGAATTTGCGTCGATCACTACTACGTATTTTTCGCGCCGGGTACATGATCTCGTCACCGACGCGCCGTGCAAATTCAACCCTGTCACCTGCGAATTCGGCTTCCAGCCGATGAACATCGGCCGCGCGGACGTGCAGGGAGTTGAGGTAGTGCCCGCGGTATACCCGATAAAGGGACTGTCGCTCAGTGGAAGTTTCACGGCGCTCGATTCGACTCATGTCCCGCTGATCGCGGGTCTGCAGCCGATACGCGTGCCGAAACATTCGGCTTCTGCTGTCGCTGAATACAAAGCGCACGGTATCTTTGCTAAGCGGCGACCAGTTCATCGCCGCCTTGTCCTATCAATTCGTCGGCGATCGCGAGGACCTGCAAACGCAGTCGCCGTTCGGCGATGAGAATCACGGTAGCTATCAGCTGTTCAACTTGACTCTGTCGTATAAACTGGGCGAACGGCTTCGTGCCCTACCTGAATCACGAAGAAGCTTTCGTGCGAATCCAGAACCTGTTCGACCGACATTACTCGCAAGACTTCGGTTTTCCCGCTCCGCCAGTCAACTACGAGGCCGGCATAAAGGTGGGCCTCTGAGGCGTGGGCAATTCCCCGCGTTGATGCAGACAGCTGACTGTTCGACGCCATGTTGGGTGACGTTGGCGAAGGGACGTTGACTTGCGCTCGGAGCCCTCAGTACGGTCGGAACCGTGCGATGTTTTTGATTCGCTGCAAATGGTGCGCAGCCTTCGCCTGGATCGTCCTGATTTCAGGTGCGCTCGCCATTCTTTTCTCATCGAGGGTCTGTATTGCAGGCGACGACCGTAAAGCCGTGGCCCGTCCGCCGGTCATTGAGCGGCACTGATCAAAGACGCCCTTGGACGGCCGATCGCCGGCGCGCGGGTGCGCGTACAAGCGGCCGGCCGCGTTGTCGCGCGCACGCATACCGACTCGACGGGAGTGTTTCAGTTCAAGACGGTCGCGCCGGGAAGCTACACCATCAGCGTGAACAAGCAAGGCTTCAAGCCGACGGTCGAGATGATCGCGGTGAGTGCGGGGAAACGCCACGAGCCGATGGTGCTCGCGATGGAGGCGACGGCGCCGCTGACGCTCAAGGTGATCACCGAACGGCTGAACAAGGCGCGCAACGATTTGGCGCCGCAGATCGGTGCGACGGCGTATCGATTCGATCAGGAGGCGATTCACAAGCTGCCCGAGGGACAGAACACCAATCTTGCGCAAGTGCTGCAGCAGGCGCCGGGCGTGAGCCAGGACGCATACGCGCAAGGGCAGGAGCAGATTCATATCCACGGCGAGAACGGCGGCGGTATTCAATACCGGATCAACGACATTTTCATGCCGGAGGCGGTGACGAGCTTCGGCGAGATCTTCAGCCCGCGCTTCGTGCATAGCATCACGCTGCTGACCGGAGTGCTGCCGGCGGAGATCGGCTATCGCCCCGAGGGCATCATCGACATCCACACCAAGGACGGATGCACCGATGGCGGGCCCGATAACGACAACGTCGAGATGTACGGCGGTCAGCGCGAGACCGTCGAGCCGAGTTTCGAGCTTGGCGGATGCAAGGGGAAGTTCAGCTACTACTTGAGCGGCTACTACGAGCATAACAGCCTCGGGCTGCAGGCGCCGACCGACAGCCCCGATCCCAATCACGACTACTCGGATCAGGGGCAGGGCTTCGGCTACCTGTCGTATCTCTTCAACGACGCTACGCGGCTGTCGCTGGTGACTGGCGTGGCGGTGAATTCGTTTGAGATTCCGCCGGAGCCGGGCCTGCCGCAGCAGTTCATGCTCGCAGGCGTGCCGAATTATCCGTCGTCGGAAGTCAAAGAAAACGAGCTCGAGCAGAACTACTACGGCATCCTGTCGCTGCAGGGCGCGATCGGCGACCGCATCAACTACCAGGTCGCGGCCTTCAGCCGGTACTACGAGCTCAAGTACAGTCCCGACCCGATCGGCGATCTCATTTACAACGGCGTCGCGGCGAAGATTCTGCACACGGGGTTCATCAACGGTGTGCAGGAAGACACCAGCTACAAGCTCGACTCGCAGCACACGCTGCGCGCGGGCCTGTACATGAGCGGCGAGGCGATCGAGCTGGACGATCATGCGCAGACATTTCACGCGATGGATGGCGTGCAGACCAGCGACCATCCGTTTTCGATCGTCGACGACAACAATCAGATCGCGTGGCTGCTGGGATTTTACGGGCAGGACGAATGGCATCCGACTGAGAAGCTGACGATAAATGCAGGCTTGCGATGGGACTGGATGAGCGCGTTCGTGACGCAGAATCAGTGGAGCCCGCGATTCGCGATCGAATACGCGCTGACGCATAGCACGACTCTGCATGCCGGCTACGCGCGCTACTTCAAGGTGCCGCCGTTCGATCAGGTGGCGCTGGAGACTGTGCAGAAGTTTGCAAGACACGACCAATGCGGCGCCGGTCAACAGCGGCAACGACAAGATCGAGGCGGAGCGCGACGACTACTTCGACGCCGGCATGCGGCAGCGCATCCTTGAAGGCGTCAACGTCGGTGTCGATGGATTCTACAAAATTGGGCACGACCAACTCGACCTCGCGCAACTGGCAGGCAGCGTCGTGACGGCGCCGCTTAACTATCGCGAGAGCCGCGGGTGGGGATCGGATTTCAGCCTAACGTTCGAACGCTACGGCCTATCGGCATACTTGAATTTTTCCTACGCAGTCCTGCAGGCGCAGCACATCAGCGCGGGGGCGTTCCTGGCGGACGACGCCGACGAGATTACATACATCGCGAATCATTGGGTCACGCTCGACGACGATCAGATGTTCGTCGGGTCGGGCGGCACGTCGTACCAGCTATGGGGATTTCTGCTGACGGCCGACGCCATCTGGGGCAGCGGCTACAGGCGCGGCTTCGCGAACAGCGGCGAGTTGCCGCCGATACTGCAATTCAATGCGGCGGTAGTGCGCAGCTTTCGGATGCCGGGCGTCGGCAATGTCGAGGGACGCATCAGCCTGATCAATGTCTTCGACCACACCTACCAGATTCGCAACGGCAGCGGGATCGGGGTTTTCTCGCCGACCTACGGCCCGCGCCGCACCTTATATGCCGGCATAAAAATCCCGCTGGCGCCGCTGTTCCACGGATCGCCATAGCG
>CAWBMF010000011.1:0-202350 GCA_963789835.1 uncultured delta proteobacterium | reverse complement strand
GCGGATGCGAGGTTTGGCAGCCGATCCATACTTCGCCGCCTTCGAAATGTTCTTTTTTCCAGATGGGGACGATTTCTTTCAGGCGATCGATTGCGAATCGGCACGCCTCGAACGCTTCCGCGCGATGGGGCGCTGAGACTGCAATCGCGACCGACGTCTCGCCGATTTCGACGACGCCGACGCGATGCGCGATTGCGATGCGCGTGATTTTCCATCGCGCGCCCGCCTCGACGGCGAGCTTGCGCATTTCGGATAGCGCCATCGGCTCGTAGGCTTCGTACTCGAGGCGGATGACGACGCGGCCCGCGTTGTCGCGGCGAGTCGTGCCGGTGAACGAGACGATTGCACCGGCAGCAGGGTCGGCAACTTCGCGCTCGAGCGCGGCGACGTCGATCGCGTTGCGCCCGATCGTGATTTTGCCGACGTAGGCGGGCGTCTCCGCACCGCCGCTCACGGGCGGGATGAATGCAATCTCGTCGCCTTTGCGCGGCTTGAAGTTACCGTCGACATATTCCTGGTTGACGGCGAAGCCTACAGAATCGTGATGTCCGGCCAGCTCGGGAAATTCGACGACAAGCCGCCGCCAGATTTCGCCGACCGTAGCGCCGTCGGGAAACTCGCGCGTCAGCTCGGCCGCATGCGCCCGCTCGCGCAGCGTCGCGAACAGCTTGATCGTGAACTGGTTCATTTGCTCAACAGGTACGTGATGTGGCCGAGTTCGGGGATGAGCAGCTTCTCCATCGCGAGCCGGCACGCGTCGGGAGAGCCGGGCAGTGCCGCGATGAACTTGCCGTGACGCACGCCGGCGACGGCGCGGCTCAACATCGCGGCGGGGCCGATTTCCTGGAACGACAGCATCCGGAACAATTCGCCGAAGCCTTCGAGCTCCTTGTCGAGCACCGACTTCACGACTTCGGCGGTGTCGTCGCGCGCGGTGATGCCGGTGCCGCCGTTGATGATGATCGCGTCGAGATTTTCCAGGTTGCTCACCAGCGCCGCGGAAATTTTCTCGCTGTCGTCGGGTACGATTCCGTAGTAGTCGACGCTGTGGCCGGCCGCCTGCAGCATCGTGCGGATGAGGCTGCCGCTCTCGTCGGTTTCGGGCGTGCGCGAATCGCTGGCGGTGATGACGCCGACCTTGAGATTGGCGCGCGCGTGTTTTTCGTGATCGTGGACTGACATGTGACTGGATTAGGATTGCACAATCCGCGATGGCATTATAAGCAGTCCGCGACCGCGATGCTCGCCAATCCGGGAAGCTCAAGATGACCACCGCTGCCAGCCCAGCCGCCGCGATTTTTCGCCCGAAAATTATTCTGATCGTGGTCGCAGTGATCGCGATTCTCTACGGAGCGCATCGCATCGGCGCGGGACCGTGGCTGACCAACGCGCTCGACTGGATTCGCGGACTGGGTGCGCTGGCGCCGATCGTTTTCATCGCGATTTATATCGCGGCGTGCGTCGCGTTTTTGCCCGGATCGATCCTGACGATCGGCGCCGGCGTGATTTTCGGCGTGGTGCGCGGATCGATCTACGTTTCAATTGCGGCGACGCTCGGCGCTACGGCGGCGTTTCTCGTCGGCCGCTATCTCGCGCGCGATTGGGTCAGCGCGAGACTCGAAGGCAACGCGAAGTTCAAGGCGATCGACGAAGCGGTGGGCAAGGAAGGGTGGAAGATTGTCATCCTGACGCGGCTGTCGCCGGTGTTTCCATTCAACCTGCTCAACTACGCGTACGGGCTGACGCGGGTGACGCTGCGCGATTATTTTTTCGCGTCGTGGGCCGGGATGATCCCGGGCACGATTCTCTACGTGTATATCGGCTCGCTTAGCGGCGACCTGGCGCGGGCGGCCGGCGGCAGCGCCAGGCGCACGCCGGCGGGATGGGCGCTCACGGTAGTCGGATTCGTGGCGACGGTGGCGGTGGTAGTGTACGCGACTCGAATCGGCGCGCGGGCGCTGCGCGAGAAGACCTGAGCCGAGTTATCTGGTTCCGGGGTTTGTTCAGTCCGCCTGCGACAACTGAAACACGTTTCCTTCGGGGTCCTCTCCATCGCACATCAGCATAGGGAATCCTTCGAAGCGCTTGAGGTCGCGCATCGGCAACACCGGCTTTGACGAGCCGCTCACGAAATTCCGGCAATCCGGAAGGCACCGAGAAGACGATCTTCGCGTTCGACTGCGCATCGGATCGTCGCGGCTGATCGCGATAAGGTTTGCCGACCAGGTGCAGAGCCAGCTCGACGCCACCCGCGTTGAATACCACCCACTCGTTTTCTATTTCCTCGACGACTGCGAGATCGAAGTGAGTCTGATAGAACGACTTGAGCAGCGCGACGTCGCGAACATAAAGAATCAACCTGGACATGGATAACGGCATTGTGATCGACGGTCCTGCGACTCAGGCTTCCATCGGTGCCGGTCAATTGCAAACTCGATAATTCAAAGGACACACATCGATGGGATCGCACGCGCTGAAACATGAGCCGCTCGACGCTTACAACCTTGCGCTGACGGAAAATTTGCATCCGGCCGGATGGGTCAACCCCGCGCCCGCCGACCGCTACAACATGGTGGTGATCGGGGCCGGTACGGCGGGGCTCGTCACCGCGGCGGGCGCTGCGATTCTCGGCGCGAAGGTTGCGCTGGTCGAGCGCGAGCTGATGGGCGGCGATTGCCTGAACTTCGGATGCGTGCCGTCGAAGGCGCTGATCCGATCGGCGCGAGCCGCTGCGTCGGTGCGCGACGCGGGCCGCTTCGGCGTCGAAGTGCCGGACGGCGTGCGCGTGAATTTTCCGGCCGTCATGGAGCGGATGCGCAAGCTGCGCGCCGAGCTGAGCCCGACCGACTCGGCCAATCGGTTCCGCGGCCTCGGCGTCGACGTGTTCATCGGCGACGGACGTTTCGTCGCGCCCGACTGTGTGGAGGTCGAAGGCCAGCGGCTGAAATTCAAGAAAGCTGCGATCACTACCGGTGCGCGCGCCGCGTCGCTGCCGATTCCGGGCCTGGCCGACGCCGGCTACCTGACCAACGAGACGGTTTTCTCCTTGACCGAATTGCCGCGGCGAATCGCCGTGATTGGCGCCGGGCCGATCGGATGCGAACTGGCGCAGACCTTCGCGCGCTTCGGCGCGCAGGTCACGCTGCTTGAAGTCGCGCCGCAAATCCTGATTCGCGAGGATCGCGATGCCGCCGAACGGGTCGAGCGCGCGATCGTCCGCGACGGCGTGGAAATCATCACGGGCTGCAAAATTTCCGGCGTCGAAGTTCGCGGGGGCGAAAAAATAATCGCGACCGAACGCGACGGCGTCCGTCGCGAGATTGCCTGCGACCAGATTTTGATCGGCGTTGGCCGAGTCCCCGCCGTCGAAGGGTTGAATCTCGAAGCGGCGATGATCGAATACGACAAACTCAACGGCGTGAAGGTCGACGACCACCTGCGCACGACCAACCCGCTCGTGTACGCGGGCGGCGACGTCGCTTCACCATATAAGTTTACGCACCTGGCCGACGCGCACGCGCGCATCATCCTGCGCAACGCGCTGTTCTTCGGACGCCAGCGCGCCAGCCAACTGACTATTCCATGGTGTACCTACACCAGCCCCGAAATTGCGCACGTCGGACTTTACGAAGCCGAGGCGAAGCAGCGCGGAATCGCAGTCGCGACCTATACGCAGGAACTTGCCGAGGTCGATCGCGCGGTGCTCGACGGAGAAACCGAGGGCTTCGTCAAGGTGCTGGTGCAACAGGAAACCGATCGGATTGTCGGCGCGACGATCGTCGCAAGCCACGCGGGCGAGATGATTTCGGAACTCACGACCGCGATCAAAGCCGGCGTGGGACTGGGCAGTCTTGGCGACGTGATTCATCCGTACCCGACGCAGGCCGACGCGATTCGGCGCGCCGCCGGACTCTACACGCGCACGCGGCTCACGCCGTTCGTCGCGGGCCTGATGAAGCGATGGTTTGCTTTTACGCGATGAGAAAAAATCAGCGCAGTCGCAAGTTGAACGCCTGCCGCCCCTTCTCACCCGCGCGGACGTCGAACTGAACCTCGTTGCCCTCGCGCAGGTCGTCGAAATAGACCTTGGGCGACAGCGCAGAGCGATGGAAAAAAACTTCGTCGCCGCCGTCGTCCGCGATGATGAAGCCGAAGCCCTTGTCCTTGACGACCTTCTTGATTGTTCCGAACACGCTTTTCTCCCCCAAACAAAATTGTCTCGCGCCTTGAGCTTACGACGCTGACAATTTAAGTAAAGACGCACCAGCGCGAGGCGTGCAAATGCTCAAAGTCGTTACACTGAAAGAAATCGAAAGAATCTTTGCGGTGATCGATCCGATGGGAATCTCGCGCGAGGCGATCGTGATTCCGCTGCGCACCGAGCATCCGGGGCGCGTCTCGATTTTGAAAGACGGGAAACTGGAGATCGTCGTCGAGCGTGACGGCGATTTCGAGGAGTGGATCACTCGGCTCGAGGCGCGGATTCGCGACCTGATGAAGCCGGCGGAGGACTAAGCTCGATCAGCACTGCGCCGTGATCGACAGTCTGCCCCTCCTCGACGCGAACCTGTTTCACCATCGCCGCGCTCTCGGCGGCGAGCGTCGTTTCCATTTTCATCGCTTCGATCACGACCAGCGGCTGTCCCGCCTCGACCAGGTCGCCGTCGCGCACGAGGACCTTGAGTACCTTTCCGGGCATCGGCGCAGTGACTTCAGTCGCTGCGAGCCCTCGCGCGCGGCGGCGCGAAGCGGCTTCGGCCGGCTTGAACTCGAAAGACGCGGGACCGACTGAAACGAGGATCGAGTCTTTTCGGCGCGCGCTGAAAACCGGATAGCGCCGCCCGTCAATCACGAGCACCCCGCCGCCGTCAGTATTCGGCGAGAACTCGGCGGCGAGTTCGCGGTCTCCGATGCGGATGCGAACGATGGCGCCTTCGCGCGAGATCACCTCGACGTCGGTCTCGCGCGAATCCCCAGCGCGCACCAGCTTCATCGCCGCGATCTCCACAGCTCGAAGCTGTTCAGGCCGTCCCACGGCGAACGATGCTCATTGCTGTTTCGCTGCAACGTCGCCTCGGCTTGCGGATCGCCGGCGGCGAGGGCAGCAGCGACGATTGCCGCATCGATTTCCGCGGCACTAAGCTTCCACGTCGAAAAGAACTCGTCGATGAAATGCGTCGACAGTTTCGCGTCGCGAAATTGTTCGCTGGCGATTATGTCGCGCACGTAAGCGGCGTTGTTCGTCACACCCAACAACGCGAATTCGCCCAGCGCGTTAACGAGCCGGCCGCGCGCCTGCTCGCGATTCGCGCCGTAACAGATCAGCTTGCCGAGCAGGCCGTCGTACCACGGCGTCACTTCGGCGCCGCGCGCGAGGTGCGAGTCGAAGCGCACGCCTGGCCCGCCGGGAACATTTAGATGAAGCACCGTTCCGGTCGCGGGACGGAAATCATGTTCGGGATCCTCGGCATTGATGCGGCATTCGATCGCCGCGCCACGCGGAGCCGCCGGCGCCGAGACCGTGCCGCCCGACGCGATTCGCAATTGTTCGCAGACCAGGTCGCATCCGAAACGCATCTCGGTCACGGGATGCTCGACTTGCAGGCGCGCGTTGACCTCGAGGAAGTAGAAGTTGTCGCCCTCGACCAGGAACTCCGCGGTGCCCGCGCTCGTGTAATGCGCAGCGCGCGCGAGTTTCAGCGCAGCGTCGATCATTTTCGCCCGCATCTCGTCGGACAGTCCCGGCGCCGGCGACTCCTCGATAATTTTCTGATGCCGCCGCTGGATCGAGCAATCGCGCTCGCCGAGTGCGATCACGTTGCCGTGTTCGTCGCCGAGAATCTGGATTTCGATATGCCGCGGGTGCGCGAGGTACTTCTCGACGAATATCCGGCCGTCGCCGAATGCGGCAGCCGCTTCGCGCGTGGCCGCTTCCAGAGCCGATTCGAGCTGTGCGGCGTCCGCGACGACGCGCATCCCGCGTCCACCGCCGCCGGCGGCAGCCTTGATGAGAATCGGGTAACCGGCGCGCGCGGCAAACTCGCGCGCCGCGCTGATTTCCGCAGTCTCGATTCCCGGCACCACCGGGACTCCCGCTGCGACTGCGATTCGCCGTGCCGCGACTTTGTCGCCCAGCGCGGCCATCACTTCGGGCCGTGGTCCGACGAACACGATCTGCGCATCGGAGACCGCCTGCGCGAATTCAGCACGCTCGGAGAGGAATCCGTAGCCGGGATGTATCGCGTCGGCGCCGGAGTGTTTTGCGGCCGCGATTATCGAAGCGATATTGAGGTAGCTCTTCGCGGCCTCGGCCGGTCCGATCGCGATTGCCTCGTCTGCCGCACTGACGTGCATGCTTTGCGCGTCCGCGGCGGAATAGACGGCGACAGTCTTGAGGCCGAACAGGCGCGCGCTGCGGATGATCCGAAGCGCAATCTCGCCGCGATTTGCGACGAGCAGTTTTGTGAGCGGCCGCGCCATCGATTGGTCGAAGCTAGCACAATCAATTGCAACCAGCGCGCCTGTCGTATAATTCCCGGGAGAGAATCGCACTCGCATGAATCGCTATTTCGAGGATTTCACCGCCGGCCAGATTTTCAAGCATTGGCCCGGCCGCACCATCACGGATTTCGACAACACCTGGTTCACGCTGATGACGATGAACACCAACCCGCTCCATTTCGACGCCGCCTACGCTGCCACCACGCAGCATGGACGGCCGCTCGTCAACGGGCTGCTGGTGATGGCGACGGTGGTCGGCATGAGCGTGAAGGACGTGAGCGAGAATGCGATCGCGAACCTCGAGTACGAATCGGTGCGGCATACCGGTCCGACCTTCGCCGGCGACACGCTGTACTCGGAGACGACCGTGCTCGAGACGATCGCGTCGAAGTCGAAGGGCGATCGCGGCGTAATCTACGTCGAGACGCGCGGGCTCAATCAGCGCGGCGAAGAGATAATGATCCTGCGCCGCAAAATTCTCGTGCCGCGCAGACCCGCCTGAGACATTTATATGGACCAACTGTATTTCGTCGTTCACACGCATTGGGATCGCGAATGGTATCAGCCGTTCCAGCAAATGCGCGCGCGGCTGGTCGCGATGGCCGATCGCATGATTCCGCTGGTCGAGCGCGGCACCATCCCCTCGTTTCACTTCGACGGCCAGACGATCGTGCTCGACGATTATCTCGAGATGCGCCCGCAAGCCGAGCCGCGGCTGCGCAGTTTGATTCGCGCCGGCAAAATCCAGGTCGGGCCGTGGTATGTGCTCGCGGACAGTTTCCTCGTGAGCGGCGAGTCGCTCATTCGCAATCTCGAAATCGGGATGGCAATCGCGCGCCGCTTCGGCCGTCCGCTCGACGTGGGATACCTGCCCGACCAGTTCGGGCACATCGCGCAGATGCCGCAAATTCTTGCCGGTTTCGGATTCACGACCGCGGTGTTGTGGCGCGGCGTCGGCGCCGACGTGACTCGAAATCGCTTCACCTGGGAAGCGCTCGACGGCAGCAGCGTGCTGACGGTCTATCTGCCCAATGGCTATTCGAACGGCGCGAATCTGCCGCTCGAATCGGTCGAGAGCTTCGTCGCGCGGGCCGAACAAATCGCGCGGCGCGAGCGCGACTTCGCCGCCGGCACGCCGATCCTCGTGATGAACGGCACCGATCACACCGAGCCCGATGCGCGCCTTACCGCGCGAATCAACGAGGCGCGCGAGATCTCCGAGATGACGTTCGAGACCGGCACGCTCGAGAACTACGTGCGCCGGCTCGCGGAACTTCCGCTCGACGGCACGCCGCGGCATCGTGGCGAACTGCGCTCGCCCCTGCGCTCGCATCTGTTGCCGGGCGTCACCTCGGCGCGCACCTGGATCAAGCAGCGCGACTTCGAGAATTGCCGCGAGCTCGAGCGCTATGCTGATCCGCTCGCTGCGATTGCCAACGCGCTCGGGCGCGGCGCGGGCCTCGAGGCGTTCCTCGAGATGGCGTGGCGGACCGAAATTCAGAACCATCCCCACGATTCGATTTGCGGATGCTCGGTCGACCAGGTGCATATCGACATGCGCTATCGATTCGATCAGGCCGCGATGCTCGCCGAGACGGCGGTGCGCCGAGCCGCGGCCGCATGCCTCAACGCTCGCAACGCCGACGCGTCCCACATCTCGGTGTTCAATCCGTCGTTCGCACGCGATGCGCTCGTGAGCGGCGAGGCCGAAGTTGCCGACCCTGGCGCGCACTATGCGGTCGAAACTGCCGACGGCCGCCGCATCCCGGTTGCGACCGACGTGGCCAGCGCGGAGCGCGCGCTGGATAACGACATGCCTGCTGCGGAGTTCAAATCGATCGTTGGCGGGTTGAGTCAGCCGACCATGTTCCGCCGCACCGTGAATCGATTCGAGATTGCGACGACGCCCGACGGGCGCCCGCAGGTGAACCTGTTCATGAGCCGCGCCGCGTTCAGCGATTTGGATCTCGAAGAATTTCGGCGCGCGATTCGGACCCGGATTCCCGATTCGGGCACTGTGCGTATCCATGCGATCAGCGCCGCGCGATGCACTTTCAGCTTCGTCGCCGACGATCTGGCGCAGTCGGGGTTCAGCTTCTATCGCCTGATTCGCGACGACTCCGGCACCGTCGCGGCGAATCCAGCGCCCGCCGCGTCGATTGAGAATGAATTTTTTCGCCTGACGCCGACGGCGCGGGGTCTCGAGATTCGCGATTTCGCGCGCAATGCGTCGATGGAACTGTATTTCGAGGACGACGGCGACCGCGGCGACGAGTACAACTTCGATCCCGTCGGCGATGGCGCGGCGATCCCGAATCCCGCCTCGATCTCCGCGAGCGTGGTCGACAACAGCCCCGTGCGCAAGCGCATCAAGCTCTCGATGACGTTCGAAGTACCAGCTTCGCTCACGGCAGATCGACGCTCGCGCTCGCCGAATCGCGAGCGGCTCGAGGTGGCTCTCACGGCGACGCTTTATGCCGGCCTCGACCGCGTCGATTTCACCGCCGAGGTGAACAATCGCGCGCGCGACCATCGCTTGCGCGCCGCGCTGCACACGCCGATCGTCGCAACCGACGCCGTTCATGACACCAGCTTCGGCGTGCTCCGCCGCGCGCTCGCGCCCTCGGAACCGCGGGGGACCGAGGACATTTATCCGACCGTGCCGCATCGCACTTTCACGGCGGTCGAGGGCGCGGATTTCTCGGCCGCGCTTGCGAGCCGCGGAATTCTCGAGGTCGAGGCGCGGCCGGAGCCCGCCGGCACGACGATTCTCCTGACTCTCCTGCGATGCGTTGGATGGCTGTCGCGCTCCGACCTGGCGACCCGTCGCGGCGGTGCGGGACCCGAGCTGGAGACACCCGGCGCGCAGGAACCGGGCGAGCATCGCTTCGAATTCGCGCTCGCAACTTTTCGCGGCAGCTATCTCGACGGCAGGCTGCTACAGAGGATCGAAGCGTACACCTCGCCGCCGCGGGTTTTTTCAGGCCGGCGCGACAATCGCGATTCCGCCGACGTCTTGTTGCTGTCGTGCAACAATCCACGAATCATTTTCTCGACGGCGCGCCCACTCCGCCGCGTCGGCTCGTACAAAGTGCGCGTGTTCAGCGCATCGCCGAACGTCGAAACTGCGCGCTTTGCCTTCGCCCCCAGCCATTTCGCGCGCCTGGTGGATCTAGCAGGGCGCCCGGTGAAGCGCGCCGGCCTCAAGCGCTCGCGCGACGGCGCAATCACGCTCGAGCTCAAGCCGTTCGAGCTCGTCACGTTCGAGGCGCGAGCGCGGCCTCCTACCGTCTGAAAATATTTCGCCAAATTGTCATCCAAAAGGATTGATTGACGGCGCAATTTCACTATCTTGTTTCATTCGACTTTTGATTCTCGCGCCGCAGCGAAAAGTTGAAACTAAAAAAGTCGCGGTGCGTATCAAATGGGGGACTAACTGAGATGAGGAGCGCTGCCGCAAGCATGAGCGAAAAAATCACGGTCCGCACCGTGTACGACTTCCCCGTCGCCGGTCATCTGTGCGACGACGGAACCGTGCGATACGTCAGACTGGTCCGCCGCGCCGGCCAACAGCCCGGAGGCACCTGCCCGCAGTGCAAGATTTGCTTCGTCTATCGAAAGCCCAAAGCCTCGAAGAGCGCGCGGCACATCGATGGCGAGGGCATCGTCCACTTTTAGTTTTTCAGTTTTCAGGAAAATCCCGTCCCGCTTTTTCACGGATGCGCGGCGTCTGCCGCTTCGCGCTGCCGCTTCACGAGCATGATCTTCGGGCCCTTGTACCAGCGCGCCGCCTCGTCGCCGACAAAGGTCCACCCGTCGTTGGGATCGAACCACGCGTGAAGCTTGGGCACGAAACTCGCGACGAACACGTTCAGCCATCCGAACTCCGGCCGCACTTCGACCCGCATCGCCTCGGCGCCGTAAGCAGTCCACACCGCACTTCCAGGATCGACGTTCACGCTGATCGCAAATATCTTCGGGCTCGGCGCGCAGTTGAAGACATGTAGCGGACGGCTCTCGCCTTTAACTCCTGCGCGCAACAAATCCTGGATCGGAATCGCGATGCTCGCGCCCGCCCAGGTGTCGTCCGGGAGGTCGAGCACTGCCGACTGATCACTCTTTTGTCCGCCGGCGTTGTCGATGCAAGTCGCCGCGCCGGATCTTAGGTCCAGGTGAGAGCGTTTCAGGATCGATTTGTCGGCGTTGTAGAACGTGTGATCGAATTCCACCAGCTTGGGCAGCTTGCCTTCTGCTGACAACTTCAGGCGCGCGACTTCGACGTCGGTCTGACCGTCGAAGTATCCATTCTCGCCGCGCAGCGTCGCGCCGTCGCCGGCACTGTCTATCCGGTAGCGGCTGCGGCCGATCACAGCGCCGGTATCGGGATTCAGGATCGCGAAGTTCGTCGGCGGAAAGCTCAACGCATTCACCGACGACGCGGGCCGCGCGCGCGTCAATGTCAAAGCCATCGCGAACGCCGCGATCGTCCAACACTTCCGATTCCCAATCATGCCCTTGCCAACGGTCACCCTGTCTGGAACGTTAACTCGGCTGGCGATCCGTGCGCCAGTAGCCGGCAAAGCAATTCGATGATCGATTCCATCTTAGGCGCGAATCCCGACGTCAAACGCATTCAGTCGCGATGCGCTCGCGCGCTGTTCAGCGCGGGCATCGGTGCGAACCTCGCGACGATTCTCGCCATGCTCGCCGGCGTCGCCTCGGGTATCGCCTTCGCGCTCGGGCACGTCACCTTCGCGATCGTTGCGCTTGCGCTCAGCGCTCTGCTCGACGGCCTCGACGGCACAATTGCGCGCGAATGTGCCGCGCCCAGCCCGCTCGGCGGCGTACTCGACCTCACCGCCGATCGCGTCGTCGAGGCTTGCGTGATCGTCGGCATCGCATGGCGCGATCCCGCCCTCTACCTTCCGGCGCTGGTGCTGGTTGCGACGTGGTACGTGAACATCACGGTATTTCTCGCAGTAGGAGCCGCGCTGGAAGGAACAAGCGCAAAATTGATCGAATACCCACCCGGAATCCTTGAGCGCACGGAGGCGATTATCTTCTTCATCGTGCTGGCACTGTTGGAATCTACTCAGATCCTGCGTCCAGTCGCCCTGATGCTGTGCTACGCAATGGCGGCGCTCGAAGTAGTAACCGGCGCCCAACGCCTACTGTTCGGCCTGCGAAGGCTGCGAGCGCAATGAAGAACAAAGCCGTGCCGCAAAATGTCGCCAGAACTGGCAACGTCTTATCTCCGCCAGTCGCGCCGAGACGGCCACACAAAGTGCCTTCGCCCAATGGATCGCGCGAGGATGACTACTATTGGTTGCGCGACGATACTCGTCGCTCGAAGGACGTCCTCGCCTACCTGAACGCCGAGGACTCCTACACTGAGTCTGTGCTCGCGCGCACGCAAACCCTTCAGGATGAGCTATACGCGGAACTTGTCGGACGCATCAAGCAGGACGACGCGTCGGTGCCTATCCTGCGCCGCGGTTGGTGGTACTACACGCGCTATGAGGCTGGGCTTGAATATCCAATCTACGCACGACGATGGCGCACGATGACCGCACCCGAGCACGTAATGCTAGACGGCAACGCGTTAGCCGCCGGCAAGGCCTTCTTTCAAATCGGTACCTGGGCGATAAGCCCAAATAGCCATCTGCTCGCATACGCGGAAGACAATGTAGGCCGCCGCCAATACACCCTCAGGGTGAAGAACCTCGACACCGGAGAGATGCTCGCCGATACCGTCGCTAACATCGAGCCTAACCTGGTCTGGGCGAATGACAACAGAACTTTGCTGTATGTCGAAAAGGATCCCGTTACTTTGCTCAGCGTGAGAGTGCGCAAGCATCGGCTAGGCACCGATTCGGCTAAAGATCCTTTGGTATACGAAGAGAGCGATCACAGCTTCTACATGCGCTTGGCCCGGAGTAAGTCTGAGAAATACATCTTCATAGTCCTTAGAAGCACTTTACAAAGCGAATGGCGTTACGCAGACGCCGGCGATCCCAAGCTACGATTCAAGACGGTGATTCCGCGCGAAGCAAATCACGAGTATCAGGTAAGTCATGTAGGCCGCGATTTCGTCTTGCGCACCAACTGGGGTGCGCCGAATTTCCGCCTCGTCCGGGCGCCGATAGCAAAGGTGGCCGATAAGACTACCTGGAAGGACGTCCTACCTGCCCGCGACGACACCTTCTTACAATCTTTTGAGGTGTTCAAGAGCTACGTGGCGGTAAACGAGCGCTCGGGCGGCCTGATGAAGTTGCGCGTGAGGTCGTGGAATGGAAAGCGGGACTTCGTGATCAAGTCATCCGAGCCCACCTACCTGACACAACTGATCCCGACCCCGGGAATCGACGCGGTGAAAGTTCGTTATACCTACACTTCTTTGACCGTGCCGAGGACCACCTACGAGTACGACATAACTTCAGATCGCAAGACCGTACTAAAGACTGATCCTGTTCTTGGAGGATTCGATTCCTCCAACTACAAGACCGAATACCTGCATGCTACCGCGAGCGACGGCGTCCTGGTCCCTATCTCCATTGCATATCGTAAAGGAACGAAGCTGGGCAGTGCGCCGCTATATCAATACGCTTACGGGTCCTATGGCCTCTCGATGGATCCGGCCTTTCAGCCGAACTGGATAAGTCTGATGGATCGTGGGTTCGTCGTGGCTATAGCCCACGTCCGCGGCGGACAGGAAATGGGCCGCGCCTGGTATGAGCAAGGCAGGCTATTGAACAAGAAGAATACCTTCACCGATTTCATAGCTGTAACCCGGCATCTGATCAGGGAGAAATACGTCGCACGCGACAAGGTTTTTGCGCAAGGCGGCAGTGCCGGTGGGTTGCTGATGGGCGCGATCGCGAATCTGGCGCCTGCGGATTATCGCGGCATCATTGCCGATGTGCCGTTCGTCGATATAGTTACCTCGATGCTCGACGAATCGATTCCGCTCACCACTAACGAGTTCGACGAATGGGGAAATCCCAAGGACAAGGTGTACTACGACTACATGCTGTCCTACTCGCCTTACGACAACGTCGCACCCAGGTCCTATCCCGCGATGCTCGTGACTACAGGCCTATGGGACTCGCAAGTCCCCTACTGGGAGGCCGCCAAGTGGGTGGCAAAACTGCGCGCAACCAAGACCGACAGCAATCCGCTGCTATTCAAGGTCAACATGCAAGCCGGTCACGGCGGTAAGTCCGGCCGCTTCCAACGACTGCGCGAGACAGCAATCGAATATCAGTTCATACTCGAATACTCTGGCTGCTACTCGACCGTCACCGACTTAGCGAGATTGCGTGGCTGATCGACGTCGGTGCCCCGCTCCGATGCTATGTGATAGGCGAGCAATTGCAGCGGCACCGTCATCAGCACGGGAGTCAGCAGCTTGTTTGTCTCCGGCACTTCGATGATTTCCGCAGCTACGTTTTTTAACTCCGCAGTCGCGTGATTGGTCACCGCGATAATTCGGCCGTTGCGCGATTCGACCTCCTTGAGATTCGACATCGACTTCTCGAACAGACCGTCATTGGGAATTATCACCACCACCGGCATCTTATCGTCGATAAGTGCTATCGGCCCGTGCTTCATCTCGCCCGCCGAATAGCCCTCGGCGTGAATGTAGGAAATTTCCTTCAGCTTGAGCGCGCCCTCGAGCGCGATTGGGTAGTTGATGCCGCGGCCTAGAAACAGAAAGTCGCGCGACTGCGCGTACTTGCGCGCGATCTGCTGAATATTCGGCTCGCTCTCGAAGATAGCTTTGATCTGTGCGGGAATCGCGAGCGCGGGCTGCAGCAGCTTGCCTGCCTCGGCCTCAGACAAACGCCCCATCCGCGACGCCAGGTGAATCGCGAACAGGTAGTAAGCCTCGAGCTGCGTGAGAAAGCATTTGGTGGTCGTCACGCTCGTCTCGGGACCGCATCGCGTGTACAACTGCGCGTCAGCCTTGCGCGCAATCGACGAATCCACCGTGTTAGTAATCGCCATCAGATGCGCCCCACGCGCGCGCCCTTCTTCCATTGCGGCGATCGTGTCCGCGGTCTCGCCCGACTGCGACACGGCGATGATCATCGTGCGGTCGTCGATCGGCGGCCGGCGATAGCGGAACTCCGACGAGTAATCGACCTCGACCGGAATCCCGGCGAGCTCTTCGATCATGAACTTGGCCACTTGCGCGGTGATCCACGACGCGCCCGCACCCAGCATGACGATTCGCCCCACCGCCGCTGGACCGCCCGGCGGCAACAGCTCGCCTTCGAAGCGCACCGTCGATGAGCCGCCGTCGGCGCGCCCCGCCATCGTGTCGATCCACGCCTGCGGCTGGTCGTTGATTTCCTTGCGCAGGTAATGTCGAAAGCCGCCCTTGGTCGCGGCGACTGCATCCCATTCGACTTGACGCGGCGCGCGAGTGACCGGATTGCCGTCGAACTTCATGATGCGCGCGTTGGCGGCAGTTACTTCCGCCAGCTCGCCGTCTTCCAGCACGATCGCGCGGCGCGTGTGCTCGAGAATCGCGGGAATGTCCGACGCGATGAAGTTCTCGCCGTCGCCAAGACCCAGCACCAGCGGCGTCGCGGTCTTGGCGGCGACCAGCTTGTCGGGCTCCGTTTCCGACAGCACGACGATCGAGAACGAGCCGCGCAGGCGCAGCACGGCCTCGCGCACAGCCTCGGTCAGGCCGCGGCCGGCTTTGAGCTTCTCCTCGATCAGATGCGCGATGAGCTCAGTGTCCGTTTCGGATCGCAGCTTATGCCCGCGCGCGAGCAACTCCGTGCGCAGGTCGATAAAGTTCTCGACGATGCCGTTGTGAATTACCGCGACCGGGCCCGCTTTGTGCGGATGCGCATTCTCTTCGGACGGGCGGCCGTGCGTCGCCCATCGCGTGTGCCCGATTCCGATGTGGCCTTGCAGGGGCGAGTCGGCCAGCAGGTGGCGAAGATTTTCGAGCTTGCCTTTGGCGCGGCGAATCTCCAGCTTGCCGCTATCGACGATGGTCGCGACTCCGGCCGAGTCGTAGCCGCGATACTCCAGGCGGGCCAGTCCTCCGAGCAGAATTGGGTAAGCCTCGCTCGGTCCGACGTATCCGATTATTCCGCACATACTTGTTCGCTCCTGTCCCCCGCATTCGCAGGGAAGGTTACGGAGTTATCCGAACCCGCACGGACGGAGCGATAGCGAAATGATTTGCAGGAGAGTTTGGAAAATCACGTCAGAGCCGGATGCTCTGCCACTCGAGGCGCACTTTGTCGCGCGGTCACCCGCGCGGTTTGGTTGCTCGCCTCTATCGACTGTGGAGCCGGGAAGCCATCCGCCGAATCTTTCGATACTGCTTCCACCTCGTCAACTCACGGCGCCGCCGCCATGAGTCCTGGCGCTACTCTCGAATTTCGTTTTCTATCGCCTCGCCCGTCACCTCGTTCCGACGATTATTGCCGCCTGTACGAGTCAGCACAAGTGACGCGCGAAGCCCTCAGTGATCCTTCTTGCGCTTCAGGCTGCCGTCGGGGCTGTCGCCGTGACGCTCGCGCCAGGTCGCCATCCAGCCGGCTTTTTCGCGCTGCGGATGATGCGACATCACGAGCGCGCCGTCCTGCACCTCGCGAATAATCGTCGTGCCGGACGCGACGTACACATCGCTGCCGACCTTCACCGGCGCGACTAGTTGTGTGTCGCATCCGACCATGCAGCGGTCGCCGATCTCCGTGCGATGCTTGTCGTAGCCGTCATAGTTCACCGTGATGACGCCGCATCCGATGTTGGTGTCGTCACCAATCGTGGCGTCGCCGAGGTAGCTGAGATGGCTGGCCTTGGTGCCGCGACCGAGCCGCGCCTTTTTGGTCTCGACAAAATTGCCGATGCGGTTGTGGCCGGCGAGTTCGGTGCCGGCGCGCAGATTGGCGAACGGCCCGATTTCCGATTCCTCGCCGATGACGCAATCTTCGGCGCGCACTCCCAGCTTCAGATGGCAGCGCGGGCCGATCGTCACGTTGCTCAGCCACGCGGTGCCGTCGATTCGCACGCCCTCGCCGAGCTTGCACGCGCCGAGAATCTGGACGTTGGGACCGATTACGCAATCGGGCGCGATCGCAGCCTGCTCCGAGATGTAGGCGCTCGCCGGATCGACCAGCGTCACCCCCGACGCCATCAGCTTGCGGTTAACCGCCGCACGAATTTCCGCTTCCATATTTGCCAACTCCTCGCGCGTGTTTATGCCGGCGAATTCCGCCGGGTCTTCCGCCACCCATGCTTCGACGTTTTCGCCGCGCGCCCGCGCAATCGCGACGATATCGGTCAGGTAATACTCACCTTGTGCGTTGCCTGGTTTCAGTTGCTCGAGCGCGGACCGCAGCAGGGCGCTATCGACCAGGTAACATCCAGTGTTGATTTCCTTGATGGCGCGCTCGGCGGGCGACGCGTCGCGGTGTTCGACAATTTTTTCGACCTTTGCCGCTCGCGTCGCGAATCACGCGCCCATACGCGGCAGGATCGTCGAGCACGATGCTGATGAACGAGAGCTTTGCGCCGCACTTTCGATGTGCTTCGAGAAACGCGCGCAAGGTCGCCGCGGTGATCGCTGGCATGTCGCCGTAGGTGATGAGCACGTCGCCATCGAAGTTTTCAGAAATTTTATTGAGGCCAAATCGCACAGCGTCGCCGGTGCCGCGCTGCGGCTCCTGGAGCGCGAAGCGTGCGCTATCGAAGTTCACCGCGGCCTCGACTTCGCGAGCCTGGTGACCGACGACGATCACAATGGGATCGGGATTAGGTTCGACTGCGGCGACTGCGCGAACTGCGCGCCGAATCATCGGCTCGCCGCCAAGCTCGTGCAGAACCTTGGCCCGCTGCGAGTGCATGCGGGTCCCCTTGCCGGCGGCGAGAATGATCGCAGCGACCGAGCCGCTATTCGTAGTCATCGAAATTAGACACTTTCCATGTATCGGCGTCCTTGCGCGCCGTGATCAGCCAGTTGCGATTGAAGGTGCCGCCCTCGGGCACGTCGATCGTCGCGCGAAACAGGAACTCGATGTGGTCGGTCGCATCGCGCTCGGCAGTGAGCTTGTAGTGCACCACGGGCTTGCGCGTGTTGGCGTCGATTCTCTGATTGCCAATCAGCTGCATCTCTTTATGCAGTTTGTCGAGCGCGAGTCCGGTGCAGAACGGCTCGGCCGCCTTCAGATCGATCGCGACATAGTATTGGTCGATGAAGCGATCGACGACGCCGCGCGCGCTGTTGGCCGGATGGCATCCGGTGGCGACGATCGAAGCGAACGCCGCGATCAAAAGAAGCCGGGCGCAGCGGTCATGCAGGAGCGATATTCGGGCTGTCATGATTTTTTCTTGAACAGAGCCTCCAGCTTGTCCTGCGCGCCGGTCCTGGCCGGCGACTTCACCGCCGCATCGCCTGGCTTGAAATACTCGCAGAAATTGAATCGTTCCTTGTCGACCACCCGCTCCGCCATCGGTTCGCGGCAACTGTTGTTGTACGCCGGATCGTAAAATCCGCAGTTGCGACAGGCGTGCAGCGCGCGGCCGCATCCGGGGCATTCGTCGCGAAAGCCGATACGGTCGCCGGCCACTACTTCTATCTTCCTGGCGCAATTCCAACAGTTCATAGCGAAGCGGCGAGTTGTTCGTGCGGCATGGTGCCCCGCGGGACTAGAATGCGACCGGCCCCGAAAATGCGCGCTTTTTCAGCCGAATCGCCGCTGATAGCATAGCCGCTCAAATGGGTGCGCGCGAGACGATGGAGGCTGAGATAAACGCATTTGCGGCGGCGCTGAAGAAGGCGTCGCGCGCCGCGGACAATACCGTGACCAACTATCGCCGCGACCTGCTTGCGTTCCGCAGTTTTCTGCTCGAGCGCGCCGCGATTCTCGGCCAACGCATCGACGAGATCGACGTCGCGAGCATCACCGCCGATCACGTCCGCGGCTACCTGGCTGAACTGATGAAGAACAGCGCCGCGCGCGCCACCGTCCAGCGCCGGCTGAGCGCGATCAAGGCATTCTTTCGATATCGCGAAACGACAATTGGTGCGGCGAGTCCCGCGCGCTCGATTCGCTCGCCGAAAAATGTGCGCGGCTTGCCGTCGATTTTGCAGGAAGACCAGGTTCGCCGCCTGCTCGAGGTGTCGGCGGAAGACACTACTCCCGCGGCGCTGCGCGATCGCGCGATATTCGAGACGCTCTACTCATCGGGCCTGCGCGTCGGCGAGCTGGTCGGCCTCAACTGGCGCGATATCGACGAAGAGCTCGGCATGGTGATGGTCCGCGCCGGCAAGGGCAACAAGGATCGCCTCGTGCCGCTGGGCGAGCCCGCCCTCGACGCGTTGAAGAAGTGGAAAACTGCGATGCCGATTGCGTGGGAGCACGACGGTCCCGTCATCACGAATCTTCGCGGCGGACGGCTGACCACGCGCAGCGTCGAGATGATTCTGCAGCGCAGAATCGAGGCCGCCGGCATCAGCGCCGGCGTCACTCCGCACGGGCTGCGTCACTCTTTCGCAACGCATATGCTTGGTAATGGAGCGGATCTGCGGTCGATACAGGAGATGCTCGGTCATGCGAGCCTGGCGACGACGCAGCGCTATACTCACGTCAGCGTGAATCATTTGAAAGAGGTTTATCGACGTGCCTTCCCACGAGTCTGACAGGGGTATCGAGCCGGGTGTCGAATTTCGGCACACGACGATTCTGAGCGTGCGCCACGAAGGCCACGTCGTCATCGCGGGCGACGGGCAGGTGAGCGTCGGGCAAACGATCATGAAGAGCAAGGCGAAGAAAGTGCGCCGGCTGCATCAGGATCGCGTGCTGGCTGGCTTCGCCGGTTCGACCGCCGACGCGCTGACGCTGTTCGACAAGTTCGAGTCGAAGCTGCAGGAATACAATGGAGTGCTGCGGCGCGCCGCCGTCGAGCTGGCCAAGGATTGGCGCACCGATCGAATCCTGCGGCGGCTCGAGGCGATGCTCGTCGTTGCGGACAAGGAAAGCTCGCTGCTGATTTCGGGCGTTGGCGACGTGCTCGAGCCTGACGACGGCATCCTCGCGATCGGTTCGGGCGGCAACTATGCGCTGTCGGCCGCCCGCGCGCTGATTCGTCATGGCTCCGGAATGACGGCGCGGCAAATTGCGGAAGGCGCAATGAAGATCGCGTCGGAAGTCTGCGTTTATACCAACGACGAGTTTGTGTTCGAGGAATTATAGCCACAATACCTGCGGGAAGTTTTCATCCGATGGCAGTTCCACAAGTAATGACGCCGCGCGAGATCGTCTCCGAGCTCGACCGCTATATCGTCGGGCAGCATGACGCGAAGCGCGCAGTCGCGATTGCGTTGCGCAATCGATGGCGGCGGCAGAATGTCGCGCCCGAGCTGCGCGACGAAATCGCGCCCAAGAATATCCTCATGATCGGGCCGACCGGCGTCGGCAAGACCGAAATCGCGCGACGCCTCGCGCGGCTGGCGCAGGCGCCGTTCGTCAAGGTCGAGGCCTCGCGCTACACCGAGGTCGGCTACGTCGGCCGCGACGTCGAGTCGATGATTCGCGACCTGGCCGAGTGCTCGGTCAAGATGGTGCGCGACGAGGCGCGCGATCGCGTCGCGGTCAAGGCGCGCGAGAATGCCGAGGAGCGCTTGCTCGATCTGCTGTTCCCGGCGCCGACCAAAGTCCGCCGTCCCGCGGGCATGACGCCTGAGGGTCACCTCGAGATAAGCGACAACGACTCGCACAAGGACACGCGCGAGAAGTTGCGCAAGCTGCTGAACGGCGGCCACCTCGACGATCGCGAAGTCGAGCTCGAAGTCAGCGCCAACTCGGTGCCGAATATCGAGGTCTTCACGCCGCAGGGCATGGAAGAGATGGGCCTCAACATGAAGGAGCTGATGAATCAGCTCATGCCCAAGAAGACGCGCACGCGCAAAGTCAAAATCCCCGAGGCGCTCGAGTTGCTGACGGCGGAGGAAGCGGCGCGGCTGGTTGATATGGAGGCGGTCGCGCACGAGGCTATTTCCCGCGCCGAGCAGTCCGGCATCGTGTTCATCGACGAGATCGACAAAATTGCCGGCCGCGAATCGCACGGGCCCGACGTCTCGCGCGAGGGCGTGCAGCGCGACCTGCTGCCAATCGTCGAAGGCTCGACCGTCAACACGAAATACGGCGCGGTGAAGACCGACCACATTTTGTTCGTCGCGTCGGGCGCGTTTCACACCTCCAAGCCGTCGGACCTGATTCCCGAGTTCCAGGGCCGCTTCCCGATTCGCGTCGAGCTGAAGGCGCTGACGCGCGAGGACTTCATTCGCATTCTGACCGAGCCCGAGAACGCGCTGACCCGCCAATACGTCGCGCTGATGGAGACCGAGGGCATGCATATCCGCTTCACCGAGGATGGCGTCGCCGCGCTGGCGGAGATCGCGGCGAAAGTTAATGCGCGCTCGGAAAATATCGGCGCGCGACGGCTGCATACCGTGCTCGAACGCCTGCTCGAGGAGCTCTCGTTCAATGCGCCCGAGCTGCAGGAGCACGAGCTGACCATCGACGCCGGCTACGTCCACGGCCGCCTCGACCCAATCGTCAAGGACGAGGATCTTTCGCGCTATATTCTGTAGCTCCCGTTCGATCGTTACACTTGCATTAACGACCACTCAGCCAACGCATTGCGCCGCGCCTGCATTACTGTTTTGATTTTCCTTTTCGGGTTTCGGAGAACTTAAGACGTGAAAGAGTCCACCCACAATCGAGCCGACGTGCTCCTCGAAGCGCTGCCGTACATTCGGCGCTTTCGCGGCAAAACCTTCGTCATCAAATACGGCGGCCACGCGATGCAGACCGAGGAGCTGCGCGAAAGTTTTGCGCAGGAAGTCGTGTTGCTCGATCTGGTCGGCATCAACCCGATTATCGTGCACGGCGGCGGGCCGCAGATCACCGAACTCATCGGCAAGCTCGGGCTCAAGTCGCGCTTCGTGCGCGGGATGCGCGTGACCGATCCGGCGACGATGGAAGCGGCCGAGATGGTGCTGCAGAGAATCAACAAGGATCTGGTCGCGACGATTTCGCGCATGGGCGGCCGCGCGGTCGGGCTGTCGGGCAAGGACGGCGACCTGATCAGATCGCGCAAGATGCGGATGGTCGTGACCGACGACAACGGCAAGCGCTCGCGCGTCGATATCGGGCTGGTCGGCGAAGTCGATCGCGTCAATCCGGAACTGCTGCGCACGCTCGAGGTCAACAACTTCATCCCGGTGATCGCGCCGACCGGATTCGGCCGCGACGGCCAGACCTACAACATCAACGCCGACACTGCGGCGGGCGAAATAGCCGCCGCGCTCAAGGCGGAGAAATTGATCCTGCTGAGCGACGTCGAAGGCGTGAAGGACAAGGACGGCAAACTGCTCTCGACCCTCGACGCCGCCGAATCGAAGCGGCTAATCGCGCGCGGCGTCATTCACGAGGGGATGATCCCGAAGGTCGAATGCTGCATCGAGGCGCTGAACAAGGGCGTGGCGAAGACCCACATTATAGATGGGCGCGTCAAACACGCGGTGCTGCTCGAAATTTTCACCCGCGCGGGAATCGGCACCGAGGTGGTTCAACGCCGGGCCAAGGTGTCTGCCTTGAGCGACACGGCGCGCAGCGCCGAGGGCGGCAAAGCGCGATGAACAACGCCGAGATAATCGAACTCACGCATCGGCACATGGTCGATGTTTACGGTTGTTTGCCGCTGGCGTTCGCGCGCGGGCATGGCGCTTATCTCTACGACGCCGACGGCAACCGCTACCTGGATTTTTTCTGCGGGCTGGCCGTGACCAGCCTCGGTCATGGAAATCCGCGCGTCGTGCGCGCGATCAAGGAGCAGGCGGAAAAGCTCACGCACGTCTCGAACGTCTTCCACACCGAGCCGACGGCGCGACTGGTCGAGCGGCTCGCGAATCACTTCGGCGACGGAAAAGTTTTCCTGGGCAACTCGGGCGCCGAAGCCAACGAAGCCGCGATCAAACTCGCGCGGCGATGGGGCAGCAGCGTTGGCGGCGGGCGCTTCGAGATTTTGACGACCCTCGGCTCGTTCCACGGACGCACGCTCGCGACGGTCACTGCGACCGGTCAGGAGCGGTACCATCAGGGGTTTCAACCGCTGATGCCCGGCTTCAGGACGGTGCCGTTCGACGATCTGGCGGCGCTCGATCGCGCGCTGCACGACGAAACCGTCGGCGTGATGGTCGAACCGATCCAGGGCGAGGGTGGCGTGGTCGTGCCGCACGCAGACTACCTGAAGCGGATGCGCGATTGGTGCGACCGCAACAAGCTGCTGTTGATCCTGGACGAAGTGCAAACCGGCATGGGGCGCACCGGAAAGTTTTTCGCGTTCGAGCACACCGGCATCAAGCCGGATATCGTGACGCTGGCCAAGGCGCTCGGCGGCGGACTCCCGATCGGCGCGATGATCGCGCGCGAAGAGATCGCGTCGAGCTTTACGCCCGGCAGTCACGGCAGCACCTTCGGCGGAAATCCAGTGGCGTGCGCGGCCGCGGTCGCCGTGATCGACGCCCTCGAACAGGACGGCGTGCTCGAGAACGCCACGAGCGTCGGCGCTTACATGCTCGAGCGGCTCACGCAATTTGCGCAGTCGTGCGATCGAATCGTCGAAGTACGCGGCCTCGGCATGATCATCGGCGCCGTGCTCAAGCACGACGCGCGCCCGATCGTCGACGACTGCATCAAGAATCGGCTGCTCGTGAATGGCACTGCCGGCAACGTGCTGCGGCTGCTGCCGCCGCTGAACCTCACGCGCGAGGAGGCGGATGCGGGCCTCGCGATCATCGAGAACGCATTCAAGAACGCGCCGATTCCGAAATGAGCCGCCAACTGAAACGCGACTTCCTCGACCTCAGCTCGCTCTCGCCGGCTGAGCTCAACGGCTTGCTGGCGCTCGGCGCGCGGCTCAAGTCCGAGCTCAAAATTGGACTCGAGCATCCGTACCTGCGCGGGCGGACGCTCGCGATGGTATTTCAGAAGCCGTCGCTGCGGACGCGCGTCACCTTCGAGACCGGCATGGCGCAGCTCGGTGGGCATGCGATTTATCTCGCGCCGAACGATATCGGTATCGGCGAGCGCGAGTCGGTCAAGGATGTCGCGCGCAACATTTCGCGCGCGGTTGATTTGATCATGATTCGCACCTTCTCGCACGAGACCGCGGTCGAGCTGGCGCGCGAAGCGACCGTGCCCGTCATCAACGGCCTCACCGATTTGCTTCATCCGTGCCAGTTGCTGGCCGATCTGATGACGCTGCGCGAACGCTTCGGCCGCGATCTCGCTAAAGTGCGTGTCGCCTTCGTCGGTGACGGCTTCAACCTGGCGCAGAGCTGGATCGAGGCGGCCGCGCTGGCGGGTTTCGAGCTGCGGCTCGCTTGTCCCAAAGGCTACGAGCCGGAGAAGGCGTTCATGGCGCGCCTGCGCAACGAGGAAATCGGCACGCTCACCGACGATCCGGCCGAGGCGGTGAAGGACGCCGACGTCGTTTACACCGACACCTGGACCTCGATGGGCCGCGAGAAGGAAGCTGCGCAGCGCCGCCGCGACTTCAAGGGGTTCCAGGTCAACGACGCGCTGCTGAAGAACGCGCGCAAGGGCGCGCTCGTCATGCATTGCCTGCCGGCCCATCGCGGCGAGGAAATCACCGATGACGTGCTCGACGGACCGCGCTCGGTCGTGCTCGATCAAGCCGAGAACCGGCTGCATGCGCAGAAGGCAGTGATGGTCTGGCTGATACGTCCCGAAATTTTGCAGACTGCGGCGGCGCCGGAGTGACGAATCGTGGCAACCGAGAAAATAAATAAACTGGTGCTCTCGTATTCGGGCGGGCTCGACACGTCGGTGATGCTGCGCTGGATCAAGGATCACTTCGGCTGCGAGGTCGTCGCATATTGCGCCGACGTCGGGCAGGGCGACGAGACCGAGGGCCTCGAAGATAAGGCGCTCAAGACGGGAGCGAGCAAACTTTATATCGTCGATCTGCGCGAGGAATTCGCCCGCGACTTCGTCTTCCCGATGCTCCGCGCCAGCGCCATCTACGAGTGCTACTACCTGCTCGGCACCTCGATCGCGCGGCCGGTCATCGCCAAGAAACTGGTCGAGATTGCGCGCCAGGAAGGCGCCGACGCTGTCGCGCATGGCGCCACCGGCAAGGGCAACGACCAGGTGCGCTTCGAGTTGACGTTTGCGCGGCTCGCGCCGGACCTGAAGATCATCGCGCCGTGGCGGCGTACCGATTGGCCGTTCGTGGGCCGCGCCGACATGATTGCATACGCCAGCGAAAAGAAAATTCCCCTCACCGTCACCGCCGAGAAGCCCTACTCGATGGATCGCAACCTCGTCCATGTCAGCTACGAGGGCGGCATCCTCGAGGACCCGTGGCGCGAGCCTTACAACGACATGTTTCGCCTCACCGTCTCGCCCGAAGACGCGCCGAACCAGCCGGAGTACGTCGAAATCGAATACGCCGGCGGCAACCCGGTCGCGATCAACGGCGAGCATCTAGGGCCCGCGAAGATCATCGAGCGCGCCAACGAAATCGCCGGACGCCACGGCGTCGGCCGCGTCGACCTGGTCGAGAATCGCTACGTCGGGATCAAATCGCGCGGAGTTTACGAGACGCCCGGCGTGACGATCCTCTTCCACGGGCATCGCGCGGTCGAGCAGCTCACCCTCGATCGCGAGGTGATGCATCTGCGCGACTCGCTTATCCCACGCTACGCCGAAATGGTGTATTACGGATATTGGTTCGCGCCCGAGCGTGAGGCGCTGCAGGCCCTGGTGGACGATACGCAGAAAAACGTGAACGGAGTCGCACGGCTGAAGCTCTTCAAGGGCGGAGTGTGGATCGCCGGCCGCAAATCGCCGAACTCCTTGTACGATCCGAAAATCGCGAGCTTCGAGGAAGCGGGCGGCTACAATCAGGCCGATGCCGACGGATTCATTCGGCTTGCGGGCGTGCGGCTTCGAGCGCTGGCGCGCGCGACGAAGAAGGACTGATCGTTTGGGCAAGGTCATCCAGTTCAAGCCGCCGCGCACCCAGCCGAAGCTCGTGCCCCGTCCGCCGCGCACCGGCGATTGCGACCACTGCCATCACAAGATGGACGTCCATATCACCCATCCCGACGGCTCGATGAGTTGCGCGGCGCGCGGATGCTCCTGCCAATTGCGGCCGCTCAATTGAATCGTTCGCTGCGGGCGGCCCCGTCCTTCCAACAGTGAAAGTGCGTCGCCAGAACAAGAATCTCATTCGCGGCAGATTCGCGCGCGGCCGTTTGCCCGAGGTCGAATCATTCACGGCGTCGCTGCCGTTTGATCGGCGGCTTTTTCGGCACGATATTCGCGGATCGATCGCGCATGCGCAGATGCTCGCGAAAGTCGGCCTGCTCAAGGCCGGCGAAATGCGTTCGATCGTCGGCGGACTCGAGCGTATCGAAAATGAGATCGAGCGGGGCGTGTTCAAATTCGACATTGCCGATGAAGACATCCACCTCGCGATCGAGCGCCGGCTGATCGCGCTGATTGGCGAGCCCGGGCGCAAGCTGCACACCGGCCGTTCGCGCAACGATCAGGTCGCGCTCGACCTGCGGCTGTATCTGCGCGACGAGCTGGCCGCCGTGATCGCGCTGGTCGCCGAACTTCGCGCCACGCTGATTCGCCTCGCGCGGCGCCACCTCGCGACGATCATGCCCGGCTATACGCATTTGCAGCGCGCGCAGCCCGTCACGCTCGCGCATCATCTGCTCGCCTACGTCGAGATGCTTGGCCGCGACCGCGAACGCTTCGAGCAGGCTGCCGCACGCACCGGATTCATGCCGCTCGGCGCGGGAGCGTTGGCGGGGAGCACGTTGCCTCTCGATCGCCGGATGGTCGCGCGGGCGCTGGGCTTCAAGGCGATCGCCGCCAACAGCATGGACGCCGTGTCCGATCGCGACTTCGTCGTGGATTTTCTTTCGGCCGCCGCGCTCACGCAGGTACATCTGTCGCGCATGAGCGAAGAAATAATTCTCTGGACGAGCGCCGAGTTCGGCTTCGCCGCGCTGCCCGACGAATTTTCGACCGGCAGCTCGATGATGCCGCAGAAGAAAAATCCCGACCTGCTCGAACTGATCCGCGGCAAGACCGGCCGCGTCATCGGCGATTTGGTCGCGATGCTCACGATATTGAAGGGCCTGCCGCTCGCCTATAACTCCGACTTGCAGGAAGACAAGGAACGCGTGTTCGATGCGCTCGACGCGCTCAAGCCCGCGCTCGACCTGATGGCGAAGTTTTGGCCGATGCTGCGATTCGACGCCCAACGCATGCGCGCGGCGGCCGGAGGATTTGCGTTGGCGACCGATCTCGCCGAGTACCTGGTCGTTCATGGCACCGCGTTTCGCCAGGCGCATGAAATCATCGGCGCGATCGTTCGCGAGACCGCCGAATCGGGCAAGTCGCTCGAAGATTTGAGCATCGCGGATCTGCGACGGCATTCCAGCTTGTTCGCTCCCGACGCGATCGCGATTCTTCGCGCCGAAAACTCGGTCGCGCGGCGCACCCTCGAAGGCGGTCCGGCGCCGTCCACCGTCAAACGCCGCCTCAAGGAGCTCGGACGCCGATGAAGCTGAACCCTAAGCGCGCCAACGGACTGACGCTCGCGCTCGTGATTGCCGCGCTTGCCAACGCGATTTTCCTCGGATGCGGTGTGAAGTCGACGCCGATTCCGCCGGAGGCTGCGCGCCCCGAACAAATTGTCGGCCTCGAGGCCGCCAACGCGAAAGATGGAATTCGGCTGACGTGGGATCGCCCCACCAACTACGCCGGCGGTCAAAAGATGAAAGACCTCGGCGGCTTTTCAATCTCGCGCGCGCAGGAAGGTAAGCCGCCCGAAAAGATCGGCGAGATCGAGGTGCACGACGAAGGGCGCTTCCAGGTCCAGAACACATTTACCTTCATCGACGGCGACACCATCATGGGCAAGACCTATCACTACACGGTGACTTCCAACACTACCGACGGTTACGTGAGCCTGCCGTCGAACGACGTCACCATCGTGCGCAGGACCGCGTCCGCGCCGCCCAATCCCGACACTTTCGTCGTGCCGACCCCCGTCCCGCTCCCGTAACCTTAGCGACCGAGCGGAGCTTGCGGCGCATGCCCGTTTATTCGCCGGGCCGCGCTATGATAGAAACGAAACTTCACCCGAGCGCGATACCACATCACAATGAACTACTTCGAATACCGCAACGATCAACTTTTTGCCGAAGACGTGCCGGTCGCCGACCTGGCGCGGCGAATCAACACCCCCTTTTTCGTTTATAGCGCGCGCACTCTCAGGCGGCACTTCCGCGTTTTTGACGAGGCCTTCGCCGGCACCGATCATCTGATCTGCTACGCGATGAAGGCGCTCTCCAACCTGAGCATCCTGAAATTGTTCTCGTCGATGGGCGCGGGATTCGACATCGTCTCCGTCGGCGAGCTGATGCGATGCCTGCGGATCGGCGCGGACCCGCGCAAGATCGTGTTCTCCGGCGTCGGCAAGACCGACGAGGAGATCGCCGCCGCGCTCGAAGCCGGCATCCTGATGATCAACGTCGAGTCGCGTCCGGAACTGCATCGCGTGGCCGAGGTCGCGGGCCGCATGAAGCATCGCGCGCCGGTCAGCCTGCGCGTGAATCCCGATCTCGATCCGGGGACGCATCCGCATATTTCCACCGGCCATCGCGACAGCAAGTTCGGCGTGCCGCTATCGCAGGTCGACGAATATTACGCCGAAGCGAGCGCGCTGGCGCAGCTCGAAATCGTCGGCCTCAGCACGCATATCGGCTCGCAGATAACCGAGATGGCGCCATTCACCGAAGCGGGGCAGAAGGTCGCCGCCATTGTCGGGCGGCTGCGCAGCGCGGGAATCGCGCTCAAGTATCTCGACCTCGGCGGCGGCCTCGGCATCCCATACCAAGAGCAGCCGCCTCCACCGTCGGAATACGCGCACGCGCTCCTGAAGCCAATCAAGGACCTCGGGCTCAAGATAATCACGGAGCCTGGACGCGTGATGGTTGGCAACGCGGGCGTGCTCGTGACGCGCGTGCTCTACAATAAAGAAACCGACGTGAAGCGCTTTGTCGTTATCGACGGCGCGATGAACGATTTGATTCGTCCGGTGCTCTACGAGGCCTACCACTCGATCATTCCCGTCGATCGCCGCAAGCCGGGCAAGACTGTGACGGCTGACATCGTCGGCCCGGTCTGCGAGAGCGGCGATTTCTTCGCGCGCGAGCGTGAGATGGCGGAACCCGCGGAAGGCGACCTGCTCGCGGTGATGAGCGCCGGCGCTTACGGCTTCGTCATGTCGTCGAACTACAACAGCCGTCCGCGCGCGCCCGAGATCCTCGTCGACGGCGCTGACGTGCACGTCATTCGCGAGCGCGACAGTTTCGAAGATCTGATCCGCGGCGAGCACATCGTCGACTTGAAATAGAACGCAATGGCAACTCTCGAATTCACCAAGATGCACGGATGCGGCAACGACTACGTTTACGTCGTCGCGATGCGTGCGCGTCCCGCCGACCCGTCTGCCCTTTCGGCCAGGCTTTCCGATCGGCACTTCGGCGTAGGCGGCGACGGCCTCATTATGCTCGCGCCTTCCGCCAACGCCGACATTCGAATGGAGATGTACAACGCGGACGGCAGCCGCGGCGACATGTGCGGCAACGGGATTCGATGCCTCGCGCGACTCGCCTTCGAGCGCGGCCTCGTGCGCGCGAATCCGATGGTCGTCGAGACAGACGCGGGGCTCAAGACGGTCGCGCTGCGGCTGGAAGGGCGGCGCGTTATCAGCGCGACGGTCGATATGGGCGCGCCGATCCTCGAAGGCCGCGACATCCCGGTTAATGCCGACGGCCGCATCATCGACTACCCGCTTGAGGTCGCCGGCCGTCGCGAATCGATCACGGCAGTCTCGATGGGCAATCCGCATTGCGTCGTCTTCGTCGGCGACGACGGCGTGTTCAAGCTCCAGGATCGCGATTTCGCCGCGCTGGGCCGCGAGTTTGAGCATCACCCGTTCTTCCCGCGCCGGGTGAATACCGAGTTTGTTCTGGCGACGTCGCGGCACCATCTTAAGATGCGAGTGTGGGAGCGCGGCTCGGGCGAGACCTGGGCCTGCGGCACCGGGGCGTGCGCGGCGCTGGTCGCGGCGGTTCTGACCAATCATTGCGAGCGGACCGCGACCGTCGAGTTACGCGGCGGCAATCTTGAAATCGAATGGCGCGCCGATGGAGCCGATGCGAATCACGTTTTCATGACCGGCAATGCCGTCGAGGTTTTCAGCGGCGCGGTCGAACTGGGTGCCGACGAGATTGTCCCGGTCAAATGAAAGAGGCTGGAGGCTTCGAACGATGTTCAATGGTGCACTGACCGCTCTCGTGACGCCGTTTCGCGACGGCGAGGTGGACGCGCCCGCGTTGCGCGATCTGATCGAGTGGCAGATTCAAAGTGGGATCGACGGGCTGGTTCCGTGCGGCTCGACCGGAGAATCCGCCACGCTCACTCACGCCGAACACGACAATGTGATCAAGCTCACGATCGAGCAGGCGCGAAAGCGCGTCCCGGTGATCGCCGGCACCGGCTCGAACTCGACCGCCGAGGCGATTCGGCTGACCGCGGCTGCGCGCGAGATGGGCGCCGACGGCGCGCTGTTGCTGTCTCCCTACTACAACAAACCCACGCAGGACGGCATCTTCCGGCACTACAAGACGATTGCGGCCAGCGTCGATCTACCGCTGCTCGTATACAACATCCCCGGCCGAACGGCGTCGAATGTCTTACCGGAAACGGTGGCGCGGCTCGCGGAGATCAAGAACATCGTCGGCATCAAGGAAGCGTCGGCCTCGATGGATCAGGCGTCGGACATCCTGAAGATGTGCGGCGACCGGATAACGATCCTGTCCGGCGACGACGCCCTGACCGTGCCGCTGATGGCGCTGGGTGCGAAGGGTGTCATCTCGACCTGCAGCAACGTCGTGCCGCGCGAGATGCACGATCTTGCGGCCGCGGCGTTGGCCGGTGATTTCGCCAAGGCGCGCGAGATCCATTACCGGCTGCTGCCGCTGATACGCGGGCTGTTCGTCGAAACGAATCCGATTTGCGTCAAGCAGGCGGTCGCGTTCATGGGCAAGTGCGCCAACGAGTTGCGGATGCCGCTGGTGCCGATGACCGCGGCGCCCGCCGAGCGTTTGCGCATCGCGATGAAAGAACTGCGTCTCATCTGACGCGTCGTCGCATGGCTGAGCCCTACTACAAGCAGCACTGGGTCGATATCGACTCGGACCGGCACAGCGCGTACGACAAAATTCTTGCGTTTCATCCCGCGATGGAACCTCTGTTGCGCCCGCTCGATCTCAAGGCCGGTCTGCGCGTCCTCGACGTCGGCTCCGGCCCCGGCCACACCACCTTCGAGCTTGCGCGGCGCGTGGCTCCCGGCGGCAAAGTGACCGGCGTCGATATCAACGCCGAGTTCGTCGAGCGATCTGGCGCTCGCGCGCGCGAAGCCGGGCTGGCGGCGGAGTTCGTGCATAGCGCCTTTCCGCCGCTGCCGTTTCCCGACGCTTCGTTCGACCGCGTGTGGTGCAAGAACGTTCTTGAATATGTCGATTCCGCAGCCGATACTGTCGCCGAAATGGCGCGCGTGACGGCTCCGGGAGGCACTGTCGTCGCGGTCGACAGCGACTGGGACATGCTCGCGCTCGACATTGGCGCCGCCGCGCGGGAACGCAGCGATCGAATCCTCGCGGCGTCGAAGGCGATTGCGATCAAGGAGCCGCAGATTGGACGCCAGCTCTATCGGCTGTTTCGAGCGGCGGGTCTCGACGATGTGAAAGTCGAGATTCACGCCGGCGCCGACACTGCCGGACGGTCGCTGCCGATGCTGAAAGCCAGTTTCGCGCGGTATGCGCGCGACTCCGGCAAGATCGCCGCCGCCGAGGTCGACGGTTGGTTCGCCGACATCGATCGCGCCGTCGCGGGAGGATCGTTTCTGTTCGTATTGCCGCAGTTCGTCGTGCGCGGAATCCGGAGTCGGGCCTGAGGCTGCCAACGCGAATCTCTTACAGGGGATAAACCGATGACTTTCGTATGGCTCGCATTCTTTGACGCTCTGTTGGCGGTCACCATGGTCGCCGTCGGCGTCATCGGCGCACACTTCTACCTGGTTCCGGCGTTCATGGGGTTCCAGCTATTCGCTCTCGGCTTCCTGCTGAGCATCCTCGGTGCGTCGGTTGGCCTGCTCGCCATTTACCTGACGCGCACGCCTCAATTGCGAGCCGGGCGCAATCGGGCTGTGATGGCTACGGTGATTAGCGCGCTGATCGCGGTGCCGGTGATCGCGACCATTCTGGGCAGCGCGAAATATCCGGCCATCAACGACATCACGACCGATTTCGACAATTCGCCTGAGTTCGTTTACGCCCAGAAGCTGCAGCCTCAGGCGAACCGCGACCTGACTTACAACAAGGCCAAGTATGCCGCTAAGCAGCTGGCCGGTTACGGACCGATCGGTCCGATTAAGGAACGGCTGGACCCGGCCGCGGCCTTCGCGCGCGTGACCGAAGTCGCGCAAGCAATTCCGTCGTGGAAAATCACCTACTCGGATCCGGCCACGCACACGCTCGAGGCCGTCGCCACCTCAAAGCTGTGGCACTTCCACGATGACGTCGTGATCCAGATTCGGCCGACGCCCGACGGCGCGAGCCTGATCGAGATGCGCTCGAAGTCGCGCGACGGGGTCGGCGATTTTGGCGTCAACGCCAGGCGTATCCGGCGCTTTTACGATCGCGTCGCGCTGGCTCGAAGTCCCAACGATCAGAATCCGACCGACCAGGACATGCCGTAAGTTTCGCGCTATTGCTTGAGCGCGCGAATCGTCCGCATCACGGCCGCGTTACGATCTTCGTTGACCGGATTCGTAAACACTATCGCGGTGCCGATTCCCGGCGCGCACAACTCCTGCAACCGCTCGCGCACGCGCCCCTCGGAGCCGACGATCAAGGTCGCATCGATAAGCTCGTTGCTGACGGCCGCGATAGCTGCGTCGGGGTCGCGCCCGGCCGCCCGAATCGCCGCAATTTCCCGCTCGAAGCCCGCATGCGCCATCATGTTGCCGTAGAACTTCAGCGCGCCGTAGCGTGACAGCAGCTTGCGCGCGGGACGGCGCGCCGCTTCCAGGTCGTCCGAGATAAACGCGGTCGCGAACAGCGTCGGCTCGATCTGTTTCACGTCGCGCCCGCCGGTCTTCGCGCCCTCGGCCAGTTCGCCGAGCGCTTCTTTGACGCGAGCCGGCGGAAAGAAATTGAAGATGACGCCGTCGCCGATTTCGCCGGCCAGCTTCACCATCGGGCGCGAGACGCCCGCCAGGTACAGCGGCAGCTTGGTGCTGACGCGCGGCCCGGTCTTGCCGCCGTCCAGCATGGCGCGCAGCGTCTTCACCGTTTCGCGCATGCGCGTCAGCGGAACTCCCATGTCGATTCCGAGCGCCGAATTGCCCTCGCGATGCCCCGTGCCCAGTCCGAGAATAAATCGTCCACCGGTAAATTCCTGGACAGCAGCGGCTTCGTTGGCGAGCAAATTGGGATGCCGCAGGTAAATATTCGTGATCGCCGTGCCGAGTTTGATTCGCTTGGTCTGCAGGCCGAGCGCCAGCGAGCACGCCAGCGAGTCGTTGTTCGCCTCCGTCATGAAGACGCCGGAAAAGCCCGCATCCTCCGCCGCGCGCGACCATTCGACGAGGCGCGCCGGCGGACTGTCCGGAAGAATCGTGCAAGCGAGTGCGATTTTGGCCATGGTGAAATCCTTTCGTCTGACTTGCTCGCGACACTTTCATCAAGCAGCCATTTCCGTCAAGCCGCTTGCCCTCGAGAACCCGCGCTTTTCGCTCTCTGGACTTTTTGACCCGTCGAATCTACAGAATGAACAGGATGCCAACGATGAGGCCTCTTTTCCCTGGGTCACATCTCAACCTGGAGGACGCGTAGATGAAAAGATTTGCTGTGGCATTTTTCGCGGCCAGTATGCTGATGGCCGCGGCGGGTGTCGGATTCGCAAAAGATCTCAGCACTGTCGGGCTGGAAGAGGCGTTCATCGATGCGGTCGGCGTCTGCGGTCCGTCGAGCAACGTCGCGGGCTCGCTCGGCAAGAGTACCGATCCGCAGGTGAAGATCGAGTTGCGCGATGCGCTGATTACTGAGGCCGCCGACGATGCCGCCGGCGTCGCGGGCGCTAACCAGCCGCACAGCGATTGCCTGAAGAAGGATCTTTCGGCGCGCGGATACACGGAGACCGACATGGCGGCGCTGCCCTACTGCGTCAAACACGACTGGCCGGATCCGTTCACCAGCCTCGGCACCTGCGTGAAGAGTCACAGCCGCCTCGAAGGCGCGATGAAACCCAAGTAGCGCAGACTGCTCTGTTACGATTCGAAAACCGGCGCGCTCCCTCGCGGAGCGCGCCGGTACTTTGCAACTTGTACGATCAGTCCAGGCCGTAGCGCCGACGCTTTCGCCACAGTGTCGCGACGTTGATGCCGAGCATCTCGGCCGCTTCTTCGAGCGTCATCGCCTGCTCGAGCACGACCTCGATATGCCGCCGCTCCATCTGCTCCAGCGTATGGCTGTGATCGAGCTTGTCCGGCGACGCGAGAATCTTGTCCGGCAGATCGCTTAGATTGATCGTCTCGCCGCGGCTGAGTATCACCGCCCGCTCCATCACGTTGCGCAGCTCGCGGATATTGCCCGGCCACGTGTACGACACCAGCGCCTCGCGCGCCTCCGCCGACAGCGAATGCGCCGGCTTCTTATGCGTCTGGGCAGCCTGCGCGGCGAAGTGTTCCGCCAGCTTCAGGATTTCTCCCGGCCGATCGCGCAGCGCGGGCACCTGCAACTCGATCACGTTGAGGCGGTAATAAAGGTCCTCGCGGAAGCGCTTCTCCTTGACCAACTGTTCGAGATGCTGATTGGTCGCGGCTATGATGCGCGCATCGACTTTGATCGTCTGCGCACCGCCGACGCGCTCGAACGTGCGCTCCTGCAGAAATCGCAGCAGCTTGGATTGAACCACCGGCGTCAGGTCGCCAATCTCGTCGAGCAGAACCGTCCCGCCCTCCGCCGCTTCGAGCCGTCCGGGCTTGTCCTTGATCGCGCCGGTAAACGATCCGCGCACGTGCCCGAACAGCTCGCTCTCCAGCAGATGCTCGCTGAGCGTCGTGCATGCGACTTGCACGAACGGCCCGTCCTTGCGCGGACTCAGGCGATGTATGTACGACGCCAGCATGCTCTTGCCAGTGCCGCTCTCGCCGGTGATGAGCGCGGTCGCGTCGCTATCGGCCACCTGCGCCGCCGTCTCCGCGAGCTTTCGCGAATGTGGACTGTAAGTGAGGAACGGCTCGGGCTCGGTCAGCGTCTCGATTCGATCGCGCAGCTCTTTGTTCTCGGCGCGCAGCTCCTGCATTTCGAGCGCCCGCGCAACTACATGAATGATGTGGTCGGCGGTGAATGGCTTGGTGACGTAGTCGTACGCCCCCAGGCGCATCGCCTCGACCGCGTCGGGAATCGATCCGAACGCCGTCATCATCACGACCGGCACCGCAGGGTTGATCCGCTTGATCGATTCGAGCAGCTTCAGCCCGTTCATTCCTTCCATGCGAATGTCGGAGACGACCAACGCGGTTCCCGACGGCCCCAGCAGTTCCAGCGCCCGTTCCGCACTCTCGGCCACTGTCACTTGATGACTCGCGGATTCGAGGCTGGCCGCGAGCGTGCGCCGGATATTGCGGTCGTCGTCGACTACGAGAATGTTAGCCAAGCGCTTCCCCGAATAGCTGTTCAATAAACATTCTAGTGCTCAAAGTGGCACGATCATCAAGAGCGCTGAATCTCAATTAATATTGCAAATTGCACGGCAATAACGGCTCGCGCCATTGCCGTTCGCACATCCTGCTTTATGAATCGCAATTAGATCGCGATCAATCATTGCGGTCTGCATCTTGCACTATGAATTGCATGCATCGCCGACCTATTCGGCGTTTGCTCGGGGAGATTTCATACTTGGCTGCGACTCCAAAACTCATCGGCGCTGAGCGGCCTCAACCGCAAGCGACCTTCGGCAAACAAACCAAAGCAATCGTAGTAACCACCGGGATGCTCGCCTTTATCTCTTTCTGGCGAGCGTCGGCCGTGGTGCTATGCGACCTCGCCTCCTCAGCCTACTATATCGGCGGCATCGTCGAGCAGGCCTGCGGCCGCTCCGCGCCCTACTTCATTCTCGCCGTCATGCTGTTCTCGTACGCGGTGCGCGCCGTGTACGTCGAATCGTGCTCGATGTTCACGCGCGGGGGAGTCTATCGCGTCGTCAAAGAAGCGATGGGCTCGACGCTGGCGAAAATCTCTGTCTCGGCCCTGATGTTCGACTACATCCTGACCGGCCCCATCAGCGGCGTTTCCGCCGGCCAATACCTGGTCGGCTTGATCAATGAGCTGCTCAAGCTCGCGCACTCCAGCATCATTCTCCCGCCCGACTTCACCGCCGCATTCTTCGCCATCGCCGTTACAATTTATTTCTGGCGCCAGAACATTCTCGGCATCGAGGAATCCAGTGGCAAGGCGATGCGCATCATGCAAATCACGACCGTCATGGCCGTGCTCATGATCGCATGGTGCGGCGTGACGATTTATATGCGCGGCGCGCATCTGCCGCCGTTCGAGTTGAAGTTTACGCCCGACTCGCTCGGATGGCTCAAGCACTTTCCGGGCGCGCGCACCATCGGCACTTTGGGAATCCTCATCGCGTTCGGCCATTCGATCCTCGCGATGTCGGGCGAGGAATCGCTGGCGCAGATCAATCGCGAGATCGAAGCGCCCAAGCTTAAGAATCTCCTGCGCGCCGGCATGGTCATTTTCATTTACAGCCTGTTGCTGACCTCGCTCGTCTCCTTCTTCGCCGTCATGATTATCCCCGACAGCGTCCGCATGTCGAACTACGGCGACGATCTGATCGGCGGCCTCGCGATGTTCATGGTCGGCCCGCTGTGGGCGCGAATCGCGCTGCGCGCGTTCGTCGTCTTCGTCGGATTCCTGATTCTCGCCGGCGCCGTCAACACGGCGATCGTCGGCTCGACCGGCGTGCTCACGCGCGTCGCCGAAGACGGCGTGCTGCTCGACTGGTTCCGCCATCCGCACAAGAAATTCGGCACCAACTACCGCATCGTAAACATGGTCGCGATGCTCCAAATCGCCACCATCATCCTCTCGCGCGGCGACATGTTCGTGCTGGGCGAGGCCTACGCCTTCGGCGTCATCTGGAGCTTCGTCTTCAAAACGCTCTCCGTTCTGATTCTGCGCTACAAGGATAAGTACCATCGCTTGTGGCGGATGCCGCTCAACCTGAAGTTCTTCCGGCCCGGCGGCAAGGACTTCCCGCTCGGTCTTGCGCTCACATTTACCATCCTGTTCGCGACCGCCGTCATCAACCTGTTCACCAAGCAGGTCGCGACCATCTCGGGCGTCAGCTTCACCCTCGCACTGTTCGTGATTTTCGAGATATCGGAAAAAATCAACGGCCAGGTCGCCCATGAGTACGGCGAGGAGCCCGAGAAATTCAACCTGGAGCTAATCGACGAAAGCCAGGTCGACTCGATTGGCCTCGGCCTCTTCGCCACTCAGAAAAAGCTCATCGCCATTCGCGATCCCAACAACCTCGCCCATCTGCATCGCTACCTTTCCGAGCGCGACGGCGCCGAGCTGATCGCGTTGAGCGTGCGCACCGAAAAGGGACTGGCGTCGAGCGACGGCGGTCAAATCTTCAGCGAGGCCGAAGAGAAACTGTTCAGCCGAGTCGTCAAGGTTTGCGAGGACCACGGCCGCGCCGTGACGCCGCTGGTGGTCGTTTCCAACGACCAGGTCTACGCGATCGCGCGCATGGCGTTCCTGCTCAGCGTCGACGAAGTCGTGATGGGTGTGTCGGCCCGCTTCAACCCCGACGTCCAGCTCGAGAACTTCGCGATGCACTGGGGCTCGCTCGGCGACGACGACGAACGTCACGTAAACGTCCGCGTCCTCTCCGACCAACAAGACATCCGCGCCGAAATCTAATCCTCGCTGCTCTCTGCCCCTCTTGTGTCATTCAGAGCGGAGTCCGCGGAGCGAAGAATCCCGATCCTCTGTCTCCCTCTCCCTGTGAGGTGAGGGAGAAGATGAAGGTGAGGGTCCGATTACAGCGCGCGATTTCTTTCGCGCGCGACTCAAGATTCTGCTTTCTGTCTCCTCTCCTCCGTAACAGAGCTTTGCATAACCGCCGCACGCTTCTTCCCCCTCTCCCAAGGAACGATTTTGTTGGTATCGACGGAAGCCTATAATTTTCTGACTGACTGAAATCCCCGCGATTCACACGCGATGCGACTCTCGCTATGATCGTCGGTTCGGAATTCGCCCATGATTGCAATCGTTGATTACAAAGCCGGCAACCTGACCAGCGTTCAGCGCGCGCTCGAATTTCTCGGTCATCAATCCGAAATAACCGATCGCCCCGAGCGCATCGCCGCCGCCGATCGCGTCATCCTCCCCGGCGTCGGCGCCGCCGGCGCCACCATGGAAAATCTGCGCGCGCTCGGACTCGTCGACGTGCTGCGCAACGACGTCGCCCGCGCCGGCAAGCCATTCCTCGGCATCTGCATCGGCATCCAGGTGCTGTTCGATCGCAGTGAAGAGGACGCCGCCGAATGCCTCGGCATCGTCGCCGGCCGCGTCGCACGCTATCCGCGCTCGCTCGACGGCCGCCCGCTCAAGGTTCCGCAAATCGGATGGAACCGCGTGCGCCAGGTGCGATCGCATCGAGTCTTCGCCGGCGTGCCCGACAACACGCACTTCTATTTCGTCAATTCGTACTATCCGATTCCCGACGATCCTTCGCTCGCGATTGGCGCTTGCGACTACGGCCTGCCGTTCACCGCCGCCATCGCGCGCGACAACGTCATCGCCACTCAATTCCACCTCGAAAAGAGCGGCGCGGCCGGCCTCAAGCTGCTCGACAACTTCTGCCGGATGAGCGGCTGACGATGCTCGCGAAACGAATCATCCCATGCCTCGACGTGCGCGACGGCAAAGTCACCAAGGGCGTCCAGTTCCTCGCCAACATCGACGTCGGCGACCCGGTCGCGATGGCGCGCTACTACTATAATGAAGGCGCCGACGAGATCGTCTTCTACGACATCACCGCGTCCAACGAACGCCGCGGCATCATGCTCGACGTGGTCCGCGCAGTCGCGCGCGAAATTTTCATCCCCTTCAGCGTCGGCGGCGGACTTGCGCACTCTCGACGACATGCGCGCCGTGCTGCTCGCGGGCGCCGAGAAAGTTTCGATCGACTCCGGCGCGGTGCGCAACCCCGCGCTGATTTCCGAAGGCGCGCGCGCGTTCGGCAGCCAGTGTGTCGTGCTCTCGATGCAGGTGAAAAAAACCGGCGCGCGGCCCGAGGTGCCGACCGGTTACGAAGTTGTGATCGACGGCGGACGCCAACCCACCGGCCGCGACGCGCTCGCCTGGTCGCTCGAGGGCGAGCGCCTCGGCGCCGGCGAGCTGTGCATCAACTCGATCGATCGCGACGGCACCAAGCTCGGCTACGATCTCGAAATCACCCGCCGCATCAGCGAAGCCGTTTCCATTCCGGTGATCGCGTCCGGCGGCGCCGGCGAGCCGTCCCATCTGCGCGACGCGTTCACCGCCGGCATGGCCGACGCCGCCATCGTCGCCTCGATCGTTCACTACGGCGAGCATCCGATTCCCGCGCTCAAGTCATATCTGAAAAGCAACGGCGTCGAGATTCGCGACGCCGTTACGGTTGACCTTTGAACGCCGTGAAGTGAAAAGTGAAAAAGTGAAAATCGCGTTCGTAGTTTCGGAGTTCAACTCCGAAGTGACCGCGCCGATGGAACAGCGCGCGCGCCGCCACGCCGAGTCGCTCGGCGTCGAGGTCGCGCGCGTCGTCCACGTCCCCGGCGTCTACGACATGGCGCCCGTCGTGAAAGCTCTGCTGCAGCGCAAGGAAATCGACGGCGTCGTGATGATCGGCGCAGTCATCAAGGGCGAAACTCTGCACGACGAGCTGATCTCGCACGCGATCGCCGGCGCCGGCATCCAGCTCGCCCTCGAGTTCGACAAGCCGGTCGGCCTCGCCATCACCGGCCCCGGTATGACCGACGATCAGGCCGTCGCGCGGATCGACAACGCGAAGAACGGCGTCGAGGCGGTCGTCCGCGTCGCTCGCGCGCTCAAGGAAATCCGCGGCTAGCACACGTACGCTCCACAGGTGTTGAGAAACCGCGAGACCCCTCGTTGAGAGCACGCGCCCGACTGCCTATACTCTTCGATGGTGTTGAAGATGGTTGAGGCGGGCGGCGGCGAGACTTTTTCCACGCGCACGGCGGCGAGAATCCTCGCGGTCACGCCGGAGCGTATTCGCTACTGGGTCAAGCGCAATCTCGTACGCCCGCTGAATGCAGGCGGCCGCAAGTATCGCTTCGGGTTCAACGACTTGCTCGAGATGCGCCTCGCCAAGGAACTGCTCGGCACCCGCCAGCATATCGATCCGATCCAGCGATGCCTCGAGCGAGTGCGCACGCTCGTCGATCCCGAACGCTCCGTCACCTCGCTCAAACTCGTGAACGACGAAGGCCGCATCGTCGTGCGCGACGGCCCCTCGCTCATCGAGTGCGAAACCGGGCAGTTGATCTTCGACTTCGAGCGCACCTATCAGCCCGGCAAAGTCGAGGACGGCTTCGGCCCCGCCCGCGTGCGCGAGCGCTTCGAAGAGGCGCGCCGCGTCGCCGACGAGGATCCCCTCAAAGCGCTCACCATCTACAGCGAGCTGGTCGGCCGCGAGCCCGGCAATTTCGAAGCGCACCTGCGCCTCGCCACGCTGCTCGAGCGCGAAGGCGACCTGGCCGGCGCGCTGCGCCACCTGCTCGGCGCAGCAACCATCGTTCCCGCCAGCGCCGACGTGCACCTGAAGCTGGGGCTGCTCTACCGCAAGAAGGACGAGTTGCAGAACGCGCTGCGAAGTTTTCTGCGCACGCTCGAATGCGACCCCGCCCACGTCGAGGCGCATCGCAACGCCGCCGAAGTCTACGAGGCGATGGGCCGCAAGCGCGACTCGCAGCGCCACCTGAGCGCCATCCACCGCCTAATCAAAGGCGACTGACTTTGTCTCTGTCTCCCGGTCCTTGAGTCATTCAGAGCGGGCGCTGCCAACGCTACGCGCGACTTACGATTCTGCGCTCTCTGTTCTAAACTCGCGCGCGGCGATAAGCTCGGCACTATGCCTCGCGATTCATTGAAACCAATCGACATCCTGCGCCACGAGCTCAAAGCGTTGCGCTACATCCTCGACAACTTTCACTCCGGCAAACTCGGCGCCGACGGACTCCCGCCGCGTGAAGACTTCCAGTCCGCCCAGGGTCGCGCGCTCTACGATTCGATCGTCAAGGCGCCCGACCGCGCGTCAGCCGAGCGCGCAATCGCCGAACTCGAGCTCGACGACGTCGACCTCGATTCGTTCCTGCACCTGAGCGGCGACCACTACTACACCTACCCCGCGCTTGTGCGCGAGCGCGCCGCTGCGATTCGCACTGGCAAGCTCACGGTCGAAGGCGCGTGAGTTCTTCGATTCCCCAGGAGCTGCACCTGCTGCTGGATTCCGCGGGCGCGCTGATCGTCTTCCAGGAGAAAGGCGCGGCGTGGGCCGGCGTGCTCGCGTTCTCCGGCGAGGATCGCGCGCGCGAGTTCTGCCGCATCAGCAATCTCGACGCCGCCGAAGTCGCCGCAATTTCGACCGCCGACTCCGACGCCGTCGCCGCTCTGATCGCTTCGATCAAGCGCCGCGCCATTCGCAACCTCCTGCTCGATCTCGACTATCAGACCGGCGCCTGCACGCAAATCGACTTCGACGGCAATGCGTTCGGCGTCGCCGCTCCGCGTCAATTCACTCCACCGACTCATCATTAGATCTTTCCGATGTCGTCCATTCCGATGTCATCGATCCGCTCGCTGATGCCTCAACGCATTGAAGAGGCGCGCAGCCGCCTCGACGGCGTCATCAGGCCGACTCCGCTGATCGGCAGTGAGACGCTCGATCGAATCGTCGGCGCGCATGTGCTCCTCAAGCCCGAGAATTTGCAGAAGACCGGTTCATTCAAGATTCGCGGCGCCTACAACCGGCTCATGACGCTCGCTGACGATCAGAAATCGCGCGGCGTTGTCGCCGCGAGCGCCGGCAATCACGGCCAGGCGCTCGCCTACGCCGCCACTCGCGCGGGCGTCACCGCGACGATCGTGATGCCGACGACGGCCGCCATTGCCAAGATCGACGCGACCCGCAGCTACGGTCAGTCGGTCGTGCTCGAAGGTGTCGATTACCAGGAGGCGCGCGCTGCCGCCGCCAAGATGTGCGCCGAACGCGGCGCGAGCTTCATCGACGCGTACGACGACGCTTACGTGATCGCAGGGCAAGGAACAGTCGGCCTCGAAATCGCCGACGAAGTTGCGCCCGACGTGGTGATCGTTCCGGTTGGCGGCGGCGGATTGATCGCGGGAATCGCAGCCGCGCTTGCGCTGCGCGCGCCCAACGCCGAGGTGATCGGCGTCGAGGCTGCAGGCTCACCGCAACTCTCCGCGAGTCTCGCCGCCGACGCAGCCGCATCGATTGGCCGTCCCGTCGACACCATTGCCGACGGTCTGGCCACCGGCCGCATCGGTGCGATTCCGTTCGAGGTGATGCGTGGTCGCGTCAAACGCGCCGTCACCGTCGATGATTTCGAGATCGGCGAAGCTGTCCTGCTGATGCTCGAGCGGCTGAAACTTCTCGCCGAAGGCGCCGGCGCCGCCGCGCTTGCAGGCGCGCTCAAGCTGAAGGACGAGCTGAAAGGCAAGACCGTGGTGCTGGTCATCAGCGGCGGCAACATCGACATCAACTTGCTCGATCGAATCATCGGCCACGGCCTGGTGAAGGTCGGGCGTCTGTTTCGAGTCGCCGTCGATTTGCGCGACCGCCCCGGCGAGCTGGGCCAGCTGACGTCAGTAATTGCCGCGACCGGCGCCAACGTTCGCGCAATCGATCACGATCGCACCCGCCGCGATGTCGCGATCGGCGGCGCCCGCGTGATGCTCGAGCTGGAAACCCGCGGTCCCGCCCACATCGAAGCAATCCGCGAGCAGCTAAAGACCCACGGCTACAACTTCGAGGTGCCTGCCCTCGGCTGAGTTGCCAGGTCCCTCGCCCGTTACTTCACGGGAGAGGCTAGGTGAGGGTTCTGCGATTCGAGCTGAGTGTCTTAACTGAACATCGACGCGATCCCGGTCGGCCGCACCAGCTTGCCCGCCGGCTTCATCGAATGCGCCAGCGCCTCGAGCTTCTGCTTGAACGCTTCCATCTCGGCCGCCTGCTTCGCTTCGAACGCCGCCGCTTCACGCTCGCGCTTGCGCGCGAACTCTTCGCGGTCCGCCCGCCGCCGATTGTAGAAACCCTCGAAGGTCTCTTTCACCGCGCGATACATCGCGGTCTTCGGCACGTACGATCCCGAACAGAACGGGCAATGGAACACGACGCCTTTCTCGAACAGCCGATACGGAATCGTCCACGGCTCGTTGCAGTCCTTGCAGATGACGGGAACTTCCCACGTCAGCGGATTGAACTCGGCGCTCGCCGCTGCGGTTGGCGCCGCTGGAGCTGCCGCCGCAGGAGCCGCCGCGACTGGCTTGGGCGCTGCCGCCGGTGCGGGCGCTGGCGCTGCCGCGACTGCCGCGCCATTGGCCGCAGGAGCCTCGGCCCCACCGCCCTCTTTTCGAAAGCGCGACGGCGCGTCGTCGGGGAACGTCGTCTCGGGATGCAACTCGCGCGCGCGCTGAAGCAGTACGCCTTCAGTCTCGAGATTGGCCGGGTCGGGGATGCAGCAATCGACGGGGCATACCGCGGCGCATGCCTCATGGTCGTGGAAGCCGACGCACTCGGTGCACTTCGACGGCACGATGTAATAGATGTCCTGCGCGATCGCGGCGCCCGGCGTGCCGTTAAGTTCCCACGGCACTCCGCCCGCGTAGATCGCCGTGTTGGGACACTCCGGCTCGCACGCTCCGCAGTTGATGCATTCGCTCGTGATCGTCGTCGCCATCTGGTTGAACCCCGGTCTATTCCCGAATCTCGATTGTGACCAACTTCAAACTCTAACAACGCTGATTTCAGCGGGCAATCGGCGCGCCCGCATGGTATTCGAACTCGACCAGGTAGATCTTCTCGCCCGGCCCATGTTTGGCCACCTTCAACAGATCGATCACACCTGCGAAGCCTGAACGTCGCGCCAGTTCGGGCGTCACCTCCGCCATCGTGATGCGCCGAATCGATGTGACCTCGATGAACCCTTCCCCCAATCGGTAATGCCCGCCGACCTTGACGTGTGCGCTGCGCCAAATCCTTACGCTGCACGTGATTTCGCCGCGCATGATTGGCTCGCGCAGCCGCTTGGTAAAGACCATCGGCTATCCGTGGCAAGGTTAAACACGCCGCGCAACCACTAGCTGTCTGCTCTGCGCGCTTTTCGCCACGGCGCGGTTTTGACTATGCTGGGCGCGAAGCCGCGGTACGCGTTCGACGCAATCACGACCGCAGGAGCGTCTCCGACATGGATCTTCAATTCACGTCCGAAGAAGAAGCGTTTCGGCTCAAAGTCCGCAACTGGCTCGAAGAGAACATGCCGACCAGCGGCCTTTCCGACACGCGCGAGGGCCGCGACGACAAGACCTGGCTCGCGCGAGCGAAGGCGTGGCAGCGCCGCCTGTACGAGGCCGGTTACGTCGCGCTCGCGTGGCCCAAAGAATACGGCGGGCAGGCGATGGACCCCGTGCGGCAGTCGATCGTCAACGACGAAATGGTCCGCGCCAGGGCGCCCTACAACGTCGGCGCTTCCGGCCTCGGGATGCTCGGGCCGACGCTCATCTCGTGGGGCAGCGAGGAACAGAAGCAGCGCTACCTGCCGAAAATTTTGAACGCCGAAGAAATCTGGTGCCAGGGCTACTCCGAACCCGGCGCGGGCTCCGACCTGGCGTCGCTGAAGACGCGCGCGGAAATCGTCGGCGACGAGTTCGTCGTCAACGGCCAGAAAGTCTGGACCTCCGGCGCGCAGTACGCCGACATGATGTTCTGCCTGGTGCGCACCGATCCCGAAGCGCCCAAGCATCGCGGCATCTCCTACATCCTCATCGACATGCACACGCCCGGAATCACCGTGCGCCCGCTCGTGCAGATGACCGGCGATCGCGGCTTCAACGAAGTCTTCTTCGACAATGTTCGCGTGCCGCGCAAAAACCTGGTCGCCAAGCTCAACGAAGGATGGATCGTCGCCAACGCCACCCTCTTTCACGAGCGCAACATGCTCGGCTCCGCCAGCGGCGGCGAGCAGCGCTTCAATCGCCTGCTCGCGCTGGCCAAATCGATCACGCGCGGCGGCCGCCCGCTCACCGAGGACCCCGTCTTCCGCCAGCGGCTCGCCGATCTCGAGATTCGCGTCGAGGCGATGCGCTTTCACGCGCTGCGCCAGCTCACCGATCAGATTCGCGGCAAGAACCCCGGCGTCGAGGCGATGATCAACAAACTGGTCGGCACCGAGCTCAATCACGACCTCGCAATCGCCGCGATGGAAGCGATGGGCGACTACTCGATGCTCTCGCGCGACGAAGGCGCGGCACTCGATCACGCCTACTGGCCGTATGAGTGGATGTTCTCGCTCGGACTCGTAATCGGCGGCGGCACCTCGCACATCCAGAAAAACATCATCGCCGAGCGCGGCCTGAAAATGCCGAAGTCGCGATAGACGCAAAACCATCCGGTTCCCCTTCCCATCAATGGGAAGGGGCTAGGGGTTAGGTATGGATTTCGGACTAAGCGAAGAACAACACCAGCTCAAGGACAGCGCGCGCGCTTTTCTGAGCGGCGAATGCCCGACCACGTTCGTGCGCAAAGCGATGGCCTCCGACGACGGCTTTCCGCGCGAACTCTACGATCAAATCGCAAAGCTCGGATGGACCGGCTTGATCGTGCCTGAGAAATTCGGCGGCGCCGGACTCGGGATGCTCGACATGGCGGTGCTTCTCGAAGAGGGCGGCTATGCTGCCATGCCCGGCCCGTTCCTGTTCTCGTCGGTGCTCGCAGCCAGCGCGCTGAAATTCGGCGGCTCGGAACAGCTCAATTTGAAATGGCTCACCGCGCTCGCCGAAGGCAAAGCAATCGGCACCGTCGCGATTGTCGAGGGCGCCGGCAGTATCGATCCGCGCGACATCCACACGATGGCGTTGAAAGGCGACCTGGGCTGGCGTCTCAACGGCGCCAAGATGTTCGTGCCCTATGCCGACGTGGCCGACTTCATCGTCGTCGCCGCAAAACGCGACTCTGACATTCGTCTGTTCGTGGTCGATGCGAAATCTCCGGGCGTGACGATTACCGCGCTCAAGAATCTGGACCTCACGCGGCGCGTCTCGCGCGTCGAGCTCAAAAACGTTCCGGCCAAGCGGCTGCACGGCGGCGGATCGGCGCTGTTCGCCAGGCTGATCGACGTTGCCGCCGTCGCCATCGCCGCCGACTCGCTCGGCGGAACTGAGCGCGCGCTCGAGATGGCCGTCGATTACTCGAAAGTCCGCGAGCAGTTCGGCAAGCCCATCGGCTCGTTCCAGGCGCTCAAGCACGCGGCCGCGGAAATCGTCGCCGACCTCGAGCCCGCGCGCGCGATGCTCTGGTACGCCGCCTACGCGCAGGACACCGGCGCCGCCGACGCGTCGCGCACGGCCGCGATGGCGAAGGCGCGCCTGTGCGACGTCTACAGCCGCGGCACCGATCGCGCGGTCCTCATGCACGGCGGAATCGGCTTCACCTGGGAGCACGACATGCATCTGTGGTTCAAACGCGCGCGCTTCAACGAGTCCTACTTCGGCTCGCCCGCGTTCCATCGCGAGCGCGTCGCGGTCCTCGGCGCGTACTGAGGCAGCCTGCGTGAAGTTCGACATCTTCTACCAGCTCCCCGAAGCTGCCAATCAGGTCACCACCGATCGCTATCGCGAGCTGATCGCCGAAGCCGCCGAGGCCGACCGCCTCGGCTTCAACACCGTGTGGCTCGCCGAGGTGCATTTCGCGCCGCGCTTCTCCGTGATGCCGACGCCCCTGCTGCTCCTCGCCGCGATTGCCGAGCGCACCGCCAACATCCGCCTCGGCATGGCCGTCAACCTGATGCCGTTGCATCATCCGATCCGCCTCGCCGAGGAAATCGCCACGCTCGACGTGTTGAGCGGCGGCCGCGTCGAGTTCGGCGCTGGCCGCGGCGCGTTCCCGCTCAACTATCGCGGCTACGGCGTCGCGATGGCCGACAGCCGCGCGCTGTTCCAGGACGGCCTCGAAACTATCAAGGCTGCATGGACCGACACTCTGCCCGATGGAATCAAAGTGGTTCCCAGGCCGATCCAGCGGCCCTTTCCGCCGATTCGCCTGGCCGCCAACAGCGCCGACACTTTCACCTTCGCCGGTGCGAATCGTTATCCGATCTTCGCCGGCGGTCCGGTGAATCCGATCCCGGTGCTGGCCGAGCGGCTCAAGATTTATGACGACGCGCTGAAAGGCGCGGGACACCAACGTCCCGACGATTGGCTGGCCGCCGCGCTGATGGTCTTCGTCGGACGCGATCGCGCTCACGTGCGAGCGACGATCGAGCCCAGCCTGCGCAACTACTTCAACGCGGTCAGCGAAATAATCGAGCCCGAAAGCCTCGCCGCCGAGTCATCAAGTCGAATTCCAGAAAGTCCGCGACCGCCTGCGCACGATCGACTACTCGACCGTCGATTCGATCATGGCGGTCTTCGGCGACCCCGAATATTGCATCGACCGAATCGCGCAATTGAAAGAGCAATTCGGTTTCTCGCGGCTCGTGTGCTGGTTCGAAGTAGGCGGAATCAGCGGGCATCAGAATGTGCTCGACGCGATGCGCCTGTTCGCCGAACGCGTGATGCCCAAATTTCAGTGACCCTGCCCGACCGGTCTGCTGCTCGCTTCATCGCCATCTGACTACAGCCGAGTCATGCGGCCCGCCCATCGCGTTTATTTTCGCCTTGATTGCCCGACAGGTCGTCTAGTTGCCTGTCAGGCATAGCTCTTGCTGAGTGCCTGTCAGGCAAGAAATCGCTTTTTCCACTCAGGCGCACCGCGCTTGAAAGGTGGTCAGGAGAAGCACTCACGATGGAAAACAAAGATACGCTTACGGGGTTGCGCGCCAATTGCCTGGGCTTTAGTGGAGTCACGGCCATGGCGATAGCGCTGATTTCGCCAACGATGACGGCTGCTCTAATCATCCCATTGATGTACGGCACTGCGGGCAATGCAGGCTGGCTCGCCTATTTGTTTGGCACGGTTATGCTGCTGTTCGTCGCGCTTAACCTTAACCAATTTGCCCGCCGGTCAACTTCGGCCGGTTCGATGTACGGTTACAGCGTTATGGGTCTGGGCACCACTGCCGGCAATGTCGCCGGCTGGTGCCTGGTCTGGGCGTACCTGTTTATCGGTACGGCCGGCATCACCGGCTTCACGATCTTCGCGAGCACGCTGTTCGGAATGGCCGGCATTCACGTACCCCCGATGCCGCTCTTTATCGTCTGCGCTGGCAGTATCTGGTATCTCGGCTACAAGGATATCCGGCTCTCCAGCGGTCTGATGCTGGTGATCGAGGGACTATCCGTCGCCCTGATCATCCTGCTTTGCAGCATCGTGCTGTTTGGGCAGAAGTCAGTTTTCGATGCCAATCAGCTAACGCTGCAGGGAGGGTCATTCTCGGGAATCAGCCTCGGCGTGGTCGTCGCCATCTTCAGCCTCGTGGGGTTTGAGTGTGCGACCGCTTTTGGCGAAGAGGCCAGGAATCCTTTGCAGACTATTCCGCGAGCAGTCATCGTTAGTCTGCTCCTGACCGGCGTCTTCTTCGTATTTGTCACCTACACCGAGACCCTGGGTTTCACCGGCTACAAGACGACCCTCGACAAGATCGACGCACCACTCAACGTGCTCTCCGACATGATGAACGTCGGCTGGCTCAAGGTGCCAATCTCGGCCGGCGCGATGTTGAGTTTCTATTCGCTGGCGTTGTCCTGCATGAATTCGGGCGCGCGCATCCTCTACCCGATGGGACGGCTCGGCGTTTTTCATCGCGCGGTCGGCAGCTCGCACGACCAGAATGAGACTCCGCACGTCGCCGTTACCGTGATGGCAATCCTTATCTTCCTGTCCGCGACAATTTTGACCATGGTCTTCAAGCTCGAGGTTCTCGACGCCTTTAACGACGCCGGCACCTTCGGCGCATTCGGATTTCTCGGAGGTTACTTTCTGATTTCCCTCGCGGCGCCGGCTTATTTGAAGCGGGCCGGCATATTGCGTGGACGGGATATCGCGCTCTCCGCAGCCTCCGTTGCTTTACTGCTGGTTCCCGCAGTCGGCAGCGTTTATCCGGTACCGTCGTGGCCGGTGAACATTTTTCCCTACATCTTCGTCGGCTATGTGCTGATCGGTATGGGTTGGTTTATGATGCTACGTCGCCGAATTGGATTTACCGAACAGGTACGTCAGACCGTCTACGGCGAGCATGCTCCGTCAGCTGGGGCTGAGATGACGCTGAAACCTGCGCAATCGAGCGTAACAGCGGCGTGAAAACGGGCGCCAGGCGGCGCCAATCGGTCCGTCGTCTGAGGCCGGCGGACCGGTTTCGTTTCCCTGATTGTCAAAGGAGAAGCGCTGCATGAGCGTGGCGGGACTGGTCGGTTCGGTGGGAGCACTATGGCGCTATCCGGTGAAGTCGATGATGGGCGAGCGCCTTCAAACGGCGGGCGTGACCGAACGCGGCATCCTTGGCGATCGCGCATATGCTTTGGTCGATGAGAGCACGGGCAACTTGGGTAGTGCGAAGAACCCCACCAAGTGGGGCGCCTTATTAACCTGCAAGGCGCGTTTCGCGGAGCCGGTCGAGTCGGATGAGTTCCTGCCGCCCGCGCTGATTACGCTCCCGAATGGCGCTTGCCTTCGCACCGACCAACCCGAAACTGCCAGGATCCTGAGCGAGTTGCTGGGCCGCAAAGTCACTATCGCCAGCGGTGGCACCGCGACACCGCACGTCGAGAAATATTGGCCGGACGTCGACAAGCTCGCGCATCGCAATGAGATGACGAACGAGGCTATCGTGGAAAACAGCTTCTTCGATGGCGACCCCGTACACCTCCTGACCACTGCGAGCCTGACCGCGCTTACCGACCTGTATCCGACCGGCTATTTCGACGCGCGACGGTTCCGGCCGAATATCGTGATCTACACGCCGCCGGACCAGCGCTCGTTTGTCGAGAACGATTGGGTGGGTCACACTTTGGCGATTGGCCCGCAGGTCCGCTTTCATATCAAACGTCCTACTCGCCGATGCGTCATAACCACGCTGGCGCAGAGCGAATTACCACGCGACCTCGGCATTCTGAAGACCGCTGCGCAGCACAATGCCGCCAGCGTCGGCGTCTATGCGACCGTGCTGCGCGGCGGCGTTATCGAGGACGGCGCCGAAGCGTTTCTGTGCTGATGTTCGCGACGCTGCTCGCGCTCGGTTCTGGTTCCCGGGTCTGCCTTCGTCTTGTGTCATTCTGAGCGAATTATTTTTGTGTCATTCTGAGCGATTCGTTTGTGTCATTCTGAGCGAAGCGAAGAATCCCGGATCTTTCTCAGCGCGCGCAACGGCACACCTGCCAACATTCGTCGATGCGTCGAAAAAATAGATTGCCGAATGGGCATAAATCCTGCTATCTCATCCGCTGTGGATGCCGCAGCCAAACCTCTTGGCGAGTTGCTTGCCGGATTGGGCACACGCCTTCGCTCCCTGCGTAATCAGAAGGGTTGGACGCTCGAACAATTGAGCCTTCGTACGAAGCTCTCGGAACCGTATCTATCGCGGATCGAGAGTGGACGACGCCAGGCATCGCTGGCGGCGCTCATGACCCTGGCTCGTACCTTTTCGATGCCGCTGGCTTCGCTGCTCGAAGAAGTGCCGGCGTCGGCTTCGCCTCGAGTTGTGATTCAGGCCGGCACTTCGTCAGAGCATCACGCCAACGGCCTGCAATATCGCGTGGTTTCTGGCGACGCGCCAAAGGGCAGTTTGCACGCGGTCCATGTGACGATTCCTCCGAAGCGGGAACATCAAAATTTCTACCACCACGATGGCGAGGAATGGCTTTACGTACTGTCAGGGCATCTGCGGCTGATATTCGAGGATGCGGAACACCTGCTGAAACCGGGAGATTCGGCTCATTTCGAAGCTTCGACGCCACACCGTTTGGCCGCGACCGGCCGCCACAGCGCCGAAGCAGTGATCGTCTCGTGCGCCTCTCCGCAGCCGTCGCTCATGCTGGCGCCCAGCCAGCCCCGGATGTTGAAGATCCGTTCCATCGAGCCCTCTTGAGATAGTCCTGATGTTGACGCCGCGGTTTCCTTGCATTTCCGTCGACGGTAGGAACGCTGATTCTGCGGCTACGCCAGAGCGCGTTAGCTAAGACGCAAATACTGCCGCTCGAATTCACTAACGAGAGAACGTCGCCGCGTAATCATCGCCGATGATGTCATCGCGCAAAGCTCGGTTAGCAATGCAGTCGCGAATCGGTTCTCAGCGCATCACGCGGAGACTGTAATCGCGACGGGTTAATATCTGGAATATGTCCGCGAAAGACTTATTTGATGGATTCTAAATTTTGGGCTCCAGAATCGCTGTATAGCCGAACAGTTGAAGTAGAGTACTGTTCTAAGAAGCATGCGATGGTCTGGTATCGAGTCATCGCTTGCATTCGTCGAAATTGAATTAGTTGCTAACTCCAGGGAAGGTATTGGTCGTCATCGGACTGCTCGAGATCGACACTGTAGGCTCAGTCGGATCGCACATCAACGTTACCGAGTTGCTATTGAACGGCGAAGCGATCCACAGAGTTGCAATGTGTCGCAGATTCAGTGTCCGTTTGTCTTCATGCTGCCGGAACCATGGAAATGGTCTGCGAGCTTGAATATGGTAACGCGAGACCAAGAGCTGTTCGTCAAGTTCATCGGATGCGCCGAATTCCATTGTTCACGAACACTCTTTGCCCCGAGCAGACATACAAGACATGCGGCGAGAATGCACAAAGGAATTTTCGCAATCCAAGACCAGCGGAATTGTCTCTTCGGAACGAAGAATTATGTTCACTGCGAGAACGCCACATCGCCAGCTGATCAGGCATGTTTCGCCACAATGACGTGCTCAGACATCATGCAAGGATGAACAGCATTTCGAGGCGATGAACGGGAGATTTCTGATACGGCATAGCTATCCAATGTTCTGACTGCGGCTCTACAGACAAGCCGTACAATAACAACGTGCTAGCAGGCCGAACTGTTAAGGCAATTTCGCGTGAATTGTGCTCGAATCGTCGCCGCTTCAAGATCAAGGCCAATTTGTAGCGCCGTACAAATATGTTCCAGAGAGCCGAGCATCGTTTTGATCTTACCGATCTAGTAAGACAACGCATGAGCACTTGCCGATTTGGAATAAGCGGCAGCTACCGCTCCACTTACAGCGACGCAACAGCATGGACTCGTCGGCACGACGCGTACTCGCTCGTCGATATTGGGCATATCGGACATCGAGTTTCGGGCTGACGTTCACGCGACCATCAGCAGGAAACTGTCGCGACGAGCACCAATCACGCTCGAAAGAATTCTGTCCTCTGTCTGGCGCCGCAATTTCAATGACGCAGGTGTGGTGGCGTGACCCACGAGGACCTCGTCCGATCTCTCCTCGCTTACCTGCGATCGGTGACGGCCTGCCCGGATTTAGCCTACGACGAGGCGCCCACCCGCATGAGCGGAGGCTTTGACGCCACTATCCTCAGATTCAGTTTGCAGAGCGCGCCCGATCCGTTTTCCGGTCCGCTCGTGCTGCGACTCTTTCAGGCAACCGCCGACCGCAGACCGCGCGCCGCGAGAAGGCGCCGTGCAGAACGCGCTCGCACAACTGGGTTATCCGGCGCCGCGCGTCTTTGTCGCCGAGGCGCGCATCGAGCCATTAGGCGGTCCCTTCTTAATCATGGAACGCATGCCCGGCCGTGTTATCGGGTCGGAACTTGAAGGCCTGAGCATCAAGGGCTCGGCATCGGCCAGACCTTGAATATTCTCCGGCAGTTGCCGCGCATTCGCCGCGAGGTGCTGCGGCTGTGGGACGAGGCGCAGACGCGTTTGCACGCGATCCCGGTCAAAGGTTTCGCCGATCTGGTTGCGAGCGCCGGCGTCCCTCCCGAAAATTTTACTTTCGATTCCGAGTTCGCGCGCCAGCGCGCCTCGGTCGAACAGTTTGGCCTCAGCGGACTTCGTCCCGCCGTCGACTGGCTCACGGCCAACACGCCGCGCCAATCAACGGCGGTTATCTGTCACGGCGACTTTCAGCCGTTCAACGTTCTTGCCGACAATGGCCGCCTGACCGGCGTGATCGATTGGGTGAAAGCGACCATCGCCGAACCCGCCTTCGACTATGGCGCCGTGATGGCCATACTTGCGACGGTGCCGATTCGCGTCCCGGCCGGAGTGCATCGAATGCTGCGCGCGCTGATGAACAACCTGGCGCGCACCCACTCGCGTCAATGTGGAACGACGCCGGAAACCGAGGCGGCCCTGCGCTACTACCAGGTATTCAATTGCCTCGTTCAGCTGGTCACGGTCGGCAAGAGCCGCGCGCAGGGAAACCTGACCCAGGGCGCATACAACTCGCCCGTCGGCGTCGCGAACCTGGTAAACCACGTACATCTGCTGACCGGCCTCAACCTCAGTCTTCCGGCCTTTGTGTCATCCTGAAGGTGGCCGAGAACAGCGCCGTGGCCGATCGGAGTTACGCATGAGGCGCAGTCTTTTGAGTCATCCTGACGAAGGCCAGACGCAGGCGTCTTTTTGTGTCATCCGCGAGCGGGTGGAAGGCTCTCGTCGGAGTTAGTCATAGGGCGGAGTCTTTTGGTGTCATCCTGACGAAGGCCGCCGCAGGCGTCTTTTTTCTGTCATCCTGACGAAGCGAGCAACGCGAGCGGATGGAAGGATCTCGGACAGCTTCGCGTCAGCGAAGCCGGTACCGGTTTTTGAAATCGCGCAGCGGTCCTGATTCTTATCGGATGCAGCAACGCAGAACCGGAACCGGCGGCGCTTGCGCCCCGCTGTCCGAGATCCTTCCATCCGCTCGCGATGCTCGCTTCGTCAGGATGACAAGCAGTGACGCGTTGCTCGCTTCGTCAGGATGACACGCAATGCTAGGTGCTGTCCGAGATCCTTTCCGCTTCGTCCGGACGACAAGCAGCTGCTAGCGGTTCAGGATGACAGGCAGTGCCGGCGGGGCTAGCGGTGCGGACGTCTGAATGGCTGCGGCTCTTCTGACGATATCCGCACTGCGTGCAGTATATCGGTCTTCGTTACGATTCCCTGCAGTGCGCCGGCGCCGTCCATCACCAGGATCATCTGTGCGTTTTGCTCGCGCAGCAACAGGCGCAGCGCCTCGCTGAGGTCGCAGTCGTCTGTCACGCGAATCGCGTTGCGTTCGGCGCATTCACCGACCGTAGTTTTGTCCCATTCCTCGGGCGCGACTCGGCTCACGTCGGAAATTGAAACCGTCCCGACCACCTGGTCGCCTTCATAAACCGGAAAAATCGTGTGCCGGTGATGGGCCGCGACGCTGGCGACGAATTCGCGAATCGTCGACTTTGCCTGCACCGCGACTACGTCCGGCTGCATCACGTCGCGCACGGTCATTCCGGATAGCTCGGCCAGTTTGGCGGTTTCATGAACATGCTGATCGCCCGATACCGACGCCTCGCCCGAGATTGCGTACGCGACCGCCGCGCCAATGAGACTCGGAATGATGTACGAATGGCCCCCGGTCGTCTCCGCGACGAAGACGACTGCCGTCAGCGGAGCTTTGTAGCCGGCCGCGATGAACGCCGCCATCCCGACCGCCGCATAGAGATCGTGCGTCGGCGAATGCACGACCGATTGCGCGTAGGCGTTGCCGATTGCGCCGCCGACCAGCAGCAGCGGCACGAACATCGCGGAGACGCCGCCCGTGCCGAGTGAAAAGATCGTCGCCAGCAGTTTCAACGCGGCGAACACCAGCAGCACCTCGGTCGGAATCGGATGGCTGAGCACGTAGCGCACGGCTTCGTAGTTGGGGCCGATCGGAATGAGCGGGCCGTTGTAAATCGTCACGAACAACAGGCCGCACAGCGCAGTGCCGAGCCCGCCGATCGTCGTCTTCAGCCAGTGCGGTATCCGGGCGGTGATGGAAAATCTGCGGACGCGGCGAAAGGTGATGTCGAAGACGATTGCGATGAGCCCGATGCCGGCGCCGAGCAGCGCCGACCACCACACGTCGCGCGCGCGGAAGCTGGTGCTGCCCGCGAAACCGAACAGCGGTTGCGCGCCGACGATCGAAACCAGCGTCGCGTAGGCAACCACTGACGCTATTAGCGACGGCAACAGCGCCTCGTGCGCAAGGTCGTCCTTGTACGGCATCTCGAGCGCAAACACGATACCGGTGAGCGGCGCGCGGAAGACCGCCGACATGCCGGCCGCCGCACCGCTGATCAACATGATGCGGCGGTCGCGCGCCTCCAGCCCGAAACGTCGCAGCTTGGTCCATAGCCACGATCCGATGGCGCCACCGCTGTAGATGCTCGGCCCCTCGAGCGCCGCGCTGCCGCCCGAGCCGACGGTGGTCACGGCGGCGAGCAGCTTCCACCAGAACGGATGCACGTCGATGTCGCCCTGATGCTCGTGGTAGGAGCGAACAATCTCCTCGGTCGAGTGTTCGTCGGGGTCGGGCGTGAAGAATTGCATTATCAGGCCCGTCAAAAGGAAGCCGGCGACGAGTCCGACCACGATTGCCCAATGGTGGGCAAGATAGTAGGGAAGTAGGGCCGCCCAGATTACGTCTAGGACAAGCACGGCAATTGCGGTTATGATGAGGCCGGCCAGGATGCCGATGACGGGGGCGACGAGGAGCCATTTCTGGATGTCGCGTGAGTAGGTAGCCGTCAGGTCTTCATTGACGAGGGCGGTATACTTCCGCAGGAGTGGATGTTTGAAGAATCTCGAGTCGAGGACGTTCGCCAGGATTTCCAACGCTGCGATCCTTTCCCGGCGCGTCGCCGGCTCGGCGATTTACTTTCGGGACGAGATGTATAACAACATGTATCGTGGTGGCACAGTCGCAGCAACGAGTGTAGCAAAATTGCTACAAGTGAATTGGTTGGAGGATACTGCCCCGCGGCCGATTATGCCGCGGTGCGCAGGGTGGAAGCGATGTTCTACGTCCAAATCGGAGATTTGCGGCTTATCGAGGGTTTCAGTCACCTTCGCGACACCATACCTCATCTAGGCACAATGTCCCTCGTCATGCCACGGCGCGAATTTAATCTCGGAGAAATGGCACGGCAATTGGATCATTAGTTTACCAGAGATTCACCCGGCTCTGTCCAAGGCAACTTTAGCGACACGTTCGTAAACGGGCTGCCCCGGATTTTGTCGAGTGATGGGGGACTATGAGCGAACCAGAAAAAGAGAAAGAGGAAGAAAAGGACCTGAGCCCGTTAAATCCGGCGGTCAGGATTTTTCTCGTCGAAGATAATCCCGATCACGTTTTTATCGCGCTCACTGTGGTGCGGCAGGTGCTCGGCGACGATATCGAATTGGTACACGCGTCGAATGCCGACGAGGCGCTGCTCATGATCGCGCAGTTCACCGAGCAGGATCGCCCCGATTTGTTCCTGGTCGATTTACGCCTGCCCGACAACGGCGGGTTCTCGGTATTGCAGGCGGCCCGCGCGAACGAGGCGCTGACGGCAGTCCCGATGTTCGTGATCACCAGCTCGCTCTACGATCGCGACATTGCCGAGAGCTATCAGCTCGGCGCGTCCGCAGTTCTGTGCAAGCCGCTGTCGCGCGCCAAGCTGCGCGACGAGCTGGTGCGCGTGGGAGCGCTGCCGCTCTCGCAACGGCCGGGCGACCCGGCTTATCGCCACTGACCATATCCCGATCGCATAATTCTACGGGCTGTGAGTTGTAAGGACTCGCGGCCCGTTTGATTTTGCAGGCTTGACCCTTGCGCCGGCAAATAGGATTCTCGCTGACGATCTGCGCTGCTTGCCGACGCGCCTGCGTTGCAGTGAAAAGCGAAAATCATCGCACAGGAGTTGCCGTGAAACCCTACACATTCGAAAAGAGTGAAGCGCTGATGGAGCGCGCCAAAAAAGTTGTTCCCGGCGGTATCTACGGCCATCAGACGCCGCTGGTGCTGACCAAGGGCGCCTATCCTTCATTCTTTGCGCGCGGCGAGGGTTCGCACATCTGGGACGTCGATGGCAACGAGTACATCGACTACATGTGCTCGTACGGCCCAATCGTGCTCGGCCATCGCCATCCCAAGGTCGAGGAGGCCGCGCGCCGGCAGATGGATCTCGGCAACTGCTTCAACGCGCCGGGGCCGGTGTGGGTCGAGCTCGCGGAGCACCTGGTTTCAATCACGCCGTTTGCCGACTGGACGGTGTTCGCGAAAAACGGCTCCGACGTATGCACCTGGGCGACTGAGGTCGCGCGGCATGCGACGGGACGGCCGAAAATCGCGATGTGCTCGGGCGCATACCACGGCACTCACGCGTGGTGCACGCCGGCGCCCAGCGGAGTGACGCCGGAAGATCGGGCGAACGTCGTCTATTTTCGTTTCAATGATCTCGAAAGTCTGCGTCGCACGGTGGAAGAAAACAGCGGAAAGATTGCGGGCGTAATCATATCGCCCTTCAAGCACGACGCCGGTCACGATTCGGAGCTGCCGGTCGAAGGATTTTTCGCGGGCGTGCGCAAGCTCTGCGACGACCACGGCATCGTGCTCATCCTCGACGACGTTCGTGCCGGCTTTCGCCTGCACATCGGCGGATCGGGCGAGCTGTTCGGCGTGCGCCCCGACCTCGCGACCTACTGCAAGGCTATCGCCAACGGCTATCCGCTCGCCGCATGCCTTGGGCGCGACAGCCTCAAGCAGGCGGCGCAGGAAGTGTTCTTCACGGGATCGTACTTCACCAGCGCCGTGCCGATGGCGGCGAGCCTGGCGAATATCAAGGAGCTGCAGGCGAGCGGCGGGATCGAGCGGATGCGCGCGAGCGGCGAGAAGCTGCGCACCGGTCTGCTCGCGCAGGCGCGCAGCGCCGGAATCGAGGTGACGTACTCGGGACCGCCGGCGCTGCCCTACATGACGTTCAAGGCCGACGCGGGCCATTTCGATCGCGCCAAGGTTTTTGCGGGCGCATGCTCGCGCGCTGGAGTGTACTTCGCGCCGCGCCACAACTGGTTCATCTCGGCCGCGCACACCGATCGCGACATCGAGCAGACCTTGAACGTCACCGAGCAAGCCTTCGAAGCGGTGCGCAAACAGTTCGGCGCCTAGCGCCGGAGACTCTCAACCGCTCCTGACGAGTCCGTAACGCCGGCGATGAAGATCGCGCTCAGCAGCCAGCCCGCGATGATCACATCACACGCTGCGCCATCTTCTATGTGCTCAAAAATCGGTAAACGAGTTTCTGGAAGTGCTGGATGCCGCGTTCGCGCGACAGCATCAGCTGTCCGTGCTCGATCGCGCCCGAGCGCAGGCCGCGCTGGACCGATTCGCACAGCACGACGTCTTCGCGCGTCACGAGATCGCTGAATTCGACGTAGTCGCGCATCTGCTCGTCGCTCAGGTCGTCCGCGAAAAAGTAGTCGACCACCTGCCGCGAGTGGCCCGCATCGATCGGGATTGCGGATATTACCTGCATGCTCGGCGGATTGCCCGACAGCGAGAACATCAGGTTGGGCCACAGCGTCGCGTAGGTGACGCCGCGGCTCGGGCGATTTCAGCAGCGGGCCGTAGTAGGTCGAGTAGAACTCGTGATCGGTGTCGACGCGATAGCTGTCGGTGTCGATCACTTGCGAAAACTTCGGATGCGCGATCGGGCAGTGGTAGCATTCGTTGAAATTTTCGACGACGACCTTCCAGTTCGACGCGAGGTCGTAAGTGTCCCGCCGAATCATCCGCATTTGCGCGAGTTCGATCCCCGCGCGCTCGAAAATCGCCGGCAGTTCGCCAATCAGATCGCGAAGTGGAGCGGCGTTCGCAGCGGGGTTGACGAAAATCAGCGGCCCCCACGTTTCTACCGCAAACGGTGCGAGCGAGAGCGTTTCCCTGGCGAACGCGCGCTGCTCATTCTCGCGCGGCGCCGCGCGGAGCGTGCCGTCGAGGTTGTAGGTCCAGCCGTGATAGTGGCACTGCAACGTCTTGCGATTGCCGGCGCATTCGAGCACGACCTCGCTCCCGCGATGACGGCATACGTTGGCGAACGCGCGGATCGCGCCGCCCGCATCACGAACGATCACGACCGGCAGGTCGCCCAAATTCGTCGTGAAGAAATCGCCGACGCTACTGACTTGCGCGGTATGTCCGACGTACTGCCAAGTGCGATGAAAGATTCGTTCCTTCTCAGCCTGGAACACGCCGTCATCGACGTACCATCGCGCGGGCAGCGTATCGCCGCGCTCGAGCGCGGTCGCGAGCGCGGGATCGGCGAAGACATTTGCGGCCCTGGTCATCTCTCATTGACGCCGAGTCCCGGCGCGTCACCTCATTCTGCGCGACTGTTCCTCGATCGACAAACACACTTCCTTGACTAGTTCGGGCATTGGCCGGGTCCCGTCGAGACGAATGACAGTGCACGGCAGCGTCGCCAGCCACGCCTGATGCCGCGCGAGGTTGCGCCCCTCGCGCGTACCGTCGTCGTAGTGCGAGGCCCACTCGATGAATTCTTCCATCTGCGGGTTCATCGAACCGCTATCGGCGACTGCACCAAGACGCCGCGACTCGCGCGCACGCAAGCGTTCCAGTCGAATCGCCGTCGGCGCGTACACGAACACCACAAGATCAAACAGTGCAACGATGGGAGCGCCCCAGCCGTCGAGCGATCCGCTCAGGATCCAATCCGGGCGATCGAGGAACACCTCGCGCATCAGCCGAAGACGGTCGGCCACCTCGCGTTGCTCGCGATATGGCGGCGTCGTCGGCCGCCAGAAATAATCATCCGTATCGTGATGCGGCACTGCGAGCGCGTCGGCCAGCGCGCGGCCAAGACTGGTGACCCCGGCGCCGGACGCGCCCATGATGTGCACGCGACAGGTCTTCATCCAACCGGCTTTGCACTCTTCAGACCGCGCAGGACGTCGAGACGAAGCGCCAGCTTTTCGCCCAGCCACAGCGCGTTCACTGCGTGATCGGTGTAGGCGTCGGTGGTTTCGGGATGGACGAGTATGTTGAGGCCGGCGCGATTCAGCATCAGCCATGGGACGATTTTGGCGAATTCTTCGGGATTGAATTTCACCTGGTACATCGATTGCGGATGCGGGCCCACCGCACCGTCACGCCAGCGGCCCATCTCGACTTTGAATTTGCGCTCGATTGCTTCGACGCAGCTGCGCGGCGGTGTCGCGCGACGCATCGTCGTAGTAGATGTGCGCGTGATAGCAACTGATGATCGCGGGATCGATCGCGTTCGGCATCGTGATGACTCCTTTGGCGACGGCCCCAACGTCGGCCGCCGCCGACCTGTCCTCGGACAAGGAGAGGTTAGGAGATGCGCTCCAGCGCTATCACCGGGATCTGGCGCGTCGTGGCTTTCTGATATTCGTTGAACGTCGGCATCAGCTTGGCCTGCGCGTCGAACAGGCGCTGTCGCTCCGGGTCCTTGGTGATGACAGCCTTGGCCTGGAATTTTTCCTTGCCGACTTCGATCGTCGTCGTCGGATGCGCCTTCAGGTTGTGGTACCACGCCGGATGCTTTGGAAATCCGCCTTTCGACGCGATGATCACGATTCGATCGCCGTCCTTGGTATACACGAGCGGCGTCGTGAACGGCTTGCCGCTCTTGGCGCCGGTAGTAGTCAGCAGCAGCAGCGGAGCATTCACGAACGGCCCGCTCACAGCCTTGCCGCCGTTGGCGCGAAATTCCTTGATCAAGTTCTCGTTGAATTGCTGCATTGCTTTTTCGTTGAACTCGGCCATGACATCTCTCCTTGTTGTGTGCTTGAACGGCAGAACTCTCGCTTAACCTTTCCCGTGAAATAACGGACGAGGCAATAGTCGCGTTACCAGACCATTGTTCCGGGCGGCAGATCCATCAGCACGCGCCCGGCGGCCTCGTACACGGCGGGCTGCACGACGACGTGGGCCGTGACGACGTGCGCGTCCCGGAAGCATCGCTCGAGCGGGCTCGACTCGTAAATCGCCGCCGCGCCGCCCGCGTTGTACATGAGATCGACGGCCTGCGCGCAGCGATGCACGGCGTCTACCGCCGCGAGCCGTACCAGCGCGATTTGCTTTTGCGACACCGGGTTGCTGGTGGCGACGACGTGCGAAACCTCGTCGACAGCTTGATGGAGAAAAGCGCGCGACGAATGCACGATCGCCTCGGCCCGCGCAACATCGATTTGCAGCGCCGGCCGCTCGCGCAACAGGCTCATCTGGCCGGTTGGAATCTTCGTCAGTGCGAGTTCCTTGAGCGCGTCGATCGCGTGGCGTGCAATGCCGAGAGCGACGGCAGCCTTGGCGGCGGCGAAAGTCGCGATCATGGGGAATTCGTAGAGCGGGCCCTGATCCACAGCCGCGCCGAAGTTCATCGGCTGCGTGAAATCTTCTGCTACGAAAAGATTGTCGATCGTAAAATCGTGGCTGCCGGTTCCGCGCAAGCCCGCGACGCGCCAGGTGTCGAGGATTTTCACATCAGCGGCGGGCACCGCGACTTCGATCATCTCGGGGATTCCGTTGGCGCCCATCACCGGCGCGCCTTTTTCAATCAGCATCGCGCCCACGATGAAGACGTCGGCTTGCTGGCATCCGCTGCCGAAGGGCCATCGTCCCGTCAGGCGATAGCCACCGTCGGTCCGCACCATCTGGCCGGGAGCCACGGCGCCCGCAATGATCGCGTGCGGAATCGAAGCAACCAGCAGGCGCGCTTTGGCCGCACTGAGATGGGCCGCCAGCAAGCCGCCGTCGAACGCGATCATTATGTTCCATCCCGATGCGCCGTCGGCGTAACTGACTTCCTCGATCGCCGGCAGGACCTGCGCGAGCGGAGTCTCGAGCCCGCCCAACGCTGCAGGAACGCCCATCGAGAAAAGTCCGCCCGCGCGCATCGCGTCGACCACCGGCGCCGCGAGCCTGCGCCCGCGCTCGGTCTCGTCGGCATGCGCGCGAATGAGCGGCAGCAACTCGCGCGCGACGGCGACTGGATCGTCGTGAATTAAATCTGAGGCCACTTGTTGTTCCACGGACGCGCTTGTTCGTATGCGTACGACGCTTGCAGGACGAGATCTTCGCGATGACGCTCCGCGACGATTTGCAAGCCGCACGGCAGCCCCGAGTCAGTGAGGCCCGCGCGCACCGACGCGCCGGGGTGACCGCTCATGTTGAAGGGATAGGTGAAGACGACGGCATCGAGCGGATGCTTGAGCGGCTGGCCGTTGATCTCGGACGGCATCGGACCCTTGGCTGGAAAAGCCTCGGTCGGCAGCACGGGACATAGCAGGAGGTCGAAGCGCTCGAAGACGCGCTGGCACCACTCGTTGAACTCGGTTCGGCGTCGATACGCGGCGCCCATGTGCTTCCAGCTGACGCGCACGGCGGCGTCAGTGCCGGTCGCGAACGCACGGCCGAAATCGTCGTGATACTTCTCGAGCCATTCATAGAGCATCGCGTAGCCCTGCCCCGCGCCGACCTGCATCCACGCGCGGCCGGTGTCGGGGACAGGGTCGTCGATAGTCGTCACGCTGTGGCCGAGGTCCTTGAACACAGCGGCGGCCTTTGCGATCTCGCGCGCGACGTCGTGCTGCACGAGCTGGCCGAAGTCGGGATGAAACGCGATGCGCAGCTTTTTCGGCAGGCCCTCGAGAATCGCCGCGTAGGAAATCCCCGGATGCGGCAGCGAGTCGGGATCGGCGGGATGATAGCCGACTACCGCATCCATGAAGATCGCGGCGTCGCGCACGGTGCGCGTGATCGGCCCGTGCACGCTGGTGTCGTTCCATTGTTGCATCCCGAGCGTCGGGTCGTTGGGAATCCTGCCGTAATTCGGCTTCAGCCCGTAGCATCCCGTGTAACACGCGGGGATTCGCACCGAGCCTCCGCCGTCGGAGCCGGTCGAAATCGGCACGACGCCCGCCGAGATCGCAGCCGAAGTGCCGCCCGACGAGCCGCCGGGCGTGCGCTCGAGATTCCACGGGTTGCGCGTCGGACCGAACAGCAGGTTCTTGGTGAATGCGGTGTAGCCGAACTCGGGCGCGTTGGTTTTGCCGATCACGATCGCGCCCGCAGCCTTGAGCCGCGCCACTTGAATCGAGTCCGTCTTCGACACGTTGTCCTTGAACGGCTTGGATCCGTGGCTGTTCACCAGCCCGATCGTATCCTCGAGGTCCTTTACGCCGAGCGGCAGACCGGCGAGCGTGCCGACTTTCTCGCCGCGTGCGATCTTCTCGTCGAGCGCGCGCGCCTCGGCCATCGCGGCATCGGCGCGCAGCGCGACAAAAGCATTGATCTTGGGATTGGTCTGCTCGATTCGCCGGATCGTCACGTCCATCAATTCGCTGGGCTTGAGCTCGCGCTTGCGAATCATCGCGGCCAGTTCGTGAGCCGGCTTCCAATGCAGTTCGGTCATGGCAGATACCTCCGAGGCGAGGGCGCTTGCTGTGGCGATGTTTACTACGATGAGGCTGCTGGTATAAAGCGGAACGGGGCTTGGATTTCCCTCAGATCAGCCGATTGGCTCTCGAATAAGGAGTGTGGCTTCGTGGAAAAAATGCATTTCACGCGGATGGACCAGGGCAGCGACGAGGATTTCCAAATCCTCAAGCACGTGCATGAGAAAACCCTCGCCGACTTGCCCGACCTTCTGATGGCGATGGTCGACGACCTCTCGGGGGACCAGGCCTACAATCTCAATCGCCGCGGTCACAGCTTGCAGGCGGCGACGCGCGCGCTGCGCGACGGCGCGAGCGAGGAACTGATAGTAGTCGCGCTATTCCATGACGTCGGCGAGGCGCTCGGGCCGATGAATCACGGCGAGATCGCGGCGTCGATTTTGCGGCCGTTCGTGTCCGACGATCACTACCACCTGCTCAAGTACCACGGCCTCTTTCAGACTTACTTTTACGCGCGGCACCTTGGTCTCGATCCGAATGCGCGCGACCAGTTCAAGCACGAGCCGTGGTATCAGATGACCGTGGATTTCTGCGCGAAGTACGACGAGGTGTCGTTCGACCCGTCGTATCCCAACGAACCGATGACCACGTTCGCGCCGATGGTGCGCCGCGTAATGAACAAGCCATGGGTCCCGCCGGCTAAAGCGGTGTGAGCGGAAATGACCCGCAAGGCCGCCCGGTGCCAGCCCGTAGTTTGACTCCCTAACAGGTGTTAGATAGATTTTTCGATGACGATGAGAAGCGTTTCGAAAAACTCGGCGCCGCGCGTGAGCGCTAAGGTGGTCGATTTGCGGCGGCCGGCTGACACCCGCGACCGGGTGCTGCAGGTGGCGCAGGCATTATTCGCCGAGCGCGGTTATCGCGGCACCAGCCTGCGTGACATCGCCAAAAAAATCGGCATCAAGGCGCCCTCTCTGCTGCATCATTTTCCGTCCAAGCAGCAGCTGTACCTCGCCGTGCTCGACCGGATGTTCGAGAGTATCGAAGATGCGGCGAACGCCGTGGCGTGGGGGCGCGAGAATCCGCAGGATCGGATGCGGCAGGCGGTGACCGACGTTATCGACTACGTCTCCCGCAGGCCCGACTTTGTGCGGATCATGTGGAAGGAGATGGCCGACGAAAGCGGGGTCGGGCGGCAGGTGCTCAAGCGGCGATTGCCGCCGCTGTTTTCCACCGCGGTGAATTTTATTTTTCGCGGGCAGCGCGACGGCTACTTCCGCGCCGAAGTCGATCCGCTGCATTTCATGTGGAGCCTCAACTCGATCACGCTCGGCTACTTCACCACCGCTGCGATGATTCGGCGGCTGTGGAACATGAACCTGCTCGAGCCCGCGATGATCGAGCGCCGCAAGCGCGAAGTGATCGACATGGTCGAGCGCACGCTGTTCACTAGTACAGATCCGCGGAAGCCTGAAGCGCCGCAGTCATAGACACAGAAAACAAGGAGAGAGTTGCGACTATGAAGTTGGGAACATTTTATGAGCATCAGCTGCCGCGGCCGTGGAAAGAGGGTTCGGAGCTGAAGCTCTTCCAGGACGCGCTCGACCAGGTCGAACTCGCGGACAAGCTCGGCATCGACCACATGTGGGAAGTGGAGCATCACTTCCTCGAGGAATACGCGCATTCGTCGGCGCCGGAGATTTTTCTCGCGGCGGCCAGTCAGCGCACCAAGCAGATTCGGCTCGGTCACGGAATCGTGCTGCTGCCGCCGGGGTACAATCATCCGGCGCGGGTGGCAGAGCGAATCGCGACGCTCGATTTGGTGAGCGGCGGGCGCGTCGAGTTCGGCACGGGCGAATCGTCGGCGGAGCTCGAGCTCGGCGGCTTTCGCATCCCGCGCGCCGAAAAGCGCGATATGTGGCAGGAGTCGCTCGGCGCGATCGCGCGGATGTTCGTCGAGGATCCTTTCCTGGGGCATGAGGGCAAGTACTTCACGATGCCGCCGCGCAACGTGGTGCCGAAGCCGGTGCAGAAGCCGCATCCCCCGCTGTGGGTCGCATGCTCGCGGCGCGAGACCATCCACCTCGCCGCCAAGCTCGGAATCGGCGCGCTGACGTTCGCGTTCGTCTCGCCGGAAGAGGCGCGGCAGTGGGTCAACGACTATTACACGACGCTCGAGAATGAGTGCGAGCCGATCGGCTACGCGATCAATCCCAACATCGCGATCGTCACCGGCTTCATGTGCGACAACAACGCCGAGCTGGCGCACAAGGCGGGCGACGAAGGCCTGAAGTTTTTCTCCTACGCGCTCGGCCATCACTATGCGTTCGGCCGGCACGAACCGGGCAAGACCAACATCTGGAACAATTTCAAAACCAGCCCGATCAGCTTGCCGGGCATGGATGGCAACTCGTGCGTCGGGTCGCCCGACCAGATTCGCACGCGGCTGCGCGAATTCGAGGAAGCCGGCGTCGACCAGGTCGTGTTCATCTCGCAGGCGGGCAACAACAAGCACGAGGACATCTGCTCGTCGCTCAATCTGTTCGCCGAGAAGGTGATGCCGGAATTCAAGGAGCGTGAGCAAAAGCGTGCTCATCAGAAGGCCGAGCGAATCGCGCCGATCCTGGAGAAGGCGATGAAGCGCAAGCCCGAGCCGAAAATTCCGAAGAGCGACGGACCGACCATCGTGCAGGCCGGGATGCTGGTCTAGTTAGTCGCAGTGGTTAGATGAAAGGCCGTCCCGAGTGGGCGGCCTTTTCATTTTCGCGACGTCAGTCTGTGACCGGCGACGTCGGCGGCGGCCCGACGCGGGTGAACTTTACCGGGAATCCGTGGCACGAGGTTGGATCGACCAGCTCTTCGCGGAAATTGCTCGCGTCGCTGACGATTATTCGTGCGTCGACCCATCGCGCTCCGATGATATCCATGCTCCGCGCAAATCTGATCGGCCGTCACGATGCCCGTCACGTTCGGATCGAGCCTTCCTTTCCACACGACCTGGCCGGGCGGAATATTTTTGTTGCCGTCCACCAACGTCGCGACGTAATTGCGGCCGCGCAGCATCTGATCGAGACCAATCACCACTCGCAGCGGCCCGCCCGGATAAGTGGCCAGCCAGTTTCCGTTCAGCAGACGCGCGACGTTCAGCGGCGGCGGAGGCGGCTGAAGGGGAGCGGGCGGAGGCGTCGGCATCGCGGGGCCCGACGATTGTTGGAACGACGGCGAACTGCAGGAGGAAGCCACCCATGCGAGGAGAAGCGCCAGCGATGTAAGCTGCGGCGGTCGAAGTTCGTGAGTGGCGGCGGATCGGACGCGGCATAGATTCCCTCCCGGCAAACGGATGGACAAGTATAGACTGCGCCGCAGCGTAGCACAGCATTCCTGCCACTGCGGGTAGGGGTCATCGGTGCCGAAGGCGCGGGGCGAGCAGCCTCGCACTTCAATCACATGAGTTGGTACGCGCGCGCTACATTCTCGCCGAGGATGCCGCGGCGTCCCGACGAAGTCATCGGCGCGATCATCCCCTTCAGTTCTTCAAGATAGTTGCCGGGATGATCGGGATGCGGATAGTCGGTCGCCCAGAAGAACTTGTCCTCGCCGACAATCTGCATCATCGCCGCGATCGTACGTTCGTCGGGATCGGCGGAGATGTAACACTGGCGCTTGAAGTAGTACGACGGCTTCTCCTTGAGCCGGACCGTCGCGCCGAGCGTGGTGCCGTTGAAGATGGCGTCGCCGCGATCGAGAAAGTAGCCGATCCATCCGGCCTGCGACTCGAGCACTACCACGCGCAGCTTCGGAAAGCGGTCGAACACGCCCAACTGGAAGAACGTTCCGAACGCATGCTGCACGCCCTGGCCGGCGAACAGATCGTAGTACCACGCGGCCCAGCCGAAGTTGTCGTAACGATGGTGGATGCCGAAGCTGGCGGGCTCGAAGGTCGGATGTATCGCGAGCGGGACGCCGAGATCCTGCGCGGCGGCGAAGACGGCGTCGTGGCGCGAGTCGCCGTGCGGAACGCGCGTGATCGTAAACGGACAGACGAATGCGCCCTTGCATCCGTCCTTCACGGCGCGCTCGAGCTCGCGCGCCGCTTCGGCCGGGTCACCGAGCGAAAGATGCGCAATCGGGATCAGGCGGCCACCGGAGTCGCGGCAGAAATCCGCGATCCATCGGTTGTAGGCGCGGCAGTATGCGGCCGAGAGCTCGGCGTCGAACAGTTCCGCTTCCCACAAAAGCCCGATCGTCGGATAAAGAATCGACTTTGCCATCGCCTCCTGATCCAACAGCTCGAGGCGCTCCTTCATCACCATCGTTCCGAAGGCCGCGCCCTTGAGGTAGGTGTCTTCCGGCTTCGGCGCGAGCATCCGCACCTGCTCGGGCTTTGCGTCGCCGCGCATCGCGCCCTCGCGCAGCTTCCTGGCGTCCTCGACTTTCTTGCCCATGCCGCCGAGCGAGCCGAGCAGACCGGGCGCAGTCATTTTGGCGCGCTTGCGATCGATCTCGAGGTATTCGAAGCCGTCGTCGCCGACGCGGATGCGCATCGCGCGGTCGCGATACTTCGGGTCGATGTATTTTTCCCAGAGGTCGGGCGGCTCGAGGATATGTCCGTCGCAATCGATCACCATTTCTTCGGTCTTCATGGTATCAACTCCCATTACTCAGTAGTCATTCGACTGAGTATTTAGAAAATCGCGAGCGGGTTGACCGGCGATGCGGTGCCGCGCTCGAGGATCAACGGCGCCATCGTGAACATGAACTCGTTGCGGCCGAGGCCGGCGCAGGCTGAGGACACGGCGTCGAGGTCGGCGTTGTCGATCAGGTGGATGCCCAGGAAAACCAGCGTGCCGACGTGCACCGGCAGCGGGATGCCGTCGTAGCCGCTCGGCACGACGTCGCTGACGGCGTCGCAGCCGAGGATTGCGATGCGCCGTTCGTGGAGCCACGGCAGGCAGGCGGCGTCGAGGCCGGGGAGACCGACGCGCATGGGATCCCATCCGCCTTTTATTTTGCGCATTGCGGCGCGGCCGGTGCGGACCAGCAGCACGTCGCCTTCTTCGACGTGAACGTTCTGCGCTTTTTCGGCGGCGTCGAGATCTTCGGGCAGGATCTTTTCACCCGGCTCCATCCATTCAATTTTTTTGAGGCGCGGAATGTCGAGCAGGACGCCGCGGCTGACGATGCCGGCGCGGGTGACGTCGATTGCGCATTTTTTTGCGCCATGCGAGCCGACTTCACTGGCGTCGAAGCCGTTGTACATTTTGTTCTGCCAGAACACGTGGCAGAGCGCGTCGATATGAGTATTCGCCATTCCATGCGGCGCGATCGCGAAGTAGTCGCCGGCATAGGGCAGCGCCTGCTCGTGCGAATCGGCGCCGGCCTGCACCATCAGGTGCGTCACGGGAGTGGGATTGTCGGGCGCGGGGATGGTGGCGAGCGGCAACGCCATCGAAACGCTCTCACCGGTTTGCACGAGGCGGGCGGCGGCGGCGCGTTTTTGATTGGTGATGAAGTTCAGCGCGCCGCGCTGGTCGTCCTTGCCCCAGCGCCCCCAATTGCTGAGCTTTTCGAACATTCCTTTCACGTCCGAAGGCGAAAGCTTTTGCGCCATGATAATCTCTCCCGCAGGTCAGCGTGCGTTGAACATCCGTATAACACGCCGTGCGGCGGACCTGTCAATTTGAACGATCGGTATGTCGGTAGGAGCGGAAGTTGGGCAACGACTACATCGAAGCGGCGCGGGTATTTCACGAGATCACGAAGCATTCGTACACCAGCGTGCGTTCGTCGCCGCATTTTCTCGACTGGGACATCAAGCCGATCCCGTACAAGATTTATCCCGGCGCCGCGTCGGTCCCGTTGCCGCGCGATCTGAATCTTTCGACGACGCCGACGCTGGCGGCGCTTTCGTCGTATGTGCCGGCGGATTTTTCAGCATCGATCGACACGGGATCGCTCACGCGAATCCTGTTCTGCGCCGACGGGTCTCACGCGGCACAAGCGCGTGGGAGCCGACGATTATCATTTTCGCGCCGCGGCGTCGGCGGGCGCGCTGTATCCGATCGAGATTTACGTTGCGGCGGGAGATGTCGCGGACCTGGAGACGGGGCTCTACCATTTTTCGCCGGCGGATTTGCGGATGGCTGGGCTGAGACGCGGCGATTGGCGCGGTTATATCGCGGACGCGGCCGCGAAGCGGCCTTCGCTGCTGCGCGCGCGTGCGGTGATCGCGATGTCGGCGATTTACTGGCGCAGCGAATGGAAGTATCGCGCGCGGGCGTATCGGTATTGCTATTGGGACGCGGGAACTATTCTCGCGAATCTGCTGGCAGCGGCGGCGGCCGAGGAAATTTCCGCCGAAGTGATCACCGCGTTCGAGGATCCGGCGCTCGAAACGTTGCTTGGTATCGACGGCGAGCGTGAGGGCATGATTGCACTGATCGCGCTCGGACATACCGACGAACCGGCGGGGCCATCGCCGCAGATTCGAGCCGCTGACGCTCGAGTCGATTCCACTTTCGTCGAGGGAGGTGGCGTATCCCGACCTGGTCAAGATGCATGGCGAGTCGCGACTGGTCACCTCCGATGAAGTCGCGGCGGTTTCCGCTGCGAAGTTGGATTCGGCGCCGATCCCGCCCAGTGCAAGCGCGCTTCATCTCGAAACGATAACGTCGGAAGAATCTGCCGGACTCGGCGAGACGATATTGCGCCGCGGATCGTCGCGCGCATTTGCGCAGCAAGCGATCACCGCAGCAGAACTCGCGACTATCATGGCCGCTTCGAGTGAGCATCCGCAGGCTGACTTTCCGCCCCTCACCGACACCTATCTAATCGTCAACGCGGCGGAAGGGCTGGCGCCCGGAGCGTACTACTACAACCGAAATTCGCGCGCGTTCGAGTTGTTGAAGGCGGGCAACTTCCGCGGCGAGGCTGGATATCTGTGCCTTGAACAGCCGCTCGGCATGGACTGCTCTGCGCTCGTCGTTTACATGGCCGACCTCGAGCGGGCTCTGGGCGCGTTGGGGAATCGCGGCTATGGCGACGCGCATCTCGAGGCCGGAATTCTTGGCGGGCGTGCGTATCTCGCGGCGTATTCGCTGGGCCGCGGCGCGACTGGACTCACCTTCTATGATGACGACACGACCAAATTTTTCGCGCCGCACGCGGCGGGCAAGAGTCCGTTGTTGATGGTCGCGATTGGCGTTCCCAAGCAAGGGCAAGTCACTTAGTTAAATCTGAAACCCGCGCTGGGTTTCACTCTTCCTGTTTTGTTCCTTCTATTCGATCTGAGTAGTCTTTCGGCAGAGGTTGATGCTCCAATGAATCTGCCTGAGCTTCGGAATTTGGATCTTAGTATCGCGCGAGCACGAATTGCGCTGTCGCTCATCGCGATGCTGTCGCTGTATATCGATCCCAGCACGGCGGGCGGCCTCTTCCACCTGAATGCTTACGCGCTGACGACGCTGCTTTGCCATCTGGCGTACAGCGTCGGGATGTACTTCGCACTCAGCCGGCGATTCTCGGACGTGAATCTCCAGTTGCTTTCGACCTGCTTCGACCTGTTCTTCGCGACCGCGGTCGCATTCATAACCGAAGGCCAGACGAGCGCTTCATACGTATTCTTTGTCTTCGCGATTGTCGCCAGCGGCAGCCGCGTGCGGTCGCGTCCGATCGTGACCGTGACGTTTTGCAGCGTCGTTCTGTATCTGAGTGTGATTGTGCTGACCCAGGGGATAACCAGCGTTTACGACATGCGCGCGGTCTACCTGGCGATCACTGGATATTTGATTGGTTTCTTTTCACAGCAGCGCGCGCTGTTTGAGGCGCAGGTGCGCGAGCTCGAAACGCGAGCCGAGCGGCAATCGATCGCGCGCTCGTTGCACGACGGTTACGTGCAGGCGCTGGCCGGAGTTAATTTGCGGCTCGAGACCTGTCGCGCGCTGCTGAACAGAAATCGTCCGCAGGATGCGTTGCTGGAAATCACCGATCTTGCAAACCGGCGTCGCCCGCGAGTATGACGCCGTGCGAATCTATCTGCGCTCGCTCGCCGGGATCGATCAGGGCCGCAGTGCGGAGCTGTCCGCGCGGACCGATCCCAGCTTTGAAGTTCGCGCCGATTTCAGTGGGCGCAGTCTGCTCGGCGAGCATATACTTCAGATAATGCTCGAGGGGCTGCGCAACGCCAGGAGCCACGGATTGGCCAACCTCGTCAGGATCGATGTGCACGAGTCCAACGACAAGGTTTCGATCACGATCGAAGACGATGGCGTGGGGTTGTCGGACTCGTCGTCGCGGCCATGGGCGATTGCCTCGCGAGTCGCGGAACTGGAAGGACAGATGAGTATGCACAGCGACGGCAGCACGCGCCTGCTAATCGAGCTTCCGAACAGCTAGGTGCATGGCAACGCCGCTGCGCATCATAATCGCCGACGATCACGCTCTCTTCCGGCAGGGATTGAAGTCGCTGCTAATGCTGCAGCCGGACACGCAGGTCGTCGCAGAAATAGAATCGGCGAATGACGTCGAGCCGGCAGTATCGCGCATGGACAGCAACGTCCTTCTGCTCGATCTGCAGATGGACCGCTGGATGATGGACGACATCCCGCAACTCAGCCGTCTGACCAATGTGATCGTGCTGACCGCGAGCGAGAGCGCCGAGAATGGTGTGAAAGCTTTGCGGCTCGGCGCCAAGGGTGTCGTGCAGAAGCGCTTTGCGATCGAGACGCTGATGATGGCGGTGCGGTCGGTGGCCGACGGCCTGGTGTGGATGCCGCCGATGGTGCAAACCGAATTTGCGCGGCAGGAAAGCTCGAGCGGCAAGGAATTGACGCCGCGCGAATCCGAGATTGTCCGCTACGTTTGTTCGGGAATGAAAAATATCGAAGTCGCTGAGCGGCTTGCGATAACCGAGAGCACCGTCAAAACCCATCTCAACAATATTTTTCAAAAGCTCGGCGTGCGCGATCGTCTCGAGCTGACGCATTACGCGATCAAGACCGGAATGGTCGCGGTGATCGATCGCAGCCGCTGACATCGCACTCGATCGTGATGCTCAAATGATGGGCGCTGCCGTTAGATGCGGCAGCGTCTTTTTCATCGAATTTTTCCCACCTGCGGCGATAACTCCGAGTTAAGTGAAAATTTGAAACCTAAGGTGGATCGCTCGCTCCATCGATAGTTCTACGACCTGATTCGTCGTTGGATGGAGTCGGGATTTTTCGCTCCGGGGCATACGTCTTGCTCTAAGGCAGTGCGGCGCGATCAATGCGTCCGTCGCGTCGCGAAGGCCAACGCCGAAATAAATCAACCTTGGAGGGAGACGAATCGATGTACTCAGGAGCAACGGGAATTTGGGACAGACTACGCGAGGCGTGGCGAGACCCGATGGTGCGCAAAAACGCCGGGTCGTTGATGGCCGGCAAGATGATCGGGCTGGCGCTCGTACTCTTGCTGATCACGAAATGGTATTTGCCCGCCGCGGCATACGCGGACACGGCGCCTGCGTTGCCGCCACCGCAGGTCAACGCGATCAACACAGTATGGACGCTGGTCGCAGCCTACCTGGTTTTCTGCATGCAGGTCGGCTTCGTCATGCTCGAGTCGGGCTTCGCGCGATCGCGTGAGACCGTCAACATCCTGGTCGAAGGAATCGCCGACACCTGCATCTGCGGCGTGACCTTCTGGCTGTGGGGATTCGCATTCATGTTCTGCCCGGGCACGCCGTGGATCGGCACGACCGGCTTCATGCTGCACAACCTCGCACCGACCTACGGCACCACCGGCGTGCCGCTGCTCGCGTACTGGGTGTTCCAGTATGCGTTCGCCGACACCTGCTCGACGGTTACCTCGGGCGCGATGATCGGCCGCTGCGATTTTATCGGCGACCTGCTCTACAGCGTCGGCGTGACCGGCTTCATCTATCCGATCATCGGACACTGGGCCTGGGGTCCGGACGGATGGCTGGCAAACCTGAACCCGGTCAACTTCCATGACTTCGCCGGATCGACTGTCGTGCACACGATCGGCGGAACGGTCTCGCTGGCCGGCGCAATCGCGCTCGGGCCTCGGCTCGGCCGCGTCTTCAAACGCGACGGCGGTCAGCCGATGAAGCCGCACGATTTGATAATCGGCGCGACCGGCGGACTGATCCTGTGGTTCGGATGGTACGGATTCAATCCGGGCAGCACGCTGTCCGCGATGGACGCGCAAGGCATCGGCCGCGTCTCGTTCAACACGACGATCGCCGCATGCTCGGCGGGCCTCACCTCGCTGTTCTACTCTTACATCAAAGGACAGAAGTGGGATCTCGCGCTGACAGTTAACGGATTCCTGGCGGGCCTCGTCGCCATCACCTGTCCCTGCTACTGGGTCGATCCCGAAGGCGCGTTCCTGCTCGGAATCGGCGCGGGCATCGTGGTGGTCTGGGGTATCGACCTGCTCGAATACCTGCGCATCGACGATCCGATCGGCGCAGTCCCGGTGCATATGATCGCGGGAATATGGGGCACGCTCTCGCTGGGCTTGTTCGCCGCGGGTAAGTACGGCGCTGCCACCGCGATGGGAGGCGATCCCAGCAGCCCTGTCACGGGACTGTTCTACGGCGGCGGCTTCGGCGTGCTGAAGGCGCAGGCGATAGGCAGCTTCTCGATGACGATCGCGACCTTCGTGTCCTCGATGGCCCTGATGTACGCAGTGAAGTACGCCTTCAGACTGCGCATCCCGACCGAGGGAGAAATCGAAGGACTCGATTTGCACGAGCACGGCTTCCCCGCGTACCCGGAATACGTTGTGAACGGCGACGACGGCTGCCCGAAGTCGATCGACGATGTACCAATCGGCAGGCGCACCCTGGCGCGGCCTTCGAAAGCCAAGAAGGTGGCGTAGGAGCTCGCGCGGCCTGAACCGCAGCACGGAGACTTTACGGGAGTCATCCATGCGCATAACCAAACGGGCCGGCCTCAGTCGGAATTCAGCCACCGACTCGGGGCCGGCCCGAGCTTACGACGATAGGACTCGATAGTGATAAGGGCACTGAAAAGGTTTGCGGCTTATCTCACGCAGCAGCGACTTCGGCGCAAGGTGATTGGCGCGCTCGAAGTAAATCGGCGAGCGGGCGTCCGCAACGACGGGCTGTCGCTCAAGCGGATGCGCAACCGGCTCGAAGTCGAATGGCAGGCGCGCGGAATTCATCCGTGGGATCGGGGACTGCCGCCGGAGCGCGAAGCACAGAAGTTCGTCGAGCAATGCCTGGAGGATGTGGACGCGGCGCTCTCCCGCTTGTTCGCGACGCTGCCGGACACCGATGAAATCGAGCTGCGCGTGCTCGACCCGACTTCGGCGGAGCCAATCGTGGCAGGGACGGTGACTCGAGCACAGGCGGTTGCCGCATCGGCGGGGTCCGTCGGGATGAAGCTGAAATCGCTGGGATTGGTGTATCGACTGGCGAATTGGCAATTCGAATCACTCGGTAACTGAAAATCGGTCCGGAAGTAACCGGATCGACACGACTGATGACTACCTGATGAGCGGCTGCCTACCGTTTGTGCAGGCGCATTGCATTTTTCATCCCAGAATATTGGATTTTGCATGGCATCTTTCATGCTCTGCGCTCCTATGCTCCCGCCCGTAACGGGGGCCAACCGTTGCGCACGGCGGACAACCACCTCCGCCGTGAAATCGAAGGAGGCAAAGAATGGCTGAAGAACAGAAAAAGATGGTGCCGACCCTTGGCTTGACCGGAGTCACGGTCAACGCGATGGCGCTCATCGCCCCGGGAGCATTCCTGTGGATCACGTTCGTCGTCCAGGCAGGGTATGCGTACCCGTCTGGCCTTGCGATGTGGGCAGGAATTTTCGCTGCCCTATTGCTCGCATATGCGACCGCGATCTCGTACTCGGAGTTGGCCAAACTCTATCCGGGTGCAGGTAGTTCGTATCTCTTTGCCGAGCAGGCGTTCCTCGGTAAGACGACAGCTTATAAGTTTGCGCGCATCGCGAAATTCACAATCGGGTGGGCGTCGCACCTTTACTACTGGGTCTATCCAGGCGTGATGGTCGCGACCATGGGCGTCATGATCGGCTACATCGTGGGCAGCGTCGCGCCCTCGCTGATGAACGCGGGCGTACCCGGCCCGGTTTTCATGGCGCTAATAGCGATCATTTTCTCATACGCGGTCGCGTGGATCGCCTTCCAGGGCGTGAACGGATCGACCAACGTCAACATCGCGATCAATGCGATCCAAATCGTCGCGCTCCTGTTCTTTGCGGCATTGGCGATCGCGTACCGCTTGGGACATCCCGACGGTTCGACCGGGTCTGGCGCTGGACGGCACCTCGAAGGTGTTGCACTACTCTTTGACCGGCGATACGCCCGCTCATCCGTCTGGGTGGTCAGTAATACTTCCGCACAGCTTCAACTGGATGATGCTGCAGGCAACGATAGCAATCCTGCTGCTCGTTGGTTTCGAATCAGTCACCTCGCTCGGCGAAGAGGCGCTTAACCCGAAGAAGGACATCCCCCGCGCGGTGCTCCTGTCGCTCACTATCCAGTGCCTGTTTTGCTACCTGATCGAATACTTCGCGGCAAACTACTTCATGAGCAGTGCCTACAGCCTTGCAGATGCGAAAGGCTCGGCCGCACCGATCGGCGACATGCTGGTGATCCTGGGTAATGCACTTTTGGGCGGACACGGTGAGGCTTTCATGCTGTTGGAAGCCCTGACGGTCTTCCTCGCACTGATCGGCACGACGCTGTCATGCATCAACACCGGCGCGCGCGTGACCTACGCGATGGGCCGCGACGCGGAAGTGCCCGAGCATTTCGGGCTGCTGCACGGCGAGAACCTCACTCCCCATCGTGCGATCTGGACGCTCGCGACGATTTCGGCGGTCCTCGGCGCGTACGCCGCGCTGTACTTTTTCGCCGGCTCCGCGGCTCCGGATGACAAGACCATCGCCACACTGCCGCATAACTTGTGGTACGCCATCGGGATGAACAACAACGCGTCGCTCTCGGCACTGCCGAACGGCTTGGCGCTAGTGACACTGGTCTCGAACTTCGGCACCTTCGCGCTGTACGGACTGACCAATATCGTCGCCATCGTAGCTTTCCGCGAGCATCACGAGTTCAGCGGCATAAAGCACATGGTGATACCGGTCTTCGGCGCGATCGCGAACTTCGGCTGCATGGCGTTCTACGTCATCGGACCGATCGAAGGACTCGGCAGCGTCAAGGAACCGCTGATGGCGGTCGGTATCTCGATAATTTGGGGAATTTACGGCGCGATTTACTTCGTACGTAATTCGAAGAAGAAGGGTAAAGAGACGATTCTCGTAACCAAGCCGGCTTGATCCCGAGCTAGCCAGACTTGGCGAATAAATCCCTGGGGCGAGCCGCGAGCAATCGCGGTTCGCCCCTTGGCCGTTCCATCAACCTTACTTCAGGTGCGTTAGCTGGGTAGCTTGCTACAAATGGATTCGCCGCCCTCCGCTCCGCCCTCGGTGGAGCAGGCTTTCGAGTTGGCGCTGTTGTCCGACGTCGGCACGACGCGCCCTGACAATGAAGACTCGTGCGGACACTTTATCGAGAGTCCCGACAACGTCGTGTTCGCCGTTGCCGACGGTGTCGGCGGCTACGAAGGCGGCGAAATCGCCAGCCGGATGGGCGTCGACATTTTGCTTCGAAGCATACCGCGAGAGCCCGCCGGCTTGGGGAGCGGCCAAGCGGCTCTATCGCGCAATCACGCGCGCCAACATCGAAATTCACGACAAGGCGCTGACCGTGCCGGAGTTGTCCCGCATGGCGACCACGATGACGGCGGTCGCGGTCGAGAAAGGAATCCTGTCGGCGGTGCACATCGGAGATTGCCGGCTGCATCTGATTCGCAGCAGCCAGATTTCGGTTGTGACCAAAGATCACACGATGGTCGCCGGCCAGGTCAGGATGGGCATGATGACCGCCGCGCGCGCGAAGACTCATCCGGAGCGCGGGATGCTGTTGCGCAGTCTTGGACGCGAGCTGATCGCGTCGATCGATCGGATAACGCTGCCGCTGATGGAGCGCGACCGGCTGATACTGTGCAGCGACGGGCTCTACAATACCCTCGAGGACAAGGAACTCGAATCGCTTTCGCGCGACGTCGACGCCGAGACTGCCTGCCGCAAGCTGATCGACACTGCCAATGCTCGCGGCACCGGTGACAACCTGACGTGCGCGGTTTTCAGAATGACCTCGCACACGGGGCATACGGTGAGGACCGGTGGATGGCGCGAGCGGCTGCGCGGATTGTTTGGGCGCTGAGGGCTCCGGACGCGCTCGTTCGCTTCCATTGCGCGCGCGGCGGATGCTAACGTCCGCAGACCGCCTTTTCCCCCATGACGGTCTGAACAATGCGCGAGGTCAGCGTCGGAGAAAACCTCGATCAATACAAATTGACCGAGGTGATTGCGCGCAGCGGAATGGCGTCGATCTTTAAAGCCATCGATCAAATCAGCGGCGAGACCGTCGCGATTAAAGTTCCCTACATGCAGTTCGAGAGCGACGTGGTTTTCTACGGACGTTTTCAGCGCGAGGAAGAAGTCGGACGCAGGCTCAATCATCCCGGCATCGTCAAGGTCCTCACACCGAGGAAGAAGAGCCGGATGTACATCGCGATGGAGTACATCGAGGGCGAATCGCTGCGCTCCATCATGCGCACAGAAGGCGGCTTGCCCGCGGAACAAGCGCTCGGCCTCGCGCGCCAGCTGGCCGAGACGCTCGTGTACATGCATAGCGAAGGCGTCGTGCATCGCGACTTGAAGCCGGAGAACGTGCTGGTGACGGCCGACGGTCAGACCAAGGTCATGGATTTCGGAATTGCGCTCGACGAATCCGCGCGCCGCCTGACGTGGTCCGGCCTCTCTTCCACCATTGGCACGCCCGACTACATGGCGCCCGAACAGGTCAGCGGCCGGCGCGGCGACGTCCGCACCGACATCTACTCGCTGGGCACGATCCTCTACGAGATGCTGACCGGCCACCTGCCCTACTCGGGCCCCAACGTTTACAACGTGATGCGCTCGAAGACTGCCGAAGATCCGCAGCCGCCGACCGCGTTCAAGCCCGATCTCGATCCGCGCCTGGAGGAAATCGTCCTGCATGCGATCGAGCGCAATCCGCGCGACCGCTATGCGAGCGCGGCGCAGATGCTCGAGGATTTGCGCGATCCGTCGCACGTCGTTCCGCAAAACCGCGCCCAGCATCTCCATCCGCGCAGCCTCGCGATGCAGCAAATGCGCCGCAGGCTCGGTTACGTCGCGTTTTTCACGTCGCTCATCGGGGCGTTCCTGGTCTTGATCTGGCTCGCAAACCGTTACCCGGCCACGAACAATTCTTTTCGCCGGTCATATCGAGGTCAGTCGAGATGATGCCGAGACGATCGCAACTCGGATTGGCCGCCAGCCACTGTCGCTGCGCTGGCGCTGTTTTCGTTTCCGCTGCTGGCGCGCGCGCAGACCGCTGCGTCGTCGCCGCCGCTGGACAATTCGCTCAATCTCGCGTGGCTGCTGGTCGCCGGCTTCCTCGTGATGTTCATGCAGCTCGGATTCGCGATGGTCGAGACCGGCTTCACGCGCTCCAAGAACGCCGTCAACACGATGGCGATGAACCTCATCATCTATCCGATCGGCGTCATCGGTTTCTGGCTCTGCGGCTACGGCTTCATGATGGGCGGCGTCGCGCACTGGCCCTCGCTCGGCATGGCCGCCATCGGACATCACGAGCTCTCGATCACGATCGGCGCGCATTCGTACGGCATCCTCGGCTTCAGCAAGTTCGCGCTGCTCAACGTCAGCCGCGATCCCGCCAGCCTCGCGATGTTTCTCTTCACGCTGGTTTTCATGGACACGGCCGCGACGATTCCAACCGGCGCGATGGCCGAGCGATGGAAGTTCAAAGCGTTCTTCATCTACGGGCTGTTCATGTCGATGTTCCTGTACCCGTTGTACGGCAACTGGGTCTGGGGTGGAGGATGGCTCTCGCAGCTCGGCACCAACCTGGGCCTCGGCCACGGCCACCTGGATTTCGCGGGGTCGTCGGTCGTGCACATGACTGGCGGCATCACCGCGCTCGCCGGCGCCTACATGGTCGGCCCGCGCATCGGAAAATTCCGGCGCGACGGCGCAATCGGCGCGCTGCCGGGACACAACCTGCCGATGGCCGTGAGCGGAACTTTGATTCTCGCCTTCGGCTGGTTTGGCTTCAACGCCGGCTCTACGCTGGCCGCATCCGATCCGCGAATCGCGATCATCGCCGTGAACACGATGCTCGCGTCGTCGGCCGGCGCGCTGTCGTCGCTGCTCTACCTGTGGCATCGCTACAACAAACCCGACATCGCGATGGCCTGTAACGGCCTGCTCGGCGGACTCGTCGCGATCACCGCCCCGTGCGCATTCGTAACGCCCGCGGCCGCCGTGTTGATCGGCACAGTGGCGGGTCTGCTGGTCGTGTGGGCGGTGCTCGAACTCGAGCGCCGCTATCGAATCGACGATCCGGTCGGTGCGATCGCCGTGCACGGCGCGTGCGGAATCTGGGGCGCGCTCGCGCTCGGCCTCTTCGCCGACGGCACCTACGGCGACGGATGGAACGGCGTCGCCGGCCCCGTGACCGGCCTGCTTTACGGCGACGTCGGTCAATTCGTCGCGCAGCTCATCGGCGTTACGGTGAACATCGTGGTCGTGTTCGGCCTCTCGATGCTGTTCTTCAAGATCATCGAGCGCACGATTGGCAACCGCGTGCTGGTCGAAGTGGAATGGTCGGGACTCGACGCGCTCGAGATGGGCAGCGACGCCTATCCACACTCGTAGTCGGAGCAGACGCGCATGTCGAAAGATCATCTCGAAGGCGCGAAGTCCTTCGTAGAGAAGCGCTCGGCGAACTTCAAGGGCGAGTAATCGAAGTAGAGAAATCCGTCACGGTGAAAAGGCCGTGACGCCTGAGCGAATGCGCCTGCATTCGGCAATCGCTCTCTAAATAAGCAGGCAGCCCTTCGTTTGCCCTTTTTTTCGTCGGTCTGTAACCTTGCGACCTTAACAAACCTATGTTTTATTATGTATCGTCCTTATAAACACTTGACATAGTTTCCGTTCCTCACTATGTTCTTCGTCTCCGGACGAGGTTAACCTTATGAAATTCGGTGGAGATTCCCCCGAACTCGATGCTATTGACCTGCAGATTATCGCTCTGCTGCAGGAGCACGGCAGGATTCCGCTCGTCAAACTCGGTGAGCAGGTGGGGCTTTCCGCGCCTTCGGTCAACGAGCGCGTCAAGAAACTCGAAGACGGCGGCGTCATCATCGGCTATCACGCGACGGTCGACGCGACTCGCCTCGGCAAGGACGTCACCGCCTTCATCGGCGTTTCGATTTCGCATCCGAAAACAATTTCGCTGTTCGAGGAAACCGTCGCCCTCCTCGACGACGTGCTCGAATGCCATCACGTGACCGGCCAGCACACGCTGATGATGAAAGTTAAAACCGAGAACACTACTTCGCTCGAGCGGCTCATCAGTGCGATCCGCTCGATCGAGGGAGTGGCGCGCACGGAGACGATGGTGGTGCTTTCCACTCACGTCGAACGCGGGCTGATCGCGCCGCACACCAACGGCGACTCGCCCGAGCCAAGCAACGGTCGACGCCACCGTCATAGCTCCGCGAAATCTGCACCTCCGGATTCAAGGCGGGTGTCATGATGCATAACTATCGAAGCATTCCAAAAAAGCAGGGCCTCTACGATCCCGCCCACGAGCATGACGCGTGCGGCGTCGGCTTCGTCGTCAACATCAAGGGCGAACGCTCGCACGACATCGTCGCCAAGGGCCTGCAGGTCCTCGCCAACCTGACCCATCGCGGCGCCTGCGGATGCGATCCGCGGACGGGCGACGGCGCGGGAATCCTGCTGCAGATTCCGCACGAGTTTTTCGCGCGCGAAGCTGCCGGGCTCGGCTTCCAGCTTCCCGCCGCGGGCGAGTACGGCGTCGGCCAGGTTTTCCTGCCGCTGGATGCCGTCAAGCGCAGAGAGTGCGAAGAAGCGTTCGAACGAATCGTGAACGAAGAAGGCCAGCGCATCCTCGGATGGCGCGACGTGCCCGTGGTCGAATCCGCGTGCGGCGATATCGCGCGGCGCGGGATGCCCGCGGTCCGCCAGGTCTTCATCGCGCGCGGCCCCGGCCTGGCAGACGCCGAAGCGCTCGAGCGCAAGCTGTACGTGATTCGCAAGCGCGCCACCACCGCAGCGGAAAATCTCGGCCTGTTCGATCCCGAGCTATTTTATTTCTGCAGCCTGTCCGCGCTGACCGTCGTGTACAAAGGTCAGTTGATTTCGACGCAGCTGCCCGAGTTCTTCCCCGACTTGCTCGATCCGTCGTTCAAGACCGCGCTCGCGATGGTCCATCAGCGGTTCTCCACCAACACCTTCCCCAGCTGGGACCGCGCGCATCCGTATCGCTTCATGTCGCATAACGGCGAGATCAACACGCTGCGCGGCAACATCAACTGGATGCATGCGCGCGAGAAGATGTTCTCATCGCCGCTGTTCGGCGACGACATCAAGAAGCTGCTGCCGATCGTCGAGGCCAACGGCAGCGACTCCGCCATGTTCGACAATTGTCTCGAGCTGCTGATTCGCACCGGCCGTTCGCTGCCGCACTCCGTGATGATGATGATTCCGGAAGCGTGGCAGAACGACGCGCAGATGAGCGACAGCAAGCGCGCGTTCTACCATTTCCACTCGTGCATGATGGAGCCGTGGGACGGTCCCGCGTCGATCGCGTTCACCGACGGCATCAGGATCGGCGCGGTGCTCGATCGCAACGGCCTGCGTCCCTCGCGTTACACGGTGACCAAGGACGGCCTGGTCGTGATGGCGTCCGAGACGGGCGTGCTCGAGATCGCGCCGGAGAACGTCGCGCAACACGGCCGGCTGCAGCCGGGCAAGATGTTTCTCATCGATACGGCGCTCGGACGAATCGTTCAGGACGAAGAGATCAAGCAGTCGATGGCGGCGCGACAGCCGTATCGCGAGTGGCTCGATCGCACTCTGGTCTCGCTCGAGTCTCTGCCCGAAGCGAGCGGCGCGCCGGCGGTTGAATGCTTCGAAGCCGACGAGTTGCTCAAACAGCAGCAATCGTTCGGCTACACCATCGAGGATCTCAAAATGATCCTCGCGCCGATGGCGACCAACGGACAGGAGCCGGTTGGCTCGATGGGCACCGACACGCCGCTCGCGGTGCTGTCGAACAAACCGCAGCCGCTCTACAACTACTTCAAGCAGTTGTTCGCGCAGGTGACGAATCCGCCGATCGATCCGATTCGCGAGGAGCTGGTGACCTCGACCGAAACGACGATTGGCGCCGAGGACAACCTGTTCGAGGAATCAGCGCGTCACTGCCGCCAGCTTCAACTCAAGCAGCCGATTCTCACCAATGAGGAACTCGAACGGATCAAACGGCTGAACGAAGAAGGCCTGCGCACAATCACACTGACGACCCTCTACCGCGTCGCGGACGGTGAAACGGGTCTTCGCGCCGCGCTCGACGCGCTGTGCAAAGGTGCGTCCGACGCGATCGAATCCGGCTACACGATAATCGTGCTTTCAGATCGCGGCGTGAACGCCGAATACGCGGCCATCCCCGCGCTGCTCGCGACGAGCGCCGTGCATCATCATTTGATTCGCGAAGGGACACGCACGCGCGCCGGCCTCGTCGTCGAGTCGGGCGAGCCGCGCGAGGCGATGCATTTCTGCCTGCTGGTCGGCTACGGTGCGGGCGCGGTCAATCCGTATCTCGCGTTCGCGACGATGGCCGGGATGATTCGCGACGGCCAGCTCCGCGACATCGACGAAGACACGGCGGTTCACAACTTCGTCAAGGCCATCGGCAAGAGCATCACGAAAGTCGCGTCCAAGATGGGTATCTCGACCACGCAGAGCTACCGCGGCGCGCAGATCTTCGAGGCGATTGGCCTGGCGCAGGACGTGATCGACCAGTACTTCTCGTGGACGCCGTCGCGCGTGGGCGGCATCGGCCTCGACGCGATCGCGCGCGAGACGGCCGCGCGTCACACCTATGCGTACAAGGTGGCGGCGAACCTCGACGGCAATCTCGACGTCGGCGGGGTGTACCAATGGCGCCGCGCCGGCGAGTTCCACATGTACAACCCGAACACGATCGCGCGGCTGCAGCATTCTGTGCGCTCCGGAAATTTCCGCCTGTTCAAGGAATACACGAGGGCGGTTGACGAACAGAGCCGCTCGCTCGCCACGCTCCGCTCGCTGCTGAAATTCAATTCGACTCGGCCGTCGATACCGCTCGATGAAGTCGAGCCGGCCACCGAAATCGTCAAGCGCTTCAAGACCGGCGCGATGTCGTTCGGCTCGATCGGCAAGGAAGCGCACGAAAATCTCGCGATCGCGATGAACCGGATCGGCGGCAAGAGCAACACCGGCGAGGGCGGCGAGGATCCTGCGCGCTTCGTGCGCGATGCGAACGGCGACTTCCGCCGCAGCGCGATCAAGCAGGTCGCGTCGGCGCGCTTCGGCGTAACCAGCCATTACCTCGTCAACGCCGACGAACTCCAGATCAAGATGGCGCAGGGCGCGAAGCCGGGCGAGGGCGGCCAGCTGCCCGGCCACAAGGTCGACGATTTCATAGCGAAGATTCGCTACTCGACGCCCGGCGTGGGACTGATTTCTCCGCCGCCGCATCACGACATCTACTCGATCGAAGATCTCGCGCAGCTGATCCACGATCTCAAGAACTCCAACAATCGCGCGCGCATCAGCGTCAAGCTGGTCGCCGAGGTTGGCGTCGGCACCATCGCCGCCGGCGTCGCCAAGGCCAAAGCCGATGTCGTACTGATCAGCGGCTACGACGGCGGCACCGGCGCGTCTCCGCTGCAATCGATTAAGCACGCGGGAATTCCTTGGGAGATGGGACTCGCCGAAACGCAGCAAACCCTGGTCATGAACGGTCTGCGCGGGCGCATCAACGTCGAGACCGACGGCCAACTCAAGACCGGCCGCGACGTCGCCGTCGCCGCTTTGCTGGGCGCTGAGGAATTCGGTTTCGCCAGCGCCGCGCTGGTGGCCTCCGGATGCATCATGATGCGCGTCTGCCATCTCAACACCTGCCCGGTCGGCATCGCGACGCAGGATCCTGTGCTGCGCGCGAAGTTTGCGGGCAAACCCGAGCACGTCGTGAACTTCATGATGTTCATAGCGGACGAACTGCGCGAATACATGGCGCAGTTGGGCTTCCGCACCGTCGCCGAAATGGTCGGCCACGTCGAATGCCTTGACGGCAACGAAGCGATCGCGCATTGGAAGGCGCGCAACGTCGACCTCGCGAATATCCTTCGCCGTCCCGATGTGCCGCCAGACGAACCGCTGCATTGCGTCGAGTTGCAGGATCATGGCCTCGACAAGGCGCTCGACAATCAGATCATCGAGCTGGCGAAGGACGCGCTCGAGCATCGCGAGCCGGTCGAGATTCATCTTCCGATTCGCAATGTGAACCGCACCGTCAGCACGATGCTCTCCGCTGAAGTGTCGCGCCGTTTCGGCGCCGAAGGCCTGCCGCCGTATACGATTCAGCTTCATCTGAAAGGTTCGGCCGGCCAGAGTTTCGGCGCATGGCTCGCGCCCGGAGTCGCGCTCCATCTCGAAGGCGACGCCAACGACTATTGCGCCAAGGGTTTGTCGGGCGGCTTCATTTCAGTCCGTCCGCCAAAAGAATCGACCTTCAAAGCCGAGGACAACATTATTGTCGGCAACGTCGCACTCTACGGCGCGACCGGCGGCGAAGCATTCTTCCGCGGCGTCGCCGGCGAACGCTTCGCCGTGCGCAATAGCGGCGCCCACGCCGTCGTCGAAGGGGTCGGCGACCACGGCTGCGAGTACATGACGCGCGGACTGGTCGTGGTGCTCGGCAGGACCGGCCGCAACTTCGCCGCCGGCATGAGCGGCGGCGTGGCCTACGTGCTCGACGAAGATGGCTCGTTCGCCTCCCGCTGCAACCCCGGAATGGTCGAGCTGGGGCCGATCAACAACGACGACGAACTAAAGCAGTTGCACGCGCTGATCGTGCGGCATCAACAGTACACCGACAGCGCGGTCGCGCGGCGAATCCTCGACAAGTGGGACGACTACGTGAAGAAGTTCGTCAAAGTATTGCCGACTGAGTATCGGATGGTGCTCGAACGGCAGCATCTCAACATGAATTCCGATCTCGCGCGGCTGGCCGCAGTTTAGCCGAGTGAGTAATCGACTGACTAGTCGACTTACTAATCAGAATTGAGCTGAGTTTGGAAGAAAAGGATTTCGATGGGTAAGATCACGGGCTTCATGGAGATCGATCGCGAGACTCCTTCACGGCGTCCGGTCGGGGAACGCCTGAAGGATTGGCGCGAATTCGATCTCAAGATGCCCGAGGACAAGCTGCGCGCGCAGGGCGCTCGCTGCATGGATTGCGGCATCCCCTTCTGCCACAAGGGCTGCCCGCTCGGGAACATCATACCCGACTGGAACGATCTCATTTACCGAGGCAGGTGGCGCGAGGCGATCGACCGGTTGCACGCGACCAACAATTTTCCGGAGTTCACCGGCAGAATCTGTCCCGCGCCGTGTGAAGAGGCCTGCGTCCTCAACATCAACAACGACCCCGTCACGATCAAACTGATCGAGAAGAACATCATCGATCACGCCTGGGCGGAAAAATGGATCGCGCCGCTGCCGCCCGCGCAGAAGTCCGGCAAGCGCGTCGCGGTCGTGGGCTCGGGACCGGCGGGGCTCGCATGCGCGCAGCAACTCACGCGCGCGGGACATTCGGTGACGCTCTACGAACGCTCGGATCGCGTGGGCGGATTGCTCACCTACGGCATTCCCGACTTCAAGCTGGAAAAGTGGATCGTCAATCGGCGCGTCGAGCAGATGAAAGCCGAGGGCCTCGAGATTGTCACCAACTGCCGGGTCGGCATCGACCTCCACGCCGACGAGATGCGCTCGAAGTACGACGCAATCGTGCTGACGATGGGCGCGACCAAGCCGCGCGATCTGCCTATCCCGGGACGCGAGCTCAAGGGCATCCATTTCGCCATGGATTTCCTGCCGCAACAGAACAAGCGCAACTTTGGCGACGCGCTCGATCCGGCTGACGAGATCACTGCCAACGGCAAACGCGTGGTCATTCTCGGCGGCGGCGATACCGGTTCGGATTGTCTCGGCACCTCGAATCGCCAGGGGCGATCGTCGTGCATCAGTTCGAGCTGCTGCCGATGCCGCCGGAAAAGCGCACCGACGAAATGCCGTGGCCCGACTGGCCGATGATCATGCGCACGTCGAGCTCGCACGAGGAGGGCGTGCAGCGCGACTGGAGCGTGAACACGAGCAGGTTCTCCGGCGAAAACGGCGCGGTGAAAAAACTCCACGGCTTGCGGCTCAACTGGAAGCGAGACAACGGCCGCATGGTGATGGAGCAAATTCCTGGAACCGATTTCGAGATTGAATGCGACCTGGTGTTGCTCGCGCTGGGATTTCTCGGCCCCGAGCCCGACGGAATAATCTCGGAGCTGGGCTTGAAGCTCGACCCGCGCAGCAACGTGCAGTGCGAGAACTACATGTCGAGCCTGCCGGGAGTTTTCGCCGCGGGAGACACGCGTCGCGGACAGTCGCTGGTGGTGTGGGCGATCTGGGAAGGCCGCGAAGCCGCGCGCGCGGTCGACGCCTACCTGATGGGCGAGACGTTCCTCCCCTCCAGTCCCGAACTCTGACGATGATTCGTCTGTACGACTATCTTCCTTCGGGCAACGGCTACAAGGTTCGCCTGCTGCTGACGCAGCTTGCGATTCCGTTCGAGCGGGTTGAACTCGACATCATCAAGGGTGAGACGCGCACGCCGGAGTTTCTCCGCAAATTTCCGAACGGCCGAATTCCCGCCGTCGAAATCGAGGATGGAAAACTGCTGTTCGAGTCGAACGCGATCATCGCATACCTGGCCGAGGGCACGCCGTTCATGCCGGTTGATCGGTTTCAACGCGCGCAGGTTCTGCAGTGGCTCTTCTTCGAGCAGTACAGCCACGAACCGTATATCGCGAGTGTTCGTTACCTGGTGATTCACCCCGAGGTGAAGGACCCGCGGCGCAGTATTATCGAAACCCTGATGCGGCCGCGCGGATACGACGCGCTCGGCGTGATGGAAGGGCACCTGAAATCGCGTGAATGGTTCGTCGGCGACCGCTACTCAATCGCCGACATCGCGCTCTATGCTTACACCCACGTTGCCGATGAAGGCGGTTTCGATCTGTCGAACTATCCCGCGATTCGCGCGTGGCTCGAGCGCGTGAAATCGCAGCCGCGGCACATTCCGATCACCCGCGGCTGAGTCTCAGCGGCGCAGGCCCATCGCGTCGAGCTTGCGAATCACCCAATCGATTCGGTCCTCGCCCCAGAACGGCTCACCGTCCACGATGAAGGTCGGCACGCCGAAGATTTTGTCGCGATCGGCCTCGGCGAAACATGCATCCAGATCGGCGCGCGCATCGGTGTCGGCATAGCGAAGAAATTCGGCGGCATCGAGACCGATCTCGGCAAGGATGGTTGAAATTTCAGCGCGGCTCTCCACATCGAGTTCCTGTTTCCAGAATCGGTCGAACACGCGATCCGAATAATCCCGGAACTTTCGATTCTTCGCGGCGAAGAGGCCGCCATAGAACGCGAGGCGCGCGCTGAAAATTTTCTTCGGTGGATAGATGACAAGCCCGCGCTCCTTCGCGATTCGGCGCGCGTCGATGTACAAGTATCGAACCTTGCGCCGATCGGCATCCGCACGATCGAGCGGACCGTAAACTTTTCGGATGTTCACACCATATGGAATGAAGCGCACGCGCACGTTGTGAGATTGCTCGAGGTCGTAGGCGGGCTGCATCGCGAGATACGAGTAGGGACTCGTGTATGCGAAGTACAGTTTGATTTCGTGAGCAGTCACCGCGACGCCATCGCGAGGAAGTCGGCCAGGTGCACGACCTGGATTTTCGAACCGCGGCGGCGAAGTTCGGCGGCGATCTGAAACTCGCATCCGGGGTTCGCGAGCACGACGTAGTCCGCGCCCGTCGCCACGATGTTGTCGACTTTGCGCCGCGCCAGTTCGCGCGCCATAGCGGGCTCGGTCAAATTGTAGGAGCCGGCCGAACCGCAGCAGAGATCCGACTCGCTCATCTCGACGATCGTAACGCCGGGAATGGAAGCCAGCAATTTGCGCGGCGCTTCACGCACCCCGAGACCATGCGCGAGGTGGCACGCGTCGTGATAGGTAACGCGGCATCGAAATTCGCGCTTCGAATCCGCGGGCGCGTCGAGCAGCAACGAACTTAGGTCGCGGACTTTCGAGGAAACGGAGCGCGCGTCTTCGGCGAATTCCGGTTCATCTTTGAGCAGGTGGCCGTATTCGGCGATTGCGACCGAGCATCCCGACGCCGCCGAAACGATTGCATCGGCACCGCAGTTCTTCAACGCGCGAACGTTCGCGCGAGCGAAATCTCGCGCTCGCGACGCATTACCGGAATGGAGATCGAGCGCGCCGCAGCATGAGGTCGGTTCGAGTTGGACGACGCGATATCCAGCGGTCGCGAGCAGACGCTCGCTGTTCAAGTTTTCCGAATTCGCAAGTACTTGCGCGACGCATCCGTGATGGACGACGACCGCTGGCGCGTCCGCGCGCGGCGAGACGGTTGTTTCTTTGACGAGCGGGCGCTCCTGCGGCGGCGGAAGAAGATCCAGCCAATCGCGCATCATGCGCGGCATGATGGCTCTCAGAGCGGGCCTCAGACCGAGGCGATCGACAAGTTTGAGCGGTGCGAGAAGCATTCCAAGGCGATTTGGATACGGGAAAACCGCGCTGACGGCGCGGCGCTTGATTCGATCGACGAACCCGCGAGCGTGATGGCGTTCGACGAATGAACGCGCGCCTTCGATCAACTGGCCGTAATGAACGCCCGACGGGCAGGCGGTCTCGCAGCCGCGGCAGCCGAGGCACAGATCAAGATGGCGCGCGGCGTCGTCGTCGAGCTCGATGCGTCCTTCGGCGATCGACTTCATCAAATAGATTCGGCCGCGCGGCGAATCCATCTCGCATCGCGTCACGATGTAGGTCGGGCAGGCCTCCGCGCAGAGCCCGCAATGAACGCAGTCGAAGAGCAGGTCGTAGTCGGTAACGTCTCGAACCGGACTCGGCGATGTCACGCTCGGCTCGGCCATCAGATTCCTCCGACGAAGCATCCGGTGTTGAAAATCCCGGCCGGGTCGAAGGCCGCCTTGAGCCGGCGCATGAGCGCGATCGCGCCGTCATTGGGAGTGTCGAAAAACTCCAGTGAGCTGCGAATCGCGGGCGCGGCGGCGAGCAATCGAAGAGTACCGCGCGCCGAGTGCGCGGCTTCACGCCATCGCGCGACGATGTTGACGGCGTCGTCGGTTGACTGCTGATCGGCGAGCATTATCTGCGCGACCCCGGAACCGGCGTGTGCGCGATATTCGATGTCGTTGCCGCAGGCCTCAAGCGCTCGGGCGAGCAACGCCGGTGGCACGGCGATTTGTGCGGACAGAGGGGCCGAAAGAAAATCGATATCGCGCAACAGCTCGTAACTCCTGAGCGCGGCATCGCCGTCGAGAATTTCGCCGCGCGCGCGGAGCAGATCGCGGATCCGTTCGGCCTGATAGCCGATTTCCAGAGGGCTGCCGGAGAAGCCGATCATAAGAAGAAATCGATGATCGGAATCGAAGCGTCTACCGAGGCCTGGACTGACTATATCGAGATTACTCAGTGGAAGTGCCTCATTGAGTATGTAGGCGGCGGCGAACGCCTCGCTCGCGAGCGCGAAAGGTACTATTGCGAGAGAGTAGTCATTCGGAATCGGGCGAACTTTAAATGTCGCCTCAGTTACTATTCCAAGTGTGCCGAACGATCCGCCCATCAGTTTCATCAAATCATACCCCGCGACGTTTTTGACCACGCGCCCGCCGCCGTGAACGAGCTTACCGCCGTGGCCGACGAAGCGAATCCCGATGAGCAGGTCGCGCGAAGTGCCCTCGGAAAGACGAAGCGGTCCGGAGTGCGCGGCGCCGATCAACGAGCCGAGCGTCGTCAGATTGGGTTTGCATGGATCGACGGGAAGGCGCTGACGAGCACCGGCGATGGCAGCGTTCAGTTCTCCGACGGTGATTCCCGACTCCGCAACAACCGTCATGTCGTGGGGTTCGTGCGCGATGATTCGCGCCAGCCGCACCATCGAGATGCCCAGCGCGACTGGCGAGCGGCGAATTCCAGCGAGCGAGCGAGCCGCGCCGATCGGAGCCAGCGGAATTCTGTCGACTTCGCACATGCGGACGAGCTCGCAAATTTGATCGACGGAATCGGGCTCGACGATCATATCCGCGGCGCGGGCTTCGAAATCGAGCGGCGCGCGGACGCGGCCGGAGCCGACGATGCTGTCCAGCTGATTTTCCAAACCCGAAGATGTGCGAGCAGCCACGATTTCCGCTTCGACTAGATTGGGACCTGGCGGCGCGGTGCGGCGACCTCGACGCATGCGCCGGGCTGAGGGATCACTTTGCCGGGGTTCGACCGCTCCATCGGATCGAACACGTGGCGCAGCTCGGTCATGACGCGAAGATCGTCGGGCGAGAACATCAGCGCCATCTCGCCAATTTTTTCGACGCCGATTCCATGCTCGCCAGTGAGGCTGCCGCCCATCTCGATGCAGGCCTTGAGGATTTCGCGACCCGCGTCGATCGCGCGGCGGACCTGATCCGGTTCGCGCTCGTCGTATAGAACGACCGGATGCAGGTTGCCGTCGCCGGCGTGCAAGACGTTGCCGATGCGCAAGTCGTAGCGGCGGCTGACGTCGGCGATCACGCGCAGAATCCGCGGCAGGCAGGTGCGCGGAACGACGCCGTCCTGGGTCGCGTAGTTTGGCGCGAGGCGGCCGACCGCTCCCAAAGCCCGTTTGCGCGCTTTCCACAACAACGCGCGCTCGGCTTCGTCGCGCGCGAGCCTGACGCTCGAGGCGCCGGCCGCGCTCACAATTTTCGCGACCTCATCGGCATAAGCAGTCAGCCCGGCCTCGAGACCTTCGAGCTCGATGATGAGCACGGCGCCGGCGTCGAGCGGGAGGCCGACCTTGAACGCCTCCTCGACGGCGCGAATGATGAGCTGGTCCATCATTTCGAGGGCGGCCGGCACGATTCCCGAGGCGATGATCATCGACACGGCGTGAGTCGCCGTGTCCGCGTCGGGAAATGCGGCCAGCAGCGTGCGATGATTCTCAGGCTCGCGCATCAGTTTGAGCGTTGCGCGCGTCACGATTCCGGTCGTGCCCTCGGCGCCGACGACGGCGCCGACCAAATCGTAGCCGCATCGTTCTTCCGTAGCTCCGCCAAGCTCGACGACTTCGCCGTCGGGCAGAACGAGCTCGAGCGCGAGCACGTGATTGGTCGTCACCCCGTACTTCAAGGTATGCGGACCGCCGGAATTCTCCGCGATGTTGCCGCCGATGGTGCATGCCACCTGCGACGACGGATCGGGCGCGTAGAAATATCCCTTGGACTTGACGGCGTTGGTGACATGCAAGTTGACGACGCCGCTTTCGGCGACGACGCGCCGATTTTCGAGATCGATTTCGACAATCCGGTTCATCTTCGAAGTGCAGATCATCGCGGGCGCGTTCAGCGGAAGGCATCCGCCGGAAAGTCCCGTCCCTGCCCCGCGCGGAACGAAAGCAACACCGCTTCTATGGAGCGCGGCGAGGATTGCGCTCAATTGCGCGGTCGTACGCGGGAGCAGCAGCACGTCGGGGACGCTTTTCTCGACGGTCCATCCGTCGCATTCATAAACTTTCAGCTCGGTTGGGCGCGACACGATCCCATCGGGCCCAAGAATTTCGCCAAGCTGGTCGAGAAGTTTGCGATCGATGGAACTCATTCTAGTGGTGGCGCTCCGAACTCGGCAGCACTCTATCACGACTAATGCTTTTTCGGTTGATCCTTCGCGGTCATAATAGCAAGGTTCGATTTCAACCCCGAATCTTCGAAGGAGAAAACAGGTGGCGGATTCATTTCCCGAACTCAGGCCTGCGGCGCGGATTCTGCTCGGTCCGGGACCGTCCAACGTCAATCCGCGCGTGATGAAGGCGATGGCGTCGCCGGTCGTCGGTCACCTCGACCCGGATTTTCTGAAGGTGATGGAGAATATCAAGCGCCTGCTGCGAATCGTTTTTCGCACCAAGAACGAGATCACGTTTCCCGTCTCCGGCACCGGTTCCGCCGGGATGGAAACCGTGATGGCGAATCTGATCGAGGACGGCGACGAGGTCGTGGTCGGCGTCAACGGCGCGTTCGGCACGCGGATGGCGGAAGTTGCGTCGCGGCTCGGCGCGAAGGTTCACAAGGTCGAGGCGGAGTGGGGAAAGATCGTCGAGCCCGCGCAAGTCGCGGCGGCACTGAAGGCGGCCAGCAAACCCAAGCTGGTCGCGATAGTTCACGCCGAGACCTCGACCGGAATACATCAGCCGATCGAGGAAATCGCCGAGCTGGCTCGTCGTCACGGTGCGATGATCGCGATCGATGCGGTGACCTCGCTCGGGTGCGTGCCGGTCGAGATTGACGGCTGGGGGATAGACGCCTGTTACAGCTGCACGCAGAAGGGGATCGGTGCGCCGCCGGGGCTGTCGCCGGTGACGTTCAGCGAGCGCGCGATGGAGTCGGTGCGCAAGCGCAAAACGAAGTGCCGCTCGTGGTATTTCGACGTCGCGTTGATCGAGCAGTATTGGGGGCCCGACCGTCTGTACCATCACACGGCGCCGATCACGATGAACTATGCGCTCTACGAGGCGCTGCGGATCGTCGTCGAAGAAGGGCTCGAAGCGAGGTGGCGGCGACATCGCATCAACGCAGCCGCGTTCCAGGCCGGGGTGCGGGCGATGGGATTGCAGCTGGCGGCGCAGGAGGGACACCGCTTGCCGCAGCTCACGACGATCGCGGTGCCGGCGGGAATCGACGACCTGAAGGTGCGCGCGGAATTGTTGCGGCTGTTCAATATCGAAATCGCGGCCGGGCTCGGACCGCTTAAAGGTAAAATCTGGCGCGTTGGTCTGATGGGCGAAGGGTCGCGGCGCGAAAACGTGATGCTCGCGCTGAACGCGCTCGAAGAAATTCTCGGCTCGATGGGATTCGAAATCGCGCGCGGCAGGGCGCTGACCGCGGCCGACGATGCTTACAGTGCGGAGGGTACGGGAGCAGGCGAGCCGCCTTCGGAAGCATCATGAAGATGTACGATTTCACGCTGGCGCCGAGTCCGCGGCGAGTGCGGATCTTCCTCGCGGAGAAGGGGATCGGCGTTGAGCTCGTGCAGGTCGATATTATGCGCAATGCCAATCGCACGCCCGAATTCTACAAAAAGAATCCGCTCGGTTCGCTGCCGATTCTCGAGCTCGACGACGGCAGTTGCCTTTCGGAGAGCGTCGCGATCTGCCGGTACTTCGAGGAAATGCAGCCGGAGCCGCCGCTGTTCGGCGTTGGCGCGCGCGAGCAGGCATTGGTCGAGATGTGGAATCGCAGAATCGAGCTCGAAATCTTTGCGCCGGTGGGCCACGTCTGGTCGCATCTGAGCAAAGTTGCCGAAGGGCGCGGGCGGCGGATACCGGAGCTCGGCGAGATTCAAAAGCGTGCCGCGATCGCGCGCATCGCATGGCTCGACACCGAGCTTAAGAATCGCGAATACATTGCGGGCGACAGATACTCAATCGCGGACATCACGACCCTGTGCATGATCGACTTCGCGCGAACCGTTGATATTCGCATCGAGCCCGAACAGACGAACCTCGCGCGATGGTACAGTCGCGTGTCCTCGCGGCCGAGCGCGAAAGCCTAGTTATTCCTCCGCCTCCCCGCCGTCGCCGTTGGAGCCGTTGCCGTTCGGTTCGTCGTCGTCGCGTTCCGCCATTCCTGCCACTGCGCGCACGCGTTCTTCGCCCTCGAGCCGCACCATGTGCACGCCCTGCGCGTTGCGGCCCGTGATTCGCACGCCCTTGACGGCCAGTCGAATCACCTTGCCGCCGTCGGTAATCAGCATCATCTGATCATCGATGCCGACCTGCCGGACGCTGATCACTTTGCCGGTCTTGTCGGTCACGTTCATCGTGATGACGCCCTTGCCGCCGCGATGCGTCAGCCGGTAGTCCGAGGCGGGCGTGCGTTTGCCGTAGCCGAGTTCCGAAACGGTGAGCAGGGTTTCGTCGTCACGCACGGTGGACATCGAAACGACTTCGTCCTCGACCAGGGTGACCGTCTTGCCTTCCTTGACCGGCTGCGACTCGAGTTCCATGCCAACCACGCCGCCGGTGGCGCGGCCCATCGGGCGCGCTTCTTCTTCCTTGAAGCGAATCGCTTGTCCTTCGCGCGTCGAGAGCACGATTTGCTGATTGCCGTCGGTGATTCGCACGTCGACCAGCGTGTCGCCGTCTTCGAGATTGATCGCGATGATTCCGGACGAGCGAATATTTTCGTATTCGTCGAGCGCGGTCTTCTTCACGCGGCCGCGGCGCGTCGAGAAAAAGACGAACTTGCCGGCGGTCTCGCGCGGCACGGGAATGAATGCTGACAAGGTTTCGTCGTTGGCGAGGCTGAACAGGTTTGCGATCGAGCGTCCCTTGGCAGCGCGTCCGCCCTCGGGCAGTTCGTAGGCTTTGAGCTCGTAAACCTTGCCGGCACTGGTGAAGAACATCAGGCGATCGTGCGTCGACACGCGCTCGAGATGCTCGACGAAATCCTCTTCGGTGGTGGTCGCACCAATCTTGCCGCGGCCGCCGCGCTTTTGCGTGCGGTAGAGCGACAGGGGAGTGCGCTTGATGTAGCCGCCGTGCGTGACGGTGACGAGTTGATCCTCTTCGACGATGAGATCCTCGACCGAGAACTCGCCCTCGGCTTCGATGATCTGAGTGCGGCGCGGATCGGCGAATTCTTTTTTGATTTCGTCGAGCTCGCTCGCGATCAGCTTCAACAGTTCCTTCTCGTCGGCGAGAATTTTCCTGTAGCCCGCGATCAGCTCGACGGTCTCTTTGTGTTCGTTTTCGATTTTCTCGCGCTCGAGCGAAGTAAGGCGGCGCAGCGTGAGATCGAGGATCGCCTGCGCCTGCAACTGCGACAACCCGAATTGCTTCATCAAGCCGGAACGCGCGCTCTCGGCGTCCTTCGATCCGCGAATCAGCTTGATGACTGCATCCAGATTCTTCAGCGCGATCAGCAGGCCGTCGAGGATGTGGAGGCGCGCCTCGGCTTCCTTCAACTCGAATCGCGTGCGGCGCGTGAGAACAATCTTGCGATGCTCGAGGAACGCCACCAGCATCTGCAGCAGCGTCATCTCCTTGGGCCGGCCCTCGTGGATGCCGAGCAGGATGATGCCGTAGCCCTGCTGCATCTGGGTCAGCTTGTAGAGCTGGTTGAGGACGATGCGCGGCTCGGCGTCGCGCTTGAGCTCGATGACGGCGCGCATGCCGTCGCGATCGGACTCGTCGCGGATGTCGCTGATACCCTCGATGCGTTTCTCGTTCACGAGCTCGGCCATCCGATCGAGCATGCGAGCTTTGTTCACCTGGTAGGGAATTTCGCGAATGATGATCGACGATCGCGAGCTGCGCTTGTCGGTCTCGATGGTCGCCAGAGCGCGCATGGTGAGCGTGCCGCGGCCGGTTAGGTACGCTTGGCGAATCGCCGCGCGGCCGAGCAGCTGGCCACCGGTCGGAAAATCCGGCCCCGGTATGATGTCGAGGATTTCCTCGTGCGTGATGCCGGGCTTGTTGATGAGCGCGAGCAGCGCGTCGCAAACCTCGCCGAGATTATGCGGCGGGATATTGGTCGCCATGCCGACCGCGATGCCGTCGGAGCCGTTCACCAGCAAATTCGGAAACTGCGCCGGCAGAATGTCGGGCTCCATGTGCGAGCCGTCGAAGTTCGGGACGAAGTCGACGGTGTCCTTGTCGATATCGGCGAGCATCCGCTCGGCCAGCCGCGTCAGCTTGCACTCGGTGTATCGATACGCGGCGGGCGGATCGCCGTCGACCGATCCGAAATTTCCCTGGCCGTCGATCAGCAGGTAGCGGAGGCTGAACGGCTGCGCCATGCGCACCAGCGAATCGTAAACCGCCATGTCGCCGTGCGGATGGTACCGCGCGAGCACCTCGCCCACGACGGCGGCGCACTTGGTGTAGCGGCGATTCGAGAGCAGCCCGGTGCGGAACATCGCGTACAAAATGCGGCGATGCACGGGCTTGAGGCCGTCGCGAATCTGCGGCAGCGCGCGCCCGATATTCACCGACATCGCGTAGTCCAGGTAGGACTGCCGCATGTCGTCTTCGATATTCAGCAGCGCGGGTTCGTTGCGAGTCGGTTCGTTGCCGTTCGTCTCAGCCATTTAGTTTGAAGCTCCGGGTTCTGAAAATTTGCCTAGCCGCATTGCGCTTGAAGCGCCGCCCACTCCTGGATTTTCCGCAGCAGTTTTTCGCGATGGAATTCACGCCGATGCGGCAACAAGTCGTACGCGAAGGAATCTTCCGGGTGCGCGATGCCCTCGAGGCCGATTGCCATGCCAAGGTTTTGCTCGGCGTCGCGCGCGTCCCGCTCACACACGGCGCAATTCGTCGCCATGATGCGGATTTCTTCGTGCAACGATTCCCTCGATGACATGCGATGCTCGCAGCCCGCGCATCAATGTTGCGCGGCTCGTCAGATGTCGAGGTTGCGGACGTTGAGCGCGTTCTCTTCGATGAACTGGCGCCGCGGCTCGACCACGTCGCCCATCAATGTGCCGAAAATTTCCTCGGCTTCCTCGCGCGACGAAATCTGCACCCGCAGCATCGCGCGCGTCTCCGGATTCATCGTGGTCTCCCACAACTGCCCCGGATTCATCTCGCCCAAGCCCTTGTAGCGCTGGACCTCGACGCCCTTTTGCCCGGCAGCCAGCACGGCCTCTGCGACCGCCTTGAGCGTTTCGACGGTGGATTCGCCTTCGCCAATCTTCAGCTTGAACGGTGCCTTGATCGCGTCGAGTTCCGAACCGAGCTTGCGAATCTCGCGCAGTTCTCCGCTATGCAACAGCGTCAGGTCCACCACCGTCGGCGGCGTCGCGCCATTTTGCGAATGGCTGAAGACCGCGCGCCAATGCGCTTCGCCGTCGGCTTCGAGCTTGTACACGAGGTTGTCGTTCTTCGAGTCCTTGCGAATCGCCTCGGCCATCTGCTTCGCGGCTTTCTCGGATTCAAAATTCTCGTCGCCGATCGTCTTGTCGGCCGCCAGCTTGGCGAGCGACGCAATGATAGAGCGCTCCTTCGAGCGCCGCTCGAGCGCCTCGAACATTTTGTCGAAGAACAGCGCCTTCAGCACAATCTTCTTCAGCGCGGCGCCCTTGAACTCGCGCCCATCTTTGCCCTTACCCGCCTCGAACGTCACCGCTTCGGCGCCGAGGTCCGTCAGGTAGTCTTCCAGCGCCGGCTCGTCCTTGAGATAGCGCTCGGTCTTGCCCTTCTTCGCGCGGAACAGGGGAGGCTGCGCGACGTAGAGGTGCCCGTTCTCGATGATCTCGATGAACTGACGGAAAAAGAACGTCAGCAACAGCGTGCGGATGTGCGAGCCGTCGACGTCGGCGTCGGTCATGATGACGATCGTGTGATAGCGCAGCTTGTCCAGGTCCTTGTCGTTGCCGATTCCCATCCCGAGCGCGGTGATGAGGATGCGAAGCTCCTGCGACGAGAGCATCTTGTCGATGCGCGCGCGCTCGACGTTCAAGATTTTTCCGCGCAGCGGCAGAATTGCCTGGGTCTTGCGATCGCGGCCCTCTTTCGCGGTGCCGCCTGCCGACGCGCCCTCGACGAGGTACAACTCGCTGAGCGCAGGGTCGCGCTCCTGGCAATCCGCGAGCTTGCCCGGCAGCGAGCCGGAATCAAGCACTCCCTTGCGCCGCACGAGCTCCTTGGCCTTGCGCGCGGCCTCGCGCGCGGTGAGGGCTTCGAGCGCCCGCGCGACAATCTTCTTCGCGACCGGCGGTGTCTTCTCAAGGAACTCGCCCAGCTTCTCGTTCACCAGCCCCGACACGATTCCTTCGACTTCCGAGTTGCCGAGCTTGGTCTTGGTCTGGCCTTCGAACTGCGGCTCGGGGATTTTAATGCTGACGATTGCGGCGAGACCCTCGCGCGTGTCGTCGCCCTCCAGCCGCGTTTCCTTGTTTTTGAAAAGATTGTTCTTGGTCGCGTAATTGTTGATCGTTCGCGTCAGCGCGCCCTTCAGTCCCGACAGATGCGTCCCGCCCTCGGCCGTATGAATGTTATTGGCATAGGTGAAAATGACTTCGTGGATCGCGTCGGTCCATTGCAGCGCGACTTCGACGTCGACACCGTCGCGCACGCCCTTGAAGAAGATCACGGGGTGCAGCGCTTCGTTGCTCTTGCTCAGCGTGGCGACGAATTCGGCGATTCCGCCCTCGTAGTGAAACTCTTCGGCCTTGTTGATTCGCTCGTCGCGCAGCCTGATCCGCAAGCCCGCGTTGAGGTACGCCATCTCGCGCAGGTAGCGCGCGATGATTTCGTACTTGAACTTGACCTCGGGAAAAATCTTCGAGTCGGGCGTGAAGGTGGTCTTGGTGCCCTTGCTGTCGGTCTTGCCGCGCTCCTCGACTTTGGTCTTCGGAATCCCGCGCTCGTAGCGCTGGAAGTAAATTTTGCCGTTCTTGTGAACTTCAACTTCGAACTCGTCACTGAGCGCGTTGACGACCGACGCGCCCACGCCATGCAATCCGCCGGAGACTTTGTACGCGCTCTTCTCGAACTTGCCTCCAGCGTGAAGAACCGTGTGCACGACTTCGAGCGCCGAGCGCTTTTCAGTGGGATGCATATCGACCGGAATTCCGCGGCCGTTGTCCTCGACCGAAATCCGATCGTCGCTCAAAACTACGACGTTGATTTCCGTGCAGTAACCGGCCAGCGCTTCGTCGACCGAGTTGTCTACGATCTCATTGACGAGATGATGCAACCCGCGCTCGGCGGTGTCGCCGATGTACATGCCGGGCCGTTTGCGAACCGCTTCGAGACCTTCGAGTACCTTGATGGACTCGGCGCCATAGCCGTCGGACGATTGTTTATTTGCCATAGAAAAGAACGAGCGATGGACTACCTTTCCGCCTCACCACCACCGCCAAAAATTGTATTCGTCTGCGGCAGGAAAGTAAAGAAATATGGAGCCGTTCAATCGGACAATCAAACATTATTTGAATCGGCTGCTTGTGGATAAGAAAGCGGCTACTGAGTGGACTTTTTTTGGCTCATTGAATCGCGGCAATATGAGCCTCTTTACGAAAGGCAGTGGTGCCAACAACAGAACTGTGTTTTGCGAAATGTAATGCCCACAACTAAGCGGAAAATAACGACATAAATTCACGCTATTCGCAAACCGGAAATTTCACTCGCAGGCGCGCTGAATTCCGTCGAAAAATTGCCACCACATCTCGAGCGATCGCTCGACCGCCGCCCATACTTTCGCGCGCTCCACTTCGCTCATCGGCGTGTGACTTAGAATGTTGTCGCCGACGTCGCTGTGATCGCGATCGGCGATTTCATGCACGTCGAAAAACGCGACCTGCTCGCGCGAAAGTCCGTAATGTTTCTCCAGCGCTCGCGCGAACGGCGCGAAATTTCCCGGCACCTGGCCCTCTGCTGCCAGATTGATCGCGCCGATTCCCTCGGCGAAAGACCGATCCTTGGTTGAGAGCTCGAACCAATCAATCAGCGCCGCCGTCGAGGGCAACGCCTTCCCATGAATCATGTCCTCGCGGCTGAGCCCAACGCCGAGTCCTAGCCGAATGAACAACTCAGGATGCGGCGCACTGCCGGAAATCCTGCCCGTCTCCTCTTCGTAAAGGCTCTCGGCCAGCTTCACCCGTTCCTCCGCATTGACGCATCGCGAGTGCAACGCGCTCAACGCCCGCGGAAATTCACGCACCTGCAGAAAAAACTGGGTCGCAAAATTACACAACCCAGCCTGCGAAACTTTGCCCTCTGCGATTCGATGCCAGATAGGATGGCGCCCAAAAGACCGCCGCTCATGGACCATCGCAAAAATCTCGCGCACAAAGCCGTCATTCGCCGCCATGATGAAACCTCATGCCGCGAATGTACGAGAGGCGGCGGCTAATGTGAAGCGACGACGCGTCGCTTTCAGTCGACCTGCCGCAGCTCCGCGAGCATTTCCTGTGGACCGATGTAGCCGACTTTGCGCTGGGTGACCTTGCCCGTCGAATCGATCAGCATCGTGGTCGGCACGCCCTGGATTTCGTACTTGGTGGTGAGCTCTTCAGTTCTTTTGTCCTGCTTGGTCAGGTTGGCCTTCATGCGGACGAAGCGACTGGCTTCGTTGACCACGGATGGATCGACGAAAGTCGAATGCTCCATCTCGCGGCATGGAATGCACCAGTCGGCGCTGAAATCGATCAGCACGGGTTTGCGCGCTTCGGTTGCAGAAGCGAGCAGCTCGGAGTTGAACGGCTCGAAGCGAAGTTTTTCGGGTGCCTTTCGCGGGTAGAGCAGGAACGCCAGTGCCACGACTGCGACGATGCCGAGCGCGGACCTTAGCATCAGGAACGGGCGCCAGCTTCGGCCCTCGGGTGAAATGAAGCCGAGATAAATCCCGACGGCGGCCGCGTAATACGGAAGAAATCGCGTCATCAGGTTGTTCGGCACGACCGGATCGAGAAAGTAGAGCGCGAGTCCGACCAGGATGAAGCCGAACAGGTGTTCAACCCACGCCAGCCATTCGCCGGACCGCGGCAGGCGGCGGATATGTCCGGCTGCCATCGCCAGCCCGATGTACGGAACGCCGAGTCCAAGCGCCAGCGTGAAGAACAGCGCGAAACCGAACAGCGCGCTGCCGCTGCGCTCGACCATCAGCAGGAGGCCCAGCACGATCGGCCCGATGCACGGCGCGGCGACGACGCCCATTCCGAGTCCCATCAGCAGCGCGCCTGCGTATCCCGGATGCGCGGTGCCTGCGCGCTGGAGCATCCACTGGGGCGGCTGCACTGAGAACAGCCCAAAGCTCGACGCGGCGAGCGTCAGCAGCATCATCGAGAGCGCCACCAGCACGAACGGATTCTGCATCGCGGCGCCGAACAATCCGCCCGACATGGCGACTGCCACTCCCACCGCCGAGAACATCAGCGCGATTCCGAGCACGAAGACCATCGCCAGGTACATCACGCGGCGCGGTCCGCCGCCCTGGTTGCCGAAGTAGGCGATAGTCACGCCGATGAGCGGATAGACGCACGGCGTCAGGTTCAACGCGAGGCCGCCGAGGAACACCGCGAGGAAGCCGAGGACCCATCCGTGATTCGAGAAGATGTGCGCGAGTGCGGCGCCCGAGTCGTCACCACCGCCGCCGAGGCCACCGCTCTTTGTTGTTTCTGCTTCCAATTCCGTCAATGGCGCCCGCGGCTGCTCCAGGAGCCGCCAGCGCGATCGTCGTGCTGACGGATGCCGGGCGCAGGCATTCGTTGTTGTTACATCCCTGGTAGTCGATCGTGACGGTCAGCGCGTCGCCCGGCTTCGGCGCGAAATCGGCAGCCGCCTGCAGTGGCACCTCGAACTTGATATCGCCGCCGAAGACCGAAATCTTGTCGCCGCCGCCGACATCGAGCGTCATCGTCTCGGCCGGCGGATACTTGATTGCGCCGGGCGTGACACTGACGGGGCCTTTGATCTCCAGCTTGGTCGGGATGTAGTCGTCGCTGAAGGGCTTGTCTGAATTGATGTGCCACTCCGCGACGACCGTGGCGGCGACTTTGAGCGTGCTGGCGACTCCGGGTTTCAGCGGTGGATCGATTGTCGCGGACGTGATCTTTACGAGTTCATCGGCTTTGATTGCGTGCGCTGCCGGTGCCGCAAGTAGGGATATGGCGAGGAAAACTGCCGCTATCAGGCTGCCGCGTGAGAGCCAGCGGAATTTGCGCGTCATCGATTTACTTTGCTGCGGTACTGTGTTTGCCGTTGGTCGAGAGCGGAACTGAGCCGACGATTTCCAGGCCGTAGCCGGGCAGGTTGGCGAGGCGCGGCGTTGCGTCCGACATGATGATCATTTTGCGCACGCCGACGTCGCGCAGGATCTGCGCGCCGATTCCGTAGTCGCGGAAATCGGCCTCCGGCGTGTTGGCCCGCGTAGTCGCGCGGCGCGCCGGGCGCCCGCCGTCGAAGTCCGACGCGAGCGCATTGGACTCGCGCTTGAGATACAACAGCACGCCTTCTCCCGCCGCCGCGATTCGTTCCATCGCGGAGCGCAGCAGGTTGCGGGTGTTGCGCACCGAGTAGCCGAAGACGTCGCCCGGCAGGTACTCGCGATGCGCCCGCACCAGGATCGGCTTCTTCGGATCGACCTTGCCCATCACCAGCACCAGGTGCTCCGTGTAGTCGACCAGGTTGCGATAAACGATCGCGCTGAACTCGCCGTATGCCGTCGGCAGCTTCGCCTCGGCGATTCGCTGGACCATCGTTTCGTTGCGCAGGCGGTACTCGATGATGTCGGCGACGGTTACAATCTTGAGCCCGTGCACCTTGGCGAACTCGACCAGGTCGTCGCGCCGCGCCATCGTGCCGTCTTCTTTCAGAATCTCGCAGATGACGCCGGCCGGTTTCAGTCCCGCCAGCCGCGCGAGATCGACCGCGCCCTCGGTCTGTCCCGTCCGCACCAGCACGCCGCCGTCGCGCGCGCGGAGCGGATAGACGTAGCCGGGCGTGATGAACTCGGCGCCGCTCGCGTCTTCGCGCACCGCCTGCAGAATCGTGGTCGAGCGATCCTGCGCCGAGATTCCCGATCCCGACGCGCGCCGCGCCGTAATCGCCGTCGTGAACGCGGTGCCGAGCGGCGCCTGGTTGTCGCCAATCATCATGCTGAGGCCGAGCCTGTCGATTCGCTCGGCCGACATCGGCAGGCAAATGAGCCCGCGACCGAACCTGGCCATGAAGTTGACCGCTTCGGGCGTCGCCTTTTCGGCCGCCATGCACAGGTCGCCTTCGTTCTCGCGCTGCTCGTCATCCATCAGGATGATCATGTGGCCGCGGCGCGTTTCCTCGAGTGCTTCCTCGATCGAAATGAACGGCGCGCGCGCTTTCTTGCGGGGACTTATCTCACCAAACATTTGCGGCTCTCGCTAAACTCTTACTCAACTATATACCGCCAGCCAAGCGCCCTTGAACGCCCGCGCGATGCTATTCTTGAGCGCCGTGAGGACTGAGATCACAACGGCGGTGCTGTTGGCCGCGGGACGGGGGAAACGGCTCGGCGCGTTGACGGCGGATATTCCGAAACCGCTGCTCGATATCGCCGGGGCGCCGCTGATTTCACACATCGTTGATGCGCTTATCAGCGGCGGCCTCACGCGCTTCATCATCGTGGCTGGCTACCGGCCAGAGCAAATCGAAGAATGGGCGAAGACCTATCAGCGCGAAAATGCGGGAATCGAGATCGCCGCCGTCAGGCAGCCGGAACTGAACGGGACCGGCGGCGCGATGCTCGCGGCGCAGTCGCAGCTCGGCGGCCAGGCGCGCTTTGTCTTCGGATGGGGCGACATCCTGATGGACCGCGCGAACTATCCGCGCTTCATGCGGCGCGCGCGCAATGACGATTACGATTTGATGCTCACGATGAATCGCGTCAAGGATCCATTTCGCGGCGGGGCAGTTTATGTGAATCCGCAAATGATGGTCGAGCGGCTCGAAGAAAAGCCGGCGCCCGGAACCTCGACTACCCGATGGAACAACGCGGGCCTTTTCGCCACCGGCCAGATAATCTTCGAGTACATCGCGCGGCTGAAGCCGTCGGCGCGCGGCGAGCTCGAGGTGCCGGGCGCAATCTCGCAGATGATCGCCGACGGCCGCGTCGTGCGCGCGGTCGACATGCGCGGATTCTGGAGCGACATTGGCACGCCCGAAGATCTCGCAGCGGCGCGCGAGCGGTTCAAGCCGAAAAGGATTCGGCAATGAGTCTGCCCGACGGCTGGGATGCGGAAGAATTGGCGCGCGCTGAACGGCTCGCCGACATGGTTCGAGCCGTCGGCGATGCGCGAGTCGTCGCGGCGCGTGCGCCCGGGCGCGTCAATCTGATCGGCGAGCACACGGACTACAGCGGACTGCCGGTGCTGCCGGTCGCGATCGATCGGTCCACTATCGTCGTCGCCGCTGGCGACACCACTGGCGAAATCAAGCTGGCGAACGCAGACTCGGCGTGGCCTTCGCGACGTTTCGCGATCGAACGGCAGATTCCGCCGTACGCAACCGGCGACTGGGCAAACTACGTGAAGGCCGCAATCCAGGGCGTGATCGATCGTTTCTCCGCGCGCGGCGAATGGCGCGGCGCGTCGATGGTCGTCGGCAGCAGCGTGCCTCCCGCCGCGGGACTGTCGTCATCGTCGGCGCTGACGGTTTCGACCGCGCTCGCATTCATGGCAATCAACGGACTCGAACTCGAACCGATCGAAACGGCGACGATGGTGGCGCGCAGCGAATGGTACGTCGGCACGCGCGGGGGCGCGATGGATCAGTCGGTGTCGATTCTCGGCCGTCGCGACCATGCGCTGTTTATCGAGTTCGATCCGATTCGCGTGCGCGCCGTGAAGATGCCGTCGAACGCGGCGATTGTAGCGGCGGACAGCCGTGAGGTGGCGGACAAGTCGGGCGCGGTGCGCACGGAATACAACCGGCGCGTCGTCGAATGCTCATTGGCGGCGCGAATTCTCGGACGCGCGCTGAAGCTCGACGGCGTGAAGATCCTCGGCGACGTCGTTCGCGCCGTGCCGGATTGGAGCGCGGCGAAACTTGTCGAGCAGCTTGCCGCCGCGTCGCCGCCGCGGCTCGGTTCAGATCTGAATGAGGCGGCAAACATCCTGGGCGTGTCGCAGTCGTCGCTCGACGAGGAGTTGCTCGGTCATGGATCGACTCGAACTGTGCTCGATTCAAACCGCCCGCTGGAAATTCTGAAGCGTGCGCGACACGTCTTGAGCGAGACCGAGCGGGTGATTCGCGCGACCGCGATGCTCGAAGCGGGACGCCTCGATGAAATGGGAAAGCTGATGAACGCGTCGCATGAAAGTCTCGCGCGCGACTTCGAATGCAGCACGCCGCGCCTCGACGCAATCGTCGAATGTGCGCGGCGAGGCGGCGCATTCGGCGCGCGGCTGACAGGCGCAGGTTTCGGCGGATCGATCGTCGCGCTGTGCGACGTGGCGAGCGCCGCCGCGGTGATCGAATCAATCGATCGAGGCTACTACGCGAAGCTTTATCCCGAAGCGTCGCCGGATAACTGGCGCGCACGTACTGCACGCTGGTCCAGGAGCCAGCGCAATCGATCTAAGATAAACTCAACTGGAGGATTCCAATGGACCGAGCAATCGAAAACGTTCTGCGCGACTATGACCAACGGGCCGAAGCCGAGATGAAGCGGATGCGCGAGCTGCCGCCCGCCGAGATGATGAAACATATCGACGAGTTTCTGCTTCCGGTCGGTCCCGCGACTGGCCAGCTGATGAACATTCTGATCAAGGAAGCGAAGGCGAAGAGCATCCTGGAAATCGGCACCTCGCACGGATACTCGACGGTGTGGCTGGCTGAGGCGGCGCGCGCGACCGGCGGCAAAGTCGTCACGCTCGACGTGCACGCGGGCAAGCAGGAATACGCACGCAAGGCACTGGACGCGGCGGGCCTCGCGCATGTGGTGGAGTTCAAGCTGGGAGACGCGCGCGAATCGATCGCGGCGCTGGCGGGACCGTTTGATTTCGTCCTGCTCGACCTATGGAAGGATCTCTACATCCCGTGTTTCGATCTCTTCTATCCGAAGCTGGGTGCGGGCGCGATGGTGGTTGCGGACAACATGATATTCCCGGAATTTTCGCGCACTGACGCCGAGACCTACCGCAAGCACGTTCGCGCCAACGCGGATATCCTGTCCGTCCTGTTGGCGGTCGGCAGCGGTATCGAACTGAGCCGCTGCACGCGCGGCCTCGAGCTCAAGTAATTTCGCAGGCGAGCGGACGCCTCATTTGATCGAGACGCGCAGGATGCGCGCGGAGTGCGGCGGCAGATCGATCGTATCGAATATTTCGATCTTCTCGTCGAACGCGAGATCGAGCGCCGCAATTTCGCCCGCGCCCAGCTTCAGATCGGATGTTTGCACACGCGCCGGCGTATCGCCGCGGTTCAGCAGCATCGCGATCGCACCCTTTCCTTCCGCGTTTTGACTGATCAGGCCGCGGACGTCGCCGGTGGTCATCAGATCGAGCGCGAGGACCGGCTCGCTTGCGGCGTTTGAATCGATCTCCTGGGCGATTTGCGCGACTGCGCGGAATAATTTTCCCGCTTCGGCGTCGAGCAGGCTCATGTCGTCGGAAATCAGGAGCATCCCGCCGCTGGCGACGATGGTTGCGGCCAGTGCCGCGCGTTCGTCGGCGGTGAGACGGGTTTCGCGCGCGCGCAGCATCAGGCAGTCGGGATCGTTCAGCCACAGACGGCGATGCATGAAGCTGCGCGCGATGATCGCGTCGAGCGCGTAGACCGTCGAGGGGTCGCCCGCGCCGGAAGCGGTCGAGCCCCAGAATGGCGAAACGTCGGGCCCGATGCGCATCCCGTCGACGACGCCGACGGCCTGCCCCAGCGGACAGCCGCATCCGAGGATGAAGGCGTCGTCGCCGGCGCCGGCGCGAATGGCGTCGAGGCCGCGGCGCAAAGTTTCGCCGCGCGTGAGATTCGGATCGTGACGCCGGCCGGGTGCGGCAGCGGCGTAGAGAAAATCCAGCTTGAGGTACGAGTAGCCGAAGTCGCGCGTGAGTTTCGCGAACAGATGGCGGAGGTGCGCGGCGAACGCCGGGTTGCTCGGGTCGAGCGCGTAGGCGAACTTGTCGTCGCTCGCGGTCCAGTTCGGATTGCGGCCGGCTCGAACCGGTTCGCGGTCGTTGTTCTCGGCGAGCGTGATGAACCAGTCGGGATGATCGATCATCAGGCGCGAGTCGCGCGCAGCGAGGAACGGCGCCGTCCAGATGCCGGCCTTGAAGCCGGCGGCGCGAATTTCAGCCGCGATTTTTTTCAGGCCGCTCGGAAACTTCGTGTTGGTGGTATCCCAATCGCCGAGCGCCGACTGAAAGCCGTCATCGAGCTGGATTACGTCGAGGGGAAACTCGGAGCGCATCGCCTCGAGCGATTTGATATTGGCGCGCAGCGCGTCCTCGGTGATCGCGTGAAAGTAGTGGTACCAGGAACACCATCCGCGCTGAAACGGCGCGCTCACGCGCGCGTTCATCCAGCGGCCGGCCGCGTCGGCCCATCGCGCGGCGAGGCGCGCTGCGGATTCGTCGGCGGCGACGATGAACAGAGGATCGATCTCGCGATGCGCGCCGGGCGCGAGAGTTACGTCGTCGAGGATCGCGCGCGCGATTATTTTTTCAGGGCTGCTGACGGTGAGAGTTGAAAGCGAAGTGGCGGCGCCGATGAATCCGGCGAGGACGCGCTCGGCCGCATTGCCGCTTTCGACAATCGTGAAAAGTTCGGAGGTCTGCGCCTCGGGAAATTCCGGCGGGCGAGTCGTCTCGCTCTGATGATTTACGCGCGTGATGAAATGCGCCGTGTCGCGCCGATGGGTGCGCGATGCGCCGACATCTTCGCCGCCCGATGCGCTCCACGATTGGTATCCATGCTTGAAGAATCGCGCGGGTGCGGTCGGCGCGAAGCCGGTCGAGATTTCGAAGAGCGCTGCCGTGAGTCAGCACCGCGTCGGCGCCGCGATTGGAGATAGTCGCGCGCACGATGGTGCCGCCGAGCGCATGTTCGAGACGTGACGAGAGCGCGAGACCGTCGCGCACTGAGCTGGATTCGCCCGCGCCGAGCTCGAGCGTGCGCGCGTGTCCGGCAGCGTCGATAAATCGAAGCTCGATTCGCGTCAGCAGATCCTTCGCCACGTGGTGAGCGTTGCAAAGAGGAGACCTCGCGGCAAGGCACTCGATTGCTGAAATCGGCTCTGGCAAAGTGGGAGGGTTCATCGCGCTGCGGAGAAAATCATCGATACCGTGCCCGAAATAGAAGCCGCCGAGGCCGACGAGGCGGGCGGCGACGTTCCTGCGCAGGACACCTGGAGCGGCCGGCTGACGGCGTTCCGCGCGCTGCGCCATCGCAATTTCCGGCTGTTCTTCGTCGGCCAGCTGATCTCGCTGATCGGTACCTGGATGCAGATGGTCGCGCAATCGTGGCTGGTGCTGAAGCTCTCGAATTCGCCGTTGATGCTCGGCATCGTCTCGTTCGCGGGCTTCATGCCGATCGTGCTGGTCGCGCTGTTCGCGGGCGTGGTGGTCGATCACGTCGATCGCCGGCGCCTGATCATCGGCGCGCAGACGCTGTTGATGATCAGCGCGTTCGTGCTCGGGATACTGACGTGGGCCGGCGTGGTGAAGGTCGAATACGTGATCGTGCTCGCCGCGCTCAACGGATTCGTGAGCTCGTTCGACATGCCGGGGCGCCAGGCGTTCGTGGTCGAGATGGTGGGGCGCGAAGACCTGCCCAACGCGATCGCGATGAACTCGATGATCTTCAACGGCGCGCGCATGGTCGGGCCGGCGATCGCGGGACTGTCAATCGCGGTGATCGGCGTCGCGGGCTGCTTCATGCTCAACGGCGTCAGCTATCTTGCCGTGCTCTGGAGCCTGTTCCAGATGGAATTGCCGCGGCGCGAGCGGCGCGAATTCGGCGCCACCATGATGCGGCAGGTGCGGCTCGGATTGGCGTACGTCTGGCAGCATCGCCCGACCCTGTGGCTGCTCGTGCTCGTCGCGATCAACATGGGAATCGGGATGCAATACTCGGTGCTGATTCCCGTGTTCGCGCGCGACCTGCTGCACGTCGGCGCGCACGGCTACGGCTTCCTGATGGCGGCACAGGGACTCGGCGCCGTGATCAGCGCGATCGTGATGAATTCGCGCTCGACGGCTCCCAAAGCGCTGCGGCAGAACCTCGTCTTTGGAATTTTCCTCATGGCGTTCGCCACTGCCGGGTTTGGCTTGTCGACCTGGATGTGGCTTTCGCTGCTGACGCAGTTGTTGATCGGCGTCGGCCTGATGAATCACATGGTGACGACCAACACTCTGTTGCAGTTGTTCGTCAGCGACGAACTGCGCGGCCGCGTCATGAGTATCTACACTCTGTCGTTCATCGGCACTGCGCCAATCGGCAGCCTGACGGTCGGCTACATCGGCGAGCATTTCAGTCCGCGCACGGCGGTGATGGTCTGCGCGGCGTTCTCGCTCATGTGCGGATTTCTTCTGCTGACGAAGCTGAAGCTGCTCGCGGCGGCGCAGGAAGAGATCGAGCAAGCCACCTGATCGAACGGCGAATCCCCGGGTTGCGCAACAGCGGCGCGGTCTTTGATAATCTGGCCGTCGTGCCGAAGCATTCGAAGAAGCATAAAGACGCAGATGCCGCAGCGCGCGCGGAGTTGGTTCGCGCAGTGCCGCCGATCGATGAGTGCATCAAGGCCGCGGAGGCGAATGCTGCCCTCGCCGGATTCGGCCGCAGCTACATCAAGCTGATGGTGCAGCGGGCGCAGGCGGAATTGCGCGCCGCGATTCTCGCCGGACGCGGCGCGGAGCCGCGCGATCGGGCGGCGATGATCGATGCTGTCGTGCAAGCTGTCGCGCGCGCCGTCGCGCAGGATGAGCCGGTGCTGAGGCCGGTCGTGAATGCGACCGGGGTCGTGCTGCATACGAATCTTGGGCGCGCGATTTTGGCAGAGTCGGCGATCGAGGCCGTCGAGATGGCGGCGCGATCCGCCGTCAACCTGGAATACGATCTGGATACCGGCGGACGCGGCGATCGCGATTCGATCGTCGAGGACGAGATTTGCGCGCTGACCGGCGCCGAGGCCGCCACCGTCGTCAACAACAACGCCGCGGCGGTCGTGCTCGCGCTCAACTCGCTGGCCGAAGGGCGCGAAGTGATAGTGTCGCGCGGCGAGATGATCGAGATTGGCGGCTCGTTTCGATTGCCCGACGTGATGGCGAAGAGCGGCGCGACCATCCGCGAAGTCGGCACGACCAATCGCACTCATCCGAGCGACTATGCCGACGCGATTGGGCCGCAGACCGCGCTGCTGCTGAAAGTGCATCCGTCGAACTACCGTGTCGTCGGCTTCACCAGCGAAGTGACGCTCGAGGACCTGGTGGAAATCGGACGCGCGCGCCAAATCGACGTGATGGAGGATCTCGGCGCGGGCGCGCTGATCGATCTGACGGAGTATGGAATTCCGCGCGAGCCGATTGTGCGCGAGCGAATCGCCGCGGGCGCCGCCGTCGTCACGTTCTCGGGCGACAAGCTGCTCGGCGGTCCGCAGGCAGGCGTGATTGTTGGCCGGCGCGCTGCCATCGAGCGAATCAAGCGCAATCCTCTGAAGCGTGCCTTGCGCTGCGACAAGCTGACGCTGGCCGCCCTTTCAGCGACGATGCGGCTGTATCTTCGCTCGGGCGATCTCGCGCACGAGCTGCCGACGCTTCGAATTCTGGGCCGGCGCGCGAGCGAGATTGCGGCTATCGCGCCGCGTGCGCGGGAGATCGTCGCCGAGCGGCTGGGCGCCGGCTACGTCGTCGAGATTGTCGATGCGGCTTCGCAGGTCGGCTCGGGCGCGATGCCGGTCGAGGAGCTGAAGTCGGTCGCGATTCGCGTGACGCATCCGGAAAAATCCGCCAACGCGATTGCCGCGATGTTTCGGCGCGCGCGAATAATCGGGCGCGTCGCCGACGATTCGTTCCAGCTCGATTTGCGCACGATCGAGGATCCGGCGGTCTTCGCGGTGAAGCTGGAAACTGACTAGGATTGTGAAAATTTCAGGCTTGGAGCGTAGCAACAGATGAAGTTCGGAACCTTTCTATATCAGACTTCGCCCAACAGTATCGCCGCCGTCGCGCGCAAGGCCGAGGAGAGCGGTTTCGAGTCGCTCTGGATTCCCGAGCACATCATTTTGCCGGTAACGTACAGCTCGCCGTATCCGTATTCATCTAGTGGAAGGATGGGCGCGCCGCCCGAGACGCCGCTGCACGATCCGCTGCTGGCGTTGGCGTACGTCGCCGGAGTCACGACGAAGATTCGCCTGGCGACGGGAGTCTTCGTCCTGCCGATTCGCAACGCGATTACGACGGCGAAGGCGGTCGCAAGTCTGGATGTGTTGTCGGGCGGTCGATTCATCTTCGGCGTAGGCATCGGCTGGCTCGAAGAGGAGTTCGAAGGCGTCGGCATGAATTTCAAGGACCGCGCGCTGCGGACGCGCGAATATATCGCGCTGATGAAGGAGATGTGGACCAAAGATTTGCCGGAGTATCACGGCAAGACGATCTCGATTGAAGGCTTCAAGATGATGCCCAAGCCCGCACAAAAACCGCATCCGCCAATCGTGTTCGGCGGCAACACCGAGCCTTCGCTCAAGCGGGCGGCGAAACTCGGCGACGGATGGTACGGAATCGCCGAGGGCAACGACGAAATTGCGGCGACGATCAAGCGCCTGCGCGAGCATGAGCGCGCCGCCGAGCGGACGGCGCCGCTGGAAATCACGGTGAGCAGGCTACGCGAGCAGTTGAAGCCAGGCGACATCGAGAAGTTCGCCGCGATGGGCGTGTCGCGAATAATTGTCGGACCGGCTGCGACGACGCGCGAGCATCTCGCGGCTATGGAAAAGTTTGGCGCCGAGGTAATCGCGAGACAGTGATTAGCGTGTCGCATCTCGCTTCAATATCATCGAGACTTGCGCCGGAAAAACTTGCCCCGGAGGATTCCTGACCATCATGAAACGGTGCCCGCGCTGCGATAAGACCTACCCCGACTCGGAAACCTTTTGCGACGCGGACGGCAGCGCGCTCGTGCAGGCAGGCCCTGCCTTTGCGGAAAGCGCGGGACGCGAATCGGGCGAAGGCGAGCAAGTCGAGTGTCCGGTGTGCGGCGGCAAGGCTCAGCCCGGCGAGTTGATCTGCAATTTCTGCGGTGCCCGACTCGGCACTGAAGCGGACCCGGCGCAGCAATACACTGCGCCGCCATCGCGGATCGCGTCGCCGCGCGCGGGCACGTCGGTGCGCAGCAGTCCGTCGCCGTCGATGCGAATCACAGGCAAGATGCCGCCTGACGACAGCGACGACAAAGGCCGCGGGATTTTCGGCGTCCTCGGGTACGTCATCGCGGCGATCGTCGCGCTCGGCGGCGGTGCGTGGCTCGCGCTTCATCTCAGCAAGAGCGCCGAGGCTCCGGTCGCGACCGCGTCGCCGGCCGCCGTCGCGTCAGCGGCGCCAGCACCTGCGCCGACTGGGCCGCTGGTAGCGTTGGCGAATGCGATGCCGATACAGGTGACGGGGGAATCTGCGGCGGCGCCCGAGCGCAACCAGGATGCGGCGCGGAAAATGTTCGATGATCACAAGGATGGCTTGCTGAACAGCTATACGAGTGCGCTGGCCGGTGACAGCACGATGCGCGACGCGATGGTCGTGCGGGTGCGGGTGCTGCCCAACGGCAACGTCGATGCGGCGTCGGTGCGGACGTCGACCAATCCGAATCCGGCGTTCGATGCGGAAATCGTGAAGGACGTGTCGGCGTGGAATCTGTCGCCGTTCACCGGCAGCGAGGTCGAGATCGATTACCCGATAATTTTCACCAACGATCCGACGACCAAGGATGCGCTCGAATCGCAACTGAATACCAAAGTGACTGCGCTGAGCCCGACCGAGGCGCCGGAATTTGCCAGCGCTCCGCCGTCGCCCGAGGCGTCCGCTAACGCGAGCCCGTCCGAAGTGGCCCTGCCGACACCTGCCGCCGTCGAAACGCCGCCGGTGCCGGTGGTCGCGCCGCCGCCACACCGGCATCATGTGCCGAGGCGTCCGCCTCCGACGCCGACGCTTGACCCTGCAGCAGCGCGTTCTCCAGGTGCTGTCGTCGAATCCGCGAACGCGGCGCGTGAACTGTTACACGAGCGGCAACACGGTGACGCTCTTTGGCAAGGTGTTCGACGCCGACACCAAGCTGTACACGGAGAGACTCGTGCGACAGATACCTGGCGTCGGCAACGTGGTCGATTCGTTGACGACCGACCAGGCGGAGTGGGCTGCGCGCCAGGCTGCGATCGCGTCGCAACTCTACGCGGCGGGTCTGACGGGAGTGACGGTGAAGATTATCGGCCACGACGCGTACCTTGACGGCACCGTCAAGAGCGAGGCGCAGAAGCAGCAGGCGGTGTCGATAACCGAGAATGCGTCGCCGGTTCATGTGCGCGGCAATATCATCAGGGTGGTGCCGGGCAACATGTTCGGATTCTGATTCGCGGCCGAGGCGATGCAAGCTGCAGTGATTAATCGCGCGTGGCTGTTACTATTGACACGGTTGGAGCCGAACGCTTATATGGCGGAAAGAGCGCGGCAAAAGGCGCGCCACCAGGAGGACTCGAATTTCCATGGCTGATGCAGCACCTACTACACCCAAAGAAATCTTTGCAGCGATGCCTAGTCGCTTCAACAAAGACGCGGCGAAGGGCTTGAATGCGACGTACCAGTTCGACCTCTCGGGCGATAACGGGGGCAAGTGGAACGTCGTGATTAATAATGAGACGTGCACGGTCAATGAAGGACCGGCCGCCTCGCCCAGCATTACTATCTCGATGACCGCGCAGGACTACGTCGACATGACGACCGGCAAGCTGAACGGCCAGGTCGCGTTCATGAGCGGCAAGCTGCGGATTGCGGGCGACATGGGCCTCGCGTTGCGCATGCAGAGCCTGTTTGCCTGAGTCGTGAATCCAAGACACAATTGAATTGAACGCCGGTCGGCGCTGCACAAGCCCGGCCGGCGGAAAATCCGCCTGAAAGAATCCCACATAAAAAATCATCCCAAGCCGAAACGCGCCGATAAAATTAAGATTCGGTACGCAGTCGAGACACAATCTTACCCACTGATTTAATGATCCCAGGGCTGCCGCGAAAGCGAGCGCCGATTACTGTCAGCACATCAATTTCGAAAAACTAACATTTTGTTTGTTAAGCAGTCCTAAACCAAGGAGGACAAATCCACGTCACAGGAAGAGAGAACGCAAGTGAGTTCCGCGGAGTTTGAGGGCGACCTCAAGGAAAGCGGAGAATCGACCGAGGACGGCCAGGACAACGATCAGCTGGCCTCAAAACTGTCGAAGGAGCTCAGCAACTGGCGGCGCAAGCGCACCTCGTCGCGGCCGCGGCATAATTCTGACGGACCGAGCCAGAACTTTTCGTCAGAGCCGGCGCGCACGATCAAGGTTCGCGGGCATGAGACTCTGGTCGTACGCAAACCAAAGCTCGCCAACAAGCCCACCACCAATACGAATCACACACCAGATAATCAGTAAATAATTCCTTTTCGCGGTCCGCGGTTGTGGGGTGGTTGTGGTGCGGAGGAGCTAGGAGCGGAAGACTTCGACGGGCATCTCGCGCGATGCTTGCCGGGCCGGGTATACGGTCGCGAGCAGGCACAGCAGCATCGAGGCTAGCGCGACGGCGGCGAAGTTCCACGGCGCGACGGCGATCGGCACCGTCGAGATGCCGTAGATTTCGCGCGGGATGTGAATGAACTGGTAGCGCGCCAGCGCGAAGCATCCGGCGCCACCGAGAATCAGCCCGGCTGCCGTGCCCGCCGCGCCGACGATCAGCCCCTTCAACACGAAGATGAGGCGGACGTCGCGCCGCTTCGCACCCATCGCGATCAGCACGGCGATGTCCTTGCGCTTTTCCATCACGACCATTATCAGCGTCGCGACCAGGTTGAACGCGGCGACGCCGATGAGCATCCCGAGCACGAGCGAATACACCAGCTTGAGCAATGCGAAGCCGGCCGCCGCATTTTCGTTGAACTCGATCCAGTTCTGCACGCGGTACGGACTGGGAAATAGCTGGCGTACCTCGCCGGTCACCGCGTCGGTCTGGTCGAGACTCGTCAGATTGACGTCAACCGCGTCCGCTCGCGCGGTGCGTCCGAAGAAATCCTGCGCGTGCGTAAGATCCATGAAGACCACGTTGGTGTCGATGATGTTCATGCCGGAATCGAAAATCGCGCCGATCGCGAACTGCCCGCTCTTGGTCGAAAGCGATCCGTCCGGCGAGATCACCGGCGCGACCAGGCGAACCGCGTCGCCCGGCTTGGCCTTGAGTTTTTTCGCAAGGGTGACCCCGATGGCGAGACTTGGCACCGACGCCGCAGCTACCGTGCCGTTGGCGGGCACGTTGTAGCTGCGCGAGAGATCGTCGAGAGTGCCAGCCGTCATGTAGCGGCCCCATTGCTCGCGCACGACCGGATTGTTCAGTTCGACGCCGCGCACAACGACGCCGCCGATTCCACGCCCCGAACTGAGCATCGCCTGGCCGATGATATACGCGTCCGCACCTCGAACGCCGGGCACGCCTGCCACCTTCTTCTCGATGTCGGCGTAGTTCTCGATCGATCCTTGCGAGTTGAGTATCTGCACTTGCGGGCTGAAGCGCAGCACGCGTTCCTTGATGCTCTGCTCGAAACCGCCCATCACCGAAAGCGTCACCACCAGCGCCGCGACGCCAATCATCACGCCGACGGCGGTGAAGATCGTCGTGATCGATATGAACGCGTCCCGGCGGCGGGCGCGCAGATAGCGAAGCGCAATTTTGAGTTCGTATCGCACGACGGCAAGCGGGCAGAACTCAGAATATCACGTTCTCTTTCTTCAGTTGCTCGATCTCTTCGGCGCTGAGCGAGAGCATCCCGCGGAAGACTTCGTCGTTGTCCTGGCCGAGAATCGGCGCGGCCGATCGCAGCGTGCCCGGCGTGCGGCTCAAGCGATGCTCGAGTCCCTCGTACGGCGAAGGGCCCATCTCCTTGTGCTCGAGCCAATGCCAGAAGCCGAACGCTTCGAGGTTGTCGTCCTGATGAATATCAACGCAGTTCTCGACCGGGTAAGCGGCGACTCCGGCGCCCTGCAACTTGGCGGTGAGATCGTGCGCGTTGTGCGCGCGCGTGAGCGAGCCGACGAACTCATCGAGCGCGCCGGCATTCTCGATGCGCGCGGCCGCAGTCGCGAATGCGGAATTGGACGAGGACGTGCCCAGAGCAGCGAGCATCGCGCGCCACTGCTCGTCGCCCGCGACGGCGATCGCAATCCATCGTTCGTTGCCGTCCTCGTCGGCGCATCGGTAAGCGCCATGCGGAGCGTAGCGCGCCGACGCATTGCCGCGCGGGCCGAGCACGCGGCCGGTCGCATTGTAGTCGATCAGCGCAGGCGCGAGATTCTGCATCGCGCACTCGTACTGCGCCATGTCGATGTACTGGCCCTTGCCGGTGCGGCGGCGATAGTCGAGCGCGGCGAGCAGCGTGAACGCGGAAAATCGCGGCGCGATGAAATCGGTGTAGGCGCCGTACGGCGGCGTGCATGAACCCTGGCCGTAGCCCGAGATGTAGTAGAAGCCCGACAGCGCGGCCATCAGCTGGCCGAAGCCGGGGTAGAGCGCGTTGGGTCCCGTCTGCCCCTGCATGCAGGTCGAGAGCATGATGAGGTCGGGGCGCAGCTCGCGCAGATTTTCGTAGTCGAGTCCCCAGTTGCGCATCGCCTTCGGCGTGAAACTCTCGACGATGATATCGGCCCACGGCACCAGGCGCTTTGCGAGCTCGCGCGCTTTGGGTTTGCTCAAGTCGAGCGTGATTCCCTTCTTCGAGGTGTTGAAGCTGGCGAAGAACTGGCTGCGGTTGATGCCGGGCATCGCGTCTTTCCACGGCGGCCCGATGCGCAAAACGTCGAGGCGCGCGGCGGATTCGACGCGGATGACGTCGGCGCCGTTGTCGGCGAAGTACTTGGTCGTGATCGGACCGACGCCGACCCAGGCGAAGTCGAGAATGTGAACTCCTTCCAATGCGAACCGGCTCATCTCGAATTTCTCCTGCTAGATTGAACCCGCGGCGCGGAGCCTGGTTAATCGCTCGGGCGCGAGGCCGAGCAGGCTGCGGTAAATTTCGTCGCTATGCTCGCCGATTCGCGGCGCGCGCGTGGTCGATCCGATCGGCGTCGCCGACATTTTCACGAACGGTCCGGGAAACGTGAGCGTGCGCCCCAGCGTGTCGTGCGGCACCGTGATCCAGAAGTCGCGCGCCTTGAGCTGTTCGTCTGCGGCGATATCGGCCGCGGTCGCGACGGGCGCGAGAAAGATCCGGCGCTTGAGTCCCTGCGCGTAGATCTCGTGCTTGGTCATAGTCAGCAGAAAGCGCGAGATGGTGGCTTCGAGATCGTCGACCTCGGCGCGGTCCTGTTCAGTCATCTGCATGAACGCTCCAGGAACCCACGAAATCCAATCCTTCGTGCGCATCCAGTCGGAGCCGAATCCCTTCTCTCCCATCCACTCGATCAGCGCTTTGGTCGAGTTGCCAAGCGTCGTGCCGCCGGTAATCAGGATCGAGATGTGGCCGTCCTTGCACTCGTACACCATCTTGCGCCGCGCTTCCGCCGAGCCGACGAAAATCCCCGTGCGCGCAAGATGGTTGCCGTGCAGCAACGGCATCGCCTGCTCGTTCATCAGCGTCCATACGATGCAGGCCTGCATGTTGACGACGATGCGCTGGCCCAGCCCGTCGATTTGACGCGGGTAGTGCGCGAGCATCATCGCCACTGCCGCCTCGGCGCCCGCGTGCAATCCCGCTTGCGGCAAACTCATCTGGATCGGCGGCTTTCCCTCCTCGCCCATGAGGTACATCATGCCGCCGGCCGCCCACGTGATGATGTCGGCCCAGTTGTAATCCTTGCCGGGCCCGGTGTCGCCGAACGGCGTGATCGACGTATAGATGAGCCGCGGATTTTTCTTCGCGAGCATGTCGTAGCCGAGGCCGATCGATTCGAGATAGCCGAGCGGATGCGACTCGACCAGAAAATCGGACTGCGCCGCGAGATCGGCGACGAGTGCGCGTCCGTCGTCAGTCGCGAGATTCGCCGTCACGGATTTTTTTCCCGCGTGATAGGCGATCGAGTAAAGGCAGTGATCGGGATCCGCTTTGTCTTCGAGATACGGCGGGATTCGCCGCGTCGAGCATCCGGCCGGCGGTTCGACCTTGATAACTTCGGCGCCGAGGTCGGCGAACATCTTGCCGCACAACGCCCCCTTCTCGTCGGTCAAATCAAGCAGTCGCAATCCTTTGAGCAACTCTGATGGCATCGGTGATGAACCTCGCGAAACCCGCGCCCACGCGTGAATCTCGGAACTTTATATCCTACCGAGGTAAAGATGTAACGGAGCGGCGAGCGAGCTATTTCTGCTGGCGGGCGTGGCGCGCGGCGCCGATCGCAGTGGCGAAGTCGGCGTGCTCGGGGATGAGGAAGCGCCGCCCGAACGGAAACGTCAGGCGCTTCATTTCCTGCATGAATCGGAACAGGTGCGACAGCTTGCCGGTGAGCACGATATTTTCCTGTCCGCAGGCGCGTGCGCTCGCGAGCGCGAGCACGCCGATCGATTCGGTGATCATGTTCATGATGGCGAGCGCTTTGTCCTCGGGCGTCGCGTCGGCGCTGACTTTGCCGAAGTTCGCCGCGGTGGTGCCCGGCGGCAGGTCGCCGATCGCGCCGCCGGCGATGTCGCGAACGCTGAGATCGATGCGGCGGAGATCGCCCTTGCGCGCCAGTTTTTCCAGCCGCTCGATGGTCGACACGCCGAGCATGTGCTTGGCGAGTCCGAGCAGCGTGCCGCCGCCGACGCCGGTGCCGCTGAAATGCGCGATTTTGTCGCCTGTCACCGAGACGATCGCCGTGCCGGTCCCGAGTGAGACGACCAGCGCGCTTTCGAGGCCGGCCAGCGAAGTGCCGCCGATTCCGATCGCGGTGAACTCCTGCACCTTGAGAACCGGCCTGCCCAGCAGCGACTTGGTGAGCACGCGCGAGCCCGCGCCGGTGGCGGCGACGCATTCGACGTCTTCGAGTTTGATGCCGAAATCCGCGACGAGTTTGCCGAGCGCACCCGCCGCCGCGGCGACCGGATCGTTGGCCTCGATCGTCACGACGTGCAGGCCGCCGTTTTCGAGGATGACGGCGTCCGTGGTCGAACCGCCGATATCGATGCCAACGATCATAGGTGGTGCCGGCTCCTGTCCAGCCCGTAATGACGCTAGATCAGCGGGCGCCACCTGCGCAAACGACGCTTAGCCGGCTCCGGCCACTGTGATACTTGTTGAAAATGGCACGGCGCAAGGCCGATTCGTCGCAGAGTCTTTTTCCACCGCGCACTCCGCTCAGCCAGCCGCTGGCGGATCGCATGCGCCCGCGCACGCTCGACGAGATCGTCGGCCAGGAGCACCTGCTCGGTCCGGGGAAATTTCTCAGCCAGATGGTCGCGGCGCACGTGCTGCACTCGATGATCCTGTGGGGACCGCCGGGCACGGGCAAAACTACCCTGGCGATCGTGCTGGCGGAGCAGTCGGGCGCCGTGTTCCGCAAGCTTGCGGCGGTAACCTCGGGCGTCGCCGATCTGCGCGACGCGGTTGAGGCGGCGCGTCAGGATCTCGAAGCAGGCAAGCGCACCGTGGTTTTCATCGACGAGATCCATCGATGGAACCGCGCGCAGCAGGATGCGTTTCTGCCGCACGTCGAGAGCGGGTTGATCACGCTGATCGGCGCGACCACGGAGAATCCATCGTTTGAGGTAATCTCGGCGCTGCTCTCGCGGATGCGGCTGCTCGTGTTGCATCCGCTGTCCGAGGAAAACGTCGCGACTTTGGTGCATCGCGCGCTCGCCGACAAAGAGCGGGGCCTCGGCAACGCCGGTTTGAAGCTGGGCGTCGGCGCGATCGACGAGATTGTTCGATACGCCGGCGGCGACGCGCGGCGCGCGCTCGGCACGCTCGAGATTGCGGCGGAGTTCGCGCAGAACGCGGGCGCGACGATACTCACCCCCGAACATATTCGCGAATCGGCGCAGCAGAAGGCGCTGCTTTACGATCGCGCCGGCGAAGAGCACTACAACGTAATTTCGGCGTTCATCAAAAGCCTGCGCGGCAGCGATCCCGACGCGTCTGTGTACTGGATGATGCGCATGGTCGAAGCCGGCGAGGATCCGCTGTTCATCGCGCGCCGGATGGTAATCTTCGCCTCCGAAGACGTCGGCAACGCAGACCCGCGCGCGCTGCAAGTCGCGATCGCGGTCAAGGAGGCGGTGGATTTCGTCGGAATGCCGGAAGGTGTGATTCCGCTGGCGCAGGGCGTGACGTATCTCGCGAGCGCGCCGAAATCCAACGCGTCGTATCTCGCGATGCGCGCGGCGTCCGAAGATGCGAAAACCCTTGGTGCGCTGCCGGTTCCGCTGCATCTGCGCAACGCGCCGACGCCGATGATGAAGGGACTCGGCTACGGCAAGGACTACCGCTATCCGCACGACTACCAGGGCGCGCTGGTTGCGCAGAGTTATCTACCCGACGAACTCGGCGAAAAGATTTACTACCAGCCGTCAGAGCGCGGCTACGAAATCAGGATTCGCGAATTTCTTGCACGAGCGCGTGAGGCGCGCAAAAAAACCTGACGCCAAAAAGCGAACCGCGGGAATCGGCTCGTGCCGCTGTTCCCGCGGTTCACAAAAAATCGACCGCGAAATTATTTCGTACCGAGAACTGAATCCTTGAGCGCCTTGGCGGCCGTGAAGCGAAGCCGCGTGCGCGCCGGAATCTTGATCTCCTGACCGGTCGCCGGATTGCGCCCCATGCGCGCCTTGGTCTTGCGCTTGCGGAAGATGCCGAGGCCGGCCAGCCGCAGCGATCCTTCTTTCTTCAGTTCGCGAACGATTAACGCGTTGAGTTCCTCGAGTACGGCCTTGCCCTGCTTCTTCGTGAGTTCGAGCTTTTCAGCCAAGTGGGCTGCTACCTGCGACTGAGTCATCCATCCTCCTCCTTGCGTACCGGGTTGCGAGCTTTCAGTGAGGGTGAACGAGTAGCGCGTAAATTTCAAGAGCGCATGCGGTAAAAATTGCTCTTTTTTCTAGGAATCGTGAAGGTTTTTGCACAGGCTGCTCGCGCGCGCATTCAGCCCCAACGGTTTTCGCGCGGCAGCTTTGCACGATCCGCATGATCGCGCTGTCAGTAGCGGACTTCGACGAGGTACAACCCGCCGGGCGGTGCGTTGGCCGGAGCCGCCTGCCGATTCCGTCCGGCGAGAATCGTCGCGATTTTTTCCGGCGTCAGCTTGCCGCGTCCCACATCGATCATCGCCGCGACCATCGCGCGCACCATGTGCCGCAGAAAGCTCGAAGCCTCGACCCGATAGAGAACCAGGTCGGCGTCGCGCGTCCATTCGCTCGAAATCACACGGCGGATAGTGGTTGTCACGTTGGTGCCGAGAGAGCGGAACGCCGCGAAGTCGTGCTCGCCGACGAAAATGCGTGCGGCGCAGTTCATCGCCGCGAGATCGAGCTGGTCGCGAACCAGCCAGCTGGAGCGATACTCAAAGGCGGACGCGATCTTGCGATTCAGCACGCGATATTCGTACACGCGCGAGCGAGCGGCGCGGCGCGGATCGAAATCATCGGGCGCGGGCGATATGTCGAGCACCACGATGTCCGGCGGCAGCATCGCGTTGAGTGCGCGCTGCAACTCGGCGGAGTCGAACGGGCGCGGAATCGAGATCGACGCGACCTGCCCGCGCGCATGCACGCCGGCGTCGGTGCGGCCCGATCCGAACACGCGCACCGGCGCTGCGAAAATCCGCTCGAGCGCCGCTTCGATTCTTCCCTGTATCGAATCGTGCCGCGGCTGAAGCTGCCACCCGGAATAATTGCTGCCGTCGTACTCGAGCGTGAGCTTGAGGACCATCGCGCGGCCGGATCAGGCGAGCGTTGGCGAGCTCAGCGCCAGCGTCTCGGCGATCCAGAGCGCTCCCAAGGCAGCCAGGCGCGCATTATCGAAAACGCACCACAGCGAGATCGAGTCGCCGCGCGTCTCCACGCTGACGACGATTGCCTCCTGGCCGACCGCGTCGATCACTCCGAGCGGCTCGCCTTCTTCCGCGATCAGAATGCCGGGCGCAACGCGCAACAGCTCAACCGCGTCCTCGCCGTTCCCTTTGATGAGCCCGCGGCCGCTGGATATCGACAGTCATCGCCGAACCGTGAAGGACAGGAATCGCGGCGACCTGCACTGACAACGTCGGCGCTTTGTCGAGCAACGTCGCGACTTGCGCACTGATTGCGGTCGCGACCGAGCGCTCATGCTCGCGCATGAAAGCGTTGAAGCCGCGCTGGACTTCGTCATCGTCGAGCTCGAGTCGCGCGCTCAAAAGATCTGTGGTCTGATCTACGCTCGCTGTCAGCACGTCCCTGCCGCCGGCACTCGCACCAAGCATCGCGGTCGCGGCGACGAATCCACTATGGGCGCCAAGGGCTTTGAGACAGGTCGCCAGCACGTGCGCGACGGGATGAGGTATCGCGAACACCTTTGCGTTGCGCAGTTGAGCGAAGGCCTCGCGCGAGGTGAGGCCGGGTGCGACCATCGGCACGTCCGCGGGCGGGCGATCTGCCGCACTGAGATCGATCAGGATCGGACCGGGCTGCGCGGCGATTATTTCAGCGGCGCGCGGCGCCGGGCATGAGAGGAAAGCGATATTGAAGTCGCGCAGATCGGCCGGACTCGCGAGCGCGTCGACCAGGCGCTCTTCGCCGGCCGCGTCAACCGTCTGCATCGCTCCCGCTTCGGTGGCGAAGAGCTTCAGTTCGCTGAGCTGGAACCCGCGCGCGGCGATCAGTTCGATAAGCTGGTTGCCGACCGCGCCGGTGGCGCCGACAACCGCCACTCTCGGCTCGCGGGAAATACTCATTCGTTCTCGCTTTCGCTGCTCTCGATTTTTTCGCGCACCAGCCGGCCCATCGCCTTGCATCCAACCGTCTGCGTGCCCGTGCCGCCGTGAAGGTCGCGAGTGCGATAGCCGTCGCGCACGACCGCATCGACCGCCTGCGCAATCAGCTCGGCTTCCGATCGCATACCGAGCGAATGCTCGAGCAACAACCCTGCCGACAGAATTGCGGCGAGCGGATTCGCCTCGTCGCGGCCCGCGATATCCGGCGCGCTGCCGTGAATCGGCTCGTAGAGTCCGACGCGGAAGCCCGCGCTGTTGAGCTCCTCGCCGAGCGACGCCGACGGCAGCAGGCCCATCGAGCCGGCCAGCACCGAGGCCTCGTCGGTCAGGATGTCGCCGAACATGTTCTCGGTGACGACCACGTCGAAGTCCTTGGGCCGGCGTATCAGATGCATCGCCATCGAATCGACCAGCTGATTCTCGAACGCGACTTCCTTGAACTGCGCGCTGAGCTCGGTTGCGATTTCGCGCCACAGCCGCGACGTCGCCAGCACGTTGGCCTTGTCGACCGAGGTGAGTTTTTTTCGCCGCTCGCGCGCCAGCTCGAAACCGAACTTCAGTACGCGCGTAATCTCCGCCTCGGTGTAGAAGCAGGTATCGATCGCCTCGCGCCCGTCCTTCGCCGTGCGCTTTTCGCTCGGCTTGCCGTAGTAAATACCGCCGGTCAGCTCGCGAATAATCACCACGTCGACGCCGCCGATCACTTCCGCCTTGAGCGGCGACGCGGCCATCAACTCCTTTACGGTTTTGACCGGACGGATGTTCGCGAACAGCCCCAGCGCTTTCCGCAGTCCGAGCAGCGCCTGCTCGGGACGCTGCTCCGCGTTGGGCTTGTCCCATTTCGGCCCGCCCACAGCGCCGAGCAGAATCGCGTCGCTGTCCTGCGCGAGCTTGAGCACCTCGTCGGGCAGCGGAGTGCCGGCGGTGTCCATCGCGTGACCGCCAATCAGGCCCTCCTTGAACTCGAGATCGACCGCCGATCGGCGCGCGATGATCTTGAGAACCTGCAGGGCTTCGCCGACGACCTCGGGGCCGATGCCGTCACCTTTGAGAACTAGAATTTTATAGGCCATGCGAAAGCGCTGAACGCCTGGACGTGAATGATCGGGAGGAGCGTCGGACAGTCTCGACCCGTCAGTGTATAGCCTCGAAAATTATCAGGGCAGATTGACGCGACGCCGCTGTAGCAAACTTCGCCACAGTGGCGGGAGCCGCCGAACGCACGTCGCGCGGGGTGAAGAGCGAATTCAAGTTCAAACTCAAAGCCCTCAAAGCACTAGCCCAAGTATAATGTTGCGGCAAGCCCCGCGGATGTCGGAGCTTGCCGCTCGCTTACGGAACGTCGGTGGTCGGCTTGAGCGGCGCATGCTTGCGCGCCTTGAGCCGGTTGAGCGCGTTGACCAGCGCGAGCGCACTCGCCATCACGATATCGCTATGCGCGCCCTGGCCGGCGACCGTCACGCCGTTTTCGCGAATCATGCAGCTCACTTCGCCGAGCGCGTCGGTGCCGCCGGTAATCGCCTTGACCGCGTAGCGTTCGAGCGCGGGATTGATCGCCGCGATTTTGTAAATTGCCTTGTAGCACGCGTCCACCATTCCGTCGCCTTCGCCGTCCGCCGTGCACTCCTTTCCATCGACCCGCAGCGTGACTTCCGCGTGCGGCGTGCTCTTGCTCGACGATCCGACTTTCAGATCGACCAGCTCGAAGTGATCGATCGTCCGCCGTGCGCTCTCGGTGACGAGCGCCAGGATGTCGTCGTCGTACACGATTTTCTTCTTGTCGCACAGTGCCTTGAACTCGGCGAACGCCTTGTTCACGTCGACCTCGTCGACCTCGACGCCGAGCTCCGTGAGCCGGTTGGTGAAAGCGTGACGGCCCGAATGCTTGCCCAGCACCAGCTTGTTCGACGGGATGCCGATATCCTCGGGCTTCATGATCTCGTACGTGAGCTTGTACTTCAGCACGCCGTCCTGATGGATCCCCGCTTCGTGCGCGAACGCATTGTCGCCGACGATCGGTTTGTTCGCCGGCACCGACTGGCCGATTACCTGCGAGAGCAGCCGCGACGCCGGATAAATCTGCCGCGTGTTCACGCGCGACTGCACGCCCATCAGGTCGCGGCGCGTCTTCATCGCCATCACGACTTCTTCCATCGAGCAGTTGCCCGCGCGCTCGCCGATTCCGTTGATCGTGCATTCGACCTGACGGGCGCCGTTGCGAACCGCCGCCAGCGAATTCGCGACCGCCAGCCCGAGGTCGTTGTGGCAGTGCGCGCTCCAGATGACTTTGTCGGCGCCCGGAACTTTTTCGCGCATGTACGCGAACATCCGGCCGAACTCTTCGGGGATAGCATGGCCCGTCGTGTCGGGCAGATTGATCACGGTGGCGCCCGCGCGAATCACTTCGCTGCAAACGTCCACCATGTAGTCCCAGTCGGAGCGCGACGCGTCCTCGCATGAGAACTCGATATAGTCGAGATGCTTTTTCGCGCGCGTGACAGCCCAGGTCGCCGCGTCGAGCACGTCCTCACGATTCATATTGAGTTTGTACTTGAGATGGATTTCCGAGGTCGCGATGAAAATATGAATCCCCGGATGCGCGGCCTTGTCGACTGCCTGCAATGCCGAATCGACGTCCTTCTCGCCGGTGCGCGACAAGCTCAGCACCACCGGCTCCGTGACAGACTGGGCAACGCGAGTTATCGATTCGAAGTCGCCCGGCGAAGAGACGGCGAAGCCGGCCTCGATGATATCCACGTTCAGCCGCTCGAGTTGCCGCGCGAGCGCGATCTTCTCCTCGACGTTCATCGTGCAACCCGGCGATTGCTCGCCGTCGCGCAGCGTCGTATCGAAGATTCGAACGTAATCGGTGCTGTCGTGCGAATCCGTGTTCGCGTGTGCCATCGTCATTCCTCCCGCATCTTCGCCGCGGGATCAGCGGGCCAATCGTTTCGCCACGAGCGCAGTTCCGAAAAAAGAAAACGCCCCGGGCGGCTTCGATCGGCCCACTGCCCGGGGCGTGTGTCTCAGTTTTATCAGGCCGTTAGACCTGTCCGGACGCGCGCCTGGCGTGGGCCCTTCTAAGGGCCAGGCTCAGCAGCAGCTCCGGTAGCAGGTTGCAATACATTGAGTAGAATTCTAAGCGGCGCCGTAGCTGTCAGTCAAGCAGATTCTAGCGCTGCACCGGCTGATGGTCGCGGAGGCTGCGGGTGACTCGCGCTGAATCCGCTTCCCGGTGCCTTCCCGTTCGCCTCATGAGATTTGCCGGCCGCGGCCACCGGACGCAGCACCGATACCTTGGCGCTCAGCCGTTCGCCGCGCAGCATCAGCGCCGGACCCGACAGCACGTACGCACGTCGAAAACAAAAACGCGGTGAGCTGCGGCATCGCGAACAGCATCGCGGCAAACACCATCATCGTGATCACGAGTTCGACCTGCGCGCGCTTCTCGAGTTTCATGGTCTTGAAGCTGGGGTAAGGCACGCGCGAGATCATCAAACCGCCGAGTGCGAGCGTGATCGGCGCCATCAGCGTGCACAACATGCGCGGCGAATCGAGTTCGAAGTAGCTGTAGGCGAGCGCGAGCGACGCGATCATCACCGCCGCGCCCGGAATCGGCAGGCCGACGAAGCGGCTCTTGTCCGCCGTCGCCGTCTGCACGTTGAAGCGCGCGAGGCGAAGGGCGCCGCACAACACGAACAATCCGCCGACGGCGATGCCGAGCGAACCGATTGGCCGCAGCGCCCACGAAAACGCCAGCATCGCGGGCGCGACGCCGAACGCGATCACGTCGGACAGGCTGTCGAACTCGACGCCGAACTGGCTCGAGGTTCGCGACGCCCGCGCGACGCGTCCGTCGAGTCCGTCGCAAAAGAACGCGATCACGATCATCACGGCCGCAACTTCGAAGTGCCCGGTCACCGCCGAGACCATCGAGTAGAAGCCCGACAGCAAGCCGATCGACGTGATCGTCGCGGGCAATAAATAAACTCCGCGCCGAATTGCGCCTTCCGAGCTGAGTGCAGGCTCGCCAATCCGGTCCGGATAGATTTCCATCCGCAGGCGCGCATCGCGCGAGCGTCGGGAATTGCGGCTCATTGCTCGATTGCTCCGATGATGGATTCTCCGGCGCGAACGCGTTGCCCCGGCGCCACCGTGACGCGGTACTCGGATGGAAAAAAATGATCGACGCGGCTTCCGAACATAATCAGGCCGATCCGCTGACCTGCCTGTATTCTATCACGCGCGCGCAGCCGGCAAACTATCCGCCGCGCGAGATACCCGGCCACCTGCATCATCGCGAACATGCGCCCCGACGCGTCGGTCATCGCAATCAGGTTGCGCTCGTTGTGCTCGTTGGCGTCGTCGCGAAACGCCGCGCGAAATTCGCCCGCCGTATGCTCGACCAGCGTGACCTCGCCTCCCACCGGCGAACGATTCACGTGAACATTCAGCGGCGACATGAACACCGACACGCGATGGTACAGCTTGCCGGTCGAGCCGGGAAAAGGAACCTCGGTAACGTCGGTCACTTTGCCGTCGGCGCCGGAGATTACGACGCCTTCGGTGCGCTCGGGAAAGCGTTCGGGATCGCGAAAGAAGAGCGCGATCGGAATTGCAATTATTACCAGTATCGCGCCGAGCGACTTGAGGCCGATCGCAATCAGGATGATTCCGGTAACCGCCAAGGCCAGCGACAGCGCGACGCCTTCGGTCGCGATTCCAATTGCGCCCCCGATGCGCGCGAGTATTGCGCCCGGCGCCGGGCGCCCGCTGTCGGTTTCGCCCGCCACGCGGTCAGTTCCTCGACTTATCGACCAGCCGATCGCTCGCGAGCCACGGCATGAACGCGCGCAGCTTGCGCCCGACTTCTTCGACCGGATGCTTCTCGGCTTCCTTGCGCAGCTCGCGAAATCGCGGCAGCCCCGCCTTGTAGTCGCCGATCCATTCGTTGGCGAACTTGCCCGACTGGATGTCCGCCAGGATCTGTTTCATCGCCGCGCGCGAATCCTTGCCGATAACCTTGGTGCCGCGCGTCATATCGCCGTACTCGGCCGTGTTGCTGATCGAGTAGCGCATGTTCGAGATTCCGCCCTCGTAGATCAGGTCCACGATCAGCTTCACCTCGTGCAGCGTCTCGAAGTACGCCATCTCCGGCGCGTAACCGGCCTCGACCAGCGTCTCGTAGCCGGCGCGAATCAACTCGGTAAGTCCGCCGCACAGGACAGATTGCTCGCCGAACAGGTCGGTTTCGGTTTCCTCTCTGAACGACGTTTCGATAATCGCCGCGCGGCCGCCGCCGATCGCACTGCCGTACGCCAGTCCGACCTTCGCCGTATCGCCCGACGGATCCTGCTCGACCGCGAGCAGGCACGGCACGCCGCGGCCCTTGGTGTATTCCGATCGCACGAGATGGCCGGGGCCCTTCGGCGCGATCATGAAAACATTCACGTCGGCCGGCGGCTTGATAAATTTGAAATGGATATTGAAGCCGTGACCGAACGCCAGGTACTTGCCCTTGCTCAGGTGCGGCGCGATCTCGGCCTCGTAAATCTCGGAACCCATCTCGTCGGGTACGAGCATCATGATCACGTCGGCGCGCTTCGCCGCTGCGGCCGTGTCGAACACCTGCAGACCCTGCTTGGCCGCCTTTTCGCGTGACGGCGACTTCGCGCTCAGCCCGACGCATACGTCCATACCGCTGTCGCGCAGGTTGAGCGCGTGCGCGTGTCCCTGGCTTCCAAAGCCAATAACCGCGATCTTCTTGCCCTTGAGCGCGGACAGGTCCGCGTCGCGGTCGTAGTAAACCTTCATTTGAATGTTCTCCCGAATTTTCCCGCTGTCAGATTATTCAGCTTCGCGCGCGCGCCGGTTCTGATGATTGTCGTGATTGAGCTGGAGCGCGCGCGCCATCGCGACTTTGCCCGATCGCACCACTTCCTTGATTCCGAGTGGCCGCACGATCGCGATGAACGCCTTGATCTTGTCCGAGTCGCCCGTCAGCTCGACCGTGATTGCGCGCGGCCCGATATCGATCACGTGCGCGCGATACGCCTGGACGATCGAGTCGAGTTCCGATCGCGTGCGCTCGTCCACCGACACCTTGACGATCACCATCTCGCGATCGATCGTCTCGACGTCCTTGAAGTCGGTAATCTTGATCACCGACACCAGCTTGTTGAGCTGCTTGTTGATTTGCTCGACGATCTGATCGTCGCCGGTCGTCACCAGCACGATCCTCGACACCGTCGGATCGAGCGGATCCTCGTTGACGGTGAGAGATTCGATGTTAAAGCCGCGGCCCGAAAACAGTCCGGCCACGCGTGCGAGCACGCCGAATTCGTTTTCAACCAGTACCGATATCGTATGACTTGTCATGCGGTGGAGTGCGCGCGCTCATGGCCGGACTCGGCAGGCTTCAGTGAGCCTCTTGCTGATAGCGTCCGAGAATCGCCATCATGCGGTCTTTCGAGGCCAGCTTCAGCTTCTGGATGCGCTTTTCTTCAATTTCCTCTGCGTTGGTCAGGTACAGTTTATTTCTAAAGACTTCGAGTTTTTGCTTGAGCTCCTGGTGCTCCGCGTACAGCGCCCTCAGCTCCTCGTCGTGGGTCAGATGCTGCCGAATGAGTTCTTCCTCTCGATGCTCCATACGCCCTCCGTGCCTTTGCCCGCCGGATTTTTCGCAGTGGGCTTGAACGTAGCCTCCGGCGTCCTGATGTACAGCGGCTCCAACGATGCCGCCCGCTCCGTTTCTCCACGGGTAAATCGCGCGCCGCCCAACGCCGCGACGCAGACTCCGCGCAAATCGAGCATCCCTGTTTCGAAAACCGCCACCCCAAGGCCCCGCGATTCCACAAGGGCCGCCGCATCCTTCGCTCTTTCGTCACCGACAAACATAACGTCCTCGGCGATGCGCGATGCCAGGTGATCCAGCGCGATTACCAATTCCTCTGACTGTTTCTCTAGCCCATCGGCCACGACCCGGTAAAGAGCCGCGTAAACTTCGCCTTTGCGGGCATCCCCAACCACGCAAATTAACCGACCCGTTTCAATATTGTTACGCTCGAGCGCTGCTAATGCCATCGCATCGAAACTGGGTATGCCGACCAGCCCGCAGCCCGTCGCCATCGCAATCCCCTTCGCGTAGCTGAGCCCGATGCGCAGGCCGGTGAACGAGCCCGGTCCGGTGCCGACCGCGATTGCGCCGACCTCGCCCAGCGTCAGTCCCGCTGCGCCAAGAATCTCATCGACCGCGCCCGGCAACGCGGCGCCATGCGAGGTCGCCGGCCGCGCAATCGACGCAACGACCTTGCCGCGTGCGATCAACGCAAGGGTTGCGATTGAGGTAGAAGTGTCGAGTCCCAGGACCGGGCGTGCCGCCGCTGCCTGTTCGAGCAGCCGATTAACCCTGCACAATACGCGAGATGTCATTGAAGATTACGAACGCCATCAGCGCCACCAGCAAAAACAACCCGACCTGGAGCATCGCCTCGCGATAACGAAGTTCGAGCGGCTTGCCGCGCGCGCCCTCGAACGCGAAGAACAACAGATGACCGCCGTCGAGCAGCGGCACCGGCAGCAGATTTATAATTCCGAGCTCGAGGCTGAGCATCACGGTAAACATCGCGAGGTTCGCGAATCCGCGATGTGCCTCCTGTCCCGCCAACTGCGCGATCATGATCGGCCCGCCCAGCGCGTCGCGCACCGGCGTGCTGCCGCTAAAAATACTGGCAATGCCGACCACCATCTGGATGGTCATGTCGTACGAAGTTACCACCGCTTCTTTCATCGCGCCGAACGGACCGAAGTGCTTGGTCTCTTCGTCGCCGCGCGGCTGCACTCCGATCACCCAGGTGGTCGCATTGGTGCCATAAATGGTTTTCTGATCGAGCCGCGTCGGCGTGATTACCAGCGTGCTGCGCTGCGGCTTGCCTTTCAGCTGCCGCTCGATTTCCAGCTTGACCGCGGTGCCGTCGCCCGCCTTCACCGTCTTCGAGAAATCGGCCCAGGTCTCCATCGGTTGACCGTCAACCGAAAGAATCCGGTCGCCGGTGAGCAGTCCGGCTTTCGCCGCCGGCAGATCCTTGGTGGTCTTGCCGACCACCGGCAGCATCTGCGGCACCCCGGTCATGAACACGAGCGTGAGCAGAAGCGGCGCGAAGATAATATTCGCGATCGGCCCGGCCAGCACTATCAGTGTGCGCTTGCCGAGCGTCTGCGTCGGGAACGCGCGCTTGCAGTAAGCCTCGACCAGCGCGGCGGGCGGATGCTCGGCGAGCGCTTTGATCGCGTCGTCAACTTTCGGTTGACGGCGGACCTCGTTTACAAGGAGCGCTTCGTCCGGCTTCAGATCGCGCCCAACAACCGTATGGGCAACGGTCGCGTTCGAATCGCCCAGGCGCTCGGAAATCACCCGCATGTTATCGTCGAAGCTGGATCCGCTATGAATCACGCCACGCTCAACCGCGGCGCCAATCAAGTCGAGTCCGACTTCGTGAAGATACATGGTGAGCTCTTCCGGCTTGGGTTCGCCTCCGACTTCGTCGCCCAGCATTCGGACGTAGCCGCCGAACGGCGTCGCCCCGATTGCATAGTCGGTCTCGCCGCGGCGGTAGCCGAATATTTTTGGTGGATAGCCGACCGAGAATCGCAGCACGCGGACGCCGACTTTCTTCGCCATCGCGAAGTGTCCCGCCTCGTGTACGACTACCAGCACGGCGAACACCAGTGCTGCCGATAGTATCGCGTGAATCATCTGGTACCTGCTTGCAAGTCTGATCCGGAGTGTGCGCGAGCGTAAAAATGCGGCCACCTAAAGCCGCATCATTGAAACCAATAGTAGGCGAAAAACGCCGCGAAGACTAGCGAACAAGTTCGATCGAGCAGTCCGCCATGGCCCGGAAAGATCCAGCCCGAGTCTTTCACTCCCGCCGCGCGCTTCAGTGCAGAGCCAGCCAGATCGCCAAGCTGCGCAAGGATGGAGACGATAGCCGAAAATAGCAACACAGAGCCCAGGTCCCACCTCCCGCCCATCATCTTGAATAGCAGCAAGCCCGCTACCACCGTCGCGACGAACCCGCCCACCGCGCCCTCAACTGTCTTGTTCGGACTGACACTCGGCGCGAGCTTGGTCTTGCCCATATACCTGCCGACGAAATACGCGCCGCTGTCGCTGACCACCGCCAGCAGGATCACGAGCAGCAGGATGTAAATGCCGTTGGGAGAATTGCGGAGCAGCGCGAAGAACGGAAACAGAAATCCGACGTACGCCGCGCCCATGAAAACCAGTCGCGGGCCCCTGAATCTTTCGCCGCCGCCGGCTATTTCGATTCGCAGCGCCAGTCCCAGCATCATGACGATCACGATCACCGGCACCACCCAACCAACCAGGCCCAGGTTGCCGCCGTACAGCAACGCGAACAACGGCACGCCGCCGACGGTGGCGAACAGCGGTATTGCGACCCAATGCAGCGCGCCGGTCATGGCGGCGACTTCGTAGAGTCCCCACAGTCCCGCGACCGCGATAAAAATCGTGAAGAACCACGGCGGCGCGAACAGCACCAGCGCTCCCACCGCGGGCAGCAGCACCGCCGCTGTCAGGAGCCTAGTTCTGAGCACGCAGGCGGGTGTCGGAGCCGTTAGTGACCGCGCCGAAGCGGCGCTCGCGAAGCTGGTAGGCCGCGATCGCGCTCAGGAACTCGCGCTCGCGGAAATCGGGCCACAGCGTGTCGGTGAAATAGAGTTCGGTGTAGGCGAGTTGATAGAGAAAAAAATTCGACACGCGCAGCTCGCCCGAAGTTCGAATCAGCAGGTCGGGATCGGGCAGGCCCGTCGTAGTCAGTTCGCGCGCGACCAGTTGCTCGTCGATCTGCTCCGGCGACAGCGCGCCCTCCGCCACCGCGCGGGCAATCGATCGCGCCGCATTGACGATGTCCTGCCTGCCCCCGTACGACAACGCCAGCGCCACCGTCATCGTGCGATTCTCGCGCGTCGCCGCGACCGTCTCGGCCAGCGCTTCGCGCACTCGCGGCGGCAGACGCTCGGTATCTCCCAGCGCCACCACGCGGATATCGCGCTTCATCAGCCGCTTGGTCTCGGTGAACAGATAGCGATGGAACAGGCTCATCAGGAAGCTGACTTCGGTCGTCGGGCGGCCCCAGTTCTCGCTCGAGAATGCGTACAGCGTGAGATACGGGATGCCGAGTTCGCGCGCCGCGTCGACCACCGCACGCACTGAATCCTTGCCGCGCCGATGCCCTTCGTGGCGCGACAGGCCGCGCCGGTTTGCCCAGCGGCCATTGCCGTCCATCACGATCGCCACGTGACGCGGCAGCCGCGATGGATCCAAAGACAGGTTGGGGAAATCGTTTAGTGGTAGTGAGATTGCCACTTGAGGCAGTCTTAACCTGAGTCGCCGCTCAAACGTTGCCGCGAGCGCGCTCAGACCTCCATGATTTCCGCTTCTTTGGCGGTCAGCACTTTGTCGATTTTTTCGATGAACTCGGTCGTGTACGTCTGCACCTTGGCCTCCCCCGCCCTCATCTCGTCCTCCGTCGCCTCTTTGTCCTTGTGCAGTTCCTTGAGCATGTCGTTGGCGTCGCGCCTATGGTTGCGGATGCCGACGCGGAACTCCTCGCCGATTTTGCGCACGTGCTTGACCAGGTCCTTGCGCCGCTCCTCGGTCAGCTCCGGAATCGGTATCCGGATTATCTTGCCGTCATTCATCGGCTGGAGTCCAAGGTCGGAAGTCTGGATTGCCTTCTCGATATCGTGCATCGCGCCCTTGTCGTACGGGGTGATCACGATCAAGCGCGGCTCCGGCGCCGACAGCCCCGCCAGCTGCCGCAGCGGCGTCTTCGATCCGTAGTAATTCACCTGCAGATTCTCGACCAGCGCCGTCGACGCGCGCCCGGTGCGCACCCGCGCCAGCTCGTGGCGAAACGCCTCGACCGTCTTGTCCATTTCCTTGCGCGCGTCTTCGATTGTGTCCGTAAGCATGCTCACGGTGCACTCTCCACCCGGGTCCCGATTTGCTCGCCCATCACGGCCCTTCTTATATTACCGACTTTGCGCAGATTGAACACGATGATCGGCAATCGATTATCCATGCACATCGAGATGGCGGTCGAGTCCATCACCTTGAGATTTTTCTGCAGCACCTCGATATAAGTCAGCCGATCGAACTTCTTGGCGCCCGGCTCGCGCATCGGATCGCGATCGTAAACGCCGTCCACCGTATGGCTCGCCTTGAGGATCACCTCGGCGCCGATTTCCATCGCGCGCAGGCTCGCCGCCGTGTCGGTGGTGAAATAAGGATTGCCGGTGCCGGCCGCGAATATGATGACGCGGCCCTTCTCGAGATGCCGTACTGCGCGCCGCCGTATATACGGCTCGCACAGCGCCTGCATCTCGATCGCCGACAGCACGCGCGTGACGACTCCCACACCCTCGAGCGCGTTCTGCAGCGCGAGCGCGTTGATAACGGTCGCCAGCATGCCCATCTGATCTGCAGTCGAGCGATCCATCCCGCGCGATTCGTAGTCGCTGCCCCGGATGTAATTGCCGGCGCCGATTACCATCGCGAGCTGCACGCCGAGCGCCGCCACTTCCTTGATTTCGAGCGCAATCTCGGCCAATGCGTCGAGGTCGAGTCCCGACCCCTGCGCCGGCGCGAGCGCCTCGCCGGAAAGTTTGAGCAGGATACGGCTGAAGCGCGGCTTCACATCCGTCGCATCTTGAACTTCAGCCATTTGTCGAAGCTCCCGTCGATGTACCTGTCGTCGAAGCCCCGTACCGTCGCGCAAATGCGGCCCGCGTCAGGCGGCCGCCGTAGTCGTCGCCTTGCCTTCGAGCGCCTCACCCAACTGGTAGCGCGCGAAGCGCCGCACGTCGATCTTCTCGCGCATCTGCAGCGCCGCCTCGCCAATCAAATCGTTGATCGTCTTGTTGCCGCTCGGATCGCGAACGTAAGGCTGCTCGAGCAGGCACGCTTCCTTGTAAAATTTCTCGAGCTTGCCCTCGACGATCTTCGCCACCACCGCGGCCGGCTTGCCCTCGGCCTGCGACGCGTAGATCTGCCGCTCCTGCTCGATGACAGACGCCGGCACTTCCTCGCGCCGCACGCATCGAGTACTCGGAGACGCCGCCACCTGCATCGCGAGATTCTTCACCAGCGCCTGGAACGCTTCCGACTTGGCGCAGAAATCGGTCTCGCAATTTACTTCGATCAGCACGCCGATTTTGCCGCCCGCATGGATATACGAACCGACCGATCCCTCCGACGCGACCCGGCCCGCGCGGCCCGCCGCCGCGGCGATTCCCTTCTCGCGCAGCCACACGACCGCCTTCTCGAGGTCGCCCGCCGCTTCCGACAGCGCCCGCTTGCAGTCCATGATGCCCGCGCCGGTTTTCTCGCGCAGTTCCTTAACCTGATTTGCGTTTAGTTCCATGACAATACAATTCCTGGGTTGAGTTAGTATTCTTGGCCGGTCGCTCTACTGCAAGCGACGGCCGTTATTTGCGGTCCGAAGTCCCGAGTTTATCGGTGAAATATTGACTAGACCGCGCTTGGAGAATCGGGCGCCGACGCCCCCGCGTCTGCCGTCGATACGCCTGCGTCCGAGCGAGCATCCTGCTGCCCCTTGGCGCGTTCCTCCGCGATTTGCTTGCCTTCGAGTATCGCGTCGGCCACCGCAGCCGTGAACAGCTTGATCGCACGAATCGCGTCGTCGTTGCCGGGGATTCGATACGCAATAAGATCCGGGTCGCAGTTGGTATCGACCACCGCCGCCACCGGAATCCCAAGACGGTTCGCCTCCGCCACCGCGATATCTTCCTTCTTGGTGTCGATCACCCACAGCGCGTCCGGCAGCTTGCGCATGTTCTTGATTCCGGCCAACGTCGCCATCAGCTTCTCATGCTCGCGGCCGTTGTCGCTCATCTCTTTCTTGGTCAACGCCTTGATCATCTCCGGGTCGGCCATCGTTTCTTCGAGCTTCTTGAGCCGGTCGATCGACGCGCGAATAGTCTGGAAGTTGGTCAGCATCCCGCCGAGCCAGCGATTATTGACGTAGTACATCCCGCAGCGCTCGGCTTCTTCCTTGACGATGTCCTGCGCCTGCTTCTTGGTGCCGACGAACAGCATCGTGCCGCCCGCCGCCGCGAGGTCGCGCGCGAAGTCGAAGGTCGCGCGAAACATCTTCACCGTCTGCTGCAGATCGATAATGTAGATACCGTTGCGGGCGCCGAAAATGTATTGCTTCATCTTCGGGTTCCAGCGGCTGGTCTGATGGCCAAAATGAACTCCGGCCTCCAGGAGCTGCTTCATGCTGATTTCAGTCATAGAATTTTGTCCTTGCCTCTTGGCCCCGTAGCCGGGGCAATCTTGAAGTAATATCAGGCCGCGCCGCGCCGCGAAAGCGCCCAACGCGTCCCGGTACTGTCTTAATTCGGGGTTGAGTGGCTGAATTTCAAACCGCAGGCGGCTTAATTTGCTCGGACGAACGGAGAATTTGAAGCCGACAAGAGACGGCGTTAGCGCGATTTGCCTGCGGCAAGAGCCTTAACGTCTTCGGTCGTAAGGGGCTTCCCTGCTATGCCCCAATCGCCGCTTTTGACCTCTTCAATTACGACCCAAGTGACAGGGCGCATATTCTCACCTTCGATTGAAACCATTGTCTCGGTGAGTTTGTGAACCATCTCACGCTTCTGTGCTTCAGTGAACACGCCCTCAATTATTTTTACGTTTACAAACGGCATCAGCGCTCTCCATTAATTTTGGTTCCAGTAAGGTCTAGCACCCAAGCCAGCGAAGCGCGAGCACGGGCTGCGTGGCGAGGCTGCAGTTCCACTTTTCCGTCGGGGGAAATATAGGCCCTGTGTCTTAGTTTGCCGCGCTCGGTGTCTTAATTCAGACAGCATCCGCGTCCCGCTTACTTTGATTTTGTCGTCCTGACTCCCTTCAGGCGGATATCGTCGCTCGCGACGCAGCCCGCATTGAGAGCGCGCGCCTTGCCCAACGCGGCGTCGTTCCTGTCATACCGCTTGAGTCTTCCCGTCTTGTCGAGCGTGATCGGGTCCTGCTCGCTGTTCTGAATGTTGGTCAGCGCCTTCTCGCAGTGATCTTCGCTGTCATAACTGGCGACATAGACCCAGCGCGAGAGCGGGGCCTCGGCCTCAACGTCATGCGGGATCTTGGCCGAATCGGGCGGCATCATCAGATACCAACCCACCAATGCGAGCGCCGCGAGGTGGCGGCTATTCCGGTGACTCACAGCGAAGAGTTATACGCCACTTCGCTTGGGAAATTAATACTCCGCCGGCTCCCTACGCGTTCATCGACTCGAGGAACTCCTCGTTGGTCTTGGTCTTATCCATCTTGTCGATCAAAAATTCCATCGCCTCGACCGCGTTCAGCTGGGTCAGCAGCTTGCGCAAAATCCACACGCGATTCAGCGTGGCGCGCGGCAGCAGCAATTCTTCCTTGCGCGTCGACGAACGTTGAATATCGATCGTCGGGAAAATCCGCTTTTCCAGCAGGCGCCGGTCCAGCGCAATCTGCTGATTGCCGGTGCCCTTGAACTCTTCGAAAATAACTTCGTCCATCCGGCTGCCGGTATCGACCAGCGCCGTCGCGATAATCGTCAGGCTGCCGCCGTCTTCGGTGTTGCGCGCCGCGCCAAAGAATTTCTTCGGCTTGTGCAGCGCATTGGAATCGACGCCGCCCGACAGGATCTTTCCCGATGGCGGCACCACGGTATTGTATGCGCGCGCCAGGCGCGTAATCGAATCGAGCAGGATCACGACGTCGCGCCCGTGCTCGACCAGCCGCCGCGCTTTCTCGATCACCATCTCTGCCACCTGCACGTGACGCGTCGCCGGCTCGTCGAAGGTCGAGCTGACGACCTCGCCCTGCACCGAACGCAGCATGTCGGTGACTTCCTCGGGCCGCTCATCGACCAGCAGCACGATCAGCACGATCTCCGGATGATTATGCGCAATCGCTTTCGCGATCGCCTGCAGCATCATTGTCTTGCCGGTGAACGGCGCCGCGACGATAAGACCGCGCTGCCCTTTGCCAATCGGCGCGACCAGATCGATTATGCGCGTGGTCAAATCTTCGTGATTGTATTCGAGCTTGATCCGCTCCTCGGGATACAGCGGCGTCAGGTTGTCGAACAGGATTTTGTCGCGCGCCTTTTCCGGATCCTCGTAGTTGATCGATTCAACCTTGAGCAGCGCGAAATATCGCTCGCCTTCTTTCGGCGGCCGAATCAGTCCGGAAACGACGTCGCCCGTGCGCAGATTGAACTTCCGAATCTGGCTCGGCGAAATATAAATGTCGTCGGGACCCGGCAGGTAGTTGTAATCCGGCGCGCGCAGGAAGCCGAAGCCGTCGGGCAGGATTTCCAGCACGCCCTCGCCGAGGATCGATCCGTTCTTGGCGGCCTGCGCCTGCAGCACCGCAAAGATCATCTCCTGCTTGCGCATGTTGGTGGCGCCGTCGACGTTGAAGTCGCGCGCCATCTGCGCCAGCTCTGTTATCTTCGCACGCTTGAGCGACTTGAGGTTGAGCACCCCTTCTTCGCTGATCACCGGCGCCGGCGGCGGCAGATTCGGATTGCTGTCGAGATTTACCTGCCGCGGTGTGCCGTTGGTCGAACGCGGATCGTCGAAGCGACCTTCTTCGGTCTTCGCAACGTGTCTGCCCTTGGACATATGCCTTCCCCGCAACCTGGACTCCATCATTTAGATTCTGCAACTCGCCGCCCCTTACGGACGCGCGTATCGCAGGTTATGAACGTTTGTTCCAATGGGCTCCCGCGGACGGGAGATACCATTATAGATTGAGTAATCAAGCGGTCGGGATTCGGAACAACAAACGCCTTGAGTTCAAGTTCGGAATTACGGACCGCAGGGAAACGGGATTCATCCACCCAGCCCGTCTCAGCGTCCTCAGTGCGGAAGCTCAGCTAAAACGCTACCCATGCAAAGCCTCCAAGTCAACGGCCAAGGCAATCAATTAGAAGATTCAGGGCGGCCACGCTGAAGGTGCGCATGTTGGCGACGCGATCTGCCTTCCCTGTTTCGATTGTCATCGAGCGCTCGACCGGGCCGGCCACTGCGATGCAACTGTGGCCCGCAGCGTCGCCGTAGCGATTGCCGGTCGGGCCGCTGGCGCCGATTTCCGCGATGCTCCAGGTGACGGCGAAACGGGTGCGCGCGGCGCGCGCGAGGATCATTGCGCCTTCTTCGGTGACCGACTTGATGCCGGCGAAGGCGTTGTCGGGAATGTCGAGCATCGCGCGCCTCGCCTTGAGCGTGTAAACGACGGCGCCGCCGACGAAGTACGTCGACGCACCGGGGACGCTCAGCAGCGCGGCCGAGACGAGTCCGCCGGTGGTGGATTCGGCGACGGCGATATTTTCGCGACGCTCTTTGAGAATCGCGGCGATTTTATCAGCGAGTGGCAGCAGATCCTGCATGTGGGCCTCTTCGAGTTTCCGAATCGCCGCGATCTTAGCGCGCAGCGTAGCCGTCGAGGAAGATTGAGATGACGATGTCGACGGCGCGGTCCGCCGTTGCGTAGTCGCGGCCGTAGCGGTTGATGCCGCGCATCATGCCGAGCAGAGATTCGGCCGCGATGCGGGTGTCGATGCCGGCCTTCACCGCGCCGCGTTTGACGCCTTCGTCGAGAACTCCACTGATCAATCGCGACAACTCGTTGCGCTGATCGCGATACTGGCGCTCCTGCGAGGGCGGCAAGGCCTTGGGATCGCGCAGCATGGCGAAGAACTGGCGACGGCTGCGGAAGAATATGAGAGCGCGCCGCACGATCGTCGCGATCTGTTCACGCACCGAGTTGCATCCGGCCAGCGCCACGCGAATTTCGCGCTGCAGTTCGGCGAATCCGCCAATCACCGCCGCCGCGTAGAGCTCTTCCTTCGATCTGAACTGCCGGTAAACGCTGCCTTTGCCGACGCCGGCGCGTGCCGCCACTTCATCGATCAGCACGAGTTCGAATTCCCTCTCGGCGAAGAGTTCTGCCGCACTCTGTAAAATTCTCTCGCGCAGGAACGGGGTGGCCGGCCTGCCGCGGCCGTCTTTGCGGCGAATCGCCGGCGAAACCATTTGACGTTTGACGGGCACTAGCGGAAACCTTCGAGCATTGGATTCGTAGATAACGCAGTCGCCTGCGGCACATCTCAAATATGGACTGGCGGGTCCAAAATTGCAAGAATGATTAAATTAGAAAGGTAGGATCGGCATTTGCTAGCTTGGAGAGGATTGCGACGGAGACCATGATGGATTCAGACGCCCCGACGACCGGAAAGCCCAACGCCACGCGATTTGTGCAGAATGCAGAAATGCCTGGTTGGATCGAAAATGTTAAGCAGCATTGGCTGCGGTGGGCGATCGTCCTGCTCGTCGCGATATTCGCTATTCACCATTTTAGTGCTGGCAGTAGCACCGATTCTTCGACCACTGCCGCCGTCGTACATGCACCCGTGCCGGTCGCGGCGGTAGCGGCGACACAAGGCGATCTGAATCAGTACATCAACGCCATCGGAACGGTGACGGCGTACAACACGGTCACTATCAAGAGCCGGGTCGACGGGCAGCTCAACAAGGTAAATTTTACCGAAGGGCAGATTGTAAAAGCCGGCGACGTGCTGGCTGAGATCGATCCGCGTCCGTACCAGGTGCAGCTCGAACAGGCGCAGGGCACGCTGGCGAAGGATCTGGCGACGCTCGAAAACAACAAAATTCTCTACGCGCGCGACAAGGAACTTTACGCGCAGAAAGTGATCGCGCGGCAGGACCTCGACAACCAGGAAGCGCTGGTCGGCCAGTATGCCGGCTCGATCGAGAGCGATAAGGGCGCGGTCGACAACGCCAAGCTGCAACTGACCTACAGCAAGATCACGTCGCCGATTTCAGGGCGCGTCGGGCTCCGGCTGCAGGACCCGGGCAATATCATTCATGCGACCGACACGACCGGGCTCGCGGTGATTACGCAACTGCAGCCGATCGCGGTCGACTTCAGTATCCCGGAAGACGATCTGCCGAAACTCGAGAAGGCGATGAAGGCCAATCCGCAGTTGCCGGTCGTGGCTTACGATCGCGACATCAAGCACAAACTCGCCGAGGGAGCGCTGCTGACGACCGACAATCAGATCGATCAGTCCACCGGCACTATCAAGCTCAAGGCGGCATTTCCCAACGAGGACAATTCGCTGTTCCCCAATCAATTCGTCAACGCGCAGTTGCTCGTCGACACTATCCCCAATGCGACTCTGATCCCGGCCGCCGGACTGCAGCGCAGCCAGCAGGGATCGTTCGTCTACGTCGTCAAGCCGGACAAGACCGTCACGATGCAGATGGTGACGGTGCAAGCGACGCAAGGGGACATCGTTGCTATCGCCAAGGGCCTTACGCCGGGACAGCTGGTCGTGACCGACGGCGTCGACAAGCTGCAGCAGGGCGCGCACGTGAATATGCAACTCGCCGCGATGCCGCCCGCGAACGCGGCGCCAGGAAACGCGGCGGCTGCGCCCTCGGGACCCGGAGCCAATCCGTGAGTTTGTCGCGCCCGTTCATTCTGCGGCCGGTCGCGACTTCTCTGTTGATGGTCGGGCTGCTGCTGGCGGGGCTCGTCGCCTACGGACAACTGCCGGTCTCGGCATTGCCGCAGGTGGATTATCCGACCATCCAGGTCGTGACCTTTTACCCCGGCGGCAGTCCGGACGTGATGGCGTCCTCGGTGACGGCTCCGCTCGAGCGGCAATTCGGCGAGGTGCCGGGGCTCACGCAGATGACCTCGAACAGCTCGTTCGGCAGCTCGGTCATCACGCTGCAGTTCGATCTCAACTTGAGTATCGACGTGGCCGAGCAGGAAGTGCAGGCGGCGATCAACGCGGCGACGACTTATCTGCCGACGGATCTCCCGAACCCGCCCGTTTACAGCAAGACCAATCCGGCCGACACGCCGATTCTTACGCTGGCGTTGACCTCCAAGGAGCTGCCGCTCGACCAGGTCGAGGATCTGGCCGACACACGCCTGGCCGAGAAAATCTCGCAACTGCCGGGCGTCGGTCTGGTCAGTATCGGCGGCGGCCAGAAGCCTTCGGTCCGCATCCAGGCTAATCCGACCTCGCTCGCATCATATGGAATGACGCTGGAGGACCTGCGGACTGCGATATCCTCAGCCAACGTCGACGAGGCCAAGGGTAACTTCGACGGCAAGCAGCAGGCGTACACGATTGGCGCCAACGACCAGCTACTGGCGGCGCAGGACTACATGCCGCTGATCGTCTCGTATCACAACGGCGCGCCGGTCAAGCTGTCCGACGTCGCGACCGCGGTCGACGACGCCGAGAACGTCAAGGCCGCGGCCTGGATGAACCTGACGCCGGCGGTGATCGTCAACGTCCAGCGGCAGCCGGGCGCCAACATTATCGCCGTCGTCGATCGGATCAAGGCGCTGATGCCGCGCTTGCAGGCGTCGCTGCCGTCGTCGGTCAAGGTGCAGATTCTGACGGATCGCACCACCACCATTCGCGCGTCGGTCAAGGACGTCGAGTTCGAGCTGATGCTGACGGTGGCGCTGGTCGTGATGGTCATCTTCCTGTTCCTGCGCAGCCTGTCGGCGACGATCATCCCGAGTATCGCCGTGCCGCTGTCGCTGATCGGCACCTTCGGCGTCATGTACATGCTGGGCTACAGCCTGGACAACCTCTCGCTGATGGCGCTGACGATTTCGACCGGCTTCGTGGTCGACGACGCCATCGTCATGATCGAAAATATCTCGCGCTTCATCGAGGAGGGCGACAAGCCGCTGGACGCCGCGCTCAAGGGCGCCGAGCAGATCGGTTTCACGATTCTGTCGCTGACCGTCTCGCTGATCGCCGTGCTGATTCCGCTGCTGTTCATGGGCGACATCGTCGGCCGCCTGTTCCGCGAGTTCGCCGTCACGCTGGCGGTGACCATCCTGATGTCGGCGGTGGTCTCGCTGACGCTGACGCCGATGATGAGCGCGAAACTGCTCAAGCATACGCCCAAGGATCAGCAGACCTGGTTCTATCGCAGGTCGGAAAAAGTCTTCGACGACACGATCGCGTTTTACGGCCGCACGCTCGAATGGGTGCTTGAGCACGAGTTCGCGACGCTGATGGTCGCGATCGCAACGCTGGTGCTGACCATCGTGCTCTACATCGTCGTGCCCAAGGGCTTCTTTCCGGTGCAGGACACCGGAGTTATCCAGGGCGTTTCGCAGGCGCCGCAGGATGTGTCGTTCGCCGCGATGGTGCGTGGGCAGCAGTCTTTGGCGCAGATCATTTTGCAGGACCCTGCGGTCGAGAGCCTGTCGTCATTCGTCGGCATCGACGGCACCAACACGACGGTTAACAGCGGACGCATCCTGATCAATCTGAAGCCGCTCGAGGATCGCAAGGTCGACATTACGACCGTTATCAACCGCCTCGCGCCGAAACTGGCGACGGTCAGCGGCATCCAACTCTACCTGCAGCCGGTGCAGGATCTGACGGTCGAAGATCGCGTGAGCCGCACGCAGTATCAGTACAGCCTCGAGGATCCGAGCGCCGACGAGTTGAATCTGTGGACCAACAAACTGGTCGACAAGCTCAAGACGCTGCCTGCGCTGCGCAATGTCGCGACCGACCAGCAGAACGACGGCTGGGAAGAGCATGTGGTCATCGATCGGCTGACGGCGTCGCGGCTCGGCATCACGCCGAATCTCATCGACAACACCTTGTACGACGCCTTCGGACAGCGGCAGGTGTCGACGATGTTCACGCAGCTGAACCAGTATCACGTGGTGCTGGAAGTGGCGCCGCAGTTCCAGCGCAATCCGCACGCGCTCGACGACATCTATATTCGCTCGAACACGGGAGGCGAGGTGCCGCTAAGTGCCTTCACGCATTTCGAGCCGGGCGCGGCGCCGCTGGTAGTCAATCACGAGGGTCAGTTTCCCGCGGTGACGATCTCGTTCGATCTCGCGTCGGGCTACTCGCTGGGCGACGCCGTATCCGCCATCGACCAGGCGCGTGAGCAAATCGGGATGCCCGCGAGCATCGAGGCTTCGTTCCAGGGCACCGCCGCTGCGTTCCGCGCGTCGTTGAAGAACGAACCGCTGCTGATCCTTGCCGCGCTGGTCACCGTGTATATCGTGCTCGGCGTTCTCTATGAGAGTTACATTCACCCGGTCACGATTCTCTCGACGCTGCCTTCGGCCGGCGTCGGCGCGATCCTGGCGCTGATGATCTGCGGCCAGGATCTCAACGTGATCGCGCTCATCGGCATCATCCTGCTGATAGGTATCGTGAAGAAGAACGCGATCATGATGATCGACTTCGCGCTCGAGGCTCAGCGCGGTGAAGGCAAGCCTCCGCGCGAGGCGATCTACCAGGCCTGCCTGCTGCGCTTCCGGCCAATCATGATGACGACGATGGCGGCGCTGCTCGGCGGCTTGCCGCTCGCGTTGGGCACCGGAGTCGGCTCGGAGTTGCGCCGCCCGCTGGGTATCGCCATCGTCGGCGGCCTGCTCGTGAGCCAGGTGCTCACGCTGTACACGACGCCGGTCATTTTCCTGACCTTCGATCGAATGGCGACGCGCTTCGCCCAGTGGCGAAACAAAGGCGTCGAGCCGGAGGCGATTCCCGCTCAAGCGTCATGAGTGTTTCCGAAGTCTTCATAAGGAAGCCGGTCGCCACCACGCTGCTGACCATCGCGCTTGCGCTCGCCGGCGCGATCGCGTTCCGGCTGCTCCCGGTCGCGCCGTTGCCGCAGGTCGAGTTCCCCACCATACAGGTCCAGGCGTCTTTGCCCGGCGCGAGTCCCGAGACGATGGCCTCGTCGGTGGCGACTCCGCTCGAGCGCCAGTTCGGCCGTATCGCCAACCTGACGGAACTGACTTCGACCAGCTATCTCGGCGCCACCAGCATCGTTTTGCAATTCGACTTGAACCGCAACATCGACGCCGCCGCGCGCGACGTGCAGGCCGCCATCAACGCCGCCGCCGGCCAACTGCCGACGACACTGCCGAGCAAGCCGACCTATAGAAAGGTCAATCCTGCCGACGCACCGATCATGATTCTCGGCCTGACCTCGAGCGCCGTACGGCCGGGAATGATGTACGACGCTGCCGACTCGATCCTCGAACAGAAGCTCTCGCAAATCGACGGCGTCGGCCAGGTCAGTGTCGGCGGCAGCGCGTTGCCCGGCGTCCGCGTTGAGCTGAATCCAACGCAGATGAGCAACCTCGGCGTCGGACTCGAGGACGTGCGAACGGTTCTCGCCAATGCCAATGCGAACCGCCCCAAAGGGGAGCTGGCCAATAACGAAAAGACCTGGGGCTTGAGCACGACCGATCAACTGCTCAAGGCCGAGGATTATCAGCCGCTGATCGTGCGCTATACCAACGGCGCCGCCGTTCAGCTTTCCGACATCGGCTTGGTGAGAGACTCGGTCGAGAACGTTCGCGCCGCCGGTATGGTCGATGGCAAGCCGGCCGTGCTGGTGATTATTTTCCGCCAACCCGGCGCGAACATTATCGATACCGTCGATCGAATTTACGCGGCGTTGCCCCAATTGCGCGCTTCGATCCCGGCCGCCATCGACTTGACCGTAGTCCTCGACCGCACGACCACCATCCGCGCCTCGGTGCATGACGTCGAATTCACCATGATGATTTCGATCGCGCTCGTGATCATGGTGGTGTTCCTGTTCCTGCGTAATCTGCGCGCCACGCTGATTCCGGGCGTCGTCGTTCCGCTGTCGCTGATCGGCACCTTCGGCATCATGTACCTGTTCGGCTACAGCCTCGACAATCTCTCGCTGATGGCGCTGACGATTTGCACGGGCTTCGTGGTCGACGACGCCATCGTCGTCATCGAGAACATTTCGCGCTTTCGCGAACAGGGCATGTCGCCGTTCGAAGCCGCGATCAAGGGCGCCGCGGGCATCGGATTCACCGTCATATCGATCAGCATCTCGCTGGTCGCCGTCTTCATTCCGATCTTGCTGATGGCTGGAATCGTCGGCCGCTTGTTCCGCGAGTTCGCCGTGACCTTGTCGGCCGCCGTGCTGGTTTCACTGGTCATCTCGCTTACCACCACGCCGATGATGGCCGCACATCTGCTCAAGCCCCACGACCAGGAAAAACACAACCGCTGGTACAACTTGAGCGAGCGTTTCTTCACCGGCATGCTCGACCGCTACGAAAAGAGCCTGATGTGGGTGCTCGATCATCAGCCGCTCACGTTGGCAGTCGCGCTCGGGACACTTGCGCTGAGCATCTACCTGTTCATGGTGGTGCCGAAGGGATTCTTCCCGCAGCAGGATACGGGCCGCCTGATGGGCGCGGTGCAGGCCGACCAGGACACGTCATTCCAGGCGATGAAGGAGCGGCTGCAGGAACTGGTCGCGGCGATAGGTAAAGATGCGGCGGTCTCCAACGTCATCGCGTTCACTGGCGCCCAAGGCGCAACCAATACGGCGAACATGTACATCTCGCTCAAACCCCTCAGCGAGCGAAAGATCAGCGCCGACCTCGTTATCGGACGCATCCGCAAGGAGGTCGGGCACATCGCCGGCGTCAATCTTTATATGCAGGCGGTACAGGATTTGCGCATCGGCGGCAGATCGAGCAACGCGCAATATCAATTCACGCTGCAGAGCGACGACCTCAGCGAGCTCAACCAATGGGCGCCGAAGGTGCTCAAGAAATTGCGCAGCGTTAAAATTCTCACCGACGTCAGCAGCGATCAGCAGAACAGCGGCCTCGAGGCCAACGTCGTCGTCGATCGCGACACCGCGTCGCGCCTGGGACTTTCGCAGCAGGCCATCGACGACACGCTGTACGACGCCTTCGGCCAGCGGCAGGTGTCGACGATGTACACGCCGCTCAACCAATACCATGTCGTGATGGAGGTCGCGCCGCAGTTCTGGCAGAACCCCGACTCACTCGATCAGATCCATGTGAGGTCGACCACCACCGGCCAGCTGGTCAAGCTCAGCACCTTCACCCACTTCGCCAACGACACGACCGCACTGGCGGTCAATCACACCGGGCAATTTCCCTCCGTGACCATCTCGTTCAATCTTGCACCGGGTGTGGCGCTGGGCGAGGCGGTCGACGCCATCACGCAAGCCGAGGCGCAGATTAAGATGCCCGCCGGGATTCGCGGAATCTTCCAGGGCACGGCGCAGGCGTTCCAGGACTCGCTCAAAAACGAAGGCTTCCTCGTCGCGTTCGCGCTGTTCGCCGTGTACATCGTGCTCGGCATCCTCTACGAAAGTTACATCCATCCGATCACGATTTTGTCGACGCTGCCCTCGGCCGGCGTCGGCGCGATTCTCGCGCTGCTGCTGTTCCACATTGAGCTGAGCGTGATCGCGCTCATCGGCATCATCCTGTTGATCGGCATCGTCAAGAAAAACGCGATCATGATGATCGACTTCGCGCTCGAGGCTCAACGCGGCGAAGGCAAATCGCCGCATGACGCCATCTACGAAGCGTGCGTGCTGCGCTTTCGCCCGATCATGATGACGACGATGGCCGCGCTGCTCGGCGGCCTGCCGCTCGCGCTGGGTAACGGGACCGGCTCCGAGATGCGCCGTCCGCTCGGTATCGCAATCGTCGGCGGCCTGATGGTGAGCCAGATGCTGACGCTCTACACGACGCCGGTGATCTACCTGTACATGGACCGCGTCAGCGCCGAATGGTCGAAACTGTGGCGCTGGGCCATCGGCCGCCCGAAATCCGCCCCCGCCGAATCCCACGTCGCCGACTGAGCCAACGCAGCTTCGTTAGGAATTCAACAATGCCGGCGGGCGCTTCGTCACCCAGTTGGTTGCTTGATCGTAAACGTGCGCAAGTTGCAGGCAGGCCAGCTCGGCGTGATTCGGACCTATGATCTGGATGCCCATCGGCAATCCGTGCTGGTTGAAGCCGGCCGGCACGCTGAGCGCGGGGCAGCCTGACATCGAGATCGGGATCATCACTTCCATCCAGCGATGATAGGTATCCATCGGCACGCCGCCGACTTCTTTCGGCCAATGGATCGACGCGTCGAAGGGAAAGACCTGGCCGGCCGGCGCGATCATGAAATCATATTTCTCGAAAAATCTTCGCACCTCGTGATACCAGGCGGTGCGCGCTCGTGACGCCTGCGCGATTTCCAGCGCGCTCGTCTTCAGGCCGTGTTCGATCTCCCACTGCAGCTCGGGTTTCATCAGCGCACGTTGAGTCGGATCGGCAAAAGCCACACCGAATTCGGCCGCGATTTGCCAACCGCGAATCTTCAGCCAGCTTTCCCATACAGTCTCGAGCGGATAGTCGAACTTCGCCGGTTCGACGACGCAGCCGAGTGTTTCGAAAACCTTGAGTGTGCTCTCACACAGCTCGAGCACGCCCGGATCGAACGGCATCTTTCCGCCAAAATCGCCGACCCATCCGATTCGCGTCCCCTTGAAGTCGCGCTCGAGCGATCCGGCAAACACTGCCGCATCCTCGCGAATCGAAAATGGCGTGCGCGCGTCGTACCCGGCAATCACCGAAAGAAACATCGCAAGGTCGGGCACCGTCCGCGCCATCGGGCCGTGCACCGAGATCGACGGCGTGAAGACCTCGAAGAACTGCGACGGCACTCGCCCGAACGAAGTCCGAAAGCCAAACACATTGTTGAACGCCGCCGGATTTCGCAGCGAGCCGCCGTGGTCGCTGCCGTCCGCCACCGGCACCATCCTGAGCGCGAGCGCGACCGCCGCCCCGCCGCTGCTGCCGCCGCACGTCTTCGATTGATCGTACGCGTTGAGCGTCGTGCCAAAGACCGGATTGTAAGTTTGCGACCCCAGCCCGAATTCCGGCACGTTGGTTTTCCCGATTATGATCGCGCCGGCGCGCCGGATGCGCTCGACCATGATCGAGTCCGTGCGTGGAACAAAATTCTTGAACAGCGGCGAGCCCATCGTCGTGCGGATGCCCGCGGTCGGCTCGAGGTCTTTGACCGCATGCGGAAAGCCGTGCATCCAGCCAAGATGCTCGCCGCGCGCGAGTTGCGCGTCGCGGACCTTCGCCTCATCGAGCAGGACCTCGCGCGGCTGAATCGAGACGATCGCGTTGACGCGTGGATTGAGGCGCTCGATTTGATCGAGGTACGCGGTCATCACCTCGACGCACGAAACCTGCTTCGATTTGATCGCGCGCGAAAGCGCGACCGCGTCGAGATTTACAATCTCCGTCATGCTCAAACGTTCGTTCTGGCGCGCTCGCACTTCTGCGCGACCTCCCATCCGATTTCCGCCGTCTGTCTCGCCTTGGCGCCACGCAGCGCCGCGTCGGGACCGCTGGCGTTGCCGAGTTTCGCGCGCATCGCAATTCCCTGCGAGATTGCAGCGCCGCGAAAAAATGAAAACGCTACGAAGTACATCAGATCGGGAATACTGGCGCGGCCTGTGCGGCGGCAATATGCGGCGACGAATTGTTCCTCGCTCGGAATCCCCGTCGCCTTCAGATCGATGTCCTGAAAACTCAGCAGGCCGTCGATGGCGGGCGGAGTGTGGTACGAACGGCAGGCCCAGGCAAGGTCACTCAGTGGATGCCCGAGCGTCGAGAGCTCCCAGTCGAGCACCGCGACGACGCGCGGCTCAACCGGATGAAAGACGATATTCTCGATGCGGTAATCGCCGTGCGCGATCGTCGTCTCATCCGCCGCTGGAATGTTGCGCCCGAGCCATTCGATGAGGCGATCCATCTCGGGGATCTCGTCGATCTTCGACGCTTCGTATTGTTTTGACCATCGCGCGAGCTGGCGCGCGACGTACGCCTCGGGCCGGCCGTAGTCGCCGAGGCCGACCGCGCGAAAATCGACTTGGTGCAGCCGCGCGAGCACGTCGTTCATCGAGTCGTAGCACGCCGCGCGCTCTCGTGGATTCGAATCGGGCATCATCGGATCGCGCATGATGCGGCCCTCGACGAAGTCCATCACGAAGAACGCCGTGCCGATGATTGAAGGGTCCTCGCACAGCAGATGCACGCGCGGAACCGGCACGCCGGTCGTGGCGAGCGCCTTGATGATTCGAAATTCGCGCTCGACCTGGTGCGCCGACTGGAGCAGCGTGCCGGGCGGCTTCTTGCGCATGACCAGGCGCGCCGCGGGAGTCTCGAGTAGGAAAGTTGGATTCGATTGCCCGCCGACGAACTGTCGCACGGTCAGCGGTCCGCGAAAGTCGGGCACCCGCTCGCGCAGATAGCGCTCGAGGCGAGGCTCGTCGAAGCGATGATTTTCGCGGACGGGTGTTAGCTCACCCTCAACCGGCATTAGTTCGCGCTCCGAATTTCAGGCTCCTGTTTGCAACAGCTCTGAATCTCGGTCTGCGCGACGTCAGTGTCAACCGGATTGATATGCGGTTCGGAGTTCGTTTGTATTTTGAGGCCGGCGACCACACGCCCCCAGCCGAGTTCTTCTCTGACGTAGTAGGAGCGGCGCTCGGTCTCGAATTCCACTTCGTCCTCGCCGCCGTCGGTCTGCACACTGCACACAACTTTCTGTCCCGCCGGAACTACGAACGCATGATAACCGCCCGGACCGATCCGCGCCGTATCCTCGCCGCAGGTAATGTCGGGTCGCAGCGCCGAGCCGACGTAATTGTAAGGGCGGTACACGTAGATGACGGCGTTACCGGGAGGCGACTCGATTTTTTCGAACGGTTTGCCCTCGACGGCGCATCCGATCGCGAGCGCGACGACGACGCCAAGCAACAATGCGAGCAGTCCTCGATTCATTTGTCGACGATCGATGCGGTTGGAGTTTTGCGCGCGCTAGCCGCGGCCTGCGCCAACCTGGCTTCGTCAGCGTAGATTTTCTGATCGAGCCGTTGCCGGACTGCGACGCGGGCGGCGTCGTCAACCTCTTTGTGGCTGGCCTGCGTATACAGGCTGTACGACTTCGAGACGTGTTCCTTGGCGGTGTAGTCGCCGATGATGGTGTCGCCGGCAGTGATCGACAAAGAGGCAAACGCCGTCACGCCGATATCGCCGGTCGGATTGCCAACCCAGCTTCCCGGATCGACCGCGCTGAGCAGCAGCGGAATATGGTAGTCGTCGTGCGTCAATTCTTCGCGATAGGTAAAGGTCACCGGCGAAGAATCGGACAGGGACATCGCGACCGCGGGCGGAAGTTCCGCCGGATCACCGGAAAGCAATCTGCCTTTGAAGGGCAGCGGATGCGCCGGCACGTCGACGACTTTAGGCGCGATGACGAGTTGCGAATCCGCCGCCGGCGCAGACGCTCCGGCAAGCTGCGATTGCGATCTGCCAGTGCGATTGCGACTGCAATTGATCCGGTTGCTGAGCGCCGCATCCGCATACGCCGATCGCAAGACAAAATGCCGCGAGAATGAGTGTTTGCCTCATACCTTATAGACGTTGCGCCAATATTCAGGATGCGGAGCCTGGCGCCGCTATATGAAAATTGTACCAGAAAAGGGCGTTTTACTTGACGATTCCGCTGGCGACGTAGACCGTGCCGCCGAGCATCTGCTCGATTTCGAGCCCTGGCACCAGCGCCTCGAGATTGCTCCACGGGCGCGCCAGGCCCTCCAGCGTGCTGGTCGATCGGAGGGCGGCGTTCCACACGAACAGGTTCAGCGGCATCGTCCGTATCGGCGCCCACTTGAGACCGGCCGCGACCACGCGCGCGCCCGGCTTTAGATGACTGACGACGTTGGCGATCGCATTGCGCGTCCGCATGATGTCGTGCGTGAAATGAAACAGCGCCGCGTCGGCCGCAATCGGTATCGCCGCTTCCTCGACCGACGCCGAGATGAGCGTGACATTGCGCCAGTTATTCTCGGCCGCCCGCGTACGCGCCCGCTCGAGCATTTCGGGGCTCTGCTCGATTCCGACGATCGCACCGCCCGCGCCGACCAAGCCCTCCAGCGCGGTGAAACTCAATCCGGTGCCGCAGCCGACATCCAGCACCCGGTCGCCGCTCTTCAGGGCCAGCAGATCTATCGCGCGCTGCCGCACCGGTTCGAACAGCGCGAGCTCGAAGTCGTAGATGCGCGCACGCGAGCGATACTGTCGCAGCGCGGCGGAGCGGTTCGGTGTAAACAGTCGCGCGAGCCGTTGCAATGGCGGCGAGCGGTCGTCGGGAGGAGAGTCCACCTTCGATGCCTCGATTTACCAAATATCACGAAAGCGCCCCGATAGCGCGTTTTGCTCGTGGACCTGCCGCCCCTGCGTCACTAGGATGCTTGCCGAAGAGGTCTGGAGGGGGAGAGTGATTCAGCGAACATTGCGGGCTTCGGCTCTGGGTGTGGCCGCCCTGGTCGCAGCGATAGTCGGTGCGGTTGCGACCGCGCATGCGGTCGAGCCGGGGTTCAGCGGCACGTTCACCTACCGCAACGATAATTTTCGCACGGGACAAAACCTGGCGGAGCGCGTACTGACTCCTTCGAAGGTTAACGCCCAGCGCTTCGGCCTGAAGTTTACCGACGCCGTCGACGGTTTCATTTATGCCGAGCCGCTCTACGTGCCGAACGTTACGATCCCGAGCCAGGGCACGCACAACGTCGTGTACGTCGCGACGGAAAATGACAGCGTGTACGCGTTCGACGCGGATGTGGCCGGACCTCCGCTCTGGCAAACCAGCTTTATCGATCCCGCCAATGGCATCACTCCGGTGCCGGTCTCGGACCTCGGACCTGATTGCATGGACCTGACCAAGATCATCGGGATTACCGCTACGCCCGTAATCGACCCATCGACGGGAACTCTGTTCGTAGTCTCGAAGGTCAAGCTGGGCCCGGGCAGCTACCAACAGCAACTTCACGCACTCGATATCACCACCGGGCTCGAACAGCCGAACTCTCCCGTGACGATCGTGGCCAGCGGCCCGGGAACGGGTGAGGCCAGCCTCAACGGGGTCGTTACTTTCGATCCGCTGTTGCAGAACGATCGCGCGGCGCTGACGCTCGCGAACGGCGTGGTTTATTTGACCTTCGCCTCACATTGCGACATCACGCCTTATCATGGATGGATTCTCGGCTATGACGAGACCACGCTGGCGCAGGTAATCGTGTACGACGATACGCCCAATGGCTCGCAAGGCGGGATATGGGAATCGGGATGCGGCCCCGGCGTCGATACCAACGGCGATTTGATCGCGGTCACCGGCAACGGGACGTTCGATACCGTCGCGTCGCCGATTGACTACGGCGACAGCTTCATCCGATTGACGCCCAACATCGGCACCCCCGGGACCATGACTGTCGACAGCTTCTTCACGCCGCTCAACGAGCTGATCCTCGATGACGAAGACGCCGACATGGGTTCCGGCGGCAACCTCCTGCTGCCGGATCAGCCCGGACCAAATCCTCATCTTGTGATCGGCATAGGCAAACTCGGCACGATCTACCTGGTCAACCGCGACTCGATGGGTGGATTCAATGCCAGCATGGATCAGATGGTGCAGGAACTGCCGGGCGCAATCGGTGGAATGTTCAGCACACCCGCGTACTGGCAGGGAAAGGTGGCGAAGGGCCTCGTGCGGAACATGATCTACACCGTCGCGTCGAACGATCAGCCGAAGAGTTTTGTCATCACCAATGGAATGATCGAGACGGCGACCGAGTCGATCGCCAGGAACTTCACATTTGGATTCCCGGGCGCGTCGCCGGTTATCTCGGCCAATAACACCACTGGCGGCATCATGTGGGCCGTCAACGCTTCGGGCTTTTCGACAGGCGGGACCGCGATTCTCTATGCATTCGACGCGATCAACCTGAACAACGAGCTTTATGACAGCAATCAGGTGACCAGCGATCACCCCGGACCCGCGGTTAAGTTCGCCGTTCCGACCGTGGCCAACGGCTCGGTCTATCTGGGAACGCAGACCCAGCTCGCCGTGTTCGGGATGTACCCCAGCAAGCTGACTTTCCAGCCCGCTACGCTCGCATTCGGCAACAAGGTGCGCGTCGACACCACCAGCAAGCCCAAGACCGTCACGATCACGAACTCGGGCCGCAAGCGAAGCATGGCGCTGAGTATCGCAATGGAAAGCGCGTCGCCGCAGCAATTCGCGATAGAGTCGCAGTGCGAAAAAGTTCTCCAGCCTCACAAGAGTTGCAAAGTGTCGGTGACCTTCGCGCCAATCAACACCACGCCACAACAGGGAACGCTGACGATTGTCGACGACGAGCCCAACTCACCGCAGAGCGTTAGTCTTTCCGGAACCGGCAAGCCCGCCGGGAGTAAATAGTCTCAGCACGACCTCGATCTGCCCGTCTCTCTCCTTGGCGTCACGCCTCCTCTGATGTGACAAATGGAACAAATTTGTCTAATCGCGAGCCATTCGACGCTTGCGTGGCAATTTGCTAGTTAAACCGCTCGTTTATACATACTGTCGTGATTATGTGCTTTCTGTTAGATTATGTTGACTGCGATTGTCTGAAAGGTTGGGGCTATGGGGAAACGGGGTCTGACAATAGCGATCATCGTCGCGCTCGGCGCGCTGGCGCTTTGCCTCCTGCCGGTCTCGGCGCGCGCGATAGCCGGCGGATCGTCCGCGACAGCCCAAATCACCGACCAGATCAATTACAACGACCTAATCACGGTGCCGGGCAACGTCCGTCCCGAGGCTACGGCGCGCAATGATCGCGGGCTCGAGCCTGACGATTTCCCGCTCGACCATCTGCTGCTTCAACTGCGGCGCTCGCCATCGCGCGAGCGCGCCCTGGAGCGATTGCTCGACCAGCTTGAAGATCCGGCCTCGCCGAACTACCACCACTGGCTGACCGCGCAGGAATTTGGCGATCGCTTCGGCGCGGCCGCCAGCGACATCGCCACCATATCCGCATGGCTTCGAGCGCAGGGGTTCCAGGTCAACTACGTTTATCCGAACGCGATGCTGATCGATTTTTCCGGGAATGCGGGATCGATCCACCGCGCTTTCCATACCCGCATTCATGCGCTGTCCGTAAACGGCGCGAGCCATTTCGCCAATATGAGCGACCCGAGCATCCCGGCCGCGCTCGCGCCGGCGGTGGCGGGCATCGTGTCGCTCAATGATTTCCGTCCGCATCCGATGTATCGGCGGCGCACAGACTTCACGACCAGCAGCGGCTACCAGCTGATGGTGCCCGCGGACCTCGCGACCATTTATAACTTCAATCCGCTGTTCGCCGCCGGCTATTCGGGCAAGGGACAGACCATCGTCACGGTCGAGGATACCAATCTCCACACCACTGCCGACTGGACTACGTTCCGCAGTGTCCTGGGTCTTAGCACTTATTCGTCGGGCTCGTTGAGTACGGTTCATCCGACGGGCACCGGCGGAACCTGCACCAATCCCGGCGTCAACGCCGACGACGGCGAGGCTGCCATCGACGTCGAGTGGGCCAGCGCGGCGGCGCCCAACGCGGCGATAGAGCTGGCGTCATGCACGGACACGAGCACCAACTTCGGCGGATTCATCGCGCTGCAAAATCTGCTCAGCGAGTCCGGCACTCCCCCTGCGATTGTGAGCATCAGCTACGGAGAGGCCGAGGCCTCGCTGGGCGCGTCCACCAACCTCTACATTAAGGGGCTCTATCAGCAGGCGGTGGCAGAGGGCGTCTCGGTATTCGTGTCGTCGGGCGACGAGGGCGGGGCCAGCGCCGACGCCGACGAATCAGTAGCGACCCACGGCATAGCAGTGAGCGGATTCACGTCGACCCCGTATAACGTGTCAGTGGGCGGCACCGATTTCGGCGACCTCTATGCGGGCACGACCAGCAGCTATTGGTCATCGACCAACAGCTCGACCTACGGATCGGCGTTGTCCTACGTTCCGGAAATTCCGTGGAATGACTCGTGCGCCAGCGACCTGCTATCGACCTACCTGGGCTCATCGTCGCCGTTCGGCAGCGACGGATTCTGCAACAGCGTTCTGGGTGAGTACTATTACCTGACCACCGCGTCCGGCAGCGGCGGACCCAGCGGATGCGCCACCGGGGCACCGTCGACCGCCAACGTCGTAAGCGGGAGCTGCGCGGGTTACAGCAAGCCCACCTGGCAATCGATCGTTGGCAATCCCGCGGACGGAGTCAGAGACATTCCCGACGTGTCGCTGTTCGCGGCGAACGGAGTGTGGGGCCACTACTACGTAACCTGCTACTCGGATACGAAGAACGGCGGTGCGTCATGCGCGGGAACGCCGGACACATGGGCGGGATTCGGCGGCACCTCGGTTTCGTCGCCGATCATGGCGGGCATCCAGGCGCTCATCAATCAGCGGACCGGCATCCGCCAGGGAAACCCGAATCAAACTTACTATTCGCTAGCGGCGGCAGAATACGGAGCGGGCGGGAATCCCGCGTGCAATTCGACCTTGGGGAACGCCGTCAACCCGTCGTGCATCTTCTATGACGTCACGCTCGGCGACATGGACGTCGATTGCCAGGGCAGTAACAACTGCTACCTGCCGTCGGGCACCACCTATGGCGGCCTGTCGATATTGGATTCATCGCTCGAGACTGCTTTCGCCGCGGGCGTCGGCTGGGATTTTGCGACCGGCATCGGCACCGTCAATGCCAACAACCTGGTGATGGCGTTTGGATCGGCGGTGCCTACCTCGACGCCGACAGGCTTGCCGACCGCCACCGCCACACCGACGCGCACCGCGACGGCGACGGCAACGAGTACCGCTATAGCAACGCCGACGGTGACCGCGACGCCAACCCTGTCGGCGACCCCAACCGCCACCGCGACCCCCGTATTCCAGACGGTCAAGCTGGTCCAATATGCGAGCAACAGCAACAGCGGCGGTTCGTCGATCAATATCTACTACAACTCCGAATGCACTGGCGCGAATGCGCCGTATCAAACGTGTACCGGCGCTGGAACCGGAGCGGGGCTGTCGAGCACGCCCGCCAACGGCGATTGCATGATCATCAGCGTAGCAAGTAGGAATGGCGTAAGCGTCACGCCGCCGTCCGGCTGGACCTCGGGCGGGACTTGTCCGAATGCCAGCGGCACTAACGCGAGCCTTTGTGATTTCACGAAAATCGCGAGCAGCGAGAGCGGAGATTACACTTTTACCTTCGGCACGACGGCTTACCCGAATGCGTCCTTCATCGAGTTCCACGGAGCTAACCAAAGCCAGTGCCTTGACCCGGCTGTCCGTGCCGAAGCGGGCGATCCGGGCGGCGGCGTAACTAGCATCACCTATGGGACGCCCAGCGTTGCTAACGAAGAGTTGTACCTGACGGTAAGTTGCAACGCGATATTTACAACTCCGTCAGATGTAACTCAGTTGGTGAACCTAACTCAGATCAACGGCGACTGGTTCGGGATGTACCTGGGTGATGGGAAGACCATTAACGCTTCTGGAACCGAAGCTCTGGTCTGCGGCGAAAGCCAGACCACCGTAATCGCAGAAGGTGTAGAGCCGGCCCTGGCTACATCGTCCACACCTACAGCCACGGCGACTCCTACTGCCACAGCAACCGCCACTCAGACGGCGACATCCACGGCCACCCGAACGGCGACCAATACGGCGACCGCGACTCCTACTGCCACGGCGACCGCCACCGCGACTCTCACTGCGACCTCAACTCAGACTGCAACTCAGACGGCAACATCCACCGCCACTGCAACTTCAACGGCGACTGCCACCGCAACTTCAACGGCCACGGCGACCGCAACAGCTACCCAGACATCGACAGCTACCGCCACGGCGACGCCGACCGCGACTGCAACCAAGACTGCGACCGCGACTCTTACTGCCACGGCAACTCCCACTGCGACGGCTACTCAGACGGCGACCGCAACGACAACTGCAACTCAGACAGCAACATCGACCGCCACTGCAACTTCAACGGCCACGGCGACCGCAACCAATACTCAGACGGCGACTCCTACTGTCACTGCCACGGCTACGGAAACTCCCACTGCAACCACAACCGCCACGGCCACTAAGACGGCGACGGCAACCAATACTCAGACCGCGACTCCTAGCCCGACTGCGACGGCCACTAATACGGCAACCTCAACTGCGACCGCGACTGCAACCAATACTCAGACTGCAACAGCGACAGCTACCCAGACATCGACAGCTACCGCCACGACGACTTTAACTGCGACCGCAACGACAACTGCAACTGCTACCGCAACACAGACTGCAACTCGGACGGCAACATCCACCTCCACCGCAACTTCAACGGCCACCGCGACCGCAACCAATACTCAGACCGCGACTCCTACTGTCACTGCCACAGCTACGCAAACTCCCACTGCAACCACAACTGCGACGGCGACCGCCACCAATACTCAGACCGCAACCGCGACAGCTACCCAGACATCGACAGCTACCGCCACGGCGACGCCGACCGCGACTGCAACCAAGACTGCGACCGCGACTCTTACTGCCACCGCAACTCCCACTGCGACGGCTACTCAGACGGCGACCGCAACGACAACTGCAACTCAGACAGCAACATCCACCGCCACTGCAACTTCAACGGCGACCGGGACCGCAACCAGTACTCGGACCGCCACTCCTACTGCCACTGCCACAGCTACACAGACCGCAACCGCGACAGCCTCCGCAACCAATACTGGCACCGCGACTCCTACTGCCACGGCGACGGCCACTTTAACCGCGACTGCCACGCCGACTGCGACTCCAACTACGACACTGACGGTGACTGCCTCGCTCGCCTTCGGCAAAGTGACGGTCGGCCAGAATGCCACCAAGACGCTGACGGTCCATAACACCGGCGCCGCTAATTCGCTGATCATCTCGAGTGCTATTTCGTCGGATCCTGAATTTTCGGCCGGCAGCAGCGGGACCTGCGGTGCGGTTCCGGTGACGCTCGCGCCCAAGAAGTCGTGCACGCTGGCAGTCACATTCACTCCGAGTACGACCGGAGCGCACAGCGCAACTCTGAACCTGAGCGACAACGCCTCTACCAGCCCTCAAAGCGTGGCGCTCAAGGGCACTGGGCGTCGTTGATCTGACGTAGATCAGGCAGCGGGTTGCTTGCGTCCCATGCGCAGGCGGCGGCCGGCCAGGCGAATCCCGGTGTTTTCATCGACCACCAGCGGACGAACTTCATTGCCCGTTTCAGCGTCGATAAGAATCACCGGCGGACCACCTTCGCCCCAGAGCCAGTCGCTGCCCCATCGCCACATCGCGGCGAGCACGTCCCAGAACGCGCGGCCCTTGTCCGTCAGGCGGTATTCGAAACGCGGAGGACGCTCTTCGTAGGCGACCTTCTTGAGCAGGCCTTCATCGACCAGGCGATCGAGCCGGCGCGCGAGCACTGCGCGCGGAACTTTCAGCGCGCGCTGGAAATCCTCGAAGCGACGGCGGCCGGCGAACGCCTCGCGCATCACGAGCGGCGTCCACCAATCGCCCACCAGGTCGGTGGTGCGCGCAATCGGGCACGGCCAGCGGTCGAAGCGAGTTCGCCGCATCAGTCAACCGCCTCGATTCGCGCCGGCACATGCTTGTGAAACGGCGTGCCGGCGAACCAGTCGCGATCCTCGGTCACCGTGAGCTCGTTGGGTGCAACGCCATGCTGAAATTCCTGGCCTTCGCGGTCCGGATACCACAGCCCCGTCCCGTTCGGCAGCGCGACGTGTCCCGGCATCATCGTGTCGGTCAGCACGACCACGCTCTCGGCGCTCGCACGCTTGGTCGTAATCCGTACGCGGCCGCCGTTCTCGACGCCCAGTTCGGAGGCGTCCGCCGGGTTCATCCAGAGCGCGCCGGCCGGATCCTTCGGCCGCCACTGGGGATCGCGAATGATCGTGTTGGCGGTCGATGAACGCCGCTGACCCGCGGACAGCACGAACGGAAAGTCAGCATCGCGCACCGGATGCTCGTCGCGCAGCGCTTTCAGCTCGGGCATCAGCTCGGCAATCGTCAGGTTGATCTTCTCGTCATGAATTCTGCGCCAGGTCTCTTCGTAAGGATCGACGCTCATCACGACGCCCGAGCGATTCTTCATGATCGCGTCGAACAGCGCCTCGCCGAGCGCGGGCCCTTCGCCGGCGACACCAGCGCGATGCAGCGAGTCCGGATACCTGCGCGCGAAGTTGTGCGCGATACCCCACACCGACGCGGCATTCTCATTTCCCGCGCCCAGCGTCGGACCGAGGGTCTCATACAGAAGCACCGTCATTATCCCCGCCAGGCGCGGACTCTCGGAAACGGCGCGCATCAGTTCCATCGCAAATTCGGCCCTGCCCTTGGCCGCGGCCGCGTGCAGAGGAGCGACGTCCTCATCGGTCATGGCGCCGAGCGCGCGCACCAGCCGGCGATGAATCTCGCCTTCGGGCAGCGTTCCGGGAATCGCATCGAGAATCGGTGCGCGCAGTGTGAAAGTGTTGGCGAAATCCGTTTCGGTATGGAACGCCGCGCCGAAGAAAGTCGCTTCCCACTTTTCATATTGCGACGAGGACGGCAAAACATAATGCGCCTCGCGCGCCGTCTCGGTCATCGCAACGTCGATCACGACGACGAACTCCAGCGCCCGCAGCGCCTCGCGCATCCGGACGCTGTCGGCGACCGAGTGCGCCGGATTTTCGGCTTCGACTAGCATCGCGCGGAAACGCTTGGGATGGTCGGTCAGGATTTCATCGGGAATAACGTTGGCCGGGATCATCCCGCCGATAATCCGATGGCCGCCGACCGGACTGGTCTGCGCCGAGAGCGCACCGCCGAACATTCCCGTCAGGCTCGTGCCCGCGTTCATCGCGCCGCGCTTGCCGACATTGCCGGTCAAGGCGAAAAGCAGTTTCTCGAGATAGGAATTGAGCGTGCTGTGGAGCGACTGCTCGATGCCGAGGTCTTCGTAAACCGAAACGCTCGCAGCGCGTGCGAGCCGGCGCGCCACCTCGCGAATCAAAGTCTCGTCGACGCCGGCGCGCCCGCAGTAGTCCGCAACCGGCACGTCGTTCAGTGCTTCGATCAGCTCATCGCTATTTTGAGTGCGATCGCGAATGTAATCCGGATTGATCAGATCCTCCTGCGCGAGAACGCCGAGAATCGCAGCGAGGCAAAAGGCGTCGGTGCCGGGACGCACGCGCAAATGGTAATCGGCCATCTCGGCCGTCTCGGTGCGACGCGGATCGATCACGACCAGCGCACGATTCGGGTCGGCCGCGATGTCGCGCAGAATCGGACGCGCGCGCTGGAAGCCATGCGACTGCCATGGATTCTTGCCGACGAACACGGCGACCTCGGCCTGCTGGTAGCTGCCGCTAAGCCCGGTGCCGAAGAGCTTGTGGTCGACCCAGAACTCGCCGGTCTTTTCCTGGGCGAGCGCGTTGGAGCTGAAGACCGAGCCGAGCGCGCGCCGAGTCGAGGCGCCGTAGCTTCCGCAAAGATGGTTCCCCTGCCCGCCGCCGCCGTAATAGAAGATGCTCGCGCCGCCGAATTGCTCGCGAACTTTAAGGAAGCCGGCGGCGACCTCGCGGATTGCGGTATCCCAGTCGATTTCCTCGAAGGTGCCGTCGGCACGCCGCCGCATCGGCGAAGTCAGCCGGTCTCTGCCATTCTGGTAGTAGTCAATCCGCTGCGCCTTCTCGCAGGCGTAGCCCTGCGACGCGACATGCTCCCGATTGCCGTGGACGCGCGTGATATGCCGCCCCTCGAGCTTCACCTCGATTCCGCAATTGACACTGCACAGGATGCAAATCGTCTTCTGCCAGTCTTCACTCATGGCACTACTCCCGAGTTGGTTGCGGTGATCAGTTCATCTATCGAACTACATAGTTCAACAAGAGAATGAACTATGTCCTTGCGTGAGGCAAACCGGCGGAGGGGGAGGACCATCCTGCCACGGCGGAGCGCGGCGCTCCTACTTCACTTGTCAGATATCGAAACATCTGCACGCTAGCGCGCGTGCTTAGTCCTGTTCCAGCTCGCTCGGCGCCATATCGATAAAAACCGTGCTGCCGTCGATGAAATGAACCGCATCACTGTTCGGACCGCCCTCGCCGAGTTCCACGAAGGAAATCTGCAAAGGGTTTAAGAGAACGTCCTTAGTGAAGGAGCTAGCTCGTACCAGCTTGGGACGTTTGGGGACGGGTATTACGATAGTTTTGTATCCGCCGAGCACGAACCCTATCCCGATTGATAGCAACACGACCCCCAAGGCAGCGAAGACTTCCAGAGTGCTCACTCTCTCCCTCCCCTAGTTAAGTTTTTTACTGCTTCCGATATTTGTTGCTCGCGGCCGCGATTCTCAGAACGCATTCCGAGCACCACCAAGCGCCACCGATTTTTAAGGCTGCTTTCCGGCGGGAATGATCGCGACACCTATGCTCGTCCCTTTTCAAATTCCTTTAGACGCGTGCGCGCGCGGCCTGCGCTGGTACCTTGAGCGTCACGAGGCCAGCGAGTACTTTGTGTCAGTGCGCGTTGTGGGTGAGCTCTTCGGCAGTCTTCTCCAGTGTCGCGAGCGCAAAAACTGCATTTGTCTTCTTAGGGCCGTCGAACCATACGCATCTGGCTGATTTTCCGTCAATAACTTGCTCAATGGTCATCGAGCACCGCTCCTTAGCTGCACGGTATCTCCAACATTGAATTGCTCGGGCATGTGTCGCCTCCAAACATTGCGTGAAACGCAAATTTGATGGTAATTCTATCATACAATCTAAGATAAAGTGGAGGATAGCAATTTATGTCGCGCGTCGCAGGGGATCGAAACCGCTCCATTCGAGAGCACAAGGTGGCTGCTGAAAAGGAAGCTCTCCGGGCAGAGAACAAAGCGCTCAAGGCAAAGCTGAAGGCCAAGGACCTGCGCATTAAGGAGCTTCGCGAGCGAGTGTAGGGAGTCGCTTAGGCGCGAAGCAGGAACCGCCCAAGCTGATCGCGCGCCGCGTTGCGCGCTCGCGCGCGTCCGGCGCGCACCTTGTGCCGTTGCGTCGCAAAGCGCGACGGCATCGAGCGCAGAGCGCGCCTGTAAGCACCGGCGTGCTGGTGAAATCGCCGAGCGCTGGTGACGGTGCTGGAGTGGCCTCAGAGCTGGGTACGAAGTCGCGTGACCAAGCTCCAAGCGCCTGAGCAGGCGTGAATAGCGCTGGGATGCCGCTCATAACGCACTGGATTCTACGCTGGTAGAGGCTGGAAAAGAAAAAATTCCTCGGCCTGAGCCGCTCTAGAGCGGCGCTCCCTCTTGACCACGCGGCCCGCGGAAACTGGTGGCGGAGGGGGGAGGGAGTCGAACCCTCCGGCAACAATATTAGCCGCCAAGCCGGTTTTGAAGACCGGTGGGGCCACCGGGCCCCTTCCTCCTCCGCCCTTGTTTATTAGGTACTTACGGCGATCGGCGCAATCTCACGCGCGCCAGAGTGCCCACTTGAGTGCAGCCTGCCTCACTTGGATAGGAGGCGGGCCGTGTGGTCGCGCGCTGCCAGGTATTCTGCGAGGGTTCGGTCTGTGAGTTCTGCCGCGCTTTGAATCCTGTCCACGCCCGAGATCGAATGGCCGGCGCTCCAGATGTCTTTGTAGCGGCGCGGGCCTTCGACCACGGCCATGCTGCCGAACTTCTTCGCGGCCTCTTCATGCGACACGCGGGGCGGCAGGGTTGACGGATCGAGTCCTGCCGCAACCATCGAAGGCTTCAACATGTTGGTGTCCAGGCCGGTGAACGCTTGCGTGAGCATCACGTCGTCCATGCCCGATTCAACCAGCATCTTCTTGTACGCGGGCGGCGCCATACTCTCATGCGTCGCGATGAACTTGGTTCCCATGTAGGCGAGATCGCAACCGAGCACCTCGGCAGCCCACAGCGCGTGGCCATCGGAGATTCCGCCGGCCAGCACGATCGGTCCCTCAAACATCGCGCGCACCGAACGGACGAACGCAATCGGATTGAGCCATCCGGTCTGTCCGCCCGCGCCTGCAGTCAGCAGGATGAGTCCATCGACGCCGGCTGCCATCGCTCTCTCGGCATGGTGAAGCGTCGCGACGTCCGCAAAGACGATGCATCCGACGTCGTGCAGTGGTCCGATCGCTTCGACCGGCGAGCCGACGCTCGTGATGACCATCTCAACTCGATGCTTCACCAGCGCGTGCAGTTCGTCGCGCATTTGCGCGCGCTTGATGATCAGGTTGGGGCAGAACGGTGCGGGAGGGTGCTCGGGAATTTCGTCGGCCGTTCGCGCCAGCTCAGTTTCAATTTGCTTCAGCCATGCCTCGACGCCATCGACCGTTCGAGCATTCGCAAGCGGAAACGATCCGATCACACCAGCCTTGCACGCTGCGATCGCGAGATCGGGTCCGGAGACCGAGAGCATTGGAGCCGCAATCAGTGGCAGCCGCAGCCGTTTCGCGATTTTATCCGGGAGACGATTCGACAGCATCGCTCACGCATCCTTCTGCAAAATGTGAACGACGCAAACCGCGCCGACGCCCACCATGTGAGCAAGTCCCGTCTTCGCATTGGGCTGTTGGCGGACGCCAGCCTCGCCACGCAACTGCCGCGTGATTTCGGCGATCTGCCCGGCACCGGTCGGACCGATCGGATGGCCCATCGCGAGCAGTCCGCCTGACGCACTTACGGCGCAGCGTCCACCGATATCGAATTCGCCCGCCGCGATTGCGCTCGCAGCGTTGCCGGCAGCGCATAGACCCATCGCCTCAGTGTACAACAGCTCTTCGATCGTGAACGCGTCATGGAGTTCCATCAGATCGAGATCGCCGGGTGCAATCCCGGCTTCGCGATATGCCTGCTCGACCGTCTCGCGAGTAAGCTCGGCATCGAAATTCTTCGCGTCGCGATAAACTTGTTCCGTTTTCGTAACTGACGCGATCACTTTGACTGCGCGATTGCGATCGATCCCGAGATCTGCGATCGCGTCGTCAGACGCTACGATCACCGCCGCTGCGCCTTCGCCGACAGGGCAGCATTGCAGGCGCGTCAACGATCCTGAAATCGCGGGACCGGCCATCACCTCGTCGAGAGTCACGGCCTTTTGGCGCTGAGCATAGGGATTGTTCGCGCCGTTGCGATTGTTCTTGACGGCAACCTGCGCAACTTGTTCCGCGCTCACCCCATACCGAGTCATGTACTCCTGGGTGAGCAGCGCGAAATGCGTGAACGGCACCACGCGAGAGCCGACCAGGTCGCGCATCCGGGTCTTGCCGGGCGCCATCGCAACCGGTCCCGGTTTGTCCACGCCGACTGCGAGTGAAACATCGGTCAACCCGCTCGCGACGTCGATGCACGCCTGGCGAAATGCGGTCGAGCCGGACGCGGACGCGTTCTCAACCTGCGCCATCGGAATCCCGGTCGCGCCGAGATGACGCAGCATCGGCCGTGACGCCGCCATCCCGATCAGTGCCGTCCCGGTGTAAGCCGACTGGACCGATCGCCATTTAAGGGCGGCATCGGCAAGAGCCTCGCGCACCGCGGTAAGACCGAGTGTCACGTACGGCGTTTCGCTAAGCCGCTGATAGCGATGGAGGCCGATACCGACGACGTAGACCGGGCGCATGTCGCGAAGATTCTTTTTCATCTTTTCACCGGCCCGCCTCTGCCCGCGCAAAACGCAACTCGACCATCTGGTTGCCGTCGGCGTCGGTACCGGCCGCGACCAGCACGCTGTTCATGCGATCGCCGATGCTAAGGCCATCATCAGTGCGGCTGGTCAGCAACGATCGAATGGCAGGGCCTTCGTCAAGGACGATCAGGCCGACGGTGAATGGAGCCTCGATGTCTTTGCCCTGATAGAGATGAACGGTTGCATACGAATGAAGCCTGCCGCATCCGCTCAATTCCGCTGCCTCGAGATTTTCGGGCGGTGCGCCGCATGACTCGCATCCATAGCGTTGCGACGGGAAGAAGACGTACCCGCACGCGCGACACTTACCGCCAGTCAGAGAGGGAATGCCGGCGGAGTCGGGCGAGTAGAGTTCGGGATGAACGGCTTTTCGATTGGGCATGAGTTTCTCCGGGCGCGAGAATACGACGAACTGTTTGCGCCCGTCAATACTTGCATGCTGACCAGCAAGTATGTATCGTCCCGCTCGATGGCCGTATCAGCTCAATCAAAGCGCACGCCACGCCGGCGCCGCACACAAGCGCAACGACGCGAGCTCTCCGATCAGCGGATGCTCGACGCGGCATTCAAACTGATCGAACGGCAGGGCGGCAGCCGGACGACGTTGGTGGAAATCGGCGACTTGTCCGGCTACAGCCACGGACTCGTCAGCCATCGATTCGGATCGAAGGGAGCGCTGGTACGCGCGGTGACCGAACGCCTGCAACACGACTTTGCAAAAATGCTGGAACCGGCGCTGGCCGGGCGGCACGGAATGGAAGCGCTGCTCGTCACGGCAGAAACATATTTGCGTGCGGCTGCTTCGAGCGATCGCAATGCGATGTACGTGTTGATCGGCGAGGCGCTCGGTCCGCTGCGCGAGATTCGAGGCGAGATGGCCGAAGCGGACCGAAAATTTCGGAGATCGGTGCAGAAGTTGATCGAGGAAGGGGTGCGGCTCGGAGAGATTCGCCGTGACGTCGATCCTGCCGCGTACTCGGCCCTGTTCGTTGGAATGCTGCGAGGATTGGTGGTGCAGCATCTGATGAAGCCGCGAGCCTTCGATACAGATCGAGTCTGTCGCGAGTTGCTCTTAAGTATCGAGCGAAGCCTGAGGCCGGCGCATGCTCAATGACGTTCGGGTGCTGGAGGTCTCCGCGCCGGAGACGATGCTTGCGGGGCGGATTCTCGCGGATCTCGGTGCAGACGTTGTCGTTGTCGAGCCGCCTGCTGGATCTCCGGGTCGGCGACTTGCGCCCTTCCTCGACGACATTCCCGGAATCGAGCGGAGCCTCACCTGGCACGCGCTGAACTACAACAAACGCGGAGTCACGCTTGATCTTTCATCGCCAGATGGAAAGGCGATGATGCGAGACCTCACCACCAAGTTCGACGTAGTAATCGAAGCAGCAAGTTCGCGCAGAACCTCGCCGCTGGACTCAATTGAATTTTCACCTCGAACGATCAGATGCACGATCGCTCCGTTCGTTCGCACGGGCCCAAAGACCGAATACGCTGCGACCGATTTCACCGTGATGGCAGCGAGCGGTGCGCCGGCGATGACCGGAGATCTCGATCGCCCGCCACTTTTTTTTCCGGTGCCGCAAGCAATGATGGAGGCTGGTGCTGACGCCGCGATCGCGGCGCTCGCAGGACTTATCGCACGCGACCGCGATGGAGTCGGGCAGCGGGCTGAGGTGTCGGCGAGAATCGCGGCGATGATGGGTTCATTCGGCCAGGCGCTGGTTCCGGGTTCAGGAAATCCGGAGGGCAAACGCTCGCAAGGCGCGATGACGATCGCAGGAGTGCAAGTTCCGAGCGTGTACGAATGCGCGGATGGATACACGCTGATTACGATCGGCTTCGGCCCCGTGTTCGGGCAGATGACGCAGCGGCTTGCGAAGTGGGCGGCCGAAGAGGGGCACGCGGACAACAGAATCGCAGAGATCAACTGGCCGTCGTTCATCGGCGACCTGTCCTCGCGAAAAGTATCGCCATCGGATCTGCAAGCGCTGGTCGACGGACTCAAGTCGCTCGCGCGATCGAAGAGTAAGGCTGATCTCGCCGAGGCGTCGCGTCGGCTCGGACTGCTCTCATCGCCCGTGATGCACATGAAGGACGTCGCCGAATATGTTCAGTATCGCGAGCGTGGGCTTTTCGCGCCGGTGAGTGTCGATGCGGGTCGCGAGATCGATACGCCCGCGCGCTTTGCACAATTCTCGAACTACTCGATCGAGATTAAGCGGCCAGCGCCGAAGTTGTCCGAACACTCCGCCGAGATTTTTGGAGCGGAACTCGGACTTTCGAAAACTGAAATCCAGGCGCTGTTCGTCGCAGGAGCAATCTAGGATGTCGGCACCGCTCGATGGCATCAACGTGCTCGATTTGAGCTGGGTCATGGTCGGGCCGGCCAGCGGCCGCTATCTCGCCGACATGGGCGCAGACGTTATCAAGGTCGAAAGCTCCAAGCGCATCGATCCGGTGCGCACGCTCGGTCCGTTCAAGGACGGTAAGACGGGGCCCGAACGCTCGGTCAGCTATCACAATCTCAACGCGGGCAAGCGATGTATCGCGATCGATATCCGCCGGCCGGAGGGCCGCGAGATCATTTTGCGGCTCGCGAAATGGGCGGACGTCGTGCTGGAGAGCTTCACGCCCGGCGTGCTGGAAACGCTTCAGCTCGGATATTCGGATCTGAAGCAGCGCAATGATCGGATCATCATGGCGTCGACCAGCCTGCTCGGACAAACGGGACCGTATGCAAAGGGCACCAGCGGCGTGGGCACGATGGGCGCGGCGATGTCGGGCGCGACCTATCAAATCGGATGGCCCGATCGCGAGCCGGCCGGACCGTTTGGTCCGTGGACCGACGCGGTGACGCCGCGGTTTATTGTCGCGAGCATCCTGGCGGCGCTCCATCGCCGGTCGGTTACTGGCCACGGATGTTACATCGATACTGCGCAGGCCGAAGCGGGGATCCAGTTCATGATGCCTGCATACTACGAGTACGCCGCGAACGGCACGATTCCGGAACGCCGCGGCGTCGCCGGATCGCCGCTGCACGTGCCGCAGGGTTTGTATCCATGCCGCGGTGAGGATCGATGGATTGCGATCGACGCGTCGGCGTCAACTCATTGGGACGCACTTCGCGCGGTGATCGTGGAACTGCGCGATGCGAAGTTCGGCACTATTGTCGGACGGCTGCGCAATCGCGATGAGCTGGAGGCGGCGATCGCGACCTGGACGCGTGAGCAGGAGGCCGCGGCGGTCGAGGATCGCCTGCAAGCGGCAGGAGTGCCGGCGCATGTCGTGAGCCATGGCAGTGATCTCGCGCGCGATGTCGATCTTCGCGACGCGGGTCATCTCAACCAGATCAATGATCCGGTTTTCGGAGAAGCGGAAATCGAGGGCCCGCGGTTCTCGCTCGATCGAACATCGCTTGCGCCGACTCGGCGTGGGCCGCGAATCGGCGAGCAGACCAACGAGGTGCTGTCGACGGTCCTGGGAATGTCGGACAAGGAGATCGCGCAATTAAGTGAGGCGGGAATACTCGCCTAATCATCTGGAGGAACGCACTTGAGCAGTAACATCCTCGATCTCAAAGGACGCGTCGGCCTGGTGACCGGCGCCGGGCAAGGCGTGGGACGCGCGGTCGCGCTTCGCTTCGCCGAGAACAATGCGGGCGGCGTGGTCGTCAACGATTTCCGTCTCGAGCGCGCTGAGGCCGTCGCCGCCGAAGTGGAAAAAATGGGCGTCAAAGCGATCGCGGCGCAATGCGACGTGACCAGCTTTGCGTCGGTCACCGCGATGTTTGAAAAAGCGCGCGCGACTTTCGGCAAAGTCGATATTCTCGTGAATAACGCGGGCAACGCCGGCGCCGATCCGAGCGCCGTCGCGCGCAAACCCTTCTGGGAGCAGGAGCCGAAGGACTGGGAGCCGTTTCTCGGCACCAATCTTTTTGGCGTGCTGAACTGCGTGCGAATCGCGGGGCCAGGAATGATTGCCAACAAGTATGGCAAGATCGTGACTGTAATCTCGGATGCCGGCCGGGTCGGCGAGCCTCATCTGGAGATTTACTCGGGGGCCAAGGCGGGTGCTGCGGGCTTCATGCGAGCGGTCGCCAAGGATCTCGGCCGCGCAGGAATCACGGCGAATTGTGTCGCACTTGGTGCGACGCGCACGCCGGCTATCGAGCGCGCCACATCGGATCCTGAAACGATCAAGCGAATGTTAAAGGTCTACCAGATCAAGCGCATCGGCGAGCCGGAAGATGCGGCCAACATGATTTTGTTTCTAAGCTCCGATGCGTCGAGCTGGATCACAGGACAGACAATTCCGGTTAACGGCGGCTATTCGTTCGCAATGTAGTCGATGATGGAGAGCAGTATGAAATACGAGACGATAATTCTCGATCGCAAAGACGGAATCGGCTACCTGACGCTGAATCGCCCCGACCGCGCGAATACCATCAGCCTTCAACTCATGCACGATGTAGTCAGTGCGATGGAACAAGTCGAAGCTGATCCGGAGTATCGAGTCGTCATCCTAACGGGAGCGGGGAAGCATTTCTGTGGCGGCGCCGACTTACGTGATTTCGCGGAGCGCGCCCAGCAGCGGGCCTCGAGCGGCTCTGAACGACAGGGCGGCGGAGACTTTGTGACACCACGGCGCGACATCTTTAGTGCGCTCGAGGAATCTCGAGTCCCGGTGATTGCCGCGATCAATGGCGCCGCGATGGGCGGTGGCTGCGAAATCGCGCTCGCATGCGACATCAGGGTTATTTCAGATACTGCGACGATAGGTCTCCCGGAAATTCGGTTCGGCGCCCTGCCGGCCGGCGGAGGAACGCAGCGACTTCCACGCCTGGTCGGCACCGGCATTGCGAAGGAGATGATTTTCAGCGGACTTCCATGGACGCCGGAAGAAGCGTTCCGAGTGGGGCTGGTGAATCGCGTGACGCCGGCAGCGGATTTGATAAAAGAGTGCGAGAAGATGGCCGGCGTCTATCTCGAGCGAGCTGCCTATGCGCTCAAGACCGCAAAACAGTTGATTAATCGCGGCGTCGAATTGCCGCTGAAAGATGCCCTTGCTCTTGAGCGCAAAATGATCGCGGAAATGGCAACGCCGGAGGAACGGAAGAAGGCGCAGGATCAGGCCGCCGCCACGCAAAAAACTTACGCGCGAATTTTCGAAAAACGCTCTTGATCGCCAACTCCGATTGTCCCGGCGCCGGCCCGTAGATCTAGCTAGCTCAAAGCCGGAGAAAAGTTTGGCCTATAGATGCGTGAGCCTGACAGTCGGCTCCGATCACACGATCCATTGAGCACTTAGAACGTCGCGCTCAGTACCGGCCCGACAATTCCGGTTACATCCTGCAGAAATCGGCAATTCGCCCCAAAAACGCTTAACTCGAGAATAGGTATTCGGGGCCAATTGAGCGTCTGGGCGGTCTTTACACAGATCCGCAATGAATCTATAAGTATAGTGAGCCTACAAAAAGTAGGGTCACCTTTGTTGGCTAATTTTGGCCGAAAAACGACGGTCAGGAAAGGGAAATGGACCCGATCGCGAGAGATGTCTCGTGAGGTGCGTGATTCTCAAAGGGGTAAGACGATGGCGAAATACGGGTTGATTTCTCTCCGCGGAATAGCGTCAACATGCCGCAGAAAAGTATTTTCGTTCGCAGCGGTCGCAGCGTTGCTCCTGCTGGCGATCGGAACCTCCGCCTGCCTTTACATTCCGCCGACTCCAGCAGACCCGACGCCAATTCCGGGCTGGAACGAGAATAAATCTCAGCTCCAGAAAAATGGAATACAACTCCAGCAATCAGCAGAAGGACATAGCGACTCATCGACCGAGGTCGCAGTCGCAGCCAAACTATCCCCGAGTACGCACTGATTGTCGCAACGGTCCCGATCAATCGCTCAACGCGTGCAAGGGGATTTGAAGACCGGTGGGGCCACCGGGCCCCTTCCTCCTCCGCCCTTATTTATTAGGTACTTACGGCGATCCGCGCAATCTCAGCCCCGATAGAGTGCCCACTTACTGCCCACAATTTTCGATTTCGGTTTTGAGACCGAAGAAATTCCGCCACAGTCGCAACTGGAACGCGTCGATGAAGCTCGGGCTGATCTGAAAAATGTGGCCGCGAGGGTCGGGCACGTTTTGCTTGACCTCGCAGCAGGCTGGCGCTTCGCGGCATATCACAACAAACGCCCTCGCACCATTGATCCAATACCGGCGGCCGCCGTACGGTTCTACAAGGCGACTACACGGGTCGCGGTCGAAATCCTGCAGACCACCGAAGGGGATAACAGACGCACAAGTTTGCGCGTCTCAAAGAACGGATGCCTGAATCAAATGTGGAGACTCAAAAAGTCGGCCGACTCAATTTCGATCAGGATTTCGGTTATGATGCCGCCGCCCATCCCGCCGACGCTATGATTGAAATACTCCTGAAAGTTGGCGCGTACATCGACGGGTCGATGGCGACAACGGCGATACCGATCGTCGACCGAATCCGTGTCTTCATGAGGACATCAAACGTCGCCAGGAGTGGATCTGGCAGCACTGCCACGATCACTTTCGCCAGTGGAATGGTGCTGATCATGATCCTCCCGCTGCTCCTTGGCGCCGAGGCATCCACCCCGCCGCGCGATCTTGCCCCTACGCTTGGAGCACTGGCTGAGAAATACAAACTTCCGGGGGTCGTCGGCGCAATTCTTCACGGCGATCAAATTGTCGCGCTCGGCAGCACGGGGGTTCGCAAGGCCGGCGATCCGGCTTCTTTTCTGGATACCGATGAGATCCATTTGGGCTCCGATACAAAGGCGATGACTGCGATCCTCATCGGTCAACTGATCGACCAGCGTCAGCTCAGCTTCGATACGACGATGGCAGATATTTTTCCGGACCTAGCGGCAAAAATGGATCCTGCGATGGCCAAGGTGACTGTTCGCGAACTACTGGATCATGACGCGGGGCTTCTGCCCAATCTGGACTGGTGGGCCCTCGATGCGACCCATCTGCCCCTTCCAGCGCAACGTCGCAAGGCGGTCGAGCAAGCGCTGTCAGCGCCGCCGGCTACAGCGATCGGAAAATTTTCGTACTCGAACGTCAGTTACGTAGTACTTGGAGCAATCATCGAAACGAAGACCGGCAAATCCTGGGAAGAGATCATCGAGCGGCAAATCTTTCGTCCGCTTGAAATGACAAGCGCGGGTTTCGGCGCGCCCGGCACGCCGGGCCAAGTGGATCAACCGTGGGGGCACCTCGATGAGAACGGCAAATTAAAGCCGACGAAGATCGACAATGCGCCGGTGCTGGGACCGGCCGGCACCGTCCACTGCTCCATCGGCGATTGGTCCAGGTTTGTCGCGGAGGACCTTCGCGCCGCTCAGGGTCAACCGACACTGGTATCCCCCGAAACCTTCAAACAGTTGACGACTCCGATGCCGGGGCAAGACTACGCGGGGGGCTGGACCGTCACGCAGCGTCCGTGGGCCGGCGGCCTCGCGCTTACTCATGCCGGTTCGAACACGACATGGTATTGCATCGTGTGGATCGCACCCAACAAGGACTTCGCTGTCCTCATCGCGACCAACTATGGCGGAGCTGTGGCCGCGCAAGCCGCCGACGAAGGGATCGGCAACCTTGTCGACGTCAACTCACGGTCAAATGCGACCGATCATTGATTCTCGGGCTTTCGACCGAGATACGAATTCGATCTCCCTCCTCTGGGTGCTCGCAAGTGTAGCGAGTTTAAATGTGACTTCGGAGCGCCGACCGACCACATCGCAAAGTTCTGTGGACTATGCGGAGAACCCCCTCGAGATTAAGGTCAAGTCGGAGCGATCAAGCGGTCTCGACTCCGGTCGTTTTCACCATTGTCTTGGGTTCGTGTCCACGAATTGGACCGTCTAGCCGCGATACTTGGCATCCGCACTGGCGATTCGCTTTACGAAGGCCATATGCGTAGAACGATAGCGCCGGTGGGCTTACAGGGCTTCGAAGTATTGCGTTAGGAGCGTTAGAGTACGCAAGGGGAAGTTTGCTGTCGCCGGACGGAGAAATAGTCAGAAAAGGGGATAGAGTCTCATACACTGTTCAAACTGCAAGTCTGACAATCCGGAAGGGCTCAAGTTCTGCGAGCAATGCGGCGCGCCGTTCAAACAGCGGTGCGTGAAGTGCGGATTCGAGAACTCGCCTGCAGCGCGATTTTGCGGCAAGTGCGGAGCGCCGATCGGCGTTGCCGACGCTCCACCCGCTGCGGATGGTGTTGTTCCGGAGCATCAAGAAACTTCCGACGGCGAGCGGCGCCATCTGACCGTTCTCTTCTGCGACCTCGTTGGATCGACTCCGCTCTCGCAGCAGCTCGACGCCGAGGAATGTCGCGACATCATCGAGCAGTACCAACAGATCGCGGCAAGCGCAGTCGTGCGATTCGGCGGACATCTCGCCCGGAAGCTCGGAGATGGCTTGCTCATCTACTTCGGCTGGCCTGCCGCGCACGAGGACGATCCCGAGCGCGCCATTCGTGCGGGACTCGCAATTTTAGAAGCAATGGTGTCGCTCAATTCAACGCTCGCCGCCAAGGGCGGGCCGCGCCTGCAGGTGCGAATTGGCATGCACACAGGTCCCGTGGTGGTCACGGGTGGCGACGAGGTCTTCGGCGAGACCGCAAACGTGGCTGCGCGAGTCCAGACGGCTGCGGAGCCCGATACGGTTGCCGTCACCGCGGCGACTCAGCGGCTCGTCGCGGGGATGTTCGTGCTCGAAGACCTCGGTCCGCAAGCGCTCAAGGGCGTGCGCGAGCCGGTGACGCTCTATCGAGCTGTGAGGCCAAGCGGCGTGCGCAGCCGGCTCGATGTCGCCTCGGGGAGGCTCACACCGTTCGTCGGTCGCGAAGTTGAACTGGCGACCCTGGTAGAGCGTTGGGAGCGGGCGCAGGATGGCGAAGGGCAGAACGCTCTGATTCAGGGCGAGGCCGGCGTCGGCAAGTCGCGGCTTGCCTACCAGCTCCATGAGCGCCTCAACGCCGTGCCCCATACTTGGCTGGAGTGCGGCGCCACGCCGTACACTGTAGGCACGCCTTTCCATCCCGTGATCGCGCTGGTGTCACAGGCACTCGCCTTCAAGCCTGAAGATACGCTGGTAGAGAAGCTGAAGAAGCTCGAAACCGGTCTGGGTGCACTGGCCTCGACAGACAAGGTTGCACTGATGGCAGACTTGTTGGGCCTTCAGACTCCTATACCGCTGCAGATGAACCCCGACCTCCAGCGCCACAGAACGATCGATCTGCTTGCCGAATGGAGCCTAGCGCTGAGCGAAGCGCAACCGCTTGTCGTGTTGGTTGAGGATCTACACTGGTGCGACGCATCGTCGCTGGAGGTGGTTGGGCGCTTGATCGAACAAAGCGCGACGGCGCGGGTGCTGTTGCTCGCTACGGCGCGGCCCGAGTTCACGCCGCAGTGGTCGGCGCGACAGAACACGACTACGCTCTCGCTCCAACGCCTGACCAAACGCCAAGCTCGCGATATGGTCGCGTCGCTTTTGGCCGAGAAATTGCCGCAGGACACGCTCGAAGCACTGGTCGCTCGCGCCGACGGCGTACCGCTCTACCTCGAGGAGTTGACCAAAGCGATGGTGGAGCCTGGCGCGGCGCGTGTAGTCGAGGCAATCCCTGCGACCATAGCGGATTCCCTGATGGCGCGCCTTGACCGCCTCTCGGCAGCCAAGGAAGTGGCACAACGGGCCGCGGTGCTCGGGCGCGAGTTCTCGTATTCTCTCCTGGCTGCAGTCGCAGGAATGGACCAAGCCGCCCTGCAGCAAGGATTGGCCCGCCTGGCCGAGGGGGAGATCGTGTTTGTGCGCGGCGAGCCGCCCGAGGCCGTCTACGCGTTCAAGCACGCACTGGTACAGGAAGCAGCTTACGATTCCCTGCTCAAGCGCACCCGTCAGCAACTTCACGGTCACGTCGTCGACGTACTGATGGCAACGTTCCCGGAGACCGCGGCAGCCGAGCCGGAGCTGCTTGCGCGCCACGCGGAGGCGGCAGGAAGGATCGGCGAGGCAATCGCCGCCTATCAGCGCGCTGGCGGGCAGGCTCAATCGCGCTCGGCACACGAGGAAGCGATTCGCCATCTACGCAAAGCAATCATTCTGCTGGCGTCGCAACCAGAAGGCATGGAACGAGAACTTCTCGAGATACAGCTTCAGCTTACCCTCTGCCAGTCGCTAACGGCTGCAAAGGGCTATGCACACGTTGAAGTCGAGGTTGCATACGACCGAGCGCGCGTCCTATGCGAGACCACGGGCGATGCCCGTCTAGGGTTTGCTCTCGACGGCCTGGCGCTTTTCGCTCTCAACTCCGGACTGGTCGAGCGCGCGTGTGTGGTGGGCGCTCGCATGTTGACGATCGCGGAGCAGACCGGCGACAGGCACCTAGCGGTTAGTGGACATTTTGATATCGGTACTGCTGAAACCTACCAGGGCAAGTTCGCTTCTGCGCTCGCCCATCTCGAGACGGGGCAAGCTTTGTACTCGCCAGGACAAGGCTACGGGGCAATAGCTGAGGATCTCGGTCCCCCTTTACTGGTTTGGATCGCGAATGATCTCTCGATCCTTGGATGGCTGGATCGGGCAATCACCAGCTCAGGGGATGCGGTCGATATGGCTCGACGGCTCGGTTATCCGTTCGCTCTAGCCAATGCCCTCTTCTTCAAAGCTTTTGTGCACTGGCGTCGGCGCGAGATAACAGGACAACGCGAGAATGCGGCTGAAACGATTGCGCTGAGCGAGGCACACGGATTTCCGCTGTGGCTTGGCCTCGGCAGAGCGCTATACGCGGCGGCGCGCGTGGCAGCAGGCGAGTCCGAGTCGATCGCCGATCTAGTAGCGGGACTCGCACTCGTAGCCGAGACAGGCAACCAAGGCGGCGCACCGGTCTTATTCGCGCTGCTCAGCGAGGCTTACTTGACCGCGAGTCAGTTAACAGAGGCGCGCGGTGCGGCAGCGGCAGGACTTGCTATCGCTGCCCAGACGGGGCAGGGACTATTCGATTCCGAATTGAATCGGTTGCAGGGCGAGATTATTCTCGCCAGCGGTGGCTCAATCGCCGAAGCTGAGGCCCATTTCCATCGCGCCCTCGACTTTGCTCGAGCGCAGGGGGCGAAGTCCTTCGAGTTGAGCACGGCGACCACCCTTGCGCGCCTGTGGCGCGATCAGGGCAAACCCTCAGAAGCGCGCGATCTCCTCGCGCCGATCTACGCATGGTTTACCGAAGGCTTCGACACCGCCGACTTGAAGGACGCCAAGGCGCTCCTCGACGAATTGAACGTATAAGTTGGTGCAGTCTGGACCTTGCTGCGGCAAGCGGTTCGATTTCGCCGAGGGAGCAGCGGGCGACGTAACCTCTGCCTAAACCGCGTTGCTGAACCGGAGGCTATTTCCCTCCCGGCTCTGAGTTCGCTTGCTGAGTTCGGACTCGACGTCCGGCCCAAAGCTTCAATTTTAGACGGCAATGCGCAACGTAATCATTTTCAAGTAGTGTCTTAATTTGAGATTTGCTGTAATAACTCGCTTAGATGCATTGCTCGAGCTGTAATAGCGAGGCTCTAGAAGGAAAAGGCTTCTGCGCAAATTGCGGCACGCCGCTCGAGCGAATATGCCATGCCTGCGGCGCGCGATCTCCGCGCAACGCGCGTTTCTGTTCCGATTGCGGATCCTCACTTCCCGACTCAGGGAATTCGGAATCTGCTACTCCACGCGGATCTCATAATCTCCACGCGGACCCCCTCGGGGCTTTGGACGCTGCTGGCGCGGAGCGCCGACATCTCACGGTCTTGTTCTGCGATATTGTCGACTCGACCGCAACCGCCGCCGGCCTCGATCCCGAGGACTGGCTCAGTTTGATCTCGGCATATCGGAACGTCGTTGGCGAAGCCGTCACGCTCTTCGGGGGAACCATCGTAAGGTACCTGGGTGACGGTGTCTTGGTGTTCTTCGGTTACCCGGAGGCTCACGAAGACGATGCGGAGAGAGCGGTACGTGCCAGCCTCGCGCTGCTTCAAGCAATGGAATTGTTGAATCAGAGTCTCAAGAACGAAGGGCGGTCACAGTTGCCGGTTCGAATCGGCATTGATGCCGGATTTGTGGTGGTATCCCACGGAGGTGGCGAAGCACCTGATGTGTTCGGCGATACGCCAAATATCGCCGCCAGAGTTCAATCAGAAGCTGGATCGAATTCGATTCTAATCACCGATGCCGTCAACAAGCTGGTTCCCGGGGTGTTCGTCATCCAGAGCCAGGGCGCTCGACAACTCAAGGGGATTCCCGAGCCCGTACGACTCTACAAAGTTGTCCAGGTTAGTGGCGTACGTCAGCGGGTGAATGCCGCAGCCCGCGGACGCGGCTTGACCCCGTTTATTGGAAGGGAAGAGGAACTTAGGATACTCCAAACGCGATGGGACAGGGCACGAACAGGTTCTGGGCAAGTCGTACTGGTGGTCGGTGAAGCCGGAATCGGAAAGTCACGACTAATCCAAAAGGCGCACGATCTAATCGGCGACGTGCCGCATACCTGGATTGAGTGCGGCGGCGCTCCTTTCTATCAAAACACGCCGTTTTTCGCCGTCTCGGAGATGCTCCAGCAGGGATTCGCTTGGCGGGGCGATGAGCCGGCAGATGAGCGAATCACCCAAATCGAACGCTCGTTGGAGCTTTCCGGCATCAAACTAGCCGAAGCCGTTCCACTGATCGCGTCACTGCTCGGCCTTCCGGTTTCGAACAAATATCCACCCTTGGTAGCCTATCCCGAAGATCAACATAACCGGCTCATCAACACGCTCGCACAGTGGCTGTTCGGTCTCGCTAGGGTTCAACCCGCAGTTCTTGTGATGGAAGACTTGCATTGGGCGGACACCTCCACGCTCGAATTGCTCAAGGTGATCGTGGATCAAGCTGGCGCGTTGCCGCTCTTCTTCATTGGTTCCGCGAGGATGGAATTCCGCATCCCTTGGAAGATTCGGGCACATCATACCCAACTCAATCTTTCTCCCCTAAATGATCTTGAGATACGTGACCTAGTTGCGCAGGTTGCATCGCGCAGCGCGTTAGAACGAAAAGTTGTGGACGCAGTTGTAGAGAAAACAGGCGGGGTGCCGCTGTTTGTTGAAGAAATGGTTCGATCGCTGTTGGAGGGCGGCGCACGCGTTACGGGCACGGATATCCCAGAGAGCCTGCAAGACTCGCTAATGGGGAGGTTGGATCGTCTGGGCGGCGCGAAGGAAGTGGCCCAGGTCGGAGCGACAATTGGGCGTGACTTCTCCTACCAACTCATTCGTTCCGTTACAGAGCTCTCGGATAGTGAACTCGAGTCACACCTCGAACGATTGGTCGACGCGGATGTCGTCTACCAGAGGGGTCTACCGCCCGATTCAACCTATACCTTCAAGCACGCTCTGATTCGGGACTCGGCGTACGAAGCTCTGCTTAAAGCGCAGCGCAAGCAATTGCATGGAAAAATCGCATCCGTACTCGAGCGTGAGTTTGGCCAGCTCGCACAGATGGAGCCCGAAGTCCTGGCAATCCACCACAGTGCCGCCGGTGATGCCGATCGCTCGTCTGCGTCCTGGCAAGCGGCTGGTGAGCGGGCGGTAATACGCGGTGCGTTTCCTGAAGCGAAAGAATACTACAATCGCGCCCTTGCAGAGCTGACACACCTCCCTGAGAGTCCTCAGCGTTCGCAGCGCGAAATGCTCCTATGGATAGGATTAGGCCACGTTTCGACTTTTCTATTTGGGTACGCCGCGCCAGAGACGCTGGAAGCATATGCCAAGGCCCGTTCTCTGGGCGACAAGATCGGGAACACGATGAATCTCTTGTTCGTGTTGCTTGGCCTTTACATATCGTCGCTTACTAGAGGGGAGAAGGGCCTCGGTCTAACTCTCGCAAATGAACTACTTACACTCGCAACAAGAGATGGCGGAGTACTCGCGATAGTTTGGGCTAACACGGCTCAAACGATGAGCAGATTCTATTTGGGGGATTTCCAGAGAGCCCGCGATCACGCGGCAATCGCTTATTCACACTACCGACGCGAGGACCATTTGTTCGGCCCGCAAGATCCGGGCGTTACTGCTCTCGCCCATCAGAGTTGGGCCTCGTGGCACCTGGGAGAGATCAATCTGGCGCGCGAACAAATGCGCGAAGTTCTCGACATTGCGCAACGCCTAAATAAACCTAACGACCTCGCTTTCGCCGAGCACTTCGCTGGTGTGCTTTCCGTATACCTACGCGACCCAATCCAAGTGAAAACGCATGCAAAGGTGCTCGCCTCACTGGTTGCGGGCCAGAATTTTCCTTTTTTTTCCGCTTCGAGCGAAATTCTTAATGGCTGGGTCATGCTGAACGAAGGGAAGGTGCTAGACGGCCTAGCGGTTGTGCGCAAGGGTGTATCTGACTACATCGCACCAGGTACACGCGTGGGGCTCTGGTTCTTCCTCGGTATGCTCGCAGAAGCCGAGGGAGCGGCCGGCCTGCATGAGGAGGCGCTAGCGACGGTGGTCGACGCCATTGCTTCTTCTGCCGAGGAGGAAGCGTGGCAACCATACCTACTTTGGGTCAAGGGTAAACTGCTGGTCGAGAAAGCGGGACCATTACCTTGCGAATCGAGTGCTCAGAGTTCGGTAACTGCTGATCGCCCAGAAGGAGCTGAGCAATGCTTTCGCGAGGCTATCGCGTCCGCAGCACGAATCGGCGCTAAACCTATTCAACTGCGCGCGGCCACCTGCTTGGCGACTCTACTGGTGTCGCGCAACTCGAATCTGGAAGCTCGGAACCTGCTTGAGCCATTGTATTCCAGTTTTACCGAAGGCCATGACACGCTCGACTTGATAGAAGCACGCCAGGTGCTCGATCGATTGATGTAGTCGCTACGCAGCACCTCTAAAGCGGCAATTGGTTTCATTGCGACGCTGACTTGTGTTTCTCTCCCTTTTCCGGTCGGCGTGCGGCCTAGCGATTAGGATTTCCCCAGATGCTCAAGAAAATTGCGCCACTCTGATGAGCAAACCGCAGCCCATTGTTAATTCCAGGGCGAACATACGTCCAAGCCATCCGCGAGCTTGGTCCCATTATCGGGAGCTATAACGCGACTGAAATAGGTAGGAATTCGATCCCTGCTTGAGTTCTCGTCGGTCCAGTCGATCAACGGCGACGACGGTTTCATGACTCTCGTTCATTTGAGATACAGCACGCTGTTGGTGCATTATCGTGTCCGTAAGTGATAGGCCGAGATGATGAAACAATCTGGCGGCGATGGTTTTTCGATCGGCCTTGGGCTCACCAACGAGTGCAATCTTGCCTGTGCTCATTGCTATCGCGATACAGGTCGGATTGATCGTCTGTCGCTCGAGGACGTTCGGCGCGTTTGCGAAAATGTGCCGGTTCGATCGGTGAACCTTGGAACCGGTGAGAACGGACTTCATCCGGAGTTTCACGCGATCCTGCAGTACTTGCGCGAGCGCGGCACCACGATAGCGCTGACTTCAAATGGCTACTCGGCAGCGGTCCTAAGCGATGATGAGCTGCGCGCTTTCGCTGATCTCGAGTTTTCACTGGACTTCGCGACCGAGCCTGAGCAGGATTCTTGGCGTGGTCCGGGGAACTGGCAGCTTGTGCTCGATCAGACGGCGCGGGTTCTAGGACTTGGAGTCTCGGTCACGATTATCGCCGTTATGATGCGGACCAACTATGACAAGCTCCCCGAGATAGGGGCGGTCGCCGCCCGGCACGGGGCAAATTTCCGGATCAATGTCTATCAGCCTGTCAAAACGGATGCCTTCTCACTCGACTATGAGCAGTTCTGGACTGGCTTTCAGAGGCTGCTGGAATCCTGTCCATTAGCCGTGTGCAATGAACCTATCGTGCGCGCGATTCTTGGATTCGACGCTGTTTCGGGCGGTTGCGGAAAGGGTACCATCCGCGTCACGCCGAAAGGCGAAGTGCTCCCATGCGTCTATTGGCCGAAGCGGACTATCGGGCTGGCTGAGCTTGAAGAACGGGGAGCGGCGATTGTCGACTCACCGGCTTTCCGCGAGCTGGATCAAATTCCGCAGTTTTGCGCGAATTGTCGCTTCATCGATTCGTGCCGCGGCGGCTGTCCGAGTCGGCGGCTACTGCGGGGAGGATTAGACCTGCCCGATGAGTTCTGCCCGTTCGTTGCGGGAAAGCCTCTGCCTACATTCGCCAGCCGCGCCGGAAGCTTGCGACAATTCTCGAAGGCTGGGAGTGCTTGCACCACCGTGTTCGGCGCTCAAGAGCGCGAGGAGCGCAAATCTTGAGGAACTCCAAACTGCCCACCCTCGACGCCGCGCTCGCGCTCGCGATACTAAGGGTCGCGCTCGGCGCACTATTCGTGTCGACCTTCTTCGAGAACCTTCACAAAGAGCTGTACACCGCCAAAGGATACGCGGGATTGATCCATTACTACATCCAATATGGTCACGCGCCGACACTTTGGAAGCACGTGATGGGATTCACCGCCGCCCACGCCGCGGTAACCGGTCCTCTGCAGGGGGTTCTTGAAGCGAGCCTCGGAGTGGCGCTCGTCCTCGGTTTTTTTTCCCGATTTGCCGCGCTCGTTGCGTTTGGATTGCTGACCGGCCTGTGGGTCTCGGAGTGGGGCCTCAGCTGGATATGGGAGCTGTTGATTCCAATGGCCTTAGCTGCCGCGCTGACTCTTGGACCGTCGGGTGAGCGCGCTGCAGTCGACGTCGCGCTCGCACGGCGCTGGCCGCAGCTTCCAATCTGAATCTGTGCGCGTCTCGGTAGTCATTCCTGCGTACAATGAAGCCCAATCCATCGGCCTCGTTCTGGCCGATATTCCGGCTGGAATGGTCGAACAAGTGATTGTCGTCGACAGCGATTCAACCGACGGAACCGCGCAGATTGCGCGCCAGATGGGGGCCGAGGTTCTGCATGAGCCGCGGCGTGGCTATGGTCGCGCCTGTCTCACCGGCCTGGCTGCAGTCAATGCTCCAGACGTCGTCGTGTTCCTGGACGGAGACTACAGTGACCGTCCCGTGGAGATGTCTCGTCTGCTGGAGCCACTGCGGCAGGGCACCGCGGATATCGTCATCGGCTCGCGCCTGGCGGGCGAGCGGACAGCAGGCGCTATGCCTTGGCATGCGGTGTTCGGCAATCGTCTCGCGGCTCGCCTGATCGCTTTATTCAACGGTGTCCGCCTCACGGATCTTGGTCCGTTCCGAGCAGCGCGCTATCAAGCGCTGCTTGCGCTCGGGTTACGGGAAACGACATATGGATGGCCGGTCGAGATGATCGTGAAAGGCGCGCGGCAGGGACTTCGAATCACCGAAGTGCCGGTGAGCTATCATCCCCGGATCGGCTCGTCGAAGATAAGCGGTACCTTGCGAGGAAGCATTGGCGCGGCCTGGGGTATCCTCGGCGCGATCTTCAAGTATCAGCTCCTCGACAGCACTTCGAAGGGCGAGGGGAACGTTTGAAACAGGTGGGTTCAGCGATTCGTGAACGTGCCCTGATCATAATGGCGAAGGCTGCTCGCGTCGGCCAAGTGAAAACTCGACTCGCCGCCAGTCTGCCTGCCGAAGCCGTCGTCGAACTCTATAAATGTCTGATTGAAGATACTTTGGATCTTGCTCACTCCATCTCAACTGACGCACTTGCCATTGTTTGCCCGACGTCAGATGTCGCCGATCTCGCCAGTTGGCTGCCGGCGATCGAAGTCGTCGGGCAACAAGGCGAAGGTCTTGCCGCCGGCCTCGCCTCGGCCTTTCGCATCTTCATCGACAGAGGATACCGCCGTGTGATCGCTCTCGATGGCGATAGCCCTCAACTGCCGCCGGAGACTCTCGATAAGGCTTTTCAGCTCCTCGACGGAGCGGACGTGGTATTGGGTCCTACGACAGACGGCGGTTACTACCTCGTAGGTAGTAACACTGCGCAAGCCGAGTTGTTTGATACGCAACAGATGGGTACCGGCAGCGCGCTTGATTCCTTGATGGCAAGTGCGCAAGGCCTGGGTCTTCGCGTGGCACTCACCGAAACCGGTTATGACGTGGATGAGTTTGAGGATCTGGCGCGGTTGGCTCGCGAGCTTAGTTTATTTCCTAGCCGCGCCCAGCGAACGGCCGCGTGGCTCGCCCGCCGGCCGGAGCTACGCGAGTGGTGAAGGAGGAGAGCGTAGCGCCGGCCGCGGTCATCGGCTGGGGTTTAGTCATCGCAGGTTGCATGCTCGGGATTTCCTTCTTGGATTCAAGAACACACGCGCACGTATTCGTCGTATGCACTGCGTTGGCAGCGATCGCATATCTGCGAACCGTATGGCTTCTCGGCCGGTTTGCGGGGAGGAGCAATCGAAGACTTGCGCTATGCCTTGTGCTCGCAGCGGCATGGCGAGTTGCCCTTCTACTCAGCCCGCCAACCCTTTCAACCGATGTCTATAGGTATGTGTGGGATGGCAGAATCCAGCGGCTTGGCTACGATCCTTACCTGGTTGTACCAAGCGACAGCGCTGTCCGGCATTTGCACACTGCCGAGACTCGGCTGATGAACCATCCTGATTTCCCGACGCCGTATCCAGCTGTTGCCGAGCTTTTTTTTCGCGGCGTCGCAACGGTGGATGATTCAGCGCGCGCGATGAAATCTGCCGCCTTTTTCTGTGATGCCGCCTTAGTCGCCGTTCTCCTTTGGTGGCTGTCTGCGTCCGGTCGAAGCCGGTGGTGGGTGCTCGCGTATGCATGGAATCCGCTAGTCGCACTGGAGGGCGCCGGAAACGGGCATGTGGATCTCTTAGGTGCGCTAGCTCTTGTCATCACCGCAGCTTTGCTGGTACGGGGAAAGCGCACAGCTTCTGCTGTTGCGTTCGCGCTCTCGATCGGGGTCAAATTTCTTCCGGTCCCGTTGACGCCCCTCTTTTGGGGTCGCATCCGCCGCCGTGACGCGGTGTTAGCCGTCGGAATTTTCGCTGCGCTTTATATTCCATTTCTGGGACACGGTCAGTTGCCGCTCGGCTCGCTCGGAGGCTATTTAGCGCGTTGGCGCGTCAATGCACCGGTTTATACAGCGCTCGAGTGGGTCTTTCCGACGAAGGGCCTGGTCGGCGTTCCGGTCGCTCTCGGATTTGCGGTCGCGCTCTGGGCGCGTTGGCATTTGCCCCTCGACTCACCGGAGGCTTGGGCCTGGCCTCTGGCAGTAACGCTGCTTTTCGCGCCGACGATTTTCCCGTGGTACCTCGTTTGGGTTACCCCGTTCCTTTTCACTCCACGCATGCTGCCGCTCGCGGTCTGGACCGTGAGCTCGCTTGCAGTGTACTGGCCGCTTCCCGTCTGGGCGACCATGGTAATTGAGTACGTTCCCGTTCTAGGCGTAGCCGGGTGGATGTGGGCGAAGTCAGCGAGGGAGCGTCGCGCGACGAGCTCCTCCGCTTGAAAGTTCGCCGCAGTTATTCCTTGGCGGCCTTTCGAATCACTGACCAGCAACCGCCGTGTACTCGAACTTGTTTTTGATCTGCTCTTTTGGCAGCGGTTTGCCGTCGACCTCAACGTACGGATAAATCAGAAAGTTAACCGGTTCTCCACTCTGGCGCGGCGTTAGCTCCAGGTCGCGGCCCATCGTGAACGCAACCCGGCCGGCGTCGAGATGGCCGAAATAATAATTGCGCAGGTCAGGATGCTTCCACGCTTCCGATGCGTCCACCGGAACCCACTGGCCGCCGGTATAAAATTCCGCCCAACAATGATAACCGGGGATTGTGCCCGCGCTCGGCGCGCCGAGCGGAAAGCCAATCGTAAAACGCGCCGGAATGCCCCGAGAGCGAGCAATCGCGATGAACAGCGAGTGGAAGTCGGTGCAGTTTCCTTTTTTGACGTTGCACGCATAGATGGCGTCGCCCCGTCCCCATCCTTGGCCGCTCTTGTCGTAGGTCATGTTCGCAATGACGTAGTCGTAGATGGCCTTGGCCTGTTCGTAGGAAGAACCGTCCGGTTCGCCCACCTTGGCGCTTACCAGCTTTATTTGTCCGTCGATCGGAACTAGGCGGTCCGGGCCCAAGTAGCCGGCAAACGCCCCGCCGGTCGGCCGCGGACCGTTCGCCTGCGCCTTCTCCAGATCCGCCGATTCCTCGACGCGCCGCACATTGAAGCGGATGGTAACCGGTATCGAACCCGACGGCGGCACGTTTACGAGCAGATGCGCAACGCGATTTCCGCCGGTGGGCTGATTTACCACCTCGACATGCGCTGGACTGTCGATCCTAAGATCGCTTACCTGCTGGAATCGGTCTTCTCGCGGCAGCGGAATCCAGGCCTCGACACGATGGGCCTTCGGATCTATTCCGGTAATTTCTGTGTGATAGGTGAAATCGACCTCTCGCACCTTTGCAGGCTGAGATGGGGATTGCGTTTGCGCTCGGGCGCTTAACAAATCGACGTTCACGAGCGTCAGCACGAACGCGACCGCGATGAACAAGTATTTGTGGGAGCCGGGGTTTGTCATCGAGCTTTTCCTTTTGAAGCGCCAATAAGCAATTCGCCATCGACACCGTAGATGCCGCTTCTATTGCGCGTTAATCCATGTCTCGGACCCGACTAGCTTGACGGCCACATTCGAAAAGAAGAGATGCAGCTGCTTGCCATCCGCGGTCCCGCGATGATCGGTCGAAAAAGTTAGAGGGCCAACTTTCTTGTAGCCCGCCCAGGTCACTGTAACGAGAGCTGGCACGGGGCTATTTGGGGATCCCCGATGGTAGACCATTTGTTTGAACAGGTTGTCAGACGCTACGTACAGATCCCAAGTATCTCCGGGCGTGTAACCACCCTTCGGATATTGGAAGGTCACCAGCTTCGCCGAACCATTCCCGAGCGGCAGCTTTTGCATGCCCATGTCTTGCACCTTAACGCCTGAGGAATCCCAGTAAAGATGGAAGGGGAGGAACGCCCAATAATTGTCGTTTACGAAAAACCAGTCAATTTTTTCCTTCGCGATGGGAGAATCGGGGGTAACCTTGGATTGCACAAAGGTAACTTTCACCGGCTTGCCGTCCTTATCCTTTCCCTCGTAGGAGATTTGGCCAGTCTTGGGCTCCCAAACCCATGAACGAGTGACCGAGATGGCGCCCCTTATGTTGAACGTATAGCGGATCGCTTCAACTTGATCGTACGAATCCAGGCCATAGGCCTTGGCGATCTGTTCGGCAATCGGCGAGCGCGTCTGAGCCCACGAAGGTGATGCAAGGAGCAGCACTCCAAAAACCAGCAAACGGATTGGCGTTAAACGGCTGAACTTTGGCATGCGGGTTCTCCTCAGTGTGGTGTTGTATAGCAGCGGCTCAAAAGGATCCGATGGCGGCATGCTGCCTGGCGATTAGGACTCTCGCAGACGCTCAAGAAAATATACCCCTCCGATGGGCCAATCGCAGCCCATTGTTAATTCCAGAGCGAACGTATGTCCAAGCCATCCGCGGGCTTGCTCCGCATTATCGGGAGCTATGACGCAATCGCGCTAGATGATGATTCGATCGCTTTTTGAGTTCTGGTTGCTGAAGGGATGTTTAATAGGGCGTCGGCGAGCCTGTCGGCAACATCGCTCTCCGATTGCTTCAGAAAATGCGAGTACACAAGCAAGGTTATAGCGGGATTGGCGTGGCCGAGCCGATGCTGCACCTCGGTTATCGGGGCGCCGCTCGCGATCATTGCCGAAGCACAACTATGGCGCAGAGTGTGGAACGTAACCCTCCGCAGCTTCGCTCGTGAAAGGGCTGGATAGAATTGGGTCTGGAGCATCTTCGCGTGCGGCATCGGCTTTCCGTCCATCGTCGGAAATACCAGTCCATCTTCCGAGATCGGACACTGAAGCTTCCAACGCTTGAGCTCTGCGACCAGCAAAGCAGGTATGGAGATCGTTCGGCGGCCCGCTTTGGTCTTCGGTGGGAAGTAACGGGGGCGTATCTCCTCGCCCTGCGGCCGGGCCCAGGACAGACTCCGGCGGATCACCATTTTCCCGGAGCCTTCCTTCGGCAGCTCCAGATCAATCCATCGCAGCGCAAGGAGTTCTCCCTGTCTCGCTCCCGTGAGATACGCGGTCTCGAAGAGGGTTCGCTCGAAACCGGGCTTTGCTTCCTGCAGCAGAGTTTGAATTTCTTTCGGGCTGAGGACGCTGTCGGGATCGATGGCGTCCGTTCCGGTTCCAGCTGGCAGACCATCGGTGCTGAGCTCCCGCGCTGGTTGAACCGCGCGCTCGACGCTGTCGACCGGATTCTTCGAGCACTGCCCCCGTTTGATTGCGAGACGAAACACCGCTCCGACGATCCAAAGGATCCGGTTGATGGTCCGGTGCGCATATTCCTCTTCGCGCAGCTTGTCTCGAAGCTTTTCTACTGCCTCCACCGTGATTCGATCGAGCTTTTGCTTTCCAATCACGGGCAGGATTTGTTTGTCGAGGCGCGTTCTAAGATTGAAGGTGTGAGAAGGTCTGCGACCCAACTTGCTTTTGAACCAATCCTCAGCAACCTCGCCGAAAGTTGGCACCTTCGCCGGCTCGACGTATTCGCCGCGAGAAGCTTGCTGCACGGTGTCGATCTGGAACCGTTCCGCCTTTTTACGCGTCTTGAAACGGACCCGCCGACGCGGGCCGAACAAACCGAGCGGGCGATAATCGAGCACCCAAAGGCAGCCACAATCTTTGCCTATGCAGCTGGCGACATGGAATTTTCTGATGCTTGCCATCGCAATCTTTCAGGTGGACACGACTAGCGTGAGATCGCGACCGACATCCAGTCTGCCGGAATGGCAGGAAAATGGCCCATTTATGGCCTGCGGCGTTTGTTTTGAGCGAGGCTCCGTTCCACATCGCTCAACCTGAAGCGGACGTATTTGCCGAGCCTGACGCTTGGAATTCGACCGAGTCGCTCCTCGGTGCGAACCCAGGACTCGGGGAGATTGAGGTGCTTGGCCAGCTCACCGGCGGTTACGAGGTTCGGTCCCGGGTCGCGTTTACTGTCTTGTTCGTTCGCGTTTGCCGACGTCTCGACCAGCCAGCGTGAAGCGAGGACCAGCAGCAGCCCCGGGATCTGATCGAGCGAGATCCGACCAGCCCATTCGACGAGCTTCGGATCGTTTTGCTGAATTGAGTTTCCCTCTGCCACACCAGATACCTCACCGCCCAAAGAGTCGGTCAGACAACCTCTTCGTCGTCGCCATCGAGAAAATCCCCGAATAGGTCACGCTGCTTGGGATTGGCCACCTTGACCCGTGAGCGCGAAGCCGGACTGAGCCCAAATTCCGTGAGGAATGCGCGCATCTGGTCGAGCGCAGTATGAAGGATCGCGAGATACGGCGATGGCATCGGGTAGCCGCTTGGCGATTTGAAGACCAGACCGTATTTCTGGATTTGTTGCGCCGCTTCCGCCCAGCGTCCGTACGCGTCGCAATAGCCGCCAAGAGCGGCGCGATCCAGCCTCGAGATTATTCCGAGTGCAAGAAGCTCCTTGCTGATTCTGCGCCACTCTTTCTTGGCAACCTTATCCAGGTGATTGGGGCAAGGAGGGATCGCCGGCTCGGGGTCCGGTTCGTTAGTGTTCAGCTTCCGCTTCCCCGGGTTTCCCTTGAGCAATTTCAGATTAGTCGGCGTTGGTGGCGGTCCTGGCGTTTTCATCTAGCATTCCTCGCGTCCAACCAATTCTGCTTCGACACCAAGCGCCGCGAATCGCTCGAGAACTACGGCAATATACGCGGGAGACAATTCGACGCCGTAGCCAATGCGCTCCAATTGATGCGCGGCGAGCAGGGTGGACCCACTGCCACAGAATGGATCGAAGACAATCTCGCCCGGCCGGCTGCTGTTGGCGATCATTCGCGCAATCAACTCGATGGGTTTCGTGGTTGGATGGAATTCGCTCGCCTGAGGTTTGGCAACTTCGAAAACATCGTCTTGAGTACGATCCTTGACGAAGTAGTGCGCCGCATCGGGCAGCCAACCGTACAGAATTGGCTCGAAGCGGTGGTGATAGTCGGCCATTCCGATCACAAATTGATGCTTCACCCAGATCAATTGAGCGTGGTATCCGAAGCCGGCGGCGGTCAGTGCTTGAACGAAGTGGACGAGCAATGGACCGGCCGGTACGGTCGCATAGCAGGCCGCACCCGCCTCGGCGAATTTCTTCGCGACCTCAAGCGATCGCTTGAAAACGATTCCTGTCTCGGCGGCTGTCAGACTGTCGTTTTCGATTGGAGTTTGAACCCGATTTCCTCGGTCGGCGCGGTTTAGATAGGCGTTCTTCGCCGCATAGTCGACGCCGTAGGGCGGATCGGTCCAGACCATCCGCAATTTAGGACCGCCCTTCGGCCAAAGCCGCCCTACAACCGTCTCATCACGGCAATCCCCGCATACCATCCGATGCGGGCCTATCTGCCACACCTGGCCCGTTTGAGTCGCCCATTTCGCCATCAGTTCAGAAGCCTTGTCGACCTGCGCCGGTGGATCTTTCAGTTCACCCACTGAGCGGCCAGCCAATTGTTCGAGTAGCCGATTTACTCCATCACCGCTAAATTCTCGAAGCAGGTCAGCGAGATCGCGGGCGACAAGCTTATCCGTTTGTGCCATGCCGGCGAGGGGATCGAGGGTTGCTAGAATCTTGTCTGCTTCGATCTCGTCTACGTCGAGGACCACAACAGGCACGTTCTGGTCTGGTGTGGTCTCGGCCCGAAGATGGCCATCTATCAGCATCAAGCGACCGTCCGGCATCTCGCGCGCCAGCAATACGTCGGCATAGCCGACCTCCTCTAGCACCGCCCTAAGTGCCTGGGCCTGGGCAGCGGGGTGCTTGCGCCAGTTTCGAGGATTCGCCACAAGCTCTCGCGCTGGCACCCGACGGAGCTCTTTGATTCGATCACGAAAATCCTGACTCCCCATCCACCACCTCCTGCATACCCCCCCTAGGGGGCAACCTGCGGCCACACGCGTGTAGCTGCCATACGGTAAACGCTCGGCCGATCGTAGAGATTTGATCCCCCTACCCCGGTACGATTCGGGAACCGCGGCGTCTTCGATCATTACGTTCATTCATACGTTTCTCGAAATCCGCCACGAGGTTTTTTGCCGCCGCGATCTGTTCCGGCGTTCGGGCCGGCTCCTCCAGCAGCCTCTGCTTGCGGCGCTCGTCGGCTTCGCGTCGATCGTCGAACTCGCGCGCGAGCTTGAATATTTCGCCTGGCGTCGGTGACTCCTGGCGCCCCGAATCTCGCAGTCCGCGAACAGCGTACAGAGCCCCTTCGAAGCTCACCCGCGAAAGACATTCTGCCCACTCAGCCTGTATTGCCTCGTCTGTCGGTTGTCTCGTCCAGATGGTGCTGGACTTGAGCAACACCTGTTTGGCCTGAGACTGTTTCATTTACCGCTTCCTTTGCCTTGTCGCGTTGAATCGATTCGAATAGTTCCTGCCGCTTTGGCGAAAGTCTCGGCGGCCCTGGCACCACAATTCGATTCGCCTGCAGCTCATCTTCCCATCGCCGCTCATTCAGGTAAGTCGAGGCGTTGGGAAGCTTGTGGAGCTCCTTCCCAGCCCAATTCGCCAAGAGCCGTTTGGGAACGTCAGCTATCGCGCTCGCCTTTTCGAACTTCGATAACTTCTTCCACGCCTGGAGGGCCGCGCGTTTTCCATCTGTGCCCGGAAACACGTTCCAGAATTCCAGGAAGTCATCGGGATAGAGGAACCCCGAACGAGCCGCACCGCAGGTGGACGGATCGATGGACGGATCCGAACGGACGGATCCAGAGGACGGATCGGGTGACACTGCCTTGTCACCCTCTGCTGCAATTTCGTCACCCTCCATTCGCTCGTCGTGACACCCTCCGGCGCCTTCTCTGACAGGGTGTAATTTTGGTACAGGCGCCGATTTGGCACCCTGCCGCTTCGATTCTAGCGCCAATTTTTCAGCCGCCAGTTTGTCAGCGGCACCATTGGCAAGAAGCCGGTCGATTCTAATCGTGTAGAGGTTTGCGCGTTTCGGCCCTGCGTTCTCATCGATGGCGAGCTCGCCTAACTGCACAAGCTCCGTGATCGACCGCTGCGCTGTTCGCCCGCTAGTGCTCGCGCGCGCCGCGATGGTGCGCACAGCCGGCCAAGCGCCGGTTCCGTCGTCTTCGCAGCAATCCCCAATCGCCACAGCCACTAGCCTGCTGGTCCCTCTCGACCGCGAATGTTTCAGAATCAAGCCCATCACGAATCCGCTCATAGCTTCCGCCCGCCCACAGCTCGCCCAATTCTCTTCCGTTCGCCGCTCGTCGTCGCGCGGCCGCGCCAGCCGCAAGAGAACGCATGCGCGCCTGCGAATATGATCCTGACCCCATTTAGATGGGATGAATGGCCCGTTAATCTGAGACTTAAAAGCGAGTTACGACGTAACTTCATACCGCGAAGACTAAGTCGTAGCCCGTCCCACGAAAAAGCCGTACGAAAAACCTTATTTCGTGGTCCTCGTTTTGAAGTGACGACGGTGAAGATCGCGAAGCTGATTCTCAATTGTCCTAGCAGACGTTCGAGGAGCCTCAGGATAAGCTCGGAGGAGCCAATCAACTAGTTCGCGCGCTTCCGCGGCCAGTGAAGGCAGCGCTTCGTTCGAAGAGACTCGCCGTTGAAACTCAGCAACAATCTTGTGCTTGGCGGTTGTCCGACCAGGCATTCCAGACCGAAACGGATCCAGCTCGCTTAAGTGCGAGTCCAAAGCCTTTTGATCGCGGAACACCCTAACGCCCTCAAGAGAGAAAGTGGAAGACTCCGCGATGGAGTTTTGAAAATCTGGTTTCAGAATACGCCATCGATCAGGTGGAACTATCACTGGCTTCGAATCTACGCCCGACCGCGTATCGTATCCGACGGCTAGAAGCTCCCCCTTTTGCAGGCGAAGTATAAAGGCCTCTTCCAGCTGGGCTCGTATTCGCCTGAACTGGCGTCGCGGAGACGAGTTGGGTTCGTCGACAAAGCTCAACGGTGAGTCGAACTGCCTCAAGCGATCATGCTCAGCTCGTTCACCCGAATCGGCCGTCTCAAGCAGAGCTTTTTCAAGCTCAAGACCGTCTTGCCATTTGTCGTCACTCAAAGTGCGATCTCCGAAATCTCCGCTACCGCCCTTAATATCAAAGTCCGCCGAGCATCCAAAAAGCTGCGATGCAGCGAAAACCAGACAAGGTGGCGACCTACGCTGTTCGCCGTGGTAGCAATTTCCCTAAGCTTTCGACGCTGGAGGCACCATCAGATGCCAGCCCGCCAGCACGACCGCGCCGCAAGCGAATGGCTACATGTCAAAGGAATAAAACGTTTCCGCTATGATCAGGTGCCGAGAGACCGGATCGATGGACGCCTCTTGATTCTATACCGCCCTCTCCTTTTCGGCGTGGAGCACCTCCTGAAAGATCCGCACTCGTCCCCGAGCGCAGCCATGGCTCAATCATCACTGCTGCGGTGATTTCCTCCGACACCGGCGCTTCGGTAGTCTTAGCGATGGATGGCCTTCTTCTTTTGCGATGACGCTTCCCAGCTGCACCCGCTGCGAGCGGGAATGGGAGATCCCCTTGTAGCCGCTGGAGCCGTCTGCGTCCCCGAGGAAGCTCTCAAACCGCTAACGACAATCATCGCCACTTTGCGACAGGATGCTGGGTTCCCCGAAGGACAACCATTCAAATGGTCACCTGGCTGCGAGCTTTGGATGCATAGCGGTCTGGTCGAAGACGAACGACTTGCATTCTTCCGTAGGGTTCTTTCCGAGGCCGCACGCCACGCCGTTCAAGCCATCGTCGTGGTGGAGGACACCGGATGCTCGAAAGCCATGAATGATTCTTCGACGGTCGAGGACGACGTGACGTCGCTCCTCTTGGAGAGGGTGCAATGGTGTCTAAAGGGCCGCGGGAATGGGTGCGTAATCGCGGACAGGCCGGGCGGCCAAAGAGTTTCCGAGCATGAGCAATTTCTCGCGAACCGCCTTGAGATGTTGGCGACCGGAACGAGATTTGTCACCTACAATCGAATCCTTCTTTTCATGAATATGCCTTCACGACTAAACCTGATGTTGCAGCTAGCCGATCTTGTCACAGGGTGCACTCTCGCCTTCGTCGGAGGGGAAACCAGATATTCTCCCCCGGTCTTTGATTTTGCAAAAAAGCTGATGAGACATAATGGGGACCGTATCGGGGGTATAGGTCTTAAGATCCACCCCGATTTCAAGTATGCCAACCTCTATCACTGGCTCGTCGGAGACACACATCACTATAGAGGTAATACTGGACTTCCAATGCCTCTAAAGGGCTATCGTTACTTCAACAATGATCACCAAGAATAGTACGGCTGGGGGTTTTGAGCTTGACGAGATCGGACTTTGGAGCGAGATCAAGTTGGAGATTGTCCGGAAGTATGCTCAGGCTTACGTCAACATCCTTAATGCTGCCGAGTTGCGATATTCATACATTGATGGATTCGCCGGAGCAGGCCTTCATCTTTCTCAGGGTAGTGGCAGGCTTGTGCCGGGCAGTCCTCTCAATGCGGTTGCCATCAAGCCTCCGTTCTACGAGTACTTCTTGGTCGAACTCGATCCTACAAAAGTGCACCATCTGAAGTCCCTGCCAGAGGTGAAGAGCCGTCCGGAGGTCCATGTGATCCAAGGTGATTGCAACGAGGTCCTTCCGAATCAGGTGTTTCCAAAAGTCGAATGCAAGGATTTTCGACGCGCGCTCTGTGTCCTAGACCCGTATGGCATGCACCTCAACTGGAAGGTCGCCGAGACCGCTGGAAGGATGAAGTCAGTCGACATCCTCATGAACTTTCCGATCATGGATATGAACCGAAACGCGCTTAGGCTGAGACCAGACCGTGTCACTGTCGAGGCGGAGACCCGAATGACGGCGTTCTGGGGTGACGAGTCGTGGAAGCAAGTCGCCTACAAGAGGCAGCAGCAGTTTTTCGGTGAGGACGACCAGATCAAGCTGGGCAACGAAGAGATCGTAGGGGCGTTTGCCAACCGGCTCAAGGTAGTCGGCGGCTTCGAGTTCGTTCCGAAACCGCTCCCAATGAAGAACTCGACAGGTTCTATCGTCTACTACCTATTCTTTGGGAGCCAGAAACGTGTGGCGTCAAACGTCTTTAAGGACATCGTCAAAAAATACACGAACACGGGGGCAACATAGGAATGGCAAGATCTGCGATCGAGTGGACTGAGTCCACTTGGAATCCTGTCACGGGTTGCACGAAGATTAGCCCAGGTTGCACGCACTGCTATGCGGAACGAATGGCCAAGCGGCTGAAGGCAATGGGCCAGAGGAACTATCGCAATGGGTTCCGACTGACGTTGCAGTTGCACATGCTCGAACTGCCGCTGCGCTGGAAAAAGCCCCAGACTATTTTCGTGAACTCGATGAGCGACCTGTTCCATAAGGACGTGCCTCTCGACTACATACAGAAGGTCTTCGATGTCATGCGGCAGGCCCACTGGCATCGTTTCCAGATACTGACGAAGCGTGCTGATCGTCTCGCTGAGCTCGATAGACAACTGAAATGGGCCCCGAACATCTGGATGGGAGTCAGCGTCGAGAGCGACAAGTATCGGCCGCGCATCGATGACCTCCGTCGGACCCGCGCTGCTGTCAGGTTTCTATCGCTCGAGCCTTTGTTGGGACCCCTGCACGATCTCGCCTTGCAAGATATTCATTGGGTTATTGTCGGAGGAGAGTCCGGGCCAGGGGCCCGCCCGATGAATCCAGATTGGGCCATGGATTTACGGGACCAATGCCGCAATGCTCGAGTCCCTTTCTTCTTCAAACAGTGCGGCGGCAGGTGCAAGAAGAAGGCGGGACGCGTCCTCAACGGCCGGACCTGGGATCAGATGCCGGTCCGGGCTCTCGCGCAATCGAGCGAGCTGTAGGGCCACTCAGGTCGATCACTTCTGATCGCTCCGAGTGTTCCTGTTGATCGGCGGAAACAGTCCTAGAAGTGGACACTCTGTGGGCACCGCGAGTGGAAAGCCGGCTCATTTGAAGGTTTTCGGTGGCCTTACCGGTCTACCCAACCGGTGGCGTCCGCACCTAGGCGACCGTGAAACGAGTGTGAAACGGCTATCGGACTCAAAAAGATTTCGATGTGAGCGCTGGAAAGAAAATTCTCTCAGTGAGGTAGCCGGATAGACCGGACGCGCCGGAGTGATCATCCGCTGCGTCAGAGAAATTGTTGCGACTGGCCGAGAAGCCGCGCACAGCGCGCGCGTCCCGGACTATCGGCCCGCAAGAACGCGCAATAGGCAGAGATTTCAACGCGCAAGTCGACCTGCGACGGCACTGTGGTGGAGTGCTGAACCGGTGCTTAGTTGTCCGCGCTCTTCGCGGCGTCTTCAGCGGCTTTCTGATCGGTCGGCAGCAGCTGCGATGGCCCGAGCTTGAACGTCAGTTTGTCAATTGTCCCGGTGAAGTGGAACGGGAGCTTATAATCGTCGTTCACTGCTGTACGCGTATCGCTCCCTATGTCGAAGGTTTCATCGATCGCCATAAGAAATGCAATCGTGTGCGGAATCGTCTTGCGGTCCAGTTCCTTGCCGTCAACCGTGAAAACTCCGGTGCCGCCCTTGCCTGGCCCGGGTCCGTCGTATTTGAAGTCGAAGACAATCGTGTGCTTGCCCGGTTTTAGACCGTCGCCTAACCAGTTGTGGCCTCCAACGCCGCCTTCCCAACGATAGTGCTGAAGGTCGAGAAGGTTGTAATCGAACACCGGCTTGCCTCTGAGCAAGTAGAGGCCGTAGCCGCCGAAGCGGCCGCCCAGAGTCACAATCATCCCTTCGGCGTTACCCGTGGGAACCGTCACATCGGCGATGATGGTGTAGTCCCTATCCATAATGCTGGGAGCGTTTCCGACGGGAATGTCTGCATTCTCGCCCGTGCAGGTGAAAACCGTTTTCCCCGCAACCGCGCTCGGTCGCGCTGTCACGGCGCGCGTCAAGACCGAATTATCCAGGGGCAGGACCTGATACTTTGCTGCTTCGGTCAGGAACAGCGACTGCATCTCCTTGAGCTTGTCCGGCATTTTTGAGGCGAGACCCCTATACTCCGAGTAGTCATCGGCGATGTTGTAAAGCTCCCAGTTGTAGCTGTAGACGTCGGGCAGCTTGCCCGTAGCCAGCAGCCACGGCGCGGCTGGTGGAGTCGTGGCGGCGATCCAACCGTCGTGATAAATCGCGCGGGAAAGCGCGCCGCAGACTGCCTCTGCTTCAGTCTAGGAGTTGTGTATTTTGAGGCCAGAAGCGATTGTGCCGGGTAGAACAAACCTTATCGGTTTCAGTCTACTCAGCTCGGGGTTGTTCATGTCGAAGGAAAAGGGCCAGATGGACGGGGCCGAGTTGGGCTACGTTATGCGCTTTAGCACCGTTCAAAGCCCATTCGAAGGAGCAGTTTTTCTTCGCATGGCTGCGACGCGACGAATGCCGACGCAGTTCCGCTATTCCGGTAAGGGGTTCTTTGATGGATGGATGCTACGTCCTCCTTGTCTTTCTGATCAAAATCTATGCTGCGTAGCGATCGGCATGACGATCTGGATGAAGAAGGGCGCGACCGGGTGGCGCAGCAGACGGCAGGCGGGCACTACCCGCAGCCGAGAGCACTTTTGAATCTTGCCGCCGCATGCGCTATAGAGGGGCGCCAGGCCCGTGGGATAACAGACAGGAAAAAATATTCGAGCCTCGGCGAGTGTTTCTGAAAGTGTAGTCGGAGAGAAATTCATAGCGCGTGGATATGGTTCGGTAACTTCTCGTCACGTCGTCGAAACGGGAGAATCTATCGTGCCAAGGACAACAGCAATCGGACTAATGTCTCTGTTGTGGTTCATTACCTCTGCCCCGATCAAGTCATTGGCTGACGACCTTTTCATCTATCCGACAAAGAACCAGAGCGCCGAACAGCAAGACAAGGACAAGTGGGAATGCCGCGCTTGGGCGACGAACCAGACCGGGTTCGACCCGGCGGCGCGCGTCACCGCTTCGAGTCCACCCCCCACACGCCAAGCGCCAAAAGGCGGGTTGATCCGCGGCGCGGCGGGTGGTGCCGCGCTCGGTGCAGTTGGGGGCGCTATCGCGGGTAACGCCGGAAAAGGAGCAGCGATCGGAGCAGTTGGAGGAGGAGTGCTGGGTTCGGTGCGACGCAATGATCAGATTCGACAGGAGGAGCGTGCGCATCAACAATGGGCGCAGCAGAATGTCGGGCAGTACGAGCAGAACCGATCTAATTGGGTTCGTGCAGTGAAAGCGTGTCTCACGGGACGAGGATATACAGTCCAATAATCGAGGGTTCGTGTCGAGCGAGTGCGCGCGACCACAATCTGGGTGCTACCGTTCGTCGCGAGAAATGTAATGGGGTCGACTTTGAAGAGTCGAAGAGCAAAAGGAGCTGACCGCATGAGAATCTTAGCGGCGATCGCCGTATGCATAGCACTAAGTATTACCTCTGCAGGATTTGCGATTGCGGGTGATCAACCACCAACTGAGTCAGCCGCTGACACGCAGGGTTCGGTCTCTACAGGGGACGAACTTCACTTCGTAAGCGTGCTGACGCTTCAGGGCGAAATCGTGGCCGTCCACCCTGCGAAACGTTTCATCACGGTCAAGGGTCAAGACGGGAGGCTCCTAACACTCGAAGTGGAGAAGGACCAGGACCTTGCGGCGCGCAAAGTGGACGAGCGTGTGCTGGTCCGATACATCGAGGGTGGTCTGATCGGAAAAAGAGGGGCGGGCAAAGCGGTACCAGTCGATTCGCTGAAAAATGGGATGATCGGGGCGGAGCCTGGCGGAGTCTCCAATACGCGGCGCGGGCTAGCGGTGTCGGTTGAACGCGTCGATGCAGCTAACCAGGAGATCACGCTAAAGGGACCGGACGGCAGCCTCGAGACGATAGTGGTTTCAAATCCCGAGCACCTCGGTAACGTCAAGGTCGGCGATCGGGTCGTGGTTACACGTCCTCAGGCGCTGGCCCTGTCGGTCGAGAGCGCGGGTTGATCTGAGAATCGCGAATACACTTCTGCGAATAGGTAATAAGCCTCCTACAATCGACCTAAGCCGATAAGGTGTGTACGTATTTTTGCATGGCGATTTGCGCGACAACTTTTAGGAAAAAATGCGCATATGCTACCTGCGGCTCCGATCTCTCGTGCTGACTCTGGCTCTGCGTTTGTTATCCGCGTAGCGCAGCAGACTACAACGCCGAGCACAACCCTATCTGAGAGCCTAAGCGAGGAGGTTAACGACCCCACTGCCACCCTCACTCAGGCACAGATCCAGGAGTTCTTTACTCCATCTGAGTACGGCACCAACGCTCAGCCCAACACGCTGCAGTTCGCCGTTACCTCGGTTATCCCAAAGTTGATCAAGGGCAATCTCTTCGACTTCTAAGTTTTGCGGTCGCTGGAGGTAAAGAAAAAGAAGCGCAGGAAGCCGTGGTCCACGAAGGTATCAAGTTGAGCAAGGACGTGCTCGAATCCGCTCCGTTAACCGACTTGAGGAGGTTCGTGATGAAGTTCAGCAGCCGCACAGTGTTATTCTTTTTCGCCCTAACCGTACTTGCCGGGTGCGCCTCAACCAACGTCACCCAGCAAACGCCGACGAGCAACCCGGGGCTCGCACGGCCCAATCGGATCTGGGTCTACAACTTCATCGCGAATCCCGCCGACATGCCCGCCGATTCCTCTATCAGGGACGCGGTCAGCGCGCCGAGCACGCCACCGACGGCTGAGCAACTCGAAGAAGGCCGTCAGCTCGGCGCTATGATCGCCCAGGATCTGGTTGCGGATATCAATGCGATGGGACTCACGGCCGTACAGGCGGGCCGGGGATCGAGGCCGCAACCCGGTGAGGGGGTAATACGCGGTTATCTCATCTCGGTCCAAGGCGGCAGCGCCGTGAAGCGTTTTGTCATCGGATTTGGGGCGGGAACCTCCGAGATGGACACGGTAGTCGAAGGATATGCGGTGACGCCGCAGGGATGGCGTAAATTAGGGTCGGGCACGCTTAGCTCATCTGGAAATAAAACGCCCGGAATGATCATGCCTGCCGCGGTCGCGATCGCAACCGGCAATCCGCTCGGCCTGATAGTCGTCGGCGGGATGAAAGTTTATGGCGAGGCGAGCGGCAGGAACACGCTCGAGGGGAGAGCCAAATCGACTGCCGACGCGATCGCAGTGGAACTTAAGATAAGATTTCAAGACCGTGGCTGGATAAGTTGAGACGGGCGAAGCTATTGCCCGGCGCTTCGCACGCACGCCGAGAGTGACTCGTTTGCGGCTTAGCGACGCGGACATTTGAATGCTAGTTGTCACGCCGGAACTACCGGCGAAGGATCTCATGGACCTAGATCAGCTCGTCGCCGCGCTGGACATCCGCATCGTCGCTTTGGCCTTGGGGGTTGCGATGCTGGCGGCATGGCAAATCGGTCGCCACATGGGAAGGCGCGGGCGGGGTATGGACGGTATCAAGCCATCGAAGTTTGACGACGCCAGCATTGCGCTGCTTGGCCTGCTGCTTGCCTTTAGCTTCGGAACGTCAATCGCGAAACACGACCAGCGGCAACTCGCCATGGTCGCGGACGCCAACGCAATAGGCGACTTCTACGCCTGTGCGACCCTACTGAAGGACCCGAGCCGAACCAAGCTACAGACTGTAATTCGGCAATACGCACAACTACGCCTCGATCTGGCTCGGGCGCGCGCTCGCGACGTCGAAGAAGCATTGCCAGAGTTTGGCCGTATGCAGGATGAGATGACCACACTGGTGGGCGAGGCAGTCAGCGATGGGACACCGATCGCGATATTGTTGGCCAATACCCTCAATGGCGTGACCAGCAACCAGGCATCGCTCCTCGCGGCTTACAGGGACCACCTGCCGTCCAGCATCGTGTTCCTGCTTTATACATGCGCGATCATCACGGCCCTTTTGATTGGCCGCCAGCAGGGCGTCGAGGGGAGTACGGACGTGGCTGGTACGGTCTGCTTCATTCTGTTGGTGAGCATTGCGGTCTACGTCACACTAGATTTGAACCGCCCAGAGAGCGGTCGGATCCGAGTAAGTCAGGAACCGATTGAGCGGCTCCTATCGCGAAAGCCTATCCAATAAGGATCGAAATTCCAACGCTTTGCGAAACGATCTCTCAGGCCACGCCCGTCTGGGCTAGCGGAAGCCAGACGCCAATGGCAACGTGACTAAACTTGACTCTAATCTCAATACCATTGTAAAAGCCGTGTGTTCCTAAAATTAGAACGCAAATCCCGGCCAATAACCGGCTGAGCTCGGATGACCCAATAATCTCATTAGACGGCGTTCTGGCGTCCTCAATTTATCACAGGGGGAGAAGCACCATGAGTGATTCCAAGAACACGAAGCAAGTTCAGCGCGACGTCCCGCCCATTCCCGTGGCAGCGGAGGGGAAGAAGACCTTCACCATCCTGCACACCAACGACCTCCACTCGAATTTCATCGGACTGGGCCCGGCCTCGGACTACACCCCGTTCAGCACTGGCGACTATAAGACACTGGGTGGATACGCTCGGCTAGCCGCGTTAATTCGCCAGAGGAAGGAAGCTCTCCAGGGTCTTGGCCCGGTGCTGATCCTGGACGTTGGCGACTACAGCATGGGGACCGCATTCGCCGGGGCGATGCGCGAGACCGGCTCCGAACTGCAACTCATGTCCCGGATGGGTTACGATGCCACCACCTTTGGCAACCATGAGTTCGACTTCGGTCCCGATGGACTGGGTCAATCCATTGCAGTGGCCGCCAAAGCTGGACATATTCCTGCGGTAGTCGCCTCGAACACCAACTTCGACGGGGAAGACGCAACGCTGGCCGATCTCCAGCGTTTGGCGAAGGATGGGGTGATCCGCCGCCATCTCGTGATCGAGCGCGGCGGCGTGCGCTTCGGCATCTTCGGGTTGCTCGGCAAAGAGGCCGTAGTCTACGCCCAAGGCGGCGCAGCTTCGTTCCGCGACGCCATCGAGACCGCGAAGGAGATGGTGAACGTTCTCCACGAGAAAGAGAAGGTGGATGTGGTCATTTGCCTTAGCCACGGCGGCGTAGCGAGAGGAAAAGACGGGAACTACACCGACGGCGATGACCTGCGCCTGGCTGAGGCGGTGCCCGGCATTGACGTAGTGGTGGGCGGCCACAGCCACACCAGACTGCGCGATGCGATCATCGTCAACGGACGCACCCCCGTCGTGCAGGCCGGGAAGTATGGAGAGAACCTCGGCGAACTGGTGATCACCGTGGACGGCGGCAGGGTGACGGTGGAGTCCTACCGGCTCCTCCCGATTGACGACAGCTTTGCTGGCGACCGGGCCATTGCCGACGAGATCGACGGGTTCAAGAAGACTGTCACCAACGTTGTATTCGCGTCCCGCGGTTACAGCATT
>CAWBMF010000010.1:0-490864 GCA_963789835.1 uncultured delta proteobacterium | reverse complement strand
CATGTATTGCTGGCGCGCAAGGCGTCGGTGGCCATGCTGCTGGGCGGGTACGTCAGAAACCTCGCCGCCACGGAGGCCGACATCATGGCCGCGATCATGGCCTCGGGACGAAGCCCGTCGCAGTGGATGGCCGCCTACCCGCGGATGCTGAGAGGGAGCTGACCGACCCGCAGCGCTTCCCCGCGCTCGCGGCGTTCCTGGCCTCCGGGACCTTCGACGTCGCCGACGACCCGGACGACGAGTTCATCTTCGGCCTGGACCGCATCCTGGACGGCGTCGCCGCCCTGATCCGCGGCGAGGGCTAACCAAGCGCGCAGGCCCGGCCCATAATGTCCGGGTTCGAGTATGTACTATCAATTTGACATCACCGTGACTTACCTCGTGGCAGGGGAAGTTGATGGGTATCGGACTTATGCATGTGGGAAAACGGTGAGCTACGAGGTGCTGACCATGGGGCGGGCGGTGGCATTTACCCGCTGCAGACCGGGGTCGGGCTGGAGGACGTCGAGACGTTCGGGCAAGTTCCTGGGCGGCAGCGCCACGAACGTCGCGGTGGCCGCGGCCCGGCATGCGTGCTGTTCAGCGGTCATCACCCGGACCGGGGCGGATCCGTTCTGGCCGGTACGTGCACCGGGCGCTGGTCGAGTTCGGCGTGGACGACGCGTTTGTCACCGCGGTACCGGACTGGCGCACCCCGAAGACTAGGACCTGCGGACCGCGATAAGCGAACGCCAACGTGGACGAAGCCAAGGGCAATTTCGATGGCAAGCAACAAGCCTACACCATCGGCGCCAACGACCAGCTGCTGACGGCCAAGGATTACATGCCGTTGATCGTGGCCTATCACAACGGCGCGCCGGTCAATATTTCCGACGTCGGCGTGGTGATCGACGACGCCGAGAACGACAAGATGGCGGCCTGGACGAACCTCACGCCGGCGGTAATCGTCAGCGTTCAGCGCCAGCCCGGCGCCAACATCATCGCGGTCGGGAGCGGATCAAGGCCCTGTTGCCGCGGCTGCAAGCTTCGCTGCCGCCGTCGGTCAAGGTCGAGATCTTGACGACCACGACCACGATCCGCGCGTCGGTAAACGACGTCCAGTTCGAGGTGATGCTGACGGTGGCGCTGGTGGTGATGGTGATCTTCCTGTTCCTGCGCAACGTTTCGGCGACGGTCATTCCGAGCATGGCGGTGCCGCTTTCGCTGATGGGAACTTTCGGCGTGATGTACTTGCTCGGCTACAGCCTCGACAACCTTTCGCTGATGGCACTGACGATTTCGACCGGCTTCGTGGTCGACGACGCCATCGTGATGATCGAAACATCATCGCGCTTTATCGAGGAAGGCGATTCGCCGCTGGAGGCGGCGCTCAAAGGCGCCGAGCAGATCGGCTTTACGATCCTTTCGATGACGTTCTCGCTGATCGCCGTTTTCATTCCGCTTCTGTTGATGGGAGGCATCGTCGGCCGGCTGTTCCGCGAATTCGCGGTCACGCTCGCGTGACGATTCTGATTTCGGCGATGGTTTCGCTGACGCTGACGCCGATGATGTGCGCGAAGCTGCTGCAAGCACACGCCCGACGGATCAGCAGACCTGCTTCTATCGCATCTCGGAAAGGGTTTTCGAAGCCAGGATCGCGTTTTACGGGCGGACCCTCGATGGGTGCTTGAGCACGATGGCAACGCTCTGGTGGCGATGGCGACGCTGGTGCTGACCATCGTGCTCTATATCGTCGTGCCCAAGGGATTTTTCCCGGTGCAGGACACCGGCGTCATCCAGGGCGTCTCGGAAGCGCCGCAGGACGTGTCGTTTGATGCGATGGCGGGGCTGCCAGCAGGCAGCTAGCGCCGATATTCTGAAGGATCCGGCGGTCGAGAGCCTGTCGTCGTTCGTCGGCATCGACGGCACCAACACTACCTTAATAGCGGGCGCATCCTGATCAATTTGAAGCCGCTGGACGTAGCGCAAGGTCGATATAGCACGGTGATTAGCCGCCTGCAGCCGAAGCCGGCCGACGTCAACGGCATCAGCTGTACTTGCAGCCGGTGCAGGACCTTACTGTCGAATACCTCGTCAGCCGCACCCAGTATCAGTTCAGCCTCGAAATCCGAATAGCGACGAACTGAACCTGTGGACGGCGAATCTCGTCGACATCTCAACACTCTGCCGGAACTGAAGAACGTCGCGACCGACCAGCAGAACAACGGCTGGGAGGAGCATGCCGTGATTGATCGGCTCACGGCCTCGCGCCTGGGAATGACGCCAAACGATCGACGATACCTTGTACGACGCCTTCGGCCAGCGGCAGGTCTCGACCATGTTCACTCAGCTGAATCAGTATCATCTGGTGCTGGAAGTCGCGCCGCAGTTCCAGCAGAACCCGAACGCACTCGACGATATCTATGTGCGCTCGACCACCGGGCGAGTCCCACTGAGCGCCTTTACCCACTTCGAACCGGGCACGGCGCCACTGGTCGTCAACCATCAGGGACAGTTTCCCGCGATCACGGTTTCGTTCAATCTGGCGCCGGACGACTCGCTGGGCGACGCGGTTACCGCGATCGACAGGTGCGCGAGCAAATCGGTATGCCGCCAGCATCGAGGCTTCGTTTCAGGGAACCGCCGCAGGCATTCCAGCCTCGTTGAAAAACGAGCCGCTGTTGATCTTGGCGGCGCTGGTGACCGTGTATATCGTGCTGGGCATTCTCTACGAAAGCTATATCCATCCGATCACGATTCTTTCGACCCTGCCGTCGGCCGGCATCGGCGCGTGCTGGCGCTGATGATCTGCGGCGAGATCTGACCGTGATCGCGTTATCGGCATCATTCTGCTGATCGGCATCGTGAAAAAGAACGCGATCATGATGATCGACTTCGCGCTCGAAGCGCAGCGCGAGGAGGGCAAGCGCCGCGCGAAGCGATCTACCAGGCCTGCCTGCTGCGCTTCCGGCCGATCATGATGACCACGATGGCGGCCTGCTCGGCGGTTTGCCGCTGGCGTTGGGCACCGGCGTCGGTTCCGAGCTGCGCCGGCCGCTGGGTATCACTATCGTCGGCGGCCTGCTGTTCAGCCAGATGCTGACGCTGTATACCACTCCCGTGATCTTCCTGACCTTCGACCGCTTGGCGACGCGATTTGCGGAGTGGCGCGACAAGGATCTGCGTCCCGGAGCCGTCCGGCCAGCTCATGAGTATTTCCGACGCCCTTCATTAGAAGCCGATCGCGACCACGCTGCTGACCATCGCTCTCGCGCTGGCCGGAATGGTCGCGTTCCGCCTGCTTCCGGTGTCGCCGTTGCCACAAGTCGACTTTCCGACCATTCAGGTCAGGCATCTTTGCCCGGGCCAGTCCCGAGACCATGGCCTCGTCTGTTGCGACGCCGCTCGAACGCCAATTCGGCCGAATCGCCGGCCTTACCGAAATGACTTCGACCAGCTATCTCGGTCGACCACATCGTTTTGCAATTCGATCTGAACCGCAATATCGACGCCGCCGCACGCGACGTGCAGGCCGCAATCAATGCCGCAGCGCGGCAACTGCCCGCCAATTTGCCGAGCAATCCGACCTATCGAAAAGTCAATCCCGCCGATGCGCCGATCATGATTCTTGGCGCTGACCTCGAACGCTGTGCGCCCGGCACACATGTATGACGCGGCCGACCGATTCTGGAGCAGAAGCTTTCGCAAATACGACGGCGTCGGCCAGGTCACAGTCGGCGGAAGTGCGCTGCCTGGCGTGCGCGTCGAGCTCAATCCAACCCACATGATCAATCTTGGCGTCGGCCTCGAGGACGTGCGCACCGCGTTGGCCAACGCCAATGTGAATCGACCCAAAGGAGAACTGGCGAACGATCACAGACCTGGGTCGCTCAGCACGACCGATCAGCTGCTGAAGGCCGACGAATACAAGCCGCTTATCGTTCGCTACGCAATGGCTCGCCCGGTTCAGCTTTCGGATCTCGGCAGTGGTCAGGATTCCGTCGAAGACTTTCGCAATGCTGGCCATGGTCGATGGTAAGCGGCCATCCTGGTCATCATTTTCCGCCAACCGGATGCGAATATCATCGATACTGTCGATCGAATCTACGCCGCGCTGCCCGCAGTTGCAAGCCTCGATTCCAGCGGCGATCGATCTCACGGTAGTCCTTGACCGCACGACCACCATCCGGGCCTCGGTGCGTGACGTCGAAGCACGCTGCTGATTTCGATCGCGCTGGTGATCCTGGTCGTGTTCGTGTTCCTGCGTAACCCCGTGCCACATTGATCCCCAGTGTCGCGGTTCCGCTTTCGCTGATCGGCACCTTCGGCATCATGTATCTATACGGATACAGCCTGGACAATCTCTCGCTGATGGCGCTGACCATTTCTACCGGCTTCGTGGTGGATGACGCCATCGTCGTGATCGAAAACATTTCCCGCTATCGCGAACAGGAATGCCGCCGTTGAGGCCGCGATCAAGGGCGCCGCGGACATTGGCTTCACGGTCCTCTCGATCAGCATTTCGCTGGTCGCGGTCTTCATTCCGATTCTGCTGATGGCTGGAATCGTCGGCCGCCTTTTCCGGGAGTTTGCGGTCACCTTGTCGGCGGCCGTTTCGTTTCATTGGTCATTTCGCTGACCACGACGCCGATGATGTGCCACGCATCTGCTGAAGCCGCACGACCAGGATAAACATAATCGCTTTACCACGCCAGCGAACAATTTTTCAACGGGATGCTTGACCATTATGAGAGCAGCCTGCGTGGGTTCTCGACCATCAGCCGTTCACTCTGATGGTCTTGCTGTGACGCTCGGGCTCAGCATCTTTCTGTTCAAGATCGTCCGAAGGGATTTTTCCCGCAGCAGGACACCGGACGCATGAGGGCGCGGTCAGGCCGACCAGGACATTTCGTTCCAGGCGATGAAGGACCGGCTGACCGAACTGGTCGCGGCTATCGATAAGGACCCGGCGGTGACCAACGTCATCGCATTCACCGGCGGCAATGGCGCGACCAATACCGCCAACATGTATCTTCAGCCTCAAGCCGCTGATCGAGCGGAAGATCAGCGCCGACTTGGTCATCGGGCGCATCCGCAGGAGGTCGCTCAGATACCGGGCGTCAATCTGTATATGCAGGCGGTTCAGGATTTGCGGATCGGCGGCAGGAGAGCAATGCGCAATATCAATTCACGCTGCAGAGCGACGATCTGAATGCGCTCAACCAATGGGCGCCGAAGCTTCTCAAGAAGTTGCGCACGGTGCATTTCCTGACCGACGTCAACAGCGACCAGCAGAATAGCGGCCTCGAATCCAACGTCGTGGTCGACCGCGACACCGCGTCACGCCTGGGTCTCTCCAGCAGGCATCGACGATACGCTCTACGACGCATTCGGGCAGCGACAGGTCGTCCACGATGTACACGCCGCTGAATCAGTACCATGTCGTGATGGAAGTCGCGCCAGTTCTGGCAGAACCCCGAGTCGCTCGACCAGATCCACGTGAGTCCAGCACCGGGCAGCTGATCAAGCTGTGCGCCTTCACCCATTTCGCCGACGACACGACCGCGCTGGCCGTCAATCACATCGGTCAATTCCCGACGTGTGACGATGTCGTTCAATCTCGCGCCAGGCGTCGCGCTTGGCGATGCGGTCGATGCGATCGCGAAGGCCGAAGCGCAGATCAAACTGCCCGCCTGCATTCGCGGAACATTCCAGGGCACCGCGCAAGCGTTTCAGGACTCGCTCAAGAACGAAGGCTTCCTGATCATGTTCGCACTTTTCGCCGTCTACATCGTGCTCGGCATTCTTTACGAAGTCACATACATCCGATCACGATTCTCTCGACGCTGCCTTCGGCCGGCGTCGGCGCATTTCTCGCGCTACTACTGTTCCACATCGAGCTGAGCGTGATCGCGCTGATCGGAGTCATCCTGCTGATAGGGATCGTCAAGAAAAACGCGATCATGATGATCGACTTCGCGTTCGAGGCTCAGCGCAAAGAAGGCAAGTCGCCGCACGACGCGATCTACGAAGCGTGCGTGCTGCGCTTTCGCCCGATCATGATGACCACCATGGCCGCCCTGCTCGGCGGCTTGCCGCTGGCGCTTGGCAATGGCCTGGCTCCGAGATGCGCCGGCCGCTCGGCATCGCGATCGTCGGTGGACTGCTGGTGAGCCAGGTCCTGACGCTCTACACGACGCCCGTCATCTACCTGTACATGGATCGCTTGAGGCAGGACGGTCAGGACTGTGGCGCCGAGCCCTTGGCCGCCGCCCAATCCCCGCTGCCGCTGGTTCACACGCGGCCCATTGAACCGATAACGCTTGCACTACTGCTTCATAGTGCGCGTCACTTCGATTGATTTCAAATACGTCCGCTCGCATTCTTTTCGTGGTAGTAGAGCGACAGATCATCGGGCGAAATCGAGGGCGCCTCGGCAAACCCGGTAATTGCGTCGATTTTCTTCGGCTGGCCGAATGGCTTCGACGTCGATTTGCGAGTGGCCATGTATATCGCCGGACCGACCTCGATGGTGCGCGTGAAGAAGAACTCGAGTTCGTCAGCCGACGTGTCTGCCGCGTAATTAAGATGCTTGTCGTTGATCGTCTTCATGAGTTTGGCGCTCTTTGGATTCGACGACGAAGGCATCGCCCTGGCGGGTCGCGACCATCATCTCGGTGCTCGTCAGATTCCCGGTCGTGTAGTTGCCCTGCGTGAAGTACAGCGTGTTGCCGTCCGCACTGTTCTCTTGGTAGAAATCTACCAGCCCCACCTTCGGCGCCGCGACGCCAGGCACCGGATTCACAACAGTCACAGCGCCACCAGCGAACGGTCCTGAATATCGTTGACAGATAGCCCCAGTGCCGGCGGCTCCATAACTTCTGGCGGTAATAAAGTAAAAGATGCCGTTCGAGTCCATCGAACGCGACCGCATCGAGTGGACCGCTGCTGTTAATCTGGCCGCCCATCTCGCCCTGATATTGGAAGGTAACGTCATTGATGCGAGTCGCCCAGAAAAGGCTGGTCGTTGGAGCGGCGTTCGAGCTATTGAAGAACAAAGTAGTTTTCCGCTTCGCGACTGATGAAAGGCTCCATCGCATCATTGCTGTTGCCGTCGTTGTCATCGTAGCCGAGAATTTGCACCATCTCCGGGTTGCTGAAGTCGGTGCATAACGCAGGCGGCCGCATCTTCAGTCATGGGCCGAACCGGCCTGGGCGCTACAGGACTGAGCAAGAGCTGGGTGAGGATCGTCGTGGCCGCGAAAGTCAGATTCTAGCCGGGCGCTCATATCGCGATTCTGAGATTCAACTCAAGCCTTATCGAAGGCGGTCGCCGGGTCACCCAGTTGGTCGCTTGTTCGTATGCATGCGCGAGCTGCATGCAGGCCATTTCGGCGTGATTCGGTCCGACAATCTGAATGCCCATCGGCAGGCCGCGTTGGTTGAAACCGGCTGGTGCGCTGAGCGCCGGGCAACCCGACATCGAGATCGGAATCATTACTTCCATCCAGCGATGGTAGGTATCCATGGAGACGCCGCCGACTTCTTTGGGCCAATGTGTTGCCGCGTCGAACGGAAACACCTGGCCCGCGGGGGCGATCATAAAATCGTACTTCTCGAAAAATTTGCCGACCGCATGATACCAGCCCGTACGCACGACGTTCGCGTCCACAATTTCTAGCGCACTGGCCTTGAGGCCATTTTCGATTTCCCACTGCAGTTCGGGTTTCATCAGCGCGCGGCGGTCAGGATCGGCATAGGTCCCGTTGAGCATCGCGGCAATCTGCCACGCTCGAATCTTGCACCAACTCTGCCACACGGGCTCCAGCGGGTAGTCGGGCATCGCGGGTTCCACGATGCATCCGAGCGTCTCGAATGCCTTGAGTGCTCCTTCGCATAGTTCGAGCACCCCTGCCTCGAACGGCAGGCCGCCAAAATCTCCGACCCATCCGATGCAGGTTCCGTTAAAGTCGCGCGCGAGCGGTGCCGCGAACTCAGCCGCATCCTGCCGAATCGACAGCGGCGTGCGCGCGTCGTATCCGGCAATCACCGACAGAAACATCGCAAGGTCCGTCACCGTACGCGCCATCGGACCGTGCACGGAGATCGACGGTATGAAGACCTCGTTAAACAACGACGGAACCCGGCCAAACGAAGTTCGCAGTCCGAACACGTTGTTGAACGCGGGCGGATTTCGCAGCGACCCACCGTTGTCACTGCCATCTGCAACCGGAACCATCCTGAGCGCAAGCGCAACGGCCGCGCCGCCGCTGCTCCCGCCGCAGGTCTTCGACTGATCGTAGGCGTTGAGAGTAGTTCCGAAGACGGAATTGTAGGTCTGCGACCCCAGCCCAAATTCCGGCACATTTGTTTTGCCGATGACGATCGCGCCGGCGGCTTTGATTCGCTCGACGAGGATCGAGTCCTCACGTGGAACAAAATTCTTGAACAGCGGTGAGCCCATCGTGGTGCGGATGCCCTTGGTGGGTTCGAGATCTTTGACCGCGTGCGGAAAACCGTGCATCCAGCCAAGACGCTCGCCGCGCGCCAGTTGTATGTCACGACTGTGGCCTGCGCGAGCAGATCCTCGCGAGGCTCAAGCGAAACGATCGCATTGACGCGCCCGTTCAGGCGCTCGATGCGATCGAGATACGCGGCCATCACCTCAACGCAGGAGAGTTGCTTCGACTCGATCGCGTGTGAAAGCGCGACTGCATCCAGACTGACGATTTCCGGCATTTCAGCGGGCGGGCTCACGATTTCGATTTACCGAGCTCGCACTTCTGCGCGATAGCCCACCCAAGCTCGGCCGTCAATCTCGTCTTGGAGCCACGCTCCGCCGCATCGGGACCGCTGGCGTTGCCAAGTTTCGCGCGCATCGCAATTCCCTGCGAGATCGCCGCGCCGCGAAAAAATGAAAACGCGGCGAAGTACATCAAGTCGGGGACGCCGGCTCGTCCGACGCGCCGACAATAGGCTGCGAGGAATTCCTCTTCGCTGGGAATACCATGCGTCTTCAGATCCATATGTTGGAAACTCAACACGCCGTCGATGCCAGGTGGACAATGATACGGCCGGGATACCCACGCCAGGTCGCTCAGCGGATGCCCAAGCGTCGACAGCTCCCAGTCGAGCACCGCGACCACGCGCGGTTCGGCCGGGTGGAATACCAGGTTCTCCATGCGGTAGTCGCCATGCGCGATCGTCGTCTCATCATCGTCGGGAATATTGCGCTCGAGCCATTCGGTGAGGCGATCCATCTCGCGGATCTCTTCGGTCTTCGACGCCTGGTACTGCTTGGACCAGCGCGCGAGCTGACGCGCGACGTACGCTTGCGGCCGGCCATAGTCGCCTAGCCCTGTCGCGCGAAAATCCACCTTGTGCAGACGTGCGAGCACGTCGATCATCGAGTCGTAGCACTGCGCGCGCTCACGCGGGTTCGAGTCAGGCATCAACGGATCGCGCATGATGCGTCCCTCGACAAAGTCCATCACGAAGAACGCGGTGCCAATGACGCCGGTGTCCTCGCACAGGAGATGCACGCCCGGCACCGGCACGTCAGTCGTCGCGAGCGCCTTGATGATCCGAAACTCGCGCTCCACCTGATGCGCGGACTGGAGCAGAGTGCCCGGCGGTTTCTTGCGCATGACGAAGCGAGCGTCCCGAGTTTCGAGCAGGAAAGTGGGATTCGATTGGCCACCGACGAACTGCCGAACGGTCAACGGTCCGCGGAAATCCGGCATCCGGTCGGTCAGATAACGTTCGAGACGCGCTTCATCGAAACGATGATTCTCGCGGACCTGGGTAACGTCGGCTTCGAGCGGCATCAGTTCGCGGTCCCGCTAGCAGTCGTTTCGGGTTCCAGCTTGCAGCTCTGGATCTCGGTCTGCGCCTTGTCAGTGTCGACGGGATTCAGATGCGGCGTGCCGGTCATCCAGCCCCAGCCGATTTCCTCCCTGACGTAGTAGGAGCGCCGCTCGGTTTGGAATTCGACTTCATCGGCGGTGTCGGTCTCCATGCTGCAGACGACCTTCTCGCCGGCCGGAACGACGAACGCATGATAGCCGCCCGGACCGATGCGAGCAGTATCCTCGCCGCATGTAACCGCAGGCTTCAGCGCGGAGCCGGCGTAACTGTACGGTCGGTATACGTAGATCACCGCATTGCCAGGAGGTGACGAGATTTTTTCAAACGGCTGTCCCTGCACGGCGCACCCGATTGAAGTGCCGACGACTGCCAGCAACAGCACCAGAAGCCCGCGATTCATTGGCCCGCGGACGCAGTGTGAGATTTGGCTGCGACGGCGGCGGCCCGAGCCAACCGCGCCTCATCTTTATAAAGCTTCTGCTCGATCCTTTGCCGCACCGCGACGCGAGCGGCGTCGTCGACCTCCTTGTGGGTCGGATGAGTGTACATGCTGTACGACTTCGAAACGTGTTCTTTGGCGGTGTAGTCGCCAAGGATAGTGTCGCCGGCGCTAACTGACAAAGAGGCAAACGCGGTCGTGCCGATGTCACCGAGCGGGGCACCGACCAGGTTGGCGGGATCAAGTGCGCTGACAATCAGCGGCACATGGTAGTCGTCGTGCGTCAATTCTTCGCGATAGGTGAACGTCACCGCCGACGTTTCCGACAGTGACATCGCGACCGCGGGCGGAAGTTCGGCCGGATCACCGGAAAGGAGCTTGCCCTTGAACGGCAAGGGATGCGCAGGCTCGTCGACGACCGCGGGCGCGATCACCAGTTGCGAATCGGATTGAGGCACGGCGGCAGTTTGAGCTTGCGATTGAACCGGTTGCTGAGCGCCGCATCCAAACGCGGCAGTCGCGATAAAAAGCGTCGCAAGAACAAATGTATGTCTCATGGCCTGGCGGAGTCGCAAGCCGGGTATTCGGAATTCAGTCCTTCACTGCCTCGCGACGCCATTAAGCAAATATTATCAGAAAGTTCAGCACCGCCTTACGCGGCCGCTGGCGACGTAAACGGTGCCACCGAGCATCTGCTCGACCTCAAGTTCTGACGTCAAAGGCTCGAGATGGCTCCACGGACGCGCAAGGCCTTCGAGCGTGCTGGTCGAGCGCATCGCGGCGTTCCACACCAGGAGATTCAGCGGCATCGTGCGGACCGGCGCCCACTTGAGTCCGGCCGCGACGATTCGCGCGCGCGGCTTGAGATGACTGACGACGTTGACGAGCGCCTTGGGCGTGCGCATGATGTCGTGCGTGAAATGAAACAGGGCAGCATCGGCAGCCAGCGGTATCGAGGCCTCCTCGACCGCATCCGAGATGAGCGCGACGTTGTTCCAATTGTTGTCAGCCGCACGCGCGCAAGCCCGCTCGAGCATCTCGGGGCTTTGCTCGATTCCGATAATCGACCCCTCATGCCCAACCAGGTCCTCCAATGCCGAAAAACTCAATCCCGTCCCACAACCTACATCCAGCACCCGATCTCCGTGTTTCAGGCCGAGCAACTCGACCGCGCGCTGACGCACCGGTTCGAACAACGCGAGTTCGAGATCATAGATTCGCGCACGCGATCGATACTGGCGGAGCGCTGCAGATCGATTGGGTGTGAGCCATCGCGTCAGTCGTTGAAACGGTTGCGACCGGTCGTTAGAAGGGGTGTCCACGCAGGATACCTCGAATTACCGAGTATCACGAAAGTGCGCCAATATCTTGCGCGAAGATCGTCCGGCGCTGATCACCTCTAATCATAGACGTACTGCACTTCAGGTCGTTACAATGCGTCGCAACTCAAGAGGAACAAGTCGGCGGGGGACGTGACTAAGCGATCGTTGTGCGGTTTTATCCAGGGCGCGGTGGTGTCGGTCGCAGTTATTTCAGCTGGTTCCGGCCTGATTGCAAATGCGGCGGGCGGGTCGCAGTTGAAGCCGGGTTCGATGCGCGCGTTGGAGCCGGGCTTCAGCGGGCAACTTCTGTATCGCAACGATAATTTTCGCACCGGGCAGAACCTCGCGGAGAGCGTGCTGACGCCGTCGACGGTGAACGCGTCCAATTTTGGGTTGCAGTTCACCGATGCTCTCGACGGCTACGCTTATACGCAGCCTTTGTACGTGCCTGCAGTTTCGATTCCGAGCAAGGGAACGCATAACGTCATCTACATCGCGACTGAAAACGACAGCGTCTATGCGTTTGACGCGGACGCGGCGGGCCCTCCGCTCTGGCAAACGAGCTTCATCGATCCTGCAAATGGAATCACCCCGGTGCCGTCATCGGATCTAGGAACGTCGTGCACTGACCTTGTCCCCATGATCGGGATCACAGCGACCCCCGTGATCGACCCGTCCATGGGAACTCTCTATGTCGTTTCCAAGGTCAAGCTCGGTCCGGGCAGTTATCAGCAGCAACTTCATGCGCTTGATATCACCACCGGGCTTGAAATGCCGCATAGCCCTGTGACGATCACGGCGAGCGTACCAGGCACGGGGGAGGCTAGTGTCAACGGGATCATTTCCTTCGATCCACTGCTCCAACATGATCGACCAGCGCTGACGCTCGCCAACGGCGTGGTCTATTTGAGCTTCGCTTCGCATTGCGACATTTCTCCGTACCATGGATGGATTCTCGGCTATGACGAAACGACCTTGGCACAGGAGATCGTATACAACACCACGCCCAACGGCTCGCTAGGCGGTATTTGGGAGTCGGGATGCGGTCCCGGCGTCGATACCAATGGCGATTTGATCACGGTCACCGGTAATGGAACTTTCGATACTGGCGCATCACCAGTCGATTACGGCGACAGTTTTCTAAGGCTGACCCCCGGCGTAGGGACCACTGGAACCATGTCGGTCAGTACCTTTTTCACTCCACTCGACGAGCTGATGCTCGAGGATGATGACCTCGACATGGGCTCGGGCGGTAATCTTTTGCTGCCCGATCAGCCCGGTCCAAATACCCATCTGATGATCGGCATCGGCAAGCTGGGCACTATCTATCTGGTCGATCGCGATTCGATGGGTGGATTCAATGCCTCAGGCGATCAGATGGTGCAGGAACTGCCCAGCGCAGTTGGTGGAATGTTCGCCACGCCCGCATACTGGCAGGGGACGGTGCCGGACGTTGGCCTGCAGAACATGATCTATGCGATCGGTGGCGGCGATATGCCGAAGATGTTCGTCCTCGCGAACGGAATGATCCAGACGCCACCCGCATCCACGGGAAGCGTCAGCTTTGGATATCCCGGCGCGTCGCCAACTATCTCCGCCAATGGCACGACCGGCGGTATCATGTGGGCAATTGACAGTTCGGCATTCACATCAAGCGGTCCCGCAATTCTGTATGCCTTTGATGCAACCAATCTGCAGACCAAGCTATACGACAGCAGCAAGAAAAGCTCAGACAACCCCGGACCGGCAGTTAAGTTTGCCGTTCCAACAGTAGCCAACGGCTCGGTCTATATTGGGACGCAAACTCAACTCGCCGTGTTCGGACTGTTCTCCGAGGCCATCGGGAAATTGAGCATCAGCCCGGCTTCGATTGGATTCGGAGACAAGGTGATAGTCGGAACTACCAGCAAGGCCAAGAAGGTCAAGATAAAGAACACGGACAGGAAAAAAGGTGCCTCGGTGAGTGTCACGATGGAGAGCGCATCGCCGTCTTTCGCGGTGAAGTCGGAATGCGCAAAGACTCTCGCGCCCGGTAAGAGCTGCGAGGTGTCGGTGACTTTCAGTCCGATTGACACGTCAGAGCAGAGTGGGCAACTGCTGATTGTCGACGAGTTGGCCAGCTCACCACAGTCGGTGGGACTGTCCGGAACCGGGAAAGCACCAAAGACAAAAAAATAGCCGACTGCGCGTTTCGAAAACTGGCGGAGGGGGGAGGGAGTCGAACCCTCCGGCAACAATATTAGCCGCCAGTCCGGTTTTGAAGACCGGTGGGGCCACCGGGCCCCTTCCTCCTCCAAGTTGTGGCCGGTTCGAATCTTGAGCGCGGCCTTCCATGCTCCTTCTGTATAGGGAAAACTTAACATTAGCACGGGCAGTTACGGAGAGACCGAACATGAATCTAAACCTGGCAGGAAAATCGGTGCTGGTAACCGGCGCCAGCAAAGGTATCGGTCGCGCGATTGCAGCTGCGTTTGCTGTGGAGGGAGCGGAGGTCGCGATGACCGCGCGGGGCGGCGAGGAGCTGAATCGCGCGGCGGACGCAATTCGCAAGGAGGGAGGAAAGACGCTCGCAATAGCGGGCGATGTTACGAAAGAGGCCGACCTCAAGCGTATCGTCGATGAAACCCTCGCGCGCTTCGGGACCATCCACGTGCTGGTCAACAATGCCGGCGGCGCTAAAGGCTTCAATGCCTTCGAGGAAGCGAGCGATCAGGAATGGGTAGAGACATTCGACCTGAATCTGTTCTCCGTGGTTCGTTTGACGCGCGCGGTGCTGCCGATAATGCGCAAGCAGAAATGGGGGCGAATCATCAATATTTCAAGCGAGTCGGGAACTCAGCCGGACGCGCAGATGGCGCCCTACAATGCCTCGAAGGCCGCGCTCAACAGTCTCACCAAAAGCCTTTCCAAGGCGGTGGCCCTCGATGGTATTCTGGTCAACACGGTCTCACCCGCGTTCATCGAAACACCGCTCATTACGAATGCGATGGAATCGCAGGCGAATGCGCGCGGCATCACCCCGCAGGAAGCATTGAAGGGATTCATGAGCACGTTTAGGCCGCACATCGAACTAAAGCGCCCCGGCCGTCCCGAAGAGGTCGCCGGAATCGTAGTATTCCTCGCCTCGGACGAGGCATCGTTCATAACGGGGAGCAACTTCCGCGTCGACGGCGGCTCAGTCGCGAGTATTTGACCGGATACGCGATTTCCGGCCGTCTCGATTCTCGAGCGATGCCAACCAATTTCATTGCTCTTTTCGTCGGACGAAGCTCTCCGGCGTGCCGTCCTCAGGGTTGACAAAGATGACGTCTTTCGGATTGCGTCTCGGTGTGTCAAACGAGAGAAAGACCACCGGCTCTTCAAGAATTTTGGGTAGCGCATGAACGGTTCTGCATTTGAAAAAGAGAAGGTCGCCAGGAGCGAACTCGGCTCCGTTCGAGGCGTCGCCCATCCAGAAGATACCTCTCCCCGATAGAACATAGAGGTACTCGTCGCAGACCGCATGATAGTGCGGAGGTAACTCCCGGTAGACCCGCCAGACTCGGGCACTCGCCGACGGTTCGTCAGTCAGATAGGTATCTATTAACCTCGTTTCCGCAGTCGCTGGAAAAGACCGAGCGATCTCGCTTGGCTTGAAGCGCTTGTACTCATGTCTTTCTGTCATAAGGGTTCTCCACTTATTAAGAACTAAAAATCTCGTGCCCCGATAGACGTAGTCGAATCACTCATACTTAAGACGCTAGGTCCACCCAATCGCTTCTCATGAGGCGTCAGTTCGATTACCAACTGTTAAGCACAACGGCGTCCATAAGATTCCGCTCACATCGGGAGATTGCCACGTCAGCGACCAAGCTTCCCAAAAAAGAAGACGATAGAAATACATCGACAATCGGTGTTTTCCAGCATAGCCGATTCTCCGCAAAACTGGCGAGCCCGCAAGCGTGTTGGTCAAAGCCAGACATGTCGCGACACCGAAGCGTGAGCGCATCGCAGAGGCCAAGCGAATCAGCAATATTTATTGGTCGTCCGCGGCCGGCCTCGCGAAACGGCGCGCGATCATCGAAAAGAAGATCGCCGAATTACAAGCCAAGTTGGTCGAGATACGCAAACTCGAAAAGAAGCACTAGTCGCTGATTCGTGTCTCAGCACCCTTGTGTCTAGTGGGTACTGTCTTAATTCGGGGCCGAGTGTCTGAATTTCAGATCGAGAGTGTCTTATTTTGGTTTGAAGCGCCGATCGTCGCTAGCGATGCATTCGGATTCGACTACTAAAATGCCCACTTCTTTATCTTTCGCCTGGCGAGACTGTTCGATCGCTTGATTCAACCCGTCCCAACATTCCTTCGCCGTATCGTAGCTCCCGCCCATCTTCCAGTCCGACAGTGGACAGTTCCGCCCAGCTATCTCGTTGCAATCCGACGGCGGAAACGATGGCGGAATCATCAGATACCAGCCTGGGAACGAACTTGCCGGAACCGGAGACAGATTGGTCTCGGGTTGCAAGTGGCCCCAGCGGCCTTCCTTCTTCAACTCCCACCGCCGCCGAGCGTCGATACAGACGTCAGCGCAACTGCCCTCATCCCCTAGATAAGGTCTTGAGCACTCCTTGCTGGCCTGAGTCCATAACTCAGGTCTGTGTTCATAGCCTGGCGGAGGAGGTGCTGCCGGCACACCAGGGCACCAGTTTGGATCAGCTAGTGCAACGGGAGTCGGCTGCTGTGCCTTGTCGCTCGGCCACATGAGATAGCAGCCCACAAGCGCGAGCGCGGCGGCGTAAGCGAACTTCATCGACCGTTAGTTAGCAAAGCATCACGCGACGGGCAAATCCCGCCGAGTGGATGACTCTATTCGTCGCTGGTCGCTGATCTCCATGCCGCGCTTTCGCTCACGCTCGATAACTGCGTTACCGTGGCGCGAGGACAGACCCGGATTGCGCTAAGGCGTGACGCCACATAGGCTGCGCAATACAAATTGTTCAGGTGAGGAGGAGGTATTATGAGGGGAAGGATAGCCACGACAATGCTGGCGGTGGGAACAATCGTATTCGCTTTGTCCGTTGGTCACGCGAATGCCAAGTCGGACAAAGAGTCATGCTCGGCGACGGACACGGACGTCACAAATACGAACGGCGACGGTACTACGGCCGAGTGCGAGGCTTCAACCGACTCGCCCAACAAGACGACGGCCCACGCCTCGAAGCTAGGCAAGGCGGAATCAGCAGCGGAAGGCGGTGGTAACGCCGTCAGTTCCGCGTCGGGAGAGAATGTCGAAGCGGATGCCCTGGCAGAAGACGACAGCAAAGCTACCGCATCGGCGTCAGGTGAGAACGGCGCCGCGGAGGCCATATCGGCAAGCGGCACGACCAAGGCGACCGCCAAGGGCGAGGACACCGAGGCCGACTCGATTATTGATGAGAGCGGCGGAGGTAAAGCCACTTCGACCGCCACCGACGGCGGTGAGGCCGCGGCGGTGATTCCATCGGGAGGAGGCGGTGACGCAGTCGCGACGGCGAAGGATGACGGTGAGGCAACCTCCGAAGTACTCGGAGGAGGCGGGAAGGCGACTAGCGATTCTAGCGGAGCTGATAGCGAGGCAGAGGCCGAGGCAGCAGCCGGCGGGGCGGCAAAGGCTACCGCCAGTGAGGGGGCGACGGAGGTCACGGCAGGCGCGGGCGCGTCGGACTGCAAGGCGACCGCCACCGGTTCGGGTGCCGGCAGCGAGGCGACAGCGCTTTGTTTGAACGCAGGGACCGTTGTAACGGTAACGGCAACCAAGGGTTCGATCGCTGAAGGCAGTGACAGCGCTACGCCGGTTTGCACGCCTAAGAACGGCGGGGTCGCGAAGGTCAAGAGCCCGATGGGAAATTGCGGATAGTTGGATCGAACAGCCACACCTTCGATCGAGTTTGAAGTCCATCGGCGATTGATGGACCCTCACGCGCCGATTTGCTACGGGGCGGCGCTGACTGGGTTTGCCCCCTTTTCCAGTCGGCGTTCGGGCTGGCGAATCACTTCGCTGGCCCGTTCTGAGTTCATGACTCCATCTTTAAGTTCTCGCGCCATTAGTGCACCGAACCACGCACAATTGAAGTCGCCAAGGCACACTCACGTCCAATGCCCCGATAAACGTAGTCGAATCACTCATACTTAAGACGCTAGGGTCCACCCCAATCGCTTCTCATGAGGCCAGAGACGCCGGCGATCAGAATCGCGCTCAACAACCACCCGGAAAAGATCTGTAACTACAAATAGTGTCGCACCATTGAGCCGCGCAGCCGAAACCTGTAGCCGAAGAGCACACAATCGCCAGACGCATACGAGTTGGGCCACCAATAATGCTCCTGGTGCAGGTCTACGAATGGTAGAAAAATGTCCACCGAATATAGAAACGGATGCAACTCCTCGTAGTGCGAGTCGGGCGAGTGGGGCGCGTTCTCCGGCCAAGTCGGGCGCATCACTCCCGCGCGGTCGGCCATCCGCACAATCGGCCAGCCGATCAGGATTACCACCAACGACCTGGCTACCGTCCTAAAAGGCGCGTGACCGTAACCGACGGTCAGGTTAAGGAACTCGCGGAGTAAAGCGCCGGCGCGACCATAACCGGCGTAACGCCGATTCTCCGCGACGATCAGCACCTCGCACGCGCCGCTGTCGTCACCGCTGTCGCGCAAGACCTTCGCGAGCTGCCGATACGCCTGCGCGTTGAAATCGGGTTGCAAGGCAAGCCATCGCGGACGCGAGTGCGCATCAATCTGCGATCGCCCGTCATGTGCGACGCCCGCCAGCTGAGTATAGGTAAACCCGGCAAGTTGCAATTTCCCGGGCGCAGGCCAACTCCTTGAATCATCGTTCAGGATGCCGACGGTCGCGCCCGCTAGATTCGTAGATGCCGTTCTCGAGTTTGACTCTCTGCCACAGCAGGGTGTCGGTCGACATTTTGCTGGTATCGAAGCCATGCAAATCACCAACTGCCACCAAAAACGTCGCATCCTTGACAAAAAATTCTGACACGTGAGCACTTAGGAATGTGGCAAGCCCGTTGACGCGAACCCCCGAGTGCGCGAAAGGAGATGAGCCCAGGAAAATGGCATGACTGACACGGATGACATTGGCTACAATTGCGAGATTGTTTGCGTTGTTGAATGTTCCACCAGTGAAAATCCAGCGCGCCAACCGTGCTAGCCGCCAGAACCACGGCACCGTCTGCTTCGAAGCCACAACAAAAGGCCGCAATCCCTTGAATCTGCGAGGAATGTACGTCGAGCGCCGTGCTCGACCCGCCAAACTGACCACTGAACAGCGGCACTTGAGGCGCAACTTTCGAATGCATGAACCGACCGCCGGCGGCATAGAGGTTGCCATCGACTGTGGAGTTTGAAAACCCGACTTCGCCGGACGGATGAAGGAAATTGAGATCAAGGTCGCTGTGAACCACAATTCCGTTGCCGTCGATCTCGCCCGTATAGCTTCCCCCAAGATCAAACAGCGGGAACACCGCCCGCTCGAAGATCATGCGTTCGCCGATCGCGCATTTATGAAGGACCAGCGGAAACGGAACCTTCAAATCCGAAAGGTTCAAGCTGCCAATGATTCGCGCACCGAGAAGACGAATACCTTGGGGATCGATCAGCGCACGCGCACGCGGATCCACGCACAGCCATCGAATCAACTCGGCGCGGACCTCGCGCTCCGCACTCCATTCATCCGCATGTGCCGGATCATTGGTCGGATCGTCAGGAATTGCAGGTCCGGCCGCCGCGAACCCACCCGGAGCCGAACGATAATCTCCCGCGAACTTTATCAGCGCAGTTTCCGCAGGGGAGAGGTTCGAGAATTCGCCTTGCGCGAGTTTGAGTAGCTCGTTTTGCCCTGTTTGATTTCGATTCGGGGCCCATTGTCCCCACACCATCTATGGCTATTCCATGCATCGCTGTTCATGGGGATTTCACCTCCTGGCCATTGACGAGACGAAGGTTGCGGGGTTCGCAACTCGCTGGACGAACGGCCAGCTCGCCGATAACGTACGAATCGCGGCCGCGGCAAAACTGGCGACTTCTTCGCGGTGAACGCAAACCCAGAGAAAGCAGTGAGTAGAAAGTTCAAAATGTCAGCGCTTCGTCGCGCGTCGCCGGTAGATCAGCCGGTTTGATCGCGGCGGCGACGAGCAGGAATTGTTCGAAGGTCATTCCGAGTTGGCGAAACCCGCTCTGACAGAAAATGAAGGCGTACAACTCCAACATTTCATCGCGAATGGCCGCGGGCAGTGCGGGCCCTCTCGACGCTTCGGGAAACGCGCGTGGTTCGTGAACGAGAATCTCGCGAGCAGGTGAGTTGCGAGACCGTGGCAGTGGATCGATCGCCGCGAGCAATGCCAACGGCGGCGTCTCGGTTTTAACTAATGCTCCCACGCGATTCATCTCCATTTGATTGTGGGATCAGAACTCGTTTTCGTTTTGCATCTCGGCGGATTTGATGACCGCCGTCTCGCCAAGGGAAAGCTCGCTTACACTGCCCAGCAACGCTAGATTTTTGCGCGCCGGCTCGTAATTCCGGCACTTCGTGCGTCAGCTCACGCCATACTGACGAAGCGCGGACCGTCTCCCCTTCCTGGGCATAGATCACACCAAGCAGGTTGCTTGCGTCCGGCTGCCGAGGATCTAACTTAAGCGACGTCAGCGTCTCCTGCTCCGCGTCCGTAAACAATCCACGCCGCTCATAAGCGAGCGCCAGATTAAAATGAGATTCGGAATGATTTTCACCGAGGAGCACCGCCTGCCGCAGATTGTCCGTCGCTCCGGCCAGGTCGCCGTCTTCGAGCTGAGCCAAACCCAGATTGAGGAACAAATCCCAATTTCGAAGCCCAAGTGCGACGGCAAGCCGATACTCACTGAGCTCCGCGGTCTTATTGCCCGCCATTCCTTCGGCAAAACCCAGATGATAGTGAGCGAGCGCGCTTTCGGGATGCATTTGCACGACTTGCGTGTGAAGGCGAATCGCCTTCGGGTAGTCTTCGACGCCGAGGGCATAATCTGCGTCAACATCGCAGACCTGCTGCCGTCCGCGCTGGCGATCCGCGCAATACCTAGTGAAAACAGCAACATAGCCGCAGCAAATGCTATTTGATTCTGGGTACTCATAGGCTCTGAAGGGCACGACCTTCCGCTTCAAAGGCGTGAATACCGCCTGCGCGGAAATGCGTGAAAAACGACCGCACAACCATCGGGAATGCCATGGTCAGGCCCGATCACGATTGCGTCGATGGAAAGTTGCCGGAAAAGCCGGGCGCAATTCTCGCTAACCCGCGGGTTTCACCGTTATCGTCGCGAAAACCGTTGTTGTGATTCCTTGCGCGTTGACCAATCCAAGCTCGCACGTGTACGTCCCCGGATTTTGATAGACGTGGAGCATGAAGGGTTGGGCTGGCAGGAACAATTCCACGCCATCGCCGAAGATCCATTCATCGAGGAGCGAACCGGGGGTATTGGCTAATCCGACATAGAAGTCGACGGTAAGCGGCGCCGTTCCAAATACAGGCACCGCCAGCAAACTGGCATTGGGCGCCGCCTGACTTGGATTGCTCGTTCCAAGCGGCGGAGTCGGCACGCCGTACGTTCCAGAACCCGGCGCGTTGTACGAGCCAAAACTCATTGGATTTGCAGTCGCGCTGGAATACGGAGCTGACGCTATGCCGGTTCCGTAGTTCTGTGCCGATGCGCTCGCCGCGAAAAGAGTCGTTTCGGCCGCCAGCACGATTAGAAGAAATGCGCAGGTCAAAGCCTTGCGGACGATATGCAGGCTGGTGATCATTCCGCGCTCGCCACCGCCGCTTTAGGGTTGTTCGGCTTAAGCATCAGAATAAGTGGAATCATCATGAGGCACATCACACCGATTAGCCACGCCACGTCGATGTACGACAGCACGTTGGCCTGGGTGATGACGGAGTTGTAAATGCGCAAAGTAGTTTGACTCCCTGCCTGAGGCTGGGTGAGACCGCGATGAAAAAGGTCCGCGCTCAAGCCGCCTGTCACGTTGCGATAAGCCTGTCGCGCGCGAGTCACATGCGCACTGAGTACGTCCTGATGGAATTGATCGCGCCGGGCAATCATGGTCTCGACCATCGAGATGCCGACGCTTCCGCCGATGTTGCGCAGTAGATTGATCGTGCCGGAAACCTCGCCGCCTTTTTCTTCAGGCACGCCAACATACGAGGCGGTGTTGATCGGCACGAACAGCAGCGCAAGTCCGAACGATAGCCAGACACGATACATGGCGGCGGTCTGAAAACTGATCTGAAGATCGAGGTTGGTGGTGACATAGAACGATGCAAGAGCGGTTAACAAAAAGCCCACTCCGATAAGCCAGCGGGCCTCGATATATCTGATCAGCCTGGCCGTCAAAGGCATCAACAAGATCAGCAGCGAGGCCCCGTACAATTGGGTCTTGCCTGCCAACTCAGCGTCATAGCCCATGAACGCCTGGACGTATTGAGGCGTAAAAACTGTCATTCCGTAAACCACTACGCCGTAAGCAAAGATCATCGCTGCCGCTGCCGCGAAGTTGCGATTCCTGAACATCCGCAAGTCCATCACAGGCTTCGAGCGTGTCAATTCCCAGACGATGAACAGTACCAGCGCAACGGGAAAGACCACCTCGAGGGTCGCAATCATTGGCGAATAGTACCAGTTGTCTTCCTGGCCTTTGTCGAGCACGACCTGCAGAGCGCCGAGGCACAGAGCGAGGAAGCCAATTCCGATGTAATCGATCCTCATGTGCCCGCGCAGCTTTTCGAGCTGTCTGGTGAGATACGCGGGATCTTCGATAAGACGCGACACCAGCAGCAGCGAAACGATCCCGACTGGAACGTTCATGTAGAAGATCCAGCGCCACTGATAGTTGTCCGTGATCCAACCGCCGATCGTCGGCCCGATCGCCGGCGCCATCACGACCACCATTCCATACACCGCGAACGCGGCGCCCAACTGTTCGGGCGGAAAAGTGTCGCGCAGGATCGCCTGCGATACCGGCTGCAGACCGCCGCCACCGGCCCCCTGTAGAATGCGAAACAGGATCAACATTCCGAGCGATGGTGCGATCCCGCATAGGAACGAACTGATTGTGAAGATCACGACGCAAGACATGTAGAACCGCTTGCGTCCGAAGCGGATTGAGAGCCATCCGCTGATAGGCAACACGATCGCGTTCGCGACGAGGTAGGAAGTCAGCACCCAGCTCGCGTCGTCGAGGCTGGAGGCCAGTCCTCCGGCCATGTAAGGCAGCGCAACGTTGGCGATGCTCGTATCGAGCACCTCCATGAACGCGGCCAATGAGACGACCGCGGCGATTATCCATGGATTGACTCGACGCTTTGCGGTAGTCGACGAACCGCGCGAATCGATAATTTTTGGCGCGGTTGCCATCGCCTTACCATAGGGTCTGTGGCTGGCCCGTCACCCAGACCGTCGGTTCCACCGACATTCCGGGGCGCAGCCGATGGTCCGGATCCTCGCCCGGGTAGAGGCGAATCCGCACTGGCAATCGCTGCACGACCTTCACGTAGTTTCCGGTCGCATTTTCGGGAGGCAGCAGGCTGTCGAGTTCGCCAGTCGCGCCGGGCAGGCCTTCGATGTAGCCTTTATAGTCGCGTCCTGTGGTATCGACGTGAACCGTGACGGGTTCGCCGCGACGCATCTTGCGTAACTGCGTCTCGCGAAAGTCAGCGGTGATCCAGATATCGTTGAGCGGAACCACGCTAAGCAGCTCCTCGCCCGGTTGCACGCGCTGTCCTACCTGCACCGTCTTGTCGCCGACCACTCCGGTGGCTGGCGCGGCGATATGCGTATAACTCAGGTTGAGCTTGGCCTGATCCAGCGAAGCTTGAGCAGCCTGCACGGCTGCTTGTGCTTGGCCGACCATCTGGGCCGTCGCTCCGATCTCTGCGCGGTCCGAGTTGACTGCGGCCGCATCGACCCTGCCTGTCATCACGACTTCATCGTTAGTTTCGCGCGAAATCACCTCCTGCTCGAGCAGCTCGCCGAAACGCTTCACATCCAGTTGCGCCTTGTAGTTCGTTGCGATCGCCGCGTTGAGATTGGCAACCGCCAGCTCGTAGTTCTGCTGCGCCGCTTTCACGCCTTGCTGGGCCTGCGCGAGATTGGCTTCTGCGTTTTCCACCGCGACCTGGTAGTCGCGCGGGTCGAGATCGACCAGAGGCTGGCCGGCTTTTACGCGATAGGTGTTCTCGACGTAGACGCGAATGACGGTGTCGTTTATGCGCGTGCTGATCGGATCGAGATGGCCATCGATCTCTGCGTCGTCGGTCCATTCGTACGACTGCAAGTAATTCCAGAAGCGCATCCCGCCGACACACAGCAGGGCGGCAACGACCAGCCCCAGGACTAATCTGACGGGACGTCGACTGAGAACACCGCGGCGACCAGCGGGATCCCGTGCGTCGGAGTCATCGCCTTCGTGCTTCTGAACCTCATCACCGACTTGTATATCCTTCGATTGGGGAGCTCGATTCAAAGCTTGCTGCTGGTCCAGCAAGTGCTGCACTTCATGCCGGAGCCGCTCAACTTCCTCGTGAAGACCGTTCTGATTTCCCGACGCCGCAGGCTCAGTTAAGTGTGCTTCGTCGCGATGCGCAGGCGAGCCATTTGCGGGCTGCTCCGTACCACTGACGCGCTCATGTTCGTTGTTTACCATTATTCTGGCCCCGAAATCTCCGCGCCCACCCGCTAACTGGTCTCCAAACTCCGATTCAGGAGCTCAAGTAGCTTGTTGAACTCCTTCATCTGTTCCGGCTTGAACGCCCTTTCGAGCAGATATCTGTTGGAGCGCACGAGTTCAGGATAGAACTTGCGATATAACTCAACGCCCTTGGCGCTCAGTCGAACCAGCACGCTACGCCGATCATCGCGCGACGGCATTCGCTTAATCAGCCCCCTGGCCTCGAGCCGGTCGAGGATCCCGGTGATCCCGCCTTTGGTGATCAGGGTTCTGTCTGCAACTTCCGAGCAGCTGAGGCCCTCGGTCTCGGCTCCGGCGAGCGTCCTCATCACGTCTATCTGCGCCACGGTTAGATCGTAGGCCAGGTTCGGACGTAGGGGATGGTTGATGAGCAGAAACCCAGCTTTCAGCAGCGCCCGCACGGCATCGGTGAAGGGCTGGTCGGCCGGCTGGTCCACTTGTTCTGCCAGCGTCGGCTGCACGGACGGACCGGATTTCGGCGGCATGATTGATTCCTTTGATACAGTAATCATGCTGAAAAATATAGTTTATCTCTAAACTAAAGTAAATCCGCAAATTCAAGCGCCAGGAGATTCCGCCAGCAGGATCCGTTGAATCATCGGGAACAGATCGCGTTCTTCGCCGCCGATAAGATCGTCGAGGCAAACTGCAAACGCCGTGAGAGCAGTGCCCGCTTTGACGACTTCCTCGTCGGTACCTGTGATGAACGAGGCCGCGTCTACGGACTCCGCCAGATGAAGTAGCCGCAGATGCTGTTCGTGCGCACGCATTATCAGGATGGGCGGGAAATCCTCGCGCATTTTTGCCCACGGCAGAACGATTTCCTGCTCGCGGACGATATGACGCGTGATTACCGACCGGATATCATTCCACGCTTCAGCCGCTTCCGCCCGCAGCAGCGGATCCCATGGCTGTCGCGCGACGACAGCACCAGCAACGGCTGCATCTAGCCGGCGGATGCAGAGTTTTGAATCTTCATAGCTGAGACGAGCGAGCGCGTCTTCTACCCGCGACCGGGCGTTGCCGTCATTTAAAGCAGTTTGTTTAGTCAGCATGACCATTCTGCGACTGCGATAATCATGCCATTGATAATTCATCGTTAAACTAAAATGCTCAGTTACCTCATATCCGTATCTTTCGGCTCGCAATTCGGCAAATGCGAACGCATCTGCGAAAATCTGAGGAGTGATTCTATTTCGGGTTTTCATAGCGGCTACTTAGTAGGCGTGAGGACGGGGCAATCAGGTGTGAAACCGGACCGCACATCGGCAATCGCGGTCGAATCGCGCAGCGCACTGAGCGCCAGGCGTTGAGTATCCAATCCTGAAAAGGTGCTCTGCTTTCGGCCTGGCTAATTCACGACGTTCACGGGATGCCCATCCAGAAATGCGCGTATGTTGGCGACCGCGGTATCGAGCAGGCGCGCCCGCGCTTCGGTGGTTGCCCATGCGATATGCGGCGTCACAATGCAATTCTTCGCGCGTAAAAGTGGATTATTGGGAGAAGGCGGCTCGATCGAAAGTACATCAACCGCGGCGCCCGCCAGACGGTCGTTGTTGAGCGCATCGGCCAGGTCCGCTTCTATGATCAAGGGACCACGCGACACATTGATCAGAAAGGCGCTCGGCTTCATCAGAGCGAGGGATCTTGCATTGATGATTCCCTGGGTCTGGGGGAGCAGCGGGCAATGCAGACTCACGACATCGGCTTGCGACAACAGTTCATCGATTCCGCACCATTGAAAGTTGGGCCAGTCGGGGCCGCGCCTCTTACCTCATCGGTTGCAATTACTCGAAGTTCGAACGCCAGAGCAATCTCGGCAACGCGCCGTCCAATCCGGCCAAGACCTATGATTCCGATCGTCTTGCCGGCCAGCTCGAGCAACGGTGTTTTCCGGAATGTGAAATCCACCGATCTCGACCATTCTCCCGCGCGAACCGCCTCACTGTGAAGCGCAACGTGGCGAAAAAGCTCCAGCATCAATGCAAAGGTGAGTTCCGCTACTGAGGCCGTACCGTAGGTCGGAATATTGGTCACCGTAATCCCGAGCTCACGCGCCGCTTTCACGTCGACGACGTCATAGCCGGTGAACAGTACGCCAATATAACGAGTTCTTTTGAGCTGCCGCAGAATCTGCACGGATAGATGAGTCTTGGTGGTCAAAACAATTTCGGCGTCGTGCGCCCGCACAACAATCTGATCGTCCTCAGTGCGGTCAAAGACTTGCAGCTCGCCTATCGCGCGCAGCGCATCCCAGCTGAGGTCGCCCGGATTCAACGCATGACCATCGAGAACAACTATTTTCATACGGGCCTTGTCGCCTCAGCTGATCTAATGGATCGTTCCTCGAGCACCGCTTAGCGTGGCGCCCGGCGTTTCGCGACAGCCTTAGCAACTTGATTGCCATATTCCGCATCGGACCTGCGAAAGTGCCCGACCGAACGGTCGATGATATCTTCGCGGCTAACCTTCGACAGGCTCGCAGCAATGTTCGCGATCAATCGTTCCTTCGCTGTTTCGCTCATCAGCCGGTAGAGATCTCCGGCTTGAACGAAGTCATTGTCGTCGCGCCGACGCACAGGCGCATGATTTCCGGTGAGCCCCGCTACTTCAGTCGCCGCCCATGGCGGCTGCCCGGTTTGTTGCGGACCGCCGAAGCTGTTGGGCTCGTAGTTCTTCTCGCGTCCGTGGTTTCCGTCGACGCGCATCGAGCCGTCGCGGCTGTAGTTATCAACTCCAGCGGCATGCGGATGGTTGACCGGCAAATGCATATGATTTGCGCCGAGACGGTAACGATGCGTATCGCCGTAGGAGAACAGGCGGCCTTGCAACATCTTGTCGGGGGAGGGACCGATGCCAGGCACGAAGTGCGCAGGATTGAAGGCCGCCTGTTCAACTTCGGCGAAATAGTTTTCAGGATTGCGATTGAGAACGATTCTGCCGACCGTGGTCAGCGGGTAGTCGCGATGCGGCCAGACCTTGGTCACGTCGAACGGATTGAACCGGTAGGTCGGCGCTTCAGCCGCCGGCATGATCTGCATTTTCAGCGTCCACGACGGATACTCAGCCCGGTCGATCGCTCGCAACAGATCGCGTTGGTGATAGTCCGCATCATTGCCGGCGATGCGCGCGGCATCCTCGGCGATTAGATTTTTGATCCCCTGGTCAGTCTTGAAATGATACTTCACCCAGAAGACTTCTCCGCGCGTATTGACCCATTGAAAAGTGTGCGACCCGAAGCCGTCCATGTTGCGGAAGCTGGCGGGAATGCCGCGATCGCTGAATAGAATCGTGAATTGATGCGTGGCCTCGGGACTCAGTGAAAAAAAGTCCCAGATATTGTCCGGCTCCTGGATGTTGGTGTAGGGATCGCGCTTTTGCGAATGGATAAAGTCGGGGAATTTAAGCGGATCGCGGATGAAGAAGACTGGCGTGTTGTTGCCAACCAGGTCGTAGTTGCCGTCCTCGGTGTAGAACTTGATTGCGAATCCTCGGGGGTCGCGCACCGTGTCGGCCGAGCCTTTCTCCCCTGCCACAGTGGAGAAGCGCATGAATACTTCAGTTCGCTTTCCCACGGAGGCAAGGAAGGTGGCCTTGGTCCACTGCGTCACGTTGGCCAGCACCTCGAAATAGCCATGTGCACCGGAGCCTTTGGCATGCACTACGCGCTCCGGAATCCGCTCGCGGTCGAAGTGAGCGAGTTTCTCGATTAGGTGATGATCCTCGATCAGTACCGGGCCGCCAGGACCGGCGGTGCGCGAGTTCTGGTTGTCGGTCACGGGCGCGCCGCTGTCGGTCGTCAACTTCCCTTTTGATTCCATCGGTCTCTCCGCTCGATTGCGTCAGCACAGAAAGCGAGCTAATTCGATCATTCAACGCGGCTGACGCTCACTCAGTATCTCGGACAGGAACCAGGTGCGGCGCTCGGTCTCGTCAATCCAGACTTCGATCAGACTGGCCGTAGCGACATCGTTGTACTTTTCACAAAGCTCGTGCGTGGAACGCATGTTTCGCGTCAGTTCCAGATTGTCCGCGCGAAGCTCGGCGATCATATCCTCAGGAGCCACGCGCTCAGCGTTGTTGTCCTTGACCCGCTGATGCTTCGAGATGTCGCTGATGGATCTGATCGTGGTGCCGCCGAGCTTGCGCGCCCGCTCGGCGATATCGTCCGACATCGCAAAGATTTGCGTGCCCTGATCATCGATCAGCAGATGGTAATCGCGGAAATGCGGGCCGCTCATGTGCCAGTGGAAATTCTTTGTCTTGAGATAGAGAGCGAACACGTCGGCAAGCATTATGCGCAACTCGCCGGAGATCTCTACGACAGCATCGCCGGTCAGGTCTGTTGGGGTCTCTGACATTCTCTTCTTATCCATGTTCCTGGCTCCTTTCGACAGTTAAGCGACTTTTGAGATGCAGTTTGAAAGCTTTGGTCATCCTCCGTTCTGATCAAAAGGCGTGAAAAATGACCGCACAAACAAGGGGTTGGGTTAGAATTGGCTTCGGTGGTACGATTTGCGGGGTCGCGATTCCCAGAAAATCGGCCCGAACGGCCTAGAGAGATTCAGGTAGCACCTGAGACGCGGAGCGCTCGACATGGCTCGCAGCGGGGACCCTGGACCGGACACCAGTTCTGCCCAAAAAAAGGGAATCTTCACCAGAGAGGGCGAGTACTGGACCGTCGGTTACGGCGGAAAATCCTTTCGTCTGAGGCACAGCAAGGGCCTCGGATATCTCGCTCATTTATTGCGTCATCCCACGATCGAGTTCCACGTGCTCGATCTGGCGGGAGGAATCGCCGGCCAGCGCAACGAGGACGAAGCCGGCCAGTCGGCGCAGCCGCGCGGGGACGAGGATCTCGAAAAGGCAACCATTCATAGCGGCAGTCCCGGTGACGCCGGCGAGATGCTCGACGAGCAAGCCAAGGCCGGCTACCGGCGCCGGCTTTCCGATCTGCGCGAAGAACTCCTGGAAGCTAAGCAGCGAGGGAACGTCGAGCGCGCTGAGTGGGCGGAACAGGAGATCGATGCGCTGACCAGGGAGCTGTCACGCGCCGGTGGACTCGGCGGACGCAATCGGCGTGCGGTCTCAGCTTCGGAACGCGCCCGCCAAAGTATCAGCAAGACCATCCAAGTCGGTACTGGACAGAATCGCTCAGAGCAACTCGGCGCTCGCAGATATTCTGTCGCGAAGCATCAAGACCGGCAACTTCTGTTCCTACCAGCCTGGACCTGACTTCCAGATTGCGTGGGAGTTTGGCGCGACGATTGTTGAGCCAGCGGAGCAGCGAAGCCCAAGTCGCGATACAGCGCCAGCGCGTGCAGATCATCCGCAGGCCCTCCCGGTGATGCTGGAAGCTTCGCCATTCTCGCTGACTGAACGAAGCGCATTTGTTGGGCGGCAAACCGAAAGTAACACGATTCGCGCGGTCATCGATCGTGCGCGAAACGGCCACGGATCGATCGTCATGCTCTGGGACGGACCCGGCGTCGGTAAGAGTCGCCTGGCGATGGAGATGGCGCAATATGCTTCGCACCTCGGCTTCCGATGCTCCGTGGGCCGCTGCTACGAACGAGACGAACCGGTGCCCTACGTCCCGTTCGCCGAAATCATCGAAAGCAATCTGGCGCAGTCGGCAAGTCTGGACGATTACCGTCGCCGGATGGGAGACAACGCCGCCGAACTGGCCCAGATCGCGCCAAGCCTGCGACGAATTTTTCCCGGATCTTCCGAAACCGCTCGAACTGCCGCCGGCCCAGCAGCGCCGCTACCTTTTCCAAAGCGTTTCAGAGACGTTCGCCCGCTCGGCTCAAGCACGTGCGCAGCTGTACATACTTGAGGACCTTCACTGGGCAGACGAATCATCGCTTTCGCTTTTCATTCACCTCGCCAACCGCGTCGGTCAACTCCCGATTGTAATTATCGGGACCTACCGCAGCGGATACTCGGACGAGAATCCGGCCTTGGTCAGAACTCTGGAAGAGCTGATTCGGATCGGAGTCCGTCCGCAAAAGCTCTACGGGCTATCCAAGGAGGCCGTCGCACAAATGTTAAATGGGTTTAACCAGCGCCAGACTCCTGAGAGTCTGCTCAGTCTCATTTTTGAAGAAAGCCAGGGATATCCCTTCTTCGTCGAGGAGGTATACCGGCATCTTTGCGAAGAGGGGAAAGTCTTCGACGCGGCCGGCCAATTCCGCACGGACCTCAAGCTCGACGAGACCGACGTTCCAGAAAACCTGCGGCTTATCATCAGTCGCCGCTTGGAGCGCCTCGACGAGAATGAGAAGCGGGCGCTGGCGGCTGCCGCGGTGATCGGGCGCAGTTTCAGCTTTCAACTTTTGAGTGTGATCGGCCAGATAGACGTCGACGAGTTATTCGTAGTCATCGAGAAGGCGCAGAAGATGAGGATCATCCTCCCGAGCTCCGAGGGGCCGGAGCGGCCATTTACGTTTAGCCATGAACTCGTACGCCAGATTCTACTTGCCGGCATCGCGGCGCCACGACGAGAGCGACTCCACGCCGCTGTAGCCGACGGATCGAGCGGCTCAATCCTGATGCCGTCAAAGAGCGCGCCGCAGAGATCGCAGACCATCTGCTCAAGGCAGGATCGTTCGCTGACAGCAGGAGAGTGGTCAGCTACCTGACGCTGACCGGCAAGAACGCGCTCGAGGCTGCTGGATTTGAAGAAGCGCGACGCATTTTCCAGTCTGCCCTGTCGCATCAAGGGGCCGCTGATCCAGGACCAAGGGCTGAGTTGTTGGCGAACCTCTCGATGGCCGAGCGAGGCCTCGAACGTTGGGACGCAGCAATTGCCAATCTCCGTGAGGTGCTCGAAATCTACATTGGTCTCGACAATCGAGAGATGATCGCGAGAAGCTTTACCGAGTTGACAGACGCGTTGAACTGGGCTGGTCGCTTTCGGGAAGCGACCGAAACAGCCCGACGCGGTCACGCTTATCTCAAGGCTGAGGTTAGCGTCGAGCGGGCGCGTCTTGCCGCTGCCCTCGGACGTGCCTGCGGAGCCGCCGGAGACTACAAACAAGCGCAAGAAGCGCTGCAGGAAGCATTGAATATTGCGTCCCAGCTCTCGGATACCAACCTCATGGCGGACGTGCTCAGCACTCGATCGGCGACGAATTATGCCTTCCTGCGTTTGAGAGAAGCCGCCGAAGACGGTTTCCGCAGCCAACAACTGCCTGGGTCAGACGTGTCTCGGTGGCAGCGTAACCTGCAGTTGCGGATTCTGTATCTGACCTTGCTATATCTTGGACGCACGGAAGAGGCGATGAGAATCGCCGACGAGCTTGAGCCTCTGGCGCGAAAAATTGGGGACTCTTACTCGGTCGCGCGATGCATCAGTACGCGAGCCTGGGCGGAATTTGACCAAACTCCCGACCTGACAAAACTCGAAACCGCTCTACGAGAATTAACGAAATCTGACCAAAAGGCGCTGTATCTCTTCTTGGATTACTCCGAGAAAGAGCCAACCCTCGTAGATTTCTTTCGCGGAGACTGGGCCGCCGCGCTGGCGCATGCCCAAGACGCCTGTCGCGCTGAACCCGGGAGTTCCACCGAGGGATTTGGGGAAGCAACACTTTTTCGACTGATGGCTTACGCAGGCGATCACGACGGTGCACTAGAACTCCTTCATCAGAAGCGCATCTTGCTGCCTGTTAGCGGCCAACCGAACACCAGAGGCTCGTGGTGGATGCTCGCGCTTGTTATTGAGGGACTTGTTATGCTGGGCGAACAATCGCAAGCTGCACAATTTTACCATCTCGCTCAGGAATTGGTGGGCACCGAAACGGTAGTGCTTTTGCCCGTTCGCCGCTTTACGCAGACGATCGCGGGTCTCGCCGCGGCTGCGGCACATCAGTGGGAAGCCGCTGAAGATCATTTTCAGATAGCAATGAAACAGGCCGAGTCCTTCCCCGACCGCCTCGAACAAACGGAAATCCGCCGCTTTCACGCGATGATGCTGATTGACCGCGCTGCCGCAGGTGACCGCGAGGCAGCGCGAACGCTACTCAGTGAGGCGCTGGCGACCTACCAGCGCATCGGAATGCACCGCCATGTCGAGATGACTCAGGCTCTCCTCGGCCAGGCCATTGGCCGATAACACGTTCATCTGAAGTCTGCTTGACGGCGGCCTTTCAGCGCCTTCGACTATCGCACCTAGCCTTGCGCTCCTATCCTTGACGGATCTCCGCAAGCTCTTCTGGGAACACCACGCAGTCTCCTCCAGCCTGCCATCTCACCTTCATTAAGGTGCGATCATGTTGCGTATAACGCCCATGATGGTCACCTCTTCGCTGGGCAGATGAACTTCGCCGCTACGTGGGTCTCTCACCCAACTAATGAGAGTCGCTGTATTCATCATGGTCTTTCTCCCGCATGCCGTGCAACCTTCATCCATCAACGCGGGAGATCAGGGGGCGCGTTTCGTGCGGTCGTTTTTCACGCCCACAAGAACAACGGAGGTTACGGCGATGGGAGGCAGAGCAATCTGGCGCGTTTGGTATGGCAAGCGCTTGGGAATCCAGCAGTCTTTTGAAGATCTCGACAATTTCGAAGGCGCTGCAAATTTTGCGGCGTTCATAGAAGCTGATCGAATCGAGGTTGTCCGCGAGACGGACGGCTTGGCGGCCGCCGAGCTCGCGGCATGACGACACGATCGAGCCTTGCAGAGTTGCTCGCGAGATCCGGATCTTCGGCGCCCGCGATAATCTCGACCTCTCCATTGATGGTCGTGAGCTACAAGGCTCTGGCGGAGCAGATTGAGAGATTGTCCGGACAATTGAGGAGTGCCGGACTGAAGCCCGGCGACTGCGTCGCGATCGTACTGCCCAATAGCCTGGAGTTTCTTGTCCTATTTCTCGCTCTGACTCGCGCCAGGTTGGTCGCTGCACTACTCAATCCAGCCGACAAGCCGGACGAACTACGCTTTTTCTTCGAGGATGCGCAGGCGCAAGCGGTTGTCGCCGAAGGCGCCAACACCAGCGTGAGGGAAGCCTCCGCTGGACTTGCTTTGCCGATATGGCAACCGCGCGTTGACTCGCGCGGTGTCGTGGAACTGCCGGAACTGCCGTCGGCGTCGCGCACCAGCATCGACGCTCCTGGTCCGGACGATGTCGCACTATTCGCCTATACCAGTGGCACCACGGGCCGCCCCAAATGCGTGCCGCTTACCCATGCAAATGTACTTTGGTCAGCGCGAGATATCGCGGCCCACTATGATCTGACCTCCGCAGATTGCAGTTTGGTAGTTTTGCCTCTGTTCCATGGTCACGGTTTGATCGGCGCCACATTGTCGACCCTGGCGTCCGGAGGCTCGGTAATCGTACCGCCGCGTTTTTCAGCCTCTGAGTTCTGGAAACTGTTCCGCGAGCATCACGCGACCTGGTATTCCGCCGTGCCCACTATTCATCAAGTGCTCTTGGAAAGAGCGGACAGAGACGGCGCACCTCACAGCGGCCCACGATTCATCCGCTCGTGTTCGGCTCCACTCGCGCCGACAATTCTGACGAAGTTGGAGAATCGCTTCGGAGCGCCTGTGATAGAGGCATACGGCATGACGGAAGCAGCCCATCAGGTCGCGTCCAACCCACTGCCACCGCTTCCGCACAAACCTAGCACCGTCGGGCTTAGCGCCGAAATTTCGATCATCGATGAGAACGGCCGCCACCTGGCGACGAACACTCCCGGCGAGGTTGTAGTACGCGGCCCTAACGTGATGCGCGGCTATCGCAACAACCCCGAGGCTAATGCCGCGGCCTTCATCGATGGCTGGTTTCGCACCGGCGACATTGGTGCAATCGATAACGATGGCTATCTCGCGCTTGACCGGACGGATCAAGGAGCTGATCAATCGGGGCGGCGAGAAGATCTCCCCTGCGGAAATCGAAGCCGTGTTGCTGGAGCATCCCGCTGTAGCCGAGGCTTCGGTTTTCGGAGTGCCCGACTCCAAGTATGGCGAAGAAGTCTCGGCCGCGGTGGTACTAAGGGGAGCCGCCACAGCACAAGAACTCAAAGCGTACTGCCGGACCCGCATGGCGGACTTCAAAGTACCCAAGCTCATCCATCTGGTTTCAGCGATACCCAAGAATGCGATGGGCAAGGTCCAGCGCCGCGACCTGACAGCTTTGTTCTCCTGAGAAAACGGAGCGCACATCTTTTGAGCGGCCAGTTTTCACGCCGGTTCGAATGTAAATTCACACCAGTACATTTCAGTTCACGATCGAGGAGGAACATTTGACCATGGCACTACCACTGGAAGGCATTAAGGTTATCGACTTCACAGGAGTCCAGGCTGGACCGGCATGCACGCAGTTGTTGGCGTGGTTTGGCGCCGACGTGCTGAAAGTCGAGCGGCCGGGCGTTGGAGACGTGACGCGCAACCAATTGCGGGACGTCCCCAATTTGGATGCGCTGTACTTCATCACGCTCAACAGCAACAAGAAGTCGCTGACGCTGAACACGAAAACGCCGGAAGGCAAGGCTATCCTCGAGACGCTGATCCGCCAGGCTGATGTGCTAGTCGAGAACTTCGCGCCCGGTGCGATGGACCGGATGGGCTTCACTTGGGAGCATATTCAGGAGCTCAACCCTCGGCTCGTCTTCGGCTCGATCAAGGGATTCAGCGAAAATTCGCCGTACGCGGACCTCAAGGTTTACGACAACGTGGCGCAGTGCGCCGGCGGCGCCGCCTCGACGACCGGATTCTGGGACGGCCCGCCGACGGTCAGCGGTGCGGCGCTTGGCGACAGCAATACCGGCATGCATCTGGCGATCGGCATCCTGACCGCGCTGATTGGCCGCCAGAAAACCGGCAAGGGCCAGAAAGTGGCCGTGTCGATGCAGGATGCGGTGCTGAATCTGTGCCGCGTCAAGCTGCGGGATCAGGAACGGCTGGATCACATCGGCTATCTGGAAGAATATCCGCAATATCCGAACGGAAAGTTTGGTGACGCGGTCCCACGCGGCGGTAACGCCGGCGGCGGCGGGCAGCCGGGCTGGGTACTCAAATGCAAGGGCTGGCAAACCGATCCGAACGCCTACATCTATTTCACGATCCAGGAACAGAATTGGGGACCCACCTGCAAGGCCATCGGCAAGCCGCAATGGGCGAATGATCCTGCCTACGCCACTGCTCGCGCGCGGCAGGGCAAGATTTTTGACATTTTTGCCGAGATCGAGAAGTGGCTGGCCGATAAGACCAAGTTCGAAGCAGTGGACATCCTGCGCAAGTTCGAAGTGCCATGCGGACCGGTTCTATCCATGAAGGAGATCGAAAACGATCCTGCCCTGCGTGCCAGTGGCAGTATCGTCGAGGTGGAGGAGGAGAAGCGCGGCAAGTATCTGACCGTCGGCAGCCCGATCAAGTTCTCCGACTTCACGCCAAAGATTACCGGCGCCCCGCTTCTGGGCGAGCATACCGACGACGTGCTGAAGCAGTTGGGCTACACCGCGGAAAAGATCGCCAGGATGCACAAGGACAAGATCGTCTGAGCGTGCACTAAATCCTTTGAGAGGTGCTTCACATGCCAAACGAAACTAAATCTCACTCCATCACCGACGGTTTTCATCTTGTGGTCGATGCACTGAAACTCAATGGAGTCGACACCATCTTCGGTGTCGCAGGTATCCCGATCACGGATTTGGCTCGTCTCGCGCAAACGGAAGGAATCCGATACATCGGCTTTCGGCATGAACAGTCCGCTGGAAATGCGGCTGCGATCGCGGGCTATCTGACAAAAAGGCCGGGCATCTGTCTTACGGTGTCAGCCCCTGGCTTTCTGAACGGGATGGTGGCGCTTGCCAACGCGACTACCAACGGTTTCCCGATGATCCAGATCAGCGGGTCGAGCGACAGGGCGATCGTCGATCTCCAGCAAGGCGACTACGAAGAACTCGATCAGATGAACGCGGCGAAGCCGTACGCAAAAGCCGCTTTTCGCGTCAGCAAACCCGAAGATATTGGCATTGGAGTTGCGCGCGCCATTCACGCGGCGGAGTCAGGTCGGCCGGGAGGCGTCTACCTTGATCTGACCGCCGAAGTTCTTGCCGCGACCCTCGACACGGATACGGCCACGCAATCGCTGGTACACGTAGTCGAGCCAGCGCCTCGGCAGCTCCCAGACCCCGAGTCGATCAAACGCGCGCTGGACCTGCTGGCGAGCGCTCAGCGTCCTCTCATCATTCTCGGCAAAGGCGCCGCGTACGCACAGGCGGATCAGGCGATTCGGTCATTCATCGAGACGACCGGCATCCCGTTCGTGCCGATGTCCATGGCAAAAGGCCTCCTGCCCGACAACCACAAACAATCGGCCGCGGCCGCACGCTCTCTCGCTCTCGGCGAGGCCGACGTGGTGATGCTGATCGGGGCGCGTCTGAACTGGCTGCTCGCACAAGGCAAAGGCCGTCCTTGGTCCAAGACGACGCGTTTCGTGCAGGTCGATATTTCGCCGACCGAGATCGACAGTAATCGCGCCATCGCCGCACCAGTCGTCGCCGACATCGGCTCGGCCATGTCTTCATTCCTGGCCGCGCTCAAGCCCGGACAGATCCAGCCGAAGGCCGCGTGGCTCGACGCAATCGCCGAGCGCAAGCAGAACAATTCCGAACGGATGGCGGCAAACCTCAACGCCAATCCCAGCCCGATGAACTTCTACAGCGCACTTCGCGCGATTCGCGACGTACTGGCCAGCAAGCCCGACATCTACGTCGTCAATGAAGGAGCCAACACGCTCGATTTCGGTCGCGACATCATCGACATGCACCAACCTCGCAAGCGGCTCGACTGCGGAACCTGGGGGGTGATGGGTATTGGCATGGGCTATGCCATCGGCGCGGCGGTCGTTAGCGGCAAGCCTGTCGTCGCCGTCGAAGGCGACAGCGCGTTCGGCTTCAGTGGAATGGAGATCGAGACGATCTGTCGCTACCGTCTGCCGATCGTCGTCGTGATCTTCAACAACGGCGGCATCTATCGCGGCGACGACCTCAACCACGGCGGAGGCGCGGACCCCTCCCCGACTGTACTCATGAAAGACGCGCGTTACGATAAACTCATCGAAGCGTTCGACGGCACGGGCCACAATGTGACCGATCCGCGAGGCCTCACCAAGGCTCTTACCGACTCCCTGGCGTCAGGCAGGCCGGCACTTATCAATTGCGTCATCGATCCGACCGCAGGCACCGAGAGCGGTCATTTGCAGAATCTCAATCCACAGAGTCAGGTCCGCAAAAAATAGTTTCGGGGACAAATGGTCAGAGACAGAGATCAAACGATCTGGAGATTGACAGAAGGAGCGGCGGCGAATCTGGCCGCTCCTGGAACGGAGTCTTCTGGCGCCGCCGTCGCTCTCGATGATGACGTCTCTTTGAGCCGCAGGGCGCTTTTGTTCGGCATGCTGATCGGGAGCCTGGAGCTCGCGATATCGGGTAAGATGGCGCAGGCCGGCGCAATCAATCCATCCGAGACTCAAATAACTCTTCCCGATGCCATCAAGTGGACCGCGTGGAGCGGCGCCCCATCGCACAGCAGTGAGATGGCGACTCTTTATGGAGGCTTGGACAAGCCCGGGCCTTATCTCGTTCTGATGAAATGGTATCCCGGCTACATGAGCGCGCCGCACTACTATGCGACGGATCGACTCTCGCTGGTTTTGTCCGGCACTTGGTGGGTAAACAGCGGTGCCGATTTTGATCCGGACAGCACCGTTCCAGTCCCCGCCGGAGGATTCGTCAGGCGCGTCGCCGAAACACCGCACTACGACGGTGTGAAGAGCGACGGCAAGCAGCCGGCCGTGATCGCTCTATTCGGCATAGCGCCGGTCCACTTGAAGCTGGTTGATCCAGGAAAACCAAGCTGGCGTAAGGTCTAGCGCAGAACCCGTTTTTCCTTTCCCTTCGCCAGACCCGACTTCCCTGACCTGCCCAATGAACTCCTGACGCGCATTGCCTCCTTGTGAAATCGAATAGCACGTGAATCGTGCTGCAAGTTTTCACGCCTTCTCGAGTGGAGGTTAAGGAAAATGCGTTCGAAATTGGTCATGAATTACAGGCGCTTAACCAGGGTTACGCCTTACGAAACAAAGATCGTCGACCCGCGGGCGATTCCATACGGCTCCTACCAGGAGGACACCTTGGCGCTCGCTCTGGCACTGATCGGGATAGCCTTCATGATCGTTGTTGTGGTTTCGATGCTGGTCACTTTCTCAATCATCTGAAGATGCAGGCGGCGTAATGATCTTCTGAGGCGTCCGGGAGGGTTTCAATCATGATGTGGCTCGTGCGACTGGCTTTGCGCCGTCCCATTTCAGTCGCGGTGATGGCGATGCTGATGCTGGTCCTCGGCACGCTGTCCTTCTTTTTGATGAACATCGACATCTTCCCGGCGATCAATGTCCCGGTGGTCATGGTGGTCTGGAGCTATCCCGGGATGGCCTCACTGGACATGGAACGCCGGATGGTTTTCATCAGCGAGCGCGCCTACTCGACGACGGTCAACGGTATCGAACATATCGAATCCGAATCGATGCTCGGCGTGGGTATGCTGAAAGTCTATTTTCAGCCTGGTGCGGATATTGCGAGCGCGATCGCTCAGATCAACGCCGTCTCCGAAGCGATTCTTACCAACATGGCTCGCGGCACGGAGCCTCCGCAGATCATCTCCTACAACGCGGCCGACGTCCCGGTCGCGCAACTGAACGTCACCAGCGATACGAAGTCTGCCGCGCAACTCTTCGACTACGCCTTCAACTTTATGCGCCTGCAACTGTTCACGATTCCGGGCTTCTCCTCTCCTGCTCCTCTTGGCGGCGTAAACCGAGCAGTGATGGTGAATGTCGATCCGACCGAGCTGTACGCGAACAATGTCTCGCCCAACGATCTCGGGTCCTCGCTGGCTACCTCGAACGTGATCATTCCGTCGGGCACCGCGCGCATGGGCCACTTTGAATACAACATCGACGTCAACATGAGCCCGAACAGGGTTGCCGACTTCAACCGCTTGCCGGTCAAGATCGTGAATGGTGCACCAGTGCTCCTGGGCGACGTTGCGTCGGTTACAGATTCTCATCAGCCCCAAACCAACGTCGTCAGAGTTGATGGAAAGCCGGCGACCTATCTGATGGTTATCAGGCATGCGGCCGCATCGACTTTGGCGGTGGTCGACGCGGTCAAGGAGCGGCTGCCGTTCATCCGTGCGACTGCGCCCGACGGAATCAAGATCGCACTCACTTTCGATCAATCAGCGTTCGTCCGCGAGGCGCTGGTTGAAGTCGTGCGCGAGGCGGTGATCGCTGCGACCCTGGTCGCGCTCATGGTGCTGGTGTTCGTCGGCTCTGCGCGCAGCATGCTGATCGTCATCACCTCGATCCCACTTGCAATTTTGACTGCGATCGTTGGTCTCAAGCTTTCGGGCCAGACGATCAACACGATGACGCTGGGTGGGATTGCACTCGCGATCGGGATGCTGGTCGATGATGCGACCGTCGAGGTCGAGAACATCCATCGCAACCACGTGATGCGCAAGCCGCTACTGGTGGCGATTCTCGACGGCGCACATCAAATCGCCACGCCCACGCTGGTGGGCACACTGTCGATTTGCATCGTCTTCTTTCCGGTCGTGCTGTTGAGCGGTGTCGCGCGGTTTCTGTTCACCCCGCTTGCTTTGGCGGTGGTGTACGCGATGCTGACGTCATATCTGCTGTCGCGCACGCTGGTGCCGACGATGGCTTCCTACCTGCTGCCGCAGCAGCACACTGAGCCGGACCCGAATACCTTCGTTGGCAGGTTTCTCCTCGGATTCGAAGCGCGCTTCGAGCGCTTGCGCGAGGGCTACGCATCCGCGCTCGAAGTATTCGTCCGGCACCGCGCCATCGGCCTGCTGGCCGTAGGCATGGTGATCGCCGGCTCGATTCCGCTGATGGCAGTTGTCGGCGAAGACTTCTTCCCGAGCGTCGACGCCGGCATGATGCGTCTGCACGTGCGTGCGCCGAGTGGTACTCGAATCGAGCGCACTGAACAACTCGTCGAGGCTGTCGAGCAGGCGATCCGCAAGATAATTCCGCCTGACGAGCTCGAAGGTATCAGCGATAACATTGGTGTCCCGACGTCTTACGACCTTGCCTACTATCAGACCGATAGCGTCGCGGGGCAGGACGCTGACGTTCTGATCCAGCTCAAGCCGAAGCATCGCCCGACCGCGATGTACGAAAATCGGATTCGGCAAATGCTGCCGATCAACTTTCCGCAGGTCGAAGGCTACTTTCAGGCCGCCGACATCATCAGCCAGGTCCTGAATTTCGGTCTGCCGGCCGCCATTGACGTGCAGATCTCCGGCTTCAACCTGGATTCAGACTATGCCATCGCCGCGAGACTGAAGGACAAGGTGAGCCGTCTCCCAGGCCTGGTCGACATCAGAATCGCCGAGCCGCTCGACTATCCTGCATTTAAGGTCGACGTAGATCGCACCAAAGCGCTCGAGGTTGGCGTAACTGAACAGCAGGCCGCGTCGAGCCTGCTCGCAGAGCTTTACGGCGCGACTCTCCTTCAGCCGAATTTCTGGCTCAATCCGAGAAATGGCGTCAACTACAGCGTCATCGTACAGGCGCCGTATCATTTGATGGATTCGGTGGACGCGATCGCGAACACGCCGCTCACGCCGGGGGCCGTGGACAATCCGGCAAATTCGGCGCAGCTACTCTCCAACGTCGCATCGATTACACATGCCGTCGATCCCGCGGTCGTCGATCACTACTCCGTGCAGCGCGTGATCGATCTGGACTGTGCTGTGTCGGGCCGCGACCTTGGCAGCTCGACCAATGCGGTGCAGCGCGAGATCAATACGCTCGGAAAACTGCCGAAAGGAACGCTCATCAACATCCGTGGCCAGAGCCAGGCGATGCGCAGCTCGTTCATGACGCTCGGCGGCGGCATCGTGCTCGCGATCGTCCTGGTTTACCTGCTGATGGCGGCAAATTTTCAGTCATGGCTGGAGCCTTTCATCATCACGATGGCAATTCCGGGCGCGCTTGCCGGCGTGCTCTGGATGCTGGTGCTTACAGGCACGACCATCAACGTCGAGTCGTTGATGGGTACGATCATGGCCGTCGGCGTCGGCGTCGCCAATGGAAATCTGCTCATCACTTTCGCCAATGAGATGCGCGAGGAGGGACGTGACTCCTTCGCGGCCGCGATCGAGGCGGGCAGCATTCGCCTGCGGCCGATCATCATGACGGCGTTGGCGATGATCCTGGGCATGTTGCCGATGGCTCTGGGACTGGGCGCGGGTTCGTCGCAGAACGCGCCACTTGGCCGCGCCGTCATCGGCGGTCTGATCGCGGCGACTCTGATGACACTGTTCGTGGTGCCTGCGATTTACTCAATCTTCGGCCGCACGCTCATCACCAAGCAGCAGCGCGACGCCAGGATCAACGCAATCACGGAGCCCGGTGCGTAAGTAGAGGAGTATCCAATGGAAGCGGAGAAGCCCGCGTTAGCGAACGAAGAAAGAAGAGGCCGCCGGCGTTTCGTCGTTGCGAGCGCAATCGCGGTCATTCTGGTTTGCGCCACCTCGGCCGGAATAGTGCTCGCGTATCAAATGCGATTGCGGAGCCAGACCGAACAACTTGATGCGCAGGCCGACCGCGGACCGCGCGTGCTTGTGGAAACGATTCATTCGAGTGAGAGCGCGCGCGAGTACGAAATCCCCATCACGATTCGTGGCTACGTCGAGACTCCGGTCTACGCGAAAATTCCCGGTTATTTGAAGACCATCTATGTCGACAAAGGCGACCGCGTCAAGAAGGACCAGGTGATAGCGATTCTCGAATCGCCCGAAACCGACAAGGAGGTCGCCGACGCGCTCGCGAACTACAAACTGCAGGCGATTACCTACAAGCGCTATCAGTACCTGTTTGAGCAGCAGGTCGTACCTCAGCAGACAGCGGACAACTGGCACGCGTCGATGCTGCAGGCGCAGGCGTTCTATCAGCAAAACCTCGCGATGCAGGGCTATGAGGTGGTGCGCGCACCCGTCGATGGAATCATCACGGCGCGATACTTCGATCCTGGGGCAATGATTCCGCAGGCTACGACACCCGTCTCGGCAAATGCCGGTCCAGGTTATCCAACCAACACGACGTCGTCGCCGATCGTGGCGATGGCGACACTGCAGCCACTGCGAATCTACGCCTACGCTCCACAACCATTGTCGCCACTTATTCACGACGGCGACCGCGCATCGGTGTCGGTCGCGGAATATCCCGGGCAGAAATTCGAAGGCACTGTTACTCGTCATCCGGACGCACTCGATGAAGGATCGCGCACCATGCTGGTCGAAGTCGATCTGCCCAATCGCGATCTCAAACTCATGCCAGGTATGTATGGCAAGGTGCGGCTGACGACCGCGCCGACCGCTGGTGGTCTGGTCGCACCTGATGATTCACTCGTGTTCAAGAACGACAAGGTCTATCTGCCAATCGTCCGCAACAATCGACTTCATTTGGCAGAGGTTCATCTAGGGCATGACAACGGCATTGACGTCGTAGTGTCAGGCGATGTCCGCGACGGCGATCTCGTTGCGATGAGTGTCGGCCAAGCCGTAAACGACGGCGAGCCAGTCCAGCCGGTCACGCAGAATCCCGGTAATTCTTAGTCTTGCCGGATCATTATACGAGACAAAGAAGCTTCAGAAGGAGAAAAAAATGGAAACCTCAAGAATCTCCACAGCTGGTCTTCAGTTTTCCCGCATCGGTCTCGGCACGTGGGCGATGGGTGGATGGATGTGGGGCGGCACGGATGAAGAGGAATCGATACGCACAATCCACTCCGCGATCGATCGCGGAATCGCGCTAATCGACACCGCGCCGGCGTACGGCTTCGGCAGGTCCGAAGAGATCATAGGAAAGGCGCTCATGTCGGGAAGTCTGAGACAAAAAGTTGTGATCGCCACGAAGGTCGGGCTCGACTGGGCTAAAGGCGAGCCGTTCCGGAACGCGACTCGTAGACGAATCTTCAACGAGATTGAGGCCTCGCTGAAGCGGCTCAAGACTGACGTAGTTGATATCTACCAGGTGCATTGGCCGGATCCGGCCACTCCGATTGAGGAGACTGCCGACGCGATGGCGACAGTCTTCAAGCAGGGCAAGATTCGCGCGATTGGCGTGAGCAACTTCTCGCCGGAACAGATGAAAAGATTCAGCCGGGTCGCTCCAATCCACACCGCGCAGCCGCCCTACAATCTTTTCGAGCGCGAGATAGAAAAGGACGTCCTGCCGTATTGTCACCGGGAAGGCATCGCGGTTTTCGCATACGGCGCGATCTGCCGCGGCTTGCTCAGCGGCCGTATGAGTCCAGACACCAAATTCGAGGGCGACGATCTCCGTAAAACCGACCCTAAATTCCAATCACCGCGATTCGCGCAGTACCTTGAAGCCGTCAGGCGGCTCGATCAGTTCGCGGTGAAGAATTACGGCAAGCGAGTGTTGCATCTCGCGCTCCGGTGGGTGCTGGACCAGCCGGGAGTCAGCAGCGCGCTATGGGGCGCGCGACATCCGGGCCAACTCGACCCAGTTGACGGCGTGATGGGATGGAAGCTCGACGATGACGCGCTTCGCGAGATCGATCGGATCGTTGGCGATACCGTTAAGGCTCCAGTTGGGCCCGAATTCATGGCGCCGCCTGCCCGCCCACAGGCAACACAAGATTCAGGTGCTCCGGCTCTCAGCTAGTTATGCCTGGATCTAAGATGCGACCTGAGTATTTCGCTCACCCGAAGCAGATCCGGCCCCTTTAGATCGCGGCGGCGACTCTCGCATGCAGTTGCTGTTGGCGCGGGACCGAGATGCCGGCAAGCAGGGTCTGACGAACGAGTTCATGGGCAAAGGTCAAAGGTTTTTCCGAGCCCTCGGAGCCAGAGACGATGATGCCCATCTGTTGCGCCCTTTCGATGACGTCGAAAAGTTCGTCGACATCGATCTTGCAGATGGCGGCCAGGAGTTTAAAGCTGAAACTGCGCCCAATCACCGCGGCGGCCGTCAGCGCCCGCTTTTCACTCTCGTCGAGTCGCTCTAGGCGACGGCCGACGATCAAACGCACATTTTCCGGAACCTCGCTCTCGCCGATCTTGATGTCAGCGCGGAATTGGCCGTCCTCATCGAAGACCTTCCCCTCTTCGATAAGATGCCGGAACACCTCTTCAACGAAGAATGGATATCCCTGGCTTTCCTGGAAGACGAGCCTCACCAGACCTTCAGGAACCTGGCGCTGGCTCAGCGCATGTAACATTTCAGCGACGGCATCTTCTGACAGGCCGCCCAGCTTGAGCGGACGGACACCCATCCGAATCAACTCTTCCAAAGTTCTGACCAACACGGGATTCTTCTCTATATAGCCGTCCCGATAAGTCCCGATGATCACGACCGGAATGTGAACTATGCGATTGGCCAGATGAATCAGCAGTGCCAGCGTGAATTCGTCGGCCCAATGAAGGTCCTCGAGTATGTACAACTGCGCACGCAGTTTAGCGGCGCGCGCCGTCGTATCGGAAACACTCTGGAAAAGATGGCGGCGTTTCTGTGCCGGCGGCAGCTCCAATGGTTGCGGAATGTCCTGAAAAATTCGCCGAAGGCTTGGGGCGATCTGAGCCAGTTCAGCCACATTGTCCCCCACCCGCCGCCGGAAATTATCGGGGCCCGACTCGGCGACACTGCCTTCAATGATCTCCGCGAACGGCAGAAAAGGAACCGGTTCATCTCTTTCGTAGCAATGCCCGACTAGGCATCTGAAGCCAACGCGCGATCCGTACTCCGCCATCTCCATGGCCAACCGGGTTTTACCGACTCCGGATCCGCCCGCCAACATCACGACCGACCCGTGGCCACTTAGCGCGCGATCGATCGCCGCGCGGATCTTCCCGCGTTCGGATTCCCGTCCCACAAAAGTGGTTCGTTCCGCGAACGAAAACGGAGAGACCTCCAACAATGCCGGCAACATCTGCGAATGATCGGCAGGCGTTGGCGCGGGCTCGCCGCTCGGAGTTGGACGCTTCGCTGGTTCGACAATTGAATCATCGAATTCCCAGGCAATCGGGAAATCAGGGTCTGGCTCGTACGAGCAGAAGTTCCCCGTTTTGATGCAGCGCGAGAAGATATCGCCCAGCCGGGCGTCGCTCTGCGCGATCCTTTCAATTACCGCCTTGATGGTCTTCGCAATACTCTGCCGGGCTCGTTCCGAAGCTGACGCCGCCCGCCGATTACGTCCACCGAGTCCGACGGCGCGCGACAGTTCCGAGGTCAGGGCGTCGATTTCCTGCTCCATCTTCTCGGCGAGCTTGACGTTTCCGACTTCCTTGGCTTGTTCCAGTTCTTCGCGCAACTCGAAAAGTCTTTGGCGGTAGGCGATCTTGGCTTGCTCGTCGAGCATCTCGCCCGCGTCACCCAGACTGGCGATATGAATTCCAGCCTTTGCGAGATCCTCCTCTCCGTGCGGCAAGCCGTGCCCGGACTGACTGATTTCGCCCGCCTCGCGTTGGCCTGCGACTCCGCCGGCAAGATCCAGCACGTGGAATTCGACCGCCGGATGACGGAGCAGATGGGCCAGGTGCCCGAGCCCCTTAGTGTCCTTGAGACGAAAGGCGTTCCCGCCGCAACCTACGGTCCAATACTCGCCCTCTTTGCGGAAGATCGCCTGCTCGGGCAAGGAAGTACTTTGAAAGATGGTTGCCGCAGCGGTTCTTACAGGTTCACGATTCCTGGTCGGCGTTTCCATCTGATGCCCTCCCTCGCGCAAGACATCGAGTCCAGCTGCACTACAGGCGATCTGATTTCCCCGGACTCTTAATTCATCGTCGCTACTTTCGTTGGTCTCTATGCACCCAGTGCCGAATTCAAAGCGTCAATCAAACTCTCTTCGCTGACAGGCTTGTTCAGGAAGCCAATCGCTCCCGCCTGAACCGCCTGGTCTCGTGTCTTTGTGTCCCGGAGATCCGTGACGAAGATGACGGGGATGGGATGCGTCGCAACCAGCTGCTGTTGCAGCTCAAGGCCATCCATCCCAGGCATCGAAATGTCGAGGATAGCGCAGGAGACGTCCGGAAATTCAGGGGCGTCCAGAAAATTGCGGGCAGAGGCAAAGATCGCGGTACGGAACCCGATCAACGTCAGCAGACTAGCCAGAGCCTCGCGGAAAGACTGATCGTCATCGACGATCGCGATGAGAGCCTGATTATTTTTTCCTTTCGGCGTGTTCATGGCGGGAAGTTATCTTCCGAGAGGAAATCTATTCCCGCCCATGGATCGAAAACTAGTTATACATTGGTATTACTGATCCTTCGCCGCTGGGATCTCCAGTTTTTCCGTCATCCTGACCAGCTCGGCCAGAGACTGTGCGCCCATTTTACTCATCACCCGGCCGCGATGAATCTTGACCGTGATCTCGCTGATTTTTAACTCGAAGCCGATTTGCTTGTTCAGCCAGCCTGCTACCACCAGGCCCATCACTTCCCTCTCTCGCGATGTGAGCGAATCGAAACGCTCGCGTAGTTCCGCGATTTCCGCTTGATGCCGGCGCGCAACGCGATCCCGCTCGAGCGCCTGTTGAATCGCGTCAAGGAGATCCTGATCGCGGAAGGGCTTGGTAAGGAATTCCATCGCACCGGCTTTCATCGCGCGCACCGACGTCGGGATGTCGCCGTAACCGGTGATGAAGATGATGGGAAGCTTGACCCCGTGCGCCGCCAGTTCGCGCTGTAGATCGAGTCCGCTCAATCCGGGGAGCTCGACGTCGAGCACCACGCAACCGGGCAGATCGGGCCGTTCGCTTCGGAGAAATTGCTGCGCGGTTTCGAAGGTCTGGACTCGCAGCCCAACTAACGTGACCAGGCTCTCGATCGCCTCCCGGATCGAGGAGTCATCGTCGACCACGAAGACGATCGCGTCAGCATTTTTCACGACACACCCTGACCGTCAATCGGTACTGTGAATTGAAAAGCTGCGCCATGATCCGGATTTGGCGATACCCACAATTTGCCGCCGTGGGCTCTGATGATAGACCGGCTGATCGATAGTCCCATCCCCATGCCGCTCGGCTTCGTGGTGAAGAAGGCGCTGAACACTCGTTCCGCGGTCTCGGCATCAATCCCGATACCGGAGTCGAGCACCGCCACCAGCACCTGGCCAGCCTCGTGCTGCTGCGAGCGAATCAGAATCTCGCGCCGCCTATCCGTGACTGACGCCATGGCTTCAACACCATTTATCAAAAGGTTGATAACCACCTGCTGCAGTTGAACCCGATCGCCGAGCACCGGGGGCAACGCGGACGCGAGTTCCGTCCGCATCGACACCCCATGACTGAGCACCTCACGCTGCACCAGGAGGATCGCCTCGCGGATGACATCGTTGATGTCTAGCGACACCATCTGCGGCTCGGTCCTCTTGGCAAGCGCACGAATCCGCTGGATCACTTCGCTTGCCCGATGGGCGTCTCTGACGATGCGCTCAACCGTGGCTCGTACGTCGTCCGGGCGCGGCGTCTCGAGGCCGAGCAATCGCAGGCAAACCTGGCCGTTGGTGACGACCGCGGCGATTGGCTGGTTAACTTCGTGGGAAATTGAAGCCGTCAGCTCTCCGAGGGTCATCAATCGGCTGACGTGCGCAAGTTCCGCCTGCGCCTTTTGCAATGCCTCCTGGGCGAGCTGACGCTCGTTTATCTCCCCGCGCAGTTCCTCGTTGGCTTTGGCCAGTTCGGCGGTGCGTTGTTGTACCTTTAGTTCCAGCTCGCCGAGTACGCTCTGTAGTGCCATCTCGGCTCGCTTGCGTTGCGACATCACGCGGCTGATGAGCAACGCGGTTCCCAAGAAAACGACAAGTGCGACACTATCCAGCGGGTTGTTCAAATCTAAGGAAAAAAGCGGCGGCGCGAAGTAATAGTCCAGGCATGGAACGGCAATGATCGAGACAAAGACCGATGCGACGAAGGCGTCCATAAAGGCCAGCAGCACGACAACAGTCAGGTAGAGAAGGGAGGCAATGGTGAGATTGATCCGGAGTTGAAAGCAGACGAAGGTCAGCGCTGCAACAATAATGCTTCCAAGCAGGCATTGTGCGGCAGAACGCCGGAATCTATAGGTCCAGTTGGCGTTCGCTGATCCCAATCCAGCGCTCCGAGTCTCAGGTGCCATGCGAATTCTCTGGGCCGGTCCAAGTTCTAGTAGACCGGGTCGCCGAAAACCTACCATCTGCACCGACTATCGCAAACCCCGCTCTTTCGAGGGTCCGAGGGCAGGCAAAAAACGAACCGGAGGAGGCTTCCAGCTCGTTTACTTCGGCTGATAAGCCCGCGCGCGGTTACCACAAATAGTGAAACTGGGCTGCACATCGTTGTGCGACGATTATTCACGCCGATTGCGCCAGAAGGTTTGAGACTTGAACTGCGCTGCAAAAACAATTGCCCACACGGTCGGAGCACGGCTTTCTGTCCCTCCCCCGCAGAAACTGGTTTCCGCCGTGTGGGCTTCGTTCATCTTCAGCAAGCCGCGAAAGTAGGTAGGTGAGTCATGGACGATCCTGATGCGCGAGTCGATCTGACAGGCCGGACGGGCGACGAACTCTCATTTCTAGCCGATGCGGTTATGCCCGCGCAGTTTTTTCCGGCGCGGCGAGGCTCGGCTTCAATGGAGCCGGTCATTCGTCTGATGGGCGGCATCCTTATAGACGCGGTGCGATGCTTTCAGCGTAATTTCGAAGCGCTCGATTTGAACCGACGGCTGGAATTCAGGGAAGCTAAATTCTGGATTTTCGACCACGAGGGAAACGGTCCTTTTTCTTTCCAGAACGTGTGCGAATCGTTGGAGATCGATCCGAGTGGCTTGAGAAATTGGATTGTCCGCTGGCAGAAAGACAGACACCCCGGTAGTAAGCGGCGAGTGATCCGACGCTCCCCGGTCAATCGTGCGAAACGAATGCAATCCAGCCGCAGATCGCACTATCGGGACGCGGCCAGTAAGTAACGCTTTTATTAAGTACTTAGCCCATCGAGCAGATTCTTTGCATCTTTCAGGTCGGGCGTTTCGAAACCTTCGGTGAACCAACCGTAGATTTCGGCGAGCATCGGGCGAGCCTTGTCTCGTTTAAGTTGCTTCGCCAGCAGACGCGCAAGACTCGTGGTCGCGCGCAGTTCCCAGGATCTCGCGTGCCGCTTGCGCGCAATCTCGATCGCCGTGCGGAAGCATTCCTCCGCTCGCTCTGTGTTCGATGACGCGCGAGCCAGCAACAGTTCGCCCTTCATGCGATGCAGCTCCGCTTCGTAGTACCGTTGCCCGCTTCTATCGATGAACGCAAACGACTCGTCGATCAGGTTAAGACCCTCATCAAACCGCCCTAACTGGCATAAAGCCTTGGAGATAAAGATAAGGCAGCGGTCGCTGATATACTCGGAGCCCGCGGCCTTCAGCTCGAGCATATGGTGTCTCATCCGCGCGATGCCGCTGTCGAGATTGCCAGCCAGTGCATCTGCCCACCCGAGATAGATTTCGCTCAGGGCGCGACCGGTGAAAAAGCCCGACTCGGTCGCCAGTGCCAGTCTCGCTTCTGCCCTCGCTCGCATCTGTTCAGGTTCGCGGCGGAGCTCATAAATGTAGGTGGCAAATCCGTGTATATCCGCCAGCATGTCTTTTGGCGCTCCGGATTCTTGTGCGATTGCGGTCGCGATTCCAATTCGCTCCAGAGCGCGATCCGGGTAGCCAAGGAACCACAGGTTCCATCCCGAGATGACGCGGTTGTTTTGTCGAGTTCCGGACTGGTGGACCACTCTCCATTCCTGGCGCGTTTGCCCGGCACCTTGCGCCGACAGACCCTGAACCGGCTTCGCCATGGATTCCAACAACGCCCATGCACGGTTGAAAGCCTGGTTAGCGAGCTCAAAGTCGCCCGAGACCATCCTGGTGTACCCCAACCAGTTAGCCGACTCCGCAAGATATCCGATGCTTCCGTGTTCCTCGGCTCGGGCAACCAGCTCGGTAGTTATGACACGGGCTTCGCGTATGTCGGGACGGAGCTGGTGCACGAAGAAAATTCCTGAGAGTGCCGTCCAGGTCTTCGTCCAGTTGGTACCGGGACGGCGACCTAAGATCGCTGCGCGCGCGATCGACTGCTCGGCTTCAATCGAAGCGTAGCCCTTGCTATCCCCCAACGGTCCGAACACCGCATTCCTGAGGTCCAACTCCAGCTCTGCGCGACGGTCGTCATCGGGGAGAGCTGTGAGCAGTTCAAGACCACTTTCGAACTGGGCGAGGGCTTCGGCATTGGAGCCGAGGTCCGCGAACCGCCGAACCGCGCGCATGCAGTACTCGGCCGCCTTAGCCGGACTGCCGCCATAGGCGTAGTGGTGCGCGAGTTCCGCGACGTGATCGTCGATCCCACCGGTATTTGTGGACTCCGACGCCGCCAAACAGACTCGTTCGATCGCTCCGGCCACCTCAAGATGAAGCCGCTGGCGCCGGGCCGCCGACAAGCCGCCGAGAACGGCCTGGCGAATAAGTTCGTGGGAAAACTCAAACCTGGGTGTGGGACTTTCGACGACCGAGCAAATTAAGCCAGCCTTCTCGGCTTGCTCGACGGCCTCGAGAATCGAATCAGCATCGGACTCGTTCGAAGCCTGAAGAATTTGAAAAGAGAAGATGCGGCCAATCGCTGCCGCCGTAGCGAGCATCTTCTGCGTGAGATCGCTGAGCCGCGTCACTCGGCGAGCGACGACCAGCCGCACACTCGGCGGCGCGTCCAGCTCGCCAATCTTGAGGTCCGCACGAAACTGTCCCGCCGAATCGTACAACCGTTCTTCTTCTTCGAGATGACGAAACAGTTCCTCGACGAAGAAAGGATTGCCTTCAGTTTCGGCGAATATCTTGTTGACCACGGCGTCGGGCGGCGATTTGCCGCTCAAGCTGTTCAGCATCGCGGCCACTTCATCGCATGGCAGTCCGTTAAGCTTCATGCGAGTCGCGAGCCGTCCACGAAGCAAATCCTCCAGCATCTTTGCAAGCGGACGAGTGACATTGAGCTCGGCGTCACGGTGGGTGCCGATCACCATCAGTGGCAGCACAGAAAGCCGCTGTGTCAGGTGATTGAGCAGTGACAAGGTTGAATCGTCAGCCCAGTGGAGGTCCTCGAGAATCATCAGCGTCGGTTGTTGAAAAGCGATGCGGGCGACGAAGTCGGAAAAACAATTGAACAGATGACGCCGCGCCTGCGCGGGTGGCAAATCGAGCGGCGGAGGAAGCTCCGGCAGGAGGTCCTTGAGCTTTGGTAGCAAGCGCGCCAATTCCCGCCCCTCGCCGCCCAAGGCCGAGCGCAGAGTGTCAAGGTCGGAGACGCGGTCTATGAAGTTCTCGAGGATTTCGACGAATGGCAGATACGCGACGGCTTCATCGTGCTCGGAACAATGTCCGACCAGCAGCGCCATTCGCTTTGTCCGAGCCGCTGCCGCGACTTCATCTGCAAGACGCGTTTTGCCGACGCCGGGTTCGCCAGAAATCAGGAATAGTCTTCCGTGCCGGTCAGCCGCTTCGCCGAGTCCACTGAGCAACGAAGCCAGCTCGCGCTCACGTCCGACCATGGCACCCGGCGCCCGCACACGGAATTGCTCCGTTGCGCTTATCGTCCGTTCGCGAATCCCTGCGATGAATCGATAGCCCATGGCTGGAACGGTAGCCACGAAGCGGGGCGCATCGGGATTGTCGTGCAAAGCTCGCCGGACCTTTCGCACCGCCGTGTTGATGCTGTTCTCGGCATCGACAAAGACGCCCTTGCCCCAAACGTGCTCCAGAATTTCTTCGCGAGTAACGAGCTGCCCGCGGCGCTCAATCAGTAGGCATAAAAGCTCGAGTGGAATACGCTGGAGTGGAACGACCACTCCATCACGGCGCAACTCGCAGGCGCCGCGGTTCAGCACGAAATTCTCGAAATGTAAGAGATCCTCGGACATTTCTTCTGATCGCGGATTCTACTGCGGCCGCAGACAAGCGCATAGGCGCATTGCTTCAGCCGGTTCAGCCAGAGTTCAGGAAGAGTTCAGATCTTGTCCATTGGACGCAGTCCTCAAGTGAGATAATGAGATGCTTACGCCTTTGCACGTTACTGACCAAACCCAAGGAGACTGCTGATGAGTACTACCAAGCTGATTACAATGTATGGGTCGCCCTGGTCCGAACGCGTCCGCTGGGCGCTAGCATTCAAAGGCTTGCCGTACGAAAAAGAGAACTACGAGCCAGGCGTCGACCAAGAAAAAATTAAAAAGCTGACTGGCCAAGCCCTGGTGCCGGTCTTGATCACCGATGGAAAAGTGATTCCTGACTCGACTGCCATTCTGGAATGGCTCGAAGATTCCAGGCCCGAGCCGGCGCTGTTGCCGAGATCGGAAAAAGACCGTGCTCAAGTGACGCTCTGGGAGGAGCTGGCGATCGGCGTGCTGGGTCCACAAGGCGGACGTTGATCATCGGGCGGCTTCTCCGTTCAAGCCATCCCGAAATGCAAAAGGCCGGGCAGTACTTCGGAGGAAAGTATGGACACTCGGCCTATGCCGAGGATCAAGCCAAGCTTACGGTGAAGCGGCTCTTGCTTAGCCTCAAACAGACGTTGAGTGGACGTCAGTATCTGGTCGGCGACACTTTCACCAGGGCAGATCTGACGACGGCGTCCATGCTCATGCTTCTGAAACCGGTTCCGGATGAACTGTTTTTCCTTCCAGCGCCAGAGCGGCCGATCGATACGGATCCCGTGGCTGACGACTCGGCGTTTTCGGGGGTGTTTGCATGGCGGGACCAGATGTACAAAAAGCACCGCGGCGAGGCTGTCAAGCCGTAGGGTTGTCGAAAGACAACGCTGACTTGCCAACCTTCGATGCGCTGCGAGAGCTGCTCAACAGAAAATCCTCCGGGCGCGAAGTTCTGCATTCAGTGCGCGACGCCCTTCAAGCGCCGATGCCGAAACTGCGGTTTCCAGAACCCTCCTGAAGCCAGGTTCTGTACGCAATGTGCAAGCTCTCTGCTGAAGAAGCCAAACAATCTTCAAAGGAAACACCACGCTCGACCCCCTCAGACATTCGCGTAGCCGTCGAGAGTTCTGAACCGCCGCCAGTCGACGGTGAGCGCAAGACCGTCACTGCGCTGTTTGCCGACATCAAGGGCTCGACCGCACTCGAGGAGGATCTCGACCCGGAGGAAGCACGCGCCATCATCGATCCAGCCCTCAAGCTGATGATCGCGGCGGTGAATCGCTACGACGGGCACGTGGTGCAGTCGACCGGCGACGGTATCTTCGCGATGTTCGGCGCGCCACTCGCGCACGAGGACCATCCCCAACGCGCGCTATATGCGGGTCTGCGGATGCAGGATGAGTTGCTGCGGTACGGCTCGAAGCTGCAGGCCGAAGGGCGCGCGCCGATCGAGATTCGCGTTGGCGTAAACACGGGCGAAGTCGTGGTCCGCTCGATCGCGACCGGCGACGGGCAGGTCGAATACACCCCGATAGGACACACCACCAACCTGGCCTCGCGCCTTCAATCGCTCGCTCGAACCGGGACGGTCGCGGTGAGCGAGCAGACGCGCAGACAGGTCGAAGGATACTTTCAACTCAAGCCGCTGGGTCCGACCAAAGTCAAAGGCGTAAGCGAGCCGGTCAACGTTTACGAGGTGATTGGACTCGGTCCACTGCGAACCCGGCTTCAACGCTCGGCTGGACGCGGGTTGTCGAAGTTCGTCGGCAGGCAGGCCGAGATGGAATCGCTGAAGCGCGCTGCGGAACAGGCCAGGAATGGACGCGGACAAATCGTCGCGGCGATCGCCGAGGCGGGAGTCGGCAAGTCACGGCTGTTCTTCGAGTTCAAGGCGGTGTCGCAGTCGGGCTGGATGGTGTTGGAGGCATTCTCGGTCTCGCACGGCAAGGCTTCGGCGTTCCTGCCACTGATCGATCTGCTATGGAATTACTTCAAGATCACCGCCGACGATGATGAGCGCACACGACGCGAGAAGGTAACGGGACGGGTGCTCGCGCTCGACCGATCGTTGGAAGACGCGCTTCCATATCTGTATTGGCTGCTCGGTTTAGCCGATGAGCACAACATGACCGCGGAGATCGAGGCGCAAACGCGCAAGCGGCGCTCGCTCGATGCGATCAAGCGCATCTTGTTGCGCGAGAGCCTCAACCGGCCACTGGCCGTGATTTTCGAAGACCTTCACTGGATTGATAGCGAGACGCAGGCATTTCTGAACCTGGTCGCCGACAGCATCGGCACCGCGCGCATCCTGTTGCTGGTCAACTATCGGCCCGAATACCGCCATGAGTGGGGCAACAAGACGTACTACACGCAGCTGCGTCTCGATCCGCTGGGCAAGGAGAGCGCCGATGAGATGCTGCGCGCGCTGCTGGGCGACGGAGTGGAGCTGGGTCCCTTGAAGCGTCTGATCGCAGAGAAGACCGAGGGCAACCCGTTCTTCATTGAGGAGGCGGTTCAGGTGCTGCTCGATGAAGGCGCGCTGGTGCGCGACGGCGCCCTGGTCCGGCTGACCAAGCCGCTGGGCGAGCTCAAGATCCCGCCGACCGTGCAGGCGATTCTCGCAGCACGCATCGATCGGCTGGTGCCGGATCACAAGGCTCTGCTCCAGACGCTGGCCGTCATTGGTACGGAGTTCAAACTCGGGCTGATCCGCAAGGTAGCCTCAAAGCCGGGACCGGAGTTGGAACCAACCCTGTCCGAACTCCAGCTGGCCGAATTTATCTACGAGCAGCCTGCGGTCGGCGACGTCGAATACACTTTCAAGCATGCGCTGACCCATGATGTCGCCTACCGCTCTGTACTCAACGACCGTCGCCGACTGCTGCACGAGCAAATCGGCGCCGCTTTAGAATCAACCTATGCCGGGAGCCTCGACGATCACGTCACCGAGCTGGCGCACCACTACGCGCGCGGCGGCAGTCCGGCCAAGGCGGTGAGATATTGCCTTCGCGCCATCCTCCAATGCACCGACCGCGGGTCTAACGCTGAAGCGGTCGCGCAGTTCGAGAGCGGGCTCGAGCAGCTCCGCCAGCTGCCCGACGACGATCGTAACGCAGAGCTGGAGTTGGACCTAAGGAACGCAGTCTTCGGGGCGCTGGGCGACAGCAAGGGCTACGCCTCGCATGAAGCGGAGCAGTCGATTGAGCGCGCAATGGAACTTTGTCAGCGGCCGGGCATCAACTGGGAAAAGACCTGGATGGCACTTTACGGAATTTTTTTCGTTCAGCAGCTTCGTCCCGACGTGAAGAAGGCGAAGGCGATAAGTGCCGAACTGATCGCACGCGCCGAGGAACATCGGAGCATCGGATATCTCGCGGAGGCGGAGAACTGGTTTGCATACACCATGATGGTCTCGGGCAACTTCGAGTCCGCCGACCAGGCGTTCGAGCGGGCGTGGCCGCGACTGGAATCCATGGTGAAGTCGGCATCGGGCCTGCCATCGAAGTATGCCGATCATAAGACCCAGGATTGGATCATCCAGCAAGGTGGGGCTCAACAAAACAACCGCGTCATCTCGGGATGGAACTTGTGGTTTCTTGGCTACCCGGATCGCGCTCTGGAGCGAATCGGCATCGCGACCGCCATCGCGCGTACCGGGCCAAAGACAATTCTGACGGACATACACGGATTCGCCACCTACATTTATGAGCTGCGCCGCGAACCTGAGCAGATGAGAGCGAGGGCAGAAGCAAGACTGGAACTAGCGACGGAATCGGGCATGTTCACGGGCCGCGTCATAAGCGAAATCTATCTCGGATGGGCGGACGCGCTGGCGGGCGACCTCGAAGGCGGCGTCGCGCGCATGAGACGCCATATGTTGGAACTGAAGGCAGCCGGCTCCGAGTATATCAGCGACCGTTATCTCACCTTTGTTGCCACCGCTCTTGGCCGGATGGGTCGATTCGACGAAGGCCTTTGCATCATCGAGGATTCATTTCCATTCATCGAGAGAAGCGGTCAACGGTACTACGAAGCGGAGCTGCATCGTCTGAAGGGAGAATTGCTATTGGCTCACGCTTCATCGACCGAAGCCGAGCAGTCCTTCTGCACCGCGATCGATATTGCGCGCAAGCAAGGCGCGAAGTCGTGGGAACTGCGTGCGACCACGAGTCTTGCGCGTCTGCTGGCGAAGCAACTTAAACGAGACAAGGCTCGCCCGATGCTCGCCGAAATTTACGGCTGGTTCACCGAAGGCTTCGACACTCCCGACCTGAAAGACGCCAGGGCGCTAATGCAAGAGTTAGAGTGTCGAGAATGAAACGAGGTAACATCGTGGGCGAGGTTTCTGAACCTGGGCTAACTGCGGCCTCACGTGCCGAAACCATCTTGCAATTCTGGTTCGCGTCCGAGCCGGCTTCCGAGACGGGGGGTTTTCAGTCGCGCTGGTTTGTGCCGAACCAGGAATTTGACGATCTGTGCAAGTCGCGTTTCCTCACGAGCTATGAACGTGCCGAGCAGGGGCGTCTTGAGTGGAGGAACGAGTCTCGAAGTTGTCTGGCGCTGGTATTACTGCTCGACCAATTCCCACGCAACATGTTCCGCGGCACAGCGCGAGCGTTCGCGACTGACCCGCAGGCGCGCGATCTAAGCCGCCACGCTATTACTTCTGGATTTGACCGCGAATTGTCGCCACTGATGCGGATGTTCTTTTACCTTCCGCTCGAACATAGCGAAAATCTGACCGATCAGTTGGAGTCGGTGCGACTTTTCCATGCGCTGACTGCGGCGAATCCTGATTTGGCCGAGATTCTGCTGGACGCAGAGCAACATTTGGAAGTCATTCGCCGATTTGGAAGGTTTCCCGCTCGAAACGACGCCCTCGGACGGCAATCCACGCAGGAAGAAATTGATTTTCTGGAAGATCAGAAGCGGAGGTGATTTGGTCCGCAGGCCGCAGTGACACCGCTAAATCCGCTGGCAACTTGGAAAAAGCAACTCACCGGGCTGACGCAGACGGCGCCGGTGCTGACACGCTGGGTTCATCGGTCTGGGCTGGATCCGTCTCAGTAACTTTGCGGATGGCTTCGAGTAGGACGCGCTTTCTGACCGGCTTGTTAACGTGCGCATCGCAACCGGCGGCTAGGCTGGCCTTCACATCTTCTTCCAGCGCCGAGGCGGTGAGCGCAATTATCGGGGTGCGGGCCAGTCCGTGTTCGATTTCCCACTGTCGAATTGCGCGCGTGGCGGTCAGTCCATCGATTGCTGGCATTCGAATGTCCATTAACACCAGCTCGTGAGGCGAAGCTTTGAATTTGGCGATCACAGTTATTCCATCTTCAGCGGTTTCAACCGCATAAGGAAGGTCCTTGAAATAGGCTCTGATAAGCAATCGGTTGTCGAGCGAATCGTCGGCCAGCAGAATACGCAAGGGACGATTGGCTGCGAACGCCGGGCTCGATTCGCCAGGCAGCGCGGGAGGATGAACCTTGCTGTGGCCGCTCAACACCTCGCCGATGGTTTCGAGCATCTCGATGCGCCTGACAGGCTTGATCAGGTAGGTGTGCAGGCCGAGTTCGTGCAAGCGAGCAAGCTGAAAATTCAGATCCTCCGAGGTAAGCATCAGGACCAAAGTGTCGTCATTGTCGCCCGTCTTCCACCCGCGGCGCTCGCTGAGTACTCGGCGCGCGACCTCTGCTCCATCCATGCCGGGCATGTGGTAGTCGAGTAGCATCAGCCGGTACGGACGGCCCGCGGCACGAGCACGCGCAAGTTCGGCCAGCGCCGCCTCTCCGCAGTTATTTTCGCCCACTTCGGCACCGGCCCGCGACAAAGCCTCGCGCAAGATGAGTCGATTGGTCGCATTGTCGTCGACGACCAGGATTCGCACGCCGTCAATTTTTCCCGCGAAAGAGTGGACTGAGGCAGCCGGCTTAGGGTCAGAACGTAGTGTGACGGTTACGCGGAAGGTTGAACCTTCTCCGGGCTTGCTCTCCACCTCGACACTCCCGGCCATCAACTTGGCTAGCTTGGCCACGATAGGAAGTCCCAGGCCGCTGCCGCCGAAGCGGCGTGAAATCGACGCGTCGGCCTGGTTGAAGCCACCAAAGATCGTCTTGAGCTTATCGCCTGCGATGCCGATCCCGGTGTCTGAAATCGAAAACCGTAGTAGCACATCTGCCGCGGCGGCGGGGACGGCGTCCGTCGTCTGGCCGAGAGCTTCAACCGTGAGCGCGACTTCGCCCTTCTCGGTGAACTTGAGTGCGTTGCCCAAAAGATTGATCAGAATCTGGCCAAGTCTTAAAGAATCGCCGATCAGTTTGTGCGGTACTGAAGGCAGGATGCGCGCCGTGAGCTCGAGGCCGCTAGACTGGGCACGCACACCCATCGTCGCCATTGTCTTGTCAATCAGTTCTTCAAGATCGAAGGCCAGCGTTTCGAGGCTCAGCTTGCCGCTTTCGATTTTGGCGAGATCCAGAATGTCATTGATGAGATGGAGCAGGGCGTTGCCGTTGGAACGCATGATCTCAAGGTAGTGGCGCTGCTCGGCATTGAGCATAACATCGTCGGACAGCAGATCGGCCATGCCCAGGATCGCGTTCATCGGAGTCCGGAGCTCGTGCGACATGTTCGAAAGGAATTCAGACTTGGCGCGCGAGGCCGCCAGCGCTTCTTCGCGAGCGACGACCAACTCGCTTTCTGTTTCCTTCAGCTTGGTGATGTCGCGCCCGATGCCGGCCATTCCGACGATCTCTCCGTTCGCACCATGAATCGCGAAAGCGCTGACTTGTGTGACAAACGAAGTGTTGTCCTTACGCCGCCCGCGCTGTTCAAAACTTAGGGGCTCGCCAGTTTTGAGCACCTGTAAACAGAGCTCAATTGCTGACTGAAGGTCTTCCGGTTGCACGAACAAACTTTGCCCACGACCAATCGCTTCCTCGGCCGTGTATCCGTAAATGCGTTCGGCGGCAGGATTCCACGTGGTAATTTTCAGTTCCTGGGAAAGGCCCAATATCGCGTCATCGCTGGCGTTGACGATCGTCGCCAGCCGCGACGCGTGCTCGTGCTCGTCCCCGAGCTGGGTCTGCATAGCAGTCAACTTTTCGACTTGTTCGACTGCCGAAGTCTCTGTTGTGTCTGAGGTCTTCGATCATCTCGGATTGAAGAAAGTAGTTGTGCTTGAGCGCGGTAAAGCACAACGCAAACGCCATCGTCACCCCGAGAATCACCCAGCGCTGCAGGTCTTCGTGTTCGATCGTGCCCGTCAGGGACATAATGATAAAGCTAACCAGTGCGGCTACCGACAAAGCACACTGCCATCGCAAACTCCACGGCACTAATAGCGCGGTGCTCATAACGATCACGAACAATGCCACTAGCGCCTGCTCCTCCTCGTCTATCGCGATTGCTAATAGGGTGTGGCTTAGAATCACAGTCAGGCATAGTGCCATCGTCGCGACGCGCCAGTGGCGTTCGAATTTACCGAAAAAGGACGCGCTGAAAACCATAATCGCAACGAGGATTTCGAACGCACAGAAGTATGATGTCGTGGCGAAATACGTGGACACGAACGTCCTGACTTCCAGCAAATTTGCCGCTTCGAGCAGGATCAAAATTACCAACCCCATTCTAAGCCGCGAACTCATCCACTCGCGGGCCGGCTCCCTCGGGTCGGTCAATGCGTCGAGCGAACCTTGCGCGTAACCAACTGGTGCGCTGGCAGCCACAGCCAACAACTGCTGGGCGCCAGTCTCCAGGGTTGCTTCTGTCTCCAGCATTTTGTCGCGTTCATCGCATCCGCATTGGGCGCGAGAAGCATCTCCGATGAAAGCAACTGCAATGCCATTCGATTGTGACACGAATTGCGCCTCGCAGCGCGAGGTACGTCGATGGAAGCAAAGAATCCGAGCGCGCTGTCCCATGATCGTACAGCTCGCACGTCACAGCCGGGGACACAGGTCAGTTGCGGGCTGCTTGCGATCCGCTCTGTAAAGCAAATCCCCACGGCTCAGATGCTCGACATTTCGCGACGAGACAGACGTCTCGCGCAGCATAGAACCTGCGAATTTAATACGATACTTTGGCGTCACAGATCTCAACAAAACAGTCGTCGTCCAGGAGGACGGTGAGATAATGAGAGAGTTACCACTTCAAGGAATACGGGTCATCGATCTTGGACAGATTTATGCCGGGCCCTACTGCACTTCTCAGCTAGCCTACCTGGGGGCCGAGGTCATCAAAATTGAACCACTCGGATCGGGTGAATACTTGCGGATGCCGCAATCAGCAGGTGGAGCGAGCTATGCGTTTCTGCTTCTCAACGCGAACAAGAAGTCGATCGCACTGAATCTTAAACATCCACGTGGCCATGAGATTATATTGAGTTTGTTGGCTGGTGCTGACGTGTTGGTCGAAAATTATCTCGAAGGAGTTATGGAAAAGTTAGGTCTAGGCTATACGCAACTGTCGGCGCGCTTTCCGCGGCTCATTTACGCCTCAGGCAAAGGCTACGGAGCAGAAAGCAGGTGGTCGAAGCTAGGGGCGATGGACTATACGGTGCAAGCCGCTTGCGGAATGGTGAGCGTGACCGGTTATCCAGACCGACCGGGAGTAAGAACTCCCGCAACTTTTATCGATATGGGAATGGGAATTCACCTTGCCACTGGCATTCTTGCCGCGCTGATCGCACGCGGCCGCACCGATCGCGGTCAGAAGGTTGAAGTGGCAATGCAGGATGTCTGTGTTCCAGCGATGACTCGCAATCTCGCGATCGTTTTCGACGGATCAGCGGTAGGACGGCTTGGCAATCGCCATCCGGGAATCTCACCCTCAAACAACTACGCGGCTCAAGATGGCGAGATCTCGATTTTCTGTCTGATCGAACCGCATTGGCAGGAGTTGCTCAAACTTATGAAGCGCGAGGATTTGAGCTCCGATTCACGATTCAGCACAGCTATCACACGACATCAAATTGCTGACGAGGTCGATGGCGTCGTGCAGGCATTCGCCGCATCTTTCAAGCGAGACGATCTGGTCGCATTGCTGGTCGAGCACGGGATTCCATGCGCGCCAGTGCGTTCTGTAGAAGAAGTTGCTTTCGATCCCGAATTGGCTCAACGGGAAATGCTCAAAGACAGTAACTACCCAGGTAGGGAGTCGATCAAAGTCCTGGGCACACCTCTCAAGCTCTCCGAGATCGATGATCGACGGCCAGTTGAACCGCCGCCGACGCTGGGGGAACACACCGAAGAAGTACTTGCTTCAATCGGTATTGCGGGTGCAGAACTCCAACGCCTGCGCGAGGAAGGTGTCATCTAAATCGGCGTAATCGGCAAGGGGTTGCCGTTAGCAGTCTCTCGTCTTCTCATCGCTGGCGAGCGGTAATCGGATCGAATTCGACCAGTTCGCTGATCATCACTTCAGGATCCGATTGTGTGTAGTTCGGCCAGTCCGCCTTGAGTTCGCGCGCTGCCTCTTCGATTCCGAAAAGACGGTTGAATGCGTCGGCGTCGTCCCGGGTGTTGAAGTATAGCGAATTGATAAGATGGTATGGCACAGCAAGACCCGGCGGCCCGTGCGGGTTCTGACAGGCTTCAACTTTGATTGGGCTGACGCCACAATGCTTCTTCAGCAGCCGCAAACCCATCGGCAAATGAACTTCTTGCCAGTGTTTTAGGTTGAAAGTCGAGTCCAGCTTGTTCGGATACATAACGTCGACGCGATACATCTGCATTTTTCCTCGTATTTCAGGACGGCCTTGAGCTAGGCCAAACGACGGGATGGCGTTCGGGCTCGAGATCGAGCGGGTCGCCGTCGCGCAGATTGCTTGGGCGCTGGGCCGGCGGCGCGAACCTGCGAAAATAATAGCGCGCGTCGTCTCCGGCGTAGCGAAAGGTGACCGCGCGCCGTGTGTCGGTCTCCGATGAATTGCCAGCCGCGCCGTGCAGGGTCCGCAGATGATGGACCACGACGTCGCCGGGTCCGGGTGCGTAGGTCACGATGTCGAAATCCGATTCATGGCCTTCGATCTTCGGAATCGATTCGCCGACGTCGTCGGGTGCGGTCGCATCGCTGATGAAATAATTCACCTTGTAGATTTTGCCGGACCTGTGAGAGCCGCGAAGATACTGAATCAGGCCGAGTTCCGAGGTTTCACGGTCAGCTGGCACCCGAATCGCGCAGACCTTGTCGCCCGCGACATGGTCATAGCCCTGGTCCTGGTGCCATGCCGTCCGCTCCATCGTACCGGGTGGCTTGACCAACAGTTGATCGTCGTAGAGATAGAGTTTGGTTCGAGCCGGTGAGCAGCGCGGCGATTTCAGGCAGCGGAGAATCCATGGCTAATTCGCGAATCGCAGGATGAAGCTGCCATGCGCTGGTAACCGACACGAAGTGCCCACGAGCAGATTTCGGGCGGACACGCTTATCGACCGCGACCCGCCCTGCGAGTTGACGAGGGGAGCCCCACTCCGACGGGCCTGCGGGCTGCAAGGAAGTCGGCGAAGACGCTGCGAGCGCGAGCCCTGTGAGATCGAGCACCTGCTCGGCCTGTTGCGCGGGCTTCTCGGCCCAGCTGACCAGTTCATCGATAGCTCTACTAAGGCGCTTCGCCCATTCGATGTCGATTATATTTGGCAAATACACGACACCATCGCGCTCAAACGTCCGGACTTCATCGTCAGTGACATGGCGAAGCAGCTTTGGATTCATGATCGCCCTCTCCGTTAAGCGGCTTTGGCTATGCTCGGCTCGAGCACAAAATCATAAGACAGGGTGTAGTAGGCTTGATGCGTTTGCTTTTGTCGGAGATCGTTTGGATCCTCATGTCTGGTGGGATCGACTACCAAAGCTTCCTTTACGGCGCCGGCAACAACGTCGGAATCGATCCACGGATCGTCCTTCAGAAACAGTTGCGTAGTTAGTGGTCGGTGGCCTTCTCCGGTGACCTTCATATGAAGATGGGCTGGCCGCCAGGCATGTCGATTCATGGCAGCCAGTAAAGCCCCGGTCGGCCCTGCTTTAGGAATCTCGTAGGGTCCTGGCAAACGGGTTTGCACTTCGAATCTGCCGTTGTTATCGGTGATCACCCGGGCGCGCAGATTAAAAGGCGCCTGCGCCTGAGGAATATCGAAGTGTGAGTAGCGGCCATTAGTATCCGATTGCCACAAATCGAGGACTGATCCAGGCAGCGGTTCGCCACTTGATGAGCGCACCGTTCCGGAGAAAAAAAGCACAGGTCCCGGCTCCTCGATCTCGATGAGGCAGCACGCAAGGCGACTTCATCGCAGGCGCGTCGGCCACGTAAAACGGCCCTTCGATCGTAGTGGTAGTGCCGAACCGGCCGTTGTTATCGACCTCGTCCACAGTCACCTCGACGAACACATCGCATAGCAGTGACATTTCGCCTTTTTGACCGACTTCGCTGAGAAAAGCGACGGCCCGACGATACTCTTCATGCGTGACGTGATTTTCGCGGATGAAATTCCGCAGCGTGCCCAAAAGGTTGTCAAAAACCTGGGTCAGCCTGGCGTTTTCGGAATATTGAGTTTTCGGCTCACTCATTGGATCACCTCCTGGAAGGAAACACCTACTTCGTCGAGGTAACGCTCACTTGATGGGGAGCAAGAGGTCCTATCTTCGCACAGCTGTAGCACGTTAGTGCCGATGCTTGTCTGCCTGAACCTGTCGATCGGAAGGTTAAGCGCCTTGGCATCTTCAAGTGTAAGTCCAGCTCTTTCCAGCTCGAGCGGACTGAAACCGGATGCCGGCACGATGCGGCGCTTTTCCATCGTAATCGGTACGAGCTTGCCCTCTTTGCGCTGTTCGTAGAACCATTTCATTGCCCTAGCTCCTTGCGATGTTACCCAAAGCCTCGCGCAATAGCTTTCGCGTCAATGCGATTTTGTACTCATTGTGAGAGAGCGGTTCGGCTCCGGCAACCGCCGCGGTCGCGGCGGCTTCTATCGTCTGCTCATTCAACTCGGCGCCCTCGAGTGCTTCTTCTGCGCCCTTGGATCGCCAAGGAACTGCAGCGAGCGATCCGAAGACCACCGAGCAGTCGCTGCATTTTCCACCTGAATAGCGAGTGGAAACAGAGACGCTGGCAAGCCCGAAATCCCACGTATTCCGTACAGCGTACTTTAAAAAGGTCGAACGCTGTCCGGGGATTATCGGTATCGCGATCTCCGTGAGAATCTGCCCCGGCTCGATGCAGGTCATGCGCCGGATGTTCTTCGACGGCGTAACGAACAAATCGCTGGCGCTGAGCTCCTCAGATCGACCCGCGCTTCGGACCGTCACCGTCGCGTTCAGCGCGACCATCACAGGTGCCAGATCAGAAGGAGTTACAGTGTAGCAGCGATCGCCACCTATAATGGCATGATAGGCATTGAGACCATGATGTGCATCGCATACTATTCCGCCCGCTCGATAGCAATTAAACCCAGAGCGGTAATAGGAGCATCGCGAGTCCTGTAGCAGGTTTCCTCCGACAGTTCCCATGTTTCTAATCTGCGGCGTCGCCACTCGGCCAGCGCCTAGTTGTAAAGCGGGAAAGAGCTGACCGATAGTCGAATCACGCTCGACTTCGTCGAGCGGAGTTAGAGCTCCTATTTTAAGCTGGTTCGAATCCTTGCTCACGCCCTTTAAGCCGCTAATGCCTTTCAAATTGATGACATAGTCCGGCCGGCGCCAATTGTGCTTCAGTTGATCGAGCAAGTCGCAGCCACCGGCCAAGAGAGCGGCATTGGAACCATGCTGTGCGCTAAGCTCTGCCGCTTCATCCAGAGTTTTAGGCGACAGCAGCTTGAAGGGCGCCGGTTCGTCGAAGACAATCGCCAGGCTCATAAGAATTATCGCCTCAAATCGTCAGACTACCAATCGTCCGGCCGCCTTCAAAGCTGAAAACACGCGATCGGGAGTTAGCGGCAACTCTTCCATCCAAACCCCGGTCGCATTGTGCACGGCTGTGCCGATCGCTGCGGGCGGAGGAAAGCAACAGTTGTCACCTGAGTCCCATCGCTCCGTAAGGACCGGCTACCGACGGGACTTCGACCAGGATAGGAACTACCTCGGGAAAGTCGAGCACCGTCATTGGATGATATTCATGAAGATTATTGTAAATAGGAACTCCGGTGGCCGGATCGATGCCGAGATCCTCCATGAGTGCGAATCCAGCACCTATCTCAGTTCCACCTCGCAGTTGAGCTTCCGCGCCGCGACGATAAAGCACCCGGCCAGCATTCATGACGGTTACCATCTTAAGAACTTTTATCTGGCCGGTGCTCATGTCGACTTCGACGTCAGCGAAAGCAGCCACCCCAAGGAACGGTTCTCTCGTTGAATATGTACATTCCGAGTCCGACGATTCCACCTTGAGCCAACTTGCGAGCCAGAACCTCGGTTTCCTTGCGCACGCGAACCGGAGGACTCATGATCAGATTTCCCTGGTCGTCGAAATCCGGAGAGATGTCATTAGCTGGATTACAGTACGGGATGAACTCCGTACGTGGAGTCGCGCGTTGAGCGAGAGTACGGAAATCGATCGATCGCTTGGTTCCGCGCACGGTTACTCGTCCGCCACTTACTTCCAATAAATCCTCGTTCACTCCCAACGTCGACGAAGCCGCGTGCTTGAGTTCCCGGATCAAGTCTATCGAAGCGTTGTAGACAGCCTTGCCGACGCAATGAGAGCTACGGCTATCGTCCGACGTGTAGTCCCACGGACCCTTGGTAGTATCGCCCCAGGTCACGTCGAGCTGATCGATTGGCATAGTCGAGCGTCTCGGCGGCTACTGCAGCGATGCCTGTGTGAGACTCAGTGCCGACGTTGCCAGTCGAGATCGGCACATGAACTTTGCCGAGACGATCGATCCAAACGAGCCCATTGCTGGTGCCACGGCCAGATAGAAGCTTGCTGGCGTAAAGCCCGAGGCCCCGACGGACGCGGCCGGTCTTCGTGGAGGGATGCGTCCATCGGTCCCAGCCGATAGCGGCGGCGCCTTGTCGCAGACACTCTTCGGCGCCAGTCGGATCGAGAGGCATCTCGATGGTCTCGAATTCAACCATGACCATGTCGCCCGGGCGATGCATATTTTTCAGTCGATACTCGAGCGGATTCATGCCCATCGCGTCGGCGACCTTCGATATATGCATCTCGCGCGCGAAAATACCTTGAATATTTCCAAAACCTCGCATCTCTCCGCCGATACTCGAATTGGTGTAGACGGAGTAGCCGTGGAACCAGAAGTGTTTCGCGCGATAGGTAGCGATAACTCCTTCGCCCGCAACACCCATGACTGCGGGACCGTCGCTGGCATAGCCACCTTTGGTTTGTATGGCTCGGCACTCGAGTGCGGTTATTGAACCGTCCTTCTTGTGTCCGGATTTGATTTCGAAGACAAATGGGTTGCGGGTATCTTCGGCAATTATTTCTTCCTTAAGCGTGTATTCAAGTCTTACCGGACGACCGGTCTTTTTCGACAGAAGTGCAGCCATGCACTGGTACAGAGTCTTGCCCGGAGAGTCGGTACACTTGCCACCGAATCCGCCGCCGATGTAGTCACAGATGATGCGAACGTTGCTGGGATCGATCTGAAGTACAGAGGCTATTATTTCGGCGGCCGGGAACATACTCTGCTGCGTGTCCCAGAGTATGAGACCATCCGACTTCCACAGTGCCGTACAGCAATGAAGCTCCAGTGGTATGTGGCATTGCAATGGAGTTCGATAGACGCCACTCAAGGTCCAGTCGGCTTCGCGGAAGCCTGCTGTCACGTCGCCTTGCTTGTATTCAAATGTCGGAACATTTGCAGGTTGACCGAATCCAGTTTTGCCTGTGGGTGCTCCGAGAAAGCTTGCTACCGGACCGCCGCTTTGAATCTGTTTATTCTGGGTACGCAGGTTCTCTTCTGCGTTGGGAAACGGTTCCAGCTCCCGCCACTTTACGTCCAGAAGTTCGATCGCCCGCTGCGCTGTGTATTGGTCGTCGGCAGCTATTGCTCCTACCGCATCGCCGATGTACCTAGCATGTTGATTGAAGAACAGACGATCATTTGTAAACGCGGGCGTGTCCTGCCACGTCACTAACCCGCGATAACCACGCAGCTTGCGAGCTCTGCGATCGTCGATGCTGATCACTTCGGCATGAAGATAAGGCGACCGTACAACCTTTGCGAATAGTGGGTTGCGAATCGCATCGTCAGTATGAAAGCCGATATCGCTACTGTAACGTGCCGCGCCCGTAGCCTTCGCATGACCATCGATAGCGGGCACCATGGAATTCAAATAATCAGGAGTCTTGTTATCCGACGCAGGCGACTGGGCCGAGGCATCGCGACTCGAGTCCGTGCCTGCGAGACCATCTTTCTCGCCAGCGGCCGCGAGTATTGCATTAATCTCGTTGTGATAGTTGCCGCATCTGCAAAGGTTCCCGGCTATCGCCTGCTTTACGTCGTCGATGTTCGGGTTTGGATTCTCATTGAGGAGCGCGACGCCCGACATGATCATCCCGGGCGTGCAGTGACCACACTGGCTACCCATATGCTCGATGAATTGCTGTTGCACCGGATGCAGCTTGCCGCCTCGACTGAGACCTTCGATGGTAGTGATCTCGTGCCCCACTCCATCGGCGGCTAGCATCATACAGCTATAGATGGGCCGTCCGTCCAGCAAAATCGTGCACGTACCGCATTGTCCCAGGTTACAGCTCTTCTTGGTCCCGGTAAGTCCGAGATCCTCGCGCAACGCTAGCAGCAGGCTTCGCTGATCTGGCACGCGCAATTGCACAGTCTTGCCGTTTACCTGAAGCTCGATAGCCGAGATGGCCTCCTGCGGCCGATTCTCTACGGCCAGCTGCTCGCCATCATGAAGCTCGCGACCTATCTGCAACAGGGCCACGCCTGCAACTGCGCTGCCCAAGGCTCCTTGCAGAAACGAGCGCCGAGAGAAATTTGCCGAATCTTTTTTTGCGGCCGCCGGATCACTATCCTTCGGCCCGTTCTGATTACTCATACGTATGACCGGCTGGCGCGGCGAAGCTACCTGTCATTGAACTAGTGTCAACTCTTCTATTCCGGTTCTGACGTTTTCTCGGTGCCCAGCTTAAGGTTCAGATGGGTTCCATCGCAAAGCGGTTTCGAGCAAGTACGCTTGCATCCGCACAGTGCTACTAACTCTCGTCGCTCCAACGTAAGTTCAACCGGCCTGATATTCGTATTCTTATGCGATCCGTCGCAGAAAGGTTGATTCTTAGATTGACCGCAAGCGCACCAAAAGTACGTATCAGGCTCGAGATCGCAGAAGTACGGCTGATTGCTATTACCCTTGGGAAAGCGCTGCTTAACCCATCCCAGTTGATAGGGACTCGCAAGATTAAGCTTCAATTCCATCCTGCAAAACAGCCAACGATCTCGTTCACGCACCACCTCCGTATCATAGGTGCCCCCGATCCAGGTGGACTCGGCCTCATCGTTCTCGGAGTTCGGCAGAGTTGCTGCCTCCCACAGATACCAGAATGCAGTCGCCTTATCGCCCGACGCGTCAAATTCGATCTGCGGTGAAATCATGTAGTGCAGAGACCACCAGATCTTGACACCCGCGATCGCCTTCAGCGCGGCTGCGACAGTCTCGCGACCATGATAGCTGCCAAATCCCTTAGCACTCCCAAGTTGCATCTTGCGTGAAGAGCGGCGCCAACATCACTGGGTCATTGCCTCGGTCGCAGCCGCGAGCGTAGGAGGTAATGAGATTGTTTATGGCAGCGTGGTCCTTCAACGAGCGCAGTTCTCGGCGAAGTTCAGAGACTAGTTCTCTGAGTTCCTGGACTTCCGACGGCATCTACCTGTCTCCGCGACTAGCCATGACGGCGTTTCCTAGCACCAGACGGCTGGTTTCGCGACTCGAGTTCCGCCGCGTAGGCCTTGTAGCGCGTCACGAGCCAACGATTCATCTGCGGCAGCGTTTTCTCCTTTGGTGCATAGCGGGAACGGCGGGCGAAGCGGGACTTCAGTCCCAGGTGTACGCGCGTATTCGATTCAACGTCCTGATCATTGAAGGCATATAGACCGTCAATGGCTGTTTTGAAGATCGCTTCGAAGTTACGATCCTTAATAGTCGCTTCCGGATAAAGAAACCCTACCCGAAGCTTCAATGAATTGGCGCCACCGGGAAGAATGATGTAATAAAAAACGCCGTCGGGCACCGCGCCGAAGAAGAGGTTGGGCGGCACCGTGACGAACATCACGCGCTGCCGATCCTTTTCAGTCAGCGTCGTGATGATCGGGAAAAGGCATTTGAAACTCATATTGAAGTTGGCATCAACGTTCAGAAAGCCAGTCGGATGGAACACCGCACCATCGTCTTCGTCGTCCCATTCGTAAAAGCTGGCGAGACGCGACGGAGCAAAATCATGAATGCCCCGATGCAAGTACCATGTATGGTACGGCTCGATCGCGTTCTCCTGCATGTACTTCCAGTTCCAAGGATAGGGACCAAGCTCAACATTCGGCGTACTGAGCAATCCGCCCATGTGATGGTTCTTGATCTCTTCCGTTAACACCTTCACTCGCGGCGCGAGCGGCTTGGCGCGTCCGTCCATGTTAACAAAGACCCAGCCGTTCCATACTTCACTGCGGATCGACGGAAGAAAAGCTTGCTGCTTCAATTCCTTCAATGGCATCACCGAGTTCATTTCGGGTGCGCCAAGCAACTGTCCGTTCAGATCGAAGGTCCAGTTATGAAGCCTGCACACCAGGCGTTCGCAGTTTCCTTGAGCGTCGCCGATTACGCTACCGCGGTGCGGACAGACCGCAGACATGACACGAATTCTATTCTGCTCGTCGTGCACCACCAGCAACGGATCGTTATTTATATTAATGCTGATATAGTCGCCCGGATTCGGTATGCTGCCTATATGCGCGACGCACACCCAGTCTCTGTCGAACACGGCCCGTTTCTCAAATTCGAACCACTCTTCCGAAGTGTAGCACTCCTTGGGTAGAGTTATAGCTTCTGCGAGGTTCTGTGCAGACGCGTCCAGCCGTTCCAGCGTGTTGCGGATTGATCGGGTCAGCTCGACATCCTCGAGAGGTACCGAGCGATAGTCATTAGGTTGGTTCAACTTCAGTTCCATGATGACTTCCTTCAACGCTCTGCAAGAGGTCTGCTCGCAGTTTCCACCGACTAGATAGAACTCTTCTTCACGTAGGATGACTACCGCCTCCGCCCACGCGCAACGTTATTGGTGGATCGGTAACAGGTGAAGTAACGCGATTCTCAACTTTGGGCAATTCATGCGGAGACCATCGATTGTAGTCGTAGTGTCGGCGAAAATACTCCGTTGAAATCACACCGGTAAACATCGAGACCAGCGTCGGCCAGTTCGCTTTCAACAGACGCAGGTATGCATGCATCAAGACCATGCCCACGATAAGGAAGCTGCTCGCGTCGTGCAGCAAGCGCTGCCATCTCATCAAATTGTGGCTGAGGGTAACTATCACTTCGCCGTTCAGAGTTAGCAGTGATCCCGAAAAAATCAACACTGCTACCAACACCGCGAGTAGCAGATGGTATAGCTTCTGAATCACGTCGTATTTTCCAAAGTGAGGGTATGTTCGCCTTTTTCCGACGACATACCCGCTCATCTGGACAAAGTCCTTCCAATCTCCACGCTCAAACCACATCGAACCGGGATCACCTTGTAAAAGCGAAAATCCGATGTGAAGAAGCACTCCGATTATGAACAGGCCGGCCAACAATTCATGGATTCGAAGCCACGATATGGGCGCTTGGGGCATTGTGCCGGGCGCATAGAGAGCCAGACCCGAGGCCGCGAGTGCAGCCATCAGCAAGAAAACCCCGCCCCAGTGATACAGCCTGGCTCCTACCTCGTAACGTTCTACATTTCCCGAACCGCGCGGTTGAGGCGCTTCGGTGAAAACCGGCAGCGCAATGGCCCGCCGCACCAGGTAAAGTGCGGCGAGAAATACTATCGACCAAAGGAATGCTTTCAGAGTTGCGGGCAGAATCTGTACGGCGAGCAGCTGATCGTAGTAGTCGGTAGCGTACCGCACTACTGATACATCTCGAAGAACCATCAATTCTGGCGCTAGCATTTATTCACTCGGAGAAACTCACACCCAACAGAAATCAAGACACCCTCTGGACAGACTCCCGGGCAGCGAGAGGCGAAGTCCTCTCTGCGACCGCGCCCGAAACAGCTCGCTTGCCGAACCAGGACCATAATATTGGAGACATTACGGCACTCATCAAAAAGCATACCAGCAGCACCACTCCCATGCCGAAGCCGACGTAACCGATATACAACGGTACGGGAGTCAGTATCATACAACCGAATATCAGGGCTCCGTTCGAAACCACAAGAGCACGACGGATATTCACGTACGCACGAATAAGAGCTTCCTTGAAATTGCCTAAGGTTCTAAATTCCTCACGGACCCGGAACAGAAGATACACTTCGGAATCGATACCGACACCACTGGCAATCGCCAATGCCGCGACTGTGTTGGAATTGAGCTCGATTCCGCACAGCAGCATTATTCCAAGCGCTATAATCGAACCCATCGCGAGTGGCACAAGCAATAGCAACGCCAGCGACACCGACCCAATGGCTGGGATAGCCAGCAACGCGGTGCCCGCCAGTCCGAGCACGACACTTACGACCAGCCAATATTTGATGTTCCGATTGAAAGCTTGAGCTATACCTACCGCTCCACCGGCGACGCCTACTTTCACCGGCAAACCTTTGAACAGCGGGCCGGCATGATTGGTGGTGTCCGTCATCAACTGGCTGACTACTGCAGGATCGGTAGTGCTGACATATGCGATTATGACGGTCGCGCTATAATCCTCGCTGAAGAGCCAGTCGTAGACACCGGGCTCTTCATTTGACATGCCCATAATGGCTTCGCCAAGAGCCTGATGCGTTTCCTGCACCGTGAAGAATTTCGCATCGTCACCGTTGACGAACTGATGGCGCAACTTCAATGGAAAGGCGAGATCGCTGACCGTTCCGACGTGCGGCAGTTTGCGCATGTATTCGGCCAGCGAATCTACCGCACGAAGCACCGCCGGTGTCTCAAGAACCTTATCGTGCTCCTGACTGGCCTCGACCAGAACGATCATAGGATACACGCCGCCAAAGCGCGTCGTGATCTCCTTTTCCATCTGATAGATGTTACTGCGATTCCAGGACTGGGTCAGATAGTTGTGAATGGCATAGGTGTTGTTCTGACCCACTGGCGCCTTGGCCACGAGCCATCCTGACCAAATCGTCACGAACGTGAAGCCAACTATAACTAAGGCACCAGTGGTGCGATTGCCAATCAGCTCGCGCACGCTGGCCGCCAAAAAGCGATCGAACGAGCCAACCTTTTCCGGTTTGACTCGCGCACCGGTGCTCTTTAACTCAGTAAGAGTTATCGAGCTCAGCGCCGGGATCATCATCAGGAACTCGTCGAGAGTCAGGGACAAGAGCCCAAGCGCCGTCACTATTCCAAGTGCGCGCACATTCTCGAACGGAATGAACGCCATTACCGCAAACGGGATAACGTCACATAGCAGCGACACCAGCATCGGCCGCAGTCGCGAGACGAACGTGCTGACGATCGCGTCCTCCGCATTTTGAAGGCGCGGATATTCCTCAAAAAAGAAGCGGCTCAGAAATTGTACGGAATGGCACGCGCCGGCAGCTACTACGATGAAAGGGGCCAGCAATGCTGCAGCCGAAAAAAGTGTTGCGCCGAAGAACAGACGATATAGTCCGAATCCCATTAAGGCGCCCATCAGGGCTACCCGCAGCGGCAACAGGACTCCGCTCCAGGAACGGAATCCATACCACAGAATTGCAGCTATCGTGATCAGAAACGCGGCAAATGCCAGACCTACGTAACGAAGTCCAACACTGTTAACCCATCCTATCAGGATCGGTGTGCCTGCCGCCCGGATAGTTATGCCCGGACGCTCATACTTATGGATTATCTGAGAGACTGCACGATAGATTGCGATCGGTTCGGTGGTGTCTACAGCAACACGGGCCCCCTTGGGCTGCTCTGATCGGAAACTCGCAACAATCAGCGAGGCTTTGCCGTCGTTCGAGACCAGGATCCCGTTCAGCAGAGGATTGTCGCGCGCACCGGCTTCGATCTTCTTCGCATCGTCCGCCGACTTGGGATACTGCGGCATCAGCGGCGTAATCAACATCGTGGCGTCCGCATCGCCACCACTCAAAAAGGCGTACTTTTCGGAATCCAACGTCGCCAGAGAGCGGACCGTGTAAGGAATGACACCTTTGACCAGGTACAGGTCGTGGGTGATGTTTTTGATCGTGGTCAGGTTTTCGACGCTATAGATGCTGCCTTTGTCAGCAACGACTTCGATACTTACAGAATCACCCCCGCCGAAAAGGGCGGTGATTCTGCCATTCAATTTTACGAATGGATCCCCGGCCGGCGGCCACGCATTCGGATCGTCGCGCAGATGCATCCCGGCGATAGCCCAAAGGCAAAGCGCGGCAACCACAACCTGAAACAAAAGGCCGGCGGCCTTATGCCGCATGAAGAAGCGGGCTAAACGAGCCAGCCGAAGATCGACACCTCGATAACCTAGCGGATCACTGCCTTGTCGACCACTTCTACCAGCCATGCTAACGAACCCGCCTATCCAATCTCGGTCATGCTCATCCGGTAACCATCAAGCGGCCGTTGGTTATCGCAACAACTCATTCAGATTTTTCGGCTCGCGATACAGAGTATTGTCGGTGAATATCCCCCGCGGCAAGTCTGCATTGAAGCCGCCGTCGGTGACGTAAGCGTCCGAGGTGAAGCCGGTGTCGTAATCCTGAACGCTCATAATTCCCCATGACTGGTACCAGTCAGGAGGAGGCGGACCATCGGGCGTACCGGTGTGAAGCTGGCTTCCAGACATCATAGCCTTTTCAGTGCTCCTGATGAGTTTTCCGCTGTCGTCATAAGCATCATCATAGACGTAGTTCATTTCCTGCAATCCGCATTTGTACAAACGCTTCGCATACCACCAACTGACACCTGGCTTGGGAGTTATCTCTATGATAACTGCGACGTCTCCAGCTCCGTCCACCCGCTTAACCTCCGGCAGATAGTCAGGTTTGTACTGCGGTTTAGTAGGATCGGGATTGAACAATTCAAATCCTACGACCTTGTAGTTTAGCTCCGGTAACGCGTTCGTGTGTGAGACGTCTTCGTACCGATTAATCAGGCCGGGAAAATACTGACTGGACACGGCGCCAGCGAGCCTTCGGACTTTTCGGACTGATGGAAGATACAAAGTGTCTTGCGGGGCAAGAGTAGGATCAACATAGGTCGTGGTTACTCCCGACTCTCCCTTAACTTCGGGAGGATCAGTATAGGTCCATACATATTTGCGAAGTACCTTGCCCTGATCGGAGGAGGGTATGTATTCAGCTCCCTTCTTCATTTCCATGTCGGTATAGGCTTCGATCATGTTAGTCTCGCCGCGCACGGAGCCGTCGGGACGGTAAATCTTGATTTTCAAGCTGTCCCAATAATTCTTCGCGTAGGGTGCATACTCATTTTCGGCGTAGCAACGGTTCATCAACTCGGCGCCAGACAGACTGGAGCGCTGCTCAAGCGGAACATCCCAAGGAGGCGGCAACCCAGGTTGTGCCCATTGGGCATAGTAAGCAGGCCCCATCGTTTTGTACTTATCCTCCATATAGGGCTTCGGCTTCCACACCATGGATTGATCTCCCCACTTGACATCAAACGTGCCGGGCTCCGTGCCTGGTGTGATTTTGTAAGGTTTGCCCGCAATCATTTTGGGAGGCATAAGATCATCGCCGTTGTTGGAAGGCGCGGCGTTTTGCGCGTTTACCTGAGCGGCAACGGCCGTCAGCGCGAAAGCCATACAAAGGATTCTCAAATATCGCATATCCGTCACCTCGCCTTTTGCTCGATCCGTCGAAAGAAGGTTCGCTGGTTCACCGCACCTAGAACAGTACTCGCGATAGATTGAAATAAACGTCCGTCGCGTTCGTGTATTGACCGTACGGCGTTTGCTTGCTACCAGCGAAAATATTGAACCCGAGCGCAACCTTGGTTTTGTCGTTTATCGTGTACGCGATTTGTGGCTGAATCCACCAATCTTTGAATTGGAGCTCATACAACGCAAAGAACGAGGTGTCTATGTAATCTCCGGAGAGCCAAGTCTTATCCAGGTACATCGTAAGCAAGCTATAGTAGGCACCTCGCATTCCGGCCTTGCTTCCATCGAATCCTATTGCTTCGAACTGATGCTGATCGGCGCCGCAAGTGGGACAGTGAATCTTATTGACGACGTCGTCATGCCAATACTGCCAGCTCGCGAAGATAGGACGCTCCAGCTGATCACTCAGAAGATATTTATCAAGTCCGAGCAGAAGCCCCCAATGATCGGCATATACGGGATTTCCTACGATACCCTCATAGTACCTGTCGTCGATTGTAAGTGCGGTTTCGCCGCGAATGACTACACCTTCGAGGGGAGCCGGTACGCCCTGGAATTCATAGTCGAAAGAGCCTCCTGCAATATGAACTCTTCTCGGTTGTTCATTCACCGAGGTCGCTGTGGTGAAGTTTCCGGTGTTCGGAAACTGGATCATGTAAGCCGTCCAGCCGTAAACGTAGTTCAAAGTGTAGTGAATATTGGCTACTTCATCGCTCCACCGCGCGGCATAGATGCCGTTGCTTGGAGCGATTGATGGTTGATGATAATCGACCGGGATCTTGAACCCGAACAGTCCGTTTTCCTCGTTGTTGAACAAGGCCACGACGTTGGGAGTAAAGTCTTGATAGCCACCCTGGTAGGGAAGACCACCTTTAAGCGGCAATCCCGGATAGTAATATGGGAGATACTTGGGCTCGTAAACGAATTGCAATGTGCCGGTCGAACTCACCTGATAGTTCGCATTCACCGCCCAGATCGGTATCTTGTTGTACTGCTCATCGAAATTTGTCGGATTGCTCAAGTTGAAAGGGTTAAGGATGTCGAGCATGTAAACGCCATCCGATTTTCCCCATGAGATAATCTGCCTGCCAACCCGGATGAAAAAGTTCTTCGGCAGGATATCGACATAGTACTCACGCAACAGGGGATCGTACTGGTCATCCATGCTGCCGTTAAGATTGCTGTTCCAGTCCGGCACCAGGTAGGTACGGTATTGGCCCTGCCCCCATCCGGTCATGTCGTAGGCGGTATCGTAAAATGGCCTGACTCTCAAATTGAATTCGAGTGGTATGCCCAACGTGTATTTTTCAGGATCGGGCGCATAGTGCAGATCCAAGCGCAACTCGTTGCGCTGCCGCATTACACCGTCAGCATGCTTCGTGAAAAACGATTCCGTCTCACTGCGAAATAAAGTCCGGTCGACCTGGGGAAGCCGAAGATAGTCTTCAGTATAGTAGCTCAGACAAGCCTGGAAACCGCCTTGCTCTTCACAAGCGTAAGATGTCAGAACGCTCGCGAGCACCGCGGCTAGTGGAAGGAATAAAAGTAGGCACAGGAACGCTGCAACACGGAATTCCGACGTACATGGAGGTTCAATCTCGGGAAAGGGGCTTCGTGTTTGCCTCACTTCGATATCTCCTCTGCGTATCGACTTTATGGCCGTCGGCCCGACGAGCCGTCCCTCTTAGCCTCTGTACGCCCTTGAAAGCCCCAATCGGCGGCCCTGCGGTTCATCGTCAAAAAGCACTTCAGCTGCTACTCAACGATAGATTTCCGTACTCTTTGGCCACGCCTTCGTGTGTATACAAAATTGTGCTCAAAAGTGTGCTCGAATTAGCACCCTTTACATTTTCATGTCAAGCGATGCCGCAAGCCGCGAACTCAGTAACTAAATCAGTACGGTCGGTTAACGATTTCATAACTTTCGCAGATCGAATTCGGGTCGGCCAATCATCTGCGTTCGCGTCACCGACCACGTTGAAAGCATCGCACGTGCTAGAGCATCAGCCGTCGGAGCCAGGAACTTTGCAACGAGTCCTCCCGCCGCCAATGCGCTCACGCCACCCCTTATGCCCGATATCGCGCACAGAGCCCCGTCGATCGCCTTGACGTCCCCTACCGTAGCTGGCGTTTCATTTCGCATCGCAATTATTGAGCCGAGATAGTTGAACCCCTCCATAAATCCCCGACCGTCCAGCCCATCGTTCACCGGGATTAGCGCGGAGCGCGCGAGAAACCATGGTCGATTGTCAAAATGTATCGAGATTTCGGTGACGATCTCGCGGAATCTCCATCGCTCCTCGCGTCCGATGCGTCCAGCGGCAATTGCGTCGTACACTATGGCGCAGCTCCCCGGCGCCATCGTGATGCCAAGATTTTGGCGAACCGCAGCGCCCGGATGCGGTATCAAATGGTCGGGAAGGTATTCGACTATACCGCCCTCGCCAACCGAGATTTGAGTTTCACAGAGCGCGGCATGGTTCAAGGCACGATAGATTTTGCTGGCGGAAGGCGTGGTCAATATCACGTGCGTACCTGCTCCGAGGACAACTTCGGTACGCAACTTGTCGCCGCCAAATATTCCGCCGGTCGGATTCAGCAACATTATATAAAGCGAGCCGTCGGATAGCCTCGATGGCTCGAGAGCCTGCAGCGGCAACGCTGAACGCCGGCCGGTCAACACGGTCTGACCACCTCGCCTCTCGAAAACGAGACGCAAAAATCCGTCGCGACCGACGCGGTCAGGTCTCGAACAGCAATTCACTCTTGATCCAATCGGTTACCTGGTCGATGCCCTTGCCCTCGCGCAAGTTGGTGAACACAAAAGGACGGTTGCCCCGGGCGATGCGGGCATCGCGCTCCATAACGCCAAGATCCGCTCCCACATAAGGCGCGAGGTCAATTTTGTTGATAACCAGTAGGCCCGAGCGCATGATTCCCGGGCCGCCCTTGCGCGGAATCTTGTCGCCCTCGGCCACATCAATCACGTAGATCGTTGCGTCCACCAGCTCGGGGCTGAAAGTCGCCGCCAGGTTGTCGCCTCCACTCTCGATGATCACGATGTCGAGATTGGTGAAACGGCGCGTGAGTTCGCGCACTGCCTCGAGATTCACCGAAGCGTCTTCACGAATTGCGGTGTGAGGGCATCCGCCGGTCTCGACGCCGAGGATCCGATCCGCGTCGAGCACTCCACGCCGGGTAAGGAATTCCGCGTCCTCGCGCGTATAGATGTCGTTGGTAACGACAGCCAGTTGCCGCTCCCCGCGCAGGCGGCGACATAGCCATTCAACCAGCGCCGTCTTGCCTGAGCCTACGGGACCGCCGACGCCAATCTTGAGAGGCTTGGGAATCATGATCTGAAGAGCCGGGCGTCCATCGCGGCATGACGCATCGAGGCGATCTCAAGACCCGGCGCGAAACTCGCCATTTCTCTGACGCTTTTTCTTGTTGCTTCCTGGGCAAGGCAGTTTATCAGCGTCGTGAGATTTCTGATGATTAGCTGTCCCTTCAATTGCCCTAATGGAATTAGACGTAACGCAGCTCCTACGATCGCAGCGGTTGACGAGTACAGATAGGCGGCGGCAGCTTCATGTTCCGGCCATCCTTGCGCGCCGCCCGCAACTCCATACACGACACAGTGATGGGAAGGGGTAAGGCCTTCAGAAGCCAGCTGGGCAAACTCCCGAATGACCGGATGGTCGATCAGGGCGTCTGCGACTCTCGCCGTTTGCCGGCCCATCTGCCGGCTCGCTTCGCGCAGTTCCGACGCCGGCTTCATCGCATCGACAACAGCGTCCAGTTGCAAGCACTCGCAGAGATCTCCCGCTACCGTCGCACGCAGCGCGTTGACCACCGCAACCGCGTCGGTCGGTCCCGCGCTGCCCTGCAAATGCGCTCGTAAGAACTGCTCGACATCCTCGGCGTCGGACACCAGTTCTTGATCGACGTAGGCTTCCAATCCGAACGAATGCGCATATCCGCCCGCAGGAAACAGTCCATCGGCGAATTGCAACAGCGTAATGGTCGCTTCAGGAGTCATGATGGTGCCCCCTCGCGATGGGATCGAAAACCGCGCGCCGCCGATCCCAAGGTTCACCGAGCCGGTTCAGCAACTGCACCATCGCGGAATCGTCTGGCACCAACAACACTTCGTCCTCGATTGCGAGCGGAAAATGATGATTACCGACTTCGAACGCAACGCGCACGGCGGCTTGACGATCGTGCGGACGCACAGCGAGCACGGACTCTTCCGCCGCTTCGACCTCGAGGTACCATGTCGGCTCGTCCACCAGGATGTCGCCCGGGTGCATCACGGTGCCCGTCGGAAGCGCGAGCGCAACTTCTCGACCGCTCGTGCTGGTCGTGCGGCGTCGCACCCAGCGCCGCTCCTCCGACGTCATGCGAAGGCTGTCGCGCTCTTTTCCGGAGCGTTCACTATCGGCGGGACCTGAGACAATCCGTTCGACGGTCTGCATCGTCGACGCCTCCCTCTCAGAACAGAAAGTAGCGCTGAGCCATCGGCAAAACCTCGGCCGGTTCACAGGTGATCAGTTCGCCATCGGCGTAAACTTCGTAGGTATCGGGATCGACCTCGACCTTCGGCAAGGTGCTGTTGTTCACCATGTCTCGCTTGGTCAGCGACCGGCATTTCGCGACTGGGACCAGGCGACGCGCAAGATTGAGATGGTCCAATTTCTCAGCGCTGGCCTTTGAAACGAATGTGACTGATGAGGAGCTCAAAGCATTTCCGAACGCCCCGAACATCGGACGGTAGATTACGGGTTCCGGAGTAGGAATCGAGGCGTTGGGTTCGCCCATCGCCGCCCACGCGATCATTCCACTTTTCAGTACGAGTTCCGCCTTGACTCCGAAGAAGGCCGGCTTCCAGATGACAAGATCTGCCAGGCGCCCGGCTTCGATCGATCCGATCTCATGCGCGATACCGTGAGCTATCGCCGGATTGATGGTGTACTTCGCAACGTAGCGCCGAGCACGGAGATTGTCGCTGCCAGTTTTCTCGCCGGGCAGAGCACCGCGCTGGCGTTTCATCTTGTCCGCGGTCTGCCAGGTGCGGATGACGACTTCGCCGATGCGTCCCATCGCCTGCGAATCCGACGACATCATGCTGATAGCGCCGAGATCGTGGAGTACGTCTTCGGCTGCGATAGTTTCTGCGCGAATCCGCGACTCGGCGAAAGCGACGTCCTCGGGGATCAGCGGATCCAGATGATGGCAGACCATCAACATATCCAGATGCTCGTCCAGGGTGTTGACCGTGAACGGCATCGTCGGGTTGGTCGATGACGGCAGGCAATTCAGTTCGCCGCAGACACGAATGATGTCCGGAGCATGCCCACCGCCTGCGCCTTCGGTGTGATAGGTGTGGATCGTTCGTCCTTTGAACGCGTCGATCGAGTCCTGAACAAATCCAGCTTCGTTCAGAGTATCGGTATGGATCGCGATCTGAACGTCGTATTCCTCGGCGACCGACAGCGCGCAATCGATCGCAGCTGGCGTTGTGCCCCAATCTTCGTGCAGTTTAAGTCCGATAGCTCCTGCCTCAATCTGCTCACGCAGCGGATCCGGCGTTGACGCATTGCCCTTGCCCAGGAAACCCACGTTCACCGGCAATCCTTCCGCGGCCTCCATCATCCGATGGATATTCCACGGTCCCGGAGTGCAGGTCGTGGCATTGGTTCCCGTCGCAGGACCGGTGCCGCCGCCGAGCAACGTCGTGATACCGCCGGACAAAGCGTCCCATGCAAGCTGCGGACAAATGAGATGAACGTGCGCGTCGATTCCGCCGGCGGTGACGATTCGATCCTCGCCGGCGATTACTTCAGTGCCGGCACCGACCACCATCCCAGGCGTGACGCCGTCCATAATGTCGGGATTGCCTGACTTGCCAATTGCCACGATTCGGCCGTTGCGAATTCCGATATCCGCTTTAACGATTCCCCAGTAATCGAGGATTATCGCGTTGGTAATCACAGCATCGAGCACGCCATCGGCCGATGTCGCACTGGCCGACTGTCCCATTCCATCGCGCAACACTTTGCCGCCGCCGAACTTTGCTTCGTCGCCGGGTACGGTGAAATCCCGCTCGATCTCGATCAATAAGTCGGTATCGGCCAGGCGAACCCGGTCGCCGGTGGTTGGGCCATAAAGTTCTGCGTACTGGCGACGAGGAATTCTGAGGCTCATTTCAACTCTTCACGTCTGCGAATCCGCGCGCATCGGCGCGTTCCACGGCCGCGTCGGCAGCCGACGCGGCCGTGCTGCCGTCCGTCAATGCATTGAGGCCGCGTACGGTCGCAGTTCCGCCGAGCCGCACCAGCTTTACGACCTTGTCGTCACCGGGCTCGAAGCGGACCGCCGTGCCCGCCGGTATGTTGAGACGCTTTCCGAAAGCCTGCCGCCGATCGAAGCTGAGAGCCTTATTCACTTCAAAGAAATGAAAATGCGATCCAACCTGTATCGGACGGTCTCCCGTGTTAATCACTGTCAACTCGATCATCTCGCGTCCCGCGTTCGCGACGATATCCGGTTCTGCGAGAATGTATTCGCCTGGTATCATCGTCAGCGAATCGGAAAATGCACGGTGACAAGCTTGGTGCCGTCGGGAAAAGTGCCCTCGACCTGTATCTCTTCGATCATCTCGGGAACACCTTCCATGACGTCGTCCCGACTCAATATCGTCATGCCGAATTCCATCAGCTCACTAACCGAGCGGCCGTCACGAATGCCTTCAAGAATCTCGGCCGCGATGAGAGCAGTCGCTTCCGGATGATTGAGTTTGAGTCCGCGAGCCTTGCGTCTGCGAGCCACCTCGGCTGCGGTGAATATTAAAAGCTTGTCGACCTCCCGGGGCGTCAGTCGCATCGCATGTCGCTCGATGCGGAATTCTGTTGCATCCACTGAGTTGTCGCAATCAATCGCTCGTCGCTATCGACCGGCCCTATGACCTGAACGCCCAGCGGCATCCCCTGCGATGAACGCGCGACTGGATACGTGATGCACGGCACTCCGAGCAGCGTCCATATGCCGTTGAAGATCGGATCACCGGTGGACGACAGACCCTCGGGTGCGCTGCCCGGCGCGCTCGGGGTCAGCAAGACGTCGTGCGCGGAAAACGCTTGCGCGATCTGGTTGCGACCGCGACGTGCGACTCGGACCGCGTTTTGTATTTCAGAGATTGGAAGCTCACCGCCGTTTTCAATGATCTCCTTGAGCCTGTCGCTCAGGGAGCTGCGATGATTTTCGTATTCGTAGCGCCGCGAATTGGCGATCTCGCGGAACATTATTTTACGGTGCGCTTCGAATAACTCCTCGAATCCTGGAATGGTTAGTTCGGTGACTGGAGCACCTGCTCGCGCGAGCTGTTCTGCTGTCCTCTCGATGGTTGTGCGCGTCTCCGGAGTTGCCTTGCTCCACCAAGGAGTACGGAAAAGGCCGATTCGAGGAGCTTCAACCGTGATTGAGGCCGGATCTCTGAACGGCACGTCGGCCAGCACGCTGGCAACGATCGCGGTGTCCTCGATCGCGCGCGCAAAGATGCCGAGTGTGTCGAGCGTGATCGAACAAGACAGCACTCCGTCTAACGAGATCAACGCATAAGACGGTTTGCATCCGATTACGCCGCAAAAGCTGGCCGGCCGGATGCCTGAACCCGCCGTCTGCGTGCCGAGTGCAAACGGAACGTGGCGATCTGCGACCGCCGCGGCAGATCCGCTCGAGGAGCCGCCCGGCGTATGCAAATGGTTGTGAGGGTTGGTCGTCTTGCCGGGAGCAAACACCGCAAACTCGGTCGTCACCGTCTTGCCCAGGATCACTGCGCCCGCCGCGCGGAGCCGTTTCACGCATTCAGCATCGACGCCGGTGTGATTGTCGCGGTAGATCGGAGAGCCGTAACCAGTCGGCATATCGGCGGTCTGAATAATGTCCTTGATGCCGACCGGAACGCCGTGTAGAGGACCCTTGCTGGCAGAGTTGTCGCATTGATTCGCCTGCGCAAGTGCAAGCGATTTGTCGAGAAACTCCCATGCCCCGACGCTCCCTTCGCGCGCCTCGATGCGCTCCAAACAAGCTTCGACCAGGCGGCGAGAAGTGAGTCTGCCCTGAGCTATCGCTCTCGCCGCTTCAGCGACTGAGAGCTCTGTCAGTGACTCATTCATTTTTGAAGCGTCAGTCACCCGCCTTCGTCATGCTGTTGGTTGACTATCTGTCTGCCGAGCGAGCCTCTCGAACGGAATCATCGGGCCCACAGTACAAGTTGTTCGTGCTCAGCGGAGCCATCTGATGAAGAGTCTTACGCGTCCATAGAATCCTGGCTGGACGATGAATCCTGCCATTTTCATCAGCCTCCAATTTGATACCGAGGCCGCGCAGTGCGATTAGAAGTGAGTCGAATTTGTGATCGGGATCAATATCGAGCACGAGACCGAGCGCCGCGTCCGTCAAGTGAAACTCCATGTTCTGCCGGGCGGTGGCAGCGTCGCGTGCACGCATCGCGTCACAAAAAGCCCGGTCAACCAGAATGAAAGACTTAGGGACGTCAGGCCGCGAGAAATACAGCCGCTGATGCCGATAGATTTTCGTGTGCAGGGACTTAATCAGTTCATGAAAATTGTCGGGATAGTAGCGCAAACCCGCTTCATGGAACTGAAAATGAAGCTGCTGAAATTCCTGGATGCGACGGCTGTTGGCAGCCTTCTCCATCTGTTCCAGCAACAGTTGCATGCGGTCGATATCTTCTTCGGAAATGTCCTCTACGATCGCTTCAATCGTCGGCGGCTCGATCAGCAATCTCAGCCCGTAAGACTGTTCGGCGTGATCGTTATGCACCGGGGCTACTTCCATTCCGCGATTGGCCTCACCGACCACCAAGCCCTCGGCCGCAAGCCTGGACAGCGCTTCACGCAACGGAGTTCGGCTGACTTTCAGTTCGGTCGCCAGCGCTTGCTGCGAAAGGCGAAACCCCGGATGGTACCGGCCGTTGATGATGTGCTCGCGCATCGTCTGGTACAGGTCTTCCACCGTTGTACCCGGCCGTCTGACCTTCATTTCACTGCCCCGCGCTCTCGCTCTTGTTGATACCAACTCTGTCGGTGGGCAATTCAGTCTGTATAACGCGCGGTTGCGTTGCGTATGATTTCGGACGTACTCCCAGCAGAACTGGAAGATTCGCGCGCACCTCCTGCAACAGGGCCATATCGAGTTCCACAGTTTGAAAAGCGAGCTCAGCGGTTCCCAGGTCGGCCATCACGCGACCCCACGGATCGACTGCGAGTGCGTGACCCCATGTTTCAAACGCATCATTGGCGCCGTCGCGACCGCGAATCGTGGCTGAAGCCAAAACATAAGCCGTGTTCTCAATAGCTCGCGCGCGCAAGAGCACTTCCCAATGTGCCTCACCAGTCTTAAAAGTAAATGCCGCCGGCACGAGGAAAACCTCGGCACCGGCCAGCGACAGGGTACGGTACAGTTCGGGAAATCGCACGTCGTAACAGATCGTGACTGCCACCTGAACCTCGTTTATGACGGCGATCACCGGCTCAGTCCCGGCTACCTCAACCCGCGAAGCCTGGAACTTCTGTCCGCCGATGGTCGCATCGAACAAGTGGATCTTGTCGTAGCTCCCCGCAATTTCGCCGGTCGAACTAATCACCAAAGCGGTATTGTGCACCGAGCCGCCCGGATCGCGCCGCTTGAAGCCGCCGAGCACGACTGCGGCCGAGGCGTCGCGCGCACTGCGGCGAAGTTCGTCGATTTCGGGCGAGTCGATCGCAAGCGCGGCGGCGCGCATCTCGTCGTTGGTCCCAATCATCAGTCCATTTTCGGGAAGTAGAATAAGGTCAGGCTTGTCCGCCGCTGCCGAGCGCACCAACTCCAACGCCTTGCGCAGGTTTGCAGCGACGTCGCGCGTCGCATGCCATTGCGTCAGCGATACCCGCAAACGCCGCGCCAACTTCTCGTCATGCATGGGCGGAGTCCTTCAGGCCGAGCATAGGATCGCACCATCGTGCGTTTTGCGCTCAGCCGGGCTCATTCGCGCTCCAGCCGTCCGGCGACCACCACCGGCACGCCATCGATCTCGACGGTGCAGCCGCGCATGGGAATATCCAGATGCGCCGGTGTATGCCGATTGGCGAAGCGGTTGGATCCTGTTGACCACATGAAATTGCCGGCAGTCGATCGCAGTTCCTGACCGAACAAAGTCCTTGGCTCATAGACCTCAAACGCCGACCATCGCGCGGCAGGATGAAAACCCCATCCAACGTGCGATACGGCGAAGACGTTGGGATCTTTCCAGCTCTCGAAATAGTCGCGCAGCACGAAAGCGTCGGTCCCTGGTCCGCTGATTTCCTCGATAAATCCATTCTTGATGCGCAGCGTCACCTCATCACGTACATAGCGCTGCCACGGCAACAGCACATCGCCGGGTTGCAAGACAATCCTGCCTTGAGCGCTCCGGTCGCGCGGGAAACACGCAATAAACCCGCTGGGCCAATGATCCCATCGCCCGGGCTCATCGACGTATCCCCACTGTTGCGTGATCGGCAGGTCGGCGCCTGAAATATCTAAAGTCAGGTTGGTGCCCGCCTCGCTCGACACGTGAAACTTCCTGCCTGCTTTCAATTTGCGGGCGCCACTCTCGGCGGAGGCTCGTATTTCCTCCGTTCCGATTAGACGCTCGAGGACATCGGCCGGTTCGGCTACGAACAGCATTCGTTTGCCGTTGCCGGTGATTCGAGTTCGGACGTCGGAATGGATAAGACCGCCGACGGTCACGTCGATCACGAGGTCGCACTCCGAAGCGCCCGCCAGTAGCGCAGGAATCTCGCGGCCGTCGTTTCGGTACGGCGGCAACACAGGATTGGAAAGGCTCGACGCGGTGAGAACCAGAGCTGCCGCGCCGACGTCGCGAGCGGCATCAACCGCCGCGCTGACATATTCATCCTTCTTGCCAAGCTCACTGATTACCGCAACCGTCTCGTGCGGTTTAACCTTGCACAGATTGAGTTGTGTGACGAAGAGTTCGCGTAGGTTCTTGGACATCGAAGACCTTCCCTCACCAATTTTTGTTAGACAGTCACGAGCTCATAAGTCGCCACCGCGATTTGGAGCGGCGAGACCACGGACCAGTAGTCCCGAGTCCGCGAGCACCATCGACCCGGTCATCGCAGCCGATTCCGTGGCGGAGCCGAGCAAGGCGTAGATCGCGCCGTAGTCGGCGGTATCAGGCATCGTCTCGAGCGGCAATTGCTTTTCAGTGCCGGGCAGAATCGAGTTCTGCGAAGTCTGTCCTAATGCGTCGAGACCGGACATCACGGTTTGCGCGACTCCCGGTGCAACGCCATTGACGCGGATTTTAGGCGCGAGCTCAAAGGCGAGTTGAGAGACCAATCCAAGCACCGCATGCTTGGCGGCCGTGTAGAGCACACCGCCGCCCGAGGTCCGATACGACGCGAATGATCCGGTGACGACTACGCGTCCTCGGCGCGCGGCCAGTTGTGGAATTGCGGCTCTGATATTCAGAAGTAGCGAGGCGACGTTGCCGCGAAAGCATTCGTCGAACGCCGACGCGAGCTTGGAGCCGGGGATATCTACCAGCCGGACACCGTGATCGTAGATCCCAACGCAGGAGACCAGCACGTCGAGGTGACCAAAGCGGCTGGCCGCCTCGCGAACGATCTTCTCGCTAGTTTCCCAGGTCGTAGCATCAGCGGTGAGAGTAAGCAGGCGACGGTCTTCTTTCAAATCTCGCTTGAGCGATTCCAGCCGGCTCGGTTCTCGGTCCACGGCAAGCACCGATGATCCTTCGCGAAGGTAGCGCGCGACGACGGCGCGGCCGATCCCTCCGCCTGCGCCGACAATCACTGCTATCTGGTTATCCAGCATGCCCACGTGGAATTTGCCTCAATCCAAAGAAAACTTTGGCCAAGTGCCAGCCTCTGCGCGCATCAATTCGGAATAGAAGCGAAAGAGGTTCCGCTGCACGCCTTCTTCATAGCGCGGCCAGTACGCTACTCCCGGACCCGGCCAGTCCTCTGCGCGATGGGCTATCCCTATTCCGGGCAATCCCATTTTGTAGTTCAGTTTCAGGTCCAGAACTTCCGCTGCCACAGAGCGTCCGGTGCGGGCCGCCAGGATCCAGGGTTCGGTGTCGTCCATCTCGAACACGCCGCCCATCGAGAATGACGCGAGTCCTGATTTGTAAACTCGTTCCTTTTGCCGGATCGTCATGTTTCGATAGGCGCAGAACCAGTTCCAGACTTCAACGCGGCCTGCTCCCATTGGCTGCCAGTTACGGATTGTAAGAACGCCGGTCGTCGGGAAATGGGCGCCATCGTCGGTCATCGGCGCGACCAGGATTGAAAAGTTAGGAAACACGTTACCGACGAACACCCGCGAGCGGCGGGCGATACCAAGCTGCTCCTGATTTATTCGCGCAGTGTTGAAAGTCGCAGCAAGCTCATCGGGATAGGCGAAGAACTTCGGGCCCGGGTCGTCCTCAGTCGGCGCCATCGACAACGACAGAGAGTGTCCAGCTGACGCCTGGATATGATAGCCCATCATGTTGTCGGCGAAGGGGACCGGGAAAGCGCCGATCTCCCACACCGACCTATGCAATGTGCCGAGGTGATAGTCATCACCGGAAAAATTCTCGGCGCCTGACTTCCAGTTCGCGTCAACCACGAAGCGCTGCGGAGGGCCAATTATCTCGATTCCGTGCTCGTTGAGACCGAAGACAAAATCCAGGTACCACTTCATTCCGCCGAGGTATTCTTCGAGCGAAGGAGCGGTCGGATCCAGCGAGGCGAAAATTAAGCCGTGATAAGAGGCAAGCTTGGCGGCTCCGAGCAAACCATTCTCCTCCTTCGGCATATCGCCGAAAGCATTTTTCCAGAGCGGAGCCCCCAATAGATTGCCCTTCGTGTCGTAAGTCCAGCCATGGTACGGACATCGAAAAACAGTGGTATTGCCGGAATCGGCGCGGCAAATCTGAACGCCGCGATGGCGGCAAGCGTCGAACAAGGCGTGGATTTCGCCGTTCTCATCGCGCACCACGATAAAATTATCCTGGCCGATTTTTCGGCGCACATAATCGCCGGCGTTGCGAACTTCCGACTCGTGCGCGAGGAACACCCAGCAGCGCGCGAAAATTTTGCGCAACTCGAGATTAAAGATTTCTTCGTTGCCAAAGAGTGCCGCCGGAATCTGGCCTTGAGGTAGTCCGTCGCGCAACTCGTCGAGCAGGCGGTCCGAAACGGTCTTCGAGTTGCCGTTGGTAGAGTTCGCGGCTGTCACAGGCCTACCTCCCTTCGCGGAAGATTTTCCGGTTGAACGATTCGTACTCGCTCGCATGACATGAGAATTATCGCGCAGTTCAAAAAAAGATTGCCAGGTTATGAGTTTCGATTACGGTTAGATCCAGCAAAATCGTGCGCCGAAAGAGCTTCAGATTTCCGTCCTCGATCTGCAGCACGTCCTGCCGCTCGCCCGAGAGTAGTTGCGGCTGCGTCTGATCGCGACGCGTTCGATAAATCAGCAGGTTGCTCTTGACTTCGAGTTTATCGCCTTCACCCTTGTAGGCTCGAATGTTGGTGACGAAATGGCGAGTGCGCGAAGGCGGATCCTCGGCCCATGCAAAGCCGGATTCGTTGCGGAGCACTCGACTCATCAGGGAGCCGTAGGACTCATCGAGGTGAAAGGTCGCTTCCGAGAAACCGGTGCCATTCACACGTTCTACGGTTTGGCGCAATGGCAGTTGATATATGATCTCTTTGGCGACCATCGATTCGAGCCATTCGCGTTCGCGCCCGGTATCGAGCAGCTCGGCCTCCCGGTTGATCCAGGCGACAACGCGAGAATATTGCTCGCTGCCAACGGGAACTTCGGGAGAACCTGTCATAAATGTGTATACAAAATTGTGCTCAAATTTGCTTCAATTAAACATTCTGTGATTTTCATGTCAAGCGGACTAAGACGACTAGTCGGGCAAGTTAAATTATAGGGTCAGGCGAGGGCGGCAGTCACATGCGCTCGATCACGTTGCGGGAGATGTCTTCGAGACACTCGTTGAAGCCATACATCGGCGGATTGATGAACACTTGCGACAAGCCCGCCTGTTCCAATGCCTTGAGGCGCTCGACGACCTCCTCGCGCGTGCCGACAATCGTCGTCGCGGCAATGGTCTCGGGGGTCACGAACTTTTGCTCCTCGGGCAGGACATAAGTGCAGTGTCCGATGTGCAGATCGAGATATCGCTCGGCCACGGGTGTCTTCATATTCGCGACGTACTCTTCGTAGGCTTTGTAAACTGCGCGTCCTTCTGGCGACAAGTACCTCGTGCTCGCGAAGCCAGCCGCAATAGCATGAAAGTGCACCATCACCCATGGCCCGGTCATCGCTTTGACGCGTGGTGAATCGACTTTCTCGCCCGGACGGAGCACGCAGATGTGCGTCATCGAAACGATTGGCAGTTTGTCGGCGCTGCGTCCAAGTGGCGCCGCGCCGGCGTCGATACTTTTACGCACGGCCGCCATTCGATCGACGTCAACGATGCCGGTGGTGAGCACGCCGTCGCCGTACTCGCCTGCGAGCGTCAGTGACTTGGGACCATTGGCGGCGACGTAGAATGGGATTTTGTCGTCGAGATCGATGAACTTGCGATCGCGATGCAGGAAGCGGATTTTTCGGCTGACGCCCTCGGTGTTGTAGATGCCTTCGCCGTCGCGCAGCAGGTCGTGGATCAGGCGGACCTGCTCGCGAAACTCGGCTTGCTTGACCGGTGGCAAACCCATCACGCGGCGACCGGTATGTCCCGTGCCGAAGCCCAGGATCACGCGGCCGGGTGCGAGCTGGTTAATCGTCGCGATAGAATGCACCGTGACAGGCGCGATTCTGCTCGATGCGACCACCACGCCGGTTCCCAATCTGATTTTCTTGGTATTTACAGTCGCCAGCGCCATGCAGGCGAAGGGATCGCCCCAAATCATGTGCGAGTCGGGGAACCAAGCGTGGCTGAAGCCACGCTCCTCGGCGAACTTTACGTCGGTAATCGCGCGCTCGGGCTTCGTGAAAATCAAAGTGCCAAAATTCATCGTGCACTCCTTGGATGAAGACGGCAGGACGATTACCGCATCAGTACGCGACTAGCAATCGACCGGTGGAGAGAGTCTGTTTGCCTTGGATACTGCTGCCGATTAGAACTCTAATGCTGCGATGAATACGTCGGTATCCGCCTGCCAGCAGCTCAAGTGCCAAACAAAGCAGGGGAAATTTTTTCTATCGAGATCGCTTTCATCTTCTCAAAAGACCCCACGCGATCCGGCGCGCCAATGCCACATACAACTGCGCACAGGCGACGGCTCGAGTGACAAGATGAATAGTGCGTCATCTGCTTTGGCGGCGATTTATCGGTCGCGCGCATCGCTCCCGTTAGTGCCTTCCAGTTCCAGCCAGGCGCAAATGCGAGAACTATGCTTCTAACAGTATGCTAACGAACCCAGAGATCGTGGGATCGGACACGTCGTCACGGATGGCCGTGTGAATACTGCCAAGCCATTAGTCAGCGCGATCATCCCAACGTACAACTACGGCCAATACCTCGGCCGTGCCTTGGATTCGATTCTAGCGCAAGAAGGACTGGGCCAGCAGTTTGATATCGAGATCATCGTGGTCGACGACGCATCGACCGATACAACGCCCGAGGTTGTCCAGCGATACCCTCAGGTTCGCTACCTGCGACTCCAGCATAGGCAAGGTGTCTCGGCTGCGAGAAACGCCGGCATCCACGCGAGCACTGGAAACTACATCTCATTTCTTGACGCCGATGACACATGGCTCCCGCAGAAGCTGCGGGTACAGGTTCCTCTACTTCTGGCCAATCCCCAAGTGGGCGTGGTCTATAGCCAGAGTCTTAGGCGGGGTATAACGGGAGAGCACTTGTTTCCGGACGCGTCGCAGGCGCCGTCGGGTGCTGTGTTTGAGGCGCTGTTGGCTTATAACTTTGCCGTCCGCTGCGCCAGCCTTCTCATCCGCCGCGAAGCTTTCGAAAAAGCAGGCTACTTCGACGAAAGTTTGGTCACCGCCGAAGATAACGACATGACCTTGCGCCTTGCTTTCCACTATCAGTTTTTGTTTGAGCCCGGGCCGGTCACCGTTTACAACATCTCTCCTAATGGTTCATGGCTTACTCGCGCCGCAAGTGGAGAGGCCACGAGCGACTATCGTCGTAGCATTGAAAAAGCCTTGCAAATGCTTCCCGATTCTCCTCGCTACCAGAAAATGCGCAAAGAGGCGGCGATCCGAATCGCTTTGCAGCCGATATCTCCGTGGGTCCTCGTTGGCGAACTCACGAAGGCGCGAGCCAAATTGCTGGAAGCATTGCGGGCGTTCCCTTCTAGCGGTCGCCACCAGTGGGTCCGGTATCGAGTAACATGGGTGACGCACCAGCTACTCCTACAGGCAGCTTCGCCGCTCTCGGAAGCTCGCGAACTTTCCGTTCAGATCAAAGGCGTGACACGTGGCAGTGGCGTTGCAGGACGATGGTACACTCGGTGGATCTTGGCCGAGATCTGGGCGGATGTCCTGTTGTCCGATTGTCTGCGTAGCCGCGTGAGTTCCCGAGGGGCAGCGTACGCCGCCGTTCGAGCCCTGGCCTATGCGCCGTCGCGGGTGGCCTTGGCGCGTCGGATAGCGCGTGGTCTTTTGAGACGGTAAAGGCGATCTTGATAGAAAAGATATTCCCTGTTTTGCCTAGCACTTGAGCTTAAGCTGCTGGCCCTTAGGCGTCGGGTGGCAGTTCTGCGCCAACAGCGGAAAGCGGATGTAACTCATTTCATCTTAATGCAGGTATGGCCGATGATATGGAGGACGAGGTGCAGGCGTTCGTGGAGGAAGTGATCCCTACGTTTCGCGATTAGGCTTTCTTCATCCGACGACCAGTAAGCACGATCACGGCGTGCGGCCGCGAATCCTGTCGGCTATCAGCTCGGCGATCATAACGGTGCTGAGATGAGTGTTAGCGCGAACTATCTCCGGCATCACCGAGCAATCGACTACACGCAGCCCGTCGATTCCGACTACGAAACAGTTGGGAGCGACTACCGTGCGCGGATCGGACACGGGACCCATCCGGCATGTGCCAGCGGCATGCTGCGAATCGAAGCAGTTCGCTCGCATCCAATCGTCAAGCGCATTGTCGGCGGGCGGTTGTTCAAGCTGGCCCTGTACCATCAGCATCGGATTGCCGAATCCCACCGCGTCGGCGGCCTGCTGAATCGCCGGATGACTAGCGAATTCGCGAAGTCTACGCACCCCGTCGCGCATGCGCACCAGGTCGCGCTCGTCGGAGAGCATATGGAAGCGCACGTCAGGATCTATTTCGGGATTTGGCGATACGATTCGCAAACGCCCGCGCGAATATGTCTGGTACGCGGTCATCCAGATAAAGCCGTGCGTGCGCCCCATGCCGAGCAGGTTCATCGCGAGCAGGAACATATCGTTCTCGCCCGCGCCTCCGAGGCCTGAGCTGTACCTGACCGCGCAATTGGTGTGGCGTGAATAAGGACTGGGGACGCGAGCTTCGGGCTTGAGCGCCATTCCCATCGCGATCATCGGGTGGTCGATCAAATCGTTTCCTACAGGAAGATCAGCGACGACTCGAATTCCGAGCGCGCGCAGGTCATCGGCGGGTCCGACGCCCGAGCGCATCAGGATCGCGGGTGAATGAATCGCGCCGGCGCACAAGATGATCTCGCCGCCCTCGACGCGAGTCCATCCCTCGCGCATGCGCGCACGCACCGCCACCGCGCGGTTGCCTGCAAACTCGACGCGATCGATCAGCGCGTCGCCGACGATTCGCAGGTTCGGGCGTCCGCGCGCCGGTTCGAGGTAGCCGTCGTTGGTCGAGACGCGGGCGTCGGCGCGGCGATTCATCGCATAGGGCGATACTCCAGTACCTGAAGGCGCGTTGTGATCCTCGCACCAGCCGTAGTCGAGCTCGAGACATACGTCGCGCAGCGCGCGATCAGTGCCGCCCCATTGATCCTGTGGCGCGCGCCAGACTGGAATCGGACCGCCGCGGCCATGATACGGACGATCGCCAAAATCGAGATCGTCTTCGAGCTTTTTGAAGTAAGGCAGCACTTCGGCGCCCGACCATCCTGTGCAACCCTGGCGCGCCCATTCGTCGAAGTCAGCGAGCATCCCGCGAATCGCGATCTGTCCGTTGATTGCGGAACTGCCGCCGACGCCGCGTCCGCGCCAGTACAGCATCGGCTCCTGCACGTCGGTACGCCGAGCCTTGAGTGCGCCCCATTGGAATTTCTGCAGATCCTCCGAGCCGAGAATTATCGCGGCCGGATTCGCGACACGCATAGCATTGGGCGTCTCGGCCGACCGGTAGTCAGGCCCGGCTTCAAGCAGCAGCACCGAACGATGAGCATCTTCCGACAGTCGCGCAGCCAGCGCCGCGCCCGCGGAGCCAGCCCCGACGATTACGAAGTCTGCTTTGTCGATCTGCACGTCAGCGGAACCGCTCTACCGCAACGACCCTTGTTCGCATAAGAGCGTAGCGCAGAGATCATCGCAAGTATGACTCAATTGTTGTAAAGGGTCTCGTACACCGACACGAGGTGTCAAAACTATGGCATTGAAAGTCGTCGGAGCTGGATTCGGACGAACCGGCACCCTCTCCCTCAAGACTGCGCTCGAAAGGATCGGCTTCGGTCCCTGCTACCACATGAGCGAAGTTTTTTCGCGCCCTGAACACGTCGCGATGTGGCATCGGCTGGCATTCAAGCATTCGATGGATTGGGATCTACTCTTCAGCGGATTTCGCGCGACGGTCGATTGGCCAGCGGCGCGATGGTGGCGTGAAATTGCCGCTCACTATCCGGAAGCAAGAGTCCTGCTGTCCGTGCGCGATCCGGAGGCATGGTACAAGAGCATGATCGATACGATTTACCAGCCGATGAAATCGCCGGCGCCTACGAACGCGCCCGAGCTCGTCAGACTTCAGACCGAGATGGTACGAAAAGCGATCCTCTCCGAGAGTTTCGACAACCGATTCGAAGACAAGGCTCACGCTATCGAGGTATTCAATCGACACACGCAAGAGGTGCGCGACGCAATCGACCCCAAGCGCCTGTTGGTATTCGACGTTCGAGAAGGATGGGCGCCGCTATGCCGCTTTCTCGGGGTGGCCGTCCCCGACGAACCGTTTCCAAAGCTTAACGACACCGCTTCGACTCAAGCGATGATACGTATGTTGCGCGAATCGAATCGCAACAATTGAATGCTGGTGTCCGCGAAATATTAAGTCAGGGAGAGTGGTCGTTTTGGAACATAGAAAAGCCACCGCAGCAGTGATTGGCGCTGGCGACTACATCGGCGGTGCCATCGCCAAAAAATTTGCGGCTGAAGGATTCACCGTTTTCGCCGGACGCCGCCAAGGCGACAAGCTCGCGCCGTTGGTCGCCGAGGTCGAGGCAAGCGGCGGGCTAATTTCTGCGCGCTCGCTCGACGCTCGCAAGGAAGATGAACTCACCGCTTTTCTGCGAGACGCCGACCAGCACTTGCCGCTCGAGATCTGCATCTTCAATATCGGCGCAAACGTAAATTTTCCGCTGCTCGAAACCACCGACCGCGTGTTCCGCAAGGTTTGGGAGATGGCCTGCTACTCCGGATTCGTCGCGGGCAGAGAAGCGGCCCGACTGATGCTTCCACGTGGCCGTGGATCGATTTTCTTCACGGGAGCCACCGCCAGCCTGCGCGGCGGCGCCGGCTACGCGGCGTTCGCTGCTGCAAAATTCGGTCTGCGCGCAGTCGCGCAAGCCGCGGCGCGCGAACTCGGGCCGAAGAATATCCACGTCGCCCACCTCATAATCGATGCCGGAGTCGATACCGCCTGGGTGCGCGATCGAATCAGGGAACGCGAGGGCGACGAGGCGATGAAGAACTTGGATCTCGCACGGCTCATGCGCCCAGCTGCCGTCGCCGACTCATATTGGCAGCTCTACCAGCAGCCACGCGATGCGTGGACCTTCGAACTCGAGATACGTCCCTTCGGGGAAAAATGGTGAAGACTATGATCAAAGTGGAATTTCATTTCGACTTCGGCAGTCCCAACGCCTATCTGAGCCATCTCGTGATTCCCGAAATCGAAAAACGCACAGGTGTGAAGTTTGAATACGTTCCTGTTCTCCTTGGCGGCGTCTTCAAGGCAACCAACAATCGCTCCCCCGCGCAAAGTCTGGCGGGCATCAGGAACAAGCCTGAGTACGAACGCCTGGAAATGAACCGCTTCATAAAGAGTCATGGAATTACCCGTTTTCAGAGTAACCCCTTTTTCCCCGTCAACACTCTCATGATGATGCGCGGTGCAATTGCCGCGCGGTCGCTCGGCGAGTTCGAGCGCTATGTCGACGAGATGTACAGAAACATGTGGGCTGACCCCAAAAAGATGGATGAACCCACCGTCTATCGCACGGCGCTCGACGAGGCCCATCTGCCGACCGCGCGGATTCTCGAGTTGATCGAAACCAAGCCGGTGAAGGACGAGCTGATCGAAAACACGAATCGATCGGTCGAGCGAGGAACCTTCGGCTCGCCGACTTTCTATGTCGGCAATGAGATCTTCTTCGGCAAGGATCGGCTGCGAGACGTCGAGGAAATGATTGTAGCGTCGAAGTAGATTATTGAATCGGCGCCAGCTTTCCTTTCCCGAAGCCTTGATGCCAGCTTGGCGAGACATCGTTGCCATGGAAGGGCTTTCCGGAAAACGGCGAGTCAGAAGTGTATAGCGTCGCAAAATAGTTGGAAGCTTTGGGCTCGCCCAGATGATAAGTGTCAATGAAGGATGAATAGTCGAAGTTGGTTATAGGTCCCGACAAGACTGCAAAGTCGATTTCTTTGGTTTGTTCGAACAAATAAACGCTGTACCGATCCGAAACCACCGGGATATGCGGAGCACGATACGGCTGCAGCACGCGTATCTCTCTAGTCCTTGGACTGCTACCCGCCTCGACGTAACCGTTGCCGCTAATTAACTTGCCGGGAATATTTCCAACGATCCAATGACGCACGGGAGCATTCTCACCCGGAGACACCGGGTCCGGCCATGAACCATTGGCGTTACCATCGAGATCAATCATCATCAATGTATAGAACTTGGTCGCGTCGGCGTCCTTCCATCGGACAACCGGCGCACTAGGTATGCTCGATTGGAGAAAGAGGTTGCCGCAACTAACTACTCCACTGTAATGCCCCCCTTCCACGGAGAACGTGAGTTCCAGGGCCGACTTCGAGCACCCATAGTTCAACTCCCTCGCCAAAACGACGCTAACAGGGAGTACCGGCGCGCAAAGGACAAATATCAGGCGTAACAGTATCAGCTTCATATCAATCGCATCCCGGCTTTGGCGCGATCTCGCCTAGCGCGCGGACGATCACGAGCTCTACACCGCCCGAAAACGGCAGTACAGCGCCAATCTTGATAGGCTCGCCGGCAATGCTGTTTGACTTCGCCGGCCAAGCGCAACAAATTAACAACGCGAACGAAACCAAACAGAAGGATTTAAGCATCCCTCGTATCATGGGCTCTCTACTCCATTCTCTACATATCCTCGGGTAGCAAATGAAAATCCTATTCAAGGATCCCGTGTTCGACAGTCAATTGCTGCGCGCGCTTAACCACGTGTACTACGGCGGCGCCGACGTGGGCGAGTGTATCTCAACTGCCACGCGCATTCGCGAGGGTGATGCGACGAGTTGGCATGATCAATGGTCCGCGACCGCACAACGGGTTTATTCCAGCGCCGAGAGCAGTTTCCAGCAAGGCCATGCGCAAAGCGCGCGCGAAGCGTGGCTGAGAGCGTCCAACTATTTCCGCACCTCTTACATCTTTCTGATGAGTGCGCCTCTCGATCTGCGCGTGACTCGTCAATTTGATCTCCAGGTGGATGCGTTCCGGAAAGCCGCGGCCTTGTTCTCGCCTCCGGCAGAGCGAATCGAAATTCCCTACGAAGGCGGGGCGCTGCCGGGTTATTTCTATCGTGCGAACATCGACGGGCAGCGATCGTGCACGCTCATTCTCACTGGCGGCTATGACAGCACCGCCGAAGAACTGTATTTTTTCGGCGCTGCCGCTGCCATTCGTCGCGGCTACAACTGCATCTGCTTCGACGGCCCCGGTCAGGGTGCCGCCCTCATCAAGCAAGGACTCTCTTCGCGACCCGATTGGGAAAATGTCATCCGACCGGTAGTGGACTACTTGCTGACGCGCGCCGACGTGGACCCCTCGCGCATCGCTCTTATGGGACTGAGTTTCGGCGGCTATCTCGCTCCGCGCGCCGCCAGCCACGAGCCGCGCCTGGCCGCTCTGATCGCGGATCCAGGGCAATACTCGCTGTTCGAGGCGGTCAAGGATCGCGTGCCTGGATTTCTGCGCGCAGGCTTAACCGGCGAGAGTTCTTTCGCGAGTGCACTGCTGCGACGCGTATTCTCGTCGATGGTGCGGCATCCGACGCGCGGATGGGCGTTACGCCGTGGCATGTTGGTACATCACGCATCCACTCCGCTCGACTACGTGAATTTGACTCGTGATTATTCGCTTGAAGGATGGGCGCAGAAGATTTCCTGTCCCACGCTGGTGTGCTACGCGGAGAACGACGACATCGCCGCTCAAGCGAAGATGCTCTTCGACCAGCTCACCTGCGACAAAAAGTTCATGACTTTCACCAATGCGGAAGGCGCCGGCGAGCACTGCGAGGACGGCAATCGGTCGCTCTTTCATCAACGCGCCTTCGATTGGCTCGACGATGTGCTCGACCGAGTAGGCTAACGGCGCCCGCACCGCTATGCGTCAGGTTCGGCAGAGACAGGAACGCGAGTGATTCGCAGCCCCTTTGCCCTAAGTTTGGCAACGGCTTAGGGTTGTGCTCGCAGAATTATTGCGCATGGGAGGGCTGATTCATGCCTGGCGACGACGATGACCGCGAGTTGCTGTTCGACGACGAACATCCCGGCCCCCAGGTTCTCGAGTCCGCGCTTGCCAATACCGCGCTCAGCGAAGTGGTCTCCCAGCCGCCGCTGATGGTCTCAGCCTCCACTACTCTCGCCGATACGATTCACCTGATGCAGCAGGAGCGTCGCGCCTGCGTCCTCGTGATGGAGGATGACCGCCTCGCCGGCATCTTCACCGAGCGCGACATCCTGATGAAGGTCGCGGGGCAGCCGCTCGATCTCGTGAACACTGCAGTGTCAGTGTCGATGACTGCCGATCCTTTCACGCTGCCGGCCGACGCAAATGTCGCGTTCGCCCTTAGCAAGATGGTGCTCGAGGGCTTTCGCCACATTCCGCTGGTCGACGACGCTGGTCGTCCTACGGCGGTGGTCTCGATGCGCAATCTGATTGAGTACCTCGGTGAGATCTATTCTCGCGAGCTGCTGACGATACCGCCTGAGCCGAATCAGCATCGTTTCAAGAGCCGCGAAGGCGCCTGATATCCTCGCTTGACGCGACGCATAGGCCCGCGCTAATCCCGCTTTGATGCGGTTGAAATATTTTCGCGCGCTGACTCTCTTATTGACCTTTGCGTTGGTAGTCGGAGGCTTGTCGGGATGCGGCGTCAATAAGATTCCGACGCTGGACGAACAGGTTAAGGCCGCGTGGAGCGAAGTGCTCAACCAATATCAGCGCCGCGCCGACCTTATTCCGAACCTCGTCGAGACCGTCAAGGGCTATGCGCACCAGGAGCAGCAAGTGCTCACCCAGGTCACCGAAGCACGCGCGAAAGCCACGCAAATGCAACTTCCTGCTGACATCCTGTCGAATCCCCAGGCCTTTCACGAGTTCGAGCAGAACCAGGCGGCTATCAGCGGCGCGCTTGGCCGGTTGCTCGCGGTGGCTGAGGCTTACCCCGATCTAAAGTCGAATCAAAATTTCCTGGCGCTTCAATCGCAGCTCGAAGGCACCGAGAACCGGATCGCCGTCGCGCGACGCGACTACATTCTCGCCGTTCAGGAATATAACACCGCGCTCAGGACTATTCCGCAACGCTGGATAGCATCCATCCTCTATCCCGACATGAAAGTCCGAGAGACCTTCACGATCTCTGACCAAGCCCAACAGGTGCCCCAGGTCAAATTCTAATGCGCATTCGCTGCGCGCGAGCGGATGGTGGCAATCGAGCAGCGAGCGCGCTGCTCTTTCTGCTACTCCTGATTCTCGCGTCGTCAACAATCGCCGCCGAGCCGAAATTTCCTGCGCTGACTGGGCGAGTCGTCGATGACGCAGGCGTGCTGAGTGCTTCGACCCAGAACGAACTAACCAACATGCTGGCCGCGCACGAGCGCGCAACCGGCCAGCAAGTCGTCGTGGTCACGCTCGATTCGCTCCAGGGCTACACGATCGAGGATTTCGGCTATCAGCTCGGCCGCAATTGGGGCATCGGGCAGAAAGGCAAGAATACAGGGGCGCTGCTCATCGTGGCGCCCAAGGAGCACAAGGTTCGAATCGAAGTCGGCTACGGCCTCGAAGGAACACTTACCGACGCCACCAGCCGCACGATCATCGAGAACGACATCCTGCCAAGCTTCAAGCGAGGAGACTTTAACGCCGGCATCGTTGCGGGCACCTCTTCGATACTGAAAGTGCTGGGCGGCAACGGAAACATTCAACCGGCTGCCGCAATCGAGCGCGCCCGTCGATAACAATGATCTCATACCAGGCTGGCTGATCCTTCTGGCCATCGTGGTCTGGATAATTTTGGTAGTCATTCGGGATCGACATGGCACCCGCGGCATGGTTCGTGGCGTCGGTCCCGGAATCTACTACGGCGGCGGGTTCGGCGGCGGTGGCTTTTCAGGCGGAGGAGGCTTCGGTGGCGGCGGATTCTCAGGAGGAGGCGGATCTTTCGGCGGCGGCGGCGCGTCGGGAAGTTGGTGACCGTGGCGAGTCGACTCACGCCGCAGAGCACCAGAGCATCGAGGCCTCTATCGCTCGATCGAGCGCGAAACGGCCGCCGATCTTTGCGTCGTGGTGACTCGCGTCAGCGACCGCTATTCGATCTATCCCGTCGCATGGGCCGCCGTCGTCGCTGTTCTGTCCGGCGGGTTGGTAGCTCTGATTCGGCCCGAGATCGCGAGCCGTACCTTGATTCTTATCGAGTTGCCCGTCCTGATCGCGCTGACCCTTCTACTCGACTGGCTGCCGCTCCGGCTCGCATCGTACCGACGCGTGTCAAGCATGCTCGCGCGTGGCAACTCGCGCATCGCGAGTTCAACGCACATGTGACTCGCAAACCCCAAGCAGCGGCACCGAATCCTGCTGTTCGTCTCGCTCGGCGAGCGCTACGTGGAAATCATCGCCGACCACGAGACCCATGCACTCGCGCCGGATGGGGCATGGAACAAAATCGTCGACCGATTTCTCACCACCGTAAAAGCCGGACGCGTAGCCCAGGGCGTCCTCGATGCGATCACGGCATGCGGCGCCATCCTGAAGATCACCATCCAGCCGCGAGTGAGCCGTAATCCTTGACGCGGCGCATCGGCCCGCGCTACCCCACAGCTATGCAAACAGTACACGCTGCCGACGTTGAATGGGGCGAAGTTTCGGGGCATCGCTCGGGCGGAATCGACTTCAAACGATTGCTTCAAGGCACGCCCGGCACGCCCGACAATTTCGAACTGAGCATCGTGCGAACGGCGGGCGACTATTACACGCCGCGTCATCGCCACAACTTCGACCAGGTCCGGCTCTGTCTCGAAGGCGCGATGAACTACGCACCCGGCAAAGATTTGAAAGCCGGCACCGTCGGCTATTTTCCCGAAGGTACTTTCTACGGGCCACAATCCGATACCAGCAAGTCCATCGTACTGCTACTGCAGATGGGCGGGTCGGCCGGTTACGGCTTCATGAGCTATCAGCAACTGGCCCGCGGATACGAAACCTTGTCCGACCTCGGCCAGTTCGACGGCGGTGTCTTTACACGCCGCACCACCGACGATCGCGTCATTCGCAAGGATGGCTACGAAGCGATTTGGGAGCACGTTAACGGACGCCCCGTCGAATATCCGCCGCCGCGCTACGAAGAGCCGGTCATCATATATCCCGATGGCTTCGGCTGGATTGCGACGCATGACCCCGGCTTCGAACTGAAGCACATGGCCACCTTTGGCGAGCGCGCTCTGAATATCGGAGAGATTCGCGCGACGCGCGGTGCCCGTCACAAGGTCGACCGACATCGCGCGCCCGAGTTGCTTTTCGTCGAGCGCGGCGCGATTCGCGACGTTGCCTCCGGCGAGGTGCTCGATACTCACTCTGCGTTTCGCGTCGATCCTGCAGACACCGGACGCGAACTCGAAGTGGTTGAAGATTGCCTGCTGTTCTTCGTCCAGCTTCCGAAATTCGACACAAAATCGGCTGCGGCAGCCGAGCGCAAATGATCGCTGACTGAATACTGGAGGCCTTCACGATGGCATCGACCACCGCCCTACCGCGTGCACAACGCGCTCGTACTCCGAAGACCCGAGGCAAAACGCCCGCCGGATTCCATCAGTCGTGGTACGCGATCGCACGCTCCGACGAAGTCGGCGCCGGCGAGGTGATTGGGCGCGACTTCCTTGACGGCCGTGCCATCGCCTATCGCGGCGAAAACGGCGAGGCCGTCGTCATGAACGCGTATTGCCGCCACCTCGGCGCCGACCTCAGCATGGGCAAGGTCGTCGGCAACGATATCCAGTGCGCCTTCCATCATTGGCAATACGGTCCCGACGGTAGATGCACGAAAATTCCCGCATCCGAGAAGATCCCCAAGGCAGCAAGAATGTTCAAATTTCCAACCTCAGAAAAATGGGGACTGATCTGGGCCTTCAACGGGAACCAGCCGCTGTTCGACGTGCCCGAATTTGTCGATTACTCTGAGCCCGACCTCGACGTCCGCACCGCTGAAGCCTTCGATCTGCCGGTCGAGCCATGGGTGCCGTTCACTAACTCGATGGACTTTCAGCATCTGCGCGTTCTGCACGGTCTCAAAATAGAATGCGATCCCGACGCGATCGATGTCGGCGACTATCGCATTCAGTATGACGTGCGCTTCGAGGATCCCAACCTCGGCGTTTTTGATCAGCGCATCCGCGTGACCGGAACCAACACTATCGCACTCGCAGGACGCCTCAATGGCATGGCGATACTCTCGATGGCGACCGGCACGCCGACGCCCGACGGCCATACTCATGGATGGTCGGTCACCGCGACGCCGAAGTCCGAAGGCAGCGACGCTGAGCGCGAGCAGCGGCTTCAAATTGGCGAGGCGTTCTTTCGCCGCCTCATACAGGAAGACGAGCCGATTATGAAGACCATCCGTTTTCACGACGGACTGCTGATAGACGCCGACCGCGCGCTCGCGCGCTTCCTGCAATACGTGAGGCGCTTTCCAACCGCGCGTCCTGCTGCGGAATAAACAACGGGAGGAAGTATCATGGCTCGTCTGACGGGCAAGGTAGCGTTAATTGTCGGCGGCGGCGCAGACGGACCGGCGAAAGCGGGCGACAAGATCTCGATCGGCAACGGTCGCGCGACCGCGATAGTGTGCGCGCGCGAGGGCGCGTCGGTGATGGTCGCCGATCGCTCGCTCGAGCTCGCGCAACAGACGGCCGCCGCAATTCGCGACGAAGGCGGCCGTGCCGACGCGGTCGCCGCCGACGTCAGCGACGAGGATCAATGCCGCGCCGCGGTCGACGCCACGATCCGCGCTTTTTCCGCGCTCCATCTGCTGGTCAACAATGTCGGCATCGCCATCGGCGGCAACTTGCTGAAGACCTCCACCGAGCATTTCGACAAGATGTTCGCAGTCAACCTGCGCAGCCATTTCCTGATGATGCGTTATGCGGTGCCGGAGATCGCTAAGGCCGGCGGCGGTGCGATCGTCAACGTTTCGTCGCTGGCCGCGATGCGCTCCAACTCACAGATCTCGTACGAGGCGACCAAGGCCGCACTGCTCGGACTTTCGCGCTCGGCCGCGGTCTCGCACGCGCGCGACAACATTCGCGTCAACACCATCTTGCCCGGCCTGATCGACTCCTCGATGGTGCGCCGCCTCGTCGGCGATCGCGAGAGCGCCGTGGCTCCGCGAATCCCGATGCGCCGGCAGGGCACGCCGTGGGAAATCGCGAGCGCGATCGTCTTTCTACTCTCCGATGACGCGTCTTATATCACCGGCACCGAACTGATCGTCGACGGCGGCCTCGCCGCGCGTTGAGGTTAATCGTGCGCAAGATCAAAATTGGCTATCAGCTTGATTTCCGAAACCCACCCGGCTCGACGCTGTCGTTTCGCGATCTCTATCGCGAATCGCTGGCGCAGGTTGAGGCTGCCGAGCAGCTCGGCTTCGATTCCATCTGGCTCACCGAGCATCATTTCACCGACGACGGCTACCTGCCGGCGATTATGCCGGCGGCTGCCGCTATCGCTGCGCGCACCACGCGCGTGACAATCGGCACTTACGTTCTGCTGGCGCCGTTTCTTCATCCGCTGAAGCTGGCCGAAGACGCCGCGTTCGTCGATGTAGTCTCGGGCGGCCGGTTGCGGCTTGGGATCGGCCTGGGCTACCGCGCCGAGGAGTTCGAAGGCTTCGGCGTGCCGCGCGCGCAACGACTCGGCCGCACACTCGAGACGATCGAGATCCTCAAGCGGGCGTGGAGCGGAGAGCGCTTCAGCTTCGAAGGCAAACATTTCCAGTTCCGTGACGTGCGCGTACTGCCGCGGCCCGTAAGTCAGCCGTATCCCGAATTGCTGTGGGGCGCAGGCGCGGCGAAATCGATACGCCGCGGCGCCGAGCTCGATATGGGCTTTGCATGCGTCGGCGGGCGCAAGGAAATCGGCATTTATCTCGAAGCCCTGAAAGCCGCCGGCAAGGATCCAGCGCGCTATAGCATCATCAGCAACCGCGTGGTTTATATCGCCGACAGCGAGGAGCAGGCGTGGCGTGAGACACGCGAAGCGCTGATGTACCAGGCCGAGTTGTACGGCAAATGGCTCTCGGCGGCGGCTGGCACCACTGATCAAAGCAAGGTGCTGATTCGTCCCGACCCCGTCCGGCTCAGGCGTACCAGCGTGCTCGGGACGCCCTCCGAAGTTGCCGCGCGGCTCGACGAAATAATCGCGTCCACTCCGATGACCGAGCTTATCGTCGTGACGCAGTTGCCGGGACTCGATCCCGCCAAGGCGCGTCGCTCGCTCGACCGTTTCGGCGCCGAGGTCCTAGCGCGTCTCAAGTAGGACATTTGCACTGTTTGCCGGATCGTCCGCCGCCATCATAAGCTGAGTCGCCATGCCGGTCGCATACATTCCGCGCACGCGAGAGCTCTACGACGATTTCACTCCTTATCGATGGGTCGAGAACGATGCGCCGCCGTTCGCGCCTCTCGCAAAGCCCATAGCCCAATGCAGAGTCGCGATGATCAGCTCGGGCGGAATCATGTATCGCGATCAGCCGCGCTTCCATCGCGAGGATGCTTCGTATCGCCGCATTCCCATCAACGCGCGGCCCGACGAACTCAGCGTGTGGCACTTTGGCTATCCGACTCGCGATGCCGAGCGCGATGCCAACTGTGTATTCCCGCTCGATCGGATGCGCGAACTCGCAGCTGCAGGCGTCATCGGCGAGCTCGTCGATCCTGCTTTCAGCTTCATGGGCGGAATTTATTCTGCGCGTAAAGTTCGCGACGAGCTCGCGCCGCTAATCGTTGACGAGCTCAAGCGCGCGCACGCCGATGCCTTCTTCCTCGTCCCCGCATGACCCGTATGCCATCAGTCCGTTGGACTGATCGCGCGCGCAGTCGAAGCAGCCGGAATCCCCACGCTCAGCATGACCTCGGCGCTCGACATTACCAAGTCGGTCAAGCCGCCGCGCGCCGTCTTCATCAACTTCCCGCTCGGTCATCAAACCGGGCCACCCGATCAGCCCGACTTGCAGCGCCAGATAGTCACCGACGCGATGCGCGCGTTCGAGACCATCGCGGCGCCCGGGTCAATCGTCGAGCTACCCTACGTGTGGGACGCGAACGATCGATCGTGGGAAGAAATCGATTACACCAAAGGATGGATGCCTGAGCGTCCGCCCCGCGACGTCGCCGAGGTCTTGGAAGCGCAGCGCCAGGCCAAATTTCGGCGGAGTTAGAGCGTTTTACCACATATCGCACTTTTCAGCTCGCGCGAGTACCTTCATCCGAGCAACTTGCGCGGGAAACGACAACTATTGGGGAGGTGTGGCGTATGACGTATCCGTTTCTGGACGGGCTTCACGAACTTTCGATCGTGACGATACTGGCGTTGGCCGAATACGTGATACTGGGCGTGATGGTGGGACGCGCGCGTGAGAGGTACGGCGTCGAAGCGCCCGCCACTACCGGCAATCCCGACTTCGAGCGCTACTTCCGTGTTCACGCCAATACGCTCGAGAGCCTGATCGTCTTTATTCCGGCGGTCTGGATTTTCTCACTGACGGTCAGCTATCACTTCGGCGTAGCACTCGGCCTGCTGTTCGTGATCGCGCGAATCATCTATGCCTCCGGCTACATCAACGCCCCTGCCAGGCGCGCTCCAGGCGCAACAGCCACCGCCGTCATCAACGCCATCCTGATACTGGGCAGCCTGATTTGGTTGATCGTCAAAGCGCTGTGACTTTCCTGCAGCAGGGCTGAGCGGCAAATCGCATCTTTGATCTTTGTAGCGAGGTGCTCTAGTCTCTCGTTGTCCTCGATTACATTTTCAATTCATCACAAGGAGAATTCGCCAATGGCGGAAGAACGCAAAGGCGCCGTTACTATGCGCGGCAACCCGATGACCCTGGTCGGGCCCGAAATCAAGGTCGGACAAAAGGCACCTAACTTCAACGTGGTCGGCAAGGGAATGGCGCCGGCGACGCTCGATCAGTTCAAGGGCAAAGTTAAAATCATCACGACCATCCCGTCGATCGACACTCCCGTCTGCGACGCCGAGACACGCCGCTTCAACGTCGAGGCGAGCAACTTGCCGGGCGACGTGCAGATTCTCTCGGTCTCGATGGATCTGCCGTTCGCGCAGGCCCGATGGTGTGGCGCGGCGGGCGTGGACAAGGTCACCACGCTGAGCGACTGGCGCAGTGCAAGTTTCGGCACGGGCTACGGCGCGTTGATCAAAGAGCTGCATCTGCTGGCGCGATGCGTTTTCGTGGTCGACAAGAACGACAACGTAATCTACGTCGAGTACGTCAAGGAAATCGCCGAGCAGCCAAACTTCGAAGCGGCGCTCGAAGCGGCGAAAAAAGCCGCCGCCTGACGACGACTCTTCCCGCGGGCGGACGTGTCCCAACCGCGTTCGCCCGTGATAACATCGCTTCCTTCATGCCGACCGACGCGCCCAATCACCACGCCTTCACTGACGCACTCAAGCGCGGGCTCTACGAGGCCGTCTTCCGCCGTCGCGACATCCGCGAGTTCCTCTCCGACCCTATCCCCGACGACGCTCTCGCCCGCGTTCTGATCGCCGCCCATCATGCCGCCAGCGTCGGCTTCACGCAGCCATGGGATTTTATCCTGGTGCGCAGTGTCGACCGGCGCCGACGCGTGAAGGAAATCTTCGAGGCCGAGCACGCCAAAAATGCAGCGCAGTTCACTGGCGAACGCCGCGAGAAGTATCTGAAGCTCAAGCTCGAGGGGATTCTGGAAGCTCCGCTCAATCTGATTGTCACCTGCAAACCTGATCGCTTCGGCCCCGCGGTGCTCGGCAAGACCAGCATCCGCGATGTCGAGATTTACTCGGCATGCCTGGCAGTCGAAAACATGTGGCTGACGGCGCGCGCCGAAGGACTCGGCATGGGATGGGTCAGCATAATGCGCAATGATGCCTTGGCCGAAATCTTTGGCATCCCCGACGACGTTATACCCATCGCTTATCTATGCGTCGGTTACGTCCGCAACTTTCCCGATCGCCCAATATTGGCGAGCGCGGATTGGGCCCAACGACTACCGCCGAGAGAGCTGATTCATTTCGATGAGTGGAGCGACTCCGGCGATAAAGCTTCGTCCAGCGCCGAATCTCTTCTCAATAAAATCGACGACCATTCGATCTGGCTTTCGATCTTTCCGGAAGATTCTCCCGAGAAACCGCCTTCTCGCGATTAATACTGAAACTGCTGGTTAGTTAGTATTCGCGCCGGCGACGCAACTGGCTATTTGCGAAATCTGTTTCGGATAGCCAGTTACGGTCGCCGAATCTCTAATTAGTGGCTAGTGTTTAATGATGGTGCCAGTCGCCGTGCCAGCCTCCACCGCCGTGCCAGCCCCCACCCACGTAGCAACCCGATGCTCCTGCCATTGCGACCACCATTACGACCGCCTGTAAAATGCTGATTATTTTCTTTTTCATGTTCATTCACCTCACACCCTTTGTTAGTGCATAGGGGATGCCAAGCAGGTTGGTCCGCAGATCAAGGAAGATTTGCCGACGATTTGGTAAGATGCACTGACGGTTTGGGGTGTTGTTTTTTCATGGTGCCGGAAGCCGGCTCACGATACTCTCTAACGAAATTTAAGTTGCCGCGACAAATCCAACGGTTTTGTAATTTTGCACAAAAGAAAAGGAATCCGATGAACTATTCGACGACTGCTAGCTGTCTGCTTATTAGCCGCGCTCGCTGGCTGCGGTTCGCAAACTCCGCCGCCCGCCAACTCGGCTGCACAGCAACCGCAAGCTTCGCCTGCATCCGCGCAGTCGAACGCTTCGATCTATCAACACAACGGATGCACTATCGACTTCGCCAAGGTCTGCCAGACCTACATCGATCAGCCGCAGTTCACCTACAACGGTGATGAATACGACTGGACCCGATTTCAGCAAAGCTTCTCCAGGCATCCCGATATAGAGATATGGGGCCGGTATCCCGATGGCAGCATAGTCGCCGACATCGAATGTCATGTCGAAACGCAAACCCGTAAAATCAATTGGGCGCGCCTGCTGCCCAATCCGCCGCTCACCGACAAAGCATGGGCCTACGCCAAAAGCCAGCGATGGTGCCAGGAAGACTCGCCGGACTACAGCGGATGGACCGCATACTGGAGCAAAGAAAACACACACCAGTAGCGCTTTCAGAGATCCGGCGTCCCTGCCTTGTAAGCTGCGGCTGCTCGTGATGCGATCGCGCGGCATGTCTTTGCTCAGCCAGACCATCGCCTCGATCCGTCCGCCCGATAACGAAGCGGCGTGGGCCGCCGACGCGCGCTTGAACGCTCTCACCAAGCCGCCCGGCAGCCTCGGCCATCTCGAGGAGCTCGTACGTCGCTACGCCGCTATTCGCCATGACGAGTCCATAAAATCCGGACCCGGAGCAATCGCGGTCTTCGTCGCTGATCATGGCGTCGCGGCCGAGGGCGTCAGCGCATTTCCGCAGGCGGTCACGGCCGAGATGCTTCGTAACATCGCCGCGGGAGGCGCCGCCATCAGCGTACTCGCGCGCCGCTTCAGCTACTTGCTCAAAGTCGTCGATGTAGGCGTCAAGCTCGATACCAGCGCAAACCCACTCGCTGGCGTGACTTACCGCCGAGTCGGCGCCGGAACCCGCAACTTCCTCGACGGTCCCGCGATGACACCCGGCGAAGCGACGCGCGCGCTGGAAGTCGGAATCGAAATCGCCCGCGAATTTCTCGATCGCGGCGTGGCGCTGGTCGGCATCGGCGAGATGGGAATCGCGAACAGCACCTCCGCCGCCGCGCTCCTCTGTGCGCTGACTGCGATATCCCCTGAGTCGATGGTGGGACGCGGGACCGGTCTCGACGACGCCGGCATGCGCCGCAAAACCGAAGTAGTCGCGCGCGCGCTCGATATTCATCGGACCGCATTGACGTCGGGCGAGTCGATGCTGGCTGCGCTCGGCGGTTTCGAGATCGCGGCGATGGCCGGCGCGTGCCTGGGCTGCGCCGCATCAAATATCCCGGTCGTCGTTGACGGTTTTATCGCAACCGCAGCCGCCGCAGTGGCGGAGCGGATTCATCCCGGATTGTTCGATCATCTCTTTTTCAGCCATCGGTCGTCCGAAGGCGGTCACGCGTTGGTGCTCGAGCACTTCAGGCTCCGTCCGATCCTCGATCTCGATCTCAAGCTCGGCGAAGGCACCGGCGCTGCGCTCGCGATGAACGTGATCGAATCCGCACTCGACCTACTCAACCACATGGCGACCTTTGCGAGCGCAGGCGTGTCCGGCAAAGTCAGATGACCGACGACGCGACGCCCGCGAGCGGCTTCCTCACCGAACTGCCGCTCGCAATCAGCTTCCTCACGATCCTGCCGGTGATAGATCGGCGTCCTGCATCCGATGAAACCGTCGCCGCATCATTCGCATGGTTCCCGATTGTCGGTTTCCTCCTAGGCGCTGCGCTCGTCGGCGAGGATTGGCTGCTCGCACATGTTTTCGCGCAGGTGATTCGCTCGGTTCTGATCGTCATCTCGCTCACCGTCGTCACCGGCGCGGTTCATCTCGACGGGCTGGCGGATACGGCAGATGCGCTCGGCGCGGGACGCGATTGCGATCGCGCTCTCGAAATTCTGCGCGACAGCCGGGTCGGTACATTCGGCGCAAGCGCGATCTTCTTCGACTTGACGCTCAAAATCCTCGCGCTCTCGACGCTCGCCGGTCACCGGCGATACGCGGCGCTGCTTTTGGCGCCGATGCTCGCGCGGTGGGCGCTGCTGCTGGTCGCCTCGGGACTGCCTTATCTGCGTTCCTTCGGCGCAGGTTCAACGCTGCTCGGCAACGAAAACAAAAGGCTCGGTTCGCGTGCCGCCCTTGTCGCAGCTTTCACAATCGTGCGTCATGTTGACGCTTGGCGAATGGCGCGCGAGCGCACTCGCTACCGCGGTCGCCATCGCAATCGTGTTCGCGATGAGACTGTTCTACCGGCGATGGTTAGGCGGGGTAACAGGCGATTTGATCGGTGCGTGCGGCGAGCTAGTCGAAATAGCGGTCCTCGTCACGATGGCCTCGTGACATTTACTTAACATTCAGCGGGTATCCCGCGACCATCAGCAGCACCTGGTCTGCGACAGCGGCGACTTTCTGATTGGTCCATCCCAACAGATCGCGGAAACGGCGCGACTCCGCATGATCGGTCGGTACGATTCCTGACCCAACTTCGTCGGTCACGACGATGCTTGCGAACGGTGCTCGCTGCATCGCTTCCGCGAGCTTGTCAGCCGCCGCGAGAATTGGGCCGTCAGCCGTCTTATGCTGCTGCATCAGGTTGGAGACCCACAGCGTCAGGCAATCGACCACTACCAGGTCTGCGCGTTGACTGATTTTTTCGAGCGCCGCAGCAACCTGGACCGGCTCCTCGACGGTTTGAAAATCCGGCGGCCGCGTCGTCCGATGAAATTCGATTCGCGCCGTCATTTCATCATCGAGCGCCTGCCCGGTCGCGAGGAAGAATTTGCGTCGATACGGAAGCGCAAGCTTCAGCGCCTGCTGGCTCTTGCCACTGCGAGCGCCGCCGGTGATTAGCGTGATCTTACCCATGCGAACTATCAAGCCTAACACGATCGCTTCGCGCATTGACGAAAATTTCCGTTCCGCGTTCTGCTTCAAGGTGCCGACGATAAACGTGCTGAGCGGGTACGAAGCTGGACTTCGAATATCGCGCTTTTAAGGCCCGCTCGCTTGCTCGGCGAAAATATCGTTCGAAGATCGCGCGGATGCGATCGCGGCGCTCTGCCAACTCAGCAAGCAATCGCGACGCACCGTCTGCCTCTTCGAATCCCATTCGGCGCGCTAGCGGCCGCAACCCAATCACAGATGTTGGGATGGCCCAGGACGGCTGGTCGCTCTCGATGCGGAGCCGATTTTCCAGTCGCGACAGGAAGCGGTAGTCGTCTTCGAGCACGCGCGCGTCGGCGGCCGTCAGCAGACCGAGGCTTTCGAGCGCCTCGAGCAAGTCCGATCGTGCCACGGAGGCGCAAGTTCGGATGACGATGACCGTGCGCCAGCGCCATCATTTGCGCGAGGAACTCGACATCCACTAAACCGCCGTGACCTTGCTTGATGTTGAGGCGCGTCTTGTCCTCGGCGCCGATCTCTCTTTCCATTCGGTGGCGCATCGTGGATATTTCGCCAACCTCGGCCGGAGTCAGTCCGCGGCCGTACACAAATTCCTGGCGCGCCGCTTCGACCTCGCGGCCGAGATCGCGGTCGCCGGTTATCACGCGCGCGCGGACCAGCGCCTGCCGCTCCCAAACCGCCGAACTCTGCCGATGGTATTCGCGGAAACCCGCCAGCGAGGTGACCAGCGGGCCCGCGTTGCCCGATGGACGCAGGCGCAGATCGAGCTTGTAGGCGTAGCCTTCGCGCGTGCGCGATTCGAGGATCGCGATCAGTTTCTGCGTTATTCGCGACGCGATTTCGCGGCTGCCGGCGGCGACCTCCGCGCGATCGTCGTAAACGAAAATCAAATCAAGATCGGAGTTGTAGGACATCTCGCTGGCGCCGAGCCGGCCCATCGCAATCGCGCACAGGCGCATCGTCGCGGGAATCGTGAAGCGGGCCTCGGTCTGAATTCGCGCCAGCAACATCGCCTCGTCCAGCACGGTTTCCGCGAGGCTCGTGAGCTCGCGCTCGACATCGAACACTTCAAGGTCACCGGCCAGGTCCGCAATTGCGATACGCAGGAATTCCTGATGCTGAAATGCACGCAGTGCGTCGAGCTTGCTCTCGAAATCCGGGCTCGCTGCGATCAATTCGGCCAGCTCGTCAGCCAGCTCGGCCGGACTGCGCCGCGTCGCCGCAAGATCGGAGCGCACGAGAGTGTCGAGCATGTCGGGATGCCGGATGAAGATGGTCGAAAGGTACGCGCTCGAGGCAAACAGCCGCAGCAGGATACGCCGCGTCGCCGGATGCTGCTCGAGCAACGCCAGGAACGAGGTTCGCGCGCCGACCGCGGCGATGAACTCCGCCAGGTTCATCAGCGCGAGGTCGGGATCGGGTGACCGGCCGATCTCGTCGATCATTATGGGGCCGAGCCGCTCCAGCAACTCGCGACGGCGCGGGCTGGTCGGCGCATGCGAGGGTCCACGTGCGAGCAACTCGAGATGGCGGGCGCTTTCGTCGGAGCGGGCGAAGCCAAGCTCGCGCAGGTAGCGCGGAGAAGCATCGGGATCGAGCGCTGAGTTCCACGCCAATTCCGCCGCGTCCGAGACCCAGCGGGTCGATACCTCTTCGCCGCCGGCCAGGGTTTCGCGGAACTGCAGCTCGATCAGTGCCCGATGGGATTTCAGCTGCGCATTGAACTTCTCGAGCGCGCCCGGCTTTTTGCCGAAACCCATCCGAGCTGCGAGCGCGCGCATACCGTCCTCATCAGCGGGCATCACGTGGGTCTGCAGGCCGGCGACAACTTGCAGCTTGTGCTCGACATCGCGCAGAAACAGGTACGCGTCGGCAAGTTCGCGCGCGCGCTTCGACGGTAGATAGCCGAGTGCATCGAGCTTCTCGAGCGCGGCAACAGTCTGCTCGACGCGCAGCCGCGGATCGCGACCGCCGTAAATCAGCGTGAGCGCCTGCACGATGAATTCGAGCTCGCGGATCCCGCCGCGGCCAAGCTTGATATTGCGCTCGATCATCGCGGGCGTTTTCAGTTCCGCCTCGATCTGCCGCTTCATCGCGCGCAACTGGCGTAGCGTGTCGAAATCCAGGAAGCTGCGAAACACAAAATGGTTGAGCTCGACGCGGAGTTGATGGCCGATTTCAAGGTCGCCGGCTACCGGCCGCGCACGCAACAGCGCGGCTCGTTCCCAAGTCTCGCCGAGATTCTCGTAGTAGTTGATCGCACCTTCGATGGGCGTCACCAGTGGCGCGGACCGGCCTCCGGGCCGAAGGCGCAGATCGATTCGAAAGCATCGCGCCGACAAAATCTCGGTAAACCATTCGCCCAGCCGCGCCGCCGCTTCGGAACTGTCCGCCGAACCGGAAGACGCGTGAAGATAGACCAAATCAACGTCCGAGCTGAGATTCAGCTCGCGTGCGCCAAGCTTGCCCATCGCAAGGATGCAGAATTGTCCGACCGCGCGAGCGCGCTCGCCCAGAAAATGACTCGCCAGTTCGAACGCCGTGCGAATGCATTGGTCGGCCAGCTCCGACATTGCCAGCGCTGTTTCGCCGACGCTCAGCCTATCGAGCAAATCGGCAATCGCCACCTGGTCGAACATGCGGCGCATGAAATTCCCGAGCATCGCGGCTGCACCCTGGCGGTCGGGCGCGTCGATTGCAGTTCGTTCCGTGCGCATCGCATCGACGAGACCCTCGATGGTTTGCACACGCGCCTCAAGAAAGATCTCAGCCCAATCCGGTCCGGCCAATGACAGCTCAGTTGCGATCAGCTCTGATGAGCCAAGACAAAAAATCAGGTCGCCGCCCGCAGTGCGATCGCGCAGCACGTTCTTCAACGCAGCGGCGGAATTTTCAGCGAGCTTGGTCAGAAACGCGAGCGCCAACTGGCCGTCCGGCGCGCGATCTTTGACCGAGGCAATCGCCTGCTGCGCCAGGCGCTCGTTACCCAGCCGCGCCTTGAGCCTACGGGCGAGGACGGCGAACTGCGGGGATTGCGCGGCGATGCGGGACATCAGCTAAACGATAACAGACGAGGCCATAAGCGCGCCGCAAGATTGCGATAGCCCGGTTCGAAGCGTCGATGTTAAGATCGCGTCGCCGAAACAATCCAAGGAGCCGCGCCATGATCGTTCTCTATACTACCGAACGTGACTATCCGTGGGGCACACTGCGCTCGACGCACGGCTGCAAAACGAAGGTCGTCCTCGAAGAGAAAAACATCCCGTATCGGATCGAAAATCTGCCGGCGGGACATCTCTGGAAGAAGCCGCCCGAGATGCTCGCGAAGCATCCGCTCGGCAAGGTGCCCTACATCGAGGATGGCGAGCTGGTGATCTTCGACTCGACGGTGATCGACGAATATCTCGAGGAGCGCTACGGGCCGCCGCGGCTGATGCCGTCGGATCCGATACAGCGAATGCGTGTGCGCGAGATCGAGAATTTTGCCGACGAGGCGATGTTGGCCGGCAGCATACCGCCGATCTGGATGCCGTACTGGAGCCCGCCGGAGAAGCGCGATCCGGCGAGCATGGAGCGAGGGCGCGAGCTTTTACGCACCCGCGATCTGCCGTTTCTCGACCGGGTGCTCGGCCAGGCCGGTGCCGGTGGCTTCGCATGCGGAGACTTCTCGCTCGCCGACGTGCCGTTGATGCCGGTGGCGATGGTGCTGGACGTCGACCCGATCAAGCTCGACGCTTTCCCGAAAGTCGAAGCTTATTTGAAGCGGCTGCGCCAGCGCCCGAGCTATCGCGCCATCAGCCCACATACGAAGGTGGCCGACGCGAGTTCGCGCGCCTGACGGAGTTAGCGATCAGGTATTCTGCGCGACAGTCTTTTTAGCAGTCGAGCGATGCGTCTTCGATGACGACTGGCTCTTCGACGACGGTTGCGTCTTCGAGGACGACTGCGCTTTCACAGAGGTGTGATGCGCGGTATGTGTCGCGTGCGTCTTGCGCGCTCGCTTTGGCGCAAAGTCGGTTTTGATTGGCGCGGGCCGGATGCTTGGCTCGTCCTCGATGCCGGGGAAGTACTTGTCCTCGTTGCGATGCACCTGCAACGCGGCAAGGAACTCCGCGTAGTAGTTCTTCACCGCGAATCCAAAGTGCGGTCCCTGGTAGTGCTGGACCATTTCGGAGTAGTCGCCACCGTAAATTCCTGCCGCGCGCGCCACTCCGCCGGTGCCATAGTTGTATGCCGTGATCGCCAGCGGCCAATCGCCGAGTGTGTCGTAGTTCGATCGCAACAGCTTAGCCGCCGCGAGCGTCTCGCGCTCGGGATTCAAGCGATCATCGTGATAACGCGTGATTTTCATGTAGTGCTTGCCGGTGTCACGCGTGAACTGCCAGATTCCGACCGCACCCGCGCTCGATCGCACTGCGCCGTGGAAGCCCGACTCGACGTGCGCCAGCGTCACGAGCTCCGGTGGAAGACCGGCGCTACGGAAAATCCGCTCCATGGTCGGCATGTAATAGCGGCTGCGAAGCAGCCCGTCGTGGAACTGTTCGCGCAATCCTTCCTGCACGCGGATGTTTTGCGCAGCCGCCGCGTAGGCGCTCGGCGGTTCGCCCTTGAACAACGCGGCAACCGCGCGCTCGTCGTCGTCAGCGGGTGCGCGGCCGGTCGCGAGTCGATTGAGAATCTCGCTGTATTTTACTTTGAGGTAGTCGTTGGCCCAGTCGATATCGGTGCGGGTTGGCTGACCGTCACCGGGAAGATGAAACACATGATAGATGCGGCCGATGTTGTCGCGATCGACCACCACGAAATCGTGGTCCGAGTACTTGGTGAAAATGTCGACCCAGAAATCCACGTTGGGCTGGATCGATTTCGGACGCGGAAATTGGAGCGTGGTTTCCGATGATGCGTTGGGCGCCGCCACAATGCTGACGGCGATCGCAAGCATGAATGCCGCGACTGTCTTTGCGACTAACTTTGCCGACAACCCCGTTCTCACCAAATCCGTCTCCCGCGCACGAGTCCCCATTCAATGCTCGTGCAGTCTTCCGGTCGGACGCCGCCATGGCGGCTGACCGCCGAAAAACAGACCCTGACAATTAGCCGAGGTTGCATCACTAGTCAACAAAAACCATACCTAGGCTTAAGCTATATCTAGCAATCACGCCTTTAGATACTGCACAAATTACCGAAATTTATTCCACCTTCGAGGCAGGATTGACCGAAGCAAACCGGTCGGTGGCACGGATCAGCTCCCCCGCGATGCTCATGTTGGATGCGTCGTGCCCCGCCTGGTCGACGATCACAAGCTTACCGCGCGGCCACGCGCGGCTGAGATCGTACGCCCAGCCAATCGGCGCCTGGAGATCAAAGCGTCCGTTCACCATCACGCCGGGCATGGCGGCAATCTTGGCAGCCTCGCGCAGCAAGATGCCGTCCTGGAGCCATGCGTAGTGCCGGACGTAGTGATTCACAATTCGTGCGAACCCGAGCGCGAAAGCGGAATCGCGGAACCGCGGTGACAAACCATGGGCTGGCGGCCAGGCCGGCGACGCGGACTCCCATGTGCACCACGCCAGCGCGGCTTGATTGCGAATCGCGCGGTCGGGATCGTGCAGCAGGCGGTAATATGCCTCGATGATGTCGCCGTCGCGCAGCTCGGCTGGTACAGCGTTACGCAGACGATCCCACTGTTCGGGAAACAATATTGAGACGCCGCCGCGGAAAAACCAGTCGAACTCTTTGCGGCGTCCGGTCGTGACGCCAAACAAAACCAGCTCCGTGACGCGACTTGGATGACGTTCGGCGTAAGCGAGCACCAGCACGCTGCCCCACGAACCGCCGAATACCAGCCATCGTTGGATGCCGAGGTGCTGACGCAACCGTTCGATATCCGCGACCAGGTTCGCAGTGTTGTTGCTCGCGAGATCGGTATCAGGTGCGCTTGCATGCGGCGTGCTGCGTCCGCAGTTGCGCTGGTCGAACAGCACGATGCGATAAGCGCTGGGATCGAACAGCCTGCGATGCCACGGCGTACATCCCGAGCCCGGGCCGCCGTGCAAAACTACGGCGGGCTTGCCGCGCGGATTGCCGCAGGTCTCCCAGTACACGAGGTTGCCGTCGCCAACCTCGAGCATGCCGTGTTCGTAAGGCTCGATCGCTGGATACAAGTCAGGCATTCAGTCTTTCAGACTCAGATTGGCGCCGACGCCGGCTGATTTGCAAAGCGTTTTCGTGCCACTTGACACATGCGCGGGTTACTGAGTATCTACTCAGTGAGTAGATACTCAGCGGACGACGAAAGCGACGATGCAGCCAGCGACTCGGCAGGAACAGAAAGGAGTGACGCGGGACCGATTGGTCAACGCGGCCATGGCGCTGTTCGCACGCAAGGGAATCGTGAATACGACGACGGCCGATGTCGCCAAATCGATTCGCATGTCGCACGGCGTCGTGTTTCTGCATTTTCCGCGGCGGGACGACCTGGTGATCGCAGTGATCGACGAGTTCGGGCGCCGGTTGTCGGCCGAGTTCCGGCAGGCGTTCGAGAGTGACCTTGGGCTGCGCGCGGTCTTGCAGGCGCATCTGCGGGTGCTGGCTGAGATCGAGCCGTTTTACGCGCGGCTGGTGACCGAGGCTCCGATGCTGCCAGCGAAAGTGCGCTCCACCCTTATGATGCTGCATGCGGCCGTATCCTATGAGCTGTTTATGGCGCTGGAACGCGAACGCAAGGCCGGGCGCGCGCGCAAAATCGAACGCCCACTGCTGTTCAACACGTGGATAGGCCTGATGCATCACTACCTGGTCAATCGAGACGTGTTCGCCACAGGGAACTCCGTGATCGCGGAACAAGGAGAAGACCCTGGTGAATCATTTTATGTCGTTGGTGAAACCGTAAAAGGAGACAGGACCATGGCTGAAAAATGTCCCGCTTGTGGCTCATGCGGAATGCCGATGGAGAAACCCGAAGACTTCGCGCTCGGCGATGTTACGCGACCGTACTGCCGCTATTGCACCGACGCACGCGGCGAATTGCTGCCCTATGAGCAAGTGCTCGAGACCAACGTAGGCTTCTACGTCGAGTCCCAGGGCGTCACTCGCAGTGCGGCGATTCAAATGGCGAGTGCGATGCTGAAGGATATGCCGGCGTGGCGCGGCCGGCATTAAAAAAGTTTCGAAGGCCGAAGTAACGAAAATTAAGGAGAAGGAGAGAGTTATGTTTGATCACATCCAGATAAAGGTGAAGGACCTGAAAGCGAGCAAGCGCTTCTATACGGCGGCTCTGGCGCCTCTGGGGTTCAGTATACAGTACGAGGACGACGGAGTCATCGGCTTCGGTCCCAAGGGCGCACCCGCGTTGTGGCTGGGCGAGGGCGAGTCGCGCGGACCTGTGCATATCGCGTTCGTCGCAAAGGACCGCGATTCCGTGAAGGCATTCTACGCCGCTGCTTTGCCTGCAGGCGGCGAGGATAACGGCAAGCCGGGGCTCAGGCCCGACTATGCCGCCAACTACTACGGCGGCTTCGTGAAGGACCCTGACGGCAACAACATCGAAGCCGTCTGCCACAAGGAAGAATAGCGACTCTAACGCCCGGGACTGCCTTGATAGTTACTACGTCAGGGCAGTCCCGGGTAAGACCTTCAAGGAGGTTGTTATGAATCTGGAAGGTGGATGTTCATGCGGAGCTATCCGTTACAAGCTCACTAACACCCCGCTGATAGTTCATGCCTGCCATTGCCGCGACTGCCAACGCGTTACCGGCAGCGGCTTTGTCATCAATATCTGGATCGAGAAGCAATTCGTGGAAAGGACTGGTGCGACACCTAAGTCTATTACGCTGAAGGGGGGCACCGGCAAAGATCACGAGGCCTTCTTTTGCGACAGATGCGGAACCTATGTATGGAGCCGCTACGCAGTCGCACCGGGCCCTGAGGCTTTGTTCGTCCGCGCAGGAACGCTGGATAACCCCGACGCGGTGACGCCGGACATCCACCTTTTCACGCGGAGCAAACTACCGTGGCTGAAGCTTCCTGAGAATGCGCTCGCGTTCGAAACGGCCTACAAGATCGACGACGTCTGGCCGGCAGCGAGCAAGGAGCGCCTGCGCCAACAGACCGCAACCGTGCAGAGCTAGCCGATCTTCGCGTCAGAAGTTGTTAATTGCGTTGTAGTTGGTATCGAACCCGTTGCGATTGTCGTTGAACGAACTGGCCGGGAAACGATCCGACGAACCTGACGACCACGCGCTGTTTTCGGTGAATCGATCCTGGGTGGAAAACCTGCCGGCTGAATCGCCCCATCTGCTCGACGTGCCGGCGCCGAACTCGCTGCTCGACGAGCCTAGCCTCGACTGTGGCCATCGCGAAGCCCCAGCAGCGCCGTTCGCCGACGAGCCGGCGCGCGATTCAAAATCCGATCCTCCGCCGGAGCCCGACGCAGAACCGGCCCTCTGGTCGAAACTGGCGCCCACTGAGCTGGCTCCCCAGGTACTCGAGCCGCCGCCGGTCGAAGCAACTGAAGACGAAATGGCGGTGCCCATCGAACTGCTTCCGCTGCCGACTCCCGCGGTCGTGGTCGCGTACTCACCCATCGTTTGCGCGTCGGCGCGAGGCGCGAATAGCGCGAGCATCGAGATAAGCGCGGCAGGTGCGATCAGCTTTACGAGATTCATGGCGTTCGACCTCCCCTGAGCCTACTGCCAGTAACATCGCATACTGTAATAGTAGCGTCACGTATGAGGCAATAACCCGCCAATGGCGGCTTGAGTGCGCCCGCTCCTTGTGACCAATCAACCCGCGCGGTTAATCTGGGATCGCGCCCGTGGATGAAATCGAAATCACACCAGTGACCGGTCCGCTCGACGCCCGCGTCGTGCTGCCGGGCTCCAAGAGCATAACCAACCGCGCGATGGTGCTGGCCGCGCTGGCCCAAGGGCGGTCGGTCCTCGACTCGGTTTTGCTCAGCGACGATACCCGCTACATGAGCGAAGCGCTGAGAGTGTTGGGCTTTGTCGTGGAGATTGACGAGGCGGCGCACAGAATCACAGTCAGCGGGCGCGGCGGGACGATCCCGGCCCATGGTGGCGAGATTTTCGTCGGGGGCGCCGGCACCGTGATGCGATTTCTGTGCGCGATGGTCACGCTCGGCGACGGACGCTTTCGGGTCGACGGAAACCAGCGGATGCGTCAGCGTCCGATCGGGCCACAGCTCGACGCGATGCAGCGGCTGGGTGCGAGCGTATATAGCGAACGCAACAACAATTGTCCGCCGGTGATCGTGGATGCGTCGCGGGCACGCTTCGAAGGCGGCGAAACTTCGATCGACGCGCGCGCGTCGTCGCAATTCGCCTCGGCGATGCTGATGCCGGCGCCGATCTGGAAGGCCGGCCTCAAGCTCCGGATAGTTGGCGATACTGCGCGGCCATTCATCGACATGACAGTTCGACTGATGGAGGCGTGGGGCGCGCACAGCGCGGTCGAAGACGACATGATCGTTGTGCCCGGCGGCCAGTGGTATCGTGCGCAGCGTTTCGTGGTCGAGCCCGACGCGTCGAGCGCGAGCTATTTTGCGGCGGCCACGGCGCTGCTTGGCGGCACGGTGCGAATCGAGGGCCTGACCTCGAACTCGGTGCAGGGCGACATCGGATTTCTTGGCGTGCTGCAGCAGATGGGCGCGCGTGTCGTGTGGCATCCCGATCACGTCGAAGTCATAGGAACCGGGCAACTCGCGGGGGTTGACGTCGCGATGAATGCGATGCCGGACATGGTCGCGACGCTGGCCGCGATTGCGCCATTCGCTTCGTCGCCGACCAAAATTCGCGGGGTCGGCTTCATCCGCCATCACGAGAGCGATCGGATTCACGCGCTGGCGACGGAACTGAGACGGCTCGGAGCGATCCGTGGTCGAGAACGAGGACGGACTCGAGATTGCGCCGTCGGCGATGCATCCGGCAGTGGTCGAAACCTACGACGATCATCGGATCGCCATGAGCTTCGCGGTGACGGGTCTGAAACTCGGCGGCTTGAAAATCAAAGATCCCGCATGCGTCGCGAAGACCTTCCCGGATTTTTTCGATCGGCTCGCCGCACTGAAACCTACGGCGTAAGTCACGCTTCGCTCAGCGCGTCTCGAATCGAGCGATGGAAATGCTCGAGGGCGTTCTCGTAGCGCCCGTACATGACTTTTCTGATCGCGCCGGATTCGAAGCCGTGCTGGATTCCCTCGCCGAGCGTGAAGTCCTGGTCGACCACGCCGAGCAGAAGATCCATCGTGCGCGACCATTTTGGCGATGCCGAGGGCGCGAGGATGCTGATGGTCGTCACGCTCTCGCCGACGTGCGATGCGGCGGGGAAGATGCGGTAAACCTCGGCGTGATCGGATTGCATGACGAGGATGGTGTTGGGGAACAAGTTCATCAGGATGGTCGTATGCGGAATCAGATCCCACTTTTCTTCGGGCAGGTCGCGCAGCTTCTCGATCGATTTGCGCACGCCGATGTAGCGCGTGTTGCGCCCGAACGCGTCGAACATGGCCAGATTTTTGACGAACAGCGGGCCGACGTTTTGCGCGTGCAGCACCTTGATGTGGTACGCCTCCCAGAACGTGTCGCTGACCAGCTTCCAGTTCATCCGGCGGCGGACCACCCGCGTCTCCTGATGCGCAAACGTGCCGATGCCGTACGATTCGATATCTTCGCCGAGCCCGGCGAGCATCGCGTCAACGTCGATGGCGCCGCCGGGAGTCGGAGTCACGAAGATGAGTCCGTACTTCTCGGCGACTGGCAGCGCGACCAGGCCGCTCGCGGCTCGATCGAGTCCCTCGAATCCGTAGTCGTCGGGAATCGCGACGAGACGGCCGTCAGTGTCGTAACTCCACGCGTGATAGGGACATGAAAATCGTTTCGCGTCCGTGCCGCATCCGGCGACGAGCTTCGCGCCACGATGGCGGCAAATGTTGACGAAGGCGCGCAGTTCTCCGGCGGCGTTTCGCACTACCAGGATTGGCACGGGAGCGAGATCCTCGATGAGGTAGTCGCCGGGATTGGGAATCTGCGAGCTGAAGCCGGCGACGATCGGATGACGCCGGAACAACACGTCACGTTCGCGGGCGGCGCGCTCGGGCGAAGTGTATGCGGAGGTATCGTTGCGGGTGAATCGCTCGGCCATCGGCGGCGCGCCGCGATCGATGGCGTCGAAGATCTGGTGGATGAGATGGACCTGAGTCGAGTGTTTCATTGGAGTGATGAGCTGAAAGCTGCGAAGCGGATTTTAGAAGAGGGCATTTTATACCACCTGTAGTGGTTCGAGGACTGCATATACACCATCGGTAGCTTCGTTCCGTCAAAAATACTTTTTTCGAAAGTTGGCGTTGCCCGATTCCGAGGCAGGATGGAATGCGGCGGGATGCGTGAGTGTCGTGGTCCATAGGAGATCGATATCACGTTAGCGGCGGCATGGTCAGGCTGAAATAGATCATCCCTGAACCATGGACACGGTTTTGATAGTCCGGCGTTCGGAGGAAGCAGAATCTTAAATCGCGCAGGGCGCTGTATACGGACCCTCACCTTCATCCTCTCCCTTGCAGGAAGAGGAGACAGATAGAATTAGCGGGCGGTGGATTTCAATCCGGCGGCTTCTACTCGGGCGCGGGCCAGTTGCAGGGCTTCTTGCGCGGCCTGGTAGTTGGGATCGTAGAAACTCAGATTTGAGAATTGTTGCGTCGGCTTGTTGCACTTCCGCTGCTGCAGCGCTCGCGTCGATCCGTTCCGGGGATTCGGCGGTGCTGGCGAGCACCGTCATTACGCCGTCTTTCACTTCGGCGAGACCGCCCGACACTACCCAATGCATCGTAGTGCCGTCGGGGAGGCGCGCTTCCAATACGCCGGGCACCAGTGACGTTATGAAATTTATGTGATCGGGCAGTACGCCGAATTCGCCGAGCGGGCCGATAGCCGAGACTTCTTCAGCATCGCCTTCGAAGACGATGCCGGTGGGTGTGACCAGTCTGAATGGGAACGTCTGAGCCATCGTGGGTTATGCCGCCTGTCGCGCTTAGCCTTTAGCGAGGCGTTCGGCCTTCTCGCGAGCGTCTTCGATGGTGCCGACGAGGTAGAATGCCTGCTCGGGCAGGTCGTCGCATTTGCCGTCGAGGATTTCGGCGAAGCCGCGGACGGTGTCCTTGCGCGTGACGTATTTGCCGGGCTGATTGGTGAACGGCTCGGCGACGAACATCGCTTGCGACAGGAAGCGCTCGACGCGGCGCGCGCGCGCGACGACGGTCTTGTCATCGGCCGACAGCTCTTCCATCCCGAGGATCGCGATGATGTCCTGCAGGTCCTTGTAGCGCTGCAAAATCGCCTGTACGCCGACGGGCGACGTTGTAGTGCTCCTCGCCGACGACTTGCGGATCGAGAATTCGCGAGGTGGAGCCGAGCGGATCGACCGCGGGGAAAATCGCCTTCTCGAAAACCTTGCGATCGAGCGCAGTGACGGCGTCCAGATGGGTGAAGGTGGTCGCCGGCGCGGGATCGGTATAGTCGTCGGCGGGAACGTAGATGGCCTGCACCGATGTGATCGCGCCCTTCTTGGTGGTGGTGATGCGCTCCTCGAGCTCGCCCATGTCGGTGCCGAGGGTCGGCTGATAGCCGACGGCGCTGGGCATGCGGCCGAGCAGTGCGGAGACTTCGGAGTTGGCCTGCACGAAGCGGAAGATATTGTCGATAAAAAAGATGACGTCCTTGCCTTCTTCGTCGCGGAAATATTCGGCGACTGTCACTCCGGTCAGCGCGACGCGGGCACGCGCGCCGGGCGACTCGTTCATCTGGCCGTAGACCAGCGCGGTTTTCGAGATGACGCCCGACTCTGTGAGCTCGCGATAGAGGTCGTTGCCCTCGCGCGAGCGCTCGCCGACACCGGCAAACACCGAGACGCCGCCGTGCTGCTTGGCGACGTTGTTGATGAGCTCGAGAATCGTGACGGTCTTGCCGACGCCGGCGCCGCCGAACAGACCAATCTTGCCGCCGCGGGCGTACGGGCAAATGAGATCAAGCACCTTGATGCCGGTCTCGAGGATCTCCGCCTCGGGCGCCTGGTCGGCAAACGGCGGCGCGTCGCGATGTATCGGCATCAGCGAGCTGCCCTGGATGGGCCCGCGCTCGTCGATGGCAGCGCCTGTCACATTCATGATGCGTCCGAGCGTGCCCGGACCCACCGGCACCGAGATTGGCGCGCCGGTGTTGGCGGCTTCCATCCCGCGCACGAGGCCGTCGGTCGAGTCCATCGCGATGCATCGCACGGTGTTCTCGCCGAGATGCTGCTGCACTTCGAGCACTAGGTTGCCGACTTCGTCGCTAATCGAAGGATTGCTGACGCGCAGCGCCGAGAAAATCGGCGGCAGCGTGCCGGCGCCAAACTCGACGTCAACGACGTTGCCGAGCACCTGGTTGATGCGGCCGGGAGCGGTCTGATTCACAGCTGGAACGGTCTGGCTCATAAACGGTGATATCCTATAAACGCAAAGCTGTTGCTTGCTGCTGCAGAATCCTGAATCGCGCAGGGCGCTGTATTCGGACCCTCACCTTCATCCTCTCCCTTACGGGGAGAGGAGACAAAACCTCGACCAGGTTACGCATTTCAGCGCAGCGCCTCTGCGCCGCCGACGATGTCCATCAGCTCGCGCGTAATTTGCGCCTGGCGGGCGCGATTCATATCGAGCGTGAGCGACGAGATCATATCGTCGGCATTGTTAGTCGCGGCGTCCATTGCGGTCATTCGCGCACCCTGCTCGCTGGCCTCGGCCTCGAGTAACGCGTGATAGACGGCAGCCTCGAGATATCCGCGCAGCACGACGGGCACGAGTTCCTCGCGCGACGGCTCGACCAGGTAGTCGATTTTGGGCGCATCAGATTTCGAAACAGCGGCCTCGACTTCGGAGCCTGGCTTGATACCCGCGTCACCCGGAGGCTTGATCGGCAGCAGGCGCTCGTAAACCGGCTTCTGCACGATGGCGGACTGGAAATGGGTGTAGACGATGCCGGCTTCGTCGATAGCGCCGGAACTGTAATCGGCGAGCATTTTGGCGGCGATGTCGCACGCGAGAGCGATGGTGGCGAGGCGCGGAACATTGTCGACGCGTGAGAGCGCGACCGGCACACTGGCGCGCCTGAAATAGTCGACGGCCTTTTTGCCGACCGCGAACAGTTCGATGTCGAGCCCGCTGGCGCGGATGTTCTGCCGCGTAACTTCAGCCGCACGGAACAGGTACGAATTGTAGCCACCGGCCAGTCCGCGATCGGACGCGACCACCACCAGCAGCGATCTCTTCTGCGCGCCCTCGACCGGGCCGACCGAAATTCCTTCCGAGGTGAGAAGAGAATCGGCGACGCGGGCGAGCGCCTCGCTGTAAGGTAGCGCGTTGACGAGTGCTTCCTGCGCGCGCCGCAAACGCGCAGCCGAGACCAGCTTGAGCGCGCGCGTGATCTGCTGAGTCGATTTGGCCGTCGCGATCCGGCGCCGGATTGCCTTCAGTGATGCCATGGTCGAGCGTCAGGCCGATTACGCCGCCGTCGCCGGGGAGGCAGCTTTGTACTCGGCCAGGAAGGATTTTTCGTAGTCGTCGAGTCCGGCCTTCATCTTTTTGGTCAGCTCGTCCGAAATTGCTTTGGTGTCCCTGATTTCCGCCAGCAGGTCGGCATGATGCGAGTCGAAGTTGGTGTACAGCCCCATCTCGAACGGCCGAATCTGCTCAACAGATAGCTTGTCGAAATAGCCCTCTTTCGCGGCGAAGATGATCAGCACCTCTTTTTCCATCGGCAGCGGACTGTACTGACCCTGCTTGAGCATCTCGGTCAACCGCGCGCCTCGGGCGAGCAGACGCTGCGACGACGCGTCGAGGTCGGAGCCGAACTGCGCAAACGCCGCCATCTCGCGGTACTGTGCGAGGTCAAGCTTGAGCGAACCTGCAACCTGTCTGATGGCTTTGACGGCGGCCGAGAATCCGACGCGCGAAACCGAGAGTCCGACGTTGACCGCGGGACGCACGTTCGAGTTGAAGAGATCCTTGTCGAGAATTATCTGGCCGTCGGTGATCGAAATGACGTTGGTCGGAATGTAGGCCGACACGTCGCCTTCCTGCGTTTCGATAACGGGCAACGCGGTGAGCGAGCCGGCGCCCATCTCGTCGCTCATCTTGGCTGCCCGCTCGAGCAGGCGCGAGTGCAGATAGAAGACGTCGCCCGGGTACGCTTCGCGGCCGGGCGGACGGCGCAGCAGGAGCGACAACTGTCGGTAGGCCTGCGCGTGCTTGCTCAAATCATCGTAGACCAGCAGCGCATGCTTGCCGCTATCGCGAAAATACTCGCCCATCGTGCAACCGGCGTACGGCGCGATGTACTGCAGCGGTGCGGCTTCCGACGCTGTCGCGGCAACGACTGTGGTAAACTCCATCGCGCCGGCGCTCGCGAGCTTCTCGACGACCTGGGCGACGGTCGAGCGTTTCTGCCCGATCGCCACGTAGAAGCAATGCATGTTCTGGCCGCGCTGATTGATGATCGTGTCGATGGCGATGGCGGTCTTGCCGGTCTGGCGGTCGCCAATGATGAGTTCGCGCTGGCCGCGCCCGATGACCAGCATTGTGTCGATAGCCTTGATGCCGGTCTGCAGCGGCTCTTTGACCGGCTGGCGGCGGATAATACCGGGCGCCTTGATTTCGATGCGCCGAGTCTCGGTCGACTTGATCGGCCCCTTGTCGTCGATTGGCTGGCCGAGTGCGTTGACGACTCGGCCGAGCAAGCCCTCGCCGACGGGCACTTCGGCGATTCTGCCGGTGCGCTTGACCTCGTCGCCTTCGTGGATGGCCTGCGGGTCGCCGAAGAGGACGGCGCCAACGTTGTCCTCCTCGAGGTTTAGCACCATCCCATACACCTGATGGGGGAACTCAAGCAGCTCGGCGAGCGCGGCGTTTTGCAGTCCGTAGATGCGGGCGATACCGTCGCCGCACGAGAGGACGCGGCCGGTTTCGCGCACCGAGATGCTACCCTCAAAACCCTTGATCTCGTTTTTGAGGATTTCGCTGATTTCTGATGGTCTGATTTCCGCCATGATGATGTCGTTGGTAGCCGGCTAGCCTGCGAGCCGGCGCTTCGCCTCCGCGAGTCGAGTTGCAAGGCTGCCGTCGTAAATTTTCCCGCCCAACTCAGCGGTCACGCCGCCAAGCAGCGCGGGGTCGACCTTCACGGTTGGGATGATTTTCAATTTCGCAATCGTCTCGAGTCCGCTAACCACGCGCGCGACTTCAGCATCGGTCGGTTGAATTGCAAAGGTCAGCGTCGCACGTTCACGGCCCATCGCCTGATCTAGCTGTTCGCGATACGACTCCGCTATCGCACCGAGCTCGCGAATGCGTCCGTGGCGCGCCACTACGACCGCGAATGAACGCAGCGGAAAGCTGAGATTGAGACGCTCGGCAATCTTCGCCATCGCTTCCTGCCGTGACTGCTCGGACAGCTCGGGCGACGCGAGACGCTCGATCAGCTCGGGCGACTCGACTATCGCGGCCAGCCGTTCGAGCTCTGCGCCCCACTTCTCCTCGTTGCCCTTGTCGGCCAGGTCGAGCAGGGCGCGCGCATAGCGCTTGGCGACTTTTGAACCTTTCATCGTCCGTCACCCTGGCCGAGCTTGTCCATGAAACCATCTATCAAACGTCCCTGATCGTCGCGCTGAAAATCGCGACCGATCATGCCGCTGGCCAAAGTCGCGGCGGAATCGGCAAGCTGCGCGCGCACGCGGCGTCGGGCAGCTTCAGACAATGCGGAACTGCTCATCGTAGTATCGCGATGGATTCTTTCGGCGGTTGTTTTCGCGAGCTCTGCCACCTTGCTGACCTGGAATGCGGTCTCCTGCTCCAGTTCATCGGCGAGCTTCTTCAGCTCAGCAGCGAGCGCGGCCATGCGCGCCGCGGCCTTGTTGGCGAGATCCTCAGCTTCGGCCAACGCGCTCGAGGCGCGCGACAGGGCCGTGCGAATCGTGACGGCGCGATCGGCGAAGAATTTCCGCGCCACCGGACCAGCGAAGTAAACCAGCAGACCGATAAACAGGATGAAGTTGATGACAAAGAAGGTCAGCAGCAGCCACGAGCCGTGCTCCGCGCCGGCATCCTCGGCGGCATGGGCGACGCGCGGAAAAAAAGCGGCAGCGAAAATCGCCGCCGATGTGATCCACTTCTTCATCTGCTGTTGAATCAGTCGCGCCTAATTGTTCTTGCCCGTCGTCGCGCTATCGCTAAGCGGGCGGCCCAGCACGCGCTCGGCCAGCTCGCTCGCGAGGCTATGTCCCATCTGCTCGAGCTCGCGCTCCGCGGCCTTGAGCTCGGTTTCAATCTTGACCCGCACCTGTTCGAGCGTCTCCCGCGCCTCGGCCTTGGCCGCTTCCATCATTTGCACGGCCTCGGCTTCGGCTCTGCGGCGCTCGGTCTCGCGCCGCGAGAGCGCGCCCTTGCGAACCTCCGCCAGCCGCGCTTCGCGTTCCTCTTCGGCCGCGCGCGCCTGCTTGATCAGTTCCTCAGTGCGATCGTTCAGGTCCTTGAATCTGCGCTCGCGCTCGGACAACAGATCCAAGAACGGACGAAAAAATAATCGGCTGAATATAAACCAGAAAACCAGGAAGGAAACAATCAGCGCGAAGAACGTCCCCCAATTCGGCGGGATATGCATGTTACGGCGTCTCCCCTGGGGGGATGTTCGAAACTCTCTCCATCATCGGAACTTGGAACGCGGACGGTCTGGACCGTGCGGATTAGTTCAGGCCTGCTTCTGCCCTCCGGCGGCCTGCACCACGCGCTCGTCTTTCACCACACGCTCGTCCTTCGCCGGCTCTTCCTTGCGCTCTTCCTTGGGGAACACGGTGACCTTGCGATCTTCGCGGACGCCCGCGGGCTGCATCGAGCAGTGTCCCTCGAACAACGCGCCTTCATGGATCGCGAGCACGGGCGCGGTGATATTTCCGCTGACCTTCGCCGAAGGACGGATCTCGATACGCTGAGCCGCGATGATATCGCCGCTGACCTTGCCTGCGACCGACACCGATGCGGCGCGGATATGAGCGGTGACAATGGCGGATTCGCCTATCGTGATGCTGTCTTTTGCGCTGATCTCACCGTCGACCTCGCCGTCGATTCGCGCGGGACCCTCGAACGAGATCTTGCCGGAGATTTTCGATCCGCGGTCGAGATATGCACGTCCTTCAGACGGAGCAGGCCCGTTGGTTCGCGCAGCCGGCGCGGACGCTGGGGAGGCAGTCGATGAAGGAGGCGTAGGTGGCGATATGGTCGACGCAGCTTGCGGCGTAATCGACGGTTGGACCTTCGGGTTTTTTTCCGGTTCTTTGTTGAATAGCGCCATCTTAAACACTCCTGGGCGCAATTGGGCCATCGCCCGCGCCGCCTGCCAAGGACTGAGCTTAGGCTTGGCTATTAACCCATGCGAATGTGGGTGTCAAACTTGTCCGACAGGCTGTAGGCGGCTGAGTTGCCATCCCTATCGTCGCTCCGGTTGCGTCACGCTAGCAATCGTCTAATCTGAACCGATACCGCTACTACTAAGGAGTACCTCCGATGGCATCGAACACGATCCCTGAGAAGTTTCTCGACCTCCTGACCAGCAAAAAACCGCTTGCCAGTATCGCCACCGTAATGCCCGATGGGTCGCCGCAGGTGACCCCTGTCTGGTTCGACTACACCAACGGAAAAATCCGTATCAACACCGCCCGCGGACGAGTAAAGGCGCAGAATATGAAGGTCGGTTCGAAGGTCGCGCTCGCCATCGTCGATCCGGATAATGCCTATAGATACATCGGAATTCGGGGTCCGGTCGTCAGCGAAGATGAGAAAAATGCCGACGCGCATATCGACAGCCTCGCGAAGAAATACCTGAATCAAGACAAATATCCGTTCCGAACGCCAGGCGAGAAGCGCGTGACCTACGTCATTGAGCCGGCATCCGTGCACGTCATGGGCTAGCGGCTCGAATACGCCTCATAGCCTGGAAAAGCGATTTTCATGCTGGCGCTCCCAGTGTTCCTCTTGACTGGAAATATATCGTACGATACACGTTGCAGTATGTATTACGCTGTTTCGGAGGCTTCACAATGATGGTTTGTGGAACTCGACGCTTTCAAAGACGCGGGCATTGGGCAGAATTCGGCATGATGGGCATGCGGGCGCGCTTCTTCGGCCCCGGTGAAGTCCGGCTCGCGCTTCTGTCCCTAATCGCGGACGGCCCCAAGCATGGCTACGAACTGATGCGCCAGCTCGAGGAGCGCTCAGGCGGGATCTACAGCGCCAGCGCCGGCACAGTTTATCCAACACTTCAGCAGCTCGAAGACGAGGGCCTGATATCGTCGGACTCGAAGGAAGGCAAACGCGTCTACGCGATAACCGATGCCGGCGCCGCCGAACTCAAGCGCGAGGACGAAACCGTGCGGCGAATCTGGTGGCGAGCGAAGCGATGGGCCGGATGGCGCCACGCAATCGATCCAGATGCAGCCGAAATACGCGGTCCAGCCGAGCGCCTGGTCAAGGCTGCATTTCGGGCCGTGGCGGGCGAGAGCGCGTCGCAGGAGCGAATCGACAAGGTGCGTGAGGTGCTGGAGCGTGCGATGCGCGATCTTGACGCCATGCGCGGCCGGGAAGGATAAATGACTGGATTAAATTGTGGAACCTGCCTGGGTTCCACACCTCCTTGGGCAGAGGTACCCCTGCACCCAGTATTAAGAAGAGGTGCGGGACTTCGTCCCTGTTAGAAGGTTGAGGGGACGATCAGCGGATTCTTGCTACTGGCGGCGGGGCCTCGATGGTCTCGCCGCACGTCGAACCGCAATCGGGACAAACGTAGAGGTACTTGTCGCCTGCAGGCAGGACGAGCAGCAAGCGCTTGCGCACCTTAACCGCGCGCTTGCACTTCGGACAGGCCAGCAAGGTGGCTTCCATCCGCTCGAACGACGGTCTGCGATTCTCTGGCATGGGCGTCTCGTGGGTTAGATCTATTCCGTCTTACGAGTAAGAAACTCTGAAATTATCTCGATCGTCCCTACTATGTTCTCGTTGAATTCGGAGAGCTCCGAGGCGGGAATCCAATACTCGAGGTGTCCGGAGCCACCGGCGCTCTGTACGTGATAGCGAGCTAAAAAAGACCGCAGAACTGCGAAGCGGGTTACGTAGCCGGCTCCTGAAGCCTTTACGTTCCAATCGCGAGCTATCTTGGTTGCGTAGGCCTCGCTGATCACCGGATAAAATATCGGCTGTTGAGGCAGACGCGGTGGGAAACGACGAAACCCACTTTCCTGAATGAGCGCAAGTTCTTCGGGACCAATGGGCCGATAGAGGGTTACGGTGTCATCTACGTTCATTGCAGGAGGCCCTTCGGGAATTTAAGTCTCACGACGATTCCCGGCAAGCCTCATGCGCACATGATCAAAACGACCAATGAGTTTTATGCATATCGAATGACGAACTTTTTCTTGGAATTTCCCTGGTCGATTGATCGATAGGCGGAAAGCGCATCGTCGAGCGAAATCGTTTCGACCGGTGGGGTAGAGAGGATTCCCTCCCTGAAGCCCGGGACCACCGCCTTCAGAATTTCGGCCGCCTCGCCGAACGTTAGCTCGAATGTGTCCAAGCCAATCAGACGCGCTTCCTTATGGTAGAAGTCCAGAAGGTTGAAGCTCACTAGAGGACTACCGGCAGCGGAGATGGCAATCTGGCGGCCGCGTTGTGCGAGCGACTTAAGACACGGCTCGAAAAGCGGACCTCCAACAGCATCGAGTATGAGGTCGGCTCCCTTGCCACCGGTCAATTCATGCACCGATTCCGGCAAAGGACGCGATTCGAGATTGATCCATTCCACAAACGGAAGATCGTTTCGCGTTCCCAGCTCTCGAGATGACCTCACGGTTCCCAGCACTCGCGCGCCCTTCATATGCGCGACCATTGCTGCCGCCGACCCGACCGCGCCGGTCGTCCCTGTAATCAGCACGGTTTCGCCGCTCTTCACCTCGCCCCGACGTACGATTGCGGCGAAAGCTGTGAGATAGGTTACGCCGATCGAGGCGGCCTTTTCGTCGCTGAATCCCGCAGGAGTTTCGCCGAGCGCTTCAACCGGTACCGTCATAAACTCGGCATGGCTCCCATCCCTAGTAAGGCCGAGATTCCCGCCCGTTCCGAATACCGACTTGCCTTCCCAGCAAGAATCTCCGGATACTACACGACCGGCAAAGTCGCGCCCGGGAACCCGGGGCACAGTGGTCAGCCGCATCTTTCCCAGCACATTCTTGACGTCGCTTGGATTGATCGCCGCAGCCCCGACCTTCACCAACACCTCACCTTCCTTCGGAACCGGCATGGGAAGCTCTTCGACCTTAAGATTTGCCAACGAGCCGGTGGATCGAAAATAAAGACCCTTCATCGTGGCCTCCTATCAGACCTTGTGCTCAAAACTTGTAGGTGATTCCGACGTTTGAATATGCCACGTTCCCGGCCGAGCCGGTCGCCTTGAGAAATGTCCCCGCGATGAACCCTGCGAGGTTAATCGCTATGGTCGTATGGAGATCCAGCGCCCAGCGCAGCTCGAAGTTCGCCTGGGTACCAATGTACCTCGCCTTGCTCCCGCCGCTCGGGCGCAAGAGTGCTCCCCCGATTTGGTAGACGCCGTCGTTGAGACTTTCACGCCAGAACCAGTCCCAATCAAAATCGCAGGTGACGTTCTGAAGCAAGGTGAGCATCAACAGCGGATGCATGTCCATCAAATTGTAAGGCCCGAACATCGTCAGCTTCGGACCGAAGTACGCGCCGCGCGGAAACAGAGGATTGAAAGTATTCAGAGTTCCGCCGTTGGTATTCTGGCCACCGCTGGCGACATCAGCACGTAGAGCGAGTCGGGGCATGAAACGCGCCGGGAATGTATAGCCGGTCTCGGTCGCGAGGGACCACGCATTTATGTAGTTCTGCGCGAACGAGCCGAGCTGATATATCAACTCCCAGTTGTAGTCGAGGCCGGGTAGGTCGAAGTTCGCGCCGGGCTGATGATTGAACAGACGCGTCCCGATGCTGTGGCGAAGCTCGCGGCCAGTACCTTGCTCATAAACTGCGCGCGTCGTATCGAGTCCCAAATAATAAAGATCGGCCTGCCCGTTTTTGTCGATAAGCGGGAGCGGCACCGTGCCATACGCTCCCCAAAAGGTCTGCTGAGAATTCGGACGATCGTCGAACGTTCCGGTATTCTCCTCGGTTGGTTTGACGCAAAAGACTTCAAGTCGAAGGAGCTCGGTTCGGGCGATGATTCTCGCTCCGTAGAAACTCGATTTCACGTTCACTCCTTCATTGTTGTCCACCAGCCTTCCCGTTCCGTAGACCATTTCCTGCTCGCCGAGTCGCAGCGTCACCGCCCGCGGATCGTAGAGTCCGCTGCTAATATCAAAGAATGCTTCGTGGAAGTCGCCCTGGTCTTCATCGATACCTGGGCGTGGACCACCGTTGTTTCCCCTCTCCTTGTCGTATTGAAACGAAGCAAATAAGCGAAAGTTGGAATCGAGATACAAGCTCGCTTCAGGAATGACGCGTTGAAGGTAGTAGCCGCTGATCGTTTGAGGGCTGGCGCCCCAGTTCGCATTCTGGAACCACTCATACTCGGAGCGTGATTCGAACCCGAACGTCAGATAACAATTGCCCGCGGAGGTGAGGGGAATGTATTTCAGGAAATCCCAGAAGTCCGTGCGTTTGGCGGGGTCCTTGAGGAACGAGAAATTCTCGTCAGCTTGATCTACCGGACCCAAAAGTGGCCGCTCGGGATCGGGTGGTGGCCCGGGCGGCATAGGTTGAGGAGTTTGTGCCAGGCTGTCACCGCATAAGATTAGTACGAACACGATAGCGATGAGCAGAGTGTCGGCGATGGCACGCTTTCGATAACTCATCGCGTTGCAGAGCATGCGCCTGCGTTAGTGGCAAGTAGGATTTGGGGGAATCTCAGACGGTCGAATTCCGGCTGGACCGCCGCAGTTGACTGCATTTCGAGCCGACTGCGCCATCCATCGATCAACTGCGATATAAGCAACCGTCATCGCCATCACCAGCAGAGCGCCCAGGATTACAGGCGGTGCGGGCGACGGAATTCCGAATGCCCTGCAGGCGAAGCCCACCGCAAAGGCGAGCACCAGGCCGATCGCTGATTTCATCGCGTCAGCAGACCCCGTAGCGTCTCGCCCGCCGGCAAAAGATGGTCAGCAACGACGAAACCCAACGTCATTGAGAGCAGCAAACAGGCCCCGATGAAGCGCGGCGGAGCCGGTGACGGGATGTCGAAGTAGCGACAACCAGCGCCCACTATAAGGCCGAGAACGAGGCCAATAATTGCCGTGACCATGGTCGTCTCCTTGATCCGGATCGGAAGAAAAAAAATATCACACAGGGGCGTTGCTGACGGAAGACTACGCCGTTGTATCGTCGCGCCGCCGTGGCCTAAGATTTCTTTTCGTCCAATGAGTGATCGCATCGCAGAGATTACGCATCCGCGGGTCTACCTCGAGACTTACGGATGCCAGATGAACGTCGCCGACTCGCAAACTGTCAGTGCCGTTTTGCACCGCGCCGGTTACGTCACCGCCGACGGCATCGACGATGCGGACGTCGTGCTGCTGAACACCTGCGCCATTCGCGAGCATGCCGAAGAAAAGGTACTGCATCGGCTGCGGGAGCTCGCGCGCCTCAAGCAGTCGCGGCCGGAGGTGAAGCTGGGGCTGCTCGGATGCATGGCGCAGCACAACCGCCTTGCGATCATTGAGAAGGCAGCGTTCCTCGACGTGGTCGCGGGACCCGACAGCTATCGCCGCCTGCCCGAGATGATTGGACACGCCGGCTATGACGCTTCCATCGACGTGCGCCTCGATCGCGCCGAGACCTACGCCGACATCACCCCTGAGTACGGCGGCGGCGTGCGCGCCTACGTCACCGCGATGCGCGGATGCGACAAGTTCTGCGCGTTCTGCGTGGTGCCGTATGTACGCGGTCGCGAGCGGTCGATCCCACCGTCAGACCTGATGCGCGAGATTGGCGAACTTGCCGCGCGCGGCGTGAAAGAGGTGGTGCTGCTCGGACAAACCGTCAATGCGTATCGCTTCGGCGAGACCGACTTCGGCGCGCTGCTCAAAATGATCGCGACCATCGACGGCATCGAGCGGGTTCGATTCACGTCGCCACATCCTAGCGACACCACCAACTCCCTGATCGACGCGATCGCCACCGAACCCAAGGTCCAACCCCATCTGCATCTGCCGCTGCAATCAGGCTCGGACAGGATCCTTGCGGCGATGGAGCGCGGCTATACGGTTGCGGAATATCTCGACCTGGTCGGACGCGTGCGCGCTGCAGTTCCCGGCATCGCAATCTCGACCGACCTCATCGTCGGCTTTCACGGCGAAGAAGCCGCTGACTTCGAAGCTACGATCGCTATCATGCGCGAAGTCGGTTACGACACCGCTTTCATGTTCAAGTATTCGGTGCGCGAGCATACGCGGGCTTTCAGGCTCGGCGATTCCGTATCTGAAGACGAAAAGGGCCGGAGACTGATGGCGCTGATCGAACTGCAGGAAGAAATTTCGCTCACGCGCAATCGCGCCATGATTGGCCGCGAGTTCCCGGTGCTGGTCGAGGGACCCGCTCGCCGCGGCGGCGGGATGCTGGCCGGCAAGACTCCACAATTTAAGACGGCAATCTTTGCTGGCGACATCGCACGGATCGCCGCGGGCGACATCGTAAACGTGCGCGTCGACTCGGCTACCGGCCATTCCTTGATGTGCTCGATAGCCTGACGACGCGCACGCCTGGCTTACGCTAAATCGTTACGGCGTAGAGTAAGTCGTAGTCCGCTGCTGTTCCACCACGGCCGGGGTATCAGTGGTCGTAGTCGTGGTTGAGCTCGAGGTTGCCGGAACTGTCACGACAGCCGGGGGAGCCGTTTCCACTACCGGCGCCGGCTCAGTTGAATCCACCGTCTTGTGGTACGAGAAGCAGCCGGTCACGATTCCGCAAGCCGCAATGGCTGCCGGGATGATTGCCAAACGTTTGATTGATCGCATTGTAGTGTCCTCCATCAGGTTACGTACTGTGGAGAACAGCAAGAAACCGGCCATCGTAGACTTGTAGAATTTGCTTAGGCAATCGGCGTTAGAGCGCGGCTTTTTCCTGTAAATCTTTCAGAGTCGCGGCTTTAGCAAGGTGCTTTCAGCGCACGTACACCGGATTCGACAGGATCCACATCCTGCCGTTGCGATAGGCCTCGATCCGGTAAGCCCCTGGGGACTTCGGCGCGAATTCCAGCGTGGTTGCATTGTCGGCCGATGCCACTTCGGCGCCGTTCTCCAGCATCGCTAGTCGATCTGCAGCGGCCGGAAGTTCGGTCTTGAGCGTCAGTCCCGGCGAGAGGTGAACTTCGTCGCCCATCATCGTCGTCGTGTCGCCGCCCCGCGCGAAGAACGCGAAGGTGCCGACGTAACCAAGATAGTCGAAGCTCGCGTACGAATGTCCGAGTCGCAGAGCCTCGAGCAGAGGGGCAGTGTCTCGCTCGCGCGCGATCAAGTGCGTGGTGCAGAACAGAAAGAGCTGCTGGAAAGTTCCGACCTTCGCGCCGAGTACGTTCAGGTTGTCGGCCGCGCCCATTCCCACGAGCATCGCAACCCGCGCGCCGGCGGTCATGCGGTCATACAGCGCGAAGTTCGCATCGGGTCGAAGGTCCAGGCCCGCGAGGAAATGATCCGGGCCGGAAAATATCGCGCGCAAGTACAGGGTCCTCGGATTTTGTGCGAGCCACGCCGAGCGCTGGCTGTAAACCTCCATCGCGTCTGCCAGCGCGTAGTCCTCGGACGACGCGAACTTCGCGGGGTTGGCTGCAATCGCAAGTCCGCCCTGGTCGTGAATCGCCGCGATCAAATCGTTAGGCGCTAGGTTCGGTTTGATCGCGTCATGCAGGTTCACGCCGATTATCGCGCTGCCGCCGACGTCGAACGCTCCGCCCGGAACGAAAAGAATATCGTTGGTGAATCCGGCGATTCCAAAGTCGGTGTCCCCGGGCTGTGCGCGATTGGCAACAAAGATGAAATCGATTTGCGCAGTCTTGGCCAGGTCTGCGATTCCCGATTGATCCATCCCCGAGCCGTCGATCGGCAGGTCGATGATTCCGCGATAATCGTGAAACTCGGGAAACTCCGGCGATGGCTGGATGTAGCGCGCCGGTGGAAGTTCAGTACTCGGCAGCGGCGAGCTGCATCCCGCAAGAACAACCGCCGCGACAATCGAGAAGTAAAATCGAACGAGAGGGCGCAACCGGATCATCAGAGAATCGATCGTCCCTGCGCGCCGTCCACCGGGATATTCGTGCCTGTGATCCAGCTCGCACGCGGTGACGCGAGCATCACGACCGCGTATGCGACTTCGTCGGGTCGGCCCAGGCGTCCGGCCGGCATCTCGTGGCTAATGAAATCTTTTTCGAAGGCCGGGTTCTCGCGAAAGCGCCGTTCCCAGTTTCCGCCGGCGGTGAGAATCGAGCCGGGCGAAATAGTGTTGACGCGGATATTTTTCGGCGCGAATTCGCGCGCGAGCATCTTGGTGAACGAATGCAGCGCCGCCTTCGACGCATTGTAGGTCAGTGGCCCGCCTGACTCGCGCCCGTAGATCGAGCCGATATTGATGATCGAGCCGCCGCCGCGCTTTTCCATATGCGCTGCGCAAATGCGCGCCAGCCGCACGGGCGCGAACAGGTTCAGATCGAATTGCTCCTGCCATGCCGACTCGGGCAATTCCGCGAGCGCACCGGGCCGCGCCGAGCCGGCATTGTTGACCAGCACGTCGATTCCGCCAAATTTTTTAACCGTTTCGTCGACCCACCTTTGCGCATCTTCAGGCTTTGTCACGTCGCCGACGAATCCCATCGCCGAACCCGCCTTGGTTAGCGCAGCGACCGCTTCGTTCAACGCATCCTTGGTTCGAGCGCAGACGCTGACGTGCATCCCTTCGTCCGCGAGCGCATGCGCCATCGCGAGGCCCAATCCGCGGCTGGCGCCGGTCACCATCGCGACTTTACCGTTCAAACCCAAATCCATCGGAAGCTCCTTGCGTAACAACCTGAGTACAGGGTCACCCCACGCGACGATGTCGATAGCGCCCAGCGCGCGAGTGATTTCTTTTACCAGACCCGCGTCGGCCGGGTATATGTTTAACTCACCACGAAGTCCGAAATGAGAATCTCGTCTATCTTCATGCGACTACGATGGCTGCTGCTTCTCGTCTTCTTGCTCGCGGGATGCGGCGGCAGTTCCACCGCAAATTCGGCGGACGACGCGAAAAAATGGCAAGGCATCTGGAAATTGGTCAGTTGCACCTATGACGGCGAGCCGCAATCGGCCGATATGGAATGGATCGTCGATGGCGATCACTACACAGTCCGGCTGGGCGGGCAGTCCCATCAGGATCCTTACACGTTCGCGCTCGACGCGAGCCGGAAACAGATCGACGTCTTTCATCACGACACTCCGCCGGCGACGTATGGCGGCAAGCTGAAAGGAATCTACCAAGTCAGCGACGATTCGCTGACCGTGTGCTACGACCTGACGGGTCAACAGTACCCGAAGTCTCTTGACGCATCGCGAGGCTCCCGGCAGGTCCTGTATCAATTTCGCCGAGAGTGAGCACTACGGCAAGCTCTCGAATCCAGCCAGTACCGAGAGAACCCTTCGCCGCGCAGACTCAGGTTGACTCTGAAGAAGGGCAGACCTAGACTCGACAGGCTAATCACCGGACGGACGGAGGACTATGGAAATTCGGGTCGAAGGCTCTCTTGATCAAGCGATGCGAGTGCTCAAACGCAAGCTGGCCAAGGAGGGCGTTTTCAAAGAGATGAAGAAGCGGGCTTTCTACGAGAAGCCCAGCGTCCGCCGCAAGCGCAAACGTTCCGAGGCCCAGCGCCGCCGCCGCAAGGAACAGCGCCGCCGTCGCGCCTCCGCAATGTAGTTCTTTTCAGTGAATCAGCTCTTTTCAGCGAATTCGTTTTAGCGCTGATAGTTCTGCGAAAATTTCTTTAACTGTCCGCGACTTCGCGGCCCACTTTCTTGGGCGCGATTAGGCTGGTTTGCGGGCTCGGACGAATGCGCTCATAAACATGCCGTCGATTTGTGGTGCGACTTTCTCCTCGAGGCCGGCTTGCGCAAACCATTCGCTGCATTGCGCCGTGGAATAGATCCGGGTTGGCTCGACGTCGATCGCCTCGAATCCGGCCGCTTGGAGTTTCGCGCGATAGTCCGACTCCTCGAGTGCACCCGCTATACATCCAGACCACAGCTCGACATGGCGCCGGACTTCGGCAGGAACTTCACCGCGAGCAACTACGTCTGAAACTGCGAAGCGGCCGGCCGGCTTTAGCACTCGGAGCGCCTCGCGCATAACGCGATCCTTGTCGCCCGAGAGATTGATCACGCAATTCGAAATAATCACGTCGACGCTATTGTCGGGCAACGGGATGTTCTCGATCTCGCCTTTTAGAAACTCGACATTCTCAACGCCTGCCCGGCGCTGATTGTCACGCGCGAGTGCCAGCATCTCGTCGGTCATGTCGAGTCCGTAGGCTTTACCGGAAGGACCAACTCGGCGCGCCGACAGCAATACGTCGATCCCGCCGCCCGAACCGAGGTCGAGCACCGTCTCGCCCGGTTTCAACTCGGCTAGCGCCGTGGGATTGCCGCATCCGAGCGAAGCCGCGACCGCGTCTGCCGGCAAGCCGGCTTTTTCGTGATCCTGGTAAAGGTTCGAGGTGATTGGATCACCGCATCCCGCGGGAGCATCGGGACCGCAACACGATGGCTTCGGCTTCGATACCTTCGGTGCGCCGGCGCAGCACGACGCCGTCTCCGAATTCTGACGCACGCGCCGCGCCTCGCCGGCGTACCGCTCCCTGACCTGTTCCTTGATCGAACTACCGTCTTCCATTTTTTCAGTGAATCCGCTTGCGAGCTGACACCCGAGCGAAAATTTCCCTTTTTTCAGTGAATCCGACTGGTGCCTATCGCCGAGACGGAAATTTCCCTTCCTGCCTGCGACGAGGCTACACTGGCAGCGGACGCCAGGTGAAAATTACCTGCCCGCCGGCGACGTAGCAGTCCAAGTCATAGTGCGGCAGGCCTTCCGCGGTTCGATGCAGACGAAAATTCTCGACGGCGCGATGCAATGCGTCTGGCGTCAGCGCTCCATCGACGCACTTGCCCTCGAGCTGCTGCGCGCGCACCTCGGCGCCCAGATGAACGGGCAGGCATCGGCTCCCGCAATGCTGATCGAGAGGACCGGCTCCCACGCATGAACATCGAATGCACAGGACTACCGGCCCGCGGTCGTCGCTCGGCGCGGCGAAGAACTCGCGCTGCAGGCGATCGAGTCCCATCGCGCATTCACACCACGCTTCGCGGGCACGCTCGGCGGAAAAGCGCCGAATCGCACGCGCCAGCTCGCGCATCAGTGTTTCATTCGAGTGCGGCTCGAGTGCGACGATCGAATCGTCCTCGATTCGCATCGAGGCGCCAAGCTGCTCAGCCAGAAAATGACGCAGGTTAATTGGCAGGCGGCTACCGAGCTGCAAGCGCTGCGCATCCAACTGCGGCGCGGCCTCGGTTTGGGTGATGCGCGATCGCCGCGAGAACGCGCGCGGCATACCCAATACTGACAATGACTGCAGACGCTCCAACGGCGACGGCGCGCCGTAAGCAAATCGCGATGCGTGGGCGCGTCGATGAACCAGGGGTCCGTTTCGCACTGCTCAACCTCCCAAGGCTTCGAGTTCCGGTCGGCATGCCGGGCGCGAGCTCATGCAAACGCATGCGCTGCGGCGCAAGGCCTTACCGCCGGACGTCGTCAGGGGCCGTTGGATTGATATTTTAAATTTCGAATTGGAACCGCTGGGAATGTGCGAGAGATCGAGTCGGGGAGAGTGGGGATTGCGTCCTGGAGCCATTGCGATGCGCCAACAACGATTGCCGCCGCGGCCGGCGACGCCGACTTCAGGGCTGCGTGATCGAAAAGTGCCAAAACGAACTTGCGCCATGCGCACCGGCTCTTTTCATCGGACCATCAGCCCGCTCGGCATCTCGCGATGCCCATCCGCCTGCTTCGCACCACAACTCAACCCAAGCAGCGGCTCGATGGATATTGCGCGCGTCGACTCGGAAGTCTCATCCCCCGACTTGGCCGTTGCGATCCGCGCGACGTTTTCAGGCCATCAAGAAAATCAGTGACGACGGCATCTTAATTAGCGCGCGTACCGCGGTCGGGCAACATCGCGCGAGCACTTAAGATTTGACCTCAAACTTGACAACCGATCGAACCCGTGCCCTTTTCGATGGCGATTCATACTGCGCCGTCAGCGCAAGATGAGATGCGCTAATGAAGCCACTGATCGTCGGTTCCATCGGCTCATCAGTAGGTCGCTCGAAACCCAACTATCTATTGACGCAAGCGGGGATGGGATTAGTCGCGTATGCGACATTTCGCGAGGCGCTCCGCGACCTCCGCAGGCTCCGACGCGCCGCGCCGCAATCGATGCGCGCGCGAAATTAAAAGAACAAATCCTCTATTCGACCTGCGATGACCACGAGGCGGTTCACGGTTCAGTGCAAAATAGCGGAACCTCGCGCAGGTTCAGCTACGATCGTTCCGTTTTTTCTCAGTGACCTGCTTCGGCTGGCATGTTGCGCGTGTCGCGCTTGAGGAACAGGAACGTCGGCACCAGCACCATCATCAGCACGAACAGGATTCGGTAGATGTCGTTGAACGACAGCATCATCGCCTGCCGCTGCACCATCCCGTACAGCAGCGCCATGCCGTGCTTGTGACCCATCGCGAATTCGTTGCCCATGTTGAGTCCGCCCGGCATCTGCATATGCGGAAGCGTGAAGACCGTGACGTGCTCGACGAGATAGCTTTGATTGACCTGCTGGCGATGGATCAGCAGCGTGGTCAGGTACGACGTTCCTATCGCGGCGCCCAGGTTGCGCGTGACTGAATAGAGACTCGCCGCGCGGCCCATCTTGAACTTCTCCATCGAGCTGAGCGCCGCTGCCGACAAGCCGGGGAATACCAACCCGGTACCCACGCCCTGGATCACCGTGGGCCACACGATTCGCCGTACGTCCGAGGCAAGATTCAGCCCCGACATCCGCCACATAGCGAACCCGACCAGCAGAAAGCCGATACCGACCAGCGGCCGTATATCACCGCCGCGGCGCGCATAGGTCCCAAGGATGATCATAGATAACATCGTGCCGAAACCGCGCGGCGCCATCACCAGCCCCGCCTTCGACGCCGTGTAGCCGAGCGTCTCCTGCAGGAAGATGGGGTTCAGGATCGCGGTGCCGTAGAGCGTGAAGGTCAGAAAAATTACCAGCGTCACCGGCAGCGTGAAGTTCATGTTCTCGAGAATTGAGAGATCGACGACCGGGTCCTCAGTGTGCAGCTCGTGATAGACAAGCACCGCGAGCGAGATGAGCGCGGCGGCGGTGCAATAGACCACCCACGGGCTGTGAAACCAGTCGGCGCGCTCGCCGCGATCGAGCACGATTTCGCCAAGGCCGAGCGTGACGAACAGGCACGCGATACCGAGCAAGTCGACGCTCCCGCGCCGCAGATTGCGCATGTACGACGGGTCGTCGACGAAGCGATACACCATGAACGCCGCCAGCGTCCCAATCGGCACGTTGATATAGAAATTCCAGCGCCAGCTCCACGCGTCGGTGATATAGCCGCCGATGGTCGGTCCCATGATTGGCGCCACCATCATCCCGATTCCCCACACCGCCATCGCCATCGCCTGCTCGCGCGGAGGAAACGTCTCCATCAGGATGGCCTGCGACAGCGGCATCATCGCCGCGCCCGCCGCACCCTGCATCAGGCGGAAAAATACAATCTGGTTGAGCGATTGCGCCACTCCGCACAGCGCTGACGAGACTATGAACATCGTGATCGACGCGACGAAGTAGCGCTTGCGCCCGAAGCGCTCGGCAATCCATCCGGTCATCGGGATCATGATTCCCGCGGCAACCAGGTACGACGTAACCACCCACGCGATTTCGTCGACGCTCGCGGAAAAGCTTCCCTGCATATGCGGCAGCGAGACGTTGACGATTGAGCTGTCGAGCACCTCGAGCACGGTGCCAAGCATCACCGAAAACGCAATCACCCACTTACGCGTCGAAGAAAACTCATGCACCTCGTGCGTAGGTTGGGTTAGCGATTTAGGCGCAACAGCCATGAAGGGAATCCTCGCCTAAACTACAAAGGCGACAGCGTGGATGCAAAGTACCGCAATGACCAATGCGGTCAGCGCGGCTACTGGAACTTTCGCTCCGGAACGACACAAAAAACAGCGTCGCATTTTACTCCAAACTAACTTCTAACAGGGACGAAGTCCCGCATCCTGATTTTAATACCGGGTGCAGGGGTCACCCCTGCCCACGGAAGTGTGAAACCCAGGCGGGTTTCACATTCGATGCTTCCCCCTTCCCCACACTCCTCGTGCGTAGTAACTCTCGCGCCATGCCAACCTCCGCGCTGCCGCCGGGCCCGGGCCTCTTCGCGACTTTCGATTTCGTGCGCAACCCGTTTCGTTTCCTCGACGCATGCGCGCGCCTTTACGGCGATTGGTTCACCGTGCGCGTGCCGGGAGTTCCGCCGTTCGTCTTCACCAGCGATCCGGCCGCGATCCGCGAAGTTTTTCTCGGCGATCCGGACGCCCTCCATGCGGGCGCGGCGAATCGGCCGCTGGGGGCGTTCATGGGTGAGCGATCGTCGTTGTTCCTCGACGGCGCCGAGCACCTGCGCCAGCGGCGGCTGCTGTTGCCGGCGTTTCACGGCGAGCGGATGGCCTCGCATACCGTCGCGATGCGCTCGGCGGCTGACAATTCGATCGCGTCATGGCCGATTGGGCAGCAGTTCGCAATTCATCCGCAGATGCGCGCGATCACTTTCGAGACGATCATCCGCGCCGTGTTCGGATTCGAAGATGACGCCTCGGGCGCCGAGCTGCGCACCCTGATGCGCCAACTGTTCGCGCTCTACTCGAGCCGCCTCGGCACGCTGTTCTCTCTGCCTGCGATGCGCATTGACGCCGGTTCTTGGAGTCCGTGGGGACGCGCCGTCAGGCTGGCGCGCCGGATCGATTCGATCCTGTTCGCGGAATTCGCAAGGCGCAGAAGCGAAGGCGTCGAGGGGCGGGCAGACGTGCTCTCGATGCTGCTGGCGGCGCGCTACGAAGACGGCCAGCCGCTTCCCGATCTCACGATCCGCGACGAGATGTACACGCTGATGCTCGCCGGGCACGAGACCACCGCAGCTACGATGGCGTGGGTGATCAATCGGCTCATCACGCGGCCCGACGTGATGGAACGTGCGCGCGCGGAAGTCGTCTCGGTGTTGGACGGCGGGCAGCTCGACGCGTCGCACGTCGGCAAACTCAAGTACGTCGAGGCCGTGATCAACGAGACAATGCGCTTGGACCCAGTCATTCCAAATTTCGGCCGCACTCTCACGCGTGCGATGACAATCGCAGGCCGCGAGCTACCCGCGGACGTGACAATCGCGCCATGCATCTACCTGGTGCATCGGCGTCCAGAGCTGTGGCCAGACCCCGATACTTTCAACCCGGAAAGATTCCTCGAAGCGCGCCAGAGTCCGTACACATTCTTTCCATTCGGCGGCGGCGCCCGCCGATGCCTGGGCGCATCGTTCGCAAGCTACCAGATGAAAGTCGTGCTCGCAGAAATCCTATCGCGCGTAGAACTAAAGCCGGTGGAAGGCTACAAGGCGCAAGCAACGCGCCGCGGCATAGCCTTCGCCCCAAGCAAAGGCCTCCCAGTGGTCGCCGAAAGATAGAGAAATGCTGGTGATCGAACTGTCGCGCACCTCGAACAGGCTATGGATGCAAAAGACCCGATCCCGCAAAACGGTCGTGGCGTAGGCCGACCGCTCTTTTCTCAGTTTATCGTCGTGAGGGTGAGCGTTAGCTGATCTGCTATTTGACCCGCTCTTACTCGCCTGAATTCGCCGCTCTATGATATCTGATGAATAACCGCAAGTCACTTTTTTATTAAAGGGTTGTACATGCCAATGGAATCAGAAAGTCAGGCGCGCGCCGACATGGGAGAAATGGAAGGGGAAGAGAGCTTTACGTTCCCGCCTCCTGAGCGACGCGTTGTGACTCAGCCCGTAGACCTCTCTGTCCAAACACTAATCGAGCAATGGGATTCCAAGCTCCTGAGTCTGCCCGAGATCAACCGTGAGTACGTGTGGGACAATGGCAAAGCAAGCCGCCTGATAGAGTCGCTTATTTTGAACATTCCGATTCCCGTTCTCTATTTCGCAGAAACGCAGGAAGCGAAGTACGAAATAATTGATGGACATCAGCGGGTCCGGTCAATTGTTAGATATCTGAATAATCAATTCTCCCTCAGCGGGGTTGCGGTACTTCGAGAGTACAAGGGATGTCGTTTTCACAAGCTCCCAGAGCGCGAGCAACGGTTCCTGAAGATGCGAACATTGCGAACCATCCTTATATCAATTGATTCGCATCCAAATATGAAGTTCGAGATATTCGAACGTCTGAACACTGGCGCGATTCTGCTCAATGCCCAAGAACTGCGCAATTCAATCTATCGTGGTTCCTTAAACACCTTGCTTCACGAGCTGGTGAAGTCGTCAACGTTTAGGATTCTTCTAGGCACCAAAACACCGCGGCGCCGAATGGTCGATGAAGAGATAGTGCTGAGGTTTTTCGCCCTGAATGATCTTCTGGACAAGTACAGAACCCCTCTGAAGCGGTTTTTGAACGAGTATATGAATTCGTCTAAAGACTTGGATCCGGATAGCATCGCGAACCTTCGGGCCAAGTTCGAAAAGACTATTTCCAAAGTGAGTCGCCTCGTCGGACCCAATGCATTCCGAATCACCGATCGCAAAGGAAAACTGATTGATAAAACGGTAAACCGTGCTCTTTTCGATGCGCAAATGCTCGCCTGCTCTTGGATAGGAGGTGGCGAAGCATCCGCTGATCCGGGAAGAGTAAGGAACGAGATTTCCGGTCTATTTGCCGACGAGCTTTTTCTTGACTCAATTCAACGAGCAACAGGAGACAGGGCCAGGACTCTCAAGCGGATTCGAGAGACAGTAGCCGCCCTGAGTCGGGCAGGATTATCTATCGAAGTTCCTTTTGACATTTCCAAGTAGTCATGCCGTCCGGAGCCCTTCTCGCACTGGGGACAGCGATAGGTGAGATCCGCGATCTTGCTGTCGTCGCGAGACCATACTCGCTACGACCCGCGGGACCCAACCTGAACGTTCTGCGGGTTATTGGTCGCGCGCAGGTAGTTTCTACTCTCATCGCATTTTGAGCGATATTTCTACGCGGTAAACGAAGAAGCTGTATCGTTTCTCAATTCGGCGAATATTACCGCTGCTACGATTCCCGATCGTCTAAAGCTGCTTCACACCAAGCCCCCTATTGACGAAATTTCGGAAACGGGCTGGGAAAATCGAGCCGATAAACTCGTCGCGCTTGTTTCGAGTGACGCATGGTTGTGGTCCGATAGCGGTGTGGGCGCACTATCACACGAGAGACTGCTTGCTTGGATGACGGCTCCGAAGCCAAGGGATCTTCGGCGCTATTATCGATATTGGGGCATTGACGATATCTTTGATTCAATCACAGTCACCCAGTCCTCGCGCGGTAACCTATGGTTGCGCATTCAAGAACTGGTCGACCGGCGGAACAACATCGCTCATGGTGATATCTCAGCTCAAGCGACCCAAGAAGATATCAAACGATACATTAAGTCGGTGCAAACGTTTTGTGAGCGCGCCGATCGACATTTTTCTCGAGCAATAGCTAAGGTCACTTCAGGAACTCGCCCTTGGTAAGCTCCGACGGGCACTGGACGAGCAGCCCTTTATTCAACATTGACTCATTTCTCGACCCTAACGTATGTTAGGCGAGTGCTCGCGAGCCGCTGAAATGCGTGCGACCGTGCATCAAAACCTAATCCAGGTGACTCTCTCATGCCTCATGAATCTCGATTGAACTTTTCTACTGACGAAATTCTTGCCAACGTTGATACTCGCGAGCCGCTGATTGTTAAGGGCGTCAAATGCCATGGCGGTTTCGATGCGGACGGCATCTATCGGTCGCCGCGGACTGCTTTTCGCGTGCCTGCGATCAAGGCCTGGCAGGAGCAGCATGTTGCCACCTCGGGAACTGCGCTGTTCGAGATTCCGGCCGACACTATTTCGCCGCAAGTGCCGAATGTCGCGCAGGTGAAATTCCTGCTGCGCTCGGGCGTGCGCGAGCCGATGGTCCGATGGCTGTCCGAAATCGCAATCGTCGAGGGCTTCGGCGCGATGATTCGCGAGCTGCCGGTGCCGCCTCTCTCCAGCTTCATCCGCGAGGACACCAACGGCACCGCGCTGGCTCATCTGACGAGCGGCCTGTTCGAGGCGCATGCGCGCGACGAAGCAGGATGGACCGAGGAGGGCGGCCATCGCCAGATGTGGGATGCGGCCCGCGACGCTGCGCTGTCCAATCCCGCCATCTCGCCTGAAATTTATGCCGCTCTTATCGCGCGGCGTGGCACTGGACAGCCCGCCGCACTTTTTCCCGAGCTGGGCGAGCCGGTCGAGCGACTGATTCGCTTCATGGCCAACGTGCTCGCCATTGAAGTCTTCGCCGCCTCGACCTTCGCGTGGGCCGAAGAAATCCTGTCCGACCCCGAAGTCTCCGACGCGCCCGATGACGCCGCCAACCTGGTGCGCTTTATCCGCTCCGACGAATCGCCGCATGTCGAGTACCTGCGCACCGCGCTCTCCGAAATCCAGGCGCGCACGCTGCTCACGCTCGACGGCAAGCCAGTCTCCGGCCGCGAGGTCGTCGACCAACTGGCGGAGCGCGGGATTCGCACGATGCTGCGCCAGCGCCTCAACGAGCGCCCGGTGATGGTCCGCGACTTGATTCGCAAGACCGCCAACGTCAAGGACCTCGACGCCTTGATGCACGAGTTCGACGCGCTCGGCACGCCATGGACGCCGCCCGCGCGTTACGCGGACCTGGCGCCCGAGGCAGGCGCCCCCGCTCACGTCGGCTATTAAACCAGCACCTCTAGCTCCTTCCTTCTGATTCCCTCGCCCGTTGGCGGTGAGGGTTAGACGAGAGGGACATTTGTGCGGCGCGATTGTCTGTTGCGCCGCACATCGGGCCTCTCCCACGACGCAGCTCTCGTGCCCCGCAACTAACTGACGTGGTAGAATTTTTCTTTGGCCCGTTCGCCGGGTCCGATTATCGCGATGCGTCCCCGCTGCAAGAACTCAATCCCATCGGATGCCCTGCGCCTGCTAATTGCAGCTGCGCTCGCGCTTGCACTGGCATCGCCTATGCGCCCGTGTTTGCGCAGAGTTCGAAGGCGGCGTCAGCCTCCGTGGCGCCGTCGGCGGCAGCGCCGAGCGTCGCCGCCTCGGCCGCGCCGCAACCCGCGGCCGCGTCGAGTCCCGCCGCCGCCAACGCGTCGGCAGGCGCGGCGCCGCCCGATGCGCAGACCGTGATTTCGTACCTCAGCGACGTCATCAACTGGTACGGCCATCTAGGCGTCGAAGCGCAGCTCGTGCGCGATCCCGACGAGACAATTTTTTTCGCCGATGATCGGCAGACTGCCGGCGATGTCCTGAAGCTGGCGTTCGACTACGCGCGCGCGCAAGCGGCGTTCATCGCCAAGACCAACCCTGATGCGCCTGCCCCCGCATCCGCCGCGCCACCGGCCACCGCCGCCGGCCCAGCTACCGCCGGGCTTAGCACCATCACGCACAACTATCAGACCCTCGACGCCGCCGCGGACAAGCTACGTGCGCATATCGCCGATCTGCAGGCGCAGCTCGGAAAAGCACCGGCCGCCAGGCGCGGCGCGCTCGCCGCCCAGATTCAAACCGCGCAGAGCCAGCTCGATCTCAACCAGGCGCGCAGCGACGCACTCAAGGCGCTCGCCCAGTTCGAAAACGGCAGCTCGTCAGCCGACCAGAGCGGCACGCTCTCCGGCCAGATAGATGAGCTCGAGCATTCGATTTCCGACAACAGCAAGAAAGCGCTGGCCGCGCCGGCCGAAAGCGCCCTGGTGGCGAAACCCGAGCCAACCGGGATTCTCGGCCTGGTCACCGAACTTATCTCGCTCAGCAGCAAGCTTGACGCGCTCGAACAGAACAGCGCTCTCGCGCAAGCGCTGGCCACGCGCGCCGCCAACGTCCGCAAGTCTGTCCTCGGCTTGATCACCGGCCTCGACGCGCAAGGCAGCGCGCTCGCACAGGGCGCCGGCGACGACGACGTCGCCACTCTCCAGGCTCGCAAGAAATCCTTCGAGAGCCTGCTCGAAGAGCACAAGCTCTTGAGCGCCGCCGCGCTGCCGCTCAGCAAGCAGATCCTGCTGCTCGGCATCTACACCAACAACGTCGGCCGATGGCACGACGCGATCGGACAGCGCTGGAACAAGGTATTCCGCAGCCTCCTCTTTCGCCTGATGGTGCTCGCGGTTTCGCTGGCTGGTGGTTTTCATCGGCGGCATCGTGTGGCGATGGCTCACCGATCGCTACGTCAAGGACATCCGCCGGCGCGGGCAGGTGATGGCGGCCCGCCGTTTCGTGATCGGCGTCGCTCGTCGTGATGGTGGTGCTGCTCAACTTCTCCGACGAGCTCGGCTCGGCCGCCACCGTCCTGGGCTTCGCCGCCGCCGGTATCGCCGTCGCGCTGCAGAATGTGATCCTGTCCATCGCCGGCTACTTCTTTTTGATCGGCAGATTTGGAATCAAGGCCGGCGACCGCGTCCAAATCGGCGGCGTGACCGGCGACGTGATCGATATCGGCCTGGTGAAACTTTCGCTGATGGAACTCGGCGGCACCGGGACTCATCGCGAGCCCACCGGCCGCGTCGCGGTATTCTCCAACGCGATCGTGTTTCAGCCGTCGGGCAACTTCTTCAAGCAGGCGCCCGGCACCAGCTTCGTATGGAACGAGGTGCGGCTGACGCTCGCCCCCGACGTCGACTATCGGCTGGCCGAGAAGCGCCTGCTCGACGCCGTCGACGAAGTGTTCGCGCGCTATCGCGACCGCGTGATGCGCGACTATCGGCATCTCGAACGCGATCTCAATGTCATGCTCGAGACGCCCAAACCGCAGAGCCGCCTGCATCTGAGCCAGACCGGCCTCGAGATAGTCATTCGCTATCCCGCCGAAACTTACTCCGCGCCGCAAATCACCGACGAAGATTTCGCGCCGGGTGCTCGACGCCATCAACCGCGAGCCGAGCTTGCGCCTGGCGCCGCAGGGCAACGCAAATATTCAGTTGCAGGTTCCACCGCCTGCGGCCGCCGAGAGCGAAAGCGAAAATGGGGACGCGCAGGCGGCCGACGGACAACCGGTCGAGGCCAAGCCAGACGATGCCGCCGCCCCAGAAAAGGCCGGCGTCAGTCGGCACGCGCGCGAACAAGTAGCTTTGCAGAAGTCAGCCGCGCCGCATCGCGAGGCTACGCCGCAGGCGTCCCCGCGACGCTGTCTACCACGTCGGCCAGCTCGGGTATCCGGTAGCGTTCGCCGCTGTAGGCCTTGTACATGAGAAAAACCCAGTACACCGCGAGCGCGATGTCGATTAGCGTCAGAATGAAACTGAGCATCGCGCCCAATCCATGCGGCAGCACCGCGATAAACACGCCGAACACGACTCCGATGGCGAACCACGCAACCGAGAAGCCAATCGACTGGCGCGCATGAAAGCGGATGAACTCGTCCTGGTTATACGGCTCGAGGTAAAGAAAAATCAGGCCGGTGACGAAGCCCAGCAGGTAGGTCAGCGCCGCAATCACGTTGGCTTGCGGTTTTCGGGTCTCGCCGTCCATCGCGAATCCTCCTTCTTCATCTCGAACGATGATCCTGGAAGCGATCTCAACTCAGTACAAAGTACCGAGCCACTAATTTGTAGTCGAACGGATCAGGGGATCGCAATGCGCTTCCGTGAAGTGCAGGTACTGCGCCGGAGGCAGGCTTCTTATCCAGCCGCGATTCTCACGGACCGGCTTTCTGCGAGCGATTTTTGACACCTTCGAGGCGATCCATCGCCGCGGTTGCGTTGCGCGCCGTCTCGACCACTTCGAGCTGCGCCCGCACGCGGCTCGCCAACTGACGCCGGAACACCGGCTTGGCCAGGAAGTCGCTGACCCCCAGCCGCATCCCCTCCGCCCGCGCATCCAGATCGTCGCGCGCCGTAATCATGATGACCGGGATTTCCGCCGTTACAGGATTGTCCCGTAGCGCCTTGACCACCTGGAAGCCGTCCATCTCAGGCATCATCAGGTCGAGCAGAATCACGTCAACTTCGTTTTCCTGTACCAGTTTGAGACACTGCGCTCCCGAGTTGGCCTCTATTGGCACAAAGCCTTCGCGTTCCAAATGGCGGGCAAGGATCGCGACGGTGTCCTGATCGTCGTCAACCACCATTATCTGTGGCGGCCTGATTGCTTCATCCATACAATTCCCTGCCCGTCTTAGCCTTCCTCGCTCCCGTCCAATGACGCCCCAGCTATCACCCCGCAGCGCCTCAGCTTCGCCGAAAATGTCGTCCGCTTCAGTCCGAGCAGCCGCGCCGCCGCCTGCTTGTTGCCTCCGGTCTGCTTGAGCGCATCGTTGATCAATCTCCCTTCCAATTCCCGTACCAAGTCGTTGAGGTTCACTCCGCCGTTCAGCTTGATCTTGATCGGCGGCGTCGCCGGCCGCGCGCTCGCCGCCAGATTCTCCGGAAGAATCGACGTCTCGATAATCGAGCCTTCGCACAGAATCGCCAGCCGCTCGATCATATTCTCGAGTTCGCGCACGTTGCCCGGCCAGTCGTACGACCACAGCGCCACCATCGCCTCGCGGCTGATCGAGATTTCGCGCCCGGGCGCGCGCTCGCGGATACGCTGGAGAAAGTGCTCGGCCAGCAGCGGGATATCCGATCGACGCTCGCGCATCGGCGCGATCACGATCGGCACGACCTGCAGCCGATAGAAGAGGTCCTCGCGAAACGTGCCCTTCTCGACCGCCTTGCCCAAATCGACGTTGCTCGCCGCGATCACGCGCACGTTGACCCGCGTCGCCCGGTCCGCACCAACCGGACGCACCACGCCGTCTTCGAGCACGCGCAGAAGTTTCGCTTGCAGCGCGCCGGGCATCTCGCCGATTTCGTCGAGGAAGATCGTGCCGCGATCCGCCGTGGTCAGCAGCCCATGACGCGATCCCGCCGCGCCCGTGAATGCGCCCCGCTCATGTCCAAACATTTCCGACTCGAGCAGGTCATGCGGAATCGCCGCGCAGTTTACCGGCACGAACGGCTGATTGGATCGCGGCGACAGCGTATGAATCGCCTGCGCCACCACTTCCTTGCCGGTGCCGCTCTCGCCAGTGATCAGCACGGTCACCTCGGTCGGCGCCACCCGCTCGATCAGCGCGCGCAGCTTCACTATCGCCGGATGCTCCCCGACCAGCGCTCGCTCGACCGTCAATGGCACCTCGGCCTCGGCAAATTTCGGTTGCAACCCCACCCCTCTCCTTTCGCTCCAGATAATCGGTGATCGAAAAGCAAATTTCCGCGTTACCGGAAAATGCTCTCACGTCCGACGCGCAGTTGACAGCGCGATGACTACCAGTGAGCAGCGTAGCCCAAGCAAGGCGCAATAATTGTTATTGAGAGAACGCGATCAGATGTCGAAAGTCGAGTTGCGATAGTGCGCCGACTGGCCCGGCCCCTCGGCCACCGAGATTTCCATCGTCGTCACCAGCGCCAGCGCATCGCGCGCGCGCAGCGCCGCCGCCAGCTCGTCCCAGATGTATCGCGCAAGCTCTTCCGCCGAGCTATGCGTAATCGGCACCATACACACGTCGGCCGCGGGCAGCACGAACTCGTCGCGCTCGTAGAGGATTCGCACCACGCCGTTTTTAGATTTGTCGATCGTCAGGCAATCGCTGTTGACGGGAACGATCGTGCGCTCGTCCAGCCGATCGACGATTTCCTTGGTCAGCTTTTTGATCAGCCCAAAATCGATCACGTAGCCGGTCTTCGCCAGCCGCCCTTCGACGTACACCCCGACCTGATAATTATGGCCATGCAACGGTTCGCGAAATCCTGGGTAGGCGATAAAGTGCGCCGCCGAGAATTTCAGATTCTCTTTTGCGACATGAATTGAAAATTTCGCTTTCTCTGCCATCGTGCCGACGCATTCACTATACAACACCCGCCAGCTGAAGCAGCGCCGCCAGTCTCGCGCTGCGCCGCGCTTGGGCCGTAAACCGCTCGCCGTAGCGCGCGGGTCGATCGAGGTCGCCTCGATAAACCGGTCGCGCTCGCCGGCCGCCAACGGCCCCAGATGCGCCGCCAAATCGCGCGCCCACTCCGCTTCCGCATCGAATCGTCGCGCCAGGTCGCTGACGTCCAACCCATGTAATCCGCCGAGAATACACTCCGCGTAGTATCCAATCTGACCAGCGCGATCGAAGCCGGGAATCTCGACTCGCAGTGACTGCTCGAGTGACAGCAGCCGGTCCATCCCGAATTCCTGCCGCCGCGATAAAATCCTCGGGTCGCCACTCCCTTCGAAGCCCGAACCGATCGCAATTATCGCGACCCGGCCGTCGTCAATTTGCACTCGGATGGAAAATATATCCGGGCGAGGTGTAGTCGAGTATCGTGCGCAGCGTGATCCGGTATACCAGCAAATCGAAATTCGATCCGCGCGGCGATCTCGATCAGGAATTCACCGAGCGGCTTGCCCGCGCGCTCGGCGATTTCAATCAGGCGTTCGAACGCCTCCGGATCGTATTCCTCGCGCCGCGCGATCATCGGCGCGCTTTTGCGATCGAAGGTCAGCAGCAACGCGCCAATCCCGCCGCCCTCCAATCCTACCGACGCTGTAAGCGGCACCGGCCGGACGATCGGCTCGATATCCATCGCCAGGTACTGGCCATGACTCGAGGGTTTGGCTAATCCCCGCTTGGCATTCAAAATCCTGACGGGCTGCACATCGCGCGCAACCAGCCGGCTGGCGCCCCCGCGCCGCTCTGCCAGCAACCCATACCCGCTCAACAACGATCCGTATCCCAGCACCAATATTTCGTGATTGTACAAGCGCTCCGATTCGATCCTTCGCCCCAACCATCACCAAGGATGACACAAAGAACATCGGGAGAAAAAAAACCGAACCACGCTAATAGTCATTCTGTGTCTTCTGCACGGTGAAGGAGGACAGCTCTAGAGCGAACTGCTGCCGGCATCGAGCCCCGCCGATTCTGCCTGATCGGTAGCTTCCTCGATCAACTGGTCCTGCAGTTTTTGAGATCGCGGCAGCCTCAGAACGATCTCCCGCGCATCCTCCTCCTCGGCGCGCGCGAGCGTGACGTCACGCAACTCCAGCAGCGAAAGGGCAGAGTTGATCGCTATGTCCACCGGATCGAACGCAGGCATGAAATTCACGCTATTGCGTGCCCCCTGCGCGCTGAAGAGCTCCTCGCCGTTGTGGGTCGACACCATCCTCACTTCGGCCCCGACTTGCCACGCCGATACCAGCATCGCGTAGTAGGCTTCGTAGTGCGCGACGTTGCCGTACACGACCGCATCAACGCCTAGCCACTTGCCAAGCGTCTGGGGTGGAACCTGCTCCAGTTTCTTCTCCGTGTCGACGCCGTGTCGCTTCAGGACCGCGTCAACCTGAATTATGTTGGCTTCGAGGAACTCGCGCGACGCGAGGTAGCCGTCGACCGCGCGCCGCATCCGATTGGCGTCGGTCCATGCCCAATCGGCCTGTTCGCCGTCGGTTCTGTGCGTCAGCGGGATTTTGTCCACGACATATTGCGCGCTTCCATGGTCCGTGAATGGAAGCACTGCGATCTTTGCCGGCGCGACCTGGTCGTAGTCCGCCGCAAGATGAACTTTGAGCTGGCCGGGATCGAGTTCGACCAGGTGATCGAACCACGTCTTTCGGCCATGAGTGTCAAGGCCGTATTCTTCCCGGAAGAAGGTGCGTTTGTCGTAGTTGGCCGTGTTGGCGGCCGGCGAGCATCCGCTGACAACGGCCGAAGTGAATATGACTAATACGATGAAGGTCCAGGAGAAGCTCTCAGAGAATGATCTGCGGCAAGACGAGATGGTTTCGGCAGACATCTTGGTGCCCCAAGTGGATATATTCCAGGGCAAATTTGCAACTTTCGATCCTGCAAGAATCTTTCAGCGTTACGGCGCTTTATCGGAAAACGATTGCAAAAATTACCTACACCCAGTTTCACACTTCTCACGCGCTAATTAGGATTTGCGGTCTGAAATGGACCGATCCGGAACCCTCAGGATGGAACATGAAAGAGTCGGGCGCTAGCGAAGCAGCGAAGCTCATCTCGAAAAGAATCGCCGAACTCGGTGACTGGCGCGGGGATACCCTCACTAGAATGCGCCAGCTCATAAAGCAAGCAGACCCTGACGTCGTCGAGGAGTGGAAATGGAGAGGCACTCCGGTCTGGTCGCACGACGGCATCATCTGCACGGGCGAATCTTACAAGCAGGTCGTGAAGCTTACCTTCGCCAAGGGCGCGGCGCTGAAGGATCCAGCCCGTCTCTTCAACTCGAGTCTCGAAGGCAACGTGCGCCGCGCGATCGACATCCGCCAAGGAGAAAAAGTTGACGAGTCCGCCTTCAAAGCACTCGTTCGCCAGGCAGTCACCCTCAACAGTTCCAGCAAGTCGAAACCTTCGAAGAAAGCGAAGCCCTAAGCGATTCCGCGCTGAACGTTCTGCCTCCTTTCAGCTCAGCGCGTTCAGATGGACTACAAGCTGCTCCAGGCGCTCGGCAGGATCGAGGAGCTCCAGCAGCGCTTGCTTCTGGGACGTCTCAATCGGCAGATTACTCGCAACTCTGTCCGCGATTGCTGACGGGTTGCTGCGGGCGCTCAGAAAAACCGAGCGGTTGGATGTCAGCGATTTGAACTGGCCCGAAACAAATGCGGAAGCTACCGACTCGAGCAGTCTCTCAACGCCGCCAGTCGCTGGTTCCGCAAGCTCTTCGGTTTTCGCCTCGAGGAATTCCCCATCCGCTTTAAGGAGTGTCAATCGCACTCGCCTCTTGCCTTCGATAAGGGCTCTCATAGTGCCATCAGGCAACTCCTCTACCCTGATCAGCGTTCCGACAACGCCGGTCCGATAGATGTCCGAGTCACCCGGGCTCACAACCGTCGGATCCTTCTGGGCGGCCATTGCGATCGGAATTTTTCTATTCTGTGCCGATTTAATCGCGTTGATAGACATCCGACGCCCCACGAAGACCGGATAAACCACATGAGGAAATGCAATCAGTTCGCGGAGCGGCAGAAACGGGAGCGCGTCCTCCACTCCCAGGCGCATCCCGAGCGAAATTCCCATCTCCGCGAGCACTTTCTTTATCTCGTTGAGCGACTTGCGGCCGAAGTTTTTGATCTCGAGCAGATCGTGCTCGGTGCGCTGGATCAGTTCGCCGATGTGCCTGATATTCTCGTGCTGAAGTCCCTTGAACGTGCGCTGCGTGAGCGGCAGCCCATGGAGTGGCCGTTTCAGCACTTCGTTGAACGTCGGGCGCTGCTGCGACGCCGCATCGGGAATGTGCGCGCCTTTGGATGCGGCCGAGACCGACTTCACATGCCCCATCAATTCGGTCCAGGTGCTGAAGCCGTATTCGCGCGCAAGCCGGCGTTGAGCGGCAGCAAGTTGGATCGCCTCGTCTCGGGCAAGGCGCTTGGCCTCCTTGCGCAGATATTCCTCGCTCGGGTTTTCGGGCAGCGATCTTGAACGGGTCTGAGGGGGAGCCATAACCCTTCCTTTTCGCCCGATGTCCGCGAACGGGCAGAAGAGTTATCAGAACGTCGAATGCTTGGGTGGGCTAGGCCCTCTCCGCGGACAGGTAGCCGCCTGATCGGCTGATAGGGACGATACTCCGCGCCCTTCACGCCGACAAGTGTCGGCATCGGATCGCAGCCAGTACCGGCAAGGGAAGAAGCAGAGTAAGGGTCCTACGGCGCCCTAAGCGATCCAAGGATTGTGCATTCCCGCCGAACTCTGCGTAATCCCTAAATCCACAATATCGCGCCGCTCGCCGGTCTCCCTGTGCTCTCTCTCACCGCTCGCACATAGAACCTAATCTGCGCCCGATATTCGTCGAGCCGCGGTGCTACCTCGATATCCGTCTTAAAATCCACCACCGTCCACGACACCCCGTCGTCGCCGCTCTCAGCAAACGCCAGGTCCGCGATTCCTTCGACTGTGGTGCCGTCTTCGAGCCGAATCATCAGCGGACATTCTCGCATGACGGTTTGCGCGGCTTTGGCGCGACGCATCAGCGGCGATTGCATCGCTGCCGTCACTGCAGACGCTGCCGCCGCTGCCTCTTCCTCCGGCGCGCCGATCATCCGCGCCGCACTCGACGCGATCCTCACGATCTCATCCGCTTCCGCATCAATCGGCGCGCGCAGCATCGTCAGATGCACCAGCGTGCCGAAGCGCTTGCCATGCGGCCGCCCGATGCTCCGGCGCGTCTCTTCGATCGCGATCGCTTCGGCAAATTTCGGGCCGTCGGCCGGTGCCGCCAGCGCAAGCTCGGTCGCTGTAGCGACGTTCATTCGCGGCGTCGTTCCCGCGCGCCAGCATCTCCGCCCGGCTCGCGCTCCATTCGTCATGCAACCTGATGCCGCGATCCGAGATGAGTTTGTTTTCGTCGGCTTGCAGCAGCTTGTCCTGCCGCAGCCCCATTTTTTCTTCGACGTTCAGAATCAGCAGTCGCGGATCCCACCAAACGATCTGATGGTCCCCCTTCTGTGCGCGATGCGCTCCCGGCGACACCGATTTGACTTTGCCTGGCGCCTTCTCGGGCCGCGTCAGCACGCTGTCGTCGCCGAATTCGGGACATCCTGCCGGATGCGCCGACACCGGCGAGCGTCGCTCCGCCGGCGCCGGATAGATGACGGGATTGAGCCGCGCGAGCCAGCCGTCGCTCTCCTCGTCGCCAACCGCCGGCACCACGATCAGATCGCGCGCGCGAGTCGCGGCGACGTACAGCAGCCGCACCGCTTCCTCCTCATCGCGCTCATGCTCTTTCGCCTGATGCTCTTGCAGCTCACGTGGCGCGCATCCCGCAAGCTCCATCGCCGCCAGCTTCGACGCCGGTTCGATATATCGCGAGGCGCCGGCGCGGGTTTCGTTGCAGGTAATATCGGCCAGTATCACGACCGGGAACTCGAGACCTTTCGCGCGATGCACCGTCATGATCCGGATGCCCTCGGTCCCTTCCTCGACAATCGGCGTCTCGCTCGCCTCGTCGCGTTCGGCCCGCGCTTCGAGCTCGTCGACGAACGCGCGAAACGACGTCATGCCGCCACGCGCCTCGTAACGCCGCGCCTGGTCCATGATTCGCATGATATTCGCCAGCGCCTGCTCTCCGGTCGGCCAAATGGCAAAGCCCGCATGCGCGCGAGTCTCGGCCAGCAGCATCGCCAGCGTTTCCGCAATCGGACGACGATTCCGCCCGCGGTGCAAATTCTTGATTATCTCGAGCGCGCCCCTGACTTCCTTGAGACTGTCGGGGAGATCGTCGGGCAGCTTGCGAAACGGATGCAGGCTGCCGAGCGTCATGCGGAATTCGAGCAGCGCCGCGTCCGACAGCGCGAACACCGGACCGCGCAGCGCAGCGAACACGGTCAACTCGTCATCGGGACGCTCGATCGCTCCAAGAAGGTTCCGCACCGCGATCACTTCTTCGCGCTCGTTGAAGGACCCGCCTTTGACCAGCACGTGCTGCAGATGCCGCGCTTCGAGTGCGCGCAAGTACGGCCTCGTGACATCGCGTCCGAACGAATTCATGCGGCGAAACAAAATACATATGTGCCGCGGACGAATCGGCACGCGCTCGTCGGGCTTCTCGCGCTCGGTCACCGTCCATCCGCTCTCGTTCACCAGCCATCGCGCGTACGCGGCAATCGCCTCGGGAATCGAGTCGTCGATTTTCCAGTTGACCACCCGGCCAAAGTCGCCGTACGGCTCCGGCACCGGCAGCACCACGATCGATGGCTGCGTCGCAGGTTCGGCGCGATACGGCGTCAGCGGCGCGTACGCCGGCTGCGTGCCCGACTCCTGGCTCATAAGAGGCGCGAACGCGGCATTGACCATCGTCTGAATCGCCGGCGTCGCGCGAAAGCTGACCGTCAGATGCGCGAGCTCCGCGCCATGCATCAGCAGGATTTGTTTGACGCCCTGGTACAACGAAACGTCGGCGCGCCGAAAACGGTAGATCGATTGTTTCGGATCGCCGACGATAAATAACTTGCCGGGAATCGGTTTGACCTTGAGCCAGTTGGTCTCGGCGGGATCGGCCGACGAAAGCAGCAGCAGGATTTCCGCCTGCAGCGGATCGGTGTCCTGGAATTCATCGACAAAAATATGCGTGAAGCGGCTTTGCAGCTCGGCCCGCACCGCCGGATTGTCACGAACCAGGTTGCGCGCGACCAACAGCAGATCAAGAAAGTCCAGCCGTCCCGCCCGCCGCTTCAGGTCCTCGTAGATACCGACGACCGGCCACAATTCGTCACGCAAGAGAGGTGCTAAATTCGCGCCCGCGTCGTCGCGAAACTTCTTCAGCCGCTCGTGCAGCTCGGCGCGCCGCCGGAAAACTTCCTCGCGCTCGACCTCGCCAAAGCCGCCGCCGTATCCCTTCCAGTCCCAGCGCCTGCCCGTGCAAAGTCCAATCAGCACCGACTCGAGCGCGTCGTAATCGCGCCCGCGCACTGCCTCGAGTCGTATTGCCTCCCTGACTGGCTTCGCGATTGCGTCCAGGCCCTTTGCCAGCCAGTCGTCGTCCTCACCGAGCTCCGCGAGTTTCCCGAGCGCTTCGACTTCAGTAATTATCGCGTCGATTTCCGCGTCGCGCGCGAACGGCGAATGCGCCCACGGCGTATCGAAATCGCGCCAGCTCATCAGCTCGAGTGCTGCCCGCCGCGCGATCGTGCGCGGTCCCGTCCGCGACGATAGGTCGCGCCGCCGCAGCAGACGCCGCATCCCCTCGCCGGGATCGTCGAGGATTTTCTCGAACCACCGCTCGAACGCCGCGTCGAACATCTCGCCCGCAATGTCCTCGGGCGCGACTTCGAACATCGGATCGACGCACGCCTCAACCGGCCGCTCGCGCAGCAGATCGGCGCAAAAAGAATGAATCGTTCCTATCCGCGCTTCTTCGAGTTGCTTCAACGCCAGATCGAAACGCGCGCGCGGCTCGCTCAACGGCTCGGTATTTTGCCGCGCCCGCTCGATTTCGGCGCGCAGCCGCAGCTTCAGCTCGCCCGCAGCCTTCTCGGTGAACGTGACCGCCACGATTCGCGCGAGCTCGCCGCGTCCCGACCCGATTACCGACACGATTCGATTCACCAGCGCCGTGGTCTTGCCGGTGCCCGCCGCCGCCTCGATCACGAGCGTTACGCCAAGGTCGTCGCGAATCCGATCGCGCACCGCCTGGTCTGAAATGATTGTCGGATTCACCAGCGTCATGGCATCTCGCGCAGCCGCGTCAGCGACTGGAGCCGCACTTTCGGTTTGATTTTGGAACGCCGCTCCTCGTACGGGCCGCACACGCGCTTGTAGTCGCACCAGTCGCATTCGCGATCGTCCGGCGCGGCCGGCAAAAATCCCGCCTCGAGCGATTCCTTGACTATCGCGACAAAATCGCGCGCCGCCCGCCGCGCCTCGTCGTTGATTTCGACCACTCGCTCCTCGTAACCTCCGGCCGCGGTGCAGTAGTACAACCGCCCGGCATTAATCTTCTCGCCGAGCACCCGCTCAGCCGCGAGCGCATAAAACACCGGCTGCAGAGTCTTACCCCCGCCTATCACGAAGTTTTTGGCCGCGCGCACCTTACCGGTTTTGTGATCGGTCACACGAATCCGCCCCGCCGGATCGCGCTCGAGCAGATCGATAGACCCGCGCAGACTCAGCCCACCCTCGATTGCGACCGGCTCCGCCGAGCTATGCGGGTCCGCCTGCGCGCGATCGTGCAGCCCAAAGCCGAGCTCGAACCATTCGGGACGCCAATGGTCGGGATCTTCGGCGGCGCGCCGCATCCATTCGCGCAGGTCAGCGCGGATACCTTCGATGCCGTCGAGCCACACGCGCTCGATCGCCGGCGCCAGATCCTCATGCCATCGCGCGGCAACTTCATCGAGCCGCTCGTCGAGCAGCCCCGACGCGTCCTCCAGATCTTCGGGCGTCACCGGCAGCACGTCGAGCTCTCGCAGCGCCGACAGGATTTCGTACTGCACCTCGGCGAACAGACCGCCGCGCGTCAACGGATCGAGCGTCTCGATCGCCTCGGGTTCCTCGCGCGGCTCCAGCCGATGCACCGCTTGCAGGAAAAATCGATACGGACAGGACGCGAAATTCTGCAGCGCGGTCGGCGAGTACGAACGCGCACTCAACTGATGCTTGCCAAGCGCTGCCAACGCCGCCGCGTCCGGATCGACCAGTCCGTCGGCCGGCGTCCATCGCCGGAGCCATCGCCGCGCCCGCGCGCGCAGCGCCCGCCCGAGATGCAGGTTGGCACCTAGCAGATAGTTCGCCGCGCCAGTCGTGGTTTGCGGATCGGCGTCGACCAGCTTGTCCAGCACCGCGAGATCGAATTCCGCGTCGTCGATCGCGTCCGCAGGATTCGCGGGCGCCGGCCACGAAAGCCGCGTCACCGGCTGCGACGTCGCGCGACCCGCCAACTCATCGAAGCCAGGCAAACGCCCCTCCGCCGCCCGCAGAATTTCCAGCGCGTAGAACGACGGCACTCGCGGACGCCCCTGGTCGAGGTCGACTCGAGGATAGGAAAACATCGCACGCTCGCGCGCTGCGCCCGCCGCAATTCTCAACGCGAGCCGCTCCGCGCCGACGCGCCGCTCGTTGCGCGCAAGATACGGACTCAGCCGCGCCCGTGCAGAATCGGACAGGATCGGATCCTCGGTCAGCTTGCGCGGAAACATCCGCTCGGCGAGACCAGGGACGATGACGACGTCAAACTCCATGCCGCGCGCGCGATTGGGCGGCGCGACAAACACCGAGCCATAGCGGCGAACGCGGCGCGGCGCTTCCAGACCGGCCGAGCCGGTCGTTCAGCACCAGCCGCACCTCGTCGAGTCCGACCGGACCGACTGGAGTCATCGGCTCAAGCTCGGCCAGCGCGGCGAGCACCGGCTCGCGATCGCGAATCGCCAGGTCCACCAGCTTGCGCAAAAACTTCAGCCAGTCACCCCAACTCGCATCGCGCGGCGCCGCGTCGAGCAGCGAAAGAATTGGCATCGCGACTTCGCCAAGATGCGCCAAGTCGAGAATCCGCCGCTCGAGGCCCGCCGCGCGCGCGTCGTCGTCGGCAAGTTCCTTGCGCCGCTCCTTGAGCTCGTTGCCCAAGCCCGCGAGCCGCTTGCGCCATCGCTCAGCGCTGCCGATCACGGCCGCATCGACCAGCAACCGTTCCCATCGCCAGGGCGCGCGCGTCGCTCCCTCGATTACCGGCACGGGATCGGAGAGGTCGACGTTCTCAACTAAAGTAGCATTCCCGTCAACTTCCAGATCCGACGCCAGCGGCGCCGGCGCCAGCTCTGCGTCTGGACTGATTGCCGGCTCATCATCGCGCGGTCGAACGTCGTCAGGCACCTGGGCCAGCGAAAGATATTCGGCGAAGCGGCGCGCGGATAGATCTTCAGACGCGCAGCAAAGAAGGGCGAGCAGTGCGCGGCCTCCCGGCTCGGGCCGCCGCGTGCCATGCGCGAAGTATGCCGGGATATCGGCGCGGGCAAGCGCCTCTTGCAGATACGGCGCATAGCGGACGGGATCGTGCAACAGGACGGCGACTCGATCGAACGGCACGCCGCGGCGCGCCTCGGCGGTGATTCGGCGCGCGATCTCGACGCACTCGTGCATCTCGCCGGGCGCCGACATCACGGTCACGGTTTCGTCAACGGCGCGCTCGGGTGGAGCAGTGTCGGCGAATAAATGCGTCTGCAGACGCTCGAGCGACGGCGCGAGGTTTTCATTCGCGGACGGGGTCGACGGATTCGCACGCACGCCGAGGGCGTCTTCAAGCAGTGTCTGGACGGGCAGGTCGCCGGCAGGAATGGTCGCAAGAATCGAGGGTGAACGCGATGCCAGCGCCGCGATGAAGTCGCGATCGAGCGCGCTGTCACAAGATGGATCGAGCAGCAGTATCGGCAGGCCAACGAAGCGCGGCGGATTGTTCGCGAGCACTGCACGCGTCGCAACTTTCAGCATCCCGGCGCGATCGATAAGCCTGGCTTCCGCCAGCTCGGCGTCGAACTGCGCGAGCGTGGCGGCGATCGCTTCGCCCACTGCGCCGAGCGCGCGCAAGTCGTCAACGGCGATGTCGTTCCATCGAAGCTCGATCAGCGTTCGCGCCAGCGCGCGTGAAAAGCCGGGACGATTCAGCACCGGCTCAAAATGCGCGAGCGCGCCCGACGGCACCAGGCGGAAGACCGCGCGCGCGGCGACTGCTTCGGCCGCGAGACCGTCCGCGGGCGCCAGGCCGGCGTCGGCAAGATCCTCGGCGGCGAGCAGCCCCACCAGCCGGTTGAGTGTCAAGCGATGTACGCCGAGCATCGCGCCGCGCGAAAGCGCGAATGCGCGGACCAGGTCGTCGGCGGCCTCTTTGACCGACGCGATGACAAGGATTTCGCAGCCAGCCGGCTGCGACTCCAGCCATGCGCGGGCGGCGGCGATTCGTTCGACGGCGCGTTCCGATATTATGATTTCACGAGCGGCTCGCATCGGCGTGGCGCGGCTCGATGCCGCGTCACACATCTATCGTCTGCCCCGAGGATCGGATCTCGCAAGAGGCCGCGCCGCGTTGTTTCAACAACCTGACAACGGTTGTCAGGGGCTTTACTGGTCCAGGTATACCGGATCGCCGACGCGAACCTTGCCCGCTTCGCCGATCGACGCAAACACGCCGACGTTCGCGCGATGGTGGACGCCGCCGTACCGCAGAATGGCATAGTCGCGCGCGAGGTCTTCCTGCGGATGCGTCGTCATCACGCAGCGCAGCGCCGGCTGCATCGCAACAATCGTCAGGCTATCTCCTACTGCCAGCGTGCCGCCTTGCCATTCGTCCTCGAGGAACGAGTCGTCGCGCTCGCCCGTGTCGACCAGAATCGTGGGCCGGAAGCGGCGCGGGTCGAAGACTGATCCGGGCGCCGCAAGTTTCGCCATATGCCGCAGCGTGCCAGTGGCGATCACGTGCATCACCGCATGTGTCGAAAAAACTATCCTTCTCGAGTCCGAAATGGTCAGGCATCGTCGCGGCGGTCAGACCGGAAATGACCTGGTCGACCGGCACGTCGGCAAAAATAGTCGCTGGATCGATTCCGGCATGCTCGCGATGCGCGGTCGCGGCGCGCTCGAGACCCATTTTGCGGCCGAGTGCTTCAGAGATTTGCTCCGATGCGTCCGGGTCTTCAGCGTGGAGTTTTCGTCCGTCCGGCAACTCGATCGTAACAGGCGCCGCGCTTTCCGGCGTAGGCGTGGAATCGTAAGTGGCGCGAAATTCGAACAGACGCGGAAACTTTTTCGCGCTGGCTATTTGCCGCGTCACCAGCTCCCTGAGCGCATAAGCGCGATCGCCGACCGCGCCGCGCGCGGTGAACTGCAGCTCGTCGAGCTGCTCACCGAGCATCGATTTGACCGGGTAACGCGCGAGCCCGCTGACCTTGCCGATGATTCGTCGCGCCATCGCTGCCTTCTACTTGCCGGGACGCGCGGTCTCGACGCTTTGCGCCCGCGCGATGTTAAACGGACCCGCGACCGGTACTGGCCATCGCCTCGGTCGCGCGCTGGTCGAAGCTATTGTCCACGACGCCCTCCGTTGCGGGAGTTAACTCTGATTCGTTCTGAACGACTGTTACCGCAGGTCAATGGAGATATGCAACTTAACCAGAGCTGCCTTTCTCGCGCATCGACACTTCGTCCCACAGCAGTAGCTGATAGCCGTCGGGGTCTCGCAGCTCGGCGCCGTAGCCCCAGAAATATTTTCCCGGTGGATTTGTAAACACGACGCCTTTCGATTTCAGCTCCTTATATTTCGAATCGACGTCTTCGACTTGAAGAGTTAGCGAGCACTTCGCGCCGGACAGTTGCGCCGCTTGCTCATACAAGAAGATCGTGAAGCCGGCGTCGTCCTGGATCGCGGAGGTCTTGCGGTCGGGAACTTCGAATTCAACCTTGAAGCCGAAGTTTCGCACATACCAATCGCGCGACGCCTGGTAGTTCGTGACCGGCAAGTTCATGTGATCGAATTTGACCATCTGTTTGCTCCCGTTCAACGCAGAATTTCGACCAGCAACACCCGGTCCACTTCGCAATCGAATAGGCGTACACGGCATGGTCGACGAGTGTTTTACTTCTGTCTTGGATGCACCGCGTTGTAGTCGCGAATCGCCTTGAGAATCGCGCCGGTTGATTTTTCCATCAGCGCTTCCTTGTTGGCCGTGACGCGCGCCGCCGAAGCTTCGATCGGCTTGATGAGCCCCTGGCATCGCGGCATCACGTAGCGCGCGATCAGTTCATAGCTGCGCATCATTTGCGGCGGGGTCGCCCAGTCGTGCGCGAAGCTGAGGATCGTGCCGAAGCCGCCCGAGAGTTTCTGCAGCCGCGCAATCCGCTCGAGCGCGTCGTCGGGCGTGCCGAAGATCGCACCGCCGTATTCGCTCATCCGCTTCGCCGCCTCGTAGCCATCGGGAAACGTCGGCCGATTCGGCGTGCCGAGAATCCCGACGATGTACTCGTTCTGCCATCGCTGGAGACCCGCGGCGACCTCGCGCATCGCCTGTTCCTTGGATTCCGCAAGATGAAACGGCATCACGATTCGCCAGTTCGCGCGATCGATCGTATTGCCGTGTTCCTTGGCCGAAGTCTCGCCGAAATTCCACTGCGTCGGCAGCGCCATCAAGCCTTCTTCGGAGTACGAGGCGACCGACAGCACGCCCGCGCCATATTTGCCGGCAGTCTTCATCCCCGACGGCGAAATCGTGGACGCGACCGCGATCGGAATTTTTTCCTGCAGCGGCCGAATCTGCAGCGCGGCGTTATTCAGCTCAAACCACGAGCCGCTATAGCTGAACGGCTCGTCGGTGTTGAGCAGGCGCAGGATGACGCCGAGGCCCTCATCCATCTTGTCGCGCTGCGTCATCGGATCGATGCCCAGCATGACGGCGTCCGACGGCAATGCGCCCGGCCCCACCCCAAGCATCGCGCGTCCGTGGCTCAGGTGATCGAGCATCACCATGCGCTGCGCGACGTTGAACGGATGATGGTACGGAATCGACACGACGCCGGTGCCAAGCTTGATTCGCTTGGTGCGTTCGGCCGCGGCGACCAGGAACATCTCGGGCGACGCGATCGTCTCCCATCCGGCGGAATGATGCTCACCCACCCAGAACTCGTCGTAGTGAAGCTCGTCGAGCCACTGCGCGAGTTCGAGATCGCGCTGCAACTGGAGCGTGGGATGCTCGCCGATAGGATGATGCGGCGCGAGGAACACGCCAAAACCGAGACGCTGGGTCATAAAACTAGACTCCTTGTTTCAGAAAAGTGTAGCGAGCGAGGCGAATGCACCTCATGCGCTCAGCACTGCGACGTGAGCCGAATCGAAATACTCGTCGAGGCGCGTGATGCGGCCATCCTCGACGTCGCAAATGATGCATGACGGCAGGCGCAATTCCTTGCCCGACGATTTCACGCGTCCACGCAGCACGTGTTGCTGCACGAATCCGGTCGGCGTCGCTTGCCGGCGGATTTCGGCGTACTCGCGTTCCGCAATATTGGCGACCACCCAGCCGAGCACCGCGAGATTCTGCTCAGCGGTCTGCGTAGCGCCGTCATTGTTGTGCCAGATTTTCACGCCCGGTGCGTAAATCTCGCGGATTGCAGCGACGTTGCCACGCTCGATGGCCTTGAACAGCCGATCGGCGACCTCGAGCGATTGTTGCGGACTGGTTTTCGATTGCATCACATATTCACTCCACCAGTTGGCACGGGTGAAGGCGAGGGCGAACTGCTCGACGCCGGCGCGGCAGTTGAAGCGCCATTAGAAACCGCAGGCAAGGCGCTCGACGTCGCAATCGGAGTCGGCACTGAAACCGTTGGGAGCGGACCCGACGACGTCGGCTCAGCCCCGGGACTCGCAGCCTCCGCCGGCACTGGAGCGGCCGCCATCAGCGCGGTGCCGGCGCCATAGTCGTACACCAGCACTCCGCCCAGGTGCGCCGAGTAGCCCAGCACGACGATCGCTACTAATGCGACGATCAAATAAATCGCGCGCGATCCCGCCATGAAGCCAAAGCCCTGAATCATGAGCCGCCACACTGCGAGGATGCCGAAGGTGATCGCCAGGTACTCGCCGAGCTCCGCGTGCCGCTTGAGCACATCCTTGGCCGGGTCGCCCAGCGCGTTCCAGATGCGGTCGGCCTCCATGCCACCGGTGAAATACGAACCGCCGGCCGCGATCGCACCGAGGACGATCAGCAACACGGCGGTGTAGCGAAGCCAGATGCGCGATGGTGAAGCGCCGGCGACCAGATCGATCAGCACTGCGGTTATCAGCAGCGCGACCGAGAAATGATCGATCACCGGATGCAGTTGATAGGGTTCGAGGAATTTCACCACAGAGTCCATCGGCGCTCCTTGACTGGAAGGGATCCTGGTTACGCGCGGGCGCGAAAATAGGGCGTCGCGATGCGCGGTGTGTGAAGTTTATCGCAAAGCGAGCGTCCACACGCAATTCTGCGACGGACCACGCTGCGCGGATCGGCTGGGCGAAAATTTCACGAATTCAAGGCGCGGGCGCTTTAGCGCCAGGACGCGGTATCGCGATTTCGATATCGCTTATCTCGACGTCACTCCACGCACGCTGCGTAAACAGGTGCTCGATTGCGCGCGACGCCGTCAGCGTGCGGAAATCCGGCGTCCACCATTCCTCGAAGCCAAAATGCGATACGTCAGGGTCGCCCTGGACGGCGCCGCTTGCAGTCCGGCCCATGGTCACGACGATGTTCGCCGTCTCGGGCGCGCCGGTAGGCGCAAGATCGCGCAGGTACCATTGCACCTGCGGCGCATCGTCGGGGATCATCGCAGTCGCACCCGCCACCGTAACCGCATCCCTCGCGCGCTCGCATTCCCTCTTGGTCAGCGTCGAAGTCACCGGCTCGGACCAGAACAACAGTGCATGACGACGCCACGGCGCCTCACTAGTGTCGGGCGCTGGATGGACAAAATTGGTGGCGATTTGAACGTAAAGCGTGAGCGCGGCCGCCGCCACCAGTACATATCGAATCGAGTTCCATCGCTCCGTCTGATGCAGCCAATCCACCGCGTAGGCGCCGAGGATGGATAACGGCAGGACAATCGCGACAACTGCGTTCGATGAATTCGCGCTCACCGATGCGAGTATCACCAGGCTCACGAACGTCCACGCCACCGACCATGCCGCAAAGCGGTCGCCGACGCGGCGCGAGACGATTGCGAACGTTCCAACGATTGCGAGAATTGGGAGAATGAATTCGTAGGCCACCAGGATCGGGACCAATCGTCGAACGGCACGATGAAACGCAATCGACGGAGGGGCGAACGCGGGACGCAACTCGAGCTCGTATATCTGCCCGAAAGATCGGGCCAGGAAAGCTGTCGCCAGGAAACTCCACAGGATGATCACGACGCTGGCGCAGACGATCACTAGCAGGCGGCGCCGCTGCCACCATACCCGCATGCGCAGACGCGGATGGTCGAGGCGCAGAGCGTCGGCCAGGCCGACAAGAATCAGCGACGCTGCGACTGCGGCAGCCGTCACGTAGCCGATCGAGTCCGCCGTGAGCCAGAGCGCGATTGCGACGCCCAACCATGCCGCGCGCGCCACGCTCGGCCGCCGACGCATGCTCTCCGCGATTGCGATCGCAATCATCATGAAGGTCAACGACGCGATCACCGTCGAGCCGCCACGCGAGAAATAAGTCATGCTCGGCGAGATCGCGATCAAAGCGGCGAAGGCCAGCGCTCCCGCGCGCCCCAGCACAGGACGCATCGCAAATGCGGTCGCGATCATCAGCAGACCACATAGCATCACGACGATTCGCGAACTGGCATCCGTGGCGCCGGATGCTGCAAAGATCCAGCTCTCGAATATCGTCACCCACGAACCCGCCAGCGCGAACGCGACCCGGCCATGAGCCGCAATCAGGAACGCTGCGAGTGCATCGGTTGCCGGTACCGCGTCAAGTGGACGCGCTCCCAGAGCTATCGCGCGCGTGATGAGCGCGTACAACACGACTACGCCCCATCCGAGATTCTCCGCCGTGACGACGTAAACACCTCGCGTGAGCCGTTCGTGGCTCAAATTGCCGGCGAGCGCCGTCGTAGGCATCGGCAGCGGCGCCTCATGCTCCGCGCGATCGCTGGATCTCTCGTCCAGCTGCCACTCGTCGCCAGGTAGTCTGTCGCCTTCTGCCATTCGTCTTTACGCTCTTGCGACTTCGCTATTGCCCGGACCGCGCGTTGTCAACGCCGCCGCTCCGAAAATTAATGCGACCGCAATGCAGTTTGCACTTGAGCGAAACGCCGCCGCGGTTATGCTGGAAGTTTCGGATCACATGAAAATGTTCGGCATCGAAATAAATGCGCGGCGCCTCGTCAACGGCACGCTCTCGTTTCTCGCGCTCGCCGCGATTATCGCGCTCTTCTTCGCCTATCGAAGCCACGCCCAGCATCTTATTCCGCACAACGTCCCCGCTTCGCTCGGTCAGCTCCCATACTACGCGTTCTGCTCGTTTTACCGGATGCTCGCCGCGTACATCATCGCGCTGATTTTTTCGATCTTCTACGGCATGGCGGCCGCGCGTGGCGCCCTCTACGAGCGTATCCTGATCCCCGCCATCGACATCGCACAATCGGTGCCGGTGGTCGGCTTTTTTCCTGCCGCGGTTTATTTCTTCGTCGCCCTCGCGCATGGAAGCCGGCTCGGCGTCGAGATGGCCGCCGTCTTTCTCATCTTCACCAGCCAGGCGTGGAACATGGCGCTCGGCGTCTACGAAGCGGTCAAAACTATTCCCGAGGATTCGAAGGACGCGATCGAATCGTTCGGCGGCCGCGGATGGCTGAAGTTCAGACGTCTGCTGCTGCCGGCCAGCGTGCCGAAGCTGGTTTACAATTCTATCCTGTCATGGGTCGCAGGATGGTACTTCCTCATCGCGTGCGAAATCATCACCGTCGGTCCCGCCAGCTACCGGCTGCCCGGCCTCGGCAGTTTCCTCTGGGAAGCCGCCGAGAAAGGACGCTCGTTCGATATCGCGGCGGGACTGCTGACGTTGCTCGCGATCATCGTGGCGATGGACATGGTCGTGTGGCAGCCGCTGTCGACGTGGGCAGAAAAATTCAAGTACGAATTTGCGGCGTCTTCGGGCGCGGTCGCAATCGCTGGGCATGTTCGACGCACTGTCTGGAGTCGGCCCCGCCGTCACGCGCGCGCTGCGGGCAATTTTGCGGCCACCCTTCAGGCTCGTCGCGACCGCACTGGAGGCTCTTCCGCGAGGCCCTGAGCTAACACCCGAACAAAGCAAGCGCCTGGGCGCTATCGTGCGGACCTTGATCATTGGCGCGATCGTGATCTTCATCACCTGGGCATTGGCACGCGGCTTGGTCGCATTGGTCAAAACGCTCTCGCAGCCGTGGCCGTCCGACGCGAAACAAATCCCTGAAGCAATTGTCCTCTCGACTATTCGCATGACTGTCGCCTACGCGATTTCGCTGGCCTGGACGGTGCCGTGCGCGCTCGCAGCCAGCGAGAATCCGCGCTTCAACCGCGTCCTCTCGCCCATCGCCGAAATCGTCGGCTCGATGCCCGCGACGGCGCTGTTCCCGCTCATCGTAGTCTTCGTGATCGAGATCACCGGCGGCATGAACCTCGCCTCGATTCTCCTCATCCTCACCGGCATGCAATGGTACCTGCTGTTCAACCTGCTCGCCGGCATCAACCAGGTGCCCGAGGATTTGAAGGAAGCCGCCCGCGCGTTTGGTCTCTCCCGCGTCGCGCGATGGCGCAAGCTGATTCTCCCCGCCGTCACGCCCTCGCTTATCACCGGCAGCATCACGGCATGGGGCGGCGGATGGAACGCGCTGATCCTCTCCGAATACTTCGTTTACAAGGATCACACCTACCAGGTGCTCGGCATCGGCTCCCTGCTCGACGCCGCCACTTATAGATCCGGCAATGGCGTGATGATCCTGCTGAGCCTGCTATCAATGATAGCGGTGGTGCTATTGTTGAACCGTCTCATGTGGCGCCCCTTGTACAACCTTGCCACGGAGCGCTACAGGCTGGACTACTGACGCCCTGCTTATGTGCGATCCTGACCCATGGCCCTCCTCGAGCTCAAACACATCGCGAAAAGTTTCGCGCACGCCAAGGGTACGCTGCAGGTGCTCAACGATATCAACTTCGACGTCGAGGAGGGTGAGTTCGTCGCGATCGTCGGCCCCTCGGGATGCGGAAAATCAACGCTCCTGCGTATCATCAACGGCATCGTGCCGATGACTTCGGGACAGGTGCTGTACCGCGGACGCCAGGTCGACGGCATCAATCTTGAATGCGCGCTCGTGTTCCAGTCATTCGCGCTGCTGCCATGGCTGTCGGTCAAAGCCAACGTCGAGCTCGGTCTCGAAGCCCAGGGCCTGCCACTGGCTGAGCGCGAAAAGCGCGCCGGCATCTATATCGACAAGGTCGGCCTCGACGGCTTCGAAGAAGCCTACCCGCGCGAGTTGTCAGGCGGCATGAAGCAGCGCGTCGGTCTTGCCCGGGCGCTCGCGGTCGAGCCCAAAGTGCTCATGATGGACGAGCCGTTCTCCGCGCTCGACGCCCTGACGGCGATTACGCTGCGTGAAGAGTTGCTCGACATCTGGCAGTCGAGCGACATGCCCGTGAAGAACATTGTGCTCGTCACCCACATCATCGAAGAGGCGATCGAGCTTGCGGACCGCATCATCGTGATGGCCGCCGGACCCGGACGCGTCGTCAAAGATCTCAAGGTCGAGCTGCCGAGACCGCGCGACCGCCGTACCGAAGCCTTCAACGCGCTGACCGACAAAGTCTTCTCGCTGATCGAGGAGCGCGGCTGATGCCTCCAGCGTCGATAACTCCGCTCCCCGATTGCGGCCTGACCCTCGTCTTCGGCCTGCTCGAATTGCTCGAGGACCGCGGCGGCCGCGAGGACGGGTACAAAATCGCGCGCGATCTCAATTTCAAATTCGGCGATTTGCTGAAGGTTATGAAGGCCGGTGAAATCCTCGGCCTCGTTTCGACTCCTACCGGAGACGTCGTGCTCGAGCCGCTCGGCAAACAATTTCTGGACTCCAAGGTCAACGAGCGCAAGCTGATTCTGCGCGAGCAGTTAAAGAAACACGGCCTCTTCAGCTACTTCATCCGCCTGCTGCATGGCACCGAGGACAAATCGCTGACCAGGGAGATCGCCCTCGAACACCTCGCGATGCTCCTGCCCAGCGAAAAGCCCGAGCGCCAATTCATTACCTTGGTTAACTGGGGTCGCTACGCTGAGCTTTTCGGCTATAACAAGGACGAGGACCGCTTTTATCTCGATCACGAATAGGCGCTTGCGCCACAGGAGAAATCGTATGGCTACCGATGCTGAAAAAGTTGTGACCGAATTCTGTAACGCATGGCCGCGCAAGAATATCGACGAACTGCTCGGCTTCTTTACCGACGACGCCGTCTATCACAACATCCCGCTCGAACCCGCCAAGGGCAAAGCCGCGATCAAGGGCGTCATCAACACCTTTCTGCCGATGGCCAAGTCGCTCCATTTCAAAGTGCTGCATACCGCCGGCGCTGGCAACATCGTATTCAATGAGCGCGTCGACGTTTTCGATCTCGGCAACGGCAAAACCATCTCGCTGCCGGTCGCAGGCGTGTTCGAAGTGACCGGCTCGAAGATCAGCGCATGGCGCGACTACTTCGACATGGCAATGTACACCAAACAAATGGCGTAGCTCTGGCTTCCACCGCGACTCACGCCATCATCGGCACCGCCGGCCACATCGATCACGGCAAGACCGCGCTCATCAAGGCTCTCACCGGGCAGGATACCGATCGCCTCAAGGAGGAAAAGGAGCGCGGGATCTCGATCGACCTCGGCTTCGCCTACTTCGCGTTGCCCGACGGCACCCGTGCCGGCGTCGTCGATGTTCCCGGCCACGAACGCTTCATCCGCAACATGCTGGCGGGCGCTCACGGCATCGACCTCGTGCTGTTCACCGTCGCCGCCGACGATGGCGTGATGCCCCAGACCGAAGAACACCTCGACATTCTTCACCTGCTCGGCGTCCGCCGCGGCATCTTCGTGATCACCAAGGCCGACCTCGTCGACGCCTCCCGCCTGCGCGAAGTACGCGACGAGATCGAGATTCTCGCCGATGGCACCACGCTCGCCGCCGCCCCGGTCATTGAAGTTTCGTCGTCCACTGGCGTCGGCCTCGACCGATTGCGCGACGAAATAGTTCGCCAGCTCGACGGCTTCCAGGCGCGCCGCGCCACCGGCATTTTCCGGCTGCCGCTCGATCGCGCATTTGTCATCAAGGGTCACGGCATCGTCGTCACCGGCACTGCGATGGGCGCCGAGGTCCACGTCGGCGATAAGCTCCGCGTGTTGCCGTCGGGCGATGAAGTCCGCGTCCGCGCGATCCAGGTGCATTCGGACTCGGTCGAGAGCGCCGGCCTGTGCCAGCGCGTCGCGCTGAATCTCACCGGCGCCGAAAAGCTCGACCTCGGTCGCGGCGACGTGCTCGCCGACGAGCGGCTGGACTCCGCTACCGCGCGCTTCGACGCATGGCTCGAGATTCGTCCCGCCGCCAGGCGCGCGCTCAAGAACAATACACGCGTGCGCCTGTTCATCGGCACCGCAGAGACCATCGCGCGGGCGATCGTTCTCGACGATGCCGGCGCGATCGCCCTCAAGGCCGCCGGCTTGGCGCAGCTCGTGTCCGAGGACCCCGTTGTTGCGCTTTCGGGCGACCGCTTCGTCATCCGCGACGAAACCAATTCGCGCACGCTCGGCGGTGGCATCGTGCTCAACCCCTTCGGCCGCCGGGTCCGCAAGCCGCTCGACGCTTATCGCTCCAACCTCCGCATGCTCAGGGATTCGTCGGGCGCCAACGCGCTCGAAGCGTTGATTAATTTGAATGAGGACTTCGCCCTCGGCACGGTAAGGATTGCCACCCTGATGAACCTTCCGATCGTGGAAGCGGCTGCCGCGCTGCGTGAAGAAACGCATTTCGTGAAACTCTCAATCGGCGACGACCAGGCTTTCACCACCCGCACCCGGTGGGACGAACTCAAACGCTTTGCCCTCGAGGCGATCCACCATCATCACGACACCGAGCCCCTGTCGCCCGGCCTCGAAATGGAAGCGCTGCGAACGCGGCTGCCTTACGAAATCGGCGCGCGCGCGTTCCGTCCGGTCATCGATCGCTTAAGTCATGAATCCGAAATAGTGCGCGAGGAAAGTTTGCTCCGGCTCAAGCGTCATCGCGTGCAACTCGGCGGCGCCGCCGAAACGCTCAGCTCCCGCGTCGAAGCCGCCCTCGCCACCGCGCAGTTCCAGCCACCTGACCTCAAGCAACTGGCCGAAGAATTGAAAATCCCCGCCAATCAGCTCCCGCATCTAAGAACGGTGCTGCTTGCGATGGAACGCGAGGGACGCGTCGTGAAAATAGCAACAGATTTGTATTTCAGCAGCGCAGCCGCCAACGCCGCTCGCGATCGCCTCGTCGAATATCTGAAAGCCCACGACCAGATCACCGCCGCAGTATTCCGCGACCTGCTCGGCGCCTCGCGCAAGTTCGCAATCGCACTACTCGATCACTTCGACCACAGCGGCGTCACCACCCGAGTAGGCGACCACCGCCGCCTCCGAATTCAATCCTAGCCTCGCTCTTTCTTGGCCCGCATCGCTCCCGTTCAGGGATGAACTGTTCATCCTGAACACGCCGCACCTGCCGTGCTATTCATACCGAATGATGATGCTCACGAGACTCAATGCGAACATCGGTTTTCTTCTCGAGAGCCGGCCTACGCGAAAAATTGTTTTTGACGGAACGAAGCTACCGGTGGTGTACAAGCAGCTCGCTGCCGGACTACCTATGGTAGAAAATGAAGATTCGCTCGAATTTAACCTGTAGCGATCAGCGACGCATCCTGGACGTTTGCCGCCATCGGATTGCGGCTGACATCGCCGTCGCGATGCGCGACAATACCGCCCATGCCCACATCTAACGACAACATTGCCATCGCTGGCGAGCCGTTCCGCCTGACTGCGCGGTGCAAGGCTGCCGGTTGCGCCGGCAAGCTTGGTCCCGCGGATCTCGCTGGCGTTCTCGAACATCTCGAACTGCCGACCCATCCCGATTTGCTCGTCGGAATTTCCACCGGTGACGATGCCGGCGTGTTCCGCTTTTCCGACGACCTCGCGATCGTCAATACCGTCGATTTCTTCACGCCTGTGGTCGACGATCCTTTCACCTACGGACAAATCTCCGCCGCCAACGCGCTGTCGGACGTCTATGCGATGGGCGGAGTGCCGCGCACCGCGCTCAACATCGTATGCTGGCCGCAAACCGGATTGCCCGGCGCGATGCTCGCCGAAATTCTGCGCGGCGCAGCCGAGAAAGCGCGCGAGGCCGGCGTCGTGGTGGTCGGCGGCCACACCGTCGGCGACGAAGAAGTGAAATTCGGCATGGCTATCACCGGGGTGATCGATCCGCGCCGAATCGTGCGCAACGTCGGCGCGCAAGCCGGCGACGCGCTCGTGCTCAGCAAGGCGCTCGGCACGGGAATCTTGCTGACCGCGTTCAAGCGTGACGCGCTGCCCGATGAACATTACCAGGCTGCCGTCCGTTCGATGACGCAACTTAACGCCGCGGGCGCTTCCGCGATGCTGAAGTTCGACGTTCACGCCGCCACCGACGTGACAGGGTTCGGTCTCGTTGGTCACGCGCTCAAGATGGCCGTAGGTAGTGGAGTTACCATCGTGTTCGAAGAATCCGACCTGCCGCTGCTGCCCGGCGTGCTCGAACAATGCCGCGCCGGCATGACGCCTGGCGGCGGCTTACGCAATCGCGAGTACTATGCGCCGAGCGTCCGAATCTCGGACGAAGTTTCCGAGGAGATCGCCACGGTCGCATTCGATCCGCAGACCTCGGGCGGACTGCTGATCGCGGTTCCCGATAACCAGGCGCTTGCGCTGCTCGCAGAGCTGCAGAATTGTGGACATCGCGAGGCTGCTATCGTCGGCCGCGTCACACGTCGCGGCGAACATCCGATCGAATTGGTCTAGCTCACTGCTCTCTCTCGCGGGAGGCCGCCGATGGATTTCTTCGAAGTCGCCACCACAACGCCCACGATGCGTCATTTCCTCGACCGCCCTGTTGCTGATGCGGAGCTAATGAAAATCCTCGAGACCGCGAACATGGCGCCGTCGGGCTCCAACGCACAGCCGTGGGAATTCGTCGTCGTGCGCGACTTGAATGCGCGCCGCGAAATCCAACGCCTCTACGAATCCGTCTGGGTTCCATATAAGGACAGCGCGATCATCCGCGGTCGCACGACGCTGTCGCCGCGGGCGGTGAAAGCGCTCAAGACCGGCGACGAGTTCGCCGCGCAGCTTACGGTCGTTCCGGTTCACGTTCTGATCTTTCTCGATCGGCCCAAGATGCGCGTCGAGCGTGGTAGCGAAGCCGATCTCTCCAACTTCGGCGCTACCTACGGTTCGATCTTCCCCGCGATCGAGCTGATGATGCTCGCGGCGCGCGCGGTCGGCATCGGCACCGCGATGACCACCATGCTCACCAGTCGCGAGCCCGAGACCAAGACTCTGCTCGGAGTGCCGCGTGAGTATCAGCTAATCGCGCTGGTGCCGATGGGCTATGCGGCCGACGCTTTCAAGCGTCCAATGCGCAAGCCGGTGTTGCCACGCATCCACGACGGACGATGGGATCGCGCGTGGCAAGCTACAAGCTGAGCAACGGGATCACTTCTTTGGCAAATTGCTCGAGCTGATCTGTGCGTTCTGACGGATGCGTGATTGCGTCGATACCGATATCGCGCGCCCCGGCCCTGATGTACTCGCTTACTTTCGCGGCCACGTCGGCTGGACGGCCGAGCGCTCCGTAGCGGCGCGCGGCCTGGTGCATGTCGGTCGCGTATCGCTTGCTGAGAAACTTGCCCGCTACTTCGTGAGCCGCTTCAACGCTCTCGCCCAACGTGCAGAAGAGCTGAATGCATGTGCCGAAAGACGTGATCTCGACGGCCGGCGCGCGCCGCCTCCGCCCCGATGAAGTCCAGACCGTCGGCGAAACGCTTGGGCGTGACGACATACGGCATCCATCCGTCGCCGTATCGCGCTGCGCGCTTGAGCGGACCCTCGGCACGCCCGCCAATCCAGACTGGAGGGCCGCCCGGAGTTTTGGGCTTGGGCAGCATGCTGATTTCGCCGAAGCTGAAATACTTCCCGCGATGCTCGACGCGCTCGCCGCTCCACAGCCGCTTCATCACCTGGATTGCCTCGGTCGCGCGACCGCCGCGTTCGTGAATCGGTACGCCGCAGGCCTCGTACTCACGCGGAAACTCGCCGCCGACTCCGACACCGAAGATGAAATGCCCGGCGCCCAGCAGCCGGTCCAGCGACGCGACCATCTTCGCGACGGGCACCGGATGCCGCAGCGGCAACAGGTACACGCTGGTTCCGAAAGTAAGTTTGGGTTCGAGCGCCGACAGGTAGGCGAGCGTGGTCAGCGGATCGTTAACGGGTCCGGTGAACGCAACGTGATCGGGTGCCCACAGGACTTCATAGCCCCATCGCGAGATCGACTCGAGGCCGCTAGTTGCTTCCTCGCGACTCGACGTCGAGACCATCGTGCCAAAGCGAAGCCGGTTGCCGAACGGAACTGCGTCACTCATCTTGCAGTCACTAGCACAAATACGCAGGCGCGCCGACGCGACGGCGCACAGGTCGTGCGCCGCCTGGTCGGCAGTCTAGCCGCTCCCCGCCTCCGGAAGTCCCCCTTAACGCGCCCCTAACCCTTGTTGACGTTCGAGGCTTGCAGTCCCTTGGGACCTTGCGCGACCTCGAACTCAACTCTCTCTCCCTGCTCGAGCGAGCGGAAGCCCGCTCCGTCGATGGCGCTGTAGTGAACGAACACTTCCTGCCCGTCCTCCATCGTGATGAAGCCGTAGCCCTTTTTTGGGCTGAACCACTTAACCGTGCCGTTAGCCATTTCCCCCGTACCTCCCTAAGGGAACCCGACTGGAGCGCCCCCTCAGGCCCTGCTCCGGTCGGCTACGTTGCCTCCCCAGGCAACGCGCGTAACGGCGGGCATATAGCACAAGATTCGCCGCTTACCAAATGGGTAAAGCTCGCGAAACCTCGCCGTAATATGTTTGGCGATCGGGAACCGGGCTGTGCCGCAGCTAATATTGCCAGCGGCGAATTGGACGCGCGTGCATATGACAATGGTCGGGAATCTGCCGCATAACGTCATCGATGCCGAATTTGTCGGCCCCGTACTTCGCACGCGCCACCAGTGACAACGCCTCGATCATGAATTCGCGCTCCTGGTCGGTGGGCACCGCGCGATGGTCTCCCAGCACGGCCATGGGAGTATCGCACGAATCGCAATCCAGAATTGTAAATTTGAACGGGTGAACGAAGTCGGCGTAGCGCTGCGTGTAGTCACGCAGCTCGCACAGTTCGCATTTCGGCATCGCGATTAAGCCGTCGATCATTCGCACGACGCGTCGCGAGCCATGACGACTCGCGACGCATCGATGCGAAATTCCTACTTGGGAGAAGCTGCCGGCGCTGCCATCGCAGGCGAGGGAGCTGCCATCGAGTCGGGAGCCATCGGTGGCTCTTTGCCGGCCTGCGCTTGCGACGACGACTTGGTAGCAGCCTTGGCGGCGGCCTTAGCATGTCGCTTGCAGCGATAGACGCTCGAAGTCGAGATACTCAGGTCAGTAGCGACATCCTTGGCATGCTTGCCGCTGTTGAGCTCGTTCATTACCGCATCGCAATCGACTTTTGCCGCGGCGAACGCGGGCCGCGCATTGGTCGCAAACGCGACGGTGGTCACGAGCATGGCCGAGGCCGCTAGCAGCGCAAATTTCTTCGTCAACATTTTCTTCCCCGCTCCGGTTAGGTCGTTATAAGCGCGCAAGATTATTTCAAAATGCACGACACAGCAACAGAGGGTCGGAGTCCCCGGCGAAGCCGTCTTTGCGGCTCAGGGTTTCGGCTTGGCGACGCCTGGGAATGATGGCGGGCGTTTCTCCTGCAAAGCGGTAACGCCTTCGGCAAGATCGGCGCTGAAAAATCCCATCATCTCGAGCGCGAGCGACGCGTCGAACGCCGGGCCTGCCACCCGCAGCCAATTGTTGAGCGAGCGTTTGGTGAAGCGCACCGCCTGTTGCGGCCCACGCGCGAGCTTGCGAGCGACTTCCATCGCCTTGTCCATCAGCTGGTCGGCGGGAACGCACAGGCTCACGAGCCCGATGCGCTCGGCCTCTTTGCCGTCGATGAAATCCGCGGTCATCAGGTAGTACTTTGCCTTGGCCATGCCGCAGAGCAGTGGCCAGATGATCACCGCATGATCTCCGGCCGCGACGCCGAGGCGCAGATGACCGTCGGTAATGCGCATCGCCTCGGACGCGATGCTGATATCCGCCATGAAGGCGACCGCCAATCCCGCGCCGACGGCGACGCCGTTGATCGCCGAGATGATTGGCTTGTCGAGATTGATCATGTTGTAAACGATGTCGCCGGCTTCCTTCCACGCCTTTCCGACGTTGGTCGCGCCAGACGCCATCTGCTGGATCATCTCGAGGTCACCGCCGGCTGAGAACGCACGCCCAGCGCCGGTTATCACGATAACGTTGGTTTCATCGTCGTCAGCGATATCGAGCCAGACGCGGCTCAACTCCCAATGCAGGCGGCTGTTGGTGGCGTTGAGAACTTCGGGACGATTGATCGTGATGAGCAGGATGCCATCGCCCTTCTGCTCGAACAGGAGATGCTGATACTCACTGTATCTTTTCACTGGCACTGCGGTACGCCTCTAATGCTTCATCAGCCTTTGTAAATGTCGATGACCTTGCTGAGTAGTGCTATCGCGTCGGTCTTGGGACGCTGAAAACTGTTGCGCCCGATGATCGAGCCGTAACCGCCGCCGTCGTGAATCCCGCGGACAGTATTCAGCAGGTTCTCGTCGGTCTCCTTGACGCCGCCCGAGAAGATCACGATTCGACGGCCGGCGAACGCGGCCTGCATGACGTGCTTGATGCGTGCCGAGAGCGGCTCGACCGGTACCTTGGCGGCGTCGTACGCCTTCTTGGCCTCGGCCTGTTCGATGAACGCGGTGGGAGGCTTGACCTTGATGATATTCGCGCCGAGTTGCGCCGCGATTTGCGCCGCATACGCCACCACGTCGAGCGCAGTCTCGCCCTGCTTGCTGATTCCCGATCCGCGCGGGTACGACCAGATGACCAGCGGCAAGCCGCTGGCCTTGGCCTCTTCACCAATCGCCCGCGCCTCCTCATACATCGACTTTTCCTTCGCCGAGCCGGGATAGATCGTCAGTCCGACCGCGGCGGCGCCGAGACGCAGCGCGTCCTTGACGCTCGCAGTCATCGCGGGCGCCGGATCTTTTTCGTCGTTGAGAACGTCGTGATTGTTGACCTTCAGGATGAGCGGAATCTCGCCGACAAACTCGGCAAATCCGCCCTCGATTAGTCCAAGCGGAGCAGCGAATGCGTTGCATCCCGCGTCGATGGCGAGTTGAAAGTGATAGCGCGGATCGTACGCCGGCGGATTGACCGCAAAGCTGCGCGCCGGGCCGTGCTCGAAGCCTTGGTCCACCGGCAGGATCACGAATTTGCCGGTGCCCGCGAGCGCGCCGTGATTGAGCATCCGCGACAGGTTGTTGCGCACGCTGCCGTTTTCGGAATCGTAATAGCCAAGAATCTCTCGAACTCGCTTGGTCATATCTCCCTGTCTCCGGTCGGGAATGTCATTGCAGTTTGCACTTCTATATCACAACATCGCCGCCGCACAGTGGGCTGCGCCGAGCAGGCCGGCCGCAGGATTCAGCGAGACGCGGACTTCGATTCGCTTCAGGATTTCGTTGAGTCTGCCCTTGGCCAGGAACCCTTTCACGAACGTGCCGCCGGTCAGCATCGGCAAAATCTTCGGCGCGATGCCGCCCCCAAGATAGACACCGCCGAGCGCGAGGACTTTAAGCGCCAGGTTGGCAGCCTCGGAACCGTAGATATCGCAAAACATGGTGAGCGCGTGAACGCATACCGGATCGCGTCCCGCCAGCGCCGCGTCGCTCACCGCAGCGGATGCGTCGCCCGCCGCGATTTGCGCGCTAAGCCACTCGGGCTCTTTGGCACCGCTCTCGCGCCGCAAAAATCGATAGATATTCCAGAGTCCCGGACCCGAGAGGACGCGCTCGTAGCTTACGTGTCCGAATTCGCTCGCGACGAACTTGCAGCAGCTCGATCTGTTCGGCGTCGTGCGGCGCGAAGTCACTGTGCCCGCCCTCCGACGCCACCGCGTAATATTTGTCGCCCTCCCAGACCAGCGCCGCTTCGCCGAGACCCGTACCCGCCGCGACCACCGCGATATTGCCGTGCGCGGGCGGATTCTCCGCCTGAATGCAGAACCGCGAACTCGGCGGGTTTCAAATGAACCATGCCGTAGGCAATCGCGGTCAGATCGTTTATCAAGCGCACCGGCACGCCGTTCAACGCGCGCGACAGCGAGGCGCTCGAGAGTTCCCACGGAATGTTGGTGGCGTGAGCGCCGCCATCGATGATCGGACCCGGCACGCCGAGGCAGGCGGCGTTCACGGCGCACCGGTCGTTCCAACAAACTCCGCGCAGACCGCCTCGAGGCTGTCGAATTGCGCGGTCGCGTAGCGATGTTCGCGCACGAGTGCGAGTCCACCCGCGGATTGCTGGAAAAGCCCGAGATCGACTTTGGTTCCACCGACATCGCCGGCCAGGATGAGCCCGTCCATTACGAACCTCGCTGCGCCTTCAACCTTCGACTTTGAACGACTCGGCGAGCGCGACTTCCTCCGCGCTGCCGATGTAGATTGGATGCCGCTCGTGAATCGCTGTCGCAGCGATGTCGAGAATTCGCTGCTTCCCGGTCGTGCCGCGACCGCCGGCCTGTTCGGCGAGCATCGAGAGTGGAGCGAGCTCGTACATCAGGCGGAGTTTGCCCTTGGCCTTGCCGCCTTCAGCAACTTCGCCGGGGTACAAATATATTCCGCCCTCGAGCAGAAACCGATGAAAGTCGGCGGCGAATGCGCCACAGTATCGAAGAGAATAGCTGGTTCGTTTGTCCTTGCGACTAGTAATATGCGCCAGGAACTTGCGCGCGCCTTCGTGCCACTTCCCCGCGTTCGCCTGGTTAACGGCATAGGTATTGCCGTGCGGCGGCATCTTCACGTTCTCCTTCCAGAGAATGAACTCGCCGAGCGTTCGATCGAGCGTGAAAATATCGACGCCGGCCCCCGCGGTATAAACCAGCTGCGCAGCGGGACCATATAGAATGTAGCCCGCGACGAGCTGTTGAGTTCCGGGGACGAGGATGTCGTCGATGCCCTTGTTGTGGCCGGGCGCGCGTTTCTTGACGGCAAAGATAGTGCCGAGCGAACCGTTTACGTCGGTATTCGAGGAGCCGTCGATCGGATCGTAGAGTACACAGTAGCTATTGTCGCGGCAGTTGACTGAGTAATGGTGCGGCTCCTGCATCTCCTCGGAAATGAGACTGCATACCGGGTAGCCGTGCTCGAAGGCGTCGAGGAAAACCTGGTTGCCCCATTGGTCGAGCTTCTTAACCTTCTCGCCCTGCACGTTGGTCTCGCCGGTGTAGCCGAGCTCGCCGCCGAGGCCCGCGGCTGCGAGTTCGCGCGTGATGCGCTTGGCGATCAGCTCGATGCGCTCCATTATCAGCGCGAGGTCCGCGACCGGGATCGCGGTGCCGCTTTTCGCCATGATGTGCCGCGTGAGTGTGATGCCGCCGGTCATCTGATCTCCTGCCCGTGATCTCCTGCTGGTGAAGTCCTCGCTATACCGTTCGCCTTTTTACAGCGTTCGCCAAGTCCGGCCGTCCGCCGCGATCATCAACGCCGCCTCGAGCGGCCCCCATGAGCCCGCCGCGTAGATTGGCGGATCCATTGGCGACTGGTCCCACGCGTCGAGAATCGGCTGCACGAACTTCCACGCTTCTTCGACCGTGTCGCGCCGCATGAAGAGCGTCTGGTCGCCGACGATCACGTCGTTGAGCAGAGTTTCGTACGCTTCGGGCGTCGAAGTCACGTAGTGGAAATCGACCTTAACCTGCTGAAGCTTGGTCGCCGAGCCGGGCACCTTGGACATGATATGCAGCGCGAGGCCTTCGTCGGGTTGAATCCTGATGGTCAGCATGTTGGGCGCCAACGGAGCGCGTGGGTTTGCGTTATACAGGATTCGGGGCACGCTGTTGAAGTAGATCGCGATTTCGCTCGAGCGTTTTGGCAACCGCTTGCCGGTGCGCAGATAGAACGGCACGCCAGCCCATCGCCAGTTGTCGATCCAGCAGCGCAGCGCGACAAAGGTCTCGACCTGCGAATCCGGCGCGATGTGCTCCTCGTCGCGATACGCCTTGACCGGCACGCCGCCGATCAAGCCTTCGCCGTACTGCCCGCGCACGACCCACTTTCTCAATGTCCTCGTCGCCGAGCGGACGCAGCGCGCGCAGCACGTCAAGCTTCGCGTCGCGCATCGATTCGGCGCCGGTGGTGTTGGGCGGCTCGGTCGCGATCATGCAAAGCGTCTGCAGCAGATGGCTCTGCACCATGTCGCGCAGCGCGCCGGCGTGATCGTAGTAGGCCGCGCGCGTGCCGACGCCCTCAGCCTCGGCCACCGTAATCTGCACGTGGTCCACGAATCGCGCCGTCCAGATAGGCTCGAAGATCGCGTTGGCGAAACGCAGCACCATCAGGTTCTCGACGGTCTCCTTGCCGAGGTAGTGATCGATTCTGAAAATCTGGCCTTCGTCGAAATGGCGCGCGAGCTCGGCATTGATCTCGGACGCGCTGGCGAGATCTGAGCCGATGGGCTTTTCGACCACCACCCGCGTGAACGGATGTCCCTTCTCATGCGGATGAATCAGGCCGGCCGCGGTCAATCCCTCCGAGCAGGTGTCGATGAACGCCGGCGGTATTGCAAAGTAGAAAGCGCGATTACCCTGGGTGCCGCACTCGGCGTCGATAGCCTCGCATCGCTGGCGCAGGTTCTCGTAGTCGTGAGCTTCGGTGAACGAGCCGCGGTTGAAATGCAGCATCGGCGCGAACTTCGCCCAGTGCTCCTTCTCAACCTTGCGGCGTGAGAACTGCTCGATGCCGCTGAGCGCGAATGCGCGATACTTCTCGTCGTCAAGATCCTCCATAGAAAATCCGAGGATCGCGAACTTCTCGGGTAGTTCGCCGTCGATCGAGAGATTGTAAAGCGCGGGAATCAGCTTGCGATGGCTCAAGTCGCCCGCGCCGCCGAAAATAACCACGATGCATGGATCGTAGTGGTTGCGTTCCTTGACGGGATGAAGGTGGCTGAAATCAACCGACCGGTTTGCAGCAGTCGCGGCCATAAATAACTAATTCCTCTGGAACTCTATTCCTTGATGACGCCGTGGCCGCCGAATTCGTCGCGCAGTGCGGCGAGCAATTTCTCACCGAAGGTTCCCTCGCCCTTGCCAGCGCGCGAGCGAAAGCGCGTGAACAGCGCCATTGTGATTACCGGCATCGAGATGTTTTTGTCGATTGCGTCCTGTACCGCCCAGCGGCCCTCACCCGAATCCTCTACGTAGCCGCGGATTTGCTTGAGGCCCGGATCTTTTTCCAGCGCATTCGCGGTTAGCTCCAGCAGCCACGATCGCACTACGCTACCCTGCCGCCACAGATTGGCGATCTTCGGCAGGTCGAGCTTGTACTCCGATTTGTGCATCGCCTCGAAGCCTTCCGCATACGCCTGCATCAGGCCGTACTCGATTCCGTTGTGGACCATCTTCACATAGTGGCCGGCGCCGTGGCCGCCGACGTGATCGTAGCCGTCGCGCGGCGCGAGCGTTTTGAAAATCGGTTCGTAGCGCGTGAAGATTTCTTTGTCGCCGCCGATCATCAGGCAATAGCCGAGCTTGAGTCCCCAGATGCCGCCGCTGGTGCCTGCATCGACCAGATGCAGCTTCTTGGCAGCGAGCGCCGAAGCGCGGCGGACATCGTCGTGAAAATTGGTGTTGCCACCGTCGATGATAGCGTCGTCAGGCTCGAGCAATTCCGCGAGTTGATTGATGGTACTCTCGGTCGGCTCGCCAGCCGGCACCATCACCCATACGCCCCGCGGCGGCGCGAGCCGCGCGACCAGGTCCTTCAAAGAGCCGACGCCGTCGGCGCCGAAGGTCGAGACCTCTTTGCGCTTCGCATCGTCGAGATCGAACGCGACAATGTGATGGTTGTCGCGCCGTAGCCGCTCGACCATGTTCATGCCCATTTTGCCCAGACCAACGAAACCAATTTCCATCAGGCGCGCTTCCTTTTTGACGACGACGATGCGATCCGGATTTGCGACCGCGCCGCGGGGCCTGACGGCACTCTCCACGCGCACCCACCATTAGATTATCCGGCGCTGCTTAGGCTATTCCAACATACCGATTGTTCAAAGACCGCGCACGCAACCGCACAGCTAGTGGGATTTTATGTCGTCTTCGAGCATCAGGTTGCGCAAGTCCTGGCGCTGGAAAATGGCCGCCACCGAGCGCGTCAGCGCGACCGACAGTACCTGTCCCGGCTCATCGTAGATTCCAGCCTCGTCTTCCGGCCCGAGACCGAACGAGCCGACCGGCGGATCGTAGTAGGTATCGTTAGCGCTGCCGGTCCAGAACGGAACGCTGAACGGCGGCTTGTAGATAGCGATGTCGAGAACGCATTCGGCGGAGGTCCGCCAGACCGGACCGTACTGGTTGTTAGCGCCGCGGGCTTTCTTTACCCAGCAGCGCCGAATCTTGCTTTCGAGCACATATTCAGTGGCGTTCTTGACGCTCGGCTTGTAGACGACATCGGTTGAGGATGACGCACTCAAGCCTGCCTCATCTGCCGAGCGCCCGATCGCCTGCTGCAACGTCGGTCCAAGTGGCGAGCTGTACAGGCGCTCGGTAACATTGCCGGATTGATCGACGATGATTCCGATCGCCGGATTGCCGTTGAGCGGAGCACCATTGCCCGACGTATCGCGCGCATCGGCCGGCATCAGGATCAAGAATGGTCTTCCTGGGATAGCTGTTTTGATATCCCTTGACCTGGTACGGATAGTACTCGAGCGTCTGGACCGAGGTAGTAGGCGCCGCCGCTGTACCACCGCCTTCGTTGACGGTCGAGCATCCCGCGAACATTAAGCCAAGAATCGAAGCAATCGTGATGAGGAGCGCGATTCGGCAAGTGTGCAGGCTCCCCACAGTCTGCCCCCCGCCTCTTATCGCTGCGCCGCCTGGGCCCGCTCGCGGAAGAGGAACAGCGTGCCGCCCACCTCTAGCCGATCCCCGCTTTTGAGCGCATAGCGGCCCGCGACCGGCTGTCGATTGACGAATATCTGGCCGCCAGTCGCATTGATGATGAAATTCTTGCCCTCGCGCCGGATGATCGCATGATTGCCCAGCACGGACTGATCGCCGAACAACCCGATATCGCTTTCCTCGGCGCGGCCGATAATCGTCACGCCCTTCAGCAGCGGATATTCACGGCCCTCGCGCGCATTGCGGCTCTGACTGCGCACGACCATCAGCCAGCCACGCTTGAGTAGCTCGCCAACCAGTCCGATGAAGAATCCGATCAGCGCGCCCAGTATGATGATCGCGATCGCTCGTCCGAACGCCTGCGGAAAGGTGGTAGTAAGGGCCTGGTAGAAGAATCCACCGAGCGCGCCGCCCAGTACGCCGCCGATTGCACCATTGCGCCGCCGCGCCGCTGATCCCGACGCCGATCCGACTCCGAGTCCGACCGCGATTCCCAGCACGCCCCATCCCAGGATTCGGCCGTTGAGGCCGCCCAGCACGTCGAAGGCCAATTCGCCGATGAGCAATCCCAGCGCTCCGCCGGCCGCGCCGACAACCCCGCCGACGACGAATCGCCGCGCCGCCTGGCGCACCTGCCCGACGCTGAGCGTTTCGATCGACGCGAGAAACGCGCTGATAAGTGCGCCTATTAGCGCACCGAACAATATGTCGCGGCCGTATACCCAGCGGATACCGAGGATTGGCTCTGACAGCCCCCACGCCGCGAAACCGCCCAGCGCACCGGCGGCGGCGTAGAAGAGCAGTTTTTCGCGGGAAACGTTGCTAGCCATGATGCACTCCTCAGCATTGCGCGTGCATGGGTCAGGTTCAAGCGCAAATCTCGAATACGCGGTTTATTTCGATGTGTGTTAGTGATTCATTCGGCGAGCGCCGTTTCGTCCGGCAAGTAGAGCGGCAAACCGCAGGTGCCGCACTGCTTCGAGAAAATTCCCCACGGCGCGCCGACTCCCGCGAAGTAGACCTCGCCGCATCGCGGGCACTTGAAGGAATAAAGTTTGGTAATGTTGAGCGCGGTCACGATCAGCGCCAGGCCGGTGCCCGAAAGGACCCATCTGATGATGGTGCGCACCGTGTCGCTGTAGCCGATGAAGTAGGCGATTGTCGCGCCGCGCTGCCATCCCGACGAAGAATACGCAGGTGTAATAGAATTGGCGTTGTGCGAGCGCCATGCTCGCCAGTGCGGCCCGATCCTCGTCAGTCAGAATCGGCGATCGCGGCGGCGGAACCTCTTCGAATAGGTCCAACTGCTCAGTTCGCCTGGGTGGTCCAGGTGCCGCGTTCTCCGGACGGCGTCGATTCGAAAGTGCCGCTGATCTGATCGCTCCTGCGCGCGCCTTCGAAGTAATAAGTCTCGGTGCCGTACGGGACCTGGAACTGCAGATGGTCGCCGCGCACGAATCCTTCGATCGGCGTCATCCCGAAGCCCGACTGATGAATAACCAGTTCGCCATGCAGGAAGCCATTGGGCTGCGGACGCAGTCTTAGCTCCATCTCGGGATTGCCGCCGCTGCGAAGTCCGCTGATAGTGCCTGTTGCGATAGTCGGCCCGAGCAAGCTGTTGCTCGAGCCGCCGCTCATCGTGCTGCCGATTGCGCCGCCTCCACCGGCTCCACCGCCACCAGGATAGGTCGCATATGGTCCGGCGGCGTCGGCAATCACCTCGAACTTCTTCGCGCCGAAATACTGGCCATTCAAATAAAAGTTGACCGTGTATACTCCCGGCAGAAATGCGCCGCCGCGCGAGTTGCCGACGCGTCCGCTGAACGTCACCGTCTTCATGCTTGGCGAGACCGGCTGAAAATCGTTGACGCTGCCCAGCGTGCGCCCGTCCGGACCGATATACGCCGCATCGACGCGGTACTGGTTGGCCTCCAGCTTGTAGAGGCGATTGTCGAAACTGACCTGCCAACCGACGAACAGTACCTTCGCCACATCGAAAGAATCGGTCGCACCTGACAGGGCCGTCCCGGTCTTGGTGGTGTTGAGAAAGCTGATGCCCCGCAGCTGCAGGGGCTTGGCGCGTCGCTCGTCGATCATCGCAAGCTTGCGCGCTTCTTCATCGCGTTTGCGCTGCTCTTCTTTGGCTTCCGCGGCAGCGGCCGCTTCGCTCGCGGCTGCAGCGTTTCTCGCGCCCATGTCCTGGTTAACGCTAAAGCCTTCCTGCGCAAGCATCTTATCGTCCGAATAGAGCGCAACTTTGTAAGTGCCGGGCGGCTTGTCGGTCATCGTCGGCATCAACGCTACACCGCTGAAGTCGGCGGTGGTCTGCGCAGGCCCGACGAAAACATTGGTGTCGCTGGACGCGATCTGAAGTCCGTTAGGATCGTAAAAGCGCGCTTCGACTTTTTCGTCGCGCCCCTCCAAACCTGCCAGCAGGTTCTTGAAGGTCGCGGTCCACTTAAGATACCGCGCGTTGGTCAGATCGGTATCCTTGAATTGCGATTGCGGGGGAGCCAGCACGGTGCCCTCGCGGGTCGAGAGAGCCAGCGTCATCTCGGAAAACTCCAGCGGATTCTCGCGCGCCTTGGCCAGCAACTCCTCATGCTTCCACGGTAGTCCGTCGAACAGCGGTTTGAGTCCGAGCTGCTGCTGAAGTTCCGGACTCGAATAAAGATATGTCCCGCCGAACGCGGCTCCCGCGAGCACAATCAGGAAGACCAACAGACCTATCGAACGGCTCAGCCGGCTGCGCGGCTGACGATAAACCACCGGCTCGTCTTCGAACTCGAGCGGTCTTTCGAATTGTGCAAGGCCGCCGGTGCCGCTGGTCGATGTGACGCGGCCACTGTCAAATGACAGTCCGCGCCCATAAAGCAGCATGTCGCGAAATTCATGGATGCGGCCGGGTCGCCCGTCCATCTCGTAGGCGAGCGCGGCGTCGATAGCACCGGCGAGGTTGCTCGACACTGCGGGACGAAGCTCGCGCACCGGCGGGAAACTGAAAGGCGGAAACTTTTCCGGGTCGCGCCCGGTCAGCACATAGTGCAGCGTCGCGCCGAGAGAGTAGATATCACTGCGCGGATCGACCATACCCTGGTACTGTTCCGGCGGTGCGAAGCCAAGCGTGCCGATCATGGTGCCCTTGCGTGCCGCCTTGAACAGCCGCGCGATCCCGAAGTCCACCAGCACCACCCGCCCGTTCGGATTGAGCATCACGTTGGACGGTTTCATGTCGCGATAGATTATCGGCGGCACCAGGCCGTGCAGGTACGCGAGCACGTCGCATAGCTGGCGTGCGATGTCGATAACCAGCCCTTCGGGCAGCGGCTCGCCGCGCGCAGCCAGTTCCTCTTCGAGGTTGCGCCCCTCGACGTACTCCATCACCAGGTAATGGCGATTAGCGAGCTCGAAACGGTCGGTGATCGCGGGAATTGCCTGATGCTTCAGTTGCGCGAGCGTATCGGCTTCGCGCGCGAAATATTCGTTGGCTTCGATTCGCTGTGCCGGATCGATAAAGTGATCGACCATTTCCTTGATCGCGCACGAACGATTCGCCAGGCGCTGATCGTGTGCCAGGTAAACCATCCCCATCCCGCCGCCACCCAGCAGGCGCTCTATTTTGTAGCGGCCCTGCAGAACAGTTCCGGTCTCGAGCGGGCCTGTCTGTTGCTGGTTAGCGTCTTTGGGAGAGGTTGCCATTCTTTAATCGCCGGCGCGGCGGCCGCGCCTAGCTTGCATAGACTACAATCACTGAGATGTTGTCGGTACCGCCACCGGCGTTAGCCGCGACGATCAGTTCGCGGGCCGCATCGAAAGGATCCGCGTTGCGTCCAAGGATGTCTTGAATCTGATTGTCCATGACGTGCGCCGTCAGCCCGTCGCTGCACAGCATCAACTTGTCGCCGCGTTTCAGCTTGACCGCAACTGCCTCCGCGCCCGCTGGTCCACTCTGCCGCGCGCCGAGCGAGCGAGTAATCACGTTCTTATGCTCGTGCGTATGCGCTTCCTCAGCGCTTATCTGCCCGATTTCGATCAGCCTCTGCACCAGAGAATGATCCTTCGTGACCTGCCGAAGCGTGGTGCCTTCCATCAGGTATCCGCGGCTGTCTCCGACCCAGGCCACCGCCGCGTCCGATTGTGTAACCAGCGCGCATACCCCCGTCGAACCCATTCCGCGCGACTCCGGATGGCTCGCGACATAATCGATAATCCTGGAATTTGCTTCTTCGAGTGCCGCCGTCAGCAGCTCCGCGCCATTTACAACCTCTCCGCGTTGAGCTTCGAGCCGCGTTTCAATGTAACTCCGGATCGTCTGGACGGCAATTGCAGAAGCGACTTCCCCCGCCTCGGCGCCGCCCATGCCGTCGGCCACGACGTACAAATGGCTGGTCGCCGGCTCGACCAGCGACTCACGTGTATAGTCAATCGCCAGCACTGAGTCTTCATTGTGCTCGCGCACCCGGCCTACGTCGGTCATCGCGGCGGCTCGCAGGCGGATAGTCCCGCCCAGCGAAATCAGCTCGGCCTTGAACTCATCGATTGTCTGCCAGCGGTCCGCCGGACTAAACGCGATCGCGCGGCGAATAGCATTCTCCAGTCTCGGCGTGACGACATGCGGCGGATAAAACTGCACCGGACCCGCCTCTTCGCGCCAGCTCTCGCTCGGAATCCTCGAGCCCGTAAGCCAGGTATAGAGCAGCGCGCCGGCCGAAAAAATATCCGCGCGCTTGTCCACCCGCTTGCCCCGATAAATCTCGGGCGCCGTGTAGCCGTCGTTGAAAATCGGCTCGCTCTGCAGTTCGTTATCGTTGCTGACGTAGTCGAGCCCGGTAAGCTTGAGCCGTCCGTCGCGCGCAACCGCAACCGATTCCGGGCAGATGTCGTTCAGCCGCAGCGCCCGGCGATGGACAAACGAAATTGCCTGGCAGATCTGCACCGCGGCCGCGATTGCTTCCGGCTCGCTCATCTTCTGCGAACCGCGACGCAGGGGCTTGAGATCTTCGTCAGCGTAAACCAGGTACACGCGTCCATTCTCGGCAAATCCTTCGGTCGCGCGTTGAAATGCCGGATGGCTGATCGTCTGCGACAGCGCCAGCACGCGCCCGAACACCTCACCGAGATCTTCGCCGACGGCCGGTGAAGCATCGCGATCGGGGTCGTCGCCAGTCTCAGGATTTTGCTGAGTTTCAGCCACGACCGCGGCTTCCGCCGCTTCGCTCTTTTCATCCGGCGAGGCATTCTCGGCGGCTTCGGCCATCAGACTCGCGGCCGGACTTGGGTCGCTCTCAACCGCAGCTTGAATGCCTTCGCCGGACTCGTCCGGACTTAGCGACTGGTTCACCTGGGCGCCCGCGGAGTGGGGCATCGGCCCCGGCGATGCGGTCCCGTTGGTCTGCGCGGTCAGCGGTCTCAGTTCAGCCGTCTTCGCGCTCGGTCCGTTGGGATCCTCCGCATGAGGCGGTTCCAGCTTGGGCATCGGCGCAGGCGGCGTCTCTTCGATCTCTTCTTCGGGCGGCCGCGGACCCAACCGCTCGCGCAATGCGATCGATTCTGTCTTACCGTCGAGAACGCGTTTTGCGCGGTATCGATTTTCGATCGACGCCTGACTCGTTAGCGCAACTATCTCGATCCCGCCCTTCAACGACGCGCCCGCAGTCAACGGGGTCGGCCGCGTCGGCGACGATTGCGCCACGGATGAGGCTGCCTTGGACAGTCCCTGGCCGCATCGATCGCAAAACTTGGCGTCGTCGGGCGCCTCTTGGCCGCATTCGGGACAGGTGATCATGCGCCGCTAGCCTCTCCGAAACTGCAATATAGCACCACCAAGTACCACCTGGTCGCGATCTTTTAGCTGGTAGAGCTGGTCGCGCCCGAGTTTGCCACGCCCCGCGATATATGTGCCGTTGAGGCTGCCGAGATCGCGGATGAAGTAGTCCGCGCCGCGCAGCACTATCTCTGCATGCCGCCGCGACACGCGCTCGCCACCCTGCGCCAGCTTCTTCAAATCGATATCGAGCTTGTCGGTCGCGTCCTGCGACCGACCGATCAAAGTGCGCATCCCGAAAATTCCGAACTCGAGCTCATCGCCGCGCGAAACCAGCTTGGCCGGCGCGGCGGAAATATCGGGGACATGATTATTGTTGCCGAACAGTCCGGCAGAGCCTCGACCGGTCGAAATTGGCGGCGAATAATTGCGCGACGAAGAAGCACGCGACCCGGTACGCGACTTCGTATCGACCTTTGGGGCGTCGCCGGTCGAGCCGACTCGCGCCGCGTACGACGACGCTGCAACTGCTGGCTTCAACTCTTTGGTTTTCGCCGTCGACGCGGTACTCGCGATACTGGGCGACGCCATCCGTGCCTTCAGCCGCCGCTCGATCATGCTGGCCGCCTTGCCGGTCAGTTCGATCGCTTTTTTTATCTGCGGCCCTACAATCTTGGCCGCCGTGCCTGCGGCGTTGCTGACGCCGCTCCCGGCACTATTACCGCTCTTGATTCTTTCGGCGATCGGCTCGTTGAGTACGATCGTCGGCATCGATGACGCTGCCGGCTTCGATGAGACTGCCGACTTCCAAGGTGTCGATGGTTTCGACGGCGTAGACAGACGCGACGGCGCGGGAGCAGGCGTGCTGCTGAGCACCACGGTTGATTGCGTAGACATAGGGCTTGGCGTACTCGCCAAGCCGGCGCTCCCGTCCAATTGCCCCGATTTGTTGTCGGGGGGCGGCTCGGGCAGCGCGCGCTTCATCTTTTTTGCCGACTCAGGCCGCTTGGTAACGTCCTGCTCGAGCGCGCGCATGATGGTATCGGCGGTCTGAGCCGAAACCTCAGGCGCCAGCGCTCGCAGTGAGGGAAAGCTGAACGGCGGCTCGAGCTGCGGATCGCGACCGGTTAACAGATGATGCATCGTGGCGGCCAGCGAATAGAGGTCCGAGCGCGGCTCGACCTTGCCCATGTACTGCTCGGGCGGTGCGTAGCCGACCGAGCCGATTTGCGTGCCGCGTCCGCCGGGCGGCAGAAAACGTGCGATTCCGAAATCGATCAGCATCGCGCGGCCGTCCTTGTCGATCATTATGTTGCCAGGCTTAAGGTCGCGATAAATTATCGGCGGCTTCTGCCCGTGCAGAAAATCGAGCACGTCGAGCATCTGCCGCGCCCATCTGAGCACCTTGTCTTCCGCGACTTTGCCCTTGGGCCCGAGCTTGTCGAGCAGACTTTGCAAATCGCCGCCCGCGACAAATTCCATCACCAGGTATTGCCGCGAGTTCTCGGCGAAGTGATCGATCAGAGTCGGAATCCCCGGATGCGACAAACGCGCGAGCACATTGGCCTCGCGCGTGAAATCCTCGATCGCTTTTTTCTCCTGGATTCCGTCGCCGACGATCATCTCCTTGACCGCAACTGGCCGGTTCGCCAGCCGTGTGTCGTTGGACAGGTACACGCGTCCCATCCCACCGACGCCAAGCACCTTCTTGACGCGATAGCGACCGTCGAGAAGATGGCCTTCGGTCAGCTCCTCACCCGCATTCATGGCGATTGTCTAATACCCTCCTAAACTTCCGCGCGCGCGTTCTGCCGAGCGCACCTGGAGGGATTGGCGATTCAAGAGATCGGTTCTACCACCAGCTTTAAAAACGTTTTTCCGATGATCACTTCGTCGCCCGATTTGATCTCGGCGGGACTGCCCGGCGAGAGTCGCGGCTGACGATTCACGTAGGTGCCGTTAAGACTGCCGATATCCTCGATTGTGATCTTGCCGCCGTCGATTCGAATCAGCGCATGCTTGCGCGAGATCTTCGCTTCGGGATCGTCGGCGTCGAGATCCACTTCCGGAAACGACCCGGTTTCGGGATCCCATCTGCCGACCAGGTTGTTGCCGTCCTCGAGCGGAAATTCCTGGCCCTTGCGGCCGCCGCGAACCACCGACAACTTCGCCTTGAACGGTGCGCCGGCCGCACCGGTCGCCGCGGGCGCGCTCTCAAGAGCGGCCTCGGGTTTGATCTCACCCGTGGGCGCCTCCGACTTGGGTACTTCAACCTCTGAGCTTGGAGTCACACCGTCAGGCTTTGCGTCGGCGGCAAGCGCCGGAGTCGCCTTGGCGTCGATACTTTCGGCGGTAGGCGCCGGCGGCGTTTCGGTGGCTGGAGCTGCGCTGGGAGCCGCCGAGGCGGAACTGCCGGCAGCCGCGGCGAGCTTCGCACCGCATCCGTCGCAGTAATCGAGTCCGTCCATATTTTCGTAGCCGCATTCGCCGCATTTGATCATTGTCTTCTAAGCCCTCGCAGGTGAGTTCGAAGTATCGGTCCTGTGCTGTTCACCAAATCCTTCTATTCTCGCGATACACTAATCGTTCTTCTGAAAATCCTTCAACGCTTCGGGATCGAGCATCTGGGTTTTGCGCACCACCGCCTGTGCTTGCAACAGCGTGGTCTTGGCCGCCTTGGTCTGCAGCGTCTGAGTCTTCTTGATTTGGTCCATCAGGCCCGCGAGCGCCTGCGTCGCCTTGACGTTACCCATCCGCTGCGTTCCCTGCAGCGCGTTGCCGAGCAGGCGGGTGGCGCGGTCAACGTTGCCTGCCTTCAACTCCTCTTCCGCCTTCGACTGCAGCTTGGCGATCGAGACCTGGTCCACCAGGTTCATCACGCGCCCGTTGCGTTTGCTGGTGAGCGTACGATCGAGCGTGTAATCGACGGTGAGATCGCATGCGACGGTAGATTCGGCGCCGCCCGGCACCTCGTAATGAAAATTGCTCTGCAGAATTCTGACCTGTCCCGGCTTGCGCGGCGGCAGCACCAGCGTAAGCAGCACCGACCCGGGAACGCCCGCCTGGAGGTCGCCGATTTCGTAGCCGATTTTGCGATCCTCACCGACCAGAGGTGTACCGAGCACGTAAATTTCCGGCGACGCGCGAAACGCCTCGCGCACCTGCACGCCCTGCGACAGCGTAACTTCGATTCGCCCATTGCGCAGGCTGACCGAGCGCAGCCCTTCGAGCTCGTCTTCGAAAATGCCGGGAATCTCGGCCGGGTCGCCGATGAAATGATATTTGCCGTTGGAGTCCTGCGCGATTCGCTGCAGGAGCTTCTCGTTGAACTCGACTCCGACTCCCATGGTCGAGAAGGAAATCTGGTCGCGATTTTTCTCGACCAAGTCGAGGCATGCGGTCTCCTCGTAAGTCTGCCCGTCGGTGAGCACAAGCACGCGGTTGAGGCGATCGGAACTGAGATTTTTCTTGACCTCGTCGATAGCCGCGCGCATCCCGAGCGCCATCTGGGTGCCGCCGCCGATCTCGAGCAGGTCGATGTCGTCGATCGCGCGCTTGATTGCGCTCTTGTCGCGCGCGGCCTCGGGCGTGATCAGAACCTTGGCCTTGTCGGCGAATGCGACGATTGAGACCTTGTCCTGATCGCTCAGATTGTCGGCCAGAAACTTGACCGCCTCGGTGACGAATTCCAGGCGTCGCTCGTCGTACATCGAGCCCGAACGATCGATCACCACGCCGACATTGAGCGGCAGCCGGCTGCCGCCGCCAGCGCCGCCTCCGCCGCGGGCGACAGCCTCGAGCAACACGTAGAGAACGAAGTTTTCCGCGCTGGACAGCACATGTTCGCTGCTCGCCAGCGCCTCGAAGCTAAGCGGATCGGCCATTCGTCAATACTCCCGAGACTAATTGTAGATTTAAGCTGCGATCCTTGGCAACCGACCAATTAGAATACGAACCGTACCGGGGTAAACCAAGCCCCTCGGTAGCGATACCGTAACTGTTAGGACGTTGCCGGGTTATCAAACGATACAGCTCAGGCCGAACCTCGCAGAGGTTTACAATGCTGCAGATGCCGCTGCCCGAGCAGGAAAGAACTGTCTAGGAAGGAGGTGTATTGATCGGGTGCGCGAAGTTTGTTAAACAAGGATATGGCGCATCTGATTAAACGGACTGCGTACAAAAACTGAAGGCCGACTTGAGCCCGCGGAAAACCGCGGGCTCTTTTTTTACCCCAGGAGGTTCAATCTATGGCGCATCAGGAGCTCCGCGAAGCACTTACCTTCGACGACGTTCTCTTGCTGCCTCAATCGTCCGACTTGTTGCCGGCAAATTGCGACGTCTCGACCGTGCTGACGCCCAAGATCCGTCTGCGAATCCCGCTGGTCTCGAGCCCGATGGACACCGTCACCGAATCGCGCACCGCAATCGCAATCGCGCAAATGGGCGGCATCGGCTTTGTGCATCGCAATCTCTCGATCGAGGAGCAGGCGGCCGAGGTCGAGACCGTCAAGAAATATGAAACGGGAATGATCGTCGATCCGATCACCGTCAGCCCCGAGCAGAAAATCGGCGAAGCGCTGGCGGTGATGGAACGTTACCGGATCTCCGGGTTGCCCGTGGTCTCGGACGGCCGGCTGGTCGGAATTCTGACCAATCGCGATCTTCGCTTCGAGCGGCGCCTCGACAAGCAGGTGCGCGACGTGATGACCAGCAAAGTGATCACGGCCCGTCCCGGCATCGACCTCGAGCACGCCAAGGAACTCCTTCAGGCGCATCGAATCGAGAAACTGCCGCTGGTTGACGATCAGAATCGGCTGCGCGGGTTGATCACCGTCAAGGACATGGACAAGGCGATTCGGCATCCACATGCGAGCAAGGATCAGCTCGGGCGCTTGCGGGTTGGCGCTGCCGTCGGTGTCGGGCCGGAGCGCGAGGCGCGCGTGGCCGCGCTGCGGCGCGCCGGCGTCGACGTGATTTGCATCGACACGGCGCATGGGCATACGCGAAATGTGATCGACGCTATCAAAGCGACCAAGCTCGAGTGGCCCGAAATTGAAGTGGTGGCCGGCAACGTCGCGACCAGCGAGGGCGCCAAAGCGCTATGCGACGCCGGCGCCGACGGCTTGCGCGTCGGGATGGGACCCGGGTCGATTTGCACTACGCGGGTGATATCCGGAGTCGGGGTGCCCCAGATAACCGCGATCATGGATACGATTGCGATCGCCGAGCCACGCAACATCCCGGTGATCGCCGACGGCGGCGTCCGCTTCTCGGGCGATATCACCAAAGCGCTGGCGGCCGGCGCGAACAGCGTGATGATCGGCTCGTTGTTCGCCGGTAGCGAAGAAAGCCCCGGCGAGACGATTCTCTACCAGGGACGCACCTACAAACTTTATCGCGGCATGGGATCGCTCGGCGCGATGAATGAACGCACCGGAGATCGCTACGGGCAGCTCAACCTGACCGACGGCAAGCACGTGCCGGAAGGAATCGAGGGGCGCGTACCGCATCGCGGCTCGCTCGCGTCGAATATCGAGCAACTCGTGGGCGGCTTGCAGTCCGGCATGGGCTACGTGGGCGCGGCGAACCTGTCGGAGCTGCGCAAGCGGGCGCGATTCGTCAAGGTGAGTGACGCCGGGATGCGTGAGAGCCACGTGCACGACGTGTTTATCACCAAGGAAGCGCCTAACTACCGGCAGTAGAAGGGGAAACGAGAAACTTGATTGTAGTGGAACCCGCCGTGGGTTCCACGCCTCCCTGGGCAGGGGTGACCCCTGCACCCGGTATTAAGAAACGTTAAGCGTATTCACTGGAAGTAAGCGCTGTCACCCCTAACCTTACTAACAGGGACGAAGTCCCGCATCTTTCTTGATCCTTACACTGGGTGCAGGGGTCACCCCTGCCGAAGAAAGTGTGAAACCCTTCGCGGGTTTCACTACAATTAAGTCCCTTCGTGAGGGCGGGGCGGGGTACGATGGCAGAAAAAAAACGATTGCGTGTCGGGGTCCTCTTCGGCGGACGTTCGAGCGAACATGAAATCTCGCTGCGCTCCGCGCTGACCGTGATGTCGGCGATGGATCCGGCGCTGTACGAAGTTGTTCCTATCGGCATCGGCCGCGACGGTCGATGGTATCTCGAACACGACGCGCTCAAGCTGCTCGCGGAGAAGACACCGCATCTTGCGGCGCTAAGCGCGGGCGCCACGCAGGTTACCCTGCTGCACCATCCGGAAGGACAGTCTCTGGTCGCGACGCCGGCCGATGGCGCTCACGCCGACGTGACACGCACTCAGGATGCGATCCGTGGCGCGCTCGACGTGGTGTTTCCTGTGTTGCACGGCACTTACGGCGAGGACGGCACCGTGCAGGGACTGCTCGAGCTGGCGGGAATCGCATACGTGGGTGCAGGCGTGCTCGGTTCGGCGCTCGGGATGGACAAGGACGCGCAGAAGCGGCTGCTGCGCGACGCCGGCGTCGCCGTAGTCCGATATTTTGCGATCGACCGCGCCGACTATCACGAGACTCCCGAGCTTGGCGCTCGGCTCGCGCGCAAGCTCGGCTATCCCGTATTCGTCAAGCCAAACGCGCTTGGCTCGTCGATAGGAATCAGCAAGGTCAAGCGCGCTGCCGATCTCAACGCCGCGCTGGACGACGCCTTCCAGTACGATCGCAAGGCGCTGATCGAGGCTTCGTGCCAAGGCCGCGAGTTCGAATGCGCGGTGCTCGGCAACGATCGTCCCGAGGCGTCGGTGCCCGGCGAAGTTCTGGTCACGGGCGCGCATGAGTTTTACGATTACGAGTCTAAGTACGTCGATCCGGAAGGCTCCGCGACAAAAATTCCCGCCGATCTGCCGGCTGCCAAATCGAAGAAATTGCGCGCGATGGCGGTGGCGGCGTTCAAGGCGCTATCGCTGCGCGGGATGGCGCGCGTCGATTTTCTCGCGAGCCGCGATTTGCGCGAGATTTACGTGAACGAGGTGAACACCATCCCCGGCTTCACGAATATCAGTATGTATCCGAAGTTGTGGGAGGCATCGGGCTTGCCGCTGCCCAAGCTTATCGATCGCTTGATAGAGCTGGCGGTGGAGGAGCATCGCGATCGCAGCGAGCTCAAGATCACCTATCATCCGAAGTCTCTCTCGAAACCCCGTGACTCGGCCGGCTAGACGATGCGCCGGCTGCTGATCGCGACGACTAATCCGGCGAAGCTTGCCGAATATCGACTGATCTTGCGCGATATCGGATTGGCAAACCTTGAACTCATGTCGCTCGCCGATCTCGAAATTTCAGAAACCCCCGAGGAGACCGGCGCGACCTTCACCGAGAATGCGTTGCTCAAGGCTCGCTACTATTTTGAGCGCGCGCAAATCGCGACGCTGGCCGACGACGGCGGCCTCGAGATCGACGCGCTCGGCGGAGAGCCCGGAATCAGGTCGCATCGATGGCTCGGGTCGGGCGCCGACGATTCGGACCAGGCGCTGGTCGCCGAAGTGATCCGCCGGATGAAAGGTGTTGACGCCTCACGTCGCAGTGCGCGACTGCGCGCCACCATCGCGTTGATCTACGAGGACGGCGGTTCGATACGCGAAAATACGGCGGAGGCCGCGATCGAAGGCGTGATCGCAGAGCGCGCGTATTCTGAAATTCGCGCGGGATTTCCCTATCGTGCGGTGCTGGTCATCCCCGGCCGCAACTGTTACCTGGGCGAGCTCGGCGACGAAGAAGAGGCCCAAATCAGCCAGCGCCGGATAGCTATTTTGAAGCTGCAAGATGACCTGCGGCGCATCGCCGGAGACCGCGGGGCCTAACTATTATCATCGTGCCGCGCGGGCTAATATCGCCACCCAAAGGTGAAGGGCAAGCGCAAGGGCAAAGTCGTCGTGCTGCATCTGGCGGCGCGGTATCCGTTCGCGGGGGTGATCTGGCAGTTGATTCATCACCTGCTGGGATTCAGACAGCTCGGTCTCGATGTCTACTACATCGAGGATTCCCGCGCCTACGTGTACGATCCCACTATCCAGGATGCCACCACCGACCCGTCGCGCAACCTGAAGATGCTGGCCGGCGTGCTCGAGCGCTATGGCTTCGGCGATCGCTGGTCGTTTCTCGACTCGGTGAAGGAGCAATACGTCGGCATGTCGCGTGAGCGATGCATGGAACTGTTTCGCGAGGCCGACGCGGTGATCAATCTTTGCGGCGCGACCGAGCCGCGCGCCGAGCACGATCGCACCCGCTGCCTGGTGTACCTCGAAACCGATCCGGGCGTGTTTCAGCTCGAGCTCGCGCGCAAGATTCCGACCGCCGTCGCGTTCGCCAAATCGCACAAACTGTTTTTCACATATTGCTACAATATCGGCGCGCCCGATTGCCTGCTGCCGACGGCCGGCCTCCAATGGCATCCGACCCGTCCGCCGGTGAATCTCGACGAATGGCATCCGGGCGTCGGGCCGGCCGAGCCTGCAGCATTCACCACCGTCGGCACATGGCAGAATAACGGCAGCAATATGGAAATCGCAGGCGAGACTTACTACTGGTCCAAGCATCTGAATTTTCGCAAGGCGCTCGAGGTAGCGGCGCGCGCCCATCAGCCGATCGAGCTCGCGACCAACCTGAGCGCCGGCTCGGACTACGAACGCGCCGTCGCCGGCGGCTTCAGCTTTACGCCGGCGGTGCCGATGTCGCTCGACATCGACGCCTATCGCGATTACATCAGCCGGTCGCGTGGCGAGTTCACGGTCGCAAAGGACATTTACGTGCGGCCGCGCACCGGATGGTTTAGCGATCGCACGGTTTGTTACCTCGCGGCAGGACGCCCGGTGGTGACCCAGCGCACCGGATTTGAAAAGTTCATTCCTACCGACGCCGGGCTGCTCGGCTTCGACAATCCCGACCAGGCAGTCGATGCGATCGTCGAAATCAACAGCGACTATCCGCGCCATGCGCGCGCCGCGCGCGAGATCGCCGCCGAATATTTCGACGCGGCGAAATTGCTCGACGAAGTCGCGACGGCCGCAGGGATCTGAACGATGGGTGCCACGCCTCTTCAGTCGCTGCTGGGATTGGACGCGCTGCACTACGATTTGCGCACGCTGGTCGAAAGCGTCATGGTCCTGGTCGGCCTGCTCGGCGCCTTCGCGGTCCGGCGGCGCAAGCGCGCGGTCACCGCGACAACATTCCTGCTGCTGTCGGGCAGCGCGCTCATCGATTCCGGTTCGCGCTTCGTCCCCAATCCGACCGTCGGCCAAAAAGTAGCCGTCGCGGCGTTCGTACTTTTCCTGTTCGGCTTGATTCGCCTCGTGCTCGAGCTCGCCGACGCGATGACGCGCCGCGGCAAGGTGCACTTCTCGACCATCACCAAGGACCTGCTGATGCTCGTGCTGTGGTTCGTGGTCGTGATGGTGGTGCTGTACACCGACTTCGGCGTGCAGCCGCTTTCGATTCTGACCACCACCACCGTCTTCGCAGCGGTCCTCGGTTTCGCGCTACAGGAGACGCTCGGCAACATTTTCAGCGGCCTGTCACTCTCGATGGGCCGACCGTTCGATCCGGGCGACTGGATTCGCAGCGGCCAGCACGTGGGGCAGGTCAAGGGAATCGCGTGGCGCGCAACAACCATCGTGACCCGCGACGGCGAGCGGCTCGAGGTTCCCAACTCTGTCATCGCCAAGGAAGTGCTGTTCAACTACGCCACGGGCGCCGTGCGCGACGAAATCACCGTCGGTATCAGTTACGGCGTGCCGCCTAATCATGTGCGCGAAGTCGTGCTGACCCTGCTCCGCGACGTACCGCAAGTCCTGCGCACGCCGCCACCTGAAGTTTTCGCGTGGAGTTATTCCGACTTCGCAATTCAGTATCTGATCAAGTACTGGATCTCAGACTACGGCGTGCAGGAGCACGTGCGCGATCGTGTTGCATCAAGCCTCTGGTACGCACTCCGGCGCCATTCGATCGAGATTCCGTTCCCGACCCGCACAGTTCATGTGCGCGATGCGGGCCGCGACGACGACGAGAAAGCCGACGCACAGTTCGAACGCGAGCTGATGTCCGACTTGCGCCAGGTCGATTGGTTGCGGGGGCTTAGCGACGACGAGCTCAAACTGCTCGTGCCGACTGTCTCGGTGCGCCAGTTTGGCGCGGGCGAGATGCTGGTGCGTGCCGGCGAACAGGGCGAGTCGATGTTCATTGTGCGCAGCGGCAAGGCCGAAGTTTTCGGTCATACCGCCGACGGCCAGATTCGCCACATTGCCAACTATGCGCGCGGCGACGTCACTGGCGAGATGGCGCTGATGACCGGGGAGCCGCGCAACGCCAGCGTGCGCGCGATCACCGACGTTGAGGTGATCGAGATGGACCGCGAGGGGTTCACGCGCCTGTTCAAGGAGCATCCCGCTGCCGCCGCCAGCATCGGCGATATCATCACCGCGCGCAATCGCGAGCGGCTCGAAAAGCTCTCCTCGGGCGACACCCTCAACGGCAAAGGCGGCCCGCATCGATGGTTGCTCAACAAGATGCGCGAACTGTTCGACTTCTGATCCGTCCTACGCAATCGCAGCGAGTGCGGCTTGCAGCTCGCGCAGATTCCGCGATGGCACCATCGCTTTCACTTCGCGCGCATACTGCTTGATCGCGCTATCACCGGTGCCCCAGCGCGCGGGATCTTCGGGATTCAGCCAGACCACGCCGCGCGATATGCGCGCGATCTCGCGGACCAGGTCGGCGCGCGCGGGCAGCCGGTTGTTGCGGCCGTCGCCCATTATCACGACCAGTGTGCCGCGCGTCAGTAGTCCCGTTCTGCGCGCCCACAGCTCGCCCAGCACGCGGCCGAAATCCGATCGCGCATACAAATCCAGCGCAGGCGTCATCACCAGGTGGCCACCTTCGAAATCCGCCTCTGCAAGATGGTCCACATAAACGAAACTGCTGACGCGCTGGAAACATCCGCGCGCGCCCGCCATCAATTCGAGCATCAACTGCGCTGCATAGCGGACCGAGCCCGAAATGTCGGCGAGAATTACGAGATCGACGTGGCGCGGACGCCGCGCACGAAAATTGAGATCGACCAGCGCGCCGCCGCGTTGCAGCGCCGCTCGAATCGTGCGCCGGAAATCGATTCTGCCGGTCTGCGCCAGTCGCAGCCGGCGCCCCAGGCGAATCCGGAAGCGGCGAATCAAGGGGGCCAGCGCCTCGCGAGCCTCGTCGTAGTCCAGGTCGGAAAACAGGTCGAATGGCATCCGCTCGATCGCGCGAATCCGCGTGACCCGCGCCGCGTCGATACCAGGCATACGCGATTCTTCGCGTCCCACCGGGTCGCCCAGCTGCTCGCCGCTTTTCTCATCCTCTGAATCGTGCGACGCGTCTTTGCCTCGCGCGTCGTCGCCGTGCGGATCCTTCGTTTTCTTTGATACCTTCGTGTCTGACGCTGACGACTTTTCATCGCGCTTGCTCCCGGCCGCGCCCTCGCGCGTCTGCTCTGACTTCCGCGTCGGCGGCTCGTCAAGAGTGGACGGATGATCGCCCGGACGTCCGCGCCCCACCGCGGCCGAGACCTGGTCACCTCGTCGATCGGGATGCTCGCCGTGATCCGCGCGCGGCGCTACAAAAAACCGATTGAACGATTCGTCAAAGATCGCTCGATCAGCCTCGTCCTTGATCAGCGCCGCCGCCAGAGCCTCGTGCATCCGAGCGCGCTCGAGCCCGACGGCCGCCACCGCGTTCATCGCGTCGATCGATTCCGCAACCGAAATTCTGACGCCCGCGTCTCGCAGCGCGGCGATGAAACTAACGAGTTGATCGCGGAGCCGGGCCATTTAACTGTGCTGCTGATTCATCGCCTGCGCGGTGCGAGCGCCGAGGCTTTCGATTCCACCTTGGCGCGATCGTCCTCGTGCTTGAGCAGCACGCCCAGCGCTGTCCGAACCGCGTCGGTGTCGAGCTCGCGCACGCCCAGGCGGACGAGTGCGCGCGCCCAATCCAGCGTCTCCGCAATCGACGGCGGCTTACGCAGCCCGAGCTTGCGAATCGCGCCTACGAAACGCGCGGCCTCAGTCGCCAGCTTCGCGTCGAGTTCGGGCACCTTTAGCTCGATGATTTTCCGTTCCTGCTCGGTGCCCGGAAAGTCGATGAACAAATGGAGGCATCGGCGGCGGAGTGCTTCCGACAGTTCGCGCGCACGATTCGACGTCAAAATCACGGCCGGCCGCTCGTGCGCCTTCAAGGTTCCCAGCTCGGGAACACTAATCTGGAAGTCGGAAAGCAGCTCGAGCAGAAACGCTTCGAACTCCTCGTCGGCTTTGTCGATCTCGTCGATCAGAAGCACTACTCTGCTCGGCGCGGTGATCGCCTTCAACAGCGGCCGCTCGAGCAGGTAGTCCCGCGAGAAAATGTGCTCGCTCAGCTCCTCCCATCGCAGGCCCTGGTGCTCCCCCGCCTGCATCCGCAGGAGTTGTTTCTGGTAGTTCCACTCGTAAAGCGCGCGCGCTTCGTCGAGTCCTTCGTAACATTGCAGCCGGATGAGCTCGGTGTGGAGAATTTCCGACAGCACCTTGGCGACTTCCGTCTTGCCTGCGCCCGCGGGACCCTCTATAAGGAGCGGCTTTTCGAGCGCGAGCGCCAAAAAAATCGCCGTCTCGACGCGTTCGTTTGTCACGTAGCGCGCGCGCTTCAGCCCGTCGGAGATTTGTTCGTGCGTGACTTCCATCGAGAGTCAGCGCCGGTTGATTTTGGGCGCGCGGCGGCGCTCCAGGAAAATTCGCGCGCGATGCTTGAGGCCGTCGCGCTCGTCTCGCGGCGTCGCCCGCACCTCCTCGACGTAGGCCGCCAGCTCGGTGCACAAACGCTCGACGTCCAATCCAGCGCGCGCCGGCTTCATGTCGTCGAGTGCGATCATCGCCTGCGACATCAGGTTGATCGCCGCCTGCCGGCCACCGCGCTCGAAGCGCAGATGGAGCGCCGCAGCGATCTGATTGAACGCCACCAGCAGCCCCTTCAGATCGTCGTCGGCATGATGCGAGGCGGTCTCGAACATCTCGGCCGAGTCGAAATACGCACCCCGATTGAATGCCGTGATCGCGTCTTCGATCGATGCCGGTGGGGAATCGTCACTCACTGGAACCTGGCAACTACAACTGCTCTTTTTCTTCAACCGCGCGATACTCGGCCTCGCCCAGCGCCTGCGCTTTGCGAGTGCCGTAGCGCTCGTAGAGATCGAACAGGCTCGACTTGTGCGGCCGCACCTTGCCCAGCGGGCACTTCTGCCATTCATCGAGCGACTCGTCGCAGTAGCCCATCCGATTCTCGCCGCATTTCGGCTGCAGGAACACCGCGATTTCGGGCAGCACGTGTTTGATTTCCGCCCGCATCATCGCCACCATCCGCCGAATTTCCCACTGCGCGCGTACGCACAACCGCAGATCGCAGATGTGCAGCATCTCGGCGAAATTCACCATCACGTGAAAGTTCGTCGGCGCGGCATTAGGCAGTACGAAGCGCGCGTCTTCCGCTGGAATCCCGGCTTTCAGCGCTTTCGCGTACAGCTCAGAGGTCTTCGAAAGCAAATCGGAGAACTCATCCTCGAGTCCGGCGCGCGACCATGAATCGGGCAGCACGAAGGCGAGTTTGTCCTGCTTGAATTTCACATAGCGCTGGCTCTGCTGTTCGAAGCTGATTCCGATCCGATGGCGCACAAACTGATGCGACAGTGAGCGCGACACGTTGGCAATCCCGAACCAGAAAACAATCTGCTCGAGCGGCGAAGCGTGCCCGGTTTTCAAACGCTCCGTGATGAACTCGCGGATTTTTTCGTGCGTGATCTTTTCGGACTTGATCTTTTCCCAGACTTCGATTGGCGTGTCGGAGGAATAGCAGGTACGAAATGCCGCGTAGAGTTTCTCCAGCGGCTGCTGCGCGTAGTCGATCAACTTAACTTGCATCTTTGCCTGATTTTCCACGCTCTCCTGACCCCTCCCGCCGATGGCCCCGACTTTCTGCTGCCATCATCCATCATCTTATTCCAAGCCGCGGTGCTACTGCATCAGGGCCTCGCTTCGCGAATCCACACCGCGTTTCGATTGCGCTGGCTATCTGGCATTGCAAAATTGTTGGTAAAGGGGACTCGATGTCTGCCGTCAGCACAATTGACGCCGTCTACCGGAACTTCCTCAAGCGGTACCTGTTCGCTCGCGACGCCGAGGAAGCGCATCGCATTACGGTGCGGATGCTCTCCTACATGCCGCCCTTTCCCCCGCCGCGCGCCAGGCCCGAGCTCGCAATCAACCTGTGGGGAATGGATTTTCGAAGCCCGGTCGGGCTCGCAGCCGGGATGGACAAGGACGCTGTCGCTGTTCGCGGATGGGAAACGCTCGGCTTCGGCTTCGCCGAGTTGGGAACAATTACCCCACTGCCGCAAGAGGGAAATGAAGCGCCGCGGGTGTGGCGAATGCCCGATCGCGGTGCGCTTATCAATCGGCTCGGGTTCCCGAGTGAAGGCATGGAGGCGGTCGCGACGCGCATCGAGCGCATTCGCAAGGCTGGCCTTTCCATTCGACTCGCACTCAATTTCGGACCGAACAGTACCACGCCGCCCGAGGGGGTTACCGCCGACTACACCACCCTGATGGAGCGGCTCGGGCAGTTGGCGGATTTCATTGTCGTCAACGTGAGCTCGCCGAACACCCCCGGCCTGCGCAACTGGCAATCCCCTGAAAGAATGCGCGAGCTGTTCGCGGCGATGCACGAGAAAGAAGGCGCGTCGCCGCGTCCGATGCTGGTGAAGATTTCGCCCGACCTCGAACGCAACGAGCTGTTTCGAATTTGCGACAGCGCGCTCGAGATTGGCGTCGACGGCATCGTCGCATGCAACACCACTGTCGCGCGCGAGCCCCTCGGCGTCTCGTCACCACATCCCGGCGGACTCAGCGGCCGTCCGCTGCTGATTCGCGCGCGCGAGTTGATTCGAGACGTCCATACTCACACCCGCGGTAAGATCCCCATTATCGGCGTCGGCGGAATCGCCAGCGCACAGGACGCGTGGCTGCACATCCGTGCCGGCGCCTCTCTGGTCGAGCTCTACACCGCTCTCATTTACGAGGGCCCGGGCGTCGTGGAGAGAATTAAAGCGGGACTCGCGCACTTGCTACGCCGCGATGGATTTCATTCAATCAGCGAAGCAATCGGCATCGACCGATAGCCGGAGGCATCTTTGAACCAAAGCGAAGCAAAGTTGATTGTCGACGCGCGATGGCTGCACGACCATCGCGACGACTCGGATTTGATCTTGATAGACACACGGCCCGCCAAGGAGTTCCATGCTGGCCATCTGCGCGGCGCGCGGCATTTCGATCCATTCCCGTTTCATCATACCGACACGTCCGAGCGCGGCGTCGCGGAGTTCGGTGCGCAGCTCGAGTGGATATTTTCGGCGCTCGGAATCACAGGCCACGAAACAGTGGTCTGCTACGAGAACGAATCCGGGATGCGCGCGTCGCGCGTCCAATGGGCGCTCGAATATGCCGGACATCCAAAGGCAAAAATGCTCGACGGCGGACTCAAGGCGGCGGCCGGCGAGACTCTGGCAACTAATGTTGACAAGTTTGCGCCCACGAATTTCAAGTTCGAGCCGCGAGCCCAAATTCTCGCGACATATCGGCTTCTTGTAGAAAAACTCGGGCAGCCAGAGCTGCAAATCTTCGACGTTCGTAGCGATGCCGAATATTTCAGCGAGCGCATTCGCGCAAAACACGGCGGCGCAATTCCTGGCGCGTACCACCAGGATTGGACCGCAGCACTTGCCGCCGACGGAACTGTGAAATCGCCCGCTGAACTGCGCGCACAGTTCGAAGCACTCGGACTCGATCCTGCAGCTGAGATTGTCCCGTATTGCCAGGGCGGATACCGTGCCGCGCACGCGTACCTGGCACTCAAAATCGCGGGCTATCCGAACGTGAGAAACTATCTCGGCTCATGGGCGGAATGGGGTAATCGCGATGACCTGCCGATCGAGCATCCGCGGCGCAAGTAACGGAATGCGTCGATGCCGCCGATCCTGATTCTCACCGGATTCGAGCCGTTTCGTGGCGAGCGGATCAATCCGTCGTGGGAAGTTGCGCGCCGCTTCGACGGCGAGATCATCGGTGGACTGCAGATAAAGTCTGTGCGCGTTCCGGTTGGATGCTCCAGGGCGGCGCGGCGCATCACCGGCGCGATCGTTCGCTACCGGCCACGCGCGGTGATCGGACTCGGCGAGGCGGGGGGCAGGCCGGCAATCTCATTGGAAAGAATCGCGATCAATCTTGCCGACGAGCATGGCGCGCTCGCCACGAGCGGCGACCCGGGCTTTACGCCGGTCGTTCGCGACGGCCCCGACGCCTACTTCTCGCGCTTGCCGCTGCGCGCGATCATCCGCGAGCTCGATCGCAAGCAGATTCCCGCGAGCGTATCGCTGACCGCCGGCGCGTATGCATGCAACGCGCTGATGTACGCGGCTCTGCACAATCTTCGGCGCAAGCCCGGCGTCCCGGTCGGTTTCATCCATCTGCCGTACGAAGCGCGGCAGGCGGGGCGTCATCGCAGCATGCCCGGCATGGCGCTCACGCTGATGGAGAATGCGGTGCGCGTCGCAATCGTCGAGACCGCGCGCTCGGCCCGCTGACTCGCTACTTGATTGCGACTGCGTTTGGCGGCGACGCGATTCCGCCCTCCAGGTTTATCGGGACTGACACCAGCATGCATTCGTAGCGCTTGTCGGCGGCGCAATCCACGGCCAATTCCTCGAGGTTGAATTGCTCGCCAATCGGCAGGCCGAGCAGACATAGCGTGCGGTAGTGCAATGCGCCCTCGTTCTTGAAATCCCACGGCCACGGCTCGACTGCGGGACAATCGGTGCCGACCGCCGCGATGCGGTTATCCCAGAACCATTCGACCATCGCGCTGCTGTCGTCGATGCCGCACGCCTTGAGTCCTTCGAGCGGCGCCATCGCGGCCTTGTCCGCGGGCGACGCCGCCAGGTACGCCTGCATCCATCCCGTGCGAATCAGCAGAATTGTGCCGGGCTTCAGCTCGACGTTTTGCGCGACGGCGGTCTCCTTCAAATCGTCGAGACTGTACTTTTCCGACTTAAGTGGATCGATCGTGCGTCCGTGCGAGATGCGATAGCGAAATGCGTCGAGCAACACCGCGCGCCCGACAAACTTGTTGGCCCATTTGTGAATGCTGAGCCGTCCGCTCGGACCGTCCTTGATTTCGCCCGCCTTCACGTCGTTATAAAAAGCCTTGTAGCGTGGGCTCCCGACGTGCGCGAGGCCGTCCCACTGGCTGCCCTCCTGCGTGTTGTAGCTATCGAGCGAGTCGTCGAAGCCGAGCAACCCGAAGCTCTCGAAGCTCATGATGTTGTGCTTGGCGGGACTTCGCGCGAACAGCGGCGGGTTGGCATAGTTGATCTTCGTATCGAGCCGGAAGACGGAGCCCTTGCGCACCAGGCGCGCTGCGTCGATCACGCCTTCGGGCGTAAGGAAATTCAGGCACCCGAGTTCATCGTCGTCGCCAAACACGCCCCACGACGATTCCTTGGGCTTATCGGATTTGATCGGCAGTTCGGAGAAGCGGGGAACTTTGTTGAGGTCGATTTTGGCCATCGTATCAGCTCCTTGGCGAAAAAATCGAAATGTTCAGGGCGTCCATTCGTAGAGCACGTCGGCTTCGCGCTCCATGTTAGTGGCGCCGTCGGTAAATTTCGTGGCGATGAACCCGCGCGCCTCGTAGAAACGGCGCGCAGGAGCGTTGCGCTGAAAAGCCCATAGACGAAGACCGTCCGGGCGCAGCCGCTTGGCATGCGCCAGCATCGCGTCGCCAATCCCGCGTCGCTGTTCGCCGGGTGCAACGTAAAACTGATCGACCTCGTCGCCGTGAAGCACCAGCACCGCCACCATCGCGCCACTGTCTTCGGCGACCCAGGTCTCACGCTCCGGCACCATCTGATGGATCACGAACGCGCGAATTTCCGCATCGGTACCGACTGTCGGCAGATATGCGGCAGCGCCGCGCCGCGACGCGATATAAACCGTCGCGACTTCGGGCGCATCGGCGGCGGTCGCGCGCCGGAGGATGAGTGCCATAAATTTGGTTTCCGTCCGAACGCGGTACGCTGTCAAGGCGAGGAACTTGATTTAAATGAAACCCCGCGGTGGGTTTCATACTTCGCTGGGCCCCTCGATACGACCCTCGTGTTTCACATTCGTTTCTGTTCGACCGGCATCACCCGCAAGAAAAACGACGACGGATCGATAACGATTTACCTGCAACACGACAGCCCGGGACCGGACAAGGAATCCAACTGGTTGCCCGCGCCGTCGGGTATAGCTGGTCTTCTTCTCATACATCGTCACTGACCGGAAGCCCGGTGGTACCGGTTGCGAATCCGCCATCGGCGGCTTGAGGGTCAGGGTGTAGCGCCCCGTGCTACTATCGCGCCGCATTCCGGGCGATTCACCACCGAGCGGGCCGTCAACGCCATCTAACATTCCTGCGGATGCGAGATTTCGTCTCGGCTCGAAGTGGATGTATCGCACTTTGGTATCATAGCGGGACCTCACAGTTTCGTAACACAATCAAATCATCCGAACGTCGAACTCCATCGGGAGGAAGTCGGAAAGTGGTTTAAACATGAGGATGGTGGGAACTTTGGCGATGACAGAGACGGGTCGGTCAAGCCGGCCTTCCAAGAGGGGCAAATCCAAGGTTCGCGCGCGGAAAATATTCGGAGCTACCAGTCGAGGAACCGTGTTGGTGGTGGATGATGACCAGTCCGTTCTTAGGGGATTGGGCCGGCTCATCTCCGCGTCGGGGTTTTCCGTCAAAATGTTTGCCAAGCCGTCTGAATTGATAGCTAGTGAAATTCCAAAAGCGAACGCCTGCATGGTGGTCGATATAGACATGCCCGAAATGACGGGAATCGAGATGTGCGAGATTCTGAAAGGTTCAGGACGTGGCCTGCCCGCGATACTAATAACCGGCCGAACTGAAGCCAAGATCCGCATGCAAGCGGCGCAAGCGGACGCAGTCGCAGTGCTCTTCAAGCCGTTCGACAAAGAACCGCTAATAGAGGCTATCGTCGATGCGCTCGCCCTTTCCACAAAAAATCAGCCTGGGGTATAAGAACGAAGTGAATTTTGGGGGCCTCCGAGGTTCATCTCGTATGGCTGGTAGTTCCGGAGAAGAAAACGGCCCCTCGGCTTTGGCAACAGCTTCGGGCGGTGAAGTCGCTGAAAACTCCGAACTCCTCGACTTCGAAAAGCTTCTTTCGGATTTGTCCGCTGCTTTCATCCGGATATCTGCCGAAGAGGTCGACGCCGAAATAGAGCGATGGCTCCGGCTGATCGTGCTTGCGTTGAATATCGATCGCAGCACCATCGTGCAATTCGAGCACTCCGAGAGAACGTTTTATACCAGCCATCAGTGGGCGCGAGAGGGTCTGCCCGCGCCGGAAAGGGGCCGGAGGGTAGACAACACCAGTTCTTATCCCTGGCTCGCCGACCGGGTACTCTCCGGAGAGATCACGGTCATCCCGCGGCTCGAGGACTTGCCTGCGGAAGCCTCCAAAGACAGGGAGAGCTTCCGACGTGACGGAAACAAATCGAACGTCACGATCCCGCTGCGCATCGGCGGAGTTGTGGTCGGCGGCGCTATGTTCGGCACGCTCCTTTCAGAGAGAGTGTGGTCCCAGAAAGAAGTTCAGCGTTTGAGGCTGGTCGCAGAGATATTCGGAAACGCGCTAGAACGAAGACGGGCTGAAGCAGAGATTCGCCGGCTTTCTGAAGAACTACGGCGGGTATCACAAGTCGTGACGATGGGAGAGCTTACTGCAGCTCTGGCACACGAGTTGAATCAGCCGCTTGCAGCAATCCGCAACAACTCGCAGGCTGCTCTCGCGCTTTTGACGGCCAAGTCGCCAGATCTCAAAGAAGTTGCACTCGCACTCGAAGATATAGTTCGAGACAACACAAGGGCGTCGGACACCGTTCGCAACGTGCGCGCTCTATTCCAACGTGGCGAATCAAAGATGTCGTCGGTCGATGTCAGAGAGCTTTTGCTCGATGTCAATCGCATCGTCAGCGCCGACGCGAGAATGAAAAACATAACTCTGTCGTTGCAGCTGCCTGATTCTCTCCCGCTGGTGTGGGGCGACAAGACACATCTGACGCAGGCCGTCTTGAATCTGGTCCTGAACGGATTCGATTCGGTATGCGAGAGTGACGGACCACGCGAGATTCATGTGCTTGTGGGCAGAAACGAATTCAGCCAAGTTCAGGTGTCTGTTCGAGATTCGGGCAAGGGCATCGACCCGAAAGTCTTGCCACGTTTGTTCGAACCGTTTTTCACGACCAAGCCGACCGGAATGGGCATGGGGCTGGCCATCGTGAAATCAATCATCCAGAACCACGGAGGCGAGCTCCGAGCAACTCAGAATCCTGATCGAGGAGCGACTGTGGAATTTGAGCTGCCCGCTGAAGCGGTAACTCCGCGAACGAGGTAAGTCGAGTCGCAGGAGGGGACGATTCCATGAAAGTTGCGATTATCGATGACGATCAGTCAGTGCGCAGTTCACTCGCGCGCGCCATCAAAACGGCTGGGATAGAAGTAGCCTCTTTTTCGTCCGCACTCGAATTCCTGGACGATCCCTGCCTCGATCAAATCGACTGTGCCGTGACGGATGTGCGGATGCCAGGTCTCGACGGCCTGGCCCTTCAGGAAATGCTTGCTCAAACTCAGCCGCATCTCTCACTCGTGTTTATTACGGGTCAGGGGGACATCCCGATGGGTATCCGAGCAATGAAGAAAGGTGCAGTGGACTTTCTGGAGAAGCCCGTCGATCGCAAGGCACTGCTTGAGGCTGTACGCCATGCAGCCGAACGGAGTCATGACCAAAAGGTATCGCGCGCCGGAACTGACGACATTAAACGAAGGTACGAACGCCTCACGCCACGCGAACGCCAGGTGTTCCAGCTGGTTACCTCCGGGCTACTCAACAAACAGGTGGGTGCCGAGCTCGGTGCGAGCGAGCAGACCATCAAAGTTCACAGAGCCCGCGTAATGTCCAAGATGGAAGCCGAATCGCTGGCTGAACTGGTGCGCATCGCGGATCACCTGCAGATCCAGGCGGCAAGCAAGAATTGATTGTCTCAGTTGCTTGAGGCTGGGAACGGGCGGCGTCACTGGCTGTCGACCTCTGGTCATTAGGACGCATCCTGGCGCAATCGCGAATTCCGCATCGGTACCGACTGTCGGCAGATATGCGGCAGCGCCGCGCCGCGACGCGATATAAACCGTCGCTACTTCGGGCGCATCGGCAGCGGTCGCGCGCCGGAAGGTGAATGCCATAAATTTGGTTTCCGTCCGAACGCGGTGCGCTGTCTAGGCGAGGAACTTGATTTAAATGAAACCCGCCCGGGTTTCATACTTCCTTGGGCAGGGGTGACCCCTGCACCCAGAATTAAGAAAAGATGCGGGACTTCGTCCCTGATAGGAAGTTTAATTGGCAGCCATTCATTTGAGAAAGGCGCGCGATGCGTGAAACCTTGCGGTTCGTTAAGGCGTACTACCTGTGATATTTAATGTTCCGTTAGTGTCTTTTTGCACCGGACCTTCCGGAAAAAGGGGCTGGAATGGCTACAGAAGAGCGGGTGAGATTGTCCGGGCTAGCCACATTCAAAAATATCGTCCGGCTGATTCCCGCGCTCGTGCTGATGGCAGCGACGCTCAATACCATGTCGTGCAAGAACGATGGGGGACTGTTCCCGAGCGCAAACAATTCCGGCTCTCCGACGGCGACTGCTACCACCGGCACGGGAGCGCTCGCATACACGACCAACTTCAACGACGGCAAAGTGTCGTCGTTTACGCGCGTTCCCTCGACCGGCCTGCTCACGCTCACAGGAACGGTTACGGCCGGGAAGAAACAAGGACCGAAAGGGCTGGTCGCGGCGCCAAGCGGCAGCTTTCTCTACGTAGCGAACGTTGCTGACGACAATATCTACCAGTTCTCGATCGGCTCGACCAAGGGGACGCTGACCCCGCTTTCGCCGGCGTCGGTGAGCAATGGAAAGGGTTCCGGACCCGACCAGATTGCGATCAATCCGGCGGGGACGTTCCTGTGGGTGACTGGGGAGGCCGACGGTAGCGTCACGCCCTACACGGTTAACACCAGCACGGGGCAGCTCACGCAGGGTACCAAGGTGACAGGGCTCGCTAGTCCATTTGGAATCACGGTCGATCCAACCGGTGCGTTTGTTTACGTAGCAGACAACAAAGCCGGATTGGTTTATTCGTACACCATCGGCACTAACGGGGCGCTGACGCAGAACGGACCGGCAGTTTTCGACCTGGGCTCGGCGGGCGGCACCCCGGGCTTTATTGCGGTCGATCCCGCCGCGACCTTTATCTACGTTACCGATCTGGATGCCGGAGTGCTGTCGGTACTGGGAACCAGTTCGGGGAAGTTGTCGTTCGCTTCGATCGTGCCGTCGACCACAACCTCCAACCTGCCTGTAGGGATTGCTTATGCCACAGTGAGTACGATCGGCAATTTTGTTTTCACCGCGAACCAGGGCGACTCGAGCATTTGGGCGTTCCTGCTTACGACCCCGGGTTTTCCGGCGCAGCCAGTCGAGTTCGGAAACGGCAACTTGAATGCGCCGACCGGGCTGGTTGTCGACCCGCAAAACGCGTTCCTGTACACCACCAACCAGAACGCCGGAACGGTGAGTCAGTTCTCGCTCGCCGCGTCATGTTTTACACCCACCTTCGATCCGTGTTTCGTCGGCAATGTCGCGGTGGAGAAATCAGGCACCAGCAGCGGTCCGTTCGGAATCACGCTGGCGCAGTGACCCTCGTAACCACCAACGCGTTACATGCTTAGGCATGCTTCGGCAGCGAGAGTGAACAGGCGCTCGCGGATCTGATGACGCGTCCAATTGCGGTGATCCCATCGGGCACTGAGATCGTCGCCGCCATATAGAAGCTGGCCAAACTGCACGCGTCGGAACTGAGCGACGGCGAAAAACGCCGCCGCCTCCATCTCGACGGTGAGGCATCCTTCGCGCTTACGCGCCAGCATCCGGGCGCGGGTCTCGCGGAACAAGCCATCGGTGGTCCAGGTTTTCGCAACGATATAGTCGAGGCCATTGCGCTTTAAAGTTCTTTCGATGGCCGCCAACGCGCGCGGGTGTGGCGCGACCTCGCGCGCGGGCGGCAGGTAGTGGTAGGAGGCGCCCTCGTCGCGAACGGCGGAGCTTGGCACGACGATATGACCGACGGCAATCTTCGAGTCGAGCACTCCCGCGCCGCCACATGCGATGAACTTGCGCGCACCCCGCGCGATACATCGATCGAGCATCGCCGCCCCCATCGCAGAACCGGTACGCGGATGCACCACGGCCAGGCGCTTGCCGTTGAAATCTATTTCGTAAACGGGATGGCGTCCGACTTCGCTGATGGCGTGATCGATCTCGCGAGCGCCGCCGTTGAGGACGAGGTCGTCGATCACGTCCTGGAAGAAGCAGAGGACGCAGTGTTTGGGGATGTCGATGGATTTGTAGACGCGGCGCGGCTCAATGATAGCGATGGGTGAAGGATCGTATTCGAGGATAGGAAATGGGCGAGTGCGCAGCCGCTTGGGAAGTGGCGGTTTCATCAGGGGAGAGAGGTTAGAAGAACTTTATTGAATGTGAAACCCGCGGTCGGTTTCAGCAGGAGTGATCAAGCGCTCACAGGTTAGGAAGGTGCAGAATCCTGAATCGCGCGGGGCGCTGTATTTGGACCCTCACCTTCATCCTCTCCCTCACAGGGAGAGGAGACAGAGTTACGCATAGCTCTCCTGTGAGCACAGGGAGAGGAGACAGAAGAGTCAGGGGATGGGTTTTATGGTTGTTTCGGTTGTTGCGATGGTGGCGGATTTTGCGGCTATTGCTGCGGCTTTGGCTTCGGCTCTTTCGTTGGCGGCTTTCTGGCGCAGCTGCAAAAGCATCGCGCGCAGCTTGCCGGGATTTACCGGCTTCTTGAACAGGGCGCCTTCGAGACCGCGCAGGCGCGAACGCTTCAAGATGTGATCCTTGTCGTAGTAGTAGGCGGTCATCAGGATGACCGGCAACTGCGGCATGTCCTCTTTGACCTTGAGATAGAAATCGTAGCCGTCCATCTCAGGCATCACGACGTCGGAGATAACCGCGTCGAGCTTGACGTTGCGCAGGATTCCAAATGCGGCCGACGGACGGGTCGCGCAGTGCACGATACATCGATCGGCACGCAACAGATCGGCCATCGAATTGACTACTGCGGTATCGTCGTCGAGCACCAGGATCGACATCCCAGCCAGCGGCGATTGTTCCGTCAGATGGGGCGCGTCATGCGGGCGCGTGTGCACTTTGGCATCTTCGCGCGGGGCGAGGTCCGCCATCCGCTTGCCGGCGAGGTAGTCGCGGGTCTCGTACTCGCCCTTGCGGGTCATCTCGTCGAGGCGGCGCACGATGGCTTGCACGCGCTCGATGGAATTGCGAATCGAGTCGAGGCGTTCGTTCTCGACGACTTTTTCGGACTCGGTGAGGCGCGCCTCGAGGCATTGCGAGAGGAGCTCGAGATTGTTGGTGATCGATTCGAGCGGGTTGTTTATTTCATGCGCGAGGCTGACCGCTATTTCGCCGGCGGTCGCGAGCTGCTGCGCATGGCGCATGCGGCGGATGTCGCGGGCGAAGCCGATCGATCCGATTTCACTGCCGTCGTCATCGTGGATAAGCGCGCCGGTGATCATCACCGGGATGACTTCGCCGTCCTTGTTGCGGAATTCGGTCTCGAAGCTGGCGATGCGGCCCTTGTCGACCGAGTCGCGCATCGCCTTCATCACGCGGCGTGCCTCATCTATAGACGGATAGATGCGGGTGCAATTCTCGCCGATTATCTCCTCGGAGCTGTAGCCGAGGCTGGTGCGGGCGCCGTCGTTGTAATAGTTCACGATGCCGTCCTTGTCGACGGCGATTATGATATCCGGCGAGCTCTCGATGAGACGCTGGAAATATTTTTTATCGAGCGACAACATGGTTGATTATATGATCCTGATTCAGTCCAGCCGGATTATTTTGCGGCGCGGAGCCGGAATTTCGGCAGCGTGACTGCCTCGCTGAGTCTTTCAAAAACCACCTCCACTGGCATCCCGCATTTTATGTCGTGCGGCTTGACGCCAAGTAGATTCGACACGAACTTGCATCCCTCCTCGAGCTCGACCATCACGACCGCGTACGGCACCTGGTTGGCGAAGCCCGGGTGATAGAGCTGATGCATGATATTGAAGCTGAAGACCTCGCCGCGCCCGCTGACCGGGACCCATCGGGAGGTCGTCGAGTTGCACTTCGAGCATAGGTCGTGAGCCGGGAACCGCAGCGTCCCGCAACTGTCGCACTTCTGGACCATCAGGCGACCCTCGCGCGCGCCGTCGAAAAACTCGCGCATATCCGGGGTGATGGCCGGGATGGGTTTGCTGATTTCAGGCATCGCAGTTCTGCTTATACAAAGTTTAGACGGATTGGCGCTTGAAATTATTTAAACACACCGTGTGATGCCAAAGGCAATGACAGCGCGACACCTGGCTAATGTTAGGGTTGCGATCCCAGCACGAGGGTCGAATGAGTGGTTAGGATACCGCCATTGCCCGAAACAAGTCCAACGTCGTGTTTAGGCACCTGACGCTTACCCGCGTCACCTCTCATTTGCACGATTGCCTCGCCGACCGGGGTCATCCCCCACATATAGAAGGAACTTAGCTGACCGCCCCCGGTATTGACGGGGAGCGCGCCGCCGGGGCCGATGGCGCCACTTGCGACGAAGGGGCCGCCTTCGCCCTTTTTGCAGAAGCCGTAATCCTCAAGGGTGACCAGCACCGTGAAGGTATAGCAGTCGTAAAGCTCGCAGAAGTTGACGTCGCCGAGCTTGATTCCCGCCATTTTGAAGGCGGTTTCCTTGGCAATCGGCGCGCCGGATACAAGAGTGTCGACGGGGTCGCCGCCCGGATGACCCTGGCCCATGCCCAAGATATAGACGGGTGGGCGTTTGAGGCTTTTGGCGCGTTCGGCGGAAGTTACGATAACCGCAAGGCCGCCGTTGGAGACCAGGCAGCAATCGTAGAGATGAAACGGCTCAACCACCCATCGGGAGGCATGGTAGTCGGCCCGCGTCATCGGAGCGTCGTGGAATTGGGCGGCGGGATTGAGGTTCGCCCAATCGCGCTCGGATACGGCGACGGCGCCGAGCTGATCGTTGGTGGTGCCGTACTTGTACATGTGGCGCTGGGCGACGAACGCATACTGGGCGTTGACGCCAAACTGGCCGTAGTGGGCGTTGAGACCCTGGGCGAAGCCGTATGACGCGGCAGAGCCGGCATCTTTGCTCTTGTTGGGGGAGGGCGGACGCAGGGGAGCGTCGGCAAATACGCAGGCGACGACTTCGGCCATACCAGCGTCGATGGCCTGCGCGGCGTGCATGATCATCGCCGCGGCGGTCGCACCGCCGAGGTTCATGGTCGCGGTCAGGCGCAGGTCGCGCAGGCCCATCGCATTCTGCAACGACGTCGACGCCATCGGATTGTTGAACCAGGTGATCCCCGGGTTGACGAGCAGGCCGTCGAGGTCGGAGCGCTGAAGGCCGGCGTCATCGAGGGCGAGATTGACGGCCTCGGCAGCGAAGCCGATCGGACCTGGATGATCGAAGTTTTTACCCATCCGGGTCTGGCCGAGCCCGGCGATAGCGCATTTAGCTCTTAAAGACATAACGCTTACTCTCTTACGCTTTTTTGCGAAGGGCATCCAGCCGGGCGCAAGGGGGACCGTCGGGCGCCTGCTCGTCGGGGCAATCCTCTACTCGCCAGACCTACCTGCCGCACCAAGTAGGTTTGCGCTTTTCGAGGAATGCTCCGATGCCTTCCTGCGCGTCCAGCGCCATGGCGTTCTGGCTCATCACTTCCTTGGTGTAGTCGTAGGCTTTCGCGGTATCGAGATCGATTTGCTCGTAGAAGGCGCGTTTGCCAATGCCGATGATTAGCGGACTCGCCTCCACTATCTGCATCGCGAGCTTGCGCGTTTCGGCGACCAGGTCCGCGTCGGCGACCACCCGGTTCACGAGGCCCCACTCGGCAGCCGTGGGCGCTTTGACCGGCTGTCCTGTCAGCAGCATTTCCATCGCATGCTTGCGCCCGACCGCGCGCGTCAGCGCTACCATCGGGGTCGAGCAGAAGAGGCCAATCCTCACGCCGGGGGTGGCAAAGCTCGCACTCTCGCCCGCAACGACCAGGTCGCAGGTGGCGGCCAGCTGGCACCCGGCGGCGGTCGCGATCGCATGCACGCGCGCGATCACCGGTTGCGGAATCGCCTGGATAGTGAGCATCAATTGCGCGCACAGGTCGAATTCGTGTCGGTAGAAGGCGAGGTCGCGGCCCTTGAGCTCGCCGAGGTCGTGGCCGGCTGAAAACGCGGGGCCTTTGCCGGCGATTATCACTGCGCGCGCGTCGGGACGTTTGCCGATGGCGCGAAGCTCGCTGTTCAGTTCGGCCATCATCGCAGTCGAGAGCGCGTTGCGCTTTTCAGGACGGTTCATGGTCAGAGTGACCAGGCCGGATTCCTGCTCGACGATCAGATTTTTCTGCGCATTTTCATTTGGCATCGCTTTCACCTCAGACTAATCTCGCGGCTCGTTTTTCCATTCCTCGGGATAGAGCAGCAACAAATCCTGGCCGAGCGCACGCACCAGGAATCTCTGCGTCTCATTAATCGCACGTTCGAGCGCCCGACCGCCAATCAGCCAATGGCCGCGCCCGGCGATCTTAACCAGCTTCGCGCCGATCGAGTCTGCAAATTCGGAAGCCCGCGCAAACGGCGCAAAGATATCCGATTCGCCCGCCACGATTAAGCGCGGCGCCTTGTCGGGCGCGGCAAAGTGGACCTCGCCGGCGATAACGTCGGCGGCCAGCGCACTAGAGTCGGGCAGCATCGCGTTGATCAAACCGTCGCGAGTGAAGGGATCGGAATCGGCGATAAACTCGAACAGGAGTCTGCCGCGCGGCGGCTTGATCGGGCGGCCGAACATCGTCGCGAGGCGATTGGCGAGTCCGCTCACCAGCGGTGTGGGAAAGCCCGGCACCAGCGGCGCGTAGGCGACCGCGGCCTTGACGCGACGATGCTCGCTGAGCTTGAGCGCGACCAATCCGCCGAGGCCGTGGCCGAGCACGACTGCGTCGCGACCGATCGCGTCGAGCGCTTCGGCCGCCAGCGCGGCTAAATCAACGAAGCGAAGTTTCTCGAGCGGCGGCCTCCCGCCCTTGCCGAACGCGGCGCGCAGATTCGGCACGAAAACCTCCCATCCGATCGACGCGAGATAGCCGAGCACGAGCGCGAGATGTCGCGGAGTGGTGAAGAGCTCGGGCAGCAACATGATGGGCCAGGCGAACTTAACCGGCTCGGGCAGCTCGCGTTGTGCCGGGATGCGGCCGAGTTCGACGTCGTCCACTGAAGTGCCAATTATGCGGCCCGCGCCGCGGTTGCCATCAGGCGCGCGAATCGGAAAGACGGAAACGCGGCGCGCGGCGTCAGCATCTGCGCGAACCGGATCATCTCGTCGGCGGCCCATTGCTCGCGGGCGGCCGCGCGATGCGCAAAGAGGCTGGCCTGATCGAGCGGCAGCTCGCGCGATACGCGAACGCTCGCCTTGTAGTACGGCATCAGCTCGGCGTCGCGTCGGCGGGTGAATTCAGCGAGCGCCGCGGACCAGATCGATTTGCCGCTGGCGGTCGAGAACCAATTCGGCGCGAGCTCGCCGATGATCGATGCGCTCATCAGCGCCATCGAGTGACCCTGCCCGAACAGCGGATCGACGTGCAGGCCAGCGTCGCCAATCAACAGCGCGCCGTCGGTGACCGGATCGCGATAAGTGTTGTTGAGGAGGCCGGACGAAAATACTTTGCCGACCATGGTCGCGTCTTCGAACAGCCTGCCAACTGCCGAGCGCTCCAGGTAGCGGCGCAGATTGGATGCGAGGTCGGTGCGAAAAGATTGCATTTCGGATGCGTCGAACGCGGTCGCCGCTACGGTGAGGCCATTCTCGCATCGACAGACCAGGCTAGCGACGCCGGGTGTGGACTCAAATTCGGTAAAGACTTCGTCGTCGAGGTTTTTTCGCGAGACGCCTTCGAAGTAAGCGTAGTAATATGCGCGCGCGCATGGCACGTCGACGCGCTTGAAGGCGTCGATGCGGGCAGAGGCGATCTGCGCGACCGAGCTGCGCATCCCGTCGGCGCCGATAGTAAGCGGCGCGCGGAAATCGTGGACGCCGGAGGCGTCCTGGCCGCGAATTCCCACCACCTCGCCGTCTTCGATCAGTAGATCGATGAGCCGGAAGCGCTCGCGGAACTCAACGCATTCGAAACTCCGAGCCGCATCGATCATCGCGGCATCCATCAGCACGCGTCCGAGGCATAGTCCGCGATCGTCGGCACCGTCGCGCACGAGCTCGCCGCTGTAATTGAAACCAGGGCCGACGGATCGCATCCGCGAGAAGCGGACACCGCCGAGCCGCTCGAGTGTTTCGAGCGTGCCGATGCGCTCGAGCACTTTGGTTCCACCGCCGAGCACTATGTGGGTCGAGAGACGATCTGATGGGAATGAATCTTTGTCGACAAGCAGAACGCGGCGCCCGTCGCGCGCCAGAAAAATTGCGGCGGCGCTGCCGGCGACACGCGCGCCGACGATAATCGCGTCAAATGTTTTTGCCGGTTCGAACATAAGGCTCGCGCAACAACTTCTTGGCGAAACGAACCCTATCATGTTGAGCGCGCGTGACTGCAAGCGAGCGCCAGATAAGGAAAGAGCCCCCTTTTTCAAGGGGGCTCTCCCGTGTTGCGAGGCCTTTCAGCCTCGGCTTATTCCAGCAGCAATCCTGGCAGCCTTAGCCAGCCCCCGGGGTATTAGCCCGAGGGTAAACTCGTTAAGTGGCTACTTCTTTTTGGTCTTTTTGGCAGGCTTCTTTTTTGCCATTTTGCTCTTCCGCATCGGTTTGGACTTGGTGGCCTTTTTGGCCCGTTTCTTCATCACTGGCATAGGTACCTCCTCTTCCTAGGCTGCTGCTGGAGAAGCGCCTTTTCTTATAGATGAGGGTTCATTCCTCATCGATTCGGGCCGATTATAGAAACATGTTATTCTCGAATCAAGAGCTACGGCGTGATTTATAAACAAATTTTAAAGTCAGAAGAGTGCAATCGAATAGGTCTGTTTCGGGTCTTTAGAATGTCGTTCAAGATTAGAACCCTTGAACTGAGCCAGCCGCTTGAATTACGATTGCTCGGATGACGCGGTTAAGCTTTCTACTGCGGCGTGAGTGGCTCAGCCTAATCTTCGCCGGGGTGCTGGTGCTGCTGGTGCTGAGCGCGTTGCTGGGCAACCTGGGGCCGCGCGACCTCATTGCCCTCCAGAGCCATCGTGCGGCATTGGAGGCGCGCCGTGATCAACTGGCAGCGGACAATGCCTCGTTCAGAACGCGCATTCAGAACCTTCGTTCAAATGATCATTATATCGAGCGCCTGATTCGGCGCGAGCTTGGATACGCGCGGCCCGATGAATTGATCTACAAGTTTGCCGACGACGCAGATCACGACAGCGATAAACCGTCGCGTTGAATCATTCGCGAGTTTCAGAAAATTGCACGAGAGATCAGCCGGTACTCGCGCGCCTGGCGTTCCAACTCGTCGCGAAAGTCAGGATGCGCGATCGAGATCAGCGCGCGCGCCCGCTCCGGAACTGATTTGCCTTTCAGATTGACCATGCCGTACTCGGTCACGACGTACATTACGTCGGTGCGCGGCGTCGTCACGATATTGCAGTCATCGATTCGCGCGACGATTCGGCTGGCGCGCCGCGCGTCGCGCTCGTAGGTCGACGCGATACATAAAAAAGATTTGCCCTCGCGCGAGGCGTATGCGCCGCGCACGAATTGCAGTTGGCCGCCGGTGCCGCTTATCTGCCGAACCCCGGCCGACTCGGAGCACGCCTGACCGGTGAGATCGATTTGCGCCGCGTTGCAGATCGAAATGACGCGGTCGTTTTGCATGATGTGATTGGGCAGGTTGGTGTAGTCGACGGGTCCCGCAAAGCAGGCGGCATTGCGATCGAGAAAGTCGTACATCCGTTTCGACCCGGCCGCGAAGGTATAAGTCATCTGGTAGCGGTTGGTCGCTTTGTGCGCGCCGGTAACTTTGCCGGCTTCGAACAGGGACACCAGCGAGTCGACGAACATCTCGGTGTGAACGCCAAGATCTTTGATCGGCGCCGCCGCCAGCAACTCGCAGACCGCATTGGGCATCGCGCCAATTCCAATCTGCACGCATGCGCCGCTGGGAATTTCAGGCGCGATCAGTTGCGCGACTTTCTGATCGACCGAATTTGCCGCAGGATTTTTCAGCTCCGGCATCGAGGACGCACCCGCGTCCAGCACGTACTCGACGTCATCTATATGCACCGCGTTCTCGATCCCGAAAACGTAGGGCATGCTCGCGTCGGTCTCGACGATCAAAGTCTTTGCTTTTTCGGTGATCGCTTTGTGATACGTGACCGACGGGCCGAAATTGAAAAATCCGTGCTCGTCCATCGGCGCGGTCTTCAACACGGCGACATCAACATCGATGAAGCGGCGGTAGTTGTCGGGGGCCTCGCCGAAGTTCATCGGGATATGATGCGCGAGACCGCGATCGTGCATTTTTCTTTCGAGCCCCGAAAAATACCACGACAGGTAGGTGAGGTGACGCTCTTCGGGATCGGCCTCGACCGCCGCGCGCGGGCGCATCGCGAGGCATCCGCGGATCTTCACCCGCTCGAGGGTGCGCACCCGCTCGGCCAACGCGCGATCGAACAAGTCGGGCTGCCCGAGCCCGAATCCGTACTCGACCCAATCGCCGGATTTCACTCGCGCCGCAGCTTCATCAGCGCTGATTTTTTTACGCTTGAGTTCGCCCTCGAAGGAAGTCGCCATCCTGCACGCCCCCGTGTTGATTTCGATGATTCGCTTGACTGCGCCGCTAGCGTAGGATTCTCTTCAACCGGCGTACTCCAATCAATGCCAAGGATAGAACCAGCTACGCAAGCGCTTGCCGACGAAGGCGACACGCGCGCAACCTGACGCGAAAGGGGAGAACCGATGTACGCGTTTCGCGGCTTCATACTAGCACTTCACATCTTCGGCGTGATCTTCTGGATGGGCGGGCTGCTGATGATTGCCAGTTTTCTCGCGCGCGTGCCGGAAGAAGTCGGACTGCCCAAGGGGCGCTTCCTGAGCGCGGCGCGCGGCCTGTTCGAGAGCGCGACCAATCTGGGCGCCGCAATAACGATCGTGCTTGGACTCCTGTTGATCATGATGGATCCGAGCGTGCTGCGGCAGCGATGGCTGGAGGCGAAGCTGCTGCTGGTGGCGATCCTGCTTTTTTATCACGTGCGTTTTTATCGACGGATCATCTTCCTCGAAAACAATCCGAGCCACTCGACGCGGCGCGAGTTTCGCGTGATCCACGGGATGGTGAGCGCGCTGCTTATTGCGATCCTGGTGCTGACGGTGATCAAGCCATTCTAGAACGTTTCCTGAATTCCCTCGCCCGTTAGCGGGCGAGGGAATTAGGAAAATAGCTAGAAGTGGTCTTTTAGTTCGCGGGCTTTGGCGAAAATCTCGATGGGATCGTCGGGCAGCGACGGGTCGCGTTGTTTGAGATTGGCGCGCAATTCGGTGCTGTCAGTCCGCAGAAATGGATTAGTCTTTTTCTCGTCGCCGATAGTGGACGGGACGGTGAACTTGTGCTCCGCGCGAGTCTTGACGCTCCACTCGTGTTTTTGTTTCAGCGCTGCATTGTGCGGCTCGAGGGTCAGAGCGAAGCGCAGATTTTTTTCGGTGTATTCGTGCCCGCAATAAACCTGGGTCGAGTCGGGAAGCGATGCAAGTCTTTTCAAAGACGCGACCATGGTCGCCGCTTTGCCCTCGAACACGCGGCCGCATCCGCCGACAAACATGGTGTCGCCGGTAAACACCGCTCCTAGCCTCGGAAAATAGTAGGCGACGTGACCATTGGTATGCGCCGGGATTCCGATCACATTGCCTTCGAGCGCCCCGATGCGAACCTGGTCGCCGTCCGCGACGGGATTGGTCAGCGCGGGAATCTTACCGCCTTCCGCGCTCGCCCCGTATATTTTGATTCCCGGCACCTTGGACGCGATGTCGCTGTTACCGCCTGAATGATCGCCGTGCCAGTGCGTGGTCAGCACCGCGACAATCTTCGCGCCGTGCGATTTCGCCGCTGCGATAACAGTGTCGGCTTCGGCGCAATCGACCACCGCGCATTCTTTGCTGCCGTCGTCAATCACCAGGTAAGCGTAGTTGTCCGAGAGCTGCGGGACCGTGACTATTGGCATGGCGAAACTCCTTGCAGCTAAACGCCAACGATATTGTAGCCCACGTCCACGTAAAGCGTCTGCCCGGTAACGCCGCTCGAAAAATCGCTCAGCACCGCGGCCGCCATCTTGCCGACTTCCTCGATCTTCATCCCGCGCCGCAGTGGAGAGCGCGCCTCGACCTCGTGCACCATCGTATGGAAGTCGCGAATCGCCGAGGACGAAAGCGTGCGCGCGGGCCCGGCACTGAGCGCGTTGACGCGAATATTCTTTGACCCCAAATCGACCGAGAGGTAGCGCACGCAGGCTTCCAGAGCCGCCTTGGCCACGCCCATCATGTTGTAATTGGGAATCGCACGGACCGCGCCGAGATAGCTTAACGTCAGGATTGAACCGCCCCCACGCGCTTCCATCAGGGGCTCGGCTGCGCGCGCGAGTGCGACCAGCGAATAGGCGCTTATTTCGAGCGACCTGGCAAAATTAGTGCGGCTCACGGTGAGAAATCGATCGCGCAGATCTTCCCGCTCCGCAAATGCGACTGCATGCACGAGCAAGTCGAGGCCATTCCATTTTTTCTTGAGCGCTGCAAACACGGAGGCGATTTGTGCGTCGTCGTTCACGTCGAGCTCGCCGATTATGTCCGCCTCGATTTGCGCGGCCAACGGACGAACGCGCTTCTCGAGGATCTCGCCCTGGTAGGTCAGCGCTATTTCTGCGCCTTCCGCGGCCAGCGCCTGCGCGATAGACCACGCGAGACTTTTGTCGTTCGCGACGCCGACGACTAACGCGCGCTTGCCCTCTACTATGCCCATGAAAAAGTTGTCCTTATCTGCGACGGTGCGCGGACTCAAATCTCAATCTTCATACCGTCATAGCCCATTTCAAGCGCGATCTCACTCTCCCGGCTCAGCACTTCGCGCCCGAGATGGGTCAGCACCATTCGGCGCACGTTGAATTTGTCGCGATTGGCCACCAGCAGCGGATAGTTGAGATGAAACTTGAGATGGGTGCTCTCGTAGTAGGTGCACTCGCATAGGAACAGATCGGCGCCGTCGCTGAACTCGACCAGCTCGTCGTTCCATCCGCTGTCGCCTGAGAACACGATCGACTTGCCGGCGGCGTCAACGCGCAGCGACAACGATATATCGGGCTTGGTGTGCGGGCTGCGGATCGTGCTCACCTTGAACTTGCCAAGGCGGGTCGAGCTTTCAGGCTTGAGCACCACGAACTTGAGCTTGTGTTTGATCTTGTCGAGCTCGAAATGCGGGAACATCGTGCGCATGAGGGTCCAGGTCCGCTCCTCGAGCCTGGCCGGGCCGGCGATGATCAATATTTTTTTGCGCCGGGTCTCCCACATGTAATCGAGCAGTAAAAAAGGGAGACCGCCAAAGTGATCGCCGTGCAGATGACTGATCAGTAACAAATCGAAGCTGTCGGTCGGAACGCCGCTGACCTTGAGCGTCCGCAGCAGGGCGGGCCCAGCTTCCATGAGGATTCTGCCGGCGGGCGCGTCGATCAGATATCCGGCTTGGGAACGGCCAAAACTCGCAAACGCGTCTCCGGTGCCCAACAGAGTCACGGTCAGCGGCTTACCATTCGATGCCGTAGGATTCTGATTCATTCAGGCGGCCTATGCTATTATCATCGGTAGAGCCGCGCAATTGAGGGTGCAATCGCGATGAAACAGGTGAAAATCGGCGTCGGATTTGGACTTTGGCGGCTCGGAATGCCCCCGGCGGAAGCGATCGCGCGAGTCGCAGAACGGGCCGAGGTTTGGGGCCTCGATTCATTCTGGCTGTCGGATCATCTGCTCGCGCCGTCGCCGGAACTCGACGTGGTGGCGACGCTGTCGCTGCTGGCTTCGCGCACCTCGCGCATGAAACTCGGTCCGAGCGTGCTGCTGCTCAACCTGCGGCATCCGCTGATGGTGGCGAAGTCGTTCGCGTCGCTCGACTACCTTTCAAATGGCCGAATGGTGATGGCGGTCGGCACCGGCGCGAATCTCGCGGACTACGCGGCATGCGGAATTCCACTGGAGGGACGCGGCAAGCGTCTCGACGAGGGCATCGAGGTGCTGCGGACGGTGTGGCGCGAGCGCGTCGCGAGCTATCACGGCCGCTTCTTCAACTTCGACAACGTCACCATCGAGCCGCGTCCGGTCGCGCGCACCAACAACGATTTCGGCACAATGGATATCTGGGTTGGCGGCCGCTCCGACGCGGCGCTGAAACGAGCGGCGCGGCTGGCCGACGGCTTTTTCGCGTCGTTCCAGACGCCCGACGAATTCGGCGCGAGCATGGCGAAGATTCGCGACTATGCTGCCGGTTATGGACGCGCGAACGCGCATATTGAGTCGGGACTGATTCTGCTCTGCCGCATCTCGTCGTCGCGCGAGCGCGCGCTGGAGGAGATGCGGCCGATGTTAACGGCGATGGGACGCGGCGCTGAAGCCTATCTCGAGCGAACCGTATACGGCTCCGCCGACGATATTATCGCGCGCCTGAGCGAATATGTTGCCAAGGGTCTCGACAAGTTTGTACTGTGGCCGATCGCGGAACCCGATGCGTGGCCGAAACAAATCGAACTGGTCGGCCGCGAAATCGCTTTGCACTACAACGAAACCAGCGCCTGAAAAACTGGCGAGGACGGCAGCGGCGCTCGCGTTCGCATGCGCTGTCATCGTCGCAACTTTTGCGGGATGCGCGAAACCTCCGCCAGTTGCGGCTCAACCTCGCATCTATGCCAGCGCCGAAGATGTCGAGCTCAATTTTCGCGACCGCACTTTCGTGCTGGGCGACAACGATCAAATCGCCGAGGTGCGTCCGGTCGGTTGGCCTAAAGACAAGTTCCTCAAGCTGCCGTTCTGGTTCGGCGTCAACATCCTCGTGCCAGGAGTGATGGCGCCAAAAGAGGGAGATTTCTACGTCATCAGCGAGGCGACTCTCGAAAAGCCGCTGGACACTCCGGGCGAATGGATGATCGAAGCGGGCAGCACGCTGGTCAAGCAGGAGACGGTGCTGATTACGACGCGCACACAATATCTGGGTCCCGGAAAGATTCTGCCGACCATAGTGCAGTACATCGGCAAGCGCGAATTCAAGCGCGCTGACGGCAAGCCCGTGCAGATTCCCGTGTTGCGCGAGGTCTCGATGCCGATGAAGTGGACACTCGGCGGACATATTCCGGCTGGCTACGCGAGATACCGCGCATGATTCGCGGCGGCTGGACGACCGTTTTCGCAATCGCGCTAACGCTCATGTGGGTCGTCGGCGGATGCACGCCAGACAGCGCGCTCGACTTCGGACCGACCGGCGAAATCAACACGCCGCCCGAGGATCAGTTGAGCCGCGATATCATGCGCGACTTCGCCGGCCGCGACTTCATCCTCGCCGACAACGATCACGAGGCGCACGTCAGTCTCACCGACTGGAAGCCGGGACGCCGCATCGTCATGCCCTACTGGCTCGGCGTGAATCCGATCTACCCGGGATTTCTGCGCCCGACCGTCGGACATCTATATGTGATGAGCCAATCGACGCTGGTGCGCCCACTCTCAAACAATGAGTACCTGATTCGCGCCGGCTCGAAACTGTTCAAGAGCGACACCGTCTTCGAGACGACGCACACGCACTACGTCGACACGGGCGGAATTCTTCCGACGGTAGTCCGCTTCGTGGGCACGCGAGTGATCACGGTACCGAAAGACGCGCCGGCAACCGGCACTATCACCGAGAAGGTCCCAGTGCTGCGCGAAGTCTCAATGCCGATGCACACGACACCCGATCAGGATCTGACAGGCTACGCAAAGTTCGAACCCGTCAACGCGAAGTGAAATAGCAAAATTGCTACGATGCTAATGGAGTCGACCGAATCATCGGAGGACTGCATGCTGTCGCATACCAAGTATCTCACTGTGAAGGTGCCTGAGCGGATGGAGTTCGTGAATATCACGGGCGAGGTTGAAAAGGCGGTGAAGGAAAGCCGTGTGCGCGAGGGACTTTGCCTCGTCAACGCGATGCACATCACCGCGTCGGTTTTCATCAATGACAACGAACCGGGCCTGCATGAAGATTACAAGCGATGGCTCGAGTGGCTTGCTCCCTACGACCCGAGTCCGGAGCGGTATCATCACAATCGGACTGGTGAGGATAACGGCGACGCGCATCATAAGCGCCAGGTGATGGGCCGCGAAGTAGTAGTCGCGATAACAGCCGGCAAGCTGGACTTCGGCCCGTGGGAACAAATCTTCTACGGCGAATTCGACGGCCGCCGCTCCAAGCGCATCCTGATCAAAGTGATCGGCGAGTAGCTTTGCTAAGATTCCTCGGACTCCTGCAGGGTTGCGGTCTGTAGCAGCTCTGCCGGCACGTCTTCGAGGAAGCGCGATACTCGGCCCATCACGAAGCCGAAGCTGCGGTCGAACATGTATATGGGATACGAGAGGTAGAGCTCGTCGCGCGCGCGCGTGCTGGCGACGTACATGAGGCGCCGCTCCTCTTCTATTTCATCGTCGCCGACACTTTGCGGTCCCGGGAAGCGCCCGTCGGCCGCCCAGATCAGGAAGACCACCTTCCATTCGAGTCCTTTGGCGGAATGAATCGTGGTGAGCGTCATGTGCTCGTCTTCGGAATCCGTCGCGAGCACGCCGTCGAGTGAATCGCTGGGCGGCTCGAGCGCCATATCAGCCAGCATCTGCTCGAGACTCTTGTAGCGCTCGGTAAGATTCTGAAAATGCTCGAGGTCACGCTCGCGCTTGGGGTAATCGTCCGCGTAGGCCTCACGCATCACGGGTAAATAATATTCGAGCGTCATCGCGATCTGCTCGGGAGGATGTTTCTCGCCTGCGCGCAATTCCGCCAGCAGCGTGCCGAGCCGCTTGAGGCCTCCCTCGGCGCCGCCGCGCGCGTTCTCTGAGAGCTTCGCAACTGCGGCCGCTGGATCATCAGCAGTGATGAGTGCTTCGATCGTTCGTTCCGCCGTGCGATGTCCGATTCCCTTCACCAGCGTGAGCACGCGCAGCCAGGACACCGCGTCTGCCGGATTAGCGATCACGCGCAGATGCGCCAGCACGTCCTTGATGTGCGCAGTCTCGATAAACTTGAATCCGCCACGCTTGATGAACGGGATGTCGCGACGCTGCAGTTCGAGCTCTAAATCGAATGAGTGAAAGCTGGAGCGGAACAGCACCGCTATCTCGCTAAGCTCGACGCCCTCTTCACGGAGCTCGAGGATTCGCTGGGCGACAAATCGCGACTGCATGTGCTCGTCCTGCGCGCGCACCAGGAACGGCCGAAAGCCGCCCTCGCGCTGCGTGAACAGCGCCTTAGTGTATTTCTCGCCGGCGCGCGAAATCACGTCATTGGCGACGTCGAGGATTCCCTGTATCGAGCGGTAGTTCTCTTCGAGCTTCACGATCTTCGCGCCGGGAAAAATTGTGGGGAAATCCATAATGTTGCGGAAATTCGCGCCGCGAAACGAATAAATCGATTGCGCATCGTCGCCCACCGCCATCACGTTGCGATGGTTCATCGCGAGCAACCGCACCAGGTCGGCCTGGATCAGGTTGGTGTCCTGGTACTCGTCGATCATGATGTAGCGATAGCTGTCCGAGAGCCGGCGCCGCACGTTCTCGTACTGCTCGAGCAGCTCGGCCAGCCGATACAGCAGGTCGTCGTAGTCGAGCAGGGCGCGCTCACGCTTGTAGCTTTCGTAATTTTTCGCGAGCTCGAGAATTTCGGTCTGATGCTCGCCGAGATGCGGAAAATCGATCTCGATTTCCTCTTCGAGCGCACGCCGCTTGTTGCGCGCCATGCTGATGGCCTCGGCAATCGTGCTTTTCTTGGGAAACCGGCGCTCGCGCGACGCCAGACCCATCCGCGTCCGCAGCAGGTTAATGACGTCTTCCATGTCGGAGCGATCGAGTATGGTGAAATTGGGCTTGAGGCCCATTGACGCGCCCATCCGGCGCAGTACATTGTTCGCGAACGAATGAAACGTGCCGCCCGCGACGGCGCCCGCGCGATCGCCCACCAACTGCTCCGCCCGACGCAACATTTCCCGCGCCGCGCGCCGCGTGAACGTCAGCAGCAGGATCGCCCCCGGCGGCACGCCGCTCTCAATCAGGCGCGCGACCCGATAGATCAGCGTGCGAGTCTTACCCGATCCCGCTCCCGCTACGACCAGCAGCGGGCCGTCGCGATGCGTCACGGCGGCGAGCTGCGCAGGGTTGAGCAGCTCGGCGTATTTGATCTTGAAGTTGCGCTCGTCAGCCGCCGAGGCCGGCTTTTCGCGCAGGTAAATGACCTTGTCTGCCACGTCAGCGCGATCTTAACACGCCGCACGGCGCAAGTTGCGATGCCGCGAAGCTCTACGGCAGCATCGGTCCGCTTCCCGCCGGCGGAGTCTGCCCGCCGTTTTTGTAGATGCCCTGCATCGTATTGTTCCAGAGTTGGTCGGCACTGTTGGGAGATTGCGGACCCGCAGCGGACGCAGTGCCCGGCGGCGCCGAGCCTCGCATATCTTCGACGTGCGGATCGAGCAGGATTTGGTCGACCATGTTGACGCCCGGATCGTTCAAGTAAGCGGTCGCGATTCGTTCCGCGTCATCGCGCCCGAACTGCGTCGCCACGAAGCCGGTGAGTATCAATTGCTTGCGGCCGCCCGGAGAGGTCGAGAACTGCGCTGTGACCATCGGCAGTTCGTTGAGATGCAGGTACTTGGTGAGCGCGTCGCTGGTGCCCTGATCGATCACATAGTTCTGTGCTCGCGCGATAGTGCACGTCACGATCACGATTATTAGCGCCGAGACTAACGCTGAAATTCGTCGCATCACGGTCACGACCATACCCGACGCGCTCGACAAAAAGAAAACGCGGGCATCGTCGCCAACGCCCGCGCTTGTCAGAGCTTGCGATTGTCGCTCTACGGAGTCTGGATCTCCTGAATCTGCGCCATCTCTTTCTGTACGACTTCCGGCGGGAGCGGCGCGTACTTCAGGTCCGGCGCGTAGGTTTGTCCCTTGGTCAGCGCCCAGTTAAGAAACTTTTTGATCTGTTCGCCGACATCCTTGTTCGACTGCTTTTGATAAACCAACAGCCAGGTGAACGACGAGATTGGATACGCATCCGGGCCAGGCGCATCGGTGATCGACACGCGGAAGTCAGACGGCATGTTGCCCGCCGACGACGCCGCCGCAGCCGTTACTCCCGCCAGGCTCGCCTTCACCCAGTTACCCGCTTTGTTCTGTATCTCGGCAAACGGGATGTTGTTGTTGAGCGCGTAGATCAGCTCGACGTACCCGATCGCACCCGGCGTCTGCTGCACCAGCGCCGTCACGCCTTCATTGCCCTTGCCTCCGAGTCCGACCGGCCACTTGACGGCAGTGCCTTTGCCCGGGTCCGTCGCCCAGGCCGGGCTCACCTTCGAAAGATAGTCGGTGAAAATGTACGAGGTGCCGCTGCCGTCCGAGCGATGGCACACGACGATGTCCTGCGACGGGATCGCCGCGCTTGGATTCAGCGCTTTGATCTTATCGTCATCCCACTTGGTTATTTTGCCCGAGAAAATGTCCGCGATTACCGGACCCGTCAGGCGCAGCGTGCCGGTGAAGCCGGGCAGGTTGTACGCGACCACCACCGCTCCCATCACGCTCGGGAAGTGCAGAATTTTTCCGGGAGCGTCGGAGAGCTGCTGATCGGTCATCGGCGCGTCGCTCGCACCGATATCGACGGTGCGATTCGAGAGCATTCTGATTCCGCCACCCGAACCGATCGATTGATAGTTGAACTTGATGCCCGGATTTTCTTTCGCATCGACGTCGAACCACTTGGAATAAATCGGGTACGGGAATGTCGCGCCGGCGCCGTTTATCAGCAGGTCCGCAAATAGAGAACGGCCGACCCCAGCCACCGCCAGCACGACAAAAAGGGCCACGATAAGTCTTCGTTTGAGCATCTTCTGATATTGCCTCGAGGTTAGTCGTATACGCCGCCGATCCGGCGTGGCGCGCGCAGAAGCTATGCACTGAACATTAAGGGATGATGAACCGGGCGTGTCCGCGGGTTGAATTCGTCCGCGTGGACTGCGATTCGCACGCATAGCCGCGCTTTGGCCCGATCGTTTGCTTTTCTCGTCCCCGCTCGACGACAATCCAATTCCCAAAACAGCGGTTGGCAATCTTTAATGAGTAAAGCACTCGACGGGATCAACATCGTTGAATTCGACTCTAACATGGGCGCCGCCTACGCCACGATGCTGCTGGCGGAAAACGGCGCGCGCGCCATCAAGATCGAGCCGCCGGGCGGCTCGCGCGAGCGGAGCACGCCGCACTTCCACGTCCTCAACCGCTCGAAGCGCGCGCTAGAACTGGACCTGGACACGCGCACGTCGCAAGCGCAAATCGCGGACCTGATCCGATGGGCTGATATCGTAGTCAATGGCTTCACGCCGGGCAGGCTGAAACAACTGGGTCTCGATCCCGAATCGATTCGCCGGATAAATCCGCGCGCGATCGCGCTCGGCGTCCCTCCGCTCGGCAGCCACGGCCCAGACGCTGAGTTCGAAGCTAACGACGATCTGGTCTCTGCCCGCGGTGGAATTACCGGCAGCCAGTGGGCGCGTAGCGGCAATCCGGTCGCGCTGGTGTTTCCGGCGGCGAGCTATTCGGCCGGGGTGATGGCGGCGACCGCTGCCGTTGCCGCGATCCTCGCCCGCGGCGCGAATGGGGCGGGGCAGGCGGTCGAAGTCTCGATTCTGGCCGGCGCGTTCTCACTCCACACCGGCGGAATCCTGCGTCATGAAAATCTGACCACTCTCTATCACGGTCCGCAGGATCCTCTCGGCCCGATTCCGGTTTATCGTTTGTTCGAGGCCGCCGACGGAAAATATCTGTTCGCCGCGTGCGGCAACTCTACCTTCTGGGGCAAGTTCACGATCGCAATCGATCGTCCCGATCTGGTCGCCGACCCGCGTTTCGAAAATGCGCCCTGGGGTATCGCGGCCGAGCATTGGCAGCCGCTGAAAGACATCATCGAGCCAATCATTCGCACGCGCCCGCGCGACGAATGGCTGCGTATCCTGCGCGAGTCCGACGTCCCCTGCGCGCCGGTGATGACGCGTCAGGAATTCATCGATCATCCGCAGACTCGCGCGCTCGCGATGCGCACCGAGATCGACGACCCTGCTCTCGGCCGCATGGTTCAGATGGGGTTGCCCGTTTTCCTCAACGACACTCCCGGCGAAATCATCGGACCCGCTCCTGCCAGCGGAGATAACCGCGCGGCGCTGCAATGGCTTGCAGAGCCCAAGCGCGACACAGTGCCAGGAACCGACCACGGAATCGCCGAGCCGCCGCCACTTGATGGCGTCACCGTCCTCGATTTCGCCAGTTACATCGCGGGTTCGTACGGTCCGATGATTCTCGCGCAACTGGGCGCCAAAGTTATCAAGATCGAAAGCCTCGAGGGCGATTCGTTTCGCCACTTCGGTTTCGGATTTCTCGGCTGGAACCAGGGCAAGCGGGGCATCGCTTTGAATCTCACGACCCCTGAAGGCCGCGAGATAATCCATGGTCTGGCGGACAAGGCTGATATTGTGGTCGAGAACCTGCGACCGGGCCGGATGCGCAAGTTCGGCTTCGATTACGAAAGCCTCGCGGCGCGCAACCCGCGGATCATCTATATCTCAGTTAATGCGTTCGGAAATCGCGGGCCTGAGCACAATCAGCCCGGCTTCGATCCATTGTTGCAGGCGCGTTCCGGCGTCATGGCGGCGCAGGGCGGCCACCACGGGCATCCGGTGTACCTGACTTGCGCCATTTGCGACTACGGTGCTGCGATGCTTTCCGCACTTGGATGCGTCCTCGCCCTGCGTGCGCGCGAACTGACGGGACGAGGGCAATTCTGCGAGACCTCACTGTTGCAATCTTCGATGGCGTTTCAGGCCGGCGAGTTCGCGTTCTATCCGGGCCGCCCTGATATGGAAAATGGCGATCCTGAGTATCGCGGACGCTCCGCCCTGTCGCGCGCCTACCAATGCCGTGACGGCGAATGGCTGTTCATCTCGCTTTCCAATGAAACTCAGTGGCAGGCGCTGGTTTCTGTGCTGGCGGGGCTGCCGAATACCAACTGGCAGACCGCATCAACCGAACTGAGCGAGGGCTCGCTTGCCGCGGCGCTGGAAGAAGAGTTCGCCAAGCTCGATCGTGACAGCGCGCTCACAGCGTTAAAGAAATCCGGCGTACCGGCTACGCGGGTAAATCACACGCGCGATTTGTTCGACGATTCGCAGGTCCGCGCGAACGATCTCATCGCCGAGCTGACTCATTCGCAATGGGGTCGCGTACAGCAGACTGGAATGCTGACGAAGTTCTCCGCGACTCCCGGCACCATAGAACGCGCCGCGCCGCTGCTCGGCGAGCATACCGACAAGATCCTGCGCGAGTACCTCGGCTACGACACCGATCGGATCGCAAGGCTGCGCACCGCCGGCATCGTCAAGTGATCGATGGATCCTGACGCGGCTGCCGTCATCACACCGCATCTGTTGGCGCTCGAGACGCTGCTGTGGTGCGGACGCCCGCATGACTCGAGTGCCCTTCGATGGCGCGCGGCCGCGATCATACTCGTTGCAGCCGCCGCGCTCGCGATGCGTTCGTTGCCGCTCGACTCCAGCCTGGCAGCGCGAGCTGACGCGAATTCAATCCTGCTGGCAATGCTGGTCGTTGGTTTGATCGCTGAAGCGATCGTCTTCCATACTCACTTGTCGAATACGTTTTACGGCGTCAGCAATCAACGCGTCATAATTGTGTCAGGCTTGATCGAGCCGGAGATGGCCGCCGTTTTGCTCGACCTGCTGAACACTCCACAACTCAGCGTCCGGCGTATTCATCGCCATGTGGAACTGCGCGCGCCGACCGAGCAAATATTCACCCCGGACTATCTGCCGTTTACAAACCCTTCGGTGCCGCCGGATTGGATCGGCGCCGACTGCTACCGGTTGCTGGCGCTTGAAGATGCGGCAGGGGTGTACGATTTGATTCTCGAAACCGCGCGCAAACTCGAATAGTCAGAAGCGGACCCCCCTACACGATCCGCAAATATTCCGGCGACGGCAGCGGCGGAAATTTTGCCGCCGGTAGTGTCTGGTACCAGTACGCTACCGACGCGATATCGTCCTGCAGCGGCAGGAACTCAGCACCCTTGCGCGGATCGCCGGCCCATCCCAGCGCCTGGATGGTCACACGCAGGTCGCGGTTGAACCTTATCGGATCGACGATATGCCAGCGGTACATTCCGAATCTCTGCTGCGACGCGTACAGGCCGTCGGGCCGAATCACTTGCGCCAATCCCGCGTAGGGCGTCGTGAACTCGCGATATCCGCCGTTTTCCTTGCCCACGTCGAAGTTGTACGAGCCGCAAAAGTAATCCTCGGTGCCGGTGCCGCAGATCGTTGGGAATTCCTCATCGCCATCGATGAAAAACTTTATTTCGCCCTCGCCCCACCATCCGCTGTTGTGCACTCCCCACGCCATGTAGGTGCCAACGTAATGCCCGCGCCCGGTGACACCGTCGAGAATTGTGTACACCTCTTTGTACGGCAACGGATTCACCCGCCGGAACTGCGCATGGAAGTAGGCAGCATCGACAGGTACCTCAGTGAGTACATAGTTGATTTGGTAGAACAGTATGATCGCGGTATCACTGGTGTTGGACATAGTAATCCGGCATTGCTTGCGAAATGGCATTTCCCAATAGCAATTGAACGCGCTGCCTGGATTCACGCAAACCGCGAGCGACGATACCTGCGCATACTTGTTCCATCCGCAGGCGAAAAAATCGCCGACCGGGCATTCCACCGACGGCTCCGGCGATCCGTCCCAGTAGATTCTCAAGATGCTCGAGCGCCACGGCCCCGTCGGCGTCATCCAGATTTGCGCAATGGCGCCGGCGCCGGCGATATCGGCCAGGACTTTAACTTCGCCTGGCTCGATGACGACGTAGGGCGCGACCTTCCATCCACGGCCCAGCTTTCGCGCCGGACTCTTGGCCGCGTCAGGCATCGCCATCGCGCCTTTGCCTTTTTCGCCGGTGGGATTTTCGGGGCTTATCGAACGACTCTCGGCCGTCGATAGAATCGCGAGATTTCCCATGTGCATCCCGAGTCCGTTGAAAGATGCCATCGCGTGCGCCTCCTCGATACGAGCCCGCAATTCTAGTCCTGCCTCATCGCAACGCGGAAGGATTTCGCCAGCTAAGCGCTTGAGAAAGACGTGCCGCGACTACAATTCGAGATCGACCGTCACGAAGTCGTGGTCGGAGGCACGGCGCCAGGCAAACGAAGGCCGCGGCGACACGACGGCCGCGCTTCCCGTGATCGGGCGAAGCTGACGCACCGCGAGCCAGTCGAGCTTTGGCCTCATCCATCGCGGAATCAGTCCCGAGAATGTGAAGGTCGCGCGATCGGCCACGTTGGCGCCTTCAATCGCGAGTCCGTGCTCTTTCAGACGTTCGAACAGAGGCTCGTATGGCTGAGGCGCTTTGAAGCGATGCGGGTTGACGATCATCTTCAGCGCAGTTGCAACTATCAGCGTGCGGCTCGTCAGCTCGGTAGTGGTGGAATTCAGGTCACCGCCAAAAATCGCGCGGGCCTGCTGCCGGAAAAGATTCGAGATAGGTCGCCATCTGGCGTCCACGCTCCGAGGGCGAGCAGCGGCTGTGCAAATGCGCGACGCCCACGCTCACGTCTTCGCCGCCGAGTTTCACTCGCGCGACCAATCCGGTTGGCCTGCCCTCACGTGACCAGCGTCGGACGCGCGCCTGCCACTTCATTGCAGTAGGCGGCCGATGCATCGCCACAGCTACGACGTCCTCGAACGGCGCCGAGCTCAGTAGCGCGTTGCCCATGTACATCTCGAACTCGCCGCCCGGAGGTCCAAGGCCGAACTCAGGAATGTAGGCGCAGCTCATCTCGAGCGCCTCGGCCAGCTCATGCGCGACGTCGTGGCCAGCCGCGCGCGTTCTTCGCGAATTTACCTCGCACAGCAGAATCAGATCGGCCCCAGCAAGCGGCGGACGCTTGAGGCAGTCCAGGATTTCGCGGAAGTGGCGGCCGCCAGCGGCGTTGAGCAGTACGACTCGCAGACGCGAGCCGGCATGGCGCGCTGCACGATTCACGACGATCGGCATGAAGCGCGGCGTCAGCTTTGCGCCGGCCGGAATCGGGTCGCTCGCGTCGCGGTTCATCGCCCGGAGCTAGTCGACCAATTCCTTTTGCAGATCCTTGAACGTCGTAATCGGCGGCGTGCACATGTGCTCGCGGCAAACGTACGCGGTTACGCGTCCATCGATCTGCCGCTTGTCGCGCACCTGCTCAGGAAGAAAACCGGACTGAGCGCCGGCCCCATCCGCGACGAAGATCTCAAGATTGGGGACGTAGATGAGACCCAGCCGCTCGATCCATTCGAGCACCTCTGGCGAGTTGTGGCTGCCGACGATCACAACTTCGACCGGCCCGCGCTGATAAAGGTCCACCGCTTCGAGCATGTGCGAGAATCCGAACGGCTGCTTCTCGATGAATTCGCGAAACAGTTTCAGCGTACGCTCCGCCTCGACACGGTAGCGCTCGTCGCCGGTATAACCGTGCAGCCGGAGCAGCGCCATCGCGGCCGCGCTATTGCCCGACGGCGTCGAGCCATCGAACGCCGCCTTCGAGCGCATGATCAGCGCCTCATGATCGTCCGAGGTGAAAAAGAAACCGCCCTTTTCCTGATCGATAAATCGCTCGAGGATCACGTCGGCGAGCGTCCGCGCATGCGCGAGGTATTTCGGATCGAGCGACGCTTCGTAGACGTCGAGCATCGCGCCCGCCAACTGCGCGTAGTCCTCCAGGTAAGCATTGTGCCGCGCGACGCCGTCCTTGAACGACCGCTTGAGCGCATGGCCGTCCCACATCGTCGTCATGATGAAGCCGGCCGCGCGCTCCGCCGCTTCGAGATACCGGCGCTCATGCAACGCGCGATAGCCCTCGGCGAACGCACCGATCATCATCGCGTTCCACGCCACCAGGATCTTTTCATCGCGGCCCGGCTTCACCCTCTGTTCGCGCGAGGCAAAAAGCTTGTCGCGAATCTCGCGAATCTTCGCCGCCATCTCGTCTTCCGAAACTTTGAACATCCGCGCTGCGTCGGCCAACTCGATCGTGCGATGCGGAATATTCGCGTCCTCGAAATTGCCTTCGATCGTGATGTCGAAATAGCGCTCCGCGATCGCGCCGAGCTCGGGACCGACGACGGCATCCACCTGCTCGGGCGTCCAGACGAAAAACTTTCCTTCTTCGCCTTCGCTATCGGCATCCTGCGCAGCGTAGAAACCGCCCTCCGGACTCGTCATCTCGCGCAAAACGTAGTCGAGAATCTCGCGCGCGATGGCGAGAAACTCCGGCTCGTTCAGTGCGCGACCGGCGTCAAGGTACAGGCGCGCCAGTAGCGCGTTGTCATAGAGCATTTTTTCGAAGTGCGGCACGAGCCATCGCTCGTCGACGCTGTAGCGATGGAATCCGCCGCCGATCTGATCGTAAATTCCGCCGCGCGCCATCTTCGACAGCGTGTGCCGAACCATCTCGGCCATCGCCTCGTCACCATCGGCGCCATGCATGCGAAGAAACAGCGAGAACACAAACGTGTTGGGAAATTTTGGCGCCTGCCCCAGGCCGCCGTTGATACTGTCGTAGTGCGTCGCGAGCTCGCGCGCCGCTTCCGGCGCCAGCCTAGGTTTCAGGTCGCCGTCCGTGGGCACGTAATTGGTGAGAGCGCCGAGCGCCTCGGTCAGCTTCTCGAGATTGTTGGTGACTTCCTTCGCCTTGTCGCGATAGGCGTGCGAGACCGCAGCGAGGATGCGCGGAAATCCCGGCATCCCCTGCCGATCCTCCGGCGGATAGTACGTTCCACCGAAGAACGGCCGCCCGTCCGGCGCGAGGAACATCGTCAGCGGCCATCCGCCGCGCCCGGTTATCAGCTGCACCGCGTCCATGTAAATCTGATCGAGGTCGGGCCGCTCTTCGCGATCGACCTTGATCGGAATGAAGTTCTCGTTGATGAGTCGCGCTATCGCGTCGTTCTCGAACGACTCCCGCTCCATCACGTGGCACCAATGACACGCCGAGTAGCCAATCGACAGCATGATCGGCTTGTTCTCGGCCTTCGCGCGCGCGAGCGCATCGGGACCCCACGCATACCAATCGACCGGATTGTACGCATGCTGGCGCAGGTACGGGCTCTGCTCGTTGATCAGCCGGTTCGGCTTATGGCCGGAATGACTCTCGGGATTTTTCGCTTGGCTCATGAATCTGGCTTCATCCTAGCTGCCTCCCGTCGTCCTGTCATTCCGATCGAATCGCCGTATGGCAGAGGGCAGAGTGCGCCGGTTAGAATCCGCTGTCATGGCCTCCGCTTCTGCAGTCACCCGGTACCACCGTGTCGCAATTCCCTGCCGGCATCGACGACAATTCGCAATTCAGGATTCGCGCCGCATTCGTGCTCGTCCTTGCCGCGATTCTCTTCTTCGCCCGCCTCGGCGCGCGAGCGTTGTGGTCCTCGGAATTCCGATGGGCCGAAATCGCTCGCGAGATGATCGTGACGCACAACTACTTCTGGCCAACGATCAACGGCCACGTCTATTACGACAAACCTCTGGGCTCGTACTGGCTTGTCGTTTTCTCGACACCATTCACCGGCGGCATCAACGAGGCTGCCACGCGCCTGCCCTGCGCCATCGCCGGCGTCCTCGCAGTGGCGATACTGATGATCCTGGTGCGACGGCTCTACGACGCTCGTACCGCGATCCTTGCCGGCGTCATTCTCGCGACCAGCTTCAGCTTCGTGTTCTTTTCGCGCCACGCCAGCGCCGACGTCGAAACCCTGACCGGAGAACTCGCAGCATTGCTGCTCTTCAACCACAACGAAGAGCGCGGCGGTGGAATCTGGGTCATCGGCTCTGTGGTTGATCATGGCCGCGACTTCGCTCACCAAGGGCCTGCTCGGATTCGTGCTGCCGCTGTTAGTGATTGGAGTGTATTCATGCCTGCGCGATGGCGTCGCGCAGTTTTTCCAGGAAATTTATCGGCGGCCCACTCGCCGATCGGATACGACGGCTCATCGAGCGCAATCGATGGTTCTTCAATTGGTATACCATCCGCCGGCATCGCGCTGGCCGGCCTAGTGTACTATCTGCCCTTCGAAATCTCCGCGCGCATGATGGGCTCGCAGAAGGGTCTCGCGATGGTCTATCGCGAAAACGTGGTGCGCTTCTTCAACCCGTTCGACCATCGCGGCCCGATCTATCTATACGTCTACGTCATCTTCGGCCTGATGGCGCCGTGGTCGGCGCTGTTGCCGGCGGCGCTGGTGGAAACGCACTCGGCGCGCCGCGCCGCGCTTGAACCCGCGCGCGCTGATCGATTCGCGTTGGTTTATTTCTGGGCGACGTTCGTATTTTTCACGCTGTCAGGATCGCGCCGCAGCTACTACATCCTGCCCATCCTCCCCGCGGCGGCAATCCTCGTCGCGAGAACACTCGCGTATCCCGGCGAACTACGCTCGATGATCGCCCGGCGGTTGCTGCTGGCCGGCTACGCAATCGTCGCGTTCGTCGCCATCGCCGGCATTGTTCTATTGATTCCGGCCTGGGCGATTCTTCCGAGCCCTTACGACGCGCTCCCTGATTTGCCCCAGAAATTCGCCTTCATCGTGTTCTGGATCGTGTCGGTCGCTGCGATCGTCTACGCGATTCGGAAATTCAGCCCGTATCGCGTCGCAATTTCGATGGGCGCGATCGCGTATCTCGCGATGACTTACATCTATATCTTCGCGATGCCCGCGGCGGAGGCCTATCGCGGCGAAAAGCCTTTCGGCTACGCGGTCCTGAACAAGATTGGCGGTTCGACCGATCACCTGGTCCTGTTCAAGACGGAGGGGCCCCTGTTCTATCTGAATCCGCCCAAGCCTCTGCCCGAGTTCGACGACAAGCAGGATTTGCAGGACGCGATCGCAAATGGCGACGCGAAATGGATGATAGTCCGCCGCCGTGACATGCCGAAGCTCGACACTCCGACGAGCATCGAACTCAGCGAAGCATCATACCCATGGGAGACCGACTACAATTATCGAAACAAGGTAGTGCTGGTGCGAATCGGCAAATGAGTGGTTGCCACTAGACGTCTTCCTCCCAAAAGACTCCTAACAGGGACGAAGTCCCGCATCTTTCTTGAATACTAGGTGCAGGGGTCACCCCTGCCGAAGGAAGCGTGAAACCCAGGGCGGGTTTCACATTCAATCAAGTGGATTCGGCCGCGCGACTCGCTACAGTCGCATCGGCATGACGACGTACGTGTACTGCTGATCCGACTCCGTCCTGATTACGCCCGGACTCACGTCGTCGCTCAGGCCGAGCTCAACTGTCGAATCGGCGCCTTGCGGGATTACGCCCAACGCTTGCTGCACGTATGACGCGTTGAAGCCGATCGCGAATTCTTCGCTCTTGAAATCGACGTCGAGCGACTCGCTTGCTTCTCCGGTTTCGGGACTCGTCGATGAAACCGTAAGAGTTCCAGCCGACAGCGCGAACTTCACCCCGTGATAGCGCTCACTCGAAAAGATTGCCGCGCGCTTTATCGCCGCGAACAGCAAATCGCGCTTAACCGTGATTTTGTACTTCGACTGCTTGGGTATGACGCCGCGATAGTCGGGAAATTCGCCTTCGACCAAGCGCATCGAGACTTCTGTCGCGCCGCGCTTCAGGTATGCGAGCTGGCCCTCGAGGCTGAGCCGCACTTCGGCGTCGCCGCCCACATCCAGAATTTTGCGCAGTTCCGAGAGACCCTTTCGCGGAATGATCGCGCCCGTCTCCATCCTGAACCCCGGCACTTCGCGCTCGATCATCGCGAGCCGATGCCCGTCCGTCGCGACCATTCGCGCCGAGCCTGGTGCGTTCGATTCGACAAACACTCCGCTCAGGTTGTAGCGGGCTTCATCCGGGCTGACCGCGAAGATTGTCTTGTCGATCATTCCGGCCAGCACGGCTGCCGGGATCGTTAGTTCGGCCTTGAGCTGTTTTTTCGAGCTGCCGGAATCCTTGCCGGTGCTCTGACTCGGCATGGCGGGGAAGCTGCGCGGATCCAGGCCCATCATTTTGAACTTCGCGCGGCCGCACTTCAGCTCGACCCAATCGTTGTCGAGCGTGGTCAGCGCGACTTCATCGCCTTCGGTCTCGCGCACGATTTCGAAAAGCTTGCGCGCGTTGAGAGTCAGGCTTTTTTCCTTGCCGGAACACGCGACCTGGGTGCGAATTCCGACTTCGAGGTCGGTCGCGCTCAACGTCAGCGCATTTCCGTCTGGTTCGAGCAGTACGTGGCCAAGTATCGGAACTGTCGTGCGCCGTTCCACGATGCCCTGGACCAGTCCCAAACCGCTAAGCAGTGACGCGCGCTCGATGGAGAGTCCCATGAATTGTTAGCCCGTCTTCCTATTCCGGATCCTTAGATCTCTAAAAAAGAATAGCAGTAATAGTAGGAGTTGTGGATTTGTGTATTGATCTTACAAACGACCGAAAATGAACGCCAATCGAGCGCTGAAAAGTTGTTGGCGCAAAAACGGCTGATCGACAGGACCGGCCTCGAACGCACCGGCCCTGTCGATAGCTCCCACTTCACCCCCACCACCTCCACATCCTCCTCCACATCGATTCTCACGCCGCATTAGCGCGAATCGATTTCAGCTCCCGCTCAATCTTTTCGATCGAGATTCTAAATGCCGCATCACTGGTCACGCGCCGCAGGATCAGGTTGTGGGCGTGAATCACCGTAGAATGGTCGCGGCCGAAATGCTCGCCGATGGTTGGAAACGAGCTGTCGGTCAGCTTGCGGCACAGATACATTGCGACCTGGCGGCAAAAGGCGATGTGCTGGGTGCGCTTCTTCGATTTCAAATCCGTCAGCCTGATATGAAAAAAGTCTGCAACCGTCCGCTGAATCGATTCGACGTCCGGCTTCGCGTCGGCATTTCGAATCAGGTCCTGCAGCGAATCGCGCGCGAAGTCCACGGTGATTGCCGCATCTTTCTTGAGTGAGGCCAGCGCCGCCAGCCGCGTGAGACATCCCTCGAGCTCGCGCACGTTCGAGGAGACGCTCTGCGCGATATACATCGCGACTTCCGGCGCCAGCCGCAGATTGTCGAGCACCGCCTTCTTCTGCACGATCGCCACGCGCGTCTCGAGGTCAGGCGGTGCGATGTCCGCGATCAATCCCATTTCGAATCGATTGCGCAACCGCTCCTCGAGCCCGGGGATTTCGCGCGGAACCTTGTCCGAGGTCAGGACGATCTGATGCCGCTCGGCGTGTAGCGCATTGAAAGTGTGGAAGAATTCTTCCTGCGTGCGCTCGCGCCCGGCCAGGAATTGCACGTCGTCGAGGATCAAAGTATCGACGCGGCGAAACTTCTCGCGAAACTCACCCATCTTGTCGCGACGCAGCGAATTTATCAGCTCGTTCATGAAAATCTCGGCCGGCATGAACAACACTTTCCGCGGCCGATCGCCGCTGGCCCAGATATGGTGCCCGATCGCCGTCACCAGGTGAGTCTTGCCCAGACCGACGCCGCCGTAGATGAAGAGCGGGTTGTATTTTTCTCCCGGCTGATTGGCGACCGCCTGCGCCGCGGCATGTGCGAACTGATTGGCCGATCCCACCACGAACTCCGCGAAGGTGTAACGCGGATTCAGGGTCGGATGCCGATCTCCGCGAGGCGCGGTGGCCGACGTCGCTCGATTGGTCGCGGACGCCTTCGACGCGCCGTTCCCATTGCCATTGCCGTTGGTGTGCCCATTGCTTGAGCGCTGCTGCTGCGGTGCCGATGCAACTGCCGCATTTTCGCCCAAGCGTCAGCCGCACCTCGATTTCCCCACCGGCCTCTTCCGACAGCGCCGTGCGCATCAAGCCCAGGTAGCGTTCGTTGATCCAATCGCGGAAAAATCGATTGGGCGCCTCAACTGTGACGGTCGATCCTTGATGAGCGACAAAATTGAGAGGCCCGATCCACGTCTCATACCCTACCTGGCCCAGCTCACCGCGCATGCGGTCAGCGGCCCGTTGCCACAATCCCGTCATATCGTCTGTCTCCCCTAAAACACCCGGACCGCACCTCTCACCCCACCTCACGCTCCGGGACTAGCGCGCCAGCCTCAAACCAGCGAATTGCTCCACAGTCTTATCCACATCTGTGGATAACGAACATTTCCCCCGTTACAGTCGACAATTTGAAGGTACAACGCGCCGGACTATCAACTTGTCCGGGTTACGATCGGTTCTGTTGGGCTGTAAATTCTGATCTGAGACGAAACCGATATACACGCGCTTTGAAGCCATGTCTCACGCGCCGCGATGAACCTGTCAATGATTATTGGTTCTCAGAAGTACGAAGTGTGCGGCCAAGGGAACGTGATAAACTTATTTCGAGATGAGAACAAGCGCGGAAAAAATTTTCTCGCGAAGCGCGCGAATCGTAAAGGAAATTTCTCGCGCGAGCGATCGCGCGTCGCACGCGCGAAATTTTGCGCCAATCGCGCGATTCAGTGCGTCTGCTCTGGAAGCCATCGTGCGCGATCGGAATTTTTCGCGTCTGATCAAACTTTTCTCTGATCGAGACGATGCGCGCGCGAAATTTTTTTGTGAGCGAAAAAAAATTTTACGATCGCGCCTGATCTTCAACAAATCGCGATGAGATCCAAAAAAAAATCAGATGAACTCTTCAATCGCGCCAGTGTTAAGATTCCTGGTGCGGTCAATTCTCCCGTGCGCGCGTGGAAAGCCGTCAGCGATTCACCAATCTTCATCGAAAGTGGCAGCGGTGCAACTCTGATCGATGCCGACGGCAATGCTTTTTTAGACTACGTTTGCTCCTATGGCCCCGCGATACTCGGACATGCCCATCCGCGCGTTATACGAGCAATCGCCGACCAGGCGCGACTCGGGTTGGGCTTCGGCGCGCCGACGCGGCTCGAAGTCGAGCTCGCCGAAATGATCTCATCTGCGATCAAATGTGCAGAAAAAGTGCGATTGGTTACTTCGGGAACCGAAGCCGGCCTCACCGCGCTCAGGCTCGCGCGCGCAGCGACCGGGCGCACGAACATAATCAAGTTTGACGGATGCTATCACGGGCACAGCGATTCGATGCTGGTGCGCGCCGGTTCGGGCGCGATGACTTTTGGTCAACCTGACAGCGCGGGCGTTCCGTCGTCGCTCGCCGCGATGACGATGGTTGCGCGATATAACTCGATAGAGTCGGTCGAGAGTTTATTCCGCGCCGCGCCGGAAAAAGTCGCCGCCGTCATCATCGAGCCCATCGCGGCCAATATGGGCGTCGTAAATCCTGACCCCGGCTCGCTGAAAGCTCTCGCAGAAATCGCGCACAAGCAACGGCGCGCTTCTGATCTGCGACGAAGTTATAACCGGGTTCCGTCTTTGCTTCGGCTCGATTGCTGAAAGCATGGGCATCGCGCCCGACCTGATTATGCTCGGGAAAATAATTGGCGGTGGAATGCCGGTGGGTGCGGTCGCCGGTCCGTGCGAAGATCATGGACCTGCTCGCACCGCTCGGTCCGGTGTACCAGGCCGGAACGCTGTCGGGTAATCCGCTTTCTGTTCGCTCGGGTCTGGAAACACTTTGTATTCTAAAGGAAAACAATCCGTACGCCTCGCTCGACGCGGCTGGCGCGCGCCTGGAAACCGGTCTTCGCGACGCTTTGAAAAAAACCGGCGAGCCGGGATGCATCAATCGCGCGGGCTCCTTGCTGACGATGTTCCTTGGTCCCGAGCAGGTGCGCGACGCCGACGAGGCTCGCACGTCGAACTCGGCAAAGTTCGCCAAATTTTTCCACGCGATGCTGGAGCGCGGGATAAACCTGCCGCCGTCGCAGTTCGAGGCGATGTTCCTGTCGACCGCGCACACCAACGCCGACATCGATCGCACCATAACCGCCGCCGACGAATCTCTGCGCGAGCTATCGCGCGAGCAATCCTGAAACCACCATGGCGTTAAGCACCGGCAGGATGATGCGATTCGCCGCGATCGGCTTCGAGTTCGCGTGGCCCATGATCGCCGGCGCAATCCTTGGGCACTATCTCGATCTTTACTTTCACACCGACCCGTGGCTGACGCTCGTAATGTTTCTGCTCGGCGTCTTCATCGGCTTCTACCGTCTGATCCAGGAACTCGCTCTCTTCCAGCGCGAGAACCGCGAATCTTGATCGCTGTTTTGATAATTTTCTATATCTCGACAGATCGAGGTCAATCCGATGTGCAGAAATATCAAAATACTTTTCAATTTTGATCCTCCCGTGACCGACGAAGAGGTTCGCGCCGCTTCGCTGCAGTTCGTGCGAAAGATCAGCGGCTTCAACAAACCGTCCAAGGCGAACGAAGCGTCATTCGCGGCGGCGGTCGATGAAATCGCCGGCATCTCGGGCCGGCTGCTTCGTTCGCTCGAAACCAACGCGCCATCGAGGAATCGCGAGGAAGAAGCCGCGAAAGCAAAAGCTCGCGCCGCGGAAAGATTCGGCACTTGATGGGACTTTCGTGGTCAGTGCCGACGATTGCGTCGATCCAGCGCACCAACTTTGTACTGGTCGTGATCAGCGCCGCGATTCTCGCTTTGTTCGCCTCGGCATCCGCCGGGAATCGGATGCCTGCTCGGTGGCGCGGTCGTGATCGCAAACTTGTGGATCCTGTCCGCCCTCGGCGAGTCTGCTGCTGGCATCGTCCGCCGCCGGAATTTCAGGCGCTGCCGCCAAGCTGGGCGCGCTCGCGATCCCGATGAAGCTGTTGATCGTCGTCGGCCTCGTCTACCTGATTTTCACCCGCGCACGCGTGGACGGAATGGGCTTCGGCGTCGGCGTCTTGACTCAGATGGCGGCTATCATTATTGAAACCGGGCGGGCTTCGCTCCTCGGCGCCGGCTAGGATTGCCACGGCGGAGAAACTTCATTGCAGAAATCGGTAAACTTTCTCGAGCTTATCGGCGGCGGCAGGATTCCCGAGGTGCTGATAGGCACTTGGATCGTGATGGGCATCCTGCTGGTGTTTGGATTTATCGCGCGCGCGTCGATTGCGCGTGCCGCCAAAGACCCTGTAGTCCCTGACGAAGGAATTAGCGATCCGCTCGTCGCCGAGATTTTCGTCGAATGGTTCGACGGTTTCGTGCACGAAGTCACCGAGATGCATCGCTATCGCGCAGTTGGTTCCGTTCTTCGGCACGCTGTTCATGTTCATTCTGTTCGCCAACTTCTTTGGACTGATTCCGGGGATGGAACCGCCGACCGGCGACTCCGACCTGACTTTCGCGCTCGGGCATCATCTGTCTTTGTCTACTTCATCTACCAGGGCTTGGTCGAACGGCGTCTGGCAACTTCGTCAAGAATTTTATCTGGCCCGGTCTGCCGCTGGCGTACTGATGTTGCCGATCGATCTGGCCGACAACTCTGTTCCGTCCCTTTTCGCTCGGCATTCGTCTTTACGCCAATATGTTCGCCGATCATACCGTGCTCAGCATCTTCACCGGATTGACGAAGCTAATCATACCGCTCGCGTTCTACGCGCTTGGCGCTGATCGTCTGCATCATCCAGGCGATCATCTTCGTGGTGCTTTCGATGAGTTACGTTCGACTTGGCGCGAGCCACGATCATTAGCATTTTTAAAGACGGATTTTTCGTGCCAGGGATTCCGTCCGGAATTAGAGGTGGTAGAGGAAGAGAGGCGGCCGGCTGCGGCACCCGGGGCGCGAAACAGAAGGAGGATCAGAAATGTTACGAAGGATTGGAACTGTAACCACGATGGTCGGATTGGCCATCCTTGCGTCGCCGCTGCTGGCGATGGCGCAGGAGGCAGCGGGCGCCGCAGACTCAGGTGCGCCGCTACGCGCGGGCTTGATAGCGATCGCCGCCAACATCGGCATCGGTATCGCGGCATTCGGCAGCGCGCTCGGTCAGGGCCGGATGGCGGCCTCGGCGATGGAATCGATCGGCCGCAACCCTAACAGCGCCGGTCAGATCTTCGTTCCGATGATCATCGGCCTCGCGTTCATCGAAGCGCTGACCTTGTACGCGCTTGTGATCGCGTTCTTCCTGCAAGCGAAGATCTAGCGTCACACCGACGGAACGTTAGGCACAACGGGGCCCTGACGCGGGCCCCGTTTTCTTTTTCCTGTCAGCGACTAGCGGCGCTTCGCGCCTTGCAGGATGTCGAACGGCGCGCGGCTCTTCTCGCGCTTCAACAATACGTACGTCGCGCCGGCGCCGCCGTCCGCCGGCTCGCGCGGTTGCGAATGCGAGTACGTGTCCGCCGATCGCACCATGCGAGAGCCATCCTGCCGACGCATGCTTGAGCACGGAATGCCCGCCGGGAGATCGCAGCCCGCGTCCGTGCACGACGAGCACTGTGCGCAGGCCTTTGCGAACCGACGCGATGATGAACTCCTTGAGCGCTTCCTTCGCGGCACCCTGGATCATCCCGTGCATATCGAAATGCGCCTGCACCGCGAACTCGCCGCGGCGAAGCTGCGACACGAGGCGCGGGTCCAAGCCGACGCGATAGCCCTCGACGTATTCGTCCGACTCGGTGATATCGAACGGCGCCTGTCCCGAAACCAGGTCGGACAATCGTGCGATTACCTCGGCGTCCTCATCAACGATTGTGTGCGTGTTGGGAGGTTCAAGCGGTATGCGCGACCGTGCGCTGCCGTTGCCGTGGATTGGTCGCACACCCTCGAGGGCGCGGCGCAGAAAAGACTCGTCGTCGAGCGTTTCTGCAACGGGTTGCGCGGGCTTTTCTGCAACCGGTGCCGGCGGTGGCGCTTTCTCCCTGACCGGCTCAGCCGGCGGATTGCGCGCGGCGAGCATCTTCTTCAGGTCTTTGAATGGCGACGAAAAGACACGCTCAGGCGCGGCCGGCGCTTTTGGTTGGCCGTTTCGTTTTTCGTCGAGGCGGCCATGCTTTCGCTTTTTTGCCATCGGAAAGAACACTGATCGCGCGATAGATGACAGATTATGCTGAGCACGCGATACGGTTCAAACCGCATCGGCGCCTGCGAGCCATCTTATCACTAAATCGCGAGTGCGAATGGTGCGCGTTCGGTGCTCATCGACTAGACTTGCTGCGTGTGGCGCAACTACTTCGAATTTTTGATGATGTGAAGGTCCTCAGATGCGTCGTGTCATTGTAATCGCCGTCGCAATTGTCGGAGCCGTGGTGATTTTTGCGGGCGCCATCCTCTTCTATGCCGCGACCAACCTCAACTCGATCATCGCAGAGCGCCGCCAGATTGTTCTCGACAAAGTCAGCCGTGCGCTAGGCCGCCAGGTTCACGCCGACGACATCAAGGTGAGCCTCGGCTGGGGAATCCTTGCAGACGTGACTGGCGTCCGGGTCTCTGACGATCCCGACTTCTCGAACAAGCCGTTCATCGAGGCGAACAATGTCTACACCCGCCTCGAACTGATCCCATTGCTGGCGCGCCGGATCGAAGTCACCGAAGTCGTGCTCGACAAGCCGGTGATCAGAATCGTTCAAACTCACGACGGCACGCTTAACGTCTCGACCCTCGGGCGAAAAAAGGTAGAGAACGAAGAGGAGGCCGCTGGCGGAGGCGGGAAGGGGAGGGGTCGGCGCGCCAAGGATGAGGGCGCGATCGAAGAGTCGCCGATGGCCCAAGCCGGAAGCTGTCCCCTCGACGCTTGGTTCGTTGTTCGTGCGGAATTTTTCGATCAATGACGGCACTTTGGAATTCGACACGGAGGGCGCGCCTCAAGCCGCGACCGTCAACGCGATCGACTTCAAGGTGCGCGATTTCGGCTTCAACGCGCCCTTCACCGTGGCGCTCACCTTCGCTGCGCTCGCCGACAAGCAGAACTTCGACCTTTCCGCGACGGTTGGGCCGTTGGTCAACAATGGCGCCCTCGACGTCGACGCAATTCCGTTGAAAGGAACTGCCAAGGCCGGCCCGATTGATCAAACGCAGCTCGCGACAATCCCGAAGCTCGCGAAATCCATCCCGCCTAAGCTTTCGATTTCCGGTCCGCTCAGCTTCGACGCCGCTGCCGACGGCACTACTGGATCGATCAAATTCAATGTCACGACCGATTTGAGTGCATCCGCAATCGCCTTCGGCAACTCTTTCAGCAAGCCTGCTGACAGCCCATTCAAGATATCCGCGGACGGTACGTCGACAGGCTCTGACGTTGGAGTGACGATTGCCAACATCACGCTCGGCGAGCTCGAAGCGAAGGTGACGAACATCAAGGTCGGTGGTGGCACGACCGCTGCCCGCATCGATACCAACAACTTCGATATCGCTTCGCTCGCGAAGATGATTCCCGCACTGGCCAAATATAACCTCCAAGGCAAGACCGAGATTCATTCCGACGCGACGTTCGCGGACGGCAAGATGTCGGCTGATGGCACCGTCGCTCTTAGTGATGTCGCGTTGTCTATCCCCAATCAGAAGGCGCCGCCGCTAAGCCACGTCAGCGGCAACATCAAGCTCACTGGAACCAGCGCCGACGTCGGCCCGCTGACCTTCAACCTTGGCGCGTCGAATGCAACCTTGAAGTCGCACGTCGATCAGTTTCAGCCGTTGGTCATGAGCTACGAACTGAATGCGGCCGCAGTTCACCTGGCCGACCTTGCACCCTCGCGCCCGTCTGACGAAGTGATCAACCAGCTTTTCGCCAAGGGTGCCGCGTCGATTGGCAACGCTGCCGGTCCCACCGTCGAAGCTCAAATCACGTCGCCCTCTGGCAATCTTGCCAACATCGCCATATCGGACTTTGAATCTGTCGCTGTCGCTGAGGGAAAAGCAGGCGCGGGTCACGATGCTCAAGCTAAAGGCCTTTTCGGGTGACCTCGCGGCAACGGGAAACACGCGGCTCGAAGCCTCGGCACCGATGGCGGCGTCGATCAATTTCACCAATATCGACGTTCAGCAGGCGCTCGGCTCGCAGAAATCCAAGGCCGCCGGCACCATTCGCGGGATGCTCGGCGGAAATATCGACGTAACCGGAGAGACCGGCAGTTTCGATGAGATGAAGCCAACGCTGAAGGGCAGCGGCAAGCTGACTCTTGTCAACGGCAAACTGGTCGGGGTCAACGTCGGAGGGCAGGCGCTCAAGAAAGTGCAGCATCTGCCCGCAATCGGCAAGTTAGTTCCCGAGTCGGTCGTCAAAAACCATCCGGAGCTGTTCAGCGATCCCGACACCGACATCCAGCTTGCGAGCCTGAGCTTTGTGCTCGCCGATCAGCGCATTACCTCGCACGACATCAAGGTGCAGACGGTGGACTACAATTTGCTCGGCGACGGTTGGTTCGACATGGACAAGAATGTCGACCTCGCGGCGCGAATCGTGCTCTCGCCGCAATTCAGCAAGGAACTGATCGAGCAGAAGCAGGAAGTGGCGTTCATCGCGAATAAGGACGGGCAAATCGACGTTCCGCTGCAAATCGTCGGACAATTGCCGAAGCCAAAAGTCCTGCCGGACGTGACGCAGCTGGCACAGCGCGCTGCGAATCACGCGATGCAGGCCCAAGGGCAGAAGTACCTGGGCAAAGTCTTCGGCAAGAAAGGCATTCCGAAAGGATTGAGCAAATTTCTCGGCGGCGACTCCAGCGGAAACAATAATTCAGGCAGCGGCGGCAGCGGATCGTCCTCGGGCTCGAACCCTCCGCCAAATCCTCTCGACCAACTGAAGAAATTGTTCTAGCGAGTTGCGCACTTGGTAATTGGTTCGCGGAAAGGAGTGAGGATGGTACACGGCCGAGGTAAGAATGGGCCCTCCCCCAACCAACTTCTAACAGGGACGAAGTCCCGCATCTTTTCCTAATACTGGGTGCAGGGGGTCACCCCTGCCGAAGGAAGTGTGAAACCCACCGCGGGTTTTCAGATTCAATCAAGTTCCCGCGCTCACAAATTCATCTGCACGATCGTCGCGCCTGCGCCGCCGTGATGAGGTTCCGCGCCGCGAAACGACGCGCAATACGGCGAACTGCCCAGGTATTCCGCCACAGCTTTTCTAAGCGCGCCTGATCCAATGCCGTGGACGATCCGCACCTCCGCGCGATTAGTCAGGAAGGCAGTGTCGAGAAATTCCTCGAGCTTTCGCAGTGCGTCCGTCGTTCGCATCCCGATCAGGTTCAACTCATCGCGCTCGCTATCCTCAACGCTGAAGGTGACCGTCGCCGCCTTCGCCTGCGCGGGTCGATTCTCCGACGCGCTGGCCGATGATCTGCGCAGACGCTCGGGCGCTACTTCGATCCTGAGACCGCCGCGGCTGATAACGGCGCGTCCCGACTCGAGCACAATCAATTCGCCGCGAATGTCGCCGACTTCGACGCTATCGCCCACTTTCAGCGGTGCGTCGGGCTGAGATTCGGCTTCGGGCGCCGGCGCAAGGCTCTCGAGCTTCGCCGCCGCCCTGATGGTGAAACCCTTCAGGTCGGTGCGCGATTTCGCCCGCGTCTTCAGCTCATCCATCAGCGCCGCGCCGTCGCGCCGGAGCTCCTCAATCAGTTCCGCGACTTCAGCGCGCAGCCGCTTGCGGTCCAGCTCGGCACGCTCGCGGGTTTTTTCGCTGTCCTGCAATGACCTCCTGCTCGACGCGCGCCAGGCTCGCCTCGCGCTCGCGCAATTTTTCGCCTTGCGCATTCAACTTGGCGCGCTCGGCGTCCAACCTTTTCAGCGCATCGGTGAGCTCGATAGTGCCGGCGCCCATCGATTGCTCGGCCGCGCGAATTATTTCCTCGGGCAAGCCGAGCCTGCGCGCGACCGCGAGTCCATAACTCTGTCCAATAGTATGCGGCTTTAGCCGATACAGCGGTGCGAGGCGGTCGGCGTCGAAATCCACCGCGGCCGCTTCGAATCCGGCTTGCGAGTATGCGTGCAGCTTCACCGCGGTCGAATGCGTCGCGATCGCCAGCATGCAGCGCTTCGTCGCCGAGATGGTTCATCAGGCCGATCGCCAGCGCCGCACCCTCGGCGGGATCGGTGCCGGCGCCCGGCTCGTCGAGAATCACCAGCGCCGGCTCGACCAGCGATCTGATTATCTCCGACAGGTTTGCGATATGCCCCGAGAAGCTCGACAGGTTGGATTCGATCGACTGCTCATCGCCGATATCGGCGAACACGCTGCGAAAAACCGTTGCCTTGCTGCCGGCCAGCGCGGGAATCAGCATGCCCGCCTGCGCCATCAGCGACAGCAGCCCGACCGTCTTCAGCGCGACCGTTTTTCCGCCGGTGTTCGGTCCCGATATGACGATGCCGCGTTGTCCGGCGCCGATTTTGACGTCGATCGGGATCACGTCACGGCCGCTGGTCATCAGCAACGGATGCCGCGCGCCTATAAAATCGATTCCCTCGTCGACCGAGCTGCGGCTCGACGCATCGAAATCGTTCGGCGAAAAGTGCGCGTGCGTTCAGTGCGTCGAGCGCCACCATCGCGTCGAACGTGAGCTGCAGCTCCGGCGCGTAGCCGCCGACCATCGCGGTCAGCCGCGCCAGGATTCGCGTCTCTTCCGCCTCCGCCTCGCGCTCGAGCATCATCAGCCGGTTGTTCAGCTCGACCGCCCACATCGGCTCGACGAACAGCGTCTCTCCCGAAACGCTACGGTCCTGCACGATTCCCTCGAACCGTTCCGAGTAGTTCAGCTTCATCGGCAGCACGAAGCGGCGATTGCGAACGGTCACGATGTAATCGGATACGAACGACTCCATGCCCGACGCGTTGAGCGAGCGCAGGAGCCGCGTCTCGAGCTCGGCCCGCTCATCGCGCATCCTGCTGCGCAAACGTTTCAGCTCAGGACTCGCGTCGTCGAGAATTGTGCCGTCATCTGCGAGCGCGCCGAGCATCGCGTCGGCAAGTTCTTTCGGCGCGAGCAGGTTCTGCACCAATGCCGCAACATGTGAGAAGCGCTCGACGCGCGAGCGCAGAAATCCACTGACATGGCGCGACCCCACTATAAAATCGCGCACCTTCACCAGCGCCTCGCCGCCCAGGATTGCACCCGCGCGCGCCGCCGCGAGCAGGTACGGCCGCTGATCGGTGAATTCGCTGATCGGGATCGAGCCGGCATGCGACCTCAATTCGACCATCTCGGCGCTCGCGGCAAGGCGCTCGCGCACTTCGGCCGTGTCGATCGACGGACGCAGCTCCGCGGTCGCCTCGCGTCCCGGCTCAGAGGCGCAGAGTTCCATGACGAGGTGAATCACCTTGTCGAACTCGAGTGCTTTCAGATCACGTTCACGCATAGCTAGTATCAAGCCCGGCTTTTAAAATTTAGCCCAACTTTGCTTCGCAGGCATCCAAGGATTTTAGGCGGGCATCAAGGACACTCACATGGATCGGATTGAATCCCGGCTGAACGCCAACTCCGAAGAGTTTCGCCGCAATCGCGACGCGATGGACTCGCTGGTCAAGCGCCTGCGCGACGAAATCGACCGAGTTCGCCAGGGCGGTCCCGCGCACGCGCGCGAGCGGCACGTCGAACGCGGCAAATTGCTCGCGCGCGACCGCGTCAAGAAATTGCTCGACCCCGGCAGCCCGTTCCTCGAGCTGTCGCCGCTGGCAGCGTTTCAGATGTACGACGGTGACTCGCCTTCCGCGAGCATCATCACCGGCGTCGGCAGAATCCACGGCCGCGAGACCGTCGTCGTCGCCAACGACGCGACCGTCAAAGGTGGCACGTACTTTCCGATGACCGTGAAGAAGCATCTCCGCGCGCAGCAAATCGCTATCGAAAATCTGCTGCCATGCGTTTACCTGGTTGACTCCGGCGGCGCGTTTCTGCCGATGCAGTCCGAGATTTTCCCCGATGAGCGTCACTTCGGCCGTATCTTTTACAACGAAGCGCGGATGTCCGCGATCGGACTGCCGCAGGTTGCGGTGGTGATGGGCAGTTGCACGGCGGGCGGCGCGTACGTGCCCGCGATGTGCGACGAGAACATTATCGTCCGCGAGCAGGGAACCATCTTCCTTGCAGGACCGCCTCTGGTGCGCGCGGCGACCGGCGAAGAGGTGAGCGCCGAAGAGCTCGGCGGCGGCGACGTGCATACTCGCCTGTCGGGTGTGAGCGATCATCTGGCCGACGACGACGAGCATGCGTTGCAGATTGCGCGCGCGATCTTCGAGAACCTCGGCCCTCGCACGGTCGCGGCGATCGAGCAGGACGCTCCAGAGGACCCGCACTACGATCCCGCCGAACTCTACGGCATCATCCCGGTCGACACCCGCAAACCCTACGATGTGCGCGAGGTGATCGCGCGGCTGGTCGATGGCAGCCGCATGCACGAGTTCAAGGCGCGCTACGCGACCACGCTCGTCACCGGATTCGCGCGAATCTACGGCTATCCCGTCGGCATCATCGCTAACAACGGCGTGCTGTTCAGCGAGTCCGCGCTCAAGGCTACGCACTTCATCGAGCTGTGCTGCGCGCGCCGTATCCCGCTGCTCTTTCTGCAAAACATCACCGGCTTCATCGTCGGCAAGCGCTATGAGCAGGGTGGCATCGCCAAGGATGGCGCCAAGATGGTCAACGCCGTCGCCAACGCGCAAGTGCCGAAGTTCACGGTGATCATCGGCGCATCGAACGGCGCTGGAAATTACGGCATGTGCGGACGGGCATACTCGCCGCGCCTGCTTTTCATGTGGCCCAACGCTCGTATCTCGGTGATGGGCGGTGAACAGGCCGCGAATACGCTGCTAACGGTTAAGCTCGATCAGTTGAAGCGCGAAGGTGCGACCATGACCGACGCGGAGCAAAAGGAATTCCTGCGTCCTACGCTCGAGAAGTACGAGGTCGAGTCGAGCGTGTACTACTCGAGCGCGCGGCTATGGGACGACGGCGTACTCGATCCCGTCGAAACGCGCGCAGCGCTTGGCGCTGGGCATCGCAGCCTCGATGAACGCGCCAATTCCCGCGCATCCAGGCTTCGGCGTCTTCAGGATGTGATTTTAGCTCACCCGAGGAAGTGCACCGCTATGACGATGTTCGTCACCACGAAACATACCGGGATCACCCATCGCGAGTACCTGCGAATCTTCAATCCCAAATCGCGACGCACTTCCGAGCGATGCGTCACGTGGACCGTCATCAACTCCACCACCGCAAGAAAAACGTATATGTAGCACTCGAGGAAAAACGCATCGATGTACGTCAGGTAGGGCAGCCGCGGCATCGTGGCGGAGATCGCAAATGCGAACGCTATGACCGTCAGGATCGTTGTTATCGCGACCTGGATCTGGTTCGAGAGATCGCTCGCTTCGATCCAGAACACCGCCCACGACAGGAAAACCATCAGCAGCAGCGGCAGGAACACCTTCCATACGTAGAAGCTCGAGCGCCGCTCGACGTCGATTTCGAAGCGCGCTTCCGGCACCGTCAGGCCGCCGTACGTCGGCGCGACCAATACCTGCGACCGCAGCGAGAGCAGGTGCCACTGCGCCAGCGACGTGTAGCTCTTGAACTCGCTCGCGGTCCAGGTTGAGGTGTCGTCGAGTTTGAATGTTACATGCGGTCCGACTGCCAGGAACGGATGGATGATGACCAGCAGCTGCTGCTGATCGAACGGAAAGCGTCGCAGCTCGAATCTTGACGACAGCTTTACTACCAGCCGTTCGGCGTAGCTCACCATGCCGTCAGGAGCGCACGGTTATCGAGACTTCGTCGCGCGAGCGGGGAGTCGCGGCGTTAATCATCTCGAGCTGAGGCACCCAGATTTGCCCAAACGCGTAGTTGCGCACCTGGTCCTGAGGACCCTCGGCGGTATAGGCGAGGCGAGGGTCCGTCCACTGCTCGAACAAATACGCGTCCAATTGGAACTGCTGGTTCACCTCGTCGATCGAGGCAAGATTCACGATGTGCAGGCCGACCACAACCGCGATCGGCTTGCCATCTACCTCATATGGCGCTTGCAGGATCGGATCGGTCGCGATGCCGCTAGGAGTCGGTGGCCGCTCCGCGCGGGCCGTCTTCGACGAGAGGACCGCGCCCGCTATGAAAACGATAGCGAGCGCAACCAGAACGATCGCTCGGCGCATTCCGGCTCAGCCTTCCGGCGCCAGCATCTTGTCGGCTCGCACCAGCCGGTCGAACTCCTCTCCCGTGAGCAACTTCAAGGCGATCGCTGCTTCGCGCAGCGAAATTCCTTCCGCGTGCGCCTTTTTTGCCACTTTGGCCGCATTGTCGTAGCCGATAGGCTCGCTCAGCGCCGTCACCAGCATCAGCGAATTTTCCACGTTGCGTCGCAGCTGTTCGCGATTCGGTTCGATCCCTTCGACGCAATACTTGGTGAACGACGCGCACGAATCCGCCAGCAGCATCGTCGAGTGCAGAAAATTGTGGATGATGACCGGTTTGAAAACGTTCAGCTCGAAATTCCCTTGCGAGCCCGCCATCGTGATCGCCACGTCGTTGCCGATCACCTGGACACAGACCATCGTCATCGCCTCGCTCTGCGTCGGGTTCACTTTGCCCGGCATGATCGACGAGCCCGGCTCGTTTTCAGGCAGGATCAATTCCCCAAGGCCGGTTCGCGGTCCCGAGCCCAGCCATCGAACGTCGTTGGCGATCTTCATCAGCGATACCGCCAGCGTCTTGAGCGCTCCAGAAGCGGCCACCAGCGCGTCATGCGCAGCCAGCGCCGCAAACTTGTTGGGCGCCGACTTAAACGGCAGGCCGGTATATTTCGCTATCTTCGCGGCCACGCGCTCCGCGAACTCGCGATGCGTATTGAGTCCGGTGCCGACCGCCGTGCCGCCAATCGCCAGCTCGAGCAAGTCCGGCAGCGCCGCCTCGATTCGCCTCAAGTCGTAGTCGAGCTGCGCGACGTAGCCCGAGAATTCCTGCCCGAGAGTCAGCGGCACCGCATCCATCAGATGCGTCCGCCCGATCTTCACAATCTTGTCGAACTCCCTCGCCTTGCGCGCGAGCGCGTCGCGCAGCTTGCGCACCGGCGGAATCAAGTCGTGCGTGACTTCCTCGGCCGCCGCTATATGCATCGCGGTCGGAAACGTGTCGTTGGACGACTGCGACATATTGACGTCGTCGTTGGGATGAATAGGCTTTTTGCTTCCGAGCGTGCCGCCAGCCATCTCGATCGCGCGATTCGAGATGACTTCGTTGGCATTCATGTTGGTCTGGGTGCCGCTGCCGGTCTGCCAGATCCGCAGCGGAAAATGATCGTCGAGTTTGCCCGAGATAACTTCGTCCGCCGCCGCGGTCATCAGCGTCGCTTTATCGGACGGCAACTTACCGAGGTCGCGATTCACTTCCGCTGCCGCCTTCTTTAAGATTCCGAAGGCGCGAATCACTGAACGCGGCATCCGATCGAACCCGATCGAGAAGTGCAGCAGCGAGCGCTCAGTCTGCGCGCCCCAGTAACGGTCGCGCGCGACTTCGATCGTCCCCATGCTGTCGCTCTCGATGCGCTTGCCGGTTTGCGGCATGGGCGGCGTTTTACCGGCCGCAGCGATATTTGCAGTCGCCGCGCGCTTGACGCTACTGGTTTTGCGCATCTTCGATCTCGAATTTGATGCCATCTTCTATATCCCTGCCCTTTTCAGACTCTTGCGCCCAATATTCTAACTCGCCGGTCCGCCGATAACACTGGTTTTCCATCGTCAGGATTCGCCCCGGCTGCCCTTTTCAGAGGCGCTGTGCCGATATAGGTTATGCGCGTACTCTCGACAATAGGGAGTGCAACTCATTATCGAGATATTTTAAGGACTGGATTCCAAGCGAGGCTTCCAACCATGCCCTGGACGATTACCCGTCTTTGCCGCGACTGCGTTGACACCGGATGCGTCAGCGTGTGCCCCGTCGATTGCATCTACGAATACATCGGCGCCGACAAGGAAAAATTCCCCAACCAGCTTTACATCGATCCCGACGAATGCATCGATTGCGGCGCCTGCGAGCCCGAATGCCCATGGCAGGCGATTTTCGAGGAGCCGGCGGTTCCGGAAGTCCTAAAAGACGACATCGCGCTGAATCACGCGCTGCTTGAGATCAAAGATCAGTTCAAAGTGATGCCGTTCAAGAAGGTCGATCACCCGACGCCTGAGCAGGTCGCAGAGAACAAGAAAAAATGGGGCGTCGATCCAAATAGCTGATGTCTGTCTCCTCTCCCTGCGAGGATAGCTGTGCGTCCCCTCTGTCCCCTCTCCCTGCAAGGGAGAGGAAGGGTGAGGGTCCGATTACAGCGCCCTGCGCGATTCAGGATTCTGCTCTTGCCAGAAGGACTCGGGGGTTACGCAAAGCTGTCCTGCGAGGGAGAGGATGAAGGTGAGGGTGCCTACAGCGCCCTGCGCGATTCAGGATTCGCTCTTGCCCAAAGGACTCGAAGGGTATTCCCGTTACACGGCCTCTTCGATCGCGGCCAGCAACGACGCCAGGTCAAAGGGCCCGTCGTGACGCGAACCGTTAATGAAGAAGGTCGGCGTGCCATTAACCCCGCTCCTCACTCCGCTGCGAAAATCCTCGCGCACCTTCTCAGTGTACAGCTGCCCTTCCATCTCTTTGATGAATCGCGGCATATCGAGCTTGAGCGCTTTCGCATACCGCGCCAGGTCTTCATCCTCGAGCGCATTCTGATTCTCATAGAGCAAGTCGTGCATTTCCCAGAACTTGCCCTGCGCGGCCGCCGCCTCCGCAGCTTCCGCCGCATGCTCGGCATGGGGATGCGCCTCGCCTAGCGGAAAATTCCTAAAAACTAAACGCAACTGATCGCCGAGGCGCTCTTGAAGCGCCTTCACCACCGGATACGCTTCCCCGCAATAGGGGCACTCGTAGTCGCCGTATTCGACTAATGTTACCGGCGCCTTCGCCGGACCCTGCACGTGATCGTTCGCGCCGACGGGCGGCCTGAGCTTGCTCATTGTGTTACCACCTACTTGTTCGCCTCGAGCGCTTCCAGCGCGTCCAGTATCCCGTCGGCTCCCGGATTGACCCCGACCGGAGACAGGTAGCTCCAGGCTATCGTCCCCTTTGGATCGATCACGAACAGCGCCCGCTCGGTAACGCCTTCGCCATCGCGATAAGCGCCATACTTGCGCGCGACCGCTCCCTTGGGCTCGAAGTCCGACAGCAGAGGAAAATGCAACTTGCGGTCGAGGGAGAAAGCCGCATGACACCAGGATCCATCGACCGAGATGCCGACGATGGCCGCCTTGAACTTGTGAAATTCGGCCAGCATCTCATTATATAGAGCCATCTGATCGCCGCACACCGGGCTCCAGTCCGCAGGGTAGAATGCCAGGATCAGCGGAGCGCCACGGAAATCGCTCAGCGAGACGAGTTGATCGGGCGTGCTATGCAGCGCGAATTCAGGGGCCGCGGTGCCGGGCGCGAGTATCTTGTTCGCATTCTCAGCCATGATGGGAAAATCCTTCTCGAAGCTCTGACCGGTCGCCTATTCTTAACGCTACTCTATCGGGAAGTAGACAGAGTGACTAACGCGTAAATGAGTGCGCGGCGCTCGCGGCTCCGATGCTAGTACCGAGGCTCTATTGTGACAAACCGGCCAGCGCCGATTGCAGGTCTAACCCCACCTACTGCGAAATGACCATCGCTGCCGTGCGGGTGAGCGGAATTGTGACCGACGAAACCAATTTCGTCAGGGGAGGGAAGTTGTAGGTGACGACTACCGTGACCACGCTGCCGGGTTTGTTGTTTGGCGCCCAGGTCGTGGCGACGGTCAATGAAGCCGTATTGAGCACGCCGACTACCAGACCGTCCACAAAAGTTGTAAGCCCCGCTGCCGACACTGGCGATGGCGCCGTCGAGCCGTGGACCGTCGCATAGCGAACCGCCTGCTGGGCGCTATAACAAACGAAGTCGTAACAGTAGAGCGCCAGCGCGAAATTGATGATTCCGAAAAACAGCGTCAGGCAAGGTGTCAGCACCAGCGCGAACTCAGCCATCGCCTGTCCCGGATGCCGGCATCGGGCCGCGGCGCGTGACCATCGGCGCCATCGCTTGATGCCGCTGAAGCTCATTTGATTATTGTACGACCCGCATCACAGCTTTACCCGCCACTGTCAGCGGCGGCAGGATTCCCATGAATGTGATCAGCGGCGTATACGGAGCGGTGGTGTCGACCTGCGTGTAGATCAACCGATGGCTGCCGGCGCAGTCGGTTGACAGGCAGGTCGACGCCGTTCCGTTGGCGCATTGACAGAAATGAGTCGCGGTCTCCGTCATCCCGGTCACGTTCGGTGCGTTGCTGGCCGCCGCCGACTGCATTCCGGCGTTGTCGGCAGCAGTCGTGAGATTCTGCGAGCCGTATTGGACGCCGGCGCGCGCCGCATTGGAAACCGAAATCGCGATATAGAACGCGCGTCCCGTCTCGACCACCACCAGGAACATCATCAGCAATAGTGGCAGGCTGAGTGCCAGCTCCACCGACGCTTGTCCCCACGCCCGCCGTCGAATCCAACTGGTCGGTTGGGTAGTCATTCGGCCAGTATCGCCCCGGTTATCGGCGAGCCGTTTGCCAGCGACGAGTAGTTGTTGCCGAGCGACGAGTTGCCATTGATGGTCAGCTTGTCAGCCACCACAATGCTGTAGCCGTTGGCGCTGCTGTTGCCGTTGTAAGTTACCGACGTCGTCGCGAAGTAGATCGCCCCGTCGAACGTCGAGCTCGAGTTCCCGTTTATCACGCTGCCCGCGGCGCTGCTGGGTATCGCGCGATCCTGAAAAAACAGGATTCCCGCAAGGGAGCCCGAGGTCGGTGCACTGAGATTCGCCTGCGAATTACCGTTGAGCGTGATCGCGCCGTAACCTCCAAGCCCGGTCGTGTTGTAAAAGGTCACTCCGGTACCGGTCATCGTGGAGTTGCCATTTATCAGCATTCCGCCGCCGGCCAGGATGTAAGTTCCGGCGTTAAAATTCAGCCATGAATTGCCGTTGACCGAGATGCCGCCGCAATACGTTCCGGCATAGAGCTGGTACGGAGCACTGCTGCTCCCGATGTTCCCGTTCAACGAAAATGAGGTGTGAGCGCACGAGCCGACCGTCGGCTCCGTAACGTATGCCAGCGGATCGGACGCGGCTATCACTCCTATCTTGGGTGTCGGCGTCAGGCTCACATTGCCGTTGGAGCTGTAGTTGCCCACCACTCCGATAGTCGGCGCCGCGATCGTCACATTGCCGTTAATCGTCATGCCGGTCGAGGAGCTCGAATCCACCAGCAGCCCGCAGCTGCTCTGTATATTGACATTGCCGTTAGTCAACATCGCACTCGCCGCCGTCGGATCCATCACGTAGATACAGTTCGGGCCGTTGCCCTCATACGCAACCGCGCGCGCCGACACGTTGATCGAGTTGACTCCGAGCGCGCGCAGAAAATAAGTCGGCTCGGGCTTGCTGACTATCGCCTCTACGTACTGCGCGTTGCCCATATTCGGGTCCCATGGTCGGCGGATTGTTCAGCGCGACTCCAACACTGCTTGTGCCGTTGGTGTATCCATTGCTCGCTGCGTCCGACTGGCCTGCTGCCGTTACGTCGCCGTAATTCAGTTCCTCGGCGCCAGCCATCGCCGCACTGTCGGCCGCCGTCTGCATCATGTTTCTTTGGTCTTGCAGGAAGCCGAAATCAGTGACGACCGCAATCATGCCCACTATCGCGACCAGCGAAACGCAAATCAGCACCATGACCTGCCCACTCGCGCGCGCCGTCAAATTACTCGAGTTCTCACTCCACACTGCCCTGCGTTGCGGCTTTGGAACCTTGCCCATTATTCGTAGTTCACTCCAACCTCAGAGAGCACCGCCCGTGCCATGCAAATCATCGCCTGATTGCTGTGGGAGCCACGCGCGAGCCTGTCCTAAGCTGACTACGAACTGTCCGGTTTTGTGACTCCGGCGGAATATGGATCCTATCTAACGTTTGTTAGGTATCAGATCCAAATATTCTCGTTCTAATCGAATTATTAGCGCATATCGAGGCATTCATAATAGAGCGGAACTAGCCTAGAACAAGTTCGGAAGCTGGATCAAGCAAATAATACTTATGCTCATCGTCCATACGAATCAGGGCCAGTTGACGCTCTCCTCATCTATACCGGGTGTATAGAAATGCTCGCTATTCTCTAGCTAATACCGCGTGGATCGGTAGGTCCAGAGCCAAGTTTGACAGCGCGAAACACCGCTGACCAGAAGGAGCTATTCAGTCGGTATTCGCCTCGATAGCAATCGGAGTCAGATCTTAAATATAGATTAGATTAGACTTAAGTACCGCATAATAATTATTCCAATAAATTGTATTTTGCGACAAATGTTATTGACGATTCGAAGTCGTCTGCCCTAATGTCCGAATTCAGCTAACGAACGAGACAAACTCGTCGCGTTGATTACCGGGAGGCTTGGTATGCGCAGGCAGAAGTCCTTGTCGTCATGGGTTCCGACCATCGCGGTGGCCTTGGTTCTGTTCGCGATTGGAGCGTTCAGTTCCTCGAGCTACGCACAGGTTAAACCGGGTGATTTCATCACGCCCGAGAACGCATCACAGGTGAAAGACCTGGTAGGCCCCGGCGTCTACTACAAGGTTACGCGCGGCATGACGATGAAGATCGTGCCCACCGAGCGTGTCGATTGGCCGCCCCCCTACAAGGACGCTACCGAAAAATATTCGTCGCAGGTCCGGCTCTCCCAGGACAAGCAGTCGATTGTTGGCTTCGTCGCCGGCCAGCCGTTCCCGTTGATCGACGCGAACGATCCTGACGTCGCGGTGAAAATCATCTGGAACAACGTGTTCCGCCCGATCACCTCGGATGACTACGATCTCCGTTTCTACGACTGCGATTCCGAATATCAGAAAAAAGGCGCGCAGACCGGACAGATCGAGTATTTCCAGATCGGACACTACGCGGGCTATGACCTGGTCGGCCGCACCGAAGTCGAGCCGCTGCCCACCGATCCCGATTTCAAGCATCACTGGACGTTACTGGCTGTTCGGCCTCTACCCGATTCTTGCACCGCAGGAAATTCGCGGAACCGGCTTCATCCGATGGCGGTACGCTGATCCGAGAAGCGGTGACGATATCTGGAGTCTTGATGCCGGATCGCGCCGACTACGCCGCGTCAACGAGGCCATCATGAGCTCGTCCACCGCCAGCGGAACCTCGGCCCACGCATGGGATCCTGATCACTACTCGGGTTTCAATCCCAAGACCGAGCAGTATTTCTACAAGTTCCTGGGTGAGAGGAACATGCTCGCGACGATTCATGCTGAGCATTCGCCGGAACAGCGGTGTCCGACTGACGGCGGCGCCAGTGCATGCCCCGAGGCATGGGAGATGCGCCACATGTACATCGTCCAGGCGCTGCCTGATCGTTCGCGCATCAACGCGCTCGACGGCCGCACCGTTATCTTCATGGACAGTGAAATGTGGTTCGAGCCCTACATCGACACCTACGATCGCGCGGGCAACCTGTTCCGCTCGCACATCTACTGGCTCGCGACTCGTGATCGTCCGGTGCCCGACGCGAAAGTTGCTATCTATCCGTTCAAGCGTTCGTTCGTTGTAGGCGCAGTGTCGACCGACGTGCAGTCGGGCCTGGCGACGATGTGCTACCTGCCGGGACTCGAAACGCCTGAGCGCGAATGCTGGTACATCAACATGGGCGCGGTGGATCGCACCTTCTTCACTACTCAAGCGATGGTCCGCGCGGCTTCATTCTAATGAACTGAACGACATCCGAGTTAACAGGAATAGCTCGGACCTCTAACCCCATTGGGCACTCCATGTGAGATTAAATCGCCGCAAACGGCAACTTTCATGCTATACGTTCGTTATGAGGCAGCTTAGCCAATGCTTGACGGATTCAACCACTGACCCGTATGGGGCAACTATGCTGCGAGGCCTCTAAACAACTTGAGAACCTCGAACCAGAAATATACTTATGCTCGCCACTACTCACCGGTGGGAGCAGTTGACGATCTCCTCAGCTACCTCGCACCGTAGAAACCTTCGGGGGGCGCTTAAGAATACCGCGTGGATCGCGCGTCATTGCTGATGTTGCACGCGTGACACTCGCTGACCGCCGAATGCGTGCGAGTCGTTCTCTCTTTGCGAGAGGACGATTTATGCATTAGTCTGACTGAAATATTAGATAACCGTACACATCCCTCGTCGCAGTTTGCAACATTTCTTATTGACGATTTGAAGTCGTCTGCCCTAATGTCCCCGCTTAGTTGAACGAACGCGCCATCGTCGCGTTCCTTACCGGGAGGCTTAGGTATGCTTAGGCAGAAATCTTTGTCGTCATGGATTTCGACGACCGCAGCGGCCTTGGTCCTGTTCGCGATTGGAGCGTTCAGTTCCACGAGCTACGCACAGGTTAAACCGGGTGATTTCATCACGCCCGAAAACGCATCACAGGTGAAAGACCTGGTAGGCCCCGGCGTCTACTACAAGGTTACGCGCGGCATGACGATGAAGATCGTGCCCACCGAGCGCGTCGATTGGCCGCCTCCGTACAAGGACGCGACCGAAAAGTATTCGTCGCAGGTCCGCCTCTCCCAGGACAAAAGGTCGATCGTTGGCTTTGTGGCGGGTCAGCCATTCCCCTTGATCGACGCGAACGATCCTGACGTCGCGGTGAAAGTTATCTGGAACAACGTGTTCCGCCCGATCACTTCGGATGACTACGATCTCCGCTTCTACGACTGCGATTCCGAATATCAGAAAAAGGGCGCGCAGACCGGACAGGTCGAGTATTTCCAGATCGGACACTACGCGGGCTACGACCTGGTCGGCCGCACCGAAGTCGAGCCCGTTCCAACCGATCCCGATTTCAAGGCCACCGGACGTTACTGGCTGTTCGGCCTGTACCCGATTCTTGCACCGCAGGAAATTCGCGGAACCGGCTTCATCCGATGGCGCTACGCCGATCCTAAGAAGGGCGACGATATCTGGAGTCTTGATGCCGGATCGCGCCGCCTGCGCCGCGTCAACGAGGCTCATCATGAGTTCCTCGACGACAGCAGGCGGTACTTCCGCTCACGCATGGGATCCCGATCACTATTCGGGCTTCAATCCCAAGACCGAACAGTACAACTACAAATTCCTCGGCGAGAGAAACATGCTCGCGACGATTCACGCCGAGCATTCGCCTGAACAGCGATGCCCGACTGACGGCGGCGCCAGCGCATGCCCCGAAGCTTGGGAGATGCGCCACATGTACATAGTCCAGGCGCTGCCCGATCGTTCGCGCATCAACGCGCTCGACGGCCGCACCGTTATCTTCATGGACAGCGAAATGTGGTTCGAGCCCTACATCGACACTTACGATCGCGCGGGCAATCTGTTCCGATCGCACATCTACTGGCTCGCTACTCGCGATCGTCCGGTGCCCGATGCGAAAGTCGCCATCTATCCGTTCAAGCGTTCGTTCGTCGTAGGCGCAGTGTCGACCGACGTGCAGTCGGGCCTGGCGACGATGTGCTACCTGCCGGGACTCGAAACGCCTGAGCGCGAATGCTGGTACATCAACATGGGCGCAGTGGATCGCAGCTTCTTCACGACTCAAGCGATGGTCCGCGCGGCTTCATTCTAACGACCCTCAGGGTCCGAGCTATTGCTGTTTGAACGGTAATAGCTCGGACCTCTAACTCCACATGACGCACTCGCATGTGAGATAACCTCGACGAGCTGTTCGACCTTCGCCGCCGAAATATACTTATGCTCGCCACCAGGCGCTGATGCGGGCAGTTGACGATCTCCCCAGCTAACTCGACACTTCAGAAATCTTTGCGGTCCGCGTAAGAATATTGCCTGAATCGCGTGTCAGTACTGGTGTTGCACGCGTGACACTAGTCTGACCGTCAGTCGCATTATCATTCGTCTCCTCTTGATGAGAAAACGATTCAGCCATTAGTGTGACTCAAATATTAGATAATCGCTGACACGCTAAGTCGCAGTTTGCAGCATTTCTTATTGACGATTTGCGCGCGCCTGCCCTAATGTCCCGGCTTAATTGAACGAACGCGTCACCTCGTCGCGTTCCTTACCGGGAGGCTCAGGTATGTTTAGTGAGAGATCTTTGTCGTCATGGATTTCGACGACCGCAGCGGCCTTGGTCCTGTTCGCGATTGGAGCGTTCAGTTCCACGAGTTACGCGCAGGTTAAACCGGGTGATTTCATTACACCGGAAAACGCATCAAAAGAAGAGACCTGGTAGGCCCCGGCGTCTACTACAAGGTGACACACGGCATGACGATGAAGATCGTGCCCACCGAGCGTGTCGATTGGCCGCCTCCCTACAAGGACGCGACCGAAAAGTATTCGTCGCAGGTCCGGCTCTCCCAGGACAAGCGGTCTATCGTCGGCTTCGTCGCCGGCCAGCCGTTCCCGTTGATCGACGCCAACGATCCGACGTCGCGGTGAAAGTTATCTGGAACAACGTGTTCCGCCCGATCACTTCGGATGACTACGATCTCCGTTTCTACGACTGCGATTCCGAATATCAGAAAAAGGGCGCGCAGACCGGACAGATCGAGTATTTCCAAATCGGACACTACGCCGGCTACGACCTGGTCGGCCGCACCGAAGTCGAGCCGCTTCCCACTGATCCCGATTTCAAGACCACCGGCCGTTACTGGCTGTTCGGCCTGTATCCGATTCTTGCGCCGCAGGAAATTCGCGGAACCGGCTTCATCCGATGGCGCTACGCCGATCCTAAGAAGGGCGATGATATCTGGAGTCTTGATGCCGGCTCGCGCCGTCTGCGCCGTATCAACGAAGCCATCATGAGTTCCTCGACGACCGCGGGCGGTACCTCCGCTCACGCATGGGATCCTGACCACTACTCGGGCTTCAATCCCAAGACGGAACAGTATAACTACAAGTTCCTCGGTGAGAGGAACATGCTCGCGACGATTCACGCCGAGCATTCGCCTGAACAGCGATGCCCGACTGACGGCGGCGCCAGCGCATGCCCCGAAGCTTGGGAGATGCGCCACATGTACATAGTCCAGGCGCTGCCCGATCGTTCGCGCATCAACGCGCTCGACGGCCGCACCGTCATCTTCATGGACAGCGAAATGTGGTTCGAGCCCTACATCGACACCTACGATCGCGCGGGCAACCTGTTCCGCTCGCACATCTACTGGCTCGCTACTCGCGATCGTCCGGTGCCCGATGCGAAAGTCGCCATCTATCCGTTCAAGCGTTCGTTCGTCGTAGGCGCAGTTTCGACCGACGTGCAGTCGGGCCTGGCCACGATGTGCTATCTGCCGGGACTCGAGACGCCTGAGCGCGAATGCTGGTACATCAACATGGGCGCGGTGGATCGCACCTTCTTCACCACCGAAGCGATGGTCCGCGCGGCATCGTTCTAACCGCTCGCCTCATTCTGTAACAAAACGGGCGCGGTCTTCAGTACCGCGCCCGTTTTCTATTCTCAGCCTTCCCTCGAAATCAGTTCTTACACGATTCTCTTCTGCCCGTGCTTGAATCCGCCCTGCTCGCCAATCGCCTCATTACCGCGTTCGGGCTCGATGCGTTGAACTTCCCGCTCCCGCTCGCGTTGATGCTCCCGCTCGGGCTCGCGCCGACGCCCACGCTGCTGCGGCGGCTGCGCGCCACGCGGCTCGCGCCGTCCGCTCTCCGTTGGCACTATCTCGATCGAGCGCAGCACGCCTTCACCTGCCGAGCGCGTCGTGATCATCGGATCTTCCTTGAGCGCCAGATGCACTACGCGGCGATCGCGCGGCGCCATTGGCTCCAGCCGCACCGGCTTGTGCTCGCGCTTGGCCTTCTCTCCCATCGATAGCGCCATCCGATGCAATTGTTGGCGGCGGCGCGCGCGATACGATTCGGTCTCGAGTGATATCGGCGCCGCATCCTTGATTCGCCGCGCCAGGATGCGATTGACGATGTACTCGAGCGCGTCGAGTGTCTGCCCATGCCGCCCGATGAGTACCCCTGAGCCATCGCCCTTGATCTCGAGCTCGACCGTCTCCGCGTCGACTTCTATCTGCCGTACATCGGACCGCTCGCCCATCTTCTCGAGAATCTGCTTGAGGATCTCCATCGCTTCGCGCCGCTGCTCTTCGACCTCGGCGCTCTTGCGCCCGGCCGCGCCGCTATCGTCATCGCCCGCGTTAGTTTGCTGATTCTGTCCGCGCGCGCCGCCGCCATCACTGCGGCCGCGACGTTGATTTTCGCGCCCGCGAGGTCGCCGCTCGGGCGGCCCTTCCCTGCGCGTGACGGCGTCTGCGCTGCCTGCGGCGATTCTTTCGCGGCGAGATGATTTGCGCCCGCCGCAGCCTCGGCTTGACGCGTCACGCGCACTCGCGCGTTGCGCGCGCCCAATCCGAGCACTCCTGAACGTGGCGTCGCCAACACTTCCACCGTAGCCTCGTCCTCGCGCACGCCCAGCTGCTCGAGGGCTTCCCTGGTCGCCTCTTCCACCGAGGCGGCCTCTACTTCTATCGAATCCATATTGCTCATGTGGCCGGCGTGTATTGTTGAAATTCGCGGTTGAGAAAGTATTGCTGAATCACTCCGAGCAGGTTGGACGAAAAATAATACAAAGCCAGCCCCGCGGGAAAGTTTATCAGCATTATCGTGAAAATCACCGGAGTCAGCATCATCATCCGCTGCTGATTGGGATCAGGCGTAGTCGGCGTCATGTATTGCTGCAGGAAGCTTGTCACTCCCATCAGCAGCACCAGCACCGGCAGTCCGTGGCAATGCATCAGCGGCAGTTGCGGTAGGCCCGGCACATGCAGGCAGTCGGGCGTCGACAAATCATTTATCCAGCCGACGAACGGCGCATGCCGCAGCTCGACCGAGTTCAACAGCGCCTCGTACAGCCCGATGAAAATCGGCAGCTGCAGCGCCATCGGCGCGCATCCGCCCAGTGGGTTGACGTGGTTGCGCTTGTACAAATCGACCATCTCTTTTTGCAGCTGCTCGTTGTTGTCCTTGTACTTCTCACGTAGCCGCTCTATTTGCGGCGCCAGCCGCTGCATCTTCATCATCGAGCGCTGGCTCCTGATCGAAATCGGCAGGAACGCGATTCGGATCGACACCGTCAGCAAAATAATATCGACCCCGTAGTTGGGCGCGATGTAATGGAACAGCTTCAGCGTGCGCAGAAAAATCAGCGCCAGGATTCCCGCCCAGCCGAAATCGATCGCCTTGTGCAACGCCGGATTTACTGCGTCCAATGCCTCCAGCAGCTTTGGCCCCATGTAGATTTCGCTATGGACCCGAGCGGCGCCGTCGAACAGCAGCCGCGCGATAGCCTCGTCGCCGGCGAACGCCATCGAGAGCGTGCCGCTTGTCGGCTGCTGCGGCAGGAACACGGACAGGAAGTATCGATCGCCGAAGCCCGCGTAAGTGATCGGCCCCGTACGAGTCGACTCTTCCGGCTTCAGGCCTTTCAACTTCTTCTCGTTCTCGGTGATCACTTTGTCCGCGACGTCAGCCTGCAGCTCGGGGATATCGTAGTACCCCTGATGGGCCGTTAGTGGCTGGCTCATCGACACTCCGAGCTGGCTGATCGCCGCCCCGCCCGAAGCCGTCACGTCCATCGAGAATACGTAGCTCGACGGCTTGAAGGTGAAAGTCTTGGTGATAGCGGTCCCGTCCGGAGCTTTGGTGGTGAAGACCAGGGTCGTATCCGCGCCCGCTGCGGGTTTGATCTGCGCCGGTGCATTCGTGTCGTAGTTGAGATCGCGATCGTCGAAAATCTCGCCGCCGCGCGTGATCACCGCGCCCAGCGGCAAATGCCCTCCCGGCTGCACCGTAACCATTTCGTAGGGCGGACTGTCCTTGGCCGCTGCCTGCCGATATCGGTCGAGCACGAAACTCTTGAGCCGCGCCCCCCGCGTCGTGAAAACAGCAACGTAATAATCCGAATCCACCTCGACCGTCTTCTCCGGCACCAACGCCATCGAAGGCGTCATAGCTGTCGACTGCTGCCCCGCCGGTGCCGCGGTGCTGGCAGCTCCCGGAGCCACCGTCGCTGATCCGATCGCACCGCCGGTGGGGTCGCGAGAGCCCAAAGACAACGCGGTCGCCTGCCCGTTGCCCAGCGCCTGCCCCTGCGCAGCCTTCTTGGCTTGCTCGGCAGCCTTTTGGTGCTGCTGCTCGGTCGGGGGCGGAAAAAATCGCTTCAACACCAGTTCCTGGTAAGCAACCACCAGGACGATGGAGATGATGACCGCGATCAGAACTCGACTGGAATCCAAAATTCAGTTCCTCCTTGTCCTCGCCTCTCCCTGTAGAGAGGAGGTAGTCTTATCAGGTCCGCCTTTCGATGTCCTCCCTCCTCCCTGTAAGGGAGAGGATGAAGGTAAGAGGAGATCCACAGATGACAGCGCCCGGCGCGATTCAGGCTGTAAGCCTGATCAACACTCGCGCATCGGACATTACTTTGGCCGCGCTCCCCTCTGTGACCCACCGGATCAAACCCATGGCCACCGATCGGGTCACAACGCGCGATTCGCCACAGCGCCATCACGCCGCCGCGAACAACACCGTATTCCGCAATCGCGTCGCGTGCATACACCGAGCAACTCGGCTCAACCGGCACGCCGGCCCGTTCATCGCATGAATCAGCGGTGAGATCGCCGCCCGATAAATCGCTACTGCGCCGACCGCGAGAATCGCGGCGCAGCCCCTCTTCAATCGATCTGACTGTATCCGCATTCGCCATCAGCTGCGACCCGCGATTCGTCGCGCTCAAGATTGCGGGCCGCCATCGTGAGCTCATCGCCGATAGCCGGCGATTCGAGCGCGGCCGCGCCTCCGCGCGCGATCACGACGATCGATGTACCCCATGGTAGCTGAGCGCGCAGATCCTTTCTAAAAATTTCCCGCACCCGCCGCTTTACCCGGTTGCGCACCACCGCGTTGCCGATTCTGCGCGATACTGTCACGCCCAGGCGCGAACGCGTCGGCTGGTCGTCGAGAGATGCCGCCATACACGACAAAATGGGGACTCTGGAAACGCACGCCGTTTCGCTGGAGGCGCAGAAATTCCGCGCTTCGATGCAGCCGGTCTGCCGCCGCGAAGCTCGATCGACCGCGCACCGAGGTTAGCCCGGCTGCTTGGGCGGTATCGAGATAGCAAGGCGTGCGCGGCCCTTCGCGCGGCGGCGCTTGAGCACCTTGCGTCCGCCCGGCGTGGCCATCCGCGCCAGGAAACCATGAGTTCGTTTGCGACGACGGTTGTGAGGTTGGTAGGTCCTTTTCATTGCGCGGGGCCAGCTTCACTCGAGTTGAATTCCGACCGTGGAGGTCGGTTAGTAGGTCGGGTATCTTTCGTCCGACAAAATCTCTTTCAGTCGTCTGATGTTTAGGATCGACCCCGAACACGCAATCGAACCATACCGCGAGCCTTTGAGCAAGCGGCACGAGTGATCACTACTTCTCCTTCAATCGCGGATCATCTTGTCCTACCAGGCGGTGGCCGAGTTTCGCATGCGCGGCTTCAAGGCTGCCCGGCTTGAAGATGGCTATCCGAATGGAGGGCAGCCGGTCTGCCGATGGAACATTATCTATGAATATCAAATATTGTTTAGTAATAAAACATATTTTGTTCCGCGCGAATGACTCGACCATTGTCCTACCTGTCACCAACGTGCAACCACGGCAGCCGTTCCTCAACGAAGTACTGCTTTTTCGGCTGAAGCCGCGCAGCCTGATCGAATGCTCCGACATGGAAATGTGTTAGCGTCATCTCGGGCAAGGATTCGCAAGTCAAGGTTGATCCGCATCGCGCGCAAAAGCCGCGCCGCGTTTGCCCTGGAGTGGAATCGAACTTGGTTATCTCGCCTTTGGTGACCTTGTAGGCCTGTGGTTCGTACGCCACGAAGACGGCGACCGGTGCACCGGTATGCCTCCGACAACTTTGGCAATGACACCAATATATGCCCTTCGGTTCCCCGGTTGCGATGAAACGCACCGCACCACACAGACAGCTACCTTCAAACTGCTCCTTGGTGCCGCTCATGATCAGATCCTCCGCTAATCGGCGTTAGGGTTCATGCCGCAATCGGCGCACATCTCGCTGCTGGTCCCGTCTATGCCACTACTTCTCCTTCAATCGCGGATCATCATCCAGCACGCAGATCGAATACGAATAGCGCTCAACGTAAACGTTGCCGCGCTCGTCCTTCTCAGCCTCGATCACCGTCGCCCGATAATCCTCGCAGTTCTCCTTCGACGTGAAACGATCGACTTGCTCCCAATCCGACAATGGCGTCTCACGCTGCAACCCGCGCCGCGCACAATCAACAGAAGGCGCCACCAGGATCCAACCAGCCAACACAACCGACGCGCTATTCCTGAACCTCATCTGATCGCTTATCGCGATATTCAAGCTCGCCCGCAAGCACTGCCGCACTTCTCCGATTCACTGGGTGCAGGGGTCACCCCTGCTGAAACCCGCGGTGGGCTTCACATACAATGAAGTTCTGGATGTACCCTGCCGACACGATCGTCGCGCCTGCGACCGCGCCAGGAACCGGCGCAGTGGCGATAGTCCGTCTATCCGGCCCGCGGGCATTCGAAATCCTCGGCGCGATCTTTCGCCCAGCGCACCCCGGCGAGCTCACACCGCGCCGGATGCGATTGGGCGACGTCGTCGATCCCACAACGGGCGCGTGTATTGATCGCGCTCTGGCTGTCGTGATGCGCCAACCGGCCAGCCTGACGGGTGAAGACGTCGCCGAGATACAATGCCATGGAGGTTCGTTTTTAGTTCGCCGGGTATTAATGATCGCTGTCGCTCTGGGCGCTCGAATGGCGGAGCCGGGCGAGTTCAGCCAGCGTGCCTTTTTGAATGGTCGAATGGATTTGGCTGAGGCTGAGGCTGTCGCCGATCTAATAATCGCACGTAGCGATTCCGCATTGTCAGTTGCGCTATCGCATCTTTCGGGCGATCTGTCTGAGCGCGTTGCAGCTTTGCGCAGTCAAGTTATCTCCATTCGAGCTCATTTGGAGGTAGAAATAGATTTTTCCGAGGAAGACATTCGGATTCCCTCACGTCGCGAAGTAGCGACAGAGATCGATCGGCTGATCGTCGGACGTAGCAATTCTGCACGACAGCTTCGCCAGAGGCTTGCTGATGCGCGATGGAGTGCGCGCGACTATAATCGGCAAGCCAAATGCCGGCAAGTCGAGCCTGATGAATCTTCTCCTCGGTGCCGACCGTGCCATCGTCACCGCCATCGCCGGCACAACCCGCGACGTAATCGAGGACTCGGTCCAGCTCGGTCCTTACGCCCTCGTTCTCAACGACACGGCCGGCTTTCGCGAGACGACCGAGGACGTCGAACGAATCGGAATCGAGCGAACGTTGCGCTCGGCGCGCGACGCTGATCTGCTGGTCGCGATGTTCGATTCGTCGCGTCCGCTTGAGCCCGCTGATCTCGACGTGATTCGACTGACCTCTAATCGCCCGGGCCTGGCAATTCTCAACAAGCGCGATCTCCCCGCGGCGATTACCGCCGACGATCTTCGCGAGCGCGGTCTCGCCTCTACCATCCTGCCGTTCTCCGCAATCGATCTCGAGCAAGCCGCGACGCTGCGCGCCGAGCTGACAAAAGCAATCGAGGCCCTGGTTACACCATCAACGCAAATTCCCAGCGATCGAATCGTAATCTCCCGCGAGCGGCATCGCGACGCGCTGGCGATGGCTCTGGAGGCGCTCAAGGACGCGAGCGCCTCCGCACTATCCTCGGTGCCGCCGGAGATCGTCGCCGTCGACATAATGGCCGCGGCCGATGCGCTCGGTGCGATCACCGGCGAAGTAGCCGGCGAGGACGTGCTCGACGCAATCTTCCGTGACTTCTGCATCGGCAAGTAGCAGCCTCAAACCCATTAAGCTAAGAGTAGGATATTTCTACTAATAGAAGGATAGTGATGCTTTGCACGGAAGTCGCGCGCGGACCATAATCTCATTTCAAAATGCACTACGACGTCATCATTGTCGGCGCCGGTCACTCCGGTATTGAAGCTGCACTGGCCGCCGCCCGGATGGGCGCGCACTCCCTGATGCTCACACTCAACCTCGACCATATAGGCCAGATGTCGTGCAATCCCGCGATCGGCGGCATCGGCAAGGGACACTTGGTCCGCGAGATCGACGCGCTCGGCGGCGAGATGGGCCTGGCGACCGACGAAACTGGAATTCAGTTCCGCTTTCTCAACACGCGCAAAGGCCCTGCCGTTCGCGCTCGACGCGCGCAGGCCGACAAGGCCACTTATCGAGCCCGCAGCAAGCGGGTGCTCGAACGCACCGCCAACCTGCAGGTGCGCCAGGCCAGCGTCGAGCGCTTGATCGTCGAGGACGGCGCCGTGCGCGGCGTTGAATCCCAGATCGGTGAGGTCTTCGAGGCGCCGACAGTTATCCTCACGACCGGCACCTTTCTTAAGGGCCTCGTCCATATTGGGATGAAGAACTACGCCGCGGGCCGCGCCGGCGATTTCGCCGCGATGGGACTGAGCGACCATCTCGCGCAACTAGGCTTTCGAATCGGCCGGCTGAAAACCGGTACATGCCCTCGCCTCGACGCGCGCACGATCGACTACTCAGCGTTGGAGATCCAGCCAGGTGACGAGCCGCCGCCGCCGTTCTCATTCCGCACCGCGCGTATCGCGCAGGATCAGATCGCTTGCCACCTGACCTTTACCAATGCCCGCACGCACCAGGTCATCCGCGGCGGCAATCGACCGCTCGCCGATGTACTCCGGCGTGATCCAGAGCAAGGGTCCGCGCTACTGCCCGTCGGTCGAGGACAAGGTGATGCGCTTCCGGGACAAGGAACGCCACCAGATTTTCCTCGAGCCCGAGGGTCGCGACACGATCGAGGTCTATCCGAACGGCCTCTCGACCAGCCTGCCGCTCGATGTGCAGCTCGCGATGGTGCGTTCGATCGCCGGCCTGGAGCAGGCAGAAATAATGCGGCCTGGCTACGCAATCGAGTACGACTTCTCGGACCCGACCCAGTTGACGCCGTCGCTGGAGACCAAGCTGGTGCGCGGGCTATTCTTCGCGGGCCAAATCAACGGCACAACCGGCTATGAGGAGGCGGGCGCACAGGGTCTGATAGCGGGAATCAACGCCGCGCTCCAGGTCCGCGGCGAGCCTGCGCTAATCCTGCGCCGCGACCAGGCGTACATCGGGGTGATGATCGACGACCTGGTGACCCGCGGGATTGGCGGCGAGCCATATCGGATGTTCACCTCGCGCGCCGAGTATCGCTTGCTCCTTCGCGAGGACAATGCGGACCGGCGCCTGTCGCCAATCGGCGAGCGGCTGGGACTGCTCGACGCGTCGGCGGGTGCCCGTGTTCGCGCGAAGACCGACGCGGTGCGCCGCGAGATCGAACGCCTCAAAGCCGCGCTGATACCAGCCTCCGACGAGGTCAACGGCGCAATTGAGGCCTTGGGTTCAACCTCGATCGCGCAGCCGGTGCGCGCGATCGAGCTGCTCAAGCGGCCGGAAATCGGCTACGACGCGCTGATCAAGATGAGCGGTGCCGAGTCGACGCTGAATCTCGACGAAGCTGCCGAACTCGAAACCGAGATCAAATACGCGGGTTACGTTCGCCGCCAGCTGGAGACGGTCGAGCGTCTCTCGCGCCTCGGGGATACCACGATACCGGAGTGGGTCGATTTCAAAGGCGTGATGGGCCTTTCGACCGAGGTTTCCGAGCGACTATCCGCCGTCCGTCCGCGCTCACTTGGGCAAGCCGCTCGGATGCCCGGGATAACGCCCGCGGCAATCTCGATACTGGCAGTCCATATAAAAAGCCGTCGTGACCGCAATCGCCCGCGCCATTTGATCCGTATTGAGAATGTTTCACGTGAAACATTTTGCAAAATAACTCAATGAAATTCGGATAAATCTGTCGGAAAGGGGACGTTTCACGTGAAACATAAGGCCGCGCCGCGCCCTCCAAAAAAGAAAAAGACTGCTACTCCGGACGAGATTGCGGCCCGGGTGCGGGCTCAGCTTGCTCCGGCAATCTCGGCTACCGGAGTGATCGCCAACCCGCCGGAGTTCCTGGACCGAATCGAGCGGATGGCGGCGACGCTCGCCCTGTGGGGGCCCAAGATTAACCTGACGGCTCATCCGACGGACGCCGACGAGATAGTGTTCCACGTCTTCGACAGTATTATCCCGATAACGATTGCCGTCAGCTCGAAAATTCTCCGGCTCAACGCGCGGCTCGACCGTGAGCGCCGCTTCCTGGACATCGGCAGCGGCGCCGGCTTCCCCGGCCTCGTGATCGCCGCCGCAATCAATGCGCATATGACGCTGGTCGAGGCTCGCCGGAAGCGGGCAACCTACCTGAATGAAGCCGTGGTCGAGATGGGTCTGCGCAATGTTCAGGTCGAATGCGCGCGCGCCGAGTCGATCGACGTTCTTGACGGCTTCGATTTGGTGACGGCTCGTGCAGTCGGAAATCCGCGTGCAATTTTCGAGATCGCCGGCAGGGCGCTGCGGCCGGGCGGCGTGCTGATGCTCTACGTCAGCGCAGACCAGGAGTTCGATGACGACGCGGGCGCTGGCGAAGGCGCTGCGAAAGCGTCGGGACTCCTCGACGGGTCAGTGATCGGGTACGATTTGCGCCACGGCCGCAAGGTGATGCGCCGTGCGGTTGCGACCTGGCCGCGCGCCTGAAAACGTTTCACGTGAAACATTCGCTCTAGAAAACCCTTAAAATTCAATAGCTTGTGCAAATCTGATCGCGCGATTTGATTTTGTGTGATCGCGGGGATTTAATGATTCTACGGGCCGAATGTTTCACGTGAAACGTTGAAATGTCCGAGCGCTCGGTAGCGGTGCAGGTTGTGGGGCGGGTAATTACAATAGCCAATCAGAAAGGCGGCGTCGGCAAGACCACGACCGCTATAAACCTCGCGGTCGCCCTAGCCAATATGGGTCGCCGCGTGTTGCTGATCGACCTCGATCCTCAGGGCAACGCCACTTCCGGTATCACCACGCCCGAGGAGGTGAACGCCGCGCGCGCCGAGGGCAAGACTATTTACCAGGCGCTGGTGGGTGGCCTGGCGATGACGGAAATTATGCGCCAAGTGCGGCCGACGTTATCGCTCGCGCCGGCCGGTGACGACCTGGTCGGCGCCGAGATCGAGCTGGTGACGATGGAAGGTCGCGAGCGACGCTTGCGTGCGCTCCTGGAGCCAATTCGCAGAAGAATATAACTATGTTCTAATAGATACGCCGCCTTCGCTTGGAATTCTCACTCTCAACGCATTGGTGGCGGCCGACTCGGTGTTGGTGCCGATGCAATGCGAGTACTACGCGCTGGAGGGTCTGAGCGCGTTGCTCGGCACGATCAACAAAATCAAGGCGGCGCTCAGGCCGGCGCTCGAGCTCGAAGGCCTGGTACTGACGATGTTCGACTCACGAAATCGCCTGAGCCATGAAATCTCGAACGAGGTCAGAAAGCATTTTCCAGAAAAAGTTTTTCGCAGCGTGATCCCACGCAGCGTCCGCATGTCCGAGAGCCCCAGTCATGGACTGTCCGTGCTCGAATATGAATCGAAGTCGGCCGGCGCCGACAGCTATCGCGCATTGGCCGCGGAGATAATCGCGCGCGAGCAGAACAGAAATGAGGGAACTTGATTTGATGCAGAACCCGCCCTGGGTTCCACACCTCCTTGGGCAGGGGTGACCCCTGCACCCGGTGAATAAGAAAGATGCACTCTGTCTCCTCTACGCCTGTGTCGGGAGAGGATGAAGGTGATGGGTCATTTTACAGCGCCTTGCGCGATTCAGGATTCTGCTCTTGCCCGAAGGACTCGGAAGTTATGCAGGGAAGAAAAGGAACAAAGTTTAGAGGTGAACACGATCGAAAATTCAGAGGACTACCAGCATGATGCGGAAACCATTGGGACGCGGGCTCGATGCGCTGATCGGAAACGCCGCGCCGGAAATTGAGACCGGCGCGGAGAATGAAGCCGGCGGCGCGCAATTCAAGTTGGCGCCCGTCGCCAGTATCACGCCCGGGCCTTTTCAGCCGCGGATAAATTTCGACAAGGACCGGTTGGCCGAACTTACCCGCGCGATCCAGAGCCAGGGAATTATCGAACCGCTGATCGTGCGGCGAATCGGAGACGCGTCGGATATCGACGGCCCGCGCTACGAACTGATCGCGGGCGAGCGCCGGCTGCGTGCAGCGCGCGCGGCGGGTCTGGAAGCGGTGCCGGTGGTAGTGCGCGAACTCGACGATCGCTCGGCGCTGGAAATGTCACTGGTCGAAAATATCGTGCGCGAGGATTTGAACGCAGTCGAAGAAGGGCTCGCGTTCTTCCGCCTAGCCGACCATTTCGGGCTCACCCAGGACGAAATCGCGCTGCGCGTCGGCAAGAGCCGGCCCTACGTCACCAACTCGATCCGATTGCTGGAACTGCCGCAGCCGATTTTGAATATGATCGCGATGAGACAGCTCACGGCAGGGCAGGCGCGGCCGCTGCTATCGATCGAATCGGAAGAGGCGCAACTGTCGGCAGCGCGGCGAATCGCGGCGGTCGGAATCTCGGCGCGCGGCGCCGAAGAAATGGCGACTGCCAGTCGCCCGCGCAACTCCAAGACGGCGTCATCGCGATCGGCCGCCGATGCCAATCTGAACGCGCTGGCCGAGGGCCTGCAACGCGCGCTCAAGCGCAAGGTTAGAATTTTCAAGCGGCGTGGCCGCAGCCCGGGCCGGATCGAGATCGACTACTACGACGATAATGATCTGACCGCGGTCGCGGAGATGCTGCTGGGGAATTCGCGCAGCGCGATGCGCGCATAGCGCGAGAAAGAAAAAGACCGAACTTTATCTAATGTGGAACCCGCCGTGGGTTCCACACCTCCTTGGGCAGGGGTGACCCCTGCACCCAGTGAATAAGAAGAGAAAAAGATGCGGGACTTCGTCCCTGTTAGAAGTTTTGCTCTGTCTCCTCTCCCTGTAAGGGAGAGGATGAAGGTGAGGGTCCGAATACAGCGCCCTGCGCGATTCAGGATTCTGCCTCAGACTGGATGCTATCCAGCTCTTTTTCCAAAGTAGTTTGCGCTGCCAGTCGCTAACTTCGGCTTAGATCGCGTCGAAATATCTCAACGATGGCGTGAGTGAAAACTTCAACGGCGCCGCGCGCGAGAGGCGAAAACGCAATCGTTTTTACAGTCGTCGACGTTGGCGAAGGCGCGCAAGGCGGGAACACTGCGCAGTGGCGGGCAAGCGCGTGGCGGCGGCGGGTAAAATCCTTGCAGGTTTTGCCGACTCAAGGCGAACAATCTCGGATCGCTCGACTCGCTGATACCTGAACGTTCTCGCCGACAATCCTTTTTTCGTTTTCAAAATCGGATCGCGTGGAAGGGCAGATCAGGGCGTTTTGGCGTCTAGCGGTTCGAGAAGTTTGTTGAAAGCAGCAAGTATGTCGGACAACTGCCCGTGAAGCGCGCGAAGCGACTTAATGGCGTCATCTCCACTGAGGGCTATCTCGATGCGGGAGGCGGGTTTTGCTTTCGATGGCAGGATCGGTCCTGTCAATCTGGTAGCCGAGATGTGAACGAAGTGTCGATGTTTGTCGCGGTTGGACAACTCGCGCAGGACATGGAGTAGGGGGAGGAGGCGATAGGGCTGGAACCTCTCGACGAGCGCTACCTGTTCGGGCTCCAGATGTTCGAGAGGACCAACACCCTTGAAAAGACCGCTGACGTCGTCCAGCTTCCAAGGAAACTTTTTTGGATTGGACTTCAGAGGAAACGCGGTCTTTTCTTGCTCGGCTTTGGTGTTGTGAAGCGCGAGATCAAAAACGATGTAGTCAAGCGCGGCGCGGGCATGGAGCGCATATTCGCTGATAAGTCGCTGAGCGTGTCGCTGTACCGCGAAAATGAAGTCCCCCAGAACCTTCATTCGATCCCCGTCCGATTCGAGCGCGTCGTTGATCGCACGCTGAATCAACGATTCGAGCTGATCGAGCTTTTCCCCCGCCCACTCTAATCTGATCTCTGATGCGATGAAGGTGTTGTGCGTCATGGGCCGACCGATTTGGCGGGCGCTGTCGGCGATACTACTGGCGCTGCGGCCACGGGGGGTTGCGGCTTCGCGAAGATCGACCACGCGGTCGCTACCGCGAGAATGATTGTGGCGGCGGCAAGAACCCACGTCGCAACCGTGAGCGACTTCGCAACCCCTTCTTGCGATTCGATCAGGCCATTTTGCGATTCGATCAAAGTGTTCTGCGATGCGACAAGAACGTTCTGAGCCTTCAACACCTCGGCTTGCTGGCGCATAGCCTCGGCTTGCTGGCGTTGAAGCCGCCGATTCGTCTCCGCTGAAATCTGTAGAAACTGGTTTGCAAAATCTGTTTGACCGGGATGGCTCTGTTTCCCCGCCAAAAAACTCCTGTAGAACACGTCGGTTACGATTGGAATCGAAGTGTCGTCTGTCTGCTCGTCGGCCATTTTCTCCCCCTTCTTTTTCTACCTATCGGTCACTTTGGCTTGAGGCGCGGATCGTCGGTCGCGATGCATTGAGACGCAAGAGCCAACCCCTCGAAGTGCTGTAGCGTCCACGCACGATCTAAGTGGGTGTGATGCTCTGCGAAATAGCCGTCGTCCCACGCTTTCCAATCCTTATCGCGCATGTGGCCGTACTTATAAACGCCGTCGTCGTACGCCAGTCGACATTCGGCGGCGGTATCGAAGCTACCCTAATTCGACCAGTACTTAAGCCCCATATCTGGGTCTGGCGGGACCCTTGGCGGCATCATCAGATATCAGCCAATGAGTGCGAGCTCGGCGGCATGGCGTAGGTTCATCACGACTTTGAGTTAATCAAACTGTTGTGCAAGCGACAACTTTGTGCGGCAACGGAACCGTGGCGGAGGTCGCGGGCGGCTGATACTCTCCTTCCAATGAGTAAACGAAAAGCCGTCGCGCCATAGGACCCTCACCTTCATCTTCTCCCTCACAGAAGAGCTTTGCATAACCTCCGACTTTCAAGAGCAGAATCCTGAATCGCGCAGGGCGCTGTAAAGCGCCCTCATCCGCGCAAGATGCGCGGCCTCTCCCGCAACCAAGCGGGAGAGGCAAATAATCGGTCGCGCGGAGCGCGACACCCTAACTTGGACCCATCACCTTCATCCTCTCCCTTGCAGGGAGAGGGGACAGAGGGGACGCGAAGCAGTTACGCACAGCTCTCCTTTCACGGAGAGGAGACAGAGCGGATGGCTGCTTGCTAACTTCCTAACAGGGGCGAAGTCCCGCATCTTTCCTATCACCGGGTGCAGGGGTCACCCCTGCCCTAAGGAAGTGTGAAACCCACAGTGGGTTTCACTATTCCTAATCAAGTTCGATTCCGGCAGGAATTTATTGGCGTTCGTGTGTCAGTGCGCCGTGTCTGCTGGTTTGATGAACTTCAGGGTCATTCGGTCGCTCTCGCCGATGGCCAGGTACTTGTCGCGATCTTTTTCGCCTTGGCGCAAGGTTGGCGGCAGATTCCATACCGGGTGGTCGCGCAAGTCTTTGGGGTTTGCGTTGATTTCAGATGAGCCCGCCAGTTTGAAGCCAGCCTGCTCCGCAAGCTGGATCATATAATCCTGGCGCACGTATCCATTTTTGGCGTTTGGATCCTGCGGCTGCGTTGGATCGGCGCGATGGTCGGTTATGCCCAGGATGCCGCCAGGCTTCAGCGCTCGATAAAATGCTTTGAAATAGTCCTGCGTGGTGCCGCGAGGGAGCCAGTCGTGGACGTTGCGAAACGTCAGGACCATGTCAGCCGAGCCTGCGGGCGCGATATCGGTTTCAGCCGGCGGCTGCAGCGTGGTCACTATCACCTGGCTGTAGACCGCGGGATCGGATTTGAGCTTGTCGGCGAAGGCCTTGGCGCCCGGGCCTCCACCGACGGCCTCGTAAAGTTTGCCGTGGTCTTTGAGGAACGGCGCGAGGATTTCCGTGTACCATCCGGCGCCCGGTGAGATTTCGACGACGGTCATATCGGGCCGAATGCCGAAGAAGGTCAGCGTCTCGACCGGATGACGAAATTTGTCGCGCGCCTTGTTAGCTTCGGAGCGATTTGATCCGGCAACCGCCGCTTGCAGCGCGGCGAGGGTGCCGGAGCGTCTGACGGGGTCGCATCCGCGGAGCGGCAAGTCGCGATCGCGGCGGTCGACAAGGCGAGGAGTATGAATATCGGCAGGCTGATTCGGCGCTTCATGTGAATTGGACTCCTTGCAGGACGTGCGTATGACCGCAATTTTTGCGGTCTCGATCGATGGCCGCCTGAATGATTCGATATCACTTGCGATGATCGTTCATATAGTCAAGCAAGTCGAGTGGGCGGAAGCGGTCGCGCGCGGGAGGTACGCGCCGGCGAGCGTGAGCGACGAGGGATTTATCCATTGCTCGACGGTCGCACAGGTGGTCGACACTGCCAACCGGTTCTATCGAGGGCATGCGGGGCTCGCGGTTTTGTGTATCGACGAGTCGCAGCTGAAGGCGGAGTTGAGGTATGAAGCACCGGTGGGGGCGCATGGTGAAGCGGCGGGCGAGCGGTTTCCTCATCTATATGGAGAGTTGAATCTCGATGCGGTGGTGCGGGTGGTCGAGTTGCCGTGCGAGGCGAATGGATCGTTTCGATTGCCGGATGGGTTGAGGGCTTAATTAAATGCGGAACCCGCCGTGGGTTCCGCACCTCCTTGGGCAGGGGTGACCCCTGCACCCCAGTGTTTAAAGAAACAGATTACGCTACGACCCGGTCGGAGAAGCCGTCGACGTCGTAGGTCATGATGAGGAGATCGCGCGAGCGGCCGCGACGGTCCTCGACCCAGTCCGAGAGCATCGCCTCGACTTGAAAGCCGAGACGCTCGAAGGCGGCGCGCGCAGCGGTCTGCTCGGTCGTCATCTGGGCGGTGATCTTTTTGAGGCCGAGCGAACGCGCCAAATCGAAGACTTCGGCCGCGAGCCGGCGGCCGAGTCCTGCGCCACGATAGCGCGACGACGTTATGATCCGAATTTCACCGACCCGCCGGGTCCATCGCGCCTGATCCAGGTGGACGCTGGCATAGGCGGCGAGATCGCCGTCGATCTCGGCCAGGAGAGTGATGGTGGTTCCGTTCTTGATGTTATCGATCCATTGTTTGACGACGGCGCGGTCGGTGATGTCGGTGCGGAGGAAGAGCAGGTCGTCGGCGGGAAGTTCCTTGGCGAAGTCGATGATGCGGTCGAGGTCGCCGGGCTCCATGACGCGAATAGAGGCGCCGCGGCCGTCGCGCAATTTAAGCTGAATAGGATAAGGGCGATTAGTTTTGATCTGCTCGGCCATTGGGACCTCCGCGACGGACTACCGTATACAAGCGCTGCGAGCGAGAACCAAGGTAAGGAGCATGTAGCTCGCGCGGATCGCTATCCTTGATCAGCGCGGACGGCGCGGCAAGCGTAACTGCCCAGGAATTCGGCTTGCACTGTATAGACCATGCCTGCCAAGCTTGGCAGTCTGCGGCAATGTCATTTCCAGGGTGTTCTCTGCTGGGACGGTTACCGCACCGTGAGCCAAGCCAGGGAAATCGGCTCGGAGGTGAGTAATAATGGCCGAAAAATCTACTTTTCCGTCCGCCTCGAGCTATCGGCTATCGACCCAGGACGCAACCTTTATTTACGGCGAGTCGCAAAGCGGACCGCTGCATATCGGATCGATCGGGCTGTTCGAAGGGCGGGTCGATTTCCACGGCCTGCTAGGGCATTTCGAAGAACGGATGCATCTGGTGCCGCGCTACCGCCAGCGGCTGATCGAAGTGCCGCTGAATTTCGCGCACGCGATGATGGAGGATGACCCGGAATTCTCGCTCGACAATCACGTGCATCTGCATGAGCTGCCAGACGCGATGAGCGAAGCCGACGCGCTGGCAGAAATGATGCGGATCTTTCAGAAGCCGCTCAACCGCAAGCATCCACTGTGGGAATTGCACACGTTCCAGAACCTGAAGAACAATCGCACCGCGCTGATGTGGAAGGTGCATCATTGCCTGGTCGATGGGGTGTCGGGAGTCGAGTTGCTGAAAGTAATGTACGATTTTCGCGCGGAGCCCGAGGATATCCCGCAGCCGGCGGAGCCGTGGGTAGCGGCGCGGCCGTCGAGCCTGATTCGGCGATTCGCGGAGGCGGTGCGCAGTCAGATTCAAGGCACGGTCAACGCGACAATCAACGCGGCGGTCGAAGCGATCGAGGATCCGGCGGCGGTGGCGGAGCGCGCGCGGCAGTTGGGCGAGGCGTCGCGGCAGATGACCGAGCTGATGACGCGGCGAATAGTGGCGACGCCGTGGAACTCCACTCCAGTTACGCAGGACCGGATAGTGGCATGGACGCGTCAATCGTTCGCGGACTTCCGCGCAATCAGATCGGCGTTCGGCGGATCGGTCAATGATGTCGTACTGGCTATGTTGACCGAGGGCGCCGCACGTTATTTGCAGCATCATGGGTACGCCGTCGAGGGACAGCAACTGTGTATTGGATGTCCGGTCAACGTACGGCAGAAAAGTGAGAGGAGCTCGCTTGGCAACCGGGTGTCGATGATGTTCCCGACCGCTCCGGCGGCGCCGATGGACGTCGTCGAGCGGCTGAAACTGATCCACGAGGAGACAGAGCGAATCAAGGCTGCAGGGTCGGCGCAGGCTCTGGAAGCCATGATGCAGCTCAGCGACGCGATTCCACCGATGCATGATTGGTCCGGCCTCGCGCGCGATGACCACGATGCTGGACGTCGGGGGACGGCTGGCGAAGTGGACGGACTGGAAGCCACGGCCGGATGGCTTCGGGCTGCCCGCGTTCGGAATAAACTTTATCGCGACTAACGTGCCGGGCGTGCAGGTGCCGCAATATATCAACGGTCATGTATGCCTGGACATGGTACCGCTGGTTCCGCTCGGCGCGACGATGGGGTATGCAGTCGCAATACTCAGTTACTACAAGAGTCTATACTTCGGAATGATGGCGGACCCGCGCGTGATGCCCGATGTCGCATTGATGAAGGCGTTCGTCGATGACGCGTTCGCGGAGTTGAAGCGGCGCTGCGCGGAAAAGTCCGCGGAGAAAGCGGCGGAGCAAGAGCCCGAGCGAAAGAGCGCGAGCGGCGCGTAGTAGGGGGAAGGGTAAATCACTTGATTTAATGTGAAACCCCTCCGTGGGTTTCACGCTTCCTTGGGCAGGGGTGACCCCTGCACCCGGTATTAAGAAGAGTAACGACATGCGGTGTGGATGGGCGCGCAATGAATTGGCGATTCGTTACCACGATGAAGAGTGGGGAGTGCCGGTGCATGACGATCGGCGGTGGTTCGAGTTTATCACGCTCGAAGGCGCCCAGGCTGGACTGAGCTGGGACACTATTCTGCGCAAGCGGGAGGCGTACCGCGTCGCGTTCAAGGGCTTCGAGCCGGCGCGGGTTGCGAAGTTCGGCGATCGCGATGAGGCGAGGCTCCTCGCCGATGCTGGGATCGTCCGCAATCGGCTGAAGATCAATTCCACGATTGGCAATGCGAAAGCGTTTGTTGCGGTGCAGAAGGAATTCGGCACCTTTGACGAATACATCTGGCGCTTCGTGGGCGGGCGGCCGATGGTCAACAAATGGACCGTGCTCAAGCAAATACCCGCTCGCACCGCCGAGTCCGACGCGATGAGCAAAGAATTGCTCGCGCGCGGGTTCAAGTTCGTCGGATCGACGATTTGCTACGCGATGATGCAGGCGACCGGGATGGTCAACGATCATCTGGTCGAATGCGCCAGGTATAAGGCGGTGACGCGGGCGTCGAAGAGTGGAAGGCGCGCGAAGGCGTAGGACTTGCCGCGTTTGAGGAGCACGAGGCGGCGATTGCCGTGTTCGGAGGTCAGCACGGGCTCGAAGTCGAGCGCGTCGCGCTGATGCATTTTCCAGAAGTGAGCGGGGACGATGACGAAGCCCGGCGGCGCGTCGCCGAGACGGCCTTGCAAAACTGGAGCGTCGCGATCGAGGTAGAATAGAAGCGGCGCGACCTCTTCCTGAAATCCATAGAGAAATAGCGGGTCGGCGGGTGCGACTACGCGGGCGATTTCCTCAGCGGCGGGGCGGAAGGAATCATCGCGGCAGGCGAGCACTTCCGCGCGCGGAATATAGATGAAGTTGAAGAGTGCCAGCCCGGCGCATAGCGCGGCGAATGCCACAGTCGCGGCTCGGCGCCATGCAAGCGGAGGGACGCTGACGATCCACCACGCGAGAATCACCGCGGCGGCGGGCCATACCGGCAGCAAGTATGAGCGGCGCTTGTATGCGGCGATGCTGAAGAAAACGACAGTGGCAAAGTAGAAAATCGCGAAAAGACGGACGGCGGAGTTGGCACGATTGGAGCTGAAGAGGGGATCGACGGCATCATTCTCGTCGCGACGACTGACTAATGGAGTGAGTAATGCGTAGATCGCGGCGATTGGGACGAGAATGCTCAGCGGAGCCGAATTCAGGATGACGGGTTTCAGGTAGTACCACGGCGCCATCGCACCAAGTGAGCCGAAGAAGCGGCCGACATTTTCGGTGTCGAGCTGGCGGTTGAGGAAGGCGAAGCGTCCGCCGAAGTAGCAGGCGAGATACCAGCTCGACGCGATCGCTCCGCCGAGGATGATCGCGCCGGGATCGAGCATCGTGAGGATTTGGGGTCCGCGGCTCTCGACTATCATGAAGATCAGGATCGCGGCACCGGGAAGAATCGCGCCGACGGGGCCTTTCGCCAGGACGCCGAGGCCGAGTGCAGCTGCCATCAGATAGAGCGCGGACAAGTTGGATTCGAATCGCGCATCGCGGCCGGACAAGGTTGCGTCACGGGGCATCCACCACAGGAAAGCGAACAGGGCGAGGGACTCGAAGAAGCACAGCGTCATGTCGACGCGGCCGAAACGGCCCTGGCTGATGTACTGATAGGAGGCGGCGAGCGCGAGTCCGGCGAGGACGGCGGCGTCGAGGCCGAGAATTTCATACGCGAGAATCATCGTGAGGAGCGCGCCGGCGATCGCGTAGAGTGCGGATGGCAGGCGGAGGTTGGTCGCAGTCACTTTCTCAATTCCGGCGATGCGATCGATCGCGGCGGCGGTCCAGTGGAAGAGCGGCGGCTTGTACATCGGGACGTTGCCGTTCTCGACCGGGAACAGGAGATGCCCGTGTTCGACCATCTGCTGGACGAAAACGCCTTCGACGGCCTCGTTGCCGGTGCAGACGTCGCCGGCGCCCAGCCGATGAAGGGTCAGGACGACGATGAGGAAGGCGATCCCGGCGATCGCGGCGGCGGCTTTGAGGGTCATAATAGCTAGTCGCGAACTAATAGCTAATCACGACAATAGTCAGTCGAGTTCTACGCGCAATATACTCAGACTAGTGATGCGCGAGGAATCGTAGCCGCGCCATTTCGCCGCGGGGACCTCGCGCGCGCTGACGCGTTTAAAACCGAGACGCGAGAACAAACCGGCGACGCGATCGTCGCTGGTGCATGCGAAGACGTATTGAAGACGGCGAGCCTGGGCTTCCTTGAGGATCTCGCGGACCAGCACAGCGGCGACGCCCTCGCCCTGGAAACGCGTCAAGGTGTACATCGCAGTGATTTCACCGGCGCGATCGCGGCGGTAAGGCTCGGTCAGCAGCGAGCAGATTCCGGCGAGGTGTTCGTCGCCGATTCGGTAGCCGAAGCATGACGGCAGGATTTGCGCGATCTGTTCGGGCGTGCGCGGCAGCAGGTGGCCTTCGGTTTGGCCGCGGACGATCAGTGCTTCGACTTCTTCGAAATCGTCGATCGAGACGGGGCGGACAAAGCCGTATTGCATCTCGGTGAACAGCGTTCCGGCGCCGATAAAGCTGAAGAGTTCTTCGTAAACGTCGCCTGGCGCGACCAGGTTGACGGAGCCGACGCCGTCCTCGAGCGCGTCGAGCGCAGCGCGCACGATGGCTCTGCGAGCGCGTGAGCGGAGATGGCGCATGGTGCGGCGAATGCGATGTTCCTCGACGAACGAGAGCGTCTCGCCGGTCTTGTTGTCGACCAGGCCGCCGCGCCGATCGAGCAGCAGGAGCTTGAAGACGCGGAGGCGGCTGGCGAGCTCGCGAGCGAAGACCGTGAGATCGTCGGCGTCGTCACGGCTCATCGATGCGACGACAATCGATCCAGCGCGGAGACGCGCCCAGATCTCGGCGACGGCCGAATCGGGTGGATAGGGGCGCGAACGAAGTCCTTCAGATGGATTGAAGACTGGCGGCGGTTCCGTAGGCGCGAGACGGCCGAGCCGGCGCATCAGCTTTGGCAATGCGCTCGGCGAAACGATGACGACGCATCGGGTTTGGTTGCGGCGCAATTCGCGAAGCGTCAAGAGCAGAGAGTCGAAGTCTGAGACTCGCTGTCCGGCGGGCGGAATCAGAGCGAAGAGCAGGCTTTTGCCGTAAAACTCCTCGAGATAAAAAGTTTTCTCGGTAAAGATCGGCGCGCCGCGGCGCGGCTTACCGGTAAAGTCGTTGAAACTGATTCCGAAATCGCTCAATTGAAGACCGGAGAAGAGCGGAAGCCTAATCGCGCGCGACGCGCTGAATAAGGACCCTCACCTAACCTCTCCCTTACAGGAGATCTTTGCATAACCTCCGAGTCGTTCCAGGCAAGAGCAGAATCCTGAATCGCGCAAGGCGCTGTCATCGGACCCTCACCTTCATCCTCTCCCTCACAGGGAGAGGAGACAGAGCGGACCCGAAGCTGTTACGCACAGCTCTTCTTACAGGAAGAGGGATGAGAGCGGCGAGGATTCGCAAAGTCGCAGTCGCGGGGTTCTTCAATTCGGCTATGCGGGCTGGGACTTGGCCGGCGAGATCGAGCCCGACGTGAGGTCGGGGGCACAAACCGGCGGCGAGGGACGCGAAGCGGCTATTTCGGCGAGCGAGGTATCGGAGAAAACTTCGAGCAGCACGCGCTGGCCTTTCTCCCACACACGATACATGCGGCAGGTCGGCTGCAGAGCGCATGAGCTGCTGCCGTCGGTGCATACGTTGAGCGTGATCGGACCCTCGACGGCCTCGATGATATCGCGAAAAGTGACGGTGTCGGCCTTGCGAGCGAGCTGGTAGCCGCCGCCGGGTCCCCGGCGCGCATGGACGAGCCCGCGGCGCATCAGATCGCGAATGACTTTTTCAAGATAGTACTTCGGGATTTGCTCGCGACTGGCTATTTCGGTGCCGCGCGCCACGCCCGACGGATGATCGGCGAGATAGATCATCGCACGCAGTGCATACTCGATCTTGCGCGGTATCTGCATCAGGCTCATGCGTTTCTCAACTTCTCACTATACTCAAGACGCGAGTGCCGGTTTCGTACGAATCGCCAGAATCTTCTCGACATACTTGACCAGCATGTCGTTCTCGATGTTGACGCTGTCACCGGGGTGCTTGAAACCGAGCGTGGTCGATCGCAGCGTGTGAGGAATCACCTCGACGGAAAATTGATTGTCGTTGATTGAAAATACCGTGAGGCTGATGCCGTCGATGGTGACCGAGCCCTTCTCGACCAGGTAGCGCGCTTGCGCAGGCGCGATCTCGAAGGTGTACAGTTTCGAGTCGCCTTCGGGCTTGATCGATACGACCCGACCGATGCCATCGACGTGGCCGGAGACCAGGTGTCCGCCGAGCAGCTTGTTCAGCGTGAGGCATCGCTCGAGATTGACCCGGCTGCCGGGTTTCAGCTCGCCCAGTCCGGTGCATCGCAGGGTCTCTGCGGAGATGTCCATCGCGAAGCGGCCGGGATTTTTGGCCGTCACGGTCAGGCACGCGCCGTTGACGGTGATCGAGTCGCCGATGTTTATCTCTGAAACAGGGAGGGAGGTGTGGATGGAAATCACGGCGCCCTGATCGGTCGGCTTGAGGCTTTCGACGGTGCCCAGGTCTTCGATAATGCCGGTGAACATCACTTCTCCTGTGGAGCGCCAGCGCGGCGGGGATAAAACTCCAGAAAAATCATATCTTTTTGGCGGACGGCCGCGCAATGAGATAGGAATTTAATGTGAAACCCGCGGTGGGTTTCACGCTTCCTTCGGCAGGGGTGACCCCTGCACCCAGTATTAAGAAAAGATGCGGGACTTTGTCCCTGTTAGAATATGTTGGACCTAACTGCTGGCGCGGGTACCAGACCGACGCCCCTGCTAAGCTGGTGGCGAATGAGTGCTGCGAAAAATAAGAAACTGAAGGCGCTGATGTTCGACTTCGGCGGCACGCTGGCGTTCCTGGATTTCGAATTGCTGGCGCGGGAGTTCTCACGCGAAGGGCGCAAGCTCGACGCGCTCGCACTCGAGCATGCAGAATACGCGGGGCGCGAGGCGATCGATCGGCATTTGATGAGCGGGAAGAACGCACAAGCCGACAACGCGGCGTATGAGCATTTTTTTCGCGGCTGGATGGTGGCGGCTGGGATTCCGCAGGAGGAATTCCAGGAATGCGCGGTCAAATTTGGCGCGATACATCGCGCAGCGTCGCTCTGGCGGGTCGTGCGGCCGGGCACGTTCGAGGCGCTCGAGGCGTTCAAATCAGCGGGATACAAACTCGCGATCGTGTCGAATGCGGAGGGTCAGGTCGAAGCGGACGCAAAACGATACGGGCTCGCACAATACTTCGAAGTGATAATCGACTCGCACATCGTGGGCGTCGCGAAACCCGATCCGCGGATTTTCGAAATCGCGCTCGAGCGCCTGGGCGTCGGCGCCGACGAAGTCAAATTTACCGGCGACATTTACTCGATCGATGTCGAGGGCGCTCGCGCTGCGGGCATCGAGGCGAGGCTGGTCGATCAGCATCAGCGCTACAACTGGGTCAAGCATGAGAAGATTCGCCATATCCGCGAGCTGCATCGGATAACCTAAACCGTTCCGATCGGGGTCAATCGCGGAGAGAGGAAGCGCTGTTTTATGGGCGTGATAAGAGATCAATCGGAAAAGATATTCGCCGGCTCAATTACGACCCGACAATTCCATCCGCTGCTGCCGACCGGCGAGTACGAGGAGATTGCCGACGGCGTGATGTTTTACCGCTGGTTCGCAAATGTGACGGCGGCCAAGACGCGCGAGGGCCTGGTGCTGGTGGACACCGGCGGCTACTTCAACCAGGAGGCGACGGTGAAACTGATTCGCCAGTTTTCGCCGGACCGTGTTAACACCGCGATCTACACTCATGGGCATGTCGATCACGCCTGCGGGATGCCGGCGATCGTCGCGGATGCGCAGAAGAACAAGGTCGCGCGGCCGCGCGTGGTGGGACATCGCGCAGTCGCAGCGCGGTTCGATCGCTACAAGCGCACGGCCGGCTATAACACAGTAGTCAATACGCGGCAGTTCAACCGGCCGGCGGCATGGCCAACTGACTATGTATACCCGGATACCTACTTCGATAGTCAGTTGAATGTAGTTGCAGGCGACGACAAGTTCGAGTGCCATCATGCGCGCGGCGAGACCGACGACCATTGCTGGGTCTTTATTCCGCAGCGCAAGCTGCTATGCACCGGAGATCTGATCATCTGGGCGGCGCCCAACGCGGGTAATCCACAGAAGGCGCAGCGCTACGCGCGCGAATGGGCGGAGGCGCTGCGAGTGATGGCTCGGCTGGGGGCAGAAGTACTCGTACCGGGACATGGGTACCCGGTGTTCGGCGCGATTCGGGTGCGACAGGTGCTCAACGATACCGCGAACTATCTGCAAGCAATTTACGATCAGACGATTGAAATGATGAATGCCGGCGCGACGCTGGATGAGGTGATTCACACCGTCAAGCCGCCGGCGAATCTTGCGGAGAAGCCGTGGTTGCAGGCGGTTTATGACGAGCCCGAGTTTATCGTGCGCAATATCTGGCGGCTCGAAGGCGGCTGGTACGACGGCACGCCGTCGAATCTTAAACCCGCGACCGACGGCGAACGAGCGCGCGAGATCGCTGCGCTGGCCGGCGGTGTGGCGCCGGTGATTGCGCGGGCCAATGAAAAACTTGCGGCAGGTGAAATAGTGCTCGCGTGTCATTTGGCGGATTGGGCGGTGGCAGCCGCGCCGGACGACAAATCGGCACACGAAGCACGCATGAGAATTTATGCGGCGCGAGCAGATCGCGAGGAATCGACGATGGCTCACGGGATTTTTCGCTCTGCAGTCGTCGAGTCGGCGGCGAAGGCGGGAGTCGTGGCGCCAGAGGATAAGAGGAGCGCGTAAGGAAGGACGGGGAACTTAATTCTAATGAAACCCCTCCGTGGGTTTCATACTTCCTTGGGCAGGGGTGACCCCTGCACCCAATATTTATACAAAGATGCGGGACTTCGTCCCTGTTAGACGGGGTTTGTAGGGCGCTCGAAAGCGATCACTGTGACGGCTTTGGCGGCAGTGTCAGTTTGCCGAGGACGGCCGGCGCGCGCGCACCGGTGACGCTGGGGATATTGCCCTGGCGGCGGTGCAGCATCTGGTAGCCGAGGATGGCGAATGCGACGGCCTCGAGCGCATCGCCGTCAATGCCGACATCCGCGGCGGTGATCACCTCGACCTTGGGAAGCTCGGCCGCGATCATTCGCATCATGGTAGGATTTTGCGCGCCGCCTCCGGTGACTATCAACTGATCGACGGGGCCGCGCGGAAAAATAAAGCGGTTGCATGCGTCGGCGATCGATCGCGCGGTGAGAGCGGTGATGGTGGCGACCAGATCGTAGTCAAGAATTTTCGTGCGGCGGGCGTCGGCGACGATCCGATCGAGCAGCGTCGGACCGAATTCCTCGCGGCCCGTTGATTTTGGCGGCTGGCGGCGGAAATAGGGATTTTGCATCAGCTTCGTGAGCATCGGCGCGTTCACGTGACCGCGCGCCGCGATGCGCCCATCGCGGTCCATCCGCAGACGTCCACCCGAGATTCGCGACGCGAGCGCGTCGATCATTCCGTTGCCCGGGCCGGTATCGAATGCGATCAGGCCGGGATCGCCGAGGTGAGCGCGCGGTGGGATGTAAGTCGCGTTGGCGATGCCGCCGATGTTTTGCACGACACGTCCACGCCTGGGATCGGCGAACAGCCACAGATGTGCGAGAGGAGCAAGTGGTGCGCCTTCGCCCCCGAGCGCGAGGTCCATCGTGCGAAAATCGGCGACGACTGGAACGCCAGTGTCCGCAGCGATGACGGCGGACTCGCCGAGTTGCAGCGTGGAAGCTATTTGTCCGCGACGCGTGCGCCGTGGCGGCTGATGAAAAAATGTATGGCCATGCGATCCGATGAACGCCACGTCCTGAAGCTGCACGCGCGCGCGGCGGGCGATCTCGATGGCCGCGCGTCCAAGCTCGCGTCCGAGTGCGAAGTTGAGCGAGGAAATCGCGGCCGCTCCGATTCTTTTGTCGGCAGAAGCAGCGAGCAATTCTTTGCGGAAGTGCGCTGAGTACGGAAAACTGTGAAACGCGATCAGGCGCGCGGGCGGATGGGAACGTTCGTTGAGCTCGACGACGGCGGCGCTCACGCCATCGTGTGAAGTCCCGGACATCAGGCCGATTGCGAAAACTTTCCCGCGGGAGAATTTAATCGTGATTGCGCTCATCGTTGTCCCGATCCGGATCGTCGGCCTCATCGTCCAATGACTCGCTCGAATCGTCCGGACGACTTAAGCGAAGCAGTTCGGCCCCCGCAAGGAGCAGACGCCAGCCGGCGGGAAAATCGAGCGAGCCGGAGTCGTCGTGCGATTCGGGCACGATGATGACCTTGCGCCCGCGGTGCCATTGCACCAGCAGCATCTGGTGACCGAGTTGGCGGCCGGTGACGCGATCGATAGAGAAGTCGCCGAACATAGTGGTGGTGCGCAAATCGGAGAATGCGGCTCGAAGCATCGCGTCGTCCGGGCGTCCGGCGGCTGCGAGCGCTGCCGCCGTCAGGAGACCTGCGGCGTAGATCTGCGCGGCGGGATAGTCGGGAGAAACGGCGGCGCCGGCCGTGCGCATTCGGCGCGCAAACTCGGCGGGCGTCGGGCCGAGCGCGGGTTTTAGCTCGAGCGAATCCTCCCATTGCGAAGGCCCGACTATTCCCTCCGCAAGCTCGCCTAGGTCCGAGCCGAAGCGAGCAACGCCTGCGGCGACACATCCGAGCACCGGGATGTTGAGGCGGGACTCTGCGACCGCGCGCATTACGGCAACGTCGTGTTCGTAGCTGCCGGCGCTGACGAGAGCGTTGACGCGGTTGCGCGTGAGCGCAGGGAAGAGTCGCGCAGAGGTCGAGACCGGGTCGAAGGCTCCGTTCCATTTCACGCGGATGCGGACTCCGCGCCGGCGCGAGGCACGTTCGTCGGCAGCACGCTCAAAGCCTGACGCAACCGCACGAGCGAAAGGCGACTTGGTTGCGACGATCGCGACGCGCTTGCGCCAGAGCTTGAGTTGGGTGAGTAGTCGGACGAATCCGCGCAAATAGTCACTCGCCGGAGTGAGTATTCCAACGATTAGCTTGTCACCCCGCTCATATAGTTCGTCGCCGGCGCCGCCGTGATTTATGAAGACGCGGCCGAATTGTTCGGCGATGACGGCGGCAACGCCGGCGAGCCGGTTCGAGTACGGCCCGAAGACTATGCCAATGCGGCGATCAGCGCAGAGTGTGCGATAGATTTCCGAGCATCGCTCCGGGTTGCTCGCGTCGTCGTGGCATTCGAGCTCAAATTCACAGCGCTCGCCCGCGACGCGGAGCGCGCTGCTGGCGTTGGCGTCGGCGACGAACAGGCGGATCGCGAGTTCGGCCTGCTGCCCCATCGGTGAATATTCACCGGTGAGAGAGAGTGAGAGGCCGATAGTGATTTTCACGGGAGCGAAAGGATCGTCAGGTTGCGACTTCGGCGATGCCGCCCTTGATAACCGCTTGACCGTCGGGATTGAAAGTCTCGTAGGCGAAAACTCTGCGGCCGTTGCGTTCGCCGTCGGCCCAGACTTTGGTGGTGATGGTTTGGCCGGGCAACACCGGACGGGAGAAGCGCACACGCAAGCCGCTTGAGCCGAGTCGGGTCGCCGCCGCACAGCTTGTCGATCGCGACCTTCGACGTAAACGCCATCGTGCAAAGGCCGTGCACGATGATGCCCGGCAGGCCCGCCATCTTTGCGATGTTCTCGTCGACGTGGATCGGATTGCGGATCGCCGGAGGCCTCCGCATAGCGGTAGGTCTGGTCCTGGTCGATGGTTTGCGCGACCGTGAAAATCGGCGCGCCGCGATCGGGCTCGATGGGCCGCGGCTCCGAGGACGCGTCGCGGTTTCGAGCGCCTCGAATGAAAATGATGAAGAGTGTCTTCTGGACGGGTTGGCCGGTTCTGGTTGGCGGCGTTGAGCTCAACGGTCATCGTCTCGCCGGTGGTCTTGGTCTCGATCGAAACGACTTTTGCAGTCGCGGTGACGACATCGCCGGGCCGAATCGGATTTGGAAATTCCATGTCCTGCTCGCCGTGAACCAGGCGCAGCAGGTCGACGTGCAGGTCGGGATCCATCATGGCCTTCATCAGAGCGTCCCAGGTGACGGTGACGCCGAACATCGGCGGCGCGATGATGCCGCCAGCGCGGCTCGCGTCGAAGAACGCGGGGTTGTCGTCATTGTACGCGCGCGCATACTTCTGGATCGCGTCGAGCGTGACGTTGATCGTGACGGGCGGGTATTCGCGGCCCACGCAGGCCTGGTTCAGCGGCATCGCTTGGCTCCGATTGATGATGCTTTCGAAATTCAGAGGCGGTCGGGGCCTATCTAATCTCGCGACCGCCGATGAACACCGACTTCAACTCTAGCGCCCGGCTGAGCACGATTAAATCGGCCCTCGCGCCGACCTCGAATGCGGCCGCGATCGTTGGCGCCGACCAGGTTTGCCGGATTGGTAGCAGCCATCACGGCTGCGTCGCCGATGCTGACGCCGGCTTTTTCGACCATGACGCGAATGCCGTCGAGCATCGAAATGATGCTGCCCGCGAGCGTGCCGTCATCGAGACGCGCGGCACCGTCGCGAACCGTCGCGCGAGCACGGCCGACGATATTTTCAGATCCCGAGGTTGCGCGAGCGCAACTTTGTCGCTGACGAGGATGATTCCGTCTTTGCCGCGGGCCCTGACTGCCAGTCGCAGCATCGCGGGATGCACGTGGACGCCGTCGGGGATGAGTGCGGCGACTGCCGGGCTCGGAGCGAGCGCGGCTGCGATGACGCCGGGATCGCGATGGTTCAACGGACGCATCGCATTGAACAGATGTGTGAACATGCGGGCGCCGGCGTCGATGCCGGCATTCGCCTCGTCGAGCGTCGCGTTGGTATGGCCAATCGAAGCGACTACGCCGCGCGCGGTCAGGCGCCGAATCGCGTCGAGTGCCGCCGGGCAGCTCGGGCGCCGAGTGTGATCAAGCGAAGCGCGCGCATCGCGAGCACCCGCTCGAAGGCGTCGCCGCGCGGCTCGAGGTTGAGCGTGGGATGCGCGCCGAGGCGATGCGGCGAGATGAACGGGCCTTCGAGATGCATCCCGAGAATGGCGGCGTGCATCGGCGGTGTCGCCGCGCGCGCGAATTTTCGAAGGCAGCTCGCGATCGACTCGTGAACCTGCGCGATCTTTTCAATTGGCGCGGTGACTGCCGTCGGCATCCATGCGGTCGTGCCCTCGTGCGCGAGATGGCGGCTTAGGTGTCGCGAGCGCGTCGGCGGACGCGTTCATTACGTCGATGCCGTGCGAGCCGTTGACCTGGAGATCGACCAAGCCGGGCAGGATGTAATCGTCGTCGGCGCCAGATGCTGGCTCGAACGCGGAGATCCTATCAGTGAACGTTATCTGCGCCGCGGATGAGCGAGCCGTCGGGTTTCGCGATCCAGCCCGACTTTTTCCAACGCTCGATGTCGCGTTCGCGGTCAATTCGCGCCGAATCGCTCTGCGAGCAGACGCGAGAAGCGCGGTAGATAAACCAGGTCGAAGGTTTCTTCCTTGCCGGGGAACATCGCGACCGCGGCGCCCTTGAGCGCCAGCACGTGTTCCCATCCCAGCTCGAGCGTCATGTCGTTGTCCTGCGCGATGGTGGCGAAGGTCAGCTCGACCAGGAAGCGCAGGCGACGAATCATTTTATTCTCATGCTCGATTTTCGATGCGCGGTCGTCGTCGGCCATGAGTACGTACTCCGTTGAGGGATCGTGAAATGCAATTATATCATCTAATCAGGGAGTGATCATGGGAAATGCGGCGGACTTGTCTCGCCCGAACGAGGATGCCAACCTCTATCGCGCCGTGAGCCCCGTCCGCCTCAAAAGCAGCTTCATATATCTCGCCAACGCGGTAAACGATTTGCGTGGCAACTGGTCGGTGCTGGCTGTCGTGCTGGCGCCGTTGCTGCTGGCGGCGGCGTTGTGCCTGCTGCCGGACGCGCTGAATCTGCAACATCGCCTCGCAACGAACTTCGAGCCGGGCTCGCAAAATATCAGTTACACGCAGGTGGACAGCGCCGACACGCCGCCGCCCGCAAGACTCCGCCGCCGCTGCAGGAGCCGCAGCCGTTCGCGCCGTGGGTCACGTAACGTGCTCCATCTGATCTTTTCGCTGATCACGCTGCTGGTCACGCTGATTACGCTGAGCTCGCTCAAGCGGATCCAGGCGGGAATCCGCGAGCCCACGATCATCGCGTGAAGCGATCGCAGTTTACCGGCGATCGATTCATGCTGGCGCCGGGATTCATCTGGGTAACGTTTCTGCAACTGCTTGCGCCCGCCGCGGGGCTGTTCCTGTTCCAGCAGGCGTCGAATTTCCTGCCTGGTTCAATTGGCGTGTGGGCATACATCGCGCTGGTGCTGATGATCATCGTCGGCGCATTGATCTACGCGTGGTTGTACTTCGCACAGTACGCGCTGATCTTCGACGACAAGCATAGCTGGCACGCGCTGCTGTTCAGCCGGGACCTGATGCGCAAGCGCTTCTTCAAGGTTGCGATACGGATCGTTGTCTTTCTTCGCGGTGTGGTCGGGATACAACACCGTGGGCAGCGGGAGCGTTCGTGGTGGTGAGCCTGCTCTTCGGTCCGGTGGGAGTGGTGACAGGTTTTCTCGGGACGACGATCTTTCTGGTCGGTCTCGCTGAGATTGGAGTGAACTTCGCGACCACGGCGTTTCTGGTTGCGGCAGGACTACGACTCTATCAGGACTTGCGGGAGCCGCGGTGCGGAAGGTGTCGACTCGACGCTGCAATCCGCGATGCAGCCGACGGCGCAGCTGCCACGGGTCGCGCTGTAACTACGCTGCGAGGCGGGAAAGGGCGCGAATCGTGACGTGAATCGCGGGCAGGCTCGGCGACGGAAGTGTTTTCAGTTCGTCGAACAGCCGCGCGACTTCCGCATATCGATTGGCGCGAATACGCTTCAACTGCTCGATCGATTCATCGACATCGATACCGGGATCGTCGGCAATCGCGTCGAGCACGGCGCAACACAGCGCGATTCGCGCGGCGCGAAGTTCGGTGGCGAGCTCATTTGCGGCGCGCCGCTCCCAGCGATCGTCGGTGCCGATCGATTGAAGCGCTTCTTCAAGGATCGCGAAGTTGAGCTGCGCACTGAGTCGGAAGTACGCCTGCGCCGTTTTCGCAGGTTCGATTTCACGGGCGAAACTGAGGCTCAGCACACTCAGAATGTGATCGGCGAAGGCCAGCCGCGCGAGCCCATGCGCCAGCTCCCCGTCCGCCACGCTGCTGCGCAGCTCGCGATACAGGCGCTCGAAACGATCGCGCTCGCCGCCCGCCAGCATCGTTTCGAACTCGCCGCATAACATTTCGAACGCGGGCTTGAAGCGCGTCACCGCCGCGCCGATTGAAGTAGCCGGCTCGAGTTCGCTGAGCGCCCATCCGGTCGCGCTGCGGCAAGCGCGTTCGAGCGCGAGAAACGCGCCCAGCTCCGATTCAGCCGTGGTCGTCGGGGCGTTGCGCTTGAGGTCGGCGGCCCGTTCATGAATCGAAAGCACGTCGGTCGCTATCACCCATGCGCGGACGACATCTTCAGCCGCGACCCCGCGATCGCGCACGTGGCTGAAGACGAAAGTCGAGCCGTCCAGATCGACCAGTTCGTTGACTGCGCGAGTCGCGATCAGCTCGTGACGCAGGCGATGAGCGCCGACGTCGCCGCTAGTTGCGCGAGCGAGGGCGGAAAGTACGGCTTCAGAAAACGTCCGACGAGATAAGAATCGTCAACCAGCACAGTGGTTTCGAGCCGCTCGATAAGATCGATCTTGGTGTAGGCGGTGGCCAGCGCGAGCTCGGGTCGCGTGAGGCCCGGGTAGCGCGCGTGACGCTCGCGCAGAGCCTCGCGCGGAGGCATCACCGGTTCCATCCCGGTCAGGATGCGGCGATCTTCGATGGCCTGGAGATGGTCGCGGAACTCGGTCAGATGCGTGCGGCTGCGGAGCTGTTCGAGGCTCAGCGACAGCACCTGGTCGCGATTGTCTGCGATGACCCGGTCGGCGACCTCGTCGGCGCATGCGGCAAGAGCCAGGTTGCGCGCGTCGAAAGTGAGGTCGCCGCGAGCCAAGGCGGGCTCGAGCAGAATCTTCAGATTGACTTCGTGATCGGACATATCGACGCCGGCCGAGTTGTCGATCGCGTCGGTGTTGATGCGTCCGCCGGCGAGCGCGTACTCGATGCGCGCCTTCTGGGTGAAACCGAGATTGCCGCCCTCGACGACAATTTTCGCGCGAAGTTCAGCCGCGGTGATTCGGCATGCGTCGTTGGCGTGGTCAGCAACTTCGGCGTCGGTCTCGGTCGTGGCGCGAACGTAGGTGCCGATGCCGCCGTTGTAAAACAGATCGACAGGCGCGCGCAGGATTCGCTGGATCAAAGATTCGCCGTCAAGCGCATCGGCGTCGCAGCCGAGCGCGGCGCGCGCCTGCGGACTAGTTCGATTCGTTTCTGGCCGCGGCGGAACACACCGCCTCCGCTGCTGATGAGCGCTGGATCGTAGTCCGCCCAACTCGAGCGCGGCAGATCGTAACAGACGCTTGCGTTCGTTGAAGCTCAGGCCGGGGTCGGGGTCAGGATCGATGAAGATGTGGCGATGGTCGAAGGCCGCGATGCAGTTTCAAGTTGCGCGAACGCAGCAGGCCGTTGCCGAATACGTCGCCCGACATATCGCCGATGCCAATCATCGTGACGGGCGCGCCGCGGTCGGGGTCGCGACCCATCTCGCGCAGATGCCGCCGCGCCGATTCCCACGCCCCGCGCGCCGTGATCGCCATCTGCTTGTGGTCGTAGCCATGCTCGCCGCCCGACGCGAACGCGTCGCCGAGCCAGAAGCCGCGTTCGATTGCGATCCGATTGGCGACGTCGGAGAAACTCGCGGTGCCTTTGTCTGCGGCAACGACCAGGTAGGGGCCATCGTTATCGAGCACGCGGACGCGAGCGGGATGCACCGGGCCGGCGTCGGTCAGGTTGTCGGTGAGATCGAGCATCGCGTTCATCAGCATCTGATATGCCTCGACCCCGTCGCGCGCGTCCGGCTGATGGCGCGGCCGCGGTTTGACGATGAACCCGCCCTTGGCGCCGAACGGCACGATGATCGCGTTCTTTACGGTCTGGGTCTTCATCAGGTCGAGAATCTCGGTGCGATAGTCGTCGGTCCGATCGCTGAAGCGGATTCCACCGCGCGCGATGCGCCCGTGGCGCAAGTGGCATCCTTCCATGCGCGGACTGTTGACGTGGATTTCATACAGCGGCGCGGTGTCGGGCAGCCCGGTGATGCGTGCGCTCTCGAATTTCAGCGCGATGTATGGGTCGGGAGTGGGCGGCGCACAGAAAAAATTGGTGCGCACGGTCGCTTCGACCAACGAGAGCAGTGCGCGCGCAGTGCGATCGTCAACAATATTTTCGATCGAGCCGAGACGGGCGATAAAGGCCTCGCGCATCTCCGCGACTTTTTCCGGTGACGCTGGACTGTCGAACGAGAGACGGGCGCTGAACAGTTCGAACAGCAATTTGGCGAGGTCGGGATACTGCAAGAGAACGCGTTGCAAGCCCAGACGAGCAGGCGCCAGGCGCATCTGAAACGCGGCGACGAGGTACGCGCGCAGAAGGGCGACCTCGCGCCACGCGAGGCCCGCGGTGAGGGTTAGCGCGTTGAGCGGATCGTCCGCGGCGAGGCCGTTGCGCACGGCGGTGATAGCGTCGGCAACCAACGCGGCGCCGGGAAATTTCGCGAACGGCTGCGAATGCGGGTCCCTGCACGGAAAAGACCTGCAGGTATGCGCGCGCGCCTTGCCGTCGGTGCGCGGGCTCAGCTCGTGAGCATCTTCGGCCAACACTTCGATGGCAAAGTTCTGCAGCGTGGGCATCAGGTTCGAGAGCATCGGCGCGTCGCCGAGCCCGACAATCCGTATGTCGCTATGGCTTTCGTCGGCGTGACCATCGAAAGTGTGCGGCCCCGCCTCGACCATGAAATCGCGGCCACTGGCGATCAGTTTTTCGACGTCATCGATGTCGCCGATTGCGCGCGCTACGTCAGTCGCAGCCTGGTAGTCAGCGCTGAATGCGCCGGTCCATCGCTCCGCCAGCGCGCGTCCGCGACGCGGCCCGAACTTTTCGATCAGGTGCTCTTCGAGCCGATCGTCCCATCGCCTGGCGAGCTCGCTGATGGTGGTCTCGAGACTGCGAATGACGGAAGCCTTTGGCGGATCGGCGACGAAACAGAAATGAAGGCGCGCCGTGTAACCCTCGCCGAGCGCGAGGTAGAAATAAACCAAAGTGCCGTGAAGCGCGGCCGCGAGCGTATCCTGGATGCGCCGGCTTAGTTCCGCGGAGCCGCCCTCGCGCGGCATCACTACCAGCGCGATCACGTTGCCATGCCGCAAATCGGGCGCGACAAAAAGACGCACTGAAGCCTCGCTCTTGACGTCGAGGATGAGGCGCAACTGCGCGCGCAGTTCAGCCACCGGCGCGCGAAAGAGTTCATCCTTGGGGAAGCTGTTGAAGGCAGAAACGATTTCCTTGTAATCGTGAGAGCCCGGCTCCGCGCCCTCATACGCCAGCACTTCGCGCAGTTTTGCGCGCAGAACCGGAATGTGTTGCGCTTCTTCCGCGTAGGCCTTCGAGGTGAACAGTCCGAAGAAATTGTCGAACGCGATGACCCGGCCCGACGCGTCGGTGCGGCGAATCGAGACGCTGTCCATCGGGCGCCGCCGATGTACGTGCGACTCGACGCGCGACTTGCCGACTACCAGCGGCGGTCCTTCGAAGAAGAGCTTGCGGCGCGCGGCTGAAAGTTCTTCGAGTGGGACCGAAGTGCGGAAGCGTGACTCGTCATGCTCGCGCGCGATGCCAAGTTCGGTGCCGGGATCAAGCACGAACCGTGACGGTGCCGTCGTCACCGCTCACGAGATAGCGCCGATAGCCGAGAAAAACGAAGCCGCCGTGGATGAGCCAACGCAACAGGTCGCGGACTTCGATCAGTTCGCGGCTGGTCGCAGTTTCCTCGCAAATCTGCAACGCACGGCCGGTCATCTCATCGAAGTCGTCGGTGGCAGCGTGAACCTCGGCAAGAATTGAGATGACGTCGAGCTCAATTTGGTGCGCCTGTTCGGGGGTTGGAATCAGCTCGACTTCCGCGTGAACGAAGGATTCGCCGCGCTCGGTGGCCAGGGACTGTTCGAACGAAACGATCTGCCCTTGCTTGTCGCGAGTGACCTTGAAGACTGGGTGAAGCATCGTGCGAACAGCGGCGCCGAGATGATGGAAGTATTCGAGCAGGCTATCGACGATGAAGGGGCGATCGGTCGTCACGGTTTCGACGACGGTGAGAGTATCGTTGTCGTCCCCAGTGACGGATTCGACTCGCGCGATCACCGGCTCGGTGCGGACCGAAAAGAATTCGAATGCCGATTGCACCAGCGCCAGCCGCCGTTTGGCCGGAACGCGCTCGCGATTATCCGCGGACTCGCGAGCGAAGAGCCGCTCGGCAAACGCGGCAACGCGACGGGCGGAATCAGCGGGAAGATTCCTGTCGATTAGATCGCGAAGTTCAGTCTCAATCGCCAATGCGTCACCAAGGTGAATGCGAAGATGAGATGGCGCGGCCACGCGCGCGGGCATCATTATAAGTCGCATCGCGCAAATTGCGTAGTGGGGATAAACTCGACTGCAGATGCCGGAGATTGAAATCAGCGCGATGACCTTTGGCCCCTTCGGTGTCGGGCGTGAGGATGGCAAAGCCGTAATGGTGCCCGGCGCGGTGGCGGGAGACCGGCTGGACGTTGAGATAGTTTCCGTGCGTCGCGACTACGCGGTCGCAAAGATCAACCAGGTCATCCGCGCGAGCGCCGAGCGCCGGGCCGCACCGTGCCCGTATCTGCCGCGATGCGGCGGATGTGACTGGCAACATATCGACTACGGCGCGCAAGTGCGTTTCAAGGGAGAAATCGTCGCGCGCGAATTGAGCCATGCGCTCGGAATCGAGATCGATCCGGTGGGACTGGTCGAACCGGCGCCGGCGGAGTTCGGCTATCGGTCGAGAATTCGACTCCGGGTCGGAGCAAAAGGCGCGCTTGGATTTTACTCGGCCGGCAGCAACACAATAGTCGAAATCGACGCATGCATGGTCGCCGAGGCCGGCATCCGGATGCCGCTACACCTGGCGCGCTCACTCGGCAAGCGAGTCGAGGAAATCGAGGTGGTGCGCGACGACGCGCGCGAGGTGCAGGTCGCACATCTGAAGAAACCGGCAAGCGAAGAGGACCTCAGGCGCGCGCGCAATGTGCTCGAATCGGACCGCGAGATTGCGGGAATCGTGCTGCGATCGGGCGCGCATCGCGCGACGGTCGGCGATGCCGCGACTTCGATTGAGCTCGAGCCAGGCCTGTCGATCGAAGTGGACGCCGATCTTTTCAGCCAGGTGAATCGCGCACAGAACCAGAAACTGGTCGCCGATGTGATGGAGATGGCGGAGATTCATGAATCGCAGGCGGTGCTGGATCTATTTTGCGGCGCGGGAAACTTCAGCCTGCCCGCATCGCGGCGCGGTGCGCGAGTGACGGGCGTCGACGACGATGCGGGAGCAATCGCGGCGGCGGCGCGCAATGCCGCGCGGCTGAAATTTGGCGACGCCCAGTTCGTCGCGATGAAAGCGTCGGCAACCGCCGACTTTCTGCATCGCGCGCGCTATCGTCCCGAGGTCATAATTCTCGACCCGCCGCGTACCGGTGCGGCCGACCTGATGGAACCGATCATCAAACTGCGAGCGCCGGCGGTCATTTACGTGTCGTGCGATGTGACCACGCTGGCTCGCGATTTGCGGATTCTTGCGGGTGCCGGCTACAGAATAAAGCGAGTGCGCGGCATTCGATTTTTTTCCCAACACGCATCATGTTGAGATCGCGGTGCAGGCGCTATTGACTTAGATCGCGGGGCATTCTTAATCTAGTTGAGTGGTCGGTTCCCGCATCCTCCCGCCAGAGGGTTGATCAAAAAGATGCCCAAGCAGGAAAAGGAAAAGCTCCCAAGGCCGAAGATTACGATTATCCCGGGCCGCGGGGTCGCGCAGACAATTAATTATTTGCTTGAGGACCGGGACGACCTCGAATGGATCATCGCGGTCGGCCGTACGAAGAACGGCGAGCTGTTCTTCTACGACACTGGCGGCGACATCGTCGAGGACCTCGGGCACGCTCGAGTACCTGAAGGCGCGAATCGTGCGCGCCCACTTCGGCGACGAGTACGAATAATCGCTCACGGCTCGTTTCTCAGTCTTCGAATTCTTCCTGCGGCGGTCGCGCATAGATGACGCCGTCTTCGATCTCCGTCAGTACGCGGTAAAGATATTTGCCGCATGCGGTCGGCGGCCCCGCGATACATTCGCCACTCGCCGGCTCGTAGTAGGCGTTGTGCGTCTGGCACATCAGGTAGCGGCCATCCTCCGCGAAGAACTGATTGTCCACCCAGTCCATCGCCATCGGCACATGCCGGCATCGATTGACGTAGGCGTGGAACTCGCCGCCGAAGTTGATGAGAAAACATTCTTCGTCGGCGCCACGAATCGGCAGCATGAACTTCAGCGACTCACCCGGCGCGAGCGAATCGGCGCGCGAAACTTTGTAACGGGCGCGCACGGTCGCGTTCTTGCGTCGCGAACGAGTTCCGGTCAGAGCGGCGCGGCGTCGATGTTCGTCGGACATTCTATAATGGCGGATTTTCGCGCGCGGAATTTCTCTCAGCTTGCCGCAGTTTGTCAAAGCTCATAGCATCTGTAAACGCGTTGCACTGGGCGCCGACTATCTCCAAGATTCAGAATTCGCAATGGAAAATCCAAAGATTCGTGCCGTCGAGGCCTTCCCCGTCGAGCAGCAGGATCAGACGCTGATCTGTTTGCGCGACCCGAGTGGACTGGCGCCTGAGCCAATCATGCTCGGGATGGGCGCCTACTTCATCGTGACCCTGTTTGACGGCCGCATGTCGCTGAAGGACATCCAGGCGGCGTTTGCGAAGCGCTTCGGTGAGACGATTCCGCTGGAGAAGCTCGACGAGCTGATCGCGGCGCTCGATAAGGCATACTTTCTCGACTCGCCCGCATTTCACGAGCGCGAGCGGCGCGTGCGCGAGGAATTTCTCGCGAGTCCGGAGCGTCCGGCGGCGTTGGCCGGCCTCTGCTACGAGAAAGATCCGGCCAAGTTGCGGCTCGAGCTGGCGGCATTCTTCGATCCGCCTGAAGGACCCGGTCGCGCTGCGACAGCAAAAAAGTCTGAGCCGCTCGCGGGCCTCATCGCGCCGCATATAGATCCGCGCCGAGGTGCTGCCGCCTACGCGCATGCGTACTACGAGCTGATGTCGCACGAGCCGCCTGAGCTGGTCGTGATCCTGGGAACCTCTCACTATGGCGCCGGACCCGAGCTGTTCAGTGCGACCCGCAAGAACTACGCGACCCCGCTCGGCGCAGTCGAGACCGACGTGGCGTTTGTCGATCGGCTGGCAGCGCGCTACCAGGGCGATTTGTTCGCCGACGAAATGCTGCATCGCGGCGAGCACTCGATCGAATTCCAGGCGCTGTTTCTTGCCTACGCGCTCGGAGCGCGCGGCTACCAGGTGGTGCCGATACTCGTCAGCTCATTCCATGAAATGGTGGCGAGCGGAGAGATGCCGGCGCGCGACTCCCGGGTTGGATCGTTCATCGAGGCTCTGAGAGCCGAGCTCGACGCGGAGAGGCGCCGAGTGTTGATCTTGGCGGGCGTGGATTTCGCCCACGTCGGCAAGAAATTCGGCGACGAGTTCGCCGCCGATCAAGCGGTGGCTGAGCGCGTCCAGCGTGAAGATTTTGCCCTCATTGAAAATATCAAGCGCGGCGACCCCGCGGGCTTCTTCGCCGACATCTTGAAGGATCGCGACGCGCGACGCATTTGCGGTCTCTCGCCGATGTACACGCAGCTCGAGCTGCTGCGCGGACGCGGCGCGCGACTGCTCAAATATGGAATCGCGATGGAGCCGCAGAGCGAGTCGGCCGTCTCGTTCGCGAGCCTCGCTTTCGACTAGACGCCGCCGTACCAGTCGTACCCCTGGTCCTCCCAGTACCCGCCGGTTCGATTCGACCAGGAAATTAACCTCGGTAAGGTACTTCACGCTCTTGTAGCCAAGTTTGACCGGCGAGTAGAGACGCAGCGGCGCGCCGTGATCAGGATTCAAGGCATGACCGTTCATGCCGTACGCCAGAATCGTCTGCGGATGAAGCGAGCTCTCGATATCCCACGTCGAATAATATCCGTTGTCGAACGATCGGAACTCGACGTACTGCGCGTCGCGGCTGGCGCCGACCGCGTTTGCGATCTCCCGCAATTGCACGCCGTGCCACTCCGCGACGGCTGACCAACCCTCGACGCAGTGATGGCGAATTCGCATGCTCGTCCCAGGCATCCGCATGAGCTGATCGACCGAATAGACGGCTGGCCGCGCAACCATCCCGCCGACGATCAACATCCAATTGTCCGGTGCCAAGGGAATCGAGTCGGAGATAAAGTAACTCGGGAAAGCCGCCTCAGGGGTCAGTTCGGAGGCCGGCGCTTCCGGCGCTAGTCGATTCTCCGAGAACAACAGCCGATCGACGCGCTCGTTCCAGCGCTCCATCCCTGCCAGGAACATCGTCGCGGCACGGCTGTCGCATCCAGCCAGTGCCGTGGTGGCAGCGAGGCCGAGCAGAAGTTTTCGCCGCGTCAGCAGTTTAGCCACGCGGGCCCCCGCTCACCATCGTGACGATCGTCCGCGGATGCAGCGCGACGAGCACCAGGTGCATCGCGGTGAACGATGCGAGCAAAAGCAGGCAGCTCAAATGCACAACGCGCGCGACGTCGTATCCGCCGAACGCCGCGGTGATCCAGTGCAACTGGACCGGTTTGTAAATCGCCAGCCCCGACAAAACTACCACCGCGCCGAACAGAATCGCGGAGCTGTAGGCGAGGCGCTGCAGGCCGTTGTAGAAATCCTCAGGCGGCGGAGTGCTGCGAACGCGCAAGTAATAACCGAACATCGCAAGCGCGTTAGAGGTGTCACGCGTCGGTATGAAGACGCGTCGCCGCCATTCGCCACTCGCGACCATATAAATGAGGTAGATCACGCCGTTCAAAATGAGGAACCAGGCGATTGCGAAATGCCAATGACGCGCACCCGCGAGCCATCCGCCGAATCGCAGCCACGACGGTGGCGCGTCGCCCTGAAATGGATACCAGCCGTATTGAGCGCCGCGAGGTCCGAGCGCTGGATAGGCGGCAAAAATCTGCAAGCCGCTGCCGGCCATGATGACGAGCAGCGGGATGTTGATCCAATGTGCCAGCCTAATCGCTGCAGGTTGTGCGCGTCTTCCTTTCCTTCGATTGTCCGCGGCCGGCGATTCGCTCGATGGACTCCACGGAAGCGTTCGAAGGAGAGTAGTGACTCGCGAGGCGGCCTTTTCGCCTTTCATCAGATGCCCGTCCCTCGGGCCAAGGACCTGAGACGCGTGCTACATCGGCATCGGTGGTTTCTTGCCGACGTGACCGCCCTTGGCCTCGCAGGACTTGGCGTCGGCGGTGATGATGTAGCCCTTGCCCGCGCATGAATTTTTGCCCTGGCAATCATTCGTAGCAGTCTTGCAGGCGCTCTGCCCTTTGCACGCATTCGCGCCGAGGCACTTGAGTTGGGCAGCCTGCGCCGACGGGCTCGGTGCGTCGCCGGCGTTTGCGACACTCGCAGCGAATGCGAATGCGACCGCAGTCGCGAGCATCGCCCCTGCCAAACTGGTTTTCTTCATCGAATTGATCTCCTTTCGCGTGTGAACGATCGAAACCAGCGAGCCTCAGATCTGAAAGTCATCTTTACGTCGATGCTGCCTTTTCTTGCCTTCCTGCTTGGCTTCGAGAGTCATCGACTCGACCTCGTCATTGATTTGATTGAGCCGTTGCCGAAATTCCCCGGCCTCTACTTTCACTCCGACCTTGCACCCCTGGCACACGATATGAGTTTCGCTAGTCTGTTCCAGTTCCCGCACCAAAAGCGAGTTCTTGAAGCCACACTTCGGGCAAGCAATGTCGATAGTTTCGTCTTCAAACATTTCCTGACCTCGCAGCAGTCACGAAATTAAGTGGACGGTTGCCGATCTCGCATCATCTTCAGTACTCCAAAGTACTTCAATCTGCAGCGGCCGCCAAAGGTTCCAAGTGTATTTCGGGGAACGGGTATCCGGGATTGCGATCGTGAGAGTGAAAACGTAAATCAGGGTGCCTAGAAATTGATTACCGTTGCATGATAACAGCGAGGTGCAGACTGGCGATTCACAAGCGTCTGAGAGGGGAAAAAAATGAGCAACAAGCGTGGGCAGAAAAACGCCGTTAGTCGACGCGATAGTCAGCGATTCGGATTTAGCTTGCGTACGCCACTGTTTCTAACGGGCGTTTGCGCTTTGGTTCTGGCTCAGTTCGCAGGCATCGGCATCGCCGGTCAAAAGGCCGACAACCGCGGATTGTGGGTCCCGAACGCGAATGGCGATACGATTGTCGAGTATACGTCGGCTCAACGCGCTGCCAGCGGTTCGCCGGTTCCGGCGCTTACCAATGTGAGCAGCTCGCTGAATTTCGCGGCAGACGTGGTATTCGATCCATCGGGCAATATGTGGGTCGTAAACGCGGCAACACCGTCGATTATCGAGTTTACCGCTGTGCAGCTCCTGGAACTTGGGAACACGTCTAATCCGGTGCCAGCGGTCACCGTCACGTCGTCGAGTCTGCAAAACCCTTTGGCCGATTTCGATCGCTCGGGAAACCTATGGGTCAGTGACAACGGCGCCGATGAGATTTTTGAGTTTTCGAAGAAACAACTAAAGGTCGGAGGCGACCTCACCCCCAAAGTTACGATTAGTTCACCGGATCTTGACGGTGCTCGGAATCTTGCCTTCGATCACAAAGGCAATCTCTGGATCTCTAATGATGTAAGCGACCAGGTCGAGGAGTTCGCCAAAAAAGGACTCGCCAAGGGCGGCGCGCTAACTCCCGCCGTGATTCTATCGGATGACGGATCGGGCAGTCTTAACGAATGCAAAGGTATCGCGTTCGACAGCAAGCACAATCTTTGGGTGGCGGACCTGGGCAACAGTTCCATCGTCGAGTTTGCCGCCGCTTCTCTCAAAACTTCCGGCAGTCCGGTCCCGGCAGTGACGATAGGCGCGACTGGCGTGAGCCTCGATGGACCGATTGGAATCGGCTTCGACGACAAGGGAAATTTGTGGGTGTCAAACTTCATCGGCGATAGCGTCGTCGAGTTTTCGCCCGCGCAACTAACGGCCAGCGGTACTCCGACTCCAATAGTCACCATCTCGAACAATGCGGGGAGCCTTGACGGCCCCGAACAATTTTCGTTTGGTGACTAGGCCTGAGCACTCGTCGCTGGCCTCGGACCAGGGACCTCCTACTGACCCGTCGCAGCCGCCGGCGCCCTGACCAGCGAGCATCGGGGCGGTTGCTTCATATTCAGCATCATCAAGGTCTTAAGCCTGACCGTGATAGGACCCCTAATGCCAAGTATCATGGCAGAATTTCAAACGCCGTTGCGGTGGCGCGCATTGCGCAGGGTCTGACGCAGACCGGGTTGCGCCGGCATATCGCGAACACTTGCCCTCGGGAAACCTCGATTCGATTGCAGTGAACTCTGCCCGGCGCGCGCTGGGACTTGCGCCGACGCGCGGCAAACTACTGTCGATCCGCGTTCTCGGCGATCTGGACCGGTCCGACCTCTGAACAATCACCCCGAAGATGGATCGGGAGCGCGGCTAGCGCTGCGCAAATGGACCGGATCGTCCCAAATCTTAGCGTGGTCCGCTTGATCCATCGTGATTCCGGGCGACTAACGCCGTGAATCTTCGCTAATCCTCGACCCATCGCAAGGTTAGAATTCGCGCGTTCGTAACAATCGACTCATCATGTCGTAACGGTCCCTCTCTATTTTGCCCCTGCCTCGGGGGGAGGACGCCGATTTTCGTTAATCGAGGCTGGCTTGGGCGTCTTACAGGTTCTCGGCCGGTTCGGCTCGACGAAAGATTTGGATTTCGCATCGTGGAGAGTCCAGGGAGGACGATGATGAGACTAACGATACGAATGATTGCGCTGTCGATGCTTGGCGCGGCATTGACGCTCTGCGCCGTCGCGATCAGACCGATGACGGCACGGGGAGACGATGCGCGGGCGATCACATTGTACACAGATCCCGCCAGCGGGCAGGTGTTCACCAAGCGATGCAGAAACTGCGTCAGACTAGGCGAGTACATACCCGCCGGATCGACCGAGGAGATCGAGCGCAAGGTCGAGCGGCGTGTAGCTGAGAAGACTCAGGCTCAACTGCAGCAAGAGCAGGCTGCGATGCAGGCCGAGGAAGCGCAGCGACAGGCGCAGCAGCAGCAATGGAACGCCGAGATGGCGAAGCAGGTGTCCGAGATGCAGCCGTTCGTGACTGAGTTCGGCGATCGGTGGTTCAAGAAGATCTCTATCGGCACTCTCATCTACGCCTACTGGGGCAACTGGACGCATACCGGGTTCGGTCCACAGTTCCTGGACGCCAACATGCAATGGCCTGGCCCTGGAAATAACTCCTTCAACGAATTTGCTATCAACCGTACTTACATAGACCTCAAGTTCACGCCGAATGACGACCTTTCGTTCCGTCTAACCCCCGATATGTACGCGATGGTTAACACCGGAACCACCTGCACGACTACTTCGACCGGCGGAGTCACGACCAAGTGCACCGCGAGCAGCGGCGATAAGGTCGGCACAAATACTGGGTGGGCCCAGACCGATGATGGGAACCTGGGCCTTCGTCTGAAGTACGCGTATCTCGACTACAACACCTTTTTTAAGAAGGTATTGCATTTCGAGCCAATGCAAGACGACCGTTTCACCATTGGCCAGCAGCAGAATCCGCTGGTCGATTGGGAAGAGAATCTGTGGGGTTTCCGATACACCGCCCTAACTCCCTGGAACTATCTGAGCTTGAGCTCGGCACAGGTAGGCGTCGCGATGAAGGGGCCGATCAAAGTTAACGAGATCCAGTACGCGGACTACGACTTTGGCGTTTACGACGACGCCAGCTACCATGCCCTTGAGCAGAGCGCTTACAAACAGGTGATGGGTCGCGTGACGGTCAACCCGTTGGGCGCGCACTCACGGTACGATAGCCTTGGTCTGACTGGCTTCTACGACTATGGCTATTCGCAAAAGTGTACGCCCGACGAGAATGAACTGGCAGGCAACAACGCCACCTGTGGGCATATCGCGCGCGCGTCGGCGCTGGCGCACTACAATGGTTTGACTCCGTGGGAGGGGACTTGGGGCATCATCGGCGAGTGGGATTACGGCCACAACGCGTTCACGAGTTCCAACCTATACTCGGGCAGCGGACCGTCAGACGCAATCGGGATCCCAAGCACGGGTCCCAGCAGTTTTACAGCCTGGAACACGATGGTCGGAAAGATCCTGAACAGCCAGTCGATACAAGAGGGCTGGGACTTTTTGGGCCACTTCGATATCCCGCATACGCCGTTCACCGCCTTCGGCCTGTTCCAGCAGTTTCTGCCGAACACGCGCGTAGGAAAAAACCCGCTCGACTTCCAGCGCTACGACCTGGGCGTAAGTTGGATGGTTAACAAGTATCTGCGCGTGGCCGTAGACTCACAGGCCATCCAGTACTACCACAACCAATTCACGTACGACGAGAACTTCCCGGGCCTCGGCAACAAGGTACACGTTGTGCCGTTTGCGGTGCCACGCGACACGCACGCGTTTTTCCTGAACCTGGAATTCAGGTACTAGCTACCACCCTGAGTGCCGGCGCGAGCACGATAAATGTTCGCGCCGGCTTTTGTTTTGCGGACCGCCGATTAATCCCGGAGAATCAATAATCGGTATCGACCCGTTTCATGGCTTGCGTGAGTTCTTCGTGCGATACCGGGACGCCGGCTGAGATCCTGGCAATGAGCTGCCGGTCCTCTCGCTCCTGAACGTAGTAATCCTGCTGGGTGATCGGCTCCTGCGACCAGAACTTCGCCTTGAATTCGTCGATTTGCTCCTGCTTTTGGAGCCTATTAATGAGGGCAGCACTGGCGCTTGGGGAATCCGCATTCGGGTAGCCCGGCTGAGCGAAAGCAGCGGCGGGCAGCAGAAGACCGGCAGCGATTGCTAAAACTGCAGAAGCTTTAACTTTCATGATACGCCTCAGTAATTTCATTGTACTTACCTCGGCCTGCCTGGCAGGCACTGATCAGAGTTCCAAGTCAGACTCTCTATTGGGCAATCGAGCGAGGCCGACCGCAACTCAGAGCGGAGCGCGGTTCCGGCCAACAGCCCAGAGTTATGGCTAGCTCAGTGGATCTGATCCGCCCGACGGCGCGGGCGCGGGCTTGATGCGTAACAGGAATCGGGTTGGCAAAACGTCCGAAACGATACGAACGTTTGCAAGAGGTTTGGAGAAAACCGGTGCCACAAGCACGACCGGCACGCTCGGAGCGACCTTCGCCTGCACTATATGCTCCGCGCCAGTGGTCTCAGGTTGAGCCAGGAAAGTGCTTCTCTCGATCGCGCGGCGTATCTCTGGAGTGCGCAAGTGGATTTCGTATCGATGGACTTTGTTGGCGGGAAACGAGAGCAACATCGCGACTGCAATGAAGGACAGCATGGCCCGAACGGCTGCGGACGTTTCGATTCCTATTTTAGTTAACACGCCCGTCACACTTCTAGAATTGTGCCATCTTTGAACCAAGTCAAGACGGCACTCCCGAACGACTTCATCGTTAAGCAGGCGCGGTTGTCGGAGCGGTGTGGTGTAAAACGAGCACGGGACAAGGAGCTTCGCGAATGACATGCTCAGTGACGCTGCCCAAAATCAGATGCTCGAAGCCAGTGCGCCCGTGAGTAACCATCACGATCAAATCTACTCCAAGCTCGCGAGCAGCTCGCACGATATCAATATCAGGCGCACCCGTTCTGACATCGATAACACATTGCACTCCGGCGCTGATGTTGTCGTGGACTATTGCTGCGAGCTTGGCTCTGGCTTCTTTCTCCCAGCGAGGATTGGCATCAAAGGGAAGCGGCACGTCCATGTCGGGGATAGGCACTCTAGTAATGTTCAATACGTAGAGCGTGGCGTTGCTTTCCTTTGCTAACGTGCTCGCTAAGAGCAACGCTGCCATTGAATTTCCATCGAATTCGAAGGCACAAATTATCTTGCTGTAATTCAGCATAGCCTTACCTGGGGGATATGTGTCCTCAGAATTCCGCCAGCGATCGACCTGTCGCTCTGTCAACCGCTGCCTTGGTGACGGAGAAACCGTAAAGGGCGTCGGCGTACGCAGCGTCGTCAGCGGTGTAGTTCCGTTGAGCATCTTCCAACTCGATAATACTTGTCAGGCCGGCTTCATAGCGCTTCTCCGCGAGTTCCAGTTCCGCCCGCGAAGCAGCAAGCGTCTTTTCCGCGCGCGAAATGCGCTGAAGAGAAGCCTGCCAGTTGAGAAACGCAGTATGAACCTGCAAGATTACTTCCTGCCGAAGCTCTTCAATCGCGCGAAGGATCGAATGTTGCCGAAACTTCGTCTCTGCAATTTGATCAGTGGTGAGAAAGCTGTTGAAGATTGGCCACGTGATTACTATTCCGGCGTTGAAATTGTTTACAGCAGGAGTTCCGGTGCCTAAGGCCGAGTATCCAGCTATGGCGTTGACTGTAGGATAGTAGTCACTCTTATATTGGACGATTTTCGCGCCCATCGCCTTTGCTTGATCCTGAAGCGCTATCAGATCGGGTCTGGCCCGGAAAGCAGTGTCAAGCAAAGCCTGCAATGAGTCTTTAACCGGATAGTAGGTTAAGATGTCCACTGGTTCGTATGCGGGCGCCGAGTCACTCAGACCTAAAGCGTTGTCAAGGCCGACTTTTGCGTCTTCGTCATCATTACGTGCATCGACCAGGTGCAATTGAGCCCGCTCGACCTCGGCTTCCGTGACATAGGTATCGAGCTGAGGACGCAGACCGGCATTGGCCTTAACCTGGGCCTCATGGAGATGATACTGGCGCTGTTCCAGCGCTTTCTCATAAACCGCTATCAATCGTTTCGCCTGCAGTAACGCGAAGTAGCGTTGAGAGACTTCGAATATCAAATCGAGCTCGGTGAGCTGTTGATCGGCAGCCGCGGCAGCCGCCTCAAACTGGCGCTCCGAAACAAATCCATGCCGGCGGCCGAAATCTGCAAGAAACTGGGAGAGCATTACGCCGCCCATGTAATTATTGCTGGTGTCCCAACTTTGCGAGGTATCATTCGATGGAAGGTTGTGATTAGTTCCGGATACTCGCGGGAACGCCCCGTCTGCATTGTAATAAGTTGTGTTGCCGATGCCGTTTTCGGTGCTGCGCAGATATTGTGCGGCGCCAAACAACTGTGGCCCGAGGTATGATCGCGCCTGACCGATCTGCTGCTGCGCGGCATTGGTATTGTCCGCCGCTTCCTGGAGTCTCGGGTGATATTTCAGAGCAATCGCGATTGCGTCCTTGAGCGTGAGCTGAGAGTTCGGCGGAATTGGTCCGATGTTGGAGTTGAGGGGTTGCGATTGCGCCGGCAAGCCAGTGGTCGATGGATTGACGGTTGAACTCCCCATCGGCCACTTCCCTTCAGGCGTAATCGGCGTTCCCGGCGGGGAACTTATCACTTGTGTGTTATCGGGCAGGACAGAAGTAGATCCGGCGTAAGCGAGCGGCGGCGCTGCCAAGAGCACGAACGCGGAGAGAACCAGGATTCGCGAAGATTCCATAGTTAGCTTATCCAACTGTTCCACTGTTGATTTGTCGTTGACAGTCTGGGCGGATCAATCGGAGCTTTGAGATTGTGCGGCCGTAGTCTGGTCATCTCCGTTCCCAATCCGAGCCTCCACCAACTGTCCCGAAGCGAGAGTGTTGCTGTAAGTTGTAACTACCAGAGACTTGGCGGACAGCCCCGAGGTTATTTCGACATAGGCGCCGTTGTTGATCCCCGTCTTTACTGGAACCTCGAGAAGACGGCCGTCTCTTACGATCAGGACCCGTGCCGAATCTCCAGTTCCTTGAATTGCAGAGGCTGGAACACTTAGAGCGTCAAGATGCTGAACCAGCTCGATAGTGACGTGCGCATAGCTCCTCGGGTAAACCAGGCGCCTGGGATTATCTATGTCGACCTCGGTGAGCATCGTCCGGGTTGCAAGGTCGAGCGACGACGCATACCTGGCAACAGTGCCGCTGAATACCCGGCCTGGAAATTCCTCGAAATGCAGGCTCGCTGGTGTACCGATGTGGATGAATGGGTATGAAGCTTCTGGGACGTAGACATAAATCCGTAACTTATCTATGTCGGCAAGAGTGAGGATGGGGCCCCCGCCCTCGCGGTGACCTCCGGCGCCCTCGGTTGCGCCCGGAGAGATCAAGCCAGAAGTCTCATCAACTCCAATGTCACCGCCGCCGGCGCGGATCAGCGCTCCAGGATCGGCGAATCGCCCCGTGATTACTCCATTGAAGGGAGCGATGATTTTTGTATAGCCGAACATGGTCTGCAGGGTTGAGACAGTGGCCTGCGCTTCGAGATACTTGGCATAGGCCATGTCCACGTCTTGCTGTGAGATTAAGCGCGAGTCGCTTTGCTGGACCTTCTTCATGCGATCGTAAGTTATGCGCTCCATTTCGAGGCTCGCCTGCGATCGCGCCAGGTTCGACTTCAATTCCGGCACTTCGATTTCGGCCAGCACCTGGCCTGCCTTAACCGAGTCGCCCTTATCGACACTGATAGTCTTGAGGTATCCTGTGACTTTCGCGTGAAGTGCGGCTTCATAGAAGCCCACGACATCGCCTGGTAGGTCGATACTTTTAGCTATGTCCCCGCGCCGTGGATGAACTACGTCCACCATCGCTCGTTGCGACGTGGTCATCGGAGTAACCGGCGCATCGCAGCCAGCCGCCCATAGGAAAGCGGTCGATAAGATGGCTAACAGTCTGATTTGCAGTCTAAGCATCGGCGTCAGTTCTCGATCGGCGCCTGCGTGGCAGCTTCGCCATGGATTCGTCGATAGACGAACTCATAAACGCAAGGTACCAGGAACAGCGTCAGCACGGTGGAAACTATGAGACCGCCTACGGCCGCCCTTGCCAGAGGAGCCGAAGCTTCGGATCCTTCGCCCAGTTTCATCGCGATCGGCATAAGACCAGCGACCGTCGCCAAGGCAGTCATCAAGATTGGTCGCATTCTTATCCGTGCCGACTCGATCGCAGCGCGCCTTAGTTCTTGTCCGTGACGACGTCGTTCATTGGCGAAGTCGACCAGCAAAATAGAGTTAGACACAACAATCCCAACCATCACGATGATCCCCATGAACGACTCTATGTTCAATGTGGTTCCGGTCAGCCACAAGGTCCAGATGACTCCTATCAATCCCATCGGAACCGCAAACATTATGATGACCGGATCGAGGAAAGATCGAAATTGAGCCACCATCACTAAGTAAAGTAGAACTACCGCCAGCGAGAGTCCGAAGCCGAAGCTGGAGAAGGACTTCTGCATCGAGGCTACCGCACCGCGGTACCTGACAGATATTCCCGGCGGCAGGGTCATCTTGTCCACTTGGTCCTGGATCTTCTCTTGCGTGCCGCCCAGATCCTCGGTGCTCGGCGCAACGAGCAGATCGACGACGCGTTGAATCCTGTAGTGGTCGGCTTCCGCGGGATGGAACTCGGGAGAAATTGTTGCCACATCCCGCAGCAGTAGGCTCTGCGCGTGTCCATTTTCCCTAGTCACGGTCTCAATCGGAATGTTCTGCAGGACTTCCAGAGAATCAAATCCCTTCTGCGAGCCTGGATACTGCACGGTCAGAAAATAGTCGTCCTTGTTTGCGTGATCGATCCAGATCGAGGGCTTTATATATAGGTTCGAGTCGAGCGCGGTGATCACATTCTGTATAACTTCCTGTTGTGCCACGCCGAGGCGCGCAGCTCTCACGCGGTCGACCTGTATGTTCAGTGTTGGATAGCTCGATTCCTGTACGATGAAACTTTGCGAAACCTCCGGCAGACCACTTATTTTCTCTTCAAGTTCCTTTGCCGTCTTACTAAGCTCGCTAAAACTGTTGCCGGCGAATTGAACATCGATCGGGGCCAGCATCCCGAGATTTAGGACGGAATCGATGATACTTCCTGAGGAAAACAGACTCCGGACGTTCGGCAGTTGCTCAGGTAGAAGTCTCCTCAACTTTGCCACGTAGTATTTGGTCGGATTGCTATGACCGGTCTTGAGTGCAACCTGAATGAAGCCGGAATCCTGGGCTGCGTTCGGTGAGTAAATCGCGGAAATGCTGGGAGCAATTCCGATATTCGAGACAACCATGTCGAGCTCGCTGGGCGGAATCACCTTGCGCACGATGGCTTCGATTTGGCGCGCCAGATCTGTAGTCAGCTCGATGCGAGTGCCGGCCGGCGCGCGAAAATTGATCGTAAAAGTTCCGGCATCGGTCTCAGGAAACAACTCCGTACCGAGACGCGGATACATCGCGAGGCTGACCGCGAATAGAATCGCAACCCCGCCGACAACAACAGCCTTGTGATTCAGCGCTCTTTCAAGGAGCCGTTCGTAACCAGAGGCAAAGCGCTCATAGGCCCGATTGAAGGCTCCAAATACGCCGGATGATTCACCGTGTTCCGCTGCACGCGCCTGTTCACTGGTAAGAAAGGTGGCGCAGTACAGTGGGATTATGCTCATCGCGACCAGATAGGACGCCCCCATGGATAGGACCACCGCCAGCGCCAGCGCGCTGAACAGATATTTGGCGACTCCAAACAGAAACATGACCGGGAAGAAGACGATGCAGGTGGTTACGGTGGATGCCAGAACTGGAAGGGCGACTTCCTCGGCGCCTTCTCGCGCAGCCGCGCGGGGTTCTTTGCCTTCGGCTAAATGGCGATTGATGTTCTCGAGCACCACCACGGAATCATCGACCAACCGTCCTATCGCGAGCGCGAAGCCGCCGAGCGTCATGATGTTGATAGTCGAGCCATTCATAAATAGCCCGAATCCACCGGCCAGAATGGAAAGTGGAATGGACAAGAAAATCGCAAAGGTCGATCGAAAACTACCAAGGAAGATGAGAATCACGAGCGATGCGAGCACAGAACCGGATATCGCCTCATGTTCGAGACTATCGACCGCTTGCCTGACGTAAATGGACTGGTCGAAGATGGTTTTGAGTTTCATTCCGGCTGGGAGGCCGAAGACCTTGGGGAGCAGCTCCTTAATGCCATCCACCACCGAAATGGTATTCGCGCCGACCTGACGCAGCACCGGTACGTACACCGACGGCTGTCCGTTGATGAGCACCTGGTTGTATTGAATCTGGGATGAATCCTCGACCTTTGCGACATCATCCATCAGCACCGGTGCCTGACCACGTCCTATCTTCACGGGCACCTGGCCGATATCGGGTACCTTTTCGATCATGCTGTTCGAGTAGATGTAGTAATCCTTGGAGCCGATCTTGACGTCGCCTGCGGGCAAGATGAGATTGGAGCTATCGAGGGCTTTGACGACGTCCATCAACGAGAGGCCACGCGCTTGCAGCGCTTGCGAATTGGCGTAAGCCATCACCTGGCGAAATTTTCCGCCGAAGGGGATCGGAGCGGATGCGCCCGCCACGGTAGCGAGCTGGTTCCGAATATTGTACCGGGCTTGATCCTCGAGCTGAGTCTCGTTGTAGCCCTTGCCCTCGAGCGTGACCAACACCACCGGCAGGGAAGATGCATCATATTGCAGCACCAGCGGCGGGAGCGTACCGGGCGGCATTATTCCCAGGTCAGCCATAGCCAAGGTTCCCATCTGCGCAGCTGCGGACTCGATGTTGGTACCTGGCTGAAAGAACACTTTGATGATACTCACGCCCGACAGCGAACGTGACTCAATGTGCTCGATGTTGCTGCCGAGCGTAAAAAATCGCTCGTAGCGGAAGGTGATGTTATCTTCCATGTCGAGCGGTGGCATGCCTTGGTAAAAAGTAGCCACTACAACCGCTGGAATTTTAATGTCCGGAAAGACGTCCGTGGCCATCCGCGTAAACGCGGTTGTTCCCAGGATCACAATCACAAGCGCTCCGACAATGATTATGTACGGATTGCGCAGCGAGAAACTTGGCACGTTGCAAACTCCCAATCCCCGGCTAAGTGCTTGCGCCGGTGGATTTCAAACTCGACCACAACCGCCCGCGAATACTTACTCGCGTGCTAGCGAATCACGAGTATAAAGTTTGCTTAGAGCGGGTCCTGGCTTTCCGCCCGCGAGGGGAGCAATTTGTTGGGCCGTCTTACTATCGGTCGTACGAAAGCAGTCGCAAATCTGAAACTCAGTAATGGCTTCACCCCCCGATCGTCGGCTATCAGCTTAAGATCCTGAGGCAACGGAACGCCATTCACCTCATAACCAGCTTTGAGATCGGGCGCACGTGATGCATCATTGGTAAAACGCTGCGGCCCGCTGAGAGTTGACCCATCGGTCGATCCGCAAGAGAGGTGTACGTGCGGACGCTGCAAACGAGGCGTAAAGGCGACCATGCACATCGCGACAAGAATTGTAGCAACCAGCTGCATATGTCGCCGATGAAGCATTATCCAATTCGCATTTTAGCGCATCACAGTTTGTGCGCAAGCGGAGAAGATTCTTCGAGTTCTCGCGAGAATTTCAGATTCACCGCACCACCGCGCGCGCAAGTATCATTAGTTACGTCGGGCGTCACTCCGAACGCGCCGATCTCCATTTGTTGAAACGATTGGAAACTGCTGTAGTCTCTCCTCAGCCGTGAGTATTGCGCGAGCTTCGTGCCGAGCGAGGACGAATCAACCGATGGCTGACAGCCGCGGCACATCTGCCAGTGATTACCTGGCTGCGGAACGAACCTTTCTCGCCTGGATTCGGACGGGGCTGGCGCTCATGGGGTTCGGGTTCGTCGTCGCGCGCTTCGGGCTTTTCCTGCGCGAGATCGCGATGACGACTCATACTCACACGCTCGAATCGACCGGCGTCTCGCTCTGGATCGGAACCGCGCTCCTGATGGTCGGAGCATGCGTCAACGTCGCCGCATCGATTCATCACGTCAGCTTGATCGGGAAGCTGAACCGTGGCGACGCGATCGGGCGCCCGTCCGCTATCGCGATCGCAGTAGCGTTGACCCTGGCTGCCTTCGGCGTGGCGCTGGCCGTATATCTCGTGCTGATGAGATAGTTTTGCCCTGATGCTGGTTCTCCCTGATAGCGCGTTTGACGGGTCCCTCGGGGCAGAGACTAATGAGCCCCAGCATATCGGACGCGTTCGCTAAGTCGCATAAGGGCGATTGACCATCCTCCCGTGTTGCGGAACTGCAACCTTTTGTCTTGGTTCTGCCGCCTTGTCCAAGTTTCAGATAGCCGGATCTCCCAAATATCACGACAATTATCGCGGCACGCGAGATGCTTCTCCGCGAGACTCCGCCCCGTAGTCAAGCGCTGGGCGCTGTCATCCATAGGAGGGGAGCATGTCGCTGTTCAGTGAACAATCGGCTAGGCCGAATATGAGCACGGCGCAGGCCGCTATGCCGATATCGCCGCCAGCTCAAAATATCGTCGACTCGCCCGCTCGCGCAGGGTCATTTTTGGGCTACGGCACGAAGATCAGCGGCCAGCTTCATTTTGAGGGTTCAGTCCGCATCGACGGTAACCTCGATGGCGAGATAGACGGCAAGGAAATCACGATTGGTGAGAGCGCGGTGGTGACGGCGCAGATTATCGGGGACTCGATTGTCGTGAGCGGCAAGGTCGAAGGCGATATCACCGCGACGCAGCGAATCGAGATTCGAGCAACCGCGAAAATCATCGGCAACATCACGGCTCCCAGGTTGATCATAGAGGAGGGCGCGATCTTCGAAGGCCGCTGCTCGACACGGGGCGGGTCGGACGGCGCTCACAACGTCCCGCGCGTGCTCGTCCCGGTAGTCGTGACGGAAACCGAGTGGCGAGAGCTGATCTGACCTCTGCCGACGCTGCTAGTAGCGTGCGTAACCCAACGTCTGGTCTTAGGCTTTGATTTATTTGGTGGACGCACCTGGACTCGAACCAGGGACCTCTTGCATGTGAGGCAAGCGCTCTAACCGGGCTGAGCTATGCGTCCACCGGAGAGAGGGGATTATCGCGCCGTGCGCGCGGCCTCGCAAGAGTCGCGGGACTTCGGCGATATTGATGTCGTCGAAAACGTATGCGCGAGCATCAGGAGAATCGCATCATGGGACGACTACGCCAGGTGAGTAAGGCTGAGGCTACGCCGGAAGTTCGGGAGCTCTACCAGCAATTTTTCGGCGATCGCGATCCGGTCGCCGAGCCGGGAACTGCGACGGGTACGCCCGGCGATTATTGGACGACGTTTGCGCTGGTGCCTGATTTGCTCTTCCAGGCGCGCAACTCGCTGATGGCGTTGATGCAACCGGGGCGCAAGCTGCCGGCGAAACTGCGCGAGCTGGCGATTGTGCGCACCGGAATCGTCGGCGATTCGAAGTTCGAGTACTCGCAGCATCTGAAGGTCGCGCGGATGGTGGGCGTGTCGGAAGACAAGCTGGCGGCGATAAAAAGCTGGGCGACCAGCGACAAGTTCACCGACGTCGAGCGCGCCGTCATGCAGTCGACGGACGAAATCGTCGGGCGCAACCTGGTCGAAGACGAGACCTTCGCCGCGTTGAAGAGTCATCTGTCCGACGAACAGATCTTTGAGTTGTTTTACGTGATCGGGCTCTGGCGGATGCATGGCATGATCGTGCGCGCGCTGCATCTGGAGTACGACGCCGATACGACGGCGCGCATGAAGGAAGTGCCTGCTCCTCCACCGAAGAAGTAAGTCGCGCCGCGATGAAGCTGTACGACGAACTCGCGGAGTGGTGGCCGCTTTTTTCCGCGCCTGCAGACTATGCGGAGGAGGCGGCGTTCTTTGCGCGCGTGCTGAATGACGCGTGCGAGCCGGCGCCGCGCACAGTGCTCGAGCTCGGATCGGGCGGCGGCAACAACGCGCTTTATCTCAAATCGAAATTCGAGATGACGCTGGTCGATCTCTCGCCGCAGATGCTCGCCGTCAGCCGCGCGCTGAATCCCGAATGTGAGCATCGCGAGGGCGACATGCGCTCGGTGAACCTGGGGCGCACGTTCGATGCGGTTTTTGTCCATGACGCGATCGCGTACATGACCAACGCAGATGATCTTGGCGCGGCGATTCGCACTGCGTACCGGCATTGCCGCGCGGGCGGTGTCGCACTGTTCGTGCCGGATTGCGTGCGGGAAACTTTCGTCGCGGAAACCAGCCACGGTGGACACGACGGCGACGACGGCCGCAGCCTGCGCTACCTGATGTGGTCGGTCGATCCCGATCCGACCGACACGACCTATCGAACCGACTTCGCGATCGTGCTGCGCGAACCGAGCGGCGAAGCGCGCGTCGTGCACGACTCTCACATCGAGGGAATCTTTCCGCGCGCCGAATGGATGCGCCTGCTGCGTGAAGCGGGCTTCGAACCGCGCACCTTAACTGACCAATGGAATCGCGAAGTGTTTGTCGCGAGACGTCCCGCGTAGCGTTGCGCTAGCTGGCAGTGAGGCGGATTACTTCGGCGCGGCCCCATTCGACTTCGGCGCGATGACGATTTGCCATCGCGGTCAGGTAGTCGTGGATTGGGCCGTCGGCGGGAGCGAGTGCGAGCGCGACTTCGGTTTTGCGCGCGGCCCATTCCTGGCCGCGTGAGAGCAGGTTCAGGCGATCGCGAATCGAAGCGAGCGCGGCGACCTTGCGCGCGAATGGCCCGACGCCGTTTGACGGCGACGCCGCCGTTGCCACGAATCAGGGCCTCGAGTTCCTCGGCGTTGCGCTGTTCCATTGCGCGCGATCCGGCCAGAAACTTTTTCAGCTCGTCCTGCTTGACCTCGCCGATTAGTTTGTCGAGAGCGATGACGCCGGCGCGCTCGGATTCGAGCAGAAGATTGAGTGCTTGTTCGAGCGGGGCGTCCATAGCGCGAACTTAGTAAGGGGATTCATCGAGCGCAAGGCGAGGAATTATTTGTACAACATGCGGATCGAAGTCAGCAGCAGGAAGACGCCGAAGATGCGCCGCAGCGTGTTGCCGGACATCTTTACGGCGTAGACCGCGCCGATGTAACCGCCGAACAGCAGGCCCAGGCCGAGCAACAGCGCATAGGTGAGGTTGAGGTGGCCGTGCTTGTAGTACTCGTACGCGCCGAGGATTCCGACGGGCGGCAGCAGTGCGCCGAGCGAAGTGCCGACGGCGAGATGCTGATCGAAACCGAGCGCGAACACCAGCACCGGCACGATCAGCACGCCGCCGCCGACGCCGACGAATCCGCCGAGGATGCCCGCGGCAAGTCCCAGTGCGAGAACGATCAGGATTTCGCCCATGGTCGATTTGTCTCCAGCGTTCACAATTGCGCGAGCGTATCAGAACGCGGGCGCAGGATTGAAGATGGAGAGAGAGCGCGCGCGGCTAGTCGATGGCGGAGCGTTCGGCTTCGTCGTCGTAGGACGGCTCGACCAGCTTGAGCCGCGTGGCTGGCTTGCGGAAATTGCGGAACCAGTTTTCCGCGTCGTCGAATAGCGAGAAAGCAACCGGCGTGAACAGCAGCGTGATCAGCAGGCATAGCGTCTGACCGCCGATCACGACCAGCGCGATTGCGCGCACCGAGCTGTCACCGGCGCCCTGCCCGATCGCGACCGGGATCATGCCCGCGACCAGCGCCGCCGTCGTCATGAGGATCGGACGCAGGCGATCGCGATTGGCGGTGAGGATCGCCTGGCGCCGCGGCAGGCCTGCGCGAATCAGGTTGAGCGTTTGATCGAGCTGCAGGATCGAATTCTTTTTCACGATGCCGAACAGCAGCAGGATGCCGAGCGTCGAGTACAGCATCAGATGCTCGCGGAAGAAGAACAGCGAGATCAGCGCGAACGGAACGGCCAGCGGCAGCGACAACATGATCGTGATCGGATGGATGAAGCTCTCGAACTGCGCCGCCAGCACCATGTACATGAAGATGACCGACAACAGGAAGGCGATCAGAAAGCCGGTGACCATCTCGCCGTAAATCTTGCTCTGGCCGCCGAACTCGGTGACGTAGCCGGGCGGCAGATGAATCTGCCCGACCTCGCGCGTGACGGCGTCCATCACTTTGTTCATCGCGAATCCGGGCGCGAGGTTGAAGACGATCGAGATGTTGCGCATGCGATCCTGCCGGTCGATCTGCACCGGGCCGGTGCCGTGCGTGAGCGTCGCCACGTTGTCGAGCCGCACCTGCCCGACCTTGCTCGAGGGAATCGTCAGGCCGGCGACCACGACCGGATTGTTGCGATCCTTGTCGGCCAACTGCAGGCGCACGTCGTAAGTGTCCTGGCCCTCGCGAAAACGCGTGACGACGTCGCCCTGCACCATCGTGCGCATCGTCTGCGCGATATCGTCGACCGACACGCCCAGGTCCGCCGACTTGTCGCGATCGATGTTGACCTGGAGCTCGGGCAACCCGCCCTCGTAGCTCGAGTCGAGATCGACGATGCCGGGGATCTGTTTGAGCCGCTTCATCAGGTTCTCGGCGTAGACGCGCAGCGTTTCCAGATCGGGGCCGCGCATGTCGTATTCGACGGCGACCTCACGATAGCCGCCCTGCTCCCACGGCTTGATCGCATCGACGCTGATGCGCAGAGCAGGAAACGCGTCCATCAGCTTGCGCGCGTCGGCCATCACCACTTCCTGGCTGCGGTGGCGCTGATCGAGCGGAAACAATTTCGCGTCGACCTGGGCCACGGTCACACGGTCGTCGCCGTTGGTGTCGCCGACGGTGGTGAACAGATCGCGAACTTCGGGAATCGTGCGCAGGCGATCCTCGATCTGCGCGACAATCTCGTCGGTGTGCGCGAGCGAGTATCCGGGCGGCGTCTGCACATTAACCGCGAACTCGCTCGAGTCGTCGTCGGGCATGAAGGTCGCGCCGACCAGTTTGCCGAGGAACGGGATCGAGATGATCAGCGCGATCGAGATGGCGACGAGCACCCATCGATGATCAAGCGACCATCGCAGCGCGAGGTCGTAGTAGTCCTCGATCCACTTGAAGATCTTCCAGTCCTTGGTGCGGTTGTGTTTCGCGCCGCTCGCGCCTTTCGCTTTCAGAAAGCGCGAACAGAGCATCGGGGTCAGCGTGAAGGAGACCAGCAGCGACACCATGATCGCGAACGCCATCGTCAGGCCGAATGAATTCAGGAAGCGGCCCATCACGCCGTGGATGAACGCGACCGGCACGAAAATCACCGCGAGCGAGAGCGTGGTCGCACTGACGGCGAGGCCAACCTCGGCGGTGGCCGCTTTCGCCGCGGCCATCGGGTCCATGTTCTTTTCTTCGATGAAGCGAAAAATATTTTCGAGCACGACGATGGCGTCGTCGATCACTATTCCGACCGCGAGCGTCAGCGCGAGCAAGGTCATGCGGTTGAGCGTGAAGCCCATATACAGGAGCAACGAGTAGGTCGCGATGATCGAAACGGGGATCGCGACGGCGGCAATCAGAGTCGAGGTAATCGAGCCGAGGAAAAACATCACGACGACGGCCGCACAGATGCCGCCGAGCACCAGATGCTCCTGCACGGTCTGGACGGCCTCGCGAATGAAGTGGGACGCATCGCGGGTAAAGATCACGTCGACGCCGGGCGGCAGCGTTCCCTTGAGCGTTTCGTAGCGCTCTTTGACCCGGTCGACGATGGCGATCGTGTTCTCGCCCGACTGCTTGCGCACCACCAGCGACACGGCGTTCTTGTTATCCCAGCGCGACAGCGAGCGCGGCTCCTTGACGGCATCTTCGACCGACGCGACATCGCCGACCGTGACCGGCCGCCCGTCGGCCTCGCTCACCACAATCTTGGCGAAGTCGGGAACCTCGGTGATGCGGCCGAGCGTGCGCAGCATCTCCTCGGACATGCCCTGCTTCATGCGGCCGCCGGGGTACTCGACGTTCTGGCGCGACAGCGCGGCGCCGACCTGCTGAATTGTAACGCCGGTCGCGTGCAGCTTGTCGGCGTCGACATTGACGTGAACCTCGCGCTCGCGTCCGCCGACGATGTCGATCGAACCGACGCCGTCAACCGATTCGAGCGGTTCCTGCAAGCGCCGGCGCGCCAGCTCGGTGAGCTCCTTCAGGCTCTGGTAGCCGGTGACCGTGATCGTCACGACCGGCACCGCGTCGAGGTCGAACTTCTGCACCATCGGCGGCTTGGTGCCGTCGGGCAGTTGATCGAGCACGGTTGAAATCTTGTCGCGCACGTCCTGCACGGCGGCGTCGAGGTCGCGCTCGAGCTTGAACTCGACTTCGACTCGCGACACACCTTCGAGCGTGGTCGAGCGCATCTCGTCGATGCCGCTGACGGTGTTGACCGCTTCCTCGATTGGCTTGGTGACGCGCGCTTCGGTTTCCTCGGGCGCGGCGCCGGGCAGGAAGGTGGTGACCATCACGGTCGGCACATCGACGCGCGGAAAGAGATCGACGCCGAGGCGCATGTAGGAGAACGAGCCGAGCACGACCAGCAAGCCGACGAACATCGTCGCGAAGACGGGGCGCCGGACGCAAAGGTCGGCAAGAATCATGACTGCACCCTCGCCGTCACTGCGGTGCCGTCGGCCAGGCGATCGACGTCACTGACGGCGACGCGTTCGCCCTCTTTCAGCCCGTCGGTGATTTCAATCTGGTCGCCGACCACGCTGCCTGTCGTCACCTCGCGCGCACGCACCACGCCCTGCTCGACGATGAACACGCGCGCCACGCCGGCATAGCGCAGGACGGCCGCGCTCGGCACAAACAGCGCGCGATCGTGGCCGAGATCCATGACGACGTGCGCGAAGAATCCGGGCTTGAGCACGCCGTCGGGATTCGCCACTTCGGCCTCGACCAGCAGCGTGCGGCTGCTTTCATCGAGCGCCGGCGCGATGCGCGTGATCTTTCCGGAGTACGAAGCGCCGGGGTTGGCGTCGATCGTCAGCTTTACCGGCATGCCGACGCGCGTCATCGGGACGAACCGCTCCGGCATCGGGCAGCGCAGCTTGATTGGGTCGGTCGCGATCAGTTCGTAAACTTCCTTGCCGGGTGCGACGTACTCGCCCAGCGAGACCATCCGTTTCTGCACGGAGCCGCTGAACGGCGCCTTGATTTCGGTGTCGCCGAGTTTCTTGCGCGCCATCGCGAGCGCTTCATCGGCAGACTCGGCATCAGCCTGATCGACGCGCAACTGCGACGCCAACTGATCGAATTGCTCGGCCGAGATGGCCGACGCGCGCTTCAGCGCCAGCCCGCGATTGTAGCGTGCGGTCGAGTTGGCCAGCTTGGCCCGAGCCTGGTCGAGCGCGGCCTGCGCCGTTTCGACCCGCAGCTCGTACTCGCGCGGATTGATTTTCAGCATCACCTGGCCGGCGATGACCTTGTCGCCGAAATCCGCGACGACTTCCGCGACTCTGCCTTCGACTTCCGAGGACATCACGGCATGCTCGCGCGGAAACAGCGCGCCCTGCACTTCGGCGGTGCGATCGAGACTCTGCTGATGGGCCGCGGCGACCGCGATAGCAATCGGCGCCGGTCCCACCTTGTCGACGTCGGCCGCAGCCGGCTGATGGCATCCCGCGAGCACAATCGTGCTGAGCACGGCTGACAGCGCGGCGAAAGCTGAAACTTTGAAAAACTCCAGCTTCATTGAATCGCCGCAATTCCTTTGAGAAAAAGTTCGACGACCGCTTCTGCATCTGACTCGATCGGACTCGATGCCAGCTTGAGCAGCCGCCGCCGAAGGCAGCCGGTCAGCATCTCGCCGAGCATGAACGCGGCGAAGTGCGCATCGATCCGCCGAATCGCGCCGCGGTCTATAGCGTCTTGCAGGACCGATGCCATGAAGTCGAGATGGCCGGCGTAGACCCGCATGTATTCGCGGCCGGCCTCGGACTCGAGCTCGATATCGAGCGAGTTGCCGATAATAAGGGTTTTCAGGAAATCCTGGTTCGAAGCCTGGATTCGGAACTGCGCGAGGATGAGCTTGCGGATTCGCTCCAGCGGCTGAATAGACGGATCGTCCGAGGCCAGGATCTCAGCCACCATCTCGCGCAATCCCTCGAGCACTGCGGCATGGACCAGTGCGTCCTTGGTATCGAAATAGAGGTAGATAGTGCCCTTGGCGACCTTCGCTTCCTCGGCGACGCGATCGACGGTAGTGCCCTGCATGCCGTATCGAGCCATCACGCGGCGCGCGGCTTCGAGGATCTCGCGGACGCGATATTCCTTGATTACTTCTTCTTTGGTCACGATGAAACTGGACAGTCAGTCAAATGAACGTGTGGTCAGTCTAGGCAAATTGCCAAAAATGACGCAAGAGAGGCGCCTCTGAGGAAGTGCGGGCCGATGCTGTAAGAGGGATCGAGCGCGGAGGCTCAGGTCGGTGATTTTTCGAGCTGATCGCCCAGGATTTCGGCGAGACGCTCTGCCGGGACGCGGCGCAAATCGGGGATCATCAAGCCCGACGCTGCAGCGTGACCACCGCCGCCGAAATGCTGCGCAAGAAGCGACAAATCAACCTCGCTGTCGGCGCTGCGGCGGAGGCTGACGCCTTGGCTGCGGAGGTCGAACAGCGCGACGACGGTGCGCGTCTGACCCTTGTAGAGATACGACGCGACTTCGCTGCTATAGCCGAAGCAGCACGCCGTCCGCACCGTGATGCCGTTGTCGAGCTTGCGATCGACCATCGTGGCCTGGGCCAGTTCGAGGCTGCGGCGCATCGCATCCTGGCCCGACTCGAACGCGTTGCGCAGCTTGCGGCTCATCCGCGGCTCGTGCAGTTTCAGGATTTCGCGATACGATCCGATTCCGCCGAGGGTCTGCACGGCGAGCGCCCAGTCGGCCGACTCGGGGATTTTATGGACCCAGCGATCGTGATCGTCGGCGATCATCACGAACGGCTGAAAGGCGTCGAACTCGGCGCGTTGCTGCTCGGTCTGGTCGCGGCCCATGCGCTTGAGAAAATTGAATGTGAGGCGCGCTGCCGAGTATTGTTCGCTGAGAACCTTGGCCTCAAACGGCACCTTGAACTCGGGGGCATCGGCGCGGGAGACTGCGGTGCGATGATGGTCGATCCAGTAGATACGCGCCCCCCGGTCGCTCAGTTCCGTCAGATGCGCGCCGGTCGCTGGTGAGTTCCAGGACAGGTCGGTGATCCAGATTTCGTTTTCGTTGCCGTTGTCGGACTTGAGCCCCAGATTCTGGAGCACGTGGTCGGCCTCGTTGTTTCCGGCCAGCGCCGTGAAGACTTTATGGCCATCGTAAAAGCGCGCCACCGCGGCTGCCGCCATCACACCGTCGAGGCATGAAGGGCCGTGGCTGACGACCTGGACAGTAGGGGAAGTTTTACTGGGCATAAGAAGTCTATTGTAGAACATTCGGCCGTCGCGGGCGAAGGCGTGGAAAGTGGACGTCGCAGCTCGCTGATGCTCGCGCAGATACCCAACGGGCTGAGCGCGCTGAGATTCGCGCTGGCAGCAATCTGGGTCGAGCTGGCGATGCACGGGCACGATGGACGGCTGGCGTTCGCGATAGTCGCTGTTGTCGCTGCCGGCAGCGACTTTGTCGACGGCCGAATCGCCCGGCGGCTAGGCGTCGCGAGCGGGCGCGGGCGATGGCTCGACGGAATCGCGGACGTGACCTTCGTGCTTGCGGCGATTTTCTGCGAGGCGGCAGCCGGCGCGATACCGTTCTACATTCCCATCCTGATCGCGCTGTCGTTCAGCCAGTACGTGATCGATTCTGTCGTGCTCGCGCCGCCGGCCTCGGGGCCGGTGCGGAGCCGGCTGGGGCACTGGGGCGGAATCATCAACTATGCGCTGGTGATCACGCTCGCAATCGCGCCGCCGCCCGCGTTCCCCGGCGCAATCGTGCGCGCGCTCGCACCGCTGATCGCGCTCTTCTATATCGCTGCAATCTCGGAACGCGCGTGGCTCTTCTACCGCTCGCGCTGACGCAGCCATCTTCTTGTGTCATCCTGACGAAGCGAGCAACGCGAGCGGATGGAAGGATCTCGGACAGCTTCGCGTCAGCGACGCCGGTACCGGTTTCTGAAATCGCGCAGCGGTCCTGATTTCATCGGAAGCAGAACTCAGAACCGGAACCGGCGGCGCTTGCGCCCCGCTGTCCGAGATCCTTCCATCCGCTCGCGTTGACTCGCTTCGTCAGGATGACAGAAACCAGTACTGGCTGCGCTGGCGCGATTCGTACAGGATGACAAGCAGCTGACGCGTCGCTCGCTTCGTCAGGATGACAAGCAGTGCTAAGCTGTCCGAGATCCTTTCCACTTCGTCAGGATGACAAGCAGTGCTAGCGGTTCTGGTCTACTTCGAGGCGTTCGACATACAAAGAGCCCGGGAAAACTCTCGCACGAGGAAAATGAACTCATGAGAAAGGGCGCGATTCTCCAATTGTCATTGTTGGCGGCGCTGGCGATCGTGATGGCCGGATGCGGCAGCACTGAGAGCTCGCCACCGGCCAGCATTCCGGCTGAGACTGCCGCGCCGACAAGTGCGGCTCCGCTTGGAGGGATTGCGGCGGAGACCGTGCTAACGGTCCACGGCAAAATTGTCGCGGTCGATGCGGCGAACAAGCAGGTGACGTTGGAAGGGCCGAAGGGCAAAGACATCACGCTCACCGTCCACGATACGGCCAACCTGCAGTCGTTGAAGGCCGGCGATCGCTACGTCGCGCAATTTACGGAGTCCATCGTCATTGTCGCCAAAGGCCCCAGTGACAAACCACCGGTGGCAACTGTGGCAGGCGGGCTGTGGGTTTCGAATCCCGGGCAGACTCCGGGTGCGGTGGCCGCGCGCCAGGCGCATCTGGTCGTCGTCGTTTCGGCGATCGACCAGGCCGATCAGCGCGTCACGTTGCAGGCGCCAGATGGTTCAACGGAAAATATCCACGTGACGAATGCGGGCGCGCTGCAGAACGTGCGCATCGGCGATCGAATCGCGATTACTCTCACGCAATCGGTAGCAATCGCGCTGGCACCGGAAAAAAGCAGCACGCAATGATCTGCTGCGTTGAAGATTAAACTTCGCGCGAGCGGCTAACTGGCGTCGGCGTGCGATTCGGCCACGTGCAGCCGCGAACGGCGCGGCATCGAGAGGCGGTCCGCGATCACGCGGTACACGTCGGCGTTCACGCCCATTCCGACGTGACTGCCCATCACCTCGACGTTCTCTACGGTCGGCGCGCCGCTCAAGTCGACGCAGCTTTCCCAGTGCACGACGCCGTCGGTGCGCGAGTAGACGTGCGTGGTCGGCACGCCGGCGGGCGATTCGTCGCTGAGCATCAATCCGCACTGGCACGACTCGCTGAGGCATCCTTCGGCTCTGCCGCGAATCGCGGCGACCGAGCGGGCGACAGCCTGCACCGCAAGGTTGGCGTGGCGGCGCGGCATTCTGATCGGCGAGCCAAGTGTGATCACGCGCTCGACCATCTCGGGATGCTCGCGCGCAATCTCACGTGCGTAAACACCGCCGAGGCTCTGACCGACCACTACTATCGGCTGCCCGAATTTCTCATAGGCCAGCTCGAGCCGCGCGCACAGCTTGCGCATCGTCTCGCGCGGACACTCGGAGTTCGACAGGATGCCGGCATAGACGGCGCGATGCCCGAGCCATCGGCAGAAGTTCGCCAACGGCGCGAGCGTCATGTCGCCGGCCATGAAGCCCGGAATCAGCATGACGACTTTGGCGTTATGCGGCTTGGCGTGTGGCCACGGATGCGACAGCGCGCCGAGCCAGTAGATGCTGGCCTCGAGCGGTACGCGGAATTCGCCCAGTGCGTCGATCATCGATGGGCGTTTCGGCTGGATTTTATTTCTTGGAGAAACTTGCGCGACAGGTGGAGTCATAGGTCTCCTTGGTCGGTCACTCGCGCGGGCAACGTCTCAATCCGCAGGCATATGCACGGCGAAACCGCAACCTCATCATCCCTCTGCTTCAAACATAATCATTCTTTAATGAACTGTTCAATCATTTCTAATGCACCGCGTGATGATTTCATGGGCATCTGCGCCCTACGGCACCGGACGGCCTATTACAGGCTACCCGGGTTTGGATTGGCGAAATTGGGCAAATAGCGTCCCAGACCGTAACCAAATTTAAAATCAGCGCGTCGAACAGGCAGATTTGTAGTTTTTACAAAAATTCTGGCGTCTAATGGGAACGTGCATATTGGATTCTGAAACACTTCGCGATGTTGAAATCTTTCAGTGAAGAAAAAACTTCGGCTGGGACAGTTGATAAGAGCAACCCGCGAGTCTGCGGGGTTATCGCAACGCGAATTGGGGCGCAGCCTCGGCGTGACCGCTTCGCACGTCGCCTATATCGAATCCGGCGCGCGGCTTCCTTCGCGTACGGTCGTTCTTCGCTTGGCGCAGACTCTGCGGATCAATCGTCAGACACTTATCCTGGCCGCTTACCCCGAGCTGGCGTCGTCCGTCCCATCAACCGACAATCACAAGCAGGCATGGCGCGACTTCGTTGCGGTCGCGCGGCAACATTCGGTAACTCCGCGCGAAATGGCCGTCATGCGCCAGATCTCCTTGATCGGCAAGATTTCGTCTTCGAGGTCATACCTGTTCATTTTGAACTCGATCAGGCAGTCGTTCGAAGCAGACTGAGCAACGGCGGACAGTTCGCCGACTATCCATTTTCTGGATCTTGCTATTTTCCGGATTTCGGGAGACGTGCACGCGCGACTGCGATGCGCAAATCCTTAAGTCCACGCACCATCCGGAGCAGGGCGCGGGCTTCGTTGTTGAGAATCTTCGACACCTGGCGCTCGAACACGTTCTCCGCGGCAATCATTGTCATTTCGGTTGCACCGTTTTCGAGCGCGCTTTCGATCACCTTGAGTTCGTGGACGAGCGCGTCACGGTCCGCTTCAAAGCAGGTTTGTTCACTATACAACGCTGAGGTAATTGTCCCCCCTTTACGCGACTGCTAGATACGCTGCCCTGACAGCATTCGGTCCCCCTCCAGCGATTCGCGCTTAACTGGAAGTTACCTGAAACAGCCTTTAAGTATTTGACAATTGGGGGCATTTTTTTGACTTTTGGCGACACTGATCGTAATCATTGAGGATGCAAACGCTGGTCCGTAGCGCCAGCCTGACCGATTATCTGGAAGTCGCGCGCTCCGTCGGTCTCAATCCGTCGCGCTTGCTGGCCGGCGTCGGCTTGTCCCGCCGTTGTTTACAGAATCCCGACTTCAAGGTTCCGGAAGATGCCGTGCGCGAGCTTTTGGAATCGTCTGCAGCAGCCGCGGGCGTCGAGGACTTCGGCCTGCGGATGGCCGAGCGACGCACGCTGTCGAATTTCGGTCCTCTCGCATTACTCCTTCGCGATCAGCCAACCATCCGCCAGGCAATCGAAGCGTGGAAGCTGAATAGCAAGGTGCACACCGAATCGGTGTCGGTGCGAATCGACGAGAACGATGGCATCGCGGTCGTCAGCATGGTGCGGTCGATCGAATCGTTTGCGCCCAAGCGTCAAGGGGTCGAAATGACTGTCGGCGTGCTCTATCGAACGATGCGCCACTTTCTTGGTGACGGCTGGCGACCCCGGGTCTGCTTCGTGCACAGCGCACCGCGCAATCTCGATACCCACCGGCGAGTCTTCGGTTCAAAGGTCGAGTTCAACTGCGATTTCAACGGAATAATCTGCTGCACGAGCGATCTCGACACTCCGATTGCGGCGGCCGATCCGGCGATGGCGCGTTACGCGCAACAATATGTCGATTCGATCAAGCCTTCGGAGGGGAGCTTCGGGGAGAGAGTGCGGGAGCTCGTCGCGTTGCTGCTGGCTTCCGGCGATTGCCGGATGGAGCGAGTAGCGGAGCAGATGGGTGTCGACCGTAAGACGGTGCATCGGCATCTGGCGGAAGAGGGCACCACGTTCTCGGCAATCGTCGACGCGGTCCGCACCGAATTGGCGAACCGCTACATCGCGAATCGCGAGCGGCCCTTGTCGGTGGTGGCCGAGATGCTCGGATTCTCGCACTCGAGCGCGTTTTCACGCTGGTTCAAGAAACGCTTCGGGCGCAGTGTCTCGGCGTGGCGGGCGGACAATCACGTCAAGCTTTGATTCGTGCGATTGAGGGCATTCGGCGCACGCTATTTTCTCGACGCGGGTAGTTTTGCGCGCGCCAGCAGCTTGGCCAGAGCATCCAGCCTGGCGCCCATGCGGTTCAGAGCGAGCGCGTTCTGTTTGAGTTTTGCCGTGAGCGGCTGGTCGAACACCTTCTCGGTCGCAATCATCGCAAGCTCGGTCAATGCGTTCCGAACGGTGAGCTTCAAGGCGTTCACCTGATTCAGGAGGATGCTGCGATCGATTTCAAAGAGGTCTCGATCCCTGCCTGTCTTGGATCTCGATTTCATACGCGACCCCCTTTCCGACGACACTGGTATCGCCAGAGGACGAGCCGGTTGTCCACCGAACGCTTGATCGCGAGCGCAACTTTTCGCAGTAACGAGAACTATGACAAGTTGTCAGTGTCTGCGGAAGTATGAAAACGAATTGTCAAATGAAAATGAGAATCATCGAATAAATGATCCGAGCGAATCAGAGCTATTCCTCTTTCGACCCGCTGATGTTCTCAATGCCAGCCGGTTGATAAGGTAGCGAACTCAAATCCTTCTGCGAGGTACCAAATGGAATTCGGAATTCAGCTTGGCGGACTTGAACCCGCTCAATATCGAGCTCAGGCGCAAACGGCGGAGGCGCTCGGCTACGACCTGATCGTTTTCGCGGACCATCTGGTGAACGAGGGTCCCGATCGCCAGCTCGACGTGAAGTCGAAGGCTTGGGATCACATCGCGATGGCGGCGATCGTAATGGAAGCGACGAAGAAAATCCGCGTCGGCCACCTGGTGCTGTGCAATCTGTTTCGCCATCCAGCGATCACCGCGCAGAGTCTGACGACGCTGGACCATATCAGTGGCGGCAGGCTCCTCGCAGGTTTCGGATCGGGATGGACCGAGACGGAATTCAAAATGACGGGGATCCAGTTCCCGCCAATTACCGAGCGCCTGCGAATGCTCGACGAGTCGATCGCGTGCATTCTCTCGCTCTGGAAAAACGAGCGCACCACTTTCGACGGTGAGTTCTACCATTTCAAGGACGCGATCCAGTGGCCGAAACCGATCCAGCAACCGCATCCTCCAATAATCCTCGGCGGCGGCGGCAAAGGCCTGCTGCGCATTGCGGCCAAGTATGCCGACTACATCAACGTCATTCCCGAGGCGGGCAAGCGCGGTCACATCTCGTTGGAAGCCGTGAAGCGCACCAACGACAAATCATTCCGCGAGAAGGTCGCATTCGTGCGCGACGAAGCCAAAAAACTGGGACGCAAGCCGGAAGCGGTGAAGGTCAGCAACTTCGTCTTCGCGATGATTCTTTCGGAGTCGCGCGAAGCCACGCGCAAGACCGCCGAGATGATGGCTCCCATGTTCCAGCAGACCGCCGACGAGCTGCTCGTGTCGCCGATGATACTGATAGGCACGCCCGAGGAATGCATCGTCGAGCTGAAGCGCCGCGCCAAAGACTGGGGCACTCAGCAGACAATCTTCACCGGCGAAGTGGGACAGAACGAAAAGCTGATGCGCGATCTGCACGAAAAAGTCCTCAAGCACGTGTAGAGACGGAGAGCGGAATCGAATGCGGGGCTGCGCGCCCCGCTCCCGCGGCAGGGGTGACCCCTGCACCCGGTATCAAGCGCAAAGTTGTGCGCAGCGCACTACTTTGCTCTCGGTCAGTATAAATCCGGTTTCCACTTCCAATTGTTCGATGGGTTAGAGGCGTCCAGCTTCTGACGATACGCTTTTCGGCAACGCCGAGGGTTAACAGACCTCACTCGGTAACAGCGGTCGGAATCTTGAATCGCGCAGGGCGCTGTACTTGGACCCTCACCTTCATCCTCGCCCTAACAGGGCGAGGAGACAGAAAGCCCTAAGCCACTTCCGAGCGGGAAAGCGAACCGGAATCTAGAAGGGAGCGAACCGCATTTATGATTTTATTGCGACCGAGAGCAAAGTAGTGCGCTGCGCACAACTTTGCGCTTGATACCGGGTGCAGGGGTCACCCCTGCCGAAGGAAGCGTGAAACCCACCGCGGGTTTCACATTAAATCAAGCGATTTAAATGGCGCTAAAGCACCGCGGATTGCGGAACCTCCGGTGCGGACTGCTCGTGATGCTTTCGATGCGAACGATGCGCACCCAGTTGAAGGATGAGCACGAGCGTCATCGCCGCGAGGCAGTAGAGATGATCCGTGTAGATTCTGCGCGCGAGCCGCGATTGCTCTTCGGGTGAGTCGGAAGCCTTACCGAGACGCGATGCGTTGGGAATGGTGCGGACCCGCGCAAGTCCGATCGCGCTGACGGCGGCGAGTAGCGAGATCCATTCGATCCACCGGTGATACGCGCCGAAAATAATCTCCATCACAATGACCAGCACGGTCAGGAGCATCACTAACGTAACCAGCCGGTTCATCGGCCATGCTCGCGCGATGCCCCGGTAGTAGCCGGAGATCGACGCCAACGCCGCTTCCGGCACCACCTCGCCATCGTGCCCGCGCACCTGCGTGTCGAACATTAGGTCGAACCAAAGTACGCAGATTAGAAATGCGGCCCCAGCCGCGGCGAATGCATGCATGGCGAAGAATCCTGCCAGATGCTGCAGTCAGTCCGCCACCCTCTCACGCAGTCGGACCTGATCTGAATTAGTGAGCTGTACCGGAAACTATGCTATAGGACGATCGGTTTCTGCTGTGTCCTTTCTCGCTCGTGACCGAAAAGGAGCAGAGAATTGCCAGACCACAGTTCGCCTCCTCCAGAAGAGAGACCGTCGGCTAAAAACCTGCTCGCGATACTGAGCGAGCCGCGAACAGCTCCCAGGATGGCGATTCTCGGCGCGCTGGTTCTGTGTGTCGTGGGCAGCTTTGCGTATGTGGGCGGATGGCTCTCACCGGGCCTGTTGACGCCGGGCCGCTTTGCGGATGGATTCCAGGAGGTCTTCGGCGTCCATCCTGGATTTCGCCGTAACCACGCCAAGGGCATGTGCGTCAGCCGGCTATTTCGAAAGCAATGGACAGGGCGCGCGCCTTTCCAAGGCGAGCGTGTTCGAGCCGGGCCGCGTGGCGGTGACAGGTCGTTTTTCCCTCGCCGGCGGACAACCATTTGCGGTAGATGGTCCCGCGGCAGTGCGTGGATTTGGGCTGCGCTTCGAGCCTCGCCACGGCGAGCAATGGCGCACGGCGATGGTCGACCTGCCGGTGTTTGCGGTCAATACTCCCGAGGGTTTCTACGACCAACTGCTGGCCTCGAAGATCGATCCGGCAACGGGCAAACCCGATCCGGCGAAAATGAGCGCATTTCTAGCCGCGCATCCCGAGACGGTGCGCGCGATCACGATTATCAAGGCAAAACCGTTCTCATCGGGATTCGCCAATGCCACGTTTAACGGCCTCAACGTATTTCGCTTCACGAATGCTGCGGGGGACACCACTCCCGTTAGATGGTCGATGGTTCCCGTCGATGCGTTCGCTCCGGAAGGTCCAGCGGACGCGCAGGACAAGAACTATCTGTTCGACGCGCTAATCGCGCGCATCCGGCGCGGTCCGGTGCAGTGGCACATGATCATTACTATTGGGCAACCGGGCGACCCCACCGATGACGCCACCCTCCCCTGGCCGGATACTCGCGAGCATCTCGATGTGGGCACGCTGACGCTCGACAGCGTCGCGGCTGAAGCGCCCGGCAACTGCCGCGATATCAATTTCGACCCGCTGGTGCTCCCCGACGGAATTGCGCCTTCCGATGATCCCCTGCTCAGCGCGCGATCCGCGGTCTATTCACAATCCTTCACGAGACGAGCTGGCGAAACCAAGGAGCCCAGCGCCGTCACGCCCGCGGAGGTAGGCCAGTGAGTGGCAGCGAGCGAGTAACCCGATCGACGGGCAGCGGACAATTCGCGCTGCCCTCGCGGATACTGCATTGGACGATGGCGGCGATGGTCCTGACGATGCTGTTTATCGGCGTCGCGATGGTCGCCTCGCTGGCCGACTACCATCTGCTGGTTTCGATTCATCGCCCGCTGGGGATCGCGATCCTGATCCTGGTCATCATTCGCTACGTGAATCGGAAGCTAAATCCGCCGCCCGAATTCATCGCGACTATGCCACCCGAGGAGCGGATCGCGGCTCACTATTCCGAACTACTGATGTACGCGATGATGTTTGCGATGCCGCTGATTGGATGGGGAATGCTGTCGGCGGCACGCTATCCGATCGTGCTTTTCGGCCCAATCCATCTGCCGCCTATCCTGCCGCACAGTCTGATGCTCTATGCGGTGCTGCGCAAGACGCACACGATCGTCGCATACCTGTTTTTCGCCACATTCATTGCGCATTTCAGCGGGGTCCTATTCCACACGCTGATCATGCGCGACGGCCTGATCGACCGGATGGTGCCTTGGAGAGTCCGTGGACCGGAAATCAATCCACCTTAGATGCTGTAGTTGATCGCGTGGCGGCGCTTCTCCGACAGCGCCTGCAGCGTCACTCCCTTCAGGATGCCGTTGACCGAATCGCGCACTTCGCGCCACACGTCGCGCATCGCACACGGCTGTTCGCGCGGGCAGGTCGACGAGCTTTCCTCGAGGCATTCGACGGGAGTGTAGTCGCCCTCGATTATTTCGACCACGTCCGCCATCGTGATTCGCGCCGGCGGCCGCGCCAGCATGTACCCGCCATTCGGCCCCTTCTGGCTGGCGACGAGGCCTCCGCGCTTGAGCTCGATCAGCAGCCGCCGCAGGTAATTCTCGGGGATATCCTGGCTCTCCGCTATTTCCTCGACTCGCACGGGCGAAGTGGTAGGATAGCGCTCCGCCAACAGCAGGAGAGCCTTCAAGGAATAATCTACGCCGACGCCAAACTTCATTTTTTCTCAGCTTCCGGCGCAAAATTTATCATAATCGGCGAATACTTGGAATAGGCGACCGGCTTTGTCATCTACTTAATTGACTAAGTTACTCACCTAAGTTACTTTTACGATTGCAGGAGAATTTGATCAGTGCCGAAACGGGAGCCGCAATCGTGGGAAATGGTCTTGAAGCGCAACTCGGTCGAGCGCCTCAAGCGTGAGTTGTTCCCCACCGAGCTGACCGGCCAATGGGACCGGCTGGCCGAGACCTCGTACGAAAAACTCCCCGAGGAAGACATCGTGCGGCTCCAGTGGTTCGGCATGTACCACGACAAGCCCAAAATCGGCACGTTCATGATGCGCGTCAAAATCCCCAGCGGCATCCTCAGCGCCGAGGGGCTCCGCGCGATCGGTGAAATCTCCGAGACCTACGGCCGCGACCAAGGCGAGCTGACCACGCGCCAGAACATCCAGCTTCACTACATCACGCTCGACAAGTTTCCGGAGATTCTCGAGAAGCTCAAAAGCGTCGGGCTCACGACGATGGGCGGATGCGGCGACGTCGTGCGCAATATCACGGGATGCCCGGTCGCGGGCGTCGACCCCGACGAACTTTTCGACGTGACGCCGCTCATCGCCGAGACGGCGGGATTCTTCTACGGCAATCGCGAGTACTCCGACCTGCCCCGCAAGCACAAGATCTCGATCGCCTCATGCCCGCATCAGTGCAACGCGCCCGAGATAAACTGCGTCGCGCTAATTGCGATGCTGAAAGACGGCCGCGAAGGTTTCGCCGTGCGCGTCGGCGGCGGCCAGTCGTCGACGCCGCGCCTGTCGCGGCACCTGGGCGTGTTCATCACGCGCGACCAAGCGATGCCGGTGATGCGCGCCATCATCGACGTCTGGCAAGGTACCACCGAATACCGGATGTCGCGCGTCAAGGCGCGCCTCAAATTCATGATCGACGATTACGGCGTCGAGGAATTTCGCAAGCTGGTCGAAGCGAAGCTGGGCTTCGCGCTCGAGAGCCTCGCCGAGATGCCGATTCCCGAAACCGACAGCGATCACACCGGCATCCACGAGCAGAAGCAGCCCGGACTGAACTACGTCGGGTTTCCGGTTTACCTCGGCCTGATGAGCGGGCGCCAGATGCGCGAAATCGCAGCGCTGACGGCCTCATTCGGCGGCGACATCCGCCTCACGCGTCGGCAAAACTTCATCATCACTGGTATTCCCACCGCGCAGCTCGACGACGTGATCGCGCAGGTCGGCGCAATCGGTTTCCCTCTTGAAGCGAATGGGCTGTACGCGTCGTCGATCGGATGTATCGGCGATCCGCATTGCAACTACGCCGTCACTCCCACCAAGACCAAGCTCGCGACGATTATCGAGCGGCTGGTGAATCAGTTCGGCGCGCAGGTGGGCGGCCTCAAGCTGAATCTCGACGGATGCCCTCACGCGTGCGCGCAGCACTGGACCGGCGATATCGGGTTGCAAGGCACCACCAGCCGCGGCCCGGCGGGCGAGCCAATCGAGTCGTTCGATATCATCCTGCGCGGCGGGCTGGGCAAGGACGCGGCAATCGGCAAGCCGATCGTGCGCCGCGTGCCGTCGCCGCTGGTCGAAGATTACGTGTCGAGGCTGTTCGCCACTTACCTCGAACGGCGCGAGCCCGACGAAACGTTCACGCATTTTTGCGTGCGCACCAGCGATGCCGATTTGATTTCGATCGCAAGTGGAAACGCAACCGGTGCCGAGGCCGCCGCCTGACCGGCGACCTCTAAGGACTTAGCAATATGGGTGCAGCATTCACCGAAAGCGAAAAGCCCGAACTGAGTCTCATCATGGACGAACTCGAGGCGGGCGAAGCCGCCGTCGAGCTCGATGACAAGGAGCCGCAGGAAGTCCTTGCATGGGCTATCGATCGGTTCGGCAAAGAACTGGCGATTTGCTGCAGCTTCCAGGCCGACGGCTGCGCGCTGATCGACATGGCGCACAAGATCGATCCGAGGATTCGCGTCTTCACGATCGACACGGGCCGGATGCCGCAGGAGACCTACGACGTAATCGATAAGTATCGCACGCGGTACGGCATCAACGTCGAAGTCTTCATGCCCGATACCGCCGTCGTCCAGCAGATGGTTACCAAGCACGGCAACAATCTCTTCTACAACGACGTTAACCTGCGACTCCTATGCTGCCAGGTGCGCAAGGTGCTGCCGCTGCGCCGCGCGCTGATGAACTACAGCGCATGGGTGACGGGACTCCGGCGCGACCAGTGGGCCACGCGCTCGAATATCCGCAAGGTTGAAATCGATCACGACCACGGCGGCATCGTAAAGCTGGCGCCGCTGGCCGACTGGACCGACGACGAGGTCTGGAACTACATCCGCGCCAACGACGTGCCCTACAACGAGCTATACGACAAGGGCTACAAGTCGATCGGATGCGCCCCATGCACACGCGCAGTGGGCGAAGGCCAGGACGCTCGCGCAGGCAGATGGTGGTGGGAAACGGGCGCGCCCAAAGAATGCGGCATGCACTGCGCAATCGAAACCGGCGGCTTCGAGCACGAGCTGGCGTCGCTGCTAGGCACCAAGTCCTAGCAACGCAGATGGCGAGCGAAGACCAGCCCAAACCGGGCGAATCGATAACGCTCGACACTCTTCAGCGCGACATCCTGTTACCGCAAGTCCAGGCGTTTCTGGAGGTCACCAACGATCCACAGGCGCGTGAAACCTATCTAGGTCTCAAGACCGCGATAGAAGCGCTGGAAGTTCCGTCGAACCTGGAACGAAGACTGGGAGCAATCGTGGAAGTAGCCTTAACCAGTGGCAGGGTAAGACACCTATTCGGCCCCGCCGCAGAGCTATCGCTAAACGCGCTCTTCCTGAAGACTCCCAGAGGCCGCGAAGTAGCCCAGTCACTTGCCGAACTGAACAAGGCGCTATCGACTCTGAAAGGCCAGACCGTGGAACAGATCACATCGACGCAGCGTAGCCCGGGCGCCTACTCGCTAACTGTGAAAACCAACAACTGCCAGCTAGTAATCCGCTTCGAACAATCCGGCGTAAGGGTAGAGAGTCTGGAAGTAGACCTGAACCGCTAGCTGTCGGAATCTTGCGCTCCTACTTGTCATCCTGACGAAGCGAGCAACGCGAGCGGCAGAAGGATCGCGGACAGCTTCGCGTCAGCGAAGCCGGTACCGGTTTCCGAAATCGCGCAGCGGTCCATCGCTGATCCGGTTGCGCAAGCTTCCTGATTCCTATCGGATGCAGAACTCAGAACCGGAACCGGCGGCGCTTGCGCCCCGCTGTCCGAGATCCTTCCATCCGCTCGCGTTGCTCGCTTCGTCAGGATGACACAAGAGACGCCCGTCGCTAGCCGAGCGCGATCGCGAGCGGGCAGCTTCAAAAGCTCGGGGGAGAATTTCGCGACGGTTAGCCATAGTTTGCATTATGCGTTCAGAAGGACCGAGAGCAAAAGACCGTCTGCGGGATTTTGCGATTGATACTGGGTCAAGGGGTCACCCCTTGCGCCCACCGCGCAGGTGATTTGCTTTTTTCATTGATTGCGCTACGGTTCCAGGCGCTCCATCAAGCGTGGGAACGGGACTGTCTCGCGGATGTGATGTATCCCGCACAGCCAGCCTGTCATGCGCTCGATGCCCATGCCGAAGCCGGCGTGGGGGACTGAGCCGTAGCGGCGGAGATCGAGGTACCATTCGAACGGCGCGAGCGGCAGGCCGTGCGACGTGATCTTCGTGCGCAGTGTTTCGTAGTCATCCTCGCGCTGGCCGCCGCCGATAATTTCGCCGTGACCCTCCGGCGCCAGCATGTCGACGCATAGCGCGACTTCGGGCCGCGCGGGATCCTGCTTCATGTAGAACGCCTTGCACGCGGTCGGGTAGCGATGCACCATCACGGGCCGATCGAATTCCTCTGACAGCGCGGTTTCCTCGTCGCCGCCAAAGTCGTCGCCCCAGTTGACCGCGACGCCCTTATTCTTCAGTCGCTCGATAGCTTCGTCGTAGCTGATGCGCGGATACGGCAGCTGCGCGGCAGCCTGCAATTTGGTGGTGTCGCGCTCGAGCGTCTTGAGCTCTGCGCTCCGCCGCTCGAGCACCCGTCCTACGATGTAGGAGACAAACTGCTCGGCCAGTTCCATGTCGCCGGCGAGATCGCAGTACGCAACTTCCGGCTCGACCATCCAGAACTCAGTCAGGTGACGCCGCGTTTTGGATTTCTCCGCGCGAAACGTCGGGCCGAAGCAGTACACCTTGCCGAAGGCGAGCGCGCCCGCCTCCGCGTAGAGCTGTCCGCTCTGCGTCAGGTACGCCTTGCGCTCGCCGAAGTAGTCGAGCTCGAACAGGTTGGTGGTGCCCTCGCATGAAGTGGGAGTCAGAATCGGCGCGTCGAACAGCACGAAGCCGCGCTCGTGAAAAAAATCGCGGCAGGCCGAGGCCACTTCGCTGCGGATGCGCAAGACGGCGTGCTGGCGCGACGACCTGATCCACAAATGGCGGTTGTCGAGCAGGAACGCGACGCCGTGCTCTTTGTTGGTGATCGGATAGTCGCTGGCCGGCGACACGATCTCGATCGATTTCATCGTCAGCTCAAAGCCGCCCGGCGCGCGCTTGTCCTCGCGCACGATGCCCGTCACTTCGAGCGACGTTTCCTGGCCCATGTGATCCGCCGCGGCGAAGCGTTCCGCGCCGAGATCGGCGAGCGACGCGACGCATTGGCACACGCCGGTGCCGTCGCGCACTTGCAGGAAATGAATCTTGCCGCTCGACCGCTTGCCCGCGAGCCAGCCCTTGAGCGTGACCTCGTTACCGACGTGATGCGACAGTTCTTCGATATAAACTCGCGCCATGTGCCCATTTAAGCATATCGCCGCCCAAGTTCATGAGCGTATAGGTTAGCAAATGTGGTCTGATCGGGCGGATGGTTTGATCTGGAGCGCAGCGCCATATCCCCTGGCGCTCTTATTGTTTTTCGCTCCCCCCTGAACTTTTCCGCCTTACGCTTTCGAGATTTTAGTGAGATTCTGCGCAAGATGTTCGAGTTGCTGAAGAGGGAGGTCACTGTGATAGTTTGGACAGTCGCCCATGCGCTGCAACCACTGTTCAGCGGATCCGATGAAGTTTCGGCTTCGCAAATTTCCTATCATTGATGCAGCATATCTGGTCTGTCAGGTCTGCCAAAAAGCCCAAAAGCGCCCGAGCGGTCTCAAGACCGATAAGCGCGGTAAAAGATCATTCGACCGGGAAAAGACCCGAAAAGGACTTGCAGTATCCTCGGCGAGTTGCAAATTTAGGGTGCTCGTTTGGGGACCAGCACCTGGATCGGCAAATCCCGCGGCCGCGACGAGGCTCGAAATCAGAGACGAACTCAAGAGAATGGTCATGATGCATTCTTCAGCGAGGAACTGGCGGTTCCGGCCGTTCCGACAAATGTTTTGGAGCTAGTCCAGCTCAAGAAGGTAAACTTGGTAGTTAATGTCGCGTCATCATACGGCTCTCTTGCCGAGTTCGAGAATTACGGGGTTCTCCTGGGGAAGCGACACTTGGTGTTTTTGAACGAGGCGCGCGTGGAGGGTTCACTGACACCGGTACGAGGAAGGTATTCCGGGCGAACGGCGGCACCGACGAATTTTTTAAGGAAGAGGATATTTCGTCCGGGGTTCTGATATTGGCCGCCTTAGATTGGGTTATGGAAAAAGCGTATCTTCAAAAGTGGTTGTCGAGCGTTGTGGAAGAGGCAAAAAACTCATTGCTCTAGCGAGAGCCTGGCATCTTATGGAATTTCGCGAACGCACGCTTCCCGACACGACGGCGATCAGATTCTTCAAGGCTGTCCGAGACGAAGACAGCTTCACAATATTGTGGGAACTGGCAGAACATAGTCCTAGGCCGGTTCCATTCGAATCCATCCGCAAGACTTTCGGCGCCGATCCACGGTACCTAATGGGTGTCCTGGATCGGCTGTGCTGTCTGGGCGTCGCGACGAAGGCAGGCCGACAATGGACGGTCACCCATTGGGCGAAATCAAGCCTCGAATATCTCGAGGACCTCATGAAAGATATTCAATTGGAAGTAGAACAGCCGGCCTCCCCTGTGATGGGAATCTTCGCAAACGATGCATTAGAGGTCGCGACACGCGATGGATTCTGGATAGCGTCAGCCTCGCAAGTAAGCCCTCAAGTCGGTTGCGACGGGACTCCCACTGCTAACGAAAACAAAGCTGTTGAGGTCAACCCTCCCGAAATGCCCGAGAAGCCACAGAATGAAGCACGAAGTCACGATTATAAGTGACGATTGCCGGGTCGAGGTCGGCAACAAGATCACCCTGGCCGAAATATATGACGAAGCGATAGTTTTTCGCAGTCAGCCATCGCGGCTACTAAAACTGTCGTTTTACCAGAGATGGGCTGACTTCTACGACATCGAGAGAGTCACTATAGCTCTTCGTGGATCAGCCATCGGTGATGCCGATCTTCGAGCCGAAGCAAAGCCGTCAGCCCATCTGAAGAAAACCGGATTTGCTCGGATCATGGTCATCATCGGACCGCTCGACATCCTGAATCAAGGGACACTCGAATTCCGAACCTTTGTGAACAACGAATCCGAACCGCAACATACACACGAAATATCTGTACGGACGGATCCAACCCTGAAGCTCGACTAGCTACTGGCACACGCCGGTGCCGTCGCGCACTTGCAGGAAATGTATCTTGCCGCTCGACCGCTTGCCCGCGAGCCAGCCCTTGAGCGTGACCTCGTTGCCGACGTGATGCGACAGTTCTTCGATATAAACTCGCGCCATGTGCCCATTTAAGCATATCGCCGCCCAAGTACATGAGCGCCGACGCGTCGCGCGCCCCGCCTTCATCAGCTAGGCTCGTGGTGGGAGTGGAGGATGATGAACGGGCTGAACGGATTCGATTTCGTTGGCGTCGTGCTGCTCGCGATCGGAGCAATCTACGGGCTGCAAAGGGGCGCGCTCAGGATGGTGACGTCGGTGGTAGCGCTGGCGGCGGCCATTTATTTCGCGTCGATCTACTACAACATGGCTGGCGCGTTCGCGGAGACGAAGCTCGGCTCTTCGCACACGGTCGGTGCGGTGGTCGGCTACGTCGTGGTCTTCGCGCTGATCTTCAGTGCGGTGGAAATCATCGGCTCATTCGCGATTAGGCTGATACACGTCGTGCACATGAATCCGCTTGATCGGCTGGCGGGGGGACTGCTGGGCGCGGCAATCGCGGGCGTGTTCGGCGGGCTGATCGTGATGCTGATGGCAGCAGTGTTGCCGCCCGATGCGGCCCTGTTGCGCAATTCGCAACTGGTGCCGATGCTGCTGGCGTACAACGAGATGCTGGTGGAATACATCCCCGGCGATGCGAAACTCGCTTACCAGCGCAATCGCGACGACCTGATGAGATTCTGGGTGCAGAATGCGATGAAGGACGCGAACCCCGCGCCGTCGCCGGCTGCGTTGCCCTCGCCCTCCACGAGAAGCGATCGCTGAATTTGTTTTTTTCGCTGCTTACGCGATAGCGCTGTCGACTGCCTGCACGAGCCTGACCTTCGGCACCGCGCCGATGATCTGTTCCTTGACCTGGCCGCCCTTGATGATGAGCAAGTTGGGAATTCCGCGCACGCCGTAACGGCCTGGAGTCTGCGGATTGTCGTCAACGTTGATCTTCGCAATCTTGAGGCGCCCCGAGTACTCGCCCGCAAGGTCGTCGAGGATAGGCGCGATCGCGCGGCATGGCCCGCACCACGGCGCCCAGAAATCGACCAACACGGGAGTATCGGACTTCAGAACTTCCTGGTCGAAGCTGGCGTCGGTTACGTGAACGATTTTGTCGCTGGACATTAAAACTTGTCTCCTGTGCTCTAGGTCGCAGGTTGAACATAAGTACGGCTGGGCACCCAGTCAAGGCACGATTATTTCTTGCGAATCGTCACCGCAGTGCCGTAGGCCGCAATCTCGCTCATCAGGTTGGCGATTTCGTTGCAGTCGAAGCGCATCGCGACTACCGCGTTGGCGCCCTTCTCCTGCGCCGCCAATCGCAGCCGCTCGATCGCGTGATTGCGGCTGTCAGAGAGCAGCGTCGTGTATCCGCCGACTTCGCCGCCGACGAGAGTGCGCAGGCTCGCGCCGAAGTTCGAGAAGACGTTGCGCGCACGCACGATCAGTCCGAACACTTCGCCATACACGGCGACGATCTCGTAGCCGGGCACATCGTTCATCGTGGTAACCAGGATTTTGTCGAGTTCTTCGTCCATCTGGCGACGATACCGATTGCGCGCATCGTTTGCACTTGATTGGCGCACCGAATCCACTACCCTGAAGAACGCCATGCCTGCGCCGATGATGAACGACGTATTGCCCGACCTGCTCGAGGAGATGGTCTACCTGCTCAAGCAGCAGGGCGCCGATCCGCTCGAGGCCAAGCTGCGCGCGCTCAGAATCGAGTCGGTGTGCGACTGCGGCGACGAGAATTGCGCGAGCTTCGCGACCGCTGCCGAAGTGAAGGTTGCCAACTACGTCGAGCTGCAATCGATCGAGGGCCAGGTGATCATCGATCTCAACGCCAACGACGAGATCTGCTTCATCGAGGTGCTCGGCCGTCCCGATATAAAGTATCTGCTCGAAGAATTTTACGCGGCGCAAACCTGACCGCGGCGATTCGCGACTCTAACCCGCCGCGCGCTTTTGCGGAGCGACGCGGAAGCGCTCGACGAATTCCGCGACTTCGCCCACGACGCGCTCTTTCTCGCTGTCCACCGTGATTATGTGGAAGCTCTCCTCGAGCTCGATCGCGCGCTTTTCGGCGCTGCCGAGATGCTTCATCACGAAGCTGACGTTCTTGCGCATCGGGCACGTGTGATCGCGCCGCGCATGCATCACCAGCGCCGGTTGCGTGACCCGCGCGAGCATCGGCCTGACCAGCGCGGACAAATCGAGCAGCTTCATCGGCGCCGACAGCGGCATCAGGCGGCAGGTGGGATGCATCGACTTGGCGGCGGCGTCGTGGATATCCGAACCCACCGTTTGGTGCAGGTAGATCGTGTCGACCAGCGAGCCCAGCACGCCGCGCAGGCTCCGCAGCGCCAGCGTCGTCGAAGTCGGCAGAAAAAATGCCGGCGCCAGCAGCGTCACTCCTGCGATCGACTCGCTCTGATCCGCCGACAGCCGCGCCGCCAGCACCGCGCCCATCGACAGTCCGACCACTGCGATCGGCTCGCGGTATTGCCGCAGCTCTTCAAGGCCGTTGACGACGCTCTCGTACCAGTTGTCGTAGCCGGCCGCGCCCAATGCCTCGGGCGTTCCGGCGTGACCGGCCAGCTTGACGCCGCGCACGCGCACGCCGCGGGCAGCCAGCTGCTCGCCGAGGTAGCGCATCTCGTACGGAGTTCCGGTCAGGCCGTGAATCAGCAGCGCGCTGACGCCGGCGCCGGGGAGAAAAAACTCGTTGGTATCGACGCCAGCGGAGTGGCGCGATGGAGGCTCGTCGGAATCAGATTTCATCACTGTATTCCTTTAGGTCGACGACTCGCCGACCGCAAGCTGGTCGGTGTCGATATTTATCCGGGCCTGGTCTTTGAGCTGATCGAGGAATTGCGTCCATGCCTGCGCGCGCCGCTGCTCGACGTATTCCTGCAGGAACGATTTCTGCGCGCTCTTCCATTCGTCGTCGGTCGGTTCGGTGCGCGAGGTAACTTCGAACACGTACGAGTTGCCGCCGTTCTCCATCACGCGATCGATCATGCCGGGCAGGGTCGGCACCGTCGCGGCGGCGTCGGTGACTTCGGGAAACTCGCCGATACCGGGGACGGTGCGGGTCGAGCGCTGAAACGGATCGACAGTTTTAATCGTGAGCTTGTTCGATGCGGCCGCTTTGTCGAAGTCCGCCGGCGTCTTGATAGTCGCGAGTATCTTCTGCGCCTGCTGGCTCGCGTCGGCTTCGGCGGTCACGCGAATCAGCGCGTCGCGCACCTGCGGCTCGATCTCCTTCAGCGGCGGAATTCGCGACGGTTGCCGCACCAGCAGCTTGATCACGTAGGGCGCGCCCTTCTCCGGCACCAGTGCGACCTGGCCCGCGTCGAGCTTGAAGGCAGCTGCCATCACCTGGCGATCCTGCTCGAGGCCGCCGGCCGGTTCACCCTGCGCAAACAGCGGCGTTTCGACCGAGTCGATGCCGCGCTTCTTCGCCAGGTCCTCGATCTTGTCGCCGCCGAGCGCCGCCGTCAGGTCCTCCTGCGCCGCCTCGCGCCCGAGCTTCGCGCCGGCCTGTGTGCGCAGGTCTTCCAGAATCTTCGGCCGCGCCTGATCGAGCGTGTCGGTATGCGCGGGGATGGACTCCTCGAGCTGGACGATATGATAACCGTAGCGCGTCTCGACGATCGTGATCTGACCCGGCTTCATCGCGAACACCGCGTCCTCGAACGGCTTGATCATTTGTCCGCGCCCGAACGTGCCGAGATCGCCGCCCTGGTCCTTGCTACCCGGATCGTCCGAATACTTTGCCGCCAGCTTGGTGAAGTCGGCCCCTTTCGCCTGCGCCTGCTTGAGCACGTCGTCCGCCTTGGCCTTGGCCGCCGCCTTCTCCTTGTCGGTCGCGCCCGCGGGCACCGAAATCAGGATGTGCCGCGCGTGAACCTGGTCGGGATGCTTGAAACGCGTGCTGGCGTTGCGTTTGTAGTAGTCCTCGACGTCCTTGTCGGGAGGCGTGTACTTGGCGGCCAGCACGAGAGGCTCGTAGTGGATGTACGACAACTTGATGCGCTCGGGCTCGCGAAACTGGTCCGAGTTCTGTTTGTAGTAGTCGGCGATCTGACTTTCGGTCGGCGAAATCTTCGCGCTGAAATCACTGAAAGCGAACTCGACGTAGCGCACTCGCGATCTTTTCGTTCGCAAGATTGTAGGCGTGGCGCGCTTCGTCGTCGCTCACCTGCACGCCGCTGTCGATCATATTGCGCAGCGTCTCGGCGATCATGCCGTCGCGCTCGTCATTTTCGTATTCCGCCGGCAACAGATTGGCGTTGCGCAGCACGTCCTGGTAGGTGTCGAAGTCGAACTGGCCGTCGCGCTGGAAAACGGGCTCTTTTGTAATTTTTTCCTGCAGCGCCTCGTCGCTGATGCTGATGCCGAGATGGCGCGCCTCTTCGCCAATCAGTTGTTGCTCGATCAATCGATCGACCGCTTCCTTGCGAAGGTTGATCGACTTGAGCACGGCCTGCGCGTTGGCGCCGTACATCTGTTGCACAGTCTCGCGGATTTGAGTCGCTTCGCGATCGACCTGGTCGCCGAGGATCTGCCGCCCGTTGACGGTCGCGATCGGATGAACGGTGTTGAACAAGCCGGCGCCAAAGCCCCAAAAAGCCATCACGATCGCGAGGATCGCGAACGGGACCTGCACCTGCCATGAATATTGGTAACGGCGAATTCCTTCTAGCATTGAATCCGCATCATACTTTAGCGCCTTTTGCGTTAGCAATTGCGCCCGATTACTTGCTTGCGCCCCCACGGCTTGTTAGCGTGTCGCAGAGCGGTTAGTTTGACGGACCCAAACGTATCCGCCGTAAGATTCTTCAATACTTGGGCCGCGTCTTTTGGGGTGGTATTCGGGCCGGAGATTGGTACCGGCATCCGGGCCATGGACTGGGCAGAGGAGGGGAAAACACGTGGTTCTCAACTCAATTTTCGGTTGGTTCTCCAACGATCTGGCAATCGATCTCGGCACCGCCAACACGCTCATCTATGTGAAGGGCGAAGGCATCGTGTGCAACGAGCCGTCGGTGGTCGCGGTGCAGAAGGATTCGCGCGGCTCGCGGCGCGTGCTCGCGATCGGGTCCGAGGCGAAGAAGATGCTCGGCCGCACGCCGGGCTCGATCGTCGCCATCCGGCCGCTCAAAGACGGCGTGATCGCCGACTTCGAGATCACCGAGAACATGCTGCGCTACTTCATCCAGAAGATTCACACGGGCAAGACGCTCGTGCGTCCGCGCCCGCGTATCGTCATCTGCGTGCCGTTCGGCATCACCGCGGTCGAGAAGCGCGCCGTGCGCGAATCTGCAGAGTCGGCGGGCGCGCGCGAGGTTTACCTGATTGAAGAGCCAATGGCGGCCGCGATTGGCGCCGGGCTGCCGATCACCGAGCCGGCCGGCAACATGATTGTCGATATCGGAGGCGGCACCACCGAGGTCGCCGTCATTTCGCTCGCCGGCGTCGTCTTTTCGCGCTCGGTGCGCGTTGCGGGCGACAAGATGGACGAGGCGATCATCCAGCACATCAAGCGCAAGTACAATTTGCTGATCGGCGAGCGCACCGCCGAGCTGATCAAGATAACGATCGGGTCGGCCTATCCCGGCAACGAGATTCAGACCATGGAGATCAAGGGCCGCGACCTGGTAGCGGGCGTGCCCAAGATTATCGAGATAACCGACGAGGAGATTCGCGAGGCGCTGATGGAGCCGGTGCGGCAGGTAGTCGAGTCGGTGCGTATCGCGCTCGAGCGCACGCCGCCGGAACTCGCGTCGGACATCGTCGACAAGGGAATCGTGCTCGCGGGCGGCGGCGCGCTGTTGCGCAACCTCGATGTGTTGCTGCGCGAGGAAACCGGCCTGCCGGTGACGCTGGCCGACGATCCGCTGACCGCGGTCGTGATGGGCGCGGGCAAGGTGTTGGACGAACTGTCGCTGCTGCGCGACGTGACCGTTGATTGATCGACGTGGCGCATCTCCGCTGAAACTTACACCTGCGCGTCGGGCTGAATTGACGTGAGAAGCAGCTTTCTTTGGCGCAACCGCGTACTGCTAGCCAGCGGCGTGCTGCTAATTCTGTCGCTTCATCTGATCTCGTCGGGGGTCCATCCAGGCGATCTCGCCGCGCGCCCGCAGTCCGCATTTCTCGAGCTGATCAGTCCGATAGACGGCGCTTTTACCCATTTCAGCGATGGCGCGTCTGCGATTGGCAAAGACTATCTCGACCTGGTTCACGCTCGCGACGAAAACGTCAAGCTGCGCGACGAGCTGACGCGGGTCAAGAGCGATCAGGCGCGGCTGGCCGAGCTCGAAGTCGAAAATCAGCACCTCAGCGAACTGCTAGATCTCAAGGATGCGCTCGGCACCAACGCCGTGGCCGCCAACGTGATCGGCAGCGATGCTAGCGGCGTCTCGCGCACTCTGATTCTCGCCTCGGGCACCGACGAAGGACTTCGTCCCGGCATGGCGGTGATCGCCAACCAGGGCGTGGTCGGCAAAATCATCGCCATCAGCCCGCATGCGTCGCGCGTATTGCTGATCAACGACCACAACTCGGCGCTCGATGGTTTCGATCAACGCACCCGCGCGCGCGGAATCGTCGCGGGGCTGGTCGACGACGGCGTGATCCTGAAGTACGCCGACCGCTCGCAGGACGTTCGCGTCGGCGACACGATCGTAACCTCGGGCCTCGATGGAATTTTCCCGCGCGGCCTGCTGGTCGGGACGATCCAAAGCGTGCATCGCGAAGGGCCGGGACTTTTCCTCGGCGTAAGGATCACGCCGGCGGTCGATTTCCGCCAACTCGAGCAGGTGATGATCCTGACCGACCCGCCGCCGCATCTTGACGACCAGGCCAAGGACTGAATCGCATTGCGGCTAATCCTGCTGTTCGCGGTGTTCGCGGTGCTGGGATTGGCGATTGAGACCGCAGTCCCGCATCTCGTTTCCTTTCGCGCGCTGGTGCCGAACCTGATCATTATACTCGCCGTCGATCTCGGCCTGCGTCATCATGGCGTCCTCCCTGCCATCATCGCGTTCACGATGGGCTATGCGACCGACGCGCTGGCCGGCTCGCACCCGGGGCTCAACGCCTTCATGATGACTATGGTCTTCCTCGTGAGTTACGAGATTTCGACGCGCGTGATGGTCGCCAACGCATTCGTCGGCGCGACCCTGGTTTTCTTTGGCGTGATTGCGACCGCGCTGGGCACCATCGCGATTGCCAACGGCTTCAACGCTCTGTCCGACACTGGCGCGCTCATGCCCGAATTGACGCTCGAGGCCCTGATTTCCGCGATAATCGCGCCGATAGTCTTCGCGGTGCTGGCGACGAGCAAGCAGCTGACGGGATTGAAAGCCAGAGCCGCGCGCGAATAAATTGTAGAGGGAACGCATCAGTGGCGAAGTTCCACATCTCGTCTAAAGCCAGCCGTCCGGTCCCTCTGTTGGAACCGCGCATCGTCACGTTGACCGTCATGATGTTTGCGGTTCTGGGCCTCCTCTCCGTGCGCCTGTACAACCTGCAGGTGCTGCATCACAAGGAAAATGTCGAGCTGGCCGATCGCAACCGGATTCGTCTCCAGCGCGTGCCGGCGCCGCGCGGCCTGGTCTTCGATCGCAATCATCTGCCGCTGGTCGATACGCGGCCTTCGTTCGACGCTCAAATCGTGCCCGAGGATTCCGACAATCTTTCGCTCACGATCGAAAGGCTCGCGCGCTACACCGGCGCCGACGATATCCCCGCTAAAATTTCCGACGCCGACGAGGCCGGCCGCCCGCCGTACGAGCCCATCACCGTCGCCGAGCGCCTGGGATGGCAGCAGGTGGTCGCGCTCGAGACGCATCAGCTCGAACTGCCGGGCGTCAGCCTGCAAATCACGCCTGCGCGGCATTACCTGTACGGTCAGCTCGCCGCGCATCTGCTTGGCTACGTCGGCGAGGTGACCAAGACCGACCTGCAGTCGCACGCCGACTACCACATGGGCGACGAGATCGGAAAATTCGGCCTCGAGCGCGTGTGGGAGAGTTTTCTGCGCGGCGACGCCGGCGGACAGGAGATCGAAGTCGACGCCGTCGGGCGGCGGCTGCGCGTGCTCAAGGAAATCGCCGACAAGCCCGGCGAAAACCTCGTCATGACGATCGATCTCAATCTGCAGCAGGCGGCAGAGCAGGCGATGGCCGGGAAGAACGGCGCCTTCGTCGCACTCGATCCGCGCAACGGCGACGTGCTCGCGATGGTTTCGCATCCGGCCTTCGACCCCGACATTTTCGGCGGCGGCGTGAAAGCGTCGGCCTGGAAGGAGCTGATGACGGACCCGGCGCATCCGCTGCAAAATCGCGTCATCCAGGGAATTTATCCGCCGGGCTCGACCTTCAAAATTGTCGATTCGATCGCGGGCCTGCAGGAAGGCACGCTGAAACCCGAGACCGAGTACAACTGCCCCGGCGGCATGTGGTTCGGCGGGCGCGAGTATCATTGCTGGCGCAAGCAGGGCCACGGAACCATCGAGCTGCACGACGCGATCGTGCGCTCATGCGACGTCTACTTTTACAACGTCGGCATCAAGCTCGGCGTCGATCGGATTGCCAAGTGGTCCAACCTGATGGGGCTCGGCATCAAGACCGGCATCGATCTCGATCACGAGAATCCCGGCACCATCCCGTCGTCGGCGTGGAAGCAGAAGCGCTACCACGAGCGATGGTATCCGGCGGAAACGCTCTCGGTCGCCATCGGCCAGGGTTACGTGGCGACCACTCCGCTGCAGATGGCGCAGGTCGCGGCCCAGGTCGCCAACGGCGGCATCCGCTACAAGCCGCAGTTCGTGAAGTACGTCGAGGGACTGGACGGCAATATCGCCAAGACTTATCCGCCGGTGATCGAGAACCGGATGAAGATCGATCCCGACGCGCTCGAAGACGTGAAGGATGGAATGGCTGACGTCGTCAACGGCGCCGGCGGCACCGCGCACAAGGCGCACCTCGACAACGTCATCGTATGCGGCAAGACCGGCACGGCGCAGGTCGTCGGCGACAAGGGACCGTCGAGCGAGGACGAGACCGAAGACAAGACGCCCGAGCAGTTCAAGGACCACGCCTGGTTCATCGCGTTCGCGCCGAAGGATCATCCTACGATCGCCGCCGCCTGCATCATCGAGCATGGCGGTCATGGCGGCAGCGCGTCGGCGCCCGTGATCCACGACGTCTTCCAGCGCTACTTCCAGCTCAATCCTCCGCCGCCCGAGCCGAAGATTGCAAAAGTGCTGGACGAGGACGCGCAATGACGGGGGTGCGGCGCTGATGGCGGCCGGCGATCGCAGGTTCATACTTCATTTCGACTGGACGCTGTTCACCCTCGTCCTGGCACTGGCCGGTATCGGGCTGATCAGCGTCATCAGCGCGTCGTACAACCCCGCGCATAAGACCATCGACCCGCTGGTCATTCGCCAGTTGATCTGGATCGCCGCCGGCACCGCCGCGCTGCTTATCGCGGTCCTCATCGACTATCGCGCGCTGCAATCCTACGCCTACCCGTTTTACGTGCTGGTGGTCGGACTGCTGATCGCCGTGATGATCGCGGGGCACGCCACCGGCGGTTCGCGTCGATGGATCAATCTTGGCTTCTTCCATCTCGAGCCGTCGGAGCTGGCCAAGCTCGCCGTCGTGCTCGTGATGGTGCGTTATCTGCGCGAGGAACCGCCGCGCGGCGGATGGGGCCTGCCCCACTTGATCATCCCGTTCGTCCTGCTCGGCATTCCCGCCGCACTGGTGCTCAAGCAACCCGACCTCGGCACTGGACTCGTGCTCGTGCTGATTACCATCACGCTGGTCTTCGTGGCTGGGCTGAACTGGCGCACGATGGCGGTACTTGCTGTCGCCGGGATGCTCGCGGCTCCGCTGAGCTGGCACTATCTCAAGCCCTACCAACGCCAGCGCCTCGTCAGCTTTATCAATCCGCAGGCCGATCCGCTCGGCTCCGGCTATCACATCATTCAATCCGAAATCGCGATCGGCGCCGGCGGCCCGGAGGGCAAGGGATTTCTGAATGGCACGCAGGCGCGGCTGAATTTTCTGCCCGAGCAAAGCACCGATTTTATCTTCGCGGTTTTCGCCGAGGAGTTCGGCCTTGCCGGCGCGTTAATTCTGCTGACTCTGTATGCGAGCGTGATTGCGCGCGGCGCATACATTGCGCGGCACGCCCGCGACCGCTTCGGCTCACTGCTCGCGATCGGAGTGACGGCGATCGTTTTCTGGCAGGTAGCGGTCAACATCGGCATGGCGACCGGGATGTTGCCAGTGGTCGGAATCACGCTGCCGCTGGTGAGTTACGGCGGCTCGTCGCTGATCGCGATGATGGCGGCGATGGGCATTCTCATCAGCATCAACACCCGCCGCTACCTGTTCTGAGTTTCTCGATGAGGTAAGAGCTCGTGGCTAGCAAAAAAAAGTTCACCGATCCCGTCGACCTTGAAATCATCGAGGTGCAGCAACGCTTCGTCTACGTGATGGAAAACGTCCGGCTGGAAACGATGAGTCCGGAGATGAAGCAGCACTACCTGACTGTAATGAAATCGATAACCGAAAAACTCTCGATGCCCAGCAAGCCGCTAAACGAAATCCTCGGCGAAATGATGGCCGAAGCCGGCCCCATGATCTTCCAGGCAATGCAGCGTTAGCGACTTTCTCGCAGTGCTCCAAAAAAAGAGGCGGCTCTGATGAACCGCCTCTTCGCGAACATGCGAAATTGATTCTCAGCCCTTCGGCAGTTGCAGGATGCGCTCGCCGATCATGTTCTTCTGCACCGGCGACGTGCCGCCCGCAATCGTCATCGACTCCGACGCCAGTACCCGGCGCATCCAGTCGCCGTCGGGCGCGAACGGCGTGTGGCGCTCGAGCAGCGCGTACTCGCCGAGCAGCCGCGTGATGAACTTGGTCATCCGCTGGCCGAGGTCGGTCGAGAGCAGCTTGGAGATCGACGCTTCGGGGCCAGGCTGCTGACCCTTGAGGCGCTTGGAGAGACTGCGCAGGCCGTTGTATTTCTTCGCGGTCGCTTCGATCGCGAACTGCGCGATTTGCTGACGGATGTCGTTGTCCTCGATCGCCGGCCGGCCGTTGAGCTGCACCGACTTGGCGATCTGCACCAGCTGATGCAGCACCTGCTCGGTGCCGCCGAGCGTCTCGCCGATTCCGAACCGCTCATGCATCAGCGTCGCGACCAGCACCTGCCATCCCATGTTCATCGGGCCGAGCAGGTTTTCCTTGGGCACGCGCACGTCCTCGAAAAAGATCTCGTTGAACTCGCTGTCGCCGGTGATTTGCCGCAGCGGACGGACGCTGACGCCGGGCGATTTCATATCGACCAGCAACGCGCTCATCCCCTTGTGCTTGGGCACGTCGGGATCGGTGCGCACGAACAACTGCACGAAGTCCGCGCGATGCGCGATCGTGGTCCACACCTTCTGCCCGTTGACGACGAACTCGTCGCCCTTGAGCTCGGCGCGGCACTGGATCGACGCGAGGTCTGAGCCCGCTCCCGGCTCCGACATTCCCTCGCACCAAATCTCGTCGCCGGCGAGAATCGGATTCAGGTAGCGTTTTTTCTGCTCGTCGGTCCCCCACTGCATCAGCGCGGGCCCCGTCATGATGACGCCGAGCACGTTGCATCCCATCGGCAGATTGAGGCGCCCGAGTTCCTGCTGATAGATGACCTGCTCGATGAAGGTGGCGCCGCGACCGCCGTATTCCTTGGGCCATGTCAGCCCGGCCCAGCCGGCGTGGTACAGCTTTTTGTGCCATTCCTTGAGGCGCTGCCACGCGGCGTCGTCGCCGCCGGCGTCGGGATCCTCGCCTCGCGCGAGAGCTTGCGGGCGATTCTCTTCGAGCCATCGCCGCACGTCCATCCGATAAGCGTCTTGTTCAGGCGTCCAGGTAAAATCCATTGCTTGGAAAATCTCCCGCTCGGTGATTCGTTATGCCGTCCGGCCAGCTCAGCTCAGCGCAGTACGGTACTCTTTGAGTACCGCCCATTCAGACCTCCGAGCAAGAGGCGCGCATCTGGCAGTTGCGTCCTGATTTGCAGACAACTTCGAGGACGGATTCAATAAGACCGTGGCGCTTCCCGATCACCCGAAAGACAGCGTCGACAGGAGGTCATCCGTGATTAGCGGCAGGAAACTGCTCCGGGAAGAAATCGAGCGAGTCTGGAATATCGATCGCAGTGAAGTGATAGACAACTTCTATCGCTTTGAGAACGGAACTTTGGTGCTCAGCCCCCAGCATATCGATGTCCCCGGCTGGCCGCCTGGCGAAGCCGAGAAATACACACCGATACTGCTTGACTGCTTCGACCGGGGCGGATGGTTCCATGGCGCATTCGAGGACGCAGAACTGGTCGGAGTCGTCGTCCTGGATAGCAAGCTTATCGGCAAGGACAAAGATCAACTCCAACTCCAGTTTCTTCACGTGAGCAAGTCGTACCGAAATAGCGGCTTGGGCACGCGGCTCTTTGAACTGGCCAGGGCTACCGCACGCGAGAGGGGAGCCAAACGGCTATACATCTCGGCAACGCCTTCCGAACACACTATTAACTTCTACCTGCGGTTAGGTTGTGAAGTTGCTGAAGAGCCTGACCCAGAGCTATTCGAGCTCGAACCCGAAGATATTCACCTGGAATGTGATGCGTGACGCGCGTTTTTCCGAATCAGGACACCACCGCTGGGCGGCGCGATTCCATTCGCTCGAGGACTTTGCTTAGCCAGCGGCGGAAACGGCGGGTGCTGTCGGCGCCTCCGCCGAGGCCGATTGCTCGGCGGATGCTCGGGCCGAACAAGGAATCGCCGAGCACGAGAATAAATAGTTCGGTCGCGGCGAACAGCGACTCTTCCAGCTCCGGCGAGCTGCGTCCTTCCTTCCGCGCTCGTCGAACCCTGCCCGCGTGCATTCGTTCGGCCGCGGGCTTGAGCAGGCCGGGCTTCATTGTCCGGTGGCTCTCGCCGGTAAGAATAAGCCACGCGAGCATCCGCGCCATTCCACGATGCGACGCCACTTCGTAAAAGCGCTCGAGCACGCCCTCGATATCGGGTTCCCTCGCGCTGGGCCATCCTTCGAGGAACTGCGCCTGGAGCCGCGCGATACCCCGCAGGACCATCGCTTCGACCAGGCCTTCGCGGCTGCCGAAGTGATGCAGAATGGCGGGATGAGAGATGCCGGCGTCGGCGGCGATTTCCTGCAGCCGGATCGCGTCGGGACCGCCGGCGAGCAAACGGCGCTCGGCCGCCTCGAGGATCGCGCTACGAGTCTCCGCGGCATTTCGACGGCGTCGATTTGCGGTGCGGTCCCGAGCGCCTTTTCCGCGCCGACTGGTGGCGCTACTGCCGCTGGACTGTCGCGCTCCTGCCGCCATCCACCTTGCTCCGCGAGACGCCTGTCTGCGCTGCGACTTCGGCCGACTCGCCGCGATGCTGCCGATAGATCTGCAGCGTCCATCGGAACGCGGGGTGGGTCGAGAGGGTTTCCCTGATCTTCACGAATGGCTCCGGAAGCCGCCCGGCGGCTTTGTAGGGAAACTCCGGCGGTCTGACCAGCGGCGAAAGCAGGGCCGCCGCCGTGAGATCGGCGACCGTGAAACGATCGCCGACCAGGTAACCTGAGGGCCGTACTTCGCTCGCCAGCCGATCCATCGCGGCCATCGTCTTCGCGCGCGCGATCTCGGCACTGGCCGGATTGATATCCATCTGGCGCCGCATGACCCTCCCGATGAGCGGGGACATCGCACGCTGCGCGAGTTGAGCGGCGGGGCTCGCGTGCGATACGAAGAGCGCGCGCAGAAACTCCGGGTAAGGCAGGATGACGTGGAAGACCCATCGCCGAAGATACGGCCCTAGTTCTTCATCGTAATATTCTTCCACTTCGATCGCGCGGCGGCGCTCATCGGAGTCGCCGGGATAGAGCGGAGGTTCGGGATACGCGCGCTCGAGTGCCTCGATGATTCTGCTCGAATCCGAGATCGCGGTGCCATCGAGCTTCAGCACGGGGACGTGCGTCTTGCCCGTCATGCGCTTGATGACGGGGACGTGGAACCCCGGGATCATCGAATGGCGGATGTGCGGCACGCGCTTGAAATCCAGCGCCCAGCGCGCCTTCTCGTTGAAATGAGAGCTGGTGAACTGCCACAACTCGGGAGTATCCATGAGCTGACTTCCTTCGCGGATTCGGGTGGAGCGATTACTTACAATTTTGTAACTCAGCACTTACAATATTGTCAATAGAGAAAGGAGAGCAGAATCCTGAATCTCGCGCTGCGCGCTCTCAATCTCGCGATCGTTTGTAAAGGGCGTTTTGTTTTCTGTACCAGACTGGATACGAGGTACTTTGAAGTCGCTCGTCGAACTTTCGATCCGATTCGACCTTGTGTTCTCTACAGAACAGCGAACGCTTCAGTCTGAGTCGAGAACAACCCTTCGCGCTACAGAGTACATCTGCAGAACCAGTTTTAGCGCGGACTCGCCAATGTTTCGGTCTCGCCATTCCCGATTAGCCCGGCACGCAATCAAAGCGATTTTCTCGGGCCGGTCTTCCGGTCAGGGGCCGGTGTCGACGCATGGCGCGAGACTGCCCTCGCCGAAGCACGCACTGAAGCCGTCTTGCGACGGGTTGGGAGCGGACACATTCGCGGTCTGCCCGTTAGGATTCAGCATCACGATGCTGTCGGCGTTCGAGAGATTGGCGGTGTTGCCATTCACGATGCCGTCGCTGAAGGTGGCAGTGCCAAAATCCGCCAGAGGTTCGATGTTGTCCCCACTTACCGGGGCCTCTTCGATCCACTCCGCCGAGAGATTCGGCGACTTGTACTTGACGGTTTTACTAAAGGTATCGCTGGTAGTCTCATTGGTGAACGAAAGCGTCCAACTTGCTTTGCCCTTGCATTTGCCCTCGCAAGTCAGCGATGCGGTGATGACGTCGCCTGGGCTCACTGCGAGCGGGGTCGTGATGGGAGCAAAGGGCAGCATTTCGTACCAGGCGAAATATTGGAGGTTGGAGGTGCCGAACGCTTCCTGCGCGGTACCGAGCTGAATCAGGGTTTTGTCGACGTCCTTTTGCTTGTTGCATTGCGCGTTTTTGCAGAAGCCGCCGATGCCGACCCATTCCGCTGAAAAGGCGTCGACACCCTGGAAGACCACATCGGGAACGGTCCAGGTCGCTGTGATGGCCTTGTACTTCTTGCCGGTCTGAAATTTCGCCAGGATATAGCCAGCCCAGTTCCCGCTTTCCAGTGCACCCGTCACATCGGCGACGGCGTTGCCGTCGCGGTCGCGAAGAAGTTGGATCGGCGCATGCTTCAATGCGGTCTTTGCGGGTCCGGCAATTGCGCGCGAAGACGATCCGGCAATCGCGAGGGCGAAAGCGCAGATCGCGATCGAGAGAGTGACAGACAACTTATTGGACACATTCATGGATTATGACGTAACCACGCCAGTCACATAGCGTCAAGCTGTTAATTTCGCGCGACTGATTGTAAGGGCTCGCTGAAACTGGTCGCTTCAGGAATGGAGGCCTCGGCGGACTTGCATGATTGCGAGTCCCACCATCCGCCGGGGGTTAAGGACCCCGTGCCGGGGAGTTCGATTGCCAGCGCCAGCCTTTTGCCGTCGGGCGACCAGACGGCGTGGTTCGCGTTGAAGGCGCAATCGGTGAGTTGATGGGCGCGGCCGCCGGTCGGCCTTTCGACGAAGATCGCGTAGTTTTTGCTCTTCCCGCAATTGCGGTTCGACTCGAATTCGACCAGGGTGTCGTGCGGCGACCAGGTGGGTGTTCGTCCTTCGAGCCCGTCGAGCATCCGCAGATCGCTGCCGTCGGCGTTCTCGATCCAAATGAGATTTTTGGCGTCGTCGTATTGGCCGCCGGCTATCGGTTCCTGCGCGGCCAGCGCGAGCATCGAGCCGTCGCGCGAGACCGCTGACTCCCCGGTCCAGAGCGCATTTTGCGTCGCGAGGATCGTACCGCTCGGCACCGCAATCTGTTCGAGGAAAGGGCCGGGCATGTGCGGCACTTCGACCGAGACCGACGCGCCATCAGGAAAGAATGACGGGTAGGACGCGTGATCGAGCGTCGGCACCAGCAGCGGCGACGAGCCGTCCTGGCTAATGTTTCAGTTGCCGCGCTCGGGTGCGGGACCCGCGGGTGTGAACTCGACCTTCTGCCCGGCGAAGATTGCCTCGAACGATAGCTGCGCCGTCGAGGAACCGGCCGTCACAACTATTCCGTAGGTGCCCGGATGCGGCAGCGACAGATTGATATTGATCGCGACCGGGATTTTCACCGACGCCGTCTTGGGAACATCCGGCGCAGTCTGTCCGGTTTCCACCTGGCCCTTCATTTCGGGGACGACCGGCACGCCGGCCTCGTCGGCGATCACAACGTTCAGCGGGTATTTGATTCCGACTTCAGTCGACGAGAAGCCGAGGCCGATCGCGATTGCGAGCTGAACCGGCGCCGGGTAGCTGGGCGATCGAAAAAGATTCCAACCGCCGCCGAGCACAAAAATTTTGCCGCCGACCGCCTGGGCCGCATCGGCCAGCAAGGCGTATTCGATTTTCATTTTTCGGACCTCCAACGCGCGCGCTCAATAGCAATACGCGGAGACTGCCAGTGTCAACTTGCCGCGCGAGTCAGTTCGGCTTCGGCGGCCGCCTGCGCGTTGAGAACGCGGACGATGTTTTGCGCCATGAAGCCGCCGAGCAGTTTCTCGCGCGCCGCACCGTCGAGCTTGCGCGCCTGGCGGCTGACCTCGGCGCATCGCTCGAGCATGCGCAAGCTCGAGCGGCCGGAAATGCTTCCATGCGATTGGCGCGAACCGATCCGGCGCTATCGCGACGAGATCCTGAATCTTCCTGAAGCGCCACCATGGCGAATCGGCCGAGGGCTTTTCACCGCCCGCACCGAGCACGGGCGGAATCGCGCCGGCCACGAACAGCGGGAACGCGATCGAGGTGCATGGCGCGGCGAGCGACGCCCACATCACGGGAATGGTGTCGGCGTCGGGCGCGGAAAGCTCGGCAACCATGCTCGCCGTCGTCGCGGAGACGGAGCCGTGCATGCACAGCGTCGGCGAATCGTCGCGAGCGGCAGGCTCGCCGGCGGGAGGCATCTCGCCGCGCGCGCCGTGGTCGCGCAATATCGCGAGCATCTCGCGGATAGTGCGGCGGCCGTTGCGCGCGAGGAGCTCGCCGCTGCGCGCCAGGCGGCCGCGCGCCGTCAGCGGATCGCTCTTGTCCTTGCCCGCGTTGCGGCTCGAATACGCGGCGGCGAAGTCGAAGGACGATTCTCCGCACCATCCGCGCGCGCGCGCATAGCTTTCGACGTCAGCCGAGCCGAGATTGCCGGCGTCGATCGTGAATCGATTCGAGATGCAGGCGCGATCCTCGACCCGGCGCGCAATCCATTGGCGGCCCGAGCTTTCAAGCACGTAAGCTTCGGCATGGTCGGCGATGATGAATCCGCCGCAGTAGCGGAAATCAACATCGTACTGCCCGGAGCCGCCCTGTCCGTAGCGTTCGATCAGCGCGCCGATAATTTCGGTCGCTTCGCGTGCCGTCTTCGAGCGCTCGAGTCCGAGCCGCACGAGATCCATCCCGAGCAAACCCGTCGCCGGGAGCGGCTCGCGCGTGAGCACCGCTTCGTTGCCACAAGCGACTCCATATTCGTTGAGTCCATGCTCCAAACCCCAGAGCCAGAAAGGCCGCGAGCCAATCACGGCTGCGGTCTCAGCGACTTGCGGAATTTCGAGATACTGACAGTGAACCGTCGCGCCCGCCGGATGGACCCGGCGCATCGACTGAAACAGCGGCTGGCATTCGCGCGGCGAGCGATCGGAATTCTTGGCCAGGAGCGTCGCGCCGTTGCGGGTGTGAGGCGCGAGCACCACCATGGTATCGCAGGAAGGGAGCATAAGAGACGCAATTGTATGCGAAACCCGCGATGGGTTTAATTCATCGTAACCGTGAATCGTAAGAGTCAGTTTTCGTATCTTTGCAATGCTTGCGGGCTTTGTTGCCACGACAAGGTCATCACGCTGTCGCCGTTCGACGTGCTCCGGCTGGCGCGGGCGGCGGGAATCTCGACGCGAGAGGCGATCGAGCGGTTTACGATTCGGCGCGGGTCGATTCTGAAATTCACGGATGGCGGCGCGTGCGTTGCGCTTGAAGGCGCGCGCTGCGGGGTCCATCGCGGGCGGCCGCTCGCATGCAGGCTCTACCCGCTCGGCATCGAACGCATCGAAGAGGCCGGCGGTGAGAAGTTTGTGACGCTCGAGCCGGCCAAGGGCTCGCTTGGTGTCTACGGTGTCGACGGCACGGTGAGCGACTTCGTCGATGCACAGGGCGTCGGCGAGTATCTCGAAGCGATCGCGCGATACGCGTCGTTGCTCGCCGTCTTCCGCGGGCGAATCGCGGCGACGGTTGATTTCGACAGAGTCGAGCCGCGCGAGTTCTGGCGCCGCGCCGTCCGCGAGGCGCTCGCCGAGTCGAACTACAGCGCGAATCCGCTTATCGATGCGATGTTCGATGCGGAAGGATTCGATGCGGGAGGAGTCGGATGCGCCGACAACTGCGGAAATCGTCGCGGCGCATATCGAGCGCCTGACGGAGATGATTCGACGCGAGTCGAGTGCGGAGCTGCTCGCGGCGGCGGCCGTGATGCTCGCAGTGAGCATCGGGTTTTCGCCAGACGAGGCGATGCGCTAAAGCGACGCCGTCTATTCCCTCAATTCGAGGCTGGAGGCGCGGCGCTGGGCTGCGCGGAAGCGGCGGCAGGTGCGGCGGCGTCAGCCACGCCGAGGTCGTTGAGGATTTCGATCGCGTGGGTCGACGGATCGACACTCGGATAGACCTTCAGGACTTTACCGTTCTCGTCGATCACGTAAGTGATGCGCCGATCGAAGCCGAGGATCGGAATTCCGTTCGCTGCGCCATAGGCCTTCGCGATCTTCTTGTCGGGATCGATGAGCAGCGGGAACGGCAGGTTGTTCTTCTGGATGAATTCCTTGTGCGCGTCAGCCGTATCGATGCTGCATCCGAGCACGACCAGGCCGGCGTTGGTGTAGCGCGAGTAGCCGTCGCGGAAGGCGCACGCCTCTTTGGTGCATCCCGAGGTTTCATCCTTGGGATAAAAGTAGAGGATGACTTTTTTGCCGTGGAAGTCGGAGAGCGAGACCGGCGCTTCGTTGTCGCCAGTGACCATAGTGGTGGTGAACGGCGGCGCGACCTGTCCTTCCTTGACCAATTCGGCGCGCGCGTTCCCAGTCCGCAGCACAACGACGGCGACGACGATTACGGCGACTGCGATTAGTCCGATGGTCATCATTTTCCTCATGCGAGTCCCTTCCAGTGGATGCTAACCACGAGCGCGAGTGGAAAGTTCCCGAATCAGATGTAGTAGAGCCAATCGCGGTAGCGCGGTTCGCGGCCGTGCAGGGTCGCCTGGAAGACTTGCTGCACCTTGGCCGTGATTGGGCCGGGCTTGCCCGCGCCGATTTTGCGATCGTCCAGCTCTACCACCGGCGTTACCTCGGCGGCGGTGCCGGTCATGAAGGCTTCGTCGGCGATATAGAACGCGTCGCGGGCGAATAATTCCTCGCGCACTTCGACGGCGTTGTCGCGCAGGATTTTGATGACCGCATCGCGCGTGATTCCCGCCAGCACCGACGTCAGCGGCGGCGTGCGCACGACTCCGTCGCGAACGACGAACACGTTTTCGCCGCTGCCCTCGGCCACGAAGCCCTCGGTGTTGAGCAACAGCGCTTCGTCGTAACCGTTGCGGCGAGCCTCATAGCCGGCGAGGATCGAGTTGACGTAGTGCCCGGTGGCCTTCGCCGCCGGCATCATCGAGTTGTGATGGAACCGCACGAACGATGAGGTCTTGAGGCGTACGCCCTTGTCGATGCCGTCCTGGCCGAGATACGCGCCCCATGGCCATGCTGCGATCGATACGCGAATCTTGTTGCCGCGCGCCGACAGTCCCATCTCACCTTCGCCGAAAAACACGAGCGGCCGGATGTAGCATTCGGCGAACTTGTTGATGCGGACGACGTCGGCGCATGCCTTGAGCAGCTCTTCGGAGCTGTACGGGACTTCCATCTCGACGATATGGCCCGAGTCGATGAGGCGGCGGATGTGCTCGCGGGCGCGGAAGATTGCCGAGCGGCCGTCGTCGCTCCGGTAGCATCGCATCCCTTCAAAGACGGCGAGGCCGTAGTGCAGGCTGTGGGTGAGAACGTGAACGGTGGCCTCGTCGTAGGGAACCATCGCGCCGTCCATCCAGATTCGATCGGAGCGGAGACTGTTGGCAGGCATAGTGGAGTCAAAAGTAGTCGAAGGTGAGTGGTTAGTCGATGGGTTGTGGGCGCGACGCTAGTCGCGGCGCGTGGGTTCCGGCGATGGCGACGGCGCGCCAGCGCCGTTGCCATTGCCGTCGCCGGGCTGGGGCGGCGACGCGCCGTGTGCGGCGCCGCCGTGGCGGGAGCGCCGACGGCGACGCCGTCGACGGCGGCGATTGCCGCCGGCGGCAGGCGGCGCTACGCCGTCGCCTAAGGGCGTCGGCGCGGCGGCGTCGCCGCGCCCGGCGCCCGCGCTGAAGGCGTCGGGGTCTGCCAGGAATCGAATCATCCGCGTCGAATCGATCGAGTAGGTCGGCGCCGTCATCTCGAAGAACATCCGCGCGTCCGGATAATACGGCCGCCGCATCAGGCGCCGCGTGCGGCGCGTGGGCGCAGCCAGATTCTGGAAGGCCTCGAGGATTAGCCGCATCTGCTCGGTGTCGCCGCGCGCGAATCCGCGCGCGCGGAGTTCGCCCAGCAGATCGACGCGGCGGTCGCCACCGCCGCGCGCGTCGCCGCCGCTGACGCGGGCGCCCTCGCGATAGAGGTCGAGCATCAGAGCCGCCAGCACCATCGAATGATCGGGGGCAAATCCACTGCCGATTGCGCGCCCGAGCGCCGCCATGTTGCGCACGGCGGGCTGCTCGGCGAGCGTGGCGCCGCGTGCTTTCAGATGCGCCGACAAAATCGGTATGACGTATTCGAGCAGGCCCAGCTCCTCCATCAGCACCAGCGCGTGCGCCGCTTCGGGCTGGCCGAGCGTCTTGAAGGTCTCTTCGACCAGCCGCGGCACGGAGGCCTTGGCCAGGTCCGCGCGATGGCGCTCGATCGCGGCCCGCGTCGCGGGCTCGATTTCGAAGCCGAGCTTGGCGGCGAAGCGTACAGCGCGCATCATCCGGACGGGATCCTCGCGCATTCGCACCTCGGGATCGCCGATAGTGCGAATTAGCCGCGCTTCGAGATCGTCGACTCCGCCGGGAAAATCGATCACATGAAAAGTCTGGGGGCTGTAGAACAGCGCGTTGACCGTGAAGTCGCGGCGAAACGCGTCTTCCTCCGGCGTGCCGAAAGTGTTGTCGAGGCGGATCAGCGGATCGTCGGTGTCGGCGACGGCTTCAGCCTGTTTGCGGAAGGTGGCGACCTCGACATTCTGCCGCCCGAAGAAAACGTGCACCAGCCGAAAGCGGCGGCCGATCATCCGCGAGTTGCGGAACAGGTCACGCACTTGTTGCGGATGCGCCGACGTAGCGACGTCGAAATCCTTGGGCTTGCGCGAGAGCATCAGGTCGCGCACTCCGCCGCCCACCAGGTACGCGTCGAAGCCCGCGCCGGCGAGCCGGTAGAGGACCTTCAGTACGTTGGCATCGATATCGCGGCGCGAGATGGGATGTTCCGAGCGAGCTAGTATGCGGGGTTCCAATGGCGTTTGCCCGAATTCGCTCCAACGCTAGCACGACGGCGCGCAGTCTTCACCGCCCATAGGGGCGCGCCTTATCCGATCGCCACTTTGATCAGAAATCGAAAAAAGAGTTACGCTTAAAGGATACGAGGAGACATCTACATGGACAAATTTCTATCCGACGTTAAAAAGCTTCGCGACAACGCGCGAAAAAATATGGAGAAGGGAGCTGTCACAGACAGCTACAAGGCCGACGTCAAGCAGGTGCTGAAAGTGCTCAACGACGTGTTGGCGACCGAGTTGGTCTGCGTGCTCCGCTACAAGCGGCATTTCTACATGGCGCAGGGCATCAACTCGGACTCGGTCAAAGCAGAATTCCTGCAGCATGCCGGCGAAGAGCAGCAGCATGCGGACTGGATCGCCGAGCGAATCACGCAGCTTGGCGGTGAGCCCGATTTCAGTCCCAATACGCTCGCGGACCGCTCGGCCTCGGAGTACGTCGAGGGCAAGACGCTGGTCGATATGATCAAGGAAGACCTGATTGCGGAGCGAATCGCGATCCAGACCTATTCGGATATCATTCGATGGCTGGGCGACGGCGATCCGACTACCAAGATATTGATCGAGCAGATCAACAAGGTCGAAGAAGAGCACGCCAACGACATGTTGGACCTTCTTACCAAGGTGAGCTGAACGAGCAGCTACGGCGCGGACGCGATCACGATCGCGTCCGCGTTTTTGTCTAATCTACATACCGTGGATCGCGCCAGACTCTGGAGAGGAAAAATATGCCAGCCTATGCGATTTTCATTCGCGACAGCACTCGCGATCCCAAAGAACTCGAGACCTATTCCAAGGTCGCGCCGGCAACTTTGTCAGGACATCCGGTCACACTTCGAGTTGCCTATGGTCGGCACGAGGTGCTCGAGGGTCCGGAAATCGAAGGAGCGGTCGTGCTCGAGTTTCCGACCTTCGAGGCAGCGAAGGCATGGTACGACAGCCCCGCCTACCGCGAGGCGCGCGAGCATCGTTTCAAAGGTGCTAACTACCGGGCCTTCATCGTTCAGGGGGTATGACCTTGGCGGGCAGCCGAGCGCTCGCTTAGGTTCCCTTGGCGTATTGGTCGTGATGGCGCCACCAGTAGCCTGTCTCGTTGCGCCCTTTGGTGGCGCGATCGAGCCATTGGTACCCGCCCCAGAGCGCGTCAAGCCCGCGCGCATACGTGGAATAGGTGTGATAGACGACGCCGTCGTCGAGCACGAACGCGCTCATGCCTGGCCGCTCGCGCGCGTAGGTGGCCACGTCGGTACCGGTCATGGCAGCGCCCTTGGCAGCCCCGTCGGGTGTCGTGCGCGTGGGAGTCGGCCGCTCGGCATCGCGTGACTCCAACACCGCTCCACGCTGGTAGTTGTATTCGATACCTCCCGCGCGCTGTTGCTCCTCGGTGACTGAGACGTTGAAGTCGAAGTTGAAGTCGCCGCCGAGCGAAGAAGCCCATGGAAATGACCATCCCATCCGCCGCTTGAACGCCTGCAGCTTCGCGAGCGGCGCGCGCGACACGGCAGAAAGCGTAACGTCGTGGTTGGCCAGGTGGACGGCAAAGCCGTTGAACCCGTCCGCGATCGCCGAGCAGGACGGACACCCCGCCGTGTAGTCGGGCCCGAACATGAAGTGGTAGACGACGAGCTGCGAGCGCCCTCGGAAGAGATCTGCCAGCGACGCCCTCCCTTCATCGGTTTCGAATCGGTACTCTTTGTCGACCCGGACCCACGGCAGCTCCTGACGGCGACGCGCCAGCTCGTCGCTGCGCCGCGTCAGTTCCTTTTCCGCCTTGAGCAGCTCGAGCCTCGCCGCCAGCCACTCTTCACGCGTTCCAGTCTTAGGTGTCGCCATGGCCGCACCTCTCTTATAACTGGGTGCAGGGGTCACCCCTGCCGAGGGTGCGGGGCGAGGAGCCCCGCATCAGATTCTTCGATCCCTCTCGCCCCGCGCGCTTATTTCAAATTCTCGTTCGCGAATTCCCAGTTGACGATGTTCCACCATGCTTCGACGTACTTCGCGCGCGCGTTGCGATAGTCGATGTAGTACGCATGCTCCCACACGTCGCAGGTGAGGATCGGGGTCTGGCCGTCGCGGATGGGGCAGCCCGCGTCATGCGTTCCGATCACCTGGAATGAGCCGTCCTTCGCCTTTACCAGCCACGCCCATCCGCTGCCGAAGTGCGTGGTGGCAGCGTCGCTGAATTTTTTCTTGAACGCGGCAAAATCGCCGAAGCCTTTCTTGATCGCATCGGCCACCGGTCCCTTCGGATCGCCGCCGCCCTTGGGGCTCAACGACTTCCAGTAGAAGGAGTGATTGAAATGCTGCCCCGAATTGTTCAGGAGCGGCCCCGGTTCGGCGCCCTTGACGATCTCTTCGAGCGACGATTTTTCGAATTTGGTCCCCGTGATCAACCCGTTCAGGTTGGTAACGTAGGTTTGGTGATGCTTGCCGTGATGAAACTCGAGCGTCTCTGCCGAGATATTCGGCTTGAGCGCGTCCAGGCTGTAGGGGAGTTCGGGAAGTGTGAATGCCATGATGATAAACCGTCCTTTCGGGCTGGAGACGAGGTCCGCGGGCCCGGCTGAGTGGTGATTACAGATCTCAAACTTGAGTTCTGTGCTTCAACTTACCTCTTACTCGAAATTGAGAGTAGTTTCGAGTCTCTGCTGCGTCGAGTGCTGCGGGGAACGGGCCGCGTCGATCCCGCGTCTCAGTCCTGCTTGGCCGCGTCGGCCAGGAACGCCGTAAGATCGTCGATCCGATTCACCAACTGCGGCAAAGCGCGCATCGTGTGAGTGTTCTGCTTGGGCGTATAGCCGGGCGGATATTTGAGGAGCATCACGCGATCGTAAACCAGCTCGCGCGACGAACCCGCGATCGGCGGCCCCTGGCTGCCGGGCAGGTTGGGATCGGGGTTGTGACATATGATGCAGTTGGTCATGTACACGATTCGCCCGCGCTCTGCGGGCGTCATCGGCGGCGCAGGACTGCCGCAGGCTGAGAGCGCCAGCGCGAACATTATCGCGCACGCGCTCGACCGAAATCGTCGTCCCATCCGAGCTGCGTTGGCTAGAGTTCGCGGCGGCCGCTTAATGCGCTGGTCAGCGTGGCGGAGTCGCTGTATTCGAGGTCGCCGCCTGCGGGCAGGCCGCGTGCGAGGCGCGTCGTCCTGATGCCGAGCGGTTTCAGCACGCGCGCGATATAAAGCGCGGTCGCTTCGCCTTCGACGGTCGCATTGGTGGCGATTATCACTTCGCGCACCACTGCGGGAGGGCTCACGCGCGCAATCAATTCCTTCATCTTGATGTCGTCGGGGCCGATGCCGTCGAGCGGCGCGAGCGCGCCGTTGAGCACGTGATAGACGCCGCCGAAACTGCGCGCCCGCTCGATTGCCATCAGGTCAGCCGGCCCTTCGACCACGCAGATCACTTCGCGCTCGCGCGCCTCATCGTCGCAAATCTGGCAGCGCGGATGGTCCGACAGCCCGAAGCATCCCGAGCACAGTCCGACGCGCTCCTTCATTTCGAGCAGCGATTCCGCCAGCGCGATCACCTGGTCGCGCGGCCGGTTGAGCAGGTTGAACGCGAGTCGCGACGCCGTCTTCTCGCCGATTCCCGGCAGCCGCGACAGTTCCTTGACGAGCCGCGTCATCGCAGGCGGCAGTCCGTCCTGGCGCTTCAGATTCTCCGCCATCAAGCGCGCTCCGTCATTCGTTGTTGAAGCCGGGAATCTGCAGACCGCTCAGCGGACCGAGCTTGCCCATCTCGTCGGCCAGCATCTTCTGCGCGCGCGCCAAGCCGTCGTTGACGGCCACCAGCACCAGGTCCTCGAGCATCGACTTGTCGTTGGCCGCGACGATGGCAGCGTCGATCACTATTTTGCGCACGCGCAGCGAGCCGTCGACGACGACGCGCACCATGCCGCCGCCCGATTGCGCCTCGACGGTTTTCGACGACGCCGTTTCCTGCATCTCTTTCATGCGCGCCTGCAGCTCTTGCGCCTGCTGCATCAATGTCGACAAATCAATTTCTGCCACTGTGGTCGCTCCTTGCCGCGGGTTTCCCTGCGGCAACGTACTACTTTGATTCCTTTTCAGTTTCGGTTGCCGACGCCTGCACCGCATTCGGCATCCTGAGTTCAACCAACCGCGCATCGAGCGTGTCGAACACTCTTCGCACGGCCGGATCCGAAAGTACCGCCTGTCGTTCCTCTGGCGTCGCCGGGCGCCGCGCGGCATCGCTGCACCGTCGGCGCAGGCGCGATTTCTTTGACAGGCGCGACTTCTTTGATTGGTTCAACCGGCTTCGGCGGCGCCGTCTGCCGTTGCCCGTTCTGAGCGGCAACCGGCGGACTAGTTGTGCTCGCCGGCGCAGCCGGCAACTCGCGCGTGAGGCCGTTAGCGCCGAGCGGCATCGTGGTGCGGCTGGCCGCGGGTCTCACCGCGCCGTTGATCGACAGCTCGACGCGAATGGTGCGGCCCAAGTGCTCGCTCGCCAGCTCGGCGATCACCGCCTTGTTGTCATTCAGATAGCGGATGTAAATGTCGTTGCGCGCGATGACGGTCAGCAGGTCGCCGTCGATCGCGAGTCCCGCGCCTTGCTCCATGAAGCCCGCCAGCGCGGCGCGCCGGCCGCGGATAAAATCGCGCAGCTCGGGAAGTTCGCGCGCGCTTTCGATTTCATTCTGATTCTCTGCTCGAGGTTCCTGGCGCAGCGGCGCATCGGCTTTGACTTCGCCCTCGACCCGCATCCGCCGCGCGCCGCTCGCTTGCGGACTCGATGCGGGCTCCGGCTTCGCCGCCGCGCGGCCACCCGAGCCGCCGCCACTCGACGAGGCGGGCGGCGTGCCCGACGCGGGCGGCGTCGATCCGATCGCACGCAGCAACTCGTCGGCGTCGACGACCGCCGCCAGCGACGCCATCCGCACCACCGCCATCTCGAGCAGCAGGTCAGGGTAGGGCGAGCGCAGAATCTGCTCCTGCGACTCGGCCATCAGGCGGAACAGCCGCATGATGTCGCGCGCGCTCGCGCCCGCGGCCAGCCGCTTCAACTCCGCCACTTCATGATCGGGAATATCGTCGAGCGGGCTGTCAGAGTCGCCGGCCGGAAGTTTCGCGACTGCGAGATTTCGGATCGTCTCGAGCAAATCGCGCCCGAGCGACTCGAGGTTCGCACCGCGGCTCGCCAGTTCGCGCACGTGCGACAGCGCCGCGGCTGCGTTCTTGTTCAAAATCGCCTCGGCCAGCTTGAGCACGGTAGTCCGGCTCGCGACCCCGAGCGACGACGCCACTTCGGCCTCCGTCACTTTGCCCGACGCCGTCGCGATTGCCGTCTCGAGCATCCGCTCGGCGTCGCGCATGCTGCCGCCGGCCTCGCGCGCCAGCAGTCGCAGCGCGCTCTCCTCGACCTCGACCCCTTCGCGCCCCGCGAGGTCCTGCAGCCGCTCGAGAATCTTGAGATAGGGGATGCGCCGAAAGTCGTAGCGCTGCAGCCGCGACAGAATCGTCTCCGGCATCTTCTGCGGCTCTGTCGTCGCGAGGATAAACTTGACGTGCGGCGGAGGCTCCTCGAGCGTCTTCAGCAGCGCGTTGAAGGCCGAATCGGTAAGCTGATGCGCCTCGTCGATAATATAAATCTTGAAGCGGTCGCGCGCCGGGCGGTAGCTGAGATTTTCGATGATCGCGCGCGCGTCCTCGATCTTGCGGTAAGTGGCGCCGTCGATTTCATTGACGTCGAGCGAGCTGCCGCTGCGAATCTCGACGCACGCCGCGCATTCGCCGCACGGCTCCGCGGTGGGGCCCTTCTCGCAATTCAGGCATCGCGCGAGAATCCGCGCCGCCGTCGTTTTGCCGACGCCGCGAATCCCGGTGAACAAAAACGCATGCGCGATTCGGCCGCGCTTCAGCGCCTCGCCGAGCGTGCGCGTCACGTGCTCCTGGCCGACCAGCTCCGAGAAGCGTTCGGGCCGCCATTTGCGCGCGAGTACGAGATGTGCGGTTTGAGATTCGGCCATCGCGAGATTTTTTCGCTCGGGACCGCCCGTCGAATGATAGCCAGGCACCCCTGCGGCACAGGGTGACAGCCGGTACCGTTGCTTCCTTCCGGACCTGGCGGGGTTCGCGACCTTCCCTTGCGCAGGACCCGGCTATCAGCGGCGGGCAGTCCCGAAATTTGCTCCAGCGCGCTTTTCTTTTGCGCGCCCTATTACAGTATCACAGCCGCGTTCATGCAACCGCAGATCGCGAATTCTTTCGTGCCCGCGAGACCGGATGAGTAGCGATGAGAGGAAAAATCGCGGGGCTGCGCGCCCCGCACCCGCGGCAGGGGTGACCCCTGCACCCAGTGTAAAGAAAAGAGAAGATGCGGCGCTTCGCGCCTGTTAAGAACTTTTCGTAGAAGAAGCTTCAGATGTCATCGCGCTGGGCGCGATGACAGCTTCGCATCCTCCCGCCTACAAACTTCCTAACAGGGACGAAGTCCCGCATCTTGCTTTTCCGAATACTGGGTGCAGGGGTCACCCCTGCCGGGGTGCGGGGCGCGCAGCCCCGCATTAGATTCTTACCGCCCTGCCCGATAGCGTGGGACTTGCGCGGTTGCTATCACAATTGTCATGGCATCTCACGCTGACAAGGTCGTCGTCGGGCTCATCCAGATGAGTTGTGCGGCCGAGCCGCGGCTCAATCTCGACAAGGCGATCGCGAAAATCGAGGAGGCCGCCCAACGCGGCGCGCAGATCATTTGCACGCAGGAGCTGTTCGGCGCGCATTACCCGTGTCAGACCGAGGACCCGAAATTCTTCGATCTCGCCGAGCCGATTCCCGGACCCACTACCGAAGCGCTCGGCGCCGTCGCCAAGGCGCGGAAAATAATTATCGTCGCGTCGATCTTCGAGCGGCGCGCGGCCGGCGTTTATCACAACACCGCCGCCGTCATCGACGAGGCCGGCAAAATCGTCGGCCGCTACCGCAAGATGCACATCCCCGACGACCCGCGCTACTACGAAAAATTTTACTTCACCCCCGGCGATCTCGATTTCGTCGCGCATCCGACCTCGCGCGGCTCAATCGGCGCGCTCGTATGCTGGGATCAATGGTTCCCCGAGGCGGCGCGGCTGACGGCGATGGCCGGTGCGCAGATTCTCTTCTATCCGACGGCCATCGGATGGTGGCATGGCGAGCCCGAAAAAGTCCGCCCCAAGCAGGTCAACGCGTGGGAGACGATTCAGCGCAGCCACGCGATCGCCAACGGCGTGTTCGTCGCGGCCGTCAACCGCGTCGGGGTCGAAGGCGAGCTCGAGTTCTGGGGCAATTCGTTCGTCGCCGATCCGTTCGGCGAAGTGATCGCGCGCGCCAGCGCCACCGCCGAGGAGACCCTCGTCGTCGAATGCGACCTCGCCAAAATCGAGCAGGTCCGCCGCAACTGGCCCTTCCTGCGCGATCGCCGAATCGACGCCTACGCCGACCTGACCCGCCGCTATCGTTCCTAGCCGGATATCGTGAGCAACGTTCCACATCTACCTGGATGGAATTACAATGAACGTTCTACATATTCAGTCGTCGCCGCGTGGCGACAAATCGAACTCCATCGCCCTGACCAAAGCGTTTATTTCGGCCTCGAAAAAACTGTTCCCCGATATTGATGAGGACGTCCTGAATGTCTGGGACGAAAACCTCCCCGAGTTTGATGGCGCATCGATTCAGGCGAAGTACAAGGCCATCAAGCAGCGAGCCAATGACCGACGCAGAATCGCGCACATGGAACCGCATCCTGGAATTGATCGATCGCTTCCAACGCGCGAACCGAATTGTCCTGGGCCTGCCGATGTGGAACTTCTCGATCCCATACAAGCTCAAACAGTTGATTGATCTGACCGCACAGCGCAATTACCTGTTCACCTACGACGGCAAGGTGTACGGGCCGCTGCTCGACATCCCCAAAGCTCTCGTCGTCTATACGCGAGGTTCTGCTTATCGCGAGAATACTCCGATACCACTGTCGTTCGATCACCAGGCGCCTTACATTGATTTTTGGCTTCGTATGATCGGAGTGCGCGAGCTGCGCAGCGTGATCGTGGATAACGCGTGGAATCTGGACGATGCTGAATCGGCAGCCAGTCTGGCCGCTGGCAAGCATATCAGTTGAAGAAATAGCCAGAGACTTCTGGTGATTCCAGCTGAGCATCGCCGTTTGCTTGCGGCTTACCGGATGCCCGCGGAGTGGGAGCAGCATCTCGCGTGTTACCTCGCGTGGCCGCACAACCGCGACACCTGGCCCGGCAAGTTCGAGGTCATCCCGCCGATTTACGCCGAGATGGTCGCGAAGATCGCGCGCTTCGAGCCGGTCCGCCTCGCCGTCACCGACGCCTCGCAAATCGACGAAGTGCGCGCGATGATTCGCGACGCCGCGCGCCGCACGGAAACGGAAGCGCCGGGGCCGCTGCTCCCCATCGACATATTTCATTTGCCGACCAACGACGCGTGGGCGCGCGACCACGGCCCGATTTTCGTCAACCGCCTGGCCAACGCGGCGCCCGCCGGCCCGAATCAAATCGCGCTCGACTGGCGCTTCAACTCGTGGGGCGAAAAGTACGGCGCCTTCGATCTCGACGACGTCGTCCCGCAAAAGCTTGGCCGCCGCTTCGGCTTCGAAGTGATCGAGCCGGGAATCGTGCTCGAGGGCGGCTCGATTGACGTCAACGGCGCCGGCTCATTGCTCACCACCGAGTCATGCCTGCTCAACCCGAATCGCAATCCGAGCGCTGAGCCGCGCCGACATCGAGGACTACCTGCGCACCTATCTCGGCGTGACCAACGTGCTGTGGCTCGGCGACGGCATCGCCGGCGACGACACCGACGGGCACATCGACGACCTCGCGCGTTTCGTCGCGCCCGACACTGTCGTCACTGTGCTCGAGGACGATCCCGCCGACGTGAACTACAAGGTGCTGCGCGAGAACCTGGAGCGGCTGCGTGCGATGCGCGATCAAGACGGCCGCGCCTTGAAAATCGAAACTCTCCCGATGCCGCCCGCCGTCATCTACGACGGCACGCGCCTGCCCGCCTCATACGCGAACTTCTACATCGCCAACGGCGCAGTCCTGATGCCGACCTTCAACGCCCCGACCGACGCGCGCGCCGCCGCGACGCTCGCCCGCCTCTTCCCCGGTCGCCGCGTAGTCGGCATCCCGTCGACCGACCTGGTCTGGGGCCTGGGCTCCGTCCACTGCCTAAGCCAACAACACCCAGCGCCGTAGTTTTCCGTCTCCCTTGTCGGTGAGAGTCTGCCGATTCGAGCAAGCGCTCAGATAGCTCGATTTTGGCAAATTTCGCCTTTAATTGAATCAAATCTTAATAATCTTAATATTACTCTTGACAGAGTTAATATTTAGATCAACACTGCCGCAATGCGGCCAATCATTCTCAAGTGCCCTTCTTGCGACGGGGACCTCACCGTCACTCGGCTGCGATGCCCTGATTGTGAAATCTCTATCGACGGCCAGTTTGCGCTGCCGGCGCTCCTCAAACTGACCGGCGCGCAAATCGATTTCGTCGAGGTCTTTATCAAGAACCGCGGCGTTATCCGCGACGTCGAGCGCGAACTCGGCGTCTCCTATCCGACCGTGCGCGCGCGGCTGGACGAAGTGATAACGGCGCTCGGCTATTCCGCCAAGTCAGCGCCCGAGACCGAGGACAGCGGCGGCTCGCGGCGGCGCTCGGTCCTGGCCGATTTGAAGGGCGGCAAGCTCACGCCCGAGGAAGCGCTCGCCGCGCTGAACGATCCCAATCCCGGCAAAAAAGACGACGACTAAGCAAGCTCAACGGAGGGTATTTTACGATGGCTATCTCGACGCTCGAAGGAGTTGAATCAGTCCGCGTCATCCGCGCGGCCGGAAATCTGAAAATCACCGGAACCGATCGTTCCGCAGTTGAGATCGACTCGAACACTGCCCCTCGCGTCGACACCAACGCGGGCGTCGCCGAGGTGACGCTGCGCGACAACGCGACTATCGCAGTGCCCAAGGGCGTCACCGTCGAAGTCGAAGACGTTGCGGGCAACCTCGACGTCGCCGAACTCGCCACGCCGTTCGTCGTCAAGCGCGTGCGCGGCAATCTGCATGCGCGGCGGATGGGCGCAATTTCGATGCTCGATACCGTCAGCGGCAACGTCACTATCAAGGAAGCGGGCGCGGTTGACGGTCTCAAGGTCCGCGGCGCGCTGACAGTGGAATCGGCCGGCGCGATCACGTTCGGCCATGTCGCCGGCGGACTCGATTGCCGCACGATCGACGGCGAAGTGGCGATCGAAAAGATCGCCGGCGGCGTGCACCTGCTGGGGCTGCGCGCGCCGTTCATCGCGCGCGTGATCGGCGGACATCTTGAAGTGGAGGACGGCGCGCAGGTCGAAGCGGGCGTCGTCGGCGGGAAAGTACGGGCCTCGAACCTGTCGGGCGGACTCCAGATCGGGAAAATCGGCGGCAAGCTCGCGGCCGACGGCGTCGCCGGTGAAGTCGCAGTCGGCTTTGTCGGCGGCCATGCACGTATCAGCCGCGTCGGCGGCGCACTCAATCTCGAAGAGGTGGGTGGCGCGGTCGATCTGGCCGGTCCCTTTCCGGCCGACAAGGCCTGGAACGTCGCCAGCCGCGGACGCGTCAACGTCGAAGTCGACGCCAGCGCGTCGATCGAGCTCGACGCCTCCGCCGGACGGGGCCGAATCCGCACTTACGGAATCGACGCCGCCGCGCTCAAGTGGATCGACTACAATCATGTTCATGGTCCGATTGGTCCCGATCCGGCCGCGGGCGCGCGGACCAAAATCGCGGTCGAGACGCGCGGCGCCGACGTGATTATCGCCAGCGCCGACGCGCGCGAGCGCGATTTTTCCGGCCGCGGCTACCGCTCGCGCGCGGCCGGCGCCTTCACCGCGCCGTTCGAGGATCTGGTCGACGATCTCGGCGGCGAGATTCCCACCTTCGTCCGCAGTGTGCTCGACGCCGCCGGGCAGTTCGTCGCCGACAGCGGCGGGCTCTCGAGCGGAATCGTGCGCGAAGTGACCCGCGACGTGAAACGCAGCGTCAGCGAGGGACTGCGCGAGGTCGAGCGCGCGATCGCCGATATCGAAGAGAAGGTTCCCGACGACGTCGGCGAGCGGCTGTCGAAGCTCGGCAAGGAAATCGGCGACCTGGTCGCGCAGGCCGTGCGCGGCGGCTCGCGCGATGCGCGCCATGAGATGCGCGATCGCGTGCGGGCGGCAGCGCGCGAGATGCGCGACAAGATTCGCGAAGCGGCGCGCGACATGCGCACCCGCCCGCATCATCACGAAGGCGGCGCTGCTCAGCCGGATGCGGAAACGCCGGCCGCAAATAGTCAGGCGGCGCAGTTCATGCCCGGTGCGACTCAGAAGCTGAGCCGCGACGACGCCATTCTTGAAATCCTCGCGGCGGTGAAAGACGGACGCCTCGAACCCGATGAAGCTGACGATCTGATCAATGCGTGGATGGAGGTGTCCAGCACCGCCGACGCGCGCAGGTGAGATACTGATCTAATGTGGAACCCACCGTGGGTTCCACACCTCCTTGGGCAGGGGTGACCCCTGCACCCGGGGTTAAATCACTTGGCCGTGAACTGGGTCAGCGAAAGAGTGTTGCCGTCGGGGTCTTTGAACCAGCAGACTTTGGCGCCTTCGGGAGCCGTCCAGATGCCGGCGGCGTCCTGCTTCATTCCGTCGAAGCGCTCGAACTTGACGCCCTTCTGCGCGAGTGCTGCAACCGTCGCCGCGATGTCTGGGACGGTCCAACCGAGCGCCGTAACTGGCAAAGGCGAGAATTCCTTCACCTTCTGAATGTGGAGCCGCGTGCCTCCAGCCATGTACACCAGCGCGAACCATCCGTCCTCGACCAGCTTGAGTCCGAGCACGTCCGAGTAGAATGTCTTCGCGCGTTCCGGTTGCGTCGTCGCGATCATCGCAATCAATGGTTGGTCGCCAAGCATCGTTGATCACCTCGTCGAGACACTTCTATAGCGTTTTGGCGCCGCAGGCGCGCTTGCGCTAGATTGCCATTCAATGCCGAAAAAGCGCCACTGGTTTTTTGACTCCTACAAGTACCAAGTCCGGTCCAACATCGTGCCCGAGTACGCCGACGGCCACGTTATCAAGACCCATTCGCATCCGTGGCATCAGCTCGTCTACGCGTCGCAGGGCGTCATGACGGTGCGCACGCCCGAAGGCGCGTGGGTCGTCCCGATTCATCGCGGCGTCTGGGTGCCGGCGGGCACGCGCCATTCGATCGAGATGTCCGGGGCCGTGTCGCTGCGAACGCTGTACCTGCTGCCTCGCCTCAGCCGCGCGCTGCCCGCCGAGCCGCGCGTCATCGGCATCTCGCCGCTGCTCCGCGAACTGATTCTCCGCATCGTCGAACTCGACAGCTTGAATCTCCGCATCCCGGCCCACGCGCACCTCGTCTGGCTTCTGCTCGACCATCTTCACGTGATGCAATCCGACGCAATGCATCTGCCGCTGCCGCGCGATGCGCGCGCGAAACGAATCGCCGCCATGTTGCAGAAGCAGCCGTCCGATACTCGATCGATCACCGAGTTGTCGAAACTTGCCGGCGCGAGCAAGCGCACGGTCGAGCGGCTGTTCAAGCTCGAGACCGGTCTCGGCTTCGGCAAATGGCGTCAGCAGGTCCGGCTCGGTCACGCGCTGCGCCTTCTGGCCGCGGGCGACCCCGTCACGACGGTCGCGATGGAGGTCGGTTATGACAGCATCAGCGCGTTCATCTCGGCGTTTCGCATGACCTTCGGCAAAACCCCCGGCCAGTATTTCCGCGCCGCATAGTCGCGCCCGCTCGCGCCGTTTGATATTCAGTTCGCAGCCGAGCTCGTCGATTGGGCTGTGGGGATGACTCGCGCGGAGGATGGGTGGCCGCTAGTTCGATAACCGGCTTCTTGAGAGATGCGCCGTGGCTCAACCGCCGGCGCCTGGTCGCATATCCGAAACTGTTCCTCCTGGTTTACGTCGTCAGCGCGGTCGTCTGGCTGATGCGCGGCAAAGGGCTGATCGATTCCGCGGGACATCCCGTCGGCGCCGACTTTATCGACCCATGGTCGGCGTCGTGGCTGACGCTGCACGGCTCGCCGTCCGCCGTTTACAACATCGCGCGCCTGTGGTCGACCGAACGGATGGCGGTAGCGTATCCGAAGGTCGGCTTCGCCGGCTTTCATTACCCGCCAATTTATTTGCTGCTGATTTTTCCGCTCGCACTTCTGCCGTACGCCTGGTCTCTGCTCGTATGGACGACAGTCACGTTCGCCGCGTATCTCGCCGTGATGTGGACGATCGATGCCGAGCGCGATGCGCTTTGGCTGGCGATCGCGTTTCCCGGCGCACTGGTCAATTTGACCAACGGCCAGAATGGATTCCTCACGCTCGGGTTGCTGGGAGCGGCGCTGCTGACGCTCGAGCGGCGGCCGATTGTTGCGGGAGTGATGTTCGGCCTGATGGCCTACAAGCCTCAATACGGATTGCTGGTGCCGATTTTTCTGATCGCCACCGGCAGATGGCGCGCGATAGCGGCGGCCTCGGTCACTGTCGCATTGCTCGCGGCGCTGTCGCTGGCCCTTTTCGGCGCGCAAACGTGGCAGGCATTTTTCACGAGCATTACATTTACGCGCCACGTCGTGCTCGAGCAGGGCGGCAGCGGCTTCGAGAAACTGCAGAGCGCCTTCGCCGCCGCACGCCTGTGGGGATTCGGGGTCGCGACCGCGTACGTCGTGCAGGCAATGGTCAGCCTGATCACGGCGCTGGCAGTCATCTGGATCTGGCTCCGCACGGCGAAATTCGATCTGCAGGCGGCAGCGCTCGCGACCGGCGTCCTGCTGATGACGCCCTACATGATGGACTACGACATGGTGCTGCTCGCGATGCCGATCGCGTGGCTCGCGCTCGAAGGCCGCCGCGCGGGTTTTATGCCGTGGGAGAAATCCCTGCTCGCATTCGTATGGCTGTTGCCGCTGTTCGCGCGCTCGCTGGCGGGTTACGCACTGATCCCAATCGCGCCGCTGGCGATGCTGCTGTTGATCGCCGATATCGCGCGCCGTGCTGCCGCCGCGAATGTCCCGCTTGCCTCGAGAGCGGAAGTTACGGGTTAACTTGGATCCGTCAGCAAGTCGCGCGTACTTTCGTCGAGCATGCGCACAATCTCGCCTTCGCCGATGCCCAGCGACTTCGCGTCGCCGTCGGCGACCGCGTCGCACAGCGCTTCGGCTATCAGCAACTGCGCAAGCATCCGCGCCCGGCCCGGCATCGGCGCGCCGCGTGTGCTGAGGAGCCGGGTCATGGTCTCGATCTGACGCGCGCGCGACGCGACCCGGGCCGCATGCACGCGATCATCGGTGGCGCTGAGAGCGCGCAGGCTCGCGCGAAAGGTCCGCCACTTGCGATGGTGCTCGAGCACGGCGCGGCTGAGGCGCTTGCGCAAGTCGCGGGCAGGGCGGCCGGACTTCAGGATAGCCTCGACTGAGGCCCACTCTGTGCTCACCCAGCCCTCGTAGACCTCGAGAAAAATGGCGAGCTTGTCGGCAAAATGAACGTAGAAAGTGCCGGGCGCGTAGCCGGCCTCGCGCGCGATGCGGTTGGAATCGGTGCCGTGATATCCCGCTGAGTTGAAAATCCTGGCCGCCGCCTCGAGCAACGCGTCGCGAGTCTTGTTGGGTTGTCGATTCCGCGACGGCCTGCTGCGAACCTGCGGCTCGGCCGGCGATCGGTCGGCGCGCATCTCGCCGGCCAGGCGCACGATAGTGGTGCGATACTTCGCGCGCATCCGCTAACTCGCCGCCGCGCAGAGCGGCCTCTCAGCCGTAACGCTTTCAAGAAAGGGCTCGACCGCGGTGAGAAACTTTTCGGGTTCTTCGAGAAATGCGCAGTGGCCGCCGCCGAACATCGCGACCGAGTGATTCGGAAAGCGGCTAATCGCCTCCTTGCTGTACGCGAACGAGACGATTCGATCGCGCGCCGCCCACGTGAATAGCACCGGGCAATGGATTCGCGGACCGGCATCGGTCTGATCCGCCTGGGGTGTGCGAAAGCTCAGCCACGCCTGCTCCCAAATCGGCGCGCATTCAGCGGCCGCATCGACGATCCGGCTCCGCTGGGCACTCGCGGCAGACGTCTGCAGAATCTGCCGATACAGCATCGAGAAGAGCGGCTTGAAGTAAAACGCTTCGCGCCGGCCGGCGCGTCCAAGCGCCGCTATCGCGCCGCAGAGCTTTCGTCCGAGCGGGTTCATCGGAATCAGGCCGCCGGGATTGGCCAGCACGAGGCCGGCCACGCGTGCGGGAAATTCAGCCGCGTAGGCGATAGCGGCTGAGCCGCCGATTGAATTTCCAATCAGGACGGCGCGCTCTATTTCGAGCGCGTCCATAAATCCTGCGAGCAGCGCAGTGTAGCGCGCAAGGCAGGCAGGATGCTGATCGGCGCCCGAACGTCCCTGCCCGGGCCAATCGGGCGTGATCAGGCGCCATCTGCTCGCGAGGCGCTCAGCGACGTACTCGAAGTCGCGGCTGCCATGCGTGATCGCATGCAGGCCGACGACTGGAAATCCGTGTCCGCGATCGTCGTAAGCCAGCCGGACGCCATCGACCTCGACCGTTCGACAATCGCGGCTGGCGCCAAGCGCAAATCGTTTCGGCTCCGCACTCGTTGCTGATGGCATCGGCATAACCGCTCCTTCAAATTGATTTGATACTGATACCAATATCATTCAATCGAAGCAAATGGCACGGCGTTGACGCCAGCAGATAGGCGCAACGTTTGCAGGAGGCGAACGCCTGACCTGGAGGAACTAGGCCTTTAGTCTAGATTGACGAAAGCATTAGTGACGGCCAGTATTCGGCTGATTGTGTACGAGTAAATCGCGTATGAGAGGAGGTGAATGATGAAGTCGCGGAGCAGGATGCTGCCGTTAGTTTTTGTGCTGGCGCTGGTTGCGGGGTGCGCCTCGACCAATGTCACGCAATCGACACCGATGCCCCAGCCGGGTCTCGCGCGGCCCAACCGGATTTGGGTTTACAACTTTGTCGCGAATCCGGCCGATATGCCGGCCGATTCGTCGATCCGCAACCAGATCAGTCCGTCGAGCACGCCGCCGACGCCCGATCAGATCCAAGAAGGGCGCCGCCTCGGCGCCCTTATCGCGCAGGACCTGGTGGCGGATATCAACGCGATGGGGCTTAACGCCGTGCAAGCAGGCTATGGAGCTTCGCCGCAAGTCGGCGACGGTGTGATCCGGGGCTATATTGTATCTACCGAAGGTGGAGGCGCCGGAGGCGCCGTTCAGCGCTTTGTAATTGGATTCGGCGCCGGAACTTCGGAGATGGATACGGTCGTCGAAGGCTACGCGGTGACGCCGCAAGGCTGGCGCAAACTCGGCGAGGGCACGCTCAGCTCTTCCGGCAATAAAACCCCCGGGATGGTGGTGCCGGCTGCAGTCGCGATCGCCAGCGGCAATCCGATCGGCCTGATCGTCGTAGGCGGGCTCAAAGTCTATGGCGAGGCGAGCGGCCGGAACGCGCTCGAGGGAAGAGCCAAGGCGACGGCAGACGCAATCGCGCAGGAGCTCAGAGTCAGATTCCAGGCCAGGGGCTGGATCAGCTAAAACAGCGCGAGCCCAAGTTAGTCGATGTGAGCGGCGCGGCGTTCGGGAGGAGCGAATGAGAACCGGAAAACTGCTGATGGTTCTGGGGGTTGTCTTGTGCCTGGGATTCGCGGCGTGGCTGGCGCCGTTGTCGTTGTACGCGCAGGAGCCGAATCGTACCTCGCTGCCGATTCCGGATACGCAATACAAATATCCGGGCAAGGTGCCGCTCGACGCGCGCGACGCGACCTTTCCGCCGATCAAGGAACTGCGACCGCCTGCAGGTGCGCCCAACGTCGTCGTCATTTTGCTCGACGACATCGGCTTTGGCGCGCCGAGCACCTTCGGCGGAGGCGTCAATATGGCCACGCTCGATTCGCTCGCCAAGCAGGGGCTGCGCTATACGCAGTTTCACACCACCGCGCTCTGCTCGCCGACTCGCGAGGCGTTACTGACGGGCCACAACCATCATTCGGTCGGGATGGGCGCAATCACAGAACTGGCGACCAGCGCGCCGGGCTACAACTCTATCCGGCCGAACCAGGCGGCCACCGTTGCGGAGATCCTCAAGTTGAACGGCTACAGCACTGCCGCCTTTGGCAAAATGCATCAGACGCCGGCCTGGGAGGTAAGCGTCTCAGGACCGTTTACTCGATGGCCGACGGGCGATGGATTCGAGAAGTTCTACGGCTTTCTCGGCGGCGAGACCAATCAATGGGCGCCGATGCTGTTCGACGGCGTGACGCAGGTCGAGCCGGAGCATAAGCCCGGCTACAACTTCATGACCGACATGACCGACAATGCGATCGCGTGGATGCGCTTTCAGCACACGATGACGCCCGACAAACCATTCTTCATTTACTTTGCGCCGGGCGCTCTGCACGCGCCGCATCATGTGCCCAAGGAATGGCGCGAAAAGTACAAGGGCAAGTTCGACGAAGGCTGGGATAAGTACCGCGAAGATACGCTGGCGCGCCAGAAGCAATTGGGTGTGGTGCCGGGTAACACACAGCTCGCGCCTTGGCCGCCGAGCGTCCAGCATTGGGATCAACTAAGCGACGATGAAAAGAAAGTCGCTGAGCGGTTGATGGAGAACTATGCGGGATTCGGCGAGTATGCGGACTTCGAGATCGGCCGCCTGATCGATTCGCTGAAGGAGGCGGGCGTCTATGACAACACGCTTATCATCTATATAGCCGGCGACAACGGCATGAGCGCCGAGGGTGGGCTGGCAGGGACGCTCAACGAGATGGCGGCCTTCAACGGCGTTCCCGATACGACGGCAAACATCCTCGCACATCTCGACGAGATCGGCGGGCCGAACAGTTTCCCGCACATCCCGGTGGGATGGGCGCTGGCGGGCGACACTCCGTTCCAGTGGACCAAGCAGATCGCATCGCACTACGGCGGCACGCGCAACGGTGCGGTGATCGTGTGGCCGGCGCGCATAACAGACGCGGGCGGCATCAGGAGCCAGTGGCATCACGTGATCGACGTCACGCCCACGATCCTCGAGGCCGCAAAGCTGCCGCAGCCGAAGTTCGTCGACGGCATCAAGCAGAAGCCGATCGAGGGCGTCAGCATGGTGTACACGTTCGCCGACTCGAAAGCGCCGTCGCGGCATCACACGCAGTACTTTGAAATGTTCGGCAACCGCGGAATCTATTCCGACGGCTGGACGGCAGTGACTCGCCACAGCATCCCGTGGGACATCTCCTTTGTGGCGCCGAAGTTCACCGAGGACAAGTGGGAGCTCTACAACACTAACGACGATTTCAGCCAGTCACAGGACCTTGCCGCGAAATATCCCGACAAGCTCAAGGCGCTGCAACAACTCTTTCTGACCGAGGCCGAGAAGTACAATGTCCTGCCGCTCGACGACCGCCGCGTCGAGCGCTTCGTGCCGACGATCGCCGGTCGTCCCGCGCTGATGTGGGGACGCACTTCGGTGACGCTCTATCCGGGGATGAGCGCGATGATGGAAAACGCGACGCTCGACATCAAGAACCGCTCGCACACGATCAGCGCTGATATCGAAGTTCCCAATGGCGGCGGCGACGGCGTGATCATCGCGCAGGGCGGGCGTTTCGGCGGCTGGACGCTCTACATGAAAGGCGGAAAACTCAAGTACTGTTACAACTGGCTCGATAAGGAGCGCTACACGATCGAGTCGAAGGATCCGATTCCGGAGGGCAAAGCGACCGTCAAGTTTGATTTCAAATACGACGGCGGAGGAATCGGCAAAGGCGGAACCGGCACGCTCTACGTAAACGATCAGCAGGTCGCGCAAGGCAGGATCGACAAGACTCAGGCTTTCATCTTCTCAGCCGACGAAACCGAGGACGTCGGCGAAGACCTGGGCACTCCGGTAACCGAGGATTACAAGGAAGGCGACAACAAATTCACCGGCGCAATCGGCAAGATCACGATAGCGGTGACGCCGCCGCCGGCCGAGGTCCAGAAGGATGAAGAGCGTCAGGACGCCGTGATCGACGAGGGCATCAACTGAGTTTGCAGCTTGACGCGCCGCTACAGCTTGAAGGTTTTCAGTGCGGTCAGGATTTTTGTCGTAAGCTCGTGGTTAAGCGTGTGGTCCTGGAGCGCCATTCCCGTGAGCAGCGTCATCACCATATTCGGTATGACATCGTAGTAATCGCCGGCTCCCTCGGGCCGGGGAAAGAGTTCCTTGAAAGATTGACTGATGAATTCGGCAGCGCGATCGCTCGCCGCGCTCACCGTCTCGCGCAGGTACGAATCGGTGCGGCTGGCGACCATGATCTCGGTCCATGCTGTCATCAGCCGGCCCCTGCAAGTCTCCCACAGCAAATCGATCGCCATCGCCCGCCGATCGTCCACGTTGGTCAGGCTGCCTACCCGCTCCTTAACCTCGCTGTACATCAGCTCGCACATATGTTCGACCGCGCTGGTGAGCAGTTCTTCTTTCTTGGGAAAATGGTAGAGCTGGGCGCCACGCGACAAGCCGGCGCGCTCGGCGATTTCCGAAGTCGTCGTATTCGCGTAGCCCCGCTCCACCAGGCATCCGATCGCGGCGTCGAGCAGGCGGCGTCGCGTCTCCGCGGTTTTCTCGTCCTGCGTCAGCCGGGGTTTGAAGCCGGTGCCGGTTGGTGAAGAGGCTCCCATAGCGGCTGCAATCGTAGCAGAGTGGCAATTGTTAGCAAGGAAATCTGTTCAGTTGCATTAGCTCGTCTTCGGTTGAAATAGAGTCACCGACACGCGACCACCGTCGCATTGCTGCAACACTCGAAGCACAAGCTACTGATTGTAGATCAATTAAAACAAGTAGAATCGACGATTAATCCCCCGTTTGTGTCGGCATCTCGTTTGCTTCGTCTCGCGAGGACCGGCCACCACCTGCTGCGAGGCTGAACAAAAAAAGTGCAATTATCCCAAGTACAGGAAATCGGTATCGCTCTTCTCGCCGCCGCCGTACTGGTTTGCCTGGTAGCCGTACAGTTGCGTCGTCGCGCCCGGAAACCTGTCACGTGGAGGCAATTGGTCAACGCAGGCACGCTGGACGAGGCGCTGAATGCGAACGAACTCGTCCGATTCTTCTTCCTGGTCGATTCGATCAATCCGACCGACTTCCTGGCCAACTATGTCGACGTCTCGGGTTCGGTGCAGGTCAAAGCGCCGGTCGAACCTGGCAAGCCTACCCGCTCGACCGCTACTTTCCGGCAGGGGGAGAATGCTCCCGCGGGGTACCCGCGATGGTTCCTCGCGGCCTATCCCGATGTCGTCGTATGGCTGGCGGCGAAAGACCAGGACTCGATGCTGCGGATATCCGCCGAGGCGATGTACGGTCCCGAAGGCGCCAAGGAACTTATCCGCATCCACGGTTTGAAGAGAATCTCGGAGCTGATGGACGAGAAATTCGAGGGCTTCGATATGGGGCAACTGCGCCGCCTGATAGCGGGCTTTCGCAGAGATACCCGCAAGCGCCTCGAATGCGCGATCGTCGTCAAGGAGAAGGCTCCGCGCCGGGGGTGGTTCGAACCAGCACCCAAGCCACGTAGCGCACTCGCCGAACGAGTCCTCAGCGACTCTTCCGATTACTGACACAATTCCGCTTACTCGCGATTGCAGAGCGGCGTCGCTTGCGGCGATGCGCCCGGCTCGTTCGTGATATGAAGTTACGATGCCGGCGGTTCAGGATGTGACAGGCGGGGCGAAGAGCGCGGCTGGATGGCGGCGATCGCTCGCCGAGTACACCGACCGGCGCGTGATGCTGATACTGCCGCTGGGCTTCGCCAGCGGACTGCCACTGCTGCTGACGTTTTCGACGTTGTCGGCGTGGTTCGCTTCGGTTGGAGTCAGCCGCGCGACGATTGGCGCGTTCGCGCTGGTCGGCACGCCGTACGCCTTCAAGTTTCTGTGGTCGCCGCTGATAGATCGCCTGCCACCGCCGATTCCCATCGGGCGCCGGCGCGGATGGGGTCTCGCGATTCAGCTTGCACTGATCGCGGCGACGCTCGCGCTCGGTGCATGCGACCCGAAGCTCCACGTTGCGCGGATGGCGGCGCTGGCGATCCTGGTTGCGTTCCTGTCCGCCAGCCAGGACGTCGTGATCGACGCCTACCGGGTTGAAATCCTCACAGCCGATCAGCAGGGGCCCGGCGCCGCCATGATTCAGACCGGGTATCGGATTGCGATGCTCGTGTCGGGTGCCGGTGCGCTGATAATCGCGGCCCGCTTCGGCTGGTTCGCCGCCTACGCGACGGTAGCCGCACTGCTGGGCGTCGGGATGCTCGTCTTCATATTCGGACCCGAGCCGACGATTCCGGTGAATGCGCAGCCTCATGCTCCGACCGGAAGACTCGACGCCATTCGCGAATGGCTCGCGACCGCCGTCGTCGAACCGTTCGCCGACTTCATGCGGCGCCCGAGTTGGCTCGCGATCGTCATCTTCATTGTCGGTTACAAGCTCGGCGAGGCGATGGCGGGAGTGATGGCGATGCCGCTGTACATCTCGCTCGGTTTCTCACTCGACCAAATCGCGTACGTTTCCAAGCTGGTCGGATTCTTCGCGACCGTGGCCGGCGCTCTGATAGGCGGCGTAGTGACGACCAAGCTCGGCGTGATGCGCGCGCTGATTCTTTGCGGCGTCCTCCAGTCGGCCGGCAATTTGTTCTACGTGCTGCAGGCGGTGGGCGGCCATCGCCTCGACTATCTCGCGCTATGCGTCGCCGCCGAGAATCTCACTGGCGCGATGGCGGGCACGGCGCTGGTGGCCTATCTCTCCGACCTGTGCTCGCCCGCGTTCACCGCGACTCAGTATGCTCTACTGTCTTCGCTGGCGGCGGTGGGGCGCACGATGGTCGCGTCGTCGGGCGGGGTGCTGGCCGACAAGCTCGGTTGGGTGCCGTTCTTCCTGCTGACGACGGTCGCGACGATTCCGGCGCTGCTGTTGCTGCTCTGGATCGCGCGGCGCGACACCGAGCTTGTTACATAGATAACAAGTTGCGTCGAATAGCCTTCGCGGCGCGCGCGATATTCACCTTGTGCGCCAACATGTCTGATAGGTTGTGAGCATGCCCACTGCTCGCGCATCCGGCACCCGTAAACTGCGGGGCCTTAAGAATATTTCCTGGCTCAGTGGGCGTCAGCTCGACCGGCTTTCCAACGGACTGACGGTGAGCATGGCCGAGAAGCGCGCAATCATCTTCGATGAAAAGCATTCACCGGACTCAGCGTACATCCTGCTGGCGGGCGTGGCGCGAATCACCTGCCGCAATCGCAAGGGCCAGCGCACGCTGGTGATCATGGTCGCACCCGGCATGATTCCCGGCTTTCCGCCGCCGGTCCCCGGCATCAGTTACAATTTTCGCTGTGAAGCCGTCACGCTATGCCGAATAGGGACGATCGAACTCGAGGCGTTGGTCGAAATTTCGCTCGGCATCGCGTCGGTGGATTTCAAGCTGATGGCGGAGAGTTACCTCGGTCGCTGGGATTTGGTTCAGCTGCGCTGCGCAAATTTCATGAGCTGCAGCCTGGAGGAGCGCCTCGCTCTGATCCTGCTGGAACTGAGTGAAAATTTCGGCATCCCCGATCCAAAAGGAATCCGGCTGACACTGCCGACCCGGCATCGCGATATCGCGGAACTGGTCGGCGCCTCGAGGCCGCGAATCACCGAGCAGCTGATCAGCTTCGAAAAAAAGCATCTGATTTCGCGCAACAGCCGTACGCTGGTTGTCAATCGCGACCGATTGGAAGGCTTCTTGTCGCAGGCTCATATTTCGCGCGGCGGCGTGGAGATCGGCAAAGCGCGCAGTAGCCTATCGTAGCGCTCATTCCGGGGCCGTCGCCTACAGCTGCAATTGGTTCCCCGTTCGTTATCATCGTAGTTCTTTACGGCACAACCAATTTGTTATGCGGATAACATTCATTTCCTCTATAGATCGCAACAGAGTAGGCTCTAGATTCCATAAGGTGCACATTTGAATGAAAGGAATACTTCGCGTGAAACTGATCTCGACAGACTGAGCCGCCTCAAGGCTCTATCGTGGCTTTCTCAGTCTGAACTCCACCTCCTGGCCGGCGCTCTGGCGCTGGCAAATTACAAACGACACTCGGTGATCCTGCGCGAGGCTGCGCTTGCCCAGGATGCTCACATTTTGTTAGCAGGAATCGCGCGCATCACCTGCCGCAACGCACGCAACGAGCGCGTCACGGTGGCGATGCTCGCGCCGGGACCGATTCCCGAATTTCCCGCGCTGCCGATTAGCCAGGCGGGCTTTCAGTGCGAGGCTTACAACGACTGCCGCGTCGGTAGCGTAAGCTGGGTCGAGTTCGACGGTATAACAGGACATTCGACCGAGTCCGCCTTCAAGCAATTTCATCGCAATGATTTGAAGCAATGGTACCGCCTGCTGCTGCGGAGCTCGAGTTTTTTGAATCTCGGCCTGCACGAGCGAATAGCGATCGCGCTGCTGGAACTGTGCGCCGACTTTGGCATCGAGGAGTCTCGCGGGACTCTGCTCCGCGTGTCGTTCAGCCACAAGGACATCGCGAACCTGGTGGGGGCGTCGCGGCCGCGCGTGACGGAGCATCTGGCGCGATTGGAGCGCGAGAAATTCGTCATTCGGCAGGGGCGCCAGATGGTCGTGCAGGTTGCCAAGCTCTTCGATTCCATGAACGCGAAAGCCCCTGCTCATCTGAATTAAGCAAGTCCGCTTTGTCCGATTCGTCCGATTCGTGCGTTTACGGGGGATCCTTTTGGAAGCACTTCATAACTTTATTCGGATCGAGTTGATCGACGATCCCGCGGCGATCGCGGAGTTCGGATTCGAAGCGCGCTGCGAAGGCGACGACTTCATATGCCGCCGATGCGGTGACGCGAAGCTGTCGATCGCCGCAGTCATGGTCGTGCCCGCGGGCGGTCACGCTCGCTGGGCGCTCTGCGCGAACTGTCTTACGGAATTGCCGTAAAAGAAACGGGCCAACGCAGTGAAGCGCCAGCCCGCAGCTGGCTGGAAAAGGGGGGCAAACCCAGTCAGCGCCCCCCTTCTTCCAACCTCTCGGCCACGGTCCATTCTGACGGCGAAATTACACATGGAACGGTCACGGGAAGAACGCGCTAACAGTATCGACGCCCGTGACCAATCGGATACCGTCGGACCGAAGGATCTCATCCGCGCTTCTTTGGACGGGAGAATCTCGGTGCAATGCGTTCTCTGTGGCAAGACATCGATGGAGGCCAAAATCGACCTCTTTCCGCTGAGCCCCAAAGCGCGAAATATGCTGCTGCGGCTTTTTGGCATCGATCCCGATGAGGCGCTGACCTATCACGGGGTCTGCCGTCCATGTTTGCTCCTGCCGGTCGACGAGCGAAATGACCTGGCCGAGAGTGCAATCAAGAGCGAAGAGGACGAATTCAGACGTGCATTGATCCGAAAGGCGCTCGACGCGGATAAAAATTAAACGTCGGGAAATCACGAGCCGGGATCGAGTCGCGCCCGCGCGTAGAGTTCGGCGGAGTTGTCGAAGTCGACACTGGCGTGTTGCGCGCCGACATTGACGTTACGAAATGCCGCCTGCAGGGCGCTCGGCGTATACACCGCGTGCGCGCCCGATCCCGCGAACATCCGCCCGACGGCGCGGCGGCATAGCTCGACCGAATACGCAGCCTGCCACTTTGCGCGCACGCGATGACTGTTGTCGAAGCGCTCGCCAGTCGCCATCAAACGATCGAATTCGCCGAGTACGTCATGCAGCAACAGATCTGCCGAATGGATTTCAGCGGCGGCCTCCGCCAGCCGCACCTGGGTCGGGCCGTGCTCAGCTTTTCGCGCGCCGGTCAGAATCACGCGCCGTTCCCTCGTGCGCTCGATAAATTGGCCCAGCGCGAATTTCGCCGATCCGAGCACCGCCGTCGCCACCGACACCGACAGCATCGCCTCGGCTGAGAGTCGATAGAGATTCGTCGCGTGATTGGCGGCGTGCGGACTGGCGCCGCGAAACAAAATCTTCGTATCGATCGTGCGATGCGCCGGCACGAAAAGATCATGCGCGACCACGTCCTTGCTGCCGGTCCCCTGCAAGCCCATCACATGCCACGTGTCGTCCACTTCGAGCTCGGCGCGCGGGCACGACGACGTGGACCAATCGGCGCGTGCGAGGCGGCGTCGGCGCATCCGAGGATTACCCAATCAGCGTGATCGACGCCGCTGCAAAACTGCCATCGTCCGTCGACGCTGAAGCCGCCTTCAACCGCGCGCGCTGTTCCCTGCGACGACAGCGTGCCCGCGACCAGGCCGTCGCGCCCATCGCCAAACACTTCGTCCTGCGCCGCTTCCGGAAACGAACCCATGCACCAGTGATGAGCGCCCATGACCATCAGCACCCAGCCGCTCGAGGGGCACGCCTCGGAGATGCCGGTCACAGCGTCGGCGAGCGTCCGCAGACTCAGCTCGTAACCGCCGACGCGGCGCGGCTGCGGAATCCGGAACAGGCCGGCATCGACGACGGTGGCCATGCTCTCGGCGGTGAGCTTGCGGGCCGCATCGCATTCGCGCGCATGCGCAGACAGCGTCGGCGAAATCGCAGCAGCCCGCCGCATGATTTCATCGTGATCGATCTGCATACTCACTCCATTAGTCAGATCGTGCTTCGAATGTCGAGACAAACAATGTAGTCTAACTCCCGGAAACAGCGTCGTGAAACGAACCATCTGCATCGCGATGCTCGCCTTCCTGTTCTCATGCGGCTCCAAGCAACGATCCGCCGAAATGCGGCCCGTTTGGCGATCCTTCCGCCGCGGTAATTTCCGACGACAAGCCAGGCTGCGGCGACGGCAAGCTGCTCGGTCCCTGGAAGGACGCCGATGGCATCGATCGTTACGCCTGCCTGTGGATGCCGAAAACCGAAAGCGCGAATAGCAAGTTACCAATGATCGTATACTTACATCCCTCGCTGTTCGGCGCCGGATGGACTACTCAGACGAATATACTTGACCTGCAGAATACAGTCTCACTCAGCGACGATCCGAAGAAAGTTGGCTACATAGTGCTGGCTCCCGAGGGACGCAACACGACTCACTACTATCCTTATCCCGATAACAGTGGAATCGGATGGGACAATTGGTATCGCCAGTTGAATCCGGCGGGTGACGTGAAGATCGGAAACAGCACCTGGCGCGAAAATGCCGACGCGGCGACGATCGATCATTTCATCGCGGCCGAAGTCGCGACCGGCAAGGTCGAAACGAATCGCATTTATATCTCGGGATGGTCGAACGGCGCCGCGATGGGTATTTTGTACGCGGTGAATCGCCCGAACATTGCGGCAGCCGCCGTTTACTCGGCGCCCGATCCGTTCGGCGCGTTCAACGATACTTGTCAGCAGCGGCCGGTCGCCACTGCCGCCACCGACAACAAAGACATTCAGATCTTTAATCCGGCCGCGCGAACGATGCATGTCCGCAACAGCTGCGACGTTGGCGGCATCTGTCCCAACGGCCTGCAAATGGCGAGTGACTTGAACGCGGCCGGAGTCGTGGTCGACGACGTGATGCTCGACGAGCGCCGACAGCGTGTGAATTCGTGCACCGACTCATGCGGCACCGATCCGAAGGCGCCCGTAAAATCAACCGCCACTGTGACGGGAGCGATAGTCGGTCTTGGCAATCACACGCGATGGCCGAAAGAATGGACGACTGCGATGCTGGATTTCTTTCGCCAGCATCCCCTGAAGACTGCGCCGTAGGGAAATAGCAAGTTCCCGCCAATGTGCTATTCAGTGAGCATGGAGACGAAGTCCGTCAACGAAACCGCGCCGGCGAACCTGATCGATCTCGAACGCTATCCGATCCTCGAATTGAGCAGCGATGCCACGCGCGAATTGACCCGTCATTGCCGCGATCAGCTCGACCGCACCGGCGCCTGCGAACTGCCCGGATTTCTCAAGCCCGAGGCGGTCGCGATGCTGGTGCGAGAGGGCGATTCGCTCGCGGCGCTCGCGTATCACAGCGTCGTGACCGGCACGCCCTATCTGGCAGCGCCCGATGCTTCGCTGCCGGAGGATCATCCGCGCAAGTTTTTCGAACCGACCTCGGTAGGTGTTGTCGCTTACGATCAGTTTCCGCCCGAGTCCGCGCTGCGGCGGCTGTTCGAATGGGATCCGTTGATGGAATTCATCGCGGCGGCGTTGAAAAAAGACCGCCTCTATCGCTACGCCGATCCGATGGGCGCGCTCAATCTCGCCGTGATGGGAGAAGGCGAACGCCTGCACTGGCATTTCGACCAGACCGACTTCGTCACGTCGATAGCGCTTCGACCGTCGGCAGCCGGCGGCGATTTCGAATACGTGCCGCTGATTCGCAGCGCGACGGATGAAAACTATCCGCGCGTTCAGCGTCTGCTCGAGGGTTCCAGCGAAGGCGTGGTGCGCGTACCGATGCATCCGGGCACGCTGCTGCTGTTCGAAGGGCGCAACTCCATCCATCGTGTGACACCGATCAGCGGGACACTACGCGCCTGGTCGCGCTGCTCGCATACGACACGAAGCCCGGGACGCGAAGCAGCAAGGGGCTGCAGATGGCCCGCTATGGCCGCCTCGCGTAGATCAGCCGCGCCGCGCGGGACTCGCATCGAGAAAGATTTGTTGGGCAAGCGCGCGGTCCCCGCGGACGCGCTGTACGGAATACAAACGGTCAGAGCTGTCGAGAATCTGGGATTCTCCGGCCGATCCTCGCCAACTATCCCGACTACATTCGCGCGCTCGCGACGGTCAAAAAGGCCGCCGCGCGCGCCAATCGCGACGCGCACGTTATCGACGCGCGCCGCCTCGACGCGATCGAGCGTGCGTGCAACGCGCTGATTCGCGGCGAACACCTCACGCAGTTTCCAGTAGACGTGCTGGCCGGCGGTGGAAGTATCGCCGTCAACATGAACATGAACGAGGTCATCGCGAATCTCGCCAGCGAGTATCTCGGCGGCGCCCGCGGAACTTATCAACCGGTGCATCCGAAGCTACACGTCAACGCTTCGCAATCGACGGCCGACGTCTGCCATACCGCGGTTCGCATGACGGTGCTGAGCCGGTGGCGCGGATTGCGTCGAGGGCTGGCCGAATGCGTCGCGGCGTTCCGAGCCAAGGCCGATGAGCTGCGGCCGGTCATCACGATCTCGCGCACCTGCCTGCAGGATGCCGCGCGCGTATCGCTCGGCGAAATCTTCGGCGCCCACGCCGAAGTGCTCGAGCGGCGTGCCGGCGAACTGTCGAGAAGCATTCGAGCACTGGCGCGCATAAACCTGGGAGGCACGGTCATTGGCTCTGGAAGCGGAGCGCCGGCAATCTATCGGCGTGCAATTCTGAAGCGGCTGAACGAACTCGCCGGGCAAAAGCTTACGCTGCGTCGCAATCTCTACGACGCGGCCCAGAATATCGACGATCTCGCGGCGGTGTCCGCGCAACTCGGGATGCTCGCGGAAGTGATGATTAAGATCGCGCAGGATTTGCGCATGCTCGCTTCCGGTCCGGAGGGAGGCTTCGGCGAAATAATTCTGCCGGCGGTCCAGGAAGGGTCGTCATTCTTCCCAGGCAAAATCAACCCGGTGATTCCGGAGACGATGCTGCAATGTTGCTTCCAGGTGTTGGGCTGCGAGCGAGCGGCGCGACTCGCGCTCGAGCGCGGCGAGCTCAACCTGAACGTCTTCGAAGGCGCGGCGGCCGCAAATATTTTCGACGCGATCGAAATGATGCAGCGATCGACCGCACTGTTGGTCGAGCGCTGCGTCCGCGGAATCCGTGCGAATCGGAAACGCTGCCGTGAACTCGCATCACGCGCGCGTTACTAGAGGTTATGCTTGTAGTCCTGCTCGATCGCCTGATCGACTTGCCGCGCGAGTTCCTCGCCGCCGCCAATCTTCGCACTCAACATCTTACCGAACGAGATCTTATAGCGCTCCGCCCACGTCTCCGGCTTCCACAGTTGCGAGCGTATGAAAGCCTTGGCGCAGTGGAAGAAGCACTCTTTTACGGTAACGCGAATCGCCAGGAGCGCCGGCGCGCCGCGCGCGCTCAGCCGAACGAGCAAATCGGGATCGTTGCTCAGCTCTGCAGTGCCGTTGACGCGAAACGTCTCGTCAGTGCCGGGAATCAGAAAGATCATTCCGACCTGTGGATTGGCGAGAATGTTCCGCAGACTGAACATCAGCCGGTTGCCCTTGCGCTCGGGGATCAGAAGCGTGCGCTCGTCCTCGACGGCGACGAAGCCCGGGCCGTCACCTTTGGGCGAAGCGTCCTGGTTGCCGTCGGCGTCGGCAGTCGCGAGGACGAGAAAGGGCGATCGCCGAATGAAGTCGATGCCGGCTTCATCGAGCGCGGGAAGAAGCTTCTTCGGCGTCATCGGATTCGGCTCGCCCATCAGCGCCTGGAGCTGACCGACTGTTTCAATCCGATAGTCGCGAGGATTTTCCATCTTGATGTTCCTCCAAATAGTCACTCGCCGATTGTGGAGTTCTCTTGATTCCACGCATCAATCGACTGCGCGATTCCATCTTCCAGCGAAGAGAAGTTCTCCGTATAGCCCGCGTCCCTCAGCCCCGAAAGGTCAGCCTGGGTGAAGCTCTGATATTTGTCCGCCACGTTCTGGGGAACCGGTACATAGTCAATCGCACCTGCGCCGAGCCGCGCAATGACTATATTGGCGACGTCGTTGAAGCTGCGCGCCCGTCCAGTGCCGACGTTGAAGACACCGTGGCGGACGGGACCTTCGGCAAGCGCCAGGTTCACGCGAACCACGTCACCGACAAAAACGAAATCGCGCCGCTGCTCGCCGTCGGCGTATCCGCCGGTGCCCTTGAACAGCCGCGCGCGTCCGCTCGACTTCAATTGTTGATACAGCTGATACACCATCGACGCCATTTTGCCTTTGTGAGACTCGCGCGGACCGTAGACGTTGAAATATCGGAGACCGGCGACAGTGCTCTCCGACCTGGCGGCAATGCTGCGGACGTGGTTGTCGAAGGCGAGTTTGGACAAGCCGTACAGGTTCAGCGGCCGTTCGTTCTCGCGCGACGGTGCGAATGCGCTCGACGAGCCATAGACCGCGGCGCTCGACGCGTACACCAATGGAATCTTATTGGCGAGAGCGAACTGCAAAATCAATTTCGAAAACGTGAAATTATTCTCGATCATGTAGCGGCCATCGGTGCAGGTGGTGTCGGCGCATGCGCCTTGATGAAAGATCGCTTCGATTCGGTTCGGAAGAGCCTTGTGCTCGATTGCGCGCGCGAATTGTTCGGGCCGCATGAAGTCCGAGAACCGCAGATCCTTCAGGTTGCGGGAATTGTCCCCGACGCGATCGACTACCAGCACATCGGTGACGCCCCTGGCGTTCAGCGCGCCCAGCAAATTGCTGCCGATAAAGCCTGCGCCGCCTGTAAGTATGATCATTGTTCCATTGCTTCGCGGTCGCGCGTGTCACGCTCCCTCATTGTATCTGTTGATCGAGCTTCCGATCATCATCTTCAGCGAGAGAGCTTCGCTTCGAGCCGCGGACCACAAACTCGATCGTCTGCGCAGCGTTCCTCGACGCGTGAACTATCGAGAGAGTGTGCGCGCCGGGCGACGGAGTCCAGAGCAACGCACCTCGCACGGGCGCGAGCTCGTGACCGTCGAGGATCCAATCCGAGCCGCTCGCGCCCGCGCTGGCCTCGAACACAACTCGCTGCGCCTCCGCGGGAATGTCAGGGTCGAGGGCAATGATCGTACCGGCTGCAGGCGAAAGGATTTGCGGGTTGGCGTCATCGAGGCCGCTCATCGACGAAGTCGGTTGTGTGTCCGCGATGAACCACTCCCGGCGCGGCGCTTCAACGGCGTTCGGGAAGCTTACCTCGCCCTGCGTCACATTTGGCGGCGGCGTGATTTGTCCGCTGCCAAAGCGGTCGTGCAGATAGTTCATCACATTGAGCCATGTCGGCGCGGCGCCGGTGATTCCGGTCACATCACGCATCGGCGCGCCGGAAGAATTACCGACCCAGACCCCCACCGTGAATTTATCGGTGTAGCCGACGCACCAATTGTCGCGCATATCTTTGCTGGTACCGGTTTTGACCGCGCTCCAATAGCGAGTCGCAAGGCTATTCTCCAGCCCGAATGTAGTACTGCGGCTGGCCCTGTCAGAAAGTACATCGGAAATCACGAATGCAGCTTCAGGCGAATATACTCGCGCCGGCTTCTTAGTATCGGCGTCAATAGTCAGTCGAAGATCTGAGTATTGTCCGCCATTAGCCAGTGTGCGATATCCGTTCACCAGTTGCCACAGACTCACATCGCCGGAACCAAGAGCAAGAGCGGCGCCATAGTAGTCGCCTTCTTCGACCAGGCCACTGAAACCCAACTGCCGCAATCGCTCGGCGAAGACTTCGACACCGACCATGTCCGCGGTGCGTACCGCAGGCACGTTCAGCGACGACGCGAGCGCGGTGCGCATCGAGACCAGGCCCCTGAACTGGCGATCGTAGTCCAGAGGGCGGTAGATTCCGCGCTGCTCGGGCAGCTCGAGCGGAGTGTCTTCGATGAGCGAGGCGGCGGTAAGCAGATGCTGGTCGACCGCCAGCGCATACAGGAACGGCTTGAGAGTGGATCCCGGTTGGCGCGGCGCGCGGATGGCGTCAAAATACGGAGCGTTCGAGAGATCACCGGCGCCGCCGACATACGCCCACACTTCGCCCGTGGAGTTCTCGACCACGATCACCGCGCCATCATCGACGCGCCGGTCGCGAACATCGATGATCTGGCGACGCAGCGTCTCGATGACGAATCGTTGGAGGTCGCGATCGAGCGTGCATCGAGCCGAACTACTCTGGCGGCCGAGCAAACGTTCTGCGAGTTGCGGCGCGAGCGCGATATGCGCGGAAGGATTCCGGCGGCTCGCGAATGCGTTGTCCAGGGCAGCCGCTCTGTCGTCCGGTGATGAGCTCGACGATCCCATCGAATGGCTCAGCGCATTGGCACGGATCGCGACGGTTTCGCGGCGGGCGTTCGGCGCGCGGATCAAAGCCGCCAGCACTCCGGCCTCGGCGGAGTCGATTCCCTGTGGCGCCTTGCCGAACATCACGCTCGAGGCCGCGGCGATTCCCTGCAATTCTCCGCGATAGGTCACAAGGTTCAGGTACGCTTCCAGGATTTGAGGCTTCGACCATCGCCGTTCGATCGCGATCGCCGCAAAGATTTGCCTGAATTTTCGGGGCACGACTCCGTGTGCGGAACTTCGCCCGAGCGAAGGATCGAGGAGCGCCGCGAGTTGCATCGTGATCGTGCTGGCACCGCGGCTGCGGCCGCCGAAAGCGGCACGCGCCGCGGAGATTCCGAGCGCGACAATATCGACGCCGCGATGGCTCCAGAAGCGATGGTCCTCGGCGGCGATGATTGCCTTTGTAAGCGCCGGCGAGATTTGGTCGAGAGGAGTCCACGCGAACCGTCTGCCGTATGGATCGATTCTCAATTCGTCGATCGTATTGTCATTGCGATCGAGTAACTGTGCTTCAGAAGGGCGCCAGCGCGCACGCACCTCGGTAAACGTCGGCATCGCTGGTACGCTCAACGCCAGCACCAACATCGCGATTGCCGTTATCAGAAAGCCGAAACCTGCCGCGACGCGTTTCATCTATGGCGCGACCTCGAATGGAGAATTTGGAAGCTCGCCGAGCATCTCCGGTTCGTAAAGCGCGCCGACGTAGGTTGCGGGAATTTTGAACGTGCCCGATTGATTGAGGCGAATCGTGTACTCGATTTCGAAGGTCCCCTTCGGCACGTAGTCGTAGTAGGCGCGGAAGGCGTCGAAGGCGCGCTCGGAGTAAATCGGCCAGACGTAATTTTCGGTGTCGACTTTTTCGCCGGAGGTTGCGATCTCCGAGTCGCGCCCGAGGCCCGTTCCGAGATGTGACGCGCCGGCCGGAATCGGATCGTTCACGACAACCCAGGTCATATCAGTTTGCGCCTCGACCTTGAGGTGCACTCGCACGAGGTCGCCGCGTTTCCATCCGTGAGGGTCCGCGTTCTCAACCGGCAGCAACGTGCGCGTGATTCGATAGCCGCTCGAAAAGGGTTCTGTAATCGGAACCGCCGCGAGCGCGCGAATCTCGGCCCAGGGATTTCCGCTTCCGCTATGGTCGATTTTCAGATCGGATGCAGTGGATGGCCAATCAAACGTCAGAATGCCGCCCTTTGGATCTTTTGCCCAATCCAGTTTTTGCGACGCCGCCTGAATCGATGCGCTCGTGATGCCCGCGACCGGCGTCGATTCGAAAGCCTTTGAAAACTTCGCGACTGCGAGGGTGCCCCACGCGTTGGTGATCGTTTCGGCCCACGCGCCGCGCGTTTGTAACGCCAGTGCACCTCGCATCACGAGCGGCAAGTCGTCATGCCACAAGCCGTTGTCGAGCAGCAGCAGGGCGAGCTTCACCATGTTGCAATCGGGCGAGACCATCAACCACCACATCTCATTGCGCGCGTCGCTCGACAGATGCATTGCCGTGCCTTGCTGGTTGAGGCGCGCGCGCATGATTTGCTCCGCCTCCTTGAGGCGTTGGTCTCGATCGGAAATCTGTGGAACGCGCAGCAGGATGCTCCACCAGTCGATCACAGCGGAATCAGGCCACAGATTCGGCTCGATCGTAATACTCGTGAGCATCGCGGGGTCGGCATGGCCCGCTCGTGCGAGCGCGTCGATTGCGGCCAGTTTGCGGAGCGGCAGGTCGGCCGCCTGGATCGGTTCGTCACGCACGATCTTACCTTCGACGAAATCGCTGAGGCCTTTCTCCAGCGTCGCTTCGGCGTCGGCCGGAATAGTCAGTCCGGCTTCATGCGCGATCGAAATGAAATAGCTAGTGAGTACGTCACTTCCATTAGCCATAACGGGAAAGTACTTGAGCAATCCGTCGGAGTCGGTATACGACGGCAAGTCGGCGACGATTGCGTTCCAGAGTTTCGGATCGCCCAGCGCAACTGCCACCGACACGCGTTGTTCGAGGCACCCGTATGGATATTGGCGCATCCAATCGCGCACGCCCGCAAGTCCGGCGCCAAGCGATGGACTGAGCGAAACCTGCACGCCGCCTTCGCCTGCGAGTGCGTCGGCCGGGAGCGCGACGGGCTGGACGACTGGCTTCTCCAGTCGCACCAGCGTGGCCTGAAGCGCGCGAACCGGGACCGCGGGTATCACGCGCTGCGTGATCAGCAAATGATCGGACGGTCCGTGCTCGACGCTCGCGTCGACGTGATACTTGAGTTCCTGCACCGCAGCAGGCACTTCAACATTCCAGGAAATGGTCGTGCCCTGGCCCGGTGAGAGCGCGAGCTTTTGCGGCGGCGGAACCTGCGCGAGCCCGTCGATCTTCGCATTGACGGTCGCGTCGAAAGCGCGCTCCGATGCGTTGCGCACGGTGAACTCCGCGGCAAACGAATCGCCGTTTCGAATTATCGGCGAAACCCCGGACAGCAACATCAGATCCTGGGTCGAGCGGATACTCGCGAAGCCGGTTCCAAACTGATCGGGACCGGAATCCGCAATCGCGACTATTCGGAAACTGGTCAGCGAATCGTTGAGCGGCACCTCGACGGTAGCGTCGCCGTTGGAATCGAGCGCGACGGACGCCTTCCACAGCAGCAGCGTGTCGAATAGTTCGCGAGTGATTTGATGACCACCGCCACCGCCAGGTGGAATCGCCTTGATTCCGAAGTGGCGCTTGCCGACGATTTGCATTTCGGCCGCCGAGGTTTCGACCTGGTAGGCGCGCTGACCCATCATCGCGTCGAGCAGTTTCCAGCTGTCGTTGGCGCGCAGCTCGAGCAAGCCCTCGTCAACTGCGGCGACCGCGATTGCACTGCCGAGCGCCGGCGCCTTGCCGTCGAAGGTCCTCACCGAGATCTTGACCAGCGCCTTGTCGCGCACGTGGTAGACGGATTTTTCGGGCGCGACTTTCACGTTGAGGCGATGGTCTCGCCATCCCACGCGAATTCCTGCGATGCCGAGCTTGAACGCCGGCTTCCCCAGATCGACCATCGCAGTCGGCTGCACGCCGGCGATTCTGCCGCGGACCACCAACGCCGAGACGAAAACGTTGGGCGCCCAATCGCGCACGGGCAACGTGATGACGGGATCGCGCCCGGACAGGTGAACGATAGACGCGGCCAGCACGCCTTCGCGCTCGACGGTGACCAGCGCGGTCGCCTCTGCAAACGGCATGCGGACCTGGAAGCGCGCGACGTCGCCGGGTTCGTAGGCGGGCTTCTCGGGCAGAAAATCGAGGCGGTCGTCGTCGCGGCCGGCGAACCATTCGCGCTCGTTGCCCGGAATGAAGATCTCGCTGTTCGCCGAACTCGAGTTGCCCGAATCGTCAGTCACCGTCGCCTGAATAATCGCGTCGCCGGTCACCGGCGGTTTCGCCTCGCACGAAAGTCGTCCGAGGTCGTCGGTGACGCCCGAGCACAACTCGCCGGCGAGCTTCGTTTCCTGCGTGTTCTCGTATGCGTAAAAGCCGCCGACCAGCCGCTTGCGATACGAGTACTGAAGACGGCCGAAAATCTCGACGCGAACCGGCGCGTGCGCAATCGGCTTGCCCGAATCGTCCACCACCGCGAGATGCGCCCGAACGATGCCGGGTGAGGACGCCCAATCTTCGACCTGGATTCCAACCAGCCGCTTGGCCGGCCAGACCATCACGTTGTTCGACACCGTCTGGCTCTCGCCGTTGGGATCGCGATATTCGAGTTCCGCATGCACCTCGACCGGCGTTGGCTCGCGCGGAATGTCGCTGATGTCGGTGCGCGCGCCGCCGGCGGCGTCGAGCGTCAGATCCTTGCGTTGATGCACGCCGGGATTCTGCTCGGCCTCCATCCCTTCGGAATATCCTTCGCTGTGGACGATTCCCGGCTTCACCACGCCATTGGCAAAAACGTAATCGTCGAAGTCGGCGAACTGCGGCGACGCGTCCGTGCGGATTTGACTTCGCAACGTGACCGGCAGTCCCTTCGCGGCGCCGCCGGACAAGTATTCAGCGCTCAGGTCGATGGGAATCTCGGTTACAGCGACGAGCGGCTGCGCGGGAACTTTGATCGCGGCCTTCATCAAGGGAATCCGAAATTCCTCGACGCGAAAATTCCCGGTTGTCAGTTCCTGCGCTGACAGATCGATCGGATTGCTGCCGTCCGGCGCGGGCGTCGGACTCGGCCCAGCTGCTTTCCGACGCGACATCGTAACGTTGTAGGTACCGAGCTTGGCCGCCTGGGGAATCTGCCAGTCATTTTCCGCGCTGCCCGAATCGTTCCACTTGAGATCGAAATCGTAGTGCTGATCGCCGCCCGAAAAAGTGATCGAAAGCGTGTCAGGGAGTTTTCCGGTCGGGACCAGCGACAACCCCTGCGCGGTTTTTGCGCGGATGAAATGCTTCATATGAACCGTCTCACCGGCGCGCAGCAGCGTCCGATCGAAAACCGTATCGGCGATGTACGGCGACGGTTGATAGTCAGTCGGGAGGTGAAATCGCCACGCTTCGATTCCCTGCTGCCAACTCGAATGCACGAAGCTGAAATCATCGCCCGTGCTCGCGGTCACGAGCAGACCGGCGCCGAGTCCGCTCAGCGCTTCAACCTGGTTCGAGTAGTAGTCGCTTTCGTGATCCGTTTGCGACGAGTTGCATTGCGGAAGATTCGCGAACGCCGACGACGTGGGAACCATCGCGAGGCCGCGATCGTCGGTGCGGCCGGTCCACAGCTCCGTGCCGTGACAGTCCGCCACTGCGACGTGAGCGCCGCCGACCGGGTTGCCCGTCTCCAGCGCCGTCACCCACACCAGCGAATTCGCCTGCCCCTGTTTGAAATGAACTGCGAGGTCGGTGACGAGCGCGGCGGTCGGAACGTACATCGGCTTTGGTGCGCCGAGTAAAACCGTGCCAAGCCGGGTGCTCTTCAATTCGACGATGTACAATCCGGGACGCTTGAGCGGAATCCCCATCACTTCAAATGCATTGGGCCCGTTGGGCTTCGGCATCGCAAATTGCGTGGCCCCTGCAGTATCGTCGCCGCCGAAGATCGACTCTGCGCGCTTTGCGTCGGCCACGCGGTTGAGCCACGAAAGGACGTCGCCCGACTTGGGCTGCGGGACGCGCCAAAGCGTCGCTTCGATTCGAGTCAGCAGATCGCGCACCCTCGAACCCGACCTGCCTTCGCCAATTTGCAGCTGACTCCCGGCGATCTCGGCTTCCAGATTTCTGACCGTGACCGGCAGCACTGGATCTGCAGCCTCGATGATTCCGAAACGCGCCGAGAACTTGGCGAGCGGCGGAAACTCACCAGTCTCGACTGACATCGGAAAGCGCGAGGCGTTGGCGAGTTGGCGTCCGGAGCCATCGACCAGCCACGGCGGGATCTCGATTTTGTACTCCGACGATTCTTTGAATGGCCCGTTGAACGTCAGCGATGACGTCTCGCCTGGATCGTCGAGCACGGCGAACCGACGTGCCGCGTCGGGACCAACCAGCGCGATCTGTTTTGCCAGCGCCGCCGAAATCGGCGCAGTGAACGACAGTGTGATCGGCGTCAGCGGGATGCATCCGGCTTTCGCACTTTCGCGCTCGCACCGGATTTTCGCTTCAAACACCTTGCGAGTCTTGTAGCTGATCGTTTGATCCTGATCCGTCGCGATTCCGCTGGTCGATTTGATGCCTGCGCCCCAAATGAGCGTCACCGCCGTGTTGTTTGGAAACCGCTGTTTGGACTGGAGGATGACAACCGGCTTCTTCGCGGTCAGATTCTCAAAACGCTTCAGCAGGATCTCGCGGTCGTCGCCGCTCATGATTGTCACGCCGATTTTCTGCGGCATCCCCTCGACCGAAAAGCTCGCGTGCTCGAGAATCGACTCCGGATCCGGGTCCGCGTCGAGCACCAGCACGAATGCCTGCTCCTCATCGATATCGTTGCTCTCCGGCCACGGCCGTTGATCGACGATCGACGGACCGCCCGTGTCGAAGTTGAACGCGCGCTGATCGGTGAACGCCTTCCCCGCCAGCGACTTCAAGCCTCCGCGCAGTTTAAAGCTGCATCGCACGCCCGCTGGTAAATCCTGATCGAAGTCGTACGACCAGTTGCGGCTATCGATCCATCGCGCCGCTCCGTGCGCGGGGCAGTCGATTACAAACGGCGATGTTGTGTCGCGCGGATCGCCGAGCGGGACCATCGGCTCGGAGAATCGCGCCGTCACCTGCCGAACCTGCTTCACCGTGCCTTGCGGCGAGAAGCGCACCACCGACGGACCTTCGCCGCCGGCCGCCGCAACGACATTGCAGAGCGAACTGGCGATGCAAAAAGCCAACGCAACCGCGCAGCGCGCGATCCAGAGATTGAAGGGAGTCAGCCGACGCGCATCCGATTGCAGATTACTGATAGGAGTTCCTCCCGCGCCACAACGGCGTACTCGTGGGTTGTCGACCTCCTAGTGAGTAATGCAATCGCGGGTCAGATTGAAGAGGGCTCGCGAACTGGCTGATTCACGCGGTAAAGACGCGCGGCTTTGGCGTGGCGATCCGCGATTTCCTTGCGCAACGCGGCGGGCTTGAGCACTTCGATCCACGGCCCCATGCTCATTATCCAGTTCGCCAACTCGGTCGTGCCCTTGACCGTCATCGTCATGATCGCAGTACCGTCGCGGCGATGCGCGAAATGCTGGCTGCGATGAATCGTGCGCGAACGCACGTAGGCCTCGGTCTGTTCGCTGTGAATCTTCAACTCGACTTTCGTTTCCGGGCCGTCGACAATCCCGAACGTCCCTTCGGTGTGCGCTGCCGGATCGAAGCCGCGCGGATAGATAAAACGCGTCGGCGTGCCGTCTGCTTGATGAAGAAATTCGACCGAGCGGATTCGCTCAACCGCGAGATAAATGATCGCGTTCCTTCGATCACTGTGGCCGAGCAGGTAAAGACCGCCACGATAGGAAATCAACGAGTACGGATCGAAATCGTGCTGGTGCGCCTCGCCGGTCAGAAGAGCGTAGTCGACTTTGATTCGAGTCTGATCCAGCAGCGCTCGCAAAATTATGTCGAGCTGTTCACTGAACTCGCCGTAGTCCTTGGGCGCGTACGGGACGGCGTAAAATTTACGCTCGAGGTCCGACAGCCGCGTCCGCTGCGTCAGGCTCAGGTTCTGAAAAATCTTCTCCCACAGACCCTCAACCCCCTCCTCGAGCACCGTGCCCTCAAGGAACTTGAGCACGGTCAACGAGAAATACAGCAGCGCGACCTGATAAGAAGATGCCTCCGCGGCTTTCATCGAACTGACGAGGCGAAGCCTGCGCTCACGACCCGTGCCGATGACTTCGACCAAGGGGTTGCCATGCCAATCGAGCAGGTCGCTGCGCAGCACCGATACATAACGAGCAAGCGTGCGCCCGGAAATGTCCAGGCTCTCGGCAATCGCCGTTAAACTCCAGCCGTATGGCCTCGAGAACAGTCCGGTGGCAATTCGCGCCAGTCGAATCGCGGCGCCGTAGGTCGGTTTGCGGCGAAGTTTTTTCATCCTCACGATCCAATCATCGATCCTGTTCGATGACAACCGTTGTCAGGAACCCGATATAGGTTTCTAAAACTCGATCCGCGATCCATAGTTGTGCCGCAATGATTCGACTTCATTACTCCAATCGACTCGAAAATCTGATTGCGCCGCTGGCCGATGCGGTGGCCGAACATCAGAGGCGTGAGCCGCTCGAGCCGGTCTCGATCGTCGTGCCAAACCGCGTCGTCGAGCAGTTCGTCCGCTATCGGCTGGCCGAATCGATCGGTATCGCGGCAAATCTGAAATTTCCGTTCTTGCAGAACTATCTTGCCCAACTTCTCCAATTGACCGACGAGAATCTGCGGATCCTGGACGTCGATGAGCTTCAACTGGTTCTGTTCGAATGCTTTCGGACCAATCGCAACGATCCCAACTTGAAGCCGGCCCGCGATTACATCGAGGCAGGATCGAAGTCTGACGCCGACCTCGAGCTGCGGACGTTCCTGCTTGCCGTGCAGGTGGCGCGGCTGTTTCGTGAATATTCGATTTCGCGGCGGCGCATGATCGAAAAGTGGTGGGTGGCCCGGAGCTCTGACATTCACGCAATGAGCGAGACTGAGCAGTGGCAGCGGCATTTGTGGCAGTCGGTGTTCGATTCGCGGGGCCGGGTGCGAGAGCAGTGGCTGTTGAAGCGCGAGAGTCGACTGAGTTTGTTGCCCGACGCGTTCGCAGCGAGCGAAAGCGCGCAGCTGAGAGCCGCTCTGCCGGAAACGCTTCACATCTTCGGTTCTTCGTACGCAGGAAATGCTTACGCGGAAATCTTCGCGAGACTCGGAGCGCTCGGCGATATTCGGATCTACGCGCTCAATCCGTGCCGCGAGTTTTGGGAAGACGTGGACACGTCGCGCCGCGGCGCACTCGCTGCATGGGCTCGCCGTGAAGACAAAGTCGGGGCGAAACTCGACGAATCGGAGGACCCCTTCTCATTGAACGAATCGTCCGACCCGCTCGCGCTGCGGCTCTGGGGGCGGCCGGGCCGCGAATATGTTCGGCTACTCAACGAATTGTCGCAGTGCGATTTCGCGCCACTTTTTTCGGACCCGGTTTCCGGAGAATCGCTGACGCTGGTCGAGACTCTTCAGCAAAATATCCTCGACCGCGAACCGCAGGCTGCCGACGTCGACAGCGGCAACGGCAAGCCATTCGACGCGCGAATCCGGTTCCTTGCGTGTCCGGGAATTCGACGCGAGACCGAAATTGTTGCGAATGAAATCTGGTCTATGCTTCGTGACAACGAAAAACTTGCCGCCAACGGCAAAGTCGCGCGGCTTCGCTTTCACGAAATCGCAGTTGTGATTCCCGACGCGGCAGTTGACGACTACATGACGCACATCGAAAGCGTTTTTCGAAAGCAACGCCGAATTCCCATCGACCGCGTAAGTCGCACCACCAGCGGCGCCAGCCGTGTCGGGGAAGCCGTCGAGCTGCTGTTTCAACTGCCTGACGGCCGCTTCTCGCGCGATGAATTGGTCCGGCTGCTGATGCATCCCGCGCTGAACGGCGAAAACGGAACTCGCGTCGATGTTGAAATGTGGCAGCGATGGAGCGAGGCGCTGGGTATTTTCTTCGGCGCCGACGACGACGATCTGAAGGACACCTACATCCCGCGCGGCCTCTACCATTGGGATCAGGCGATCAAGCGGCTCGCCCTGGGCACAATGATGACCGGTCAGCGTGGCGGCGACCCCGCGTTCTTCGAAACCGCCGCGCCCGCATCGAGCTACCTGCCATTTGAAGTCGCGCAGGATGAACTGGAGACCGCGGCGCGATTCATGCGCACGGCGAGAGCGTTGATCGCGGATGCGATCGCGATTAGCGATGCGCGGCTGACACCCCGGCAATGGTCGCTGATGCTCATTGAATTCGTGAATGCATACATACGGCCCGCGAGCGCGATCGATGAGCAGGTCAGGGACAGCTTCCTCGAAGCGATCGAGTCGGTCGGCGAGACAGAACTGAACATCAGTCAGATGTCGTATAAATCGGCGCGAGAGATGGTCGCGGCTCGCATCGCCGATCTCGAATCGCGGCGCGGACAATATTCGGGGCGAGGCGTCGCGGTTGGATCGTTTTCTTCGCTGCGGTCGATTCCGTTCAAAGCGATTTTTGTGCTTGGTCTGAACGAAGCGACCTTTCCCGAGCGTGAGCATCGCGAACCGCTTGATTTGCGGACGCTCAAACGCGCCGCTGGCGACGTTACTCCCGCCGATCGCGACCGCTATCTGTTCCTCGAGACAATCCTGGCCGCCCGCGAGCGGATTTTTTTCTCTTACATCTCTCGCGATGCGAAAACGGGCGATCGGCTTGAACCATCGTCGGTCATTCGCGAGCTGCAGTACATGCTGCGGGGATTCATCGACGCGAAAACGCTCGCAACGCTGACTGTGGAACATCCAGTCAGCCGCTACGACTTGAAATATTTTCCCGAATTCGTCGACGACGCCAAATCAGAACTGACCCATGAAAACGAAATCTCGAGCTTCGATCCCGACGCGCGCCGCGGTGCGCGGATGCTGGCGTTGAAAGAACGGTCAAAGTTCGACAGCGATATCCTGCTTGATAGGTCCGAAGGTAAGCTCGGCGACGCGCCTGCGAAAGGAGCTGCAGTTCGCCGAATTTACCGCGTCCTCCGATGCGGAACCTCACGCGCCTGGTGTCGAGATCGCACTGCCAATCGCCGCAATTCGGAGATATCTCGAATGCCCTCTGCAGGGCGCCGCCCGTTATTCGCTCGGAATGCTGGAGGACGAAGATCCGCCCGAGAAGGCGGAGGATGAGCCCATCGAACAGTCGCGGCTGGATCGAACTGTGATGCTGCGCAATGTTTTCCGGCGCGCCGGTGGCAAACTCGATGCGCTCGACGAAGAGTACGCGCGTGAGCTTCGGATTGCGCAGGCTCGCGGACACGCAGCCGCAGGGCAGTTCGCGCAGGCCGCCGCGAATGCGGACGCTTCGGCGCTGAAACATTGGAGCACGCAGGCTTCCGAAGCCCGAGTCACCGATTTCGGCAAATGGAAGGACACGCGGATCGGACGCGCCGACGAATTCGCCGACGCCGGCGAAATTCTTCCGCCAATCGCGCTGAACGCCACAGTTAAACGCCACGACGGAAAGACCTTCACGCAGCGAGTGAATCTTCACGGAACCATTCGCGGCGCGTCGGCGGAAGCGGGTGCTTCGATCAACTGCGTGCTGCACAAGAAGGTTAAGCCGAAGGATTTTCTGCCGTCGTTTCTAAATGCAATCGTCCTCGCCGCGACGGGAACGAAAATGCCTGAAACGTTTCGCGCAATCGTGATCGGAACACAGTCAACCGATCCGAAAGAATGGATTCGCGAGTTCCGCCCGCTCGACCGTGAGTCGGCGCTCGCCTTTCTGACCGCGGTAGTCGGCGATCTGCTTTCGACCCGCAACGATTATTTTTTGCCCATCGAGGCGGTGGAGGAGGTGGTCAAGGATTTGCGCAACAAACCCGAGGATAAGCGCGACCTGGTCGAGGCTGTCGAGCGCGTCCTCTTGAATGAATTCTCGAGGAGCAGCTCCGAATACGGACCAGTTCGCAACGCGACCACTTTCGATCCCCCGGATGAAGATGAGATTGCAGAAATCGTCGAGCGCCGCTTTGGCCCGATAGTCGGGATATTCACAAAATGAGCGCGACCGTATCCAGAGCCAACGTTGAATACGGCCGACCCGCGATTCTCGATCAGATTCTCGATGGCGGGCACAAAGTTATCGACGCGAGCGCGGGCACCGGCAAGACGTTTACGATTGAGCATATCGTCGTCAGCCTCCTCCTCACCGGCGCCGCCAGGATCGATCAGATCCTGGTCGTGACGTTTACCGAGAAGGCGACGGCCGAGCTTCGCGCACGAATCCGCACGACAATCGAAGCTGCCCTTTCCGGGCGCGGCCTGACCGAAGACGAGCGCGAAAGATTGAAGACGGCGTTGCTTTCGTTTCATCTCTCGCCGATTCACACGATTCATAGCTTTTGCCACCGAATGCTTACCGAACTGGCGTTCGATAGCGGTGTGCGATTTGGACTTGACCTGGCAAGTGGCCGCCTTGAGTTCCATGACGCCCTGCGCTCCGAGTTGCGCGAGCGGCTGAAGTCAGACGTTCGCGTCGAGCGACTGATCGGCGAGTGGCTCTCGGACGAAAAACGCGATTCAGAGGATCTCGAGGAGTTGCTCTGGCAGGCCCACAGCCAGCGCTACTTGCGAACTTCGGGGCGCGAACTCAATCAGCAGGCGCTGTCCGACCTGATGAAGGCGTTCGACGAGAAGGCACTGGTGGAGGCCTTCAAGCTCGCGGCGATCACAGATGAAGCTCGTCGCGACGCGATCGCCGCGACCCGTGAACTAAAGATGATCGTTGGTCGCGCCGACGGATCGATCGCGCGACTTGCGGAAGGTTTGTGCGACTTCGACTTCGATCCCATCTGCAATCCAAAAAGCGTCCGCCGCATAAAAACGGAAAGGCGGCCGTTTTTTCCTGACCAGATGTCAGAGCGCGTGCGCGCGCTCGTCGATGCGGGACAGCGCGTGCAGGCGGCGCTGACAATCGAGCAACGAGTGGTCGACGAACTTCTGCCCACTGTCGCGGCGCGAATGGACTCGCGAAAGCGCGAGCGCGGAACTCTCGACTACGAGGATATGCTGGTGTGGTTGGCGGATGCACTCGACGGTGTTCGCGGCAAATCGCTCGCGGCGACGTTGCGCGAGCGCTACCGGTTCACGCTGATCGACGAGTTCCAGGATACCGACGAGCTTCAGTGGAGAATCTTTCGTCACGTGTTTGTCGAAGGCGGCGGCGACAACACTGTTTACGTGATCGGAGATCCCAAGCAGGCAATCTACGGATTCCGCGGTGCCGATGTGTACGCTTACCTGCAAGCGCGCGAGCAGCTCGAGAAAACCGGGGCAACGACGGTTCACTTGCGCGAAAATTTCCGGTCGACCGGCGACATGATCGACGCGTGCAACCTGATTTTCGATCAAAATGCCGCGGCGCCGCTGTTCACCGGCAAAATCAAATACGATCCTCCGGTCAAATGCGGGCGGCCTGCGCTGCGAGCTATCGCGGCGAACGGCCAGCCGATCGCGCCCGTAACTCTCATGAAGTTTCAGCCTCATGACGATCGATACAAGTTCTCGCGCCGGATGCGTGAGGCTATCGGTTCGCGAATCGCGCAGGCGATCGCGCGAATTGTTGCGGACCCCGATCATGCGATTGAAATTTGCGATGAGGGCCAGGCGCGCAAGGTCAGGGCCAGGGACGTGTACGTCCTTACTCGCACGAACCGCGACAGCGTTGAAATCGGCAAACACTTGCGACGCGCGGGAGTCCCGTTCGCCTTTTACAGACAGGACGGGTTGTTCGAGACGCGCGAGGCTGCCTACATCCTCGATCTGCTCAGGGGAATTAATGAACCGGGCCGACGATCGAGCCGGCTCAAGGCTTGGGCCTCGCCCTTCTTCGCCGTCGAGTACGTCGATCTTGCGCGGCTTGACGACGAGCGCAACTCGCAACCGATGCTCGACCGGCTTTTCGAGTGGCGCGCACTTGCCGAGGCCGGGCTCTTCGCCGATTTGTTCGACGCCCTGCTCAATCAAAGCGGACTGGTCGAACGATTGCTGTTGTCAGACGGTCGCCGCGAACTCACCAACTACGAACACATTTTCGAGATCCTGACCCAACCGGCTTCGCGACGCGGAATCTCGCTCGCAGAAATAATTGAGCTGCTCGAATCTTACATCACGATGCGCGCGACACCGCCGGGCGACGATACGAATGTGCAGCGCCTCGAAGACGATCGCGACGCCGTGCAAATCATGACCATCCACAAAAGCAAGGGCCTCGAAGCCGACGTCGTCGCTCTATACGGCGGATTTTTCCCAAACAATCGCCCCGATCCGGTCAGCATCTATCACCACGGAAACGAACGACGCCTTGCGATTGGCAAAAGGGCGCGAGACCTCAACGACGACGCAATCAAGCAGGAACGCGCCGAGGAGGACCAGCGACTGCTCTACGTCGCGCTGACTCGAGCGCGTGCGCAGCTGATACTGCCCTGCGTACCCGACGGAACATTGACTCGAGGCCTGTCAGGCTCTTACGCACAACTTAATGCTCGACTGCTGACGCTCGAGCGCGAAAAGCGCCTGCACTCACTATTCAGAACGGAGGCCATCGTCGTCCCATCGGTCACGTCGGCAGACGAGCCTGAGAAGACCGAAACGGCGCTCGACGAGAATGCTTTATGCGATTGGCTCACGTCGACGTCTCCGGCCGCCGGCGTTGAGCGCGAATTTGCCGATCTCAGCGCGCGGCATCGCGGCTTGATCGTCGAATCCTACACCTCGCTGCAGGCGGCCGAGCCCGATGAATTCAAGACCAGCGTCGACTCCATCGACGCGCGCGGTGACAACGTCGATCTACGCGGCGGCCGCCGCGTCGGTATTTTCCTGCATGAAGCGATCGAGAAGCTGGATTTCAAATCTTTTGGCGACGTCCCCAACGCGGAATCCTGGATGACCCGCGACGACGTGCGGGAGTTGTTCACAGGCGCGATGCGTCGCCACGGCGTGAGTGATGCGCGATGGCTGGACCGCGGCCGCGAGATTGTCTTCAACGCGCTCACCGCGCCGGTCGCTCTCGGCGAAACGATTCTCGAAGGCGGACTGTATCGGCTACCCGGCGTCCGCGAAATGGAGTTTGCATATCCGATTCCCGAGAAACATCACGCTCGCATCGATGACGGCTCCGGCGGCGCCTGGACCGTCGAACGTGGCTACGTAAAGGGTTTCATCGATCTGGTATTCCGTCGCGATAAGTTGATGTACTTCGCGGATTGGAAAGGCGATCTACTACCGTCTTACGAGCCTGCAGCGCTTAAGCAACACGTCGACCGACACTATCGCTTGCAGGCGCAAATATACTCCCTCGGCGTCGTGCGATTGCTCGCGATCCACAGCGAGCGCGACTACGAATCGCGATTCGGCGGTCTGCTGTACGTCTTTCTTCGTGGAGTCGCGCGGACTGGCGACGGCAGGACTGGACTCTACTTCGCGCGGCCGTCGTGGAACGAAATAGTCACTTATGAATCCGAATTACTACATCACGAAGCCGACTCCGAGCTCCTTGCGTGAAAGATAGATACTCACTACTCGGAATCGATACTGCGTGGACACGCTTCGACTCGACCCACGACGGCGGCAGTTCTGCATTCCGCGCTCGCCTGCGCGCGCTTGAAGTCTCAGCGGCGGGACTCAATCTTGCTCCGGAGTCCGTCCATCTGGCAGCCGAGCTGGCGGCGCTTGAACCAGCTCTGGAATTCGACGATAGAATCGCGCTCATCATACTCATCCTCGTTTCGCTCGTCGCGCTGCAGGAGGGAAGCACCCGCTTCCCGGTAACTGGGCCAATCTCTGAAGAGCCGATGCGTCGCGTTTTGAGTTCGCTGTGCGCCAGCGGCTTTGGCGACGATGCCGTCGATAAAATAGCCACTTCGATCGAAACCCTTCTGCGGTCTAATCGGGCATCAGCGGTCGTAGGTCAGCGAGACGATGACTACAAGCCCTTACTATACTTCGAGCCGTACATAAGTGATCACAATATTTTCCAACGCGAACGTGAACTGGCTAATCGGCTGGCCGCGTTACTGACTACAACGCAGGCGCAAGTAGATGCTGAGAAACTCGGCGGCGCTCTTCGGGATGTGATTGCTCGCCCCGTGATCGTGCAGGGTCAGCAGATCGTGTTGACCGATGAACAGTGCAAAGTTGTTGCCGCTTCTGCGCGAACCGGGTTGACGGTCGTGTCGGGCGGTCCCGGTACTGGAAAGACTTCGATCGTCGTCGCGATCATGCGCCTGATGGTGCGCCTGGGCGTCGATCCCTCCGAGATTGCGCTCGCTGCCCCGACCGGCAAGGCCGCGTATCGAATGGGCGAATGCGTCGGCGAGTCGCTCACGCGGATTGAAAACCGCGACGCCGTGGACCAGGCGCTGCTCGATGCGCATCTGGAGCCGGCGACGATTCACCGATTGCTGGGGTACTCGCCCGAATCCGGCCGCTTCCGCCATCATCGCAACAACCCGCTCTCGGCGAAGGTGATTATTGTCGACGAAGGATCGATGCTCGATGTCACCCTGATGGAACGACTGACGAACGCGATTCGAGCCGGGAGCTCGGCTGATCCTGCTCGGCGACGCGAACCAATTGCCGTCAGTCGCTGCGGGCTCAGTGTTCCGCGATCTCGTTCCATCTCTCGCGGAAGAATCCGGTCCACTCAGCGCTGCATCGATGCGGCTCGAAGTGAATCATCGGATGAATACTCAAAGCGCCGCGGGAAGATCTATTTTGCTCGCGGCCCAGTCGATTAACGACGGCGATGTTGCGCTTCTGAATGCAGTCGACGAATCGAATACACCGATCGTGGCGCGGCGCTCATCGCCTAAGGAACTCGCGTTCGCAGGCGTTGAATTTCTTGCGACCTCGTCGCGCGACTTTGGTCCGTTTCTGGATCGCTGGTACGCAGAACGAGTGCGTGGCGGGAGAGAAATTGCAGAGCTGGTTGGGCATGAGTACGTCGAACGCGACGGTCGTTTCGACGACGCGGACTGCGAGCGGCTGCGTCAGCTGTTCGCGCATGCGGGAAAGTCGCGCATCTTGTGCGTCACCCGCGTCTTCGAGACCGGTGCCGATCAAATAAACGCGCGACTTCATTCGCGCGCCGCGGAATCCGCCGGCCTCGCGGCTGAGCGCTTTCCGTTCGCCGTGGGCGAGCCGCTCATCGTGCTGCGCAATGATTATGAGCGCGGACTCTTCAACGGCGATAACGGAATCAGATTGTGGGTGCGACGCGGCGCTGCGGCGCAAGTCCCGATGGCAATATTTCCGCGCGGCGATAACTTCGTCGCATTCCGATTCGATGCACTGCGCGAATTCGTCGAACTCGGCTACGCGATGACCGTACACAAAGCGCAGGGCTCCGAGTTTGATTCGATTGCGATGATTTTGCCTGAGCAACCAGTCGCCGTTTTGACCCGCGAGCTCATCTACACCGCCGTCAGCCGCAGCCGAGGGTCGGTCGTCATCGTCGGCAACGAATCAACCTTCAACCACGCAGTCGCGTCTCGCGTTGAGCGATTCTCAGGACTTGCCGGTCGAATCAGAGCGGCGATCGCAGGCTAATTCTTCGGCGTGTGCGAGATCAGAAATTCGCGCACGCGTTTGACCGTAGCGCCGATCACATCGGGCGTTTTCCAGTTCTCGACCAGTTCGGCGTTCGGTGCGAGCGCGGCAATCTCCCTGGAAGTCTCGTTTGGATGGTAGTCGTCGTTACCGCAAAGAATCAGCATCGGCGTTTTGCACGAGCGCACGAACTCGCGCGAAACGTTGAACACGAACTCGGTGCCGTACATCCGATCGCGGAATTGGCGAAGCGCGGAATCCTCGAGTTGTGGACGCTCCAACTTCAGCGCATCCGCCCACGTGTCGAACATCTTGAAGAACAGCTCGCGATTGCGCGGGCTGAGACCGATCGGATTTTGCAGAATTGCGGCACTGATCCGCTGCGGCGCCGCTTTGATGATTCCGAGCGAGTATGACCCGCCGATACATCCGCCCATCACGTGGCATTGCTTGATCCCAAGATGATCGAGCAACGCAATGTGATCGCCGGTGTAAGTGTCTGCCATCCATCATCGGCGGTTATCGGCGCGCTCGACTTGCCGGCATTGCGCTGGTCCATCGCGATTACGCGGAAGTTGGCCGCAAGTTCCTTCGTCGGATCGAATGGGCTGTTGGCCCAGAACTCGATACTCGATCTCATGCCGCCGGGCGCGAACAGCAAGATCGGGTAACCACCGCCGTACTCTTCAAAATGTATCGACACATCGCCGCGCTTGAACGTTGGCATTTTCAATCTCCCTGCAACGAATCTTTAGACCTCGCTCTCCGATCGATTCAATCTTCGCCGAAGAATCGGCGCCGCACGCTTTCGTCAGCGGGCAAGTCAGGTCCGCCGAAAATATGATCGGGCATTCGCGACGGATCTTGCGCCACCAGCGGCAGCGCCCGACTCCGGCGCGCGTCGGCCTCAGCGCCGCGATCGAGCCACATCTCGCGCCACCAATTCTCGACGGTGTGAATCACACCATAATGAAAATCGTGCCCCTCGGCGTACGCGTGGCAGGCTGCGTCCCAATTGCTGTCGGCGAGCAGACAATCGCGCATGACTCGCACGTCGCGCATCGTCAGGCTCAGTCCCTGTCCCCAACTCGGATCGCTCGACGCCGCGGCATCGCCGATCAACGCCACGCCGTCACGATACGGATGATCCACCCAGTGGTCCGCGGTTATAAACGACGCCAAAGGACCGGCCGCTTTGGCGCCCGCGTAAAATTCCGCCGGAGCTCCGGTGCGGATCGCTTCGTCGATGAACCGCGAAACCTCGCCGTCGCCCTGCAATCGCCACGGTGCGTCAGCCTGGTAGACGACGTAGGCTCGCACGCGTTTGCCACCTTGTGGAAATAGAAATGCGACCTGGCCGATGAACGGGTTGAACGCCGCGATGCTCGTCTCTTGTGGCGCCGGCATTTCATCGAACAGCAGGCCAGCAATGTAGAGCCGGTCGATCTCTCGCTTGACCTCGAAGCCTCCCCATTTGCGCACCGCCGAACTGCGGCCGTCCACGCCGACAACGATGCGCGCCGCGATTTCTTCGCTTCGTCCCGCCTGCTCGACCACCACGCTTGGCCGCGCTCCCGGTGTTACCTTGCTGACGGTCGCGCCACGACGAACCTCCGCGCCCGCCTTCGCCGCCGCGTCGATCAACAATGCCTGGAGCGCCGGATGATAGATGCCGAGCGTGGGGGCGTTGTGCGCCGTGGTCGCGATACAATCGCGGCGGCCCACCGGCATCCCGGCGATGTAATTGTCAATCGACGGAATCTCGTGTCCGGTCGCGCGCAGCATCTCGTAGATGCCAAGTTTGCGCGCTTCCGCAACTCCCCATTGCTCGATATATTCGCCGCGCACGCGATCGCGAAATTGCGTCTCGCGCTCGACCACCAGCACGCGCGCGCCCGCCTCCGCCATCACCTTCGCGAGCGCGCAACCGCCAAGTCCGCCGCCGACCGTAACGATGTCGTAGCTGTTTTCAGCCATAGAGATTGCCTCACGCGAATCCGCCGCGATTGTGGCACCGTCGCTCGTGATCTACCAATATGTTGAAGCGCGAACCAGTGAACGAGCGCGGGAGGAACTACCATGCGTCGAAGCGAAAATCGCATTCTCACTACGCACACCGGCAGCCTGCCGCGTCGCGAAGCTCTGACTACGATGCTCGTGAAGAGCAGTCGCGGGGAAGAGGTGGATGGTGCCGCGCTGCTCCGCGAGACGGAGGAGTCCACTCGCTACGTCGTACAGAAGCAACTCGAAGCGGGAATCGACGTCGGCAACAACGGCGAGCAATCGCGCGAAAGCTTCTTCACTTACGTGCAGCATCGGATGACCGGCTTTGGTGGACGAAGCGAGCGGGCCATCATGCGCGACATCGTTCGCTACCCGAGTTTCCTCAAGCTGAGAGCGCCGATGTTCCAGCGTTCGATGGTCGATTTGCTCCACGCGCCCAAGGCGATTGGCGAGGTCGAGTATCGCGGCGCCGCGGCCGTCGATCTCGAATGCGACGATGCGCTGCGCATCTTCGACGACCAGCCCGAGAAATTCGCCGAGCCGTTCATGACCGCGCCGTCGCCGGGGATAATCGCGTCGGCGATGCTCAATGAGTATTACGAAAACTACGAGAAGTATGTAATCGCCGTCGCCAAAGCACTACACACTGAGTATCAGCACATAGTATCAAAGGGATTCGTGCTCCAGGTTGACTGCCCCGATCTCGCGATGGAGCGGCACACATCGTACGCCGACCGGCCGCTCACGGAATTCCTCGAATACGTCGAGCTGAACATCACCGCGATGAATCGCGCGCTGCACGGAATCGCTCCCGATCGCGTCCGCATGCACGTATGCTGGGGCAACTACGAAGCGCCGCACGATCTCGATGTTCCACTGGCGCAGATTCTTCCGATCCTGTATCAGGCCAACGTCGGCGCGCTCGTGCTGGAAGCCGCCAATCCCCGCCACCAGCACGAGTATCGATGTTTCAAGGAATTTCCGCTGCCTGATCATATGTTCCTGGTCACCGGTGTCATCGACACCAAGACCAACTACGTCGAGCATCACGAGGTTATTGCTGATCGCCTCGAGCGCGCCGCGAACGCTGTCGGCGATCCGCGACGCGTGATGGCGGGGACTGACTGCGGCTTCGAGACTTCCGCCGGTCTCGGCGAAGTCGCGGAGGAAGTCGTATGGCTGAAGCTGCGCGCGATGCGTGCTGGCGCCGATCTCGCCTCGCACCGCCTCTTTCACTGACGCGCGAGCGACGTCGCCGCTCAGCTACGCCACGGCTCGACCAGGATCTTCGCGTGCGTTTCTGGTGACGCGAGATCTTCGAACGCTCGCGCCACTCCTTCGACGCCCACTTTGCCCGTGATGAGCGGGTCGGCGTTGACCCTTCCTTCCGCGAGATGGCTCAGCGTCGCCGCAAATTCTTCAGGCGCGTAGCCGAGCACGAACTGGATGTTCAGCTCCTTGCTGATTCCCGTCAGCGGCTCGATGTGGTCGCGCTCCATGCAAACGCCGACCACCACGATCCGCGCGTTGCCCGGCGCCGCCGACATGATCCCTTCGATCACGCCCGGCACTCCGACGCACTCGAAAATCACCGCAGGCCGCACCGCCGGCCCCGGCATCCACGGCGGCAGCATCGGCGCCTTCGACGGGTCGGCGTATACGGCCATCTCGCGCCAGGTCGCGTAGGGCGAGTTCTCTTTTGGATCGACGACGAAGTCCGCGCCCATCTGCAGCGCCAGTTCACGCCGTCGCGGCGAAAAATCCGCCGCCACGATCGGATGCACGCCGCCAAGCTTGAGCGCCGCAACCACGGCCAGTCCCACTGGGCCACAGCCGATCACGAGCGGCGCATCATCTTTGTCGAGTCGCGCCTTCTTCACCGCGTGATATCCGACCGCCATCGGCTCCGTCAGCGCGGCGCGCTCGGTGGAAAGCCCATTCGGAACTTCCAGCAGCAGCATTTCCGTCAGCCGCATCAGTTCGCCGTAGCCGCCCGGATTTTCATTCGAGTAGCCGACCGCCTCGACTCCGCGAGCGCTGATCAGCACCGGCATCGCGCACACTCGCGTCCCCACCTTCAGCCGCTTTTGCGTCTGCGGCCCGTAGTCGACTACCTCCGCGCAGAATTCGTGTCCCATCACGATATCGCGCTTGAGGTCCATCATGGACGGCGCGCCCGATCTGCGCGACGACTCGACCATTTTCTCCGCATACTTGAGCGCGTGCAGATCGGATCCGCAGATCCCGCACGCAAGCGTCTTGACCAGCACCTCGCCCGCTCCCGGAGCCGGAGTGGCAATGTTATCGACGACGATCTTTTTGTCCCGCATTATTGCTGCACGCATAATTTCTCTCCTTCAGGTCTCACCACTTTAGCAAGGTTGGTTCCGCTTAGCGCCTGCGCTTCATCCCTTGGTCGCCGCACGCAGCCGCGACAAATCGTAGTCGCGCAGCTGATCGATTCTGTCCACCGTAACGTCGGGCGCCATGTACTTGGCCACCTCCGCCGCGTCAGACGCATAGTGTCCCTGCTTTGGAAACACCGTCGTGACGCGCGCGCCCCAGGTTTTTTTCACCGCGTCGAGAATCCGCACCTTGTCATCGATGAGCACGTAGTGGTCCGCCGGGTAGCGCGCCTTCACGTCGTCAAGCTCCTGCTCCTTGTGAATGTAAATCATCACTTTCTCATCGACCGCCTCGCGCAGTCCCGAGCGCTCGACCTTGAGCGGCTGAAAAATCATGTCGCCGTCGGACAGTATCGCCGTCTCGCCGTATTGCTTGTAGTGCTCGATCACGTCGAGCGCGAGCGGGAACAGCCGGTTCGCGAAATGGTAGTTCATCAGGAAATACGACACGGCGATTATTCCGAAGTCGCGCGGATGATTGACGCGGTATCGTTGCAGCGCTCCGAGATAGTCCGCGTAACCGAGCTCGGTGCGCAGCTGCTCGAAATATTCCCAGTAGCGCGTCTGTTGCTCGTTGCCGATGTCGCGTTCGAGATTGCTCTTCATGTCTTCGACGATGTGGTCGTTGTCGATCAGCGTGTTATCCACGTCAAACAAAAACACGACATGCTCTGCGCTCATTGGTGAACAACCTCCGCGAACAATGATCGCGATTTTAATCGATTGAAGGAATCGGCGTGGCGCCCCGTGCGCTCGATTCGTAGCATGCCTCCACTAACGCCATCGTGCGGATTGCGTCTTCGACGCCGGAGACCAGTTTCGAGTCCTCGCCCGCGACGAATCGCTGCAGGTTCGACATCGGGCCCTCGAACGCCTCGAGAAACCACGACCCTCGTAGCGCAATCGCGCTCCAGCCCTTCGAATCTTCGCTTGCGATCTCAAGCGTGTCGGGCTCGCCCGCCGGATAGTTGAGATTCACGCCCATCTTCGCGATCGCCGCGCCGCGCCTGCCTTCGAGCTTGAGCTGCGACATCTCGTGCTGTCCGCCGAACGTATGCGCATGATTCATCGTCAGGCTGCAACGAATCGTGTCGCCGTAGTCGAGCACGATGCTGGTGCGCGTGTCGGAATAATCAGGCATCTCCGGATGCCGCACCCCCTTGCAATAGACGCCGCGCGGCTCGCCGATCAGAGATCGAATCAAGTCGAGATAGTGAATCGAATGCATCAGCACTTCGAGGCGCGGCACGCCCTTGAGGAACGCCCAGTAATTCCACGGCGTGTGCAGATTGATCCGCACCTCGACGTCGAGCACCTCGCCGAAGACGCCGCGCTCGAGCGCGTCCCTGACTGCCAGCATATTCGGCGCGAAGCGCAGTTGAAAATTCACTGCGGCCGAAAGACGTCGCTCACGGCAAATCGCAACGATGCGGCGTGCGTCGTTAAGGTCGCGGCCCATCGGCTTTTGAATCAGCACGGCGGCGCCGGACGGCAGCCGTTCCAGCACGCTCGCAATATTTTGCGGCGGGATAGCGACGTCGAAAACTACGTCGCGCATCGATGCCGCCTCATCGATCGACTCGAACACGCGCGGAATCGCAAACGCTGCCGCTCGCTCGTGGCTCGCCTTCGAGTTCACGTCGAAAATACCCGCGACCGCAAACCCGAGACGTTTGTAAACCGGCAGATGTGCGTCGCGAACGATGCTGCCGGCGCCGATCACGACAATCGGCCGAGGCGCCGACGGACGCGGCCATGACTGCCCGAGATCGCGAATCGAGGCTGGCAATTGAGTCGTCATCGCTAAAGTTGGCCGCGCGATGCTACCATGCCGCGCTGAGGAAGCGATCATGGCGCGCACAATCTCCGGACTGACCGTCCGCGATATCCGAACCCCAACTTCGCGCACGCTGGCAGGCTCCGACGCCGTGCATACCGACCCCGACTATTCCGCCACCTACGTGGTCCTCACCACCGACGCGCGCGACGGAGTCGAGGGCCACGGCATGACGTTCACGATCGGCCGCGGCAACGAAGTTGTAGTGGCTGCCGTCCGCGCCTTGCAGCATCTGATCGTCGGCTCAAACTACGAAGACCTGGTCGCCGACCTCGGCGGGTTCTGGCAGCGGCTCACGTTCGAGAGTCAGCTCAGATGGATCGGTCCCGAGAAAGGCGCGATCCATCTGGCTACCGCCGCAATCGTAAATGCGGTCTGGGATCTCCACGCCAAAATCGAGCGCAAGCCGGTGTGGAAACTCGTCGCCGACATGACGCCCGAGCAGTTCGTCTCATGCATCGACTTCCGCTACCTCACCGACGCACTCACTCGCGACGAGGCGCTCGAAATCCTGCGTGCAAAATTCGCGACGCGCGCCGAGCGCGAAGCGCAGATGCGCAAAGACGGCTACCCGGCCTATATCACCTCCGCCGGATGGATGGGTTATCCCGACGACAAGGTTCGCCGCTTGTGCCGCGAGGCGCTCGCCGCCGGATGGAGCCGCTTCAAAATAAAAGTAGGGCGCGACTCCGACGCCAACGTTCATCGCGCGGCACTCGTGCGCGAAGAAATCGGACCGAGCGCCGTCATGATGATGGACGCGAACCAGGCGTGGGACGTCGGCGAGGCGATCGAGTTCATGCGCCCGCTCGCCCGCTTCAATCCGTTGTGGATCGAAGAGCCAACCAGCCCCGACGACGTGCTCGGTCACGCCACCATTCGCCGCGCAATTAAACCCATCGGCGTCGCGACCGGCGAGCATGCTGCCAATCGCGTGATGTTCAAGCAGCTGATGCAGGCGGGTGCGATCGACTTCTGCCAATTCGACAATTGCCGCCTCGGCGGACTGAGCGAGGCGCTCGCCGTTCTGCTGCTCGCCGCAAAGTTCGGCGTCCCCGTCTGCCCACACGCCGGCGGCCTCGGACTATGCGAATACGCGCAACACGTTTCGCTGATCGATTACATCTGCGTGAGCGGCAGCCTCGAGAATCGAATGATCGAATTTGCCGATCACCTGCACGAGCACTTCAAGGATCCGGTAGTAGTGCGCGGCGATCGCTATATGACGCCAACCGCCCCAGGCTTCAGCATCGAGATGCTGCCCGCGTCGCTCGCGGCTTTCGAATTCCCGGGCGGCTCAGAATGGAGAACGAAATGAAGCATCGAATCAAATCGACCTTGTTCGTCATGCTCGCCTGGTCGATCCTGGCGATCGTGCCGATGCAAGCGGCGGCACAGGATGATTCCGGCGCGACGGACGCACTCAAAGAGGCGATTGCCGGACCGCAGCGTTCCGACGCGAACAAAGCTCGCGACAAGTATCGCCATCCGCTCGAAACGCTCAGCTTCTTCGGCATCAAACCCGATATGACCGTGGTCGAGATCTCGCCCGGCGCGGGATGGTATACCGAAATCCTGGCGCCGTTTCTAAAGGACCACGGCAAGCTTTACGAAGCGGTCGGAGGAGGAGCAGGCGCCAAGACCTTCGAGGACAAGCTCAAGGCTGATCCATCGATCTACGGGAAGATCATCGTCACCACACTGCAGCCGCCGGCCCAAACCGAAATTTGCCCCGCCGGCACTGCTGACATGGTTCTGACTTTCCGCAATGTCCACGACTGGCTTCCCCGCGGCACCACGCAGGACTACTTCAAGGCATTTTACCGGGCGCTGAAACCCGGCGGCGTCCTCGGCCTCGAACCGACCATCGCGCCGATCCATCGCAGCCGCAGGATCCTAAGGCCACGAATGGATACATGCGCCAGGACTACATGATCCAACTGGCGGAGCAGGCCGGCTTCAAGCTGGCGGGAACCTCGGAGATCAATGCAAATCCCAAGGACTTGCGCGACCATCCGGTGTGGAGTCTGCCGCCAACCTTGCGCGAAGGAGAAAAGGATCGCGCCAAGTATCTGGCAATCGGAGAGAGCGACCGGATGACGCTGAAATTTACCAAGCCAACGAATTAGGAACGGGCAAGCGGATCTCGCGCATCAAAGCGTGAAGACCAGCTTCATCTCGGCCCACCATTCACCCGGCTGCGCGTTGGGGACCGGCTCCTGCATCGACGCCATCAGGTCCTGCCATTCGCGATTGCGCGGATTGGTTGCCTCGTAGCGAGCGAAGTCGCGCTCCGGATCGAATTCGTCCGCCGTCTCCATGAACATGAAGAGCTGGCGGCCGAGCTTGAAGATGAGCATCCGCTCGATGCCGATGGACTTGAGTCCGCGCTCGACCTCCGGCCAAATCGCGCGATGATGCTCGAGGTAGCGATCGATGATCTTTGGATCGTCCTTCAGGTTGATCGTGCGGCCGTACTGTTTCATCAGAATGCGAGCACGCCGCCGTCGATTGGATACGCCTGCCCCGTGATGAACGAGGCCTCGTCGGAACACAAGTAGAGCGCGAGCGCCGCGACTTCCTCGGGTGTGCCCATTCTGCCGAGCGGCTGATACTCCGACAGTTGCTTGAACATCTCCGCCTCGCGCCCCGGATATGTCGCGCGTAAATATCCGTCGACGAACGGCGTATGAACGCGGGCCGGGCAGATGCAGTTGCAGCGGATGCCACGCTTGACGTAGTCGACCGCGATCGATCGAGTCATCGTCAGCACCGCGCCTTTGCTCATCGAGTAGGCGAAGCGATCGGTGAGTCCGATCAGCGACGCGATCGACGCCAGGTTCAGGATCACACCGCCGCCACTCGCGAGCATCCGGCGAACCGCGGCGCGCGAACAGAGAAATATTCCCTTCACGTTGACTGAATAGACGCGATCGAAATCGGCTTCCGAAGTGTTCTCGACCGTGCCGATATTGGCGATGCCGGCGTTGTTAATCAGTATGTCGATGCGCTGCGAATTCTGGTCGGCGTCGATGCGCGCGAAGGCGGCCTCGACCGAGTCGGCGATTGCAACGTCGCAGTCGAGTGCCGACGCCGCACCTCCAGCCGTGCGAATACTCTCGACGGTGCCGCTGGCAGCTTTCAGGTCGCGATCGAGAGCATAAACGCGGGCGCCGTTGCGCGCGAAGGTCGACGCGATCGCCTGTCCAATCCCCGAGCCGGCTCCCGTGACAACCGCAGTCTTGCCGTCGAGTCGAAACACGCGCCAACACTAAAACAGGCGAACGCAACATGACAACTGCTTTCCGTCATCGCTCTGCCGATTCCCGCAACACGCGGTTGATCCGAGCCATCAGCTCGCCCGAGTTGAACGGCTTGGTGATGTAATCGTCGGCGCCGAGCGAGAAGCCTTTGACCACCTCGGCTTCATCGTGATGTGCGCTGACCAGGATCACCGGCGTGCCCTTGGTCGCCAAATCGCCGCGAATAGCTGTCAGCGTTTCGAACCCATTCATCTGCGGCATCGACACGTCCAGCAGCATCAGGTCCGGTCTTTTCTTGCGCGCAATATCAAAGGCCTGCACGCCGTCGTGCGCGATGTCACATTCGAAATTGAAGTGTTTCAGGATTGTCGAGATCATTACGACCGTCGTGGCGTCGTCGTCTGCCAGCACCACCCGCCGCCCGCCGTTGCGCACCGAGGCCGGAATCGCGACTGCCGCAACCTCGGCGAATCTCAGGATGCGATATGCCCTGAGCAGCAATTCCTCGGGCTTGCACGGGCGCATGATGAAGTCGCGGTTGAGGTCGGCGACGACGGCGAAGCGCGTCACCAGTTCATCGAGATCGCCGACGATTACTGCCGGCTTCTTGCTGAGAGCAATTATTTCGATCGGCGCCGGCTGCTCGCCAATGCTCTTGGCGGAAGCGTTAATGAAGCAGGCGTCGAATGGCGAGAATGAGTTGAGCCCCGGAATATTCGGCGCCGCGCCGACCACGTGCCCGATTCCGCGGACCGTGCCTAGCGCCGCGAGGATCGAATCCCCTTCCGACGCGTCAAATCCCATCAGGCCGAATCGCCGCCCGGCCAGAGATTGCTGAATAATTCGGTCCATTGTGCGAACGCGCTCCTTTATCGCTGCCGGAAACACCGGAACTGGATCGATCCCCCCGATGCAATCCTTTTCCGACCGCGATTCCCCTGCGCCTATTACGCAAGGTCCATGCCTCTGCTCGATGAACAACAAAGCCTCGTATCGCGCAGACCCATCGCTAACTTGCCTAGCAAAGCGCGTTTACGAGCAGATAGTCTCAAGCCCTGACACGAACCGCGGACCGGTGTGTCGCGCTTTGGCACATGAGTTGAACCGCCTTGACACTGCCTGCCCCGTTGCGCGAAACGGTTGGATCATGAGCGAGCGGTCCAGCGCCCTCAGCCCCGCCGCGCTCTGGCGGCGGCTGGGATTGGCGCATCACAATTGGCCGGGCAGATTCACCGTCCTGCTCGTGTCGATTCTGATCCTGCTCATCACTCAGCCGCTGTTCGCCGGCCACGCTTACGCGCAAAATATTGCGACCATCACGATCTTACTGGTGCTGCTCGCCGCCCTTTATGCGTTCCGCGCATTGCGCATCTACTTCATCGTGGCGTTGGTGCTGATCGTGCCCTGCGATTGGATGCCGCATAGCGCTGATATTTGCCGCAAACTTCGCGATAGAAATGCTCGCCACGATCTCCTCGTGCCTGTTCCTGGCAGTAACGGTCGTCGCCCTGGTCTCGCAACTATTTATCGTCACCAGCGTCACCCTGGACACTATCAGCGCCGCAATCTGCGCCTACCTGCTGACGGGAGTCGCGTTTGCATATGCCTTCGCAGGAGTCGAACTGCGACATCCCGGCTCGTTCGGCAACGCACTTTTTCAAGGGCCAGCCGCGGGAGTCGCGCCCTTGCTCGCGTCGTTTCACAGCCTCATCTACTACAGCTTCGTATGCCTCACGACGACCGGCTTCGGCGATATCGCGCCGGTGTCGGAGGGCGCGCGCAGTCTCTCGGTGATGGAATCGGTGCTCGGACAGTTCTATATGGCAATTCTGATCGCGCGGTTGGTCAGCCTCCAGGTCGCGCAATCGATGATCAAGGAGCGGGAATAAAATGTCCGGACTTTATTTCGAGGAATTCGAACCCGGCCAGGTGTTCAAGCACGCCATCACGCGCACGATCACGGAGACTGACAACCTGATCTTTTGCGCACTTACGCACAACCCGCAGCCGCTCCATCTCGACGCGGAATTCGCCAAGGGCACCGAGTTCGGCCAGCGCATCGTGAACAGCATCTTCACCCTCGGCCTGATGATCGGAGTATCGGTGGGTGATACCACCCTCGGCACCACCATCGCCAACCTGGGCATGGCCGACACGCGCTTCGCGCATCCGGTGTTTATCGGCGACACGCTTCGCGCCGAGACCACCGTCGCCGAGAAACGCGAAAGCCGCTCGCGGCCCGACTCGGGTATCGTCGTGTTCGACCATCGATGCTTCAACCAGCGCGCCGAAGAGGTCGCCTACTGCAAGCGGTCGGCGCTGATGCGCAAGCGGCCGGCGTCATGACGCTCCGCTCGCTCCTGTTCGTGCCGGGCGACAGCGAACGCAAGCTCGCCAAGTCCGAATCCTCGCGCGCCGACGCGCTCGTGCTCGATCTCGAGGATGCGGTCGCGGCGGACCGCACGGAGATCGCGCGCGCGATGGTGCTCGACTATCTTCGCGCGCATCGCGATCGCACGAGGACTCAGCTGTGGGTGCGGATCAATCCGCTCTCGACGCCCAAGGCGACCGCCGACCTCGCCGCAATCGTCGCCGGCGCGCCCGACGGAATCATGCTGCCGAAAGTTACCTCGGCCAACGACGTCGTCATGCTCGATCACTACCTGTCCGCTCTGGAAGCGCGCGACGCGGTCGAGCCTGGGTCGATCGCGATCATTCCAGTGGCGACCGAGACCGCGGCCGCCATGTTCGCGTTGGGCGGTTTCGCCGGATGCAGTCCGCGGCTGTCCGGGATGACCTGGGGCGCCGAAGATCTCGCGGCCGCGGTGGGCGCCAGCACCAATCGCGGCGCCGACGGCAATCTCGATTTCACCTACCAGCTTGCCCGCTCGCTATGCCTGCTGGCCGCAGTCGCGGCCGACGTCCAGCCGATAGACACCGTGTCGGTAAACTTCAAGGACGCTGCCGCGCTCAAGCACGAATCGGAAACGGCGCGTCGCGCAGGCTTCACCGGGAAGATTGCCATCCACCCCGATCAGGTGGACGTAATCAACGCCGCGTTCACGCCGTCGCCCGAAGATGTCGCCTACGCCAATCGAGTAGTCGACGCATTCGCATCGGGCGCGGGCACCGTCGCCCTCGACGGCAAGATGCTCGACATGCCCCATCTGAAACAGGCGCGCCGAACACTCGCCCTCGCGGCATCGCTGCGCTCAGATTCCAGTGCGTGAATGCCCTCGGAGGCATCAGTGGAAATATCCCGGTGTCGGCGAAATTTCAGTTCGGTGATAGTCGCAGTCGCGTTGCTCAACCTAACGCCGCAACTCGCGCAGAGTGCACACGCTCAATCGCAGACCCCCAAAACTTCGGCCGCTGCTGAAAAAGAGATCCGTGCCGCTACCGTGCTTTTTTACGACGCCTTCAACTCCGCCCTGAAGGGCAATCTCGATCCGATGAGCGCCGTGTGGTCCCATCGTCCGGACGTCACAGACCTGGACGCGGACGGCGGCCGCGCGACGGGATGGAACGAAGTTCGCGCGGATTTTCAAAACATGGTGCGGCTCTACCCGAGTGGCCGCATCGCTCCGCAGGACATGCTGATAGTCGCCGATGGCGACATGGGTTTCTCGGTCGTCACCGAGACCGGGCAATTGCGTTCCGCCGACGGCCCGATGGTCAATTTCAGTCAGCGCGCGACCAACATCTTCCGGCGCGAAGACGGCCAATGGAAACTGATCCACCATCACGCCGACAGCAACTCCACCGCCACGCAAGGCGTCACGCGCTAGTTCGCCGTTCGATCTCCGATAGATCTCAATCAGCCGTTTTTACTGCCGGGATCGTCCATGTGCCGTCGAGCAGCGACGGCGGAGTCTCCTTGGGCCAATACAATCGCAGCATCAGGACGAACTTGTCGGCGGGAGCCGGCAGCCAGTTGGATTCCTTGGCCTTGCCGGGATTCTCGTTCTGCACGTAGAGGTCGACTGATCCGTCGGCATTATGTTTGAGCTTGTTGCGCGCGCTGAGCGTGTAGCGGTTGAGCGGATTGTCCACGAAGAAATACTCGGCATTGTACATCGTAAGCGACCAGAATCCGTCGGCGGGAGGTAACTGTCCCTTGTCGAAATGCATGACGTACTTGTTGGCGCCCGAGTACGACTTTCCTTCTGCGTCGACTTCCGAGGTCGGATAGACTGCGTCCTGCGGCCGATTCGCTCCCAAACCGATCGCGGTGATAAAAGCGCGGTCGAGATAGTCAGTGCCGTAGATTCCAGTCTTGGTGAAGAACGTCCAACCGTTTTCTACTTTTCCGCCATCCTTGAAGTACCCCATGATTTTGCCGAATGCTGCCTTAGGCACTGCCTTAACCGCCTGCTGCGCGTCGGGCGAAAGCTTGGTCAGGTCGAACGGTTGCCCCGGTGCGATTCCAATTTTCGCCATCTGCGCCACCACCGGCGCGTCCTCGGGCGTGGGCGGGTTGTCCTTCATCAACTGCGCCATCAGGTTGAAGTACGCTCCTACGTCCAGAGCATTCACCTGGTCGCGCACGGCGGTTTTCGTATCGATGCTTGGATCGACCGTGCCGGCGGGAGGCGTGTATGGCTTGCCGTAAGAGCTGAGCGGGACCAACGTAATTTTGTCCTGCATCTCATGCACGGCCTTGTAGTCCTTCGGTGTGCCGGTGCAGTAGATTCGGCCAAGGATCCACACCATCGCGGTCGGAGACTTGTACTCGGTCACGCCGGCTGGAAGCGTGCCGGTCCAGCCAGGTCCAGTGATCGCATAGGTCTGCGGGCCGGTGCCGGTCGTGCGCTTGCCGGGAACCTGGAACACCGTCGTCCACGCGTCGAGCATCGGGAACAGGTAGTAGCGGTCGTGCGCGTCGGGAAGGCTGAGCACGTACGGCTCCTTGCTTAGGTCGAGCCACGCATTCGTGTAGAGGGTATCGGCATTGGGTGCAGTAACGCCGCGAAAAGCGGCAGTTGGGTAGCTTCGCGATCGGGCCAATTGCCCCATCGGCGCGTTCAAACCACTAGCCTCCGCAACGTTTGTCAGAGCGCGACGCGTGTACTCCATCGTGACCAGCGGATAGCCGTAGATGTATGCGTCGGTCGCGATTTTCGCAGCCTCGTCCGGCGTAACTGCGGTGGAACTCGGACTATTCTGCGCGAAGCTGGACGCGACACCCAATACAGTTAGCGTGCATGCAACCACAAGCATCGCAGCCGTTTTCTGGATGCGGCGAGACAGGGCGAATCCGGGATTCATTCATAGCCTCCTTGGTCGGCTCGATCTCAAATCGAACGCTACTCAGTTTAAGCTATCTAGTTTAAACGACCGTCCCGCGTCCATTGGCCTTTAGACCAATGAATCAGAACAGATCGAGCGAGAGGTTCGTCCGCGCGAGCGAGCCCGCCTGAAGAAGACTCCGCGAAGGCGTCACAGATTTATCTGCTGGGTTTTGTGACGCTTCAGGTACCAGCATGGATTGTAGCCGAAGTGCGGAAAGATCGAGTTGACGCAGGTTTGCGATTCCGGCTCGCCCGGTTCGTATGAGGTCTTGCCGTCTTTTTGCGGCACCGCGTAGAACTTGGTGATCTGCACCTTATCGAGCTGATCGTGGCTGGCGTACGTGACTGAAATATAGTCGCCCAGGTACAGGACACATAGTAACAACGCCACGCCAGTGACTATTCGTCTGAGTAGTGAGCCGACGTCCTGCATCTTGCTCGCGCGAAATGAAAACGGCCGGCATTCTTTACAATGCCGGCCGCATTATCAGTCGAGAGAAGAAAACCGCTAACCGACCTGGCTGCCGACTACCGACACGAAGCTGACGCATCGGCCCGGCGCTCCGCCCAGATTATGCGTCAGTCCGACTTTCGGATTCTTGATCTGACGCGGACCCGCTTCGCCGCGCATCTGCAGCCACATTTCGTACATCATCCGCAGCCCCGATGCGCCGATCGGATGCCCGAACGACTTGAGACCGCCGTCGGGATTAACCGGCAGCTTGCCTTCGAGGTCGAAGAATCCGTCCATCACGTCCTGCCATGCGGTCCCGCGCGGACTGAAGCCGAGATCCTCGTACAGCACCAGCTCGGTCGGCGTGAAGCAATCGTGAACCTCGGCCATGCTGATCTGCTCGCGAGGATTCGTGATGCCCGCCTGCGCGTACGCGTCCTTGGCGGTGGCGACGACTTCGCGGAAGCTCGTGAAATCGTAATCCTGCGACAGCGGCCCTTCGGCCGGGCCGGCGACGAACGAGAGCGCCTTGATGTAGATAGGATTCTTGCAGTACTTATGCGCGTCCTCGGCGCGCACGACGATCGCCGCCGCTGAGCCGTCCGACACGCCCGAGCAATCCATGATTCCGAGCGGGTCGGCAATCTTGGGCGAGTTCTTGATTGTTTCGAGCGACACTTCCTTCTGGAATTGCGCCTTGGGATTCTTCGCGCCGTTCTTGTGATTCTTCCAAGCGATGCGCGTGAGCACGTCCTTGCCCTTGTCAGGGTCGAGTCCGTACTTCTTGAAGTATGCGGGCGCCAGCAGCGAGAACGACGCGGGCGCCGTCATGCTGCCCTCGGTGCCGTCGCTCGGCATGCCGTTCATGACGAGGCCGGAGTAGCCCGAGTCCTTCAGCTTCTCGACGCCTATCGCCATCGCGACGTCGAACGCGCCCGACGCGACCGCATAGCACGCCTGCCGCAACGCCTCGGAACCCGTCGCGCACATATTCTCGACGCGGGTGACGGGCTTGTACTGAATCTTGAGCGGCTCGCTGAGCGTCAGCCCCGAGACTCCCGAGCCCATCGTGCCGAGCCAGTACGCGTCGACGTCCTCAGGCTGCATCCCGGCCGATTCGTAGGCCTGGTACGCCGCATCGACCAGCAGGTCTTCCGGCCCCTTGTCCCAATGCTCGCCGAACTTGGTGCATCCCATCCCGATGATCGCGACGCGGTCCTTGATTCCTCTGCTTGCCATCGATTTTCTCCTCGGCTAACGCCTTGGGCGCGCTTTCCAGAAATAGTTGTTAACCCCGTCGGCGGTAAAGAGCCGGCGAAATGTCATTTCCACTTCGTCGCCAATCGCGACCTTGTCGGGCTCGCAGTCGGTCATCTCGCACAGGAAGCGGCCGCCGCCGTCGAAGTCTATCACGACGTTAACAGTCGGCGGATTGAGAGAATAGGCGAGGCGATCGATTGCGTAGGTGGCGATTTTCGCGGTGCGGTCCGCGAACTGGTACGGCTCCATGAAACCGCGCTTGTGGCACTTGACGCAGACCAGTTGCGGCGGAAGCTGCGGCGTCCCGCAATTGGTGCATCGCGATCCGATGAAGCCGAACTTCCACTTCTCCGATCGCATCATCGGCGGTCCCGCGGGCCGATCGGGATCGGGCCGGCGCGGCGGCTCGGTCGGCAGAATCTCGCGCCACTTGAGATAGTTGGCGTAGGTCACGTCGCCCTTGGATTCGATCATGCGGCCGACAGAATGCACCGGCTTGAAGCCGGCGTTGGCGGCGGTGACGCGGAACAAAATCGCGTCGGCGCCATCGGCCACCGTCGCGACCAGGATCTGGTCGCCCGGCTTCGCCGAGGGCAGCGCCGCCGTCAGCATCAAGCCTGCGTGCGCGGCGCCGGTCTGCCCAATCGTCAAGGCAAATGAGTCGGAGAATTTCGTCGGATCGATCTTGAGCGCGCGCGCTATCTCGTCCGCGGCGCGGGCGTTGGGCGCGTCGAGGATTACCTTCGACAAATCGCCCGGCGCGACTTTCGCCTTCTCCAGCACGTTCTTGATGACGGTGCCGAGCAGCGGAGAATGCGCCTGCGTGAGCGTGAAGCGCTCTTCCCACGAATGCGAAAATCGCTCGCCCTGCGCGCGCCAACTGTCGAGGAACTCGCGCGTGAGCGAGGCGGTCGCCTCGATTTCCGCAATCACGTTTTCCGATCCGAGCACGAACGCGACCGCGCCGTCGCCCGTCGTCTGCTCGGCTTTGCCCTCGGGCGCTGCCAGACGGCTATCGCCAATCGCCACCAGCGCGCGCTTCGCACCGCCGCTGATCGCATCGGCGCCTTGCAGCAGGGCAGACATGCCCGCGCGCACCGAGCCCGTCAGGTCAGTTGCGCGAATTTCCAGCGGCAACTGCGCGGCCGCGCCGATCACCGCAGCGCTGAGTTTTTCCGCATACGGCGGCGTCGTGGTTGCGAAGATGAGAGCCTGCACCTCGCCGGGCGACGCCTTCAGCGCGTCGCGCGCGGCCTCGACCGCCATCGAGACGCTGTCCTCGTCGAAGCTCGCAATCGCGCGCTCACCCTTGCCGGCAGGCGTGCCGAGCACGGCCGCGATCGCCGCGCGCTTGAGTCGTCGATAGGGAACGTACGAACCGTAAGAAACAATTCCAGCCATGCCGGCATTAAAGGCCGACTCAGGCGACGCGGTCAACCGCTGGAACCGGCCGTGCTGAGCGTGTCCCCTCCTACTTGATTGCCACCGCGTTGGGCGGCGAGGCGATGCCGCCTTCCAGGTTCATCGGAACCGATACCAGCATGCATTCGTAGCGCTTGTCGGCAGCGCAGTCCGCCGCCAGCTCCTCGAGGTTGAACTGCTCGCCAATCGGCAGGCCGAGCAGGCACAGCGTGCGGTAATGCAGCGCGCCCTCGTTCTTGAAATCCCACGGCCACGGCTCGACCGCGGGACAATCCGTGCCGACGGCGGCCACGCGATTATCCCAAAACCATTCGACCATCGCGCTGCTGTCCTCGATGCCGCAGGCCTTGAGCCCCTCGAGCGGCGCCATCGCCGCCTTGGCCTCGGGCGACGCGGCCAGGTACGCCTGCATCCAGCCCGTGCGAATCAGCAGAATCGTGCCCGGCTTTAGTTCGACGCTCTGCGCGACCGCGGTCTCTTTCAAATCATCGAGGCTGTATTTTTCCGACTTGAGCGGATCGATCGTGCGCTTGGTGCGAAATGCGGTAGCGAAACGCGTCGAGCAGCACGGCGCGCCCGACAAACTTGTTCGCCCATTTGTGGATGCTGAGCCGCCCGCTCGGCCCGTCCTTGATCTCGCCCGCCTTGACGCCGTTGTAGAACGCCTTGTAGCGCGGGCTGCCGACGTGCGCGAGGCCGTCCCACTGGCTGCCCTCCTGCGTGTTGTAACTGTCGAGCGAGTCGTCGAAACCGAGCAGGCCGAAGCTCTCGAAGCTCATGATGTTGTGCTTGGCGGGACTCCGCGCGAACAGCGGCGGGTTGGCGTAGTTGATTTTCGTATCAAGCCGGAAGACCGAGCCCTTGCGCACGAGATGCGCCGCGTCGACGACGCCCTGCGGCGTCAGGAAATTCAGGCATCCGAGCTCGTCGTCGTCGCCAAAAACGCCCCACGACGATTCTTTGGGTTTGTCGGGCTTGATTGGCAGTTGGGCAAATTTGGGAATGTTGTTGAGATCGACTTTCGGCATCGCATCAGCTCCTTGGCGGGTATTTGTTCACGGCGTCCATCGGTAGAGCACGTCGGCTTCGCGCTCCATGCAGGTGGCGCCGTCGGTAAATTGTATCGCGATGAAGCCGCGCGCCTCGTAAAAACGCCGCGCGGGGGCGTTGCGCTGGAACGCCCACAGGCGCAGACCCGCGGGGCGAAGATGCTTCGCATGCGCCAGCATCGCATCGCCGACGCCGCGCCTCTGCTCGCCGGGCGCGACGTAAAATTGATCGACCATGTCGGCGTCGAGCACCAGCACGGCGATTATTCGCCCGCCATCCTCGGCGACCCAGGTCTCGCGCTCCGGCACCATCTTGTCGACGACGAACGCGCGAATCTCATCGTCAGTGCCGACAGTCGGCAGCCAGGCCTCGGCACCGCGCCGCGAGGCGATATACACCGTCGCAACTTCGGGCCCATCGGCAGTACTCGCGCGCCGGAAACTGACGCGGGCGGGGATAGTCTCATGCGAAGCCATCAGTCTCGGTCTCCGCCCGAAAGCCGTGCGCTGTCAAGGATTCCGTTGAAACCTTTCGCTGCGTTCGTCGTACTGTTTGTGATACTCAGAATACTGCTGTGTTTTCGACCGGATCGCCAGGAAAGGGCTGGAATGGCTACTGAGCAGCGCATCGGATTTTCTCTCTCCAGGCGGACCGCGCTACGGAACGTCGTCCTGCTGATTCCAGCGCTTGCGATCACGGTGGCCATGCTCGTTACGTTTTCGTGCGGCAGTCCCGGTTTGCTGGATCCCGTCAGCAGCAGTAATTCTCCGACGGCCACACCTACCTCGGGCACCGGAACGCTCGCGTTTGTGACCAACTTCAATGACGCGAAAGTGTCGTCGTTCACGCGCAACCCTACGACCGGCGTACTGAAACATACCGGGCAGGTTGTGGCTGGCAAGAAATCGGGGCCGCGCGGCGTGGTCGCGACGCCTAACGGCGAGTTTCTCTATGTCGCGAACATCAACGACAACAATATCTACGAGTTCTCGATCAATGCGAACAACGGCACGCTGACCGCGCTGACGCCGGCGTCGATAAGCAACGGCAACAACACGGGACCCGACGAACTCGCGATCAATTCCACCGGCACCTTGTTGTGGGTCACCAACGCGCACAACGGCACCGTCGGCAGTTACATGATCAGTGCGGGCACTGGACAGCTGACGTCGGTCGGCACGATCGGAGGATTCCAGACTCCCTTCGGCATCACATTGAATCCGTCCCTCAACGTTCTCTATGTCTCGGATACGACCACCGGGCTTATCTGGCCGATGACCTATAACACCACCACCGGTGCGCTCACGCAGAATTTCACCCCGGAGCATAGCTCGGACCCGAGCGCGAACACTCCGGCGGCGATCGCGGTCGATAGCGGTGGCGATGCGCTCTTTATCGCCGACCAGGTGCTGGGTGAGGTTTCGTCGTTCGCTGTCGATACCACGACGGGGGCGATTACTCCCGAGTTTACCTTCGCGAACAACACTACTGGCGATAAGCCGGTGGGAGTCGCACTGGCGGTAAATACCTCGGTCGAGTTCCTGTTCACCGCCAACTTCGGCTCCAGCACGATATCGTCGTTCGTCGTCACCAGCGAGACGACGGTAAACACGCCGCCGACCGTCGCATCAGGTTACAACGGCGCCAAAGGCATTGTGGTGGATCCGCAGAACGTGTTCGTCTATACCGCCGACAGCGCAGACGGCACCGTCGGAATGGCAACTATCAATGGCACCTGCGGCAGCCAGATATGCGCGGGGACGTTGGTCTCGACGGAGAGTCCGCATAACGCCAACAGCGGTCCGTTCGGGATCACGCTGGCGCAGTAGCCTTACATGCTGAGGCACGCTTCGGCGGCCAAGGCGAACAGCCGCTCGCGAATCTGATGGCGCGTCCAGTTGCGATGGTCCCAGCGCGCGCTTAGATCGTCGCCGCCATATAAAAGCTGCCCGAATTGAACACCGCGGAACTGCGCGACCGCGAAGAACGCCGCCGCTTCCATCTCGACCGTGAGGCAACCTTCGCGCTTGCGCGCCAGCATCCGCGCGCGAGTCTCGCGGAACAGTCCGTCGGTCGTCCAGGTCTTCGCGACGATGTAGTCCAGACCGTTTCTACGCAGTGTTTTTTCGATCGCGGCCAGGGCGCGAGGACTGGGCGCGACTTCGCGCGCGGGCGGCAGGTAATGGTACGACGTTCCTTCGTCGCGAATCGCCGAGCTCGGCACCACGATCTGGCCGACCGCTATTTTCGAATCGAGCACGCCCGCGCCGCCGCATGCGATGAACTTGCGTGCGCCGCGCGCGATTATTCGATCGAGCATGGCGGCCGCCATCGCGGCACCCGTGCGCGGATGCACGACTGCCAGGCGCTTGCCGTCAATCTCGAGCTCATAAATCGGATGGCGTCCGACTTCGCTGATGGCGTTATCGATCTCGCGGGCGCCGCCGTTGAGGATCAGATCGTCGATCACGTCCTGAAAGAAGCAGAGCACGCAATGCTTCGGCATATCGATCGATTTGTAGACGCGACGCGGCTCGATGATGGCGGTCGGCGAAGGATCGTATTCGAGGATTGGGAAGGGCGACGCGGCCAGGCGCTTGGCGGTGCGCGCGGGAGCTTTGCGGCGGCGGGATTTCATCCCTTCTTGTTTCATTTTGACCGAAACAAAAAAACCGGCACCTCAAGCTCCGGTTGACTGCGCGGCGGCGAAATATCGTTCGAAGATTTTGCGGATTCGGTTGCGGCGCTCGGCCAGCTCGGCGAGCATGCGCGCTGCGCCGTCCGCGTCTTCGAATCCCATGCGGCGCGCGAGCGGGCGCAGCCCGGCCACGGAAGTCGGGATGGCCCAGGCCGGCTGGTCGCTCTCGATGCGGAGCCGATTTTCGAGGCGCGACAGAAACCGGTAGTCGTCCTCGAGCACGGACGCGTCGGCGGCCGACACCAGTCGCAGGCCGTCGAGCGCCTCGAGCAATCCCATCGTATTGCGCACGCGCAGCTCCGGATGAAGCTGGCCGTGAGACAGCGCCATCATCTGCGCGAGGAACTCGACGTCCACCAAACCGCCGTGGCCCTGCTTGATATTGAGCCGCGTCTTGTCCTCGGCGCCAATCTCCATTTCCATCCGACGCCGCATCGCCGCTATTTCGCCGACCTCGGCCGCGGTCAGTCCGCGCCCGTAGACGAACTCCTGGCGCGCCGCTTCGACCTCGCGCCCCAGTTCGCGGTCGCCGGTGATGACGCGAGCGCGCACCAGCGCCTGGCGCTCCCAGACCGCCGAACTCTGTCGATGATATTCGCGAAACCCCGCCAGCGACGTGACCAGCGGACCCGCGTTGCCCGACGGGCGCAGGCGCAGGTCCAGCTTGTAGGCGTAGCCCTCCCGCGTGCGCGATTCGAGGATTGCGATCAGCTTCTGCGTGATTCGGGAAGCGATTTCGCGGCTGCCGCCGGCGACTTCGGCGCGATCATCATAGACGAAGATCAGATCGAGGTCGGAGTTGTACGACATTTCGCCGGCGCCGAGCCGGCCCATCGCAATCGCGCACAGGCGCATCGTGGCGGGAATCGCGAAGCGAGCCTCGGTCTGAATTCGCGCGAGGATCATCGCCTCGTCCAACACCGTTTCGGCCAGCGTCGTGAGCTCGCGCTCGACGTCGAACAATTCAAGATCGCCCGCCAGGTCGGCGATCGCGATTCGCAGGAACTCCTGATGCTGAAAGGCGCGGAGCGCGTCGAGCTTGCTTTCGAAGTCGGGACTCGCCGCGATCAATCCCGCCAACTCGTCGCGCAACTCCGACGGACTGCGCCGCGTCGCCGCCAGATCGGATCGCACCAGCGTGTCGAGCATGTCGGGATGGCGAATGAAAATGGTCGACAGGTACGCGCTCGACGCGAACAGGCGCAGCAGGATGCGCCGCGTCGCCGGATGCTGCTCGAGCAACGCCAGGAATGAAGTCCGCGCGCCGACCGCCGCGATGAACTCGGCCAGGTTCATCAGCGCGAGGTCGGGATCGGGCAGCCGGCTGATTTCGTCCATCAGTATCGGCCCCAGCCGTTCGAGCAGCTCGCGCCGCCGCGGGCTGGTCGGCGCATGCGACGGTCCGCGCGCGAGCAGCTCGAGATGGCGCGCGCTCTCTTCGGCGCGCGCGAAGTCGAGCTCGCGCAAATACCGGGTCGAGTAATCGGGGTCGAGCGCCGCGTTCCACGCGAGTTCCGCCGACGAAGATACCCAGCGGGTCGACTGTTCATTGCCGCCGGCCAGCGTCTCACGGAATTGCAGCTCGACCAGCGCGCGATGAGATTTCAGCTGCGCGTTGAATTTCGCCAGCGCACTTGGCAGCTTGCCGAAGCCCATCCGCGCCGCCAGCGCGCGCATCCCGTCTTCATCCGCGGGCATCACGTGAGTCTGCAGCCCAGCGACGACTTGCAGCTTGTGCTCGACGTCGCGGAGAAACAGGTACGCGTCGGCTAGCTCGCGGGCGCGCTTCGACGGCAGGTAGCCGAGCGAATCGAGCTTCTCGAGCGCCGCGACCGTCTGCTCGATACGCAGCCGCGGATCGCGTCCGCCGTAAATCAGAGTCAGCGCCTGCACGATGAATTCGAGCTCGCGGATTCCGCCGCGGCCGAGCTTGATGTTGCGCTCGATCATCGCGGGCGTTTTCAGTTCGGCCTCGATCTGATGCTTCATCGCGCGCAACTGGCGCAGCGTGTCGAAATCGAGGTAGCTGCGAAACACGAAGTGATTCAGCTCGATGCGCAGCCGAAACCCCATTTCGCGGTCGCCCGCGACCGGCCGCGCCCGCAGCAGCGCGGCCCGCTCCCACGGCTCGCCGAGGTTTTCGTAGTAATCGGTCGCACCCTCAATCGGCGTGACCAGCGGCGCGGAACGGCCGCCGGGCCGCAGGCGCAAATCGATTCGAAAACATCGCGCCGATAAAATTTCGGTAAACCATTCGCCCAGCCGCGCCGCTGCCTGCGAACTGTCCGGCGAGCCTGAAGACTCGTGCAGATAAATCAAATCGACGTCGGAGCTGAGATTCAGCTCGCGCCCGCCCAATTTGCCCATCGCCAGGATGCAGAAGCGGCCGACGGCGCGCGCGCGTTCACCCAGAAATCGAGCCGCGAGATCGAGCGCCGTGCGGATGCATTCGTCGGCCAGCTCCGACATCGCCTGAGCCGTCTCGCCGACGCTCAGCCGGTCGAGCAGATCGGCAATCGCAACCTGCACCATCATGCGGCGCATGAATCGCCCGAGCTCCGCGGCTGCCGCCTGCCGGTCGGGCGCGTCGATGCGATCGCGTTTCGTGCGCATCGCGGCGACCAGACCGTCGATAGTCTGGGCGCGTGCGCCGAGAAAAATCTCCGCCCATTCAGGTCCGGCCAAAGACAGCTCCGTCGCCACCAGCTCCGATGAGCCGAGACAAAAGATCAGGTCAGCGCCCGCGGCGCGATCGCGGAGCACGCTCTTGAGCGCGGCGGCGGAGTTCTCGGCGAGCTTGGTTAGAAACGCGAGCGCCAACTGTTCGTCAGGCGCGCGCTCCTTGACCGCCGCCAGCGCACTCTGCGCGAGGCGCTCGTTGCCGAGGCGCTCTTTGAGCCTGGCGGCGAGAACGGCGAGCTGCGGCGATTGCGCGGCCTTGCGTGGCATCACCTAAACGATAACAGACGCAGCCATGCGCGCGCTTGCCAGAATCTCAACGGGAACAATATCGAAGCGGGAATAGTACCGGCGAAGGAGTCGCGGCGTGAATTCAGGTTTTCTGCGCGACAGTCTTTTTCGAGTGACGGGTCTTCGAGCTGATATGCTTCGTGGAAGTGTGATGCTTTGACGCGTGCGACTTGCGGCCACGGGGCGGAGCGAAGTCGGTCTTGATTGGCGCCGGGTGAATCGCCGGCTCGTCCTCGATGCCCGGGAAATACTTGTCTTCGTCGCGATGCACCTGCAGCGCCGCCAGGAACTCTGCGTAGTAATTCTTCACCGCGAAGCCGAAGTGCGGTCCCTGGTAGTGCTCGACCATTTCCGAGTAGTCGCCGCCGTAGATTCCGGCCGCGCGCGCCACTCCGCCGGTGCCGTAGTTGTATGCGGTAATCGCCAGCGGCCAATCGCCGAGCGTGTCGTAGTTCGAGCGCAGCAGCTTGGCGGCGGCCATCGTCTCGCGCTCCGGATTGAGGCGGTCGTCGTGATAGCGCGTGATTTTCATGTAGTGCTTGCCGGTGTCACGCGTGAACTGCCAGATGCCGACGGCGCCCGCGCTCGATCGCGAACCACCGTAAAAGCCCGACTCGACGTGCGCCAGCGTCACCAGCTCGGGCGGCAGACCGGCGTTGCGGAAAATCCGTTCCATCGACGGCGTGTAGTACTTGCTGCGCAGCAGACCCTCGTGGAATTTCTCGCGCAGTCCTTCCTGCACGCGCAGGTTCTGCGCGGCGGCGAGATAGGCGCTCGGCGGCTCGCCCTTGAACATGGCGGCGACTTCGCGCTCATCGGCGTCAGCCGGCGGCCGCGTGGCGAGGCGATTCAGAATGTCGGAATACTTGGTCTTGAGGTAATCGTTGGCCCAATCGATATCGGTGCGAGTCGGCTGACCGTCACTCGGAAGATGAAACACGTGGTAGATGCGCGAGACGTTGTCGCGATCGACGACGACGAAGTCGTTCTCCGAGTACTTGGTGAAAATATCAACCCAGAAATTTACGTTGGGCTCGATAGCGGCCGGACGCGGGAACGGCAGCTTGGTTTCCGACGACGCGTCGCGCGCCGCGCCAAAAGCAAATGCCATCGCCAGTGCTAACACGGCGAATGCCTTCGCTATTCGGTCAACCGACAACTTGGTTCCCACCAACAACCGTCTCCATCGCGCGCGAGTCCCCGTCGACGCGCTCTCCCGCCCGGCGCCGTCCCACAAAGCACGCCGGAGCCCCGTTACGGAGCAGGATCAACAGCATTAACCGGCGTAGCGGTCGCAGTCAAGAAATTTCTTGACGTGGCTTGAGACGTTTATAGCAGCATCGCCATAGACGCACGACTATTCGCGTCGCGAGGCAAATTCGTCGGTGGCGCGGATCAGCTCCCCGGCTGATGCCCGCGCTCGAGGCGTCGTGCCCCGCATCGTCAACGATCACCAGCCGCGCGCGCGGCCACACGCGCTTGAGGTCGTACGCCCAACCGATCGGCGCCTGCAGATCGAAACGTCCATTGACCATGATACCGGGGATGTCCGCAATCGCACCGGCGCCGCGAAGGAGGCTGCCGTCCTCGAGCCATGCGTAGTTGCGCACGTAATGCGTCACGATCCGCGCGAACGCCAGCGCATACTCAGGATTCCTGAATCGCGGCGACAGCCCGGTCTGCGGCGGCCACGCCGGCGACGCCGACTCCCACGTGCACCACGCCAGCGCCGCTTGATTGCATACCGCCGGGTCGGGATCGCGCAGCAGCCGATAGTACGCCTCGATGATATCGCCATCGCGCAGCGCAGCCGGCACCGAAGCGCGCAGCCGTTCCCACTGTTCGGGGAACAGCATTGATATGCCGCCGCGAAACGCCCAGTCGAATTCCTTACGGCGCCCAGTCGTGACGCCGAACAAAATAATCTCCGTGACGCGACTCGGATGCGCCTCCGCATAAGCTAGTGCCAGAGTACTGCCCCACGACCCGCCCAACACCAGCCATCGCTCGATACCCAGGTGCTCGCGAATCCGCTCGATGTCGGCGACGAGATTCGCCGTCGTATTGCTCGCCAGTTCGGTATCCGGGGCGCTCGCATGCGGCGTGCTCCGACCGCAATTGCGCTGATCGAACAGCACGACGCGATAGGCCGAAGGATCGAACAGCCTGCGATGCCACGGCGTGCATCCCGACCCCGGCCCTCCATGCAGCACGACGGCAGCCTTCCCGCGCGGATTCCCGCACGCCTCCCAGTACACGCAATTGCCGTCGCCAACCTCAAGCATCCCATGTGCGTACGGTTCGATCGCCGGATATAGCTGCGTCATGCGCGATTGCCTTCAGTGTTTCGATCCGCCAGGTGCAGACTTCGAGTACCCTACGACACCCTGATGGTAAACGCGCTGAATCAGTCTTGATAGTTCGTTATCTCGCCCGCGGCTCTTGACACCGATCCCATTTACTGAGTATATACTCAGTGAGTAGATGCTCAGTTCAGATGAAGCAGGTCATACAGACAGCGACAACGACGCGCCGCGAACAGAAGGTGGTCACGCGGGACCGGTTGGTCAATGCGGCCATGGTGCTGTTCGCGCGCAAGGGCATCGTCAATACGACCACTGCCGACGTCGCCAAATCGATTCGCATGTCGCATGGCACCGTCTTCCTGCATTTTCCCCGGCGCGACGACCTCGTGATCGCCGTGATCGACGAGTTCGGCCGCCGTCTGTCGGCCGAGTTCCGCCGCGCCTTCGAGCGTGACCTCGGCCTGCGCGCCGTGCTGCAGGCTCATCTGCGCGTGCTCGAAGAGTTCGAGCCCTTCTACGCGCGGCTCGTGACCGAGGCTCCCATGCTCCCCGCGAAAGTCCGCAGCACCTTGATGCTGTTGCATGCCGCCGTGTCCTACGAGTTGTTCTCCGCGCTCGAGCGCGAACGCAAAGCCGGCCGCGCGCGCAAGATCGAACGGCCGTTGCTGTTCAACACGTGGATCGGCCTCGTCCATCACTACCTCGTCAATCGCGACATGTTCGCCACCGGCAGTTCGGTGATCGCCGAGCAGGGAGAAGCCCTGGTGAATCATTTTATGACGTTAGTAAAACCCTGAAAGGAGTTAAGACGATGGCTGAAAAATGTCCCGCTTGTGGTTCGTGCGGAATGCCGATGGAGCGGCCCGAAGATTTCGCGCTCGGCGACGTGACGCGCCCGTACTGCCGCCATTGCACCGATGCGCACGGCGAGCTGTTGCCCTTTGACCAGGTGCTGGCGACCAACGCGCGCTTCTATGTCGAGTCCCAGGGCGTCACGCCCGCGGCCGCCGATGCGATGGCGCGCGCGATGCTCGCGGATATGCCCGCGTGGCGCGATCGGCAGTAAGGATTCAAGCGACAAAAAAGTTCGGTAAACGAAAATCAACCAGAAGGAGAGAGTTATGTTTGATCACATCATGCTCAAGGTGAAGGACCTCAAGGCCAGCAAGCGCTTCTACACGGCCGCGCTGGCTCCCCTGGGATTCCAGGTCGAGTACGAGGGCAAAGGAATCGTCGCCTTCGGCCCCAAAGGCGCACCGGCCTTGGCGCTGGCCGAGGGCGCGCCCAACGGACCGGTGCATGTCGCGTTCGTCGCCAAGACTCGCGACGCGGTGAAGGACTTCTATACGGCCGCGCTGCCCGCTGGCGGCAAGGACAACGGCAAGCCCGGCCTGCGGCCCGAGTATCACGCGAACTACTACGGCGGATTCGTAAAGGATCCCGACGGCAACAACGTCGAGGCCGTCTGCCACAAGGAACAATAGCGCGCGCTTCTATGTCGAGTCCCAGGGCGTCACGCCCGCGGCCGCCGATGCGATGGCGCGCGCGATGCTCGCGGATATTCCCGCGTGGCGCGATCGGCAGTAAGGATTCAAGCAACAAAAGTTCGATGAACGGTGAACGAAAATCAACCAGAAGGAGAGAGTTATGTTCGATCACATCATGCTCAAGGTGAAGGACCTCAAGGCCAGCAAGCGCTTCTATACGGCAGCCCTGGCTCCCCTGGGATTCGCGGTCGAGTACGAGGGCGACGGAATGGTGGGCTTCGGCCCCAAAGGCGCACCGGCCTTGTGGCTGGCTGAAGGCGCGCCCAACGGACCGGTGCATGTCGCATTCGTCGCCAAGACTCGCGACGCGGTAAAGGATTTCTATACTGCGGCGCTTCCCGCCGGCGGCAAGGACAACGGCAAGCCCGGCTTGCGGCCCCAGTATTCGGCGAACTACTACGGCGGATTCGTAAAGGATCCCGACGGCAACAACATCGAGGCCGTCTGCCACAAGGAACAATAGCAACCCGGGGACTGCCTTGATGCTGGCGAGGCCAAGGCAGTCCCCGGCGCGACCAGGAGCCTTTTATGAGTCTCGAAGGTGGATGTTCATGCGGTGCTATCCGCTACAAGCTGACTAACACTCCGCTAATCGTTCATGCCTGCCACTGCCGCGATTGCCAGCGCGTCACCGGCAGCGCCTTCGTGATCAACATCTGGATCGAGAAACGATTCGTGGAAGCGACCGGCGCGACGCCGAAATCAATCACGCTCAAGGGCGGCACCGGTAAGGATCACGAGGCGTTCTTCTGCGCCAACTGCGGCACCTACGTATGGAGCCGCTACGCAGTCGCACCCGGCGGCGATGCGCTGTTCGTCCGCGCCGGGACGCTCGACAATCCCGCCGCCGTCAAGCCCGACGTTCATCTCTTCACGCGGAGCAAGCTGCCATGGGTGAAATTGCCTGAAGATGCGCTCGCGTTCGAGACAGCCTACAAGATCGACGACGTCTGGCCGGCCGCGAGCAAGGAGCGCCTGCGACTCAACCTCGCCAAGCAGGTCTAGTCCGATTCGCGGTGCCGGTCAGTTGTTGCCGCTGATCGCGCTGGGCGTGATTTCAAGTCCCGACGTGCTGCCGCTGCTGTCCAGCCCTGTGCGATCGTAAGTGGTATCCATCCCGCCACTGGCGTCGCTGAATGAGGTGCCCGGAAACCGATCATCCGTGGCCCCCAGGCCGGCACGTTGGGGGAATCGGTCGTCTGAGCTGCCGAATCTGGAGTCCGAACCACCTGACGAATCGGCGAATCTATCAGTTGTGCTGTCCTGGCTGATCCCGGATCCCGGCCATCGCGATTGACTGTCCGATCCACCAGACAGCGACCCAGCTCGCGAGTCAAAATTCCCACCCGCGCCCAGGCCCGACGCGCCCCCGGCTCTCTCTTCGAAACTCGCACCCAACGAACTCGCGCCCCACGTGCTGGATCCTCCAGCGTCGTCGGACACGTTGCCGACCGCTGATCCAATGCTGGTGCCCATCGAGCCGGCGCCATTTGAGACCGCCGCTGTCGTCGTCGCGTACTCGCCCATCGTCTGCGCATTCGCATGCGTCGCGAACATCGCGACTGCCGCAGTCAGCATAGCCGGTCCAATCAGCTTGACGAGTCTCATAAAGTGCGACCTCCCCTGAGCCTACTGCCAGTAACGTCAGATACTCTAATCGTAGCGTCAAGTATGAGGCAATAACCCCGTCTGTCTCCTCTCCTGTCTCTGTCTCCTCGCCCTGGTAGGGCGAGGATGAAGGTGAGGGTCCAATTACAGCGAGCGCTTCGCGAGCGATTCAAGATTCTGCTCCGAAGTATGGCGCGCGCCTGCACCATATATCCCCAACATGCTAAAGTCCGAAACGCACCTGAAAACCCGTGGATGAAATCGAAATCACTCCCCTGACCGGCCCCCTCGACGCGCGCGTCGTGCTCCCCGGCTCCAAGAGCATCACCAACCGCGCGATGGTGCTGGCCGCGCTCGCGCAGGGTCGCTCGGTCCTCGAAGCGGTCCTGCTCAGCGACGACACGCGCTACATGAGCGACGCGCTGCGAGCGATGGGCTTCACCGTCGAGATCGACGCTCCCGCCCGCCGCATCACCATCAGTGGCCGCGGTGGAATGATCCCGGCGCATGGCGGCGAGATCTTCGTCGGCGGTGCCGGCACCGTCATGCGATTTCTGTGCGCGATGGTCACTCTCGGCGAGGGGCGCTTCCGCGTCGACGGCAATCAGCGGATGCGCCAGCGTCCGATTGGTCCGCAACTCGACGCGATGCAGCGCCTCGGCGCGAGCGTGTACAGCGAACGCAACAACAACTGTCCGCCGGTGATCGTCGACGCGTCGCGCGCGCGCTTCGAAGGCGGCGAAACCTCGATCGACGCGCGCGTCTCGTCGCAATTCGTCTCCGCCATGCTGATGCCCGCGCCCATCTGGAAGGCCGGCCTCAAGCTCCGCGTGATCGGCGACACCGCCCGCCCCTTCATCGACATGACGCTGCGCCTGATGGAGGCGTGGGGCGCGCACAGCTCGGTCGAAGGCGACACGATCGTCGTGCGCGGCGGACAATGGTATCGCGGGCAGCGCTTCGTCGTTGAGCCGGACGCGTCGAGCGCCGGTTATTTCGCGGCAGCCGCCGCGCTCATCGGCGGCACCGTGCGAATCGAGGGCCTCACTTCGAATTCGGTGCAGGGCGACGTCGCGTTTCTCGGCGTGCTGCAGCAAATGGGCGCGCGCGTCACCTGGCATCCCGACCACGTCGAGGTGACAGGCACCGGGCGCCTCACCGGCGTCGAGGTCGCGATGAATTCGATGCCCGACATGGTCGCGACCCTCGCCGCGATTGCGCCGTTCGCGTCGTCGCCGACCAAAATCCGCAACGTCGCGTTCATCCGCCATCACGAGAGCGATCGCATCCGCGCGCTCGCGACTGAACTGCGGCGGCTCGATGCGACCGTGGTCGAGAATGAAGACGGACTTGAGATTGCGCCGTCCGCGATGCGTCCCGCCACCGTCGAGACCTACGACGATCATCGAATCGCGATGAGCTTCGCGGTGACCGGACTTAAACTCGCTGGCGTAAAGATCAAAGACCCCGGATGCGTCGCGAAAACCTTCCCCGATTTCTTCGACCGCGTCGCCGCGCTCAGATCGGAAGCATAACGCCCGCGCTGTGCATTGAAACCCTGAAACAGTGAAAACGAATCCCGCGCGGTTCGTCCTCAGCGTCGTAAAATTTCTCGGCACCCCGCTCTTCATCGCCACGCTGCTGGCCGCGATGGTCGCAATCACTCGCGCGCGCGAAGGCCACTGGGATCAAGCCGCGCTGGCAGTCGTCGATCGCGCTGGCATGCGGCGGCGCCGGCGTCGGCGCCGCCCGATGGGTTCGATTGCACGCACGCGCCGTAAGTCCTTCCGAGCGATTGCGCGCGGCGAATCCCAACGCGCCCTGGATGTGGCGCGAGGACTGGGCCGCCGGCGAAGTCCGCACGACACTACGCGTCGACGCAAATCGCCTGACGCTCATCGCGATCGCATGGTGCGTCGTCACGTCTCCGATCTTGTTCATCGCGCCGCACCGCGCACTCCGCGACGCCGACTACTCCGCGCTGCCGTCTTTGATCTTCCCGCTCATCGGCATCGCGATGCTGGCATGGGCGATGCGCCTGCGGCGCCGCTTCCGCCAGTACGGCGAGTCGCGCTTCACGATCGCTTCGATGCCGGGCCAGATCGGCGGCTCACTCTCCGGCGCGATTCACATCGACAAACCGCTCGCCGCCGGACAGCAGGTCGCGCTCGAACTCGAATGCATCAACCGCACAACGCGCGGCGCCTGGCACAATCTGACGACCTGGGACCGGACTTTGTGGCGCTCCGATCAAACCTCGATGAGCGATTCGGCGGGCTGGATTCCGGTCGCCTTCCTGATAGCTCCCGACTGCCGTCCCACCGATGACTCAAATCCCAACAGCCGAATCATCTGGCGCCTGGGCGCGCGAGCAGGCGGATATAGCGCTGAATTCGAGGTGCCGGTATTCCGAATGGGTTGAAATCAGGCTTCGCCGATCGCTTCGCGAATCGAGCGATGGAAATGCTCGAGCGCGTTTTCATATCGCCCGTACATCACTTTTCTGATCGCGCCGGATTCGAAGCCGTGCTGGATTCCCTCGCCCAGCGTGAAATCCTGGTCGACCACGCCGAGCAGCAGATCCATCGTGCGCGACCATTTCGGCGACGCTGCGGGCGCCAGGATGCTGATGGTCGTGACGCTCTCGCCCACATGCGCACCGGCCGGAAAGATTCGGTAAATCTCGGCGTGGTCCGATTGCATGACGAGGATCGTGTTGGGAAACAGGTTCATCAGGATGGTCGTGTGCGGAATCAGGTCCCACTTTTCCTGCGGCAGGTCGCGCAGCTTCTCGATCGATTTGCGCACACCGATATAGCGCGTGTTGCGGCCGAACGCGTCGAACATCGCGAGGTTCTTCACGAACAGCGGCGCCACGTTTTGCGCGTGCAGCACCTTGATGTGGTACGCCTCCCAGAAGGTGTCGCTGACCAGCTTCCAGTTCATCCGGCGCCGCACCACGCGCGTCTCCTGATGCGCAAACTCGCCGATGCCGTACGACTCGATGTCTTCGCCAAGGCCAGCGAGCATCGCGTCGACATCAATCGACTCGCCCGGCGTCGGCGTCACGAAGATGAGACCGTACTTTTCGGCGACCGGCAGCGCGACCAGGCCGCTCGCAGCGCGATCGAGTCCTTCGAATCCGTACTCGTCGGGAATCGCGACGAGGCGCCCGTCAAGGTCGTAGCTCCAGGCGTGGTAGGGGCACGAAAATCGCTTCGCACCGGTGCCGCATCCAGCGACCAGCTTCGCGCCGCGATGCCGGCAGATATTGACGAAGGCCCGCAACTCCCCCGAAGCGTTGCGCACGACGAGAAGAGGCACCGGCGCGAGATCTTCGATCAGGTAATCGCCGGGATTGGGAATCTGCGAGCTGAAGCCCGCGACGATCGGATGATTGCGAAAGAGCACCTCGCGCTCCCGCGCGGCCCGCTCCGACGACGTGTACGCGGCTGTGTCGTTGCGACTGAAGTCGCGCGGCCATCGGCGGCGTGCCGCGATCAATCGCCTCGAAGATCTGGTGGATGATCTGAACCTGCGTCGAGTGCTTCATGCGATCGAGCACATCAGCGAATGGCCGGTGGCGGAATCGACCCGCACGTTGACGGTGTCGCCGGCGCCAATTCCCTCGACCCCGGCGAAGATTGCCGTCTTGAACTGCGGCGTCTTGCCGGCGAGCATCCCTCCGCCGCGGCGCGCCGGGCCCTTCGACCAGGACAGGGAATTCGCGGCCGACCATCGCGCGATTGCGCGCCAGCGACGACTCTTCCTGGATTGCGATCAGTTCGATCAGCCTGCGGCCCTTCTCTTCCTCGCTGACGGAATCGCCCAGCCTGAACGCGCGCGTATGCTCGCGCACCGAATATTTGAACATGAATGCGGCGTCGTACCCGACCTCGCGCATGATGGCGGTCGTCGCTGCGAAGTCGGACTCTTCTTCGCCGTGAAAGCCAACGATGATATCGGTCGAAATCGCGACGCCGGGAATCGCCGCGCGCACTCGGCCAACCAGCTCGAGATATTCCGCAACCGTGTAGCCGCGTTCCATCGCGCTCAGGATTCTGTCGGATCCCGACTGCAGCGGCAGATGCATATGCGGCTGGACCTTCGGCTCTGTCGCCATCGCCTCGATAATCGACTCGCTCATGTCGCTCGGATGCGGCGAGGTGAAGCGAATCCGCTCGATCCCGTCGATCGACGCAATCATCCTGAGCAGCGCGCCGAAGTCGGTTTCTCCGAATCGATATGCGTTGACGGTTTGTCCGAGCAGCACCACCTCTTTGACGCCGCGCGCGGCCAGCTCGCCAATCTCGCGCATCAGGTCGGGCGGCGGAATCGAGCGCTCGCGCCCGCGCACGTACGGCACGACGCAGAACGCACAGAACTTGTCGCATCCGCGCATCGCCGTCACGTACGCGCGCACGCCGCCGCCGTAGTCGGGGGTGATATCGGCATACGTCTCCGCGCGATCGAGTCGGACATCGATGGCAGCGTCGAATCCCGCGCTCGCGATCATCTCGGGCAGGCGGCGGTAGCTGTCTGGCCCCGCCACGACGTCGAGGAACGCCGCCTTCTCCATAATCGCGACGCGATTATGTTGCGCCATACATCCGAGCAGCCCAAGCTTGACCTCCGGCCGCGACTGCTTAAGGCGCGCGAGCTCCCGCAACCGGTGCAGCACCTTCTCTTCGGCGTGCTCGCGAATCGCGCAGGTGTTGAGCAGCACGACGTCCGCATCGTCGATACCGTCGGCCGTGACGTAACCGGCGCCGCGCAGGACTGCGCTCACCGTTTGCGAATCGGCGACATTCATCTGACAGCCGTAGGTCTCCAGGTAAACCCGCGGATGCGCCGAATCTTGGTGACACGATCATTCATAAGACGAGAAAAAATCTTAGGCCACGGCGCCACGTCGATACAACGCGGGCGGGCGCGTCGGGTTCGTCACCCGACGCCGGCGTCATTCGGCGGCGGCTGGCGATGGATCCAGCGGGCCGCGTAGGCGAGGAATGATGTGCCGCCGAGTGCGAGCGCCGTGTGATAGGTCACCACGTGAACGGCAAGGATGACAGCGGTGGTTCCGGCCGAGAACCACAACCATTTCTTTCCGGCGGTGAACAGTAGCACCGCGACCATCGAAACCAGGAACGTCCCGATCGCCGCACCCAGAGCCACGTGAGACAGACTAGGGCGCTGGCCTTCGACGCTGACGCTTTCAGGCAATGCGCGCTGCTCGGCGGGAGCGCCGGGAGTCGCCGTAATGAACACCGCTCCAGCGAACCCCGCCGCGCCTCGTTCGCGAACGACGAGGCCGGCTTCGTTCAAGGCTGGGGTGATTGCGCTCAGGCTGAAAGTGCTGTGCGGATGGTTGTGCCGTACGAAGAGCCCATGATGGCCGCCGCCGGCGAAGTCGAACGCGACCAGCCGGCCATTCGGCTTGAGCACCCGGCGTAACTCGGCCAGGCATCGCTGCAAAAGGTCGGCGGGAAAATGATGCAGCACAAAGCTGGTGGTTACGACGTCGAACTTCGCGTCGGGAAACGGAAGCGCTTCGAGCAGCGCCGTTTCGAAGTGAATATCGGCGCCCTGCCGCGCCGCCTTTTGCCGCGCGCGCGCAATCATTTCCGGCGACGCATCGACTGCGCAAACATTCCCCGCCGCATCCACGCGGCGCCGCGCGGCGATAGCCATAGTCCCCGTGCCGCATCCCGCGTCGAGAATCGATTGTCCTGGCCCGACCTTCGCGAGATCCAGGAACTTTTCCCGCACGCGCTGCTCGCGTCCCAACGAGCGGACCTTGAGCATCACGTCGTACCAGAACGCCCAGTGAATCACGCGGGACCTGGTTTCGAGAGCGGCAACCTTCGGCACATCGTTCATGATCACGGTGCTCCTTTTTCGGTGATGGCGACGCACAGCCGGGCCGCTGCCGGAAGATGCTCGATAGCAACTTGCTTGAACCGGCTCGCGACCGCGAGCGCCTCGCTGAGCGAGAGCGCGGCGTCAACCGCAATCTCGGCCTCGGCTTCAAGCCGATGCCCAATCCATCGCGCGCGCAGGCCGCGAACCTCGACGATGCCCGGCACATGATGGGCTGCGTGGCGCATCTCGCTGACGATGCCGGGCTCGACGCCGTCGAGCGCGCGTGTGAAGACCATCGCAGCGGACCGCCAGACGATCACGACGATCATCGCGGCAATCCCCAGCCCGATGATCGGATCGGCGATCGGAAATCCCGCCTTCACCGCGACGGCGCCGCCCACGACGGCGAGGCTCGCCAGGCCGTCGGCACGCGCATGATGGCCATCGGCGATCAGCGCAGCGCTGTGGATTTCGTTTCCCACCCTGATTCGCACAAGCGCGACCGCCTCGTTGGCGAGGAAACCAATGACGCCTGCGGCGGCCACCGCCCCAGGCATCGCAACGGCCTGCGCATCGATCAGCCGATGGACAGCAGCGTAGCCTGCTGCGATCGCGCTCATCAGGATGATCAACACGATCGCAACGCCGGCGAAATCTTCCAGCCGGCCGTAGCCGTAGGTGAAACGCGCGCTCGGCGGACGGCGCGCCGCAAGAAACGCAATCGCCAGCGGCACCGCGGACGACGCGTCAGCGAGGTTGTGAATCATATCCGCGAGCAGCGCCACGCTCCCCGAAAGCATCACCACCGCCAGCTGCAGCATCGCGCCGGCGCCGAGAATCGCGAACGACCACTTGAGCGCCCACAATCCGCGCCCGGTGCTGACGTAGGCGGAGTCGGCGACGCCATGAACGTGGCCGTGATGCGCGTGCGCCCGCGCGTGATTGCCGTGGCTGCCGTGAGCTGTGAGCGCGAAATGCTCCATCGTACTGCGAAATCGAAAACGGTCAGAGGTACTTGGTGATTTCCTTGAATTCCGCCAGCGAGCTTCGCGCGCCGCGTGGAATCGTGCCGGCCGCTTCCTCGAGGCAGTTGTCGATATGATCCTGGATGTAGATGCGCTTGGCGTTCTCGATCGCGTTGCCAATCGCATGCAGCTGCTGGGCGACGTCGACGCACTCGCGCTTGTCTTCGATCATCGTGATGATCGCTTTCAGATGACCATCGGCCCGCCTGAGGCGATTGAGCACATCGCTATGCGTGGTGTGGGTGCTGTGAGTCATGCTGCGCATCCTATCCCCCTGGAGGGGATAAGACAAGGCCGGAATTGAAGCTTGCCGGAAGTCGTCGTGCGACTTAAATTCCCTAAGGGCAGTTCGTCCTATGACTCGAGATGACACAGTAACTCTTTACCGTCCGGTTGGTCCCGAGGAGCTAGCACTGATTCGAGAAACCGGTTTTAGTCGCTTCCCGCCGCGTTTGCCTCAACAACCGATATTTTATCCGGTGATCAGCGAAGCCTACGCCACCAAGATCGCGCGCGACTGGAACGTGAAGGCCTCGGGCGCTGGCTATGTAACACGCTTCGCAGTTTTGCGATCTTTTCTCGATCGCTACCAGGTACAGACCGCCGGCGGCTCGCAGCACCTCGAGTATTGGATTCCGGCGGGCGAGCTCGAGGAATTCAACGAGAACTTAGTGGGGACGATTGAGGTAATTTCCGAGTTCTCTTCCGTGGAGACTCGTTAGCCATGCCGATGCCACAGCAGCGAAGGCCATCGTTCGAGCGGATGGAAGCCAGTTTGCTGGCGTGTCCGAAGTGCAAGCGCGCCGTGAAGGTCCGCAAGCGCCTGCTGCTCGTCCTGCCGCAAGGCGACAAATATCTTTACGTGTGCCCCGATTGCGGCTCGACCTGCGGCGAGACAATCGAAACACCGCCGCCTCTTCCAGTCGGCAAATTCTAACGCGGATAGTCTCTGCGCGCAGTCGGTCTCTGCCAGCCTCGATCAGGTTTTCACCGAAAGCTCGGTTCCGCCCCTCAACGGCAGCAGAGTCGAAACAAAGCCGTTGGCCGGGCGCCGCACAAAGTCCAGATAGCTGGCGAAGGTTCCTGGAAAATGCCCCACATTATCGCAGACGACGATCGCGCCCTTGCGCAGCTGAGGCGCCATCAATTCGATGATGGGTCTGGCGAGTCTGGGGAAACCGTCCACCAGCAGAAAATCGACCGCGCCGCCGCAGTCTTTGAGCGTAACGAAGGCATCGCCCTCGCGGAGTTCAATCAGATCGGCAACTCCGGCTTCCGCGAAATTGTTGCGTGCATGGCGCGCCTTTTCGGTTTCAATTTCCGTCCCGATAACGAGGCCGCCGCCTTGGTCGCGCATCGCCGCGGCAAGGTAGAGTGTGGAAACCCCATACGACGTTCCGAATTCGACGACCCTTCGGGCCTGAAGGCCGCGGCACAGCATGTAAATCAACCATCCTTGGCCCCGAGCGATCGGAATCAGTTTGTCGTGGACATATTTTTCATCGGCATCAATCGCGCCTTTCCCACCCACCAGCCCCTTCAGGGCCCCCAGCGCCAGGTTGGCGACGAGCCCCGGCATCTCTCGGCGGGCGCGGGCGTGCAGCCGATCCAGAACGTCATTGATTTGTCGATCCGCGATCGGATTCGAGGAGGGTGGATTCATAAGGGGCTCCGAAGTCAGCTGCGACGAGGAGGAGCTTCAATTCAATAGAGCGACTTACTCTTCCCTACGGCTTGTCGCGCATGCCGTCGAGATCGCGCATCGCGCGCTCGAGGATTTCACGCACCTTGTCGATTCGCTCCTGCGAGGCCGTCTCTCCCGCGACGGCTCGAAACGCTGCCTTGACCAGGCGCTCTGCGGGGCCGCGAATCTCTGCGGCGTCCGGATCGTTCGCGTGACGCCATCCGGCCCAGCGACGCGCTCGCCACCAGATGCGCCGCACCGTCTCGTCCTCGCGCTTGAGTTCGGCGGCTCCAGCGTCGGTTATCGCGTACACGCGCTTGCCTTCCTTCGAGTCCGACGAAATCAGCCCCTCGTCTTCGAGTTGCTGCAGCGTGGGATAAACCGTGCCGGCGCTGGCGCTGTAGATTCCGCCCGAGCGCTCTTCGAGCTGACGCATCAGCTCGTAGCCATGCTTGGGGCTGTCGGCGATCAGTGAAAGCAGCGCGAGCCGCACTTCGCCGGGGCCGAAGAATCGCGCCCGCATCCCCATCATGCCGAATTCGCCCCAGTGACCGCGTCTTTGAAAGCGTCGAGTTCCGCAAACCATCATTTATTGACCCTCCGAATGTAAATCCTTAATTCCGACAGCGCGTCCGGTGGACCTGACGCAACACCGTCAAACATGATGGACAGTATATCGTACGATATAACTAGTCAAGCGAAACGGATGCTCGATCGGCACCTCATTCGCCCGGGCAGGGATCCCCTCAGCCCATGACGTGGACGGACGCCGGCTCGATCACGTACGTCACGCGCCTCTCGTTGCCCGTGCGGAACGGATACTTGTCCTGATTCAGGTACTTCTTCGCGAGGCTGTCGATATGCGCGTCGGCGTCCTTCTCGTCTTCGCTGACAACAGGACCGCGAATTCCGATGTAGCGATAGGCATTATCGGGATCCACGATCGCCAGCGCTACTTTCGTACCGACCTTGATATTCTTCGCCTTAACCCGCCCGCGCGCCGTGTTGATGCGAATCTTGCCGTTGGTGTAGTCGAACCAGACCGGGGTCACTTGCGGCGAGCCGTCGGGCATGACGGTCGCGATATTCGCCAGCGGTTTCTTGGTGGTAAGGAGGTCGAGAAACTTCTCGGGAATGGTGCTCGAGGCCATCGGTGGTGCTCCTTTGAATGACAAATATTCACTCAGAATTAGACGATCGGCTGCGTGAGGCAACCGTCGAAGTGAAATCGGCTGTGCGCCGCCGAGCCGCGAGACGCCGGATAAATTTGACACCCATGTTTGCATACGTTAATAGCCAAGCCTAAGCTCAGTCCTTGTATAGCGGCGCGGGGGATTTACCGATTGCGCCCAGGAGTGTTTTGCGATGGCGTTGTTCAACAAAGAGCCCGAAAAAAATCCGAAGATTCAATCCGCGACTACCCCGTCAGCTTCACCTATATCGCCTCCGCCTCCAGCATCGACTTCCTCCTCGCCGGCTGCGACGGCTCCGCGAGCTAACGGACCTGCGCCCGCCGAGGCCCGCGCCTACCTTGATCGAGGATCGAAAATCTCCGGCAAGATTTCATTCGAAGGTCCCGCCCGCATCGACGGCGAGGTCGACGGCGAAATAGTCGCGAAGGACAGCATCACGATCGGCGAGTCCGCCGTGGTAACCGCGCACATCCGCGCCGCGTCGGTGACGGTCGCCGGCAAGGTCAGCGGCGACATCACGGCGAGCCAGCGAATCGATATCCGTCCCTCGGCGAAGGTCAGCGGAAATATCACGGCGCCGGTTCTGTCGGTGCAGGAAGGCGCGCTGTTCGAGGGACATTGCTCGATGCAGCCCGAGGGCGTCCGCGAAGACCGCAAAGTTACCGTATTCCCCAAGGAGGAGCGCCCGGCACCGGCCGAGCGCGTGGCGCAGGTCGTCGGAGGGCAGAAGCAGGCCTGATTGCCGGCCGTTCAGCACGGCTTGAAATAGTCCGCGTTCCTGTTTTCCGATGATGGAGAGAATCTCGAAAATCCCCGCGGGGGAGACGCCGTAATATGCATATCCCGCCGAATTGGGGGACGTTCTTCGCGCTGATTGTTTCCTTCCTGGTTTTCTGGTTTATATTCAGCCGATTATTTTTTCGCCCGTTCCTGAACCTGCTGTCGGAGCGCGAGCGCCGATTCAAGGATTTGAACGATCGGACCGAGCTGCTGATCAAGCAGGCGCGCGAGGCCGAAGCGGAGCGCGAAGAGCGGCTCGCCGAAGTCAGAAAGGGCGCATTCGCGCGGCGCGAGAGCGAACGCCGTAAGGCCGAAGCCGAGGCCGCGCAAATGATGGAAGCGGCGAAAGCGGAAGCACGCGAGGCGCTCGAACAGGTGCGCGCGAAAATAGAAAGCGAGCTCAAGGCGGCGGAGCGCGAGCTCGAGCAGATGGGACATAGCCTTGCGAGCGAGCTGGCCGAGCGCGTGCTGGGCCGCCCGCTGAACGGCGGCGCGACAGCGACGGGCAAGAACAACTAGGCACGACCGATTCGACATCAGATGAAGAAGTGGATCACATCGGCGGCGATTTTCGCTGCCGCTTTTTTTCCGCAAGCCGCCCACGCGGCCGAGGGCGCCGGCGCCGAGCACGGCTCATGGACGCTGCTGATGTTCTTCGCGATCAACTTCGCGCTGTTCGTGTGGGTGCTGGTTCGTTTCGCCGGCCCTGTCGCGCGTAAATTCTTTGCCGATCGCGCCGCGACGATTCGCACCGCCCTGTCGCGCGCGGCGAGCGCGCTGGCCGAGGCCGAAGATTTGGCCAATAAGGCGGCGGCGCGGATGGCGGCGCTCGGCGAAGAACTAAAGAAGCTCGGCGACGAGCTGGAGCAGGAGACTGCCTTCCAGGTCGCCAAGGTCGCTGAGATGGCGAAGTCGACCGCTGAAAGAATTCATCGCGACACCGAGATGAGCAGTTCCGCGCTGTCCGACGCGGCCAAGCGGCGCGTCCGCGCGCAACTTGCCGAATCGGCCGCGACCCTCGCGCGCGATATGATCGGCCGCGATTTTCAGCCGAGCGACCAGGGCCGGCTGCTCGACGGCTTCATGGACAAGCTCGGCACGGGTGACCAGCGATGAAGGGCTCGCGAGTCGCCAAGCGCTACGCGCGCGCCCTGCTCGATTTGGCCGACAAGGGCAACGAGGAGAAGTGGGGCGCCGAGCTCGAACGGCTGGCCGCGATGGTCGAGGCGCCGGAGCTTATCGATCGCCTCGCATCGCCCGAGTTGTCCGATCAATCGCGGCAGGAGGCGATGGCGAAGATTGCCGAGCGCCTCGAGCTCAGCTTCCCGGTGCGCTCGTTCGCGGTTGTGATCGCGCGCCACGGGCGCATCCGCGAAATCGGCGCGATTGCCGAGTCGTATCGCGAGCTGCTCGATCAGAAGATGGGCCGTGAGCGCGCGACCCTGACCTTTGCGATTCAGCCTTCGGACGCCGAGATCGCGCGCGTGGTCGGCGGACTCGAGACGATCGCGAAATTGAAAATTATCCCAACCGTGAAAGTCGACGCCGCGCTGCTCGGCGGTGTGACTGCGGAGCTGGGGGGGAAAATCTACGACGGCAGCCTTGCAACCCGCCTCGCGGAGGCAAAACGCCGGCTCGCAGGCTAGCCGGTAGCTAGAAGATCTAGTAACAAGTCACATCTATATGGCAGAAATTCGACCATCCGAAATCAGCGAAATCCTCAAAAACGAAATCAAGGGTTTCGAGGGTAGCATCTCAATCCGCGAAACCGGCCGCGTCCTCTCATGCGGTGACGGTATCGCCCGCATCTACGGACTGCAGAACGCCGCGCTCGCCGAGCTCCTCGAATTTCCGCATCAGATGTACGGGATGGTGCTGAACCTCGAGGAAGACAACGTCGGCGCCGTGCTCTTCGGCGACCCGCAGGCCATCCAGGAAGGCGACGAGGTCAAGCGCACCGGCAGAATCGCCGAAGTGCCCGTCGGCGAAGGCCTGCTCGGCCGCGTCGTCAACGCACTCGGTCAGCCCATCGACGACAAGGGCCCGATCAAATCGACCGAGACGCGCCGCATCGAGATCAAGGCGCCCGGCATCATCCGGCGCCAGCCAGTGAAGGAGCCGCTCCAGACCGGCATCAAGGCCATCGACACGATGCTCGTCATCGGACGCGGACAGCGCGAGCTGATCATCGGCGATCGCCAGACTGGCAAGACCGCGATCGCCATCGACACGATCATCAATCAGAAAGGCCAGGGCATGCATTGCTTCTACGTGGCGATCGGGCAGAAGCGCTCGACCGTCGCGCAGGTGGTCGAGAAGCTCACCAGCTCGGGCGCGATGGAGTTTACCACCGTCGTCGCCGCGACCGCTTCGGAAGCCGCCCCGCTGCAGTACATCGCGCCCTACAGCGGATGCACGATGGGCGAATATTTTCGCGACAACGGCAAGCATGCGCTGCTGGTGTACGATGATTTGAGCAAGCATGCGCAGGCCTATCGCCAGTTGTCGCTGCTGCTGCGCCGCCCGCCGGGCCGCGAAGCCTATCCCGGCGACGTCTTCTATCTGCACTCACGCCTGCTCGAGCGCGCCGCCAAAATGTCCGACGAGATGGGCGGCGGCTCGTTGACCGCGCTGCCCGTAATCGAGACGCAGGAAGGCGACGTCTCGGCCTACATTCCGACCAACGTCATCTCGATCACCGACGGCCAGATAATTCTCGACAAGGATCTGTTCAACTCGAATGTGCGCCCTGCCGTCAACGTCGGCCTGTCGGTTTCGCGCGTCGGTTTCTCGGCCGCTATCAAGGCGATCAAGCAGGTCGCAGGCTCGCTCAAGCTCGACCTCGCGCAGTACCGCGAGATGGCGGCGTTCGCGCAATTCGGCTCGGACCTCGACGCGTCGTCGCAGCGCCTGCTCGCCCGCGGCGCGCGCCTGACCGAGATGCTCAAGCAGAATCAGTACAGTCCGCTGCCGGTCGAAAAAGAAGTGCTGATCATGTTCGCCGCGAAAGAGGGCTACTTCGAAAAGCTCTCGATCGAGCAGGTTCGCCCGTTCGAGTTGGGACTTTACACCAACTTCGACTCGCGCCACGCGGACTTGCTGGGGGAAATCCGGGACACCAAAACGGTTTCCGACGATCTGGCGAAAAAGATCAAGGCCGGACTCGACACCTACCTGCAGTCGTTCCTGTCCGAAAACAAAGCGGCCGCGCCCGCCACTGCGGCGTAGTCGCGATAGCGCTCGACCATGGCATCACTTAAGGCAATCCGGCGCCGGATCGCGTCGGCCAAATCGACCCAGCAGATCACGCGCGCGCTGAAGCTGGTTTCCGCCGCGCGACTCCGCCGCGCGCAGGAAGCGCTCCTCAACGCGCTGCCCTACAGCGAAGCGCTCGCGCGAGTGGCAGACTCCCTTCTCACCTCGGAAGGAATTTCCGTCGATCCGGTCGAGGGTGCACAAAAGCGATCGCTGGTGGTGGTGGTCGCGTCCGATCGCGGCCTGGCCGGCGGCTACAACTCGTACCTGTTTCGCGCAGCCGAAGCGACGATGCGCGACATCCGCGGCTCCGGACTCGACATCGAACTGTTTGCCGTCGGCAAAAAAGCCGTCGATCAGTACCGCCGCACCAACGTTCCGGTGGCGCTCTCGCGCGTCGATAATTTTCCGCGCCTCGCCACCATCGCGCTCGCGCGCGACATCGCCGCCAAGATGCTCGCCGACTACAGCTCCGGCGCCATCGACGAGGCCGGCATCGTCTACACGCATTTCCAGTCCGCCGTCGTGCAGAAACCGGTCTACGAGCGCCTGCTGCCGGTCAAGCCTCCGGGCGATGCGGGCATCAAGCAGGGCGCCGAGGTCGAGGCGGCGGTATCGGCGGCAGACAAACCCAAAATCGACTACCTGGTCGAGCCGTCGCGCGAGGAACTCGTGCCGGTCGTGCTGCGCGGCTATCTCGAAGCCAGCGTCTATCACGCGCTGCTCGAGTCCGAGGCGAGCGAGCAGGGCGCGCGCATGGCCGCGATGGACGCCGCGACCAACAATGCCAACGAGATGATCGCCAATCTCACGCTCGACATGAACCGCGCCCGCCAGGCCCAAATCACTCGCGAGCTGATGGACATAGTCGGCGGCGCCGAGGCATTACGGTAATGCGTGCAGCAACACCTCTACAGAAACCACACAGGAATAATCACCTCTTATGAGTCAGACCGTCCCAGGAAAAATTAACCAAGTGCTCGGCAACGTCGTCGACGTCGAGTTCGGCGCCGGCACGCTTCCGCCGATCTTCTCGGCGCTGCGCGTCAGCAACCCGTCCATCAGCGACGAAGCCGGCAACCTCGTGCTCGAAGTGCAGCAGCATCTCGGCGAGAACACCGTGCGATGCATCGCGATGGACTCGACCGACGGCCTCGTGCGCGGGATGGAAGCCGCCAACACGGGCGCGCCAATCTCGGTGCCGGTGGGTCCGGGCACGCTCGGCCGCATCATGAATGTGACCGGCAGTGCGATCGATGAGCGCGGCCCAATCACCGGCAGCTCGATGATGCCGATACATCGCGACGCTCCGCCCTTCGCCGACCAGGCGCCCGAGGCCGAGATTCTCGAGACCGGCATCAAGGTCCTCGACTTGATTTGCCCGTACGCACGCGGCGGCAAAATTGGCCTGTTCGGCGGCGCCGGCGTCGGCAAGACCGTGACCATCCTCGAGCTGATCAACAATGTCGCCAAGCAGCACGGCGGCGTGTCGGTGTTCGCCGGCGTCGGCGAGCGCTCGCGCGAGGGCAACGACCTCTATCGCGAGCTGACGGAATCGGGCGTCATCTCGAAAACCGCGCTGGTCTACGGCCAGATGAACGAGTCGCCCGGCGCGCGCGCCCGCGTCGCGCTGACGGGAGTGACCGTAGCCGAATATTTCCGCGACGTCGAAGGCAAGGACGTCATCTTTTTTATCGACAACATTTTCCGCTTCGTGCAGGCCAACTCCGAAGTCTCGGCACTGCTCGGCCGCATGCCCAGCGCCGTCGGTTATCAGCCGACTCTCGGCACCGACATGGGCGAGCTCGAAGAGCGCATCACCACCACCAAGAAGGGCGCGATCACCTCGGTGCAGGCCATCTACGTGCCGGCCGACGACTTGACCGACCCCGCGCCCGCGACCACCTTCACGCACCTCGACGCCATCACGACGCTCGATCGCAAGGTTTTCGAGAAGGCGATTTTCCCCGCCGTCGATCCGCTCGGCTCGACTTCGCGAATTCTCGATCCGCAAGTCGTCGGCGAGGAGCACTACAGCGTCGCGCGCCGCGTGCAGGCAATCCTCCAGCGCTACAAGGACCTGCAGGACATCATCGCCATTCTCGGGATGGAAGAACTGTCGGCCGAGGACAAAACCGTCGTCGCCCGCGCGCGCCGCGTCGAGCGCTTCCTGTCGCAGGCGATGTTCGTCGCGGAGCCGTTCACCAATCAGCCCGGCAAGTACGTCAAGCGCCAGGACACCGTGCGCGGCTTCGCCGAAATCCTCGACGGCAAATGCGACGACCTGCCCGAGCAGGCCTTCTACCTCGTCGGCACGATTGAAGACGCGCGCGAAAAGGCCGAACGCCTGGCCCGCGGCGAGTAGCTCCGGGAATCTGAAAGATGGCCGCAACGTTCCCATTCCGACTCGTCACCCCCACCGGCATCGTCTTCGAAGGCGACGCCGCGGAAGTCTCCGCGATAGGCCCGCTGGGCGAATTCGGCATCCTGCCCGAGCACATCAACTTCATCACGTCGCTCGTACCCGGAGTCCTCGAAGCGCGCCTGCCCGACGGCACCGCGATGCACTGGGTAGTCTCGGGCGGCCTGGCCGAAGTGAAAGACAGCGTGCTGACGGTTCTCGCCAGCAGCGCCGAATCCCCCGAGCGCATCGACAAGGCAGCAGCCGACGCCGAAGTCCAGCAAGCCGACGAAGTATTCTCAAACACAAGTTTCTACGACCCGTCCTACGCCGCAGCCCAGGACGCCCTCAAGCTAGCCCAAGCCCGCGTCGAAGCCGCGAGCCTGAAAGTCGCGCAGCGCTGACCTCTGTCTCGTCATGCCCCCGAGTCAGCTGTTCGCCATCGCCTGGGTTGGTTGGATCTTCACCTGGGCCGCGGCCTCATTCTGGTCCGGCCGCACCGAGAAACGCCTCGCCACCGGGGAGGTATGGGCTTACCGCGCTCAGCTCTCTCCTCGGCCTCATTCTCCTCTCACACTTTACCGCGCGGGCGCTCGGCCTCCGGCGAATGTGGCACGTCGGATACAACGGCGCGTACTTTTTGGCGCTGCTCACTTTCGGCGGGATCTTCTTTGCGTGGTGGGCTCGAATCCATCTCGGCCGCCTCTGGTCGGGATCGATCACGCGCAAGGAGGGACATCACGTCGTCGACACCGGGCCGTACCGTCTCGTGCGCCATCCGATTTATACCGGCCTCATCGGCGCGACCATCGCGACCGCAGCTGCAGCAGCGACTGCCACCGCCGTCGTCGGAGCTGTGCTGATAACGTTCGGCATGTGGCTCAAGGCGCGCACCGAGGAACGCTTCCTGACCGAAGAACTCGGCCCCGAGGCTTACGCGGCCTACCAACGCCGCGTCCCGATGCTCGTGCCGTTCGTGTGATCGGACAGGCTCAGCGCACGTACACCGGATTCGACAAGATCCACAGCTTGCCGCTGCGATAGGCCTCGATTCGGTACGCGCCCGGCGACTTCGGCGCGAACTCCAGCGTCGACGCGTTGTCGGCTGACGCCACTTCGGCGCCGTCCTGGTACATCGCGATTCGATCTGCCGCCGCCGGCAGTTCGGTCTTCAGCGTCAGCCCCGGCGCGAGATGCACTTCGTCACCCATCATCGTCTTCGTGTCGCCGACGCTCGCGAAAAACATAAACGCGCCGACGTAGCCGAGGTAGTCGAAGCTCGCATACGAATGCGCGAGCCGGAGCGCCTCGAGCATCGGCGCCGTGTCGCGTTCGCGCGCGAGCAGATGCGTCGTGCAGAACAGAAAGAGTTGGGGGAGGGTCCCGACTTTCGCGCCCAGCACGTTCAGATTGTCGGGCGCGCCCATACCCGCCAGCAGCGTGACTCGCGCGCCGGCCGTCATCTGGTCGTAGAGTGCGAGGTTCGCATCGGGCCGCACGTCGAGGCCGGTCAGAAAATGATCGGTGCCGAAAAAAACCGCGCGGAGGTAAAGCGTCGCCGGACTTTGCGCGAGCCACGCCGAGCGCTGGTTGTAAACTTCCATCGCGTCGGCCAATGCGTAGTCTGCCGACGACGCGAACTTCGCAGGGTCGGCCGCAATCGCAAGTCCGCCCTGGTCGTGAATCGCCGCAATCAAATCGTTGGGCGTGAGGTTGGGCTTGATCGGCTCGTGCAGGTTCGCGCCGATTATCTCGCTGCCGCCAACCTCGAACACGCCGCCCGAGATGAAAAGAATGTCGTCGGTGAATCCCGCGATGCCGAAGTCGCTGTCGCCCGGTTGGACTTGATCGGCAAGAAAAATGAAATCGATTTGCGCCGTCTTGGCCAGGTCCGCGATTCCCGATTGATCCAGCCCCGACGCTTTGATCGGCAGGTCGACGATTCCGCGATAGTCGTGAAACTCGGGAAACTCCGGCGCCGATTGGATGTACCGCGCCGGCGGCAGCTCGGTACTCGGCAGCGGCGCGCTGCATGCTGCAAACATGAGCGCGGCCAACGATCGACAAATATTGAAAAAGGAACCGCGGACGCAGCATCAGAGGATCGAGCGTCCCTGCGCGCCGTCCACCGGGATGTTCGCGCCCGTGATCCAGCTCGCGCGCGGCGACGCGAGCATCACGACTGCGTAGGCGACTTCGTCGGGACGGCCCAGGCGCCCGGCCGGCATTTCGTGGCTGATGAAATCTTTCTCGAAGGCAGGATTCTCGCGAAAGCTCTGCTCCCAGATTCCGCCCGGCGCGAGAATCGATCCGGGTGCGATCGTGTTGACGCGAATATTCTTCGGCGCGAACTCGCGCGCGAGCATCTTGGTGAACGAATGTAGCGCCGCCTTCGACGCGTTGTAGGTCAGCGGCCCGCCCGACTCGCGCCCGTAGATCGATCCGATGTTGATGATCGATCCGCCGCCGCGCCGTTCCATGTGCGCGGCGCACAGGCGCGCGAGCCGCACCGGCGCGAACAGGTTGAGATCGAATTCCGCCTGCCACGCCGATTCGGGCAGCTCGGCCAGCGTCCCCGGCCGCGCCCCGCCCGCATTGTTTACCAGCACGTCGACGCCGCCAAATCGCGCGACGGTTTCATCCACCCACTTCTGAGCATCTTCCGGCCTGGTGATGTCGCCGACGAATCCTATCGCCGAGCCGGCCCGCGACAGTTCGACGACGGCTTCGTTCAGCGCGTCTCGCGTTCGCGCGCATACGCTGAGATGCATCCCTTCGTCCGCGAGCGCATGAGCCATCGCGCGGCCCAAACCGCGGCTGGCGCCCGACACCATCGCGACCTTCCCGGTCAAACCCAAATCCATCTCGAAGCTCCTTATTGCGCGTCCACGATTCCTAATCCTTTACCAGACGCTGCTTATGCGCATGAAGCGGAATTGCGAGATCCGCGGAGAACCCCGCGCCGCGATTCCGCAGGTTGACTCTGAATGGGGCCGGACCTATTCTCGATAGGCTAAACACCGGACGGACGGAGGACTATGGAAATTCGGGTCGAAGGCTCTCTTGATCAGGCGATGCGAGTGCTCAAACGCAAGCTGGCCAAGGAGGGCGTCTTCAAAGAAATGAAGAAGCGGGCTTTCTACGAGAAGCCCAGCGTCCGTCGCAAGCGCAAACGTTCCGAGGCCCAGCGCCGCCGCCGCAAGGAACAGCGTCGCCGTCGCGCCTCCGCGATGTAGTCATCTCAAAGTTTTTTTCGCATCAGGTGCTGGAAACCTCCAGCACCTTTTTCTTTTTTCAGTGAATTGGCTGCTTGCCGACTGTGGGGCGAAAATTTCCTTCGATGCCCACGCCCGGCAGTCAGGCCGGTAGCGGGCGCCAGGTGAAGACTACCTGGCCGCCGGCGACGTAACAGTCCAAATCATAGTGAGGCTCGCCGACTTCGCTGCGGCGAAGGCGAAAATTCTCGACCGCTCGATGCAGCGCGTCCGGCGTCAACGCGCCGTCGACGCACTTGCCCTCGAGCTGCTGCGCGCGCACTTCGGCGCCCAGGTGAACTGGCAGGCATCGGCTGCCGCAATGCTGATCGAGTGGGCCGGCGCCCACGCAGGAGCATCGCAGGCACAGCACGACCGGCCCGCGATCGTCGCTCGGCGCGGCAAAAAACTCGCGCTCGAGGCGATCGAGGCCCATCGCGCATTCGCACCATGCTTCGCGCGCGCGCTCGGCGGAAAAGCGGCGGATGGCACGCGCCAACTCGCGCATCAAAGTTTCATTCGAGCGCGGCTCGAGCGCGACGATCGAGTCGTCCTCGATCCGCATCGAGGCGCCCAGCTGCTCGGCCAGGAAATGCCGCAGGTTGATCGGCAGCCGGCTGCCGAGCTGCAAACGCTGCGACTCGAACGGCGCTGGCTGAGGCTCCATTTGCACGCTGCGCGTCGAACGCGAGAATGTTCGCGGCGGGCCGAATATCGACAATGATTGCAGACGTTCCAACGGCGAGGGCGCGCCGTAAGCAAATCGCGATGCGTGGGCGCGTCGATGAACCAAGGGTCCGTTTCGCAAAGTCTCAACCTCCCAGGGCTTCGAGTTCCGGTCGGCGTGCCGCGCGCGCGGGCTTGCCGCCGGACACCATCAGGGGCCGTCGGATGAATATTTCAAATTTCGAATTGTAACTGTGATTGATGGGGTGGAACTCGATTCGGGAAACGGGATAGCTGCGTGCGATTGCCGTCACGCCGCGCCAACAACGACAGCCGCGGCGCCCAGCGACGCCGACTTGAGGGCTGCGAGATCGAAAAGCGCCAAAACAAACTTGCGCCATGCGCACCGGCTCTTTTCATCGGACCATCAGCCCGCTCAGCATCTCGCGATGCCCCGCCCGCTTGCCCCACACAACTCAACCCAAGCAGCGGCTCGATGGATTATTGGCGCGCGTCTCGGGCTGTCAAATCCCCCGACTTGGCCGTTGCGATCCGCGCGACGTTTTCAGACCTTCAACAGAAACGATCAGTAAGGACGGCATCTTAATTAGCGCTCTGGCAGTGGTCGGGCAACATCGTGCGCGCGATTAAGATTCGAGCTGAAACTTGACAACCGGATGGCCCCATGTATTTTTCCTCGCGCACTTCCGCAGCGGCCAACCGTGCAAAATGAGATGCGCTAATGAGCTCCTTTCCATCGACGGACAGCTCCGCCGGCAGCCTGATCTCTATCGGTCATCCACTCTCCCATGGGGTTCGTCGCACCTGCGACATTTGCAATTGCAGCCCTCACAGCAAGTGGACCCGGGCACGCCGCATCGCGATCGTTGAGCGGACGAGAATTAAAAGAACAAATCCAGCGCCGCGCCGCATCTTTTCCGAGTGGTCCAAAATATCAAAACCACGAGCATATCCGGCTCAGTTATTCCGTCTTATTTTTAATGTGCTGCCTCGGCCGGCAGGTTGCGCGTGTCGCGCTTGAGGAACAGGAACGTCGGCACCAGCACCAGCATCAGCACCATCAGCATTCGGTAAATATCGTTGAACGACAGCATCATCGCCTGCCGCTGGACCATCCCGTAAAGCATCATCATGCCGTGCTTGTGACCCATCGCGAATTCATTGCCCATGTTGAGGCCGCCGGGCATCCGCATATTCTGCAGCGTGAAGACCGTCACGTGCTCGACCAGGTAGCTCTGGTTGATCTGCTGGCGATGTATCAGCAGGGTCGTCAGGTACGACGTGCCGATCGCGGCGCCAAGGTTGCGCGTGACCGAATAGAGACTCGCCGCGCGCCCCATCTTGAATTTTTCCATCGAGCTCAGCGCGGCCGCCGACAAGCCCGGGAATATCAAACCGGTCCCAACTCCCTGCATCACCGTCGGCCAGACGATTCGGCGCACGTCCGAGTCGAGATTCAGGCCCGCCATCTCCCACATCGCGAGCGCGACCAGCATAAAGCCGATGCCAACCAGCGGCCGGATGTCGCCGCCGCGGCGCGCAATCGTGCCGAGTATGATCATCGAGAACATCGTGCCGAAACCGCGCGGCGCCATCACCAGTCCCGCCTTCGACGCCGTGTAGCCGAGGGTCTCCTGCAGGAACACGGGATTCAGGATGGCGGTGCCGTAGAGCGTGAAGGTCAGGAAAATTATCAGCACGACCGGCAGCGTGAAGTTCATGTTCTCGAGGATCGAGAGATCGACCACCGGGTCCTCGGTGTGGAGCTCGTGATAGACCAGCACCACCAGCGAGATGAGCGCGGCGGCCGTGCAGTAAACCACCCACGTGCTGTGGAACCAGTCTGCGCGCTCGCCGCGATCGAGCACGATTTCGCCAAGGCCGAGCGAGACGAACAAGCACGCGATACCGAGCAGGTCGATGCGGCCGCGGCGCAGGTTGCGCATATACGACGGGTCGTCGACGAATCGGTACACCATGAACGCCGCCAGCGAGCCAATCGGCACGTTGATGTAGAAATTCCAGCGCCAGCTCCACGCGTCGGTGATATAGCCGCCGATGGTCGGACCCATGATCGGCGCGACCATCATGCCGATTCCCCACACCGCCATCGCCATCGCCTGCTCGCGCGGCGGGAACGTCTCCATCAGAATGGCCTGCGACAGCGGCATCATTGCGGCGCCGGCCGCGCCCTGCATCAGGCGGAAGAGCACAATCTGGTTGAGCGATTGCGCCACGCCGCACAGCGCGGACGACACGATGAACATGACGATTGCCGCGACGAAGTAGCGCTTGCGGCCGAAGCGCTCGGCGATCCACCCGGTCATCGGGATCATGATTCCCGCCGCGACCAGGTACGACGTCACCACCCACGCGATTTCGTCGACGCTGGCGGAGAAGCTGCCCTGCATGTGCGGCAGCGAGACGTTGACGATCGAGCTGTCGAGCACCTCGAGCACGGTGCCGAGCATCACGGAGAACGCGATCACCCACTTGCGCGTCGAGGAAAACTCATGGACCTCGTGCGTAGTCTGGGGGATGGGTTTGGGTGCGACAGCCATCGAGGGAATCCTCGCCTACGGTACAAAGGGCAGAGCACAGATGCAAAAGACTCGATCCCGCAATACGGTCACCGGGCATCGCCCCACGCATGGCGACAGGCCGCTTCATCGGTCGCGCGCAAGCGTCGGCGTCTCTTGTGTCATCCTGACGAAGCGAGCAATGCGTCGGTTGTTCATCCTGACGAAGGCCAGCGCAGGCATTCTTTTTGTGTCATCCTGACGAAGCGAGCAACGCGAGCGGATGGAAGGATCTCGGACAGCGGGGCGCAAGCGCCGCCGGTTCCGGTTTTGGGTTGCTGCAAATCGCTCGTCTCGGCCATTGGGAACGGTTCCAGGTCCTCGCGCCACCAGATCAGGAATGACCGGGTGTCGAACGCCTGGACCGCCACGCCGACCAGCGAATTCACGATGAGCTCCAGATCGGAATCTCTCAGCTGACTTCTGGGTTCCGAGGTTTCAGCTAAATAGAAAAAGGCGGAAGACGGGTACGGAAGGATCGGCATTCCCAGGAGTGCAAAGATGTCGTCCTCGGACAGACCCGGCCCCGACAAATTCCAAAATATCTCCTCACCATGAATAGTCATGCGGGCCCGGTACGGACCGTTTTCCTGCGACGGGTCCGAGTGCATTGGCATCGTATCCTCAAGCAGCACATAGTGATGCGGGCCGTCGATGAACGACTTGATCGCATTTGCAAAAGCCAACGGCTCACGGCCTAAGCCCCCCATGCTCGAACTGAAATCCAACTGGCTTTGATCGACTCCATCGGGGATTCCAGCAAAGAATTTACCCTCTGCGAAGCTTGTTTTGCGCAATACCAACTTCGCGAGGCTTGAACCCTCGGCTAGTTCCTTCTGTAGATGCGCCAATGCTTGGGAGCTGTTCGGTATCCTCCTTATACTCATCGAGTCACCACCATAACGTGAAGTTCCACTTCCCCAAATCGCCCGGCACGTAGTAACTCTAGCGCCATGCCTCTACCGCCAGGCCCCGGACTCTTCACGACCTTCGATTTCGTGCGCAATCCGTTTCGTTTCCTCGACGGATGCGCGCGCCGCTATGGCGATTGGTTCACCGTGCGCGTGCCGGGAGTATCGCCGTTCGTCTTTACCAGCGACCCGGCCGCGGTGCGCGAGGTTTTTCTCGGCGACCCCGACGCGCTTCATGCCGGCGAGGCGAATCGTCCGCTCGGCGCGTTCATGGGCGAGCGGTCGTCGCTGTTCCTCGACGGCGCCGAGCATCTGCGCCAACGCCGGCTGCTGCTGCCGGCATTTCATGGCGAGCAGATGGCGTCGCACGCCGTGGCGATGCGCGCGGCGGCCGACAATGCGATCGCGTCGTGGCCGACCGGGAATCAATTCCCGATTCACCCGCAGATGCGCGCGATCACTTTCGAAACGATCATCCGCACGGTTTTTGGATTTGAGGACGACGCCTCCGGCTCCGAGTTGCGCGCCCTGATGCGCCAGTTGTTCGCGCTCTACTCGAGCGGCCTCGGCACGCTGTTCTCGCTGCCCGCGATGCGCATCGACGCGGGCAGATTCAGTCCGTGGGGGCGGGCGGTCAGGCTGTCGCGCCAGATAGATTCGATCCTGTTCGCGGAATTCGCGCGGCGGAGACACGACGGCGTCGAGGGCCGTGCCGACGTCCTCTCGATGCTGCTGGCGGCGCGCTACGAAGACGATCAAGCGATACCCGATCAGGTCATCCGCGACGAGATGTACACGCTGATGCTGGCGGGTCACGAAACGACGGCCGCCACGATGGCATGGGTGATCAACCGGCTGGTCACGCGGCCGGACGTCATGGAACGCGCGCGCGCCGAAGTCTCTTCGGTGTTGAACGGCGCGCAGCTCGACGCGTCGCACGTCGGCAAATTGAAATACGTCGAGGCGGTAATCAACGAGACGATGCGCCTGGACCCGGTAATCCCGAACTTCGCCCGCATCCTGACCAGGCCGCTGACAATCGCCGGCCACGAACTACCCGCGGGAGTATCGATCGCGCCATGCATCTACCTGGTGCACCGTCGCGCGGAGCTATGGCCCGACCCCGAACAATTCAAGCCGGAAAGATTCCTGGAATCCCGCCAAAGCCCCTACACCTTCTTCCCCTTCGGCGGCGGCTCCCGCCGATGCCTGGGCGCAGCCTTCGCGACCTATCAGATGAAAATAGTAATCGCGGAGATCCTATCGCGCGTAGAGTTAAAGAAGGTGGAAGGCTACACCGCCAAGGCCACCCGCCGCGGCATAGCCTTCGCCCCCAGCGAAGGATTGCCGGTCATCGCGACGAATCATTCTTAACCCTGGGTGCAGGGGTCACCCCTGCCCAAGGAAGCGTGAAACCCACGGCGGGTTTCACCACAATCAGCCGCGATGCGAAATAAGAAGGTTGTGCTAAGCGCGACCACTTCCTAGGATTCCGAGCGCAAGGGGGCTCACTCAGATCTGCAAGACCCCACAGCAGCGCTGGCTAACGCTCGCCATCGCGTCGGCGTTCCTTGTGTGCGTTGCCTCGGTCGCGTGCAGCGCCGATGAAGCCATGCTCGCGCCCGAGCCTCCACTCGTCAAGCTCGCACAGGCGAAGTTTCGCGCTCTCACCCGCGCCGAGCGTGCGCTGCTCGAATTTGCGGACGTCGGGAATGTCGAACGTGGCGAGTTCGCGGTCGCGGGCATCAGTGCGAATCCGGCTGATCCATCGAACGATCCAGCGCATGCCGACAAGTGGGACATGCAAAGAAATATTCGCGCGGGCTTGATTCGATGGATGAGCGTCTATCCCGACGCGATCCGGCTAATCGATCCGCAGGGTATTCGCGTTCTGGGCGCGCGCATCACAGGAACGTTGGACCTGTCGCAAGTGCACGTGCCGTTCGGAATCACATTGCGCAACTGCGCGATCCCCGAGGCGATGGAACTGTCTTCGGCTGAGATCTCCTCGCTCGATTTGAGTGGCAGCTATACAGGCTCAATCCATGCAGAAGGCATAAACGTGACGCATCAGCTGACTCTTGCATATGGGTTCCACATGACGGGCATTGTGTATCTACAGGATTCCACGCTCGGCGGATTCGGCGCGGTCGATGGTCACTTCAAATACGCGGCCGAGCCCGGAGACTACCTCGCGCCCTACCGCGTGGTGCTCAATCTGCTCTATGCAAACATCAAAGGCACCGCGTATTTGCTGTACGGTTTTGAAGCGGATGGGGGAGTATCGCTATTCCAGGCCAAGATTGGCGGAGATCTCGCTTGCGATTCGGGGCACTTTTTCAACCCTGGAAATGTGGCGTTCGAGGCGAGCAGCGCGGAAATAGCGGGTAATGTGTTCCTGACCACTGCGCAGGTTTCGCAGAACGCAGTCGCACATGGGGGCTCCGTCAAGGTGAACGGTTTGATGTATTTCCGCGGAGCGCGCGTGGGCTCCGCTTTTTTGGTAGACCAAGCGATTTTCTCGGGTTCTGCTGGGCAGCCTCACGGATTGTCCGCTGCAGGAATGAACGTTCACGGACTGTTCCTATGGCGCGATGTAACATTGGAAAATGGTGGTCAACTCGATCTCAGCGGGGCTTCACTCGCATACATATCTGACCAGTCGCGCAGTTGGCCTACACCGGGAAATCTTCTTATCGACGGCCTGACCTATTCTGGTTTTCAGTCGCCCGAACCGGGCGACGCCCGCGGCGACGCCGCCACCAGACTGCGATGGATAGGCCTTCAATCCGGCTTTCATCCGCAGCCCTATCGGCAGCTTGCCAAGGTTCTGCGCGAAAGTGGCGACGACTCGGGCGCGGTCAGAGTCTTGATCGCGGAGCAGGATGCGCGATACCAGAAATCGTCGCTCCCACGCCGATTGCTGGCGGGTTTTCTGAAGACCACCATCGGCTACGGCCATCAGCCTTTGCTCGCGATACTTTGGTCCGCGTTCGTCGTACTCCTCGGCTGGCAGGTAGTGTCGGTCGGAGCGCGCGCCGGTGTGATGGCTCCAACCTGGCCCGAGAACAGGCCGGCAGAAGCGCGGAAGCCATACGAGAAGCTAAGTCCTCTGCTTTACTCGCTGGATGTCTTTGTGCCCTTCGTTAATCTTCATCAGGAGCACTACTGGTGGCCCGACGCCGAGGCTGACGGCCAATACGGGATACTCGGTTGGAAGATTCGTGTCAGCGGACAAATGCTGCGGCGCTACCTATGGCTTCAGATCGTCGCAGGATGGCTGTTAAGCGCGATCTTCGTTGCAGGTGTGACCGGTTTAATCAGGAGTGACTAGGAGATTGCGGGAATTTGTGGACCAAATCGCGGGCGAAGGGTAGCCTGCCGCTGGCGTCTGTCTCCTAACCCTCTACACCGTTGACGGGTTAGGAGACGGGAGCCACTTTCAGGTCACCCCTCCTTGTATCTCATGCGGCCCGACCAAAAAGGCACTTTACCAGTCCTTCGGATCGATCTCCTTCTCAAAATGGACGTTCAGAATTTTTGCGCTCCCCCTGTAAAGTGTCCCGCCGTGAAGCGCAAGCATTTGAACCTCACCGCGAGTCAGGAGCTCGAGAAGATGCCAGAGCGCATCGTGAGGGATGGAGCCCAGATAGCTTGTCGTTCCGCCCCAGACCGTCAGCGTCCCCATGGCTACTGGTTGGCTGCGCGACTCGATTGGATTGTCCAGATCACGGGTGAGTCGGCGATCAGCCAGGAACGTCAGAATCCCTTGGCGGCCTTGCACCTTTTCCGGCGAGACGATCGTTCCGCGAACGGACATTTCCAAATGCTCCCAATACGGTCCCTCAGTCCGTCCCGTGCGGTCGATAGACAAGCCATAGCTCACCTCCGGATTCTCGACTCGGAAGATATACGACTGATATTCAAGTCTCCTCGACCCGCGCTTGCGTCCACGCTTGCTTCCTCGCAATGGAATGCCTCGCCTCCGCAGCGTCAGATATTGTCTTTCACCGTAACTTTTCTCATTTCCAGCCCCTAGAAAGCGAGGAGGCCTGGTTCCGCTCTGATTTTGCCCCTTCTGGAGTCAATCGAGACCGTAGTTTGGCATCTATCTAACTAATTAAGATCATTGGCTTTTTCTCGTTTACAAGAAAAAATCGTTATCAATTACGGCCCAAATAATGACACCAAACCCACCTTCGGAAGTGGTTTCTGGTTGAAAAATGCTTCTCCGGGCGTCTAAAGAGGAAGAAATTTGCCTCCAAATGGACCGAAAAAATTCGCCGCATTTACAGTTGACGCACACGTGGATCGTAACTAGATTTCGATCTGGAAAATGCACCATTTTCCAATTTAATTTTTCGAGGAGAAAAAAATGGAGACCGAAACTGGAAAAAATAACGGTAACGACAACTCCCGGCGTGACAAGAGGTCAAAGTTTGTCGCGCTGGCCCAGGGTCGAACGATTAACGCCATCAAAGCAATTCGCGTGATCGGGAACTCGGAAACAAGGCTCACTACGAGTACAGCGACGCCGATGTAAAGAAGATCGTTCAGGCCCTGAGCAGGGAGGTCGAGTCCGTTAGGGCGCGTCTTTCAGACAAGGGGGCAAAAGTTGAAGTTGAATTTAACCTGTAGCCAATTCCGGGATTGGTCGCGCGAGTCTCTTCGATGCTGCACTTAAAGACTCAAGTTCGGAGGTAACGATTCGTGGAAGAACATCCTAAGATTTATGCAGCTGCGATCGATCAGCTAAAACACGGCCAATCAACACACACAAAAAGGGTTTGCCGGATTGGATGAAGAACGCGAGAGAAATTCGAGTAATTGATAAGCTCCGCAATCGTTCCCACTACGACTACAGCGATTCTGACGTTAAGAAAATCGTTCAGACGCTGAGCAGTGAAGTTGATCTATTGAAGACTCGCTTATCGGCCAAAGGTGGCAAGGCAGGAGTCGAGTTCAAATTGTAAGGGGAATCCTGCAAATGCGTGACGAAATCCTGCTGCAAGAGTTTCTGGAATCGGAGACCGAGGAGGACGCGATCCGAATCCTTGATACTCAGCGAACTGCTTGAGTCCAAAGAATCGGCTATCGCTGGAAATATCTTGGGCAACATGCCGAACAATCAGAGCATCGTGCTTAATCAGCAGAGCACAGCGGCTGCGGCGCAAGTTGAGAAGTTTACCAATGGAGTGGATGCGATCTTACTCTCGGACATTGTAAAGCGAGGGGCATTGACCCACGAAGTTCGATGCTCCGCAGACGATGGCCAAGGCCGCGAAGTATTCTTTGGCGACCTGAGCGAAAAAAGCAGACGCGAGATCAGAGAGTTCGCTGAGGACCACCTGGTGCTCTACGCGACGGGTAACAAAGAGCGACCCAGTATCTCTCTTTACGACGCTGGTGAAGGACAGTTGGCCGAAGATTTCCCTTCAACCTTCTGTTCCCTCATATATGGCGACCATAGTGGCTCTTACAAAGGAGCGATTCCGTTTGTTCAGGGTCGGTTCAATATGGGAGGAACCGGCGTTCTCCCGTTTTGCAGCGAGAAATACAAACTACAACTAATTCTGTCGAGAGTCCCAAACGCTGTTGCCAAAAGTGAAGATCACGAGTGGGCATTCACTCTCTTCTGCTTTTTCGCCTCTAAGCAAAATCCTTCCTGGTGCTATCTTGTCGGCGAGGACGGCAACATTCTGACGGCGGGTAGTACATCGCTTGCTCTATTACCCAAAAAAAGTATCAAGACATCAGAGGTAGCCGAGCCCCGAGAACGAAAGGTAAGCAGCGGAACGCTTATCAAGATGTATGACTTCAAAGCGCCGAGAAGCAACATTTGCGGCGAACTCTACAAAAAATTAGGAGAGTACCTCTTAAGGCCGAGTCTGCCCCTTCACATCGTTGAGTGCCGCGAATCTTATTTGGCGAAGGTTATGGCGGTTACCGTATGGGACCGTTTCGACCGATGGGAACAGACGCACAAGCTCGAAAAAGACTTTGAGCAGGGTAGCAGCATCTTCATTACGCTCAGTACCGGCGAAACGGTTCCCGGCGAAATTCGCGTGTTCAAATCTGACCAAAGTCTGGATGAGGACGAGGACCAGCCTCAGACAGGTGTAAGAGCGCTAATCAATGGACAGTCCCATGCCAAGCGCGGTGCGGAGTTCTTTCGCACCAACGAGGTCGATAAGGAACACGTCGCGGGCAGCATCTTAGTTACTCTCGATTGCACGGGGCTTGGTCAGGATTCAAGAAATGCGCTGTTTATGAGCGATCGCGAGAGATTTCGCGATGATGTCTTACTCCAAGAGCTATTTAAGAAGTTAAGGAAGGAACTCCGTGGGCATCAGGGTCTCATCGACCTGAACGACAAACGGTACGCGGAGAAGGTCAAGAATGCGGTTGATGATGAAGACGGAATTAAGGCTCTCGAAGAACTACTTTCAACCGATCCAACTCTTGCCGAGATGTTCGGGAGCTTTACCACCGGTAAGATCGCTGCGCCAACAGCGACCAATGGGGCGGGAGGAAAGATCCATGGTCCATTTATCGGATTGGACTTTCCTACCTACTTCAAAAGAAGGGACGGAACATCTAAGGCCGAGTTTGCAATTCCTCGCGGTGACTCCACCAGTGTATCGTTTTTGACGGATGTTAAGAGCAACTACTTTACCCGACGAAGGCCTGCACCCGGTAAGTGCGCGTTTAGCGGGGACTTAGTGCCCACCTACAGTTTGTTCAACGGACGCCTTACGTTTACATGCTCCGTTGACAAATCTGCTGTCGAGGGAACTAAGCTGACGGCAACTGTAGAGATTACTGACAAGAATGGTAGTGGCCCCTTTCTTCTCACTTTAATCGGTGAGGTCATAGCTCCGCGTGAAAAAAGGGGAAAGAACGGGAACGGCAAGATTCCGAACGAACCACTTGTTCAGGCTGGACCAAGTCGCCCGGACATTCAGGAGGTGGATAACAAGCCCGACGATCTACCACTGACCATTAACAGAAATCCGAAGACAGAACGACTGCAACTATTGTTGAATAGGAAGTCCCAATTGCTTGACGAGGCGAGAGCCTTGCGCCCGAAAGAAGAGGAGCCAGCGGTTGACTTCGTTTTCAAATATGGACTTGCTCTTACTGCGATGGGCCTCCTCGACGCAGCAAAAAAGACCGAGGAATGGAAGACGGATGATTCGGCTTGTCGAAAGAGGATCGAGCAAACGGCGCAGGGAATCGCGCGAGTGATCGTTCCACTCTGTTTGTCACTGCCTAAGAAGCTGCCTAAGACCAAGTAACTTTCGGCACTTCATACGAGACCTAACGGCGATCGGACCTTTATTTGGGGTGATAGCTTGTGAAACAAGACTACCTCATGGCTGGCGGCTGTTGGTCCCAGTTGGTTCGCATGCCACTTACGGTTTGGCACTGGCCGCCAGAGTCGGCCATCCGTGCCGGTCGCCAGTATCGGAAGCCGCATCTCCTGGAGCCCGACTGCGTTGTTCGCTTCAAGATACCGCGTCAATTGCAGGTCCGGTTTTGAAAATGCGACGACCTGAACAACCGTCGTACTCTGGTCGCACAGTTGAGCGACCGCGCCAAGCGCAGCTTGAATCTGTTTGAAGTAACCACGTAAATCCACAGCTTTGCGATCGCCCATGGAATAGTAAGCGGCTCCGGAGCCATCTTGACAGTCAGCAATCCAGAACGGAGCAGGCGTCTCCTTGCGTCCGTCAACTTGCCAGCGATGATAGAGAACGTGTATGCCCGGATATGGTGGGGAAGTTAGAACGAGCTTGGCTTTTAAGCGTCGAGCTATTTCTGGGCAATTTCCAACGTCGCTCGCGGATTTGTTCAGGCAATAGACACTAGAGAGCTTGCCTGGGTTTTTGTTCACGGTCGTTTGTAACTGACGTGCGCCGCCGAGCATTTCCTTTGCGGACCGCAAGAGCGATTCCCTAAACTCCTCAATATCAGGTAGGCGCTTGCGGCCGTCAAGAGCCCATTGCGCGGTCTTAAGTACAACGCAACGCGCAAAGGCCTGCAATGTCGGCGAATCAAGTTGAACTGCCGATGCTAGCGCTTGCTCGATACCTTTTCGAAGACGCCACGTCACTCTGTTTTCGAGGTGACGATAGTAACCGGTGTCCGCGTATTCCCGGGAAATGAAACTTGGACGATGGATGTTGATATGGGAAAACAAACGATTTGCCCACAACTCAAGCACGTTGATTTCGTTGTCGTTCAAAAGGGTCGTTTTTACTTGTGATACAAACACGGCTAGAGAGCTTACATCCGTACCGATTGCGTGGCGTCCTAGCGCCATTGCCTCGACCAAAGTCGTTCCACCTCCCATAAATGGATCGACTACAAGATCACCTGGCTCGGTAAAAGCCTCTATCACCGTGCGAACAAATATTGGTGAGAACCTTGCCGGATATTTGTAAAAGTTATGTGTATATCCGGAAACGCGTGAAGAATCCCGCGCAGCCTCGACAATTCTCTGCTGCCACGCAGTAGGTTACGTCCGGCATGGTTTCATCAGGGGCAACAATGTTCATGTTGGTCCCTTCAGATGAAAGAGAGGCAGGTCGCTCGCCAGAAATTGCTCAACTGCTTCCCGAATCAACCAGGCGGTCGAGACTCGATTCTTTCGAGCTAGCGCTAGCAACTCCGAATACTGTTGTTGCGACAGGCTTACCGAAAGTCTTCGACTTTTCATCTCTTTCACTTTGCGATTCGATTTTGGCACTAATTCATTCCGTGCACCATTTTGCACCAGATCGGTGTCACGGATTACACCATTCTGCACCGCAATGGTGTGCACCTCAAGAGGGTAGTTTGTAACTAACGGGGGAATACCAAGTGTCAGCTGTGAATGCTGACTGTCTCTTCTTCCAAGGTATTCCCGCTAGGAGGGACCGCTTCGAGAAATTTCGTGAGTGACGGAATAGGAGATTCCATCATGGTCCGCTCGGTTCTTTCAGTGAGAAAGCTTGACCTGGCGATACTTCGCGCGGCCTACGCTGCGATTCGATTCAGTCAAGGGCGTGGGTACTTCGCGAGATAGGCTCCTCGCAACCCGCTCGGTGATTGGGCCGACTTCTATCGCCCAAAGCTCGCCGGTTTGAACAAGCTCATGGCTGATCGTCGGCATCAACCGGCAGCTGCCTTCGCGAGTCTCGAAGAAGTCGCTCTTCTTGAACGCATGTCGTTCCAAGAATCCGAAAGCATAAGCATCGACTTTCGGTCGAATGGCCTCCATCAGATCGCATGCAAGTGAATCACGGCCACGCTGATCGGCATGCATAACGCCCATTCCAGGGTCGAGTCCCATTATCAGTGCCGCAATTCGCGCTTCGGTTTCAAGAATTGAGTACAGGTAGTTGAGAATCGCGTTTGCTGGATTGGTAGCATTACGTGGATTCCCTGTCAGCAGTGAACGTCGAGCACCGAATGTCAGCCAGTGCTCCGGGATGCGGTTTCGGTCTCGTTCAACGAACACCACGTCGAGTTCCCGCCATGCTCCCCAGTATGCGATTGCAGCTTCGCCTTCGAGGTTACGCAATTTGTCGATGCTCTCGACCGCCGCAATCCTTTCGATTGCCGAACGCACAATCTGAATCGCTGCCTTGTCTCGCAACCTCGTCAAGAACACGCAACTGCCCTATTAGCTTCTGTCGGATCAAATCGCGAGCGATGCCGAATCCGATTCCGGTTCCGGGTCTGGTTCCGGTTCCGGAATCGATTCCGTTCCCGCTCTCGGCGGCGAGAGCTTGCGCGCGTCTCAGTCTCGCGTCGTTCAAACCAGCGGGACCGGCGCAGTTAATCAGTTGGCCGTCTGCGTCGATTTGTATGAATGACGCTCCGATGTCATGTAGCCATCGAAGAGCTTCGAGGCTTACGATTCCTGAATGTCCCAAAATCACGAGCCGCTTTAGACCTGCCGTCGCGCGCGAACAGCGCCCACGCCTGCGAGCCGACCCGACGCCATCCTCGACGATCAGATGGCCGCCTTCAACAGCAACCCTGATTCCGTAACCGGTGAGAATCAGTAGGCCGTTGTGCGCCCGTGCGCGTTCAGGTACTGGTGCGGCGGCATCCTCAACCAGAGCGATTTTCGAGTTCACGTGATCTCCGTTTCTCTTTCAATTCCTTAAGGCGCTTTTTGGTTGCGCGGTTGCGCTTCCGAGTTTCTTCATAGAGGCGCCACCGGGCTCGATACCTCATTACACGAGTCACGTTCGCGCATTCGGGTGAACAGGCCTTTTGATCCGTGCGCTTGGCTAGGAAATACCTGTCGCATCTGACGCAGCAGCGGATTCGCCCTTGGGGCACCGTTTCCAGCACCGCAAGAAACAGCCGAAACGGACTGTGATCAAAGGTTTCGTATCCGACCGAAGTGGCGAGGTGAGCGACACTCGACATGATCGTTCGAATACTGTCGATCACCTGCTTGGCATCGTCACGCTTGACCAAACGATGGTCCCTGATTTTGAAGTTGTACGTCCCCTCCCCGACTAGTTCGGGAGGGTTGTTTGCAAGCCCTATCCAAAAGTCGACGGTCGCAGGGGACGCGCCCGTCTTGAGGTCCAGATACTCGTACCATCGGTCCGCCAGTTTCGGGTTCGGCTTTCGGAATCGTGGTGTAATGCTTTCGTGAGCATTACTCGTCGAACGAGTTGGACCGCGTATCATTGAAACTCCGTTCCGGACATAGAATAACACCGATCATCATGGAGATCTAATGAAAACGATGGAAAAGCAAAGCATTAACAATCCAACGAATGGCAAGGGCGAACGGCTAGCGATGTCAATCAAAGAAGCGGCTGAGAGACTGTCTGTATCGGCGTCATTCATGAGGCTGGAGATCGCGCGGGGCCATCTCCGACCCATTCGCCTCGGTCGGCGCGTATTGATCGGTGAATCAGAGATCGGCCGTTATCTGGCTGCCAGCATGGCGGTCGAAGCTCAGCCAATTCGATCACGCCAGAGATAGTTTCGATGGCAAAGAGAAGCAAACGACACCGTAAGAAAAATGTCGCACCCAGGCTCTCTTCGGACTTGCAACGTCAACTAGAAAGGAGGGCCGCCCTCAAGGTTCTCAGCCTCATGCGAACTGAAGGCAAATCGCTGACCGCCGCGATAAAGGAAGCGGAGACTAAAAGGGCGATCGTGAATCAATATGTTGGTTCGGCATTAATAAAGGAACCAAATCGCCGCTACCGCGCCAAGGCCTCTGATCGTTTTGCTCGTGAGCTTCGCTTCCTGACCCCCGACGGCCCGATCTCAATCACAGTCCGCGGCTCGCGAACCGCTTCGAAGCTCGCCGAACACACGGCAGCGGTCAAGCGCTATCTGAATACAGGCGACACGGCGCAACTCGACAAGTTTCGCGGAAAATCCGTGCGAGCCGGGAAGCTTAAGCTTTCGTTCCTCACTGATCCCAAAATTCTCGATCGTCTGGCGAACGCCGGACAAGTGGTGTTTGAAGACCTGTACGCAACAACGATTTGAGGCCACGCGATGAAAGACAAACTTTCGAAACCCAATTCGCACGTTGAGTCCGAAAGAGAGCGCTGCGCTATCTATTCGGTCGCCCCGTCAGGTGGCCGAAGGCGCGAAGCGGTTCCAATCCGCCTGGAGAAACACCACGTCGACGGCAGGAAGATCAATCGAAAGCTGAAATTGGACCTGTGCTCCAACTGCCACCGAGTGGTTCATAAGCGCGCGGCTGAGGCTGGTGCTGATTTGTCGAAGCGCCCGCCCACCCTTCTCCATCGATTGGAAACGATTCTCCGCATGCGCGGTTCGCTTTACATCGAACTTGGCGAAGCGATGCGCATCGAAGCGTACGAGATCGAGGACCTGATTTCCGGTCTCGATGAAGACCTACCGAATTGGCGGCGCTTATTGGAGGCAAAGTGATCGACCTGTTGCCAATCGTCTTTCGCGTTCATACCAAGCGCCAGGTGCGCGAGAGCGAAGGAGCGAACAACCGCCGCGCTGCTCAGCGCACCCGCTGGGGCGATCTGGTCTTAATCTTCGATACCGAGACCCTGATCGACGCCGCACAAGCGCTCACCTTCGGCAGTGCGCGCCTCTGCGTTTGGAGGGCAGACGGCACCCTAGAGTGCGCTCGCGAATATCTTATCCACGCCGACGATCTACAGAAGCGCAACCCCTCCGGATATTTCATCCTCAAGAAGTATGCGCGCGAGCATCACAAGGAGCACCGGCTCACGCTGGTTTCCCGCCGCGACTTCGCCGACAAAATTCTTTGGTCGCAGCTCAAGGCACCGACTCTGATCGTGGGCTTCAACTTGCCGTTCGATCTCTCCCGCATAGCTATCAATTGGGCGGAGGGCCGGGGACGTTTCGCAAAAGGATTTTCACTCATCCTTTGCGACACCATGGACAAACGGACGGGCAAGCTGGTCGAACACAAGTTCCGCTCACGGATGCGCGTCAAGCATATCGACAGCAAGCGTGCGTTGATGGATATAGCGAGCACGGGAAAAGATCGAATACGTGCCAAGCTGCTGGACCTTCGGACTCTCTCCTTCGCACTCACTAACAGGGGCCATTCGCTTGCGTCTGCCTGTGCCACATTCGGCGTCGCGCACACCAAGCTGACCGTCAAGACGCACGGGCGGATAAGCGCGCGGTACATCAACTACAACCGCCGCGACGTGCTCGCTACCCAGGAGCTGCTTGAGAAGCTGCGAGCAGAGTTCGACAAACACCCGATCGACCTTGACCCCAGCAATGCGATGTCTCCTGCTTCCATAGCGAAGGCATATCTCCGGGCGATGGGTATTGCGCAGCCTCGCACCAAGTTTGCCGACCTGCCGATCGCCGTTACTGCCGCTGCGATGACAGCCTATTACGGCGGACGCGCGGAATGCCGGATCAGGAAGGCCGTCGTACCCGTGGTCTATTGCGATTTCCTATCGATGTACCCGACCGTGAACTGCCTGATGGGCTTGTTCGAGATACTGACGGCAGCCTCTATCACCTTCACTGACTCGACCGATGAGGTCCGAACTTTCCTTGACAGCGTGACGCTCGACCAGTGCTTCAAGCCTGCGACTTGGCCGAAATTCAACTTCATCGCGCTAGTCGAGCCGTCCGATGACATTCTACCCGTACGAGCACCCTATGCGGAGGGAAGCCGCGCGTTCAACATTGGCGTCAATCCGCTCACGTTCAACCAACCTATTCCGTTCGCGGGACCCGACCTTGTGGCCGCCAAACTGCGCTCGGGCAAAACTCCCAAAGTGACGAAGGCGCGGCGACTGGCTTCCAGGGGCAAGCAAGCCAATCTTCGGCCGATTATGCTGCGGAACGAAATCAAAATCGATCCAGGCCGCGATGACTTCTTCCAGGTAGTAATCGAACGGCGCAAGGCACTCTCCAGCCAGAAGAACCTCTCGCCGGAAGATAAGGCCAGGCTCGATCTATTCCTCAAGATTCTGGCAAACAGCGGAAGCTACGGCATCTTTGCGCAGCTGGATCGAATAGACCTGCCAGAGAAGGAACCCATCGAGGTCTTTGGCTTGAACGGACCGTTCACGGCAATGACCAACGTTTTCGAGAGACCCGGCGAGTTCTATTTTCCCCCTGTCGCCGCCCTCATCACTTCGGCCGCCCGACTTATGTTGATGCTGCTTGAGCGCTGCGTCACCGATGCCGGAGGAAGCTACGCGCTCTGTGACACTGATTCGATGGCAATGACGCTGCCGATGCAAAAGGTCAGCCGAATCGTCAAGCGGTTCGAGGCACTCAATCCTTACGATCGGTCTATCGTTCCCGGCTCAATCCTCAAAATAGAGGAGGAGAACTTTGATTCGGAAGAACAATAGGCCGGGCGAACTCCTCTGTTATGCGATCGCGGCAAAGCGGTACGCCCTGTTCAATCGCGGTGCAAACAGAAGAATTAACATCCGCAAGTATTCCGAGCATGGGCTCGGCCACTTGCAGAACCCGATCGATCCAGAAGAGGAATCGCGCGACTGGATCAAACAGTTCTGGGAGATAATCATCGGCGAGGCTTTGGGAGCTAAAATCAAGCGGCCCGTATGGATGAGCCGTCCGGCGATTTCGCGGATCACTGCCATTACGCCCGACTTGGTGCTGCGACTGCTAGACCGCAACAAGAACCGAAGCTACGCGGATCAGGTCAAGCCGATGAACTTTCTTATCACAGCTCACCTCGCGTCCTTACAAGCTCCAGCTGGAACCTCCGGCGCGAACTTCCAGCTGGTCGCGCCTTACAGTAACGATCCACGACGTTGGGAATTGTTGCCCTGGACGGACTACTTCTCGGGCAAGAAATACGCGATCACGACGAGCGGAGATACCAGCCGCAACGTTGTGCGCGTGAAATCATACGCCGACGTATGGGGTAGATGCCGAAGACCGGCCTCCTGGCGAGCTTCTCCCACCGTCGCAGCTCCGCATGGCTCACCGTCAGGGCCGAGGCTCTTCGGCTCTGGGTGACTACGGTATTCCTCGAATATACATGGGCAAAGAGTCCGGGAAGAAGTCCGGTCGGAGTATCAGGACCCCAGCGCAGACCCGTGGCGAATGATTGTGATACCAGTGCTACAGACGATGAATCGCAGCGAGATCGCACAGCTATCGGAAATCACAGAACGCCACGTTGCCCGCCTCCGCAACGGAAAACAGATCCCGTCATCCGAGCTTCGCAAACTTTTGATCCAATTGGCCGGGAAACACGCTCGCTCGCATATCGGCTCTGATGCTCCAACCGACGATTTGGCCACATGTGCCGCATACCTGAATCAGATCACATATGAAAAAAACAACTTAACGAAGACTCCGCGATAGCTCCCCTCCCAGCTTTATGCCAGCATCGGGGCTCGGAGTTGGAATGACGCAGGAAGCTGAACGCAAAAAGGCTCGCTATAGTCGTTGCAGTACCTGCGCGATTTCCCCGAAACTCAATTGAGCTAACACGACGATTGTGCACAACCTTCGTCACGCTTGATTGCAATTGAATCATAGCGTCGGTAAAAAACTTCCACGGCAGGCACCTCGTTGTCGAGACAAGGGAATCAACGGCCAACCAGGAAAACTCTGAAGGGGAAGATGGCAGAAAAAGAGGCAGCGCAAAATGATCGAGAAGTAATCGATCGGCTTGCGCAGCAGGTCCTCGAAAAGATCCCGCTTGGTCAGGAACTGGTGCGATTGGGTCCGCGGCCCCTCTTTATAGAGTTCTGCGGCACCCCAAAGTCCGGCAAAACATCTTGCGCTGACAAGCTTTTGTACTTCCTTCGAAAGAAGGGCTACAACGCGATCAAGATGATCGAGAGAGCCAGTGTTTGTCCGCTACCCAAGAATCGCGCTACCTTCAATGTATGGACAGCATGCTCAACTATAAATCAGATTCTCGAAAGTGCGGACCAAAACCTCGATATCGTCATCTTGGATCGAGGCATTTTCGATGCCCTATGTTGGATGAAGTTTATGGAAATGGCGGGGAGACTACTTCCCGAGCAAGCAGACGTGATTCGTTCTTTCCTCATGATGACCGATTGGCGGGAACTGATTGATATTGTGTTCGTGATGACTGCTTCTCCTAAAGTGGCCCTGCAAAGAGAATACAAGGACCAACTTATAGAGCAAGAAGGGTCCACAATGAATGAGCGGACGCTGACCCTGTTTAATGGGGCTGTGTCGGCGACAGTGAAAGAAATGGGCGAACACTTTCGAAAAGTAAGTGTTTTACAAACAGACAAGGCTGACCGCTTTGACTCACTTAAGCAGGTAGCGCGGGAGACACTAACTGTGCTCAACGAATTCTTAGATGAGAAGGTCCTAGTAATTGACCGAAAACTTCTTGAGCGCTTTGAGTTCAAGGAGGGAGCGATAGTCGCGTCTGATCAGGCAGATACCTTGTTGCGCGCCATCAAGGCGAAGCATCGCTTCTTGGTGCGCCAACAGGCAGAGGCAGATCAGCATTCGGTGCAAATAATTCCCTCTGTCGTCGTTGAGTACGATGGTAAAATCCTATTGCTTCGCCGAAAAGAGAGGGATGTTCGAGACCGTCTTCATAATAAGTATGCGATCTGGGCGGGCGGACATGCTCGCGAACAGGATGGCAGAAATGGACCGGACACCGATATAATAATCAATGCGCTAAGGCGCGAAATGAGTGAAGAGTTATTGATCAAGAAGCCGTTCAACTTCGAGTTCGTAGGATTTGCATATGATCGTAGCAATCCTCATTCGGCTATACATCTTGGGGTGTTGTATAGGGTAAAGCTAGGGACCCCGGAAGTCTCGCTAGCAATGGACCAACAGGAGTTCAGAGAGAAAAAAGGACTATCAGTCAGTGGCAGGTTCTTCGCTCCCGCGGAAATAGCAAAAGACTACTCTGACCAACTTGAACCGTGGTCGAGCAGTCTACTTTCAAATTTCTATAAGATAGCGAAGAGGCCCAAGAACGCGGCCCAAAGCAAATTGCTTTGAGCAGTGGGAGGTCACTAAAACAACGCATTTCCTCGGTCATTGACCAGGCGCGTCATGACAGAGAGGTCTGTAGTCTTATATGGCGAGATCGCTATCCGCCAAGGAACCCGAGACGTCGAAGCCTTTTTGAAAAGCTTCTCCTATCAGCTCTACTCCTTGGTCGTTCCACCTCTCCAAGCAATCTAGTGGCATTCCTTGCCGAGACCGGTGAAGGCGGTGTTTTCCTCATCGACTTCTACGTGGTTCCCTGGGCGATGCTACTATTCATTCTTCTGTTCTTTTGGGCTCCAGCGTGGCAGGTTGCCGTGGCTTTGGCCGTCTGGAGAATCGTTGATATTCTTGACTATCGGCTCTGTGTTCTCCTCATTGATGGCGAAGTAGAAGGTTGGAAAAGTTTCTCCCCGACTCGAAGCGCTTTAGCGTTCTACTTAAATCTCTTTGAGATTGTTACAGCCTACGCGATTCTCTACTTTAACTTGGGTCACTTTGCGAACAATCACCGGGTGTTGGCGACACCTTTAGAAGCGTTTTATTTCAGCGTCGTAACTATGTCGACT
>CAWBMF010000009.1:0-142727 GCA_963789835.1 uncultured delta proteobacterium | reverse complement strand
GCGGTACGCGCTCCGCGCATCTTGCGCCCTAGTCGTAATCTTCGTTCAAAGCTCGCAGGAACGCTTTGAGCGGTTTCTGATCCGTCTGGTCGATATTGACCTTGGAGAATTCCGGCGACGCATTTCTTACTTCTCCATTTCGCGCGAGCGCCGACGTGGTCACGTAGAAGTTGATCACGTCGTCGAGGGTCTTCATCGAGCCGTTGTGAAGAAACGGCGGCGACTGACCGAGATCGCGCAGCGTCGGTGTCTTGAAGTAGGCGATTGCCAGCGGCAGGACCGCGTCGTCGGTGCAATCGGGCCCGGTAAAATTGAACTGGCCGCAAAGAATCTCCAGCAGCGTCGCTTGCGGATTGGGAGCATCGGGGTTGCCCACCATATTCCACACACCGAGGTCGGTGTAGCCAGGTTTCGCAGCCGAGGGCGGCGAGCGGAAGCGCGAAGTCGCATCGGGATGGTTCGCCGAGGGCGGCAGAAAGTCGTCGAAGTTTGCATTGCGGGTCGCGAGATCGGGGATCGCTAGCGCAGCGAACGAACCGGCGCCGAAGATCGCATCGTACTCGACCTGCGACGCGCCGTTGTTGTGGAAGCGGAAGTCGCTGAAGTTCGGCGGCGTATGGCACGCAACGCAGTTGCCCGCATGCGGCGAACTCGAATCGGCGTGCTGCGTGAAGAACGTCTTGAGTCCCTGCAACTCCGCGGCGCCGAACGCGAACTTCTGGCCCTTCTGCAAACGAAATTCGGGTTTGCCGTCGGCCGCGCTCGGCGGCGCGTCGGCTTTGCCCACGAATATCGGTTTGTCGATTCCGTCGATCAGCCCAAGCAGACGCTGTGAGTAGGCGACGTTCGACTCTCCCGCGTCGGGACTGCGCGGCAGGTTGTTCTTGATCAGGAATACGTCGTAGGGCGACCCGTTGTACTGGTTGGAGTCGTCGGTCGAGAAGCGCAACGAATCCATGTAGGCGTGGATCAGGCTCGCGGCCGCAAGCACCACCTGATCGTCAGTCGCGATGCTGACGTCGATCCTGTACTGCGGCGGGATCACAAGCGCAGGCGGAATCGATGGATCTGTCCCGAGGAAGAGCACGCTGTAGGGCACGCCTCCGCCGCCAAAGCTTTCGGCCAGCGCGTTCTTTCCGTTGTCGTTGCGGATGACGTCAGCGATATGGGCGAAGGCTGTGTTGTATTCGGTCGGCAGCCAGCCGAAATTGACGCCAGTCATGGTGCCGACCACGAGATCCTCGATGGTCGGAAACTCGCCGTCGAAGTGAAAGATCTGCGGGACATCGCGCGCGAGGGTTGCATTGACGAGCAGCGGAGAGTTGCGCGGTGTGGTCGTCGCGCTCTCACCGCTGCGCGCCGGAATGGGACTGCGCGTGGTGAAATCGCAGTAGGACCTGACGTAGTAGCGTGACAACGGCTTGAGGTCGTCGACCAGGTGGCACTGGCGGCAGTTCATACTCTGGCCGCGAAACGGACCCGGCAAAGGTTTGCCAAGGGTCTGCACCTTGCTCATGACCGGGTCGCCCGCAGGCAGCGGCGTATTCACGTTACCGTTGGAATTCGCGAAAAAGAATTCCGCGAAGCGCGTCTCGAGGAATAGCCGTTCCCCTACCTGCACCTCGGGAGGGTCGGTGTCAGCCGCAGGCGACGCTGGCGCAGTGGACGAACCGGAGCCGCCGCCGCCGCATGCGGAAACGATGGTGACGATTGCAGCGAGCAGGAAAACGAGGCCCCGACGGGTCTGTTGCATTTAGAGCAGTCTCCTAATCTACCGGTCCGCGACGATTTGACGCTTGGCCCACCCTGCGCCAAATGAAAATAAGAATGATTCTCAGTATCGATTAGCGGCGGCGCTGTCAAGCTGGACGCGATCGTTGAACGCGCCCGGGGGCCGCGGGCCGCTCAGAGCGCCGGAAGCGGAATCGTCAGCGCGTCGTAAACCGTGATTCTCGGGCCGTAGGCGGACTGGAAAACTCCGATGCCGGTCGAAGGACGAATCAGATTGATGCGATCGAAGACGTTAAGCAGGATTACTCGATTCTCGATATGCCCGAGCAGCGGCACGTCGAGGGATTTAGCGGCGCTCAGGTTGAACTGCCATACCTTCGGCAACTGAGTCCGGTTCGCGAAGCCGCCGCGCAAGCCGCTGCTGAACAGCCCGTCGAGGGTAAACTGCCACGTCTTCCACTTGTAAGCGGCGCCGCCTGAACCACCTACCAGCGGCGTGTGGTCGAGTACGATGAAATGTTGATCGATGTAGTTAAGCTGGGCTACCGGAGGAAAATTGTACTGGCCGGTGGCGACGCCGCGGACCTCTTCGCGGGCCACATACGAAGACATCCGCAGAGTGAGATTGGGAAGATTGTAAGTGATCGAGTTCTCGAGTCCGGCGCCGTAGCCCCTGACGTAGTTGAACGGCGCGTCGATGGGCACGAAGCCGAACTGGCCTTCATCTATGTAGTGGCGATCCATTCGGAAGTAGCCGTCCTGCGACAGCACCAACTGAGGCGTGATCTGATGGGTATAGCCGACGTCCCAGGTGTAGTCGGTTTCGGCGTCGAGGTCGGTGTTCAGCGGTATGCCGGGGCCGACACCGCCGGTGGTGTGGTTCAGTGCGGCGATACCGGGCGAGATGCCCTGGAAGTTCGGGATCTGGAAATTGCGCGCAAAGCCGGCATGGATAGTAGTGTCGCGGCGCGGCTTGTAGACGAAGTTTATCGTCGGACTGAACTGACTGTCGTTGACGAGGCCGCTTGCCCGATCCCATCGCGAGCCGAAATTGACGCTTAGCTTCTCGCTCAGCTGCCAGGTGTCCTGCAGATAGACGCCGTAGACCAGGTTGATCTTGCTGAGGTCGGTGGTGATTGAAACAGGGACGGTCAGCGGCACGCCTCCCTGCAGCGGAAAGACCTGCGACGTGTTGTCCGCTTCGACTCCGTACTCGCCAAAATAAAATCCGCCGCGCAACGTGTGATCGTTCCATCGATAAGTGAGATTGCCTTGCGCCGAGTTTGAAAAGTCGCTGTCGAATACTTTCGGAGCGATGCCCTGATAGATGAGATCGCTTATGTCGTCAGGATTAAAGTTTTCGCGGTTGTAATGCATCGTGTAGGCGAGCTGGTAGTCGGCATTCGAGCCGAGCGCGCCGTTCAAAGCGAGCACTCCGTAGTAGTCCTGCTGGTCGAGAGTCGAGTCGATATTCTCAGATGGAAAATCGGCGGGATTAATACCGCTCAGCGTGAACTCCGGCGTTTCGCCGGGCACGTTGGGGAACTCATTGTGGGCGACGGTCATCCCGGTGATCAGGCTCAGTTGCGTGGTCGGACTTATCGAGTAGGTGAGATAGGCGAACCCCTGCCCCTGATCGGTATCGTCGTGAATCGGGTCCGGCCCGCGCGTCGCGGAACTGAGGCCCAGGTTGGAGTGCGTGTAGACGCCGGTCAGGAAGTAACTGAACTTCCCGCTGCATCCGCCAAGCTGGAAACTCGGCTGCGCCGTGTCGCGCTGGCCGCCGTAGATTGTGAACTCGTTGTGCGGGTCATCGCATCCATTCTTGGTGCTGATTTCCACCACGCCTGATGTTCGGTAGCCATACTCGGCCGGCAATATGCCATCGATGAGGCTCACGCTCTTTACGAAATACGAGTTGAGCAGTTGCGTGAAAGTTGGGTCGTTGTTGATGTCGAGCGGCAGCAGGATTCCATTCATTTGATACTGGATGCCCGCATGCTCGCCGCGGATGTGAATCTCCTGGTTCTGGTCGAGCGCGACGCCCGGCATCTGCAACAACACCTGGTTGAGCGGAGTGGCTTCGGCCTGCGGAAGACCCGTGATGTCGCGGGCCGTGAAGGTGTATTTGCTAACGCCTGTTGCGGTCAATCCATTCTGCGGGTGGACGCGGCTTGCGGTCACAGGCAAGGTCAACGCCTGCACGGACTCCATCACGAGGTGAATGGAAGTTCTGGCGGAGAGAGGGAAGACAAGGATTTGACTGGCAGGCTTGAAGCCGGGCTTTTGAACGATAAGGTCGTAAGTTCCCGGCAGTTGCGCCCGCACCTTGAATTGCCCGTGGTCACCGCTCGTGGTGCGAAGGACGGTGCGACCATCCGCCGCCCGCAATAGCACCAAGGCATTCGTCACGGGCCTACCCAAGGCATCTTGTGCGGTTCCTGTCGCAGACGCGGAGATTAGCAGCTGGTTAGCTGCGGCGGAGCCGCTAACAGTCAGCAATACAATTAGAGGCGCTAGTGCTATTGCAGCACAGATCTGTACGCAGCATCGCGTCGCCCTCGACCTACGCGAAGGTGAAATCGCCATGGACAAAGTCCTCTCCAACAGGCATTCGATCGCGAATGCCTGCACGACCCCAGCCTCTTCGTGCACGGATGGAAGCCTCGTCCTCGCGGACGACGACGGCGATCCTCCGTACTCAAAGGCCGAGAAAATCTCGAACGGAACGATTTAGATCCAGGCGAGGACGGGCGGCGGACGGGCTGCTAGCGGCAAGCGGTTCAGATCATGATTGACGACTGCAAAGACTGTTACCCGTGTATCGTTGCCGACATCACGGACAGGCGCGATTGCGACGCCCTCGAACGGACGATCGAAGTGCCAATGCTCAAGCCGATGAGGATCACTGGCGACGATCGCCACTTCATTGCCGTGTAAGTCATAAGCATGATCGCCATGACCGTGCGAATAGTGACTGTCGTTCTGGTGGTGGTGGGATTTACCCGCAGCGTCGTGGTGATGGACGTGCGGATGGTTTCCTCCACTGTGGCGATGATAGAGGGTGCTCACTACATCGACCTTATACGCGCGAAGTGAAACTGATCGCTACATACACGCAAGCAGAAATCACCTTTCCGCCGCTGGGTCAACGCGGTGTCCAGATTGGAGTCGTGCCGAACAGGTGATCGACGATACCCAGTTGATAGGCAAGGAATAGCCCGAACCCGAAGCTTAGAAGTCCTGAGCCCGTGACGAGGCCCCGATGCATCCACGACATCCGCTGTGCTGCAACCGCGAAGGGCGTCGCGATAGCAGTGGTGATCAATCCCATTCCGACAATCGTGCCTAGACAGAAAATCGCGAGGTAAAGCGTCGCCCAGAGTGGCTGTGGAATCGCGCCCAAAACCAACAGCGTGATCGCGGCGCTGCCCGCGAGTCCGTGGACGAGGCCAATGCCAAAGGAACGTATTAGCGGACGACGAACCGCAAACGAAGACATAGCGCCGGTCGGCAGGAGATGCTCATGATTCAGGGTTACCAGGTCTGATTCATGGTTTTCACCGGAGTCGGGATGAACGTGCGGATGTCGATGCGGTCCAAAGCCGTGACCGTGCGCGTGGGAATGAACTAACGGCTGATCGACTGCACGCGGTGTCCCCGCGATCCGCCTGACGACTATTTGGACGAAACTTGCAAAAGCGCCTAAGCCAAGCAGCATCAGCACGATGGCAACGGCGAATTCCATTGCAAGGCCGAGCCGGATCGGGATTGCGATCTTGAAGATTATGATCGCTGCGCCCACGGCCAACACGGTAAGCGTATGGCCTAGCCCCCACACAATGCCGACGCGACTCGCCGCAGTAAGGCGGCGTTCGCGACTCACTATGGTCGTGACTGCAATTACATGGTCGGGATCAGTCGCGTGCCGCATTCCCATTAATAATCCTAGCATTGCGATCCCCACCGGCGCGGTCGTTTCAAAATTCATCCAAGTACTCTCCTGTAGCGGCGGTCAGTAGTTGAGGTTAAGCTCCGAAACGAAGAACGCCGACAGCGAACAGCGATTGCAGCGTTAGGGTTACGCCTATAACGGTGATTACGGCTGAAGAGGCCAGTGGCAACCAGCGCTGTGTCAACGGACCTTGCGCGCCGAAGCGGCTCATGAAGCGGCCCGCGTAGACCATTGCCAAGCCAAGGCTTATCAACACGGCCGCCAAACCAGCGCTGAAGGCGACGATAAGAAAGAGCCCGAAGGCGACGCGGTGGAAAGCGAGTGCGCCGAGCAGTACCACGAGCGCGGCCGGGCAAGGAACGATGCCGCCGGTTATCCCCAATGCGAAGAGGCCGCTAAGTGAGAGCTCACGAGTGACACGAGGCATCTCAAGCTCGGCGCCGTGAAAGTGGTCATGTCTTTCGCCGTGATCATGCTCGTGCACAATCACATCACTATGTGAATGAGTATCGACTTCACGAACCTGTCCACCCCACCAGTTATGACGATGGCTATGAGCGTGGTCGTGCACATGGCCATCACTTGAGTAGGATTCGGTTGCGAGGTAGCGGCGAATAAAAAGTGTGAAGCCAAGGCCCGCAACCATCAATCCCGATCCTATTCCCAGCCATGGGTAGAGTCGTTCAGGTAGGATCCATTGCGATGCGTAAAGGGTGATGAGGCCGAGTGCGTAGACCGAAATCGTATGCGACGCGGTCACAATCGCTCCGAGCAGCACCGCATGGCGAGCCTTGCCGTGCGATCCAACCAGATATGCGGCGACGAGAGTCTTCCCATGCCCAGGTTCAAGCGCATGAAATCCACCCAGCACGGCTGCTATCAGAGCGGCCATAGTCATGAACAGAAAATCAGTGCGCTTTGAACTGATGAGCTCGGTAAAGGCGCTGCGCGGAGTGCCTTGACTGTTTGCCTTGAGAACTACATTGCCGGACGCGACGGCGCCACTCGTCGCCAGCCATCCCGAACCCGCTTGGAGTTCCGATTTATAGCCGAACGGCGCAGCTTTTATAGAGAGCGAAGCTTCGAGCGTTTGTGGCGGACTATGCAGCATGTCAGTCGGATAGTTGGTCAGTTCCAGGCTCCTATCGCTGGCCGGAACCGAACTACTGACTAATGTCGCGCCGGACCCGTTGACTGCGACCATCTCTTTCCAGCCCGCGCGCCCTGGGTAGTTATCGTCGCGGTATCGAAGTGAGGCGGGCGAGTCTGTCAGGTCGCCTGGAACAGTGGCTACAAAAACGAAGCCCATTTTCATCGTAGGCAGGCCGCCCGCGCCAGGCGGGAAAATTGCCTGTCGCGAGACCGTTCGAAGCATAAGAGGCTTTCCGTCGACCTGCAGAGTAAGTCCTTTCCCTAGAACTTCCGATTCACGCTGAAGATACGGCACCAGACTGGGATCCCCCGCTTTTGGGACAACCGCGCTCTCCTGCATTTGCTGAAAAGTTGGAATTTCTGCCATGTCGATGATGTAGTCGACTTCGATCGCATGCGCTCCGGGAATGATCTTCGAGTAGTGATTGATGCTGAAATTTCCCATCGGATGGGCGAAGGCAGCCGGCGCTATCGAAAGGAGCAACAGCAGCCCTATGGCACGAGCGACCGAAGGAGGTTTAACGTGGCGCATCAGGGTTTCCCTCTGCGTATTCTTTCGCATGCGCTTTGTTGAGCGCTGCGTATTCTTTCGCTGCCACTTCATCGAGAAGCGATTGGAAATGCGGATTGATTGCAAGCGCCTGTCTTAAATTCGAGCGAGCTTTGTTGGTTTGGCCGACCGCTTGGTAGATCATGCCCGCGTGAAAATAGATGCGCGCGTCCGCGGTCCGAAACCTGAGCGCCGCGACAATATGAGGCAGCGCCTTTTCGGCTTGGCCGTCCCGGTAGAGCGCCCACGCAAGCGCATCTTCGCCGTAAATGTCCTTGCGGATCGCGTATTCTCCCGCTGCGAGTTTCACAGCTTGCTTGTGGTTGATGTCGTGGTCCGCGTAGTAGTCGACCAGCACGCGATTGTAGAGGACTTGATTGAGCACGTTGAGGCGCGTGATGAATTCAACCAACTGGCGCTGCAGTTCGGCATCGCGTTGACGGCCCATCTTCGTATAGACGTCGGCCAGCGCCGCCGCATATTCGGGAAGGGGAATTACGGCGATAGCGCGACGATAGAAGTCTGCTGAACGGTCAAGCTTCAGTTCGGCTGCTGACACTTGGCCGAGAATTGCCAACGCGCGATGATAATTCGGAAATGTTTTCAGAGAAGCTTCGCCTAACCTATTCGCGTCATCGAGCCTTCCTAAAAGGAAAAAATCCTGCGCGAGTGTGTATTGTGCCCATGCAACCGCTTCTGGTGGCTCGCCTGCTCGAATACCCGCGTCGATGGCGCGGTTGAGGTCTGCAATCGCCAGATCGCTCTCGCCGCGAATCGTTTCGAGACCCGAGCGCCGGCTATAAGAGTAGAGATCGCCGTTTCTCGCGACCATTCGATTGTAAGTGTCTGCTGCTTCTGGATATTCGCCGGTTTCGAGTTGCGCATCGCCAAGCACGCCATAAGCATAAGAATCGTTGGGGTCGAGCTTGATAGCTTGACGAGCCTCGGCCGTAGCGCCGGCGAAATCGTGCAACGAGTACAGCACGAATGCTAGATGGCGATGGGCTGGCGCGAGGTCCGGCTGGAGTTTCAGCGCTTCCCGAAGCGAATTGCCACCCAGGTTGAAATAAGTGATGTCGCCGGTTTGCCGGCCTTTTTGAACGTAGAGATCGCCCAGGCGATAGTAGAGATCGGGATCCGGCCGCTGTTTCAAAATCTTCTGAAGAAGCAGGATGTCGCGATCGATGGTTGAACTCTGCGCACTGGCTGGTCGAACACCTAGAAGGCTAATCAGCAGAATTGCGGCGAGGCCAACTGTTCTAACGATTAGTCGCTGGTTCTGTGTTGCTGGCTTCATCCCTATAACCTCTTTTGGTTCGAGAAGGACGGAACGGAGTGGGACATTCGATATTCGCTGACGCAAGATCCGAATAACGATAGTCCCATCTCCGTCCGAATGGTTCGAATCAGGTCCCGCCGTTGGCTGCGCCGTTCACGGGCAAACCATTGTTTTCTGGAATCGCACCGTTAGGTGATCCAGGTATAGGAGTCTTCAAATAAGGAAAGGCGTCGGTAAAGAAACTGTCGTTAATGAGCGCGCCGTCGGTAAACGGCAGGTCTCCCGACGGTGCCTGGCTGGGAGTTCCAAACCCGAAGCTACCCGCGTGAATCAAAGCTCCCATCGCGACTTGCAGGGTGATATCTACGACGTCATCGCCCGGGCGGCGCCCGTTTGGATATCCAGCCAGATCCCCGCCTAGCGCGCCGAGCCTGTTCTGTGAACCCATCGCCGTGATGGGAGTGCTGGTGTTCAGCCGAAGCATCTCAGCCGGCACCACGGCAGGCGGCTGATTCACGCCGTTTAAACCTGTCAGGAACGTAGCGATAAGGTCTTTCCTAGGAAACAGAGTTGGTGCCGTGACGCTCGGAAACACCACTTGAACAATTGCAGGAAAGCTTGGTGTCTCGACGTATTGAGCAAATTGCGCATCGTCGACAGGCTGACTTGAATTGAACTTGTCCTTGTCTTTGAGTCCTATGACCAGCTCATTTACCAGCGGCATACCAAGGCGCGAGACTTGGACAATATTTTTGCTGCCTTCTACCACAGGTGTGCTGGACTTGCCGTGCTTTGGATCGACAACCAGCGTGCGCGTCTGCGGTACGCTTGCAGTCGTCCATCCTCCGACAATCGGCTGGCTGGGGCTCTCGGTTATGCAACTGGCGGGAACTTCCATTTCGATCGAAGTTACGTTTTTAGCGGCGAGTGCATCGGTTGCCTCATCGGGAGCGCCTACCGGGTTCGCATAATTGATGAGATCAAACGTCTCGCCCAGATTAACCACGAACGGATCCTTACGCTGGCCAACGAATACCTTGCCTTCGGTGCTGCAGCCCGGGATTTTCACGTTGTAGATGAACTGGTCGGCGTAGGCTTCGTACTCGGCGGCGCTGCCGAATGTCTTATTGCCGATGTTGTCAGTGGGCTTGGTAAATGTTGTCGCCCCGCCGCTCGCATTGCTGACGAATGCGCGATTCTTGAGGTTCTTTCCGCTCAGCATCTCCACCGTATAGGTCTCGATTACATTCGAGCTGGCGGTGCTGCTTACAGAAATTGGACCGTCGTTGACGAGCGGTATCGCAATATTCTGCCCATTCACCGGAAGCGTCAGATTCTGAAGAGTGTTCGTAAACCTGAACACAAAAGAGATCTCAGGTAACGCATCACCGTCGGTATCAAGATTGATCGTGTACTGCGCTTCAGGATCCATCGTGTAGTAGTTCGGTCCTGCGAACGGATCTTCCAAGGGCTGGTAATCCGCCACGATTGTTACAAACCCTGCGCGGCCCGGCTCATAACTGTTGAACATGTAGAAGTCGGTGCCATCCGTCTTCGGCATGGTTGTGATTAGCGGCGCTTCGCGATGGCTGGATGCATTACCAGCCAGCGGCACTGACGCCACCGAAATAAAGACGGCGGCGGCGAAGCCAAACGCCTTGATGATGCCTATGAGTGAGACCCTGGGTTGCATGAGATCCTCCTGCAGTGTCATTTACGCAGAAGTACGCTCGCCGCATGCGATTGGATTGCGCGAACTAGTTTGCGCGACGCTTCAACATCCGAATCGCAGTCGCCCGCGTAACTCATGGCACAAGGCCGCAGGAATCACTTCAGCGAGTTAACCAAGTGAGAGAGTGTCATGAAGAGTTTCATCAGAGGATTGTCGGCGTGCGATGCGCCGCCTGCCTTTCCTTTCGGCAATGCTGGAAAAACTGCCGCCGGCTGAAATCCAAACGTGCTCCTCGTTCGTAATTCATTAATGTAGAGGAGTGCTCTACGTTCACGTCGCTGCAAAAAAGACCGATTGCCTCAGCGATCAACCGCGTGCTAGCTGTTCGCGGTAGGCCACAGGACCGACCACCTGCGGCTCCTCCACCGATCGAAGAAGCTTGGAACGGGCTCGTGAAGACTGCTAGGTGCTCGAAGGCGACTGATGCTTTCGGGAATCGAGATGAAAGCGGGCGACTACTGCCGCGCCGAACCCGGCAGCGTTAACACCGAAATAACCACGCGCGGCGGAAACGTGATCATTTTAATCGCGTCTTAGCGCAACGAGTTGCTCGATTAGTGCAAGGGCGAAGCCGAGTCGGGCGCCAGTTACCATTTCTCGACCCATGGTCGTAGCACCACCTCGAACGCCCAAGTCGATCGATGCTGGCGATGCAGCTGCAGATAGGTCTCCGCGATGCGGTCGGGGTCGGCCATGTTGTCGTCGACACTTGTTCCTGCCAGTCGATGCGCGCGGCTACCGTCTTCCTGCGTCCAGCCAATCGCGGCGTCGATCGGCACATTTGTCACGTGGATACCTTGCGGCATCAGTTCCCTCGCCATGCTCTGTGCCAGTCCAGCCTTCGCCTGACACGCCATCGCAAAGGCGCCGCTCAACGGGAAGCCTTTGAGCGCTGCGCTTGCGTTGGTGAAAATGATCGTCCCTTTCGCGCCGTTAGCGTTGGGCTTGTTTTCGCGCATCAGCCGAGCTGCCTGTTGACCAACTAAAAACGCGCTGAAAGCTGAGTTACGAAGCGTCACGAGTGCGACGCTCGGGTCAGCTTCGGTAATATGCTTGCGAAATATCTCGGGAACCCGGCCGTCGATGTTGTGCACGACCAGTGTAGGCGCCCCAAGGTCTCGAACAACATTTTTGAATAGCAACTCCACGGCCGCTGGGTCGCTCGCATCGCATGCGTATCGACGCACGCCGTGCGTTTTCTCAAGATTCAGCAGGACCGGTTTATCCGCACTCCTCGCTGCGATGGCGACACGCATCCCGTTTTTCGCGAACAGTCTGGCGCAACTTGAGCTGATGCCGGGGCCGCCCCCGACGATCAGTGCAACGTCTTGGCCCGAAGGTTGAGTGGCGCGTTCGTCGGATTGAGTCATGTTTCGTGCTCCCATATTCCGTTAAGGAGGTGAGTCAGGACGCGCAGGTTCGATTTCGGGTTACTCAGTGATTCCACCACGGACGATCGGAGAACGCCCGCAGGTCGATCTCGAAAGTCCACGTGGATCGGTGTTGTCGCGCCAGGTGGAGGTAGGTCTCCGCGATCTGCGTAGGAAGCATCAGTCCGTCATGTTCGTTGCCTCGGGTTTCTCTCAGCTGTTGGAACCTTTCCGGCCCGAGCATTTTTCCCAAAGTGTCGGGCGCGTCCACGGCGCCGTCGATCACGATATGGGCCACGTGGATTCCTTTCGATGCGAACTCGGCGTTGAGTGTCTGGCAGAGCATTCGTCGTCCTCCCATGGCGGCGGCATGCGAATGTTGACCGCCATTTCCACGCATCGCCGCGGTTGCTGAGGTCACGAGGATTGTTCCTTTGCCGCGCGCTTCCATCAGCGGGCATACCGCCGACGCGAGGCGAAACAGACCGAACGTCCCCAGACGCCAGCCTGTTTCAAACGCCTTGAGCGATGTGTCCTTCAATGCCCTATCGCCAATCTGGGCGCCCAGGTTGTAAACGACGACTTCGATCGGACCGATGTCGGCCTCGATGGCGGCGACCCGCTCTTCGATGGAGTTGGGCTCGATCGCATTGAGGAGAAATCCGGTGGCGGAACCTCCATCGTTTTTGATGGCGTTCACCATTTTATTCAATCCATCCAAGTCGCTGCGCCGGCACAGACAAGCGTGATAGCCCTCTTGCGCAAAGCGTCGAGCGACATTTCCACCGATACCCGCACCGGCACCTATCACCAAACAAACTGGTTTCATGTTCGATCTCTCCTACGATCAAGCTAAGTGTTCGATTGCCTCGGATCTTGATAGGCTGGTCATCAAGATCGCTAGCGACCCTGGAAAATGACCTTGTTGCGAAATTGGCGAGGCCCATGTTCGATCAGGCCATCGACACCTGCGCGCATGTCAGCAGTCTCAAATAGCGCAGGAGCGATTTCGTCGACTAGCGCGTCGGCGGCACGGATGCCTCTCTCCAGATATGCCCGTACGATCTTCTTGCCGGCTGCGTATGCGAGCGTTGCGCCACTGGCGAGTCGCTCAGCAAAGGCTCGGGTCTCCGACTCAAATTTTTCGTCTGGAACAACTCTGTTTACGATGTTCCATCGCTCAAAGGTCGCCGCGTCGTATTGGTCGGCCGTATAAATAATTTCGCGTGCGCGACTCGGGCCGGCCCGCTCCGCCAGACGTTGAACGCCGCCCAGCAGCGTGGTCGTTCCAATCGATGCCTCGACCTGTCCGAAGCTTGCCGAAGAAGCCGCCCATATCAGATCGCAGGCAAGTGCGAGTTCCAGTCCCGCCGCCATGCAAGCCCCCTGCACGGCGGCGATAGTTGGAAACGGCAATTCTTCGAGGTCGGCGATCGTTCGCAGATGGCTGGTGAAGAGCTCGCGCGCTTCGCTTCGCGGTCTTGCCCTTGAAAACCGCGACATCAGCACCGCCGGAAAAGTTTTTACCATCGGCGCGCACGAGCAGCGCCCTCAGCGGATGCTGCCGGGCCTGGTTCACCGCCGCTCGAAGGTCATCGATTAGTTCCTGGTCGAACAGATTCAGCGGTGGATTCGCCAAAGTGATCAAGCCGAGAGCATCTGAGGTTTCAAAACGCACCTTACCCATCATTTAGTCTCCGCTGATTGGATTCGTAAATCATGGCTTCCATTTTGGAACCCCATGCTTGACTAACTTCTATTTTGGAACCTAATACCAGTCAAGGCTGAAGGCCACCGCGGAACCATTCGGGCAGCAGTGTAATCAACGTTCTTGTCAAGTTCCAATTTGGAATCTAGTTTCATGCGACCTGTTGTGCAAAGCTGTTATGCATATGCGCTGGCAACAAATCGACACGATGACATGCTCGCTCGCGCGAACCCTATCGGTGGTCGGCGACCGCTGGACCATGCTGATCCTTCGCGATGTGTTCCTCGGGATCCGCAGGTTTGAGGCGATTCAGCAGGACTTGCAGCTCACACCGCATCGCCTCTCGGACCGGCTGCGTAAGCTCGTACGCCAAGGAATTCTTCGCCGTGTCGCATATGAAGAACATCGCGGTCGATTCGAGTATCGGCTCACGGAAAAAGGATTTGACCTCTATCCATCGATCGCGACGATGACGGCGTGGGGCGACCGCTGGATGGCTGGACGCGCGGGCGTGCCGGTGGAACTGGTCCACCAGCCGTGTGGCCACAAAATCAAACCGAAACTCATCTGTCCAAGCTGTAGCTTGAAGATAGATGCCCGCGACTTGAAGGCTCGGCCAGGGCCAGCCCTGAAGGGCCGGGGGTTACCGGGACAAGATACCGCGCCTCGCCGGAAAAGCGGTCGCACAAGCAAAAAGGCCGCTTGATAACTACCGCTCGGGTTCTCCTACCGCTTCAGTTTCGACAGAGCAACTGAGCCAGTCTCTTAAGCGACAGTTGGCGAGGCGCTCTGAGTAGGGACCGATGCGGTGCCGTTCACCGCCGTCTCTTTTTCTGTACTCGAAGGAATCGCGCGCGGGCCTTGCTCGAGTGCCGCAGCCAGCCGCTCGAAGCGTTGCTGGAGTTCACCTGCCGATTCGAATGTCGCAGCAAGTTGCACCAATCGCGGATGGAAATCCTTGGCAGGCTGCAGCGCGCCGATCAGATGCTTCAAATGATCACGAAACGCGTTCGAGACCTCGGCGAATTGGCCTTGCAAAGAGCTAACCGGGTCGAATGAAGAGGCGACTCGGGCGAGTTGGTCCTGCAGGCACTTGAGGGGCTCGAAGGCACTTGTGAGCATTTCAAGGTGATTGGCGAGATTCTTGACTGACTCGAAGGCGGCCACCGCTTCGTCGCCGAGGTTTCCGACCTGCTCAAACGCGGGCAACAGCTTGCCGAACCGATCTTCGAACTGCTTCGTGCTGGCAAAGATTTTTTCGACCGCTACTGCATTCTGCGATTGTTCGTTGTTATCCACGGGTAGCCCTCCAGCCTCAAATTTGTTGCTTTCGCCAGGGACAGACGCACGGTCATTCGCCGAGACGGCTGAGGCGGAATCGGAACCATCGACCACGCGCGCAGAATCAGCGCCGATGACGGGCGCAGCCTCTGTTCGAGCCGTGTGCGACTCAGACGGTGTGAAAAGCCGGGCGCTTAGTTTCTTAAGCATCTGGTTACGATTCGGTATCGCTCAAGCTTCCGGGCGCAAAGATAAACATTCCTGAACTCGAAGATCATCCTCAAACAGCACTCTACAATATGTACAGTTACGCTACCGCACGGCAGCGCGCAAGTCCCTCAAGAATCGCGCCCTCGCTACGATTTGCGCTTTCGGAATTTGACCAGGCACAGTCCGGTGCGGCGGGATTCTACCGGGGAATTGTCTGCGAATAATTTGGACGGACCAAAACCGGGCGATGGCCTTCGGGCGCGATGTTCAATGGTTCCGTGTTGAGAGTCCACACGGTCACATCTGTAGGACCGACTGCTATCACCTCAACGTCGATTAGGCTGTAGAAGTGTTCGCCGTCGAGGTCGAAGCCGACCTGGAGCTTAACTTCATCGCCGACCTGCGGATTTTGATCCAGCAGTCGCACATAATCTACTGGCGCAGTTCCCTCGACCTTGCCGGGTGCGGGCTTCGGCTCTACATAGGTGCCGCCGGGCTTGGTCTTTGGCGGGGTTGACGACGGTGGAACGCGGTCGACTGGACCTACCTCCCACTTTTTCCATGTACCGACTTTCACGTTATTGCATGCGTCGTACGGACCGCCGTAAAACTTGAGATGGAAGTGAACTTCCTGCGACTGCGGCGAATACTCTTTGCCCGGAGCGTCATAACCTTTGTACACACAGCCATCCCCACGATCCGGCAGGTCTTTGCCGTTGACGAATTTGTCGACGTCGGTGTTACGCTTGAGGGACGGCCGCGCCTGGTCCTTCGACACTAACCTGGCCAAGTCAGTCTTGTAACGATGCCCATAAGGATCAGGGCCATCCTCCAGGCAATCGTCGCGCGTCATCAACTTTCCGTAGCCTATTCGGTGTTCCCTCAGCGTCGCCGGACCGCCGTAGTATCCCGATTCTATAAAGTAGCCGCTGACGTATTGCCGGTATTCGCCACAATTACAGTCACAGTAGGGATTCAGGTTCGCGCTTTCCTGCTTGAAGACGACAGTCATCCTGAAAGGAACTTGTAGAAGAGCAGTCGCATAGGGATCGATCGCCTCCGGATCTGTAACATTAAAGAATATCGGACAAGCTTTGCGGGCGTTCTCCGGTTTCTCTTCTTCAGGCTTCTCGATCTTACGCGGCCAGTCGAAGCATACTTCCGGATTCTCGGCGCAGAACAGGCAAATCTCGGGAACGAGAGCGCAGGCCAGGATCCCGCAAAGCAAGTTGCCCAACAGGCCGGCACAAGGATTCGGCAGATGCCAAGGGCCCCAGCCGCCACAGTCGTCGTCATCCTCGCAGTTGTGTGGAGGGGGCTTCTTTTTCTTCTTATGGTCCTCGATGTGATGAATTCCATCCGACACCTTGATGAACACATCGACGCGGCGGTTGCGCGAGCGCCCATCAACAGTATCGTTGCTGGTCACGGGCTGGGTCGCGCCGAACCATGAAGGATCGATCGGCTTGCCCGAAAGCTTTCCGAGCAGACTTTGCACTTCAATTGCGCGATGCCGCGACAGCGGTTGGTTCTCGACCTCGTCGCCGCTGGAATCGGCGTGACCGTTCGCCGCGATATACACTTTGGTGATGGCGGCCCGCTTGATCACCGCGGCCAGAGCTTCGATCGCCGCGTGATGCTCCGGTTTCAAGGTCGGCTGATCAATCGCGAAATTGTAGAAACTGATCATCGGCGGAATCAATCCGCCAGTGATTTTCCCCACCGAGGTTTTCGAAAGTTCGACCTCCTGCGCGCGAGACATTTTCGCGGGGTCGGGACTGGGAGCCTGATGCGGGAGGCCTTGGCGTTGGACGGCTCGCGTGGCAACGGGCGCGAGCGCGGCGGTGCGATGCGCCGCCGTGACGAGGTTCGCAGCGTGCTCAGCATGCGACTCGGCAGCGTCGTTGGCGTCGCCGATTCGCGTGACGCCCTCCCCCGCCGAGCCTGCTCCGCTTTGTTGCACGACATGCGCCAGCTCATGCGCCAACAAATGCCGGCCAGCGCTCGACTGCGGATCGTATTCACCCCGACCGAACACGATGTCGCGTCCGACCGTGTACGCTCGCGCGTTCACGTTGCGCGCTGAGTCCGAGGCGCGAGCGTCGGAGTGGATGCGGACCTTGGCGAAGTCGTGACCGAAGCCGGACTCGAAGAACGCCCGTGACGCGGGCGGCAGCGGGTTGCCGGGCGATCGCAAGACTTCGTGCACGCTCGGCGGCACCGCGCCGTAAGTCCCGGCGTCGGGACCAATGGGCTGGCGGCGCAACATATCCTGTTGCTTGCAGCTGTCGCACTCTCCGCCCGGTGCGGTGCCGCCGCAGGCGCATTTGCGCTGCAGCAGTCGGCTCGACGCCGGGGTCAGCGACGGACGCTGAGCGACGGTCGAGCTCCGCACTGTTTGCGCGCTCACTTCCATCCCGCGATTTCCGACTCCGGCAAAGTGCGTTCGAGCTTTTCATATTCCATGCGCGCGGCCGCCAGCAAGTGGTCCATCCGCACCGGTCCACCGGCGTGTGCGGCCAGAAAGGCGGCGTTCAGGGCGATGTTGCGGATATTGCCGCCGGCAACATTCAACTTCGACAGCAGCGTGAGGTTGAGCCCCTGGGTCGGCGTCGCGGAGGGGAAGATATGCCGCCAGATCTCGGCGCGATGCGCGGCGTCGGGAAATGGGAACTGCACGACGAAACGCAGGCGGCGCAAAAATGCCTGGTCGAGCGAGCTGCGATGATTGGTCGTCAGGATCGCGAGGCCGCGGTACGCTTCCATCCGCTGCAGCAGGTAACTGACCTCGATATTTGCGTAGCGATCGTGACTGTCTTTGACTTCGGTCCGCTTGCCGAACAAGGCGTCAGCTTCGTCGAACAACAGAATCGCGCCGCTGGCCTCGGCCGCATCGAATACCCGGCGCAGATTCTTCTCGGTCTCGCCGATGTACTTGCTGACCAGTTGGCTCAGGTCGATGCTGTAAAGGTCGAGACGCAGATCGTTCGCCAACACCTCCGCCGCCATCGTTTTACCGGTGCCGCTCGGTCCCGCGAACAGCGCGCTGAGGCCGAGACCGCGAGTCCCCTTGGCCGCGAAGCCCCAGCGGTCATGCACGATCGGCCGCTGATGCGCGTGCGCTGCTATCTGGCGGAGCTGCCGAAGTTGCGCCTGCGGCAGCACCAACTCGTCCCAGGTCGCTGTCGTTTCGATCCATTGCGCCAGCCCTTCCATTCGCGCGCGCAGATGCAGGCGGCACAAGTCCCAGGCGACTGCACTGACGGCTTGCCCGGCGACGGCAGCTTGCGGACGCGCGCGAGCGGCAATCGAGTTGATTGCGGGCAGGCCCAGGTTGAATTGCGCGGTGAGCGAGTCGAGGGCGGCCTCGTCGGCGGGGCCGAGACCGTCGCCCAGTGCGGTCGCCCAGGCCGCGCGCTGTTCGTTGGGATGCGACGCGCGGAGATCGAAAACGACGCTGGCGCGATGGCCGAGACGCCGGCGCTCGCGCGATGAAATAATTACGATGGCGTTCAGCCGCTCGGCCAACCGAATCGCGGCACGGGCGCGCGAGCGCGTCTCCTCGTTGATGGCGGCGGCGTCGGGGCTATCATCGTCGAACTCCAACACCAACAAACCGAATCCGCCCAACATTACTTCGCGCTCCCACAACCGGACAAAGGAATCCAATTCCGCTGCGCCAGCCGGCGCCAGGTCGGCCGGCATCGCGGCCGCTCGAAGTTGGAGAATCGAAGCGGCGGCGGCGATGATCGATCTTCGTTCGGCAGGATCGGCGCCGCACAACTGGACGACGCGAAGCTCCTGCACTTCGTCGCCACGTTGTATCTCCGCCAGCGCGAGCGCGACTTGTTCGGCCAGCGCGGCATGGGAACGACCCAGGCGATGCGATGGCGGCGCGAGCTGCTCGATGATTCCGGCGAGTCGCTCGTCCGTGTGCTGCGCTTCGAGCAGGTAATGCATCACGCGCTCGTCGATGCGAAGCGGTGCGGCGGTCAGAACCGGCGCGGTACCTACTTCGATCAGCCGCCAATGACGCAACGGCGCGCTGGGAACGATCGCGCTCCAGTGCGCGTCGGGAAACGTCGCCAGTGCGAGGCTGAAGGTGGGATAGCTATGCGCCGGATTTCCCTGGGCCGCGGCGCAGAGCGGTGCGAAGGACGAGTCCAACTCGATTCCCGCGCAGAGCAGCAGGATGCGACGTTCGAACGGCGACAAGCGAAAAGCGCGGCATAACAATTCGAGCGCGGTGCCGGCGCCGTCAGGTTGGTCGTGCTGGGTGGTCGGCGACGATGGCATCCCACGCGACGAAGCCGCTGCCGGATCGGCGATAGTCCGCGCCGAGGATGCCATTGTCGGAGAGATCTGCGGGGCCGCGAAGGAGCGCTTTTACCTCTGCCACCGCCCGCGCGAGGTATTCCTGGTTGGTCTCGATCGGATTCGAGGCGACGGGCCGGCTGGTTGGTTTGGCGCCCGCGCGAATTGCGTTGCTGCGGGATTTTCGCGCGCGTTGCATCGTGTTCAAACCCCGCTCGAGGCCGCGCCGGCGGGCGGGGTCACGAGCCTTTGGTAGAATGACGAGTCGGATTCGATCATGGAATGAATCTTTTGCACCTTGATCGAATGCCAGGCCGGATCGTTGGTACGTTTGGGGCTGGTATTTTTCGGATGGACAATCGCAACGTAGAAGTCACTCTTTTCGAGCGCGCGCACATTGGCGTCGCGCAGTCCCCAAACAAAAACCGTGTCGGATCCTTCGTTCATGTCCGGATGCCGATGGCTTTCCCAGAATTCGCGCCGATAGCAAAATGTAGCACCCGCCACCCATGGCCGATTGACCATCGGATAGATGTATTCCCATGCCTGCTCCGTCCGCGGATCGAAAAAAAATAACTGCGCGAGGCCACTGATAGTGTTGGCCGGATGCGCCAGCAAACTCTCGAGCTGGTATGAGATGCGCCAGTTGGCCATCCAGTCGTCATCGTCCCAATGAAGCACGACTTCACCGCGGGCCATGGCGCACGCCATGTTGTGTTTCGCGCCCATCGTGTAGCGGCGATCCATGCGCTGATAACGGATGCGGCTGTCGGTGGGGACCAGGTCGGCCAGTTCCTCGGAACCGTCGTCGAGGATGATCAACTCGCGCCTGGGATAGTCCTGTTGCAGGAAGTAATGAATCGCCTGCGGCACGAATGCGCGGCGGTTCGCGGTCGGCATGATGCACGACACCAGCGGCTCGCGCGATATGATTGCCGGCGCGCCAGGCGTTTCGTCATCGGCGATGACAGCTACGCGATCGCTTTTGGCGCCGTCGTTCGCGGCTGATTCAACCGTGGTCCGCTTGCGCAGGAGCATCAGGCTGCGGACCAGGCAAACCTGCTCGTAGCGATCATCGGCGAGCAACTCGTCGACGAAGCTTTTGACCCCCGGAAAATAATCGGCGTAGTCATGAAAGCCGACGAGGCCGCCAGGTACGATCGACGCTTCGAAGTGATAGAAATCCCGCGCTACGTTGGCGTAGTCGTGCAGACCGTCGACAAAGAGCAAGCTTATCGGCTGGTCGTCCCATCGCACCTCGAACGAGCGTCGCGCGATAGTCTCAACGATCGCGCTCAACCCGGCGTCGGCAATGTTGCTTTGGAATTTCTGGAGCGTCGGTCCTGTACGTTTGACGCCCTGGTCGAGCGCACCGACGACTCCGTCGTGCGGATCGATCGCGTAGAGTTTGACACCGTGCGCATCGTCAATCGCGTTCAGCGCGCCGCCGATGACGACGGTTGAGCGGCCGCAAAAGCTTCCAATCTCAACTATCGCCGCGGACCTGGACGCCGCAACCGCGTGAGTGACGGCTGCGATCAGCAGATCCGCCTCCGCGTCCTCGAGCCATCCTTCGATCGCGCGCATCCGGTCGAGAATCGGGAGCGTCAACAGCAGCCGCGGAATCGCACTCGTGCTCGGCGCTGCCGACGGACGCGCGGTTTCCGGCCGCGGCTGTCCGGGCTGGTAATGACTCCATCGCTGGCGGATTCGCATGCGCAGAGGATCGTCGTATCGGCGCGGCACCGGATGCATCCAGAAGGCATCGTCGCGCGTGAGCGCCGCTTGCAGCTGCGGCAACGAGAAGGCTACGCGGAATTTGACGTAGTCGTAGCAGCAAGGGCTGACTGCGACCTGGTAACCGAGCAGCGCGACCATCGTCGGCAGGATCAGTTCTTCCGAGGCCCAGATGCGCGTCTGACTCATGATTGATTGCAGGCGCGAATTGGTCGCGAAGAGCCGGGTCAAATCGCGCGCCGCGTCGGCGGTGAAGACGGTAGAGGGCCAGAAGCACCAATGGACGAATTTGTCTTCGCCGTTTTGAAATTCGCGCAACAGCGGCCGCCACAGATCGATCTCGCGCCACGCCAGTTCCGCCGGTCCGATGCGTGTATCCGCTCGCTGCACTTCCGCCGAGTTGCCCAGTATCCCGATGTCGGATTTTCCTTGCAGATGAGCGGCGAGGAAGTTCGAGTAGCCCGCGCGAAGAGCCAGTTGATCGGAATCGACGATGGTCAGCGTATCGAAGCGATGGTTGTCGCCGGCCCATTGCATGCAGTCGAGCGCAAATTGATGGAGATATCCCCATCGCGCAGGACGCGGCGAAGGATGCAGCACCGCGTTGTAACGCTCGAACGGGAAGGAGCCGCGCAATAAGTCGGGATCGTTGCTGCCGTTGTACAACAACACCATCGAATCCGGATCGAGCGCGCGCAGATTGCGGACCAGGTCGATGACGCATTCCAGATTTTCGTGCACCAGGCATGCGAAGATGTTGCGAATCGCGCTCATACGTTTTTCACAGCGTGATTAGCGGCCCGACAGGGTTGCCGCCCGAGTCGAGATCCAGCGGGCTCTCGGCCCCGTCGACCCGCACCTGAACGAGATATTCTCCCGCGGCAAGAGGCTGGCCGCCCTGAAGTCCGAGGGTGAAGGTCGCCGTGTTGGTTGCCGTCGCGATCGTGCCGCCATCGAAGAGGTAAACGGCACGCGGCGCATTCATCCGGATTAGTTCGAGCAGCACTCGCTGACCAGTTTCGATAGTCGGATCGACGGTTACCGTTACGGTCGTGGTGGGCGGCGAGCCGGAGTTGTTCTGCACGTCGATAGCGTAAGACCCGGGCGGACTGCCCTGGCGAATCACCGGATGCAGCACGAAGGCGGCCGCGCTCGATTGAAAGCCGGCGGCATGCGGCGTCGGCGGAGTGCCTATCATTAAGGACTCGGCCACCTGCGCCGTTTGCGCCCCAGCCGAAAGTCCGGAGGGGAGCGTCACCGTGATCTGAGTAGCGCTGACCGAATCCGGAACCAATTGATTTGCGCCAATGATTACGCTGAGCGCGGCGGTCGTAGGTGGACTGCCGGGGGTGACGCTGGCCAGCGGGAATTGCCCAATCAGAACGATCTGGCTCGAGGGCGTGATCGGCGCGCCGGCTCCGGCGACGGAAATGATCTGCGTGATCAGCGGCTGCGGAAACGGCATCGCATAGACGTTTGGCGCGAGCACGGGCAGCGGCGGCGGACCGACCACGTCGTCGGTCTCGATCAACACGACGCTGGCGACATAGGCGACCGAAAGGACGTAGTCGGTCTTGAGAAAAACCGACCAGAGTTTCGACAGCTCTTCGAGCGAAAAGTGGATGGGCGTGAAGCGCACCAACTCGGGTTGATCGGCAAGGTCGGCGCCGTTGAGGAAAGCCACACTGGACTGCGTGTTCTGGATGTCTGCGCGCTGCAGGACCGGGTTTGCGTTAATTGCGCGAGCGGCGGCGCCCAGCAGCCGTTGCTGTTCAAGGGTTTGGTCGTCGCCGTAAAAGGTCAGCAGATAGTAGAGGTCGAGCGCCACCTGCGGCCGTCGCAGCAGCGTGCCGTCGGCCGCGCGAGTCGGAGCGTCAGCATTGCGCCAGGCGGTGTTGGGCGCGACCTGGTACAGGAAAATATTGATGCCGGGGCTGGGCAAGCCGGTCGAGGCGTCGGGGCGCAACGCCGTCACGAGAGCGCCGGCGACCTGCGCACCTTCGAGCGAGCTGCTGAGCTGTTGCAGCAAGGTCTCCGTCACGGTGGCGATGGCCAGGGCGTTGCTCATCTGTCACGCACCGCTGCCGAAGCTGCTCGTTCAAGGTTACGTCGTCGCATTGTAAGGTACCCACGTATCGGGCGGTGAGCCGCCGGTGCGGTTGAGCAGACTCAGATCCGACCATCCCAACAGCGCGTTGCCCGACACGGCCAGCAACTGCACGTCGTTCTCGATCGAATTTGGAATGATGATCAAGCTGCCGCCCCTGGAAGCAACAGTGCCCGGCGCCATCGACTGATTGAAAATCAGGTTACCGGTGAGTGCGCATCGCTCGGCGTCCGCCACGACCAGCAAGACGGTCGGCACGAGAGTGGCCTGCGACTCGATTGGTGAATCGATTCGACGAGATGATCATCGAAACGCTGGTGTCGACCTGCGTGTTCACGGTGCGATTAGCCAGCAGCATCAGTGCCATGCTGCTTTGACCGGCGGCAGGCAGCGCGTCGATCTGATTGTTGGTGATGAAGAACGTCGCCGTCGTCGTCGGCAATGCGGACGAGCTCGCAGCGACCGGCGTGGGCGAGGCGGGGAGCGGATAGCTCGCCGCCAACGCCTGGATAAACAACATCTCGCGGAAGGTCGCGATTGCCTTGAACACTGCGATGAATTGCGCGCCGGTCGCTTGACCTTGCGGAGCGATCGAGTCGGTCAACTCGAACCAGAATCCGCCGATGCATCCCTTCGCGTCGTTGTCCTGCAGACGCACCGTAGCCACCTCGGCGACTGCGTCGATCGGCAGAGTGAGATTGACGAAGGTGTTGTCGCGGATGGAGATGTTGGCCAGCGAACATGTCAGAGGCGGCTGACCGGCGGTGCCGGCGTCGAGGTGGAAGGCCGCCAGACATCCGATAGTTATGACCATCGGTTTAACAGCGATGGCGGCGGCGGCAGCAGCGGTAGTGGCAAGGTCGGTCTGCAAGGTGTTCACCGCGGTCCCGATCCGCGTCGTGTAGGAGGACTCGATCGAGGTAAGCGTCGGCAACGAAACGACTGCGCCGGCGGCGGGTGTGACAGCTACGCCCGGGGTTGAAAAGGTCGTCGCCACGACGGGATCGATGTTGAGGTCGACCGACGATACCGCAGTCGGCGCAGTCGGCGCGGCAGCCGTTGGTGCAGCTGGCGCAGCCGCAGTGACTGGCGCAGCCGCAGTGACCGGCGCAGTCCCAGCGACCGGCGCAGCCGCAGTGATCGGCGCAGCCGCGGCTACTGGTGCAGCTGCGGCTACTGGTGCGGCCGCGACTCCTGGAGCGAGCGTAGCAGCGGGCGCGGTCGCGCCAGCAGGAGCTGCGGCGGCTGCGGCGGGAGTCGCGCTGGTGGCCGCAGTGGCGACGGGCGCGGCGACCCCGCCAGTCACCGGGGTTCCGACAATCGGCGAAGGTGTCGCGGCTTGCAGCAGCGTGAAGCTCGGCGGCAGGTCCGATGTGAACGAGCAGCCGCGGATCGCCAAGTGCCGGGCAATTCCCGCGCAAAAAGATCTGCGCGGCGAAGATCGAAGAGGCCGCCGATCCCAACGACGGCTTGCCGATAAGGAAGTCGCAGTCTTCGACCGTCAGTGAAGCTGAATTCACCACGTTGAGACCGATCATCGAGACGGTGCTGGTGATGCTCGCGAGCAGATTGCTGGCGGTGCCTGCCGTGGCGAGCTTTCCCGTTTGGTCGGCCGCCGCTGCGGGCATCAGCGCCGACGGCATCTGGATGTCGATTCCGCGCAGAGTGACGCCTGCCGCCCCTTCAACCACGATCAAGCCGTCGCTGAAGGCGGCAGGGCTTTCCCCTTGCCCAGCCTCGAACACGACCTTTCCGCCGCAAGCCTCCAGCGTGAGCCGCGAATGCTGCGCGCCCAAGCGCAGCGGTTGATCGAAAGTATAGACGCCCGGATTGAGGCATACCGTAACGCCTTGGGCGAGACCGACTGCCTGATCGATGACGGACTGGAGAGTTTTTCCCGCGCCGAGATTGGTTGGCGAAACACTTACGCGGCAGCATCCCGCGCCGCGCTTGCTCAGATCGACGAGGTTGTCGAAAGTCTGGCGGCAATCTGTCACCACCGGCTGCCCCGATGGCGACGCCGTCGCGCTGGTCCAATCGATCACAGCCAGCGGGCATATCCATTGACGCGGGCCGTCGGGCGGCTGCGGCGTCACCAGCAGTTGCTCGGGATAAACTCCTTGCGGAGTGCTGGGACGGACGGCGATCATCCAATAAGCGCCGACCGGGGCCGCACCCTGTCCGCCGCCGCTTCCGGGAGCGACGGTGATTGCGACCTGGAGGCCGGGCGGCATCCCCTGGTTGGTGATGTCGGTAAGCGGGGCGGGCGTGCCGCCGGTCGGATCGAACGCCACCTGTCCCTGCCATACGCGGATGAACAGCGGATTCGGATCGCTGGCGTACTCACTCGGCAAAGTCCCGTCGAGCACCACCGTCTGCGTGCTGGGATCGTAAGGCTGCGCGAGCGTGAAGAACTTGCCAATCGGCTCGGCGACGCAGCGAACGATCGTCGATTGCGACCCCGCCGCAGCGGTCTGGTCGGGCTCGCTCTCGAGCACCGCCGTCGTGCGAAGGACCTCGACCAGTTGGCCCTGGATCGGAGTGTGGAAGGCGTCGACCGGATTGCTGCCGAGTTGGAGCGTACTGACATTCGCCGTTGCACCAGCCGGCAGCTTGGCGACTCGATAGATGAAGCTCGCGTTGTCGTATCCCCAGGCGAGGGTTGGCTGCTGGACGGGAGACGCGGCGGAGCCGGGCGTGACTATTTGCACGCGGATTAGCTGATTGTCCTCGCCGAGGTATCCGCCTGACGCCGTCGGATCGCATGGGTCGCTGGCGGCCTGAGTCTCGGTGAAGCTGACCTGAAGCTTCGCCGCTGGAAGCAGGCGCATCGAGGCGGCGTCGAACGTGAGTCCTCGCGCGGCAAAGCCGTTGACCACGTCGGTGAAAGCGTCGGCGCAAGTGTTGTCCGGCGTTGATTGCCGCCGAATGTAACGCATCAGGCGCAGTCGCTGAGTCGTATCGGGGCCGCCCAACGCGACGTCGAGCAGATCGGGATCTTCGGCCGCGCTGACTTCCTGCTCGACCACATGCAGATAGACGGCCTCGAACCTCAAGGCTCTCGAGAAGGTTGAAAACTTGTCCGACCCGAACGGATTGGTCGGGTTAATCCAGTCGGGCTGATCGAAATAACTATAGGTGGCGATCTCACCGTTCTGACGCACCTTCGGCAGAACTGCCCGCTCGCCGCCGAGGTACATCGTTCCGGGGCTGACGAGGAAATCGAACGGCTCGATGCCTGGAGGACTCAGCGGAGCTGGCGGACTCCATAGCGGCGGACTGGTCTGGCCGCTTGCCGCGAGGCTCACTGCGAAACCGTTATCCGGCGTGCCGCACGGTCCGATGATGTCGAGCGCGTCGGATTCGATCTCGCTGTTGACGATCTGCTGCAAGGCGTTGAAGTCGCGATCGAGGATGACGCGGCCTTGCTGAGTGACGACGCCGCTGTAGTTGTAGCGGATGTCGTGGGAGCTCCTGCTTCTGTCACTAGGCATGTGAATCCTTATGGCGCGCTAGTTGATCGGTCGCCTGTTCAGGTCACATATACCGGGACGGGAATCAGTCCCGCCGGCAGATATTCCTGGTATTTGATCAGAAGCCCGCGCTCCTTGATCGGGTTTTTTTCACGGGCGAAGGCGCCCATTTCTGACCCGTTCTGAGCGCCGGCAGTGATTGTGTTCAGCGGCGCACCGGTCGCGGGCACGGGTTGAATGATGGCGGCGTCGGCGGTAGGCAGGAGCTGCCCGTAGGCCGCATCGCCAAAGTTGGTCGACGCGAACAACGGCGACCTCGCCGGCACCTCGACGCTTTCGTATTTGCGTGGAATCACGCTGCCGCTGGACCATGTGCTGAAGCGGACGCATCCGTCCTGCGCATTGTCGACCAACACGACGTCGTCGAGGATGCTCTCGCTGGCTTCGAGCTGATGAACATTGGCGGCGCCGAGGACGGTGCACCGCGTCAGGTTGACGACGCCGTCGTCGAAGGCGAGCGCGAGGTCCGGCGTCGGCCCCTGCGGCGGTGATAGCGGAGCGCCGTAGCCACTGCCGACAATCGCCTGGACGATGCTGTCGGAAATTGAGAGCGATTCGACCAGGCCGCCGTCAATCGTGCGGATGGGTCCCAGGATGCATCGGGTTACCGTCAAGTTGTTTACGGTCGCGGCTATCCACAGCCGAGTCGGCAGCAGCGGACTGCCGTCGGCGGCCATGGCGAAATCTGCGCTCGGCGGCGATCGCGGGAGGAGAAGATTGCGGTGGTGAGCCGACGGCGACACCCGCAAGCGCCGGCGCGGCGCTACCGGGATCGAAGGTGCAGCAGTTGAGGGTCACCGACGCAAACTCGCCCAACAGCCGCACATCGCCACCGCTGAGAAAGAGGCCGTCGAGAACCAGCGTCGCTCCGGGAGCGCCGGCGATCGTCCACACCGCGCCGCCACCGGCACCGTGCGGCATCCGAATTAACGGGCGTTGTAGATTGTCGGCGCGGATCGTGAGCGCACCGTCGACCGATACGTTGCCGACCTTCGCGTAAGTGAGAGAATCGGAGATCGTCACTGTGCCTTGGGTCGCAGGCAAAGATGCGAGCGTCGATCCTCCCCCCGCGAATGAGAGCGATGGCGCAGGGGTGGGCGGCATCGTACCGTCGACGCGGCGATCGTACGGGCCGGCGCCAATATTCGACGAGAAGCCGTAGCAATAGGTTGACGAGATGCTCGGCGGCGGCGAACCCGGCGGCGGCGACGACGACCATCGGAAGCGTCCGCGGGCGGGACGCAGCGTCAGACTCGTCGCCGGTATCGCGTACTGGTTCGACGGCGGATCGCTCATCGGGAACACTGCAATCGACGACGGATAGAGCTGGACGATCGCCTGCTCGGCGGCGTTGGTCTCGTTGAAGTCGAGCAGGTTCTGGCTTATCGGCGTGGGCAGTTGCGCCTCGATGGGCGAGGTCCAGGCGGAGCCGTAAGCCTGAGCCTGGTCGATAGCGCGCGAATCCTGCGCGAAGAGCGCGATATCGCGGCCGGTCGGATCGAAGGTGAACCATCCCGGGCAGTTGAGTACCGCCACCGGCGTGGTCGGCGCGGTTTTGTAGCTCTTCAAGCGCCACAGGAATACAGCGATGCGCGGGATGTCGTACCATCCGACGCGCCCGACACCGCGGCGGAAGTCGGCGGTATGGAAGTACTCGTCGAAGGCAGTGCCGGTGCGCGAGGCGCCGTAAGCATTGCGCAAGTCGGCGAATCCGCCGATACCGGTGCGGGTCAGTTGCCCTACGAGTCCCTCCGCCAATTGCAGTTGGTAGATGTCGTCGCCCGGCGTCAGCGGCATTCCGATCGCGGGGTCGAGACCGTGGCGGGTTCGCGCCATCCGGCGAAAACATTCGACCACCTTCGCTTCCCAGCCCGTGATATTTGCGGCGATCTCTTCGAGAATCGCGACGGTACCCTTGCGCCGCCGGTAGTAGATCGTGTTGGCGACGTCGAGGCGCTGCCCCGCCGAATCAAGATTGGCCACCAGGTTGGTCGCGAGCAGGTCGGCGATATACGGGATAAGCCAATCGTCGCAGGTCTCGATCGACTGGTCCTCCCACATCCGATCGATGCTGCGTCGAAGTACCGCTCCCTGCGCACCGATGCGATTGACCATCTCGCGCAGCGGTCCCGCGACACCATACTGGTCGGTATCCATCGCGCGGTAGACGGCGGGCAGCAGGTTCCACAGCTTGTCGGCGTAATAGATGTCGTAGTTGTCGGCCACCGCATTCATGTCGACACCGAAGAAATCTGGAAATGCTGCGGATCGTTGGGCACGGAAAAGAAATAGCCACTGCCGGGATCGTGGCGCTGATCATCGGTGTGTCCGGCCAGCACGAAACGGGGTCGGTACCGGGCATATGGGTTGAAACTGAGGCCATGGACGGCGTCGACGCCCGGCACGGCCAGACAGGCGGCATAGATCTGGCTGTCGTAGTAGGCTTGGCCGATACCGACGGCATTGGCGCCGAACAGCCCGCTGTCGGGATCGAGCAACGCGGTCTGCACTGCGCTCATGACGGTCGGTTCGTCATACCGAGGATTCAGCATCAGCGTGAGCTGAAGCGTCATCGCGAGCGGCGTCGCCACCAGTATTGACGGCAAGCGATTCGGATCGGCCGCTGCCGCAATTGCATTGTAGGCGCTGGACTGCGCGCTCGAATCACCGGCGATCCAAACCGTCACGCGCGGCCGCTGCGAGAGAGGATCGAACGAATATGCTGCCTTGGCCTTGGTCACACCCGGGGCGGACGCGGCGATGACCTCGAAGTCGTCGAGCGAGACGGCGCGTCCAAAGGTCAGCACGGAGTTGGGCGCGAGTTGGCGGATTTTGCCCGGCGGATCGGGATCGGCGCCGCCTCCGACCGGCATCGGATTCGCGATCGATTTCAATCCGGGCTGCGGCTGCATCACGACCGTCAGCGTGCCGGCCGCGGGAGCGTCGGCGCCGCTTCCGTAGCGATAGGTCGCGACGACATTGTTAGTGCCCGAAGGCAGCCGCGAGCCGTTGACGCCGTCGCCGAAGACTACGTGGGTGAGGCCTTGCTCGTCTTCCTTGGTGATGAAGATTTGCGCGTTGGGTGGTTGGCCGTAGAAGCTTCGTACCTCCGACCATTGCACGCCGTTGACGGAGACCTTGACCGTGCTGCTGTAATTGTCGCCCGAGGTCGAGGCGGAGCTTTGCAGATAAGTCACCGGAGAATTCTTGAGCGTGAAATCCTGTCCCGCGGCGGCGGCGTTGCCGCTTCCAAGAACCTCGTTGGCGACCGTTTTGCCGCGCGACACGGCGAGCAGGTTGAATAACAGGTTGAACGGGAAGGTCAGGCTCGCGCTGCCTGACTCGCTCGCGGACGGCGAAGGAACACTCACGTCGCCCAGGGTGATCGAGGTCTGATCGGCACTCGCCGACGCACTTGCCTGCGCGCCGTTGCCTGCCGCGTCCTGGATCAGCACCGTGGAACCGTCTATCGCCGGGAACAACGCGGGCGGGACGGCGTCCATTTCAAGGGTGCCGGTTCCGGCGTTCGGATCGAACTGATTCGCACCCGGGCTTGGAACTGCTACCAGGTTCGCGGCGGTCGTCCACCCGAAGCGGACGGTTGTTATGGGCGCTTGCGCGTTGGAGACGGACAGGGGTCCGTTGAACGTGAGTACGGTTACCGGGATGCCGATCGCGATAGGCGGCGGCGCTGTCGAACCGTCGCCGTTCGCATACCAAATCTGGTCCGCGGAGCTCGCCAGCGTAACGAGCTCGGTGGCTGTCGGATTGTTGGCCACGTCCAGCAGGACAGGATCGCCGGCGATGATTTGGTGCGCGACGCTTGAGAGCACCACATAGCTGGTAATCCCCTCGATCGGCCTCGAAGTGATAGCCAGGTCCGGCTGGATCGGAGCGCTCGCCTGCGACTTTATCGGCCTCGAACACCACCGTCTCGTACGAGCCCACCACCACGGCATTAGTGGTTGGAAAACCCCATAGCCGCGCCGACTGCCCGCTTTTGAGCAACTGGTAGTCGGTCACCTGGGCGCTACTGGGAAGCGTTTGCAGTATCGCGGAAGTTGTGAGCTTCGTGACTGCATTACCGGTGGCGTCCTTCTGCGGCGCGACGCTGACTACGTCAGCCATGCGAATCCGCCGCTCGCGGGCCATTCGTTCGCCAGCAACAGCAGACGATCGTTGGGCTTGATACTGCCGACGGTCCCTTGCAGCCACAGCACGATCGTACTGCCCGACGAAGTGAACAGCGGCGCGGCAGGATTGGCCGGTTGGGCCGCAACCGCGTCGGGCGGCTGCACGAGAGTGTCGGCGCCGAGCTCGAAGATCTGCGGCTGCTTGCCCGGACCGGGCTTGCTCTGAACCTGGAATCCCTTGGGCAGCGTGAACGGCTTGGTGGTGCTGAGAAGCGCGGCCAGCAGTCCGGTAGCGCCGATTCCCGGCTGGGGACGATAGCCGAGGATCTGGATGAGGCGGTTGACGCTTTCGGGCAGGTCGGCGGTGCGCAGATAGGCCTGGTTGGCGATGCGCTCATTGTAAAAGGTGAGCACGTCGGCGAGGTATGCCCACCACTCCATCATTTGCAGCGCGAGGTCGCCGTCGGCGCTCGGACGCCAAAGCTGGACGAGCGTGCCCGCAACATTCTCGGTCAGCTCGCTTTCGCCGGGCAGCGCCTGCAGGAGTGCATGGCGGAATGCGGTGTAGTCGCCGACGCGATAAGTAATCGTGCTGAGCCCGGCAGGATTGAAGATCACCGCCGGATACTGGAATGCGCCGCAGGGGCAAATCGGCGTGCCGTTCGAGTTGCCGTTCATTTGCCCCCCTGCACGTTGACGTTCAACGAGCCATGTTCCGGCAGGCTGGGATCGTTGTCGCACCGCACAATCTGGTCGCTGCCGGCGGCCACGGTGTCGTTCATTTCCAGGTAGATCGAAAAAAGTCCGCGCACCCGATAGCGCACGCCCAGCACTCCGCCCACACCGGGGACCGCCTGGATGGCGGCTTCGAGCGCGCTCCGCTCGAGCGATTCACCGAAGGAAAAGTTGGCGTGATTGAAGAAGCCCTGCGGGTTCGACGCGCTGAGCGCATTTACAATCCCGCTCTCGACGTCGCTGCGAAAGGCGTCGGCTGCGGCGCATACGTCGAGCAGGATATCGAGCGAAAGATACTGCGGGTCGAGCGTATATGATTCGTAGCCTGCCATCCGGTAGCGGTTGAGCAGGCCGACCAGCTCGATTCGCTGGTCGACGTTCATCTGTTCGGCGCCGCGCGGATCGGCGGAAGTGAAAACCGTAAGCCAGCTCCCGGTCCATCGAAATGCCGTACCCGCCTGCTGCACCCACGGCAGCGTCTCAGCGGCGGCTTGGTAGTCTGCCGGAATAACGGCGCGGAACTGTTGCGCGCGAAATGCTTGCGGTGCCAGACGCCGTACCGTCTCGAGCGATTCGGGATCGGCGCCGCCGCTGGCTGGAAGCGGATTGGTTACCGCGAGCAGGCCCGACGCCGCCGACGGACTTATCTGCGTAATCGAGTCGGCTGCGACATTGCCGGCCGCGCCGCCGCCCACCCGATAGATCACCTGGAACTGATCGCCGTCCTCAGGCGGTTCACCAAAGGAGCCGTCGCCAAAACGGATCGTATCGCCACCGTCGCCGTCATACTCATATTGAATCGAATTGTCGGAGTTCCGAACGATTGCGCGGTAGCGCGCCGCGTCGAGCGTGTAGGCAAGATTGAATTGGCCGGCGTCGAGCAGCCGGCGAAACCAGTCCCATATCTCGCTCTCGCCCGGTCCGATCTGCTGCAGAAAGATTTCCGGCAACGGTCCGTCGCTATCCGTCACATCGCCGTTCGTGCCCTGCCCTTGCAGCCATGCGACCGGAGTATTCGCCAGCGTGTAGAGATGTATCGCCGGCGGAGTGCCGGGAGTGCCGTCGTCCTGCGTCGGCCGCGGTCCCGTTCTTACGATCGTCCCCGGGATCGATGCGGGCGGCGGCGGCGGAGCACCGATCACGAATGGCTCGGCGGCGACAGTCGCGCCATGAGTGGCGGGAACCAGGTTGCCGGCGAGCAGAGTTCGCGTGAGATCGCGATCGGCCTGCAGCGCGTCCTCGCTCTGCCATCGAATAAGGGTCACTGCCGTGGGCGCGTTGCCGCCGGGCGGCGATGGCGGCGAAGTTGGACAGGTCATGAACGGCGCCGAAGTGTTGGCGGCATCGATCGGCCGCGTGAAAACCGGGTCGCATAGCTCGGTCGCCCACTGATTCGGCGTGCCGACATCTTCGAGCAGGTGCACAATCTGTCGAATGGGCGGGTCGGCGCTGGTGGCGGCTTGCGTCTCGATCAGGAGAGCTTGTCCCGGGATAAATTTGTAGCCGCGTCCCAGCACGTACATCTGGGTGGCGCCGGCGTTCAGACAACGCTGGCTGTCGTCGAACCAGTACGGCTGAATGACGCCTCGATTCCACGCGGGGCTGGCCGGGGTGGACGGCGGCTCCGAGCGCAGCGCGCCGCTGTCCGGATCAATCAACCGATTCACCAGGCTGTTGCCGGTTTCGAAAACGATCGAACTGCCGTCGGGCGCCGACGCTATCATCGCGAGTCCGTCGGCAATCTGCGTGACGCCGGCGGCGACGTCGAATTGCAGGATGACGCTGGCGGCCATCGCCGGCGCTGGCTCGTAGTCGACCAGGCGCGCATGGCGCACGACTGAACGGCGCTGCGTCGCCGTTTCGAGAGTCGCTTCGGCAGCGACTCTGTCTTGCGTATAGCTGAGATCGTCGGCGGTGCCCGCCAACGCTTCGAGGAACATCATGCCGAAGTCGGCTTCGGAGCGCTCCTGCCATTGCGGATAGCGCAGTGCCGAGAAGTCGAGCAGCGCCTGGCGAAAGCTGAGGAAGTCCTTGGCCAGGTAATCGATCGGCGGAACGTCCGTGGTTACCGGCGGACACTGGACCGGCGGCGGCTCGCAATCCAGATCAGAAGGACAGAGCGCCTTGAAAGAAAACTGGACGCTCGAGAAAAACTGGTCGAGCGCGGCGCTCTGCATGTGCAGCGTGTAATTGGAGAAGTCGCCCGGCGCCTGCACTCGCAGCGTGAGCGTCAGATGACCTGTGTCGTTGCCCCAATCGGTGGAATCGTCGATGGGCAGGACCGTCACGCTCGCTATGGTCTCGCCGCCGTCGATGAGCGGTGCGGCGCTCAAGCTTCCGCGGAGCTGAACGTCGTTGAGGAAATGGACGCGCAGCGTGGTCTGCTGCGGGCTCGCGATCTCGACGAAATCGATACCGTTGAGGACGGTCGACTTCAGGATCTGAGCGCGGCGGTCTTTGGCATCCATTTCAGACAAATCCGTTTACGAGCAAATCCGTTTACGAGATAGTTACTTCGGTCACCTGCTGCGACTGCGTTTCGATCAGCAGATAGGTGACCTGCACCACTATCTGCGACTGATCTCCACCCGGGCCGCTGAGCACGCTGACATCGGTGACGTTGATCTGGCCGGCCAGCCAGCGGCTGAGATTCTGCTGCACGATAAGCCGCGCCGTCGCCTGCAGCGCGTCGGAGTTTGGCGCAAACAGCAACTGCCGCAGGCCGCATCCGAATCCCGGCAGGTCGACCCGTTCGCCCGGACTGGTGAGCAGAACCTGGCGAATCATTTGGTCGACATGCGTGCCGTAGGGCGATTGCGCGGCCTGCCCCGAGTGCTGGTCGATACGAAAAGGAAAGGCGTAGTCGCTGCGGTTCATTTGATCGATTCCTAAATGCCGGTCGCCCGCGGTTGAGTGGCCACGATCAGAACTGCCCCCTGCACCGCCTCGTCTGCGGCGACGCACAGCCCGACGCTGCTCTCGGTTAACGTGGATTCGGCGACCGCCTCGCTGCGTGCGGCCGGCTCGATCCATTGCACTTGAATGCACGGATGAGGCGTGACGCCGATGACGAATGGGCATCCTGCGACGACAAAGGTGTCCGAGCTTCGCACCAGCATCGAGCCCGCCGCGCTAACCCGCGAATTGCTGCTGACCGCCTGCACGGTCCCGCCGTGCGGACACATCAAAACGCTCGCGAGGTTCAGGAAGGCGGCCATGTTGTTCTCTCGATCGTCATGGTTTGCTGCGCCGCCTCACATCACTTCGAAAGCACCGTCGTTGACGTTCACTTCGGAGCCGTCGAGCTCGATTTTGCTGACACCGCGCTGGAGCGTGATCCCGTCGGAGCTGAGAATCACCGAATTGTTGTTCGCGTCGGTGATCGTAATGGTGCCGGCGTCGTCATCGAGCAGAATTTTGTTGCCCGACTTGGTGACTATTGCTTTGACCGCGGGTGCCGCGTCTGCCGGTTGCTCGCCGTCGCGCCAGTAGCATCCGACCCACACCGGGTAGGAGACATCGCCGCCCTCGAATTCAATCCAGACCCCGGCGCCGACTTCCGGCAAAAAAGCCACGCCGACGTTCGGACCCGCATACGGAACGCATGGCATGCACCATCCGGTCGGCTGATCGGCGAGCACGCTGGGCACGGTGGCCTTGATTCTGAGCGTCGACGCGTCGATGTCGGTGACGACGCCGCGATACTTGCCGAAAAATCGGTTGCGCAATCTTTCGACCACATCCATCAGCGCTTGCTCGTTCATCCTTGGTTTTCCTCTATCGCTCGGCTTACGGCAGCAGACTGTCCAGGCCGCCCACCCCGCCGGCCGGGGCCGGACCGACCGAATTTCGCACCAGCGCGAACTTCATCTTGTGGCTGTCGCCGGTGATAGTGTGGCGGACACTCCAGACCAGGTAGCTGCCGGAAAACAGATCGCCGACTCCGGCCACTGCGGCGATCATGCCGGGACGCAGGATTACACCGAGCCTGGCCACGTCGGCTTCGCCTTCGCATCGTGTGAACCAGGCCCCCTCGCGCAGCAGAGATTTTGCCCGCAACGACAGCTCGCCGCCGTCGTCGACCGGCGCCGCCAGCATCACCGTCATCGGCTGTCCATTGAAATCCGACAAGTCGCGCGCGCTCAGCAGCGGCAGGCCGCTGTCGGTGGTATCTGCAGAGACTCCATTGGGATCGCTGTCGGTAAAGAGCGCCTGTCGCGCGATCACCGACGACGGGCGCGCCACGTCCCAATTCAGATCGAGCGCGTCGACCGTCCAATTTTCCGGATCGTTCAAGGTGAGGGTGACGTCCGGATCGCCGTTGAGATTGGGCGTGGCGAAATAGCCGGTGCGAATCCCCGGCTGATCGGCGCAACTGACCCTGCACACCTTGCCGTTGCGCCGCGCGAGCATGCGCAGGAACTGGATGTCCGAGCCGCGCTGCATCAGGCTGTGGCCCGACTCGGTGTGCGATGGAGAATCGTCGAGGGTGTTGTCGTCGTCCGGAGTGATTCCGTAGTTGCCGAAGATGGTATTGGCGACGTCGGCGTCGGTCACGTCGATCCATTCCCTGGCCTGCTCCGTCAGGTTCATCAGCCACGATGCGTCCTGTCCAAAGATGGCGACGGTGGAATTGGTCGTGCCGCTCTCGAGATGAACTTTGTGCGACAGGACGAAGCCGTCGAAGATGCATTGGGGGCCGGGCGGCGAGTCGGACATTGCCGCGATGACGCTGCCGGCCAGACCGCCGACAGCTCCGGCGGCGCCTTCGACCGGCGTCACCACCACCGCGAGATTCGACATCGGTGCGAAGCGGCTATCGGTCAGGTACGAAAGATTTCCGTCCGAGGTGCGCACTACCGGCAGCGTCAACTCCACGGCGCCGGGCAGGTCCATGCTCTCCTCGACTTCGAGCGAAGTGAGCGCCGTGTACAGCGCCGCGTCGGCGGGCTGCGAGTTGATGAAGATTTGATAAGTGCTCATCAGGTGGTGACTTGCGCGCCGATCGGAATGCCGACCAGATCATTGTTGGCCAGCGCGTCGGGCACGACGTTGTTGTTGGCATCGCACAGGCGCCAGAAAGCGGTCGCGTCGTTGAGGAAATAATTGGAGATCTGATCGAGGCGTTGACCACCGCCGCGACGATAGTATCCGACCACCCCCGCCGCTGCGGGCAACGGCAACCGCGTCAGCGTGACGACCGAGCCGTCAGCCCGCGTCCACTGGTATTGCGTCATCGAGGCATAGCGACTGCCTGGGAAGAACATGCGATTACTCCTCTAGAAAGGCGACGGCAGCATCCCGATTATCGAGGCCGCGGCGTCGCCCAGGTTGGCGGCCGCCTGAACCTCGCGCAGCGCCTGCGTATAGATGTAGGCGACCTTCGCGATCTTCCGCATCGGACCGTCGGTCGCGACCAACTCGTCGGGAGTGAGCACCCGCAGCGTGATATGAACGTCGGCGTGGGTCGGATTGAGCAGCTTGTCGTAAAGCGTTTCAGTGGTTGATAGCTCCGTCACCCGCACCGGAAGGATCCGCTGCGGGCCGTATACGAAGAGCACCGTCGGCACCTGTGAAGATGGAACGCTGGCGGGAGTTCCGCCGTTCGTAACGGCCGATGCCGCAGACGCGGAGACCGATCCGACCAGGCCGACCAGCGTATCTGCCGCCGGAAACTGGAGCATCTCGATTGCCGCCAGGCGCGTCGATACTCCGCTCACCTGCGCCAGCGCCGCCGCAACCGGGTTGGAGCTGCCGTCGGCGATCATGTCGGTCGCGTCGAGCGCAAGGGTGAAGGAGAAAGTTTCTCCCGGCACGGTCCGCGCCGCGCGCGGATCGCCGCCCGATTGCGGACGGCTTGGCACGTCGCCCGGCGCGGCGGTCCAGCCGTGCGTGATAGTCTCCGGATTGAATTGGAACACGATGACGTTGGGGATCGCGCGAACGACCGTCGGCATCAACGAGATCAGCGCACCCTTCATGAATTCCGCCGGCATCGCAGCTTCTCCTGGCGGCGCGCTCTAGGGCACGCGCCGCAATTGCGCCATCACTTCGGCCACAATCCTGTCGATCAGTTGGTCGGGATTCGAAAGCGGATCGGCAGTCACGTCGATGCGCAGCCGCGGCATATCGCCGATCGCCGGCAGTCCTCCTGCCGCGGCGAGCTTGTCGGCGAGTAGCAATCCAAGCTCGCGGCCCTTTGCCTCCGAGACGCCCGGAATCTGAATCGACAGCCGATCTATTCGCATCGGAGCCAACGAGTTCCTCCGTTCACCCTTGAATCAAACCGAACGTGTCGAATCCGCGTGATAAACGAGTTGGAGCGCTCGCCGGCAGCCGCGGCGCCCTCCCCTTCACGGGATTCGCAGTTTTCACCGGCGGCGGCGCAGGTGGACTGACGATCCGGATTTCCATCGAACCGATCTGCAACCCGCCGCCCGTGGTCGACGCCGCGTCAGGCCGATATGCCGAGGTGAGCGGCGCCCGCCGGGTCGAAGATGACCGCGCACGGTTCCAGAGCTTCGGTCGCGTGCGTCTGCGCCGCGGTCGGTGGAACGACAGGTTTCGTCGCTCTCTCCTGATTAGCCGCATCGAGGTGCGGAAGGTCTGGCCGTGCAACAGATTCGAGGCGCCGCTCGGTGGCATCTGTCCTGCGCTCGCGCATCGCGACGCCGGCGCTCGAGGAAGTATCCGGCGTTTGCGCGGGGCGTTGCGTTTGCATCGCGGAAAATTGCGCATCGAAATCGCGCGACGGTCTCCGCTCGCGTCCGGCACCGATTGACTGTCGAGACGGCTCGATAATGTCGCCGGCTGAACTTTGCTGCTCGGCGAATCAGAGGCTCTTCGCGACGGCTGGCAACCTTTCGATCGATGCCGGGCGACGAGCGCTGGTTTGCGGCGTCATCGTCGATCAAGTCGAGGCCTGGATCGCCCGCAGCAAAAGGCAACCGCGGCGGCGGACGAAATAACAATTTGGGCGGCGACAAAACCGCGTCGGCTGCGGCGCCTTTCGCGCCACGCGCAATCCGGCCGAAATAAGTAGTGCGCGCCATCGCTAGCTCGCTCCCTGCTGTCGGGCCAATTCGACGTAGGTTGCGCGGCGTGCGTAAGACATCGCGAGAATCTCGCGTTCGCTCCAATGGTAGCGGCGCGCGAGCAGGTCCACGTCCTGGTAGACGAACGCCGCGCGCTCACGCAATTCGCGCAGGCAGAACTGCTGCGGGTCGAAGAACAGCGGCAGCTCCGCACCGCATTCGCTGCATACGCCTGCGATCTCATCGGCCAGGCTCGGCGCCATCGCTTCCATCGCAGCTTCGACCCGACGGCGCGTGGCGACGGATATCGCATCGGGCCGGATGCACCGATGCGCGATCTCTGTCTCAGCGTCCGCCGAATCGAGTGCGGCAAGCTGGTCGGCCACCACTGGAATCCTGAACAGGACGTGACTATCTTGCGCGGTTTCGCCCGCGCGCTGCACCAACCGAAACCATCCGGGCTCTGCGGCTCGCTCGACCGACCATCTGCGCCCCTTGGGTAACGAACTCGCCGGCGCATGATGAGCAACGTAGGCGGAAACATCGAAAGAGATATCGACGCGCCGACCGCAGGCCGCCGCCTTGCAGGTGACCTCGGAGACGATGCGGTTGCCGATCAACCGTTGACGCATCCGCAGAACGAGTAGCTGAAGATCGCAGACCGGAAGCTCGGCCCACTCGATGGGAGAATCATCGACGGCGCGCGCCAGCCGCTCCGCGAGCGCGAGCGAAAGCCTGAGGTCATCGGTTTGCGCCTCGGCCATCAGAAGATCCTCGGCGCCCGTCGGATACATCAGCTCAACCACCAGCCCGCTGACTGGCAGGCTCACGCGCACCAGCGGCGCGCGCGCGTCGTCTGGCGACGCGTCGCGATCGCGCGGATCGAGCGCCAACTGACTAGTTCTCCAGCGGCTCGGTAAGTGTCAGATCTTTTTCCCAGCCCTCGTTTTCGAGCTTGATATGCTCGATCGCGATGGCCGAGGCTCCCGCGTCAAGCTCCGGCAGCGCCTGGTACTCCGACACCCAGCATCGATGGACGATGTAGCGATGCACCGGCTGGCCCTCTTCGTTGAGCAGCTCGATGCGGATATCGCGCCTGAGATTGGCCAGCGAAGTGACGGGCGAGCCCTGGTCGAGCTGTTGGGCGGCGTCGGCCCAATCCATGAAGTCGGTATCGTGAGTAACGCCGCGCTCGAGGGTGATTGGGTCGTACTTGGTGCGACCAAGTCCCTTCAAGATGATCGCATTGCCGCCCTCTTTGTATTCGATCACGTCGGATTCGCGCTTTATCGCTCCGACCTTGCTCATCCCGGCAACCGGAGTCACATCGGTTCCGAAGTAAACCAGGAAACGATAGGTCTTGTAGGGATCGTTGCGACTGATATTAACGGCAAATGGTTTGCTCGAGCTCATGACTTGGACTCCTCTGCGGGATTTCTCATCGGCGCCGTGACTCCTTGTTCGACTGAATTGGAATCAGAGCGTCAGGACGTCGGCTGCCCTGCCAATTGCGCAATCTGGATGATCACGAACTCGGCTGGGACCAGCGGAGCAAATGCAACCACGATATTGACGATGCCATTGTTGATGTCGTCCTGGGTGGTCGTTTGCGAATCGCACTTGACCTGAAAGGCCTGGCTCGGCGTCGTCCCCTGGAAAGCGCCCTGACGAAACAGTCCCAGCATGAACGACTGGATACTGACGCGAATCGAAGTCCAGAGCGGGTCCGCGTTGGGCTCGAACACGACCCATCCCAGGTTCGCGTACAGTGTTTGTTCCAGGAACAATGCCATGCGGCGCACCGAAACGTAGCGCCACTGTTGATCGGTCATCGTCACGGTCGTGCGTGCGCCGAAAACCGCCGTTCCGATGTTGGGAAAGTCACGCAGGCAGTTGACGCCCAACGGGTTGAGGACGCCCTGCCGTTGGTCGGTCATGCGCCCGCGATCGACAACGCCGGTGGTATTGGTGGTGGTCGTCTGAAATCCAGCCGGAGCTTTCCATACGCCGCGGCTCAGATCGGTGCTCGCGAACAAGCCTGCGACACTAGGCGCGGGCGGAATTTCGTAGGTAAGGCCGCTGACCGGGTCGGTCGAGAGACCGGTAAGCGGGTTGGGCGACTTCAGATAGGGAAAGTACAGTCCCGCGTTAGTGCTGGTCGGCAGAGTTCCCACCACGTCCTGTATCCGCAGCGGATAGCTGGGGTCGGTACCGTCGGCTGACGCTGCTATCGGCGGATCCATTATATAGAAGGCAAGCTTGCGCTCGCAGAAAGCCAGCGCCGTGCTCAGAATGAAGTCGTTGGAGACGCCCGGAATCACCATCAGATTGAAGATCGGCAACTTGTCCAGGTCGGTGTCTTCCTGCAGCACGGCGGTGAAGTCCGGCACATTGAAAATCGTCGTGCCCGCAGGCAGCGAGGCGGCTGACGACGACGAGGGCGAAGTTATGGTGGTAGTAGTCGACGGAAAGAGTCCCGGCGGTGAACTCAATGACGCCGTCACCAGCCCGGATACGGGATTCGCCGGCGTACCGATTCGCGTAAGTAGATAGTTGGCATTTGCGGTGCCGTCGGGATTGGTCGGAGTCAGGCTCACCTGGCGATAGGTCTCGGTAACCGTTCCCGGAACCGCCCCGGTGCTCGACGGCGGTGGCACGGGACCGTAGCTGATAATCACGTCTGCCGTTGAAGTCCCGGGCGGCGAGGTGGGAGGCGAGCTTGCGGATGCGCCGACTGGCCGGATAGTCACGGACATCTGGTAACTGCCGTCGGTTATTTCGCGAGCGGTGAAGGCGATCGATCCGAAGGTAAACTTCGACCCGGCGAGCTCAGGCAGCAGTCCCGATTGCAGCGCAACGATATACGCCTGGGTGCCGCCATTGAGGAAAAACTGGTTGACGGCCTGGGCCATATCGCCAAAGGAGCTGGCAGAGCCCGCGAATGCGGCGCTTTGGAGGAATCCCCCGAATTGGCGCTGATAGTCGGCGAATCCGAAGATCAGGACGGCCTTGTTCCAATTGGCCGGGTTGGTTTTCAGCGGATGAGTATAGCCGATGAATACCGCGATGTTGGTCGGAGCCGCCGTGATGGTGTGAACCGAACTGGGAAGCTCCTCAATGTAAATTCCAGGATAAGTCGGTGCGACCGGCATGGTTCACCTCGTTGCGAAGGGCGGTTAAATGTCGGCACTAACCCGCGTGCAATGGGCTATCTGTGATCGCTAACGCTAGCTATCGGTCGAACTGTAAAATTTTCACTCGCTTATTTAACTTTTAAAATTTGCGCCCCGTTTTTAGCCAAAGAGCGCGTTGTAAGTCAACGGATATTGTGTGACGTGCCCAAAAAGATCGATCGTGATCTTTTTTCTCCCTGCTTTTTCTCGGTGTGCTACTAGCTGCGAGTATCACGTAGTTGACGCTGATAACTCACAGTCAAGCCGCTGGCCCAAATGCGGCGTGTTCACAAGATTGCCAACGGCGAGATGGAGATGCTTTCGCGAGTCGCATTGCTCGGCGACGCGCGTTCGACGCACGACTATCAAACTGGCCATTGGAACCCCTACCTGAGGAAGTGGGAAACCGAACGACGCCCGCGACGCCAGAGCTATCTCAAATCCTTATCTTAGTGAAAATTTTTCCCGTCATCTCGGCGAGGTTTTCGGTAGCAACAGACATACTGTGTAATTTCGCGCGCAGCCAGTAAGAAATTCTGGGTAAGGCCGCCAAAGACATCCGGGAATCCAGCATTTGCTTCGTACATTTTCGAAAACGAATTGGCTTCTGATTTGCTAATCGAGGTAGTCGATTCGTCTCCGAAGTGAGGAACCAGAATGGCCTCGTTTATTCGTCAAATCAGGTCGCGCGCTGCTCAGCCCGACGTTCGTCTCAATGGAAGCCGTGGTCTGATCTTGTTCGACGACATGGCGGAGCACCGGCTGTTCAACCCCAGCTTGAGCGCCATGTTGCGAAGATATCTGGATTGCCCGGAATCCCGAGCGGGAGCACGCAGATGGATCGATGAAGCGAACCATTACTCGTCGCCCTTCGGTTTTGCGGCGCTGTGCGAATACCTCGATCTTGACGCGGACTACGTGCGTCGTGGACTGATTCGATGGATGAACGATGTCGACAACGGCGTGCACATCTCCAAGGGGGTGCACATCTCCAAAGGCGTGCAAATCTCAACGACGTCCAACAACAGGCCATCCGCCGATCAGGTTTTCAAACCTCGAATGCCACAGGTGTCCCCTATGATCCTTGGCAGCCGGTCGTTCTAAACCGCAAAATTTCCTGATCGCATGGCGCCGTGTACGACGCTTTCGAGGAATCGACAGGCGCCAGCGCTTCGCGGCCGCTACGCTTCTTTCAATTGTTTATGAACGCGAGGCAGCACGTGCTTTCCGTAGAATTCGATCACGCGCTTTTGATCGGACTGGCCCGAATGGACGTTTACGATCGTCGCTCCGCTGCTAAATAGCTCGATGAGCGCCTTTGCGTGAACGTCGGGGTCGGTGCTAACCGGCCACTTGCTATAAATCTTTTCGAGAGGAAGCTCGGCGCCGGCCCGATCCTGGATCGCTTGCGGATCGCGAATGTTGAAATAGCTCTTGAAAGCTTTCGGCAGGAACCTCCACAGTTCGGCCGAAGTCCGGGCATCGTTCTCATCGCCGACCACGACAAATTGCTCGACTAGCACCGGCATACGTTTCGGGTCCTTGCCCGCAGCGCTAGCTCCGCTCTCGAACTCTGCCCTGTGTTGCTTCCAGGTGTCCGGATCGGTAATGAGTCCGTCGCCATATTGTCCCGAGCGACGCATAGCTTTCGGCCCGACATTGGCAGCCATCAGCATAGGAATGGGATCAGTCGGAGGATCATATAGCTTCGCGTCGAGATTGTAATATTTACCATGATGACTTATCTGCTCACCCGTCCACAGCTTGCGAATCACTTCTGCCGCTTCTACGAGCCGTTCTGAACGCTCCGGCCACTTTGGCCACAAGCCAGTGGCAGCTTGCTCGTTCAACGCTTCACCGGATCCTATGCCCAGGAATATTCGTCGCGGATAAAGCAGGCTGAGTGACGCAAAGGCCTCCGCGACGACCGCAGGGTTGTAGCGAAGAGTCGGGCACGTCACCGTCGGTCCTATCCAAACGCGCTTGGTGCGTTGACCTATCGCACTCATCGTAACCCAAGCCTGCCCCGAGTGGCGCTCGTTCGCCTGCCAGGGTTGCAGATGATCACTGGTAGCCAGAAGATCGAAGCCGGCTTCCTCTGCGGCAACGGCCAACTCTACAAGTTCGGTGACAGGAAATTGCTCGTGGGCCAGCATAAAGCCAACCATGCGCCTGTCGATCGGCGGAGTAGTGCCTTGAGGTCCGATTGAACGACTTGATTGGGTAGACATATTTGAAGCCAATGCCGGCGTCGAGGCCGCTAACACCGAAGTGCCGAGCAGCAGACTCGCCGATTTCAAAAGAGTGCGCCGCGTTAGGTCGTTAAATGTGTTCACGATTGCCGCCCCATAATTGAAGCCATAAAAACGAAGCAATCGACATGCCACCGTTTTTCTATCGACGCACGCTTGGCAGATTTGTTGCAGGTAGGTTTGTCGCTCCCATCGGGGACCTGACCTATGAGCATGCCGCTACATCCTACCTGGCAAGATATAGGACTCAGGCTCCTGCTGACGATGGTAGCGTCCGCAATCATAGGTTTCGACCGAGGTGCGCAAGGACATGCCGCCGGTCTCAGAACTACAATTTTGGTAGGACTGGCAGCATCGATTGCTATGATCCAGGCCAACATCCTGCTTTCGATAGGTGGTAAGACACCGGATTCCTTCGGCGTCATGGATCTCATGCGCATGCCTCTGGGTATTCTCACGGGCGTTGGCTTTATTGGCGGCGGAACAATTCTCCGGCGCGGTGATCTGGTTACCGGAGTGACGACGGCGGCAACGCTTTGGGCGACTACCGTTATCGGGCTTTGTCTGGGCGGTGGGCAACTCATTCTCGGGGTTGCAGGGACGATACTTGCGGTCGTCACCCTGTCGGCGATGAAATGGTTCGATATTCGAATTCCAAGAGAACATCGCGCGATGCTGGTGATACGCGCCCCCGCGTCTTCCTCAGCCTCGGATCTCGTCAACCTGATCGGCCCGGCGGGCTACGAAGCCAAGTTCCATCGACAAACTCGAATCGACGATACTCAGCAAGCAAAGCTATGGTTTGAAATCTCCTGGAGACGGCCGGATATCGCCGGTCCCCCTTTGGACTTCATCGAGTTGGTCGGTAAGCACTTTCCAATCGTTTCGTTCGAGTTGACGGTTGAAGGCCATTGAACGGCGCGCGGTCCTAACTTTATTACCGATTTCACGAATTCGTTTCGCATAAGAATGGTTAATAGCTGTGCTGGCTGAGCACTTTCCGATCGCGTCGGCTTGGCAACTTACTTGCACTTTTATTTACGGATTTCTCCTATCCACCGATGGCTCGAATGAGTTTCAAGGAGACCCGTCGATGAAAAAAAATATACCAACGATTGTGCTCGGAGCGGCGCTATCGCTCGCGATGGCTACGTTCACTTCCAACGCGTTTGCGCAGGGAGCCGGCGGAGCTGGAGGCGGCGGCGCCGGTGCTGGCGGTTCGGGAGCCAGCGCAGGCGGGAGCGGCTCGGTCGGAGGCGGCGTGAGCTCGGGCACGTCGGGCGCCGAGAGCGGAAATACGGGAGCGGGAAGCGGAGCCCCGGCGGCCGGTTCGGTGCCGGGTCCGTCCGGTTCGGACGTGCCGAGCGGCGCGGGTATCAGCGCGATGAATCCGGCGTCCAGCGTCAATCCTGGAAGTCCTACGGATCCAGCGGCTTCCAACGCCGCTGCGGCCGCATCGGGTTCGAATGCTCCCAGTACTACTGCCAGTTCGGGCAACCCGGCGCCTGCCAGTGAGCCGAGTCTCAGCGCACCACCAACTACTCCGTAGACTACGCGGATAGAGCGGCGCTCGGGCTTTGCTATTCAGTGGCAAACGCAAGCGCCGCTCTATCCGGATTTCTTGTAGTGCCTCCAGTCCTTCTCGAGCGCTTTGGACATGCTTTTGGCAGCCGAACGCAGCCAGTCCGGTTTCATTCGACGCAGGTGCTTCAGAATATTTTTCACCTGACGCTTCGTTCCCAGATGAACGTTCGCCGCCTCGGCACCCATCGCTTGGAGGAGGGTCTCTTCGTCATGAACTTTCGGGATGAGAGTGATGTCGACCGGATTCGAATCAGGCGAAAGCCGCCGGATAATCCAGCGGCCAATCGTTTTCTGAAATGGATCATGCGCGCGCACCGCTGACTCGATAGCTTGCTCGTAGTAGGAGTTCCGATCGCTCGCGCGGCCGTCCAGCCACCTCACCGAAGACGGCACCATCGCCTTCGCCTCCCGCGCGATACATCCCCCGTCCCACTGCGCAATAAGCACAAAGCGCTGCTGACCGAGGCTGCCCATCCCCGCTCTCCTGAGAACCACTTTGTAGTCGAGGTTCTTTTGCGGCAGCGTCTGCTCGAGCGCGAGCTTGGCGTCATTCGGAAACCCGCGTCTGACGCCCGGCAGCGCGTTCAGCTTGGACCAGAAGTGTTCCGGCGGCTCGATCGCGTTGATGCCGAGCCTTTCCAGGGTTTCTTCATGCTCCGCCAAAACAATGCGGATGACCGCCCCTTCGAAGCGCCGCATTGTATGCCTGCAAAATAATGTCGCAGCTATTTTTCAGGCCCGTCGTCAGATGGCCGAGGTCTTTGACTATCTTTACGCTTGCCGCGAGCCGGACCAGGTCGTTGGTATAGGGCAACGGATAAGAGTCATCGAAATCGTCCACGCCCCACGCGAGACGGCCTTCCGAGTCGCGCCAGGTGCCGAAGCTGTTAACGTGAAGGTCGCCACATGCGAGAACCCGCGGAGCGTGGCTCAGATCGGCGCAAATCTCGGGCCACAGTTGAGCCCACCGGTAGAACGTACCGCGGAAAAACATGAACAGGTCGCGGCGCATCTGCTGGTGCTTCAGCCGCAGATCGGACTCGACGATCGTAGCGCAGCTACGCATCCAACTTTCGTAACTGCTGGTGGCTTGCAGGAAATTCATCGTGGCCCTTAACTTCATGCAGCACGAAAATGCAAAGGCCCGCAAGCTGTACCCGCGAGGCCATTTCGATTGCTGTTATCGTCGCGCCGCCTGCCGAGGAAGATGAAGACATCGGTGGCGGAGAGGGAGGGATTCGAACCCTCGGTACCGGTTACCCAGTACGCCAGATTAGCAATCTGGTGCCTTCGACCACTCGGCCACCTCTCCGCGCGCGCGAGCGCGAGAGGCGATTGTTCAACATCGATCGCTAGCGCGCAAGCAGATCGCAGAGTCGGCTGGAGGCGCGCAGCCTTTCAGCGGATGAGTCTCGTTGGCGCGCCGCGTCACGGAATCGCGACGCGCCCAAGCCGGGACCTCTATCGAAGCGGGATCAACAAATCAGTGATCAAGTCGTTGGCCGGCGTGTCGTACGGATTGTTGCGATAGATCTCCAGCGCCGGCCGATCGTCAGGAACGAATCCGCTCTTCGGTAACCACTCGCCATAGAGGCGTTGGAATGCCGAAGGAATTCCGTGATACGACCCAACCAGTCGATACGACGCATACTTGCCGCCCGGTACTTCCAGCAATTCGATTCCGCCGTCGGCCTTGAGCGGCTCATCCCAGATAACTCCGGCATAGTAGCGAAACGCGCTATCGCCGCCCGCGCTGTCGCCATAGAAGACGCCGATCGCTTCCTTGGTGCGGCCTGCGATTCCGTGATCGAGCTGCCATTGCCAGAGGCGCGCGTAGGTATCCTTGAAGTTCTCTGGCGTCATCGCCCCTCGAAGGCGCATCGTCCAGGCTTTGATCAGGCTTCGCTCGACAATCTCGACTTGCATGTTGCTTCCTCCGTGTTTGATTGGCCGCGGACCCATCACCAACTGCGCCAACTGCATCCCGCGATCTCGAAACTCCCTCGGTGAAACGTTGGTGAGATTTCGGAACGCGCGCGAGAACGTCTGTACGCTTTCGTACCCGGATTCCATCGCGATTTCTGTCACCGGTGAGTCAGTCGTCGCGAGGAACAGGGCAGCGCGCGCCAAACGAAGGCGTCGCGCGGTTTCGATCACACCCTCCCCCACCATCGCGCGATAGATGCGATGGAAATGAAAACGGGAGAAGTGCGCGATACGCGCGAGTTCGTCGAGGCTGCGCGGCACCTCCGGCTCGTCCGAGAGTGCCTTGATCACGCGTTCGATGCGGGCGCGGTAGTGGGTCTCCGTGACCGGTTTCACGCCCCGCAACCTAGCAAGCGCGCTGGAGAGATTCTTTGCCGAGCTTGCGAAGTTTCAGCGCCATGGTGCCGCACTGGAATCAGCAATCTGGTGCCTTCGACCAATCGGCCACCTCTCCGCGCGCGAGTGCGAGGGGCGATTGTTCAACATCGATCGCTAGCGCGCAAGCAGATTGCGGAGCCGGCCGGAGGCGCTGCGAATGCCGAATGCGCTGATGCGAAAGGCCTCCGCCCGTCGGCCATCGGCGACGAGCGGAGGCTGCCGTTGAGAGTGCAAGCAAAATTACGGTTCTACGAGGTGAGTGGGAATGAATGAAGCGACTTTTTCGGGGCGTTGCGTGCCAATCGGATGCGAAACCATCTCGGCGCCACCGGAAAACACCGTGGACCAATATCGGCTGAACATCTTGCAGCGAGGAATCGTCCGGGCCTATACGAGGGTTGGAATCGGAGAGTCAAAACGGAAATTCCAGCTGTCACCAATGTGAGGCTCACTTCCCGGTTTTGGGGCAGGACAGTCCGTCCTACGTCGAGCGATCAATAGCTCGCGTATGCACAGGAGGATTTGATGATCACCGAAGACTACGTCAGAAAGATTTTCAAGGGGCTTGAGGACGGCGATGGCGCGGGCTTCTTCGAGCATGTAGACGACAAGGTCGACTGGATCGTCGAAGGCACGCATCCGCTGGCCGGTCACTACAAGTCGAAATCTGATTTCCTGGCCGGGACCTTCTCGAAGCTCGGCAAGGTTCTGCCCAACGGGGCTCAACTCGTCGTCGAGCATCTGCTCGTGAAGGATGACCAGGCTGTCGTGGAGCTTCACTCCCTGGCCACGGCGAAGAACGGACTGAGGTTCGACAACAGATACTGCTGGGTCCTCCACTTCGATGGAAACACCATCGACCGAGTGAGGGCCTATCTCGATTCGACGATGGTCGCGCGTCTCTTCGAAGAAAACCCGATCTAGCCATCGGTCGTCGGCGTCTCATCCGACCCGACCTGATGGGCTTGTCGCCATGATCAGGACCGCGCGCGCTTGCCCTATTCGGAATAGTAGAGGAGCTACTCGCCTAAAGGAGGTAGCCAATGTCCAACAGTATTTCGATCCTACTGAGACGCAATCTTCTCGACGTCTTCGGTGAGAACGATCCCTCGCGCCGGCGCGCGGTCATCGACGAAATATTCATCGAGGATTGCGTGTTCTATGACCCCAACAACGGCATCTTCCGCGGCCGTGATGAGATCGATCGGATCGCGGGCGCGATCAAGGCAACCCACCCTGACTTCCAGTACCAGCCAATCGCCGAGCCCGATGTGTCGGGCGATGGCGGGCGGATCCAATGGGTTTCGGGCCGTCCAGGCGAGGCTCCAGCTTACGCTGGAACTGACTTCATCGTTACCCGGGAAGGCCGCATAGCCGCCCTTTATCTCTTCTTCGACAAGCTGGCCTAAACGTGGTCAAAATTCAGGTTCCGTCAGATTCTCGCGCAGAGCCGTAATAATTCTAAAACGCAGGAGCGAAATGATGACGACATCTCATATCCAGACGCTTCGCATAATGCTTCGCGATGAGAAGGGAATTATTTTGCCCGGCGCGCCGAACGCGCTCGCTGCTCGGATCATTGCCGATCTCGGCTTTAGGGCAGTGTATCTGACTGGTGCTGGGCTCACTAACATGCATCTCGGCTTGCCGGACCTCGGGTTCATGGATCTGAGCCAGGTGGCCGATCATGTGATGGCGATCCGGTGTGTGATCGATCTGCCGCTGATCGTCGACATCGACACCGGTTTCGGCAACGCCATCAACGTCACTCATACGGTTCGCATCCTGGAGCAAGCCGGTGCTAGCGCCATTCAAATCGAGGACCAGCATGCGCCAAAACGGTGCGGTCATTTCGACGGGAAGGAGTTGATCTCCCTCGAGGAGATGGTCGGCAAGGTGCGGGCCGCGGTCGACACGCGACGGCAGGATCTGGTCGTCATCGCACGTACCGATGCGTGTGCCGTCGAAGGCTTTGAGGCGGCCATTGAGAGGGCCGGTCGCTACATCGAAGCGGGCGCAGACGTCACATTCGTTGAGGCTCCGGAAAGCCTTGAAGACCTCAAGGCGGTCCCCCGTCGCCTGAAGGCGCCTCAGCTGGTCAACATGGTGCTCGGAGGCAAGACTCCCATTGTCGACGAAAAAGCGGCAGCCGAAATGGGCTTCAGCCTGGTGCTTTACGCCAACGCTGCTTTGCAAGGAGCCGTGCATGGCATGCAGTCAACGCTATCGGCGCTAAAGGAAAAGGGCGTCCTCGATGAGCACGCCGTCACGTCATTCGCGGAGCGCCAAAGGCTGGTGGACAAGCAGGCCTTCGACCTTATGGAGGCCCGGTATGCGGCCCGTGCTGCGAGCGAGAATAGATAACGGCGGTGCGGTCCGTCGTTCGTGCCACTTCCCCGCAGTTGACGAAAACAGAAGCCGGTCAAGATGACGAATCAGGCGGCGCGACTGAACGTTCTGATATCCGGTGGATTCGCTCGCGCGTACGAGCAGCTGATGCCTGAATTCCAGCGGACGACCGGCATAAAGATTACGACCGGCTCGGGTGCCTCGCAGGGATCGGGCCTGCAAACGATCGCCATGCAGCTCGGCCGCGGCGTAGCTGCTGACGTGGTGATCCTTTCCAGGGAGGGACTCAGTGAGCTGATCGCCGCGAAGATGATTGCCGCCGGAACGGACGTGGACCTTGCGCGAGTGCGCCTGGGCGTGGCGGTGTGCGCCGGGACCGGGAAGCCCGACGTGAGCACCGTCGAGGGCTTCGAGCAAGCGCTGCTGCAGGCCAAAAGCGTCGCGATTCCGGGGAGCACTGCCGGCATCTGGCTTACGCATGATCTTTTTCCGCGGCTCGGCATCACCGAAAGGGTCAACATCAAGTTGACTCAGCGGGGCACGGACGCAACCGCGATGGTAGCCGGAGGGAACGCGGATCTTGCAGTTTTGCCTGTCAGTGAAATTCTGCACGCGGCAGGTGTCGACCTCGCAGGCCGCATCGCGCCGGAGATCCAGTTCGTGCAGGTGTTTTCAGCCGCCGTCGTGGCGGGCTCGGGAGAGATCGAAGCTTCTAGACGATTGATCGAATTTCTCGCCTCTGGGCGCGCCTCCGAGGCCATCAGGAACAGCGGAATGGACCCGCTCGGGCCATCGGCATAGGCCCCGGCTGCGACCAAACAAGCCCACGTCGGTTCGCGCCGCCGCACCAGCCCGAATGCGCTGATGGGAAAGGCCTCCGCCCATCGGCCATCGGCGACGAGCGGAGGCATTCGCTAGAGGTGAATCAGTGAAACAGGTTGAGTTGGTTCTCGGAATCGTCGACGAAGTAGATGCCGCCTGCACCGGGCATTACAGCGAGCCCGAACAAGGCGCCTCCGCCGGCCGGCGCGAGCAACGCCGTCGCTACTTGCGTGCCCTGCGGGGTCGTTTCGACAATGTTTCCGTCGCCGCCGTTTGCAGCAAGAATATCGCCGTTGGGCGCGAGGGTAAGTCCGAGCGGCGTCATCAGCGCGCCGCCAGCGCTCACCGTCTTACCAGTTCCCGCACTCGAGTTGCGCAAGGACGCGTTCGAAATCCCGGCGATCCGGTTACCGACTGAATCCGCCACGTACAGTGTGTCTCCGCCAACGCCGAGAGCAACTCCAGTCGGTCCGATAATCAATGCAGCCGGATCGTTCTCTTCGGGGAATCCCGAACCGATGATCTTCGTCGCGAGGATGAACGGTTTACCCAATCCTTGCGGCGGCGTGAACAGCGTCATCCTGGCTACCGTCCCCTCGTTCACCGGAGTATCAGCGGGTACGGCGGCGACGTTGCCGTTCAAGACGTTGGTGAAGAACAGTTGCGAGATAAATCCGCCGTCGCTGGCGGCCATATCCCACGGACCATTGATGACGCCGCCCGAAAAAGTCTCGACCGGTTTGCCGTTCGCGTCGAGAACGATGAGACATCCCGCGCCGACCGTGCCAATCGTTCCATCAGTGGTCGGTAAGCTACCGACGATCACCCATCCTGTCCGCAGCACGGTCAACGCCGTCGTCAATCCAACGCCGCCAGGACACGCGCCCGGCAGCGTGCTCGCGTCGATTTCCGCGAAGGTGGTCTGAGTCTGAACATCGGGTGAGTACTGCACGATCGAGGTGCCGGTGCCTTGCAAGTTTCCGAGATTGTTGAAATTGCTGACGAGGATGTTGCCTTGCGTGAGCTTGCCGACCGAACGGGGGATGACTGCTACACCGTAGGGATTCTGATCGCCCGCTTCCGGGCCGGCCGTCGGCGCCGAAGTGTCGCCCTGTGTGACTGTGCTGAAGTTGTCGATGAACGGTTTGGACTTGGGCGCTGAGTCGTGAGCGTGCGCAAGCGACGTGGTCGCGACGAGGCTGACTAACGCCCCCGCTGCTACAACAGACAGCGCTGTTTCGATTCTCTTCGTGAGTCTGGTTTTCATGGCACTTCGATTCCTCCCGTGTTTCAAGCAAAGTGCTGTTGGTGTGAGCGCGATCGCGAGCATGGTCGGCGCGGCGCGCGTTTCGAATGCCAATTACGATTTCCTCCATAAATCGTCCGATTGGCGAATGCAGAATTCGGCTCCGCTTGCGTAACTCACGCGGGCGAGATTTGGTTCCCGTGCTGTCAGGAGTCGAAGAGACAAGCTGCGACAAAGTGCGCGCGTGCATCAGCCGCGCGGAGAGAACTCATCAGGTGATTCTCGAAACTATCAGGATGCAAAATTCATCGACGATACGAACTATTGTAATTGGCGGTTCGCGAGTCGTAGGCTCGGCAGACACTGGAGCCAAGCTGATGGCAGAGAACTTCCTCGTCGACCACGACGGCTCAATCACTACGATCACGTTCAATCGGCCTGAGCGGCGCAACTGTCTCGATGAGGCGGTCATCCTCGACTTCGAGCGTCATCTGCATGCCGTCCGCGACGATCGCGAGTGCCGCCTGCTGATCGTGACCGGCAAAGGGACGGCGTTCTGCGCGGGCGCCGACAATGCGATGTTCAAGGCGGCGGTCGGCTCCGAAATCGATCCCGCCGAGCGGCGCCGGCGCATGGGCGAGTTCGGCAAACGATGGCCGCGGCTGATAGGCCGCGCGTTCGACGTGCTGGCGCATCTGGACCAGATCACGATCGGCGCGATTAACGGTTACGCGGTCGGCGGTGGATGGTCATTCGCGCTGGCCTTCGATTTTGCGCTGGCGGTCGAGGGCGCGGAGTTCTGGGTGCCGGAGGTCGATCTCGATGTGCCGTATCGCGGCGCTCCGGCCAGTGTGCTCGCCGCAACCCTCGGCCCGTGGCGCGCGAAGGACGCGATCCTCATGTGCCGTCACTACAAGGCGGAAGAGTTGCTCGCGATGGGCGTGCTCAACCGCGTCGTCAAACCTGACGAGCTGATGCCGGCGGCGCGTGAGCTTGCGAAAACGCTGGCCGCGAAATCGCGCGACGCACTGGCGTCTTCGAAGCGCGACATCAACGCCGTGTTCTTCGGATCTCGCCCGTTCTGAAATCTCACTCGATGCAGGCGACGACCGCGAGGCCGGCAGCGCTCGCGTCGACGTAGAACTGTCGCAGCTTTCGAAACTCGTCCATCAGCCAATCGCGGTCATCAGGATCGTCGAACTGCACCGGATAGATGCCCAGCTGCATCATCTGATCCGGATCGAATCGAGCATCCATCTCCGCTTCGAGATTCGGGCGCGACAGTTCGCGGGCAATCGCGGCGACTTCATCGGGCGTGAAATATCGCGCCGGCCCGTAACCAAGGTCGTCACCGACGTCCGTCCCGCCCATCACCACCTGACTTGCGAGATCGGTTCCGGGTACCGCTCGACCGCACAACAGGTAGTGCACACCGTGCCACGCCTTTTCGATCGAAATGTCGGCGCCCTTGCCCGCGGTTAGCGCACCGGCGGCTGACGCCGGCGGCTGCCCTGGTGCACGGCCTGCGAAGCGGGCCTTGGCACGTTGAACCAGCAGCTTGGCGAGAGCGTCGCGGCCTTCGCCGCGTGCGATCGCGTCGGGATCGACGCCCAACTCTTTGAGCGCTTTGTTAACCTTCTCACGATTGGCAGGATCCAGTCCGTTGATCGCGCCCATGAGAGCCTCCGGCGCGCGGTTGAGCAGGGTGTTGCCGAGCGCTTCCGTCATCGGAGAAAGACCTGGCATTGAAGAAGGACCTTGCGGACTACTCCTCAGGAGCGCTTCCACGCCCGAAGGATTGTCAAGAATCTGTTTCAGGCGGTCGGGTGACACCTGCACAAAGCGCCCCATCATCGACATGCGAGTCTCTCCTGTGTGACGTTAATTGCTACCTACAGTTAATACGATCTGCAAATTCGATGCATCACCCGGGTTAATACCACGGACGAAGCTCGAGGGCAGCCTAAAAGCCCGAACGTCGGCTGCGGTTCCGACAATCGGTAACGTCTGGGCTCGAGTCCGCTTGCAGGGACAAGGATCTCGTATCGAGAACCGGCCTTTTACCGAGTCGACTTTCGTCCTGCTAGGCTTGGCGCGAATGCAGAATGGAAGCGCTCGATTTCTCGGCACCCTCTCGAAAACGCCCGACTAGATAGGCCAGCGGACCGATGCTGCCGAGGCAGACTGTCAACAGCAGATACGGCAGCACGTTAACGCGGCGTTGTGCAGCGTCGCGTGTCATCCACACCGCAACCATAGTCAGCGCGATCACCATGTCGGCAAAGATGGCTGCGGTCCCTGCATTGGTAAAAGCTATGTTCAGGAAGCCCTGTGCGCCGTAGATATAGAAGTCATAGGCGTTAAGAGCCGCAAATCCTGCAAGCACGATTGTAAGGCCAACTTGTTTTGCGTTCATATTTCTCCGCAGTGAAATCCTCTGTCGGACTTCAATAAAAGAGCGATCGGGCGGCGGTTTCAGACGATGGCGTATTGCAGCGCCTCCGAATTCTATTCAGTCGAGTCCGGACCAGAACTCTTTGAGCAGAACGGTGAGCAGCCGCGGATGTTCCTCAGGCCAGAATAACTTTGCCCTGGGAATGGTAGTTACTTTGCGCAGGCCGCTCAGGTTGCGTTTAAGCCAATCGATGGAGGCGGGAGTATCAAAGGCGGTGTCCGCGTCGCCCCACAAGACCTGCGCGGGGATCTGTGATGCGCGAAGCCCTTCGGCCGCTGCAACGAGCTGATCACGATTTCGTTCCGGCTCCGAAAAACCCTTCAGTTGCTCGCGGCGTTGTTCAGAGTCCACGAAGGGACCGAAGTATACCTCGAGCGACTCCTTACTCAGGCTCTCCGGATTCTCGTACGCGGCCGCGAGCGGCGCGGCTGAAGAAGGATCGCGCGTGATGTTCTTGAGCATTTCTCCTACCACGCCCGCCTTGAGTGCACTGTAGAACTGCTGCAACATCGCGTTCGGCCAGAGATCGTGTACCTCGCAATTCGTCAGCGTCAGCGATCGCACGCGTTCGGGATAAAGCGACAGAAAGATCTGGCTGACACCGCCGCCGGTATCATTGCCAATCAGGTCAACCTGCCTAATCGAGCGCGCGTCCAGGAATGCAGAAAGCATCCTGGCCTGTGACTCGTACGAAATATCCTGCCGGGCGGGAATTTCGCTATACCCAACACCCATCAGGTCTGGCGCGACGCAGGTGCGCATCGATGAGAGTTCATCCAGCGCATAGCGCCATTGATAACCGCAGAGCGGAAAGGCGTGGGCGAACAGGGCGACGGGTCCGCTTCCGCGCTCGACATAGGCGATGCGTCCAAATGCGGTCTGGACAAACTTCCGGGAGGACTGGAACTCAGTGGCTTTCATTGCTAACCTCCGTCAGAGACAAGGGAACTAAACCTACATACTGTCTGTATCTAACCTATTGAGCGTATGGCAGTCAAGAGCCGCCAGGCTGAAAATTCCGCCACCACCCGCGCCGCCCTCCTGAAAATTGCGCGCAGATTCTTCGCCGAGCGGGGATACGCTGACACGGCCACTGAAGAGATAGTGCGACGTGCCCGAGTGACTCGCGGCGCTCTGTATCATCATTTCAAGGACAAACAGGATCTGTTCAGAGCGGTCCTGCACGAAGAACAGTCAAAACTTGCCGCCAAATGCATGGAAGCCGCAGCCAAAGAAACCGATACGTGGCGCGCGCTTATGGCCGCAAACGAGGCGTTTCTTGAAGGGTGTCTCGACCCTGCAGTTCAGCAAATCATATTAATCGACGCTCCCGCCGTCCTTGGCACGGAAGGGTTTCGGCAATCGGATGAGAGCTACTACCTGGCCGGATTGAAGGCAGCCATCGAGGCGGCGATCGCGGCCGGAATCATCGAAGAGCAACCGGTGGAGACTCTGGCCCATATGATTATGGGCTCAATGAATGAGGCGGCGCGTCTCATTGCCCATGCCTCAGATAAGGAGCGCGCTCGCCGTGAAGTCAGCGAATCTGCCAATCGAATGTGGAACGGTCTCCGAATCGACACGACTCGATCGTAGGATGGCTGAGACCTGTATCAGTAGCCGCGGACCATTCGCATAAAGCCGGGCGCGCCGAGGGCGGCCTGGAAGTCGCGATGGCGCTTTTCGTCGCGCACGCGGAATCCGGCCTTCTCGTACGCGCGTTGCGCCGCGACGTTGCCGATCAGGATCGTAAGTTGCGCGATGCGATGGCCGTGTGCGCGGCCGGCTTCGAGAATCTCGGCCATCAAGGCGTCGACCAATCCGCGCCGCCGGAACTCGGGAAGCGTGGCGACTGACTCGATCACCCACGCGCCGTCGAGCGTGTCGAAGGTGCAGTGCCAGATCGGCGCCGTTCGCGCGGCCGACGCTTTCTCGTCGGCTGGCGTCCATCGTAGTTGGCGCTGGACGTTTTGCATCGCGTCGCCGAGCACTTGCCATCCGCCGGCGCGGGGATCGAAGCCGCAGAGCGCAGCGGCCGCACGGCCGTCATGCTCGGCGACGATGAAACTCGAGTAGTGGCAGAGCGAGACCGGCTCTGCGAGCGCGAGCCGCCGAAGATAATCGAGGCAGTTTTCCTCGGAACCGCCCGCAATCAGGTCCCACACGCCGCGCCGCATATGTCCGCGCGACGCGAGCATCATCACGCGTGCCAGGAAGTCGGCGTCATCCGCTCGGCCGCGACGAATTTTCACAGACATTGATCTTGCCGGCTTCAATTCTAGGATTTGATCCGTGCGTGAGCCAATGCCGCAGCCGCATCGTTGATTGCGCGTTCCTTGTCTGCGCCGCGAGTATCGGCTAAGTCCAGATGACGCGAACCTATTCTCGCAGTGAGGGGAAATTCAGATGGCAGAGCTTAAGAACCGGCAATGGCTGCTGGCGGCGCGTCCGCACGGCATCATCAAGGAAAGCGATTTCCGATGGAACGAGACGGTCGTGCCGCCGCTGAAGGACGGCCAGGTCGTCGTGCGCAACCTTGCGTTCTCGTTTGATCCCACGCAGCGCGGCTGGATGTCGATGGACACTTACATGCCGGCGATTCCTTTAGGCCAGACGATGAAGGCGGCGACTGTAGGACAGGTGGTCGAATCGAAGAAGACGGGATTTGCCAAGGGCGACCTCGTGCAGGGGCTTTTCGGATGGGAGGATTACACGGTCAGCGCCGGCGAAGGCATGATGGGCCTGCAGCAGTTGCCGCGCGGCACCGATCCGATACTGGCGCTGTCGCTGCTCGGAATCACCGGGTTGACGGCGTACTTCGGCACGCTCGCAGTCGGCGCGGCGAAGGCGGGAGATACGTTCGTCGTCTCGGGCGCGGCGGGCGCGACCGGTTCGGTGGCCGGGATGATCGCCAAGATCAAAGGATGCCGCGTGGTCGGTATCGCGGGCGGACGCGAGAAGTGCGATTGGCTGGTGAAAGAGGCGGGCTTCGACGCGGCGATTGACTATAAGAATGAGAATGTCGGCGAGGCGCTGACGAAGGCTTGCCCGAAGGGAATCGACGTCTACTTCGACAACGTAGGCGGCGAGATCCTCGATCACGCGCTCGCGCGGCTGGCGAATGGCGCGCGGGTCGTGCTGTGCGGAGCGATTTCGCAGTACAACAACCTGGGCGAGCGAACTCCAGTCGGGCCGAAGAACTACTTCAACCTGATAATGTTCCACGCGCGGATGGAAGGCTTCCTGGTATTTCATTTCGCCGCGCGCTATCCCGAGGCGATCGCCGAAATGTCGAAGTGGTACGCCGAAGGCAAAATCAAGAACCAGGTTGATTTGCAGCAAGGACTCGAGAACGCGCCGAAGACGATCATCCGGCTGTTCACGGGCGCAAACTTCGGCAAGCAACTGCTGAAGCTCGGCGACGCGCAATAGCGATCGATTCTACGCTGGCGTGGTGGAGTGGCGGACCATGTCCGCCTTTCCTGTATAAACATTGGGTGTGCGTTGCTCGTTGGCCAGACCGTTTTGTTTGACTGCGCTCTGCCTGCTGTTTGCGTTCGTCTCATTCGGATCGGAGGCGCACGCCCAGTTCGATTACGACAGCGGGCAGGATACGGTCTTTCAGCATTCGGAGACCCTGCCGTGGTGGCTGTCAGGACAGGGCAATTTCATCTTTCAATGGCATCCGAGTTTTCACGCCGACTACAGCGGCCCGAACAGCTTCGAGCACGCCTCGGAGCAGGCAGCGTCGGAAGTGGTCACGCTCTACGGCGGCTTGCAGATGAGTCCGACGATGGAAGCGCTGGTGGACGTGGAGAGTGCGGGCGGGAGCGGGCTCAGTCAGACGCTGGGCCTCGCGGGCTTTGTCAACGCCGACGCCGTCAGGAGTCCCAACCTCGGGGCCGAGCCATACCTGGCGCGGCTCGAATATCACAAGGTAATCCCGCTCAGTGACGACACAGTCGATGTCGAGCGCACGCCGCTCTCGATCCTGACGCAGCTTGCCGTTCGACGGCTCGACATCCACGTTGGCAAGTTCGACCTCGCCGACTTCTTCGATCTGAATGCCGTTGCCAACAACAGCCACAGCGATTTTATAAACTGGACCGTCGTGAACAACGGCGCCTGGGACTACGCGGCGGACACGCGCGGCTACACCTATGGCGGCGTCATCGACTACGAGGATCGCTGGTGGGGTTTGCAGTTCGCCGAGGCTCTAATATCGAAGCGCGCCAATGGGCTGAACCTGCAGAAGAACCTGCAGGACGCGCATTCCGAGAACTACGAACTGGAGTTGCGGCCCAGCCTAATCGAGAAACGCAGCACCACCATTCGACTGCTCGCGTTCACCAATTTCGCCAACATGGGCGACTATCACGAAGCGATCGATCTGTTCGAGGCCGGAAAAACGCCGGAGCCGGAAATCACGGACCATCGGATGCAGAACGATCTAAAGTACGGATTCGGCATCAACGCCGATCAGGAATTCACCGACGATATTCGCGGATTCGTGCGCGCCGGATGGAACGAAGGCGATCATGAATCGTTCAACTACACGGAAGTGAACGAGACGGTCGCATTCGGCGGCGATGTTCGCGGCACGCTGTGGGATCGCCCGCGCGACCGGTTCGGGGTGGCGTTCGTCGGCAACGGAATCTCGCGCCGGCATCAGCAGTACCTCGCGCTGGGCGGACTCGGTTTCCTGTTGGGCGACGGCCGCCTCACTTACGGACCCGAGGAAATCATGGAGAGCTACTACAGCTTCCCGATTCCGGTGCACAGCGGATTCTTCGGCGCGCTGGATGTTCAATACATCAATAACCCCGGCTACAACCGCGACCGCGGGCCAGTGGTCGTCCCGGGAATGCGGCTGCACGTGGAGTTGTAGACAGCGGAAACGAGCCTGACGGATCGGAACTGGACGCGCTTGCCGACTCGCAATAGATTGGCCGCTCACCAAAGGCCGGACGGGAGGGCATGCGATGATCGACCATATCAGCCTCAGGGTTTCGGATTATCTGCGCAGCAAAGCGTTTTACGAAAAGGTGCTGGCGACGCTCGGCTACACGCTCGTGTTCAGCAACGACCAGGAGCAGTACGCGGGGTTTGCCGGACCCGACCGCGAGCGAATCTGGATCGGCCGCAATGATGGACCGCGCGGGTACGCTCACGTCGCGATTTTGAGCACGGACCGCGCGACTGTGCGCCGCTTTTATGATGAGGCGATAAAGGCGGGCGGTCGCGACAACGGCGGCCCCGGCCCGCGACCGCAATACAGTCCGACCTACTACGGCGCGTTCGTGCTGGACCCGGACGGGCACAATATCGAGGCGGTCTGCTTCGCCAAGGGCGAATAATCTGGCCGGTAAGGCGAGGACGGTTTAGTTTGATGGACCGTTCATGCCTGCCTTTGGATTTAGCTCAAATGTAATACCGCCGATGTGCGGGGCGAGTACGTTGTACAGCCAACAACCAAACGCCACGCCGATGAAGCTGAAGATGGTGCCAAAGACTGGAACAACGATGAACATTAATACGAAGGGAAAGTTCCCACCTGGATGACCCGACGCAGGACTCACCACCATCCCATGGTTCACCACCCTCGCATGACCCAACATCACAACGACCAGAAACTCGACTATCGCCATGAGCAGGAACGAGATCCCGTAGAGTACCCCAACCACCTTGGCCGTCTGGAAAATGTTGAACGATTTAATTTCATGCATCGCGCGTCCCCCCTTTGTTTGACTGAACCTGTGCCCCGCCTTTTGAGATTTAGTCGGAACGAAGACTAGTTCAAATGTCTTGCGATTGCCTAACCGCGACGAGCTGAAGGAGTAAAGACGGCGAAGAAACCGAATCCGACTATTCGGATTTCTCGGTCGATGCTCGCGGCTGAGTGGTCAGGAATCTCGCGGATTCTTGCGTTTCCAACGCCGGCCGGAAGCCGGTGCGGGCGAGGTCGGGACGGACTACTTCGATTGGATCGCGAGTGTCGTCGACATAGCCGAGCGCGTAGGCGCCGAGGCGATAGCCCATCAGTCGCAGCAGGTCGACGGGCAGTGTGCGGGCGATATCGAGCGGCACCGACAAATATTGATTTTCTTCCTGGCGGAGCCACGAGACGTTGTAGGTGATGTTGATTCCGGTGCGGATTTCTTTCGAGCGGTTCGCGCCGCCGCCGTGATAGATGCTGCCGGTGTAGAACAGCACCGACCCTTTGCTCATCTCGGCCGGCTCGGTGTCGGCTTCGGTGAAGCGCAGCTTGTCGTCGAAATGGTTGCTGCCGGGGATGACGCGGGTGGCGCCGTTTTCCGCCGTGAAGTCGGTCATCGCCCAGATTGTGTTGCACTGGACTTCGTAGCCGCGCGGGAAGGGGAAGAAATCGAATGCCCACTGGTCGCGATGAATGGTCTGAGCCGGCTCGCCGGGGCCGATCGAAATAATCTGCGTGAGATGGAGCTGAAAGCTGGTCGCATGGCCGAGCATCTTGGCGACGGCGCCGAGCACGACCGGATGCATGACGAGCTCGCGGGATTTTGGCGAGCGCGCGATCAGTCCGCCGGTCCTGCGGGTGCGGCGGCCGCTGAAATCGTCGGGGCCGAGCGGAGTGTTCTCGGCAAAGGGACGCAGCTCGCGCGCGACCTCGTCCATCACTTCGGGGCGGACGACATTGTCAACGACGACGCATCCGTCGTCGGCGAGCGCCGCGCAGATTTCGTCGGCCGAAGCCGACGCAGGCAGGTGTTTGATCATATCTTTTTCCAGTACTCGGGCCGCACTCCGTTTTCGCAGCAATCGAGCAATTACTAACATAGTATCGCTTCATTCGCTAAATCGGATAGGTTCTGAAGCGCGAACGGAGGTAGTAGCGATGGCCGATCTTATCGTCGAAAAAACCAATCAGCTCGGAATTTTGAAGCTCAACCGGCCAGACCGGATGAACGCCATCAGCGTCGAGATGCTCAACGATCTCGGCGAAGCGCTGAAGGATTTCGACAGCGATCCGAAGGTGCGCGCGATCATCCTGACCGGCGAAGGCCGCGGCTTTTGCAGCGGGCTCGACCTCAAGGACACTGCGGCCGGCCGCGGTATCGGCGCGGGACTGGCGGCACCCGGCGCGTCCCACGTCAGCACGCGCGAGCTGCCGACGGTGACGCTGCATCGAATCGACCTGCCGGTGATTTGCGCGATCAACGGCGCGGCGGCCGGCTACGGCTTCGATCTCGCGCTCGGCTGCGATCTGCGGCTGATCAGCGATCGCGCCAAACTGGTGCCCGCGTTCGCCAAGCGCGGCATCGTGCCCGAAAGCGGCGGCACCTGGTATCTGCCGCGGCTGGTTGGATGGGCGAAGGCTTGCGAAATCGGATTCATCGCCGACGACATCGGGCCGGCGCGCGCGGTCGAGCTCGGGCTCGCGAACAAAGTCGTCGCGCATGAAGAACTGATGGAAGAGGCGACGCGATGGGCGTCGAAGATCGCGGCCAACGCGCCGCTGGCGATTCGCGCGATGAAGCGGTTATTCCGTCACGGTCTCAGCGAGGACTTCGAATCGCACACGCATCACGTGCTCATGCAGTTGCTGGTGCTGTTCCGCTCCGGCGACTTCAAGGAAGGACTCGAAGCGTTCATGGCGAAGCGCGATCCGAATTTCAGCGGGCGGTGACGCGAAGGGGCGCTGCGCGATTTTCAGAGACCGGAACCGGCTTCGCTGACGCGAAGCTGTCCGGAGGCAGAAGCCTTCCTGCCGCTCGCGTTGCTCGCTTCGTCAGGATGACAGAGTCCGATCAGTCTTCACTTCGTCAGGATGACAGAATTCGATCAGTCGTCGCGGCGGGCCAGGCTAAATGAGCGCGATCGCGATTTTCGCGTTGCTCGCTTCGTCGGAATGACAGAATTCGATCAGTCGTCGCGGCGGGGGCCGGGCTGCATGAACGCGATCGCGACGCCGTCGAGCGGGTCGACGATGCGCGCGATTTGGCCGCCCTGAATCGCCAGCTTGGGCTCCGTCGCCTGCAGGCCGTTCTCGCGCGCGACCGCGACTGCTCGCGCGATGTCGGCGCACATGAGCGCGAGGCCCCAGCATCCGGGACGTCCGCGCGTCGCCGGCCCCACGACTTCCAGCACGGTCTGCTCGAGTTTGAAGAATGCCTGCCGCGCGCCGTTGCCGACTTCACGGATTCGCTTGCATGGGACGCCGATCGCTTCGTTGGCGGCGATAGCGTCCTCGAGCACGGGAGTCATCACGACGATGTGTTCGAGATAGTCGACAGTGTTGGCGTTGGGGCCGCATAGCCGCGCGAGCGACTGGCGGCGCGACTCGATGTCGAGGGTAACCGGAGTGGCAGCGGTCACGACGCCCGGCAGTCCGGAGGAAAGCATCTCGGCTTTGGCGACGGGCTGCGACAGTCCCGGAATGGCGATCGCTTTGATGGATTGGCCGGCACTCGACTCGGGCTCGTCAGAGATCAAGACACCCTTGACGCCCCAGACCCATCCGACGATGCCGCCGCGACTTTCATCGCTGGTCGCCGCGCGCAAATGCTCTGCCAGCGGTGACCTGGATTTGGCGGAGTGCAGTTCGCAGAGATCGAGTTCTACTGCACCCGCCGCGAGACGAGCGACGCGGATGCCGTCGCGATCGAAGTCATTTTCGCTGCTCGCGATACCGAACCCGGCGCGTCGCCAGCTTTCGCGCGAGGCCGACAGGTCGCTGACCGCGACGATAACTCTCTCGACGCAAATTATGCTCAAAGCTGTAACCTTGGGCGGAGGTTATCGTCAGATGCGTTGGGATGCCAGCGGCCACAAATATCGCCCGATTTTGTTGGTGGGGCGCTTTATTTGAGTCGTTTTAGTAGCGATAATCGACGTTCAAGCTTCTATACTTAGGTTGTAACAGGTTGTAGCATTGTATGTCGATTATGTACCCATCGAAAAGGGGAAGTGAATGACCATTTCGTGGCAGGCATTTCAGCAGGAGGCGCTTGATTCTCTGCGCGCGCTGGTCCGGTTCGACACCACCAACCCGCCTGGAAATGAGCGAATCGCCGCGGATTACCTGGCGGACGCGCTGGGCGCGCACGGGGTCGAATCGGTGATCCGCGAAAGCGCTCCGACCCGGGCCAGCCTGATTGCGCGGTATAAAGGTACCGACTCGGCCGTGGGCGCCCTGCTGCTTTCGTCGCATACCGATGTCGTGCCGGTCGAGCGGTCGGGATGGACGCGCGAGCCGTTCAGCGGCGAAATCGCCGACGGCTGCGTGTGGGGCCGCGGCTCGATCGATATGAAGTCGAAATGCGCGATGGACCTCGTGATGATGACGGCGATGAAGCGCGCGGGCGCGAAGCCGAATCGCGACGTGATCATGGCGGCGGTCGCAGACGAGGAGGCGGGATCGGATTTCGGCGCAAAGTTCCTGGTCGAGCGGCATCCCGAGCTGGTCCGCGCCGGCTACGTGCTGAACGAAGTGGGCGGCTTCACCGTTCATCTCAGGAACAAGCGCTTCTACCCGATCCAGGTGGCGGAAAAGGGTTTCGTCACGATCAAGATGAAAGTCACGGCGGCGCCGGGGCATGGATCGATGCCGCGATCGGACACGGCTATTTCGCGAATTTCCGAGTTGATCACGAGGATCGTGCGGACGCCGATGCGCAAGAACGTCTCGCCGTTCATGCGCAAGACGCTCGAGGAAATGGGCGTGCCGGTCGAATCGCCGGGGCCGCTGTTTGCGCCGATGCTCTCCAACACGGTCTCGCCGACGATTCTGCGCGCGGGATACAAGGACAACGTGATTCCCGGCGAGGCGACGATTGTGCTCGACGGTCGCACGCTGCCCGGCGAAGACCCCGAGAGCTTCATGGCCGAGCTGCGGCAGATTGTCGGTCCCGAGCCGACCTTCGAGTTGCTCAAGACTGCGCCGCCGGCCGAGTCGAGTCCCGACACTCCGCTGTTCGAGCTGATCAAGCAGACGGTCGAGGCGGCCGACCCCGGCTCGCTCGCGATTCCATGGATGATCCCCGGCGCGACCGACAGCAAGTTCTACTCGAAGCTCGGCGCCGAGTGTTATGGATTCTCGCCGGTGAAGCTCGAACCGCACATGCCGTTCGGCACGCTCTATCACGGCAACGACGAGCGACTGCCGGTCGAAGGCTTTTACTGGGGACTGAAGGTTTACGCCGAGGTGGTGCTGAAGTTCCTCGGCATCAAGTTCGACGATGTGTTTGCGTAATCAGTAAGCGGCGCTGGTTTTCAGCGTGCCGGACTGCGGGGTGAACGTCACCAGCAGGCGCGGCGGGCTTTCGAGCGGCACGACTGCGAAGTGCGCGATCGGCTGCATGTTCAGAGTGACGGTCGTGCCGGACGAGTCGCTCGATACTTTGCAATCCTTGAAGATCGACTTGTCGAACACGAGATGAGCCTGCAGCGCGGCGTCGGGCCTGACGTCCTTGAGCACGACCGTCGCGGTCGAACCATCGGGGTTGCTCTCGAGGTCTTTGTCGAAGCTGACGGGTCCGGTGAGTTCGAAAACAACCGACAGCGGCGGCTCGTTCGAGGACAGCCTGATCGTTTTCAGCGTCGCGGGACCGGCAGTGGGCGGCACGCCCAGCGACAACGGCGGGGCCGACGCCGCGGGATCTGTATTCATCTCGTGCAAGGTCGGCTCCTGCGCCGGCTCGCCGGTGGGCGCGGCCGGCGGCGCGGGTGCCGCGGCGGCCAACGATGCGTCGTTTCCGGCGGCGGTGCGTCAGCGGCGCCGCTGCTCGAAGTGATCGATTGGGACGGATTGATGGCGTCAACGTCGGCGGGAATTTCATGCGACGGCTCAGCAACCGGCGCGCTGCTGCTCGCCGTCATCAGATTCGGCGATGACGACGGCGCTGCGGAGGCCACACCGGTCATCGCGCGCGCCTGCGCGTCGGCCGCGCCTGCTATGCTGCCGGTTGGCTTGGGCAGGGTCGGCGCGGGCGCACGCATCATGTTAGGTCCGCCGGGCGCCTGGCTGGGAAGATCGGGCTGCGACGGATCGGGCGCGTGCAGCACAGCAGGAACATCCGACGACGTCTTCGATGCGCCGGCGCCGGCCCCGTCGAGAATCGGCAGGCCGTCGGCGCCGTATGCCGTCGCGCCGCCGGCCGACGCTACCTGGGTACCGCCCATGTCGGAGCGCTGGCGCACGACCACTTTGTCCGCGTTCGAGTCGTCGGGACTGCCGCCGTAGCCGGTCTCGGCGAGCACCAGTGGCAGCGGATCCTCTTCAGTGTCGATTGGTTCGTGGAGCTTGGCGAGCTCGGTCTGCGCTCGCTTCGCGTAACCGGAATCCGGGAAATGTTTCTTGACGGCGGCGAAAGCCTGCGCCGCCGAGTAGCGCTTGCCTTCTCTCTCGAGCGAAATTCCCAGCTCGAACAGCGCGTCGGGCGCGACCGGAGTCTCCGGATACTTCTGCAGTAACTCGGCGAATCGCGACTCAGCCGCGCGGAAGTTCGCCCGCTTGTAATAGTAGTTGCCGACGATCATCTGGTTGCGCGCGAGCATCTCGCGGCAGACCAGCACCTTGTCATGCGCCAGCTCGGCGAAGTCGCCTTCCGGGAAGCGCTGTTCGAGTTCCTGGAAGCGCTTGAGCGCGGCGACGGTCTTGCCCTGATCCTGGTCCTCGCGCCCAATCTGATCGTAGTAGCTCATCCCGATGTAGTAGGTGACGAGCTCGAGGTTCTTGCTGGTCGGATGCATCCGCTGGAAATCGTCCAGCGCGCCAATCGCCTCGGCATAATCCTTTTGCTGGTAGTAGGCGAGGCCGATTTTCATCTCGGCATCTTCGGCGTACGGGCTGAACGGATACTTGTCGATCACCTGCTGATAGTTCTCGATCGCGGCCTTGTACTCTTTGTTGGCGAAATTGAGCTGGCCCTGCGCGTAGTAGTCCTCGCCGGAGGGCTTCTGGCGCAGACTGCAGGCGGACGCGGGCAGCAGTACAAAAGCCACCAATATTACCAACAGGCGTTTCATTTTGTGACGCAAAAAAGGTTAGACAAGCCTGTCCGGCATTGCAATCCATCGGCGATCATTCGGATTCGACAGGATTCGGCGCAAGCCGCGCCAAGCGGGCGGATTCAGTTACTTTTGGATTCACGCGGCTTGCGGAACGAGGCTGAAAACACCGGCTTGCCCGCGGCGACGTACTTGCGCGCAAACCCGGTGCGCTCGGCGCCGGGCGCGGCCTCGACGGCGCGAATGAAACCCGCCGCGAGCATCATCGGGAAAATCTCGGCTGCGTAATCGCGCACGTCGGTCGCGACATATGCGATCGCGCCGGGCTCGACCGTGCGGAACAGGCTGGCTGCCAGCGGCGGCGTGAACAGGCGATGCTTGACGTGACGCTCCTTCGGCCACGGGTCGGGATAGTAGATGTGGTAGGCGCTCACGCTCGCGTCGGCGAGCATCAGGTTGACCAGCGTGCGCGCGTCCATCCGCACGACGCGGATGTTGTCGAGCGCGGCGCGGCCGCATCGCACGGCCAGCACGCGCGTGATCGTCGCGGAGAGCTCGATCGCGATAAAGTCGCGATCGGGAAATTCGGCAGCGCGCTCGATGATGAACTCGCCCTTGCCGGCGCCGATCTCGATTTCGATCGGCGCGCGGCGGCCGAACATCGCCGGCGGATCGATCGTGAAGACGTTGCCGTCCGGAGTGAACAGCACGCGCTCGCCAATCGCGCGCGCTTTGGGATTGCCCCAAATCCGCGCCGCCTTTCGAAGTCTCGCCATGAGTGAGGCTGACGATAGCGGTCGCCGCCCTGCTGCGCCATCAGTCGGAACGTTTCAGGAAGGCGCGGACGCGGTCGGAGAGCGGCTTCAGGTCGGTGTTGTCGACCAGCGCGCTTGCCATGCGGACGGGGTCGCCGAAGAAGAAGCGCTCGTAGAGGACCTGGCGGCCGCCGAATGCGCTGCACGCGACCTCCCACGCCAATCGATAGAGCGCGACGCGCTCGCTGGGCGCCGGCGTCGGCGGCGGCGAAGTAGCGCTCGAGGTCGGGCAGCTCGGCCGGATTTGCGAAGTCGGCCGCGGACGGCGTCGCCATCAGGGAGCTCGAGCTGTTGAGCTGGATTATCTCGACCATGCGCGGATACAGCCGCGGGAAAAGATTGCGCGCCGTGTCGAGCGGCGCGCGCGCCGGCGTGAACACGCCCCACTTGTCGGGCGCGGCGTCCGCTTCGGCGGCGCGCAGGCACGCGCGCATCGTCTCGACCGTCATGATCATCTCGGCCAGGCGCTCGCGCACGTGCGGCAGCGACATCGCGTCGCTGGCCTCGGCGATTCGCGCGGCCAATCCCAGCACGAACTCGCTCTTCGCGACATTTTTCACGGCCACCTGATGCATCATGTGCACGACGGCGCCGGTTCCCGCGTACAGCGCGTTGCATCGCGCGACGTCGCCGCACAGGAACACGCGCTCCCACGGCACCAGCACATTGTCGAACACGACCACCGCGTCCATTTCCTCGAAGCGCGACGCCAGCGGATTGTCGAAGCGCGAGCGGCCCACGTCGTAAGCGTCGCGGCAGAGGAACTTCAGGCCCTTGGCGTTGCACTGGATCGCGAACGACAGCGCGAACGGCTCGGCGGCCGGCTCGGCCTTCAACACGGTCGAAGGAAACACGAGCAGCTCTTCCGACAGCGGCGCGAGCGTCGCGAGCATGCGGCATCCGCTCACGACGATGCCGTCGTTGGTCTTCTCGACCAGCTTGAGCGCGAGGTCGGCGTCGGTCTGCCCGGCCCATCCTGCCGCGCGGCTCGCGCGCGGATTGACGAGAGTATGCGTCGCGCACCAATCGTGATGGCGCGCTTCCATATAGTAGTTCCAGATGTTGTCGCCGTGGCGCGGATCGCTCTCGGCAAAAAAATTGCGCGCGGCCGCCATCGCCGCGAGACTGACGTTGAGGTAATCGGGCGTGCGTCCGAGCATCCCGCAGCCGAAGTCGGCCCAGGTCTTCATCATGCGCGAGCGCTTGCGCAGGTCTTCGGCGCTTTTCGGAATGATGAACGACAGGCCGGCGCGGCCGCCGTCGTCGGTGCGAAAGGTCATCGTCTCGGGATGCTCCATCTGCATGTCGTAGAGCGAGGCGACCGAGCGCGCGCAATTGGCGAACGCGGGATGAGCGGTAACGTCGCCGGCGCGCGCGCCGCCGATCCAGATTTCCGCGCCGAGCTTTTTCAGCGACGAGAGATAGTTGTTGCCCGAGCGCGCGCCCATATCAGTGCGATTTCTCCCAGTCAGATCGGAAACGTCGATCCTAGCACCGAATTCCGGCGATGCCACCAGCGATTTGCACGGCCGGCGTCGGCCCTGACTTATGGAGCCGGGATTCAAGCTGGGATTGTTCAGCCCGTGGCCGAACGCAGAAACCTGCGACTGCCACTGCTCGCCGAAGATCAGGATCAGCAGCTGCAGATCGATGAGCGTGTCCTTGGTGAGTGATTTCATCGAGCCGCCACCTGCCGTGGCCAGCACTTTGTAGGCCGCCTGCGTTTGCCGGAAGAACTCTCGCGAGGGTAAGCTTTTCGGCCGCTCCTTGTGATCTACCTCACCATCCTGCTCCTCGGCCGCCACATCCACTGTGCTGAAAGTGCCGTTGTTCGATTTGAACCGCCGAATCATCGTCAGTAGCGGCACGAAGTCGTCCTTAGGCGGCGGCGAATCGCCCACCAACACGATCACCTTCTTGGCGTACGGCTTCCAGTCCATCTTGTTGATCGCCGTCTGGCAGGCGCCGAACGTGTCCTCTTCCGATTCGCGGCCACCCATCCTTTGAATGATGTTGAGGAAAGTGTCGAGCTTTTGCGGCGACAGCGTAAGCGGCTGGAATTGCATCGCCTCACCCTTGCCGCCGAACACTACTATCCCGATTCGCGCGATTGGCACCAGCCGGTGGACCGCCTGCACCAGCGGCTCCATCTTGGCCTTGACGTCGTCGATGACCGGTTTCATCGCGCCAGTCCCGTCGATAACCAGCGCCACGTCCAGTCCGCTTCCGCCGCAATTCGCCGATGAACCCACCGAACCCTTCGCCGATCCCGTTCCGGTTTTCGTAGCAGCCGCCCATTCCGTTTCCGGCATCGTTGTTGATTCCGCCGCAGTCAGCGACAGCTTCTGGCGGAGGTTGCGCAAACAATGGATGCGCTGGCACCAACAAACACCAGCCGACTGCGAGCGCGGCTGCGTGGCGGAGATTCATGCTGGCCCGGCCATACTCTTGCGTCCTATTGGTCGCCCACTTCAGATGACCTCGTTCAGCAGCGGCAGGCGCTTGCGGATTCTTTCGGCAGCGTCGGCCGGCGCCATGTACGGCGGTCGCGCGGGGCCCATCTCGATGCCGGTCGCGACCGACGCGGTGACCTTGGTGGTGCCGAGATGGCCGAGCGTTTCCTCGCCGCCGCGCGGGAAGCATCGATTGAGACGGCGCTGAATTTCCTCGGCGCGCTTATAATCGCCGGCCTTGAAAGCCTTGAGCAGCGCGACTGCCGCGGGCACCGCGAAAATATTGATGAAGCCGCCGGCCGCGCCGAGCATCAGCCCCGCCAGCATCGCGCGAAACGTATTGTAGATGTCCGCGCGGCCGTCCACTTCGTCGTACAGCGCCTCGAGATGCTGCAGGTCGGTCAGCACTTCCTTGAACGCGACGACGCCGGGAATCGCCGCGAGCTTGCCGGCGAACTTCGGCGAGATGTTGAACTTGCTGAGCGCGGGGTTGTGGTAGATGACGACGGGCAGGTCGCCGGCCTCGGCAATCATGCCGTAGTGGCGCTCGACCTCGGCCTCGCCGCATCGCCAGTAGTACGGCGGAATCACCTGCTGCGCATCGTAGCCGAGACGCGCGGCGATTTTCGCGTAGCGCAGAGTTTCGAGCGTGGTCGCGCCCGAGGTCATCGCGACGGCGGAGAGATTCGGACGCTTGCGCGTCTCCTCGATCACAATTTCGAAGACGCGCGTGCGCTCCGCTTCGTCCAGGTGCAGAAACTCGCCGATGCTCGGCGCGGCGACGACGCCATCGGCGCCCGCCGCAATCGCCCACTGTACTTCGCGCCGCAGCGCGTCCTCGTTGAGCCGGTAGTCGTCATGAAACGGCGTCACCAGCATCGCCAGTATTCCGTGTGCAAGTTTCAATGCGCACCTCCGGCGGTATCGCGCTCAGGCGGCTTCGCGCTCGGCGCCGATAAAAGACGGTTGAAAGAAAAAGATTGACTGGCCGGTGCCGATTGCGGCTTCGTATTTGCCGAACTGCTCGCCGCGCCAGGTCCACGAGTCGCCGCCCATCGCGCCGGCCATCGTCAGGTAGTGCGAGAAGCGGCCTTCGGGCGAGCAGTGCGCGCGGTAGTCGTCGGCGGCGGCCAGCACGGCGTCGTGGCGGCCGGCCTTGAACCATTCCATGATGCGTTCGTCGTAGAGCCGGTTGGCCGTCGATGAGATGTCTTCGGACGACGCCGACGCGCGGTCGAGAATATGATCGTAGTCCCAGAATTTGTGCGACATGCCGCCCGACGCGACAATCACGACGCGGCGATTCGATTTCCAGATGGCCTGTCCGATCGCGGCGCCGTATGCCAAATCATTTTTGACCGACGCCGTTTGACACACGCTCACCGAGAGCACGCGGCGGCGCGCCTCGTGATTGAAATAGTGCATCACGTTGAGCGTGGGATAGTGAATCGGCAAGTTGGTATGGGCCGACGCGATTGCACGAATCCCGCGCTCCCGCGCCTCAATCTCGACGCTGCGCGCGAGTTCGGTGTCGCCGCGATAATCGTAAGCGAGGTCATGGAGCATCTCGGGCAGCTCTTCGGATGTGTACACACCCGACAGGCGCTCGTGAGCATTGAGCACGTACTCCAGAGTCGAGAACCAGTGTGTATCGATCAGCAGGAAGGTATCGAAGTCGAGATGGCGCAGGCGCTCGCGCTCGAGCTTCGGCATCGCGTCGTAGAAGGTCGTCACGTTGCGGCCCATGTAGGCGCGGCGCGCGATCGGATCGGTAATCATCAGGCGCGGCACGTGAGTGGTGAACACGGTCGCGACGACCTTACCCATCGTGGTCCTCCTCGCGATCGGCGATGAACAATGCTGGTTCCATTTGGCTGGTAGATGGAGTCTCGCGGATTCGGTGAAACATAGCAAAAGCGCGGAGACAGAAAAGAGCGCTTCCTTGACGGGGGATCGTAACGGACTTAACCTGCCATCATGCGGAGGCGGTGAAACGTGGCGGCACTACCCAATATCATTCCGATCTTTCCGTTGCCGAATCTCGTGCTGTTCCCCGGGCTGAGCGTGCCGCTGCATATTTTCGAGCCGCGCTATCGCGAGATGATCGCCGACGTGGCCGACGCCCACGGCATCATCGGGATGGCGCTGCTGAAGGGCGACTGGGAAGGCGACTACCACGCCTTTCCGGATATTTTCGAAATCGGATGCGCGGGCAAAATCGGCGGACTGGTGAAGCTGGCTGACGGGCGCTACAACCTGACGCTCGAAGGCGTCGGCGAGTTTCGGATCGCGCGCGAAATTCGCGAACGCTCGTATCGGCAGGCGGAAGTGACTTGGTGCCCGGTGCGGGCCGACGCGCTCGATTGCGACGCCGAGACGATGGACGCGCTGCGCGAGATGCTGTTCAGCTACCTGGGTGCGGCGGCGCAAGAGGCCTGGCGCACGATAGTGGAGCAACGCGGGCTGCGCGGTGCCGAGCTCATCAATTTCCTGTGCTTTCATCTCGATATCACGCCGCTCGAGAAGCAGACGCTGCTCGGGGCGCTGGCGGACAGGGTCGATTGCCTGCTCGATGTGCTGACCTTCAAGCTGGAAGAGCGCAAGCACGGGCCCGCAGGGCCGAGCGGCGGGCCTGATACCGTTCAGTAGCCGCAACCTTCATCTAATAAGTGACGGCCCACCGCGGGTGCCACCTTCTTGGGCGGAGATGACCCTGCCTGCCTTGGGATGCATGCACGACAGATATGGCAGCGGAGCGACACTTTGCTGGCGGTTTGTGGCCAAATCGTAACGCGTGTCGCAAATGAGTCACGCGCGCTACAAGTGAAGGAAAATTCGCAAAACGCGGAATGATTTGCGAAAAGATGTGCGATTCGGTGAATTTCGCAACGGAATGAAGCCACAGTTAGCGTTCATGACGCCTTAACATGCTACTTAAATTGCATTAGGGCAGTTGCTGTGAAATTCGGCATGGTCGTTGCTTATACCTGAGTTAAGAAAGAAAACTCGGGGAACCCGACACCGATAGCTTGACTCGCGGAAGTGGGCAGGCATGGTCGGGTGAGGACAAAGACCATGGAATGGGAAAATAGCGCTCTCGGAAATCTCTTCGTGCCGGACGTTCTGACGCCTGAGCAGTTTTATGACAGCCGTCGTGACGACAGCAACATCCGCCCGGTCAAGAAGCTGATGATGGCAATTCTGGAGGACGCCCTGCGTTGCTTCCAGAATAATGCGGACGCCAAGGGCGGACCGCGCAAGCGTCTGTTCAGCGAGGCCGAGCAGTGGCTGATCGGCGAAGGCGGCGAAGGGCCGTTCTCGTTCGAGACGGTGTGCGAAACGCTGGGAATCGAACCGCAGTTTCTGCGGCGCGGTCTGCGCGACTGGCGCAATCAGCAGCTTGCGGGAGTGTCGACGCGGCGCCTGGCGCGGCGTTCACCGGTGGTCCGCAGCGGGCGTATCAGCGCTCCTGCGCGTCGCGACGCGAAGCGCGCAGCGACGGCCAACGCTCGCTAGATCGAGTATCGCCGGCGCGAGATCGCGCCGGCTCTAAAATTCTGCACAATAGAAAAGGCGGCGCGGCATCTCTCACGAGATGCCGCGCCGCTGATTTTCATCCCCTCGCGCTCAGACTCGCGCTTGCGCGCGAACTAGTTCTACGCCGTCAGGCGTATCATTGCGGGGCTGGCGCTGCGCCGGGTGCAGGAGCCTTCGAGGCCACCGCTCCGCCGGGCGGAGGAGGCACGTAGCCCTTGGGCTGCGCCTGAACCCATTGCTCGCAGGCAGGGATGTCCTGCTCCTCGAGCGATTCCTGCTCCATAATCTGCTGATCCGACCATCCGTGCGTCTTCTCCCAGTGGACACCGGGGCACTTGACGGCCAGGTTGAAATTTCTCGAGGTTGACGCAACTGCCGCAGGCGGCGGTGCAGCGCCTGGTGCCGAGCCGCCAGAAGAGCTGCTGCCTCCTCCTTGACTCGAGCAACCGGCGACCAACAATGCCAGCCCCGTAGCCAGCGTCAATACAATCTTCCGTTTCATGGCATCCTCCTTCAATCTAGGGACCCCTCCACTCAAGCGAGCTAACACCGTTATCTTCGCCGTTCGTTTAAGCACGGCCAAAATACACCGTTCGGAAAAATTAGCAAACCCCCCTGTAATCCTCTCATAATGCCTGGAACACAGTTTGTTCACCGCGCTCGGAGCGGCGCGCGCGGCCTTCAAAACAGGCAAGTTCCAGGTGTGCGAGCGTTTCGAACGTCGCCGCCATCACGTGGAAGATCGGCCGTTCTTCGCCACCGAATACTTGTTGTGCAATTTCGAACGCAGTCTGCGGTGACTTGCGGGTCAGATCGAGCATTTCCGCCTCGCGATAACGATGATGCTCGATCAACTGATTAGCGCGATGACGATGGTCGTGATAGATGCCGCCGTGCGCAGGCAATACCAGCTCGACGTCGAACTTCTGCACCTTCAACTGCGACGCGATAAAATCTCCCAAGGGATTTGTTCCCGCTGCGTCGGGATAAATTCCGACGTGTGGCGTAATTTTGGGCAACAGGTGATCGCCGACGATCATCACTTTTTCTTTGCGTAAATAAATTACGTTGTGACCGGGTGAATGGCCGGGTGTCCAGATAACTTCGAGCTCTCGGTCGCCGATTTTGATCACGTCATGATCGTCGATGTACTTGTCGGGTTGCGTGACCGGCCCGTACATCGATGTGCCCATCCACGCGGGGCGCATCCCGGTTGGATTGAATTGCTCGATCGGAAATCCGTGGCGGGCAAAGAACGCGCGCGATTCGGGGCGGTCGTGCGGCGCCATCTTTCCGAATTCGATCATGCGGCCCGCGCGCTCGGCCTCGAGCCGATGAATGTGCGTAACCGCGTGACTGCGGCGACGAATCTCGCCGGACGCGCCGAAGTGATCAATATGATGATGGGTCGCGACGATCGCATCGAGATCTTCGATCTTGATGCTGAGTTCCGCGAGCGCTTCCTCGAGTGCCTTGATGCTCTCGGGCGAGTTCATCCCGGTGTCGACGAGCGTCCACGCGCCGTGACAGTCGAGGAGATAAACGTTGATGATAGTCGGCCGCATCGGCAGCGGCAGAAATATCTCGTAGATACCTGGATGGACCTCAACTATTTTCGCCATCGACTACTCTCAGTGGCTGGTTTCGCATGACTGGAAGTCCTTGCGCTCCGCCGCTTATGCGCATGCTTGCGCTATTGCTTATTCGTGCAACTCGTCTTTGACCTGGAAGGTCACTTTCACATTGACTTTCCATCGGACCACTTTGTTGGCCTCGACGATAGCGTCGATAGCCCGCACGTGCGCAGTGTGGATGCCTTTGATCGTTACGCCCGCGCGCGAGATTGCTAATTGCACGGCTTCCTCGACCGAGTTGGCCGAGATGCCCGTGAGGTCGATCGTTTTTTCAACCATGACGCTTAGCGCTCCTGGGGACGCAATCCGCGCGCGCTGGTTTGACGCTCGCGCGCGCGCGGCGCTACGCTCGCCCCTGCGTAGTGGTTAGCGCACGGCGAGAGCCGAGACAAGGCGACCTCGCGAAATGCGCGCTGCGGCGGGCTGAATGGAAGTGCGCGATTGGTCATCGCGTTTCGGGAGAGTCGGTAGTTGTCAGTCAAAATCGAGTCGCCCTCGGGCGAACAGGCGCTCACCGAGTTCGTTCTATTTCAACATCGCGTGTACGAATACCGCGCCGCGCGATGGGCGGCGATGGTGGCCGTGCAGTTGCCGATCCTGATGGGTGAGGGACCGTTCGCTGACGGTCGCATGATCAAACCGTTCATGGCGCGGGTCGATGGCAATCTCGTCGCGCGCGCCGTTGCGATCATCGACGACCATTATCAGCGTCACTGGAACGAGCCGCTCGGGCATGTCGTGATGTTCGAGGCGATGCCGGGCGCGCGCGACGCGGTCGTGCAAATGATGGATGCGGCGTCGGCGTGGTTGAAGTCCAACGGCGCGACGGCGGCGCGCGCGGGCTACGGATTGCTCGAGTTTCCATTCGTCATCGACGACTACGAGACTCTGCCGCCGGACATCGCGCGCCAGAATCCCGCGTACTATCACGCGCTGCTGAAAGACGCCGGATTCGAAACCGAGCGCGGATGGGTCGACTACAAAATCGAGGTGACGCCGGAGCTGATCGCGCGCTATGAGAGCGCGCTCGAAGCAGGCAGGCGCGCGGGATATCAAATCGTCGCGCTGAGAGATCTGCCGGCGGGGCGGCGCATCCGTGATTTCGAATACACCTGGAACACCGCGTTCGCACGTCATTGGGGCGCGACGCCCTTCACCACCGACGAGCTGACATTCCTGTTCGATTTTTTCGCGATGTCGGGCGCGCTCGACACGTCGGTGCTCGCGTATCGCGACGGGCAACCAGTCGGCGCGTTGATGGTGACGCCGCCGAACGCCGAAGGCGCAATTCTCAAGCCGGGGCGCAAGCTGGCGGACAACGAGAAGCTCAACTTTCTCGGCATCGGCGTGCTCGAGGCGGCGCGCGGCCGCGGCGTGAACCTCGCGATGGCGTCGCACTCGTACCTGCGCATGATCCGCGATGGCGCGAAGTTTTTGAGCTACACGCTGGTGCTCGACGACAACTGGCCGTCGCGCCGCACAGCGGAAAAACTAGGCGCCAAAGTCTGCGCGAACTACGTCACGTACCGGCGCACGTTCTGAACTCATCGGGGAGAGACAGTGATGCGCGCGACCGGTGAAACCCCTCCCGGTCTCTCCAGCCGGCCGAATCTGGAGCGGAACGTCGAGACCATCTTCCTGCGCTGGACGTTTGTACGCGCGGTGTTCCACCGGGGCTACGTGCTCGTTGCGACCCTCTATTTCGTCGTCGGCGCGCATCTGTCTGCTTCCCAGCTCGTCTTTCTCGGCACGGCAGTGTCAGTCACGTTGGCGCTGTCGGACATCCCCACAGGCGTCTGGTCCGACGTTATCAGCCGCAAGTGGCCGCTTGTGATCGGACACACGTTTATGGCGGCGGGAATGGTGATGACCGGCTTTGTGACCGCTTTTCCACTGCTGCTGATCACGCAGGCGTTGTGGGGATTGGGATGGGCATTCTCGAACGGGGCCGACGTCGCGTGGCTCGCTGACGAGCTCGATCGTCCCGATCGGATCGACCGAGTGTTGACGGCGAGCGCCCGCTGGAGCCTTTTCGGCGGGGCGACGGGAATGGTCGCGTTCGGCGTGCTCGGCTGGGCGAGCAACCTCGCGACAGCGATCGTGCTTTCGGGAGCGAGTATGGCGGTGGTCGGAATATTCGTCGCGGTGCGCTTCAGCGAGCATAACTTTACTCGCACGCAGGCGCGGCGGTGGACGGCCTCGCTGTCTATCTTCCGGCGAGGACTAGCCCTCGCTTCGCACGACCACGAGATCCTGCTTGTGTTCGCCGCGACGATGATCATCAACGGCGCGAGCATGACCGCGTGGCTGTTTCCCAAGCGGCTCGTCATCCTTGGCTTCCCGCACGATCCAGTATTGTGGTGGACGGCAATCGGGATTCTCTCGTCTGGGGTCGGTGCCATCGCGCTGCACATCGTCGAAGCGCGTATTGATGGCGTTGGCGTCGCCCGCCGGACTTACGCGCTCGCCTGCTTCATCGGATTGCTGGGCATGCTCGTGCTGGCGTACGCGCCGGATTTCCTCGTCGGTGGTGTCGGCGTGCTGCTCACGTCCGGCATCGCGTTCAACGTCACGCGACCGGTTAGCGTGATCTGGGTGAATCGCCGCACGACCAGCGACGTGCGAGCGACCGTGCACTCGTGTCTATCGCAGGCCGAATCGATTGGTGAGATCTTCGGCGGAGTTGCATTCGCCTTTCTCGCCACGGCCGCCGATATTCCTGTTGCGCTTGTCGCGGCGGGCGCGCTCATCGCGTTCACTGGTGCGATGGTGGCTCGGTCGCGCGGCGATCGCGCGTCTGACGGCACGCGGATTTCAGACGAGTGATAATGGGTGCCCTTCCCAACGTCCGCGCGTGAGAGTGTTATAGCGTTAGGCGCGGCACAGTGCTTAATTCGCCCGTGTAACCCATTTCAAGGCAGTCCAGTAACCGCCGCTCTTTACAGTTTGTCAGCCTCTGCGAAGCAACTCCCGTTCGCTAACTCAACGATAGCCAAAGAAGGGAGGGAACCGAAAATGCGAGGAAACAGATCAAATCCGTTGAGGCGAAAACTCGGAAGAAGATGGAGGCGCTTATGACTGCACCATTCGCCAGCCCACCACATCATCCGTACGAGAAAAAGATCTACGATACGGTCAACGCGATGCTGACCGATGTGCAGACGATACTGAAAAGCTGACCCTGAACCCGAACGACGGAAACCTGGCGCCCACTAATGGAATGATCGGAAGGCTTCAGGCCCTGCTCCAGGAGCTGAAGAACGGAAGTCCGAATCAGACGACTCATGACAAAAACATCGAGGGAATTTTGTACGCCATCGCGCAAATTTGCGATCAGTTCAACATCTTTGGACAGAGCCCGGCGACCCAGGCTTATCCGCCACCGACGGGAGGCACCCATGAGGATCGCGTCCTGCGGCTCTTCACGAAGATCGACTCGATATGCCGCGATATTTTCCACATACTCGAGCCTGGGACGATACTAGTACCAGCGCAGCCAACTGTCAGCGTCGGCAACACTCACGACATTGTTGCGATGGCGAAGGACACACAGAAGGTTGTCAAACAGATCAGCATTCACATCGTGTCCGTGCACGTGAACACGCCATTCAGCAAGTGAGTTGAGTCGGCATCGACCATGCCCGGCAGCGAAGGAAATCCTCCCCTCGAATCATTCGGGCAACACGGACAGATGGGCCGGACCTTCGTCGGGCGCGAGCGCGAGTTGAGCGAGTTGCGCGCGAGCCTGGCCAGCGTCGCGGGCGGTCGCGGTCAACTGTTTTGCCTGATCGGAGAACCGGGAATCGGCAAGACGCGGCTGACGGAGGAAATCGCGGCGGAGGCGGAACGCGGCGGCGCGAAGGTGGCGTGGGGGCGATGCTGGGAAGGAGGAGGCGCGCCGGCGTACTGGCCGTGGATGCAAGCGCTGCGGCATTGCGCGACGACGATCGATTCGCGCGCGGCAGACGCGACGCTGCCTTCGACTGCGCGGCAGATGTTGGGATTGACGCCGGAGTCGCGCGGCGAGATCTCATCGCCGGAGAATTGGCCGCGGGCGACGATGCTATCGGGACTGCCGTCGAGAGGTAGATCGACCTTCGATCCCGCGCGCTTCGAGCTGTTCGATTCGATCGCGGCGTATCTGAAGCGGTTGTCGACTGCTTCGCCGCTGGTTTTGGTGCTCGACGATCTGCACGCGGCCGACGCCGATTCACTGCATCTGCTGCGCTTTGTCGCGCGCGACCTGCTGCAAAGCAAAATTTTGATCCTGGCGACTTATCGCGGCACAGAGGTGCGGCTGTCGGCGGAGCATGCGCAGCTTCTCAGCTCGATCGGACGAGAAGGCCGCACGATCCATTTGGGCGGACTGAGCGAGAAGGAAGTCGCCGCGTTCGCCAGGAGCAACGCCGCGCTCATGCCCAACAACCGCTTGGTTTCCAAGCTGTGCGAGGTGACCGAGGGCAATCCATTTTTTCTCGACGAGACGCTGCGGCTGCTGCGCGCGCATCCCGAGGCCGGCGCGCAGGATCGAATCGCCGCGCTGGCGATTCCCGACAGCGTGCACGAAGCGATTCGCAAGAGAGTTGCGCCGCTGTCGAACGAAGCGCGCGATACGATCGAAATCGCATCAGTGATCGGGCGCGAGTTTGACATCCAACTGCTGTCGCAGGTGTCCGCGCTCGCGCCCCCCGAATGCATCACGCGGCTCGCGGAAAGCGTGTCGCACGGGATCGTCAAGGAATACAGCGATGCGGCGGGCCGCTTCCGATTCAGCCATGCGATGATTCCAGAAACGCTGGCGGCAGATCTTCCGCGGCTGCGGCAGATGCAGCTTCATCAGCAGATCGCGCAAGCGCTCGAGTTGCTTCATCCTGACGACCTGATCGACTACCTGCCGCAACTCGCCGAGCATTACGCGCGATCGATCCCGGCCGGAGACGCGCGACAAGGCAGTCGAGTTCGCGGTGCGTGGCGCGCGGCGGGCGATGCAGCAATTGGCATATGAGGAAGGCGCGCGCCTCTACCAACTGGCGCTCGACGCGCTCGCGGCCGCGCCGGCCCTGGAACAAGCCGAGAGCTGCGGCCTGATGGTCGAACTCGGCGAGGCGCTGAGCAGAGCCGGCTACTTCGATCGTGCGCGGGAGGTTTTTGCGCGGGCAGCCGCTCTCGCCCGCAAGTCGAATGACAGCGGCGCGTTGGCAAGGGCCGCGCTGGGAGTCGGCATTCCATCGAGCAGGGCCGGAACGGTGGATGGAATGCTGGTCGAGTTGCTGGAAGAGGCGCTGCGCACATCGGGCGAGGTCCGACAGCGCGCAGAAGGCGATGCTGATCGCGCGGCTGGCGGCTGCGCTTTACTGGTCGGACCAGCGCGCGCGATCGGTCGAGCTGTCGCGGAATGCGGTCGAGATGGCGCGACGGCTCGACAATCCGTCGGCGCTGATTTACGCGCTATGCATGTGGCATTACTCGTTGTGGGGACCTGACAACCTGGATGCGCGGCTGAAGACGGCGCAGGAGATGGTGCAGCTCGCGGAACGCATCAAGGACCCACAATGGGCTCTCAGAGCCCTCGAGATGCATCTGGCGGATTTGCTCGAGACGGGCGCGATGCAGGAAGCCGAGGCCGATCTCAAGACCTACAAGGAACTTTCCGAGAAAACCGGCGGCAGCAGCTCGATGGTCGAGCCTTCGCACGCGATGCGCGCGTTGTTGCACGGCGAAAGCTCGATGGTCGAGCTTACGAACGCGATGCGAGCGTTGTTGCGCGGCGACTCGAGCGAGGGCGAACGGCTGGCGGAACACGCGATGGTGGTCGGTCAGCGGCGCCAGGAGCCGCGCGCGCTGCTGTCGTACGCAGCGCAGGTGAGTTTCATTCGTTTCGAGCAGCGGCGGATGGGCGAGCTCGAACCGATGCTGCGCGCGTACGTCGAGCAGTATCCGGTGCTTGACGTCGCGCGATCCGGATTGGCGCTGGCGCATGTCGAGGCCGGACGCGAAGCGGAAGCCCGAGTTCAATTCGAGTACCTTGCGCGCGAAGATTTCGCTGCGTTGCGCCGCGACTGGAATTGGCTGGCGACGATGGCGATCCTGACGACTATTTGCGTGTTCATCCAGGACCGCGAGCGCGCGGCGCGAATCTACGAACTCATGCTGCCGTATGCCGAGCGGAACACGATGATTGGATGGACCGAGGTGTGTTACGGGTCCGCCTCGCGTTATCTGGGCAACCTGGCGGCGCTGATGCAGCGATACGACGATGCGCAGCGGCATTACGAAACGGCGATCTCGATGAACGCGAGAATCGGCGCGCGCGGATGGCTTGCGCACAGCCAGCATGAATACGCCGCGATGTTGATCGAGCGGGGCCAGGATGAAGATAGTGCTCGAGCGTTGGAGCTGAACGATCAAGCGCTCGCGTCTGCCGAATTGCTCGGACTGACTGCGCTGCAGGAACAAGCGCGCGCGCTGAAGACGAAGCACGGCACCGGCGCGAAGCATTCGCCGCGACGCGTCGGGCGAATCGACGCGGACGCTGGAGACGATCCTGTACTTCGACATCGTGGGATCGACCGGGCATGCGGTGCGCCTCGGCGATCGCCAGTGGGGCGACAAGCTGGGGCAGTATTATTCGATTGTCAGAAAAACCCTGGCGGCATTTCGCGGGCGCGAAATCAGCAATCCAGGCGACGGGTTCCTCGCGTTGTTCGACGCGCCGGCCGAGGCGGTGGCCGCGGTGTTCGAGATTCGGACGGCGGCATCTGCGCTCGGCATGCAGCTACGGGCGGGGCTGCATTGCGGCGAGTGCGTGTGGGTGGGAGACCAGGCGGTCGGTATCGCGCTTCATATTGGCGCGCGCATCGCGACTACGGCGGAGCCCGACCAGGTGTTGGTGTCGAGCACGGTGCGCGACCTCGTCGCCGGTTCCGGGATGGTTCTGACCGATGCGGGATCGCACCGGCTTCGCGGCGTGCCGGAGGAATGGCGGCTGTACCGCGTCGATTCGATCGCGCGGCGAAACTAATTCTGCGGAAACAGAATATTGTCGATCGCCTCGCGCTCAGCCTGATTCGGATCCTGCTCGACCCTGCTTTCGCGTGTTGAAGATTATCGTCGCGCGCTCCGATCCAGTGTACGGAGTCCATCGAGGAGCCTGGTCCGCATTGGGATCGCCGGTGCGCGCGAATGCGATCCAACGATCGCTCATCGAATGCGCGAGGGCCAAAACGTCGGGCTTGTCGGGCGCGAGGCGTGCGGTTAGCGGGCCAACGTTGTTGAACACAAATGGTATCTCGAGCGCGTGCGGCGATTTCATGCGCCCACCTGCGACGGGGGTCTCCCAATCGAATCGGTACAGGTACGCGGACGCGCCGCCTAAGGCAGCTTTGCGCTCCGCAATCTTTCTCGACCAGGCCGCCATCGGATACTCGGTGCCAATCAGGAACATCAGCTCAGATGGACTCGCACCGGGATTCTCCTTGCGGAAAATTTCGATCACGCGATCGGCATGCTCGCCAAGCAGGCGGCCGGCGCGCCGATGGAGCCCGTCCTCGTCGAGAGAAAAGGCCTTGGCATCGCCGGCCATGAACAGCGTCATCTCGGTGCGGTTGTAGCCGATGATTAACGGCACGCCGGCGGAAACGTCGGGCGCGTCGGGATCGAATGGATGACGCGGAAGCGTGACGCCGTCGACGACCGGCGAGAAGCCCTGGATAAATCCGGGAACGCGCGCTCCGAGTTTGATTTGGACGGCGGCCTGCGCCGCGACGATGCGTTCGACCGGCACCGACTGCGCTTCGCGGACCTGTCCGCGGCTGAGGCCGAGTTCAGCGAGCAGCATTTCGGCGACCTGGTTCGCGTGGCTCAGCTTGTTCATCTTGAGTCCCGGGCCGCTCTGGACGACCGCGCGATGAAACAGGTCCTTCGCCGCCGGCATCGCCATCAAGGTCGAGACTTTCTGTCCGCCGCCGGACTCGCCGAAGATCGTTACCCTGCGCGGATCGCCGCCGAACTTCGCGATGTTGCCGCGCACCCAATCCAGCGCAGCGACCAGGTCCAACATTCCGGCGTTGCGCGATTCGCTGAAGTCGTTGCCGCCGATACCGGCGAAAAATGTGTAGCCCAACGCGCCCAGGCGATGGTTCACGCTGACGACGACCACGTCGCCACGCCGCGCCAGGTTGCTGCCATCGTAGATCGGCGGCGAGCCCGAGCTCGCCTGGAAGCCACCGCCATGAAGCCAGACCATCACGGGCCGCGCGCTGCTATCGTCCGCGGCCGGCGTCCACACGTTGAGCACGAGGCAGTCCTCGCTTTCGACGATACTGTCGGCGTCGCCGTACGCGGCGAATGCGCTCTTCGGATCGACCAGCCCGCGCATCGAGGAGGGATTTTGCGGCGCGCTGGGTCCGTAGCTGAGAGCGTCGCGCACGCCGGGCCAGGGCGTCGGCGCAACCGGCGGCATGAAGCGATTGCGTCCCGCGGTCGAGGCGCCGTACGGGATGCCTTTGAAGCTGCTGACGCCATCCGCGGCGACGCCGCGCACCTTGCCGTGGGTGGTTTCAACGATCGGATAGGTTTGAGCGGACGCGTCTTTGGGCGCGGATGATGCCATGGCTCGATCCTCCTGGATACTGACTATCTGTGTGCCACGTCACCGACGCTCAGGGCAAACCAATTCGGCGGGCGGACCGTCGGTGGGCTCGTTTGTAAACCGATCCGCGATGCTGTAAACGAAAACTGTAGCGCGCTCACTCACCGACCTTGTCTTCGAAGGAGGGATCTTTCGATGGCCGATTTCGATCTACATATCAAAGGTGGAACCGTTGTTGATGGCACGCGAGTGCCGCGATACCGCGCCGACGTCTGGGTTAAGGACGGCAAGATTGCGCAGGTGGGCGGCCGCTCACCCGGATTCGCGAAGAAGACCGTCGACGCCGGCGGCATGATCGTCGCGCCCGGCTTCGTCGATTTGCATACGCATTACGACGCGCAGATTCGATGGGACCCGTACTGCACGATTTCGGGATGGCATGGGGTCACGTCGGTGGTGCTCGGCAACTGCGGCTTCGGCTTCGTGCCGGTCAAGCCGGAATTCCGCGAGCGCTCGATGCTGACGATGACGCGCACGGAAGCGATTCCCTACGAGTCGATGAAGGTTGGGATGAAGTGGGATTGGGAGACGATTCCGCAGTACCTCGACTCGCTCGACCGCACGGCCAAGGGCGTCAACGTGATTCAGTACCTGCCGACGTCGTCGATGCTGACCTACGTGATGGGACTCGAGGCCGCCAAGACGCGGCCCGCGACGGACGACGAACGCGCCGAGATGCGCCGACTGCTGGCCGAGGGAATGGACGCGGGGCTCGCGGGATTCTCGGTGCAGCGGCTCGGGCCGGATTCGACGCAGGCCGACTTCGACGGATCGCCGATGGTCACGGACACGATGTGCGACGAGGACATCCTCAATCTTGCGCGCGTGCTGCGCGAGCGTGACGAGGGCTTCGTGCAGATCACGCAGGCGACTGGGCATATCAAGGAGGACCTCGCGTTTCTCGAACGGCTTGCGGCAGAGGCGAATCGGCCAATCCTGCACAACGCGATCGCGCCCGCGCGCCACAATCCGAAAGTTCATCAGCGCAGCCTCGCCTGGCTCAAGCGATGCCGCGAGAAAGGGCTGCCCATCTTCGGCCAGACGGCGACGCTGCGCACCGGTTTCGCGTTCACGCTCGAAAATTGGAATCTCTACGACGCGAGTCCCGCGTGGCGCACGGTCACGACCGGCAGCAACGAAGAAAAAATCGCCAAGATGAAAGATCCGGCGCTGCGCGCGGCGATCAAGCGCGAGCACGACGAGGCGAACAAGAAGCTCGAGGCGATCCAGGCGGGCGTCGGCGGACCGATTCGTCTGCTGATCGTGTCGTGGGCGGGAGACAAGCCGGAGCTCGAGAAATACGTCGGCAAATCGATCGGCCAAATCGCGACGGAAGAAAACAAGCATGAGATCGACGTGATGCTCGATCTGTCGATCGCCGGTGAACTCAAGGTCGAGTTCCTGGGACCGAATCGCGGCTTCAACGCGGAGTTTTACGCCGAGATGATCAACGACTCGCCGTACACGATTCCCGGCGTGTCGGACGGCGGCGCGCATACCAAGTTCTTCACCGGCGGCGCTTACACCACCGATTTTCTCGGCTGGCTAGTGCGCGACGAGCAGCGCGTCACGCTCGAGGAGGCACACTACCGGCTCTCGGCGCTGCCCGCGCACGCGGCGGGTTTCCGCGATCGCGGCGTCCTGCGCGAGGGCATGGCAGCGGACGTCATCGTTTACGATCTCAATCGACTCGGGGTCGAGCCGGATTGGGTCGGCGATATCGCGCACGACTTTCCGGGCGGCGAATGGCGTCGCGTGCAGCATGCGCGCGGTTATCGCGCGATCATCGTCAATGGCGAGATGACCTGGGACGATGGTCGATGCACCGGCGCGACGCCCGGCCGACTGCTGCGCGGCGGCCGCGGATAAACGCGGGCGGATGGCGGTCCAGATTTACAGCATGACGTCGGTGGCCGACGCGGTCGCGACGGCAGAGGCCGGTGCCGATCTGATAGGCCTCGTCGTGGCCGAGCCGGGCGTCGTCGCCGAGGCGATCGGCGCTGACGCGGCGCGCGAAATTCTCGCCGCGATTCGCCCGCGCTCACGCGGCGTGGCGCTGTCGCTGTCCGACGATCGCGACGAGATTTGCGCGATGGTCGACGCCGTGCGGCCGGATGTTCTGCATGTCGTCGCGCGAGAGATCGAGCCCGAGGACTGCGCGTGGATTCGCCAACGCATCGCGCCCGTCATGCTCCTGCGCGCGATCGCAGTGCGCGCCGGTGAAACGCTCACCGAAGCCGACGCGCATCAGACTTGCCTCGACTACCTGATGCTCGATTCCGGCGCGAAGGGTCCGCCCTACGCCGGCGCAACCGGCGAGACGCACGACTGGTCGATCAGCCGCACGGTGGTCGAGCGCTCGCGGGTGCCGGTGATCCTCGCGGGCGGCCTGTCCGCCGAGAACGTGGCCGCGGCAATCGCGACGGTCAGGCCGTGGGGCGTCGATTCGTTCACGCACACCGACGTTCCCGGCAATCGCGGCAAGAAAGATCCGGCGCGGGTGCGCGCATTCGCCGCCGCCGCCAGGCGCGCGTTCGCGGAAAATTCGAAAGCCTGAATCCGGGAGGACGCGATGAATCGCAAGCAGCTCGCACTCTCAGCCGCGCTGATAGTTTTGCTCGCGTGCGACGCGTATTCGATTTACCTCTACGGCTATATCGGCTTCTTCCGCGTGATCCTCGCGAACTTCGGCGGTTTCACCGCGTTCGTCGATCTCGCGATCGCGCTGGTTCTCATCCTGGCCTGGATGGGCGACGACGCTCGCGCGCGCAAGACCTCCGCCATTCCGTATGTCATTCTCACGATTGCGCTTGGCAGCGTCGGTCCCCTGCTCTACCTGATTCGCCGCTTCGGAAATCGAACCGAGCGCAGCGCTTCGATGGCTCCGCGCGCAGTCGGCAACTAGCGCGCGAGCAGAGCGGCGGCTTCTTTCTCGACGCGCGTGCCCTTGAAAAAATTCGGATTCGCCTCGCCCCAGAAGCGCACCGGGTTGACGAACATGAAATCGCGAAAATCGTCCGCAGTGATCAGCTCGTCCTCCACCAGCTCGTACGCTTCCGGCACGACGTTCTTCATATCCGGCACGTCGAAATGCCCGATGTCGGAGCCGAACAGCACGTTGATCTTCGCGCCGTACGGATTCGCCTTGCGGTTGAACGCGTAGGCGTTGAGCGGGTCGTCGGCCTCGCAGCCGAAATAAAAATTGTCGACGAACAAGTCGCGGATGTCTTCGCCCCGCTTGATCTTGCAGGCGGCATAATCGTCGAGCTCGCGAACTCCGCCGGTGGCGCCGCTCTGATCGCGCTCCAGGATCGTCGCGACGTTGGGGGCGTCCGCCTTCGGCTCCAGCTTGCCTTCGACCCACTTGCCGCCGTACTGGCGGATGAGCTGCGTGAGCATCTCGCGATCGAGATTCGCGGGATTGGTCTCCTCGAGCGCGTCGCGATTGCGCTTCTTCCAATGGCCGATCAGATCGCAGTACAGGGCGCACGCCCATCCGACTCCGCCTTCGAGGAAGCCCATTTTGAGTTGCGGAAATCGACGCGTCACGCCGCCGAGAAAAATCGCCTTGCAGACCGCTTCGCTCGCGGCAGCGAAGTGTCCGATATGATTGTAAACAAAATTGGTCGGCGAATTGCGCAGTCCAATGCCGCGCGAACCCGAATGAAACGTCGGCGAGATTCCCAGCTCGACGCACTTGGCCCACACCGGATCGTAGTTGTACTCGCTGTCGAGCCCGAGCATGTCGAACCACGTGGCGAATCGCGCCGCGTCCGGCGTCTTGTCGGCCACCGCGGGAATCTGCCGCCGCACCATGCTCGCCATCATCACGACTTTCAGCCCGAGTTCTCTCACCACGTATTCGAGCTCGGCGCACGCCTCTTCCGGCGTGTGCATCGGGATCACGGCCGCGGGCGTCATGCGATCGGAAAACTCTCCGAAAAATTCCGCGATGAACCGGTTGAACGCGCGGCAGGTCGCGCGCCGCGTCTCGTCATCAGGATGAAACGGAATGCCGAGGCCGGCGGTCGGATACAGCACCGTGAAATCCATGCCGAATTCGTCGAGGCGTTCGTACAGCAGCCGCGGCAAAATCTCGGTCGCGCGATCGCGCGTGTTCTTCGTGGGCAACGCCCAGAATGCTTCCTGCGCGCGCCGCCTGCGCTTGCGTTCGTCCTCCGACGCCGTCAGTCGCTTCGACACGCGGCCGTTGAACGAGCGAAATCCGTCCACTGCGCGGCTGCCGCCAAATTTTTCCAACTGCTCGAGAATGATCGGGCCGAACTCCAGCCAATGGCCGTCGGCGTCGATCACCGGATGCTTGAGTCCCGCGCGAATCTTCTGCGCCTCTGACTTGCTGCCGCTCATCGCTTCGCCTCCAACTTATTTTGAAGCTTAGTATCGGAGCCGCGCCCCGCCAAGCGTGACGCGAGGGCGCAGTTCGTGAACTGCACCGGCGAGATCAATACCCTCTAGGATTGCAGTCGCCGACTGGCTAGAATCCATCCCTTTCCAACTCGCGCAAACGTTCGTTCTCGCCCGCATCGACTACGGGGAGGGTGAATTGATCCCGATTCGCTACAACTTGCGCAGCCTGATGGTTCGCCGAGCGACCAGTGCGATGACGGCGTCGGTGGTCGCGCTGGTCGTGATGTTGCTCTTCATCCTGTCGGGCTTCGTCGCGGGTCTGCGCGCGACAGTGATGAATAGCGGGCTCCCCGACAATTACATCGTGCTCAGCCGCGGCACCACCGACGAAGGCGGCAGCTTCATCACGCATGAGCAATACGAGATCATCAAGAGCCGCCCGCAAATCGCCACGACGCCCGACGGCCAGGCGCTCATCTCGCCCGAAGTGATCACCGGTTTCAATCCGAATCCCGCCGCAGCGGTCACCTCGGGCGTGATGTTCACGCTCCTTCGCGGCGTCAATCCAATCGGCTACCAGGTCCATGGCGGGATGCGACCTTGAGAGCGGGCGCTGGCCGAACGGCGGTGCCGCCGAGATGGTCGTCGGCCGCAAGCTGGCGGCGCGTTATCCGAATCTCGCAGTCGGCAACGATTTCAAATTCGGTCCGCGCACTTTCAAAATCGTCGGGGTTTTTTCCGACCAGGACAGCGCGCGCGAGTCCGAGATGCTGACCGATCTCAGCGTCCTGACGCAGGAAGTGCACGTGGCCAACGGTTTCGACGCACTGCACGTTGTGCTCAAGCCGGGCACGCATGACGACTTCGCCAAATCGCTCACGACCGATTCGCGCATCAGAGTCGACACGATGTCGGAGCACGAATTTTACGCGAAGCAAACTCAATTCATCGATCAGCTGCGCACGCTCGGACTGATCGTCGCGCTGATTCTGGCGGTCGGCTCCGTGTTCGGCGCAATGAACACGATGTACTCGGCGGTCGCGCGGCGCACGAGCGAAATCGGCGTGTTGCGAGTACTGGGCTTCAGCCGGTTCAACGTGCTCGCGAGTTTCGTCATTGAAAGCATCGTGCTCGCACTGGCCGGCGGCGTCCTCGGCGAGTTGCTGGGAGTGCTGGTCGCGTACTCGACCGGACTCAGCAGCCAGCTGATGAACGTCGGTGAAATCATTTTCAGATTTCGGCTGACGCTGGGCGCGTTCGTGTCGGGAATGATCGCCGCGCTGATTATCGGCGCGCTTGGCGGATTGCTGCCGGCGTGGCGCGCGTCGCGCATTGGCCTAGTCGAGTCGCTGCGCTCGGTCTGAACAGGAGTCGTCATGTTCAACTGGATCAAATTGATCGAACGCAACATGCGGCGGAATCTGCGCCGCACGATATTGACGATCCTCACCATCGCACTCGCCACTTTCATCTACACGGTGCTGGTGTCGGTGCCGGCCTCGATGGATCGCGTGGTGAAGGACGCGTCGGGCACGCTCCGCCTGATCATCAACAACAAGACCGCGCCATGGGAGGATCTGCCGGCGCGCTACTGCGACGACATCAAGAAAATGCCCAACGTGGCCGCGTGCGTCGCGATCACGGGATGGCCCGCGACCTGGCGTGACGTGAGCGAGCCGGTGTTCGGCGTCGGCGCAGGCCCCGAAATCGGCGACGTGTTTCCCGACTACGCTCTGACCGAGGAGCAGCGCCGGAGCACTCTGCGGGAAAAGCGCTCCGCCATCGTCGGCGAGATTCTCATGCACAAATACGGCTGGAAGATCGGCGATACCGTCACGCTGCGCAGCACCGACTCCGATCACATGGAGATGACTTTCATCATCACGGGCACGATGGTGTCCAAGCGCTATCCAAATACGTTTCTGATGCGACGCGACTACCTGATGGCGGCGCGCAAGGCCGACGGCCTGCCCGACGAAGACATCGCGTGGAACATCATAGTGCGCGCCACCAGCAACGACGCGATGGGCCCGCTGGCCAAGCAGATCGACGAACACTTCGCCAACTCCGACGCTGAGACGCGGACGATGACTGAGAGCGACGCGCTTTCGTCCGGCCTGTCGGCGATCGGGAACATCCGCGCCATCGTCTTCGCGCTTTGCCTCGTCGTGCTGCTGACTGTCCTACTCATAGCCGCCAACTCGACGGTCATGATGGTTCGCGAACAAATCAGCGACGTCGCCGTGATGCGCGCGCTGGGTTTCAGCCGCGGCGCGGTAGCGTTCCTGCTATTCGGCGAATGCGGCGCGATAGGACTCGTCGGCGGAATCATAGGAGCGGGCGCCGCGCTCTGGATGTTCTCCGGCGGCGTCACGCTCGGCGCAGCGCTCGGCGGCAACGGCGCCCTATGGGTAACTCCCGCGCAAACCCTCAATGCATTGGTCGCGGCGCTTGCCGTTAGCATAGTCAGCGGCATCGTCCCAATCTTCGAAGCAGTCAGGCTGCCGCCAGCGCTCGCCTTCCGCAAGGTCGTCTGAACGATTTTCAATTGCTGCGACAAAGATGTCGGCGCAAGCCTCGCGACTGATCCTCATCTTCGTGCCCGCCGCCGTGCAGATCGGCTTAGCCGTGCTCGGCATGGGCGGGATTGCGCCGTTCCTCGAGCACCCGCCACTGATCGCGCTGGCGATCCTGACCTTCGTATTCGTGATCATCTCGACCTTCACCGAGGGAAATCTGAGTTCCGGCGAGCGCGAGGATCGCGGCAACCGATGGGTGCTGGCAGCCTTCGGATTAATCCTGCTGCTCACCGCCTGGCTGCCGGCCTACCTGGATCGAAGAGAAATCTGGACCATCGACGGCGACGCCACTCGATGGGTTGGCGTCATCCTCTTCACCGCCGGCTGTACGCTGCGTCTCTATCCGGTCTTCGTGCTCGGCCGCCGCTTCAGCGGCCTGGTAGCAATTCAGCCCGATCACAAACTCGTCACCAGCGGAATCTATGGTGTGGTCCGCAACCCGAGCTACCTGGGATTGCTCGTCACCATCATTGGATGGGGCCTGGCTTTTCGTTCGCTCGTCGGAGTGCTGATAATCGCCGTACTGTTGCCGCCGCTCGTCGCACGCATCCACGCTGAGGAAGCGCTGCTGAACGCGCAATTCGGCGCCGAATTCGAAGCCTACCGCGACGCACCTCGCGCCTTATTCCCGGCGTGTACTAAATCGTGTCGGACACTCCGGGAATGAACAGCGGCTGCATCGCATAGCGCGCAACGTCGGCTTCCATCGCGGCGCGCGCCGGCGCGGTCGGCTTCTCGCTCGCCGCGTCGAGGATGTCGCGCAGAATGGTCGCGTCGCTCGAGGAGTTCAGGAACAGTCCCGGCCGGCTCAGCACGAAATGCACGCCGCGGCGAATGGCATCGCGATCGCGCAGCGGCTCGTACCAGCTGAATTTTGGGCCGTCGCCATTTTGCCACCGACGCCGCGCCACCGACTTGATCGTCTGCGTTGCGACGCCGCGCTCGCGGCAAAGCTTCAGCAGAGCGTCGACGTCGGCGGCATACTGCGGAATGTTCAGCATCGTGAAATTGTATGGAAAGAGCACCGAGTCGAACGCGAACCGCTCGAGGCTGCGGCGATGCATCGCGGCGATCTGTGAGCCGTGGCCGGTGACGCCGATGAATCGCACCAGTCCCTGCGCGCGCGCCTCGACCAGTGCTTCGAGCGCGCCGCCCGCTCCCAGAGCGGTAGTCCACTCATCCTCGGCTGCAAGGTTGTGCATCTGGATCAGATCGATTTGATCGACCCGCAGCCGCTCGAGCGAGCGATGGAGACTGTCGCGCGCGCCCTGGTACGAGCGGTCGCCAGTTTTGGTGGCGAGAAAAAACCGCTTGCGATGCTCGCGCATCCACGGGCCGATGCGCAGTTCCGACTCGCCGTAAGACGCCGCGGTGTCGAGATGATTGATGCCGTATTCGAGGAGCACCTCGAGCACGCGGTCGGCTTTGTCCTGCTTCATCCCGCCGAGCGCCGCGGCTCCGAAAAGAACCCGAGTGCTCTGATGCCCCGTTTTTCCAAATGGACTTGTCTCAATCACGACATCACCTCGCCAGATTTTCCGATGTGGCTCATCTTACCGCGAACCGCAAAACATCGCGACGCCAAATCGCCGCGCCTGTAGACCCAGATAAATCTCGACGATTCGAGCTGGGGCGGTGTATCGAACATCGTTCACGAAGGGATCATGGGTGCGTAACGTCGCAAAACGCTTGCGCTTGCTCTCTGTAAATGACGAAATCAAATTTGAGGAATGAAATAAGATGGGGCCAACAGGCAAAGGAATCTTTTTGACCAAGGGCGTCGGACGTCATCGCGAGAAGCTCACGTCGTTCGAGCTTGCACTGCGCGACGCGCGAATCGCCGAGTTCAATCTCGTGCGAGTCAGCTCGATTTTTCCGCCCGGCTGCAAAGTCGTCTCGATCCAGGACGGGCTGAAGACGCTGACGCCGGGTCAGATCGTTTACGCGGTGATGTATGACAATTCCACCGACGAACCGCATCGGTTGATAGCGGCCTCGGTCGGCCTCGCGATTCCGGCCGACAAGGCGTCGTACGGATACCTGTCCGAGCATAAGAGCTTCGGGCAGACCGACGAGAAGGCGGGCGACTACGCCGAAGACCTCGCGGCCACGATGCTGGCGACGGCGCTGGGCGTGGACTTCGACCCCAACGTCAGTTACGACGAACGCAAGGATGTGTGGAAGCTGTCGGATAAAATTGTCACGACGCGAAACATTACGCAGTCGGCAATCGGAGATCGCGACGGCTTGTGGACGACAGTGGTGACGGCCGCGGTGTTCGTAAATCTGCCGACGGACAAGTAGCTGCGCGATGGATATCGGCGAGCTCGAAAAACGGATCACGGTGCTCGAAGATATCGAGGCGATCAAGAAACTCAAGGCTCGCTACTGCGCCATCTGCGACGAGGATCACAATCCCGCGAAAATCACCGCGCTGTTCGCGCCCGACGGGATCTGGGAGGGCGCCGGAGTTGGGCGGCATGAGGGGCACGAGGCGATCCGCAAGCTGTTCCAGGGATTCCAGGAACGGATCAGCTTCTCGCAGCACAACGTAATGAATCCGATCATCGACGTGAACGGCGATCGCGCCACCGGCATCTGGTATTTCCTCGGGCCGTTCACGATGCGCAGCGGGAATCGCGCGATGTGGCTGGGCGCGCGCTACGAAGATGACTACGTCAAGCTCGACGGCGAGTGGAAAATTTCGCACCTGCGCGCAATCGGCCGGATGTCGGCGCCGTACGAAAAGGGCTGGGCGAAGTAGTCACTTCGAGCTGAACAGCTCGAGCCTTTCACTCACCACTGTTTGCACAGCCTCGACCGCGCGCCCCAGAATCTTGTAGGGCGCCACTTCGTTCGGCTCCGCCGCCAGCCCGGCTTCGACTCCACGCCGCCACGCGATCCGAATTTCGGTGTTGACGTGCACGATCGTCATGCCGGCCTTGATTGCGCGCTTGAAATCGTCGTCGTTGGTGCCGGATCCGCCGTGCAGCGTCATGAAGATCTTAACCGCCGCCTTGATCTCCGCGATCCGCTCGATATTCAGCCGCTTCTGCACGTTGCCGTGAACCATGCTCTCGAGCATCCCGTGCATGTTGCCGACCGCGGGCGCCAGCACGTCGACTTTGGTCGCGTCGACGAACTGTTTCGCCTCGGCAGGAGTCGTCAAGATTCCAACTCCTGCCGGGACTTTGTCGATCACAGCGGACGACGAGCCGATCCATCCTATCTCGCCCTCGACGAGGATCGCGGGATTGATCGATTTGATCGCCTCGATTGCCTTTATGGTCTGCTTGATATTTTCCTCGAACGCGAGCGCCGAGCCGTCGAAGATGACTTCGTCGAAGCCCGCTTTGGCCGCTGCCTCGGCTTTCGCGATCGAGTGAGTATGGTCGGCGTTGAGGAAAATCGGATAGTCGTACTCGTCGCGGACTGCTTTCACCAGCGCTGCCGCCTGGCGGACGCCGGTGAACTCGCGCTCACCCTCCGACACGCCCACCATCACGGGCAACTTCCGGTCGCGCGCGGCGGCGACGATCGCGTTGAAGGCGACCAGGTCGGAAAAATTGAAATGCCCGACGGCAACCTTGTCCGCCGCGGCCTGCTTCAATACGTCTCGGAGCGATGTCATTTTCAGATTGGTCTCCATTTGCGGCCGTCGCGCTTGAGCAGATCGTCCGCGGCGTGCGGGCCCGACGATCCGGCCGCGTAGTTGGGGAAGTCGGCGGCTGGGGTCGCTTTCCATGCCTCGAGAATCGGATCGACGATGCGCCAGCCAGCGTCCACCGTGTCGGCGCGCTGAAACAGCGCAGGATCGCCGAGCATGCAGTCGAGCAACAGCGTCTCGTAGCCGGTGCTCGGAGCGGAACCGAAGTAGTCGGAGTACTTGAAGCTCATGTCGACGCCGCCGAGCTTGACTATCGGCCCGGGAACCTTGGCGCTGAAGCTGAGCGAGATGCCCTCGTTGGGCTGAATGTGCAAAATCAGCTCGTTCTGCTCGAGGTGCTTGACGCCGGTCTGCCGGAACAGCAGCGCCGGCGGCGCTTTGAACTTGATTGCGATTTCGGTGACGCGCTTCGCCATCCGCTTCCCGGTGCGCAGGTAGAACGGCACACCTGACCATCGCCAGTTGTCGATCGCGAGCTTCATTGCGACGTAAGTTTCAGTGCCGGACCTTGGATCCACCTGCGGCTCCGCGCGATAGCCCGCCTGTGGTTTGCCGTCCATCGTGCCGGGGCCATACTGGCCGCGCACGGCCCAGTTGGGAACCTGGTCGGGTGTTATAGGACGGATCGCGCGCAGCACTTTGGTCTTCTCATCGCGCACCGGCTCGGACTCGAACGAGTTCGGTGGCTCCATCGCGGTGAGCGAGACCATCGCCATGATGTGATTCGGCACCATGTCGCGCAGCGCGCCGGTCGCTTCGTAGAAGCTGCCGCGATGTTCGACGCCGACGATTTCCGAGTCCGTGATTTGCACGTGGTCGATGTAGTTGTTGTTCCACAGCGGTTCGAAGAAGCCGTTGCCGAAGCGAAACGCCATGATGTTCTGAACGGTTTCTTTGCCGAGATAGTGATCGATTCGAAAGGTCTGGTGCTCCTGGATGCATGCGCCGATCTCGCGGTTCAGCGCATTCGCCGACTCGAGGTCGTGGCCGAACGGCTTCTCGATTATCACTCGCCGCCAGTGACCGTCGGCTTCCTTCGTAAGGCCCGCGCCGGCCAGCTGTTTCACGATCTCGCCGAAGAAACTCGGCGAGACCGCGGTGTAGAACAGGTAGTTGCCCGGCGTGCCCTGCTGTTTGTCGGTCGCGTCGAGCTGCGACTTGAGTTTCTGGTACGTCGCCGGATCCTTGAAGTCGCCCGACATGTACGAGATTCGCTGGTCGAACCATTTCCAGAGTTCGGGCTGGACCTTGGTGGTGGCGAACTGGCCGATCTCGTCGCCGAGCTGCTTGCGAAAGTCTTCGGAACTCATCTCGACGTTGCTGACGCCGACAATCGCGAACTTGTCCGGCAACAGTTTGTTGGCGAGCAGATTATACAGCGACGGCATCAAAAGCCGCTTGGTCAAGTCGCCGGTCGCGCCGAAGATGACGAACACGCACGGGTCGCCGGGTTTTCCGCGCGTAGCAACGTCGGATGCATGAGCGTTCTTAGGTACTGAGGTCGACATCGTACGCACCCTGTCAGGATTTTTTCTCGAGGTGACCGCCGAATTCGTAGCGCATCGCGGACAGCAGTTTGTCCGCAAAGTCAGCCGCGCCGCGCGAGTCGAAGCGTTCGTAGAGTGCGGCGGTCAGTACGTGTGCGGGGACGCCTTCGTCTATAGCCGCGTCGATCGTCCAGCGGCCCTCGCCTGAATCCGACACGCGCCCGGCAAATTTCTTCAGCTCCGGATCGCCGAGCGTCGCGTCCGCAATCAGGTCCAGCAGCCACGACGCGATCACGCTTCCGCGCCGCCATACTTCGGCGATGTCCGTGAGATTCAAATCGTACTGGTAGTGCTTGGGTTCGCGCAGCGGCGTCGTCTCCGCGTCGTCGGGGCGCGGGGCCCGCTTGCCGACGTTGGCGTTCTTCAGAATGTTCAACCCTTCCGCGTACGCCGCCATAATCCCGTACTCGATTCCGTTGTGAACCATCTTGACGAAGTGGCCGGCACCGTTGGGACCGCAATGCAGGTAGCCGTGCTCGGCGGTGCTGCCCTTGACCTTCTCGCGGCCGGCAGTGCGCGGGGCCGAATCGATCGGCGGCGCGAGCGTGGCAAAAATTGAATCGAGATGCTTGATCACTGGCGGCTCGCCGCCGATCATCTGGCAGAAGCCGCGCTCGAGTCCCCACACGCCGCCGCTCGTGCCCGAATCGACGTAGTGAATCCCCTTGGCCGCGAGAGTTTCGGCGCGACGGATGTCGTCGATGTAGTAGGAGTTGCCGCCGTCGACGATGATGTCGTCGCGCTGGAATCGGCTCGACAAATCGGCGACCGTCTGCTCGACCACGGCCGCCGGCACCATCATCCAGGCGACGCGCGGCAGCTTGAGCTTGGCGGCGAAGTCGTCGAGCGACGACGCACCGATGGCGCCCTCCTTGGCCAATTCCTTGACCGCATCGGCGCTCACGTCGAACACGACGCATTCGTGACCGCCGCGCAGCAAGCGCCGCACCATGTTCGCACCCATTCTGCCCAGGCCAACCATTCCCATTTGCATGTTAGTTCGCTCCTTGTTTGAACGGGACTGTATGGAAAAAGTCTACCGCATCGCAGATGTTGTGGCTTCCACAAAAATTGGGCGAAAAGGAGCCGGCCAAACATGTCGAATGATGCGGCGGTCGCCCTGACGGCGGCGAAATTGGCCGCGCGCGGGCGGTACGGGCAGAGTGCCGACGAAGCTGCCGGTCTCGGCCTACGAGATTCACTCGGGGCGCACTTACATCTGGTCAGGGTCGATGGCTTTGCCGCCCTTACTCTTACATTCCTTGTCAGTCATCATAACGAAGCCTTTGCCCTTACATGAGTTCATCGCCTGGCAATCGTGATCAAAGCTCTTGCATAAGCTTTGACCCTTACAGCTATTGCCGCCGAGACACGCTATCTTCGCCGGCGTGGGGCTCGAATTGGGATCCTCTGCGCAGACAGGGTTAGCTATGAAGGCGACCGCGACTGCCGCCGCCAGCATAGCTCCCCTGGTAGTCCTCCGCATGGCCGGTCCTCAATTACACGCTTGTGTAATCGGCAGGAGCGGATTGGCGCAACTGCCGGCAAGCTCCGGGGCGGCAGGCGTCACCGGTATGTTGAAGACATCATTGGGAAAGCATCCCGGAGTCGGTTGAGGACGAGGTTCGCCCGGGCTCTTCGGAATGGTATCGAATTTGTCGGATAGGGTAACCGCAAATCCAAAGCATTTGCCGTCCGGGCATGGAACATCTTTGTTCGCCCAGTTAGTGCAAACCGACTGGCAATCATTGAACAAGGGATCCGTATTGCTCAATTGGCACGTGCACGTCGTGTTCGGACTCTCACCTACCGGCTTGCAGAAACTCGCCGGCGCGCACTCGTTCGACTTCGATAGGTTGAAATCGGTCAGGAAGTCCGCATAGCCATTCATGTCTACAGTTATGGTCTCGATTCCCGTAGTCGGATCATAGCCATTGCCCATGCCGTCCGTATCGCGCTTCCAGGTCGTAGGCCAGGTCGTTTCTTCGGTGAACTGGTAAGGGAACGAAGGCAGCGCAACGCGAACCATTTTGACATTCGTATCAGGATTCCAGGCAGGATCCTTGCCTACGTACAATTGATAGGTCTGCTTCGTAGTCGGCTTGGCAAAGAGAAAGTAGGTGTAGTAAGTGTTGCCCGCCTCGAAAACGTTTGACACCGACGCCCTGGGCGGAGCGGTTTGTCCCGCCGCATCCAGGGTCGTATCAATATAGTAGGTGGCGTTGTTGACGGTCAGGCTACTACGCTGAGCCTGGTCCTGTCCCATCAATCGGATACTGGGTGTCGGTATCGCTGAGGGCATAGGAGGTCCGTTCTTCTCCTGTTGAGTCAAATCCTGCCTGTACAGCGGGACGCCATAGCAGGTCTCGGTCGAGCATCCCGTATTCCAGATGGTCTTGGGATCGACCATCGGAGGGTCCGAGTTTTTGATTAGCTTATTGCACTGATCGGTACCCGGCATGGAGGCCATGCACTTGGGATAGATGGCAGTGGTGACGTAGTCATACGGACTGGTCTTGGCCGTTCCGGGCGGCAGCACAGGAGTTACAGTGTCGTCGATGAAGGGACCGGATTCGCATTCGACCGTCTCGACCGGCGCGCTGAAGAACGGGTCCAGGTTGACGGAAATAGTGTCAACCAGACCGGTCAGCGAGCCGTCGTCGTCGTTGAGTTCGGTCTGGCGATCGACGTCGGTAAAGTTGTCGAACATGGCAGAGTTGGTGGTGCAATAGTGGTTAGCGATTGCCGCGGTATTAGTCTGGAATGTTCCCGGATTGAACAGTGGCTCTATTACATAGTGGCGGATATCGACATTGTCGAAAAATAGATTTCTGGAATGGAACGCCGGCGGATAGTAGAACCCGTTGGGCTGTTTCCAGGCTATTGCCGCGTTGGGCAGATAGCAGTTGTTGGCTCCGGAGACAGTATTGTCTCGCGGAGTTCCGAGTTGCTTCGCGTTAAACCACTTAGTATGGCCGATACCGCAGCCAGTGGTCGCGTTACAGTCCAGGTTCTCTGTCTTCTGGATATCCAGGTACGCGTTCGAGTCTTCGTAGGACGGCCCGTCGTAGATGTTGAAGAACCGCTGATTGCCGCCAAAGTTGCTAGGCGGAAAACTGACACTTTCGATCGGGTCGAGACAGTAGCCGGGATCCTGCCCGTTAGTGGCCAGCGCGCAACTTATCTTAAACCCATATGGTGTCGTTGGCGGATTAGGACCCGCGAGCGCTGCAGTCGTTGGGTTGAACGGCCCCCCTTCCAGCGCGTAAGGGTTGGTCGGTTGCGTCGCACCAACGAAGATATCTTTCAAGGCCAAAGCCCAATGGCCGGGTAGCGCATCGGATTCGGTGTAGCCGCCACCGGTTACAAAAGTCAGACCGCCGTTTTGTATGTCGGTTAGCACGCTGTTGATCACCAGGTACCACTGCGGTCTGAGCCAGATGGCCGCAAGGTTGAAATGAGCCCAATTGTAAGACGAGGTATAGTGATCCAGCACGGTGACCATGCAGTTTGCTTCATTTCCCGAACTACAAACGGGCGCCACTTGGGAGTCACTGCAATCCGTACTGGGATCGAAAGGCTTAGTGGGATCAACATCGGGGCATTTGGTAGCTTTCCTGCCACCGCCGGCGTCAACATCGGGATAGTACTTCAGCAAGTTGGCGATTTGATCGGGTGTAAAGGGCGGTTTTTTCGGATCTGAGTTCTGCATCGTAGGCAACTGTGTTGCCAAATCGTTGTGTATGGCAGGCAGCGTCGGGAAAAGATTATTATTCGGATCGTTTTTGACTATGCCAAGACATGGAGACGAGTTACCGATCGTCTGAAAGGAGGTCATAGCCGTCGAGCAGTAGTTTCCGTAGAAGGTTTCCAGGGGCGAGGTCTCGAGGCGGTCGGGCGACGTTTGTTCTGCGGCGTAAGAGTCCCAGGCCATAGACCTGGAAGGACCGCTAATAGCGGCAGGCACCAGCCAATAGCATACTCCGCAAGTACCGGCCCCAGCCGCCATATTGTAGCGGAAATCGTTCCACCCGTTAGTCATCCAGAACACGCTCGGATGATCGATATCGGAGTGATAGGGCACGAATTCCTGCGGCACCTGATTGGCCGGAGGAACGCCGGCTATCGGCGAGTAATCCGCTGCCAGGATACCAGGGACTTTGCGCGGATTGAGTGGATTGTCGACAGCTGCGCGCGCAAGTATCCCGAGGTTGGAATACAGCTTGTTGTTGATCTCGGTCGCATCCTCGAGGTAGTAGCCGTGACCTATGGACTCATAGCCGACGTTGCGCGCCAGAGTTATATCCTGGGTACCATGAATCACGATGAAACGAGTCATGGAATCCCAAATCGAGGAATCCTTCACGAAGGCATTCTGGGTAGGATCGGTCCTCGCCGTTTTACGCGCCAGGTGAAAGTGGACGGGATAATGTCCTATCTTGCCGCCTTGCCCCAATTGATAGAACTCGACGCCCTGTACCTGGTAGGTCTGGAATCCTTGACGAACGATTGTATGGCCACCGAAGTAGCAGCCCATCTTTTGATCGGTGCAAGGCAGCGCAGGGAAATCGAGAGCGGGGCTCGCGCCGCCCGACACTATTCTTATGTTCCTGGTCAACAAACCAACGGCGGCTTGAGTCTCGATTCCCTTGGATATAAGCGTGGGGTCTATTCCCGTGCTACTGATACCAGTCTTGGTCGACAGCGGATATGGCGTTCCCTTATGGGCGTATTGGACCGCAGTTGTGACGTTGACGGTCGTGCTATTTTTCACAGCTCCCATAACTGTGAGGAGCTCGGCATGCGCGGGCATATAGTCAGTACTGGTTATTACGATCTTGTCGCCATCCTGCCAGCTCACCGGCCGGTCCAGCGTGATCGTTTTTTCCGTGCCCGTACCTGCCAGATCCGCACCTAGCCGCACCCAACTGACTCCCGAGCTCGAAGGATCGCCGTTGGTCGTGGCGTCGTACGATGCGCCCTTGGCGCCAAAGAGCTGTAACGAGCCGCCCCAGGAAACCGCCAGTACCTTATATCCGAAGTACGCGGTCGGAATGGCGCCGTCCCAGTTGAGAGCCTTGTAAGCGTAAAAGCAGTCCTTCACTCCACCTGGCATCGCTTGAGCCACCGTGCACTTTTGCGTACTGGTGTTCCCTATATTCGACTTCCAGTCGGGCTGATCGACACCGCATTCGTTGCCGTCGGGTTCGCCGGGATCCGTCTTACAGGTAATCCCGCTGCCGTTTTTGGGATCAGCTGCTTCCGCTCCCCAGAGATGAATTGTCAGCGTGTTAAGAATGTTCGCGGTGCCGATAGGTGTGGTTTTGCCATCGGCGGCGACTCCGGCCCTGAGGGTTCCCGCATTTTCAACGAGGATACTGTTAGCCCAGAAATCTATGGTCGCGTCGTTGAAGCTTAGAATGCCACCGGTCGCCGCGCCCTTCTTCTTAAAAATATTTACGTTGCCGTAGTAGTAATTGCCTGCCGGCACCGTACAGGGTCCCGTCACTTCCAGATCGAGCGGAGCGCCGACGGGAGGCATCATCATCGGCGTTAATGTGCCGCTGGCGCACGTATCGACCTCGGCGCCCTTGAGCTTATGCTTGTTCTGATCCCCGTCCCAGGAATTCGCCGATACACTTTTTACGAGTGGCGCCGCGATCAGCATCGCGACCAGGATGAATTGAATTAAGACTCGACGCGATCCGCCTGTGACGACTGCAGATTCTCCCGATCCCATACTCTCCGCTCTCCTTAAGACGCATAGATCCGATCCCCGGACTCCCCCCGGAGCGAGCACGGGTTCGCGCCAACGGCAATCTACAGGAACTAGAGATCAACGCCAACGACAAATGTACGGTATGAGCCGCTAATTAGGATTATTTATTCTTCTGTGACAGCGGCAGCGGCCACTGCAGGCTCCGGCAGAATGATGCGCAAGCGCGTCGTTTGCCAGGCCATCGCCGTCGAGCCGGCGATCATCAGCGCCGCCAGCAGAAATGGCGCACCGGGCAAATGCCAATCGCGATTTGCGCCGATGAAACTGGCGAAGACGTTGGTGAAAACGAGCGGGCCGATCATAAACGCGATGCCGCGCAGACTGCTGAGCGCGCCCTGAAGCTGTCCCTGCTCCGACGCACCGACGTGCCGCGTCATCATGCCCTGCATCGGCGGCCCTGAAAGTCCCCACAATGCGGCGAGAGGAAGCCCGGCCCAGAAGATCGCACCGGTGTAAGCCACTCCATAGATCACGAAGCCCGCCGTGCCGAAGAGCAATCCCGCGAGCATCGTGCGACGCTCGCCGAAGCGCGCGACCACCGGCTCGACCAAGCCGGCGCCGACGAGCGCGGAGCACAGGCCAACCGCCGCGATCGCCAGTCCGACGGTGCGTTCGTTCCATCCGTAGCGATACATCGCGTACAGCACGAAAATGGTTGGCAGCGCTTCGTGCGCGATACTGCCGACGAAGTTGACGATCGCGAGTCCAAACAGTTCGCGATGCGATCGCAGCAGCTTGAGCGAGCCGAGCGGATTCGCGCGATGCCATGAGAATCGTTCGCGCCGCTCGAGCGACAGCGACTCCGGCAGCACGAGCAGACCGTATCCGAAATTCAGAAAACTGAATCCCGCCGCGACCCAGAACGGGAGGCGAGGATCGATATTGCCTAGCACGCCGCCGATCGCCGGTCCCACGACGAAGCCGAGACCGAATGCAGCGCTCATCATGCCGTAGCCGCCCGCGCGCTTTTCCGGCGGCATCACGTCCGCGATGTACGCGTAGGCGGTCGACAAGCTCGCCGACGTGATGCCCGAGATGGTGCGGCCGATGAACAGCCAGCCGACTCCCGGCGCGATCGCCATCACGATGTAGTCGAGTCCCAAGCCCAGGTTGGAGAGCAAAATTACCGGGCGCCGGCCGAACCGGTCGGACATCGCGCCGAGCACCGGCGAAAATACGAACTGCATCAACGCCCACACCGTGCCGAACAATCCGTAAATCTCGGCCGCGCGCGCGGTGTTGCCGCCGACGAAATCCTCGACCAGCTTGGGCAGCACCGGCACGATCATGCCGAGCGCCAGCATGTCGAGCACGACCGTTATGAAGATGAACACGAACGCGGCGCGACGAGGAGTTGCGGTTTGGCCGGGTTCAGTCATGACTCACTCTATAACCGAATCGCGCGCGCGAAAGTCACGCTTCGAGTTGGCGCCAATTTACCCTCACTCGGCAGTCGTGTGATAGCTTTCATGTAGCCGACGAGGAGGAACGCTGGCGATGCCCGACAAGAAACCGTGGACCGCAGATGACATGCCCGATCTTTCCGGCAAGACGATCGTCGTAACCGGCGCCAATAGCGGCATCGGCCTGGAAGCCGCGCGGGAGTTCGCGCGGAAGCATGCGGACGTCATCCTGGCCTGCCGCGACCTCGGCAAAGCGCGGACAGCCGCGGCGGATATTGCCGCATCGGCACCCGGGGCCAAGGTCGACGTGATGGAACTCGATCTGTCGAACCTCGCCTCGGTGCGGGGCTTCTCCGACGCGTTCCATCTGCAGCGCCAGACGCTGCACGTGCTGTGCAACAACGCCGGCGTCATGGCGATCCCATATCGTCAAACTGCCGACGGCTTCGAGATGCAGTTCGGCACCAATCACCTCGGGCACTTCGCGTTGACCGGGCTGCTGCTCGATCGCCTATTAGCCACCGAAGGCGCAAGGGTCGTCAACGTCGCGAGCGGAGCCCATCGCATTGGCTCGATCCGTTTCGAGGACCTCCAATGGAAGAACGGCTACCGCAAGTGGCGCGCCTACGGGCAGAGCAAGCTCGCCAATCTGCTGTTCACGTTGGAGATGCAGCGCAAAGTGGACGCGGCCGGCAAGAAATTGTTGTGCGTCGCATGCCATCCCGGATATGCCGCGACCAATCTGCAAGCGGTGGGACCGAAGATGTCGGGATCGTCGATGATGGAATCTCTAACCGAGTTCGGCAACCGGCTGTTCGCGCAGAACGCCGCGATGGGCGCGTTGCCGACCGAGTATGCGGCCGTAGCGCCCGATGTTCACGGCGGCGACTACTACGGCCCCGACGGCATGGCCGAGTTGTGGGGGAATCCGACGAAGGTCGGCCGCAGCGCGGCCGCTCAGGACAACGCGGCGGCCTCGCGGCTGTGGGAAGTTTCCGAGCAGCTGACCAACGTGCACTACCAGTTCTGAGCGTTGACTCGCCTCACGACGTTCGCGCGATCACGAACTTCCCAATTTTGTCGATCGCCTGCTGCCCTTCCGGCAGCAACTTCGCAAACACGTGCCAGACATGGGGCATGTCGTCCCACACGTCGAGCTCGACTTCGACGCCGGCCGCTTTTGCGCGCGTGGCGACGCGCGTCGCGTCGTCGAGCAGGATTTCCGCATCGCCAACCTGGATCAGCATCGGCGGCAGGCCGCGAAAGTTCGCATGCACGGGCGACACCAGCGGATCCTTGGGATCATGCGTGCCGTAATACTGCTTCGCCGACCCTGTGAGATTCTCGATGGTCACCATCACGTCTCTCGCCGCTCTCGTGCGCACCGATTCTCCGGTGCCTTCGAGATCGGTCCACGGCGAAATCGGAACCGCACCGGCCGGCATCGGCAGCCCCGCATCGCGAATCGCAAGTAACAGCACGATCGCGAGTCCTCCGCCTGCTGAATCGCCGGCGATAACGATCTTGCCCGGCTTGTAGCCTTGCGCGAGCAGCCATCGATATGCGGCGGTCGCATCTTCGACGGCGGCGGGAAATGGATGCTCGGGCGCGAGCCGGTAGTCAATCGCCAGCGCTCGCGCATTGGACGCTCGCGCGATTCTCGAGACCATCGCGCGATGCGTGTTGATCGATCCGATTACGTAGCCGCCGCCGTGCAGATACAGGATCACTCGATCCGCATTCGCGCCCGGCGCCGCGATCCACTCCGCGTCGACGCCGCCCGCATTGACCTTCTCGCAAATTACGTCGGCCGGGACGCGCTCGCTGATTCGTTCCATCCCGGCGCGCCGCTGCGCCATCGGCGCATTCGGATTCTGCGGGGCCGACTTGATTCGCTCGATCACCTTGCCGAGTTGTTCGCTCGCCATTTTTCCCTCCGTGTCGATACGCGGGTTACAGCGACGGCTATATCACGAAATGGCGGACGATCGTCTGCGGTCGAATCGCATTTATTTTTGAACGTCAGGTGGCGCGTGGTGGAAGTCCCGCCGCTCGGTAAACGTCGTCGATGATGCGCATATTGACGATTCCCTGTGCGCCGTCGGTGGGAAAGGCGGCTTCGCCCCGCACGGCCTTTACGAATGCGCGCAGCTGATAGGTGAAGGTCGAGTCGCCGGGCACAGTCTCGTTTTTTTCGCCGGCGCCGGTCTTCACGGTGAGCTGATGACCCCGCTGCGGCGCGATCGGATTGAACACGCGCAACTCACCGCGCTCGCCGCGTACCGATGAACGTCGCCGCCAGCGGCGAGTCCTTCTTCATCGCGCAACTCATTTTTGCCGTCACGCCGGGCGCGAGCTCCAGATCGACGTCCATCGCGATGTCGATATTCTTCGGACCGGTCTCCGCCTTGGCGCGGATCACCCGCGGCGTCAGACCGGAAAAATAGCGAATCATGTGAAGCGGGTAGCACCCCAAATCCATCGTGGCGCCGCCTGCGAGATTCCAGTCGAAGCGAATGTTGGTTTCGGGAATCGGCACCGAAAACTGACCCTCGACGTGAAGCAGGCGGCCGATCGTTCCGTCGTGCACAAGCTCATGGATTCGATCCGCCAGCGGATGATAGCGGTAATGAAACGCCTCACCGAGAAGCTTCCCACTATCCTGCGCCGCTTGCGCCATCCGCTCAGCCTCGATCGCGTTGGAGGCGAGCGGCTTCTCGCACAAGACGTGCTTGCCCGCGCGCAACGCCGCCACTGACCATTCGCAGTGCAGCGAGTTCGGCAGCGGATTGTAGATAACGTCGAGGCCGGGATCGTTGACGAGGTCGTCGTAGGTCGCGACCACTCGCGGAATTCCGTTGGCCGTGGCGAATTCGCGCGCCCGCTTGGGATCGCGCGCCGCGATTGCGACTACTTCGGCCGCCGGCACATTCTGCGCCGCCTTGATCAATGCGTCCGGCGCAATCCGCGCCGCGCCAAGTATTCCAAACCGAAGTGGACGTGGCTCTGCCATCGAACGAGTCCTCCAGCCTGCTATCGGTCTGATGCCGTACGGACCGACTGGTTCAACGCCTTCTCCGCCGCCAACTTGTAATTGCCAGCCTCTTCCATTCGCGAGATCGCGTAATGGTACGGCTCGCTGGAGATCGTGACAACGCCCTGGTACGGATGCGCCAGCTCGAGGATCGCGAGAATCGTCATGCCGAGCAGGACGGAAAAGAATCCGCACATCAGCACCTGCGCGCGAAAAACGTTACTGCCGAAGAAGTAGCTGAAGCCGATCGTCATCAGGCATCCAAGATAGATCACCGTCCACACGACCGACGGAAGATCTTGCTGGTAATAGTTATATCGCCGGCTGCGCGCCTGGCTGATCAGGTTGAGCTGGTCGATCGACTTGTCGACCAGGGTTTGCTCGCGGCTGTCCGGCGGATGATACGCGAGGACCGTGGCCCAGAGTTCCATGGCGCCCGCCTTGCCGCCTTGAAAAGTGTTGTCGGCCATCTCAGGCCATTCTTTGTCGATCACGAGGTGCGAGTATTCGAGAACCTGCGAATCGAGCTGGGTGCGCATCGGTTCGGAGAAAGCTGCGCCGAGTTTGTAGAGGCTCTCGAGCGCCGTCGCTTCCGTGATCGCGTCGCTGTTGGCCATGTCGAATCGTTCCCACGCGGCAACGATAACGAAAGCCAGGACCAGGCCGTAGAAAGCGCCCAGCACCCCGAACGTCACACCCGCCACTTCGTGATTCTTCTGCAGCCGGTCGAGTGGAACCAGCCACCGGACGAAGCAAAGACCCGCGATACTGCCGCCACCGAACACCGCGATGACGAATATGATCTGGGCGGCGTTTCCAAAGTAGAGTAGGAAATTCATTTCCCCAAAATCCTCCCCCGGCGACCTGTGTAGTCGCGCGAATCCCCACGGACAGACTAGCGGTTCACACGCAGCCAATCGATCCCGGCGCCGCAGCTTCGTTTTCGTTTGTGCTCGGCCTTTGCGATCACCTGCGCAATCGCACGGAGCAGCGTCGATTTCCTTACCGGCTTACTGACGTGCAGATCGCAGCCGGCCTCGCGCGAGCGCTGCACGTCGCTCTCCAGCGCCGACGCCGTCAGCGCGATGACCGGCGTCCGCCGATGCTCGTTCGCCGTCTCCCACAGCCGAATCTTCCGCACCGCGCCGAAACCGTCGAGCACCGGCATCTGGATGTCCATCAGGACCACGTCGTAGGAGCGCGTCATGAAGCGGTCCAGCGCCGCTTGCCCATCTTCCACCTGGTCGAGCACGTAGCGGGTTTTTTTCAGATACGCCGCGATCAGCATCCGATTGTCCACCGAGTCATCTGCCAGCAGGATCCTGAGTGGACGGTCGAGCATCGGCGTCGCGGAACCGTTGAGCGCACTCTCCTGGCGAGGCTCGACGGCGGTCCGCGCGGGCGGGGCTACCGCCGCCATCGCGTCCGAAACCGCAGCGTACAGTTCGTGACGCTTGACCGGCTTCACCACATAGTGATTCACCCCCAGCTCCCCCATGATGTTCAGCCTCGAGCTGAGGCCGCTGGAGGTCACCAGCATGACGATCGGCGCATTTGCATTCGGCCCGATTCGCATCCGCCGGATCATCTCGAAACCGTCCATCGTGGGCATCTGCGAATCGACCACCAGCAGACCGAAAGCAGCGTGGTCGCGATTGGCGGCGTCGAGTGCGAGCAATCCTTCAGCGCCGGACGCGGCACCGGTAGCGACGGCTCCTTTGGCAACCAGCATTTCGCTGACGATCGATCGAATAGTCGCGTTGTCATCGACGACCAGCACGCGAACCCCCGACAGCTCGGCGCCTCGATCCTCGAGCGCCTCGTTGGCGACTGCCGGTGGCAAGCCCAGCTCCGCGGTAAAGCAAAAGATGCTGCCCACGCCGAGTTCGCTTTCGACCCAGACCTTGCCCCCCATCAGCGCGACCAGCCGCTCAACGATGGTCAGGCCAAGTCCGCTGCCTCCGAATTTTCTTGTCATCGACGAATCGGCCTGGGTGAAGGCAGAGAAAATGCTGCGCAGCACGCCGCTCGGCATGCCAATGCCGGTGTCGCGCACCGAGAATAGGAGGCTGCCCGGGTTCGACCCGAGCGGATTGAGCGCGACGTCGATCACTATTTCGCCGCGCCGCGTGAACTTTATCGCGTTGCCGATCAGATTGACGAGTACCTGGCGCAGCCGCAGCGCATCGCCCACCAGCATCGGCGGAAGCATAGCGCTGAATCGCACCGCCAGCTCGATTCCTTTTTCGTGCGCGCGCACCGCCAGCGTATCCGCCACCTTCTCCGTCAGCTCGACCACGTCGAACGCGACCGCCTCCAGGTCCAGCCGCCCGCTCTCGACGCGCGCCAGATCGAGGATGCCGTTGATCAGCTCGAGGAGCGCATTGCCGTTGCTGATGATCGTATCGAGGTAGCGCCGCTGTTCGGCGTCGAGGTCACTTTCACCCATCAGGTCGGCCATCCCGAGAATCGCGTTCATCGGCGTGCGAATCTCGTGCGACATGCTCGACAGGAATTCGGTCTTGGCCGTCGACGCCGCCAGCGCCTTCTGCCGTGCCGCCTCGAGGTCGGTGATATCGCGGGTGATCGACAGCGAGCACCAGTTGCCGCCGAGTTCGATCGCCACCGCCGAGACCAGCGCCGGAAAAACAATCCCGCTGACGCCGCAGAAGGTGGCCTCGAAGTTGCGCACCTCGCGATGCTCGAGCAGGGTTTTGATGAAGAGGTCGAGCCGCTCGCGGCTTTGCCAGACATTCAGCTGATCGAAGCGCTTGCCAATCAAATCCGCTTTTGCAATTCCGAGCGATCGTACCATCTCCTTGTTGACGTCGATAATGGCGCCGTTGGTCAGGCTGGTCAGCGCGATGTTGTCGACGCTCGAGTCGAATATCTCGCGCAGCATCGCTTCGCTGCTTTGCAGTTTCAGTTCCTGCGCCTTGCGCCCGGTTATGTCGCGCGCAATCGTTACCACCCGCTGCTCGCCACCCAGCTCGACCACCACCGACGACATCAGCACCGGAATCTCGCTGCCGCTCTTGGTCGTGATCGTCACTTCGAAATTCCGCACCTGGCCGGTCGTTTTCAGCGACTCGATGTATCCCGCCGCGTACTTGTTGTCGGAAACCTGTCCGATGATCTCCTGGCGCGAGTATTCGCTGAGCCGCGTGAACTCGTCGTTGACGTCGGTAAAGTGCCCCTCCAGGTCGGTGATCGACAGCGGGTCCAGGATCGAGTTGAAAATTTTGCGCAGGCTGGCTTCGCTCTCGATGAGTCTTTGTTCCGCCGCCACCAGGTCGCCGATGTTGCGCGTGATCGTCAGGCAGCTCAGCTTGCCATCGAGCTCGAGCAGCACTCCCGAAATCAGGCACGGAATGAGGTGTCCGTCTTTGGCGTAAAAATTCGCCCGCATGTTCCGAACTTCCCCGCTTCGGGCCAGCGCCGCCGTAAAGTTGTCCGCTTCCTCACGGCTGGGCCACACGCCGATCTCCCAATGAGTCTTGCCCAACACCTCTTCCCGGCTAAAGCCGGTGGAGCGTGAGAATTCGGCGTTGATGTCGGTGTAGCGCCGCGTGATCGGATCTGTGGTAGCTACCGCGTCGAGATTCGCGTCGAAGATCTTGCGCAGCGTGGCCTCGCTGTTGCGCAGTTTCCGCTCCGCTTCCTTGACGTCGGCGATTTCACGCACGACGGTAATCGCGCAGTTCTGATCGTTGAGCCGGACCACGACCGCGGAGATCAGCGCAATCGTCGGCCGCGCATAGCCGATTCCATTGAGTTGGACCTCGAGGTTCTGCACGACGCCGCGCTCGCGGAGTTCGTGCATGAATTTCTCGCGCACTGCCGGCTCCGCAAAAAAATTGAACTCGACGTCGCTGTGTCCGAGCACCAGCTCGCGCGGCACGCCGCTGCGCCTGACGAACTGGTTGTTCACCTCGAGGATCGCGCTGGTCTCGAGGTTGCTGACCACCACCATGTCGCCGCTCTGCTGGAAAATCTGCCGAAACTTTTCCTCGCTCTCCTTGAGCTTCAGATCGCTGCTGCGCATGTGCCCGAGGTTTTGCGCAATTTCGCGCCGGCTCTTTACCTGGATATAGACGTTGGCCTGGGCCAGCCCGACTGCCGTTGCCAGTCCGAGCCAATGCATCGCGGGATCGGAATCGACGACTCCGTGCGCTCGCGAGAGGACGCAAAAGCAAATTATCCCGACCGCGTTAATCGCCGCCTGGCAACGCCAGTCCCACGGCGCCAGCGTCCCTGCTCCGAGCACGAGGACACAGATCGGAAACGAACAGTGGCTCAATCCGCATCGATATTGCGGCTATCGCAGAGGAAGTTATCAGCAACGCGAGGCATACGAGGACACTGATTTCGCTCCAATAGCGAGGCAGCGCGGCGGTAAAGGTCGACAGAAAGAGCGCAACCCCGATCGCGAGGTTGGCTGCAATGAGGCTGAAGGTCGCGTCGAACCTCGGCCCGGAGGCGTAAAAGTGCTCGGCTGCGTAACCTAGCTGAAAGAGGACAATCAGAATCCCGGCCGACCGAAATAAACCCCTTAGTCTCTCGTCGGGAACGACAGGTAAATCGAACAAAGTGTTGTGCGTTCGCGCGCGCTCGAGGTCGCCATTGGTCAAAGCCTCGACCTGCGACCGCTCATGCTCGGATTTCCTCTCGCTCGAGGCCAGGTCGTTCTGCTTGGGCGAAGCGCCCATCCGGTTTCCTTCCCTGTCCCTCGGCTAGACGCAGGGATCCAATCGATTACAGCAAGAGCAATGCCCGAAATTCCGTCCCATATTCGTACAGACGACTCCTGCGCGCTCATCTAAAAGGCCCAGCATGCGGCTCGTTCAGACGCGATGTCCCATTTTGGGATTTCGCCGCGACGACGCCTCGGCGTTTGTGAACTGCACTTGAATTCTGCGAGAATCCGTCGCAATCCTTCGCACTGAGGTTCATTCACATGGGCGCGACCGTTTCCATCCATCAAGGCAAACTCGAAGGTGACGACCAGGGCGGACTTTCCGTCTTCAAAGGGATTCCGTTTGCGGCGCCTCCCGTCGGCACGCGGCGATGGCTCGCGCCCGAGAAGCCCGCATCGTGGACGGGAGTGCGCGACGCTCGTCGCTTCGGCGCGGTCAATCATCAGAACAAGTTGATGCTCAGTGCGCTGTCCGCGTTCGTGATCGACGGCGAACAATCCGAAGATTGCCTCACGCTCAACGTCTGGACTCCCGCGCTCGACGGCAAGCGGCGGCCCGTGATGGTCTGGATTCACGGCGGCGCCTTCACGATCGGATCGGGCGCGCAGGCGCTGTACGACGGCTCCGTGCTCGCGCGGCGCGGCGACACCGTCGTCGTCACCATCAACTATCGCCTCGGGCCGCTGGGCTTCCTGCGCCTCGCCGACGTGACCAACGGCAAGATTCCGTCAAGCGGCAGCGAAGGGATGCTCGATCAAGTCGCGGCGCTGGAATGGGTCCGCGACAACATCGCCGAGTTCGGCGGCGACCCCGGCAACGTCACCATCTTCGGCGAATCGGCCGGCGGCATGAGCGTAGGAACGCTGCTCGCGATGCCCGCGGCGCGCGGCCTGTTCCACAAAGCGATACCGCAAAGCGGCGCCAGCCACACCGGCGCCACCGTCGCGCGCGCCAACCACACGGCCGAGCGAGTGCTGTCGAGACTTCGCACGCAGGCGGGCGACGCCGCCGCGATACGCGCGCTGACCCCGGCGCAGTTGCTCACCGGCACGCTGCTCGATGACGGCGTAACTCCGGACCCCGAACTCCCGATGGCATATCAGCCCGTCATCGACGGAACTCACGTGCCGCGCTCCGCAATCGAGATGGTCGCGAACGGCAATGCGGCCGGCGTGGCCGTGATGGTCGGTTCGACGCTCGAAGAATGGAAACTCTTCTCGCTGATGGATCCTTCGTTGCCCAAGCTGGACCGCAGCGGCCTCGGCGCGCGCATGAGCCGCCGCTTGACCGCTCCCGCCGCCGACGCGCTGATCGACAATTACGAAAAGGCGCGCGCGCAGCGTGGCGAGTCCGTCACGCCCGGCGAACTCTTCACCGCAATCGAGACCGACCGCATTTTCCGCATCCCGGGCGTGCGCCTCGCACAAACCCAGCGCCGCCACGACTCGCGCGTCTACAGCTATCTCTTCACGTGGCCGTCGCCCTCGATGGGCGGTGTGCTCGGCTCATGCCACGCGCTCGAACTCGGCTTCGTCTTCGGCACCAACCAAATCCCCGGAATGCCCGCATTCGCAGGCACCGGACCGGCCGCCGACGCGCTCGCCACTCAAATGCAGGACGCGTGGCTGGCCTTCGCCCGCACCGGCGACCCAAGCTGCGAGAGCGCCGGCAAGTGGAAGCCTTACGATGAAGCGAGCCGCGCAACGATGGTCTTCGGCGCGAACACCAAGCTCGAAGATGCTCCGCGCGACGAAGAGCGCCGCGCCTGGGACGCAATCCCCGACCGCATCTTCGGCTCGCTCTAGATCTGTTCGCTGTAGTGGAAGAGGTGAGCTGAGGGTTGGGCGCGCGCTTCACTCCAGCGTCAGATCGACGCGCGTCGTCTTGCCCTGATCGGTGATACCGCTCGCGTCCAGCTTCGGCGCGATTATGAACATCCGCCCCGAATCCACCTGCTTGGTCGCGAGATACGCGCGCACCGCGTTGGCGCGCGCATCTGCCAGTTGCTGCAAATTCTGATCGGTCACGGCAGTGTTGTCGAGGATTAGCTTCTTCTCCTGCTCCGGCGGGATCGTCTTCGCCAATCCGATCGCGTCGCGCGGCTTTTTAAAATCGCCCGCGCTGTAAACCTTGGCGAGGTACTTGTTGTAATCCTCGGTGGACAACGGCTTCGCCGAATCCGCGCTATCACCCTCGGACTTGTGCCGCAGCACCTGGATACTGTGATCGAGCGCCGCCTCGCGATATCCGTCCTTGTCGAATTTCGGATCGATGCGCCCCTGGATGTTGAGTTTCAGTGCAGTGCGATCCGCCAGCGCCTTCGCAATCGTGTCCAGCTTCTGCTGACTCTCCGTGGTCAGCGTCGAATATCCCGGCTTGAACTCGATATAGCCGAGGTCCTGCTGCGCGCCGCCGCCCGTGACGCTGCCAAACGCCGACGCTATCAGCGAGAACGGAGCAGTCGCCGCCTTGACGATCAGATTCATGAACGCGCCCAGCACGATCGCGCCGATGCTGAATTGCGGATCCGACAGCGATCCCGAGATCGGCACGCGCACGTCGATCTGCCCCTTCGAATTCTTGAGCAGCGACACGGCGAGCCGAATCGGCAGATTGGTCGCGTCGGGGCTGTCCACGTGATCGCCGAACGTGAGCTGATCGATAAAAATGTGGTTGTCGGCCGTCAGCTTCCCGGTGTCGAGCAGGTAATGAACATCGAGCGTCAGCGTGCCCTTGATGATCGGATAGCCGGTGTACTTGGTCGTGTACGGCGACAGCCCGGTCAGTTCGATCGCGTCCGCCTTCGCCTTGATATCGACGAACGCCGTCGGCACGAGCGGATTGATCGAGCCGTCGATATTGATCGGTGAGCTGCCATTGACCTTGCCATCGAGCGAAACGGGCGCCGGCGTCGTCGACTTGGTCCCGAACGCACCGACGCTGCCCTCCATGTCGGTCAGGTTGGCCGTGTAGTTGGGCTTGATAAAGTTGTCGGTGTAATCGACCTTGCCGCCCTTGAGCGTGATCTTGCTCAGCTCGACGTCGGCGTCCATCGGCTTGCCCGCGTACGGTTGCGCGGGACTCGCTGACGCCGCCGGACTGGCTCCTGGAGCAGCCGCCGCCACGGTCGGTGCTGCGGCCGGCGTCGGGGTCGAGGTCGGCGCCAATGGGACCGCGCCCTTCGATCCCGGCGCTCCGGTCGCGCGGGTCAGCGAGGTCGGCGCTTCCTGCGGGTTGGCCGTGATGTCCTTCAGATTCAGCTTGCCGTTGCTGTTGAGAATTATCCTCGAATAAAAATCGTTCAGCGCGATCGCGCCGACGTGGACCTTCGGCTGACCCTTGCCGAGCGCGAAATCGATCCGGTTCACGTTGAGCGCCGCCATTCTGAAAAACAGATCGTTGGTCAGCTTGTCGAGCATCCGCACGCTGCCGAGCGACGCGTCACCCTTGTAGCTGATGAGAAAATCCTTTTGCACCTGCTCCAGCCCGACCGCGCCGTCCATCGTGAGATTGGCGCTCGTGATCTTCGCGTTCATCCTGCTGCTCACGTACGGATCGGCAAAGGTCAGGTCGAGCCGTTTCATCGCGACGCGCAGTTCGGCCTTGAGCGGCGCAATCGCCGCCGTGCCGGTGACCTTGAAGGTGCCCTTTTTGTTCAGCGTGCCGTCAACGTCGACTCCAAACGGCTTGGTGAAGTTGCTCGACACATCCTTCAGATGCAGATTCAGCGGCGCGACCGCCACCTTGACCGGAGACGGCGCGCTGTCGTCCTCAAAGGTCGCGTCGGTCCCTTCCATCGCCACCGACGCAACCTGGAATTGAAAACTCGGCGAGGTCGGCGGTGGCGGCGCCGCGGGCTCCACGCGTTTGCGCTCGACGCGACGACGCTCACGCGGCATTCTCCGCGTTTCGCGCGCAGCCTTGCGCTCGCTGCCAGGTGGCGCCTCCGCCGGCGGCGTCGACGCTGCGCATCAGCGACTCGAGACTCAACTTCCCGTCGCGCTCGCGGCGAACGAACAGATGCATCCCGTCGCCTTTCACTTCGGTGACCGTCGCCTGACGGCTGGCCAGGTCGAATTGCCCGACCGCGACGCTGAAATTTTTCCACTGCACCGGTTTTTCTTTTTCGTGCGGCGCATCGACTTCGAAGTTGGCGATCGCGGCGCTGGCCGGCTCTGCGTGCACGTTGAAATGATCGCTCGCGAAATGCGTCTGCACGGTGGCCTTCGCGCTGAACTTGCCCGAAGCGATTGTCGCCGCCAGAAACGCTTGCGCGAACGGCTGTAGCGCCGGCAAATCGATCTGGTCGATCGATACTTCGGTGGTAGTTTGCTTATCCCCGAGATTCAGCGCGCCGGTGACCGCGATCGATCCGCCGCTGCGAATATTGCCGTTCAGATAGTAAGTCGCCGGCGATTTCCCCAGCGTCCGAAAATTCTTTAGTCCAACTTCGAGCGCATCCAGCGCCGCGGTCGTCGGCGTCGCGATTGCGTTGTCCTGCACCTGCACTCCGCTCTTGGTGAGAACGAACGACTCCAGCTGAAAATCCATCGGCGGTTTCGCGGTCGACGGTCCCGCCACGGGCACCGCCGCCTGTGTCACGTTGCCGGCCGGAGCAGGCGATGGTGCCGGAGTGCTCGCCGCGGCAACTTGCGCTGGAGGACTTGGCGCCGCGGGCGCACCGCCGCTCGCCAGCGACGACAGGTTGTTGGTGCCGTCGGGATTCAGCTTCACGTTCGCTTGCAGCCCGTCGATCCAGATCGATTCCAGGTAGACGACCGCGCCCAGCGGCTCGACGTCGGTCAGCTTCACCTCGGCATGCTTGAACGCGACCAGCGGCGCGTCGGCATTGTCGCGCACGTCGAGCTGGTCGAGCGCCACCACGCCGTTCAGGCGAATCAGCGGCTGCGCTTCCGCCTGCACGAAATGCAGGTACACATCCGCCGACAGATTCCCCGCCGGAATTTTCACCGGCAACTTCATCGGCGCAAGGCTGACGTATTGCGGCAGGTCGAGCCGATGCAGTTTGAGGTCAACCACCGAGTCGCGCGTCGCGCCGAACGGCTTGGCCACGCCGGCAATTCGGAGCGGGCTGCCGTCGATCACCATCTGCACCAGCGGTTGCACGAACACGTCGACGTCGGCCGGCAAGTTCGCGATAAACGGCACGGCGATCTGAATCTTCTCGACCTTGTGCTGCTTGCCGAGCAGTTGGTCGTCGATCGTTATCTCGCCGTCGCGCAGTTGGATATTTGAAACGGCGAATTTCATCGGCGCGCTCGGCGCTGCCGGTTTCGGTTTTGGCGGCGCGGGCGCGCTCTCGAGCAAATCGGAAAAATTGAATTCCTGCTGCGACTTCCGCACGACGTGAATCGCCGGCTTTTCGACAATGACTTCGCCGATTACCGGAGCAAATCTGAACAGCGACGTCCACGAGACCTTCACCGTCAGATGCCCGAGGTCGACGAACGGCTTCTGCGGATTGTCGCGCTCGCCGACGTGGAGCTGGTCGAGGTCGAGCTTCAGCCGATAAAGATTGAAGCGAATTTTGCCGACGCTGACGTCGCGATGAATGCTCGAGGCGACCGAGCCGGTCAGCACGTGCCGCAGTACGAGCGGAACCGCAATGTAAGTCGAGAGGCCAAGGAACAACACGACCGCGACGACGATCACGCCGATTTTGCGCACGCGTCGCGAACGGCCAAGCTCCTGCGTGCGCGCGACCCACCGCTGCGACGGATGAAACGCCGCCCTCAAGCGGTCAAGCGAGCGATTGAGAAAACTGGCCATGAACCTGGGTTACCCGACGCCGCCAGCGTGAGCCGTCGCCGCCGAATAGTCAATTGACAGCGAACACCTTAGATATTGCTATCGATTATGGATACCCAGCCAGCGCCGACGATCCACCACTATTGGCCGCGCGTTCTTCAGCATCGCATACGCTTGGTCGAGCGTCTTGCCGCGCTTCGTTTTCAGAAACCACGCCACCACCAGCGGCGCGCGCTCGCATCCTTCCTCGCAATGCACCAGCACGCGATTCCCCCGCGCGAGTTCTTCGTCGATCAGTGCCGCCGTCTGGTCAAGCGTCACGACGCCATCCGCCAGGAACGGCATCTGGATCGCATGCGGCGGCTCGCCCTCTGGCACGTCGGGCAGCACGCTGATAATAGTGCCGTCGAATTTCTGCGCGTCCTGCAAATCGCCGACGAACAGGCCCGCAATTATCTCGCTCTCTTGCCAACTCGCCGCCATACGTTGGGTGCAGCTTGACGGGCGAACGGACATTGCGTCAACCTCGCGCCATGAATCTTCCACGGCTGCACATCGAAGGACGATGGTTCGTCGACGAACATGGGCGCCGCGTCATCCTGCGCGGCGTCAACCTGGGCGGCGATTGCAAGGTGCCCTACCCCGACGGCGGCACTAATTTCGCCTCCGACTTCGCCGACCATCGCGAGGTCTCCTTCATCGGCCGTCCGTTTCCGATTGCCGAAGCCGACGAACATTTCTCACGACTGCGCGCGTGGGGCTTCAACTGCCTCCGCCTGCTGACCACCTGGGAAGCCGTCGAGCACCGCGGCCCGAATGACTATGACACTGAGTATCTCGATTACTTCGCCGAATTGTGCCGGCTCGCCGGCGACTACGGCTTCTATGTATTCGTGGATTTTCACCAGGACGTGTGGAGTCGCATGTCCGGCGGCGACGGCGCACCCTGCTGGCTATTCGAAAAAGTTGGAATTGACTATCGGCGAATCGCCGAGTCCGGCTCCGCACATGTAATGCAACATCTATATGACTATGCACGCGGCGGCCGCCAGGAGGATCGCTACCCGACGATGAGCTGGTCGGCGAACGCGCGACGGCCCGCCAACGGCATCATGTGGACTCTGTTTTTCGCCGGCCGCGACTTCGCGCCCGGACTGAACATCGACGGCGTCAACGTGCAGGATTACATGCTCGAGCATTACCTCGGCGCGATGCGCGAGATCGCGCAGCGCGTCCGCGATTTGCCGAACATGATGGGCTTCGACTCGCTCAACGAACCGGCTCCAGGATGGATCGGCCAGTCGCTCACCTATCGGCATCTCGGCCCGAGCGAAACGAATCCCAACCGCGCGATGCCGGGTCTGGCGTGGTCGCCGCTCGACGGCTTGCTGGTATCGCATGGAGTTACGCGCTCGGTGCCGGTGCTCGACTTCGATCCGGCGGCGAAAGCGATGGTGCACAAGCGCGATCGCACCATCAATCCGGACCGCATCTCGATTTGGGCGGACGATCGAAGCGATCCGTTCGAGCAGGCGGGCGCGTGGAAGCTCAATAAAGACGGTACTTTCGACGTTTTGCGCGACGACTTCTTCCAGCGTGTCGGCGACCGCAAGGTCGACTTCGTCGAAGACTACATGGGACCGTTTTTCGCGAGCGTCGCTGAAAATATTCGCGCGATTAATCCCGATTGGATCCTCTTCGCCGAACTGGATCCGATGGCGGGCTTCTTCGGACCTGGATTCCCCGCCGAGACTCCGCCCAACACCGTCAACGCCGGCCACTGGTACGACATCGTCACTCTCGCGACCAAGACCTTCAGCCCGAATTTCAGCCTCGACGCGATGACCGGCGAGATTGCGACTGCGGCCGAAGATATCCAGGCGCGCTACGAACGCCAGCTCGGCAAAATCGCCCGGATGTCAGAGGCGGTGAATGGCGGCGCGCCGACTCTCATCGGCGAATGCGGAATCCCGTTCGACTTGAACGGCGCCGAAGCGTACCGCGCCTTTGCTGCCGGCGATCGCAGCGACGCGCCATGGACTCCGCAGATCATCGCGCTCGACCTGATGTATAACGCGCTGGATACTCTGCTCATTAGTAGTACGCAATGGAACTATACTGCATCCAACCGCAACGATCTGGCTATTGGCGACGGATGGAATCAGGAGGATCTGAGTATCTTCTCGCGCGACCAACAGACTAATCCTGCCGATATCAACAGCGGCGGCCGCGCGCTGGCCGGCTTCGTCCGTCCGTACGCACTGGCTACTCAAGGAATCCCGCGAAAATTGAAATTCGATCGCGTGACCGGATTGTTCGACTACACTTTCGAAGCCGATCCAAACGCATCGCGCGCGACCGAACTCTTCATCCCGAAGCTTCAGTATCCGACCGGATGCGAGATCGAAGTGATCGGCGGCGTCGCCGAAATCGATCTCGACAACCAGCGCGCGATCATCAAAGCCGATCAGGCCGGAGAAGTCCGCGTCGTAATCTGCCGCAAAGCCTGACTAGCTGTATTTCCGTTCCTGCCACCACGGAAAGTACGGTGGCATGTCTTTCGAAACTTTGTCCGGGAATTTCGCGGGACGCTTCTCGAGGAACGACGCGACGCCTTCTTTCACGTCCGCCGACGATCCGCGCGCAAAAATTCCGCGGCTGTCGATCTTGTGCGCTTCCATCGGATGGTCCGCGCCGGCCATCCGCCACAGCATCTGCCGAATCAACGCGACCGACACTTGCGACGTGTTGTCCGCTATTTCGCGCGCGAGCGCACGCGCTGCGGGAATGAGCTGATCGGGTTTGTAAATCTTTTTGATGAGCCCGCCTTCGAGCGCCTCTTCAGCCGGAAAAACGCGGCCGGTGAAGGTCCACTCCAGCGCCTGCGAGATGCCCACGACTTTCGGCAGAAACCAGCTCGAGCACGCCTCCGGCACAATTCCGCGCCGCGCGAACACGAAGCCGAAGCGCGCGTTCTCCGACGCGAGCCGCACATCCATCGCAAGCTGCATCGTCACGCCGACTCCCACCGCCGCGCCGTTGACCGCCGCGATCACCGGCTTCTTGCACTCGAAGATGCGCAGCGTCAGGCGCCCGCCGCCGTCGCGAACGGCCTCGTTGCTCCAATCGACCGTGCCGTCGGGCCTGATCGCGGCGCGACGATCCGCGCGATCCTCGCGCGTCGAGTCGAACGTCCGCGGTCCCGCCGACAAATCCGCGCCCGCGCAGAACGCGCGCCCCGCGCCGGTGACGATCACCGCGCGCACGTTGTCGTCGGCGTCGATCTTGTCGAACGCGTCGAGCATCTCGTTCATCATGATGCCGGTGAAGGCGTTGAGCTTCTCCGGCCGGTTGAGCGTGATCGTCGCGATATTGTCCGCGACCTCGTAAATGATCTGTTCGTACGCCATCGACAACTCCTACTTCACGAACAGCATCAAGGCTTCGTAAACGACCGCCGGCTTCTGCGCACCGACGACCTGGATTTCCGTCTCGCGCGTCACCATCGTGCCCATCGGCCGCTGCTCGACTGCGACTAGCCGCGAGCGCGAGTAGACGCTGGCTCCCGCCGGCACTGGAGCCACAAAGCGCAGCTTGTTCGCGCCGTAATTCACGACGTTGCGAAATCCGGTCACGGTGTATTCGTCCTTGGTCTTGAACGCCGGCAACAGGCTGAGCGTCAGGAATCCGTGTGCGACCGGTCCGCCGAACGGACTCTCTTTCTTGCACCGCTCGATATCGATATGAATCCACTGATGGTCGCCGGTGACGTCGGCGAACTGATTAATTTTTTCCTGCGTCACGTGAATCGGCTCGCTCCACGGACCGAACTCCTTGCTGATCTTCGCGGTGAGCGCCGGAATATCGTCAAACTTAATCGTCTGCATCGCGTTCCCTCTCCTTGTTTCGGTTTCAACGGTTACGTCATGAAACCCTTTCTCGGTTCTAGCCGAGTTCGGTTTCATAATGCAACTGAAAACAAGAAAGGCACGCCGCGCGATGCTGCGTGCCTCAAATTATGTTGCTGGCAATGCTTCTAGTGACGTGGAATTTCGATCGGCCCCGGACACGCGCTCAACTGCGGAGGCTCACGCGTTATCGAGAACGAAAATCCCGGAGCGTAGGCCGGCCCGCCTTCCTGTAGATTCGCCATCTGCTGAAAGTCGGCAATATTGCTGCGTGGCGTCGCGTTCTGCGGGCATCTACTCGGTACGACGTCGCTGCCTTGCAGATCATTAGCCGCGACGCGCTGATCTTGTAAAATTGACGTCGCGATCGCCGGATGATCAATCGCAGTTTCCGAATACTCTGCGCCATGTGCGAAATCGAACGCGTATCCGAGCGCGATGAAGAGCACGATTGTCATCCAGAAGCCGAGGGATAAAAAAATCTTGGCCATGACCGTCTTCCTCTGCGGTTGGAAAAAGCATTTTCCATGCCCAAACCAAACCGCAGAGAATTGAAGACGGCCGCGCCACGACTTCTGTAGAATTTACTGCCTACTGATTCGCCACCTCGAGCTCGATCCGGTCTGCGTATTTCTTAATCGCCGCCTCGCGCAGCCGCGGGATGTGCTGCGTCGGGAACAAGCCGTCGGTCGCCTTGTAGTCGCGCAACACCTGGCGCGCGAGCGTTATCTTGTGGACCTCGGTGGGACCGTCGGCCAGACCCATGTGGAAGCTCTGGATCACCTGCTCGACGAAAGGCATCTCACCGGTCGCGCCGAGCGAGCCGTGCAGATGAAGCGCGCGCGCCGCCACATCGTGAAAGACCTTGGGCATCAGCGCTTTGACGGCCGCGATGTCCTTGCGGACTTTCAAATAATCCTTGTAGCGATCGATCTTCCACGCCGTGCGCAGCACCAGCAGCCTGAATTGCTCGATCTCCATCCACGAGTCCGCGATTTTTTCCTGCACCATCTGCTTGTCGGCCAGCCGCGATCCCTGCGTCGTTCGCGACAGCACCCGCTCGCACATCATGTCGAACGCCTTGCGCACCTGCCCAATCGTGCGCATCGCGTGATGGATCCGGCCGCCGCCGAGACGCGTCTGCGCCACGACGAAAGCACCGCCGCGCGGGCCGAGCATGTGATCCTTCGGCACGTGCACGTCTTCGTAGCGGATGTACGCGTGACTGCCCCCGCGCTCGTGCGTGCCGACGCCGAGGTTCTTCAGGATGTTCACGCCCGGCGTATCCTTCGGCACGATAAACATCGACATGCGGTTGTATTCCTTGGCGTCGGGATCCGTCACCACCATCACGATCAGGAACGACGCGAGATGCGCATTCGACGAGAACCACTTCTCGCCGTTGATGACCCAGCTGTCGCCCTTGAGCTCCGCATGCGTCGTGAACACTTTCGGATCGGCGCCACCCTGCGGCTCCGTCATCGAGAACGCCGAGACGATCTCGTTGTCGAGCAGCGGCTGCAGATATTTTTTCTTTTGCTCGGGCGTGCCGTAGTGCGCGAGAATTTCGGCGTTGCCCGAATCGGGCGCCTGGCATCCGAATACGATTGGCGCATAAGTCGCGCGCCCGAGGATCTCATTCATCAGTCCGAGCTTGACCTGCCCGTATCCTTGCCCGCCCAACTCCGGCCCGAGGTGGCAGGCCCACAGCTTGCGCTTTTTGACTTCGGCCTGCAGCGGCCGCACGAGCGCATTGCGCTTCGGATCGCGCACGTCATAAGGATGGCAGTCGAGGACGAACTCGAGCGGCTCGACCTCTTCGCGCACGAATTTTTCGATCCAGTCGAGCTCCTTCTGGAACTCAGGCTCCGTTTCGAAATCCCAACTCATGATGATTGATCCTCCGTATAGAGTGTTGTCCCGCCGATACGCCGGCTGAGACTCACCCGCGGATTGTCGCCAATGCAGGATGGATTTACCAGAGCACGAAAAATGACTCACATTTGAATCGTAACACGTGAATCCCACAGTGGGTTTCACTACAATTAAATTTTGGTTCCTCGGACGCCTGTGAAACTCTCGATTATCGACCAGTGCCCTGTCCCCGCCGGCTTCACCACCGCCGACGCGTTTCAAAACACCATCGAGCTCGCGCGACTTGCCGATCGCCTCGGCTTCGAGCGCTATTGGATCGCCGAGCATCATGCGACCGGCGCCTTCGCCAGTCCCGCACCTGAAATCATGATCGCGCGCGTCGCAGCCGAGACCTCGCACATCCGCGTCGGATCGGGCGGCGTGATGCTGCCGCATTACAGTTCGATGAAAGTCGCCGAGAGCTTTCCGCGTGCTGCACGCGCTCTATCCCGGCCGTATCGATCTCGGCATCGGCCGCGCTCCGGGAGGCAGCCCGCTCGATTCATTCGCGCTGCGCCGCGACCGCAGCGCCCAGCCGCCCGAGGACGACTTTCCCAAACAGCTGCTCGAGCTGATCGCTTTCCTGCACGCCGGCTTCCGCCCCGATCATGCGTTCAGCCGCATCGAGTTGTCGCCCGCGATGCCGGGTGCGCCCGAGGTCTGGCTGCTGGGCTCGAGCATGTGGAGCGCGGCCGCCGCGGCGCAGCTCGGATTGCCCTACGCCTTCGCGCACTTCATCGATCCCTAGTCACACGCGCGCCGCCATCGAGTACTACCGCACTCATTTCAAACCCTCGAATGAGCTGGCCGCGCCGCTCGCGATCCTCGGCATCGGCGCGATAAGCGCACCTACCGACGCCGAAGCCGATCGGATGGCCTCGAGCGTGCGCTTGTTTGTGCGCCGCGCGCGCCAGGGCGATCGCGGACCGATTCCGACGCCTGAGGACGCCCTCGCGCAACTCGGTCCCGGCCCTTTGCCCGACGACGTGATGGCGCGTGAGACGGGCGAATGGCCGCGCGCGATTGTCGGCACGCCCGGCCACGTCCGCGACACGCTGGTCGATATCGCCAGCGTGTTGGACCTCGACGAAGTGATGCTGGTGACGGTAGTCCACAATCATCAGGCCCGGCTGCGCTCTCACGAACTCCTCGCCGACGCCTTCGGTCTGCGGCCGCGAACGGACCAGCAGTAGCTGTCCTTTCGACATTGACCCAAGCGCGCTCCCGACCTAAACCAATAAGCGCGCAGGGGGGGCGGAGGAACTGCGATGGCCATCGATGAAAACAAACTCCAGGATTTAATCGGCAGGATGCTCGGTGACGTCGGCGCCGCGATGGGCACGGCTCTGGTGCTGCTCGGCGACAAGTTTGGCTTTTACAAGGCGCTCGCGGCAGCGGGACCGATGACGCCCGCGGAACTCGCCGCGAAGACCGGCACCGTCGAGCGTTACGTGCGCGAATGGGCCTCCGCGCAAGCAGCAGCGGGTTATATCAACTACGACGCGGCTTCCGCCCGCTTTTCGATTTCACCCGAGCAGGCTCTCGTGCTCGCCGACGAAGGCGGCCCCGCGTTCTTTCCGGCAATGTACGAGATTGCAGCCGTTTCCATCCGCGACGAACCGAAAGTCGCGGCCGCGTTTCGCAACGGCGGCGGCGTCGGATGGCACGAGCACGACCCTGGTCTGTTCCGCGGCACCGAGCGCTTCTTTCGACCCGGCTACGCGATGCATCTGGTGGCAGAATGGATTCCCGCGCTCGACGGCGTCAAAGAAAAACTCGAACGCGGCGCGCGCGTCGCGGACGTGGGATGCGGTCACGGTGCGTCGGTCATCCTGATGGCGAAGGCGTTCCCGAAATCGAAATTCTTCGGCTTCGACTATCATCAGCCGTCGATCGACCGCGCCCGCGAGATGGCGCGCGACGAAGGCGTCGCCGACCGGGCCATCTTCGAGCGCGCCGCGGCCAAGGATTATCCGGGGACCTACGACCTGGTCGCCTTTTTCGACTGCCTGCATGACATGGGCGATCCGGTCGGCGCGGCCGCGCACGTGAAAAGCTCGCTCGCCAAGGATGGGACCTGGATGCTGGTCGAGCCTTTCGGCAACGACCGCCTGGAGGAGAACCTCAATCCGATCGGCCGGCTGTTCTACGCCGCGTCCACGTTAATCTGCGTGCCCGCGTCGCTTTCGCAGGAAGTCGGCCTCGGCCTCGGCACGCAAGCAGGAGAAGCGCGCTTGCGCAAAGTACTGACCGAGGGCGGATTCTCCCGAATTCGCCGCGCAACAGCGACGCCCTTCAACCTGGTCCTGGAAGCCCGCCCCTGAACTGGCCTCAATACCGGGTGCAGGGGTCACCCCTGCCCAAGGAGGTGTGGAACCCACGGCGGGTTCCACATTCAATCAGAGTTTCTTTTTCCGTCTACGGCTTCACAAACTTGATCATGAACCGGTCGCTCGTCCCGCGCCGCGCTCCCGCCGCTTGAGGCGCGGTCACCCAGGTCCGGTCGTCCTCCGGATGCCGCAGCGCACTCGACGCCGCCTCGAGCTTGAATCCCGACTTCTCGACTTCAGCGATCACGAAATCTTCGTCGATTCGATGCAGCTTGACGTCGCTCGCACCGGTTCCCGGTTTGGCGCTGTGATCGACGATTCCGTACACCCCGCCCGGCTTAAGCGCTTTGAAAACGGCGCCGTTTATCTTCCCGCGATCGGCGCCGACCAGCACCAAGTCGTGGTAGTTCATGTTGGTCACGACCACGTCGAGCGATCCCGGCGGCGCGCCGAACAGATCCTCAGAGTCAGGCTTCGTGCTGATGGCCGAGACGTTTTTGAGCGCCGGGTTCTTGAGCCGCGCGCTGAAAGCGTCCGCGATTCGCTGCCGCTCGGGCGGAAACACCGGATTCTGCGAGTACACCATCCCGGTCGGCCCGACCGCGGCCGAGAGCAACTGCGTCGTGTATCCGCCACCCGCGAAAATCTCGCCGACCTTCATCCCCGGCGCAATTCCAAAGAACGCGAGCATCTGATCGGGCCGGCGTCCCGCGTCGAGCGCCCGATCCGCCGCCGGTCTTCCCGGAGAGGCCACCGCGTCATTGATATTCTGCGGAATCTGAGCGGCCGGGATCGGCGCCGATTCACTCACTGTCGCAGCTAGCGCCGGCGTTTGTTGCGCCGATGCGAGATTGACGCACGTCGCGATTGAAAGTCCGACTGCCGCCGCCACTGCGAAGAGATTAATTCGTGCGACCATCGTCTCCCTACCCCTTATGCGAGAGTTCGTCCCATCTTTTCGATCAGCTCGCTTGCTGGAGTCCCTGCTTGCGCAGCCGCCGTTCGCGGATGCCGAGCAGATATCGGCGCGTCCATGAAATCAGCGCGATCAGCACGACGAACATCATCACGGGCGAGATCGACACAACCTGCGCCGGTGACAGCACAATCGCAAAGCCCACCCTGAGTAGCGCCTCGACGATATAGGCGATTCCCCACACCGCCGTTACTAGTCGTTGTGCAGCGCGAAAGTCGGGAAGGTCCTCCCACAGGCCGTTCCACCACGCGATCCGCTCCGGATCGTCGCCCGCCACAAACTGCCGGTTGATATAGAACATCAGCGGCCGCTCGCCCAGCAGCGAGCCAAGACAGATGAACCCGAAGGTCGCGGTCAGGAACGAGTCCTTGATCAACGCGAAGAACACGCTGCCCGAAATCAACGAGGCCGCCGTTCCAACCGCCAAAAAGGTCATCACGATAATTCCGAGCGGCTCGAGCCGGCGCGACCTGATCCAGACGCGGAGATTGTTGATTGCCGGAAAGGCGCCGCCCGCGACCAGCGCCCACAGCGTCGGAACGCCATAGTGCACGAGCAAGTTGAACGCGACGATCGGCATCGCCACGTCGAACACCAGCGTAGGAAGTAACTGGATGAAGCTGAACTCCCCGCCCGGCGGCACCGGCACGGGATCGGGATTGCTATTGATTGGCAGCGGTTCGGCCATTTTCGCGATTGCTCCTCGCACAGAGGTCGAGAGTCTCGTCTTCTTGTTGCTTACTCCTAAACGACGCCGAATGCAGTGAAGAAATTGTTGCGCGCGGCACATTTTTGTGAAAGTAGGAGTCTGTGCACACTTGCTGTGCAGAATCGCACACGCGAGTGGAGGGAGAGGGCAACCATGGATCGATGGGACGATGTGCGCTTCTTTCTGGCCATCGCGCGGGAGCGGAGCTTGTCCGCTGCGGCGCGGGCGCTCCACGTCGACCATGCCACTGTCGGTCGCCGGCTAACCTCGTTGGAGCGCCGCCTCAGCGCCAAACTCTTCAATCGCACGCCTGAAGGCTTCGCGATCACTTCCGCCGGCCAAGCCATCCTGAACAATGCCGAGGGTATGGAGGCCGCTGCGCTGGCAGTCGAGCGGCTGGTGACCGGCCACGATGCGCGCTCGAGCGGACTGGTTCGCTTGGCGACCACGGAGACGCTCGCGCACCAGGTCATCCTGCCGGCGCTGGCGACGCTCCAGGAAGATCACCCGCAACTCCAGGTTGACCTGCTGGTTGGAATTCGCACGCTCGACATCGCGCGGCGGCAGGCCGACATCGCGGTGCGTATCCCGCGGCCCACCGACGCAAACCTGATATGCCGCAAGCTCGGAGAATTCGGGGTTGCCGCGTATGCGTCGCATCGCTACCTCGCGGCCCGAGGCTGGCCGAAACGCGGTGCGGGATTGCACGGCCACTCCTTGGTCAACTATCTAGGTGCGCCCGCGGCGTTCGGCGCACCGTTTCGCGGAGAGTCGCTCGACGGCGCTCGAGTCGCGATGCATACGACGAGCACCTTCACGCAGATGAAAGCCGTCGCCGATGGGATCGGGATCAGCGAGCTACCGTGTTGTCTCGCGGACGATTATCCGGAACTGGAGCGAGTCTGGCCCGACGAACGCCCGACGATGCGCCCGATCTGGATGGTCACGCATCAGGACCTGCGGCGCGCCGCGAAAATTCGGCTGGTGTCGAATGCGATCGCCGACGCCTTCGCCAGAGACGCGGCGATACTGCGCCACGGCCGGCTGCGCAAACGCACGAGGCTTCGATCTCAGTAGGCGACGAACGCGCCGGTTTCGACTGCCTTAACCGGAGTGCCTTCAACTTCCGTCGGTAGCGCAGCTTGCGCTTGCGGCGTCAGCTTCTCGAAATAAACCTGGATCTCGGGGTGACCATTGTCGTCAGCGCCGATTCCAGTGCCGACCACGCCGGGGACGCTCCTCAGCTCGTCCTCGTGACGGTCGCGAACGCTCTTGGCCGATTTGACGGCGTCCTTGGACACTCCCAAATCCGCCTCCGCATCGTCTTCACTCTGAGCGTCAGGAATGCTGCAAGTGCCCACCATCGAAGTGTTGGTCGCGCTCAGCACCGCGGTGATTGGATTGGCTATTATAAATCCGCTCGTGTTGCCGGCAAACAGCAAGGCGACCGCCTGCGGACAGTCACCCTGGGTTACGACTAGCGATCCAGAGTCCCCGGCCGCACCAAATGTCGGAGTCAGGATGCTGCCTGTCAGCAGGATCTGGTTTATGAAATTAGCCAATCTCGGTTTTTTGGGAACCTCTGAGTAGTTTATCGTCACGTTGGTGTCGAGTGCTTGAACTGCGCCGGTCGTGAGGCAAGTCGTACGGCCCATTTTCTGCACCAGCATCCCAATGGTTGGCTCGCTGACCACAGTGTCCGCGATCCCTCCGACAAACATGATATAAGGGGTTACCTGTCCAGGTACGACCGCTGCGAGTGCCGTGTCGACTTGGTTGTTGGGCCCTCCAAACCTGATTTTCACGCTGCTGCTGAACGTTGCGACGGCGTTGCTCTTGGCCCGCAAGCACGCGGTGTCGACCAGGCCGGGCTGCAGAATCAGCTGGCCCGGCTTGGCCTTATTTGTGTCCGCGAGCACATGATTGTTGCTGAGGATGTATTCATTCTCGTCAGCGTCCTCGACCATCGATCCCAGCGTTCCACTGAAGCAGCCTCTGGTGTGCTTGGTCTTGATGATAGATTTTATATTCCCACCGGAAATACCGAGCTCAATCGGGCGCGTTGATGCTACTTGCTGAGGTGCCGGCTGGTCACTGCATGCCATCGGAATCTGTGCGGAAACGTTCTGTGGCATCATTGCAACACCCAGCGCAACCGCACACACCACCGCCAACGCCACTTTCGCCTGATAACTCATAGTCTTTCCCCTGCCTCCCCTCGAAATACCGCTTAGTTCACGCGACTATCAGCAATAACTGCGCCAGATAGTGGGTTCTTACTAGCAGACACCCCCCAAATGCGGATTTACCAAGCTTTAACAAGCATCAAGCGTCGACCACAACGCACCGAGTGCGGGATCGCCTGCGTTGACGGCCAATTTGCGGTCGTTATCGCCATTGCAATGGCGCCCGTCAGCTCCAGGCTATCCGGTCAAATCGGAGGATGCTTGTCCTTCCACGGGCGCGCGCGTTCGAATTCAGCCGCCAGCGCGATGATGCCGGCTTCGTCGCCCGGGCGTCCGACAATTTGCAGCGCAAGCGGCAGCCCGGACTTGCTGAATCCGTTGGGGATCGAGATGGCGGGTTGACCGGTCGAGTTGAACGGGAACGTGAATGCGATCCACCCGTAAATTTCGTCGGCGCCCGTCTCCGGATTCGACGGCAATGTGCCGAGGCGCACTGCGGGCCGCGTCAGGGTCGGCGCGATCAGCGCGTCGTACGGCATCAGCGTGTGAATGATTTCGCGCGACGTGTTGTGCATTCCGGTGACCGCGCGGATATAGTCCGCCGCCGAAATTTTCGCGCCCCACTCGTAGGTTCCACGCGCCGCCGGTTCGAGCAGCTCCGGATTCGGGATATTCAGCGCCGAGACCGACGCGCTCACGATCACGCGCGCAAACTTGACGAGCATCGCGCCCGGATCGAGCGTCAACCGCTCGATGCTATACCCCATCTCGCGGAACGCGCCGCATGCGGACTCGAGCGCGGCGAGCGTTTCAGCCTCCACCGGCCCCAGCTCGCTGTGGTTGATGAACGCGAGCCGGAGTTTTTTCGGACGCGCCGAAACTTCCTCGACGAAGGGCCGCGTGTGCGGCCGCGCCGCGTACGGATCGCCCGGCATCATCCCCGCCATCGCATCGAGCATGAGCGCCGCGTCGCGGACAGTGCGCGCGATCGGGCCCGTGGTCGAAAGCCCGGCCCAGCCTTCGCCCGCGGATGGCGCCGTCGTGATTCGTCCGCGCGACGGCTTGATTCCCACCAGCCCGCAGCACGCCGCCGGGATTCGCACCGAGCCGCCGCCGTCACTGCCCTGCGCTACGGGATGCAACCCTGCTGCAACCGCGGACGCCGATCCGCCGCTCGAGCCGCCCGCAGTATGTTCGAGGTTCCACGGATTTCGCGCCGGCGGACAAAGCCCGCCCTCCGTCGTCGGTCGCAAACCGAATTCGGGCGTAGTCGTTTTGCCCAAGAGAATTCCGCCGGCGTTCGCGAGCCGCACCGCCAACTCCGCATCCGCCGGCGCATGCCAGTTCTCATAATTCTTCGAGCCGAAGGTGGTGCGAATATCTTTGGTCCAGAGCAAGTCCTTAAGCGAATAAGCGACGCCGAACAGCGGCAGCTTGACACCCTCCGCAACGTTCATCTTCTCGAGCCGCGCCGCATCCGCCAGCGCCCGCTCAGCGGTCACCGTCATGAACGCGCCCAGGTTAGGATTCAGCTTCTCGATGCGCGCAAGAAAAAACTCGGCGACCTCGCGCGGCCGAACCTCTTTCTTGAGCACCAGCTCGCGCAAATCCCACGCCTCGATATATGGATTGAGCATCACGTTCACCTCCGCCGTCAAAACCTCTCACTAGCTCAAATCAAAGCGGCCCGCCAACGCCGCTCTGTCATCCCGACGCCGCGAGCACTCTGTCATCCTGACGACCCGAGCATCGCGAGGGGAGGAAAGGATCTCGGACAGCTTCGCGGACGCGAAGCCGGTTCCGGACTTCCGAGTCGCTGCATCCATCGATTGTCTTCTTAATACTGGGTGCAGGGTCACCCCTGCCGCGCACGCGAAGCCGGTTCCGGTCTCCGAGTCGCTGCATCCATTGTCATTCGAGGTGTAATCGCGCGCGATTGTCGTTAGTCTCTTTCGCGATTCAAATTGGAGAGCGCTGCGATTGTTCGCTACCACGATTCTCTGGATTCATGCTGCTGCTGGCGCGATTTGGGTTGGTGCTTGCGCCTGCTTCGTCATTGCAGGACTTGCCCTCTCGACCGGCGGTGACGAGCAGAAAAATTTTGCGGCGAATGCTGCGCCGAAAATCGATCTGCTTGGGTTGATTGCTGCGGCAGTCTTGTTGGGAACCGGTATGATCAACTTGATTACGGCGGGAACTGTGCGACGGTTCGTGTTCTCGACCGCGTTCACGACCGTGCTTGCGATCAAGATCGCGTTGTTCATCATTATGATCGCCGTCATGACGTGGTCGATGCGCGTCGGTGCTGTCATCAGAGCGGTCGTCGCGCGCGGACGCGTCGACGCGGTGCCGGGCGCGATGAGCCGAATGGTAAAGGCGCACGTCGCGATCGTGGCGATGGGCGGTATCGCGCTGATTCTCGGAACCTGGCTAATGGGAAGCTAGATGGCTGGGAAGCTAAATGGCTGAGACACCGCCGAAGATCAACGTCGGCGCCTTCGAGGTCGCATTCCTGGCCGACGGCCTGTGGCGCAACGACGGCGGATGCATGTTCGGCGTCGTCCCGCGCGAGCTGTGGAAGGGCAACCATCCTCCCGACGAGCGCAATCGCATCCGCCTGAACCTCACGTGTCCGCTTATCATGAAAGGCGCCGACGCGGTGCTGGTCGATACTGGAATCGGCAACCGGCTGAGCGATGTCGAGCGCAAGATTTTCGATCATGGCGACGGCTGGCTGCCGAATCATCTGCGCGCGCTCGGGATGGAAGCCGGCGACGTCACGCATCTGATCGTCTCGCATCTGCATTTCGATCATTGCGGCGGAATCGTGCGGCGGCGCGATTCCGGCGCGCTCGAAGCTGCGTTTCCGCGCGCGCGAATCTTCGTGCAACGCGGCGAACTCGAAGTTGCCGACCATCCGCGCAACGAGCGGCTGCACGCCGCGTATCGTCACGTCGGCGAGATACTCGCGCCGGTGCGCTCGATGCTTGAAGCGATCGACGGCGACACCGACGTCATTCGCTGGACTGCGCGCCGTCGTCACCGGCGGTCATACTCGCGACCATCAGGCGGTCCTCGTCAACGACGGCGGCGAATGTTTCATGCACCTCGCCGACATCGTGCCGACGCGCTCGCATCTGCGCGGACCGTGGAACCAGTCGTACGATCTGGACGCGCTCCGCACGATGGAACAGAAGGCGCACTACCTCGGGCTCGCCGAGAAAAATAAATGGTGGCTGTCGTTCGCGCACGACGACACCGTGTTCGCCGCGATGGTGAAAAACGATCGCGGGCGGATCGTGCTGGGCGACACGATTCCGGTTCGCGAGAATCTTTTTCAGTAGATCGCAATCTACATCCTGTACGACTCATCCACAGCTCTCTCCGACTCATGCACAGCTATTGATAACCAATGCGCCCGTGCGCTTTTGAGCAGCTTACTTACTTGTTGCAATTTAATTGCTCCGATATACTCAGACGCAGAATGGGCTCCACGAATTAGTACGGCCCGACCGTTTCCCGCTTCCCCCAGCAGTATTCCTGCTCAACAACCTATAACCCGAACCCGAAGGAGATAGCCGATGGCGGATCTCAATAACTTCGAGCGAGTGATCAAAGAAGACCGGGCTGCACGCGAGTCGAAGCAGTGGCGCGGCACCTTGCTCGAATATCTCGAGGTCGTGAAAGCCGACCCGATCATGACCAAGCTCGCGCACGCGCGCATCTACGACCTGATCATCTCGGCCGGGCTTCATCCGCTCGCCGACACCGACGATCCGCGCACCAAGCGCCTGTTCAAGGATGAACCGCTCAAGGTCTTCGATTTCTTCGCCGACGAATTCTTCGGCATCGAGCGCACCATCGCGCAAATCGTCCGCTACTTTCATTCGGCGTCGCTCAAGGGCGAAGAGAGCCGCCAGGTCCTCTACCTGATGGGCCCGGTCGGCTCGGGCAAGAGCTCGCTGGTCGAGCGCGTTCAGCGCGGACTCGAGCAGATCGGACTCATCTACGCGATCGAAGGATGCCCGATGAACGAGGAGCCGCTGCACCTGGTGCCGCGGCATCTGCGGCGCGAATTCGAGAAGATGCTCGGCGTGCATATCGAGGGCGACCTGTGCCCCGTCTGCCGCTATCGCCTCAAGTCCGAGTTCAACAATCGCTACGAGGAATTTCCGGTCGCCGCGCGCAACTTCTCCAAGCGCAATCGCGTCGGCGTCGGCGTGGTGCCGCCGGTCGATCCGAATAACCAGGACACCTCGGTGCTGATTGGATCGGAAGACATCTCGAAGCTCGATCAATACTCCGAGGGCGACCCGCGCGTGCTCGAACTCAACGGCGCGCTCAACGTCGGCAACCGCGGTATCGTCGAGTTCATCGAAGTTTTCAAGAACGAAACCGAATACCTGCACGCGATGATCACGGCGACGCAGGAGAAAGTGATTCCCGCGCCCGGCCGTCACGGCATGGTCTACGTCGATACCTGCATCGTGGCGCATTCGAACGAGGCCGAATGGCAGAAGTTCAAGGCCGATCACACCAACGAAGCGATTCTCGATCGTATCGTCGTCGTGAAAGTGCCGTACAACCTGCGCCTGTCGGAAGAGGTGAAGATCTACCAGAAGATCATCAAGAACTCCGATTTCCGCGCGCACGTCGCGCCGCATACGCTCGAGCTCGCATCGATGTACGCGATTTTGTCGCGCCTCGAGCCGACCTCGAAGTGCGATCTGATGACCAAGCTGCGGCTCTACAACGGCGAGGAAGTGGTCGAGAAGGGACGCACCAAGAAAATCGACGTGCAGGAACTGAAGGAAGACACCAAGCGCGAAGGCATGTCGGGAATTTCGACGCGCTTCATCATGAAGGCGCTCGACAATGCGCTGTCGGACAACGTCACCGGCAACTGCATCAATCCGATCAACGTGCGCGAGGCGCTCATCTCGATGACCAAGGAGGGCGACCTGCCCGACGACACGCGCAAGCAGTATCTCGAGTTCCTGCAGGACACGCTGCACAAGGAATATCTCGACCTGCTCGAAAAGGAGATCACGCGCGCGTTCGTGTACTCGTACCAGGAGCAGGCCGAGTCGCTGTTCCAGAACTATCTCGATCACGCCGAGGCGTACGTCAACAAGACTCGCGTGCGCGATCGCAATACCAATGAAGAGCTGTCACCGGACGAAGGCTTCCTGAAGTCGATCGAGGAGCAGATCGCGATTATCGGATCGGCCGCCGACGGCTTCCGCCAGGAAGTGATCGCGTACCTGTGGGCAACCTCGCGCCGCGGCGAAAAGATCAGCTACAAGAGCTACGAGCCGCTCAAAGAAGCAATCGAGAAAAAGCTGATGACCAGCGTGCGCGACATTTCACGCATCATCACCAAGGCCCGCACCCGCGACGAAGAGCAGGGCGAAAAGTACAGCTCGATGGTAAAAAACCTGCTCGAAAACGGCTACTGCGAATCCTGCGTCGACGTAGTGCTGAAGTACGCCGCAAATAATCTGTGGAAGGATTGACTTCGCGGATGCCTCAATGAGCGGCGATACTATCTTCCGCGAATACCGGATCTCCGACGCTGAGCGCTCTGACCGTTCCGCCGGCGACCGGCTGCGGCATCGGCAGAAGGTTCGCGAATCGATTCGCGAGAATATCGCCGACATCATCGCCGAAGAATCGATCATCGGCAAAGACAAGGACCGCGTCATCAAGGTTCCGCTGCGCGGAATCAAGGAATACCGTTTCGTCTTCGGCGATAATTCGCCCGGCGCTTCCCAGGGCGACGGCGATTCGCGCCCCGGCCAGGTCGTCGGCAAGACCGGCAAGGACGGCCCCGGCAAAGGCGACGAGCATGCCGGCGATCGCCCCGGCGTCGACTACTACGAGACCGACGTCACCCTCGAAGAATTAATCGAGATCATGTTCGAGGATCTCGAGCTGCCCAACCTCGAGCGCCGCGCGCTGCGCGAAATTCAGTCCGAGTATTCGTCGCGGCGCAAAGGCTACCGCAAGGTCGGCATCCGCATCCGGCTCGACAAGCGGCGCACCGCCAAGCAGCGCGTGATGCGCATGCTCGCGGCCGAGAAGCGCAGCGACGCGGCGGCCCGCGCGCTGCAGGAATCGCAGGCTGACCGCGAAGACGGCGCAGATGCCGACGTCGACGGCGCCCTCGACGAGATCGCGCTGGAAGACGGCGCGCTCGACGAAGGCACGCTGGACGAAGAAGCACTCGCCGATTCGCCCGGCGTCGCCGCGTTCCAACGCGTCCGCCGCCGCTTCCCGTTCCATCAGAATGACCTGCGCTACAAGCACGTCGAGGTCGACACCAAGGAAGAATCGAACGCCGCCGTCATCTGCATCATGGACACCTCGGGCTCGATGGACACGATGAAGAAGTACCTCGCGCGCAGCTTCTTCTTCCTGCTCTACCAGTTCATCTCGACCCGCTACCGCAACGTCGAAATCGTTTTCATCGCGCATCACACGGAGGCCAGCGAGGTCACCGAGGAAGAATTCTTTCACAAGGGCGAATCGGGCGGCACGTTCATCTCGTCCGGCTACGCCAAGGCGCTGGAAATAATCGCCGAACGCTACCATCCGTCGCTGTGGAACCTGTATGCGTTCCATTGCTCCGATGGCGACAACTTCGACTCCGACAATCCCGCCGCGCTCAAGGACGCCGAGGAATTGGCCGAGATTTGCAATCTGTTCGGCTACGGCGAGATCAAGCCGCTCGGCTCGCGCTACTACGAATCCTCGATGCTCAACGTGTTCCGCCGAATCCAGGCGCCGAACTTTCACACCGTGCTGATCGAGCGCAAGGAAGACATCTGGCCGTCGTTCAAAGCGTTCCTGGCGAAGGACCGGGTGAAGGAAGGAGCATGAGCGCCAACTCCGCATTCAGGCGTCGCGCCGCATATCACGAACTGGAGTCTGAACGACCTCGTCGAATGGGACGAGCGCATTCTCGAAAAGGTCGCGGAGTTCGGCCTCAGCTGCTATCCGCAGGAGTTCGAGCTTTGCGATCACACCGGGATGCTCGGCTACATGGCGTACTCCGGCATGCCGTCGCATTACCCGCACTGGTCGTACGGCAAGTCGTACGAAAAGCTCAAGACGCTTTACGATCACGGCGTCAGCGGCCTGCCGTACGAGATGGTGATCAACTCGAATCCCGCGATCGCCTACCTGATGCGCGACAACTCGCTGCTGCTGCAAATCCTCACGGTCGCGCACGTTTACGGGCACAACGATTTCTTCAAGAACAATTTCACGTTCAAGTCCGCCACCCGCGCCGAGCTGACGATCGAGGCATTCAAATCGGCCGCGATGCGCGTGCGGCGCTACGTCGAAGATCCGTCGATCGGGGTCGAGAAGGTCGAGCGCATTCTCGACGCGGCGCACGCGCTTTCATGGCAGTGCCGCCGCAACTTCGCGATCAAGAAGCTCTCGCCGCTCGAGCAGATGGCTCGCGCCGAAGACACGGCGCAGGGACAGCCCGATCCGTTTCAGAAAATCCACGCGCGCAAGACCGTCGAGGTCCCCGATTTCCACAAGGTGCCGCTCGAACCCGACGAAGACCTGCTGCTCTTCATCCGCGATCACAACCCGTTCCTCGCCGACTTCGAAAAAGATCTGCTCACCATCGTCGATGAAGAAGCCAAGTACTTCATCTCGATGATGGAGACGAAGATCATGAACGAGGGCTGGGCGAGCTACTGGCACAAGCGGATCCTCGAGTCGCTCGATCTCCCGCAGGGGCTCCATCTCGAATTTATCGTCAATCACAACCAGGTCGTGCGCCCGATTCCCGGCCAGATCAATCCGTATCATCTCGGGCTTAAGATTTGGGAGGACATCTATCGGCGTTACACGACTCCGACCGCCGAGGAAATCAAGCGCGACGGCCCGCCCACCAAGTCCGCCGCCGAAAAAATGTTCGAGGTGCGCGAGGTCGAGCGTGACGCGTCGTTCCTGCGCCGCTACCTGACCGAAGAGCTCATGCGCGAGATGGATATTTTCGAATACGAAGCGCGCGGCGAAGAGCTGGTCGTCAGCAAGGTGGCGGACGACGACGGCTGGAAGGAAGTGAAGGCGACGCTGATCAAGAGCGTCGGCACCAACTCGATTCCGGTGCTCAAGGTCGAGGATGCCGACTTCGGCGGCAACCGCACGCTCTACGTCAAGCACGATCACGACGGCCGCGACCTGCACATCGAATACGCCGAGAAGAGCCTCAACTACCTGCAGCGGCTGTGGGGCCGCGAGGTCGTGCTCGAGACTGTGCTCGACGGCAAGCGCTCGCTGCTGTGCAGCAACGATCGCGGCTTTTCGGTCCGCGCGCTCAAGTAGCAAAGCCTCGCTCTCCGCAAGCCATCGTCAAATAAGCCCTGCGTAAGCTCTCGCGGACGGGTTTTGCGACACGTTGCTTTAGATTTGTGGGTCTTATAATTTCAGGCACGGACGATGCGGTTTTCGGGTCGGCTGCAAGGAGGCGCGGATGATGGAGTGGCCGAAGTGCCAGAAATGTAACAATGGCGCGCTGATTCCCCTGTCCGACTACGGGCAGGAGGGCGCGTCGGTAATGTTCAAGGCTTGGGTTTGCACGAATCCCGATTGTGGTTTCAGCCTGCGCGTGGACAAAGGCGAAGTTACGTACGGCAGGCGAATCGAGACCAAACACTAATTAATTTCCAAATCGTGTACTAAAGGGCAGTCCGCGCGGGCTGCCTTTTTTTGTCGCGCGTTGGCTCGCGTGAAACATCCGGCGGCGCCCGTCGTCTTTAGAGAGTGGGCTATTCGTTTCCAAATTGCCGCGTGCGATTGCCGCTGGCGTCGATCGCGGCGGTCGCATGCTTGCTCTCCGGATGCATGTCGTACGGCGAGACCGTCGCTTACCAGCTCTATCAAACCAACGCCGACCGCTGCGCGCAAAATGAAGCCGACGCGTGCGTCGCGATGCTCCAATCCAGTTGCGACGCGCCCGCGCGCGTCTGCACCGACTACGTCCCGGAATTCAAGGCACAGGCCAGCAAACAGCTCTCGCAAAAATGCCAGGCTAACGACCACGCGTCCTGCCAGGCGCTCGATGCGGTCGCATGCGACAACGGCGACTCCGTCGTGTGCGCTCGCCTGAACGAGGACTACGGCAATCTTTACGCGTCGTGCAAAATGGGCAGTGCGGAAGATTGCGAATCGCTCTCGCTGGCGGTATGGCCGAAAGCGCAAACTGCGCTCGCCGTCAGTGCTTGTGAGAACGGCGACGCGATCGCGTGCCGAGTCGCCAGCTCCAGCGCAAGCGCGATGAAAGTGAACATCGACAAGAGCGCGCAGTTCGCGACCTTCTAGTATTTACCGCGGCCTCATGCGCCCGCGTCGGCGTAAGAAAACTTCGTCTTGATTTGCTTTTGCGGCACGGCGGCGCCGTCAAGCTCGGCGTATGGATAGATCAGGTAGTTGAGCGGCTCGCCGTTCTGCGGCGGCTTCAGCACGAGATCGCGGCCCATCGTGAACGCGACCCGCGCCGCGTCGAGATGCCCGAAATAGTAGTCGTGCCTGTCAGGATGCTTCGACGCCTCGGACGCATCGACCGGCACCCACACTCCGCCGGAATAGAACTCCGCCCAGCAGTGGTAACCGGGGATGTCGCCTGATTTCGCCGCGCCGATCGGAAAGCCAATCGTAAACCGCGCCGGGATTCCGCGGGCGCGCGCCAATCCGATAAACAGCGAATGAAAATCGGTGCAGTTGCCGCGACGTACGTAGCAGGCGTACAGCGCGTCGCCGCGCCCCCATCCGGTACCGCTCTTGTCGTACTTCATGATCGAAGTGACGTACTCGTAATCGACGCGCGCCTGTTGCAGCGGAGTCGCGTCGAACTCGGCCAGGTTGGCGCTGACTTCCGCGATTCTGCCCGTCAACGGCACCAGCTTGTTCGGCTCGAGGTAGGCGGCGAAGTTTCCATCGGTGGGCTCGGGAATATCGCGCGCCGCCGCGACCATGTCGGCCGCTTCTTCGCGCCGCGTGACCACGAACGTCATCGTAAAGGGCACGGATGCGGGCAGAGGCGCCAAGGCCTCGAGATGTGCAACGCGATTCCCGTTCGCACCTTGATCCACAATCTCGAAGTGCACCGGCGTATCAATCTTGAGCTGCCGGACCTGCTGGAACGCATCCTCACGAGGCAGCGGAATCCATGCTTCGAACTTCTTCGCCGACGCTTTCGAAACGGGAATATCCGCGTGATAGCTAAAATCGAAACTGCGCAATCGATCCGGCTGAGATTCCGCGCGCACTCCAGCGCACAGCAAAAGTAGAAGGAAGACTACGGCAATCGAAGCAGTTGATCGTTTCGCGTTCATCTCTGAACTTCCTATGAGAACGAATAGACGGTCGCATCGGTGACCGGTTCGTACCCGATTGTTTGATAGACGTGATTCGAGACCGGGTTGGCGAGGTCGGTGTAGAGGAAGCAAAACCGGCGGCCCTCATCCAACAGCTTCTGACTTAGCGCAGCGACGCACGCGCCCGCAAATCCTTTGCCGCGGTTTTCCGGCGGCGTGTAAACCCAGGCTACGCGCATGCCGTTCGGCGTTGGTCCCGCAAATCCCGCCATCGAAACCGCGGCGCCGTCGAGCTCCCACAACATCAGGTGTCTCGACGTTGGCAATGGCAACGCTGCATCCTTCTCGGCTTCGTCGCGATCCATACGCTCCACATCGATCGAGAACGCGGCGCGCCATTTGCGCAGCAATGCCTCGTCGGCTTGATTGGGTTCGCGCAGGCGGCCGGCAGCTCGCGCTCCTTCAATGACCCGGCTCAATTGATAGATGCGTTGCGCCATGTGAATGCGGAAGCCGCGCCCCGACAACTCCGACCACTTCTCCGTGAACTTCCGCGCGACTTCAGCGGAACCGTTGACGCCGGGAATCGCCACGCCCTTCGCATGAAGCTCGCGAGCTATCGCATCAATCGTCGAGTCGTCAGCGATCCACGACAGGATCAGGTTACGCGGCGGCGTCATCAACACCACTGCCGCAACCTCGTCGCGTTCCTCGACCACCGCCATCAGCGGCGCCGCCGCGCCCCATTGCTCGCCATCGCGAAGTCCGGCGAGCAGCCCGAGTATCAGGCAGTGCTCTGCCTCGCGCCGCAGGAGAAACGGCCGAACTCGCTCAAGGAACTGGCGCGGCGTCTGAAAAGAATTTCATTTGATGGGACAAAGCCACACCGCTGAACAGTAATTTTCGACCGCCGTCGAGGCAAACATGATCTTCTTCAGTTTGTTTCGATTCCGTCGCGGTCGGCAGGATATAATCGCGCGATGATCCGGTTGAACATAAGTGAGGTCAAGACTCACCTCTCGAAATATCTCACCAAACTGCGGAAAGGTGACACGATTCTTCTTTGCAAACGCAATGTGCCAATTGCGGAAATTCGGGCAATCAAATGGAGAATCGTGGACAGCGTCCGATCGGTCTCGACAAGGGGCGCCTTGTTGTTCCAAAGAATATCAACGATCCACTACCTGATTGGTTACTCGATTTGTTCGAGGGCAAAGAATCCAAGTGAAGAGATCATCTCTCCTGCTGCCACTGTTTGCGGCCGCCGTTCTGTTGGCGCCGCGGCTGGCGCGAGCGAGCGTGATTTTTATTTCCGCTGACGACAACGGGCACGAGTTCACGTTCGTTCGCGGCGACGCGCTCGAGATATCGCTGCCTGCTACTTCGGGCACCGGGTACACGTGGCAAGCGGAACCAGTCGCGGGAGGCTCCGTGAAGCAGATGGGTGAGCCCGAGTTCAAGCGCGACAGCGCGATGCCCGGTGCGTCGGGACTTCAGGTCTTCCACTTTGCGGTCGGAGCGAGCGGGAGCGGCACGCTCGAGCTGCGTTACCTGCGGCCGTGGGAGAAGAGCGCGCCGGCGGCCCGCGTCTTCAAGATTAAGTTCACCATCTCTTAGTTGCGTCGCGCGAAATTCGGTACTGCCGCTCGTACTCCACCTTCGCTGCCTCTGCGTATTCGGGACTCGTCAGCGTCGCCAGGAACGCGACCAGGTCGTCTTCATCCGCTTTGGAGAGATCGAGCGGAACCATCGCGGAGTCGAGGTAGGGATTGCGCGTGCCGCCTCGATTGAAATGCGCGACGACGTCCCACAGCGTCGCGGCGGAGCCGTCGTGAAAATACGGCTGCGTGACCAGCAGGTTGCGCAGGTCGGGCGTGCGAAACGCGCCGATATCGGCAGGCTTGCGCGTCACGAGGTAACGTCCGAGGTCGCTCATGCCGCTGTCGGTCGCGAGGCGATCGAGATTGGTCGAGTCTTCCCTGTCGGCACGAATCGCGGTCGCGTTGTGCGTGAGCGCCGCGCCGGCCGATACGCCCACATTGTGGAAACGCCCGTCGTTGAACAACGGCCGCTCGCGACTCCAGGCATGACACGAGATACATCGTCCGGCGCCATTGAAAATTTTCCACCCACGCTTCGCCGACTCATCGATCGCGTCGCCCTCGCCGGCCACATAGTGATCGAACGGCGAGTCGAAGGAAAATTGAGTGCGTTCGTATGACGCGAGCGCGCGCGCAATGTCGTCGAAGTTCACCTCGCGGCCGAACACCCGCTCGAACGCCTCGCGATACTGAGGCATCGCCTGGATCTTCGCGACCACCTCATCGGGGCTCTTCATGCCCATCTCGATTGGATTGAGGATTGGCGACTTGGCCTGCTCCTCGAGCGTCGCCGCGCGCCCGTCCCAGAACAGACTCGTGTTGAACATCGCGTTGAGGATGGTCGGGGCGTTGCGCCGCCCAGCCTGGTTGTCGATCCCGACCGAAGTTCGCTTCTGGTCGGTGAAGCCGAGCGCGTAATTGTGGCATCCCTCGCAATGCTGAAGATTGTCCGCCGACAGCCGCTGCTCGACGAACAAGGCCTGCCCGAGCGCAATCTTTGCGGGCGTCTGCGGATTGTCGGCCGGAATCGAACGCGCATATAGGTCGGCCGGAAATCCCACTTGATGCTCCGACTTCGGCGAGGCGCCCGATCGCGACAGCGCAATCGTAGCGCACGCCGTCATCATCAGCGCGAGAGCGGCGCAGATAACTATGCGAGCAATGTTCCGATTCTCACGCACGCTAGCCCGAGAATCTGACTATCGCGCGCAGACCGCAATACAGTTTCTTCTCTGTCTTCTGTTTGATACGCCTGTGCGATGGTCGATCGCCTGTTCTCAGAGCCCAGCCTCGCCGCGCTGTACGATCTGTTTAGCCCGTGGGAGCGAAGAAGCGACTTCCACTTCTACCTGCCGCTTATAATGTCGGCGCGCGCCGTGCTTGATGTCGGCTGCGGCACCGGCGCCATGTTGCATCGCGCCCGCGAGTCCGGTCACACGGGAAGATTGTGCGGGCTCGATCCCGCACCCGGGATGCTCGAGCAGGCGCGCAAGCGCTCGGACATCGAATGGATCCTCGGTGACCTCGCTTCAGTCAGTTTCGATCGAGAGTTCGACTTGGTCGTGATGACCGGCCATGCGTTCCAGGTCTTGGTCGAAGACCGCGACCTGCGAGCAGCGCTCGCCGCAATCCGATTGGCGCTCACCGATGACGGATGCTTCGCATTCGAAACTCGCAACCCGCTGGTGCGGGAATGGGAGCGATGGACTCCTGACAAATTTGCCGAGGTCACCGACGCCGACGGCGCCGTAGTACGGATGTCTCGCGAGGTGCAGAGGCCGATTCAAGGCGACCGCGTCTCCTTCACCCACACCTTCACCAGTCCGGGCTGGGACCATCCTCAGGTCAGCCGCAGCACTCTAAGATTCCTCGACGCGAATTCGCTGCGCTCGTTCCTGTCGGACGCCGGCCTGGAAATCGCAGAACAATACGGCGATTGGAACCGCCAATCTCTGACCGCTGACAGTCCTGAGATCATCACCTTCGCCAGGCGGACAAAAAAATAAGGGCGGAGTCTCTCGACTCCGCCCTCTCTAG
>CAWBMF010000008.1:0-353467 GCA_963789835.1 uncultured delta proteobacterium | reverse complement strand
TCGAAAAGTTCGATGCCGCGATCGACATCTATCACCGTCACGGCGCCAGCACGCGTTTTGTCGAATACGTGATGGCGGACAAGATGCGCGCGCAAGGCTCGAAGTCGACTCAGGCCGACGATCAAGTCCCGCTTACCGACTCGATTCACGGGGTCGCAGCTGCGGTTGCGCAAGAGCGTGCCGATCTCGCGAGACACGCCGCGCCCGATGGCACCGTCAGCATTCTGTTCACCGATATCGAAAATTCGACCGCGATGTTCGAAAAGCTGGGCGACTTGCGAGCGCACGAGATCCTGCACGAACACAACGCGATCATCCGTGAGCAGCTCGCAGCGCATCAGGGCTTCGAGGTCAAGTCGATGGGCGATGGCTTCATGCTGGCGTTCTCCAGCGCGCGCCGCGCATTGCTATGCGCAATTGCGATCCAACGCGCCTTCGAAGCATGGAGCGAAAAACATCCCGAGGACCCGATTCGGGTCCGCATTGGGGTGCACACCGGCGAGGCGATTAAGGAGGCTGGCGACTTCTACGGTAAGACGGTCATCCTTGCCTCGCGAATCGCTGCCGAAGCCAATGGCGGCGAAATCCTGGTCTCCTCGACATTGAAAGAGATAGTCGACAACGCCGGCGACCTGCGCTTCGAGGAAAGCCGTGACGTCGAGTTGCAGGGATTCGCCGGCCAGCATCGCATCCACAGGGCGCAGTGGTATGAGACCGAGACCAGTGCTGTAACCGTTCAAACCGAGTGCATATTCCGCCGCGAGGGCGACTATTGGACTATCGCCTACGACGGCAAGACGGCGAGACTCAAGGATGCGAAGGGATTTCATTACATCGCGTATCTGCTCGGACATCCTGGTCAAGAGATTCGCGCGCTCGACCTGGTGACTCGCATAGGTGGAGGCGGCGAGGAAACAGTAGAAAAGGCAAGTGCAGAAGACCTCGCTAGATCCGACTCGGTCGCCGGGGACTTGGGGAATGCGGGCGAGATGCTCGATGCTCAAGCGAAGGCCGCCTATCAGCGTCGATTGACCGAACTCGAAGACGAACTGGAAGAAGCCCGCGAACTTGGCAACGAAGCTCGCGCAGAGAAAGCGGAAGACGAGATAGTAGCGCTTGGCCGGGAACTCAAAGGCGCGATCGGACTCGCAGGTCGCGATCGTCGTGCAGCATCCTCCACCGAGCGCGCCCGGATTGCGGTGACCAAGGCGATTCGTCTCTCACTCAACAAGATTGCCGAGAATGACGCCTCGCTTGGCAAACTGCTCTCGACAACCATCAAGACCGGAACCGTCTGCGCGTATGTCCCCGACGATCGCTTCCCCGTCACCTGGCGGCTGTGAGCCGCTTGCCTTTATTTTCCATCACATCGTTACCTAGCGCGGAACCGGTCCGTACCCTCCTAAGTTGCGCCTCCTGTTTAAGCGCCCTTAAGGGCCAAAGGAGGAAACGGCAATGGATACGAAATCTCTCGGACGAATGGTTAGTCGAGTTGCGATGGCGGCCGGATTTGCGATGGCGTTGAGCGCCTGCAGTATGGCGGTCGAGGATCCACCGCGGGCGATGTACGGGACCACTGCGTGGAGCGACGCCTGGCAAAGAACCTGCAACGACCTCGATCCCGTCGCCGAGCCGAAACATCCCGGCTATGAGCATCTGAACGACGACTGCGGCCAGTACGAAGTGGCGCTGCAGATGCGCAACCGGCAGCCGGCACTCGCGGCCAACGAAGCACGCTGAATCGGCTGACCAGTCAGTACTTGACCTACCACTTCAAGAGAACGGCTGCGGCGGATCAGATCTACCGCAGCCGTTCATCCACAGACTCCAGATCGTGAGACCGCCTGCCCTGACAAATAAAGAAACGGGCCGACGCGCCCGTGAGGGAACGCCAGCCCGCGGCCGACTGGATTTCTCCAGTCAGCTCAGCGTATCGCTTACAGATCGTTGTCCACCGAGCCCAGCAAAGTGGTGACGGTGGTCCCCATCTTCTTGTAAGCGACAAACACGACGACCGCGACCGCTGACATAACCAGCGCATACTCGGCCATCGTCTGTCCGCGCGGACCCTCGCGCAGCTTCACGTACAACCTCGTTAGTTTGTCCATCGTTCCTGTCCTCCTTCAGTCCGTTTTTTTGGCCGAAATTGGCCATTGTCCCCGTTTTTAAATCCCCCCAGTTCAACCTCGGGCCGATGGTCTCGATGCATGGCAGAAGCGGACTTAACTAGTAGTAGTATTTCTATACAGCTGATACAGATGGGTAAAGGCGGCGAAACGTCAAAAATCACCAAATATCCAGTATGAGTAAAAATTACAAAAAGATTACCTGAAAGGGGCGGTCGCAAGCGTCGTTTCGCGCCGGTTTGGTTCTAGTCGGTCCGCTCGTTAGATTCGAAGGGTGGGGTGGCCCGCGCGCTCCGCCTTCCCGATGGACACTAACGGCGACAAGGAATCTCAAGAATTGTCGAGTGCGCGACCGCGCCGAATCGCAATACTCACTGCGGGCGGCGACGCTCCCGGCATGAACGCCGCCATTCGCGCAGTCGTCCGCAGCGCTGCGGTCGCGGGAGTCGAGGTTATAGGCTTCAGGCGCGGCTACGAGGGCCTCATCCGCGACCTGGCAGAGCCGCTCGACGGCCGCTCCGTCGCCAACATGATTCAGCGCGGCGGCACCTTCCTGGAAACCTCGCGCTCGCCCGAGTTCCGCACGCCCGCCGCCCGCGGGCTCGCAGCCCGTAACTTGAAGCGTCACCAAATCCAAGCGCTCATAGTTGTCGGCGGCGAGGGCTCGATGACCGGCGCGACGATCTTCGGCACCGAGACGGGTATCCCGGTGTACGTCATCCCGGCGTCTATCGACAACGACATCCCCGGCACCGACAACTCGATCGGCTTCGATACGGCGGTCAACACCGCGCTCGAGGCCATCGACCGTATCCGCGACACCGCATTCGCCTACGAACGCGTCTTCTGCGTCGAGGTGATGGGGCGCGACTCGGGCTTTATTGCAATCGCCGTTGCGCTCGGCGGCGGCGCCGAGGCGGTGATCGTCCCCGAAATTCCGTTCAGCCTCGACGATATCTGCGACCGCGTCGAGGACAGCCATCGCCGCGGCAAACGCTCGACGATCGTCGTCGTGTCGGAAGGTCCGCGCACGGGAGGCGTGATGCCGGTGGCCGAGGCGCTCACGGCGAGGCTCGGGATGCAGGCGCGGGTGGTGGTCCTCGGCCACGTCCAGCGCGGCGGAGCGCCGACGGCCAGGGACCGGCTGCTGGCGAGCAGGATGGGCGCGGGCGCCGTGAAGGCGATTCTCGACGGCGCGGGTCCGTCGCTGATTGGCGAGGAGCGCGGCGCAATCGTCCGCGTCCCGCTCGCCGAAGTGGCGAATCGACGCCGCCCGCTCGATCCGGCGCTGATCGAACTGGTGCACGAGTTGTCGACCTGATCCGAATCTGATTCGAAAAAATCGCGAAATCTTCCGCAGCCTGCGTTCCCGGAATAATCCGCACGCGTGGCCGGTCCGTACTTCATATGAGTGGAATCAAATCATGGCTGGGAACCAATGGCGCGACTCGATGGTTAAAAAACCGGACGGGGACCGTCCTATAACGCTAGCGCCCCGGCAGGTTTGGCAAATGTCTGAAGGGTTTCAGCAGAGTTCAGAAATTGCGGTCGAACGCTTCGTCGGCCTGAACCAGATTCTTCCGAGCCAGTATTACGACGTCTCCGGCGGCCATCGCCTGACCGGTGAACAGCGCCTGATGCTCGCGTTGCTGGCCGACGCGATCAACGTCTATCAGCAGGGCGTGCTGTCGCGGAATACGCGCAAGCGCCTGCTCTTTATCGACGCCGCGCGATGGATAGCGGCGGGGCCGACGAATCGCCACGCATTCAGCTTCGACACCGTGTGCGACGCGCTGGGGATTAACCCGAACATGCTGCGGCGCCGGATGCTGGCCTGGAAGCATCAACTGCATCGCGATATCCAGCCGTCCGCTGCGACGCCTCATCTGCGGCTCAAGATTACGCCGCGCGCCAAGCACGTGAGCGAGCGCCGCCGCCGGCATCGCACGCAAATGGCGGTACCCGCTTTCTAAAATAGTCTCTCCTTCCTCCCTCCCACGCGGCTGGCGCTCTCCCCCGACGCCAGCCGCACTTCTTTCTTACGATTGCCATCCCTGCCGTTTTTCGCCTGCCGCCTCTCGCCAACGCGCCGCAACAGTGCGATAAATCTGAGCGAACCCCCTCGGAGGAAGTTTTCATTTTGAACAATCCATTCAGTGTCGAAGGCAAAGTTACGATTGTGACCGGCGGCGGAACCGGAATCGGCGAGTCGATCGCAAAAGAGTTCGCGCTGCGCGGCGCGCCCGTGCTGATCGCGAGCCGCAAGATCGAGAACCTCGAGAAGGTGCGCGACGAAATTCGCAAGGCCGGCGGCAAATGCGAGATGGCGCAAGTCGACGTCCGCGACGCCGAGCAATGCGACAAGATGGTGGCCGAGGCGGTCAAGCAGTTCGGCCGTCTCGACGTGCTGATCAACAATCACGGCGCCAGTATCACGACGCCGTCGATGACTCTGTCGCCCAACGGATGGCGCGCGGTGGTCGGAATCAATCTTGACGGCGTGTTCTTCTGCTCGAAGGCGGCGGCGCGCCAGTTTATGGAGCAGAAAAGCCCCGGCTCGATCGTGAACATCTCGTCGACCGCCGGCGTGCATGGATCGTCGACGATGCTGCCGTACGGCGCGGCCAAGGCCGGCGTTATCAACCTGACCGTTTCGCATGCGGGCGAATGGGGCCCGGCTGGAATCCGCGTCAACTGTATAGCGCCCGGCCCGATCGACACCGAAGGCGCGGCGCCGCGCGTATGGCCCAATCCCAAGGTCAAGGAGGCGGTCGCGCGATCGCGCGCCTTGCAGCGTTTCGGCCGGGTCGAGGAAATCGCGTTCCCGTGCATCTTCCTTGCGTCCGACGCGTCGAGCTACGTCACCGGTTCGCTGCTGATAGTCGACGGCGGCACCGGCGGTCCGCTGGGCTGAAGGCAAGTGGACAAACAGCACGAGCCACAGTAAATAATTCGTCGATCACGTCGAGAGAGGATGATTCATCATGGCTGATAAGAGCGCTGTCGGGAAAACCGGCAAACCATTCAAGATGCACGTCGATTGGAGCAAGGTGCGCGAGTTCGCGCGCGCGATTAAAGATCCGAATCCGCTCTACTTCGACCAGGAACTGGCGAAGAAGGAAGTCGGCGGTGTGCCCGTGCCCGTCACCTTTCTACAGACCAGCGCGTTCTGGACCGACGAGACCTCGAGTCCCGGCTTCGGCGGCTTCGATTTGCGCCGAATTCTGCATGGCGAGCAGGAGTTCGAGTTCTTCAAGCCGATCTTCGTCGGCGATACCTTGACCGGCGTCACCAAGGTCGCCGACGTGCTCGAGAAAGAAGGCGGACGCGGCGGCAAGATGACGCTGCTGATCACCGAAACCGAGTACACCAACCAGAAGGGCGAGAAAGTGGCGACGGCGCGGGCGACGCTGATCGAAACCGGGCAGGCGGTCAAAGCCTAGCTTCACAGGAGAATTAAAATGGCAAAATTGAAATACGATTCGGTTAAAGTCGGCGACGAAATTCCGAAAATCGAGATCAAAGGCGTCACCCGCCCCGATTTCGTCCGCTACGCCGGCGCGTCGGGCGATTTCGTCCCGCTGCATTACGATCAGACCTTCGTCGAGGCGGCCGGAATCCCGACCGTGTTCGCGCAGGGGATGTTCACGGCCGGGCTGCTCTCGAAGGCCGTGACCGACTACGTCGGAATCGGCAATGTGCGCCGCTTCCAGGTCCGCTTCGCCACGCGCGTGTGGCCGGGCGACGTCGTGACCTGCACCGGCAAGGTCACCAACAAGGTCGAGAAGGACGGCGAGAAGCAGATCGAGGGCGATTTGATCGTTCTGAATCAGAAAGGCGAGCCGGCGATCAAGGGCAGCTTCCGCGCGGCTTGCGCTTAGCCGAGGCGGGAAATTCACTGATTTAACGTGAAACCCGCGGTGGGTTTCACGCTTCCTTCGGCAGGGGTGACCCCTGCACCGACCTTCTATTGCCTCGGCTGCGGGGTCGTTGCTTTGGTTCCGCTGTGGACGAATTGTTGAACGATTGTGGAGAGTTGGCGGCCTCCGGTTATTTTTTGCTTGATAAGCTGCGTAGAATCCGGCATAGCAGGGAAATTAGCTGGACTGCTGGCCGCGGGCGGCCTTTCGCCGACCGGCCTGGAGGCGCAACAATAATCTAATGGGTGAACCCAGGCACATTATTATTCACGGCCATTTCTACCAGCCTCCGCGGGAGAGCCCCTGGACTGGTCTGATTAGCCCCGAGCATGGCGCCGCGCCCTTTCAGAACTGGAACGAGCGGATTCTCAGCGAGTGCTACACCGCCAACGCCCATGCGCACACGATGGAGGGGCCGGCTGTAGTTCACGTCCGCAACAACTACGAATCTATAAGCTTCGACGTCGGCCCGACGCTCGCCGGATGGCTGCAGACGCATGGCAAGACTGCGTATCGCGCGATGACTCGCGGCGACGCCTTGTATGCGGCCGCGCACGGCGGGCACGGTAACGCGATCGCGCAGTCGTACAGTCATTCGATTCTGCCGCTGCTGCCTCCGCGCGATCGCGAGTTGCAGATAGCGTGGGGAATCGACGACTTCGTCTTCCGGTTCGGGCGCAAGCCCGCCGGAATGTGGCTGCCCGAATGCGCTGCCGACGACGACACACTGGCGTCGGTCGCGGCGGCGGGAATCCAGTTCGTCATCCTGGCGTCGGACCAGGGGCGGTTCAGCGGACCGGGCGCCGAGTCGCGCGGAGCGGGCCCGTTCCAATGGCGTTCCGGCGATTTGAGCCTGGCGGTGTTTCGATTCGATCGCGAGCTGTCTAACTCGGTCTCTTTCGGCGACGGCCTGGCCGACGGGGCGCGGCTCGCGGACTGGATGGCGGACACGGCGCTCAACCTCGAGCCGGGCGCGGCGCTGATGATTGCGACCGACGGCGAGACGTTTGGCCATCACAATAAACACGGCGCCGCTGAGCTGGCGCGCGCACTGATTGCGCTCGAGCGGCGCGACGACGTGATCGTGACGAATTGCTCCGAATACCTGGCGACGCATCCGGCGGGCGGCACGTTCGAGATTGCCTCGGCCACTTCGTGGAGCTGCCCGCATGGCGTCGAGCGATGGCGCTCGAACTGCGGATGCCGCAACGAGGCGGGCACGTCGCAGGAATGGCGGGCGCCGTTTCGCGCCGCGATGGACTTCGTGAAGAATCATGCCGAGGCGACCTACGATCGTTTTGCGCCGGCGCTGGTCAAGGATCCGGGCGCGATACTGCGCGATGCGATCCGTCTGCTGAACGATCCGAATCCTGCCGTCCATGACCAGATCTTCAAGCGCTTCGGCGTTGCCGACGAGAACTATCGCGAGAGCCTGCTGCGGATGTTCGAAATGGTGCGCGCGGGGCAGGCGGCTCTCACCAGCTGCGCATGGTTCTTCGACGATTACGGCGGGCTCGAGGGGCGGGTCGCGCTGCGGTGGGCAGCGCGCGCGGTTGAGCTGGCCGCAGAGTATTCGGCGAGCGTCGAAAATGAACTGCTCGAGCGGTTGCGCGGGATCAATTCGAATCGGCGCGAAAATGGCGACGCCGCGACTCTGTACCTCAGCTTGAAAACGCGCGAAGCTCGCGGTCGCGTATAAACGTTTTCAGAACAGGTGCAGGCCGATGGCTTCGACCGAAGCGACGCATATCGATTCGACGCTGACCGAGTCTCGCAAGTTTCCACCCTCCGCCGAGTTCAGCGCCAAGGCGTGGGTTAAAAGTTTCGACGAGTACCAGGCGCTGTGTAAGCGCGCCGATTCCGACCCCGACGCGTTCTGGGCCGAATGCGCGCGCAACCTGCATTGGTTCAAGCCGTTCGGCAAAACGCTCGAATGGAATTTCCCGTTCGCCAAGTGGTTCATCGGCGGCACTATCAACGCGTCGTACAACTGCCTCGACCGGCATCTCGATGGCCCGCGCCGCAACAAGGCCGCGCTGATTTGGGAAGGCGAGCCGGGCGACTCGCGCGTGCTGACCTACCAGATGCTGGCCGACGAAGTGGGCAAATGCGCCAACGCCTTGAAGAGCCTGGGCGTAAAGGACGGCGACCGCGTTGCGATCTACATGCCGCTGGTGCCGGAGGCGGCGATCGCGATGCTGGCGTGCGCGCGAATCGGCGCGATTCATTCGGTGGTCTTCGGCGGCTTCTCGTCGGAGGCGCTGGCCGATCGGATCAATGACGCGGAGGCGAAGGTCTGTATCACGGCGGACGGCGGTTGGCGGCGCGGGCAGGTGGTTGAGCTCAAGCAGAATGTCGATGACGCTCTGAAGAAGTGCCCGTCGATAAAGAAAGTGCTGGTGCTCAAGCGCGTCGGCAACAAGGTCGAGATGCGCAAGGGTCGCGACGTGTGGTGGGACGAGTTGGTCCCCGCGCAAAGCTCGAAGTGCGAGGCCGCGCCGTTCGACAGCGAGCATCCGCTGTACACGCTCTACACCAGCGGCACCACCGGCAAGCCCAAGGGCGTCGTGCATACTACAGGCGGCTACCTGACGCATGTGCTGATGACGATGCGGTGGGTGTTCGACCTGAAGGACGACGACATCTACTGGTGCACCGCCGATATCGGATGGGTGACGGGGCACAGCTACGCCGTGTACGGGCCGCTGGCAGCGGGTGCGACGGTCGTCATGTACGAAGGCGCGCCGAACTTTCCCGAGAACGATCGCTTCTGGCAGATAATCGAGAAGTACAAGGTCAGCATCTTCTACACGGCGCCCACGGCGATTCGGACGTTTATGAAGTGGGGCGACTCGTGGGTGAAGAAGCATGACCTGTCGAGTCTGCGGCTGCTGGGCTCGGTCGGCGAGCCGATCAATCCCGCGGCGTGGATGTGGTATCGCAAGGCGATTGGCGGCGAGCGATGCCCGATTGTCGATACCTGGTGGCAGACCGAGACCGGCGGAATCATGATCAGTCCGATGCCGGGTGCGACGGCGGCGAAGCCCGGATCGGCGACCTTTCCGCTGCCGGGAATCGCGGCCGACGTCGTCACGCGCGACGGCCACAGCGTCGGCGCCAACGAGGGCGGGTTGCTGATCGTGCGCAAGCCGTGGCCGGGGATGCTGCGGACGATTTACCGCGACCCCGAGCGCTACAAGAGCAGTTACTTTTCGCAAATCGAAGGCGTCTATCTTACCGGCGACGGCGCGCGGCGCGACCAGGACGGCTACCTGTGGATCATGGGCCGGGTGGACGACGTGATCAAAGTGTCGGGCCATCGGCTGGGCACGATGGAAATAGAAAGCGCGCTGGTCTCTCATGCGGGCGTCGCCGAGGCGGCCTGCGTTGGGCGTCCCGACGACGTAAAAGGGGAGGCCGTGGTCGCATTCGTCACGCTCGAGGGCGGGCGTCACGGTAGCGACCAGCTGCGCGACGAGTTGCGGGCGCACGTGGTGAAGGAGATCGGTGCGCTGGCGCGTCCGGAAGATATCCGCTTCACCGATGCGCTGCCGAAAACGCGCAGCGGCAAGATCATGCGCCGCCTGCTGCGGCAGATCGCATCGGGGGATCAAACGCTCGGCGATACGACCACGCTCGAGGATCTGTCGGTGCTGTCGAAGCTGCGCGACGACGAGGAATAGATATCTCCTCCCCTTGTCCGAGGGGAGGTCGCCGCGCGCCGAAGGAGTGCGGCGGGAGAGGTGCAGTGCTTACCGCAGGACAAAGACGAAAGCTCCTTTAGTCGTGGTGCAACGACATAGGATCCGCTCCGCGAAGCTCCTCGTAGATTCTCTCCAGCACAGCATCGATCTCGGTCAGCACTTCGTGATCCCAGAAGCGAATGACTCGATATCCGCGGACCTCAATCAACCTGGTGCGCCACGCATCCTTCGCTGCCTGCTCCAAATGCTGTCCACCATCAAGCTCGATCACCAGCTTCGCGCGAGGACATGCGAAGTCGGCGATGAAATTCGCGATGGGAAATTGCCGCCGAAATCGAAAATCACTGAATCTTCGCGCGCGCAGACATGCCCAGAGCTTGGCCTCTGCATCTGTCTGGTTACGGCGCAATATGCGTGCGCGATGATGCAGTACTGGAACCGTTTTCACATTTTGTCCGCTGTAACTGACTGGCAGTGTAGGCACGCACAAGACCTTTGTCCAACGACCGCGATTAAACGAGCCGAGGTGTGTGAGCTATCGAGCACTGCACCTCTCCCGCAGCGCTCCTTCGGCGCGCTGCGACCTCCCCTCGGACAAGGGGAGGTTATTCGAGCGGCTGCCCTCCGCAGAATGGGATACCTACATTCCGTTCAGCTGCAGATGATTCGTCATGTCGACCACTCGCGATGGATCCAGAACCCAGATTGAGGCGGCGCCTACTGCGAACATGATTGCGAAGCCCGCCATCAGGCGGATGTAGAAAGCCGGCTGACGGCTGCTGCGTGCGACGGCCGACTTGAAGATGGCGTTGACGCCGTGCGCCAGGGTCAGGCCGATCACTGCGTCGCGCGCGGCACTGGTTCCTGACTGGACGAAACTTGCGAGCGTGATCGAGATCGCCGTTACGTCCACCAATCCGCTGATGGCGGAAACCACCATCTGGCCGCCGTATCCCGCATAGTGCTTGGCCACGCGCGTGAGCAGCAGCACGACGGTGAAGATCGCGCCGAACTCGAGTGCGGGACGAATCGAGAACGGGTTGCGGAAGCTGCTGTCCGCGACTTTGGATTTCTTCATCGGCACGGGCGCGAGCACAAGGGCGGCGACGAACCCCGCCAGCATCATCGCGGCGAAAGCCGGAGCCGCAGCTACCGCCAGTATCGGACTGACTATAGCTACTATCAGCAATGTGCGCGGGAACAGTATTGAATTGGCTATTATCGAATAGCGTGCTGCAGATACGGCCGACCCCGGTGAGTCTTTCACCGCTTGCGAGATTCCGGTCGTGTAGGCAGTGGTCGAGGCAATCGCACCGACTATTGCAGTGAGTAATGCGCCGCGCTCGCTGCCCGCGAACTTGGTCAGGAAGTAACCTACATACGACACGCCGGAGACGAGGATTACGAACAGCCAGATCTCGCGCGGCGCGAAGAATCCGAACGGCCCGTAATGGCCGGTCGGCAGCAGCGGGTAGATGATAAAGATGAGAGCGAGAAAACTCAGCGTGTCGATGTATTCGCGGTCGGAGATCGTATCGCGGACGAAGTAGCGGAGCTCGTCGCGCTCCGCGAGAATGGCGGCGAGCACGATTCCCAGGCCGGCGCCAAATGGACGGTCTGCCGTAAGACACAGGGCGGCGAGGGCGAAGGTCGCGATGGCCGCGAGCTCGGTGGTGATGCCGTTGCGTTCCGGGTGATGCGCGCGCATCACGAGCACGGCGCCGATCGTACCGGCGAACAACGCGATCGCGATGGCGGGGTTGCCGACATGACCGGCGACCGCGCCGACCAGAGCGATAATCAGAAAATCGCGCATCCCGGGACGCGGCGGACTGTCGGGGCCAGGTTCCCGCGTGCGGCCCACGAGGAATCCGATCACGAGCGCGAGCAGGAATCCCACGGCGGGAGAGTTGGGGCCAATCAACTGGGGCATCGAGAGAGGGATGTTATCGGAATGTTACGGCCAATGCTTCACAGGCAATAAGGCCGGGAATTGGTCCATTTTGCTATCATTTCACTCGCGCGGGCGTCGGGTTGAACAGTTCATAAGCTGGGGATTGAGGTTGGTGCGGTGGATGTATTCGCCTTGCTGACTGGTTGGCTGCGGTGGTATCTTGCTGACGTGAAGTGGGCGTGTGCCCACTTTTTTGTTGGTGTCGCAAAAAGGGAATCGTGACATAAACTGGCGGGCCGACGGTCGCGTCGAGCGGAGAGGTGGCAGCAGATGAGTGCCCTGACGCTTCATCCGACGGCCGAAAAGGTGGTCGAGCTGCTCGAACCGCATATCGAACGCCAGGGTTATGTGCTGGTTTCGGTGGATTTTCGCAAGGGCACGCGAAATTCGCTGCTGCGGCTGTTGGTCGATAAGCCGGGCGGCGGAATTGCGTTGAGCGACCTGGAGAAGTTGAGCCCAACGCTGGGCGACTTGCTCGACGTGTACGACCCGGTCGAGGGGCGCTACACGCTGGAGGTCGCGTCGCCGGGAGTCAACCGGCCCTTGCGCAAGCTGGAGCATTTCGAGGCGGTGAAGGGCGAGCGGGTGAAGGTGCGAACGCATCGCGCACGCGACGGGCAGAAGTCTTTCATCGGCAAGCTGGTGAGTGTCGGCGAGAGCGGGATCGAGCTGGACGACGAGACAAGCCGCAAGCGGCAGACGATCGGATTCGACGAGATGTCGGGAGCGAATTACGAGTACGATTTCGACAAATGATTAAATTTATCAATACAAAGCAAATTGGCGCGCTGATTTTTGCGCGTCCCGGGGAGGCGGTATGCAGGTCGATCTGAACCGGGTAATCGAGCAGGTAAGCAAGGAAAAAGGCATCGACAAAACGATCGTTATCAACGCGGTCGAGGAGATGATGCATTCGGCGGCGCGGCGCACGTTCGGGCCGGACCGCAATATCGAGTCGCGGTTCAATCCGGAACTCGGCGAAATCGAGCTGTTCGAGATAAAGACGGTGGTCGAGAAGGTCGCGAATGCGGCGGCTGAGGCCGACGTAACCGAGGCGCGTGCGAAATACGATCCCGAGGCGGAAGTCGGCGACGAAATATTGATCAAGCTCGACACTGCCACGATGGGCCGAATCGCGGCGCAGGCGGCCAAGCAAAATCTCATCCAGCATATTCGCGACGCCGAGCGCAAACAGATTTTCAACGAGTTCAAGGATCGCAAGCAGGAAGTCGTGTCGGGAATCGTGCAGCGCTTCGAGCGCAAGAACATGATCGTGAACCTCGGACGCACCGAGGCGATTCTGCCCGAGAAGGAGCAGATTCCGCACGAGCGCTATCGCCAGGGCGATCGCATCCGCGCGCTGATTCTGGACGTTGACCTGTCGGAGAAGGGGCTGTCGATCGTGCTGTCGCGCACCTCGAACGACTTCTTGATGAAGCTGTTCGAGCAGGAGGTGCCGGAGATTTACGAGGGCATCGTCGAGATTCGGCAGAGCGCGCGCGAGCCCGGTGGCCGCGCCAAAGTGGCGGTCTATTCCAAGGATTCGGACGTCGATCCGGTCGGCGCATGCGTCGGGATGAAGGGCACGCGCGTGCAATCGGTGGTGCAGGAACTGCGCGGCGAGAAAATCGACATCGTGCCGTGGACCGACGACCAGGCCGAGCTGGTGTGCCGCGCGCTGGCGCCGGCGAAAGTCTCGAAGGTGATAATCGACGAGGACGAGCATGCGATGGAAGTGATCGTGCCCGACGATCAGCTGTCGCTGGCAATCGGCAAGCGCGGGCAGAACGTTCGTTTGGCTCATCGCCTGACGGGATGGAAGCTCGATGTGCGCAGCGAGGCCGAGGCCGAAGAAGAGGCGCGGTCGGCGCGCGCGTCGCTCAACGCGATTCCCGGCATCGGCGATATCAACGCGGAACTGCTCTACCAGTGGGGCTTCCGCTCGGCGGAGCAACTGTCGGAGGCCGACGAGACGGCGTTCGACGTCGAAGGAATCAGCGCCGAGCGCGCGCAACAGATAATCAACGCGGCGCGCGAGCACGTCGCGAACAAGAAGATCGCGGCCGCGGAGAAAGCGGCGGCGGCGGAAGAAGCGGCCGCATCGGCTGCGACGGCGGCAGCGGAAGCTGCAGCGCTGGCGGCGACAGAAGCTGAAGGCGCGGAGGCGGCGAGCGAAACGATCGCGGAGGAATCCGCGCCGGCCGCGGCTGCCGAAGATGCGGGAGAAAAATCGTAGCCACGCCCGAGCGGACCTGTATCGGATGCATGAAGCGCGACGTTAAGGCGTCGATGGTGCGAATCGCGGTCGTGGACGGACGGGTCGAAGTGGATTTCGAAGCGCGGCGCGCAGGCCGCGGAGGTTATTTGCATCCGACGGCTGAATGCGTCGAGCGGTTCGTCGGTCTGAAGGTGAAGGAATTTCGCGCGCTCCGGCGTAAAATAGAACGTCCCGAGCGGCTCCAAATAGCGGCGGCAATAAAACTCCGACTGGATAGAAACTTAAAGGTCGAATAGTATAAATCGGATGGCGCGAAAGCGGATCAAAACTCTTGCCAGTGAATGGGGCTTTCCGGTCGAGGACTTGCTCGCCGGATCTGCCCGCCTGAAGCTCGGGCATACGCAGTCCGAGTCCAGTCTCCTGTCGCCTGAAGAGGCGGACCGGCTGAAGGCCGACCTCGACGAACAGGCGCATCGCGCGACGATTCTGCGCCGCGAGACCGTGCTCGAAACGAGCAGCGGAAAAATTTTAGAGAAGCGCCTCAACGCCACTGTGATGCGCCGGCGTCATGCGGAGGGCGGCCAGGCGGCGGCCGACACGCCTTTCCATTTCGAAATCGAAGAGAAGAGCGACGATTCGTTCACGTCGCCGTTTCTCGCCGATTCACCGGCGGAGACCGAGACGCCGGTCATGTTCGATTCGGAGCATCATGCGGACACGCCGGCGGTCGAGCCGCATCGCGCGCCCGAGCCGGTCGCAGTTAAGCCGGAGCCCGAAATCGAGGAGATTGGCGAGGCCGACTACGAGGCTCATCCGCCTGAGGCGGCAGTTCATCTGAAGGATCTCGAACCTGAGCTCGAGCCCGAGCCCGAAATTGTTCGCCACGAGCCCGAGCCGCCTCCGGTCGTGGTCGAAGCGGCGCCAGCGCCTGAAGCTGCGCCTGCGGCGCCGTCGTCGCGCTTCGGCTACCGGACCGATCGAGTGCGCCCGGCGGAGACGGCGGAGCGCGGCTCGATCAACCTGACTCGCGGATCGCAGACCGGCCCGACGCTCGATGACGGCCAGAAGGGACCGAAGGTCCTCGGCAAGATCGATCTGCGGCCGAAGGCGCCGCCACCGCGTCCTGCGTCGCCCGGTTCGCGCACCGCGGCGGGCGCGCCGAGTGCTCGTCCCGGACTGACGGGACGCTTCGCGCCGCAACCGCAGCCGGCGCAACCGGCCGACGGGATGCCGCAAGTGCCGCCCGATCAATTGGCCAAGCCCGGCGGCGGGCGCGGAATCAAAAAGAAGAAAGTCGTCAAGAAGGGCAGCACCGATCTCGCCGCCGAGCGGGAGATGCGCGGGCTGCGAGTGCCGAAGAAGCGGCGCGCACTGCCCGGCAAGGAACAACGCAAGACTGAAATCACGACGCCCAAGGCCTCGAAGCGCGTGGTGCGAATCACCGAGGGCGTGACCGTCGGCGACCTCGGCCGCTCGATGGGCGTCAAGGCCGGCGACCTGATCAAGAAATTGATGGAACTCGGCCAGATGGCGACGCTCAACCAGGTGCTCGACGTCGACACGGCGACGTTGTTGGCGGGCGAGTTCGGTTACAGCGTCGAGAATGTTTCCTTCGACGCCGAGCAGGTTATCGAAGAGGCGCCCGAGGAAGCGGTTACGGGCGAGATGGTCACGCGGCCGCCGGTCGTCACCGTGATGGGCCACGTCGATCACGGCAAGACCTCGCTGCTCGACGCGATTCGGCACACCAACGTGACGGCGCGCGAGTTCGGCGGAATCACGCAGCATATCGGCGCGTACACCGTCGAGGCGAATGGGCGGACGATCGCGTTCGTCGATACTCCCGGCCACGAGGCGTTCACCGCGATGCGCGCGCGCGGCGCCAAGGTCACCGACATAGTAGTGCTGGTGGTCTCGGCGAACGAAGGCGTGATGCCGCAGACGCAGGAAGCGATCAATCACGCGCGCGCCGCCAATGTTCCGATAATCGTCGCGATCAACAAGATTGATTTGCCCGATGCGAATCTCGACAACGTCAAGCAGCGCCTGACGCAGGTCGGGCTGGTGCCTGAAGACTACGGCGGCGACACCATCACGGTGCCGGTTTCGGCGCGCACCGGCGAGGGAATCGAGAAGCTGCTCGAGATGATCCTGCTGCAGGCCGACGTGATGGAGCTGAAGGCGAATCCGTCGCGGCCCGCGCGCGGCACGATTATCGAGTCGCAGCTCGACCGCGGGCGCGGCCCGGTCGCCACGGTGCTGATCCAGGAAGGCACGCTGCATCAGGGCGACGCTTTCGTCAGCGGAACTTCGTACGGACGCGTGCGCGCGATGCAGAATCATCTCGGCCAGCGGCTCACCGAAGCGGGTCCGTCGACGCCGGTGGAAATTTTCGGTCTGTCGACTGTTCCCGAGCCGGGCACCGTTTTCACCGGGGTGGTCGAGGAATCGAAGGCGCGCCAGGTCGCCGAGTATCGCCGCTCGAAGCAGCGCGAAGGCGAACTAACCAAGACCAGCCGCATCTCGCTCGAAGATCTGAGCACGCGGATGGCAGCCGGCGAGGTGAAGGAACTCAAAGTCATTCTCAAGGGCGACGTGCAGGGCTCGGTCGAGGCGCTGGCCGACGCACTGGCGCGGCTGTCGACCGAGGAAGTCAAACTCGAAGTAATTCACGCCTCGGCGGGTGCGATTTCGGAAACCGACGTAACGCTCGCATCGGCTTCCAAAGCCATCATCATCGGATTCAATATCCGGCCCGAGCCGAAGGCTGCGAACCTGGCCGAAAAAGAAGGCGTCGAGATTCGGCTCTACACGATCATCTACGAAGCGATCAACGACATGCGCGAGGCGATGGAAGGTCTGCTCGCGCCGACTTATCGCGAGAAGGCGCTGGGCCGCGCCGAAGTGCGCAAAATTTTCAATGTGCCGGGCGCCACCGTCGCGGGATGCATGGTGGTCGAAGGCAAGATTGTGCGCAGCGCGCGTGCGCGGCTGGTGCGCGACGGCCGGCCGGTCTGGGAGGGCAAGCTGGCGACGCTCAAGCGCTTCAAGGATGACGCGCGCGAAGTGGCGCAGGGCTACGAATGCGGTATCGCGCTCGAGAATTTCAACGACGTGAAACCCGACGACATCATCGAAGCGTTCGAGATGGAAGCGATTCTGCGCAAGCTCGCGGCGCCCACTCCTCAGACGGTGCGCGGACAGGCGGCGGTCGAAAAGCAGCTTCAGCCTTAGAGGGGTTAGATCGTTCCGGGCGCGCCGCGACCGCGTTGGCGGAAGGGGCGTATTGATATGGTTATCGGCGTCATGCGGCTGACCCTGTTTCTGCCGGAGAATCATTCGCTCAAGGGCAAGCGGCAGGTGCTGCGCGCTATCAAGGATCGCGTCCGCAACAAGTTCAACGTCTCGATTGCCGAGTCCGACAACCACGACATGTGGCAGCGCGCCGAGCTGGGTATCGCGCAGGTCGGCAGCGATCGCGCATTCGTGGACAAGGCGCTGCGCGAGGTGGTGAACTTTATCGATTCGCTGGGGCTGGTTCCGCTCGGCGAAGAGCAGCTCGAAATTATCAACTACTGAATGACTAGCGAGCGCAATAGTGAGTAATCGGCATTAGCCAGATTGGGGAGATACATTGCCTGAAGGTCGAAGACCGGAGCGCGTCGCCGAGGCGGTCTTGAGAGAATTGTCGGGGCTGCTGGTGCGCGATTTGCGCGACCCGCGGCTGCGGGGAATCACGCTGACCGCCGTCAGGATGGATGACGACCTGCGCCACGGACGCGTCTACTTCTCGCATCTCGAGGGCTCGGTGCGCGCGGCCGCCGCGATCGCCGGCTTCAGGAGCGCCAGCGGCTTCATCCGCCGTGAAATCGGCAAGTCGCTCGGCCTGCGCTACACGCCCGAGCTGGATTTCGAATTCGATCCCGGCCTCGAGCGCGCCGCCCGCATCGACGCATTGCTGAAGCAGTCAGCCCCGAAAGATTAATTTAATTTGAAACCCACGATGGGTTTCAAACTTCCTTCGGCAGGGGTGACCCCTGCACCCAGTATTCAGAAAAGCGATTTATTTCGACAGCATTCGGTCGGGGTTCTTCGACTTCTCGCCACGCTCGAGCAGCGGCTCTACGTCGCCGGTGATCAGTCGCGCGCCGCGGTCGTTGCGGAGGTAGGTCCATGCCCATTCGACGACCACGATGAAGCGGTTGCGGAATCCGATCAGAAAGAAGATGTGCACGAACAGCCACATCAGCCATGCGACGAGTCCGCTGAGATGCAAGCCTGCGATATCGGCGACCGCCGCGGCTTTGCCAATCGTGGCGAGCGTCCCTTTGTCACGGTAGTGAAACGGCAGGGTCGGCTCGCCGCGAATCAATCGCACGATGTTCTTCGCCGCATGCCGCCCTTCCTGCATCGCGGCCGGCGACAGTCCCGGCACGGGCTTGCCGTCTGACTTGATCGACGCCAGGTCGCCAATAACAAAGACGCCTATCCGCACCCGGCACCGACAGATCCTGATTCACGATCACGCGGCCCGCGCGATCCAGCTTCACATCCGCGCCCAGCGTCTTGCCGAGCGGCGATGCGGCCACGCCCGCGGCCCAGATGACCGTCCGCGAATCGAGCCGCGTGCCGCCGTGCACGACGCCTCGATCGTCGACAGCAGTCACGGGAGAATCGGTGATCACCTCGACGCCCAGCCGCTCCAGTTGGCGACGCGCACTTGCCGAGCATTCGGGCGACATCGCGGGCAGCACCTTGGGGCCGGCCTCAATCAGGATGATGCGCGCCTTACCGGGATCGATCTTTCGAAAGTCGCGCTCGAGCACGCGCCGCGAAATCTCGGCAAGCGCCCCAGCCATCTCGACCCCCGTCGGGCCCCGCGCCGATTATCACGAAGGTCATCCAGTTCGCGACTTCCGCCGCATCGACCTCGCGCTCGGCCGCTTCGTATGCGACCAGCACGCGCCGGCGAATCTCGACCGCATCCTCGAGCGTCTTTAGACCCGGCGCCGGCTCGAGCCATTCGTCGTGCCCGAAGTACGAATGCGTGGCGCCGCTCGCGACGATTAGAAAATCGTAGGCCACTTCGCCGTCGAGCAGCTGCACGATCTTGCGCCGCGTGTCGATCGACGACGCCTCGCCGAGAATCACGCTCGCATTGCGCTGCCGCCGCAGTATCCGTCGTATCGGCGACGCAATATCGCTCGGAGCGAGCGCGGCGGTCGCCACCTGGTAGAGCAGCGGCTGAAACAAATGATGGTTGCGCCGATCGACCATCGTCAGCCTGATGGGTGCGCGCTTGAGCGCCCGCGCCGCCGCGATCCCACCGAAGCCGCCGCCAATGATGACGACGTGAGGTGCAGATGATACGACGGCTTCCACGATCCAGATCGTATCGCTGCCGTCCTGACGGAGCGAACACTCTTAAGCGCCGCCGCTCTATCGGATAAGGTTCTGGGATCTCGCCATGAATGCAATTGTGTTGGTTGATAAGCCTGCTGGAATCTCGTCGGCGGAGGTGGTGCGACGCGTCAAGTCGCGCGTGAAGCCGGCTCGCGTGGGGCATCTCGGCACGCTCGATCCGTTTGCGACGGGGCTGCTGCCGATCATGATTGGCGAGGCGACCAAGCTCGCGCCGTTTATCGACGGCGGTGACAAGGAGTACGCGGGCGTGATTGCGCTGGGGGTCGAGACCGACACGCTCGATCGCGACGGCGCCGAAGTTCGCCGCGCCGAGGTGCCGACTATCTCAGTCGAGCAGCTCGCGCAGGTCACCGCGCAGTTCACCGGTTCGATCGAGCAGGTTCCGCCCGTGTACTCGGCAATCAAGCGCGCCGGTGTGCCGCTATATCGGCTTGCGCGCCGCGGCGAGGATGTGGCACCGCCCGAGAAGCGCACCGTCGAGATCAAGCGTCTCGATCTGACTTACGCAGCGCCCGGCGCGATTCGATTCGTCGCGACGTGTTCGCCCGGCACTTATGCGCGCGCACTCGCACGCGATATCGGCATCGCGCTCGGCACGGTCGCGCACCTCGACGAACTTCGGCGCACGCGAAATGGCGCATTCTCGATCGCCGACGCGACGGCGCTGGCCGACGTTCTCGCTGCTCTCGATTCCGGTGCGCCGCCGCCGCGCGCGATCTCTCTGCGCGACGCGCTGGTCGGCCTGCCCGAGCTGGTGGTCGACCTCGTCGCCGAAAAACGCCTGCGCAACGGTGACTCGCGCGCGCTCGATTCCCAAGTTACCGCGGACGGCCCGCTCTTCAAGGTGCTTTCGCACAGCGGCGAACTAATCGCAGTGGCGCGCACCACTTCCCGCGTTACGGCAATAGTCGAGAGAATCTTCAACGTCGAACCATGAGGCCACGCTTTCCCTCCAGCAGTACTGAGCGAAATGGCGTCTTCAACATTTCGCGATTTCTTCTCACTGGGTGCAGGGGTCACCCCTGCCGAAGGAAGCGTGAAACCCACCGTGGGTTTCACATACAATGGAGTTCCTCGCTCCGCTCGTTTCGGGGGCTGCCTTTACTCCTCGGGCCGGCTCTGTTAATTTGGTCGGCTAAGATAAAGGAAAAGGGAAAGTAAAGACTCCGAATGCCTCTTCCATCAGCCCGTAAGCGGGAAGTCATCCAAGCCAACGCTCGAACCACCAATGACAGTGGCTCGCCTGAAGTTCAGGTGGCGCTACTCTCGGCCCGGATCGACCAGTTGACCGAGCACCTCGCGGCGCACAAGAAGGACCATCATACGCGCCGCGGTCTGTTGCGATTGGTCGGCAAGCGTCGTCGGCTGCTTGATTACCTGCACTCGCGCGATTTTTCGCGCTACAAAGGGCTGATCGACAAGCTGGGTATCCGGAGATAGGCCGCACATATTCTGCCGCGACGCCCAAAACACATCGGGCGCGCGGGCCTTGGCTGTCACTCTGGCAGGTAACAAGGCGCGTCCTCTGTGACGCCCCGCGGGAAATTAAAACCGCAATCGTCGCGCGGCCTCAGTCCTCCCTCAGGTATCACTAATGTACGAAAAACTCGAAATTGATTTCGCGGGGCGCAAGCTCTCGCTCGAAACCGGCCGTCTGGCCAAGCAGGCGCACGGCAGTGTGCTCGCGACCTACGGCGACACTGTAGTGCTGGCGACCGTCGGTCTCGCAGTATGAAGCGCGGCCCAACATGGATTTTTTGCCGCTCACGGTGGACTACGTCGAGAAGACGTTCGCTGCCGGCAAGATTCCCGGCGGCTTTTTCAAGCGCGAAGGGCGCGCATCCGAGAAAGAGATTCTGACCTCGCGCTTGATCGACCGCGCGATGCGTCCGTTGTTCCCCAAGGGCTACGACCGCGAAACGCAAATAATCGTGACGGTACTGTCCGCCGATCGTGACAACGACTCCGACATGCTCTCGCTGATCGCCGCATCGGCGGCGCTGCTGGTCTCCGACATCCCGCACAAAGGCCCGGTGGCTTCGGTGCGGATGGGCCGGGTCGAAGGCAAAATTGTCGTGAACCCGACCTTCGGCGAGCTCGAAGGCAGCGACGTGTCGCTGGTGGTCGCGGCCAGTCCCGACTCGATCATGATGCTCGAGGGTGGCGCGCAGATCGTCGACGAAGAGGTTATCCTCGAAGCGCTGTTCACGGCTCATGAAGCGATGGGGCCGATATTCGCGATGCAGGAAGAGCTGCAGCGCCGCGCCGGCAAGCCCAAGCGCGAGTTCGCCGTTAAGGAACGCGACGCGGCACTGCTGGCCGCGGTCGAGAAGAGTATCGGCAACGGAATCGAAACAGCTCTCGCGACCAAGGGCAAGAAGGAACGCGCCGCCGCGCTGTACGCCGTCAGCGACAAGGTCGTGGCCGAGCTCGGCGAGAAGTTCCCCGACCGCGCCAAGGATATCGTCGACGCGTGCGACTACCTCGTGCGCACTCGAGTGCGCCTGGCAATTCTCGACGACGACAAGCGAATCGACGACCGCAAGTCCACTGACATCCGCCAGATCAGCGCCGACGTGCAGGTGCTCCCGCGCACGCATGGCTCGGCGGTGTTCACGCGCGGCGAGACCCAGGCGCTCGCGACCGTGACGCTGGGCACTTCTTCGGATGAACAGAAGATCGACGCGCTGCTCGGCGAGCGCTTCAAGAAATTTCTGCTGCACTACAACTTCCCGCCGTTCTCGACTGGCGAGGTTAAGTTTCTGCGAGCGCCGTCGCGGCGAGAAATCGGCCACGGTGCGCTCGCTGAACGCGCGCTCTCTCCGATACTCCCCGACGAAGCCGACTTCCCGTACACGATTCGCGTCGTGTCGGACGTGCTCGAATCGAACGGCAGCTCCTCGATGGCCACGGTTTGTGGCGGCAGCCTCGCGTTGATGGACGCCGGCGTGCCGACCAAATCGCCGGTGGCAGGAATCGCGATGGGCCTGGTCAAAGAAGGCGACAAGGTCCGCGTGCTCACCGACATCCTCGGCGACGAGGATCATCTCGGCGATATGGACTTCAAGGTCGCAGGCACCAAGAGTGGCGTTACTGCGATCCAGATGGACAACAAGGCCGGCGGCGTGTCGAAGGAAATCATGCGCCAGGCACTGCACCAGGCACGCGACGCGCGTCTGTTCATTCTCGGCGTGATGGAAAAAGCTCTACCGACAGCGCGCAAGGACGTGTCGAGCTATGCGCCGCGTATCGTCACGCTGCACATCAAGCCGGACAAAATTCGCGAAGTGATCGGGCCGGGCGGGAAGGTGATTCGCGGCTTGGTCGAGCAGACGGGCTGCAAAATAGATATCGAGGACGACGGCACGGTGCTGATAGCGTCGGCGGACGGAACCGCGATGGAAAAAGCCATCAGCATGATCCAGGCAATCACCGCCGAGCCGGAAGTCGGGAAGATTTATCACGGCACGGTGCGCAAAATCGTCGAGTTCGGCGCGTTCGTCGAGATAATGCCGGGCACCGACGGCCTGCTCCACATCTCGCAAATCTCCAACGAGCGCATCCGCCGCGTCGAGGACGTGCTGCACGAAGGCGACGAGATCAACGTAAAAGTTCTAGACGTCGATCGCAGCGGCAAGATTCGGCTCTCAATGCGTGAGGCTGAGCAGGAACCGGAAAAAGGAAATTAGTCGGCGAATGATTCAAAAGAGCGTTATCGGAAACGGCGTGCGCATTCTCACCGAGGCGATGCCGCAAGTGGTCTCCTCGTCGATTGGCATTTGGGTCGAGAACGGATCGCGCTACGAGGAGCCGGCCGAGAACGGCACCTCGCATTTCATCGAGCACCTGCTGTTCAAGGGCACCAAGAAGCGCACCGCCGCGCAAATCGCCGAGGCCTTCGACGCCGTCGGCGGCGTGCTCAATGCGTTCACCGGCAAGGAGTACACCTGCTACTACGCCAAGGTGCTGGGCAAGGACCTCGAGATGGCGACCGAGGTGCTGGCGGATATTTTTCTCGAATCGACGTTCGATTCGGCCGAGATAGAGCGCGAGCGCCAGGTCGTGCTGCAGGAAATATCGCAGGCCGAGGACACGCCCGACGATTTTATCCACGACCTGTTCACCGAGGAATTCTGGAAAGGCCATCCGCTCGCGCTGCCGATTTTCGGATCGGTCGAGACGGTAAATAAAATCGACCGCGAGCTGCTGGTGTCGTTCATGGCGGCGCGTTACCGCTCGAGCCGCGTTTTCATCGCTGCCGCGGGCCAGGTCGAGCACGAACGCCTGACGGCGAAATGCGCCGGGCTGTTCGGCGGCGTCGCCGGCGACGGCAAAGTCGAAAAATTCTCGCCGCCGATCGACAAGCCGCTCGTGCTGACGCGCGAAAAGAAACTCGAGCAGGCCCACATCTGTATCGGCGGCCCCGGCATCAGCCAGTCGCATCGGCTGCGCTACGCCGCCTACGTGCTCAACACCGCACTCGGCGGCGGGATGTCCTCGCGGCTGTTCCAGGAAGTGCGCGAGAAGCGCGGCCGCGTTTACAGCATCTACTCATTCATCTCGTCGTTCATCGACTCGGGCTACTTCGGCGTCTACGCCGGCACCAATCCCGAATGGGTCGACGAGGTCCTCGAAGTCACCGTCGCGGAATTGCGCAAAGTGGAAAAAGACGGCCTCGAGCCGGCCGAGCTGGCGCGCGCGAAAAGCCAGCTGCAGGGCAACATGCTGCTGGGCATGGAATCGACCGACAGCCGCATGAATCGCCTCGCGCGCAACGAGATCTATTTCCGCCGCGACGTATCGCTGGAAGAACTCTCGATCGGAATCGACGCCGTCACCAACGACAACATCGTTGAGCTGGCATCGACGTGGTTCCAACCCGACAAGCTCGCGATGGTGCTGCTGGGCGATCTCAAAGGCCGAAAAATCGGCCGCGAAGTCTTCGCGCCGCTGGCGTAATCTTCCGATCCGTCGCCCGTTATTTCGCGGGAAAGCCAGGTGAGCGCTCTGCGACCGTCGCAGAGCGCTTGCCATCGCGCGTCCAATTCGCCATACGAGATCGCAGCGATGCGACCGACTGTGAAAATAGCGCGGATGCGCAAATCCGCGCTGCCGCTTCCCGCCTACCAGAGCGAACATGCGGCGGGGATCGATCTGATGGCCGATATCGGCGCGCCGCTCGAGATGGCGCCGCGCGAGCGCCGTGCCGTTCCGACCGGCATCGCCGTCGAGATTCCCGCCGGCTACGAAGGGCAGGTGCGCCCGCGCAGCGGCCGCGCGTTGAAAGAAGGGCTCGCGCTCATCAACTCGCCGGGAACTATCGACGCGGACTATCGCGGAGAAGTTAAAGTATTACTTGTAAATCTCGGGAGAGCAGCCGATCGTCATCAATCCGGGCGATCGAATCGCCCAGCTGATCATTGCGCCGGTCGTTCGCGCCGAGATCGTCGAGGTCGATGAACTCGCGCCGACTGCGCGCGGTCCCGGCGGCTTCGGCCACACGGGCCGCTGAACGATCGACGCGCCTCTCGAATCCGAGAGCGCCGTCGCGTAAATTTATTTCATCAGCACACAGTGAAGGACAGACCCACCGAGACCGACGCGGCATTGACCGCGGTGACGCCGATCGACGGCCGCTACCGCGCGCGCACCCGGAGCCTGGAGGCCTACTTCAGCGAGTTCGCGCTCATTCGCTACCGCGTCCGCGTCGAGATCGAATGGTACCTGTCGCTCGCGGCGCATCCTGAAATTGGCGCGCTGAAGCCGATCGCCGCTGCGACCGCGAAAAAGCTCCGCGCCGTTTACGAGGATTTCACGCTCGACGATGCGCGCCGCGTGAAGGAACTCGAGGCGACGACCAATCACGACGTCAAGGCGGTCGAGTACTTCGTCAAAGAGCGAGTCGCCGCGATCGACGCGGCGCTGCCGATCGAGATGGTGCATTTCGCGTGCACCTCGGAGGACATCAACAACCTTGCCTACGCGCTCATCCTGAAGGAGTTCGTCGCGAGCGATCTGACGCCGCGGCTCGAAGCGGCGTTCGCGCCGATCACGAAGCTGGCGCATCGCTACAAGGCGCATCCGATGATGGCGCGGACGCACGGGCAGGAAGCGTCGCCGACGACGGTGGGCAAGGAGATGGCGATTTTCGCGACGCGCCTCGCGCGCCAGCTCTCGCAGCTTCGCCGCCAGGAATTTCTGGGCAAGCTCAACGGCGCAGTCGGCAACTTCAACGCGCATCACTTTGCGCATCCCGAGGTCGATTGGCCTGCGCACTCGCAGAACTTCGTCGAGCGGCTCGGCCTGACCTGGAATCCGCTCACCACTCAGATCGAGAGCCACGATTTTATCGCCGAGCTGTTCGCAATCCTGATGCGCATCGACACTATTCTGCTCGGCTTCTGCCGCGACATGTGGAGCTACATCTCGATCGGATACTTCGCGCAGAAAGCCGTTGCGGGCGAGACCGGATCCTCGGTGATGCCGCACAAGGTCAATCCGATCGACTTCGAGAACTGCGAGGGCAACCTGGGAATCGCGAGCGCGTTGTTCGACCATCTGGCGGCGAAGCTGCCGGTCTCGCGATGGCAGCGCGACCTGACGGACAGCACGGCGATTCGCGCGATGGGCACGGCGTTCGGGCATCTGGTGGTCGCGCTGGCGTCGTTGGAGCGTGGTCTCGCGCGGGTCGAGGTGAACGAGGCGCGCATTGCCGAGGACCTCGAGGCCGAGCAGGCGTGGGAGGTCGTCGCCGAGGCGATTCAGACTCTGATGCGGCGCCATGGGCTGCCGAAGCCGTACGAGACGCTGAAGGAGCTGACGCGGGGCAGGCGGATCGACAAGCGCGTGATCGAAGAATTCATCGCGACGCTGCCGCTCGACGAGAGTGCGCGACGCGCACTGCGCGAGTTGAATCCGCGCAGCTACGTCGGACTCGCGGCGAAGCTGGTCGAGCAATTTGCGCCGCCCTTGAAGGGGAAGGGGAACCGGTGAAAGGGTCTATCCACAACGCTCGCAGTAGAGTTTGTGGACAACTGGCGCCGGGTTCGTTGTGATGAGGCGGGCGCTCGGTATCATGATTAGATTAAGATAATTCCTAAAGTACCGTTAAGGGAGAACGAATCGTGGAAGCAACTCCGCAGAAACTCGAAATGTTTTACGAGGGCAAGGCGAAGAAACTTTACTCGACGTCCGACCCCGATCTCGTCATCGCCTACTTCAAGGATGACGCGACCGCGTTCAACGGCAAGAAGAAGGACACGATCGAGGACAAGGGCGTGATGAACAACCGCATGTCGGAGTTGTTCTTCACGATGCTCGAGAAGAATGGCGTGAAGACGCACTTCGTCCGCCGCCTGAACGATCGCGAGATGCTGTGCAAGCGCCTGCAGATAATCCCGGTCGAGACCGTCGTGCGGAATATCGTCGCGGGCTCGATGGCGAAACGGCTCGGACGCGAGGAAGGCGAGGCGCTGCCGCATCCGATTGTCGAGTACTACTACAAGTCCGACCCGCTCGACGATCCGCTGATCATCGGCGAGCATGCGATCGCGTTTGGATGGGCGACCGCGGCGGAGCTGAAGCAGATCGACACGATGGCGTTGCGGGTGAACGATTTGCTGCGCAAATTCCTCGATGAGCGCGGCGTCATCCTGGTGGATTTCAAGCTCGAGTTCGGACGGCACCACGGCGAAGTCCTTCTCGGCGACGAGATTTGTCCGGACACGTGCAGGTTCTGGGACAAGGCGACGCGGCAGAAGCTCGACAAGGATCGGTTCCGGCGCGACCTGGGCGGCGTCGAAGACGCCTACCACGAGATGCTGCGCCGAGTTGAAAGTTGAGCCGCAGCGGCGCGCGGAATTAATCATGCGCGAGGACTTGAGTTGCAAGTAAGAGTGTTCGTGACGCCCCGCAAGGGGATCCTCGACCCGCAGGGCCGCGCGGTTGAAAGTTCGCTCCAGAGTCTCGGCTTCAAGAACGTCTCGGGCGTAAAGGTCGGCAAGTACATCACGCTGGAAGTCGAAGCGCGCACCGCTTCGGAGGCGCGCGACGAGGCGAAAAAGATGTGCGAGGCGCTGCTCGCCAATCCCGTAATCGAGGATTTTCACTTCGAGGTGGACGGCGAATGAAGTGGGGCGTCGTGCGATTCCCCGGATCGCTGGACGACGGCGACGCGCTGCATGCGCTCGCGGATGTGATGGGGCAGGACGCGCGCATCCTGTGGCACAAGGATGAAGGGCTCGGCGGCGTTGAATGTGTGCTGCTGCCGGGCGGATTCAGCTACGGCGACTATCTGCGCACGGGCGCGATCGCGCGCTTCTCGCCGATCATGAAGAGCGTGGCGAAGTTTGCGGCTGATGGCGGACTCGTCATCGGCACCTGCAATGGATTTCAGATTTTATGCGAGGCGCATCTGCTGCCCGGCGCGCTCACGCGCAACCGCTCGCTGTCGTTTGTTTGCGACCGCGTGTGGCTGCGGGTCGAGAATGCGAGCACGCCGTTCACGCGCGCGACCAAGCAGGGCGACGTGCTGCGGCTGCCGATCAAGCATGGCGAAGGATTGTACGTCGCGCCGGAAGATGAGCTGCGGCAGATGGAGGAGCGCGGGCAGGTGATACTGCGCTACGTCGATGCGGACGGGCGCGAGAGCGACGCGGCGAATCCCAACGGATCGATGCGATCGATCGCGGGCGTGGCCAACGAGCGGTTCAACGTTTTTGGCCTGATGCCTCATCCGGAGCATGCGGTGGAACCGATGCTCGGCGGCGAAGACGGGCTCAAGATTTTTCAGTCGATAGCGGGGAGCGCGCGATGAGCGAGCGGCCCGTTTCGCTTGCGGGCGAGCCGAAAGTAAGCGTCGAGCAGGCGCGCGTGTTCGGACTGGCGCCGGACGAGTATCGCAAGATTGAAGAGATAATCGGGCGCACGCCGACTTACACCGAGCTGGGCGTGTTCTCGGTGATGTGGTCGGAGCATTGCTCGTACAAATCTTCGCGGCGCCATCTGCGCAAGCTGCCGTCGAAGAGCGAGCTGGTGGTGCAGGGGCCGGGCGAGAACGCGGGCGCGATCGACGTCGGCGACGGCTGGGCGGCGGTGTTCAAGATCGAAAGCCACAACCATCCGTCGTTCGTCGAGCCGTACCAGGGCGCGGCGACCGGAGTCGGCGGAATCCTGCGCGACATTTTTACGATGGGCGCGCGGCCGGTGGCGAGCATGAACTCGCTCAAGTTCGGCAGCTTCGAGCATCCGCGGACGCGCTACCTGCTCGGCGGCGTCGTCGGCGGGATCGGCGGCTACGGCAACTGCGTGGGCGTGCCGACGGTCGCGGGCGAAGTGATGTTCGACGCGGCCTACAACGCGAACATCCTGGTGAACGCGTTCTGCCTCGGGCTCGTGCGCAAGGGCGAGATGATGAGCGCGAAGGCGCGCGGCGTCGGCAACCCGGTGCTTTACGTCGGCTCGGCGACCGGGCGCGACGGGATTCATGGCGCGTCGATGGCGTCGGCGGAGTTCGACAAAGAGAGCGAGGCCAAGCGGCCGGCGGTGCAGGTCGGAGATCCGTTCACGGAAAAATTATTGATCGAGGCGTGCCTCGAGGCGGGGAAGACGGGCGCCATCGTCGCAATCCAGGACATGGGCGCGGCGGGACTCACGTCGTCGTCGAGCGAGATGCCGTCGCATGGCGGGCTGGGGATCGAGATCGATCTCGACCAGGTGCCGCTGCGCGAGGCGAATCTTACGCCGTACGAAATTCTGCTGTCCGAGTCGCAGGAGCGGATGTTGATCGTCGCCGAGCGCGGGCGCGAGGCGGAGCTGCAGGCGGTGTTCGAGAAGTGGGACCTGCACGCGGCCGTGATCGGACGGATTACCGACGACCAGCGATGGCGTGCGCGATGGCATGGGCAGGTCGTGGCGGATATTCCAATCGGCGCGCTGGCGGATGACGCGCCGCTGTACGATCGTCCGGCGGCTCCGCCGAAGATCGTGCCGCAGAGCAAAGCGGCGGGCGCCGAAAAGCATCCGGAGCCGGCGAAAGCGCTGCGCGCGCTGCTCGACAATCCAAATGTCGCGTCGAAGAAGTGGGTTTATCGGCAATACGATTCGATCGTGCAGAGCAACACGGTGCTGGGGCCGGGCAGCGACGCTGCGGTGTTGAGAATCAAGAATTCGCGGCGCGCGATGGCGCTGAAGGTCGATTCGAATCCGCGTGCGTGCGCGCTCGACCCGTATCTCGGCGCGGTCGGAGTGGTCTGCGAGGCGGCGCGCAATGTCGCGTGCGCGGGCGCGCGGCCGGTGGGAATCACGAATTGCCTGAACTACGGCAATCCTGAGAGGCCGGAGGTCATGTGGCAGTTTATCCGGGGCGTCGACGGGCTGCGCGATGCGTCGCTCGCGTTCGGCGCGCCGGTGGTCAGCGGCAACGTGAGCTTTTACAACGAGACTGAAGGCCATGCGATTCCGCCGACGCCGACGATCGCGGTGCTGGGCGTGATGATCGACGTGGCCAGGCACGTTACGCAATTCTTCAAGAATCCAGGCGACGCGATCGCGATCGTGCGCACCGGCAAACCGTCGCTGGCGGCGAGCGAATACGTGGCTATATTCGGACTAGACGGCGGGCAGCTGGGCGCGATTGACCTTAAGCGGGAAGCGGCGCTGATCGACGGGCTAGTTGAAGGGGCCGAAGAGGGGCTGATAAGATCGGCTCACGATATCGCCGAGGGCGGCCTTGCGGTGGCATTGGCTGAAGCCTGTTTCAATCCGCGGGCGATTCTGGGAGCCGAAGTTGAACTTGGGCGAGCTGGAAGCGCATCCGCGGTTGATTTTTTTGGCGAAGGTGCTTCGACCGTGGTTTTGTCGATCGGCGTGAACGATGTGGCACGCGTCGAGAAATTGTTTGCCGGACGAGGATTGGAGTTTGCGGTTATCGGAAAAGTGACAGCCGGGCCGCGGCTCAAGATTGATTCGGCGGTCGACGAAGACGTTGCCGAGTTGCAGCGAATTTACGAAGACGCGATTCCAAGGAGGCTCAGAAGCGGTGACTGAAGAAGACTCGCTCCTGGCGGTCGAGGCGGTCGAAGAATCGAGCCTCGACGTCTTCCACGAAGAGTGCGGCGTGTTCGGCGTCTACCGGCATCCGGAGGCCGCCAACCTCGCGTACCTCGGGCTCTACGCGCAGCAGCATCGCGGGCAGGAGTCGGCGGGAATCGTGTCGTCGAACGGCAAGTCGCTCATCACGCATCGCGGGATGGGGCTGGTCGCCGACATTTTCAACAACTCGATTATCGAGAAGCTCGAAGGCACCAGCGCGATTGGGCATAACCGCTACTCGACGACGGGATCGACGACGATTGGCAATTGCCAGCCGCTGGTGGTCGAGTACGCGCGCGGCGGACTCGCGCTCGCGCATAACGGCAACCTGGTAAATTTCAACGAGCTGCGGGAGCGGCTGGAGTCGACGGGATCGATCTTCCAGTCGTCCTCGGACAGCGAGGTGATGATTCATCTGATCGCGGCGTCGCGCGCACCTACCCTGCCGGAGCGCGTCGCGGAGGCGCTGGCCCAGGTGCGCGGCGCGTACTCGCTGGTGGTGCTGACGGAAGATTCGATGATCGCGGTGCGCGATCCGCAGGGCTTCCGGCCGCTGGTGCTGGGAAATCTGAACGGCGCGACGATTGTGGCGTCGGAGACCTGCGCGCTGGATTTGGTGCGCGCGGAATATATTCGCGAGATAAATCCCGGCGAGATGATCGTCGTCGACGAGAGCGGGATGCGCTCGCTGAGTCCGTTCGCGCATGCGCCGACCAAGCGCTGCATCTTCGAGTACGTGTATTTCTCGCGGCCCGACAGCCAGGTTTACGGGCGCAACGTTTACCAGGTGCGCAAGCAGCAGGGGCGCGCGCTCGCGCGCGAGGCGCCTGCGATCGCGGACATCGTCGTGCCGGTGCCGGATTCGGGCACGCCGGCCGCGCTCGGCTATGCGGAAGAATCGGGAATTCCGTTCGAGATGGGCCTGGTGCGGAGCCATTACGTGGGCCGCACGTTTATCGAGCCGCGCGCGTCGATTCGCCATTTTGGCGTGAAGATCAAATTCAACCCGGTGGCGGAACTGCTGCGCGGCAAGCGAATCGTGCTGATCGAAGACTCGCTCGTGCGCGGCACCACGCTCAGAAAAGTGATCCCGATGCTGCGGCAGGCAGGCGCGCGCGAAGTTCACATGCGAATCGCGGCGCCGCCTACGACCAACTCGTGCTTCTACGGAATCGACACGCCGACGCGCGAGGAGCTGCTCGCGTCGTCGCATTCGGTCGAGGAGATTCGGCGGTATATCACGGCCGACTCGCTCGCGTACCTGAGCTGGGACGGGTTGTACTCGTTCAACGGCGAGAGCCGCGAGGGATTTTGCGACGCGTGCTTCACCGGCAACTATCCAGTTGAAATTCCGCGCGATACTACGCCTGCGCAGTTGCATTTGTTCCTCGCCAATGAGGACGGGAACAAGGCGGATCGGCGCTAGCAGGGCGACCCTGCGCCTAATCTAAAAAAATTAGTGGCCGGCCTTGGTTAGCGCTTCGGTCGTGAAGAAGTTCTTGTCGACCGCGCCCATGTTGATGTACCAGCATTCGCGCTCGGGCGTGTCCGGCCCGGGCAGGTAGCAGGTCGTCGACATGCCGGATTGGACGTCGATGCTCGAGGCGGCGGTGATGAACTCACGCTTGAACGGATAGATGGCGACTTTGGCGTCGGGCACCGGGCGGTCGCGATAAGTGTTGAGATAGATCTGCGTCTTCCACAGCTCGCCCTTCTGATCGTAGCTGTCGACGTATGGATTGAACCATCCTTCGCTGTCGACGTAGACGATCGTCTTTGACTGCAGCACGCTCTGGGTTTTCTCCGGCCGCGGCGTGACTTCGACGACGTAGAGATGGCGCATCTCCCAATCGTCGGGGCATGACGTCGCGCCGCCGTCGGACTTGCACGGTTGCGCTGGCGAGTTCTGCGCGTGCGCGCACGCCAGCATGTTCTTTTCGCCGAGGAACTTGAAGTTGTACTCCTGCGGCTTCGCGCCGAATCCGCCGGCGTGATCGGCGTCCCAGGTCGAAAGGCCAACCGACGAGCTCATGATCGTTTCGCTCACGCGGCGCACGCGCCGTTCTGCGGACAGGTATGCCCACGCGTCGTCGCCGTGGTCCGCGTCCCAGTAGCGATAGCGAAATGCGCCGCTGCCGCGATCTTCGGCGGGCGCGAGCGTGGGGTACGCTGCCGAGCGCTGCCAGATGTTGGTCATCTTGAAATCGGGATCGGCGGGCATCGGATCGACCTCGGTGCGTCCGATATCCGAGTAGCCGGCGAGATGCCCGAGCTCGGTCATCTGCAACAGATTTTGATCGGCGCCGGGATTTTGCTTCGCCACCTGGCATTCGAAAAAGCGCAGGTCGAAATCGTCGGTGGCGATTGGCTTGAAGTACTGGTTCCACATGATCTTGGTCGCGACGTTAGGGTCGTTGGGGTCGAGAATCGGGAACGGCTGGCCGGCGACGTAACCCATGAGGTCGCGATTATCGGCGCCGAGGCGCACCTGGCCCGAGTACTTCTCGGTCGCATCCTGGTAAGGCGGCGGCCAATCGACGCGGCTCGGCGCGACGATATTCATCTCCATGCCCTTGGAGACCGCCTCGAAGGCGCCGGGACTCACGAGGGCGCGGACCTGCTCGGCGTTGCTGGCGGCGATCTTGTCGCCGGGTTTGACCTGGGCGTGAGCTGGAGTGATTGGGAATGTCAGCGCGAAAAAAATTGCGATGACGGACAGCAGGCAGGGGACAAGGCGTCCGCAGGGCTTTTTCATATCTTAAAGTATCACTTTAACTCGACCGCCTCACTTCAACTCGACAGCGACCTGGCGATAGCGTTGTGTTCCGACGTTGACGACTCCGCAATTCGTACCCTTCGCAAAGAATAGCACGCGCCCGGCCGGAATCGATTCTTCGCGCGAGAGTTCATCGCCAGTCCGCTCATTGCCTTACTCCTGCTCGAAACATCCCCGGTCGGCTCCGCACGCTTGCGCGTCGACCGGCCGTCCGTCAGGTCCAACCGGCCGCTGCGTTTTCAGACAGGTGTAGCATGCGGTCGAGTCGTCGGGTTTGAACATGCGATCGCCGTCGGGTGTGCGGTAGTACGCGGTCTTGGTGCGCAGCAGCGCGCAGAACTGAGGCGACGGCGATGGCATATCAGGCGGCCTCCAGGCCGGCGGTGTGCATGATAGCGCGGCGCACGATCACCTTCGCGATCACCACCTTGTAGGCGTTGTCGGACATCGGCTGCGCGTTTTTCAGCGCCGCTTCGGCGGCGGATCGCGCGCGCGACTCGTCGAGCAGGCCACCCTTGAGTGCGGCCTCCGCCTCAGGCGATCGCCAAGGCACTGGCGCCACCGCGCCCATGACGACGCGCGCGTCGCGGACCGTGGACCCGCCGTCGAGCACGATCGCGACGCTGACCAGCGGCCAATCGAAGCTCTGCTTCTCGCGCGCTTCGAGGTAATGGCTGCGCACGCCGGCTGACGGCGCGGGCACGATCACTTCGGTGATTATTTCGCCGGGCTTGAGAGAATTTTCGCGCTTCGGATCGACCGTCGGCAGCGTGAAAAATTTTTCGAGCTCGATTGTGCGCTGGCCGGACGGGCCGACGATAGTCGCACTTGCACGCATCGCGATCAACGCGGGCGCGAGATTCGACGGATGCACGATGAAGGACGGGCCGCCGCCGAGAATCGCGTGGTAACGGTTCAGGCCGCCGATCGAGTAGCAGGTGTCGCCGCCCTTCTTCAGGCACAGCACGTCGGGATTGCGAAAATACCAGCATCGCGGGCGCTGCAGGAGGTTCCCGCCGACGGTGCCGAGATTGCGAATCTGCGGCGTCGCCGCCTCGCCGGCAGCCTCGGCAATCGCGGTGAACTTCGCGCGAATCGCGGGATGCTCGGCGACTTCACTCAGCTTCACCGTCGCGCCGAGGCGCAGGTCGCCCGACGGCCGCACTTCAATTCCACCGAGCTCTTTCAACCCTTTCAGATTCACTAGCGTGGGCGGCGATGCGATGTTCTGCTTCGACAGATCGACGACATCGACGCCGCCCGCGAACGCGACGTGTCCATCTTCAGCCAGCAGTTGCGAGGCGCTCGCAACATCCGCCGGTGTTATAACTTCGAATCGATTCATCGCAATTCCAACTCGTTCACACGTGCCCCAGCGCCGCCAGCACTCGATCGGGCGTCATCGGCAGAGAACGAACCGGCACGCCAAGCGCGTCGTACACCGCGCATGCGACCGCCGCCGTGCTCGCGACGTGCGCGACCTCGCCGAGTCCCATCACGCCGGTGTTGGTGATGCCGTTGGCGACTTCGAAAAAGGTCACGTCGATTTGCGGCACGTCGAGCGCGCCGAGCAGCTTGTAGTCGTCCATCGTCGGATTCACCATGATGCCGAGGGCAGGGTCCATCCGGCGATTCTCGAACAGCGCGAAGCCGATTCCCATCAGGATGCCGCCGTTGACCTGGCTGCGCGCCGTCAGCGGATCGACAATCCTGCCCGCGTCGTGCACCGCGACGACGTGCGTCACGCGCACGATTCCCGTCTCGGTGTCGACCTCGACTTCGGCAAACTGGCATCCCGCCTGGTCGGTGCGAAAGCCGCCGTAGTTCGGCACGCGCTCGCCCTGCGCGGAAATCGAATCGCCGGGAATTCGCTTGCACACGTCGTTAAATGAAATTGCGCGCGAAGGATTGGTGCGTACGCGAATTTTTTCGTCGGCCGCTTCGAGGTCGGCCGGCTCAGCGCCGAGAATCGGCGCGGCGATCCGAAACAGCTTGTCCTTCAGATGCGCCGCGGCCTGCCGCACGGCGGGCGAGTTCGACGGAGCGCTCAGACTGCCGCCGCTCGGCACCGAAAAAAGAAATCGCGTGTCGCCGATTTCCGACTTCACGCGATTGACCGGCAGCCCCAGCTCTTCCGCCGCGACGATCGCGAGCACCGTGCGCGTGCCGGTGCCGATATCCTGCGTGCCGACTCGCACCTCAACGGAGCCGTCGCGATGCGCGATCGCCTGCGCCTCGGGTCCCGACACGCCGACGGCATGCCACTCGGCCGACGCTACGCCGACTCCGCGCTTGATCGGGCCGCCGGACTTCGCCGCTTCATTTTTTTCCGCCCATCCGAATGCGCGCGCGCCGATTTCATATTCGGCCGCACGCACGGGGTTGTCGCTGTTGCGGCGCCGGAACTCGAGGCGATCGATTCCCGCCTTGCGCGCCATCTCGTCCATCGCGAGCTCCAGCGCAAAGCATCCCTGCGGCCATCCGGGCGCACGCATCGGCGCCGACGGGCCGGCGTTCGTATAGATGTTGGTTTCCTGCGTCCTGACATTCGCGCATCGATAGACCGACTTGAACGGCCCCGCGCTGCCCGCGCCGCCGCCGATTCCGCCGCTGCCGCGTTGGACCAGGTCGATCGCGGTCAACCTACCGTCGCGATCGACGCCGAGCCTGACCTTCTGCTCCGAGTTGGGACGATTGCCTGTCGAGCGCGACTCGTCGCCGCGCGGGAGCATCACTTTGACCGGAACGCCGGCCGCCCTGGCCAACCGCGCCGCGGCCATAATTTCGGGCGTCGCGCCGAATTTCGATCCGAAGCCGCCGCCGAGGTATTCGCAAATGACGCGCACGTTGTCGGGCGGCAGGGTGAAGTACACCGCCAAATCGTCGCGCACGGAAAAAACGCCCTGCGTCGAGCACCAGACCGTAAGCTGGTCGCCCGCCGCATTGAAGCTCGCGACCGCGCCGTGCGTCTCGAGGCAGACATGAGTCTGCACGGCGGTCGTGTAGGTCGCCTCGATCGTGCTCGCCGCAACTTCGAGTCCCTTCGCCACTTCGCCGATGCTCGAGCTCGAGGTTCTGCCGACGTTTGAGCCTCCGCCGAAAACGCGCGGCGCCGAATCCTTCGCCGCGTCATCCATCTCGACCACGAACGGCTGCGTTTCGTAATCGACCTTGATGAGCTTGAGCGCGTCGGCGGCGATGTCCGAAGTGATCGCGGCGACGGCTGCGACTTCCTGCCCGGCGAAACGGATTTCGCGATCATCGAGCGCGAGCACGGCACGCACGCCCGCGAGATTCTGCGCGCCTGACAGATCGATATTGCGGACGCGAGCGTGCGGCCACGGACTGCGCAGGATCGCGCCGTAGAGCATGCCGGGCAATTCGATGTCGTAGGTGTAATGCGCGGCGCCCGTCGCCTTCAGCGGCCCATCCACGCGCGGGGTCGGCTGGCCGAAAACCGCGAGGCGCTCGCCCCATTGCCACGGCGTCGGCTCGTCGTTCGGAATATCGATGGTGACGTCGCGCGTGTTTCCCTGAAAGCCGAGGTTGAGCGTAACCCGCCGCGACATCAGGCATTCTCCGTAGCGCGGCCGGCGGCTTTGAGAGCCGCTGTGAAGACGTGCGGATAAGTGCCGCATCGGCAGGTATTTCCCGCGGTCGCGTGTTTAATTTCTTCAACGGTCGCGGAAGGATTGCGCTCGAGCGCCGCCGCGACCGACATCACCATCCCCGGCGTGCAGAAGCCACATTGCTGCGCGTCGGCCTCGACGAACGCCGCTTGCACCGGATGCATATTCGACGGCTGTGCCGAGACCTTCGATGGTCGTGACCTCGTGCCCGCGCGCGTCAATCGCCAGCACCATGCACGAGGTCACGGGCTTGCCGTCGAGATGCACCGTGCACGCGCCGCATGCGCCGCGATCGCAGACGAGCTTGGTGCCGGTCAATCCAAGATGCTCGCGCAACGCGCGCAGCAGAGTTACGCGCGGCTCGATTTCGAGCATCACCGGCTTGCCGTTGATATTGAGTTCGATGGTCGCGGCCTCGGGCCCGAGCTTTTCCACAACGCCCGGCGGCAGCGTCTTCTCGTCAGCCTCTGCCGACCGAACACGCACGAGGCCCGCCGCCGCAGCGACCGCACCGGCGCCCTTGATGAAAGATCGGCGGCTGATGGCGTGCGGTTTGCGGGGGGACTTGGGCGTGCGGTCGTCTCGATTCATTTCGAAGTTGCGCCGGCCACTTCGCCAACCGGCTCGGTGGTCATGAAGACAGCGATCGCCACGCCGAACAGGATCATCCCGAATGGAAGCGCGAATGCCGCGATCTTGATCGAGTAAACGCAGGCCGTCAGAAGCTTGTCAAGGAACATTCCGGTGTCGTAGCCGAAGCGGTCGATCAACAACGAGGTGACGGATCCGCCGCTGGTGAATCTGAAGCGCGCGACTTCCGCGCCGACCCGCCCAACCAGCGGCAGCGCGAGACCGCCAACGATCGCGGCCAACACCATCGCTCGACTTTTCAGCCAACCGCCATGCACCAGTCGCGCGCCGATGCGAATGCCGATCAACATGCCGATCGCCGATGCGGCGCATTCGAGGATTGCAAACTCGTTGGCATTCCACCACGCGCCGAGTGGCGGGTCGAGATATCGCACGACAATATGCGCGCCGGTCCCGTAGCTGAGCGTGGAGAGCACGCCGAGTGCGATTGCGATGGCAGTGAGCCGTCCCATCCATGCTGGAGTTAGTCGCGGCTTTTTTCGGCGCAGCATTCGTGACCTTCAGCGAATCGAGCCGACGATCGCAGCCGGGCCGCGCGTCAGCCCGATCGAGAGGTAAATGATCAGCAGCACGATCGATCCCACCGTCAGCCCGACGCGGCGAAAGCGCGCTTGCAGGTTTGCGACTTCCGGGCTCGGACCCGCAGCCGAGAGCCGCCAGATTTGGACGCCGAGACTTCCATATTGATAAAGCGCCAGGCCAATAACGACGACTACGAGAATCAACTTGATCGCGAGCAGAATCGAAACGCCGCCGATGAACAGCACGTTGAGGATTCCAGTCACCACCAGCACTGCGAGCGACGTCAGCACGATAGCACCAAGCCGGCGAACGATTCGGCGGGCGACGCGGATGCGCGCCGGCGGCTCGAGCTCCTCGGCCAGGACGGGAGCAAGCGCGAACGTGCTGAACAGCGAACCGCCCAGCGCAACAACCACGGCGACGATGTGAATGAACAGCACGAGGAAGCGGAGACTCAGCATCAAGCGCAATCAATACTACAAATCGCGGCGATATGTGATGAAGTTTCCGCTGACGTGCGCGCCGAGGCTGAGCGCGGTGCGGCGCGAGGCCCAATTGTCGTCGAGCACGAGAGTGTAGCCCGCGAAGCGCATCTTGCGCCGCGCCATCGCCAGGTACGATCGCGCCGCCATCGCGAGCGCCACGCCGTGTCCGCGCGCGCTTTCGACGACGCCGATATTGATCAGCGCGCCGCGCGTGCCGCCGCCGCGTTCAGGTTCCAACCGCACGCCCCGCCGCACGCGCGCCAGCACCGAGCTGAGATCCGGCACTGAAAAAACGGCGCCGACGCATTCGCCGCCGATGGTCGCGAGCATCGAGAGGTCCGCCACCGGCGTCTCCCACAGCGACGTGAGCATCGGACGCACTTCCGCCCGCGTCACCGGATTCCATCCCCAGTGACGATCGAACGCCGAGTTGGTCACGTCGGTCCACGCGTCAATCGCGGCCAGGAATCCGTACTCGCGCCAACTCTGAATCGTGACGCCCGCGACCGCCGCCGCCTCCGTCATCCGCCGATAGCGCGCGATGATTTCCGGCGTGAGCGGCGCCGTGTAATCGACCTGCCCCTTTTCGGTAACGAAGTCGGCTTCCTTGAAGTAGCGATGGTACGACGCGGGATTCCCGCGCAGCAAAAACGACGGCAGCGAATCGTAGTTGTCGATCGAATAAGGATAATCGAGAAACGCCGCGAAGCCGCTGCGCACAGCGCGCATGCCGCGGTCGCGCAACGATTGCACGGCCTCGGCGAGCATCGCGGCGACGGCGACGTCTTCGCCTTCGAGCGCCTCGAAATGAATCAGCTGCCCGAGCTGCTCGTTCCAATGTTCGATGTAGCGCCGATTGATCACGGCGCTGACGCGCGCCACCAGCCGTCCCGCGCGCCGCGCGCAAAACGGCGTGACCTCGAGATACGTCGAGAGCAGGCTGCGGCGCGAGAGCAGATCGATCTCGTTCTGCACGTCGGGCGGCCACCACGCGTCGCGCCCGCTGTAAACCTGGAACGGCAGCCGCGCAAACTCCTCGAGCTGTTCGCGGCTGGTCGGCCGTTCGATACTGATAGTGTCGCCGGTGAGTTTGGGGTTTGCCGCCATGAGTTGAGCCGCGTCGCGCGCTCAACCATTCTTATAGTCCCGGTCCCGCCAAAGATCATCCGCGAACAAGCAGGCCGTCGGCGAGCCATCGCGCGAGCATTCGATTCATCGCCGCGACGGGATCCTGTTCGCCGCCGCCCGCTGCCACGACCTCGCAGATTTCCGCGAAGGTGGCGCCGCGCGACACCGCCTCGAGCGCGTCCGCCTCTGCCTGATCGAGCTCTCGATAAAGGGCACGCGCATCACGCCGCCACACGAGGATTTTGTGCGAGCCGCGATCCGCTGGAGTCCACTCACGATGCTCCTCGACCGCGCGCAACAGTTCCGACACTCTCCAATCGAGCGCGAGTATCTGCGCCGACGGCTGAATCTTGAGCTTCATCGCAGGCCAGTCAGCCGGTGCAATCGCGCGCAGCGAATCGGGCTCCAGCGCGGCCGCATCGGGGCCGTGAAACACCTCGACGACGGCGCGCTCGACGGCCGCTAGGTCCGCGATAAACGGCGCGCCTTCGCGCATCGGATGATCGCGCAGATACGCCGCGAGGTGCTTCCCGCAGTAGTACAGCGACGGCTCGGTCGGCGGATATTCCAGCAGGTAGCCGGTGACCAGGTTATGAAAATTGTCGTCGCCGAGAACAGCCAGCGTCGCGGGAAAATCCTCCTTGAGCGCGTCGAGCAGCCGGTAGAAATACATGTTCGCGTAAATATCGACGCGAGCTTCCGCCGACAGACGCTCGTCGCCGAGCACGATATCGTCGAGTCCGCCGGCGCCCAGCGCGCTCTCAGCCGCGAGCCCCTCGGCGACGCCGCTAGGCGCGGTGATCAGCCGGTAGAGCAGGCTTTCCAGTTTTTTTAAGTGACTCACGATTCGCCGTGTGCGTTGCAGTATCGAAGGTGGTACGCGCGCGATCCGCAATCCGCGCCAGCTCCGCGAACTCCGGGATGTTGTCGTCCCACTCGACCATCGCCGACACTGCCCCGAAGCGCCGCGCCGCGCGTTCATACAGCGCCCACACCTCGTCGCAAATCGGATGGTCGTGCGTGTCGAGCAGGTGCGTCCCGTGATCGCTATGCCCCGCGAGATGGTATTGCACGACGCGCTCGGCCGGCACCGCGTCGACATACTCATTCGCGTCGAAGCGATGGTTGAACGCGCTCACGAAGATGTTGTTGAGGTCGAGCAGGATACCGCAATCGGCTTCGTCTGCGATCGTCGAAATGAAATCCCACTCGGTCATCGTCGATTCGGCGAACGCCATGTAGCTCGAAACGTTCTCGATCAATAGCGGCCGCTCGAGGATGTCCTGCACCTCGCGGATTCGCGCGACGACATGCCGTAGCGCCTCGTCGGTGTACGGCAGCGGGATCAGGTCGTGAAGATTGCGCCCGCCTACTCCCGTCCAGCACAGATGATCCGAAATCCACGCCGGCTCGAACCGCCGCGCGAGATCGCGCAGTTGCCGCAGGTAGTCGCGATTCAACGGATCGGTGGATCCAATCGACAGCGACACGCCATGCATCGCGATCGGATAGCTGGCCCGCACGCCTTCGAGCACTTCGAGCGCGCGCCCGCCCGCGACCATGAAATTTTCCGAGATGACCTCGAACCAATCGACCCGGGGACGCGTCTCCAGCACGTGGCTGTAGTGCTGACGCCTGAGCCCGACGCCGTAGCCGAGCATCGGGAAGTCGCGACGCTTCAACATTGCTGCCTCAGTCCGACTTCTCAACCGTGTCCGGCTTGCCGCCCGCCGCGACGCATTCCTTCGCCGACGGCGTCATCACGTAGCCCTTGCCCTTGCACGCGTTCTGTCCCTTGCATCCGCTGTTCGCGCTCTGGCACAGACTCTGGCCCTTGCACGCATTGCCGCCGACGCACTTGACCGACGCCGGCGCCGCCTTCGAGTCAGTACTGTCCGCCGCGTACCCCGCGTTGCCCGCGAAAATCAGCGCGACCGCCGTCGCCAGCATCGCGCCAGTAAGTTTGCTCTTATTCATGGTCGCCATCTCCCTGGTTACTGTCTCTTCGCGCCGAACCTACTACAGCTTCGCCGTAGAGTCTAAACAATGCTCTCCGCGCGAGTGTTCCGTCGATATCTAGTACGTAGCGAGTAGCTCGCCGGATGCCACGCGCAGTAATTATCCTAACGCATCGGGAACATTTCGGGCCTATGCAAGATTTCTAATGTACGGGATGCTATGTTCGTAAAATCGGCATATGGCGGACAAGAGCGGTACCGGCGCGGATCGGCGCAAGCGATTCGAAGACGAGGCGTTGCCTCATCTCGACGCCTTGTACTCGATGGCGATCCGGCTGGCGCGCAACCCCGACGACGCCAACGACTTGCTGCAGGAAACGGTGCTGCGTGCGTACCGCTTCTTTCATCAATTCGAGAGCGGTACGAATTGTCGCGCGTGGATGCTCACCATCCTGTTCAACAATTTTCGCAACGGCTATCGCAAATCTACGCGCGAGCAGCCGGCTTCGTCCGCCGACGAGTTTGAGCGCAAGGTCGAGGCGGAAAGTCTCCGCATCGACCCGGCTGGATCGAATCCCGAGGCCCTGTTGGCAGGGCAGGGAATGGAGGGCGAGGTCGAGACCGCGCTGGCGAGCTTGCCGGATGAATTCCGGCAGGCGGTGCTGCTGGTCGACGTGGAAGAGCTGAGTTACCAGGAGGTTTCGGGGGTTCTGAACGTGGCTATCGGTACGATAAAATCGCGAGTGTCGCGTGGGCGTGCGATGCTGCGCGATAGATTGACAGGATTTGCCAAGGAACAAGGAATAATACGGTCTTGACTCCGGAGTACAATGACGGCTGAGTGAAGCGAAGCGCACGCGAAAAAGTGGACTGCACTACCTACATCGAGAAGTACCTTTCCGCGCATGTTGACGGCGAGTTGAGCGCGGCAGAGTTGCGCGACGCCGAAGAGCATCTTGCGGGATGCGTCAATTGCCGCGTGCGCTTCGCCGAAGAGCGCGCCGTCAAGGCGCTGCTGCGCGAGCGCGCCGCGATGCTCAGGACGCCGCCGATAGTCCGCGGATCGATCCTCGCCGCGCTCGACGCCATCGATTCTGCCGACGCCTCCCAAGTCCGCGACGCGCGCGCGCGATCGCTCCGCCGGCGCCGACCGCGCCGGTTGGCTTACGATGCGCCGCGCGCGAATCTGGGTACCCGCCGCGCTCGCCGCCGTGCTGGTCTTCGCGTTCGTAATCCTGCATGGCGGCAGCGGCACCACCCCGGCGCAAGCGATCCCTCCCTTCGACGTCGCTATCGACAACTACAAGCAGTTCGTCGGTCACTTCGAGCCGAACATAAAGTCGACCGCGCCCGCCGACATCTCGGACGCCTACATGGAACACGAGTTACCGGGATTCGTGTGGAACTTTCAGCACGTCGGCTACAAGCTTGTCGGCGGCCGCGTCGATCACCTGCCCGATGGCACCCCGGTTGCCTACACGTTCTATCGCAGCGACCACGGAACGATCTTGTGCACCTATATGAAGTCGCACGGGTTACAGGTGCCGCCACGGGGCGAGTTGCAGCAACCGGATCAGTCGACCGGCTATGCCGGCGAGCATCACTACTACCAATACAAAGGCTATCGCGTCTGCCTGAGTTATCCGCGCAGCGGATGCATCTGCATATTGGTCACCGTGCAGCCAATGCAGGAATTCATACAGGACATCGTCGACTCCGAACCCTAGCTCTCCCGCCTCTTTGCTGATCCCCTGTTAGCTTGGTTCCAGCTGCAATCGTAAGCTAGTCGCCAGGAAGTGGGGGAAGCTTGCCGCGAAATACACCCAGGTCGATCGCAGCCGCGATCCTGAGCGCCGCAATCCTGACCTGCGCCGCGCGCGCCGGCATCGCACAAGCCCAGGACGATTGGGTTCAAGTACCTTCGTCTGGTGACAATTCGTCAAAACCCGCGCCTGACTCGAGTTCGCAAAGCACGCCCGCATCTTCCGCCTATCGGCATCTCGGCAGCGACGAGCGCGCCGGTAACGATCGTCGAATACTCCGACTACCAATGTCCATATTGCCGCCAGCAGGAAGCGGCGCTTCGCCAGGTGCTCACGAAATATGACGGCCAGGTGCGGCTGATATACATGGACTTCCCGATGCACAACCACTCGATGGACGCTTCGATGGCTGCGCGATGCGCCGACGAGCAAGGCCAGTTCTGGCCCTATCACGACGCGCTCCAGCACAACGGCGCGAACTTATCGACCAACGGACTCGAGACCACCGCCAGGGATCTCGGCCTGGACCTCCCGAGTTTCGACTCATGCCTCGAAGACCGCAAGTACGAGCAAGCAGTCCTGGCCGATCAGAAGATGGGTATGAAATCGGGCGTGAATGGAACTCCCTGCCTGTTCATCGGCGACTCGCAGAGCATGCCCGACACAATCGCCGGCAGCCGCCAGCTAAGAGGCGCACAGCCAGCCGCAGCCCTCGAATCAGCAATCGACGATCAACTCCGCAACACCCACTAACTCATCTGTCTCCTCTCCCTGTTAGGGAGGCGATTTTGTTGCTGTTCACCCACACTCGGATATGCTCCGTGGATGGGCAGGGCTGTCATTGAATCGCTGCGACGCTCAATCAGGGAGCGAGTCTATCGATTGCTTGAAACCGGGTACTAATTGGATCGACGATCAACTGTCCGATGGAGGATTTGAGATTCGGATACTCGCGACGATCGGCAATCACATTGACCAAGGCAGATCAGTAGCGGGATTCGAGCGACAAGCGACGAATGGGCAAATTCGGACTGACGTTGGATTCGCAGCTGGCAAAGTTTAGGTCGCGCAGATGTCTCTGCACTGGTTAGACGCTTAATGTTTGCACGCGAATCATCAGACGCCAGACATGGCCGCTATCTGATAGTCAATGCGAACGACCACGACGTGGCATCTGATCATGGTTCGAGCGACTGTCAGCTACTTTCAACTTGTTCTGCCTGATGGTGGCTACGACAACGAACCCTCTTCGTGACCCGAGATTGAGATTCGGTTCTTACCGTGCGCAGAAGACCTGCGTGAGGCAGTCGCTGTTTCGCGCTCGGCAGGTATACTGGCGTCGTTCTACACTGCATGGGCATTGTGCAAGTCGGTCTTCGAGGCGCTGGCACGTAACCTCCGGATCCGAATCGATATCTAAGTGCATTACGACTGGAACGCTATCAGCACTACAATCGAAGACGCTATCAGTCCCAAAGGCAGACGAAGATGCTCTATGGAGCTGGTTCGCCTCGACATAAAGAGCCGATGGGCAAGAGTCGAGCCCTTCTACAATGACGTCATTTCAGACAGTGCGCCAATGAAGAACGCTTGACGCAATCCGAACTTTCATTTCCGACGTACGGAAGATGCTATCCGCCTCTTCAAGCAGCAGACCTCGTCGCCTACTACAGCCGACGTAAATTCTGGCATCACTTGAACGGGACGCGGGGAGATGAATTTGAGTCGGCGCTTCTCGGCGTCGATCCCGAAGACCCAGACGAAGTATATCTGACTTATTTAAGCCGCGAGAACCTGCTGGACCTGCAACGGAATTCTGAGAGACTGCGCGAGGCGCGCAAGAATGACTAGTGCGAACCCGCTTCGGCCCAGAAGCCCAACCCGTCTTTTGGAAAATCGCGTCGAACTTTTCATATCGGCGTTATCCAATTCTCGCTGTAGGCGTTCGTCGTCGTCGTCGCGCTGTTAGGCGCTTGGAACGTAATTTTTCCGGGCCGCGCGGGCCGTGCGCTTTGTGGAAGCCACCACTGTCCCCTCTCCCTGTTGGGGAGAGGATGAAGGTGAGGGTCCTTATCCAGCGCCCTGCGCGATTCAGGATTCCGCTCCTTCCTCAACCAACCTACTTGATTGCGAGCGCGTTCGGTGGCGAGCCTATGCCACCCGGAATATTCAGCGGCGCCGACGTCAGGAAAAAGTCGTAGCGCCCATCGTTGGCGCAATCTTCTGCGAGCGCTTCGAGATTCCACATCTCGCCAATCGGCATGCCGAAGAATGCGAGCATGTGGAAGTGGAGAAACTCCATCTCGTTGCCCGCGGCTTTCGGCAACGCTTCGAGCGCCGGCGAATCCGACGCGACCGCGGCCAGGTGATTGTCCCACAGCCATCGCGCGGTGGCTTCGCTGCCTTCGATTCCCGGCACCACGGTCTCCTTCGCCAGGTCTGCTTTCACCTGCTCGCTGGCAGAGAGGTAGAACTTCGTCCATCCGATGCGAATCAGCAGGATGTCGCCGGTCTGCAAATCGACGCCCGCGTCTTCGAGCGTAGCCTGCACGTCGTCGAGCGGAATCGACTGGGCCTTGCTGAAATCGATCGACTTGCCCGCGCGATCGTAGTAGCGCGCCACGTCGGCCAGCACGCCGCGCCCCGCGATTCCGCGCCGCGCCAGGTTGTCGATTCCAAGCCGCATCCCGCCGCGACCCGTAATCTCGCTGTCGGGGATGCCGTTGTAGGCGCCGTGAATCGGATGCTTCACGTGCGCGAGCGCGTCCCATTGCGAGGACGCCTGCGGATAGAAATTGTCGAGATAGTCGTCGAGCACAAACTCCGCGCCCGGGAAAATCTTGACGGTGTGTTTATGCTTTTCGCGCGTGAAGATGGGCGGGTCGGGAATGTTGATCGAAAGATTCAGCGCGAACACTTTGCCCGTGCGGATCGACGCCGCCGCATCGACCACGCGCTCGGGCGTCAGCAGGTTGATGGTGCCGACCTCGTCGTCGTCGCCGAATACGCCCCATGCCGCGCCCGCCGGCGCGCCCGCCCGCACCGGCAATTCGCTGTAGCTGGGAATCCTCGCCGCGGCCGAGACGGCTTCTTTCACTGCTCTGCCGGCCTTGGTCGCAACTTCACTTACCTTGCGCACCGCCGCTCGTTGCATCCGCCCGGCCGCGGTCTCGATATCGACCGCTGCCCGAGTGGCGGCCGATACCATCTCGGCAACCTGACGCCCGATCGGCTTGCCCGACTTCTTCTTCGACGCCGCCTTGACCGCGACCGGCCGCTTGACGCTCTTCGATGCGAGCTTCTTCGATGCGACCTGCTTGCCTTTAGGCGCGGCTTTGCGCGACTTCGGCGCCGCTTTCTTTATTTTCTTTTTGGCCAAGGGACGAATCCTCCTGAATTGCACGAGGCGCATCTTCTCATAACAGACCGCCCGCCAATGGCAAGACCGACGCTATTTGCGGGCCTCAAATAACTGTCTTTCAGCCTTGAGGCAGCATACCCACGATGGTACTGTGTGGGATTGCTCCTTGCTCCAACATGGGGCTCAAATCCGTAAGGAGGACTTAACAAGCGCGTGCGGCGCTACGAAACTATTTTTATTCTCCGCCCTGATTCGGGCGAACCCCAAATCAAGGAAGCCATCAAACGCTACGAGGGGATCATCGCGGCCGGCGCCGGCGAGATGATCGAAACCGAGGAGTGGGGATCGCGCGAGCTCGCCTACAAAATCAAGGGCGAGCGCCGCGGCTTCTACGTGCGCCTCGACTACGTTTCGCCCGGCCCCGTGATGAACGAGGTCGAGCGCAATTTGCGCATCTCCGATACCGTCCTGCGCTACCTGTCGGTGCTGGTCGACGATAACGCCGACGTCGCCAAGGCGCGCGAGGAACTCGAAGCGCGCAACCGCCGTATCGCAGAGGCCAAGGCGGCGCAGGAAGCGCGTGCGGCCGCCCTGATGGCGTCGCGCGAGGAGCGGGCAACCGAGGCCGAAGAAGCGCCCGACGCTCCCGAAGAAATAATGGAAGCGGCGGCCGAAGAAATCGGCGGGCCCGAAGGTGACCGGGAACCGGATTGAGCTCGAAGGCCGGCTGCTCGGCCAGCCCGAAATCCGCGTCTCGCCCGCAGGCACGCCCGTCCTCCGCTTCACGGTCGATTGCGGCGCGCCTGGCGAGGAACTGAGACTCGGGATCGTGATGACGGGCGAATCGGCGACGGGAGCAAAACGGCTCCTGGAGCGAGGGCGGGAGGTCAAGGTCGTCGGCAGAATGAGAGCGTTGAAAGCCGGCTTGAAGATGGCGAGAACGGAGACTGCATTCGAAGTCGTCGCCACGTCGGTGGAATTGAAAGAGACAGTCCAAACATAAACTTTCGCCAAGGAAATATTTTTTTAGGAAATCTAAATGGCTGACGAGGAAAGATCAGAACGAGGCGGCGACCGGCCGCGCGAAGGCGGCGGCGGACGCTACGGCGGCCCGCGTCCCGGCGGCGGCGACGATCGCGGCGAGGGCCGCGGTGGCGACGGTCGCGGCGGCGGGATGCGTCGCGGCCGTCCGGGTGGGCGGCGCAAGGTCTGCCGCTTCTGCGCGGACAAGACCCTCAAGGTCGACTACAAGGACGTGCGCACGCTCGGCAGTTTCATCACCGAGGGCGGCAAGATTGTACCGAGCCGCACCTCCGGCAACTGCGCCAAGCATCAGCGCCAACTGGCCGTAGCAATCAAGCGCGCGCGCGTGCTCGCGCTGCTGCCCTTCTCGACGCTGGGCGTTTAGCTTAATCCAGTGACCCGCAGGGCTGTTATAGGGATGGTTCGCGCGGCCGCGTTGTCGGGCGCGTTCTTCCTTGCCGGCGGCGCGATACCGCTGATCGGCGGCATCCTGCTGATGCTCGCGCCGGCGCCGGTCATCCTTTACGCAGTCGGGCGGCCGAGTCCCAATCTGCGCGCGACTATCGCGGTGCTGCTCGCGACCGCGTTCGTCGGACTCCTGTGGGGACCACTCGGCGGGGTCGCCTACTTCGTATGCTTCGGCATGGCGACGGCGATCACTTGCTACATGCTCGAGCGGCGATGCTCCTTTGAGATGATCACGGCGATCGGCTCCGGCGTGATGGTCGCCGCTTCGGTGGTGACGGCGCTGGTGATGCTCGGCGGTCCCGACGCGTTGATCAAGACGGTGCATGACACGCTTGCCCAGGGGATGGCGCGCGGCCAGGACTTCTACAAGATGCTCGGGATGCAGCAGACGATTCCGGCCGACACGCAGGCGAGCGTAATCTCGCTGACGATGCGGCTGTCGCCGGCGTTCGCGCTGCTGGTCGCGGCGAGCACGATGCTGCTCAACTTGCGCGTGTTCTGGCGATGGGCCGGGCCGCAGCGGTTGACCTACAGCCTGTTCGGCGACTTCTCGCGATGGTCGGCGTCGGAATGGCTGGTGTGGCTGTTGCTGGCGAGCGGGTTCGGGATTTTCATACCCGTGTAGGCGATAAGCGATATCGCGCTTAACGGCTTCATCTGTATCGCGGCGATTTATTTTTGCCAGGGACTGGCGATTATCGGATTCTATTTTCAGTCGCTCTCGGTCCCGTCGATCGTGCGCGGCATCATTTATTTTGTGGTGTTCGCGCAACCGGTAGTGGCTGCGCTCGTGAGCATCGCGGGCATCTTCGATATGTGGATCGACTTCCGGCGGCTCAAGCCCCCCAGCCCGGAAGCGAACAACCTGGGGGATTTCTTCTAAGCGCGGGGACGGAAAGAGGCAATTCAAGACGATGAACGTGCAAGTCATACTCAACGAGGATCTTCCCAACCTGGGAAGAACCGGCGACGTGGTCAAGGTTCGCGCCGGCTACGCGCGCAACTACCTGTTGCCGCGCAAGCTCGCGGTCGAAGCGGATCAGAAAAATATCCGCGCCTTCGAGCATCAGAAGCGCACGGCTGCGCGACGGCGCGAGATCAAGCGCACGGACGCGCTGTCGGTCAAGGCTAAAATAGAGGCGCTCGCGCTGACGCTGCATGCGCGCGCCGGCGAAGAGGGCAAGCTGTTCGGATCGGTCACCAATATCGATCTCGAGCGCGCGCTCCGCGAGAACGGTCTCGATATCGAGCGGCGCAAAATTCACCTGCCCGAGCCCATCAAGCAGCTCGGAGATTTCACGGTGCCGGTCAAGCTCGATTCCGAGGTTGAGGCCAGCTTGAAGATTACCGTCGCGGCGCAAGCCGAATGAGGACTTGCCCGATATGATCAAACTCTACGACTTCCTGTCCTGCCCCTTCGGCCAGAAGGTGCGAATCGTCCTGGCCGAGAAGGCCCTGACCTACGACCTGGTCCAGGTCGATTTGGCGCAGCACGAAAATCGCAAGCCCGAGTTCGTGCGGCTCAACCCGTTTGCGCGGGTGCCGGTGCTGGTCGATGACGACACGACGATTTACGATTCGACGATTATCAACGAGTACCTCGAGGACGAGTATCCCGAGCCGCCGCTGCTGCCGCCGATCGGCTCCAGTGCGATGCGCTCGCGGGCGCGGCTGTTCGAAGACTTCGCCGACACGTCGTTTACGCCGCCGGTCGGCCAGCTGATCGCCGAAATGTCCAAGCCGGAGGGCGACCGCGATCAAAGCCGCGTGCAGCGGCTCCATCAGTCGGTCGAGCGCGTGCTCGATTACCTGAATCACGAATTGCAGGGCAACAATTTCCTGGCCGGCGAGTTTTCGGTCGCTGACATCGGCTTTGCGCCGCGGATGCTGGTGCTGAACGAGATTGGGATCGACGTGCTGGGCAACAACCGCAACAACATCGACGCCTGGATAAAGCGGATGATGGAGCGGCCGAGCATCCGCACTCTGCAAGGCGTCGCCGCAGTGCCGGTCGCCGGCGGCTGATCGACCGTCTCGCTGAATATGGTTGTGAAAAAACGCCGCGCGCCGTCCGGTTTCCCGGACGGCGCGCGACGTAATGATCGGAAAACGGATCTAGTGACGGACTGGCAATTCTAGACGATCTGCACGGCGTTTAATAGCGTGAATCGGCTCCCGCTTCGTCGTCGTCGCTACGCGTCGGACCAACACCGGTCGGACGGAACAACAGCTTGGCAGCGAAAAGTTTGTCTCCAATGCGTCCCTGCGATTTCAGTTGGCCGCCATGCCGCCTGCAGTGCGGGCATGCCATCGAACCGCTGAGCAGGCTTGCATTTTCTGGCGTGATTCTGAGGTCGAACTTAAACCCGCAGCCGGGATTCTGACAAACCGTGCGGTAAACTACTCCCGGGTTGCTGGTCGTTCTGGATGATTCATGTCTGACCGCTGTTTGCATTTTCTACTCTCCTGCTCTAGCGCACTCGTCGCGAGAGGTTTGCATCAAAATTAAAGTAACCACTTCTCAGCCACTTTAGACGTAAGAACTTCAAATAAGTTTCAAGCAAATGACGTGCCTTCGGAGACAATTGGCGGCAAGGTGCAAAATCGAGTAAAATCAAGCTAAATTCGGCGCCGGCGGTCTCCCTCGCTATGACTGACTCTTCTCAACACCCGGAAATTCCTGCGCTAGCTGTCACATCTCAGCGATTGCACGCACCATATGCGCTACATTTTCGGTGCTCAGCGAACGGGCTTTCGGCGACATCGCGAGACCCCTATACTTGGCGGGCTGATCTGCCCAAAATGAGCGCGCAATGACGATTCGAGTCCTTTTTTTCAAATGAGAACGCTGGCGCTAGTGATGGCGGGAGGGCAGGGGACTCGGCTCCATCCGCTGACCCGGGATCGCGCCAAGCCGGCGGTGCCGTTCGGCGGCAAGTATCGCATCATCGACTTCGTGCTCTCGAACCTCGTCAACTCAGGCATCTACGCGATCTATGTGTTGGTACAATGGCGCTCGCAATCCCTGATCGAGCACCTCAAGGATGGATGGCAGTTCGGCGGGATGCTGCCCGATCATTTTGTCATCCCGGTTCCGGCGCAGATGCGAATGGGCGAGCTGTGGTACCAGGGAACGGCGGATGCGATTTTTCAGAATCTCAATCTCATCGACGACACCAAGCCCGACCTCGTCGCGGTTTTCGGCGCCGATCATATCTACCGCATGGACATCCAGCAGATGATCGAGTTTCACATGGATCGCAAGGCCGCGGTCACGGTGGCGACGCTGCCGGTCTCGGTCGACGAGGCGAATCAGTTCGGGATAGTGCAGGTCGATTCGGGGCTGCGCGTTTCAAATTTCGTCGAGAAGCCGGACAATCCGCCGCAGATGCCGGGCGCGCCCGGACGCTCGCTCGCCTCGATGGGCAACTACCTGTTCAGTCCCGAGGTGCTGCGCGAGGCGTTGATCGAGGATTCGATTCGCGAGGACAGCAATCACGATTTCGGACGCGACCTCATTCCGGCGTTGATCAACCGCGTGCCGGTCTATGCGTATAACTTCATGACCAATCGGATCCGCGGCGACTCGGAGGTTAATCTGAGTTACTGGCGCGACGTGGGGACGCTCGATGCGTATTACGAGGCCAACATGGACCTGCGTGACGCGCGGCCGCAATTGAATCTGTACAATGCGTACTGGCCGCTGCGCACAGCGTACTACGACCAGCCGCCGGCGAAATTCGTGTTCGACGAGAACGGACGGCGCGGGCTGGCGCTGCATTCGGTGATCGGCGAGGGCTGTATCGTGTCGGGAGGTGCGGTTCGAAATTCCGTGCTGGGGCGCTCGGTGTTCGTGCATTCGTACAGCCTGGTCGAGGATTCGGTCATCATGGATTACGCGACAATCGGGCGCCATGCGAAAGTGCGCCGCGCGATCGTCGACAAGAACGTCTTCATTCCAGAGGGCGAGGAGATAGGCTACGATCTCGAGCGCGACCGGCAGCGATTTTTCGTCACCGACTCGGGCCTCGTCGTGATTCCAAAGGGCCCCAAACGCGAGCGGTCGGTATTGTAGAGTGTCGTCGGCATCTTCGTCAGCAAGTCATCAGACCTGATCTCGCGGGAATCCGCTAAAGCGAAAGCGGATTTGAATGGCGATATGTTGAGGCGGGGCGCCGCTCCGGCCGGCTCGACCACTGGTGCGCCGGAGAAGTCGGATTTCCCGCTCTCGCTCGGAGTCCCGAAGAGCACGCGCCTCAAACTGGAGCTCAAGGATCGGCTGATTTTCTGGCTGTTGGTCGCGGCGCTGCACCTGCTCAGCCTCTTGCCGGATTTCATTCTGTACAAGCTCGGCGTCGCTTGCGGGTTGATCTTCTTCCACCTGGACGGGCGTCACACGCGAATCGGAATGCGCAACCTCGAGATTGCGTTTCCCGACAAGAGCGACGCGGAGCGCCGGCGCATCCTGCGCGCGTCGTACATCAATCTCGGCCGCACCGGCGCCGAGTACGTGCGGCTGGGTGGATTCTTCTACCGGCGCCTCGGGCGTCGCGTGACGTACAATCGGCTCGATGTCTGGAACAATCTGACGCCGAAGTATCCCGGCAAGGGTGCACTCATCCTGACCGCGCACTTCGGCGGCTTCGAGTTGTTGCCGGCGGGGCACGCCCTGCACGGATTTCAGATCGGACTGGTGCATCACACGCAGCGCTTCCTTGCGGGCGACTCGCTGGTGACCTTCATCCGCGAGCGGGCGGGAGTCCAGATAATTCGCAAGCATACGGCGGCGCGCGAGATGCTGCGGTCGCTCAAGCGCGGCGAGATCATCGGCATCCCGCTCGATCAGAACGCCAAGCGCTCGGAGGCAATCTGGGTGCCGTTTTTCGGCCAACTCGCCGCGACGCCGAGCGGTTTCGATCGCCTCGCGATGATGGCGGGTGCGCCGGTGGTGCCGGTGTTTATCGTGCGCCAGCCCGACGGCGTCAGTCATGTGATCGAGATCTTCGAAGAGATCCCGCAGCAGCGCACCGGCGATCGCGAGGCCGACACGCTGGTGAACACGGCGCGCTATCAAAAGGCGATCGAAGAGATGGTCCGAAAATATCCCGAGCAGTGGCTCTGGACCCATCGCCGCTTCCGCACGAGGCCAGTAAGAGGCACCCCGTCGCTGTACGCCTAAGTCTGTTACGGCCCGAAAACAACTCAGCCGCTTGAACCCACTTGTTTAGTTCTCTACAGGACTAACTGTAGGAGACCTATGGTGGCTTTCGCGTTGGCAGCTATGTAAGACTCGATGAGTCGGGATCGACATAGGTGTCGAGTCCGATTTGATCCAGCCCTAACGGCGGTTTTTCCACTCGCCTTTGACCGCGTTCCGCTAGACCATTCATAAGTCTGACCAGCAAGGCCTGAGGAGTCGATATGTACCTTCCTATTTCACTAGGCGGCATTCTTGTGATCGTTCTTGTGCTTTGGCTGCTCGGCGTGGTTTGACGAAACGACGCCAACCCAATCGCCTGACACTTAAACTAACTGCGACTTAACGAGGAGACTAAGATGATGAGTAACAAAACTAAGATATTGGTTATCGTTCCGGCGCTAATCCTAAGTATAGGACTGGCACTCCCGGCCTTTGCACAGGACTCGAACGTCCCCGCGAGCACTTCGATGGATCAGGCAGGCCATAATTCTGCGGACGCGGTGAAAAACGCGTATCAAGGCAGCGTTACCGCCGTCGATGATACGACCATCACGACGGCGGTGAAGACAAACCTGGCCGCTGCGAGGGACTTGAGGTCCGGTCAGGTTCACGTCACTACAGTCGCGGGCGTCGTGACGCTGCAGGGATGGATGCATGATCCGGTAGTCATTTCACGCGCCGAAGCAATCGCCAGAGACACGAGCGGCGTGCGAATGGTTACCAACGAGCTACAGGTGGACTCTTCAGTTCCTAAAGACTAGACCAACACGCTAACCAGGTTCGACTACCGCTCCGGTTATCGGACCTAGTGTAGCGAGTATCACAATAGCTATCACCCATGCGGCGGCGCCCCCTATCAACGGGATTGCGCCGCCGCCCGCTATCCACCATGTAATTGCAGCGCGGTTCAGGATTATTTTCGGCCATAGTTTTGCGCCAAGGACAAAGCCGCAATGCAACCCCATCGAAAAATACACGCTGCCAGTCAGGATATACGCTTCGCCTAGCACAAGGCCGAGTAGGAATAGACCTATCAGCGTCGGAATCGCGATAGCTGGATTGCTGAATTGGTCGACGCTGTGCGCGAGGTTGAACAATCCAGCCGCCGGCTCGTAGCCGCTTACATAGTAGCGGGCGGGCGAACGCACGAGATGAGCGAGGGCATAGATCGCGGCGCTTGCAATCAAGGCGACGCGGTTTCCGAAGTCTTCCATCATGCCGCCGAGCAGGAACGCACGGAAGAACGCTTCTTCAATGATTGCGATCGCGATAGCAGAGAGAAGGTATTTCGGTATCAGCGCTGCTGCCGCTGTGTGATCGCCGACACCCGCACCGCCAACCGCGAGCGCCAGCGCGAATAGAATCGCGATCGCGCACATCGCCACAACGAAACCGCGAATCGCGCGCGCCACGCTTGGCGCCAGGGGATGTTTGAAGCCGCGGCTCACCAGCGAGTCGAGGTTCAAGTCGCGCGCAGCGAACAGCATCGCGAGAAACAGTGTTGCCATCACGGTTCGATCGAAGATTCGAGGAAATGGGTAGCGCCAGCCCACCGCCGACACGGCGACAGCGACGATCGGAGCGAGAATGATCGCGGCGACTAATCCCGCGGCCAGTACGATCACGAATCGCGCGGTGAAGGAAATCGGCGGACGTGCGTGAACGTCGGAACTCAGTGCGGACGCTCCGGATCGAGTTGCGGTTCGAGCGTCACTTCGACCGGGCACGCGCCGGCAGGAGAATTCACAATTTGCATCACCGCTTGCGCGACGTCGGCCGTCGACAGCATCGCCGCGCGATCGAGCCGCTTGTTGTTCGGAATCAGCGCAGTATCAACCAGCCCTGGAACTATCACCGCCAATTTGAGCCCGCTCTGCCGCATCTCGTGGAACGCGGCGCGCGTGAATGCTATCAGCGCGGACTTGGTCGCGGCGTACACCGCCTCGCCGCCGGGAGCCTTGATAGCGGCCGACGATGCGACGGTGACTATCGTGCCGGAGCCGCGCGGCGTCATCGCGGCGGCGGCCAGGCGCGTGAGCAAGATCGGCGCGCGCAAATTTAGCGCGATCATCCGGTCGGCGTCGGCCGGGCGCATCTTGAGGATCGACGTTCGCGGCGGCGCCCAGCCGGCATTGTTCACGAGCAGGTCGATACGTCCGTAGCAATCCAGCGCCGCGTCGATGAGCAGGTCGGGCCCGTCCTCGGTGGCGAGGTCAACCAGCACTATGAGCGCGCGCTCGGGCGGAAGTCCGCTCTGGGAGCGAGTTTCCTCGAGTTCGTCGCGCGAGCGCGCGGCGAGGCATAGCGAATAGCCCGCCCGCGCCAGCTCGAGCGCGACCGCGCGCCCGATACCGCGCCCGGCCCCGGTGACGATCGCGACGCGGTTCTGATTGCCCTCCGATGTACTCGCAGCGGTCATTCGTGACCTTGCACAGACTCAATCGCTCGCACAGACTGACGATAATGAATTCGCAAGTGTTCCGCGAGTACGACATCCGCGGCATCGTCGCGAACGATTTCGATGATGCATTCGTGACCGATCTCGGCCGCGGCTATGCCACGCTGCTGCATCGTGCGGAAAAGAAAACCGTCACGCTCGGTCGCGATTGCCGCCTGTCGTCGGACCGATTGCGCGACCGGCTGGCTGAAGGGCTGCTCGGCGCCGGCATCGACGTGGTCGACATCGGCGTGGTGCCGACGCCGCTGCTCTATTTCTCGGTGTTGAGCTGGAAGATGGACGGGGGCGTCATGATTACCGGCAGCCACAACGCGGCCGAGTACAACGGCTTCAAGCTGGGCGTCGGGCCGACGACGATTCATGGCGCGGAGATTCAGCGCCTGCGCGAAATAATCGAGCGGCGCGATTTTGTCACGACCGGCGCGAGAGGCTCGCTGAGCGAGCGCCCGGTGATCCCCGACTACAACGATTTCATCATGTCGCAGTTCAAGCTCAAGCCGGGAATGAAGGTCGTCGTCGACGGCGGCAACGGCTGCGGTGGCGTGATCGCGGCGCCGCTGATGAAGCGGCTCGGCCTCGACACGATCGAACTCTACACCGAGATGGACGGCCGCTTCCCGAACCATCACCCGGACCCGACGGTCGAGGAGAACATGCGCGACCTGATCGCGGCGGTGAAAGAAAATCACGCGGCGATCGGAATCGCCTATGACGGCGACGCCGACCGCGTCGGTGCGGTGGACGAGAACGGCAAGATCGTCTGGGGTGACGAGCTGATGGTGGCGTTCTCGCGGGCGATTCTGCGCGAGCGCCCGGGAGCGACGTTCATCGGCGAGGTGAAGTGCTCGAAGCGGATGTACGACGACATCGCGCGCAACGGCGGCCGGCCGATCATGTGGAAGACCGGCCATTCGTTGATCAAGAGCAAACTGAAGGAGGAGCACGCGGCGCTGGCGGGCGAGATGAGCGGGCACATGTTTTTCGCCGACCGCTACTTCGGCTTCGATGACGGGATTTACGCCTCGTTCCGCCTGCTGGAAATTCTGAGCAAAGAGGGACGCGGCCTCGGCGCGATCCTGGCCGACTTGCCGGCCGAGTCATTTCACGCCGGAGATTCGCGTCGATTGTCCCGACGATCGCAAATTCGAAGTGGTGCGCAAGGCGGCGGAGTTTTTTCGCAAGCACTACGAAGTGATCGATATCGACGGTGTGCGCGTAAATTTCGCCGACGGCTGGGGACTCGTGCGCGCGTCGAACACGCAACCCGCGCTGGTGACGCGGTTCGAAGCGACAAGCGAAAAGCGACTGGCTGAGATTCGCGCGCTGTTCGACGGCAAATTGCGCGAACTCGGCGCGATCTGACGCGATGGCTCGAAGCCTCGCGCCGGCGCGCGCTTCAGTACTGATAATTGCGGGCGGCCGCGGCACCCGCTTTTGGCCGGCCAGCCGCGAGGCCAAACCCAAGCCGCTTTTTTCAGTCGACGGCAAGACCAGCCTGCTTGCCGACACGATCGCGCGTCACGTGCCGCTCATCCCGCGCGCGCGAATTTTCGTGCTCGTCGCCACCGCCCATCAGGCTGCGTTTCGTCGTGCGCTGCGCGGACTGATTCCCGCGCGCAATCTGATCGTCGAGCCTTACGCGCGCGGCACCGCGGTGGCGATCGCTTATGGCGCCGCAGTTATCAAGCGCAGATTGGGCGACGGTGTCATAGCAGCGGTCGCCGCCGATCATTACATTTCAACCGCCGCACAGTATCGCCGCACGCTGGCCGATGCGATTGGTCTGGCCGCGGCGAAAGAATCGATCGTGGCGATTGGAATTCCACCGACGCGGCCCGAAACCGGTTACGGCTATCAGCAGATTGGCGCGAAGGTCGGCGCTGGATTTCGAATCGAGAAGTTCGTCGAGAAACCTGGCCTCGCGGTTGCGCGCCGGATGGTGCGCAGCGGCCGCTACTTGTGGAACGCCTCGATGTTCGTCGCTTCGACGCACACGCTGGCGCGGGAGTTCGGCGAGCATTGTCGCGCGCTCGGCGAAGCGGCGCAGCGGCTCGCGCGGACGCCGCGGAGTAAACTCGCGCGCGCCTACGGGCGCTTGCGGTACGACTCGTTCGATCGCGTGATAATGGAGAAGAGCGCGAACGTGCTCGGCGTGCGCGCGCGATTTTCGTGGCACGACGTGGGTTCGTGGGAAGGTCTGTGGGACGCGGTCGGCGACGCCAGCGGCAACGTCATTCGCGGTAATGCGATCGCGCTCGAGTCGGAGCGGGTGCTGGCCCATCCGGATTCGCGGCTGATGGTGTTGTTCGGCGTGCGCGATCTGATCGTCGTCGACACGGGCGATGCGATCCTGATAGCGCATCGCGAAATGTCCCAACACGTGCGGCGCGTCACCGAGGAGCTCGAGCGCCGGGGGCTTGGGCGGTACTTATAGTCAGTCGAGCGCGAGGGCGTCGCACAGGAGTGCAAGCTTGCGCAGTTCGCTTTCGCGATCGTCGTCCTCGACAGCCAGTTCCAGCAGCGTGTCCGCCACGCCTTCATCGACCGATTCCCACTTCATCGCGTTCGTGCGGAGGTCGGCAGCCAGCTCGCCGAGCACTTCGAGATCGCCGCTGAGGCGCGCCCAGTTGTTCGATCCGTCGTGCAGTGCGGGCTCCGGCAGCTTCGACCAGACGCTGTTATCGGCCAGAATCGAGTTGAGCACCTTGACGTGCCCGGCTTCCTTTTCGGCCAATGCTTCGACCCTTGCTTTGATATTTGCGGAGGCGAGCGTGGCGTGCCGTTTCAGGCGATCGACCAGACCCTGGTTGCGCCCGGCGAGCACGGCCAGCTCCTCCAGCAATTCAGTTCGCGCCGACACCGGCGAAAACAACTTCTGAAAAAATCCCATACCTGTAGCCATCTCCCCACCCGATGCGCGTTGATGTCATGCGGCCGCGTGGCGCATCGCGACAATAGCTATCGGCATCGAAGCCGCCTCTGTCAAGGGAGGGGCTGGCCGTCGAAGAGCGCGCGCACCAGCGACGATTCGCGCTTGAAGAATCCCTGCGTGTGGTATGAATCCTCGAGCCTCAGCAGAGCGTAATCCAGGTAGTGTCCGATTTCATGCATCAAGGTCCGCACGAACGTCTTCGGCTTGACGACGTCGTGGCGCTGCGCCGTGCGCATCCAGAGCACGATGTACGGCTGTCGTCGCAGGCGCGGATCGTACGGATAGAAGAGCCCGTGCAGCTCGCTGCGCGTATTGCGAGGGCGCACGCCGCGGACCTCGACGTTGACCGGCGGCGTCATGAGGCCGCGGCAGATTTCCGCGGTCAACGCGCGCGCGCAGGTGGTGGTCGCCGCGAGGTTGCCGGTCTCGAGCACGCGCATCAGGGCGTCGAGCGAGTTGCGCGCGGCCGCCGTGGGGACATAGTCGAAACCCGCGACGCTGTCGCTCTTCAGGTAGGTTCGTTGTGCGCGCGAGGAGAGTCGGTAGAAAAACGCGGGCAGGCGCGTCTCGGAATTCGTGCGAAGTGTCAGACCGGTAGCCACCGCACCTCCATTTGCCGGATACTCACTTCCGGCGCCTCATCCACGAAAGTATCATCCGCGCAATAGTCACTAGGGGCAAGCACTATGCAACTGAGTATCGTCGAAATCGCAAAACCCGCCGACGCCAACGTGATCGTCGGCCAGGCGCATTTCATCAAGACGGTCGAAGATGTTTACGAAGCCCTGGTGCAGTCGGTGCCCGGAATCAAGTTCGGGCTGGCGTTCTGCGAGGCGTCGGGGCCGTGCCTGATTCGACATACCGGAACCGAGGCGGCGCTCGAGCAGACGGCGGTCGAAGCGGCGCAGGCGATTGGCGCAGGCCACGTGTTCGTGGTGATTTTGGGCAACGCGTTCCCCGTCAACGTGCTCAACCAGATCAAATCGGTCACTGAAGTGTGTACGGTCTTTTGCGCGACGGCGAATCCGCTTCGCATGATCGTTGCGGAAGACGGCGATGGGCGAGGCGTGGTTGGCGTGATCGACGGCAGTTCGCCCAAGGGCGTCGAGAGTGCGGAGCATCAGGCGGAGCGGCGCGCGATGCTGCGGCGCTTCGGCTACAAGCAGTGAGTGTCGATGGATCAGGTTTCGAGACGGGCATAACCTTGTAGATGAGGCAGTGACTCCGATGGGCGGTGGACGGCAGGCGCCAGCGAAGCCGAATCCGGCAAAGAAGAAACCGAGCGAGTGGCGAATCCGCGGATGGCGCGTGCGAAATCTCGTCGCCGGCGGATTCCTGCTTGCGTTCTTCGCCATCGGATTTTATATCGCGCAATTGTACGGCGAGATTTCCACGCTGATCGAGCAGCGTCGCGCCGCGCTGACTTCCGCGATCTTCTCCGCGCCGTTTCCGATTCGTGCCGGCGACGACCTCGACCACAGCGGCCTGCTCGACAGGCTCGCGCAGTTGAGCTATTCGCAGGTGCCGTCCGCGAATACTCCGGGCGAATACACGAGTGCGAAGAACGCGATCGCCATCTACCTGCGATCGTTTTACGTCGGCGCCCAGCAGTATCCGGCTGAATTGGTCCGCGTCGGTCTCGACGGCAAGCGAATCACGCTCGTGGCCGATTCGTTCGGCGTGCCCAAGACCGACGTGATGCTCGAGCCTGAAGTGATTGGCCGGCTCTTTCCGGGTGCGCCCGCCGAACGCGTCGAGGTTCAGCTTGGCGATCTGAAGCCGTACCTGGTCAAGGGATTGCTGGCCAACGAGGATCGCTACTTCTATTACCATCCGGGAATCGATCCGATTCGCATCGTCAAGGCCGCCGCTTCCGATCTCAGGTCGCATCGCCTTGCCCAGGGCGCCAGCACCATCACGCAGCAACTGGCGCGGACTTTTCTGGAGCGGCACGAGCGCACCTTCAGCCGCAAGTTCAAGGAGCTGGCCGTCACCGCAGTGCTCGAGATTCGTCTGCGCAAGAACGAGATCCTCGAGCGCTACATCAATGACGTGCCGATGGGCGAGTACGACGGCACGCCGATTGACGGGATGCCGCAGGCGGCGCGCTATTTTTTCAACAAGGACCTGGCCGAGGTGACGCCCGCGGAAGCGGCGACTCTGATTGGAATGATCCAGGCGCCGACGCTGTACGACCCGCGCCGGCATCCTGACACCTGCCTCAAGCGGCGCGACGTGGTGCTCGGCGTGATGAAGCAGGCGGGCGTGATCGACGACGCCACCTACACGGCCGCGCTCGCGACGCCGATTCAAATCACCAAGCCGCCGGGACTGCGTCGCGCGCCGTACTTCACTGACTACGTGACCGCGTTCGTCACCAAAATTCCCGGCTTCGACGGCCATCTCGAAGGCCTCAAGGTTTACACGACGCTCGATACCGAACTTCAGGCCGCTGCCGTCGATGCGGTGACGGACAATATTGCGCAGCTCGAAAAGAACCATCGACGCCTGCGCCGCACTGCCGCCGACGGCAAGCTGCAGACCTCGCTGGTCGCGCTGGACGCCGAGACCGGCGCGATTCGCGCGATGATTGGCGGGCGCGACTACTCTCAGAGCCAGTTCAATCGCGCGGCCAACGCCGAGCGCCAGCCCGGGTCGGCCTTCAAGCCGATCGTTTACCTCGCCGCGCTCGATCCCGACCGCGCGCCCTTCTCGCCGCCGCTCACGCTCGCGTCCACGCTCCCCGACGAGCCGATGACTTTTAACGGCTGGACGCCCGCGAACTACGAGCGCACCTATGAACCGCAAGTGACTGTCGCGCAGGCGCTAATCGAGTCGCTCAACGTGCCGACCGCCTACGTCGGCAACCGGCTCGGTCCCGCGACGATCGTGAAAACGGCGCACGAGATGGGTATCCACGAGGATCTCCCCGCGGTGCTGCCTATTTCTATCGGCGCCGACGAGACCACGCTGCTCGAGCTCACTTCGGCGTACCAGGTTTTCGCGACCGAGGGTCTGCAGTCGCCGTCGTATGCAGTTGAGGCGGTCGTCGACGCGAAGGGGCATCAGATTTACAAGCACGAGGACGAGGAGAATCGCGTCATTCGTCCCGCCGTCGCGTATCTGATCACGGGCGCTCTCAAAGCCGTTCTGCGCTACGGCACCGGCGCGAGTGCAGGCCGTCTGGGGCTGGATTTTCCGGCAGCGGGCAAGACCGGCACGACGCAGGATTACAAGGACGCGTACTTTATCGGCTACACGCCGGAGATTGTTTGCGGCGTCTGGGTCGGCTTCGACACGCCCGAGAGCGTGGGTCTGACGGGCGCGCAGGCGGCGTTGCCGGCGTGGGTCCAGTTCATGGAGGATGCGGCGCCGGCGGACCCCGAGGATTTCCCCGAACCGTCGGGCATCACGATGGCGACGATCGATCCCGAATCCGGCGGTCTCGCGACCTCGGCGTGCCCGCGCCAGGTCGAGCTGCCGTTCCTGATTGGCACCCAGCCGACGCAGATGTGCACGCTGCACGGCGGAATTTTCGCGAGCGCTCCTGCGACCCCGCCGATGAATCCGTCGATGCCGCCGTCGGGATACCCGCCGCCCCAGCCAGTCGCCGCGGCGAGCCCTTCGCACTCCGACGTTTTCAGCGCAGTCGGCAAGTTTTTTTCGGGCCTTTTTCACTAATTTGCCATTGGCGCAAGCCCAATCGAACTTTGTTTGAAACTTTTACTCTCCTGCCTCGTCTAATGGGGGCGCTATAATGATCTCTGATGACCGCCGAGTCCGAAGAGCCGGGGACGTTTGCAAGAGCATATTCATAGCCGCACCCGCCCCAAATGGGCGCGAGTCGCGCTCGCCGCGCTGAGCGTCGTTGGACTGATCGGCCTGCTTGCTGCGAGCGGATGTATCAACGGCGAGACTATCGAGGCGCCGACGCAATCCACGGCCGACGACTCCGCGGCGCCGCGCCAGGCAGCGGCGCACAACCTGAAAGCTGCCGTTCCCGCTGCCGGTGACGTCTTGATCGCCGGAGGTGCCGATGCGTCGAATCGAAGTCTCGCGAGCGCGGAATTCTTCGATCCGTCGTCGGGCCAGTTTTTCCTCACGGGCAGCGCGATATCGAGCCGCGCTGATGCTGCCGCAACGGCTCTTTCGCCGACCCAGGTGCTGCTCGACGGCGGCTTCAGCGGTCGCGCCGCGATTAAGAATTTCTCACTCGTGCTCGAAGGCAGCGCGCTGAACAATGCCGAAATTTTCGACGAGACGACCGGCGCGTTCTCACTGGCCGGCAAGATGGCGACGCCGCGCATCGGCTTTACGGCGACCGCGCTGAACAACAGCAAAATCCTGCTGGTCGGCGGCCTCGACAGTCAAAACAACGTGCTCGATACGGCGGAGTTGTACGATCCTGCGGCGCGCAAGTTTATCGCGGTCGCCAACACGATGAGCGATCGGCGCACGTTTCACACGGCCACTCTGCTGCTCACCGGCAAAGTGCTCGTGGCCGGAGGCGCGACCAATCTGTCGGGCGATACCACCAGCTCCGCCGACATTTACGATCCTGCGACCAACTCGTTCACGCCCGCGACCTTCCCGATGGACCATCAGCGCGCCGCGCACACCGCGACGCTGTTCCCGACCGGCCCGCTGGCCGGCAAAGTGCTGATCACGGGGGGCGTCGGCGGTTCGAGTTTCTTTTTCAAAGACAGCAGCGCCGAGCTTTACGATCCCGCCTCGCAGGAATTCACGCTGCTCTCGAGTTTCATGAACGAGCCGCGCTCGCTCCACACTGCAACGCTGCTCGACGACGGCACTGTGCTCCTCGCGGGCGGATTCAGCGGCTCGGTGGCGCTTTCGGGCGGCGTGCTGTCGGGAGCCTCGGGCTTGACCAGCAATTCGGCCGAGACCTTCGATCCCAACACGCAGGACTTTACCTGCGTCGGCGGATTCAACTCCGAGACGACGCGATGTAATCAGTCGATGACGGTGGCGCGCGCGGCGCATACTGCCACGCTCCTCGCGACTGGGCCGGCTCCGCATCGCGTGCTCATCGCCGGCGGAATCGGCGCCGTCGATCCCGCAGCTCACGGCATCGAGTTGAGCAGCGCCGAGCTGTTCAATCCCGCTGCCGGCGGCAGCTTCAGCGCGACGGGCGCGATGTCGACGGCGCGCGCGCTGCACACGGCGACGCTGCTGCGTTAGTCGAGCGGCTCGTCCGCCTCTTCGCCCGCTTCCTCCGGTTCCACCGCGGTGAATGCTTCCTGCGCGGGGGCCGCGTTTGCGACCAGCTTGCGCGATACGATGATGAACGCCGAATGCGCGATCATCCTGAAGTGCGGCCGCACGCTCATCCCCTTTACCTGCCAATGCCGCAGCAGCGTCTCGAAGCTTTCGATCTCGCCGAAATCGCTGCGCGCCTGGATCGCCTCGACCGTGTCCTTGAGCTGCACCGCCGTCGGCACGTAGCAGACCAGCACGGCGCCTGGCCGCAGAGCAGACGCCGCGACCTCCATCGCGCGCCCCGGCTCCGCCAGATCGAGGAACATCCGATCGACGCCGGTTTCATCGAAGCCGCCGTAAAGATCGCGCACCTTGATTGTCCAGTTGGGCGCGTCGCCGAAGAATGCCGCCACGTTCTTGCGCGCCGCGTCGGCGAAATCCTCGCGCAACTCGTATGAGATGACGCGTCCAGCCGGGCCGACCGCCCGCAGCAGCGCGATAGTCAGCGCGCCCGCCCCGGTGCCGCCTTCGATCACCGTCGCGCCGGGAAAGACGTCGCCCCAAATCAGCAGCGGCCCCGTGTCCTTGGGATAAATCACCTGCGACGCGCGCGGCAGATGCGGGATCAGGTCGGCGTAGGTCGGACGCAGCACGAGGAACGCCTCGCCGGTCGAGAACTTGACCCGCGATCCTTCCTCGACGCCGAATAGCTCGTCGGCGCGCAGCTCGCCGCGAATCAACAGCTTCTTGCCGGCGCGCAGCATCTTCATGTAGCGGCGGCCCTTGCGATCTATAAAAATTACCGCATCGTTTTCTTTGAGGCGCGAGTCCAAGGTGCTCAACGCTTGCATGCATCGGGCGCGCGGGCAACTCTCCGCACGCTCGGGCTATTGACTATGCGAGCCTGCGACCTTACCTTTGAGGATGCACCCGGCCAGATGGTAGCGTCCCATGGCCGGGTCGTTTTGCGTCAACATTGATCAGAATTTCCGAATCAGATTCGAGAGCATTTTAATCCAACTCGAGAGCGTTTCACGTCATGGCAGAGAAAAAAGCAAAAACCGCTGAGAAAAATGCGGGCATTCAGCAGAAGCATATCTGTCCCAGCTGCGGCGCCGAGAGCAAGGTGACCAAGTTCGCCGGCTTCGGCCGCAGGGGCTTTTATCTCGTCTGCGAGAAGGCCTGCGGCTTCGTCGGGCGCACGCGCTAAGCGGGCAGGGGGTATTCGCGATGGGCAGAGCGCGCAAGAGCAAGACGTCCAAGCGCGACAAGTACGCCTCGTTCGGCGACATGGCGGACGAGGCGGAGGAAGATGCCGATCTTCCCAAGGACGAAGCCGGCCGGCGAAAAATCAAGCGCCAGTACGGTGAGCTGCTCGGCATCCGGATTGAGAAACTGCGCGGCAGAATCCTCAACCGCGAGCGAATCAACAAGACCATCGAGGGCATCTACTTCATCTGCGCTGAATGCCTCAAGGTCTGCCATTCGCTCGACGACGGCCTCAGCGAAGATCCCGCCAATCTGAACAACATGTGCGGCGCATGCGCCAAGGCGCAGGCTGCCGCCAAGGCCGCGGCCGCGGCGCCGCCGAAGGAAAGCGGCGGCTCGTCGCGCCGCTCGACGCGCTCGCCCCGCAAACGCGCGGCCGCGAGTTGAACCTGCTTGTGCGCATGAAAGCGAACAGCTAAACAGGGCCGATGTCTTTACAGCTAATCCGTCCCGACATCAATCTCGACTTCGTCGGGAAGCGTTATTTCTTCGTCGCACTCTCGACCGCGATCAACATCCTCGCGATCGTGCTGCTGTTCACCAAGGGCCTCAACTACGGCGTCGATTTCGTGGGCGGCAGCGTTGCGCAAGTCGAGTTCAGCCAGAAGACCAACGGCGAGGCGATTCAAAAGGCGCTCGCTCCGCTCGATCTCGGTGAGATCACCGTGCAGGATTTCGGCAAGGCCGGGCAGTCGTTCCTCGCGCGCTTCGAGACCGTGAAGAACATCGGCAGCATCGGGCCCAAGCTCGAAACCGCGCTCGACAAAACCTACGGGCCGGGCGTCGCCAAGGTCGTGCGGGTCGAGAGCGTCGGCGCCAAAGTCGGCAGCGACTTGCGGCGCAAGGGTTTTGCCGCGGTCATCATCGCGACCATCTTCATGGGCGTCTATATCGCGATCCAGTTCCGCCACGTGAGCTGGAGCTTCGGCGCGGGCGCCGTGATCGCATTGATTCACGACGTGCTGGTCGTCATGTGCGCGCTCGTCATCTCGCAGTACCAGTTCGATTTGACCACGCTCGCCGCGGTGCTGACCGTCATCGGTTACTCGGTGCATGACACGATCATCGTGTCGGACCGTATCCGCGAAGATTCGACCAAGCGCCGGCGCGAGCCGATCGCGTCGATCATGAATCGCGCGATCAACGAGACTCTCTCGCGCACCATCCTGACTTCCGGCACTGCGATCGTCGTGCTGCTCTCGCTGCTCGCATTCGGCGGGCCGATCCTGCGCCCGTCAGCGTTCACGCTGCTCATCGGCTTCATCACCGGCACCTACTCGTCGATTTATATCGCAGGCCCGGTGGTGTTGTTCTGGGAGAGCGGCACCGGCCGTACGCAGAAGGGCACCGGCTCCTCGCGCGCAGCCTGACGTTTGTTGAATACCAGCCGCGGCATTTACACGATCGCGAATGCTCGACCGCTTGAGCGCACCGCCGACGCCGTAGTGCTGACCATCAGCCTCGATCGCGCCGACGGAATCGAGAAAGTCGCGCTCAGATGCCGCATCGCCAATGCCTTGCCGGGTTCTCCAGGTTCTCCGGAACAGCTGATCGAGCGCATTACACCGTGGCTCGAGCGCGAATTCGAGCAGACCCGCGAGGCGGCATTGAAGTCGATTCGCACCGAGCGCAAGTTGCTCGAAATTTCGTTCGACCAGTCCAATCCCGGTCCCTTCGCGCCCTAAGAAAAGATCCGCGAGAGCAGGAAAACATATACGGCGACGGTCGGGTAGAACGTGGTGCCGAAGCCGAACGCGCGCGCGGGGCCCGAGTAGTGATAGCCGATCCAGAACGTCACGCGCCCGATCACGAACAGCATCACGAGCACGGCGACGGCGCGGATCGATTCGGGCGCGACTATCGTGACCAGTGCCAGGTGCGCGACGATCGCCAGCACCAACTGCTCGAGCGTGTTCTGGATATAGCGCCGATCGATTTCGATTGATGGCGCGGGGTCGCCCTCGATTGCCTCGGCAATGAAAAATCGCCGGTTTGCAATCTTCGCGACACCCGCCAGCAGACACAGCGCCGCAATCACCTCCCACTTGATCGCATACGCGAGGCGCCACGACGCATCGATGCCGCCCGGAGGCGTCAGGCCGATCGCCGTCGATTGAAACATCACCTCGAAGAACGCGGCGCTGAATACGACCGCGGCCGCCATTCCTGCAAGTACTTTTCTCTGCTCGTTCGACATTTCGGCTCGCCTCCACTCATTTCGTACCAAATCAGCCGCGCCTCTTTCACTCCACAATGACAACGATCAATCATCGCCGATGACTTCGCTTGCAGCGCTCGAATCTCACCTGCGCGCCACCATCGAAGGCGAGGTGCGCTTCGACGTTGGCACTCGCGCGGCCTACGCCACCGACGCGTCGAACTATCGGCAGGTGCCGGTGGGTGTCGTGATTCCGCGGCACGAGGGCGACGTGATTGCCGCCCTTTCGCTCGCGCGCGAAAACGCGATGCCGATTCTTGCGCGCGGCGGCGGCACCAGCCTCGCCGGCCAGGGGTGCAACGCGGCGCTCGTCCTCGACTTCTCGAAGTATATGAATCGCATCATCGCGATCGACCCCGGCGCGCGTGTCGCCCACGTCGAACCCGGTGTCGTGCAGAGCCATCTGAACGCCGCGCTGGCGCCGCACGGCCTGTTCTTCGCGCCGGATCCATCGACCAAAGACCGATGCACCATTGGCGGGATGATTGGCAACAACTCATGCGGCGCGCATTCGGCCGCGTACGGCAAGACTGTCGACAACGTCGAGGCGCTGGAAGTCATTCTCCACGACGGCACTCGCGTTTCGGCTCAAGGTTCGATGGACGAGGCGCAGCTCGGCGCCGCAATCGCGCGCGGCGGCAGAGAAGGCGAGCTGTACTCGCGGCTGCGCGAGCTTCGCGATCGAACCGCCGATTCCGTGCGCGCGCATTTTCCCAAGCTGCCGCGCCGCGTCTCGGGCTACAACCTCGACGAGCTGATGCCGGAGCGGGGCTTCAATCTCGCGCGCGCGATCGTCGGCTCGGAGGGTACGCTGGCCACGATAATCCGCGCCACCATTCGAGCTGTACCGCGGCCGAAAGAACTCGCGCTTGGCGGTGCTCGGATTCGACGACGTGTTTATCGCGGCCGATCAAATGCCATGGCTGCTGGCGCATCGCCCGGAAGCGCTCGAGGGTTTCGACCAGAATCTGCCGGAGTTCGCGCGGATCAAGGCGATGCCGGGCGTGCGGTTTCTGCCGGCCGGGCGCGCCTTTCTGCTGGTCGAGCTCGGCGGCGAATCGCGCGATGAGGCGCGCGAGCGTGCTGAGCGCGTGATCGAACAGGCGCGTGAATCTCCGCGAATGCACCGGCACCGCGTACATTGCCGACGCCCGCGAACAGGCCGCGGTCTGGCAGATTCGCGAATCGGGCCTCGGCTCGAGCGCGTTCATCCCCGGCCGCCCGCGCAGTTGGCCGGGCGCCGAAGATTCCGCCGTGCCGCCCGCGAACCTCGGCGCGTTTCTGCGCGGCTTCGACCGCATCCTTGGCAGCCGCAATCTCAAGGTTGCCACTTACTACGGGCACTTCGGCGAGGGATGCGTTCACGCGCGCGTCAACTTCGATCTGATGACCGCGGCGGGAGTCGCGACCTTTCGCGCCGCGATGCTCGAGCTCGGCGAACTGGTCGCGAGCCTTGGCGGATCGCTGTCGGGCGAGCACGGCGACGGGCTGGCGCGCTCCGAGTTGCTGCCGATGATGTTCCAGCCCGATCTGATCGACGCGTTCCGCGATTTCAAGCGAATCTTCGATCCGGATTCGATGATGAATCCCGGCGTGATTGTCGACGCCCATCCGCTCGACTCGCATCTGAAGCTGGGCGCGAACTATCGGCCGCGCGAAGTCGCGACGCATTTCGACTTCAGCGCTGAAGGCGGGCTCGCCGGCGCCGCGCTCAAATGCGTTGGTATCGGGAAATGCCGCAAGACCGAGGCGGGCACGATGTGCCCCTCGTACATGGCGACGCGCGAAGAAATCCATTCGACGCGCGGCCGCGCACGAATCCTGTTCGAAGCGTTGACGACCGACTTGATACCCGGGGGCTTCGCCGACGATTCCGCGCGCGACGCGCTCGACTTGTGCCTGTCGTGCAAGGGATGCAAGAGCGAGTGTCCGTCGTCAGTGGATATGGCGGCGTATCGCGCTGAATTCTTCTCGAACTACTACCGGACTCATCGGCGTCCGTTGTCGTCGGCGTTTTTCGGCAGACTGAACGAAGTTGCGCGGGTCGCGTCGTACGCGCCTTCCCTCGCCAACGCCCTGGCGCATGCGCCGTTGGTGGCGGGTTTTGCCAGGAAAGCGCTCGCGATTCATCCCTCGCGCGAATTGCCGCGCTTTGCGCGGCGGACTTTCCGCTCGTGGTTCGAGCGCAGGACGGCTCCCAGAGCGAGCATGCGCGAGGTCGTGCTGTTCGCCGACACCTTCACCAACTTCTTTGAGCCGCAGATCCCAATCGCCGCGGTCGAAGTGCTGGAGCGTGCCGGATTTCGCGTGATCGTTCCGCGCGACCAGTTGTGCTGCGGCCGCCCGCTCTACGATCAGGGGATGCTCGAGCGCGCGAAGGCGCGCCTGCGCGACGTGATCGAAGTGCTCGATCCTTTTGCCGCCGTCGGAATTCCGATCGTCGGGCTGGAGCCGAGCTGCATCCTGACCTTTCGCGACGAGCTGCCGTCGTTGTTTCCAGGAGATCCACGCGCGAAGACGATCGCGTCAAAATCATTACTCCTGGATGAATTCCTCGCTCGCGAGGCGCCGGACTTTGCGCCGCCTGAGATTCGCCGGCGGACTCTAGTGCAGGGGCATTGCCATCAGAAGGCGCTCGCGGGAATCGGCGGCGAGGTTGCACTGCTGTCGCGCGCAGCGGGCGCCGAGCTCGAGGTGCTCGACGCCGGATGCTGCGGGATGGCGGGCGCGTTCGGCTACGATCGCGCGCATTTCGAGGTGTCGAGGGCGATTGGCGCGCGGGTTTTGTTTCCGGCGATCGACAATGCCCCGCCCGACGCGATCATCGTTGCCGACGGGTTCTCCTGCCGCTCGCAGATTCGCCATTTTTGCCCGTCGCGCCGCCCGCTGCATCTGGCGGAAGTGCTGAACCTGCAGTTAGGCTAAGCGCGGCGCGCTGCGCTACATTTCCGACTCTGAGGAACCAAAAATGCGACTTGGAATCACAATCCCTTCCGATCCGTTCCACGGCGTCCATTTTCCCGAGCTCGTGCGCACGGCCGACCGATGCGGCTACACCGACGCGTGGTCGTACGAATCGTTTTCGAGCGACGCGTTCGCGCCGATTGCCGCGGCCGCGATGCTCACCGAGAAGATGCGCTTTGGCTGTGCGATCGTGCCGGTGTTCACGCGGCCGGCGCCGTTGATTGCGATGTCGGCGGTCACCACCAACGAGCTGGCGGGCGGCCGGTTCGTGCTCGGCCTGGGAATCTCGACGCCGAATATCGTCGAGCAGTGGATGGGCGTGCCGTTTCAGAAGCCGGTGACGCAGATGCGCGAGACGGTCGCAGCGCTGCGCGCGATTTTTCGCGGCGAGAAAGTGACGACGGCGGGCGCCAAGGTCAAGATAAACGGGTTTCGGCTTGATTCGGTGATCACGCATCCGCCGAAAATTTATATCGGCGCGCAAGGCGCAAAGATGCTGCGGCTGGCGGGCGAGATTGGCGACGGCGTGATCGTCAACTTCGTCACGCCCGAGACGGTCGCGCCGATGCTCGACAACACGCGCGACGGGATGCGCGCGGCGGGCAAGGATCCCGCGGGGCTGGATGTCGTGTGCAGAATAATCTGCGCGGTGGACGAGGACGAAAGCGTCGCGCGCACGCTGTTCCGGCGCTCGCTGACGGCGTATGTGACGGTGCCGCAGTACAACAAGTTCTTTCGCGAGATCGGCTTCGACAAGGAAGCGACGACCGCGATCGACGCATGGAATGCCGGCGATCGCAAGAAAGCGCTCGAGACGGTTTCCGACGAGATGGTCGACAATATTTTCGTGTTCGGCTCGGCGGAGAAATGCCGGCGGCGGCTCGACGATTACGCGCGCGCGGGAATCACGACCACGGCGCTGCAATTCTCGTCGTTCGCGAAGACGCCGGAAGAGCGCCGCGTGAAGGTATTGCGCGCGATCGAGCGGCTCGCGGCCGTGTGAAAAAAAACGCGCCCCGCCGGGAGGGGACGGGGCGCGCTTCGGTCGTACGTGACCGCATCAACCAAATTTAGTTATCGGATACCGAACTGCCCGAGGAGCGGCGCGAGCATCGAGCCACCGCCGTAGGGCTGGCCGTAACCCTGCTGCGCGTATCCGGGGTTGTAGGCAGGGCGACCGTACCCCTGCTGCGAGTAACCGGTGTTGTACGCCGGGCGACCGTAGCCACCGAGTCCACCGAAAAGTCCGCCCAGGGGCGAGCTGCCCATGATAGGCGCGCTGCCCATAATCGGCGCGCCAGATGCGCAGCCGCTATTCAGCACCCCTTGATTCTGTCGGAGCAGGTCGTAGGCGGCTGCGGGATGGCCGGTGTTGCGGTCCTTGTAATAGTTGGTCATGACGCTCTGCGCATGCCGGCATCCATTGCCGCCATACCCGCCACCGCCGTACCCGCCACCATAATAGGGGGCAGCCGCATACGCGGGAGCCGCATAGACGGGGGCGACGTACGCGGGAGTGCCGTAGCCGCGACCGTAGCCGTAGTTGCGGTAGGCGTTGGCGTCGGCGATTGCGCGCTCTTCGTGGCGCTCGTGACGAGCAAACGCACCGTTGCCGAACGCATGGTTCGCGAACGGATGAGTCTCAGCCGCAACCCGAGCCGCGTGGGTCGCATGGTCGTAATGGTTGTAGTCGTGGGCAGCGGCAGCTATCGGCGTCGCCAGCATCGCGAGACCAACCAGCGCTGTCATCAGACTTCGTTTGGAGTTCATCGTCGGTTACCTCTACCTGATTGAGAGAGCGTTAAAGATGCCAGCGACCCGTTGCGGAAAATTTGTTGCATGATACGTGATGGCTAGAATACGCAGTCGAAAGAAATTGGTTGCACGATTTTAAAAATAAAAAAGCAAAAACGTCAACGGAGAGAATGACTTAACGTACATTCAGGTTTTGGCAACCCGAAGCTAAACGGGCATTCAGACAACTGCCGAAAGTGAGGATTTTGAGGCTCGAAAATAAACGAATGTTCAGACGAAAGTGCGACGCGCGAGGTAGTACATCGCGCCGCCGACGATCGCGTAAGCCGCGATTCCTTCGAGCAGCGTCGCGCCGCTGGTGACGACGGCGACGCCGACGACCAGCACGGTGGCGATTACGGCGACGATCTGCTCGATACGCTTCTCGCGGGCGCGGACGCGGGCGACGTGCTCGCTGATGCGCGCGCCGCAGTTGGGGCATACGCCGCCGCGCTTGACGACGAGGTCGGCGTCGCACTCGGGGCATTCGATTTTCGTCCGCAGTGGCATCGAGAAAACGCTATGAGGTGCGGCGGCGGTTGGCAAGGCGGGCAGGGTGCAGTGCGGCGCGCGGGTCGAAGACCCGCGCGCCGCTGTGCGAATGCAAAGAGCCGACGGCCGCGATTCGCGGCCGCCGGCTCTGCTGATCTTCGTGCTATGCGCGCCTTATGCGCGCGCTTTGCGCAGCTTGCGCACCGGGCGCTTCGCGATGTGCACGCGCTCGGGGCGGCGCTTGACGCGCGCTGCCGCTTTGCCTGCGACCTTGGTCGCGGGCTTCTGGAGAGCGGCCGCTGGCGCCGGCTCGGCTATCGCCGCGACTGCCGCCGCAGGCTGCATCGCAGCCTCGGCCGCTGCGCGCTCGCTTTCGAGCACCAGCTGCGCGCGCCGGCGCGCGATCGCGTCGAGCCGCTTTTCCTTCCACTTGCGCAGTCCCATCCGCATGTACTCGGGATTGATGTCGAGCATGTCGCAGACGTTGTCGAACGAGAAGACCCAGCGCTTGTCCTCATGCGCAATCCATTCGTCAGCATCGCGGAACAACCGCTGGCCTTTGCTGGTCGATGCGTCGATGCATTTCATGAAGCATTCGATCGCGTCCTCGAGCACGCTCAGGATGAGCCGCTTTTCGCCTTCGAGCAGATGCTTCTTGCGCATCGCCTCGAAGTACTGAATGGGCAAAAGAGTGTCGGGCTCGAACAGCCCCGGCAATCTTTCGTCCAGTGTTTCCTTTTCCTGCATCTTCTCTCCGTTTTCCGCCTTCAATGTCGAGCTATTTGCTTCCACCACCCCACCTCCACGTAAATTTTGACGTACCCGCGTCTACCCCTATTCAGACTCGTCTTCGTTCTGTTCCTTGTATATTTCGTGCCATGCCATCTGGATGGCTTCCAATTTTGCTTCGGTTGAGCCTTCGCGATTGTCGTCGAATTCGTCCAGATCGATGACCCATTGACGCAGGTCCGTAAACCGCGCGTCGAGCGGGTCCAATCCCGGATGATTCTCCGCCAGTACTTCCGCGATCTCTTCGGCCTGATCCCACTTGAGTCCCATCGTTAACTGTACGTTCCTTAAGCAGCTTCCGTTGCAAATTCTGCCTGGTTCAGGAAAGCTCCTCGACTGATTTTTTCTCGAGCGCCAGCTTGATAGCGGCGTCCATAATCCGCTCCGCGAACGGAGTGGTTACCTCGTTCAATTCCTCGACGAGTTTTGCGATTAGTTCTCGATCGGTTCCTGTTCGGGCCGCCTCCAACCGCTCCACCACCTCATTCATCCGCGCGTGCTCGCCGGCCGAGACGAGCGCGCCGTATTCGCCGAGCTGTTTTCGAAGTGCGCCCAGGATTTGATCGGCGTCGTTACGCGCCGAAATCAGCAGGCGCTCTTCGAGGTCCTGCTCCCCAAGGTCGATGGCCTCTTCGAGCATTCGCTCGATTTCATCGTCCGTCAGGCCATAGCTGGGCTTGACGTCGACCGAATGCTCGCGGCCCGTGCGCTCATCGCGCGCATTGACATTTAGTATCCCGTTTGCATCGATGAGGAAAGTGACTTCGATACGCGGGACACCCGCCGGCTGAGCCTGAATCGGGCCCAGCTTGAAGCGCGCTAAGCTCCGGCAATCTTTAGCAAGCTCGCGCTCTCCTTGCAAAACATGGATATCAACATGTGTTTGATTATCCACAGCCGTGGTGAAGCCTTCAGTTACGCTGGTTGGAATCGTGGTATTGCGATGTATGAGACGTTCCATCACGCCGCCCATCGTTTCGATGCCTAGCGACAGCGGAACCACGTCCAGCAGGAGCATGTCCCCCTGAGTGCCCATTAGCACGGAAGCCTGCACAGCGGCTCCCAAAGCGACCACCTGGTCAGGGTTTATCGAACACAGGGGTTCCCTATGGAACATTTCGGCGACGCGCCGTCGGACGAGCGGCATTCGCGTCGAGCCGCCGACCAGAACCACCGCATCGATATCGCCGGCCTTGAGCTTGGCGTCGGCGATTGCCAGCTCGCATCGCTTGAGCGTGCGCGCGATAAACGGCGCGGCCATCTCCTCGAGCGCGATGCGCGTCAGATGCTTGCGAATCGAATGGCCGGGGAGCTCGACGACGACTTCCGTCTCTGCCACGTCGGTGAGGCGCTTCTTGGCGTCCTCGGCGGCCATGCGCGCGCTGTTCCAGACGTGGCGATCGAGCTTGAGCGTGTCGGGCATTTCGGCGAGCAGCCAATCGACAACTGCGCGGTCGATGTCGTCGCCGCCCAGATGCGTGTCGCCGTTGGTCGCGAGCACCTCGAAGATTCCTTCCTTGATGCTGAGAATCGAGATGTCGAAAGTGCCGCCGCCGAAATCGAACACTGCCACATTGCCGGTCGCCATCTTGTTAAGGCCGTAGGCGAGAGAGGCTGCGGTCGGCTCGTTCACCAGGCGCACGACTTCGAGCCCGGCGAGGCGGCCGGCGTCCTTGGTGGCCTGGCGCTGTCCGTCGTTGAAGTAAGCTGGAACGGTGATAACGACGCGCTCGACTTTCTCGTTCGTTGCCGATAGCGCGTTCGGCGCCGTCCTTGAGCGCGCGCAGAATCTCGGCGGAGATTTGCGACGGGGTGAACGCGCGCTTGCCGATTTGAAAGCGCACGACCGGGCCGCTCAGATCGGCGAAGGTGTAGCGCGCGCGATCTTCGGGCGCGATCTCGTCGCCGCCGAGGCCCATGTAGCGCTTCACCGATCGAATGACGGCGCCATATTCGCCGCCGGCGAAGCCAACCGCGCTCACGCGGCCGTCGCGCTCGACGGTCAGATGCGGTTCCATCTCGATTGCGCGCTCGCCGACGGTAACTGCGCCGTCAGGCGCAATCGCGACGACACTCGGCAGCAGCGCGCTGCCGTTGTGGCCGACGGCAATCACGCGCGGCTCACCATTTTCCATGGCGGCGATGAGGCTGTTGGTGGTGCCGAGGTCTATGCCAAAAATTCGGGGCATCTTTTTCCAGTGTTAGGCGGCCTTTGCGTTTTCGAGCGCGCGATCGACGTCGCGAATCAGAGTGCGCAGGTAGGCGATATTCGAAAGCAGCGTTTTCAATTCCGTTGTAAGGATTTTTTTATCCGCCGCCGGCTGATCCCATTTGGCGAAATGCCGATCGAGCGCGGCCAGGCGTTCGTCCATCGTGAATTGAAGCTCGACGCGGCGCGCGGCGATTTCGGTTGCGCGCTCGACCGCCACTTCAGGGTCCGTCGCCAACTGCATCTCGGCCAGCTGCTCCTGCACTTCGAAAACCAGCTCTGCCACTTCGGGCGGAACGCGCTTGTTGTTCTCGGCGAGCTTCTCGCCATTCTGCTCCAGCCAGTAAAGGCCGCGCGCGACCGGATCGCGCAGCGTGCGGTAGCTGCGGGTGAGAGTCGCGGTCGCACGGACACTGGCGTCGCGCACTTTGGGTTTGCTCGACGCGAACCTGTCGGGATGAATCTTGCGGCTCAATTCGTGATAACGGCGCTCGAGCGCGTCCAGATCGATCGTCAGCTTGCGCGGCAATCCCAGCGCGGCGAAACAATCGAGCGGCGCCGCGAGCGGCGCACCGCACTCAGCGCAAATTAATGACGGCTCCTGCTGCCGTCCGCATGAAAGGCATTCGATCATCTTGAGACTGCAGTCCCCACATCCCCCGGTTCATACGACGAACGATTCTCCACATCCGCAACTGCGCTTGGCATTTGGATTGACGACCTTGAAGCCCGACGACATCAGCTCTTCGCCGTAGTCGAGCTCGGAGCCATTGAGGTAGAGAAAACTTTTCTTGTCGACGATCAGGCGCGCGCCGTCGCGCTCGAAAACCTTGTCGCGCTCCTTGGCCGCGTCGATTTCCATCCGATACTGCAAGCCCGAGCATCCGCCGCCGACGACTTTCACGCGCAGGCCGGCGCCTTCGCCCTTGTCGGCGACCAGCTGCTTGATCTTCTGGGCAGCGCCCTCGGAAAGTGAAATCACAGCCACGAGACCTTACGCCTCCTTCGATTTGGCCGGCTCTTCCGCCGCGACGTCATCACCCTTGCGCTTGCGCCAGTCGGTGATGGCGGCCTTGATCGCATCTTCGGCCAGGACCGAGCAATGAATCTTAACCGGCGGCAGGTTGAGCTCCTTGACGATGACGGTGTTCTTGATCGTCATCGCTTCGTCGATATGCTTGCCCTTGACCAGTTCGGTGACGTAGCTCGAACTGGCAATCGCGCTGCCGCAGCCGAAGGTCTTGAAGCGCGCATCTTCGATCACGCCGTTGTCGCTGATCTTGAGCTGCAGCTTCATCACGTCGCCGCATTCCGGCGCGCCGACGACGCCCGTGCCGACGCCCGGCTCGTCCTTGGCGAAGCTGCCGACGTTGCGCGGATTGTTGTAGTGCTCGATAACTTTATCTGAGTAGGCCATGATTCTTTCCCTGATGCGGCGCGGCGCGTCCTGTTATGACTTCCAATTGACCGACTTGAGATCGATTCCTTCTTTCGCCATCTCGTACAGCGGCGACATTTCGCGCAGCCGCTTCACTTCCTTGCTGACGCGGTCCGTCACGTAATCGACTTCTTCCAGCGTGTTGAAACGGCCCAGCCCGAAACGAATCGAGCTGTGCGCGAGTTCGTCGTCGATGCCCAGCGCGCGAATGACGTACGAAGGCTCGAGAGTCGCCGAGGTGCACGCGGAGCCCGAGCTGACGGCGATATCGTTGATACCCATCAGCAGAGACTCGCCTTCGACGTACGCGAAGCTCACGTTGAGGTTGCCCGGCAGACGCTCGGTCGGATGACCGTTGACGTAAATCTCGTCGAGGCGCTCGAACAGTCCAGCCTGCAGCTGACTGCGCAACTGGATGAGGCGCTGCGCTTCGTCGGGCATTTCCTTGCCGGAGATTTCGCACGCCGCGCCGAGGCCGACGATGCCCGGAACGTTGAGCGTGCCCGAGCGCATCCCGCGCTCATGGCCGCCGCCGTCCATCTGCGGCGTCAGCCGCACGCGCGGCCCCTTCGAGCGAACATACAGCGCGCCGATTCCCTTCGGCCCGTAAATCTTGTGCGCGGTGATCGACGCGAGGTCGACGCCGGCCTTTTCGAAATCGACCGGCACCTTGCCAATCGCCTGCACCGCGTCGGTGTGAAAGACGATGCCCTTTTCCTTGGCGATCTTGCCAATCTCGGCAATCGGATGAATCGTGCCGATCTCGTTGTTGGCCCACATGATCGTGATGAGCACGGTCTTGTCGGTGATCGCGCGGCGCACCGCGTCGGGATCGACCATCCCGTACTTGTCGACCGGCAGATAGGTGACCGTCGCCTTGCCTGCCCGCTCGAGCGCGCGGCAACTGTCGAGCACGGCCTTATGCTCGGTGACGCAAGTGATGATGTGGTTGCCCTTGTCTTTGTAAAACTCGACGACGCCCTTGATTGCCAGGTTGTCGGACTCGGTGGCGCCGCTGGTGAAAATAATTTCTTTGGACTTGGCGCCGATCAGCGCCGCGATCTGATTGCGCGAGCGATCGACGGCCTCTTCCGCCTCCCAGCCGAAGCTGTGGTTGCGGCTGGCCGCGTTGCCGAACTTCTCGGTGAAATAGGGCAGCATCGCATCGAGCACACGCGAATCGACGCGGGTGGTCGCATGATTGTCCATGTAAACGGGCTTCTTCATTTTTTCAGTGTCCAATCCCTAATAGTGGACCTGCTAGGTATAGTATAAGGCTTCTTTAGATACAGTCAAACGGAAATCGGCTCTCTGGAATACTGGACCCATTCAGTCTAGTAAGGCAGATTGCGCCCGCTTGTCAAGGAGAATGTTGCCCCTTACCGAGCGGTCAAGAGCGAAGCATTGAGGCTACTCCGGGCGCGGTTTCAGGTCCATGCGGCGCTCCTCGCGCCAATCGCTGAAGCCGAGGCGATGCCATGCGGTGGCGCCGACCCAATTGCGATGCAGCACGCTGAGCGTGACGACCGTAATCCCTGCGTCGCGGAACCATTCGTAGGCGGCCTCGAGCATCGGCTTCATTAGACCGCGTCCGCGGAAGTTCTCGTCCATGAAAGCCTGGCTGATATAGCCGACGGATCGAGGGAGCGCGCCGTCGTCCTGGTGTTTGAGGCGAATCCACAGATGACCGACGAGGCGCCCGTCGGAGACAGCCACCCAGACCGCGTGATGATCGCGATTGAGCACCAGCTTGAGCCAGTTGGGCGCGTCGCGAAGGCCGTCCCAATCGAATTGCACGCGCGGGTCGAGCGCTTGCTCCCAGGCAGCCAGCGCGGCGACGAGGCGCGAGAGTTCGGGGATGTCGGCTTCGGTAGCGCGTCGAATTTCAATGGACATGGTGAAATTCCTGTTGCGGAAAATTTGTTGCATGATACGTGATGGCTAGAATACGCAGTCGAAAGAAATTGGTTGCACGATTTTAAAAATAAAAAAGCAACAAACGTCAACGGAGAGAATGACTTAACGTACATTCAGGTTTTGGCAACCCGAAGCTAAACGGGCATTCAGACAACTGCCGAAAGTGAGGATTTTGCAGGCTCGAAAATAAACGAACGTTCAGACGAAAGTGCGCCGCGCGAGGTAGTACATCGCGCCGCCGACGATCGCGTAGGCCGCGATTCCTTCGAGCAGTGTCGCGCCGCTGGTGACGACGGCGACGCCGACGACCAGCACGGTGGCGATTACGGCGACGATCTGCTCGATACGCTTCTCGCGGGCGCGGACGCGGGCGACGTGCTCGCTGATGCGCGCGCCGCAGTTGGGGCATACGCCGCCGCGCTTGACGACGAGGTCGGCGTCGCACTCGGGGCATTCGATTTTCGTCCGCAGTGGCATCGAGAAAACGCTATGAGGTGCGGCGGCGGTTGGCAAGGCGGGCAGGGTGCAGTGCGGCGCGCGGGTCGAAGACCCGCGCGCCGCTGTGCGAATGCAAAGAGCCGACGGCCGCGATTCGCGGCCGCCGGCTCTGCTGATCTTCGTGCTATGCGCGCCTTATGCGCGCGCTTTGCGCAGCTTGCGCACCGGGCGCTTCGCGATGTGCACGCGCTCGGGGCGGCGCTTGACGCGCGCCGCCGCTTTGCCTGCGACCTTGGTCGCGGGCTTCTGGAGAGCGGCCGCTGGCGCCGGCTCGGCTATCGCCGCGACTGCCGCCGCAGGCTGCATCGCAGCCTCGGCCGCTGCGCGCTCGCTTTCGAGCACCAGCTGCGCGCGCCGGCGCGCGATCGCGTCGAGCCGCTTTTCCTTCCACTTGCGCAGTCCCATCCGCATGTACTCGGGATTGATGTCGAGCATGTCGCAGACGTTGTCGAACGAGAAGACCCAGCGCTTGTCCTCATGCGCAATCCATTCGTCAGCATCGCGGAACAACCGCTGGCCTTTGCTGGTCGATGCGTCGATGCATTTCATGAAGCATTCGATCGCGTCCTCGAGCACGCTCAGGATGAGCCGCTTTTCGCCTTCGAGCAGATGCTTCTTGCGCATCGCCTCGAAGTACTGAATGGGCAAAAGAGTGTCGGGCTCGAACAGCCCCGGCAATCTTTCGTCCAGTGTTTCCTTTTCCTGCATCTTCTCTCCGTTTTCCGCCTTCAATGTCGAGCTATTTGCTTCCACCACCCCACCTCCACGTAAATTTTGACGTACCCGCGTCTACCCCTATTCAGACTCGTCTTCGTTCTGTTCCTTGTATATTTCGTGCCATGCCATCTGGATGGCTTCCAATTTTGCTTCGGTTGAGCCTTCGCGATTGTCGTCGAATTCGTCCAGATCGATGACCCATTGACGCAGGTCCGTAAACCGCGCGTCGAGCGGGTCCAATCCCGGATGATTCTCCGCCAGTACTTCCGCGATCTCTTCGGCCTGATCCCACTTGAGTCCCATCGTTAACTGTACGTTCCTTAAGCAGCTTCCGTTGCAAATTCTGCCTGGTTCAGGAAAGTTCCTCGACTGATTTTTTCTCGAGCGCCAGCTTGATAGCGGCGTCCATAATCCGCTCCGCGAACGGAGTGGTTACCTCGTTCAATTCCTCGACGAGTTTTGCGATTAGTTCTCGATCGGTTCCTGTTCGGGCCGCCTCCAACCGCTCCACCACCTCATTCATCCGCGCGTGCTCGCCGGCCGAGACGAGCGCGCCGTATTCGCCGAGCTGTTTTCGAAGTGCGCCCAGGATTTGATCGGCGTCGTTACGCGCCGAAATCAGCAGGCGCTCTTCGAGGTCCTGCTCCCCAAGGTCGATGGCCTCTTCGAGCATTCGCTCGATTTCATCGTCCGTCAGGCCATAGCTGGGCTTGACGTCGACCGAATGCTCGCGGCCCGTGCGCTCATCGCGCGCATTGACATTTAGTATCCCGTTTGCATCGATGAGGAAAGTGACTTCGATACGCGGGACACCCGCCGGCTGAGCCTGAATCGGGCCCAGCTTGAAGCGCGCTAAGCTCCGGCAATCTTTAGCAAGCTCGCGCTCTCCTTGCAAAACATGGATATCAACATGTGTTTGATTATCCACAGCCGTGGTGAAGCCTTCAGTTACGCTGGTCGGAATCGTGGTATTGCGATGTATGAGACGTTCCATCACGCCGCCCATCGTTTCGATGCCTAGCGACAGCGGAACCACGTCCAGCAGGAGCATGTCCCCCTGAGTGCCCATTAGCACGGAAGCCTGCACAGCGGCTCCCAAAGCGACCACCTGGTCAGGGTTTATCGAACACAGGGGTTCCCTGTGGAACATTTCGGCGACGCGCCGCCGGACGAGCGGCATTCGCGTCGAGCCGCCGACCAGAACCACCGCATCGATATCGCCGGCCTTGAGCTTGGCGTCGGCGATTGCCAGCTCGCATCGCTTGAGCGTGCGCGCGATAAACGGCGCGGCCATCTCCTCGAGCGCGCTGCGCGTCAGATGCTTGCGAATCGAATGGCCGGGGAGCTCGACGACGACTTCCGTCTCTGCCACGTCGGTGAGGCGCTTCTTGGCGTCCTCGGCGGCCATGCGCGCGCTGTTCCAGACGTGGCGATCGAGCTTGAGCGTGTCGGGCATTTCGGCGAGCAGCCAATCGACAACTGCGCGGTCGATGTCGTCGCCGCCCAGATGCGTGTCGCCGTTGGTCGCGAGCACCTCGAAGATTCCTTCCTTGATGCTGAGAATCGAGATGTCGAAAGTGCCGCCGCCGAAATCGAACACTGCCACATTGCCGGTCGCCATCTTGTTAAGGCCGTAGGCGAGCGAGGCCGCGGTCGGCTCGTTCACCAGGCGCACGACTTCGAGACCGGCGAGGCGGCCGGCGTCCTTGGTGGCCTGGCGCTGCCCGTCGTTGAAGTAAGCTGGAACGGTGATAACGACGCGCTCGACTTTTTCGTTCTTGCCGATAGCGCGTTCGGCGCCGTCCTTGAGCGCGCGCAGAATCTCGGCGGAGATTTGCGACGGGGTGAACGCGCGCTTGCCGATTTGAAAGCGCACGACCGGGCCGCTCAGATCGGCGAACGTGTAGCGCGCGCGATCTTCGGGCGCGATCTCGTCGCCGCCGAGGCCCATGTAGCGCTTCACCGATCGAATGACGGCGCCATATTCGCCGCCGGCGAAGCCAACCGCGCTCACGCGGCCGTCGCGCTCGACGGTCAGATGCGGTTCCATCTCGATTGCGCGCTCGCCGACGGTAACTGCGCCGTCAGGCGCAATCGCGACGACACTCGGCAGCAGCGCGCTGCCGTTGTGGCCGACGGCAATCACGCGCGGCTCACCATTTTCCATGGCGGCGATGAGGCTGTTGGTGGTGCCGAGGTCTATGCCAAAAATTCGGGGCATCTTTTTCCAGTGTTAGGCGGCCTTTGCGTTTTCGAGCGCGCGATCGACGTCGCGAATCAGCGTGCGCAGGTAGGCGATATTCGAAAGCAGCGTTTTCAATTCCGTTGTAAGGATTTTTTTATCCGCCGCCGGCTCGATCCCATTTGGCGAAATGCCGATCGAGCGCGGCCAGGCGTTCGTCCATCGTGAATTGAAGCTCGACGCGGCGCGCGGCGATTTCGGTTGCGCGCTCGACCGCCACTTCAGGGTCCGTCGCCAACTGCATCTCGGCCAGCTGCTCCTGCACTTCGAAAACCAGCTCTGCCACTTCGGGCGGAACGCGCTTGTTGTTCTCGGCGAGCTTCTCGCCATTCTGCTCCAGCCAGTAAAGGCCGCGCGCGACCGGATCGCGCAGCGTGCGGTAGCTGCGGGTGAGAGTCGCGGTCGCACGGACACTGGCGTCGCGCACTTTGGGTTTGCTCGACGCGAACCTGTCGGGATGAATCTTGCGGCTCAATTCGTGATAACGGCGCTCGAGCGCGTCCAGATCGATCGTCAGCTTGCGCGGCAATCCCAGCGCGGCGAAACAATCGAGCGGCGCCGCGAGCGGCGCACCGCACTCAGCGCAAATTAATGACGGCTCCTGCTGCCGTCCGCATGAAAGGCATTCGATCATCTTGAGACTGCAGTCCCCACATCCCCCGGTTCATACGACGAACGATTCTCCACATCCGCAACTGCGCTTGGCATTTGGATTGACGACCTTGAAGCCCGACGACATCAGCTCTTCGCCGTAGTCGAGCTCGGAGCCATTGAGGTAGAGAAAACTTTTCTTGTCGACGATCAGGCGCGCGCCGTCGCGCTCGAAAACCTTGTCGCGCTCCTTGGCCGCGTCGATTTCCATCCGATACTGCAAGCCCGAGCATCCGCCGCCGACGACTTTCACGCGCAGGCCGGCGCCTTCGCCCTTGTCGGCGACCAGCTGCTTGATCTTCTGGGCAGCGCCCTCGGAAAGTGAAATCACAGCCACGAGACCTTACGCCTCCTTCGATTTGGCCGGCTCTTCCGCCGCGACGTCATCACCCTTGCGCTTGCGCCAGTCGGTGATGGCGGCCTTGATCGCATCTTCGGCCAGGACCGAGCAATGAATCTTGACCGGCGGCAGGTTGAGCTCCTTGACGATGACGGTGTTCTTGATCGTCATCGCTTCGTCGATATGCTTGCCCTTGACCAGTTCGGTGACGTAGCTCGAACTGGCAATCGCGCTGCCGCAGCCGAAGGTCTTGAAGCGCGCATCTTCGATCACGCCGTTGTCGCTGATCTTGAGCTGCAGCTTCATCACGTCGCCGCATTCCGGCGCGCCGACGACGCCCGTGCCGACGCCCGGCTCGTCCTTGGCGAAGCTGCCGACGTTGCGCGGATTGTTGTAGTGCTCGATAACTTTATCTGAGTAGGCCATGATTTTTTCCCTGATGCGGCGCGGCGCGTCCTGTTATGACTTCCAATTGACCGACTTGAGATCGATTCCTTCTTTCGCCATCTCGTACAGCGGCGACATTTCGCGCAGCCGCTTCACTTCCTTGCTGACGCGGTCCGTCACGTAATCGACTTCTTCCAGCGTGTTGAAACGGCCCAGCCCGAAACGAATCGAGCTGTGCGCGAGTTCGTCGTCGATGCCCAGCGCGCGAATGACGTACGACGGCTCGAGAGTCGCCGAGGTGCACGCGGAGCCCGAGCTGACGGCGATATCGTTGATACCCATCAGCAGCGACTCGCCTTCGACGTACGCGAAGCTCACGTTGAGGTTGCCCGGCAGACGCTCGGTCGGATGACCGTTGACGTAAATCTCGTCGAGGCGCTCGAACAGTCCAGCCTGCAGCTGACTGCGCAACTGGATGAGGCGCTGCGCTTCGTCGGGCATTTCCTTGCCGGAGATTTCGCACGCCGCGCCGAGGCCGACGATGCCCGGAACGTTGAGCGTGCCCGAGCGCATCCCGCGCTCATGGCCGCCGCCGTCCATCTGCGGCGTCAGCCGCACGCGCGGCCCCTTCGAGCGAACATACAGCGCGCCGATTCCCTTCGGCCCGTAAATCTTGTGCGCGGTGATCGACGCGAGGTCGACGCCGGCCTTTTCGAAATCGACCGGCACCTTGCCAATCGCCTGCACGGCGTCGGTGTGAAAGACGATGCCCTTTTCCTTGGCGATCTTGCCAATCTCGGCAATCGGATGAATCGTGCCGATCTCGTTGTTGGCCCACATGATCGTGATGAGCACGGTCTTGTCGGTGATCGCGCGGCGCACGGCGTCGGGATCGACCATCCCGTACTTGTCGACCGGCAGATAGGTGACCGTCGCCTTGCCTGCCCGCTCGAGCGCGCGGCAACTGTCGAGCACGGCCTTATGCTCGGTGACGCAGGTGATGATGTGGTTACCCTTGTCTTTGTAAAACTCGACGACGCCCTTGATTGCCAGGTTGTCGGACTCGGTGGCGCCGCTGGTGAAAATAATCTCCTTGGACTTGGCGCCGATCAGCGCCGCGATCTGATTGCGCGAGCGATCGACGGCCTCTTCCGCCTCCCAGCCGAAGCTGTGGTTGCGGCTGGCCGCGTTGCCGAACTTCTCGGTGAAATAGGGCAGCATCGCATCGAGCACACGCGAATCGACGCGGGTGGTCGCATGATTGTCCATGTAAACGGGCTTCTTCATTTTTTCAGTGTCCAATCCCTAATAGTGGACCTGCTAGGTATAGTATAAGGCTTCTTCAGATACAGTCAAACGGAAATCAGCTCTCTGGAATACTGGACCCATTCAGTCTAGTAAGGCAGATTGCGCCCGCTTGTCAAGGAGAATGTTGCCCCTTACCGAGCGGTCAAGAGCGACGCATTGAGGCTACTTCGGGCGCGGTTTCAGGTCCATGCGGCGCTCCTCGCGCCAATCGCTGAAACCGAGGCGATGCCATGCGGTGGCGCCGACCCAATTGCGATGCAGCACGCTGAGCGTGACGACCGTAATCCCTGCGTCGCGGAACCATTCGTAGGCGGCCTCGAGCATCGGCTTCATTAGACCGCGTCCGCGAAAGTTCTCGTCCATGAAAGCCTGGCTGATATAGCCGACGGATCGAGGGAGCGCGCCGTCGTCCTGGTGTTTGAGGCGAATCCACAGATGACCGACGAGGCGCCCGTCGGAGACAGCCACCCAGACCGCGTGATGATCGCGATTGAGCACCAGCTTGAGCCAGTTGGGCGCGTCGCGAAGGCCGTCCCAATCGAATTGCACGCGCGGGTCGAGCGCTTGCTCCCAGGCAGCCAGCGCGGCGACGAGGCGCGAGAGTTCGGGGATGTCGGATTCGGTGGCGCGTCGAATTTCGATGGACATGGTGAAATTCCTTCTAGATGCGATTCGATCGTTCAGAGCAGAAACGGAATCTTGACTGGCGCCAGACGCACCGTCTTAAGATAAATACGCCCTCCGAGCATATCGCGGGTTGATTGCGGTGCCAAAATGCGCGCTTGCCAAAGCGAGGTGATAGACCATGGCTGCATATCTGATTGTCGATTTGGACATTAACGACGCGGAAAAAATCGCCGAATACCGCCGCAGTGCGGGGCCGACGGTGGTCAAGCATGGCGGGCGTCTGCTCGTGGGTAACGGTGCGCGCGAGGTGCTTGAGGGCTCCTGGACCCCCAAGGAGCTGATCATCGTTGAGTTCCCCTCGATGCAGGAACTCAAGAATTGGTACAACTCAGCGGAATATCGGCCCTTGATCGATGTACGCAAAGCCGGGGCCCGCGGCAACCTGGTCGCCATCGAGGGCGTTTAAGCTCTTACAGCGGGAGATCCTTGAGGCCTGCTTTGGGGGCGCCTACCAGTGCGACCATCTTGCCTTCGGGGGCGCGATTTTCGTGCATCGCCTGGTGGCATTCGGGGATTTCGGCGAAGGTGTAGGTCTTGGCGAGGCACGGATCGATCTTGCCGTCGAGCACCAGCTGATTGAACGCGTAGGACTGTTCGTCGTTGGCGAAGTGCGAGCCCTGCAGGCGCTTCTGGCGCATCCACAGGTAGCGCAAGTCGGCGACCGCGTTGTAGCCGGTGGTGCCGGCACAGATGACGACCATCCCGCCCGTGTCGCAGACGAACACGGAAGTGGGAATGGTGTCTTCGCCGGGATGCTCGAACACGATGCGCGGATTCTTGCGCTCGCCGACGATGTCCCAGATGGCTTTGCCGAACGCGCGGCATTCGGCCGCCCACTTGTTGTACGCCGCGGTATCTTTCCAGTGCGGCATCATGCCCCAGTGCAGATATTTTTTCCGGTTGATGCAGCCCTTGGCGCCGAGCTTCATGCAGAAATCGATCTTGCGATCGTCGCCGACGATGCCCACCGGGATTCCGCCTTCGGCCTTGACGATCTGAATCGCCATGCAGCCGAGGCCGCCCGACGCGCCCCAAATCAGCACGACGTCGCCGCGGCGCACGACGTGCGGCGCCCAGCCCATCAGCATCCGGTACGCGGTCGCACCCACCAGCGTGGGGCCGGCAGCTTCTTCCCAGGTGAGATGCGGGCGCCTTGGGCATGCACTGATGCGCCTGCACGCGGGCGAACTGGGCGAAGCTGCCCCAGTTGGTTTCGTAACCCCAGATTTTGAAGGTCGGGTCGTACATCGGATCGTCGCCGTTGCGGACGGCGGCCGAGTTGCGATCCCATACGCCGCAGTGAATGACGACGCGGTCGCCGACCTTGACGTTGTGCACGTCGCGGCCGGCCGCATATACGATGCCCGAGGCGTCGCTGCCGCCGATGTGGAAATCCGAGTGATCGTACTTCGCTTTCTGGCGCGCGCCGATCACGTCGACCGGCGAGCCGAGGGCCGCCCACACGTTGTTGAAATTGACCCCGGCGGCCATCACGTAGACGAGTACTTCGTCGGGCTTGATTTCAGGGACTGCAATTTTTTCAACTTTGAAGGCGTGATTCGGGTCGCCGAAGCGGTCCGCGCGGATAACCTGCGCGTACATCTGCTTGGGCACCACGCCGATAGGCGGCACCTGTCCGATCTCGTAAATTTCCTTATGCATCATTTGGTCGGTTACCACCGCGCGCGCCGATGCTCCGCGACAAGGCCCTGATGCGGTTGGCTCCCCTTATTGTGATTCGGTTACGGGTCAAAAGCGCGTCGGAATTAGGTACCTGTTTGTGGTCGCTTTGACAATACTTGCCTAGCGCGCGTTAGAGAACAAGTTGATTTTAACCGAAACCCGCAGTTTCTCAGGGCAGGCTGAACCCTGCACGAATTCTCGCCTTCGATTGGGGTTAGGAAGCCTCAAACCTAGCTGAAGTTTTTCGGCAGGATGCAGTCGATCGCTTTCTTGTCGTCGCGGAGGCCGAGGAAGACGGGCTGACGCAGCTTGCGGTCTGCGGTCCACTCCTGGAACGCGACTTGTGCTACCAGCCGCGGCGTCAGCCAGGTCGTGCTTTTCTCGCGCGGTGGATCGACAAAGGGCGGGCGCGTGACTACCAGCGGCCGGAAGGTCTTCGCGAGTGTCGCGAGGGTCTGTTCAGTAAATCCCGTACCGACTTTGCCGACGAAGTGGAAATCCTTGCCGGCGTAGGCGCCGAGCAGCAGCGCGCCGAGATGCTCGCGGCTGCCTTCGGGTGCGGTGAAGCCGCCGATGACGAACTCTTCCTCCTGATGCGCCTTGACCTTGAGCCATTTTCTGGAGCGGCGTTCCTCGTAAGGCGAGTCGCTGTCCTTGGCGACGATTCCTTCGAAGCCTTTCCGCTTGGCGATGTTGTAGGCGGCGAGACCGTCCTTGGCCAGGCGGCGCGAAATCAGGAGCTGCTTCGACGATTCCTCCAGCACGGACTCGAGCTCGTCGCGGCGGCGCGAGAGCGGTTCGCGCCGGAGATCGCGGCCGCCACGATAAATGCAATCGAACACGGCGAAGGCCTGCGCGACGTCGCCACGCTGCAGCAACTGAAACCGCGAGACCCGCTTCGCGTCGAAGGCAACGACCTCGCCGTCGAGGAGCGCGGTCCGCTCGCGCAGTTGACCTACAGCGGTGGCGACGGCGGCAAAGGTTGCCGTCCGATCGAGGTTATTGCGCGATAGCAGTGTGACTTTCGCGCCTTCCTTGTAGGCGAGGATCCGGTAGCCGTCGTATTTTTCCTCGTACACCCAACCGGATTGGTGAAACGGTTTTGGCACGAGTGACGCGAGCATCGGACTAACGCGGAAGGGAATGCGGTCGCTCATAATCCAACGGTATCATTTGGCCTTGGCGGGCGGGCAGGGTACTGTCTGACTAACTTGCCGCGTCCCAAGTCACCATGAAGCCCCGCCACGTTGCCGCGCTCGCGCTCGTGGGCTGGTACCTGATGACGCCGCCGATCGATCCAGCATCAAGGTTCGATCCCAAATTTTCCGTGCAGCAGTTAGACATGAAGGCACCAGTCTACACTTGGTGGATTGCGGACACATTCAATACTTCCGATGATTGCAAAGCAGCAATTGCGAGTATGAATCTAAAGCCAGGAGAGTACTGGTACGGAAAAAATCAATGTGTCAGTAGCGACGATCCCAGACTGAAGGGCAGGCAACTCAACTTCATTCCAGAATCGAAATAAGACACTCGCGGTTTCGAGTTTAGACTCAGGGCCGAATTAGACAGTACCGCGCGCTGGCGCTCGGTTGACGCGCCACCGCTAATTCCATAAAAAACGGATTCGGCTTCAGGACTTTTCAAGATTCTACGATCACAGGAAGAGGGCAGCCTGACCATATGGCGGTGCGCAAAATCGAGCGTGGCCACTACTTCGAGGACTTCGAGGTCGGCCATCTTTTCAAGCATCATTGGGGTCGCACCGTCACCGAAGGCGACAACAGTTTTTTTTCCAGCGTCACGATGAACTTCAACCCCATCTACTTCAATCGCGAGTATGCGCAGAGCCTCGGCTACAAGAACGTGGTCGTCAATCACATGCTGGTGATGAACGTGGTCTTCGGGCTGTCGGTCGAGGATCTGAGCGAGCGCGCGATCGCGCATCTCGGCTACGAAAAAATGAAGTGGCACGAGACGGTTTACCCCGGCGATACGATCACGTCGGAGTCGCTGGTGCTGTCGAAGCGCGACACCTCGCGGCCCGATCGCGGCGTCGTCAAGTTCCGCACCACCGGCTACAACCAACGCGGCGAAAAGGTGCTCGAGTACGAGCGGCCGGTGCTGATTCGCAAACGCAATCCTCCCGCCTAGGAGAGAGATACGATGCCCCTGGTTACGCCTGAGCATGAATTTATCCGGCGCTCGGTCCGCGAGTTCGTCGAGGCCGAGGTCAAGCCGATAGCCAACGATCTCGATCGGCAGAACGCGGAAATCCCCGAGCGGATTCTCAAGCAGATGGCCGAGCTCGGCTACTTCGGCGTGATCTTTCCCACCGAAGAAGGCGGCATGGGTCTCGACTACATCTCGATGGCGATCGTGACCGAGGAGTTGTCGCGCGGATGGCTGAGCGTCGGCTCCGTGATGACGCGCAATATCATCACCGGCACTCTCATCAGCGCCAACGGCACGCCCGAGCAGAAAAAGAAATTCCTGCCGCCGATCGCGCGCGGCGAGATTCTGACGGCGGCTGCCTTCACCGAGCCTGATTCGGGCAGTGACACGGCGTCGTTCAAAACGCGCGCGGTGAAGGATGGCGACGGCTACCTGATCAAGGGATCGAAGATGTGGTGCACGTTCGCCAATCGCGCGCACATGCTCACCGTGATGACGCGGACCGATCCCGACATTTCGAAGAAGCATAAGGGGCTGTCGTTGATCCTGTTCGAGAAGCAGCCGGGCGACGACTTTGTGCCGCCGCAATTGACCGGGTCGCCGATTCCGACGATCGGCTACCACGGCATGCGCAGTTACGCGCTGCAGTTCGACGACGCGTTCGCGCCCAAGGCGAATCTGATTGGCGGCGTCGAAGGGCGCGGATTTTACCAGTTGATGGCGAGCTACGAAGCGGCGCGAATCCAGACTGCCGCGCGCGGCGTTGGCGTGGCGCAGGCGGCGTTCGAGTGCGCCGTGAAGTACGCGAAGGATCGCAAGCAGTTCGGCCAGCCGATCGGCGACTTCCAGGTGATTCGGCACAAGCTCGCGCACATGGCGGTCGAAATCGAAGCGGCGCGCCAGCTCTGCTACTTCGCGGCCGCCGAAAAGGACACGGGCAAGCGATGCGACTACGAGGCCGGCCTCGCCAAGGCGTTCGCCGCCGAGATGGCCGAGCGGGTCACGCGCGAGGCGATGCAGGTGCATGGCGGCTACGGCTACTCGATGGAGTTCGAGGCGCAGCGCTTCTGGCGCGACGCGCGCGTGCTGTCGATCTTCGAGGGCACCAGCGAAATTCAGTACGAAGTAATCGGCCGGCGGATCATGGAGCAGAACTGACAGTGAGCATCACGAGCGACGGCAGCTATTTCGAGGATTTCACGGTGGGCGAGACGCTCGCGCATCAGCGCGGGCGCACGATTACCGAGGCCGACAATCACAACTTCACTTCGCTGGTGATGAACACGGCGGAGCTGCACTTCAACCAGGATTTGATCGACAAGAATCCCGGCGCGTATGTCGGCGGCAAGCTGCTGGTGTACGGCGGCGTCGTGCTGGCGTTTACGGTCGGGCTCGCGTCGGAGGACACCAGCGAGAACGCGATTGCCGAAGTCGAGATGGACAACGGCAAGCATACCAACCCGGTTTTTCACGGCGATACGATTTACGCCGAGTCGACCGTGCTCGAGAAGCGCGACTCCGATCGCCCCGACGCAGGGCTGGTGAAGTTCAAATTGATCGGCAAGAAACCCGACGGTACGATCGTCGTCGAAATCGAACGCACTGTTTTGATCAAGCGCAAGAGTCACTACCAGGCGACCAACTGAGCGCGAGCCAGCGGGAGAATCTATCAATGTACGTATTGGACAAAGGCACCCGTTTCGTAATTCCGCGCACCGAGATGACCTATCCCGGTCACAACATGAAGCTGCACATTACGGCGGCCGACCCGGTCAAGGCGCCGGTCGATCACGTGATGGCGGACTTCGAGGACGCGTGCCCGTACGAGTTCAAGGGCGAGAAGAGCCGCAAGGTGATGGTCGAGGCGCTCAACACGCTCGACTTCGGCAAGAAGGTCGTCACGGTGCGGCCCAACAATATCCATTCGAAGTTTTTCAAGGGCGACATGGAGGCGATCGTGCTCGGCGCGCCGAACCGCTTCCACGGCATCATGCTGCCGAAGACGCGCGGGCCCGAGGAGATTCGCGAGGTGTCGAAGCTGCTCGACGATCTCGAAAAGCGCGCCGGGTGGAAATACAAGCTGCAGATCGAGTCGCTGATCGAGACGCCGCAAGCGCTGATAAATGCGTACGAGATTGCGACGGCGTCGGACCGGATGTGCGGGCTGGTGTTCGGGATTGCGGACTACGCGGCGAATTTGGGCATCCGCGAGATCGTCGAGAATCAGAACCAGAATTTTCACTACTCGAAGCAGGCGGTGGTGGTCGCGGCCAAAGCTGCCGCGCTGCATGCGATCGACAACGTCTATCTGCGGCTGTGGCGCAACACCGATTCGCCCGAGCGCATCAAGGAATTGCAGGCGGGGCTGCGCGAGAAGAACGTCGGCGCGGCGAACCTGGGGATGGACGGCACCTGGGTGATTCATCCGCAGCAGGCGGAGATTGCCAACGCGTGCTACACGCCGAGCGTCGATCAGGTCGAGGAAGCGCGGCGCGTGATCAAGCTCTACCACGAGAAGGGCGGCGGCTCGATGGCGGATCCGAAGTCGGGCGAGATGATCGACGAGGCGACGATCAAGATTGGGCTGATGGACCTGGCGAAGGGCGCGCAGGCCGGCCTGGTGTCCGAGACGGAGCTGCGTGACTGGTCGGCCAAGAGCCGCGAAATCACGGGCTACGACATCCTCGAGCTGATGCGTCGCGTCGGATAACTTCCGCGCGACTGACATTGTGCGTCCATTGACGCACGCGGCGGCACTCTTGGTAGATTAGAGCCGTTCTATCCGCCGCCGCTCGTGCCGAGGAGGAATCGCCGTGGACGCGCCCGAAATAAATCTGCTCGACCCTCTCGTCTTCGAGAACAAAGTTCCCGACGAATGGTTCACGTGGCTGCGTCACAACGCGCCTGTGTATCGGCATCATGAGCCCGGCGGTCCCGGCTTCTGGGTCCTCACGCGTTACGACGACGTGGTCGAAGTCGGCCGCGACGGCGTGACTTATTCCTCGGAGCAGTCGCGCGGCGGAGTGGTCGCGCTCGAGGACGCCGACGCTGCGGCAGACCTGTCGGCGCAGGGCCGCATGATGCTCTCGATGGACGCGCCCGATCACACGCGTTACCGCTCACTGGTGAATCGCGGATTCACGCCGCGGATGATCAACGCGCTCAGCACTCACATCCGCCAGATGGTGGTGGAGATCATCGAGCCCGCGCTCGAAAAGCGCGATTGCGATTTCGTGACCGACGTTGCGGCCGAGCTGCCGCTGCAGGTGATTGCCGAGATGCTCGGGGTTCCGTACGAAGATCGCCACAAGCTCTTCGAGTGGAGCAATCGGATGATCGGGAGCAAGGATCCCGAGTACGCCGTCAGCCAGGAGAAGGTGCAGGCGGCGGCGATCGAGATGTACATGTACTCGAACGAGCTGGCGAAAAAGCGCCGCGAAGATCCGCGCGACGACATCGTCACCGCGCTGCTCAAGGCGGATATGGACGGCGACCAGCTCTCGGAGTTGGACTTCAACGTATTTTTTCTGCTGCTCGCGGTCGCCGGCAACGAAACGACGCGCAACGCGATGTCGCATGGGATGAACGCGCTGCTCGACTATCCCGATCAATTTGCGATGCTCGCCGCCGATCCCTCGCTGGTCCCGTCGGCCACCGAGGAAATCCTGCGATGGGCGTCGCCGGTGATGTACTTTCGCCGCAACGTGACGAAAGACACAGAGGTGCGCGGACAAAAAATCAAGGCGGGAGACAAGGTCAGCATCTGGTACATCTCGGCCAATCGCGACGAGGAGATTTTTCCCGACCCGTTCACCTTCGACATCCGTCGCACACCCAACCAGCACGTAGCCTTCGGCGGCGGCGGCCCGCATTTCTGCCTCGGCGCCAGCCTCGCGCGAATGGAAATGAGCATCCTGTTCGAAGAACTCGTGAAGCGCGTCGCGTCGGTCGAGCGCACTGGCCCGGTGAAACGGCTGCGCTCCAACTTCATCAACGGCCTGAAGCACCTGCCGGTCCGCCTGACGCCAACAGTGCGCAAAGCCGCCTGAGATGTCGTTGTCGGAAGAAACCGAGCGCCCGCTCGCGGGCATCCGCGTGATCGATCAGGCCTGCGGGCTATGCGGCCGTTTGCTCGCCGACCTCGGCGCCGAAGTGATCTGCGTCGAGCCACCCGGCGGCGCCGCGTCGCGCCACGCAGCTCCGTTTCACAATGACCTCAGTCTCTATTTCACCGTGCGCAACCTCGGCAAAAAAAGCGTCACCCTCGACATGGATTCCGCGGACGGTCGCCGCCGACTCGAGACCCTGCTCGATACCGCCGACGTGTGGATCGAATCCAATCGCGCGCTCGATCTGAATCGTCGCGAGATCCTCGACCGTCATCCGCAACTGATCATCACCTCGATCACTCCCTTCGGCTTGACCGGCCCGTATCGCGACTATCACGTGACCGACGCCGTCCTCGTCGCGCTGTCCGGCTTGCTCTTCCGCTCCGGCGCGCCGGACAAGCCGCCGCTGTTGCCTCCCGGCGCGCTCACCTCCGACATCGCGAGCACTACCGCAGCCTTCGCGACCGTCATGGCGCTGTACAATCGCAGCAGGACCGGACGCGGCGATCATCTCGACGTCTCGATCATGGAAGCTGCGGCCCAGACTTCCGACTGGGCGATGCCGAGTTTCAGCGCGACGAAAGCGGCGGGTGGCCAGTACTTCGAAATGCGCACCGGCAACGCACCCATCTACACGATGTATCCGTGCGCTGACGGCTTCGTCCGCCTGATCATTCTGAATCGGCGTCAGTGGCGCGCGATGCGCGCGTGGCTCGGTGAGCCCGAGGTCGTGCAGGCCGATCACTTCGATTTTCTGCTGGGCCGCATGCAGATTCAGGCCGACATTCTCGATCCGCTGTACGCCGAATTCTTCAAGGACAAAACCAAAGTTGAGCTGGCGCTCGAGGCGCAGCGCCGCGGCCTCGCGATGACGCCGGTGCTTACGCCAGACGAAGTCCTCGCCGCCGATCATTTCGCCGAGCGCAAAACTTTCCGCGATTCCGCAGTTGCCGACGGCGTGAACGGTCGCGTCGCCGACGGCTTCTTCATCCTCGACGGACGCCGCCTCGGCTTCACCGGCCCGGCTCCCGCCGCCGGCGCGCACGATCGCGATCCGTTCACTCCCATCGCGAAGCCCGCGCCTGCGCGAAACTCTGCGCAAAGCGGACGTCCTTTCGCCGGCCTGCGCGTCCTCGACTTCGGCATCGGCGGCGTCGGCGTCGAAGCCGGCCGCCTGCTCGCCGAGAACGGCGCCGACGTCATCAAGATCGAAACGCGCGCGCACCCGGACTTCATCCGCGCGATCTACGGCACCGAGATGAACCCGGCGTTCGCCTCGTCCAGCCGATGCAAACGCAGCCTGGGCATCAATCTCCGCACCGATCGCGGCCGCGACATCATCATGCGACTCGCCGCCGACACCGATATCGTCATCGAGAACAGCGCCACCGGCACGATGGAAAAATACGGCCTGGGCTTCGAACAGCTCCGCGAAATCAACCCGCGCATCATCCTCGCCTCGAGTCAGATGATGGGCGCGAGCGGTCCGTGGAAAGACTGGATCGGTTTCGGCCCCAATTGCCGCACCGCCACCGGAATGACTTACCTCTGGAACTTCCCCGAAGGCGGGATGCCGCCGGGCTCCGGCGCCATTCATCCCGATCACACGGCAGGCCGGATGCTGGCTCTGGGAGCCGTCGCGACGCTCTTCGCGCGGGAGCGCCGCGCCGCCGGTGGTCACGTCGAAGTGGCGCAGGCCGAAACGATCATCGGCCTGCTCGCCGATCTGATGCTCAAAGCGTCGCTCGAACCCGGCTCCGTCGGCCCGCAAGGCAATCACAACTCGCGGATGGCGCCGTGGGGCGTCTATCAATGCAGCGGGACCGAGCGATGGTGCGTCATCACGGTCCGCGACGACGACGAATGGCGCCGCTTCCGCACGGCCATCGGCGATCCGGAATGGTCGCGCGATCGCAAATTCGAAACGGCGCCCGGCCGGCTCGAAGCCCGCGCCGAACTCGATCGCCGCGTCGCCGAATGGACTTCGTCCCGCACCGACCACGAGGTAACCGACATCCTGCAACGCGCCGGTGTTGCCGCCGGCTTCATGATGTACGCGAGCGATATGCCGGACGACCCGCACCTGCTCGCGCGCGGCTACCCTCAGCCGGTGACGCAGCCGCCAGTCGGCGCGATGAAGTTTGAAGGGCCCGCTTTCCACGCCACGTCGATTCCCGAACCGCTCGTCGCGCCGGCGCCCGCGCTCGGCCAGCACACGCGCGAAATCTGTCGCACGCTTCTGCAGATGGACGACGCCGAAGTCTCAAAGCTTGTCGCTGACGGCGTGCTCGAAGAGTAAAGCGAAATTCAAACTGCCTGTCCCGCGCACCATCCGCTCGACCACGCCCACTGAAAATTGTAGCCGCCCAGCCATCCGGTGACGTCAACCGCTTCGCCGATCGCAAACAAGCCCGGCACGGCGCGCGCCTCCATCGTCTTCGAAGACAGCGCGCCGGTGTCGATTCCCGCTACTGTCACCTCGGCTTTCGCCCAGCCCTCCGAGCCGGATGGTTTGAGCTGCCATCGTCTAAGCCGCTGAGCCAGTGCGGAAAGCTCGCGGTCCGGAACATTTGCGATTGCGACGTTCGCCGTCGATGCGCCCGCGAGAGCGTGCGCGAGGCGAGTCGGAATCACCTCGGCCAGCACGGTCTTCAGTTCAGCCTTGGGCCGCGTGCGCTTTCGGTCGGCGAGCACGTCTTCGATATCCAATGAAGGCGCGAGGTTGAGCGATAGGGTCTCGCCGGCGCGCCAGTACGACGAGATTTGCAGAATCGCCGGACCCGACAGGCCGCGATGCGTGAACAGAATGTTCTCGCGAAAACTGTCGCGGCCACACGACGCGATCGCGTCCGCCGACACTCCCGCAAGGGTCTTGCAGAGTTCGAGCGTCTCGCCCGCGACCTTCAACGGCACCAGCCCGGGCCGCGGCTCGATGACGGCAAGACCGAAGCGTCGCGCCATCTCGTAAGCGAAGCCGGTCGCGCCCATCTTTGGAATCGAGAGCCCGCCGGTCGCGAGCACCAACGCCGGCGCCGCAAAACTGCCGCGGTTGGTCTCGATGCGAAAGCGATCGTTGCGGGTTATTTCTGTGACGCTGTGGCTCGTGCGCAAATCGACGCGGGCGGCTGCGCATTCCGCCAGCAGCATCGCGAGGATCTCGCGCGCCGATCCGTCGCAAAACAATTGGCCGAGAGTTTTTTCGTGATAGCGGATGCGATGGCGTTCGACCATCGCAATGAAATCGTGTTGCGTGTAGCGGCTGAGCGCGGACTTGCAGAAATGCGGGTTGGCGGACAGAAAGCGCTCGGGCGCTATTTCAAGATTGGTGAAATTGCAGCGGCCGCCGCCCGAGATAAGAATCTTGGCGCCCGGCTGATCGTTATGCTCGAGCAGCAGCACGCGCCGGCCGCGTTGCCCCGCCGCCATCGCGCACATCAATCCGGCCGCGCCAGCGCCGACGATCACTACGTCGAAAGATTCCATCGCGATCGCATCATACTAAATCCCGTCGATTTGCCGGTGCCACGAGGCGCGTGCTAATTCGGGGTTTTTGGGAAGGAGCGGCAATGGCAATGACCCTCGACCAACAGAAGCATCGCGCAGTCGAATTTCTCAAGGCGCTCGAATGGCCCGAAGCGGAGACGCTGGCCGCGATGGTCACCGACGATTTCGAATTCGATCCGATGGGCCGGCTCAAGCAGGTGCCGGTGCTGCATGGCAAGGCGGCGACGAAGTTGATGGAGACCAACTTGCGGCGCGCGTTTCCCAATCGGCTCAAAATGAGGGTCCTCACGGTGATCGGCGAGGGCAACCAGATCGCTATCCAGGCTGAATCCGAAGCGATCACCGACAAGGGCAGGCAGTACGCGAACCGCTATCACTTCTATTTCCGATTCGCGGGCGACAAGATTGCGCTGGTGCGCGAGTACAACGACACCGACCACGTGCGCCAGGTTATTTTCAGTTAGATCATTTTCAGTTGAACGACGAATTCGTTGGCTGGAGAAAATCCCGATTGTGGATTAAAGCTGATCGCGTGAAGCGTCCGGCCCGCGCGCAACAACGATGACGGAGGAGTTACCCGTGACTGCGAGAAAACAGCGAATCCAGTTCCGCGATTTTTCAACCTTGAGCGCCGAGGACCGCGAGATGGGCGAGCGCAACAAGGTCAACGGCGAGGTCGTCAACATCTTTCGGGTGCTGATGCAGAATCCGAAGCTGGCGCGCAGTTGGTCGCGCTTCGCCGGCTACATCCTCGGCGGTCAATCGCTGCCGGCGCGCGATCGCGAGATTTTGATTCTGCGCATCGGCTGGCTCAACCAGGCGGCGTACGAATGGGAGCAGCACGTGCGAATCGGCAAGGCGGCCGGGCTGTCCGACGATGAGATCGATCGCATCAGCAAAGGTCCGAAAGCGGGCTGGAACAAGCACGACGCGGCGCTTCTTCAAGGCGGCCGACGATTTGTACGAGAACTCCGTCGTCTCGGACGAAACGTGGAAGCAGTTGTCCGAGCGCTTCAACACCGAGCAAATGATGGACGCGGTTTTCACCGTCGGGCAGTACAACCTGGTCTCGTGGGCGCTCAACAGCTTCGGCGTGCCGCTCGACGACTACCTGCCGGGCGCGAACAAGAACGCATAACGGCAACGCGTACGAATGACGTTACCTCGGGACAAAAACGATCTTCCCATTCGCGCGTTCTCATCGGGCGCTGCGTGGGAGGATTGGCTCCAGGAGCAGCCGCGAACGTCGAAGGGCGTGTGGCTGAAGCTGGCCAAGGCTGCGTCCGGCATCACGAGCGTTTCGAAACGGGAAGCAATCGATGGCGCGCTCTGTCACGGATGGATTGACGGGCAGGGCGACCGGTTCGACGCCGACTATTGGCTGATCCGTTTCACGCCGCGACGTCCGAAAGGAAAGTGGTCGCAGCTCAATCGCGCGCGGGCGATGGTTCTGATCAAGCTCGGCCGCATGCAGCCGGCCGGGTTGAAGGAGATCGAGCAAGCGAAACTCGATGGGCGATGGAAGGCGGCATATCCGCCGCAGAGCACGGCTGAGGTGCCGGAAGATCTCCAGTCGGTGCTCGATCGCAATCCGGCCGCCAGGCGCAACTTCGATCAGCTCGACCGGATTAACCGCTACGCGATCCTGTATCGCGTTCATGAAGCGAAGAAGCCCGAGACGCGCGCGCAGCGAATCGAAAAGTACACCAACATGCTGAGTCGCGGCGAGACGATACATCCGGTGCCGCAGAAGCAACAACGATCAAAGACCGGTGAAGTGAAAAATGGATCTTCAACTCAAAGGCAAAACGGCGCTGATTCTCGGCGGCAGCAAGGGACTCGGGCGCGGCGTCGCCGACGCGCTCGCGGCTGAGGGCGTTGCGGTCGCGCTGATCGCGCGCGGGCAGGAGGCGCTCGATCGCGCGGTCGGCGAAATCAATTCGCGCGGCGCCAAGGCGGTCGGATTCGCGGCGGACCTCGCCAACTGGCCGAGCGTCGAGGATGCGGCCAACGCTGCGCGCAAGCAGCTCGGCGCGATCGACATCCTGCTCAACAATTCCGGCGGGCCGCCGCCGTCGGGCGTCGTCGGCGTGTCAGCCAAAGTCTGGGAAGATCAGTACAATGCGATGGTGCTGCCGCTGTTCAGAATAACCGATCTGTTGATCGGCGATATGCGCGCGCGAAAGTGGGGACGCATCCTGAACGTGGCCTCGATGAGCGTGGTCGAGCCGATCATGGCGATCGGCGTGTCGAACACTCTGCGCAGCGCGATCGTCGGATGGGCCAAAACGCTCGCGACTGAGACGGCGCGCGACGGAATCACCGTCAACACGCTTTTGCCCGGTGCGATTGCGACCGATCGTATTGCTCAGATGAGCCGCGTGGCGGCGGAACGTCAGAAAATTTCGGTCGAAGAAGCAATTCAGCGAAACGCGCAATCGATTCCGGTGGGCAGGCTCGGCACGCCCGCGGAATTCGGCGCGGTCGCCGCGTTTCTGGCGAGTCCGCTGGCGGCCTACGTGACGGGGTCGTTGATACGCATCGATGGTGGCGCGATTCGATCGGTTTGAGGTGCACACATGAGCGACGGGCTTCCGCTGAATTCGAAAATCCGGTTCGGCGCGATGGCGACGGCCGCCGATCGCGAGCATGCGCTGAAAACCGTCAACACGCTGTCGGAGTGGGGCTACGAGAGTATCTGGACCGGCGATCACGTTGCATTCACCGGCCCGATCGACGATTCGCTTACTCAGCTCACGTACCTGTCGGCGCTGAAACCGAGCCTGATTTTCGGCACGAGCATCTACCTGCTGCCGCTGCGGCATCCGGTGCCGGTCGCGAAGATGGTCGCGACGGTGGATCGGCTGATGGGCGCGGGACGCTTTATTTTTGGCGTCGGCGTCGGCGGTGAATTTCCGCGCGAGTACGAGGCGTGCGGCGTTCCGCTCAAACAGCGCGGCGGGCGCGCGAACGAGGCGATCGAAATAATCAAACGGCTGTGGACCGGCGAGCCGGTCGAGTACCACGGCAAGTATTTCAGCTTCGGGAAAATCACGATGGCGCCGAAACCGCGCACCCCGGGCGGACCGCCTGTGTGGGTCGGAGGACGCGCGGAGGCTGCGCTAAAACGCGCGGCGCGGCTGGGCGACGGATGGATGCCGTACGTCGTCACGCCTAAGCGGGTCGCCGATGGACTTGAATTTATCGCGCGCGAGGCCGAAAGCGTCGGACGCAAGTTTGAGCATTTCGGCACGGCGCTCCATTTGTTCGCGACGGTCGGGCCGAGTTACGAAGCTGCGCTCGACGTCGCGGCAACGCATCTGAGCAAGCGCTATGCGATGGATTTCCGCGAACCGGCCAAACGCTACGCCGCCGTTGGCAAGCCGGCCGATGTCGCCGCGCGAATCGACGAGTTCATCAAAGCAGGAATTCGCGACGTCAACGTCGATATCATTTCCGCGCCGGCCGACCGCGACGCGCAGCACGAGCAGTTCGCGAAGGAAGTGATTCCGTTAATGCGCCGATGAGTCGCGCGCTTATCGCCAGGTCAGCTTGTTTTGAACGCCGACCACGCCCCTGGTGTTGAGCGCGAGCGCTTCCGCGGCCTTGGCCTCATCGGCGGACGCTACCACGCCGCTTAGTTGAATAGTGCCGTGGTCGCAATCGACCTCAACCGGATATCCGTCCGAGATTCCCTGGTCAGCGAGTGAGCTTTTCACCTCGGTGATTAACAGGTCGTCGTTGGCGCGCTCGGCGGGAGAATTGTAATGGTGCTCGGCCGAAGTCTGCACCTTGTCATGTTCGACATCGAGCGACTTGTCGGTACTCAATTCCGGAGTACCAGAGGGAACCACGACCGTCGCCGGGGGCATCTGCTGCTGTGCATTCGCAGTAGTCACAAGCATCGAGCCGGCGAGACCACAAATCAGTATTGCAGTGATCGACTTGCTATTCACCAATTTCATAGGATTAGCCACTTGGGGCACGGAGAAACTAATGAGTCTCTCCGTGCCCGATAGTCAGATAGTAGTTAGTTGCTTTCCTGGTAAGTCTTCTGCTGGTAGGTCGTGGTGGTCTGTTCCTGCGGAGGAGCCGGCGGCACCGTCACCATCGGCGTCACAGTCGAAGACTCGGCGTGATAGGCGCTGGTACTTTCCTGGGTCGCGTTGTTGCCCGCGTCGGAATAATTCGACGAGTCCTTTTCCTCAGTGGTTGTTACCGTGGTAGGCGGCGGCACTGCTACGAGTGGCGCTGGCTGGACGACAACCTCCGGTGGCGGCGCCGGAACATAAGTCGTGGATGCAGTGGTCTCCTTCACTTGTTCAGTCGACGAGCCGCATCCGCTGACAAACGGCACGACCGCGAGACTCAAGAGCGAAATTGCAATCCTGGTTGAATTCTTCATCACATGAACCTCCTTGGTTCGAGCGTACAAAACCGCTTAGAGGCGCGGTCCGGCCACAATTAAAGGAAGCAATAGTCAAGCCATCTTAAATCCAGCAGCAAAGTGAGTGCTTTATTGACTATTGAGTATCGAAGTGAGTAATCGGGAAAGGATTTCCGGCTTATGCCGGTGGCGATAACTGACTAATGCTCGCTTGGCCCGCCGGTCGCGCTGTGCCGATGGAGTACATATACGCGCGAGGAGGGAGCGGCGCGCGACAATTCCGCGGTGAACTTCCGGCCGGGCTCCGCCAGGAATGCGGAATCGCATACTATGTGATCGAAACTCGGGTTGGATTGCAGGAGTCTCAATCCGTCGGCGGAAGATTCTGCGACAGTCACCTGGCATCCGCTGCGCTCGAGGCATTCCTTGATTGCGCTGTCGTCACCGGAAGAGTTGCTAATCAGGAGCGCTCTCTGGGAGCTCGACTCGGACAGAAATGCGGAGCTGTCGATGTCCGCACTCTCAGGCTTTCTTTTCGCGCGACCCCCTCGCATCACTGCGACCAGCTCCTCGGCGCGCGTGTAATCCTCGAGGCGCCGGACATGCTGGGCAGCCTTGTCGATCAGGCCGGCGAGGCGAATCATCTCGGCCTCGGCGGACGAGGCTTCGAGCTGATGGCGCAGAAGAGCGATGCGGAGTCCGACAGCGTTGAGCAGGTCGTTGAGCTCGCAGGCAGTATCTTGAACCACCTGGACGATTGGATGCGGTTTCCGCGTTTTCGTCATGTCGGAACTCCCAACCCGCACCCCGCAGCCATCAAGGAACCAAGGAGCCGCCGCGACCTCGCGCTTTCACGCAGATCGGCGACGACTCCCTTTTGCAAACGATTAGTTGCTAGCGGACGAGCTGACAATCACGAGTTGATTGTTCACGCCCTTGACGCCGTCGATCTGCTGCGCGAGCTCAGCGGCGCGCTGCGCTCGCTCGGGCGAATTCACATTGCCCTTAAGCGTCACGTATCCGGCGACAGTGTCGACGTGGATGCCGGACGCACCAACGTCCCTGTTACGCATGAACGCGGTCTTCACCTTGGCGGTGATAGCAGTGTCCTTAGTCGCGCGCTCGGTGCCGTGAAAGGTGTCCTTCGCGGCCGCCGCAGTGTCGGAACCCGCCTGCTTCATTTCCTGACCGGCCTGATGCATGTCGGTGCTCGCCGGCGCGTCCTGTGCGAAAGCAGGGCACCGACAAAGCCATACCGAACAGAACCGCCGGTACGATCGTTTTCAACGATGTGATCTTCATAAAATTACCTCTCTGATTTCCGCTACGGGGTTTCCGCTACGGATTCATTCCCTGCGACTTCAGCCACTTCTCGATGGCCTCGCGCTGATCGCCCGAGCGCTCCTGGATCTTGCCGACCAGTTTTTCCATGCTGCCCTGGGCCTGGGTCAGATCGTCATCGGTAACCTGTCCCCACTTGCGCTTGATTTCGCCGGATAGCTGCTTGAACTTCCCTTTCATTTGGTCGCTATTCATTCGACTTGCTCCTCTACCTCTACAAAGTTGAAGTGATTTCACGGCATTTGCCGCGACTGCGAATTAATCAGCAAGTATAGGGCCACTCGCCTAAACTCATAAAAAGGCAAGGGTTTTTTCGAATCGTGAAAGGCAATTCTTTCACGATTCCGAAGAAGTCTATGGCGCGGAAGGGATCGACGAATCGGCGAGCTTAGGCAGAGGCTCGAGCAGAGTCGAGGCTTTGGTCGCCAGGCTTATGGCGGCGACGCTGTCGTGTTCGGCCAGCGATTTCTTCGCTTCCTGCAACAATCTCTGGGCGAGAATATCGCGTTGAGAATCATCGGCGTCGAGATTTTTGCGGTCGACGCGCGTTTCGACTTTATCGACGGCCTGAATCAAGTTCGCTGCTCGCGCCGGATTTGGTTCCCCGGGCGGCTCGGAAGATTCCAGTGCCGACGAACTCAGAGTCGGAGTGGTTCGCGCGATTGTCGCTGCGTTCGCATTACCTGAGGTCGGCGCCGACGGGCTGGCCAACGGCGTCGCGAGACTGACAGCGGGCGCGGGAGTTGCGCCAACCGGGGCTGCACCGTTCTCCAGACTCACGTCGGCGTTGGTCGGCCCCTTTCCATCGATCGAATTGGCCACACTCGCCGCCTGCTTCGACGCAGTCGCCGCCTGCTTTGAGGCCTGCGCGGCAGCGGCTGCTGCGGTAGCTGCCTCCTTCGAGGCCGCTGCAGCATTCTCCGACGCGGCGCGCGCCTGCCTGGCAGTTCGCTTGGTCGGGTGTCCGGTACTTTCTGCGGCAACCGGAGTAGCGACGGCCACGGGAGTCGGAGTTGGGGTGACCGTCGCAGTAGGCGTCGCCGAAGCGCCGCCGAAAAAATTCGCAATGCCCGACGTGTCCGACGTTCCGCCAGCGCATCCGTCGAAAGCGAAAACAATCAGTGATAACGACAGCGCGCAGGTAAGCTGCCGGAACTCTAGCCGATTGATTCGCTTATGCAGCGCTGGAAACCACTGATTTGGCAGGTGCATTTGCAGCAATCGGAATCGTAACCTTGCACACCGTACCTTGGCCTAGTTCCGAGTCTATCGCTATCTTCCCGCCGTTGAGTTCGATCGCCCGCATCGCGAAGGGCAGGCCGAGCCCGCTCCCGCCGGCTTTGGTTGTGTAATACAAGTCGAAGATCCGATCCAGTTGCTCCCTGGCGATGCCGGGGCCGCTGTCGGCCACCGTCACTTCGACCGACGACCCCTGCAGGCTGCTCGAAAGGGTCAAGCCGCCGCCGTCGACCATCGCTTGTTCAGCGTTGGTTATCAGATTCGAGAGCGCTTCGAAAATCAGTCCGCGGTCGGACTGCACCGATGGCAGCGACGGATCGAGTTGATACTCGACTTTGACGCGCTCGCTGTTGACGCGTCCGCCCAGCTCCTTGAGCAACTCGTTCATGTCGAACACGCTCAGCTTCAATTGCTCGGGCCGCATGAACCGCAGCAGCGCCTCAATAGATTCGTCGAGGCGAGTCACCTCATGGCGCAGTTTGTCGATATGCTTGGCGCCCTTGTCGCCCGCTTCGTGGCGCAGCAGCTCGAGCCGCATGTTCATGCCGTTGAGCGGGCTGCGCAGTTGATGGGCGAGGCCGGAGATCAGAGTCCCCAGGCGCGCGAGCCGATTCGATGAATCGAGCGCCGTTTCGAGTTCCATAACCGGCGCCAGATCGCGCAGCACAATCAGCAGACCGGCTGGAACCCGCTCGCGGCCAAGGCGAAGAAATGAAACCAGGTAGGTGCCGCCGGCCGGCAGCGTGAGCGGAACGTCATGCGCCTCGGTGCCGGCTACAGTGGACTGCACCAACGCGAGCAGCGGATGCTCCGGGGTAAGCACCGACGCGAGCGGCGCGCCCTCGAGCGAGTCGTTCTTCGGCGCGAGGCGCTCCTGCGCTTCCTTGTTCGCGAACAGCACCACGCCGTTGGCGTCGAGCAACACGACGGCGTCCTGGATCGAGCGGACGACATCGAACAGATGAGTCTGACTGCTATCGAGCCGCGATCGATCCTCCCGGACTTGCCGCGACAGCTCATTGAACTTCTCGGCGAGCGTGCTCAGTTCGTTGGCGCCCGAGACTGTCACTTCGGCAGGGCTCTTGCCGGCCGCGAGCTGCTCGAATCCGCTGGTCAGGAGATCGAGCTGCTCGAGGACTCGGTTGGCAATCAGCAATACGGCGAGCATCCCCAACGCCACTACTAAGCCCGCGCTGGCAACGATCACTATCAACAGATGCCGCGCCTGGTCGGCGATCAGCGCCGTCGTCACGCCGACCGCGATAGTCGCGGCCGGCTTGCCATTGATGTCGACGCCCCGCCGCGCTTCATAAACCTTCGCCGTCAGAAGGCTGGGCAGCGAGGTGAACAGCAGCCATTGCGAAGCCTGATCGTCCAGTTCCTTGACCGACGGCAGGTTGAGCGCGGGCCTGCCCTCGCCGTCGCCATTGGCCGCGACGATCACATTGCCGTCGTTGCCGACAATCGACGCAGCAACTACGGCGGGCCCAAACGCGACCGTCGCATCAAGCGCCTTGCGCAACGATTCGCTGCTGCGAAGCGCGGTGGGGACGTCGCCGCTGCTTTGGGCCAGGGCGAGGCGCACCTGTTCGAATATTTGCGCGATCATGAAATCGGTCGAGTGCGACATGTCGTCGACCATCTCGCCGATTCGGTAGTCGAGCGAGATGACACTCAACGCGATCGTGGGAACCAGCATCAGCGCGAGAGCCAGCAGGGCCAGTCTTGCTCTCAGTTGCATAGTCTCCTCGAGCGATCAGTCATACAGATGGTGGATGGTGTTCCCGCCTGCTGAGTGCAACAAGCGTGCACAACCGATCGCTTTAGAAATACTACGATTTATCTCAATTTCACCCTAGAGAGTTGGTTTCAATCTGTAATTATTACCGATGCTGAGATTTTTTCACAAATTTGCGGCTATCTCAAAACTTCCCGTCTATCGGTTTCTGGCGGCCGCGGATTAATTTTGGTTCGACGGTCTCGCCGTTTCAATTGACGGAAATACCACGCCTTTAGTTTCAGTAAAAGGTTCTCTCTCGTTAGTAGGACCTTGGGAAATACTATTGCAGAGGAAGTGACTATTCCTCCGGCGAGCTAGTGGCATCGTAGTTGCTGATTGCTCAGGCAATCAATTTGGAGGCAATTGACTAATGCTCTACTACGCACTTGTTTTTCTACTGATTTCCCTGGTCGCGGCAGCGCTTGGCTTTGGCGGTATCGCGGGCACGGCGGCGCAATTCGCAAGGATTCTGTTCTTCGTATTCCTGGTGCTGTTCGTCGTGTCGCTGGTGGCGGGAAGAGGAATTTTCAGCTGAGGCTGGAAGCTCCGATCGCAAGATGGTTCGTTGGGCGGGGACATCCGCTTTTCGAGATCGAATCACCCGAACACGTTCCGCACATACCCGACTCGGCGACAAGTGATGCGTTCAACGTATTTCCCCGGCCTGATCGCGGCCTAGAATGTGTTGCTTAAGGTAAAAATAGCGGCTCGAAAATAATTGGTCGGCGCGTTGGACGGCAGTGGCGGAATTCGAAAAACAAACACAGCACCTACGGCGAAAGTGAAGATAGCGACGCCCTCCTGCGGGTAGGCGTTCCGTTCTGCGCAATGATCATCGCGACGGCTGCGTTGTACCTCGGCCGGCCGGTCCTGCTGCCGCTCGCGATCGCGCTCATTCTAAGCGTCGTGTTCAGTCCCGTCGCGAGCCGGCTCGAGCCCTACTTCGGTCGTCTCGTCAGCGCCGCACTTGTAGTACTGGTCGCGATCGGCCTCCTTTCGGCGATTGGGTATTTTCTGACTATTGAACTGACTGGTGTCGCCGACCAGGTCTCCGGTTATTCCGACAATATCGGAGACAAACTCGCGGCGCTCGAAAAAAACACACCGCCATGGCTCCAGCATATCCAGGAAGCGGTCACCGACGTTCAACGTCGCGTGGCCAGCGCCAATCCTGCGCCCGCCGCCCGCCAGCCGCGCGAGGTGATGGCGCTGCCGGTGCCCGCGCCGCTAAGCGACAGTCTGAAGCCCGTAATGCCGATCGTCGATGGGTTGGTCAATGCGCTGCTCATCGTCATGCTGCTGTTTTTTCTTCTCTACAGCCGCAAGGATCTGCGTGATCGATTCGTCCGCTTGGCCGCACGCGCGAGAATTCCGATCGCAGCGCAGGCGATCGAGACGGCCGGATCGACCGTGGGCCGTTACCTGTTGCTTTTCTCGTTGATCAATCTCGGCTACGGCATCGGCACCGGAATGTTCGCATGGCTGATCGGGCTGCCGAGCGCGCCGTTATGGGGTGTGGTCGCGTTTCTGCTGCGGTTCATCCCCTATGTCGGCGCGATCAGCTCCGCGATTCTACCGGCGCTGGTCGCCTTTGCATTATTTCCCGGATGGGACAAAGCGCTCGAGATATTCGGCGCTTTTGTTCTGCTCGATCAGGTTGCGGCGCAATTTGCTGAGCCATTCATCATTGGCCACGGGATTGACGTCTCGCCCGTCGCGTTGCTGGTATCCGCGATGTACTGGTCGTGGCTGTGGGGAATTCCGGGGCTGCTGCTTTCGACTCCTATCACCGCTTGCCTCAAGGTGGCCGGCGACTACGTTCCTCCGCTCGGATTTCTCTCGATTATTCTCGGCGCGAACCGCGTGCTCGACGACTACCACGACTTCTACCGCATGCTGCTCGAGCTCAATCCGGAAGGAGCGCGACAGGTAGCAATCGATTACTGCGACGAGAACGGTCTCGAGAAAACTTTCGACGACGTGATCCAGCCGGCACTCGAGCTGATGGGTGAAGAGCGCGCCGAGGACCATATCAGCGACGAGCACCAGCAACTGATCATCGACACGACCCATCAGCTGATCCCCGAGCTCGGCAACCGATTCGTGAAATCGCGCATTTCGCCCAGCGTGAGAGCGCTCGGCGTGATGGCTCCTGGCGAGGTGCACTACCTCGGGCTGTTGATGTTGCTCGAGTTGTTTCGCAAGGACGGCGTGATCGCGACCTTTGCCGGCCAGGATAAATCGCAGGACCAGATTTGTGACCTGGTCAAGCGCCTTGCCCCCGACTTCGTCTTCATCTCGTGCATGACCGCCGAATGTATCCCCGCCACGCTGACGCTGGTGTCGGCCCTCGCAGCAATCTCGTCGCGCATGACGATCATCGCGGGCGGCCCCGCCGCGGTCGAACAGTCCGACGCGCTCATCAATGCGGGATGCGCTCAGATCTGCACGCGCACCAACGAAGCCCGCCGCACCGTCCGCGGGTTCATTCTCCAGCGCGCGAAGTCGCGGCTTCCATTCGGCGCGCTGCGGCCACGACGCCTTGAGCGCGTGCCGATGACTGCGGCCGAAATCCGAAACGCAAAATGAACTAGAGGCCGCGAGGTGCCGGGACGTCTGCCGCGAGCCGTCGCTCGGGCGGAGGCGGGAAGCATGGCAACGTGCTCGTCACCACGTAGTGATAGAAGTTCCCGTTCCAGGTAAACGTTCCGACCGGTTTGCCGAAGTTTGAAGTCATCGCGATCAACCGATCGCCGTCAGCGGGTGTGATGACTTTCGAAGGCGCATAGGCGAGGAAGTTGCTCGTTGACTCGGGAACGACAGCGCCCAGCGGCGGCGAGAAATTCATCTGAAGAAAGTTCACCGCAGGCCGCCAACCGTCCGACCCGGTTTCACTGTCTTTGACCGGCGCCCATTGCCGCTGGTCGATTGAGTCGGCAATCAGCAGCTCGCGATACTCCGGCGCACCATCGGCACTGCGGCGCAACTCGATCACGCCCGGAACCTCGACTTCGAGCTGGTCACAACTGTCGTCGCTGTTCATCGCACTCTGGCGGGCGTCCTCTTCTTTTTTTGCTTCGATAGATTGCGCATGGGAGGCGGAGCCAACGCCAGACGCCAGGCCAACCGCGCCCTCGCCGACTGTCTCCGCGGCGCCGATCGCGTAGGGCGCGAGTTGAGCCGCCATCATCCAGCATCCGCTGGTGGCGACGACAGATACGGCCGCGAATATCGCGACGAGTAGATGCGCCAGCACGTTGCTTCAGGCGATTGATACCCCACCCCCGACCGGAACCGTCAGCGCGACAAATGAAACCTCCCCGAGCAGAACGCCGCAGTCCGATTGCGAAATAGAGTAGCAGAAATTCCAGAAGATAAATGCCGGGGGGTTCCCTACCGATTAACGGAGAGTCGCGAGCGGTCGATTATCCGGTAAAAAAAGAACGGCCGGGCTACGAGTGGGGACCGCGGTGGGGAGCCGACGGTTCAAGTAGCCCGGCCTTTGCTTGGGGACAGACGCTGTTGTCTCGGGGGAGGAGATTGTCAGCGCACTATTACCTGAAGCAAACTCTGTGCCTCGCAAAAACCCGCGATGAATTCAGGAGTGCGCCATCGATTTTTTTCTCTTTCTGCGACATGCGACACCTCAAAGTCTCGAAATCGGCCAGTTTTCCGCGAGAATAGCGGCTTTTGCAAGTTGCGACGCCGCGCGCTGGATGCGATCAGGTTGCATTAACATCGAGACGATGCGTCCGGCCGACTGCGGCCAACCGACTGCGATCCCCGTGTCATTCAGAGCGGAGAGCGCGGAGAGAAGAATCCCGTGAGTGTCGCATCGTAGAAAAAGACGCCCGGGATTCTTCGCCGCAGCGGCTCTGAATGACGCGAACAAAGAAAAAGCCTGACGAAGGCAAGCGCAGGCATCTTTTCTGTCATCCTGACGAAGCGAGCAACGCGAGCGGATGGAAGGATCTCGGACAGCGGGGCGCAAGCGCCGCCGGTTCCGGTTCTGGGTTGCTGCATCCGATAAGAACAAGGACCGCTGCGCGATTTCAAAAACCGTTACCGGCTTCGCTGACGAGCGTGAGTTGAGAGGCAATCGTCCGTATGTTACTTCCTAAAGGCTCGGGGCGTAGCGCAGCTTGGTAGCGCACCTGCCTTGGGAGCAGGGGGTCGGCCGTTCAAATCGGCTCGCCCCGATATGCGCCAGTAGCTCAGGTGGAAAGAGCAACGGCCTTCTAAGCCGTGGGTCAGGGGTTCGAATCCCTTCTGGCGCGCCACGGAAGGCGAATTCTGTCGCGGCGGCTGCGATGCGCCGTGGCGGATTGAAAGAGATCGAGGATGGTGAGTGTAGCTCAGTTGGCAGAGCATCGGATTGTGGCTCCGGCGGTCGAGGGTTCAAATCCCTTCACTCACCCCAAACATCCTGCTACGTAAGCAAGCTTCGACGGTGGGCCGTTAGCTCAGTTGGTAGAGCAGCTGACTCTTAATCAGCGGGTCTCCGGTTCGAGCCCGGAACGGCCCACCAAAATCCTCTGGATGTGTTGCGCGCTGCCGCGACTTAGGAGGTACCGATGAAAGGCTACGGGATTACTCTTCGTCCGATGGTGCCCGGGCTGTCGACGTTCGTTCAGCTCGCGCGCGAGACCGAAGATGCCGGCTTCGGCGGCGTCTACATTCCCGAAGCGGTCAACGACGCGCTGATGTGCTCGTTGGCGGTGGCGAACGCGACCAAGCGGATCGATATCGCTACCTGGATCGTGAATATCTATCTGCGCGATCCGGCGTTGTGCGCGATTGCGGCCGAGATGGTGCAGGACGCGGCGCAAGGGCGCTTCGTTTTGGGGCTGGGCGTCAGTCATCGGCCGGCGCTCGAAGCGCGCGGCATCGAGATGGGCAATGCGCGCGATCGCTTGCGCAACGACACGGAGATCATCCGCAAGGCCTTCAACGGCGAGCTCTCGATGTTCGGGACGAAGTTTCCCAAGCCGGCGCATCCGATCCCGATTTACTTTGCGGCGCTGGCGCTCGAGACCTCGAAGCTCGCGGGCGAGATGGCGGATGGGCTGATGCTGTACATGTGCCCGCCGGAGCGCATGCGCAAATCGATCGATGCGGCGAACAAGGTCGCGAAGGAGAAGGGCCGCGCGCCCGGCAGCCTGACCATGACCTGCGGCGTGCCGCTCTTCCTGCACGATGATTTGAAAACCGCCTACGAGGCGGCGCGGCGCGGACTCGCATTCTACGGCGCGCTGCCGTTCTACAATCGCATCATGGCGAACAGCGGCTTCGCCGATGCGGCCGGGCGCATCATGGAAGCCTCGAAACGCCGCGACTCCAATGCGATGGTGGCGGCAGTCACCAACGAGCTAGCCGATGCGGTTGCGCTGATCGGACCGGCCTCACGCTGTATCGAACGGCTGGCCGCGTATCGCGAGGCAGGCGCCGATGTTCTGATTCTTGCGGCCAATGCAGTCGACGAGGACTACCCGAGCGCGCTGCGCCGAGTGCATAAGACCTTCGCAAAATTGAATTAGGAAGAGGCTCTCGACGGTGCTCAGAGCTGCAACTTTCGCCGTTGCCATCGTCGTAGCCATTGGATTTGGCGCTGGCGCTCGAGCTCAAGGAATCTCGTCTGGCGATGCGGCTACGAACGGCCCGTGTGGCTACTATGGGCACCCGCCCTGCAAAATTGCCGGATGGAATGCGTGCGATCTGATCACGCCCAGCGATCTTACGGCGGTATCGGGGGAATCGTGGACGCAGCACGGGAGCGGGCCGATGCGGCCCATTGCCGGTGCGGCGCTAATCAACGAATGCCAGTACAACGGACAGGGAGCGAATGGGGACGACATCGAGATAACGACGGTGCACTCAGGTGGACGCGCCGAATTCGATCGCCACGTGGGTGCCTCGGACTTGCATAGCGTGAGCGGTGTCGGTGATGCGGCTTACCTGAACGCGGTGCCGGGCGGCGCGCGTATTCATGTGATCCAAAACGGCACTTACGTCGAGATCAGACTGCAAACCTTCAGCCCCAACTCGAACCTCGGCACTTGGGCCACCGCTCTGGCGCGCAAGGCTGCCGATCGGATCAAAAGCAAATAGGTCTATCGCATCGTAGCGCAAGTAAAACTCGCGACTGACCACGTGACCGCCTACAGGGGGACATCATGCTTCGCAGAACGTTGATGACATCGATCATCGCATTGACTATCGCGGTCGTGAGCGGCGCGCAGGCGCAAGCCGCGGACGCTCCATGCATCCTGCTCACCGCCGACGATGTTACGGCCGTGATGGGCGGCCCGCTGGTAGGACCGAACTCGGACTCGACGTCGTGCGTTTACACCAGCCAGGCGACAAGCTGGAACGGGCAAAATGCGTCAGCGACTCTGATGCTCGCCGGCGGACGCGCCGAGTATGCGCAGTCCGTCGGTTTTGGGGCCAAGTACGGCACGCCGTATCCGACCCTGAACGGAGTCGGCGACAAGGCGTACGAGAACAACAGCTGTGGTGATCAGTGTTCAGAGGTCGGCGTGCTCAAGAAGAATACTTTCTTCATGATTAACGGTGCAGGAAGACCCCAAGCACGCAACGTCGGCCGTCACCCTCGCGCGCAAAGCCGCAGCCCGAATCAAATAGATCTCCGCTTTCCTCCACTGCGTCGGCGGACGGTTCTTAACTTCGCACTGTGTCGAGTATCCAGTCTGCCATCAGATCGGTCGCCAGCGGCAGGTTATCCACTGAACAGTGTTCGACCCCGCCATCTTCCGGACCCAGCACAACCAGCTTGCGACTCGAACTGTTCACTGCGGCCTCGTAGGTCTTGTGAGCTTGATCGACCGGCACCTGGCGATCGTCGCGGCCATGCACGATCAGCAGCGGGCAGGTGATTTTCCCGGCGACGCCCTTCAGCGTGAAACGATGCATCTTGGCGGCGACCTCTTCCCTGGTAGTGCAGCCGAGCACCCACTTGATGTGATCGTCAAAATGCGGCACCGAGACTGCGTATGCTTCACCTTGCCGCGCGCGGAGGGCCAGGACCTCGTCGATATCAAACACGGCGCCGTGTGCAACACAGAACTTGAGCCGTTTTTCGAAAGCGGCCGCCCGTGGCGCGTAGTATCCACCCAGACTTATGCCGTAGATTCCGATGCTGGAAGGATCAACCTCGGCGCGTTTTTCGAGATAGTCGATACACGCCGCTGCGGGGCGTTCGGTTTCGATTTCGGCTGGCAGTCTGTTCAGGCGCAGAGCGCCGCCGGTGCCGGGCTGATCGACGAAGAGACAGGCAAGGCCGCGCCGCGACCAATCGTCAGCCGCGGTCAGGTAAAGGAACTCCTTGATCGAATCGAGACCGTTGAAATGGATCACGCAAGGCGCAGGTCCCGGGGTGGCGGCAGGAACAAAAATGGCCGGGAGAAACGAGCCTGCGTATGGGATCTCAACCAGCTGGTGCGCATTCGGAGATAGTTCGATTCCTTTGCGAAAAGCATCCAGGCCGCGCCGGTACGTTTCCAATTTAAGCGGGTCTGCTGGTGCAAGTGGACGTTCAGCCATCATGTAGTACAAGGCGCCCCGCAAATACTTGCGCGCTGCACTGATTCGGTGGTTAGCGGCCTCATCGCGCTTCGCCTGCCGATCAAGCTTCTCGCCGAGAGAGCGCCAGCCCTTGGCCCAATCGAGCGTCACGCGGTCCGCCTCATTGTCGGGGATGTCGCGGAATGGGCGGCAGACATCATCGATTTCCGATATAACGCCGCCCGTCTCGAGCGCCAGTGCCATAGCCAGATTCGATGGATAGCTGCGAAAGTATTCGAACATTGTGAGTCTCCTTTTACTTGGATGTTCGTGTCATTGATCGAGCGGCGCCCGCAGAACGGCCAGGATCATCGCGAGCAATCGCGATTGCAGTTCGCGCTCGGAGAGAGCGAATCGGGACGGCTCGACATTTCCGAAAATAATGCGCTGCTGCATGACGGCCATCGCGGCCCGCAGCGCGAAATCAGTGCGGCGCGCGACTTCTTCATCGTCGAGGCCGCGCAGTTTGCCCTGGATCAATTGGGTAACGCGTTGCGAAAAATGGCGGATCATTTCAGCCGCGCGCAGGGCTACGTCGGGGTCGGCCGCTGCCAGCACGGCTCGATGGAGATTCTTGCGCCGGCTGAATGTTTTCATGGCCTGAACGAGTGCGGTTTCGACCACCTCGGGCACGCTGGCGCTCTGCAGGTGCGACGGATCGAACGCTCGATCGATCTGCTCGATTACCTCTTCGCTGTGAAGCTGATGGGCGGCGAGCAGCAGCGCGCGCTTGTCCTCGAACCGCGCATAGATCGAGGTCACGGCAGCATCAGCACGTCGCGCCAAATCGGCAATCGTGATTTCGTTGAACGGCCGCGTCTCGAGCATGGCCAGCAGCGTCTTCAGCACGCGCTGCATGGTGCCGCGGCTGCGAGCCTGATGAGGGAGCGAGATCCGTTCGTGTCTGAGCGTCTGCGCCATTATGTAATTGTAATACTATTACAATTTTGTAATTGCAAGTAGTCTCCTGCGCGTCCGGGCAACGCCCTTATCCGCTGACCTCAGAAATGTCGCAGGCGTATATTTCGTTGCGGAGGCGAAACCATCTGCGAAGGAGCGACGCCATGAATGCAAACGAAAAAGCGGTTGCCGACGTACTGGCGAAGTATCAAGACGCGCTGAACAATTCCGATACCGATGCGGTCATGCGGCTTTACGCAGACGACGGGGTGTTCATGCCGCCCTACAGCCAATCAGCGGTTGGCGCGGCTGCGGTGAGGCAGGCCTACGACGCCGTGTTCAAGGCGATCAAGCTGAGCGTCAAGTTCAGCGTCGCCGAGGTGGTCGAGATGGATCCCAACTGGGTCTTCGCGCGCACCAATTCTGCCGGGACGACGACGATTAACGCTACCGGCGCGAAGAATGCGGAGGCGAATCAGGAGCTGTTCATTTTCGGGAAGGGCGGCGACGGGAGCTGGAAAATCGCGCGCTACAGCTTCTCCAGCACCAATCCACCTCCGCATCCGTAGGTCGATAGCAGGCTAGGGATATTGGAGCACTCGCGGCAGATACGTTCGATTCGCCGGCGCGCACGCCGACAGCGACAGCGCAAATGAAAGTGCTCCCTATGAGTCGCGTCAGTTGACCTGCTCTACCGCTGGCGGTTTCCATGTGCCTTCGCCGGGTGGGAGGATCGAGGGCGGAGTCGTCTTTGGCCAATAGAGTCGCATCACGAGGTAGATCGGACCGTCAGGAGCAGGTAGCCAGTTCGGTTCCTTATCAGCGCCCGGCGATTTGTTCTGGATGTAAAGCGTCAGCGACCCGTCGGCGTTCATTTTCATGCTGGGCAGCATCGGCGAGTTGATGAGGTAGCGGTTGATCGGGTTCTCGATTAGCAGCTGCGTCTTCCCGTCATACATCGTGATCGACCAGAACGCGTTCACCGGAGGGAAATCGCCGGCGGAGAACGTGAGGGTGTAGTTGTGCTTGCTGCCGTCGAGCACGTGGCCGTCGGCTAGCGTCTTCGTCATGGGATACGTGGCCTCGATGGCGTTGTTGCCGTAGATGCCCCCTTTGGCGGCAGCGGCCCGCTTCAACCAATCGCCGTCGTAGAAAGCACGGTCGCCAAAGAGTGAGCCGACCTTCCAGCCGTTGATGTTTTTTTGTCCGGCGGCGAGGTAGTGCTCAGTCTTAGCTTCGCCATCCTTCATGCCGAGGCCTACTTCGACTTTGTGTTTCAGGGACAGATCTTTGAAGTCGAAGGTTTTACCGGCACCGACGCCGATCCGGGCCAGTTTCGTTCGGATGGCTTCCTCCTCCGGTCCGGGCGGAGCAAACTGCAGGGCGAAGTCGAGGTATTCGAAGAAGCCGGTCTTCACCATTTTGTCGTTGATCTTCGGGAAGTCGATGGCAGGGGCCGCCGGTGGTGCGGGCTGATGAAGATAAGCCGAGAGTGGTTGCACCTTGTAGCCCGCCTGGACCTTGACCACGTTCGGCATGTCGTCCGCATTGAAAAGCTGCGTGCGGTAGGCCGCAAGCGAGAACTGCGTGCTCGAATGGAAAACCTGCTTGATGCCAGCGGGGGTCTCGCCTTTCCAATCGGGTCCAACGACTATGTAGTCTCCCGCCGCGTTGCCGGTGGCACGACTGCCGATGTAGCCGTAGTTGAAGGTGTTGCCATCGCAGAGCATCACCGCGTAGTAGCGCGATTTCTCCACGGCAGGAACCGAGAGCACGATCGGCTCTGCGCGCAGATCCAACCATGCCACCGAATATGGCGTGTCGCTGTTGGGCGTGATGATAGCCGTGTCCTTGTAAGTGTAGACGCGTGCCTCATTTTTGATTTGATTGAACGGGGCCTTGAACTGGCCCGAGTCGCGGTCCACGGCGTACGCGTACATGACCGCGTAGTTCATCACGATCGGCAGGCCGTAGATGAAACCTTCCTCGGCGATCGCCTTGGTTTCGGCCATGCCGGGCTTGTGCTTATCGGCCTTCTCTGCATTGGAGATGGCATCGTTGCTGGCCGCGCAGCAGACCAGCAAGACTGCCACGCCTGCTACGGCCATCGCCCCTCTGTGCAATATCCGTTTGGTTTTCTTCATCGATCCCATCGAATGTCCTTCCTCGCCCGCTGCAGAAGTAGAGCCACCATTTGTAAATTGCCAAATCGTCCTGAGGAGCGACAATTGGACCTTGGTACAATGGCGTGGATGTCTCCTGAATGCATCCCGCACAGGACGGAACGCGACTCAGGTGTGGATAACTTGTCCCATCTGACTGGTGTCGTATGCGCATAGCTGGCTGACTTCGCGCGCAAAGCGCCGCGAGTTCAATGCGTCGAGCATCGCCTTGATCGGCGCCGACTCTACCTCCGTCGCCATGATGACGAGGTCGTAGCGTTCGTCGCGATACGGGATGAAGTGCAAGCCGAACGCGTCGGCACCGAGTCGGATTGTGACGCCCACATCGGCCAGACCCGCCGCGATTGCAGCCGCGACGTCGAGATGGCCGCCCGCTTCGACTTCGTATCCCGCAATCCTGTCCGGCTTGAGGCTGTGCTCAGCAAGCGCCTCGTCCAGGGCAGAACGCGCTCCGGAACCATCTTCGCGGTTCACGATCCTGAGGCCGGGTCTGGCAAGGTCGGCGAAACCGCGAATCGCCAGCGGATTGCCGGGCGCCGTCGCCAGCCCGATTTCCCAGCGCGCAAAGTTCACGACTATCGAGCGGCGACGGCCCAAGGCGCGGCGGATGGGAGCCAGGTTGTACTCGCCACTCTTTTGATCGCGCAGATGGACGCCGGCGACATGCGCTCGCCCGTCGACCAGGTCGCGCAGCGCTCTTTGGCTCGAGCACGGGATCGCAACCGCGTTAACCGGCGACCGCCGCCGCGCCAGCCATTCCGCCAGGATTGCGACCGCGGGATCGCATCCCGACATCAAAATCGTCGAGTCGATTTCATTCGGCAGTCGAAAGGTGCAGACGTCCACGCGATTGCGCCGAGGGGCACGCTGCATAACGCCGGCGGCCGGCGCGAGCATGAGACGGGCGGCCGGTTGCGGCACGGCAACGACCTTTCCGCGGACGCGCGCGAGCACGACCCGCGATTGCGGCGGCGGCTGCACGACGCGGCTTGTCGTCTAACCAGCTCGCATCGACCAGCGTTGCGGTCTCGTCGTCGACTTCGCCGAACAGCGACTCGACGCTGCTGCCGAGCTCGCGCGCGAGGCGAATCGCGATTGCTACACCGGGGTGGTATGCGCCCGACTCGATCGCGCCGAGCGCCTGCCGCGAGATTCCCGCACGCCGTGCCAGCTCGGTCTGCGTGAGATCGCGCGCCATTCGCGCACGCGCTACAGCGTTGTCACTGGATGCCATGTTACTTGTCGAATCGCTCTTAACATGGCATATCGCCGCTACACGCGAGAAATCCCAAAAATCTCGTGCGCTAGGTGAATCGCAGACCCTTCATTTCTCCGTCTGCGCGCCATCGGCGAATGATCTCGTGGAACTCGACTGGGCCGCCGCCGTACAGCTCGCCCGCGAGTCCGAAGCCTTTTTCCGGCTTGCCTTCATTGTTGTAGTAGCCGGGAGTGCAGGCCTCCAGAAATTCCTGATTGTTCATCGCCTTCGCTTTGATCGTCGCGACCCATTCGGCTTCCGCCTCCGGCGTTGGCTCGATGCATCGCGCTTCATTCGACTTGGCGTGCTTGATGAGCTCGGTGATGTGCTGGGCCTGCTCCTCGAGCATGTGTGGAAAGTTCGCGGTCAAGGCGTTCTGCGTGATTCCCATGTGGAAGCAGTTCGGGAAGCCAACGCTGCAGAAGCCGTGCAGCGTTTTCAGGCCGCCGGTCCAGTACTCGGTGAGCGATTTGCCGCCGCGGCCGAAGACCTCGAAGCCCGCGCGCCGCGTATAGGCAGTGCCCACTTCGAATCCGGTCGCGAAGATGATGCAGTCCGCCTCGTACTCGACACCGTCGAACACCAGCCCCTTCTCCGTGATCCTCTCGACGCCGCGGCCCATGGTGTCGACCAGCGTGACGTTCGGGCGGTTGAAGGTCGGCAGATAGTCGTCATTGAAAGTGGGGCGCTTGCAGAACTGGCGGTACCAGGGCTTCAGCGCCTCGGCGGTGCGCTTGTCCTTGACGAGCTCGTCGACGCGCGCGCGGATCTGGTTCATCTTTTTGAAGTCGGCAATTTCCGCCAGGCGTCCGATCTCTTCCATCGATATCGCCGAGTCGTTGTTTCTTCTCATGAGCAGGCCGCCGAGGTTGCGGATGATGTCGGTCCATCCGTCGCTGACCAGGTCGACGTCCGCGGGCAGGCCTGACACCAGCCCGTTGAAATTTTCCATGCGATGCTTCTGCCAGCCCGGCTGCAACGTCTTCACCCACTCGGGGTCGGTCGGCCGGTTGCCGCGAACGTCGATCGACGACGGCGTGCGCTGGAACACGTACAGATGCTTCGCGTGCCTGCCCAGGTGCGGCACGCATTGCACGGCGGTCGCGCCGGTGCCGATGACGGCAACGCGCTTGTCGGCGAGCTTGTGCAGATTGCCGTTGGTATCTCCCCCCGTGTAGCCGTAGTCCCAGCGGCTGGTGTGGAAGGTGTGGCCCTGGTAGCTCTCGATGCCGGGAATGCCGGGGAGCTTCGGCCGGTTCAACGGGCCGTTGGACATGACGACGAAGCGCGCGCGCATGCTGTCGCCGCGGTCGGTCGTGACGATCCAGCGGCATTCGTCCTCGCTCCAGGTGATCGCCTTGATCGTCGTCTGAAAGCACGCGTCGCGATAGAGATCGAACTTCTCACCGATGCGCCGCGCGTGCGCGAGGATTTCCGGCGCGAACGAGTACTTCTCCTTCGGGATGTAGCCGGTCTCCTCGAGCAGCGGCAGATAGATGTACGACTCGATATCGCATTGCGCGCCGGGATAGCGGTTCCAGTACCAGGTGCCGCCGAAGTCTCCGCCTTTCTCAATCATGCGGATGTCCTTCACGCCCGCCTCGCGCAGACGCGCACCCGCCAGCAGCCCGCCAAAGCCGCCGCCGATTATCACGACGTCGACCGCGTCATTCAGCGGCGCGCGGGTGAAGCCGGGAGCGACGTAGGGATCGTCGATGTAACGGCTGAAGTCGCCTTTCACTTCGACGTATTGTTCGTTGCCGTCGGTGCGGATGCGCTTGTCGCGTTCTTCCCGATACTTCGTGCGAAGCGAATCGGGATCGAAATCGAATTCTTGCGCACCGTTGCTGCCGGACGAGACCGTTTCTATGTCACTCATCGCGCGACCCTCCCAAATTTGATCACGAGCGATCGGAAAACACTTCGAGCGTTACTCAAGTGGAGGAAGAGATTCAAGCGCTACGGAAATGACTAAACTCCGTCCTCCAGTATCGATCTTGCTCCCTTGGTTAATCTGGCAGAGTATTCAAGGCGTAAATCCAGCAATGTGAGGAACATCTTCTATGGCGCTTAGTGCTCGCAATCATCTGAAGGGCGAAATCACCGAGGTAATTCTCGGGACCGTCACCGCGCTTATCACGGTCAAAGTCGGGGACAATGTGGTCGAATCGGTTATCACCAAGCGCAGTGCCGAAGAAATGGGCCTCAAGAAGGGCGACAAGGTGACCGCGGTGATCAAAGCCACCGAGGTCATGATTCAGAAGGGCTGACGTGGCATTCGTCAGTCGAAGCGCAGCGGTGGATTCTGCCGTCGCTGCTCATCCTGCTGCTATGTGCGCCGCCAAGTGCTTTCGCGCAGGCGCTGCGCGTCATTGGCGACGTGCCGACGCATCTCGATCTCAGCACCGCCGACATTGCGGCATTTCAGCGGCAGACGATTCGCGTCACCGATGAAAAAGGCAACCCAGCCGAGTATGCGGGCGTACCGGTAGCCGAGATCCTCCAGAAGGCGGGCGCGCCACTGGGTAAAGACCTGAAAGGACCGAACATGGCGGTGGGAGTCGTCGCGCGCGCGGCGGACGGTTACACGGTGCTCTTTTCGCTGACCGAGTTCGATCCCAATTTCAGCGACCGCGTGATTATCCTGGCCGATCGCCGCGACGGCAAGCCGCTGGACAGTCGCGAAGGTCCGCTGCGCTTTGTAGTTCCGGGTGACAAGCGCCACGCGCGATGGATTCGCGGCGTCACCACGCTCGAAGTTATCCGCGTTCGTTAAGCTGCTACGCGAGCAACTGATGCGTCGGTGCGAGCAGCACTTCGGTCGCGATGCCGTGCGGACACGCGCCCGCGCACGGCTTCGCGTCGCAAGTGAGACACGCCGCCGCGTTGGCCGGGAGCATCGCGTATTCGCTTCGCGCCAGGCGGATGTCGCGGTAGTCGCGCGCGTACATTCGCGTCCGTAACACGTCGGCGATCGGCACGCCGAAGGGGCATGCGTTCGCGCATTCGTTACACGCGGGACGGCACTGCGAATCGCCGTTGAGACTCGCGTAGCGATTCAAGAGCGGGATATCGCCGGCCGCGGTCGCGCGCGCACCTGACGCGCCCAGGTATTCGTCGATCATCGGCCGGGTCGTCATCGAAACGATCAGCGCGTTGACGTTGGGATTGGACAGCACCCATCGAAACGCCGCCTGCGAGAAGGTCGCGCCGCCCGATTCGTACGGGCGCATGTCGTTCAAGCGCGCGCCCATCAGCGTCTTCATGACGACGACGCCGACGCCATGCTCGTTGGCTTTTTTCATCAAGCGCGGCAACTCCGGCTGCCGCGCGACCATGTCGAAGTTGCGCGTGAAGCGCTGCATGAAGCTGGGGTCCTGGCCGAAGTTGTGCGCGCACAGGATTACGTCGAAATGCCCGCTGTCGATCGCGTAGTCGAGGCATTGGGCAAGATTCCCCGCGTGCCCCGACATGCCGGTGAACCGAATCTTGCCCTGGCTTTTCGCCTGCGTGACGAATTCGTACCACTCGGGGTTCTTGAGCCGCGCCGGATTGTTGACCGCGTGATTGAAGTACACGTCGACGTGGTCGGTCTGCAGGCGGCGCAGGCTACCTTCGAGCGCCGTCATCATCGAGGCGCGGCTGTCGTCCGCTCCCGCCATCGTTTTCGAAGTCAGGAAGACCTTGTCGCGCTTGCCCTTGAGCGCGTTGCCAATCGTCGTTTCGGATTCGCCGTCGGTGTAGGTGTCGGCCGAGTCGAAATAATTGACGCCGCAATCGAAGGCGTGCCGCACCAGGTCTTCATTGCCCGCGGTGAGGCGGCTGGCGCCAAACGAGATGTCGGAAATCTTGAGGCCGGTGCGCCCGAGCGTCGAGTAGCGGCGCACGCGCGGAGCGGCCGCTTCGATCGACGCACTGGCGGCGCCAGCCAGCGGCAGGATCGATACGCCCACGCCGGCCAGCATGCCCCGTTTCAGGAACTCGCGTCGTCCAATGATCGATCCGTCGCGCGATCGTTTCATCTGATCACCTCGCGAAACTGCGAATCATTAGAGCCAATTCTACCGCCACGCAGTTGCCGGACGCGAGATCCGAAGTGAGTCTAAGTGAGATCGTCCCTGCGCCGGTAAAGCATCCACGCTGCGCCCGACGACACTCCGATCGCGACGAAAGGGTAGGGCACCAGGTACGCCCACGAATGCTCCTGCATCACAGCGGTGCCGTGGTATCTCAAAACGAACAGCGGCATGTTGACGATCACGTACGCCGCGTAAACGATCCCGAGCGGCAGCGCGAACCTGCGCATCGCGAGGATTCCGTAAACGTACACGGCGATGATGATCCCGAAAATCGGTGCGACGATCGTGTTGGCCGTGCCCGATAGCCGCATGCCAAAGAACACAAACCCCACGCCGGAATGATGCGTGAAGGTCTTGCCGAAATTGGAGAGCGCCATCAGTGCCAGCAGGAGCGCGAGAATCGTCAGTGTCGCGCCGCGCGGCTTTTGCGACATTGTAATATTTCGCCGGTTACGTGAGTTCAGCCCGGCGGCGAGACAGAATGATCGCCGTCGCGAGCGGCACGCCAATGCCGAGAAGCGTCGCGAATATCGTAAAGGCAATTGAAGCCGGCGGTTGGTTGGGGTTCTTTATTCGGAAGAGAATCGTGTTGATGATCACCCACGCCAAAAAAATGTATGCCACCGGCATCGCGTAGTGGCGCATCGTCCAGATGCCGTAGGCGAAGATCAGCAGACCGATTCCGAAGAGCGTGCCTAGTATCGCGTTGGGGGTGCCGCTCTGCCTGACACCGAGGCAGACGAAGCCGATGCCGGGATCATGCGAGAACGGTTTGGAGAAATTGGAAATCGCGAGCAGTACGAACAGTAGCGCGAAAATCGTCAGCGTCACGCCGCGTGGTTTCTGCATCGTCAGATCCTCCCGGGCTGCGGCAAATCCTAGTCCGCGCGCCACTGAAAAACATCAGGTCTTGCATATCCATATCCACACTTGATTGGATGCGCATGGATCTAATGCGGCGATTCATCGCGTTTGTGGCGCTCCTCCTGTGCGCATCCTCGTTCTGCTGGCCTGCGTCCGCCGACTCCCCGACCAATCTCGTCAAGAACGGTGACCTGGCAGCCGGCGTAAACGGCGCGCCCGCTGATTGGTACGCGTTGTCCCAGGACCGGAAGCTGAGCAAGTTTTCGTGGAGCTATTCCCCCGCCACAAGCGGCGTGCTGGAAATTTCCAATCTGGGTCGGAACCTTGCTAACTGGCATCAGGCGCTGATGCTGCGGCCCGGCACCTACCTGGTCAGTGCTGAGGCGAAGGTTGAAGGCGCGATGACGGCCGAAGGCGGCGCGAACATTGCGATTAGCACCTTCGACGGCCTGCTGCTCGGCTCGAACCGTCTGCAAAAGAACGCGGACTGGCAGACCATCTCGTTCTACCTGGTCGAAGATAGATGGGGCGACTCGACGGAGTTGCTCTGTCAGCTCGGTTTCAAGAATTATCCGGATACGGGTCACGCATCGTTTCGCAATATCAAGGTAGTCGCACTGGAGGGTGCGCCGCCGCCGGCCGCGATGCGGTTCGATCTCAAAAGACTCCGCGCGTACTACAATGACTCGCTGCATCAGCCCGACAACCGAATCTCGATCCGCGCGACCGGCGTCGTCTGCGGATTACTCCTGCTTGGCTTGCTCGGATGGGCGCTCAGCGAAATATGGCGGCCGGCCCTCGCCGCCGGGCGCTCGGCCTGGATGCTTCCCGCCGGCCTCATGCTCGCGATCACCGCCGTCAAATTTGCCGCGCTGTTTCATTTCACCGGCTTCTACTGGGACATCTGGGCCAAGACCAATCGCGCGTTGCTCGCCGCTTTCCTGGGGCCGTCGAAAATTTACGATCCCGGTCTGCCGGTCGACGCCTATCCGCCCGGCTCGGTCTACCTGCTGTGGCTCTCGGGATGGATTGGCGGGCTGATCCAGCCGTCGGCGAACGGCTTCCGCGTGATCGTCGAGACGCCGCCGCTGATCGCCGACCTCTTTATCGGCCTGACGATTTACTTCGCGGCGTGGCGCAACGGCCGCGGCACGCGCGCTCTGATTATAATGATGCTGTTCGCGCTGAACCCCGCGCTCATTTTCGACACTGTCGTGTGGGGTCAGAGCGATTCGGTCGTCGCGCTGCCGATGATCGCCGCCGCGATCCTGATTCTCACCGGCCGCTACCGCCTCGGATGGAGTGCGGCCGCAATCGCTATCCTGGCCAAGCCGCAGGCGCTCGCTTTCACGCCGCCGCTGGCACTGTGGACGTTGTTCAACGCGGGCATTGCCGAGTGCGTGTGGTGTGGCGGCGCAATCGCGGGCACGATTGTGATTGGCGTGCTCCCGTACCAGCTCGGACATTCGTGGGACTGGATTTTCAACGTATATAAGGATCTCGGCACGCGATTCAGCGAAGCTTCGGTCGGCGCGTTCAATTTCATGGGACTGATCGGCGGGATGGGCACGCCCGACACCGACAAGATCTTTGGCGCCGTTTCGTACAGCGCGTTCGGCCTCGCGCTGACCTGCGCCGTCTATCTGATCGCGTCGTATCTGATCTGGCGCGCGACTTCGGCTCGCGCCGCGCTGCTGGCGATTTTCGTCGCGCTCTTCGGCTTCTTCATGTTCGCGCCGCGGATGCATGAACGCTACCTGTATTACCCGCTCGTGTTCCTGATTCCGATCGCGCTCGAGAGCGAATTCCTCACTTCGATCTTCGGCGTCGTCAGCGCGACCTTCCTGTTCAACCTGCTCTACATCAAGAACCTCACCGACACCTCGTCGTATTTCCCCGACCATCCGAACGCCGCGCTCGTCGTCACCGCTTTGGTGAACCTGGCCGTGTTCGTCGCGGTGACGGCCTACGCGCTGATGCGCACTCCTCCCAGCGGGGAGACTTCGCGCGATTCGGGTGTTGCCGTTGAACCGTCACAATGAGAGAACGGGCGAGGGAGCATCATGCGTCGCGCCGATCGCCTGTTCGAGATTATTCAGCGGCTCCGCAGGCGCCGCGTGGTCACCGCCAGTTCGCTCGCCGAACACTTCGAGGTCAGCGAGCGCACGATCTACCGCGACATCAGCGATTTGATCGCAAGCAAGGTTCCGATTGAGGGCGCGGCGGGAATCGGATACTCGCTGCGCAAGGGCTACGATTTGCCGCCGCTGATGTTCAGCGAGAGCGAGCTCGAGGCGCTCGTCTTCGGCGCGCGCATGGTGCAGAACTGGAGCGACGCCGAGCTCGGCCGCGCTGCGGACGCTGCACTGTCGAAGATCGAGAGCGTGTTGCCGTCTCATCTGCAAAAGATGATGGACGATCGATCGCTATGGGCGTCGAAAGACGTGCGGCGAGTGCCGGTGAGTTTCGATCTTGGCAAGTTGCGCGCGTCGATTCGCGGATGCCGCAAGATTCGCTTCCGCTACTGCGACGAGAAGGGCGCCGAGACGCAGCGCAAGGTGCGTCCGTTGAGTCTCTGGTTCTATCCGCCGTTCTGGACCGCTGCCTCATGGTGCGAGCTGCGCGACGACTTCCGCTTCTTTCGCGTCGACCGCATGAGCGAAGTGGAGTTCCTGAGCGAAGACTTTCCGCAGGAAGCCGGAAAAACAGCTGCGGACCTTTTCCTACATCTGCTCAGCAGGTCGTGACGGCCGGCTGCATTGCTCCTGACAGTAGGCTGTCAGGATCTTTCGGGCTGCGCGCGTCGCGGCAGACTCTGCTGACAGACAGCTGTCAGCAGTCGCGCATCACTCCAACTCGCTCGATTGTTAGAGTGTCTCCTACACAGCAATCGACGAAGGAGAACGAGCATGGCGACGACAGTCTCAGAGCGCCCCGTTTCGCGAGATCGAGTGATCGTCCTCAAGTCGGCGGAGGAAACGGCCGGCGAGTTCTTTCGATGCGAGTATATCGCGCTCGAAATCTCGGAGCGGCCGCGCGACCATATCCATACGCATCAGGAGGAGCGGGTCGAAGTTGTCGAGGGTACCGTGCGATGCCGAGTCGCGGGGAAGGAGCACGTCCTCGAGCCCGGGATGGTGATGGTCATTCCGGCCGGCACTCCGCACGCTGTGTGGAGCGAGGACCCGCGCGGGTCGCGCTCGATTGGGGAATATTGGCCTGCGATGAATGCGCAGGCGATGTTCCGTGGGTTAATCGTCAGTGAACCTCGAGAATACGGCCCCGGCATGACGGGACGGGCAGGGCGCATCGCCCGTTGATGATGCTGAAGGTCTCGCCATTGTTCAGCGCGTCGATCAACTGGCCATTCGCGATGTCGGGGATGCGCAGTTTGATTTCGGCTGGACGGTCGGCGGCGTTGACGGCGACGACGATTGCGCCGGCCGGATCGCGGCGGATGAAGGCGAACTGCTCGCTCGCGACGTGAAGCTGGGCGTAGTCGCCGCGGCGGATAGCAGTGAATCGACGAACGGATTGCAATCAGAGATTTGATCAAGCCGTGCAATTCCGGATGGGGTGCATGCTCCGGAAGAGTCGCCGGGTCCAGCGCAGGCCGTAGCGGCGCGTCGGTGGCGGCGCCCTTGCGGCCCTCGATGCCCCATTCGCTGCCGTAGTAGATCGACGGCACGCCCGGCATCGTCATCAGCAGGACGTAGAGCGGGTACAGGTGAGCGGGGTTCTTGAGGATGCTGGCGACGCGATCGACGTCGTGATTGTCGGCGAAGGTATAGAGCGCGAGGCCGCGATAAATTCCTTCGGGTCCGAACTGGCGGTTGAGCGTGTACGCAAGCTCGAAATAGTTCTGGTCGTTGTGGCTCGACCACAGTCCTTTGTAGGCGACGTAGTTGGTGGTCGATGACAGCCCCGCCGGATAGGCCCATCGGCGGTAGTCGCCGTGAACCACTTCGCCCATCAGCCAGAAGTCGGGGCGGATCGCGCGGCAGTGCGCGGCGAGCGCGCGCTGAAAGTCGAAGTCGAGCGCGTCGGCGGCGTCGAGCCGCAGGCCGTCTACCTGGAACTGTTCGATCCACCATGAGACGGCGTTGAAGAGATGCTCGCGAACGGCGGGATTTGCGAGATTGAGTTTCACCAGGTCGTAGTTGCCGTTCCATCCCTTGTAGCGGAACGGTTCGCCGTACGGGCTGCGACCGGTGAAGTCGAGGTGATACCAGTCGCAGTAAGCCGACGCGCGTCCCTTCTCGCGAATGTCGCGAAAGGCCCAGAAGTCGCGGCCGGTGTGATTGAACACGGCGTCGAGCACGAGGCGAATGCCGCGGCGATGCAGCTCGCGGCTAATCGCGGCGAGCGCGGCGTCATCGCCGAGGCGCCGGTCCACGTGGAAATAGTCGGCGATGTCGTAGCCGTGGGCGCTCGACTCGAAGACGGGGCCGAGCAGGAGCGCGTTGGTGCCGAAGTCCTCGAGATAATCGATCCAGGGCGTGAGGGATGAAAGGCGGTTCGCGGGCGGGCCTTCGAAGGAATTGCGCGCGGGCGCGTCGAGGCATCCGAGCGGGAAGAGGTGATAGAAGACCGAGTCGTCGGCCCAGGTCTTCGTTTGGATTGAACTCACGACTTTATTTGTATGTGAAACCCGCGGTGGGTTTCACGCTTCCTTCGGCAGGGGTGACCCCTGCACCCAGGGTTAAGATGATGATGCGGGACTCTGTACTTCTCAGGAAGTTGGTTGCGGGGATGTGAGCTCTCCAACAGGGAGAGCTCACATCTCCACGGAGCGGCGTTCAGGATTTTAGAAATCTCAGGATCAGGTCGTTGACGTGGTCGGGGCGTTCCTGGTGGACGAAGTGGCCGGCGTTGGGTACCAGCTCAAGCTTCAGGCCTTTCGGGAAGAGCTTGGCCATGCCGGCCAGCGTTTCGGCGCCGATGCATCCGTCGTCGCGGCCGTGGAACATTATGGCGGGGACGTTGATTGGGATGTTCATCATCGAGGCGAGCGATTTCGCATCGACCGGCAGATTGAGCGCGGGGCCGAGCGTGGCGCGGTAGTAACCGAGGGCCGCTTCCAGAGTGCCCGTGGCGCGGAAGGATTGCTTGAGTGCTTCGAGGTCTTCGGGCGCCCATTTCCATCCCGGCGACCAGTCGGTCCATAGCTTTTCGAGGAAGGCGAAATCGTTGAAGCTGACGGCGGCCTCGGCGATTTTCGTCTGGAAGAAAAACATGTACCAGGAGCGGCGCTGCTGCGCGTAGTTGGTGGCGAGCGCTTCGAAGAAACCGGAGCCGTAGCCGACTGCCGCGGTGATCAGCTTGGTGACGCGATCCGGCGATGCGGCAGCGGCGCCGTATGCCGCGACTGCGCCCCAATCATGGCCGAAGACGATTGCGTCCTTGTAGCCGAGGGCAGGAATCAGCGCGAGTGCGTCTTCCGAGAGCGCGCCGGAATCGTAGCGGCCGTCGGGTGCGGGTTCGGTCGGCGAGTATCCGCGCATGAACGGCGCGACGACGTGGTATCCCGCGGCAGCCAGCGCGGGCATCTGATGGCGAAACGAATGGGCGGTGTCGGGGAAGCCGTGCAGGCAGAGGATGAGCGGGCCGTCGCCCATCTCGAGCACGGTGAAGTTCAGGTTGGAGGCGCGTACGACTCGGCGATTCGGTTGTGAAGGCATAGTGGGTGGAGACATATCGCACGCGTTCGGCAATGACAAAGCGTGCGCGCGATTCGTTCACGGCAAGCTGGTTGGAATCTGAGTGGGATTCGTGACCATCTTGATTGCGAGTTCAGATGGGCGATTCGATTTCTCGGGAGGCGGAAAACCTGCCGGCGCGTTCTGAGGCGCTGCGGGAGTTGGCGGCGCTATTCCTTCGACTGGGAACGCTGGCGATGGGCGGGCCGGCGGCGCATATCGCGATGATGGAAGATGAGGTTGTGCGGCGGCGGCGCTGGATGACGCATGAGCGGTTCCTCGACATGCTCGGCGTCTGCAACTTGATTCCGGGTCCCAACTCGACCGAGATGGCGATTCATATCGGGCAGCTGCGCGCAGGTTTTGCGGGGCTGGTGGTTGCGGGCGCGTGCTTTATTTTGCCGGCCGCGGCGATCGTGATGGCGATCGCCTGGATGTACGTGCGCTATGGCACCATGCCGCAGGCTGTAGGGCTGCTCTACGGAATCAAGCCGGTGATTATCGCCGTCGTGCTGCAAGCGCTGTGGGGACTCGGACGCACGGCGATAAAATCGCGGCTGCTGGCGGCGATCGCGATCGTTTCTTTTGTCGCGGCGCTGTTCGACGTCAACGACATGATCGTGCTGATCGGCGGCGGAGTCGTAATGATGGCGATTCGGGCCGTCGAGGATCGCGATGCGGCGCGCGCGACGCTCGCCGCACTCCCGACCGTCGTGCCGCGCGCATCCGCGGTGAAGCCCGCCGCGATCGCCGCTGCCGTAGTGGCAGTGCCGTTCAGTCTCACCACGTTGTTTTTGTTTTTTCTGAAAGTCGGCGCCGTGCTGTTCGGCAGCGGCTACGTGTTGCTCGCGTTCCTGCGCACGGACCTGGTGGATAGATTGCATTGGCTCACGCAAGCGCAGTTGCTCGACGCGGTAGCAGTCGGCCAGGTGACGCCGGGGCCGGTGTTCACAACGGCGACATTTATCGGGTACATCCTCGGTGGATTTCGTGGCGCGGTGGTCGCGACGCTCGGAATTTTTCTGCCGTCGTTTTTTTTCGTGTCGATCAGCGGTCCGCTGATACCGCATCTGCGGCGATCTCCGCTGGCCGGCGCATTTCTCGACGGCGTCAACGTGGGCGCGTGGGCCTTGATGGCGGCGGTGACGTTGTTTCTTGCGCGCGCCGCGGTGGTCGATGTCGTCACGACGATACTCGCGATAGCGAGCGCGTTCGTGCTGATTCGCTATCGGATAAATTCCGCGTGGCTGGTGATCGGCGGCGGGCTGATCGGGCTGGCGATGGCGCGGTAGCGTGTTGCTGCCATGTTACACAGGGAACATTTCTTAAAGTTCAGAACGTGCTTCTGATAACCGCATATAGCGCGCGTTGTCTGTATGCTGTAGTGTCTTAGTCCGCGACGGCAAGCACATTCAGCTCCCCGCCTTGGATTCGTTTCGAAGGCATCCCGGTTCAAAAGTGAAAATGTGCTGATGCTAGCGGCAGTCAGGAAAGCGCTCGTGCGCGTCTGGCAGCTCAGAGCATCAACATCCGTGTAGCCAAACAGGCGCGGGTGGCGGTGTGGGCGAAAAACGACCGACGGAGAACCGAATGGCAGCAGCTTTCACGACGTTAAGCACGACAGAATCCTTGAAGAATGAGCCGTGGAAGCAGCCATGGTGGCACGCCGCGGGTCGAGACATTTCGATCCTGTTCTGGGTTTTACTCATACATATTACGGCCGCGATTGGACTGGTGCTTTACCCGCTTCCAGGCTGGCCGGTATTTCTGGGCGCGGTGGCGCTGGTATTTCTCGGCGGCCTCGGCACGACGGTTGGGTACCATCGCGCGATTGCGCATCGATCGCTCAAGCTGAATCCGTGGGCGCGCGGCGTGCTGATTTTCTTTGCGATGTTCAACGGATCGGGCGCGCCGACGACGTGGGCTGCCGGCCATCGGCTGCATCACGCGAAGGCTGACACGCCGGAAGATATCTCGAGCCCGCGCTTCGGCTTCTGGTGGGCGCATCTGCGATGGCTGTGGCAGGCAGGCGAGCCTCCGATTGATCATTACTGCCCCGATCTCAACGGGGTTTCGTATCGCGCGTGGCGATGGTTCCAGGCGCCGATTCTGACGCTCTCATATCTTGGTGGATTGTATTTCAGCCCGGCGGCATTTTTCTGGCTGGGCGCGATTCGCCTGTGCTTCGGACTGCACGCGCAATGTTTCGTCAATAGCGTTTGCCACACTGAACCGGGAATCGAAGTCGGCGAGGATTCGAGCCGCAACGTGACCTGGCTCGCGGTGATGCATCTGTTCCAGGGCGAGAACTGGCACCGCAATCATCACGCGCGCCCCGGTTCGGCGCGCCTGGGATGGAACTGGCGGCAGCCCGATGCGGGCTACATGCTGATTCTCGCGCTCGAGAAGCTCGGCCTTGCGACCGACGTTCGCCATGGTACGCCGCGCGGCGGCAGGGCCGACGCCGACGATCTGATCGTCAAGGCGGCATAATTCTTCAAGCATAACGGGGCGTTTAGGTTCCGTAACGCTCCGTCTTTTCGTGCGTATATTTCCTTAGAGGGAAGTACATGAACACCGCAGGCTTTATATTCGCCGCGATCCTTTCCGCGGTCATCATGTTTGGAACGGTTATGGCCGCTGCCAACGCAGGGATGACGCAGGTCGCGACGTCGTCAATCACAACGACTCTGTAATTTTCTTCACCCGCACTTAAACTCAACGCGAACGGAACTGCGGGATGATGTCCTCGGCAAAGGCCTGGATGTCCTCCTCGGCGGTCAGCGGCGGGTTGTGCATAAAAAGGAAATGCGTGACGCCCGCCTTGAGGTAGCCTTCGATCTTGTCGACGCACTCCTGCTTGCTGCCGATAATCATGCGCTGGCGAGCGAGCTCGGGCGTCGTCTGCGCCATCATGGCGACGACCTGTGAGAGCATTTCTTCGCGCTGTTTCGGCGCCTTGTAGCAGAGCCCCATTGCCAGCGTTATTTCGATTTCGTCGGTGTCGCGGCCGACGGTGTCGCCGTGGCGCTCGATCACGCCGATGAGCCGTTTCATTTCGGCGGCGTCGGCATTGCCCATGTTCCACATGTCGGCGTGGCGCGCGACAATCTTGAGCAGCACTTTCTCGCCGTGGCCGCCGATCATCAGCGGCAGCTTTTTTTGCAGCGGCTTCGGGTTGCAGATCGCGTCGATCACTTCGTAGTGCTTGCCGTGCAGCGTCGTCTTCTCCTGCGTGAACATCCCCTTGATGATCTGACACGCCTCCTCGAGCGCCTGCAGACGTCCGGGGAGAGTCTTGAAATCGAAGCCGAGGCTCTTGTGCTCCCCTTCGAACCATCCGGCACCCAAGCCCGAGGTTGAGCCTGCCGCCGCTGGCGTGGTCGAGCGTTGCCGCCATTTTCGCGGTGAGGGCCGGGTTGCGATATGTGTTGCCGTTGACCAGCGCGCCGATGCGAGCGCGCTTGGTGTTCTGGCTGAGCGCACTCAGCAGACTCCATCCTTCGAAGCACGGGCCGGCAGGATCGGGCGTGAAGATTGGATAGAAGTGATCGAAACACCAGAGCGAGTCGTAGCCCCAGTCGTCGGCCCGCGACCAGAAGCTGCGCAACGATTCCCAGTCGGTATTCTGCTGGCCGGTTTGAACTCCAAAACGGATCGGATGCTTACCCATGTTCCTTCCTTCGTTCAGCCGCTGAGCGTTAATCGCGGCGGTGAACTGCTCGAGAAAATTTAAGCGGGGACTTTTGCGGCGAGGTTCAGCAATTCCTGCAGTGTCTGATTAAAGCGGTAGAACTTGTCTTCGCGCAACTGATCGGTCGATTCGAGCCACAACTCTTCGCCCACCAGCGCGAGCGAGCTGAGAGTATGCCGCAGCTGCGGACGGCCGTGCCGGGTGATTTCATCGAGCATGCGATCCCAAATTTCGCGCTTGCCGCAGATGACGAAGTCGGGGTCGTACTCGTTGAGATCGACGACCGGCTTGGCCTCGGTCAACTGGTAGCCGTCGATCACGAGGCCGACGATTCGATCGCCGCCGTTGCCGGTGTTGTTCGGCACGACGCGCACGGCGAAGCGTGTTTCCGCGTAACCGAGGCGCCTGAAAAGTTCACCCTCGGCATGCATGAGCCTGCCGAGGGTGAGGAACCATTCCGAATCGGGAAACGACGGCATCAGGCGTCGGCTTCGAACAGCTTATTGAAGTCGGTCGGCAGGATGCATCGCGGACGGCGATCGAGCCCGGCCGAGTCGCATCGCTGCAGGTACTCGTGCACGATTCGGCGCCACAGCTGGCCCTGCAGTTCCATGCCCTTGTCGAAATGATCGACGCCGCCACCCATGAGGATGGCCATCGGCTCGACGGCCTCGGGCACGCTGAAGGTTTCGAGCAGAATGCGCTCGGCGTCGTCGAGCTGTTCGTGAAGCTCTTCGGCCACGGCGGGATTCGCCTTGAGCTGCGCGCGCAGATGCATCGTGCCGAAGCCGACGTGACGCGATTCATCCTGCATGCAGCGGCGGAAGATTTCCTGATCGACTCGGCTCGGCGCGAGGAATTCGCCCTGGCGGAACATCGTGAGCACGAAGCCCTCGCCGAGCAGTTGCAGGCGGCCGGTCTGCGCGGAGAAGCTCGGGCAGTCGAATATGCGCTTCAGCGACAGCTCGCTGATGGGGCTGGCCTTGCCGAGGCCGCCGCCGTTGGCCAGCGCGCGCTTGCGGAACACGTCCATGTGGCGCGCTTCGTCCATCGCCTGCGTGGCGAGGAACATTTTCACTTCGAAGAAGTCGTGATTCATCTGCCCCATCCATCGCGTCGGCGCGTCGGCGGCGATGAATTCCACCTCGGTGAGGAACGTACACAGCTGGCACATCGCGCGCTCGAGGTCGTCGGGCAGCGGCTTGAGTTCGGTCCACGGGATATCGCGCGCGGAGCTCCACTGGCGGGCGACCGCCTCTTCGTAGAGCTCGCTCACGTTGTCGGCCCAGCACTCGGCCTTCTCGTTGATGGTGAAGCCGAGCGAGGGCAACTCTTCGGAGATCACGGCGCCCCGCGGCGCCATCGAGCGATGCGCGCCGCCGTGTTCGGGGACGATTCCGTAGCTGCCGATTTCGATATCCTTGAGGCGCAGGCCGAGATTGCCGGGCTTGGCGCGCACGCCCCATTCGCCCATCTGGTTCATCCAGCCGAGGTCGGGAGTGCCGGATTCGTAGAGCTTCTGCAGGTAGACCGAAGGCTCGAGTTTGTATTTTGCTTGCGAACCGACCCGCGCTTCATCCTTGATATGAACTGATCCCATCGATGGCCTCCGGCGATGCGCAGCTTGGCCTGCCCGGAGATCGCGCAAACCCTGCCTGCGGTTACAGTCCTATGCTACATCGGCTACCAGAAGCGTTTCCGCAAAGTCAATCCAACGCTGCAGGAATCGAGGCTGTCGCAGTTTTACATTAGCGCGCCGCGATGCTTTTGTAAGCGAACCTAACGGCCAACGGGGTACACGACATGTCGATGCTCTCAGAGTTCAAGGCGTTCGCAATCAAAGGCAACGTGATCGATCTGGCGGTCGGCTTCGTCGTCGGCGCGGCGTTCGGGAAAATCGTCACCTCGTTCACCACCGACATCCTGATGCCGCCGATTGGGCTGGCGCTCGGCGCGGTCGATTTCTCGAACCTGTTCATCAATCTTTCGTCGAAGCACTATGAGACCATCGCGGCAGCGAAAGCCGCCGGAGCGCCCACGCTGAACATCGGATTGTTCCTGAATACGATCATCGACTTCGTGATTATCGCGTTCGCGGTCTTTCTGCTGGTCAAGTGGATCAATCATCTGACCGGTGCCGACAAACCGGCGCCGGCCACGACCAAGGACTGTCAGTATTGCGCGACGGCGATTCCGCTCGCGGCCACGAAATGCCCGCACTGCACGTCGGAACTGAAGGCGGCGTAAAAGCTTGACTCAATTCTCAGCGTGACCTTCGCGTGACAGGAATACTGCGCGGCGCACGATACAGGCGAGCAGGATCGCGATGACGAGCGGCGCCAGCGGTATCGATGCCGTGAGCGCCAGCCATCGCGCGAAGATCGGCAACAACCAGGTCATCAAGAGGATGGGCTTCTCCCATGGAAGAAATCCGTTCTGCGCACCGTCACGCGCCATCCACGCGATCGGAAGCGCGAGCACCACGAAGTCGTAATCCACCACGTAGGGCGTGACCAGCAGCGTCGCGGTCACCAGCACGGCGGCCTTGATATCGAAAGATACACGATGCGCTCGCCAGATGATGACCGCGATTGTGGCGCACGCCAACGCGACGATCACCTGGACCAAATACGCGGGGCCGGATCCAAGCCCCAGCAATCGAAGACCACCGTATACGCTCTGAATCTTTCCCCACCCCATCTGCCCGATGTTGAGCTGCCGGCTCGATTCCGGAAGGTCGTGAAGGAATGCGGCCCAGGTCCGTACTCCAAACATCATCAGCGACGCAGCGGCGAACGCGATTGCAGTGAATGCGGCTGCGGCAATTGCGCGCCATCGCCGGGTCGCGATCAACACCAATGGTACAAGGAGGCCGAGCTGCGGCTTGAAAGTGAGAAGTCCGAACATGACGCCGGCGCGAATCGGTTTCCTCCTGAGCAAAAGCAGCCCGGCGCCTAAGAGTGCGGTGGTTAGGAATCCATTCTGACCCGCGAGCGCATTTAGTGCCGTTCCCGGAAATGCCAGTGCTATCCAGAGCGCGTCGGGGTCCGGAACGATCGCCCAAATGACGAGACAGTATGCGGTAAGCGTCGCCGTCAGCCATATCAGCAGCGACCAGCGATAAGGGATCAGCGCCATCGGCAGAGCGACGACCAGATAGGTAGGTGGATAGGACCAGTACGTGTAGCCGACATCGGGATTATGAGCTGCGGCCTTTTCCGCGGCCCACTGCTTGTCTTGCACGTACACGTCCTGCGGATGACCGCTTAGTGCCAGCGATGACGCCGCCCATGGGAGGACGAAATCGGGAGCGAGACTCTTCTTCGCAGACATCTGCGCAGACATCTGCACGAGTCCCATGGCCGTGAGGCCGAGATACGATAGAAACAGCAGTCTCGGAAGAAAGAAGAAGCAGACGCGCTCGACCAGCCCGGAGCCGAATAATTCGTAGCGGCGGCTTCGCGTGCTCGGGTCACTTGCCCGATTCGCGTTTGCTTCGGCCTGCTCGCTCATGCCCCCCTCTACCTCATCTCGCGCCCGCCCGTCACGCCGAGGTCCAAAAAAGTGAAAAGCGCATGCGGTCGGCCGCAATGCGCCTCACCCAGTATGCTGACTGTTACTCGCCGGCCTGCGCGACGTCGGCCATCGCTTTCGCGGCACGCTCGCAAATCTCGCTAAGGACTTCGTCGGTGATGACGGTCGACAGCGCGATCATCCCGCGCGGCGCCAGGAACAGACCCTGGTTGAGCGCGGCCAGATGGAAGTTGCCGACCGCGCGCGCGTCGTCGCGGGCGATGGTCGGAGCCGGCGGTTCCTTGAGGAAGAATACGTTCAGCAGCGAACCGCAGTGCCGCACCGAAAACGGCAGATCGACTTGCCGGGCTGCGCGCGCCAGTTCCGCCGCGAGCCGCTCACCCTGCTTGGCCATCTTGTCGATTCGCGCCTGCGTCAGCTCGCGGAGCGACACGGCGCCGGCAGTGCAGGTGACAGGATTGCCGTTGAAAGTGCCCGAATGAAAAATCGATCCGCGATTGCGCGGATCGAACGCCGACATGATTTCCTCGCTGCCGCCGATTGCGCCGACCGGGAATCCGCCGCCGATAATCTTGCCGAACATCGTCAGGTCAGGCTGAACCTCGAAAATCTGCTGCCCGCCGCCTTCGGCCAGACGTAGCGTGATCACTTCGTCGACGACGAACATCGCGCCCGCGCGACGCGTCGCTTCGGCCACCCGCTCGAGAAATCCGGCGGGAGGCTCGACCACGCCAGCAGAGCCGAGGACCGGCTCGAGGAACACCGCCGCGATTTCCGCGCCGCGCTCCGACAGCAGGGCCTCGAACGCAGTCGCCTCGCCGAAGTCAGCGAGCATCGTGCGCTCGCCGTCCTGGCCGGCCAGTCCGACTTCCAAATCGTCGTACGATCCGTGATAGCCGTAGCGCGCCATCAGGATTAGCTTGCGGCCGGTGAGGCGCCGCGCGACATGCGCCGCGAGCATCCCGGCTTCCGAACCCGAATTGCAGAATCGCACGCGGTCGACAGACGCGACGCGCTCGCATAACAGCGTCGCCAGCTCGGTCTGCGCCTCAGAGCGCGCGGGCCACGAGCTCCCGTCGCGAATCGCCTGCGTCGCAGCCTCGACGATCGGCGGATACGCGTTGCCGTGCACCAGGCTGGTGTAGTTGCCGAGCAGATCGATGTACCTGTTGCCGTCGACGTCCCACAGGAACGGGCCTTCGCCGCGCTCGAGCGTGAGCGGGTAGGGCCGGTACCAGGTGGTCGTGCGCGTATCGCCGCCGGGCATTACGCGTTCGGCGCGCTTGGCCAGCTGCGCGGACTTCTCAGTCGCCGCGCGATAGACTTCCTCGATGCTGTTCATCGTCCCAACCCTCGGCCGAGATGCTACGACCGTTTGCGCTTCTGCTTCCATGATATTCCTCCATGATTTGCGGGCATCCCGCCACCGCGGTTCAAGCTCCCCGTCGCCCGCCAACATGACCGGCGCACAGTATTGTCTACTATGACCGCACAAACGAATCAAATTGTAAGATATTATAACTTGGAGGCAGCCGAGGGTTAATTCCGCAGCCAGCTAGAACTCGCCCATCACTTGACCGCCGCGATTGCTTCCATCTCGACCAGGAGGCCGTCGACTGCGAGCGAGGTGACGCCGACCATGGTCGAGGCGGGCGGCTCGCCGTCGGGAAACAACTCGGCGCGCGCCTCGCGCATCGCGGAATAGTCGGACTGTTTGTAGTTAACGATGTAAGTATTGGTCTTTACGATGTCGGCGGCGGTGGCTCCTGCAGCCGTCAGCGCGGCTTTCAGATTCGCGGCGGCCTGCCGAATCTGCGCCTTCAGGTCGCCCGGCCCGACCACTTTGCCTTCCTTGTCGATTGCCACCTGGCCCGAGATGAATACCAACTTCGCCGGTCCCGCGATCGTCACGACCTGCGTAAAGCCGCGCGGCGTCATCAACGTATCGGGATTTATATACTTTTTTTCCACGTCACTTCTCCTGTTTTTTCGATTTGCCGTCGCCGTACTGCAGGACCTGGACCTTCTCGACGGTGATTAGTCCCGAGCCCATCATCTTGTCGAGCACCGGGATGAACGCGTCGATCTTCGCCTGGCTATCGACGATCTCGACGATCATCGGCAGGTCTTCCGATATGCGCAGAATTTTCGCCGAATGCAGATGGCTGGATCTGCCGAAGCCCATCGGGCCGCGGATCACGGTCGCGCCGCCGAGTTGAAGCTCGCGGGCCTTCAGCACGATCGCTTCGTAAAGCGGATGATGGCCCGAGCGTTCGCTCTCGCCGATAAAAATTCTGAGCAGCACCGCATCGCGTGGGATTTGCATCGCTATACACCCCGGTTGAGCGCCGTCGCGGCTATGTACCCGACCCATACTGACAGCATGCACAGGATAACCGAACCGGCGGCGTTGGCTGTCGCCGGCATCCATTCGCCCGCGCGTGCGAGGTAGAGCGTCTCGAGCGAGAAACTCGAGAAGGTAGTGTAGCCGCCGCAGATTCCGACCATCACGAATTGCCGCCCCGGCGTGCCGACCAGCAAGCGTCCGTCCGGGCCTGTCAGCGTCGCGAAAAATCCGATCACCAGGCATCCGGTGATATTCACCAGCATGGTGCCGTACGGGAACGTGCCGCCGGTAAGTGTCGTGATGGCGCCGGAAACAAAATAGCGTCCCATCCCGCCCAGCGCGCTGCCAATCGCAATCAGAACGTACGCGAGCACCGGGAACCTCCGTCAAGTTGCGGCCGCGATATGGCCGGCGTCGGCGACTGCGTTCACAATCAAATGAAGATAGATGAGTCCGCCGTACGGATGCCACCGCTCGAGCATCGTGGCGACGCCGTCGTAGGTCGGCGCGCCGCTCGCGCCCAGCCATTCGAAAAGTTTGTTGCGGCCGCCGACGTCGTCACCGGGGAATATGTTGATGCGTCCGAAGCCGCGGAGCATCACATATTCCGCCGTCCAGCGTCCCACGCCGCGAAACTTTGACAGACGCGCGATCGCGTCGTCGTCGGCGAGCGGCTCGATTGAGGCGAAGTCGCGATCCTTTGGATCGATCGCGAGCTGCGCGAGTCCGACCAGGTATTCTCCCTTCTGCCGGCTGAGCCCCAGCGCGCGCAACGCGTCAGGATTCGAGCGCGCAACCGCGGCCGCGGCCGGAAACGATCGCATCGCTTCGCACCGCGCTCCGAATGCTTCCGTCAGCCGGTTCAGCACATGCATCCCCGCGCTCAGCGAGACGAGCTGGCACGCGACCGCATTGGCGAACGCCTCGAACACCGTCGCATAGCGCACCGGCTTCATGCCTCGAAGCCGCTCCGCCAGTTCACGCATACGCGCGTCGCTGCGCACGAGCAGGTAGAAGTCCGACAGGTCACGCTCGAGCCCGAGCATCCGCGTCACGATTGAGGCGACGTCAGCCTTGACGATTTGCGGTCGCGCGGCTTTAAGTTGCACTTCAATTTCGGGACGCGATCCGCCGCGCGTCTGCGTGACCGCGAGCGCGACCGGTGACTTGCCGATCACCAGCACTCGCCGCCAGATGCCGTCGTCGAATTGGTCGACGACGTTATGCGGCCGGCGCCGCAGAGCCCACACCGTCAGATCGAGCCTGAACGGGGGCCGCGCCCTGAGTGTGAACGTCAGCTCGGGCACTTGCGGCGGCCGGCTACGCTACTCGATATCGCTGTCAGGAATTTTTTGCTGCTGTGTCGAGGCGGCCGACTTGCTGCTCGGCGTGTTCGAGGTGGTGTTGGCCGCGGTCTGATTCTTGTCATGCTCGTACTTGTAGCCCGAGTAGGCGACCCCGGGCACCATCAGCGCGAGACATCCCGAACAAGAAATCGCCGCCGCGACAGCCAACGCGATCGTCACAACCAGTTGTTGCGTCTTGCGCATCTCGCCACCGCCACTGCCAGAACTTACGCCTCGTTGCCGCCGATACCGACGCGACTCTCCAGCGCGCGCACTCGCCGGATTATTTCGGGCAGGCGAGTCAGCACGACGGCGTAGCGGCGGAACTTGCGCACGTCCACCGCGGGGATGCCCGAGACGATCGCATCGTCTTTCAAGTCGTTGTGGATACCGGCCTTGGCCACCACCATCACGCGGTCGCCGATCGTCACGTGGTCGGCGCATCCGACCTGGCCGCCGAACAGGCACCACTTGCCGATTCGAGTTGAGCCCGAGATTCCGGTGTGGCCCGAAAATCGCGAGTACTCGCCGATTTCGCAGTTGTGCCCGATATGCACCTGGTCGTCGAGCTTGACGCCGCGATGCAGGATCGTCGCGCCCATCATCGCGCGATCGACCGTCGAGTTGGCGCCGATTTCCACATCGTCCTCTAATATAACGCTGCCGACTTGTGGAATTTTGATCAAGTCGCGGTTCTCCTCGACGAAGCCGAAGCCGTCGGCGCCGATTACCGCGCCGTTCAGAAGCGTAACGCGATTGCCGATCACCGTGCCCTCGCGAATCGACACGCCGCTGTGCGCGGTGAAGCGATCGCCGATGCGGACGCCCGGATAAATGGTCACGTTCGGATGAATCACCGCGTCGCGCCCGAGCGTCACGCCCGCGCCAATCACCGCCGAGGCGCCAATCGAAGCGTTCGCACCGATGGTCGCGTCGGGCGCAACCGAAGCGCGCGGATCGATTCCGGGCGCGGGGCGATACGGCGGGAAAAAAAGCTCGAGCACGCGCGCGAAGTCTGCGTACGGATTCGCGCTGATCAGCGTCGCGCATTTCGCGTCCGCCGCCAGCTCCGCGGTCGTGATGGCGGCCGAGACGTTGGATTGCAACGCAGGCGCGTACTTCGCGCTCGCGACGAAAACGATCATGCCGGGACCGGCGGCCTCGATGGGCGCCGGCGCGAAGATTTCGACGCTACCGTCACCGCGGAGTTCGAGTCCCAGCTTCGATGCGAGTTCCTTGAGTTTCATGTTGATGCCTTTGTTTCCGGGTCTTGAAGGGGTTTCTATCTCATCGAGGTGCGCGCATCGCGGCCATCGCGTCGGCGAGTTCGGCCGGTTCGATTTGCGTCAGGCAGTGGTAATGCCCGAAGCGGCAGGTGCGCGCCAGGCAGGGGCTGCATTCGAGCTGGTGGTAAATCACCCGCGTCTTCGGTCCCATCGGCCCGGTGCGAACCGGATTAGTCGAGCCGAAAATCGCGACGGTCGGGATTCCCAGCGCTCCCGCCAGATGCATGCAGCCCGAATCGTTCCCGATAAATCCGTCGCAGAGCGACAACAATGCGATCAGCTCGCCGATGTTGGTATGTCCGGCTGCGATCATCGCGCCCGCTTTGCTCGCCGCTGCAACTTCTTCGCACTTGGCGCGCTCCGACGGCGCGCCGACCAGCACGACCTCGGCATCTTCGCGGCGCGCAAGTAAATCGATCAGCGCACCGTAGTTCTCTGCCGGCCATTCCTTGGCCGGTCCGAACGCAGCGGCGGGCGCGATCGCAAAGATCGGACGGCCGGGACGCTTGCGATTTGCCGCGAGCCATTGGCGCATTCGCTCGCGCGACGGTTCGTGCACGTCGAGCGTGAAATCATCGGCGCGCCCGTCGGCAACGCCCGTCGCACGCACCATCGCGAGCCAATAATTCACCTGATGGCCCGTCATCGCCGCGGGCGGCGGCGAGGCCTTGAGCGTGAGCATCGCGCCGCGCGCATCGGCGACGAACCCGGCCCGCCGCCGGATTCCCGCCATCGCGATCCACAGCGCCGACTCGAAACTGTTCGGGAACAACACGCCGAGGTCGAATCGCCGCGAGCGGATGTCGCCGACAATTCTGCGCCGATCGAAAAACCCCGAGAGACCGCGCCCGACCGAATACGGAATCACCTCGTCGATCCATTGCGCGCCGTCGAAGAAGCTCGCCAGCTCATTCTTGACGAGCACCGCGAGATGCGCGCGCGGCCACGTGCGGCGAATAGCGCGCAGCGCCGGCAGGCTCATCACGACGTCGCCCAGCCAGTTCACTTCCTTGACGAGAATTCGCGCCGGCGGAGGATCAAGCACGACGACCGGCGCCGATGCCGGAGCGCCGGGCTCAAGTTCCTCGTTGCGCCGAATATTTTCCGATTCCACCCGAATGATTCTCCGCAGCGCGATGCGATCCCGTCAGAGATTTCATCACGCGCGACGGGCCAAATAAACCCGCGCACTTCCCGCCGTCGATGCGACCGGCAGGTGCTGAGAATCGAGTCGCCGATTTCGCGACGAGCTAGGGTCGCGCAGGATGCGGCCGGGGCCTAACCTTGGCGGCGCTGGCGATCAGCGGCCGCGATACGTTTTCGCCAACCGCGGGGCAGACGTCACCGTCGAGGACCGTGTTCGTAGTGTTGAAAAACGTGTTGGCCGAGATGGTGTTGCCGGTGGTGCCGTCGAGAATTCCCGCGCAGGCTTCGTTAATCGTATTGGCGGTGGCATTCGTGCCGCCCGACGTCACGCCGGTGCAGGTGCCGTCCAGATGGATTCCCGATTGCGTGCTGCCGGAGACCACGTTGCCTGAGATTGTCCCGCCGCTCGATCCGCAAACGTTGATGCCGTCGAAGATCAACGTCCCGTCGAGCGTGTTGCCCGTGATAGTTGCGTCGTCGGCCTCGCCCGTCGTGTCACCGGCTACGGCGATACCGAACTGCGTATTGCCCACGTGATTGTTGACCACGGTCGCGTCGGCCACGTCGAAGATCAGGATTCCTACTGCAGCGTCGCCCGAGTCAGACGAAGTATCCGGCGCCCAGATTTCATCGATGACCGTGTTGCCATTGACTCTTCCGGTAGCGCCGAAGCCAAGCTGAACGCCATTTTCGGCAGCTCCGTTGGTGGGGCCTTGTCCGCGCACTTCGTTGCTGCTCACCGTTAGCGTGGTGCCGACTTCATTTCCCGTGATGCCGTTCTTCTGAAAGTCATGTACGCTGCTGTTCCGGACCGTCACGGTCGAGGTGCCCGCACCGCCGGTCACGAGGCTGATGCCGCTCTGTACGAAAATGCCCATCCCAGTCCCCTGCGCGCATCCATTGGTAGGTACCGAGGTCTGATTTCGTGTGACGACATTCTGTATTGTTCCTGTAGCGTCCTGATAGTAGATGCCGATTAGATTCGGCACTCCACAGGTGGTGAGACCGTTGTTGCCGGAACCATCGACCGTCAGATTCGAGATCGCGACCCTCGCCGAGTCATGCACATAGATTTGCGCCGCGATCGGGTAGGCGGTTGCGAGGCTGACCGTGTTCTGGACGATCCCGCCGGCTGGCGCCGTCACGACGGCCTGATTCATAGTACCAGACGCAATTCCCTGCAGCGTAAGACGCTTGTTGATGGTGACCTGTTCCGGATACGTCCCGGGGCAAACATTTACCGTCGATCCGGCGGGAACGGCGGTTACCGCGGCCTGGATGGTCGAGAATGAGGGACTTACGCATGTTCCGACGAAGACAGTTGCGGCGTTGGCGGACACCGCCACGCAGTTCGCCAAAGCCAGCGCCAATCCCCATAGTATCGCTTTGCCGAATTTGCTCTTCATGGAGTCGCTCTCCTTAACTATTTGCTGCATTTTCAAACCAATCGCTACTACTTGTAGTCTTGGCGCCGTTTCGCGGCAAGCTCCTTTTTTCACCCGCTGCCTGGAAAACGTCGTCGTGAATGAACTTCCGCATTGCCGCGTTTAGTACTACTATCCGGTTATTCCAATTGCGAAATCGCACGCGAGGGGATTGCTGCGATGGCAGGTTTGAGAGATCGACCGCTGATGCGCGCCGCGTTGCTGGCCGGTGCAGTGGCCGCCGCAAGCGCCGCGATCCTGCTGATAGCAGTCGATCGCGGCCAGGTACCGCCCCCTCATTTCGATTCAATGGAGTTCGTCCCGACGCACTCCGACATCCACTCTTCGACCTCGCCATCGGGAACATCCGGCGCCGCGAAATCTGCCGCGAAGGCGCTGCCCAAACAGATCGGTTTCGCGCCGCCTCCGTCGAAAAAGAAATCAGACATGACGCTGGTCGTGATGGTTCCTGATTTGCCGCCGAGCGAGAATCCTGAACCTCCGCAGTCAGCCGGGTGGACGGTGCAGGGCAGCGCTGCTCCGGTCAGCGGTACCAACTTTCAACCTCCGGGGCCGATTGCGCTGAGCGCGGTCGGCGGCGTCTCGTCGCCACTGACTTCGCCGACGGGAGGATCGTTGCCGAGTTCGCCGAGTAGCGCGCCCGCGGCAAATCATCCGGCTTCATCGAATCCAGTTGGAGTTTCGCCGGCCGTACGATCTGACAACACGACCTACGATGGCTTTGTGCTGCTGGCCGGCGGGCATGGCGACGGGCAATTTGCGCTCTCGAGCGCAGAGCTTTTCGACCCGGCCAAAAACGCGTTCGCTGCCGCTTCGTCGATGAAGGATGCGCGCACCGATCACACGGCGACGGTGTTGCCGGGCGGCAAGATCCTGGTCGCGGGGGGAGAGGGCGTCACGGGCCGCGCGCTGTCGTCAGCTGAATTGTACGATCCCGTCAGCGGAACCTTTTCCGCGGTCGCGTCGACGATGAGTACGGCGCGCGCCGAACATACGGCGACGCTGATTTCCGGCTGTAGCTGTCCCGCCGACGGCCAGGTGCTGATCGCGGGCGGCACCACCGCCGCAAGCACGCTCGGCTCCACTTTAAGAAGCGCCGAACTCTTCGATCCTGTGACCGGCACGTTCACCCCGACCGGCGCGATGAAGGCGACGCGCGCGCACCATTCGGCCACGCTGATCGCCAGCGGACCGCTCGCTGGGAACGTGTTGATTGCGGGCGGCCTCAGCGACGAGAGCGGCGGCGACGTCGCCACGGCTGAACTCTACGATCCGGTCAGCGGGCAGTTCACCACGACTGGCGCGATGAGCACGCCGCGCGAAAATCACACTGCCACGTGGCTTTCGCCGAATGTCGTTACGGGCTCGTTGGCCGGCAGCGTGCTGATCGCGGGCGGCGGCGACGCGAGTGCGCCGACCGACAGTGCTGAAGTCTTCAATCCCCAGACGGCCGCATTTTCGCCGGTGGGCGCGATGACGACCGCGCGCACGATGCAATCCGCGATCTTGCTGCCGACCGGCAAGGTGCTGATCGCAGGCGGTCAGAGCAGCGATACGAACTTCCTCGTGAGCGCCGAGCTTTTCGATCCCGCGCACGCGACTTTCGCGGCTACCGGCTCGATGCACAACGTCCACGCCGGCGCGACTGCAACCGCACTCGAGAGCGGCAGCGCGCTGATAGCAGGCGGCCGTTCAAGCTTCGGCGATCTTTATGACCCGACGGCCGGAACTTTCTCCGCGACCGGCAGAATGATCACCGACGTTGCCGAATCGACTTCGACGCTAATCCGATAACTATTTCTTGAGCGCCGCGATCACCTGGTTGACGATCGCGTCGGCCTTGGCGCGCATCTGATCGTCAGTCGCGTCCTGGATTGGATGCGGCACGAAAACGCGGCGCACTTCGGGCAATCCCAGCGCGTCGGCCTGCTTCTGCGCGGCGTCGATGAACTCGCTCGACGCGATTACCACCGAGGGCTTCTTATTCGTCTCGAACCATACGGAGTCGTGCACACTGCACGTTGTGCATGACCCTCAATCGGCGAGCGCTTCGATAACGAAGTCGCTCTCCTCGGCGATACGGCGGCGCAAGTCGTCGGGCGCCGGCTTGGTGAAGGTTGGTTTGCGAAAGCGCTTGATCTCGACGCCGGGCAGCCGGTCCTGCAGATGCTCGGCGAGGCGGTCGAGCAGCACGTTGCCGCGCGGCTTGGCGATGTCGAGCAGCGCGACGCGTCCGACAATCGAGTCAGAGCGGGCGGCCAACGTGCGCCGAATCGGCACACGCTCGTCGGTCGGATCGATAATCACCTGTTTCATGTTGCCGTTGCCTCCTCGATTCGCCGGCTGACGCTCGACGATCCCATCGGACCCGAAACCCATCCGGCGAACACCGCGGAAAATTTCCCGGCGTTGCCGCCAGCCACGATGATATTGATATCCTCCGGCCTGCGAAACTTCGCAATCTTCTCGTCGAGCCGCGCTTCCGGCGCATCGCCGAGTGCGCTCAGCGGAATTCCTTCACCGCTCTCGTCGTCGCGAATCAATTCGCGCACCGGCCGTGCGGTCACTTCCTGGATTCGCGCGCGCACCTGCGCCTTGGTCCACTTCTCGCGCGCGAGAGTGTCGGCATGCTCGGGCGAAATGATGAGCAGGATCTCGCCGCTGCCGTGCTGCTTGGGATGCCAGCATGCTTCGAGCCCCATGCCGAGGCTGCCGGCCAGCGCGCGCGCCGTTCGCGACGTTTGATCGGCAATCTGTCGCGAGCCCGCCTCGAGTCCGAACACCGTCACAACGTTTTCGTCCTTGCCGAAGCCGCGCTCGACGTGCAGCGGCTCCCACGGACTGCGCTCCTCCCATTCGGCGAAGCAGGTCGTGAACTTGCCGGGCGCGCCGAGGGTCGAGCGCTCGATATCGCCCGGCCGCGCGCCGCCGACATTGCGCAACACGAGTTTCAGTGCGCGCCCGATGGTCGCGTTCGAGCGCGTGCCGTAGCCGAGCGCCATCATGCCCATGTTCATGTCGAGGCGGCGGCGAATCGGACCGTTGACGACTATCACCGGCGTCGCGCCCCACGTCGTCGACATGATGCCGTGGATGTTGAACGTGTCGGTGCAGACCGCCTCGAGCGCCGCGATCACCACCGGCAAATATTCGGGCTTGCATCCGGCCATCACGGCGTTGACCGCGACTTTCTCGACCGTGACGGGCGCGAGGTTGGGCGGCACGATCGCGACGACCTCGCGCGGATCGCGCCGCGTCCCGGTCAGCATCCACATCACGCGCTCAGGAGTCGGCGGCACGACCGGCAAGCCGTCGGTCAACCCGCGCTCGAACATGAATTCGAATACGTCCTCGGCGTCGCCCAACTCGATCCGGCGCGCAGTCATCTTGTCGCCGCGCGCCTCCGCTTCGAGCCGCTCAGCGATTCCGGGCTCGACCGATTTGGAACCGCATCCGGGCCGCGACTCCGGATATGAATTCCAATCGATCGGCGGCGGCGCGACGCCTGACTGTCGCGCCAGCTCGGCGAACATCTCGCGCCAGTCGTCGCGTCCGAAGCCGATGAAACGGCGCAGTCTCGTGCCCGTTAACATCGGCGAGGATGATCGTCGGAACCGTGTCGAGGCCGTAGTCGAACGAGACCTTCAGCGCCGAATCGTCCAGCATCGGAACGGTCAGCGCGTATCGCTCGACGAGTTTCGCGTTGCCCTCAGCGTCCTGGCCGATCGCCCACACGTCGACCGCCGCGCCGAACGCGCGATGCGCCGCTTCGATCAGCGGCATCGTCAGTCCGCACGTTGGGCAATCTTCCTTGACGAAGCAAAGCAGCGCCGCGCGGCTGGACGGGAATGATCGAGTCGCTCCGTGCGAATCGCGCAGCTCGAACGCGGGCAATGAGTTCATGGCGGGGTGGAAGCGCTCGTTTCGGGGACCATCAGGAAGCGATGCTGCCTTGGAGAATAGAATTCGACTGACGCAGTGATCAGTGAGTTGCCGTTGACGCCGCCGGCGACAAGCACCTCGCCGTCGTTCAGCAACGTCGCAGTGTTCGTGAGCCGCGCGACGTTGGTCTGCCCCACGTGCGAAAACACGTTGCTCTCGGTGAGAAAGACTTCGGCATCGCGCATCCCGACGACCGCCGGTCCCTGGATAGTATATCCGCCGACGACCAGCACGTTGCCGTTGTTGAGCATCGTCGCCGTCGCCAGGTAATGCGGCGCGCTCATGTTGCCGGTTGGGACGAAGACGCCCGCTTCCGGATCGTAAATCTCCGCGGTCTTGAGCGGCGCCATTCCAGCGAGAGTGCGCATGCCGACCATGACCTTGCCGCTCTTGCCGCCGACGATCAGCACGCGCCCGTCGTTCAAGCTGACCGCGGCGGCACCGACGCGATCGTAGTTCATGCGCGCGAGCATCGGCGAGAAGGTTCGCGTCGAGGGGTTGTACAATTCCGCGGTGTCGTACGAGATGTAGCCGCCGGGCATGCCGCCGCGGCCGCCGCCGGCGATCAGAACTTTGCCGGTGCCGAGCAGCGCGGCGACGTGCGCGACGCGCGGCTGATTCAAATGACCCGCTCGGCTGAACGCACCGATCGACGCATCGTAAACCTCGGCCGTGTCCAGCGTATGCGTCCCGTTATCGCTGCCGCCGACGACCAGCACGCGCCCGTCGCGCAGCAACGTCGCAGTATGACCTTCGCGCGGCACTGACATCGAACCGGTCGCGCTGAAGGTGCCGCTGGCAGGATCGTAAATCTCGGCACTCGCCAGCTCCGAGCGGAAGCCGACATTCTGCACGCCGCCCGTGAGCAGCACGCGTCCGTCGCGGAGCATCGTGATCGTCTGCCCCGCTCGCGGCACCGTCATCGAGCCGGTCGGTGTGAACGTGCGCGCGGCAGGATCGTAAATCTCGGCGCTCGCGAGCACGCCGCCGACTTGTCCGGTCGCCGTGCCGCCGCAAATCAGCACGCGGCCGTCGCGCAGTCGAACCGCAGCCGCGTTGGCGCGCGGCGTCGTCATCGCGAGCGCCGCGACCTGATTGCCCGCGGCATTCGTTACGGTGACGGGAGGCGCCTGTGACATTCCAGCGCTGCCGCAAGCGCCAAGCGCGAGCGCGCAGAGAAACGAGAGAGCAACGAGATATCGACGATTCATTCCAAACATCGCGCCGGATCATAGGCCCGCCGGGGCGAGATGGGAAGTTGAATTATTTAATCGGCGAACGAACGCCGTGGCGGAGCGCGTTCATCGTCGCGCGTAGAAACATCAGTCCCGGGAAGACGCCGCGCTTGCGCGGTTGCGTCGTCGCTTCGCCGCCGCGGCCAAGCTCTCGCACCAGTCCGAGCAATTGATCGACGTCGACCCGCGATGCGACCTCTTCAAGCGCGCGGAAACGTATGACTCGCTCGCGATCGATCACAAATGTCGCGGGAAATGCGATGCCGCCTTTTTCGCCGCTGTTGAGCAACCCGTATGCCTTGACGACTTCGCGCCGCGTGTCGCATAGCAGCGGAAACTTGAGGCCAAGCTCCTGCCGGACCGGCTCGGCGCGCTCGGCGTCATCGACTGAGATCGCGACCAGATCGGCGCCGGCTGCGCGAAAATCTTCGAGATGCTCCGAGTAGTCCGCCAACTGGCGGAGGCAGAACGGTCACCAATGTCCGCGGTAGAAAACGACGACGCCCATTCCGCGCGCGACCAGCTCGTCGAGGCGCCGCACGACGCCGGTCGAGTCGGCGATCGCGAACTCGGGAGCCTTCTCGCCCACCGACGGAATGTGTCGTTCGTCCATGCTCACAACCATAGCCGCGACCGCGCGTCAGAGGAACATCGCACCTTCGCCGACGATCGCGCATCGCCCGCCGATTCGCAGCGCGAAAGCGCCGCTGTCCTTGCGCGCGACCTCGACGCGAATCTCGCTCGGCCGTCCCATCTCGACGCCCTGACGGATCGTGAATTCAGTCCTGGGCGCCGGCTTGATCAATCCGTACGTGGCGGCGTATGCGCCGAACGGAGCGGCGGCGCTGCCGGTCGCGGGGTCTTCGGCAATTCCGTTGAACGGCGCGAACATCCGCGAGCGGACGGAGAACTCGCCCGAATCTTCCGCGACAAACGCATATAGAAGAGGCGGCTGCCCCACCGCCTTGAACAGCGCCGCGATGGGCGCCTTGTTCGGGTAGCATCTTCCGAGCGCGTCGAGGTTGCGAATCGGGACGAAGACGAACGGAAAGCCGGTCGAGACGATCTGAATCGGCAGATCGTCGCGAATGTCCGCCGCGCTGATTCCCAGCGCCTCTGCGAAGTGCGCGCGATCGTCACGCTTCTCGCCGAACTCGGCCTCGCGATGCGCCATCCAGACAAAATCCGGCTTGCCGCCGGTGCTTTCGATCGTCACCGTCACTGGGCCGATTCCGAGAAGCAGCGTCGCATCGACGCTGGGCGAGTCGAGCGCTATCTCGCCGCGGCTCGCGAGCACCCAGGTCGTGCCGACCGTGGGATGCCCAGCCATCGGAACTTCCACTGTCGGGGTGAAGATTCTTACGCGTCGCGCGCCGCTGGATTCCGGCGGCATCACGAAGGTCGATTCGCTGAAGTTCATCTCATGCGCCAGCTCCTGCATCTCGGCGGCGTTGAGCGCAGCCGCGTCGGTGAAGACCGCGAGCTGATTGCCGCCGAAAGGACGCGAAGTGAAGACGTCGACGAGGATGAACGGAGTTTTTCTGGACATCCCGCGATTTTGGCGCGATGACACGCGCGAGCCAATCTGAATTTTACTAAAAAGAAAAACGGCGATCCGTTGCCGGACCGCCGCTTTGACAATTCTAACTCGCGCGCTTACTTGCCGACGATGAACACGCAGCTGGTGGTGCCGCTGCCGCCGATATTCAGCATCGCAAATTTCTTCGCGCCCTCGACCTGGTAGTCGCCCGCGCTATGCGTTATCTGGCGATGGCAATCGAGCATCTGGCGCACTCCCGTCGCGCCGACCGGATGGCCTGCGCCGATCAGCCCGCCGCTCGGGTTAATCGGCAGCTTGCCGCCGAGCTCGATCACGCCTTCCTCGACCGCCTTCCACGATTCGCCCGGCTTGGTGATGCCGAAATGATCGATCGCCATGTACTCCGAGGTGGTGAAGCAGTCGTGCGTTTCGATTCCCGACAGCTCGCTGACGCCCGCAATCCCCGCGCGCTTGAACGCGTCGACGATCGCCTGCCGCGTATGCGGCAGCACGTAAGTGTTGTCGCGGCTCTCTGCGACCTTGGTGTCGAATTCGAGCGGCGCCGTGTGATGGCCCCAGCCGAGGATGCGCGGGATGTCGGCGAGTTGCTTGCCGTTGCGCTTGGCCCACGCGGTCGCAAATTTTTCTGACGCGAGGAAAACCGCGACCGAGCCGTCGGTCACCTGCGAGCAATCGCTCACCTTGATGCGGCCGCCGATGACCGAGTTGAACTTGCTTTCGTGCTGCGCGTGACTCTCGCTCATGAACCAGTTGCGGGTCTGCGCGTTGGGATTGCGCTTGGCGTTGGAATAATTCACCGCCGAGATGTGCGCGAGGTGCTCGTCCTTCAGGCCGTAGCGCTTGTCGTACTCGTCGCCGAGACGGCCGAACAGCTTCGGAAACGGAAACTCGATTCCCTTGGCCTCGCGCTCGTACCACGCCGCGGTGCCCAGGTAATCGCCGCCGGTGGTGGAGTCGACGGTCTTCATCTGCTCGACGCCGCACACGCACGCCAGGTCGTAGCGCGCCGCTTCGATCTCGGCCGACGCCGCGATCAGCGCGATCGAGCCCGACGCGCACGCCGCCTCATGACGGCTGGTCGGCAGTCCGGAAAAAGTCGGATCGATCTCGAGGAAGAACGCGCCGATATGTCCCTGCTTGGCGTACAGCTCGGCGGCGAAGTTGCCGACGTGCGCCGTTTCAACTTCGCGCGGTTCGATCTTGGTCGCTTCGAGCGCGCCCAGCGTGGCCTCGCGCATCATCGCGACGAAATGCTTTCCTTCCTTGGACCAATTGCGGGCAAAGTCGGTTTGCGCTCCGCCCAAAACATATACCGGCGCCGGTTTCGTCATCGCGCCCTCCTATTGATTGCGAGCGTAATCATACCCAAATCATACAACGATGAATCTAATCATCATACCGGAATTATCCAACAAAAGTCCGGCCGTATTCGAGCAGGCCGCCGGCGAACATTTTAGCATCGCGCGACGCCGCCTGATCGACCACCGCCGGCACCGGCAGCTTGAGCTGCTGCAGCATCGCCACGGTATTTTTCGCGCCGAGCAAATCGACAATCGCCGTCGGCGGCGCCCAGTTGAAGCCGTACGACATTATAGTGTCCACGTCGGCCGCGCTGGCCGCCACTTCGCCGACGCGATTGAGCGCATAGCTGACGTAGCCGAGCACGACGCGGCGGCACAGGTCGGCGTCGGCGCCCTTGGCCTCGGCGAGAACCTTCAACGCCTCGGCGTAACGTCCCACCCGATGCAGCCCCTTCATCTTTTCGACGAACTCGATCGGCGCCGGCTTCTCCAACTTGTCGTGGCCGCCCGTCTTCGGGTTGAGCACGGAGACTTCCTTGCCCGCGCGCCGATAGAACCCCCCACGCTCAGGCGTCTTGTCGCCGAGGCATCCGTTGGCGAGAGCAGCATTCATGTACGCCGGCATCGCGAACGCATCGTGCGCCTCGTCCTTACAATTCGCATAGACGTTGTCGACGATCGCTTTGTGCACGTCCCATCCGACCAGATCGACGGTCGCGAGCGGCGCCATCGCGCGCCCGGTATGCGGCCCGATCAAATAATCGATGTAAGCGACGCCGTGCTCGGCCGCGAGTTGCGCAGTCTCGTTCAGCACCTTGAAGCCGACCCGGTTGCCGACGAACGCGGGCATGTCTTTGGTAACGATCACCTTGCGGCCGAGCCGTTTTGTCAGCATCGCTACGACGTTCTTGACCACCGCAGGATCGGTGTCGGGACCCGGGATGACTTCGGTGCCGACAATCACGTGCGGCGGATTGAACAGATGCACGCCGAGGAAATTGCGGCGAAACGAATCGCTGCGTCCGCGCGCCATCTCGGCGATCGACAGTCCCGACGATCCGGTCGCGATGATCGCCTCGGGCCGGCGGTTCTGGTCGATCAGCTCGAAGAATTGTTTTTTCAGTGGCAGGTCTTCGGCCAGCGACTCGAACACGATCGCCGCCTCACCGACCGCACGCGCGAGGTCGCTATCGTACGCGCCGAGCGAGATGCGCTCGGCGATCGCTTCCGCGCGCGCATCGTTCTGCGCGTCCGTCAATCCTTCTTTTGCTTTGCCCGGCGAGCGCGCCAGCATCGTGACGCTGTACCCCGCGCCGGCGAAGACGGTTCCGGCGCCGGCTCCCATCGTCCCGTTCGCGCCGATAATTACGACCTTGTTGTTGTCGGCCAAGTAACTCTCCGAGTCCTCGTGTGGAATGGTGTTCTCGTCAAAGGTGCGGCGACGAGAGATGTTAGCCGAGGAGGGGTTGCTATGCCAGCAGAGATAACCCTGCTGGACGGCCAGCTGAGACCAATATCCAGTAACAGCTTCGAGCGTAACTTTTCCCCGGTGTCGTCGGTTCACTCTACGATAGAAGGAGACTCGCCATGCCGGATGAAAAAATTACGCAGTCCGCCGCACTGCCGCCGCCGGTAGTTCTCTATCAGGTTGGAATCGGCCACTACTTTTCTCGCGCTCTGTACCTGGCAGCAAGCCTCGGAATCGCCGACCTGCTAAAGGACGCGCCACGCACCCATCAGGAACTGGCACAAGCGACCGAGACTGACCCGCACTCGATCCGGCGCGTTATGCGTTTGCTCGCAAGTGTCGGTGTTTTCGAAGAGCAACCGGACGGCAAGTTTGCGCTGACCCCGGTCGGGCAGCATCTTCGTAGTGACGTTCCGGTTTCGATGCGCCAGAGTGTGATGCTCTTTGCGGGACCGGTTGTTTTCGACGCGTGGAAAGAACTTGAATATTGCGTTCGAACCGGGGAACCGGCCTTTCGCAAAAATTCACCCGACCTCGACGCCTTCGCGGCCTTCGCACGAGACCCCGAGGCTGCGGCTCGCTTCGACGCGGCGATGGCTGCGATGGCGCCGATAACGGCGGCCGCAGTCGCCGCGGCGTACAACTTCTCGTCGTTTCGGAGCGTCGTCGACGTCGGCGGCGGCAATGGTGCGATTCTGATCGGCATCTTGAACGCGAATCCGCAGCTCAGAGGAATCGTCTTCGACCAACCGCCCACAGCAGAACGCGCCAAAGAAAAAATCGCCTCTTCTGGAATCGGCACTCGCTGCGAGGCTGTCGGCGGAGACTTCTTCAAGGAAGTTCCGGCCGGCGCCGATGCCTACCTGCTGAAGCACGTCATCCACGATTGGAATGACGAGAAGGCAACCGCGATTCTCAGATGTTGTCATCGCGCGATGGACCGCGGCGCGAAACTGCTGATCGTCGAAGGTGTGTACCCGCCTCGCATCGACGGCTCGATGGAGAGCCGCGGCGCCGCGGCCAACGACGTCAACATGCTTGTCGCCACCGGTGGGCGTCAGCGTTCGGAAGCCGAGTTCCAGTCGCTCCTCGCCGGCGCCGGATTCAAGCTGAACCGAATTGTTCCTACGCAGGCCCGCGTGAGCGTGATCGAAGGAGTCCCCGCCTGAGAGCGCCGTCCAGCTACCGCGCGAACGCGTGTGCCAGGAATTCCTTGACGCCGGCGCGCCCGGTCAGGCTCACCCACACGGGACCCGACTTGGGCGCGACGTCGATTCTGAACTCCAGGAACGGACAGCATTTGCGCTCGAAGGATATCCACTCGGCGACCTGCGCCAGCGCCATGCGCTCAGTCGAGATTTGAATCGCGATCCCGTCGGGCAGCTCGCGCTTGCCGACCGCCGCCGGGCGAAGCATCCCGAGCAACTCGTTGTAGCGCGGGCGATCGGTCGCCGCGATCGCGTCAAGGTCGCACGCAATCGGAATTTCAACCGCGGAGATTTCACCGCTGCAGCAAGTACTAACGTTGGTCGCCATCGGAATTATCCTCTAGGGCTCATGCCATTGTCTGCCGGCGAAGCGGATCAACTGGTCGGCCTCTTTCGGACCCCAGCCTCCGGCCGGATACTCGACCAGCGGGACGCGCACCGGGTCGCTCCACGCATCCAGGATTCCCTGCACGAACTCCCACGACTTCTCGACAAACTGCGCGCTGATGAACAGCGTGTGGTCGCCGTCCATCACGTCGAGCAGCAGCCGTTCGTAGCCCTCGGGCGACGACGCGTCGCCGAAGGCAGCGTTGTAGCTGAGATTCATCCGCACCGGCTGCAGCACCAGGTCGAGCCCCGGCCGCTTGGTCATCACGTCGAACGAAAAGCCCTCGTCCGGCTGAATCCGGATTATCAGCGCATTGGGCGGAACCTTCGATTCGCGATTGAACAGAATCTGCGGCACGTCCTTGAACTGCACGTAAATCGAGCTCGCGCGCGCTTTCATCCGTTTGCCGGTGCGAATGAAAAACGGCACTCCCGACCATCGCCAGTTGTCGAGGTAGGTTTTCAGCGCGACGTAGGTCTCGGTGCGCGAATTGTCCGCGATACCCTGCTCGTCCATGTACGAGGGCACCGGCTTGCCGTCCGTATCGACGCCCGCCGCGTAGCGCGCCCGCACCGTGTTCGAGCGCGCGTCTTCCTTCTTAATCGGCCGCAGCGAGTGCAACACGTTCAGCTTGGCGTCACGAATCGCCGACGAATCGAGCGACACCGGCGCTTCCATCGTGAGCAGCGACAGGACCTGCAGGATGTGATTCTGCACCATGTCGCGCAGCGCGCCCGAATGATCGTAGTACATCGCGCGCGTGCCGACGCCTTCCGCCTCGGCCACCGTGATCTGCACGTGATCGACGTTGCGCGCGCCCCACAGCTGCTCGAAAATTTCATTCGAGAAGCGCAGCGCCAGCAGGTTCTGCACGGTTTCCTTGCCGAGGTAGTGGTCGATGCGGAAAATCTGCTGCTCGTCGAGATACTTGACCAGCGTGCGATTGACTTCGAGCGCACTTGGCAGATCGTGGCCGATCGGCTTTTCGACGACGACGCGAGTGAAATTCTTTGCAGTCGGCGCCGCGATCAGACCGGCCTTCGTCAGCCCTTCGACCGACTCGCCGATCGCTTCGGGCGGAATCGCAAGGTAGTAAACGCGATTGGGCGGGAGCCCGCGCGCCTTTTCGATAGCTTCAAGCTTTGCTTTAAGTTTTGCGAAACCGTCGGGACGGTCGAGCCCCGACAGGTAATCGAGGCCGTCGGCGAAAGTCGCCCAGCATGACTCGTCCACCTTGAGGCGCGAAAACTTGGTCGTCCAATCGTGCGCACTTTTGCGGAAGTCGTCGAGCGACATCTCGCGCCGCGCAAATCCCAGCACCGCGCTCTGCGGCGGCAGCATGCCCTGGCCGCACGCGAGCAGATTGTACAGGGCAGGAATCAGCTTGCGCTTGGCCAGATCGCCCGACGCTCCGAAAATCACAACTGTGCACGGCGGCGCCGGCTGGGCTCGTTGAATGGTCAGCAGGTTATCCATGTTGCGGCTCCGTTTCAGGACTGCGTGGCGCGCCGGTATACTAGTATCGATCAGCTATGATTGATAAGTCTGGCATGTTTCCGATCTTCATGAAAAAGCGTTCCACCCGAAATTATTGCGCGACTTTCAACGGCACAGCTGGCGCGAAAACGGCGGCCAACTGATGCCGCCAGCGAAAGCTCTGTCAGCCGAGCCGCCGCAGCTCGCGCCACTCGGCGAATGGATCCCGGTCATCTTGTGGGGCGGATTGATCTTCACGCTCTCGACCTCGACCTTCTCCGCCGCCAACACCAGCAGGGTAATCGACCCGATGCTGCGCTGGCTGATTCCCGGAATCACCGCCGCTTCCGTCGACGTATGCCACATGCTGGTGCGCAAGGCCGCGCATTTCACCGAGTACGGCATACTTTTCTGGCTGCTGGTGCGCGGCCCGATGGCGCAGCGGCCGTGGCTGGCGCTGATGCTCTGCGTCGTGTACGCGCTGACCGACGAGGGCCACCAGGTGTTCGTGCCCGGCCGCACCGCGTCGCTATATGATGTAGCGCTCGACTCGACCGGCGCGCTCTTCAGCCACTTCCTGACGACGGCAATCGGCGAAATCGTCTGATGTCTAGCCGCTCGCTTCCTCGACCATCGAAGTGATCCGATCGACGCGTCCGAAAAACGCGCGCAGATTTTTCATGTCGGCCGGAATTTTCAACTCGCCCGTGAACGCCAGGTAAAACAACTGCCCATATAGCGCGAAATCCGCCAGCCCGATTCTCCCGGTCAGAAACGGCACGCTGGCGAGCTGCTCCTCGAACGGCGCCAGCGCGGCGCGCGCGCGTTCCCAGTTGGCCGCATGATCGGCGATCACCCGATCGACGAAACCGGCGCCGTACTTGCGCTCGCGAATCAGCCGCCACAGCGCGGCGCGATCGGCGCCCTGCCGGCTGTAATACGCAAGCTCGTCGGCCAGCGCGACGCGATAGAGCGAGTCTTCGAGCTGGTTGTCGATATAGTCGGCGAGCACGAGATGCATCCCGCGCCAGCCCGCGGGGAAAATCGTCGGCTCGGGATAAAGCTCTTCGAGCCGCGTCGCGATTCGCGCCGAGTCGACGATCGTCTCGCCGCTGTCGAGCGTGACCGCCGGCACCGTGATCTGCCCCGACGCGAGCAGCAGCTCCTTGCGCTCGAGGTAGTCGACCTCGACCACTTCGAACTCGACGCCCTTGAACGCGAGCAGCTTGCGCACCTTGGCGCAGAACGGACTGCCGAGAAACTGGTAGAGCTTCGCCGCCATCTTCGTCCTCTAAGCGCGTGGTCCTCTAAGCGCGTGGAGTACGCCGTCGAGATCCAGATCGGAAATCGATTTGCGCACGACGTCCGCCGCCGCGAGCTCGCTCGCCGGCGCCATGTGGCATAGCGCGAGCACTTTCATTCCCGCGCGATGACCCGCTTCGATTCCAGCCTGCGTGTCTTCGACCACCAGGCATTCGTCGGCCAGCACCGGATCGCGCTGGCGCAACAGATATCCGATACGGCCGAGCGCCGCGATAAAACCGTCGGGCTCGGGCTTGCCGCGCTCGACGTCCTCGGCCGCGATAATGTCGAGAAACAATTCGCGCAGTCCGGCGCGGCGCAGAATCGCCTCGGCCTCGGCGCGCAGCGTGCCGGTCGCGATCATCAGCGGGAACCGTTGTGCGCAATCGCGCACGAACTTCGCGGCGCCCGGATAAAGCACGTCGCGCTCCGCAACCATCGCCTGGTACACGACGGTCTTGCGCGCGATCAGTTCCGCGACGTGCTCGTCGCTCGCATCCTTGCGATTCTCGCGCAGCACGGTCGAGAAGCAATCGCGATCGTTGAGTCCGATCAGCCGCGCGGAATATTCGTCGAGCGGAATTTCGATTCCGTCGGGACGCAGCACTTGGTTGAACGCCGCGAAGTGAAGCGGCTCGGTGTCGACGAGCGTCCCGTCGAGATCGAATATCACGGCGCGAATCATGATCGGGCTAAGTTGCCACGCCCGGTTTGCGCTTGGAAGTGGGCGCCGCCAGGATTGCGGCTATCCCGCTCTGGCGCGGCTCGCCGCTGACCATCGCGCGCCCGTTTTCGATCGTCATGTCGAGTTCGCTGCGCACACCGAATTTGCCCGGCAGATAAATCCCCGGCTCGACCGAAAAACAGGTGCTGTCCACCAGACGTGCGGTCGTCCAGCGTTTCGAGCGAGTCCAGATTCGCGCCGGTGCCATGAACTTCGCGGCCGATCGAATGGCCCGTGCGATGCACAAATGCGTCGCCGAAGCCGGCGGCCTCGATTACCGAGCGCGCCGCGCGATCGGCTTCACGGCCACTGACCGGCTCGCCCGCCGCGACCCGGCGTTGCACGAGATCGACGGTTGCGTTGCGCGCCTGCGCGACAATCTCGAACACTCGCGCGTGCTCGGCGGGAATCTTGTCGCCGGCGAACGCGACCCAGGTGAAGTCGGCGTAGATACTGTCGGGCGCCGACTCCTTGGCCCACAAGTCGAGCAGGATGAAATCGCCAGGGCGAATCGCGCGGTCGTGCGCGGGGTTCGGTCCGTAGTGCGGGTCGGCGCTATGCTCGTTGACTGCGACAATCGGCGGCGCGTGAGTCACGAGGCCCGCCGCGGCGAATCGCGCCATCACCGATTCCTGCACCGAGACTTCGCTGACGGGTCGTCCAGCTGAAATCAGATGGCCGATCTCCGCGAATGTTTCATCGACGATCGATCGAAGCGCGCGAGCGGCGCGGTGATGGCTGGCAAGCTGCTCGCGCGTCAAGGTCGCCTCGAAATGCTGAATCAGATCGGCGGCCGTGACCACCTCGACTCCCATCGCGCGGACGATTTCGACCGTGCCCGCATCGACGCGCGAGACGTACGGAATCGCGCAGCCGGGCGAATAGTCCATCGCGATTCGGCGCGCGCCGCCGAGCGCAGTGCGCAATGCGGCAATCATTTCGTCGTGCGAGCGATAGACGATCTTTTCGGCGGCGAGCGCGTCGAGCCGATGCGCTTCGACGGCGGACACTATCGCGCGCGGCTGGCCGTGGGCCGGGACGAAGCAGAACCATCGACGGGTCGCGATACCGTCGTCGGACAGGCCGAGGATTCGATACGCGAGCGGGTCGCTCAGGCGGAAATCGTAGAACAGCCATCCGTCGAGTTGCGCGTCGCGCAGCGCGCGAGCAATTTCGTCGAGGCGCGCCGTCATGAATCCGCTTTGAAGCGCGCGCCCCAAACGTGCACGCTGACCGGCTCGATCTTCACGATCGGATTATCTTCCGGCGTCATGTTCATCGCGCGATACTGCAGATACTTGTCGCGCAAATGACGCATCGCGCCGAGGTATTCTTCGGGGTCCTCGACCACGCGCGCGACTCCGCGAATCAACACGTACGCCAGCTGCGGCCAGTCTTCTTCATAGTGATCGATCACGACTGCGACGCGCGGATTTTCGGAGATGTTACGCATCCGCTTGAGCGCCAGGCCTTTTTGGCGCTTTGGTTTCTCGTCGATCGCGAAGTAGAGGCGCTCGCCGTCGAACCAATAGCAGAACGGCACGTTGTGCGGAGCGCCGCCGCCGTCGGCGGTCGCCAGATGTGCGACGCGCGCGCCGGCGACAAACTCCCACACCGCAGGTTCGGCGAATTGAGTGGCGGGATCATTTGCCGGGGTCGAGGTTGGGGCCGGTTCGGTTGTTGTCATGAGCGTTTCTCCAAACGATCGAGCGCGCCGCGTGCAGCCCGCGCCAGAGACTCATCGGCGAGGTCGGCCGCCGCGGACGTGAGTGCGGTGATCGCGTCGGCGCCGGCGCTTCGAATATTGCCGAGGGCAGAAGCGGCGGCGCGGCGCACGCCCGCATCGGGATCGGATTTCAAGCATTCCAACATGATGCGCACGGCCTGACCTGAGGCGTCACGAATTCGCGACAGCACTGACAATGCGGCGAGGCGTACGTGAACGTCCGAGTCGTGCACCGCGCGCTCGAGTACGGCGAGCAGTTCGGGGCCGGAGAGCTCGAGGTCGCGAATGCAGTACAGTGCCATCTTGCGCGCGTTGCGGTCGCCCGCGGCCGCGAGCTTGAGCAGCCGCGCACCAATCTCCGACAGATTGTCGCGCCCGAGCTGGACCATCAGGTTGGTGGCGGCCCAGCGGATGTCGCCGTCGTCGTCGGCCATCGCCTCGCACAAGGCGTCCGCGGAATCCATCGCGAACGCGCCCGCGCCAATCTGGCCGAGCGCGTAGGCGGCGGCCCATCGCACGCGGCGATCGACGTTGGCAATCGAGCCGCGAAGTTTTTCAGCGACGAGCGGGTTGCCCGCGGCCGCGAGCGCCACCAGCTCATCGATCGCACGGCGTTGAACGGTTTTGTGCGCGTCGCCGAGTTCGCGAATCAGGTTCTCGACCGCGCTGTCGTCATTGCCTTTCAATTCACACCCGCGATCAGGCGCACGAGATTGGAGAGTTCGCCGCCGCCGAGAAAGTAGTTGTCGTTGTGGCCGAAGGTTTTGGTGACCGCTTGCGAGATCGAAGGCAGGTCGAGGGTACGGCCGCGAAGTTCGCTTTCGAGTTCGACGATTGCCGGCGAGTTCGCGATGAAGTCCCCGCTCAGGCGCACGTCTTCGATTTTTTTATCGGGGTTGAGCGCGACTGCCGCTTCGATTGCGCCGAGTTGCGATGCGATTCGATTCTTGAGCGTGGGCGCTGGCCCGATAACCGACCGGCGCAGCCAGTCCGAGTTGGCGAGAGCGCGGCCGCGATGCTGCGCCTGGGTAGTTTCGATCGCAGTCAGCTCGCGGCGCCGGGTTTCACCGAGCGAGCTTTGGTAACCGGATGCGATCGCGGTGGCCAGCTCGTCGAATGAGACGTCGCGGGCAAGCTCGCGCACTATCTTGGTCGCCGATGCGGCGTCGTACATGCGGCATGAGAGCGCGCCGTCGGGATCGATCCGTTCCAAATCGTGCACCAATTCTTCCATCCCGCGATTGTGCGCAATCGACGCCTCGAACAGCATCGCGCCCGCGGCGTTGGTCTCGAACGTACACATCGCAAGCTCCCGCTGCTCGAAGGTTATCGTGTCGCGGCCGGGGTAGAAACAATCGATATCCAGCGCGCGCATCGCAGTGAGAATGCCGCGCGCGTAGCGATTCATGATCTGATCGGGTTTCAAGCGCGCCGTGTCTTCCTTGAGCAGCGCGGTACGCGTGGGAAGAATGAGCGCCAACCCCAGCCATCCTTGACCCGCGCCGACGACGCGCCCGCCAGTCAGGCGGCGGAAGGCAGTGATGCCGTCGCGCTCAGACGGTCCGCTGTATAGATGATAGCGGCCAATCGAGATGAAGCGGCCCGGCGACGCATAGATGAGCAGAACCGGCGCGGTGTCGCGCGCGGCTATCGCGTCGAGCAGGTGCAGCTCGAGGCCGAGGAGATCGTCGGGAGCGAGCGCGGGCGCGAAGATTACGTCGAGCACAGTCACGATTATAGCAGGCTCGACAATCAGCGCGTCGGACGACTTCGGGGCCGTTCGGCGAGGTTAATACTTCCGCACGGGAGCAGCGTCTGACTCTTCGGCTGTGTAGGAAGTTACTACCGGGTTCCTGACTGAGATCAGCAGGACTTGTAGCTGATAGTTGATGAGGTGAAGCTTTATAGCACGCAAACTCTCGTCAGTTTGCTGCAAAACCTGCACGCACTCCGGCCTTCGATCGAACATCGTTGGGTTTGAAGCAAGCGACGGACCAGAGCTCAATCATTGCGGATTGCATTGTCCAAAGAATGTTCCAAAGGGAACATTTCTTTTGAACGAGCTCGAACCAGGAAAGGTTCGTATTTGACTATGCGTTGGCGGTGCGGCCCATTCGGGCGTCGAACTCCTGCGCGACTTTTTCGTCGTTCTCCATCATTTGTTCGCTGTCGAGATCGGCGAAGGCCATCACGCCCATGTTTGAATAGGCGCGGCGAATCTTCGGACCCCACAGGCCGATGTTCTTGATGGTCGGGACGATTCGCGAGAACAACCGCGACTGGAACTCGCGCATGTCGGGCGACGAATCGACGTACTCGACGCATTGCTCGACCGGCAGTCCGAGAGTTTCCCAAACTTCCTCGGAGCGGAAGCGGTCGCGCATCAGGTAGGAGGCCTCGACTACGAATTCTTCGCGCTGGTCGCGCTCGGCCTGGGTGAGCTGCGGATAATAATCGCGCAATGCGAGCCGGCCGAAGGCGACGTGGCGCGCTTCATCCTGCATCACATAGGCGTTGACGGCGGCGGCCAGCGAATTTTTCGCCGTGTCGCGGATACCGGCAAAGGCGGCGAGCGCGAGTCCCTCGATCATCACCTGCATGCCGAGGTAGGTCATGTCCCATCGCGAATCGCTGAGCACGTCGTTGAGCAGTCGCTTGAGGGGCGGCGTGATCGGATAGGCGAGGTCGAACTTTTCGTGCAGCAGGCGCGAGTAGGTCTCGACGTGGCGCGCCTCGTCCATCACCTGGGTCGCAGCGTAAAATTTCGCGTCGACGTTGGGCACCTGCTGGACGATTTTCGCCGTGCAGATAAGCGCGCCCTGCTCGCCGTGCAGAAATTGCGACACCGACCACGCCTGCATGTGGCGGCGGAGCTTGGCGCGCTCCGGTCGGTTGAGGCGGTTCCACAGGTCGGAGCCGAAAATCGAGATGGACTCGTCGGGCAGCTCCTGCGGATTTTCAGGATCGAGGTCCTGCGACCAGTCGATGCGCGTGGTGGTGTTCCACTGGAGATTTTTGCCCTTCTCGTAGAGCTTGCGCAGCGCGTCGCTGCCCTCCTGGTATTCCCACTTGAAGACGGTGTCGAACTTGCCCGGTACCGCCCATTCCGTCGCATCCACGGGCATCGCGTAGCGCTGTTTGGTGCTCATTGGAGAACCTCGTTTGTGGCAGAGATTTTCCTTGTAGCCCCCGCGCCGTCGATCCGCAAGCGACCGGACCAGTCGCGCGAAACTAGTCGCGCGATCTTGGCGGCGCTTCGGTCGGCACGATTTCCAGCGTCAGTTGCTCGGTGCCGCGAATCAGCGTGACCGGAGTGCGAACACCGACCTGGCTCATCGTGAGATAGCGCTGCAAGTCGTCGATGCCGGCGATCGGTGAGTCGCCGAGCCGCACGATCTGGTCGCCTTCCTTGATCCCACCGAGTGAGGCCGGACTGTTTGCCTCGACCGACGCGACGCGCACCGCAGTTTCGGCGGGCAGCCGATAGAAGCGGACGAAGCGGCGCGGCAGCTCGACGTTGTGGCCGGCGATTCCGATATAGCCGCGGCTTATCTTGCCGTCCTTGATGAGATGACCGGCGACCAGCTTGGCGCTGTTGATCGCGATGGCGAAGCAGATTCCTTGCGCGGGCAGAATGATCGCCGTGTTGACGCCGATAACCTCGCCACGCGAGTTGACCAGCGGTCCACCCGAGTTGCCGGGATTGAGCGCGGCATCGGTCTGGATAACGTTGTCGATCAAGCGGCCCGAGCCGGCGCGGAGCGACCGTCCGAGCGCGCTGACCACGCCCGCCGTCACCGTGCATTGGAAGCCGTAGGGATTTCCAATGGCGATCGCGAGCTGGCCGACACGAATCGCCTGCGAGTCGCCGAGCGGCACGGCGGCCAGGTTCGAACCGCTGATTCGAATGACGGCGAGGTCGGTCTCGGGATCGTCGCCGATCAATTCGGCCTCGCACTTGCGGCCGTCGGACAGCGTGACGGAGATTCGCGACGCGCGATGCACCACGTGGCTGTTGGTTACGATGTAGCCGTCGGGCGCGACGATGAAGCCGGAGCCGCTGCCGGCGGGCGCGTCCGGATTGCGAGGATTGGCGCGAGGTCCGGTGGCATGCGCGACTTCTATATTCACGACCGCCGGGCTGACGGACTCGGCGGCGCTCGTCACGGCGCGCGAGTAGGCGTCGAACAGCTGATCGTCAGACGAATCGTGAGAAAACGGACGGCTGCTGTCGAGAGCGGCGCCATCCGAAACAAGCTTCAGAGATGAACGCATCGTGTTTACTCCTGACGACTAAGGTAATCACGATTTGCGATTTGTGAGGCGTCTTGAATCGTTACAAAACCTTGACAGAATGTAGGACACAACAATTGAATGCCGATGGAGGGAGGGTTATGGGCGGAAGTGCGGTGAGGGTGGCAGGAGCGGTGGTGGCAGCGGCGATGCTCGCGTTGTCGGGGTGTTATATTTTTTCGCCGTCGCAGGCGCAGGAGAACAAGGCGCAGACCGCGTTGCATTTCGACGTCTCGCAATGCCAGCAGACGGCGCCGAATCTCTATAAGTGTCCGGGAGTGGACAAGTCGATCTGCGGGGCATTTTACGCCGGGCAGCAGGTCGATTGCGTGGCGCTGGACAAGGACGGCAACGTGATCGTCATGAAGCAATAGCGCTGTTCGCCTGGAAGTAGGATTTAGCGGCAATAATACATTGCGGCAAATCCCTCGTGGTTTTTGACTTACGTAGCCGCCCGATAAATTAACATAGCTTGCCTTGACACAAGCTGGGTCCTTCTGCCATGGTCACCTGACCGAGGCATTGGATTGCCCAGCGTCGCTCCGATTGTCACCCGATTCGGATCTCCGCAATCGAAAAGTTTGGCGTTAACCTAAAATAGGCGGTAATCTGCAGTGGCGACGTATATTTGTCTGCGACAGGCGCAGGAGAATCCTCGCTTCGAAAACTAAGCGAGGCATTGGACGTAGAGAACACGCTTGGCCAGTGGATTTGTAATAGCACTCACGCCAACGGTTGCGTTTTTGATCGTCATGGCGATGATGCCGGTGGCCAAGGCCGCATCGCTCTACTTCGGGATAGTTGCCCATCCGTCGAGCGACCGTCCGCATGAGAAGCCGACTGCGTTGTTGGGCGGCCTCGCGGTGATGGTCGCCTTCGTCGCGGCAATCGGCTTCGTCGGAATAGTTTCCGGCTTGCCCTATCACACTATTCCCTGGCTCACGGGATTCGCAGTCGCGATGTGCCTGGTCGGCCTGCTCGACGACATCGTCGATCTCAGGCCGCGCAACAAACTGCTCCTCGAACTTGCCGCGATCTGCATCCTCGTGTGGTGGGGACCGCATCTCGATTTTTTCCCCTACGATCCCTTGAATATCGCGCTGACGATTTTCTGGCTGGTCACCGCGACCAACGCGTTCAATCTGATCGATGGAATTGACGGACTGGCTGCAGGCGTGGGAATTGTCGCCGCCTTGAGTATCGCGGCGGTCGCTGGACTGCATCAGCACGCCGGCACAATGATCGCGGCGCTCGCGCTGGCCGGAGCGCTGGCGGGATTCATGATATTCAACTTTCCGCCGGCTTCCGTCTTCATGGGTGATGAAGGAGCGCTCGCGATCGGCCTCGTACTGGGAATCCTGTCGATCCAGGGCAGCCATTTTGGCGAGGGCTCGCTGCCGGCGCGGCTGGCGATGCCATTGCTGGCGCTGATGGTTCCGCTGCTCGACATCGTGACGGTCACGGTGACGCGGCTGGCGCGCGGCAACCCGATTTCACGGCGCGGCCTCGACCATTCGCATCATCGGCTGACTCGCCTCGGCATGTCGAGTGCACGCGCCGCGGCAGCGCTGATTGGCATCCAGGTTATTGCGGGCGGTTGTGCAATCGCGCTCAGCCTGGTGCCGGGCTACGACGCCGTACTGCTGATTCCGTTCATGACGCTGTTCTTCGCGTTGGTGGCGTTGTTCCTGATGGATCGATCGTTCGACAGCGAGGCGCCCGGCCAGATCGAGCACCTGCCTGCGATCGCGCGCGTAATCCTGAGCTTTGGCTACAAGCGCCGATTCGTCGAGTTCATCCTCGATATGGCGCTGGTGTCGGCGGCGTACTTTGGCGCGATGCTGTTGCGCTTCGACTTCAATCTGAGCATCACGCAGGTGGACGAGATGCTGCACGGCTTGCCGTGGATCGTGGCGATTGGGGTCGCGTCGTTCATCGTGTCGGGCGTCTATCGCGGAATCTGGCGCTACACCGGATTGGCCGAAGGCGTGCGATTCGTGCTGGCCGCGACGATCGCCGGACTGGCAGTAAAACTGTCGGCGGCGTTTCTGCCGATAACGATGTCGCGCGCGACGGCAGTGATGTTCCTGCTGCTGCTGTTTCAATTTCCTGGTCGCCACGCGTTGGTCGTTCCACGTCTTCGAGCGCATCGGACGGTTCCTGGCGCATTCGGTACGGCGGCTTTTGATAGTAGGCGCCGATGCGCGCGGTGCGGCCGCCGTTCAGCATCTTCACTCGACGACCGGAGCAGGCGTGGAACTGTTGGGACTGGTGGACGACGACGGTTTCAAACACGGCAAGCGGTTCCACGGCTACCCGGTGCTGGGGTCGCTCGCCGACCTGGACGGGATCATGGCGCGCATGCCGTTCGACGAAATCGTCGTTGCACAGGAGACGCTGTCTGCCGGACAACTCGAGGCGCTCGAATCGTTCACGCGCATTCATGGCATAACGCTGCGGCGCTTCTGGCAGGGAGTCACCGACGTGGGCGCGTCCAAGATTTCGGACCGGCAGCTCACGACCGCCTAAATCGGCAGAGTCTGTTCGCTCTCGGTTGCCCCTCAGCTGTTCCGCTTTCGAATCCCTCAAACACAGAAAAATGGACCGGCCTTCGCAACCTGCGGCAGCGGTTTCGATTGGGGGGAATGCTATTATGCGAAACGGAATTCGTTGCGCGCGATGAAAACTCCGAGTCGCAGGCTTGCGTCAGAAGCTGAGTTGAAATCCCTAAGCCTCGAGGAGTCGATACCCGCGCCGTCATTCTGGCGATGGTGCTTGTTGTCGATTCTGTTCGTGTTCGGATCGATTCTATTTTTCCTCATCCTCAAGACCTCCAACGAGATTGCCGGCAAACGGTACTTCGTGCTTCCCGACGACGGCATGATCTCCATGCGGTTCGCGCGGAACCTCGCGTCAGGGCTGGGTCTGGTGTGGAACCAGGGCGAGCGCGTGCAGGGATTCACCAATCTGGCCTGGACGTTGATCATGGCGGTCGTGCATTGGATCGGAGTGCCCAGCAGGCTTGCCTCGTTGCCGATGCAGCTCGCGTCGGCTGCGATAGATCTGCTGACTGCCGTTTATATCTGGTGGCGAGTCAGCGAAAGAACCGGTCCGGACTGGGGGATAGGCGCCGCTGCCGCGTACCTCGCGTCTTCGTGCGCTATTTGCTGGGCGATATCCGGCTGGGAGACCTCGGCGATCACGCTCGGGTGGGCGATTGCGCTGGATCCCGTGCTCGAGGAGAACCCGCGATCCATCGATGCGTGGCGGTCGTTGATTGCCGCAGGTCTGACCGTGCTCTTCCGGCCCGATGCCGGGTTGCTGCTCGCCGCGTTGGCTCTCTACTGGGCGTCGACGGCGAAGAGCAATGAAAGATCGAGCGTCATTGCGGCGGTGATGGTCGCTGCAGTTCCCGCCCTGGCGCTCGGAGTTTTCCAGCGCGGCTACTACGGATCGTGGATTCCCAATACCGCAACACTAAAGCGGTCGGCAGGAATCTTGAGCATAGGCCCGGGAATCGAGTACGTGCTGATGTCGATATTTCGATATCCGTTCAATGCTGTAGTAGTCGCCGGTGGCATATTCGGAGCGCGCAGGCTGCGGAGGCCCGCTGCAGCGCTGGTCGCCGCGCTGGCGGGCACCTATCTGGTCTATGTGGTCTCAGTAGGCGGCGATCATTTCGCGCACGCTCGATTCCTGCTTCCAATTCTGCCGACAGCGACGGTTCTAGCCGCAGACGCATTTTCGAGAATCCGGATCGGATCGGATTCGAGGAGAAAATTTCTGATCAGAGCCGCCGCCGTGGCGATGATTGGCCTGATCGTCCTGGACTTTGGCGACGAGGCGCTGGTCGATGTGCCATTTCAGAAGAATCTCAATCGGTGGGCGTTGAACACGGCCCTGGCCCTGCGGGATCTCGCGGCCGGGAAGAACCCCACGGTCGGAATCTTCCTCGCCGGGACGATCCCGTATTTCAATCCGTCAATTCGATTTCATGACATGCTGGGAAAGAACGACTTGCACATCGCTCGCACCAGGGCGCATTGCGGAGAACCGGGGCATAACCGATGGGATTACGATTACTCTCTGGACCAGGTGAAGCCCGATTTGATCATCACCAGCTATCCCCTCTTGAAACAAAAGCCCTCACTGCGTGAGACCGGCTTCCGGCAGGTCAGCGATTTCTATCAGGACCTATACAACCAGTCACAATTTGCGGCGCTCTATCTCGACAACCAGGTTCCTATCCGGTACGGCGGTGAAGACGTTTCTATTTACGAAGCTTACGCCAGGAAGGGCGGCGTTTTCGATCCCGCGATTGCGGCAATCAGCATTTCCCACCGCTCGCACTGAAACAGCGAATCACGAGGACTGCGGTTTGGGTGCGCGTTTCGGACTAGCGGGGGCGCCGGTGGGCTGAGGCGCGCCGCCACGACTTACACGATCCATCTGATTGGCGCGATATTCGAACAGTTGCGTGATTTTCACTTTGAAAAAAGTGTGGTAGACGAACTCTCCGAAACGGCCGAACGGCGGCACGAACTCGAACCGGTCGCGCACCTGGGTCGCCTTGTCGCCCGACTTTGAAAACGTCTCGAGGTGCCGCCAATGCCCGAACGGTCCCCGCTGCTGTACATAAACGAATGAGTTGGGCGGCTCGACCGACTCGACGCGCAGCCGCCATCGGAGCGGGATAAAATAGAAGTAGAATCGATACTGGATGATGGTCCCGGCCTTGATAGGCTCGTCCACCTCGTTCGTCAGCCGAAAGCGCATGGTCGGGGGCATCAACAGCTCGGCAGTACTCGGATCGGAGAAAACCTGAAAGGCTTCCGCGATCGGCAGCGACACTACTGAGGTTCGCTTTACGATTCGGACTCTCATAATGCAATTATACGTCAATGCGTACTTTAGGGCGCATGGATTACTGTTAGTGGCATTGGCAGTGCTCGCATGATATCGAAGACGGAACTTTTGATCCGTCATGATCGTAAAATTTATGATCGGAACCAAGCGACAGGCAAATGACTCGATTCGGGAGTCGCAGCGATCCACGGGATGCGCGCCTTGAGTCGAGAACCCTGCATTGTGCACGATTTTGACTCTAGCTACGGGAGCGACGGATGCGCTAAAGGATAGGAAACTAACTTCAGGCCGTGGTCTCTACGGTAAGCTTTACGATAATAAACTTGACTAAAGCAGTATTAGTTAGTTAAGACGATGCCATGAAAATTAGGCTGGCGCTGGACGAGCGGTCCCAGCGGAACCCGGATAGTTTTGGGGTCCTTTCGCTTGGTCGAAAGCCGCTAACCTATGCGCGACTGCTGACTCATTGTGACCGTGTTATTGCCGACCTGAACGCCGCGGGGATTTCGCGCGGTGACCGGGTCGCAGTCGTGCTGCCCAACGGGCCCGAGATGGCGGTCTGCTTTCTTGCGGTCGCGATGGGCGCGTCGTGCGCGCCGCTCAATCCGCTCTACCGCGAACCTGAGTTCGAGTTTTACCTTTCGGACCTGGCGCCGCGGGCGTTGATCGTAGAGGAGGGTTCCGAGTCGCCGGCGACTGCGGTAGCAGAGTCGCTGGGCATCCGGGTCATTCGACTCAAAGCTGCGACCGATGATGCGGCGGGAATCTTCACGCTCGATCTGCCGCATTCGGATTCGTTACCAGCGCCGTCATACGGAGAGGAAGGCGACGAGGCACTCGTCCTTCACACTTCGGGCACGACGGCGCGCCCGAAGATGGTGCCGCTCACGCAGGCGAATCTGACGGCCTCGGCGCGGAGTATCGCGGCGTCGCTTGGACTGGATGCGTCGGATCGGTGCCTGAACGTGATGCCGCTGTTTCACATTCACGGCCTGGTTGGCGCGCTGCTCGCCACGATGGTGTCCGGTGGCAGCATCGTGTGCACGCCCGGGTTCCAGGCACCGCGCTTTCTCGATTGGTGCGATGAATTTGCGCCCACGTGGTACACCGCGGTGCCGACGATGCATCAGGCGGTGCTGAGCCGGGCGACCGAGAATCCCGCGCGCGTGGCAAACTCCAAGCTTCGCTTCATCCGCTCGTGCTCAGCGCCGCTGCCGCCCAAGTTGATGGCGGAGATGGAGCATGCCTTCCGAGTGCCGGTGCTCGAAGCGTACGGAATGACCGAGGCGTCGCATCAGATCGCGACCAATCCCCCGCCGCCGGCCGCGCACAAACCTGGGTCGGTCGGGCTCGCATCCGGCACCGAGGTCGCGGTGATGGATGGTGAGGGAAATCTGCTGGCGCCCGAAGAAATCGGCGAAATCGTTTTACGCGGTCCGGGCGTGACGGCGGGCTACGCAAACAATCCGGACGCCAATCGCACGTCGTTCATCAACGGATGGTTCCGCACCGGCGACAACGGAAAGATCGATCGCGAAGGCTACCTTTTCATTACCGGTCGTCTCAAGGAGATCATCAATCGCGGCGGCCAGAAAATATCGCCGCGCGAAATCGACGAGGTCCTCGGCTCTCATCCCGCAGTCGCCAATGCGGTTGCGTTCGCGATTCCGGACAATCGCCTCGGCGAGGATGTGGCGGCCGCGGTCGTGCTGCGCCCGGGGCACGTGGCGACTGAAATCGAGATCAGGAACCACGCTGCCCTTCGGATCGCGCAATACAAGGTGCCCCGTCGCATCGTCTTTCTGGATGAACTGCCGAAGGGGCCGACCGGGAAGTTGCAGCGAATCGGACTCGCCGCTCAGCTTGGGCTCGATAAGCTGGAAACAACTTCGAGCTCGAACGAGTACGCGGCGCCGCGTACGCCGACCGAGAGGACGCTGGCCGACTTCTGGGAGCAAATGCTGGGAATCGAACGAATCGGGGTGAACGACGATTTTCTCGCGCTCGGCGGAGACTCGATGCTGGCGGCGCTGATCATCGCTCGAATCCGCGACACGACCGGCGCGCCAATCTCAATACTCGCATTCTTCGAGCATCCGACTATCGCAGGACTTGCCGGGTTGATCGATCGCGGCGAGGACCGTCTCCATGCGAGCGATCCAATCGTCGCGGGATCGATGAGCGGCGATCTGCCGCTCTCTTCAGCGCAACGGCGAATGTGGTTTATCGCCGAACTCGAAGAGAATTCGACCGCCTACAATCGATCCAACCTCTACCGGATTCGCGGAGCGCTCGACTCGCGCGCCCTGGAACGCGCACTCGGTGGAATCGTGGCGCGGCACGCCGTCTTGCGCACGACGTTCCAGAGCCGTGACGGCGATCCGGTGCAGATCGTCGGGCCGCCGGCGCCGATAGCCGTTGCGCATCTCTATTTGAGTGAAATGTCCGAGGGCAATCGACTCGACGTCGCGCTCGCAGCCGCGACCGAAGCATCGAATCTCAAATTTGACCTGGCGCGCGATCCGATGCTGCGGCCATTGCTGATAAGGCTCGCAGAAGACGATCACCTGCTGGTCCTGACCATGCATCATATCGCGTCCGACGGATGGTCGGCGGGAGTGCTGATGCGCGAGTTGTCCGCGCTCTACGTGTCCGAGCTAAACGGCAACGGAAACGGCGCGGACGCGCCAGTGCTAAAGCCGCTGGCAGTTCAGTACGTCGACTGCGCCCGATGGCAATCGCAAGCGGCGCGCGGACCTGCGATGCAGGAATCGCTCGCATGGTGGCATGATCGGCTGGAAGGTGCGCCGCCGCTGCTCGCGCTTCCCACCGACCGTCCGCGTCCGCCACGGCCGACGTTCTCGGCAGGGGCCGAAACATTTGTCATCCCCGGGGAGTTGGTCGATCGTTTGAAGGGAATCGCTCGCGGCGAGCGAGCCACCTTGTTCATGACGCTGCTCGCCGGTTTTCAGACTATGCTGCATCGCTACACCGGGAGCGACGACATAGTGGTAGGCGCCTTTATCGCAGGGCGGACCCGCGCCGAGACCGAGGGGCTGATAGGACTATTCTCGAACACGCTGGCGATGCGCGGCGACCTGACGGGGGACCCGACTTTCCGTGGACTGCTGAGAAAGACGCGCGACTTCGCCTTCGAAGCCTACGGACGTCAGGACGTGCCGTTCGACATGCTCGTCGAGTCGATTCATCCCGAGCGCAACTTGAGCTATCAGCCGATCGTTCAGGTCACGTTCCAGGTGCGGAACTATCCGCTCGAGGATACGCAGCTCGCGGGGCTGGCTGTCGAGGAGGTCGATTTCGATCCGGGAGTTGCGCCTTACGACCTTAGCTTCGAAGTTACCGAGAAAGCGGGCGGTCTGTTCTGCAAGCTCATCTACAATCGCGATCTTTTCGACCGCGAAACGATCACGCGCATGGCGGGGCACTTCGAAACGCTGCTCGACGGCATCGCCGCCGACCCGGACAGACCGCTCTCGCGGCTGCCGATGTTGACCGCCGCCGAGCGCCATCAGTTGCTGGTCGAATGGAACGACACGCGCCGCGATTATCCGCATGAGTGCGTTCATCGCCAGTTCGAGCAGCAAGTCGAGCGCACGCCGGACGCAGTCGCGGTGAAATTCGGCGCGGCGCAAATGACGTACGCGGAGCTGAATGGGCGCGCCAACGAGCTTGCGAGGACCCTTATAGACACCGGAGTTTCTCCACGAACTTTCGTGGGAATCTGTATCGATCGTTCACCAGCCATGCTCGTGGGACTGCTCGGCATCTTGAAGGCGGGGGCAGCCTACGTGCCGCTCGATCCGGCATTTCCGCAAACCCGGCTCGACTTCATGCTCACGGATTCGGGAGCGTCGGTCCTCGTCACGATGCAGCGCCATAGCCGTACGATTCGCGCGCCCGGGACTGAGCATCATCGAGTTGGACCGCGTTCCGGTGCAGCCGCGCGTCCCGCAGGAAAAGTTTTCTTCGTTGGACGTCGCGCTCGACGACCCCATCTACGTGCTGTACACCTCAGGATCAACCGGAGTACCAAAGGGCGTCATAGGGCTGCATCGAGGGCTCGTGAATCGCCTTCAATGGATGTGGGACGCCTATCCATTTTCGGCCGGCGAAGTTCCTTGCCAGAAGACCGCGCTGAGTTTCGTCGATTCGGTAGCTGAGATATTCGGACCGCTGCTTAAAGGCGTTGCGACCGTAATTATCGGCGACGAAGACGTGCGCGATCCGCACCGTCTGCTCGATGTTCTGTCGCGGTCGCAAATTACGCGAATCGTCCTCGTGCCGTCAGTTCTTGCGGCGATCCTCGATATCGAGGCGGATCTGAAAACTCTGCTGCCGAGTTTGCGCCTGTGGACAACGAGCGGCGAAACCCTGGGAGGCGACCTCGCGCGCAAATTTCACGCACGACTTCCGGCTGCCCAGCTACTCAATGTGTATGGCTCCACCGAAGTTGCGGCCGACGCAACGGCGACAGAAGTTCCAACGCTTACGCCAGATGCGACGCCTGCGATCGGTCGACCGATTGCGAATAACTCTGCTTTCATTCTCGACCGCCACTTCGAACCGGTCCCAATCGGGATATCAGGCGAGATTTGTATCGGTGGCGCCGGTCTTGCCCGCGGGTATCACAACGCGCCGGAGTTGACCGCGCGCAAATTCGTCGCCGATCCATTCGACCCGGAACCCGGAGCCCGGCTGTTCATGACTGGCGACATCGGCCGTTACCTATCCGATGGAGACATTGAATATATCGGGCGCCGAGACTCGGTCGTGAAAATTCGCGGCATCCGAATCGATCTTGGAGAGGTCGAAACGCATCTGGCTGGACATCCTGCGATCAGAACGGCCGCAGCGTCGACGCTCAATGCAAACAGCGGAGACGCCTTGCTGGTGTCATGGGTAGAGGCGCGCGCTGAGGAGCGTCCCAGCGTCGAGGAGCTGAGAGAATTTCTGGCCGAGCGAGTTCCCGATTACATGATCCCCTCCCGGATTGCATACGTTGAAAAGATGCCGACCACGCCGAGCGGAAAGATCGATCGGGTTGCGCTACTGGCGAACAATGCGTGGACGCGGCACTCGCATCTTGAATTCGTGGCACCTCGCGACGACACTGAACGCCGCCTGCAGGCCATCTGGGAGGAAATCCTGGATGTCCGGCCAATTGGAGTACGGCACGAGTTCTTTGCGTTGGGCGGTCATTCGCTCAGTGCGGCGCGGGTGCTGTTCAAAATCAAGCGCGAATTCAGTTCGGATATACCGCTCGCCGCAATGTTCCAGGCGCCAACGATTGAGGGTCTGGCGGCGAAGATTCGCGGCGATAGCACTGATGAGGCACGGTTCGCGACTGTTCCGATTCAGCCGCATGGGTCACTTGCGCCGCTGTTCGTGGTCGGCGGGTTTCCGGCGTTCACACAGCTGGCGAGGCATCTGGGCGAGGATCAGCCCCTGATCGGATTGACGGTACCCGACGAGCTCAAGATGCGGTTGCCTTACAACCTCGCCGAGTTCGCCGCACATCAGGTCAATTCTATTTTGAGGGTTCAGAAGGACGGCCCCTATCTAGTCGCCGGGTTCAGCGCCGAAGGCACACTTGCCTATGAGGTGGCGCAGCAGTTGAAGGCTGCGGGTCGTGAAGTGGGATTGCTGGTGATGGTTGATACGAGTTGCCCGGCTCAACCGCTGCAGCCATTGGTAGTGCGCATGGCGCACAATGCTCGTGTTCACTTGCGCGAGGCTCGCAGCGCAGGATTTGAACATGCGCGAGCTACTCTGTTCGGAATATTTCGGAGAGCAGCGCTGCGGTTCAGGTTTTTCCAATGGCGGCTTCGCAGCAAGGTGGCCGTTATCCCGAAGACCACCACTCCCACGCGACCCGAGGACTTCCTTACTTCGATGGCGTTCGCTACTCGCCGTTACGCGCCGCAACCCTACGATGGTCGAATACTTTTGTTCAGGCGAACCGGCGACTTAACGGGACGGTACCGGCTGAAAGACTACGGATGGTCCACAGTCGTGCGGAGCGGGCTCGAAATCTTCGACATTCCGGGCGATCACCTGGCGCTGCTGGCAGAGCCCGGAGTCGGTGCGCTCGCGAAAAAGTTGGCGGCGGCAATGCGCGAAACGCGCAAGAGCGCTGCGGTCGTCGAACCATCGGAACGGGGTTATCCGGGGCATGCGTTAGCGTTGCCGCAAATCGAGGCCAGCCTCACAAAGCATTCGGGGGTAGGCCAGGCGGCAGTAACGGTATCGAGAAATCCCTCCGGCGGTGAGAAGCTGGTGGCATACGTGGTGCCGGACGAAGATTATTTGCATAGCGCACTACTGGCGGAGGAGGACGAGCATATCGAGGAGTGGCGAAGTGTCTTTGATTTTTTCCAGGAGGACGAGGGCTCCTCAAGTGAGGGCTTCGACATTCGGCTTTGGGAGAGCAGCTATACGAAAGCACCAATTCCTGCCGCTGAGATGCGGGAGTGGGTTGATAATACGGTAGAGGAGATCTTGTCGCTGCATCCTGCCGAGATTTTGGAAGTAGGCTGCGGCACGGGGCTCCTGCTGTTGCGCATAGCGCCGACGAGCAAACGCTACGTCGGCACGGATTTTTCGACCACCTCGCTGAAATCGCTGGGAAACCAAATGGAGGTGTTGGACGGAAAGCAGAGTGCCGTGACGTTGTTGGAACGTCCAGCCGATGACTTCAAAGACCTCGATGATAACTCTTTCGATACCGTTATTATCAATTCCGTCGTCCAATATTTCCCGAGCCTGGAGTACCTAACCAAGGTCCTGGACGGTGCAATCAAAGCAACCAAGCCAGGCGGCGCGATTTTTGTCGGCGATGTGCGAAGTCTGCCCCTGCTGGAGGCCTGGAGCGCCTCGGTCGAGCTATTCCACGCGCCGTCGACGTTGCACCTGTCGGACCTGCGCGAGGAGATTCGACGACGCGTCAATCAGGAAAGGGAGCTGTTGATATCGCCTGCATTCTTTTTAGCATTGCGTCGACGTTATCCGCAGATTTCCCGGGTCGAGATACGGCCGAAGTGGGGCAAGGCCGACAATGAGATGAACAGTTACAGGTACAATGTGACTCTCTTTGTGGACTCTCACGAACCGAAGTATCTCGAGCCCCGATGGCTGAACTGGAATTCCGATGGACTAACGCTGGGCGCGCTACGCGATCTGTTACAAACCGGGAGCGAGACGCTCGGAATCAAGGGCGTCGTAAACGCACGGATTGAAAAAGACGTGGAGGCGTTAGCGAGGCTGGCGAACTCGGATGATTCTGCGACCGCCGGCGATCTGCGAGAGAGTCTGACTAACACACCGAAGCGGGGCTTGAGTCCGGATCAACTGCTGTCCCTGGCTAAGGAGCTCGATTACCGCGTGGAGATTAGCTGGGCCGCGTGTCGGGCGGACGGCAGTTTCGACGTGTTCTTCCGCCGTCGTGGCGCCGACCAGGGAACCGCCAGCACCCCGGTCGCATGGCCTCAGCCAGATACCGTCGCTGAGGATTTGACGCTTCATCTACACGATCCGAGTTTGTTCGCTCGGCGCCAGATGCTGATTCAGCAAGTGCGAGACTATGCAAAAGCGACGCTGCCTGAGTCGATGGTGCCTGCAGAGTTCATCATTGTGAGTGGGCTGCCCGTGGCGAGCAATGGCGCGACCGATCATACCGCATCGCCACCACCCGACCTGGCACTCGAAACGAAAATGGCAGCGGGCCGATAACCGAACTTACATCCAACAGTTCCGCTCCATCGCAACCGGCTCCGCCGGAGCCGTTCCTTAAGCTAAAAACTCGGTTTCGGTGCGAGCGATCGATGCCGGTATAATCGTCGGCAGCATGGACCGTTCGCCAGACGCAGTAAAACTCGAACGCGGCGAAGTTCATCTGTGGTTCGCCCGCCTTGACCGCACGCCCGAGCGCCTCGCTCGCATGCGAACGATATTGAATCCGGATGAGACGGCGCGCGCCGATCGATTTTACCTGGATGTGCATCGCAATCGGTTCATCGCGGGGCGCGCGATGCTGCGCGACCTGATCGCCGGCTACCTGGCGCAACCGCCGGCCGCGATTCGCTTCGAATACAACGAATGGGGCAAGCCCGCGCTCGCAGCGGGATTCGCCGCAACCGATCTGCGCTTCAACCTGTCGCATTCGGAGGATCTTGCGATGTACGCATTCGCGCTCGAGCGCGAGGTCGGGGTGGACATCGAGCAGATTCGCACCGAGGTTGCCAGCGAGTCGATCGCCGAGAATTTTTTCTCACCTTCGGAAGTCCAGGTGTTGCGGGCGCTGCCGCGCGAACATCAGGCGCAAGCGTTCTTCAATTGCTGGACGCGCAAGGAGGCTTATATCAAGGCGCGCGGACAGGGATTGTCAATCGAGCTCAACAGTTTCGACGTGTCGCTGAGGCCGGGTGAAGAGGCAAAGATTCTGCGCGGTGACGAATCCGGCGGCTGGTCGCTGCGTGCGTTCGAGCCCGCACCAGGCTGGGTGGCGGCGCTGGCGACGCAGGGGCCAGCGCTTCGAATCGCGGGACCTCGCTGGCTCTGAGGAGGCCCTGACCTTTCTTCGCTTCGAGAGCTTCAGGAACTTGGCCGTGTATTTCCTATCTCCCGACTGCGTGGCGCACGGTATTCAGGATATAGATGAAGTCGTGCGCCGAAGGCTCACCACCGAGCAGCGAGACTTGCGAAAGCAACTTCATCTCGTCGCTCGCTATGTTGTGAACACGCCGCAGGTGCTCGTTCTTCCTGAAATCATCCCAGGCAGAATCAATCGTCGACTTAGTCTCGGGACTCAGCAGCGCGAGTGCGCGAGGATTGGCGAGAAAAAACAGTTCACGGCGATCGAGTCCGAGCACTTCCGCCAGGCGCGCTATAGTCTTGTTGGAAGGATGGCGTTTGTTGGATTCCAGGTGGCCGACGTATGGCGTGGAAGTCTTGATGCCACGGGCAGTATCCGCTTGGGTGAGGTCGAGTTGCCTTCTACGTTCCCGAATGACTTGTCCGAAACTACGCTGCTTGGTGCGTGCCATCGATTCTATTACCCCGTTTGGGGTTCCCCTTTTGCGCGAACAGCTTAGTTCAGTCTGTCGGCGTCGACGAAACCTTTAAGAAACTCGTCGAATAGTTGTTTGACCCTCGCTGGATCCTGGTCAACGATTAAGCGACCGGCATGGTGCGCCAAAACTACCGCGGATTTCTTGCTGCCCACCGCGCAAACGTAGAGCACCTGTTCCGGATTGATTAGAACCTCTTTGTGGTTGGATGTTAGCCCTTGTACGAACACCGTAAGTTTTACCCCCATATCTGAAGCTTAGTGACGTTATCAAAGAATGCCCAAAGATCCACTGCCTGTCAAGAAGTGACGGATTGCGTCCACAATTTGTTAATAATGGACAAACACCTAAATCCGAATGTGACAGCGACTCCACGTCGGTAAGGGCGACTGTCCAGACCGCGGCCAGTAGCGGTCTTTGAAAAAGAAACGCAGCTGCACCCCTGAACTTTTCAACCTTACGCTGGCCGGCGTACGGTGCAAAAATGATCACGGATGACTGCCTGCACATCACGCGCCCTGATCCCTGCGCAAACAGTTCAATCCAAATCCAATGCGATCTTTGCGAGTTCCCTGGCCGTTAGCGAATAACCGACCGGCGGAGCAGTTGCAGCATATGTACTCGATACGAAAGTTAGTGCGGCTCGTCATGCTCGCGATATTCGGTCCGCTCGCGATGCTCGTCACGGTCGCGAGCGTATCGGCGCAGAACCTGCCGCCGCCGGGCGCGTACCAGACGATTCCGAATTTCACCGGCGTCGGCGCGGGCCTGCAATTCCGCCAGGCGATCAACGATCGTTTTTCCGGTGCGCAGCGGGTGGCGCCTGCTATCGCCACCGTCTCGTTCGCAAATCTCCCGCTCGAACAGGACGGCACGCTGCTCTATTGCCAGGACTGCAAGCTCGCCTCGCCTTGTGTAGGAACCGGAACGGGCGCGTGGGCGCTGGGGGCGCGCGGTCATTGGTCATGTGCGAGCGGTCCGCTGGAGGCGAGTCTCAACGCCAACGGCAACAAGCTGACGAACCTGGCGAATGGGACAGTGAGCGGCGACGCGTTGGATTTTGGCCAGTCGGCGGGCAGCGATCTCAGCGGCACGCTGCCCAACCCTATCGTTCAGACCGTGCTCGGCGGCAGGCCGCCGCTCTACTGGAGTGAACCGAATCCGTCGCTCAATGACTCGGCGCTGTCGACCATCGGCACGGCGACCACGGCGATAGGGCAGCCCGCGGCCAACATGACGCTGAACAAACCTTCGACCGTCGTCGCAGGCAACACCATGATCATGGCCTACTACGCGCAAAGCTCGTCGGCACCGACACCGCCCACGGGATGGACGCTGATTCGCAGCGATTCGTGCGCCGGCGGCGCGATGGGCAGCTATTACAAGGTCGCGGGGGGCAGCGAGCCGAGCAGCTACACCTGGACGTCGCCGAATACCTATTACGCTGCGGCGCTGATCGATGTCGGCGCGACGGCGTCGAATCCGGTCGATACAATTTCGCCGATCGCATGCGGTGGCACCCCGACAATTGCCGGGCTGAGCACGTCGGCACAGCCGGAAAACGTAATCGTTATAGGCGCGGGCGTGAACGGCAACGTCAGCCAGGTCGGCTTCAGCCAGGGCGCATTGGCGGTGTTGCAGCCGGCATCCGGCGCTGTGCCGCTCTCGATCGGATACCTGACGTCGAATTATTCCCTTTCGCCGGCAGTCTCACTCACCGGGGGCGGAGCGGCCGAAGTGGCGCAGATGATCGCAATCAAACCTGCGAGCACTTACACCGGGTCGCCGGTGCTGCAGGGCGACGGCTATGTCGAACTGGCCAGGCTGCATGGAAGACTCGGCGCCAATTCGTCGATTTCGCACTTCAACATCAACGGCGACTTCAACGTCAAGAATCCAATCTACGGTGCGAAGGGCGATGGGCTGACTGACGACACCGCCGCGATCCAGGCGGCATTCAATGCAGCATGCGCTACGGGCGCTTCGTCTACGTTGTTTTTTCCGGCGGGAACTTACATTACCTCATTCCCGATACTGTCGAATTGCGGCACGCCGGTTCTGTTCAGGGGCGAGAGCGAGAACACGGCAGTAATCAAGACCACCGGTGCGCTGTTTCCGATCGTCATGCACGAAGGCTCAGGCTACCTATCGGGTATGGTCACGGCAGCGGGAGGCTCCTTGACTGGAACGTCGCTCGCTACCGGCGCTGGTCATTCGCTGGTGTGGGGGGTTAATTCCTTTCAATATTACGACCTGTTAGACGCCTATCAGGGAACTAGTGTGTATCCTTTGAATGGTGCGAGTGCGTTTAGTATCGAAGGCTTTTTCAATTACTCGGGTGGCGCAATAGGTGGTAACGGCGTTTATCTCTTCGACAGCACAGGTGACGACCTTAACTTGGGCGGTTCAAATGCCGCTTCTATCTCTTTTGTAACTGGATATATCCCCATCGCCTGCATTACGACAACTGGTAGTGGTCATGTGTGTACAAGTGGGGGGACAGCTATAACACCCGGTACTACTTATGAGTTTCAGTGGAGCTATGATGGTGCCCACCTACGTTTATTCCACGGTATTCCGGGCAACACGACAATCCTTGATGGCAGTGTCACCGCAACGGGCACTATCGTACAACAGCCGAGTGAAGTTTTTGCATTAGGCGACGGAGGTTCGGGTTTGCTGATGACGGGTGAGAATCTACAATCGAATGCTCATTGGGTTGGACAGCTCGATTCGATTCGCATATCCAACGTCGCACGCAACACTGCAACCTACACCGCACCAACCTCAAAGTTCGCGAGCGATGGCAATACCATATTGCTACTGAACAACGAGAATCAGAAGGACATTCTACTCCAAGCTTCCTATGTCGCTGGTTTGGGTGCGGTTGGCACGTCGGCACCCCCGGTGTGGATGCCTTTAATCTCCAACGCGCTGGCGGGCGGAAATACGCATGGTGGCTTTTATAACATAAGTATGTCGGGTGGCAGCTACAGTATCTTTGGAATAGGCACTCTCTACACCACCCTCGACCATGTGGTCGCAGGTGGGGCTGGTCACTACGGAGTCAGGTTTTTCAACAATTGCTATGGTACAAGGGTCGAACATTTGACCGTAGCGGCTACTCCCTACGCCGAGTCGGGTATTACCTTTTCCAGTAACTCAGGTTTGGTTAATCTCTCGTGGATATTCCAGACGGGGAGTTACTATGGGATGCAGATGGTTGACGCGGGCGGTGTCTATTCGATGTTGTTCCTAAATCCCGGCGCCAGTCAGGTGGCCGGGATGGACATTGGCACGACCAACCTATGGCATAGCTATTCGATTCACGAGCTGGCGATCGATTTCGAGAGCGGCGGATCGCAAGTGCCGGTCAAACTATGGGGTGGCGGTAACTACCAATTCTACGGCGGCGATTTTCAGCCCGGCACCAACAACTCGATTGTGGTAGCTCCGGGCGGTCTGGGCTCGTCGCTGGGACTGACCTTGTTCGGCGGAAATGTCGTGACGGGCGGGACCGCCGCGCTGATAAGCTGGAGAGGCGGCAATCCACCGGCAACGCCCGCAATGTGGATCAATCCAACGGTCAATGGCGGTCCTCTGTCCGCTTACAGTGGTGGCCTTTCGGACAATTCGGCCTATGCCCAAGCGGTCGGCGACGTGACAATCATGCCGACTAAAACTGTCGCGACGCTGCCGACCTGCAATGCTGCGTCTAAAGGATGGAGCGTTCAGATCAAGGACTGCAACGCGAACTGCACGACCTATCTCGGCACGACCTTCACTGGCGGCGGCAGCACGCGCTCGACCGTGCAGTGCAACGGGACGGCGTGGGAACTCCACTGAACTGAGGGACGGCATTCGGCAGACAATGACTGTCTGTGAGCTGGGGTGAAGAGATTGTCATCATCTCAATTCACGCGAGACGCGCCTTTATCGGGTAACGCCGCCGATCCACCAGCAACGCCAGCACGCTCATAGACGCTGAAATAGTTCCCTTTAAATACACGTCTTGTGTTGTCTTAAATTCAGGTCCTGCCAATTCGTGATGGGAGATCCGATTCCTGGAATATTCATTCCGGATGGCGTAGCGGTAAAAGTTGCAAGATAGCAGCCGCCGCCGAACATTCGCAATGTGACAACGGCTCGGCTTGCAAGAGCACGTCAAAAACTGGTGGTGATCCGGCCTGCAACGCTGCGTCGAAAGGATGGAGCGTTCAGATCAAGGATTGCAACGCGAACTGCACACCTATCGCGGCACGACCTTCACTGGCGGCGGCACCACGCGCTCGACCGTGCAGACCAACGGCACCGCCTCGAAGCTTCACTGATGCGCAGGCCGATGGGGCAGGTGGACTAGACTCGTCAACTGTACGAAGATTCCGCGGGCCGATGATCTTCAATACCTTCGACTACTACCTGCTGTTCCTGTTTCCGGCCGCAATCGTGTTCAAGCTGGCCGCGCGCGCGATGCGGCCATGGGTTCTGATCGTGTCGGCCAGCGCCTTTTACATTCACTTCTCGCTGAACGGATTCGGCGGCGTCGCCGGGGCGTGTTGTCTGACGATCTTCCTGTGGGAGAGCGCGTTCAGCCGTCTGTACCGTCCGGCAGCATGGATTTGCTTCGCCGGCGTGCTGCAAAGCGTCGTGTTTCTCGCAGTCTTCAAGTACTGGAATTATCTGACCGGGCTCGCATTCAGCTTGTCGCGCACCAATCCGCTTCACTGGCGCGGCGCGTTCCTGCCGCTTGGCATTTCTTTTTTCACGTTTGAGTTCATTCATTACGCAGTCGATCGTTATCGAGGAAAGACTGAGGCCGGCGCACTGAGCGAGTACCTGGCGTTCATCATGTTTTTCCCGACGATGGTTGCCGGGCCGATCAAACGCTATGAGGACTTTCTGCCGAAGCTCCGCGTGGCCGAGGCGAATGCGCAAGACCTCAAGATTGGAATTACGCGCATCCTGACCGGGTTGGTGAAGAAATTTGCGATTGCGGATTTGATGACCGCATTCACCGTTCACCTGAACGCGAACGACATCGTTAAGGCGAATCGCGCAACCCTCCTGCTCTGGATATTCGCTTACGGAGTGAAAATATATTTCGACTTCGCCGGCTATTCCGACATCGCCATCGGCTCGGCCCGCCTGTTTGGGCTCAAGGTGCCCGAGAATTTCGACTGGCCGTACTTTCGCACCAATATTGCGGACTTCTGGCGCAATTGGCACATCTCGCTTTCGAGTTGGTTGCTCGACTACGTGTTCATTCCATTGGGCGGATCGAGAGTCGCACCGCTGCGCATCTACTCGAACTTGATCGTCACGATGTTCGTGAGCGGCGTCTGGCACGGCGCGGGAACCAACTTCGTGGTATGGGGTTTGTGGCACGGCTTGATGCTCGTGGCGCATCGCGTGTGGCGCACGATCCGTGGAGCGGCGGAGGAGTCCGCAATCAGCGACATCGGCGCGGGCATCTTCACGTTCGTTTCGGTAAACCTCGGTTGGGCGTTCTTCTGCATGGATCTCCCGACCGCGCGCCTGTTCTTTTCGCGGTTGATTTTTGTATGAACGTTGAAACGTTAATCTGGATCAAGCAACTCATCGACTATATCGCCGGCGCCGCCGACGAGCCGCCGGCCGGCGCGCCGAGTTTCGTGGCGAGCGCGGTGTTTGTCGGAATCTGGTGGGCCGCGCTGCTGGTTATGATAACGATCTTTTCGGGTCAGACCTCGAAGTTCATCTACATTGATTTCTGATCCGCCATCGAACCCCTCATCCAATCTGTCACTGCGCCGCGTGATCGTTTCATTGTCGGTCGCCACCGCGCTATTCGTTGCGTTCAATATCTGCGTGGCCTGGATGGCGCGAAACTCAGTGCCGCGGCAGTTGTTGCGGCAAATCGATCGCACGCGCGGCGTGACCGATATCGCGATCGGGAATTCGCTGATGTTCTCGGGATTCGACGCCGACGCCTACGATCAGGAACTGGCCGCGGATCATGTAGTTGCGATGAACGCCGGCCTGGGGGCGTCGTCGGTGGTTGAACATCTTGAGATCTTGAGCCGCGCGCTCGAGCGCGACGATTCGATCCGCGTTGCGATTTACGGATTCTTCGACTTTCAGCTCACGGACCCGCCGGTAACAACGGTCAGCGATCTTTTTGGCAATCGCGCAATGAGCTACTACGCGGCGCTGGCGATTGCGCTACAGTTCTACGAGATGCCTCTGCGCGATCGAATCGCGGTCCGCGTTCTCAGCCACGTTCCGGTGTGGGTCGATCGCAGCATGTTGTGGGCCAAGGTCGAGAAGTTGCGCCGCGCGATGGGGCAGGTCGGGATGCCCGCGGTGGAAACCAATCAGTTCGGCCGCGCGTCGGACTTCACGCTGCTCGAGGCAAGTTCGCCGGAGGAATTCGAAAAGGAATGCCGTCTCGCAATCGACGGACGACGCGGACTCAGCCGGCCCATTGTCCAACTGATAGCGGACGCCAGAGCGCATGGCGCGCGAGTGGTGATCGTCGAAATGCCGCTGCCGCCAAAGCATCAACAGGAGTTCTACTCGCTCCCAGCCTGGCAGGAATATAGGAAGTACGTTGCGGATCGGGTTCGAGATTCCGGCGCCGACTACGTACAGGCCAGCGACTGGATTACTAACCCGTCCGAATTCTCCGACCCTTTGCATATGACGGCGGCGGGCGCGACTGAATTCAGCCGCCGTCTCGCGACGACGATTCATCCCCGCTAAAGCGGGCCTAGCTCAACCAAGTCTCTGTTAGCTGTGAGTTTTACAAACCTGTGTTTACCTGCTTAACCTCAAGCTTCCGCGAAAATCGCAGTATCCCTTCCAAGTGCAGAGTCGAAAACCTGCTGCCGACGGCGGGGTTTCTATAATCGAAGCGACTGCTAGAATCGATTGCTTAGACCGTCGGAGCGCGGGGACAGTTACGTCAGAAAGGAGGCTATGATGCTCCGTTACACTACCGCTGTTGACCGTCTAATCGAGGCCTCGCGCGGTTATCGTTTTCGAGGCAAATTCCGCCTGTTTGATCCATTCGTTCCTCACGAGGGCGAGAAACGCGCAAGCGTCTTTGGCTACGAAATGAGCCTTGATCTTAGACTGAAAGTGCAGCGCGACGTTTACATCGGCAACTACGAACGCACCGAGACCAACCTCGTTTGCTCTTTCGTGAAACCGGGAATGACCGTGCTGGACATCGGCGCGAACATAGGTTACTACACCGCGCTCGCTGCGCGGATGGTGGGAGCGGATGGCCGAGTATTCGCGGTCGAGCCCTACCAACCCAATTTTATCCGACTTGATGGCTGGATTCGGAACAACAATGTCGGCCAGGTCCGGGCATTTAACTTCGCCCTGGGCGCCGCACCCGGAACGGCGCAAATGTTCTCCGCGTTCGCGCACCCGGGCGCGCCGGTTATGGTCGAGCACAACCAACCCAGCGTTGCGGTGGTTGAAGTTCGAACCCTCGATTCGTGTCTCGATGAATGGAAACTGGATCGAGTCGATTTTCTTAAACTCGATGTCGATGGATCCGAAACAGCCGTGTTGGCGGGCGCTCGCGACACGCTGGCCGCCCACAAGATAAGGGCTATCCTGTGCGAGTTTTCGACCGAATGGCTGGCGCGAGTAGGTAGCAGTGCTGAAGCGCTTTGGGCGACACTTGTGAACGCCGGCTTCGAGCCGGTGTGGCCAAGCTCCAAAATGCCGTCGTCTTCACTTTTCAATCAGTTCCTCGTTCAATCAATTCCTGGTGCGTGATTTTTGGAACCAGGCCAATCTCAAATTCAAAAGACGCCCGTCGCTCCCGTGAATCGCTACGTTTCGCGGCTCCTGCTGGTGGCTTGCGTTCTGGCCGGAGTGAAGTTCGTCATTCGCGGTCCGATGCGGAGTGGATCGAACTCTGGCGACTTCAGGGCCATATATTTGCCGTCGCGGGCGTGGACCCACGGGCTCGACCCCTACAATTATTCCGTCATGATCCAGCAGTGGCACGAAGCGGGAGGCTCAAGCGAGGATCTCCCCTCGCACTTCACCTCGCCTTCGATCTACCCGCCCACGGCGCTGTTGCTGATGAGTCCATTTGCCGGATTGCAGTGGCAGTACGCATGGAGAGTGTGGTGCGTTGTGAATCTGGCCGCACTCGCGCTGCTGCTGATATGCGTCCATCGCCTCGCAGGATTTGTCTGGCTCGAAACTCCGAGTCTCTGCCTTATAGCTGGCACGCTGGCGCTGGAACCCATCTCGACCGCGGTGATGCTCGGACAGACCGCGATAGTCATCGTGGCGATAGGTTCGCTATCGCTGCTGTCGGGGTTGCGAGGCGCAGACGCCAGCAACGGTTTATTGGCAGGAGTAATCCTGGCGCTGAAACCGCAACTGGCGGCCGCTTTCCCGGCGCCTTACGTTCTTGCGCGGCGATGGAGAGCTTGCGCGTTTACCGCAGTCGCGATGGTGGCGATTGCTGCGTTCGCGGTGTGGCGACTGAATGCGCAGCACGCGTGGTTCGCGAACTATCTCGACAACCTGCGATACGCCTTCGGCCCGGGCGGCGCCGATGATCCCGGCCCGGCCAATCCCTATCGCTCCGGTCTGATTAATCTGCGATTTCCTCTAAGCGGGTTCATCGCGAGCCGAACTGCTGGAGAGATAATCGCCTGGGCGATCGGTTTGATATTGGCCGCACCCGCCCTGCTTGCGATGGCCGGACGGCCGACCGGTACAGCGTTTGTGCATTCTTTCTCGGTGCTGATTCTGGTCCAGATGCTTGTGCTGTTTCATCGCAACTATGACGCGGTGGTCGTGATCTTTCCGTTCGCCTGGGCGTTGTCTGCGGAGGCTCCATGGAACCAACGGTGGCCGGTGCTGCTCACAGCGGGCCTGTTCTTTCTGCCCTCAGGTGCGGCGCTGGCAGCGGCGGCTGAGCTCCATTATGTGCCAGAGTGGGTGGCCTCCAGCGCCATATGGCAAACGATCATTCTGCCGTATCAAGCGTGGGCGCTGCTGATCATGGCGGGCTGGATGTCCTACTGCCTGGTGCGTCCGGAGAATGGAGTTGCCGCTGCGGTCCTGAGCGACCGGCAACGAGGCCCGATTGCGACTGGCCGTGTTCATCAATAAAATTTCCGACTGGCCGGATCAGTCGTTAGCTCGACCAATATCCGGCGTCCCGTTTGCCGTTTCGGGACGAGAGGTGGCAGGTGCTGTGCTGCTTGGACGGAGCACTGTGGGAAGAGCGTCGCGAATCAAAGGGAATACCCAAGAAATTACGTATTATTCGCTGATCTAGCGTTGCGATGATCTTGTGTTGGTAATATGGTGCTCTTTTAACTCGTCTAGACGCCTCTCAAATTGCTTGAGAGACGTGCGGATGAAACAAGGAGCATCGCGCCTGGTCAATTCTGAAGAGTGATTGGCAAGCGGGCGTTTAGCGAACTGGTGGTAGATTTGAGCGTCCATTGGTTTATCGCGAACCATAGGATGGCGGACGCGTGCCCGATGAAACATGCGGCGCATCAGAGCGGCGACAGCGGTCGATTTCGGTACAAGATTTGAAGTGAAGACGACAAAGCGATCAACTCGATTTCTGGCCTGGTCATTTGCTGCTCTGGGCGCGATCACGCTGATCGCTTGCGCCAGCGCCAAGCCGCCAATGCAGCCGGTGCCTCAGCCGCCGGCCGGTGTTCCGCTGACGGATCCCCGCGTTCCGAGTGTGGCAGATTCGCCTGCCAATCGAGAGCGCCTGCAGGCGCTGTGGGAGAAGCGCTCATCATCAGAGACAACCTCGACTGACTATCCAATCGGTCCCGGTGATGTGATCGAAGTAGAAGTGCCGGGGGTCGATGATTTGAAAGATCGGACGGTTCGGGTCAGCGGCAGCGGTCAAATCGAGCTGCCGCTGATCGGGGTTATCGACACCACGGGACTAACCGAATCCGGACTGCGTGACAGTCTGAAGGCCGCGCTTGGCAAGTACATGTACAACCCCCAGGTGGACGTTTTCGTCAAGGAGTATCATAGTAGGCAAGTCGCCGTGGTCGGAGCTGTGCGGAGTCCGGGGCTGGTGGTGTTGACCGGTGGGGGTGAGACGATTCTGGACGTGATTACTCAAGCCGGCGGATTGACGCCGGACGCTGCGGACGAGATCGTGATCCTGCCCGAAGTAAAGGGCGGGCGCGAGAAACTCCAGCAGATAGCGGCGTCGATGTCGGGCGGCGATGATTCCGGCAAGCCCGTGGCGGACCCGGCGTCGGCAACCGCGACGACACACGAGACGCAAGCCGAGGCAACGCAAGCGACGCAATCTGGTTCCACGAAGGCGGGCAATAGCGCGGTCGATCTGACGGCGCTTGAACAGGAAGTGAGCAACGGCCCTGCCGTGATCATACCTCTCAAAAGCGCGATGAGGGGCAGCGCGAAATACATGAACATGCTGGCCAGTCCCGGCGACATTATCGTGGTGCCCGGCGGCGGCAACGTGATGGTGACCGGCTGGGTTTACAAGCCGGGTTACTTCGAGGTCGGATCGGGACTGACTGTGCTCGGCGCGGTCGCATCGGCAGGTGGTGCGATGTTCGCGGCGAATACGTCGGAAGCTACGCTGATCCGCAGCGACGGCGCGGGCAACAAGGTTTCGCTGCCGGTGGATCTCGACAAGATCGCCACGGGCCAGGCTCCCGATATTCCGGTGCGCGCCAACGACGTGGTCGATGTTCCGTACTCGGACGTGAAAATCGGGCCGTACGTGTTTTACAACATCCTGACGCGCGTGCCGCTGCCGACCTACGGTTTCTGATGCTGAACAGACAATGACCCAACCTTCGCCATATTTTATTCGCCGCACCTCGCAGCCCGAGGACTCTGATCCAGCCGACAATCGCGTCAATTTCTTCGACGACGACGAGGGGCGGATAGATTTCAATCAGTACTGGCGGACGATCAGAAAGCACCTGTCGATGATCGTCGCGATTTTCGTCGCCGTCACGCTGCTGACCTTGATCAAGCTGCTGATGGAAACTCCGATGTACACGGCCGCGGCGACCATCCTGATAAAGCCAGGCACGCCGCAGATCTTCGGCAACCAGGTGTCAAACAACAACGAGGACACCGACGGTCAGTCGGACGATTACGAGACCTACAACAAAACCCAGTACGAAATCCTGAAGAGCAGAAGCCTGGCGGTGAGCGCGATCAGCGATGGAGGACTCGAAAAGGTCCTGACGCCAAACGCAGGCAAGCCGCGCGTCGGATGGTTCGGCTCGGTCAAGCATTTAATCAAGGGTCTATTTGGTCGATCAGCGAGTAACCAATCGGTGCCCACGCCGCACCCGGAGGCAAACCAGCAAGCGGCCGCAATCGGCATCTATCTGTCCGAGTTGGCTATCAAGCCGGTACCGGACACCAGCCTGGTCAACATAGTTTTCACGACGCCCAACGGGAACCTGTCGGCGCAACTGGCCAATGCGCACGCGCACGCTTACATCCGGCAAGGAATCGAGCTGCACAGCCAGGCGAATGAAGAGGCGCAAAAGTTCCTCGAGGCCAAGCTGGTCGAGCTGAAGGAAAAACTGCAGAAGTCCGAGTATGCGCTCAATCGATATCGCCGCGACCAGGGAATCGTGCCCGGTCTGATGTCGCTCGACGGCAAGGAGACGATAGTTCTCGACCGGCTCACGGTGCTCGGCAAGGATCTGACGGACGCCCAGGTCGGCCGGCTCGATCTCGAGTCGCAGGTCCAGATGGTTCGCGATCATCAATACGATGCGCTGCCGCAAGTCCATGATGACAAGATGCTGTCGGAGCTGCGGACCAACTTCGATGCGCTGAACACGGAATACGCCGGGATGGCGAAGCAGTTCAAGCCGGACTACCCGCCGCTGGCTCAGCTGCAGGCGAAAAGAGATCAGCTGCAACACGACATCGACGAAGAAATCCATCGGGTGACCGCCACTATCGAGTCGTCATACAAGGAGGCGCAGGGCAAAGAGGCCAAACTCCAGGACGAAATGAACAAGAGCCGGAGCAATGCGCTCGGACTCAACGACGCGGCGGTCGAGTACGCGATTCTGCAGCGCGAGGTGGATACCAATCGCGATCTGTACAACAGCGTGCTGCAGCGAATGAAGGACGTTGGGCTGGCGGCTGAAGCGCGTTCGTCGAACGTGGTGATCGTCGACGAGGCCGAGCCTTCGACTTCGCCGTCAAGTCCAAAGATAGCGCAGAGCGTGATGACCAGTGCGGTGCTGTCGCTGGTGGGCGCAATCGCGCTGGCGTTCCTGCTCGATTTTCTCAACAACCGGCTCAAAACGCCCGAGGAAGTGGAGCAATACCTGCGAGTGCCCAACCTGGCGGTGGTGCCGATTTTCTCCTACATGGAAGAAAAGACGCGCAACAATCGAAAGGGTCCGCAGCTGCCGAAACCGGACGGCGAGCCAAATTCAATTCCTGCGCTTTCGCCCCGCGGGCATCCGCGCGAACTGATCGGCGCGTCGAATCCATATTCGGTGCATGGCGAAGCGTATCGGACGCTGCGAACCGGAATCCTTTTGTCGCGCGCCGGTGCGCCGCCCAAAGTGATCCTGATGACCAGCACGACCAGCGGCGAAGGCAAGACAGTGACGGCGACGAATACCGCCGTCTTATTTGCCCACACCGGCGCCAAGGTCTTGTTGATCGACGCCGATCTCCGGCGGCCGCGATGTCATCGCGTGTTTGGTGTCGACAAGGAGCCGGGGCTGACTGAAGTGCTCACGGGCAGGCGCGACGTTTTCGAAATGATTCGCCCGACCGCGGTGGACGGGCTTTCGATGCTCACCTCGGGATCGCTGCCGCCGAATCCGACCGAGCTGCTGGGCTCCGACAAGATGAAACAGATACTGACGCTGGTGGCCGGGAGCTTTGATTTCGTGGTTATCGATTCGCCGCCGATATTGCCGGTCAGCGATTCGATTTTGCTTTCAACGATCGTCGATGGCGTGGTGGTCATCGTCAATAGTGCGAAGACCGCCAAGCAGCAGATCAGAGTTGCCTGCGCGCGGTTGAAGTACGCGCGCTCGAAATTATTCGGAATCGTGCTGAACAAAGTGAATCTGCAGAGTCCGGAATACAAGTACTACAAGAACTATTATTTCCACTACACGAACGAAGTTCTCGAAGGCAACGAGGACATCTCGATTCCTTCCGACGAGCTCGACTAGCCCGTCGCGAACCGACACGGCCGAACGCCCGCCTCGTCACCCGGTCCGGCGCTAATTGCGCATCATCGACAGAATATTTCAGGCGCTGCTGGTCGCCATGATTTTCCTGGCGCCAATGGCGTTCGGGTCGGTGTATCCGTGGGCCTACCGGCTGGCCGAAGCCGCATGCTTCGCAATGTTTGCGCTGTGGATGCTGAAGCTGCGGATGCTCGCGAACGTGGGGGCCGCGTCGGCGCAGTCTGACGCGAAGCTGCTCCGCTCGCTCGCCCTGCCAATCGGACTGCTGCTGCTGTTCGTGGCGTTTCAATCGGTTCCAATCCCGCCCACGGCGTTGCGGATCATCTCGCCGGCGACCTATTCGCAATACTCGCACATTTTTTCCGACTGGCCCCGCCAGGCGCCGGGCGCCGACCTGGTCACGATAGACCAGCACAAAAGCGCGCCTTCCGTGCCAGCGAAGTCTGCCGCCGTGAGCAAGGCGGCGCCGAGTCGGCCGGCGGGCGAAACGAAACAGCCGGAGTCCTCGATTGCGGTGCCGGCGATTTATTCGACGCGATGGCGCCCGCTGACTATAGCGTGGCCGCTGACGACCACCGGCCTGATTGGCGCGCTGGCCGTCGCGGCGCTGTTGTTCGCGGTAGCGTTCTATCCGGCAGGAGACGGGCGCGGCGGGCGGGCCGGCCTGGAATTTACCCGTTCCATAATGATCGCCATCCTTGTTTCCGGCCTCATTATCGCCGTGGTCGGGTTGATCCAGTGGGCGCTGTGGAACGGCAAGATTCTCTGGACGATGGTGCCGCTGGATTGGGGCGCGCCGAATCCGGCGGCGCGGCGTGCGTCGGGGCCTTTCGTCAATCCCGATCACTTTGCCGGCTACCTGGCGATGGTCTTTCCCTTCATGCTGTCGGGCGTCGTGTTCGGCGGCTTTCCGGCGCATTCCAACGCGGGTCCGGCGACGCGGATAATTTGTGGCGTCGCCGCGTTTCTGATTTTCACCGCGGTGGCACTCAGCCAATCGCGCGCCGGCTGGATGGGTTTGGCGATCGGAACGGTTGCGCTGTTTTTTTTCGTGCAATCGCGGCCGCGGACGGTCGACGATACCGGCGCGGACAAGGTAACTGCCAGACCGCTGCGTACGTCGCTCGCGCTGCTGGCGGCGATGGTCGTGCTGGCTTCGATGTTCGTCGGCGGGCAGGGGCGCGAGGAATCGGCGCGACGCGTGGGAGTCACAGTGTCGCAGGGCGGATCGGATTTGGGCGACCGCATTGCGGTCTGGTCGAAAACGCCAGCGATAGTGCGCGAGTTCCCGCTGTTTGGAGTCGGGCTCGGCGCGTGGCCCGAGGTCTTCTACCGTTTCCAGCCCGCGCCGCGGTCCGACCTGCTCTACAATGCCGCGCACAACGATTATATCGAGCTGCTGATTGACCTCGGCCTGGTCGGCGTCGCGCTGCTTGCATGGTTTGCAGTTCGCCTGGCGGCGCGGCTGCGAGACGCTCTGCGGACGGTCCCTCGCCATCTGCTTCCGGCGCTGGCTGCGATGACGGCGGGACTGATCGCGATGGCGGCGATCGAGTTTTTCGATTTCGATCTCCAGATACCGGCGAATCTGATCGCGTTCGCGATCCTCGCCGGACTCGCTCTTAGGATGAGCATTCCGCCCGATCCGCCCAAGGATTGGCCGCGACCGGTGCGCGCAGAGGCCGGACCCTGGAGCGAGAGAATCGTTTATCTTCCGATGGCGGCTGCTTTCGGCCTGGCCATTTTTGCGATGACCCAATCCGGACTGCCTTATCCGTTCGACATTATGAAGCCTCGTTCTGTGAGCGATGCGCGAAACCTGCTGCTCAGCTACCCGTACAATCCTACGGGTCATCATATGACGCTCGCGCGCTTCGGCGACGCGATGAAACCTGCGATGCGATCGCGCGGACTCGCGACCTGGGAGTGGCTCGATCCCACCGATCCACACGCACGCGACGTCTATGCGCAGGACCTGCTCGAACAGGGCCGGCGCGCCGATGCGATGCGGCAGATCAGCGAGTCGGTATTCGTCGCGCCGGTAGCAGCTTCCCATTCTTATCTCGGTCCGCGAATCGCACCATTGCTGCCCGATGACGAGAAACGCGCAATCGAGGAGGGCCTTCAGCGCGCAGTGAGTTCCGGCTTCGGCGGCTCGGTCGCGACATTGGGGGATTTCTACGAGTCGGTGGGCAAGTCAAGGGAGCGGGCGGCGATGCTGACGCAGGCAGCCGCGGGCGAAAACGATCCCGCGCATCGCGCTCAGTATCTGCGCGACGCGGCCGACGCGTATCTGAGGACCGGGCAGATAGATAGCGCGGCAAAGGTGCTGCAGCTCGCAATCGATGCGGAGCCTGACAACGCGGACAACTACGCCGAGCTAATCGCGCGAGTGCTGGCGCCACGCGGCCAATTCGCACAAGTGCAAAGCCTGATGGCGACGGGAATCGATCAAGGCGCGGACGCATGCAAGCTCGCGCTGAGCGTGGTCAACGGCGCAAATTGGCTCGGCCGCGCCGACTTCGCCGAGCAGGCGCTCGACACTGCGCTCAAAGCGGATGCGACGTCCTACGACTGCACGATGGCGATGGGCGAGCTGTGTCTGTCCAGCGGCAGGAACGCGCGTGCGATGCTGCTGTTCGGCAAGGCTACGGAGTTGCGGCCGGATTCAGCCGTTGCGTACATGGAGCTCGGCACGGCCGCCGATAGAAACTACGACTACTTCAACGCCGAGAAGGCGTACGAGCGCGCGGCGTCAATAGACCCTCGAAATCCTGACGTCAAGGAAAGGCTCGAGGGATTCAAGCGCAAGCTGGCCGACGCGCAATCCGATCAGGATCATCCCAAGGATATCCCGATCGATCTGCCGTCGCCGGACGCGCAGGCGTCTCCGGCCGCGGATCCGAACGCTCCTTGAGCAGGCGGCAACTCTTATGTGTGGCATCGGCGGAATAATCGGAGCGAGGGACGAAGGCGGCGTGTTTTCGCGCCGCATGCTCGCCGCCCTGCGCCATCGCGGACCCGACGACGAAGGCATGATGCAGCCGGCGCCGACCGTGTCGCTGGTGCATGCGCGGCTCTCGATTTTCGATCTTACGCCTGCGGGACATCAGCCGATGACGGACCGGCCGGCCGGCGATCCGAGCGCGCTGTGGCTGGTGTTCAACGGCGAGATTTACAATTTCAAGGAACTCGAGTCCGAGCTCGCCGCGCACGGCCAGGTGTTTCGAACTCGATGCGACACCGAAGCAATCCTGCACAGCTACCGGACGTGGGGCGAAGCAGCGATACCGCGCTGGCGCGGGATGTTCGCGATTGCGCTCATCGATCCGGCGCGCGGAGTCGGCTACCTGGTGCGCGACCGGATGGGCATAAAGCCGCTGCTCACGTGCCGATTGCCGGGAGGCGCGCTGGCGTTCGCGAGCGAACTTCGCGCCTTGATGGCGCTTGGGCCCGATGCTGTTTCGAGCGAGGTCGATCCTGCCGCAGTCGAAAGCTTTTTGGCGCAGGGCGCAGTCCACGGCTACGCGAGCCTGGTCAAGGGCGTGACGATGCTGCGGCCGGGCGAGATGCTCGCCGTCGATCTCGCGACCGGCAAAGAATTGCGCCGCTCGACCTACTGGCATTTGCCTGCCGCTGCCGGCGAGACGCCCGCGCGCCCCAGTGCGGTCGAGCAGTTGCGCGAGGTCGTGACGGAAGCCGTCAAGCTTCACCTGGCCAGCGACGCACCGCTGGGCCTGTTTCTCAGCGGAGGAATCGATTCGTCGGCGCTGCTTGCGCTGGCGTCGGCGTCGTGGGGCGGCACGCTGCGAACGCTGACCATCGGCTTCGACTCGCCGGATTTCGACGAAAGCGATTTGTCAGCCGCGACCGCATCGCGTTTCGCCGTCGACCATCAGAATATCCGGCTGACCGGCGCCGACGTGCTCGGCCAGATGCCAGCCGCGCTGGCCGCGATCGATCAGCCCACCGTCGACGGATTCAACACCTACTTTGTCAGCAAGGCCGCGCGCGAAGCCGGTCTGACGGTTGCTCTCTCCGGCCTCGGCGGCGACGAACTGTTCGGCGGATACGCCACCTTCACCGATGTGCCGCGGGCGTTGGCGCTGTCCGAGAATCCACTGCTCAGCATGCTCGCGCGGCTGGGCGGCGGCTTCATGCGCAACCGTGCGGGACTCAAGCTCGCGGAAACCGGCCGGCGTCCGCCCGACGCGCTCGCGATGTATCTGCTGCGGCGTGAACTCTTTCTGCCGGCGGAGAGGCGCGCGCTGATGCCGCGGCCTGCATCTGTCGACGCGCTCACGGGCGTCGATTCCGCATTGCTCGACGAGTTGCGGGCCGAGTCGCGCGGACTTGGCGCCGCGACCAAAATCAGCTTTTTCGAAATGAACCTTTACATGCGCCACATGCTGCTGCGCGATTCCGACGTCGCCAGCATGGCCGCGCCAATCGAGTATCGCGTTCCGTTCCTGGACCATCGCATGGTCGAGGCGATTTTTTCCGCGCCCGATAACTGGAAGCGGCCGGACCCGCGGCCCAAACCGTTGCTGCTCGATATCGCGGGATCGAGTGTTCCGTCGTCGGTGTGGCAGCACGCCAAGCGCGGCTTCACTTTTCCGTGGAGCGACTGGCTGGGCAAGGGCAGGCCGCTTCATCGAGTTGCGGACGACGCCGTCAACGATACGAGCCGATGGCGTGACCTCGGAATCGACGCGAGCGCTGTTCGCAAAACATGGACGCAGTTCGTCGCCGGCGACAAGCGCGTCAGTCCGCTGCAGATTCTCGCCTTTGTGGTGCTGCGCGATTATTCGGCGCGACACAAGCTTCACGCCGCATGAAGATTCTGTATCTGAACCCGGCCGGGGAACTCGGCGGCGCCGAGCGCAGCTTGTTGTTTCTGATGGCCAGTATGCGGGCGGCGAAACCCAACTGGCAGATCCAGCTGATAGCAGGCAGCGACGGTCCGCTGATTCAGCGCGCGACGGAAATAGGCGTGGATGCGAGCGCGATGGAGTTCCCGCGTGCGCTCTCGCGCCTGGGCGACGCCGGCGCTGGCGGACCAGCCGGACGGCAGGTAAATCGCTTGCGGCTGGTCGGTGGAGTAGGGCGCGCCGGCGTTCCCAGCGTCGCCTATTTGCGTCGACTGCGCCGCGCGGTTGCGCGCTTCGCACCGGACCTGATCCACAGCAACGGTTTCAAGATGCACGTCCTCTCGGCCTGGGCGTGTCCGGCGGGATGTCCGCTGATTTGGCACATCCGCGACTACGTCAGCGCGCGGCCGCTGATGTCGCGGCTGATCCGCGCGAATGCGAATCGATGCACCGCGGCCGTCGCGAACTCGACCAGCGTCGCGCAGGACCTGCGAACAGTCTGCGGCGACAAATTGCGAATACATCGAGTCCATAACGGCGTAGATTTGAGCGCGTTTTCTCCGCAGGGCAGCGTCGCGAATCTAGACGAGTTGTCCGCGATGCCGGCCACGCCTGCGGGCACGATAAGAGTCGGCATGCTTGCGACGATGGCGCGCTGGAAAGGCCACCAGGTGTTTTTGCGGGCGGTCGCGAACGCCTCGCGCATCACGCCGCTGCGCGCATATGTGATCGGAGCGCCGGTCTATCAGAGCGACGGCAGCCAGTACCAAATCGACGAACTGCGACGAATGGCGGCGGAACTTGGCATCGAAAAAATTGTCGGATTCACCGGCTTCGTCGATGACACTGCGACTGCTCTGCGCGCGCTGGATATCGTCGTGCATGCGAGCACGCAGCCCGAGCCGTTCGGACTCGCGATCGCTGAGGGGATGGCGTGCGGCAAACCGGTTATCGTCAGCGCCGCCGGCGGCGCGATTGAGATCGTGAAGGACGGCGTCGATGCGCTGACGCATCCTCCCGGCGACGCGGCCGCACTTACGGACTGCATAGTGAAGCTCGCCCAGGACAGCGGGCTCCGCAATCGGATTGGCGTGGCGGCGCGGGCGTCGGCCGAACGCCAGTTCTCACGCGAGCGCGTGGTCGCCGAGATGCTGCCGATATACGAAGGAGTCGCGCGCGCCGCGGCGTGATGAGTCGCGCCGAAGGGGCGAAGACCCAATGGCTGTTTCCGTGCCTGCTGATTTCGTTCTGCGCGATCTACCTCATCTACTATCCGCCGACTTACGGCATCGACGACGAATTCAATATCCTGCAGCTGTCGTACAGTCTCAGTCACGGCACGATTTTCCCCGATCATGTGGGGCCGGGCGCCGGACTTCCGATCGATGGTCATCGGGTTTCGAAGTTCTCGGTTTTTCACGCGGCGATGATCGCTCCGCTGTGGAAGCTCGATTGGCGGCTCGGATTTTTACTGGCAGCGTTTTTCTTCGCGGCCGGCGCGTTCGTCGTGCGCAACTGGCTCCGGCGGGAAAATCTCGACGGCGAGTGGACCGCGCTCTACTTTTTTCTGTTCGGCGCACTCTATTACACCCAGAGCCTGCTTTCCGCCGTGCCGGCCGCGGTGGCCGGACTGTTTGGCGTTTCACTCCTGCTGCGCGAGCGTCCGCGCCCGACGCTCGCGGGTCTGATGCTGGGCGCGAGCGTGTTGTTGCATCCGTGGATGGGACCGTTCGCGATCGTGAGCACGGCAGTCTGGCTGTTGGAAAATCAACGGTTCGACCTCGTCGCAAGAGCGAGCCGATTGATTGCGGGAGCGCTCGGGCCGATCGCGATGCTGGGCGTCTATAACTTTGCGACCACCGGAAGTCCATTTCGAAGTGTCTATACGCTTCTCGGCCATCAGAACTTTTTCGTCGGCGAGCATTTCGGCTCGTATCTGACGTTCTACGCGGCGTCGCTGGCGATTTTCCCGCTCGCCGGTTGGGTAGTCTTCTCGCCCAGATGGGCCAAAGGCTGGACGATTCCAGCGACGAGCGCGGCGATGTTCGCGCTGGCGTCGCTCTACTACTATCGCGACGGCCTCAACCTTTCCGCGTCGGCGATGCCGAGCGCGACGGCGTTCATTGCGGGAGCAATCCCCGGCCAGCGATTTCTCATTCCGGTGTCGATGCTCGCATGCATTCCGGCCGCGCGCTTTCTCGACGCACAATCGATGAGAATGCCGCAATGGGTTTGCAATTGGGCAAAGCCGTTTGCGTTGACCGGATTCGTTTGCAGCTTCACGCTGATGAGCGCGGCCCATCATTCCTTCCTGCGCGCGCACGCGATGGTGCAAGCGGCGCTGTGCGAGACGATTCCGGCCAATGCTCCGGTAGCGATTTCCGACGGCGTGCTGAAAGAGATCGCGCCGGTTTGTCATGTCTTCGAACTCGCGATGCCGACCGATGATACCGAGGTGCCGTCGCCCGCCGCGTACACGGCCTGGCTCGGCGCGCCGGGAGCGCATGCACCGGACAGTTGGCTGGAAAACCGGGAGGCGAAAACATTTCAAATAAGGTCGTGGATCTGGAATCGCGATCTGTCGGTCGCAGCGCCGCGTGGAGGATCGCTGCCACGGGGTGGATCGAATAATCCGACTTAGCAGCACCATGACTCGCGTTCTGCATATCGTCAGCGGCAATCTTTACGGTGGTGTCGAAACGTTCGTCGCCACTCTCGCGCGCTATCGGGATACGTGTCCCGCGCTGGATCAGCAATTTGCGTTTTGCTTCGACGGGCGGTTCGCGCAGGAACTTCGCGCGGCCGGCGCGCGCGTACATGAACTGGGAGCAGTACGCGTCCGGCAACCGATTTCAATTTTGAAGGCGCGCAAGCGGCTGCGCGATGTCATCAACGAAAATCGAATCGACGTGGTGATCTGCCACATGGCGTGGGCGCACACGATTTTCGCGCCCGCCGTTCGCGCCGCCGGCAAGTCGCTCGTTTTCTGGCTTCACATGGCGACCGACGGCCGGCATTGGCTCGAGCGCTGGGCCAAGATGACGCCGCCCGACCTCGTGATGGCGCCGAGCCGATTCGTCGCCGACACGGCGGCGACGATGTTCCCTCGTCGCGAGGCAAACGTCGTGCACTACGCGGTCGCGCCTCCTGCAGAATCATTGCGCGACGAACGATCGAGTGTGCGCGCGGAATTCGATACTCCAAACGACGCGATCGTAACGATGCAGGCCTGCCGCCTCGAAGAATGGAAGGGGCAGAGAATTCATTTGCAGGCGCTGGCGCAGCTGCGCGACGTCAAGGGCTGGCACTGCTGGATTGTAGGTGGCGCGCAGCGGCCGCATGAGGTTCGCCTGCTTGAATCGCTGAAGAACGAGGTGGCGCGCGCGGGAATCGGCGATCGCGTGAGATTCGTCGGACAGCGCGCGGACGTGCCGCGAATCCTGGCCGCCGCCGACATCTATTGTCAGCCGAACACCGGTCTCGAAGGGTTGCCGGTGGTATTCACCGAAGCGTTTTACGCAGGCCTGCCGATAGTAACTTCGGATCTTGGTGGCTTTTGGGAAATCGTCGATGAGACTTGCGGGATTCGCGTGCCGAGCGGAGACAGTACAGCCGTCGCCGAAAGCTTGCGGCGATTGATCGCCGACGGCGCGCAACGCAAACGGCTCGGAGATGCAGGTCGAGCGCGGGCGCGCTCGATGTGCGACCCGGCGCGGCAGATCGAAAAGATGCAGAGACTCCTCGAAGGACTCGAGCAGAGTGATGAAACCGATCGAGTTGCAGCAGCCGGCAACCTTTGACGACGCCGTCGCGCGCGCGCTGCAAAGCGACGGCGACAGCGAGCCCGCCGTCCACGGGCTTATCGCGCGAGTCGTCGAGTCGTTGAACCTCCGCGGCGACTTGCTGATCGACGTCGGATGCGGCCGCGGCAAGCTCTGGCCCCGCCTGCGCGCGCGCTTCGCGAAGTGTATCGGCGTCGACGCCGTGAGATATCCCGGGCTCCCGCCAGATATCGAATTGTGCGAGACCCAACTCGACTCGTGCGCGATAGCGCTGCCGGGCGAAGTCGCCGACGCGGTCGTTTGCAGTGAAACTATCGAGCACGTCGAAAATCCCCGCGCCTTGATGCGCGAGCTCAGCCGCCTGGCCAAGCCCGGCGCATGGCTAATCGTCACGACGCCGAATCAACTCAGTCTCGCCAGTCTGATGACGCTGCTGGTCAAGCATCGGTTCTCCTATTTCCAGGATGTTCACTATCCCGCGCATCTTACCGCCCTGCTGGAAGTGGACCTCATGCGCATCGCGGCGGAATGCGGTCTCGACGACGCTCGAATTGAATTCACCGCCAGCGGTCGAGTGCCCTTGACCGCCAGGCATTACCCGAAATTCCTGAGCCGCGCTTTTCCGAGGGCTCTGTCCGACAACGTGCTGCTCGCTGCCAGGAAAGCCTCAACCGTGACGTCTTCGAAATAGCAACTGCGTGATTGCGTTTATAATTTGCCTGTTCGCATTCGTCTCGGTGTATTTCGCCGGACGAAAGTCTCTCTCCGGCGGAGTGAGCCTCGCGTTCGCCTTCGGTTACATGTACGGAATTATTCGCGCCCACTATCCCGAGCCGGCCGCATACTTTATCTTCGACTCGGCCCTGGCTGGACTGTACCTGGCGGTATTCACGCGCAAGCGCACGCAGATTCAGCGCCGCAAAATGCGACGGATCGCGCCCTGGGCGATGGTGATGTTTCTCTGGCCAGCGGTGCTCGCGCTGCTGCCGCTGCAGGACCCTCTGATCCAGCTGGTCGGACTCCGCGGCCAGGTATTTTTTCTGCCGTTCCTGGTGATCGGCGCGATGTTCGACGATCAGGAACTCAGGGAGCTCGCGTTCTGGCTGACGGCGCTAAATATCGTCGCCTTCGGATTTGCCGCCGGTGAGTACGTTCTGGGTATTCAAACTTTCCTTCCAAAAAACGCGGCCACCGCGGTCATCTACCAGTCGCGCGACGTCGCGGGCTACACCGAGTACCGAATCCCATCTACCTTCGTTAATCCGGCCGGCTATGGCGGAGTGATGGTCATGACACTGCCGCTGCTGATCGGCGCGTGGGCGCGGGTGAAGGAGCGTACTTGGAACCGTGTGTTCTATGTCGTCGGAATCGCGGTTGCCGTGTTGGGCGTTTTCATGTGTGCTTCCCGCACCCAGGCCGTGATCATGATCGTGCTTGGAATCACCGTGTCGCTGTCGTTCCGGGTTCGCATGACCGCTTACCTTGCCTGGGGCGCCATCGCGGTAGCTATCGGCTATATGGTGGCAACGTCGCCGCGCCTCCAGCGATTTACGACCTTGCAGGACACCAGCTATGTCCAGACTCGTATCAGTGGCAGCGTGAACGAAGGGTTCCTGCAACAGGCGGCCGACTATCCGCTGGGCAACGGACTGGGCGGCGGCGGTACCAGCATCCCCTATTTCCTGCAGGACCGCCTAAAGAACCAGGTAGTAATCGAGAACGAATACGGGCGCATAATGTTGGAGCTGGGAATCCCAGGCCTGTGCATCTGGCTGGCATTTATTTTCTGGGTCTTCACGCGCGCGGCCCCCATGAGATCGGATCCGTGGTTCATCGGCCGGCGCCTCGCGTACGTCGCTTGCCTGCTCTATCTCGGCACTGGAGTGATCGGTCTGGGCCTGCTGACCTGGGTGCCCGGCACCGCACTGCTGCTGTTTCTAATCGGCTGGGTGGCGGTTCCGAATACCATACAAGTTGCGGTCGCCGATCCGTTTGCGCCTGCCGTCCTGCGCGGCGATTTCATCTCATCGCGGACGGGAACCTGACGTGCCGGCTCCCGCGATCGAAATGTCCCAGCCCTCGCATGCGCGGACCTGCGTACTCGTCGCCGGCGGATTCCATCGCGGCGGCGGCATGGACGCGGCCAACGCCGCGCTCGCGATGCATCTGGCGGATCGTGGCAGCAAAGTCCACCTCGTGTGCCATCGCGCCGACGACGATCTTCGCGCGCATAAAATGATCGAAGTCCATCGCGTCGAGCGGCCCGCCGGTTCATTCTTTTTCGGCCAATGGTTGATTGATGCGAGCGGCCGACGCGTGGCCCGCACGGCCCTGGCGCACGATGCCTCGGCCCGCGTCATCGTGAACGGCGGCAATTGCAATTGGCCCGATATCAACTGGGTCCACTACGTACATCACGCATGGCGCGATGTCGGCGCCGGTGGTCCTCCGCTGTTGCAGGCCAAGCAGCGGATCGACAAGTCCGTCGCACTGTTCCGCGAAAGACGGGCGCTGGCTCAGGCGCGCGTTGTCATCGCGAATTCTAATCGCACGCGCCGCGATCTGATCGAACTGCTCAACGTTCCTGCGGATCGCGTGCACACGGTCTATCTCGGCAGCGAGCCGCACTGGAAATTGCAGACGCCTCAGCGCAGATCGTCGGCTCGCGAATGGCTGGGGAAACCCGCTGACCGTCCGCTGGCTGCTTTCGTCGGCGCCTTCGGATTCGACTCCAGGAAAGGCTTCGACACGCTGTGGGCAGCCTGGCAAAAGCTGTGTGCGAGGCCCGACTGGGACGTCGATTTGCTCGCCGTCGGCGCGGGCCGCGCGCTGCCCGCATGGCGCTCTCGCGTGGCAGAGTCCGGCTTGGCCAGCCGCGTCTCGTTTCTCGGACATTCCGATCGCATCGACGACGTCCTCGCCGCCTCCGACCTGCTCGTCAGTCCGGTCCGGTATGAGCCCTACGGCCTCAATGTTCACGAAGCGCTATGCTGCGGAGTTCCGGCAATGGTCAGCGCCGACGCCGGGGTAGCCGAGCGTTACCCGGCGGATCTTGGCGACCTGCTGATACCGGTGCCCACGGATGTTGATGGACTGGTGGCGCGGATGCTTGGATGGCGCTCGACTATGAACGTCTGGAAGCAGCGCGTGGCGCCACTCGCGCGTCAATTGCGAATGCGCACGTGGGAAGCGATGTCACAGGATATAGTAGCGATCGTCGAAGGTGTGCTGCCGGCCGCAGCGCCCGCAGTCTCGTCGAATGAAGAAAGGATTTGAAATTGGCGACAGCGTTGACCAATAAAGTGACGCCTCCGGAAACGCCGGAGCCGGCGTCCGCCATCGCCAACGACTCGCAGCCTTTCGTTTCGATCGTCGCCGGCCGGCGATGGGTCGGGCTGGACCTCTTCGACCTCTGGCGCCACCGCGATCTCTTCTATTTCCTCATCTGGCGTGACGTGAAGGTCCGCTACAAGCAGACTCTGCTCGGCGCCTCCTGGGCGATTCTTCAGCCGCTGCTCACGATGCTGATGTTCACGCTTATCTTCGGCCGGCTGGCCAAGGTGCCATCGGACGGAATTCCGTATCCGATTTTCGCGTACGCGGGACTGCTTCCATGGACGTTCTTCGCCAACGCCGTAACCATCAGCAGCAACAGCATGCTGGGCAACGCCGCCATCATCACCAAGGTGTATTTTCCGCGGATGATGATTCCGGCTGCCGCGGTCGGAGCGGGCCTGGTCGATTTTGCGATCGCCGGGGCGATTCTGATCGTCATGATGATCTGGTACGGCTTCGGTCTGAGTATCGCCGCGCTCATGCTCGTGCCGTTGGTCGGGTTGACCGTGATCCTTGCGCTCGCCGTCGGCACTTGGACCTCGGGCCTCAACGTGAAGTACCGCGACGTTCGCTACGCGCTGCCATTTTTCATCCAGCTGTGGATGTATGCCTCGCCGGTCATCTACCCGACGAATTTTGTGCCGGCGCAATGGCGATGGTTGCTGGTGCTCAATCCGCTCACCGGAATTATTGAAGGCTACCGGTCCGCCCTCTTCGACCGCCCGTTCGCGTGGACGCATCTGGCCGTATCTGCCGCGCTCTGCATCGCGATGCTGATTTACGGAACCTATTCATTCAAACAAATGGAGCGCCAATTCGCCGACATCATCTGAACTGCCGTGAGATCCGATCATCAAAATTCGCGGACTCGGCAAGCAGTATCGGCTCGGCGCGCGCTACTCCAGCCGCACCTTGCGCGAGTCGGTGATGGATTCCATTGCCAGGCCCTTGCGCTATTCGAGATCTCTTTTCACGAGAAGCGCGGCCGACGCGAACAACGGGCAGAGTCGCGACATGATTTGGGCGCTGCGCGACCTAAGCCTCGATATCGGAGAAGGCCAGGTGCTCGGAATCATCGGCCGCAACGGCGGTGGCAAGTCCACGCTGCTCAAGGTCATGTCGCGCATCACCGAGCCCACCACCGGGCGGATTGATATATACGGTCGCGTTGGCAGTCTGCTCGAGGTCGGTACCGGATTTCATCCTGAGTTGACGGGGCGCGAAAACATTTTTCTGAGCGGCGCGATTCTCGGCATGCGGCGCAATGAAATCGAGCGCAAGTTCGACGAGATCGTGGCATTCGCCGAGATGGACAAATTTATTGATACCACCGTGAAACACTACTCGAGCGGGATGTATGTGCGGTTGGGCTTCGCCGTAGCCGCCCATCTCGAGACCGAAATTATCCTCATCGACGAAGTGCTGGCGGTCGGCGACGCGGCCTTTCAGAAAAAGTGCCTGGGCAAAATCGGCGACGTCGCCCGTCAAGGCCGGACCGTCGTCTTCATCAGCCACAACATGGCGTCAGTCGAATCGCTTTGCGACTCGTGCGTCTATTTGTCGGCGGGCAGGCTGGCGGAGTCAGGCAGCGCGCACGACGTAATCGCGAAATATATGGCGTCGCAGACCCAGGCCAACTCGGGCAACGTTTCGCTCGCCGGCCATCCGGGACGCCGCCCCGGTTACGATTCGGTTCTTCGAACTCTCGAGTTGCGCTCCGGTACCAACACTGCCGTCGGCGCCATTCAGATGGGCGACCCGCTCACGATACTGCTGTCCTTCGAAGCTGCGCGACCGCTGCGTCCCGTCGTCGCGTTCATACTGAAAACCGTTCAGGGCGTGCCCGTATGCTCGCTGAACGACCGGTTCTCGATGCAGTTGAGTGAATGCAAAATGGTTACCGAGGGAATGGTTGCCTGCGAGATCGATCGGTTGATGCTGATGCCTGGCCAATACAACATAGACGTGTCCTTCGGCGATCTGGGTGCGGAGATGGATGTTATCTCCGACGCTATCTCTTTCGATGTGTTGCCCGCCGACCTGCTTGGCAGCGGCAGGCTGCCGCCGTCAAGCCAAGGCGCGATGTTCTGCGCGGGGACCTGGAAGCTGCTGGAAGATGCAAGTCGACCATAAAGTCCAAGTGCGCGTTTAGCTGATTTTCTGTGATTGCTCGATGACATTCGGCCGTAAAGACTACGAGCAACAAGGTGCTGAGATTCTGTCGACCGGAATCGAGTCCTTTTGCTCCGCCGATGCCATTATCGAAGTAGTTATCAGGATGGCTCGCGACAATAGCAGCCGCTTTGCGTCTATTCTCGATGTCGGATGCGGTGCGTATCCGAGCTATTCCCGCGAGATCGCAGCTATGGGGAAGCGGGTCCACGGTGTCGATTTCTCGTTTAACTATCTCCGATTGGCGCAGCGTAGCGCTGGCAATATCAAGTTTGCACAAGCCGACGCGACCCAGTTGCCGTTTCACGATGGCGCATTCGACGCTGCCATCTGCTCCGAAACCGCAGAGCATATTCCCGATGACCGGGCGGTCGTCCGGGAGATTGCGCGCGTGCTGAAACCCGGAGGCCTTCTGTTCTTCACCGTGCCTAATCTCTGGAACGCGAGTCGCATCATCGAGATGATTAAGGCATTGGACTCTCGGGTCCGCCTCTTCGAGCAGCATCTCCGCGAGTATTCTCCTCGACAGGTGCATCGCCTGCTCGCGCCTTGGTTCACTTTAGAGCGAAGCTACCCGGTCGGCTTCAGATGGAGGGGACCGCTCGGTGGCCCGATAGACAAAATGGTTACGCTCGGCCTTCTCCGGCGCTTTTCCGCGTCGATAGCCGTGGTTGGAAGAAGAGACCCATCAGCAACCTTGGCGCAGTGACAGCGTGGAACATCATTACCGGAGAGTATCCGCCGCAGCCGGGTGGGGTCAGCGATTACACGCGGATGGTTGCACAGGGACTGGCCGACTCGGGCGATGAAGTCTGCGTCTATGCGCCGCCCGCGAATGGTCCCGAGCTACCGCAGCCTCGAAGCCTTCGCGTAAATCGTCTCCCCGATCACTTCGGCCGCCGCGGCCTGAAAGAACTCGCGCAAGTATTGGATCGAGATCGGACCGCACGAATGCTGGTCGAGTACGTACCTCACGCATTCGGAATGAAAGCGATGAACGTCCCGCTGTGCCTGATGCTGCTGCGCCGCCGCAATAGCAGCAACATCACAGTGATGTTCCACGAAGTCGCGTATCCGATAAGTCGCCGTCAATCGCTTCGCCACAACGCTCTCGGAGCCGTCAACCGCGCGATGGCCGCGATGCTCGCACGCGCCGCGTCGAGGATATTCGTCGCCGCGCAGGCCTGGACCGAGAGCCTTCGCCGATTGGTGCCGGCTGGCCGCGAGATCCTGTGGCTGCCCGTTCCCAGCACGATTTCGGTGGTCCGCGATCGAGCGGCGACACTCGCAGCGCGATCGCGCTTCGCCATGTCCGACTCCGGATTGCTCGGCCACTTCGGAACCTACGGCCCGCTGGTGGCGGCGCGCCTGACCCCCGCCTTGCAGGCGATCCTCTCGTCCCAGACCGACGCTCGAATCTTGCTCATCGGCCGTAACAGCGAAAAATTTCGCGACAATTTCGTCCGCGATCATCCAGCGCATGCGTCGCGCGTTTTCGCCACCGGGCCGCTGCCCGAGTCCGACGTCTCGATTCACATCGGCGCGTGCGACGTGATGCTTCAGCCGTATCCCGACGGCATCACTTCGCGGAACACCAGCGCCCTCGCCGGCCTCGCGCACGGAAAAGCAACGGCAACCACGGTCGGCAGATTCTCCGAAGAGTTCTGGAACGGCAGCGGCGCGGTGTCACTCGCCCCTGACCAGGACGCGGACGCATTGGCGCGCGCGACGATTGGACTGCTCAACGATCGCGACCGCGCAAAGTCGATGGGATGTGCCGCGCTCAAGTTGTACCGCGACGTATTCGACCTCGAACACACGATCGCCGCGCTGCGGAGAGCCTGATGCGCGTCGCGCTCGCCAATTGCCATCGCCAGGTCGTCGGCGGCGCCGAATCCTACATCAAAGGAATCGTGCCGGAGCTGGAAACGGTCGGCGTCGAGCTCGCGCTGCTGACTGAAGTTGAATCGGCGCCCGACCGCGAGCGAATCGAGTTGTCCGCCGGCGCGCCCGCCTGGTCCGTCAGCGAAATCGGCGAACAAGCCGCAGTCGACGCGATGCGCGCTTGGCGCCCCGACGTTGTCTACGTCCACCTCGTCGAGTCTCCCGCGCTCGAAGCTCGCCTGCTCGACGTCGCACCCGCAGTGCTGTTCGCCCACGCCTACCACGGCATGTGCATCAGCGGCGAGAAGACCTTCAAGCTGCCCGACGTGCGCCCGTGCGCGCGCCGCTTCGGTTGGCAATGCCTCCCGCACTTCTACCCGCGTCGATGCGGCGGGCTTAGTCCAGTCACAATGTGGCGCGACTATCTCAAGCAGAGCGCCCGCCACTCGCTGTTGCCGAACTACTCGGCAATCGTGACCGCGTCCGACCACATGCGCGGCGAACTCGTCGCCAACGGCGCAAAGCCTGAACGCGTCCACAAGCTGCCGCCGCCGGTGAGGGCTGCCTTCGCCGAATCATGCAACCAGCCGGTTGCGAATCGTCCACCGTCAACCTGGCGTATTCTATTCGCCGGCCGCATGGGCCGCCTGAAGGGCGTGGAGGTTTTGCTCGACGCGATGCCGTCGGTCGCCGCGGCGCTGAACTCGCAGATCGATCTGACGCTCATCGGCGACGGCCCGCGCCGAGCGGAATTGCAAGAAAAGGCGTGGCGTGTGCAGTCTCAGGATCGCAGACTCAATGTCCGAATCGCTGGCTGGATGAAACCCCAGGAACTCCGCGTCGCGCTCGGCGAAGCCGACCTGCTGGTGGTGCCGAGCCTGTGGCCGGAGCCGTTCGGCCTGGTCGGGCCCGAGGCTGGCAGGTTCGGCGTCCCCGCCGCAGCGTTTGACGTCGGCGGCATCTCGGAATGGCTGCACGACGGCGTTAACGGTCAACTCGCACCGGGAGATCCGCCGACCGCCCGCGGACTCGCCGACGCGATCGTGCGATGCCTCGGCGATCCGGTCCGGTATGCAAAACTGCGCAAGGGCGCGCTGGAGACCTCGCTCAGGTTCGACATGAGGCGGCACGTCGAATCGCTCATCGGGATATTCGGGCAAGTTGCTGAACCCGAACTGCGACAAGGGTCAGAGCTGTGCCGCTTGTCTCTGTAGTAGTGCCCGCCTACAACGCCGAGCGGACGCTCAAGGCAACCCTCGACAGCGTGCTCGCGCAGGATTTTCGCGATTTCGAAATCGTCGTCGTGAACGACGGTTCCACCGACTCCACTAAGGCTGTGCTCGACGCCTATGCTGCTCGAGTTCGTGTGATCGATCAGACCAATCGCGGCGTGTCGGTGGCGCGCAATGCCGGCGTGAGCGCGTCGAGCGGGCAACTGATCGCGTTTCTCGATTCCGACGATCTTTGGAGTCCCGATAAATTGACGCAGAGCGTTCGCGCGTTGGCGGATAATCCGAAAGCGTCGATGGTGTTCTCTGATTGCAGCGGACTGCGCCCCGACGGCACGATGTCGACATTCTATTCGTTCCGCGGCGCTCCCTCATTAGATGAGATGCTGAACAACGGATTCGAAGCCGTTCCCAGCGCCGTGATGATGCGCCGCGAGGTCTTCGACGCGTGCGGAGGTTTCAGCGGGAAGTTCGTCCCCAACTATTTCGAAGATCTCTGGCTCTGGTTCCTGGCGCGCGAGCGCGGCGAATTCGAGTACATCCCCCGCGAACTGACCATTCTGAGACTCCGCGGCAAACCTCCCGCCGCGTGGTACTTCGCCAACGGCGGCATCTATGTCGATCTCCTGCGCGAGCGCTACGGCCGCCGCGCGCGCGGCGTGATTCGCCAGACTTACAAACATCTTGCGGGCGTCGCGATGCACGAAGCTCTTCGAAGATTGGACGCGGGCGACCGCCGAGGCGCCTTGTCCTGGTGGCTGTTCGCGATACGCTTAAGTCCGGCATTGATGGCGGACAAGCAACTGGCGGGCAGAATCTTCCGCGTTCGCAATCTCCGTCGACTCGGCAGAATTTTTAGTCGAACCTCATAGTCAGTAAAGGAAGCTCGAATAAATGACCATATTACCTCGCGCAATACGGATGCTGCCGCCGTCGTGGATCGAGTATGTGTCCGACCTTGGAGTGAAATATCCGCTGGTGGGGAAGTGCATCCGCTGGGCCGGCACGTCGATGCATCAGCAGGATCAGATAATCGCTCGCGGCTTCGCCAAAGGACTCAAGATCAACATCGGCTTTTCGCACGTGGGCTACGTGCTGGGCACCACCGAGCCGGACGTGCAGGCTGCGCTCGACATGCTGTTGCGGCCGGGAATGATTGTTTACGACATCGGCGCGAACGTCGGCTTTCACGCGCTCAGCGCCGCGCGACGAATCGGACCGGAGGCGAAGGTAATCTGCTTCGAGCCGCTGCCGGAGAATGCGAAACAGATAGAGTACAACGCCGCGTCGAACAACTTCACGAATATCCAGGTGATCACCACCGCGTTGGGAAGCGCGGAGGGCGAGGCAGCGTTCTGGACCTCCAAACAGCCGACCTGGGGCAAGCTCGCGTCGGTTGGAACGAAGCCGGACAAGTTTGCCAAAGAGGTCAAGGTCAAGATTCGCCGGCTGGACTCAGTGGTGGACGAGCTGAAGTTGCCGCCGCCCGTGCTGATCAAGATGGATGTCGAAGGTGCGGAAATGGACGTGCTGGAAGGCGCGCGGCACACGCTCGAGCGTTACCATCCGACCCTTCTGATTGAAGCGCACGGCACCAACGCGGCGATCGAGAATTTTCTGGTGGCGATTGGTTACCGCGTCGGCGTGCTGGGCAAGAATGAACCTGTCGCCGACGCTTACTGGAACGCGCACATTTTCGCGGTCGCCGCCGAACCGGCGAATGCTGAAACGACTTTCGACAGTCTCAGGAATATCCAGGGGTGACGCTGGCTCCCGCCACTTCAGCCAACCTCGGTGTATCGCGTATGCCGAATCTCGCCGCTGCGACACGCGGCCGCCGCCGCTTGCTCACGATCGGCCATTCGTATTGCGTTGCGGTGAATCGGCGCCTGGCGCATGAGATGGCGCGCGAAGGTGGCAAGGATTGGGAAGTCACCGCCGTCGCGCCGGAATTTTTCCACGGTGATCTGCGCCCGATCCATACCGAGCGGGCGCCCGGCGAGCTATGTCACCTGGAAATGGTGCCGGCCTTTCTGAGCAATCGAATCCATTTCTTTTTCTATGGACGCAAGCTCCACGAAATTCTGAGCCGCCCGTGGGACATCGTGCACTGTTGGGAGGAACCGTACATCGTGGCCGGCGGACAGATCGCGTGGTGGACGCCGCGCGCTACTCCGCTGGTGTTCTGGACCGGTCAGACGATACCCAAAAACTATCCGCCGCCGTTCTCCGCGATCGAACGCTACTGCGTCTCGCGATGCGCCGGTTGGACCGCCCGCGGCGAGAACGGTGTGGCCGCTCTGCTGCCGCGCGGCTACGACCGCAAGCCCCATCGCGTGATGCCGTTGGGCGTCGACCTTGAACTGTTCCATCCGGACCGCAGCGCCGGCGAACGCGTGCGCGCTCAGCTCGGATGGTCACCAACGGGCGCTCCGGTGGTCGGCTTCATGGGCCGTTTCGTCGAAGAGAAAGGGATTCGCACGCTGACGGCGGCGCTCGATCGCGTCGATTCGGATTGGCGCGCGATGTTTGTCGGCGGCGGACCGCTCGAAGGATTTATTCGCGAATGGGGTGCGCGCTATGGCGAGCGCGTGCGAATCGTTACCGGCATCCCTCATGAGCGTGTCCCTGAATACCTGAACGCCATGGATCTGATGTGTGCGCCGAGCGAGACGGCGCCGAACTGGCGCGAGGTCTTCGGCCGCATGATCGTCGAGGCATTTGCATGCGGCGTTCCGGTCATCGCGTCGAACAGCGGAGAAATTCCGCGCGTGATCGCAGACGCCGGCCGGATCGTGAACGAGCATGCGCCCGATGAATTGGCCGACGCGATACGCGAAATGCTGGAGAACCCCGCCCTGCGCAGTGAATTCGCCGCGCGCGGACTGGAGCGAGTCCGCACGACCTACACCTGGTCGATCGTGGCGCGCCGTCATCTCGATTTTTTCGAGGAGTTACTACAGCCCGGCGCGACCTCACAATGGACAGATTGAAAGTTGCGCTGATCGCAGACTACGTCGAAGAGGGCTGGGCCAGCATGGACCTGGTCGCCGAGATGCTGACGGCCAGGCTCACGAGCCTGCATCGCGATGTTATCGATGTGACGCTGATCCGTCCGCGATTTGCGCGGCCGCTTACGCGATTCGCCGCGCTCAGCCGGAGCAAGCCGGCGTTCAACGCCGAGCGCGCGCTGAACCGCTATCTTCTGTATCCGCTATTGCTCCGGCGGCAGCGCGGAAAATTCAGCTTGTTTCATATTGTCGATCACAGCTACGCCCATCTGGCGAATTATCTGCCGGCCGATAGAACGATCATCACGTGTCACGACCTTGATGCGTTCGGCGCCATTCTCGCGCCGTCAAGCGGACCGCGTTCCGCCGTCTTCCGCGCAATCGCGAGCCGCCTGCTCAAGGGTTTTCGCCGCGCCGCGATTGTGACGTGCGTCAGCAATGCGACGCGCGACGCGGTGGTCAAGCACGGTCTGCGATCGCCGGCAACGACTGTAGTGATTGCCAATGGAGTCGACTCCGTTATGTCGCCCGAGCCCGACCTGACGGCGGACGGCGAGACCGAGAAAATTCTTGGCCGCCGCGAACCCGACGCGATCGAAATTCTCCACGTCGGCAGCACCGAGCCGCGCAAACGGATCGATTTGCTGTTGCAAATCTTCGCCGGCATCGCGCAAAAATTCCCAAAGGCGCGGCTGATTCGAGTCGGTGGCGGTCTGCTGCCGGAGCATCGCCGAATCGCGAGTGCGCTCGGAATCGAAAATCGAATCGTGATCATGCCGTTCCTCGAGCGAAAAGTTCTCGCGTCGGTTTATCGGAGCGCCGCCGTCGTCCTGCTGCCGTCGGACGCCGAAGGTTTCGCGCTGCCGCTAGTCGAAGCGATGGCTTGCGGTCGCCCTGTGGTCGCCAGCGATTTGCCGGTGCTCCGCGAAGTAGGGGGCGATGCCGCGCTTTATTGTCCCGTCGCCGATGTTCCCGCGTGGACTCAAACTACCTGCGCGTTGCTGGAAGCACACGACGATCGCGAGCAGATCGGCCTGCGAACGGCGCGGGCGGCGCGATTCTCGTGGGACACTTACTCCGACAAAACCGTCGAGGTTTATCGCGCAGTTGCCGAAGTGGCGGCCGGGATGAAGACTGCGCTTTCGGTTCAGGGCCTCGAGCCGACTACCGAGTCGCACTAAGATGGCTGTGCAACCAAGCGAGGAAAGCATCGGCACGCGCGCCGAAGGTGATCCGCGGATCAACGTCGTCCACGTGGGCAAGTTCTATCCGCCGCACGTCGGTGGTATGGAGTCGCACCTGGAGACGCTTTGCCGCGAACTGCGCAAGACGATGAACGTCAGGGCGCTGGTCGCCAACGACGCGCGTCGCGACGAGGATTCGATCGTCGACGGCGTCCGCGTCTCGCGCCTCGCAACCCATTTCAACCTCGCGGGCGCTCCCGTATGCGCCACGATGCCGTGGAAGGTGCGCGGAGCCGCCGCGGATATCGTTCATGTGCACGTGCCGAATCCCACAGGTGTCCTCGCCGTGATGGCGAGCGGCTACAAGGGCAAGATCGTCGTGACCTGGCATAGCGACGTCGTCCGCCAACGGCGCCTCGCGCAGATTTTCGCGCCTATCCAGCGGCGGTTTCTGAGCAGGTGCAGCGCGATCATCGCGACCTCGCCCAACTACCTCGAAACATCGCCTGACCTCGCGAGCTTCCGCAGCAGATGCCACGTGATTCCCTTCGGCATCGACTTCGATCACTTCCGGCGCGTCGACGAGCACGCCGTACAGGCCATCCACGACCGCTATCCGGGGCCGTTGCTGCTGGCGGTTGGACGCATGGTCTATTACAAGGGCTTCGAATTTCTGATTCGCGCGATGAAGCAGATCGACGCGAAGCTGCTGCTGATTGGCGACGGCCCACTGAGAGCCTCGCTTGAGCGTGAGGCGCGCGCGGCAGGAGTGGCAGACCGCGTGGTTTTTCTGGGCACGCAGCCCGACGTGACCCCTTACTACCACGCCTGCGATTCTTTTGTGATTTCGTCGGTTACTCGCAGCGAAGCCTTCGGAATCGTACAGCTCGAAGCGATGGCCTGCGGCAAACCGGTCGTAAACACGGACATCAATTCGGGCGTGCCGTTCGTGTCATTGGACGGAGTGACCGGTATCACCGTGGCGCCCGGCGACGTCGACGCACTGCGCCATTCAATCAATCTATTGCTCGCCGATGCCAACCTTAGAGCGCGCTATGGCACTGCCGCGCGCAAGCGCGTCGAGACCGAGTTCAGCCGCGGCGCGATGCTCCGGCGCACGCGCGACTTGTACGACAGTGTGTTAGCCGGTGGGGGATTGCATGAACGTGCCGGGCACCGCCAGGGGGTGGCAGCCGCCACCTGAACGTCCTGAAGCCTGCGCCCTCAAGTTACAACGCATCCCCGGCTGTTGTTTGGTTCCTCAGGCTCGAACGCAAGACCGCTTCCGTTCTGCGATTTTTTGACCAGATCGAAGATCGCTTTGTTTTAATCGGATTTATGGTAATGTTGTCCACGCAATCCGTAGTGATGCATAATGACTCATGCACACCACGTTGCAGCCACGATTCTAGGTTAGTTTACGGCCCCGGGGGGGGCGTTGTCGTTAATATTCGCAGTATGTCATAGTGCGTGCGTGCGAACTTGGAGCAAAACAGGAAAGCGGTGACTGAGTAGGAGCGAACGCGGGGCAATATGATTTCGTCAAGACATGCAGCGTTCTTGGTGGTGGCGATTCTGATGTTCGTGGCGGCAGTTCCGGCTGCCCACGCCCAAAGTACCGTCGGCACAATCACGCAGATTCAGGGGACGGCGAATATCCAGCGCAATGGCGCGACCATCGCCGCCGCGACGAATATGCCCATTCTGCTGCACGACAAGATTTCCACCGAAGCGAACTCTTCGCTGACCATCGGTCTGGTCGACAACAGCTCCCTGCAGTTGGGCGCATCTTCGACTCTTACGATCGACAACAGCATCCTCGTCAACGGAGTCGGGGCGCCAAGCCAGGTCGGCCTGCTCGGCGGCCACCTGCATTCTATAATCGTGGGCGCGATGCGCGGTAGCTCGACGACATTTGAAGTGAACACGCCCAACGCCATCGGAGCAGTCCGCGGCACCGAATGGGATACCGGCTACGACGAAGATGAGCACGAGGGCTCCCACGGATGCCGCAAGAGAACCACCCTCGACGTCGAGGACGGCACCGTAGAGTTCTGCAATACCGCCAGTCCGCCAGAGTGCAAGGACGTCGGCAAGGGTAAACACTCCGAAATCAGGTGCGGCGCATTCTGGCTCGGGAGTAGCGGCGTAGGCGGTATCGGTGCCTTCGGAGCGGCGGCGCTCGGAGTAGGCGCGGCAGGCGGCATCGGCGTCGGAATCGCGGCTGGAACCGGAGCGTTCAACGGGCCGTCTTCACATTCGCCCAGTAAATGATCGGCGTCCTCACTCGCCGTTGACTCGGTGGGGATTTCGATGGGTCTGATAACCGGACTCGATCACGTAAATCTGCTGATCGACGCCGGCGACGACGCGCTTCCCAGAGCTCGCGCCTTCTACCAGGAACTGCTCGGCCTGGTTCCGCTCGAGCGGCCCGCCAATACCGACAGCGGCAACCCCGGCGCCTGGTACCAGTGTGGCGTCCAGCAACTGCATCTGACCACCGAGAAAGACGCGTCGGTGGTCAACCGCAACTCGCGCCGCCATCCCGCCTTTCGCGTCGCCAGTCTCGCAGCCTTGCGCCAGCGCCTCGAATCCGCAGGCATAGAAATAGTCGCCGGCAACCGATTCCCCGGCCAGGAGCGGTTCTTCGTGCGCGACCCATGGGGCAATCGCCTCGAATTCGTCGAACGCACCTGACACGTCTCAAAAAAGCGGGCCAACGCAGCCGATGGAACCTCAGCCCGCTGAGCTAACGGATCCCGAACTTTAGAGTTGGCTATTGACGGTGCCCAGCAGGGTGGTGATCGTCGTCCCCATCGTCTCGTACGCGACGAATACGACAACCGCCACCGCCGCCACGATCAGTGCATACTCCGCCATCGTCTGTCCGCGCTCGCCCTCGGTCATCCTCACCAACATCCTCGTCAGCTTGTCCATTGTCCCATGCCCTCCTGCAGCTGTTTTCTGGCCGAAAAAATTGGCCATCATCCCCAAAAAAATAATCCGCCCCCCGTCGAACCTCAGGCTGATCTCCAACCCTCCCGTACTCCAAACTGAGAGTAGGATTATCGTACTTTTAATAGACCGATGTAAAGAACGAGATGCAGGCCAACGAGCGCTACGGCTCTGATCTTCATCCGTTATTTCACTGAAGAGGTCAGATGAGGGTTCTGCGCCTCGATTAATTTATCGTTACGACCTCTCGAGCGGGAAAGGTCAGGGATTAGGTTCTTCTCTTTGCGAGTGACCCGTCGCGAGCTCTCCTCAGTACCCGCCCGGTAGCGGCGATTCCATCGCCGACGGCGATCCCACCGCGACCGGAGTTGCCTCCCCCAGCGGCGTTGATTCGGGCGCAGGCGTGCCCGGCGCTCCCATCGGCGCAATCGCCTCGTGACCGTATCTCATCGCCGCGATCGCGCGCCCGGTCGTCAAGTTCGCCGTCGCCGGCGCCGGACTTTCAACGAGCGTTTCCGCCACGCCCTGACGCTCGAACACGCGGCGCGGGTCGAGCGGCGCCGGCTCGACGACATGGCCGATATTTACATCCGCCGTGTCGACGCGAATCCTGCTGAACAGCACCACGCCGCGCTCGGCGCGAAGATCGTACACGCCAGGCGGTAGATCCGCCGTGAACGAGCCGTCGGGCTTGGTCGGCGCGACGAAAATATCGCTGGTCACGCGGTTCTCGTAATGAAGTTCGCGTTTGTCCGCTGGACTGCCGTTCCGATACGACATTGTGCCGCTCACATTCGCCGCGCCCGCAATCCGCGCCCCGGCCGCCAGGCCCGCGCCGATTGCGACCGACAAAGCGACTGCCGGGAAACGAAAATTGCGTCCCGACTTGAGATTGGATCTGTTCTTCACAAAGACTCCATGGCAATAGGTTTCGCGACGGCTGAATTGTAGCCGCTACCGCCACTCCCATCAAAGCCCGCGCAGCATCTGTAGTTGTTTGATCGCACGCGTCAAATGGAGCGAAAATAAGCGTAGAGAAAAACGATGGAACGCATAACCCTGTACCACAACCCGGCCTGCGGCAACTCACGCGGCGCCCTCGAGCTACTCCGCACCCGCGAGGTCGACTTCGACACGATCGAATATCTCAAGCATCATCCGACGCGCGAGGCGCTCGACAAAATCGTCGACCTGCTCGACGTCCCCGTGGCCGACCTCGTCCGCAAGGACAAGCGCTTCAAGGAACTCGGCCTCGACGCGGCAGCCTACACCGACAAGAAGTCGGTCGTCGCGCTCCTGCTCAAGCATCCCGAGCTGATGCAGCGTCCAATCGTTATCAAGGGAAAGCGCGCAATCATCGCGCGCCCGCCCGAAAAGCTAGAACCGCTACTCTGAAAATCACTGGGTGCAGGGGTCACCCCTGCCGAGGAAGTGTGAAACCACCGTGGTTTCACATCAAATGAAGTGTATTCCCGATTGGCCTAAGCGCTCTTCTTAACCTTCCCGCCGCGAATACACCGCGTGCAGACCAAAATCCGCCGCACGTTGCCGTTTATCTCCGCCCGCACTTCCTGCAGGTTCGGATTCCAACGACGCTTGGTCTTGTTATTGGCGTGACTGACGTTGTTGCCGACTGACGGATGCTTTTTACAGTATGCGCAATGTCTCATTTGTCTTCCGTTCGAACCAGAATGATCCCTCTAAGGTAGCCCGACCTGCGGCCGCTTGAAAGAGGGTGAATACTTCGCCTTCAGCAGCGCCTCGCCGACCGCCTCGCTCTCCAGCACCGCGTTCGCGTCACATCCGCACTTGAGGCTCATCAGCCACGCGCTGCGCCCGAGGGCAGCCGCGTAGCTGTCGAGTTGCTCCTTGAGCCCCTGCGGCGCGTCCTTGTCTTCGATCGTGATATCGTGCGCGCCGACGATCACGTCGTCCGGCGCCGAGCCCGTCTGTTCGCTGAACATCTGCTTGATCATCGCGACGAACGCCTGATGGTCGAGCGTGGGCACGTCGCTCTTCATCACTCCGTCGTAAGGCGATTCGGTGTGAGCGGGCACGTACGCCAGCACCCGCCGAATCGAATCCGCGCGCGAGCTCTCGGCCGACGGCGCCTTCTCATAGTCGGCTAGTATCAGCCGCGCAGCATCCGCATTCCCGCCCGCCATCGCTCCGAGCGTGCGTCCGAGCAGCGCATTCGCCGCGCTGCGCTTCAACTGTCCCTGCGCGTTCGCGATCATCTGCTGAACTTCAGGATTGTTGATTCCCGCCGACTTGAACACCGCCATCGCGTCCTCGCCGTCGCCGCGATCCAGCAAAGCCTTGGCGGTGTCGAGCGGCACCAGCGGGGCCGTGTCGCGAATCGACGCCGTCATCAGGTAGAGCTTGGTCGCAGCGATAAGCTTCGACTCGACCCGCGTCTGCACCGCCTCGAACGCCTGGTATTGATCGCTCGAAATCAGTTTCTTGCCGGTCGCGCGCTCGGCAAACACCTGCGCCGGCAGCGCCAGGAAAGCGGACGCGCCGCCGATTATCGGTTCGTTGTCGGTAAAGGTAAAGCGATGGCGGTCCTCGGCCAGCGTCGACAGATTCAGCGTCCAGATTTCGTAAGCGCCGGTGAACTTGGCCTCGTTCGAGTCGCGCGACGACTGAAACGATTCCGTCGGCAGGCTGACGATCATCACCGCGTCGAGCCTGTCGTCCGGGTCGCCCGCGACAAAGCGCTTGACGCACGCATCGACGCCCCCCGGCGGCTGAATCGGCACCGCCTTGACGTTGGGCAGCTTGCCGACCAGCTCGTCGATGTCAGCCTCAGTCTGCGGCGAGATCGGCCCAATCACGCCAACCCCAATCTTGATCGGCGCCGCATAAACGCCCGCCGCCGCCGCAGCCACCATGATCGCCGCGCCGAGCAGCATTACCGCAATTTTTTTCATCGCACGAGTTATGCAGTGATACGCGAAACAATGAACCAGTGAAAGCCCCCGGTTGCTTGAGTACCCGCTCCGAAAGCTACAATCTCTAACCAGGTCCCGCCGACGATTATGTCCGAGCACATAGTCCACATCCTCCCCGAACAAGTCGCCAGCCAAATCGCGGCCGGCGAAGTGGTCGAGCGCCCGGCCTCCGCCGTCAAGGAACTGGTGGAGAACTCGCTCGATGCGGGCGCGCGGTCGGTCAGCGTCGAAATCCTCGGCGGCGGCTCCGCGCTCATCGCAGTCGCCGACGACGGCTCCGGCATGACGCGCGCCGACGCGATCCTCTCGCTCCGCCGTCACGCGACGTCGAAGATTCGGAGCGCCGCCGACCTGGCTGCCATTCGCACGCTCGGCTTTCGCGGCGAGGCGCTCGCCTCGATCGCCAGCGTCTCTCACCTGCGGATGCAAACCCGGCGCGCCGCCGACGAAAACGGCGTCGAGGTCGCCGCCGAAGCCGGCAATATCGAGGACACGCGCGCATGCGCGATCGCGGCGGGCACCCGCATCGAGGTCCGCCAACTGTTCTTCAACACTCCCGCGCGCCTCAAGTTCCTGAAAACGCTGGCGACCGAGCAGGGCGCAATCGCCGACTCATTCCAGCGCGTCGCGCTCGCCAATCATCACGTCGCGTTCCGCCTGACCGCCGACGGCCGCACACTTTTCGATTTGCCGCGCGCCAACTCGTCGCTCGAACGATTCCGCCAGCTCTTCGGCGCGAAGATCGCCTCGAAGATGCTGCCGTTCGACCTCGCCCGTCCCGGACTTCGCGCGCAAGGCCTGGCCGCGTCCAGCCAGGAATCCTTCGCCACCGGCAGAATGATCTTCACCTTCGTCAACGGCCGCTCCGTACGCGACCGGATGCTGATTCGCGCAATCGAACAGGCCTACCAGACGCTAATCCCGCGCGGGCGCCATCCGGCGGCGCTGCTGTTCGTCGACATGCGCCCCGAAGACGTTGACGTCAACGTCCATCCGATGAAGACCGAGGTGCGCTTTCGCAACGGCGGCGCGGTTTTCGAAGTCGTCTATCACGCGCTCCGCGACCGCCTGTCGGACCAGACCGAGAATGCGCCGGCGCCCATCACCGACGACGCCGCGATGGGACTGATCACGATGTCGTCGCAAGCCGACGATGCGGTGCCGAGTCCTCGTCGCGACGCGCCCTTGCGGCTCGTGCCCGACGCGCCCACGCAGTCGGCGTTTCAGCGCCCGCTGACCCTCGCCTTCGATCGCGACCGCCCCGGAATTGCAGCGCCGCCGACTCCTGTCCCGATGTACTCACAGCTTCGCGTCATCGGACAAATCTTCGCCGGCTATATCGCGCTCGAAACCGAGGAGGGCCTGCTCCTGATCGATCAGCACGCGGCGCACGAGCGCGTCACGTTCGAGAAGCTGCGCCGCGAGCTCCGCGACGGCGGTATCCGCACGCAGGCGATGCTCGCGCCGGTCCCGGTCGAGCTGAATCCCGCGCGCGCGGCGCAGGTGCACGGCGCGCTCAGCGAGCTGCGCGCGATGGGCTTCGAGGTCGAGCCGTTCGGACCCACGACGCTGTTGCTCAAGGGTGCGCCCGCGGTGTTCGGCCCGGAAGGCGGCGCCAAGCTCCTCGCCGATATGATCGAAAGCATGGGCGACAACGAAACCGGCTTTCGCGGCGGCGGCGAGGCTGCGTTCGAGAATTGGCTGAAGCAACTCGCGTGTCACGGCTCGGTCCGCGTCGGCCGAGTGCTCGAGCCGGCCGAAATCCATTCGCTGCTCGCCGAACTTGATCGCACTGAGTTCAAGACCAACTGCCCGCACGGACGCCCGGTGCATATTCAGTTCGGACGCGGGCAGATCGAACGGATGTTCCGACGATGAGCGACCTGGCTGCTACGGAAGAAGAAGAGAAGGTGCAGCCTGCGGCGCGGATCGCCGTCGGTTTTATCGTCGGGCCGACCGGAGCCGGCAAGTCTGCGCTCGCGATGGAAGTGGCGGAGCGCTCGAACTGCGAGATAATCAACGCCGACTCGCGGCAGTTCTATCGCGGAATGGATCTCGGCACGGCGAAACCGTCGGCGGACGACCGCGCGCGCGTGCCGCATCATCTTATTGACGTGCGCGATCCAGACAATTCGCTCGACGTGGCGGAGTTCGCGCAGCTGGCGCGCGATGAATCGACGAGATCGCTGCGCGCGGGCGCAATCCGCTGGTGGTCGGCGGCAGCGGGCTCTATCTGCGCGTGATCCGCGGCGGAATCTTTCGCGGGCCGGCAGCGTCGTTGGAAGTTCGCGACCGGCTGGCGAGGGTTGCGGCGGAGCACGGCGTCGCGCATCTGCATCAGCAGTTGCGGGAGATCGACCGCGAAGCGGCGGATCGAATCGGCGTCAACGACTTGTACCGAATCATCCGGGCGCTCGAGGTCTTCGAGCTCACTGGCGAAACGATTTCGGCGCATCAGCGGCGGCATCGGTTCGCCGACATCGGCTACGACACTTTGACTGTGGGCGTCGAAGTCGAGCGCAAGAAACTGTACGAGGCGATCGACCGGCGCTTCGACGCGATGGTCGCAGCCGGGCTGGTCGAGGAAGTCCGTGCGCTTATCGACGCGGGATACTCGCCCGAGAAGCCGCCGCTTAGTACGATTGGATACAAGCAGATCGCAGCGTATCTGCGCGGTGAGATTGGGCTGGCCGATGCGGTCGCTGCGGCCAAGCAGGAATCGCGGCGGCTGGCCAAGCGCCAGCTCACGTGGTTTCGCCGCGAACAGGAGATCGTTTGGCTTGACCCCGAGCGCGGCACTCAGGATGCTTGTGCGTTGTTCGGGAAATTTTTCAGGCGTGGATCAAGCGAGCGTGGATTAAATTGAAGCCGAATTCGAACGGACACAAAGCGCGCGGCAAAAATCGCGCGGTTGAGATAGCGACAGTCGAAGGGCCCGCGTCGGAACCGCGCACGGCGATTGAGCGCGTGCGTCTCGCGCGGCACGCAAATCGGCCGCAGACGCTCGATTACATCGACTTGCTGATGCGCGACTTTATCGAGATTCACGGCGACCGAAACTTCGCCGATGACGGCGCGATCGTTGCGGGCCTCGCCTACTTTGGACGCCGCGCGGTCGCCGTCGTGGGGCATCAGCGGGGACGCTCGACCGCCGAGCGAATCAAGCGCAATTTCGGCAAGCCGCTGCCCGAGGGCTATCGCAAGGCGACGCGCGTTTACGAACTGGCGGAACGGTTCGGGCTGCCTGTAATCACCCTGATCGACACGCAGGGCGCCGAGTCTGGAGTCGGGGCCGAAGAGCGCGGGCAGATCGAAGCGATCGCGCACAACCTCGAGCTGATGGCGCGGATGACCGTGCCGATCATCGCATGCGTGATCGGCGAGGGCGGCTCGGGCGGCGCGCTGGCGCTCGGAGTGGCGAACGTCGTGCTGATGCAGGAGAACGCGTGCTACTCGGTGATCACTCCGGAAGGATGCGCGGCGATTTTGTGGCGCGCGGGCGGCGAGGAGAACGTCGCGGCGGCCGCATCGGCGCTGAAATTGTCGGCGCCCGACTTGCTCGACCTGGGATTGATCGATGAGATCGTGCCCGAGCCCGTCGGCGGAGCGCATACGGCCCCGGCCGAAGCGGCCCATCTTATCGGCGCGGCCCTCGCGCGGTACCTCGAGCGGCTGGTCAAGCTGAAGCCGGCCGAGTTGCGCCGCGCGCGCGAGCGCAAGTTCGCGACGATGGGATCGGCGTACCTGACGCGCGGGCGCGTCGAGGGTGAGCGGTCGGCCGAGTAGTAATTCTAGGCGTAACCTTCTTCGAGGCGCGGCGGTTTATCTGATCAGATCGATCAGTAATCGCAGGAGGCTGCCCGATGGAAACCCAGAACACACGCGCGAGAATCATTCCGAGCATGCGGTATCGAAATGCGCCGGCGGCGATCGAATGGTTATGCAAGGCCTTTGGGTTCGAGCAGCATCTCGTGGTTCCGGGTGAGAACGGCACGATCGCGCACGCGCAGCTTACTTTTGGCAATGGAATGATCATGGTGTCGTCGGCTGGCGGCGGGATGTTCGGGAAGTTGATGAAGCTCCCCGAGGAAATCGGAGGCTGCGAGACGCAGAGCGCCTACGTCGTCGTCGGTGACTGCGATGCGCACTATGCGCGCGCGAAGGCCGCCGGAGCGGTGATGCTGCGGGATGTGCAGGATGAGGATTACGGCGGCAGGGGATATACCTGCCGCGATTTGGAGGGTCATATCTGGAGTTTCGGCAGTTACGATCCCTGGGAGGGATGAACCTCGGTCAATTCGAGCCGCAGAGCGTGCCGTTAATGTCGCATTGAGGTTTGATGCCGCGATCGCGTTGCTGCTGGTTGAGCGCGGAGATTGCTTTGTTGGTTTTGGCGCTGGGGTCGCATTGGCAGAGCTGGCTTGCGCAGCAACTGCAGTCGGCGGCGGTTTCGGCTTTCACAATTTCGGATATGTCGCATCCCGACAGCCCGCTGCATGCCGTGCTGACGAGGTCGCGATCGTTGCATTCGTCGGTGCATAGCGTCGCATCGCAGGTGAAGCCGGCCTGCGCGCCTTTCGGTTGCAGGCAACTGTGGTACTCGTCGCAGACCTTGGCGCAATCGACGCCGCTCTCTGGCGGCAGCATCGTTGTGCCGGGGACATAGAGGGGACATCCGAAGCCGCCAGGCGCGTCGGGCAGGCACGCCGGTGGACTGGGCACCGCGGCGGCAACTGCAGGTACGCTGTCGTCGCTCGAATCCGCGCGCATCATCTTATACGCATTCGCAGAACGGTCCGCTGCCAGCGGCGTGGCGGTCGGCGTCGCCGCTGGAGGCGCGTAGGCGGCCGACCACGTGAGGTCGCCGCCCAGAGTGCATGCCTGATCGTTCTGGCCGACCTGGTAGGGGCCGTCGAAGACCGGGCACGAGCAGTTCACGATGCCGGCCTGGTTGGTCTTGAAGCACGGCGCCGTCATGCATCCGGCGTACGGCGCGGCGCCGCAGTCGGTGAGGCCGAGTCCGTTTTCGGGGACGCAATCGAAGCTGAAGGTGGAGTAGACGCTCGAGCCGGGAATCAAATTTCCCTGATTGACGTTGGCGCAGACCGGGGCCGAGTTGAGCGTCGCGCATTGGCTGCCGTCGGCGCCGCATTGCGCGACGGTCTTTTCATAAACGTCGTGATTGAGGATGGCGTTGATATCGACGAAGTACACGCCGTACGGAATGTCGAAGCATTGACAGTTGGCGTAGTTGCCGTCGGCGGTGAGCGTGCACGAAAGGTCTTCGGCGCCGGTGCTCGGGCCCGAGTAATAGCAGAGCGCGTAAGGACCGCCGCGGCATGGGACGAAATTGGTTGATGAGAGCGTGATGTCTGCGTAGGCGGGGCCGAAGACGGTCGTCCAGTTGGCGGGATCGCTCCAGAAGGCATGCGAGTTGGGGTCGAAGTGCACGATGCCGGATTGCGGTGTCGGTGTAGACGACGATGACGAGCCGCCGCTATTGCAGCTCGCCAGCATCAGCATTGCCAATGCGGAGAGGAAGACTGCCCCCGATGAACGCCCCACGGAGAGGAAGTTAGTCGAAGAGTTTGGAATGACGCTACATTGTAATCATCAAGAAGTGTTCTTCTGATGACTAATAGTTACGAATCCTTGGAGCAGGCGCAGAATCCTGAATCGCGCAGGGCTCTGTAATCGGACCCTCACCACAGAAAAGTCGCGCCTTCCGGGTGCGTTGAAAACGGGTCGTTGATCGGGTAGCCATTCTTGTTCGATGTCATCACGGATTGCCAGGAAGGCGGTGCCGGAGCCGCCGTCGATTGAGACGCTGCGGGCGCGGATGGATGAGCTTAATCTCAAAATTCTGCGGCTCGTGTCGGCGCGCGCGAGCGTCGCGACCGAGATCGGGCGCCTGAAGCATCATGAGGGCGGCGAGGTTTACCAGCCGGTGCGCGAGCGCGCGATCATCGAAAAGATGATCGCCGAGAACCCGGGGCCGCTCACCGACGAACAGGTCAAGCGGATTTATGTCGAGATAATTTCGGCGTGCCGCGCGCTCGAACACGAGCCGCGCGTCGCGTTCCTCGGCCCTGAGCATACCTATTCGCACGAGGCCACGCGCATCCGCTTCGGCTCGAGCATCCAGCTGATGCCGCTCGAGTCGTTCGCCGCCGTCTTCCAGGCAATCGAGAACGGACGCGCGGATTTCGGCGTGGTGCCGGTCGAGAACTCGACCGAGGGCTCGGTGACGCTGACGCTCGACCTGCTGATAGACACGGCGCTGGTGATAGTCGGCGAAGTGCTGTTGCCGATTCGGCATTCACTGATGTCGCTGAGCGGCGCGGCGGCTGAGGTCAAGCGAATCGTGTCGCATCAGCAAAGCCTCGCGCAGTGCCGCGGCTTTATCAGCGCGAACTTCCCGAAATGCGAGACCGAAGCGGTGGCGTCGAACGCGCTGGCGGCGCAGCGCGCGGCCGCGGACGGTTCGACTGCTGCCATCGCGTCGAAGGCGGCGGGCGAGGCGTACGGCCTCAAGACCATCGCCGCGAACGTGCAGGACGTCGCCGCCAACACGACGCGGTTCCTCGTGATGGGGACGCGGCCGGTCGAGCGCTCGGGCCGGGACAAGACGACGCTGCTGTTCGCGGTGGCAGACAGGGTCGGCACGCTCAACCAGGCGCTGAACCTGTTCGCGCGCAACGCGATAAATATCTCGAAGATCGAGTCGCGTCCGCTGCGTGCGCGGCCGTGGGAGTACCTGTTCTTTGTTGACGTTATGGGGCATCGTGACGACCCCAAGCTGGCGCGCGCGCTCAAATCGTTGTCCAGCAAGGCTCTATTCTTGAAGGTCTTAGGATCGTATCCTGAAGGTAGGTCGGCCGCTGCCTGAGCCGGGCAGTCCAACTTTCCAGTGGCCGTCATCCTGTTTTGATCAAAGCACAAGATCTCGTTCTCCCTTCTGTCGCCGCGCTTGCTCCCTACGAGCCGGGCAAGCCGGTTGAGGAGCTGCAACGCGAGCTCGGCATCGACGATCCGGTGAAGCTGGCGTCGAACGAGAATCCGCTGGGGCCGTCGCCGCGCGCGATCGAGGCAATCAAGGCGGCGTTGCACGAGCTGAATCGATACCCCGACGGCGCCAGCTACGATCTGCGCGCGAAAATCGCCGCGTATCATAAGATCGGAGTGGAGCGGGTGTTTGCGGCCTCGGGCTCGGTCGAGGTGCTGAACCTGCTCGCGTTCCTGTACCTGCGGCCGGGACTGAACTCGGTTTACTCGGAGCATTCGTTCGCGATTTATCCGCTGGCGACCGCGGCCGCCGGCGGTGAGCATCGAGTGGTGAAGACTATCGACGGATTCGCGCACGACCTCGACGCGATGGCGGCGGCTTGCGACGCGAACACCAGGATTGTTTTTCTCGGCAATCCCAATAATCCGACCGGGACGATTTACCGGCGCGCCGAATGGAAGCGTTTTCTCGAGCGCGTGCCCGAGCACGTCGTGATCGTTGCCGACGAGGCGTACTTCGAATTCGTGCGCGATCCCGACTACCCCGACTCGATGGAAGATCACGACGACCGCCGGCTCATCATCACGCTGCGGACGTTTTCGAAGATTTTCGGGCTGGCTGGAATTCGCGTCGGCTATGCGATCGCGCGGCCCGACATGATCCAGATGCTGCAGAACGTGCGGCAGCCGTTCAACGTGACGTCGCTCGCGCAGGTGGCGGCGATTGCAGGGATGGAAGATCGCGCGCATATCGCGCGCACGCTGCAGGTCAATGCCGAGGGGATGGACTACCTCGAACGCGAGTTCGCGCGCCTCAAGCTGCCGTTCGTGCCCAGTCATGCGAATTTTTTCCTGGTCGATGTCGGCGACGGCCGCGCCGTTTACGACGCGCTGCTGCGCAAGGGCGTGATCGTGCGCGCGATGAACGGTTACGGCTATCCGCGGCACGTGCGGATCAGCGTCGGGCTGCCCGAGGAGAATCGGCGGCTGATCGCGATGCTCGGCGAAGTTATGGGCGCGGGGGCGCAGTCGTGAAAAATCGAAACGCAGAACGGCTGGGCTGGGCGCTGATCGTCGCGATGTTCGCGACTCGGAGATTGACGTGGTCGTCGGCGCCGGCGTCCATTCCCATTCATTGGGATATCACGGGGCAGATTAACGGCTACGGCTCGAAAGAGACGGGGCTGTTATTGATGCCGGTAATCGCGCTGGGCGGCTACGCGCTGCTCGGGTTCCTGCCGGCACTCCGGCCTGAGCAATTCGACGCGCGAGTGATCGGCGCGCTCTCGTGGTTCAGGCTCGCGTACGTAGTCGTGATGGCGGGAGCGTTCGGCGTGATTGTCGCCGACTCGCGCGGCGCGAACATCAACATGAACTACGTCATGTTCCCGGTGCTCGCGCTTATGATGATCGCGAGCGTGAACCTGGTCGTGCAATTGAGCCGGCTCAAATCGTCGAAGGCGGCGCCGCCGGGCGGTGGAATCCGAATCTGATGGCGCAGCTGTTTCGACAGATGACCGTGTGCGGAGTGGGGCTGATCGGCGGCTCGCTGGCGTTGATTGCGCGGCGCGCGGGCCTGGTCGGCAAGGTCGTCGGGCTGGGACGGTCGCAGGCGAACCTGGACGTCGCGCTCGAGCGCGGCATGATCGACGTGGCGACGCGGGACCCGGTCGAGGCGGCGCGCGGTGCCGATCTGATCGTGCTGGCGGTGCCGATTCAAACGATGCGCGCGACGCTGGAGAAGATGATCGCGCACACTGCGCCGGACGCGGTCGTGACCGACGTCGGCAGCGTCAAGGGTTACGTGGTGCGCCAGCTCGAGCCGGTAATCACGGGCAAGCGCGCGCTCGTCGCGGCGCATCCGGTGGCGGGCAAAGAGACGACTGGTGCAATCGCGGCCGATCCGGCGCTGTTTCGCGATCGGCGCGTTATACTCACGCCGTCGGCCAAGAGCACGCCCGAGGCTATCAATAAAATCGAGCAGCTTTGGGACGAGACCGGCGCCTGCGTCGAGATGATGGACGCCGACACGCACGACGCGCTGCTTGCGCGATCGAGTCATCTGCCGCAGGCGGTGTCGACGGTGCTGGCGGCGGCGCTCGACGGCGAGCGCGTCGGCGACAAGATTGCGGCGGAGTACGGCGCGGGCGGACTGCGCGATACGACGCGGCTGGCGTCGTCGTCGTGGGAGATGTGGCGCGATATTTTTGCGACGAATCGCGAGGCTATCGCGGCGGCGCTGAAACTCTACGGCAGAACCTTCACCGAATTTCAGCAGCTGGTCGAAGCCGGCGACATGGACGGCGTCGAAAAGATATTCAATCGCGGGCGCGCGATGCGGGAAAAGATCAGATGAGCCGGACGCAGCCGATAATCGCGATCGACGGCCCGGTTGGCGCGGGGAAATCCGTGGCGGCACGCGAGCTCGCGCGCGCGCTCGGGTTCTCTTACCTGAATACGGGCGCGATGTATCGTGCGGTCGCGATTGCGGCGCGCGAAGCGGGCGTGAGCCCGGACGATGCGAACGTCGAAGCGCGATTGGCGCCGGTGTTGGCTGCGATAAAGATTAAATTCGACGGCGAGAACATAATGCTCAACGGCCGCGACGTGACGGCCAAAGTAAGCGAGCCGGAAATCGGCGAGCTGGCGTCGCGCTTCTCTGCCCTTGGCGCGGTGCGCGCGAGGATGCGCGACTTGCAGCGCGCGGCGGGCGCGGATGGCGCAGTGGTGATGGAAGGACGCGACATAGGCACGGCGATCTTTCCCGACGCCGAGTTCAAGTTCTTTCTCGACGCCGACGTAAAGACGCGCGCGCGCCGCCGATTCGAAGAATTACAGAAAAAAGGCGCGTCGATCGCCGAGCATGAAGTGCTCGAACAGCTGATCGAGCGCGACCGCCGCGACAGCGGGCGCGAGCTGGCGCCATTGAGGCGCGCTGACGATGCGATAGTGATAGACTCAACGAATCTTTCAATCGAAGCGGTGGTCGCGGCGATGAAAGCGAAGTTCAATGCTCGATTCAACGCCACTAAGGACTTGAAACGAGCGTAGCCCGGTTGTAAGGATTGCAGCAGCCCCGAAGTCCCGAAGGTCCCAAGGTCCCCCCAAAATGGAGAAAGTGTTGCCTGAACAGCAGATGAGCGGAGGAGAAAATGACTTTGAGTCGTTGATGGAAGAGAGTTTGAAGGCTCCCCGTCCCGGCGATGTGCTGGTCGGAAGAGTGCTTCTAATCACGCGCGACAGCGTCATCATCGACATCAATTACAAGTGCGAAGGGCAGGTCCCGCTCGCCGAATTTCTTGACCACGAGGGGCATCCTACGGTCAAGGAGGGCGAGGAGGTTGACGTGTACTTCGAAGGCACCGAGACCGACAACGGTACGGTCATGCTTTCGCACGCCAAGGCCGAGAAGTTCAAAGTCTGGCGCGAGCTCGACAAGGCGTTCCAGGCGGAGACTCCGGTCGAAGGCGTGGTGCTCGGCAAAGTCAAAGGCGGACTCAAGGTCGATATCGGCGTGCCGGCGTTTCTGCCGGGATCGCACGTCGACATTCGTCCGGCGCGCAATCTGGACCGATACGTGGGGCAGCGCGGGCGCTTCCAGATTCTGAAGTTCAATCGCGCGCGCGGCAACGTGGTGGTCTCGCGGCGTAGCGTGCTCGAGCGCGAGCGCGCCTCGCTCAAGGAACAGACGCTCAAGGTGCTCGAAGAGGGCGTGATCCTCGAAGGCACCGTGAAAAATATTACCGACTACGGCGCCTTCATCGACCTCGGTGGAATCGACGGCCTGTTGCATATCACCGACATGGCGTGGGGCAGATTGCAGCATCCGTCGGAAGTGCTGAAGGTCGGCGACAAAGTTAAGGTCGTCGTGCTGAAGTACGACGCCGAGCGCGAGCGCGTGTCGCTCGGCATGAAACAGATCATGCCCGATCCGTGGACCAAGGTGGCGGAAGCGTATCCGCCGGGCACGCGCATCAAGGGCAAGGTCGTCAGCGTGACCGACTACGGCGCGTTCGTGGAAATCGAAAAAGGCGTCGAGGGCTTGATCCACGTCTCGGAGATGAGCTGGAGCAAGCGCGCCGTGCATCCGTCGAAGGTCGTGAACCCCGGCGACATGGTGGAAGTACAGGTGCTCGGCGTCGACGAAGCGAATCGACGGATTTCACTCGGACTCAAGCAGACCGAGGCGAATCCGTGGGAAGAGCTCGGGCTCAAGCATCCGATTGGCAGCCAGGTGAAGGGCAAGGTCAAGTCGATCACGGATTTCGGCGTGTTCGTCGAGATCGAGCCGGGCATCGATGGCCTCGTGCACATTTCGGATTTGTCGTGGACCAAGAAGATTCGGCATCCGAGCGAAGTGGTAAAGAAGGGCGACGAGCTCGAGGCGACCGTGCTCGGCATCGACGTCGAGAACGAGCGCGTGAGCTTGGGCGTCAAGCAGCTGACCACCGACCCGTGGAATACGGTGGCGGAACGCTATCCGCTGAACACGCGAGTGCATGGCAAGGTCAGCTCGGTCGCGGACTTCGGTGTGTTCGTCGAGATTGAGGAAGGAATCGAAGGGCTGATTCATATCTCGCAGCTCAGCAACGAGCGGGTCGACAAGCCGTCGTCGCTCTATAAAGTCGATGACGAGCTTGACGCGCTGGTCGTGCAACTGGACCCGAAGGAGCGCCGAATAGGGCTCTCGATCAAGGCGGTCAAGCAGCACGAAGAGCGTGAGGAGATGCAGGCCTACCTCAAGCGCGAGCACGAGGCGGCGCGATTCTCGATGGAAGATATCCTGAAGGAAGAGCTCAAGCTCGATCGCGACGACGGCGAACGGCGCGCGGCGCGCAGCAAAAACAGCTAGACGGGGGCGCCGCCCGCGGTAAGCGCGCGCGAGCGGCGGCGAGATCGATGACCAAGCGGGAAATCATCGAAGAACTGCTGGCGCGCCGGGACAAGTTTACCCATCGTGAGTCCGAGACCATCGTGAACGCGATGTTCGACGCGATGGCCAACTCGCTGACCCGCGGCGAACGAATCGAAATCCGCGGCTTCGGCAGTTTCGCGGTCAAGCAGCGCCGGGCGCGGCAAGGCCGCAATCCGAAGACCGGGCAGCTGGTCAGCGTCGATGCCAAGCAGATTCCATTCTTCCGCGCGGGCAAGGAACTCCGAATCGAAGTTAATGGCGCCGAAGAAGCCGCCGATTAAGCGGTCCGTCAAGCGCTCCGACGCGGCGACTGCGCCCGCCGAAGGCATCCGCCTGTGGGCGCCATGGCGATACGAATACCTGAGCGGCGTCCGCTCCGATCCACAGGCGTGCATTTTCTGTTTCGGCAAGTTGTCCGAGGCTGAGCGCCGCGAACGGCTGGTGCTGTTCGACAATCGCGACCTGCTCGTGATGCTCAACAAGTACCCCTACAACAACGGACATATAATGGTGGCGCCGCGCAGGCATGTCGCGTCGCCCGAGCTGTTGCCGCGCGCCGATCGCGCTGCCATTGCCGACGCGGTCGCGGCGTCGATCAAGCGAGTCCGCGAGACGCTGCATCCGCAAGCGCTGAACGTCGGCGCCAATTTGGGCGGAGCGGCGGGCGCGGGATTCGCCGATCATATGCATTGGCATGTGGTGCCGCGCTGGGGTGGCGACAACAATTTTATGCCGGTACTTGCGTCAACGCGCGTGCTATCACAGAGTTTGGAAGACAGTTTCGAACAACTGCGGCCGATTTTCAAAAACCTCGGCGTTGAATTATCCTAAAGATCGAGCAATCAAACCGATGAATGAAAAACTAAAGATCCGGACACTCGGCGAACTCAAGAGCGCGGGCTACCAGACCATGCCGGTGCGGATGGAGATGCGCAAGAATCTGCTCGAGCGGCTGCGCAGCAAGGAGCAAATCCTGCCGGGAATCGTCGGCTACGAAGAGACGGTAATTCCGGAAATCGAGAACGGCGTGCTCGCCGGCCATCATATGATCTTTCTCGGTGAGCGCGGGCAGGCGAAGTCGCGAATAATAAGATCGCTGGTCGGCTTGCTCGACGAATACGTGCCGATCGTGGCCGGCTGCGAAATCAACGACGACCCGTACGCGCCGATCTGCCGGCGATGCGTGAAGCTGAAAGACGAGAAGGGCGACGCGCTCGAGGTCGCATGGATCGGACGCGACACGCGCTACGCGGAGAAGCTCGCGACACCCGACGTTTCGGTCGCCGACCTGATCGGAGAAATCGATCCAATCAAAGTGGCCGAGGGACGCTACCTGGCCGACGAGGAGACGATCCACTACGGACTGATCCCGCGCACCAATCGCGGCATCTTCGCCATCAACGAGCTGCCCGACCTGACCGAGAAGGTGCAGGTCGGTCTGTTCAACCTGATGGAAGAGAAGGACGTCCAGATCAAGGGATACAAGATTCGCCTCGCGGTGGACGTGGTGTTCGTGGCGAGCGCGAATCCTGAGGACTACACCTCGCGCGGACGGATCATCACGCCGTTGAAGGATCGTTTCGACATCCAGATTCGCACGCATTATCCGAAGACCATCGAGCACGAAATCGTGATCATGGAGCAGGAAGCGGCGCATCCGCCGCGCGACGGCGTGGACGTGCGGATTCCGCAGTTCATGAAGGACATCCTGGCGCAGATCACGTTCGAGGCGCGCGCGTCCAACGAGATCAACCAGTCGTCGGGCGTGTCGGTACGCGTGACGATCAACAATTTCGAATCGGCGATTTCCAACGCCGAGAAGCGCGCGGTGCGCAACGCGGAGAACGAGATCGTGCCGAGGATTTCGGATTTGCATTCGCTCTACGCGTCGACCGCCGGCAAGATCGAGCTCGAGTATGTCGGTGAGGACAAGAAGGAAGACGATTTGATCGAGCGGCTGATCAACCGCGCCGTGCTCAAAGTTTTCGACAAGTATCTGAAACTCGATGATTTGAAGAAGGTCTCGAGTTACTTCGAGCAGGGCTGGGGCGTCGAGGTTTCGGATAGCGCGCCGTCGTCGGAATACATGGAACCACTGCGCGAGGTCACCGGCCTGCGCGAAGTGATCACGCTGCTCGGTCCCTTCGAGACGCCGGGCCTGATGGCGGCCGCGAGCGAGTTCATTTTCGAGGGCCTGCATCTGCATCAGAAGCTCAACAAGGATCGCCAGGGCGGGCGCTTCGCCTACCACGCATGACGCGCAGGGGAATGGCAGCGGTCGTCACCCGTTACACCCAGTGGGACGGGACGCAGCGGCTCAAGCTCGACGCCGACAAGGTGTTCGAGAAGCTGGCGGAGTACCTGTCGTACACCGACGACGTGCGCCAGGCGATGGACTGGATGATGCGGCAGGGGATGGACTTCGACGGCGTCAAGGTGATGGGGCTCGAGGAGTTCATCGAGCAGCTGCGGCAGGAGATGCGCCAGCGCTATCGCGACTTCAATCTGAAGAGCGCGCTGTCGGAGATGGAGCAGAAGCTCGAGGACATTCTGAATCGCGAGCGCAACAAGCTCGAATCGCTCAAGGGACAGAAGCCGGGCATCGAGGAAAAACAGCGCGAGTTGTCGCGCATGCCGCGGCGGCTGTCGGAGGCGATGCGCAAACTCGAAAGCCACGAGTTCGAAGACGCGCAGGCCAAGGAAGATTTCGACCAGCTGCTCGAGGAATACGAAAACATTCGCGACCTCGAAAATTTTCGCGATCGCAATCAGCACATGTTCCACGGGCCCAAGAGCCTCGGCTACGACGACGCGCTCGAGCTGATGCGCGAGATGGAGCGGATGCGCCAGCTCGAACAGGACCTGATGTCGGGCAACTTCGATACGATCTCGATGGAGGACCTCGAGCAGATCCTCGGCCAGCAGGCGGGCAAGGATTTTCAAAATCTCAAGCAGGTGATGGTCCTGCTGACCCAGTCGGGCTACATGGTGCCGAAGGGCGACCATTTTCAACTGTCGCCCAAGGGCGTGCGGCGAATCGGGCAGCTCGCGCTGCGCGACATTTACCAGAACCTGCTGAAGGATCGATCGGGTGGGCACGTGACCGACCATCGCGGCGTCACCGAGATGCGGCCGGAGCAAACCAAGCCTTACGCATACGGCGATCCGCTCAATCTCAACCTGGTCGCGACTCTGAAGCATGCGCTGGCGCGCAAGGCTGGCGTGCCGCTCGAGCTGCGGCCGGAAGACTTCGAGATATACGAAAACGACTACGCCAGCTCGTCGTCGACGGTGCTGTGCCTCGATATGTCGTGGTCGATGAGCTGGGAAGGGCGATTTGCGGCGGCGAAGAAAGTCGCGATGGCGATGGAGACGCTGATTCGCTCGAAGTTCCCCCGCGACTTCTTCTCGATCGTCGGTTTTTACACGCGCGCAGTGGAATTGAAGCTCAAGGATCTGCCCGAGGCGTCGTGGAACATGGGCGATCCGTTCACCAACTTGCAGGACGGGCTGCGCCTCGCGTCGGATTTGCTGGGACGGCATCCGTCGCGCAATCAGCACATCATCGTGATCACCGACGGGCAGCCGACCGCGTACTTCCTGAACAAGCGGCTGTACTGCGAATGGCCGCTGTCGTTCGGCGGCATCAGCATGCGCGCGGCGCAGGAGACGCTGAAGGAAGTCGAGCGAATTACGCGCAAGGGAATCACGATCAACACCTTCATGCTCGACGATTCGCCGAGTCTGCGCGCCTTCGTCGACAAGATGACGCAGATCAATCGCGGACGCGCGCTGTTCACCCGTCCCGACCATCTCGGCGAATACATGCTGGTCGACTACCTGTCCAAGAAACGCAAACGTGTCTGAGCGGGGCTAAGTGGCGGCGGCTGCGGAGTTGCGGACATCTCGCTCGGCGCCCAAGCCTCCTTTGAAGTGGGCCGGCGGCAAGCGATGGCTGGTGCCGCACCTTCTAAGTCTCTGGAATCCTCATCGATCTCGGCGCCTGGTTGAGCCGCTATGCGGAGGCCTGGCAGTCTCGCTGGGCCTGGTTCCCGATCGTGCACTCATCAGCGATATCAATCCTCACACGATAAACTTCTATGGCTGGCTCAAAAGGGGTCTCAGAAACTCGCTCAGGATGCGGAACGAGAAGACCTACTTTTACGCGCGCCGAGCGCGCTTCAATCAGCTCATTCGCGAAGGCAAAGCAGGCAGCAAGGAGTCGGCGAGCCTTTTCTACTATCTGAATCGCACCTGCTACAACGGCCTGTGCAGGTTCAATAGTAAGGGTGAGTTCAACGTTCCTTTCGGCCGCTATAACAAGATCAATTACAAAACGGATTTTTCAGAGTACGTGTCGGCATTCGCGAACTGGGACTTTGTGTGTGAAGACTTCGAAAAGCTACCGCTCGAGAGCGATGACTTTGTCTACGCGGATCCGCCGTATGACGTTGAGTTCACGCATTACTCGAAGGAAGACTTCCGCTGGAATGATCAGATAAGGTTGGCCGAACGGCTGGCGCGGCATCCCGGTCCGGTAGTCATATCGAATCAAGCTACCGATCGAACAAAAGAGCTGTATCGAAAACTCGGATATACCGTAAGTATCGTCGACGCCCCACGACTGATTAATTGCACCGGCGATAGGACTCCCGCGCAGGAAGTTCTGGCAGTCAGGAATTTATAATTCTAGCGGCCGGCCGCCTGACGCGTCTCGATCGACGCGGGCATCGTCCAGCTTCCGCCAATTTGGCGCAGTACTATTCGGTCCTGCTGATCGCCGGCTGCCTTGATTAGTCGTTGCAGCGGCTCTTCCATCGGTTCCTTCGATAACTTGAATGTGCCCCAGTGAATCGGCACGAGGTAGTGCGCGCGTGTCGACTGGAACATCGCCCAGACCTGTTCCGGATTGGCATGATTGAGGATCCACGGGTCATAGGCGCCAATCGAAAACACGGCCACGTCCGGCGGCGTCGAGGCGAGGCTCGCGAACAGATCGGTGTCGGCGCTATCGCACGCCAGCAGCATCCGACGGCCGTCTTTTTCGAGCACGTAGCTGTTGAAGCCGTAGTCTTCGCCGAACGGCGGCCATCGCCGGCCCCAATGCCGCGCGCCCATCGCCCGGATAGTGAGTCCTTTGACGACGGTGCTCTCGCCCCACTTGAGTTCGCGCACGTCTTTGAATCCGAGCGGCGCGATGATCTGCGAGCACTTGTCGCATGCGACGACGACCGCCGTCTTGGGCAGCGCCTTCAGTGAAGGCACGTCGAGATGGTCCATATGCGCGTGCGTGATCAGGATGACGTCGAGTTGCTGCAACTGCGAAGGAGCCAGCGGCGGATCGACGTGTCGTTTCGGACCGATCGTGAGAATCGAGTCGATCGACATGCCGACGCGTGAGAACAGGCTGGGGTCGGAGAGCACGCGCGTGCCGAAAAAATTCATGAGCACGGTGGCATGGCCGAGATTGGCGATCGTGAGCGCGTTATCGGGCCATGATGCGGGCTCTGGCCGCGGATGCGAGTTGTCGGGCGTGGCGTTCATATTCTGAGAGTACGACCTGGCGGCAAGCAGTGCCAGCGAAAAAATTGCGACGATGACGATTCTCCGTGCCAGTGGCCGTGGCTGGCGGGACGGATTCGAATTCACTTCTCCTTCTCAGATTTGAAGCAGGGGAGTTCCTTGACCAGCACATATGAGTAGGTGCGGTCGCGCCACTTGAAGGTGCCGATGCCCGAGCCGAACGCGGTGGTCATCGAGTCGAACTGCTCGCTGTCGGACACGTTGACGACGTCGGATGGAGCGTAAGCGAGATATTCCGGCTGATCGGTCTTGAGCACCTGGTAAAGCGGCGGATTGAAGAAGAGATTCGTAATGCCGGGCTTCGGCTGCCACGCGTCCTGCGGTGAATCCTGGGTCTGGCTGCGCACTACTATCCAGATCGGATCGCCGCTGGTCTCGGCGATTTTCCACTGCCGCGATTCGATCACGCCATCCTTGGTCTTGCGGACTTCCTCGACGCCGATCGGAGCGCGCACGAGTTGCTCGCACTCGTCGGGGTTCTCTTCCTTGGTAATTCCGCCTCCGTTGTCTTTTTTCATCGCGACCTCGGAGCTGATGACCTGCGCGCCACCGGCGGCGACCATCGGCGCTACGGTGCTGACCATTCCGACCGCGCCGGCCGCGAGGCATCCCGGGCATGCTCCCGCCAGCGCGACTAGCATCGCGAAAGCCACGATCCTGCTCGCGATGAATTGAGCTACGGCTTGCGTGCGATCACCATCGATGACGTAAACGGAGGACTTGGCAGCGCCTCGTGCTTAATGTCGACGAAGCCGGCGTCGCCGAGCCATTGCGAGACTTCGTCGAATGAATAGTCGCGCCCGCGAGTGGTGAGCAGCAGGTAGAGAGCGAAGATCGCACCCGCCGTCGGCGCCGTGAGGTCGGCATTCATAATGTGATCCTTGACGATCATCATGCCGCCAGGCTCGAGCGCGCGAAAGCATTTGCGGAAAAGTTGAGCGTTGGTCGTTTCATCTTCACTATGAATTATATTCGACATGAACAGGGCTCCGCATCGGCCCGGGAACTCGTCGTACAGGTAGTCGACGCGCACCAGGTCGAGGCGCTCCAACACCGCGGGTTCGCGTTCGGCGAGAATTCGGCGGGCGACTTCGAGCGTAGCGGGCAGGTCGTAGATTTTTGCGCGGAGATGAGGCCATCGGTGGAGCATCGCGACGGTGTAGGTGCCGGGGCCGCCGCCGATGTCGGCAAACGTCGAGACGCGGCTCAGGTCGAGCCGGTTGGCGACGTAAGCCGGATCGCCGCGGGCGCGCGTGAGGCTGTCCATCGCGCGAATGAATCGCTCGGTCTCCTCGGGACGGCTCTGGAACATGTCGGTCGGGCGCGCGGGCGCACCAGTGCGAATGACCTGATCGAGATGCGCCCAGGTTTCGAAGATCGCTTCGTCGAACAGGATCAAGCCGCCGAGGTATTCGGCGGACGAGCGCAGCAGGTAGCGCCGCGATACCTCCGTCAGTGAGTAACGATTGGCGCGCTTGTCGAGCAGCCCGAGCGCGACCATCGCGTTGGCTATCAGAGCTGTCGCGCGTCGATTGGCCGGGATTGCGGTGGCGAGAGCGGCGTCGTCGAGTGGCGCAGGCGCGAGAATGTCGAAAATTCCGAGCTTGAGCGCGGTCTGAATCGCGCGCGCTTCGGCGTGACCGGAAGCCAGCGCGGCGAGTTCAGCGAAGTCCATCGCGGGGCTCCCGCCTTCAGCGCAGAAAATCCTGTGTGACGTACGTTATGCCGTCGGCGGACTGCGCGATTCCGACTCCCGTTTCGGTGAACTTGCCCGAGACGATGTTGGCGAGATGCTCGGGGCTCTTGAGCCATCCGTTCATCGCGCGTTGCGGGACGTCGGCGGAATTGCCGTCGTCGTCCATGTAGATGTTTTCGCCGACTGCCCGATAGTCGAGGCCGACGCCGCTGATGCGGTCGGAGGGCGCGACACCGTCGGGGCTGTTGTGCGCGAGATAATGGCGCATCGCCATGTCGTAGCTGTGCCCGCGCGCGATCACGGCGAGGCGGGGTGAGAATTTCAGCGGCGGCAATCCAGCGCGCACGCGTTTCTGATTAACCAAACCGAGGATTTCAGTTTCCTGCTCGGTCAGGCCGGACACCTTTTCGGGCGAGGGCGGAGCCGTGTACATCAGGTAGAAGCGCGCGATGATCGCGGCGACGAGCGAGAGCACGAGCAGCCCAATTCCCGCCTTGATCGCACGGCGCCGGCGGACCACTGTGGGAGTCGGCATCCTGATGACTTTCGCCGGACCGTTGCGAGTTCCGGGCGGGCGGCGGCGCGTTGCTGGTCTTCCGCTCATTTCCGGCTCACATCGAAAAACGGAACTCGGCGCGTTGCGGGTTGGCAGGCGTGGTATTCATAATTCAACTGCAGACATTAACCACTCGCTTTCAGTTTCCAGCTATCGTGCCATGAGCAGGAAGTCAACGCGAACAATTCTTGCGTCAGCTGTGCTCCTTTGCATCCTCAGTGTGCGAACGAGTTTCGCGGCAGATTCTGCCAGCGCGCTGCCCGCCGGAGCGCTGAAGTCGTCGCCCAGCATGTATCTGCGCGAGGCGTCGTCGAGCGCGATTCGATGGCAGCCGTGGAGTCCGCAGACCCTCGCGCTAGCGCGGTCGCTGAATCGTCCGATCATCATCGACATCGGCGCGGTGTGGTGCCACTGGTGCCACGTAATGGACGAGACGACCTACGCTGATCCGGAAGTTGCGGCGGCTCTCAACGGTCTCTTCGTGCCGGTGAAGGTCGATACCGACGAGCGTCCCGACCTCGACGAGTACTATCAGAATGCAGCGTCGCAACTGACCGGCGCCGGCGGCTGGCCTCTGACGTGTTTCACGACGCCCGACGGCGCGCTGTTTTTCGCGGCGGGATATCTGCCGCCGCGCCCAGGGAGCGGACCGGGCGGCAGCGGCGGAGAAAACTCGTCGATGCTCCCGCTGCTCACGCGCATCTCGCAAGTGTACGCGACCGACCACGCAGGACTCGAAAAGGAAGCAGAGGCAACCGCGGCGAAGCTCAAATCGGCGCCGAGCGGGGACGCGTCGGCGCATGGCGGGCTCGAGGGTCTGCGCTCGCTGATACTCGCAGGATTGGCGGCGTCGTACGATCGCGATTCAGGCGGATTCGCCTCAGGACCCGGCCCGCGATTTTACGATTTCCCGGCGCTCGAACTGGCGCTCGCGCATGGCTTTTACGGGCATCCGGAGTACACGGCGATGGCGCTCGACACGCTGAAAAAAATCGCAGCGGGCGGAGTGTTCGATCAACTTGGCGGCGGATTTCATCGCTACTCGACCGATGCGCACTGGCGCGTGCCGCATTTCGAGAAGCTTGGCTACGACAACGCGATGGCGTTGCATGCGTATAGCGATGCGTTCGAAGCGAGCGGCGAGCAGGATTTCGCGCGGGTCGCTGAATCGATCGTCAGCTACGTGAATCGCGAGCTGCTCGATGCGAAGACGCATGCGTTCTACTCGCATCAGGACGCCGACTCGTTCAAAGGCGACGACGGCAGTTACTACACGTGGACGGTCGAGGAAGTGAAGCGCGCGCTGCCGGCGGATGAAGCGCGCGCCGCGATCTTGTTTTACGGCATGGAAGGCGCGCCCGCACTGGCCCCCGACGGACGAATCGTGCTGCGCCGCGCGATGACGCCGGAGCAGCTAGCAGCCCAGCTGAAGATACCGGTGGCGCAGGAGCGCGCGACGCTCGAGAAGGCGTCGGCGGCGATGCTCGCGACGCGAGCGCGTCGCCAGACACCGCCAGTCGACCACGCCGTGATGACCGATCGGAACGCGTTGATGGCTGATGCGTACCTGGCGGCGTCGGCGGCCCTGGACGATCCGACGCTTCAGCGCGCGGCGCTCGCGGACATCGACTTCATCCTCGCGAACATGCGTGCGCCCGACGGAAGTTTCTTTCACGTCTGGTCGGACGGCCGCGCACAGGTCGCGGGCCTCGCCGCCGACCAGGTTTATCTGCTCAATGCGCTCATCGATGCGTACCAGTTTTCGGCCGATGAGAGATATCTGGCTGAAGCGCGCAAGCTTGCGGGGATCGTTCTGAAGAACTTCCGCGCGGATGGTTCGGGCCTGTTGGTCAACCGCGAAACCGAAGACGCGAGCACGGTGATCGCCCAGGCTGCGGCGAGCGGGCAGGTGTTTTTCGACATGCCAACGCCGTCGGTGCAGGCGACGATGGCGATCGCGACGATGAAGCTCGCACTGCTCACTGGCGATGACAGTTATTCGAATGCCGCGAACGAACTGATGGCGCGCGCGCCCACGATGGCGGAATCGATGCTGAGCAACTCAGTCGCGACGGTCGGGCTGGCGCTCGAGTATCGGGCGAACGGCGAGGCGACCGTCGCTGTGGCCGGGCCGCCAACCGATCCGCGCGTTGCCACGTTATGGAAAACGGCGTTGGCGAGTTATCGTCCCGGTAAAGTCGTGATGCGCGTAGGATCAGATCGCGGCGGCGCATCGATACCGGCTGCGGCGCGGGCGATGTTCGATTCGAGCGCGGCGAAGGGAGTTCCGCTCGCGTTCGTATGCGCAGGCACAGCATGCGCGACGCCGGTCGGTACGCCGGCGAAACTCGCGGAGGTCATCCGGAATTTTGACGTCAATCGAAACGACAAGACCACTGTCGCCAACGACAAATCGCCTCTTCAGCGACCGCCGATGTGATCGCGCTTGGAGAATCAGTCGAGCGTCTTGTGAAATCTGAGTGTTGCGAGCGTGAGGGTGCCTGCCCCGAGGATGGCCATCGCGACCATCTGCGGCCATAGCACCTCCAGTCCGACGCCTTTGATGAATGTTCCGCGCAAGACGACCAGATAGAAGCGCAGCGGGTCGAGATTGGTGAACCATTGCAAGGCCGTCGGCATGCTGGTTATCGGATAGCCGAATCCGGACAGCATGATCGCCGGCAAGATGTAAAAGAATGAGATCGCAAAGGACTGCTGTTGAGTCTCGCAAACCGTGGAAATCAGCAGCCCGACGCCGAGCGCGCTCGACAGAAAGAGCATCGTGCCGAGCAGCAGCACGAAAATATCTCCGCGAAACGGGACCTCGAACCACCAGCTTCCAAGGATTCCCACGACGATCACATTGGCCAGCCCGACCAGCATAAACGGGAGAGTCTTGCCGAGGATCAATTCGGTCGAGCTGATTGGCGTTACCATCAATTGTTCGAGCGTGCCGATCTCCCGCTCGCGCACCACCGCGAAGGACGTCAGCTGCATGACCGACACGAGCACCAAAGTGCCGATCACACCGGGCACGAAGAACCATCGGCTCTCGAGATTGGCGTTGTAAAAGGGGCGCTCCTGCAGTTCGATGTCGGGCGCGAAGGTCGCGATCGCGGGTCGCAGCCGGTCGGCCATTTGCAGTTGATAGTCCTGGGCAAATCGGTTTGCGATCTGATTGATGTATCCGACCGCGATCAACGCAGTGTTCGAATCGGTGCCGTCGAGCACGGCCTGCACTGGCGCGGTCTGCCCCTTGCGCAGCAATTCGGCGAAGCCCGGCTGAATCTGCAGCACGAGGACGACGCGTCGATGATCGAGCAGTGACGGGATTTGCGATTCGCTCTGCAGCACGTTGGTGACCTCGAAGCGGCTGCTCGAGCTGAAGCGCTCAAGAAATTCGCGGCTTTCCTGACTATGATCGTAATCGAGCACGGCGGTCGAAACGCGATTCACTTCGTAGCTCGCGGCGTAACCGAATATCAGCATTTGCAGCAGTGGCGGTATCAGTAGCGAGAAACGCGCATGGGGATCGCGAAACAGGTGGATGAACTCCTTGATCAAAAGCTGGTGCAGGCGCTCTATCACGTCAGCCCCTTATGCCAGCGATTTGTGGAATGACCGTTTCGCCAGGAACACCATGACCGACGCATAAACTACGAGCGCAATCAAAGGTCCGGTTAGGAAGCTGAGGCCGGCACCGCGCAGAAATACGCTCTTGAGGATGACGATGTAATAGCGCGCTGCGATGAGGTAAGTGAACGGCTGCACGCCGATCGGCATCTGGTTGATGGGGAAAGTGAATCCCGAAAGCAGGAACGACGGCAAGAACGCAGTCACCAGACCAATCTGGCTCGCGGCCAGCTGATTCTTGGTGGCGACTGAGATCCAGAACCCAAGCCCGAGAATCGCGACGAGGTAAATTCCCGAGCCTATCGCCAGCGCGACGACCGAGCCGCGGAACGGGACCTGAAACCACCAGACGGCGATCGCCGCGCATATCGCCGTGTCGAACAGGCCTAGCGCGAAGTAGGGCAGCAGCTTGCCGATGATAATTTCGAGCGCGGTGACGGGAGTCGAGATCAGTTGTTCCATCGTGCCGCGCTCCCACTCGCGCGCCACGGTCAGCGACGTGAGCAAGACTCCAACCACCGCCATGACGATCGCGGCGACGCCAGGCACGATGAAGTTTTTGCTTTCGAGATCCTCGTTGAACCAAGTACGTGCGTCGACCGACAGCACCGGATTGACGCTGGGCGCGTTGGACTTGCGCAGATATTCGGCTTGAACCACGGCGCCGTAGGAGGCTAGTACGCCCTGGGCGTACCCAATCGCGAGCTCGGCAGTGTTGTTGTCGGAGCCGTCGACGAGAGCCTGGATGTAAACGGGTCGTCCGTCGTGCAGGCGCGCGGAGAAATCGTACGGGATCACTATCGCGAGCTGGCAGCGGCCGTCGTCGAGGGCGGCGCCGAGCGCTCGATAGTCCGTGACGGTCGCGACCAGATCGAAATAGTCGGACGACTGAAAACGCTTGAGCAGATCCTGACTGGCCTGGCTGCCTTCGCGATCGTACGCGAACACGCGGATGTGTTTGGTGTCGAGATTGACACCGTAGCCGAGCGTCGACATGAGCATCAGGGGCATAAGCAGGACGGTCAGCAGGCTACGTGAATCGCGTAACACCTGGAAAACTTCCTTGCGCGAGATTGCGAGCAGTCGCCGAAGATTCATTGCGACAGCTCCGCGGGCGTGTCGGCGCGTCGACTAGTCAATGCCACGAACGCGTCTTCGAGGCTGGGGCGAATCGTATGCAGCCCGGTGACGGAGATTCCATCGGCCTCGAGCGCTGCGCGAATGGCGGGCGCAACCGCAGCGTCGGATACAACGAGATGCAGCGCATTGCCGAAGACGGCGACGTCGCGAACGCCGTCAAGATGGCGCACGCGTTCGATGGCGTCGCCGACCCGCTCGCATTCGAGCAGCAGCAACGCGCCCCGGATCGAGCCCAGCTTCAGCTCAGTAGGCGTTCCCAGCGCGATCAATTTGCCGCCATTCATCAGCGCCAGGCGGTTGCAGTATTCGGCTTCGTCCATGTAGTGCGTGGTGACGAAGATCGTGACGCCGTCGGCGCTCATCCGCTGAATCAATTCCCAGAACAGGCGGCGCGAGAGCGGGTCGACGCCTGAAGTCGGCTCGTCGAGAAACACGATCGGCGGGCGATGCAACACGGCGCAGCCGAGCGCGAGGCGCTGCTTCCATCCGCCGGAAAGGGTGCCGGTGAGACTCGATTCGCGGCCGCGCAGCCCAGCCATCTCGAGCGCCCAATCGATACGCCCGCGCAACTCGGTCGAAGGCACGCCGTACATGCCCGCGTAGAAGCGCAAGTTTTCGAAGACGGTGAGATCGGCGTAGAGCGAAAACTTCTGCGACATGTAGCCAATGTTGCGGCGGATCAATTCGGGCGCCTCAACGACGTCGTAGCCGGCTACCGTGGCGCGGCCGGAGGTGGGATGCAGCAATCCGCACAGAATTCGAATCGTGGTCGATTTTCCGGAACCGTTGGGTCCGAGAAATCCAAAGACTTCGCCGGTGCGCGTCTGAAATGAAATGCGATCGACGGCGGTGAAATCGCCGAAGCGCTTAACCAGGTTTTCGACTTCAACCGAAATGCCGTTCGTGCGCGTCATGCCGCCACTCGGGTCGAGTCTTTGCGGACCGCCTCGACGAAGAGATCTTCGATGCTCGGTGTCGCTCGGACGATCTCGTCGAATGGGATCTGGCTCGCTCGCAACCGAGCGCTGAGATCGGGAATGCGCCGCTCGGCGTCATCGACAAACAAGTGAACTGCGTCGCCGACCAGCACTGCGCTCGAGACCCCGTCGGCCGCCGTGAGCTCGTCTCTAACGCGGCGCGCCTCGGACGACACGATCGATACCACTGCCCCCTGGAGTCGCGATTTGAGACGCGCTGGCGTGTCGCAAAAGAGCAGCCGCCCTTGATGAAGGAGCGCGACGCGATGGCATCGCTCGGCTTCGTCGAGGTACGCGGTGGAATTCACGACGGTCACGCCCTGGCCGACGAGCGCGTAGAGCATCGCCCAGAATTCGCGGCGCGAAACCGGATCGACGCCGTTGGTCGGCTCGTCGAGCAGCAACACGCGCGGCGTGTGAATCAGCGCGCAGACCAGGCCGAGCTTCTGCTTCATCCCGCCGGAAAGCTTGCCGGCCAGGCGCTTGCGGAATTCACTCATGGCGCATGCTTTCAGCAATTCGACGGCGCGCGCCTCGCGGGCCTTTCTGCGAACTCCGAACAGGTCGGAATAAAATCGGATATTCTCGTCCACCGTCAGGTCTTCGTAGAGGCCGAAGCGCTGCGGCATGTAGCTGATCAGATTCTTGACGCCCTCCGGATCGGCAACGACGTCGCATTGCGCGACCGTCGCGGTGCCGGAGTCGGGCGGGAGCACTCCGGCCAGGATTCGCATGGTGGTGGTCTTGCCGGCGCCATCGGGACCGACGATGCCGAAGATTTCGCCCGGTGAGACGTCGAAGCTCAGGTGATCGATCGCGCGGACGCCCGGGAAGTCCTTGACCAGATCGCGTACGACTACTGTCTTGTCATCCACGGCTGTTGTCCCTCTTGCACGGGAGGGCCGAGGTGAATCGTCGCATCGGCAGGCATTCCGGGCTTCAACTCATGACTGGAATTTTCGACGTCGATTTTGATTCGATAGACCAGCGTCACACGTTCCTTGTGAGTCTCGACGCTCTTGGGTGTGAACTCGGCCTCGGAGGAAATGAACGAGATTTTTCCCGGATACGATTTGTCGGGATAAGTGTCGGTGTGAACCGTCGCCGCCTGACCCCACCGGATTCGCCCGAGGTCGGTTTCGGCCACGTAGGCGCGCAGCCAAACGTGATCGAGATCGGCCAGCGTGACGACCGGCGTCCCCGGTTGCATCACCTCGCCAAGCTCGGTCTGTCGCGTGAGAATGACGCCCGAAAACGGCGCGCGCAGAGTGGTGTAGCCGAGCATGATCCTGGCCAGCTCGAGATTCGCGCTGGCATTGCGGATGTTCGCCTTGGCGACCTCGATGTCCTGTTGCGCGCTGCGCTCCATCGCGACGTCGCGTTGCATCGCCGCGCTCGATTGCTTGAGCGCGGTCTCGGTATGGTCGCGCTGGTCGCCCGAAATAATTTTGTCGATCCAGAGCTTCTGACTGCGCCCGTAATCGATATTCTTTTGCGCGTGGTCAGCGTTGTCGTCGGCGACCGTCGCGCGCGCGGCTTCGAGCTTCTGCATCGCCGACGCGAGTTCCTGTTCCTGCACGTGGAGTGCGGCTTCGTTGATTGCAACCTGCTGGCGGTAGTCGCTGTCGTCGAGTTGCGCCAGCAGCGTGCCGGCCGTTACCCACTGACCCTCGTCGAACGGCAACGCGACGACGCGCGACTGCACGGCTTTGAAGCTGACGACGCTTTCGTGGGCTTCGATGTTGCCGGAGACCAGCAGGCTGTCGGTCGCGGCCGCCACATTGAAGAGCATCGAATAGCCAGCCCAGGCGCCTGCACCCAGCAGCAGAACAGCAGCGATGACGATAGTTCGTGTCTTCATGCGGGTTGGCCGGGTCGAACGGCGGCTTTCGCTCTCGAAGATGAATTGCGGCTGCGTCGCGGCTGAGTCCGCGCGACGGCCCTCGGGTTGGCCAAACGCTCTCCAAGCCAGCGGAGAAAATTCGCGCGCTGACGCCTGAAGCGCGGGTCGGTAGGTTCCATGCCGTGGATGAGGCGGATGACCTGCGGCATTACGAGCGGAAACAACGCCAATGACAACATCGAAATGAAAAGCTGAGTCAGATCGGCGCCGCGGGGAATCGATCCCTTACGCTGCAGGACGCGAAGGCGCGCGACCGCCTTTTCGAACAGGGCGCGACGCTCGGCCTCGACGATACAACGTTTGCCGCCGCTGTCGATCGCTTCCCATTCCATCAGTCGCACGAAATGGATATCCGAGCTGCCGGTCAGGTACATATGTGCCAGCGCACCGGCGAAGTCGTCGGGAGTGGATTCGAGCCATTCAGCGCGTTCGGCCAGTTTGCGGCGCAGAATCTCGCGATAGAGATCCTGCTTGGCGCCGAAGCAGTAGTAGAGCATCCGCTTATTCACGCGGGCGCGCGACGCGATCGCGTCGACGCGCGCGCCGGCGAAGCCACGCGCCGAAAATTCGACGAGCGCCGCCGCGAGGATCTTTTCGCGCGTGCGGTTGAGATTGCGGACAGTTGTGTGGGAACTAGCCATCGACTCAGAGCATTCGTTAACCGAACAGTTAATACCCACTATTAACTGATCAGTTAATTAGCTGAGTCAAGGCCAATGGCAACAAATCGACGGCGTCTGCGGGAAAATGTCGATGGGGCGTGCCCGAAGGCCGCCCCATCGACAGCTCAGGTCATTGCTACGGCGCGGCCTTCACCATCGCGGAGGTCGTGAAGAAATCCTTGTCCACCGCGCCCATGTTGATGTACCAGCATTCGCGCTCCGGAGTTTGCAGCCCCGGCAGATAGCACATCGTCGCGAAGCCGCTTTGCACGTCCGTCGAGACCGCGCCAACCTCGAATTCGCGCTTGAACGGGTAGATCGCCACGCGCGCGTCAGGCACCGGCCGATCCCGATAAGTCGTCCACCAGATGTGATTGAGCCATAACTGGCCGCGCTGATCGTATTCGTCGATGTACGGCTGGTACCACATCTCGGAGTCCATGTAGACGACGGTCTTGCCCTGCAGGGCCTGCGAGATCAATTCGCGGCGCGGCGTCGCCTCGACGACGTACATGTGCCGCATCTCCCACGCCTCGGGGCACGCGCTGGCGCCGCCGTCGGTCGAGCACTTCAGCTCCGGCGAATGCTCGGCGTGTGCGACGCCCAGCATCTCGCGCTCGCCGAGAAATTTATAGTTGTACTCCTCGGTCTTGGCGTTGAAGCCCGAGTAGTGATCCGGATTCCAGGTCTGCGCGCCGGTCGCCGTGCTCTGCAATGCCTCGTTGAGGCGTCGAATCCTGCGGTCTCCGGGGTTCCAGCTCCAATCGTCGTCGCCCCGGTCGGGTTGCTCGTACCGATAGCGGATGAAACCTTCGCCGCGCTCGGCCTGCGGCGAAAGCACCGGGAAGAGCCCGAACAGCCACAGCCGGTTGGTCTTCTTGAAGTCGGGATCGATCGGCATCGGCTCGACCTCGACGCGCCCGACCAAATCGTAACCGGCGTAGTGTCCGATCTGGTAATACTGGATCACGTTGTTGGGCTTGTTGACTCCGCCGTACACGCTCTCGCAATCGTAAAAGCGCAGGTCGTAGTCGTCAGTGAGCAGCGGCCGGAACACGTTGTTCCACATGATCTTGTTGGCCACCTGCGGGTCGTTGGTGTCGATCAGCGGGAACGGCTGCCCGGCCACGTATCCGACGAGACTGCGATTGTCGCGGCTGAGCCGCACCTGCGCCGAGTACTTCTCGGTCGCATCCTTGTACGGCGGCGGCCAGTCGACTTCGCCGGTCGGCACGATCTTCATCGACATGCCGTTCTGGACTTTGTAGTAGACGCCCGGCGAGACGAGATCTTTTACCTTCGACGCATTGGCCGGCGTGATAAAGTCACCCGGCTTGACCTCTGCACGAGCCGCCGCTGCGATCGCGATAAACGTCAACGCTGCCAGCATGGCCAGCACCATGCGAGCGGGCGCGCGCAACTCGCGAAACTTTCGAACATCCTTACTGAAATGTTCCATGAGTTCCTCCTCAGCGCGAAATGGAAGAGAGCAAGCAACAGAGGTGCCAGCGCGAGGCCTGGAAATATCCGTACATGCGCAGGAGAAAATTCGGCGCGCCGCGAAAAACATTTCGCAGTACGCGTATAAGCGATGGTCGAGAATCGAAGAAGAAGCAGCGCGATCAGAAAAGACCGCGCAAAAACGCAATGAACACTATGAGTTTATGCGTCAGGCGTCGATCAGAGCCGCACACGCCGCGGAAATTTGAAATCAGTTGCAAATTGCCATCGAGTTGCAAATTGCCACTGATCATGAGCGCCGTCGAAAGTCCGGCGAGACAGATCGGAACACACGCGTGACTTGTGCTGCACAGAACAGCAACTGCGCGAACGCGAAATGCCAAGGAACGGTCGACGCTGCGCTACGGAATCAGCACCAGCTTGCCCGTCGATTGCCGCGACTCCATGAATTTGTGCGCCTCTGCCGCCTGCGCCAACGGGAACGACTTGCCCACCAGCAGCTTGAGCTTGCCCTGGGCGATCAACTTGAACGATTCTTCGATTCCGCGCCGCATCAAGTCGGGCTGCCCGGCCACCGTGTAGAGCGTGAAGGCGCTCACCTTGGTCGATTTCTCGAACAGCTTGAACAGGTTGAGTGGCTCGGGCGGTCCGCCCGCGCGTCCATATAGAATCAGATGCCCGAACGGCGCCAGGCAGGTCAGCCCTTTGTCCATCGTGGTCGCGCCGACGGCGTCCAGAATCAGATCGACGCCGCGCCCGCCCGTGATCCGGTTCGCCTCGACGGCGAAGTCATTGGCCACGTAATCGATCGCGTCGTCCGCCCCGTACTCTTTGATCACTGCGGCCTTGCTCGCGTTCGACACTGTGCCGATCACGCGCGCGCCCGCGGCCTTCGCGATTTGCACCGCGACGATTCCGACTCCGCCCGCCGCCGAATGCACCAGCACCGTCTGACCGGGCCTGGTGTCGTGCACCGTATGCAGCAAGTGCCACGCAGTCAGCACCTGCGCCGGAAAAGCGGCAGCATGCTCAAAACTGATCGAGTCCGGTATCGGAAACACCTGTGACGCCGGCGCGAGCGCGTACTCGGCGTACATTTTGCTCCCCATCGCGGAGACGCGCTGCCCGGGTTTGAGGTTCGGCACGCCAGCTCCCACCGCCTCGATCTCGCCTCCGGCCTCGATTCCCGGCGTGTCGGGCAGCTGAGGCTGCATCACGTACTGTCCCTGGCGGAATAGAGTATCGGCAAAGTTGATTCCGGCGGCGCGCACTTTGATCAGCACGGTGCCGGGTTTCACTTCAGGCTTCGGGACCTCGACGATTTTCATCACTTCCGGTCCACCCAGCTTTTCGAACACGACTGCTTTCATGTGAATGACCTCGTGCGGAAAATGCGGTCGGTGATTCCAGATCTATGTCACGGAGCGCGCAGCGAGGGAACCAGGTGTCAGTTCTTTTTCGTCACGATTTGCTCGTCACAGCTTCCTCGACGAAATCCAGCCGATCGTTGCCCCAGAACATTTCGCCGTCGACGAAAAACGTCGGCAACCCGAACGCTCCGCGGCTGACTGCTTCGTCGCAGTTGGCGCGCAGACGATTCTTGATTTCGTCGCCGTCGATCTGCGCCGGCTCGAGTCCCGCCTGCTCGAGTATCAGCCGCAGCGCGTCCTCTTTGCTGAGGTCCTGCCCTTGTTCCCAAATCGCGCGAAACGCCGCCGAATGGAACTCGCGAAACCGTCCATGCATTTGCGCCGCGATCGCCCCGCGCAGCACCCTGATCGTGTTGAACGGAAAATGAGGACTGAACGTGGCTGCAAGTCCGTAACGCTTGGCCCATCGCTGAAATTCCACGACGTTGTAGTTCCCTTTGCCCTGAATCACGAGCGGCCCGCCGTTGCCGGTGGCCTTCATTATCGAGCCGAGAAACGCGGGCCGATAAACAATCTCGGCTCCAGTCCGCGCCGAAATCGCCGGCAACTGCGTATCGGCCAGATAACTGAACGGACTGAGGTAGTCATAAAAGAACTCGATTTGTCTGGCCATCGCTACCTCCCGGAAAACGCGCCGATTCAGGCAGTTTCACTTTGCAACTGATTATCCGTACCAGCCGAGTCACCAACAGGCAAGACGTAGGACACTCGCTGCGTTGCGATTTAGGATACAGCAGCGCGGGCCTTCTACTTGGGACTCAGCCCAGTAGCAATCGCAGTTTCAAAGTGCAACGATATTTTCGGTCGACGCGCGGGGTTGGGGAACTTCGTGGCGGGCGGATTTTCGAGGGAGGAGAGCGACAGACGCCGATGCGTTGGGATTCGGTCAAGGACATGAATTGCTCGGTTGCGCGGACGCTGTCCGTGATCGGCGAGCGATGGACGATGCTCATACTGCGCGAGGCCTTTCTCGGCCGCCATCGCTTTGACGAGTTTCAGAATGCCACCGGCATCGCGCGCAACATCCTCAGCTCGCGCCTGCGCGATCTCGTGCGCGACGGCATCTTCGATCGCGCCCGCAGCGAAGGCGACTCCGGCCGCGTCGAGTATCGCTTGACGCGCAAGGGCCTCGAACTCTACCCCGTTCTCATCGCGATGATGCGATGGGGCGACACCTGGCTGAGCGACGAATCCGGCCCGCCGATGGCACTCATCCATCGCGCATGCGGCGCCAAGACCGCGCCCGACATGGTCTGTTCGCATTGCGGCGATCACCTGACCGCGCGCGAAGTCGTCGCCATTCCGCGCCGCCCGGCGCCCGCGCATGCCCGTCGCCCCGACCGTCCCGAGCGCAAACGCGCCGCCCGCTGACGCCGTCTGGCGCCGCGCGCGTCCCTCCCGCACAATATCGGTTCAACATGATTGAATTGGTGATGTTCGACGCCGACGGCGTCCTGTTCGATTCCACCGAATCGAACATCGCGTACTACAACTTTATTTTCGCCCAGCTCGGCGAGCCGCCGCTCGATCGCAACGAGGAAATCGCCTCGATTTCCTACGCCGCCAGCGAAGTCTTCGCCGCCCGCGCACGCGGCGACGCCGCCAAGCTCGCGCGGATGCATGACGTGACGCGCACGATGGATCAGACGCCGTTCTTCAAGATGCTCCAGCCGCCGCTCGAGTTGCGCCCCTTCATGCTCGCGCTGAAGCGCCGCTACAAGCTCGGCCTCGCGACCAATCGATCGGCCACCGTCCCTGCCCTGGTCGAGCATCTCGGCCTCGCCGGCGTTTTCGATGCTGTCGCCAGCGCGCTCGACAAGGTTCGCCCCAAGCCCGCGCCCGACATCCTGCGGCTATGCCTCGATCGCGCCGCGGTCGAAGCTCCCCGCGCCGTGTACGTCGGCGACAGCCGGATAGATTACGAAGCAGCCGACAGCGCCGGCATGCACTTCATCGGCGTCGGCACCCGCATCGAGCACACTCGCATGATCGCAACGATTGCCGATCTGGAAGCTGCGCTCGAACGTCTGGATGCGCGCCGCGACTAGCCGCTGCTCTAAAGAATCATCTCGATCAGACTCGGCCCCGGCGTCGCTATCGAGCGTTCCAGCTCACGCGTGAGGTCCTCCGCCGTCTCGACCCGCACGGCGGGCACGCCCAAACCGCGCGCCAGGCTGGTCCACTCAATATTGGGATTGGCCAGGCTGGTGAGCGAGCGCGCCTTGCGGCCGGGTTCGGTTACGCCCGCGCGCGCGAGTTCGACCTGCAGAATTCGGTAGCTGTGATTGTTGCATAGCACCGTCGTGACGTTGAGCGACTCGCGCGCCTGCGTCCACAGCGCCTGCAACGTGTACATGCCGCTGCCGTCGGCCTGGAAAGCGATCACGCGCCGATCCGGACACGCGACCGCCGCGCCGGTTGCGCACGGCAGTCCTTGCCCAATCGCGCCGCCCGTCAGTGAAAGATACGTATGCGGCGGCGCGGCCGCCGACGCGGCGAGAAACGGCAGTCCCGTGGTGGCCGCTTCGTCCATCACGATCGCCCCTTCGGGCATCGTAAACGCAATCGCGGCGCCCGCAGTCATCGCGTTGAGCTTTCCCACGGGACGTTCAGGCCGCGCAATCGTGGACGGCGTCACGACCGAAGCCGATGCGGCAATCTCGCTGGCGAGCGCTTCCAGAGCAGCCGGGACGTCTTCAGTCGGTTCAGCTAAAATCGCAGTGTTGAGACCTTCGGGAATCAGCTGGCTGGGAAAATCGGGATAGCCGAAAAACGCGACGGGTCGCTTCGCACCGGCGAGGACAATCGTATCGAATGGCTTCAGCATCTCGATCGCCTGCTCGGGAAAGTAGGGCAGGCGATCGAGTATCGGCATTCCCGCACCGCGCTCGAGTCGCGCGGGAAACGTTTCGCAGATCAGATGACAGCCCGACTTGGCGGCGATGCGCGCAGCCGCCTTCAGTCCGCGTGCGCGAAGGCCGGTGCCGCCGAGAAAGAGCGCGACGCGATTCCCTTTGCGAATCGATTCGGCCGCGCGCTTGATCGCATTGGAGGAGCAGAGAGGAAGTGCTGCCGGTTCGATTGCCTCGGCGTGGCGCTCGGCGGGATCCCACTGGCAATCCGACGGGATGATCAACGTAGCGATTTGTCCCGGCGCGCGGCCGGCCTGCCGCGATCGCCTGCGCAGTCGTGTCCGCCAGCGATGCTGCAGTGCGGACGCTTCGAACCCAGCCCGAGACGGGAGTCGCGAGCGAAACGATATCCGAGGTAAGCGGTGCGTCGGCGCCGACGTGCCACGTCGCATGGTCTCCGATCAAATTGACGATCGGCGAGCGCGCGCGCCGCGCGTTGTGCAGATTCGCGATGCCGTTGGCGAAGCCCGGCCCCAGGTGCAACAGCGTCATCGCCGGCTTCTCCGCCATCCGTCCGTAGCCATCGGCGGCTCCCGTGCAAACGCCCTCGAACAGTCCGAGAATCGGCCGCAGCCCGTCGGCGGAATCGAGCGCCGCCACCAGCGGCATCTCGGTCGTCCCCGGATTTGCGAAGCAGACCTCGACGCCCGCCGCGATCGCCGTGCGAATCAAACTCTCAGCTCCATTCATTTGTTAATCCTCGGCTGCGCGGCGCCGCTCGATCTTCATGAAATCGTGCGACGGGTTCTGGTGACCGAACTTCTCCCGGGTCTGATCGATCGTTCCCGACTTCGTGTAGTGCCACACCATCGCAGCGCGGATGCCGCCCGACATGTTGTCGGTCGAGCGATGCATCAGGTGGCTGTGGAACACCAGCAGGTCGCCGGCCTGCATCAGCACCGGCACCGACTTCGAGGTGTCGTAGTCAACGATCTCGGTGTAGCCGTATTGCGCGTGCGGCCGCCGGTCCGGCACGTGCTTGTGCACCGGCTCGGTGTGCGAGCCCGGCATCACGTGCAGACATCCGTTGTCGAGCGTCGCTTCGGTGACGGCCAGCCAGACGCCGACCTGCGGCCGCGTGCTGAAGGCGAAGTAGTAAGAGTCCTGATGCCACGGCTGTCCAAGCGCGCCGTGATTCTTGAAGATGAACTGGCTGACGAAGCAGTCGAGCTCCGGGCCGATCAGATCGCTGACGATGTCGAGCACTGCGGGTTCTTCGACCAGCTTTTTGAAAATCGGATCGCGATGGAGCCGAAAAACTTTGCCGACGTGGTCCTCCGGGTTTCGCGCGATCGGGTTGGGTTTCTTCTCCGGCAGCACGAATACGTTTGGAACGTGCTGGCCCGACGCATTAAGCCGGCAAATCTCGACCACGCGCGCATGCATCGCGCGGCAATCTTCGGCGGGCGTGAATCCGCGAATGATGAAGAAACCCTGCTCAGCCCATTCGCGCTTGCGTTCAGCCGAAAGCATTATGCGTTCAGCTTCGCGACGGAATCCGCAATGGCGGTGCCCGCGAAGAATTGTGGATCAGCCTTAAGATGAAGCTGCGCCGGATACGAAAAGACGAAGTCGCGATAGTCCGCGTCGCTCAGGAGCCCCTTGTCCACCAGCTTGTGACTTTCGAGCAGCACTGTCGAAATGTCCGGCACGTCCCAGTGTCCGATATCGGAAGAGAAGATCGGCTGCAGCCGCGTCCGCATCGGATTGGCGCGCGAGTCGAGCGCGCGATGGACGCTCAAGTCGTCGGCCTCGCAACCGAAATAGAAGTTGGCGAAGATTCGCGCGAAGTCGTGTTCGTCGCGCACCCCCGTCAGCGCCCATTCGTCGCGATCCGCCGCGCGATCGTGACGCTCGAGGCCTTCGTCGTAGGCTCGTTCCGCGCGCGCGGAATTCTTCGCGACGAATTCGGGACCGCCGTACTCGGCGAGCAGCTGATGCAGCCGCGGGCGGTCGAGTCGCGACGGATCATAGTTCGCCAGGCCGGCAACATTGCGTTTCTCCCAATGCTCTTCGAGCGAATGGAGCAGGTCGCAGGCCCATCCGGCGCCGCACTCGAGAAAGCCAAACGCCAACTCGGGGAATCTCGTCGCAACTCCGCCCATCACGATCGAGCGGCACAGCTCGCCCTGCTGATACGCATGCGCGCCGATGTGATTGAACATGTAGTTGGTCGGCGAGCGCCGCCCCAGCGGCAGGTAACGCAGGCCGACGCCGCCATGCGAAGTGACGGCAATTTTCAGCTCGACGAATTTGCGCCACACCGGATCGTAGTCGAAGAAGCTGTCCAGCCCGTAGCAATCGAAGTACGCAGCATTGGGAAACGCACCCGGATGCTCGCGTTCGAGCGCGGGAATCGGACGCGCCACGCCCGGCGGAATCATCGCGACCTTCAAGCCGAGGCGCGCCGCGTATTCGAGTTCGGCCACTGCCTCATCGGGCGTATGCATCGGGATCGCGGCGGCCGGCGCGATCCGGTCGCGGAACTGCCCGCAGATTTCCGCGTTCATCGTGTTCAGCGCGCGACATGCGATCCGCCGCACCTCGCCGTCATGAATCGTCGGCAGCGCCAGTCCCAGCGTGGGATACAGAATGGAAAAGTCGATGCCGAGATCGTTCAGCCTGCTGTACAGCAGCCGCGGCGCCATCACCGTCGCGAGGTCGTACGCGTCATTGACGACGCCCCACCATGCGCCGCGCATGTCGCCGGCGTCGCGGTTTCCCCGCGAGCCGGTCGGATGTTCGCGCAGCTCGCGATTGTAGCGCTCGAGCATCCCGGCGCCGCCGATCTTCTGAAGGTATTGGTTGAAAAGTGGGGCAGGTTCGATCAGATGCCCGTCCGCGTCGATCACCGGATGATCGAGCCGATCGCGGACGGCTCGCACTTCACTGACTCTTTCCCGGCTCACGCTTGAGCGGTAGCGCGCACGCGCCGAAGGTGTCAAGCGCGCCGCCGATCACCAGATCGGCGGCGCGCCTCGAATCAAAAATGCAAAGAAGACGGCGCTACTACTTGTCGCCGCGATGACTCGGCGCGGCAGGATGGCTTGCAGCCGGATCGTGAATCGGATGCGCTGCCGGCGAGCCAGCTTGCGCTGCGATGTTCTGCGCGCACCGTAGATGCATCGGCGGTTCACCGGTAATTTTGGATCCGAAGCCGAAGCGAATGCCGCAGTGATTGCAACGTTCGTCCGCCATCGCGCGCATCGTGTGGCACTTGGGATGATCGCAGGATCCTCGGCATGGACCACCAGTGTTTCCGGGAGTGGGAATCGTGACGACGCTCATGTTTTTAACCCTCGCAGTTTATTCTGCGCCAACTTGGAGCATCTCGACCTTCCGTCGAGAATCCAGATTAGAACTCCTAACTATTAGTAGCAAGACCGCAACATACAGTTAGTGGTTCTTTTCTACCTTCAGTTATAACCTGTTTTTGCATCCTTAGTTAGCTCTACGCACTCTACTCCGAAGGATTTTAGCGCGCAAGTGGTCATGACATAGGTAATTCACCCTGAGAGTGACGTACGATGGCTAGAGTTAACGTCTAATTGCGCAATCTGGCGACCGCTTCGATGCCGGATAGGCATTTCAGCGACGCTAATGAATCTCAGCCGCTGGGCAGCGAACCGCCGAGCAGTTGGCGCGAGCGCTCGAGATTGCGCCCGATGTAACCGCGGATGTGACGCGCGACGCTCTCATCTATATGTCCAAGCGCGACTGCCGTGGCGAATGCGGCCATCGCGGCTTCCATCGCGCTGCGGTCCGGTGGATTCTTTGCGGCGGCGCGAGTCGCGCGCGCGAGCACGCCGCGCAGCCCGCTCTTCTTCGGGAAATGTTTGTCGCCCAGCCGTTTGAGCGCCGCGAATGTCGCGCGCAGATCTTTTATTTCGGCCGCGTCGTACGCCGGCGCCGATTCGAGCACTGCCGCCGCATGCGTCAGCATCCCGATCGCAGACATCGCCTGCCCTTGCGCATACGGCGACGTCAGCTCGGGCATCAGCGCCTCCATGATCGTCCGCTGCATTCCACTGATGAGCTCGTTCAACGTTGGCCGTAGCATCTTGATCTCTCACACCAATCGAAGTTGGTTGGCCAGGTCCCCCAGCAACGCCGGCAGCAGCAGTTCGAGAAACGGCATGACGGCGTCGGACGTGCGCCGCTCGACGAAGTCGCGGATTCCGGTCAGACAAATCACCGCCATCTTCGCGTTGCCGAGCACCTGGTAAAAGAACAGCCGCTCGCGATCGACGCGATGGCCGGTTTTCTGTTCGTACAACTTATAGAACGCTTCGCGCTCCATCAGCCCGCCGGCAAATTCTTCGCGGCCCCAGAACATCATCGATGCCCACCCGAGATCTTCCATCGGGTCGCCGAGATGCGCCATCTCCCAATCGAGCATCGCGATGATTCCGTTCTCGTCGTACAAATAATTTCCCGAGCGATAGTCGCCGTGAACGATCACGATGCGGTCGCTGACGACCGGGTTGGCTTTGAGCCATGCGAACGCGGCGGTCAGAATCGGATAGTGCTCGCCCAGCCGATCGCGCTCATAAATTTCATTCCAGTGCGCCGCCTGGATGCGCGCGGGATCCTCCAGGCTTTTCGGCGCACCAAGAATCTCGAGCCCGCATTCGCGGTAGTCGAGCGACTGCAGTCGCGCCAGCTCGCTCAGAAAATCATCCGCCACCTTCGCCCGCGTCGATTCCGCCTCCGCCGCCGGAAACGCGCCCATGCCGGTTTGACCCGCCGCGCGATGCATTATGAAGAAGGGACGATCCATCACGCCGGCGTCGAGTTCCAGGAACAGCGGCTCGGGAACCTTGAGACCCGCGCGATGCATGGCGGCAATCACGTTGAACTCGCGCTCCCGATCTGATTTCAGCAACCCGCCCGTCGGATCGCGCCGCCCGATCAACGGACGCGTATGCGTCTCGCCGCCTTCGCTCCACTCCAGATCGAAGGCGTACGTCTCGCGCGACGAACCGCCGGAAATTCGCTTGAGGCCCTTCACGCGATGCTCGCGTGCATGCGGCATTTTGCGTTTGAGATATTCTGTTAGTCGCTGCTGATCCAATTTAGTGCTGATCCATTTTCGCGTTAAGGATTCGGCGAGGTCGGCGGCAGCGCCGTCGGATTAATCGGCGCGGTCATTCCGCCCATCATGCTGCCCATCGACGCGCGCAGCCGCTCGGCCTGCTCGGATTTGCCGTTGCGCATCAGTTGTCGTTCGACGCCGAGCGACTCCTTCTTGGCCTGGTCGAGCTGTTCCTGCGTTGGCGGCGCGACTGCCACCGCGGTTGCCAGCGTCTGCTGCGAAATCGCCGCCATCATCTGCGTCATCTGCACCGTCGACGGCGAAGGCGCCGGTGCGGTCGATGAGCCCATGTTCGCAACGTTCCCAAGCGCCTGCGCGAAGCTGCCCGGCCCGCGCGCCGTTATAAACATCTGCACTTCGTTCATGCTCGACGCGCCGTCCAGCCGCGTGCCCGACGGCGCGCTATGGCTCATCGCATCGACGTTCATCACATCGAGCGACGGTGCCGCGCCGAGGTTGTTCAGCGTCATGATCGAATCATAATGAATTTCGTCCGCGTGTGAGCCCTCGACTTCGAACGCGATCTCCGAGTCGCCATCGCTTATCGGCGTAACTCCCGTCACTTGCCCAATCGTCGCCGACGCATGCGTTATCGCGTCGCCAGGCCCGAGCCCGCCGCTCGTGTCGAGCTGTGTCGTATAGTACGACGGCTGACTGGAGCATCCCGCCAGCAGCAGGGCGGCGACGAACGGCGCGCAGATTCCGATCGCTTTACGCAAATGCCGGCATCACTTCCTTCGCGAACAGCTCGAGCGTCGGCGGCGGCGCAAAGTCGCTGAAGAAAATCGTGAACGTCGTGATGCCCATCGCGACGCGCTTTCTAAGTTCTTCGATCAGCTGCTTCGGCGTGCCCTTGATTCCGGTGGTGACGAACGGCTTGAGCATCTGCGCCGCCTTCCACTTCGCTTCGACTTCAGCATCATTCTGGCCGATACACACGAGCAACTGCTCTGAGATGTCGATGGTGTTGACGTCGCGCCCGACGTCTTTGCAGTGCTGCTTGAGCACGTTGAACTTGTGCTCGAAGCTTTCGTAGCCGGCCGGACAGTTCCAGCGATCGGCGAATCGCGCGACCAGCTTCAGCATGATCTTCTCGCCGCTGCCGCCGATCGTGATCGGTGGATGCGGTTTTTGTACCGGCTTCGGATTGCAGACTGCTTCTTCGACCGAATAGTGCTTGCCCTTGAATGTAACGCGCTTCTCCTCGAACATCGCCTTCATGATGTGCAGGCCTTCCTCGAACATCTTGAGCCGCGTGCCCATCGATGGAAACTGGTAGCCGTAAGCCTTGTATTCTTCGTCCATCCAGCCCGCGCCATAGCCGATTTCGAGCCGGCCGTTGCTGATGTGATCGATCGTCGAGAGCGTCTTCGCCAGCAACGCGGGATTGCGGTACGAGTTGCATATCACGAGCGTGCCGATGCGAATTTTCTCGGTCTTGGCCGACAGCCCCGCCATCAGCGCCAGGCATTCGTGATGGTCGAGGTCGGGCATCCCGCGCGTCCACATGTGATCGACCAGCCAGATCGAGTGGTAGCCGAGCTTCTCGCATCGATGCGCCCGCTCTTCGAGCTGATGCCACGATTGTCCGGCTTGCGGAGAGAACAAAGCGAACTCTACTTTCTTGCTCATTGAGTTTTACTCCGTGCGAAATTGGCGGCAGAACCCGCCCGCCCTCTGTTTCGCACGCCGCACGGCGAAGGGTCAACCAGTGATTGGGCTCGCGCCATGTGCGCACTTGTGCGGCGACGCGAAATTGTGGAGAGGATAAGCCCCATGAAGATTCGACGACGCATTGCCCTCGAGCTGTTGCTGGTTCTGCTTCTGCTCTTCGCGACGGATGCGATTGCGTCGTCGGCCGAGTTCAATCCGGTCGGCGCGGCGCGCGAACTCAAAGATGCGCCCGGAATTTACGAGTGGTCGTTCGAAGCGACGGTCGGCAAATCGCCGTTCGACAAAATCGCGCTGCATCGCGTCGCCAAGGGGCCGACTCCCCCTGCGCATCCCGACGCGGTCGTGCTCTACCTTCCCGGCACCAACATGAACGGCGAAGTGGCGCTCGACGATCCGCGCTACTCGATCCAGGTTTACCTGGCCGGGCAGGGCATTGATGTGTGGTCGATGGATTACCGCACGCACTTCATTCCGCCCGAGACGCCGCAGAGCGATCTCGCCGAGCTCGCGGGATGGACCAACGATCTTTTCGAATCCGACGTCGACGCCGCCGCGAAGTTCGTCAGCCAAAAAACCGGCCGCGACAAACTGTTCGTCGCCGGCTTCAGCCGCGGCGTTGAGTTCGCGTACCTCTATGCCGCGATGCATCCCGAGCGCGTCGCGGGAATCATCGCGATCGACGGATTCATCCCGACTCATCCCATGCGCGCCGCGCCGCCGGAGCCCGGCCAATATGCCGACGACGTCGGCGGCAAACATCTGACCTATGACAAGCGGCACACGCTGATGCAGATGGTGATCGACAATCCCGATCAGCCGGCGCCGATTCCCAAGTACAAAACGGCGCGCGAGAACCTGGAGCACGTCATGTACGATGCGGCGCCGGGTAACGGTGCGTTCGCGAACATGCAAGGCGGTTTTTCAGATCCCGTCGTGCTCGCGAAATTGCTAATCGGCTACGATCGCTACTGGCCGTCGGTGCAGGACGGCGAGAATCCTTTCACGCCCGCGCTGCTCGCGTCGCTCGAGGCGTCGAAGATTCCGGTGATCGCATTCGCCAGCACCAACTTCGGCGCGGATTGGCCCGGCCAGGTCGAGGCCGCATCGAAATCGACCGGAGCGCCTGACCCCTCATTCACAAAGTTTGACGGGTGGGGCCATCTCGACGTGTTGGCGGGCACCAAGTCTGAGCCTGACGTGTTCGCGCCGACGGCGGCGTGGATCAAGCAGCATCAGAAGTAGGCGGATAGTTCGGCGAGTCGGGGCGCGGCGGCGCAGCAGGGCGGCTCGGTGGAATTATCATAACGGCGGCGAGCGCCCATGCGCCGAGCGCGAGTCCCGCGACGGTCCATCGAATTGCTGAGCGGCCGCGGCGCAACGCGACGATCGCCGTTAGAGGAGTGAGTGCGAGATTTATGATGATCGACGTCGCGATCATATTCGCGGGCGGCTCGTGGTACCCCATCAGGGCGAAGCCGGACGCGATGCTCAGCAGGCTGGCTACAATGGTCATCGGTTTGCGCGCAACGGCCCCTATATAATAGTTGAAAGCGATGGCACGCGGCGATGACGACAACCTGATGAACAAGCTCCGCCAGATGAGCGAAGAAGGCATCGCGGGCTTTTTCAACGAGATCATGTCGAACGACAGGATGCGATCGAGTTTCGGCAAGGCGGGTGAGCGCTTCATGGCGAACAAGCAGTCGTTCGACCGCAACGTCGAGCAGATGCTCGACTTCGTCAACATCCCGTCCAAGAAAGACGTGCGCGACTTGAAGGCGCGGCTCGATCACCTCAGCTCGCAACTGCTGAACCTCAGCATCAAGCTCGATCGGCTGCTCGATCACGGCGAACCCACGAAACCGAAACCTTCGATTCGGCGCGCGAAAAAGCCAGACTGATCAGGCGGCGCGGATGCTGCGGGCGATTTCCGCGAGGTCGGCGATTGTGCGCGGCTCGCGGCCGAGGTCGGGCGCGACCATCAGCACCGCGCCTGCCGGAAGCGAATCGCGCAGCGCGCTCAGCGAAACTTCCTCGCGCGTCTTGAGCGCCGTGTAGTCGGCGAGATTGCGCTTCAACTTCTTTTTCAGTGACGGCGCGATGCGCGCCGACGCCAGTTCCGACGCGTCGGGCAGGTCGGCGAGCACCCGATTCACGACCATCGCGGACACGCGCAGGCCGGCGTCCCCGAGCGCGCCGATGAATTCGCGCGCCTGCACGATTCGGCTCGACTCCGCGGTCGTGACGATTACGATTGCCGTGTCGGCCGCGCGCAGCTTGTCTTGCGCACGCGCCGCGCGAGCGGAGAAGCCTTCGTACATCCCGTCGAAACTGCGGACGAAGGACTGCACGTCGCTCAACAGATTCAATCCGGTCACGCGATCGAACGCCGCCAGCACTGCGCGCGCTGCAATATCCATCACTCGAAGCTGGCTTCTGAACAACCCGGCGGGCGCGCCGAGCAGACTGATGGCACGCGAATTTAGCAGCTCGAGGAGGCGGCGCGGCGCATCGAGGAAGTCGATCGCCTCGGTCGCCGGCGGAGTGTCAAGGACCAACAAGTCGGTTGCCGGATTGGCGGCCAGCTCGAGCAGCTTTTCCATCGCCATGTAATCGGCGACGCCCGCGAGCGCGCCCGACAGATTGCGGTAGATTCGATTCTCGAGAATCGCGTCGCGCGCCGTGTCGGACATGGCGTAGCGCGCGATGATGGAATCGAAGGTGCGTTTCGGGTCGAGGCGCAGCGCGCGCAGCCTCGCGCGACTAGATGCGCCGCCGCGTCGCGACCGGCGGACGCCGTCGAGCGGAGCCTCGACCGGCTCGGAGGAATCCGCCGCGAGGCCCAGCGCGTCGAGCAGGCGCGGCGCAGGGTCCACCGTCATCACGTCGACGGCGCATCCGAGTATCGCGGCGCGCACGGCGAGTGCGGCGCTGATGGTAGTCTTGCCGACGCCGCCGGGCCCGAGGCAGATGACGAGGCTTTGCGCGGCGAGGTGGAGCGGCTCGCGATGTGCGTGATGCCTAGGTTGCGACTTGGGCTTCATCGGTCGAGCAGTCCCGCTTCCAAAGCGCGCCGCAGGTGCTCGATTTCCGCACGTCCGATCGCTGGCGTGAACATCATCGGCAGCCCTACCGTCGTCAGTCCCGCGGCGGCGAACCGCGGCGCTGCCAGCGCCGCCTGCTCGTGGGCGGCGTTGCGGCGTATCGCGAGGCGGGCGTGGCCGTCGAGCGCACTTATCGCGGCGAGTTCGGCGGTGTCGAAGAGTAAATCGGGGACGCGGTTCATAATCACGGCGACGGTAACGATGCCGAGGCGATCGCGAAGCGTCGCGGCGGTTTCGAGCGCCTCGCCAATCGCGAGATGCTCGGGCGTCGTCGTGATGACGGCGCCGAAGCGGGTCGGGTCGGCGAGGAAGATGTCGATAGAGTCGGCCAGGCGGTTGAGCGTCCCTGCTGACGCGAGGCCCTTCACACCCGACGAAACCGAGAGCATCTCGACGGCGCTGCCCGACGCGGGCGCGTCAATTACGACGTAGCGATCTTCGAGCGCGGAGTCGCCGGCCATGATCCGCAGGCGTTCGAGCAGAAGGAAGGCCTCGAGGCCGGGGAGGGCTGCCGTGACGTAGCCGAAAGTGCGGCTGCGCAGCATCCGGCGCGAGATGGCGCGAATCGGCACGATGCGCTCGATGAAGGCTTCGAGCTCGGTCCGCGACGCCATCGCGATCAGGTCGAGCGAATCGGTGACCTTGACGGCGGCAGAATCGCGCGGAGTCGCGCCGAGTGCGGCCGCCGCAGACATTCTGCCGTCGAGATCGGCGAGCGTGGTCGGCCGCCTGCGCGACAGCGCCAGCGCAATCGCGGCGGCCACCGTGCTCTTGCCGGTGCCGCCTTTGCCGGTTACGAACAAGACCCGCGGCAGCTTCATCGGCTAGAATGCTAGGGGTCGGGGAGCTGGCAGTAAACCTTGGGCGAACAGAGACCAAAGATCGATTCGATGCTGATTGCGATTCCGCCTGGGCAGATCGTGCTGTTCAAGTCGATCGTCGAGTCGTACGACAATCTCGCGACGCTCCGGACTGAGGATCCTGTGCGGCACCATTTGCGGATTTACTTCTCGGCGGATTCGCGCGACGAAGTCGAGGCCATGATGGCTTCGCTCGCTCTACAATTCGAGATCGAGCGGCTGGCTTAGGGGATTCAAGAACAAAGAAGATGCGGGCGGCGCCTGGTGACGTGCCGCCCGCTTTCGTTTTTCCTCGCGCGCCGAACTGGTTAGCGGCACATCCACCGATGATGATGGCGGAAGTACGGGTTGGCGCATGCCCAGGGCCGATAGTACTCGACCATCGTGAACGGGGCAGGCGCGACCTCTTGTACCACCATCGGTTGCACATTCGGCGGATAGACTCGGACGATCTCGGCGGAGGCGACGGACGGCATCGCCACCATCAGGAGTCCGAAGAGCGCGAGGGCACTGGTCATTAAGCGCTTCATTGTCATCAAACCTCCTGATCAATGTACGGAGGTGGCGATTTGCGGGTTACGAAGGCTAAACGCCTGTTAATGGCGGAGATTTTGCCGAAGAACCTCACTCATACCTGCTCGGCCGAGACCGGAAGAGAAGTGATGCGGCGACGACGCGGAGACGGGAACGGGCTTTCAGTTGCGAGGCTGGAGGGCAGCACGACTGACGTCTACTATACGTTAAATAATGCTACCGGACGCGCCTGAAGTGTGCTACACAGAGTAGCGAAATGATCGTATTCGGCACTTGGCGAACGGATGGAAGCGGCGCTCTCGACGCGGCCCCTGAGTTGAAAAACGCAAGTCTGGTATGGTCGATATGGCCGCGCGCAGCTGGACACGAAACATTGAGTTAATTGCCCGATTCGCTACTTTCTAACTACTACGAGGTAGTTTCATGCTACATATGGTAGCAAAATCGCAACAGATTTGTTCCGAATCAAACGAAAACCGCAGCAAAATAAAGGCAACGCTTTCGGGTTCTGCTTGGCATTGCGGTTGCTTGCTTGGTCTTGTGGGACCGGGCCGTTCTGCTCTCCTCCAATCAGGAGTCCAGGCCGATTCTGTCCGTTGCTTCGAATGAAGGAACGTAAATCGGGCCATTGGATTGCCAAGGCTCATCAACATGCGATCGAGGTTTCAGAAATGATCGTCAAAAGCCGAAAGTACTGGCGGAGAAGGGAACGCGGTCAGATCTATGTGCTCATGTCGCTGGGAATAGTTGCACTGCTCGGTATGGCCGGGCTGGGCGCAGATATCGGTGTGATCTACGGCACCCGGCGGCAGATGCAGACGGCGGCAGACGCCGCTGCGATTGCAGCCGCCAACGCGCTACAGGGGTCGTCGAGCGTGGCGGCGGGATACCAGACCGCGGCCAACGATGCTGCCTCGATCAACGGCTTCACCAATGCGACCAATGGCGTGACGATAACAACCTCGGAGGTGAGCTGCCCGGGCGCGGCGAGTGAGCAGTGCGTGCAGGTGAATATCGCGCAAGCGGTTCCGACCTATTTTCTGCGTGCGCTCGGCAAGAGCTCAATCAGCCTGGACACTGTGGCGATCGCAGGCGGCGTCAACGCGCCGGGATGTATCTACGCGCTCGACCCTTCGGCGAGCGAGGCGGTCTCGTTTACCGGCAACGTCAATATTACGGCTTCGTGCGGCTTGATCGACGATTCGAGCAATTCGAACGGGCTCTATGCCACCGGCAATGGCACGATCCAAACTACTTCTGCGGGTGTGGCCGGCAACTACAATTCGGCGTCATTGGGGAACATGCATTTTACGCCGACTCCTATCACCGGTATCGCGCCGGCGCCCGACCCGCTCGCTTCGCTGTCACAGCCGTCGGTGCCTAGCTGTAGCCAGTCGGCCACGACTAACAGCGGAACGGATACAGTTAACGGTAACTACGCCACCTATAACGTTGCTCCCGGGATTTATTCCGGTGGCATCAGTATCGGCGGAAATATCGGAACGCTGAACTTCCAGGCCGGAAATTTTGGTAATGGGATTTCCTTCAGTGGAAACCTGTCCACTGCCAACTTCGCCGCCGGTCAGTACCAGAATGGTGGCGGCAGCGGCGCCGCTGTCACATTGAACGGAAACTTCGGGGCCAACTTCGCCAGCGGAGTATCGTTCTGCGGTCCGCTCAAACTTATCGGCAACAACGCAGTGACGCTGCAGCCGGGCCTGTACTACGGCGGAATCTCAATCACAGGAAACTCCACCGTGACATTCGAGCCGGGCACTTACATCCTGGCCGGCGGAGGCTTGTCGGTAACCGGCAATTCGACGCTGAGCGGGACGGGAGTGACCTTCTTCGACACGAACGGGCTGGGTGGCTATGGCCCAATCAACCTGACGGGCAACGAGACCGCCAACTTGAGCGCGCCCACCTCGGGTCCGCTCAAGGGGATATTGTTTTTCCAGGATAGGACTATTGCGAGTGGATCGGCGGGCAGCTCGCTCGTAGGCAATTCTTCGTCGACCTTCGACGGCGTGGTTTATTTTCCGACGACCTCGCTCAGCTATCTCGGGAATTCCAGCAGCAGCGGTTACACCTTCATAATCGCGGATACGTTGACGATTACGGGTAATGCTTCGATGACTATCGGCAGTAACTACTCTTCATTGGGAGGGACTTCACCACTGTCCTCGAATACCATCTATGAATAAGCGCATACGAAAATCACTGAGGCGATTGGTCCTGGGCGTACGTTCGCGGCCGCGTGGCCAGAGCTTTGTCGAGCTCGCGGGCGGCATGGCAGTACTGTCGATACTGCTGCTGGTGACCGCCGACTTTTCGCGGATGTTCTACACGGAGATCTCCGTGAAAGCAGCAGCGCGGGCCGGCGTACAATTCGCCGTTCAGAGCCTGGCGAATGCCGCTGACACTAGTGGAATCACCGCGGCCGTCAGCAACGACGCTTCGAACATCGCGCTGAGTTCCGGCTCGCCCACGGTGAGCCAATGCACCTGCATCAGCACTGCGACTACGGTCCCGATCTGTGCTTCGTCCTACAACTGTTCGGACAATCCGGGTGCCACCTACGTCACAGTCAGCGTTTCTGCGCCTTTCCACACAATGGGAAAATACCCGGGGCTCGCCAATCCGATCGTCTTGAGCGGTACCGCCAAGATGCAGGTGATGCAATGAAAAAGGTAACTCGTTCACGCAGGGTAAAATCCGGGTTCGCGTCCGGCCAGGCATTGCCCGAGTTTGCGTTCGCATCGATGGCTTTTCTCTTGACCATAAGCGCGATCATGTTCATGGCCGAGGTGGTACTGGGCTACAACTCGCTATGCTCCGCGGCCCGGTTGGCGGCGCGCTACGCGAGCGTTCATGGCAGCACGAGCAGCGACGCATCCTCGATCCAGGCCGTCGCAATAGCTGCTGCGCCGGATTTGAAGCTGACCACCAGCAATGTCGCGGTGACATTCCCGACCGACACTAAGGTTCCCTCTCAGCTCGATGCCAAGATCGTGATGACCTACAACTATTCGGTTCACATACCCTTCATGTCGGCGCAGACGTTTCCGTTTACGGTCACTTCGCAGATGCCGGTTTCGCAATGACCGTGGGGCAATGACCGTGAGGTAGACGAGAGGGCATTGGACCGCTCTCTCGGCGCCTCTATCTCAATTACTTGATTCAATGTGAAACCCTCCGTGGGTTTCACACTTTCTTGGGCACGGGTGACTCCAGCACCCAGTGTTAGAGAAGGCTTCGGTGTTTTGGCGCGTGCGCGGGCTGTTCCATTGCGCGGATTGCACCGAGCAGGGTTCCCGTCCCGCCAAGCAGATGGCCCGCGCCGCTCATCACTTGCGCGGTGGTCCGCCAGGCCTCGTTGCTCTGATTGGAGAGATGATCTTCAAGCTGAAACTTTTGCTGCGGAGTCAGCGTGTTGTAGCTGCCTTCGTAGTATGAAGGCGCGTATTGCTGGGCGGCATACTGGGGCGCCATGTTGCTGCATCCCGTCAGGCACGACAGCGCGAGCGCGACGCCAAAAGCCGCGAACAGAACCGCGGCGATTCGCGCCATCGCGATCGTAACTGCAATCACGCCGAACCTCCGCGCGCTAGCCGATCACCGCTGGATTGAATGGATGCCCCACAGCAGAACTCCCGTTCCCTGGCCGAGCTGGCCGGCGCTCGACGCGACGTCGGCGCTGGTTCGCCACGCAGAGTTGCTTTGGTTGGACAGGTGATCTTCGAGCTGCATCTTCTGCTCGGGCGAGAGCTGGCTGTACTGTTCGCCGTTGTAGTAGTTCGGCGCCTGCTGGATCGCCGCCCCCTGCGGATTGAACGCGGTGCAACCCTGGACGATGAGTGCCGCCATCAGCACGAGAAGCGCGAACACCAGGCGCATCTCAACCGCGTCGCGCATCAACGGATCCTTGCTGCTCATCGGGAATTCCTCCTGCTGCTGACAGTACGACGGTTCGCCGAAAAAGTTATTAACGGATCGTAAGGCGAACGTCGGAGGAAGAAGAGCGAGCTTCGTGCCAGCGAGACACAGCGTACGGCAGAGCAAATTCGCGCAGAAATCAGAAGAGCAGGGCGATAGGCGTCGCGCAAAGCGGTGAAGTCGTCGCCGATATGGTGCGCGTCGCGGAGAGATTACGGCGCGTTAAGGGAGAGCGAGCGATGGATCAGCCTGCAATCGTCACGGCGTAGTCGCGGCCTTCCCATTTGCGGGTTTCGCGCCAGTTGAAGGTGAAGCGAATGGGGGCGCGCGCGTCGGCTGCTATCTCGAGGTCGACGTACTCGAAGCCGAGCGGGGTGGCGATGGACCCAGTATCATTGACGTGCTGCCATTCGTCGTTGGACCAATGAAGCGTGAAGGCCTGCTTGGACTGGATGCGCAAGCGATCGCCGGGTGCAACTGATTTGACGCGGCGGTTGGCCTTCCAAACGATCAGGCGGCTCGGTTTTCGGGCGGGATTCATGTAGCGGTCGCGGACTTCATCGATCATATCGAAAATGCGGCCGTCGCAGGTCGAGCGCAGCAGTTTGATGTACTCGGCATGCGCCCACATCAGGGGCGTCGCGGCGCCGGTCTGGTTGCCGTACTTGAGTAGTCGTCGCGGCAGGTCGGGCTGATCCCAGATTTGCTCCGGCAGCAACTGCGTGGAATTGGCAAAGCGCTCGATGGCGAGCAGGTATGGCGTGGGGTCACGCCCTGCCGCCAGTTCGTAGTGTCCGCGCTCTCCCGTCAGCAGTGGCCACGGTCGTCCTCGGCCCCATCCGAGGAACGGGCCGCCGCCGTCGCGCTGGCCGTAGCCGTCGTGAGTGTAGCGGCGCCAGCAGGGGCCGGCGGGGAAGTCCGTCTTGAGGACGGCGTCGATGACGCGCAGCGAATCTTCCATCAGCGGATCGCCGGCCTTGCGGATGCCGTAGCGGACCAGCTCGAGAAAGCCGCCGTCGACTATTTCCGCGACGGGGAATTCAGCCTGTTCGCCGGGCCCGCGGTTGTGAATGAAGACGCGCTTGCCTTCGATCGATTCATCGGCGTCGGGATCGGCGACGTCGATTGGATTGATGCGCACGTAGTGGCGCTTGATGCCGGGGACGAGGAAGCCCTCGTTGGTGACGGTCCAGGTTTCGATGTTGGCTTCGAGGAAGTCGGCGTACTCCTCGAGGAACCGCGCGGTCACGAGGTCGCCGCGGTCGCGCGCGAAGCAGGCCGCGCAGACAAGGCCGGCGATGTTGGCGGCCAGCGTCGAGGGCGAGTAGCCGGCGTTTTCTTCCCATCGCTCCTGCGGCGTTGGCGGTCCGTTTTCGACGAGGAAATGCGACGCGCGCAGCACCATCGGATAGGGATCGAGGCCCTTGAGGACGCCTTCTTTGTGCATCCGCCATGCGAGCATGATCGGAAACGAAACTTCGTCGAGTTGGATGCCGTTCCAGTAGGGTCTGCCGTCGATCCAGAAATTCTGCGGGAATCCGCCGTCGGGTCGTTGCGCGCAGGCGAGGTAGATGAGCGCGCGCAGCGCGGTGGCGATTTCGCCGCTGGCGGCCAAGCCCGTCACGCTGTTGACCATGTCGCGGGTCCACACGAGATGGTAGCCGCCCAGGTCGTCGTCGCTCTTGGCCTCGCCCCAGGGGATGCTCATCGAAGCGATGATCGCACCGGGATAGGTCTTGTCTTCGTGGGCGAGCAACAACTCGCGGCTGCGGCGATAAAGCGCGCCGGCGTCGCCGGAGTATTTCTCGAGCGGCAGGAAATCCTTGGAGGCGCGCGTCCATTGCTCGAGGAAGCGCGCGCGCTGCATCTCGAAGGGCTCAGCGAGCGACTGAAATAGGGTGGTCACGGCGCGATTTAGCTCGCGGCCGAAGCCGATGCCGAGGGTGAAGGAGTAACCCTTGCGCAAATCTATCTCGGCGGTGAGCGCGATGTTGCCGTCGAGCGCGGCGGCGAATTGATAGTCCATCTTGAAGTTGGCGTGCAGATCCTGCCAGCCGTCGGTATTGCCGACGTATCCGCACGAAGTCCTGAGAAACGGCTCGGTCGCGGCCATCGCCAGCCACGTTCCGTCTTTGTTGGCGGTCAGAAATTCGTGTCCGACGATGTGCGTAAGGTAGCCGTTGTTGCCCCATCCGCCGACGCAGAGATGCGGCGCGAGCAGAACGTAGAGATGAAGTTTCTTGAGCAGCTCTTCATCGCCTTCGAGGTGGGTGTTGACGAGCAGCGTGGGCTGATGGGGATCGGTGATGATTTCCTTGAAGATGTGATAGCGGCCGTCGGGCGAATGGCTGACGATTTTCACGCCGAGTCCGACGTTGGCGAGGTACTCGGTAGTGGAGCGGAGATCCCGGCGCTCCTCATGAAAGAAAGTTTCGCCGTCGGTGACGAGGAACTGGAGGTCGCGGACTTGTGGCGTGTCGATGGTGGGAAAATAAATTTCGTTGATCATGCCGGCCGAAGTGGTGAACCAGAGGCGGCTGGCGGCAGAGTACGCGGTGCAAACGGCGTCCTTGGCGCTGCGGGTCCATCGCGGCGGGATGCCGGGTGCGCCGGTCGCGACTGGAGAGGTCAGAATTCTTGCCATGGGAACCCCGCTAAACTAACTCGACGCTCAGATGGTTTCAGATGGTTCGGGCGTTGTGGCGGCAGTTTTTTCATCGGGCTTGAGACGAAATGCCCAGGCGACGCCGACACTGAGTGCATACAGCACCAGCAGCGGAATCGCGAGCAGGAATTGCGAAATCATATCGGGCGGAGTGAGCGCCGCCGAGACAATGAAGATGGCGAGGATCGCATAGCGCCAGAAACTGAACATCATCTTGTAGTCGATCATGCCGAGCTTGGTGAAGAAAAAGGCGAAGATCGGCATCTCGAACGTGAGCGCAAACGCCAGCAGCAGCTTCGACGAGAACGCGAGATATTCACTGATGCGGATGGTCGGGGTGACGCCGATGCTCGCGTATTGGGCCAGGAAGAAGGCATAGCCGACTCTGAAGACTACGGCCCAGCAGAAATATCCGCCGAGCACGAAAAAAATCGTCGCGAAGAAGACGAACGGCTTGGCCATCCTGCGCTCGGTTTCGTACAACCCCGGCGCGATGAACTTCCAGATTTCGTAAAAGACGGCCGGGCTCGCGATGAACAGGCCGGCGATGAGCGCGACTTTGATCTTGGTGTAGAAGGCCTCGCCGACTCCCGTGCCTATCAGCAACACCTTGCCGCCGGAGACTTCGCGAATCGGCCAGGTCAGCAGGTGGAAGAGCGGATCGGCGATGAGATACGCGACGATGAAGCCGAGGCCGATGGCGATGAAGGCGCGAATCAGGCGCGTGCGGAGTTCCTGCAGATGCTCGATGAGCGACATCCGGGCTTGCTCCGGCGTCGCCTCGATGACTGCTGGCGGTGTGATATCCTCGCTAGGCACAGTGCGGGATGACCGGCTATGTTTTCTCGGGCGGCGCGGCCGCGGGCGGTGACGCGGGTTGATCGGACCTCGGAGCGGTCACGGCGGCCGGCGGGATTTTTGCGGTCGGCGCTGCAGGCGGCGGCTCTTCGAGCACGTCGGTCAGTTCGTGGAGCACGGTATTGCTCGCGAGGCGAAGCTCGCGCAAGATTTTTCCCACGGTGCGCATAACTTCTGGCAGGCGTTCGGGGCCGAGGACGATCAACGCGACCGCGAGGATGATAACTATTTCAAAGAGGTCCAAAGTTCGATGACCGTCCGATCCGAATCCCCGTGCAACTCGATGACTGCTCCTCGCGCGGGGAAATTCCCCGCGACCCCCACATGCCAGTTAATCATCATACCCGACTTTGGTGTCAACGATGCTTAAAACCGGGGTGGTCACGGACCGCCGCTACCTGAAGCACTTCGCCGGCCGATCGCATCCGGAGCGACCTGAGCGGATCGAGGCGATGACCGAGATGGCGGAATCGCTCAAGCGGCCAGATCTGAAATTCATAGCGCCGCGCGAGGCTACGGACGAAGAGATCGCGAGTTGTCACGTGCCAGAATACGTCGCGACGGTGGCGCGAACGGCGTCGTTGGATAGGTTCGACTTCGATCCGGATACGCACAGCTCGCGCGATACTTACGAGACTGCCCTGTTGTCTGCTGGCGGAGTGCTGACTGCAGTCGAGGCGGTCATGGACGGGGCAGTAGCTAATGGATTTGCTATTGTGCGGCCGCCGGGACATCACGCACTGCCTAATCGCGCGATGGGGTTTTGCTTCTTCAACAATGTAGCGATCGCCGCGAAGTGGCTAATCGAATTGCGCGGTCTGAAGCGCGTGATGATCGTCGATTGGGATGTGCATCACGGCAACGGGCTGCAGGATATATTTTATGAATCGCCGGAGGTGCTTTACGTTTCTACGCATCAGTTTCCGCATTATCCCGGCACCGGATCGCTGCACGAGATTGGCTACGGCGCAGGCCTGGGGTACACGGTTAATTTGCCCATGCCGGCGGAGTTCGGCGACGCGGAATATCTGCGCGTGTTCGATCGGCTCGTGATGCCGATCGGGCGGCATTTCAAGCCCGAGTTCATACTGGTGTCGTCGGGTTTCGATGCGCATTTTCGCGATCCGCTCGCGCAGATGCAGGTGACGGATGCGGGGTTCGCGGCGATGGCGCGGCGGGTGAAGCGGCTCGCGGCGGAGTGCTGCGGCGGAAAGATGGTCGCGGCGCTGGAAGGCGGCTACGACCTGGAAGCAATCGCGGAGTCGGGGCGCGCGGTGATCGATGAATTGGGACGCGATGCCGATGAGCCGATTGGTGACGATGGCGGCGGTGACCGGGTGATGCCGATGATTGAGCGGGCAGCGCAAAATGTCGGGCGCTTCTGGAACCTGGGCTAGATGCCGGCGAAGAATGGCGCCGGCGATCGGCTCGTTTCATTAGGCAGTTCCCCTGCGCGCGAATACTCACTCGACAAACCGACGATAGCCATTGGCAGTCATCCGAAGAACGATGTAGTGGCCGACCACACGACGGTTTCGCGCCGGCACGCCACGATCACGCGAAAGGCTGACGGCTTCGAGTTGGCGGACCTCGGCTCGACCAACGGCACGTTCATCAACGGCCGCCGACTGACCGAACCCGTCGCGCTTAAGCCCGGCGACGAGATCAAATTCGGCTCTGTGCGTTTTGCTTTCAATCCCCAATCGGCGCCGCGCCGCATGTGGGTGGGGCTGCTGATCACGACCCTGGCGCTGGTCGCTGGTTTCGTCTTCGCTCGCCGCAACCCTGCGATGCGGCCGGCGCTGTCGGCTCTGTTCGGGGAAAGCTCGTCGCCCGAATTGAGTCCCGCGCCCGCGGCGATGAATACTCAGTCACCTGCGGCTATCAATACTCAGTCGGTCGCGGAAAACGAGAACGAGGGATCAACTGCAGGCTCGACGGCAGCGGCGCCGCCGCCGGAGACTTCCTTATCTGCCGTCCCTGAATGGTTACGGCGAGTGAACTACTACCGCCAGATGGTGAAGCTGCCGCCGATATTCGAAGATCCGACGGCGAGCCAGGGCGATCGCGCGCATACCACTTACATCGTCAAGAACTATCACGATCGAATCGAGCAGCAACGGTCTCGGCGCCGAGATGCACACCGAGGATCCCGGGAGCCCGAACTTCACGCCCGAAGGGCTCGAGGCGGCGAAGTCGAGCGACATGGACGTGTGGAGCATGCGGGGTGTAGCGGCGGGGGACACATGGGGCTCGCCGACGTGGTCGATCGACGGATGGATCGCGCTACCGTTCCATCGCATGCCGATACTGAATCCTCGCCTGACCAGCGCGGGCTTCGGAATGTACTGCGAGGCGGAAGCGTGCGCGGCGGGACTCAACCTGTTGAAAGGATCGCAGGGGAAAATGTCGGCGCAGGCAGCGGAAGCTCTGCCGATTGAGTTTCCTCCGGACGGCGGTACTGTCGCGTTGACCTCGTTCAACAACGAATGGCCCGATCCGCGCACGAGCTGTCCCGGTTATGCGCCGCCGAGCGGACTGGCTATTACACTTCAACTTGGCGACTGGATGGAGAGTCATCTCAGTCAATACTCACTCGCGCGAGTGAATACCGACGGCAGCAGTACTCGGGTCGAGGTGTGCGGCTTCGATTCGACTAGCTACTCGAATCCCGACGCATACTCACAAGAGCTCGGGCGCAACGTGTTGAAGTCTTACGGTACAGCGGTTGTGATTCCGCGCGCGCCGCTCGACAAAGGCGCGAAGTACGCGGTGTCGATGACGGCGAACGGACAGCATTACAACTGGACCTTCTCGACGCAGCGGTGAGCCACGAAGCCTACTAGCGCTGGAAATCGACGGCGAGGATTGTTGCGAGCGAATCGAGGGCGCTGTCGGGGGTTGTGATAACGAGTTCGCCGATTGGGTCGTGGTTGAACAGACTGTCGGCAGCCGAGACTCGCTTGCGGACCTTGAGCGAGATTGTGCTCGACAGCGGGCGCACGTCGCCGACGTGCTTCACTTTGACGCCGCGCACTGACACGGATTCGTAGGGCTTCATCAGCACGTGCAGGTAGACGCGATTGCCGCGGCGAGTTGACGGTCCATAGAACTGCCAGGGCTCGAGACCGGGGTCGGTGCCGACGATCGCCTCGCTATTGCGATCCATCCAGGCGCCGATCGCTTCGAGGCGCTCAACCTGTTCGGGCGGAAGGGCGCCGTCGCCCATCGGGCTCACGTTGAGCAGCAGATTTCCGCCCTTGCCGGCGACCTCGCACAGCGTATGGATTAGTGACCGCGTGGTTTTGAGATCCTTGTCCGAGGGGTTGTAGCCCCAGCTGTTGTTGATCGTCAGGCAAGTCTCCCATGGACCTTCCGGCGGCTTGGGCGGAACGGCCTGTTCGGGGGTCTTGTAGTCGCCGTAGCCGGGGATCCGATCGTTGATGACGACTTCGGGCTGGAGCGAATGGATCATCTCGACGAACTCGCGCGACTTCCATTCCTCGGGCATGCGTTCCCATCCGCCGTCGAACCACAGCAGGTCGATCTTTCCGTAGTTGGTCAGCAGCTCGCGCATCTGGGCGAACATAAATTCGATAAAGCGATTCCACTGATCGGGCGTCGAGCGGCGCCAGTTGCCCCATTTGTAGGGTTTGTCCGATTCGAGAAACGCCGGATAGTCGGGATGATGCCAGTCGATAAGTGAGTAGTACAATCCGACCTTCAGACCCTCGGCGCGGAACGCATCTGTATATTCCCGAACTATATCCCGCTTGAAGGGCGAATACTCAATTGAATAGTCAGAATGCTTCGTGTGAAATAGTGAGTAGCCATCGTGATGTTTACTAGTCAGAACGGCGTACTGCATACCGGCGCGTTTAGCCATCCGGGCCAGCGCGCGCGCATCCCACTTGACCGGATTAAACGTTTTGGCGGTCGAGTGATATTCGTCCACCGCGATGCTTTGACCGTCGGGCAGCGCGCCGACACCTCCCACCAGCGGCCACGACAGCTCGAGGCCGCGCTGGCTGCAATGGCCCCAATGGATGAACATCCCGAATCTCGCTTTGTTGAACCACGATTCCATAGCCGCGCATTCTCGCCTTCACAGAGGGCGCTTGTCCATACTGCGGGCGCCGGTCATTTGAAGGGCGTCCAGCCGAGCGCGGGGACGAGTTGATCATAGGAGACGCTGAGCACCCAGACGAAGGCGACAGCGCCGGTACCGGCGGCGGCGTGATTGACTGCGACCTGGACGCCGAAGTTCATCTCGTACGTCTCGTTCAACCAGGCTATGGCGGGAGTGAGCGAGAAATTCGGCGCCGAGGAGTTGCGATGAGCGCTGAGATATTGCCCGTAGTCGAAATCGAGATTCGGCGTGAGCTCGCGAAATGCACGAGGGACTGAATTGGCGGCGACGTTTTCGTCGAGGTACTGCAGCGAATATTCGAGTTCGAGGTCGGTGGTTATCAGATCGTCGCGCGCGCCGGTGATCTTGCTCTGCCATCCGAAGTCGCCCTCGACGCCGAGCGGACGGAGCATCCGCACTGCGTCGGGCAACTCTGCGAAGCCCTTTTGAAAAAGCAAATCGACGCCGGCGCGCGCGTGAGTTTCGTTGCCGGCACTTCTGTTGCCGAGCGGCAGCTCGATCGAGGGATTAATCGAGAACACGAATTCGCGGCGGGGGAGTGCGATCAGTATGCGTTTGTAAGCGAGCTCGAGGTTGCTCGAGGTGGTGTTTTCCTCCTCCTGCTCGAAGCGCTGGTAGCCGGCGAAAATCGACAAGCTCGATACGGGCGAGATGGCTTTTTCAAGGTACACCGATTCGGAGTTCTGTCCGCGATCGACGCTGCCCGAAACACTGAGGGCGTTGTCCGCCGTCGCGTCATTGCCGATGAAGTCGCCGACGAAAGTTCGGGGCGGAGGATCGGCGCGCGCGACGACAGTCGAGAGCATCGCCAAGGCGCATGAAATGAGGACGCAACGGGTATTGCCCACACATGATGGTTTACACGACGCGGGACTGCGCAGTAAGCACCAGTATCAAGACGTTGGGGAATCGCTCCCTGCCGTGATATTGAAATCTCGAATGCTCGCTGATCGGGAGGCTTGCGATGAAAATTTCAATGTTCCATCTGATGCCGTATCGCGATCTGCCTGACGACTTCGCGCAGAAGTATCATTCGGTGTGGGTCGATCCGCCGTATGCGGAGCTGGCCGATTCGGTCAAGGTCGGGCAGTACTACAACTGGACGCTCGACGAGCTGATCCATGCGGCCGACAAGGGCATCGACGGCATCTGCGTCAACGAGCATCATCAGAACGCGTACGGCTTCATGCCGAATCCGGACCTGATGGGATCGATTCTCGCGCGCGCGACCAACGGCACCGACGTGGCCGTCGTGCAGATGGGAGCGACGCTGCCGACCTCGAATCCGCCGATACGAATCGCAGAAGAATATTCGATGATCGACTGCATCAGCGGCGGCCGGCTGGTGGCCGGGATGCCGCTGGGGACGTCGCAGGACGTGAACCTCTGCTACGGGATCCCGCCGATCGAGCAGCGCGAGCGGTACTACGAGGCGCACGATCTGATTATGAAGGCGTGGCAGTCACCGGAAATTTTCGCGTGGAACGGCAAGTACTTCAAACTGCCGATGGTGAACATATGGCCGCGGCCGATTCAGAAGCCGCATCCGCCCGTGTGGATTCCCGGCAGTGGCAGTCTTTCGACCTGGGATTTTTCCGCCAAGCACAACCATTGCTACTGCTTCCTGTCGTATTGGGGAAATAATTTCGGCAAGCGCGTGATGGACGGTTTCTGGGATTTCGTCGCCAAGGGTGGGCACGATCCAAATCCGTATCGCGCGGGATTTTTGCAGCTGGTGGCGGTATCGGAAACCGATGCGCAGGCCGAAAAGGACTACTACAAGCACATCAGGTATTTTTACGACAAATGCTTGCACATCCTGCCCGAGTATTTTCCCGTCGCGGGCAACCAGGACTACAAGAGCCTGGTCAACAGCGTCACTAAGCTGAATCCGCAGTTGTTCGACCTGATGAACAAGATACCGACCTGGAAGTATAAGGACTTCGTCGACAACCAGTTCGTGATCGCGGGATCGCCGGCTACCGTGCGTCAGCAGTTGATGGAGGCGGTCAAGAAACTTCGCGTCGGCAACCTGATGGTGCTGCTGCATATCGGATCGATGCCGCATGAGTTGACGATCAAGAATATCGATCTGTTCTGCAGCGAGGTGCTGCCGCATTTCCGCGGTGTGTGGGACGGCGAGTGGGAGAACAATTGGTGGCCGGAGTCGCTTAAGGGGCCGCGCACGAAGATCGCGTCGAATGGAGTGCATGCGGCGGCGCGGTAGTTCTATGAGAGGAAGAGAAATCGCCTGCGCGGCGGGCGGCAGGGGTGACCCCTGCACCCAGTGTGAAGCGCAAAGTTGCGCGCGGCGCGCTACTTTGCTCTCAGGTTCTTTAGAGGGATAGATATGGCGGCTGCGAAAGATAAAACCGTAAGTGTTTGGGGTGACAAGGTTCATCCTAAGGTCAGGATTCTTGGCGACGGGGCGCCGCTGGTTTATTTGCATGGCGGGTTATGGGCCGATTGAGGCCGAGCTGCTTGAAGAGTTGGCGAAGAGTTTTACCGTTTATGCGCCGGAGCATCCGGGGATCACGAGCGGCGACGAGGACTCTTACAAGGCGCTCGACGACATGTGGGATCTCGTCCTCTACTACTACGACCTGTTCGACAAGCTGGGGCTCAAGGCGCCGGCGCTGGTCGGGCATTCGTTCGGCGGGATGATTGCGGGCGAGATTGCGGCGACCGATCCGACGCGCGTCGGCAAGCTGGTGCTGATAAGTCCGCTCGGGTTGTGGCGCGACGACTCGCCCATTCGCAACTATATCGTGACGCCGCAGACTGAACTGCCCGCGCTGCTGTTCAAGGATCAGCATCACCCGTCGTTGAAGCGAATCACGCTGAACCCCGAGGATCAGGATGGCTTCATTCGAATCACCTGGGCGCTCGGGTGCACGGGCAAGTTCATGTGGCCGATACCGGACAAGGGGCTGCGCAAACGGCTGCATCGAATTGCTGCGCCGACGCTGATCGTGTGGGGCAAGGACGACAAGCTGCTGCCGGCGGTCTATGCCGACGAATTCCGCAAAGGTATTCCCGGCGCGAAGGTTCATCTGGTCGCGGACGGCGCGCATATGATGCCGCTGGAGGATCCGGCGCAACTCGCCGCGACGGTCGCGAAGTTCATCAAGGGCTAGCGCGTGGACCAGAAGGTCGAGGCCAAGCTTCTCGAGGTTGCACTTAGCCGTTCGCTGAGCGAGCTGGCTACGCTGCGAGCACGAATGGAAGCGATTATGTCCGAGTCGGACCTCAGAGTCCTCGACGGCCGACGCATGATTCTCGAACACGAGGAGTTCGTCGGCCGCATCCGCGACAAAATCGCCAATGGCTATACCGCCGAGAACGCGCTCCTCCGCGTGATCGAGGAACTCAGCGCTATGATGCTTACGGTCTTGGACAACGACTTACGCGAGCGTGCAACCGACTTCCGCGACATCGGCGATGGCGTGCTGCGTAACCTGCGTTCAGGACGAAAACCAGCAGACTAGCCGATTGCTTCATCACTTGCGGATTGGCGGCGCCTCGAATACTTCCATACAGGACTGATCAACCCAGGGACTGCATGGACGTTTGATTGTTCGTGCGAATGCGAGTGGAATAGTATGCAGCGCAACTCCTTTAAAATGTCGTGTCTTGCCGTCGTGGCGGTGCTCGTCTTCGCCTCGGCCTGCAAGGGCGCAACGGATGGACTCCCAGTGAGAAACACAGGCCATTACGCAATCATCGACACCGAACGCGGCACCATCGTCCTCGAACTTTACCCCGAGGCCGCGCCCAAGACGGTTGCGAACTTCGAGACTCTTGTGAACAAGGGCTTCTACAACGGCCTGACGTGGCATCGCGTCGTGCCGGACTTCGTCATCCAGGGGGGAGATCCTGACGGCACTGGCTCTGGCGGGCCGGGTTACACAGTACCGGCCGAAATCAAAGAGAAGCACCTGCGTGGCAGCGTCGCCACCGCGCGCACGGGCGACGACGTTAATCCGCAACGCAATTCGAGCGGCAGCCAGTTCTACATCTGCCTCGAGCCGCAGCCGGGCCTCGACGGCCAATACACGGTCTTCGGTGGCGTGATTAAGGGGATGGACGCGGTCGATAAGATTCAAAAGGGCGACCACATGACGAAGATCACGCTCGCGAAGGAGCCGCCCAAGTAGCCGCGGCGCGTCGCCAATGGCAGATTCACGAAGCGGGCACCCGCAGCCGGCGGGGCCCTACTTCAGCGTAGACCTGCATCTCCACACCAATCGCGGTAGCTCGGACTCGAACCTGGCGCCGAAAGACTTGGTCGAGCGTGCGCGTGCGATCGGAATCGGCGCGGTCTGTATCACCGAGCACGACAACATGTGGGATTCGCGCGAGGTCGCGGCGATAGCGGCGGACTCAGGTGTGATTTTTCTGCGCGGGATGGAAGTCACCACCGACTTGGGCCATGTCGGCGCATTCGGGCTGGAGCGATACGTCGGAGGAATTTACAAGCTGGCTGAACTGCGGCGGGTGGTGGATCTCGAAGGCGGAATCCTGATCGCGAATCATCCGTTTCGCTACAAACTCGATCCGCGCTTTTCGTTTATCAATCCGGACTCCGAGCCGATCGACGCGACCTACCCGGACCGCGCCGCCAAGCTGAGAATCTTCGAGCTGGTCGATGCGATCGAAGTTCTTAACGGCGCCTGCGGCGAGGACGAGAATGTGTTCGCGCTGAAGGTCGCGCGTCATCTCGGGATGGCGGAGGTCGCGGGCTCGGATTCGCATTCGGCCGGTTCAGTGGGATGCGTGACGACGCTGCTCGACGCGCCAATCAAGGACGAGCGCGGTCTGATCGACGCGATTCGATCGAAGCGATGCCGCGCAGGTCGGGGCCTATTGAAGAGCGCGCTGGAGCCCTTCGAGCTGTCACCTGCAGAGAGCTAACGCCTCAAAAAATCAGAGACTCCCGACGATTAAGTGCCCTCCGGCATTGTTTGCGACGCGAGTGATCCGATAAAATTTTCGCGCCGCTGCTGAGACTTTATCCGAGACCCTGAACAATGAGTGCCAACAAGGACCGCCTCGCTCTCATCGAGCATCTGTCGTCGATTCCGGGCGAGTACTCGGACGACCTGCGCGAGACGCTGGACCGCGTGGCGTTTGCGATTGCGTCGGGGATGGAGGCCGAGGTTTGTTCGCTGTACCTCTTCGATCCGCAGCGCGAGCGAATCGTGCTGCGCGCCACCGTCGGACTCGATCGCGAATCGGTCGGCAAGGTTTCGATGCGCTTGAACGAGGGACTGGTTGGGCTGGTGCTGGAGCAGGACGAGCCAGTGTTCGTGCCCGACGCGATCAGTCATCCGCGCTACAAATATTTTCCAGAGACCGGCGAGGAACGGTTCCATACTTTTCTCGGCGTCCCCGTGCGCGACGGGCGCAAGAAGCCGCTGGGCGTGCTGGTCGCGCAGACGCTGGAGCGGCGCAAATTCAACAAGAACGAAATCCGCCTGCTCAACACCGCCGCCAACCAGGTCGCGCAGATCCTGTCTCATTTCAGGCTGCGCGAATCGCTCGCCACCAAGGAAAAGGAGCGGCTCGAATACAAGCGCCGGATGATCGAGGCCAACCGCCAGCTCAAGGACTACGAAAAAGTCGGCGGCAAGACGCGGCACGCCGCGCCCGCCAAGATTCGGCGCCCGCGACTGGCGGGACTGTCGGCCTCGCCGGGATTCGCGCAGGGCAACGCGCACGTGGTCGGCACGTTTTTGAGCAGCGTCGATCGTCATCAGAAGTCGCGCGACCCGAAGGTCGAGAGCAAGCGCTTCGAGGAGGCGCTCGCACGTTCGCTGGCCGAGCTGGCGACGTTGCGGATTCGAATGGAACCGCTGATGCCCGAGTCGGACCTCAAGATTTTCGACGGTCACCGCATGATCCTCGAGGACGAAGAGTTCGTCAGCCGCATCCGCGACACTATTACCAACGGCTACACGGCGGAGAGCTCGCTGTTCCGCGTGATCGAGGAGCTGAGCGCGTCGATGCTCGCGGTCGCGGACAACTACTTGCGCGAGCGTGCGACCGACTTCCGCGACGTCGGCCATCGCGTGCTGCGCCATCTGAGGCAGGAAGAAAAGCGGGCGCCTTTCACCAAGCCGACGATTATCGTCGCCGAAGAGTTGACGCTCTCGCAGTTGACGATGGTCAGCCACGACAAGCTGGCGGGGATTGCGCTGCAATCGGGCGGCGTCACTTCTCATGCTGCCATCCTGGCGCGCGCGTTCGAAATCCCCACGGTCGTCGGCGTCGAGCACCTGATGGAGTCTGTGGTCGAGGGCGATTCGCTCGTGCTCGACGGCAACGCGGGCGTGGTTTACGTCAATCCGGGCAGCGAGATCGAGCGCGACTACGTCAGCCTGTCCAAGCGCTATGAGGCGTTCAAGAAAGAGCTGATCGAAGAGGGCAACGCACCGACCGCGACCCGCGACGGGCATCGCGTGATGATGCTCGCGAATATCGCGCTGCTGGCGGACATCAACCTGGCGCTGCGCTACGGGGCCGAGGGTGTTGGTCTGCTGCGCTCGGAGTTCTCGTTCCTGACCTACGAGGATTTTCCCGACGAGACTCAGCAGCTCGCGCTGTACAGCAAGATGCTCGACGAGCTGGGCAAGCGCCCGGTGACGATTCGCACGCTCGATATCGGCGCCGACAAGTATCCGCCGTACATGCGGGTGCCGCGCGAGGACAATCCGTTCCTCGGCTGGCGCTCGATCCGCATCTCGCTCGAGATGGCTGGCCTGTTCAAGGTTCAGTTGCGGGCGATTCTGCGGGCAGCGGCGAAGCACAACGTGCGCATCATGTTCCCGATGATCTCGAGCCTCGAGGAATTGCGGCGCGCCAAGGAGTTGCTGGCCGAGTCGCAGGCCGAGTTGTTCAAGGAAGGGCTCGAGCACAATCCGAATATCGAAGTCGGAATCATGGTCGAGGTGCCGTCGGCGGTGTGGCTGGCGCCGCGGCTGGCGCGCGAGGTCGATTTTTTCTCGGTCGGCACCAACGATCTAATCCAGTACCTGCTCGCCGCCGATCGCAACAATCCGAAGGTCGCACACCTGTACGAGGCGCTGCATCCCGCCGTGATCTCCGCGATTGCCGAGGTCGTCAACGTCGCGCGCGCGGCCGACAAGGAAGTCTGCCTGTGCGGCGAGATGGCGAGCGATCCGCTGGCTGCGCTGCTGCTGGTCGGGATGGGCCTGGACGAGCTCAGCCTGAGCCCGCTGTTCATCCCGGTCGTGCGCAAGGTCATCCGCGAGGTCGATTATCAGACTGCGCGGCTGATCGCGCGCGAGACGCTCCAGATGGCCAGCGTGCAGGAGATTAAGGGATACCTCGTCGAGCGGTACCGCGACCTCGGGCTAATCAATTTGGTGGAGATGTACCGCTAGGACCCTATCTGAATTATTCCAGAGAGTATCTCGTCGCCCGTATTAAGAGTTCGTGTTAGTGATTGACACTGGCGGTCGGGATTTGTTTACAATAATGTCTGACCGAGCGGTTAGAAACCGGCCCCGCATTCCGGTTGTGGTGGGCAGGTGGGGTTGCTGGGTAGGAAGAAAAAGCAGAGGATCTATTGATGGTATTACTTGTCTCACTTGGCATATTCCTGATTTTCGCTGCATCTATCCTCTATTGGCTGTTGGGGACGCATCGCTATGGCGGAGATCGGCCCGCGGCGCCGTTCCAAATTACCGCCCGCGAGGGGGCAGGGGCGGATGCGGCGATAAAGCCGGAGCCCTGCCGCACGGTTCGCGTCTATTTCATCAAGCCGTCGCGCTACGACGAGGACGGCTTCGTCCAGTATTTTCGCTACGGCGTCCAGCCCAATAACACCCTGACGGTGATGACGGCGCTCAACGAGGCGTTCAATAAGCGCTACGCGGTCGAGCGCAATGTTCGCCTCGAGACGGTGATTTGGGACGAAATTTGCGACGGTATCGTCAGCCCCGAGACCATCACTGCGATTAAGGACAAGGCGCGCGAAGACGGCGTCGAGCTGCTGATCGGGCTGGCGGGCGTGCAGTCGAATCAGTATCCGCGCGGGCGCGACCTTGCGCTGCAGTTCGTGGCCGAGGGAATCCCGACGATGATGGGCGGTTTCCACATCAGCGGATTTCCGGATTCGGGCAAGTTCCTCAACGAATGCGGAGTGACGACGGTCGTCGGCGAGGCCGAAAATATCTGGGGCGATATCGTCGAGGACTTTCTGCGCGGCGAGCTGAAGAAGAGTTATTCGGTGACGCAGGGAATTCGCGCGAAGACCGGCCAGGAAGACATTATCGTGCCGCTGATCACCGAGTCGCTGCTGCCGGTGCTCGACGATCGTTACCTCACGCGATTTTTCAACGACACGATGACGACGCTCGATACTTCGCGCGGATGCCCGTTCACCTGCTCGTACTGCAGCGTGAAGAACGTGATGGGCCGCACGATGCGCTCGCGCGAGCCGGACGCGGTGGTGACCTGGGTGCGCGACGCCTGCCAGCATCACGGGATCGAGTCGCTGTTCCTCGTTGATGACGATTTTTTCCGATCGCCGCGATGGGAAGAGATTCTCACCGGGCTGATCGAAGTGAAGAAGGAGTTCCCGAAGCTGTCGTTCATGATGCAGGTGGACGTTGACGCGTCGTGCTATGCGAACGTCGCCGAGGGCGAGACCGAGACCGCGAAGCATCGGCGGAGCAAGCGCTTCACTGAGCTGGCGGCGGCGGCGGGATGCTACCAGGCGTTCGTCGGAATCGAGTCGCTCAACCCCGATAACCTGAACTTCGCGACCAAGTATCAGAACACCGACGATCGCCAGGGCAAGGGCAAGCTGGAAGCGGTGCGCGCACACGTGATCGACAAGTATCGGCGCGTGGTCGAGAACTGGCACAAAGTCGGCGTGTCGGTGCATGCGGGCTACATGCTGGGCTTCCCGTTCGACGGACCTGATTGCGGGCGCGTGGCGGCTGCAACCTTGAAAAAAATCGGCTTCGACATCGTGTCGTTCTTCATCATGACGCCGCTGCCGGGGACCGAAGACCAGGTGCGCTTCACCAAGGAAGGCGCGATTATCGACTGGGACTTCAATCAGCTTGATTCGCAGCACGTCACGCTCAAGCACGACAAGCTGGACAAGGCGAGCTGGCTGGGCGCATATCACGACGCTTATACGGGCTTCTACTCGATCCCGCGCTTTCTGAAACTGCTCTTCACCGCATGCGGCGGCCGCGGACTCGACGCGGAATCGCGCAAAGGGGTGCTGCGCCAGTTCACGTATTATTTCTTCAGCTATCGCCAGGGACGGCATCCGATGGTCGGCGGGATTTGGCCGATTCGCCGGCGCGACGTTCGTCGCGCGGCCGTCACCGACGACGAGGCGCGCCGCTACTACCTGGGCAATCGCTTCGATGCGATTTTGCGGGGCGACGGCAACGAAGGATTCGCTGGCGCTCCGGCGTAACGAAAACGAAAATTTCACAGATTTGGCAATATCGCCGGCGCGATCCGAAATCCGGGTCGCGCCGGTGTACTTTTAGGATGCTATCGGGCACTAACCGCCGCGCGCTCTCATTTATCCACATCCCACTTGCTTCGCCGCCATACAACCGGTAGGCATTGCCCGGGGATTTCATAAATGATCACAACGCCTGAACTCGTCGTCGCGGTTGCCGTCCTGGCCTTGTTTATCTTCGTTCCGATCCTGCGCCGCTTGCTCGGGTTGATCATTCGCCTCGGGATTTTCCTCATCGCCGTGGGGATTGCAGCGGCGGGCGTGACGATGATCCTGAACAACGAAACGATTTTCGAAAGGCCGGGCTTCGGGCAACGGGCGACGCGGTTCATCACGATGAACTCGGCGGCCACCAGTACCACGGGCTCCAGCGCGGTGACCTGCGACCTGGAGGCTCCACCGCCGCCTCCGCCGACACCAGCGACGGCGCCGCCCAAGCATGCCGCCAAAAAACCGGGCACCCCTGCAGTTCAGATGACCCGGAACGATTTGTCCACTGCGGAGCCGGCGCCGCTCAACGACGTCTTTCCGGAACTGATTCGCCGCGGATATCCGGGAATCTCGCGCGACAAGCTCTTCCAGCTCTCGCAGGACACAGTAAATTCGCTAGGTGGATGGCGAATCGCCAAGGCCAGCCCGAGTAACTACACCCTCGATTGCATCTATACCTCGCGCCTCCTCAAACTCGAGGACGACATTAGGATCACTGTCCAACCGTCAGGCGATATCGACGTATGCTCGCGCTCCGGACTGGCGCGCCCGGGTAATACCTCGCTGCTGCGCTACTTCCCCGGTGACCTCGGCGCCAACGTCGGGCATATCAAGGAATTCTACGAAGCGCTCGAGCCGAAGATGGACGAGGTCTACAAAGAAGAGCAGGACAAGCAGAACGCGAAGAAGCCGCCGCAGCCGCCGCAGTGAGAGGCGGGACTTCGTCGCTGTTCGTCGCGTGCTTTTGACAAGATGCACCTGATCCGGTCAAGCTGGATCGTATGGCGATGCGGGAAGCTCAGATCGATGCGCTCGCGACTCATCTCGTCAATGGGTTAATCGAGCGCGGCGTCATCAAACCGAAGAGCGACGTCAAGGAACTGGTGGCGTGCGTGGTCGAGCTGATGTCGGCGAACTTCGAGACCGAGGCGCAAATCGACGAAGAGGCCGACAAGATGGCGGAGGCGGAAGCGCGCCGCGACACGCGCCTCGACGTCACTCGGCTGCGGACTTTGATTCGCCAGCGCCTGGCTGAGAAGAAAAACTTCACGCTGTAAAAATGAAACTCACCGAAGCACGAGTGCTGTTCCTGGCGCGCGAATCGCTGGCAAAATTGCGCGACGAGGGGCTGGCCGAGATCTCGAACTTTCCGCTGGCGCTGCGGCAGGCGCGCGAAATCGTCGCGCAGTTCAACGAGCAGGGCGACGAGGTCGATGCGATCGTGCGGCGCAAGATCAATTCGATCAAACGCGGCGTGGTCGAGGGCTCGAATGAATGGACCCTGCTCTACAAGCGCTACCGCGACGAAGAGATGCGCAAGAAAGGCCCGCAGCACTGATTGCGCCCGACCGCGAAGGGCGCTCCTAATCACCAGGGATAACTATGCCCGGTAAATTGAATGATCGAGTGGCTATTGTAACGGCAGGCGGTGCCGGCATCGGCGCTGCGACTGCGCGCCGCTTCGCTGCGGAAGGCGCCGCGGTCGTCGTCGGGGACTTAAGCGGTTCGCGCGCGCAGGCGGTCACCGAGGAGATCAAATCGGCCGGCGGGCGCGCCGTTTTCATCAAGATGGATGCCTCCGATCCCGAGGCGATTCAAGCGACTATCAAGCTCGCGATCGATTCCTACGGCCGTCTCGACGTCATGTTCAACAATGCCGGCATGGCCGTAGTCTCGCCTATTCATGACACCACTCTCGAGTCGTGGAACCGTGTGATGGCGGTCACGCTGACCAGCACCTTTCTCGGCATCAAGTACTCGGTTCCGATCATGCGCAAGCAGGGTGGCGGCGCGATCATCAATACCGCTTCGATTTCCGGAATGCATGGCGATTACGGGATGGCTTCTTACAACGCCGCCAAGGCCGGAGTGATTAATCTCACACGCGCCGCTGCGCTTGAAAATGCGAGGCACAAAATTCGCATCAACTGTGTATGTCCCGGCGGTATCAACACTCGTGTCGCCCTGGTCCTTGGTGGCGATCGCGCCGAGGAGTTCCGCCGTACGATGGGTGCGGCTCATCCCGTCGGCCGTATGGGCGAGCCCGAGGAGATCGCCAATACCGTAACTTTCCTGGCCTCCGACGAAGCCTCTTTCATAACTGGTGCGAAAATCGTCGTCGACGGTGGCGTCTCGGCGCACACTGGGATGCCGCCCTTCCTCTCATCGAAAGCCTGACCCCTGCACCCGCTGTTAAGAAAAGCTTGGGTCAGATTGTTCTGATCGCGCCGGTCGAGGATTCGTCGGCGGGGCCGACGAAGTCGAATGCGAGCCATCCGCGCAGCGGATCGACGCGGCTCACTTGCACCATCACCGGCATCTGATTCGGCAGGGTAGGTGCGCCGTGCAAAGTTCCGCGCACGGCGAAATCGGCGAGCTCCGCGCTTTGGCCTTCGCGGGTAACGTACGCGAGGATCGCGCCTTCGCGCGCGTGGCGCTCGAGGTAGCGGAGAATCCAGTAGCGCTTGGCGCGGCGCTCGAGCTCGCGGCCCGATGCTTCCGCATTCTCGGCGCCGGCGAGCACGGTGAGCAATTCATCGACGGTGTAAATCGGCGCCTCGTGGTCGCTGCTCTTGAGCGCACCCAACAATTGCCGCTGCAGCACCAGGTCGGCGTAGCGGCGAATCGGCGAACTCAGCTGCGCGTAAAAATCCAGACCGATGCCGGCGTGGTACTCGGGATGCAACGACAGGCGCGGGCGCATCGAGGCCATGTCGCCGCCGAGTTGCGGCTGCACGCGGTAGATGATCGGAATCCGGTTCGCCGCCGCGTATCGAGCCGCGACGAAGTTGCTCAGCACCATGAACTCGGCCACCAGCGTGCGGCCCGGCGACGCGTTATCGAGCACTGTTATTTCGACGTCGTCGCCGTGGACGCGGACTTTAGCCTCGCGCCGCTGCACGAGGATTGCACCGGCGGTCCGCCGGCGCTGACGAAGCTGAATCGGCGGCGGCGTTCAGCCGCGCGACGGTCGCGGCGGTGTCGTCGGTAGACGCGCCCGATTCGAGGAAGTGGTCGACCTGGTCGTAGTCGAGCCGGCGCATGATTGGAATGCGCGCCGGATAAATCGAGGCGTCGAGCAGCTCGCCGTCGGCCGACAAGCGTACGTCGGTAGTCATCACGGGGCGATCTTCGCCCTCAATCAGGCTCGCGGCGCGGCATGAAATCGGATCGGGCAGCATCCTGATCGTCGTCTCGGGCAGATAAACGGTGGTCGCGCGCGCGGCCGCCTCCTGATCCATCGCGCCACCTTTGGCGACGAAGTCAGCGACCAGCGCGATATGCACGCGCACGCGCATGCCGCCGTCGGCGAGCGCCTCGCAGCTGAGCGCGTCGTCGACCTCGACGGTATCTTCGTCGTCGACGGTCACGGCGTAGCCGCCGTCGGAAATCGCGCGCGGGCCGGGAACCACTTCGGCTGCTTCCTTCACTGCGGCGTCGCTGAACTCGCTCTTGAGCCCGGCGATGAAAGCGAAACGAGGCACTGGCGGAGGCGCGCCGAGCCGCTCGAGAATCTCGAACGCAGCTTCGGCGGGATCGACGTCGGGCGCCGCATGCGCGAGCATCGCGGTCATGTCGCGGCTGCGCGTGAACGGATTCTTGAGATAGCGCGTCAGCTCTTCGATGAGCGCGGCGCGTTCGTCTTCGTTGTCGGACGGCATGGCGGCGCCGTTGAGGACGTCGCGCAGATTTTTCTGGATCTTGCGATTGTCGGTGCTGCGCGCGCGAATCCGATCGTTCTGCAGCCGCAGCCGTTCGACCTGGTCGGGAGTGCGCGGCACGAAATCCATGTGGCGGCGGACGAAGTAGATGCGATCGTTGAGCAGCGCCTCGAGCATCACGGAAGCGGCCGCGTTGGATCGCTTGCCGAAGAACAGCTCGGCGAGTTCGGCGGCGGAAGAGCTGCGGCCCTGCTCCTGCGCGACTTCCCATAACAGCTGGAGGTCGAGCTCGGCGGCCAGCTCCGCTCGTTCGCGCTCGAGATCGGCCAGCGCGCCAGCGACGGTTTCGCGATTGGCGTGACGATCCGGATGGCGCATGAGGACCAAATCGCGCGGGACCAACCGTTCGTGGCCGGCGGCATCGATCACTGCGAGATGGCGTTCCTGTTCGCGCGTGACCAGCGCGGCCTTGAGGCGGCCCTGATCGAGGTACTCGACGATAGTGCCGGCGTATTTGATCGGTGATGACACGACAGAATCATTTTGACGACCGCCGCAGCCTAAGACTATATGGAAGGGCGAACAATCGCGGGAAAGTGTATCGAGCGAGGCGGCTTGAGCAGGAAAATTCAGATTGACGTGCCCGATGAGCTGTTTGCGCAGCTGATGCGGGTCGCGGAGGCGATGGGGATTTCGAATCCCGAGGAGGCCGCGACGGTGGGGCTGGCCGAGTGGGTGTCGCGCCGCAAGTCCGATCTGGACGACCGGGATCCAAACGAAAAATACGTTGTCAACGAGGCGCTTGATGAACTTCTCGAAAAGAAAAAATAGATCCTTTTCAATCTTCGGCATTGCATTGAGTGTCGCAATGCTGGCAATCGCCGCGATGCCGGGTTTGACCAACTCGATCGCGCGCGCATCGGGCGCGGGACTCGACGTCGAAGTTCCGTTCGAGATCAAGGCGCTGAAGGCGCCGGGCCTCGTCGCGCCGTACTTTCTACAGGACAATCACGGCGCGATGGTGGTGTCGGACCAGGCGGGTGGCGTTTACTCGGTCACCTTCGGCGGCAAGGTGACGCCGCTGGCGGACAAGACCAAGATCAAGAATCCGGCCGGCGTCGCAATCGGTCCGGCGGGATTCGGATCGTACGAGGGAAATGTGTTCGTGCTCGCCGCGGCAGGCGGTATCAAAGGGCCGTGCGAGGTCGAGCGAATCGACAAGTCGGGCGCGGTCAGCACTTTCGCGAAACTGCCCGACGCAGGCGCGACCCAATGCCGCGACCTGGAATTCGGCAAGGCGGGATCGCCGTTCGCAGGCAAGCTCTACGCGGCGGTGAGCGGCAACGCGTCGATCTATGCGATCGACTCGTCGGGCAAGGCGAGCGTGTTCGGCGCCTACAACAAGCCGGTCCAGTTCGAGCTGACGACGATTACATTTCCGCCGTCGTCCGATGTGAAAGCGGCGGGCATGATGCTGGTCGGGATGCGCGCGAGCGGAAGTTTCGCGGCGAAGGTCGGCCGTATCAGCATCGTCGGCCCCGACGGCAAGATGAAGGACGAGGTTTACCTGGTGGGATTCACGCGGCCGTCGGGCTTCGCGTGGTCGCCGTCGACCTTCGGCTCATACGGTGACGAGTTGATGATCGCCGACACCGGCAAATTCGCCTCCGAGAACGACAACGCGCGCGACGGCACGATCTATCGAGTGGATCGCGGGGTGGCGCTCGGGTTCGCTTCGGGCCTGATGGATCCGACCGACATGAAGTTCATCTCCAACAAGGCCGTGATTTGCGATCCGGCCGAGAAGGGGAAAGGCGAGGGCGCGATCGTGATTATTTCGTCGCTGCTGTAGCGGCGGCTCAGTGCCAGGGTTCGCGGACGACTTCGGTATCGCCGGTTTCGCGATCGACCAGCAGCATCTCGACCTGGTCGTACTGGCCCTTGGGAAAGAAGACGTAGCCGCTCACGGTGAAATTCGTGCGCACTTCCTCGGACTTGAGCGAGAGGGCTTCGAGCTGCTGATTGGCTTGCTGGTCAGCTTTGGACTGGCCTAATTGGGCTCCGCTGAAAACGCCGTACGCGCCGCCGAACGCGGTGCCGACGAGAGCGCCCGCGCCCGGAGACCCAAAGCCAAACCATCCGGCTGAACGGCCTGCCGTGCCTGCTATTGCGCCGGCTGCCGCGCCCAAGGCCGCGCCTCCGACCCCGCTGACGGCGCCGCTTTTCACCGCGCCTTCGAGTTCTTTGGCGCTGCCGGCCTGGCGCGCGGCCTCACCCGGCGGGAGCGGAGCGACTCGCTCGCCCGCGTCGTTGAGCGCGAAGACCTGGCTCGGTACGACCGAGCGCGTATCGTTGGTGCCGTTGGCAACAGACACGTAAACGGGAGTGACCTCGCCGACGGTCGGCGCAGCGGCGACGCTTATCGCGACGCGTCCTTGCTCGGGCGTCGCGACGACGTTGGGCGTATGCGCGATCGGCGGCGGTGCGACGGCGCATCCGGAAATTGCGATGGCCATCGCCAATGCGCCGACATAGATCGGGATTACAGTCGCGACTCGATTTTTTATACTGCGCATAGCGTTCATTCAGGATCTCATTTCAGTCCTTGCCGCGACGCAAGTCCATACCCGCGCGGCCGCATTTATAGACGAGTCTCGGGGGTGAAGGTTTCATAGCAGAACGCGCCGTTGAATCGCGCTATTTTTGACTCTTCCGCCGATGCTAGGATTTTCCCGATGAGTGAAGGCGAAATCACGGCGCGGCGTCCCAAAAACGCGATCGTCATACTGCTCGACAGTCTCAATCGCCACATGCTCGGCGCGTACGGCGGACGCGAGTTCGATACTCCCAACCTCGACGCCTTCGCGCGGCGCGCGGTGCGCTTCGACCGGCATTACTCGGGCTCGCTGCCGTGTATCCCGGCGCGTCACGACATCCTGTGCGGCGCGATCGATTTTTTGTGGAAGCCGTGGGGCTCGATCGAAATCTGGGAACGGCCGTTGACCGCGTATCTTCGCGCGGCGGGAGTCGTGACCAAGCTGGTGTCGGACCATCCGCATCTGTTCGAAGTGGGCGGCGAAAATTATCACACCGATTTCACCGCGTGGGATTACCAGCGCGGGCATGAGAGCGACCCCTGGCAGACCCGCGCGGACCCGAGCTGGATCGGCGCGCCGTCGTTCGCGCGCGGGCATACGCCGTACGACAACTCGCGCGGCTACTTTCGCGGCGAAGCGGATTTTCCGGGGCCGCGCACGATGGCGGCTGCCGCCGAGTGGCTCGAGCGCTCGGCGCGCAGTCACGACCGCTTCATGCTGTTCGTCGACGAGTTCGATCCGCATGAGCCGTTCGACACGCCCGAGCCCTACGCGTCGATGTACGATTCGTCGTGGCAGGGACCGCACATGATCTGGCCGCCGTACGTCAGCGGCGGTCTGACGCGCGGCGTGCTCACGCGCGAACAGGCGCGGCAGATTCGCGCATGCTACGGCGCCAAGCTTACGATGATCGACGCTTGGCTGGGCAAGCTGCTCGGCGCGATCGAGCGCGGCGGCTTCTACGACAATACGGCGGTGATCGTATGCACCGATCACGGCCACTACCTCGGCGAAAAAGATATCTGGGGCAAGCCTGCCGTGCCCATTTACGAACCGCTCGGGCACACTCCCCTGCTGATGGCGATGCCGGGAGTCGGCCACGGTAACATCGATGCGCTCACGACCAACGTGGATATCTGCGCGACGCTGGCGGAGATCTTCGGCGTCGAGATGACGCATCGCACGCACGGGCGCTCGATGCTGCCGCTGATAGCCGGCGAGACGCGCACGATTCGCGACTGGGCGGTCGCAGGCGTGTGGGGACGCGAGGTTCATCTGATCGACGCCGACGCCAAGTACGCGCGCGCGCCATCCGGCGACAACGCTCCGCTCAGCCTGTGGTCGAATCGATGGTCGACGATGCCGATACATCGCATGCCGGAGCTCCAGCTGCCGGTGCCCGACGATCGCGCGGTGCTGGACCGGATGCCGGGTGCGAGGATTCCAGTCATCCGCCAGCCGTATCGCGCCGGCGATTTGCTGCCGTTCTGGGCTATGGGCAAGTTCAGTGGTAATCATTTGTATCGGCTGCGCGACGACCCCGGCGAAGAAGCGAATCGCGCGGGCGGTGCCGAAGAAAAACGGGCGGCCGAAAAACTTCGCGCCGCGTTGATCGAGATGGACGCGCCTAGGGAACAGTTCGAGCGCCTCGCGCTCGCCTAACATTGGACAGGAGGAAATTCGATGGCAGCGAAAATAGTCGGTGGATGCATGTGCGGTGCAGTTCGATACGAAGCGGGCGACGCCGTCATGCAGGCGAGCTGTTACTGCCGCGATTGTCAGCGCTCGACCGGCAGCGCGTTCGCGCCAGTGCTGCTGGTGCCTAAAGACTCGTTCAAGCTCACCAAGGGCGAGCTGAAACATTACGAAGTGGCGGGCGACAGCGGCGGCAAAGTCAGCCGCGCGTTCTGCGTCAACTGCGGCTCGCCAATCATGAGCGTGCTGTCGGCGATGCCGTTCGTCGCGGTCAAGGCCAGCAGCCTGGACGACCCGGGCCAGTTTCAACCGACCGCGAGCATCTTCACCGCCAGCGCTCCAGCCTGGGCTCCGCATTTCCCCGGCGTGCAAAAATTCGATCGCAACCCAGGCTAGCCAATCGCGATCTTTCTGCTCGACTGCGGCGGTCACTTCAGGATCTGGAAGAGATTGCTGTAGTCGTCGGTCCAGAGACGCACCCTTTGGCGCGAATGCAGGGGCTCCAGTTTGCTCGCGATCTCGGCGCGGCCCAGTACTGAATTGTTGCGCGCCAGGAGTATCCAGTCGCTCGGTTTGACCAGCGGGCCCGCCGCCTGATGTATGCGGCCCGACTTCAAACCGAAATGATCGGCGACATTCTCGAGCACCGGTTGAAGGTCGAGATAGCGGTTGGTGATGTGGATGGCGATCACTCCATCGGGACCCAGTTCGCCCAGGTAGGTTGCGAACGCTTCTATCGTCAGCAGATGCACCGGAATAGCGTCGCCGGAGAACGCGTCGAGCACCAGCACGTCGAATGCCTGCGGTGTTCCATCAGCCAGTTCCCGCTCCATCGAGAGCCGCGCGTCGCCCCGCACGATCTCGATTTTCGCGAGCGAATCGCGGAGATAGGTGAAGTAGCTATTATCTGCCGCCGCGATCCTGATGACCGCCGGGTTGATTTCGTAGAAGCGCAGCTCGTCGCCGGGCATCCCGTAGGCGGCGATCGTTCCGACGCCGAGGCCAATCGCGCCCACACGGAGAGAGCGAGCGCGAGGGTCACGTGCGAATCTGCGCGGATGATTGAGCATGACCAATCCGACGCCGCTGTCGGGACCGTAGTATGTCGTCGGTCTAAGTCTCTTATCCGCGGCCGTAAACTGTTCGCCATGTATGATTTGCCCATGCCGCAACATGTAGTAATGGCCTTCGGGGTTCTGGCTATCGACTGAGTAAACGGCGAGCGTGCCGTAGAAGTCGCGGCTGGCAGACACGCTACCGGCGCGATTCCCCTCGACGTCGACAATCAAAACGCCGCCCACTACCACCAGCGCCATCGACGGCGCACGCCTGCACGATCGAACCGGGCCATCGCCGAGCGAGGTGCGAATCCTTTTGAAACGCGACTGCGGAAATCAAACCAACGGCGACGAAGGCCGGGACCAGGTGGGGCGGAATGCGATGCATCGCGCTCGCGCTGAAGGTCGCGCCGATCAGCTGCGGCAATACGATCGCGGCCGACAGCATTGCGATTGCGGGCACCGGCTTGCGTTCGTGAATCCAGGAAGTCGGGTCGCGCATCAGCACGACGAAGAGCATCAGCAGGCTGGTCCAGATTGCAAGTTGAAATTCCCAGTAGCCGGTGAAGAGCGACGGCGCGACCAGCACTACAAAGATGCCGCCGAGCGCACCGCCTACCGCGACCATCAGGTAGAACGACGTGAGATACCGCTCATGCGGCCTCAGTCGGTAAAGCTCGCCATGACAAACCATGCAGATCGCGAATAGCAACATCGAGTAAGTGACTATTTGAACCGTGATGCTGACGTCGGGGCTGGTGAGAACGACGAGCGCGGCAAATACCGCGGCGCCCAAGGCCGGATGAAAGACGCTGCGCCGGTACCATCGTTGATCGTCGAAGCAGAGCACGAACGAGAGTAGGTAGATAGCAAGCGGCAGCACCCACAGGAACGGAACGACGGCGACCTGCTGGCAGATCTGGTTGGTAGTAGCCAGCAGCATGACGGAGGGGACGGTGGCAAGCGCGATCCAGAGGATGCGAGTCGATCGCGCGGGAGGCGGAACGATCGCCGCGATCGATTTGTCGGCGTCGGCAAGAGGCTCGTCGCCGATGCCACGAGCACATAGCACGACGCCGATCGCGAATAAGACGAAGAGCATCGACCACGAGATCGATTGCGCTCTCAAGCTGAGTGCGGGCTCGACCAGGAACGGATAGGTCACCAGCGCGAGGATCGATCCGATATTGGAGAGCGCATACAGCCGATACGGCGAAACGCCGCGGTGCACTCGCGCAAACCAGGCCTGCAGCAGCGGACCGGTGGTAGAAAGAATAAAGTAGGGCAACCCGATACTGACCAAGAGCAGAAGAAAGATACGCGGGACCGGATAATCGGGATTAGGCGGCTTCCACGAAGCGCCGGGCGTGATTGGCGAAGGCCAGGTCAGCGCCAGACCGACCATCAGCAGGAGACAGGCGACGATGAGCGAGAGGTGAATAGCTACTTGGCGGCGGATACGTAGGCAAGTTGCTATTGCATGTGAGTACGCATAGCCGAAGACGAGCAGTAATTGGAAGAATAATACACAGGACATCCATACGGCAGGCGTGCCGCCGAACCAGGGCAGGATATATCGCGCGAGGAGTGGTTCAACCTGGAACAGGAGAAAGGCGCCGGTGAAAATCGTGATGGCATAGATGAGCATCGGCGGGCTTAGTCGCTCGCAGGCGGCGACCTCCAAGCCCATCTGAAGGAGCAGCAATTATGCGGCCAGCTAGCGGCGACCGCCGTGGACGTGGCCGATTCCTCCACCCCCGCCGGGTCCTCCGTGCCAGCCGTGATGCCCGCCGCCGCTATAGTAAGGAGGAAGCGGCGCGTAGCCACCGATCCAGAACAGCGGCGGAGGAAAAAATCCGCCGTTCAACGCGTTCAAAGAGGCGACCTGCTCGTCGCTCGATTCGGAGGCATACTGCGCCACATCATTCTGATGCTCGAGCGCCATCTGGTAGCGGTCGTATTCGCCCTGATGACCTTCGTACACGCATCCGCAGACGTCGGGATCGTAATACCAGTAGACCTTGCCCGACTGAATCGCGTAGCTGCGAAGTTCGTGCGGCGGGAGATCTTCGGCGAGACCCTCTTTGTCGGAGCTGTCCAGTTTGATCGTCGTGAAGCCGGCGTCGGAGAGCATCGCTTCGGTCTTTCGAACATTCTCAGGCTTCGAGGCTTCGTAGCGCTGGTACATGGAGCATCCCGACGCGATCAGCGCCAACAGAACCGCGGCCGTGAAATATCTCGGTGACAAGGAAATCGAGCATATACGTGTCGCGCGCCGGACAGAATCGACAATCGCAGGCGGCGAGCGAGCCATCTTCGCGCGCGCGAGTGTTTATGATTTAACGATCATGTTCGACAGAGGCCGGGGTGGCGAAATGGCATACGCAGAGGACTTAAAATCCTCTGGAGCGAAAGCTCCGTGCGGGTTCGACCCCCGCCCCCGGCACACGCAGAGAAGGGCTTGGCGAGTTCAGGAGAGACGCCTGCACACGTGATCGGTCCCGTGTAACCGTTCGTGTAACCGTCTTTCGGTGCGCGTTTGAAGCAAGGAAGTTGCAAACGCGCTTTGATTTCGCTGTCGGATGTAGAGAAAGTTGCCGCAGAGCAACGTTTGAGACAGCCGTTCGCATTCGAGAAGTCGGGTGGACTCGCTTTCTGTGAGCACTACTCATCGTAGTCGAGTAGAACTAAGCGTAGCTCGATGGCACATCGCTTGCTCTAACGTTCCCTCATGCAACAGAGAGCACACCAAAGGCAACTTTCCTTCGTCGCGGACGAATGGAGACGTGTCGCGCCAATGCTAGATAAAACCAAAAAGAAGGCGCTAGCGATCATCTTCGACGAGCTGGACGGGATTCTCGACTCCGTCGTTTTCGCGGAACGCCACTTCTCTTGGTGTGCTAATCAACTCGCACGCACGGACCTTACTGTGGGCGAGCGCGGGCACTGGGTCACCTCGCTCGATTACGCGCGCGACGCCCGGGACGAACATCTGGCCGACTTAAAGGGCGCCCTAGGTTTTCTCGCGCGTGATGCTGAATCCGTGGAGAGCGGGAGCGGCGATCAGGCGGTGCGTCTTCCTAGTCGCAATCGGCGGCGCGCTGCTCCTGGGAGGAAGAGAAAGGGCCGAGGTTTAGGTCCCTCAGCCCAGTTCGAGTTGCTACCTGCGCAAGGGTGATACCTTAGGCGTCGTCGACAACTTCTCCGCGCGGCGCGCGTCGCGCACTTCGAGCGCGTCGCCGGTGCGCTTCTTGCTGACGGTGTGATAGCGGTCCAGCATCGATCGCGTCGCGTGCCCAGTGATCTTCATCACCACCGACTCGGGAATGTTCGCATCGATCATCTCGTTGACCGCGACGTGCCGCAGGTCGTGGAAACGCACGGTCTTCTCGCCCAGCCCCGCCGCTTTGCACGCCTTGCGCCAGCGCCCTCGGAACGACTCGATCGGCCTTCCATCGACGTGGAAGACGTACCGGCAGTCAAGACGGCGCAGCTCGCGCCGACGCGCGATCAACTCGGCGAGCTCGCCCCGCAGTTCGAGGTCCTGCGCAACGCCGGTCTTGCTGTGCTCCGCCCTCAGTCGGATCGAGTCAGCGAACACGTCGGACCACTCCAGCGTCATCCCTGCCTCGCGACGCCAGCCCGTGAGGTACGCGAACTCGACGATGTCGCGAACGTCGGGGTTGTCAGCGAGGTTCGCGCTCACCTGCTTAAACTGAGCCGGTTCGACGTCAACCTCGCGCACGTTATTCTCGGCCAGCAGCTCGATCTCCGGCACAAACGCGACACAGCGTTCTTTGATCCCTCGCCTGAACGCGAACTTGAGCGCCGCCAGCGATCGATTGACGGTGGCCGGTGCGGTCCCCGCCTCCTGTCGCGCGAGCTTGAACCGGACGATGTCGGCGCTCGTGATCGACGCGATGCGCCTACCGCCCTCGAAGCGATCCGTGACGCCGGTGACGGGGTCATCGACGCGCCTCGCGCCGAAGTACGTCGCGACGGTGTCGAGCGGATAGTGCCGCTTTGCGGGAACCTTTACGTAACGACGCTCGCCGTCTACCGTCTGCCACTTCTTCTGCGTCAGCTTGCCCTTCTCGCGCCACTTGAGGAGGGCGAGGTTCGCGATGTCGCCGACCGTCCTGCGATCGATCGAGGGTCCCACAGGTTCGCCCCGCTCCTTCGCCGCGTCGACCTTCGCCAGCCTCTTGCGCAGCAGCTTCTCGGCGGTGTCGAGCTTTGGCGTATGCGCTGACTCGTACACGCACTTCGCGTGTCCGCCGGGGACGGGGACGTAGTACTTCAGCCACCACGTCTTGCCGCGCAGGTAAACGCTCCCCATGCCGCGCGAGCGGCCGTGTGGGGTCTTCTTGTCGTCGCTCATCGGCGTTTCCCCTTCGACGTCTTAGCGACCCTGATCGTGATTTCCTTCGGCATCGCGCGGTCGAGCGCCTCCGCCGCGAGATCGGAATTGGTCATCCCGCGCCGCAGCGCCTCGGTGCGAACGCGTCGCGCCAGATCCACCGGAATGACGATTCCCAAAAGTACGTGTCCCGTCTTCATCTCTTGTCCTCCTTGGACATATCAATTAGATGGGGACAATTTAATTTAAATGTATATACATGGACATAGGAGACATAGTCATTCAGAGAGCGAGTGTGTATGCATTCGATTACTCATTGACTACACAGAAATGCCTATTTCACGCGCGACGCGCCTTGAGCCAACGGTTCACGTCGCGCTCGCGCGCCGCGAGGGACCGGCGGCTCGTGCGCGCGATGAACGGGTAGCGCTCGACGGTGCGGAACAGCGTGCGGCGGCTGACGCCGAGGCGCTCAGCCAGCGCGTTTGCGTCGAGCGTCCTGTCGCCAGGGGGCGATTCGTCGCGCGCAGCGGCGTCGCCGTCGGGGTGCGTCGCGCTCAACAACTTGGCAAGGAGCGCGCCTTCGAGCGCGCGCGCCTTTACGAACAGCTTCGCGAGTTCATCGCGCGAGAGATCGGCGATCGCTTCCGGTCGCTCGAGAAAATCCGTCATTGCCTTCACCAGACGAGTCGCCGACTTCATTCGTCGGCTGTCGTCTAGGGCGAGCTCGATCCATCAGCATATTGATAAAATAAAATTCAGATGCCGATGCGCGTATATGGCAGGACTCGTGCATCACGGTCCCTCACAATCGCTGCTGACGTTTTGTGCCAGATCCAGATTGGTTCACAGAACGCGCCCCTGCGTTCGCCGGACTGAGGCGAGGTGCGCCGCGCATCCGCCTCGCTGTTCACGCGTGGCGGCAGTTGCAGGCCCCAGCAGTCCCAATAGGTCGCGCCAAGCGAGGCGAGAAACTCGTTCATCGGATCGCAGAGCCGGAGGACGCGGCCTCGGCTCAACACGTCGGCGATATTGATGATCAACCAGCCGCCGGGGCGCAGCGAGTCGTAGGCGCGCCTCAGAGCCACGAACAAGAAGTCACTTAGCCAAGCGTCGACAGATCGGTAACGGGTGAATGACTGCCCTAGGTCGTCGCTATACTTTTCCGTGCTGTAATAGGGCGGCGAGGTGAATGCTAGGTCGAACGGCCGTTCTCCGGTCAGGTCAACGTCTTCGGCAGCTGCCGCGATCAGGCCGACGCCCTTCCCAGCGTTGTACAGCCGGACCTGCCTCTCATACCCGTCGCGCAGCGACGTGTTGGGGTCGATGCCGAGGTAGTAGCGCGTCGGCTGCGACGCCGAAAAACCCGCGAACCGGTCGCCCCAGCCCATCGAGAAGTCGAGTACGCGCTGCGGCGCGAAGTAATCATAGATCGCCTTGGCAGCGGCGGGCGGAAACTGCGCCGCGACATACTTCCTCAGGCGAATGATGCTGCGGAGCGTGGCGGTGTTGACCCGGTCGACTTTCAAGGAAAACAGCGCTTGCAGCGTCGATCGCCTGAGGCGTTCAGTTGACCAGACACTCAGCGGCGAAGGAGATGCCGACGCCGCGCGCCACCTCGACAGCTGGTGAAAGTAGTTCGAGGCGGCCGCGCCCACGTAACTGAGCTCGAGGTATGTTCGGGTTTTCGATTTGAGCATGTATCCGGTTTGATATCGCGCGAACCACGGGCCGCGACGAATCAGGCGCGCAGTGTCGAGCTCGCACAGCGCATCGAATCCGGCGCGGGCGTCGTCGAGCGTCAGGTCGCGTATCGGTGGGGAGATGCGATACGCGTCGATCGCGGTTGAGATCAACTGCTGGATGCGGGCGCGCGACAATGACCGCTGCATGTCGCGCCAAAGTTCCGGCGAGATGTCGATCGCGCCGTTGCGCACGATGTCGCTAACGGTGAGCGTCATCCGACGGACCTGCACTCAGTCTCGATGACCGCCGACGACGCCGAAGGTGACCAGCGGGCGAATCCGTCGATGGTCACAGACGCGTAGACGTCGAGGCGGGCGCCACTCGTGCTCTTGACGATGAAGGTGTAGAAGGAGGGCTTGTCTTTTAGCGAGCCTCGCGCGATGCGCCGAGACGTTGGCTTGCCGCGCGTGGCATACACGGCAAGTTCGCGATCGACCAGCGGAAACTCGTGCGGCAAGCCTAATGTCGAGTAGGCGATGCCGGAGTAACGCAGCCCGCAATCCTCGATCAGCCTGAGTGCGTCGGGAAAGTACAGGTGCCCGACCCAGACGAAGACGTGAGCGTTTTGTGTGGCACACCTATCGAGCAGAGCGTGCATCTGTTCGGTGATCTGAACGGACGGCAACTGGCGGAACGGAGGGGTGACGCAGATCACGCCGAAAGTGCCGTTGGGTAGCGTCAGCGGCGGGCGATCGATTTCGCCCACCTGGGCGGAATACTCCTTGCGCCCCAATTCGCGCGTCAGCGAGGCGCGCGTTGGTGGCCCATCGACGCTGGCCGCAATGAGAGCGCGCTCGAACTCCGCCGTGGTGGACTTTGCCAACTCCTGCCAGTGAGACGACTGGTGTTTGGTGATTCCTAGGTCAGTCAGTGTTGCGAGACGCGACTCAAGGCGTCCGCGTCCGCCGGGATCCCGCTCGCCCCTTTCGCGCATCTCGATGAGCAGTTCGCCCGCACGTCGCTCGGCGCGCATCCTAATCTCGGCGGCGTCGCGAAGGAGTTGATCGTCTTTCGCCAGCCGCGCGTAGGTGTGCCACGCCTCGGTCTGATCGTGAATGTTAAGAACTTCATCGACGCGAACCGCCTCGGCCAGCGCCGTCTTCGCGGCGCTGTAGAAAGCAAGCGCGGTGGTCGGATCACCAACGGGCGCTGGAAGGTTCTTTTCGAGGCTCGTTCGCACGACCCTCAACTTAGTAATCCGACAATACTCAGTCGATTACTAGTTCAGGAAAATGAATATATATTTTCCCGGAATGCGACGCGGACGAGAAAAGAACTATCTATTTTCCCGAGGAGTTCGCTTCGTCGTGTAGCCAATTGAGAAGTGTGCGCGCCTTGTTTTCTGGTCTTCCGTCGCCAGGCATATTCTTGGCGATCTGACGGCGAATCTCAGCGTCGCCCAGTTGGAGAACTGGATTCCGCTTCAACTCCCAGTATTGGGCTAAGAATGGTGCGCGCGCTTCGCGTCTAAGATCGAGCTTGGGACGAGGGGCCGATTTCGAGTTTACCTTACGCGCTTCTTCCTTAAGTCCCGCTTGGATAAACGCGCTGGCTTTGCGAATGTCGCGCAACTCCGCGACCATCTCAAGTATCTTGGTCGTTTCTTCGCACGAGTGCGAATATCGTTGAATACGACGCATGCGTCGTATGTAGGAAGGTACCTCGTTCGGGTCGCTCGGGGTGGACTTACGGCGCTTCCGTGGATCGGGGCGGTTCGGTGGGAGCTTCTTACTCACGGTCGACGATGATAGCAGCGAATCCGATCGTGGTCACCCCCGACGATTCTGAACCGCGCGGGACATCAGAGAAATGCGGTTTAGCGAATAGCCAGTCGATCGAACTAATCATTACTCACTTAGGTAGTCACTACCTTTACTCAGTGACGCTTTTAGTTTTATATAGTTGGTGGGTGCGCGGTGGAGGAGAAATTCCAAAATGAACGCGCGTTTTGTCGGAGACGCTGCCCGGTCAACCTTCATGTTGATCGGGCTTTGCTCTTTCGGAGGAACCTAAATGGTGAAAAGCGAATTATTAAACACGGAAAAGGCAGCGGAGCTTCTTGGCTGTCGGGCAGGACAATTAACGATGTGGCGACGCCTTGGTCGCGGACCCAAGTACCTGAAGCTCGGGGGCATGGTCGCCTATCGCAGGTCAGACCTCGAGGCGTTTTTGCGCGTCTCCGTCGTCACGCCGCGCGCCCGCGGTCGCCTCAACGCGAATCACCGCCTCGTGGTGGGTGCCTGAATTGAGTACACGCGAGCGACTCAAATAAACCGAGCGGCGTCCTCGTCGAAACGGACGAGAACGCCGCCTAGAACCGCTGTGTCGAAAGGTTGGGAGACCTGCACAGCAAAGGAAGTACCGACAATGGCTAATGTATCAACCCGAGCACGCGTTGCAAACCGGCGCGCCTCGAAGCTGAAGAAGGCGAAGTGGTTGCCGATGATCGCCCCGACCATCAAGGCGCCATCCGAGGTGAGGCGAGGGCGGGTCGTGCAGCTCGGCCCGTTGAGAGTTGATCTCGGACGCAACGAGGCCCACTCCTACGCCTCAACCGATGGCCGTCGCTATCGAATGGATTTGATCAGCCCCTGGGATTGGGAGCTGCCCAGAATCATCATCTGGGATGTTGCCGGAAACGTGGTCGAGACGGTTAACCCCTGGACACGCGCAGATAGGATCGCCGAACTTCTGAGCGAGGCGGTCGGCTGATGTCGTGGTCAACCGGGATCAAGACCCCACCGTTGAGCCGCTACATGCCTCCTAACCTCGACGCGATCCCTCGCGCACTGCGCAGGTTCGACCACTTTGTACTGTTTCAGTACGTGCATCGAGACGGCAAGTGGGTAAAGTTTCCCTTTCAGGCGAACGGTCGGCTTGCCTCGACCACCAACCCTGCGACGTGGGGGTCCTTCAAGTCGATCGCCGACGCCTACCGGCGCGGCAAATGGAGCGGTGTTGGCTTCGTCCTGTCGAAAGACGACCCGTTCGTCGCGATCGACCTCGACCACGTCATCGACCTCGACAAGAAAACGGGCCACGCGTGGATGTTCGATCTGGTCAAGCGGTTCGACTCGTACACCGAGTTCTCGCCGTCCGGCAGCGGCCTGCACATCTTCATCCGCGGCGAGCTGCCCGCGCAGGGACGCAAGAGGGGCGCGATCGAGGTCTACGACCGCGCCCGCTTCCTTACCCTCACCGGGCGCTCGGTGGGGTCGCGCAAAACCATCGAGAGGCGGCAGAAGGAACTCGATCGCCTCCTCGCCGAACGGTTTTCAGCGCCAGCGCCGACGCGGGTGATCGTAGCACGTTCACCCTCGCGATTGCCCGACGCGCGGGTCCTCGAACTCGCGCGCAACGCGCGCAACGGCGCGAAGTTCAGCGCGCTGTTCGACGCGGGAGACCTCGCGCAACACGGCGGCGACCACTCGCGCGCCGACCTCGCGCTGTTCCGCCGGCTGCTGTTCTGGACGGGAGGCGATGCGGCACAAGCGGAGCGCCTCTTCACATCATCCGTGCTCGGGCGGCGCGACAAGTGGACGGGCCGTCCCGACTACCGCGCGCGCACGGCGGCGGCGGCGCTGGCGACGCTCACCGATGTCTACTCAGGGGAAGGTCGATGAACGAGGGCGAAGTTACGAATCGCGGCGAGTCCTTCCTCAGCGCGGTCACGCTGCGCCTGAGCGACGTGAAGCCGCAGCGCGTGCGCTGGCTGTGGCCCTACAGGATACCTCGCGGCCGACTGACCCTCATCGTGGGAGACCCCGGACTGGGCAAGTCGCTGACGACGATCGACATCGCCGCGCGCCTATCGAGGGGCAAGGCGTGGCCGGACGGTGCAACTCCGAGCGCGCGCGCCAGCACGCTGATACTCAGCGTCGAGGACAATACCGCCGACACGATCCGGCCGCGCGCCGAGTATGCCGGGGCGGACCTGTCGCGATTGCACGTCCTCAAGGCGGTCAAGGAAAATGACAACGAACGCGGCGTCAACATCGTCGATGACCTGCCCGTCTTGCGGAGCGAGCTCGAACGCATCGGCGACGTGGCGCTGGTGATTGTCGACCCGCTCAGCGCGTACCTGCCGCGAAGGAGCGGCGACACGTTTAAGGACAGCGACGTGCGCAACATGTTGATGCCGCTGGTGATGCTGGCGGAGGAACTGGACCTCGCGATTGTCGGCGTGATGCACCTCAACAAATCGGTTATCCAGGCGATCTATCGCGTCTCCGGGTCCGTCGCGTTCACGGCGCTCGCCCGCGCCGTGTTCGCGGTGACCTCGAATCCGGAGGATCCCGAGAGGCAGCAGCGACTCTTCGTGCCCGTGAAGGCCAGCAACGCTCCTTTAGGCTCCACGCTCGCATTCACGTGCGAGTCGTCCGAGAACCGGGAGAACGTGCGCGTCGCTTGGGGCGAACCCGTTAACATCACCGCCGATGATGTCTTCTCGCCACAGGCGCGGCCGACCGAGACGCCAAGCGGCGGACGCGCCCAGAAGGAGGCGATCGACTTTCTACGCGCGACGCTGGCCGACGGGCCGAAGCCATTCGACGAGATTTTGGAGGAAGCGAAGATCATCGGCATCTCGTCGCCCACCCTCAAGCGCGCGCGCAGGACGCTGAACGTCGAGGCCTTCAAGGAGAACGAGAAGCTCAACGGTCGTTGGTTTTTAAGGATGCCGCGATCCGCCGGACCGACCGCCCTGACGCTGGTGCCGAGCGGTTCCCCGAAGCCGGGCAGGAAGCGAAAGTTTCAGCGGTAGGAACGCCGCCACGCGCACGCGCGTGTGGAGGGTTCCTGATCCCCTTGATCCTCTTCGCCGAAGTCCTTCTCTCCCAAGTGCTTGGTCGAAGAGGATCACTTGATCTCCTTCGATGCTCGAAGGGGATCAAGAGGATCAAGGAGATCATCACTGATCCAGATCATTAAAGTAGTAGAGAGAGAAGGGTTATGAATGAAGGGGATCAAGGGGATCATGGGTAATGGCGCGTGTGACGTGCTTTCGATTCCGCGCCCTCGGCACGTAAAGCGATCTCTACAATCCTAGTTCACGCTCGTATGCCTTCCTGATTGCGCGTGTCCACGCTTCGACCGCGTCGGCAATTTGCCCGACATTCGCAAAATCGTCATTGCCGAAAAGTCCTGCAAACCCGTGCCTCAAATTGCCCGTACTCCCCGGCTGCGCCCCAAAGGCTTGAATCACCTCAATCGTGCGCTTCTGGTTATCGTTCAAGGGCGTCCAATCGCGTCGCCACTCATCTCGATGTTTGAAATAGTTCGCAAACTCGTACAATCCTCTGACTGCGGGATAACGTGTTCCGCCGACAGGTACGATGTCGGCGTTTGTCAGCCCTAGAATCTCCCACTTGTTGCCATCGATGTTTAGCAACCGCTTGCTTCCGGTTTTGTGCTCACAACAATCGTGAATCCGTCGGCACATCGACGCAACGCGCGTGATGTGCGTTTGCGAGGCCACGAAAGCGAGCCCGAGTTGATCCTCGATTGAGTCGCATTCCTCATCGATTATCATCGACCGCTCAATGGTCCTATCTTCGTCGTCATCCGGGTCGTTCTGATCGATCGTCTGATCGATCGTGTAGATCGAGTTACTTATGGAGGTGCCGATAGGCGACAGGAGACGGTCCAGGGAGCCATCCGGATTGAGGAAGCGCAGCAGTATTCCATATGATGCTCTGAATTCGACGTTCATAAATCAAAACTCCAACAGGTCAGAATGACGGTCCGAGCAGCGCCAATCAACCATCTCCGCGCGAGCGAGCGGGCCGCCACAACCGCATTTCGGGCGATCGAGCCGCGTCGAAACGGTGGATTCGCAATCCTCTGCGCGTTGAGAACGCCCTCGCCGAGTGTGGTTCTAGCTCAGCTGTAACCGTGATGTAACCGCGACATGCAAGCTACATCACTTCCGCTCTCATCCGCCGCGATCGCGGAAGCCCTTCTCCCCGTTGTGTGGATTAGAAAGTGATGGATACCTTTCGGGTGGGGAGCTCCGGCCCAGCGAGGATTATTCTCATTGGTCAGCGCGCGAAGGACGAAGCTGTTAGGACCTTGAAGGCCCTTGAAACTCAAGGGCTATCCCCTCACCTCAGGCACCCGACACCTATTAGCGGCGCGATGTACGAAGTCGCGCTGACTCAAAACACGACCTGCATAAAAATCTGGGAGTATTTGGATCGCAAAGGTGCCTTGAGCCGCGCCTCAGGGACCATCGAATTCCCTTGATCTCCCGCCCGCTGCGTGTCCTGCGTGCCTAAAGGCAGGTGATTCCATGACCTCGTCGCACCGACCGCTGAGCGGGCGACTTCGATACTTGCAAGTCTATCGGTTCAACTCGCACCACTTCTAGTCAAGTGTGGCTATGTACCGCCAAGGGTCGGCGGGATTATTCGTTGAATCATGAACGAAGCAACGAATCCTCTGAAGGTCAGCGAGGTCGCGAAGCTCCTGCGCGTAAGCGGGACCACCGTGCGCCGCATGATCGAACGCGGAGATCTTCCCATCCAGCACGTGGGCGAGTCGATTCGCGTGCCGCAGGGTGAGGTCGAGCGCGTGCTCACCACGACCGAGCGCAGAGGTCAAGGAACCCACGAGGAGTAACCCATCATGTTAGACGAACTCCATCCAGTTATAGCAGGTGCAGGAGCCGTCGAGATCGTTGAGCGCGCGAAGCCCATCGAGGGCGATCGCGACGCGATCTTCAAGTCCGCTCTGGTCAAAAGCCACGAGGATCCCAAGGGTCAGCCGCTCGTCACGAAGGCGCGCGACACCGACACCGGTGAGGTCGACCTCACGAAGCCGGACGCGTGCGCGAAGCTCATCCAGCGCACGCACAGCTCCGCGAGCGCGGCGTGGAATCCGTTCAGCGAGTCGCAACCCGTCGCGAAGGCCGCATCGCTCGCGGCAGGCAACGGTCGTGTCGTCAAGATCTTTCGCGAGCACGGCGAGACGAGATTCGAGGTTGTCAGTGAGTGATCGACTCATCGGCGGTGTTCCCGCGCGCGAGCTGCCTGACGGCTACCGTGAGCGCATCGTGCCGCAGCCTCCCGTCGCAACAGCTGGCCGACCCAGCGGTCCCCCGGTCCCCGACCGGCGCGCCGTCGAGCGAGTTCCTGCGGAGGTCACGATCATCACGCCCATCCCGATGGGTCAAACGAGCGATGAGTCCAACCATTAAAAGTTTTGCGCGACACTCTCCCGCGCGCACCCCGCGGTCCCCGCTCTTCGGTCGGCAATTCCGGAAGCGGGGACCGCACACCAAACATTTGAAGTGAGGTGAACGACAGTGGAAATTCATTCAACATACGACAGGCTGAAGGCGCTCGTGCCTTCACCGTGCGAGCTCACCGTCTGCGAGACCGAGGCGATCGCCGCGACGCTGACGGGAGTACGACCCGAGGGTGCGGAGGTCACGTTGACCCTGCACTGCGAACCGCGCTACAGCCACCTCGCGTCGCGACTGCGATCACCGATCGCGCTGACGGTGCGAGGCGAGCGCGTCGCGGGCCACATCGTCGCGGTGCACCCGTCGGGGATCAATACCGTTGAGCTGACGGCGGAGCTTCGCTGATGTCTGCAGCACCAACCCACGCCGACATCCTCGCGAGTGACGAGCGCAACCGCACCGCCGATCCTCACACGGGACTGGATAGAGCCAATCCCGCCGCCGCCGACTCGGGGGCGTCCCACTTGTTCGGCGCGAGGGGACCCATCGACGCGGCCGCATCGCCTACCGTACCGCACACCGTCGACTCGTGTCTCGACGAGCAGGGCAGCGGCAGTACGATCGCGGAGACGCAGCGCATCACACCGAATCAGCAGAGCATGAACGTCGGACCGATGGGCGATCCGGTTGAGAGTCACACCCATCGACCGGCGATGACGGACGTGTCGCGAGCGAGAAGAGAAGGCTCGGCGAGTTGATCCGCATCAAACGATTAACCGAACAGCTGAAGCTGAGGAGTAAGACTACCATGGCAGATGATCGCTCAATATACGAAAACGGAAAAACACAACCTGTCACCACCGAGGTGCAGGGACATACGTTCCCACCTGCAGCTGCTCCAGCCGGTCAAAACGATGCACTCGCTGCGCACGCATCGGCCGTCGCTCCGACCATCATAACTCCCGCGACCGCTGAGTCGTCTCAGTTCTCAACGGCGCGTGATGGTGGCGGTGGACAGGTCGGTGTCCCGCAATCTGGAGCGCGCACCGTCGCGCACGTAGTTGGTTCAGACACACGTGGCGACGACTGACAGGAGAGACGTGGTTGGATGCACCGTTCGACGTACAGAGTTTAGTTCTCCCTGACACGTTCCTCCCGTCTCAGTTTCAAGACCGGCATCGGCCCCACCGAAGTTCACTCCAGCGGCTGGCGTACGCGATCCTGGATCTCACCCTCCATGACATGGGGACCTACAGACTTGTTCGCCGTCGCCCCGGTAACTTGCGAACAGGCCAGGGGACGAACGAGACGGTCCTCGTGCGTCGAAGCCGGTACCGCAATGATGCGCGCGCGTGGCTGACGGACACGGCGGCGGATTCCTTATTCTCATTTCGTAGCGTGTGCGAGCTGCTTGCGATCGACGCCGACCGCCTTCGATCGGCCATTCTTAACGCTGAGCGCGAAGGAAGGGAGGCGGCGTGACGTGAGCATCGAGGTGATCGTGCGAAATAACAACGTTGAAGGCGCCCTGAAGCTCCTGCGCCGACAAGTTTCGCGCGAGGCAGTGTTCCGAGTGCTTCAGGACCATGCGCACTACAGCAAGCCGTCGGAAGAGCGCAAGAGAAAAATTGGGCGAGCAGAGAGCCGCAGACGCAAGTCGAAGGCGCGATGGACGAAGAAGCTACTAGGTGACGAGCGATGATCGATGACACTGCCACATCCGCGCGCGACCGGGTCCGAGCTGAGGTATTCGACGAGCTGAGGAAGCTCGCGATCTCGCTGAACTTGTCGCCGAAGAAGCTCGCGCGACTGTGCCGAAAATTGCGGCTCGACCTCGTCGCGCTGCGCGAGCACGTCGAGCGCGAGGTGCTCGGACGGTGAAGAAGATTCGCATCCGCCGTCCGCTCGCGCCGCGTCCCTCTGCCGCGAGGACGGCGAAGTTCCTCGAGGCGGGGAAGAAGAGCCATTGGCCTAAGGGCGTGTCGGGAAATCCCGCGGGGAGAAAACCGGGCGTGTCCATCAAGAGCTACAAGGAGTTCGTGGAGGCCTGCCGCGAGGCGTCGCCCCGCGCGCTCGAACGCCTCCGCGAGGCTCTGGAATTGCCTTGGACGAAGCAGACGGCGCGCACGATCCTCACGGCGTCAGCACTTGTGCTGGAGCGCGCCTACGGAAGAGCCGTCGCCGTCACGATCGACGCCACGCCCGATCGCGCCGCTCCTGTGATCCCGCTGGACGAGGAGTATTGGGCCAACATGTCCGCCGCGCTGCGTGAGTCGGGAGCGCTGAACAAGCCTCTCGAAGCGCCGGATGAGAAGGACGTCGTCGATGCGGAAGTTGTTGTCGAGGCCGGGGCGACGAAGCTGATCGAGCCGCCGAGGCTCTAACTCTCTCCTCTATCTCCGCCCTCTTGTTCTCATTCGCCCCGCGAGTGCTCGAATCACTGCAAAGACGCTCATGCGCCCCCTCAGGGTCGTCTGAGCGTTGACTGACAGCATGCTTGAAGTAGCCCCGCAGTCCGCAAATTCGACCAGACGAGGAGTTTCCGAGCGCCAACGCCGAGCGTACAATCTACCGACGCGCGATTAATTCGTCGAAGTAGCGCGCGCTTTCCTGCTACGAACAGTGACGACATCTTTCGGTGATGATTTGAGGAGCCTCTTCGAATGAAACTTTTTATTAGCTGGTCGGGTGAGAGGAGCATGTTTGTTGCGGCGGCTCTTCGACACTGGCTCAAACTAGTTCTACAGGCCGTTGATCCTTGGATGTCGCAAACTGACTTGAAAGCAGGCACAAGATGGAACCCGGAACTGGAGAGCGAACTGGCTCACGCCGTCTTCGGGGTAAGCTGTATCACACCCGAGAACCGCAAAGCGCCGTGGGTTTTGTTTGAGGCTGGGGCGCTTGCGAGCCAAGTCAAACAGAAAGCTCTGCTCTGCCCCTACTTAATCGACCTCGAAACCTCTGATATCGACTACCCACTGGCCCAATTTCACATGGAGAAATGGAATCGCGAAGGCACTCTAGGGCTCGTTCGAGGAATCAACTCTGCACTTGAGCAGACCGAACCTCAATCTGCAATTTCAGACGCTGATCTCGAAACTCTGTTCGAAGCACTTTGGCCGCAACTTGAGAAGCAATTCGGTTCTGCACCCAAGGAAATCTCAAAGCCGATCGGGGTCGAAAGAAAGAATCCCACCGAACTAATGGGAGAGACCCTAGAGCAGACGCGCGATCTCGCTCGGCAACTTACCCGAATAGAGGCAAAGGTGGAGGCTATCAGCAACACCCGGTCTTCGGTCGAAATGTTTCGCTCCCCATATATGAGTGGATACTACACGCATGGGGTGGCCCAACTGAGTCCCTTAAGCGCTTCCGATCCTGATCCAAAATTAGTAGGCGCCATAACCACTCTCGTGCAGAACTATAACGCTGGAACGGTGAAACCTACTAAACTCCAATGTTCGAAATGTGGCGCAACTGACAAGTTTCAGATGGCAGAGGAAAAACGAGTTAACCCGCGTGCCCAGCACCAGGACCTTATTTGCGGAAAGTGTAAGGCGGTCATACGTCAGTTTCACATTCTTGACGCTGACGAACAGAGGAGAGAATGGTCTTGTCCCTCCATATGTGAGTTTCATCTAAATCCCGAGGGCCAAGCTTAACCCCTTGAGATAGCGAGTCGCATTTGATGGTTCGGAACTTTGTGAGCAAGGTATAATAAACCCTCGCCACGCCGCCACGCTCGCGCTTGTAGCTGGTATCTCATGATGCCGCGCTACAAATCGTAGGACGTTATTTGCATGACGCCATGTTGACGTAATCGCACTTCCGCGTTAGCGTCTTTCGCCCGGAACCGGGGGGTTCACTTGAAGCGTTCTTTTCGAAAGTCCGCTGAGCCAATTGCACTATTGTGCGCCGCTGCAGTTCTGTTCGCAGTATGTATTCAGTACACGCCCAGCCAGTTCGGTGGCAACGTCGTTTCTGCGCAATCCAATTCCGATCAACCTGACCTTTCCGTTCTCTCGAAGAAGAGTCACTTTCGGATAAAAACCAGCCACACTGCTACTCCGTTGGCGATGTTGACTATTCAAGGGACATTCGACATTTCGAGTGAAATCTCTGTGCTGTTCACACAGAAGGGTAAGACAGCGACGATGCCGGCAGCTTCTGCGACGACTTCCAGCATTCAAGTCGTCGTGCCGCCGCTCGAAGGTAAGGTCAAGCTACAAGTTAAAAACGGGGCCGCCACTTCGAACTCCGTAAAGGTGAAAATCCTTCCTTTGCCGACTTCGAGCGAGCCCGTCGGTATGGTCGCTCTGACGGCTTTGCAGACTCTCCAAGACGCTCCGGGAACGCCACCGGAATTGCAGAACGAACTTGCGACAATGATATCCACCATTCAGCAGGTGCTAGGCGGAACAGATGTTCCGTTGGGAACTCAGAATGGCCAATCGATCCTCGTGACTATGGACGCAGTGAGTTATCTGGATCGAATCTTTCTGGCAGCGCAGCAAAGTATTTCGGCGCTGACGGCACCCAGTCCCGGGCCATTCACGTTCGATCAGCTCAACCAACCAAGTTTCGACCTGCAACCAACAATCAACGAGCTTCTGACTTACATAAATATCGCTGTCAGCCTACAGGTGTTCGTCCTTCTATTGATTACCGGATCCACTATCACTTCGGCAGCGGTGGTGGCAGGACTCCTATTAGGCATCACTGGAGTTGTGATAACGGCTGTCACGCTGACTGTCGCAATCGGGCTTGCCCTCGAAGGGATGTCGGCAGAAGCGATAGCGACAGCTTGTCAGGCTGTCCTATCCCAGGTTTTTGATTGGGCCACAGGTCCTTTGGAAAAGCTGTCAAGCTTGGGATCACTGCTAAACGGCGTATTTGGTCAATACATATTGGGCGTTTTGTTGAACGCAACTGGCACAATACCTCCGATTTACACGAAATACTGTATTCTGCCCATGCCCACACCAACAGCCACGGCAACGGCTACTGCGACCGCTACGGCGACAGCGACCGCTACGGCGACAGCGACTGCGACCTCGACTGATACGCCAACTGAAACAGCGACTGCGACCGAAACCCTCACCCCGACCGCCACCGAGACGCCAACCGCGACCGAAACGGCGACCAACACGCCCACTCAGACCCCGACCGCGACGCCCACTCTCGCGGGGACGTACCTCTTGAGTGGCGACTCGAATGAGGACATCGTCGTCTGCTGCGGCTGCGGGGGCTACAGCTTTGCGGTTAGCGCGAGCCTTCAGACAGCACTCGGATCTCCCGGTGTCGTGTCGTTCTCGGGTTCGCTCACCGCCGTGGATTCCGGTGTCGCAGAACCCGATTGTCCCGATTTTGGCGGTTTGTACAGTTGCTCTGGTGAAGCTGTGGGGGCAACTCTGCAAGTTCAATGTGTCCAGCAACTTGAGCCGGGCTTGTCACTCAACATAAATTTTGGTTGTGAGGACTTTAATTCTTCCGGCTGTTCCGTGACCATCAGTAATCTCATGGATGTCACCACAGGTTGGGGTGGAGGCACCGGCACCTTCAGCCCGGCGCCATGATCGGCCGACCAGCTTCCGCAATCGTGTGTTCGCCATGACACCTTCACATGCGCCAGATCGAACTCTGCGAGTCGCACTGCCAAATCGTCATCAAGCGCGAGCGATCTGCGCGCGGGCTTGAGATTAGCGACAGGCGCAACGAGTGTGTTCTAGCCGATCAGCTTGAGAGAAAATCCGCGAGAAAATCTCTCACACCTGCGACCATGTTCTCAACATCCGAGGGTGCGTTTCTTCCAAAACGGCCGTGGTCCGCGTTGCCGCGGATGGCATTCCAAGTATCGATCTTCTTCCGCCAGAGATTGTTGTAAACGCCTCCGTCCGCCAACTTTTGGTTAAGCGAGGAAATGTCGTCGCTCTCCTTTTGTTTGATGTCCCGGTTCGTGGCAATTCTCCTGAGCCCATTTTCCAAGACTGCGCCAGCCAAAAAAGCCGCAATATCCACCAATTCAGTTTGCTGCTGGGCAAGGAGGGATCCGGCCATTCCAAGGAAGTCAGAATAGATCGCCGTCGAAACAAGTTCCTCTAGACGCCCTAAGGCGCCGAATTCGAGGTCCTCCTTCACCGCTCGGAGGATGGCCAAACCCCTTTCGACGCGATCTCTTTGATGGATTGTAACGATTTTTTCAAAGTCGCCTAGCTGTCTGCTTTCTCCGAAGACCCTCTCCAAAAAGGTCCTGCACCCAAGCGACCATTCCTGAAACGCATCGTGAGCGACCCACACCACATCATGCGAGCCAGGATGGCTCGTCCTGAGAACTTGTTGCCCCTTGGCGATCAACTGGTCGAGTCGGGTTTTTGTGCGTTCGAGACTAATCATGTAGCGCTTTCCTTCAACCGCCGAGGTTAGCGTCTTTGCAAAGCTACTTTCTGCTCCCTGTCCACAGCAGGGGCCCTCGCGAGATCGATGCAGTACACACTACAATCAGCGCATGCGGCGAGCGAAGGCTGTGGACGGCCCGGATGCTTGCCGATCCGTTGGGCCAGCGCGCCTGTCACCGTATTTGTAACCGTGTCGGTGTGAACTAATATGCAGGAGGTGCGGGAAATGACTTCCGCTACCGCGAAAAAGCCTTCAGATCCCGCAGGAAGTCAAATTGAGTGCATATCCGTCAAGAGAAATTTGAGGACTTAAAATCCTCTGGAGCGAAAGCTCCGTGCGGGTTCGACCCCCGCCCCCGGCATTGAAAGCAAAGGGTTTTCTGCTTTGAACCGGAGCGGACTGGACCAATCGCCGCGTTTGACAGCCACATTTGACAGCCACGGGCTCCGGGATTTCAGATTCGGACGCTTCTCGAAACGGGCCATCCTAGAGAGAGTGTCGCCTATATTTTCGAGAGGAAATATCTAACGCAATTTGAACTGGATGAGCCCCGGAACGAGCGGAATGAAGTGGAATCGCGGACCAGTGTGGACTACGCGGGACGAGACCGAATAGACGCTCTCATGGCAATTTAGTATCAGGAAAATACATCGGCTGGTTTAACGTGCCCGTTTTCCAGTTGGCGTCCGGCTGGCGCGTAGTGTGTAGGCCTGTCCTTTTTTCCATCAACACAAATGCAGTGTTTCAGAAAGAACCGTTTGCGGGTAAATGTATTGCGAATGGTTGGAATTGTTCTGCTCAGAACGCAGCGCAGATGGCGATAATTGTGAGAGGCTACTACATCATGATCGTCGGCTCTCATCCCCCTGAAGCCGAAGGCACGCTTGGTCCAAATGCCCTCATGGTGAAGCCAATGCGTGCCTTTCTTTTTTGCGCAAACGCGGCAGCGTGAGCTTCATCGCGGAACGAACTTTCTGTAGCGCGATCACGGTCGCGATTGGCGAACGCTCCCCGCTCTCTCCAGGTACGTCAGGTACGCGGCACCTATTTTGAGGTACTTACCCATCTCGCGCTGAGTCAGGCCAGCATCGAGCCACCGGCGTTTCATTTTTTGGGGTCGGAACGATGCGGTTCCGGAACCGCCCCGGCGACAGAGCCTTACGGCGCAGTACGATCACCTGCTGACTCAGGACAATGTATGCGGCCTCGAGTGTCGCGCATAATTTCAGCTTTGTTCGAACAACGAGCAGCAGCTTGATCAGAAACTCGACCATCGGGCGTGCGACTATCGCAGTTCGATAGGCCCAGTCATCTGGAATCAGGTTTTCGTTAGAGGACAGATAAAGGTTGATTGATAAAACGGGCCAGCACCATTGCCAGCCCGACGCCCACTGGCAACGGGCACGTTAAACCAGCCGATGTATGTTCAGCGTACCAATTTCTCGATTTGACACCAGCGATCCGGCGAATTTAAGAGGCTGGGGAAGAAATTCGGATAGTCTGCCCGAGAAACGCGTGTTTAGATCCCGACGCGCTACCTGAAAATTGCTTAATCACAGCTCGAAAATCTGAATTGTGAGCTGCAACTGGCGATCTGTACGGCAAACGGTCGAGTTATTTCTCAGGAGCTGGAATCCGCACTACGAACTCCGCGCCTGCGTTCTCGCCCTCGCTATGAGCTTCGATAGTGGCGCCATGCAGTTCGACCAGATTCTTGACCACCGGAAGTCCGATGCCGAGGCCACCCTGATGAACGTTTGCAGGCACTTCACCCTGGAAAAATATATCGAAGATGTGCGGGAGGTCTCCAGCTCTTATTCCCACGCCGCTGTCTCGAATGCTCATGACTTGCCATCCAAACTCCTGAAATAGCCGCCAGACTATGGTGCCGTCTTTGGGCGTGAACTTGACCGCATTCGACATGAGATTGTTCGCTATCTGGCACAGTCGTTCGCGGTCTACTTGCGCGTAGACCGGGTCCGGAGGCAGTTCGAGCTGCACGTCGAGCGACTTCAGATCAACCTCTGCCTGGTTCGTCTCCGCGGCGTGCTGCACACATTCTCTCAGATCGACCAACGACCGGCGAAGTTCGATCTTGCCTATTTCTCTTCGATTGAGGTCGAGCAGATCTTCGATAAGAAACGACTGCTGGCGGGTCTGTCGTTCGATCATATCGAGCGCGCGCAATTGATGTGTACTGGGTTCGTCGGCTTTCAGACGCTGGAGCGCAAACAGGATCGGCTGGATCTGATTCCTGAGCTCATGGGAGAGCGTGCCTAGAAATCGTTGGCGCTGGGTTTCAAGAATGCCGGCTTTCGTGGCGGCGGCATCGCGTTCCTGTTCGGTCTCTTTGACGTGTTGGTCGATCGAGGCTCTCGCGCAAAGATCGAGTAAATCAAGGATGGTTGTACTTCCATCGACAGGGATCCAATCAGTGACCGCTACAGAGGCCTCGTCAAGTACGCCTAGGAATACCCGTCTGAAAGTCGTCAGTTCCCAGAGAACATCAACCACGCTGTACCCGTCCAGCCGACGTTGGTGGCCGTGACGGCGTGCGTCAATCTCTACCTGCGACCCTTCCTCGCCGCGGAGCACACCAATCAACGCCTCAGTGAGTGCGGGCAGGTGGTCGAGCAGCTCGCGATCGTCCATCTTGGCGAGCCTTTCGGCCTGCGCAACCTCCGATTCCGCGGCTTGACGCCAACGGTTGAGGATCTCGTCTTTGTGTTGTTCCAGGTAATCCGCGATATACGTGGTATCAGCAGCCATCAGTTGAGAGCTCCGAGGAGTCGGCGCACAGGATGATCAACGCCAATTGCAACCTAACTAGATCTTCGTCATTTGGACAAGCGAAGTATCCCGAATTTCTGTCTGCATCGGTAAGTTCCGGCAATTGCATGCCCTGATAATCATTCTGAACTTAAAAAAGGACAGAAATACTTGGCTTTTTGGGCGGCTCAATAGTTGCTCGTTCATTTGTAGCGTGGTTGGGGAAGGTCGGAGGTCGAAAATGCGGATCAACAGCCTTAACGATGAGAAATCTGTGATGGTGATCGATGACGATCCATCTGTCCGGGAAAGCATGTCGCTATTGCTCGAAACTATGGGTTACGTCGTTCTGCAGGCAGATAATGGTCAAACTGCGTTGGATCTCCTGAAAAAAGAGCCACATTCCCCATGTTTGGTCATCCTGGATCTTGCGATGCCCATCATGGATGGCCGTCGGTTCCTCGAAATTCGCGCTCACGATCCCATCCTGCGCGAAATTCCGGTAGTGGTGGTATCCGGAAACCCGCCTTCGCCTCAACCCCCCAAAGGAATTGAGGCCTATCTGACAAAGCCGGTGAGCGTCGACCGTTTGATCGACGTCATAGAGCACAACTGCGACTAAGACTAAGGCGCTCGGATGCGCTGCTTGTCAAAACCTTCAAGTGCTCTCTCTTTACTTACCCACTCAATTGTTATGAGAAGAACTAACCACAATGGCGATACGCGCGGCGGATCGGCTACGATCGCTTGAAGATGGCGACATCGACTCGATCGTCAGGATTGTCTGAATCATGGAGCGTTATATTGGCCCGCGCCGGAACGTGCGATCGATGCGGCCAGCCCGGTAAGCAGCGGGCGATAAAACAAACGGCAGAACGAGTTGCTCGCAGCCCGTCACGGGTCTGTCTCTGTGACGAATGTTACCAGTCGCTGAATGCTCTCCACGCCGCGATGTGGATTTGGCTGAGGAAGTTTTTATACCTTTATCCAGACCGAAGAATCTAGGACGTCATCGGCGTCTTCGATAACTCTTCGACCGTCATCGCCGTCCAGTTGCCAAGATCTAGCGCGAACAGGCATGACTACGCGATGTCGATCTTGTTTCCTCCGGTTCGGTCGATGCATTCCCTCTCACTATCTCTCAGCAAACGGAAATGACATCGCACATGAATTAAGTCCAGCTGAGAATTCCAGCATTGTCGACAATGGACCGAGGTGAGCTAAGTTCGGCGCATGCCCTCGCTTGGCGGTGCTTTCGTTTCGGTCGCTGTTTGCCTTGACGCCATTGATTGATGCGATATGCCTCATACAACGAATATCGCAAGACTTCGGACCAACGGCTCCCGTTCGAGCCGGTGAATCTGGCCAGTCCGACCCAAGCCAAAAAGTACGATCCGCGCGGCCAGCTCCCGGTTCTCCTCAGCAGCGAAGGGTCGATAACCACAGGCGCCGAGAGAGACGATCGATCGCTCGATTCCCTAGTCAGGCGGTTGTGGAGCTAGAGAATGTCGCTCTGCCTTATCAGCTGCACGTTCTTCGTCGCCAGCGGCGGGACGCAACGGTGACCGGAACAAGCGCGTACTGCGCGTGATATGTAAATCCGACTCGGCTACTCAGAGCCCGAAAACAAATCCGGGCGGTTTGTCGAAGACTGCCCAAATTAGTATGGTTGAGCACTCAAGGCGGAGCTTCCCGTCCGCGCTCTGCTCTGCGCTGACTTAAATCGCACGATTGGTCGAATCGAGGTAATACTTATGACCAGGAATTCGGATCCCAAAAGAGATTTAAGCCATGAAAACGGTGATTCCAGAGAGCACGGCGATTGGGATCGTCTTCTGGCGGACGCTGCGCCGCGCGATCATGTGGTGCAGCTTTATCAGGATCAGGACTTTCTGAATCGCGCGGTTTGCCGCTTCGCTTCCTCCGCGTTGGCGAACGGCGAGGGTGTAATCCTCGTGCCGACGGTCAAGCACTGGAATGCCTTCCGTCCGCGGCTGATCGCCGAAGGCATAGACGTCGAGGCAGCCCAGAAACGCGGCCAATTGACGATCGTCGATGCCGATGAAACTCTGCCCCGTTTCATGCACGACGGGATGCCGGATTCGCCTGTGTTCCTGGGTTTGGCGGCGGATGTTGTCGCCCGTGCTCGGGGAGGGAGCCGCTTCCCGAAGGTTCGGTGGTGGGGAGAGATGGTCAACATCCTCTGGGAGCGTGGTGACGTAGCCGCCAGCATGAATCTTGAAGACCTATTCGATCAGCTCGCCCAAAAGCACGACATAGCGATATTTTGTTCATTCCTGATGGATAATTTTAACGGCGAGATTCACACCCGCTTGCTGCCAAGGCTCGGAGAAAATCATTCTCACCTCATTCCAGTCGAGGATTATGCGCGGCTGGAGCGAGCCGTGGCGGATGCTTTACGCGATACTGTTGGACCGGACGAGGCCCGCGTCCTCGAAAGTGAGCTGCTCTCCCGATATCCGACAGAGTTCAGCATGCCGAGGGCACAAGCGTTGCTGCTGGCATTGCGTCAGGTTCTTCCGACCGTTTCCGACTCAGTATTGCAGCGCTCTGCCAAGTTGTACGCCGCTGGCGTGGCAAACCGATAGTGACGCAATCAGATCCATTGGGTACCGGCCGGACCGATATCGAGCGGCCACCCGGCGGTACCACGACAGCCGACCCGGTAGCCTTCGACCACAAGGAGATCCTCGACGTAATAGATGTTGCGGTCGTCGTCCTTGACCTAAACTTTACCATCGCTAGCTTCAACCGGCCGGCTGCTGAGGCGCTCAATCTCGCCAACTCGGACATAGGTCGGCCTGCTCGCGATGTCGCCGGACTCGCCGACCTGCGGAGTTTGGAAAGGTGGTGTGCGCACGTAGTCTCGACTCAGACCACATCCCGGCATGATTTCCAACGAAAGGACCGGACGTTCGTATTGCGGATCGCGTCGTACCCGAAGGGAGATAACCCGGCACACGGCACCGTTCTCACGTTCACTAACGTAACCGCTTTTCGCGCGAGTATCGATCAGGCGATCTATGAACGCGAATACACCAAGGCGATCCTCAACGCGGAAGCTGATCCGCTGGTCGTACTGAGCCAGGACCTGCGTTTGCAGACAGCCAATCGCGCATTCTATGAGATGTTCAGGGTCCCTCGCGAGTCGATGCAGAATACTTTGCTCGCTGCACTGGAAAATGGCACGTTTGACCTCGCTCGCGTACGCACCCAACTACAGAAAACAATCGCCGACGGTACCGAGTTCCAAGCCTTCGAGCTCGACCACAGCTTTCCGGGTATTGGACCGCGGACGCTAGTAATAGACGCCCGCCCATTTTCTTTATCAGGGCATTCTCGTCCCATGATTCTTTTGAGTTTCCACGACGTCACCATGCGCAAGGAGGCGGAGGCAGCTAACGCCAGACTGTCCGCGATCGTTCAATCATCGGACGATGCAATTTTGAGCAAAGATCTCAATGGGATCATTACCAGCTGGAATCAGGGAGCAGAAAGAATCTTCGGCTACACGTTCGATGAGACTATTGGCAAACCCGTCACAATTCTAATTCCTGCTGACAGAGCCGACGAAGAACTCTCTATTCTTGAACGTGTCAGGCGCGGGGAGCGCACTGATCACTATGAGACTGTGCGCCGTCACAAGGACGGAAGTTTGATAGAGGTCTCTCTCACGGTCTCGCCCATAGTCAATGAGCGCGGAGCTATCATTGGGGCTTCCAAGATCGCTCGAGATATTACCCAGCGTAAGCGCACCGAGGAAGCACTTCGGGCAGCCGATCGCGCGAAGGACGAGTTCCTCGCAATGCTGGGTCACGAGCTTCGCAATCCTTTGGGCGCTTTGGTGAGTGCTGTCGGAATACTTGATCTCCAGGAACGTTCGCCCAATCACGTGGCACGCGCGCGGGCCGTAATTGATCGGCAGATCGAGCGATTGTCGCACTTGGTCGACGATCTTATCGACGCGAGCCGTTTGACGAGCTCGAAGATCCGCCTCAGCCGACGACCGCTTGATCTCAGCCACGTCCTGGAGGAGACCACAGAGATATTGCGCACCCGCGGCCTGCTGGACGGCCATCAGCTGACCTTTAATGGATCGCAAGTGTGGATCGACGCGGACGAAACACGGATCGAACAGATCGCCACGAACTTAATCGGAAACGCGCTGAAGTTCACGCCGCCAGGAGGGGCTATTACCATTACTGTAGGCAGCGAGGGTCAACATGCGTTGTTGGCGGTGAAAGATACGGGGATAGGCATCCCGCCAGATGTCCTCCCGACGATCTTTGATCTCTTTGTGCAAAGCGAGCGGAGTCTCGAGCGGTCGCAGGGAGGACTTGGCATTGGGCTCACCCTCGTGCGAGGCGTTGTAGAACTTCACGGCGGGACTGTTCAGGCATCGAGCGATGGAAGTGGAATGGGTAGTACCTTCACCGTACGCTTGCCGGCCATACCAGCTCCGAATGCAAGCGCTCGCGAGCAAATTTCAGTGGCACCTACCAAGTGTGAGCCTCGAAGGGTGCTCGTCGTGGAGGACAACGAAGACATGCGTGAGACGCTCGGCATCTTGCTCACGCAAGACGGTCACGAGGTCCACTTGGCGAATGATGGTCCGAGCGGGCTTAAGGCCGCTTTGACCTTTCGGCCGGACATTGGCCTCCTTGACGTGGGACTGCCAGGATTTGACGGCTTTGCGTTGGCGCGAAGCATTCGCGCCCATGATGAAGGCAAGCAGATTTATCTCGTCGCACTGACTGGATACGGCCAGCCGGAAGACCGACTTCGCTCCAAAGAGGCGGGATTCGACGAGCTTGTGCTGAAGCCGCTCGACGTTAAGCAGCTCGCGCTACTGCTTCAGCGCGGAAACCGGTGACCAACCACGTCCCGCCGCCGTAACGCACCCCCGAAAACATTGGATTAGATCGAAAATGCGACCGGGCAACGCGCCGACGAGAAGAATAGCGCGCTTTCCATCGAACACTTCGATGGCTTCACGCTCTGTCATTCAAAAGCCTAACAAACCGCATATCGAGACAACGAAAACTCCTGGAAGCGAAAAGCGAACCCCACATTTTGGAAATATGGATTAGACGCCCGCGCGCCGCATTGAAAAATGGGAGGCGCTGACAGGTTTGTGCCCGTTTGACCCGTCGGCGTTCCGGCTGGCGCTTCATCGTGCTGGCCCGTTCTTTTTTCAGAGAGTGAAGTGCTTAATTCAGATGGAGAGTGTTCGGCAACTGATATGACGCACCATCTTTAATTTGAAACGCGTTGCTAGCTCGCATCGCCTCGACAATCTGCGCCTCTGGAAACGCTTTTGCGATCGCGATTCGCGCGTCCGCTTCAGCATCAAATGCGACGTGCCACCATTGGTAGCCTTGCGGGACTTTCACGTTAATCGACCATACCTTGTCCATTACTAAATCCTTCTGGCGCGGGCGCGCCAGCGTATCGGGTGTCATCGAGGGGCGGTGACACTACTCTCCCACGATCCCAGCAGCAAACTGAATCGGTTGAAAAGCGAAAGGCCGAATCCTTGCGGGTTGTTCTCATTAGGTGGCGTCGGAATTGGAAGAACCATCTTTCTGCCCGTGCGATGCACAAGCCGTGAGGCGCGATTCCTTCGACCAACTAGCTATTTCCTCTTCATCTTGCCTTCCGCCCAACGCTTTTTCATGGCCAGTGACAGCCGCCTTCTACCCTCTGGCGTCAGTGCTCCCGATTTGCGCTTTCTGGACGTACTTCCCTTAGGCTTGCCGACGCGCCTTTTGACTCGTTGTGACGAGGCCGATCCTAGGAGCGCCGTGATGGCTCGACCAAGCCGATCTCGTTCTTTCTGCAAATCTGAAATCAGTTTCGCTAGATCCAAGTTCGCTTTCTCCTTTGTTCGTTACCACGATCTCGATTGGCCGCTAAGATACTGATGCGCCACTCAAATTGACAGTGTCTCACTTATAAGAAGAAATCGAATATATGGTCCGAGCTCCGAGCTCAACCTGCAAGTCGATCTGCGCGCTCCTTGAATATCAGAAGCTTAACCGTCGAGGATCGTGTCCATTTTGTCGGCCATCTCCTGCATCATGGACGGCATAACGTGGCTGTAGGTATTGGCTGTCAGCGCGATCGTACTGTGGCCGAGGAGCTCCATGATTGCCCGGAGCTGGACGCCTTGGGCTAGCAGGAGGCTCGCGGCGCTGTGGCGCAAATCATGAAACCGGGTTGATAACGGAATCTGGGCATCAATTTCAGCTTCGTTGGCTTTCTCCAGGATCCGCTTGAAGTCTTTGACAGCCGAGCGTGGTTCTACGGGCGTTCCGATTCCCGTTGTGAAGACAAGTCCGTGTTCGGTCCACCCCGAACTGGCGATGAGGCGTTCTTGAAGCTGGTGCGCGCGATGAGCGCGTAGCGATCGAACAAGAGCATCGGGTATTCGCAGAGTTCGTCGGCTGCGGTCGGTCTTCGGCTCGACGAATTGGAGCTTGCCGGGACCTGTTCCGAAACGCTTACCGCCCACTCTCTGCAGCGATTGCCGAATCGCAAGCTGCTGCCGTTCCAGGTCCAGATCTATCCAACGCAGCCCGAGTGCTTCGCCTTCTCGAAGTCCTAGCCCGAGCGCCACGCTGTAAAGTGCTTCGAGCCTTTCGCCTTTGGTGGCGTCGAGGAATTTACGCGCTTGTTCGAGATCCAGCGGTTTTATCTCTGGACGCCGAACCTTCGGGGTATCAACGAGCTTGGCGACGTTGCGGCCGACGAGACCCCACTTCACTCCTGTCTGAAGCGCGTGCCGAAGGATTACCAGACTGAGCTGTACTGTGCGCGGCGAAAGGTCGCTCTTGAGTCTTTCATTCACGAAAGTCTGAACATGCTGAGGCGAGAGTTTCGAAAGCTTGTGCCTTCCCAGTGAGGGGCCCAGATAGAGTCGAATGTGCTGGTGGTATTGCTGATACGTCGCTGGACGAACGCTCGACTTTACAGATTCTGCCAGCCAGTGGTCCAGAAATTCTTTGACGGTCTGCCGTTCGACCGATACCGGAAGGCCATGCGACTGATCGGAACGCGCCTTGAGGAGTTCGTCCCGTACCTCCGCGGCGGTTGCGGCGTAGAAGTGCCGCCGCTTGCGCCTGCCATTTTCCCAGCCCAGATTCAGAGAGCCGACCCAACGCCCGTCTTTGCGCTGGAAGATCGAACCCTCGTTTGTTTTGCGCTTCGCCATCGGGCTAGCTTTTGGCGATCCATCTCTTGATCTGCTCGACTCCGGTATCGAGACGCTTTGCGATTTCGCGAACCGAAAGCTTTTGATCGCGCAGCTGGCGAGCCTTGACCTTCCGGCCCGAATACAGGCTGATCCGACACGCGTTAGAGCAGGTCTTTCGGTTCGTTCGGTAACCTGAACCCTCTGCTGCGACGAGCATCGGCTTCCTGCAGCTTTCGTTTTCGCAGAGACGAAACTTTTGAAATCCGGCGATTGCATCCGCGAGTTGAAGCCAAAGAGAGCCGATCAGGTTGTTTGGGACCATGTAAAGGCCCATTTCTTTCCGATCCGGAGCCTTCCAGAGGAGCTGGGGAGCGACTAATTTGGCCAAAGATCTGTTGACCACTTCCTGTAAATAGAGCCGCGCCGGCTTCAGTACCTCGCCATATTGAAACCGCTCGAGAAGATGCGAATTGATTTCTGGCGCCGCGATCGTGGCGTGGGTGCTCCATGGAGTAGTCAGTTCACTGGACGCCGGCCAATCGTAGGTGATGCGATCGCGGCTGCGCCAACGAATACAGCTTGCGAGTACAGAAGAGTCTTCGCCCTCGATAGCCCTCCACAGTGTGACCGCTGCCTTCATTCCGTGTAGGTGCTCCTGCCAATGAGATCGCGGTTCACCTGTGACAGTGGTGGGTGCGGCTCCCTTATGTTGGGGTTGCAGTGCCATCCATCGAGGACCGCCGCCGAGCAAGCCGTAGCTGTTCGCGAAGCTAAGAATCTCGGCATCGGCTTCAGCGTCAACGCTGGCGAACTTCAGAAACAGGTCGGGTTCCGGCTTGTATGGTCGCGAATTCTCGCCAAGCGCAATAAGAGCGGGTTCGTCATATTTCCGGACGTCTGGTCCAAACGCCTGAATTGGGCCGGGTTGCCATTCGTGCCCGTCTTCCGCGACGTGCGCAATGAACTGGAAGAGTTCGTACATTTCAGCACCTCATATGCGCACACAGTTATTCACACTGCAAGTGTGTGGATTGTCTGGCGAGCAAAGTGATACCACTTAGATCATGGGCGCACAAGTCGTACGAGAGTGGAGGAAGCGGTGGACAGCATCAAAAGCGAATTCGTGTTCGTCAAGCCAGTTCGGGCAGCAAAGCTCCTGGACATGTCGAAATCGAAAATCTACGAAATGATTCAGCGCAACGAGATCCCATACGTGAGGCTCGGTGGCTGTCTAAGGATTCCGATGTCAGCCCTCGATGATTTGATCGCAAAGGCCATGGGCGAGGAACGGTGAAATTCGCCGGCGCCAGAAGTGAGCCGAAGGGCTCCTACCACGAACCGGAGACCTCCAGTTCGCAACTGCAGCCCCGGCAACGGTTCCGTGGTCAATGTGTTTGTCCCGACTGCAACGATCGAATTCAAAAGAGGTCAACGCTCGTGGCCCAAACGGTAAGCAACGCGTTTGAAACGTTTTGTGCAAGGAGGGCGGTGGAATGAGTCTCGTGGCGATTACCTGGGCGTGGAAGCAGCAGGTTCGGACCACGATCAGATTCGTGCTGTTAGCTCTCGCCGACTTTGCGGACGACCACGGTGAATCGTGCTATCCGGGGCAGCTCACGCTAGCCGCGATGACCGGAATGAAAGAGAGGGCAATCAGGTCCGCCCTTTGCGATCTCGAGGAGGCGGGCCTGATTGAGCGAACCGCACGCCGCTACAAAGGTCGGGCGACGAGCGATTCGTATCGGCTGTTTTGCGACGCGAGAAACCTCAAGTATGAGTCGGAAAAGGGCGCCCGTAGCAACGGACAACCGGTCGGTGATGCGGGCAGGGTTGCTCTTCAACCGGCATTCGACGCCGTCCAAACGGCAGACGATGCCGGTAGCCAACCGGCATCTGAAGGCGATTTCTACAGACCTATCATTATAGGATCCGTCAGATCTGATCCGTCAGTTGATCCGAAGACATCGCGCGACGCTGCTTATCAGTTCGAGTATCCGGCCGATTTTCAGAACTTCTGGAACTCGTTTCCGCGCAAGGATGGCAAGCGCGAGGCGCTAAAGCTGTGGCGGAAGTTGACACCCGGCGAGAAGGCAGCGGTGCTCGCGGACGTGCCTTTACGGGTTACGCATAATTGGGCCGGACGCGAGACCGAAAAGATTCCTCACGCATCGACCTACCTGAATCAGCACCGATGGGAAGACGACATCATGGCGAATCGAATTGTGACGCAGGGACTCAGGATCGCGCCTGACCTGTCTCCCTCGCAAGAACTGTTGCGGCAATTGCATTCGGAGGCAGCAGATCGTGATCGAGCAAGATTCGATCAAAATATTGAGCATGGTCAAAGCACGTTGGCAGTGCCTATTGGTCGACCGGATGGTGGTCGCGGCGTTCAATGAGAGCTTGGCGAGAGTTGAGTTCGGCGATGCGGCTCAAACAGTGCGCGATTTCAGCGAGACTGGTCGCGAACAGCCGCCGACAGTCGGCATGATCTATCGCGCGGCGATGGAGTTGTCGAAACGGCGAGAAGAGCAAACGCGCCGTATGCGAAGATCGATCGAGGAGCGACCCAGTGGTGAGGAACGGGAGAGAATGAGACAGAATTTCAGCAATCTTTTTAATAAATTGGCTCGTTCTGTCGGCGCTGGGAGCGTGGACGCCGGGTCAAGAGAGGCGGCTCGCACAACTCAGGGCGCAGCCACGACGTCGGCCGCCGCGCGCGACATCGATCCAGAGACCAAACGCGCTCAAGAAATTATTCTCATGAAGCGTCGAGAGAAACTGAGGTGAATCTGGCGAGGACGCTGGCGGCAGCAGCGGAGGCCGGGTAGGGGGGTCGAAATCACTACGATCGGCCGAGCGTTGACCGCACGCTAACTGAATACGTGCTTGCGCAGGTTACCCCCTACCGGGGGTCTGCAAGAGGTGGTGGATGGGGAGCCAGGATTTTCGTGATCGAATCAAAGAACTGCAACGTATTGCCGCGCGCGAGTTGGTGCCGAATCCTCGAAACTGGCGCCGGCATCCGCCGCGACAGGCGGCGGCGTTGCGTGGCGTGCTCGAGGAAATCGGCTACGCCGACGCACTACTCGCACGTCAATTGCCAGACGGTCGACTGATGTTGATCGACGGCCACCTTCGCGCCGAGACCACACCCGACCAACTGGTGCCTGTGCTGGTGCTCGACGTCGACGAAGCCGAAGCCAACAAGTTACTAGCGACGCTAGATCCCCTGGCAGCTATGGCCGAGACCGACAAGGGCGCGTTCAAGGACTTGGCTGGCTTCGTCATGACCGACAGCGCCGAGTTGCGCGAGTTGCTTGACGGAACGGCCGGCATTGCGAGGGAGACCGAACAGGACGCCATTCCCGCGCTTCCGGTAACCCCTGTCGCGCGTTTGGGCCAGATATGGCAACTCGGCAAGCACAAGCTGCTGTGCGGCGATTCTACGCGTCCGCAAGACGTCTCGCGCCTGATGGGCGAGGAACGAGCCGTTCTTTTCCAGACCGACCCTCCCTATGCGGTCGGCTATACCGGCGGTTCGCATCCGGCGACCAGGGCGAACCGAGGCAAGGCGAATCGGAACAAAGACTGGTCAGGGCAGTATCGCGAAGCGGCACCATCTCCGGACATCGAGAGCAACTCCGAGCTCGGCCGTGAGTTTTATTTCAAATTCATCATGGCCGCGATCGAACGAGCGATCGTGCCTAACGCTGCTTGGTACTGCTGGCACGCGTCGGCCAGGCAAGCGATGCTCGAGGCGGTTTGGAATGAGGTCGGGGCTTTCGCGCATCAACAAATCATCTGGGTGAAGAGCCGGCCAGTACTGACCTACTCGGTTTACATGTGGGCGCACGAACCCTGTCTCTTCGGTTGGATCAAAGGTCAGAAGCCCGAGATCGAACGGAAGCAGGAGGGCGGATATCCATCCACGGTCTGGGAAGTCCCGAGCTCTGAGATCGAAACCAACGAGCATCCGACCTCAAAGCCGAATCGCCTGTTCACGATTCCAATGCAGCTGCACACCGGAGCAAATGACCTATGCTACGAGCCATTCAGCGGCAGCGGATCGCAGCTCATCGCGGCCGAGCAGCTCGGGCGCCGCTGCTACGCGATCGAGTTGGAGCCTCGTTTCGTTGACGTGGCGATCTCGCGATGGGAACAGCTCACAGGTCAAAAGGCCGAAGTGATCGCGAAGGAGGAAGACGCGGATGAAAACGCCAGGACCACCGCCAACGCCGACTAATCTAAAATTGCTCAGAGGAAATCCCGGCAAGCGAAAGCTGAACTCGAACGAACCCGACCCCGAACCGGCGATCCCGCCATGCCCCAGTCACCTGGACAAGGTTGCCAAGAAAGAGTGGCGCAGGGTCAGCAAGGAGCTTCTTGCACTCGGAATAATCTCGAGGCTAGATTCCGCCGCTCTCGGAGGCTATTGCGACGCGTACGGGCGGTGGGCGGAGGCGGCGCAGCAAATCCAGCAATATGGTCTGGTTTTCAAATCGCCGAGCGGCTACCCAATGCCATCGCCGTATCTAGCGATTCTTCATACTGCACTCGACCAGATGCGGGCCTTCCTGACGGAGTTCGGGCTCAGCCCCGCCTCGCGCTCGCGGGTCAAGGTTGCCAATCCCAAGCAGCGAGACCTATTCGACGATTTTCTCGATGGAGACGACGAAGAGGCCGTGTGAATCAGTCCCGATTGAATGGTAGAGGTTGGTCGATGCCAGAAAGAAACTTAGACCAACAAAACGATCCGGTGGTGATCGAATGGGCACGCCGAGTCCCGATCGATCAGGTTTCCGGGTCTGTTGTTGTTCCTTGCCGTGCGCTGGCTGGCCGAAACAGGTCCCATATCGAAAGCCGAGAACAACGCAGCGGCCGAGTCATCAACCGGGAAGCTGTTGACCTCTCGTCAGCTCGCGGAGCACCTGAATGTACACGAGTCTTGAGTACGCATCGAGGAACGGTTGGGTCGAATACCAAGCGTCAGGCTCGGCAGATACGTCCGATTCAAATTGAGCGAGGTCGAGCGGACACTTGTTCGGAGCCAACGTCGTGGGACATAGAGTGCCCATTTTTCTACCTTCCGTAACGAGTGGAGGTCGGTACGACATCGTGGTTGTCGAGTTCCGAGATCGTGGAACTTCTCAATCCTTGTTCAGTTTTCTGAACGACCCTGAGGAAATCGCTCACCAACGGAGAGACTGCCGTGTTGCGATCGCTACATTTTTTGCCATGGTGTCAGTTGGACGGCGCGTTCAGCTCAGGAAGTGTTACCTCCTTCCATTTGATCTCAAGCAGCCGCCTGTTGGTCTGGACTATGAGACGATAAGGCTGGTTAAGTTTGTTCTATCGGACTTCGTCGGCATTACCGGACCACATCGACATCGCGTGTCTGTCGGGTCTTTGCGCTCCTCTGTGAGCCGAACGGCGCGTTGGGCGAGCCGCAGGGCCTAGACCGAGCTTCCTCTGACTGCCGGCCGTAGGCCTCGAGCGCGATCGTCAAATCGATAATGGTGGTTGCCCTTTTGCCCTTCAAGCCTCCCACCCAACAGCGTCGGGTCCTCTTTTGAGCGTTTGCGTTGTCGCACGATTTTCGCTTGGCCCACGATTGGTGCTACATTGCTGCGCGTGACTAATCAGGGCGTTGCCTACGTTATGCGCGCGAATTCGCGGTGGGACATGGTTTGCCGCTTAGGGGGATTGGAATTGTCTCGATCGGACGAACAGCGCATATCAATCCGGCAGCCTTGGACGTATGCGATTCTGCATCTGGGCAAGGACGTCGAAAACAGGCCGATGCGGACCCACTACCTTGGCCGGACTTTGATTCAGGCTTCCCTCAAGGTAGAGGAAGACGAGGCTCGCGAGCTCAAACTCGACCCGGACGAACTCCCCACCGGAGCAATCGTAGGATCGGTTGAGATCATTGATTGTATCCGAGGCTCCAAAAGTAAGTGGGCGAACCGCGGCCAGTGGCACTGGGTTCTTAAGAGTCCGCGCGTTCTCGCCAGGCCGATTCCATTCAAGGGAGCACTCGGCTTCATCCATGTCCCTAGCCGAATCCTAAGAGGAGCGCGGTTCCGGACGCTACGATAAGCATCGCAGAAAGGTCAATTGACGTAGAATACAGGGGCTTGGAAAATTGGCGAGGTTCTAGCTGCACGGCACGCTTAGCATGATAGCCACTCATTTATGCAACTTGAACCGACTTGGTCTTTCGAAGAAGCGATCTCAGAACTTTCGGCAGAGTATGAACCAGGTGGCATTTCCAGCGGGTCTACGCGAAACCGACTTATAGAAGCGTGGGGACAGCTTGTTGGTCGCTCTCGAGCTTTGACGGAATTCGACGAAGCAGTCTCGAGACACCGCTCCTTGACGGCGTTAGCGCGGTCTGCACGGATGCGGGTAGGAACTCTTCGTGGGCTCCGAACATACTACTCGGAACTCCCGGTCGAGCGACAGCGTCGCGAACGACTAACTACAGGCCAACGGTTCGGAAAATGGCATCTCGTTCACAAACTCGGATCGGGCGCGAATGCCGAAGTCTGGAAAGTGCGGTCTGTCGATGGCGACGGCGCGATCAAGTTGCTGAGACGGGCAAAGGGCGCTTCGCTTCTCCGGTTTCGGGCCGAAGTAAAGCTGCTGCAAGACTTGGCTGATGAGGCCGGCATTCTGCCGATACTCGACCATCACCTCCCTGACAAACCCTCGACTGATTGGGACGTGTGGCTGATTGCTCCCGTGGCGATTCCGGTAGTCGATCATATCCAAGCTGCGCGGTGTTCTCCCTGGCGAATCGTCGCGGGCATCCACGAAATCTCTCAGACCATGGCTGTGCTTCATTCGCGCTGCATTTATCATCGTGATTTGAAGCCGGAGAATTTATTGACTTGGCGAAACCGCTGGGTGGTGTGCGACTTTGGAATAGCGTCCTTCCCAGGGAAAGAGGCGCTGACGACAGGCACACACAAACTCGGACCAGTTCACTTCATTGCCCCCGAAATGCTCCACGACCCAAAGCACGCAAACGGAGGCCCCGCCGACGTTTACTCGCTCGCAAAGACATTGTGGGTGTTGTTGTCAGATCAGCGCTATCCGCTGTCAGGCGAGCAGCGGGCCGACAATGAGTACGTGAGGATTGAACAATGGGTCGAGGGTTGGGGTATTGATGTCCTTAACGATGTGTTCGAGAGATGTACCCAACTCCGAGTTGAACATCGGATGACCATGAGCGAATTGCGAGATACACTCGGGCGATGGCTTTCCGAATATTCTCCACGATGATTTGACCGGCGCCGTCACAATGCAGCGCGTCAAGTGTGAGCGTCACCAGAACCAAAGGAGACACCGATGCGTAAACCTCCGCGTTATCAAGCGACGATAAGAACCGTTCCTCTTTCTTATTAGAAATGGGTTACGGGAGATGTTTCGGGCAGAGCTGGTTAAGGTACCGTTCCTCGGATACGAGGTGGAGAAGCTGGCGGATGGACGCTTGATCTGCATTACCAAACCAGAGGGCAAGAAAATGTATGGGCGCATGCAGATTCACGACTTCATGGTATGGATATGCGATCAGTCAAAGGATGAGTGTTGGCGCATAGGACACGACGAAATCAAGGATGACATGCGTGAAAAGCTTCGAGTGAATCAAGCGCAAGGCCGCGCAGTGCTTGAAGCTCTCAACCGGGTGCACGACGGGAAAGATCCTGAAGACCTCCTCTCGTCCTCTCCTGGCCTAGGGGCAGGTCTACCGGGTGAATCGCCGGAACTGCTGCTGAAGGTATCCAAGTGGATTTGGGGCGAAGAGGATTGCAACTACCCGACCGGCGAAGGCCGTTCTCTTTCTATGAAAGGCCTGTTGGAATTGTTGCGTTCCTGATCTGTCCGAGTGCCATCGCTACGATGCGCGCCGCTGTATGGCCGCGGGGGATTGTCCTTGAACAGTGGGGGTACTGCCTGACGTTTGAGATTTTGGTCTGGCCTGTTCTTTTTTCCAACGTCCAGTCTCAAGCAGCTCGGGCGGTTGCTCACGGCTGTTTCGCGAAATCGCATTCTTTGTTACATGCTTGCCTTGGCGCTTTTGAGCTACCCGCAATACGGGGAACTCGATCCCTTCGCTCACGCAGGGCTTTCCCTCGGCTCCTCCTGAAAGGATATCCCACCAGTTTCTGCGCTGTTTGCTGCCGCGCGCGACCATCTTGGCTTTGGCATCGTCGATAAGCCTGACCACATCTTCATATCCATTCTCGTTGAGCCATTTGCGGCAGGTCATATTTCCTCCTTTTCGTCATCTTCACCACGATCGTCATCTCCCAAGGACTGCCAGATATGGACTCGGTTCTGTGGCCCGGTCTCTATCATCCAGATTTGCTCTTCTCCATTCACGAGCTGAATGATGCTTCGAACAAAAAGGATCCGGAACAGGAGACGCACGTTGTGAAGTTCGTCTTCGGATTTGTACGGGAAGATGAACCGAGCGACCGCGGTCGTTTCGTCTATGAGATACCTCTCACCCCGCTTCTGAATGGTCGCGACCTCATCCTGAGTTCTGAGAGGGCCGGAACGAAACCGTCCGTCGACATGATAGACGGAATAGCCGACGAAATGGTCCTCGATAAATCTTAAGACGTTCCCGAGGTAGTTTTTATCAGAGTCGTCGGAGAACTTAAGGGTGTTCTTCAGTTCTGGTATGCCAATTGTCTTGAGTCGGGCAAGCAGACTGTCCTTATAGAATAGCGCATCGAGGGTCATCCTCAGGTGGGTCTCATTAGTAAGGGGCATTAGGAAATCGTAAATCATGACATCCGAACTACTCGGTTCGTAGCTGGTGACAACGCGGCGAACTTGAGATACGACTTGCTGCTTGAACTTTGGCCAACTTACGAATTTTCGGAACGTTTCGGAAACTCGATACTGATCTGAGCCGATCTTCTCAATCAGACCCTTGTAATGCTTGCTAAGGTACGTGTTCACCGTGCCTGGTTTTTCCCACCCGGTGGCCCCGCTGAAGTCTTCTTTTGTGAATGGCTCCTGGGACTGTAGATGCTCAAGAAGGAATCGATGCGCCGCGCGTTGAGTGGTGTCGTCTGCCATAAATGTTCGTTCATGGCGCCTTGCGCTGGATGCAAACCCGCCGAAGACAGATAGTCAACCTCGCGATCTTAGCGCTTCGCGAGTTCCCAATAAATGGGGAAGGTTTCAATCAAGCGTTGCCGCAATCTGGTCAACGGTCCTGGAAACCCTTGCTGTCGGCTCAGATTTCTACCGATTTAAAGCTTGCCCTGATTTGCTCTAGCGACGAAGCTTTCGAGAGTCAGGATTTCAACCTTATCTGCGTCAACGAGGTACGATTTCAAACCACCACCCACGTAGAAGCTTCGTAACTTCCAACCCTCACCGCCGAGTACGAGACATGCCTTGTCATAGGTACCTTGGCTGATTGCGTCAGCCAGGCAAATGACCTCGAACGGAACTTTCTGCTCAGCAGTGCCGGACACCTGTTGCCACTTCAGTGACACCAGATACTTTAGTCCGTTCTTTTCCGCGACTACATCGACGAAATGTCTGCCGCCTCCGAACCGATCGCCTATATGTTGTTGCGTCAGATATGTGAAGCCCCCCTGCTTGAGCGCGGGCAGAATCATTGCTTCGAGAACCCCGCCGGTTGTTGTGTTCCGCGGAGACATTACTTAGAAATTTTTGATTGCAAGGACTTCTCGAGCTGGGGTGCGATCGCCCGTGCAACTTATCATGCGAGGGGCCTCGAGAAATTTGAGTTTGAATTTCAGTTTCCGATATAGGGTCACGATTCGTTCGGTGGCTTGGTTGGAGAGCACTATGGGGCCCGGGTGCTTCGCTAGCCACTCGGCTGCCCGTACCTGCTCTTCCCAGCTGAATCCCTGCTTTGAATATTGGGTGAACTCAACGTCGTACGGAGGATCGGCGTACACAAGATCCTCGGCTTCGAGCGGCACTTGCTCGAAATCTGTAGTTGCAAATTCCCAGTTCGCGAAAAGCTTCCGGTACGCGGTGAAGTCAAGCGAGTATCTGATTTGTGCGTAGCGACCAAACGGCACGTTGAAACCGCCGCTTCGATTGAATCTGCAGAGACCGTTGTAACCTGTTCTGTTTAAGTAGTAGAAGAGCGCCGCAGACTCCTCGCAATCGCCTTTACCTTCCGCGAGAAGTTGGTTGAAGCGATCGCGTTGCTCGTAGTACGCGCGCTCTTCGTTCATCATTGCGACCGACGTTATCAGTCCGCGCTTGAGGGAGCGATAGAAATTTATAAGATGCGGATTGATATCATTGAGGAACGCCCGGTCTGGAGAGAGTCCGACCGTTACTGCCAACCCCCCGCAAAACGGCTCTACGAGCCGACGGTGACTGTGATCTGCCCACAGTGCGCGTAGATGTGGCACCTGCCAACGCTTCCCGCCGGCCCACTTCAGCGGCGGCCTGAGGTCGCCGTGCGCATCCACCTGCCTCACCTTACTCATCCCCAATCTTCGATTATCACAGGTCCTTTGATTACGGAAATGGCTTTCATCGCAGTTTCAACAGGTCCTCAGACAGCACTTCGCGGTGGAGCTGACCATTCGCAAAATCTATCCCGCGTTTTACGCGTAGGGGCGGAACGAGGCCAAACGCGCGCGCAAGGATTGAGGGGGCCGCTCCCAGAGTTCGGTCTGTCCGGCGTGGCGACCCGCCGAATCAACCTCCTCGGCGACGGCGGTCGCTCGCTTTATGCAAGACCAGCCTCGCACTTGGCACGTGCCGCCAGTCATGGATTCGAACCATAACAACTTTCAGGTTGAAATCTGATTGAAGCACAAACTAAACCATGCGGCTCGGCGAACGATTCAAAGCTCGCAACGCGAATCTCGCCGCTGGTAGAGTTTTCCTCGATGGCATTCGCGATGTCCGACCGAACCGGTTGCATATTTCGATACGAACGTGTTCGACAACCTGATCAAGAGGACAAATGGTGTTACGGAGTCAGACGAGGAGCAACTGCGGGCGAGCGTTTTTTCTGGTCAGTTAACTGTCGTCGTGGGCCATACAAATATTCGAGAGACACTCTCCGGTCTCGATTCTCGCCCAGATGTAGCTCGTGAACAGCTCAGCCTTATTGCCGAACTTGCCGACTGGGATCGGTTCGTTCGATTGCACAGGGCTATCTTGGAAGATGACGTTCGACATTTCGCTTTCAACGGCGAGAGGGCCAATACACCGTTCGAAAAGGACGCCTCCCACATCCTTTCAAAGGTCCGGCTTGTCGTTGACGGTAGTATTGGCTTTAAAGAACTCAAAGCCGTGATCGCTGAAGACTACGAACAAAAAGGGTGTTCCTCGACGCGGTCAAGCGGGTAAATGTAGAGATCGCGATGTCGCTGAAAGAGTTCAGCGAGGCCGACGGCATCCCAAGTTTCTCCGAGTTTCTGGCAGATGGTTTGGAAGCGCAGGTGCGTGCTTTCGCAGAGTCCTTTGACGTCGCCGAAGAATGTAAGCGTCGCGGCATCGACAAACTGGCAAACATTCCGAGCATTCGAGCCCTTGTAACAATTGGTATGCCGTTCATGTATCGAATAACCGTGGAAAAGAAATCATCGAAGAGTTCGACGTCCCGAGACATTCACCACGCCGTCTCTGCGGCTGCTTCCTCAGATGTTTTAGTCACACACGACCGGGAGCTTTCTTATCTGCTAAACCGTATCCCTAAAGGTATACGCGCAGTGACGCTACGCGAGCTCTAACGGGCGCGCGGCTGACCACCTGTGCCCACTTTTGTGCCCCGACTCGGTGCTAGTCTGTACCATTCAAGACTGAGTTGAGGGTCTGCGGAGCGCCAAAGAGAGCACAGCTATCAGGTGTTCTTGGTCTCTCATCGGTTGGATTGATCTGGGCTTGACGAATTGTTTACGATGCAATGCACCCGGCGCTTGGGCGAGTCTGAATTGGGAAATGGAAATTCCGGCTTACACGATCAAGTTGGAAGCTGTGAGCAGCGTGGAGTCGATACTCAACGCCTATGACGGCACCTCCGAAAGTTGGAACGTTCCATTGATCGGCAGCTTCTGGGAGGCGGTGCATCACGCGCACGAGCTCCGCAGACGGGGGCAAGGCAATCGCGTCGCAATCATCGACTCAGGCTGCGATCTCTCCGTTCCTCGACTGAAGAGGCAGGTCGGCACGTATTACAACCTCGCCAAACGACCAGCGACCGGACGGCACAACGATCACGGCACGGCGGTTGCCTTGCTGATCTCCGAAGTCGCGCCCGACTGCATTCTCGACATCTACAACGTCGCCGCAGAGGACGGTACGATCCAGGAGCCGGACGTCGTCGAGGCGATCTCCCGTGCCGCCCGTTCGGATGCGACGATCATCAACCTCAGTCTTGGTAACGAGAGGGGATGGATCCCTCACGGCGATATTGCGTCCTTCGAGAATTGGGACGACTACCTTGCCCACAAGCGCGATACTTTCAGCGAGACGGAGCCCTGCTCTCTCTGCGCCGCCGCCCTGAGCGCGACCGACGCCGGCAAGATGGTCTTTGCGGCCGTCGGTAATGAGCTTCGTTATGCGTACTGCCCGGCACGAGCCGATCGCGTGGTGGCCGTCGGATTTCAGTCCCAACGGACGCTGAAGCAAGAACTGGGATTCGAAACGCGACAACAAGTGCCGGTTTTCCATCAAGCCATCGGTGCCGATCTCATGCTGCTCGAGGTTCCGGGAGCGCTCGGATCGAGCTTCGCCAGTCCGCTTTATGCGGGAGTAGCGGCACTGGGCCTCACTCAGGAGGAGCTTTTCAAATATGTCGCCTCCTACGCGGCTCGGGTCTTTCCGCTGATGAAGCACGCGATGGTGGATACCGAGCTCGGCGGCGTCTCGAAGGCGCCCCAGCAGCTGCTGGACCAGATCGATCGAGGCTATTGGAAGTCTGTCTCGCTGCTTCCCCATGCGCATTGCAAAGTGCAGGCGCAGCGTCTGCCGCAAGTTCGGCTGATGGACCCGGCGGCCTGCCCATTCTGCGGCATCTTCGCCGACCTACAACTCGTCAACCTTGGATACTGGCTCTACAGCCAAAGGCACCCATTGGAGGCCCTGGATGCCCTCAAGGCAGCAAGAACCCTCTGTCCCTGGAGCGACAAGGCAGTCGCCTTCGAAGGCAGCGCGCTTTCGATGATTGGCCGCCACGACGAGGCGATCAAAAACTACGAGGTCGCCGTCCAGATGCGGCCCGGGTATCCGCCCTATCAAAGCACACTGGAGGCACTGAGAACGATCGCACGAGTTGGCGGATCGGAACTGCCCTCTGGAGTGGAGAACACGCCTCTCGATTTCGTGCGCGCACGTCGGAGAGAGCTCGTGCAGATGAATTTGATTCACTATGTCCTTGCGGCTGTCCTGCTATCGGTTCATTTGGCGTACCCGGCGAGCACCTGGGCGAAGTGGCTTCTCCTCGTACCCGTCATCATCGGGCTGGGTCGGGCGCGCCAGTGTTTCTTCAATGCGCGGGTGTGCGACAGGTATTTCCATCTCCAGCCGGATCACCTAACACGTTACAGTCTCAAGATGCTGGCTCGTCTGCTACGCATTTCCTCGGTCGCTTTCGCGGCTTCCGCCTCGGGCCTTTTGACGGCGATGTTCTTCCTCTAAGGAGCGATTTGGAGGCACAAATTGACCGACCTCGACCCCGATCTCTGCGTCGTCGCGATGGAGCGCTATACCGACAAGCGCCGGTGGCTCAACCTCTGGACTATGTTGCTGTGGATCTTCGGAGTGACTGTCGTGCTTTTCAGTTGCGTCGCAATCCTGCTCTTCGTTCGGCAGACATGGCTGCCGGGCGCCATCACGGTCCTCGGCACGGTCGTCAACGGCGCTGGAATCGCCTGGGTGGTGACGCAGCGAAAGGGGGCGGAGCAAGAGGAGCGAGACGCCTTTGCCACCTTCAGTACCTTATGCGGCCGTCGGCGGCAGTCCGGTCGATCTAGTCCCTCGCTGCAAAGCGCTGCGGCCGACATCCCATCCGTCCGCGAGCTCAACTCGCGCGCATGGAGGTCGTTGTTGCGGGGCGGCCCCAACTAAACGAGGTGTGAGCCTTCGGCCGAGGACGCGCCGTAATCCGACGTGGGCCGGGGCCGGTTCGGATCGGAAAATCGGAAGTCCAGCATAAATCCGGATTCTTCGGCCCAGCTACGCGCGCGGGCTAACCACCACTCCTTGACCACCAAGGGGACGAATTTGGGTGGACAGCACGACCCTCGGTGGTCCGAGGATTGTACGGAACCGCTCTTCTTGGACGCCGGGCGGACAGCTTTCATCCGGCCTGTCACGTCGGTAACACGGTTCGAATCCCGAGAGGGATGCCTTTCTTTTTTTACTCGACGGCGAGCGTGGTCGGGCGCTACCGAAAAATGGCTTGAAACCGTCCGCGTTCGCCGCCTCTAAGTCAGCCGAGCTTCGCGGTAGGCACGCTTCTGGCGGACCAACGCACTGGATCTACAGTCCGTAGCGCGCGGAATTCGACAGTAAACGAAAGATTAGTTTCCTGACTTGGGCTGTACCTGGGCCCAAATGGGTAGGATTTCGAACCCAGGCCTCAAGCATCAGATCGACTTTGATTACTCCTTCTCTTTTCCCAGCGTGCCAATCCTAGAATCAGCAACGTTTCTACAACGTAGATACAGGGGTGGTCACGTAGTGACTCATGGTGAACTTGCGATGTTGTCCCGGTGACCGCCTTTCTGGTAGACGAACCTGAGAGTGCCCCTGCCGATTTGCAAGCGGCATGGTCTGATCGCGACAGGAGGCATGACGAAACTGATGAAGGTACGAACGACTCTTCTTTGCACATTTGCCGTATCGGCTGCATTGATGATCGGCGGAGTTGCGGCCGGTTACGCAAAGGGTGCCAAATGCGCCTGTGATTCTGGCAGCGTCACTCACTTGGGCTCGGACGGCAGTGAATGTGCGGCCACCTGCAACGGCAAGCACGCGGGAAGCGCCACCTCCAGCGCCGTCGGCAACGGCTCGGACGCGTCGGCGGCTGCGACGTTCCGCGGAAAGGCGAAAGCAAGGGCCTCGGACGGTGGGAGCGCGTCGTGTATAGCGCAACCGGGCGACGCTACCGCGGTTGCAAGTGGCATCGCTTCAAATGCGCAGGTAGACACTGTGGGTGGAACCGGTAAAGCGACCGCAATGTCGGGTGGTAATGCCACCGCTAACACGACCATCTTCAGTGGCAACTGCACCGTTATCTCGACCGCTTCCAATAGCGGAACAACTACAAACGACTGCTCGGGACCTAAATCGAGAGCCGAGGGCGCTGCCGACGACGGCGGAAACGCTCATGCAGAATCTTCGGGTGTATCTTGCGAGGCTACGGCCAACGCGACCGGCGACGGTTCAGACGCTGAAGCGTTCTGTAGTAACCACGGTACCAAGGTCACCGCGATAGCATCCGGGGGCGGGATTGCTTTTGGTTCCGACACTGAATCGCCTCAGTGTATGCCCAACGGCGGCACCGCTATGGTCATGAGTCCCGAGGGCGATTGTCCCTGACCCGCTCGCTCGTAGCTTTTGAAGAAAGGGGCTGGCGGTTTGGTGGCCGCTGAGTGCACGCAGAGCACATCCGTGCTTCGTTTCACCTCCTGTTCTTGAACACCTTACCGCCTCCCTTCAAAGTAACCACGCCATGCTTCGGATGGACTTCTTCCGCGTTGCTCATCACGTTAAGAGTGCCGGTGTAGGTCTTGGCCGCCAAAGGCATGAAATCCACGACGACCTTGCACGTCTGGTTCGGCTGAAGCATCTGCCCCTGCTGGCACGTGGTGAATGTCGGATCCACTGAATAGCCTGCGCCGCTGATCGTGAAGTTCTCGAGCACGACCTGGGCCGCGTTGTTTCCGCGCGAACTCGCGCGCAGCACGAAGGACTCTTGGCGCGTATTGCCGATCCGCGTTGTTCCGAACGAGTGCTGTCCGGGCGAGATTCTCAGATTTGCTGGAACGGACGTTGGGAACGATACGGCCAGCTTGAACAAAGTGCCAAAACCAAAGTCGCCAAACGCGCCCCCGACAAGAGTGGTGCCATATAAGTTGCCGTCGCTTGCTTGGATCAGGGCATTAGGTCCGGCGCCGTCGAGGCAATCTGTAGAGTTCTGTTCCTCCTCGCTGCAGAACGAGTAGAGGGTAGTAAGCGCGCCGGAAGGAGTGAGCTCGAATACGGTGCCATCGCTGTTATAGGCTCCGAATTTGCCTCCTCCCCCGGTGGTGCCGTAGAAATTGCCGTCGCTGCCTTCGATCACCGCATCAGGATCCTTGCCATCGAGGCAATCGTTAGTGTTCGCGTTTCCCTGGCTGCAGAATGAGTAGAGGGTGGTAAGCGTGCCGGAAGGAGTGAGCTTGAATACTGTACCGTCGTCATATTTTCCGCCGCCGGAAGTTGATCCGTAGAAGTTGCCGTCGCTGCCTTCGATCAAAGCGTTGGGCCCGTCGCCGTCGAGACAATTGCCAGTGCTCGGGTCCTTCTCGCCGCAGAACGAGTGAAGCGTGTTGAACGTCCCGGAAGGAGTGAGCTGGAAAACTGTACCACCGCTGATCGTCGAATCGCCGAATTGCCCACCGACTGACGTGATGCCATAGAAGTTGCCGTCGCTGCCTTCGATCAAGCCGCTTGGCTCTTCGCCGTCGAGGCAAGTGACGGTGTCCCGATTCTGTTGGCTACAAAAGTTATAGAGAGTGGTAAGAACACCGGAAGCGGTCAGCTTAAACACCACGCCCGCAGGTCGTGCTCCGCCTGAGTTAAGGCCGCCGCTAAAAGTGGTGCCGTAGAAGTTGCCGTCGCCGCCTTCGATTATGCCATCAGGCTGTTCGCCATCGAGACAATTTTTAGTCTCGGGGTCTACCTGAGCGCAGAAGGAATAGAGAGTAGTAAACGCGCCGGAAGGAGTAATCATGTACGCCGTGCCGGTGGTACTTCCACCGGACTCGAAATTCGCGCCGCCGGTGCCGGCGGTGCCGTAGAAATTGCCGTCGCTGCCCTCGATCAGTCCGCCAGGCCCATCGCCGTCGAGGCAATCGCCGCGGTTCGGATCCATTTCGGGGCAGAACGTGTGCAGGGTGGTAAGAGTACCGGAAGGAGTGAGCTTGTATATCGTGCCACCACTGACATTGCCGAATGGTCCGGTGGTGCCATAGAAATTGCCGTCGCTGCCTTCGATCACGCCATTTGGTGTTTCACCGTCAAGGCAACCGCCAGTGTTATGGTCCGGTTGGCTGCAGAAAGAATACACCACCGTTTCGGTTACGGTCGGCGCTGAGGATTTCGCAGGTGCGTCAGCCGCCGACGCCTGCCTCGCGGCCGTGAATGCCACCGCAGAAACGCAAAGCACCACGACCGCGGTAATTACCCCGCCGCAGATTCTTCTGGACGATGGTCTCATTAGCAAACAGATGACCTCGTGCTCCAATTTTGCTATCGAACCTCGATACCTATAATAGCGCGCCGATTGCCGGGCTGAACGGTTTCAACTCGCCTCCGCTAACACGCTGTCTCACCCAATGCCCGTACCTGTCAAGGCAGTTTGAACGCGTGTCCTCGAAGAATACAAGAAGTCGAGGGCTTCGAATCAGATTGCTGTTGTCAGCTTTGGCGTTGACGCCACCAATAGCCGTAGCGACAAAGCGCACCATCGGGACTTCGACTATGTTTCACGAGTGCCAGCGTTGATTGCCGCCGAGCACGCTGAACTTGCCATCCGCTGCGTCTTAAATCGAGTCGGTGAATCAATGAATATTCCGGGACTTTGCCACAACTTTGACCGTCGCCACGCGAGATGAAAGGTCGAGGCACCAGATTCCTAGTGTACTCGTCGCGTTAGGTGCCGACGGCACTATCTACGTCGGTTCCCCTGACAACAACCTCTACACAGTAAACCCTGACGGCGCAAAAGTGGAAATTCTAACAGGTGGCGCAGGCGTACATCGCGCCCGCGATCAGCGCGCATGGCACTGGGGCGATTCAATAAGAAAAGAGAGATGTGGTCTAGGGAACGCGATCCGGTATTGCGTGGAGGCGATACTGAACGCTGCCATTTAGTAACTATGAGTTAGTTTTTGCCTTGATCGTGCTGGTTGACATAAAGTTGGCGCAACAGTATCTGACAGCTCTGCTGGGAAACATGATAAAGGGGGGAAGATCGCGCGGGTACCTCAATGTTGCGGGTGCCTTTTTGTTTGTGGTCGCTGCTGGACTATTCGTACAGAGGGTCGCACTCGCGGCGCCGCCGGCTTCCAGCGGTCTCCAAAGCCCTGTATCAACGCCCGATAAGAAAAAAGGTGGGAGCGTTACCCTGCTGCCAACCAGTCTCTCTTTCGGATCCCAGGTTATCGGCACGGTCAGCGCCCCCCGAGTCATTACCCTCTCGAACGATCGCAGCCAGACATTAAAATTAAAAGGCATTAGTTTCACGGCCAAATTGGCTGCAGACTATCATCAGGTTTACAGCTGCCCTGCGAAGAAACTTAAGAAATTCGAGTCGTGTACTATTAGCATCACCTTTACTCCAACGGGCACTGGCGATCAGCCCGGAGAGTACGAGGTATTCGATAATGCAGCAGGCAGTCCGCAGACAGTATTGCTCGACGGCACTGGGCTCGCTGCGGGAGCGACAGGGACCCCCACCATAACGCCTACAGCGACCTCGACGAACACGGCGAGCGCTACGCCGACCGTAACTCAGACCTCTACAGCCACCGCAAGCGCCACAGCAACGCATACGGTTACTGCGTCGCCTACGGCTACTGCGACCGGCACTGGGAGCCCAACCCGAACTGCAACAGCGACCTCGACGAACACGGCGAGCGCTACGCCGACCGTGACTCAGACCTCCACAGCCACCGCAAGCGCCACAGCAACGCCTACGGTTACTGCGTCGCCTACGGCTACTGCGACCGGCACTGGGAGCCCAACCCGAACTGCAACAGCGACCACGACGAACACGGCCAGCGCTACGCAGACCGTAACTCAGACCTCTACAGCTACCGCAAGCGCCACAGCAACGCCTACGCTTACTGCGTCGCCCACTGCTACTCCGACTACCGTGCCGCTTGCCGTGCTGTCGTTTACCCCTACAAGTGCAGTTCCCGGAGCTCTGCTCACCATCAGCGGGACTGGTTTCGATTCCACTGCGGCACCGCTGATCGTGTTTGCCGAGACCAACGGCCCATCGATCCAGGTGCCCCCAGTGAGTGTCACTTCGACCGCGGTCACGGTGGCGATTCCTCCATTCTTAGATCCAACGACTGGAGCGTTTTCGGCCGGGTCCGACAGCGTCGCGGTCAGCCAGACGCAAGGCGCTGGGACAGTCTCCTCCAACGCGGTAACCGGGCTCATGGTTCAAAGCCTACCGATGCCGGCCTCAGTGCCAGGAACCCTCACACTCGCGTTCCTTCAAGCGGAGCAGAACTACATAGCGAGTAATCTCGAATTTTCTGTCGCCTTAACGGCATTCGACACGCCCGATTTGGACTCAGCGCTCGCGAACGAAGTGTCAGCTCTCAACGCGATAATTCCCGGACTGACCGGCGTGATGATAGGTGCATTGCCAAGTTACACAGTCGGCACTTTTGACGGCCAAAACGTCACTGTCACGACCAAAGATCTTTTGAACATGGACAGGGTTTTGCTCGGTATGTTGTCGGCGCAGGCGAGCTCAAGCTACTCGATTTCAGCGCGGACCGGCCAATTTTCGGTGGTCCCACTCGCCTCGGATCCTCCCGGGTGCGGAGCGAGCGAGGCTGCAACCGCTTACAATGATTACACGACGAACGCTAATCCCGATTCGACTGATTTCTCCAACTATCTAGGTGCACCTCAAACTTCGGCGGCATGCGCTGCACCACAAGCGATTCAAACCGGATTGTCAGTAGTCATTGGCAGCGCAGCCGTTGGCCTTGGCCTAATGGCTTTGTTTCTTCCCGCCGAAGGTGTAGCTGCCGCGGCGGCCCTGCCTATGGCAGGAATAGTGTACATCACCTTGGTGGCTGCAGGCGGCGAAATCGGCATCGGTGGCGCGCTCCAGCAGACCTCTGGTGCGGCTTTGCAACTGGTGCAAAACGGCATGAATCAGCTCGAGGAATTTCAACAGACGCTACTGCTCAAAGGGTTGGGCTTGGGCGTCCTCAAAAACCTGGGGGTGGACAACCCAGAAGGAAAGCTCGCGTTGACCGGTGGTGTGTTCGGTTGCCATGCGTTGTGGAACGCATTCACTTCTGCACCGCCTTTTGGCGGAGGTCCGCCCCCTCCAACGACATTTACGTTGGCTACGTCAACAACTGGGCCGGGCACGGGAACCGTGACGTCGTACCCCGGTACCATCGATTGTGGCACTGGTGGTAGTTTTTGTTCAGTCACCTATCCAGCAGGGGCGACCGTGGTTTTGAACGCCGAAGCCGACCTAGACTCGACGTTCGGGGCGTGGAGCGGATCATGCTCAGGTTCTGGATCTTGTCAGGTTACAATGAATTCCAACCAGTCCGTGAATGCTCAGTTCAATCAATTTACGTGTTCTGGAAGTCTTACTAACTGCAACGGCGAGTGCGTTGATCTGACCAGCGATCCTGGGAACTGCGGTGCTTGCGGCAGTTCATGCTCATTTGGCGGGACTTGCCAGGGCAGCACATGCGGTTGCTCAACAGGTGAGTCGGCGTGTCTCAATTCCGCTAGTCAGAACGTCTGCACTGACACGCAAACAGACAACAACAACTGCGGCTTCTGTGGAGATACCTGCTCTTCCGGTCAGAGCTGCGTAGGAGGATCTTGCGTCTCTGGCTGCACGGGCACCACCACCACCAACTGCGGCGGCACTTGTACCAACACGCAAAACGATACTCTGAATTGTGGAACCTGCGGGAGCGCGTGCGGCGGGGGTGAGCGATGCCAGCTCGGCGCCTGCTTTTGCTACGATCCCGATGCTTTTACAGATCCCGACGATGATCCCGATTGCGACTGAGGTCATGCTTCAGAAACAGCACGAACGGGGCCACTTCGCGGTGACACTGGGCTAGTTCAGTCCCCTCGGTTATCGCCTGACTTGGAAGCTGCGCGATAGCGGAGACGTTTACGCCGACATCCAGCGAACCGTCGGAGAGCGCGAGCATGGCGATGACTATCGACAGTAGAGATTATGAAAATCGTTTCGGCCGCCGATTACATCGAACGCGGCCCTTCGAAGTCGCCTCCGACGCTATTGGCGCTAACTAGATGGCTGTACATCGACCGGCTGTCAGCTAGCCAGGTGGGGTCTCATACGGGATAGTGCGAGTTTCATACAAAATGACCGGATTGCGTCCGATGGGCCGCCGATTGCGCCAGAGCTCGAATCGAGCAGACTCCCGAGATGCCGAAATTCGCTCCTGAAATTCTCTGCAAGATGTTATGAGTTTCGCAGATCGTTGCAGCGGATGATCACTTCATCGCGCGCTGAATTGCCTCGCGGAATCAAGATCAATTGGGTTACTTGGTCTCGACTTGGGCTGTTCGTCACGAAAACAGGGTGGGTTCCATTGCTGGCCAGCTCTTTGCCCGCGCCCGATTAGCCCCCCGGCAGAGTTTCCAAAAGAGAGAACGAATCTTGCCGCCTCAGTTGGGATTTTGAGTTCGTGCGACCGACGTTAGAGGCCGGAGAAAACCTTTCCCCGCCAGAAGCCATATTTCGCGCCGGAATTACGCGCTCTTGGTGGTCAAGGTGGTGGTTGGCCTCGCGCGTGCTTATGGGTGCCGCGTCAAATGCAGATGGCATCGAACTGCCAACGTTCTACTGGCCCCGAGCTACCTTCAAGCTGCTTCCGCATTTTCTCACCGCTTTTTCGTGTTCAGAAAAGAAACAACTTCCTCGCACGCATCCGTGAAGAGCACATTCTTGAATCCAGGTTTGGAACCGAGTAGTGCCTCAATAAGCGTTCGAACTGGCAAAGTCTTTTCCCAGAAGTGCTGGCCCCTGCCAGCCGGCGAACTTAGGAAGACCATGGGATAAAACGTATTATAGAAATTTTGCGCCGCGTCCTGGAAAATCTCTTGCACAGTTCCGGCGCTTCCTTCGGCGTAGATGATGCCGCTAACCCCCATCGTGACAAGACCATCTTCCCTAATGCTGTTCTGAAAATATTTAGCGCTGTAAGTTGCGAACGGAGTTGTTGGCTCATACCCATATAGCCAAGTCGGCACGCCCAGACTGATACCGCGGTCACGTTTCGGGATTGCGTTGCGGATTCCGAATGCAGGGGCCAGCCAGGCGTGTAAGGCCTTGGCGATCGTCGAGTCGACACTTCCCCTTCCATCCTTCTTCACGAGTTGGCCAACATCCGGTGGAAGCGAAGCGACTAGACTTAGCTTATCGATAGCGGCTTCGAGTTCTACTGTTGACTGATTCGAGAAAAGGGCTCCCAGATGCGTAGCCTCCATTGCTCCAGGACCGCCACCGCTAGTCAGCAAAAACCCACCTCGCGCTAATTCGCAAGCTATGTGAGCGATCCCCTTATAAGCGGTATCGCCGCGCTTCATCCCGTGTCCGCCCATAATTGCGACTACGTTTGGGTGCTGAGCAGTCAGTTTGACGAGGGCCCCAGAAATTGAATTGTCGTGGAGCGCTTCTAAGGTGCTCGCCCCGCTACGTCGAGCAGGGTTCGTTCCCATCTGCCAGAAATAGCTAAGTATCGCGATATCTGCGCATCTCTCGTACGACGAAGGATCGGCTGGATCGAATTCGTTAAACAATTCTTCCGCAGTGTATAGCTCCTCGCGGAGGGGATTGAATGGGATGCTCACGTTGCTGGTCATATCTCTCTCTCAAGACCCGAATCCATTCGCATCGCGGCATCGGGGACCTTAACGCCGAGTCAACCGGAGGTCAAGTTCCGAAAAATGCAGTGATGCTAGAGGCAACTTTTTGCCGTTGTCGACGTGTTGGAGTTTGACCGATCTAGTCTCCACCGCTCTCAAGATCGGACGATGCGTTTACTCATCGCCGTGCCGAGCACCGGAATGCCCTGAGAACGGCGCCACTATAGTTCTCCGGAAGGTTGACGCGGCTAGCAGTTCGGTCCGACAAATCGAGCTGTGCGATTAGCACGCCCAGGGTCCAATTTGACTTCGTTCGCATCGCGGTCGCTATACTGACCGTGTAGGGTTCGGCACCCTGTCGAGTCCGAAGTTGATCCGGCCCGACCTTGGTCCTTTGTCCGCCTTTGGCCACGGCTTCGCTGGACCAGCCCGTTATTCATTCCCGTTGAAGGCCTCGAAAGCTCTCGCGACGCATCGCAGGCGCTGCGAGAAGCGGAGCGCCATGGTCCGCGAAAACGTCGACGGTCACTATCTCCAGCACCTCATCGAGGCGTCGCATCGGAAGTCTCTCGACCCTTACAAGGAAATCGATTGGAGCGTTCCCTTCGACTACTCACACTTCTACATGCCGCAGGACATGGTTTCGCTGTACGGGACGCCGCTATGGGACGAGATGACGCGCGAGCAGAAAGTGCGGCTGTCGATGCACGAGGCATCGAGCGTGCTCGCGAGCACGATCTGGTTTGAGAATCAGCTGTCGCTCAAGCTCACCGATTATCTGGCGGGCGCCAGCCCGCTCGACCCGCATTTCTACTGGATGCAAATCGAGCTGGCCGATGAGTGCCGCCATTCGATGATGTTCGGCGAGGCGATCAAGCGATGCGAGGCGCCGTGGTACAAGCCGCGGTTCTCGATCGCGCTTACTCTTGTCAGCAAGTACCTAACCTCAAGAGTCGCGATCATGCTGAGTACGCTCGCCGCCGAAAATATCATCGGCTACCTGAACAACCGCACCGCGCAAGATCCTGAGTGCCATCCGGTGATGCGTGAACTGTCGAAGATTCACATCTTCGAGGAAGCCCGGCATCGCGGCTACGCGCATGAGTACCTCAAGCAAAGCTGGCCGCAGGTCGGAACGTTCAAGCGATCTATGGCGCGGCGCTACGGTTTGCTCGCGACCAGGATCATGATCTGGCAATTGATACATCCGGACATCTGCAAGAATCTTGGTCTGCCTCCGGAAGCGCTGGAGATGGCGAAGAACAACCCGCATCGGGCTCGGATCAGGCGCGAAATGTCAGCGGAGTTGGTGGGATTCCTGACTCAGATTGACATAATCGACAAGAAAGCCGCCCCGAAATGGCGAGCCGCCGGCCTGATGGCCTGATCGATCACATCACTGTTCCAGTTTGGCGCCGACGGCGGGACTGGAGACCGCACGTGGTGGCCGACGGAGGATCTTGAGTTCGACGGATGGTCATCCGTCACAATCCGCAAATGAACTTAACTGAAGTCTTCTCAGCGCCATCCAAATCACGCGAATTGATTTCGAATCCGCCCGATGAGTCTTGGAAAGCAATCAACGTGTTGCTCAAAAAATGACGGCGAGCTGTCTCGGGTCGTGCCATCCAAACCGGCCCTACTTGCGAGTCCCGAGCCGGTGCACGCTGGATTTGCGAACTCAGTATGAGATGGGTTGGCGCGACTCGGGTACGCATTCGGCGGACGAAACTGGCACGCCGTCGCGCTGCAAGTGCATCTCGAATCGCCAGCCCTCCGGGCACTCGAGGTCGTTTTTGCAGGATTGCACAGTAGTTCGATTCGACATGGGCATCACCGGGTTCGCGCCCGGCGACTCGCAGGTCGCCGACCCGTTTTGCCATTGCATGCACATATGATGTGGATCGCAATCGAAATCGGCTCGGCAGGGCTTACCCTCACAGGCGAAGCTCACAGACGAAACAAAGAGAGTCACTACGAAAGCGGCTGACGCGGCGATTGCGGCGATGCTTCGCAAGATCGTACCCCTTAGCTCGGCCGAGCGATGCGCTCGCTCGGGCCGCGAGACAATGAGATCAGGATGCTGCCACGATGCGCCTCAAGTCTCAACATGATAAAAGGTCTGCCGTAGCGATCGCGTCGGTATCAAAAGGAAGTCATAGCTCGGCCGGTTTGAGCACTCGTGGCGACAGCTAGCACCTTCGGCGCGCCCAGCCGAGGTTGAAACGATGAATCAAAGCCGCGCGACAAAGAAATCCAATATCGTAGAGCTGGCGATGCGGGTGATTGTTGCGATGCTTGCCTTGATCGGAGCGACGACGGCCGGATGCCTACAGGTACCGCCGCAACCGCCCTTGCCACCGACGACAATGAGTAGCTGGGGACCCAATGGGGGCTTCACGCTCTCGTCCGGGATGTCGACCTGCGCCGGTCATGCGACGCTTAACGCCGGACACACATCGGTTACTGATCCGTGTTTCACCGGCGTCGATAACATCGTGATGTGCACGGATACTTCGACCGCCAACGCCGTTCAGTGCAGCCCCAGCTCCGGCCATCTTGCGATCTCTGGGGCCGGAAGCGACACAATCTCATACGCACGGGTCAGATAGCCGAGGATCGCCTGCGTCTTCGCGTGGTAGAACAGTTCGTAGTAGAGTTTCTTGATCCCTTGGTGGTCAAGGTGGTGGTCAGCTCGAGCATCGCGCGCGCGATGGTCCGTATAAAAGCCTGTATTTCTGACTCCTGAACTAACCTCAAAACCGCATTAATATTCTCTCGTTCGTATGTTCGTTCGTATGGGCATAGCGTTTCGTATACGCGGCGCATGCACGCTGCTATGCGAGTCGCTTGCGGGTTGCATTGCATCGACTGCGCACCCGCCTCGGTCACGAATCGCGCCCAACCTCGGCGGCGCGCCTATCAGTGCTCACGCCGACGAAAGACGGGTGCCCTGTTTCGTCCGCCAAATTATGCGTAGCTCGCGTTTCGAATCAGGGAACCGCCTCGACGGCGGGCGGTTTCCAGCTTCCGTCAAGAATCGACGGCGGCGTCTCCTTCGGCCAGTACATGCGGAGCATTGGAATGAACTCACCGGTCGGTGCTGGAAGCCAATTTGCCTGCTTGCCCTTTCCCGGCGACTCATTCTGGAAGTAGAGAGTCAGCGAACCGTCAGGATTGTACTTAAGCTTATCGCGAGGGCTGACCGTGAACTTGTTGAGCGCGTTGGGAACGAACCACCAGCCGTTACTCTCGACTTCATACATTGTGATCGACCAGAACCCTCGTACGGGTGGCGTCTCAGCCTTTGGGAAGGTCAGCGTATAACGGTTCGCGCCGGTGAGGAGCTGCCCCTTGCTATCAATCGTCGTGTACGGATACACGGCATCATCCTGCAGATTGGCGGGCCAGCCGAATGCCGCAACTACTGCCCGCTTTGTATAGTCCGTCCCGTATTGCCCAAGGCCCGTCGTGATCACCCATCCGTTCGCCATATGACCGAGACTGCTTTTGTTCTCGCGAATTACTTTCATGGCTACCGGATTCATGTCCTTGATCGCCGCTTGCACCGCCGGATCCAGCTTAGATGGGTCGTATGGCTGGCCCGGAACGAGACCTATCTTCGCAATACGCGCCAGCATCGCAGCGTCTTCCGGAGCGGGCGGGGCTGCTTCGCCCATAAGCTTCGTCATCAGATTGAAGTAGGTGGTCGTATCCATCGCGTTGATCACGTCCTGCGGCGCGTCAGTCATGCTGAAGCCTGGACTGGGGTTCACAGACGGCGCCTCATATTCGAAATGCTTGCCGTAGGCGCTCAACGGAACGATCTTGTACTGCGCTTGCAGGGCGTTGACGGCCTTGTAGTCTTTGTCGGTCCCGTCGGCGTAGGTCCGTCCCAGGATGACTATGAAGCGGGTAGCGCACTTGATTTGTGTGAGCCCCGCCGGGATCGTGCCGTTCCAGCCGGGACCAGTGATCAGGTAACTCGCTGCCTTTCCGCCCGTGGTGCGGGTGCCAGGCGAGTCGAAGTCCGTCATCCATAGATCGGTCATCTCGAACAGATAGAAGCGTTTGCCCATGTCCGGATGGCTGAAGACCTGCGGCTGCGCCAAGTCGAGCCAGGCAACCGAGTAAAGGGTGTCGGCGTTGGGCGCGGAAACGGCCCTGAAGTCGGCCGGCGGATAGCGCTTGATGTTGGCGAACTGCCCCATCGGCGCATGCATTCCCTCGACTGTGGACACATTACTCATCTGCACCCGCGTCACCTCGGTGGTGATTAGCGAATAGCCATAGATGTAGGCGTCGTTCGCAATCTTGATCGCTTCAGCCGGGCTCAGCGGTGCCGCAGCTTGCTGCGCGGACGCACGCGATCCGCCAACAGCGACCAACAAGAACGCGAGCGTCATGGCTCGCGCGCCGAAGCCAATTCGTGATGCGCTGAAGTTCGATTTCATTGCGGCGTCCTCCGAACCTGTCCTCAAAGCTCAATCTCGGCTTCCGTCATGGAATCAGGTCTCGGAGATAATGCCTCTGGGACGGTTCGTTGGAAATTGGACTTTGGTCCAAGAGTCCGCCTCAGGCTGATCGAGCGGGCGCGGGCGAAAGGTCTGGCGGTCGAGATGCATGGTTGAGAGAATGCACGCCGTGAAGCCTCGCCGCGCGGCCGCGCTGGCACTTCTCGGATTGGTCATCGCGAGCGAGCGGACCCCGCGGGCTCGAGATATTGGACCTCAGCGATTGGTGCTAACGAGAACGAACGACGACGATGATCGAGGTTGCTGTTCCGTCCGCCATTGCCCGTCGCGCGCTGGTTTGCTCAGCTAACTGTGCATGAAGCCCCGACGTTCTGTCACACTTCCACGCGACGACCGCACGATTTACATACATATGACTTCCGGCGCGGTGATCCGTTTGAAACCGAGCGAACTGGTCGGGTGGGTCGTGAGCGATCTGAAACCGACGCGCCGGAACCTGATCGCCATGACCGAACAGCTCCAGGTCGCGTCTTCCAAATCGTCGGCGCGAAGCCGCCGCACTGACTGAATCCCTGTCCGCCATTTGTCGGGTCGCACGCCTGTCTGCTAACTCCAATGTCGATGAAGCCGCGCCATGCAGCCGCGCTCGCGCTTGTGGTCTGGTGGCTGATGACGCCACCCTTCACTGGTGTCGGACCAAACCCGCGCGAGGCTAGTCTCGACAGAGCTATTCCCGATCCCGAAGCTCCGCTTACTAAGTGGCTATGGGCAGGGTCATTTGAGTCGGTAGATGCGTGTCAGCATGAGCGGGAGAAACAAGTCGCTGACGCGCAAAAGCGGGAACTCAATTTGCCGGTCGCCGAGAGAGACGGGGAAGTCGTAAAAGATTTCTGGTTGGGCGAGTGTATAGCGATCGACGATCCGCGACTGAAGGGAAATTAAGCCGCGTGAAAAAAAACAGGCCAGCGCCGTTAAGCGCCAGCCTGAATACCAACTGGGAAAAGGGGGGCAAACCCCAGTCAGCGCCCCCCTTCTATCAATCCGGCGGGTGTAAGTCTAACTTTTGCGAAATGAAGAAAGCAGCGAGTGTGCAGTACGTCTGCCAAGCCAAGGGGATGCGTCAAGGCAGGCAAACCTCAGCACATCGCCAAATGGAATTACTTCATTTGCGATGAGCACAATCACCTATTGACCTATGACGACAAACTGTACATCGCCCGAACTGTGGGAACGAAGCGTGGTACGCAGTAAGTCACTAGGCTCCCCGCCCGGTGGGTCCTACTTAAAATTGCGTCAAGCATATACTCTCGCCCCAGTCGGCGCCCCCCCTTCGAGCAATTCGGCACGAGTCTAACGACCGTGAGCCTGGATAGCGCGTTTTTCGGGCCTTATCGCATACGCTCTGTCGAGCGCCTCCATATCGACGCGGAACCGAACGGACCAAGCAGAGTCCAAGTCTCAAAAACTGCGTTGATTTGATTAGGTGATTTCGGACGCCGCGGACGTAGAATCCAGTGCGTTTGCGATCGGGTTTTTCGGTGGTTCGTGTCCGGTTTCGCGCGGACGGTCGACGAAGATGGTATCTGTGTGCGTGGTTCTCTTTTTCAGGACTAATTTTGACAGCCAATTTGACAGCCACGGCCTCGGCCAAGGGTGGATTAGGCGTACCTATGCGGACTGCAGACCCTACGATTCCTCTAGGTTTGGACGCGGGCGGCCATGATTCAATGGAACTTAAAATCCTCTGGAGCGAAAGCTCCGTGCGGGTTCGACCCCCGCCCCCGGCATTCAACACTTTCGCGTGTCCCGCTCGCGTCTTGAGCGACCAGGGCAAGGTAGCCGCCGGTGGAGTTCGTTTAGGATGCGGGTCATACGTCGGTGCTGCTGCGTGCTTGAGAGTTCGGCACCACCTGAGACCTTCGCCGTCGCTCGAGAGGTGTTGCCCCCGACCAGCGTCGGAACGCGCGGGTGAACGCACTGGTTTCCGCATAGCTCAGCGACGCCGCTATTTCAGTAATCAGCATCCCTGTCTATCGAGCAATTGACACGCGGCCTGGAAGCGGACTTCACCGAGCACTTCCTGGAACGTGGTTCCCTCGCTTTTTAGGTGCCGCTCCATAGTCCGGCGATGCATCGACAACTGCCTCGCAACCTCGTCGCCCGAGGCGGCTTGGGAAAGGAGTAGGGTTCGTAACGAGCGCCTCAGCCGGAAAACCAGTCCAAAGTCGTCTCGCGCATGCGCCTCCCTTTGCAGGTCACGAATCCGCTTCGGATCGGCCTTCGGTAGCCGGAGCTTCA
>CAWBMF010000007.1:0-303509 GCA_963789835.1 uncultured delta proteobacterium | reverse complement strand
CAGAGCTGCCGGAAACAAAAGCGCGGTCCGCTCTGAATCGAATCGACATTCGGTCTGAAAGAAGCGGCGGTACGGGCCGAGGTTTGCCGGCTTCGCATGCGCGAAGAGCATCCGTTCTGGCACCCACCTGGCTCCGCAAAGCTCCCGCATGATGCCTAGTGAGGCAGTGACCTCGAGATCGGATATCTGCTCGACGTGCTCCGTGCCCGGCTGATAGATGACGCAGCCTAGGGTCGCCACTCCGTCTTTCTCCAGCAGAAACTTGACCATGCCCTGAGTGTTCAAATGGTGGTATTCGACGAAGGTTCTGAGCGCCACGCCCAACGTCGGAGAGTGCTGCATCAACTGGCCCGGCAAACCCACATGTGCAAGGCGGATGCGCTGACCCAACAACAGCGCGAAGTGCTGACAGCCAGTCTTCACTGCGCATTCGTGTAACAGCCAGCAGACACTCCTTGGGTGCGTTTAAGAATGCGGTCGCGACGCAGAAGGTAAAGAGTGTTAGGTACCGTGCCATCTGCGAACGCTCCGTATTAGCGAGCAGTCTGTTAAGCGGAATTTCGTTTTCACTCTCCGTCTAACTAGTCCCACCAGATCCCACCGGATCCCGCCCTATTGTCTAATGGTTGCCTGCCAATTCGTAGTCAGCAGGTCGTCGCTTCGAATCTGCGATATTCTCAGGCCGTGCCCTGCATACCGCTCGCAGTGGCTTGGTCGCGATGATCAGGCTGTGTGCTCAAAGCCGCTTTGTCCAGCCTTTCTCTTAGATGGCCTTATTGCTGGAAACGCATCAATTTGTCCTCCGGACGGCTAGGACCTTTGGAAACCGCCGAGAGAGAGGTCTTCGCCGAGTCCGCGACATCCCGATCAGAATCCTTGGCTAGTATCTCCAGATATTTCCGCGCCGCTGTAGGACTAAAGGTGCGGAGGAGCTCGACGGCAAGTTCACGCTCCGCAGGATCCTTGCTGGTCGCCAATCGCGCAGCCTGATCCAGACCAGCGTTCGAAGTACCAAGGAATCTATGGATCCGCGCAGTTTCCGCCAGCAGGCATTCTTTGCCCGTCCGCTCGTAGGGCGACCGTTTTGGCGGAAGAGCGGAAATCCGTCTGCTGAGAGAGTCGAGGGTGCGCTGATAGTAGCCCCTGTACTCGTCGCTCACGTTCCGATAGGCGCCACCCTTCCAGGCGTAAATGACCGGCCAGCTGATAACGCAATCCCCTTTAAGACTCCCCAAGTAGACGTCGAGGATATACTCAAACTTCCCGTCGTGCCGAATGTCATCGACACTACTAGATACGTCGGCTCCAGCACCGACTGACCCACCTGCGTCATATATTTCAAACCCCGATCCTGTCTTATCAACGATGAAGGCTTGTGAGCAGAGTCCCCTTCCGCTCACATCGATACCAACCACCAATGAAAGGTCGCCTTGATTTCGCAAATCGGCGAAGCGGAACGAGCAGACCAACTTGGGAAGTGCTTCGTGGTCTTCGTAGTCCGGCAATAGATAGCGGATAAAACGATCGACAACTTTTTCCGGCGGCGGTTTAGTAACCAGATTCGGCGACGCGCTCACCGACCAGTTGTAAGAAGCCAACGGCGCAGGCCGTGGTTGTCCCGCGATTGCTGGACTCTCAGCTTGTGCCCACGAGCAAGGAGCCAGCACGCAGCATCCACTGAGCAAAGCGATTGCCACACTAGCGTATGTGGGAATCTTCTGCTTCAATTGGCGGGACAAATGACCTGTTGCTGATTTATTTCGTTGCCCAATGCATCTACAGGGACATCCTTCTGTACCTGCACTATGACGCTGCATTGAGGGTAATCACTACAACTTTCGCCCGCGGGTAGCCACCGCGCGCGCCAAAGCTCCGTGCGGGTTCGACCCCCGCCCCCGGCATATCTCAAATGGTAGGCGTCGACGGCAGCGGGAGATAAGGGGGCTGTTGGTGCAGACGCTTCACAGCTAAGCGCCTGCACCGGGGCAAAACACTCAAAGCATTGCGGTCAAAGTTCAGATGACGCTATGGCCCGCTGTTCAACTTATCCGCTGACGATACGAATCGTACCGTGTGGTGTCGGTGTCCCTGCGTTAGAGCCTGGGGCTCGCGGCCATCTCGGAGGCCCGCGCCAGTGCTTGCGTGTCGATATACTCCCGGACGTTCGTCAGTTTGCCATTTCGAACGGTAATGGCGAAGACCCAATGGTCCTCGAACGTCCTATTGGTGGCTTTGATTCTCCCCGTAGCGAAGCCGACGACCAGAACCCGGTCTCCCTGCGCTATGAACTCGGGGGGCTCTGGGTATGAAGTTTCCACCGTCTCGTTAGCCTTCTGAAGCACATCCGCCAATCCCGTGTGCCCGCGGTGCGTGCCGGCCAGCGGCCAGTCCTCGCCCGGAATGATCCACTCAATATCTTCGGCCGACAACGCCAGCAAACCTTGCTTATCGCGGCGGCCGAGTGCCGCGAGAAAATTCTTCACAATCTGGACATTCTTTTCGATGCTCATTGAAATCACTCCTTCTCCCTTACATCAAGTGTGTCCGGTCTAATCGGACGTTTCGGAAGCATCCTTCTCGGGCCAAATCACACGGTCGCAGATCGATTACTGCTCCTTCTTGAACAAATCCTGGAAGATGAGCCGACCCCAGGTTTTTCCGCGTGCGTGCACCAGCGCGCCACCCTCGTTGAGCTTTCCCAGCTTGACGGGTGCGAACCCGAGTTGTTTGGCCAAATCCGCCACGGGAGCAATCGCGTCCTCGTCATCGCTCGACAGAAAGACGACCCGATGGCCGCCCTCGACGATCGGATCGGTAGCCAGTGTGGCCGCAGGCAGGTGATTAAAACCCTTCACCAACTTGGCGCCGGTGAACGACTTCGCAACGAATGCGGAGGACGGGAGACCGTCCAGTTCCTCAGGTAGGACTGGAAACGAGTTCATCGCGTCGATGACCGTCTTGCCTTTCCAACTCGGCAAGGCCTTCGCAACCTCGCGATGTTCCCCGAACGGAACCGCCAAGATGATTGTGTCAGCCTCGAGTGCATCCCGCAGCGACTTGGCGACGACCGTGGGTCCAATCGCCCGAGCCTGCGGCGCCAACGCCTCGGGCGGCCGGCGGCTCGCGACGGTCACATCGATGTTTTTACGGGCGAAGGCGTGGGCGAGGGCCTGACCTATCTTTCCGAATCCTACAATTGCATAGCTCATAATATTTCTCCGATCCTTGTTGATATTGATTCCCCCACCTCTCAGATGGCCGACAAGCCGCCGTCGACGGACAACTCCACCCCGTTCACGAAGCTCGAATCGTCTGAAGCAAGAAACAGCGCGACCGTCGCGATTTCCTCAGGTTGACCCATCTTTCCCCGCGGGATTAGGGACTCGAACATCTCCTTCGCCTCCTTGGTGAGAACTTCTTCCTGCATCGGTGTGGCGATCGGCCCCGGGCCGAGCACGTTCACCCGGATATTCCTGCCCTTCAGTTCGTTGAGCCACGTGCGTGCGAATGAGCGCAATGCTGCCTTGCTCGCCGAATACACGCCGAAACCAGGAAAACCCTTCACCGAAGCAACTGATCCGGTCATGATGATCGATGCGCCATCGTTGAACAGCGGCAACGCCTTCTGAACCGTAAACAGCGTGCCTCGCACATTCAGGTCGAAGGCCGCATCGAAGTGCTGCTCGGTAATCTCGCCCAGTTTGAGGGCCTCGCCCGTGCCAGCGCTCGCGAACAGGACATCGATCTTGCCCTTTTCCCGCTTAACTGTATCGAACAGGCGATCGAGGTCGTCGAGATTGGCCGCGTCGCCGCGCACGCCGGTCACGTTCCGGCCAATCAGCTTGACGGCCTCGTCGAGCGCCTCCTGCTTCCGGCCCGTGATGAAAACGTAGGCGCCTTCTTCGACGAAGAGCTTTGCCGTGGCGAGGGCCATGCCGGAAGTCGCGCCGGTAATCACAGCGACCTTATTCTTCAGTTTTTCCATGTGACTGCTCTCCTAACAATTGGTTGATGAAATCAGCAAGTGCTGCGCCGATCTGGGCTTCCGGGCAAAGTGCAGGCCCTTGACGGTCAGCTGCGTCGGCCAGCTCGATGCGCCGTTTTCGCCGAAAATGCTGGCGTTGATCTTTAGTAGTGTTTCCATGAACCAAAATGTAATATTCATTTAGTGGATAGAAAAGTTCAAAAATAAGCCCATATCCATCGAGACATCCGATAATGACGCCGAACCCTTCGATCTCCCTTGAACAATGGCGCGCACTCGTGGCTGTCGTCGACGAAGGCGGCTATGCCTCCGCGGCCGAGTCGATACGTAAGAGCCAATCGTCGGTGACGTACGCGGTGCAGCAGATCGAGAAGTTGCTGGGCGTGAAGGTGTTTCAACTCAAGGGGCGCAAGGCGATGCTCACGCCCGCGGGCCAGATGCTCTACTTCCGCGCGCGGGTTCTGCTCGATGAGGCCGCGAGCCTGGAAGGAGCCGCGCATCGTAATTCCGCCGGATGGGAGGCGGAGATCACCATCGCTGTCGAGATCGTTTTCCCGACATGGCTATTGCTCAAATGTCTCGACCGCTTCGGAAGCGAGTCTCCGCATACTCGTATCGAGGTGATCGAGACCATGATCGGCGGAGCGCCTGAGGCGTTGCTGGAGCGCAGGGCGGACCTTGCGCTCACGCCGCGCGTGCCGCCGGGATTCACGGGAGAGTCCCTGATGCGGCTCGCCTTTGTCCCGGTCGCGAGTCCGAAACATCCGCTGTTCAAACTCGGACGGCGTGCCACGATGAACGATCTCCGCAAGCATCGCCAACTCGTAGTGCGCGATACCAGCATCAAGCGCGACAAACGGGGCACCTTTCTCGAGGCGGAGCAACGCTGGACTTTCGGGGACATGGCGACCTCGGTCCAGGCGGCGCGAATGGGCTTCGGTTTCGCCCGGTATCCCGAAGAGAAGATCCGCGAGGAAGTTGCCGCCGGCGAGCTGAAGGTGTTGCCGCTGCAAGGAGGGGGCGACATGTTTGGTGAGATCTACCTCGTGCTTGCCGACCCTGAGGGCGCAGGCCCCGGCGATTAAACGTCTGGCGGAAATTTTACGCGAAGGCGCCCGCAGCGAATCCGACAAACGTCGCCCAGGCGCGCGAAAAATGAAGGCATCTTCACCGATCGGCCAAGCGTCTCATGCGTAGTTAGGCCGATCTTTGACGCACCCGCCCGCTTTGCCGACGCGCCTCGATTAGCCGTTTCTCGTTCTCTAACGATCCGCTCGCGTATGAGGATTTTTCGCCATAGTCAAATGACGAAAGCTCCGTGCGGGTTCGACCCCCGCCCCCGGCACTCAAAGATCTCGCCTAGATGGGCCGGAAGACTGCGGCTGCCCGGACTGCTCTCCCCGTCTCGCCGTCGGCATGGACGGAGGCAGGAACCGGCCCGGGGGCGGCGGCACAGCGGTAGTGGGCCAGTCTGAACAACACTGACCCACTATCCGCTCCCGCTCACCGCCGGTGAGGAAGATCCCGGCCCATTCCATGGACTGGAAATGCTCCGATAACCGCCGAGGCGGTCGTATCAACATTCGTTACGAAGGTGGTGTTGCCGTTGTACAGGTCAAGAATGTACACCGCGGCAGCCGACGAAAGAGGAGCGGGAGGAGGACCCGCCACCTCCTTGAAAAGGTAGAAGGTGCCTTTCGACTCCACCAACGCGCTGCCATTGATGATTGTTGGTCCTACGACAGTTGCGACTCCAGTTTCGGGATCGATCACGTAGAGCTCGGGATCAATCAGTGCCGTAAATGGAAAGGAAAAACCCACTAAAACGTCGAAAGTTGCGTACAGCTTTCCCCTTGCGCCATAGAGACTCTCGTCGTACAGAGGCATATTTGGCGTGCCAGCTTCGGGGACAGCGGGGATACCGGTCGGCCCTATCAGGGTCGCGGCAGCGGTCGCAGGATTGACGTTATAGAGGTTGTTGCTGAGATCGGTTGCATACAGCTTTCCATCAACTTCGGCGAGATCGACCGCGGTGCTGTCCAACCCGGTGGCGCCGATGACTGAGGTCTTCCCACTTGCGGGATTGATCGATTCCAGATCGCCTGAGAACGTAAGACTGAGGAGTTCTCCATGCGGCCCCGGAACCAAATTGGCCTGCCCCGCCGGCGTATAAGGACCGATTTGATGAAATGCCCCGGTAGCAAGATCTACCGTACCAAACTGGGCAGTCGTTCCCGCAAGATCGACGGGTGCCGTGACTACATACACCAAGGGTTCGGCTTTGTCGGAAGCAGCGGCAGCCGGCCGGCTGAACCATACGCCAAGTATCGCGACTACTGTCACCATGAACAGTTTGAGGGCGATCCCGAATTGGTTGTTTCGTTTCGTGGCCATCGTGAATTCCTCCCGTGTGTGGACTCCTGCATTTCGCGGAGATAGTGCCGCCGTTCGCAAGGTGGACTGTCGGCTTTGCGCCCGTCGGGAGCAATGAGATCAAGATGACATCTAGCTGACATCTGACTGACATGTGGAAGTGCTATAGTCACCGAGAGGTTTTCCCCGGTGGCATCCTCGGAATCGTCACGGACTAAGATTCGTTTCGGTCAATTCGAGTTCGACCCTTCCGCGGCTGAGCTTCATAAATCCGGGGTCAAGCTCAAATTGCAGGGCCAACCCGTAGAGATACTTGGACTCCTGCTTGAGCGGCCGGGCACGGTGGTTACGCGCGGAGAGCTTCAGCGCAAACTCTGGCCGGATAATACATTTGTGGGTTTTGAGGACAGTTTGAACGCCGCCGTCAAGCGGCTGCGGGCGGCGCTTGGCGATTCGCCCGAGAAACCGCGGTTCGTGGAGACGCTCGCCCGCCGCGGATACCGTTTCATTGGTGCGGTTGAATTTGCCGAACGGACGCAAGCCAAGCCGGCGATACGGTCACTCGCCGTGTTGCCGCTCGCCAACCTTTCCGGCGACCCGAAGCAAGATTACTTCGCCGATGGAATGACGGAAGAACTGGTCACGCAGCTCGGCAGAATCAGTGCCTTGCGAGTGGTTTCGCGAACCTCATCGATGACCTACAAGGCGACCGGCAAACAACTGCCGGAAATCGCGCGCGAACTCCGCGTGGACGGGATCGTCGAAGGCGCTGTGCTGCGTTCGGGAAATCGGGTGCGCATCACCGCACAGTTGATCGAAGCATCGACTGACCACCATCTGTGGGCTCAGGACTATGAGGGAGACATGCGCGATGTGCTCTCTCTCCAGAGTCGAGTGGCGGTTTCGATTGCCCGGAAAATTCGGGCCAAGCTGACACCTGACGAGCAGGTGCGCTTCGCGAGTCCGCACTCCACGGATCCGGGGGCCTACGATGACTACTTGCGAGGCCGCTTCTTCTGGAACGCGCGCACCGAAAACAGCCTCGCCAAGGCCCAGAATTATTTTCAGCAGGCCATAGCAAAAGACCCGCTGTTCGCGCCCGCCTACTCCGGTCTCGCCGACTCTTTTGCTTATCGCGGATGGCGCTGGGGCCACCTGGCGCCGCGCGAGGCGATGCCGCTGGCTAGGGCGGCGGCTCTGAAGGCGATCCAACTGGACGAAGATTCGGCTGAGGCTCACACTTCCCTCGGGCAGGTCGAGCTTCGGTACGAGTGGCATTTCAAGGGCGCTGAGCAGGAGTTCCTACGCGCCATCGCGCTTAACCCCAACTACGCGACGGCGCATCATTACTATTCCGTCGCCTTGTTCGCGATGGGACGCAACAAGGAATCTGTCGAGCAAGCGCGCAAGGCGGTCGAAGCCGATCCGCTCTCCATCCCGGCCAACATCACACTCGGGCAAAGTCTCAGTGGAGCGGGTCGCGATGACGAAGCGATCGCGCAATTCCGCAGGACCCTGGAAATGGATCCGAATAATCCGATGCTGCACGACAATCTAAGTGATTGCTACCAGGCCAAGGGCCTCCCGGACGAGGCTTTCGAGGAAGAAGCGGAGTCGCTAATCGCTTCAGGTGCAACAAATCCCAGCGGCGTGGAAGCACTCCGCGGAATATACAAATCCTCAGGATGGCCCGGCGTGTACAGAGTTTTTCTGCAACATCTCACTGCCAGCTGGGACAAGGATCATTGGCACTTCGACGCTTTTGTCATCGCGGGACTTCATGCGGCGCTCGGCGAGAAAAACGCAGCTCTTGACTGGCTCGACAAATGCCTTGAGCTTCGCTCGGGGCTGATGATCACGCTTTATAACAATCATACGTGGCGGTGGCGGGAATTGCGCGCTGATCCCAGGTTCGCTGAAATCAAACGAAAGATGACACTTCCGCCGTGAGGCGCCTTTCCTAAATCCTTTGAGCCTTCGGCGCTCATATGCGACTCTCGTCTGAAGAGCGCCGCTACGATGAAAGCCTTCAGAACGACAGCGCTTGCGGTCAAAAGTCAGATGACGCTATGGGTGTCCTGAAGCAAGAGTCAAAAGGAAATTCCGGATTGATGCAAAGAGCTGGATTCTATGTGTTGATGGCTACCGGTGTACTACTTTTGGCTTCGTGCTCGGGGTTGAATGAGTCGGCTCAGAACGTCAAATACTCGACCAAAAGTGAGGCTTCAAAAGATTGCAAGGAACTTGGCGAGGTCTCTGTCGGTTCATTCCTGCCGCATGTGACCATGGAGTCTGTAAAGAACGAGATGAGAAACAAGACCGCTGCGATGGGCGGCAACTTTTTAGTCATCGATGAGATCAAAAGCGTATCCAGTTCCACTCCGCCCATGGTCGGGTCCAATGGCCTCATGATGAGTGGTGGATCTTCTTCCAGCGGCTACGCCGGCAGCGGCCGCGCATATCAGTGTCCGCAAAGCTGATCCGCAATCTGTCTGGCTTGCCCCGCAGACGTTCGAACATCGCCCTGGTTAGTCTTATCGCCGTGGTCGGTGGAGCCTTCGGCTATCTGCCGGCTTCGGCCCAACTTACGCCCGCGGCTCACGAGAGTCTCCCAGTTGAGAAGCTCGTGGTACCTACTACCCTGGCGTGGTCGGTGCTCCCTCCATCAATCGACCCGGTAATGGGAACCGACGGCCGGATACACCTTGCTTACGAGATGCTCTTTACCAACACCGTCAAGCTGCTCTTTCCTAACACGACCAATGGCACCGTGAGGCTCGACTCCGTTGAGGTGGTCGATCCGGCTCATGACAACAAGGTTGTTGGGATAAACCACGTGTTCGCGCCGAACAATGGGGATGTTACCGCGCAATTTTATTCCTTGGCGAAGCCCTCTACCTGTCTATGCGCGGACGACTATTCTCATAAGCTTGGCCCGGGAGAGTCCGCGGTCATGTACTTCGACGTCACATTCAAAGATTTTTCCAGCGTGCCCGACGAGATTGCGCATCGGGTATCAGCCTCCGCAGCTGTTACCGATAAGACGCCCGGTCCGGCTACCGAGGAGCCACCAATCGTTGAGGATCCTATACCGCCCCGGATGGTGGCGATCGGTGGCGCTGTCAAGGTCAAAACGAGTCGCGCCATCATGCTTAGCCCGCCGCTTCGAGGCGACGGCTGGGTTGATAGCAACGGTTGCTGCGCAATTATTGGAGCGCATCGGTTTACGATTATGCCGGGCTCGGGAAGTTTGTACACGCCGCAGCGGTTCGCGATCGACTATCTGCAAATTGACGCGCAGGGGCGAGCGTGGGTGGGAAAGGTAACCAATGTGAGGGACTGGAAGGGCTTTGGTGCGGAGGTTCGCAGCGCCGGTCGAGGACAGGTTGTGTCCGCGGTCGATATTTACGACGACAATGTTCCGAGCGAAGAACCGAAAAACATCACGCCCGCCAATATAGCGGGCAATCATGTAATCGTTGACCTGGGTAACGGGACCTTCGCGCTTTATGCGCACCTTAAAAAGGGCAGCGTAATACCGAAGCGCGGTGAGTTCGTCAGCCGCGGGCAACTGCTCGGTTTCGTCGGGAACTCCGGGAATTCGGGTGCGCCCCACCTGCACTTTGAAATCATGGCTGCTCCCTCTTCGCTCGAGGTGAACGGCCTGCCGTTCGTGTTCGACAAGATGCGATATCAAGGTGCGGTAACAGGTACCTGGCAACATTTTCTGGACGATCTCTTTGCGGGCCTGCCGGTTCAGGTTGATTCCGCGAGAAGCGGGATGCGCACGGGACAAATGCCGCTCACGCTCGATGTGATGAGTTATTTGTAGTGAGAATTCCAGATGTTGAACGGTATTATCCTTACCTGGTTCGTGCTGACGGCGCTCTCTGTCGTCTTCGTTGCAATCGATATTCGCTCAACGCCTGAATCTCCGGTGCTGAAATGGGGATTTGTGATCGTGACGCTCTTCACCGGTCCGATCGGCGCGATGCTCTATGTGTTGGGATGCCGCGAGCCGCTCGCCGGTACTCACGAGCAATATGTCGCAGCACAATGGCGGCAGACGCTCGGCTCCACGATGCATTGCGTAGCGGGCGACGGCATCGGAATTCTGACCGGCGCGGTCATCGGTGGATTCCTGATGCTACCGCCGACGATTGATGTCGTGATGGAGTATCTGCTGGGTTTCGCGTTTGGGCTGGGGATTTTTCAGGCGCTCTTCATGCGGGACATGGTAGGCGGCTCGTACACTCGTGCGCTCGCCGCTGCATTCATTCCTGAACTTACATCGATGAACTGCCTGATGGCGGGAATGATTCCGGTCGCGATGGTCTTCAAGGCTCGTGTACCGGGCAGCGCCAGTCCGGCGTCGCCAGCGTTCTGGTTCATCATGAGCATGGCGTTGCTGACGGGATTCATAACAGCCTACCCAATGAACTGGTGGTTGGTTGCCCGCAAGCTGAAGCACGGAATGCTAACGGTACGGCCGGCTGCGGCGAAGGGGACGGGCGACCACGCAATGCCAGGGATGGATCATCACTCACAGAGCGGACATCAGGGTGAGATGGGAGAACACTCCGGACACGTCGCTCCAGCCGTGCCTTCGACAACGATCGCCATGGTCACGCTACTTTCGTTTCTTATCATGGCAGCCGGAATCGCGGTCGCGATCGCGGCAGTGTAGAGATCAGGCCAGTTTGAGGTCATGCGCGCTTGATCAACTTCGCAATGACTCTGATGGCTGTGTGGTCCTAGAATCCGCGCGCCGGGCCGATCAGCGGCGTGCGCACCGGCTTGGCCATGCCGTAGAAGACCACGAGTCCCTGACCGCCGCAGCGGGTCGATAGACCCTCCTTGGGTGTTCCGATACAGCTGTCAATGTCCTGCCAGTTGTTGGTGACCCAAACGTTTCCAGCCGGGTCTATGTCGATATCTACTTCCATCTGCAGGCCACCGCCGACATACCCGAGCGGAGGCGAGATTGGGTCGCCCGTCTTCATGCCGGGCGGGCAGTTCTCGGTGCGGGTGCCGCAGAGGTGCGCGATCTGGCCTGAGGCGCCAGCGAAGTTGGATACCCAGACATTGTCATCGCCATCCACGGCGACGGCCCATGGCCCCGGCAGACTGCCGCCGGTGAACGGAGAGCCTGAATAGGGGGATCCATCAGGCCGCAGCAGGATCATGCTGCCGCCTCGGCGTCCGCCTTTCTGCTCAGACATGGTCTTGGTCAGATAGTCAGAGGCCGTCGTCACACCGTAGAGCTTCAGGCGCACTCCCATGTCGACCAGATGCATCATGCCCACCAAGCTGTTGCCAAAACGAGCGGTGACCCAGACGTTGCCCTTGCTGTCGATGGCAAGACCGCTGGTGTTGAATCCGCTTTTGAAGTTTTCCGCTTTGCCCGGATCGGCAGCAGGGAAGCGTGTCACATGGTCGATACCGCTGTTGGAGACCCAGATCCGATCCTGCGCGTCAATGGCGAGATGAAACGGCGCCATAAACGACTTGCACGGCTCAGCACTATCTCCCTCGCAGACAATTCGGCCCTTGGTGAAATCGCCCTTGGGGAAGTACACGAGCTGCTTCTTCTCGACGCCCAGGATCCATACGTCACCGGATGGCGTCACAGTGACACCTTGCATCAGACCCAAGCGGCCATTGAAGGTGATGCCATCGGGCGGGGTCAGGGGCTTGCCGTTTTTGTCGAATACCACGATTGCCTTGGAGCCATAGGTGGTGAACCAGGCATTGTCGTTGGCGTCGATCGCCGCGCCGAAGGTGCCGCCTTCCATGCCGCCACCGGTAAAGCCGGTAGTGATCGGCGAAAGCGGTTTGCCATCGGGGGCGAACTTGGTGGCATGGCCCTCCCACAGCGAATCCTGCCCCTGCCAGCCGACCGTGAAATTGTCGCCGACCCAGAAGTTGCCCTCGCTGTCCAAGCCGCCCTTGCCGCCAGCGCGGTAGCCGCCGCCGTCGAACTTCAGTGGCAGCACCCACGCACTCGGCACCCAATTCAGGTACGGCATATAGGGAACGGGGCGCAGGTTCTTGCCTTGCGGGATTGGATAGAACGAATCGAGCAGCGCGTAGATTTCTTTGGGGCGGTACCACGGATAGCGAGCGATTGACTCCGCGGCGATCAGAGTGTCGGTTGCAGTGCCGCCACCGGGATGAAGGGACGCTGCGAAAAGCTTGTCGCACGCTTCGGGAGTCACCCGCGTAATACAGCCGGCCAGTACGTCGGCCAGCGTGGCGAAGTTGGCCATCGTCGGCGTCTGCGGCCCGTTAAGCGGATCCTGGATAGCTGATCCCCAGCCACCCGTTTCAAGATCGACGAAGTTCGGAACGTTCCCAGCGGCGATATGAAGGCCTAGCGCGTTGCCCTTGATCGCGGTGCCGTCGAGGAATTGTGCGTTGGTCCATACAGACGCTATCGTCGTGAACTCGTTGATGACGACGCGTGCCGGCGGTTTGTTGCCGACGACGGCGAGGAGCGCGATGGCCGGATTGTCTCCGCCACTCTTACTGCCAGCCGGTACCCCGCCTTTGGCAACTATATAGAGGATGCTGTCAGGCGATCCTTCCGCGCTCAAAGTAAATCGGCCGTCGTCGCCGGTTTGAGTTTGAGCCAATTGCTTTGGCGCGTCCGCACTTGCGGACCACAGTGTCACTGTCGATTTTGCGATCGGTGCGCCTGCGCCGAGCACCTGACCTTCGATGCTGTCGGCGGAAGCGGTCGCGGCCCATAGCAAGGCTGAGACGGCAAATACGGCGACTGTGAATCGAATTGCCGATCCAGGATTAGGAACGCTCGGCTTCAAATCCATCTCCATTCTTTCTTGTTCGCGCGAAAGACTAAGTCACTCGCGGCATCGACTTGATGAAATTGCTGTATGAGTCGAGGCTCTTCTCTACAGACTTTTTAACATTCTCTTCTTCCACCAAGCGCCGAGTTCTTTTCCGTATCCCATTGCGATAGCAAACATTGCACACCAGATGAGGACTTCAATTGGAAATAAGTTTCGGTCCTCTTTCGTGTCCGTCAAAGCGTCTCTCAGTACACCTATGGCGGTCCCGATAACAAAAAAAGGGATGCTGATCTTCGAGCCCCATTCAGAAAGGCCGGCAAGTGCAGCTACTGCCAGGAGCAAAACAGCTAAAACCACAACCAACTGAAGAGCCGCCGCGGAAGCATCGCCATGAGGTGATTGACCGACTCTTAAGCATAGGGTGACGTAGAGCATTCCAGCGACCGCCGCCCCGAGTCTCATCAAAAATGCATTGATGAGTTTCATTTCGTCGGAATGGCTGGTCGCGCTGCGCGCGTGCTAGTTGGACTGGGCGGCGGATTGGTCGACTACCTCGTCCCAGGTTTTGTCGGGGTTGTATTCGGTGATGGCGCTCGCGTGCTTGCTGGTTTCGGCGCCTAAGTCTTTCTGGACGACGACGCCGTCCTGATTGACCATGAAGGTCATCACGCCGGACGCACGATACTCGGCAGGATAGGCGACGAAGGCGAAGCCGTTGGTCATCTTTCCGTCCACGATGTAGCGCTTCGCACCGCCGGGAGCGTTGCGGCCCTGCTTATCGAGGATTCGATAGTAGTAGCCGTGAAAGGGCGTCGGGGTTCCGTTCTCACCGCGCTTGTAACCTTCGACAGTCGCGCTCGCGACTAGAGGACCGATCGGGCTTTCCGGCTCGCCTGGCGCCACTGCCCAATAGAGGCCGTTCTGCTGGCCCGGGTCGCTCAGGATCTTTTCGGCGTACTGATTTTTGCTGGCGGCGTAGTCATTCTGTGCATCGACGAGATCGCGCAGCACTTTGATCGTGAAGATCTCGTTGCGGCCGATTCGCCGGTAGAGCAGCTCATCCTTTGCGGCCGCCGTGTCGAAGATCCATCCGCCATCTTTCTTGATAAGTGGAATCGGCGTCGGCCAGTTCTGAGCGCCGATGATAAGCGAGACCTTGCCCTCATCGTCGTAGGCGTAGCGATGCATCTCGTTGTAGCTGTTGACGAAATTATCGCGGCCGTTGTTGTCCGCGACCGGGTCGCCTGACGAGATGATCTGATCGGCGTCCGGGCCGAGGATCGTGCTGAGCGCTTTCATGTCATCGGCCTTGGCTGCTGCGACCAGCGCGCTGCCGGCAGCTTCGGGCGTTGGAAACACCTGCTGCTTGACGTCGTCGGCCGAGGCGATTGGCACGAGGAGGAGCAGGCAGATCGCGAACGTGGCGATACGGGTCAGCCATTTCGCACGGACGCTGGTGACATCGTGAACGTCGATGAGAGTGAGCATGGTGACTGTCTCTTCAGATTTTGATTTCAGGTTATTCATGCGACGCCTCATCGATTCTTGCGCCCGCCGCCACCTTTGTTACCGCCGCCTCCACGATTGCCGCCGCCACCGCCACCGCCGCCGCGATTGCCGCCACCGCCGCCTCCGCGATTAGCGCCGCCGCCTCCACCGCCTTTATTTCCATTGAAGCTCGCTTGGCCTCGAGCACGGTTCGATTGCGCGACACTGCCTGATTCGCCTCCGCCGAACGCGCTATTGCGGCCGCCCGTCGAGTTGGGATCCTTCTTGAAGCCGCGTGCAGGATCGGCATCTCGATTGGCCGGCCTATTAGGTGTCGCTGGACGGCTCGCTGGAAGGCCGCCCGCTGGACGAGTTGATGGACCCGGGTTGCCGTTGCCACCCTGGCCGGGCCGATTCTGCGCGACCTCTTTCGTTTTCTGATTTCCCTGACCCGGCCGATTCTTATTTCCCAATTCAGGATTGTTCGGAAGCGTACTTGGCTTCGGGAAGTTCGGCTTGTTCACCGGCATCGTACTTGGCGCGCCGGGTTTGTATGGCCGCGTGGCCGGAATATTCGGATTGTTTGGACGATTCGGTCGACCGTTTTCTGGAAAGTTAGGACGATTTCCGGGACGATTTCCCGCACCGCCACCATTGTAAGGCGGACGTTGGCCACCATTGCCAGGATAGTTCGGCCTGCCGTTTCCGTTGCTCGGGTAATTGCCCGGCCGGCCGTTGCCGTAACCCGGTTTTCCGTAGCCCGGGTATCCGTTGCCGCCGTTTGGATAGCGGCCGGGGTAGTTGTTGTTGTTCGTGATATAGACGTTGTTGTTGTACTTGACCGAACTGCTGTAGTAGCCGCCGTGGCCGCCGCCGTACCAATTGCAGCCCCAGTTGTTGTTGCCGTTGTTGATCAGCGAACCGAGCAAAATTCCCGCGCCGAACGACAACACTCCCGTCAGCAGCAAATCGCTGCCCGTATATCCCGCGGGCGCCGGCACTGGCGCTCCGTACGCGCTGGTCGGATTGTACTGAGGTACGTAAACCGTGTTCGGTTGCGCGGGCTGGATGATCACAGTCTGCGTAACTGACGGCTGTGTGGCTCCTTGTTCGGCGGGCGGAGCCGGCTGGGTCTCGACGGTCTGCTGGGAGGTGCTCTTGAGTGTTCCTGCCGCGACTGCCTTGTTGCGCATGACCTGGATCGCGTTCATCACGTCGCCGGGCTGATTGTAGTACGCCTCGCCCAGGGCAGAGGTCCACCCGAGACTGTTGTTCATCGTATCGAGCACGCTCGGGAACTGGGTCAGCGACTTGATGCTGGGATCCCACGGCTGCTGATTCACCTGCGCGGCGAGCGCGTCACCGGTCAGGTTCGAGTTCTGCTTGAGCCATCGATCGGCTTCGACAACCTGCGTCGGATAAGTTGAGCCCGCAAGAATCTGCGCGACCAGCACGTCCGGATAAAGCGCGATCGGCGAGACGAGTTCCTGTAACTCCTCGTCGCTGGCTGCTCCCGGCGCCGGTCCCGGCTCCTCGTTGGGCGGCGGTGGCGTTGGAGTCGGCACCACGGTCGGCTGTTCCTGCGCGGCGGCGACCGACGGCGCAGATGCCGGCTCATCGCCACGCGAGCATCCGGTGACCATCGGGGTGGTCGATATCATGACGGCCGCCGCGAGCATCAAGGGCAAGGATTTGCCGTGGGGCCTGCCAAGTAGCTTCATCGTCGAATAGACCTCGGGTTCAGTGGGAGAGCGGAAGTTCTGGGTTGCTGGGGAAGGATCATATAAATTCAAGGTAAATGCTAGGGTTTTTGCTTACCGCCCCTCTCTTTATTTATTTTCGGACTGACCAATTCTATACTACAGCTTGCATCGGCGCGGTTAAGGCGTACACATTTATATATGGAGCGTAACTCTAAATCACGAATGGTTACGTTGCGCTCAAAGAAGGTTAAGTCTCTTTTACTTGTTCACAATGAAGCCGGAGGAGCGGCAGGCAAATGAATACGGGAAAATCGCTGTTGGAACAATTTCAGGGTTCGGACGGACGACAGCATCTCATCGACGCGTTGGTCACGCAGCCGCTGGTCGGCGACAAGGACCTGGCAGTAATTGTCTCGCAGCGCCTCAAGTTGGAAGAGGTGCCAGCGGGAAAGAATCTCATCAAGCAGGGGGCATCTGACACCGACCTCTTTCTGATTCTGAAAGGCGCCGTTTCGATCGCTGTCGACGGGCGCGTGGTCGCGCGCAAGGAAGCCGGCGAGCATGTCGGCGAGATGGCGGTCGTCGATCCGGTCACGCCGCGTTCAGCGTCAGTCGTCGCGACGGCCGATTCGGTGGTCGCGCGGATTGCGGAACCGGACTTTTCGGCGCTCGCCGATCGGCATCCGAGACTCTGGCGGAGAATCGCGCTCGAGTTGGCGAGCCGGCTGCGCACCGTCAGCACCGTCGAGCACCACAAAAGCACCGTCGAGCACCACAGCGTAAAGGCACACCACCGAGCCGCCTAGGCGACGCTCATCGCTTTCTCATCGCTTCGAGTTCGTCGACGGTGCGCGGCCAGTCCTCGTGCATCAGGCGCGAGAGCGCGCGGTCGGCGAGCAAGCGGCCGCCGGTCTGGCACTTGGCGCAGTAGTTGGTTTCGTTGCTGGCGTAGCGGATGCGCTGGACCCTGGTGCCGCATCGCGGGCATGGCTGGCGATAACGGCCGTGGACGGCCATCTCGGGGCGAAACGCGGTGACCTTTTCGGGAAACTCGCCGTTGGCGTCGGCGCGCAATCGATCGGTCCATTCGATCAGCGTCGCGCGCGTCGCATCGTAGAGCCGCTCGATTTCCTCGCCACTCAGTTTCTGCGACATGGCGACGGGCGAGAGTTGTGCGCGATGCAGAATCTCGTCGGAATATGAATTGCCGATGCCGCTGAAGATGTGCGGGTCGGTGAGCGAGCGCTTCAACGTGTGATTCTCGGAGCGCAGCGCGGCGGTGAACGCGTCGAGGCTCGCGTCGAGCGGCTCGAGACCGCCGGCGTTCAGAGCTTGCAGACCCGCTTCGCCGTCGACGACGCGGAGCGCGGCGCGGCGCTGCGTGCCCGCTTCGGTCAGCCATAGCCATCCGTTGTCGAACTCGAAGGCGACGAGGATGTTGCGGCCGCCGAGTTTTGGCGCTTGTAGCTTTCCAATGCAGCCGGCCCGCGATCATGAGATGCAACACGAGCCATAGGCCGCCGTCGACGCCGATCGCGATCTGCTTGCCGACGCGGCGAACTTCCCGCACCGTTCGGCCAAACGTTGCGCTGATTGGAGGCGCGGTCGAGCGCAACAGGAACGGCGACTTGACCATCGCGCGCACGAGCTGATGCCCGACGACTCGCGCCTGCAAGGCTTCCACGTAGACGCTGACATCCGGCAGTTCTGGCATTAGAGTTGACGCGCGCGGTCGATGTTAGATTTACCCTGAAGACTTATCCTAAGTTTTGCCGATGAGGATGCGCCGATGAGCTACTTTCTTGCCAAGACTGAACCGGGAACTTATTCGATCGACGACCTCGAGCGCGACAAGCGCACCGCATGGGACGGCGTGACCAATCCGCAAGCGGTCCGCGCGATTCGCGAGATGAAGCCGGGCGACATCGTATTCATCTATCACAGCGGCGGTGTTTCGAGCGTGGTCGGGATGGCGGCGGTGAAATCGGCACCGCGCGACGATCCCAAAAATGCGAAGTCGGCGGTGGTCGAGTTGGAGTACGCGGGACGCATTGAGCCGCCGGTCACGTTGGCGGAGATCAAGCAGTCGAAGAAGTTCGATGACTGGGCGCTGGTGCGGCAAGGGCGCCTGTCGACGATGGCAGTGCCCGAAAAATTCGTCACGTGGATGCGCGCGCGCTATCCGAAGGCGAAGATCTAAGGGCGGCCACGCGAAATACTCAAAAAACAGCGGAGGCGGCCGATGGCGACCGCCTCCGCGTTTGTCCGAACTAAACTAACGTGCCGACTACGGAGTGCTCTTGGCCGGCTTCGCTTCGTCGAACTTCAACGTCATCTGGGCGACGCCAGCGGCTACGTTCAAGCCATTCTGTCCTTCGATCGAGACCGGCTGCAACGCAATCGAGCTGTTGAAGCCGCCGACCAATACGTTCGCGCCCGCGCCGACTCCGACCGCAGCGCTGGCAGTAGCTCCGCCGTAGTGACCTGCGAGCGCGCCCTGGCCGAGGTTGGTGGTGGGGGCAAGGACGGCCCACATGATGACGCCCGACTGCAGGTAGCCGATGTCAGCGCCGAACTTGGTGATCGAGCCCGTGTAGTATTCGGTGTAGCCCGGCTGCAGCGCATAGGCGCATTGCAGCTTACGCGACGAGCCGAAAATAAATCCCCATCCTGCAGCGACGTGACAGGTCAGGTATCCTGCGCGAACCGCAGCTTTGCTGCCGCCATCCTGTGCCCGTGCCGATGGCGCGCCTGTGGCGAGTGCTACCGCCAACCCTAATGCGATTATCATTCCTCGTGTCTTCAGAATCATTGTCTCCTCCGTCTGTGCTGAGGCTTTCCGTTCCGGTTGGCCGGACCCCGAGGAAAAGCTCCTCTAGTTGGTTACCCAGTCGAGGTGCAAACTCGCATTTTGCTTGGTCAAATGCAATACGACTGCCCGCGAGGGTGAGCTAATCACTTGACTATGATCTGCCGATCCAGCACCATCCTGCGGACTTGGTTGAAGCCAAAGCCACAGGAGAGCCTATCGATGAGCCTTAAGTCTATTCTCGCAAGTTTCACCGTCGCTTCGCTGGCGATTTGCGCGCTTACGCTGACCGCGTCCGCACAGAGCTCGCAGAAGCAGCTAGACCTCGCCGCCGCGCGTGCGCAGCGCAAGGCAACGGTCGGCGCTAACATGAATCTCAGCTCCGACGAGGCGGCAAAGTTCTGGCCGGTTTACGACGCCTACGAAGCGGCGATGGACAAGGTCGAGGATCGTCACGTTCGCGAGCTCAAGGAATTCGCGAAGAATTACAACAATCTGACCGATGACGCCGCGAAGAAGAAACTCGACGAAGTGTTGGCCATCCAGCAGGCGCGGCTCGACGTGCAGAAGGAATTCGTACCGCAGTTTCGCGCGGTGGTCTCGCAAGTGAAGGTGACGCGCTTCTATCAGATCGACAACAAGATCCAGGCGCTGATCCAGTGCGACATCGCGCAGCTGGTACCGCTGGCGGCGGCGCCCGGCGAGGCTACTCCGCAGCAGTAAGCCGCGGGCGAGCAAGCTCCGCCTGAACATCGCGGGCGGGCGGAGTTACTTTTTTCGCAGGCGATCGATCGACGCGAGGATGAGCTTGCCGGCCGCCTCGCGATCGACCCATCCGCCGACTTTCACCCACTTGCCCTTCTCGAGCTCCTTGTAGTGGCGGAAAAAGTGATCGATCTGGTCGAGCAGGATCTTGGGCAGGTCGGTGTAGTTCGCGATTCCGTCGAAGTAGGGATTCAACTCGTCGACCGGCACCGCGAGAATTTTCTCGTCGATGCCATTTTCGTCTTCCATCATCAGCGCGCCCACCGCTCGGCATCTGATGACTGCGGCGGGCGCGACCGGCACCTGTGACAGCGCAAGCACGTCGATTGGATCGCCGTCCTGGGCGAGAGTATTCGGGATGAACCCGTAGTTGGCGGGATAGTACATCGCGGTGTGCAGAAAACGATTGACGAACAACGCGCCTGACGCCTTGTCGAGCTCGTACTTTACCGGGACTCCGCCTTGCGGAATTTCCACCAACACGTTGATGTCATCGGGCGGGTTGCGGCCGGGCGGAATTCTAGTGACGTCCATGCGATGCGGCCTCCGGAACAGCAGTGAGTAGAGCATGCGATCGCGTTTGAGGCCATCGCAAGTCGGCGCCGTATTGCCTTAGTCCTCACGTCGAAATAGATACGGGTCAAATAGCTCTCAAGCGGAAATCCAAATGGAGGAACTGCGATGGCTCTTCACGGCGGATGCCTTTGCGGCGGCGTGCGATACGAAATCAACGGCAAGCTCGAGAATGCCGGGAACTGCCACTGTTCGATGTGCCGCAAGAACAGCGGCTCGGCGTTTGTGGCGGCAGCGCAAGTCGCTGCGAAAGATTTCAAATGGACCAAGGGCGAGAGCTTGCTGGGGAGTTACGCTTCGTCGCCCGGCGCAAAGCGGATGTTCTGCAAGAACTGTGGCTCGCCAATTGCGGGCGGCAGTGAATCGATGAAGGACAGCTTGTTTATCAACCTGGGCTCGCTCGACGACGATCCCGGCGTACGGCCGAGCATACACATGTTCGTTGGCTCAAAGGCGCCGTGGTACGAGATCACCGACAAGCTGCCGCAGTTCAAAGAATTCCCGGTGTAGCAGTACGGCCGGACACACCGGTTTGCGCGCTAGCGAGGAAAGTTATTGATTCGGCGAAGGGCCGACTGCTTTGCCGACCTGCGTATCGATTTCGAGATGGTGCGGATTCCCCGCTTTGTCGGGAACGATGGTGTGAACGTTTCCGCTGCTCAGCGTCACCCGGCTCGGCACGCTCTGCCCGTTGACCGCAATCGCGTCCTCGATAGTAACGGTGGTGCCGCTCGTGAGCGCTATCGAACTGCCGTCGGCAAACGACAATGTCGCAGTGGACCCCGGCTGGGTGACAACAACGTCGTGAAGTTTGACCGGTGTCCCTGGTTGCGCGGGGAGGGAAGCGCCGCCGCGCTGGATCTGCGCGGTGCCGGTGACCTGGCTGACGGTGCCGACGGAATCATCCGCGCGCGCCGTCGCGCCTGCCGCGAGCAGTCCGAGGCAGAGTATCGCGCACGCCATGATTAACGTTGTCGATCGATTGGCTATGGTTCGCTTGACGCCGCTAGGTCCAATTTTTTTCATGATGGCTTCCCGGCCGTTTTACTCTCAGTTGCCAGAAGTTTGCGCCCCCAACAATAGCATCCTTAACTACTCGCATGCTATGAAGCGTCAACTCTGCGCCTCTGGCGTTGCCACAACAGAACCGCCAGTATTAGATTGTTACTGATCGTCAAAATCTCCTACTGGAAACGGTGCTCGAATGAATGCAGTACGGCACCTATATTCGCGGACTCGAAAATCGGCCGGCGGCCAAACGATGACCGAGTACGCGCTGATTCTTCTCGCGATCCTCATTGTCGTTATTGCCGGATACCAGGCTATGGGCACGACGCTCAAGGCATCAGTCGAGAACATCAATGGTGAGATGTAGTCGCTGCCCGCTCCGCGCTTGAGTTTGAATCACACTATCCGCGCCTGGACACCGTCGCGCCCCAATCCTCCGGGGCGACATCGGTTACTGATTCACTGAAGGTCCATCGGTGACCAGCTAAATCTTCAGCCGTGTACTGTCGCTCGCCGAATGGATAGTCGGTGGGTGGATTCAGTATTCGCGCGCCGAACTGCCGGGCTCGCTCGAAGTGGCGGTCGACGTCCTCGACGCGCACGTTGAGGGATTGGCTGACCTCGTTGGGGCGGGGCGTGCGAAACTCGACGCGGTCGGGAGTCGCGAATCCCGTTCCCACCCGCGCGGCACCCAGCACTACGGCGCCGTCGCCAAAAGATAGTTGCGCGTGGCCGGCCTTGCCGTCCGGTCCGCCGGCGCGCAGCCGTTCCTTGAAGCCGAAGGCTCCGCACAGAAATTCGATCGCCGCGTTGACGTCGTCGTAGATAAGGTGCGGCACAATTGTTCCCGCAGGTGCGGAGCGGTTGATAATCACGGGTGACATCCTCAGGCCGAGTAGATCGCGGCTATGTGTCACCAGTTTTACCAAATTGCTGATTCAGCTGGAAAACGCGTTGAAACGGTTCGAGGCCGCCGTTACCGTGTAGACGGGAGTGCATAGCACGAAGCCAGTGTCCGGACGGTGGAAAGCGATCCTCGCAGCCGCAATGGCGGCGGCGCGATCGCGCTCGCCGGAGGATGCATGCAGACGCAGGAGGTCGATCAGACGTTGCCGCCTTACGCGTCTATCTCGGACGAAGGGCGCGATCCGGCCAACGCGCCCAAGCCGCCGGCGTCGGACGATTCATGCGGCGTCATGTGCTCGATTGGGACCGCGATTGTTTCTCCGTTCGAGAACCTGTTCGGATCGAGCAACTAGATTTTCCAAAAGCCGCGTATCCGCTCGTGAACACACGAACCTTCATCAGTCTCGAAACGCCGCGCCTGATCCTCAGGCGATTTCGCGAGTCCGACCTCGTGAGCTTCATGGCTTATCGAAACGATCGCGAGGTCGCGCGCTACCAGTCCTGGGAATCGATCACGCGTCCTGAAGCCGTGAGATTCATCGCGCAGCAGGGGCGGCATCGGCCGGGCATTCCGGGACGATGGTTTCAGTTCGCAGCGGAACTCAAAGCGGGTGGCACGCTCGCCGGCGATTGCGCGCTGCTGGTTATCAGGACCACGCCGCGGATCGGCGAAATCGGCTACACCTTCGCGCGCGCTTGCCAGCATCTCGGGCTGGCGACCGAGGCCGCGCGAGCGGTGATCGATTTCGCGTTTGATTCACTCGCGCTCAGCCGCGTGATCGCGACCACCGACTGCCGCAACGCGCCGTCGGTTGCGCTGATGGAGCGACTCGGAATGAAAAGGGCAGGGCACTTCGTCCACAACGCGTGGATCAAGGGCGAGTGGTGCGACGAGTATCAGTACGCGGTGCTGCGCGAGGAATGGCCGCGCATGCGCCCTTGAGCCTCCGGCCGCGCAGACTCCTCAACGCGACGCTTGACAGCAGCGCGCGCCGGGTCATTGATGTGGTTGATCGATCTAGCTAGTCGACCGATCTCGTTGATCCCGCTTCGAGGAGGATTCGCTCATGACCCGGATAATCGACGCCGACGGGCATGTCGTCGAGCCGCGCGCGCTGTGGGAAGATTACGCCGAGCCTCAATTTCGCGAGCGGATGATCCAGGTTCGGCGCAATCGCGACGGGGGCGATGAACTTTTCATTAACGGCGAGAATCGCAGCCGTCCCTCGCTACCGGTGGCGGCCTCGATGACGCCGGGCGGACTCTCGGACCTCGAGCGCGCGCGCAAACTCACGTGGGACGACATCCTGCCCGGCGGCTACGATCCTCACGCGCGAATCAAAGTGATGGACGAAGAAGGGATCGACGTCGCAGTGCTCTACCCGTCGTTGTGGCTGCTCTATGGCGACCTGACAGATCCGCCGCTCGCGGCGGCGGCGTGCCGCGCCTACAACAACTGGCTCGCCGATTTCTGCAAGGCCTCGCCCAAGAGATTGTACGGCGTCGCGCCCATGCCAATTCAAAATGTCGATGAAGCGGTGCGCGAGATGCGGCGCGTCGTGCGGGAACTTGGCTTCAAGGCGGTGTTCGTCAGACCTAATCCGTTCAATGGACGCCGTCTCAACGACGCGGCCTACGATCCGTTCTGGCGCGAGGCGCAGGAGCTCGACATTCCGGTGGCGGTTCACGGCAGTTTCGGCACGCGCATGCCGACGATGGGCGGCGATCGTTATCACGATCCGTTCTTCTTCCATATGGTCTGTCATCCGTTCGAGCAGCAGGCAGCCTGCATGGATATCGTATGCGGCGGCGTGCTGGCGCGATTTCCAAAGCTGACGGTTGGCTTCCTCGAGTCGGGAATCGGATGGCTCGGCTACTGGCTCGATCGGATGGACAGCCACTACGAGAAGATGGGCACCTACGTGCCGTGGCTGAAGCGCAAGCCGAGCGAGTACTTCGCCGAGCGATGTTACATTTCGATGGACCCCGACGAGAGCACGCTCAAGGCGATGATCGACCTGGGCGTCGAGCGCAACGTGCTGTGGGGGTCGGACTACCCGCACTTCGACTGCACATATCCGGGGGTCGTGCGCGAGGTGACTCGTGCGCTGGGGAAGTTGCCGGAGAGCGCGCGCGACAACATCCTGACGCAGAATGCGCTGCGGTTTTATCGGCTGAGCTGACTACTTCGGGCGGGCTTGAACGATCGCGCCGCCAACAGCGCCGTTTGCGATCGCACCGTGGAGCCCGGAGTACATAGTCAGCACGAAGTCGTACGAGTCGGCGCCGCCGATGTTTTCGATCTCGGCACGCTTCTGGCCGATACGCTCGACGAACCTCGCGTACCATCGCGTGTAGTCGGCGCTTAGATCTTCGACCACGCCCGGCTCCCATCCGGCGTCACTCAGCATCGCGCCAATCTCAGATAGTCGAATCGCAAACGGAATGAAGTCCGGCCGATTCGCTCCCAGCGATTGACCGACTGTGTAATCGAAGAGGACGAGTCGCGCGCCGGGCTTCGCGACCTGGCGCATCGCGGCGAGCGCCTCGCGTTGCCGGGGGAACGCGTAGAAGGCGTTGAAGCTATAGATGAGGTCGAACTCGCGAGTGACGGTCCGCGGCAGGTCGAGCACGTCGCAGATGTGAAATCCGATGTCGGGATACGTTGCGCGCGCGTATTCGATCGAGTCGGAGTCGCGGTCGAGACCCTCGGCATGGCCCCATCCGTGCCGGCGCAGGTATTCGGCGGTGCCGCCGCGGCCGCATCCGACGTCGAGCATCCAGCGGTCGGCGCTTTTCGGAATCGAGCGAAAGGCGCGCTCGATTGCCTCTTCCTCGCCGGCATGCGCGTAATCGCCGTCGCGAATGAGCGCCAGGATGCGCTTGCCCTCGAACGAGTTCATGTTCATCGGCGACGGACTCATGATCGAGTACTATATCAGCGGTGCAAATCATGAAACGCCGACGTATCACCACGCTTTCGATTGCCGTGGCCGCAGCCGTGCTGTTGGGAGCGGGCCGCGCTCCAATCTACCTGGGCGTGCTCGAACCGCCGCTGGACCAGACCAAAGGAGAGTTCCACGTGCGGGTGGCTTTTCTTTTCCACGACCAGCAATGGAGCGCGATGCCCGATCATGACGATGACGCATCGAAGGCGGTGGCAAAGTTCCCGACCAAGGTTTCGTGGACGATCGCGCTACACGGGAAGAAACTTGGCGAGGTGAGCACCGTGCGGCCGCCAAGCTATGGTTTGTCGGATGTCGGACTGGAAGGCCTGGCAGCAGGATCGATCCCGCCCGCAATCCAGGACGACGCGGCGTCGTTCAAGACCTGGATGGGCGCCGCGCCGGATCGGCCGCTGGTCGCAGTCTCCGCGCCGAACTACCTTGACCCGGACCAATGGAAGCCGTTCGAGGTGCCGGCCGAGATGCGCGAACGAGCGGCGACGGCGTTCAAACAAAAAATTGCGCTCGACCTGAATTGCAACGGCAAACCGACGCGCGCCTATCCCGCATCGGCGCTCCAGATTCACGGCAAAGCGTACCGTTCAGCGAACGGCGACGTTTTGATCGCGATGAACCCGCATCCGAAGCTGAACCGCTGCCAGGGACCTCCGGGCGACGAGTGGGATTCGGTGTGGTTCCACTTGCAGGGCGATAAATTCAATTGGATCGGCAACGGTCTCACGCTGCTGGATATAGGCGACTACACCGGCGAGGGAACCTCGGAAATTCTTTTCCAATACGACGGCTACAATCGCGACGGTTACGTGTTGCTCGACCCGCGCGACGACTCGAAGAACGAATTCGCGTGGTCGTATCACTGAGCGCGCGGTGTCCTAGTCAGGATTCTCGCCCTGGGCTCGCGATCACTACTACGTAGCCGTCGGGGTCGCGGAGCCACATCTCTCGATGCCCCGCGTTGGGATTGACCTTCGGTTCCTCGATGACCTTCGCTTGAATCGAGCGGGCACGCTCGACCGCAGCGTCGAAGTCGTCCACCTCGAACCAGAGCAGGACTCCATGTCCAACTGGCGCCGCGTCCGCGTTGACGAGATTAGGGTGATCCTCCTCGTCCCACGCATGGAGCTGCAGGATCAGGCGACCGTCGATCAGCAACCGATCGTAGCTATTGCGATGCTCATGTTCGGGCAATCCTTTGACTCCGAGCAGCTGTTGGTACCAGCGGCGGCTTAGCCTTACATCGCGCACGGCAATCAGAGGCTGGGACTGAACGCTTGCTTTGTGGGGTGCTGGTTTTGTCATCTCTTAATCTCCGATGGAGTCTTGAGCAGACGTCGTGCGGCGATGACAGCGACGGCGACGAAGAATATCCAGAATAAGACCGCACCGATTCCGAAGGCTATTCGCCCAATCACACTGTTGCCGACGGGCGAAGTCCCTATTGGGGTGCTCATGGTGAACGCTCGCGGGCCTGAGCCTATCGATATCCACGAGAAAAGCGCACCCATAGTGCCCACGATTCCGAGGACCAACAGTTGTTGCGTCACGTACAACCATAGCGGCGCGTCGGCAGGCAGATTTCCATTGGCATCAACGCCGCGCCCGACGCCGTAGCCGATGATGATCGCAAATCCTGCCAGTACGAATATGAGTCCAAAGGAGTATTGCACCAGTAGCGGAGGCGCGTCCGCCGCCGGATGCCACCCGGGAGCGACAAGTTTGGCAGTGAGGGGAGTGGCGGCGAGTCCCATCACTATAAAAAGCAGCGCGACAAGAATCGCCATGCGCGGAGAGAGTTGCGACTTCGAGTCCATCTGGCAACGACAGTGTTAGTCGGCGGATTTCTCGGCTAAGCCTCGATCACTACCATGCCATTCCTTGCTCGGGGAGTCATTGCGCTTCGATGGGGGCGTTGTCGATGCGGCTCTGCTTCCATACTTCGGGGATGAATTCGTGATTGCGGATGGCGCCGTCGCCAATCATCACGAAGACGGCGGGTCCGCGCTGCACGATTTTCCGCGCGGTCATGCCGGGCAGGACCTTATCGAGGATGCCCGAGTAGAGCTGAGCGAAGTTGTCGGCGGAGCCGGCGTCGCGGAACGCGAGCATCCAGAGCACGGTCAGCGATTTGCCCTTTTGCAGAGCTACGATCCGATCGCCTGCCCACTTGGTGGACGCCTCGACGTAAGGCGTCCCTTCGCCCATCGTCCGCTCGAGCATGATCTTGAGCATCAGCTCGCCGAGCGTGTCCTCGTCGACTTTTTTCCAATCGTGCAGAACCTTCTCGTAGCCGGTGAGCTTGACGTCTTTGGCGGGCGTTGGATGGTCGAAGTAAAGCTCGGGATGCATGATCTGCTGGGTCGATAGCGACGGCCCTTTGAGGAGCGCGTTGACCCCGTCCCACTTCTTGCGATGGTAAGCCTCGGCGACGAAGCGGGCACCCTCCGTGTACTGAAAAATAAACGGGTAAGTCATCGCGCGCGGCTTATCTTCCGTGCGGCCCATGAAGATCGGGACGATGTCCTGCAGATGGGTGTCGAAGTAATCGATGGTCTGGTCGTCGACGCGCCCGGTCACCACCGAAAATCCCGACAGGGTTGCGTCGCCTTCGACGACTGCCTTGTAGGCCAGCGTGCGGTCGGTATTGCCCTTGTACTTCTGCAGCGTGGCGCCCATGCCGAAGTGCTGGTCCTGAAGCGCGTGCGTCAGCTCATGCCCGAGGACACCCGCCGTTTCGAGCTTCATCATGCCGGTGACGGCGTTGCGATATTGCGCGGGTAGCTCGATCGCCAAAGGCCGATCGATGATGACGATGTCCCTGTGATGGTCGTCGTAGAAGCCGGCAATTTCGAGCGTCATGTCGGCGAGGTCCTTGCGATCGAATTCGAGATCGGGCGGGAACAGACCGATCATCTTGTTCTCCTCGACGCCGACCTCGATTTCTTGCTCGCTTACCTCGCGCGCGAACTTTGCGCTGAACCTTGCCTTGGTCGCCTCGACGCCAAGATAGGTGATCGGCACATCGGCGGTGAACTTAAGCCCGCGAATCTTCTCGACGCGGGCTTTCACCACTCCCGCCTCGTCGCCGCTCAACGTGCCATCTACTTGGGCACCCGCGACGAAGCAGAACAATGCGGCGACGACGCATGCGGATGCGACTAGCGCAACGAATCGAAACCGGATTCCCCCCAAAGTGCCCTCTGCCTTTTCGGTCCACCCTGCTTAGCGGGGATTCCGATCGAAGGCAATCATGCGGCGGCTCATGGCTGGACGTCCTCCGGCACCGCAGTGTCCTTGACGCCCAAGCCACGGAAGGCAAGCGCCAGAAGTCTCCTCACCCGCGCTTCTCCGGCTGCAGGCAGCGACCGGGTTCAAAACGGCCGCCGCCTGAGATTAAGAGGCGAGGCGGCCGTCCGCGGGATCGGCATTTGGCTCGGGCGCGATTTGGCTGGGTGCGGGCTGAAGGGTGGGAACGTGCCGCTCGCCGGCGCGCCATGCGTGGTAACGGGCGAGGAATGCTTCCATGTAAGTGTAGAACACCGGCGTTATGTAGAGAGTCAGGAACTGCGAGAAGAACAAGCCGCCGACTACGGCTACACCCAGCGGACGGCGCGACGAGCCGCCGGCGCCGAGTCCTATCGCGATTGGCAGGGTGCCCATCAGCGCCGCCATCGTGGTCATCATGATCGGGCGGAAGCGGATGATGCAGCCCTCGAAGATCGCGTCGGCCGGCGACTTGCCTTCGGTGCGCTGCGCGTCGAGCGCGAAGTCGATCATCATGATGGCGTTTTTCTTGACCAGGCCGACCAGCATGATGACGCCGACGAACGCGAACAGGTCGAGCTCCATACCGAACAGCCACAGCGTCATCAGCGCGCCGAATCCGGCCGACGGCAGGCCGGAGAGAATCGTGATCGGATGGATGAAACTTTCGTAGAGCACGCCGAGCACGAGGTAGATCACGAGGATGGTCATCGCCAGCAGGATGCCGAGCCCGGAGAGCGACGATTCGAAGGCCTGCGCCGTGCCCTGGAAGTCAGTCGTGATGCTGTCGGGCAAAGTTGCGGCGGCAACTTTGTGGACTTCGCCGAGCGCCTTGCCGAGTGAAACGCCGGGCGCGACGTCGAAGGAGATCGTCGCCGACGGCAATTGCCCGGAATGGTTAATCTGCAACGGGCCGAGCGATCGCGTGAACTTGACCAGCGTGTCGAGCGGCACCAGCGCACCGCTGGACGAGTGCACGTAAAGCATCGAGAGCGTGCCCGGGTCGGACTGGTATTGCGGCTCGACCTCCATGATGACCCAGTACTCGTCGTTGGGCGCGTAGATGGTCGAGATCTGACGCGAACCGTAAGCGTCGTAGAGTGCGTCTTCGATCGCGTTGGCGGAGATGCCGAGCGAGTGCGCCTTGTCGCGATCGATATCGACGGTGACCTGCGGATTCTCGACCTGCAGGTCGCTATTGACGCCGCGCAACTCCGGCAGCATCCGCAGTTTGGACTCGAGCATCGGCGCGTACTTGTAAAGCGTCGCCGTGTTCTGGCTCTTCAAGGTCATCTGATACATGCTGCGCGTGAATTGCGCGCCGATGCTGATGGGCGGCGGATTCTGCAGAAAGACGCGCAGGCCGGGCACACTGTTCAATATCGGCCGCCACTTCGATATCAACTGATCGACGCTGAGTGCGCGCTGCGACGCCGGCTTCAGATGCAGAAATATGATTCCCGAATTGGTGGCGCCGCCCGGACCGCCCGAGCCCACGCTGACGAAGTAACTGATGATGCTGGGGTCGTCCTTGATGAGACTGGCCACGGCGAGCTGATGCTCGACCATCGAGTCGTAGGAGATTCCCTGCGCCGCGAGCGTGAAAATGATCAACTGGTCGGCGTCCTCCGACGGCAGGAAGCCTTTCGGGATCGCGTAGAACATGTAGATCGTGGCGAGCAGCAGCGCGCCCGAGAAATACATGGTCGCGCGGCTATGACGCATCACCCATGACAGGCTGCGCTGGTAGCCGTCGAGCATGCGATCGAACCAGCGCTCGGTGACGGCGTAAAATTTGCCATGGCGCTCGCTGCCCGGCGGCCGCAAAAAGCGCGAACAGAGCATCGGCGTCAAGGTCAGCGACACGAAGCCCGACACCAGGATCGCAGCGCCGATCGTCACGGCGAATTCATGCAGCAGGCGCCCGAGAATGCCGCCCATGAACAGCACCGGGATGAAGACGGCGGCGAGCGAGAAGGTCATCGACAGGATCGTGAAGCCGATTTCTTTCGCGCCCTCGAGCGACGCGGTCATTACGTCCTTGCCCATCTCCATGTGGCGCACGATGTTCTCGAGCATGACGATGGCGTCGTCGACGACGAAGCCGACGCCGAGCGTAATCGCCATGAGCGAGAGATTGTCGAGCGAGTAGTCGAGCATCCACATGACGGCGAAGGTGCCGATGATCGACATCGGCAGTGCGAGGCTCGGGATGATCGTAGCCGACAAGTTGCGCAGGAACAGAAAGATCACCATTACCACGAGGAAGATGGTGAGCAGCAGTGTGAACTGCACGTCGTTGATCGACGCGCGAATAGTCTCGGCGTAGTTGCCGAGCGTGTTGATGTGCAGCGCGGCCGGCACCTCGGCCCGGAAGGCGGGAATCAGGCGCATCACGTTGTCGACGACTTCGACCGTGTTGGTGCCCGGCTGACGCTGAATCGCGAGCACGACCGACGGCTCGCCGTTGGCCCATCCCGTTGTCTTGTTGTTCTGCACGCTGTCGAGGACCTGGCCGATATCGTCGAGCCGCACGGGCGAACCGTTCTGATACGCGACGATCAGGGATCGATAAGCAGCCGCGTTGGTGAGCTGGCCCTTGGTGTCGACGGTGAACGCCTGATGCGCGCCGTAGAGCGTGCCGGTCGGCAGGTCGACGTTCGCATTCTGGATGGCAGTCGAAACTTCGTCGATGCCGATACCGCGCGTCGCCAGCGCCTTGGGATCGAGCTGGATGCGCACGGCGTACTTTTGCGATCCATAGACCTGCACCTGCGCGACGCCGGAGACCATCGAGATGCGCTCGGCGAGGTAGGATTCGGCATACTGATCGACCTGCGAAATCGGCATCGTGCTCGACCCGAGTCCGAGATAGAGGATCGGCTGATCGGCGGGATTAACTTTCCGGTACGACGGCGGACTCGGCATCCCTTGCGGCAGTTGGGATTGCGTCTCGGCGATCGCGGCCTGCACGTCCTGCGCGCCGGCGTCGATGTTACGCGTAAGGTTGAATTGCAGCGTGATGTTGGTCGAGCCCTGGATGTTGGTCGAGGTCATCGAGTCGAGACCGGCGATGGTCGAGAACTGTTTCTCGAGCGGAGTCGCGACGGAAGACGCCATCGTTTCAGGACTGGCGCCGGGCAGCGATGCGCTCACGACGATGGTTGGAAAATCGACGTTGGGCAGATTGTTGACGGGCAGATATCGGTACGCCATCAGCCCAAAGAGAACGATCGCGAGCGAACTCAGCGTCGTCATGACGGGGCGGCGGATGAACAGTTCAGAGATGTTCATTATGATGCGCCGTTGCCGGTCAACCCGGTTTTGATTGTGACAGTCGCGCCGGGAATCAGCCGGAGCTGCCCGTCGGTCACGACCGTTTCGCCGGGCTTGAGCCCGCTGTTGACGACAGTCTCGTTGTCGATCGTTTCGCCGATCACGATCGGCCTGAGCGTGGCCTTCATGTCGGGTTGCACGACGAAAACGAACGAACCCTGCTGTCCGGTCTGCACCGCCTGCGACGGCACGAGAATCGCGCCCGGGTGATCGCGAAGCACGAGCGTCGCGTTCACGAACTCGCCCGGCCACAGCCGCGCGTCGGTGTTGGCGAACTCTCCCTTGAGATTTATCGTGCCGGTCTTCGAGTCGACCGTGTTGTCGACGAAGCTCAGCTCACCGGACTCGAGCGGACCCTGCTGCTCGGGCAGCGAGACCTGCACCGCCAGCTTGTGCTCGGCCATGTACTCGCGCACGGCGGGCAGCTTTTGCTCGGGTATCGCGAAATCGACGTAAACGGGATGCACCTGGTTGATGACGACCATCGCCGTGTCGGCGTCGGGCTTGACCAGATTGCCGGCGTGAACGAGCAGGTCACCGGTGCGGCCGTCGATAGGCGCGCGAATCTCGCAGTACTCGAGATTCAAGCGCGCGGTCTGGACCGCAGCTTCGTCGGCTTCCATCGAGGCCGACAGCGCGGCAGCTGTCGCCTCGACCTGGTCGTATTGCTGGCGCGAGCCGACATTCTGCCTGAGCAGAACGGCATAGCGGCGCTCGTCGGCCGCGGCCTCGCGATATTGCGCGCGATCCTTGGCGAGATTCGCCTCGGCCTGACGCAGCGCGGCATCGAATGGACGCGGATCGATCGTGAACAGCAGGTCGCCCTGCTTGACGTCCTCGCCCTGGCGGAAATGCACCTGCATGACCTGGCCGTTGATTTGCGACTTCACGTCGACCGTCGAGAAAGCCTCGACGCGGCCGATCGCACGAATCGAATCCGAGACAGTCTTCTGCACGACCTTGGCGGCCAGGATGGGCACCGCGTCGCGCTCGCCGAAAGTGTCGGCCGGGCCGTGCGAGCATCCTGCCAGCGCAATGATTGCGAGTGTCAGGACGGGAGCGGTCGCGCGCCGATGCTTCAACGTGAGCTTGCCTTTCGACCCTCGAACAGAATAACCGCGCAGACGGGCTGAAGTTATGGCCCGGCACAGTAGTGTCGCGGATACTATCAGGCTCGCGCGGGTCGATAAAATCTGAATATCGACCGAAACCGCGCTCCCAGTCAGTTTTGGGAAGGCTAGCCGCGACTATCGGGCAACAGGGCAGGATGATGCGCCGGCAGCATGCATAGCCCGTCCGCTTCGACCTGCAGCGCACGATTGAATCGCGCGCGCATATTCTCGAGCGCGATAGTCGCAGTCAGATCGACAATCTGCTCAGTGTTGAAGTGGCGCTTGAGCTCGTCGAAGACCTCGTCGGGCACGTCAACCGAGCTAAGCGTCATCTCCTCTGTGTAGCGGAGCGCGGCGCGTTCGGCGGGCGTGAACAGCGGATTTTCGGAGGAGTCCGCGAGCGCGGCGAGTTTGTCGTCGCTGATTCCAAGCTGGCTGCCACCGGCAGCGTTGATGTCTATTCAGAAGACGCAGCCGACCATCTGGGCGGCGCGCAAGCAAACCATCCGCTTCAGCGTCGGTGGGGTGACTTTGGACGCCTCGACCGACTGCATGAAGATCGACATCGCCAGCGTGATACCCGGCCGATACGCCCACGCCTTGATTGGATTGACGACTTTGCCGATCTTCCGCTTCATCATCCAGGCGAGCGGCTTCAACATCCAGCTCATCTGCTTTTCTTCGATTGGTTCGATACGCATAAGAAATAAACTGCGGCTATGCGGCTCGCGCTGGCGCTGCGCGAATTTCATCAGGCTGGCTATAGAGGATAGCGCTGATTGCGATTAGTAAGATCGCGGGAATGTAGATACCCAGTATCTCGGTCACAAGATGCTCAGTCGAGAGCAGACCCGCGGCGTGTGAGTATATGTGCAGACGCGGAGTGCATCACGCCCGCGACGGCGGCGACCACGACAGCGATCGCATTGCGCCGCGGATTCATAGCTGCGGCGACTAATCCCACACCGACGGCGAGAAAAAATGTGCCGCCGTCCATCACGAGATGCATATTGTATGGTCCTGTCTCGGGCACTCCCGGCACCAGCTTGAAAAACCACGCCGACGGAAAGAAGAACATCTCGAATCCGTTGACGAGGTGTAGTGCGGCCAGAACCCAGAGAATCGGAACGATCCATTTGGGCGATTGATATTTCATACTGCGCCTCTTCTTAGAAATGGCGTAGGACGGACGTGCGAATAGATTGATATCGACAGCGAAACCGTGGCCGCGACCACGGCCAGGAGTTCGAAAATCCTTGCCGTGCTCATGACGTTGAAAAACCAGAGCGCAAGGCCAATCGGTATCGCGCCCATCACGGATTCGGTGAGCGTCACGCCCATCGTGACTGCGAAACTCATCGCGCGAAGTTTTATTGGCCACGACATCGCGATTTCCTCATCGGTTCGGCAAATCGCCGCATAGCGGAAATACCGTTTCGGCCTCGACCGGACCGTTCACGCGCGCCTGACACGCCAGGCGCGTGCGCGGGCTCATCGATAGATGCCAGCGCAGCGAGAACTTTTCTGTCGCGCGCATCGGAGTCAGGTTGTCCTCGCCGGATTCGACGACGACGCGACAGGTCCCGCACAGCGTGCGCGCGCCGCAGACGTGCATGAGGCGGATTCCATTTTTCATCGCGGCGCCGAGCAACGTGCCGCCGCGGCGCGCATCGATCTTTCTCCCGTCGAATTCGATCGGCACGACGTCGGGCCGCGCCGCCACTCGCTTGAGCCGGGCAGTGAACGCGTCCCTGACAGCGCGATCATCCACTGCGCGCGGGGTTTCGATGGCGGATTTCAATCTCGCCGCAAATTCCGATTCGCTTCTTTCAGTATCCATTTTTATTCCTTCAGGCTCCTGCGAAGCGCCTTTCGCGCACGGGCGAGTCGCGATTCGACCGCATGCTCGCCGAGCCGCAATATCCGCGCGATTTCCGTTACGCCGATCTCCTCGACGTACTTCAGGAGCAATACTTCGCGATGCTCGGGCTTGAGCTGGGCCAGCGCGCGGTTGAATTCCCGATCGGGACCGGGGTCGGTAGAAGTCGATTGGTCAGCGATGGGAGCCGAGCGCATCAAGCGAGCGCGGCGCGCATTGGTGCGAATGAGAGACAGAACTTTGCGATGCGCGATCGCGCAGGCGAAAGTGAACAACGAGCTGTCGCCGCGAAAAAACGGCAGCGCTTCGGCCAGTGCGATGAAGGTCTCCTGCAGCACGTCGTCGGCGTCGGCGGCTGAAGAGGCGAGCGAGCTCGCGATGAAGCGGCGGATGCGTGCGGCGTAACGATCGAAGAATTCGTGGGCCGCATCTTCGTCGCCGGCCTTGAGCCCGGCGATGAGATCGCTTTCCGACAATCTCGGCGCTTCGACGGCGGTCACGAGCGGAATTCTCCGCCCGGACGATTTCCCGGTCGACAGTTGAGCACCCACAGATGACAAGCCTCGCCCGTTCGAAGGCTAACCTCATTGGTTAGTCGCCTCGACCGGGCAAAATCCGTCGCGCGGGATCGAGTATCGCTAGATGCTCAGGTGGTACAGTTCCGCGACGTTGTCGTGCAGTACCAGGTTCTTCTCGTCCGCCGTCATTCCGACCGTGTGCTTGCTGATAACGTCCTGCGACCACGGCCAGGTCGAGTCGCTATGCGGAAAATCGCTGGCCCACATCAGGCGTTTGATGTTGCAAAGGTCGCGAACCTGGAATGCTACGTAGTCGTCCTGGAAGGTAGTGTATACGTTCTCGCGAAAATACTCACTTGGCTTCTTTGAAAGCGTGCCGGCCGGTAGCCAGTAGCGATGCCGATCGTATGCGTGATCCATCCGATACATATAGTGCGGCACCCATCCGGCATCCGCCTCGACGCAGATTACTTTCAGCTTGGGATGACGCTCGAAAACTCCGCCGAAGACGAAGGTGCCGATGATGTCCTGGCATCCGCGGATGATCGACATGAAGCTGTTGAGCTTCGGCCCGCGCGTCTGGAAGTTGTCGCTGCCGCTGGTCAGGATGTGAAAGCTGAGCGGCATCTGGAGATCGATCGCGGCTTCATAGAACGGCGCATAGACAGGGCTGTCGTAGTCCTCGACGGCCGGGTTACCCGGCATCATGACGCCCTTGAGCCCGAGGTCCTTCATCTTGCGCAGATCTGCGATTCCTTCCTCGACCGAGCGCATGGCAGTCTGCCCGCATCCGATCAACCTGTCGGGATGCGCGGCGCAGTACTCGCCTATCCAAAGGTTGTAGGCGTCGAAGCAGGCCTTCTTGTAGTCGAAGTCGCGGTGGTTGCAGAGGATCATGCCGACCGTGGGGTAGATGACTTCGGCGGCGACGCCGTCGCGATCCTGGTCGGCCATGCGCGCGTTGGGATCCCATCCGCCGCGATGCATCTCGTCGAACTTCGCGCCTATCGTCCTTAGCTCGCTCGCATCCTTGCCCGCAGCCGCCGCGAGCGCGACGTTGATAGGACGCGGGAAGTCCTTGACGATGAATACGTCGCCGAGCTTCTCGTCGTGAATCATGTGCGGCGCGGTATCCTTATACTTGTGATCGATCCGATCGGTGTAGGTGTTTGGCGGCTCGGTAATGTGAGAGTCGGCGGAGATGATTGGCTTCTGCATTGTGTCTGCCTCGATTGGTTTCGCGCGGGGCGAATCCTGACCGGGAATTTTTCAGCTGCTTGAATTCCTTTTACTAGAGGACGATAGGGTTTACAACGCCGCGATTCCATACCGATCGGTCTGGACCGCGACGAAGCGCGCGCGATATAGGTAGCAAATCGAGGAACACGACGATGGACTACGATCTCAAGATTACTGGCGGCACGATTTTCGACGGTACTGGCACGCCCGGCCGAATCGGCGACGTGGCCATCAAGGACGGCAAGATCGCGGCCGTCGGCGAGGCCAAGGGCAAGGCTGCCGATACCCTCGAGGCTAAGGGCCGCGTCGTTGCGCCCGGCTTCGTCGATATTCACACGCACTACGATGCGCAGGTGATGTGGGATCGCATGATGACGATCTCGCCGTGGCACGGTGTGACGACTGTCGTGATGGGCAACTGTGGATTCGGCGTGGCGCCCACGCGTCCCGAGCACCGCGGGCTTATCATGCGCACGCTCGAGAACGTCGAAGGGATGAGTCTCAAGGCGCTCGAGACGGGGCTCGGCTACGACTGGCCGTTCGAGAGCTTCGAGCAATATATGGATACGATCGAGCAGCGCGGCACCGCGATCAATCTTGGCGCGCTGGTAGGACACACGCCGATAAGGCTCTACGTTATGGGCGAGGAAGCGACCGAGCGCTCGGCGAGCGCGGACGAAGTCGCGGCGATGAAGGTGTTGGTGCGTCGCGCGATGGACGCCGGCGCGATCGGCTTCGCGACGTCCAAGTCGCCCACGCATGTGGGATATAGCGGCAAGCCCGTGCCGAGCCGCATGTCGGACTTTGACGAGATACGGGAGCTCGCGTCCGCGATGGGCGAGGCGGGCCATGGGATCATGCAGGCGACGATAGGACGCGAATTGTTCCTGCGCGAGTTTGCGGAAATCGCGCGCGACACCCATCGTCCCGATCACTTACACCGCCTTGCTCGCCGGCATGAACGGTCCCGGCGGACATCGCGGGCCGCTCGAAGCATCGCAGAAGCTTTGCGACGAGGGGCTTAGCATCATACCGCAAGTCACCTGCCGTCCGCTGAACTTCGAGTTCCAGTTCAAGGCGCCGTTTATTTTCGAGAGCATGAGCGTGTTCGCGCCGGTGTCGGCGGCGGACTTCGAGGGTAAGAAGAAAATCTACGCCGACCCGGAGTTTCGGCGTGCGTTCAAGTCCAAGGCGGGCGAGGGCTCGCGCGGTGCGTTCGCCAATCGATGGGATCGCACGGTGATTTCGTACTCGCCCAGCGATGCTTCACTCGAAGAGCGCAACCTTAATGAGGTAGCGCGCGAGCGTGGCGTCGATCCTATAGACCTCGCGCTCGACTTGGCTCTGGCGTCGAATCTCGAAGCGCGCTTTCGCATGTCGATCCTCAACAACGTCGAAGATGAAGTTGCGGAACTGCTCGCGGGACGTCACACGGTGCTGGGGCTGTCGGACGCCGGTGCGCATGCGAGTCAGCTCTGCGATGCATGTTTCTCAACCTACATGCTCGGCCGCTGGGTGCGTGAGAAAAGGGCTATCTCGATGGAGCGCGCAATCTGGATGCTAAGCGCGCGGCCAGCGGAGGTCTTCGGCATCACGGATCGCGGGCGTCTAATGCCCGGCCTCGCAGGTGACGTGACGATTTTCGATCCCGACAAGGTTGGCGCGAGCAAACTGCGCCGCGTGTACGATCTTCCAGCCAACCAGGATCGCCTGGTTGCTGACGCGGAAGGAATCGACGCGGTGATAGTCAACGGCATAGTCATCCGCCGCGACAACAAGGATCAAGTCGCGAAGGACGGCCCATTGCCGGGCAAGCTACTACGTCACGGTCACGCCGCGGCATAGCACGAGTCCTAGACAAAGGCTTCGCGAATAGCGCGTCGAGCCCTATCCGGGTGTTCGCAAGTCCTACTTCCAGGAATTGCAATTCCTAGGAACTCCAGCAATTATAATTGTTGTTACGAAACAGTTACGTCTAACGCCGCGGTAGGGACCTATCGGGGAACCTGGAGGAGCAATTACTTGGAGATCGATAAAATCGTCGCAGACTTGAAAAAGGAACGGGACCGATTGGTGAAGGCGATCGGCGCCTTGGTAGGAATGGGATCGACTGGCGCCAAGCGCGGCCGGAAGCCGGGGCCTAAGGCTAAGGCAAAGGCGGTACCTGCGAAAAGGAAGCGGCGCGGCGGAATCAGCAAAGAGGGCAGGAAGCGGCTTTCGGAACTCATGAAGAAGCGATGGGCCGAGCGCAGAAAGAAAGGAATGACGAAGCTCGCCAAATAGCAGCACGGCCGGCTCGACAGCCTTCTTGAGTGTGCGGTTGATTCGCGACCGTCGCGTCCGCACAATCTTCAGATGGCGAATACCGTACAGCATGCGTTTGATCTTGCGGCGGAGGATTACGACCGCACGCGGCGTCGCCTGGTGCCGGGGTTCGATGACTTCTACCGGGCGGCGATAGACTTAATCCAGTTTCCGCGCGATAGCAGTCTAAAGGTGCTCGATCTCGGCGCGGGTACCGGACTCATGGCCGCGTTTATCGCGTACAGTTTCCCGAATGCGCGGATCACGATGGTCGACATTTCGAACGAGATGCTCGAGCGCGCACGCGCGCGTTTCGAACTGGCGGGCCCGCGCTTCCGCTTCGAAGTTTCCGACTACGGCGTCGATCGAATCCAGGAGAAATACGACGCGATCGTTTCGGCGCTGTCGATCCATCACCTGAGCGATGAGCAGAAGCGCTCGCTGTTCAAGCGAATCCACGGCGCGCTCAATGACGACGGCGTATTCGTCAACGCCGAGCAGTTTCGCTGCGCGACTCCCGAGCGGCACAAGTTCCATCACGAGCGATGGCTGACGCGGGTGCGCGAACTGGGTGTCGATGATCGCGACCTGGCGGCCGCGCTGGAGCGGATGAAGTTCGATCGCGCGGCGACGCTGGAGGATCAGCTCGAATGGATGCGCGAGGCGGGCTTTCGCGACATCGATTGCGCTTACAAGAATCTGATCTTCGCTGTCTACTGCGGCCTCAAGTAGCGTCGCTCAACATTTGAATCGCGTGGGCAGCGGCGGCGAAGAATGTCCGGTCCGGTTTGAGCGCATGCTCGCGTAAACAAACCTCGGTGAATTTGATCGCATGCTCGTCGCCGCACGCGATCGCGCGATCGATTAGTTCATCTGCGTCTGCGGCCTTCGCTTCATCTATATGGATGCGCGAGAAGTCCGTCTGCGTGCCGAATGTCGCGTACATCGCTGCCGCCGCTTGCCACGCGTATGCGAGCGCGGAGTGCGCGGTCTCATCGCGCAGATAGGGCAGAAGAGGGCGGAGCGCGGACGGGCCCGTGACGGCGTGGACGAACGCGATAGTCGTATAAGTGTCGTGAGCGTTCGCAAGAAAGACGCGCGCAAAAGTGCCGGCCAGGTCGGAGAGGAATGCGGATGCGTCGCCGGCGGGATCGACAGCGTCCAGCGTGTCCTTGAACGGAGGAAAGGAATCGAGCTGTAAGAGCGCGTCGGTGAACGCGCCGAAATTGCCGCGGCGCGTCTCGGGCGGAATTATCTGCACTCGTGCGATGGCCTGCGACGGCATCGCGCGGGCAGACTTATGTCGCGAGGCCGGAAGCGGCATGTACTCGGCGGCCCAATAGGCGAGACCGTCGGCCAGCTCGCGACGTCGCGAGGTGTTGTCCTCGAGCGCGAGCGCACGGACTGCGTGTCCGGTGCGAATCACGCCGTGCGTTGCAGCCGCCATCAGTCCGGGCGCGAGCCGCGCGGCCCACGTGTCGAGCACTTCGGGCCACGGACGTTCTTCGATTTCGTTGCGGAAGAATTCGAACCAATCCTCGGTGCGTCGCTGATCGCCGAGCGCGGCGCGCCAGCTTTCATCGGTAAGTCGCGCAACCCGTGCACGTCGCGGCGCCAGCGACGCGCGATAACCTTCGAACCACGGCATTACCGCGTCGGCGCGGCGCATCGCACACATCGCCTCGATTGCCATTGGCGCATGATTGGAAAATCCATTAACCAGGTCGGGGCCCATCGGCGCCATCAGGTCGAGTGTTTCATCGAGTGCGGAATAATCGGCGGGATTCATTTTTCACCTCGAACAATGCGTCACTGTTCGTCGAAGACATGCTCGCCGCGATTCAGCCGCAGTGCGATCTGGTAGGTTTGCGCCTGCGCGCGAACGGTCGGCGAGTGCGCAGCCAGGTAGCGCGTCGTCGCGATCAGCACGTGCGCGCCCGCAGGAGTTCCCTTGAGGATCGAGTACTGGCGGACAGCTGCCTCGACATCCTGGATCGTGTGGAAGTCGCGATCCTCGCGCAGCAGCGTACTGCCAATCGTCGCGAGCAAGGTGTCGGGATTCCCGCCGGCATTCAGATAATCCGCGACTAGCGCGCCTGCCGGGTTCACCTGCTGTTGCCGATCGAGCAGGCTCGGCAATTCGGCCAGCCGATCCGCCGCGGATTTTCCGTGGTCGTTGAGATCGGGAAGCCTGGCAGCCGGCACGTTGAGAAATCGATCCAGGTAAACCGTCATTGCCGCATCGAAGATTCCGCGCACCAACTCGGCCGAGCCGACCCGGCGCACCGATTGGTGAACTGCGTTGGCAAACGTGAAGCTGTGATGCGCGGTATCCCAATCGCCAAATTCGTTGCTGGTCGGGAAGCGCGCAATTCGTAGCGATGCAGCATACGCAACCGCGCCGGCGAGATCCGAAGGCGCGCATCCTTCGCGCAGAGCGCCAAGCATCGCATCGACGATAGACTGAGGATCGTCGCCAAGGATCACAGTCACCAGCGGATCGCGATCGGACCAGGGCCGCTGCGCTCGTTGACCGAGTTCGAGCACCGATGGAATCGCGTCGAAGACGGCCTCGAGAATAGCGACGAGGTCAACTGGATTGCGCCACGAATTGGCCTCCTCCATTCGATCTCCCATCGCATAACCGCGCGCGAGGCTGGCGAGCACCGGTTCGGCGAGATCCCATCCCGCGTGATCGAGCGCCTCGAACGCCTTGTTGGTGAAGTCGAGCGTGTGGCCGCCATCGAGATAGCGATGGTCTGTTGCTGCGGCGAACATCATGTCGGCGACTTCGCGCGGCGGCGCGCCGATGCGCACCGCTGAGACGATGCATCGCTCGGCGCCTTCGCTGTCGCGAACCTCCACGAATCTCCGCAGCCATCTCTTGATCTCCGCGATACTCGCTCCGCCTCCCGGCAGCGGACGCATCGCGAAGCGCGGTGGATGTCCGTCCGAATCGTTTGCGACCGAGCACAGCCCGTGGAACATCGCACGCGCGCGATCTTCGGCGCGCAGACGCGGCAGCAGGTTCATCAGGCAAGTGAGCGTGGTCAGTCCTGCTCCCCAACCTTCACGGCGGTAGTGCGTGCCGAACTCCAGCCCGATGCGAAACGGCTCGCGCGGGTCGCCGCCGTCGTCGAGCATCGCGATCACCGACTTGCCAATAACCAGCGAGAGGTCGCGCTCGATGCCGTCGCGCAGGCGTGCGACGCGATGCTGGCGCTGGTCGCCACGCGGCGCCAAATCGATCCAGATATCATCGCCTTCGACTTTGACCGGGAACGCGCGCACGTCGTCCGCCCACGGATCGAACGCGCCGCCGCTGTGCAGGTCGAAGCGCGCGTGATGCCAATGGCAGGTGAGGATGCAATCCTTTACGGTGCCGCGATCGAGCGGAAAGCCCATATGCGGGCATCGATTGTCGACAGCGAAAATCCCCTCGGGCGTGTGAAAAAGCGCGATCACATGACCGTCGAGGTTGACCGTCACGCGACTTCCTGCGGGAAGGTCGGCCAGCGATGCGGCGCGAACGAAAGTGCGCTCGGTGGGTTCGATCGATTGAGTATTCATCGACGCGTCCTCCTCGCTGTTCGAATAATTAGTAAAGTACTCGCTTTATATATTTAGTCAAGCGTGAGCTTGACTAATACTTCCGTGCCCGGTACCATCTCATTTCATGCAGCACGACGCGCGCGCGGAGGAGGGCGTCCTCTACCAGCTCAAGACTCGCGGTCCGCAAACCGCCGCCCAAGTCGCACGACGCCTTGGCGTTACCGCCATGGCCGTGCGCCAGCATCTGTATCGCCTGAATGTCGAAGGTCTCGTCGAATTCACCGACGAACGCCGCAAGGTTGGACGGCCGGCTCGCGTGTGGCGACTGACGAGCGCCGCGGCCGAGCGTTTTCCCGACACCCATGGCGATCTGACCGTCGAGATTATCGGCGCCGTGCGCGCCACCTTCGGCGAGGCTGGAATGGACAAGCTGCTGCGCGAGAGGCTGCGCCGCCAAATCGACGAATATCGCACGCGAATGCGCTCGGCAGGGACTTCGATCACGAAGCGCGCACATGCATTGGCGGAGATTCGTCGCGAGCAGGGTTACATGGCCGAATGCACGCGCATGCCCGACGGCTCGATGCTGCTGGCGGAGAATCATTGCCCGATTTGCGCGGCGGCCTCGATCTGCCAGGGCCTGTGCCGCGAAGAGTTGTCGCTGTTCCGCGCCGTGCTCGGCGACAAGGCGCGCGTCGAGCGCACCGATCACATCCTGGCGGGCGCGCGCCGCTGTGCCTATCGAATCACCGCGGCGAGCTAGCTGTCTCTACGGCGCTACGAGGCTGAACGCGACCTTGATATCGTCGCTCGCGAACGGATAAACGTGGATCATCCATCCGAAAATCTGCTTGTGAAATGTTCCGCCCGCCGCCTCGCAATCGGCTTGATTTGAAATCGTGCCTTCGAATCCGAAACGCGGATCGGCCATGTAGCCGAAGCGGATCCGTTGTTCGTCACCCGCGGCCTGGCTGCGGCCGAATTCGCGAGGAGCATCGACCGACGAAATATCCGGCCGCATATGATTCCCGACATTGCCGTTGATCACGTCGGCCTCGGTCACTCCCTTCGGCAGGCAGATGTTCGTATGCGCATGCCAGTGCGAGAGCCCCAGCGGGATCAGCGCGTCGAGTTGCTCGGGCGTGTCGCCCGCGGGCGCGTCGTACATCGCACCGACCAGTTTGTATCCGCCGAAAGTTTTCTTCTCGTAGAGCAGCGAGCCCGGACGCGCCAGATCGAAATCGCCCATGTACTCCGCCACCGTCGCCGATCGATTTGCGAAGTGGTAGACGTCCTGCGGCACCGATTCCATGTAGGGCTGGTAGCCGTCCGCCATCGCGACCTTGTAGTCCTCGTACTTCGCCAGCTTCGCGCGCATCGTCGCAATTATCTTCTCACCGCGCTCGGTGTCGGCCGGCGTCGTTGCGCGCGCCTCGGTCATCGTCATGTGGTCGCTCAGCCTCAAGTGCGCGCCCATCTGGCCCACCGCGGTGCCGTTTGAGCAGAATTCAGTTTCATCGCTATCATCTGCGACGGCATGCGACACGATAGCGGCGACGATCAACGCAACCACGGTGGCCAGCGAGTAGAGTTTTCGCTTCATGACCTTTGCTCCACGAATTTCTCCGACGATGATACTTCGCCGCGGGTAAGTCGGGTAGCCGCTAAAATCGCCCCGAATCCCTGAACGAACGGTTTGTAGAAAAGTCCCGGTCTCGGCTAGGTTGGGCGCTGGAGAACAAACGCCCTGACGTGACAGCTACAGCTCCATCGCGGGAACTTACGGCCCATCGCGACGTCACCGTCGACGCCGTCGGCGATTCGCTGGCGGTCGAGGTTAAGTACGGTGACCTCCGATGGCAGATGTCGGGTGACGACGACGCCGCGCCGGATCCCGTTTCGTCCTTCCTCGGCGCGCTCGGTGGATGCCTGCTGATGTCGCTCCGAGTCGCTGCGCGCGTGCGCAAAATGGATCTCGGGCGAGCGTCGGTTCATGCGCAAGCCAACGAAAAAGGCCACGTGAAGGAAATTAAAGTGGAACTTCAAGTTGAATCGAGCGCGTCCGACGACCAGCTTCATCGGCTGGTCGAAGTCGCCGAGCGTGGATGCCATATTCGCAACCTGATCCGCGACGACGTCGCGTTCGCGCTGACGGTGACGAGGATCTGACGCGATGGGCGAAATTAATCTCTACCAATATCCAATCTCGCCGTTCAGCGAAAAAGTCCGCCGCGTGCTCACCTACAAGCATCTCCCGTGGCATCCGATCGATTGCCACTACGAGGACAAAACCAACCTGCTCGCTGTGACCAAGGGCGCGTGGACGCGAGTCCCCGTGCTCGAATGGGACGGCGACGTGGTCTACAACTCCGCCGACATCATCAAATGGCTCGATCGCAAGGAGCCAGCCAATCGCGTCATCCCCGACGACGCGCGCGGGCTCATCGAGATAGTCGATAACTGGGCCGACAACACATTCTTCGTGCCGGTGTTGCTGCTGACGATTCCCGATCTGCTCGATGGGGTCGGCGATGCGCACCTCAAGGCGAATCGCGAGAAGCTGATCGGAATGAACACCGCGCAGATGCGCGAGCGCCACGCGGCCTCGAAGGAACAGCTCACCGCTTATCTCGGGATGCTCAACGACCAGCTAGCGGCCAAGGATTTTTTTCTGGGCGGCAGCTTCACGATGGCGGATGCGTCGCTTTACCATCCGCTCTTTTTTCTCGCGCTTAACCCGTCGAACTTTTCGATGGTGAGTGATTTCAAAAATGTCTCTCGATGGTACGAAAGGATTCGCGATCTCGCATAGGAGAAAATTTCAATGGCACGCAAACTTGCAGTCGGAGTGAATTGGCAGGGTAAGCCCGATTTCAAAAAGACGATCGAACAGGCGAAAATCGCCGACGCCGCCGGCATCCATTCGATCTGGGTCGCCGAGGCCTGGGGCCGCGACGCCTTCACGCTGCTCACGCTGCTGGCCGAGCACACCAGCAAGATTCAGCTCGCGACTTCGATCGTGAATATCTACTCGCGCACGCCCGCCGCGCTCGCGCAGCATTTCGGCACCCTCGACGAGCTCAGCAACGGCCGCATGATCATCGGGCTGGGCACCAGCGGCCCGCAGGTGATCGAGCATTTCCACGGCGTCCAGTTCAATCCTCCGCTGACGCGCCTCAAAGAGTACGTCGACATCATCAACATGATCATGGCGCAGACGCCGCTCAACTACGAAGGCAAGCTGTTCAAGCTTCAGCGCGGCTTCACGATGCGTTTCGAGACTCCGCGCAAGCACATTCCGATCTGGATCGCGTCGCTCAACAAGAAGAGCGTCGAGTTCACCGCGAAGAAAACCGACGGATGGCTGCCCGTGATGATCCCGCTCAACTCGCTCAAGAAAGCGATCGCCGATTTCCGCGAGATCGCGAGCGCTGCCGGCCGCAACCCGCGCGACGTCGCCGTCAAAGCTCCGGGCCATGTGACAGTTACGTCGAATGTCGATCGCGCGGTGGCGGGACATGCTGCCAACGTCGCGTTCTACGCCGCCCGCATGGGCACCTTCTATTCCGAGCAACTCACGCGCTTCGGCTTCGGCGACGACGTGCAAAAGGTCAAGCAGGCCTGGGATGCGGGCGGCTCGAAGGCCGGCACCGCTGCGCTCTCGCCCAAGCTGCTGGCGGAGTTGGGCTATATCGGCGGCATCGAAGGCGCAGTCGAACGCCTCAAAGCGCAGGACGAAGCTGGCGTCGACCTGCATCCAATCGACATCGACGCTCACACGCCCGCTGAGTTCGAGAAAACCGTGGCGCGCCTCCTCTGATTGCCGATTCGCCCGCGAAGGCGCTATATCGAAGTCGATCTCATCAATAAGGAGCCAGCAACAATGAAAGCAGCAGTATTCGAAGCGACCAAAAAGCCGCTCGTCGTCAAAACCGTTCCCGATCCCGAATGCGCTCCCACCAGCGCCATCGTCCGCGTCGAGGCCAACGGCATCTGCCGTTCCGACTGGCACGCATGGTCAGGCGACTGGACCTGGATGGGTCTCGCGGCTCAGCCCGGCTCGATCCTCGGACATGAGTTCACCGGCGTCGTCGAGGAAGTCGGCAAGGACGTGCGCAACTTCAAAAAGGGCCAGCGGGTCGTCGTTCCGTTCAGCCAGGGCGACGGCACTTGCGAGTATTGTCGCAACGGCCAATCCAACGTATGCGTCACGCCGCTGCTGCCGGGTTTCTCGTACACCGGCGGATTCGGGCACCTCGTGCCGGTGCCATTTGCCGACATGAACCTCGTCAATCTGCCCGAGAGCATCGACTTCGTCGAGGCGGCCTCGATGGGCTGTCGCTTCATGACCTCGTTTCACGGCGTCGTCGATCGCGCGCAGGTGAAGCCGGGCGAATGGGTCGTCGTCCACGGATGCGGCGGTATCGGTCTCTCGGCGATCAACATCGCGGCCGCCATGGGAGCCAACGTCATCGGCGTCGACATTGAGTCGGCCAGCCTCGAGCTCGCCAAGGGCATGGGCGCGGCGCACGTGATCAACGCAAAGAAGACGGATCCTATAAGCGCGATCTTCGATCTTACCGGCGGCGGGGCGCACGTGGCCGTCGATGCGCTCGGAGTCGCTGCCACCTGCCGCAATTCGATCATGAGTCTGCGCAAGCAGGGCCGTCATCTCCAGATCGGGCTGACGACTTCGGCCGAGCAGGGCGAAATTCCGATGCCGATAGATCGAATCGTGCTGATGGAACTCCAGTTGATCGGCTCGCTCGGAATGCAGGCGTCGCACTATCCGGCGATGCTGCAAATGGTCGTCGCGAAAAAAGTCACGCCCAAGGCGATGGTCACCGGCACCTGTCGGCCTCGACGGCATCAACAAGACTTTCAACGAGATGAACACGTTCCAAAACGTCGGCGTCACAGTAATCAACAACTACAACTAGGCGCTCAGCGTGGCTTGGCCGGCGAGGTTGCTTCGCATCCCCGCCGGCCAACGCATCCTCTCTCAACTCCCTGATGCAGGGGTCACCCCTGCCCAAGTTCGACTTTATGGAGCCAGCAATTTGATGAGACTCAGGATCCAACTAATCGGCTTCGCACGTCTTGCTCGCGCTCGCGATGACCCCGGCGTTGTCGCGTGCGCAAGACTCCGGCATCAAGGTCGAAGTCAGCGGCTTTCGCAACAACAACGGGCTACTGCGATGCTCACTGTGGTCGGGGCCCGACGGATTCCCGCGTGACGACTCTCACATTTGGAAGCATGCCTCAGGGCCGGTTAAAAACAGCAGCGGCGAGTGCGTCTTCGGCGGAAATATTCCGGCTGGCGACTACGCCGTGACGCTTTTTCACGACGAGGACAGCAGCGGCAAATTCAAATCGAATTTCGTCGGCTACCCGCTCGAAGGTTATGGATTTTCGAACAACGTCAATCCGCAGTTCAAAGCGCCCGGCTTCGACGAGTGCAAGTTCCACTACGACGGCAAAGGCTGGAAGCAGATTCCGGTAACGATGATATATAGATGATGAAAGCAGTAATCGTTGAGAAACCCGGCGATGAAAACGCGCTGAAAATCGGCGAGGTGCCCGAGCCTGCGATCAAGCCCGACGAAATCCTGATTCGCGTGCGCGCCGCCGGCGTCAATCGCGCCGACCTGCTCCAGCGCCAGGGCTTCTATCCGCCACCGCCGGGCGCGTCGGAAATCATCGGGATGGAAGTTGCCGGCGAAGTCGCCGCAGTCGGCGCCGCTGCACCCGGATGGAAAATCGGCGACCGCGCGATGGCCTTGATACCGGGCGGCGGCTACGCCGAGAAGGCGGCCGCGCACTACGGTTCGGCGATGAAGATTCCCGCCGCGTTGAGTTTCGAGGAAGCCGCAGGCCTCCCCGAAGTCTCCCTGACGGTCTATTTGAATTTCTTCATGCTCGCCGCAATCAAGCGCGGAGACACGGCGTTGATTCACGGCGGCGGCAGCGGCATCGGCACCGCGTCGATCATGATGCTCAAGCATGCGGGCGTGCGCGTGATCGTCACCGCCGGCACCGACGAAAAGTGCGAGCAATGCCGCAAGCTGGGCGCCGACGTCGCGATCAATTACAAGAGCGGCCCATTCGCGCCGGCGGTGAAAGCGGCGACCGAAGGCCGCGGCGTCGATGCGATTCTCGACAGCATCGGCGGCGCCTACCTCGCCGGAAATATCGAATCGCTGGCGCAGGGCGGCCGCCTGGTTCTGATCGGCCTGATGAACGGCACGCGCGCGGAGCTCGACCTGGCCGCCGTCCTGCGCCGTCACCTGAAAATCTTCGGCTCAACCCTCCGCATGCGCCCCGCTAGCGAGAAAGCGTCGATTGTCACTGCCTTCATGAATCAATTCGGTCCCGCCCTCGAAGCGGGCAAGCTGCGTCCGCCGATTTACAAGGTGATTCCCGCGGCAGAAGCGCCGACGGCGCATCGCATGATGCAAGCAAGCGAGCATTTCGGAAAAATCGTTCTCAAATTCGACTGAGGTTGTTCGATCCAATCCGGTTCCTTGACGCTAACAGCGCGCGCAGAATAATCTCGCCGCAAGTCAGAACTCGGAGAATCCCGTGAAAGTGACCCTCATCATCATACTAATCAACCGCCTCCTCGCTGGATGAGGGATTCTTCGATAGCTGGCTTGAAAGAGCCTCGGGCGTCGAAGCCCGGGGCTTTTTCTTTTTTGGCGCGGTCCGCCGCGCGTGGGACTCAAGATGCACTCGAACCAAAAAGACAACGAATCAATCGGCGCCGCCGTGCGCCGCCGCGGCGGGCTCTTTCGCCACGCCGACTTTATGAAACTGTGGACGGGAGAGACGGTCTCGATGTTCGGCACGCGGATGGGCGACGTCGCGATCGGCTTCGCCGCCGTCATCGCGCTCAAGGCGACTCCGCTTCCAGATGGGCATCCTGTCCGCCGCGCGAATCGTGCCGACGCTCGTACTCGGCCTGTTCGCCGGCGTCTGGGTCGACCGCATGCGCCGCCGCCCGATTCTAATCGGCACTGACATCGGCCGCTTCCTGGTCTTGTGCACGATACCGATCGCCGCGATGTTCGCCGCGCTCACGATGGTGCAGCTCTGCGCGGTGATGCTCGCGTACTCGGCGCTCGACCTCTTCTTCGACATTGCCTACCGCTCTTACCTGCCGACTCTCGTCGAGCGCGAAGATCTTCTCGACGCCAACAGCAAGCTCACCGCCAGCGCCAGCGTCGCAGAAGCCGGCGGCTTCGCGCTCTCCGGATGGCTGGTAGAGTGGCTGACAGCTCCGTTCGCGATTCTGATCGACGCCATCTCATTCCTCGCCTCGGCGATCGCGATCGGGTTGATTGGCAAAGCCGAGCCCACACCCGCGCCGCGCGCCCGCGACGCGAGCGTCGCCCGCGAGATCGCCGACGGCGCGCGCCTCGTCTTCAGCGACGGCCGCCTGCGTGCATTCGGAATGATCGCGATCGTCGGCGGCTTCGCGAACAGCCTGGTCTCGACGATGTACATGCTCTACGTCATCAACGCGCTCGGCTTCCGCCCCGGCGTTCTCGGCGTCATCTTCGCCGTCGGCGGAGCTAGCTCGCTGTTCGGCGCGCTCGCCGCGCGCCGCGCCGCCGACACTTTCGGCACCGGCATGGCAATGGTCGCGGGACTCGCAATCGAAGGCGTCGCGCTGATGCTGCTGCCGATCGCGCGCGGCGCGGGCCCCGCTTCAGTCGCGCTGCTGGTCGCGCAACAGTTAATCGGCGACTGAGCTGCAACCGTGTATTTCATCAACGCCGTCAGCCTGATTCAGACGATCACGCCGAAGCCGATGCTCGGCCGCGTCAATGCGAGCCTGCGCTTCGTGGCCTGGGCAGCGTGCTCGTCGGCCAGCTCGTCGCGGGACTCGCGGGCGGAATCATTGGGCTGCGCGCGACGATCGCGATCGGCGCGGCGGGCTTGTGGGTCACCGCCGCGCTGCTCGGGTTTTCGGAGATCGGTTCGCTCACGGGGATGGCCGAGCACGCGGCGCCGTCCGTCGCCGACTGAGGAAATCGAAGCAAAAAGCGACGCTGATGGGCGTTCACGCGTTCCATCTGGTAGGATTCTCAGCGAGTTAGCGTGAAACACAAACCGATAAAACCCAGCGCGCTCAAACCGGGCGACACCGTCGCGGTCGTCGCACCCGCGGCGGCGATCGAACGAGAGCATCTCGAGCGCGGTGTCAACGTGCTCGGCGCGATGGGCTATCGAGTCAAGGTTTCGGAGGGCGCGCTCGCACGTTCGGGCATCCTCGCTGGCGACGATAGCAGGCGAGCGAGCGAGCTGCAGGAATATTTCGCCGACCCCGAGGTCAAAGCGATCTTTTCCGCGCGCGGCGGTTACGGATGCGGGCGGCTGCTGCCGCTCCTCGACTTCAAAGCGATCGCGAGCACGCCGAAAATTTTCATGGGTTTCTCGGACGCGACTTTCCTGCTCAATGCGCTAGTCGATCTCGCCGGGATGATATCGTTTCACGGCCCGATGGTCGCGATGGATTTTGCGCGAGGCTTGAGTCCGCGCGCGGCCGAGCACCTGCAAGGACTGCTCGGGGGCAAGCTCGACGGGTTCGAGCTCGAGGCGCGCGAGGCGATGCATGCAGGGAGCGCGGAGGGCGAGGTGATCGGTGGCTGCCTGTCGGTGCTGGTCGCGATGATCGGCACGCCGTTCGAGCCGCGCTTCGACGGCCGGATTCTGTTCCTCGAAGACACGGGCGAGAAGGCGTATCGAATCGACCGGATGCTCGTCCAGTTACGGCAGTCGGGCGCGCTCGGGCGAGTTGCGGGGGTCGTGTTCGGTGCAATTCGCGCAATCGACGGCAATGAGCAGGAGAGCAGGATGATTGCGCGGTTCGCGGCCGAGCAGACCGCCGGCCTTGGGTGCCCGGTGCTGTACGGCATCGAGGCGGGGCATGGCACCGAGAATTTTACGATTCCGTTCGGGGTGACGGCGCGGATCGATTCCGCCGCTCGACGAATCGTTTTTACTGAGCCGGCAGTTACGCGGTAGCTGCCGTTGGCGGAGGTGTTGGGCGTTGGGATGGAGTGAGGTCGAGCAGGCTTTCAAGGTCGCGGTCGAACAGGGAGTCATTCCCGGCGCGACAGTTGTAGTGCGGCGCGGCGCGGACATCGCGTTCGAGGGCGCATTCGGATTCAGATCGATCGAGCCGGGACGTTCGCCGGCAAAACTCGAAACGGTTTACGATCTGTCGTCGCTCACCAAGGCGCTCGGGACGACGGTCGCGGTGATGATCCTCGCGCGCGACGGCAAGTTTCGGCTCGACGACCGGGTGACGCGCTTTTTCCCGAACTTCGGCGTGCACGGCAAAACTGTCATCACGTTTCGACATTTGCTGGCGCACTGTTCAGGACTGGCGGCGTGGCGGCCGCTTTACCAGCGCATCGCGGATATCGAGAAAGGCGGGCGCGTCAACTTCATGGCGAGCTACGGCGCCAAGGAATTCGCGTATGAGGAGATTCATCGCGAGAAGCCCGAGGCCACGCCGGCGACGAAGACTATCTACTCGGATCTGGGATTCATTCTGCTCGGCGAGACTATCGAACGCGTCGCGAGCCTCGCGCTGAACCGATACTGCCGCGAAAAGATTTTCCGTCCATTGGGCCTGCGCGCGACCGACTATATCGACATCTCGCTGGTCCGCTCGCGGCGGCTGGAGCCGGTGGCCGACATGTTCGCGCCGACTGAGATTTGTCCTTCGCGCAAGCGGCTGCTGGTCGGCGAGGTTGACGACGAGAACGCGTTCGCGATGGGCGGAGTGGCGGGTCATGCGGGACTGTTCGCGCCGGTGCGCGAGGTCGATCGCATCGTCGCCGAGCTGATTCGCTGCTATGCGGGGCGATCGGATTTCGTGCCGAAGAAAATAATTCGCGAGTTCTGGAGGCGCGACACGACCGTGACCGGCTCGACCTGGGCGCTCGGATGGGACACGCCGTCGGCCGAGCATTCCAGCTCGGGGCATGCGTTTTCGCCGGCGGCAGTTGGCCATCTCGGCTTCACCGGCACGTCGGTCTGGATAGAGCCGCAGAGTGAAGTTGCTATTTCGATGCTGACCAATCGCGTGCATCCGCGGCGCGACAATCAGAAGATTCGCGACTTCCGGCCGAAGATTCACGACCTGATCATGGACGCGCTCGATGACTGACTCCGGCAGCGCGGCGCGCCTCGCACGCATTCCGGCTGCCGCCCGGCGCGTGCATCTGATTGGCGTCGGCGGCACCGCGATGGCGGCGCTGGCCGGGATGCTGATCGAGCGCGGCTTGTCGGTCACGGGCTCCGACAATCAGCTTTACGAGCCGACGGCGTCGCTCTTGAGAAATTCGCGGGTCGGATTGATGACGGGATTCTCGCCGGCGAACCTCTCGCCCGCGCCCGACCTGGTGGTGGTGGGCAATGCGATCGTGCCGGGCAATCCCGAAGCGGTCGCGCTGCTGGCGTCGTCGATTCCATATCTCTCGATGCCCGAAGCGCTGTGGCATTTTTTTCTGAATGGCCGGCGAGTGCTGATGGTTGCCGGGACGCATGGCAAGACTACTTCGACGTCGATGATGGCCCATGTGCTCGAGGCGGCGGGGCGCGATCCGTCGATGCTGGTGGGAGGCGTCGCGGTTGATTTCGGATCGAACTACCGGCTCGGCAGCGGCGACGATTTTGTGATCGAAGGCGACGAGTATGACACGGCGTTTTTCGACAAGGGGCCGAAGTTTCTGCATTACCGGGCCACCGGCGCGATTATCACGGCGGTGGAATTCGATCACGCCGACATCTATCGCGATCTCGATCACGTGAAGTCGAGCTTTCGCGCGCTGGTCGAGCAGATGGATGCGTCGCGGGTGCTCGCAGTATGCGCCGATTTTCCGCATGCGCTCGAGGTGAGTGCCGCGGCACGATCGCGGCGGCTCACCTACGGGCTGCGCGAGGGCGAATATCGCGCGACGGACATCACCGTGGGCGCGGACGGTGCGAGATTTTCGGTGACGCGCGAGGGCGCTCGAGTTCACGATTCAATCCATCTTCCGATCGGCGGGCGAATGAATGTCGCAAACGCGCTCGGCGTTTACGTTCTGCTGAGCGCGTTCGGAGTCTCCGGCGACGAGATTGCCAACGGCTTGCGCTCCTTCAAGGGTGTGGTGCGGCGGCAGCAGGTGATCGGAGAGGCGGCGGGCGTTACGGTGGTCGACGATTTTGCGCATCATCCGACCGCGATCGGCGTCACGCTCGAGGCGATTGCCGAACGGTTTCCGGCGCGGCGGATCCTTGCGGCGTTCGAACCGCGCTCGAACACGGCGCGGCGCAATGTTTTTCAAAACGCTTTCGCGGCCGCATTCGATAAAGCGTCGCGCGTTTACCTTGGGCCGGTGTATTTCAAGGAAAACGATCCGATCACGCCGAACGAACGACTGGAAATCGGGGCGCTCGCCAAAGCGATTAGCGCGCGTGGGCCGAATGCGATTGCATGCGCGTCGAACGACGAAATCCTCGAACGGATGCTGTCCGACGCGGGCACGGGCGACGTCGCGTTGTTCATGTCGAACGGTCCGTTCGAGGGATTGAAGGAACGATTCCTCGCGGCGCTGAAGAGTCGGAAAGGAAATTGAATGTGGAAGCCGCCCGGGTTCCACACCTCCTCGGGCAGGGGCGACCCCTGCACCCAGTATTCAGATCAGTAGCCGAGGTTGGGATCGACCACGTTCAGCAGTGGGCGGTTGGCGGCGAAGCGTTTCAGGTTTTCCGCGAACAGTTCGCAGGCCTTGTCCATGTAGCCGCGATTGGCGCCGGAGATGTGTGGCGTCAGGATGACGTTTTCCAGGTCCCAGAGCGGGCTGCTGGATTCCAACGGTTCGTGCTCGAAGACGTCGAGGCCTGCGCCGCCGATCTTTGCCGCGGCCAGCGCCGCCGCCATCGCGCGCTCGTCGATCACTTCGCCGCGCCCGATGTTGACCAGGTACGCGCCGGGCTTCATCGTGGCGAACTCGCGCTCGCCGATGAATTTGCGTGTGTGATCGGTGAGTGGAAGCGTGACGGACACGTAGTCGGATTCGCGCAGGATAGCTTCGCGCTCGTCGGGGCCGAAGAAGCGCGCGGGAATTTTACCGTCCGGATCTCCGAGTCCCGCCGGGCTCCATCCGGGATCGACGCGGTCTGCCGGGTTGCGCTTGAGCGCGAGCACCTTCATCCCGAAGGCGGCTGCGAGCCGCGCCGTTTCCCGGCCGATCGATCCATAGCCGATGATGCCGAGCGTCCGCCCGCGGATCTCATCGACGCTTCCCATGAAAGCGCCCGAGCGCATCCACTCGCGGCGAGTCTGCGCGCGTATCGCGAGATGAATGCGATGCGCATACGCGAGCATCGAGGCGAGGGTGTATTCGGCGATCGGGGTCGCATGAATTCCGCTCGCGGTCGCGATTGGAATCGCGATCGCCTTCAGCGGTCCGGAAAGGACATGGTCGGCGCCGGCGCTCAGCAGTTGAATCCACTTGAGGCCGCGCGCGCGAGTGGCGATATCGTTGGGCACGCGAAACGTCAGTAGCGCGTCGCATCCGCCGCTGACGAACTCGCCGACTTCCTCGGCCGTGCGGCATTGGCGATCGGCCAGCTCGACTCCCGGCACCGCGCTGGAAATTGCGGCGCGATGCGCGGGCTGTAAGGCGACTGTCGAAATTACTTTCATGGATGCCACAAACTTTCGCACGGGCTCGCGCGAGCTTCAAGGAAGAATCGCCCGGCTTGAGGAGTGCGCGCGGCGGGCTTATATTTGGCGTTGTTCCCCGATTGCTGGAGCGGTAGCCAAGCGCGTTTAGATGAAGCTTAGAAAGATATTCACTCTGGGAGTGGCGACGGCCGTGATCGTCGGGCTGTCTCATCTGGCTGTCGCGCAGGACTCGCAAACTGGCTCCCAGAGTAGCGGTGGATCGGTGCCGCACGGGATTGCGGGCCAGGGCAGCAGCGACGACACGACGCTCGAGATAGCGCCGCAGCCGGGCCTTGAAGCACCGAAAGCTGCCGTCCGCGAACTTCCCACCGACCGGAATTTCAATCCGGGTGAAGACACCACGTCGGTCGATCCGAACTTCCGTCCCGGCACCGAGAACGGCACCGGCGATATCGACAGCAATCTGAACGGCAACGGCAACAGCGAAAGCGGCCGGCCGCATGCGCGGCCGTATCTCGGCATCACGGTGCAATACACGACGATGTGTTACCTCGGCGGCGAGGAGCACGGGCTCGAGGTGTTGACGGTCGACCCCAACAGCCCGGCGTCGCAGGCTGGTCTGCAGCCGCGTTCCGGATTGACCGCGGTCGGCGCGGCGCTTACGACCTTGAGCGGAATACTGCCGGGCGGATCGATCCTCGCCACCAAGGCATTGGGGAGCACGGGCGCGGAGGGGCAGGGCGGAGATCTGATCGTCGCGATTGACGACCAGCGCGTGCGCGACCAGAGCGACCTCCAAAGCGCGATGGCACGGCTCAAGCCGGGCGACACGATGTACCTCACAGTGATCAGGCCACAAGGAACAGGCGACCGCGTGCCGCATAGCACGATGAAAATCGCGGTGCACGTCGGCGCGGTCGGCGAGCCGATCGCGAATGCGGCGCCGGCTGACGGCAGCTTCACGCACTAGATCGCGGCCGGCGATTTCCACTTCAAGATTGTTCCTTCTGTAACTCGTCCGAATGCGGGCGTGTGATTTTTGTCCTTGAGCCTCACTGATAATCGACCTACTATCGGGGGCGCGCGCAAAAGGTTCCAGGGAGGGATCGGTGATGCGAAGTCCGAGCGTCCTCATCGGCTGGCCGCTGCTGGTCCTGCTCCTATCACCCTGCGCAGCGCTTGCGGACAACAACAACACTTCCAACGACCACGCCTCGCCGTCGATAGCGGCACAACCGAACGACGCGGTAACTCCGAATTTGCCCGCGGGACAGCCCAGCGTCGACGCCAACGTGCGCATCCCGGCACGACAGCCGGCGGCTGCCTCGACGACGCTGGAGTTGTCGCCGCAACCGTCAGCGAAGGCGCCGTCGCCCGACCAGCATGAAACCGCCGACCAGCGCGCGTTTCGCCAGCAGTCGAAGGAAGATGAAATCGCGCGGCTCAATCGCAATTTCCATCCGCATGATTCGGAAGACAGTCATCGGCCGTACCTTGGCATCGATCTCGAATATTCGACGCAGTGCTATCTCGGCATGGAGGAGCATGGCTTCGAAGTCGTCAGCGTGTACCCCAACAGCCCGGCCGCGCGCGCGGGATTGATCGGAAGGACGGGAAGCACGCCGGCGGGCGACCTGGGCGCGCTCGGCAGCGTGCTGCTGGGGCCCGTCGCGCTGATCACGTTTCCGCTGCTGCGGCAGTCGGGCGCCTTGGGCACCGCGGGCGATTTGATCGTCGCGGTCGACGACGTGCGAGTGCGCGACAAGGACGAGATTCTGCACGCGCTCGGGCATCTCAAGCCCGGCGACACGGCATACATCACGGTGATTCGGCCGCTGCAGGGCGGATACCATCGCACGATGCGGATAGCGCTGCATATCGATCACGAGACCGACGCGGCCGGCAACATCATACCGCCGCCGCCGGGAACCTCGCCCGCCGCGGCGCCGTCGGTGGCGACGGAAAGCGCAGTGAACTGAACTGATTCGGGCGAAGTGACGCGAGTTCGCTGCTCACGCGCGACTTTCTGCTAATATTTTTGGTGACGCCGGCGGCGTGTGCGCTCCTCGCGCGCATCGCCGCAGGGCGAGTTTGCGTATTCGGAACGGAAAAAGTTGCAACGAAGCCTCAAAGAAGCAGCCGGCGAGCTCGAAGCACGGCTCGCGGCCAATACCGAACGCCGATTCCCGGTGATGGGACTGCGCGGCGCGGCGGGAGCGCTGATGATCCGCGAGATGCGGCTGCGGCTGTCGCGGCCGATTGTCGCGATCACGTCGACGGCTGCGGAAGCTGAAGCGCTGGCGGGCGAGGCCGCGTTTTTTCTCGACGAGGATGCCGACGCCGATGCGGCGACGCGCCGGGTGCATCTCCTGCGTTCGTGGGAAGTGAAGCCGATGGCGCAATTGTCGCCGCCGACCGACGCGCAGGCGTCGCAACTGGCGGCGCTGTTCGCGATGCTGCGGCAGCCGTCGCCGCTGATCGTCACGTCGGCCGAAGCGCTGATGACGCGGACGATTCCGCGCACGGTGTTCAACGAATCGATCCTCACGGTCGCCATCGGGGACCGCCTCGACCTCGACGCCCTGGTCGAAGCGCTCGCTGCGTGCGGCTATCAGCGCGTGCCGCAAACGGAAGAGGCGGGCGACTTCAGCGTGCGCGGCGGACTCGTCGATGCGTTCTCGCCGCTGTATCGCGATCCGATTCGTATCGAACTCGAAGACGATCTGATCACTTCGATTCGCCATTTCGACGCGGATACTCAGCGCTCGGGCGACGACCTCGTCGAGGCGACGATCACGCGCACGCGCTACGTGCCGCCGTCCGCGCTGAAGGACCCCAAGCTGGGCGATCAGGTTGCGCTGCGCGCCGCGGAAATCGGGATGGTGCGCAAGGAGGCGGCCGAACTGTCCGAAGCGCTCGAGAATGGCCTGCTGTTCCCCGGCGCGGAACTGCTGATGCCGTATGCGTACGGGCGGCCGCTCGACAGCGTGTTCGACTACATGCCGGCGGGCGCGTTGCTGTGGCTGGTTGATCCGGGGCGGATACTCGCCGAGGCCAATCGCTTTGCCGATCTCGTGAACAATGAAACGGCTGCGGCCGCGCAGAAGCCGGCGTTTCATCCGACGCCGGAGTCGTTGTTCATCACCGCCGACGCATTCGAGCGCGCGCTCGGAAACTTCACCGCCGTCGAGGTCGGCTCACTGGTCACGATAACGGCGCCGCGCGAAGGATGGGCGGTGCCGGTCGAAATCAAATCGCAGAACGCTTTGCGGCTGGGATCAAACCAACTGAGCGGTGTGAAGACGCCGCCGAGCTTCGAGCCGCTGGCGACGGAACTGCGCGAAGTCCAACGCGGACAAGGGCGATCGCTGATGATCGTCGAGGGCCCGAACCAGGTGGCGCGGCTGCGGCGTCATCTCGAGGCGTGGGACCTGGACGTCAACGTCGACTGCAAAAGTTTGTCGGCGCTGCTGGAATGGCCGGACTACCGGCCTGCGATCATGGAAGGCGAGATCTCCGCGGGCGTTGTTTTGCCGGAGGACGGCCTCTACCTCTACAGCGAAGAAGAAATTTTTGGCGAGCAACGCGTGCGCCGGCGCAAGCGGCCGACGGCCAAGGGCGCGCTGCTCAATCTCGAAGAGCTGAAGCCCGACGATTTCGTCGTGCATATCGATCACGGTATCGCGAAGTACCGCGGCCTGCGGCACATGAAGGTCGCCGACGTCGAGGGCGATTTTCTGAATCTCGAATACGCGGGCAACGACACGATGTACGTGCCGGTCGAGCGGATAAATCTCGTGCAAAGGTACATCGGCGGCGACAACGCGGAGCCCAAGCTCGACAAGCTCGGCAGCGGTTCGTGGGAGAAAGTTAAGCGGCGCACGCGGCAGGCGGTGCTGGCGATGGCGGCGGAGCTGCTCGACATTTATGCGGCGCGCGAGGTGATGGAAGGGCACGCGTATCCGGCGCCGGGCGCGGACTACGAGGAATTCGCGTCGCGCTTCGAGTTCGAGGAGACTCCCGACCAGCAGTCGGCGATCGACGACGTCATTCGCGATCTGACCCGGGTCAAGCCGATGGATCGCCTCATTTGCGGCGACGCCGGCTTCGGCAAGACCGAAGTCGCACTGCGCGCGGCGTTTATCGCCGTGATGGACGGCCGGCAAGTCGCGGTGCTGGTGCCGACGACGATTCTCGCCGAGCAGCATTGGAATACGTTTCGCGATCGCTTCAAGGATTACCCGGTGCGGGTCGAGATGGTCTCGCGGTTCCGCAGCCACAAGGAGAATCGCGAGATGATTGCAGAGGCCGCGAACGGCAAAGTCGATATCATCGTCGGGACCCATCGCCTGCTTTCGAGCGACGTGCAATTTCCGCGGCTGGGCTTGCTGGTGATCGACGAGGAGCACCGCTTCGGCGTGGTCGACAAGGAGAAAATCAAGAAGCTCAAGAAACTGGTGCCGGTGTTGACGATGACCGCGACGCCGATTCCGCGCACGCTGCACATGGCGATGCTCGGCATCCGCGATCTCTCGGTGATTCAGACGCCGCCGCCGGACCGCCAGGCGATTCGCACTTTCGTCGCGCATTTCGACGACGCCACTATTCGCGATTCGATCCTGCGCGAGCTGAACCGCGGCGGCCAGGTGTTCTTCGTGCACAACCGCGTCGAGAACATCGACTACATGGCCAGTCATCTGCGCTCGCTGATACCCGAGGCGAAGACGGCGGTCGCGCACGGCCAGATGAAGGAGCGGCAACTCGAGGACGTGATGCGCGACTTTATCGAGAAGCGCGTCAACGTGCTGGTCTGCAGCGCGATCATCGAATCGGGGCTCGATATTCCCAACGCCAATACGATGATTATAAATCGCGCCGATCATTTCGGCCTCGCGCAGCTATACCAGTTGCGCGGCCGCGTCGGCCGTTCGCGCCAGAAGGCGTACGCGTACCTGCTGATTCCCGGCGAGCACATCATCACGCGCGACGCCAAGCGGCGAATCGACGCGCTGCGCGAGCTGGTCGAGTCCGAGAGCGGCGGCGGCTTCAAGCTGGCGATGGCCGACCTCGAGCATCGTGGCGCCGGCAACCTGCTCGGCCACGAGCAGCACGGAGAGATCGCGGCCGTCGGCTTCGAGCTTTACACCGAGATGATGGAAGAGGCGATCGCCGAGCTGCGCGGCCAGCCGAATCGCCCCGACTTCGAGCCCGAGCTTCGAATTGCCGTGCCTGCCTATATCCCGGAGGCTTACGTTTCCGACGAGAACGAGCGGTTGGTACTCTATCGGCGCCTCGCGCGGGCGCAGCGCGAGGAGGAGCTCGGCGAGATTCGCGACGAGATGCGCGATCGCTTCGGGCCAGTGCCGACGCTGATCGAAAATCTGATCGCGGCGATGAACGTTCGGCGCCAGATGAAGCAACTGATGATCTTGAGTGCGATTCTCAAGGGCACGCAGCTCGAAATCCGCTTTCATCCCGACGCGCCGGTGGACACGACGCGGCTTACGAAGCTGGCCGATCAGAATCGGCGCACGATGCGGCTGACGCCGTCGTACCAGGTGATCGCGCGAATCGAAGCCGGAGAATACGAGCAACTGTTCGCACAACTCGACGGCATCTTGCAGGCCCTGGCGGGCTGTGAAAAGTTGGAAAACTGGCCGGCCGCGAAAGTCGGGACGGCCGTCAACTAGACTGATGCATAACAGAAGATTGTCCTCGCGCGCCGGCGTGCGATTTGCCGTAGTTGCGGGATTGTTGGCCTCGTTCTGGATCGTGCTGGCGGGCGCGTTTTCGGGCTGTTCGGTAGATTTATTCCACCCCGAGTCTTACGCGTTCATCAAAGATGCGATCGCTTCCGCCGGCGCTACTCCCGCCCCCGGCGATGCCACGCCAACTCCCTACGAGCGGGTATTTGAATCGACGCCTACACCTGTGCCCTCGCCAGCGGCTGACGGCGGGCCTGCACCCGCAGCGACTGTAGCCCAGGTGGCACCGCCGCCGCCCGGTGCGATAAACCCGGACCGCCAGGCGCGCATGGTGCCGGCATCGGACGCCCCCGGCGGCTTCGCCTTGCCCTCCATCCTCACGCCGTCGACGAAAAAAGACGAGCCCGCGCCGCCGCCTGCTCCAGTGGAAGCGCCTGTAACTGCCGACGAGGAGATCGCCGAGAGCGGACCGGCGGTGGATCGCATCGTCGCCAGTGTCGACGGCGATCCAATCACGATGCGCGAGGTCAAGGACTTTGCGTCGTCGCACGGAGAGCCGATCGATACCGATGATTTCGCTTCTTCGGACACCGCCAAGACCGCGGTCAAAGCGTTGATCGGAGAAAAATTGCTCGAGCAGGAAGTGAAGAAGTACGACGATAAGGTCGACGACGAGCAGGTCGACAAATACATCGCGCAACTGCGGCAGGACAAGCACATGAGCGATGCGGAATTTCGCACGCAACTGCAGGCGAGCGGGATGAGTTATGATGAGCTGCGCAGGCGCGCGAAGATGGATCTCGAAAAGTCGATGATGATCGAGGAGGAGGTCCGCGCGAAAATCAACGTGCCCGATTCCGACATCACGGCGTTCTACGACGCGCACAAGCAAGACTTCACGATTCTCAAGGAGCGGCTAAAGCTCGCGCAGATTCTGATTGCGCTGCCGCAGAATCCGACGCCGGCGCAGGTCGCCGACGCGCAAAAGAAGGCCGCGTTGATTCGCGCGCGGGCCATCAAGGGCGACGACTTCGGCGATCTCGCCCGCGTTTATTCGGACGACGACTCGAAGACCAGCGGCGGCGAACTCGGATGGTTCGCGCCGGACGACGTAAACGACCAAATCCTGGCTGCGGTCAAAACGCTCAAGCCCGGCGACGTGTCCCAGCCGGTTCGCACCAGCCACGGCATTCATATCGTCAAGCTCGAAGAACACGAAGTGCCCGGCGTCGTGCCGCTGAGCGAGGTCAAGGCGCAGATCCGCGCGCAACTGGTCGATCAGCAATCGAGCGTCCAGCTCGAGAAATGGGTTGAATCGGATCTCGTCAAGCAGCACTACGTCGAGACCATGTACTAGATGATGACGGCCGCGCTCAGACGAAAAACGCCGCCGATCGTAGCGATCAGCATGGGCGACCCGGCGGGCGTCGGCCGCGAGGTTATCCTCAAGGCGGCGGCGGCGCTGGCGAGCCGTCGCGGGGCGCCGTCAATTGTGGTCGTCGGCGATTTGTCCGCGATGCGCGCGGCAGCGGCCCGTATCCGCGATGTGCCGGCGCCCATCGCGAGTGGCATCCTGGTGAGCCGCCGATTCGCCTCGCCAAAGGACTCGGCGTACTTTCCATCTCGAGTTTGTCGGCGCGCGCAATTCGCCCCGGACATCCGACAGTTGAGGGCGGCGGCGCCGCTTATGATTACATTGTAACTGGGGCGCGGATGGCGATGAGCGGCGAAGTCGACGCTCTTGTGACCGCGCCCATTAGCAAGGACTGGATGAACCGTGCGGGGCATCACTTTCCCGGCCATTCGGAACTGCTCGCGCAGATGGCGCGGACCCGGCTGTGGCGCATGATGTTCGCGGGCGGCGAGCTGACGGTGGCGCTGGTGACTGCACATATTGGATTTGCAAAAGTGGCGACTGCACTGACGCAGCGCAACGTGCTCGACACGATTCGTCTGCTCGCGACGCATTTGCGCGGCGCGCTCGGCGTTGCGCGGCCGCGAATTGCCGTGCTCGGGCTGAATCCTCATGCGGGCGAAAGCGGGATGTTTGGCGACGAGGAGATTCGGGTGATCGCGCCGGCCATTCGGCGCGCGCAGCGCGAAGGTATCGACGCGTACGGACCGCTCGCGCCCGACACCGCCTTCATTCGCCAGACGGGCGCGTTTAATTTCGACGCCGCGGTCGCGATGTACCACGATCAGGGCCTGATTGCCCTCAAGACGCTGGAGTTCGATCGCGCGGTGAATATCACGATCGGATTGCCGTTCGTGCGCACCTCGCCCGACCACGGCACGGCGTTCGACATCGCGGGGAAAGGAATTGCAAATCCGTCGAGCATGATTGCCGCGATAGAATATGCGTGGCGGGCCGCCGTCGGCGACAAGACGGCGCGGCGGGCGGCGTAGCAGCGATGGCCGATCGAATCGTCATCAAGGGCGCGCGCGAGCACAATCTCAAGAATATCGATCTCGAGATTCCGCGCGATCGCCTGGTTGTGATCACCGGGCTCTCGGGCTCCGGCAAATCCTCGCTCGCCTTCGACACGATTTACGCCGAGGGGCAGCGCCGCTACGTCGAGTCGCTGTCGGCCTACGCGCGCCAGTTCCTCGAGCAGATGGAGAAGCCCGACGTCGATTCGATCGAAGGCTTGTCGCCCGCCATTTCGATCGAGCAGAAAACCACTTCGCGCAATCCGCGCTCGACGGTTGGCACTATCACCGAGATTTACGACTACCTGCGCCTGCTGTTTGCGCGCGTGGGGCATGCGTTCTGCTACAACTGCGGCCGCGAGATCACGCAGCAAAGCGTGCAGCAGATCGTCGATCAAATCATGAAATGGCCCGACGGCTCGCGGCTTCACGTACTGGCGCCGATCGTTCGCGATCGCAAGGGCGAATACCGCAAGGAGCTGTCCGACATGAAGCGCGCGGGTTTCGTGCGCGTGAAGATCGACGGCAAGCTCTACGAACTCGGCGAGGAGCCGGTGCTCAACAAGAATCAGCGCCACACTATCGAGGTGATGGTCGATCGGCTCGCGATTCGTAAGGGAATCGAGAAGCGCTTGTCGGACTCGCTCGAGGTCGCCTTCAAATATGGGCAGGACCTGCTCAAGGTCGAGCGCCTGGACGGGCCGAAGAACGACAGCGAAATTTATTTCAGCCAGCGCTTCGCCTGCGTCGACTGCGGAATTTCGTATCCGGAAATCGCGCCGCGGATGTTCTCGTTCAACAGTCCGCACGGCGCCTGCGCGGAATGCTCGGGTATCGGATCGATCATGTACTTCGATCCTGAGCTGGTCGTGCAGAACGAGGACTTGAGCATCGCCGATGGCGCGATCGCGCCGTGGGCCAATATGAACTATCTGCAGCCGGTGCTCGACGCGCTCGCGAAGCACTACAAGTTCAGCCTCGACGCGCCGTGGAAGGAGATTCCGGCGAAGGTGCGCAAGGCGATCATGCACGGCTCGGGCAGCGATGAGATCGAGTTCGCGTACCAGCGCGGGCATCATCGCGCCGAGTATGCGAAGAGCTTCGAGGGCGTGCTCCAGTGGCTCGATCGCCGCTACAAGGAAACCGAGTCCGAAGGCGTGCGCGAGTTCCTCGAGGCGTACATGAACATGCGCCCGTGTCCGACCTGCGACGGCGCGCGCCTCAAGAAGGAAAGTCTGTTCGTGCGCTTCAACGGCAAGTCGATCTCGGAAGTGACGGCGATGTCGATCAAGCTGGCGCTCGCGTTTTTCGCCGCGCCGAAGCTGAGCGCGCAGGAAGCCGAAATCGGACGGCTCATCCTGAAGGAAATTCGCGAGCGGCTGAATTTTCTTGCCGACGTCGGCCTCGAGTACCTGACGCTCGATCGCCCGTCGGGCAGTCTCTCCGGCGGTGAGGGCCAGCGCATCCGGCTCGCCACGCAAATCGGCTCGAGCCTCGTCGGCGTGCTCTACATCCTCGACGAGCCGTCGATTGGACTTCATCAGCGTGACAATCAGCGCCTGCTCGCGACGCTCAAGCGCCTCAAGGAGCTCGGCAACACCGTGCTGGTGGTCGAGCACGATCGCGAGACGATGCTCGAAGCCGATCATCTCATCGACATGGGTCCCGGCGCCGGGATCCACGGCGGCTACATCGTTTCGCAGGGCACTCCCGACGATGTGATGCGTGACGAGAACTCGCTCACCGGCAAATATCTTTCAGGCGAAGTCGAGATTCCGGTGCCGTCGCGACGCCGCCAGCTCTCCGGCCGCTGGCTGACCGTCAAGGGCGCGCGTGAGAACAATCTGCGCGATCTCACCGTCGCGATTCCGCTCGGCGTCTTCACCTGCATCACCGGCGTTTCGGGTTCCGGCAAATCGACGCTGGTGCTCGACACGATGTACCGCGCGCTCTCGCAGAAACTCAATCACAGCCGCGAGCGCGCCGGCGCGTACAAGACGCTCGAGGGCGTCGAGCATCTCGACAAGGTCATTCACGTCGATCAAAGCCCCATCGGGCGCACGCCGCGCTCGAATCCCGCGACCTACACCGGCCTGTTTACCCATATCCGCGAGCTGTTTGCGCAATTGCCCGAGGCGCGGATGCGCGGTTACGGGCCGGGGCGATTTTCGTTCAACGTCAAGGGCGGCCGCTGCGAGGCGTGCGAGGGCGACGGCATCATTCGCATCGAGATGCATTTTCTGCCCGACGTTTACGTCACCTGCGAGGTCTGCGGCGGCAAACGCTACAATCGCGACACGCTCGAGATTCAGTACAAGGGCAAGAATATTGCCGAGGTGCTCAACATGACCGTGCTCGACGCGGTTGAGTTTCTCGGTTCGGTTCCGCCGATTCGGCAGAAGCTCGAAACGCTGCGCGACGTCGGCCTCGACTACATTCACCTCGGCCAGTCCGCGACGACTCTGTCCGGCGGCGAGGCGCAGCGCATCAAGCTCGCCAAGGAACTCGCGCGGCGCGCGACCGGCCGCACCTTCTACATCCTCGACGAGCCGACCACCGGCCTGCACTTCGACGACATCAAGCGGCTGCTCGGCGTGCTCGGCCGTCTGGCAGACGCGGGCAACACGATTGTCGTGATCGAGCACAACCTCGACGTCATCAAGACTGCCGACTACCTGATCGATCTCGGGCCCGAGGGCGGCGATCGCGGTGGCCAGGTCGTCGCCAAGGGCACGCCCGAGGAAGTCGCCGGCGTGAAGGCTTCGTACACGGCAGGATTTCTGCGGCAGGCGCTCAACCATCGCGCCGCCGCGTAGTTTACGATTCCGTCGCAGCAGTACCGTCGTAAATTATTCGTCCGTCGACAACGCGCGCGAACGGCGCGAGGACGTGCGGCGACAATTTCCCGGTCGGCATGATGTGCTCGACGTCCCAGTCGCGCACCAGCAGATTGTCCGAAATGATTCGCCGGTGGCATCGCCACCACAGTCCTTCGGAGCACATGTATGCGGTGCGCGCGCCGGTCGCGGCGCCAGTCAGTTCGCGCAGGCCATCGGCGAAATCCACACTCTCCGTGTAGTCTGCGTAGGATCTGAAAGCAGGCAGCTGCCATGCCGTGTGCTCGGAGTCGACGCGCTTCGAGCTGCGCCTGCCGCCGAGTTGCTTGATCCATCGATACTCGATTCCCGCGCGCTCGAGCGACTCGGACAGTTCCGCCTGGTTGAATTGCGGCCATCGCTTCGAGCTGGGGAACGATCGCACGTCGGCCACCAGTGCGATGCGATGCTCGCCGAGCAGTTCGAGGAACCGCTCGATCGGATGCGTCGAGTGTCCGATCGTGAAGATCAGCGCAGGTTTATTGCGCGCTGGGGGCGTCGGCTGCTTTCTCCAACTGCGAGGTTTTGATCTTCGCGTCGCTTTGATTCGCGACTGCGACGACGATCATCGAATCGGGATGCAGATATTTTTTCGCGACCGCCAGCACGTCGTCCTTGGTGACCGCTTCGATCAGCTTCGGATACTGCTCCGCGTAGTCCAGGCCGAGGCCGTAAAACTCGACCTGCACCATGAACGACGCGATCGAGCTCTGGCGCTCGATTCCCAACGGAAAACTGCCGATGAGAAATTTCTTCGCGCCGTCCAGCTCGGCGTCACTGACCGGCTTCTCCTGGATCTCGCGCAGCTGCTGCAGGATCAAATCGATCGCCTCGTTCGAACTCTGGTTCTTGGTTTGCAGCGATATCGTCGAACGCGCCCTGGAACTTGCCCGGCTCGAAGCCGCTGTCGATCGAGTAGGCGAGGCCATGCGCGCTGCGCACGACCTTCACCAGCCGCGACGAAAATCCGCCGCCGCCCAGGATGTAGTTCATCACCTTGAGCCGGTAAAAATCCGGATTCGAGCGCGCGACGCCGGCGGAACCCATGATGATGTTCGCCTGCATCACGTTGCGATCGATCAATTTCACGCCGAGGCCCGGCGCCACGTTGATTGGCGGCGGCTCTGCCTGAGGTTCGACCGTGCCCGCGAGGCCCGCCAGCGATTTCTCAAGTGATGCTTTAACTTCGTCCGCGCTCACATCGCCCGCCACCGCGATGATCGCGTTGCCGAGCTTGTAGTAGTCGCGATAAAACCCGCGCACGTCGTCGTTCGTGAGCTTGGCGACCGAGTCCGACGAGCCGGCGCCCGGATGCCCATACGGCCGGTCGCCGAACAGGTCTTTCGTGAATTCCACATCGGCGGTGTAGCCCGGCTGCTCTTCCGCCGCCTTGATTTCCGCGACCTGCTCCGCGCGTTTGCGCGCGATATCGTCGTCGCGCAAGCCCGGCTCAGTCAAAATTCCCGCCAGCAGCTGCAGCGTCTCGCCCTGGTACTTCTTCAGCGTCGTCATCCCGGCGGTCGCGTAATCGCGTTCGGCCGAGACCCCGACCGAGCTGCCCATGAAATCGACTTTCTGATCGAACTCCGGCGCAGTGAGTTCCTTGGTGCCCTGCGACAGGCATCGCGCCGTCAACTCGGCCAGCCCTTCCTTGCCCTTCGGATCGCGCCGCGTGCCCGCGTCGAACTCGATCATCATCGTCATCATCGGCAGGTGATGCTCTTCCGAGACGAGCAGCGTCGCGCCGTTGCTGAGCGTCAGCTTCTTGATATCGAGCGCATGTGACGGCGTCGCCGCAAAGACCAACGCCGCAATTGCGATGACGCTCGCAAAAATTCTCGTATGCTTTGCCGCGCCGCTCATCGCACCACCTCGGCGCTCTCGCCAAGCGCTGGAGCGTGGCGCAATTCCCCGCCACTCAGTCCGCCGCCTCCATGATTCAGCACGCCCGTCGGCACCAGCACGCCTTCGGTCATGTTCCCCGCGACCAGGTAAGTCTTCGCGGCGCGTTGGACGTCAGCCGCGGTCACCTTGTCGATGCCGTCCAGATATTTATCGACCAGGTGGTAGTCGCCGAGCATTTCGTACACGCCGAGCATCTCGGCTTCGCGCATGACCGAGTCCTGTCCGAAGACGAATTGCGCCGCTTCAAGATTCTTGGCCTTCTGCAATTCCTCGGCGCCTACCGGATTGTCGCGCATCGCGGCGAGTTCCTTTTCGACTTCCGCCTGCGTGTCCGACGCCTTCACCCCCGGCCGCATCTGCGCCGACACGACGAACAGCCCCGGATCGAACGACGTCATGTCGTAGCCGGCGCCGATATCCACCACCATCTGCTTTTCGACCACCAGCTTTTTGTACAGCCGCGAGCTCTGCCCGTCGCTCAGAATTTCCGACGCGATCTCGAGGGCGAAGGCGTCCGGGCTGCTCAGATTCGGCACGTGATAAGCCTCTTCGAACGCCGGCAGATTCGCCGCATGCTGCAGTTCGACCCGCCGCGTCCCCGTTTGCGGCGGCTCGACCTCCGTCACGGGCGGCGCCTTGGGACCGTTCTTGATTCCCGCGAACGCCTCGCTGATTTGCTTCATTACCTGGTCGCCGTTGAAATCGCCGACGGCGACGATCAGCGCGTTTTGCGGCGAGTAATAAATCTTGTGATACGCCATCGCGTCCGCCAGCGTCAGCCCGTCGACGTCGTGGAACCATCCGATCACCGGCCAGTGGTACGGATGCGCCACGTAGGCCTGCGCGCGGACCATCTCGTCCAGGGCATCCTCGGGATTGTCGTCGGTGCGCAGGCGCCGCTCCTCGAGCACGACGTGCTTTTCCTTGTCGAAATCCTGGGGCGCGAAGTTGGCCATCCGATCGGCTTCGAGCGTGATCGGCACGTCGATATGGTCCTTGTTGATCGTCTCGAAATAATCCGTGAAGTCCGATTCGGTGAACGCGTTATCCTCGCCGCCGTTCTGCTGGATTATCTGCGAGAACTCCTCGGGCCCGACCTTCTTGGTGCCCTTGAACATCAGGTGCTCGCACAGATGCGACAGCCCGGTCTTGCCGAACTGCTCGTTGCGCGAGCCGACGCGGTAGAAGACGTTGAAGGTCGAGACGGGAGCCTTGTGATTTTCCAGCACCAGCACGCGCAGGCCGTTGGGCAGCGTCTGGGCTTTGACCGCGTCGGCGAAACCCGCGCGTGCGGGCGCCGCAGCAGTCAGACACAGGAGAGTACCGAGCGCCGCCACCGAGGCGAGACGGCGATGATTGCCAAAGATCGTGATGCGCATAGGGTAAGATCATTGTAAGTCTGCCGCTAAGCGCCAAGTCAAGGAATCAAAATTGCGACCCCGGCGCGCCCTAATTGATTCTCAATACCCGAGTACCATTCGCGCCACGGCAACTCTGTCATCCTGCCACGGCATTGATGTTTGACGACGGGAGCGTAAGCGACGGGAGGAAGGATCTCGGACAGCTTCGCGAACGCGAAGCCGGTTCCGGTCTCTGAGTCGCTGGATCCTTGTTCATTCCGGCGCCGCGAAGATCGGCGGTCGCGACGTTAAACGCATCGCCCACAAATTGCATCCTTACACCGGTCTTTGCCACAATCATTTCACGACGATGCCCGAAGTTGCAGAAAAAGCGCAGGACCTGTTCGAAATAAAGGGCGTGCTGACGAAGTTCATGCGGATGCTGTTTCCGCTTGAGTTCCGCATCGACTCGATGGCCAACAGCGCCCCGATGCTGCCGTTTCACTATCCGCTGCTGCCCGGCGAGATGATCTATCTGCCCGAGCGGCTCGAACCGTTCGGCACTCGCGGCGACGCCTACATCTACTACTTCGTCACCACCGCGCATCTCGCGGCGCGTCACGACTTCGGCACCTTCAAGCTCAAGCTGGCAGACATCGCGGGCTTCGAGGAGCGCGGCGAGACGGGCGTCGAGGCGATCGACAGCTTCGTCGCGTCGTTCGAGGACCCCGGTCTCGCGGGAGCGCTGATGCGGCTGGCGGAGTCGGCGCGAATCGACGCCGAGCTGGCGCGACGTTATCGCGGACTCGCACCACGCATCGCGGGCCTCAATCGATCGCTGCTCGATCGGCTCCATCCCGAGTCGCTAAGCACGATGCTGGTGCGCGCGGCGCTCGATCTCGAGGCGTCGGGCGAAACCCTCGACTCGCCGCTCGTGCTGATGGCGGCGCGTCACTTCGCACCCGTGCGTGCGCAGGGCGCCGACGTGATGACCAGCGTCCGCCAGGTCAGCGCGCTCTACAATTGGCTCCAGGAGCTGATTCGGCAGGCGCGCGAGCGCGGCGAAGGCGATCCGCTCACCGAAGAAGAAGCGGAGCGGATGCGCAACGACCTGATCAAAGGAATGAAAGGATCGGAATCGCAGACCGCCGGCGAGGGCGAGGACGGCGAGCAGGGCGACGGCGGCGGCGAGACCGATCAGAACGTCCAGATGGACGTCTCGGGCAAGCAGTCGAAGGGCGGACAGGGCAGGGCGCTCTCGCCCGAAGAATTGCGCAAGCTCATCGAGCAGGGCGCGGAGATCAAACCGTCGCAGGGCGACGGCAGCGCCGACGGCGACGGCATGTACCTGACGCAGCTCACCGGCAAGCAGCTCAGCGAACTCGAGCAGATGCGCGAGCAGCTCGGCGAAGTCGGCTCCGTCACCGGGCAGGGACGCCTGATGATCGGCCGCGGCCGGCAGGACTCGTACTACGCATACGACGAATGGGATTACGTGCTGAACGACTACCGCCGCAACTGGTGCCGGCTGCGCGAAATTCCATTGACGGGAGACGAGGGCGATTTTTACGAGAACACGCTGCTTCGTTACGCCGAGATGCTGCCCGGCGTGCGGCGCAACTTCCAGCGCATTCGCCCGGCGTCGTATCGGATGGTTCGCGGACTCGAGGACGGCGAGGAAATCGATATCGACCGCACCATCGAGGCGCGAGTTGCGCGCCTGATGGGCGAGACGCCCGACGGCCGCTTCTACAAGGCGCGCAAGAAAGAAGCGCGCGACGTCGCCACGCTGTTCCTGCTCGATATGTCGGCCTCGACCGACGAGCCGGTCCATCGCGAGCCGCGCAAGCATACCGACGATGACGACACCGACGACTGGATGAAGGCATGGCAGCGGCGCCCGCAAACCGCCAACCGCCCGCGCCGCATCATCGACGTGAACAAGGAAGCGCTGGTCATCATGGCGCAGGCGCTCGAGGAAATCGGCGACGCGTACGCAATCATGGGGTTCTCCGGCCACGGCCGCGACAACGTCGAGTTCTACGTCATCAAGGAATTCGATCAGGAGCTGAGTGACGAGGTGAAGGCGCGCATCGGCTCGGTCGAGCCCAAGCGCTCAACCCGGATGGGCGCGGCGATTCGCCACGTGCGCGAAAAATTCAAGGACGTCGCCTCGCGCGCCAAGCACATGATCCTGCTGAGTGACGGCTTCCCGCAGGATTTCGACTACGGCCACGACCGGCGCTCGAACGCCTACGGCATCCAGGACACGATGGTCGCGCTGAAGGAACTCGAGCTCGCGGGCGTGCTGCCGTTCTGCATCACGGTCGACAAAACCGGCCACGACTACCTGCGCCAGATGTGCCAGTCGTCGCGCTACCTGGTAATCGAAGACATCGCGTCGCTACCGCGCCAGCTCCCGAAAATCTACGAGCAAGTAATCCGCTGGTAGTTCCGCTCGATAAATTGATTCGCGTTTCGTTCTCCTGAACTAAAAATGTTTCACGTGAAACATTTTGCGTTTTACCTCAACAGGCACAGGCGTTTTTCGACGATCGCTTCGAAATTCGACGCCAATTGATCAGCGGGCGGTATCGACACGGAGATCGTGTCCCGTCATCTCGGCGGGCGCTTTTACCCCGAGCATCGCAAGCAGTGTCGGCGCCACGTCCGCCAGCGTTCCGCCGTCCTTGAGCCGTCCGGTGAACTTGGGATCGTACAGAATGAGCGGCACCGGGTTGGTGGTATGCGCCGTGTGCGCCTGCCCGGTAGCAGGGTCGGCCATGAATTCGGCGTTGCCGTGATCGGCCGTGATCAGCGCGACGCCGCCGCGCTTCTCGAGCGCGTCGATCACGACGCCGAGCGCAGCGTCTGTCACCTCGACGGCGGCCACCGTCGCGTCGAACTTGCCGGTGTGGCCGACCATGTCGGGGTTGGCGAAGTTCATTACGATCACATCGAACTTGCCGCCCGCGATTTCCTCGGCGACGCGCGTCGCGATAGCCGCGGCCTTCATCGCGGGCTCCAGGTCGTAGGTCGCGACCTTCGACGACGGAATCAGCGCGCGCTCTTCGAGCGGGAATGCTTTCTCGACGCCGCCGTTCAGGAAGTAGGTGACGTGCGCGTATTTCTCGGTCTCTGCCACGCGCAGATTTTTCAATCCCGCATGCGCCAGCACTTCGGCCAGCGTGTTGCGCACATCCTCGGGACCGAACGCCAGCGGTAATGCGAACGATCGATCGTACTCGGTCATGCACACGTAGCCGACCTTCGGGATGCGCGGGCGGCGGAACTCTGAAAAGCCGCCGAGCGCGATTGCGGCCGTCATCTCGCGCGCGCGGTCGGCGCGGAAGTTGAAGCAGAGGACCTCGTCACCGTCCGCCATCGGCGCCGGCGTGCCGATCACGTGCGGCTCGACGAACTCGTCGCTCTTGCCGGCGGCATACGATTTCTCGACCGCCTCACGCGCGCTCGACGCCGGCTGCCCTTCGCCTTCGACCATCGCGCGCCACGCGCGCTCGATTCGATCCCATCGCTTGTCGCGATCCATCGCATAGTAGCGCCCGATGACCGTCGCGATTCGGCCGCGTCCGAGTTGCTTCAGCTTCGCTTCGAGCTGATCGACGAAAGCGAGCGCCGAGCGCGGCGGCTTGTCGCGTCCGTCGAGCACCGCATGAACGGCAATCCGAGTCGCACCGTTGGCCGCGGCGACGTCGAGGATCGCCTTCAGATGATCGATATGACTGTGCACGCTGCCGTCGGAGAGCAGACCCCAGATATGCAGCGTGGTGCCGAGGCCGACGGTCTTTTTGATCGCATCGACAATCGTCGCGTTGCGCGCGAACGCTCCGCTCTCGATCGCTTTCGTGATTCGCATCAGGTCCTGGTAGATGACGCGCCCCGAGCCAATCGTGAGATGCCCGACTTCTGAATTGCCCATCACGCCCGGCGGCAGGCCCACCGCCTCGCCCGACGCGTTGAGCTCGGTATGCGCTTGCGTCGCGTAGAGCCGGTCCATCACCGGAGTCTTCGCCGCCGCAATCGCATTCGACGCGCCGCTCTTACTGACCCCCCATCCGTCGAAAATTACCAGCGCTGCAACCGGCGGCCGCGTCGCCATCAGGATTTCCCGCGCTTGAATGCGGCGGCGCCGGGATACTGCGCCTTGCTGCCGAGCTCTTCGGCGATTCTCAACAGCCGATTGTATTTCGCGTTGCGCTCGGACCGGCTCATCGATCCGGTTTTGATTTGTCCCGCGCCGGTGGCGACGACCAGGTCGGCGATCGTCGTGTCCTCGGTCTCGCCCGAGCGATGCGAAATCACGCTGGTGTATCCGGCCGCGCGCGCCATCTCGATCGTGGCGAGCGTCTCGCTCAGCGTGCCGATCTGGTTGAGCTTGATGAGGATCGAATTGGCGACGTGCTCGTCAATTCCGCGCTTGAGAAATTTGGGATTGGTGACGAAGATGTCGTCGCCGACCAGTTGCGTTTTCGCGCCGAGCTCGCGCGTCAGAATTTTCCAGCCCGCCCAATCGTCTTCGGCCAGCGGGTCCTCGAGCGAGACGATTGGATATTTCTTGAGCCACCCCGCGTATAGCTCGACCATCTGTTCGGCGGTGCGCGAGCTTTTGTCTCCGCGCGCGAATACGTACTTGCCGTCTTCGTAAAATTCGCTCGAGGCCGGATCGAGCGCGATCGAAACGTCGGCCCCGGGACGGTAGCCCGCCTTCGCGACGGCCTCGAGGATCAGCTCGATCGGCTCCTCATTGCTTTTGAGATTCGGCGCGAATCCGCCTTCATCGCCGACGTTGGTGGAGTGCCCGAGTTTTTTCAGCACCGCGGCGAGCGCATGAAAGACTTCCGAGCCCATGCGCACCGCTTCGGCGATATTGGGCGCACCGATCGGCATGAGCATGAACTCCTGCATGTCGACGTTGGAGTCCGCATGCTGCCCGCCGTTGAGCACGTTCATCATCGGCACCGGCATCACGCGCGCGTCGGGATTGAGATAGCGGTAGAGCGGCACGCCGTTGGCCGCGGCAGCCGCGTGCGCATTCGCGAGCGAGACGCCGAGAGTTGCGTTGGCGCCGAGCTTCGATTTGTTTTCGGTGCCGTCGAGCTCGATCAGCGTGCGATCGATGGCGCTTTGATTCGCCGCGTCCGCTCCCTTGAGCTTCGCCGCGATCGTCTTGTTCACGTTGGCGACTGCTTTCAGCACGCCCTTGCCGCCGTAGCGTTTCGAGTCGCCGTCGCGCAGCTCGAGCGCTTCATGAACGCCGGTCGATGCGCCCGAAGGCACCGCGGCACGGCCGAGAGCGCCGCCGCGAAGCCGCACATCGACTTCGACTGTGGGGTTGCCGCGCGAGTCGAGAATCTCGCGCGCTTTGATCTCTACGATTTCAGTGGATGCCGCCATCAACCCTTCCTCACCGCGTTTTGCGGAAGTCCCGCATTCTAAAGCAGGCCGGCCCGGCTTGTCACGCAGGCTGGCCGCCGGGATTTTGCGCACGGTAGTAAGCAATCGGTCCGAAGAAAATTTTTCCGCGCGACACTTCCTTAGCATCGACGAACCCTGCTTCGTCCATGATTGAGGTCATGCGCCCCTCGATTCGTTCTGCCACCGCTCCGCCGCGATGGACCAACAGGCCGTGCTTCTCTGTTTTGGACTGGTTCCCATGCGCGTGCACAAAATCGAGCAAGTGAAGCGAGGCGCCGGCTTTCAGCACGCGGCGAATTTCTTGAAGCGTCGCTGACTTCTCGTCCGCGGTCAGGTGATGGAACATGAACGATGAAAACACGCGGTCGAATGAAGCGTCCGCATAGGGCATATGGTCCGCGAATCCGCGATCGAACTCGATTGCGAGTCCGGCACGATTCGCCTTGCGCTTGCAGACCGCCAGAGCGTCCGGGTCCGGATCGATCCCGACGACATCGGCCGCGGGATGCAGCTTTTTGATCAGGACCGCCATCGTTCCGGTACCGCATCCGATGTCGAGCACGCGAAATCCCGATTTGATCTGCGCCTGTTCGATCAACGGTCGTTTGGTCGCATCAGCTCTGAACAACCACAGAAACGGATCGTAGAGCGGCAGCAGCCAGCGTTTTCCGAATGCGGGAATAAAACTTCGCTCGGCATCATCCATCACTGCAGCGGTTGGCATCGGCCTCTCCTTCATTTTGCGGCGGATAAGTGGCGCACCGGGATTGGTGTCTCGACGACGACGCCTCGTTTGAGCTCGACTCGAAATGCGCGCGCCTTCGGACGCGATGAAACGACTTCCTTCAATCGCGTGCCGACAAAATGCGCCGCGGCGCCGTCGTCGAGTGCGAGGGTCGACGGGAAACCGCGCTTGCTCAATCGCATCAACACCGGCCGCCGTTCCTTTTCTCCATCATAATGCGGACAGCATGCGCCGCGCACGAATCCAAGGCCGTCGTTGAGAGCGCGATACGGCATGCCGAACGAATCCGTCAGGCCGTCCTCGAACCAGCATATCGCGCCGGCGCTGATGCCGGCCATCACGATGCCCGAGTTCCACGCCGCGCGCAGGACTTTGTCGAGTCCGTGCAGGCGCCACACGGCGAGCATGTTCGCGCTGCTGCCGCCGCCGACGTAGATCACGTCCTGATCCATCACGAAGGATTTGAGGTCGCGGACGTTTCGCTCGAAGAAGGTCAGATGAGTCGCCGCGGCGCGCGACGGCGGGAACGCTTCGTGAAAGCGCCTGATGTACCTATCGCTGTCGCCGCTGGCGGTTCCGACGAAGCATACGCGCGGACGCTTTCGTTGCTTGCGCCGCGCGAGGCTCAAGACAAAATCGTCGAGCCTCGGATTGCGCGGCTCCATCGAAAATCCGCCACCGCCCATCGCAACGATGTGCCGCTCCGCCATGCGGATTCGCTAACTGACGTCCAGCGAGCCGTCGGGTTTGAACTTCGAGTTGGGCGCCCATACGACTTCCCACGGATAGCCGTCGGGGTCGGCGAAATATCCCGACACTCCTCCCCACTCGGCCTTGGTCGCGGGCTTGAGAATTGTTGCACCGGCCGCCTTCGCCGCGTCGAGTCCCGGCTGAACATCTTCCGGGCGCTCGAGGTTGATCGCGAGCGTGACTCCGCCAAACCCGCTCGAGCGCAGCGCCGGCAGCGCCGCGTCGCTTGGCGAGATCATCGAATGGATAGAGTGCGAGCACGCCACCGGCCGTTTGAAAAAAACTGATCAGCGACGGAAGAATCGGCGGTCAGCTTCCAGCCGAGCGCCTGATAGAACCTGGTCGAACGCGCGAGATCGCTCACGCCGAGCGTTGCTATAGAGATACGAGCCGCCAGCGCCATGGCAATTTCCTCCCACGGTTCGGTTGAACTCGTCGCAGCGCACGAGTTTGAAGTAATATGCAACAAGGGAAGTACGCTTTGAAGATCGGCCGCCTTTCCGTTTTCGCGATGATTGGACTGATGCTGCTTGGGGCAGTGAGCGCAGGCCACGCCGGCAGCAGCACCGCGGTTCCTGAAAAGAAGCATGCCCCGCCGACCTTCGGAGTTTTCACAAATCCCGAGCCGGTGACGATCGAGGGCTATAGCGCGGACGCGATGGAGCCGTTCATTAGTCCCGACGGCAACTATCTTTTCTTTAACGATTCGAACTCGTTGCCGCAGACCAATCTTTACTACGCGACGCGGATCGACGATGTGACTTTCCAATTCCAGGGCGAAATAGGCGGCGCCAACGCGACTGGACTGAATGCTGTCGCCTCGATGGACGTCAACGACACCTTCTATTTCGTCTCGACCAGGAGTTACTCGGCGACGCTTTCGACAATTTACTGGGGCGTCTTTTCCGACGGCAGCCTTTCGAATGTGGCGATCGTGCCGGGGATTTCGAAGCACAAGTTGGGCGACATAAATTTCGACCAATGCATAAGTCCCGACGGCGGCACGCTGTACTTCGTCGACGGCGTCTTCAACGGCGGCAGTGTGCCGGAAGCTGCGAGCATCGCGATCGCCAAACGTCACGGCAATCACTTCAAGCGTATCGGCGACAGCGCGAAGATCATGCGGAAGATCAACACGGACGGGCTCAACTACGCGCCGGACATCTCGAAGTCCGGGCTGGAATTCTTCTTCACGCGGATAGAAGGGACGCCGCCGACTCCCCCACCGGTAATCTACACGGCGACGCGAGCCAGCACGTCAAAGCCGTTTGGCACGCCGAGTGTGATCGAAGCGATCACGGGATTCGCGGAAGCGCCCGCGCTGTCGCCGGATGAGAAATCACTCTACTACCACGAGCAAGTGAACGGGACGTTTGTCATTTATCGAGTGACGCGCCCCTAGCCTGAATCGTCTCCGCTAGACGGCGCCGCTGTCGCGCAGAGCGCCGATCTCTTCCCACGTGTAGCCGAGTTCGAGCAGCACCTCTTCGGTATGTTGTCCGTGCTCGGGTGCGGCCTCGGCTATCGTCGTAACTTCGCCGTTGATCGTTATCGGCGTGCCGGACACGAGCACCTTGCCCGCCACCGGATGGTCGAGTTCGAGCAGGTATCCGTTGACGCGCGCCTGATCGCTTTTCAACATCGTGCGGTAATCGACCACCTCGGTCGCCAAGATATCGGCGTCGGTAAGTTCCTTGAGCCATTCCTTGCTGGTCCTGGCCGGGAAGATTTCGTCGAGCACTTTCTGAATTTTATCACCGTGAAAATTGCGAATGACATTGTCCGAATATTCCGGATCTTTCTCCAAATGCTGAATGCCGACGATCTTGCAGAACGACGGCCAGCGTTTCTCGTCCACGCCCGCAATACAGATGTAGCCGTCGCGGGTGGGGAACGCGCCCCACACGCCGCGCAGAAACTGATGACCGCGGCCGGCGCGCTCGGGCTCGACGCCGGTGATCGAAGTGTAATTTATCTCCATCCCCTGCATCGCGATCATCGTGCCGTAGATCGACGCGTCGACCTTCTGCCCCTTGCCGGTGCGCTCGCGTGCGAACAGGGCAGCCAGCACTCCGCTGGCCAGGCTGAGCGCACCCGAATGATCGGCGACGAACATCCCGGCCGCGAGCGGCGGATCGGCCGGCATCCCCGTCTTCGCCATCACGCCGCTGGCCGCCTGCGCGAGCGTGTCGCGGCTGGGTCGCGTCACCCACGGGCCGCGCGGGCCCCAGGAGCTGCCTTGCGCGTACACGATGCGCGGATTTATTTTGCGCACGTCGTCGTAGCCGAGGCCGAGACGGTCGAGCACGCCGGGCCGGTAGTTGGTGACGAGCACGTCGTACGATTTGACCATCCGGCGGATCATTTCGATCGCGTCGGGCTTTTTCAGATCGGCGGTGATGCTGCGTTTGCCGCGATTCATCGCGATGAAGTAGTGCGACACGGTTGCGTTCTTCACGTCGGGGCCGCCGATTAGCGCGGCCAGCATCCAGCGGCTCAGATCGCCGGTCTCCTTGTTCTCGACCTTGACGACGTCGGCGCCCATGTCGGCCAGGATCAGCGACGCGAACGGTCCCTGGATTTCCTGCGCGATTTCGACGACCTTGATTCCCTCGAGCGGCTTGCTCATGGTGGCGTTCTCCTAAACGGTCGTTCAGGACTCGGATGCGCGGGCATTATCCCGCCGTTCGCCGCGAAATCTCAAGCGTCGATCTCAGTGCGCGACGCCGGTACGCTCATCGCCGATGGAACCGAGCATCTATGAATATCCTGACGTCTTTCGCCGCGCTCATATGGAGAGTCCCGGCGAGATTCCGGCCGAGGTCGTTTTCCTGCAGCAGGTCTGGAATCGACATCGCAAGAGTCCGACGCGGCGCATCCTTGATATCGGGTGCGGCGATTCTCCGCACGGGCGTTTGCTGGCGGGAGACGGATTCGAGGTCGTCGGGATCGATCGTTCGCCGACGATGATCGCGGCGGGGCGGCGGAAAGCGAGCGCGATTTCGAATCTGCGCTTTTACCGCCGGCCGATCGAAAAGTTCACACTCCCCGAGCGGCCCTTCGACGCAGCCATTTTCATGTCCGAAACATTTCCGATCATAGTCGAGAATGCTGATTTGCTGTCGCATCTCAAATCCGTCGGCCGGATGCTGAAGCGCGGCGGCTTGTACTGCGTCGATATCGATCGCCAGGATCCGATTCCGCGCGTGCCGCGGCGCACGATGTGGCGTGAGCGCACGGCGCGCGCCCCGGGAGTCGCACTCGACATCCGCGAGTTCAATCGGCCGGTGGCCTGGTACTCGCCGCTGCATTCGATCTACGAACTCGAATGCACCCTCAAATTTCCCACCGGCACCGTGACGACTCGCGATTTGATCCCGGTGCGCTACACCGTTCCCGCGACGCTGGAACTCGCGGCGTTGGCGTCGGGGATGTTCAAAATGCTCGCTGCTTACTGCGACCTGTCGTTCACCAAGCCGCTCGCCAGATGCCGCTACCGCTGGACGGGGGTCCTGCGCCGCGTGTGAGTTCAATCGTTGTCGAGGTGAGCGATCTGATCGAGCATCTCGGCATGCCAGTCGCCGTCGAAGCGCAGAATGTGAATCGATCCTAGCTCGACGACCGGGTCCTGGCGCGCGAGCTTTCGCACGATTGCGCGAATCACTCCGCGATGCGCGACCAGCAGGGCGTCGTCATCGTCGGCACCGCTGCGCGGCGTCCACAGCGCCAGCATGCGATCGAGACCGCGCTCGACGCGGGCGGTAAAAGCGGCACGGCTTTCGCCTTCTGGAAAAGTGTAGCTCGGCGCCAGCCGGTCCGCGTTCCATCGCGCGAACTCGTCGGGGTAGCGCTCGCGAATCTCATCGGCGGTGAGTCCTTCGAACAGTCCGAAGTGCACCTCGGCGAACTCGTCGATCGTGACAAGTTGGGCCGAGTCGCCTGCTACGATTCGCGCGCCCTCGGATGCGCGGACGAGGGGACTCGAAAAAACGCGCGCGAAGTTGTTGGCGCGCTGATGAGTCTCGATCGCGCGGCGTGCGCGGAGCATCTGCGCGCGCCCGAGTTCCGACAGAGCTACGTCCGTGCGGCCGTGATACCTGATGCTCGACTCGCCCTCGGTCTCGCCGTGGCGAACGAGGATCAACCGCGACCCGCGCGAATTCATTTGTCGTCGAAGAGCGGATTCATCACGAGTCCGGTCAGCAGCTTGGGATGGAAGTACGTCGATTTCTCGGGCATCGTCGCGCCCGCGTCGCTGACCTGCTCGACGTCGCGAATCGACGGCGGATTCATCAGGAATGCACCGTCGGCATGTCCCTGTGCGACTGCGCCGAGCGCGCCGCCGATTTCGATCGTGTATTCGATATTGCCGCCCTTGCGAATCTCGTCGGCCTTCAATCCGAAAATGCGATCGAAGACCAACGCGTGCAGAACCGACACGTCGAGACGCCGAACTTCCGCGGCTGCGTCAGGCATCGCGGCCTGCATCGCACTCTGATCGCGCAACCGCAAAATCAAATAGTTGGAACTTCCTTTAAGCGAGACGCCGATTGCGCCGCTGCCCGAGGCGTCGAGGCGGGCGCGAAATTCGTCACGATGCGCGATTTCCTCGACGTCGAATACTTCGCGGGCGCGCTGTGTGAAGGACGCGATGGCCTCGGCCGGCAACGACTTCACCACGCGATGGGTCGGCAGAATCACCAGCCCCGGATCGTCACACGCCACCAGCGTCATCATCGTGTAGTCGTACGGCTGCGGCTCATTCGACGCGTGCTCGTGACGCCGCGCGCGCCGATAGTTCAGCGCCGTTTCGTAGCGATGGTGTCCGTCGGCGATCAGAATGCGGGGCGCTTCGAGCTCGCGCTGGATGATCGCGATTTCGTCGGCCGCCTCGATTGGCCGCAGCTCGTTGCGGATTCCGAGGTCGTCGACGAGATCGATCAACGGCTCGCGCGCGGCCACTTGCGTGCGCAATCGATCGAGCTCGGGATGCGTGCCCGAGTACAATCCGAAAATCGAACTAGTGTTGACCTGCAGCGCGGTCAGCAGCCGCAACCGATCTTCCTTGGCGGCTGGAAAAGTTCGCTCATGCGGCAAGATGCGCCCTTGGTCAAATTCCTCGAGCCGCACGCGCGCGATAAATCCCGTGCGATGCAGCAGCCGGCCTTCGAGATCGAAGGTCTGCCGATAGTGATAGATAGCAGGCCGGGCAGACCGCTCGAGGATCTCTCGGACCAGCCATTGTGCGAGTGTTCGTTCTGCCGCGCCGTAACGATCCGGCTCGCGCCCGAATTCGAGCCGCACGACGTTGTACGGACTGCGATCGTACAGCTGATTCTGACGCGCCGCGCCGATCAGATCGTACGGCGGCGCCACCACCAGCGCCGGATCGCCGACAATTTCTGCGGTTGTATATCAGCGCGCGAAACGGCTCGATCCGTTGGCTCAGCCCACTCACTTCACGCATCTCCCGCAATCGCCGCCGCGATCTGACTTTCCGAAATCGCTCCCACTCGCACCATTTTCCACCCGCTTGAGTTGACTGCGACCACCGTGCTTGGCGCCGACGCGGTCAACTTTCCACCTTCAAGGTAAACTTTAACTTTTCCGCCAAGTTGATTGCGCGCCTCGTCGAGCGCGGAGGCCGGCGCCGCGCCACTCAGGTTCGCGCTGGTTGCCGTAATCGGCCGTGCGATTCCCGCGCTGAGCGCTCGCGCAATCGAATTTGGAGATACGCGAACGCCGACGCCGTCGGGTCCCGTGAGTTCCCGCGCGATTTCGTCGCGAGCCGGCAAAACGATTGTCAGCGGCCCCGGCCAAAACGCCTGTGCGAGCCGCCGCGCCTCGACTGGTATATCGCGCGCCACTGAAAATGCCATCGCGGTGTCCGCCGCGATCAATCCGACCGGACGCCCCGGCTCGCGCCCCTTCAACAGAAACAATCTCTCGAGTGCGGTCGAGGAAAACGCATCGGCGCCGATCGCGTAGAACGTCTCGGTCGGATAGACGACCAGCTCGCCGGCTTGCAACGCCGCTATCCCGTCTTCAACGCGAAGCATCGAGTGCTTGCCGCGCGATGTCGCGCCGGAAGTGACGTCCCTCGAACTCGATCATTTCCGCCGCCTCGTAAGCCGCATCGACCGCCGTCGCCAACTCCGGCGCCATTGCGGTCACCGTCAACACGCGGCCGCCATCGGTCACCAGCTGCCCATCGCGCATCGCAGTGCCCGAGTGAAAAACCTTCACGCGGATTTTTTTCATGGCCCATTTGATTTTGATGTCGGACGGGACGTTGCCTTCGAGCCGGTCCAGGCCTCGAATCGCAATTCCTTTTTTGTATTCGCCGGGGTATCCGCCTGACGCGAGCACGACCCCGACGGCACTGCGCGGCGAGAGAGTGATCGACGCGTTGGCAACTTTGCCTTCGGCGGCGGCGAGCAGGTTTTCCGCGAGGTCGCTGTCGAGGCGCATCATAAGCGCCTGGCTTTCGGGATCGCCGAAGCGTGCGTTGAACTCGAGCACGTTGAATCGCTCGCCGTCGATCATCAATCCGACGAACAGCACCCCGCGAAACGGGATGCCGCGCGCGTTCATCGCTGCGAGTGTCGGCGTGACGACCTCGCGCATCACGCGCGCCTCGAGCTCGGGCCCGAATTGCGGCACGGGCGAATACGCGCCCATCCCGCCGGTGTTGGGTCCGAGGCCGCCGTCGAAAACTGTCTTGTGATCCTGAAAGGTGCCGAGCGGAATCGCGTTCTGGCCGTCGCACAGCGCGAAGAACGAAACTTCCTGGCCGGTCAGGAACTCTTCGACGATGACGCGATTGCCCGCGGCGCCGAAGCGTCGACGCTCCATCGCGTCCGCGACTGCTTCCAGAGCCGTGTTCACGTCATGGCAGACGACAACGCCTTTCCCCAGTGCGAGACCGTCGGCCTTGACGACCATCGATCCGCTCCGCGACTTCACATAGCTACGCGCAGATTCCGCGTCGTCGAATGCGGCGAAGTCGGCGGTCGGCACGCCCGCCTCGCGCATGATCGTCTTGGCAAACGACTTGCTCGTCTCGAGCTGCGCCGCGGCCTTGGTCGGCCCGAATATTTTCAAGCCGGCGCGCGTGAACTCATCGACTATTCCCGCCCCGAGCGGATCATCCGGGCCGACGATCGTCAGATCGACCGACTTCGACTTCGCGAACTCCACCAACGCGGCGATATCGGTCGGCGCGATCGGCACCGCCTCCGCGATCTGATTGATACCCGGATTTCCGCTCGCGCAGAAAATCTTCCACACTGTCTGGCTCTGATGGAGCCGCCACACGATCGCGTGCTCGCGCCCGCCCTTGCCTATGACCAAAACTTTCATCGCGCGATTGCTAATGCCGGAAGTGGCGCACCCCCGTGAAGACCATCGCGAGCCCAAATTTGTCGGCCGCCTCGATCACCAGGTTGTCGCGGACCGCGCCGCCAGGTTGCGCGATCGCCGTCGCGCCGGCTTCGGCAGCCAACGTCGGGCCGTCTGGAAATGGAAACAACGCTTCGGATACGAGCACCGAACCTTCGAGCGAAACTTTCAGCCGCGCGGCTTTCTCGCGCGCCGCGTACACCGGATCGATGCGCGAGGTCGCGCCGCCGCCGACGGCGAGCGTGCGATCTTCCGCAACGAACGCGATGGCGTTGGACTTGATGTGCTTGCAGATCTTGATGCCGAACGTGAGCGCACGCAGCTCGGCGTCAGTGGGCGCGCGGCGCGTTACGATCTTTCCTTTGCGCGGATCTTCGATCGCCAGGTCTGGCGTCTGCACGAGCAATCCGCCGAGCACTTTCTTGACGTCGAGCTCTTTGCGATCCACTGCCTTCGAATTGAATGTGATGAGCCGCCTGTCCTGTCGAATCTTTCGCTTGCGCAGGAACGCGAGCACGTCGTCCGGATACGCGGGACCAATCAGCACTTCCGTGAATATCTCATCGACGGCTTGCGCGAGTTCCAGGTCCCACGGCCGATTGGTGATTATTATGCCGCCGAACGGCGAGTCCGGATCGGTCGCGAAGGCCTTGTCCCACGCGCCTTTGAGCGTATCGGCGATGCCCACGCCGCAGGGCGTGTTGTGCTTGAGAATCGCCACCACGGCGCGCCGCTCGTCCTCGAACTCGAGCATCAGGTTCATCGCCGAGCTGATATCGACGACGTTGTTGAACGACAGTTCCTTGCCGTGAAGCTGATGCGCAATTTCGTGGAAGCGGCCGTAGAGCGCGCCCATCTGATGCGGATTCTCGCCGTAGCGCAGAGCCTGTTCGCGCTCGAGGGCGAGATTGAAAGTCTCACCCAGCGCGGAGTCGTCGCCGGCCGCCGCATGAGTGCCGAGGTAATTTGAGATTGCCGCGTCGTACGCAGTCACGCGCGCGAACGCCTTGCGCGCGAGGCGCCATCGCGTCTCCGCAGTAATCGCGCCCTGGTTCGCGTCGAGCTCGGCGGCTATAGCGGCGTAGTCGGCGGCGTCGACGACAACGGCGACGTCGCCATGATTCTTCGCGGCCGCACGCACCAGCGTTGGTCCGCCGATGTCGATATTTTCGATTGCCTCGTCGAGGCTCACGTCCGGCTTCGCGACGGTTTTCTCGAATGGATAGAAGTTCACCACCACCAGATCGATCGGCTCGATCCGATGCTGCTCCATCTGTTGCCGATGGCTCTTGTCGGCGCGCCGCGCGAGGATGCCGCCGTGAATCTTTGGATGCAGAGTCTTCACGCGGCCGTCGAGCATCTCGGGCGAGCCGGTGAAGTTCTCGACCGATCTGACTTTCACGCCGGCCGCTTCCAGAGCCGCCATCGTGCCGCCGGTCGATACGATCTCGACGCCGTGCCGCCCGAGAGCCTTGGCAAAATCCGCCACTCCCGCCTTGTCCGCGACTCCGATCAGCGCGCGCCTAATCACCACCCTGTCGTTGCTCATCGCCATCTAGCTCCGAATCACGCGCGGCACTCGTTTACCGACCGTGCAAAGCATCTCGTACGAGATTGTCTGCGCGAGCCGTGCGACGTCGTTTACGCTGATCACTTCGCCGCCCGCTTCACCCCACAAGATTACCTCATCGCCGACCGATGCGCCCGCGATGTCGGTCACGTCGATCGTCGTGAGATCCATCGACACGGCGCCGACGACCGGCGCGCGCGCGCCGCGCACGATCACTTCGCCGCCGTGCTGCAAGCCTCTGCGGTAGCCGTCGGCATAGCCCACCGGCAGCACGCCGATCAAACTTTCGCGCGGTGCGATGAACGTATGCCCATAGCCGACTCCGCTGCCGGCCGGCGCGCGCTTGATTTGCATGAGCCGGGTCTTGAACGTCATGACCGGCTGAAGCTCGACGCGCTCGCGCACGGCGGCCACCGGAGGCAGACCGTAGATCGCCAGCCCCGGGCGCGCGAGGTTGAAATGCGAATCGCGCCGCAGCACGAGCGCGGCCGAATTTGCGACGTGGATCACCGACGGCTTCATCCCGGCCGCGTTCAGCGTCTCGATTGCAGCATTGAAGACGCGGAGTTGTGCGTCGGTAATCGGACTCTTGGGATCGCCGGCGTTGGCCAGCAGCGTGCAGACGCCCTCCAGGCGGACCGCGGACGCATTTCGCACCGCTGCGATGACGTCGGGAATATCAGCAGGCATCACGCCCAGCCGCGTCGCGCCGCTGTCGATCTTGATGTGAATCGGGAAAGTCTTTGCGACCGGCTGAGGCGGCCGCGCCGTCAAGTAGTGCGATCATCGACGCGTCGAAGACGAACGGCGTCAGGTCGAGCGCGACGATTTCCGCCACCTGCTCGGCGAAGAAGCCCGCTTGCAGATACACTCGCGTGCGAACTCCTGCCTCTCGCAGCTCGCGCGCCTCGTCGAGCGTGGCGACGCCGAAGTGACGGCATCCTTCGTCGAGCAGCGTGCGCGCGACCGTCACCGCGCCGTGGCCGTAAGCATCGGCCTTGACCACCACCATCAATTCGCCATGCGCGGCGACCGCGCGCAGTGCGCGGAAGTTTGAGCGCAGCGCGCCGAGATCGATTTCGGCGACGGTAGGGCGTTGCGTATCAATGCTCATCGAACGCTGAATTTCCAACTTCGCGCGCGAGGACGCAAGGCGTCGGTTTTCGACGTCCTGTGGACGGACATCCAAGTCCTGTGGACGGACCGCCAGGGGCCTCTCCCCACAACTTTGCAGGAATGCAATCATCGCCCGACATGAACACCGCCATAGTGACGGGCGCCAACGCCGGCTTGGGTTTCGAGTGTGCCCGAGCGCTCGCCGAGACGCACGATTGGCACGTAATCGTCGCATGCCGGAGCGCCGAAAAAGGCCAGGAGGCGGTGAAGCGGCTTTTCGCGCAGACCTGGTACAAAGACATCGAAGCGATGACGCTGGACCTCGCGTCGCTCGAATCGGTGCGAGATTTCGCGCGCGACTACGCTGCTGAGCGGCGGCCGCCGCTGCGTGCGATCGTATGCAACGCCGCCACGCAAATCGTCAGCGGCACGACCTACACGAAGGACGGCTTCGAGACTACGTTCGCCGTCAACCACCTCGGGCACTTCCTGTTGGTGAATCTGATGCTCGCGCAGATGGCGCCGCCGGCGCGTATCGTCGTCGTCAGCAGCGGCACGCACGATCCGGCGCAGACGACGGGGATGCCGCCGCCGGTGTATCGACGCGCGAGACTCCTGGCCCGTCCCGATGAAGATTCCAAGCCGCTCAATGACCCGAACGGAACCGCCGGCCGGCGGGCGTATACGACGTCGAAGCTGTGCAACGTGCTGTTCACTTACGAACTCGACCGCAGACTTCGCGCTGAAAGAGCGCTTGGCACGAAGGATCGCTCGATCACCGTGAACGCTTTCGATCCCGGCCTGATGCCGGGGACCGGGCTGGCGCGCGACTACGGGAAGATGGCCAGATTTGCCTGGCGCTTCGTGTTGCCGGCCCTGCGCCCGTTCGTGCCGAACGTGAACAGCGTCGCGAATTCAGGGCGCGCGCTCGCCAACATGGTAACCGCGCCGCAGGTTCGAGCGGATCTCGGGAAAGTATTTCCAGGGTACGCGCGACGTTCCGTCGTCGAAGGATTCATACGATCCGGCGATGGCGTCTGATCTGTGGGAGTCGAGCGCCTCGATGGTCAAGCTGGAGCCCGACGAAACAATTCTGAAGCTCCGTTCGACCCCTTCCGCCGCGTAGAAGTGCTGCGGAATACATATCAAGTAGTATTCTCAGTTGATTATATTTTACTTTCCTTGACACTAGTAAATTACTAGTCCAAACTATAGAAAGTCGGAATCGATATACGACTCGAGTCCCGACCTGATCAAGCCTGACAGTGGCCCTTTCACTCGCCTTTGACCACGTTCCGCTAGACCAACGCCATTAGTACGATCGCAAGGCTTGAGGAGGCCATTCATGGCACCACCTCATCGCGACCCTGTGCGCGCCGATCTATCTGCCGGGGCCGAAAAACTGTGCTTGCTCGCGGGACTGACCGCCGGCCTCGCGTACTCGACCTTCGCCAGCTTTGTTGCGAACGCTCTCACGCCCGTGACTGGACGAATCGTCGAGGCGGACTCCTTTCGCCGCGCCGTTTCCGGTCACTACCAGGAAGTCTTCAGCCTGAGCGGCACCTTGTCCACTTTGATCGTATCGGTGATTGTCTTCGTCCTGGTTTGGTGGTCGATGCGTGTGATGCTCGAGTACTGGCAGCGAGAAGATTGGGGACGCATCGGTGCAATCGATCGCAGCCTGTCGGACGGACCGTTGCTGATGCCAGTGACAGTCGCGCCGCCAAGTAAGTAATTTTGCACTACATCGAAATCTCAGTTCGCAGGAGTAATGTCTAATGAATGGTACAACTGACAAAGTTAAGGGACGCATCGAGGAAGCGGCTGGCGTACTGACTAATGACAAGAAGCTGAAAAATCGCGGAAAGATGGATCAGGCGGCCGGCAGCGTCAAGGACGCCATTGGAAAGACGATCGACAAGGCGGTCTCTGCGGTGAATCGCGACAACAAGCACTAGTCGGCGCATTATACGCGCGCGATCCTTCCGTTTCGGCATGTTATCCGCCTCACTATCGCATTTTGGCGACAAGTGATAAAAGTTTGCGCCGTTGGTTTTGCGAAGGGACGTAGCAGGGGAAAACGGATCAAACCGGGAGGAGAATCATGCAGCGAAAGGTACGCAATACTCTTTGGATCTCAATCGCATCGGGGCTGTTGACGATGGCCGTCGGACTTTCCGGGTGCTCGATGTTTTCTCCGTCGGATACGCCAGTCGATTGCGACGTGGTGAAACAGCAGACGGCGGCGGGAGAGAGCGACGCTGAGATCGCATCGAACTTGACTACCTCGGTCGATAAAGTCGCGGCTTGCCACGGCCCGGAGACGGGCGGCAACAAGAATACCTTGATCCCCGAGAAGGGATACTAAGCGGCAGCGAAGTCAGCTAGTGAAGTGCGCGCCGCGAGCCTGAACTGGCGCGGCGCGCACCAAACATCCTGCCGATACCGTAGTAGCGGCTCAGCCCTTGGGCAGGCCGAGGACGCGCTCGCCGATGATGTTGTGCTGGATCTGATTGCTGCCCGCCGCGATCGTCCCGCCGCGTGATGCGAGCATCCTGAACGACCATATACCTTCGTCGTATGCGTGTTCCGCGTGATTCTCGAGCTGGCTGTAGGGCCCGAGTAGCTCCATCGCAAACAGTTGCATGCGATGATTCAGCTCGGTCGCGCACAGCTTCATCATCGAGCCCTCGGGTCCGGGCGGCAGTCCCTTGAGCCGGCGCGTGAGCTGCCGATATCCCGTGTATTTGAGCGCGACAGCTTCACCGTAGAACTCCGCGATTCGCTGCCGCACGCTTGCGTCGTTCCACGCGGTGGCGCCGTTGCGCGGGAGTTTTCGCGCGAGTTCGGCCAGCTTGTGGCACGTCTCAATTGCGCCGCCGTCGACGACGCCGGAGCGCTCGAACATAAGCGTCGTCATCGCGACCTGCCATCCCTGGTTTTTCTCGCCGACTAGGTTCTTCTTCGGTGCGCGCACATCTTCGAAGAAGACTTCGTTGAAGCCCGCGTTGCCGGTCATCTCCACCAGCGGCCTCACGGTCACTCCGGGACTATGCATATCGACGAGCAGATAGCTGATGCCCTTGTGCTTGGGCGCGTCGGGATCGGTGCGCACCAGCATGAAAATCATGTCGGCGAACTGCGCCTGCGAGGTCCATATCTTCTGCCCGTTCACGACGAAGTCGTCGCCGTCTTCAACCGCGCGCGTCTGGATTGAGGCGAGATCCGAACCCGCGCCCGGTTCGCTGTAACCCTGGCACCAGATTTCCTCGCACTTCAAAATCTTCGGAATATAGCGCTGCTTCTGCTCCGCCGTGCCCCAATGCAGCAGGGTCGGGCCGAGCAGCGTGGGCCCCTGTCCCATCGCCGGCTCGCCAAGTCCCAGTCGCGCAAGTTCTTCGTGGTAGACAATAGTCTGCAACACCGTCGCGCCGCGTCCACCGAATTCCCTGGGCCAATCGACGGCAAACCATCCGCCCGCTTGCAGCTTGCGCCCCCATCGCACCTGCTCCTCGAACGATTCTTTGCCCTCGGTCATGAAGATGTTGCGCGGCACCGGAGCGTCTGCGCGGTTTGCTTCGAGCCAGGCGCGAAACTCGCGGCGAAATTCTTCGTCGGCTGCTGTGAAATCAAAATCCATCGTCGTCTTCCTCGATTCGGCTTGACTAACTTCTATTTTGGAAGCTACTGTCCCGTCAAGGAATTTGTCATGCGCTGGAACGAAATCAACACCGTCGAATGTTCGATCGCGCGGGCACTCTCGGTCGTCGGCGACCGCTGGACGATGATGATCGTGCGCGACGTCTTTCTCGGGATTCGTCGCTTCGACGCGATGCAGAAGGACCTGGACCTCACGCCGCATCGATTGTCCCATCGCCTTGGCAAGCTGGTGCGCGACGGAATCCTGGCGCGCGTCGAATACGAGAAGCGCCCGCGCCGGTTCGAGTATCGGCTGACCGAAAAGGGCATCGATCTCTTTCCGCTCATCGTCGTGCTGAACACCTGGGGCGATCGCTGGATGGCGGGCCGCTCGGGCGCGCCGATCGAATTGGTCCATCGCAATTGCGGTCGTGCGATCAAGCCGGCGCTTACCTGTCCCAGCTGCAAAGAAAAGATGGTGCCGCGCGAGATGAGCCTGCGTCCGGGGCCCGCGCTGAAACATAGCGGGCTGCCCGGCAAGTCGTTTCAACCGGTAAATGTTCCCGCGCACTTCGCGCAACACCAGCGGGGCTGATGCGAATGAATAAGAGCAATCCTGAAATATGGATGATGGCGTTTCCGACCCCCGGCGCCTTTGGCCAGATGGCGCGGATGGTCGAAGAGAGCGGCTTCGACGGCATCGGAGTGGTCGATACTCAGAACCTGGCAGCGGATCCTTACTCCGAGTTGTGCATCGCGGCGCACGCCACCAAACATCTGAAGCTGCGGACCGCCGTTACCAACCCGGTGACGCGGCATCCTGCCGTGACGGCATCGGCGATCGCGACCGTTCAGGCGGAGTCTGGCGGGCGCGCAGTCCTCGGCATCGGGCGCGGCGATTCGGCGGTCGCCAAGATTGGCGCGCGCGCCCCGGCGAGTAAAGAGTTCGCTCGATACATTTCGCAAGTGCAGGGATTCCTGCGCGGCGAGGAGGTCACGCTCGACAACGGCTACCGCAGCCGCAACGAGTGGATCGCCCGCGGCAATCTGCCGAAGGTGCCGGTCGACGTAGCCGCCACCGGACCGCGAGTGATCGAGGTCGGCGCCACGCTGGCCGACTCGGTATCCTTCGCGGTCGGCGCCGATCCCGACCGGCTGGTGTGGGCGATAGGCCATGCACGGCAGGCTCGCAAGCAGGCTGGGCTCGATCCCTCGACGCTCAAGCTCGGCGCGTTTCTGAACGTGGTGGTGCATCCCGACAATGCGCGCGCGCGTGCGATGGCGCGTGGAACCGTCGGCACAATCGCCCACTTCTCCGGCATGTCCCGCGACGCAACTGCCGGAATGCGCCCGGACGATCGCGCGGTGGCCGAGAAAATTGGTGAGACGTACGACATGACGCGGCACACGCGGGGCGACGCCGGTCACGCCCAATTCATCGACGACGAGTTCGTCGATCGATTCGCCATCGCCGGCCCTGCCGCGCATTGCGTAAAGCGCTTCGAGGCGATACTCAAACTCGGTCTCGATCATTTGATCATCGTTGGCCCCGGCGCCGACGTGGCGCCCTCGGACGCGATGCAGTGCGTCGAATTTTTCCGGAGCGAGGTTCTGCCGATTCTCAAATCAGCCGGGCAGTCTGTCTAAGGAGCACAACGCGATGAGCAACGAATACCACGTTCACGGCATCGAACTGTCGCCGTACTCGGTGAAGGTCCGTTCCTACTTCCGCTACAAGGGAATTCCGCATCGATGGATTCCGCGCAGTCTGGACGCCGAAGGCGAGTATCAGAAGTTCGCCAAGCTTCCGCTGGTGCCGCTAGTCGTCACGCCGAATAACGAAGGCATTCAGGATTCCACGCCGATCATCGAGTTCGTCGAGGCGCGGCATCCGGAGCCGTCGATTCATCCGGCCGATCCGGCCACCAGGTTCATTTCCGCGCTGCTCGAGGAGTTCGGCGATGAATGGGGCAACAAGTGGATGTTCCACTATCGCTGGGCGCGCGAGGCGGACATTCTCTCGGCCGCCGGGCGAATCGCACGCTCGATGATGCCGGCCGTCGACGAGGCGCAGCTCGCCAACGGAATCGCGATGGTGCGCGAGCGCATGGTCCCGCGCGTTTCTTTCGTCGGCTCGAATCCACAGACCGCGCCGCAAATCGAGGAGTCATTCCGCGACACGCTCACGATTCTCGAGCCTCACTTCGCTAATCGTTTGTACCTGTTCGGCGGGCGTCCCGCGTTTGCCGACTTCGCGCTGTGGGGGCAGCTCTACAACGCGTGGACCGATCCGACGCCGGGCGCGATCATCAACGCGACCACGCCCAACCTGCTCGCATGGATCCATCGGATGCTGTGGCCGCGGGCCGAAGGCGACTTCGAGCAGTGGTCGAGTCTCGCGCCAACGTTGACGCCGTTGCTCGAGCGCCAGGTCGGCAGACTCTTCATGCCGTGGACAGTCGCCAATGCCGCAGCGATCGCGAAGGGCGGTGAAGACTTCAGCGTCGAACTGGGAGGACGCAAATGGACCCAGAAGCCGCAGAAGTACCACGCAAAATCGCTGGCAGTGCTACGCGAAAAGTATCAGGCCGTCGCCGACAAGCGCGCGCTCGACGCGATCCTCGAAGCGTCGGGCTGCCTGGCGGGCCTGCGCAGCTGAGTCGCTACGTAGTCCCTCGGATCGAATGGCGTTTGCGATCCGAAGGTTAGCGCGATATCGCATAGGGCTATGACGGGCACAACACCAGGAGTCGCTCCGCGTGCCCTGGAAATTTAAAGTCAGTTCGAAACTGGCGATCTCGATCGCAACGGCGAGCCTTGCTTTGCTATCAGCGTGACCGTTGGCGCGCCGGCTCCGCTCTCTTCCGATGAAGCGACGCTCGAACGCAACTTCGACGCGCTCATTCATCCCGACGATCTGCGCGACTGGATGAAGCTGCTCGCCGCCGAGCCGAACCACGTCAGCTCGCCGCACGACAAATCCAACGCCGACCAGATTCTCGCATGGTTTAAGGAGTGGGGCTGGGACGCGCACATCGAGACTTTCTCGGTGCTCTATCCCAAGCCCATAAGCGAGACGCTGGAGCTGGTCGGCCCACAAAAGTTCACCGCCACGCTGCAGGAGCCTCCGATTCCCGGAGATTCCAGCGCGACTGCCACCGATCCTGCGCTGCCTGACTACGTCGATTATCAAAGCGACGGCGATGTCACTGCCGGACTCGTGTACGTCAACTACGGAATGCTCGACGACTACAAGATGCTGCAGCGCCTCGGCGTCAGCGTGAAGGGCAAGATAGTCATCGCGCGCTACGGCGGCGGCTGGCGCGGGTTGAAGCCCAAGCTGGCTTACGATCACGGCGCGATCGGATGCATCATCTACTCCGACCCTGCCCAGGACGGCTATTCCGTCGATGAGACCTATCCTAAGGGTCCTATGCGGCCGTCTCACGGTGTGCAGCGCGGCTCGGTGCTCGACATGGGACTCTATCCGGGCGACCCACTGACGCCAGGCATAGGTGCAACTGCGGACGCCAAGCGCCTTAAGATTGCAGACGCAACCACTATTATGAAAATTCCCACGCTGCCTATCTCCTATGCCGACGCACAGACCTTCCTGGCAGCTCTCGGTGGCCCTGTCGCTCCGCAACCGTGGCGCGGCGCACTGCCTATCACCTATCACGTAGGACCAGGGCCGGCGTTGGTACATTTGGCGGTTAAGTCGGACTGGCAGCTTAGGCCTATCTATGACGTTATCGCGATGATGAAGGGCTCCACCTGGCCGGACCAGTGGATCGTTCGAGGCAATCATCACGACGGCTGGGTGTTCGGCGCCACGGACCCGCTGTCCGGTCAAGTCGCGCTGCTGGCTGAAGCTAAGGCCTTCGGCGGACTTGCTAAGCAGGGTTGGCGGCCGAAGCGCACGATCGTCTATGCCAGTTGGGACGCCGAGGAGCCGATGCTGCTGGGCTCGACCGAATGGGCGGAGGAGCACGCGGCCGAACTGAAACATAAGGTAGTCCTATACATCAACTCCGACTCCAACGAGCGCGGCTTTCTCGAAGTAGGAGGCAGCCAGGACTTTCAGCACCTCGTAAACCAGGTTGCCGCTAGCGTAACCGATCCTGAGACCGGTGTAGCGATAGGAGATAGGCTGCGCGCGAAAATCCGCATCGCGGCGCTCGGGCCTACCGCCAACGAACGTGTCAGGGCCGAAGCCAAGATCGTAGCTGACCCCGACAAGGACTTCCCTATCGAGGCACTGGGCTCGGGTTCCGACTTCTCGGCCTTCCTTGATTACCTGGGTGTCCCGGTGCTGGATGTCGGCTTCGGCGAAGAAGGCAATGGCGGAGGCGTTTACCATTCTCGCTATGACACCTTCGAGCATCATAGCCGCTTCGTCGATCCCGGCTTCGTTTACGACGCGATGCTGGCAAAGACGGTCGGCCGGATAGTATTGCGCGCCGCAGATTCCGATATACCTCTTCAAAACGCGAGTGCTTTCGCGAACGCAATCTCGGACTATCTCGATCAGGTAAAGAAGCTCGCCGATGACGAGCGCGAAGAAGCCGAGACTCAAGCCAAGCTACTGCATGACCGCGCATTTCAACTGGCCGCCGATCCCACCAAGTCGAGCGGACTACCGACTGCCCTTGACCGTGTGCCGCATCTCGAGTTCGCGGCGCTCGAAGACGCCGTCGATCGTTTGAAGCGCAGCGCCAAGTCCTATGACGATGCGCTAGCGAAGAACGGCTCACACCTATCCAGCTCTCAGATAGAACGCGTGCAAGCACTTATGATCGACATAGACCAAACTCTGGCGCCCGAAGACATAGGCCTACCCGGCCGGGGATGGTACAAGAACCTGATCTACGCACCCGGTCGCTACACCGGCTATGAAGCCAAGACCCTGCCCGGAGTCCGCGAAGCAATCGAAGATCGGCGCTGGTCCGACGCCAACCGCTACGCCAAGCTGACCGCCAACGCGCTGAACGCCTACAGCGACCGTCTGAACCAGGCAACCGCAGTGCTCAACGGATCTCCGAGTTGACGGTAGCTCCGGCTCGGGCTAGGAACAGAAGCGATTGAGGTAAACCATGAGCGCGTGGAAGTTCACCAAAGGCCTGCACGATCTCGGCCGCGGCGCGTGGGCGTGGCTCCAGCCCTCGGGCACCTGGGGCTACAGCAACGCCGGCTTGATCGTTGATGGCGATCAGGCGCTGCTCGTCGACACGCTGTTCGATGAGCGGCTGACGGCGACGATGCTCGATGCCATGCGTGACGCGACGGGGTTCGGCGCCGACCGCATCGGCGTGGTCGTCAACACGCATTCCAACGGCGACCACACCTTCGGCAACCGGCTGGTCGAGAACGCCGTCATCTATGCATCGGAGGCTGCAGCCGAGGAGATGCGCACAGAAGGTAATCCGAAGCCGCTGGCGGCGATGATGAAGAACGCCGACTCGATGGGCGAGGTGGGAGCGTTCTTCAAGAAAATCTTCGGCGCATTCGACTTTGCCGGCGTCACGATGCGATTGCCCGATCGGACCTTCACCGGAGAGCACGCGCTCACCGTCGGCGACAAGCAGGTGCAGCTTATCCAGGTTGGCCCCGCGCACACGGCGGGCGACGTCATCGCGTACGTGCCCGCAAATCGCGTCGTCTACACCGGCGATATCCTGTTCATCGACGGCACGCCGATCGCGTGGGCGGGACCGGTCGCGAACTGGATTCGCGCGTGCGACCGCATCATGGCGCTCGACGCCGACGTGATCGTCCCGGGCCACGGACCCATCACCGACAAGGCCGGCGTCAAGCGCATGCAGGATTACCTGGTCTACGTCGAACGCGAAGCGCGCAAGCGCCACGCTGCCGGAATGAATTCGTGGGACGCCGCGCAGGACATCGCGCTCGACTCGTTCGGTGCGTGGGAAGATCCCGAGCGCATCGCAGTGACGGTCGACACGATTTACCGTGAGCTGAATGCCGACACGTCGCATCGCAACATGGCGGAACTGTTCGGCCGCATGATGCAACTCGACAAGCGCTACAGCGCAGCAAAAGCATAGCGCCGGAGTTGGCGGCGGCGGACTTGTAGCTCGTCGCTGACCTGCGATACTTGGAGGATGGCTCCCAAGCTTCCGATTCCGGGCGGCTGCAACTGCGGCGAAGTCCGCTACCTCGTAACGAAGCCTCCGCTCGCCAGTTACATTTGCCACTGCCATCTGTGTCAGAAGAGAACCGGCAGCGCGTTCAGCATGTCGATGGTGATTCCTGCCGACGGGTTCGAATTAGTGGCAGGCAATCCAATCAGGAAAGAACGACTCGTCGCGGGCGGAGCGAAGAGTGTGTCGCAGGTCTGCGCATCGTGCTACTCGCGCATCAATACGCAAAGGGAAGGATCTCCGACGCTCAACGTTCGCGCCGGAACGCTCGACGACACCAGTTGGCTCAGGCCGGTCGCGCAGATTTGGACGTCGAGCGCGCAGCCGTGGGCTCTCGTTCGCGACAACATTGTCTCTTATGAAGAGCAGCCGACCGACTTTGCCGCAGCGTTTGCGGCGGCGAAGAAGCTTGCTCCGCGCGATTGAGAGTCGAGGAGGTATTCGACAAATGGCGCAACATGTAGATGTTGAAACCAATTGCGGAAAAATTCGCGGGACCGCCGACAACGGCATCAACGTTTTCAAAGGCATCCCGTATGCTGAATCGCCCGAAGGCGACGGCCGCTTCCGGGCGCCTCGACAACTGAAGCCGTGGACCGGCGTGCGCGACGCGTTCGAATTCGGCAATCGCGCGATGCAGGACGACAACGCATTCGGCCTCAATCCCGCGCTGGTCAAGCTGTTCGCGGGACGCGCGCTGCCGCCGATGAGCGAGAACTGCCTCGTGCTCAACGTCTGGACGCCGGCGGTCAATGACGGGCGCAAGCGTCCGGTCATGTTCTGGTGCCATGGCGGCGCGTTCATCTCGGGCTCCGGCGATTCGCCGTGGTACGACGGCACCAACCTGTGCCGCAAGGGCGACGTCGTGGTCGTGACGATCAATCATCGCCTCGGCGCATTCGGCTACTTGCATCTCGGCGAGCTCGGCGAGGAATTCGCGGCGTCCGGCAATGCGGGCATGCTCGACATCGTCGCTGCCCTGCAATGGGTTCGCGATAATATCGCGGCGTTCGGCGGCGACGCCGGCAACGTAACGATCTTCGGCGAGTCCGGCGGCGGCGCGAAGGTCAGCGTGCTGATGGCGATGCCGGCGGCTCATGGTCTGTTTCATAAGGCGATCATCCAAAGCGGTCCGGCGGTGCAAATGGCGAGCCGCGACGACGCGAGCGAGACCGCTCGGCAATTGCTGGCGGAGCTTGGATTGAGCGCGGACAAGGTTGGCGAGTTGCGCGGAATTCCCGCGCCGAAGATCGCGGAAGCGCAGGCTGCGGTCCTGAAGAAAGTCAGCATGATGTCCTTCTCGAACCGCCGCCGCGTCGGGTTCAATCCCGTCGTCGACGGCAAGCATCTTCCCGGCGGTCCCTTCGCGCCGACGGCGCCGGCGATTTCGGCGAACATCCCGCTGATGATCGGCACCAACAAGGATGAGATGACGTTGTTCTTCGGCTTCGCGCCGTGGCTCGACGGACTCGACGAGCCGACCATGCGCAAGCGTGTCGAGATGTTCGTCGGCGACGATGCGGCGCGCGTCATCGAGCATTACCGGCGCGCGCGGCCCAAGGATTCGCTGCGCGACCTCGTGCTGGCGATTGCGACCGACCACGCGATGCGAATGCCGTCGCTCGTCACGGCAGATCGCAAGGTCGCGCAGAATGCAGCGCCGGTGTTCGTCTACCTGTTCACCTGGGAGACGCCGGTGCTGGGCGGCAAACTGAAATCTCCGCACGCGCTCGAGATTCCATTCGTCTTCGATACGGTGCAAACGTCGGGGCTGACGGGAGACTCGCCGACCAGGTTCGCGCTGGCCGACAAGATGAGCCGCGCGTGGCTGGCATTCGCGCACAAAGGAAATCCAAATCACGAAGGCATCCCGAACTGGCCGCCATACTCAGTCGAGCAACGTCCGACGATGATTTTCAACGATCAGTGCAAGGTGGAAAACGATCCGTACAGCGCAGAACGAAAAGCGTGGGATGCGCGTTAGGCCGGGCGCCTTTGCCGTCAGGTTTTTTGACACTTTGCAGGCGTAGTCGTATAGTCGAACGAGGCTGGGGGTGTGCGTTGCACTGAGAGCTCCTGCGGGAGAACCCCTTGAACCTGATCCGGGTAATGCCGGCGTAGGGAAGCCAACGGCGCGACGTTCGGGCCGCGCCTGAGCCGCTTCCCCTCACCGGAGAAGCGGCTCAATAATGCCGGACGCTATCGCGACTTCAATCACACTCAACGGCGACCCGTATCCGCTCGACGGCGACACGCCGCTGAATGCGCTGCTCGAGCAACTCAAGATGCGTCGCGGGCGCGTGGCGGTCGAGATCAATCGCGAGATTGTGCCGAAGGCCAATTACGACGCGACGATCGTGCGGCCGGGCGACCATGTCGAGATAATCAACTTCGTCGGCGGCGGATGAGCGCGACGCGCAAGGCAGAAAAAAATGCAAGACACTTCGTTTGAACTGGGTGGCAGGAAATTCAAGTCGCGGCTGATTGTCGGCACCGGCAAGTATCGCGACTTTGCCGAGACCAAGGCGGCGGTCGAAGAGAGCGGCGCCGAAATTGTGACGGTCGCCGTGCGGCGCGTGAATATCACGGATCGCGGCAAGGAGAATCTGCTCGATTTCATCGATCCGAAGCGCTACCAGATTCTGCCGAACACCGCCGGATGCTTCACCGCCGAGGAGGCGATTCGCACCTGCCGCCTCGCGCGCGAGGTCGGCGTCGGCGAGCTGGTGAAGCTCGAGGTGATCGGCGACCAGCAGACGCTGTTTCCCGACGTGGCGGCGACGCTCGAGGCGGCGCGCGTGCTGGTCAAGGAAGGATTCAAAGTGATGCCGTATGTCACCGACGATCCGGTTACGTGCCTGCGCTTGCAGGAGATCGGATGCGTGGCGGTGATGCCGCTGGCGGCGCCGATTGGCTCGGGCCTGGGAATCCGCAATCCGTTCAACCTCGCGATCATCATCGAGCAGGCGAAGGTGCCGGTGATCGTCGATGCGGGCGTCGGCACTGCGTCGGATGCCGCCGAGGCGATGGAGCTGGGATGCGACGGCGTGCTGATGAACACGGCGATTGCGGGCGCGAAGGATCCGATTGCGATGGCGCGGGCGATGAAGCTCGCGGTCGAGGCGGGGCGCCTCGCGTATCGTGCGGGGCGAATCGAGCGCAAGCTGTACGCGACTGCGTCGAGTCCGCTGACGGGACTGATAGGGTAGGGCGCGCCTTGTCGTCGCGCCCGCGCGTCAGCTTTCGACTGTACCTGATTACCGATCGGCACGTCGTGAAGGGTGGCGACCTGGTCGCGGCGTGCGAAGCTGCGCTGAGCGCTGCGCCGTCTGGAACGGTTGCATTGCAACTCCGTGAAAAAGATTTGCCGGCGCGCGAGCTCTATGAGCTGGCGCTTCGGCTTCGCGGGATTTGCACGCGCGCCGGCGCGCCGCTGATTGTGAATGATCGCGTCGATGTGGCAATTGCCGCGGACGCCGACGGTGTTCATCTGCCGTTCGATTCGATCGGCGTCAGCATGGCGCGCAAGCTGCTCGGGACGAAGCGGCTCATCGGGGTGTCGAGTCATTCGCCGCCGGACGTTGCCGGAGCGGCGCGCGAGGGCGCCGACTTCGCGGTCTTCGGCCCCGTCTTCGATCCGTTGTCCAAACCTGCCACCGGGCCTGCGTGGGGCGCGAGCGGGCTCAAAGCGGCGTGCGCCGCCGGCGCGATTCCGGTTTTTGCACTGGGCGGCATGACGCCGGAGCGCACGCGCGAGTTGTTCGCGTCGCTCGATCCAACTGCGCGGCCGGCCGGGGTCGCGTCGATTGGCGCGATATTCGGCGCCGATTCGCCGGCGCTCGCTACTGCGGCGATGCTGTCGGCGCTGGAGGCGTCGAAGACTCGGCGGCGATGACCGATTTTGCCGCGTCGAGGAGAGTGTCGGGACGCGGCAGTTCGCGATAGTAGGGCGACGTGAAGATCCATCGCACGACGCCCTGTTTGTCGACGATAAAAAAAGCCGGTATCGAGTTGTCGGGCTCGCCGTTGCGATGGTGTTGCACGAGGCCGAGCGGACCGACGACCCATTCGTGGCTATCGCTCAGCAAGGGGATTTTAGTCTGAAGAAATCCCGCGAGCATTTTCGAGCGTTCGACCGGATCGGTGCTGATCGCATCGACGTCGATGCCGGCGCGGCGAAAATCGTCAGCGTGCGCAGTCAGCTCCGCGAGCTCGAAGCGGGCGAAGGGGTCGTAGTCGCCGCGATAGACATAAATCAACGTTGCGGGCGCGTCGACTGGCCCGACCAGAGTCGCGTTGTTCTGATCGGGGAGTTTGAAGCCGGGGAATTGTTGGCCGACTGCGAGCTTCAGCGTGAAGGGCGGATTCACCGTCGCGCGCATCGCATAGCTGAAGAATCGCCCGCCGCCTGCGCCGACGACGATGCACGCCAGGAATGCGAACAGGCCGAATCCTAGTTTGGCGTGCGGCGAATAGAGGCTCAGCGCGAGTCGCAGCCCGGCAATCGAGAGGACAATCGCGGCCAGTGCGAACGCGAATGCGGGCCACGGAATTCGGTCGTGGATGCCCATCCACGGCACCGACCAGAACGACACGAGCACGTATTCGTAAAGTCCGAAGCCACACGCGATCAGAATGACGGAGCCGATCGCGCGGACCGGCTGAAATGGCGGCGTGACCCAGGGCTCTTCGAAAAACTCGGGCGCGCCTTCGCCGAGGTTCGAGTCGTCAGGCTCCGGCGGATTCATCAGTTGAGCATTTGCAGCTTCAGCGCATCGAAGGTTATCAGGTCGACGCCTTCCTGCTGCAATTTTGCGTGGAAGGCCGGGGATTCGCCGCCGACGACTGCGACGGCGTCGGTGACGATGTGGAGTTTCGGGCCGACTCCTACCAGCGCGGTGATCTCGCGGTCGACGCATGATTCGGTGTACACGCCGTACATCACGATGTCGTGGTAGGGGCGCAACACGAGGCGCAGGATGGCGCTCAAGTGCTCGTTGTCGGCCAGCTTTTCGAATTGCTGTCGTCGAAAAACGATCTCGCCGTCATGGTCGAGGACTTTCTGAATTTCCTCGGGCGTATATTCCTTGTTCTCCAGCATCAGCGGATTGAGCGGCGCCGTCTCGTCGATTTTATTCTGGCCGGGCGTGCCTGCCATGCAGTGATCGGGATAGGGCCCGCCCCAACTCTTCAACTGCGTGTCGCCGGGAACGTGGCAATCGACCGAGCAGACGATTTGCACTTTCTGATCGCGCGCGAGATCGGTGAGCGCCTTCCACACCGGCACCAGCTTCTCGGCGTCCTCGAGGTGAAACTTGCCGTCGTGCAGGATGAAGTCGCGCTGCGTGTTGATGTCGTAAAATATTGTCTGGTCGGCTTTCATCGAGATTTCTCAGAAATGTTCCGGTTCGTGTGCGCGGCGATTGTCGCGTTCAAGCTGCAAGGTTAGATGATGGATGTCGAACTTGGTTTGCAGCAGATGGCACATGTCGGCCAGCACTCGATCGCGATCGGCGTCGGCCGCCACCACCGCATGCGCCGACAGCGCGATTTGGCGCGTCGTCAGACACCAGACGTGAAGGTCGTGAACTTCCTCGGTGCCGCTGACGGCGAGCAGGTCGGTGCGCATCTCGTCGAGGTCGATATGGCGCGGCACCGACTCCATCAGGATGTCCACGCCCTCGCGCACGAGGCCCCATGAACCGTACAGCACCAGCACTCCAATCAAGATGCTGACGGCGGGATCGGCTTGCATCCAGCCGGTGAAATAAGTGAGCGCACCGGCGATGAGCACGCCGATTGAGCCGACCAGATCGGAAATGACATGCACGAACACGGCGCGCATCGCCATTCCAGGCTTGTGACCGGCGTGGCCGTCGCCCGCCGTCATCCACGCGGAGAAGGTGTTCACGCCGATTCCGACGATCGCGACCGCCATCACGCCCAGCCCTGAGACTGGGTGCGGGTGACGGAGGCGCTGGGCCGCTTCAATCCAGATGAAGACCACCAGCACCCAGAGAAACAGACCGTTGAGCAACGCGCCGAGGATTTCCGCGCGGAGATAGCCGTAGCTTTTCGCCGACGATGCGGGCCGTCGCGAGATCCACAGCGTCAGCAGTCCCAGGCATAGCGCGGCGATGTCGGTGAGCATGTGGACCGCGTCGGAGAGCAGCGCGAGACTGCCGGTCAGATAGCCGCCGACGAGCTCGGTGAGCAGGTAGGCCGACGCGACGCCGAGGACAATCAGCAGGCGGCGTTGATCCGAATCCGCTGCCGCATGCGGTTCGTGATCGTGATTGTCCATCGGAGTCCGCATTGCTCAATCATAGTGGATTAGCGAGAAGCAGTTTACCGGCGCGAGGCGCTCGCGTCCCTTGAGGGCGTCGAGCTCGACCACGAACGCGCATCCGATCACGTTGCCGCCGATTTTTTGCACGAGTTGCAGCGCCGCAGCTGCGGTGCCGCCGGTTGCCAGCAGGTCGTCGACCAGGAGCACGCGGCCCTTGCCCGCGATCGCGTCCTGATGCATTTGCAGCGTCGCGCTGCCGTATTCGAGTTCGTACGACTGCTCGACGGTATGGAACGGCAGCTTGCCGGGCTTGCGCGCAATCGTCAGGCCGACGCCCAATCGATACGCGACGGGCGCGCCGACGATAAAGCCGCGCGACTCGATTCCGACCACCGCGTCAACTTTGCCGATGTACGGCTGCGCCAACTGATCGACCACGGCGGCAAAGCCGCGCGCATCGCCGATCAGCGGCGTGAAATCGCGGAACATAATTCCGGGCTTGGGAAAATCAGGGACGTTGCGAATCAGTTTTTTGATTTCTTCGACGGTCATCGTTGAACCCATCGCACCAGTATTGCAGGCAATCGCGCGTGCGGTGGTCCACGATACTAGCTGCCGCCGGCCGCGGCAAAGCTGATCGGGCCGGAAGTCGCGGGCTCGGGCAGATAGGCGAGCGGGTTTTGCGCGATGTTGTCGCGGCGCACCTCGAAATGGAGGTTCGCGCCTGTCGTGCGTCCGGAGCGGCCGATCTCGCCTATCTGCTGTCCGCACGCCACGCGGGTGTTCTCGCCGACCAGGTTTTGCGAGTTGTGCGCGTAAACCGTCGCGTAACCGTCGTCGTGCCGAATGATCACGGTGTTGCCGTAGCCGTGCAGCACGCCCGAAAAAATCACGACGCCGCTGTCGGCGGCAAGAACGGGGGTACCGACCGGCGCCGCGATGTCGACGCCGTCATGCATTGCGCCGTTGCGAATTCCGAATCCGGACGACACCACACCTTGCGCGACCGGCCACTGGAATTGACGCGACGCGCGCTCGCCGGTGTACGGCAGCACCCCGCTCGACGCGGTGCCGATTGACGACGGCGCGATAGCCGGCGCCCGGAATTGTCAGCACCTGGCCGACGCGCAGCTCGCGCGGGTCGCTGATTTGGTTCGCCGCCATCAAGCGTCCGACGCTGACGCCGAATTCATTTGCGATGCGGTAGAGAGTATCGCCCGCGACGACGACGTGAGTGGCAGAATGCGGCGAAGCCAGAGGAGAGTAGGTCGAAGACGTCGGGGTGTCGCCGCATCCGGCGAGCGCGATCGAAACCGACAGCGCGACTGCCATGCTCGCGCGCGAAATCCAGCGCGCAGTTGCACTTACCTCGATCACTTCACCCGCCGTCCGTCACCGCCCCGCACCACATCCCTGCGGGTCCGCGAAATATCCGTGCGCTAATCCTGGAAGCCGTGCTTGCCGGTCATCTTCACGAATCGGCATTCGCCGAAATATTCCTCGCTCCAATGGCCGGTCTTGTGGCTGATACGCACCAGGGTCTGCAGTTCGTCTTCGCCGATCGGCGCAATCAAACGCCCTTGCGGCGTCAGTTGATGCAGCAGCGGAAGCGCAATCCCGGGCATCGCCGCCGTGACCATCACGACATCGAACGGGGCCTCCTCGGGCCATCCGTCCGAACCGTCAGCGCACCGAAAATGGATGTTGCCAAAGCCCATCGCGTTGAGAATCACTCGGGCGCGATCGTGAAGATGCGCGTTGAACTCGATGGAATAAACCGTGCGCGCGAGACGCGACAGCACGGCAGTCTGATAGCCTGAGCCGGTGCCGACCTCGAGAACTTTCTCGGTACCGGTAAGCTCGGCGACCTCGCTCATTAACGCGACCATGTAGGGCTGCGAAATGGTCTGCGAGTCGCCGATGGGCAGCGGGCCGTCGTCGTAGGCGTGATCGTGAAGTTCGGCGGGGAGGAATCGATGGCGGGCGACCGTGCGCATCGCGGCCAGTACGCGCGGATCTTTAATACCGCGGCGTTCCAGTTGCTCGAGCACCATCCGTGCGCGCGCGCTTTCGAGGTCAATTGCCATCGCCGGCATCATTATACAGATACGCCGGCCAACGATTAAGGTATCAGGAGCAGGCGATTGAACGCGGGAATTCCGTAATTTTCATTATGCAGGAGAGATAGCAGGATGCCGTTTTTTGATTCTGCGGGTGTGAAGATTCATTACCACGACATCGGCTCCGGCGAGCCTGTCGTTCTCGTGCACGGCTTCGCTTCGACCGCGGAGCATAACTGGGGCGGCACCGGATGGATTGCCGCGCTGTCGGCGAAATATCGGGTGATCGCGCCTGACGTTCGCGGGCACGGTCTCAGCGACAAGCCTCACGAGCGCGAGGCGTACGGCTACGCGAGCATGGGGGCGGACGTGACGCGCCTGATGGACCATCTTGGAATAGCGCGCGCGCCGCTGATCGGCTACTCGATGGGCTCGAGCATCGCGATCGAGCTGATGCTGACGCAGCCCGGACGATTTCGCGCGATCGTGCTGGGCGGAATCGCCTACGACGACGGCCTCGAGGACAAAGCGGATCGCGACGCGATTTCGGAGGCCTACCGCGCCGACGATCCTGCGACGATCAAGAGTCCGGTGGCGAAAGCGTACCGGCGATTCGCCGAGTCGATGCCCAACGACTTGAAAGCGCTGGCCGCGCTGATCGATGCGGAGCGGTCGCCGTTCGATCCGGCAAAGCTCGCAGCGGTGCGGCTGCCGGTCCTGATAGTCGTCGGCACCGAGGACAACGCAATCGGAGATCCTGAACCGCTGGCTAAAATGATCCCGCGGAGCGCGACTGGTGATGCTCGAAGGCCGCGACCACATGACCGCTCCCGCCGATCAGCGATTCAAAGACGTCGTGCTGGAATTCCTTTCTGCTGCGCCGCTCTAACCGCGGATCTATTCGATAGGTCTGTCGCCGAGTGCTGACTTCGAGGCATTGCAGCGCCTTTTCATTTAGCATTGCCTAAAAAACTTGCAGCAAATTTGCACAGCTGTGGGCCGCGATTGAGTCCGAACTGAAATATCTGGACCCGATTGCTCTGCGAATCAACAGCGCAGAATGAAATCTTGGCATTTGCATTTTTCATTGTCACTGGGAAAAGCAATTTTTACGGAAGTGTTGCGACCATTTTATTTTGCAATGCAGTCCTGCTTCGCATTGCCGGCGTGGTTTTTCCAGCACCTTAGCCGTTCGAACCATCATCTAGTGGCATGCTTAGTGCTGTCCTGCCTCAAGAATAATTGGCGTTAGCGAAGTTGCGGGGGATACGAGTGCAACGCGCAAATCTGCGCCCAACACAAAGGTGTAAGAATGGCCGAATCAACAGAACCAAAGATGAAAGCAACCTTAGGGTTGACCGGCGTCACGGTCAATGCGATGGCGCTGATTGCGCCCGGAGCATTCCTATGGATTACCTTCGTAGTCCAGGCCGGTTACGCCTACCCGTCCGGCGTCTCGATGTGGGCCGGAATCTTCGCTGCCCTGATGCTCGCCTATGCCACGGCGATCTCCTACTCGGAACTTGCCAAGCTGTATCCGGGAGCGGGCAGTTCCTATTTCTTTGCTGAGCAGGCATTTCTCAGCAAGACCAAGGCGTTCAAGTTCGCCCGAATTGCAAAGTTCACGATGGGGTGGGCATCGCACCTGTACTACTGGGTGTACCCCGGTGCGATGGTCGCGACGATCGGGATCATGATCGGCTACATCGTCGGCAACTTCGCGCCCGACACAATCAACGCGGGCACGCCGGGCCCGGTGTTCATGGCGATAGTCGCGATCATTTCGTCCTACGGAATCGCGTACATCGCGTTTCGCGGCGTGAACGGCTCGACCATGGTTAATATCGCGATCAATGCGATTCAGATTGCCGCATTGCTGTTCTTCGCCGCATTGGCGATCGCGTACCGGCTCGGACATCCGGAAGGGTCGATGGGCCTTGCCCTCGACGGCACCAAGAAGGTGCTGCACTACACCTTGACCGGTGACGCACCCGCGCATGCCAGTGCCTGGTCGGTAATAGCGCCGCACAACTTCAGCTATGTCATGCTGCAGGCAACCATCGCGATCTTCCTGCTGGTCGGCTTCGAGTCGATCACCTCTCTCGGTGAGGAAGCGAAGAACCCGACGCGTGACATTCCGCGCGGCGTATTACTCTCGCTGACTATCCAGGGACTGTTCTGCTACATGATCGAGTACTTCGCGGCCAACTACTTCATGAGCAGCGCCTATAGCATGGCCGACGCGAAAGGTTCGGCAGCTCCTATCGGCGACATGATGACCATCATCGGTAATGCGCTGCTGGGCGGTCACGGACAGGCGTTCATGATGCTCGAAGCGCTAACAGTGTTCCTCGCCCTGATAGGTACTACCCTTAGCTGTATCAACACCGGCGCCCGCGTGACCTATGCGATGGGTCGCGACGCTGAAGTACCGGAGCACTTCGGTATGCTGCATGGCGAGAACCTGACGCCGCATCGCACGATCTGGACGCTGGCGACTATCTCGGCAGTGCTGGGCGCGTACGCTGCGCTTTATTTCTTCGCCGGAAGCTCCGCACCGGACGATAAGACGATCGCAACCCTGCCGCATAACCTGTGGTACGCGATCGGAATGAACAACAACGCATCGCTAACCGCGCTGCCGAACGGACTGGCTCTCGTAACACTTATCTCTAACTTCGGGACCTTCGTGGTCTACGGTCTCACGAACGTGTGCTGCATCGTCGCTTACCGCGAACATCATATGTTCCATGGGATCAAGCACATGGCAATTCCGATCTTCGGCGCGCTGGCGAACTTCGCCTGCATGGCCTTCTATATCATCGGGCCTATGGAAGGACTCGGCAGCGTCAAAGAGCCTCTGATGGCGGTCGCGATCGCCGTCCTGTGGGGCGTCTACGGAGCTATCTACTTCGTCCGCAACTCCAAGAAGCTCGGAAGGGATACGCTAACGGCCAAAGCCAACCCGGCTTGATAATCTGTGCCTCCGCTGTGCGGGTCGGCCTCACCACAAAGGTTTACGGGGACCGGTGAGACCGCCCGCACGGTCTTTTTTCATGGGATCGCTCGCATAGCCCGCCGTCATTCAGCCGCACTCGATCAGTCTAAGACTCTGCTCTCGCGCAGGTGACCGCGTAAGTCCCGGTGTTTGCGCGAACTTCTCATTCCTGCATTAGTTTGCGGAAACATGGTCGCGCTGGTCCTTACTTTCCTGACAATCCTTGCCGTTCTGCTCGGGCCCATTCTGATAAAGCCGCTCGAACGCAACGTTGAGGTCTTCTTCCTTGTAGCCGGTGACGATCATAGCCGCAGTGTCTGGTCAATTGAGTTCCGCCCTGGTGCGGAGTGCATTGCGCGAGCCGATTGAACTAACCGCGGCGGTCCTCGTCTTCGGTATCGTGTTCCGTTTAATGCGAGCGCGCCTTGATCGGCTGCTCTCTGCCGCCACCCGAATATTCGGCCAGCGGTGGTTGTGCTTCGCCTTGACGATCGTGCTGGGACTGTTAGCCGGGTTCATCACCGCAGTCGTGGCGGCACTCGTGTTCGCGGAAGCTATCTCTCTGCTGAAGATGGATCGATCCACCGAAGTCGCCGCGACCGTCTTCGGATGCTTCGCAATCGGACTGGGCGCCGTCACGACGCCCCTGGGGATGCCGGCCAGCACTCTGGTTCTGGCCGCGCTGCACGCCGACTTCTTTTACCTGGCGCGACTGCTGGGCCCGTTCGTGATCGTGGGAATTATATTGGTCGCTATCCCCACGCTCTTCCTGCGCGAAGAGAACGGCGGTAGCGCTCTGGAGCTGGTTCCGGAGAGCGATTCGTTGGCGCCGGTTCTGATTCGGGCCGGCAAGGTTTATATTTTCATTGTCGGCCTGGTCGGACTTTCGGCCGGGCTACGACCGGTGGCTGACGCCTACCTGCGCGATCTCCCGGGCGCGCTCCTGTTTTGGCTCAACACGATCTCGGCGGTGGTGGACAATGCGACCCTGGCCGCAGTGGAGATCGGACCCGCGCTGAACGTCTCTCAGCAGCGGTTCGCGATGATGGGTTTGCTGATCAGCGGTGGAATGCTGATTCCCGGCAACATACCCAACATCGTCGCCGCCAGCCGGCTCGGCATCTCCAGCCGCGAATGGGCCGGCCATGGCCTCCGTATCGGAATGCTGCTGCTGATTTTGTGCTTCGGAGCTTTGTGCCTGCTAGCGTCGTTCTAGAGCCCAAGGTGGCAGTCTAGCCTCCGTTGCGCGCATTTTTTCGTTTGCAAATGGCCGGGTGTTGAGGAAGTCTGCGTCGGGAACCAATATGAAAATCCCGATGAAAGCGATCGAGCGAATCTGGATTCTCGCGGCTGCCGTCACGCTTTTGATTGGCGCTGGTCCGGCCCGCGCCGACTGGATCAAGAGCACGTATACCTCCGGTGGCCAGCCGGTCGAAGTGTACGCCTGCGCTCCCGACTCGAAGGTCCCGGCCCCGGCGGTGATTCTTATCCACGGCGCGGAAGTTCATGGTGCGGGTTATCACAACATGGAGCGGGTCTGCTCGGACCTGGCGGCACAGGGCTATTACGCCGAGATGATCGAATACTACGCTCCGGGCGAAGAAGTCGTGCCGGGGGAGCAGGAGAAAATCCGCCAGTCGTTCGTGGGATGGGTCAAGAAACTCCACGACGGTCTCGACGCGATCGGCAAGAACCCTGCGGTCAATCCCAAGCATATCGGCGTCATGGGCTACTCGCTGGGCGCGATGCTGGCGTTGTCGCTCGGGGCTAGGTTCTCGGATCAGGTGGCAGCGGTAGTCGACTACTATGGGCCGGTGCCGCCATCGGTAAAGGAAAAAGCGGCTACCTTTCCGCCAACCTTGATCATCCACGGCGGCAAGGATCGCCTGGTGCTCGCCGACCAGGCTCAGGACCTCGACAAGACCCTCACCGACGCGAACCGGCCGCATCAACTGAAGATCTATCCCGAGTCAGGGCATGCGTTCAATTTTGACGACTCGAACACTTACAATAGCAACGATTCGCAGGACGCGTGGGCGCTCACGCTCGACTTTCTTGGGCAATATCTGAAGGGCAAGCCGGGAGAACAGTAGATCGTTTCGCCATAGGCGCCGCGAATGGCTGATGACTCGGCAAAAGGTGGCCACAGGATCTCTTTCAACGGCCTGCTTGGTGGCGCGGCCGCTGTCGCCACCGTGATTGCCGCCATCGTCGGAGTGCTCAATCAGCTCGGCTACATCGGAAATCATGAGGCAAGCAGGCCCGCCGAAATCAGCGCATCGGAGTCCGCGTCGGCTCCACTACCGAAGCTCACCAGCCTTACCGGGGCCTGGCGCGACGCAGGTTTGGGCGGGTGCCATCTGATTACTCAGACCGGATCGAAGCTCGAGGTAACCAACTACTTTCCGGGCACCGACTCGGTGATGAGTCACGGAGAAGGCACGGTCGAAGGAACTCACATCCTGCTGCAACTTCGGACGATGCATGGCGACTATCAGGTATCGCCCGACGGCAGGATTTTGAACGGGACGATGTTCCGCTCGTACGGTCCGAATCCTTCAGTGTGGAAGTACATTGGAACTTCGTGCCAGAAATCGGGCTGAAGGAACTAGCGAACCCGATGCGCGCGCATCCGAAGATTTGACGCAGCCCTGCTAGTTTGCGATATCGAGGTCGGAGAGGAGCCAGACCATGGGGAGGACACGGTCTTTTCTGTCATTGGGAATAGTCTCGGGTCTCGTCTTGGGTTTCATCATTCCATCCGCAGCGTTGGCCGGCGGAAACTGCCAGAACAAGTTCGTCGAGGTAGATGGGGTCCCGCCCGGCTTCACTTGCACCGTCAAATTCTCAAATGGATCGTCAATGACGGAATGCTGGTCTTTCGGTCAAGGGACTCTCTCGAAGTACTTCGACATTTTCACCGAAAACACTGAAACCGATCTCGACCACTATGGCTGCGCCTGCGGCACGACGGGTTCGTTCAAATCGCCGAAGTTCAACAGCTCTTCCAATACTTTCGAGTGTGACGACGGTAATGGAGGTCGGCTCAACGGAACGATAAAGGGTAAGAAACTCAGCGGGCAGTCGTCGAATGAGGACGGCAGCTCGGAGATATTCAGCTGCACGCGTAACACGGGTTGCGGATGAAAGGCTGTAAAAACCGATGGTGGGCGAGGAGGGTCACGAACCATGACAAAATCGGTCGCTCTCTGCGCCGCAGTTGTGCTTTGCACGCTCGCAGGTCTGTTGTCGCATTCGGATTCCGCCCTCGCCGGAAATTGCGAAGCCAAACTGGAAAACAAATCGTTCGCATGCACAATCAAAAACTCTGACGGCTCCACCTTGACAGACTGCATTGAATTTACCCCAACAGGACCTTCCGCGAACTTAAACTTTTTCGATAGCAAGAGTCTTTATGGTTGCACTTGCGACGTGACGGGCTCATTCAAAAAGCCCTCGTTCGACAACTCTTCCAGTGGGTTCGCATGCGACGACGGCAAGGGCGATCAAATCTACGGGAAATTAAAAGGCCATAAGATCACGGGCCAGGGAAGCGACAGCAGCGGCGACTCGTCAATTCTATCGTGCACTATCGGTCCATCCTGCGGCTGAACACGGGTTGCGGATAACGAACCGCGCGAAACGCCGTAGTATGGTCGGACGAATCCAAGCACTCAGGAGGGATGCTGCGTGGGGTCATCCATAGCCGCCTCGGGTCCTCTGCTCGGCATAGTGTTCGCAGCGGGAATCGTCGTTGGATGGATTCTCGCGAACGTCATGCGCACCAGGGGGACGATACTTTCCGCCCTGCCACCGGGGACAGACCTGGGCACCGGCGCCGGGCGCTTCGGGAAGACAAAGATTCGCATCATGGAGCTGAAGTGCAAATGCGGCACGATGTTGAAGTTTCGCGATCCCGTTGCACCCGGCTACGAGCCATACCCGACCGGCGACTCCTTTACCTGCTCAAGCTGCGGAAAGGTTTATGACCTTAAAGAGATGCGCAACCTGGAAAAGGGTGCGCAGACTTCTTGAGGTAGGCACTACTTATCTGAGCCCGAACCGTCGCCGGCAAAGCGCTATATTTAATACTTATCTGAGCCCGAACCGTCGCCAGCAACGCGCGCGACTGCGCTTGCATGGCGCCTCGCTTCCGCAATAAATCCGTTCCTGACATGAAGCCGCTTCGCATCATTCTCTGGATTGCCGTCGGCGCGCTCGGCGCAGCTGCCCTCGGCGTACTCGCGTTGTCGCGCGGCGAGGAGCCCAGCGTACTGTGGTTCATCGTCGCCGCGGTCTGCGTCTATGCCCTCGGCTACCGGTTCTACTCGCGCTTCATCGCGGATCGCGTGCTCGAACTCGACGACGCTCACGTCACTCCCGCGATGCGCCTGAACAACGGCCGCGACTACGTGCCCACCCCAAAATGGATCACCTTCGGCCATCACTTCGCCGCGATCGCCGGCCCCGGACCGCTCGTCGGCCCGGTCCTCGCCGCGCAGTTTGGCTACCTGCCCTCGACGCTGTGGATCATCATCGGCGCCGTGCTCGGCGGATGCGTCCAGGATTTCGTCATCCTCGGCTACTCGCTCAAGCGCGACGGCCGTTCGCTCGGGCGCATGGCGTCCGACGAGATCGGCCCCGTCGCCGGCTTCACCGCGCTGGTCGGCGTGCTGATGATCATGGTGATACTAATCGCCGTGCTCGGGCTGGTCGTCGTCAACGCGATGAAGCATAGCGCGTGGGCGACCTCGACGGTCGCCGCCACCGTCCCGATTGCGATGGTGGTCGGCATCTACATGACACATCTCCGCCCCGGCCGTCTGGTCGAGGGCTCGATCCTCGGCGTCGGCCTCGTGATGCTCGCAGTCTTCGGCGGGCGCTACGTCGAGGGCTGGCGAATCGGGCACTACTTCGTGATGGACGCGCCGGCGCTGTCGATATGGATAATCGGCTACGGCTTTCTCGCGTCAGTGCTGCCGATTTGGCTATTGCTCGCACCGCGCGACTACCTGTCCGCGTTCATCAAGATCGGAACCATCGTCGCGCTCGCGCTCGGCATTGTTGCGATGCATCCGCCCGCCCTGATGCCGCCGCTGACGCAATTCACCAACGGCCTCGGCCCGGTGTTCGGCGGCAAGGTGTTCCCGTTCGCGTTCATCACGGTGGCTTGTGGAGCCATCTCGGGCTTCCATTCGCTGATCGCGTCGGGCACCACGCCCAAAATGCTCGAGCACGAACGCGACGCGCGACTGATCGGCTACGGCGCGATGCTGATGGAATCGTTCGTCGCCGTCATGGCGATGATCGCCGCGGTGATGCTTCAGCCGGGCGTGTATTTTGCCATCAACAGTCCCGCCGGCGTGGTCGGCACCGGGCCCGCCGCGGCCGAAAAAATCAGCTCGTGGGGCTACGCCGTCACCGACGCGCACATGCAGGAGCTCGCGGCCGACGTCGGCGAGACGTCGCTGTATGCGCGCACGGGCGGCGCACCGTCGCTGGCGGTCGGGATGGCGCATATTTTCGCGAGCTCGCTCGGCGGCAAAGCCGTGATGGCGCTGTGGTACCACTTCGCGATCATGTTCGAGGCGTTGTTCATCCTGAGCACGCTCGACGCGGGCACGCGCGTCGCGCGCTTCATGCTGCAGGACCTGCTCGGCCACCTCTATGCGCCGCTCGGCGACAGCGCCTCGTACGTGAATATCGTCGCGACCTCGGCGCTGATCGTTGCGGCGTGGGGCTACTTCCTTTACTTCGGCACGATCGATCCGTTCGGCGGCATCAATTCGCTGTGGCCGCTGTTCGGCATCGCCAACCAGATGCTCGCGACGATCGCGCTATGCGTCGCGACCAGCGCGATGATTCGAAGCGGCAAACAGCGCTACGCATTCGTCACGCTGATTCCGCTGATGTGGCTGGTGGCGGTCACGATGACGGCCGGAGTTGAGAAAATTTTCTCCGCGATGCCCAATGTCGGCTTCCTCGCGCACGCGGCAACACTCGCGGCCGAAGCTGCGGCGCCGGGCGTCACCAATGCCCGAGTTGCGGAAATCGGCCGGCTCATCTGGAACGATCGGATCGATGCCGCCATGACCGCATTCTTCATTGCAGTAGTGGCGATCGTGCTGTTGGATTCCGCGCGCGTTTGGACTCGGTTGACCCTCAGCTCGGGCGGCGCGACTGGCGCAGATCAGGCGGCGGCATGATTACGAAGAGAAAAGCTCGACAGGCCGCGTCAACGCTCGCGCAGATTGTCGGCGCAATCGCGACCGAGCTGCGGCGGCTCAACCGCGCGCGCCTGGATTCGACCGTGCTCGCGAGCATGACTCCGCGCGATCGCCGCAACGCGGTAAAGGCGGCGCTCGCAACGCATCATCGTAATACTTCGCGCTGCTGCTGACTACCGTATCTCTACATATTGTGTGGGAACCGTCGACAGCAGGGCGCGCGTCTGAGCGACGAGGCGATGCCGGAACTTTGCGCACAATCTCGGACCCGAGCATCGAGACGTTCGCGCGCTGAATTCCCTACCGGCTTCATCGATTTGCAAAAGGATCGTTGCGCTACCGTGCCTCTGCTTCACTGCCCCTTGATCTTGGCGACTGAAACTTTGAGCTCCGGCACGAGTCGAGCGTAATCCCGTTGACCGTGCCCACGGTGTCGCGTACCGCGTTCGAGATGTCGCAACATTGCACGGTAACGGCATAGGTGCGGGTGCCGAGCTTTGCACAACGTTCCGACCGCATTCGACGCCATTGAGCGGCAGTGAGTCGGTGGTCTCCTCCAGGGTGCCAGCGGCGGCAGGGATGGAGAACGGGAACTCCGTCGGCGACCAGTCCGCGCCTTGTTCGGAGTTCGGTTTTGCGCATCCGTCGCCTTTGACCGCACCCAGCAGGTCATCGGCTATTTCGGGGACTTGGAGGCTCACGAATCCATATGAGCTGGCGGCCGCGGCCGGAAGGGTCTGAGGATGGCCTCGCCGGATCGAGCCTGTGATTGTTGCGGCGGGGGGGGGCGGAAAGAAGGTGGAGGGGAAGGAAGGGAAACGAAGTTCGATTTGGGTAGGAAATAGGGTCTTCGCGTGTCGCTCCTGGGGAACCAGGCCTGAAGCAAGGGCCGACGCAGACAGGCGAAAAAGGGCCATCCTAGAGACTGCCAGAAGTCCGATGAGCAAAAGATCGGAGTGTGGTCTGTCGGTGGCGTCCTGCTCTGCTTCGATCGCGAGCGGGAGGAAGAGCAAGCCGCCGAGCAGGACGATACCCTGCGTCAGGCATCCCACGGAAAAGCCCGGCAGCATATTTTTGTTTGCACTTCGCGACTGGCCGGTGCTGTCGAGGTTTTCGCCGGAGTCGTGCCGCGTCGCGGGAGCCAATGCCACTAGCAGAAACAGGACTCATTCGACGTGTTCATTCGGCCTTCATCTAACGCTCGACCAATGCAACTATCGGTCCAAGATAGTATCGATCATCTTCGATCATACGGGAAGCATCGCCGGTTCCACCGATATTGAATGCCCTGTGGCATCGCTGACCGAGTTGTAGCTGAACCGCAACGTCCGATCGCCTAAAACACTTTCAGATCTGCTAACGAGGCGAAAGGCGGTTTGCAATCTTGCGCGAACCGTCGCCAGCAAGGCGCGCGTTTCGGCGACGACGCGATCCTGGAACTTCGGGTCGCGCACGAGCGGGGAACCGAGCATCGGGTGGCCGCCTTCGTCGTAGTAGATGCCGGTTTGACCGGATGCATTGATCAGGACTTCGGTGGCCACGCGCCCGGCTCGCTTCGGCGTGCTCCAATTCTTCATGAAGGGCGCGAGCAACGGCAGGATGTACTTCATCAAGAAGCCCATGAAGACGCTGTCCCCGCGTGCGAGGCCGGTGTTCGGTATAAAGCCCGGTTCGAGTGCGTTGAAGCGCAACCGTGGAGTCTCACGGGCGAACGCCATCGCCGCGGCAAGATTGGCCTGCTTCGACGTGGCATAGGCGTCAAAGCCCGGTTGCGTGGCACCGCCCGGTTTCCACTCGCCGCGCGCGCTCGCCTCTGCCGAGATATAGCGACCGCCGCGGAAGCCGACAGCTTTGGCGAGCTTGCGCTCGGGATCTTCGACGGCGGAGGCAACGAAGACGACGTTCGTGCCGTCGGCGAGATGCGGCACGAGCGCCTCGGTCAATGCGAACGGTCCGAGGTGGTCGGTTGCGAAGGTCATGTCCCAGCCGATCGCGTTCTTCGTGGGATGCATCTGGCCGCCGATGCCCGCGTTGTTGAGCAGGCCGGCGATCGGAAGATCGAGCGCAATGATCTCTGCAGCCGCGCGCGCCACGCTCGCCGGATCAGACACGTCGCACACGACCGAAACCGCGTGCTGTCCTTTTTGCTCGATGGCCTGCTGCACCTCGTCGAGCTTTCGGCGGTCTCGGCCGACCAGGACGACGGTGCCGTGCGCAGCCAATTCGAATGCAGTGTTGCGACCGATGCCGGAGGTCGGGCCGGTGATGATGTACGCCTTGCGATCCGAAGAATTTTCCAAATCAGTCCTCGGCATATCTTCCTCTACTCAGTTACGTAGGAACTCGCGCACCGCCGCCAGAAAGCCCTCGGGGGCGTCGAGAGGCACGCTATGTCCTGCATTGGCAACAATCACAAGCCGTGCGTCCGGGATGGTTCGGACCATCCGTTCGGCGATCTGCGGAGAGAGAATGTCAGAAAGTTCGCCGCGAACGATTTGCGTCGAGACCTTGATGTTCGCACATGACCGCCAGGCTGTTTCCGGATCCCGCAGCCGCAGCCTCCCTGGAGAACGCAGGGCGCGATCGTAGCGGTAGGTCCAGCGACCATCTTCAGTCCGCATCAGGCTGGCGTCGGAACGCAGTCGATGAAGCGCCTCAGGTGGTCGGCTATTGTCGGCGCGAGCCACCGCAAATGCTTCTTCGCGGCTCGCAAAGGTATCCACCGCTTGCAGGCCGGCCTGAATCCGACTGGACCCAGACCGGTCAATTTCCGGGCCGATATCGACGATGACGCAAGCCGCGAGTGCCTTCGGGCGGCGGCCAGCATATTCGATCGTAACCAGGCCGCCCATCGACAAGCCGATGAGCGTGAAGTCCTGCAAGCCCAGCGCCTGCACGAAGGACTCCAGATCATTGGCCATATCGTCGATGCCGTATCTGTCCGCCGCCGCCCAGCCGGTCTCACCGTGACCGCGCTGATCAAGCGCCAACACGCGATAGCGATCAGTCATCGCCTCGGCGAAAGGGTCCCAGGACCGCGCATGGCCCGTAAAACCGTGCAAGAGAACCAGACTTGGCGCATTCAAACGCTTCGACGGCCAATCGCGAAAATGGAAGCGAAGGCCGCGCATCTCAATAAGTTCGTCGACGACGGCAGTATTTCTGCTTGCTGTCATCATCTTACTCTGCTCGATGCTCGACATGGCGTGTACCTCATAAGTGTTTGTCTAGTGAGTCATTCATGGGTCAAAAAAATCAGGCGATCATTCGCCAGAGAGCGTCGAACCCAGCCTTACTGTGTTTTTCTGCGTTGGCCGGGTCACCGATTATGTAGTCGATCGTCGCGTCCGCCATCGCATTCATCAGGGCAACGACGAACGCCAACGGAGCATTGCGCATTGGACCGTTTTCACGGCTCCGCTGCAGAAGTTTGGCTATGCCAGCCATCGTCTGGTGTCCAGTCTGACGGCTTTCCGCGGTGATATCGTCCGATACGCCGAGATGCGCGAGCGTCCGGCGTTTCTCGGGGCATGACGTCGACCAGCGCAGCCAATGGGACCACATATGCAACGCCTGCTTGCGGATGTCGCTCTTGGTCGGGAGTCGATCCAGGGCAGCCGCGGCCATCTCCGCCTTGAGTTCTATGTAGAGATGGTTCATCAAGTCGGCCTTCGTCTCGAAGTAGGTGAATAGCGATCCATTGGAGACGCCCGCCTCCTCCGCGATCGTTGCCGTCGCAGCACCAAGTCCCTGGGAGGCGATGACGCGGATCGCTGCCGACATGATCGCGTTCCGTTTATCGTCGCTCCTCGGTCTAGCCATGCATTTATCCTAGACTGCATGAACAGATATAAGAGAGTGGCTAGTCAGTCAACCAAATTGAAGATCGCGAGACGTCGTCACTTCGTAACCGAATCTTTGAAAGAACTATATGGCGCTGCGCCAGACGTCGCTTGCGGAACGCGCGCAGAATTTGAAATGGTCGGGGTGGCCGGATTTGAACCGGCGACCACTCGCACCCCAAGCGAGTGCGCTACCAGTCTGCGCCACACCCCGACGCGTCGAACATTATATATTCGATTGTGCCAAGACCACACCCGCCCGCGCGTGAGCGGGTGTGGTCGATCGCTACTCGATCAAACTCAAACTTTTTTCTTCGGTGCGACGCGCGGACGCCATTGCACGAATGCTCGCATGTCGACCTGGAAGGTCCAGGCGCTTTTCGACCGATCGATCAGGTGCACGATCTCGTCGCATATCGCCGCCGGTGGAACGAAGTGCGACGGATCGACGTCAGGCATCGACTCACGCACTCGCCCGCTGTCCACGGCGCCGTCGACGTCGAGCGCGGCAGCATGGACGCCAAGATGCATGAACTCGTAGGCGACAGACTCCGCAATCGCGCGCTGCGCCAGCTTCGACGCGTTATATGCCGAGTATTGCGCCGGCCCGCTGCGCGACTCCGACCCCAGCACGAAAATCACTGTTCCCGCCTTGCGTTCGGCCATCTTGCCGATGACGGCTTGGGTGCAGAAGAACGGCCCGTATGCGTTCACCTTGAGCTGAAAGTCGAAATCCTCTTCGGTGATTTCGGTGAAGCGCTTGCGCAGATACGCGCCCGCGTTGTTGATCAGCACGGAAATAGGGCCGAGCTCGCGCTCGACGGTCTCGACTGCGGCGACGACCTGCTCGCGGCGCGCGACGTCGGTCGGCGTCACGACTGCTTTGCCACCCTGCGCGCGAATCAGCTCGGCGGTTTCGTCGAGCTGCGACTTGGTGCGCGCGATCAGTCCGACCGCGTAGCCTTCCTTTGCCATTCGAAGCGCGATGTCGCGGCCGATGCCGCGGCCCGCGCCGGTAACCAATGCGACTTTTGTTTCCGCCATAGCGCCGAATCTTATCCGCTCGCGCAGCGCGTTGCCAAACCTCCGCGCGAGCGGCGACACGATTTTGCCTTGCGCTACTCAAATGCTCTGGTAATGTCGATCTATGAGTTCCGCGCGGCCCATGCGGTTGATCGCCGCGATTTTCTCAGCCCTCGCGATTTCCGTCTTCATCAATACGCCCGTGTTTGCGCAGGAGGCCCCTGTTTCCGGCACCAGCGTCGACCCGGGCTGGGAGAGCACCGCGCCTGACGCCACCACCGGACCCGTGATCGATGACGATGTGGACACGGCCAACAAAGTGCTCGAGCTTCCACAGGTGACCTGCCCCAAAGACAGCGCGCCGGGCTCATGCGACCCCAATGCGGTCGACGGTGACGACGACGACAGCCAGGCAATAAGCGCCCCGTCTCCCGGCACTCCTCCGACGGTCGACGACGACACCGCAGACAGCGCCGTGCCCGCCGATGATTTTGGCAGCGTTAACGACTACCAGAACCAGGAAGTCAACGAGGTCCCTTACGTAATCTATCCCTCGACGACCACCGCGCTTGCGACGGTCAACAGCCCCTCGGTGCCCTCATCTACACTCGCGCCGATGAGCAGCCCCATCACACAAGCCGCGCGCCCGCCGCTGAATCCCGGTCCCTGGATGCTGAACAACTCGATGTCTGTGTACAGCCGTCCTGCGGGCGGCCCGATGTTGATGGCAGCGCCCGCCTGGGGACTGCATCACTGAAGCCTCCACCTGCGCTGTTTCTTTTACATCGACTTTGCGCGCTATTATCTTGGCCCGATCGCGCCGCTATCGGCGACGACCGTCGGACGGTGATTTTTCATGTTGATAACGGTTGATGTTGGCAACAGCCATACCGTGATTGGAATTTATGAAGGCGAGCGCCTCCGCAACCACTGGCGTATCTCGACCGTTCCCGATCGCACCACTGACGAGCATGGCGCGCTGCTCAACACGTTGCTGGCGGGCGCCGGCCTTGAGGGCGGGGTCAAGCCTGAAGGCGTCGCGATCGCATGCGTGGTCCCTCCCCTCAACCAGGTGATGGAACAACTGGCCGAGCGCTACTTCCATTGCGCGCCGCTGATGGTCGGACCCGGAATCAAAACCGGGATGCCGATCCTTTACGAGAATCCCAAGGAAGTGGGCGCCGATCGAATCGTCAACGCGGTCGCGGCGTACGAGCGCTACGCGTGCGCGACCATCGTCGTCGACTTCGGCACTGCGACCACGTTTGATTACGTGACCGGCAAGGGCGAGTACGCCGGCGGAGCGATTGCGCCCGGACTCGGCGTTTCGATGAACGCGTTGATCGAGCACGCCGCCAAGCTCTACCGCGTCGAGCTGGTGCGCCCGCGCGAGGCGGTCGGCCGCACGACGGTCGGCTCGATTCAGTCGGGCCTCATCTTCGGCTACACGGCCCTGGTCGACGGCCTCGTCAGCCGCATCCTGAAGGAGCGCGGCGAAAGAGCGCGCGTTATCGCGACGGGAGGTCTGGCCGAGCTGATCGCGCCCGAGAGCGAGACGATTGAAGAGGTCGACGAGTTTTTGACATTGAAGGGACTTCGGCTGATATTTGAACGCAACCGGCGCTAGGATTTGCGGCAGGATTCGGGGAGGGTCCAGATGAGTAAGCAGCGAGTCGTGACCGATTCGATGATCGGTCTCAAGATGCCCGATTACTCGCGCATCTCGCCGCGCGTCGCGACGGTGCTCGGCCAGAATCCGAATCCGTTTACCGGACCCGGCACCAACACTTATATCGTCGGCACTTCGAAGCGACCGATCCTGCTCGACACGGGGCAGGGCGTCGCGATCTACGCTGACCTGCTCGAGACGGCGCTCAAGGAACTTTCCGGCAGCAGCGAGCTCGAACGGATCGTGCTGACGCATGCGCACGTCGATCACCTGGGCGGCGTCAAGCAAGTCACTGAAAAATTCGGCGAGATGGAAGTGCTGAAGATGCCGTGGGAGGGTCACGACGCGCCCGCCGGCGAGATTTCCGCAATCGGCCACGATGCCGTCGTCCACACCGAAGGCGCCACGCTGCGCGCCGTTTTTACTCCTGGCCATTCACCGGATCACCTGTGCTACTATCTCGAAGAAGAGCGCGCAGTTTTCACGGGGGACGTCGTGCTGGGGGCTGGAACTACAGTCATTCCTGACGATACCGGCGATTTGGGCGAGTACATGGATTCGCTCAGGCGCTTGCTCGCACTCGACCTCGACACGATTTATCCGGCGCACGGCCCGGTCATCCGCAATCCGAAAGAAAAGATCGGCGAGTACATTGCGCATCGCGAATTGCGCGAGCGCCAGGTGCTCGAGGCGCTCGACGGCGCGGGGCCGCTCGACGCGATGGCGATCGTGAAGAAGATCTACGTTGACGTTCCGGAGTATCTGCATCCTGCGGCGGCAAGCTCGGTCCGCTCTCATCTGCGAAAGCTCGTGCGAGAGGGCCGCGTGGTGGAGCATGAGAAACGCTGGAGTCTTAACTAGTAAAGCGCGCGAGCATGGCGCGTTTGGCGCATCGCTCGCCGCGTCGATGTTCGTGCTGTTCGCGAGCGCGCTGGCATCCGCCCAGTCCGCCCCCGCCGCACCTGCAGTTGCATCTCCGGCCGCCGCTGCATCTGCTGCTCCCGCTCCGGCCGCCGCTTCAACGTCGAGCGGTGCGATCGCTGAAATCCCCGCGTCCGTGCCGCCGGCCCCCGCCGCCAATCCGTCGAACATGGTGTCGACGCCGCCGCCGCAAAATCTCGACGCGACCGCTCCCAGCAATGCGGGGATTCCAGTCGACGCCTTGCAGCAGCAGATGTCTGCGCCCGCGCCCGATTCGCAAGACGGCAGCGAGATCGCGCGTTACCAGGAAGAGCAAAGCGGGATGCCACCGGAGCAGCTCAAAGCCTTGCAGCAGTTCGATAGCGAGGGCCAGCTGACGACACCGTTCGGAATGGAGTTGGAGGAGGCGAAGCGGTCGCTGAAATCCGGCGAGGACGCCGACGGCTTGCTGATTGTCGCCGTCGCGAAAGGCAGTCCGGCCGCGACCGCGGGCTTGCGCCCCTACAGTCACACGGTGCACGACGCGATTGCGGCGGCCGCGATGGTCGGCGCGGTCTTCTCCGGCGGCCTGTCGGTGGTCGTCATACCTGCGATCGACTACATGCAGGTCGGCGAGAGCTACGACATGATCATCGGCGTCGACGGCTCGCGCGTGACCAACTTCCTCGACTTCCAGGACCGCATCCACGACCTGCAGCCCGGCGAAATCATTTATCTGAGCGTGCTGCGCGACGGTAAACGCGTGCAGGTGACGATGCCAGTAACGACCGACGTCGTGCAGTCCACCACCAACTAATTTCGTCCTTTACGCGACCGCCTGCTTTCTCTATATAGTTAAAACAGTCCGTCGAGGAATCTTTCCCGGCGAGACGGTGTTGAGAGAGACGTTAGGTTTCGTTGTCTGCTCGCGCCTGGATCCGATGTTTGGACCGGGACTCCGAGTGATTCGAGCGCTCGTTCATTCGAGTTCGCTCCAATGCGGGGTTGCCGGTGCGCGGCAGCCCCGATTTGTTTTTTGGTGAGCGCAACCGGATCGCTTGAGAGAAAACATGACGCAAGAAAAAGTTCGCGTGCCCGATCTCGCGCGGATGAAAGCGGCGCGGCAGCCAATCACGATGCTGACTGCGTACGACTTTCCATTCGCGCGTATCTTCGACAGCTGCGGCATCGACGTGCTCCTCATCGGCGACAGCCTCGCCATGGCGGTGCGCGGCGAGGACAACACGCTCGCCGTCACGATCGACGAAATCATCTACCACACTCGCGCCGTCGCACGGGCGCGCCGCCGAGCGCTGATCGTGGCCGACATGCCGTTCCTGTCGTACCAGGTGAGTCCCGAGGATGCGCTGCGCAACGCCGGCCGGCTGGTCAAGGAAGGGGGAGCCGAGGCGGTGAAGCTCGAAGGCGGTGTGGCGATCGCCGACGCGGTCGCGAGAATTGCGGCGGTCGACATCCCGGTGATGGGCCACGTCGGACTGACGCCGCAGTCGATTCATCGGATGGGTGGGCATCGCGTGCAAGGCCGCAAAACCGGCCGCGCGCCCGGATGCCGCGAACGCCTGCTCGAAGACGCCGCCGCGCTCGAAGCGGCGGGCGCATTCGCGATCGTAGTCGAGGGCGTGCCGCCGTCACTGGCGCGCGAAATCACCGCGAGCGTGACGATTCCGACTATCGGCATCGGCGCCGGCCCCGATTGCGACGGCCAGGTGCTCGTGATGCACGACCTGCTCGGGCTCGGCGAATCATGCCCGCCGCGCTTCGCCAAGCCGTTCGCGCATCTGTGGAACGAAGCGGCGGCCGCGGCCAGCGCGTACGTGCGCGAAGTGAAAGAGCACGCGTTCCCCGCGCCGGAACATTGCTACGCCGAATCGAGGAGGGCCCCGCGATGATCGTCATCACCTCGCCCGACGAGATGACGCGCTACGCCGAGAGCGCTCGCGCCAATCGCGAACGAATCGGGCTGGTGCCGACGATGGGCTTTCTGCACGACGGCCATCTGACACTGATGCGCGAAGGCCGTCGCCAGTCGTCGGTCCTGGTCGCGTCGATATTCGTCAATCCCACGCAGTTTGGACCCGGCGAGGACTTCGCGCGCTATCCGCGCAACTTCGAGCGCGACTCCGCGATGCTCGAGACGGTGCCGGTCGATGTCATCTTCGCGCCGGAGCCGGCTGCGATGTACGCGCCGGACGCGCAGACGTCGGTCGATGCGGGCGACATCACGAATGGTCTGTGCGGCGCGCATCGCCCCGGCCATTTCCGCGGCGTGACGACCGTGGTCGCCAAGCTGTTCAACATCGTCAAGCCGCATCTGGCGGTCTTCGGCGAGAAGGATTTCCAGCAACTGCGCGCGATTCAGAAAATGGTCCGCGATCTGAACTTCGATCTCGAAATTGTGCCGGTGCCGATCGTGCGCGAGAAAGACGGCCTCGCCATGAGCTCGCGCAACGCCTACCTGTCGCCGACCGAGCGTCAGGACGCGCTCGCGCTGAGCCTCGCCATTCGCGCCGCCCGCGACAAGCATGGCGCTGACCCTTGCTGCGTCGAGGAGATAGTGTTCACCGCGACTCGCGTGCTGAAGCGGACCGAGGGTGTGGAAATCGAATACGTCGAAGCGGTCGACGCCGAAACGCTCGCGCGTCATCCGTCGCTCGATCGTCCAATCCTCGTCGCCATCGCAGCGCGCGTAGGCAAAACGCGCCTCATAGACAACGTCGTGCTCAATCCGTAAATGTCCTCGCCGTAAACGTGCTCGCAGGAGTAGCTCGATGACAACGCCGCTGACGTACGAACTCAAAGACTCGGTCGCCACCATCACGATGGACGACGGCAAGGTCAACGTGATGTCGATCGCGATGCTGTCGGCGCTGAACGACGCGCTCGACCGCGCAGTATCCGATCGCGCGGTGGTAGTGCTGACTGGAAGACCGGGAGTGTTCTGCGGCGGCTTCGATCTGAACGTACTCAGAGCGGGCGGGCCCGACGCGCAGAAGATGCTGTTCATGGGCTTCGAGTTGGCGTATCGAATGCTCTCGTTGCCGGCGCCGATACTGGTTGCATGCAGCGGCCACGCGATTGCGATGGGCGTGTTCCTCGTGTTGTCGGCCGACTACAGGATGGGCGCGGACGGGCCTTTCAGGATCGGCGCAAACGAAGTTGCCATCGGGCTCACGATGCCGCACTTCGCGATCGAGATGTGCCGTCAGCGCCTCGCGCCCGCGCATTTCAATCGCGCGGTGATCTTCTCCGAAATGTATTCGCCGACAGACGCAGTGCCGGCCGGCTTCCTGGACAAGGTCGTGCCCGCCGCCGAGTTGCAGAATGAAGCGCAAAAGTTGGCCGCCACGATAACCAAGCTGAACATGGACGTCCTGGCTGCGAGCAAGCTGCGGCTCCGCGATCAAACGCTGAAGGCAGTCCGCGCCGCAATCGACGCCGACCGCGGTCTCTCCGCGCCCGCATAGCCGTTCGGTCAATTTCTAGGTCATCAGCAGGATCAGGAGGCCGCCGGCTACGATGAATCCGCCGCCCAGGATGATTCTGTCGTCGGGAATCTGCCTGAAGAGGATGAACGAGATTGCCTGCGCCACTACGAAGAAGACCGCGATGTAGATTCCCATCAAGCGGTTGAAATCGACGCCGCTCTGATTGACGACGACTCCGTACGCGAAGAGCGTGAACGCTCCTGCCGCCAGCGAGTAGCCATAGCTGTGGAGTCCTATGCGGACGAGCGCGTCGCCGCCGACCTCGAGCGCCGCGGCCAGCACCAGGACTGCGAGAGTCTTCAGGATCAAAGGCGAGGTGGCCTATCGCCTAATAGTAGTCGACCGGATCGATTTGCCGCTTGGCGCCCCAGTAGAAGAGCATGTTCTCAGTGAGTCCCTGCCAGGTGAACTTGCCGGGCGGCAGCAGCAGGCGCTTGAACATCGACTTGAGCGAGTAGAACTCCTTGGTGCAGCGCCACACGCCTTCTTCGACTTCCTGCGGCGACATGTTCTTGGGCACGAACATGCAGCGGAAGTTGTTGGTGTAGAGATCGGCGTCGGGGATAATCACGCGGCCTTCGTTCTCGAGCTGCGTGCGCATCGGCGTGCCGACGCGCGGCGTCACCGTGTTGAAGAATGCCTCGGGCGCCTTGACCTCGTGCAGGAACTTCAGCGTCTCGTCGAAAATTCCCGGATGGTCCTCTTCCAGCCCGAACAGGAAGTTGAGCGAGTAGTAGATGCCGTACTTCTCGAGCTTCTTGAGCAGCTTCTTGTACTGTCCCGCGTGATTCTGAATCTTGTTCATCGACAGCAGGCTTTCCTGGCTGATCGATTCCACCCCGATGTTGACGTGGAAGATTCCCGCCTTGGCCGCGAGCTCGAGCAAGTCGTCGTCGTGATTCGAGTTGATCGTCCACAGGCATGAGAAGCGGATGTTGAGCGGCTCGAGCGCCTTGAACAACTCGCGCGCAAACTTGTGCTTGCCGGTTATCTGATCGTCGATGAACTGAAAGCGCTTGAAGCCGGTGATTTTGACGACCTGCTTGATCTCTTCGACGATGTCCTCGATCGGCCGCGTGCGATACGAGCCCTCGTAGAAGACCGGAATTTCGCAGAACGAGCATCGATACGGGCATCCGCGGCTCGCCTGCACCGGCACTGCCTTGAACAGGTAGCGATTGAGCTTGAGCAGCTCGTGGCGCGGGCGCGGCAGATTCTTGAGGTCGTGAACCTTGTCGGCTTTGTAGATTTGCTTGAGCTTGCCGTCGCGCCAATCCTGCAGCAGCTCGGCCCACACGAGGTCGGCCTCGCCCTGCACGACCGCGTCGCAATGATGGAGAGCTTCTTCGGTCTGGAGAGTCGCATGGAATCCGCCGAAGACGACGGGGATGCCGCGTTTGCGGAACTCGTCGCCGAGCTGGTACGCGCGCAGCGACGCGCCAATCGTCGTCGTCATGCCGACCAGGTCCCAGCCGCCGTCGAAGTTGATGTCTTCGAGGCGTTCGTCGCACAGCGTCACGTCGTATTCGTCGGGCGTCAGTCCCGCCATCAGCGGAATCATCAGTCCCATGATCAAGCGCCAGCGCGTCTTGTGCGGCGTGCCGTCCAGATGGACGGTCGTGGGTTGCACCAGGAGAATTCGTGGCTTCTTGCCGTTCATACTTCCTCCGCCTGCAGGGCTCGATTCCGTTCCTACAGGCTTTCAGTCTTCATTGACGACGCAGTGCGACCGGTCATCCATATCAGGGCGAAGGCAAACACGTAAGTGCCGAATGCCGTTCCCCAAGCGAACCACTCTAGCCGATTGATTAAGGCCAATACCACGAGCAAGTAGGCGAAATCGCGCCCGCTCCAGCGATCGACTTTGTCCAGCCACGCGGCGGCCTGCTCGCGCTTGAACGCGAACGCGCGCCAGGTCGCGTAAGCGCACGCGGCGAATCCGCCGAGCAGAATCGGAATCAGGTACAGGTAAGCGCGGCTGTGCTCGACGCGGTAGCATCCGACCAGCAAGCCGACGAACACGGCGGCGTGCACGACATTGTCGGTCACGACGTCGAGCGCGCCGCCGAAATCGCTCTCGGCCATCTTGAGCCGCGCCAGCTCGCCGTCGACGCCGTCGACGGTAATCGAGATCAAAAAGAAAATCGCCGCGAACAATCGCATCCAGTAGTTCGGCACCGCGAACATCCAGCCGCACGCGAGGCCGAACATCGTGTTGGCGACGGTGACCATGTTCGGCGTGACGCGCGTGTGCTTCGCGAGCCAGTAACTGATTCGCCACGAGATGCGCCGGTCGACCCATCGCGCCATCGGCGCGTCCTTGTGGGCCGATTCCTCGCGAATCGATTTCGCCAGCCGCAGTTCCGCTTCCTCGCGATCCTCGGGCCGCCCATTGAGCGCGAACGGCAGCAGGCTCGCGGCAGATCCCGCAACGTTGTTCGAAATTCCGCCGCGCTTGAGGATCTCGCCGATCGGACCCGTGGCGATTTCGCCGCCGCGGTCGTGGTCGGTGCTGACTTCGCGATGGACAGATCGTGGATTCGAGGCATGCGCGTCGAGAATGCGCGCCAGTTGAGACTTGGCGAAGACCAGGTTGCCGGAAAACGAAACGCATGGGGCAGACGGGTCGATGCCTAATTCCTGCGCACCGCGATTGTTCAGAATCTCGCTGAACGACTCGACCATCGCGACGGAGTCCGAATTTTTGAACCGGCCCATCGCGCGCGCGACGTCCGGATAACGCTCGCGAGGCGCGGCAACGACGAATCGCTTAATCCCGGCGCGCTCGCAATTGATCATCAGCCGCTCTAAAAGCGGACGGCCGAAGACCGCATTATCCGCGCGGTCAGGAGCAGCGATGAGAGCAGTTTCAATCACGAATATCTCATTAAAACCTAATTTGCCCGTTTTTCGGGATCGGGCCAAGGTAACACAGCAGTAATGCGAGCGAAAGTAGCGTTGCTACTAACTTCCACACCGAATTATGAGTTTGGCTGCTGTATTTTTCCTCCGGTCAACCCTCTACTGCAGGGTGTTTTCCACGCATTCCGTTGTCGGCGCGAGGACCACCACATCGCCGTTTTTGGCTGCGTCTACGTACCAATCTTGCACGTACTTAGCCGCGCCTGATTCACATTGGGCTTGCGTCTTAAATTCCTTCTCACAACTGTGAGCTTCGTTCTCCAAAGTGACTGCGCACCTTGGAACAGTTTTTTGGGACGTTCGTTCCGAGGCTAACGCTTAGGCACCAGATCACGAAAGGAATCGGTCTCGCAAAGACAAGGACGCCATCCAATTGCGACGGTACTCCGCCTGCGACCTCGCGCACGTTTTTCGATTCGTCCACATAGATCCCAATCGCCCAGAAAGGGGTCGGCGAGACAGCGCTCTCATCAATGACAAGATCTGGCGTCATGTATTCGACGTGCGGCACTTTTAGTAGCCATTGGTTTGCGGCGATAGTGGCTTCCGCTCGATGCCATGTTGGTGGCGCGGCGGGAGGGACAGTGCTTGGGCGTTGGTCGCTGCTGGAAGAGCCATCAGATACCAGCCCACAAGCGCGAGCGCGGCCGCGTGGCAGGTCTTCATCTCCGTTCGGTTCCCTTCGCCCGACAAGTGTCAATGTTCTTGGCATCTTTCCGATCGTAGTACGATACCTCTTTCCTCAGCGATCAGCGTGACTGAAGCGTAACTGGAGGCAGCGGGCTGCGGCTGGTAAACTGGCCGTTTCATGGCCACGATTACCACTTTGCTGTTCGATTTCGGTGGCACGCTCGACGGGCCGGCGCATTGGCTCGATCGGTTTTTGGCCAGCTATCGCGCCGCGGGAATCGAGATTTCGCGCGCCGAACTGGATCCTGCGTTCGATGACGCCACGCGAATCGGCTACGGCGCGACCCGAGTCGTTTCGCGCTTCGGATTGACCGACCTGGTGCGATTCCTCGTCGGCCATCAATTTGAATACCTGCGCAAAAGCGGGCCGGACGCGCTGCGCAAGGTGCTCGACGATTCCGGCGCGGCGGGACGCCATCGATTGGTTGAGCAGGTCACGAAGTCCTTCGTCAGCGAGACGGCGGCCGGCCTGGCGCATAGCCGCGAGGCGATTGGCCCGCTCAAGAGCCGCTTCAAGCTTGGGATCGTGTCGAATTTTTACGGCAACCTCGATCGCATTTTGGAAGAAGCGAAGCTGGATCGATTTTTTTCGGCAGTAGCCGACTCGTCGCGCGTCGGAATTTTCAAACCCGAGCCGGGCATCTTTGAAGCAGCACTGAAAAAATTACAATGCGCGCCCGAATCGTCGGCGATGATCGGCGATTCGCTCGCGAAGGATTGTGCACCCGCGCGCAAGCTCGGGATGCGCACGGTCTGGCTGCGCACCTCGCCGCAAAGCGGTGAAGATTCGGGCGCCGCGGACGTCACCATCCGAAGTATCGACGAAGTTGCGCAGATCCAATGGTGAAGGAATTACAGGGCGCGATTATTGCCGCGGGACGCGGCGAGCGGCTGCGCGCTTCGACTCGCGACGATATTCCCAAGCCGCTCGTCATGCTCGGCGGCGAGCCGATGCTCGCGCGGCAGGCGCGCGCGATGCTGGCGGCGGGCGCATCGTCGGTGGTCGCGGTGATCAATTCCGAGACGGCGCGCATCGCTGAAGAAATGTCACTCGAGCTTCCGGCGTCGATGCGGCTGGTCGTTCGCGACACCGCCAACTCGATGGAGACGATGCTTGCGCTCGGCGAGGTGTTGGCGCCGGGATGGTTTATCGCATCGACGGTGGACGCTGTAATTCCGCAGACGGAACTCGCGCGTTTTGTTAATGAGTCGCGGCGGAAAATCGAGGAGTGTGGCGACAAAAGTTTAGCGGGCGTGCTCGGCGTCACGAAATGGCGCGGCGAGGCCAAGCCACTGTTCACAGATGTGTCATCAAATGGCTTGATCCTCGCACTCGGCAACCGTCAGACTTCTATGGTGACGGCAGGAGTTTATTTCCTGTCGACCCGAGTCTTCGACTTTGCCGCCGACGCGCGCCGCGCGGGACTCGACGCGCTCCGCCGCTTCCTCGCGCTGATCATAGAACGCGGGATGCGGCTGGATGCGATCGAGATCGAAGGATCGATTGATGTGGATGAAGCGGAGGACCTCGACGCCGCGCGCCTCGCAATACGGAAGAAATTATGAGTCGAGCTTTAGGAATTTATCGAGAGCCCGAGTTTTCACCGGGCAAGGTCGAGGCCGACGCCGCGATTCTCGACGCCACCATGGCGGAGCTGAAGCGCGAAGGCGTCGAAATTCAGACGGTCGATCCGGTCAGCTTCGCGACGGGGCCGACTCCTCGCGCTGACCTCGTGCTGCCGATGTGCCAGGGGCCGCGCGCGCTCAAGCAGCTGGCCAAGGTCGAGCAGGAGGGCGCAGTCGCGATCAACTCCGCGCTCTCGATTCGCAACTGCTATCGCGACTTGCTGGCGCCCGGCCTCGAGCAGGCTGGCGTGCCGACTCCGCCGGGCGCGCTGGTGCCCGCGGGCGAGCCGCTCGATGTGCGCAAGCTGGGCGGACTCGATTTGACGGCGGGCGTGTTCGTCAAGCGCGGCGACCTGCATGCGCTCGCGCCCGAAGACGTGCAGCGCGCGGGCGATCGCGCGGAGGTCGAGGCGATTCTCGGCGATTTCGCGCGGCGCGGAATCCGCTTCGCATACGTCCAGCAGGAAGTCGTGGGCCGCGTCGTAAAATTTTACGGCGTCAGCGGCGCCGCGCATTTCAGCGTGCATCCGGAGGGCGAGGAAGTGGCCGAGGCTGCCGTGCGCGCGCTGTCGGAAGCGGCGACCGCGGCAGCCGGGGTGCTCGGGCTCGGTGCGTGGGGCGGCGACGCGATCTTGAATGGCGATCATTTTGCGATTATCGATTTTAACGACTGGCCCAGCTTCAGCCGCGTGCGCGCACCGGCCGCTCGCGCAATCGCGCGCCGTGGGATAAGTCTGCTGAACCGCCCGCGCTAGATGCGCGCGGCAAATTCAAGGAAGGATTCGGACCGCTATCAATTGAAGACATCGACAACCACCAACGGAAAACTTCCCTCGATCAAAACCGCGGTGCCGGGACCCAAGTCGAAGGAAATCTTCGACCTCGAACAAAAATATATCGCACCGGGCCGCCAGCGAATTTCGCTGCTGGCCGGCCTCGCGTTCGATCATGGCGAAGGCGCGACGCTGACCGACGCCGACGGCAACACCTACGTCGATTTTTTCGCGGGCGTTGCGGTCGCCAGCCTGGGGCATGCGCATCCGGGGATGGCCGATGCGCTGTCGAAGCAGGCGGCGCGGCTGACGGTCGGCACGTTCGCGACCAAGGAGCGCGCGGCGGCGTTCAAGGCGCTGGCCGAAGTCGCGCCCGCGGGGCTGAATCGCGCACATCTATATAGCGGCGGCGCCGAGGCGGTCGAAGCGGCGCTGCGCCTGGCGCGTTCCGCAACCGGGCACTACGAAGCGGTCAGCTTCTGGGGCGGCTTTCATGGCAAGACCGGCGGCGTGCTTGGCCTGATCGGCGACGAATCGAAGCAAGGCTACGGTCCGCTGCAGGGCAGCCAGTACACGGTGCCCTACGCCGATTGCTACCGATGTCCGTTCAAGTTGAAGTATCCCGACTGCGGGCTGTACTGCGTCGATTTTGCGCGCCAGCAGATCAAGATGAGTTCGAGCGGCTCGCTCGCCGCGATCGTCGCCGAGCCGATGCAGGGGACGGCGGGCAACGTGATACCGCCCGACGACTGGCTGCCCGCGGTGAAATCGGTGGCCAAGGATTTCGGCGCGCTGCTGATCGCCGACGAGATGATCACCGGCTTCGGACGCACCGGCAAATGGTGGGGCGTCGAGCATAGCGGCACGCGGCCCGATATCGTCACGGTCGGCAAGGGCATGGGCTCGGGATTTCCGGTCTCGGGCGTGCTGCTGAGCGACGAGTTGGGCAAAGCGGAGCCGTTCGGCAAGCCGAGCGCGTCGTCGTCGAGCTACGGCGGAAATCCGCTGGCGGCGGTCGCAGTGTCGGAGACGATCGGCGCGATTCAGCGGCAGCACCTGGTCGAGAACTCGCGCAAAGTCGGCGCGAAGATGCTGTCGCGGCTGGTGCAGCTCAAGGAAAAATACGAATTCATCGGCGACGTGCGCGGCAAGGGGCTGCTGATCGGCGTCGAGCTGGTGCGCGATCTCGAAACCAAGGAACTGTTCAGCAAAAAAGTTACCGAGCTGATCTTCACCGAGTGCCTCAAGCGCGGCCTCGTCATCATGGGCTACTTCCCCAAGATTCGAATAAATCCCGCGCTGGTGATCACCGAAGCGCAGGCCGAGGCCGGCGTCGAAATCATGGACGAAGTGTTCGCGCACGTTCGCGACCACGTTGACTGGCGCCAGGCGTAAGCTGCGCGCAAAATTTTTTCGATGGCCAATCCGAATGGCAACGCGGCGCTGTTCTTCGATCTTGGCGGCACTCTCGTCAAGCTCAACGACGCGCGCGAGATTCCGCTCGACGCGAACGGCAACATAGTAGTCGAGCTGCTGCCCGGCGTGGCGGAAAAGCTTCGCCCGCTGCATAACCATTTGATGTTCATCGTTACCAACCAGGCCGGAATCACGCGCGGCCGGCTGACGGCGGCAAAAGTTGACGCCGCGCTCGAGGAGCTCGACCGTCAGCTCGGCGACATCCTGACCGCATGGCAGGTGTGCCCGCACACAGACGCCGACGAATGCGAATGCCGCAAGCCAAAGGGCGGCATGATCACGGAGCTGGCGGATATGTACGGCGTCGATCTGACGGTGTCGACGATGGTCGGCGATCAGGAAGTCGACCGGCTTGCAGGCGAAGCAGCCGGCGTCGCGAAGTTTGTCGCGGCGAAGGATTTTTTCGGCTGGTAGTCGGGGCAGGGTAAATCACGCTAATGAATGTGAAACCGCCGTGGGTTTTACACTTCCCGGGGCAAGGGCCAAGCCCTGCACCTTAGCGAGGAAAAAATGAAGATTGGATTGCTCATCCCGTTCACCGGCAAGAATGCTCATCCGGCGGAATTCGCGCGCGTCGCGGAGTCGCTGGGCTTCGAGTCGATCTGGGTGCCCGAGCATCCTGCGATGCCGGCGCATCCGACGCAGCAGTTTCCGACCGGCGGCCCGATTCCGCCGGCGTACTTCACGATGGCCGATCAGATCGTCGCGCTGAGCATGGCGGCTGGTGTCACCAAAAATCTGAAACTCGCCACTGGCATCTGCCTCGTGCCCGAGCATGAGCCGCTCGCGCTGGCCAAGCAGCTCGCAACGCTGGACAGCATACTCGGGCGGCCGCGTGCTGTTCGGGATCGGCGCGGGATGGCTGCGCGAGGAGAGCGATTTGTTCGGCGTCGATTTCCCGCATCGGTGGACCGAGACCAAGGAGATAGTCGCCGCGATGCGCCAGCTGTGGACCGAAGAGGAGTCGTCGGCCGACAGCCAGTACGTCAAGTTTCCGGCGGTGAAGTCGTTGCCGAAGCCGGCGCAGAAGTCGGGACCGCCGGTGCTGATAGGCAGCCTCGACAAGAACGCGCTCAAGCGCGTGGCCAAGTGGGCCGACGGATGGTGCCCGATTGCGCTGAACCCGGAGCAATTAAAGCGGCGCGTCGATGAACTCAAGCGCGAGTGCACGGCGGTCGGCAGAAATTTCGCCGAGCTGGATATCACGATAATGGGCGGTATCCGCGGCGAACGCGCGAAGGTGCAGGAAGGGTTGAAGGAGTTCGCCGAGGCGGGAGCGGGGCGATTCGTTGCGGGCCTGGGCGATCTCACATTCGAGAATACGGAAGGCTCGCTGAAGAAGCTCGCGGCGCTTTACGTATAGGTGATCCCGCCGCGGCTGCGCGCTCAAATTTCGTCGCGCAGTATCCTGGTGGCGATTACCAGCGCCGTGGCGCCTGCCGTCGACATCAGGATGGCGCCGATGAAGTTGTGCGCTTGCACGCCCAGGATGCCGAAGATCATTCCGCCGATTACGCCGCCGAGCAGGCCGAGTCCGATGTCACACATCACGCCGTAGCCGTTGCCGTTGAGGATTTTTCCTGCGAGCCATCCTGAGATTAGTCCGATTAAAATCCATGCGAACATGATTCGCCTGTCCTCCCGCTTGAGCCTTCATTGGGGAAGAGAGCAAGAGCGTTGCCATCGCAACTAGCGTGGATTTACTGGATCAATCTGCGCGCGATGCCGCCGCATTTCGGCTGCACCGCCGTATCCTCACTGCGCTATGTTGCGAGTAGTAGGCGTTTAGCTGAAAATTGGCGGTACCCATGGCTGGTTCATCGAAACTGCGCGGTGCAATTTCCGGTTTTGGCGAGGTTGCTGCGCGGGCTCACCTGGGCGGATGGCGTTCGCGCCCGAATCTCGCGATCGCAGCGATTCACGATCCGGTATCCGAGCGGCGCCATGAAGCGATCCGCTTGATCAAGAATGTTCGCGTCTACGACGATCTCGAGCTGATGCTCGACGGTGAGGCGCCCGATTTCGTCGATGTCGCCAGTCCTCCGGCGTTGCATCTCGAGGCTGCCCGCGCGGTGCTCGAGGCGGGCGCGCATGTGATCGTCGAGAAGCCGCTCGCGCTCACGCGTGCCGACTTCGTTGAACTGGCCGCGTTGGCGCTGCAAAAGCGGCGCGTTCTGATGTGCGTGCATAATTGGAAATACGCGCCTGCGTATGCGACTGCCCATCGCGCGATCGAAGCGGGCAGGCTCGGTGCGATTCGCTTCATGTCGATCGATCGCATGCGAACGGAGCCTGCGGGCGCCGGCGGCAGTGGCGGCAAGTGGCGGGCGGCGGCCGCGTCGGGCGGAGGCATACTGATCGATCACGGATGGCACGTCTTTTACCTTATGAACTGGTTGCTGGGGGGAGAGTGTCCGGCATCGGTTTCGGCGCGACTCGATTCTCCCGCAGGAGGGGAGGTCGACGATGTCGCCAACGTGCGAATCCGGTTCCTGGGCGGAGCTATCTGCCGGGTACATCTTTCGTGGCGCGCACCGGTGCGGCGGACGTCGGCGCTCATATATGGAGAGCGCGCTTGTCTCGAGATTGAAGGGGATCGAGTGACGCTCACCGAACGGTCCGGGAAGGTCGAGGATCTGTCGGTCGCGGATATCGCCGACGACTCGTATCATTCGGCCTGGTTCGATGGCGTGGCGGAGGAGTTCGAGCGAGCGGTCGCCGAAGGAACCGATTCGCCGACTGCAAGCCGCAATCTGACAGAGGCGCGTGTTGCACTGATGCTAATCGAAGGATGTCGAACATCGGCTGCCAACAACGGCGTCAACATAGATCTTCACTGAAATCGGATAGTTGCGCCAAAAAGGCGCGTTCGACCCACTTCATCCTGCCGCTGACCGACTGACCGCTCGGACTGTCGCTCTTGACATTCGAGATTGTGACGGTAAAGTTTCCATTGACCGAATGGTTAGCGTTAATTTCGAGACGCGCAGATGACTGCGGCTCGAATTAGCTGGCATTGGAAGTTCTTCAGTGGTTACGGGCAACAGGACTAAGGGAGAGCGGCCGAGCGGGGATATGGGCGCATCGCAGGCAAAAGTGGGTATCGCGGAGCCGCGCACGGGGTCGCAGGACTCGCGCGACGAGATCCTCAAAGCGGCCATGCAGCTATTTGCCCATCGCGGATTCCACGAGACCTCGATGTCGGAAGTGGCGCGCGAGGCGCGCGTCAGCAAGGCCCTGATTTTCTGGCATTTCAAGACCAAGGAAGAGCTGTTCGTCGCGGTGCTGAATCGTCTGCTCGAGCCGTACTTTATCGACTTTGCCGAAGAAGCGGCGGTGATGGACGAGCGCGCGCAGATTCTCAAGCTGGCCGAATCGTACTTGTTGTTCGTCCGCGACAACGCCAGCTCGGTGCGTTTTTTCCTCGCGCAGATGCTGCACGACCCGCGGCTGTCCGAGAGCCTCAACGAGCAGGTGCTCCAGCTCTACGGCGGATACCGCGCGATGCTGGTCGAGCTAATCGCGAGCGCGCAGCAAAAGGGAATCTGCACGCGGCGGTCGGCCCCCGATTTGGCGGCAGCGTTCCTGCTGTCGGCGCTGAACGGTTTGCTGATCGAATATTTATTTATGGGTGCAAATGCGATCGACCCCGAGGGGGCGGTGGTGATGGTTAGTGAGTGGTTGTTCGGTTCGGGGACATCTACATCGGAGGGCGGCGCCGCGCCGTCCTGATTTTCTTCAACTTCGATTCGAGGAGAACGCAGAGCATGCGCATTCCGCTGAGACAAATGATCGACCTGGGCCGGTACATCCGCGCGAAGAAGCGGGCCGGCGAAAAATATTTTCCACTGGTGCTGATGCTCGAGCCGCTGCATGCGTGCAATCTCGCGTGCATCGGATGCGGGCGCATCGTCGAGTACAAGGACACGATTCGCGATATGATGCCGCTCGACGAGGCGTTGCATTCGGCCGAAGAGGCGGGCGCGCCGATCGTGTCGATCTGCGGCGGTGAACCGCTGATGTACAAGCATATCGCGGCGTTGACGCGCGGGCTGATCGAGGATCAGAAGCGTCACGTCATGATCTGCACCAACGCGATTCTGCTCGAGCGCTTCGTCAAGCAGGTGCCGCCGAGTCCCTATCTCAGCTTCAACCTGCACCTCGACGGGATGCGCGAGACCAACGATCGCGTGGTCGATCGGGTGGGGCATTTCGACATCATCGTGAAGATGATCAAGATGCTGAAAGAGAAGGGCTACCGCGTGCAGACCAACACGACGGTCTTTCGCGAGACCAGCGGCCAGGAGCTCGAGGACATGGTCAAATACCTGACCAGCCTGGGCGTCGACGGCATGCTGCTGAGTCCCGGCTATCATTACCAGGTGCTGCAGAACGACGAAGAGTATCTGAAGAAAGAAGAGATGCCGGCGAAGTTCTTCAAGGTTCGCGACATGGCGAACGATTACAAAATTGTCAACACGCCGATTTACCTCGACTACCTGGTCGGCAAACGCGACATGCAATGCAGTCCGTGGACCACGGTCACGCGCAATCCGCAGGGATGGAAGGGGCCGTGCTACCTGATCACTAACGGGCACTACAAAACGCTCGACGAGATGCACGCGGCGACTGATTGGGAGTACTATCGAACCAAGCAGGATTTCCGCTGCCGCGACTGCAAGTTGCATTCGGGATTCGAGGGGACGGTGGCGCTCGATTTCGGCAAGAATCTCAAGGACTCGTGGCGGATGGTGCGGCATTACGTGGCGTGAGGAAGTGCGCGGCTGACGCGTGAACCCCGCGATGCGGGTGATCTTCGCGCGCAGGAAATCGAAGTCCGAAAAAACCGGTTTCAAACAAGCGTCACCGCGCATCCGGAAAAGAGACGAGACGTGTTCGACCTGCACAGCTATTTAAAAGAGCGCGCGCAACTTATCGAGCGGGCGCTCAAGCAAAGCGTCGACGAACCGACCGGCGCAGCGGCTCGTCTGCATGAGGCGATGCGCTACTCGCTGCTGGCGGGCGGCAAACGGCTGCGGCCGGTGCTGGTGCTCGCGTCGTGTGAGGCGGTCGGCGGCAAGCTCGACGCGGCGATGGGCCTCGCGTGCGCGGTCGAGATGATTCACACCTATTCGCTGATTCACGACGACCTGCCGTGCATGGACGACGACGACCTGCGCCGCGGACGCCCGACCAATCACAAGGTTTACGGCGAAGCTATCGCGACGCTCGCGGGCGACGCGCTGCTGACGGACGCATTCAAGGTGTTGGCGCTATCCGCGGGCCGGAGCGCGTCGCCGAGTCTCGTGCTCGAGACGGTCGCGGAGCTTGCGACTGCGGCAGGATCGGGCGGGATGGTCGCGGGGCAGGTGATCGATCTGATCGGCGAGGGCAAGTCGAAGACCGTCGAGGAGCTCGAAGAACTGCACGGCAAAAAGACCGGCGCGCTGTTCCTGGCGTCGGTGCGCGGCGGCGCACGCCTCGGTGGTGCGAGTGCGCCGCAAATCGAATCGCTCGACGCATACGCGCGGGCGCTCGGGCTTGCGTTCCAGGTGGTCGATGATCTGCTCGACGTGCAAGGCACGCCCGAGCAAATGGGCAAGCGTACGCAAAAAGACTCCGAGCGCGGCAAGGCGACCTATCCCGCGATTTTGGGCATCGAGCGCTCGATGGATCTGGCGCGCGAGCTCGAAACGCGGGCGCATCGCGCGCTGCAGGACTTCGGCACGAGTGCCGACCCGCTACGGCATGTGGCGACCTTCGTCGTGGAGCGCAAGCTGTGAGCGCGCTCGAAGCGTCGGCGAAAATCTCCGTGCCGCATTCGCGCCAGGCTCTGCTGGTCGAGCCGGGGCGCCTCGAATTGCGTGACTACGTCGCGCCGCCCCCCGGCCCCGGCGAGTTGCTGATTCAGGTTCGCTGCGCGCTCAGTTGCGGCACCGATCTGAAAACTTTCCAGCGCGGACATCCGATGTGGAAAACTCCGATGCCGCTCGGGCATGAATTTTCCGGCGTCGTGTTGGAAGCGGGCGAGGGCGTGACGGCGTTCAAGCCCGGAGACGCAATCATGGCGGCGCCGACGGCGCCGTGCGGGATTTGTTTCTACTGCCAGCATGGGCAGGAAAATCTTTGCGACGCCGCGGTCGGGCGGATGGTGCACGGCGGCTATGCCGACACGCTGCTGCTGCCGGCCCACGTCGTCGCGCGCAGCACGTTTATCAAGCCCGCAGATCTGCCGTTCGAGGAAGCCGCGCTGCTTGAACCGCTCGCGTGCGTCGTACACGCGCAAGAGATGGCGCGTCCCGAAAAAAATGAGACGGTCGTAATTATCGGCGGCGGCGCATTCGGCCTGCTGCACATGCTGGTGCTGAAAGCGGCCGGCGTGCGCGAGGTCGTCGTCGTCGGACGCGGGGCAGAGCGTTTGCAGTGGGCCAAGGACCTGGGCGCAAATCGCGTCGTCGATGCGCACAGCGTCGATGCGGCCGCGGAGATCGCGCGGCTCAACAGCGGCTTCGGCCCCGACCTCGTGATCGAATGCACGGGCCAGATCGAGGGATGGCAGGATGCGCTGGCGCGAGTGCGGCGCGGCGGACGCGTCGTGTTTTTCGGCGGCTGCGCGGCGGGCACGGCATTGAGTGTCGATACGCGGAGGATGCACTACGACAATCTGACGTTGATGGCGCCGTTTCATTATCGGCCGCGCGACGTGCGGCGTGCGTACGAGCTGCTGGCGGGGCGCGCGCTGAACGCAGGCGCGATCGTTAACGCGCGCAAGCGGCTGGGCGAGTTGGCCGAAGTATTCGAGATGCTCGAGCGCGGCGTGGTGCTGAAATGCGCCGTGATTCCATGAAGGATGAAACATGACTCAGGCAATTGAAATTGGAAATGCGGCGATTGCGATGTCGCCGCATGACGAGTTCGTCGCGAAGGTTGATTACACCGTCGATCGCGCGCAACGCGCGCTGCTCGCGCTGCAGAAGCCCGAGGGCTACTGGCATGCGCCGCTCGAGGCGAACGCCGAGATGAACGCCGAGTTCATCATCTTCAATCATTTCATGGACACGGTGGACGTCGAGACCGAGGCGCGGCTCAAGAAGCATCTGCTCGACACGCAGAGCGCGGACGGCAGCTGGGCGCTTTACCAGGGCGGCGAAGGCTATCTCTCGACCTCGATCGAAAGTTACTTCGCGTTGAAGCTCACCGGCATGCGCGCCGGCGACGAGCCGCTGGCTGCAGCGCGCCGCTGGATTTTGTCGAAGGGCGGCATCGTCAACTGCGGCACGCTCGCGCGCTTCTACCTCGCGGCGATGGGGCAGATAACCTGGGACGCGACGGCCGCGCTGCCGGTCGAGCTTTCACTGTTCCCGAATTGGTTCCCGTTCAACATCTACGAGCTGGGTTCGTGGGCGCGCGGAACGCTGATGGGATTGATGATGCTGCAGGCGGCGCGTCCCGAGAAAAAAATCGACTACCAGCGCGGAGTGCTCGAGCTCTACATCGAGCCGCCGCATTTCACCAAGTTCAAACAGCCGCGCGGAAAGAACATGCTCTCGCTGCGCAACGCGCTCAACGTCGCGGACAAGGCGCTGCGCTTCTACGATCGGCACAAAATCAAATCGTTGCGCGCGCGAGCGCTGCGTCACACCGAAAATTGGCTGCTCGAACATCAGGAGGCCAACGGCTCGTGGGGCGGAATCGAGCCATGCTACCTGCTGAGCGCGATGGCTCTGAAAGCCAACGGCTACCGCAACGACCATCCGGTGCTGAAGCGCGCAATCGAAGCGTCGCAGGAACTGATCTGGCATTTCGAGGACAACGACATGTACATGCCGTGCGTGTCGGTCAACTGGGACACGGCTCTCGCCGGCCGCGCGCTGCTCGACGCCGGCTTGCCAGGCGACGATGAGGCGCTCAAAAAAACTTCGCAGTGGTTGATCGATCATCAGATCTTCAAGAAGGGTGATTGGTCGATCAAACGTCCAGAGCTCGAACCTGGCGGCTGGGCATTCGAGTTTTACAACGATTGCTATCCTGACGTGGATGACTCAGCGGTTATCCTGTCGGTGCTCGCAGATTCGAAGGCGAGCGACGCGGCGGCAAAGGAACGCGCGATTCGCGTCGGCGCCAACTGGGTGATGGGAATGCAATCGAGCGACGGCGGCTTCGCGGCTTTCGACGCCGACAACAATTCAACCTGGCTCAATCATTTGCCGCTCGCGGACGTTGAAGCGGTGACCGATCCGTCGTGTCCCGATCTGACGGGGCATGTGCTCGAGATGATGGCGTCGGTCGGCTATCGCGCCGATCATCCGGTGGCGAAGCGTGCGATCGAATGGCTCAAGAAAAATCAGTCGCCGGCGGGAGGATGGTGGGGGCGCTGGGGCGTCAATTATATCTACGGCACCCACTCGGCACTCGCGGGCTTGCGCGCGATCGGCGTCGATATCAACGAGCCGTGGATCAAGCGCGCCGTCTCATGGCTCAAGTCGAAGCAGAATCCCGACGGCGGCTGGGGCGAGAGCCCGCTGTCGGACAAAGATCCGTCGTGGCATGGGCGCGGAAGCAGCACCGCGTCACAGACGGCGTGGGCGCTGATCGCATTAGTCGCGGGCGAGGCGGGCATCAGCGACAATGCGATGCGCGGCGCGCAATGGCTCTCAGAGCGACAGAACGACGACGGCACGTGGGACGAGCGCGAATCTACCGGAAACGGATTTCCGAATCACTTCTATCTTCGCTACCACATGTATCCGCTTTACTTTCCGCTGATGGCGCTCGGCCGATTCCGCAAGCGGCTGGCGGAGACGGCGCCGCACTGAGCGAATCGCTATGAAGGCGATTTCAATTCTGGGCTCGACTGGATCTGTCGGCGTCACCACGCTTGATGTCGTCGGCCGATTCAGCGACCGCTTTCGCGTCGTCGCGATGGCGGCGGGACGCAACCTCGACTTGCTCGCCGAGCAGGTGAAGCGATTTCAGCCCGAGTTGGTGTCGGTGGCGACGCCCGAGCTTGCGCGTGATCTGGCGACGCGCCTCGGTACGCAGCGCGTGACGATAGTGCACGGACTCGAAGGCGCGATCGCCGTGGCGACACATCCCGCGGCCAAGCTCGTCATGTCCGCGCTGGTCGGGGCGATGGGCTTGCAGCCGACGCTCGCCGCAATCAGGGCCGGCAAGGACATCGCGTTTGCCAACAAGGAAGTGCTGGTGATCGCCGGCGAGCTGATCACGACGGCGGTGCGCGAAAATCGCGTGCGCCTGCTGCCGGTGGACAGCGAGCACAACGCGGTTTTCCAGTGCCTTGAAGGCCGCGGGCGCGAATCGTTGAAGCGAATAATTTTAACCGCGTCGGGTGGACCGTTCCGCGAGATGGCGCCGATGGTTTCGAGACGATCACCGTCGAGCAGGCGCTCAAGCATCCGACCTGGGTGATGGGCAGCAAGATTACGATCGATTCGGCGACGCTGATGAACAAAGGACTCGAGGTCATCGAGGCGCGCTGGCTGTTCGACCTCAAAGCCGCCGAGGTTGCGGTGGTGATTCATCCGCAGAGCGTGATTCATTCGATGGTGGAGATGATCGACGGTTCGGTGATCGCCGAGATGGCGATTCCCGACATGGCGATTCCAGTGGCGTACGCACTTGCGTATCCGGAGCGCCTGCCGATGACCCATCTGAAGCCGCTGTCGCTCGTTGAAAATTCGCGGCTGACGTTTGAAGAGCCCGACCTCAGGCGCTTCCCGTGTCTGCGGCTCGCGTACGACGCGCTCGCCGCCGGCAACACGATGACCGCGTGCCTCAACGCCGCCAACGAGGAACTGGTGGCAGGCTTTCTTGCGGGACGCGTGCGCTTCACGGAAATCCCGCGCCATATCGAGACGGTGATGAATCGCCATCGCAATACGCCCGCGCGAACAATCGAGGATCTGCTCGAAACCGACGGCTGGGCGCGAGCCTCGGCGCGCGAACTAATCGGAGCGCGACCGGTCGCAGCCTGAGACGATGGCTATCGCGCGCGTCAATGTACAAGGCGAGGCAGCGTCGTACGCGTCGAGTGCGGTGCCCGACGCGTCGATGCCAGCGGGGACGTTCGACGTCGCGAGCGCGTACGAATTCTGCACGCGGCTGGCGAAGTCGCACTACGAAAATTTCACCGTCGCGTCGTGGCTGATGCCGCGCGAGATGCGCCCGCACATGTACGCGATTTATGCGTACGCGCGGATGGCCGACGACTTTGCCGACGAGCATCACGATCGCGCGATGCTCGACGAATGGGAGCGGCAACTCGACCTGGCGTATGCGGGCACGGCGCGCCATCCGGTATTTATCGCGCTCGCCGATACGGTGCGCCGCTTCGAAATTCCGCGCGAGCCGTTCAAGGATTTGCTCACGGCGTTTCGCTCCGATGTGGATTTCAAGGGCTTCGACACGCTCGACGATTTGCTTGGCTACTCGCGCTACTCGGCGAATCCCGTCGGCCGCCTGGTGCTCTACCTGTTCGGCTATCGTGACGCCGAGCGGCAGCACCTGTCGGACCTGGTCTGCAGCGGCTTGCAGCTCGCCAACTTCTGGCAGGACGTCGCGGTCGATCTCGACAAGGGACGTATTTATTTTCCGCGCCGTGACATGGAACGCTTCGGAGTGACGCCGGCGGATCTCGCGGCGCATACGTCGTCGCGCGAGTTTATCGATCTGATGCGTCATGAAACCGGCGTCGCTCGCGCGATGCTGGTCGAGGGCGGAGAACTGCACCAGCGCGTCGACAAGCGGCTGCGGCGCGACATCGTGATGTTCGCGGGCGGCGGCCTCGCGATTCTGCGCGCGATCGATCGCGTTAACTACGATGTGTTCCGGATGCGTCCGCAATTGACGAAACTCGACTACCTGAAACTCGGATGGAGTGCGATTCGTGGACGGCTTGAAGTCTGACAGCAGCGCCGCGGCCGAGATCGCGACGGCGGCTGTCCGCGACGACGCGTCGCTCGAGGCCGACTACGAACGCTGCGCGCAAATCACGCGGCGCTCGCGCTCGAGCTTCTACTACGCATTCATATTGCTGCCGCCCGAACGGCGCCGCGCGCTGCACGCCGTCTACGCGTTCTGCCGTTTCATCGATGATATCGCCGATGACGAATCGATTCGCGAGCCGGCGCTTCTGCTCAAGCGATGGCGTGAGGAACTCGACCGCGTGTATACGGGGACGCCGACGCGCGCACTCTCCCGCGCACTTGCCGACAGTGCGCAGCGCTTTAATATTCCGCGCGAGCTGTTCGAAGAAATCATCGCGGGCGTCGAGATGGATCTGTCGCGCAAGCGCTACCAGAGCTGGCAGGAGCTGGAGCCTTACTGCTATCGCGTCGCGTCGGCGCTGGGTCTCATCTGCATCGAGATTTTCGGCTACCGCAATCCGTCGGCGAAGTCATATGCGGAAAATCTCGGCCTTGCACTTCAGTTGACCAACATCCTGCGCGACGTGCGCGAGGATGCCGAGCGCGGCCGCATCTACATTCCGCTGGAAGATCTCGAACGCTTCCAGGTGCGCGAAGAAGAAATTCTGGGGGCCGCGTACACGCCGAACTTCGTCAGCCTGATGGACTTCGAGGCCCGGCGCGCGCAGGAACTTTACGCCAAGGCGCAGAGCGCGCTCGCGCCCGAGGATCGCGCGACGCTGCTGACCGCAGAGGCGATGCGCCTGATCTACGCCGCGCTGCTCGAACGAATCATCAAGTCGAATTATCGCGTGCTCGACCGCCGGCACAGCCTGTCCGCACCGCACAAGCTTTACCTTGTCGGCCGTGCGTGGGCCGAAGGCCGTTTAAGTGCGCTGCGCGGATAGATGACGCCCGTAACTAAAGACGCGGTCGTGATCGGCGCCGGCTTCGCCGGACTCAGCGCTGCGGTCGCGCTGGCGCAGCGCGGCGTGCGCGTCACGGTGCTCGAAGGAAAACCCGCGCTTGGCGGCCGTGCGTATTCATTTACCGACCCTGACACCGGCGATTTCGTCGACAACGGCCAGCACGTCCTGATGGGTTGCTATGGCGAGACGCTCGACTTCCTCAAACAAATCGGCGCGCACGATCAGTTGGTGTTCCACGAGGATTTGGAAATCGAAATGCTTGCCGGTCCCGGTCAGAGTGCGACCTTGAAAACGGCGCGGCTGCCGGGCCCGCTGCACATGACGGCCGCGTTGCTCGGATACCGGCATCTTAGTATCGCGGAACGAATGAGCGTCATGCGCGGCGGACTGAGTCTGCTTGCGATGAGACGGTTCGGCGGCGGCGAACTGAGTCGGATGACCGTCGCGCAGCTGATGGATCGCCTCGGGCAATCGGAGCACGCGCGTAAATGCTTCTGGTACCCGCTTTCGATCGCGACGCTTAACGACGAGCCCGAGGTGTCGTCGGCGCAGTTGTTGGCCGAAGTCCTCAAGCGCGCGTTTTTCTCGCGCCGCCGCGACTCGGCGTTTGTTTATTCGCGCGTCGGCCTGAGTGAACTCTACTGCACGGGCGCGAAACAGTTGATCGAGCGCGCAGGCGGGTCGGTGGTTTCACATTCGATCGTCGAGATGTTGGAGCTTGGCGCTGGCGGCCGCGTCGCGAGCGTGCGGCTCCGCGACGGACGGCGAATCGAGGCATCGGACTTCATCAGTGCAGTGCCGGCGCCGCAGTTGCTTCGCTTGCTGCCGGAAAACGCCGTCGCCGATCCATTCTTCTCGCGCTTCACGGGTCTCTCGAGTTCGCCGATCATTTGCGTTCACGTTTGGCTCGATCGCGAAGTGACTGATTCGCCATTCATAGGTTTCATCGGCACCACTACTCAGTGGCTATTCAACAAACGTCAGATCTTCGCGCAACGCGGTGAAGCGCATCCGGGCTACCTGAGCTTCGTCATCAGCGGTGCGCGCAAGCTGGTGGATCGCAGCAACCAGGAACTTCTGGACATCGTGATTAACGATCTTCATGCGATGATTCCAACGTCGCGCGCGGCAAAAGTCGTGAAGTCGCTGGTGCTGAAGGAGAAGAACGCGACGATGGCGCCCGACCTTCGATCGCATCAGCTGCGGCCGACGGCCAAAACGCCGATCGCGAACTTCTTTCTGGCCGGCGACTGGATTCAAACCGGCTTGCCGGCGACGATTGAGAGCGCGGTGATCTCGGGACGGGCCGCGGCAGCCGCGGTTCTGGCGCGACCGGCAGAATAGCTATTCGTATAGTCAGATGACTACCAAGTTAGCGCTGGTGACGGGCGGCAACGGATTCGTGGGATGCCACGTGGTACGCGCGCTGCTCGACCGCGGCGATCGAGTGCGAGTGCTCGCGCGCGAGAACGCGGACCTGACTGCGCTGGCCGGCCTGCCGGTCGAAATCGTGCGCGGCGATCTCCGGAACTTCGATTCGGTCGCGCGGGCGGTGGACGGTTGCGACGAGGTTTATCACGTCGCCGCCGATTACCGGCTGTGGCTGACCGATCCGGCGCCGATGTACGCGACCAATGTGAACGGCACGGAGAACATTATCCGCGCGGCGGTGAATGCCGGCGTTTCGCGAATCGTTTACACCAGCACGGTCGGCGCGCTGGGAATTCCGCATGGTGGAGTGGGGCGGGAGGACACGCCGTCGTCGCTGGCCGAGATGCCGGGTCATTACAAGCGATCGAAGTACATGGCCGAGCAGGCGGCGCTGGCGGCCGCGCGCGCGGGCGCGCCGGTCGTGATCGTGAATCCGTCGACGCCGATTGGCGCGCTCGATTTCAAGCCGACGCCGACCGGCCGAATCATCGTGGATTTTCTGAATCGGCGGATGCCGGCGTACGTGGAGACCGGACTCAATATCGTCGATGTCGAGGATGTCGCGCGCGGGCATCTGCTCGCCGCGGAACGCGGCCGAATCGGCGAGAAATATATTCTCGGGGGTGAAAATCTCACGCTCAAGGAATTTCTCGGACGACTCGCCGCGGTTGCCGGGCTGCCCCCGCCTAAGATGAGAATTCCGTACGCGGTGGCGTTCGGCTACGCGCTCGGCGCGGAGGCATTCGCGCGCACTGTCACTCGTCGAGCACCGCGCGCGAGCCTGACCGAAGTGCGGATGGCGCGCAAACGAATGTTCTTCGACTCCTCGAAAGCGCGCGCGGAGTTGGGCTATTCGCCTGGACCGATTGACGCGGCGATATCCGCCGCGATCGAATTCTTCAGATCGAAAGGCACGGCGAAGAGCGCCGCGTGAGCCTCGCGATGCATCTGCTGCTATCCACCATCGCGCTGCGCCCGTATGTGTTCATCTTCCTCGCAAGTTTTCTGTTTATCGCGATTGTGAACTTCGGTCTGCGCACGACGCTCCTGTTCACCGTGCTCACCTATGCTGTGTCGCTCGCGTGCGAGTGGTCTTCCGTCCACAACGGATTCCCGTTCGGGCTGTATCATTATATAGAGGCGACCCGCGGCCGCGAGCTGTGGGTGTTCGGCGTTCCGTTCATGGACTCGCTATCGTTCACCTTCCTCGCGTTCGCCAGCTACACCGTCGCGCTGCTGCTCAGCTCGCCGCTCTATCGGCGCGGCGCGGATTTTCGGATTCTCGACACCTGGCAAATCCGCCGCGCACCGCGGGTGTGGCTGATGGCCGCGTTGTTCATGGTGATGGTCGACATGGTGGTCGATCCTTTGAGCGTGCTCGGCGAGAGATGGTTCCTCGGCAAAATATTCTGGTACGACCCGCCCGGACCGCATTTTGGCGTGCCGATCAGCAACTACCTCGGTTGGTATTTCGTCGCCGCGATCACGATTGCGATCTTCCAATGGCTCGACGCCGCCCTCAATCGCGGCTCGGCCAAGCCCGCCGGCCTGTGCCCTGCGCTGCGATCGCGCGCGCTGCTCGGTCCCGCGCTCTATGCAGGCATCGTGCTCTTCGGCATCACGATGCTGTTCCGAATCAACGCGGCGAACATCGGCTGGGCCGCGGTCTTCATCTACTTGCCGTTCAGTGTGCTCGCGATTCATATTCTGACCCGGCGCGAATCCTGGGGTGATGACGCCGCAATCGAGCGTCACCTGGCAGATTTTCCCGTACGAGCGCGATCTTCCTGTCTGGAAGCCAACGAGCGCGCGCAAGGCCGAACTTCGACGCGTCATCGCATAGGGCCAGCGCTTTCAAATTTCCGCCGAGTGTGGCAAGCGTCGGTCATCGAGCTGCGACGAAGCATGCAGAGGTGACAATCATGCTGCTCAAGGACAAAGTTGCGTTAATCACGGGCGCCGGTTCCGGAATCGGCCGGGCGAGCGCGATACGATTTGCGAATGAAGGCGCGAAGGTGATGGTGGCCGACGTGCGCGCCGAGACGGCCAGTAATACGGCGGCCGAAATCGAAAAGGCCGGCGGCGTCGCGAAATCGCTAACGGTCGACGTACGCATCGGCGCCGAAGTCGAGCGCATGGTCAATGAAACCATCGCCGCGTTTGGCCGGCTCGACATCCTGTTCAACAATGCCGGCGTGTTCGTGCCGAAAACCGTGGTCGACACCAGCGAGGAAGAATGGGACTGGGTCGTCGACGTGTGCCTCAAAGGCGTGTTCTTCGGATGCAAGTACGCGATTCCGCAAATGATCAAGCAGGGCGGCGGCGTGATCATCAACACCGCCAGCGGTGCGGGAATCGAAGGCGTGCCGAATCTCGGCGCCTACCAGGCGGCAAAGGGCGGCGTCGTGATCATGTCGAAGGGAATCGCGCTCGACTTCGCGCGCCACAATATCCGATGCGTGTCGATTTGCCCCGGCGTCATCGAAACGCCGATCGCCGAGAACTGCAACACCGTTCCCGCCGGCGCCTCGGAGTTGATTTGGGAGCGCACCGGCAACATGCATCCGCTCGGACGCAACGGCAAACCGCAAGAGGTCGGTGCGCTCGCCGCATTCCTGGCGTCGGACGAGGCGGGGTTCATCACCGGCATCGCCGTGCCGATTGACGGCGGATTCAGCGCGGGCGCTTTCGCTCCTCCCCAGCGCGATCACGCCTAGCAACGTCGGGCGTCTTGCCGTCGTGCGCGATAGCCGAGAGCGCGTCGGCCAGCGCGGCAGTCGCGCGCGAGAGATTGCGAATCATCCGCGGCAGCTTGAGCACCGTCGCCGGGTTGCGCAACAGGTACGCCGTCGCCGCGAGGGGGCTGACGTCGCCATCTTCATCGGCCATCTCCGCGCCCACGACTTCGTCGTCGACCTCGTCGAGCACCGCGCGAATCGCGACAAATGGCAGTCCGCGCACGGCCGCTTCGGAAGCAAGCGCGGCGGTTTCCATATCGACAGCGATAGCACCAGTGCTTTCCTTCGCGCCGCGCTTCTCGGCGACGGTGAACACTCGATTCGAAGTCAAAATCGCGCCGGTCGAGTACGCAATGCCGGCGCTCGCGAGCGAATGCCCGATAGCCCGGACGTGCGAGGCGCTCACCGCCGCCTCTGGGCTCGCCGGCTGGCCGTCGGCATGAATCATCAGAATGCGATCGGACAGAACGAGGTCGCCCGGCTTCAGTCCGCGCGAAAGCGCGCCCGCGACTCCAGTCCCGATTACCAACTCCGCTTGAGGCATCGAATCGAAAGCACGCCGCGCCGTTTCGGTTGCGCGTTGGTGGCCGATCCCGTGGCCAACGACGGCGAAATCTTTACTGCCGATCTTCGCGCGAAAGCCATGCAGGCCGTCGAGCGCCAGCGGAGTGCGATCGCGGACGCGCCGCTTGAACGGCGCGATCTCGCGCGCGAAGGCATAGAAGAGAAGAATCAAGCGCGTGGTCTCATTTCGATTCTTCGCGGTACCCGCTTGAGCGAACCCCTCGATGCTAGCAAGATTGTGTCCGTGATCTTCACTGCTCGCGGTCCAGCCGCTTGAAGCGCCTCATCGTTAACGCCGACGATTTCGGCTTGTCGCCCGAGGTCAACGCCGGCATCATTCGCGCGCATCGCGACGGGATTCTGCGCAGTGCGAGCCTGATGGTTGCCGAGCCGGCCGCGCGTGACGCTGCCGAACTCGCGCGCGAAAATCGCGACCTCGACGTCGGCCTGCATGCGGTCGTATGCCGCGGGCGCAGCGTGCTCGACGCCTCGCGCCTCGGTGCCGCGATGAACGCGTCGGGCGAATTTATCGACAATCCCGTCACCGCCGGCATGCGATATTTCTTCGATCGTTCGCTGCGCGCGGCCATGACCGACGAGCTGCGCGCGCAGGTTGAGCGCCATCTCGAGCTGGTCGGCTACCTCAACCATATCGACGGCCATCTGAATTTCCACGTCCATCCGCTGTTCGCCGATATTCTGGTTGAGCTCGCCGTCGAATACAAAGTGCCGTGCATCAGGCTCCCGCGCGAGCGCGTGATGACGACGCTCCAGCTCCGCCGCGACAACGCGCCGCGCAAGCTGGTCGAGTCGCTGATTTTTCGCACGCTCTCGCTCCGCACCAGCCGCATGATGACCGCGCGCGGCCTCACTTCGACTGACGCGCTGTTCGGACTTCATCAGAGCGGCCACCTGAGCGAGGACTATATCGTCGGCGTGCTCGATCGCCTGCGCGACGGCACGACCGAGCTCTATTTTCATCCCGCCGCCGACATCGGCAGAGTCCCGCCCGCGCCCGAGGCGCAGCTCGAAGTCGAGATTCTCACCAGCCCGCGCGTGCGCGACGCGCTCGTTCGAAATGGAATCGAGCTGATCACTTTCGCCGATCTCGCAAAAGCCGAAAGTGGCCGCTTGATTCATCTTTGCATCTGGCGTTCGCTGTGATCCTGGAAAAATTCCTGCGCAGGAGACAGACTTCATGGCAGCGGTAAAGATTCGGCCCGCAGTGCGCGACGACCTGCCGCGCCTGACCGAAATCTACAACTACTACGTCATCAACACGCCGATCACGTTCGACCTCGAGCCGGTGACGGTCGAGAGTCGCGCGCGATGGTTCGACGAGCACACCGGCACCAAACGCCATCGCCTGTTCGTCGCTGAAGACGCGGGATTGGTCGTCGGCTGGGCCGGTACTGGACCTTTTCGCGACCGCGCCGCGTACGACACGAGTGTCGAGACCACCGTCTACTGCGCGCGCGAAACGACCGGCCGCGGCATCGGCGCGGCAATGTATCGCGTGCTGATCGACGCGCTCAAGGACGAGGACATTAGGCGCGTGCTCGCCGGAATCACGCTGCCCAACGACGCGTCGGTGGCGCTGCATCGCAGGTTCGGTTTCACCGAGGTGGGAGTCTTCACCGAATGCGGACGCAAATTCGGCAAGTACTGGGACGTGGTGTGGATGGAGCGTCCGCTGCGCCTCGCCGGTGAATAGCGAATGAGTTGCTCGCGCCCGGCAGCAGTTTGAACTAGGCTAAACGGTATGCGGGGCGCGTGCCCCGCGCGATTTTTCACTTTCAAAACTCGACTGCATATATAAGGAAGAGAGACGCGATGCGCGATCAGGATGGAGCTCCCCTCGCCGATACGACGCAGGATTATCGCCTGCCGAAAAACGTCACGCCCAAGCGCTACGACATTCGCCTGACGCCCGACCTGCAGGCGTTCACGTTTCAGGGCGAAGTGGACATCGCCGTCGTCGTCAACCAGGCGACCGACGACGTCGTGCTGAACGCGCTCGAATTGGAAATCGACAAGGTGACGGCGCATCGCGGCGGCAAATCGCTCACGGCAAAGGCCGAGCCGGAGCCGGCCAAGGAACGCGCGCATCTGCGATTCGCGGAGAAGCTTGCGCCGGGCGAATGGACGTTGAAGATCGCGTTCCGCGGAATCCTCAACGACAAACTGCACGGCTTCTATCGCAGCCAGTACCAGGACGCGTCGGGCAAGACCCACGTCGCAGCGACGACGCAGTTCGAATCCACCGACGCGCGCCGCGCGTTTCCATGCTGGGACGAACCCGAGATCAAGGCCAGTTACAAGGTGACGCTGATCGTCGACGAGAATCTCGCCGCGATCTCGAACGGCGGGCAGGAGAGCGAGCGCAAGCTGCCCGGCGGAAAGAAGGAGGTCGTCTTCAAGGAGACGATCGTGATGTCGACCTACCTCGTCGCGTTCATCGTCGGCGAGTTCGACGCGACCGCGCCGGTCGACGCCGGCACGCCGCTGCGCATCGTGCACGTTCCCGGCAAGGAATCGCTGACCAGTTGGGCGAAGCAGATTGGTGCGTTCTCGCTTAAATATTTCGCCGACTACTACGGCCTCAAGTATCCCGGCGACAAGCTCGACCTGATTGCGATTCCCGACTTCGCGTCGGGCGCGATGGAAAACCTCGGCGCGATCACGTTTCGCGAAACCGCGCTGCTCGCCGATGAAAAATCCGCATCGCGCGCCGAGCTCGAGCGCGTGGCCGACGTCGTCTCGCACGAGAACGCGCACATGTGGTTCGGCGATCTCGTCACCATGCGATGGTGGAACGGAATCTGGCTCAACGAGGCGTTCGCCACCTTCATGGAGATGCTCGCGGTCGACGCGTGGAAGCCCGAGTGGAAGCGATGGGAGAGCTTCAGCGTCTCGCGCGCCGCCGCGATGTCGATCGACGGGCTGCGCAGCACGCGCCCGATCGAGTTCACCGTGCGCAGCCCCGAAGATTGCCGCGCGATGTTCGACATCCTGACTTATGAGAAGGGCGCGGCGGTGCTGCGGATGCTCGAGCAGTTCCTGGGCGCCAATGTTTTCCGTGACGGCATCCGCCTTTACCTGAAAAAGCATCAGTTCAACAACACCGAGACCAGCGACCTGTGGGACGCGCTCGAGGCGGCGTCGCACGAGCCCGTGCGCAAGATGATGGACTCGTGGATTTTCCAGCCCGGCTTTCCCATCATCGACGCGTCGCCCACTGCCGACGGCCGCGGGCTCAAGCTCTCGCAGCGCCGGTTCTTCTATCTCGCCGAGGACAACACGCAGCTTTGGCATGTGCCCGTGATGGTTCGCGCCAAGACCGACAAAGGCGTCGCGACCCACAAGGTGCTGCTCACCACGCGCGAGACGACCGTCGATTTGCCCGGCAAGCTCGAGTGGGCGCTGCTCAATGAAGGCGGCCACGGTTTCTATCGCGTGCACTACGCGCCGGCGCTGCTGGAAGCGATCACGAAAAATCTCGCCGCACTTCAGCCGATCGAACGCTTCGGCCTCGTCAGCGACACCTGGGCTGCGACGGTTGCCGGCCTCGGCCCGCTGAGCGAGTTCCTCAAGATGGCGCGGCTGTTCACCAAGGAGACCGACATCAACGTCTGGCGCGCGTTGATCGGCGCGTTCGCGTACCTGGATATGATCGCCGCCGACGCCGACCGGCCCGCGCTCGCGGCCACCGTGCGCGAGATTGTCGGTCCTGCCGCCGCGCGTCTCGGCTGGGAGTCCAAGTCGGGCGAGAGCGAGCTCGCGCGCCAGTTGCGCGGCATGCTGATCGGCGCGCTCGGCACACTCGGTGACGATCCCGAGGTGCAGAAGCGCGCGCGCGATCTGTATGCGCGCTTCGAGGACAATCCCGACTCCGCCGATCGCGACCTGGTGCCCGCGCTGGTCAATATCCTTGCGCATTCGGGCGACGCCGCGCGCTACGAGGAGTTCAGGAAAAAATTCAAAGCGCCGCGCACGCCGCAGGAAGAGCAGCGCTTCCTGTTCGCGCTGGCAAATTTCCGCGACCGCGACCTGCTGAAGAAAACCATGGAGATGACGCTCGACGGCCAGGTGCGGACCCAGAACTCGCCGTACCTCATGCATTCGCTGCTGCTCAACTCCGCGTGCCGCTACCAGGCGTGGGACTTCGCCCGCGCGCATTGGGACGAGATGATTCAAAAATATCCCGACAACGCGCTGCCGCGGATGTGCGAGGCGGTCGTCGCGCTGCTCGATCGCGAAGACGAAGTGAAAAGGTTCTTCGGTGAGCATCGCGTGCGCCTCGGCGGCAAAATAATCGATCAGCACCTCGAGCGCCTCAGCGTCGCAGTCGGATTCCGCAAGCGCGAAGGCAAAAACCTGCAAGCGACGCTCAAGGGATGAGCACGCACTGAAGCTTCGATGGCGAAAGCGAAAATCCTGATCGGCACGTCGGGCTTTTCGTACAAGGAATGGCTCGGCGGTTTTTACCCGGAGAAACTTCCCGGCGCCAAGATGCTCGAGTACTACGCCGAGCGGATGCCGACGGTCGAAATCAACTACACCTTCCGCGCGATGCCGAAGTCCGCGATGCTCGAAGGATGGGCCGCGCGCACGCCGGCGACTTTCCGCTTCGCGCTGAAGGCTCCCCAGCGCATCACGCACTTTGCCAAGCTGCGCGATGTCAAAGAAACCACCGACACCTTCATCGAGCGCGCGAACGTGATGGGCGAGCGTCTCGCGCCGGCACTGTTCCAGCTTCCGCCCGACTTGAAACTCGATCTCCCGCTGCTGAAGGACTTCCTGGCGATTCTGAAAAACCGGATTCGCGCCGCCTTCGAATTCCGCAACAAAACCTGGTTCGACAAATCCGTGCTGACCGCGCTGGCCGACAACGGCGCCGCACTATGTATCGCCGAAACCGAGAAGCTCGCGTCGCCGGTCGAACGAACGGCGCCCTACATCTACGTCCGCCTGCGCAAAGAAACCTACGACGACGCCGGCCTCGACCAATGGGTGAAAAATCTGGATCGCCTCGCCAAGGACGCGACTGAGATCTTCGTCTATTTCAAACACGAGACATCGGCCCCCGATCTCGCGTCGCGCCTGCGCGCAAAACTCGAACGTTCCGCCTAGCGCTTCACGCCAGCAAACCCTTGCCGGGCACGTGGTTGACCTCGAGGCGAATGCCGTCGGGATCTTCGAACAGCACCGAATAATATCCTGGCGCCCACGGCCCATCCTCGGGCGGATGCACGATCTTCGCGCCGATCGATTTGAGGAAAAGGTAAATCTCATCGACGTCGCCATGCTCGCGCGCGCGCAAACACACGTGATGCAGCCCGACGCGCCGCTGCACGAACTTCTCGGCGCGATACGCGTCGTCGCCGCGCATGATTCCCACGGCGGTCCTCCCGCCCACGCAGTACAGAAGCTCCTCGCTGCGCATGACAGGCTTGAGCCCAAGGTACATGAGCAGCTTCTCGTAGAACGGAAAGCACGCCTCGAAATTGCTGACCGTGAGCATCACATGCGCGACGCCGTTGATTTCCATTTCACATCTCCCAGTTAGCTAGACGACCTTCAGCCACTCGTGACCCGGATGAGTTTTCTCGATCGCGTCGCGGAGCCATCGTCGCGCATCCACGCTCAGCGCGGGAATCGCGTGATCAAAATCCGCTCGATCGCGCGCCTCGAGATGCTTCGCCTTGAACAGCAGCACGATTTCCGGCGCGAGATACGGCAATCCCCACAGTGGATGAAATCCCATTCGCGAAAGCGGCATCGAAACATCAGGATTGCGCCGAAAGATCCACTCGCCGCCGCGCGACTCTGCCAGCATCACCTGGAACGCCGGCTCCGATTCGCCCACGCGATACGCATTGATCTGATGCACCGGCAGTTCAAGCTTGTCGCCGGGACGCCACTCGACAATCGTCCCGCGATTCGGCGGCATTCCATCCGGATGCGGAATGATTTTTTTCAGTGAGAAATCCTTCAGAGCTTTGTGCAGCAGCAGAGTGATCGCGCCGCATGACGAGTGCATCGATATCGTGATGCTCCCGCGTCACGCGTCCGAGATGCAGATCGATCGCCCATCCGCCGGCAAAGTAGAAGGGCGCGCGCAGACCTCCGAGAGTTTCTGCGACCTCAAGTAACGCTTTAACTTCTCGACCCACCGTCCACGTTCAGTGCGCGCCGACCATCCGCGACGGCTTGGGCTGCTCGTGCCCGAGAATCGGATGCGGCCGGTACGGCTTCTCCAGCGCCGCGACCTCGTCCGCGGTCAGCTTCACGTCGACCGCCGCGATCGCCTCCTTCAAATGCGCCAGCTTGGTCGCGCCTATAATTGGCGCCGTGACTCCGGGCGCCTGCAGAATCCACGCGCACGCGATTTGCGACGGCGTCACGGCGCGTTCTTTGGCGATCTGCTCGACGACGCTCAGCACTTCGAAATCGTACTCGCGAAAGTACATGTTCTTGGCGAAGTCGTCGGTCTTGGCGCGCGCGGTCGGACCGCTGCCGCCTTTCTCGCGATTGCCCGCCAGGAATCCGCGCGCGAGCGGGCTCCACGGAATCAGCGCGACGCCGTTGTCGATACACAGCGGATTCATCTCGCGCTCCTCCTCGCGATACACGAGGTTGTAATGATTCTGCATCGAGATGAACCGGTGCCATCCGTTTTCTTTCTGAAGCGCGAGCGCCTTGGCGAATTGCCACGCCGCCATCGAGCTCGCGCCGAGGTAGCGCACCTTGCCCGCGCGCACGAGAGAGTCGAGCGCCTCGAGCGTCTCTTCGAGCGGCGTCGTGTAGTCGAAGCGATGGATTTGATAGAGGTCGATGAAATCCATCTTGAGCCGCCGCAGTGACGCGTCGCACGCCTCGAGAATATTTTTGCGGCTGAGGCCGGCGCGATTCAGTCCCGACGCCATCGGGCCATGCACCTTGGTCGCGACTACTATTTCTTCGCGCTTCGCCATCTCGCCGAGCCATCGCCCGGTGACCTCCTCGCTCGCGCCGACGGAATATACGTTCGCCGTGTCGTAAAAATTGATCCCCGATTCGACCGCGGCCGCGAAATGCTCGCGCGCCTCGTCCATCGTCAGCACCCAGTCGCGCCATTTCTTGTCGCCATAGCTCATGCATCCGAGGCAGATGCGCGAGACGGTGATTCCAGTCTTGCCTAATTTCGAATACTGCATGATTTCTCCGTTTGCCGTTTGGCCTTGAGCCAAATTCCGACGCGGGCCTGATGCGTGTCAAGCCCACGCACGACGATGGAGACAGAGTCTTAGATACTGGGTGCAGGGGTCACCCCTGCCCAAGGAAGTTTGAAACCCACGGCGGGTTTCAAATTAGATGAAGTGATTTACGGTTCCCCGGTCAGGGCGGGGGAGGCTTCGCAACCGCCAGATGTTGCGGGCTGACATCGTAACCGTGATCATGAATGTAGTTCGCGCGTACCTGTGCTAATCCGACGGCGTCGATCAGCACCGCGACAAAAATCACGATGATGAAGGTCCAGCTTCCGCGCTGGGGTGTCTTGCCCGTGGCCATACGCCAAATTGTAGCATGAGACCAGATGCGAGGCTCGCCATGGGTATTTCAATGCGTCGACCGGCATATTAGGATGCTCGCAATCGCCACTGGCCGATTGGTCAGGCGGGGACTTGACGAGACCGAAGACTAGCGAATCGCGCGAAAGCGGCGTACACGCGAACCAGGCGGCGCCGGAGGAAAACTAATGCGGGTCTTATTCGTACATCCGAGTCCGCTAATGTATAGCGAGATTTATTTGCGCCTCGAACCGCTCGGAATGGAGCGGGTGGCGGCGGCGACGCGCGCGGCCGGCCACGACGTCAGGATTATCGACCTTCAGATTTTCAAGCATCGCGATCTGTTCGCCGAGCTCGAGAGCTTCCGTCCCAACGCGGTCGGCTTCTCGCTCAACTACCTCGCCAACGTGCCCGAGGTGATCGATCTCGCCAAGGACGTCAAGCGCCTGGCGAAGGACTGCTTCGTCTTCACCGGCGGGCACAGCGGCTCGTTCGTCGCCGACGAAATCCTCGAGCATGCCGACGGCGCAATCGACGCGATCATCCGCGGCGAGGGCGAGACGGCGACGCCGATGCTGCTCGACGCGATCGGCACCGGCTCGATCGGCAAAGTTCCGGGCGTGCTGACGACGCAAGGCTCGGGGCCGACGCCGGTGATGCTCGACGACCTCGACAAGTTCTTTCCGGCTCGCGACCTCGGCCGCCGCCGCAACAAATATTTTATCGGCGTGCTCGATCCGTGCGCCTCGATCGAGTTCACGCGCGGATGCCCGTGGGATTGCTCGTTCTGCTCGGCGTGGACGTTCTACGGCCGCAGCTACCGCAAATCCTCGGCCGAAGCGGCGGCTGAAGACATGCTCTCGATCAAAGAGCCCAACGTCTTCATCGTCGACGACGTCGCTTTCATTCATCCCGAGCACGGCTTCGCGATCGGCAATGAAATCGAAAAGCGCAAAATCAAAAAGCAGTACTACCTCGAGACTCGCGCCGACGTGCTGTGCCGCAACCCGGAAGTCTTCCGCTACTGGCGCAAGCTCGGCATGGAATACATGTTCCTCGGCCTCGAGGCGATCGACGAAGAGGGCCTCAAGCTCCATCGCAAGCGCTCCTCGATGGGCGTCAACTTCAAGGCGCTCGAAGTCGCGCGCGAAATCGGCTTGACCGTCGCCATCAATCTCATCGCGGATCCCTCATGGGACGAGAAGCGCTTCGAGGTGATTCGCGAATGGGCCATCAGCATCCCCGAGATTGTCCATCTCACCGTCGCGACGCCGTATCCCGGCACCGAGCTGTGGTTCACCGAATCGCGCAAGCTCACCACCCTCGACTACCGCCTCTACGACATCCAGCACGCCGTGCTGCCGACCAAGCTGCCGCTGCTGCAGTTCTACCAGGAGCTGGTCAAGACGCAGGACGTGCTCAATCGCAAGCATCTCGGCTTCGCGGCGCTGAAGTCGGTCGCGTCGATCGCCGGCAAGCTCGCGCTCAAGGGCCAGACCAACTTCATCAAGATGCTGTGGAAGTTCAACAGCGTGTACAATCCCGACCGCCAGTTCGCCGAGCACGCGCGCGAGGTGAAATACGCGATGCGTCCGCCGTCGATGCATACTGACGGCCGTCCAGCCGCCGACAAACTTTACATTCACATGCCGAAGCCCGCGCGTCCGGCCGCTCCCGCGCCAGCCGCTGGCGGTAGGTGAGATTCTTCGGCGAATGGGCAGAGGCAGAATCGTGAATCGCGCGCTGTGCGCGCTGTAATCGGACCCTCACCTTCTCCTCTCCCTAACAGGGAGAGGAGACAGAAGGCTCCGGCGCATTGCGCAGCACATTGAACACGACCGGCGGCACTCGCAGCCGGTCGTCGCTCTCGTAGATCTCCCGCACCTCGGCGAATTTCTCATCGCCCGCAATCGTCAGCGCCGCGACGCGATCGATCAGCGCTCGCTTCTCCTCGGTCAGCGCCGCGTCGTTCATATCCATCATTCCCCACACGTCCCACGGCAGCATTTCCATGCGATTCAGCGATGCGAGGTCGCGGATCACGTTGCCCTCGACGAACCACAGCCCGCTGAGATTCACATGCGTGAGGCCGAAGGCGGCAGAGTCGGCACGCCCGCAACGGCACATTTGCCACGCGTCGCCGGCGATAATGAAGCGGTCGCGCGGCACGTCGAGTGGATTGAAATCCAATTTGAATGCCTTCCGTTGCACCGGGTCCATCTGCGCGTCGACCAATATCCAGCGCGACTCGGCGGCGTTCCAATACTCGCACACCCAATGGTCTTCGAACTTGCCCGCGTTGAAGTATGCGCCGAAGCCGCATCGCGGACGCGCCGGAATTCCGTGGTGGCGAAGCATCGCTGACAGCATCAACGAGAAATGGCGGCAGACGCTCGGCAGCCGGCCGCCGTAGTCGCGCGCTACAGCGATCGGTCGCGAATCGAGCTCATGAATCCGCGTCAGCATCTGCGCGACCGGCCGAAGATGCCCGTCCTCGCGCTGCGCTTCGGTCAGCTTGAGATCGTACAGGAAGGGCGCGATATCGCGATGGATCAGCAGGCCCTGCACGATTTCGCAAAGCCGCGCCACATCCCGCGGCAGTTTGCTGAACTCCTCCGCATGCGCGCCCGGAGCCGTCATCGGGCCGTCGTGGCGATAATATTCCTGCGGCGTTTCCATCGGATCAGCTCCTTACGCAGTCGTATCTCCAGCCGCAGCCAGGTACCGCGCGAGATTCACCAGCGAACGCTCCCAGCCAGGGCGGGCATCCGAGTTGGCGAGCTCTTCGATCGACATACGCGCATCGCGCATCGCATCCAACTCAGTCGCCGCCGCCCCAATCACGCCGTTGCGATTGGTATTGGCGACAAACCAGAACCAGCTCTGCTGAGAATGCCAAACCTCGAATCCCACGCCCAAGTGATGCTTGCTGATCCGCATAAAATTCGTCCTCAATAATAAGTCGCCCGGCACCCCCAAAAATCGACAGTCGCGACTTACCGTTGTCCTTCCGCGTACTTGTCGTGGCGCCGCACCCAATCCGTCAGATTCTTGTTGGGACCGGTTTCGTTGCGGCCCTTGGGGGTAAGATCGAGGAACATGTATGCACCAAGGCCGCGCTCGTCCCCTCGGCCAAAGGACGAATAGGTATGAAACACGGCGCCCGTTTCGTCTTTGAAGAACACGCTCAAGCCATGCAGATCTTCGGTCGAGACCTTGGTCATCTCATAGTTGTAGTAGGCTTCCCCGCGGGCCAGTTCGTCCTTGGTGAACGAAACGTGAAAGTCGTAGTTGAAGTCGCTGCCATCGGATGACACCCAGTTGAAGCGCCAGCCCATCCGCTTCTTGTAAGCGTCGAGCGCGGCCAGCGGCGCTCGCGAAATCGCGACGAAACTCACGTCATGATGTTTGATATGCATCTCGGCGCCGTCGACATGGTCGCTAAAGAACGAACAGCCAACGCATCCTTCCTTCCATGCGGGCGAGAACATGAAGTGATAGACGATCAGCTGGCTGCGGCCGTCGAACAGATCGGCCAGCGACTTCTTGCCGTCCGGCGTATCGAACACGTATTCCTTTTCGACCTTGACCCACGGCAGCATGCGCCGCTCGGCATTCAACTGATCGATCTGATGCGTGAGTTCTTTTTCCTTGTCCAACAGTTGCTTGCGGGCTGCGATCCATTCGTCCGGCGATACGATTTTGTGTTGGTTCATCATTCGATCTCCTTTTGCGATCTCCTTTGAATGGGATTGTCGAATCACGCCGAGGTGAGACGCTCGGCCAGACGGTCGAAGGAGCTGTTCCAGCCGTTCGAGTGATCGTCACGTATCGCGGCCGATTCGAAGACACCCTGGTGCAATGTCAGCCTGGTCTGGCCCGAGTACTCTTCCAGCGTCACCGTCAGAGTCGTTTCGCCGCTGATTGAAGTACCGTCCTCGCGGTCAACGGCGCAGGTCCAGACGATCCGCTCCGGCTCGACGATTTCGCGAACGACGCCATGCCACCAGGCGATACCGCCCGTCGGCGACTTCATCTGAAAGCGGTAGGCTCCGCCTGGACGCAGGTCGATCTGGCATGTCGGCAAGCTGAAACCGCGCGGCCCCCACCAATGCGCGAGATGCTGGGGTTGGGTCCATACCTTGAACACCAGCGCGCGCGGAGCGTCGAAGACGCGCGTAATGGTTAGAATGCGCTCGGCCGGCTCTGCGGCGGTATTAATCGCCATCGCTCTTCTCCTTCCCTGCGATCATACGGTCGCCAGGTACGCGGCGAGGCAATCCAGCGAACTGGTCCATCCTTCATTGTGCATGTCGCGCGCCGTAACCGACTCGAACACGGCGTTGTGCAGAGTCAGCCTGGTCTTGCCGCCGACATCTTCGAACAGCAGCGTGAGCGTCGTCTCCGGGCGTGTGGGATTGCCGTTTGCATCCGCCCAGCTCCCAACCATTACGAGCCGCGCCGGGAGGGACGACCTCGCGATAGACGCCCTGCGTCCAATGATCACCGTCAGGGCCGAGCATGTGGATTCGATAGCTGCCGCCGGGACGCAGATCGTGCTTGAGGACTTTGCTGGTGAAGCCGGCCGGCCCGAACCATCGCGCCATATGCTCGGGCTCGGTCCATGCTTTGAAGACCAGTTCGCGCGGCGCGTCGAACACGCGCGTGATAACGAGCACTCGATCGGCGGGTTCGGTGACGAGATTCATTGCTGCGCCCATATTTTTTCTCCTTTGTTTTATCGATTTGAGAGAGTCGTCAAATATTCGGCCAGATGCTCGAGAGTTTGCGTCCAACCCTCACGCGCACCGCGGGTTGAATCCGTTTCTTTCGAGAACGTCTGATGCATGGTCAGGCGGGTCTTGCCGCCATGCTCTTCGAACGTGATCGTCGTCACCGTTTCAGTGCCTTCGTTTTCCAGCATGCCGGTCCAGACGATTCGCTCAGGCTTGACGATTTCGCGATAGACGCCGTGGACCCAATGGTCTCCGCCAAAGCCGCGCATACACAGCCGATACGTTCCGCCGACGCGGAAATCCATCTCGCAGTCCGGCACCGTAAACCCGTCAGGCGCAAACCATCGCTTCAAATGTTCCGCCTTGCTGAAAGCCTCGAACACGAGCGCGCGCGGGGCATCAAAGATCCGCGTGATAGTCAGCTCGCGATCCGAAGTGTCGGTCGATGCGCTGGCCGAAGTCATTGCGCCGCCTCGCACGTGATCATCCACGGCGTCCCGAACTGATCGACCACCATTCCGAAGCGCACGGCGAAGAAAGTCTGCTGCATCGGCATCCCGACGGATCCTTTTTCCGACAGCGCCCTGAAAATCCGCTCCGCCTCGGCCGGCTTGTCTGCCGTGAGCGACACTGCAAAACCTTTCATCGGCGCATAGCGATCAGGCGGCGCATCGGAGCCCATCAGCACATGGTCGCCGACTGTCATCCGCGCGTGAATGATTTTCCCGAGCCAGTTGGCGGGCACCTGCGTCTCCAGCCGGTGTTCCCTCATGCGTCATCATCGCCTACAATTTTACCGCCGAACATTTTTCATAGAACTTGAACGCGTCCGCGCAATTGCCGTTGAACAGTAGATACGGGTTCAGTTGCATAACTCTCTCCTTCCGAGCGCGCGACCTGCGGTTTCGACGGCAGCATTACTTCTTGCGGCCATTCTTGTTCTCATTTTTCTTGGGCTCTTTCTTCTGCAGCTCGCGCAGATAATCCTCGAGGCGATCGAAGCTCTCCTCCCAGAACCTTCGGTAGCGCTCGAGCCACTCGGACGCGTCCTTGAGCGGCGCTGGCGCGAGCCGGCACGGCCGCCACTGCGCTTCGCGGCTGCGCTCGATCAGACCGGCGCGCTGCAGAACTTTCAGATGCTTGGAAATGGCCGGCATGCTCATCGCGAACGGCTCGGCCAGCTCCGACACCGAGGTCTCGCCCGAAGCCAGCCGGGCAAGAATCGCACGCCGGGTTGGATCGGCGAGGGCCGAGAAAGTCGCGTCGAGTCGTTCCGGTGACATGGGCTGCTGAACCATTCAGTTAAATAACCTATGGGTTAAATACATCGTGAGGCGGCATCTGTCAAGTGCGGCAGTCGAGAAGAAGGGCAGTTTATTTTTCCGAGATCGACTGGTACCAATCGGCGAGCGCGCGTCCGATCTCGTGCGGCGAATCTTCCTGGATGAAGTGGATGCCCTTGACCGTGACCTCGCGCTGATTCGGCCAGCGCCTGCAATACTCGCGCTGCGCGCCGGTGAGGATCGCGCCGGGTTCGGCATTGACGAACAACTTCGGCATTGCGCTCTGCTCCAGCCATTTCGAATAGCTGTCGGCGATTGCGACGACATCCGCGGGTTCGCCCTCGAGCGGAATTTCGCGCGGCCACGTGGAGCGTCGGGCGCCGCGACTCGCCCGGCTGCACGAAAGGCTTTCGATACGTGTCCATCTCCTCGGCGCTCAGCTTGCGGATGATGCTGCCGGGCAGGATGCGCTCGACGAAAATATTATTTTTCAAAATCATCTCGTCGCCGGCCGGACTGCGCAGCGCCTTGAAGATGGCGACTGCCTGCTGCGACCACTCTGACCATTGCAGCGGCCTGACGATCGCCTCCATGTACGCGATTCCCTTGACGGCGTCGGGATGCCGCGCGGCCCAGTGAAAGCCCAGCGCAGAGCCCCAGTCGTGCACGACCAGCGTGACGTTGCGCTTGAGATTCAGCGCCTCGAAGAACGCGTCGAGATAGCGCGCGTGATCCGCGAAGCGATAAGTGCCGGTCGCCGACGGCCCCGACGCGCCCATCCCGATGAGGTCCGGCGCGACGCATCGCGCGTGCGGCGCCAGATACGGGATGACATTGCGCCACAGGTACGACGAGGTCGGATTGCCGTGCAGGAAAACCACCGGATCGCCGGCGCCGGTGTCCGCGTACGACATCCAGCTGTTGAGGAGTTCGAGCTTTTTGCGCGGATGCGGGTCCGCCGCTGAAATTTTCGTGTCGTCACCCATGATGCAGCCTCCATCGACCAGATGATTCGACTGATACGACTGTGACGGACTGCGCGCAACCGTCGGCGCGGTTGCCCTCGCGAGCGCGGCGGGCGCAGAATCGCCGCAGGCTGCACTTCACACATCGCGAGGGCAAATCCGATGGCCGAGAATCGCAAGCGAAAGTTCTGGGGATGGGGCTACGAGGACCAGGGGCCGACTCCCGAACAGCAGAAGCACATGGCTGAGCGGATGGCCAAGCGATTCGGACTCGGGCCGCTCGAGCTTACGCCACCGCCGAAAGAAAGCGACCTGAATCTGCGCGCGCCGCGCGTAAAGCCGCCGGCTGCGCTCGAAGCGATTTGCACGACTGCTGTGCATGAGCGCGCGGGCCACACCTACGGCAAGGGTTCGCGCGATATCCGGCGGGCGTTCCGGCGCGACTATCCGAATCCGATCGACGTGGTCGCGTTTCCGCGCGATGAGAAGGAATTGATTCGCGTGCTCGAATGGTGCGACGGCGCGAATATTGCCGCCGTGCCGTATGGCGGCGGCTCGAGCGTGGTCGGTGGAGTCGAGCCGCCCGATGGCGATCGTTATCGCGGTGCCGTGTCGATCGATCTGATGCATCTGGACAAAGTGGTCGAGGTCGACAAGGTCTCGCGCGCGGCGCGGATCCAGGCGGGCGTGTATGGCCCCGCGCTCGACGCGCAGTTGAAGCCGCACGGCCTGACGATTCGGCATTTTCCGCAGTCGTTCGAGTTCTCCACCCTCGGCGGATGGATCGCGACCCGGTCGGGCGGGCATTTCGCGACGCTGTACACGCATATCGACGACTTCGTCGAATCGCTGCGCGTCGTGACGCCGACCGGAATCGTCGAGTCGCGCCGCCTGCCCGGCTCAGGCGCGGGGCCGAGCCCGGATCGGATGTTCATCGGCTCCGAGGGAATTCTCGGCGTCATCACCGAGGCGTGGATGCGGTTGCAGGACCGGCCGACGTTTCGCGCGGGCGCGTCGATTCCGTTTCCGAACATGTTCAAGGCGGCGGATGCGGTGCGGCAGATTTCGCAGGCGGGAATTTATCCCGCGAATTGCCGCGTGCTCGACGAGGGCGAGGCGTTCAATTCCGGCGCGGGCAACGGCGACGAGGCCGTGCTGGTGCTCGCGTTCGAGTCCGCGGACCATCCGCTGGAACCGTGGATGAAGCGCGCGCTGGAGTGCTGCGCCGATCATGGCGGGAAAATTCCGGCGGACGCGGCGAAGACTCGCACCGACGCCGAGGCGACGCATGAAGGCTCGGCCGGGGCGTGGCGCAACGCGTTCCTGAACGCGCCGTACCTGATGGACACGGTGGCCGCGATGGGGATGGTGAGCGACACCTTCGAGACGTCGATCACGTGGGAGCGATTCCCGGACTTCCATCGCCAGATGATGGAATGCGCCCGCGAGGCGATCGCGCGCGTGTGCGGCAAGGGCACGGTGACGTGCAGGTTCACGCACGTTTATCCGGATGGGCCGGCGCCGTACTACACGATTCTCGCGCCGGGCAAACGCGGCTCCGAGCTCGAGCAGTGGGACGAGATAAAGGCGGCAGTCTCGGACAAGCTGATCGCGCTGGGCGGAACGATCACGCATCATCACGCGGTCGGCAGGTACCATCGTCCGTGGTACGACCGCCAGCGACCGGACGGATTCGCGCTCGCGCTGAAGGCGGCGAAGAAGGCGCTCGACCCGCGCTCGATTCTCAATCCAGGCGTGCTGATCGATCCTGATTGAACCGCAATCGGAAGTAAGAAACAGAATCCTGAATCGCGCAGGGCGCTGTCATAGGACCCTCACCTTCGATCCTCTCCCTATGGGAGAGGGGAGGAGAAGACTCGATCCTAGTCGTCGATTTTTAGCTGCTTCTTGGCGGCGTCGGTCATCATGTGCGGGGTCCATGGTGGGTCCCACACGATCTCGACGCTGGCGTCGTCGCAGCCGGGGATGCCGAGCAGCTTGTCCTGGATGTCCTGCGTGATCATCATGCCCATCTGACAGCCGGGCGCGGTCAGCGTCATCGTGACATTGACGACGCGGTCCGCGATCTGCACGCCGTAGATGAGTCCGAGGTCCACCAGGTTAACCGGAATCTCGGGGTCGAAGCACTCGCGCAGCACTTCGTAAACGTCGGCTTCGGTCGGTGCGGGCGAATTCTCCATAGTGCAGAGTCTAGTATATAAGGAGGGTGGGTGTGCGCGAAACGCGTGCGCATCCGGTGGAGGCCGACATGTCCGACAAGGAAGATCTGTACGACGAAGCGATCGACGCATACGCCGACGACAAGTTCGACGAAGCGATCGAGCTGTACAAGCAGGCGCTGGCGATCGATCCGAAGTACGTCGACGCGATTCACGGGATGACGATGTGCTACCAGGCGAAGGGCGATCTCGACGCGGCGATCGAGCTGACGAAAAAATATATCGCGCAGGAGCCGGAAGACATCCTGGCGTACACCAACCTCAGCATGTTCTATCAGAAGAAGGGGATGGTGCCGGAAGCGGAGGCGGCGGGCGCCGAAGCGCGGCGACTCGATTGGAAGCGGCAACTCAAGGAAGGGAAAAAGTAGGGCGTCGATGAAACTCAAGGACAAGGTTGTACTGATCACTGGCGGCGGCTCCGGACTCGGGCGCGAGATGGGTCTGACGTTCGCGCGCGAGGGCGCCACGATTGGCGTCAATGACATCAAGCCGGAATCGGCGCAAAACGTCGTGACGGAAATCGAGCGCGCCGGCGGCAAGGCGCGGCCGTTCGTCGCGGACGTGTCGAGCAGCGCGGCCGTGGCCAGGATGTTCGCGGAGTTCATCGCGGCGTTCGGCACGATCGACATCCTGATCAACAACGCGGGAATCGCGCGAAGCCGCGAGACGAGCATTGCGACCCCGACTCACGAAAAGACCGACGAGGATTGGCACAAGATGCTCGCGACGCATCTCGACTCGACCTTCTACTGCACGCGCGAGGCGCTGAAGGTGATGATCCCGAAGCAGTCGGGACGCATCATTAATTTGGGATCGATCGCGGGCACGACCGGGCTCGCGTTTGCGGCGGACTACTGCGCGGCGAAGGGCGGGATCATCTCGTTCACCAAGTCGGTCGCGCGCGAAGTGGTGCCGCTGGGGGTGCTGGTCAATTGCATCGCGCCGGGATTCATCGACACGCCGATGACCTCGATCATCGATGGGGAGATGCGCAAGCAGATCGAGGCGATCACGCCGATTGGGCGCTTCGGCCAGCCGAGTGATATCGCGGCGGCGGCGCTGTTCCTCGCGTGCGAGGATTCGAAGTTCATGGTTGGCCAGGTGATCAGCCCCAACGGCGGCTATGTGATCTGAGCTCCGAAGCTCCGAACCTGCGGACTACAAGTTGCCACCATGCTGACGCGGTCCGCGGGGATCCTGATTCCACTGTTCTCGATTCGCACGCGCGACGGTCTCGGACGCGGGGAGATACTCGATCTCGCGCCGATGATGGATTTCGCGCTGTCGATGGGGCATCGCGGGCATCCAGCTCTTGCCGTTGGACGAGACGGGGCCCGACGATCTCAGCCCATACAGCGCGATGAGCGTCATGGCGATCGATCCGATGTACATCTCGATCAGCGGATTGCCCGGAGTCGGGCGCGTCGTGTCGGCGCGCGCGCGCGAGGCGGTCGGCAAGGCGCGCTTTGTGCCGCGCGCGATCATTCGGCGCGAAAAATTCGCTTTGCTCGAGCGCGCGTATCGCGCGAGTCGTGCACGCGGCGGCCAGGACCAGAGCGCGGCTGCTCGACGCGTTCGTCAAGGCAAACTCGTACTGGCTCAACGACTACGCGTTGTTCCGCGCGCTCAAGGAGCGCTTCAACTGGACGGATTGGGAGACGTGGCCGGCGGACATCGCGAAGCGGGATGCGGCGGCGCTTGCGCGCGCGCGAAACGAGCTGGCCGATTCGATCGGGATGTACGTCTATTGGCAGTTCGTTGCGCATCGGCAGTGGAGTGAGATGCGTGCATATGCGGCGTCGCACGGCGCGTTCCTCGGCGGAGACCTCGCGTTCTCGCCGCGCCGCGACAGCGCCGAGGTGTGGGCGAACCAGACTGAGTTCGATCTGACGCGCACTGTCGGTGCTCCGCCCGACGGTTTTAATCCGAAGGGACAGCGATGGGGCTTGCCGCTGCCCAACTGGAATCAGATGCGCGCGGAGGGATTCAAAGTGCTGCGCGCGCGGGCGCGTCATGCCAGCTCGCTCTACGATTTGATCCGAATCGATCACGTGGTTGGGCTTTTTCGGACGTTCAATTTCGGTTCGGATCCGAATGCGCCGGGAAATTTCACGCCGGTAAACGAAGACGAACAGCGTCGCCAGGGCGAAGAGGTGATCGGCGTAATCAAGCAGGAGGCGGGCGCGGCGGAACTGATGGCGGAAGACCTGGGCACCGTGCCGCCGTGGGTGCGCGAATCGCTCACGCGGCTGGGCGTGCCGGGTTACAAGGTGATGCAGTGGGAGCGCGAGTGGGGGCACGGTGACGAGCCATTTGTAAATCCGAAGAACTATCCCGAACTCTCGATGGCGACTACGGGGACGCATGACACTGAGCCGCTGACCGTATGGTGGCACGCGCAGCCGATTGGCGACCGCGAGAAATTCGTGCGCTCGCTCGGCCTCGAAGGCAAGGTGAATCCGCGCCGGATGCTCGAGGAGTCGGCGCGCGACGCGATCCTGGAGCTGCTGTATGCGGCGCCGTCGAAGCTGGTGATCATTCCGCTCCAGGATTTGTTTGGATGGAGCGCGCGAATCAACCGGCCCGGCACGACCAGCGATTCGAATTGGACTTATCGGATTCCGCTGACGCTGGAGCGGATGCGTCGGAGCCGGGCGATTCAGTCGCGCGTCGCAAAGATGCGTGCGATCGCGATCAACAGCGGGCGGTTTGTGATTCCCTCGCCGCAAGCGGGATCAGGGTGAAGTTGTGGCGTGTATCGGGGTTGAACTATAAGCATCACTGGCTGCTACTCCTGAACAGCAATACTCGGGGAGCAAGATTTCCCGGAGGCGTCGATGGGACCACTGGAAGGAATTCGCGTACTCGATATGAGCATGGTGGTGTCGGGACCGTTCTGCACCATGATGCTCGGCGACCTTGGGGCGGACGTGATCAAGATCGAGCCGCCCGAAGGCGACATCTCACGCATGCTGACTGGCAGGGAGCGCGGCGGCGTGACGGTCAGCATCCTCAATTGGAATCGCAACAAGCGCGCCATGATGCTCGACCTCAAGCAGCCCGGCGCCGCCGAAGTGTTTCTCAAGATGGCGGAGCGCGCGGACGTCGTCGTGCAGAACGTGCGTCCGGGAGTCGTCGATCGGCTGGGCGTCGGCTACGACGCGGTGGCGGCGCGCAATCCTAAAATTGTCTATTGCTCGATCGCCGGCTACGGTTTCTCGGGGCCGTCGGTCAACAAGCCCGCGTACGATCCGATTATCCAGGGGATGGCGGGAGTGATGACTTCGCAGCGCACGCAGGGGCGGCCGCGCGCGGTGAAAAATATTCTCGGCGACAAGGTCACCGCGATGACTGCCGCTATCTCGATCCTCGCGGCGCTCACCGAGGCGCAACGCAGCGGCAAAGGACAGCATCTGCAGATCGCGATGATCGACGCCGTCGCCTACTACCTGATGCCCGACACGGCGTCGCGCCACACTTATCTTCCGCACGACGCCGGCATCGCGCCGTCGATGAACACGCTCGAGCCGTTTCAGACGGCCGACGGGTACATCACGATTGCGCCGCTGACCGACAAGCATTGGACGGCGATTCTCAAAGCGGTTGGCCATCCGGAATGGTTCGAAGGCGACGAGCCGCGGCCGGACCGGGTGCGGCGATCGATCAAGAGCCTGATTACGCTGTTCCCGACGCAGCCGTCGGCGTACTGGCTCGAGCGGATCGAGGCGGCCGACGTTCCATGCGGGCCGGTCAACGACTACGACTCTATCTGGAACGATCCGCAGTTCGTCGCCAACGAAACGTTTTTCGAATACGAGCATCCCAAGGCGGGACGCGTGCGCGCCGTGCGATCGCCGGCGCGCTTCTCGCGCACCGAGCCCGAGCTGTGGCGCCATCCGCCCGACCTGGGACAGCATACCGACGAAATTCTCGGCGAGTTTGGATTCGGCGCCGGTGAGATTTCCGAGCTGAGAGCGAATCGGATCGTCAATTGAGCCGACTCTCGATCAGCCGCGCGCTGACGTTCGCCGTATTTGCCGCCGCACTCGCGATCGTGCAGGGATGCTCGACGCAGGATCGTCGCCGTCGAAGCCGGCGGTCGCTGCCGCCGTTCCAAGCGCGCAGCCAACGCCAACTGGAATGCCACTCGGCACGCATGCGCCGTACGCAATCGCGGCCGGCCTCGACGGCAACCTGTGGTTCACCGAATACCAGGGCGACGCGGTCGGACAGATGACCCCGTACGGCGCGACCAAGCGGTTTAAAGTCGATCCCGACGGATTCGCCGAACGAATAACCGCGGGCCCCGACGGCGCAGTCTGGTTCACCGACACGATCGGCAACCGCATCGGACGCGTCGCAGCTGACGGAAAGATCGCTTACGTCAAATTGCCTCACTCGGACAGCGGCCCGGCGGGGATCACGTCGGGTCCCGACGGCAATCTGTGGTTCACCGAGCATTCGGGCAACCGTATCGGGCGGCTCAGCACCACCGGTACTTTGACTGAGATCGAACTGCCGAAGGGGACAGGCCCCGCGGAAATCGTCGCCGGCAGCGACGGCAACTTGTGGTTTGCCGAGGACGAGGTGAATCGCATCGCGCGCGTCACCGACGGCGGCAAGGTCAAGGAATTCCAAATCCTGCTGCCTGAGAGCCGGCCCGCGATGATGACGCTCGGCGCCGATGGCGCCGTGTGGTTCACGCAGCCGCATGCCGACAAAGTCGGCAAAATCACGTCCGGCGGCTACATCACGGAGGTCTCGTTGCCCGCGGGCGGAGTACCGCTCGGAATCGCGGCGGGCTCCGATCGGAATCTCTGGGTGACGGTTGTTCGCGCGCCGGTGATTTATCGAGTGACCCCGAAGGGCGATATCACGCCGTTCCCGATGCCCGCGAAATCGATGGCGACCTTCATCACGGCCGGGCCCGACGGCAACCTGTGGTTCACGGAGCCCAACGGCAAGGTGGGGCGCATCACGACGTCGGGCGACGTCACCGAATTCGTTTTCTCGAACCCGTACGACGAGGACAAGTGAGGTCGCTCGCGCCGGCGTGAAGGGCGCCGTTGCGCGCGCTGTTCCACGCGCCGAGTTTTGCGCTATAAGCGCACTATACGAACCAAAACGCTGGGCGCGTTTGGATTCCGGCATTATGCCGCAAGGGAGATTTGACCGATGGGCAAGCTCGACGGAAAAGTAGCCGCCATCACCGGCGGCGGTCGCGGCATCGGCCGCGGCATCGCGAGGGCATTCGCCGCGCAGGGATGCGCAGTGGTCGTCAACGATCTTGGCGTCACGGTAGCGGGGCAGAAGGAAACGCAATCGCCCGCCGACGACGTAGTCAAGGAAATCAAGGGCGGCGGCGGCAACGCAGTTTCCAATCACATGGATATCGCGACCGTCGAAGGCGGCGAGGGCCTGGTCAACCAGGCGATCAAGGAATTCGGCAAGCTCGATATCCTGGTTAACGTCGCCGGCATCCTGCGCGACCGCATGATCTTCAACATGTCGGAACAGGAATGGGACGACGTGATCCGCGTGCACCTGAAGGGGCACTACTGCACGATCAAGCCGGCGTCGGCGCATATGCGCGAGCGCAAGTACGGCAGGATTATAAATTTCTCGTCGAACTCGGCGCTCGGCAGTCCCGGCCAGCCCAACTACGCAGCCGCCAAGGCGGGAATCCTGGGGCTCACGTACTCGAGCGCGAACTCGTTGCACAAGTACGGAATCACGGTGAATGCGATCATGCCGGGCGCGTCGACGCGCATGACCGATACGATTCCCGCGGGCAGAATGCCGGGCGCGACCGGCATCCCGCAGTCGGACAAGGTCGAGGGCACGCCGCGCGATCCCGCCAACGTGGCGCCGATCGTCGTGTTCCTCGCCAGCGACGACGCCGCCAATGTCACCGGGCAATGCTTCGGCGCGTCGGGCTTCCGCATCATGCGCTATCGGCACATCATTGCCGACAAGGTGCTGTACAACAACGGCCCGTGGAACGTCGACGAACTGTTCGAGCGCCTCAAGAACACGCTGCTGACGGATCTCAGTCAGCCCCGCATGTAGGTCGGTGGATCAGATCGCCCGCCGTCAATGCCCATCGCGGCGTTGCGGCGGGCGTTTCAGTTCCAAAGCTGTCGTTGAGAAATTTGATTACGCGCGCCGTGTATCCGGCAGGATCCTCGAATAGCGCGTCGCCGTGACCCGAGGACGGCACCGTCCACATCCGCGCGTTGAAGCCGGCCGAGGCGAGGATCGCCTGGCCGTCCGCCATCGGCGTCACCTGGTCGTCGCGATTCTGAATGATCAGCAGCGCGCATGAGCCAAGATTGCCTGCGTCCGTCTCCGGCGAGATCTTGTCGAGCTTGCGGCCGAACCAGAACTGCGCTTCCCACATCACCGTGCTGAGGAACGCCGGATTCAGCCCGGACATCGACGGGCTGCGCATGAACAGCCGCTCCAGATTGGCGTAGGAACTGTCGGCGACGATCGCGGTGAAGACCGGCTGCTCGGCCTGCGCCATGATCGCGCCGGCGGCGCCCTCTGAGATTCCGAGCGCGGCGATCTTCGTGAAGCCGTCGTCCATCAGCGTGCGCGCGGTCGCCAGCGCGAATTTGCGCTTGAGCATCCCCCAGTTGATTCCGTATTGGGGAGCGTTGGCGCTGTAGACCGCGACCACCGTGTAACCGGCGCCCAGCAGAAATTTGACGTAAGGAATCATCGCCTTTTCAGGCGCGCCCGCCGGCGGGACGATCACGACAACTTCGCGGCGCTTGCCGGGAAAATACCATCCCACCACGCTGACCTGGTGATGGGCGATACCGTCTTCTTCGACCACGCCGCAGTCCAGTCGCTCCGGCTCGACGCCGAGTGCGGCGCCGACCTCTGTTATAGAACCGCGCTTGAACTGCGGAACGTGTTGTCCGAACGCGTCCTCGCCGCCGCGCCTGAGAAAGTCGGGGTACCTCAATGAGCGCGCGACAAAAAAAGCGCCCCCGATCCACAGCAGGATCGGGACGCCCAGCAGGATCGCGCCGATGCCGAAGATGCGCCGCGGTCGACGCTTGGGCGCAGCCGGCGGGGATTCTATGGGGTCGCTCATTCGTTATGCTTTTGCGCGATTAAGCACGTCACCGCAAGCATTGTGCAGATTATTTATGCATGCCAGCTTTGTGCGACGCAACTACCCGTCTCGACGACCGGCGTCGCAACCGTACTTGTGAGCGGATCATTCGCCACTTATGCTGCGTCACAGGAACGCGACGCAGATGTCTGACTGGGAGCCCGATCTTTACAACCGCTTTCGCCGCTATCGCGCCGAGCCGGTCGCGCACATTCTGTCGCGCCTGCAACTTGGCGACAGCGAAAAAATAATCGATCTCGGATGCGGCTCCGGCGAAAACACATTTGAACTGGCGCGGCGAAGTGCGCACGGATCGGCACTCGGCGTCGACGGTTCACCCGCGATGATCGAGGCGGCGCGCAAGCTGCTCGAGGCGGAACCGGCCGAGCTCAAACGTCGCGTCTCGTTCGAGTTGCTCAACCTTGCCGAGTTTCGCGCCGATCGCGCATACACGCTGATCTTCTCGAACGCCGCCTTCCAATGGATTCCCGACCATCGCGCGCTGTTCGCCGCGTGCTTCGACGCGCTGCGCCCAGGAGGAACGATCGTCGTGCAGATGCCGGCCAACGAGACCGAAACGGCGAAGGTGGAAGTCGGCAAGCTCGCGCGCGAGGCGCCGTGGAACACGATGCTGGGCGGGCGCGAGCGAGCGTTCCACGAAGAGCCGCCGGAGTTCTACGCCGCGATGCTGGCGCGGCTCGGCTACGATCGCATCGACTGCTTATCACCTGACGTTTCACCATCCGATGGATCGCCCCGCCGACGTCGTCCAATGGTATCGCTCGACCGGGCTGCGGCCTTTCCTCGACGCGCTGCCGAAAGATCGTCATGACGAATTTCTCGCTCAGCTCACCACTCGCCTCAACGCGGCTTACGGCACAACCGGCGCGATGACGTTCGACTTCAAGCGGCTGTTTATCTGGGGCCGTCGGCCGGGACCTTAGATGGCTCGCGCGCGCAATCGTCTCGCGCTGGTCGCGCATGGCGGCGCCGGTAACGCGGGCCCGGGTGCCGAGCGTCCCGAGCGTCGCCGCGCGATGATGGCTGCGATGCGCGTCGGCGCCGGCATTCTGCGCGCCAAAGGCAGCGCGCTCGAGGCGGTCGTCGCCACAGTCGCCGCGCTCGAGGATCATCCGCTGTTCAACGCCGGTTACGGCTCGCTGCTCAACTCCGAGGGCAACGTCGAGATGGACGCATCGGTGATGTTCGCCGAGCCCGTTCCTGCAGAAGCGATAGCTGGCGGCAAACGCTCCGCTCGAACTCACTCCCATGACGCCGACTACACCGTCTCGGCCGGCGCAGTTGCCGTGGTCAGCCGCGTGCGAAATCCAATCATGCTCGCGCGCGCCGTGATGGAACATTCGCCGCACATCCTGATGGCGGGACCCGGCGCGGAAAATTTCGCGCGCAAGGTCGGCATCCGCCTCGTGCGGCCCGAGGAAATGGTGACCGAGCGCGCGCGCGAACGATGGCGCGCGCGAAGGCAGCAGACCGAGATGCTCGACGCTCAGGCCGCCGCGCGCGCCGCTCTTGGCGGCCACGGTACGGTCGGCGCGGTTGCCGTCGATCTGGATGGCGCAATCGCGGCCGCGACCTCGACCGGCGGCGTCCCCGGCAAACTCTTCGGACGCGTCGGCGACTCCGCACTGATCGGTGCGGGCACCTTCGCGCACGCGTTCGGCGCCGCCTCCGCGACCGGGCAGGGCGAGGCGATCATCCTGACGGCGCTGTGCCGGGAAGCAGTGCTGGCGCTGGCAGACGGCTCGCCGCAAGCGGTCGCGCGCGAGGCGATTCTCGAAATGATCGATGCGACCGGTGCGGAAGCCGGCATAATCCTCGTCGACCGCCGCGGCAGAATTGGTTACGCGCACAACGCCGCGTCGATGCAGGTGGCGAAGTACGATCCCGTGGGCGGACTATCCCATCTCTGGCTGGAGCCAATCGCCGCGGCCCGCCGTCCGTGACTCTGGAGCATCGCGATACTCCCGCGCCTGCGAGTGGTGCTGCGCTGCGGCCCGCGACACTTGCGATCGCCGCGTTGTTTGCCTTCTTCGTTCTCGTTCAGGGCATCAGCGCGCCGTTTCAGAAGGACGCGGAGCCTCAATCGGCCGAATGGATTCAAAGCATCGTGCGCGACGGTCACTGGCTGATTCCGCACGACGCGTACGGCTACACCGATCGCAAGCCACCGCTGTTCTACTGGCTCTCCGCACTCGTCGCCGACGCGAGCGGCGGCACCGTCAACGAGGTTCGCGCGCGCGCTGTGTCGGTCGTGGCTGGCACCGCGCTCGTAGTTGCGGTGCTCGCGTGGACGGTCGCCAACGTCGGCGCGTCCGAGGGATGGCTCGCGTTTCTGTTCATGCTCGGCACTTACGGATTCGCGTCGCGCGCGACCGAAGCGCTGACCGACATGCTGCTCACCTTTCTGCTCTTCGCCGCCTACTGTGCGATTTATCCGCTGCTCGACGCGCCGACATCGTCCGGTTCTGCGCGCAGGAAAATATTCGTGGGCGCGATGCTCGGACTCGGGATTTTGACCAAGGGCCCGGTCGCAATTGTGCTGTGCGCGCTCGCCGTGACGATCTTATCTCCTAATCGAGCGCCGCAATCCGCTCGCGATGCTGCGTGAGCGATGGCCGTGGCAGGTCGTCGCGATCGCGGTCGCAATCGGCGCGCTCTGGTACGTGCCGGTCAACGATCGTCGGCGGGCACAAGATCGTGCGGATCATCTTCGCGGAAAACTTCGGCCATTTCATGCCGGCCAAGCTCGGCGGTACCGGCGAGAGTTACCGCCCTTTTATTATATAGCCACCCGCCTGCTTGGCGGCGCGCTCCCGATGACGCTGCTGATCGTCCCAGCCGCGCTGGCCTTTTACACCGAGCGAGATTTCGCCGAGAAGCGCCAAGCCGGTGATCTACCAGGTCAGCATGTCGCTCGCGGTGCTGCTGTTTTTTTCGATCGCAAGCGTGAAGCGCGACGATTACATTCTGCCGGCACTACCCGGAATCGCAATCCTATGCAGTTCCGTGTTCACCCTGAGCGTTCGAGGCTGCCGCGTCAAAGCTGCGTGACGTGGTCGTCGTGGCTGTTCGTGCTGAGTCCGATCTTGTTGCTTTTGTTTTCCTTCTGTTCGTTCCCGCTCCATACACACACTTAAATCTTCAATCGAGCGACGCGGCCTATTACTCAATCCTGCAAGGTCGAGCTCCGCGAACACAGTGGCGGAGTTGTCTGATGTAGCGCTGGATCTGGATTGTCGGGCTCGGCTGCCGCGTATTTCTGCTTTCGATCCGGCGAAACGCGTTGCATCCGCGGCCGCCTTTGGCGTCCGTCGCTGTTCGGCTTCAGTCTGTTCTGGACCGCGACCCTGCGACCGGCAGTTGCTCAAGCGCGCAGCCTGAAAAGTTTCGTTCCTATCGTCGCGGACCACGTCAAAGCCGACCAGTTATGCATCCCGAGCGGCATCAACTACGAGCTCTCTTACTACTACGGCTCCGCAGTACCCGATCTCACAAACCAAAAATGCGCCTACCTGATCGCGACGCCACGCGAGCTTGACGCCATGACGCCCGAATATCGCGCCCGCCTCAAACCCATCGCGAAATCCAACCTAATCGGCGGCGGCGGACCGCCCGCCCTATTTGAAATCTCCCCCGAAGCCGCTAAATAAGACTCGATGCCTGACCGCGCCGAACAAGCCGAACACGCGATGAGCGCGCTGATGCGCTTCGTCGTCTCGCTGATAATCCCGCTGTGGGCACTCTCGATGCTCGCGCTCGGCGTCGAATACCGCTCAGTTTGGTGGCTTGGAACGGGGCTGGCAGTCGGCGCAGTAGGACTCCTGCTGCTCGTAGGCAATCCCGCTGGCGAACTCCGTCCTCGACGTGCGCGAACGCTGGCGCCGCTGAAAGACGCATCCGTCGCGGCCGCGCGGCCCCGCGCTTAATTGCGGGCGTGCCCCCGGCAGGATATTCTTTAGATCCGATGCCGATTTTTGAGTACGAATGCGCGCGATGCGGGCTCGTCAGCTCGCACGTCGTGATGGGCTCGAAGCGCCGGCGCGAGCGCTTGGGCTGCCCGCAGTGCAAATCGGCGCGGATGCGGCGCGTGATGTCGTCGTTCGCGGTGGTTGAGAGCGAAGCGTCGCGGCTGTCGAGTTTCGACGCGTCGAAGCCGCGCGATGATTCTTTCTATCGCGACTCGCGCAACGTTGGAATGTGGGCGAAGAAGCGCGCCAAGGAGATGGGCGTCGATCTCGGATCGAAGTTCGAGGCGACGGTCGAGAAAGCTCGCAGCGGCAAGCTGATCAAGGAGATGACCTGAACTGCTATGACGGCTGACAACAAGGACCGGTTGGGCGTTAAGCTGCACGACGTCGAGGCGGCGCGCGAAAATCAGTGGGCGCGAAAGCGCGACGAAGAGTTGCTCGAGAGAATGCGCGAGCGTCTGCACCATCACGCCTGCCCCGAATGCAAGGATTTCCTGGTACCTAAAACTGAGCAAGGCGTCGCCATGCACGCGTGTCCGCACGGGCATGGCGCGTGGCTCAATGAGTCCGAATTGAAGGCAGTTCTGAAGAATCACAAAGCAGGTTAGCGTCGCGAGGATTTGAATTAAGCCTTGCTTAAGCGAAAACGTCCACCGGTGAAGCGATCCTTCTTGACAGCTTAGTCCAGTCCAACTAATGAGGACTCGGTAACATCACATGTATCTTAATTTTGGCGTGCCACTGGCCCTTACGATCATCGGCATCGGCTTCGTGGCGCTGATGTTCGGGCTGCAGAAGCTGCTCGCGCCGCAAAATCCGTACGATCGAAAGCTGATTCCGTACGAATGCGGCGAGCCGCCGACCGGGCGCGCGTGGATTAATTTCAACGTCCGCTTTTACCTGATCGCACTGATTTTCGTGGTGTTCGAAGTCGAGGTTGCATTCGTTTATCCGATTGCGGCCGTTTACCTGGATTGGGTGCGCTCCGGCCGCCGCCTCTACGCGCTCAGCGAGATTTTAGTTTTCCTGCTGATCCTGTTCGTCGGCCTGGTTTACGTTTGGGTCAAGCACGACCTCGAATGGATTAAGAAGGTACCGGTCGAAGACTGAGGTTTATCTAATGCCCCTGTTGAACACGCTTCCCGATTACGTCTTGACCACCAAGACGGACGAGCTGCTGAACTGGATGCGCAAATCGAGCATCTGGTACATGCTGTTCGGCCTCGCTTGTTGCGCGATTGAGCTGATGCATACGGGCGGCCCGCGCGCCGATATCGATCGTTTCGGTGCGACGCCGCGCGCGTCGGCCCGCCAATCGGACCTGATGATCGTCGCCGGCACCTTGACCTTGAAAATGGCGCTGCGCACGCGGCTGCTTTACGATCAGATGCCCGATCCGAAGTACGTCATCTCGATGGGCTCGTGCGCCAGCTGCGGTGGCCTGTTCCAGCTTGCGTATTCGGTCTGCGATGGCGTCGACAAGATCCTGCCGGTCGATGTGTACGTTCCCGGATGTCCGCCGCGGCCCGAGGCCTTGACCGAAGGCCTGCTCAAACTGCAGGAAAAAATCATGACGGAGCGCTGGCTCGTGCGCGCGCCCAATGGCAACGGCAAGCAGATCGAAGCCGCCTGAGAGATGGAGTCGCTGCAAATACTCGAGCGGGTCAAGAGCAAGTTCGGCGATCGAGTGCTGGAACTCTCCGAGAAGAAGCCGGATCCTTTCGTGGTCCTTGACCCGAAGGCGATTGTCGAGGTCGGGCGCTTCATGAAGGAAGACCCCGAGCTGGCGATGGACTGCCTGTCGAATGAGAGCGGCGTCGATTACAAGGACCGCATCGAGGTGGTCTATCACCTGTTCTCGTATCCGCATCGGCATGGCGCGGTGCTGAAAGTTAAGCTGCCGCGCGAAAATCCAGCGGTCGAGACGCTCGAGGGCGTGTGGAAGTCCGCCAACTGGATGGAGCGCGAAATATTCGACCTGCTCGGCGTCAACTTCGAAGGACACAGCGACATGCGGCGAATCCTGATGCCGGAGGACTGGATCGGTCATCCGCTGCGCAAGGATTTCGTCGAGCCGGCCGAGTATCACGGAATCTCAACCGTCAGAGAGAGCCCGATAATCAGGCTCGACACCAAAAAGAAATGAGCACGCTGCACACCGAAGAAATGACGCTCAACATGGGCCCGCAGCATCCGTCGACGCACGGCGTGTTGCGCTTCGTGGTCCGCGCCGACGGCGAGGTGATGCGCGAGGCGATCCCCGACGTCGGCTATCTGCATCGTTCAATCGAAAAGATTGCGGAAAAGGTCGGCTACCACGGCTTCATGCCGTACACCGATCGCGTCGACTACGTATGCGCGATGTTCACCAACCAGGGTTGGGGCATGGCGTGCGAGAAGCTCGCGGGAATCGAAGTGCCGCATCGCGGCGAGTACTGCAGGGTGATCGCCGCCGAGTTCAACCGAATCGCGTCGCATCTGCTGTCGGTCGGCGCGATGGCGATGGATATCGGCGCGGTGACGCCGTTCACGCATGCGATTCGCGAGCGCGAGATGATCAACGATCTGATCGAAGAGCTGTGCGGCGCGCGGCTCACCTTCAACTACATGCGAATCGGCGGCGTGGCGTGGGATTTGCCGCCCGGATGGCGCGAGAAGGCGCTCGCGTATCTCGATCATTTCGATCCGATCCTCGAGGAGTACAACGCGCTCATCTCGTGGAACAAAATTTATATCGAGCGGCTGGCCAACGTCGGAGTGATCACGCCCGAGGAGGCGATTAACTACAACCTGGTCGGGCCGAACCTGCGCGCGTGCGGAATCAAGTGGGACATCCGCAAGGACATCCCCTATTCGGTGTATCCCGAGTTCGAGTTCGACGTGCCGATTGGCGACGGGCATTGGGGCAAGCTCGGCGACTCGATGGATCGCTACGTGGTGCGGATTCGCGAGATGGCGGAGTCGTCGAAAATACTGCGCCAGGCGCTGCAGAAGATTCCGGCCGGGCCGGTGCTCGCGAAGGTCGCGCGCAATTTCAAGCCACCGGCCGGCGAATGCCAGATTCGGCTCGAGAGCGGACGCGGCGACATGGGATGGTACGTCGTCAGCGACGGCACCGGGTATCCGTGGCGGGTGCACGTCCGCACCGGGTCGTTCGCGGCGATGGGCATCATCCAGAAGCTGAGCGCGGGACTGATGATCGCGGACCTCGTCACGCTAATCGCAAGCCTCGACGTGATCGCGCCGGAGATCGATCGCTAATCCTCGATGGAAACGCTGGTACAAAATCTGATCGCGTCGGGCGCGTTCGGCAAGAACGCCTCGCCGCACATGGTCGCCGCGCTCGTCGTGTTCATCATGAGCGCAGTGGTCTTCCTCGGCGTCGCGTTTCCGTTCGCCGGAATCGTGAGCTGGGCCGAGCGCCGCGTATGGGCGCGCATCCAGTCGCGCGTAGGTCCGAACCGCGTCGGTCCGCAGGGCTTTCTGCAGTGGCTGGCCGACGGCGTGAAACACGTCTGCAAGGAAGACATTATTCCCGACGAATCGGACGCGCCGCTGTTCAAGATGGCGCCGTATCTCGTGATGCTGGCATTCACGCTGCCGTGGGCGGTGATGCCGTTCTCGTCGTCACTGATACTGGCCGACCTGAACGTCGGCATCCTCTATATGACGTCGGTCACTGCGCTCACAGTAGTCGGCGTGCTGATGGCGGGCTGGGCGTCGAATGACAAGTGGTCGCTGATCGGTGGAATCCGCTCGGCCGCGCAAATCGTCAGTTACGAAATCCCGGCGGGCCTGTCGATTTTCCCGGTCGTGCTGATGACCGGCACGCTGTCGATGCAGGGGATCATCCGCGCGCAAGGCTGGGCGCCGCAGCATTGGTTCCTGTTCGCGAATCCGTTCACCTTCGTCGCGGCCAACATCCTCTATATATCGGCGCTGGCCGAAGGTAACCGCACGCCGTTCGATTTGCCCGAAGCCGAGTCGGAACTGGTCGCAGGCTTCGCCACCGAGTACAGCGGCATGCGCTACCTGTTCTTCTTCATGGCGGAGTGGGGCAACCTGTTCATCATCGGCGCAATCATCGCGACGTTGTTCCTCGGCGGCTGGCAATTCCCGCACGTCACTAACAATGTGATCGCGATGAACATACTTCAGGCGATTACCTTCAACGTCAAAGTACTATTCCTCGTGTTCGTGTCGATGTGGATACGCGCGACTCTGCCGCGAGTGCGTATCGATCAGCTAATGACTCTTTGCTGGAAATACTTCGTGCCGATCTCGTTTGTGAATATGATCGGAACGGCGGTGTGGGTAGCCATTTGGCCCGACGGCAATGCCGCAATGGGATATATAATGTTAGCCGCCGCGATCGCGCTGGCGGCAGTGTTTACTCAGCGGGTTATATACTATCTCCGGCGTTCGCGGATGGAAGTATACTTCAATCCGACTATATAGAGGCTATTGATGGGCGCGGTTTCGGAATACGTAACTAATATAAAAGATGCCGTCACGAGCATCTTCGAGGGCATGGCGGTGACCGCGTCGCACTTCATGCGCAAGCCGTACACCGTCCAGTATCCGGATCGGATGCCGGTCCGCGTGCAGGACACGCTGCCGTTCCGCTATCGCGGAATCCTCGAAGTCGATCTCGAAATCTGCACCGGATGCCTGGCCTGCGAGCGCGCCTGCCCGATCGATTGCATCGTCATCGTGGTCGACAAGGACCCGCAGACGCGCCAGATGCTGCTGTCGCAATTCGACATCGACATCGCCAAGTGCATGTACTGCGGGCTCTGCAGCGAACCGTGCCCGACCGGGTCGATCCATCACACTACAGAGTTCGAGGGCGCCGACTATTCGCTCGAGAGCCTGATTCGCCGCTTCGTCAAGGATCCGGTGATTGCGTACAAGCCCAAGAAGGGGCCCGAGACCGACACGCTGATCGCGCCGATCCTGAATCGCGGCATGACCTACCTCGATCAATGGGCGCAGCCCGGCGGCGACAAGCCGGTTGAAGAAGAGCCGGCGTAGCGCGCGCGGCGGCCGCATCGCGGGAAGAGTATGCTCGCTCAGGTAATATTCTATGCGCTGGCCGCGTTGACCGTCGGGTCGGCGATGTTAGTAGCGTTCTCGCGCAACATAGTTTATTCGACATTCGCGTTGCTCGGCGCGTTCATGGGCGTAGTAGGTATTTACATTCTGCTCGCCGCCGACTTCGTCGCGATGGTCCAGCTACTGGTTTACGTCGGCGGAATTTTGGTACTGACTATCTTCGCCGTGATGCTGACGGCGGGAATCGGCGACGTGACAGTATCGAATCGCGCCGTCGGAACGGGCGCCGCGATCTTCACAGTAGGTATTGCCGGCCTGGTGATGTTGTACGCGATCGCGCGGACACAATGGCATCAGGCGGCAGCAGTCGCGCCCGCGCCGACGACCTACGGAATCGGAAACGCGTTCCTGGGCGAGTACGTGCTGCCGTTCGAGGTCGCGTCGCTGGTGCTGTTGGCCGCGTTAATCGGCGCGATAGTAATTTCGCGCCACGAGGCGAGGGAGTAGGGGAGCGGGAGAATCTGGATGGGCGGGGGAATAACGCTTAACCATTTCCTGGTGCTTAGCCTGATCGTATTTTCGCTCGGGCTCTTCACGGTTCTGACGCGGCGCAACGCGATCGGAATCCTGATGGGCGTCGAACTGATTCTCAACTCCGCCAATATCAACTATCTTGCGTTCTCGTTTTACGGCGGTGGCAAATACGACGGTCAGATTTTTGCGATTTTCGTGATCATGCTGGCGGCTGCCGAGGCGGTGATCGGATTAGCGGTGGTGCTGGCGATTTATCAGAACTTCAAAACGATTGACGTCGATGCGACCGAGTCGCTGCGTGGATAGCTGAACGATGGATCATCCGCTTCAGGTTACGTTCATTCGATTGATCGTGGCATTGCCGCTGATGGGCGCGGCGATAAATTTCCTTCTCGGCGCGCGTCTGCAGAAGATGTTCGGCAAGCGTGTGATCAGTCTGATTGGATGCGGCGTCGTCATCCTGGCGTTCATCCTCGCGGCGCGGACGTTTTTCGTGATGCTCAAGCTGCCGCCGGAAAACCGCTTCATGCTCGACGACCTGTGGAAGTGGTTCGACGTCGGCGGACTGAATCTCGACATCGCGTTCTGGCTCGATCCGCTGTCGATGATCATGACGCTGATAATCACCGGCGTCGGCGGCCTCATCCATATTTATTCGACCGGCTACATGCACGACGACGACGGCTTCTGGCGCTTCTTCGGATGGCTCAACCTGTTCACCTTCGCGATGCTGGTGCTGGTGCTCGGCGACAACATGTGGCTGATGTTCGTCGGCTGGGAAGGCGTCGGGTTGTGCTCGTTCGCGCTGATCGGGTTCTGGTACAAGGTGCAGGCGAACACGACGGCCGGCAACAAGGCGTTCATCGTGAACCGCGTCGGCGACCTGGCGTTCGTGATTGCGCTCTACAGTTTGTTCGCCGGCCTGCAAGCGGTCGGACATCCGACGCTGGTGACGCGCGAGGTCGCCCAGTACGCACCGCTGCTGGCTGGTGTGCCTGTCGGTTTCGCCGGATTTTTATCGGGCCACCAGCTGGTGGGATTCGTCACGCTGCTGATGTTTATCGGCGCGACCGGCAAGTCGGCGCAGATTCCGTTGTACGTCTGGCTGCCCGACGCGATGGCGGGTCCGACTCCCGTGAGCGCGCTGATCCATGCGGCGACGATGGTGACGGCGGGCATCTACATGGTGGCGCGGCTGAACTTTTTATTTTCGATGTCGCCGTTCACGATGGGCGTGATCGCGCTGGTGGGCGGAGCGACTGCGCTGTTCGCCGCGACGATCGGCGTCGCCCAGAACGACATCAAGAAAGTGCTCGCGTACTCGACCGTGAGCCAGCTTGGCTACATGTTCGCGGCGCTCGGGGTGGGTGCGTACACGGCTGCGGTGTTCCATCTGATGACGCATGCGTTTTTCAAGGCCTGCCTGTTCCTCGGCTCCGGCTCGGTGATTCATGCGATGGGCGGCGAACAGGACATGCGCAAAATGGGCGGCCTGCGCCACAAGATGCCGATAACTTTCTGGACCTTCGTGGCAGCGACCTTCGCGCTCTGCGGCATTTTCCCGTTCGCCGGATTCTTTTCCAAGGACGAGATCATCTGGCAGGCCTTTTCGCACGGGCATTTTGTCGTGTGGCTGTTTTTGCTGCTGGGCGCCGGATGCACCGTCTTCTATATGTCGCGCCAGGTGTACATGACTTTCTTCGGCGAGTTCCGCGGCACCCACGAGCAGGAGCATCATCTGCACGAGTCGCCGCCGTCGATGTCGTATGTGCTGATCGTGCTTGGGTTGCTTTCGGTTGTTGGCGGATGGCTGAAGTTTCCGGAATTCATGATCGCGTTCAAGCCGTTCGAGGAATTCCTCGATCCGATTTTCAGTTCAGAGGTGACCCATCGGATTACCGAGTCGGGAATACATCACCACGGTATCGAAGCGGCATTCGCAGTGATTACGTTTGTCGTCGTGATTGTCGGATGGTACCTCGCGGACATGATGTATCGGCAGCACACGCTCGATCCGGCGCGCTTCAGCGAGATGTTCGGCGGCGTTCCCTACGAATGGGTTTACAACAAATATTACGTCGACGAATTCTACGACCGGGCTGTCGTACAGCCGTACCTGTTTGCGACGCGGGCGCTCGCGTGGTTCGACTCGAATATAATCGACGGAGTAGTTAATCTCGCCGCGCGCATCATAGTATTCGGGTCGTGGCTGTCCGGACTATTTGACAAATATGTCGTCGACGCGTTGGTGAACTTCGCTTCGAATGTGACGTTCGAGGTGGGCGGCAGGCTGCGGCGGCTGCAGACCGGCTCGATCAATGGATACCTGTACGGAATTCTGGCGGCGGTGATGTTGATCCTGCTGGTGCGCGCGGTCGGACGGTCATGACGGCGGCGCCAATTCAAGGCAAACGGGAAGAGCGAAAACAGAAATGAGTCACGCGCTTACGCTGATAACCTTTATTCCAATCGCCGGGATGGCGCTGATTCTTGCGCTGCCCGACTCGATGAAGAGTGCGTCGAAGTGGATCGCGGTGGCGGCGACGATACCGCAACTGCTCATCGCGGTTTTTCTCTACGAGAACTTCGACACGACGACCAGCGCCGTGCAGTTTGCCGAGAAGGCGTCGTGGATGCCGACCTACCACATCAGCTACTTCGTCGGCGTCGACGGCATCAGCATCTCGATGATCCTGCTGACCGCGCTCATCATGTTTATCTCGGTGTTCGCGAGCTTCGGCATCAATCGCGCGGAGAAGGGCTACTACGCGATGCTCCTGATGCTCGACACGGGGATGATGGGCGTGTTCGTCTCGCTCGACTTCTTCCTGTTTTACATTTTCTGGGAAGTGATGCTGCTGCCGATGTATTTCCTAATCGGCATCTGGGGCGGCCCGCGGCGCGAGTATGCCGCGATCAAATTCTTTCTCTACACGCTGCTCGGTTCCGTGCTGATTCTGCTGGCGATGCTTGGACTGTATTACTACGGCGCGACGCCGACGTTTGATTTGACCGAGCTGGCGGCTAATTCGAGTCACTACTCAATCGGGTTCCAGCGAGTCGCATGGATTGCGCTGTTCATTGGCTTCGCGATCAAGATTCCGGCGTTCCCGTTCCATACCTGGTTGCCCGACGCGCACGTCGAAGCGCCCACTGCTATTTCGGTGATCCTCGCGGGCGTGCTGCTGAAGATGGGCACCTACGGCATTTTGCGGGTTAACTTCGCCGTGCTGCCTGCCGCGAGCTACCAGCTTGCGTGGCTGTTCCTCGGCGTGATCGGCACTATCAACATAGTATACGGCGCGATGTGTGCGATGGCGCAGACTGACTATAAGAAACTCATTGCCTATTCGTCGATTAGCCACATGGGTTACGTGATGCTCGGGCTGGCGGCGTTCACGGCGGCGGGGATCAACGGCGCCGTGCTGCAGATGTTCAATCACGGGACGATCACGGCGATGCTCTTTATCCTGGTCGGCGTGATTTACGATCGCGCGCACCATCGCGAGATAAACGGCTTCGGCGGCCTGGCGCAGCAGATGCCGGTCTACACGGCGGTGACAGGCTTCGCGTTTTTTGCCGGCATGGGACTGCCGGGCATGTCCGCATTTATTTCGGAAGTGCTGGTGCTGCTCGGCGCGTGGCAGACGCATCCGTTGATGGTGGCGTTCGGCGCGGCGACGGCGATTCTGACGGCGGGATATCTGCTCTGGACCTTCCAGCGCATCTACCTTGGGCCGTTGAATGAGAAGTACAAGGACCTTCCCGATTTGTCGTTTCGCGAGGCCTTCACTCTGGTGCCGCTCGGGATCATCGTGCTGGTACTCGGCGTTTATCCGCAGGCCATCCTCGGTCTGCTGAACACTTCGCTGGTGCATCTCAACCAGGTTGTGCTGTCCACTTCGGGCGCAGCCGTCGCGATGCTTCACTGAGCCGCGCGCGCCTCGGACACACTTAGATGGATCTCGGAAACCTCGCGAGCCTTAGACATTTCATCCCGGAGATGATCCTGGCGGCCGGCATTCTGGCCATCGTGATCATCGACCTGGCCGTTCGCGACAAATCGCGACTCGGCGCGCTGGCTCTGATAGCGGCTGCGGCGTCGTTGGTGGCGATTGGCCTGGAGCCCGCGTCGTCGGGCGCGTGGCTGTTCCATCGGATGCTGGTGTTCGATTCGTTTGCGATTTATTTCCGCGCGTTGATCGCGCTGGCCGCGGTCGTGGCTATCTGGATGTCGATCGGCTCGAACGAGGTTCACGGCTGCGACCAGGGCGAGTACTACGCGATATTGCTCGCGAGCACGTTCGCGATGTTCCTGATGGCCGAGTCGGCGAACCTGCTGATGGCGTACCTGGCGCTCGAGTTCGTCAGCCTGACGTCGTACATCCTGACCGGCTTCCTGCGGCATAACCGGCGTTCGCTCGAGGCCGCGCTGAAGTACCTGATTTACGGCGGCGTCGCGTCGGGCACGATGATTTACGGGATGAGCTGGATTTTCGGAATCACCGGCTCGCTTGATTTCAGCGTGATCAACAAGGCGCTCTCGACGCCTGAGCATCTGCCGGTGCTCGCGGTGTTTATCGCGCTGGTGCTGATCCTGACCGGGATGGGCTACAAGGTGTCGTCGGTGCCGTTTCATATGTGGGCGCCCGACGTCTACACGGGTGCGCCGATTCCGATTACGACTTTCCTGGCGATCGGATCGAAGGCTGCAGGATTTGCGCTGCTGACGCGCTTCTTCTTCCCGGCCATTTCGCATCTGGCCGCCGGCGGCAGTTGGACTGCGCTGGCGGGCGTCGATTGGCCGCAACTGCTGCTCGTCGTCTGCGTCATCACGATGACGCTCGGCAACCTTGCGGCGCTGCAGCAGACCAACATGAAGCGGCTGCTGGCATACTCGAGTATCGCGCAGGCGGGATACGCATTGATGGGGTTCGTCGTGCTTTCGAACGACGGGATTCGCGCGATGCTGTTCTACCTGTTCGCCTACTACGTCATGGATGCGGGCGCGTTCCTGGTCGTGATGATCGTGGCGAACTCGACCGGGCGCGAAGATGTGGAAGCGTATCGCGGGCTGGCGTGGCGCGGCGGAATCGTGCCCGCGGTCGCACTGACTATCTTCCTTTTCTCACTGACGGGGATTCCGTTGACCGTCGGGTTTATCGGGAAGTTCTATCTGTTCGCCGCCGTAATCAAAGGTCAGTTCTACATACTGGCTATTGTTGGAATACTCAATTCAGTAGTGTCTCTGTATTACTACTTGAAGCCGATTCGAGTGATGTTCTTCGAGCAGCCGCACGGCGACGAAGGCACCGTGAAGTTCGAAGCGTGGAACTACGGGCTGATGGGAGTGCTGGCCTGCGCGACGATAGTGTTCGGTCTGTACTGGTCGCCGATTATTTCGTTCGCGAATCGGTCGATCAGTTTCTTTACCGGCCCGACCTGAAGTTCATTCGAAGACTATCGTACGGTTGTGATGGAGCAGCACCTGCTTTTTGAGGTGGGCTCTGACGGCCTTCGCTAAGACCATCACTTCGAGATCTTTGCCCTTGCGCGCGAGGTCGGCGACGGTGTCGCGATGGGTCATTGGCGCCGTCGCTTGAGCGATTATCGGGCCGGCATCCAGCTCTTCGGTTACGTAGTGCGCCGTCGCTCCCACCAGTTTGACGCCGCGGTCGTGCGCTTGCTTGTGCGGACGCTGGCCGGCGAAGGCGGGCAGGAAGCTGTGGTGAATGTTGACGATCGGTTTCGCCCACGCGCGCAGAAACTCGCCGGATAGCACCTGCATGTAGCGCGCGAGAACGACGGTGTCGGCGCGCAGCTCGCCGAGATGCTTCAGCAGGGCGGCTTCAGACTCGTCCTTGCCGTTCTTCGGCACCGGAATCACTTTGAAGGGCACCTCGAACGGGCGCACCAGCGATTCGAGGTCGGGATGATTGCTGACGACGCCGACCACGTCACCGTCGAGCTCGCCGACATGATGGCGGCTCAACAGATCGATCATGCAATGGGGCAGGCGCGAGACCATGATGACGACTCGGTCGCGCCTGGCGGTATCGAACAGCTGCCACTTCAGGTGTTCCCACGGCATCAGCGACATCATCGAGGTATCGAGTTCCCCGTTCAGCTCGTCGATGGGAAGTCGCAGGCTTTCGAAGTAGATGCGCCAGAAGAAGTGGCCGTCCTCATCGTCGGAGTACTGGTCGGAGGTGATAATATTGCAGCCGAGCGTGAACAGGTGGCCGGCGACGCGGGCGATGATGCCGGGGCGGTCGATGCACGAGATGAGGAGAGTAGCTTTGCCTGCGGCCACGCTGATTACTCCGTCGGCGAATAGTAAGTTGGAATTGTAGTGTCTACGCGCGCAAATAAACAAACCGAGGGCGGCGGGATTTTGTATGTGGTCGCGACTCCGATCGGGAATCCCGACGACATTTCCGCGCGCGCGATTCGGACGCTTGAGGCGGTCAATCTGATTGCTTGCGAGGACACGCGGCGGACCGGGCAGCTGCTCGCGCGCCATCAGATTCACACGCCGACTGTGAGCCACTACGAGCACAATGAAGAGCGGCGCGTGCCGGAGCTGATCGAGCGGCTGAAGGCGGGCGAAAAAATCGCGCTGGTGACTGACGCAGGCACGCCTGCCATTTCGGATCCGGGCTTTCGGCTCGTGCGGGCTGCTCTGGAAGCCAATGTACGCGTTATGGCCCTGCCGGGACCGTCCGCGGCGATCGCGGCGATTTCGATTGCCGGAATCCCGACCGACAGGTTCACCTTCGAGGGATTTGTCCCGGCGCGCGACGCGGCGCGCGGCAAGTCGCTGGACGAATTGCGTCGCGAATCGCGCACCATGGTTTTTTACGAGGCGTCGCGCAGGCTGGCCGACACGCTGGCGGCGATGGCTGCGGCGTTCGGAGAATCGCGCGACGCTGCGATCGTTTGCGAAATCACCAAGACCTACGAGCGCACGATCCGCGGGACGCTGGCCGATCTGGAACGCCACTTTCGCGCGACGCCGGCGTTGGGAGAAATAGTGATCGTCGTCGCAGGCAAACCTGACACGCGGAGTGTCGAAGGCGCGGAAACGGGAGAGGTCACGATCGACGTGCATGAAGCGCTCGAAGCGCTGCGCGAGGCGGGACTCGGGCTGAAACAGGCGAGTGCGGTCGTCGCGCGGTTGACCGGAATGAACCGTCGCGAAGTGTATCGTGATGCGCTCAAATCGCGCGAAGACGACTCCAAAGATGGCTGACCGGTGGATAGCATCGACCGGCATGCTTGCAGTCGCATTGTGGGTGCGGTTCAATGAAAGGTGGTGCGGTGATGGTGACGCGGGCTAAAGCTGGGCAAAGTGGCAGCCCGATTGTGGTGCTGGTGGTCCATGGACCAAACTTGAATCTGCTTGGCGAACGCGAGCCCGAAGTTTACGGACGGACCCGCCTGGTTGATATCGACAAGGAACTCAAGCAACTGGGACGCGAACTCGAAATGAAGGTTGAGACGTTTCAGTCGAACAGCGAAGGCGCGATCGTCGACCGGATTCAGCAGGCGCGCGGCAAATGCGACGTGCTGTTGATCAATCCCGGCGCATACACGCACACCAGCGTTGCGATTCGCGACGCTATCGCGGCCGTGAATATTCCGGTGATCGAGGTGCATCTGTCCAACGTGTATCGGCGCGAGCCGTTTCGGCATCATTCGACGATTGCGGATATCGCGCACGGCCGAATCATGGGATTCGGCGCCGAGAGTTATAGCCTCGCGCTGAGAGCGGCGCGCACGATGGCCCAGGAGTCGCGCCGACAGAACGGGTGAGCGCCATGGCGGGCAACGATCCAGAACGCAGGCGAGCCGCGGTTGAGGGAAGACACGGAGACGGGATGGAAGTACGCGAACTGAAAACTCTGCTCGTCCTGATGCGCGATTACGGGCTGGTCGAGCTTGAAATCGAAGACAAGAAGGGCAAGGTCCGGCTCGTGCGCGGCGGCGCTCGCGCGTCGATGGACGTGACCGAATCCGGCGCCGATGCGCACGTGGCGGCGCGCGCCGGTTCGCCGATCAAGATGGCGACGCGGCATGTCGAGGCGACCGCGGAAGAAGGCTCGAAGGCGGCCGGCAAGATCGACCTGGCGCCGAATCAGAAGCTGATCGAGAGCCCGATGGTGGGCACGTTCTACCGGGCCGCCTCGCCGGACGCGGCGCCCTTCGTCGAGGAAGGATCGTCGATTCGCAAGGGCCAGCCGCTGTGCATTATCGAAGCGATGAAGATGATGAACGAGATTGAATCGCCGGCCGCGGGGCGCGTGATCAGAATCCTCGCGGAGAACGGGAATCCTATAGAATACGGTCAACCCCTGATGATCATCGAAGTGATCTGACAGGGTGGAGCGCGCGTCGATGTTCAAAAAATTGCTGGTCGCAAATCGGGGGACAATCGCAATCCGGATAATCCGTGCATGCCGCGAGCTGGGAATTTCGACGGTCGCGGTTTACTCGACGGCTGACAAAAACGCGCTGCATGTGCGGATGGCCGACGAGTCGGTATGTATCGGGCCGCCGGCCGCCGAGGACAGCTATCTCAACATCCCGGCGATTCTGAGCGCCGCGACCACCTTCGGCGCCGACGCCGTCCATCCCGGCTACGGCTTCCTGTCCGAGAATGGCGACTTCGCCGAGGCGTGCCAGAAGTCCGGCTTGAACTTCGTCGGCCCGCGCGCGCGTCATATCAGGTTGATGGGCGACAAGCCGCGCGCGCGCCGAATCATGAAGCGCGCGGGCGTCCCTGTGCTGCCCGGCAGCGAGGGCACGGGCGTCACCGAGCTGCGCGAGGCCCAGGCCGACGCGAAACGCCTCGGCTACCCGGTGCTGATCAAGGCGGCTGCGGGCGGCGGCGGCAAAGGGATGCGAGTTGCCCGCGACGGCAACGAGCTGACGCGGCTGTTCCCGCTGGCGCAGGGTGAATCCGAGGCGTCGTTCAGCTCGCGCAAGATGTACCTGGAGAAATATCTCGAGCGTGCGCGTCACGTCGAGTTTCAGATTCTTGCCGATTTGCATCGCACGGCGATTCACCTCGGCGAGCGCGACTGCTCGATTCAGCGGCGCCATCAGAAGGTGATCGAGGAGTCGCCGTGCCCGATTCTGACCCCGCGTCTGCGCGAGAAGATGGGCAAGGCTGCAGTGCGCGCGGCCGAAGTGGTCGGCTATTCGAACGTCGGCACGGTGGAATTCCTGCTGGCCGGCAGCGGCGAGTTTTATTTTATCGAGATGAACACCCGGATTCAGGTCGAGCACGGCGTGACCGAGATGGTCACGGGCGTTGACCTCGTGAAGGAAAGCATCCGGATGGCGATGGGCGAGAAGCTCGCGCTCAAGCAGCGGCAGGTGACCTTCGAGGGCGCCTCGATGGAGTTCCGCATCTACGCCGAGGACCCCGAGCGCGGCATTCCGTCGCCGGGCGTCGTGTCGAATCATCATACTCCCGGCGGGCTGGGCGTCCGCGTCGAGACTGCTCTGTACGACGGCTATCGCGTGCCGGTGCAGTACGATCCACTCATCGCCAAGCTGATCGTGCACGCGGAGACTCGCCCCGAAGTGATCGCGCGCGCCAAGGCCGCGCTGCGCGAGTATGTAATCGACGGCATCAAGACCAACATTCCGCTGCATTTGAAGATTCTGCACGATCCGGATTTCAATCGCGGCCAATTCGCGACCGATTTTCTGACCCGCTATGAACCGGCCCATCGCGAGGCCGCATCGCACGCGCCGGTAAGCAAGGCCTCTTGACCTCACCGCTCCGCGCCATGATTGATAGATCAAGCAGGCCCGCGGCATAGCCGCGCCTTCGAATCAGATGTCCAAATTGAAAAAAATGAAACCTATATTTCTTGCACTGCTAATCGGTTTGATTGCGAGCGCGCCGGCCTTCGCGCAGGACGGCATGAATCCGCTGATTCCCGGCGGCAACAGCGCGCCCCCGGGCCACGCGCCGAAAGCGGTCGCCTCGGATGCGCTGTACGACTTCGGCAGCGCGCTCGAAGGCACGATGGTCAAGCATACGTTCACCATCAAGAACACCGGCGAGGGCTACCTGGAAATCACCGGGGTGAAGACTTCGTGCGGATGCACGACGGGCGAGCCTTCGAAGATGCACGTCGCGCCCGGCGAAACGAGCGACATCGCCGTGTCGTTCGACACGCACTTCCAGAAAGGCCACCAGGTGCGCACCATCACCGCCTTCACCAACGACCCCAACAATCCGCAAGTCGCGATGACGATGCAGGGGATCGTCAAGAAGCAGGTCGAGGCGGTTCCGGGTGAAGTTTCGTTCGGCGACGTCAAGCGGGGGACCGAAGGCACCAGGGAAGTGCTGGTCAACGATCTCAATCCGGCGCGCGGCGAGTTCACGGTCGGTCCGATCAGCAACTCGAACGACGCGATCAAGGTCGAGCAGGAGAAGCGTCCCGACGGCAAGCCGGGCGTGCTGCTGAAAGTCTCGCTGCTGAAGACGATGCCGGTGGGGCCGTTCGACGACACCATCAAGATCACCAACAACCGCGTGCCGCTGCAGGTTGACGTCTTCGGCACCGTGACTGGCGATTTGAATATCGATCCAGCGCAGGTTTCGTTCGGCATCGTGCCGCGCGGTCAGGACATCGTGCGAATTTTCAAGCTGAGCAACCAGGGCCCGCATCCGGTGAAGGTGCTCAACGTCTCGAGCAGCACCCCCGCCGTCGAGGCGATCGCGGAGCCCGTCACGCCCGGCAAGGAATACAAGGTGACGGTGACGCTCATGCACGGCACGCCGGATGGCCAACTGCGCGGCAATCTGACGATCAAGACCGACGACCCCGACCAGGCGACCCTGAACGTCCCGTTCTACGCAATCGTGGGCCAGTTCAAGACCTGACCCGCTTCGACGAATCTGTCGGCATTTCCTCGCTGTTTCCAGCCGCCTGCCGTTCCTATATTCAAATAGGGCAAGGTCAGCGGCTTGCTGGAACCGCAGATTCTGCGAGGCTGAATGGCTCGGCGCGATAAATCAGGGCCCATTTCCTGGTTGCTCGACCGGATGAGCGATTGGGCCATCGGTCTGCTCACCAAGCCCGTCAGCAGTTACTCGCTCCAGATTCCCAACGACATCGCCGCGCTCAAACGCCACATCCGCAAGGGCGACGTGGTTTTGGTCGAGGGCAACGAGCGCATCAGCGAATGCATCAAGTACCTGACGCAAAGCTCGTGGTCGCATTCGGCCTTGTACGTCGGCGACGAGCCCATCCGGCGCAATCCCGAGCTGAAGGCGCCGCTGGTTGCGCAATACGGCGAAGAAGCGAACTTCCTGCTGGTCGAGGCGATCGTTGAGGCCGGCGTGGTGCTCTCGCCGCTGTCCAAGTATCGCGATTTCAACCTTCGCGTCTGCCGCCCGTTCAACCTGTCGGCGGCCGACCTGGCTGACGTGATGGACGAGGCGATTCGCAGCGTCGGCGACACTTACGATCTGCGCAACGTGATCGATCTGGCGCGCTACTTTCTGCCGGTGAGCCTGGTGCCGGCGCGATTTCGCCGGCAGGCGCTGCAATTCGGCAGCGGCGAGCCGACGCGAGTGATCTGTTCGAGCTTTATCGCGTCGGCGTTTCATCGGGTGAAATTTCCGATCGTGCCGAACTACGAGCAGTTGCCGCCCGGCGCCGTGCCCGAGCCGCCCCGCCGCAAGCTGTGGCCGATAGGCTCGAAGGCGACGACGGGAGCGTTGCAATACGGCGCGCTCAGGCTGGTCTCACCGACGCTGGTAACGCCGCGCGATTTCGACTTGTCGCCCTATTTCGAAATCATCAAATTCAATATCATCGAGGACGTGCGTTTCGACTATCACAAGATTTTGTGGGCCAACGACACGCCGCCCGCGCCGGTCAAGAAGGGCGCCTGAACGGGGAACCATCGCAAGCAGGGGAACATCCATTGAATAACGAAAACGACCAGGAACACGCAGGCGGCCGCCGCGAACTTCTCGAGAAGACGATCGCAAAAATCCTGCATCGTCATTGCAACTTCGGCTGGGCCAACTACTACATCCCGAGCGAGAAGTTCCCGAGCCTGATCGAGGAACTGGTCGAAGTGATGAGCCCGGGCGGGCAGGCCGGTTATGAGGAGTTGGTGCAGTTCTTTCTGGGCGTGCAGCGACTGCCGTCGATCCAGGAGCGAGTAGCAAAGCTCGAGCAGGAATTTTCGGTATACAAGCGCGGCTGAAGTTTCCGTTGAACGACTGAAAGAGGCACCTGAGCCTTAAGCGCAGTCACTCCGCGTCATCCGCACACGCTCGATCCCAACTGCAATTTTAATCTGCTTGACGAGCGAAAATTCAGCCGGAGGTTCGATCGATGGATGCAATTGAAGCGATTCTCAAACGCCGGGTGCAGCGCACCTTCGCGGACAAGCCGGTCGAATCTGACAAGCTCGCGAAGATCGTCGACGCCGGACGCCATGCGATGAGCGCGCGCAACATGCAACCGTGGCAGTTCGTCGTCATTCAGAATCGCGACACGTTGAAGGAAGTTGGCGCGCTGTGCACGACCGGCCGCTTCGTTACCGACTCGCCGTCGGCGATCGTCGTACTCAAGGACGTCGCCAACGCGCGATGGGCCGACGTCGATTGCGCGCAAGCGGTGCAGAATATGGCCAATGCCGGCTGGGCACTCGGCCTCGGCACCTGCTGGGTCGGCAACTTCGACGGGGCCAAAATTGGCGCGATGCTCGGCGTCAAGGAAGGCTGGGCGATTTTCACGATCCTGCCGTTCGGCTACAGCGACCCCAAGAATCCACCGCAGGCGCGTCCGCTGAAGCCGCGCACCGAGAATGTGCACTATGAGCGCGTAGGAAATCCCAAGCCGTAAAGATCTGATAGAGTCTCGACAGTTATAGAAGGAAGTATTCCAATGGCGATAAAACAACAGGTTCCACCCGAAGCGTACGCAACGCTGCAAGCCAATCCCGAAGCGCTATACCTCGACGTTCGCACCGAGGGAGAATTCGCGGCGGGACATCCGGCCAACGCGATCAATATTCCGGTGATGGTCGCGAAGGGGCCGGGGCAGATGCAATTGAATCTCGACTTCGTCGAAGTCGCGGAGAAAGTGATTCCGAAAGGCAGGAAACTCGTCGTCGGATGCATGGCAGGCGGACGTTCGCAGCGCGCGTGCGAGATGCTCGAAGAGGCCGGATTCATCGATCTGACGAACGTGGTCGGCGGCTTTGGCGGCCAGCGTGACGCGTCGGGCAAAGTGGTCGTCGCGGGATGGAAGGACGCCGGCTTGCCGGTGACGACCGACCTCGGCGACGCCGCATACGCGGCGCAAAAGGCCAAGGCGGGAGTCTGATGGCGATACGTCTGAGCAGAATTTACACGCGCACGGGCGACAAGGGGCAGACGGCGCTGGTCGGCGGCAAGCGCGTGCCGAAGGAGAGCGCGCGGCTGGAGGCCTACGGCACGATCGACGAGCTGAATTCGATCATTGGAATCGTGCGCACCTACCTGCCGCAATTTCGCGACGGATTCGGCGCCGACTTCGAGCCGTATTCGGAAAGCTTGCGGCGGATACAGAACGAACTGTTCGACGTCGGCAGCGAACTCGCGACGCCGCCCGACGGCGAATATCCGCAAATGCATAAGATGGGCGCCGGCGAGATCAGGAAGCTCGAAGAAGAGATGGACGCGATGGAGCAAGAGCTCGAGCCGCTGAAATCCTTCACGCTCCCGGGCGGTGGCGTGCTCAACGCTTTCCTGCATCAGGCGCGCACGGTCTGCCGGCGCGCGGAGCGCGTGTGCTGGCTGCTCAAGCGCGAGGAAGATATCAACGACAACCTCATCATCTACGTGAACCGCCTGAGCGACCATCTGTTCGTGCAATCGCGATGGGTCTCGAAGCGGCTCGGCGAGCCCGAGTTTCTGTGGGACCGCGCGCTGCGCATCGAAGAGGACGCGAAGGCGGCGCGCGTTGCGAAGAACCGATCGAGTCGCGGCGCGAAATCCTGAACCTCGGAGAATTTGCGATGGCTGAAACTGGGAAAATATTCCTTCGACAGGCGCAGATCGGCCCGATGGCGAATTTCGTGTACCTGATCGGCGATCCGGTCACGCGAAAAATGGCGGTCGTCGATCCCGCGTGGGACGTCGACGCGATACGCAAATATGCAGAGGCGGAAGGCTACGAGATCGACAAGCTGCTGCTGACGCACTATCACCCGGATCACCTGGGCGGGCGCATGATGGGCCAGAATATCGAAGGCGCCGCGAAGATGCTCGAACAGGTCAAGGCCAAGGTCTACGTGAACAAGCACGAGGCCGACGGCGTGAAGCAGGTGGCAGGCTTGTCGGATTCCGACATGGTCAAGGTCGAGGCGGGCGATACGGTCAAGGTCGGCGAGCTCGAGGTCAAGTTTCTGCACACGCCCGGGCACACGCCGGGCTCGCAATGCTTCCTGGTCGAGGGCAACCTGATTTCCGGCGATACGCTGTTCGTCAATTCGTGCGGGCGCGTTGACCTGCCGGGCTCGGACCCGGAGGCGATGTATCACAGCCTGAACGATACGCTGCGCAATCTCGACGACTCGACGGTGGTGTTTCCGGGGCACGCATATTCGTCGGAGTCGAGCACGACCATCGGCGATCAGAAGCGTCACAACATGTACATGCGATTTCCGACGCTCGACGATTTTCTCGACGCGATGGGCTACCCGCGCCGCTAGCCGCCAAGCTCGACGATGGCCGATCGAGAGCACAGCAAGCTCGTCGCCCAGGCCGAAAAGCTGCGCGACGAAATCAACCGCGCCAACCATCGCTACTACGTACTCGACGACCCGGAGCTTTCCGACGCCGACTACGACCAGTTGCTGCGAAAGCTCGAGACGCTCGAGCGCGAGCATCCGGAGTTGGCGACGCCCGATTCGCCCACGCAGCGTGTGGGTGCGGCGCCGAGCGAAAAATTCGGCGTGGTGGTGCATCGGCGCGCAATGATGTCGCTCGGCAACGCGATGGACGCCGAGGAGATGCGCGAGTTCGACAAACGCATCAAGCGCTTGCTGAAGTCCGACGCTGACATCGAGTACGTCGCCGAGGTCAAGCTCGACGGACTGGGTATCGAGCTGGTTTACGACGACGGCCATCTGACCGTCGGATCGACGCGCGGCGACGGCATCAACGGCGAGAACGTCACGCAGAATATCCGCACCATCAAGAGCATCCCCCTGAGATTGCAAAATCCCGCGCACGGGAAAATACCACCTGTCCTCGAGGTGCGCGGCGAGGTGATTTTCCCGCGCGCGGCATTCGCGAAGCTGAACCAGCAGCGTGATGAGGCCGGCGAGCCGGTGTTCGCCAATCCGCGCAACGCAGCGGCGGGCGCTCTGCGGCAGCTCGATCCGAAGATCACGGCGGCATCGGCCGCTCGACGCTTTTCTTTACGCCCCGGGCGTGATCGAAGGCGCTACGTTCAAATCGCAGTGGGATTTTCTCCAGGGCATCAAGGCGCTGGGGCTCCGCGTCAATCCGCTGTCGCGCGTCTGCAACGGGATCGACGCGATCCTCGAATACTGGAACGAGATCACCGAAAAGCGGCACGAGCTCGACTACGAGACCGACGGCGTCGTCGCCAAGGTGAACTCGTACGCGCTGCAGGAGCAGCTCGGCGAGGTGTCGCGGTCGCCGCGCTGGGCGATTGCGTACAAGTTCAAGGCGCAGCAAGCCGAGACGGTGGTCGAGAAGATCGATGTGCAGGTCGGCAGGATCGGATCGCTGACGCCGGTCGGCAAGCTGCGGCCCGTGCAGCTCGCTGGCGTGACCATCTCGAACACTTCGCTGCACAACCTCGATGAGATTCGGCGCAAGGACATCCGCGAGCGCGACACCGTGCTGATCGAGCGCGCGGGCGACGTGATTCCGTACGTCATTCGCGTCACCAAGGAAGGGCAGCCGCGCGCCAAGCAGTTCGAGATGCCGACGGAGTGCCCGGTGTGTCATGCCGCGATCGTGCACGAGGAGGGCGAGGTCGGTTACTTCTGCGTCAACGCGAATTGTCCGGCGCGGATGCGTGAGTCGATTCGGCATTTCGCGTCGAAGGGATGCCTCGATATTGAAGGGCTCGGCGACAAGCTGGTCGGGCAGTTGGTCGAGACGGGATCGGTGAAGGAGCTGGACGATCTGTTCGGGCTGACGAAAGAGCAACTCGCCGGGCTCGAACGAATGGCCGACAAGAGCGCGCAGAACGTGCTCGACGCGATTCAGAAAGCGCGCAAGACCTCGCTCGACAGGTTCATCAACGGACTCGGGATACGGCACGTCGGCGAGCATACGGCGCGGCAACTGGCGTTGAAGTTCAAGACGATGGATGCGCTGGCCGACGCGTCCGAGGACGATCTGCTCGGCGTTCGCGATATCGGGAACGAAGTCGCGCACAGTATCCGCGAGTACTTCGACGAGCCGCGCAATCTGAAGGCCGTCAAGAGGCTGATCAAAATTCTCGAGGTAGCGGCGCCGGCCGAGATCGAAGGGCGGGGCGCGCTTCGCGACAAGACCTTCGTGCTCACCGGCAGTCTCGAATCGATGACGCGCGAGGAAGCTGAGCGCAAAATTATGGCGGCGGGCGGACGTGTCACGTCGTCGGTGAGCCGCAAAACGGATTTCGTCGTCGCGGGCGCGGAGCCGGGATCGAAACTGAAGAAGGCGCAGGATTTGGGAGTGCGGGTGCTCGATGAGAAAGGGTTGGAGTCGGTACTTGCGGGAACATCGTGAGTCGCTGCCGGAACCCGAAACCCTCACCTGACGTCTCTCGTAATATAACGGGAGCGGGATCAGAATCGTGACGACTCAAAACAAATCGGGGCGCGCCCGGTTGCATCTGATCGTCGACGGACGGGTGCAGGGAGTCGGCTTTCGATTTTCGACGTACGATAAGGCCAAAGAATTTGCACTTGCCGGATGGGTACGCAATCTGGGCAGCGGCGAGGTCGAAATCGTTGCAGAAGGCAAGCAGGAGAACTTGCAGATGCTGGCGGCTTGGGCACGTCAGGGCCCGCCGTCGTCGCACGTAACGCAGGTACGCGAAGAGTGGCTCGATTTTATTGGGGAATTTACCGACTTCCGGATTCGATGATTGGCGGGTGAAAAAGGTGGCCCTTTAATGGCTGGCCTGGATTAGCTATGCTTCAAATCCGCGTGTTGGAGTATTTGCAGAGCTTCGGAATTTCGGAGTTATATTTCTATCAGGCTCTAACCACAAGGAGATTGGACTGAGATGGCTGTACCACCTGAGGCGGCTGGACAAGCTGCCGAGTTGCATGATCCCGCTTCCGCTGGGTCCGCGCCCAAGCCGCATCTGAAGCGCGATCACGTCGTCATCCGATTCGCCGGCGACTCGGGCGACGGAATGCAGTTGACGGGAATGCAGTTCACGGCTGAGTCGGCGCTGGCCGGCAACGATATCGCAACACTGCCCGACTTCCCCGCCGAAATCCGCGCACCCCAGGGCACGCTGGCCGGGGTCAGCGGCTTTCAGCTGAATTTTTCAAGCAGCGAGATTTTCACCGCCGGCGACGAGCCCAACGTGCTGGTCGCGATGAATCCCGCGGCGCTGCAAGCGAACATCGAGGACGTCCCGCCCAACGCCGTCATCATTGTCGACCGCGAGGCGTTCACCGAATCCAACGTCAAGCGCGCCGGTTACAAGAGCAATCCGCTCACCGATCATTCGCTCGACAAATTCCAGGTTATCGAAGTCGATGTGACCAAGCTCACGTCGCTGGCTGTGCACGGAATGGGGCTGAACAATCGCGCCGTGTTCCGATGCCGCAACATGTTCGTGCTCGGGATGCTGTCGTGGCTGTATCAGCGGCCGATCGAGAGCACGCTCAGCTACCTCGAGAGCCGCTTCAAGAAGACGCCCGAGATTCTCGAGGCGAACGTCAAAGTGCTCAAGGCCGGTTTCAACTACGGCGAGACGACCGAGATGTTCGCGAGCTCGTACGAAGTGCCCGCAGCGCGAATCGCGCCGGGACTGTATCGCAATATCACCGGCAATAGCGCGACCGCGCTGGGATTCGTGGCGGCCGCTGTGAAATCGGGACGTCCGCTGTTCCTCGGCTCGTATCCGATCACGCCTGCCAGCGACGTGCTGCACGAGCTGTCGGGCTACAAGAATTTCCCGGTCTATACGTTCCAGGCCGAGGACGAGATTGCCGGCGTGTGCGCAGCTATCGGCGCAGCATTCGGCGGATCGATTGCAATCACCACGACCTCGGGCCCCGGCATGAACCTGAAGGCCGAGGCGGTCGGGCTCGCGGTTAAAGTCGAGCTGCCACTGGTCATCACTGACATTCAGCGCGCGGGTCCTTCGACCGGGATGCCGACCAAGCCGGAGCAGGCCGATTTGCTGCAGTCGATGTACGGACGGCATGGCGAGTCGCCGATTCCGATTATCGCGGCGTCGACGCCGGCCGACTGCTTCGAATGCGCGTACGAGGCGGTGCGGATCGCGGTCAAGTACATGACGCCGGTCATCCTGCTCACCGACGGCCAGTTGGCCAACGGCGCGGAGCCGTGGCTGCTGCCCGACGCGGACAAGCTGCCGCCGATCAAAGTTGAATTCGCGACGAATCCCGAAGGCTTCATGCCCTACACGCGCGACAATGAGACGTTGTCGCGGCCGTGGGCGGTGCCGGGGACCAAGGGTCTCGAGCATCGGGTGGGTGGACTGTCGAGCGAGAACCTGACGGGCAACGTGAGCTACTCGCCGGCCAACAACGAGCTGATGGTGCGGACGCGGGCGCGCAAAATCGCGGGCATCACGCGCGAGATTCCGCCGACGCAAGTCTTCGGCGATGCCGAAGGCGACCTCGTCGTGCTCGGATGGGGCTCGACCTACGGCCCGATTCGCGAAGCGGTGAAGCATGTGCGCGCCAAGGGCAAGAAAGTCTCGCACGTGCACCTGCGTTATCTGAATCCGCTTCCGCGCGACCTCGAAGAAACGCTCAAGCGTTTCAAACAGGTCATGATCCCCGAAATGAACATGGGACAACTACTCAAGATGGTGCGCGCCGACTATCTGATCGATGCCTTCGGGTTCAACAAAATCCAGGGCCGCCCGTTCAAAGTCAGCGAGATCGAGAACCGCATCAACCGGGCCCTGGAGGGCTGATCGAAAATGGCTACCGCTCTTAACCGCAAGGATTTTGTTTCCGACCAGGAAGTGCGCTGGTGCCCCGGATGCGGCGACTACGCAATCCTGGCCGCGGTGCAGAAGACGATGCCCGAGTTCGGCATCGCGCCGGAGAACACGGTCTTCATCTCGGGCATCGGATGCTCGAGCCGGTTCCCTTACTACATGAACACCTACGGCTTCCACACGATTCACGGGCGCGCGCCCGCGTTCGCGACGGGGCTGAAGATTTCGCGGCCCGACCTCGACGTGTGGGTGGTCACCGGCGACGGCGACGGGTTGTCGATTGGCGGCAATCATCTGATCCACGTGCTCCGGCGCAACGTCGATCTGAAAATTCTGCTCTTCAACAATCGCATCTACGGACTGACTAAAGGCCAGTACTCGCCAACCTCGGAAGTGGGCAAAGTCACGAAGTCCACGCCGGCCGGTTCGGTGGACTTTCCTTTCAATCCGATCACGGTGGCGCTTGGCACGCACGCGACTTTCGTCGCGCGCACGATCGACGTCGAGCAGAAGCACCTCGGCGAGATGCTCAAGCGCGCGCATGCGCATCGCGGCGCGTCGTTCCTGGAGATTCTGCAGAACTGCAACATCTTCAACGACGGTGCGTTCAACGACGTGAGCGACAAGGCGCTGAAGGCGGACCATCAGCTGGTGCTCGAGCACGGCAAGCCGCTCATCTTCGGCAAGAATCGCGACATGGGAATCAGGATGAATGGGATGCGCCCCGAGGCGGTGCAGCTCGGCGGCAGCGTGACGGAGAAAGACCTCGTCGTGCACGATGAGACCAACCTGTCGCTGGCGTTCATGCTCGGCAACTTCGAGCCTCCCCTGCCGACGCCGGTGGGCGTGTTCTACGCGGTTGCGCGGCCGACTTACGACGGCGCCGTCAACAAGCAGCTCGAGGACGCGAAGGCGAAGCAGGGCGCAGGCGACCTGAAGACGCTGCTGGGCAAGGGCGATACGTGGACGGTGAGCTGACGCGCGAACATTTGTAGCGAATGCACGAAGGCCCGCGAGCGCAAACTCGCGGGCCTTTTTTCATTCTGCTGGCGGACGTCTCGGCGATTCGAGCAGGCGCTTGCCCGCAAACCTGCGCCATGCGTTGCCGAATATTCGCTCCAGCTCGTCGGGATGCAGCTTCGGCATCCGCACCAGCACCATCGGGTAGTTGCGATAGTGCTCGGTGAAGTAGAACGTCTCGGGCTCGCCTTCGACCAGTATCTCGCGTTCGCCGAATTCCATTCTGATCGCGAGCGTCTCGCCGTCTTCCTTCATTCGGCAGATAAGTTTCTTGCGCACGCGGAACGCCAGCGTGCCGTACGAGGGTCCTTCTTCGACGCCGGGGAAGCTCAACGCGATTCGGCGGAGCGTTGCGACGTCGCTCGAGCGGCGAGCGGGCTTCGGCGTCGGAGACTTTTGCGCGGCGGGCTTTAGCCTGGCAGCGCGCACTTGTAGACCTTCATCACGTTCTCGCCCATCACCTTCGCGCGTGCGGCGGGCGGCAGCTTGTGCGCCAGCTCCTCGACTTCCTCGATGTAGTTGCCGACGTGATCTGGATGCGGGAAGTCCGACGCCCAGAAGAATTTGTCGGCGCCGCACAGCTCGACCATCGCGGGCAGCGAGCGCTCGTCGGGGTCGGCCGAGATCCAGCAGTTGCGATTGAAGTAGAAGCTCGGCTTCTCCTTGAGCGACACCGTGCGGCCCATCGCGCTGGCGTAGACGGCGTCGAGGCGGCCGAGCCAGTAGTCGATCCATCCGGCGCCCGCTTCGAGCAGCACCAGCCGCATCTTCGGGAATTTGTCGAAGGTGCCGTACTGGAAGAAGCTGGTGAAGGCGTGACGAATCGCGTCGGCCGCGACGATGTTCAGGAAGTAATAGTTGCCGCGCATGTACTTGCGGTCGTAACGGCCCGGCGCCGCCCACACCGGTTCGAGCGACGGATGAATGCCGATCGGCACGTCGAGTTCCTCGGCCTTGGCGAAGAGCACGTCGTGATCGGGATGTGCGTGCGGCTTGCGCGTCATGACGAACTGCGCGACCCATCCGCCTTTGCATCCGGCCTTGACGGCGCGCTCCAGTTCGGCGGCAGCGGCGGCGGGATCGCCGAGTGACAGGTGCGCGATTGGAATCAGCTTGCCGCCGCTGTCAGAGCAAAAGTCCACGATGTAGCGGTTGTAGGCTCGCGTGCACGCCTGGGCGAGATCGGGGTCTTCGGTTTCGGTTTCCCACAGCAGGCTCATCGTGGGGTAGAGGAATGCGGCGGCGAGACCTTCGGCGTTGATGCGCTTCAAGCGATCTTTCGCGTCCATCGCGCCGAAGGGAGCGAGGCCGCCGTAGCTCGGCGGGGCGTCCCATTTGTCGTTGCGCGTCGAGCCCATCGCGGAGAGTCCGCCGAGGCGGCCGCCGCTGAAGACCTTCGAGGGCTTGCCGCCGACTTCGAGGTATTCGAGGCCCTTGGCGTCGTGGCCGATTCTGACGGCGCGGTCCTTGAACTTGGCTTCGATATAGCGGTCCCAGAGGCCGGCGTCTTCGAGGATGTGGCCGTCGGCATCGACGGCGCCGGTGAAGGTCAGTTTCTGGATTTCTTCGGTGCGATTGGACATTGGTGATGACTCCGCGCGGGTGAGGATTGCTCATTTATAGTGGACGCGGCGATGCGCGCAAAGTGGACGCGGCGCGGCAGGCGGGATGACGCCAACAATTTCAGTGGGCGGCGTTGGACATCGTGGTTGGGTTGAAGAAGTTGTCGGTGGCGATTCCCATGTTGATGTACCAGCCTTCGTGCTCGTCGGTTTCGAAGCCGGGGGAGAGTGCGACCGTCGAGAAGCCTGTAGTTACGTCTTCGTCGACCAGCGCCGTTTGGAACATGCGCTTGAAAGGCCAGATGGCGGTGCTGGCGTCGGGGATTGGGCGGTCGCGGTAAGCGTTGAAGGTTGCCAGAGTTTTCCAGAGCTTGCCGTCGTGGTCGTATTGGTCAGACGCGGTGATGAACCATCCTTCGGAGTCGATGTACAAGACCCGCTTCGGAATCGACACGCTCGCGCCCAGCGCCGAGGTTTGTTTCGCGTCCGCTTCGATGACGTAGAGGCGGCGCATCTCCCAGTTCTCGGGGCAGATCGTTCTGCCTCCGTCGGTTGGGCAGGCCTTGGCCGGAGAGTTCGCGGCATTGACGACCGCGAGCATCGGCTTCTCGCCGAGCAGCTTGTAGTTGAAGTCCTCGATTTTCGCGGCGAAGCCGAAGAACGAATCGGGATCGAGGGTGCTCGCGTAGGTGGAGGCGCCTCCCGGAGTCGAGCCGGGCTCATACAGGCCGATCACGTCCGAGAGTTCGCTGGCCGACGCGCGGTTCACGTGCCGCGTGCGCGGATTCATCATCCAGGTGTTGTCTTCTTCTTTCGGATCGATGTTGCGGTAGCGGATGAAGCCGAAGCCGCGCATCTCGGAGGGCTCGGTAAACGGATACGCGCCGAAGCGGTAGCGGATTCCCGCCCTCGTCGCCTCGGGATCGGTCGGGATGGGAGCGACTTCGGTGCGGCCGGTGTTGTTGTAGAAGCCGACATTGCCGATCGTGAAATGCTCGACGGGATCGGCGGGCGACGAGCCCGGCTTGAAGCTCGAGATCTCCACGTTCTTCGAAACCGCGTCGTCGGTATAGAGCGGACGGTAGCTGAAATTCCACATCACTTTCAGTGCGGCTTGCGGGTCGTTGGCGTCGACCAGCGGGAACGGCAGGCCGGCCTGGTAATTCTTCAGCGAGCCGTCGGGCGTGAGCTGGACTTGCGGAGAATATTTCTCAGTCGCCGCTCTGTAAGGCGGCGGCCAATCGAGGCGATCGGTCGGCACGATCTTCATCGTCATGCCCTGCTGCACGAGGATCAGATTGCCGGGGCTGACGAGGTCGGCGACCTGGTTGGCCTGGTCTTTGGTGATGGTATCGCCGGGATTAACCCCGGCGCGTGACGCATTGGTGAGCGACAGGATCGCAAACGTGGCAAGTGCGGCAACTTCAAGCTTTACTTTCATTTTTATCTTCGACCTCAGGCGCAACTTATCGCACCGGAATTGCAAGGCTAGAAGTTGAGGCGTTTGAAGCGGCTTTCGGGGATTGATCGAACTGCGCCCATGATGAAGCGCCAGAACCATGGCACGTAGACCACTTCGGCGCGTTTGCGATACGCAGCGTAAATCAGGTCGGCGGCTTTGGTGGGGGCGATGGTGAGGAGCGCGCCTTCGCGGCCCCAGGTCATTCGAGTGTCGACGGTGCCGAGTTTTACCGTCATCACATGCACGCCGCTGGCTGCGAGGCGGCCGCGCAGCCCTTGTGCGAACAGCGCCAGCGCGCCCTTGGCCGAGCCGTAAACGTAGTTGCGCTTGCGCCCGCGCTCGCCGGCCACAGAGCCGATCACGATGATGAAGCCGGAGCGCTGCTGTTCGAGGTGGCGCGCGGCGAGAGTGATCAAGGACACGGCGCCGGTGAAATTCTGATGCAGCGTGTCGAGCGCGGCGGCGGGATCGGTCTGGGCGACGTCCTCGTCGCCGAGCGTGCCGAAGCATAGGACGACGCCGTCAAGACCGCCGAGTGCGCCGGCGGCGCGTCGGATGAACTCGTCGTGCGAGGCGAAGTCGGAGGCGTCGAAGGTGCCGCTCAATGCAGGCACGCCGGCGCGAACGCTCACGTCCTCGGCGACGCGGCGAACTTCGTCGGCGTTGCGCGCGGCGAGATAGAGTCGCGCGCCGTCTGCCGCAAAGCGCAGCGCGAGTGCGCGTGCAATCGGGCTGGTGGCGCCAAGAATGAGAACTCTGTTCATCGCGGGCGCGCGCTCAGGCAGGATCCATTCCAAGCCGGCGCGAGAGGCTCGACGAGAAGCGGTTGTCGGGATCGGCGACGGCCTTGGCGGCCTGCCATTTGCCGAAATTCGGATACATCGCGCGGAAGGTCTCGGGCGACATGCGCGCGTCCTTGGCGAGATACACGCGACCGCCGCGCTTGAGGACCATCGCGTCGAGCGAGTCGAGAAATTCGAGCAGGCCGTCGGTCACCGGGAAGTCGATAGCGAGCGTGTAGCCGGCCATCGGGAAGGACAGCAGGCCGTCCTGTGCGCCGAACTTTTTGAGCACGGCGAGAAACGACGCGCGGCGGCTGCGGGTCGTGGCCTCGAGCACTTCGACCAGGCCGGCGCGGCTTTCATCCGGCGGCCAGACGCATTGATACTGCACGAAGCCGCGCTTGCCGTAGATGCGGGGCCAGTTGCGAATCGCATCGAGCGGATAAAAGAAACTCTGCCAGTCAAAAATAGTATGCGCGGATTTCTCGCGATGGAGAGCGTAGGTGAGCGCGTTGAACGCGCGGACGGTCAGAGAATTCACCACCGGAAGGTCGAGCGGCACGAACGGACTGAGCTTCGGCATCGTAGTGAGCGGATCCTGCGCGAGATTTCGCGGCAGTTGGTCGAGCGTCGCGAAGTTGCCGACGTTGAGCAGCGAGCGACCCAGCGCGGACTTGGTGCTGTTGCAATCGATCCATGCGACCGAATAGCCATAAACCGAATCGGTGCGCTCGAAGGCTTCGATCGCGGCATCGATGTTTCCGGCGCGAATCAACTCGCCGTCGAAATAAGCGCTCTCGACGCGGCGCATCCGCAGTTCGAGCTCGAGAATCACGCCGGTGAGGCCCATGCCGCCGACCGTCGCCCAGAAGAGATCGGAATTTTCTTCGCGCGAGCATCGCAGGACTTCGCCCGACGCGATCATGAGATCGAAATACGTCACGTGCGAGGCCAGCGAGGAGTCGCGATGGTGATTTTTGCCGTGGACGTCGGCGGCGACGGAACCGCCGAGCGTGACGAAGCGGGTGCCTGGCGTGACGGGCGGGAAAAAACCGCGCGGCAGAAAGACGTCGATCAGCTCGGCGATAGTGACGCCGGCCTCGCAGCGCAGGAGGCCGGTGGCGGCGTCGAAGGACAGCATGCGGTTGAGGCGCGTCAGATCGACGACGCGATTCTGATCGTTGAGGGCGGCGTCGCCGTAGGCACGGCCGGCGCCGCGCGGGATTAGCGAAGAGGCATTGGCGGTGACGACGGCTTGCAGCTCGGCGATTTTGTCGGGGCGGTAAATGTCGCTCTCGGAGAGGGGGTAGCGGCCCCATCCGGTGAGCGGAGCGTGGAGCGGATTAGGGACAGCGGCGGATTCGCGCCGAGTGGCGGAGGTCATCGAGGATTTTGGCGCGGCGGTCATAGTCGAAAAGATCGCGGGTACGCATTGAAGGTAACAGGAAGATTGAGGATGAGAAACGGGCGCAGGCGAGAGCACGAGCGCTTCGGCTCCCATTTCAGAAAGGATCGGCGTGGTTTATAGGAAGAGGAATCGCATCGTGCAGGAGAAATTTTTATGTCGTGGGAGAAGGAAGTCGAGGAAATTCGGCGGCGCGTTGGGCTCGCGAAGGAGATGGGCGGCGCCGACAACATCAAGCGGCAGCATGATGGGGGCAAGCTCACCGTGCGCGAGCGCATCGAGCGGCTGCTCGACGCGGGGACGTTTCATGAATATGGCGCGCTGGCGGGAGCGCCGAAATACGAGGGCGAGACGCTCGCGTCGATCATGCCGGCGAACTTTGTCGGCGGCACGGGGCGGATCAACGGGCGGCGCGTAGTGGTCGGCGGCGACGACTTCACGGTGCGCGGCGGCGCGGCGGACGCGAATATCGGCAACAAGCGGAGCTATGCGGAACTGATCGCGCACGAGCTGCATATCCCGATTATTCGGCTGGTGGATGGCACCGGAGGCGGCGGCAGCGTGCGCTCGTTCGAGACGGTCAAGCGGACCTACGTGCCGGCGAATCCGGATTTCGACGTGCTGGTAAAGTTGATGGGCGAGGTTCCTGTCGTTGCGGGATGCATGGGATCGGTCGCGGGAATCGGCGCGGCGCGCGTGGCGGCGTCGCATTTCTCGGTGATGGTGCGCGGGTCGAGTCAGCTGTTTGTCGCGGGACCGCCGGTCGTCAAGTGGGGCGTCGGCGAGGACCTGAGCAAGGAGGAACTCGGCGGCGCCGAAATTCACGCGCACATGAGCGGCGCCGTCGACAACGAAGCCGAGAGCGAAGATGACGCGCTCGCGCAGATCCGGCGCTTCCTGTCGTACATGCCGCAGAGCGTGTGGAATGCGGCGCCGCGAACGACGCCGGACGACGACCCGGGCCGTCGCGAAGAGGAGCTGATCAGTATCGTGCCGCGCAACCGGCGGCATGGTTACGATGCGCGGCGAATCGTGGAACTGGTGATGGATCGCGATTCATTTTTCGAGATGGCGCCGTTTTTCGGGCCGTCGCTGGTGACGGGATTCGCGCGGCTCGACGGATTTTCGGTGGGCGTGATGGCGAACGATCCATTTGCGATTGGCGGATCGCTGGACGGGCCGGCGTCGGACAAGATGGTGAAGTTCATCGACCTGTGCGACACGTTTCATCTGCCGGTGGTGAATTTCGTCGATCAGCCGGGGTTCCTGATTGGGCGCGAGGCGGAGATGGCGGGGACGATTCGGCGCGGAGTGCGCGCGCTGTATGCGATGTTTCAGACGACGACGCCGCTGGTCGCGATCATGGTGCGCAAGGCGTTCGGCGTCGCGGGCGCGGGGCACGGAATCACGACCGGGTTGAATCTGCGCTACGCGTGGCCGTCGGCGGATTGGGGCTCGCTGCCGATAGAAGGCGGAATCGAGGCGGCGTACAAGCGCGACCTGGCGGCGTCGAGCGATCCGGAGAAGTTGCGCAAAGAGCTCGAAGAGAAATTCAACGCGATACGGTCGCCGCTGCGCACGGCGGAGGCCTTCGGCATCGAGGAGATAATCGATCCGCGCGACACGCGGCCGCTACTCGTCGACTGGGTGCATCAGGCGTACGAGATCGTGCCGACGCAGTTAGGGCTTCGCACGCGCACGATGCGGCCGTAGCGAAGTCAGCCGGCGGTTACGCGATCCGGCGTCCTCGCGGCGTGTGCATGTTCCTCGACAGCGGCGTGGCCGCGCGAGAACGCCATCGCGACGATGTAGATGACCATTCCGACCAGCGCGACCTTCACCCACTGGCCCCATCCGTAGTGGACCGCAACGTAGAGCGACAGCGGCGCGGAGATTGCAACCCATCCTCGCGCGACCAGACCGAAGAAGGCCCAGCCGGTCGCTTGCAGAGCGGGCGAGACGTCCTCGAGGGTCTCCGAGAATTGGGCGGCCCACGGCACATAAGCGATCGCGAGGAAGCATCCCATCAGCGAGGCGACCATCGCCATCGTTGAGCGCGGAAGTTCGACCCCGAACCTCGGAATCCACCAGGCCATCAGCAGCGAGGCGAGGATGCCGCCGAAGATTGCGATTGGCTTGCGAGTTTGGAGCCGATCGGAGACAAGGCCGGTCAGCACGAGCGCGGCGAGGTTGGCGAGCCAGAAGTATTCGTTCATCTTCGCGGCTTCGGCGGGTGAGTAGTGAAACGCCTCGGTGAACATCAAGGGACCGAAGCCCTGGATGGCGAAGTACAATGTCAGGTTCGCGGTAATGCCGACGACGAGCAGCCAGACCTCGAGATGACCGAGCAGGCGGCGGAAGGCGTCTCCCGTGCTCGAAGGAAGTTCGGAAGCGGCGGGCAGGCGTCCTTCGGCGGCGAGCGCCTGGATTTCAGTCTTCATGATTTGCATGCGGAGCGCGGGGCTTAGATCGCAGAGCCAAATCACGATCGGGACGTACATCGCGACGGCGATAAATCCCATGATCCAGATTTGCGATTGCCAGGTATGATAGATCGGTAGCGTCGCGCCGGCGACGTAGTTGGAGAGGAAGTTCGCGCCGACGGGGCCGATGGTCAGCAATCCGAATGCGAGCGCGCGGCTGAGGCGCGGCGACATGTCGCGAATCAAAGCGGCGCCGGCGCCGGCAGTAAGGCCGGCCACCACTCCCATCAACAAGCGGAGGATCACGAAGGTCGCGATGTTCGTGATCAGCACGTTCAAGAAGAGCAGGGCGGTGACGAAGCCGAGGCATATGTCGATGATCAGGACGCGGCCGTAGCGATCTGCGAGCGGGCCGCCGAAGAATGCGGAGATCGCGGAAATCAGCACGGTGAAGGTGATGAACGCGCCGTAGGCGGTATGGCTCATGTGGAGATACGGCAGCAGGATCGGCAGCAGCGGGGCGAGCTGGAAGTCGTAGGCGCCGAGGATCGAGGCGAGGACGGTGAGAATCAGCAGTCGCCATCGGTGGCCGCCGCGCGGATATTCAGTGAGCGTTCGAGCCGCGACAAAACTATTCATGCCGTCTCTCCATTAGCTGCGCGCACGCGTCATCTAAGTTTCTCTACAACCAAGCAACCCGAAAACACAAGCCGTTTATTCTGCGCTGGCAGATGTGCGCCGCGCCTGCTATCACGCTCCTCGAAGAGGACGACAGAGCGATGGAAATAAAGAGCCCCGCCGTCGGCAAGGTGCTGCGACTTTCGGTCGAGAGCGGCGCGCAAGTCGCGCGCGGCGACGAAGTGATGGTGATCGAGTCGATGAAGGTCGAGATACCGGTGAAGGCGCCGGCAGCGGGGCGCATCGCGGAGTTTCGCGTGAAGCCGGGCGATCAGATTCAGCGCAATGTCGTGCTCGCGATTCTCGACGCGTGATTCAGTCGGGCACGGCGTCGCGCCGGCTGCCCCATTTTTCCCAGAACGTCACCTGCAGAGCAGGCTTGCGGTCGGGGCGCGCCCATCGTCCTTTCGGGTAGCCCAGCGGAATCAGGATGACGTTGGCGTACTCGGGCGGCACGCCGAGCATCGCGTCGATCTCCTTCGCGAACATCGTATGCATGCCGGTAATCGACGTGCCGAGGCCGTAGCTGCGCGCCGCCAGGCACAGGTTCTGAATCGCCGGATAAATCGCGCCCCACATCGGCTGCCCGGCGCGTGCGCGATCGGTGTATTTTTTCACGCACGCGAAGATCATCACGGGCACGTCGGCGATATGCTCGGCGAGATATTTTGCCGAGCGCAGGTTTCGGCCGCGCTGGCTTTGCGGATCGTTCGCGACGACTTCGCGCTCGGTCGGTGTGAACACGGTTTCCCACGCCTTGAGGTAGCGTTCCGCGACGAAACTCTTCGCCTCGCGCTCGGTGACGACGATGAAAAACCACGGCTGTCGATTGTGCCCGCTGGGACCCATCGTCGCCGCCTCGATCACCTTGACGATGAGAGCCGGCGGCACCGGATCGGGCTTCAGCCGGCGCATCGAGCGCGTCGTATAAATGGCCTCGAACAAATCAAATTCGTGATGTCCGTACATGAACGCGAAGCTATCAGTTTTCGGATGGCGAGCGGAAATCCAATGCGCTAAGGATCGAGCATCGGCTCTGCCGCCTGGAGGGAATCGTGTCTGAAATAATTCTGCATCAATATGCGACCTCGCCATTTTCTGAAAAAATCCGCAAGATTTTTGCGCACAAGAAAATCACGTGGCGCTCGGTCGAGCAGCCCGTGATCATGCCCAAGCCCAAGCTGGTTCCGCTCACCGGCGGCTACCGGCGCATCCCGGTGCTCCAAATCGGCGCCGATGTGTGGTGCGACACGGGGATCATCGTCAGAAAAATCGAAGAGTTGAATCCCACGCCGCCGATTTTTCCCGAGGGTCTATCCGCGGCCGCCGACGTGATGAATCAATGGGCTGACCGCCGGCTGTTCTGGTCGACGACGCCCGTCATTTTCGAAAAGCTCGCCGCCGTGGTGCCCAAGGAATTCATCGAAGACCGTTCCAAAATGATGCAGGGTGCGAACTTCGCCGACATCGCTCGCAGCGCTCCCGATTCGCGCAACCAGTTGCGCGCGTTTCTCGAAATCCTCGATCGCCAGCTGGCGACCCGAGCGTTTCTGATCGGCGATTCGTTCAGTCTCGCCGACGCCGCCTGCTTCCATCCGGTGTGGTTTCTGCGCGCGGAGCCGACGGCCTTTGGCCTCGCGCAAAAATTTCCGCACCTCATGCGCTGGTTCGATCGAATCGACGCGATGGGTAATGGCGAGGTGCGTCCGATGGATCCTGACGAGGCCCTGAAAATCGCCAAGGACAGAGCTCCCGCGACGGCCGAGAACGTTGACTCGCGCGATCCGAATGGGCTCGAGGCGGGGACTCGCGTAGCGGTGACGCCCGACGACTACGGCTTCGATCCGGTGGTTGGCAGAGTGGTGGTCAGCACGATCCATGAAATCGCAGTCGAGCGCGAGGTTCCCGAACTGGGCCGGATCGTGAATCACTTTCCGAAGATCGGCTTCCGAATTGCCGCAGCCTGACCGCTGTAGCGCACAAACACAGGTCGAGCACTGCGGACCTGTCGCATACAGCGGCAGTGCCCAGTGTGGCCTATCGTGGACAAAGGAATACTCAGTTAGACTTGAGCAATACTCAATAGGTAATCGACTGCATACTCATTATATAATAGGTTCGTATATAATGTAGGAGTAGAGTGACTACTGGACGCGGGTCGGAGGGGGGTCTTCGCTTTGTCCAGACGTTTTTCGCTATCGGCGTTGGCCGTTGCAGGTAGCTTGCTGCTCGCGGCCGGCTTCGCGGTAATTCTGTCTTCTCCGATGCGCGCGGCCTCGCGATCAGTGCCTGCCGATTTCAACGCGCGCGGCGCGCAGCACGCACGCGATCGCGTGGCGCGCGAGGCTTTCTTTATCAGTCGGCGCGGACTGAGTTTTGGAGTGCCGCCCGGCGCCTATCGCAAAGCGATCTCGCAGATGCGCCGACAGGAACGCGACGCGGTCGACAGCTCGACCATGTTAGCCGGCGATTTGGCGACTCCCGCCGTCTCGCCGTCGTGGAGCGCGCTCGGTCCGCTGCCATTGCTCGATGAAATCCCCAGTTTTGGAGGAGTCGCCACGGGACCCGCACTCGCCGGTGTGACGGGACGCGTTACCGCCGTGGTCACAGACCCCACAGTGAGCGGGCGGATGTTCGTGGGCACGGGCGACGGCGGAGTGTGGATGCGCGCGAACGCGTCGGCGGCATTCACCCCGATATTCGATCTCGAGCCGACGCTGTCGGTCGGTGCGCTCGCGCTCGACACGACGACCAGTCCAAATCCAACGCTCTACGTCGGCAGCGGCGAGGGCAACGGCTCGTCCGATTCGTACTACGGCGAGGGCGTGTTCGTCTCGAGCGATCTCGGCAACACCTGGACGCAGCTCGGCGCGAGCCAATTCTCGCATGCGTCGATTGCGTCGCTCGCGGTCGATGTCACGCAGACGCCGCGAACAATCTACGCGGCGGTGACGTACGGCTCGAGCGCGAATCGCGCCGACGCGTCGTGGGTCGCAGGCGACTTCAGTCAAAACGGCCTATGGCGCTCGCCCGACGGCGGCGAGTCGTGGATTTCCTATCCCGCGGGAACCTTTGGCGCCTGCCCGTACTTCACCAGCGATCCATGCCCGGCGGAATCGGTCGTAATCGATCCCGCGTCGCCGGCGTCCGTACTGGTTTCGATTCTCGGCGTCGGCGTGTTCCTCTCAACCAATTCCGGCTTCAGCTGGACGCAGGCCGTGCTGCCCAACCTGAGCGGCGGCGTCGGCCGCGCGAGCGTCGCCGCGGCCAACGGCGTGGCGTATGCGATCGTCGGCGCGGCCGACGGCGTCGAGTTCGCGGGATTCTACCAGTCCGCCAACGACGGCATCAGCTGGACCGCGGCGTCGGTCCCGAGCGCAGTGGTCGGCGGCACCACTATCGACGGATCGAACTCGAGCAATTTTTCGGAATCGTTCTTCGACCAGACGATTGCGGTCGATCCCGCCGATGCGACCGGCGCGACCGTGGTCTTCGGCGGCGTCGGCATCTACCGCTCGATCAACGCCGGCGCCAACTGGACTTCACTCGCACCGAACGGTGGAACGCATAGCGATCAGCATGCGATTGCGTTCGATCCCGCCAGCGCGCACAGCTTCTACCTTGGCAACGACGGCGGACTATATCGCTTCGACGTCGGCACTCTCGCGTGGACGCCGCTCAACTCGAGCATCAGCGCCTCGCAGGCGCAATCAGTCGGCCCGCATCCCACCAACAGCAGCGTGGTGCTGGCGGGATTTCAGGACAACGGCACCGCGCTCTTCAACGCCGCGCAGCCGCCGGCGTCGAGCTGGACCGAGGTCGACAACCTCGACGGCGGATTCGCGCTGTTCGACCTCGTCAACCCGCTGTTCGCCTATCATACCTTCGCGACGACCTCGGCCGGGCCGTGGGTCGCGAGCTCGAGCAACGGCGGCGCCACCTTCACTTCCGCCGCCTCCAGCGCGGCGCTGCAGACCGCCATGGCGACGGCCGGCGATAGCGGCGCCGCTTACTTTCCACCGCTGGCGAGCGACCCGGCGGTAGCAGAGCGCGTGCTGTTCGGCGCGCATTCGGTTTACGTATCCAATGACGGCATGGCCACGTGGGCGCAGCAGACGACTCAGGATTTGACCGGTGGATGCAACAGCGGACAGTGCGCGCTCGAGGACCTTGAGATTGCGCCATCGGACGACACCAAGGCGTACGCGCTCGCGATGGAGACCAACACGACTTTTCGTCCGACGCCTTTCCAAATCTTCACCACCAACGAGGCCAACATCCAGGTCAGCGCGGGCCAGCCCGGGGGCGCCGAATGGACCAACAAGACGGCAGAGCTGCCGCCGATTGTGTTCCCCGCTGCCACGCAGGCGACCGGAATCGCGATCGACCCGTTCAATTACAGCACCGCGTATCTGAGCCTTGCGGGGTTCACCTCGGCGACCGGCATGGGGCACATTTTCGTGACGACCGATTTCGGCGGATCGTGGACGCAGGCTGACGGCAATCCGACGCTGCAGAGTCCGCCGCCAGCCAACGCGCTGCCCGACGTTCCCGTGCTGCGATTGCTGGTCGATCGCAACGACCCCACCGCGAACACCGTGCTGGCCGCCACCGACATCGGCGTTTTCCGTACGACCGACGGTGGCAACACGTGGGCGCCGTTCAATCTCGGAGTTATTCCCGCGGTCGCGGTTATCGACCTCGAGCAGAATCTGAGCGGTGTGGTCTTCGCCGCAACTCATGGCCGTGGGATTTTCGAGCTGGTTGGCGACGGAACGACAGGTTCGTCGTCGCCAACTCCCACGCCGGCACCTTCCAAGACGCCGACTGCGACTCCCACGCCGACGGCTTCCAGGACGCCGACTGCGACTGCCACGCCGTCGGCAACGCCGACTGCCACGGCCACGGCGACGGCCACTCGCACTGCCACGGCAACATTGACTCCGACCGCGATGCCGACCGTGGCGGCGGCGCTGGTAGTCTCGCCAAGCTCGGCGACTTTCTCGGCGAAGTTGGGCAAGCGCAGCAAGGCGAAAAAAATCACTGCGGCCAACAAGGGCACCGTCGCAATAACGTTGATCGGTGCGAACCTGACCGGCAACTTCGTGCTATCGCGGGCCTGCGGCAGTTCGCTCAAACCGAAGAAGAAGTGCAACTACGCCGTGGTCTTCGTTCCCACCGCGAAGGGACCGACCACCGGTAGCCTGACGATCGACAACAACAGCTCGAGCGGGCCGCGAACGGTAAACCTTTCAGGCACCGGGGATTAAGGCGCCAGGCGCAGGGCGCGATACTCGCTTTCCAGGATCGCCATCACGATCGTGTCGTGATATTTTCCGCGCGCGAAATGATCCTCGCGCAGCACTCCCTCGCGCTTGAAGCCGCATTTTTCGTACGACGCTATCGCTCGCGTGTTGTAGTCGAAGACGTGCAACCCCAGCCGGTGCAGGTTCATCTTGTCGAACGCCAGGCGCATCAGCACGCGCATGGCGTCGGTGCCGTAGCCCTTGCCCCACAACGACTTGTCGCCGATCACGATTCCTACGACGGCGCTTCGATTGCGCCAGTCGATCACGTTGAACGAGATCCCTCCGATGTATTTGCGCTCGGCGAGGGTCTCGATCGCAAAGTTTTTCTGCTTGTCTGAGGGACCGGCCGATACCTCGATAAACTTTTCCTCGGCGATGGACGAGACCGGGTAGACGAGCATGTCGCCGCCGAGCAAATCGGTGATCTCTTCGTCGTTGATCCATTTCATGATCGCGTCGACGTCGGCTTTCTCGTAACCTCTCAGCCTGACAATTTTGCCGTCCATGTCGGTCTCCTCACCTCGCCAAAATAAGAAAGGCGACCCGATTCCGGGCCGCCCTTCGTCGATTACTGAATTGAAAAGAGACTAGCCCTTGGGCAATCCGAGCACCCGCTCGCCGATGATATTGTGCTGGATTTCGCTCGTGCCGCCCGCGATCGTCAGCGCCCGCGACGCCAGCATCCGGTACGACCATTTGCCCTTGTCGAGCGCATGCGGCGCGTGGAATTCCATCTGGCTGTAGGGCCCCAGCATCTCCATCGCGAACTTGTTCATGCGCAGGTTGAGTTCGCTGGTGCATAGCTTGAGCACCGAGCCCTCGGGCCCCGGCGGCAGGCCCTTGAGGCGGCGCGTCAGTTGCCGAAAGCCGGTGTAGCGCAAGGCGGCTGCCTCGCACGCGAAACCGCCGAGCCGCTGGCGCACGCTGGTATCTTCCCACGCCGTGTGGCCGTTGCTGCGCACAGTCTTTGCCAGCTCGACCAACTCCCGGACCTGGCCCATCATGTCGCGGCCGCCGCCGATTCCCGACCGCTCGAACATCAGCGTCGTGATCGCGACCTGCCAGCCCTGGTTCTTCTCGCCGATCAGATTCTTCTTCGGCACCTTCACGTCTTCGAAAAACACTTCGTTGAAATTCGCGTCGCCTGTTATCTGCACGAGCGGACGCACCGTCACGCCGGGGCTGTGCATGTCGACCAGGATGTAGCTGATGCCCTTGTGCTTGGGCGCTTCGGGATCGGTGCGCACCAGCAGGATGCACATGTCCGCGTGATGCGCGTCAGACGTCCATACCTTCTGGCCGTTGACGATAAAGTAGTCGCCTTCCTCGATCGCGCGCGTCTGCAGGCTCGCCACGTCGGAGCCGGCGCCGGGCTCGGAGTATCCCTGGCACCAGAGCTCGTCGGCCGAAAGAATTTTCGGAATGTGCTTTTTCTTCTGCTCCTCGGTGCCCCAATGGATAATCGTCGGTCCGACCAGCATGATGCCGAGTCCGTTGACCAGCATCGGCGAGTTAACCTTCGCCATTTCCTCGTTGTAGATGATCTGCTGCGTCAGCGTCGCGCCGCGTCCGCCGTATTCCTTGGGCCAGCTGATTCCGACCCATCCGCCCGCATGCATCTTCTTGTGCCACTCGACCCGCCGCTTCCAGTCGTCAGCGGTGCCTTCGCTCATGAAGTCGCCGCCGTCGTCGCTCTTGGCCGACTTGGGCAGATTGGCTTTGAGCCAACCGCTGAGCTCTGCGCGGAACGCCTCGTCTTCGGCGCTGAACCTGAAATCCATCGATTCCTCCGGTGGGACTCGCGCGATGGCCCACTCCTGGCTGCGCCCACGATGGGCGTCAGCCGGCGGCCGCGGTCCCTAACACTTGTTATATAGACAGACGGCGCGGGCCATTCAAGAACGCGAGTACACTTCCCAGTCGACGATTTCCATCATGCGCGACGGATTCTCGAGCGCCGTGAAACCGAACTGGGTGTAGAGTCCGTGCGCGTCGCGCGTAGCGAGACTCCATCGCCGCAGTCCCTGCAAATCCGGATGCGCCATGACCGATGCCATCAGCTCTTTGCCCAGGCCGCGCTCGCGGTACTGCTCGAGGATGAACACGTCGGCGATATACGCGAACGTCGCGAAGTCGGAGACGACGCGGGCGAAACCGATTTGATCGTCACCGTCGTAAACCCCGAAGCAAAGCGAATTTTCGATCGATCGAACCACCGTCGCGCGCGGAATTCCCGCCGCCCAGTACGAGCGCGCCAGGAATCTGTGAATCACGTCCACGTTGAGCTTCGATCGATCCGTGCTGATAAGAAATCTGCCCATCTCCATCACCACCATCGCTGTCATGTGACTCTTGCTCCTCGATTTACCGGCAACCTGTACTCGGTCACGTGCGACGGTATCGGCGTCGACCTATCGAGCCGCGCATCGGCGACCGGCGGCAGCGTACTCGTCGCAAACGGAATTTGTCCGGCCCAAATCGGCATCGCGTAGTCGGCCTCGTCGTCGACCGGGTCGCCGCTCCGGAGCTTGGCCGAGGCCTCGACGATTTGAATCGACAGCACCGACGTGGCCGCGAGCTCCTTCTCGTTGGGTTGCCGAATGTGATCCCAGCGGCCCGGCGCGACGTGATCGATCAGACCTTTCATCACGGCGAACTTTTCAGTCGGGTCGGTGACCAGCGTCGCAGCGCCCAGGATCACCGCCGAGCGGTAGTTGACCGAGTGATGGAACGCGGAGCGCGCCAGCACGAGGCCGTCGATATGCGTCACCGTGACTGCCAGCGGCGTGCCTTCGGCCGCAGCACCGAGCATCCGGCTGGCAGCCGAGCCGTGGATATAGAGCCGGTCGCCGATGCGGACGTGGAGCGTGGGAATGACGTAGGGCTGGCCGTCGATGGCGAAGCCGACGTGGCAGACCAGGGCGGTGTCGAGGATCGAGTAGATGGCGTCGCGGTCGTAGGATGCGCGCTTGGGCAGCCGCTTGACGCGAGTGCGGCTCGTCGGTGCGAGTGCGCTGCTCGATTCCACGGAGTGTCCCTGCGAAAAACCTTGTGCTTGCTCTGCCATCGCTTCCATCGCCTTTGCCATTTTGTTACAGTACGTAACTATGAACGTATCGGTACAATATCAAATCCGCGGCGAATCAAGCAACCAGATCGCCGCCAGCATCGAAAATGGAATCAGGGGCGGCAAATTGCGCGCCGGTGAGCGTCTGCCGACCGTGCGCGCATTGGCGGCTCGCCTGCGCGTCAGTCCGACTACCGTCGCTGCTGCCTTCAATGCGCTGCGCGTGCGCGGCCTGGTGCATGGTTCGGGGCGTCGCGGGACTGTGGTCAATCGGCGGCCGCCGCTGCTGACGCGCGCGGTCTTTCCGCCTGCGGCGCCTGGCCTGCGCAATCTGGCCGATGGCGGGCCGGACCCGGCGATGCTGCCGCCGCTGAAGCCGTATCTCGCGCGGCTCGATGGAATTCCCGGCAAGTACGGCGACGCGGAGAATCGTGCGGCGCTGGTCAAGTTGGCGGCGCGGCAATTCAAGCGCGACGGGGTCGCGGCCGACTCGATTGCGGTCGTCAGCGGCGCGCTCGACGCCGTCGAGCGCGTCCTGCAGGCCCATCTGCGGCCCGGCGACGTCGTCGCGGTCGAAGATCCGAGCTACACCGGCGTGCTTGACCTGGTTGCTGCCCTGGCGCTGGTGGCGGAGCCGGTTGCGATTGACGATTCGGGCCCGCTTGGCGCCGATTTGAATCGCGCGCTCAAACTTGGCGCGAAGGCCTTCATCGTGACGCCGCGCGCACAGAATCCGAGCGGCGCCGCGCTCGATCGCAAGCGCGCCGCCGAGTTGAGGCATGTGCTCGCCGCGTTTCCGGAGGTCGTGCTGATCGAGGACGACCATGCGGGTCCTGTGTCGGGCGCGCCTGCCATTACTTTGTCGGCGGGCCGCGCGCATTGGGCGACGGTGCGGTCGGTGTCGAAGTCGCTCGGCCCCGATTTGCGCGTAAGCGTGATGGCCGGCGATGCGCTGACCGTGGCGCGCGTGCAGGGGCGGCAGAGTCTTGGACCGCGATGGGTCAGTCATATCCTGCAGGATCTCGTCGCGATGATGTGGGCGGATGCGGAGACGCCCGCGATACTGCAGAAGGCTGCCGATACGTATGCGTATCGGCGGCGCGCATTGATCGAGGCGCTGGCCGCGCACGGAATCGAGGCGCGCGGGCGCTCGGGGCTGAACGTGTGGATACCCGCGGCGGAAGAAGCTGGCGCGGTGAATGCGATGGCGGCGATGGGATGGGCGATTCGCGCGGGCGAGTGCTATCGAATCAAGAGTGCGCCGGGAATCCGCGTGACGGTGTCTACGCTGATGCCGGAGGATATGCGCAAGTTTGCCGCCGATCTGGCCGAAGCGATGCGGCCGCGCGCGCGTGCGCAGTCGGCGTAAGGGGGAAGGGTAAATCACTCTATTTAATGTGAAACCCGCGGTGGGTTTCACGCTTCCTTCGGCAGGGTAATCTGCACCGTTGTGACCCCTGCACCCGGTGTTAAGAAAGAGCGCCTTTTGCCTCCGAAATCGTCAAATTCGGCAGGCGACTCGTGGTTTGACAAAGAGTAGGATTTTCCGTCATAGGGGATGATCTATGGCGGGGGAAAGTAGCGGTTTCAGGGAGCTCGAGCGGGCTAATCGGCGGCAGGCTGCGGTTTTGATTGGCGGGCAGCTCCTGGTCTTTGCGCTGTTCGGGTTCGGGCTCGATCTAATCTTTCATGGAATGTTTTTTGCCGGCGGGAGGCTGGGATTCCTGTGGTTCACTGCTGCCGCCGTGAGTTCCGCCGTTATCTATACGTTGCGCACGTACTATGGCGGTCCGGGGATGGTGCTGGGGGCGGTGGCGGCGTTTCCGATTCCGGACGATGAGCCGAAGAAGAAAATCCTGCTGGACATCGCGCGCGAGATGGCGGTGGCGGCCCGGCTGCTCGAGCCGCAGGTGTATATGATCGACGACCCGGCGCCCAACGCGTTGGCGGTCGGACGCAATCCTCATGACTCCGTGATCTGCGTCACTCGCGGACTGGTCAATGGGATGGATCGCGAAGAGTTGCAGGGCGTGATCGCGCACGAGATGGCGCATATCCGCAGCTACGACGCGTGGCTGGCGACGCTGGTGACGGCGACGAGGCTCAGCAGGATAGGATCGTTCCCCGCATCGCTGTACCAGACATTGACGCGCGGCACCGGAGTTCTGCTTTCGCGTGAGAGCGAATACCTGGCAGACGGCGCGGCGGTTGAATTCACGCGCAATCCGACGGCGCTGATTCGCGCGCTGCAGCAGATCGAGAAGACGGCGGCGCCGCTGAAGCAGGCGTCGCCGGCAGTCGCGCCGCTGTTTATCGCCGATCCGATGAGTAGTGCGAGCGGTGGCGGATCGCGCACCTACCAGGAATATCTCGACGAACTTACGCGGATTCGGTCGCAGGCCGACAAATCAGAAGAACAGCGTGAGGCGGAAGCGACGAAATTCGCGACCGACGAATACCCGCGTAACGCCCTGCAGCAGGCGGTTTCGACCCATCCGGCGTTAGCCGATCGAATCGCGCGTCTGCAGCAGCTGGTCAAAGCTGCCGGGGATTCGAAGGGCGAGGCGACGAACGACGAGATAGCCGCAAACAGGTCCGAGTCCGCGCGCTTCGTCACGAACCTTGCGACGAGCGATCCGGCGATGGCGGCCAATGTAGTCGAATCGGCGCTGCTCGCCACGCCGATGGGGAGAAAGATGATGGACGACAAATTGGGAGGAGAGCTGTCGAGCGAAGGGTTGGCCAGCGTGGAACCGTCCGGCGGTCCGCGCAAGGGAACTGGCGATCTGAGCAAGGGATCGACCGGCGAGCTGCGTCTCGCCGACGCGGGGGACTTGAACGAAGCGTCGGAGGGGAACGGGCAGTTGGATCCGGCGGCCAGGGAAGCGCGGGAGCTGGAAGCTATCAGGAAGATGATGGCTGAGGTGCTGCCGCAGACGCGGCCGCCTCAACGGGGGACGACGAGCGCGGGCGCGAAATCGAGCTCATTCGGAGTCATGCTCGTGGTTTGGCTGGTGATGGCGATGTCGGCGGGGGCGATCGCGATGGTTGTTTTCGCGAGGTAGGAGCTTATTTGATGCGGTCGGCGGTGGCTTTGATCCGGTCCATCCAGAAGACCAGCCTGGGCGTATAGGAATGGGGGACGCAGTCGCTACAAATATCGTTGGCATAGCGATTCAGGTTTTGAAGTATCACCCCGAACGGCTGCGAGCGCGGGAAATCCTGGGGCAAAGCGGCGAGCAGGTCGACGAACACGGTCAGGGTCAAATTCAGATCGGCGAGAATGGCGGAGAGGACGCCTTCCTCGACGCTGAGCTTTGGCTGATAGAGCAGCCCGTGGATTGAGCGCATCTCGGATTGAAAAAGCAGCATCGAGCTTTCAAGGCGGGTGGAGATTCGATTAAGCGGCGGGTCGGCTGCTTCGCTCACCACCGTGATCGAAATCATGTCCGAAATCACGACGTGCAAGTTGGTCTGGATGCGGTCGAGCCGTTCTTCGAATGTGACGCGGTGGATTTCGCTGACCAGCTGATCCGAGCGATGCGAGACGAACTTGGCCACCACCGCGCCGAAAATCAGCAGCGCGGTCACCGCCTCAGCACATGCAACAACGCGGGCGAATCCTACCGGTACGATGTCGCCGTAACCGATTGAGGTTGCGGTCACGAAGCTGAAGTAGATCGCGTCGATGAAACCGTTGAAGTCGCCGCCGACCGGGTGGCCGGCTTCGATGAGACCGTGCTCGCCGGCCCGTGCGCCGAGCCAGAAGCACAATCCGCTGATCACGATCGTTCCCATCCAGAGGAAGAAGAGCTTCAGGGTCGATTGCTGCTGGACCAGGTCAAGCAGGGACCTGTCGAACCGGCGCATCTGGGAGGCGATGCGCGCAGGCGCAGTGCCAATTTGTCCGTCTGGCGAGACCGTGAGCGGAGGTCCGAAAGGTGTAGCGACGACGGGGCCGTCCGGCGCGGCAGGTGGAGCGACGACGGTTTCGTCCGGCTGGGGGGCGGCGCTTTCGGTCATTTCGCCCGACTCGGTCCAGTCGGCGAGGCCGCCGCGATAGTCGCGAACTTTCGTGTAGCCGAGTTCATGGAGGAGGCCGACGGCCTCGCGGCCGCGAGTTCAAGTGAATTTGCCGCAATAGACCGCGATGTCGGCGGTGAGATCGGGGAGAAGCTCGCGTGCGTGATCGTGAACTTGCTCGAGCGGGAGGTTGATAGCGCCGGGGATGTGCGCCTCGGCGTAGGAAATTGCAGGCAGCACGTCGAGGATGGTGAGCTTCGGATCGTGCAGGCGGCGGTGGAGTTCGTCGCGGGAGATTTCGGAGTCGGAGGAATTCTCGGCGACTTTGACTTGGGAAGCCATGGTCTCAGAAAAAGACTAATTCACAAAACAGCCGGAGGGAAATGAGCCGCCCCTCCCTGTCAGACAGGGAGAGGCCATGCGCTCGGAGATCTCAGGAGAACTGCGCGCGGTATGCGAAGAAACTAGCCCCTTCCCGCTGCCCGGAAAGGGGACTGCTCGCGCACCGTGAGAGTTATTCGAGGCGCCAGAGGGAACGGGCGGCGCTGGCGGAGCGCTCGACGAATTTCTTGCCGTACTCGAGCTGCGCTTCGAAGATGGGAGCGAGCGGGGTTTCCTTGGCCCATTTGGTGGCCGAGGCCTGGAAGTCGATCGCCTGCTTGGCGACTTTCTCGCTGGTGTCGATGTACCACGCGGCGACCTTCTTGGCGCCCTCGACGCTGAACACGTTGCCCATGCTGCTCAGACCCTCGAACATAGAACCGTTCTCTTTCTCTGCCATTGCCTCTTCTCCTGCTTGCCGGCGCGGCTCGGGCCCGCCGGTTGGTTTACTAACGTTATGCAGCGAAATTGTTTTAGCTGCGGCGACGACGGCGTCGGAGATCTTCTGCGACGCCGGATTCCCTTTGAGTCCCTTTTCGATTCGTTTCCTTGGCCGCTTGCGTGGCGAAGGTGGTTTTATTTCTTCAGTCATCGCGAGCGCTCAGCCAGTTTGTGATTTGGGGCCACAGCCGCTTGAGCGAGTCGGCACTGATCGCGGCGCCCATGTGGCCGGTCGGATAGTGCAGGTTTTGTTTGTCGTCGCTCGACACGAGTTCGGGCAGCGGCTCGCTCGAGCGCGGATTGACGATGTCGTCGTTGTCGCCGATCACGTTAAGCAGCGGCATCGCGATGCGCGTGAGGTCCGCGATCTTCCCGCCGACTTTCATCGTGCCTTTCATCAGCGAGTTCTCGCGCCACATCTCGGAGGTCTCGAGGAAGATTCGCCCGGCCATCGGCACGTCGCTATGGAGCCATTGCTCGAACAGCCGGAAGGTGTCGATGTAGGCGGGGCGCTTGGAGTTGGTGCGGTATGCGCCGACGAACTTGTCGAGCATGTGATGGGTCGGAGCCAGGGTGTTGAAGAACGAGTAGATCATCCAGGCCGGCGCGTTGCCGTACAGGTCGACGATCGTTTTGGCGCTGCGCGAGGTCATCGCGGCCGTGAGGTGCTCGATCGGCAGCTGGCGCACGCTGGTGTCGAGCGGAATCGTCAGCGTGACGAGGTTTTTCACGTTGCCGCTGTGAAGCGCGCTGTAGATCAGGCCGAGCAGCGCGCCGAAGCAGTAGCCGAGAATCGAGATCTGCTCGATGCCGGTGTAAACCTGGATGGCGCGGACGGCGTTGGCGATGTCGACGTTGACGTAGTCGTCGAAGCCGTGGTTCTTGTCGCCGGCGCGGGGCGGAATCCAGTCGATCAGGTAAACGTCGAAGCCTTGCTTGACCAGATATTCGACGACGCTGCGGCCGGGCTGGAGGTCGAGGATGAAGGGCCGCTTGATGAGCGAGTAGATGAGGAGCAGGGGCACGCGCTTTTTGTTCTCGCCGCGTGCTTCGTAGTGGCGCAGGCGGACGAGGCCCGATTCGTAGATGACGCGCGAGCGCGTGGCCGGCGTCGGATCGTCCATCGTGGCGCCGAAGCCCGAGCGGAACGCGTCGAGCGTGCGCATCGTGCCTTCCATCCAGAGCGAAGCGATTTCGTTAATTGCCGACATCTTCACCTGGCTCCATCGGATCCGCGCCGGGCCATCCCGACCAGACCGAGAATTGGTAGACGCTGGTCTTCTTCGCGACCGGAATCGACGCAGGGTCGATCTCAGTTGCGGCATGTCCGTTGGTCGCGCGCGCTACCAGTTTTTCGTCAGCCTGTTGATTTACGATCGACTCCCGGACCGCGATGTGGAGTTCGCTGGCGAAGTCGTCCTTGGAGTCGCGCTCGGCGACGGCGTCGCGCAGTTCTTCGCGCATCGCGCGCACGTCGCTGCGCAGGCCTTCGACCTCGGTCGAGGAGGGCAGGCCGACTGCAGGCCATAGCGCCGAGAAGAACGCGCCGGCGACCGCCGCATTGAGGCGCTGCCATCGGAGCATGATATCGATTGTTCCGCCGAGCAGGTTGCCGACTGCCGGGCTGGTGAAGACGCGATTGGTGGCGTTGTTGGCAGCGCCGATGACGGTGTCGTAGGCCTTCCAGCCGATCTCATGCAGCTGGCGATCGAGGCCTTTGTCGGCTATTTCGGCGACCATCCGCTTAACCTTGGCGGTCGGCGGCTCGGGCATCAGAGTTTGTGCGAGTTTCAAGATCTCATCGGAAAAAGTCGAGTCGGTGGAATTCAGGGTGCTCCTTGCGTGTGTCTTCGTTGCGTGCCATTTCGTGTCCCCCTCGGGTTCGTCGATCGAACGTGAATCGTGACGTAAGTAAGTTGCGGTAATATCACGCCTAGGTCAAGCATTAGAGTTACTTACGTTTGTCGCAGGTGTGACAAAAGGGCTAAATCGGGGAGGAAAATCGCGTGCGATGTCACATTCGCGACAATTGGGGCGACTGTGGTAGTGAAGCGGATTGTGGCGGCGGACGGCAATGTAGATGCAAAGTCGCTTACGCGGCTCAAGTCGCTCGCGTGGATGCCCAATGATCAGGCGGCGCGGCTGGCGGCGGCGTCGGCGCCGCTCAGAGTGCGGCGCGAGGGCGCGATTTTTCGAGAGGGCGAGGCGTCGAGTCACGTCTATATACTGCTGTCGGGCGTGGCGAAGCTTTGTTACGTGAATCGCGACCAGCGCGTGCTGGTGGGATTCGTCGGCCCGGGCGAGGTATTCGGATTGTCGTCGCTGCTGCCGCAGACGACCCGGCCGTTTCGATGCGAGGCGTACAGCGATTGCCTCGTCGCGGTGGTGAAACCGGAAACTTTTGTGGATACTGTGCTCGGCGTTCCGCTCGAGCGGCTGAGTATCATCCTGGACGCGACGGTCGGGCGATGGTGGGGGATGCTGGTGCGGTACGCGAACTTCGTCGGCCTCGGATTGCGCGAGCGGCTCGCGGGCGCGCTGCTGGAGCTGGCGGAAAAATTCGGCGTGCGCGACTCACGCGGGACGCTGCTGACGATCAAGCTGACGCATGCGGATTTGGCCGAGCTGGTGGGCGCGTCGCGGCAGCGGACGACCGAGCAACTGAACGACTTCGAGCGCGAGGGCGTGATTACTCGCGAGGGACGGCGGCTGATTATCGTGCCCGAGAAATTGTGGCAGCTGGCGCAGATGCCGCATCCGGAGTGAACGCAGGTTATTGAAAAATGGCAGCGGATAAATTTATCGACGCGAACGGGCTGCGGCTTCATTATCTCGACTACGGCAACGACGGCGCGCCGTGGGTCGTGTGCGTGCATGGCTTGACCAGCAATGCGCATGCCTTCGACGCGCTCGCGCCGCATCTGGCGGCGAAGTATCACGTGATTTCGGTTGACGTGCGCGGGCGCGGCGACAGCCAGTGGGGTCCGCCGACCGAATATCTCCCGCAAAATTACGTGACCGACCTGGCGCGGATGCTTGAAGGGCTGGGCGCCGCGCGTGTGAGTCTGATCGGCACGTCGATGGGCGGGATAATCTCGATGACCTATGCCGGCGGCTGGCCGGAGCGCGTCGAGCGGCTGGTCGTCAACGATATCGGCCCGGAAATCGATCAGGCGGGATTGACGCGAATCGCGAATTACGTGGGAACGGCGCCGGAGCGCTTCAAAGATATCGGCGAAGTCGCGAAGTACTACAAGGAAAATTATCCGGCGATGGCGAAGCTGGCGGACGAGGTCGTCGCCGAGCAGGTGAAATGGTCCGTCAAGCCGGGAGCGGAAGGCGGGCTCGTGTGGAAGATGGATCCCAACGTGCGGCGGCCGCTGCGTGGCGGCACCGCGCAACAACGATTCGATTTGTGGGTGCCGTACGCGCGAATCGCGTGCCCGCTCCTGATAGTGCGCGGCGCGGACAGCGATATCCTGGCCAGTGCGACGGCGAGCAGGATGTGCCGAGTGCATAAGCAGGCAAAAGTCGTCGAGGTGCCGGGCGTCGGGCATGCGCCGTCGTTGACGGAGGCCGAGTCGCTGGCGGCGATCAAGGAATTTTTCGGGGTTTAGGGGAAGGCCAGAGCGCTAATCACGCTCGCTCTTCGAGGACTTGCGACAGGTAGCGAGCGAGGTTTTCGTCGAGGACTCGGACCAGCGCGTCGGTTTGCGCGGCCTGCGTGATTTTCAGGAATCCTTCGAGGCGATTTTCGCGGTCGTGTTCGCGAATCAGGCGCGCGATCATGCTTTGCGAAAGTGCTGCGAGTTTGGTCTCGAGCGCGCGGCGGATGTTTTCCATCACATCGTCGAGTTCCGCCTGCGGCGATGATGCGCCGAGCTGAAAGCCGCAACTGGCGCATCGCGGGGTCGTTTCGGGCGCGATCGAGTCGCCCAGGTCGCATCGCACGATGCGCGCGCTCAGCTCGCTCAAGCGGGATCCCAGTTGCGCGCCTGCGGGACGGCCCAGCGCGGCGATGGCGTTCAAGCGCGCGAGCGCGTCGAAGTAGCGGCGCGCGTCTGCCGCCGCCAACTCGAGGCGTTCCATCTTCTCGCGCCATCGCGCGTGCGCGCTCAGATAGCATTGGACGTAGGTCCATTTGAATTTCTGGAAGCGCGCTGCGAGGGCGTCGAGATTGCGCGGCGGCGCGGCCAGCACTCGCGGCCCGAGCTCGACTCGCAGCAGTTCGCATTCGGTTTCCAGCGAGACGACGGCCGGATGCGGCGCGAGGTTTTCGCGGACGCCCGGTTCGTCGGGCGCGGCGCGGAGTCCAGTGGCGGTCAAGTACTCGCGCATCGCGCGCAACTGCGGAATGGAATCGGCGGCGGCGGCCAGCGCCTCGTACGCGCCGGTGGTTTGAATCGCCGACGCGAGATATGTGCGATCGGCGGCGGCCTCGAGCATCGCGGCTGCGCCCGATTCTGCCAGCGCGATATATTCGGCGAGCGTCGCGCTGTTCGATGCGGGCATCTCGAGATTGGCTTCCTCGAGCGCCGCTGCGAGCACCGCGCGCGTGCGGATTGCCGCTTCGACGGCGAGCGCCATCGCGGCGTCGAGCTGCATGATACGCGCGTCGAGCTCCACGCGATTGCCGGCCAGCGCAAGCCGCCGATCGAAACGCCGCGCGAGCATCAGCGCCGTGTTGAACGCCGCGAGTTCCGGCGCGCCTGCGGCCTCGGGGTCGAAGCGGGCCGCGTCGGTCTCGAAGCGGATCACGCCGCCGGTCGAAAGTTCCAATCGGCGCAACAACTCGCGCATCGCCGGCGTCGTCGCAGAATCCGCCGAGCCGTTGTGCGCGACCGTCGGCACGCGCGACTTCAGATCTTCGATCGCGAGCGGCGCGATGCCGCCGCAGACCTTCTCTATGATCAATGCGTCGATAATTTCGCGTGCGAGATCTTTGTCGTCGGCGTCCAGGTCGGCAATGCGGTCGCGCGCGATCTTCCAGGCGGCGCGGCCCGCCTCGGCCAGCAGAGCCTTGACGAGATTCAGGACGGCGGCGTTCATCGTCAGGTCGGGCGGGTAGATCAGCCGCGGCCGCGATCCATTGGTGAGAGCGGGCGAGGCCAACACTTCGCGCGCAAGGTGCGACAGCGACACGATCGCAACGCCGTCGGAAGCGCCGCCGCCGGGCCTGGGCTGCGCGGCGATCGCACGCAGCGCGCTCAGCGCGATCGGATGGAACGGGAAGATCGCGTCGGGCGGCAATCCTGCGGTATCGATGCCGGCGTAGGCAACTCCCGCGTCGAGCGCGGTGTCCTCGACCAACCGGCGCGCGCGCCGCACGGCGACTATTGTCTCCTCGTTGGCGTCTGCCGGCGCGACCGCCAGCGGACGCGTCGCTTGCGGAGCCATCGCGCGGCCGGCTGCTATCACGGTGAATTTTACCTGGTGGAACGACGCGGCGACCTGCGCGAGCACGGCGAAGAACTCCGCCGCCTCGCACTCCGCCGTGCCGAAATCTATCGCAACGGTTATCGATTTGATTCCCGTGCGCCGCGCCGTCTCGAGCCCGACGTTGAGGGCTGCCGCGCCGCGCATCTGGCGGAACAGATCGCCCGACGAACGCGGGTCACCGCCGATTTGCTCGGCCAACACGCTCAGCAGGTACAGCTCGAGCTCGGCGGCACGCACGCGGCCGGCAAGCTCGAGCCCGCAGACGAGGCGGCGCATATTTTGCGCGTCGAGCGCGCCCGCGCGCCGCTGCAGCGCGATCACGTAGTCAAGAAAATGCGTCTTGCCGCATCCGGGCGGCCCGCCAATCCAGAACACGGAGCCGTGCGGGTCCTCGAGATGCTGATTGAGAACCTGCCACGAGCGTTCGGCGGCGCGGGTGAAGACGTAGCTGGTGACGGTGGCGATACGCGGCGAGGTTTCGAGTTCGAGGCGTTCAGGCGCGGGCGGCTCGAGCTCAAACCATCGGCGCGCGTCCGCTCGCCGTCTGCCGCCCTTCTGCGAGTCCATCGGCTGAGACTATAGGAACAGGAAGCATCAGAATGTCACATTAGCCAAGTCAAAATGTGGACTTTTTGTCACGCCGGGAACAAATTCTCAGTCGAGGCGAATCAGTTTGTGCTTGATCGCATATCGGACCATCGCGGCCGTCGAGCGCAGTTCGAGCTTCTGCTTGAGGTTGTCGCGATGGACCTGCGCGGTCTTGACGCTGATGCCGAGTTTCAGCGCGACTTCCTTGGTGGTCGCGCCCTCGCCGATCAGCTTGAGCACTTCGCGCTCGCGCCGGGTCGGAGTCGCCGAGCGAGACGCGTCCTTCGACGCGCCATTGCGCAGCCGCGCGAGCACGATCGGCGCGATAGCCGGGCTGAGATAACGACGACCCGAGCTGACCGTGCGGACCGCGGTCAGCAATTCGTCCGCGGCGTCGGTCTTGACCATGTAGCCGGCGCATCGCGCGTCGCCGAGCGCCTCGAGCACGTATTCCTCGTCGTCGTATTGGCTGAGCACGAGCACCTTGCATGAGGGCGCTTCGGTTGCGATTCGATGGGCGGCGGACAGTCCGCCGATTCCGGGCATCGCGAGGTCCATCACGACCACTTGCGGCTTCAGTTGCGCGGCGATGGCGACGGCCTGCTCGCCGTCCGAGGCTTCAGCGACCACCTCGCATTCGGTGGCGAGGACCATGCGCAACGCCTCGCGCACGATGCGATGGTCGTCGGCGAGCAGCACGCGAATCCGCTCGTGAGATTCCATCAGGCGGGTTCCGGAATTTCGGCGACGACAGCGGTGCGCCCGGCGCGCGACTCGACCGACAATCTTCCGCCCATCAACTCGAGGCGCTCGCGCACGCCCGCCAGGCCAATCCCGTCGCTGTGATTGGCGGCGATGCCGCAGCCGTCGTCAACGACCCAGACGCGGGCGACAGTCTCGACTTTTTCGAGCGTGATCTGCACCGACGTCGCGTGCGCGTGCCGGATCACGTTGGACAGCGTCTCGCGAACGATTTGGAAGCATAGCTGCTGCACGGGAGGCGACAGCTTTTCCGCCGCGCCGCCGTGAACGAGCTTGGCCGTCACGCCGGCGCGTTCGAGGAGCGCGAACTCGTTATGGATTGCGTCGTCGAGCGAGGTGTTGCCGAGAGTGGGCGGGCGAAGCTCGCGCGTCTTGCGGCGCAACTCGCTCTCGACCTGCTTGAAGATAGCGCGCGCGGCGTCGCGCTTGCCCGCGAGCGCAATTTTCGCGGCCGCGAGCAACTGCGCCTGGTTGTCGTGCAGGTCGCGCGCGATTCGGGCGCGCTCCTCGTCGACGGCGGCGAACATTCGCAGCGCGAGGTGACGCATCAGGGCGCTGCGGCGCGCCGCCTCGCGTTCCATCAGCCAGCCGGCGACGAACGGCGCGAGCCGAGCAACGATCGCTTCGGCATTGGCGGCCGAAGCGCGCGCGTCGCGCGAGCCGAGCGCGATCGCGCCGGTGTCGAACGGCAGGCACACGTAAGAATCGGCGAATATTTTGTCTTCGAAGTAGCGGCTGGCGCGTACGGCGCTTTCTTCGCGATCGCGCCATCGCGCAATCACGATTCGGCGGCGGAAACTTTCCGCCATCGCGCTGGCCTCGCCCAAATCGAATTGCGTGCGGCCGGACGACGAGGCGGCCACGACGAAGGAGCCGGCGTCCGCGACCGCGACCATCCATTGGTCGAAGCCGGCACCACCGGCGACGAGATCGCCGAAGCATCCGAAGCGTTCGGCCGGGCGCGCGCTGCGGACGGCCGCAACGGCGTCGTCAAGTTGATTCGACGCGGCGCGCCGGCGGTCGAGATCGCGCCTGGCGCCGACGGCCTGGCGGCCGCTGTCCGCGCCGTGGGTACGCCAGAATTCCAGCGATGCGCGCGCGGCCGCGAGAGCGAGCTCGCCGAAAACGGCGCGCGCCAGAAATTCAAGCGATGCTTCAAGTTCGATGCGGGGGCGATCGGCTCTCATCACCAGCGCGATTCGGACGGTGTGCTCGCCGTCGGTGAAGAACGACGCGGCCAGCTCGTGTCTCCCGTCTATTTTTTTGGCCGGCGCAATTGCGTCGATTTCGCGCGGGCTCAACGCGACGCTTTCAATCGACTCGACCTGCGCTCGCTTGATTGCACCGGCAGCGACCGCGTCGGTGAGTCGATGGTCTAGCGCGGCCAGCAGTGGGTTGAGGACTTCGTCCCATCGCGAATCTCCGCGCGGTGCCCAGACGACATCGTCGGCGCTGGCGGCGTTCGAGCGAAAGGCGATCGCGTATCGCTCGGCGGCGAGCGTCGCGGTACCGAGCTCGGCGAGAGCGGCGATCCGATCGCACAATGTCGACTGTCGCGATGCCGGCGGTGGCGCGACGACGGCGAGTTGAGAGCGATGTTTGAGAGCGTTTCCCAAAAATTTCCCTTGCCGATCAGAATGACAGAGGGAGCACGATGTTCTAAGTAAGCCCGCGCAGATAGAACGCGCTTCGAGTTACTAAAAGAACAATTTGTGCGGAAGGTATCGGTCGGGAAAGAAAGAGGAGGGGACAAGGCGTCCCCCCTCGTTGCGATTAGACCCGGTCAGATCAGGTTCCAGAAGCTGTCGCATTGATGGTCGGTGCTGAAGGTGGATTCTACCGTCGGAGTCGGTGGAATGAACGACTGGAATTCGTCGAGCGTCGGATCGTAGGGCGCCCAGGTCGGGTTCGAGGCGCTGTTTGGACTTCCAGTGGCGGCGAAAGTCGTCCAGTAACTGACCATCGCACTCGCTAGTTGCTGCTGGCTGGCGTCAAGCAGGTAATAGTAATCCGAGTCGAACAGGTACTGAATCTCGGAGCCGTGGTAGGCGCCCAGCGGGAACGTCAGGCCCGGAATGTCTGACTGCGGGGGAGGAGCATTCTCGTCGTTGAACTCATAAGTGTAGGTGGTCGTGAACTGCGCCAGCAGTTGATCTGCCGTGCGTGCACCGCAGGCGAAGATCCCGTCAGTGCCCGAGGCGCCGAGAGCGACGCCGCCGCTCGGGTAGGCGGAATAGGGATAGAAGATTTCGACGATCGGTCCAAGCAGCGAAGTCCACAACGCGATCGTGGCGTCGTCATATTCGGCTTCGGTCAGGATTGGATTGCCGACGAAGTCGTACTCCTCGGCGACGAAGGCACGCCATTCGTCGTGATTGGTGCCCGCGATCACGGGGACCTGGTTGAAAGTGCCGGCGGCGAAGGCCTGCTCTGGAGTCTCAGTCAGGAGCGTGCCGTCGACGAGGGCGTACAAGGTGCCCGGCTCGACGTTAATCAACTCGGTGTTCGAAACCGCGCGCAAGCAGGCGGCCGTCTGATCGGTGCATCCGACGCTGTCGGCGATCGACGCGCCCGAAGGGACGAAACCGCTGCCGCTCGTCTCGGCCTCGGACAGCGGTACGATTGCATCCAGGAAACTGTCGAAGATGACGTACGATCCGCTTTCGGAAATCGCTTTCTCGAAAAGTCCCGCGGCGGTCGGCGAGGCGAGTTGACAATAGACGCTATGGCCGCCGGCGGACTCGCCGAAGATCGTGACGTTTTTGGAGTCGCCGCCGAAGGCCACGATGTTGTCACGCACCCAACGCATCGCGAATTGCTGATCCTGTAAGCCGTAGTTCCCGGCCTCATGCCCTTCGCTGTCGAGCGCGCTCTGCGCAATGAATCCCAGGTAGCCGAGGCGGTAGTTGATCGTGACGACGATGACGCCCTGCTCGACGAGCGGAGTGGGGTCGTAGTCGGATCCGGCGCCAGCGGTCAGGCCGCCGCCATGAATCCAGAACATCACGGGCGTCCGGAGATGTTTCTTGCTGCCGTTCTTCTTGATCGGCACGTAGATGTTCAGGAACAGGCAGTTCTCACTGCCGACTCCGCCCGGCTGAGTGCATTGGCTGCCGAACGCCGACGCGTCGAGCACGCCCTGCCAGCGGCCGTACGGCTGCGGCGGCATCCAGCGCAGGTTGCCGACGGGAGGAGCGGCGTACGGGATGCCGAGGTACTCGTCGATGTCGCCGTTGATGACGCCCCGAAGCTTGCCGCTGGGAGTCACGACAACGGGCGTCGTTGGTATCTTATGGACTTTCTTGGCGTAGGCGGGGGCGGCGCCGAAAGTTATTCCGCAAAGGACCACGAGCGCGAGCATGAGTTGAAGAGCGGGTGCGTCGTGCAAGGCGCGACGCAAGCGGGCAAATGCGGACATGCAAAATCCTCCACCGCGAAAGCATGCTCACGAGCGAGCGTGGTGCTGCGGGTTGTGTCGTAAGCGATGCGGTTCCCCAAAACCGCACGAACGCCGTGGCGGGCCGAGCGAGATGCAACCCCCGAAACGGCTCCAGCTCAAGGACGACTAGTAGTGGTCGCAGCGCAAGGAAGTCAAGTAAGAATTTACGTTCGCGCAGCGCACTTAGGAGCAGAATCCTGAATCGCGCGGGCGCGCTGTAATCGGACCCTCACCTTCATCCTCTCCCTTACAGGCAGAGGAGACAGAAAGTTGGTTACGGATGGCCGGGGTTTGGCGATTTTGACAGTTCGTCGCCTAGGGCTTTCATTTCGGCGCCGAAGGAGGTCCAGTCGCCGGCGCGGATTGCTTCCATCGCGCGGTTGTAGTGCTGCGCTGCCGTGCCCATGTTGGCGGGGCCGGGCGTCGCGCCCTGCGAGATAGACTGAGGAATGGATTCGTTCGAGATGGCCTTGGCAATAGTCGGCGCTGGCGGGGCCTGGTTGTTGAATAGCGATGCCAGCGTCAGGTCGAGCGTATCGCCCATCACGACGCGATCGCTGTACGACGCGACCACTCGCTGCAACTCCGGCAACTGGCCGTTCTCAGCGCGGATGAACAGCGGCTCGACGTAGAGCAGCGAGTCCTGAATCGGGATCACGAGCAGATTGCCGAGCAGCACTTTCGATCCCATCTGATTCCACAGCGAAAGTTGCCGCGAGATTTCAGGGTTTTGATTGATACGCGCCTGGATCTGATAGGGGCCGTAGAAGAGCCGGTCCTTCGAGAATGAATACTCGAACAGATGACCGTAGTCGGCGCCGTCGCAGCGTGCGGCCATCCACGCGATCATGTTGTCGCGCCCCGACGGCACCATCGGCAGCATCAGCATGTATTCCGCCTGCGCCTCGCCCGGGAGCCGCATGATCACGTAGTAGGGCGTCATCGGCACCGTCTCGCCGGCGTAGTTCTCGCGCGGAAATCCCCACAAGTCTTCGCGGTTATAGAAGACCTGCGGATCGGTCATGTGATAGGTGCGGAAAGTGTCGGCCTGGATGAGGAAAAAATCCTCAGGGTAGCGGATGTGCGCGCGCAGCCCGGGCGGCATCGCGGACATCGGCTTGAACATCCCGGGGAACACGCGCTCCCAGGTCTTGATGATTGGGTCTTCGGCGTCGGAAACATAAAAATCGGTGTCGCCGGTGTACGCGTCGACGACCACTTTGACCGAGTTGCGGATGTAGTTGATGCCGTCGGGGTTGCGCTGCGAGTACGGGTAGTGATCGCTGGTGGTGTAGCAATCGACAATCCACACCATGCGGCCGTTGAGGACCACAGCGTAGGGATCGCCGTCGCGACTGAGGAACGGCGCGATGTACCCGATGCGGTCCTTGATATTGCGCCGAATCATGATCTTGCTGTTCTGAACGATATTCTCGGTGACGAGCAGGTTGATGTCGCGGAAGAAGATGCTGAACAGCAGGCGTCGTAAAAATCCCGAGACCGGCACGCCGCCCGATCCGCCGTAGTAAGAAAAAACGTTGTCTGCTCCCTTGGGATAGTCGAACTCGGGCGTCGCCGAGTCGACCACCGCGTAATTGTCGCGCGCCTCGCCAAAATAAATCGCGGGCTGGTCAACCTTGAGCCCGACGTCCGAGACGGCGGGAATATCCTTTATATAAAAGACCGGCAGGCCCTCGCTGTCCTTCTTGTTGACCGGGCTCATCGCGAGCCCCGCGCCGTGCGTGAACTTGAGATGCTGATTGACCCAGGTCTGCGCCGTGTCGGGCAACTGATCGATATTCATCTCGCGCGGCGAGAGCATCACCTCGGTGTACTTGCCCTGGATCCAGTAGCGATCGATGTCGACGTCGCGAAAATCGTAGTAGGTGCGGATTTCCTGCAACTGGCGGTAGGTGTCGATCAGCGGGCGCGGGTCCCACAGCCGGATGTTCTTGACCGTCGCCTCGTCCTGCTCGAGCGCGGCAGGCGTGAGCGTGCCCTCGCCCGCGAACGGTTTCACGTCGACGGTGTCGAGCTTGTAGGCGTGGCGCGTCGCCTCGATGTTGCGCACGAGGTACGGACGCTCGACCCGCAGCTCGTCGGGCTTGACCCACAGGCGCTCGATCACGGGCTGGATGAAATTCATGATGAGCGCGGGGCCGAACACGATAACGAAGGCGGCGACCGGAATTCGCAGTCCGCCCTCGCGCGCGTTGGCGATACACATCGCGGCGGCGATCAGCGACAGGGCGACCAGCAGCCACAGGCCCGGCTGCCACAGGATTCGATCGACGTAGCGCAGTCCGAACACGACGCCGTCGGTATGAAACAGCAGGTCGAAGCGGCCGATCCAGTAACTCATCGCGCGCTGCACGAAGAACAATCCGAGCAGCACCGACAGATGCGCCGCCGCGCCCGGCGACACGCGCGGAGGCGATTCCTTGAAGTCGAGCGCGCCGCGCGCCCAATAGACCGCGATCGCCATTCCGGCCGCGAGCACGATCAGCATCAGGAACAGATCGCGGATTTCCTCGAGCAGCGGCATCGTGAAGACGTAGAAGCCGATATCGTTGCCGAAGGCCTGCTCGACGATTCCGAACGGCACGCCGTAAAGACCTTTGAGGTAAACATCCCAGCTGGCGGCCTCGCCTTGCGCCGCGAACAGCGCAAGCACCGCGGCGCCGCCGGCGACGATCACGCGCCACGGCACGCGCTCGCCGAGCGCGCGAATCAGCTCGGGCAGATTGACCTCGACCATCTCGTCGGGGCGTCGCACGACGCGCAGCCGTTCGTGATTGCGGCTCGAGCCGATCGCAATCAAGCCGCTGACGAAGATCGCGACGAATGAAACCAGCCATATGACGAGGAAGATCGCGATTTCGGCGCCGACAGTTGTGTTGAATACGCCGCGGAAGCCGAGCCGTCCGTACCACAGGTAATCGACGAGCAGCTGGTCGGCCAGGCTCAGCGCCAGCATCGCGACGATAACGGCGACCGCCAGCGCGATCAGGATATTACGAGGCCGCATCAACTTGGCTGTGCTATTCGCCGCGCCCGATTTGCACGACGTGTTCGCGCACGACGTCGGGCGGGCAGAGCCAGATGAAGACCTTGAGGGAGAGGTAGCCGATGACGACCCAGTCGAGCTCGCCGACAATCGGGATCATGTCGAGCTCGAGCGCGGGCGGCGTCAGCATGAGCGCCAGGCCCATCCACGGCACCAGCTTGGCCAGCCGCGGCACGCGCTCGTCGGTCATCAGGCGATAGAACACGCGCACGAACTGCGGCAGGTACATCACCAGCCGACTCAGTTGCATCGGCCCGAGGAATTGCATGCGCAGTATCTTGGAGAACATCGGCTTGGTTCCGTGAGCATCATACTCTAGCACAGCGCGGCACCGAAGATGTCCTGCGGTGAGAGCCTTTTGTTACAATTAACTGAGAACGAGGAGGACGAGCGGAGTGAAGAGGCACATGGCGCTGGGCGATTTCCTGGTCGCGTACCTGCGCAAGATTGGCGTGTCGCACGTGTTTGGCATCCCCGGCGACCTGGCGCTGAAGCTGTTCTTCACGCTGGGGCGCAAGCACGGGATGGAAATCATCACGCTGTCGCATGAGCCGGGCGTCGGCTTCGCGGCCGACGGCTACGCGCGCGCGACCGGCAAAATCGGCGTCATCTGCGTCACCTACGGCGCCGGCGGCCACAACATGGTCAATCCGGTTGCGGGATCATTTTCGGAGCGCGTGCCGATTTTAATTTTCTCCGGCGGTCCCGGCGAAGAGGAGCGCAAGCTCGGCACCTTGATTCATCACCAGGCGCGCGAGATCGAATCGCAGCGCCGCATTTATAATGAGGTCACCTGCGCCGGCGCCGTGCTGACGCGATCCGCGCACCGCTGCCGACGAGTTGCATCGCGTCGTCAAGGCTATCTGGGCCGAGCAGCGGCCGGGCTACGTCGAGATTCATCGCGACATGGTGGACCGGCAGATCGAAGTCCCCGAAGAGCTGATCGAATGGGACGGGCGGCTGCATTTTCAGGAATCCGACGCGCGCAAGGTCGAGGAGGCGGCGCACGAGACGGCCGCGATGTTCAACGCGAGCCGCAAGCCGGTGCTGATCGCCGGCATCGAGATTCACCGCTTCAAGGCGTCGCAGGATTTAGTCGAGCTGGCCGAGAAGATGGGCGCACCCGTGATGACCACCGTGCTCGGCAAGGGCGCGTTCCCGATGGACCATCCGCTGTACATGGGCGTGCACGTCGGTCCGATCAGTCCGCCGTCGATCGTCGCGCGGATGGACGCGGCCGATTTCGTGCTCAACCTCGGATGCCTGAAGACCGACATGAACTTCGGCAACCGGCCGCCGCACGTGATTCGCGGCAAGACGGTGTGGGCGGTGGATCGCAAGGTCGAGGTGAAGTATCACACCTACACCGATGTCGGAGTGCGCGATTTCGCGCGCGCGTTGTTGCGCGAGAAGCTGCGGCGTCATCATGAGACGGTGACCTATGCCGATAATCTTCGCGAGATTGCCGCGCGCAACGGCAAGCCGGTCAAGGTCAATCAGATCCTCGCGGTGGTCAACGAATTCCTGGCGGACAAGCGCGACTACCTGGTCGTGGCCGAGTCGGGCGACATGCTGTTCGGCGGACTCGACATCCGGGTGCCGCACAACAACGCGTATTTCGCGCAGGGCTTTTACGCGTCGATGGGATTCGCCGTGCCGGCCTCGCTCGGCGCGCAAATCGGCAGCGGGATGCGTCCGCTGGTGATGTGCGGCGACGGCGGCTTTCAGATGACGGGGCCGGAGATTTCGCAGGCGCCGGCCAAGGGCGTGAATCCGATCGTGGTGCTGATCAACAACGGCGGCTGGGGCATCTTCCGGCCGATTGCCGAGCGGCGCGAGCTGCTCGAGATTCCGCCGTGGCCGTATGCGCAGCTCGCGCGCGACTGGGGCGGCGAAGGTCTCGAGGCCACGACGGTCGAGCAGTTGCGCGATGCGTTGCGCGCGGCGCACGACTGCAAGTCGTTCGTGATAATCGACGTCAAGGTCGAGCGCGACGACCTGTCTCCGGTGACGGTGAAGTACATCAAGGCGGCGGCCAAGCGCTCGCAGGCGCCGGCCGAGCACGCGGCGCGAGGGAATTCGCGCGCATGACTGAACCAATCAATGCCGGCTCGATCGAGAATTATCGGCGCATCTATCGCGACTTCCGCTGGGAGACGCCTAACTATTTCAACTTCGCCGAGGTCATCGACAAGTTCGCCGAAGATCCGAGCCGCGTTGCGATCCTGTGGGAAGACAGCGAGGGGCGGCGCGCCCGGCTGACCTTCGCGGACATCGCGCAGCAATCGAAGCGGATTGCCAACGTGCTCGCCGGACACGGAATCCGGCGCGGCGACGCGGTCATGCTGGTGCTGCCGCGAATCACACTGTGGCAGGCGGCGTACATCGGCGCGCTCCGGCTCGGCGCGATCGTGATTCCATGCACGGCGATGCTGCGCGAGAAGGATTTAATCTATCGCGCCAATCATTCGGGCGCGCGCGCAATAATTGCCTCGGTCGACAATGCCTCGATGATCGCCGAGCTGCGCAAGGAATGTCCCAGCGTCGAGCAGTACCTGATTGCGGGCGCCGCGCGCAGCGGATGGATCAGCTTGCAGGAGTACATGGGAAATGCGTCGGCGGCGTTCAAGCCGGCGGCGACCAGGTCGTCGGAGCCGGCGATTTGCTACTACACTTCCGGCACCACGCGCGAACCGAAAGCAGTTCTGCATAGTCACGGCTATACCTACAGTCATCGCTTCACGGGCACTAACTGGCTGGACCTGCGGCCGGGCGACATTCACTGGACCACGTCGGACACCGGATGGGCCAAGGCGGCGTACGGCGCGCTGTTCGGGCCGTGGATGAACGGCGTGACGACTTTCATGTACAACGGGCGCTTCGAGGCGGCTAAAGAACTGGAGCTGCTCGCGCGCTACAAAGTTAGTACTTTCTGCGCGCCGCCGACTGAGTATCGAATACTCATTAAGGAAAACCTCGGCGACAACTTGTTTCCCAACCTGAGGCATTGCACGGGCGCGGGCGAGCCGCTGAATCCCGAAGTGATCGACGTGTGGCGCGACAAGCTCGGGCTCACTATCCACGACGGCTATGGGCAAACCGAAACGACCATCCTCGCCGCGAACATGCCCGCGATGCCGGTGAAGCCGGGCTCGATGGGGCTGCCGTTCCCGGGGCATGACGTGCGGGTGCTCAACCATGAGCTGGCCGAAACGAAGACCGACGAAGTCGGCGAGATCGCGGTGCGAGTGAATCCCGCGCGGCCGCCGTCGCTGTTTTTGGAGTATTGGAAAAACGCCGAAGAGACGGCAAGCGTGTTTCGCGGCGATTGGTACCTGACCGGCGACCAGGCGACGCGCGACGCCGACGGCTACCTGTGGTTCGTCGGGCGCGCCGACGACGTGATCATTTCGGCGGGCTACAGAATCGGGCCGTTTGAAGTCGAGAGCGCCCTGCTCGAGCATCCCGCGGTGCTGGAATCCGCAGTCGTCGCGACGCCCGACGCGGACCGCGGCTCGATCGTCAAAGCATTCGTGAAGCTGCGGCCCGGTGCCGAGCCCGGCGAGCGGCTGATCACGGAACTGCAGGAGCATTGCAAGCGCATCACGGCGCCCTACAAATATCCGCGCGAAATAGAATTCATCGACGAGCTGCCCAAGACAGTCAGCGGAAAAATCCGCCGCGTCGAACTGCGCCGCCAGGAAGAATCGCGCAAGGGCAAACCCGCCTAACACTTTGTAACATTAAGTGATCCGTCCCTCCTCGGTCGCACGATACCTTCCTTGCCTCGGTGAGTCGGTGCGATAGCATTTGATCATGTACTTGGACTGAAGCTTGAGGAGAGACTTATGACCCGATTGAAAATTCTTGCGGTAGCTGCTCTAGCCGGAGCCTGCTTCACGATGGCAGGACCCAAAGCACAAGCTCAGGTAAGCATCAACATTGGAGTGGCTCCTGAATGCCCGTACGGTTACTACGACTATGCGCCATATGCGTGCGCGCCCTACGGCTACTACGGCCCCGAATGGTTTACAGGTGGCACCTTCATCGGTGCTGGCCCGTGGTATCATGGCGATGAGCACTTTGCTGGCCACGTAGATAACCACTACGACGTTCATCAGGGCTACAAAGGCCCAATCCCGAAGATTGGCGAGAAAGCTGCCCCGGATAAGCATCCCGAGAAGGTTGCCAACTTCCACGGCAATGAAATGCGCGATGGGCGCGGTCACGTGACCGGCGGCGAACAGAAGCACTCATAGTCGTCAGTCTCGCGCGCTCCAACGATCGAGCAAGTAGCTTTGCTCGATCGCTGGGGCGCCAAATGTCTGGAGTCTGGACGCGCCGCGTCAGGTAAGCCGCGGAAACAGCGCGAGCGCGTTGGTGCGCGCGATCGCTTGGAAGTCCTCGGGCGACAACAGCTTGCTGCTCAGCAATTCCGCCAGATGCATCGAGACCACCGCTTCTGGCGTGTGCACGTAGTCGCTGCCGTACAGGATGTGCGAGCGCTCGGTCATCTCGAGCAGCGGGGCGAGCGCATTCGAGCCGGGCGAGCCCGCGAGATCGTAGTAGAGCCGGCGCAATTGTTCTTCAGAGTTTATCGGAGCGCTCGCGCTGCCGGGGGCCAGGCCGCGAGCGAACATGCCGATTCGCCGCGCAAGGAACGGCAGCGTGCCGCCGGCGTGAGGCACGATGATGCGGAGTTTCGGACATCGCGCCGTCGTGCCACTGAATATCAAATTGACCACTGCCCGCGTGCTGTCGAATGTGAACTCGATCATCGGACGCGGATATCCAAGCGCACTCTGCTGCCAGCAAACCGGTGAGGTCGGATGAATGAAGAGCACCGCGCCGCGACGGTTGAGTTCGTCGAAAACCGGATCGAGCCGCTTGTCGCCCAGGTACACGCCGTTGAAATTGGTCAGCATGACGACGCCGTCGAGCTTGAGCGTGTCGAGAGCGTAGGCGATCTCTTCGAGCGCACCGTCAACGTCGGGAAGCGGCAGGCTGGCGAAGCCGCCAAAACGGCCGCGATGCTCCCCGATTGTGCGCGCGGCGAACTCGTTGACCGATCGCGCGAGGATGCGCGCGTTCGCGTCGTTGCCGAAGTGCACACCGGGCGACGACACCGACAGCATCCCGGTCGCGATTCCGAATTTGTCCATCATCGCGAGCGCGCCCTCCGCGCTCCAATGCGGCGCGGGAAAGCCGTCCGACCACGCCCCGACCGCATCGATCATTTTCTCGCGATACTCGGGGCTCAGATAATGGAAGTGGACGTCGATGCGATCGCTGAACTGAACTGTCATGGGGCCGGCCTCCGTTACTGTGGTTAGTCCGGCCCTGCCGTACAGTCAACGAATCCCGCCTCAGTTCCTCTGGTACCGCGGGCGCAGGACTTCCATCACCTGCGCGGGCGCGCGTTTCGCGTTACCGTCGAAGGGCGGCTGCGGATCGTATTCGATGCCGACCTGGATCGCCTGCGCGACTGTATCGCCGGCGACGCGGCGGACCAGGTGCAGCGCCATGTCGATTCCGGCGGAGACTCCCGCGGCGGTGACTATCTTGCCGTCTTCGACGACGCGCTGGGAGCGCGGCTCGGCGCCGAACTCGCGCAGTTTCTCGAGCCTTGCCCAATGCGTGGTCGCGGGCCGTCCCTTGAGCAGGCCGGCCGCGCCGAGGATCAACGCACCGGTGCAGACCGACGTGGTCCATTGCGTGGTCGCGTCGATTTGCCGGACCCATTCGAGCACGTGCGGTTTCTCGCGGACCTGCGCCTCGCCCCGTGCCGCCCGGCACGAGCAGAATGTCGGCGTTGGTCACGTCGGCGATTGAGTAGTCGGCGACGAGGCCGAGCGATTTCGGATCGGCGCGCTTGATGCCGGCGGTCTCGCCGACGAACATCACCTCGGCGCCGGGTATTCGGCACAGCACTTCGAACGGTCCGATCGCGTCGAGCGCGGTGAGGTTGTCGAAGATGAGGAAGGCAATTCGCATGGCGTTCTCCTTTTTAGTCAGGCGCTCAGTTTTTGATTAAAACGGCTGCGATACGCGCTGGGCGGCACGTGCAAGGTGCGGATGAAAGCGCGGCGCATCGACTCGCGCGTGCCGAAGCCGCACGCGGACGCGATCGAGTCGACGCCCTCGGCGGATTCCTCCAGGCGGCGGCGCGCCGCTTCGACGCGCGAGTTCTCGACGAATTCTCCCGGCGTCATGCCGACTTCGCGCGTGAACACGCGGGCGAAGTTGCGCGGGCTCATCGCGGCGCGACGCGCGAGCGCTTCGACCGACAAGTCGGCGCCGAGATGGTCGGCGATCCATCGCTGCAAGTCGCGGAGCGGCTCGCGATCGGCCTGCTGCGCGCTGAGCTGCACCGAAAACTGCGACTGCCCTCCCGGTCGGCGCAGGAACATGACCAGCTCACGAGCGACTGCCAGCGCAACGTCGCGGCCGTGGTCGTCCTCGAGCAGGGCCAGCGCCAGATCGATTCCCGCGGTCACGCCGGCCGAGGTGAATATCCTGCCGGCGCGCACGAAGATCGGATCGGTCTCGACCGAGACTGCGGGATAGCGGGCGGCGAGCCGATCGCATTGCCGCCAATGCGTGGTCGCGGAGAGTCCGTCGAGGAGTCCGGCCTCGGCGAGCAGAAACGCGCCGGTGCACACCGAGCAGAGGCGGCGCGTGCGATTGACGCTCGCGCGGAGCCAGTCGATCAACTTGCGATCGCGCAGAGCAGCGGCAGTGCCCTGGCCGCCGGCGACGAGCAGTGTGTCGATTGACCCGCGCACGCGCGCGATCGAGCGATCTGCAATCAGCCGGATGCCCGACGACGTCGCGAACGGGCCGGCTTTAGCAGCTGCTATCTCAACGGTGTAGGCGGGGACGCGCCAGCCGCGCTCGTCGATGAGCAATCGCGCGGCGCGTCCGAAGACTTCGAGCGGGCCGGTGATGTCGATGACCTGTGCGTCGGGAAAGGCGAGCATGACGATTCGACGCGTGCGCCGCTGGGATCCGGTGCACGCGAGATCGATGACCTTGTTGCTCCGCTTCATGGGACGGATTGTGGCGCGCAACGGTGCTGGCAGCAATAGATAAGCTGCCACAGTTACTGCCAATCGCGGCTACGAGGCGGACATCTTCAATGAGTTGAAGGCTGCGACGCTGGCGAGGGAGCAGCGGGCGTCGGTGTCGGTTCAACCGGTCGCAGCGGCAGTGACGGATCGGAATTGCGAATCGACCATCAGCAGGCCGACGGCGCGGGACAGGGCGACTGACAAGGATTCGGCCGGTTCGGTCTCGAGCGGCAGGAAGACTTCGGCGCCGACGGGATTCGGCGGCTCGTTCTCGATGCCGCTTATCTCATTCGAGTAGAGGACGGCGCCGTCGCGGCTTTTGAGCTGGTATTTCACGCGCACTACCGCGTGCATCGTGAAGTACTGGCCGTGGATGGTCTGCTGCGCGCCGAAGCGCTTGTTCACTTTCACTTCTTCGAGCTCGGAGGTGAGGATGTAATCGGTGCCTTCGGGCGGTTTGCCGTCGGCCGGATTCGAGTCGAGCGGCACGGGAGTCAGGCCGGCGTCGGCGAGTCCCTTGATTAAGGCGAGGTTGAAGATGTGGGGCACATCGGCGACGACGAGCGGCGTCTGGACGTTGCCGTCGGCGGTGTAAATGGCGCCGACTTCCGAATCGCCGCTGGTGAAATCTCCGGCGGGCGGAGGCACCGCGACTCTGACTGGACGAAAAACGTTCTGCGAGCCGGGGACGAAGCCGGGAAGATAGTGGAGATCGATGCGCGCGCGCGGATTGCATCCGGTGAGCATCGTCACGAGCGCGAGCGCGGCTATCGCGATGCAGCCGCGGCTACGATTGAGGACGCGACACGGCAGGATGGCGATCCCTCCACCAGAAGACGAACACGACCAGCAGCAGGACGAAGGCGGCGAGGCCGATCCATCGCGACACCTGATGCGCCATCGTGAGCGCGGGATACAACTCGCCGCCGACCAGGTAGCCAACCGTGACGACGAGCGAGCACCAGACGATCGCGCCGAGCACGTTCCATCCGAGGAACTGGAAGAACGGCATCCCGCACGCACCCGCCATCGGGCCCGCCATGAAACGCACGCCGGTGATAAATCGCGCCATGAAGACGGCCTTGCTGCCGTGGGTCCGAAAGAAAAGCTGGAGGCGGTCGTAGCGCGTGCGCATGACAGGGAACATGACGGCCAGGCGCTCCAGCACGCGCTGTCCGCCGGTGCGGCCGATGACGTAGCCGCAGCAGTCGCCGACGACGGCGCTGAAGATTACGACGAGGTAGACGAGGCGGAGATCGAGCAGGAGCTGGCCGGCGAGGAAGCCCGCGGCGAGCATCACGGTTTCCTCGGGCACGGGCACGCCGAGGTTGCCGACGAAGACGGCGACGAAGATGCCGAGATAGCCCCACGTCGTGAGCAGGTCGGCGATGTGGGTCGGGTCGGTTATGCCGTGCATTGGAGGTCCATCGGTCGCGAAGCCGTTGTCATAGCTTGCCGCATTAAGGGCGCCAGCGTAAGAGGCCGTTGGCTAGTCAAGTGTTAAAGTTGCGCGTCGGGGAGCAAAGAGGGCGGAAGGGTAAATCGCTCTATTTGGTGCGGAATCACCGTGGGTTCCGCAATACTTGGGCAGGGATGACTCAGGACGAGGTCTTCGCGGGTGGAGGTTTTTTGAAGACGAAGAATTTGTAGCCGAAGAAGTTGGTAAACAGGGTGAGTCCCGCGCCGGAGATTGCGCCGACGTTGGCCCATACCTTGGTGCTAACTCCGTGCGGAGCGCCGATGACGTTTACGATCACGTCGGCGCCGGCCACGTTGACTGCAACGGCGGCCAGCGTCACGACCGTAAAGGCAATCAGCTCGCGGCGAGCGGCGCCGGCCTCGGAGACGTCGACCTGGAAGGTCCAGTACTTGTTCCACAGATAGCTGTTGATCACGCCGAGCGTGACCGAGATCGATTTGAAGGCGAGAAAGGCGGCGCCGGAGGCCATGCCGGTCAGCAGGATCAGCGTGTTCAGGATGCCGAAGTCGACGCCGGAATTCAGCACACCTACGATCGCGAACTTCGAAAATTCGAATAACGACGGAACGCGACCGGCGACCAGGCTCGCGACCAGCAGTCCCAGCGCGAAGAGCACGGCGACTATGATCGGCAATAGCGCGAGCGGAATTTTGATCGCGATGCCGAGATTGATGACGACCGGAATTGCCAGCGCGCCGGTCAGAAAGCCTACGACCAGCGCGAGTGCGAGATCGCGCGCCAATTTGACGTCGGCCTTCGAGCCGCTGATTTCCACTGAAGCCATCAGGTCAGGCGTGAGATGGCGCGGTTGCTGGAGGAAGAACGGCACGACGCGCTGAGATCAAGCCGACAACGCTTTCGACCAGACCACCTACGCATAGCGCGAGTCCCGCGTGGCCTAAGTAGCCATACCGCATGAACAAGCGGTCCGCGAAGATCGTAAAGGGTAGCGTCGTAATCAGAAACCAGGCGAATCCGAACACAACCACACGCAAACCCTGAGACTTAAGGAACCTGGGGAACAACAGACTCGCAATCTCTAAGAGAGTAAGGACGCTAAAGAGAAAACGGACATACAATTGACCCGCGAGCGCGGCCACATCTACGGGAATTATGTAGTTCACAAGCGGCGTGAGCAGCAGGTTGGAAAAGGCGAGAAAGTAAACATCGTAGTGACGCAGTACATTCGATACTGAAAAATCATAGCCAAAGCCGGTCTCCTGATTGCCGGAAAGCGGACGCACGACCAACACAAAGAGTGTCACCCACAGAAAGGCAATCAAGGCATGCACGAGGTATCGCCGAGTAACTATAGTGTCCTCGAACAACCAGCCATAAACGATCAGGATGGCAGGCACCACTATCGCCGACTCCTTGCAGAACAGAGCGAGGACGAAGGTGAAAGCGGATAGAGTTAACGGCCATGAGCTATCAGATCTATAAGATCGAACGAATAGGTCTACCGAAATTATCGTGAAAAAAGTGTAGGACAGGCCCTGAAACTCGCAGCTGTTCAACACGACCTCGACCATCGCCATCCTTGAGGCGAACAGGACTGCCGGGATCATCGCGCACCATGTGCCCAGAAAGAACTCTGCCAGCCGGAATAAGAGCACCGCATTCAGTATCACGAATATGAGATTGATCACGTGATAGCTTTCGACTCGATTGTCGAGCAGCCGACTACCAAGGTAGTAATAGAGATTAGTGCTAAGCGGCCGATATAGTCCGGGCCATGGCCCTCCCTTTACGAAGCAGTCGGTCAGGCTATAAATGTTTGCGTCGTTATAGTGGAAGAAGAGAGTGTCTTCCCAGTGCGTGGTGTGCCAATTTTCAACTATTCGCGATCGATGGGCGGCTGCGAGGCCGGCAATGCAAAGCACTGTCACCAGAGCGTAGATGAGTGGGCGCGGCAAACGGGAAATCAATAAATTTAGTAGCCCTTTTTCCAGAGAACGATCGTCGCAGTAAGCCCGAGAAGAGTAAGAGTCAGCGCAACGGCGAAATGCGTGGGCAGAAATCTCAGCGTAATTTCCTTTGTGCCAGCGGGTATAATGACTGCAAGTAATCCGTCGCGCGATGTCACGTAACCGGGCCCACTTTCCAGGCGCCATCCAGGAAAATAATTCTGATTTATTACCAATTCAGTCACCGCCGTAGCAGATACATGATACTTCAACTCGTTAGGCGTCCACTCGATCTCTGAGACCTGGCCGGGTAAGGCAAGGTGGTATTCACCGGAATAGTTTGCCTGATTGTATCCCACGACCGGCGTCGGCGTGTAAGTCCCGTAGCCCCAGCAGTGGACGGCTCCAAGGTTTGCCTGATTATATTCAGTCTGCACTTGGGTATTGTCGGCCCAAAACTGACGAAACTGAGCGTTATACTTCATCGTCGGAATGGAATCGCGATACATGTATCTGAGATTGGGTGGGCCCACCAACCATGCGTCCGCAAGGCCGATAATGAGAAGTACCCCGGCGGCGCGAGGCCCCCATCGTCCCGCCCTGCAGCAGACGAAATCCGCGCCGTAGGCTGCAATCGCGCCAACCGTGAACACAAATGGACCTATGAAGCGCGTGGGGAAGGCAACATTGCCTAAGATCGGAAGTCGACGCAGTAGCGCAAGCGCACAGTAAGGACCGGTATCTCCGCGGGCCAGCAATAGAAAGACTATAGCTGCGACCAGCCATGGAAGTATCTTGAGCCTCCCGGTCAGCAGGCCCACTACAGCAAGGAGTGCGAACGCCGGCGAGACATACGCGCCGTAGCAAACGTACATAGATAGGCCGGGAATTTCGCGATATAAGTCCTGGTTTCTCGAAAATAGGAACGTCGGAATCATGAACAGCGTGTCGGCATCCGGGCCGGTCCAACCGCCCCGCGGATAGAGTGCTAGCGTGTTTGCAACAGGCAATAGCTTGATTGCTGCGATCGCAACTCCGAAAACTACCAGAACGAATGCGGCGATAACTGGTCGGACGCTTCGTTGCGTCAATGTCATAACTAGCGAAAGCACGGCGATGAGGATGCCTACATATACAAACGTGTAATTTCCCTCGGTCACAGTAAGGGCGAGCATGATCCCGCCTACAGCTAATGGTGCAATCTTCCGGCGATCGATTCCGACAAAGAACAACGCGAGCATCCACGGCCAATAAACTATCGGCAGCGACAACGTGAGGTTGCCCATAGCGAGTTGAAGGTATAGCCACGAAGTCGAAAGAAATACCGATGCGAGAACCAGCCCTGCAATCACCCCAAGTCCCATTACACGCGCCAATACGTAGCCACCGGCAAACCCAAGCGCAAGATGCAGGATAATCTGAAGGTAAAGTCCAGCAATCGGCCCAGCTGCCAGATCGAAAACTAAAAACGGCGTGACAACAACCGCTTCTGGATTGCCCAGCATCGGCATTCCACCGCATTTGTATGGATTCCAGAACGGGAACTGAAGAAAGTGAGTAGTCGTCTGATACGCCACCCACCGCAGGTCGGTGAACATATCCCAGTCGCTGTTGGCTGGAATACGGGTCAAATGACTAAATCTAGGGCCAGTGGTTATCCATCCGGAGACTCCGGGCCCGGGTTGGCCGCGATCACAGAGCATCGGGTACGAGAACACGAGCGCAAAGGCGAGCGAGCCAACGACGAGCCACGCGGCCTCGCGCCGACTGATGGGCTGAAACCACCTGTCTTTAGCGGGAACCGAAGCCGTCACCGCTGCACCCACCTTGGAGCAGAACATTCGTCGAGCGTGAAATGATTCCCGGTGACAAGTAGGCCACCCTTACCGGATCGGTTGCTTCGCCATGCTCTCAGGCGCCCAACCCAAACTCTTTGCTCTGCATGCGATCGGCGACGCCGAAATCAGCATCAGAATCCGCTTCAGCGTGGAATCACCTCTGAGTATGACGCTGGTCCCGCCGCGTTACGGTGTCGAAGACGTCGCGCTCCCCGGCTTTATCGCCACTTGCGCAGCCACCCCATTGAAAAACTGCGGAATCCCGCAGACTTCTACCTCAGTGTTGCCCATCTTCGTCTGATAACTCGCGACAATCCAGTATTCAAGTGGGGTGGCCTCGTGATTCAGCACTACGCTCACGTCGGAGGGAAGCTTAGGGCCTAGTCCTGGGTTTACGAAATCAGTCGCGTAGAATCCAAGGATCAGATCGCCGTCGGCCATCGTCGCAACGGATTTGGCCGTCAGATCTCCTTCCGTGCTGGTGTTGCCGCTTGTGACATCCACCGGCGTAGTTGTCGCGGTATTGTCCAGTAAAACGATCGCGCCTTGTGCGTCAACTGGCTCGCTGAATGTCCACGTCGGATTGCCGGGTTCATTTGCCTCGATTGCATGCCAATACAGCGACTGTCGCGTCGTTTTGGTGGAATCGTCACGAATCAATTGCCATCCAGTCGGCGGGGTGATCGTCGTCTGTGAGCCGCCGTAGCTCAATACGTCAGCGATCGCGACCTGGCCTGGTCGCGCTGCCGAGCCCGCATCCAGCGAAAGACTAGTCGTTCCCTTCGTCAGAGGCGTTTCTTTCGAAGAAACGACGTTGGGCCCGCCCATCGCGTTTTCAGGGGACTGTGACGGAGGCGAAGAAGTGCACCCCACGATGCAAAGGGCGGCAATGGCGATCAACGAATATCTGGTCATTCTCTCCTCCTGGCGGTCATCAACAAACGCGCGCGCGATTCTAACATTTTCCAATCAACCGACAAGAATGCGTCAGTGGCGCTGGTTAGTGTCGCTCTTGGCGAATGGGCAGCGGTCGCCATCCTGGCGGGCACGAATCCAGCAGCGGGCACAGATCGGCGGGCGTGGCGGAGGGCCCATTTCAAGCGGGATTTCCATTTCGAGTCCTACGATTCCCTCCTTTCGAGGCTGGCTGGTACCGGAGCCGCTTGAGTCGATGACTCCCGATGCGCGCTAATAATATCGTCAACATCAGCAGAACCGGAACGGCTTGCGCCTGACCGTCGCTCCCACCACCAAAGGAGAATGAAGGCAATAAAGCCGCCCAGAAACATCAGCACTGCGAGCAACATATGCGCTGGGCGGTAGAATATTGTGACTTGTTGGTGACCCGCCGGTAGCGCGACTGCGAGGCGCCCGTTGTCTGAAGTCATTCTGCCGGTGCCAGATGCGAGACTCCAGTCGATATCGTAGTTCTGATTGATGACCAGCGTCGTCGGCGCCGTCGCGGATACATCATAGGACAAACGGTTCGGCGTCCACTTGGTCTGAGAGACCGTACCGGGACCCATCAAGTAATACTCGCCATGGTATTCCGGCTGGTTGTATGCCGATATGCCGTCATTCGGTACGAAGTAGCCGAAGGCCTTGCAATTTACCGAACCCATGTTTGCCTGGGCTATATAGGTCATGAAGATAGGTGTCTCGACCCAGTACTGACGAAAGGTTGAGGAATACGCCGGACGATCGAAGTGATAGTGAAATAAATAGCGGTAGTTGGGCGATCCGACTACCCAGGCATCGACTAGTCCTACTGCCAGCAGCGCGGCAGCAATTCGAGGGCCCCATAGGCCCCAATGATCGCACACGAATTGCGCACCTAGTGCGGCCAGTACCGCGACGCAGAAGACCAGCGGAATCACCCAGCGGCCGCATATCCCGATGTTACTTCCCAACGGCAACAAACGCAGGTAGGTCACGAGCGCGTGCGGCCCGGTGTCACCCATGAAGAGCAGAAAGAATACTATTGCTCCGAAAACCCACGGCAAAGCACGCATAGGTTTTGTGACTATGCCAGCGAACGCGAGAGCTACGAAAGGAGCGCTCAGATAGCCGCCATACTCGACCATGTACCAGACGCTGGGACTAGGACGATAAGCGTCCTGGTCTCTGGAAAAGAGCGAGATCATGGCGCCCGTATATGAAATCCATGAAGCGCCGAAGTCCCTGGGATGAAGCTTGAGCATTTCCGAGACGGGTACCAATTTCAAGGCGGAGAGAGTGATCGCGAATGCTCCTACTATCGCGGCCATGATAAGTGGTCGAAGGCTCAGCGTGGTTAGCGTGAGGGTAATCGCAAGGATTGCGACCATAATGACCGCGTATGGAAATGCGTAGTTGCCTTCGGTCAGGGTCAGTGCGCAAAATGCTCCGCCGATGGCAGCTGGAAATGCTTTGCCCAAGCGGATCGCGGCCAGGAGCATCGCCATGATCCACGGCATGTATAGCGAGGAAAGAAAGTTATAGTGACCAAAGGCGATGTGAAGCGGGAGCCATGAACTCGAGGGAAACATGCCGGCTAGCACGATGCAGGCTATCGTCTTCAGCCCTAGCTCCCGTCCAAGCACGTAGCCGCCTATGAATCCGATAGCTATGTGCAAGTAGATCTCGAGGAAGATGCCCGCCAGGAGCCCTCCTGCCAGGTATATCGCGAGAAACGGAGTAGCGATGCCCGACTCCGGATTGCCTATCATCGACATGCCGCCGCATTTGTAGGGATTCCAGAACGGCCATTGATGGTAATGGGTAAGAGTATAGTAGGGCACCCATCGCAGTTGGTCGAAGAGATCGGAGTCGTTGTTGATAGGAAGTTGGGTCAGGTTGCTGAAACGCGGTCCGGTAGCAAGCCAATCATGTAAGCCGGGGCCCAGGTAAACGACGTCGCACAGGATTGGGTAGAAGCAGATGGCCGCGAATGCGAGCGAGGCGACCGCGACCCACGCGAATTCGCGCGCGTCGAGACGGAAGATGCGTCGAGCGTCATCGTGCGCCCGGCTAGTCACAGAGGGGGCTCGCGTTTCTCCGCTCGGCGGCGGGTGTATTTCCTCCGGCCGCCACGACCTACGGTGTCGGCGACGTGGTCGCGCCTCGCCTTACGGACACCTGCGCCGCGGCCCAGTTGAAAACCTGCGGGGCAGAGCTGGTCAGAACTTCAGTGTCGCTCATCTGATTCTGATAGTTGGACAGAATCCAAAATTCGCGCGCGGTGGACTCATGGTTCAAGACCACACTCACGTCGGTCGGCAGCGTAGGATTCAGTCCGTCGCACACCGTGCAGGCAGTATGACGATAGGCGCCAAAATCAGTCGCGAAAAATCCGAGGATGAGATCGCCGTCGGCGGTGGTAGGGACGGACTTGGCCGTCATGGTGCCGCCTTCGCCGGTGTTGCCGCTGGTCATATCGATCGGCGCGCTGGTCGGAACGTTGTCGAGCAGCAGGACCGCGCCCTGGGTATCGACCGGGTCGCTGAAGGTCCACGTCGCAGTGCTGGGCTCATTGGCCTGCACCGCATGCCAGTAGAGTGACTGGCGCGTCGTCTGGGTGGCGTCGTTGCGAATCAGTTGCCATCCCGCCGGGGCAGTAATCGTTGGTTTCGAACCGCCATAGGTCAATACGACGCCGATGGCGACCTGGCCGGGTTGGCCTTTTGAACCCCAATCCAGCGTAAGGTTGGGCGACGCCATCTTCAGCGGCGACTTGGCCGAGGACACGACGTTCGCGCCGCCGACAGTGTTCTCGATACTTTGCGACGGCGAGGAATTGCACGCGGCTACCATGACCGCCACCGCCAGCATCAACGCACGTTTGATCATTGATCCTCTCCCCCTCCTGCCTCTCTTATGCCTTCTTCGCGAATGGACGATCGCGCTCCGTGAGTGCGCCTTTGAGGCCTTTCTCGCGGCTCGCCTTCATCCAGTTTTTCACGGTGTCGGTCTGATGCGCGATCACGTCAATGTCGGCGGATGACTGCTCGGCCGCGCGAATCCCGATGATATCGAGATAGCGATTCACGGCGGCCTTGTGCAACATCAGCAACTCGGCCGGCACCATCGCTACGCGCCGCGCGTAGTTCATCGTTTCTTCCTCGAGCTTGTCCTTGGGGAAGACGCGATTGATCAGATGCCACTCGAGCGCTTCCTTCGCCGACATGTAGTCGCCGGTGAAAAAATACTCTTTGGTTTTGCGCGGACCCATCAGCACCGGCCACATCGACATGGTCGGCAGGATGCCGAGTGAGCGGCCCGCGGGATGGCCGAACTGCGCATCCTCGCTGGCGAACACGATATCGCAGTGGCCGACGAATTCGGTGCCGCCCGCCAGGCAATAGCCGTGCACTTGCGCGATCGTCGGTTTGTTAATCGCCCACAGCCGCTGCCATCGCTCGATGGTTTTATGCAGGCCGAGGCGGTCGTTGGTAACGGTAAAGGTCGAGCCGGGATGCTGCGTGCCTTGCAAATCGTAGCCGGCCGAGAAGGCGCGCCCCGCGCCGCGGATAATCAGCACGCTGGCGTCGGGATTGGACTCGTACTCGTCCATCACCGAGTCGAGTTCCTTGAGCAGCTTCTGCGACAGCGCGTTGAGTTTCTCAGGACGGTTCAGGGTCAGCCGATAGATCTTGTCCTCGGCCTTCTCGTAAATGACGGTTTCGTAGTTCGCCATATAAACCTCCGGCGGTTACTTGACCGCTGACAGAAAATCGCACGCCGCGCGCGCTGCCTCGTCCGGCACTTCCCAGAAAAACATGTGACCGGCGGCTTTGAGCGTATGCTTTTTCGATCCTGCAATCGCGCCCTGCAGAACCTCCGCGTTGGGGTAGGGCACGATCGAATCGTCGTCGCCGTGAATAATAAGTGTCGGCGACTTGATTTGTCCAAGGCGCGCAAAACTGTCGAAGCTGCCAATCGCCTGGCCCTGGCGCATGAAGGTATGCATCGGGGTTATCGGATAGTTGCCCATCTCGGCGATCGCCTGGCTGAGAATCTCCTGACCCGCGGCCGAATTCAGGAAGGCTTTGCCGCAGGCTACCGAAAATGCCCGCCGCGCCTGCTCGATTGGATCGATGCCCGGCGCCGGAATCAGGTTGGCGATCGCCGCCGGATCGGCTGGGACGGAATGACTGGCGCCGCAGTTGGTGCATCCGAGAACCAGGCCGCGCGTGCGCTCGGGATACGCGAGCGCGAACTCCTGCGCGATCATCCCGCCCATCGAGATGCCGAAGATATGCGCGCGCGGCGTCTTCGCGTGATCGAGCACGGCTGCGATATCGGCTGCCATGTCGCCGAGCGTGAACTCGGCTGTCAGGCTTGTCGCTTTCGCCGGTGCCGCGATTGTCGATGACGAAAATTTTGAACCGCGCTTCCATCAGCTTGAGGAATGCCTCGCCCCATCCGCGGCCCGATCCGCTGAATCCCATGATGAGCGCAACCGGTTCGCCGCTGCCGCGAATCTCGTAGCGAAGCTTGAGGCCGTCCTTGGTCTGGGCAAAATCGCGAACTGCTGCCACGTGCGAATCTCCTCTTGGTCGAATTCTCGTGATGAATACTAACTACGGGCGGGAAAGGTTCAAGCGGCTACGTTGTCGGCCGCGGCGTCCGCCAGGATGGATCCGAGGATTCGATAGACCTCGGGATTGACTATCAGGCTCGCGTGCAGTCCCGACACCTCGAAGTTGGTGCCGGCGTCGTCGATGCACGATTGCCATTGCACGACCTCGTCGCGGCGGGTGTAGATGGCGCTGAAGCGGCTGCGCTCGGGACTCGGCGCGAAGACGGCGGCGGCGATTCCGCAAGCGCATTCCATGGTGCCGCAATTTTCCGGCCCGCTGGAAAACGTTTGCCAGAACGACTGGATAGCCTGCAGCGCGGGGCGGACTTGATCGTGCACTCCCGTCCATCCGCTGCGAATCGGCGAGCCGAGCGCCACCACTTCGCGCACCGACGCGGGGCTGGTCGCGGCGATGGCGCGGCCGAGCACGCCGCCGAGACTGTGCCCGATGATGGTCACGCGCTGGCCGGATTCGCGCGCGATTTTTTCGACGCGCCAGCCTACCAGCTCGACCTTGCGCCGCGGGCATCCGACATTGAGATCGATTCCCGACAGATACGGCTTGTAGCCGATGCGCCCCAGCCATCGCGCGAGCGTGCCGAGCGACCAATCGCCGGCAGTGAATCCTGGTATCAGCAGGACGGGACGGCCGTCGCCGCGCGGGACGCCAACGCCGTAGCCGACCGGGTCACGCGCGAGGGAAGCAAATTGTTGTAGAAAGTCGAAGTATGCGGAGGCGGTGAGTTGCAGCAGCATACCGATTGCGAATTTGTGTCCTGAACCTCTAGCCCGTGCGTTCGCGCGACAGTCTCACGAAATTTATTAACTGTAAAGTCAAATTGCCGAAACAAAGCCGATTGGGGCTGCCTCACAAATAGGCATACGCCGCAGCGAATTTTGCGTGGCCGCCGGATTCGAGCACGTCGCCGTGGGTAACAATCACCCGATCGAAGTCCCACTCGAGGATTTTCGCGACGGATTCGCGCGCAGCTTTGCGGTCGCGGATTGCCTGCTTGATCAGGCGATGAGGTCCGAAGCGGCCGCGGCCGCCGACGAGAGTGTAGAAGATCCTCGCCTCTTTGAAATCGGCGGGGACGTTGAAGATCAGATCCGTGAAAATCACGGTGCGGGTCGGGCGGTGGAAGAATACCACTTCGTTCAATTGCACCGCGCCCTTGAATAGATGCTGATCGATGTCGCCGGCCCATTCGGCTTCAGGCTCGTCGCCCAGCACGGCGTCGAGTTTCAGATCGCGCCGCGCACCGAGGCGTGCGCGGAAGTCGGGGATGTCGCCGACCAGGCCCGGCGGACCGTACAGCTTTGCGGCCGGCCACTCCTTTATGTAGTCGGCGACGTACAGGTGATGAGCGCGCGAGGGCGCTACGACGGCGCGGACTTCGCCGAGGGCGTCGAGGGCGCGCTTGGTGTCGGCGTCGAGTTTGGTCGGGGAATGCAGGAACAGGCCGCCGTTGGCGAGTTTTATCACCGTCATCCGGGTGCCGGATTTTTGCGAAGCCTGGTGCTGAACGTCAGGCTGGTCGATGATCCATAGATTCGGCGCGAGGTTCTTCGGCTGCGGCATGAGAAATGATTTAGCTGGAGATGCAGAACGGAGCCAGTGAAGGCTTTGCAGAGTGGGGAGCGATTGTTTTAAGTTCTGGGACGAACCGATCGTCAACCGCCGGTGCAGGCGCTCGGCCGTGCCAGGAGAATTGCGCGATGGATTTCAATTTCAATCCCGAAGACGAAGCGTTTCGGATGGAATTTCGCGAATGGCTCAACGCCAACAAGCAGTTCGCGCCGAATACGGGCGAGACCGCCGGCGGAATGGCCGAGGGCCGGGGCGCGTTCGAGCAGCAGCAGGCCTGGGCCAAGAAGATGGCCGAGGGCAGGTGGCTCGCGCCGAGCTGGCCTGAGAAATACGGCGGACGCGGCGCGGGAATTTTGCAGAATATCGTCTACGGCGAGGAGCTCGCGCGCGCGGGCGTGAGCCGCGCCGATGATCGGGATGGGAATCAGCCTGTTCGGTCCCACGCTGTTGCATTGGGGAACCGAGGAACAGAAGCAGCGGTTTATCCCGCCGATCATGAAGGCGGAGGAAATCTGGTGCCAGGGCTATTCTGAGCCCGGGTCGGGCTCGGACCTCGCGTCGCTGCAGACGCGTGCGGTCGAGGACGGCGACTACTTCGTCGTCAACGGGCAGAAAGTGTGGACCTCGATTGCGCAGCACGCCGACTGGATTTTCCTGCTGGTGCGGACAGATCCCGATGCGCCGAAGCATAAGGGCATCAGCTACCTGATGGTCGATATGCATAGCCCGGGCGTGACAGTGCGTCCGCTCGTGCAAATTACCGGCAACAAGGGCTTCAACGAAGTTTTTTTCGAAGACGTGCGCGTGCCGAAGAAAAACCTGGTCGGCGAAAAGAACTCGGGCTGGCAGGTGGCGATCACGACGCTGATGTTCGAGCGCTCGGGCGGTGGCGGCGATCGCGGCGGCATGGCGCAAGTGCGCGAGCTGGCGAAGCTCGCGAAGTCATTGCCGCGCAACGGCGCGACGGCGTGGGACGACGGCAGCGTGCGGCAGAAAATCGCGGAGTTCGCCTGCGAGGCGGTCGCGCTGCGCTACACGGGATATCGCCAGCTCACGCGGCGGCTCAAGGGGATGCCGCCGGGGCCGGAAGGCTCGATGATGAAGCTCTGCGGCACCGAGCTCAACCTGCGAATCCAGTTGTTCGCGATGGAACTGCTGGGGCCGTACAGCCAAATGGAATATAAGGCGCCGTTTGCAGTCGACAAGGGCAAGTGGTCGTTCCGGATGCTGGCGGCGCGCGGCGGCACGATTGCGGCCGGCAGCAATCAGATACAACATAATATTATCGGTGAGCGCGTACTCGGACTGCCCAAAGGCTGAAGCGTGGCGCGACTCGCAAATCAGGGGAGAAGAATTCAAAGCGATGGATTTTAACTATACGCCGGAAGACGAGGTTTTTCGCAGCGAAGTTCGCACGTGGCTCGAAGCGAACAAAAAATTCGCGCCGCCGCCGAGCAATATCATGGCCGACGAGGGCGCGGGCGACTGGGAAGCGCGCGTCAACTGGCACAAGAAGCTCAACGAGGGCGGCTGGGTCGCCGTCAATTGGCCCAAAGAGTACGGCGGCCGCGGCGCCACCGTCATGCAGCGGCTGATCTATCGCGAGGAGCTTAGCCGGCTCGGACTCACCGAGCCGTTTATCGGGATGGGAATCAGCCTGCTCGGCCCCACGCTGATGCATTGGGGGACCGAGGAGCAGAAGAAAAATCACATCCCGAAAATTTTGAAGGGCGAAGAAGTCTGGTGCCAGGGATACTCGGAGCCGGGGTCGGGCTCGGACCTGGCGTCAGTGCAGACGCGCGCGATTGACGACGGCGACGACTTCGTCGTCAACGGGCAGAAAGTGTGGACCTCGATGGCGCAGCACGCGGACATGATCTTCGCGCTGGTGCGCACCGATCCCGACGCGCCCAAGCATAAGGGCATCAGCTACCTGCTGGTCGACATGCATAGTCCGGGAGTGACGGTGCGTCCGCTGGTGCAGATGACCGGCGGCAAAGGCTTCAACGAGGTTTTCTTCGAAGACGTGCGCGTGCCGAAGAAAAATATCGTGGGCGAGCGCAATAACGGCTGGCAGGTCGCGATGACCACGCTGATGTTCGAGCGCGGCGGCGGCGGTGGCGCCGACTATATCGGCGAGGTTTACGAATTGGCGCGGCTGGCGAAGCGAATCCCGCGCAACGGCTCCAACGCGTGGGACGATTCGAGCGTCCGGCAGCGCGTCGCCGAGTTCGCGGCTGACGCGCAGGCTTTGCGCTACACCGGATATCGCCAGTTGACGCGTCAGTTGAAGGGGCTGCCGCCGGGGCCGGAAGGCTCGATGATGAAATTGTGCGGCACCGAGCTCGGACTCAAGATCGCGCTGTATGCGATGGAGCTGTTGGGGCCCTACAGCCAGCTGGAATTCAACGCGCCGTTCGCGGTCGACAAGGGCAAGTGGTCGTTCCGGATGCTCGCGGCGCGCGGGCCGACGATTTACGCCGGGACCAATCAGATTCAGCACAACATTATTGGCGAGCGGGTCTTGGGGTTGCCTAAAGGGTAGCAGGCGGGAATCCATTTAATTGAAACCCCTCCTTGGGTTTCAAACTTCCTTGGGCAGGGGTAACCCCTGCACCTTAGAATTTAGAGAAACCAGAGATGCGGGAGTAATTCTGCCGCATCTCTGGTTTGACATTGGTTTCGCGATTGCGGAAAGTTCTATCGAGCACCTTTGTGAATTTGAAACTCGATCTGCCGGACGACCTCTTCGACGCCCAGTTCTCCGAGTCCGATTTTGCCGCGCGCGTCCGCGAGCTCGCGATACTGGAACTGGTGCGCGTCAAGCGGCTGCATGAGCACGAGGCGAAAGAGATGCTCGCGCTCGAGCGCTACGAGCTGGTCGACCGGATGAAGGCGGCGGGTATCGCGCCGACCGAGGACGTGTTCGCCGAGATCAAAGGTGACCTCAACCGGGCGATCGACTCGAGGCGCACTCGCATCAAGCAGGAGAAACCCAAAGGATAATCGCATGCGGCTTTTGCACACGATGCTGCGCGTCAACAATCTCGACGAGTCGCTCAAGTTTTACTGCGACCAGCTCGGGATGAAGCTGCTGCGCAAGCATGACTTCCCCGGCGGCGAATTCACGCTGGCCTTCGTCGGCTACGGCGACGAGAAAGACGCCGCCGTGATCGAGCTGACCTGGAACTGGGGCACCTCGAAGTACGACCTCGGCACCGCGTACGGCCACGTCGCGCTCGGGGTCGATGACATTTACAAAACCTGCGCCGAGTTGAAGCAGAAAGGCGTCAACGTCGTGCGCGAGCCCGGCCCGATGAAGCACGGCACCACGCCGATCGCGTTCATCGAGGATCCCAACGGCTACAAAATAGAACTGATACAACAAAAGTAAGAGCCGTTCCGTGCGGGTCGCGCGATGGCGAAGGTTGGTTCGCAATGAAAGCTGCGGTGTTCAAGAAAAGAGACGAGATGGCCGTGATCGACGTGCCGAATCCGGTCGCGGGCGCGGGCGAGGTCGTGCTGAAGGTTCACAATTGCGGAATCTGCGGCTCAGATCTGCACGCCGTGCAGTACGGACTCGGGATGGCGGCCGACACCGTGATGGGTCATGAATTCTGCGGCGAGATTTCTTCAATGGGAGACGGCGTCAACGGCTTTCAGCTCGGCGATCGCGTGACCTCGCTGCCGTATATCGCGTGCGGCGTGTGCGCATGGTGCAGGCGCGACGACGCGATGCATTGCTCGAAGCTGCGGAGCCTCGGACTCGGCCAGCTTCCCGGCGCCTATGCGGAATATGTCGCGTGTGGCGCGGCCAGCCTGCTCAAGCTGCCCGACAACGTCAGCTCGCAGGCAGGCGCTTTGGTCGAGCCGCTGTCGGTCGGCCTCCACGGCGTCAACCACTCGACTATCGAACCGGGCATGGGAGTAGTCGTGATGGGCGCAGGTCCAATCGGCCTCTCCGCACTAATCTGGGCCAAGGCCAAGGGCGCGAGCGCGGTGGTCGTATCGGAGCTCGCGGCGGGTCGGACCGAGGTTGCGATGAAGCTCGGCGCGAGCGCGGTCGTCAACCCGACCGAGAGCGATCCGGCCGATGCGGTCAAAGAGATTACCGGGCGCCCGCCCGAGATTGTCTTCGAATGTATCGGCGTCAAGTCGACTCTCGGTGCCGCTATCGGGATGGTGGGGCGACACGGCCAGGTCGTCGTGATTGGCGTCTGCCTGGAGTCGGACAGCATCTATCCTCTGAGCTGCGTGATGAAAGAAGTGCAAATCAATTTCGCACTCGCCTACACGCGCGGCGAATTCCAGGAGACGATCGACGCGCTGTCGAATGGCACGATCGACGCGACGCCGATGATCACCGACGTGATCGACGTCGCGCAGGTGCCCGAGATGTTCGCGGCGCTGAAGCGTCCGGGCACTCGCGCGAAGGTGATGGTGGAGTTTCCGCACTAAGGCGCTGGGAACGCCGGCGTTTCCGTTCCAGGAGCGCAGCAAAGAGTAGCAGCGAGTGTGCCGTTGCGGGACGCGGCTTGTTCCGTCGCGGGACCGTTGAATTGGCGGCGTCACCTTTCTCGCGGTTGTTTCACCTTAATTCCTATCTCGCGCGTTTCTGCTGAGTAAGGCCTCTTCGGCACGGCGATTGCTGTTCTGCATGGACCTTTTGCTCGTCGAAGACAACGTGACCGATCGGATGGTTATCCAGGCGCGGCTGCAGCACGCGTTTCCGAGCGCGCAGATTGTGGCGGCCGACGACCTGCTTGGCTTCAACGAGCATCTCAGGCGCGACGGCTGCGATATCGTCGTCACCGATTATTGGCTCGGCTGGAGCGACGGCTTGTCGGTGATGCAGCGCGTGCGCGAGCGATGGCCGCGGGCTCGGGTGATCATGCTGACCGGCAACGGCGGTGAAGAGGTGGTGGCAGGCGCGTTCAAGTACGGGTTGTATCACTACCTGCTCAAGCCGGACGGCTTCGACGAGCTGGCGTCGGTGACGAGTGCGGCGATGGAGAGCAAGCGGCGCGAAGAATCTTACGAGTTGATGGCGATGATCGTGAACTCGATTCCCGACGGGGTGCATTGCGTGGACGCGGCCGGGACCATCACGGCGATCAACGCGGCCGCCCATCGGATGTACGGTTACGCGGACTTCGAGATTGTCGGGCGCACCAGCGCGATTCTGCTGCCTGCCGCGAAGCGCGGCGAAATCCGCCGCCTGCTCGAGCGGGCGCTTGGCGGCGAAGTCGTGCCGCTATTTCCGACCCTGCAGGTGCGCAGCGACGGCGCCGAAATTGCCGTCGCGATGACGATACTGCCGATGCGCGACGGCGACGGCGGCGTCTCGGGCGTGGCGTGTATCGCCACCCCAATCGGCAGGCCGATTCGGCAAGTCGCCAGCGCAGTCGCGAATGAGGCCGATGCGCCGCGCCTCGCGATGAGTTTGAACAGTCATTAGCGCGCAATTGGCCACTGGTTTGGTTTTCAGAAAGGACCTCCGCGCACAGCTTCTGTATCAGTGACCGGTGGTTGTTCTATATGAATCTACCCCCGCTACCTTGGAGGCCACCGGTAGAATAAAGTAACCGGACTGATGGCTCGAAATGACTTGCCCAAATTGACGGAGCACGGCGCGCTCAATCACGTGTCGGTGGTCCGCAGCCGGCCGGTGCGGATAGCGCTTTACTACGCGCTCGGCGGACTTATCTGGGTCGCCGTTTCCGACCGCGTGCTGTCGCTGATGCCGGCGCATTCGTACGCCCTCAACCGCCTGATGTTCGTAGGCGTGAACGCTCTCCTGCTGTACCTGGTCGCCAATCGCTACATGAAGACGATTCGCATCTCGGTGGCGGCGCGCGAGGAAGCGCTGGTGCGGGCGCGCGGCTACTTCGAGTCGTCGGTCGAGGGAATTATTTCGGCGGATAGCAACGGGATGATCCGTCAGCTCAACCCGCGCGGGCAGGAACTGTTCGGCTACCATGAAATGGAAATCGTCGGTCAGCCGATCGAGGTGCTGGTGCCGCAACGATTCCGCTACCGGCACGAGGCGCATCGGAGCGCATTTTTCACGGCGCCAAGATCGCGCATGATGGGCCGCGGCATGGAGATAGCGGGGCGGCGCAAGGACGGCAGCGAATTTCCCGCCGAGATCAGTCTCAACGTCGTGCATACGCATCGCGGCAAGCTGGTGATTGCGTTCGTCACCGACATCACCGAGCGGCGTGCGATGGAGCGCGAGGCGCGCCGCAATGAAACGGTCGATGCGCTGGCTGCCGTTGCGGCCGGAATCGCGCACGAGTTGAACAATCCGCTGGCGGTGATGGCGTCGCGAATCGAGCTGATGCTGACGTCCGATCAGGATCTCAGCGTGCAGACGCGTGAGGATCTGCTGGTCCTGCAAAAAAATATCGAACGCGCCAGCCGCATCTCGCACAACATGCTTTCGCTGGCGCGTCAGCGGCCGGGAGTGCGGCAAGCGGTGGACATGAACGTAGCGGTCGAAGACGCGATACTGATCGTGGGCGCCGACGCCAAGGCAGGCGTCCTGCGCTACGACACCTCGCTCGACCTATCGCTGCCGCCGGTGATGGCCGAGCCGACCGGAGTCGAGCAGGTGCTGATCAATTTTATTCTGAACGCACGCGACGCGGGCGCGCGCGTGATACGAATCGAGACCGCGCTGGCGCCGAGCCGAGCCGGTTATCTTCAATTGACCATCTCGGACGACGGCGCGGGCATCGAGAGCAGCGTGCTGCCGAAACTGTTTCAACCGTTCTTCACGACCAAAGCGAAAGGAACCGGGCTCGGCCTGTGGCTGAGCCAGCGAATCGTGCAGGATCACGGCGGCGCCATCACGGTCGAATCGGAGAAGGGCAAGGGCACGACCTTCACGATATTGCTGCCGACGATGGCCGACTCGTCATCGGATCTCGTGCAGCTGCCCACCGCGGATAAACGGCAGGCACCGCCGCAAATCGCCGCGGCTCGAAGCAATCAATCGGGCGGTTAGCGGACTTCAGCGATACACTTCTAATGCCTGCGCAAGCGACAATTCTGATCGTCGACGACGAACGCGACCTCGTCGATGCGTACGTGCGGCTGCTCGAGCGCGCGGGCCATCGATGCTTTGGCGCATTCGACGCCGGCGAAGCAATCCAGTTAATCGACGCCGAATCGCCTGACCTGGTGATTACCGACTTGAGTCTGCCCGATACGAGCGGTATTGAGGTCGTTCGCCACATCCGCTCGAAGTCGAAGGACACTCCCGTCATCGTGATGTCCGGACACAACACGCCCGAGCTCAACCAGGCCGCCCACGCGGCCGGCGCGAGTATGTCGCTGCTGAAGCCGGTGTCGATCGCAGTACTGCGGCGAGTAATCGCCGAAGCGCTCGGCGGTAAACTTAGGGCGCAGATCAAAAACTAGAGCGTGCGTTTGAACGAGACGCTGGCGAGAATCAGCATCAGCACCATGAAGATCAGCAGGAATGCGATGTCGCCGCTGACGGCCTGGAAGTCTGCGCCTTTGAAGAGGATCTGTTTGATTGCGCTCACCGAATGGGTTTCGGGATTGTAGCGGGCGAAGGCTCGCAGCCACGGCGGGAAACTTTCGACCGGATAGATCGCGCCGCTCGGAAAAAACAGGATCACATTCAGAAATCCCGAGAACGTTCCGACCAGCCGCGGATGGCCCGCGCGGCCGAGCATCGAAAACGTCATCGCCAGCAGGCCGGTCGAGCTGATGATGATTATTACGACCAGCATCGCGAGCGCCGTGACTCCGCCGAGAATTCGCCCGCGCGTGATCATCAAGCCGAGGAACAAGACGAGGATGCCTCCCGTGCTGGTTACGGTGACGCCGCTGGCCAGGATGCCGCCGGCGATGTCCCATCGCGAAAGTGGAGTCACCAGGTAGCATTCGGTGACGCCCATGAATTTGTCCATCACCCAGTTGAAAACGCCGGACATCAGCGAGCCCATGAAGAGCGCCATGACGATTACGCCGGGGATTAGCGAGCGGTCGTAGTCGACGTACGGAAACAGCCAGCTCGGGCGCAGCGAGATCTCGTTCAGTTTGGGTTCGCGCGCGGTGACGAACGAAACTCTCACCGTTGCCGCGGCCGAGTCGAGCACGCTTTCGAGCGTTTCCGAGCTGACGGTGTCGACGTTGTCGGTGAACAGGCCGATTTGCGCGATGCGGCCTTCGGCGACGTCGTGGCTGAAGTCGGGCGGGATGACGACGACGCCTTTGTAAAGCCCGTCGCGCACTCCGTCGACGGCGCTGCCCGGATCGTTCTCGAAGGTGACGTCGACCGTCTTCGGGTCCAGCCTGCAGCGCGAGCAACTGTTCGACGATGCGCCGCGCGTAGAGGCCGTGATCCTGCTCGACGACGACGATCGGCAGATGCTTGAGCTGGCCCTGGAAGGAATTGCCGATGATCACGAGATAGACGATCGGCATCAGGATGACGGAGATGAGCGTGATCGGATTGCGCGTCAGCTTCTTCAAGTCGCGGCGCATGATTGCGAGGAATTTCAGCCCGAACATCGGCGGCCCTCCTCAGCGCTGCTGCGGCATCCCGGCGCCGACGAACAGGCTGACCTTCTTGGCCGGCTCGTCGCGCAGGGTGCGCCCGGTGAAATGGATGAAGACGTCTTCGAGCGAAAGTTTCTGCACGGTGATCGAGGTCACGCGGTCGCCGGCTTGCTCGACGGCGTCGAGCACTTTCGGAATCGCGTGCGCGCCGTCGTTCGACGAAAGCTGCAGCCGGTTGCCGCCGTCGAGATTTACTTCCCGCAGATAGGGCATCGGCTTGAGCATCTCGGCGATAGCGGCGGGATTTTTTTCGACCACCAGGTCGATCCGGTCGGCGCCCGGCACCATCGCCTTGAGTCCAATCGGCGTGTCCAGCGCGATTATCTTGCCGCCGTCGACGATCGCGATCCGGTCGCACAGCGATTCCGCTTCGTCCATGTAATGCGTCGTGAGCGAGATGGTAATCTCGCTTTCCTTGCGCAGCGTCTCGAGCAAATCCCACACGGCGCGTCGGCTTTGCGGGTCCAGCCCGATCGTCGGCTCGTCGAGGAACAGTATCTTGGGCGAGTGAATCAGGCCGCGCGCGATTTCGAGCCGGCGGCGCATGCCGCCCGAGTAAGTCGCGACCAGATCGTTGGCGCGCTCGGTCAGCCCGACCATGTGGAGCAGGCGCTGACCGCGTTCGCGGCGCTCGCGGCGCGAGAGGCCGAAGAACTCGCCGTAGATATCGACGTTCTCCCATCCCGTGAGATCGAGGTCGGAGGTAAGCGCCTGCGGGATGACGCCGATGTTCTCGCGCACCTGGCGCGGGTGCTTTGCGACGTCGAAGCCCGCGACCAGTGCATGGCCGCCGCTGGGCACCAGCAAAGTCGTGAGCATCCGCACCACGGTGGTCTTGCCGGCGCCGTTGGGCCCGAGCAATCCGAACACTTCGCCGCGACGGACCTCGAAGTTGACCTGGTCGACCGCGGTGAAGGTGCCGAAGCGCTTAGTCAGGTCTTTGGTTTGTATTGCTAGTGAGTCGAGTTCCATCGGTCCTCGGGAAGGTGACTTCCGCGGTCATCCCGGGTTTGAGTTCGCCTTCAGCCTGTAACACCTGGACCTTGACGTAAAATGTGCGAATGTCCTGGCGGCCGCGTCGCACGTCGCGCTCGGTCGCGAACTCGCCTTCCTGGCCAATCGCCATGACGCGCCCGGTGAAGACCTGCGGCGGGTCGGTCGGCAGTACGACTTGCGCCGACTTGCCGATGTAGAGCGAGCCGAGGTCGGTCTCCTCGACGTCGACCCGCGCCCAAATCGTCGAGAGGTCGTCGACCGTGAGAATCGGCACGCCCGGCGTCACCCATTCGCCGACTTCGAGCGCCTTGCTGACGATGACCCCGTCGACCGGCGACTTTATTTCAGTGTCGGTGATTTGATCGGCGTAGAACTTGGAGTTGGCCTGCGCGCTGAGCACGTCGGCCTGGTCCTGATCGACGGCGGTCAGGGCGTCATCGAGCGCCTTGGTGGCAAGCACATTCGCCGTGGTGAGTGTTTTGTCGCGCGCGAGGTCGCGCCGCGCCTGCGCCAGGTTGGCCTGCGAATGAGCGAGGTCGGCCTGCGACTTCGCGAGCTGATTTCTGAGATCGACGTCCTCGATCCACGCGACCACCTGGCCCTTGGTGACGTGATCGCCCTCGAGCAGATCGAGTTGCTTGATCCGTCCGCCGATGCGGCTGGTGATATTTACTTCGGGTGCTTCGATCATGCCGACGACCTTGATCGTCGAACGATCCTCGGGCGGCCACAAGTAGTTGCGGCCGAAAAAATAAAATCCCGCAATGATACCGGCAAAGATCGCGAGCCGAATGACCCTGCGAACGAGGGTTCGGATCATTGCGGATGCACCGGCCGGGGCTGCGCCGGATCCGCGCCAAGCGATCGAAGCATCATGTTGCCGAGCTCGCGGCTCAGTTCCGCGACCGGGCGGCTCGGGCCGTAATACAACAGTAGCGAGCGAATGGCGCCCTGGATCGTGATGGTCGCGAGGCGCGGATCGACGCGCGTGAAAACGCCCTGGCGGATTCCCTCTTCGATCAGCGAGGCGAAGAAATTGTAGCTGCGCTCGCGCGATCCTTCGATAATACGATTGCGCGCCTCGGACAGCCGCGGCTCTTCGGTCGCGTAGAACTGCAGGAAATCGCGCCGCTGATCGTAAAACTCGACCGTCACGGCTATCGAACGGCGCACCCGCTCGACCACCGGCAGTTTGGGGTCGGCGATACTCTGATAGGCGCGATAGGCGCCGTCGAGGCCGTCGCTCAAGACGCCCAGGTAGAGCGCGTCCTTCGACGGAAAGTAGAGATATAGTGTCCCTTTGGCGACCCCGGCAGCGGCGGCGACGCGGTCCATCGTGACGGCCTGGTAGGGCTCGTGCGCGAAGAGCTTGAGCGCGGCGGCGAGGATACGCTGGCGCTTGGCGGCCTGCTCGTCGTGGACGTGGAAGGGGCGGCCATTGGAAATTCCTGTGGGATTTAGCGTTGTTCTATTCATATACTGACCAGTCAGTCATATATTTGAATGCTGACCGTCGCGTGTCAACAGTCATGACCGACGAGGCATGAGTTGGTTGCGCGTCCGGGCATGCGTGCCTAGACTGCTGAACTTCAAACGTCGCATCCCGACGGCGCCCGTAGCTCAACTGGATAGAGCATCAGACTTCGGATCTGAGGGTTGGGGGTTCGAATCCCTCCGGGCGCGCCAACTCTTTTCCGATCATCGAAGTGATTTGACAACCATTTGGGTCGAAAGTGGTAATTGAGCTCGGTGCGAATTGGGCAACATCGCACGCGCATAGCGCCGAGGGAGAGTGCCAAAAAAGCGCAAAATAAGGAAAGCTAGTAAATGGTTATCTCAATTTGAGTTGATACCTATCTCATTCTGAGATATGTTCTCCACATGCGGGTCATCTCGGAGAAGGCGCTCAAGGATTTCGCGCAACAACATCCCGATGCTGACGCGCCGCTGCGAGCATGGTGCAAATTGGTCAAAAGTGGAATCTATCGGAACCTGGCCGAGCTCAAGCGAACCTTCGGATCGGTGGACTACGTGTCCACCGGCAAGGGCGATTTCTATGTTTTCAATATTGCCGGCAACAAGTACAGGCTGATAGCAGCGATTCATTTCAACAGGCAAATGCTGTTCATCCGCTTCATCTTGACCCATGCAGAATACGATAGAGGTGGCTGGAAAAAATGAAAAGTCGGACCATCACTCGAACCCTAAAAGACCCGAACGCATTCGCTCCGCTCCTCGCGATTCACGGCGCGCGCGAATACGACACGGCGGTCAATCAGCTCAACAAACTGGTTGACGAGATTGGCGACAACCCGCGGGACCCGCGTTACCGCTTTATCGAAACGCTTAGCGTGCTGATCGAGGCGTACGATGCGGAGCATCATGCTTTAGCGGACGCCTCCGGGCTTGAAGTGCTCAAGTATCTGATGGAGCACCACAGCTTGACGCAGTCCGATCTCCCCGAAATCGGCAGCCAAGGTGTAGTATCGGAAGTGCTGCGCGGAAAGCGCGAACTCAACGTACATCAGATCGAAAAACTTGCCGTGCGGTTTCACGTCTCGCCGGCCGCATTCCTGCGAACACCCAAATGATGGAAGCAGCCATCGACTTGGAAAGGAAGGGCAACCCCCCAGAGTGGGAGAGTCAGCAATAAACCGTGGGCGGGAAACCAGAAGAGTATACGGTACCGAAATATTGGTGCACTCCATTCTCCACGCGCGTAGTCACTGAACGAGTGGACTCTATTGAAATCAGTGGACGCTAATGCGGCGTGACAGACTTCGGATCTGAGGGTTGGGGGGTTCGAATCCCTCCGGGCGCGCCAAATTGCCTTGCGGCGGACGGATCGTTGCGGCGACTGCGAACACACAGCTATGGTCGCATGAGGCGCGTGGCGGGTTGCGGATCGGACTGATTGAAGATGCTTGGTGTAACTCATCGCGAGTCTGCTGCTGACGACGCAGAGCTCGACGCTACGCATCGGCAGATTTCCCTCGAATCAGTGCTCCTGCTTGCGTTCGCGATCGCGCTGGGCGCGTGGTTTCGATTCGCGCATCTGGGGGCGTCCGAGCTCGACGGCGACGAGGCGGTTTCGTGGCGCGCCGCCAGCGCGTCGACCCTCGCCGAGGTCGCGCGGCTTCACGAGAAGATGAATCGCGGCAAGCTGCCGATTTACAGCATCGCGCTGCACTTGTGGCTCAAGTTGTTCGGCCAGAGCGAGGCCGCGCTGCGAGGGCTGTCTGCCACGCTCGGCACTTTGGCAATCGCGCTGGTCTGGTTCGCCGTCTATGAAGCGGTGCGGGCGCCGTCGATGCGGACGCCGGAAGCCGGCGTCGATCCGATCGACGCGTCGGTGGCGGCTGGACTGTGCGCACTCATCACGGCCGCGAGCCTCGTGATGATTCGATACTCGCGCGAGGCGCGGATGTATCCGCTCATGTTGACCATGACGCTGGCGCAGGTTGGTTTTCTGATGCGCGCGGCGAGGCGCGGCGGGTTGGCCAACTATGCGGCCACGGCGATTTTTACGGCGCTGGCGATCGCCGTCAATTTTACCGCGTTGCTGGCGGTGGCCGCCGAGTTCGCGTGGCTGGCGTGGATCTTCTACGGACGCGCGCGCGGCACGAGCAGCGCCGCCGTTTGGAGACTCGGCGCCGCCCTGGCGATCGGAGGCTTGTTGCTGGCGCCATTTGCGAGAGGTATCGGCTTGCTCGAGCAGGGAGTCAGCTCGGGAATGCTCGAGTGGATTTCGCCGCCGCGAGTCGTCGACCTCATACGGACCTACGAGAGCACCAACGGCGGATGGGTCTTCGCGTTTCTGGCGATACTCTCGGTGTGGGGCTGCGTGAGTCTGTGGCAGAGCCGCCAGGACCTGCTGATGTTCGGACTCCTCTGGATGTGGCTGCCTCCGATTCTCACGCTGGTGGGATCCTACTTGTTCTTTCCGATGAATCCTCCGCGCTATTCACTGTCCTCATTCATCGGCTTCTTCATGCTCGCATCGGTGGCGCTCGCGTCGATCAGGAATTTGCGCATGCGATACGCGCTGACGGGTGCGTTGTTGCTCCTGATGATAGGGCGCGTGAACTATTACAACACGAAACCTCGCGACTCGCAGTTTCGCGAGGCGGCCGCGCTCGCATTAAAAGTCGCGCCGGGCGCCGGGCAGGTTGGAGTTGCGAGTTACGAGAGCAGCTTCAGCTCGACGCTGTACTACTTCTCGCAAGTGGATAGAAACGATGTGATCGAACTGCCGCCAAGCGGGCCAATCCCGGCCGCCGTCAGTCAGATTGGCGCGATTATCCTGCCGGACGATATGCCGGCGGCTGACATTGCGCGCTACCGGGCGCTCTTCCCGCAGCTGGAAGGCCGCTTCCGGAAAGTCGAAGTTCGCTCGCGATAGCTTGTCGCGATTATTACTAGGATTGGCTGATCGAGAGCGTGCGTATCAGTCTGCGGCGCCCTTGATCGCCACTTGCGCCGATACCCAATAGAAGAACTGGGGAGCCCGGCTGATTTCCAGCTCGGTCGGTCCTATATGACTCTGGTAACTCGCCATGATCCAGTACTCCTGGGCGGTGGACTCCTGGTTGACGACGACGCTTGCGTTTTGCGGCAGCGCTGGATTCAGGCCGGAGCAATCTTCGCAGATGGTATAACGGTAGGCGCCGAAATCGGTGGCGTTAAAGGCGAGTATGAGATCGTCGCTGGCGGTGGCCGTAACGGATTTGGCCGTGAGCACTCCGCCCGCTACGCCGCCGGTGTTGCCGCTGGAAGCATCTACCGGCGAGTCCGAGGAAACATTATCCAGCAACACGATCGCGCCTTCCGCATCGACGGGCTCACTGAATGTCCAACTCGCCGCGTTGGAGTCGTTGGCTTCGATTTCATGCGAATAGAGCGACTGCCGGGTCGTCGGCGTGGAGTCATCGCGGATCAACTCCCATCCGTCGGGCGGAGTGATCGTAGGTTCCGAGCCGCCGAAGGTTATAACGTTGGCAATCGCGAGCTGTCCGATTTGCGCGTTGGGGCTTATATCGAGGGCAATAGTCGTCGTTGCTTTCGTTAGCGGCGCTTGCGAAGAAGAGATTATCTTGGCGCCCGGGGCGTTTTCAGCGTCCGCCGACGCTGCCGTACTGTGCGCGAGGATAAGAACCGCTGCGGCGGCGATCAATGTGCGTCTGATCATTGTGCCCTCAATCATCACTGTCCCCTCCAATCTGTGATCCCGATCTTATCCAAGGCCGCCTGATTTGCAAACGGCGGAGACACTCAGCCTGGGCTTGACTCCTTCTCGCCCAATCATTTCAGCGCTTTACTCTTGGTTTCGATCGCCTTAAGCAAGTCCTGCCATGACTCGACGAAAGACTTGGCGCCTTCGGTCTGCAGATCGACGCCCAGCTTCGCCACGTCGATACCGTCCTTGCGGAAAGCGGCGAGCACTTGTTCACAATCCGCGCCATCGCGTGGAATAACGCCGGAGACCCGGCCATGCTCGCCGAATGCGAGCAAGGTTTCTTCGGGCATAGTGTTAACCGTGTTGGGCGCGGCCAGCGCACCGATATAAAGGACGTCGGAGGCCTTGGGGTCTTTGGTGCCGGTGCTGGCGAACAGCAATCTTTGCGCACGCGCGCCGGAGTTCGCCAGCCGCTGCCATCGATCCGACTCGAGTACGTCGCGGTATGCCTTGTAAGTCTGTTGGCCGATTGCGATGCCCAGCTTGTCGCGCTCCTTGTCGGGAACCTTGTCCATCGTGGCCTTGTCCCAACGGCTGATGAAAAGCGATGCGACCGAACGGACGTCGGGGCTGAGCCCGGCAGCGACGCGCCGCTCCAATCCGCGCATGTAGGCCTCGGCGGCGGCGACGTAGTGATCGCGCGAGAACAGCAGCGTCACATTGACTGATACGCCCGAGAAGATCGCCTCTTCGATCGCTGGCGCTCCCTCCTTGGTGCCGGGGATTTTGATGAACAGGTTGCGCCGGTTGGCCTTCTGGAAAAGGGTTTTGGCCTGATCGACGGTTTTCTTCGTGTCGTACGCGAGGAGCGGCGAGACTTCGAGCGAGACGAAGCCGTCGACGCCGGCGGTGCGCTCGTTAATCGGAGCGAACAGATCGGCGGCCCGCGTCAGGTCCTGCACCGCCAGTTCGAAGAACAACGCTTCGCCCGAGAGGCCCGTACCAACGAGGCGGCGAATTTCGGGATCGTAGGATTTGCTGTGGGCGATAGCGTGGTCGAAGATCGTCGGATTGGAAGTCAATCCCGTGACCGACAGATCGCCGATGTAGCGTTTGAGAGTGCCGCTATCGAGCAGATCGCGCGTGATGTTATCCAGCCAGATGCTTTGTCCGAGATCGTGGAGCGATTGTGTAGCCTTCATGGTCCAACCTCCGGGGCTTCGTTCACAGTTATTTTGGGCTTCGCGATGTATTGGGTCCAGACGCGCCGTCATCGAACCGGGCAAGGCTTCGCGTGCCAGATCTCTTCCGCATATTCCCCAATGGTGCGGTCGCTCGAGAATTTTCCGGAGCCGGCGACATTCAGAATTGCTTTGCGCGTCCATTCTTCCGGGTTCGCGTATAGTTCGACTAGCCTGCGATCGGCGTCCAGGTAAGATTTGAGATCGGCCAAATGCATGTAATGGTCGCCGTGCGTGAGCAGCGTGTCGCGCAGCGGCTCGAAGATCCCCGGCTCGTGCCGGTTGAAGTAGCCGGAGAAGATCAGATCCAGCGCCGCGCGCGTTTCAGGCTCATGTTCGTAATGCCAGTGCGGATTGTACCAGCCGCGGCTATCGGTCACCTGTTGCGCGGTCAGACCGAAGAGGAAGAAATTCTCCTCGCCCGCCTCCTGCGCCATTTCGATCGTCGCGCCGTCGCGCGTGCCGATCGTCAACGCTCCGTTCATCATGAACTTCATGTTGCTGGTGCCGCTCGCCTCGTAGCCGGCGGTCGAAATCTGATTGGAGACGTCGCTGGCGGGAATGAGCCGCTGAGCCAGTGATACGTCGTACTCGGGCAGAAACAACACCTTGAGCTTGCCGCGCACGGCGGGATCGCCGTCGATGGTTTCGGCGAGGTTGTTGATGAACTTGATGATGAGCTTGGCGAGCTCATAGGCCGGCGCGGCCTTGCCTGAGAACAGGAACGTTCGCGGCACTACATCCAGATTCGGATTCTCCAGCACGCGATTGTAAAGGACGACGATGCGCAGCGCGTTGAGTAATTGCCGCTTGTATTCGTGAATGCGTTTGACCTGGCAATCAAAAATCGAATCCGGGTCGATTGCTTCGCCGGTCCTGGAGTTGAGCCAGCTGCCAAAGGCGGATTTGGTCTGGCGAGTGGCCCGGCGGAAATTGTCGCGAAAAGTTTTGTCCTCGGCGAGCGGCTTCAGCTTGTGCAGTTCGATGAGATCGGTGATCCAACAGTCGCCGATTGCCTCGGTAATCACCCGGGCTAACGCCGGATTGGCCAGCAGCAACCAGCGCCGCGGCGTGACCCCGTTAGTCTTGTTGCTGAAGCGCTCGGGAAACATCTCGGCGAGATCTTTGACCGTCGTCGTACGCAGCAACTGGGAATGGATCGCCGCCACGCCGTTGGTGCTATGCGAGCCGACGATCGCCAGGTTGGCCATGCGCACGTGCTTTTGCGCGCCTTCCTCGATCAGGCTGATGCGCTCGACGCGGCCTTCGTCGCCGGGGAAGCGGGTGCGAACGTCGTCGAGCAAGCGGCGATTGATTTCAAAAATGATCTCGAGGTGTCGCGGTATCACCATCTCGAACCACTCCACCGGCCATTTCTCGAGCGCTTCGGGCAACAGCGTATGGTTGGTGTAACCCAGCGTTCTGCGCGTCAGGTCCCAGGCTTGATCCCATCCCAGCTTGGCGTCGTCGAGCAGAATCCGCATCAACTCCGCCACCGCAATCGCCGGATGCGTATCGTTGAGCTGGATGGCGGCCTTGTCGGGCAGCGAGTTCCAGTCGGCGTTGCCGCGCCGGAAGCGTCGGATGATATCGGCCAGCGAGCATGCGACCAGAAAGTACTCCTGGATGAATCGCAGTCCCTGCCCGCGGCTGGTCGAATCGTCGGGATACAGCACTCGCGTCAGAGTCTCGGCGGCCAGCTTCTCTGCGAGCGCGCCCACGAAATCGCCCTGGCTGAATTCCTGAAAGTCGAAGTAATCCGGCGCGGCGGCGGCCCACAGGCGCAGTGAATTGATGGTTCGGCCGCCGTATCCGACGATCGGGAGATCGCGCGGGATGCCGATCAGCCGCGACGGCTTCCCGACTTCGGGGCGCAAGCTTCCGCCGGTCATCGCGAAGGAGCAGTTCAGCTTCACTTCGACGGCGTCCTGAACCCGCAGGATTTGCCAGGGATCAGAGTGCTGCAGCCAGTGGTCCGGCCGCTCTTCCTGCCAGCCATCCTTGATCGACTGCTTGAACATCCCGTATTCGTAGCGCAGCCCGTAGCCGGTCGCGGGCAATTGCATCGTCGCCATCGAATCCAGGAAGCACGCCGCCAAACGTCCCAACCCGCCATTGCCCAGCCCGGGGTCTGGTTCCCGCTCGAGCAGACCGGTCCAATCCAGGTTCTTGTCCTTGATAAGTTGTGCCGCGACCGGATCGAGCATGAGATTGGTAATGTTGTTGCCGAGCGAGCGACCCAGCAGGAACTCTATCGAGAGGTAGTAGATGCGCTTGGGATTCTCGCGCTCGTACGCGCGGTCGGTCTGGATCCATCGCTGAGACAGGATATCGCGCACGGATTTTGCGACGGCTTCATAGCGCTCACGCAAAGTGATCTCGTTCGCGCCCACAATGTTGTCGAAGAGCAGATGCCGCTCGTACAAGGCCTCTTCGGCCCCGGCGAACTTAACCGGGCCGCATCCATACTGCGCGGCGAGCGTTGCGAGGTCGGAGATTGCCGTCTTGGGAGATGCTGCCATCGCACTACCCCTTGCTAGCTTTCACGAGACCACGTGGTTCGTGTCGTTCCACAGTTGAATCACCGGCTTCGACAAGTTGTGCTCGTAGCTGAGCGCGCTCAAGCTGGCCGTGCTGAGTGCGAAGTACTTGCCGCCGGCAGGTTCCAGCCCCAGCCATCGCGCCGTCAGGACGCGCAGGATGTGGCCGCTCGAGAAAATCAGCACGTTGCCGCCAATCTCGCGAATTCGGCTCACTACCCGGTCGGCGCGCGCGCCGATCTGCGTTGGTGACTCGCCGCCGGGACATCCGTCGCGAAATAATTCCCAGTTCGGCCGCTTCGCATGGATTTCCTCCGTGCGCAGCCCCTCGTATTCGCCGTAGTTCCATTCGAGCAGATCGCGATCGACTTCTGCCCGCGCGCCGAAGCCCGCCAGTTCGCAAGTGCGCACCGCGCGCTGCAACGGGCTGGTGAAGACTTTATCGAAACGCAGTCCCTTCAACCGATCGCCCAGCCGGCGGGCGTTGCTCTCACCGCGGTCGGTCAGCGGCAGATCGGTAAGGCCAGTGTGCTGTCCCGAGATACTCCACGCGGTCTCGCCGTGCCGCGCGAGATAAACGACGGGCAATGATTCGCTCATGACTTCGACTTTTGCCCGATTTGCAGTTTGTTGCTAGTCACGCGCGTCGCCAGCTCGGCATGATTTCCGCACCCTTGGTGAGATAGCTGCCAGGTGAGGCGCCGAAACTGCGAGTTTACCAAAAACTTGAATCGCAGGCGGAAATGATGTACGCACTGGTGGGCGTATAAATGCCAACGGGGGGATTCGTAGACTACAATGCGCTTCAAGTTGTCGACGCGCCAAAACGCGGGCGCGAGTAACGCACTGTCATTTTTGGTTGTCGTCTTTGCGCTTCTGTTCGTAATAGGCGGCGCGTTTGCGCAAAGCGCCGATCAAAGCCGGCGCCTGCCTGGCTATAGCGAGACGAAAGCAAAAATCAAAGATCTAAAAGTTTCGCCAAAGAAGATCACCTTTGGCACCCTTAAGCCTCTTGAAGCCAGTTCGCCCAAGACCGTTACGATTCACAATCCGAATTCGATTGCGATCGATGTCACCTCGATCAGCTCGTCCAACCCCGAGTTCGTGCCTACAACGGGTTGTGTCGCCAGCCTGCCGGCGGGCGGGGAATGCGAAATGTCGGTCGTCTTCACCCCGTCGTCCGACGGCAAGAAGTCCGCGAAGCTAACAATCGTCCATGAGGACGGCAAAACGCTGAGCGTCAAAATGGAGGGCGACGGCAAAGGCGCTCCCGTGCCGACACCCACCGTGACCGCAACGGCGACAGCCACTCCAACCGCCACCGCCACGGCAACCGCAACAGCTACAGCCACGGCAACCGCAACAGCCACTGCGACCGCGACAGCCACGCCAACCGCAACAGCCACTGCGACCGCAACAGTTACGGCAACGGCTACCCCCACGGCGACCGCAACCGCTACGGCCACGGCGACCCCCACCGCGACCGCAACAGCTACGGCGACTGCCACCGCGACTGCGACGCCCGCATCGTGTCCGACCGTGAGCCCAGGGGCATGCCCCACATCGGGGCCGCCGTCAATTTCGTCGTTGATTCCGAGTTCCGCCGTAGCCGGACGGCGCAGACGTCCCCCTGGCCGTCTGCGGGTGCAACCTTACGGCGTCAACCGCAGTCCAGTGGAACGCGGTTGGGCAGACGACGAGCTTTGTTTCGTCAAACCAGCTGGACGCATCGATTCCCGCCGGCGACGTCGCCAGCATCGGTGTGGACAACGTGACAGTTGCCGCGGACTCACAAGTGTCGGCGCCGCAGACCTTCTTCGTGGGAAGCACGGGCGGCAACGGATACGCGCTGGTGGTGATCAACCAGGAAGCCAACGATCTCGTCAACGATCCCGTCAACAAGGCGATCTATCTTTCTGTGCCGGGCGCTGCTCCGACCAACGGCAATACCATCTCGGTCATCAGTCTCGCATCGGCATCGATAACGTCGTCGCCATTTGCGGGCAGCAATCCAGACGCGCTCGCAATCGCGGATGACAGCTCGTACCTCTACGCAGGGCTTGACGGATCCGCGGAGGTGCAGCGTTTCACGCTGCCGAGCCTATCGACGGACATCAACTATTCGCTGGGCCGCAACAGTTTTTTCGGTCCATACTTCGCGTTGGACCTCCAGGTTGCTCCGGGGGCACCGCAAACTACGGCGGTCACTCTTGGCATTATGGGCGAGAGCCCTTCGGCACAAGGAGGAGTCGTTATCTACGACAACTCAACCCCTCGAACGACAACGCTGCCCGGCTTCGGCGCAGAGGGTGGCGGACTGTTCTGTTCGCTGCAATGGGGATCCGATGACACCGCATTGTACGCCGATAACAACGAAGACAGTGGTGACGACTTCTACACGATGAGCGTGAATATGAGCGGCGTCACTTTAGATGACGACTATTCCGGCACTTTTTCCGACAATGATCGAAGGATTCATTTCGATGCCGGAAGCGGCCTGGTCTACGCAGACGATGGTCACAGCGTTAACCCGGCGACGGGAAATCCAGCGGGACAATTCTCCATCGGCTTCAACAACGTGATGGTGCCCGACTCGACGCTGAACAAAGCGTTCTTTGTTGGCGAGTCGTCCGGCATGGCCACGATCGAGGCTTTCAACCTGACGGAATTCAGCTCAATCGGGTCGATATCGTTCACGGGTGACTCCGACTTTCCTACTCGGATCATCCGATGGGGCAACAACGGACTTGCCTTCATTACCTCGCAGGGTTCGGTTTACCTGGTAGGCGGCAATTTCGTGCACTAACCAGACCGACTGAGACTCGTGCTTCATGCCGTGATAGTGTGGGGTTCTCGTTCGCACGGTCCTTGAATCGAAATGGACCATTGAGTAGTTAATTCCTACAGACAGACGGATGCGCCGGTCTTGGGGGGCATTCAATGAGATATGCGCTGGCCGCACTTGCCCTACTATTCCTGCAGCTGAGCTCAAGTACTTCAGCGTTTGCCGCGAGAGCGCTTGCCGCGAGCGGTACCTGCAGCGGCATGACCGTGGGCCAGCTGACCAGTCTGAACGGCTTTGTTCCATTCCAGGCGAGCAGTCTTTGGAACACGGATATTTCCAGCGCGCCGCTGGCCTCGAATTCGGCCAACATCATCAACTACATCGGATCGACCGTCACGCTGCATCCGGATTTCGGATCGGGTTTGTACGACGGGTCGTCGATCGGCATCCCTTATCAAGTCGTGAGCGGCTCGCAGGCCAAGGTGAATATCACGCTCGGCGCCTATCCCGATGAAAGCGATCCGGGCCCGATGCCGATTCCATCTAATGCTCTGATCGAAGGTTATCCTGCGCCCGGCGACGGCGACCGCCATGTGCTGGTGCTCGACAAGGACAATTGCTGGCTGTACGAAATGTACAACTCGCAGGAGTTGAGCGTGAGCAATTGGAGCGCCGACTCGACCGCGATTTGGGACATGACGATCAACGAGCAGCGTCCTTACACCTGGACTTCGGCCGACGCCGCGGGGCTGCCTATTTTTCCCGGATTGGTCCGCTACGATGAAGTCGCCGCCGGCGCTATCAATCACGCCATCCGTTTCACGGTGCCTGTGACGCAGCAGGCTTTCACGGCGCCGGCTACTCATTGGGCGTCGTCGGTGACGGACTCCGACGCGCCGCCGATGGGCACGCGGCTCCGGCTGCAGGCCAGTTTCGATATCTCCGGCTTTTCGCAGGCGAACCAGGTGATTCTGACGGCGCTGAAGAAGTACGGGATGATTCTCGCGGACAATGGCAGCGCAATTTATATCAGCGGCGCGCCCAACAGCGGCTGGAACAATGACGACCTGCATAATTTGACCAGCCTGACCGGCGCGGATTTCGACGTGGTTACTACAGGCCCGGTGTATACCGAATCCAACGTGCCGACCGGCGCGAGCCCTGCGATTGGCTCCTTCACTGCCAGTGCGACGTACATTAGAAAAGGGGGATCGGTGACGCTGAGCTGGTCGACCACTGGCGCAATCTACAACATCATCTCGCCGACGGTGGGGCCGGTGCGCGGCACCTCGATCACGGTGAGTCCGAATTCGACCACGACTTACACCTTGTACTCGACCAATCAGTACGGACGGAACACTGCCACTGTCACGGTTGCGGTCCAGCACATAACTGTCAGAAGGTAGCGCGGTGGAGCGGAACCGCATCGGCGAGTTCCACGGATACAAACCGCTCAGCTATTTCGCGCTGGTAGTATTCCTAAGCTGGGCGCCGTGGTCTTTCGCTGCGCACTACAGCTATGAGCCCGGAATGGAGCTGTACAGCATTCTGTTCCAGCTCATCGGACTGCTGGGGCCATTCGTCGCAGCTCTGATCATGATCGGGACTTCAGGCAGTCTCGACCTGAAGCGCGATTTCAAGGAGCGACTTATCAGTCTCCGGCTCGTTCGACTCCGGTACCTGCTGATCATCTTGCTGCTGATGCCGTTTGCGTTGCTCCTTTCGACCGGGCTGTCTGTGCTCTTCGGGCGATCCGCCGATCAGTTCCGCTTCTCGGGCGGCTTCGCAAAAATGCTGCCGACCATTCTGCTGGCTCCAACCTTCGAAGAACTTGGATGGCGCGGCTACGGGATGGACAGTCTCCGCGCGAAATTCAACATGATGACGGCGACGCTGCTGTTCAGCGTCCTGTGGGCGATTTGGCATGTGCCGCTGTTCTTCATAAATGGCAACTATCAACATGGTTTGCTGGCGATGAGCCCGATTTACGTCGCCAACTTTTTCGTCAGCGTCCTGCCGGCAGCTGTTCTCATCAATTGGCTGTACTACAAGAACAACCGCAGCATCGTGGCCGCCATCCTGTTCCACATGACACTGGTTGCAACGTCCGAGGCTTTCCAAACTCAACAATTTACCAAGTGCATTGTCACCGGTGTCTTGCTCGGCATTTCGATTCTGGTTATTGCGAGTGACAGAGCATTCTTCTTCGAAGAGAAGAAAAGTTTCGTCTGACATTGGAGGGCAGTATGGAGCGCACGCTTATCAATGGAGTCGAGCTGGCCTATGAGTTGCGCGGCGACGGTGCGCCGTTGGTCATGATTCATGGCGCGCAGGGCGATCAGACGATGTTCGCCGGGCTCGCCGAGGTCTTCGCCGAAGACTATCGCGTGCTCACGTTCGACCAGCGCGGCTCGGGGCTGAGCGGCAAGCCCGACATGCCTTACAGCATCGCGATGCTCGCGGATGATACAGCAGGGCTGATCGATCACCTAGCCATGTCACCGGCGCACGTGATCGGAGTCTCGATGGGCGGGACGATCGCGCAGGAGCTCGCGCTATGACATCCGGATAAAGTGAAATCTCTCGTGCTTGGTTGCACCACCGCGGGCGGACCGAAGGCGATTCGCCTCAGTGGCGGCGCGCTCGCGAACGCGTACTCGACCAAACCGATGACGCCGGAAGAGCGGGGCCGGGCGCTCGCAGAAGCGGCGTTCACCAAGGGCTTCCTCGATCAGCATCCGGAAATCATCGCCTCGATGATCGAGTCGCGCCGCAATCGTCCGATCGACTCGGTCGCGTTCGCGCATCGGATGAAGGCGATCGCCGACTTCGACGCTTACGATCGTCTGCCGCAGATCAATTGCCCGACGCTGGTAATCACCGGTGCGAACGACGCGCTGGTCGCGCCGGAGAATTCGTCCATCATTGCCAAACGCATCAAGGGCGCGAACGTGGTCATTCTCGAACCCGCCGGCCATTGCTTCTGGCTCGAGCAACCGGAGCAATCGGCAATCGAGATCGCGAAATTCCTGGCGAGCGTTACTTAGAGGCTGAGTCTGCTCAAAGTGGGATTGCCGTTCGGAACAGGATGAAGCGGCCGAGCATTTCGCCGACCAGCACCGACATCACTGCGATGTAGAGCAGGCCCGTCGCCGCCATCGTCTGAGGAATTTTCAGCGTCTGCCAGCACATCCAGACCAGCACGATCGTCGCGACCGGACCGAGCACGAAGCGCACCGCCAGCAGCCCGAGATGCGACGCGAACAGCTCATGCACGGCAGCCGCCGCGCCCGCGCTTCCGATCATCGCGGGCATCGCAAGAGCCAGCCCGAGCGCAACGAGGTCCGCGATCAGCACGATTCCCAGCAGCCGGACGAACGTCCGCAGGTAATCGACCGGCATCTCGAGGTCGATGAGATACCAATGGCCGAACAGCATCGCGCCGCTGACCAATCCGAGCACCAGTGCGGAGGTGATGGCAGTAAGGCTGTAGGCGATAGCGCCGACTGCGCCGAAGCCGGGCGGCATCAGGAGAGTCACGTTGGCGATCAGCGCGACCAGCCCGAGACCAAGGCCGAGCACGTAGGCGCGCGACCGCAGCAGGCCGTTCTCGGTCCACAGCGTGTAGAGATAGACGGCGACCGCGGCGCTCGACAGCGTCCACAGTGCGGACGCCGTCCACAACGAAACCGCGCCCGGTCCTACCGACGCGCCGCCGCGCAGTGCGAGTAGTCCGAGCCCGACGGCGGTCGTAATCGAGGCGGCCAGGTAGACCGATGCGCTCGATTTGTAAAAGCCGCGCTCGACGTTGAAGAACGGTGGTATCGCCAGCGCGAAGAGACCGCCCCAGGCGAGCTCGCCGAAGACGAGGATGAAGCAGGCGGCAAATCTGGTCACGCGGGAATACTACCGGTCGCGGCGAATGCCCGACAGAGCGCCGAGTCTGCACTGTCTGTCGCCGAATCGCTTGCCCAGTCGTGCCATTCGGTGAAATAAAAATGAGAGGCGAGGGCGCCAAAGGCCACTGTTAGACATCCGCGGCGGCGCGGTTATAATTTAAGAGGTACAGGGGACTGACTAGGGGAAAACATGCGTTCATCGAAAATTCTGACTTGGGTTGCGATCGGGCTGGCTCTCTGGATTTCCGGATGCGCCGCGGCTCGTGAGCAAGAGGTACAAAAGCAACAGGTGTTCGAGCATCGCGTCGACATGGCGCACATCTACGTCACCACGGAAGGACCGCCGGCCGGGAAGCCATACTCGGAGCTTGGCGATTTGACATATACCGAGCCGTTCAGTCCTGACGCGATCGACGAGGCGAAGATCAGCGACAAACTGAAGACGATGGCGTTTGCAAAATGGCCTGACGAGATTGACGCGATCGTCAATGAGGATCAGACAACCTCGGCGGACGGCTCGCAGATCAAGGTTACGGCCAAAGCTATCAAGTTCGACTCGTCGGTTGACCGCAACGCCTTGCATCATATGAACGATCAAGGGGTCGTGTCGCCGGTCGAAAACCAGTAACGGCTAACGCTGGAGCGTGAAGCGGGCGCGTCGCGGAAATCACTCCGCGAGGCGCCCGTATTTATTTCTGGGAGGAAGAAGCCGTGCGTTGCGATGGCTGAAAATTCAGGCCGGCGCCGACTCGGCCAGTAGACCGTCGAGCTTGCCCGCGTCGTTGAGCGCACGCAATTCGTCGAAGCCGCCGACAATCTTGCCGTTGATGAAAATTTCAGGAACCGTGCGCCGTCCGCCGGACAGCTCGATCATCTTCTCGCGCAGCGCGTCGTCGTCGGTCACGTCGATTTCATCGAAGGCGATGCCCTTGCTCTTGAGCAGGCTCTTCGCACGCGTGCAGAAGGGGCAGTAGGTGGTGGTGTAAACTTCGACTTTCGCCACGGTGTACCTCGCTCTCGCCATTGTTATCCGCGTGAGAAACCTCTGTCCAGTGCGCTAGCGCGTGTCGGAGTACATGCGTTTGAGGCGCGCGGGCGGCACGCCCATCAGGTACATCGCGCGAATCAGCCACATGCGCACGACGGTGCGCACGACGCCGTCGCGGTTCCATCGCCGCGCCGAGGTCGTCACTCGAGCGCGCAGGCATGCGACGCGTCCCGCGCGCTTCATGCGTCGCGAGAATTCGAGATCCTCGCACAGCTCGAGTTCCGGGAAGCCGCCGAGGCGATCGAAGACTGCGCGCCGCACGAAGATTGCCTGGTCGCCCGTGCCGGTCCGGCTGAGGCGCGAGCGGAGGCTGATCATCGCGCCGATAATCCGGTAGGGCAGGGCAGTGTCGTCGAGCTTGACGTCGAAGCGTCCGCCGACCACTGCGGAGTCCGCCAATGCGGACGCGATGTCGGCGGCAAAGGTCGGCGGCACTATAGTGTCGGCATGCACGAAGGCTATCGCGTCGCCATGCGATGCGCGTGCGCCCGCGTTCATCTGCCGCGCGCGCCCGCGCGACGCGACGATCAGCGCGTCGCACAACGGCCGCGCCTGCGCGACGCTCGCGTCGATGCTGCCGCCGTCAACGACGACGATCTCCGCGTCAGGAGCGCCGCGTCGAAGCGCGATCAACGTGCTCGCGATCGCGGCCGTCTCGTTGAGCATCGGCACAACTACCGAAAGTGTCTTCACTGTTCGCGAATCAGTCCGCCGGGGGATTCACAAGCGGCGGAGAATTCGATGCGTCCGAATCGCCCTTGATGACAACCTGGCGGCCATGAATTTCGAGCCGGCCCTGCTGGAACAACGCGATCGCGTGCGGGAAGATGCGATGCTCCTGCTGCAGGATGCGCGCCGCCAGCCGCTGTTCGTCGTCGCCGGGCAGCACGGGCACAGCGGCTTGCACGATCACCGGGCCTACATCGACGCCCGGCGTGACGAAGAACACGGTGCAACCCGCGATCTTGACGCCATATTCTATCGCGTCCTTCGGCCCGTGGATTCCGGGAAATGACGGCAGCAGGCTGTTGTGAATATTCATGATGCGGCCGGCAAACGCGTCGAGCATCACCGGCGACAGCAATCGCATGAAGCCCGCCAGCGCGACCAGCTCGACGTTGCGTCCCTGCAGCGCGGCGAGGACGGCGCGATCGAAGTCCTCGCGCGAACGGAACTTGCGATGGTCGATGACCGCCGTCTCGATTCCGTGATGGCGCGCGCGCTCGAGTCCCTGCGCGTCGCCGCGATTCGAAATGACAAGACGGACTTCGGCTTTGAGATCGCCGCGCAGAATCGCGTCGATGATGGCTTGCAGATTGGTGCCGCTGCCGGAAATCAGGACGCCGAGTTTGACCGTCGGATTTTCCGCCATCGGATTGACCGCGGCTCAGCGAATCGACACTCCACGCTTGCCACGAGTTACTTCGCCGACAACATAGGCGGCAAATTCGCGGCGGCGCAAATGAGCAACGACGCGATCGGCCTCGCCCGCAGGCACAATCGCGACCATTCCGAGACCGTTGTTGAAGGTTCGATCCATCTCGGCGCGGTCGATTTTTCCCAAGACGTTGAATCAAGCCGAATATCGGCGGCGTCGGCCAACTGCCGCGCTCGACCACGGCGCGAGTATTCGCGGGCATCACGCGCGGCAGATTTTCGAGTACGCCGCCTCCGGTGATATTCGCGAGACCATTTATTTTGAAGCGCTCGAACAGTTCGACGACGACCTTGGCGTAGATGAGCGTGGGACGCAGCAGCTCTTCACCCAGCGTGCATCCGAGTTCGCCGATGCGCGTGCCCAGCTTGAGCTTCGCGTGTTTCAGCACGCGGCGCACCAGTGAAAAACCGTTGGAGTGAAGTCCGCTCGATGCGAGTCCTATCAGCACGTCGCCGGCGCGCACGCTCGACGGCTCGGGAATTCGCGCGCGCTCGACAATTCCTACCGCGAAGCCGGCCAGGTCGTACTCGCCCGGCTTATAGAATCCGCTCAGCTGCGCAGTCTCGCCGCCGACCAGGCTCATGCCCGCCTGATCACATCCGCGCGCGACGCCTTTGACGATGTCGAGCGCGATTTTCTTTTCGAGCTTGCCCGACCCGATGTAATCGAGAAAGAACAGCGGCCGCGCCGCGTGGCAGATGATGTCGTTCACGCACATCGCAACGCAGTCGATGCCGACGGTGTCGTGACGCCCGGTCTCGAACGCGAGCATCAGCTTGGTGCCGACGCTGTCCGTGCCCGCGACCAGCACGGGAGCGCGCATCTTGCGGGCGCCGTTCAGCCCGATGAGCGCGCCGAAGCCGCCGACGCCGCCGATCACGTGCGCGCCGGATGTTGTCTTCGCGATCGAGCCGAACAGCGGAATCAGGCTCTGCTTCAGCGCGATATCGACGCCCGCCGCTTTGTAGGTCATCCCGGGCGCCATCAGCTTGATTTCCTTCGCGCTGCCAAAGATGCGCGAAATGCGCGCTCGCCGTTTGGATAAGTGATCGGGCCTTCGCGGTACTCTTCAACTTCGAGTCCGTCCGCGAGCGCGCGAAGCTCTCCGTGAGCGAGCAGAAAGCGTGGGTCGCGCGGGTGGCCGATCGCGGCCTGGTCGACGAGGAACGTGTCGGCAATCAACCAGCCGCCGGGCCGGAGCGCGCGCACGAATTTCGGGAACAGCGTGCGGTCGAGGAAATTTATGTTCACGATGGCGTCGAGCGATTCGTCCTTGAGATGAAAGCTATCCAAGTTTGCGACGACGGGCCAGATGCCAAGCCGCGGGGTGCGCGCAGTCGCGGCGAGAATGCGCATCGCTTCGGCCGAGAAATCAACCGCGACCACCTTCATTCCCGCGTGAGCGAGTGCGAGTGCGTTGCGCCCGCGTCCGGCCGCGACGTCGAGCGCGACGCCGCGCGGCATTCGCGCGAGCATCTCTGCGAGGAACGGCTCGGCCGCGCCCGCGGACTTGCCGCGATGGCGCTCATCCCATTCTGCGCGTTGCGCTTCGCTCATAGAACGCGCGCGAGCGTGAAGACGTCGACGCACGTCGCGCCGGCCGCTTTCAGCACGCGCGCGCATTCGTCGACCGTCGCGCCGGTGGTCATCACGTCGTCGACGATCAACACGCGCCGACCCTTGATCAGTTCCGGCTTGGTGACGGCGAATGCGCGGCGCACGTTCCTGACGCGCTCGTCGTGATGTTGCGAGGTCTGCGGCGTGGTGAAGCGCCGGCGCGTCATCGCGGTGGCTTCAAGTGGAAGATTCGAGCCGCCGCGCGACTTCGCCGGCCAGGAGAGCGGCCTGGTTGAAGCCGCGCCACCACAGGCGCCGCCAATGCAGCGGCACGGGAATTACAACGTCGTAGTCGTCAGCCGATACCGGCAACTCGTCGCCAAGGTACTCGACCAGCGCGCGGCCGACAGATTGATCGAGGCCGTACTTGTGACGGCGAATCAACGCGGGCAGGCTGCCGGGTTCGTCCTCGGCCGTCGTCCGATAGCGCGCGACCGTGCGCGCGATTCGATATCGCGGCGGATGCGCGAGGCATCGGGCGCATCGCGGCGCATCGACTGCCGCCGACTCGAGCGTCCCGCCGCAAACTTCGCAGCGCGGCTCCGGCATCCGCTCGACCCGCGCGACGCATCGAGCGCATACGCGGCGCCCGTCGGACGCGAGCGCCGTTCCGCACGCCGCGCATCGGGGAGGAAACAGAAAGTCGGCCACCTGGGCGAGCGCGGACATATATGATTGATGCGTCCGGCGGCACACAAACTCAAGAGGGTTGTGGTATAGAGAAAAGCATGAGCGGACCGCTTGACGGAATTCGAATTATCGACTGGACGATTTGGCAGCAGGGGCCGGTCGCGACGCAGATGCTCGCCGACCTCGGCGCCGAAGTTATCAAGATAGAAGAGCGCGAGCGCGGCGACCCGGGCCGGGGGATTACCGCGGTCGCGGGCAGTGCGACCGTCAAGAGCGGGCGCAATTATTACTTCGAAGCGAACAACAAGCACAAGAAAAGTATCGCGCTGAATCTGAAGCAGCCCGAGGCGCGCGAGATAGTGCATCGCCTGGCCGCGCGCAGCGACGTCTTCGTGCAGAATTTTCGCAAGGGCGTCGCGCAGCGGCTGGGGCTCGGCTATGCGGAACTCGCCGCACTCAATCCGCGCATCATCTATGCGAGCGCGTCCGGCTACGGCCCCGAAGGGCCCGACAGCGGCGAGCCGTCGTTCGATTACCTGGGGCAGGCGCGCTCCGGGATCATGAACGCGATTGGCACCGGCAGTACGGCGCCGAGCTACGTCTACGGCGGAATCGCCGATCAGATGGGCGCGATCATGCTCGCCTACGGCGTGCTGGCTGCGCTGTTCGCGCGCGAGCGCACGGGCATCGGGCAGGAAGTGGACGCGTCGCACCTGGGCTCGATGATGGCGCTGCAGGGACTGAACGTCGTCGCGCGAACTATCATGGGCAAGGAATTTCCGCGCAACACGCGCGCCAACGCATACAATCCGCTGTGGAACCATTATCGCTGCGCCGACGACAAGTGGATCTCGCTGGCGATGCTGCAGCCCGATCGTTACTGGAAAAATTTCTGCGAAGTCGTCGGCAAGCCCGAACTGGCCGAGGATCCGCGATTTGCCGAAGCCAAAGTGCGTGGCAGGAATTCGGCCGCGCTGGTCGCGATTTTCGACGAGGTGTTCGCCGCCCGTCCGCGTGACGAGTGGATGCGAGTCCTCAAAGGCCGCGGCGACTTCATCTACACGATCGTGAACTCGGTGTCTGACCTGCCTGACGATCCGCAAGTCAGGGCCAACGGTTACGTGGTGGATTACGATCATCCCGCGCTCGGCAATCTGACGCTGCTCGGGATGCCGGTAAAGTTGAGCGCGACGCCGGGCGAGCCGCGCGGCCATGCGCCGGAGCTCGGGCGAGCATACCGAGTTGCTGCTGACGGAGATGCTCGGCTATTCGTGGGACGACGTCGCGCGGCTGCGCGAAGCCAACGTGATTTGAACAACCAGGGGAGTTGATGCGATGGCAATAACGGGGACACTCGAGGATCGCGAGGAAGTTCGCACGCTGCATGCGCGCTACTGTCTGACGATCGACACGGGCCGCTACGACGAATGGATCGACTGCTTCACCGAGGACGGCGTCTTCGAAAGCCCGCGCTTCGGCAAGCACAGCGGACGCGACGGTCTCAGGAAGTTCACCGCCCGCTACAAGGAATCTCTCGGCGGTGCGCAGGTGCAGCACGTCGTCGCCAATCCTGCCTTCGAGCTCGACGGCAACAGCGGCAGCGGCACTTCCTACCTGGTCTACTACCACTGCAAGGAAGGCAAGGTGCAGCAATCGACGGTCGGCTACTACACCGACAAGCTGCGCAAGACGCCGGCCGGTTGGCGCTTCGTTAGCCGCCAGGTGACGATCCTCGGGAGTCGCTGAATCCCGCAACCGGACCCGCGCAAACTGGACCCGCGAACTGGACCCGAATGTCCAGCTTGATAAACTTTGGGATAACGCGCACCACGCCTCTTGCAACCGCAAGTTGAGGTTCAACTATGGAGCAATCGACGACTGAACTGATCGAGCGGCTGTCACGGCTGGAACGGCAGCAGGCCGGCCTCCAGCGCAGCAACAAGCATCTGCGGATGATGACCGGTGCGCTAATGCTGGTCTGCGGTGCGTTGTTTACGATGGCGCAGACGAGTTCGGCCGTGCCTGACACGGTCGAGGCGCAGCAGTTCCTCGTGCGCGACAGCGGCGGCAAACTGCGCGCCGCGTTGGGCGTCGTATCCGACGGCGCAGTCGGGCTCAATTTTACCGACCCGAGTGGCCGCACCCGCTTGACCGTAGACCTCGCCGCGAACGGTACTCCTGGCGTTGACCTCTACGATCAGGACGGCAAGGTTCGCGCGACCATGGCGCTCGGCGATGACGGTCTCCCCGGAGTCGGGCTCTACGGACCCAACGGCAATCTGCGGACGAGCCTGGATGTTCCAGCCGCCAAAACGCCCGGTCTGGCATTCTACAGGGAAGACGGCAAACCGGCGTGGGGGGTTCCCTGACATGCGCGCCAAGGCAAGATATTTCAGCCCGGGTCGTATGATCGGTGCGATGTTATTGCTGGGAGCGATCGCCTGCGGTGCCGGTGGTTGCTATGACGGAGGCGACTACTACGGCGGCGGTTATCCCTCGTATGGCTATGCGCCGTACTCCTATGGTTTTGGTGGGGGTTGGGGAAATGGCTGGGGCTATCGTCCCGGCTTCGACGTTCACCATTCGTGGGAAGGGCATTACGGTAGCGGCGGCCATCATACGGAGTTCTATCACGGTGGCGGCGGCACCGGCGGCTTCCACGCAAGTGGTGGTGGCGGCTTCCACGGAGGTGGTGGCGGTGGTGGCCACGGCGGCGGCGGACACCGCTAAGATCAACTTCAGCCCCCGGCTATAGCTAGAGAACGTACGGCGCCGGATCGCGATTGCGATCCGGCGCCGCATTTTCGTCTCGGCTAATTCCGCGCTAGAAGGCCGCGTACCACGGCACTTCGTGCGGATTCTGCACTTCCCAGTTGATGTTGAACTCTTGCAACAGCGTGCCGTCCGAGTGCGCCAGCGCGAGCTTGGCGTTCTCGAGATCGACCTCGGCCTGCACCTGGTTGCCCTCGGCGCTCACTTCCTCCTCCTGGAATTGCAGCAGGTCGTGCGTGGTCGCCAACCCGACGCGGAATCTGATTTGCTCATCGTGCAGCGACTCGCGAGCGTAGTAAGTCGCGGACGCGGTCGCCGACGCGCGCTTGTAGTCGGCATACAGATTGGCGATCGAGCTTTCCACGTTGACCACCATTTGCGACAGCGCCGCCCGATACAGCACGCGCTGCTGCTCGTATAGCACTCGAGCCTGCGCCAGCGCCGCGCGCGGCACGGCATTGTCCAGCGGCATCTGGAACGTCAGCACCGCGGCGTAGTTGTAGTAGCTGAAGCCCCACAGGCGATCGAGTGAGTCGCCGTAGATTCCGCCGAACGGAAGTCTGTTGCCATTGCCAGGTGTGGGCACCGCGGGCGGTCTCACGTTGGCAGTCTCACAGTTTCCGCCGGTACCGCCGCCCAGTTGTACCTGGCAAGGCGTGGTGCCGGCAGTGGAGGTCAGGCCGAACTGCGCGCCGAGATTGAGCTGCGGCAGCACCTGGTTCTCCGAGAACTTCACCTGCAGCAGCGCGTCGCGGATCGCCTCGCGCATGCTGCCCAGCGACGGCACGTACTGCACGGCCAGCTCGAGTGCCTTTTCCTCATCGACGCCTACCTGCTCCTGCGGATTGGGCCGCGTGAGCGGCTGGATTTCTTCGGGCAGGAAGGTACCGTACGGATTGAGCATCACGTCCTGGCGAATCTGGGTGCGGGAATTTTTCAGATTAGCCTCGGCCGTGTACACGTTAGCCTCTGCAGTGGCCGCCGCCGACTGCGCTTCCTGCAGATCGATCGGCGCCAGGGTGCCGACCTTCACGCTGATCATGTTCTGACGGACCAGGTCGACGTTGAAGCGCATCGCGGCGCGCGCGACTTCGAGATTTTCTTCGGACAGCACGACGTTCCAGTAATCGCCGCCGATTTTCTGCACGAAGTCCTGCAGCGCCTGTCCGTAAGTCCATTGCGCCTGCTTCTGGCCCGACTCCGCGATTCGCACGTTGATAGTCGCGAACTGCCAGCCGAAGTTCTGCAGCAACGGCTGCGAGAGTGAGAGTGCCAGCGTTGGCTCATAGGAAGGATTGACCCCGGCGAATTCCGAGTTCGACAGCGAGCGATCGTTGTTGAAGGTCACGCCCCAGGTTCCGTTGGTGACCGCGGAAACCTTGTTGATGGCGAAATTCCAATCGTAAAATTTCTGCACGAATGCGGTCCCGCCGCCGGTCTGCAAGGCGGACGTCACCGGTACCACGGTCTTCTCGATATCGCCTTGCGCGGTAAGGTTCGGATCGAAGGTGCCGTTGGACTCCCTGACCGTTTCCATCGAGGCGACCGGGTCGAGTTGCGATGCCTTCAGCGCCGGATTGTTCTGGATCGCAATGTAAATGGCCTCCTTCAGCGTGAGGCCGCGCGCATTGGGATCTTCGGAGTGCATGTAGCGCTCGCTGATCACGTTGTCGGGCGCGATCTCTTTGCTGGGCGACCACTGATGCGCGAAGATTCGCGGCAGATTCAGAAAGTCATCGTGGTGCTGGAACGCGTTGGAGGCGCTCGGCGGCACACTGGCGTGCGGCGGCGTCTGCGGCCCAACCGGCGTCGACTGCATCTGGATCGGTCCGGTCAGATCCGGCGGCGGCAACGGCGTGTTCGGCAGCGAGCCGGTAACCTTCAGTTGATCCTGGGCGAACGCAGCCACGGTGCCGAGCAGCAGGATAAAAACCGCCAGCATCGCAATCGAAACGAATTTACTTCTCGACATTCTAACGAACCTCCTTGATACCTGATGCCATCACCCGCGATGGCCCACCACTTTCAACACAGCCCGATGCGCAATCTGACTCAATCGCTGGAATCGATTTGCCGGCGCCGGTTCCAGCGGGCGCGAAACGCTTGCGCGGCGCCAATCGGCTCGCGATTATAGCCAAGGCTCCCCGCCTTGTCTTCCGGAATCGGCGCGGGACTTATCGCGAGTCGCACTTGGAGATGGTATGCGCGCTCTCAGGCTGGTAATCGCAGTACTCATCGTTTCCCCGATTCTCATACTTGCCTTCACCGATTCGAAATTCACGAGCCAACCGTGCGCACAGGTTACCGCGGCGCCGGGTCCCGTGACACTGACTGCACCGGTGGCTCCCGGTCAGCCGCAGGCGTTCTCGACGATCGGCGCGCTGCCCTCTCTCGCCCCGGCGCCCGGCACCGTCCCGCTCGGAGTCGCGAGCGTGGCCCCGACGCCGCGCGCATTCCGATGCACCTGTTCGGCGGCGGGAACCTGGACCGAGTGGGCCGGCGTCGTTTCGTCGTCCAACTATGTTCTTGCGAGCCAAACGGCGAGGACGCAGTGCGCCAACTACATCCTGAACGAGAACACGCCGTCGGCGTACATTCCGCCCGAGGGCTCGACCGTGAATCAGCAACGGCCGACGATCTACAACGGCGAGGCATTTACGCAGCGCGCACAGGTGGCAACTTCGGTGGGAGAGTCCTTTCTCCAGCCCCGCTCGCAGGAAGCGATACAAAGTACGCAGTGCACGCAGTGCGCGTGTAACTGAACGAATTGCTGACAGCGCGACGATGGCGCGCGGCGTCGCGATGCTCGCAGCGGCTGTCCTGTTCAGCCTTGCAGCCCTGCACGTCTACTGGGCTGGCGGCGGACGCTGGGGCAGCGATGTAGCAATACCGAAGCGCGGCGCTCAGCCGCTGTTCGCTCCCGGTCCTGCCGCTACCTTGATCGTGGCAGTGCTCCTGTTGGCCGCGGCGCTGGTGTTGCTTGGGCGCGTGGGGCTTTGGGGATCGTGGATGCCGCATTGGATTTTTGTGGCCGGCTCGTGGACGCTCGCCGTTGTGTTCGCGGCACGCGTCGTGGGCGATCTCCGATGGGTTGGACTCTTCAAGCAAGTGAGGGGAACGCCGTTCGCGTGGTGGGACACCTGGCTCTACGTACCTCTCGCCGGGCTGCTCGCACTCGCGGCCCTGATTGTCGCTATCAACGGATCCTGACGGGCTAATCGATGAGTGCCTTCAAATCCGACGGCACCGGCGCACTCACCTTGACGTGACCGACCGCCGGCGAGTCGAACGCCACGTCGCATAGATGCAGCCAGAAGCGCCCGCGCGCGAGCGCGTCGCTCGCCGGTCCGCCATAAAGAGTGTCGCCGACGATAGGATGACCGACGCTGGCGAGATGCACGCGAATCTGATGGCGGCTGCCGGTCCGCGGCGCGATCGACAGCAACGTGAACTCGCCGACGCGGCGAATCGGCTCGACCATCGTCGTCGCAGCGCGGCCGGCGCGTTTCGGATTCGCACTCGACGGATCGCCGACGATCATCTTGCGCGCGTTCTTCGCATGATGCGCGATTGGCCGGTCGATCTCGATCTTCTCCTCGACCGCGCCCGCCACCAGCGCCTCGTAGCGCCGCGCGATCCGCCCCGCGCGAATCGCATCGCGCAGTTTGTCGAAGGTGCCGCGATTGCGCGCAATCAGCAGCGCCCCCGAGGTGCCGTTGTCCAGCCGATGCAACAACCCGCCCTCCAGCGGCTTCTCGCCGACGGTCGCGACATCGGGGAACCGCGCGACCACCGCGTTCATCACGGTGTCGCGCTCTTCAGCGTGGATCGGATGGCACGGCACGCCGCCCGGCTTATTCACGACGATCACGGCCGCATCCTGGTGGAGAACTTCGAGCGGCAGATCGGCGTTGGGCTCGATCACGGCGCGGCGATTGGTCGCCGCAACTTCAACTCGATCCTCGACGCCAACCACTTCGCTCTTCTTCGAGCGCCGCCCGTTGATTCGCACCAGCCCGCGCTCGACCAGCTCCTGCGCGACCCGCCGCGAAGGCGCGAATCCGGTCCGCACCAGGTAATGATCGAGGCGTTCTTTTAATGCGTCCGGCAAAATAGCTAGTGGCTTGCTGCTGCGCTGGTTGGAGTCGGAGTAAGCGGCGCACGATTGTACACCGAAAATTGAAGCGTCGACGCGTAAAGCAGAATCCCCAGCAGGATCACCGCCGTGAGCACATCGACGAAGCCAAGCTGCGTCGCGCCCCGCGCCAGTCGTTTGAGTCCCCGCATTCTGCTTCCCTCCCGCATGCTCGCAACTATACACCCTCCGCAGCGCGCAATGCCGACCGCACCTGCCTGCCCCGCTCCGGCAGCCCGAACAGTCGCCGCAGCTCGCGCCCGGTCTCCGACTTCTCGCACGCGGCGATATCCAGCGGCGAGCCCGTCGCCACGACCCGCCCGCCTTCGTCGCCGCCGCCGGGACCGAGATCGATTACGTAGTCGGCGTTCGCGATGAACTCGAGGTTGTGCTCGATCACCACCAGCGTGTTGCCCTCGGTCACCAGCCGGTTGAGCACTTTGATCAAGCGCTTGATGTCGGTCGAGCTCAGCCCGGTGGTCGGCTCGTCGAGGATGAACATCCGCGGCAGATGCGCGCCGTCTTCTCCCGCCGGCGCCGGTTCGAGATCGGCCAGCAAAAAGCGCGCGAGCTTCAGGCGCTGCGCCTCGCCGCCGGACAGCGTCGACGTGGTCTGCCCCAGCCGAATGTAACCGAGGCCGACTGCTGCCAGCGCGTCGAGCCGCTTGACGATCGCCTTGTGATGGACGAAAAACGCGCGCGCGTCCTCGACGGTGAGATCCAGCACCTGGTTGATACTCAAGTTGCGCAGCTTGATCGCGAGAATATGGCTCTGGAAGCGGCGCCCGTCGCACGCGTCGCATTTCACCTCGAGGTCCGCCATGAAATGCATCTCGATCGTGACGGTCCCCGTGCCGGCGCATTTCTCGCATCGCCCGCCGGTGACGTTGAACGAAAAATGCCGCGCCTGCACGCCCAGCCGCCGCGCCTCGGGACTGGCGGCGAACAGCTTGCGGATGTCGTCGTAGATTTTCAGATAGGTCGCCGGATTCGATCGCATCGAGCGCGTCGGCAACTCCTGCCCCATATGCACCATCTCGCCAATCAGCTCGAGGCCGTCGATTCGCTCGCACTCGCCGGGCTCGGCCGAGGTGTCGCCGTTGCGGCGCAGGTAGTTGTTGTAGAGCACGTCCTCGACCAGCGTCGATTTTCCCGATCCCGAAACTCCGGTCACGCAGACCATCCGCCCGGCCGGGATCGCCACGTCGATTCCGCCGAGATTGTGCTCGCGCGCGTCGACGATTCGAATCGCCGGATCGCGCTTGCTGAATTTGCGCCGCTTCGCCAACGCACGCATCAGCAGCACGCGTCCCGGCGACGACGCCATGCTCTCGAGATTCGCCTTCGCCGGCGGACCCGAATACGTCAGCTCGCCGCCTTCGCTGCCGCCGCCGGGCCCCAGCTCGACGACATGATCGGCGCCCGCGATCATCGCAGGATCGTGCTCGACGACGACCACCGTGTTGCCGAAATCGCGCAGGCTGTACAGCACCGCCAGCAGCCGCCGCGCGTCCGCCGCGTGCAGCCCTACAGTCGGCTCGTCGAGCGCATATAATGTCCCGACCAGCACGCTGCCGAGCGCGCTCGCCAGATGAATCCGCTGCGCCTCGCCGCCCGACAGCGTGCGCGCCTGCCGCTCGACCGTCAGGTAGCCGAGCCCGACCTCGAGCAGGTAGCCGACGCGATTGCGCAGCTCGCGCATCACGACCGCCGCCCGCGACGCGACTTCCGGCACTGTGCCGATTTTGTCGAGCCACTCGACCAGGTCGCGAATCGAGAGCCGCCCGACGTCCGCAATCGATTGTCCGTCCACGTGCACGTTGAGCGCCGCGGCCTTCAGCTTGGCGCCGCCGCACGCCGGACAGGTGACGAACCGCCGATATTTCGCCAGCAGAATTCTGACGTGAGTCTTGTAGCGCCGTCCTTCGAGCCACTTGAAGAAGCCGTGCACGCCCGGCCACTTGTCTTCGTCCCACTTGCCGCGCGGACCTTCGTCGCCGTCGAGCAGCCAGGTGCGCTCCTCGTCGGTCAGCTCGCGAAACGGCGCCGACGTGCGGATTTTTCTCCGCCGCGCCAGCTTCAGCATCCACTCATTCATCTCGCGATACGCCGGCGTCCGCCACGGCGCGATCAGCCCGTTGCGCATCGACAGATTCTTATTCGGAATCACCTTGTCGAGATCGAGCTCGACCGTGCGCCCGAAGCCCTCGCATTCGGGACAAGCGCCAATCGGGCTGTTCGACGAAAACAGCGCGGTGGTCGGCTCGGCGAACGCCATCGCGCATCGCGAACAGTTGAAGCGCCGATCGAAATCGATCGCGCCGACGCTATGCGTATTGCCGTTGTCGCGCTCGACGCGCACGGCCCGCGCTCGTCCCGCGCCGAGGTAGAATGCCTTCTCCAACGCCTCGCGCACGCGCTCGCTCTCGTTGTCATTTTCACTGCCGCCGCTGACCGAGATCCGATCGACGACGACCATCATTGTATTGTTCGCCGTGCTGTTCGCCGGTGGCGCGGCGCCGTTCTGCGCTTCGGCCGCGATCGCGCGCGCGGCGAACTCCGCCGTCTCGGTGATCGCGTCGTTGGCGTACAGGCGATGGTATCCGTTTTGAATCAGGTAGCCGGCCGCGTCGGGAATCGAGCGCGAGCCCGCGTCGAACGGCGCGAGCATCACGTACAGCCCCGGCGCCGCGAGGATTCGCGCGCCCGCGCCCTCGACCGTGTCGCGGCTGACTTCGCCGCCGCACTGAGGACACACGGTGCGCCCGACCGTCGCAAACAGCAGCCGCAGATAGTCGCTGATTTCCGTGACGGTGCCGACCGTCGATCGCGCATTCTTGATTGTGTTCTTCTGGCGCAGCGCGAGCGCCGGCGGTATCTCCGAAATCGCATCGACGTCCGGCCGCTCCATCCGCTCGAGGAACAGCCGCGCGTAAGTCGACAGGCTCTGCACGTAGCGCCGCTGACCCTCGGCATAAACGGTGTCGAACACCAGGCTCGATTTGCCCGATCCCGACACTCCCGTCACGACGGTCAGCCGCTCGCGCGGAATTTCGAGCGAAATATCAGCCAGGTTGTGAGTGCGCGCGCCCCGGATACTGATTGAGCGATCCAAGTTGCTCCCAGCCGTTTAGCGAGGGTCTGCGATCGGCCGCGCCTTCTTCTTGCGCTCGCCGGGATATTCGTCGGCGACTTTTGCGTACATTTCGGCCAGCTCGATGTCGAACTTCGTCTGCAGACGCTTGGTCTCAGCCTCGCGCTCAGCCGCCGGAATCGGACCGAGCCGCGCCAAGTCCTCTTCAAGCCGCTGCATCAGTCGATTGCGCGCCACCAGATATTCGTAACCGTTCATAGGTCGCCAAAACCCCAAATCCTAAAGATCAAAATTATAGGTCATCCGACCGCGCCGGTCATCAGCGCGCGAATCTAAAATTCACACCCTGAAGATCTTAATACTGGGTGCAGGGGTCACCTCCTGCCCAAGGAAGCGCGAAACCCAGGCGGGTTTCGCATTAAAATCGTAGGATATTACCGCACTGGCCGCTGAGATATACGTTATGTTGACGTGGACACGCACACAGAATCATCGCGCGCCGCCTCCATCCCAATCCTCCGCGCATGGCCCGACGACGCCTCGCTTCGCCACGGCTTCATCGGCCGCGCCGGCGGCGTCAGCACCGGCGCTTTCGCCTCGATGAATCTCTCGCACTGGGTCGGTGACGACGAACGCGCCGTCGATTCCAACTGGGCCCGCCTGCGCCGCGAGATACCGGCGCTCGATCTCGTCGCGCGCCTGAACCAGGTGCATGGCAACGACGTCCACGCCGCAACTCGCGATACTGCAGGACTGCGCCCGGCGGGCGACGGCCTCGTCACGGCAGAGCCCGGCGTGATCCTCGGAATATTCACCGCCGACTGCGTGCCGATACTGATGGTCGATACGAAACGAAAGATCGCCGGCGCATTGCACGCCGGATGGCGCGGCGTGATTGCCGACATCGCCGCCGCCGGCGTCCGCGCGATGCTCCAGTTGGGCGCCCACGCCTCCGACATTCGTGCCGCGATGGGCCCGTCGATCGGTCCGTGTTGTTTCGAAGTCGACGCCGATCTCGGCGATCGTTTCAGCCGCGAGATCGCCGGCGCCGGCAGCCATATTAACGCAGGCCGCCCCGGCAAGGCCTTCATCGACTTGCGCGCCGTCGTGCGCGACCAGCTCGAACGCTCAGGCCTGGCCGCCGCGAATATCGCGAGCGTCGGCCCGTGCACGCGATGCGCCGCCGACCGTTTCTTCTCGCGCCGCGCCAATGGCGGCAAGATCAGCGGCCTGCAAATGAGTTTTGTCGGCTTCGCCGCGTAACGACATGCCGCAACGCAAACCAAAAAAAGTCCGCGCCGGCGATTTGATCGCGAAAATCCGCAAGCCGATGGCGCCGCCGTCGCGCACCATCGAAGACCCGACCAAGTACAAGCGCGAGCGCGAGCTGGAAAAACTCCGCCGCGAAGAAAAATCCGGAAATCACTGATGGCAGTACCGGTTAGAGGACAAGTTCGCGTCGGCATCATCGGCGCCGGCCTCATCGCGCAGACGCATTCGAGGATGCTGCGATGGGTGGCCGACTCGACCGAGCAAAGCGTCCGCGTCGTCTCGATTGCCGACGTGTCGCATCCGGCCGCCGAGCGCCTCGCCGCGCGATGGCAGGGCGCGCGCGCACTCGAGTCGGCCGAAGAAATAATCGCCGACCCGTCGATCGACGCCGTCTGGATTTGCACGCCGACCGCGATGCATCGCCAGGTCTGCATTGCCGCCGCGCGCGCCGGCAAGCACATCTTCTGCGAGAAGCCGCTCGCAATGACCGCGGCCGAAGCCGCCGAGATGGCCGCCGCGATCAAGGCGTCGGGCGTCGTCAGCCAGGTCGGCCTCGTGCTGCGATTTTCCCCCGTCTACAACGTCATCAAGGCGATGTTCGAGGAACCGGGCGTCGGCCAACTGCTCAGCGTCACGATGCGCGACGACCAGGACTTCCCCACCCGCGGCTCGCACGCGAGCGCATGGCGCAACGATCCGTCGCTGACTGCAGGCGGCACGCTGATCGAGCACAGCGTTCACGACTTCGATCTGCTGCGGTGGATGTTCGGCCCCGTCACCAGCCTCTACTGCCGCACGCGCGTCGTGAACGGCGCCGCCGGCGTCGAAGACTTCGGCGCGACCTCGATGGACTTCGCGGGCGGCTTCCACGGCCAGCTCACGTCGATTTGGCACAAGCTGATCGCGCGCGCGAGCAATCGCCGGCTTGAAGTCTTCTCCGAGAACTTGTTTGCTGCCTCCGACGCCGATACGCTCGGTCCGATTGTCTTTCAGCGCGGCCATGCCGCCAACGAGGAGACTATCGGCGACGGCGAAGTGATGGCGCGATTCACCGAAAAGATTTTGCGCGAGCGCCCGTACCTGGCGCCGATCAAGGATCGGTTGGCGATTCCATACGCCTGCGAGGACGCCACCTTCATCGCCGCGCTCAAAGGCGCATGCGAACCGTACCCGGAATTCGAATCGGGAGTGACGGCGCAGCGGATGGTCGAAGCGGCGTACCAGTCGGCGCGCTCGGGCGCGGCGGTAGCCGTCAAAACTTAAAGCATTACTTGAACTGAACCGGAGGACGAAGACCTTCCTTATGATCGATTTTGAACTCAGTGAAGAACAGCAGATGATCCGCGACAGCGTCGGTGCCTTCGCGCGCGAGGAGATTCGTCCCGCCGCGCGGCCCGCCGACGAAAGCGGCACGATTCCCGCCGCGCTGATCTCCAAGGCATGGCAGTTCGGATTCGTGAGCGGCGCCATCCCGGAGAAATTCGGCGGTGGCGGCGACGCCCGCTCGGCGGTAACCGGCGCGATTGTCGCGGAGGAGCTCGGCTTCGGCGACATCTCGATCGCGCTGCACGTGCTCGCGCCGCGGCTGTTCGCATTTCCGATCGTCGAGATGGGCACCGACGATCAGCGCGCCAAATACTTGAAGCGATTCGCCGGCGCCGACTTCGCCGCCGCGACCGCGGCCGTGATGGAGCCGCGCTTCGATTTCGATCTGTCGGCGCAGCAAGTCTCGGCCAAACGCGACGGCGGCGGATACGTTCTCAACGGCGCCAAGTGCTACGTGCCGCTCGCCGCCGAGTCCGATTCGATTCTCATCTATGCGGCGACCGACGCGAGCAAAGGTTTCGCCGGCGTCGACGGCTTCATCGTTCCGCGCGGCGCGGCGGGCGTGACCATTTCGGAGCGCGAGAAGAACATGGGCCTCAAGGCGCTCGCGACTTACGAGCTGACGCTCAAGGATTGCCGCGTCGGCGCAGATGCGCGCCTGGGCGGCGACAAGGGCATCGACTTTTCGCGCCTGATGAGCGAGTCGCGCGTCGCGTTTGCCGCGATGGGTGTCGGCGTGATGAATGCCGCGTTCGAATACGCGCGCGACTACGCCAAGGAGCGCAAGGCCTTCGGCGTGCCAATCGCGACCAAGCAGGCGATTGCGTTTATCCTCGCCGACATGGCGATCGAGATCGACGCCGCGCGCCTGCTGGTCTGGGAAGCCGCGTACAAACTCGACAAGGGCGGCGACGCGCTCAAGGAAAGTTACCTCGCCAAGAATTATGTTTCGCAGAGCGCGCTCAAGGTCACCGACAACGGCGTGCAGGTGCTCGGCGGCCACGGCTACATCCGCGAGCATCCGGTCGAGATGTGGCTGCGCGACGCGCGTGGATTTTCGGCTATCGACGGAATCGCAACGGTCTGAACGGGCCGCGACGGAGATAAACTCATGATCGATTTTGAACTCGAACCGCAAATTCTGAGCCGGCTGCAGATGTTCCACGCCGTTTCGGAGCACATGATGCGTCCGATTTCGCGCGACTGCGACGAGCACGAGCACACCAAGCCGACGAAGTTTTACGAATCGATGTGGCAGGCGTCGGCCGCCGCCGATATCCAGGTCGGCAACGACCGCAGCAAGAAGGCCGACGGCGCTGCTGCGTCCGCACCGCGCCGCGCCAACCTGATGACCGTGCTCAGCACCGAGGAACTTTGCTGGGGCGACGCCGGCCTCTACCTGTCGACGCCCAACTCGGGACTCGGCGGCGCGGCGGTCATGGCGGCGGGAACTCCCGAGCAGAAGGAGCGCTTCCTCAAGCGCTTCAAGGAAGGCAAGCCGAAGTGGGGCGCGATGGCTATCACCGAGCCCAGCTTCGGTTCCGATTCGTCGCAGGTTACCACCACCGCAACTCGCGACGGCGACCACTGGGTGATCAACGGCACGAAAATTTTCTGCACCGCCGGCGAGATGGCGGCCGAGAAGTCCGAAGGCTTCGTCGTCGTGTGGGCGACGGTGGATAAAAGCGCGGGACGCCCCGGCATCAAACCCTTCGTCGTCGAGCACAACACGCCCGGCATGACCGTGGCCCGGGTCGAGAACAAGCTCGGCATCCGCGCGTCCGACACTGCCGCGCTCATCTTCGACAACTGCCGCATTCCGCTCGACCATCTGCTGGGCAGCGCCGAGGTCCGCAAGGAAGGCGGCTTCAAGGACGTGATGGCGACCTTCGACGCGACGCGGCCGATAGTCGCGGCGATGGCGATTGGAGTAGGGCGCGCGGCGCTCGACTTCGTGCGCGATTTTCTCAAGGACCAGAAAGTGGCGATCCGCTACGGCATCTCGCCGCGGCGCCTGACTGCGGTCGAGCGCGATTTCATGGAGATGGAAGTTCAGTTGCAGGCCGCGCGGCTGCTGACCTGGCGCGCCGCATGGATGCTCGATACCGGCAAGCGCAACAGCCTCGAGGCCTCGATGGCGAAGGCGAAAGCCGGGCTCGCCGTCACGCTGATCACGCAGAAGGCGGTCGAGCTGCTCGGGCCGCTGGGCTACTCGCGCAAAATCCTGGTCGAGAAATGGATGCGCGATGCGAAGATCAACGACATCTTCGAGGGCACGCAGCAGATCAACATGATCATCATCGCGCGGCGGATACTGAACTACAGCAGCAAGGAACTGAATTAGAAAGCGGGGCTCCTCGCCCCGCACCCCCGGCAGGGGTGACCCCTGCACCCAGTATAAAGAAGAGAGAAGATGCGGCGCTTCGCGCCTGTTAGAACTTTTCATAGAAAAGGCCCCAGCTGTCATCGCGCTGGGCGCGATGACAGCTTCGCGTCTTCGCGCTTACAAACTTCCTAACAGGGACGAAGTCCCGCATCCTGTTCTTCCGAATACTGGGTGCAGGGGTCACCCCTGCCGCGGGTGCGGGGCGCGCAGCCCCGCATTCAATTTCATTGCATGCGCGAGAAGCAGGGGAGTTGCTGCGTCACCGTGTAGCTGTATGTGCGCCCGCGCCAGCTGAACTGGCCTTGCGGTGCACCGAAGACCTCTCGCGCGGCTGCGGATTTCTGGCCGTCGTCGACCGTCTGATTGTCGATCGGAGCGTAGGCGATGAATTCGCTCGAGCCGCCCGCGAGAAACGTCTCGATAGGCGGTTGGAAGTTGAGCTTGTCGAGGCCCGGCTTGGGCGCCCAGCCGTCTGACGGTCCGGCACTCGTTCTCACGAAAGACCATCGCGGCGCGGAGCCATCGCTGACCAGAGTCCACTGCCGGCTCTCGATCGCACTGCCGTTGATTCGAATCTCTTCGACCCCGGGCGTGGCTGCCGTGAGCTGATCGCAATGTTCCTCCGGCGTTTCCGTCGGATGGCTCGCTTCGTTGCGCAGCGCGGTCTGCTGTTCGGAGTAGGCCTGCATCTGTTGCGGAGTCGGAGCCACGGGCTTAACCGCGGAATGGAAGCATCCGGCGGACGCGAGCGCCAGGCCTCCACCGAGCAGCAGCAGACCGCCTCGACGCGGCGACGGTTGTGGCGATGGTCGAGAGGTGCGCGCGGTGCCGACGGAAAAGCGGAAAGTCATCTCTAGAGTTTTTTGGATCGAAGGCAGCGAAGTCAATCGCGCCGCCGCTTGTGTTACCGGTATTTGCCGGTCGCGAGGCCGGCCCGGAGATTGAATTGACAGTGTCGAAGTCGGCCCCTAGACTCGCCTCAGAGCGGGTGTAATTCAGTGGTAGAATGCCAGCTTCCCAAGCTGGACGTCGCCGGTTCGACCCCGGTCGCCCGCTCCAGCAATTCTCTCAGCAACGTCGCCTCGGTCGATTCCTAGGAAATGTTTGATATGCGGTCCGCCGAATTGTCTGCGGCCGTTCGGCCAACCGAGCGGCTGTTGCAAGTGCTCCGCCTGGTGTATGTGGGTGCCATCCCGCTTTATGCGATCGTGCTCCTGGCGACGTCCGGCGGCTGGCCCGCGCCCGGCAATGCCTGGTTTCCGTACTCTCCGATGACGCTGCCACTCACGCTCGGCGCGGCAATAACGCTGATCTCTTCGCGTTCTGTGAGGAGGTCCATGTTGTCCGACGGCGCTCTTGAGCGGATGCTATCGACCGAAGCCGGTAGTTCGGTGCCTGGTCTCACACCAGAGGAACAGAAGCTGGCCGCACTCGCTCCGAAACTTGTCGCGCCGTTCGTCGTTGAGTTTGCGTTCTACGAAGCTGTTGCGCTGTACGGTCTGGCGCTTGGTTTCCTTTCGCATTCTCTGGCGCTGTTCTTGCCGTTCGGCGTCGTAGCGATCGGACTTCTCCTATCGCTGCCAGTGAGCCTCGATCCTTTATTGGACCGCGCGTACAAGCTGCTGAAATAAGAG
>CAWBMF010000006.1:0-139865 GCA_963789835.1 uncultured delta proteobacterium | reverse complement strand
CGTTGACTCATTTCTTGAACCTAACGTATGTTAGGCGAGCATCAACGCACGAAATCCGGGTGATTTTTCCATGCCTCATGAATCTCGATTGAACTTTTCTACTGACGAAATTCTCGCCAATGTGCCGACGCGCGAGGCGCTGATCGTCAAGGGCGTCAAGTGTCATGGCGGGTTTGATGCCGACGGCAATTATCGCTCGCCGCGGACTGCGTTTCGCGTGCCGGCGATCAAGGCATGGCAGGAGCAGCATGTTGCCACTTCCGGGACTGCGCTGTTTGAGATTCCGGCTGACACCGTCTCGCCGCAGGTGCCCAACGTTGCGCAGGTGAAGTTTCTGCTCAAGTCGGGCGTGCGCGAGCCGATGGTGCGATGGCTGTCGGAAATCGCGATCGTCGAGGGCTTCGGCGCGATGATTCGCGAGCTGCCGGTGCCGCCCCTTTCATCTTTCATCCGCGAGGATACCGCGGGCACCGCGCTGGCTCATCTCACGAGCGGCCTGTTCGAGGCGCATGCGCGCGACGAAGCGGGATGGACCGAGGAGGGGGGCCATCGCCAGATGTGGGACGCGGCCCGCGACGCGGCGCTGTCGAATCCTGCTATCTCACCCGAAATTTACACCGCGATCATCGCGCGGCGCGGCGCCGGCCAGCCGGCCGCGATGTTCCCCGAGCTGGGCGAGCCGGTCGAGCGGTTGATTCGCTTCATGGCCAACGTGCTCGCGATCGAGGTCTTTGCCGCCTCGACGTTCGCGTGGGCCGAGGAAATCCTGTCCGATCCCGAAGTCTCCGACGCGCCCGACGACGCCGCCAACCTGGTGCGTTTCATCCGCGCCGACGAAGCGCCGCACGTCGAGTACCTGCGCACGGCGCTCTCTGAAATCCAGGCGCGCACGCTGCTCACGCTCGACGGCAAGCCGATTTCCGGGCGCAAGGTCGTGAACGATCTGGCGGAGCGGGGGATTCGCACGATGCTGCGACAGCGGCTCAACGAGCGCCCCGTGATGGTCCGCGATTTGATTCGCAAGACCGCCAACGTCAAGGATATCGACGCGTTGCTGCGCGAGTTCGACGCGCTCGGCACACCGTGGACGCCGCCCGCGCGCTACGCGGACCTCGCGCCCGAGGCGGGAGCCAGCGCTCACGTCGGTTACTGAGCGGAACAACCGGCACCGGGAACTTTATTTGATGTGAAACCCGCCGTGGGTTTCACACTTCCTTGGGCAGGGGTGACCCCTGCACCCAGTGTTAAGACAGGATGCGGGCTTGGTTTCCGCTAATCGAACTATCGTTGGGGCGATGGTAAGGTTTGTCCTTGGCCCGGTGCATTCCGGGTTCCGACCTAACTCGCGATGCGTCCCCGCTGCAAGATTTCGATTCCACTGACCTGCTTCGCGGCCGTGTTTGCGATTGCGCTGTCGATCGTTAATGCGCCGGCGTTTGCGCAGAGTCCTGCGGCCAGCTCGCAAGCCGCATCGGCGGCGCCCTCCGCAGTCGTGACTACGGCGCCGCAGCCCGCGGCAGCGTCGAGTCCCTCGGCGGCTAAAGCGTCGACTGGGGCGCATACCCCCGATGCGCGCGCCGTCATCTCGTATCTGAGCGACGTGATCAACTGGTACGGGCATCTCGGCGTCGAAGCGCAGCTCGTGAGCGATCCCGACGAGACGCTTTTTTTCGCCGATGACCGTCAGACAGCCGCCGAAGTTCTGCGGCTGGCGTTCGAGTACGCGCGCGCGCAGGCGGCGTTCATCGCCAGGACCAGCCAGAATCCCGCGGCCCCCGGGGCGACGAGTTCGCCGGCCGCCGAGGCTACCGGCACCGTCGCCGAAAACCTCGCCAATGTCACGAATACTTTGAAGAAGCTCGAGGGCACCTCCAACACTCTCAGCGCCCGCAGCAAGGCTTTGCAGGCGCAGCTCGCGAAAGCGCCGGCCGCCAAGCGCGCGTCTATCTCCGCCCAAATCGACGGCGTGCAGGCCGAGCTCGATCTCAACCAGGCGCGCCTCAATGCGTTCAACGCACTCCAGCTGTACGAGAGCGGCAGCGCGGCGCAGGATCAGAGCGGTTCGCTGGAAAGTCAAATCGACGAGCTCGAGCATTCGATTTCCGCCAGCAGCAAGAAGACGCTGGCCACGCCCGCCGATACGCTGGTGGCGAGCAAGGAACCCACCGGGATTATCAGCCTCGCCTCCGAATTACTGGCGCTGGGCACCAAGCTCGACTCCCTCGACCAGAACCGGGCGCTCGCGCAAGCGCTGTCCGAGCGCGCCGCCGGCGTGCGCAAATCGATCCTTCAGGTGATCACCAGTCTCGACGCGCGCGGCAATGCGCTGGCGGAGGGCGCCGGCGCCGCCGACGTGGCGACGCTCAAGGATCGCAAGCAATCGTTCGAGAACCTGCTCGCGGAGCATAAGCTCCTGAGCGCCGCCGCGATCCCACTCAGCAAGCAGATCGTGCTGCTGGGGATTTACACCGACAATGTCGGCAGATGGCACGACGCGGTTTCACAGCGCCGGAATCGGGAACTCCGAAGGCTCTTAATCCGCCTGATTGTGCTGGCCGCTTCCTTGCTGCTGATTTTCGCGGGCGGGCTGGTGTGGCGATGGCTCACCAATCGCTACGTGACCGACATTCGCCGCCGTGGGCAGGTGATGGCGGCGCGCCGCCTCGCGATCGGCCTGATGATCCTGATCGTCCTGCTGCTGAATTTCTCCGACGAGATCGGATCGGCCGCGACCGTGGTGGGATTCGCCGCCGCCGGCATCGCGCTGGCGCTGCAGAATGTGATCCTGTCGGTCGCTGGCTACTTTTTTTTAATCGGCCGATTCGGAATCAAAGCCGGCGACCGCGTCCAGATTGGCGGCGTCACTGGCGACGTGATCGACATCGGGCTGGTGAAACTCTCGCTGATGGAACTCGGCGGCACCGGGACGCATCGCGAGCCCACCGGCCGCGTGGCGGTGTTCTCCAACGCGATCGTGTTTCAGCCGTCGGGCAACTTCTTCAAGCAGGCGCCCGGCACCAGCTTTGTGTGGAACGAGGTGCGGCTGACGCTCGCGCCCGACGTCGACTACCGGCTGGCCGAGAAGCGCATCCTCGACGCGGTCGACGAAGTGTTCGCGCGCTACCGCGATCGCGTGATGCGCGACTACCGGCATCTCGAGCGCGATCTCAACGTCATGCTCGAGACGCCCAAGCCGCAGAGCCGGCTGCATCTGAGCCAGTCCGGCCTGGAAATAATCATTCGCTATCCGGCCGAGACTTACACGGCGCCGCAAATCACCGACGAAATCTCGCGCCGCGTGCTCGACGCGATCAACAAAGAGCCCCGTCTGTGCCTGTCGCCGCAGGGAACCGCGAATATCCAGTCGCAGGTTCCGCCGCCTGCCAACCCTGAAGAAGCCGTGGTAGCCGCCGCCGACGCGCAATCCGCCGACGGACAGGCGGCCGGGGACGCGGCGATCGAAGCAAAGACTATCGCCGTCGCCGGTACCACGCCGGCACAAAAGTAGATTTCGGAGTCGCCGCGGCGCGAACGCGATTGGTTACGCGGCCGGAGTGCCGGCGATGCTATCGACGATGTCGGCCAGCTCGGGAATCCGGTAGCGCTCGCCGTTGTAGGCTTCGTACATCAGGAAGACCCAATAAACCGCCAGCGCGATGTCGACCAAGGTCTGAATGAAACCGAGCAGCGCGCCGATGCCATGCGGCATGACGGCGATAAAAACGGCGAACACGATACTGATCCCGATCCACGCCAGCGAGAAGCCGATCGATTGACGCGCGTGAAACCGGATGAACTCGTCCTGGTTGTAGGGCTCGAGATAAAGAAAAATCACCCCGCTGACGAAGAACACCAGGTATGCCAGTGCCGCAATCACGTTGGCTTGCGGTTTTCGGGTCTCACCGTTCATCGCGAATTTCTCCTTGCCATGCGGAAACGATGATCGTGGGAGCGATCGTCAGGCACTAATTTGTAGTCGAATGGGTGAGATGATCGCAATGCGCTCCGATGCAGCGCGCGCACTGCGGCGAGCCGGCTTACGGCGAGTGATTCTTGCGCGCCGCTTCGAGGCGATCCATCGTGTCGGTCGCATTGCGCGCCGTCGCGACCACTTCGAGCTGTGCGCGGACGCGGCTCGCGAGCTGGCGCCGAAATACCGGCTTGGCGAGAAAGTCGCTGACTCCCAGCCGCATCCCCTCGGCGCGCGCATCCAAATCGTCGCGCGCGGTAATCATGATGATCGGGATTTCCGCCGTCACCGGATCGTCCCTGAGCGCCTTCACGACCTGGAAGCCGTCCATCTCGGGCATCATCAGGTCGAGCAGAATCACGTCGACTTCGTTCTCATGCACCATTTTGAGACACTGGGCGCCCGAGTTGGCCTCTATTGGGACAAAGCCTTCGCGCTCCAAATGGCGGGCGAGGATCGCGATAGTGTCCTGATCGTCGTCGACCACCAATATCTGTGGCGGCCTGTTTGGTTCGTCCATAGGATTCCCTGCTCGCCTAGCCTTCCCGGCTTTCGTCCAAAGATGCCGGGGCTATCACACCGCAGCGCCTCAGCTTCGCGGAAAATGTCGTCCGCTTGAGTCCAAGCAGCCGCGCCGCAGCCTGCTTGTTCCCTCCGGTTTGCTTCAGCGCGTCGTTGATCAACCTTCCTTCCAATTCTCGTACCAAGTTGTTGAGGTTCATTCCGCCGTTATTCATCTTGACCTTGATTGGAGCCGTAGCGGGACGCGCGCTCGCAACCAGGTTCTCAGGCAGAATCGACGTGTCGATAATCGAGTCCTCGCACATGATCGCGAGCCGCTCGATCATATTCTCGAGCTCGCGCACATTGCCCGGCCAATCGTACGACCACAACGCCACCATCGCTTCCCGGCTGATCGCGAGTTCGCGCGCCGGCGTCCGATCGCGCACGCGCTCGAGGAAGTGCTCGGTCAGCAGCGGTATGTCCGAGCGCCGCTCGCGCACCGGCGCGATCACTATCGGCACCACCTGCAATCGATAGAAGAGGTCCTCGCGAAACGTGCCCTTCGCCACCGCCGCGCCGAGATCGACGTTGCTCGCCGCGATCACGCGCACGTTGACGCGCGTCGCCCCGGTCCGCGCCGACCGGACGCACCACGCCGTCCTCGAGCACGCGCAGCAACTTGGCCTGCAGCGCACCCGGCATCTCGCCGATTTCGTCAAGAAAGATCGTGCCGCGATCGGCAGTCGTCAGCAGCCCGTGACGCGATCCCGCCGCGCCCGTGAACGCACCCCGCTCATGCCCGAACATCTCGGACTCGAGCAGGTCATGCGGAATCGCTGCGCAGTTCACCGGCACGAACGGCTGCGCGCTGCGCGGCGACAGCGTATGTATCGCCTGCGCGACAACTTCCTTGCCGGTGCCGCTCTCGCCGGTTATAAGCACCGTCACTTCGGTCGGCGCGACGCGCTCGATCAACGCGCGCAGCTTCACGATCGCCGGATGCTCTCCGACCAGCGCCCGCTCGACCGCAAACGGCGTCTCGACCTCCGCGAATTTCGGTTGCAATGCCATCCCGCTTCGTAACTGGCGGTAAAATCTTTGCCCGCCAGGTCACGTGCAGAATCGTCTCATGCCGCCCGCGTAGTTGACAGGTCGATGACTACCAGTGAGCAGAATAGACAAAGCTAAGTCGTCTTATGGTTACCAGCAGAACACACGATCAGATGTCTTCAGTCGAGTTGCGGTAGTGCGCCGATTGTCCCGGCCCCTCGGCGACCGAGATTTCCATCGTCGTCACTTCCGACAGCGCGCCGCGCGCGCGCAACGCCGCCGCCAACTCGTCCCAGATATAGCGCGCGAGTTCTTCGGCCGAGCTATGCACAATCGGCACGACACACACGTCGGCGGCCGGCAGCACGAACTCGTCCTTCTCGTAGCGGATTCGCACGACGCCATTGGCAGGTCCGTCGAGCGCAAGGCAGTCGCTGTTGCCGGGGATGATCGTGCGCTCGTCGAGCCGGTCGACGATCTCCTTGGTCAGTTTCTTGATCAGCCCGAAATCGATCACGTAGCCGGTCTGCGCCAGCCGCCCTTCGACGTACACGCCGACCTGGTAGTTGTGGCCATGGAGCGGCTCGCGAAAACCCGGATACGCAATAAAATGAGCCGCCGAAAATTTCAGATTTTCTTTCGCAACATGAATTGAAAATTTCGCTGCCATCGACTCGTAACTATACTACTCCCGCCAGCTTCAGAAATGTCGCCATGCTCGGCGGTCGTCGATTCGAAAACCGCTCGCCGTAGCGGACCGCGTCGAGCGAGGTGGCCTCGAGAAAGCGCTCGCGCTCGCCCCGCGCTATCGGCCCGAGATGATCGGCGAGCTCGCGTGCGCATCCCGCATCGGCGTCGAATCCCGCCGCCAGGTCGCCAACGTCCAGCCCATGCAGCCCGCCGAGAATACACTCGGCGTAGTATCCGATTTGTCCCGCGCGATCGAATTGGCGAAGTTCAGCTACGCAATGACTCGTCGAGCGACAGCAGCCGCTCCATCCCGAATTCCCGCCGCCGCGAAACGATCTTCGGATCGCCGCTGCCATCGAAGCCCGAACCGATCGCAATGATGGCGATTCGACCGTCGTCGATTTCGATCGGATGGAAAATATATCCCGGCGACGTGTAGTCGAGCAGCGAGCGCAGCTTGATCCGATAGTCGAGCAAATCGAAATTCGTCGCGCGCGCGATCTCAATCAGATACTCGCCCAGCGGCTTGCCCGCGCGCTCGGCAATCCCGATCAACCGCTCGAACGCATCAGGATCGTATTCCTCGCGCCGCGCGATCAGCGGTGCACAATCACGCGCGAACGTCAGCAGCAGCCCGCCAATCCCACCGACGCGGTCATCGGCCGCAATCGACGCTGTGATCGGAGCACTGCGCTCGACCGGCTCGATATCCATCGCGAGATATTTGCCATGACTCGAAGGCTTCGCGAGTCCGCGCCGCGCATTATGAATCACGACCGGATGCACATCGCGCGCGACTAACCGGCTCGCGCCGCCGCGCCGCTCGGCGAGCAACCCGTACCCGCTGAGCAACGAGCCGTAGCCGACAACTAATATCTCGCGATTAACCATTCGGTGCGGGGGTCGCTTAGATGTCCTCCGGTCCGGGGTAATACTTGCCGTCACCCAGCGAATCGACCGCCGCCCAGAACTCCGGGCCGCCTGCCTTCATCGGATCCTCGAGCGCCCATGCCTGCCGCTTGTAGTTCCAGCTTTCCGGCCGCAGCCGCTTGGCTTCCTCGAAATATTTCTTCGCCGCCTCCGCGTGTCCATTCTCGAACAGGTATTCGCCGAGCCGGAAATTCGCCGCCGCGCGAACCTGGCTGTCGTCCGGCGTATGCATCCGCTTGAGCACTTCCGCCTCGCTGAGCGCGAAGCGGCTGTTCGATCCGTTCGCCACCCAATCGCGAATCGCGTCCTGGTAGGCCTTGCGCTTGGCCTGCAGCTCGTTCATCGCGTCGGTGGGAATCGAAAAATTGGTCCGGTTCATTTTTCTGAACGCGTCGGTCACGCCGGCGGGCTCACTGGGCCGCACAATTTTCCCGCGCTCGTCGATCCACACTGCAGTCGGCACATTGACCATGTCGTAAAGCTCGGCAACGATATGCCGCCGATCGATCAGGCACGGGTAGGTGGGCTTGGCCGCTTTGATCCACGGCTCGGTCGCCGCGTTGCCGCCGCTATCGAATGCGATCGCTATCGGCATGAATCCGTTCGGTCCGAGTTCTTCGTAAAGGGCCTGCCAGACTGGCAGGTCAAAGCGGCATCCTCACCACGACGCCCATGAGACGACGAAAACTTTCTTGCCGCGATAGTCGGAGAGCGAATGCATCTTGCCGTCGAGATCGGGCAGCGTGAAATCCGGCGCGTCGAGCGACGTCAGCATCCGCTTTCGTTCTGACGCGGCCTCGCCGACGCACGCTACGTTGAACTCCGCGTCGACCACGACCGGCTGTCCGATCAGAGTCGCGAGCGCCGCCAGATTGTATCGGCCCCCCGCGTCGACGAACTCGTCCTTGCGCGCGTCGGGCACCGGCACGCAGACCTCGCCCTTGCAGAATCCCTGCGGCTTGTACTCCCATCCCGCGACGCGCTTGAGGTCAGCGCGATTAAGCCACAGGCCGCCGCCGGCAGCGTCCGCCTCGACGCCGGGATTCGCTCGTTCGCCATAGATAATGTCCATCGCCATATTCGGTTAGCCTCGCGCCGGGATTTCAGCACAAACCGGCGACACGCACCAACCGCGGAATTTTGACTCCCTCATATCCACAATATAGCCCCGCTGGCCGGCCGCCCCGTGCTCTCCCGGACCGCGCGCACATAGAACCTGATCTGCGTGCGATATTCGTCGAGCCGCGGCGCGACCTCAACGTCGGTCTTGAAATCGACCACCGTCCAGACTGCGCCATCGCCGGTATTCTCCGCGAACGCCAAGTCCGCGATTCCCTCAACCGCGGTGCCGTCTTCGAGCTTGATCATCAGCGGACATTCACGCATCACCGTCTGCGCAGCTTTGGCGCGCAGCATCAGCGGAGACTTGAGCGCCGCTTCCACCGCAGTCGTAGCCGCCGCGACCTCATCCTCCGTCGCGCCGATCATCTTGGCCGCGCTCTCCGCGATCCTGCCAATCTGGCGCGCGTCCGCGTCGATCGGCGCGCGCAGCATCGTCAGATGCACGAGCGTGCCGAAGCGCTTGCCATGAGGCCGGCCGCTTTGGCGGCTCGTCTCTTCGATTGCGATCGTCTCCGCCGACGCCGGTCCGCCAGCCGGCGCCGCCAGCGCGAGCTCGGTCGCCGTCGCGACGTTTAACCGCGGCGTCGTTCCCGCCGCGAGCATCTCCGCCCTGCGCGCGCTCCAATCCTCGTGCAGCTTGATTCCGCGATCGGAAATTTGGCGACTCTCGTCGGCCTGCAGCAGCCTGTCCTGCCGCAGTCCCATCTTCTCTTCGACGTTCAGGATCAGCAGCCGCGGATCCCACCAGACGATTTGATGCTCGCCGGTTTGCGCGCGATGTAATCCCGGCGACACCGATTTCACTTTGCCCGGCGCTTTCGGCGGCCGCGTCAGCACGCTGTCGTCGCCGAATTCGGGACATCCCGCCGGATGCGACGACACGGGCGCGCGCCGCTCCGCATTCGCCGGATAGATCACAGGGTTCAGCCGCGCGAGCCAGCCGTCGCTCTCCTGCGGGTCGTCGCCAACCGCAGGCACGACGATCAGATCGCGCGCGCGCGTCGTCGCCACATACAGCAGCCGGATTGCTTCCTCCTGGTCGCGCTCATGCTCTCGCGCCTGGTTCACCTGCAGCTCGCGCGGCGCGCATCCCGCAAGTTCCATCGCGGCCAGCTTCGATGCGGGCTCGATATATCGCGACGCGCGCTCGCGAGTCTCGTTGCAGGTGATATCGGCCAGAATGACGACCGGGAACTCGAGGCCTTTCGCGCGATGCACCGTCATTATGCGCACGCCCTCGGTCCCTTCCTCGACGATCGGCGTCTCGCTCGCCTCGTCGCGCTCGGCCCGCGCTTCCAGCTCATCGACGAACGCGCGAAACGACGTCGTGCCGCCGCGCGCTTCGTAGCGCCGCGCCTGGTCCATGATTCGCATGACGTTCGCGAGCGCCTGCTCACCCGTCGGCCAAATCGCGAATCCGGCATGCGCGCGCGTAGTCGCCAGCAGCGTCGCGATCGTCTCCGCGATCGGCCTTCGATTTCGCCCTCGATGCAATCCCTTGATCACCTCGAGCGCGCCCTTCACTTCCTTCAGACTCTCGGGCAAGTCGTCGGGCAGCCGGCGAAACGGATGCAGACTGCCGAGCGTCATGCGAAATTCGAGCAGCGCCGCGTCCGACAGCGCGAACACCGGACCGTGCAGCGCGGCGAACACCGTCAGCTCGTCGTCGGGCCGCTCGATTGCGCCCAGCAGATTGCGCATCGCGATCACTTCTTCGCGCTCGTTGAACGACCCGCCCTTGACCAGCACGTGCGGCAGATGCCGCGCTTCGAGCGCGCGCAGGTACGGCCGCGTCACGTCGCGCCCGAAGGAATTCATGCGGCGAAACAGGATGCAGATATGGCGCGGGCGAATCGGCACGCGCACCTCGGGCGCCTCGCGCTCGGTCACCGTCCATCCGCTCTCATGCACCAGCCAGCGCGCGTACGCGGCAATCGCCTCGGGAAGCGAGTCGTCGATTTTCCAATTCACGACCCGGCCAAAATCGCCGTACGGCTCCGGCACCGGCAGCACGACGATCGACGGCTGCGACGTGGGCTCCGCGCGATACGGCGTCAACGGCGCATACCGCGGCTGCGTGCCCGATTCCGCGCTCATCAGCGGCGCGAACGCCGCATTGACCATCGTCTGAATCGACGGCGTCGCGCGAAAGCTGACCGTCAGATGTTCGAGTTGCGCGCCATGCATCAGCAGCAGTTGCTTGACGGCCTGGTAGAGCGAAACGTCGGCGCGCCGAAAACGGTAAATCGATTGTTTCGGATCGCCGACGATAAATAATTTGCCGGGAATCGGCCTGACCTTCAGCCAATTGGTCTCGCCGTCATCCGCGGCCGAAAGCAGCAGCAGGATTTCCGCCTGCAGCGGATCGGTGTCCTGGAATTCATCGACAAAAATATGCGTGAAGCGATGTTGCAACTCGGCGCGCACCGCCGGATTGTCGCGAACCAGGTTGCGCGCGACCAGCAGCAGATCGAGGAAGTCGAGCCGCCCCGCGCGGCGTTTGAGGTCCTCGTAAATGCCGACCACCGGCCACAACTCGTCGCGCAGCAAAGGCGCGAGATTTGCGCCCGCGTCGTCGCGAAATTTCTTCAGCCGCTCATGCAACGCGGCGCGCCGCCGGAAAATCTCGTCGCGCTCGACCTCGCCAAAGCCGCCGCCGTATCCCTTCCAGTTCCAATGCCGGCCCGTGCAAAGTCTGATCAGCACGGATTCGAGCGCGTCATAGTCGCGCCCGCGCACCGGTTCCAGCCGCGTCGATTCGTTTACCGGCTTGGCAATATCCTGGAGGCTCTTCGCCAGCCAGTCGTCGTCCTCGCCGAGCTCGCCAAGTTTGCCGAGCGCTTCGACTTCCGCGATTATCGCGTCGATTTCTGCGTCGCGCGCGAACGGCGAATGCTGCCAGGGCGAATCGAAGTCGCGCCAGTTCATCAGCTCGAGCGCCGCGTGCCGTGCGATATCGCGCGGCCCGGTGCGCGCCGACAAATCGCGCCGCCGCAGCAGCCGCCGCATGCCCTCGCCCGGCTGGTCGAGGATACGCTCGAACCATCGCTCGAACGCCGCGTCGAACATCTCGCCCGCAACGTCCTCGGGCGCGACTTCGAACATCGGATCGACGCGCGCCTCAACCGGCCGCTCGCGCAGCAGGTCGGCGCAAAACGAATGAATCGTTCCGATCCGCGCTTCCTCGAGTTGCTTGAGCGCCAGGTCGAAACGCGCGCGCCCTTCGCTCGAAGGTTCCGTGCCCTGGCGCGCCCGTTCGATTTCGGCGCGCAGGCGCAGCTTCAGCTCGCCGGCCGCCTTTTCGGTAAACGTCACCGCGACGATTCGCGCCAGCTCGCCGCGCCCGGACCCGATCACCGAGACGATTCGATTCACCAGCGCCGTCGTCTTGCCGGTGCCCGCCGCCGCCTCGATCACGAGCGTGACGTCGAGGTCGTCGCGAATCCGATCGCGCACCGCCTGGTCGGATATGAGAGTCGGATTCATGAGTGTCATGGCATCTCGCGCAGCCGCGTCAACGAATTGAGCCGCGCCTTCGGTTTGATTCGCGAGCGCCGCTCCTCGTACGGCCCGCACACACGCTTGTAGTCGCACCAGTCGCACTCGCGATCGTCCGGCGCCGCCGGCAAAAATCCGGTTTCGAGCGACTCCTTCACGATTGCGACGAAATCGCGCGCCGCCTTTCGCGCGTCGTCGTTGATTTCGACAACTCGCTCCTCGTAGCCGCCCGCCGCGGTGCAGTAGTAAAGCCGCCCCGCGGAAATCTTCTCGTCGAGCACGCGCTCCGCCGCGATCGCATACAACACCGGCTGCAGCGTCTTGCCGCCGCCGATCACGAAGTGCTTCTCCGCGCGCACTTTCCCGGTCTTGTGATCGGTCACGCGGATTCGCCCCGCCGGATCGCGCTCGAGCAGATCGATCGATCCGCGCAAACTGAGCCCGCCTTCGATAACGACCGGATCGGGCGAGCTATGGGGATCCGCCTTGGCGCGATCGCTCAGCCCAAAGCCGAGCTCGAACCATTCGGGCCGCCAATGCTCCGAATCCTCCGCCGCGCGCCGCAGCCATTCGCGCAAATCGGCGCGGATACTTTCGATTCCGTCGAGCCACACGCGCTCGATCGCCGGCGCCAGCTCGTCATGCCGCTCCGCCGCAACTTCGTCGAGCTTCTCGTCGAGCAGCCCCGACGCGTCGTCCAGGTCCTCCGGCGTCACCGGCAGCACGTCGAGCTCCCTGAGCGCCGACAGGATTTCGTACTGCACGTCCGCGAAAATACTGCCGCGCGTCAGCGGGTCGAGCGTCTCGATCGCCTCGGGCTCCTCGCGCGGTTCCAAGCGATGGATCGCTTGCAGAAAAAATCGATACGGACACGCCGCGAAATGCTGCAGCGCCGTCGGCGAGTACGATCGCGCGCTCAACTGATGCTTCCCCAACGCCGCCAGCGCAGCCGCGTCGGGATCGACCAGGCCGTCCGCCGGCGTCCATCGCCGGAGCCATCGCCGCGCCCGCGCCCGCAGCGCCCGGCCGAGATGCACGTTGGCGCCGAGCAGATAGTTTGCGGCGCCGGTCGTGGTCAGCGGATCGGCGTCGACCAGTTTGTCGAGCACCGCCAGATCGAATTCCGCATCGTCGATCGCGTCGGCCGGATTCGCCGGCGCCGGCCACGACAATCGCGTCACCGGCTGAGACGCCGCGCGAGTCGCCAGCTCGTCGAAGCCGGGCAGCTTGCCCTCCGCCGCGCGCAGGACTTCCAGCGCGTAGAACGACGGCACTCGCGGACGGCCCTGGTCGAGATCGACGCGCGGATAAGAAAACATCGCACGCGTGCGCGCCGCGCCCGCCGCAATTCGCAGCGCGAGCCGCTCCGCACCGACCCGCCGCTCATTGCGCGCGAGATACGGACTCAGCTGCGCGCGCGCCACATCGGAAAGAATCGGATCCTCGGTGAGCTTGCGCGGAAACATCCGCTCGGCCAGACCGGGGACGATAACGACGTCGAACTCCAGGCCGCGCGCGCGATTCGGCGGCGCGACGAACACGGCGCCGTAGCGGCGAACGCGCCGCGGCGCCTCCAGCCGCCCGAGCCGATCGTTCAGCACGAAGCGCACCTCGTCGAGTCCGACCGGACCGACCGGCGCCATCGGCTCGAGCTCCGCCAGCGCGGCCAGCACCGGCTCGCGATCGCGAATCGCCAGGTCGACCAGACCGCGCAGGAACTTGAGCCAGTCGCCCCAGGTCGCATCGCGCGGCGCCGCTTCGAGCATCGAGATGATCGGCATCGCGACTTCGCCGAGATGCGCGAGGTCGAGGATTCGCCGCTCCAGGCCGGCGACGCGGGCGTCGTCGTCCGCAATCTCCTTGCGCCGCGAAATGAGCTCGTTGCCCAAACCGGCCAATCTTTTCTTCCATCGCTGCGCGCTGCCGATCACTGCCGCGTCGACCAGCAGGCGTTCCCATCGCCAGGGCGCCCGCGTCGTTCCATCGATCACCGGGACCGGATCGGACGCGTCGCCGTCGTCAACTGGAGTGGCGCTCCGTTCAACTTCGAGATCCGACTCGAGCGATATTGGCGCGAGCTCGGCGTCGGGACTGACGGCGGGCTGGTCATCGCGCTGGCGATCGGCGTCGGGCACCTGAGCGAGCGACAGATATTCGGCGAAGCGGCGCGCCGAGAGATTTTCCGAGGCGCAGCAAAGCAGCGCGAGCATCGCGCGGCCGCCGGGCTCGGGGCGCCGCGTGCCGCGCGCGAAGTACGCGGGGATGTCGGCGCGGGCGAGCGCTTCCTGCAGATACGGCGCGTAGCGGACGGGGTCGTGCAGCAGCACGGCGATTCGATCGAACGGGACGCCGCGGCGCGCTTCGGCCGCGATTCGCCGCGCGATCTCGACGCACTCGTGCATCTCGCCCGGCGCGGAAATCACCGTGACGGTTTCATCGACGTCGCGCTCAGGCGGGGCGGTGTCGGCAAACAGATGTGTCTGCAGGCGTTCGAGCGACGGCGCAGTGGCCTCGTCGACGGTCGGCGACTGAGCATTTGCGCGAACGCCGAGCGCATCTTCGAGGATGGTCTGCACGGGAGAGTCGCCAGCGGGAAGCGTCGCGAGAACCGATGGCGCGCGGGCGGCGAGCGCTGCGATAAAGTCGCGGTCGAGTGCGCTGTCGACCGAAGGATCGAGCAATAAAATCGGCAGTCCGACAAAGCGCGGCGGTTCGCTCGCGAGCGCAGCGCGCGTTGCGACTTGCAGCATCCCGGCGCGGTCGATCAGCTTCGCCTCGGCCAGCTCGGCGTCGAACTGCGCGAGCGTCGCGGCGATTGCCTCGCCGGCGGCGCCCAGCGCGCGCAGGTCGCCGGCGCCGATGTTGTTCCATCGCAGCTCGATCAGCGTGCGCGCGAGCGCGCGCGAGAAACCGGGGCGATCCAGCACCGGCTCGAAATGGGCGAGCGCTCCCGACGGCGCGAGGCGGAAGACTGCCCGCGCGGCGACGGCTTCGGCTGCCAGTCCGTCCGCCGGCGCGAGGCCCGCGTCGGCGAGTTCTTCGGCGGCGAGCAGGCCGACGAGGCGGTCGAGCGTCAGGCGATGCACTCCGAGCATCGCGCCGCGCGCGACTGCGAAGGCGCGCACGAGGTCGTCGGCGGCTTCCTTGACCGACGCGATGACGAGGACTTCGGTCGCCGGCGGCTGCGACTCGAGCCATGCGCGCGCGGCGGCGACGCGCTCGGATGCGCGCGCGGAGATTATGATTTCACGAGCAGCTGGCATCGGCGCGGCGCGACTCGATGCCGCGCCACATCTCTATGCTGTGCTCCGAGGATCGCAGCTTCAAGGGCCGCGCCGCGCTGTTTCCACAGCGCGGACAACGGTTGTCAGCCGCGCGCGATGTCAGCGCGACTTATTTGCTCGTGCTTTGCGCAGGCGCGATGCTGAACGGGCCGGCTACTGTCTTCGTCATCGCCTCGATCGCTTTCTCGTCGGATCCGATCGCCTTCATGATCGCGCCGGTCGCGCCCGACATCAGCTCGTGCCGCCTTGCGGTGACGCGGGCAGCGCTCGCGTCGATCGAATCGAGCAGCCCCTGGCATCGCGGCATCACGTAGCGCGCGAGCAGTTCATAGCTGCGCCACATTTTTTCTTTCGGCGCCCAGTCGTGCGCGAAGCTCAGGATTGTGCCGAAGCCGCCCGACAGCTCCTGCAGCTTGGCCAGCTTCTCGAGCGCGTCTTCCGGCGTGCCGAAAATTCCGCCGCCGAATTCGTCCATGAACTTCGCCGCCTGGTAGCCGTCCTCGAAATTCTGTCCGTCGGGGCGCCCGATGATTCCCACCACGTATTCGTTGTTCCATCGCTTGAGCCCGTCAGCCACGTCGCGATACGCCTGCTCTTTCGAATCGGCGAGGTGAAACGGCATGACGATACGCCAGTTCGCGCGATCGACTTTCTGCCCGTGCTCCTTGGCCGAGCTTTCGGCGAAACTCCATTGCGTCTTCAGCGCGGTCAGACCCTCCTGCATGTACGACGCGACCGACAGCACGCCCACGCCGTACTTGCCCGCCGCCTTCATCCCGGCCGGCGAGATCATCGACGCGACTGCTATCGGCATCTGCTTCTGCAGCGGCTTCAGGTGCAGCGCCGCCTCGCGCAGCAGATACCACGAACCCTCGACCGTGATCGGCTCGCGCTCGGTGAGCAGCCGGATGATCACGCCGAGGCCTTCGTCCATCTGGTCGCGCTGCGTCATCGGATCGATGCCGAGCATGAACGCGTCCGACGGCAACGCGCCGGGCCCAACGCCAAGCATCGCGCGCCCGCGACTCAGCAGATCGAGCATCACGATTCTCTGCGCGACGGTGAACGGGTGATGATAAGGAATCGAGACGACGCCGGTGCCGAGCTTGATGCGCTGCGTGCGCTGCGCCGCCGCCGCGAGGAACATCTCGGGCGACGCGATGGTCTCCCATCCGCCGGAATGATGCTCACCGACCCAGAACTCGTCGTAGCCGAGGCCGTCGAGCAGGGTCGCGAGTTCGAGGTCGCGCTCGAGCTGGAGCATCGGATGTTCGCCGATCGGATGATGCGGAGCGAGAAAAACGCCAAAGCCAAGCCTGTTGTCCACGACGGCCTCCATTAAACAATCGTTCAGTTGAGAAACGAGTGTTACGCAGGGCACCCGCCGAACGCAACATCGCAATTATGTGATGTAGAGCCGCTTCAGGCTAGTTCGAGCCGCCTTTTTCTTTCATCGAGACTTCGTCCCACAGCAGGATCTGGTAGCCGTCGGGGTCGCGGAGTTCGGCGCCGTAGCCCCAGAAATATTTGCCGGGTGGATTTACGAACGCGACGCCCTTCGATTGCAGTTCTTTGTACTTCGAATCGACGTCTTCGACCTGCAGCGTCAGCGAGCATTTCGCGCCCGAGAGTTGCGCCGGTTGCTCGTAGAGGAAAATCGTGAAGCCGGCGTCGTCCTGGATCGCGGAGGTCTTGCGCGCGGCGACCTCGAATTCAACCTTGAAGCCGAAGTTGCGCACGTACCAGTCGCGCGATGCCTGGTAGTTCGTCACGGGAAGGTTCATGTGATCGAACTTGACCATCTGCCCTCCTCATTTCTGTCGCGGGTGCACGGCGTTGTAGTCGCGAATTGCTTTGAGGATTGCGCCGGTGGATTTTTCCATCAGCGCTTCCTTGTTGGCGGTCACGCGGGCTGCCGACGCTTCGATCGGCGCGATCAGCCCCTGGCATCGCGGCATCACGTAGCGCGCGAGCAGCTCGTAGCTGCGCAGCATCTGCGGACGCGTCGCCCAGTCGTGCGCGAACACGAGGATCGTGCCGAAGCCGCCCGAGAGTTTCTGCAGCCGCGCGATGCGTTCGAGCGCGTCGTCGGGCGTGCCGAAAATTGCGCCGCCGTAATCGCTCATCCGCTTGGCGGCTTCGTAGCCGTCGGGAAATTGCGGCCGATTCGGCGTGCCGAGAATCCCGACGATGTATTCGTTCTGCCAGCGCTGGAGCCCGGCCGCGACTTCGCGCATCGCCTGCTCTTTCGACTCGGCAAGATGAAACGGCATGACGATTCGCCATTTCGCGCGATCGATCGTCTGCCCGTGTTCCTTGGCCGAGGTCTCGCCGAAATTCCATTGCGTCGGCAACGCCATCAGCCCTTCCTCGGAGTACGACGCGACCGACAACACGCCGGCGCCGTATTTGCCCGCGGTCTTCATCCCCGACGGCGAAATCGTCGACGCCACTGCGACCGGGATTTTTTCCTGCAGCGGCCGAATCTGCAGCGCGGCGTTGTTCAGCTCGAACCATGAGCCGCTGTGGCTGAAGGGCTCGTCGGTCGTGAGCAGCCGCAGGATAACGCCGAGGCCTTCGTCCATTTTGTCGCGCTGCGTCATCGGATCGATGCCGAGCATGACGGCGTCCGACGGCAGCGCGCCGGGCCCGACGCCGAGCATCGCGCGCCCGTGGCTCAGATGGTCGAGCATCACGATGCGCTGTGCGACGTTGAACGGATGATGGTACGGAATCGAGACAACGCCGGTGCCGAGCTTGATTCGCTTGGTGCGTTCGGCCGCGGCGACCAGGAACATTTCCGGCGACGCAATGGTTTCCCATCCCGCCGAATGATGCTCGCCGACCCAGAACTCGTCGTAGTGAAGCTCATCGAGCAATTCGGCGAGTTCGAGATCGCGCTGAAACTGGAGCGTCGGATGCTCGCCGATAGGATGATGCGGCGCGAGGAACACGCCAAAGCCGAGTCGCTGTGTCATTTTCTTTTTGAAACTCCTGCTGGCGGCGCGGTTCGAATCAAGACCGCGCCGTTATTTTCAACTTCGATCGGATCACATGCTCGCACTCGGCACTGTCGACGGCTGAACCGACGGATTCGCGGTCGGCACGCTGGCCGGGCTGGGCGACGCTATAGATGAAGCTGGAGCCGCAGTGACCGGCGGCGGCGCTGCGCTCGCGCTCGCTTCCGGAGTCGGCACGGAAACCGTCGGCAAGGGTCCGGAGGAAGTCGGCACCGCCGCGGGAGTCGCGTTTTCCGACGGCACCGGCTGGGACCCCATCAGCGCCGTGCCTGCGCCGTAGTCGTACACCAGCACGCCGCCGAGATGGGCCGAGTAGCCGAGCGTCGCGATCCCCAGGAGGGCGACGATCAGATAAATCGCGCGCGACCCCGCCATGAAGCCGAACGCCTGGATCATGATTCGCCACACGGCCAGCACGCCGAAGCCGATCGCGAGATATTCCCCGAGCTGTGCATGCCGCTTCAGCACTTCCTTGGCGGGTGGTCCGAGCGCGTCCCAAATGCGATCGGCCTCCGCGTCGCCGGTGAAATACGATCCGCCGGCTGCGAGCGCGCCCAGGATCATCAGCAGCACAGCGGTGTAGCGAAGCCAGATGCGGTTAGGCGCCGTGCTCGCGACGAGATCGATCAGCACGGCGGTGAAGAGCAGGGCGACCGAGAAATGGTCGATGACCGGATGCAGTTGGTAGGGTTGAAGGAATTTGACCACTGAGTCCATCGGCACTCCTTGAATTGAGCGGGATACAAGTACGCGCGGGCGCGGAAACGAGTGCGCGATGCGCGGTCTGTGCAGTTTATCGCAAAGCTACGGCCAGCACGCAAATCTGCGGAAGGCCGAAGAATCGCCTGGGCGAATGATTCGCGAAAACCTGATTAGGGAGCCTTGGCAGGCGCGATCACGATTTGAAGATCGCGAATCTCGACTTCGCTCCATGCTCGTTGCGTCAGCAGGTAACTGATCGCGGCGGCCGGCGTCAGCGCGTGGAAATTCGGCGTCCACGACTCCTCGAAGCCGAACTGCGGCGCGTCGGGATTCGCCGCCAGCGATCCGCTTCGCGTCTTGCCCACAGTCACCACGATGCTCGCGCCGTCGGGCGAAGCGGTCGGCGTATAATCGCGCAGGTACCATTGTACTTGCGGCGCATCGTCGGGAACCATCGCGGTCGCGCCGGCCGGCGGCACTGCATTTCGCGCGCGCGCGCATTCGCGCACCGTCTGAATCGACGTCGCAGGATCGGACCAGAACAGCAGCGCGTGCCGCCGCCACGGCGCCTCACTGACGTCCGGCGCGGGATAGACGAAGTTGACGAGTGAGCTGAACGTAGATCGTCAACCCGATCACGCCGGCCATCGCGTAGCGAATCGATCGCCAGCGCTCCGACCGATGCATCCAGTCGACGGCGTAAGCACCGACGATTGCCAATGGCAGAATGATCGCGACTACTGCATCGGATCGATTCGAACTCAGCGACCCAAAAATCGCGAGACTGACCATCGCCCATACCAGTGCCCACGCAGCGAATCGATCACCGATACGCCGCGTGACGATCGCGAAGATGCCGAAGAGTGCGAGCTTCACGGCGATGAATTCGTAAAACACCAGGATTGGGACGAGCGTGTGAGTTGCGCGGTGAACGGCAATCGCCGGCGGTGCGAATGCGGCATCGGCGAAATATTCGACCGCGGCGAACAGCGGCCGATGGAAAAACGCCGTCGCCAGCACGAGCCACAAGCCAATCGCGACGATCGCGCCGACGATCACCTGCGCGCGGCGCCGATCCCACCATACGCGCACGCGCAAGCGGCGATGGTCGAGGCGAATCGCATCGACCGCACCGACGAGCAGTAGCGACGCGACTATCGCCGCTGCGGTCACGTAGCCGATCGGATCTGCCGTGAGCCACAGCGCGATCGCGGCGCCGAGTCCCGCCGCACGCACGATGGTTGGACGCCGGCGCATGCTTTCCGCGATTGCGATCGCCACTACCATGAACGTGACCGATGCGATCGCGGTCGAACCGCCGCGCGAGAAGTAAGTCAGGCTCGGCGAGATTGCGACTATCGCGCCGAAGGCGAGCGCGCCCGCGCGGCCGAGCACTGGCCGCATCGCAAATGCGGTCGCGACGAGGACGAGACCGCATAGCGTCACGACGATTCGCGCATTGGCGTCGTTGGCGCCCGCCGCCGCGAAGATCCAGCCCTCGAGTATCGTGACCCACGACGCATCCGCCAGCGCGAAGGCTGCTCGCCCATGCGCCGCGATGTAGAACGCCGCGAGCGCGTCGCGTGCCTGTGCCGGATCGAGCGGACGTGCTCCCAGAGCCGCTATACGCGTGACGATTGCGTATGCTGCGACGACGTACCACGCGAGATGCTCGACCGTGACGACGTAAACGGCGCGCGCGAGCCTCTCTGCGCTCAAGTTGGTGACGGCCACCGCCGGCGGCGGCGCGGGCTGCGGCTCCGGCTCGTCGGTTCCATCGTCCAACCGCCATTCGTCGTCTGGAATTTTGTCGGCCGTCGCCATTTTTTTCGCTCTTGCGACTTCGCTATTGCCCGCGATGCGCGTTGTCAACGCCGCCGCCCGCAAAATTAATTCGCTCGCAATGCGATTTGCCCTTGAGCCAAATCTGTTCGCAGTTATGCTGGGAGGTTCGGGCCATTCGGATAATGTTCAAGTTTGAAATAAACACCCGCCGTTTGATCAACGGCACGCTATCGTTCCTCGCGCTGGCCGCGATCATCGCGCTGTTCTTCGCCTATCGGAGCCACGCCCAACACCTGATTCCGCACAATGTGCCCGCTTCGCTGTCGCATCTTCCATACTACGCGTTCTGCTCGTTTTACCGGATGCTCGCCGCCTACATCATCGCGCTGATCTTTTCGATCATCTACGGCATGGCTGCCGCGCGCGGCGGCCTCTACGAGCGCATCCTGATTCCCGCGATCGACATCGCGCAGTCGGTGCCGGTGGTCGGCTTTTTTCCCGCCGCCGTTTATTTTTTCGTCGCGCTCGCGCACGGCAGCCGGCTCGGAGTCGAGATGGCCGCCGTTTTTCTCATCTTCACCAGCCAGGCGTGGAACATGGCGCTCGGCGTTTACGAAGCGGTCAAGACGATCCCCGAGGATTCGAAGGACGCGCTCGATTCGTTCGGCGGGCGCGGATGGCTCAAGTTCAAGCGCCTGCTGCTGCCCGCGAGCGTGCCGAAACTGGTCTACAACTCGATCCTGTCGTGGGTCGCGGGATGGTACTTTCTGATCGCGTGCGAAATCATCACGGTCGGTCCCGCCAGTTACCGGCTGCCGGGGCTGGGCAGTTTTTTGTGGGAGGCGGCCGAAAAGGGCCGCACCTTCGATCTCGCGACGGGCCTGCTCACCTTGCTCGCGATCATCGTGGCGATGGACATGATCGTATGGCAGCCGCTCTCCACCTGGGCTGAAAAGTTCAAGTACGAATTTGCGGCGTCATCCACCGCTGCGCAATCGCTCGGGATGTTCGATGCGTTGTCTGGCGTCGGTCCCGCCGTCACGCGAGCGCTACGCGCAGTGCTGGTGCCGCCGTACAGAGCGATTGTCCGCGCGATCGAGGCTTTGCCGAGCGGCCCGCAGCTTACGCCCGAACAGAGCAAGCGCGTCGGCGCGGTCGTGCGGACGCTGATAATCGGCTCCATCGTGATCTTCACGCTGTGGGCGCTCGTCAGCGGCTTCTTCGCATTGGTCAGGACGCTGTCACAGCCGTGGCCGTCCGACGCGAAACAGATTCCGGAAGCGATCGTGCTTTCGACCATTCGCATGACGATCGCTTACGCGATCTCGCTGGCGTGGACGGTGCCCTGCGCGCTGGCGGCGAGCGAGAACGCCCGCTTCAACCGCATCCTCTCGCCGATTGCGGAAATCGTCGGCTCGATGCCGGCGACGGCGCTGTTCCCGATCATCGTCATCTTCGTGATCGAATTCACCGGCGGCATGAATCTCGCCTCGATCCTGCTCATCCTCACCGGCATGCAATGGTACCTGCTGTTCAATCTGCTCGCCGGTATCAACCAGGTGCCCGAGGATTTGAAGGAAGCGGCGCGCTCGTTCGGACTCTCCCGCGTCGCGCGATGGCGCAAGCTGATTCTCCCGGCCGTCACGCCGTCGCTGATCACCGGCAGCATCACCGCATGGGGCGGAGGATGGAACGCGCTGATCCTCTCCGAATATTTCGTCTACAAAGGTACGACCCACCAGGTCCTCGGAATCGGCTCGCTGCTCGACGCCGCGACCTACCAAACCGGCAACGGCGTGATGATTCTGCTGAGCCTCTTATCAATGATTGCGGTCGTGCTAACCTTGAACCGTCTCATGTGGCGCCCCTTGTACAACCTGGCCACGGAGCGCTACAGGCTGGACTACTGACGCATGTGCGACTCGCCCTCACCTGAACCTGACCCATGGCCCTCCTCGAGCTCAAACACATTTCGAAAAGTTTCGCGCATGCCAAGGGCACGCTGCAGGTGCTCAATGACGTCAGCTTCGACGTCAACGAGGGCGAGTTCGTCGCCATCGTCGGCCCCTCGGGATGCGGCAAGTCAACCCTCCTGCGCATCATCAACGGCATCGTGCCGATGACTTCCGGACAGGTGTTGTACCGCGGCCGCCAGGTCGACGGGATCAATCTCGAATGCGCGCTCGTGTTCCAGTCGTTCGCGCTCCTGCCATGGCTCTCGGTCAAGGCCAACGTCGAGCTCGGCCTCGAAGCGCAGGGATTGCCGCTGGCCGAGCGCGAAAAGCGCGCGGGCTTCTACATCGACAAGGTCGGACTCGACGGCTTCGAAGAGGCTTACCCGCGCGAGCTGTCCGGCGGCATGAAGCAGCGCGTCGGTTTCGCGCGAGCGCTCGCGGTCGAGCCCAAGGTGCTGATGCTCGACGAGCCGTTCTCCGCGCTCGACGCCCTGACCGCGATCACGCTGCGCGAAGAATTGCTCGACATCTGGCAGTCGCCCGACATGCCGGTGAAAAATCTCATCATCGTCACCCACATCATCGAGGAGGCGATCGAGCTGGCCGATCGAATCATCGTGATGGCGGCGAGTCCCGGCCGCATCGTCCAGGATCTCAAGGTCGAATTGCCCCGTCCGCGCGATCGCCGCGCCGAAGCCTTCAACGCCCTCACCGACAAGGTCTTCTCGATGATCGAGGAGCGCGGCTGATGGCGGCCCCGGCCATAACTCCGCTGCCCGATTGCGGGCTGACTCTGGTCTTCGGCCTGCTCGAATTCCTCGAGGATCGCGGCGGCCGCGAGGACGGCTACAAGATCGCGCGCGATCTCAATTTCAAGTTCAGCGATCTGCTCAAGGTGATGAAGGCCGGGGAAATCCTCGGGCTCGTGTCGACTCCCGCCGGAGACGTCGTGCTTGAACCTCTCGGCAAGCAATTTCTCGCCGCCCAGGTCAACGATCGCAAGCTCATGCTGCGCGAGCAGTTGAAGAAGCACAGCCTCTTCAGCTACTTCATCCGCCTGCTGCACGGCCAGGAGGACAAGTCCCTGACCAAGGAAATCGTGCTCGAACACCTCGCGATGCTCCTGCCCAGCGAGAAGCCCGAGCGACAATTTATGGCGTTGGTGAACTGGGGGCGTTATGCCGAGCTGTTCGGCTATAACAAGGACGAGGACCGCTTCTATCTCGACCACGAATAAAAGGAGAAACCGTCATGGCTACCGATGCTGAAAAAATCGTGACCGAATTCTGCAACGCATGGCCGCGCAAGAACGTCGACGAACTGCTCGGCTTCTTCACCGACGACGCCGTCTATCACAACATCCCGCTCGAACCCGCCAAGGGCAAAGACGCCATCCGCGGCGTCATCAACACCTTCTTGCCGATGGCCAAGTCGCTGCATTTCAAAATCCTGAACTCCGCCGGCAACGGCAACGTGGTCTTCAACGAACGCGTCGACATCTTCGACCTCGGCAACGGCAAAAAAATAGAACTCCCGGTCGCCGGCGTCTTCGAAGTGACGGGTTCAAAAATCAGCGCCTGGCGCGACTACTTCGACATGCAAATGTACATGAAACAAATGTCCTGACCCTGATCCCCGCCTAGATTGTCCCCCTTCCCATCCATGGGAAGGGGTTAGGGGTTAGGTTCTTCCCACGATGGCCACCACCACCCACGCCATCATCGGCACCGCCGGCCACATCGATCACGGCAAAACCGCGCTCATCAAAGCCCTCACCGGCCAGGACACCGATCGCCTCAAGGAAGAAAAAGAACGCGGCATCTCGATCGATCTCGGCTTCGCCTACTTCACCCTCCCCGACGGCACCCGCGCCGGCGTCATCGACGTCCCCGGCCACGAGCGCTTCATCCGCAACATGCTCGCCGGCGCCCACGGCATCGACCTCGTGCTCTTCACCGTCGCGGCCGACGACGGCGTGATGCCGCAGACCGAGGAGCATCTCGACATCCTCCATCTGCTCGGCGCGCGCCGCGGCATCTTCGTGATCACCAAGGCCGACCTCGCCGACACCGCCCGCCTCCGCGACGTGCGCGACGAAATCGAACTGCTGGCCGACGGCACCACCCTCGCCGGCGCGCCCGTCATCGAGGTCTCGTCGACCACCGGCGCCGGCCTCGAGCAATTGCGCGCCGAAATCGTCCGCCAGCTCGACGGCTTCCAGGCGCGCCGCGCCACCGGCGTCTTCCGCCTGCCACTCGATCGCGCGTTCGTCATCAAGGGACACGGCATCGTCGTCACCGGCACTGCGATGGGCGCCGAGGTCCACGTCGGCGACAAGCTCCGCGTGCTGCCCTCGGGCAATGAAGTGCGCGTGCGCTCGATCCAGGTGCATTCCGATTCGGTCGAGAGCGCCGGGCTATGCCAGCGCGTCGCGCTCAATCTCACCGGCGCCGAGAAACTCGACCTCGCTCGCGGCGACGTCCTCGCCGACGAGCGCGTGGACTCCGCCACCGCGCGTTTCGACGCATGGCTCGAAATTCGCCCCGCCGCCAAGCGCGCACTCAAGAACAACACCCGCGTGCGGCTCTTCATCGGCACGGCGGAAACCATCGCGCGCGCAATCGTCCTCGATGAGGCCGGCACGATCGCGCCCAAGGCCGCCGGCCTCGCGCAGCTCGTCGCGGAAGATCCCGTCGTCGCGCTTGCGGGCGATCGCTTCGTCATCCGCGACGAAACCAACTCGCGCACTCTCGGCGGCGGCATCGTGCTGAACCCGCTCGGCCGCCGCGTCCGCAAGCCGCTCGAGGCCTATCGCGCCAATCTCCTGATGCTCAAAAATTCGTCGGGCGCCGACGCTATCGAAGCGCTGATCAACTTGCAGGAAAGCTTCGCCCTCGGCCCCAGCCGGATCGCGACGCTCATGAACATCCCAATCGCCGAGGCCGACGCTGCCCTGCGCGAAACGCCGCGCTTCATCAAGCTCTCGATTGGCGACGAAGTGGCATTCACGACGCGGACCAGGTGGGATGCGCTGAAACACTTCGCGCTCGACGCGCTCGCGGCGCATCACAAGCGCGAGCCCCTGTCTCCCGGACTCGAGATGGAAGCGCTGCGCACGCGGCTGCCGTACGAAATCGGCGCGCGCGCATTCCGTCCGATCGTCGATCGCATCAGCCACGAATCCGAAATCGTGCGCGAGGAAAGCACGCTGCGCCTGAAGAGCCATCGCGTGCAACTGGGCGGCGCGGCAGAAACGCTCGGCACGAGGGTGGCGGCCGCGCTCGAGCACGCCGAATTCCAGCCCCCCGATCTCAAGCAACTGGCCGAGTCACTGAAAATTCCCACCAGCCAATTGCCGCACCTGAGAACCGTGCTGGTCGCGATGGAACGCGAAGGCCGCGTAGTCAAAATCGCCAGCGACTTGTATTTCTCCCGCGCCGCCGCCGACGCCGCGCGCACCCGCCTCGTCGACTATCTGAAAACTCACGACGCCATCACCGCCGCGACCTTCCGCGACCTGCTCGGCGCCTCGCGCAAATTCGCGATCGCCCTGCTCGATCACTTCGACCACACGGGCGTGACCACCCGGGTAGGCGACACCCGCCGCCTCCGGTCGCCCGCTCCGTCCTCCTGAAACCACTCCTCTTACCTATTTCGCACGCGCTTGCGTTTCGCCGGCTTCTGACTCCATTAAAAATTCATTATTGACACTAGTATGTCGAATATGCAGTCGCGCGAACTGAGTACTCAGTTCGCGCACGATGAATAGCAACTTTCCGTGTTGACTCTCAGATAGTTGAGTACCAATGCTGCCAGTAACTTTATACGGAGGATGTTATGAACAAGATACTCAGTTACGGATTCGCGGCGGCGCTGGTGCTCTTCACCGCCCTTCCAGCGCTTGCCAACAGTTACGACGTCTGCCTCGACCAGGGCGACGACGTAGTCAATGGATTCAACTTTGCCGCGGTCGCGTCCGTGTATCCTGGCGGCACCGTCAGCAAGTCCACCGCGGGGGTCGAATGTTCAGCGCTCAGCGCGAGCCCGATCGGGACGTTCTTTGCCCAGGGCGTCGCGGTTAGCGAGCTGCCCAAGGCAAGCCCGACCGATTCGTTGTATGTGGTTTGGCATTTCCGCATCAACGGCCAGGGCGCCTTTGACACCACGGGACCGACCGAGACTACGGCAACCTATCCGCAGACCATTATCGGTTCCACCAACATCTTCATCTCGCCGCCCACCGGCCAGGCCACCGTTACTAATCTGGCGCCAAACGCGTTTCGTATCAAAGTTGGCTTGTGATTGCGTCCAACCACGAGCAACTAAAACCAACGCGCGACTGAACCGTGAACGCGGGTTCGCCTTGCCACCGGAGCAAGGCGAACCCTGGATCGAATGAAAAACATTTTTGTCTGGTGCGCGGCTGACTTCGCCTGCCCGATGCGCGACAATAGCCGCGATGTCCAGGAACAAGGACAACAATCCCTCGCGGGGCGATCTCGTTCGCCTGACTGCGCGGTGCAAGGCTGCGGGTTGAGCCGGTAAGCTCGGTCCGGCGGACCTCTCCGCAGTCCTCGCGCGGCTCGAGTTGCCGAGCCACCCTGATTTGCTCGTCGGAATCTCCACGGGCGACGACGCCGGAGTGTTCCGTCTTTCCGACGACCTCGCAATCGTCAACACCGTCGATTTTTTCACGCCGGTGGTCGACGATCCTTTCACCTACGGCCAAATATCCGCGGCCAACGCGTTGTCGGACGTCTATGCGATGGGCGGGGTGCCGCGCACGGCGCTCAACATCGTATGCTGGCCGCAAAGCGGTCTGCCCGGCGAGATGCTCGCCGATATTTTGCGCGGCGCCGCCGAGAAAGCGCGCGAGGCAGGCGTCGTGATCGTCGGCGGTCACACTGTCGCCGACGAAGAAGTGAAATTCGGCATGGCCATCACCGGCGTGATCGATCCGCGTCGAATCGTCCGCAATGTCGGCGCGCAAGTCGGTGACGCGCTCGTGCTGACCAAGGCGCTCGGCACGGGAATCCTGATGACCGCGTTCAAGCGCGACGCCCTCGGCGACGAATCCTACCAGGCCGCCGTCCGCTCGATGACGCAACTCAACGCCGCCGCCGCATCCGCGATGCTCAACTACGACGTCCACGCCGCCACCGACGTCACCGGTTTCGGCCTCGTCGGCCACGCGCTCAAAATGGCCGAGGGCAGCCGCGTCACCTTCGTGTTCGAGGAATCCGACTTGCCGCTGCTGCCGGGCGTGCTCGAGCAATGCCGCGCCGGAATGATCCCCGGCGGCGGCGAGCGCAATCGCGAGTTCTACGCGCCCAGCGTCCGCATCTCCGACGAAGTCTCCGACGAGATCGCGACGATCGCATTCGACCCCCAAACCTCGGGCGGCCTGCTGATCGCGCTCCCCGACGATCAAGCTCTCGCCCTGCTCGCCGAACTTCAGAACTGCGGCCATCGCGAGGCCGCCATCGTCGGCCGCGTCACGCCCAAGCGCGAGCATCCAATCGAATTGGTCTAGCTGTGCGAGCGATCAGAGGCTCAGGAGCGGGATTACTTCTTTGGCGAATTGCTCGAGCTGCGCGGTGCGCTCCGACGGATGCGTGATCGCGTCGATTCCGATGTCGCGCGCGCCCGCCTTGATATACTCGCTCACTTTCGCCGCCACGTCCGCCGGACGGCCCAGTGCGCCGTAGCGTTTCGCCGCATCGTTCATGTCGGTCGCGTAGCGCTTGCTTAGAAATTTGCCCGCGACCGCGTGCGCCGCTTCGACGCTGTCGCCGAGCCTGCAGAATATCTGGATGCAGGTGCCGAACGACGTCAGCGTCCGGCCGGCGCGCTCTGCTTCCTTGCCGATGAAATCCAGCCCGTCGGCGAAGCGCTTCGGCGTCACGACGTACGGCATCCAGCCGTCGCCGTAGCGCGCCGCGCGCTTGAGCGGACCTTCGGCGCGCCCTCCTATCCATACCGGCGGTCCGCCGGGAGTCTTCGGCCGCGGCTGCATGCTGACTTCGCCGAAGCTGAAATATTTGCCGCGATGCTCGACGCGCTCGCCGCTCCACAGCCGCTTCATCACCTGGATAGCCTCGGTCGCGCGCCCGCCGCGTTCGTGTATCGGCACGCCGCACGCTTCGTACTCGCGCGGGAACTCGCCGCCGACGCCCACGCCGAAAATGAAATGACCGGCGCCGAGCAAGCGGTCGAGCGTCGCGACCATCTTGGCGACGGGCACCGGATGCCGCAGCGGCAGCAGGTACACGCTGGTGCCGAAGGTGAGTTTGGGTTCCAGCGCCGACAGGTATGCGAGTGTTGTCAGCGGATCGTTGACTGGCCCCGTGAACGCGACGTGGTCGGGCGCCCACAGAACTTCGTAGCCCCATCGCGCGATCGACTCGAGCCCGCGCGTCGCTTCCTCGCGGCTCGAAGTCGAAACCATCGTGCCGAATCGAAGCCGCTCGCCGAGCGGAACCGCGTCACTCATGCCGGATTCTGTAGCACAAACCGGACGAGCGTGCCGACGCTCCCGCGCAGACCGTGGCGCGCCGTATCACCGGTAGTAGAAACGTTCCCCCTTTCCCCGCAAACCTCCCCCGCGTGAAGTCCTATCCCTTGTTGACGTTGGACGCCTGCAGCCCCTTGGGGCCCTGCGCGACCTCGAACTCAACGCGCTCGCCCTGTTCGAGCGAGCGGAAACCTGCCCCATCAATCGCGCTGTAATGAACGAACACTTCCTGTCCGTCCTCCATCGTGATGAAGCCGTAGCCCTTTTTCGGACTAAACCACTTGACCGTACCGTTAGCCATTTCCCCCGTACCTCCCTGGAAGAAAAACCGAGCCGGAGCGCCCCACAGACCGTTGCCCCGGACGGCGACGCTGCTTCCCACGGCAGCGCGCGTAACGGCGGGCATATAGCATAAGATGAGGCGCTTACCAAATGGGTAAAACGCAAGAAACAACGCCGTAATATGTTTGACGATCGAGAATGCCGGATTGCAGCGGCTAATATTGCCAGCGCCGAATAGGACGGGCGTGCATGTGGCAGTGGTCGGGAATCTGTCGCATGACGTCGTCGATGCCGAATTTGTCGGCGCCGTACTTCGCGCGCGCGACCAGCGAGAGCGCCTCGATCATGAAGGCCTTTTCCTCGTCAGTCGGCACCGCGCGATGGTCTCCGAGCACGGCCATCGGAGTGTCGCACGAATCGCAATCGAGAATTGTAAATTTGAAAGGGTGAACGAAATCGGCATAGCGCTGCGTGTAGTCACGCAGCTCGCACAGTTCGCACTTCGCCATCGCGATTAAAAATTCACGGCGCGGGATGAAGCGTCGCGAGCCATCGGCGACTCGCGACGCATCGGATCGAGGCGCCGATTCCTACTTCACAAATTTCTACTTCGCCAATTCCTACTTCGACGGAGCCGCCGCCGGTGCCGCCGACGCCGCCGCGGCCGGCTTCATCGCAGCCATTGCAGGCGAAGGCATAGCAGCCATCGCGGACGCCTGTACTCGCGACTTGGTCGAGGCTTTCGCCGCTTCCTTCGCGTGCTTCTTGCAGCGATACACGCTCGAGGTCGAGATGTTCAGGTCCTTGGCGATGTCCTTGGCATGCTTCCCGCTGTTGACCTCGTTCATCACGGCGTCGCAATCGACTTTGCTCGTGGCGTAAGCCGGCTGAGCAGCCGCCGCGAACACGAGAGTCGCCGCCAGCATCGATGAGGCAGCAGCAAGCACAACTTTCTTCGTCAACATTTTGGTCCCCGCTCCAGTTAAGGTCGTTTTCAAGCGCGCAAGATTATTTCAGAATCCCCGCCGCATCAAAAGGGGGGCGAAATCGGGTAGTGGCGTCATTCGACCAAAAGACGCCACTGCGCCCAAAAAGAAAGGCACGCTGGCTTCACCATGAGGGCATATGGACCAAGCGTGCCTTCGGCTTCAGGGGGATGAGAGCCGACGATCGTCTTGTAATAGCCATGTACAATTGTCGCTATCTGCGCTGCGTTCTGAGAGGAACGATTCCAGATGTTTGCACCACTTTTATTCCGAGCGAGTTCCTTTTGTAACACTGCATACGGGTTGATTTTGTAGAGAAGAAAACGGGCCAGCAGAAATCGCCAGCCCGACGCCGACTAGCAACGGGCGTGTAAACCAGCCGATGTACTTTCCAACTTACCAACACTGCGAATTGAGGCAAAGGACGCCACTTCGATGTTCAAAAGACGCCAGTCAATCGCTCACGCTCTCGAATATCGCCAGTACCAAAAATCCGGTCGTGTCTCAGTTTAAAATTTATGGGTCACGATACCTAACGAGTTCGTACACCCACCCCAAAATCAGCACGACGCTGCCAGAGGCAAAGGCAAACATCATTATTCCGGTCAGTGCCCTCCAGTCCCAATCGGGCGCAAACACGAGAACCAGGAACAAGACGATAAGGGGCGAGGTCATTGACCAAATCAGCGCTGCGCGGTTCCAAGCATCCGACTGAACTATGGTGCGGTCCGGATCGCGCTTCCATTGATCGCGTTTGGAGTCGCGCATTTATCTGGCGCAGCCTGTTAGCTCGATTTACCAGAGCGCGGAAGCATCGAACAGTAACTAGCGGTCGTGTTCCGCGCTGTTCCTACGACTTGGGTTTGTTGAAACCCGGGAACGACGGTTGGCGTTTCTCCTGCAGCGCGGCGACGCCCTCCGACAAATCGGCGCTGAAAAATCCCATCATCTCGAGCGCCAGCGATGCGTCGAATGCCGGGCCTGCTACGCGCAGCCAGTTGTTGAGCGAGCGTTTCGTGAATCGCACCGCCTGCTGCGGGCCGCGCGCCAGCTTGCGCGCCACTTCCATCGCTTTGTCCATCAGCTTGTCGGCCGGGACGCACAGGCTCACCAACCCGATGCGCTCTGCCTCCTTGCCGTCGATAAAATCCGCCGTCATCAGGTAGTACTTCGCCTTGGCCATGCCGCATAGCAGCGGCCATACGATCACCGCGTGATCTCCCGCCGCGACGCCGAGGCGCAGGTGACCGTCCGTGATTCGCATCGACTCCGACGCGATGCTGATATCCGCCATGAACGCGACTGCCAATCCCGCGCCGACCGCGACGCCGTTGATCGCCGAGATGATCGGCTTGTCGAGATTGATCATGTTGTAGACGATGTCGCCGGCTTCCTTCCACGCCTTGCCGATATTCGCCGCGCTCGCCGCCATATTCTGAATCATCTCGAGGTCGCCGCCGGCCGAGAACGCGCGCCCCGCGCCCGTCACGACGATGACGTTGGTTTCGTCGTCGTCGGCGATGTCCAGCCACACGCGGCTCAACTCCCAATGCAGGCGGGCTGTTGGTGGCGTTGAGCACTTCGGGACGGTTGATCGTGATGAGCAGGATGCCGTCGCCCTTCTGCTCGAACAGGAGATGCTGGTACTCGCTGTATTTCATGCTCGTTCAGCTACTGTAAATGTCGATCACTTTGCCCAGCAGCGCGATCGCGTCGGCCTTCGGGCGCTGGAAACTGTTGCGCCCGATGATTGAGCCGTAACCGCCGCCGTCGTGAATCCCGCGCACGGTGTTGAGCAGCGACTCGTCGGTCTCCTTTACGCCGCCGGAAAAAATCACGATGCGCCGGCTGTTGAACGCCGACTGCATGACGTGCTTGATGCGCGCGGAGAGCGGCTCGACCGGGACCTTGTTGGCGTCGTACGCCTTTTTGGCCTCGGCCTGTTCGATGAACGCCGTCGGCGGCTTGACCTTGATGATGTTGGCTCCCAGCTGCGCCGCGATTTGCGCCGCATACGCGACCACGTCGAGCGCCGTCTCGCCCTGCTTGCTGATGCCGGATCCGCGCGGGTACGACCAGATGACCAGCGGCAGACCGTGCGCCTTGGCCTCTTCACCAATCGCGCGCGCCTCCTCGTACATCGACTTTTCCTTCGCCGACCCCGGGTAGATTGTCAGTCCAACCGCGCAGGCGCCGAGCCGCATCGCGTCCTTGACGCTCGCCGTCATCGACGGCGCCGGATCTTTTTCATCGTTGAGCACGTCGTGATTGTTGACCTTGAGGATGAGCGGAATCTCACCGACGAATTCGGCTACTCCCGCCTCGAGCATTCCGAGCGGCGCCGCGAACGCGTTGCAGCCCGCGTCGATAGCGAGCTGAAAATGGTAGCGCGGATCGTACGCCGGCGGATTCATCGCAAAGCTGCGCGCCGGTCCATGCTCGAAGCCCTGGTCCACCGGCAGGATCACGAATTTGCCCGTGCCCGCCAGCTTGCCATGGTTCAGCATCCGCGACAGGTTGTTCCGCACGCTGCCGTTTTCCGAATCGTAATAGCCAAGAATCTCTCGAACTCGCTTCGTCATATTCCTCTGTCTCCCGTCGGGAGTGTCACCGCAGTTTGCATTCCTATATCACTCAAACAACTGGCCCTGAAACTCTCAATCCCATACTGAAGCGCGGTCGTTCGCTCACGGCGTCTGCCGGGCTTTGGCGAAGTAGGGTTTGAGGGCGCGGGCGAGCATGCTGTCCAGCATGCGGTCGGAGACGAACCGAGCGAGGCGAACGCCAATCGCAGCGTCGCGGCCGACGGTATAGCGAGTGCGAGGCCGCTCGCTGATGATCGCGTCTGCTATGACTCGTCCGACCTCCTCGGCTGGCCGCCCTGCGCCTTCGCGCGTGAACGTCCGGGCCTGTGCGATGACGGCTTGCATGAGCGCGTCGTAGCGACCGTGCTGTTCCGCACTCATGCCGCCGGTGATGCGCTCGGAGGCGATGACCAGGCGACCAGTCATCTCGGTGGTGACCGCGCCCGGTTCGATGACGACGACTTTCACGCCGAAAGCGGCGACCTCGCGGCGCAACGCATCGCTGACAGCCTCGAGCGCGAACTTGGTACCGGCGTAGGGTCCGTAGCCTGCCATCGCCAGCTTGCCCCCGACTGACGTCACGTTGACAACCGTCCCGCGGCTCTCGATGAGCGCGGGCAGGAGTGCTTGCGTCATCGCGACGTGGCCGAAGAGGTTGACGTCGAACAGGCGGCGCCACTCGGAGAGCGGCAGCGCCTCCACCGGCGCGTTGATCTGGATTCCGGCGTTGTTGACGAGGGCGCGCAGCGGACGGCGGTCGGGGTCGTCGGCGATGCGCTTCACGAGCATCGCGATCTCGGCCTCGTTGGTGATGTCGAGTCGGCTCGGCTCGACATTCGCCGATCGGATAGCGTCGGCGTCTGCATCGCCGACGTACGCCGGCGAGGACGTGAAAGCCGCGCTGGCCGAGTTCGCGGGCGGTGGCTGCCCCGATTCCCGTCGAGGCCCCGGTCACCACGACGAGCGCATGACGCAGCGGGATGTTTGTTTGAGATGTCACAACATCGCGGCCGCGACGTGAGCCGCGCCGAGCAGTCCGGCGGACGGATTCAGCGAGACGCGGACCTCGATTCGTTTCAAAATTTCGTTGAGCCTGCCCTTCGCCAGGAATCCCCGCACAAACGTGCCATTGGTGAGCATCGGCAGAATTTTCGGCGCGATACCTCCGCCCAGGTAGACGCCACCGAGCGCCAGCACTTTGAGCGCGAGGTTGGCCGCCTCGGATCCGTAAATGTCGCAGAACATCGTGAGCGCGTGAACGCATACCGGGTCGCGTCCCGCAATCGCCGCCTCGCTCACTGCCGCCGATGCGTCGCCGGCGGCGATCTGCGCGCTCAGCCATGCGGGCTCTTCGGCGTGGCTCTCGCGCCGCAAAAATTTATAAATGTTCCACAGGCCTGGACCCGAGAGGACGCGCTCGTAGCTGACGTGTCCGAACTCGGCCGCGAGGGATCGCAGCAACTCGATCTGCTCCGCGTCGTGCGGCGCGAAATCGCTGTGGCCGCCTTCGGACGCGACCGCGTAATATCTGTCGCCCTCCCACACCAGCGACGATTCGCCCAGCCCTGTCCCCGCGGCAATCACCGCGATGTTGCCGTGCGCGGGCGGATTTTCTGCGCGATGCAGCACGACGAACTCGGCCGGCTTCAGATTAACCATGCCGTGCGCGATCGCCGCGAGATCGTTGAGCAGGCGAACCGGAACTCCCTTCAGCACACGCGACAGCGCGGCGCTCGACAGCTCCCACGGTACGTTGGTGGCATGCGCGCTGCCGTCGATGATCGGCCCCGGCACACCGAGGCAGGCCGCATTCACCGTCGCGCTGGCGCCAAGAAAATCCGCGCACACCGCCTCGAGGCTGTCGAACTTCGCGGTCGCGTAGCGATGCTCGCGCACGAGTTCGAGCGTGCCTGCCGAATACTTGAAGAGCCCGAGATCGGTTTTGGTTCCACCGACATCGCCGGCCAGGATTTGTCGCTCCATCGGAACCTCGATCGCTTCAACCTTCGACGTTGAACGATTCGGCCAGCGCCACTTCCTCCGCGCTGCCGATGTAGATCGGATGCCGCTCGTGAATCCCGCTGGCTGCGATATCGAGAATCCGCCGCTTGCCGGTCGTGCCGCGCCCGCCCGCCTGCTCCGCAATCATCGAGAGCGGCGCCAGCTCATACATGAGGCGGAGCTTGCCCTTGGCCTTGCCGCCCTCGGCGACTTCGCCGGGATACATGTAGATTCCGCCCTCGAGCAGGAATCGATGGAAGTCGGCGGCGAATGCGCCGCAGTAGCGCAGCGAATAGCTAGTCCGTTTGTCTTTGCGACTGGTGATATGCGCCAGGAATTTGCGCGCACCCTCATGCCACTTTGCCGCATTGGCCTGGTTGACGGCGTAGATAGTCCCGTGCGCGGGCATCTTCACGTTTTCTTTCCAGAGAATGAACTCGCCGAGGCTTCGATCGAGCGTGAAAATGTCGACGCCCGCGCCCGCGCAATACACCAGCTGCGCCGCCGGACCATATAATACATAGCCCGCGACGAGTTGCTGACTTCCCGGCGCGAGGATGTCTTCGATTCCCTTCGCATGCCCGGGCGCGCGTTTCTTCACCGCGAAGATAGTGCCGAGCGATCCGTTGACGTCGGTATTCGATGACCCGTCGATCGGATCGTAGAGTACGCAGTAGCTATTGTCGCCGCAGCTGACTGAGTAATGGTGCGGCTCGTCCATTTCCTCGGAAATGAGACTGCATACCGGGTATCCCTGCTCGAATGCGTCCAGGAAAACCTGGTTGCCCCACTCGTCGAGCTTCTTGACCTGCTCGCCCTGCACGTTGGTCGCGCCCGTGTAGCCGATCTCGCCGGTCAGACCCGCGGCCGCCAGCTGGCGCGTGATGCGCTTGGCGATCAGCTCGATGCGCTCCATTATCAGCGCCAGGTCCACGGGCCGAATCGCAGTCGCGCTCTTGGTCATGATATGCCGCGTGAGTGTGATGCCGCCCGCCATCTGAGTTACCTCGCCTATAGCGTTCGCCAGGTGCGTCCGTCACTCGCGATCATCAGCGCCGCTTCGAGCGGTCCCCACGATCCCGCCGCATAGATCGGCGGATCCATCGGCGACTGATCCCACGCGTCGAGTATCGGCTGCACGAACTTCCACGCTTCTTCGACCGTGTCGCGCCGCATGAAGAGCGTCTGGTCGCCGACGATCACGTCGTTGAGCAGCGTCTCGTACGCTTCCGGCGTCGACGTGACGTAGTGGAAATCGACCTTGACCTGCTGCAGCTTGGTCGCCGAGCCCGGCACCTTCGACATGATGTGCAGCGCCAGGCCTTCGTCGGGCTGAATCCTGATCGTCAGCATATTGGGCGCCAACGGCGCGCGCGGATTTGCGTTATACAGGATTCGCGGCACGTTGTTGAAGTAGATCGCGATTTCGCTCGAGCGCTTGGGCAGCCGCTTGCCGGTGCGCAGGTAGAACGGCACTCCCGCCCAGCGCCAGTTGTCGATCCAGCATCGCAGCGCGACAAACGTCTCGACCTGCGAGTCCGGCGCGATATGCTCCTCGTCGCGATACGCCTTGACCGGCACGCCGCCGATCAGCCCTTCGCCGTACTGTCCGCGCACCACCCATTTCTCGATGTCCTCGTCGCCGAGCGGACGCAGCGCGCGCAGCACGTCGAGCTTCGCGTCGCGCATCGACTCGGCGCCGGTGGTGTTGGGCGGCTCGGTCGCGATCATGCAAAGCGTCTGCAGCAGATGGCTCTGCACCATGTCGCGCAGCGCGCCCGCGTGATCGTAATAGGCGGCGCGCGTGCCGACGCCCTCGGCCTCGGCCACCGTAATCTGCACGTGATCGACGAAGCGCGCAGTCCAGATCGGTTCGAAGATCGCGTTGGCGAAGCGCAGCACCATCAGGTTCTCGACCGTTTCCTTGCCCAGGTAGTGGTCGATTCTGAAAATCTGGCTCTCATCGAAATGGCGCGCCAGCTCGGCATTTATCTCCGACGCGCTCGCCAGATCGGATCCGATCGGCTTCTCCACCACCACCCGCGTAAACGCATGGCCCTTTTCGGGCGGATGAATCATGCCCGCCGCCGTCAATCCTTCCGAGCAGGTGTCGATGAACGCCGGCGGAATCGCAAAGTAGTACGCGCGATTGCCCGCCGTGCCGCGCTCGGCATCGATCGTCTCGCAGCGCTTGCGCAGGTTCTCGTAGTCGGCCGCCTCGGTGAACGATCCGCGATTGAAATGCAGCATCGGCGCGAACTTCGCCCAGTGCTCGTTCTCGACTTTGCGGCGCGAGAACTGCTCGATGCCGCTGAGCGCGAACTGACGATACTTCTCGTCGTCCAGATCCTCCATCGAGAAGCCGAGGATCGCGAACTTGTCGGGCAATTCGCCGTCGATCGAAAGATTGTACAGCGCCGGAATCAGCTTGCGATGACTCAGGTCGCCGGCGCCGCCGAAAATCACGATGATGCACGGATCGTAGTGATTGCGCTCCTTCACTGGATGGAGATGATTGAAATCTGCGGTCCTGTTTGCAGTCCCAGCCATAAAACAACTAACCCTCTCGAACTCTATTCCTTGACGACGCCGTGGCCGCCGAACTCGTCGCGCAGAGCAGCGAGCAGCTTCTCGCCGAAGGTGCCCTCGCCCTTGTCGGCGCGCGATCGAAAGCGCGTGAACAGCGCCATCGTGATCACCGGCATCGAGATGTTTTTGTCGATTGCGTCCTGTACCGCCCAGCGGCCCTCGCCCGAATCCTCGACGTAGCCGCGGATTTGCTTGAGCCCCGGATCTTTTTCGAGCGCTTTTGCCGTCAGCATCAACAGCCACGATCGCACGACGCTGCCGCGCCCCCACAGGTTCGCGATATTCGGCAAGTCGAGCTTGTACTCCGACTTGTGCATCGCCTCGAAGCCCTCGGCATAAGCCTGCATCAGCCCGTATTCGATCCCGTTGTGGACCATCTTCACGTAATGCCCCGCGCCGTGGCCGCCGACGTGGTCGTAGCCGTCGGGCGGCGCGAGCGTTTTGAAAATCGGCTCATAGCGCCGGAAAATTTCCAGCTCGCCGCCGATCATCAGGCAGTAACCGAGCTTGAGCCCCCAAATGCCGCCGCTGGTGCCCACATCGACCAGGTGCAGCCCCTTGGCGCCGAGCACTGCGGCGCGGCGCACGTCGTCGTGGAAGTTGGTGTTGCCGCCGTCGATGATCGCGTCGCCGGGCTCGAGCAATTCCGCCAGTTGGGTAATCGTGCTGTCGGTCGGCTCGCCCGCCGGCACCATCACCCACACGCCGCGCGGCGGCGCGAGGCGCGCGACCAGGTCCTTGAGCGAATTGACGCCGTCGGCGCCGAAGGTCGAGACCTCTTTGCGTTTTGCATCGTCGAGGTCGAACGCGACTATCTGATGGTTGTCGCGCCGCAGCCGCTCGACCATGTTCATGCCCATTTTGCCGAGACCAACGAATCCGATTTCCATCAAGCACTTCCCCAATTGCGACGACGATACGGCGCTCCGCCTAGGGTATTCGAACCTACCGGTTGTTCAAAGACCGCGCGCAACCGCACGGCTACTGGGATTTTATGTCGTCTTCGAGCATCAGATTACGCAAGTCCTGGCGCTGGAATATCGCCGCCACCGATCGCGTCAGCGCGACCGACAGCACCTCGCCCGGCTCGTCGTAGATGCCCGCTTCGTCCTCGGAACCGAGCCCGAACGACCCCACCGGCGGATCGTCGTAGGTATCGCTGGTGCTCCCGGTCCAGAACGGCACGCTGAACGGCGGCTTGTAGATTGAAACGTCCAGCACGAAATCCGCCGTCGTCCGCCAGACCGGACCGTACTGGCTGCTCGGGCCGGGAGCCTTCTTCGCCCAGCATCGGCGAATCTTGCTCGCGAGCACGTACTCGGTGGTGTTCTTGATACTCGGCTGGTACGCCGTCTCGCTCGACGCCGACGCGCTCATCCCCGCCTCATCGGCCGAGCGGCCGATCGCTCCCTGCACGATTGGGCCGAGCGGCGAGCTGTACATCCGTTCGGTAACGTTGCCGTTCGAATCCGTGATTACGCCAATCGCGGGATTGCCGTTGAGCGGCGCCGCGTTGCCGGTCACATCGCGCGCGTCGGTCGGTATCAAAATCAGGATGGTCTTTTTGGGATAACTGTTTTGGTAGCCCTTGACCTGGTACGGGTAGTACTCGAGCTTTTGCATCGAGGTCGCCGGCGCCGCGGCCGTGCCGCCGCCTTCGTTGACGGTCGAGCACCCCGCCAGCATCGAACTTAGAATCGAAAAGATCGTGACGAGGAGCGCGGTTCGAATTCTGAAGGTCGGCTGGCTCCCCACGATTCTGCTCAGCCCTCTCTATCGCTGCGCCGCCTGGGCTCGCTCGCGGAAGAGAAACAGCGTGCCGCCCACCTCGAGCCGATCGCCGCTCTTCAGCGCATAGCGGCCCGCGACCGGTTGTCGATTCACGAATATCTGGCCGCCGGTCGGACTGATTATGAAATTCTTGCCTTCGCGCCGGATGATCGCATGACTGCCGAGCACCGACTGATCGCCGAACAGTCCGATATCGCTTTCCTCGGCGCGTCCGATGATCGTCACGCCCTTGATCAACGGATATTCGCGGCCCTCGCGCGCATTGCGGCTCTGGGAGCGCACGACCATCAGCCAGCCGCGCTTGAGCAGCTCGCCGACCAGCCCGATGAAGAATCCGATCAGCGCGCCGAGGATGATGATCGCGATCGCGCGCCCGAACGCCTGCGGAAAGGTGGTCGTCAGGCTCTGGTAGAAAAATCCACCGAGCGCACCGCCGAGCACGCCGCCGATTGCGCCATTGCGCCGCCGCGCCGCCGATCCCGACGCCGATCCGACGCCGAGCCCGACCGCGATTCCGAGCACGCTCCATCCGAGGATTCGGCCGTTGAGTCCGCCCAACAGGTCGAACGCAAATTCGCCGACAATCAAACCCAACGCTCCGCCCGCTGCGCCGATAAGACCGCCGACTACGAATCGCCGCGCCGCCTGGCGCATCTGCCCGACGCTCAGCGTTTCGATCGACGCGAGGAACGCGCTGATGAGCGCGCCGATCAGCGCACCGAACAGAATGTCGCGCGCGTAAACCTGGCGGATACCCAGGATTGGCTCCGACACGCCCCACGCGGCGAAACCGCCGAGCGCACCGGCAGCAGCGTAGAAGAGAAGCTTTTCTTGTGAGACGTTACTCGCCATGATTTACGTGTCACTCTTCAGCATTACGCGCGCATAGGTCCAGGTTCAAGCACAATTTCTTAACACTGGGTGCAGGGGTCACCCCTGCCGAAGGAAGTGTGAAAACCCACCGCGGGTTTCACATTTAATGAAGTGATTTTCCCTTCTGAATCAGTTCGCCTGGGTGACCCAGGTGCCGCGCTCACCCGACGGCGTCGATTCGAATGTCCCGCTGATCTGATCGCTCCGCCGCTCGCCCTCGAAGTAGTACGTCTCGGTGCCGTACGGGACCTGGAACTGCAGATGGTCGCCGCGCACGTAGCCGTCGATCGGCGTCATCCCAAAGCCCGCCTGATGGATCACCAGCTCGCCATGCAGAAATCCATTGGGCTGCGGACGCAGCCTCAGATCCATCTCGGGATTGCCGCCGCTGCGCAGCCCGCTGATAGTGCCGGTCGCGATCACCGGCCCCAGCATGCCGCCGCCCGACGACGACGCCGACCCCGAACTGCCGCCGCTCATCGTGCTGCCAATCGCGCCGCTCGAGCCCGGATACGTCGCGTACGGATTGCCGCCCGCGTCGGCGATGACCTCGAATTTCTTCGCGCTAAAATATTGTCCGTTCAAATAAAAGTTGACCGTGTAGATGCCCGGCAGAAACGCTCCGCCGTGCGAGTTGCCGACGCGTCCGCTGAACGTCACCGTCTTCATGCTCATCGAAACCGGCTGATAGTCGTCGACGCTGCCCAGCGTGCGGCCGTCCGGCCCGATATACGCCGCATCGACGCGGTACTGGCCCGGCTCCAGCTGGTACAGCCGGTTTTGGAAGCTGACCTGCCAGCCGACGAACAGCACCTTCGACACGTTGAACGAGTCGGTCGCGCCCGACAGCGCCGTCCCCGTCTTGGTGGTGTTGAGAAAGTTGATATTGCGAAGCTGCAACGGCTTGGCGCGCCGCTCGTCGATCATCGCTATCTTGCGCGCTTCCTCGTCGCGCTTGCGCTCTTCCTCTTTCGCCGCCGCCGCGGCCGCCGCATCAGCTGCCGCCGCCGCATTCTTCGCGCTCGTGTCCTGGTTGACGACGAAGCCTTCCTGCTGCAGCAGGTTGTCGCCCGAGTAGAGCGCCACCTTGTAGGTGCCGGGCGGTTCATCGGTCATCGTCGGCATCAGCGCCACTCCGCTGAAGTCGGCGGTCGTCTGCGCCGGCCCGATAAAAGCATTTACGTCGCTGACCGCGATCTGCAGCCCGTTCGGATCGAAAAAGCGCGCCTCGACTTTTTCGTCGCGCCCCTCCAGCCCCGCCAGCAGATTCTTGAAGCTCGCCGTCCACTTCAGGTAGCGCGCGTTGGTCAGTTCGGTGTCCTTGAATTGCGCTTGCGGCGCTCCCAGCGCGATACCCTCGCGAGTCGAAAGCGCCAGCGTCAGCTGTGAAAATTCGAGCGGATTCTCGCGCGCCTTGGCCAGCAACTGCTCATGCTTCCACGGCAGTCCGTCGAACAGCGGCTTCAGCCCGAGCCGCAACTGCAGTTCCGGGCTGGAATAAAGGTACGTGCCGCCGAACGCGGCGCCGCCCAGTATCATCAGGAAAATCACCAAACCGATCGATCGCCGCACCGGCTGCGCGGCTTCGCTGTACGCGATCGGCGGCTCGTCGTATTCGAATGATTGATCGAGCTGCGACAGCCCGCCCGTGCCGCTGGTCGAGCTCACCCGCCCGCCGTCCTCCGCGAGCCCGCGCCCGTAGAGCATCATGTCGCGGAAATCCTGTACTCGCGGCGGCCGCCCGTCCATCTCGTAGGCGAGCGCCGCATCGATCGCGCCGGCCAGGTTGCTCGACACTCCCGGCCGCAGCTCGCGCACCGGCGGAAAGCTGAACGGCGGAAATTTCTCCGGGTCGCGCCCGGTCAGCACGTAATGCAGCGTCGCGCCGAGCGAATAAATATCGCTGCGCGGATCGACCAATCCCTGGTACTGCTCCGGCGGCGCGAAGCCCAGCGTGCCGATCATCGTGCCCTTGCGCGCTGCCTTGAACAGCCGCGCGATTCCGAAATCCACCAGCACGACGCGCCCGTTCGAATTGAGCATCACGTTCGACGGCTTCATGTCCCGGTAGATTATCGGCGGCACCAGCCCGTGCAGGTACACGAGCACGTCGCACAACTGGCGCGCGATATCGATCACCAGCCCCTCGGGCAGAGGCTCGCCGCGCGCCGCCAGTTCTTCCTCGAGGTTGCGCCCCTCGACGTACTCCATCACCAGGTAATGGCGATTGGCGAGCTCGAAGCGATCGGTGATCGCGGGAATTGCCTGATGCTTCAGTTGCGCGAGCGTGTCGGCTTCGCGCGCGAAATATTCGTTGGCCTCGATCCGCTGCGCCTGGTCGATAAAATGATCGACCATCTCTTTGATCGCGCACGGACGATTCGCCAGGCGCTGATCGTGCGCGAGATACACCATCCCCATCCCGCCGCCGCCGAGCAGCCGCTCGACTTTGTAGCGCGCCTGCAGGAGAGTGCCGGCCTCGAGCGGTCCGGTCTGCTGCGCCGCTGAATCTTTGGGCGAGGTTGCCATTCGTCGATATTTACTTGCGCGTCGCTCCCGCCTTAGCTCGCATACACTACAATCACGGAAATGTTATCGGTACCGCCGCCGGCGTTGGCCGCGGCGATCAACTCGCGCGCCGCGTCGAACGGATCGGCATTGCGCCCCAGGATGTCGCGGATCTGATTGTCCATCACATGCGCCGTCAGCCCGTCGCTGCAGAGCAGCAGTTTGTCTCCGCGCTTGAGCTTTGACGCAATCGCCTCGGCTCCGGCCGGCCCGCTCTGGCGCGCGCCGAGCGATCGCGTGATCACGTTCTTATGCTCATGCGTCAGCGCTTCCTCGGCGGTTATCTGCCCGATTTCGACCAGTCGCGCCACCAGTGAATGATCCTTCGTCACCTGGCGCAGCGCCGCGCCCTCCATCAGGTAGCCGCGGCTGTCTCCGACCCACGCCACCGCGGCATCGGCGGGCGTGACGATCGCGCACACGCCGGTCGAACCCATTCCGCGCGACTCCGGATGGCTCGCGACATACTCGATAATCTTCGAATTGGCTTCTTCGAGCGCGCCCGTCAGCAGCTCCGACACGTTTTTAACCTCTCCACGTGCGGTTTCGAGCTGACCCTCAACATAACTCCGGATTGTTTCGACGGCAATTGCAGAAGCGACTTCGCCCGCCTCCGCCCCGCCCATCCCGTCCGCCACGACGAACAAATGACTCTGCGCCGGCTCGATCAGCGACTCGCGCACGTACTCGACCGCCAGCACCGAGTCCTCGTTATGCTCGCGCACGCGGCCGACGTCGGTCATCGCGGCCGCGCGCAGCCGGATAGTTCCGCTAAGCGCAATCAGCTCGGCCTTGAACTCGTCGATCGTATGAAAACGGTCGGCCGGACTGAACGCGATCGCGCGGCGAATCGCCTTCTCCAGCCGCGGCGCGACCACATGCGGCGGATAGAATTGCACCAGCCCCGCCTCTTCGCGCCAGCTCTCGCTGGGAATCCGCGCACCCGTCAGCCACGTGTAGAGAATCGCGCCGGCGGAAAAAATATCGGCGCGCTTGTCCACTTTCTTGCCGCGATAAATCTCGGGCGCCGTGTAGCCGTCGTTGAAAATCGGTTCGCTCTGCAGCTCGTTGTCGTTGCTGACGTAATCGAGCCCCGTCAGCTTGAGACGGCCGTCCTTCGCCACCGCAATCGATTCGGGGCAGATGTCGTTGAGCCGCAGGGCCCGGCGATGCACAAACGAAATCGCCTGGCAGATCTGAATTGCGCTCGCTATCGCTTCCGGCTCGCTCATCTTAGAAGAACCGCGCCGCAGCGGCTTAAGTTCCTCGTCGGCATAGACCAGGTACACGCGCCCGTTCTCGGCGAACCCTTCGGTCGCGCGCTGAAACGCCGGATGACTGATCGTTTGCGACAGCGCGAGCACCCGCCCGAACACTTCGCCGAGATCCTCACCGGCCATCGGCGGCGCATCTTCATCAGCGCCGTCGTTATTACTTGGAGCTTGCTCGGTTTCCGCGACGACGGCGGCCTCGGCCGCCTCGCTCGCTTCATCCGGCGACGCTTCTTCCGCAGCTTCCTCGATCGCCGCGGGACTCGCCTGCGGCCTCGACCGCTGACTGGATTCCCTCGCCGCCCGACGACTCCGCGCTCGCCGACGCCGCGACCGGCGCACTCGCGGCGTGCGTCTGCGGCGGCGAGGCGGTCCCGTTGGTCTGCGCCGCCGGCGGTTTCAGCTCCGCCGTCTTCGCGCTCGGCCCGTTGGGATCTTCGACACGCGCAGCCGGCGCCGGCTTGGGCGCCTCGACTATCGGCGCTTCTTCGACGACGTCTTCTGCCGGATTCGGCCCCAGCCGCTCGCGCAATGCGATCGATTCGGTCTTGCCGTCGCGCACCCGCTTCGCGCTGTAGCGATTTTCAATCGAGGTCTGACTCGTCAGCGCGACGATCTCGATTCCGCCCTTCAGCTGCGCGCCCGCCGTCAACGGCGTCGGCCGCGTCGGCGTGTAATTCGCCACCGAGGAAGCCGCTTTCGACAGCCCCTGGCCGCATCGATCGCAAAACTTGGCGTCGTCGGGCGCCTCCTGGCCGCATTCGGGACACGTGATCATGCGCCGCTAGCCTCTCCGAAACTGCAATATAGCACCACCAAGCACCACCTGGTCGCGATCCTTCAATTTGTAGAGTTGGTCGCGCCCGAGCTTGCCGAGCCCCGCGATATAGGTGCCGTTCAGGCTGCCGAGATCGCGGATATAGTAGTCCGAGCCGCGCAGCACGATCTCCGCATGCCGCCGCGACACTCGATCGCCGTTCTGCGCGATCTTCTTCAGATCGATATCGAGCTTGTCGGTCCCGTCGAGCGATCGTCCGATAATCGTGCGCATCCCGAAAATGCCGAACTCGATCTCGTCGCCGCGCGAGACCAGCCTGGCCGGCGCGACCGACGCGTCGGGGCGATGGTTGTTGTTGCTGCTGCTCGCGCCGGAACGCGCGCCGCTCGAAATCGGCGGCTTATAAGTGCGCGACGAAGACACCCGCGACCCCGTCCGCGATTTCGTGTCCGCCTTTTCGGAGTCGTCGGTCAAGCCGAGGTGCGACCGGTACGACGAGGCCGCCACCGCCGGCTTCAGCTCCTGCGTCTTGGCCGTCGACGACGCACTCGGCGACGCGATCGACGACATCCCCGCCTTGAGCCCGCGCTCGATCATGCTGCGCGCGCGGCCCGTCAGCTCCATCGCGCGTTTGATCTGCGGCGCTATCTTGGCCGCCGCGCTGCCGGCTCTTGATTCTGTCCGCCGCCGCGACCGGCTCGCTCAACACGATCGTCGGCATCGACGACGCCGGCGCCGCAGGCTTTGATGACGCCGCAGGCTTGGATGCCGTCGCAGGTTTGGATGACGCCGCCGGCTTCGACGGCACCTCCTGCTTCCACGGCGTCATCGTTCGGAGTGGCGCCGGCGGCGGCTCCGGCTCGCTGTTCAACACCACCGTCGCTTGCGTCGACATCGGACTCGACGAGCCTGCCAGTCCCGCGCTCCCCAATTGCCCCGACCGATTATCCGGCGGCGGCTCCGGAAGAGCGCGCTTGAATTCTTTTGCCGACGCCGGCCGCTTGGTCACGTCCTGCTCGAGCGCCCGCATGATCGCGTCGGCCGTCTTGACCGACACTTCCGGCGCCAGCGCGCGCAGCGGAGGAAAGCTGAACGGCGGCTCGAGCTGCGGGTCGCGCCCGGTCAGCAGATGATGCATGGTGGCGGCCAGCGAATATAAATCCGATCGCGGCTCGACCTTGCCCATGTATTGCTCGGGCGGCGCGTAGCCGACCGAACCGATTTGCGTGCCGCGTCCGCCCGGCGGCAGGAAGCGCGCGATTCCGAAATCAATCAGCATCGCGCGCCCGTCCTTGTCGATCATGATATTGCCGGGCTTCAGGTCGCGATAAATTATCGGCGGCTTCTGCGCATGCAGGAACTCGAGCACCTCGAGCATCTGCCGCGCCCAGCGCAGCACCTTGTCCTCGGCGACTTTGCCCTTGGGCCCCAGCTTGTCGAGCACGCCCTGCAAATCGCCGCCCGCGACAAATTCCATCACCAGGTATTGCCGCGAGTTCTCGGCGAAGTGATCGATCAGCGTCGGTATCCCCGGATGCGACAGGCGCGCGAGCACGTTGGCCTCGCGCGTGAAATCCTCGACGGCCTTCTTCTCCTGGATCCCGTCGCCGACGATCATCTCCTTGACCGCCACCGGCCGGTTCGCCAGCCGCGTGTCGTTGGACAGGTACACGCGTCCCATCCCGCCCACGCCGATTACCTTTTTGACACGGTATCGACCGTCGAGCAGATGGCCCTCGGTGAGCTCCTCACCCGCATTCATGGCGATTGTCTAAGGCCCTCCTCAACTTCCGCGCACGCGCGTACTTCCGGGCGCGCCTGGAGGGATAGCGGTCAAGATATCGGTTCTACCACCAGCTTTAAGAACGTTTTCCCGATGATCACTTCGTCGCCCGACTTGATTTCGGCGGGACTCCCCGGCGAAAGCCGCGGCTGACGATTCACGTAGGTGCCGTTGAGACTGCCGATATCCTCGATCGTGATCTTGCCGGCGTCGATTCGAATCAACGCATGCTTGCGCGAGATCTTCGCTTCGGGATCGTCGGCGTCGAGATCCACTTCCGGAAACGATCCCGTCTCCGGATCCCATCTGCCAATCAGATTGTTGCCGTCTTCGAGCGGAAATTCCTGTCCCTTGCGGCCGCCGCGAACGACAGACAGCTTCGCCTTGAACGGTGCTCCGGCAGCGACTGCTGCGGGCGCGCTCTCGGGCGCCGCCTCAGGCTTGATCTCACCGGTAGGCGCTTCCGACTTGGGTAGTTCCAGCCGCGGGCGCTTCGGCGCTCGGAGCCGGCGCTCCGTCTGCCGATGCGGTTTCAGCGGGAGCTGCTGCCGGTGCCGGAGCTGTTTCGGGAGCTGCCGCGGGGGGCGCCTCGGCGGCCGGCGCTGCGCCAGGAGCGGCGGCGGCGAGCTTCGCGCCGCATCCGTCGCAGTAGTCAAGTCCGTCCATATTTTCGTAGCCGCATTCGCCGCATTTGATCATGGTCTAAGTCCTCGCAGGTAAGTTCGAAGTGTTGTCACTGCAAATATCTTCATGTCGTAAAAAATTTAATCACCCGGCTTCTGGAAATCCTTCAACGCTTCGGGATCGAGCATCTGCGTCTTGCGCACGACCGCCTGCGCCTGCAGCAGCGTGGTCTTCGCCGCCTTGGTCTGCAGCGTCTGCGTCTTCTTGATCTGATCGATCAGACCCGACAGCGCCTGCGTCGCCTTGACGTTGCCCATCCGCTGCGTGCCCTGCAGCGCATTGCCGAGCAGCCGGGTCGCGCGATCGACGTTGCCCGCCTTCAGCTCCTCTTCCGCCTTCGATTGCAGCTTGGCGATCGAGACCTGGTCGACCAGGTTCATCACGCGCCCGTTGCGCTTGCTGGTCAGCGTGCGATCGAGCGTGTAATCGACCGTCAGATCGCACGCGACAGTTCCTTCGGCGCCGCCCGGCACTTCGTAATGGAAATTGCTCTGCAGAATTCTGACCTGCCCCGGCTTGCGCGGCGGCAGCACCAGCGTCAGCAGCACCGAGCCGGGCACGCCGGCCTGCAAGTCGCCAATCTCGTAGCCGATTTTGCGATCCTCGCCGACCAGCGGCGTGCCGAGCACGTAAATTTCCGGCGACGCGCGAAAGGCCTCGCGCACCTGCACGCCCTGCGACAGCGTCACCTCGATTCGCCCATTACGCACGCTAACCGAGCGCAGGCCCTCGAGCTCGTCTTCGAAAATCTGCGGAATCTCGGCCGGGTCGCCGATGAAATGATATTTGCCGTTCGAGTCCTGCGCGATCCGCTGCAGCAGCTTCTCGTTGAACTCGACTCCGACGCCCATCGTCGAGAACGAAATCTGGTCGCGGTTCTTCTCGGCCAGCTCGATACACGCCGTCTCTTCGTAGGTCTGTCCGTCGGTGAGCACCAGCACGCGATTCAGCCGATCGGGACTCAGATTCTTCTTGACCTCGTCGATCGCCGCGCGCATCCCGAGCGCCATCTGCGTGCCGCCGCCGATTTCCAGCAGATCGATATCGTCGATCGCGCGCTTGATCGCGCTCTTGTCGCGCGCCGCCTCCGGCGTTATCAGCACCTTGGCCTTGTCGGCGAACGCGACGATTGAAATCTTGTCGTCGGCGGTCAGGTTGTCTGCCAGGAATTTGACCGCTTCGACGACGAATTCCAGCCGCCGCTCGTCGTACATCGATCCCGATCGATCGATCACGACGCCGAGATTAAGCGGCAGGCGGCTGCCTCCCCCCGGACCACCCGCACCGCGGGCGACCGCTTCGAGCAGGACGTAGAGGACGAAGTTTTCCGCGCTGGACAGCACATGCTCGCTGCTCGCCAGCGCATCGAAGCTAAGCGGATCGGCCATTCGTTAATCTCCCGACACTAATTGTAGATTCAAGCTGCGAGCCTTGGCAACCGGCCATTAGAATATGAACCGCGCCGGACTAAAGCCAAGCCCCGCGGTAGCGAGACCGTAACTAGTAGGACGATGCGCGGGTTGATACGGATACAACACTTTCGCCGGAGAGAATAGCCATGAATCCTGCCACCAAGCACATCCGTCACGGAGTCGGCTCGGTCCGCCCCTACCTCTACGGCCGCCTCGATATGCTGGAACTGGTCAGACGCGCCTTCGGCGCAGTCGAACTGGAACACCTCGAAGCCGGCAAAGGCTTTCACGTCGAGGCGAAAATCGGCGACTCGGTAATCGTGATGGAAGTAGCCGACCCGCCCCATCCCAGCGCCAAGCCCGCGTCGATATATGTGTACGTCGAAGACGTCGACGCCGCCTACTCCCGCGCCCTAACCGCCGGCGCAACCTCCGTCGCCGCCCCCGAAGACAAGCCCTACCAGGAACGCGCCGCCGGCATTAAAGACTCCTTCGGCAACACCTGGTGGATAGCCACGTACACGGGAAGCACCTAACCCCTAACCCCTTCCCGCACGGGAAGGGGAACTCGGTCTCTTCCCACCCCTTCGGAGCGAAATGTCGTCCGCGACATTTCGCGATTCTCTTTTCTCTTTACCCCGGGTGCAGGGGTCACCCCTGCCGAGGAGGTGTGGAACCACCGTGGTTCCACATTAAATGTGAATGTCTTCTCTTACAAATGAAGTGTCTTCTCTTACGCCCCGCTAGCGCTCTTCCGCTCCGGCTCCTCGCTAGACGCCTCCATCGATTTCTCCACGCAGCGACGCTTCAGCTCCGCGAAGGCGTCGTCCACGAACGCCTTCATCAGCGCCACGTCGGGCATCACGCGCGGGTCCGCCATCATTCCGAAGTATAAACTCTTATAGTAACTGAGTATTGCGACTGCATACCCCATCGTCGCGCCGAGCGGCACCAGCGGTACCATGTCCAGACATACGTGCCCGTTAATATATTGCGGCACCTGCACGCCCGGCACGTTGGTCGCGATAAAATTTATCCCGAAGGCCGGCAGCCCGAAGCCGTCCGGCCGCGGCTTCCAGTCGGTCCACTTCGCCAGCCGTCCGCCCGACGTCCAGCATCGTCGTCGCCACGCGCGAGGCCGGCCCGATCAGACTCGGTGGAATCGTGTCGCCGAGCCCCATCATGGCTTCCAGAGCCTGCGCCGACCCCGCAGCCTTGATTCGCTCAGTCTCCTCATGAATCAACTTCAGCCGCTCGACGATATCCATCGGCGCCGCCGGCGCTGTCGGGAACATCATCGAAACCCGATTCCCCAGCGAGCTCCGCTCGTCGCGATGCCGCACATTGACCGGACATCCGATACACAGTTGCTGTCCCTCGACCGGGTACCCATGATGCTCGAGATAGCGCGCCGCACCCTCGGTCAACATAGCCAGTACGACATCGTTGACCGAGCCGCCGAACGCCGTCCTGATCGCGCGAAAGTCCGCGAACGTCTGCCGCGTCCATGCTACCTGCCGGTCCTGCGTCACCGGCGTCGAATTCCACGGCGTCTGCACGATTCGCCGCGTCGCCAGCTCCGTCATCACTCGCGACGCCTCGCCCAACTGCCGCGCGCGCTCTGCCACCGACGCCGGATCCTCGATCGCCTCAACCGCAGCGTCGATCGTCGCGTTCACCGCGCCTTGAATCTGACTCCGCAGCGCATCCGCCATTCGCCGTATCAGGCTCGACGGCTTGGCCGCCACCCACGGCTCCGACGGCTGCGGGATATCGTCGGGCTCGGCGCGAAAGTCGTACATCACTTTCAGCAGCTCGACCCCCGACACGCCGTCGACCAAGCAATGATGCACCTTCCACATGAGCGCCGTGCGATTCCCGTCCAGGTTGTAGAACACGTGCAGCGCCCACAGCGGATGCTTGCGGTCGAGCGGTTTCTGAAACACCCGCATCATCTCGCCGAGCGCGTCGCCTTCGCCCATCCCGTCGGGCAGCTCATGCTGATGCACATGGTTTTCGATCGCGAACTCCGGGTCGTCCTCCATCATCGCATGCGCCAGGTTCAGCGGGACTTCGATCAGCCGCTGCCGGTAGCGCGGCACCAGATGCATCCGTTCCTCAAAGTGCCCCAGCAGGCCGTTGAAATCGACCCGCCCTTCGAACAGTCCGATCGATCCGATATGCAGCGGTCCGCTCTGCGATTCGCCATATATGAACGTCGCGTCCTGGGTGGACAGCCGGTAGCTGGACGACGATGGAAATGCGGATTTTTCGGCCATTCGAATTCACCTCCGTGCCGGATTTCCCCTGGCTAGTGCCCGAGTCCAGCCGAGAAAATCCTGGAAATGACAGTGCCGCGGTCATCGAAGTTTGGCAGCCATCCTCACCAAAGCGCAAGCAGTATTTTCTTGCTGCTGCGCTTGCCGGATCGTCCGCTCTGATCAAGGATAACGTTCCGCGCAAGGCTTACGACTGTTTTACGAGCAATCTCGTCAGCAGCGCTTGCGCATAGTAGTTCAGTTCGAGGTACTCGGGGAGCATCCAATGTCCGAACAGATAAAAACCAATCGCCCCTATCCGATGCAGCTTAAACTGCGCGACGGACACAACGCCGTCATCCGCGTCATGGAACCCGATGACCTCGACAAGATAATCGACTTCGCCCGCAACCTTCCCGTCGACGACCTGCTCTTCCTCCGCACCGACATCACCGACCGCGCCGTCGTCCAAAGCTGGGTCGATAACATCAGGGCCGGACACACGATCACGCTACTCGCCGAAGTCGACGGCGAACTGGCTGCCTACGCCAGCGTCCACCTCGAACAGGCGCGATGGACCCGCCGGGTCGGCGAAATCCGCATCATCACGTCGTCGCGCTACCGCGGCGCAGGCCTCGGCCGCCGCCTCGCCGCCGAAGTATTCGATCTCGCACGCTCGCTCGGCCTCAAGAAAATCACCGCCCAGATGACGACGGAGCAAACCTCCGCCCGCGCCGCCTTCGAGCACCTCGGCTTCCAGGTCGAAGCAGTCCTGTCCGATTGGGTCGAAGACCGCCGCGGCCGCTCCCGCGATCTCCTGATAATGACCTACGACGTAGCCGGCTTCTCCGACCGCATCGTCGCGTAGAAGACGCGGGGGCTGCGCGCCCCGCCCCCGCGGCAGGGGTGACCCCTGCACCCAGTGATAAGAAAAAGATGCAGGACTTCGTCCCTGTCTGGCAGTTTTAAGCGCGAGTCCGCGAAGCTTCTAATCCCTCGCCCGTTATTTCACGGGAGAGGTTAGGTGAGGGTTCTGCGGCTCATGCTCGATGCCAACGGCGCGCGTCCTCTGTCTCCTTCCCCGGTCTTTGTGTCATTCAGACCGGAGTCCGCGCTACGCGCGCGACTCAAGATTCCGCCTCGCTGCCGGAATTTTAGATGCCTCCAACCCATTCGAATAATTGGAAGTGGAAACCGGATCTGTAACTGACCGAGAGCAAAGTAGTGCGCTGCGCACAACTTTGCGCTTGATACCGGGTGCAGGGGTCACCCCTGCCGCGGGTGCGGGGCGCGCAGCCCCGCGTCGCGAATTCCTCCCCTACTGCGTCACCACCAATATCCGAAACGTCCCGGGGACTGGCAGCGGCCGCGGATGCGCCGGCGTCGATCCGGGCGCGAACTTCAAATCCGCCGTCGGCAGATAAACCATTGCGCCGGTCGACGCGACCGCCATTGTCCGCGCGCCCAACTCGGTCTTCACCACCTGCGCCAGCTCGAATTTGTCCGCCGACACTTCGCGGATAATCGTCAAGGTGCCGTCGCCGCAACTCGCGAACACGAGGCCGTCGCGAAACGCCGTCGCGTCCACGAATGCGCCGATCGGAAAATCCGCGACGACCTTCCCGCTGTCAGCGTCCATCACGATTAGCTTCTGATTGCGGCATCCGATAAACAGGCGCCGCGTCGCGCGATCCATCGATATCCCCGTCGGCCGCGCGCCCGGCGCCGTCGGCCAGCGCGCGACCACCTTCATCGCGCGCGTATCGACCACCGCGACCTCGTCCTTGTCCGCGATATTGACGAACACCTTGCCCTTCCCATCCGCGACCGCAAACTCCGGCGAGCCGTCCAGGTCAACAGTCGCCGCCGCCTTGCCGCCTGACGGATTCACGTCGGGCGCGAAGGCGACCAGCTCGATGCGCATCGCCACACATCACGAGCACCCGATTGCTGGCGCGGTCATAGATAATACTGTCAGCATCGGGCGCGGCCGGGACACTGCCCAGGATCGCATGAGTCTTCATATCGAAAATCTGCACCGTCCCGGCGCCGCCGTCGCTGATAAATCCGCGCTTCACCTCCGGCACCAGCGCCACGCCATGCGATCTCTGCTGCGGCCCAATATCCGCGACTATTTTCCCGGTCGCGACATCCACCGCCATCGTATGCGTGCCGCGAGTGACATAGAGCACGCGACCATCAGGCCCGAGCGTGGCAAGGTCCCATCCCCCATCGCCGCCAACCTTGAAGGTGGCAGTCAGCTTATAAGCCGGAGGCACCGCATCCGCCGCCAACACCACACCAGCCAAAAGCGCGACAACAAAAATCGAAACGCCGAGCAAGCCAAACTTATTTCTCATACTTGAAATCTCTGCACCTCAACCTAGACGCCGAGTCTTCTCAACCCCTCAGGCAATCGAAACGATCCATCCGCCTCACACGGCAACTCGACCACCTGAACCACCGCATCGACATTCAACTCGCCGTACAAATGCGGAAACAGCTCACCCGCCCCTTCGCCCCGCGCCCCCGTCGAAGCTTCATACCTCATCTCCACCCGCAGCCGCTCCTCCTCAATACACAACACCACCAACCCCTTCTTCCCGCGATAAAACCTGTTCGCAGTTGCGATCACCTGCGCCAAAGTCGAGCAATGAACAAACCCCTCCGCCGCCAAACTAGGAGGCGCATAACTCCCGCGCCCAACGGCCTTAACCCACTCACTCCGCTCGACGATATGAACGATCATCTCCGTCGCCCAAAAAACCCCGAGCGAAATGTTGTCCGCAACATTTCGCGATTCTCTTAACCCCGGGTGCAGGGGTCACCCCTGCCGAAGGAGGTGTGGAACCCACCGCGGGTTCCACATTAAATGACGTGATTTCATCACGCCCGCATCGAAGCGCGCGCATTGCCCAATAGTATCTCCGCCACCGCTGTCAAATCGTTATCGTCGTAGTAATCGATCTCGATCCTCCCGGGACTTCGACCGCGGCGCTTGAAAATTCTGACCTTGCGCTTGAGCGCGCGCTGCAGGCCTTCGGCGAGTGCGTTCAGATTCGCATCGCCTGCCGAGCGGGCGGCAGTGGTCTTCGTGCGGGGACGCGACGCGGTCGCGATTTCTTCGGCGCCGCGCGCTGAGATTCCGACCGCCGCGATTCGCCGCGCTGCAGACAGTTGCGCATCGACCGAGGCGATCGAGAGGAGCGGCCGCGCCTGTCCCGCGTTGAGCTGCCCCTTCGCGATCATATTGAGGATTTCCTGCGGCAGCTCGAGCAATCGAATCGAGTTGCTGACGTAGGAGCGGCTTTTGCCGACGCGCGCGGCAACCTGGTCGTGGGTGAGTCCGAAATGGTCGACCAGGCGAAAAAACGCGAGTCCTTCTTCGACCGCGTTGAGATTCTCGCGCACGATATTCTCGACCAGCGACATTTCCAGCGCCGCGCGATCGTCGAGCTCGCGCACGACGACTGGAACGGTCTCGAGACCGGCAGCACGCGCCGCGCGGAGTCGCCGCTCGCCCGCGATCAGCTCGTAGCGTGGCCCGTCGTTTTCGGGCGCGTCGATTCGCCGCACGATCAGCGGCTCGATAATCCCCTGGCTCTGGATCGCGAGCGTCAGTTCGGCGAGCCGCTCCTTGTCGAAATTAATCCTCGGCTGAAACGCGCCAGGCGTGATACTCCCGACGGGCGCCATTCTGAATTGCCCGCCGGCACTATCTTCGGCGCCAGCGACAGCCTCGATAGGCGACGCCGCATTCCCAATCAGCGCATCAAGCCCGCGCCCCAACGGTTTCCGAATCATGCTCTTTCATCCTCACAGTGAGCGAAATGTTGTCCGCAACATTTCGCGATTTCCTTCTCTGGATACCGGGTGCAGGGGTCACCCCTGCCGAAGGAGGTGTGGAACCCACCGCGGGTTCCACGGAAATGTGATTTTGTCTTCCCCCATCACGCCCGCTCCTCCCCCCGCGCGACGATCTCCGCCGCCAGCGCGCGATAGCCTTCCGCTCCTGCCGACTTCGGCCCGTATTCCAGCACCGACAATCCATGGCTCGGGCTCTCCGACATCCGCACGCTGCGCGGGATCACGCTGCGAAAAACTTTTTCCGGGAAATGCTTTCTGACCTCGTCTGAGATTTCGTGGCTCAGTCGATTTCGCGAGTCGAACATCGTGAGCACCAGGCCTTCGAGTTCGAGTGTGGGCCGCAGCGCCGCCTTAACCTTGTTGATCGTACCGAGGAGAGCGCTCAGACCTTCGAGCGCGTAGTACTCGCATTGCATCGGCACCAGCACCGAGTCTGCGGCGACGAGCGCGTTCAACGTAAGGATGCCGAGCGACGGCGGCGTATCGATTAAAACGTAGTTATATTCCTGCCGCACTGGCTCTAGGAGCGCACGCAAGCGTCGTTCGCGGCCCTCCATCGTCACCAGCTCGATCTCGGCGCCGACCAGATCGTCGCCCGCCGGCGCCAGCGACAGCATCGGCCGCACCTGGCGAAGGATTTCAGCGATCGGGAGGCCGCCGACCAGCGCCTGGTAGATAGTCTTGCCCTCGCCGCGCGCGGCGGCGACGTCTTCCGGCGTGCTGATACCGGAGGTGGCGTTGCCCTGGGGGTCGAGGTCGACCAGCAGCACGCGCCGCCCGGTATCGGCCAGCGCGACCGCCAGATTAACTGCGGTTGTAGTCTTGCCGACGCCGCCTTTCTGATTGGCTATTGCGATTACCCGCCCCACGACAACCACCACCTCGACTGAGCCGCAGCGGAACGTTTCACGTGAAACATGCGGGCTCGGCGATCATTAAATGCCTCGCGGTTGGAAAAGATCAAATCGCGCGATCACATTCGCGCAAGTACTTGTATTGTTGAGCTTTTCGAGCAGCAATGTTTCACGTGAAACATTCCTGCTGAACTACGGCGAAGCGTTCTAGCGGCGAGTCCAGGTGGCGACGGCGCGCCGCATCACCTGTTTGCCATGGCGCAAGTCGTAGCCGGCAACGGACGCATCGACGAGTCCCGACGCCGGCCGCGGCGGCCGCCTCATCGTCGAACTTCTGATCGGCGCTCGCGTAGATCATCAGCACGCCCTCGCGATGCAGGACCCTGCCGGCTATTTCGAAAATCCCGGCGGGATTTCCAACCGCCCGCGCCGTCACCAGGTCGAAGCTGTCGCGGAGGTCGAGCGACTCGGCGCGCGCGCATTCGACGAGGACGTTCTGCAGTCCCATCTCGATCGCGGCCTCGCTCAGATAGGTCGCGCGTTTGCGCCGCGCCTCGACCAGCGTGACGCTCCCGTTGAGCGCCGCCGCGATCACCAGCCCCGGGAAGCCGGCGCCGCTGCCGATATCGAGAATGCGATGGACCCGGTCGAGCCGGATGATCCTCGCGCTGGCGGAAATCGAGATTGGGATAATACTGTCGAAGACGTGGAACACGATTTCGGCGGGGTCGCGCGGATTCGCCGTCAGATTGATCTTCGGCCCCCACACGGCCAGCGTCGCCGCCATCCGCTCCATCCGATTCAGGAACTGAACCGTATTGCCGACGACGCCGAGCGGAGCAATCGCCGGTGCGAGCTGAGCCCGCACCTCGGCCGCAATATCGTCGGGCGTCGCCGCCTTCTTTTTCTTCGGTTTTTTGGGCGGCGCTTTGACCTGATGTTTCACGTGAAACGTCCGTGTTGAGTCGAAATAGATATTGAATTTGCTGGATTATTTCGAAAAATGTTTCACGTGAAACATCGGGGTCGGAGCAGAATCAGCTCAAATCGCGCGGGCGTTGCGCTCACGCCGGCTCTTGATATGGACCGCCAGGATTGAGATTGCCGCCGGCGTGATTCCCGGCATCCGCGCCGCCTGCCCCAGCGACCGCGGCCGCACGGCAGATAGCCGCTCGCAGACCTCGGTCGAGAGGCCCATCACGCCCTTGAAATCGACCCAGTCCGGTATCGTCGTGTCCTCGAGGCGCGCGAACCGCTCGACCGCGTCCGCCTGCCGCCGCACGTAGCCCTCGTATTTGATTTCGGTCTCGAGCTCGGCCGCCTCGTCGAGGTTCAGCGTGGTCTCCGCGCCGCTCATCTTCATCAGCGCGTCGTAGCCGACCTCGGGCCGCTTGAGCAGCTCGATTGCGCGCACCGGCTGCGCAATCGGCGTCGAGCCATGCGCCGCGAGCGCCGCGTTGACCTCGGCGGACGCCGGTATCAGCGCCGCCTTGAGCCGTTCGATCTCGCCGCGGACGGCTTCCGTCTTGGCGCGGACGCGCGCGCCCGCCGACGCGTCGAGCAGTCCCAGCCGCTCGCCAATCGGCGACAGCCGCCGGTCCGCATTGTCCTCGCGCAGCAGCAGCCGGTACTCGGCCCGCGAGGTGAACATCCGGTACGGCTCGCCGCCGATACCGCGCGTCACCAGGTCGTCGATCATCACGCCGATATAAGCCTGGTCGCGCCGCAGGATCAGCGCCGGCTCGCCGCGGACCTTGAGCGCCGCGTTGATTCCCGCGATCAGGCCCTGCGCGCCCGCCTCTTCATAGCCGGTGGTCCCGTTGATCTGACCGGCGAAGAACAGCCCGCGCACCAGCTTGGTCTCGAGCGACGAGGTCAACTGGGTCGGGTCCGAGAAATCATACTCGATCGCGTAGCCGGGCCGCATTATCTCGGCGCGCTCGAGGCCGGCGATCGAGCGCACCATCGCGAGCTGCACGTCGAGCGGCAGGCTGGTCGACAGGCCGTTGGGATAAACCTCGACGGTGTCGCGGCCCTCGGGCTCGAGGAAAATCTGGTGGCGCTCCTTGTCCCGAAAGCGCATCACCTTGTCCTCGACCGACGGACAGTAGCGCGGACCCTTGCTCTGGATAACGCCCGAGTACATCGGCGAGCGGTCGATACCGCCGCGGATTATCTCGTGAGTGCGCGAGTTGGTGAAGGTCAGGTGGCAGGGAATCTGGTCCTGCGTGATTCGCGCCGTGCGGAACGAGAACGGCGGCGGCGGCTCGTCGCCCGGCTGGATCTCCAACGCCGAGTAGTCGATCGTGCGTCCGTCCAGTCGCGGGCAGGTGCCCGTCTTGAGCCGCCCGATGCGAAAGCCCAACTCCGCCAGATGCTCGCTGAGACCCATCGCGGCGAAGTCGCCCGCGCGGCCCGCCGAATAATTCTTCATCCCGATATGGACGAGGCCCTTGAGGAACGTGCCGGTCGTGAGGATGACGGTCGGCGCTTCGAAGACCTCGCCTATCTGCGACTCGACGCCGCGCACGACACCGTCCTCGACGATCAGGCGCTCGACGCTCGCCTGACGCACCTGCAAGTTGGCGGTGCGCTCGAGCACGCGCTTGCTGCGCGCTGCGATACGCGGCCTTGTCGGCCTGCGCGCGGCGGGCGCGAACGGCAGGCCCTTTGCGCGTGTTCAGAAATCGAAACTGGATTCCGGTCTCGTCGGCCGCCAGGCCCATCTCGCCGCCGAGGGCGTCGATCTCGCGGACCAGGTGGCCCTTGCCGATACCGCCGATGGCAGGGTTGCAGGACATCTGGCCGATGTGATCGAGGTTGAGCGTGAGCATCAGCGTGCTCGCGCCCATCCGGGCCGAGGCGAGCGCGGCTTCGATTCCGGCGTGGCCGGCGCCGACGATGATGACGTCGTAGTTCATGGCGAATCAGCGATTATGGCTTGCGAGGGCGCTGCGCGCAAAGTGGCGCGAAAACTTCGCATCGTCGGAAAGTAGGAAAATCATACAATAAGATTTGTATGTGAAACCCGCGGTGGGTTTCACGCTTCCTTCGGCAGGGGTGACCCCTGCACCCGGTATCAAGCGCAAAGTTGTGCGCAGCGCACTACTTTGCTCTCGGTCGCATAAAATCGTGAGTGCGGTTCCGCTTCGCTTTTTAAAATTTCGGTTCCTCGCTGTCTCCTCGCCCTGTTAGAGCGAGGACGAAGATGAGGGTCCATTGACAGCGCCCTGCGCGATTCAAGATTCCGACCTCGCTGTGTCCGGATGAACCGGAACCAGTGAATGGCCAAGCATCGATGCAAAATCTCGGCGCCCTTTCGGAGTGAGAAGTATGAACTGACCGAGAGCAAAGTAGTGCGCTGCGCGCAACTTTGCGCTTGATACCGGGTGCAGGGGTCACCCCTGCCCAAGGAGGTGCGGAACCCACGGAGGGTTCCGCGTTTAATCAAGCTCTCTTCGCGCCTATCGCGATTATTTGCCGATGCAGAAGTTTTGGAAGATGGCGTCGAGGATGTCTTCGTTGCTGACTTCGCCGGTGATTGAGGCGAGCGCGGCGGCTGCGGCCATTATGTCGACGGCGACGATTTCCGGGGGCATCAGCGAGAGCGCGGATGTTCGTGCGTTCTTGAGGGCTTCCAGAGCTATCGCGAGCGCGTCGCGATGACGCTCGCGGGAGATTGCGATTTGGTTTTGATTGTCAGATGGCATCGTGCTTGAGGGCGCAGAGGCCCTTCTCTGAACTCTCAGGTGAAATAACGGGCGCGGCATCTGCGCCGGAAACTAGTGCGGCGACTGCCTTGGTCAGCTCGGCGCGGAGGGGGGCCGCTTGTTCGAGGTTGATTGCGGAGAAGGGCAGGATTGGGATGCGCAGGCCTTGCTCACGGAGATCGTCGGCTGAGATTGCGGCGGGCAGGTCGCGCTTGTTGAGGATAGCGAGGCCGGGGCGGTCGGCGGTCAGGCGGATTACGTCGAGGTCGGCGGGCTCGAGCGGACGCGACCCGTCGAACATCGCGATCAACAGGTCGGCCGCGCGCGCCGAGCGGAGCGTGCGCTCGATGCCGATGCGCTCGACGTCGTCGGTCGATTGGCGGACGCCAGCGGTATCGTTGAGAACCAGGGCGTAGGGACCGAGCTGAACCGAGTCTTCGATCACGTCGCGGGTAGTGCCGGCAATCGCGGTAACGATGGCGCGGTCGGCACCGAGCAGCAGATTCATCAGGGAGGATTTTCCGGCGTTGGGCTTGCCGATTATCGTCGCGTGCACTCCTGCACGCATCATGAGGCCGCGCGCGAAGCTGTCGTGCAGCATTGCAACGTCGGCGATCAGGCGTTCCATCTCGTTCGCGACTTCGCGACGCGACGGCAGGCGAATGTCCTCGTCGGAGAAATCGATCTCGACCTCGAGATGTGCGCGAATTGCTACGACTTGCGCGCGCAACTCCTCGACGCGCGCTGAAAGGGCGCCGGAAAGCTGCGAGAGCGCATTGGCCAGTGCAGAATCGCTACGCGCGGCGACGATGTCGGCGATGGCTTCGGCCTCGGCGAGATCGATGCGTCCGTTCAGGAATGCGCGACGGGTGAATTCACCCGGCTCTGCCAGGCGCGCGCCCGCGTCGAGGGCGAGCGCCACGATGCGGCGCACGACGAAGGGCCCGCCGTGGCATTGGATTTCGGCGACGTCTTCGCCGGTGAGGCTGGCAGGATGAGGCATCGCGACCGCCAGCGCACGGTCGATGTGCGCGCCGGTCGCGGGATCGACGACGTCGCCGAGGCGCATCGTGCGCGGCGCGCGCTCGGCGGAATGCGCAGGGCGGAAGAGAGCGTCGAGGATTTCGAAAGCGCGCGGGCCGGAGAGGCGGACGATCGCGACGGCGCCGATGCCGGGGGCGGTGGCTGGGGCGACGATCGTGTCGGTGGCGTACATGGGAACACGATTGTAGTGGAACCCGCCGTAGGTTCCACACCTCCCTGGGCAGGGGTGACCCCTGCACCCAGGGTTAGGAGGAAGAGAATCGCAAAATGTCGAGGACGACATTTTGCTCTCGGGTTTTAGAAGATGGAGTACCGCTCTCTGACACAAGGAATGGGCTCCGGTCCGAATGACACGGGGACTCGGGTTCCGCTCTGAATGGCACGCGGAAGTGCTCGCTCGTGTTGGTCGATTCGTCACGGCTTTTCTTTTCTTTGTGTCATTTTCTTTGTGTCATTCTAGAGCGAAGCGAAGAATCCCGGTGTCTTTATCTTTGGCCTTTTCTTTTGTGTCATTCAGAGCGGAGTCTGCGGAGCGAAGAATCCCGGCTCCGATGATGAGGGCGCTTGCGGATACGGGGAATTATCGGGATAAGCGATTGAGTGAGATTCAAAGATAGCGCGGTGGCGGTGTTGGTTGCGTGGATCCTGGTGGCGCCGTCGATTGATTGTGCGAGGCAGGGGTTGCAGCGCGAGACGCCGATGTCGGAGTGGGATCAGGTGGAGAGGTTCGAGTCGCAGGAGAATTGCGAGAGCTATCGGACGGCGGTGATCGCGGCGGAGAAGAGCGACAGCGAGAACGTTTACAATCAGAGGTATTCGTATTCGATTTGCGTGCGCGAGGATGATCCCCGGCTAACCGCGAAATAAGGGGCGATCTCTTAACACTGGGTGCAGGGGTCACCCCTGCCGAAGGAAGTGTGAAACCCATCGCGGGTTTCACGTTTAATCAAGTTCCGCTTCTTCTTTGCCTGTTCTCGCTATTGCAGTTTGCCTTGTTCGGCGATAAAGAAATTCTAATCTCGACACGGAGGATTCCAACAATGATGTTTGAAGGACTCCTGGTGATCGTCGGTACATTCGTAGTGCTCGCCTTTCTCTTTTGGAAAGCGGCAGAACGGCCACCCAGGGAAAGCAGGGACGAGCGCGCGAGCCACTCGTCAGAACTTCATAAAGTCTAGTCCGCCGACGCGCGACGCTAGAGTGTTCCCGAGGTGTGGGGACAGTTATGCCCCCGCAGTTGTATCGCTGCGTGCGGCACGCGCTAACCGCTGTTCCGTGCTTCTGCGTTCTGGTAAACCGAGCGTATGAAGCCGCGCCATGCAGCCGCGCTCGCACTTGTAGGCTGGTATCTGATTGTGCCGCCACCAGGTCCGCCACGTTCGACGGGCGCCAACACCGCGCCACCGAATGACAACGCGCCGCTCAATCAGTGGACAATTCGGAATTCTTACGATTCAGCGCAGGCGTGCGAAGCTGCCAAACAGAAAGATCGGGATACAGCGACGACGAATGTGGATAAACAGCACCATTTAGCGGAGCAACGTCAGGGCCTCTGGCCCAATAACTTCAGCGATCAAGGGTTTCTGGTCGCTGACCAACTCGAATACGCGACGGAAGCGCTCTGCATTTCGACCGACGATCCCCGCCTCAAATCAAAATAAGCCACTTCACTTTTCAAACTCAGACACTCAGTCTCGAATTAAGACAGGACGTTTTGGACTTGGGTGCTTGCTCAATGGCGCGCGGTATGGTTCGATTGCGTGTTCGGAGTTGTTCCAACATATTACCCATCGAAGAGAACGCCCGACCTACTAACCGACCTTGCCGGTCGGAATTCGAAACCGAGAGACGCTGACCGCGAGCCCGAGCAATGAAAAGGACCTACCAACCGCATAACCGCCGACGCAAACGAACCCATGGATTCCTGGCGCGGATGGCCACGCCGGGGGGCCGCAAGATCCTCAAGCGCCGCCGCGCGAAGGGCCGAGCACGCCTCGCAATCTCGATACCGGCCAAGCAACCGGGCTGAGCCGAGTGCGCTCGCAGTTGAGCTTCGCCGCGGCCGACCGGCTGCATCGGAGCGCCGAGTTTTTGCGCCTCCAGCGAAACGGCGTGCGATTTTCGGGACCTCATTTCGTGGTCTATGCGGGGAGTCTTGAGAATGAGCCCGAGCGCTCGCGGCTGGGCGTGACGGTGTCGCGCCGAGTCGGTATCGCGGTCGTGCGCAACCGGGTCAAGCGTCGCGTGCGCGAATGTTTCAGGAAAGAGTTGCGGGCGCAGCTGCCGGCGGGGACGTCGATGGTGGTGATCGCGCGGGGCGGAGCGGGCGGACTCGCGACGGCGGCTATCGGCAGCGAGCTGGCGATGGCGGCGCGCAATTTGAGCGGGCGAATCGCGCTGGCTGGTCGCAAGTGATGGCGCTCGATAATACATCGGACAGAATCTTTAGTCGCGCGCGGAACGCGTGCGAGGAGCGGAATCGTGAATCGCGCGGTAGCGCCGTATTCGGACCCTCACCTTCATCCTCTCCCTCACAGGGAGAGGGGACAGCAAAATGGGCGCCGCGCATGGTGGGGGTCGGTATCGTTGCGATTTATCGGGCGGCGATATCGCCGGTGATTCATGCGCTGAATGGGCCGGCGTGCCGGTTCGAGCCGAGTTGCTCGGAGTATGCGCGCGATGCGATCGCGATGCATGGGATGGTTCGCGGTGGCGCGATGGCGATTTGGCGAATCGCGCGATGTAATCCGGTGGGCGGGCATGGGTTTGATCCCGTGCCGGACAGAATCGTGAATCGCGCGCTCAATGAACACCCTCACCCGCGCTCAGGCGCGGCTTCTCCCGCAACCAAGCGGGCGAGGCGGGCAATCAGTGGCGCGGAACGCGACACCCTAATTCGACCCTCACCTTCATCCTCTCCCTCACGGGGAGAGCAGACAGAACCTTCATACTCTCGCCTCTCGGCAAAGACAGAATAGGAATTACGTGGATACCAGTCGGGTTTTGATTGCGGTGGTTTTGTCTATCATCCTGGTGGTCGCTTACCAGGAGTTGGTGCTCAAGCGATTTTTTCCGCCGCCTTCGGAACAGCAGCAGCATCAGGCCGAGCAGGCCAAGGCGGCGCAGCAGCAGGCGCTGGGCAATGGGATGGCCGCAAGCCCGATGGCCTCGATGACGGGGGCGTTGGCTCCTGGAGCGGTCGCTAGCCCCGGCGCACCGAGCGGGCAGCAATCCAGTGCGATGACTACCACGCCCTCGATGGCGCTGGTGCCGGAGAGGACGGTCGAGGTGGACACCGACTACTACGTCGCAGTGTTCACGACGCGTGGCGCGCGCCTCAAGAGTTTCGTGCTGAATCGTTATCGGCAGGAAGCGGCCAAGGACAGTCCGCCGTATGAGATGGTGCAAGTGCAGCCAGGGGGGCATCTGCCGCTCGGGGTCGTGACGACTCGCGGCGGGCAGCTTTCCGACGATAGCGATGTGCCTTACGACACGACCGCGCCGGCTGTGATCACGCCGGCGAAGGGTGCGACGTCCACCGCGGTTTTCACGGCGAAGACGGCGGACGGCAGCAATATCACCAAGACGTTTACCTTCCAGCCGTCGAGCTATGTGTTTTCGATGGACGTGACGGAGACGGGCGGCAAGGCGCCGGATCAGCTGGGCATCTCGATCGGCCGGCCGCTGACAGCGCGCGGGGGATATTACGATATCCCGGAGCTGCAGGCGGATATCGGCGACAAGGTTTTGACCGAGACTGAAAAGAAGCTGAAGACCGGAGTGCCGCCGGTGGCGGGTCCGATCACCTATGCGGGCTTCGGCGATTTATATTTCCTGGCGGTGTTTCTGCCGAAATCGCCGACCACCGGCACGCTGGCGATGGCGTACACGGGTGACGAGGCGATCGCGCGGCTGCTGTTCGACGGCGCCACGCAAATCCATAGCGACGTTTACATGGGGCCGAAGCTGCTCGACGCGCTCGAGCAGGTGAACCCGGCGCTGCACAAGGCGATCGATTTCGGCTGGGCGGGAATCCTCGCGCTGATTTTTCTGCGCACGCTGAAGCTGTTTCATTACATCGCGCCCAACTACGGCGTCGACATTATTTTGCTGACGGTGTCGATCAGAATTGCGTTCCTGCCGATATCGATCAGAAGCCAGCGCTCGATGATGAAGATGCAGCGACTCGCGCCGCAAATCGAGCGGCTGCGCGAGAAGCATAAGGACAACAACGAGCAGCTGCAGAAGGAGATGGTCGATCTCTACAAGCGCAATCACGTCAATCCGCTGGGCGGATGCGCGCCGATGGCGCTGCAGTTACCGATTTTTATCGGGCTGTACGAGGCGCTGCGCAACTCGATCGAGCTGCGGCATGCGCCGTTCGTCGGATGGATCAACGACCTGTCTGTGCCCGACTGCTTGCACATCCCGGGTCTGCCGCAGCTGCCGCTGATCCATTGCCACGGCCTGCCGGTGCTCGTGTTGCTGATGGGGCTGACGAGTTTCCTGCAGCAGTACATGACGCCGACGACGCCGGACCCGAATCAGCAGCGTATGATGATGCTGACGCCGCTGATTTTTACAATCATGCTGATAAACTTTCCGGCCGGGCTCGCTTTGTACTATTTTTCGTCGAACCTGCTGGGAGTGATCCAGCAATATTTTCTCAACCTCGAATTCAAACAATACACGCCGGCGACATGAGCAATTCAATAGAGACATCGGGCGAATCGGTCGAAGAAGCAGTACTGGAAGCGCTGGTGCAGCTCGGCGCGCGCAAGGACGAGGTCGACGTCGAAGTGCTCGCGACAGCGCGGGCGGGCGTGCTCGGACTGGGCGCGCGCGAGGCGCGGGTGCGAGTTACGCGCAAGAGCGTGCCGGCCGAGGAAGAAGCGCCGGAGCCGGAGGGCAACGTCGCGCCGCGCGTGCCAGACGGCAATGTCGACCGTCGAGCGCCGGAGCGTCGCGCGCAAGACTCCCAGCCTCGCCCCCAAGGCCAAGGGCGCGGGCGCAGACGCGAGAATCCGCGGCGCGGGCGCGGCAGCGGAAACGGAAACGAAAATCCGCCGCGGCAGAATCAGGCGGCGCCCGCGGGTGACGACGACAGCAGCGCGCCCGGCCGCAAGAGCGTCGGAGTCGACGAGCAGCGGCTCGAGGCGATCGAAATCCTCAAGCAGATCCTCGAGCAGATGGGCGAGGGCACGGAAGTTCGGCAGATCGAAGTGGACGCCGAGACGGTCGAGCTGGAAATCAAGGGCGACGGATCGGGGATTCTCATCGGGCGGCATGGGCAGACGCTCGACGCGCTCGAGTACATCGTGAATCGGATCCTGGCGCGTCGAATCAAGGATGCGGCGCCGATTTCACTGGAGACCGAATCGTATCGCGCGCGGCGGCGCCAGCAATTGCATCGGATGGCGCTGTCGATGGGCGAAAAGGCCAAGCGCGAGCATAAGCCGGTGCGGCTTGAGCCGATGGCGCCGCGCGACCGCCGCGTCGTGCATCTGGCGCTCAAGGAAGATCCGATGATCACGACGCGGTCGGCGGGCGAGGGCTTGATGCGCTCGATCGAGATCATGCCGACTGACAGCAGCGGGCGTCCCGAGAATCGCGGCGGCGGGCAGAATCGCGGGCGTCGGCGCGACGGTGATCGCGGCAATCATCCTCAGCCTCAGCGCGGTAATCCCGAGCGGAGTGATCCTGAGCGCGAGCGTGAAGTACAGAGGATCGAGCCGGAGCGGGGGAATGAAGCGATTGGCGAGCAGGGGGGATTCAAGCACGGGCAGAAGAGGATCGTTTAGATCACTTTATTTAATGTGAAACCCGCGGTGGGTTTCACGCTTCCTTCGGCAGGGGTGACCCCTGCACCCGGTATCAAGCGCAAAGTTGTGCGCAGCGCACTACTTTGCTCTCGGTCATCAAATCATTCCGGTTCCGCTAATCTAGCTCCATCGGGCAGCGAGGATATCGCCGGCGCGATCGGCGACGGCCATGATCGTGCCTACAGGATGGCCGACGACGCTGGTGGGAATCAGCGACGCGTCGACGACTGCCACATTGGTCGTGCCTCGTACGATGAGCGTCGTGGGATCGACGCCGCCGGGGCCGGCACTGAGCGCGGCCGTGCCGCCGAAGTGGTTGATGATCAACTTGTTGTAGAAGACGCCATCCACCGGTTGCGGTGCGGTTACGTAGGTGCGGATGTCGGCGAGGCTGTTGGGATCGAGATTGGGATGGCTCAAGCTACCGGGTCCGAACACAATCGTCAAATTCGGGTTCTGCGCGAACAGCTGGATCATATCGAACACCGCCTGAGCCATCAGCGTCGTATCGGCCTCGCCGTCGGAGGTGTTGGGCAGGTAGATATCCGGAAAGTTGACCTGGTCCTTGTCGTTGAGTGTGATCAGGCCGCGCGCTTTTGGATCGAGCAACATGCAGAAGGCCGAGAAGGTGCGAGGGTCCATAGAAGGGACCGCCTTGCGCGCCGGCACCGTTGGGATTCAGGAAGATCTCGACGTTGGGCGTTATGCTGTCGAGACCGTAGTGGAGAATTGAAACCGGTTGGTACTGCGCGTAGGGCCCGCTGCCGTTGGCGAGATAGGCATCCAGGTCGGACGCATTCGCGGCGAAGTTGCCATAGTTGTAAGCCTCGTATGGCACCGGTCCGTCGTAGCTATAGGTGACCATCGACATGACATGGTCGAACACGCCAACGCCGACTGCCTGATTGTCGATCTTGAACTTTGGCACCGATGATCGCATTGGAAAGAATTCAGCTTCGCGCCCGCGCGGACCAACACCGCTCAACAACAACAGGCGCGGAGTGACGAGAGCCCCGGCCGCCATAACGATCACGCCGCCGGCCTTCAGGCGAGCTGTGCCTCCGACTCCAAGGTCCGACTGATCGAGGCTGGGACGTCTCCTGTAGTTAACAGCCACCGCGGCGCCGTGACTGTCGAAGTCGATTCGATCACACTTGGCAAATAGCAGGATTTCCAGGCCGGGTGCAGGCACGCCGCCCGGATCAACTGCTTCGAAATATCCGCTGATCGGTCCCGCGCGGCGCCCGTTGGTAGCCGCGACGTAGGGTCGGCTGTAGAGGCCTCCCGGCATATCGATGGGCATGCTCGTGTTGCCTTCGACCCATCCGTTGGCGGCGTACAGTGGATGGATGATATCCGCCGGGCCGGTATTTTGCGGGACACCGTCGGTAGACGGCGTGTTCGTCACCGGGACATTTTGGCGGACAAGCTGGAAATATGGCGCCATGTCGGCGGCATGCCATCCCGCCGGCCAGTCCTGATCGAAAATCTCCGACGGATTGGTCTGGAACAGCATCCCGTTGAACATAGCGTTGCCGCCGAGACCGATGCCTTGCCAAGTGAAGGGAGTGTCGGTGAGTTGAAATGGCGCGCCGGCGGGTTGGAAGGCCACCAGCGAGTATTCGCCGGGCACGTCGTGAATCGTAAGGTCGGTCCGGCCGGGAGGCAGCCATGGCGGGAAGTCTGTGCCGCCGATGGTTGCGCTGGTGGCGCCGCCAGCTTCAATGATCAGGATGCGCTTTTTGCCGCCGCTCGCAGCCTGGAGCTTGGCAGCAACGATCGCACCTGCGGCGCCGCCACCTACAATGATCGCATCGAAACCGCCGGGAGTCTCGGTAACTGTGCTTCCGCCGCTGCCGCCGCATCCGGCGAGCGCAACCAACTGCGACCCCAAGCCCAAGCCGAGACCGGCCTGACCGGCCTTGAGCAAGAACTCGCGACGGCTGATTACCGATTTACTCAACAGGGCTGAATCACTTTATCAAATGTGAAACCCGCGGCGGGTTTCACGCTTCCTTCGGCAGGGGTGACCCCTGCACCCAGTATCAAAAAAGAAACGGGCGCGATAGCTATCGCGCCCGTTTCTCGTTGCGAGAGTTGCTGTTGATGTTCGCGGACTAGAAGTTCGCCGCCTTGACCATCCCCTGGGTCGTGAAGAAGCTGCGATCGACGGCGCCCATGTTGATGTACCAGCATTCGCGCTCGGGCGTTTCCATCCCGGGCAGGTAGCACATCGTAGCCATACCGGACTGCACGTCGGTCGAAACCGCGCCTACGACGAACGATCGCTTGAACGGATAGATTGCGACCCTGGCATCGGGCACCGGGCGATCTCGCGTCGCCAGCCAGTAAACATGGGCGCGGAACAGACGACCGGCCCGATCGTAGGTGTCGATGTAGGGCTCGAACCACATTTCGCTGTCCATGTAGATGACGGTGCGCGAATCGAGCGCGTTAATGCGCGAGCGATCGGGCAGCGCCTGGACGATGTACATGTGGCGCATCTCCCATGCCTCGGGGCATGCACTGGTGCCGCCGTCGGTGGGGCATCGCTGCTCAGGCGAATGAATGGCGTGGATCGTCGCGAGCATGTTCCTCTCGCCCAGGAACTTGTAGTCGTACTCTTCGGTCTTCGGGTTGAAGCCGGAGTAGTGGTCGGGGTCCCAAGTATGAGCCGCGCTTCCGCCGCCGGTTGTCGACGAGCTCATGATCGCCTCGTTGACGCGGCGCAGCCGGCGCGACCCGGCGTCGAGGCTCCAGATGTCGTCACCGTGTCTCGGATCGGCATAACGATATCGGATGAATCCAGTTCCCCGAATCTCTTGGGGAGCGAGAATCGGGTAGAGGCCAAATAGCCAGTAACGGTTGGTAGCCTTGAAATCCGGATCGGTCGGGAGAGGCTCCACTTCGGTACGCCCGACCAGGTCATAGCCGGCGTAGTGTCCGATCTGGAAATACTCGATCTGACCGTTCTGCGCACCACCCTGTTTCTCGTAGGAAGTATCGCAGTCGTAGAATCGCAGATCGTAGTCGTCCGAGGTAATTGGACGGAAGACGTTATTCCAGATGATCTTGACCGCGACGTCGGGGTCGTTGGCGTCGATCAAGGGGAACGGCTGGCCGGCGACAAAGCCGACGATGGACCTCTTGTCCCGCGAGAGCTGTACCTGCGAGGAATATTTTTCGGTCGCATCCTTGTACGGCGGCGGCCAATCGACACGCTCCGCCGGCACGATCTTCATGGTCATGCCGTGCTGGACCTTGTAGTAGACGCCTGGGCCTACCAGGTCCTTAACCATCGTTGCGTTCTCCGGCGTGATGAAATCACCCGGTTTAACCTGGGCGTAACTTGGAGAACTGAACGCGCAAATTGCGACCAGCACGAGTGCCGCCGCCGTCGTCCAAATCCATGACGACAATGTCTTCTGCCACCGCATAAACAAAGCCTCCCAGATAAGAATTGGCGGCGAAATTGCCGCGGCCACCCTTAAGTCGGACATTAGGGCGGACTGGTTCAATTCGTCAACAGAATTTGTCGAATATTTGTCGTGGCCGGCGATTTGACCTAACTTTGGTTATGTGATGCGTCAGTTCTCCTAATTATCAAGTTCAATTTCTGCAGCAGATTCCAGCTTCGATCAGATGCTCGGCGGGCGGGGCGTGGGTCTCTCCCGCTGCGTCATTATCGGACAGCCGCCACTCAGCGTAGGACAGGTTGCCGCGAATACCGTGGCGATCAGGGGAATAATCCGGTGGCATGGGCGGTGCTCTCTTGGTTGGAGTGGAAAGCATCATGATGAGCAACATAATCGCGGCGTGTGGCAAAGCCGTGCGTCGAGTTCGCAACTACATGGGCGGTTCGGCCGCGAGCGCCGGCGGCCAGGTCATGGTGCTGGTTTGCGTTTCGCTGATCGCAATCATGGGCATGATAGCGGTCGTGACTGATTTCAGCTTCCTGCAGGACCAGCGAAACATAATGCAGACGGCGGCCGACAGCGCAGCGGTAGCAGGTGCCGAGGAACTCAACTACGGCGACCAGGTGGTCGCTGGCAGGGCGGACGCGGCCAGCAATGGGTATATCAACGGCACGGCCAGCGTGACCGTGGCGCTGAACAGTCCGCCGACGATGGGGCCGAATACGGCGAACTCGGGCTACGTCGAAGCAATCGTAACCAAGCCGGTGGCGACATATTTCCTGCGGGCGCTGGGAGTGAGCACGATTACGGTGTCGGCGCGAGCGGTCGCCTACGAGGGCAACGGGCCGAATTGCATCTACGTGCTGAATCCGAGCGCGTCGGGCGCGTTTTCGGCCAACGGCAACGTCACGGTGAACAGCAGTTGCGGGCTGATGGTGGATTCGAGCTCGTCGAGCGGCATGACGATCAACGGCAACGTGACGGTCACGGCGCCGACGATCGGAGTGGTTGGCAACTACACCAGCAATGGTAATTCCAGCTATTCGCCGACGCCGAAGACCGGAGTGATAGCAGCGTCCGATCCGCTGGCATACCTGCAAGCGCCGTCCGTCGGCTCATGCGCGCACACCGGCTTCTCTCTGAACGGCAACACCGGGAGCACCGGCAGTCCGTACCAGCTGTACTCCGGTACCTATTGCGGCGGGATTTCCGTCAACGGCAACTCGGTACTGCATTTCAACGCAGGCACATACGTCCTCGCCGGTGGCGGCATGGTCATCAACGGCAACTCGACGATGACCGGTACCGGGGTGACTTTTTACAACACGACCGGGACCGGCGGTTACGGTGCGATTACGCTGAACGGCAACTCACAGGCGAATTTCAGCGCGCCGACCTCGGGTGCGCTGGCGGGAATCCTGTTCTTTCAGGATCGCTCGATCCCGAGCAGCGGGGCGTCCAGCACGATTAACGGAAATTCGAGTTCGACCTTCGACGGCGCGATCTACTTCCCGACGACGCTGCTGACATTCAACGGCAACAGCAGCGCCAACGGCTACAGCATCGTGGTCGCGAACGAATTGATACTCAACGGGAACGCGGCGCTCGGCAGCAACTATTCCTCGCTCGCGAACGGATCGCCGATAACCTCGTCGATACTGGCGGAATGAGTGCGGCTGGCAAAAACCCGAGGCGTGCGACGGGGCGAATGCGAGCGCGTGGATGGCGCGCATGCGGCCAGGCGTCGGTAGAACTCGCGCTCAGCCTGCCGTTGCTGCTGATGATGTTCCTGGTGGTGGTGGAAACGGGGCGCGCGTTCTATATCGCGATTTCGGTTGGCAACGCGGCGCGCGCGGGCGTTCAGTATGGCGCGCAGAGTCTCAGCACCGCCGCGGATAATGCCGGGATGCAGACGGCGGCCTCCAACAACGCGCCGAATATCACCGGCATGACGGCGACCGCGAGCCATTACTGCGTCTGCTCGGACGGGACCGCCTCGACCTGCCTGGCTACAGATTGCGCCGCCAGTCATCGGCTGTTGTACACGCAAGTGCTTACCAGTGCGCCGTATGCGCCGCTGATCAGTTTCATGGGGATCCTGCCGGTGATGACGGTGCCGGGCAAAGCCGTGATGCGGGTCTCGCAGTAGTCAAATGAATCCGTCGCGCGGCAGTACAAGGCGTCGATGGTTTGCCGACGCGGGCCGACGTTCGCGGCCGGGACAGGTGATGGCCGAGTTCGCGTTGGTGCTGACGCCTTGCCTGACGCTGTTTTTCGGAATCATCAACTTTGCGCTGGCGCTCTACTGCTACGACTTCGTCTGTTACAGCGCTCAGCAGGCCGTTCGTTATGCGACGGTGCATGGATCGACCGCCACGACTCCGGCGACAGCATCGAGCATGACGACCTACGTGAACGCGTTGGTGGTGGGAGTGCTCAAGACGAGTGCTTTGACCACCACCACGACATGGTCGCCGAACAACACGCCCGGCGGCGTGGTGACGGTGGTCGTTACCTACAACTACCCGCCGCTGACGAGCCTGGTTTCGTCGATCACGATTCCGCTCACGCGCACGGCGTCGATGGTGATCACGCAGTAGCGGTTCGTTCCCTAACGGACGCGCCAAGTGCGCAAAACTCCGCTTCACGATTGGATTGTCATAACGGCGCGGCCCTACTACGATCGAGATCCTGCGGCTCGATTTGGATCCCTCAGGAGGCACTCCCTGTTATGGCTGAAGATGCGAACAAGATACTCGCGGCCGGCACTGCTGCTCCCGATTTTTCGTTGCATAGCACGCCCGACCAGCTCGTTTCGCTGCGGGACTTCCGCGGCGCTCCCTTGATCGTCGCGTTTTATCCGGCCGACTGGAGTCCGGTGTGCGGCGATCAGATGGCGCTATATAATGAGGTGCTGTCCGAGTTTCACAAATTCAAAGCCGCCATCGTCGGTATCTCGGTCGACGGCGCCTGGTGTCACGATGCTTTCGCCCTCGCCCGCAAGCTGCATTTCCCGTTGCTGTCGGACTTCGAGCCCAAAGGGGCGGTCGCGCGCAAGTACGGCGCCTATCGCGATGCCGACGGCGTTGCCGAGCGGGCGCTGTTCGTGATCGATCCAAAGGGGACGATTGCGTGGAGCTATCTGTCTCCGGTGGGCGTCAACCCCGGCGCCGACGGGATATTGGACGCGCTCGAAGCGCTCGCAGCGAAGAAGTAGGGAGGCCCTCGCGATGAGTCCATCGGCAAAGATGAAGCCTCCGGTCGGCGCGAACGATCACGTGCAGGGCGCCGCCAATGCGCCGGTGACGCTGGTCGAGTACGGCGACTACGAATGCCCGTATTGCGGCGAGGCGTATCCAATTGTGAAAGCGCTGCAGGAGCGCCTCGGGAAACAAATGCGCTTCGTATTTCGGAATTTTCCGCTAAGCGAGATGCATCCGCATGCCGAACACGCGGCGGAAGCGGCCGAGGCGGCGGGCGGGCAAGGCAAGTTCTGGGAGATGCACGATCTGCTCTACGAGAATCAGGATGCGCTCGAGGATGAAGACCTGGCGCGGTATGCGAAGGCGCTGAAGCTCGACATGCCGCGATTTATCAAGGAGATGGAGTCGCATCACTACGCAGAGCGCGTGCGCGCGGATTTCAGCAGCGGCGTGAGGAGCGGAGTTAACGGCACGCCGAGTTTTTTCATCAACGGCGCGCGTCACGACGGGCCGTTCGATCTGGCCTCACTGCTGGCAGCGATTGAGGAAGCGGCAGAATCGTGAATTGCGCGCTTCGCGCGCTGTAATTGGACCCTCACCTTCATCCTCTCCCTGACGGGGAGAGGAGACAGAGTCGTGACAGGGAGAGGAGACTCGGGCGGGGTCAGCTATTTGGATCGACGCCCCATTTTTTCTTGTTTTCGGCGACCTGCTCGGGGGTGGGGTGATCGACCTTTTTGAACGGCATCACCTTGAACTGATCTTTGATTTCGAGCAACGCGTGGTTTAGTGCGATGTCGTCCTTGAGCACTTCCGGCACTGCCGGCTCCTCGAAGATCGCCTGCCACGGACATTCGGGCTCGCAGGCGCCGCAATCGATGCATTCGTCGGGATCGATATAGAGCTGGTTGGGGAATTTTACCTTGTCGGCACCGATGTATTCGTAGATGCAATCGACGGGGCAAACGCTGACGCATCCGGTGTCAACGCAGTCGCGGCAAAGACGGGTGATCGTCCAGGGCATGGTAGGCAGCCTCGCTTAAAATCCAGTCTCTAAAATCTCGGCCTAAATTGGCACTCCCTATTGTCGAGAGTACGCGCATAACCTATATCGGCACAGCGCCTCTGAAAAGGGCAACGCGAGGTCCTGAAACCGCTGTGATAGAGGGCTGTGCGGGTTAGAATAATCGGCGCAAGCGCGTCAGAAATACGGCAGGAAAAGAAAAGATGGCATCACAATCGAAAACGAAGATGCGCAAGGACGCGATCGCCAAACGCGCGGTGAATTCCCCGGCGGCCGCGGCCGTGAAAGCGACGACGACGGGCAAGCGGGTCGAAACCGACAGCATGGGAGCGATCGAGGTCGCGAACGATCGCTACTGGGGGGCGCAGACGGAGCGGTCGCTGCTGCATTTCGCGATCGGATTCGATCGGATGCCGCGGTCGGTGATACGCGCGTTCGGGCTGCTGAAGAAGGCGGCGGCCGAAGTTAATCGCGATCTGAAGAAATTGCCGCCGGAGAAGGCCAAGCTGATAGCGGCGGCGGCGGACGAGGTTATCTCGGGCAAACTCGACGAACATTTTCCGCTGCGCATCTGGCAGACCGGCAGCGGCACGCAAACCAACATGAACGCCAACGAGGTAATCTCGAATCGCGCGATCGAGATGGCCGGCGGCGTGCTCGGCAGCAAGAAGCCGATTCATCCGAACGACGACGTGAACATGTCGCAGTCGTCGAACGACACCTTCCCGACCGCAATGCATATCGCGGCAGTGGAAGAAGTGACGCACACCCTGATTCCGGCGGTGCGGAAGCTGCGCGACGCGCTGGCGCGCAAGGCGAAGGATTTCGACGGCATCGTGAAGATCGGACGCACGCATCTGATGGATGCGGTGCCGCTGACGCTCGGCCAGGAATTCTCGGGCTACGTCGCGCAGCTCGACTACGACCTGAAGCGGATCGAAGCGGCGATGCCGGACGTGCTCGAGCTGGCGATTGGCGGCACGGCGGTCGGCACCGGACTGAACACGCATCGCGAGTTTGCGGAGCGAGTGTCGAAAAAGATCGCGGAGTACACGGGGCTGCCGTTCAAGTCGGCGCCGAACAAGTTTGCGGCGCTGGCGGCGCATGACGCGCTGGTGGCGGCTTCAGGAGCGCTCAAGACGCTGGCGGTGTCGCTGATGAAGATCGCCAACGACGTTCGATGGATGGGATCGGGACCGCGCACGGGGCTGGGCGAGCTGATGCTGCCGGAGAATGAGCCGGGCTCGTCGATTATGCCGGGCAAGGTGAATCCGACCCAGTGCGAGGCGATGACGATGGTCTGCGTGCAGGTTATGGGCAACGACGTTGCGATCACGATTGCGGGGTCGCAGGGGAATTTCGAGCTCAACGTTTTCAAACCGCTTATCATCCACAACTTTCTGCACTCGACGATGCTGCTGGCGGATTCGTGCGTCTTGTTCACCAAGTACTGCGTCGAAGGGATAGAGCCGAATCGCGAACAGCTGCGGCGCAACGTCGAGAATTCGCTGATGCTGGTGACGGCGCTGAGCGAGCCGCTGGGCTACGACAACGCGGCGAAGATCGCCAAGAAGGCGCACGCCGAAGGAACCTCGCTGCGCGCGGCGGCGATTGCGTTGAAGCTGCTCACGGGAGAGGAGTTCGACCGGCTGGTGCGGGCGGACAAGATGCTCGCGCCGGAAGGCTGAGCGGGGATGCGGCGAGGGATCGTTCTTTTCGCGATCGCGATCTTTTGCGTAATGGGCGTGTCGTTGACGTCGGCCGCGGGCATCGCGGCGCAGCTTCCGCCGAGGCCAGGCGGCATCGCAACCGATCCGATCCTGCAGCCGCCGTATGAAGCAGATGGCAAGCCGATCGACATGGTGATCGGCCTGCACGTGGTGAACCTCGCCTCGATCAACGAGGTCGAAGAGCAGTTCCAGCTGGATGCGTACCTGTTCGCGCGATGGAAGGACCAGCGGCTCGCGTACACCTCCGAGGGGCCGCAGGACCGGATTCGTAACTACTCGACGGGGCAGATCTGGTTGCCGCAGCTCGAGATGATCAATGCGGCGAGTCCGCGTACGCGCGACGAAAGTTCGATCACGGTCAGCCCGGACGGCAGCGTGAATTACGCGGAACGGCTGGTGGTAAGTCTTTCGTCGAAATTCGAGTTGCGCCGCTTCCCGTTCGATCGGCAGCAGCTGGTTGTGATCATTCATCCGTTCCTGGCGAACGGACCAAATATAAAGTTCAAACTCGACAATACCTCGACCTGGACGGCGAGCGAGTTCCAGACTTACAGCTCGCTGGCGCAGTGGCACTTGCTGTCGCTGCATTCGCAGGTGGGGATGGCGCCGACATATGGCGGCCTGAAGGTGCCGGAGGCGCGCTTCGAAATCGACGTCGCGCGGCGCTCGAGCTTCTATTTGTATCAAGGTGTTCATACCGCTGCTGCTGATGGTGTTCCTGTCGTGGGCGGTGTTCTGGATCGAGGCGAGCGACCTGTCGAATCAAATCCAGGTCGCGGTCACTACGATTCTGACGGTGATCGCGTTCGCGTTCGCGATTTCCGCGACGATGCCGCGCCTGCCATACCTGACGTACATCGATGCGTTCTTCCTCGAGTGCTACATCTACGTTTTCATCGCGGTGCTGGAACTGATGACGGTGCACGTGACGCATCGCTCGGAGGTGCGGCGCGATTTAGGGCTGCAGATCCGCAAGTACTCGCGCTGGGTAATCCCGGCATCGTTCGTAGTAACCAACGCAATCATCGCAATCCATTTCCTGGGGTGATCACATTCTGAAGACGCCGAAGTTTGCGTGCGCGGGGATTGGTGCGTTCATCGAGGCGGCGATGCCCAGCGCCAGTGCGGCGCGCGTCTCGACCGGATCGAGCACGCCGTCGTCCCACAGGCGCGCGCTCGAGTAATAGACGCTCGACTCGCGATCGAACTGTTCGAGCGTCGGGCGCAGAAATTCCTTCTGCTCCGCTTCGGTCATGGTCGCGTTTTCGCGCTTCAACTGTTCGAGCTTGACGGTGAGCAGAGTGTTGGCGGCCTGCTCGCCGCCCATCACGGAGATTCGCGCGTTGGGCCAGGCGAAGAGCATTCGCGGCGAGTATGCGCGCCCGCACATGCCGTAGTTTCCGGCGCCGTTCGACGCGCCGATGATCACGGTGAATTTCGGCACCTGCGCGTTGGCGACGGCGCTGACCAGCTTGGCGCCGTCCTTGGCGATGCCGCCCTGCTCGTAGCGCTTGCCGACGATGAAGCCGGTGATGTTTTGCAGGAACAGCAGCGGGATGCGGCGCGCGCAGCACAGCTCGATGAAGTGGGTCGCTTTCAGCGCGGACTCGCTGAACAGCACGCCGTTGTTGGCGATGATGCCGACGGGATAGCCGTAGATTCGCGCGAAGCCGGTGACGAGAGTGGTGCCGTAGCGCGCCTTGAATTCGTGCATCCTGCTGCCGTCGACCAGCCGCGCGATCACTTCGCGCACGTCGTAGGGCTTGCGCGTGTCGGCCGGGATGATGCCGTAGAGTTCGGCGGGATCGTAGTGCGGATCCTCGGGCGCGTCCTGATCGATGGGAGCAGCGGCGCGCGGGCCGAGGTTCTCGAAGATGGCGCGCGCAATTTGCAGCGCATGCTCGTCGTCGTCGGCCAGGTGATCGCTCACGCCGGAGAGGCGAGTATGCACGTCGCCGCCGCCGAGGTCCTCGGCGGTGACCTCCTCGCCGGTCGCAGCGCGCACGAGCGGCGGGCCCGCAAGGAAAATCGTGCCCTCGCCGCGAACGATGATGTTCTCGTCGCACATGGCGGGCACATACGCGCCGCCCGCAGTGCAACTGCCCATCACGACGGCGACCTGCGCGATGCCTTGGGCGGACATCCGCGCCTGGTTGTAAAAGATGCGGCCGAAGTTGTGCTCGTCGGGAAAGATTTCGGATTGCATCGGCAGAAACGCGCCGCCCGAATCGACCAGGTAAACGCACGGCAGCAGGTTGTCGAGGGCGACCTGTTGCGCGCGCAGATGCTTCTTCACGGTCATCGGAAAATAAGTGCCGCCCTTGACGGTCGCGTCGTTGGCGACGATCACCGTCTCGCGGCCGTGGATTCGACCGATGCCGGTGACGATGCTCGCTGAGGGCGAGTCGCCGTCGTACATATTGAATGCGGCCAGCGGAGACAGCTCGAGGAATGGACTGCCGGGGTCGAGCAGATTGCGGACGCGGTCGCGCGCGAGCATCTTGCCGCGTTTGACGTGAAGCTCGCGCGCGCGGGCGGGACCACCGAGGCGAACCCGATCGATTTCGTCGCGCAGGCGCTTGACGAGCGAGTCCATTGCGTCGCGGTTGCGGCGAAACTCGTCGGAGTTGGGGTTGAGGCGGGATTCAATCCGATCCATTTGAATGTCCTTGGTGAACGTCCTTGATGCCTGTGAGCCGGAGTTGGGCTAAATTTTAAGATGGACGGGCTTGATACTAGCGATGCGCGAACGCGATCTGAAAGCACTCGAATTCGACAAGGTGATTCACCTCGTCATGGAGCTGTGCGCCTCTGAGCCGGGGCGCGCGGCGACGGCAGAGTTGCGCCCGTCGGTGGAAGTCGAGGAAGTGCGGCGCCGGCTTGGCGCGACGGCCGAGATGGTCGAGCTGCGATCGCACGCCGGATCGATCCCGATAAGCGAGTTCGTCGATCAGCGTCCCTACCTGCTCGCGGCGGCGCGCGCGGGTGCGATCCTCGGCGGCGAAACGCTGGTGAAAGTGCGCGACTTTATCGTCGGCTCGCGGCACGTCGGCGGATTTCTGCGATCGCGCGTCGAGCGATATCCGCAGGTGGCGGCGCTGGTGCATAACCTGCTCGCGCCCAAGGAGCTGGCCGACGCGATGCTTGGTGCGCTGGCCGACGACGGCGCGATTCTCGACGACGCGAGCCCCGAGCTGAAGCGGCTGCGCAGCCGGCTGCGCGATGAGCGCGCGGAGCTCGAGGTGCGGCTGCTGCGATCGCTCAACGCGTCGGGGATGGAGTCGTTCGTCTCGGATTATATCGTGACGATTCGCAATCGGCGCTTCGTGCTGCCGATGAAGCTGAACTACTCGGAGCGGTTCGAGGGAATCGTGCAGGACCGCAGCGTGTCGGGCGAGACGCTGTTCGTCGAGCCGATGTGGGCGGTCGAGCTCAACAACCGGCTGATGATGCTCGAGCGCGAAGCGGAGGCGGAAGAAACGCGAATCCTCGCGCGGCTGACGGCGATGGTCGGCGGCTATGCGCCGGAACTGCAGCTCACGTTCGACGCGATGGTCGCGCTCGACGCGCTCAACGCGCGCGCACTGTTCGCCGAGCGCTTTCGATGCGTCGAGCCGCAGCTGGTCGACGAGGGAATCGATTTTATCGGCGCGCGGCATCCGCTGCTGATGACCAGCGGGCGCGACGTGATTCCGATCGACGTGAAAATCGGCGCCGGTCAGCGCGGGATTGTGATCTCGGGACCGAACACGGGCGGAAAAACCGTGGCGCTCAAAACGGTCGGGCTGCTGTCGCTGATGGCGCAGGCGGGGATGCTGATTCCGGCGCTGCCCGGCAGCAAGGCGACGGTGTTTCGCAGCGTGTTCGCCGATATCGGCGACGAGCAGTCGATCGAATCCAACCTGTCGAGCTTTTCGGGGCATATCGCGAACCTGTCGGAAATAATCAGGTCGCTGGTCGAGCCGGCGCTGGTCATTCTCGACGAGCCGGGCGCGGGCACCGACCCGGCCGAAGGCGCGGCGCTCGCGATCGGCTTGATGAACCACCTCGGCACGCGGCGTTGCATGCTCGCGATCGCGACGCATTCGACGGCGGTGAAACTGCACGCATACTCGCAAGCGGGGTTCGAGGCGGCCGCGGTGGACTTCGACGCCGAGCACCTGGCGCCGCTGTATCGATTGAAGCCGCATACGATTGGGCAGAGCTACGGACTCGCCGTCGCGCGGAGGCTCGGGCTGCCCGAAGAAATAATTCGAGCGGCGGAACAGTCGATGGGCGCTGGAACGATCGAGCTGACCGACGCGCTGAAAAGATTGGACGCCGAGCGCGCGAAGTTGAATGCGCAAGCCGAAAAATTGCGCGAGCGCGAGGCGAGCCTGGCGCGGGTCGAGGATGAAGCGATTGCGGATGCTGAAAAAACGCGCGAGCGCGCCGAGATGGAGCGCAAGCGGCTCCGCGCCGAGGTCGCGGAATTGATCGAAGAGCTGAGGCGCGACGGCGCTACGCTAATGGATGATTTGAAGACGCGGGCAAAGTCGCGCACCGACTTGAAAGGGTTTATCACGAAGGCGGCGGCGAAACTGGAGAGCCTCGCGCCGGCGCCAGAGTCCGCGCCGGAATCTGACGCGCCGCTCAAGGTGGGCGACAGTGTCGAGGTCGGCGACATCCGCGGCGAGTTGATCGTGCTCGAAGCGAGTCGCGCGGTGATAAGTCGCGGCGGCCTGCGAATCGAAGTGGCGCCCGAGCGGCTGCGCAGGTCGTCGGCGAGCGCGACGGAAAATCGTCCCGCGCAGGCCAAGGCGGCGACCGTTACGTACAGCGTCGAGGGTGCGGAGGGGACAGAGTTGAATTTGATCGGGATGCGAACGACGGATGCGCTGCGCAAGCTCGAGGAATTTCTCGACACCGCTTTCCTGACGAATCGTGCGGAGGTGCGAATCGTGCACGGAATCGGTTCAGGTGCGCTCAGGAAAGCGGTGGCGGAATATCTCGGGCACGTCGCCGTATTGCGCATCGTTTCGCGGTGCGGAACCGCATCACGGCGGCGCCGGCGCAACCATCGTGCAGATGAATTTGTAACTACAGGCGCATCGGCATTACGACGTAGGTGTACTGCTGGTCGGTCTCGGTTCTGATTACGCCGGGGCTGACGTCGTCACTCAGGCCGAGCTCGACGGTTGAATCGCTGCCTTGCGGGATGACGCCGAGGGCCTGCTGTACGTATGACGCGTTGAATCCGATCGCGAATTCTTCGCTCTTGAAATCGACGTCGAGCGACTCGCTCGCTTCGCCCGTTTCGGGACTGGTCGATGAGACCGTCAAGGTTCCGGCCGAGAGCGCAAACTTAACGCCGTGGTAGCGCTCGCTCGAGAAGATCGCCGCGCGCTTGATTGCGGCGAGCAGAAGGTCGCGCTTCACCGCTATCTTGTACTTCGACTGCTTGGGGATGACGCCGCGGTAGTCGGGGAATTCGCCCTCGACCAGGCGCATCGAGACTTCGGTGTTGCCGCGTTTGAGGTATGCGAGCTGGCCGTCGAGGCTGAGCCGCACTTCAGCATCGCCGCCCACGTCGAGGATTTTGCGCAATTCCGAGAGACCCTTTCGCGGAATGATCGCGCCGGTCTCCATCCTGAATCCGGGCACTTCGCGCTCGATCATTGCGAGCCGATGACCGTCGGTCGCGACCATCCGGGCTGACCCGGGCGCGTTGGATTCGACGTAGACGCCGCTCAGGTTGTAGCGGGCTTCGTCGGGACTGACGGCGAAGATCGTTTTGTCGATCATGCCGGCCAGCACTGCTGCGGGAATCGTCAGTTCGGCCTTGAGCTGTTTTTTTGCAGAGCCGGCATCCTTGGTGCTCTGACTGGGCATCGCGGGGAAGCTGCGCGGATCGAGTCCCATCATTTTGAATTTCGCGCGGCCGCATTTCAGCTCGACCCAATCGCCGTCGAGCGAGGTCAGCGCGACTTCATCGCCTTCGGTTTCGCGCACGATTTCGAAAAGTTTGCGCGCGTTGAGCGTCAGGCTTTTTTCTTTTCCGGAACACGCGACCTGGGTGCGGATTCCGACTTCGAGGTCGGTGGCGCTGAGCGTCAGCGCGTTTCCGTTCGGTTCGATCAGAACGTGGCCAAGGATTGGAACCGTCGTGCGCCGTTCGACGATGCCCTGGACCAATCCCAAACCGCTAAGCAGCGAAGCGCGCTCGATGGAGAGTCCCATGAATTGTTAACCCGTATTCCTATTCCTGATCTTTAGATCTCTAAAAAAGAATAGCAGTAATAGTAGGAGTTGTGGATTTGTGGATTCATCTTACAACCGCGCGGAAAGAAAAGCCGATCGTTCGATGAAAAGTTGTTGGCGCGAAAACGGCTGACCGACAGGGCCGGAGTGATCAGGGCCGGCCCTGTCGATATCAGTTGCGTTATGCCCACCTCGTCCACATCCTCCCCCACAATCGAAACTCACGCCGCAGCGCGATTCGATTTAAGCTCACGCTCGATCTTTTCGATCGAGATCCGAAACGCCGCATCGCTGGTGACCCGCCGTAAGATCAAGTTGTGTGCATGAATCACCGTCGAATGATCGCGGCCGAAATGATCGCCGATGGTCGGAAACGAAGCGTCGGTCAGCTTGCGGCACAGGTACATCGCAACCTGGCGGCAGAACGCGATGTGCTGTGTGCGCTTCTTCGACTTCAGATCGGCGAGACGGATATGGAAAAAATCCGCAACGATCTTCTGGATGGTGTCGATGTCAGGTTTGGCGTCGGCGTTGCGAATCAGATCCTGCAGAGCCTGCCGCGCGAAATCGACGGTGATGGACGAGTTGTCGAGCGACGCGAGCGCGGCCAGCCGCGTCAGACATCCTTCGAGCTCGCGCACGTTCGACGAGACGCTCTGCGCAATATACATCGCGACCTCGGGCGCCATCCGCAGATTTTCCAGCGCTGCTTTCTTCTGCACGATGGCCACGCGCGTCTCGAGGTCGGGCGGCGCAATATCCGCGATCAATCCCGACTCGAACCGATTGCGCAGCCGCTCTTCGATTCCGGGAATGTCGCGAGGAATTTTGTCCGAGGTGAGGATGATCTGATGGCGGTCGGCATGCAGCGCGTTGAAGGTGTGGAAGAATTCTTCCTGGGTGCGCTCGCGGCCGGCGAGGAACTGCACGTCGTCGAGGATGAGCGTATCGACGCGGCGAAACTTCTCGCGAAACTCGCCCATCTTGTCGCGGCGCAGCGAGTTGATCATGTCGTTCATGAAAATTTCGGCCGGCATGAACAGAACTTTCCGCGGCCGCTCGCCGCTCGCCCAGATATGATGGCCGATAGCGGTCACCAGGTGAGTCTTGCCGAGACCGACGCCGCCGTAGATGAAGAGCGGGTTGTACTTTTCGCCGGGCTGATTTGCGACCGCATGCGCGGCCGCATGTGCGAACTGATTGGCCGAACCGACGACGAATTCCGCGAAAGTGTAGCGCGGGTTCAGGCTCGGATGCCGATCTCCGCGCGGCGCGACCGCGGCCGCGCGACTCGACGCGGTCGTCTTGCCGTTGCCGTTACCGTTCACATGGCCGTTGCCATTGCCATTTCCGTTGGCGTGACCATTGCTCGGACGCTGCAGCGGCGGCGCGATGCCCGCATTCTCGCCGAGCGTCAGCCGCACCTCGACTTGCCCGCCCGCCTCCTGCGACAGCGCGGTGCGCATGAGGCTCAGGTAACGTTCGTTGATCCAATCGCGAAAAAATCGATTGGGCGCTTCGATCGTAACGGTCGAGCCTTGATGAGCAACAAAGTTGAGCGGCCCGATCCACGTCTCATAGCCGACCTGACCGAGCTCGTCGCGCATGCGATCGGCGGCCCGCTGCCACAAACCATTCATATCGTCTCCCCCTGACCCAAACCGGACGACAGCCTAAGTTCCGGAACCAGTTACGCCGGCATCGAACCGGCGCGAATTACGCACAGTCTTATCCACACCTGTGGATAAGCGGTATTTCCTTCGTCACAGCCAACAATTTGGCGGTACAACACGCCGGACTATCAACTTGTCCGGGTTACGATCGGTTCTGTTAGGGTTTAAAAATTGTTCGAGAATGAGAGCGATGTACACGCGTTTCGAAGCCATAATCCAACGCGCCGCGGTGGAACCTGTTAATGAGAATTGGTTCTTGCAAGTACGAAGTGTGCGGCCAAGTGAACGTGATAAACTTATTTCGCGATGAGGACAAGCGCGCAAAAAAATTTGTCGCTATTCGCGCGGATTGCAAAGGAAATTTCGCGCGTGAGCGATCGCGCGCCGCGCGCGCAAAATTTTGCGCGGATCGCGCGATCGCGCACATCTGCATTGGGAGCCATCGCGAGCGATCGTAAATTTTCGCGCTGCGCTGCAAATCGCGCTCATTTGTCAAACTCGCGCTCGAGTTTTGTCGCGCGATCGAAAAATATTTTTTGATCGCAGCGAAATCATCAAGGAATTGCGATGACCTCTCGAAAAAAATCAGATGAACTTTTCAATCGCGCCAGTATTAAGATTCCTGGTGCGGTGAATTCTCCCGTGCGCGCGTGGAAGGCGGTCGGCGCCGCCCCAATTTTCATCGAAAGTGGCAGCGGTGCAACTTTGATCGATGCAGATGGCAACGCATTCCTCGATTACGTTTGCTCCTATGGCCCTGCGATCCTCGGACATGCACATCAACGAGTTACTCAAGCCGTAGCAGAGCAGGCGCGACTTGGTTTCGGCTTTGGAGCGCCGACGCGGCTGGAGGTCGAGCTCGCGGAATTGATCTCGTCGGCGATCAAATGCGTACAAAAGGTACGTTTGGTCAGTTCGGGAACCGAAGCGGGAATCACCGCGCTTCGACTCGCGCGCGCCGCGACCGGGCGTCCGAACATAATCAAGTTTGACGGATGTTATCACGGTCACAGCGACTCGATGCTGGTGCGCGCCGGTTCAGGCGCGATGACATTTGGTCAACCCGACAGCGGCGGAGTGCCCGCGGCGGTGGCCGCGATGACGATGGTCGCGCGATATAACTCGATTGAATCGGTCGAGGGTTTATTCCGCGACGCGCCTGAGAAAATCGCCGCCGTGATCATCGAGCCGGTCGCCGCGAACATGGGAGTGGTGAATCCTGACGCCGGCTCGTTGAAGGCGCTGGCCGAAATCACGCACAACAACGGCGCTCTGCTCATTTGTGACGAAGTTATATCCGGGTTCCGACTTTGCTTCGGCTCGATCGCGGAGAGCATGGGCGTCGCGCCCGACTTGATCATGCTCGGGAAAATAATCGGCGGTGGAATGCCGGTGGGTGCGGTGGGCGGCTCGGCGAAGATCATGGACTTGCTGGCGCCGCTCGGTCCGGTGTACCAGGCGGGCACGCTGTCGGGAAATCCGCTTTCTGTTCGCGCCGGTCTCGAGACGCTCCGGATCCTCAAGGAAAGCAATCCGTACGCCGCGCTCGACGCGGCAGGTGCGCGGCTGGAGGCCGGACTTCGCGACGCCCTGAAAAAAAATGATCAGCCGGGGTGCGTCAATCGTGCCGGCTCGCTGCTGACGATGTTCCTCGGTCCGCAGAGTGTGCGCGATGCCGACGAAGCTCGCACATCGGACTCGGCGAAGTTCGCCAGATTTTTCCATGCCATGCTCGAGCGCGGCATCAACCTGCCGCCGTCGCAGTTCGAGGCGATGTTCCTGTCGACGGCGCACACCAACGCCGACATCGACCGCACGATCACGGCAGCCCACGAGTCGATGCGCGAAGTGGCGCGAGGGAAAGACTGACGCGATGGCGATGAGCAGCGGCAGGATGATGCGGTTCGCCGCAATCGGCTTCGAGTTCGCGTGGCCGATGATCGCCGGCGCATTCATTGGGCATTACCTGGATCTTTATTTTCACACCGACCCGTGGCTGACGCTCGTGATGTTCCTGCTCGGAGTATTCGTCGGCTTTTACCGGCTGATCCAGGAACTCGCGCTGTTTCAACGCGAGAATCGGGAGTCTTGATTGCCGCCTGCCGCCGACTAATCTTTTCTTGGCAACGGCTTGCGAGTTTTCAACATCTCGAGGTCAATTGAATGTGCCGGAATATCAAAATCCTTTTCAATTTCGAGCCGCCCGTCACCGACGAAGAAATTCGCGCCGCCTCGCTTCAGTTCGTGCGCAAGATCAGCGGCTTCAGCAAACCGTCGAAGGCGAACGAAAGCGCCTTCACGGCCGCGATCGATGAAATTGCCGGCGCGTCGAATCGACTGCTTCGCTCGCTCGAGACTAATGCGCCGTCGAGGAGTCGCGAAGCAGAAGCGGCAAAGGCCAAGGCTCGCGCCGCGGAAAGATTCGGCACTTGATGGGATCTTCGTGGGCAGTGCCGACGATCGCGTCGATCCAGCGCACCAACGTCGTGCTGGTCGCCGTCAGCGCGGCGATTCTCGCTTTCTTCGCCTCGACGCGGATGGCAGTCGGATGCATGCTCGGCGGCGCCGTCGTGATGGCGAATTTATGGATACTCTCCGCCATTGGCGGCTTGCTGCTCGCGGCTTCGGGGGCGGGAATCTCAGGCGCCGCGGCCAAGTTGGGAGCGCTCGCGATTCCGATGAAGCTGCTGATCGTCGTTGGCCTCGTGTATCTGATTTTCACGCGCGCGCACGTTGACGGGATGGGCTTTGGTGTCGGCGTCTTGACTCAGATGGCGGCTATCATTATTGAAACCGGGCGTGCTTCGGTTCGCGGCGCCAGCTAGAATCGCGGCGGCGGAGAGTTTCATTTGCAGCATTCGGTAAATTTCCTCGAACTGATCGGCGGCGGCAGGATTCCCGAGGTGTTGATCGGCACCTGGATCGTGATGGGCATCCTCTTCGTGTTCGGATTTATCGCGCGCGCGTCGATTGCCGGCGCGGCAGACCCGGTAGTACCCGACGAAGGCCTGACTGTTCGATCGGCGTCCGAAATGATCGTCGAATGGCTCGACGGTTTCGTCAGCGAAGTGACCGAGATGCACGGCTCGCGCGCGATGGTGCCGTTCTTCGGATGCATCTTCATGTTCATCCTGTTTGCCAACCTCTTCGGCTTGATTCCGGGGATGGAGCCGCCGACCGGCGATTCCGACCTGACCTTCGGGCTCGGCGCCATCTGCTTCGGCTATTTCATCTACCAGGGCTTCGCGTCGAAGGGCGTCTGGTATCTGAAGAGTTTTCTCGGCCCATATCTGCCGCTGGCGGTGCTGATGCTGCCGATCGAGCTGGCCGACAATCTGTTCCGGCCTTTTTCGCTGGGCATTCGTCTTTACGCGAACATGTTTGCCGATCATACCGTGCTCAGCATTTTCACCGGGCTGACTTACCTGATCGTGCCGCTGGCGTTTTATGCGCTGGGCGCGATCGTGTGCGTAATCCAGGCGATTATCTTCGTGGTTCTTTCGATGAGCTATGTTCGACTCGCCGCAGGCCACGATCATTAACGCGATCATTAAAGAGAGTTACTGAAAAGAGAGCGCCAGGGATTCCGTCCGGAATTCGAGGTGGTAGAGGAAGAGAGGTGGCCGGAGTCGGCACCCGGGGCGCGCGAGAGAAGGAGGATCGAGAAATGTTACGACGACGGATTGGAACCATAGTCACGTTGGCCGGGATGGCCATCCTGGCGTCGCCGCTGCTGGCGATGGCGCAGGAAGGTGCGGCGGCCGCAGGCGGCGGAGAGCTTCGGGGCGGCCTTGATCGCGCTCGCGGCGAACCTCGGCATCGGAATCGCGGCGTTCGGCAGTGCGCTCGGCCAGGGGCGGATGGCGGCCTCGGCGATGGAATCGATCGGGCGCAATCCGAACAGCGCCGGTCAGATCTTCGTGCCGATGATCATCGGCCTCGCGTTCATCGAAGCGCTGACGCTGTACGCGCTCGTGATCGCATTCTTTCTGCAGGCGAAGATCTAGCGACTGCGGAATTGTTCGCATGACAACGGGGCCCCGACGGGCCCCGTTTCTTTTTCATTCAGCGGCGCTTGGCGCCTTGCAGGATGTCGAAGGGGGCGCGGCTTTTTTCGCGCTTCAGCAGGACGTAGGTTGCGCCGGCCCCGCCGTCTGCGGCACGGGCCGTCGTGAATGCGAGCACGTGGCCGCCGATTGCGCCGTGCGAGAGCCATCCCGCCGACGCATGCTTGAGCACAGAATGTCCGCCGGGAGATCGCAGACCGCGTCCGTGCACGACCAGCACCGTACGCAGGCCCTTGCGCACCGACGCGATGATGAATTCCTTGAGTGCTTCTTTCGCCGCGCCCTGGATCATGCCGTGCATGTCGAAGTGCGCCTGCACGGCGAACTCGCCGCGGCGAAGTTGCGACACGAGGCGCGGATCGAGCCCGACGCGGTAGCCTTCGAGGTATTCGTCGGACTCGGTGATGTCGAACGGCGCCTGTCCCGACACGAGGTCCGACAATCGCGCGATTACTTCCGCGTCCTCATCGACGATCGTGTGCGTCGTGGGCGGATCGAGCGGGATGCGCGAGCGCACGTTGCCGTTGTGATGGATCGGGCGCACACCCTCGAGCGCACGTCGCATTAAAGACTCGTCGTCGAGCGGTTCTGCAACGGGTGGCGTGGGCTTTTGCGCGACTGGAGGCGGGGGCGCCACTTTGGGCTTGAGCGGAGGCGTGGGCGGAGTGCGTGCCGCCAACATCTTCTTCAGGTCTTTGAATGGCGACGAGAAGACGCGCTCGGGCGCGACCACCGCCTTTCGTTCGCCGTCTTGTTTATCGCCGTCATCGCCTCGGCGGCCGTGCTTTTTCTTTTTCGCCATTGGAGAGAGCGTCGCGCTTTGGGATCAACGACAGACTATGCTGCCGACACGACGCGGTTCAAACTGTGCACGGCGCCTCAGGTCCAAAGTGCTGCGCATCCGGCGCGCATCTACTACACTTGCGGCGTGCCGCGAACCACTTCGAAGTTGCTGACGTGAGGGCCCTCGTATGCGTCGTGTCATCGTAATCGCCGCCGCAATTATCGGAGCCGTCGTGATTTTCGCCGGCGCGATCCTGTTCTATGCCGCGACCAACCTGAACTCGATCATCGCGGAGCGCCGCCAGACCGTCCTCGACAAGGTCAGCCGCGCGCTCGGCCGCCAGGTTCACGCCGACGACATCAAGGTGAGCCTCGGCTGGGGAATCCTGGCCGACGTGACGGGAGTGCAGGTGGCCGACGATCCCGACATCTCGAAGAAGCCGTTCATCGAGGCAAGCAACGTTTACACGCGGCTCGAGCTGATACCGCTGCTGGCGCGGCGGATCGAAGTCACCGAAGTGGTGCTCGACAAGCCGGTGATTAGGATCGTGCAGACTCGCGACGGAACCCTCAACGTCTCGACGCTCGGGCGGAAGAGAGTCCATGGCGAAGAAGAATCGGGAGAGGGCGGCGGGAAAGGCGGCGGCGGTGGTGGCGAAGGCGGCGGCGCTACCGAAGAATCGCCGATGGCGGAAGCAGGCAGGGCGCCGGCGGCGCTGGGCTCGCTCTACGTGCAGAATTTCACCGTCAATGACGGCACGCTGGAATTTATCACGGAGGGTGCGCCGCAAGCGGCCACCGTCAACAATATCGATCTCAAGGTCCGCGATTTCGGGTTCCAGGCGCCATTCACTATCGCGCTGAATTTTGCCGCGCTCTCCGATCAGCAGAACTTCGATCTCTCAGCGACTATCGGGCCGCTAATCAACGCCGGTGTTATCGACGTCGACGCGATTCCGCTCAAGGGCACGGCCAAGGTTGGCCCGATTCAACAGTCGCAGCTGGCGACGCTCCCGATGGTCGCGAAGTTGATCCCGCCGAAGCTCTCGATTTCCGGTCCGGTCAGTTTCGACGCGACGGCAGATGGCACGATTCAATCGGTCAAGTTCAACGTCTCGGGCGATCTGAGCGCGCCGGCGATTGCCTTCGGCGACGCATTCAACAAGCCTGCCGACCAGCCGCTGAAGATTTCCGCCGACGGAACGCAAACTCCAGCCGGCGTGGACCTTACGCTCGCCGACGTTACGCTCGGCGACCTCGATGCGAAGGCGACCAATATCAAACTCGGCCACGGCACGACTGCCGCGCGCGTCGACACCAACAATTTCGATATCGCTTCGCTCGCGAAGACGATTCCAGCGCTCGCGAAATACAACGCGGCAGGCAAGGCCGAGATTCATACCGACGCGACGGTTGAGCGCAGCAAGCTGTCGGCCAACGGCACGATCGCGCTCGCGGGAGTGGGCTTGTCGATTCCCGATCAGAAAGTTCCGCCGCTAAGCAATCTGAGCGGGAACGTCACGCTCGCCGGCACCGGCGCGGACATCGGGCCGCTGACGTTCAACCTGGGCGCGCAGCAAGCGACGCTGAAGGCGCACGTCGATCAGTTTCAACCGCTGGTCATGAGTTATGAACTCACGGCGGCGTCGATGCGGCTGGCGGATCTCGTGCCGTCGCGGCCGCCCGACGAAGTGATCAACCAGCTCTTCGCCAAGGGCACGGTCTCGCATTATGCGGGTACCGACTTCAACGTCGATACGGAGCTGACGTCGCCGTCGGGCAGCCTTGCGAACGTTCCGTACCGGAACTTGAACCTGCAAACGTCAGTCGCCGGCAAAATCGCGCGGGTGACGCTGCTCAAAGTGAAAGCATTTTCGGGCGACATAGTTGCGACGGGAAATACGCGGCTCGAACCTGCGGCGCCGATGGAGGCGTCGATCAGTTTTACCAATATCGATGTGCAGCAGGCGCTCGATTCGCAGAAGTCGAAGGCGGCCGGCACCGTTCGCGGCTCGCTCGGGGGGAATATCGCCGTCACTGGAAAGACCGGCAGCTTCGACGAGATGAAGCCGACGCTGAAGGGCAGCGGCAAGCTGACTCTCGTCAACGGCAAGCTGGTCGGCGTCAACGTCGGCGGGCAGGCGTTGAAGAAAGTGCAGCACCTACCCGCGATCGGCAACCTGGTGCCGCAGGCGGTCGTCAAGAACCATCCCGAGCTGTTCGCCAACCCGGACACTGACATCCAGCTGGCGAGCCTGAGCTTCGTGTTGGCGGATATGCGAATCACGTCGCACGACATCAAGGTGCAGACGCAGGACTACAATCTGCTCGGCGACGGATGGTTCGACATGGACAAGAATATCGACCTGGCGGCGCGAATCGTGCTTTCGCCGCAGTTCAGCAAGGAGCTGATCGAGCAGAAGAAGGAAGTCGGGTTCATCGCGAACAAAGACGGGCAAATCGACATCCCGCTGCAGGTCGTCGGGCAACTTCCCAAGCCGCAGGTGCTGCCGAACGTTACGGAACTGGCGCAGACCGCGGCAACCAACGCGACGCACGAGCAAGGGCAAAAGTATCTCGGCAAAGTTTTCGGCAAGAAGGGGATTCCCAAAGGATTGCAGAAGTTCCTCGGCGGCGATTCAGGCGGAAGCGACGGGTCGGGCAACGGAGGCTCGGGCAACGGTGGCGGTAGCGGCGATGGCGGCAACTCGAATCCGCCGTCGAATCCACTCGATCAATTGAAAAAATTGTTCTGAGTCAGTTGCCAAGGCGGACCAGCACGACTTTGTTTCGGTAATTGTCGGCGTCCTCCCACGGATAGGATGCCTCGCTCAGCACGATCGTGGTCGGAGTGTCGAGCTTGGGCATGTCGCGATGGCGGACGATCATCCATTTCGCGTTGCCCTTTGCGATCGCGGCCTCGAGTTCCTGCTTTTTGTCGAACTCGGGCAGCGGCTTGGGCGGATTGAGATAGAAGAGCGGGCCCTCGGTCTTGAACAGCACGAGATGGTCGGTGGAACCGCCGAGTTGGTTCAGCACCGCGTAGCCGAAGGGTTTCTCGCCGCGATAAGCCTCGGCAGCAGGCATCGCGAATATATAGATGTAGAACAGCGCCAGATATGCGATGACGCCGACCGAAACTGCGATGCGGTAGGAACTCAATCTGCGAATCGCATAGATGACCGCGGCGACAGATACGATCCAGAACACGATGAATGCCGGCTTGGCGGGCAGGTCGGGGAGCGCATCGTAGGGACTCGGGAGAATCGCCCACGCAGGAATCAGCGCAATGATCGAAGCGACCGCGATGAACGCGACGATCACGAAGCCGGCCGTCAGGAGTCGGCGGGCGATCATCGAGCGTAACTCGCCGCCGCGATACGCCAGCGAGCGAGCAACGAGGATTGCCGCGGCGGGCAGGATCGGCAGGATGTAGTAACTGCGGCGCGAGCCGGAGAGCGTGAAAAATATGAACGTCGCCCAGAAATATACCAACGCGAATCGATCGGCGCGGGCCGGCTCGGCGCCGGCGTGGCGGAGGCTGTGCGTTTCGACCAGCGCGGCGGGCAATAGCGCGGACCACGGCGCCATCAGGCCGAAGATGACGTAGACGTATAAGTAGATGGGGCCGCGATGGTCGAACGGGTGGAAGAAGCGCACCACGTTTTCGCGATAGACCATCGCGAGGCCCTTTTGCGTGCCCATCATGCGCGCCGAGATTTCAAACGGCAGGTAGTAGACGAATCCACCGACCGCGATGCCGGCGACGGTGTACCAGTTGAAGAACCATCGATTGCGATCGATGAGCCGTTGGATTCGATCGATGAGCGAGCCGCGGGAAATTTCCTCGAACAATTGCGCCCAACCGTCGCGCAGACACGAATACGCGCCGATCACCAATATCGGCAGCACGAATCCGAGCAGGCCCTTGGTGAGCGAGGTTGCCGCCATGATCAGCCACAGGCCGACGACCCAGATTCCGCCGCCGCGGTCTTCGTAGTGATTGAAGAGCAGCAGAGCGGCGAGCTCGCCGGTGAGGGTTTCGACGTCGGCGCTGGCGTGACGCGAAAAAAATACGAAGCTGAAGCTGGTTGCGAGGATGACGCCGGAGAGTATCGCCGTGCGAGCGTCGTAGAGGCGGCGCACCAGCAGCATCAACAGGGCGACGGCCAGGATGCCGGCGATGGCGCATGGCACGCGAGTGGCAGCCTCGTTGAGGCCGCCGGTGAACGGCGTCGAAAAAAGCACGAGCCAGTAAGAGCCGAGCGGTTTGTCGTAGTAGACGTGGCCGTTAATCGTCGGCCAGAAGTAGTTGTGCGTGACGAGCATCTCACGCGCGATTTCCGCCCATCGAAATTCCGACGACCACAGCGCGCGCGCACCGAGGCGGGCGAAGAAAAGAATCGCCGTGAAGATGAGGACGCATCCGGCGCGCAGGCGGAAGCGGGAATCGTCGACGGACACTTGCTGCGACACGGCGGAGTCGCGCGACGGAGATGCGGAAGCCATAACAGCGGATTGTAACCGGCGCACTCGCCGCTCTGCCATATGGCGGCGTCGGTTTAGATCGGTATGACAGAGCGCGGAGAGGCAGATAGGATGGAGCGAGATTCATGAGCCAGGCGAAAAATCCCGAGAGTCACGGCGGCCGCAAGCCGAACCGGTTAATCAACGAACAGAGTCCGTACCTGCGCCAGCATGCGTACAACCCCGTCGATTGGTATGCGTGGGGAGCGGACGCGCTGGGGCGCGCGAAGGCGGAGAACAAGCCGATCATGTTGTCGATCGGCTACTCGGCCTGCCACTGGTGCCACGTGATGGAGCGCGAGTCGTTCGAGAACGACGCGATCGCGCGGCTGATCAACGAGAACTTCATTCCGATCAAAGTCGATCGCGAAGAGCGTCCCGACCTCGATCAGATTTACATGGATGCGGTGCAGCTGATCACGGGGCGCGGCGGATGGCCGTTGACGATGTTCCTCGCGCCGGACGGGCGGCCGTTTTTCGGCGGGACCTACTACCCGCCCGAGGATCGGCAGGGGATGCCGGGATTCCCGCGCATCCTCGCCGCGGTGTCGCAGGCGTATCGCGACAAGGCGAAGGAAGTCACCAACAATCTCGAGAAGCTGACCGAGGCGCTGGGCGCGTTGACGAATTACGTGCCGACCGACGGCGACTTGAAGCCGGGACTCGCGGCAGAATCGGCGCGCGCGCTCGCGACGCACTACGACAGTATCAACGGCGGACTGGGACAGGCGCCGAAGTTTCCCAACACGTTCGTGTTCTCGCTGTTTCTTCGCGTGCATGCGGCCGACGGCGACGAGTCGATGGCCGAGATGGTTCGTCACACGCTGTCGAAGATGGCGCGCGGCGGAATCTACGACCAGATCGGCGGCGGGTTCCATCGCTACAGCGTCGACGAGCGATGGCTGGTGCCGCACTTCGAGAAAATGCTCTACGACAACGCGCTGCTGGCGCGGCTGTACCTCGATGCCGGCCGCGCGCTGAACGAGCCTGAGTTTTTGGGCGTCGCGCGTGAGATTTTCGATTACGTTTTGCGCGAGATGACCAGTCCCGAGGGCGGCTTCTATGCCGCGCAGGACGCGGACAGCGAGGGCGAGGAAGGCAAGTTCTTCGTCTGGACGCCCGAGCAGGTCGACGAGGTGATTGGTCCGGAGCTCGGCGCGATTGCGGAGCGCTACTTCGACATCACGATTGAAGGAAATTTCGAGGACGCGAACATTCCGCATCGCACGATCGAGTTGGCCGACGCCGCGCGGATGTTCAAAACTTCGGAAGACGACGTGGCGTCGAAGATTCGCGAGATTCGCGAGAAATTATTTGCGGCGCGCGAACAAAGAGTGAAGCCGGGCCGCGACGAAAAGGTGCTGGTGGCGTGGAACGCGATGATGATTGGCGCGTTCGCCGAGGGATATCGTGCGCTGCATGAGCGGCGATATCTCGAAGCGGCGGAACGCGCCGCGGATTTCATGATGACCACGATGTGGGACGGGCGCGCGCTCAAGCGGTCGTTCAAGGACGGCGTCGCGCGGCACAACGCCTACCTCGAAGACTACGCGCAGCTCGCGGGCGCGATGCTCGACGTGTACGAGGCGTCGCTCGACGCGAAGTACCTCGCGCACGCGCGGACGCTGGCCGACGTGATCCTCGAGCGATTCATCGACAAGGAAAAAGGCGGATTCTATTTTACCTCGGACGATCACGAGGCGCTGATAATGCGATCGAAGGCGGCCTTCGACGGATCGACGCCGTCGGGCAACAGCGCGGCCGCGATGGCGCTGCTGAGGCTTTACGGTTACACGGGCGACGAGCGCTACCGCGTCGAGGCGGAGCGGACGCTCAAGCTGTTTCGCGAGTTCATCGAAAAGCAGCCGTTCGGGTTCTCGCACATGCTCGAAGCGGTGGACCTTTATCAGCGCGGGCCGACCGAAGTTGTGATTGTCGGCGAGCGCAATTCGCCCGAGCTGCTCCAATGGATCGAGCGGCTCGGCCTTATCTACGTTCCGAATCTTGCGATCTTCGTCACCGACGCTGCCGACGATCAAACGGGTTTCATTCCCGAGCAGGTGCGCGACAAGCGGCAGGTCGATGGGCATGTGACTGCGTACGTGTGCCGCGAGCATACGTGCACGCCGCCGATTACGTCGTTCAAGGATCTGCAAAAGGAACTCGCCGACTAGCTCCGGACGATGGATCCCGCGCGCGATCTCAACGCGGCTGGCGCAAAGCCGATGCCGCACTTCCCGCCAATCGTCGAGAATCGTGCGGCGCGCCGGACGCAGTCGCGGCTGCGAGTCGTGCTGCTCAATGCGGCCGGCGGCAGGAGGTTCCGCGAAATTGCGCGATGTCTCAAACGTCCGCCGCTGTGCGACGCCGACGTGATCCTGCTGTGCGAAGTTAATTCGAGGCCTCGAGGGCGCGCCGTCGCGCTCGAACTCGCCAGGCTGCTCGACATGAGCTGCGCGTATATTCCCGAGTACGGGCTGAAGCGCCCTGGTGGCGAAATCTGTTTCGTACATTGGCAACGCGATCCTGAGCAGCGTGCCGTTCGAGGACGTGACCGCGGTCGCGATGCATCGGCCGCGCACGCCAGTAGGCAAGATACGGTGGTCACGCGTCGGCAATCCGACGGGATTGGTCACCAACGTGAAATTCGGCGGCGAAGAGATAACGGTCGGCGTCACGCATTTGCACAGTCGATGCGCTCCGGCCGAACGCGCGCGCCAGATGGCGACCTACCTCGAATCGTTCCCGGCGTCGGGTCGCGCGATCTTTGGCGGCGACCTCAACACTACGACCAAAGAGCTGTCGAGCCGCGCGCTGATATGGGCGACGTTGCGTGAGATTATCGCCGATCCGGACAGATTCCACTCGCCGCAGGCCTACGAGCCGCTGTTCGAGCATCTGCGCGAGCATCGACTCACGATCGACGGCGTCAACGTGGCCAATCGCTCGACCTTCACTTTTTCAGGACTGATACCGCGAGCATGGCGGCCGAAACTTGATTGGCTGGCAGTTCGAGGCTTGCGTCCGATTGCAGGGACGGCGGCGGTAGTGACGCCGCGGTCGAGGATTCTGCAGCGGCGCATCTCCGATCACGATTTTGTGACCGTCGACCTCGAAGTGTAATCGCTAACCGGTCGTAACGGCGAAAGATTTCATCATGATTTGGATCGCATCGATCAGCTGCTGCCATCCTTGGTCGGTGCGAATATTCACTCCCGAATATATCCGTATCTTGCGCTGACGCATGGCCAGATAGTTGATCGCGGCGCCAATCAGCGCCATCGCTCCCGCGATTTCGGGCTGGGCGGCGATTTCGGGAAACAACATGATCGGCAATTCGAGTGCTCATCTCTTCGCGCGCGGTCTCGACGATGGCGGTCAACTTGTTTCGCTCGACCGTCTCCCAGGCCATCATCGCGAGCACCACAGGACGCTCGATTAGCGCACGCGCGTAGTTGCGGGCGACGGCGGCCGCACGCTCCGGCAGAGGCAGTGCGAGCATCGCGGCAATGTCGCCGGCGCAAATTTCCTCGATGCTTATGAAAAGCTCAGGGCTCTTCGCCACGGCGCTCACCAGTCCGTCGAGATTGCCGAAGTAGCGGTAGATGAGCATCTTGTCGACGCCTGCTTCGCGGGCGACTGCGCTCGGTCCGAGAACGCCGAAGCCGCCGCGCGCGAGCAGTTTCTCGACCGCGTGAATCAAGCGGCGCTCGGTCGCGGGCCGGTTACGGACGGCGGCGATATTGGGTTTGCTCATCGCGCTCTGTTGCCTCGCTCTCACGATGTCTCTTGACAGAGACATGCGTTCTCGTTAAGTCTCTTAGCAGAGACATTAGCAGCCAACGATACGGCTTGTCGAGGAGGAGCAACATGAATGCGCAAACGAAAACAGATCGCCGGGCTTTTATCGCAGGGATGGGTGCTTCGCTGGTGCTCGCGTCGATGCCGTCGCGCGACGGCTATGCGTTGGCAGCGGACGCGACCTCGGCAGACGGAGGGGATCCAGCTTATGAGCCGTGGGAATCGTGGCGCGGTGAGCCGGCCGACGGCCCGCTGGCGCTGGTGCGCGCGGCAATTGTCGCGGCGAATGCGCACAACACGCAGCCCTGGTTTTTCCGGGTTCAGCCTTCGCGCATCGAGGTCATGAGCGACACCAGCCGCAACATCGGGACGGTCGATCCGTTGCTGCGCGAGATGCATATCGGTATCGGCTGCGCGCTCGAGAACCTGATGCTCGCAGCTGCGGCGCACGGCTACGCGTGCAAGCTGACGCTGAACGAAAACGATCCGACGCTCGCGGTTGCGGAGCTGACACCGAGCGGCGACCGCGAAGCCGGCGCTGTTCGACGCGATCGGCAGCCGGCATACGAATCGCGGCGCCTACGACACGACGCGGGCAGTCGATGCGGACGTGATGAACGAATTGCAGCAACTGGGCGACGACGACAAGGTCAAGGTCATCTGGTATTCGGCGCCAGCGGACCGTGCGCGATTCGGCGACCTAATCATTCAGGCGACGGAGGCGTTCGTGGCGGACCCGGATCAATCGCGCGATAGCGCGCGATGGCTTCGGAACGGCAGCAGCGAGATCGAGGCGCATCGCGACGGTCTGACGATCTACACGCAGGGGCTTTCGCCGTTCATGGTGATTGCGGCGCGGGTCATTCCTGTGTCGGCGGCGCGCGCCGATCAGTACTGGCTGTCGGCCACGCGCGAGCAGCACGTCGGGACGGCGTCGGCGTTCGGATTGATCGTGGCGCCGGACCATCGGAGCAATGTGTACCGAATGAAAACCGGGATGCTGTGGCAGAGGATGCAACTGTGGGCGACCGCGCACGGCCTGGCGATGCAGCCGCTGAATCAACCGATCGAACGCGCTGAGCGCGAAGAAAGTGCCGACCTCGCGCCGCTTTTCGGCAACGCGCTGAATCAACTGATCGGCGATCGCCGAGCGCAGCCGCTGATGGCTTTCCGGATCGGGTATCCCACTCGAGATCCGGGAATGAGCCCGCGGCGCAGCGTGCAGGACGTCGTGATCTGAATCCTTCCGCATCGCGAGGCGACCTGATTAGAATTGCGCGGCTCGTCACAAGGAGGCGCGCGCGATGGCATCGTTCAACGGACTCGGCATGCACATGGGCAATCTCTCGATTCTTTCGACGGCCGAGAGCCGATCGATCAGTCCCGAAAATCCGACCGGCGAAAAAGGCAAAGGCGCGATGGCGCAGCCCGACAAGTCGAAGAGCCCGGCGCGAAAGCTGGGCCGCGGATGGAAGGTCTCGCCGTATGTCGTAATCGAGCCGGGTGAAGTGAAAGTGATCGCCGATATCAAAGGCGCGGGTGCGATCGCGCAGATCTGGATGACGCCGACGGGGCCGTGGCGCTCGAGCATCCTGAGGATTTACTGGGATGGATCGAAGGAGCCGGCGGTCGAATGTCCGGTCGGCGATTTTTTCGCGTGCGGATGGAACAAGTATGCGCAGGTTTCGTCGCTGGCGGTATGTGTGAATCCGGGCAGCGCGTTCAATTGCTATTGGGAAATGCCATTTCGCAAGCGCTGCCGCATTACTATGTCCAATACGGCTGAAACCTCAATGATACTATTCTATCAAATCAACTATGTACTCACTGAGATACCCACTGAGGCTGCCTACTTCCATGCGCAGTTCAGGCGCGTGAATCCGATCCCGTACAAAGAGGTATACACAATTCTCGACGGAGTAACGGGGCGCGGGCAATACGTCGGGACGTACATGGCGTGGGGAGTGCACAACAGCGGATGGTGGGGCGAGGGCGAGATAAAGTTTTTCATCGACGGCGACGCGGAGTTCCCGACGATCTGCGGCACCGGCACCGAGGATTATTTCTGCGGCTCGTACAATTTCGACGTTGGTAGGGAAAACGGCGGGTATCGCGAATTCACGACGCCATACGCGGGTTTGGCGCAGGTGCTTCGGCCCGACGGGCTGTACGCGTCGCAGCAGAGATTCGGAATGTATCGCTGGCATATCGCCGATCCGATCAGGTTCACGCGCGACCTGCGGGTCACTATCCAGGCGCTCGGATGGACCGGCGATCCGCGCAAGGGCGCGGAGTTCCTGCCGCTGCAGGACGACATCGCGTCGGTGGCGTACTGGTACCAGACATTGCCGGCGGCAAAGTTTCCGCCACTGCCGTCGCCGGACTATTTGCGAATCGTGTAGCGAGCTCTTCGCTATGCGAGCTTGTGCGCCGATTCGAGTATCAAGTCGTAGACCCGGCGTGGGTCTTCGAGCGCGAACAGGCGGTAGCACTCGGGGCCGAACCATTCCGGCGGGAGCGACGGATTCGTGAACGGTAGATAGCCCGGGTGGAGCATCTGCTCGCTGGGAGCGCGCAATTCTATGTGTCGATGGATGCGCCGGACACTGAGTTGCGGAGTGTTCAGCAAGTCGAGCAATACGGCGGCCACTTCGGGTTCTCGCAATCCCGACGCGATTATCACGCGTTGATTGGTGACGCCGTAAAAGGTGTTCGACAGATAGGTATGGAAGACGATCGCTTCCGCGATCAGAACGCCGACCAGCAAAGCGAGCAGAATTGAATTGGTGTCAGCACGCTCGGCGAGACTGGATTCAAGCGGCAACGATCGCAAAATGAGTGCGGCAATTCCAACCAGGATGATCACGCCGGCGCGCCATCGAAGAGCGGTCGTGTCATGCGGCCGTCCGCACCAGAGGAGTTCCTCGCGCGCGAGCAGATGCGGAGTGATGACGGCGGCCGCCTCAGGGTCCATCGATCACTTGACGATGTTGGCGGCGCGCAGCGTGGCGATTTGATCGGGCGAGTAGCCGAGGTACTCGCGGAGAATCTCGTCGGTGTGTTCGCCCAGCAGCGGAGCGGCGCGCTCGAGCATGCCCGGAGTCGCGGAAAATTTGGTCAGCAAGACCGGTTTGCATCACGCGGCCCCACTGCGAATGAGGCAACTCGGCGATCAGGCGGTTCTCAACGACCTGCGGATCGTCGAACAATTCACGAATTTGATTGACGCGCGTCGCCGGGATCGCGGAGTTGGTTAACGCGGCGAGAGCCTCGACGCGATCGAGCTTCGCAAATTCCTCTGCCAGCGCCGACGCGAGCGCGCCCTCGTTCGTTTCGGTCGCGGCTGTCTCCCAGTTGCTATTCGGCAGACCTGGCAGAATAGCCAGTAGTGCATTCCACTGAGATGGATCGGATAGCGAGATGAATAGCCATTCGCCGTCGCGGCATCGATAGGCGCGCGCGAGAGCCGAGCGCCCGCGATACTCAGTGTCGCCATTTTCCGCGTCCGGGCGACCCGCATAGAAGGCGAACTCACCCGCCTGGAATGCCATCGCGGACTGCAACAGCGAAGTTTCGCAGAATTGTCCGCGTCCCGTGAGTTCCCGGGCTCGCAGCGCAAGCACGCATCCAAACGCGGAGAGCATCGCGGCGCCGTAGTCGCAAATCGCGCAGGTCAGGTAGACCGGATGGCCGTGGTGACCGCCCTGCGCCGCCATCACGCCCGAACGCGCCTGCAGCAACGGATCGAAGCCGGGCTGATTGTGATCGGGTCCGCGATTTCCGAACGCGTTGACCGACATATAGATGATGCGCGGGTTGCGCGCCGCCAGGCTTTCATAGTCGAAGCCGAACTTGCGCATCCGGCCGGGGCGCAGATTCTCGACCACGATGTCGGCCTTGTCGACGAGCCCGTGAATGATTTCGCGGCCGCGGTCGCTCGCAAGATTTACTGCAAGACCGTGCTTGCCCTGGTTCCAGCCGAGAAAGCCGAAGCCGAAATGACGAAACGAGTCGCCCTCGAGGCTTTCTATCTTGATAACTTTGGCGCCGAGTTGCGCGAGTATCATCGGGCCGTACGAACCCGCGATGTAGCTGGCGAAGTCCAGCACGGTGACGCCGTCGAGCGGAGGCCGTCCGGCGCCGCGCGAGTCGTCCTTTGCAGAAATATTGCGCGCTGGCTCTGAAAGCCATTGCAAGGCTGGGCGGTCGTCGCCGATTCGTGGCGCCGGTCCGGTTATTTCGCCGGGAGTGTCGTTGAGAAAGACCGGCAGCCCCATCTGAATCATGCGGCCGAGAGTGGGGTCGTCGATTTCATGGCGCATCCCGAGCGCGCGCGTCTGCGGGTGGTCGATGAATTCCTGGCGACTCAAAACGGGCGCGCTCGGAACGTCGGCCTCGCGCAGGATGCTCAGCCATTGGTCGCGCGGACGCGTGCGGATGATTGGCTCGATGATGTCTTTGAGCGGCTGCCAATGCTCGGGCGCAATTCCCCAGGGCGCATTTTCGAAGCGTGGGTCGCCGACCAAGTCCGGGCGCTCGATCGCAATCGCGAACTTCCCCCAGAAGGTCGCGTTGCCGCACGCGGCGAACAGGTACTTGCCGTCGGCAGCTTCGAACAAGCGATAAACGGGAATCGGGCCGAGCGGATCCTGCGGCCCGTGATACGGGCTGGTCATTTTCTCGTGACGCAGGATCGCGCCGGTGTGGAGTGAGAGCGCGCCGGCCAGAAGCGAAACCTCGACGGCCTGCCCCGCTCCGTTCACGCCGCGCGCGATGAGCGCGGCAACGGCGGCGGTCGCGGCGAGCACTCCCGCCGAATAACTCGACGCCGGAAAAACCAGCGCGACGGGATTGCCGCTGCGCGCCCACTGGCTGCCGGTGATTCCGCCGCGCGCGGCGACCAGGTCGTCGTTGGCGTCGAAGCGGGAGTCGGGACCGCGGCCTCCGAGCGGAGGCACGCCGAGCGAAATCGCGCGCGGATTGAGCCGGCGAATCGATTCGGAATCGAGGTTGAGTTGCTCGAGCCGGGCGGCGGTGAAGCCGGTGACTACGATATCAGCCCATCGAATTAGTTCCTTGATGCGGCTATCCGATGCGCGATCGTCAAGGTCCAACTCGAGTGCACGCTTCGAGCGGTTGAGGACATGGAAGTGCGGCGTGCCTCGGCCGCGCGAACCGCCGGGTGGCTCGACCTTGATGGCGCGCGCGCCGTTTTCCGCCAGCAGCATCGCGGCGTATGCGGCGCCGAGATTGGAGTCGAATTCAACGAGATTAATTCCGTCGAGTGCTTTAGCCATTGAAAATCGCCGCGCGCTGTTGTTTGGAATTGGATTGTCGTAGAGGCGGGGCGAAAAAAGCAAACGATCGCGCCAAAACGCCGCTATAGACGGAAATGCGGTTCCACTCGGACGAATTCAAGCCGCTGACACGCCGGGTTCATCTTCCCTTAATGTTCGATGCATAGCTTCTGCGCGCCGCATCAGGTTCGCGGACGGACACTCCTAACTTCGAGGCAAGTTCAAAAGATGCTCAAGCGACGACTAATCACGACACTTTTCATAGTCCTGGCGATCGCGGGGGTGGGACGCTCCGGATTCGCCGATCTGTTAATCAACGGCGCCGGCGCGACGTTCCCATACCCGATCTATTCCAAGTGGTTCGACGTTTACGCGAAAGAAAATCCGGGTATCAAGTTCAACTACCAATCGATCGGCTCAGGCGGCGGCATCCGGATGCTCTCGAATCGCACCGTCGATGTCGGTGCGAGCGACGCGCCGATGACCGATCAGCAGCTGTCCGATGCGCCGGGAAAGATTCTGCACTTCCCGAGCGTGATGGGCGCGGTCGTGATCGCGTATAACATCCCGGGCTTCACCGGCACTCTGCGCCTGACGGGTCCGATAGTCGCAGATATTTTCTCGGGCAAAATAACCAAGTGGGATGACGACCAGATCAAGGCGGTGAATGCCGGCGTGGCGATCCCGTCGCAGGACATCGTCGTATGCCATCGATCGGACGGCAGCGGCACCTCATATATCTTCACCGATTACCTTTCGAAGGTGAGCCCGGCCTGGGCGACGGACCCGGGCAAGGGCACTGCAGTCAAGTGGCCGACCGGACTCGGCGGCAAAGGTAACGAAGGGGTGACTGCGCTGGTGCAGCAAACGCCGGGCGCAATTGGATACATCGAGTTGATCTACGCGCTCAACAACAAGATTCCCTTCGCGCAGTTGCAGAACAAGGCGGGCAACTGGGTCGATGCGAGCCTGGCGGGCGTGACGGCCGCGGCGGCGTCGTCGGCGGACCAGATGCCGGCTGACTTCCGCGTGTCGATCACGAACGCTCCGGGCGCCGATGCGTATCCGATCTCGTCATTCACGTGGCTGCTCGTCTATCAGAAGCAAACCAACAAGGATGTTGGCGACCAGATCAAAAAGTTCCTGGGCTGGGCAATGACGGAGGGACAGACTTAGGCGCCGGACCTCAAGTACGCGCCGCTTCCGGCTGCAGTCGTACAGAAAGAGACGGCTCAGATCCAGGAGATCCAGGTTCCGTAACTGAACAGGTAGCAGCAAACGAGGGCGCGGGCGTCGACGATGGCGCCCGCGCTTTTCTTTTTGTCGAGTGCTTCGGGTATGGTCGATTGCGTGATACCGCGAACGCAAGCATTGGCCTTTGCGATAATCGTGATGTTCGCGACGGGCGGCGTCGCGCGGGCGCAGAATTACGTGATCGATCAGGGCACCAGCGATGCGATCACGAAGTATCTGCATATGAACGAACTGCCGATGGTTACGGCGCAGTTCTCGACCTCGCCGGGCGGCAGCAAGCAGCTAATCCTTAACGGCTTCGTGGCGACGCAGTTCGGGCGCACCGATGCGGAACGAATCGCGACCGCCTACCTGAACGATCCGAACGTCAACATGGTCGATCAGATCCTGCTCGATCCGCACGTCGAAGATTTGCGCCCGCCGGCGGGTTCGGCGGCCGCGGCAAATCCGCCATCGTCCAACAGTCCCAATCAACTTTGGGACAAGACGATGCAAGGGATTTACCGGAACGGGGGGCAGACGCCGTCCGGGAGCGGGCCGATGTTGCCGTAGGCGCGAGTCGAGGGTCGTAACTTGCGGCGCGCGGCGTGGTAGGATCGCGTGACGTGGCCGACAAGGTAATTTACCTGCGCGAAAAGCCGGCGTCGCCGGCCGATGAGCGCAACTTCAAAATCAAGTACGCCGAGCTGCTGAATGCCGCGCAGCTCGCCGCCGTGACGCATCGCGACGGCCCGCTGCTGGTCGTGGCGGGAGCGGGATCGGGCAAGACTCGCACGCTGATTTATCGCGTCGCGCGGCTGATCGAGAGCGGCGTGCCGCCCGGCGCGATCCTGCTGCTGACGTTCACGCGTCGCGCCGCGCAGGAGATGCTGCGGCGCGCAGAGCAGCTGGTCGGAGATCGCGCGGGCGCTGTCGCGGGCGGCACCTTTCATTCGTTCGCCAACAATGTTCTGCGCCGGATGGGCGCGCCGATGGGCCTAAAGCCCAACTTCACGATTCTCGATCGCTCCGACATGGAGGACGTGATCAATCTGCTGCGGACGCGGATGGGGCTCGCGTCGCGCGAGCGCCGCTTCCCGAAGAAGAGCACGATCGCCGAGGCGATCAGCATGGCGCGCAACAAGCGGCGCCCGCTCGAAGAAGAAATCGAGATCGATTTTCCGCATCTCGGCGAGCATGAGACGGAAATTCTCGAGCTCGCGAAAAATTACGAGAGCTACAAGCGCGAGCGCGGGCTGCTCGACTACGACGACCTGCTGTATCGGCTGGCGGAGCTGCTCGAACAATACGAGAACGTGCGGCGCCGGGTGTCGGACAGCTATCGCTACATCATGATCGACGAGTACCAGGATACCAACCTGATCCAGGCCGACCTGGTGCGGCTGCTCGCGATGAATCATCGCAACGTGATGGCGGTCGGCGACGACGCGCAGTCGATCTATTCGTTCCGCGGGGCCAACTTCCGCAACATCATGGATTTCCCCGCGATTTTTCCCGGCGCGAAAATCGTCAAGCTCGAAGAGAACTACCGCTCGATCCAGGGAATCCTCGACGTCGCCAACGACGTGATTTCGCGCGCCGGCGAGAAATACACCAAGGCGCTGTTCACGCAGCGCGAGGGCGGCTTTCGCCCGTTCCTGGTGCGCGCGCAGGACGAGCACATGCAGTCGCGATTCGTCGCGCAAAGAATCCTCGAGCTGCGCGAGGAAGGCGTCGAGCTCAGCGATATTGCCGTGCTGTTCCGATCGAGCTTTCACTCATTCGATCTGGAACTCGAACTGCAGCGCCGCGACATTCCCTTCATCAAGCGCGGCGGCTTCAAGTTCATCGAGACCGCGCACATCAAGGACGTGCTGGCGCATCTGCGCGTGATCGCGAATCCGGCCGACGCCGTGTCGTGGCTGCGCGTGCTCACGCTGGTCAAGGGCATCGGACATCGCACGGCAGAGCGGACGATCGACACGCTGGTTGCGAGCGATGATCCCGCAGCAGCGATCGCGAAATTTGCCGAGAAGGCGCGCGGCGGCGCCGACGGCGGCCTCAAGCGGCTGGGCGCACTGCTGGCGGAATTGCGCAGCGGCGAGAAGCGGCCGCCCGAGCAAATCGCGATGACGCTCGAATACTACCTGCCCGTGATGCGCGAGGCGTATGCCGACGATTATCCCAAGCGCGAGCGCGACCTCGAGCATTTTCAGAATCTCACTGAGCGCTACAAGAGCCTCGAGCAGATGCTGGCGGACATGGCGCTCGAACCGCCGAACGACTCGCTCGACGGCGTGCTCGCGACGGATTCGGAAGACGAGCACCTGACGCTCACGACGATTCACTCCGCCAAGGGCCTCGAATGGAAGGTGGTCTTCCTGATCTGGGCGGCCGACGGACGCTTTCCGGGACCGCAAAGCGTCGGCGACGACGAAATCGAAGAGGAGCGCCGCCTGATGTACGTCGCGAGCACGCGCGCGCGCGACGAGCTGTACCTGTCGTATCCGATACATATGTTCGACCGCAGCTTCGGCTTCGTGATCGGCCGCGTGTCGCGCTTCCTCGAAGACGTGCCGGCAGAGCTGCTGCAGACGGCGACGTTGCAGGAGTCCGAGGAGTCTTAGCGTTCCAGCTCATGCTCGACGATCGAATCATCCGCGCGGCGCGCAACAATGCCCGATGGTGTGACGCGGTTTGCCGCGCGCATGGAAATCCCGGCGAGTTCCACGACGACATATGGCTCAATCGCCATCGAGTGCCACGCTTCTATCCGAACGCCGGGACACTCGCGGAGCGCGGCCAGCGGCAGCTTGAGCTGATCGATGAACTGCTTGCTGCGCGCCTGCCGAGCGGATGGGCAGTCAAAGACAGTTTCTGCTCGCTCGACCTTGCGTCGCGAGGGTTCCGGGTGCTGTTCGATGCGGAGTGGATCTACTTGCCGGTTTCGCGGATGAAGGACATCGATTCGTCAGCGCGATGGGAGATCGTGCGTAGTGATCTCGCGCTGGCAGAATGGGAATCCGCGTGGGCCAGGTCAGCCGGTGATGCGAGCGAAGATAGAATTTTCCTGCCATCACTACTCGATGACAAAGACATTGCGATGGTCGCCTGCTATCGCGATGGCCACATCGTCGCAGGGGCGGTTGCAAATCGCAGCGACGGCGTCGTTGGATGGTCGAACTTCTTTGCGCCCGCGGCCGAGATACTCGATCGTGCCGTAGAGTCGCTTGCGACAATAGCCGGAGTATTCCCCGGCTCGCCGATTGTCGGATATGAACACGGCGCCGAACTCCGCAACGCGCACGCGCTGGGCTTCGAGTCGCTCGGCCCGCTGCGAGTTTGGACGTTTCAGTCCTAGCGAACGTCTACTCGCCGATCACTTTGATCAGGATGCGCTTGGCGCGGCGGCCGTCGAATTCGCCGTAGAAGATTTGTTCCCACGGGCCGAAGTCGAGTTTGCCGGCTGTGATTGCGATTACCACTTCGCGGCCCATCACCTGGCGCTTGTGATGCGCGTCGCCGTTGTCCTCGCCGGTGCGATTGTGATGGTAGCGCTCGGGACTCGCGTCGAACGGCGCCAGCCATTCGAGCCATCGCTTGTAATCTTCGTGCAGGCCGGGCTCGTCGTCGTTGATAAAGACCGACGCGGTGATGTGCATCGCATTGACGAGGCAAAGCCCCTCGCGCACATGGCTTTCCTTGACCGCCTTCTCAACCTCGCCCGTGATGTTCACGAAATCCATCCGCTCCGGCACTTTCACCGTGAGATATTTCGTATGCGACAGCATGAGGGTTGTCCTCCCGGTAACTCCTTCGACTCCACTATCATCGTACCAGTTCTGCTATTTCACTTCGCATTGACTGGCTCGAACTTCGCGTAGCCCGACAGGTCCTGGTCGGGAGTTGTGTGCATCGGCATCGAGACTTCGCGCAGGACTGGGACCTTCTCGGTGATCGTTCCTGTGGCGGGCGCGTCTTTTGGGACCGTGATTACTCGCGTGCCGACGAAGCGGACTACCGTTGGGAGCATTCCGCCGGTGTCGATGTAGTGCGTGTGCGTCGCTTCGAAGACGGTGTCGCTCTTGAACAGTTTCGAGCCGGCGCGAATCAGGTACTCGTTGTTGGAGAGCGGGCGCACCAGCGTCGATTGGCTCATCACATATAGATGTCCGACGGTCGGGCGCAGAAATCCGGGGTAGAGCGGATTCACGCCGAGCCAGTACGGCATGGTGATGCCGCGGCCGGGCTGCCAGTCGGAGAGCCGGACGTGGGCCTCGTGATCGTTGTTGGCGAGAATGAAATCGCGGCCGGCGAAATCGCGCATGATGTCGCGGCTCAGCTGATCCTCGGGCGGCGTGGTGATTTCGCCGGTCGGTCCGAAGTCGAGCGCTTTGTCGGGCGTGCATCCCGCGATCAGCGTCGCGAGCGCCAACGCTATCGCAAAGATGATCGCCCTGCCCCGTCGAATCATGTGCGGTATCTCGCGTAAGTGGCGGGGATATGGCCGCCGAGCGTCCACTTCATCGGCAACGAAACCTCGCGCAGCACCGGGATTTGCACCGCCTTGCCGTCGGCGCGCTTGAATTCGCGCTTGCCCATGTACTGCACGATGGTCGGCAGAATTTTTCCGGCACCCAGATATTGCGTGCGGGTCGTGACGAACACCGTCTCCTGCTTGACCAGCGAGCTGCCCGCTTCGATCATCCATTCGCCCGGCGCATCGAGCGGCTTTTCGAGCGTCGCCTCGCTGATGACGTAGAAGTCGCCCTCCTTCGGCGCTATCACTCCGGGCACGAGGATGTTGACGCCGAACCAGAACGGCAGCTTGAGGAACCGATCCTTGCTCCAGTCGAGCGGCCGAACTTCGGCGATTTGATTGTCGTCACCGAGCACGAAAGTGCGATCGCGAAAGTTGAGCTCGACATCTTCGGCGCTGGCATAGATGCGCGGCGGCGCTGCGACCGGCGCAGGCTTCGCGCATCCGGCAAATGTTACGACAACGAATGCGAACGCGAGGGCGGCGGAAGTCTTCGCCTCAGGCAGTGGCGTAGTGCGCCGCGATTTCGCGGCCGACCAGTTCGATTTGCTTCGGCCACGCATCGGGTTCCGCGATTGGCCACAGTACAAACTTGTCGAGACCCTGCGCAACATATTCGCTCAACCGCGCGATCACATCATCAGGCGAGCCGTAAACGGTGCGTTCGAGATAGGCTTCCGCGCCGCGGCCCATCGCCGACAGCATCGGACGCATTTCCTCGAGCGCGCGCTCGCGCGACGACGAGATGCGGCAGAGCAGGATCAATCCCGATTCGATGTGCGCGTTGGCGCGTCCATAGCCGGCAGCATAGTCGTGAATCTTCGCCATGCTCGCGCCGAATTCCTGCGGCGTCTGGAACGACGCGAAGAAGCCGTCGGCCAGGCGCGCCGCGCGTTTCAGCGCCGCGTCGGAACGGCCGCCGACCCAGATGTCCATCGTGCCGAAATCATTGTTGGTGCGCGCGGCCGGCCGCGGCTCGATCGTGACGTTGTCGAAATTGAAGAAGCGTCCGTGATAGCTCGCGACGCGCTCGCGCCAGACCGTGCGCAGCACCTCGATTCCTTCGTCGAGGCGCTTGCCGCGTCCTTCGAGCGGAATTCCGCAGGCGGCATAGTCGGCGAGGTTCGCGCCCGTGCCGACCGCCATCACCATCCGGCCGCCGGACAGGTAGTCGAGCGAGGCGAACGATTTCGCCACCATCAGCGGATGGCGCAGGTTGAGCAGCAGCACGCTCGGCCCGAGTTTCATGCGCGAAGTGCGCGAGGCGAGGAGCGACAGCGTCGCCACCACGTCGAGCTCCGGCGACGGCGCGAGCAGATGATCGGAGAGCCAGAACGAATCGAGGCCCCAATCCTCGGCGCGTTCGGCAACGCGCGCAATGGTTTCCGCCGGGGGCATCCCGAGCCGCCAAAGTCCGAATCCAACGCCGATTTTCACCTGTTTCATCGCCATGACACCATAATTGCGCGGCTCAGCCGATGATAATAGCATGGGTCGCCTAAATGAATCAGAATCCTACGCCATCGAATGGTGCGCACGTGAATGCGGCTTTGAACGGTGCGCCGGTGACGGTGACTCTGTTGGGCACCGGCGATGCGTTCGCGAGCTACGGCCGTTCACAATCGGGTTATCTGATCGACGCGCCGGGCGGACGAGTCCTGATGGAAGCGGGCCCCGGCCTGATGCAGGCGCTCAAGGGTCGCGGCGTCTCGACCGACAGCTTCGATTTGCTGTTGATCAGCCACCTGCACGGCGATCATTACGGCGGCCTGCCGTTTCTGATCCTCGACTACATGTGGGAGACGCGCCGCAAAAAGGCGCTGACCATCGCCGGCCCGGCCAAGCTCGAGGAGCGGACGTGGCTGCTGATGCGCACGATGTTCCCGCATTTCGAACTCGACAAGGTCAAGCACAAGCTGAAGTTCATCGTGCTCGAGCCGGGCAGCTCGACCAAGCTGGGCAAGTTCAAGGTGAGAGCGATTCGCAGCCCGCACACCAAGCCGGACATTTCGCTGTCGCTCCGGGTCGACGGCGGCGGCAAGTCGGTCGTGTTCTCGGGCGACAGCGGATGGAATGATGAGCTGGTGAAGTTCAGCGACGGCGCCGATCTGTTCCTGTGCGAATGCACCTACTACGAGAGCGCGCACCTGAAATTTCATCTCAACTATCCGCAGCTCGCGGCCAATCGCGACAAGTTCAATGTGCGCCGCATGGTGCTGACCCATCTCGGGCGCGAAGTGTTGAGCCGCGAGGATGAGATCGCGCTCGAAATGGGCTATGACGGTATGAAGGTCGAGATATAAGAATCTCGGGACCTGAGCCGCGCACTCGTCGTCGCAGACAAGGGACACTTTTCCATGGGCATAGTACAGGGCAAGCGGGCGTTGGTCGTCGGCGTCGCGAACGACAAGAGCCTGGCGTGGTCGATCGCGCAGACCTTGGCCGCAGAGGGCGCCGAGATCGCGATGACGTACCAGGGTGAGATCCTTGAAAAACGTGTGCGTCCGCTCGCGGCGCAAATCGAGGCGGACGTAATCGGCGAGCTCGACGTCAACGACGACGCGCAAATCGCCGCCGTGTTCGGCGCGCTCAAGAAAAAGTGGGATGGGCTCGACCTGCTGGTGCATGCGGTCGCATTTGCGGAGCGCGAAGATCTGCGCGATCGATTCCTGACGGTGAGCCGCGAGAATTTCAAGAGGTCGCTCGAGATCAGCGCCTACTCGCTGGTCGCGCTCGCGCGCGCGGCGGAACCGCTGATGGAAGCGCGCGGCGGCGGATCGATCATCACGCTCAGCTACCTCGGCGCGGTCCGCGCGATTCCCAATTACAACATGATGGGTGTCGCCAAGGCGGCTCTGGAAGCCTGCGTGCGCTACCTCTCGGTCGACCTGGGCGGCAAAAATATCCGCGTCAATGCGCTCAGTGCCGGACCCGCGCGCACGCTATCGTCGTCCGCGATTCGTGACTTTCATTCGATGTTGCATGTGGTCGAAGAGCGTTCTCCCCTGAAGCGCGCCATGAAAATCGAGGAAGTCGGCAAGATGGCGGCCGCCGTGCTCAGCGATTTTTCGAGCGGCGTCACCGGCCAGATACTTTACGTCGATGTGGGGTACAATATTATAGGCGTCTAGCTGCAAGGAGTATCGCGATGCCAATAGTCACTGTCCCGCAGCTCTCCGACAATTACGCGTACCTGGTGATCGACGACGGCAGCAAGGAATGCGCGGTGGTCGATTGCGCCGAGGCCGACAAGGTTATCGCGGCGGCGAAATTGCACGGCGCGAAAATCGTCGCGGTGCTGACGACTCATTGGCACGGCGATCATTCCGGCGGCAACAACGACATCGCGTCGAAGGTGCCGGGAATCAAAGTCTACGGCGCCAGCGCGGAAGGCGGAAAGATTCCCGCGTTGACCAATCCGGTTGCCGACGGCGACCAGGTTCGAATCGGCGCGCTTGAAGGCCGCGTGATTGGAATCCCGGCACATACCAACGGGCACGTCGCCTACTATTTTCCGAAGCTGGGCGCGGTGTTCACCGGCGATACGATGTTCGTCGGCGGATGCGGCCGCGTGTTCGAGGGCAACGCCGCGACGATGGTCGCGTCGCTGAAAAAACTCGCCGCGCTGCCCGACTCGACGCAGGTCTACTGCGGCCACGAGTACACCGAGAAGAATCTGCGCTTCGCGCTGACGCTCGAGCCGGGCAACGAGGCGCTGAAGAAGAAGCACGAGTGGAGCGTGAAGGCCAACGCAGAGAGCAAGTTCACGGTGCCGTCGACGATCGGCGACGAGAAGAAGACCAATCCGTTCCTGCGCACCGACAGCCCCGAGCTGCGCGCAAATCTAAAGCAGCGCGACCCGTCGGTGAATGACGATCCGATCGCAATCTTCGCCAAAACCCGCGAACTGAAAGATCGTTTCTAGCATCACTAGAACGGCTTCAGCACCGTCAGCACCAGGATCGCTATCAACAGCGCGCTCACCATCCCGTGGATGACGCGGAACTCGCGGCGCGATGACTGGCTGGGATTGTTCTCGAGGAAAATGATCCGGCGATAAAAGCGCACGTGATAGAAAAGAAGGATCGCAACCAGCAACAGCTTCGCGTGCAGCCATCCCTGCCGCAACACATTGGGCTCCATGATAAGCAGCAGAACGCCGAGCGCGATGGTGATGGCGGCGCCGAGGTTGATGGTCGATTCGAATAATCCGCGCGCAGCGCCGAGGAACCGTTCCTTGGGCAGCCCGACTTCGTCGGGCACGCGCGCGAGCAGGCTGGTGAGCATCAGCAAGCCGCCCATCCAGAAGATCACGCCGAAGATGTGGAGGGCCAGAACGAAATCGCGAAGCGGCGAATACATTGGGTTCTCCGATTTTTCTCAGATTGCGCGGATCTCGATTCCGCTCGCGGGTGCTTGCCTGACTGCTTCTATCCTTGGCATTGATTGGGGTACGCCGGTTCGAGAAAATCCTACGCCAACCGCGCAGTCAAGCGAATCGATCAAAATCAATGCGAGGACGTAACATGGCGACTTCCTTCCAGGGAGAACTCAAGCGCAAAAAAATCAGCGCCGAAGACGCGGCGGCGCGCGTCAAATCCGGCGATTGGGTCGAATACGGATTCGGACTCGGACAGCCCGACCTGTTCGATCGCGCTCTGGCAGAACGAGCGCCGGCGCTCGAGCGCGTGAAGATCCGCGGATGCCTCGCGATGCGCCCGCGCGCGGCGGTCGAGGCCGATCCCGACGAACGTCATCTCACTTACCTGTCGTGGTATTTTTCGGGGCTCGAGCGAAAGATGTACGATCGCGGCCTCGCCCATCACATTCCCATGAACTTCGGCGAAGCGCCCGACTACTATCGCCGCTTCATCGACGTCGATATCGCCGTGCTGAAGACTGCGCCGATGGACGAGCACGGATTTTTCAACTTCGGTCCCTCGGTCACCTATCACAAGGCGATCAGCGAAAAAGCGAAGACGCTGATCGTCGAGACCGACGCCAGCATGCCGTACGTTTTCGGAATCGAAAACGCCGTGCATATTGATGATGTCGAATTCGTGCTCGACGCAGGCGCATCCGAGATGCCGGAGCTGAAAAATCCCGCCGCCAATGCAGTCGATCAGAAGGTGGCGGAACTGATTGCTCCGGAAATTCCCAGCGGCGCCTGCGTGCAGATTGGAATCGGCGCGATGCCCAATGCGGTCTGCGAGCTGCTCGCGGCAGCTCCAATCAAGGACCTCGGCGTGCACACCGAGATGTTCGTCGATTCTCTCGTGTCGCTGTTCGAAGCGGGCAAGGTCACCGGCGCGCACAAAGCGACCAATCGTTACCAGATGACGTACACGTTCGCGGCGGGCTCGAAGCGGATGTACGACTTTCTCGATCGCAACGCCGCCTGCTTCGCGGGGCCGGTCGACTACACCAACCTGCCCCAATCACATTATGCAGAACGATCGCGTCATCTCGATCTGCAATGCCGCGCAAATCGATCTCACCGGGCAGGCGTGCTCCGAGTCGGCCGGCGTGCGGCAGATCAGCGGCACGGGAGGGCAGCTGCAATTCGTGCGCGGCGCATACGCCTCGCGCGAGGGCAAGTCGTTTATATGCCTCGCCTCGACCTACGAGCGCGACGCGCATCGCGTGAGCCGAATCGTCGCACGAATCGACGACTGCAATATCGTCACGACGCCGCGCACCGACGTGATGTACGTCGTGACCGAGTACGGCATCGTCAATCTCAAAGGCAAGTCGGTGCCCGAACGGGCGCGCGCGCTGATCTCGATCGCTCATCCTGATTTTCGCGAAGAGCTCGAACGGCAGGCTCGCGCGTATCGGTTGATCTCGCGTGCGATCTTCTAAACTTTCTGGAGCGGCTCAGTGCGACGGCGGGTTGTCGTCGCCGTGGTTATCGTCGGCGAACTTGTACACCAGCTCGTCGGGACGCGCGTAGCCAAGCTCGCGCCGGATGAGGCTTTCGATATAGCGGTCGTCTGAACGGAGTTTCTGAACGCGTGTTCTGAACTCCGCATTGTCCGCAGCCAGTTGATCGCGGTGAGCCTCCAGGGCGGCCCGATCATGCCGCAGTGCCAGCAGGTCGCGCGCCCCCAGGTTGCCCAGCAGGCCGCTTAATACCAGCATCACCAGCACCCCGCCGAAGATTAGGCTGAGCCACTCGCGGCGAAGTAGAAAGCTTAACCGGGTCATCCGCGCAATCGTAATTCAAGCGCGGGGCTGAGTTCAAGGGATCTAATTTTGAACGACATTCTAAAGGCTCGAAAGAGACCGGATCGGTTGCAGTCTTCTGACTTTAAAATTTGTTTATAAATCGTGTCGTGGCCCTTGATTTGAGAATAACATGTTTCTATAATCGCCTCGACTCGATGAGGGATGACCCCTCATCTATAAGAAAAGGGCGCTTCTCCAGCAGCAGCCTAGGAAGAGGAGGTACCTATGCCAGGAATGAAGAAACGGGCCAAAAAGGCCACCAAGTCCAAACCGATGCGGAAGAGCAAAATGGCAAAAAAGAAGCCTGCCAAAAAGACCAAAAAGAAGTAACCACTTAACGAGTTTACCTTCGGGCTAATACCCCGAGGGCTGGCTAAGGCTGCCAGGATTGCTGCTGGAATAAGCCGAGGCTGAAAGGCCTCGCAACACGGGAGAGCCCCCTCGAAAGAGGGGGCTCTTTCCTTTCTTGGCAACGTGCTAGAAGTCGTGCACGCTCATGTCCGCGCATTCGAAAACTTTTGACGCGATAATTGTCGGCGCACGCGTCGCCGGCAGTGCTGCCGCGATCCTGCTCGCGCGCGACCAGCGCCGCGTTTTGTTGATCGACAAGGACGCCTTCCCGTCCGACCGCCTCTCGACGCATATCGTGCTCGGCGGCGGCGCCAAGGTGCTCGGGCGAATGGGCATGCTCGAAATGCTCGAGCGCGCGGGCGGCGTCCGCTTCGAGCGAATGCGCGCTTTTGGTCCCGACTTCAACTACGGCGGCGAACTCGCGCGCGACGGTGCCGACGACCGCGGACTGTGCCTCGGCCGCACCTTGATGGATGCCGCGATGATCGACGCGGCCCGCAGTTTCGAGAGCGTCGAGTTTCGCGAGCGCTTGCGGCTCACCGATCTGATCATCGAAGACGGCGTCGTGTTGGGAATTCGCGGCGAGGACGCTTCCGGGGTCCACGAGTTTCGCGCGCCGCTGACAATAGGCGCCGACGGCATGCGCAGTTCCGTCGCGCAGATCGCGTCGGAGCGAATCGACGCATTCAAGCGCGTCGACGTGCCGTGTGCGCGCGCCTATTACTACGCCTACTTCGAAGGCGTTGCGCGCAAACAGCTCGGCGACGAAGTCGTCACGGAATTCGAATCGGCACCCGGCGCCGGCAACCTGGTCTGTCGATGCGAGAACGGACTGACAGTCGCGGCGACCGCGTTCGACGCCGCCGAGATGCAAACCTTTCGCACCGACCTCGCATCCAACCTGCGCCGCTACCTGAACCGCTCGTACGAGGTCGGCAAGATGCTCGAAGGCGCGACGATTGCCGGCAAAGTTTTTTCTTCCGGCCTGCTCAACAACACCTATCGCGATCCAGTTACCGACGGCGCGCTGCTGCTCGGCGATGCGGGCCTCCACGTCGATCCGCTCTTCGGCCAGGGTCATTCGATGGCGCTGATGAGCGCATGGATCGTCGGCGAGCTTGCGCCCGAATGGTTCGCGAACGCGCGCGGCAATTCGATTGGGGCGGTGCCGATGGCCGCGTTCACGCAGCGGCGCGACGCGGAGCTGATGCCGTACTACAAAGCGAGCGTTCGCGCGTCGCAGGAGCTCGGCCTCGACCAGGGCAGCCACCTGGCGCATCGCGCGGCCAGCCGTGAGCAGTGGGCGGCCGACGAAATGATCAGATTCGCGCAGATGCTGACGCCGCGCGCCGCGTTTCCGTCGTTCCGCTTCGCGCGCCTGATGGCGACCGCGTCGCGCGCCGCCTGATTCGGCAGTCCGGTGGACGACCTCCAACTCGGCCGCATCCCCGCGCAACGCGAGTTGCCCGAGCCGGTCAAGTTCGCGTGGCCGATAATGATTCTGCCCGACCTCTTCGCCACGCCACGCCATCTCGCGCTCGTGCTCGGCTACCTCGCGTCGATCGGATGGGAAACATTCGTGCCGAATCTGCGCGCCGCATTCGGCCAGGGCTCGACGCCGCCGCTCGAAAAACTTCGCTTCAACGATTTGGCCGCGATTGCTGGCGAAGCGCTCGACGCGATCGGCCGCGACGCCGTCGTGCTCGGTCACGGCGTCGGCGGATTGGTCGCGCTCAAACTCAGCGGGCATCGCAGGGTGAAGGCCGCCGTCGCGTACGCGCCACTGGTGCCGGGCTTCCGCACGCCGCTGGTCGGGGGGCTCGCGAATCGTATCGCGACGATGCTGGGCAGGCCGATCAAGCCGCCGACCGGCAGAATCCTGTTCGAATTGATCGCCGATTCCGATCCGTTCACGCGCGACGGTTTGATAAAAGCGATGGTGCCGGACTCGAGCGTGCTGGCGACTGAAGTGATCACCGGCGCGATCGAGTTTGCCGCCGCGGACAAATCGGCGCCGCGAATGGTCGTTGCGGGCGACTCGGACATCTTCGCGCCGCTACAGAACACGACGGCGTTCGCCGACTCGATCGGCGCGAAGCTGGCGACAATCGCGGGCCGCGGGCATTGGCTGATTGGCGGTCGCGCGCTCGAACGTGCAATCAATGAGACGCAGCGATTCCTCGTGCGCGCGCTCGGCCAGGATTTGCTGCTGCTCTATCCCGAAGAATGGAAAAACGAAAAGTAGAAATCGAAGGCAGGGTAAAAAGCGATGGCAGACAACACTGAGAAGAAAAATCTGATCGTCGAGGAAGAAGCCGGGCTCGTCACGCTGACGATGAACCGTCCCGAAAAGCGCAACGCACTCTCGACCGCGATGATGACGGAACTGAACGATGAGCTTCGCGCGATCGGCAAGCGCAGCGATGCGCGCGCCGTGATAATCGCGGGCAACGGGCCGGCGTTCTCGGCCGGTCACGACCTGGGCGAACTGAAAGGGCGCGACCTCGCGTTCTACCGCTATGAATTCGACCTGTGCGCGCAACTGATGCTGACGATTCAAAGGATTCCGCAGCCGGTGATCGCGCGCGTGCATGCGATCGCGACGGCCGCCGGATGCCAGCTGGCGGCGACGTGCGATCTCGTCGTCGCGGGCGAGAGCGCGAGCTTCGCCACGCCGGGCGTGCGGATCGGACTGTTCTGCTCGACGCCGATGGTCGCGCTGACGCGCGCCGTCGGAAGAAAGCACGCGATGGAAATGCTGCTGACAGGACAGCCGGTCAAAGCCCGCACGGCAGCCGAATGGGGCCTCGCGAACAGAGTAGTGGCCGATGCGGACCTCGTCGCAGAAACGCGCAAGCTCGCAACGGCAAATCGTCGAGGCCAGCCCGCTAATCATAGGAATCGGCAAGCGAGCCTTTTACGAACAGATCGATCTGGATACCGAAAAAGCCTACGCCTACACGAAAGAAGTAATGAGCCAGAACGCCATGGCGCTGGACGCGCAGGAAGGAATCGGCGCCTTCCTGGAAAAACGCAAACCAGTCTGGTGCGGCAAGTAAAAAAAGACCGGGATTCTTCGCTTCGCTCTAGAATGACACAAAGCTGAGAGACGCATTGGAACTGTCGCGGGCGCATCTCGGTTATTTCGGGGCGCCTCTCCTTTGCCAACGCGGCTCTGTAATGACTCGATGAGGACCCGTATTGATCGGATGGGCGACTCTTGTTAGGGTCGGTTATGGCGCATCTGACTAAACGGACTGCGTACAAAAACTGAAGGCCGACTTGAGCCCGCGGGAAACTGCGGGCTCTTTTTTTACCCAAGGAGGTTCAAATCATGGCGCATCAGGAGCTCCGCGAAGCACTTACCTTCGACGACGTTCTTCTGCTGCCTCAATCGTCCGACTTGCTGCCGGCGAATTGCGACGTCTCGACCGCGCTCACGCCCAAAATCCGCCTGCGTATCCCGCTCGTCTCGAGCCCGATGGACACCGTCACCGAATCGCGCACTGCGATCGCAATCGCGCAAATGGGCGGCATCGGCTTTGTGCATCGCAATCTTTCGATCGAGGAGCAGGCGGCCGAAGTCGAGACCGTCAAGAAATATGAAACCGGAATGATCGTCGATCCGATCACCGTCAGCCCCGAGCAGAAAATCGGCGAAGCGCTGGCCGTGATGGAACGTTTCCGAATCTCCGGGCTGCCGGTCGTGTCGGACGGCCGTCTCGTTGGAATTCTGACCAATCGCGATCTGCGCTTCGAGCGGCGCCTCGACAAGCAGGTGCGCGACGTGATGACCAGCAAGGTGATCACTGCCCGTCCCGGCATCGACCTCGAACACGCCAAGGAGCTCCTGCAGGCGCATCGGATCGAGAAGCTGCCGCTGGTCGACGATCAGAATCGGCTGCGCGGCCTTATCACCGTCAAGGACATGGACAAGGCGATTCGGCATCCGCATGCGAGCAAGGATCAGCTGGGCCGCCTGCGCGTCGGCGCTGCGGTCGGCGTCGGTCCTGAGCGCGAGGCGCGCGTCGCTGCGCTGCGGCGTGCGGGCGTCGACGTGATTTGCATCGACACCGCGCATGGGCATACGCGCAACGTGATCGACGCTATCAAGGCGACCAAGAGCGAATGGCCCGGCGTGGAAGTGGTTGCGGGCAACGTCGCGACCAGCGAGGGCGCCAAGGCGCTGTGCGACGCCGGTGCGGACGCGCTGCGGGTCGGGATGGGGCCGGGGTCGATTTGCACGACGCGCGTGATCTCGGGCGTCGGCGTGCCGCAGATTACGGCGATTATGGACACTGTCGCGATTGCCGAGCCGCGCAATATCCCGGTGATCGCGGACGGCGGAATCCGGTTCTCCGGCGATATCACCAAGGCGATTGCGGCGGGCGCCAACAGCGTAATGATCGGATCGCTGTTCGCGGGCACCGAGGAAAGCCCCGGCGAGACGATTCTCTACCAGGGCCGCACCTACAAGCTTTACCGCGGGATGGGATCGCTCGGCGCGATGAACGAGCGCACGGGAGATCGCTACGGACAGGTGGGCGTCAGCGACGGCAAGCACGTGCCGGAGGGAATCGAGGGCCGCGTGCCGCATCGCGGGTCGCTCGCGTCGAATATCGAGCAACTCGTCGGCGGGTTGCAATCCGGGATGGGCTACCTCGGCGCGCCGAATCTGGCGGAACTGCGCAAGCGCGCGAAGTTCGTCAAGGTCAGCGACGCGGGGATGCGCGAGAGCCACGTCCACGACGTGTTCATCACGAAGGAAGCGCCGAACTATCGGCAATAAGATGCGGCAATCAGATGCGGGGCTCCTCGCCCCGCGCCCTCGGCAGGGGTGACCCCTGCACCCAGTTATAAGAGATTGTGCGGTGGTGGGTGATGGCGGAGAAAAAAAAGCTACGAGTCGGCGTTTTGTTTGGAGGGCGATCGGGCGAGCATGAGATCTCGCTGCGGTCCGCGCTGACTGTTATGTCGGCGATGGATCCCGCGCGGTACGAGATTGTGCCGATTGGCATTGGCCGCGACGGTCGATGGTATCTCGAGCGCAACGCGCTGAAGATGCTCGCCGAGAAGACGCCCCATCTTGCGGCGCTCAGCGCGGGCGGCACGCAGGTGACGCTGCTGCCGCATCCGGAGGGACAAGCGCTGGTCGCGACGCCGGCGGACGGCGCGCGCGCTGGATCGACCGGCGCGAATGATTCGATTCCCGGCGTCGACGTGGTTTTCCCGGTGTTGCACGGCACCTACGGCGAGGACGGCACCGTGCAAGGCCTGTTCGAGCTGGCGGGAATTGCGTACGTCGGCGCGGGCGTGCTCGGCTCGGCGCTCGGGATGGACAAGGATGCGCAGAAGCGGCTGCTGCGCGATGCGGGTGTTGCGGTCGTGAAGTATTTCGCGATCGATCGCGCCGATTATATCGAGACGCCGGAGCTTGGCGCGCGGCTCGCCCGCAAACTCGGCTATCCAGTGTTCGTCAAGCCCAACGCGCTCGGCTCGTCGATCGGAATCAGCAGAGTGAAGCGCGCCGCCGATCTCAAGGCCGCGCTCGACGACGCTTTCCAGTACGATCGCAAGGCTCTGATCGAGGCGTCGTGCGAAGGCCGCGAGTTCGAGTGCGCGGTGCTCGGCAACGATCGTCCCGAGGCGTCGATTCCCGGCGAGGTGCTGGTCAAGGGCGCGCACGAATTCTACGACTACGAGTCGAAGTACGTCGATCCGGAAGGATCTGCGACAAAAATTCCCGCCGACATGCCGCCGGCCAAGGCGAAAAAGTTGCGCGCGATGGCGGTGGCGGCGTTCAAGGCGCTGTCGCTGCGCGGGATGGCTCGCGTCGATTTCCTCGCGAGCCGCGACTTGCGCGAGATCTACGTCAACGAGGTGAACACCATTCCCGGCTTCACCGCGATCAGCATGTATCCGAAGCTGTGGGAGGCGTCGGGCATCCCGCTGCCCAAGCTTATCGAGCGTTTGATCGAGCTGGCGCTGGAGGAGCATCGCGATCGCGCCTCGCTGAAGATTACCTATCAGCCGAAGTCTTTGCCGAAGCCGCGCGACTGAGCCAATGCGCCGGCTACTGATTGCGACTACCAACCGGGCGAAGCTTGCCGAGTATCGATTGATCCTGCGAGACATCGGCCTCGAGCTTGAACTGGTCTCGCTCGCCGATCTTCGAATTTCCGAAGCTCCGGAAGAGACTGGCGCGACCTTTACCGAGAATGCGTTGATCAAGGCGCGCTTCTATTTCGATCGCGCCGGGATGCCGACGCTGGCCGACGATGGCGGCCTCGAGATCGACGCGCTCGGCGGAGAGCCCGGCGTCCGGTCGCATCGATGGCTGGGTTCCGGCCACGACGATTCCGACGAAGCGCTGGTCGCCGAAGTTATCCGGCGCATGCAGGGCGTCGAGGCCGCGCGCCGCACCGCACGACTCCGCGCGACTATCGCCGTGATACACCAGGACGGCGCCGCGCTCCGCGAGCAGACGGCAGAGGCCGCAATCGAAGGCGTGATCGCCGAGCGCGCGTATCCCGAAATTCGCGCCGGATTTCCATATCGCGCCGTGCTCGTTATCCCCGGCCGCAATTGCTACCTGGGCGAGCTCGGCGACGAGGAAGAGGCCCAAATCAGCCAGCGCCGTATAGCGCTACTCAAGCTGCGCGACGAGCTGGAGCGGATAGCCGCAGGGCCGGTCGCGGGATAAGATCGGCCAAGCAAAACGTGAACGGCAAGCGCAAGGGCAAAGTCGTCGTGCTGCATCTCGCGGCGCGGTACCCGTTCGCGGGGGTCATCTGGCAATTGCTTCATCACCTGCTCGGATTCCGAGAGCTCGGCCTCGACGTTTACTACATCGAGGATCACCGCGCCCACGTGTACGATCCCACGGTCGAGAGCGGAACGCCGGACCCGTCGCGCAATCTCAAAGTTCTCGGCGGGATTCTTGAGCGCTACGGCTTCGGCGATCGCTGGGCCTTCCTCGATTCGGCCAAGGAGCAATACGTCGGCATGTCGCGGGAGCGATGCATGGAGCTGTTTCGCGACGCCGACGCCGTCATCAATCTGTGCGGCGCCACTGAGCCGCGCGAGGAGCACGAGCGCACCCGCTGCCTCGTTTACCTCGAGACGGATCCGGGCGTGATGCAGCTCGAGCTCGCGCGCAAAATTCCCACCACCGTGGCGTTTGCCAAATCGCACAAATTGTTCTTCACCTATTGCTACAATATCGGCGCGCCCGACTGCCTGCTGCCCACCGCCGGCCTCACGTGGCATCCCACGCGGCCGCCGGTGAATCTCGACGAATGGCATCCGGGCGTTGGCCCCGCGGAGCCGCGATCGTTCACGACCGTCGGCACGTGGCAGAATAACGGCAGCGATATGGTGATCAAGGGCGAGACGTACTACTGGTCGAAGCATCTCAACTTCCGCAAGGTGCTCGACGTCGCGGCGCGAGCGAATCAACCGATCGAGATTGCCACCAATCTCACCGCCGGTCCCGACTACGATCTTGCCCTCGCCGGCGGCTTCAGCATCACGCCCGCGGTGCCGATGTCGCTCGACATCGATACCTATCGCGACTACATCAGCCGCTCGCGCGGCGAGTTCACCGCCACCAAGGACATCTACGTGAGGCCGCGCACGGGATGGTTCAGCGATCGCACGGTTTGCTACCTGGCGGCGGGTCGTCCGGTGGTGACGCAGCGCACGGGATACGAAAAGTTCATTCCCACCGGCGCCGGCTTGCTCGGATTCGACACGCCGGACGAGGCCGTCGACGCGATTCGTGAGATCAACGCCGGCTATCCGCGCCATGCGCAAGCGGCGCGCGAAATAGCCGTCGAGTATTTCGACGCGGTCAAACTGCTCGACGAAGTCGCCGTCGCCGCGGGGATCTGAACGATGGTACCGACGCCGCTGCAGTCGTTGCTCGGATTGGACGCGCTCCACGGCGATCTCCGCACTATCGTCGAAAGCTTCCTGGTGCTGGCCGGCCTGCTGGGCGCCTTCGCCGTCCGCCGGCGCAAACGCGCCGTCACCGCGACAACATTCCTGCTGCTCTCGGGCAGCGCTCTGGTCGACGGCGGCTCGCGCTTCTTACCCAACCCGCTAGTCCGCGAGAAGGTCGCGGTCGCGGCGTTCGTGCTTTTCCTGTTCGGCGTGATCCGGCTGGTGCTCGAGGTCGGCGACGCGTTGACCCGCCGCGGCAAGATCCACTTCTCGACCATCGGCAAGGACCTGCTGATGCTGACGTTGTGGTTCGCGGTCCTCATGACCGTGCTCTACACCGACTTCGGCGTGCAGCCGCTTTCGATCCTCACTACCACCACGGTCTTCGCCGCCGTACTCGGCTTCGCGCTGCAGGAAACGCTTGGCAACGTCTTCAGCGGCCTGTCGCTCACGATGGGCCGTCCGTTCGAGCCCGGCGACTGGATTCGCAGCGGCACGCACGTCGGGCGCGTCAAGGGAATCTCATGGCGCGCGACGACGATCGTAACGCGTGACAACGAGCGCCTCGAAATACCCAACTCGGTGATTGCCAAGGACGTGCTATTCAACTACGCGACCGGCCACGTGCGCGACCAAATCGTCGTCGGCATCAGCTACGGCGTCCCGCCCAATCACGTGCGCGAAGTCGTGCTTACGCTGCTGCGCGACGTGCCTCTGGTGTTGCGCGAACCGGCGCCCGAAGTTCTCGCCTTCAGCTATTCCGATTTCGCGATCCAGTACCAGATAAAGTATTCGATCGCCGACTACGGCGCGCAGGAACACGTGCGCGATCGCGTCGCGTCCAGCCTCTGGTATGCGCTGCGCCGCCACTCGATCGAGATTCCGTTCCCGACCCGCACCGTCCATGTACGCGACGCGGGCCGCGACGAAGACGATCGGGCCGACGCGGCATTCGAGCGCGAGCTGATGGCCGATCTGCGGCAGATCGATTGGCTGCGCGGCCTCAGCGACGACGAGCTCAAATTGCTGGTGCCGACCGTCTCGGTGCGCCAGTTCGGCGCGGGCGAGATGCTGGTGCGGGCCGGCGAGCAGGGCGATTCGATGTTTATCGTGCGCAGCGGAAAGGCCGAAGTCTTCGGTCATACCGCCGACGGCCAGATTCGCCACGTCGCAAATTACGCGCGCGGCGACGTCACCGGCGAGATGGCCCTGATGACCGGCCAACCGCGCACCGCCAGCGTGCGCGCGCTCACCGACCTCGAAGTGATCGAGATGGACCGCGAGGGCTTCGTGCGTCTGTTCAAGGAGCATCCCGACGCCGCCGCCGGCATCGGCGATATCATCACCGCCCGCAACCGCGACCTCCTCGAAAAGCTCGCATCCGGCGACACCCTCGACGGCAGAGGCGGCCCGCATCGATGGCTCCTCAACAAGATGCGCGAGCTTTTCGACTTCTAAAACCGCCGCGGTGGTGCTCTAACGAATCGCCGCCAGCGCGGCCTGCAGCTCGCGCAGATTCCGCGACGGCGCGACCGCCTTCACCTCGCGCGCATATTGCTTGATCGCACTGTCGCCCGTGCCCCAGCGCGCGGGATCTTCCGGATTCAGCCAGACCACGCCGCGGCAAACGCGAGCGATCTCGCGAATCACGTCGGCGCGCGCCGGCAGCCGGTTGTTGCGCGCGTCGCCCATTATCACGACCAGCGTGGCGCGCGTCAGCAAGCCGGTCCGCCGCTCCCACAACTCGCCGAGTACGCGGCCGAAATCCGATCGCGCGTAAAGGTCGAGCGCCGGCGTCATCACCAGATGCCCCTGCTCGAAATCCGCCTCCGCCAGATGGTCCACATAGACGAAACTGCTCACGCGGCGAAAACATTCGCGCGCGCCCGCCATCAACTCGAGCATCAGCTGCGCCGCGTAGCGGACCGATCCCGAGATGTCGGCCAGGATCACGAGATCGACGTGACGGGGGCGCCGAGCGCGGAAATTGAGATCGATCAGCGCGCCGCCGCGCTGCATCGCCGCCCGAATCGTGCGCCGGAAATCGATTTTGCCCCGCTTCGCCAGCCGTAGCCGGCGTCCGAGCCGAATCCGAAAACGGCGAATCAGTGGCGCGAGCGCCTCGCGAGCCTCGTCGTAGTCCAAAATGGAATACTGGTCGAATGGCCTCCGCTCGATCGCGCGAAGTCGCGCGACTCGCGCAGCGTCGATTCCTGGCGCCGGCGATTCGTCGCGCGCATCGGCGTCGCCCCGCTCGCGCCCGTGCAGCTTGTCTGAATCACGCCCGCGGTCTTCACGATCCGCCTCGTCGCGCCGCGTCGCCGACTCTTTCTTTGCATGCTTCGCCTTCGCCGCCTGCGATTTCTCATCGCGACGACTCGCGCCCGCCCCTTCGCGCGGCTGATCGGTCTTGCGCACAAGCGCGTCGTCGTGCGGAGACGGATCCTCGCCGGGCTTGCCGCGCCCCGCACCGGCAGAAACCTGCTCTCCACGATGATCCGGATGCGCTCCGCGCGCAGCCCGAGTCGTCGCGAAAAACCGCTCGAACGATTCGTCGAAAACCGCGCGATCCGCTTCGTCCTTGATCAATGCCGCCGCCAGTCCCTCCCGCATCCGCTCCCGCTCGAGCCCGACGACCGCAACCGCATTCACCGCATCGATCGATTCCGCAACCGAAATCCTGACACCGCCATCACGCAGCGCTCCGATGAAAGTAACAATCTGATCGCGAAGCCCGGCCATTTATCTTCTGCGCGGCGCGAGCGACGACGCCTTCGCTTCCACCTTCGCGCGATCGTCTTCATGCTTGAGCAGCACGCCCAGTGCCGTGCGCACCGCATCGGTGTCGAGTTCGTGCACGCCCAGGCGCACGAGCGCGCGCGCCCAGTCCAGAGTCTCCGCAATCGACGGCGGCTTGCGCAGTCCGAGCTTCCGAATCGCGCCGACAAATCGCGCCGCCTCGGCCGCCAGTTTCGCGTCGAGGTCAGGCACCTTGAGCTCGATAATTTTTCGCTCCTGCTCAGTGCCGGGAAAGTCGATAAACAGGTGGAGGCAGCGGCGCCGCAGCGCCTCCGACAGTTCGCGCGCGCGATTCGACGTCAGAATCACGGCGGGCCGCTCATGCGCCTTCAAGGTTCCCAGCTCGGGAACGCTAATCTGGAAATCGGACAGCAGTTCGAGCAGAAAGGCCTCGAACTCCTCGTCAGCTTTGTCGACCTCGTCGATCAGGAGCACCACCCGGCTCGCTGACGTGATCGCTCGGAGCAGCGGGCGTTCCAGTAAAAAATCGCGCGAGAAAATATGCTCGCTCAATTCCTCCCAGCGCAGCCCCTGGTTCTCGCCGGCCTGCATGCGCAAAAGCTGCTTCTGATAATTCCATTCGTACAGCGCACGCGCCTCGTCGAGTCCCTCGTAACACTGCAGCCGGATAAGCTCGGTGTGTAGAATTTCGGCGACGACTTTGGCGACCTCGGTCTTGCCCGCGCCGGCCGGTCCTTCAATCAGCAGCGGCTTCTCGAGCGCGAGCGCCAAGAAAAATCGCCGTCTCAACCCGCTCGTTGGTAACGTATTTGGCCCGCCTGAGCCCGTCAGAAATCTGCTCGTGCGTAATCTCCATCGTTCAAACGCGATTGATCTTTGGCGCCCGCCGCCGCTCCAAAAAAATCCGCGCGCGATGCTTCAATCCATCCCGCTCATCCCGCGGCGTCGCACGCACCTCCTCCGTGTACGCCGCCAGCTCGACGCACAGCCGCTCGACGTCGACGCCGCCGCGCGCAGGTTTCATGTCGTCGAGCACGATCATCGCCTGCGACATCAGGTTGATCGACGCCTGCCGTCCGCCGCGCTCGAACCGGAGATGGAACGCCGCCGCGATCTGATTGAACGCGATGAGCAGCCCCTTCAAATCATCTTTCGTCGTTTTCGTTGTTGCCGGCCGCGCGCGCCGCCGCCTCGAACATCTCGGCCGCTTCGAAATATTCACCGCGATTGAATGCCGCGATCGCATCGTCGATCGATGGCGGTGGAGACTGGTCGCTCACGGAAAACTACAGCGTCTCTTTTTCCTCGACCGCGCGATACTCGGCCTCGCCCAGCGCCTGCGCCTTGCGCGTGCCGTAACGCTCGTAGAGCTCGAACAGGCTCGACTTATGCGGCCGCACCTTGCCCAGCGGGCACTTCTGCCATTCGTCGAGCGACTCGTCGCAGTAGCCCATTCGATTTTCGCCGCACTTCGGCTGCAGGAAGACCGCGATCTCCGGCAGCACGTGCTTGATTTCCGCGCGCATCATCGCGACCATCCGCCGGATTTCCCATTGCGCGCGCACGCACAGCCGCAAATCGCAGATGTGCAGCATCTCGGCGAAATTCACCATCACGTGAAAGTTCGTCGGCGCCGCGTTGGGCAGCACGAAGCGCGCATCCTCGGCCGGGATTCCCGCTTTCAGCGCCTTGGCGTAGAGCTCCGAGGTCTTCGACAACAAATCCGAGAATTCATCCTCGAGCCCCGCGCGCGACCACGAATCCGGCAGCACGAAGGCGAGCTTGTCCTGCTTGAATTTCACGTAGCGCTGGCTCTGCTGCTCGAAGCTGATTCCGATCCGATGGCGCACGAACTGATGCGACAGCGAGCGCGAGACGTTTGCGATCCCGAACCAGAAAACAATCTGCTCGAGCGGCGACGCGTGCCCGGTCTTGAGCCGCTCGGTGATGAACTCGCGAATTTTTTCGTGCGTGATCTTTTCGGATTTGATCTTTTCCCACACTTCGATCGGCGTGTCGGAGGAATAGCAGGTGCGAAACGCCGCGTAGAGTTTCTCCAGCGGCTGCTGCGCGTAGTCGATCAACTTGACTTGCATTTTCGCCTGATTTTCCACGCTCTCCTAACCCCTCCCGCGAATAGCCGGCCACCCGCAGCGGCCACCGCGTCTAATCTTATTCCAAGCCGCGGTCCCACTGCATCAGGTGCCCTCTTCGTGAATCCACACGCGTTTCGATTGCACTGGCGGCGCGGCATTGCAAGATTGGCTGTCAGACCCGCGATGCCTGCTGTTTCCGTTATCGACGCCGCCTATCGGCAATTTATGAAGCGCTACCTGTTCGGCCTCGACGCCGAGTATGCGCATCGCCTCACGCTGCGGATGCTCTCCATGATTCCGCCCTTTACGCCCCCGCGCGCGCGGCCCGAGCTCGCAGTCAAGCTGTGGGGGACAGACTTCAAGAATCCGATCGGACTGGCGGCCGGCATGGACAAGGACGCCGTCGCCATCCGCGCATGGGAAATGCTGGGCTTCGGCTTCGCGGAGTTGGGCACGGTCACGCCGCGCGCGCAGGCGGGCAACGACGAGCCGCGGCTGTGGCGCGTGCCGGAGCGCCGCGCGCTGATCAACCGCCTCGGGTTTCCCAGCGAGGGGATGCTCGCGGTCGGCCCGCGAATCGAGCGGATGCGCAAGGCCGGCATTTCGATTCGGCTGGGACTCAACTTCGGCCCGAACAGCAACACTCCGCCCGAGTCGGTTGCCGCCGACTACGCCACCTTGATGGAAGGCCTCGGCCCGGCGGCCGACTTCATCGTCATCAATGTGAGCTCACCGAACACGCCCGGCCTGCGCAACTGGCAGTCGCCGGAAAAGATGACCGAGCTGTTTGCCGCGATGCTGGGGAAGACCGGTGAGTCGCCGCGTCCCGTGCTGGTGAAAATCTCGCCCGACCTGGAACGCAACGAGCTGTTTCGAATCTGCGAGACCGCGCTCGAGTTGGGCGTCGACGGCATCGTCGCGTGCAACACGACGGTCCAGCGCGAGGCGATTGGCGTTTCGTCGCCGCATCCGGGCGGGCTAAGCGGCCGCCCGCTGACGATTCGCGCGCGCGAGTTGATTCGCGACATCCATACGCACACCCGCGGAAAAATCCCGATCATCGGCGTCGGCGGAATCGCCACGGCCGAGGATGCGTGGCTGCACATCCGCGCCGGCGCGTCGCTGGTCGAGCTTTACACGGCGCTCATCTACGAAGGGCCGGCGGTAGTGGAAAAAATCAATTCAGGTCTGTCAGACTTGCTCCGCCGCAACGGCTTTCGTTCGATCGGCGAAGCAGTAGGAATAGATCGATAGGTCGAAGCAATGGATTCTGAAAAATTGACAGTCGACGCACGATGGCTCCAGGAGCGCCTTGGCGACGCCAGCGTGATCCTCATCGATACGCGCCCGGCCAAGGATTTCCACGCCGGTCATCTGACCGGCGCGCGCCACTTCGATCCCTTCCCGTTTCATCATACCGATACGTCCGAGCGCGGCATCGCCGAGTTCGGCGCGCAGCTCCAGTGGATATTTTCTGCGCTCGGCATCGCCGGCCGCGAGACTGTCGTGTTTTACGAGAACGAATCCGGGATGCGCGCGGCGCGCGGCCAGTGGGCGCTCGAATACGCGGGACATCCAGCGGCGCGGATGCTCGACGGCGGACTCAAGGCGATGGCGGGCGAAAAGTTAACCACCCAGATCGAAAAGTTCGCGCCGACGGATTTCCAACTCAATCCGCGCGCGGAGATTCTCGCGACCTATCCGCATCTGCTCGAGCGGCTCGGACGGCCCGAGGTGCAGATTTTCGACGTGCGCAGCGACGCCGAGTATTTCAGCGAGCGCGTGCGCGCGAAACATGGCGGCGCGATTCCCGGCTCGTACCATCAGGACTGGACGGCCGCGCTCGACGCCGACGGAATGCTGAAATCGCCCGCCGAGTTGCGCGCGCAGTTCGAAGCGCTCGGCCTCGATCCCGCCGCCGAGATTGTGCCGTATTGCCAGGGCGGCTACCGCGCTGCGCACGCGTACCTCGCGCTCAAAATCGCGGGCTTTCAGAACGTTAGAAACTATCTTGGGTCGTGGGCGGAATGGGGCAACCACGACGACCTGCCGATCGAGCATCCGCGGCGGAAGTAGGCGATGCGTCGATGCCGCCGATCCTGATTCTGACCGGGTTCGAGCCGTTTCGCGGCGAGCGCATCAATCCGTCGTGGGAAGTGGCGCGTGGCTTTGATGGCGAAGTGATTGGTGGCCTGCGGATAAAGTCGGTGCGCGTGCCGGTCGGATGCGCGAAGGCGGCGCGGCGCATTACCGGCGCGATCGTGCGCTATCGGCCGCGCGCGGTGATCGGACTCGGCGAGGCGGGGGGCAGGCCGGCCATCTCACTGGAGAGAATCGCGATCAATCTTGCAGACGAACGCGGCGCGCTCTCGAAAAGCGGCGACCCCGGATTCACGCCGGTCGTTCGCGGCGGACCCGACGCGTACTTCTCGCGACTGCCGTTGAGCGCGATCATCCGCGAGCTCGATCGCAGGGAGATTCCGGCGAGCGTGTCGCTGACCGCCGGCGCGTACGCGTGCAACGCGCTGATGTACGCGGCGCTGCACTACTTGCGGCGCAAACCCGGAATCCCGGTGGGCTTCATCCACCTGCCGTACGACGCGCGCCAGGCCGGCCGCCATCGCAGCCTGCCGAGCATGGCGCTTGCGATGATGGAGAAGGCGGTGCGAATCGCGATTGTCGAGACGGCGCGATCGGCGAAGTGAAGTTTCAGAATCTGCGCAGCGCCACGATCAGTGAATCGTCTGCGCGTGAGAATCCTGATCGCGAAAACCCTGGATCGTCACGACCGCCGTGTTGCCCATCCTGAACGGGAATTTCGGGTCGCGGTCTTCGAGCACGATGCGCACCGGGAAGCGCTGCGCGAGGCGCACCCAGTTCAGCGTCGGATCGATCTGCGGCAGGCCCTCGACGGTCGCGCCGTTTTGCTGATAGAGCGCCCAACCCAGGCCTTGCACGCGGCCGCGAAAACGATGGCGCGGATAGGCGAGAATGAAAACCTCGGCGGTCATGCCGGGTTGGATGTGCGAGAGAAATTCCTCGCGGAAATTCGCGATCACGTACCATTTGCGATCGTCGATCAGGCTGACGACTTGCTGCCCTTCGTTGGCGTACTGGCCTTCCGCGATATTCAGGTTGGTGACCCAGCCGTTGTACGGCGCGCGGACGTAGCAATAGCCGACGTTGAGCTTCGCGTCGTAGACGGCGGCTTCCGACGCTTTGCGCAGCGCGTTGATGTCGCCGTACTGGCCGAGCTGGTTCTTCGCCTTGCCGACGTCGGAGTGCGCGGCCTCGACCGCGGCCTCGGCGGCGCTGTAGCGCGAGCGCGCGTTGAAGACGTCGTTGGCCGTGACGAAGTGTTTGGACAGCAGCGGTTCGATTCGCCCCAGGTACTGCTTGGCGTACGCGGCGTCGGCCTCGAGCCGGACTTGATCCGACTGCGCGGTCCGGATCGCGTCTTCGAGCGCCCTGATATTCAGCTCCGTCAATTGCAGCTTGGCGACTGCCGAATCGAGCGTCGCTTGATAAGGGCGAGGGTCGACGATGAACAGCAAATCGCCCTGCTTGACGTACTGATTGTCGACGATCGGCAGTTCCGTAATCGGCCCGCTCACGTGCGGCGCGATGCCGACCGAGTTGGCGCGAACGTAAGCGTCGTCGGTGCGCGGATATAGATAGTAGAGGCGCACGACGAGGAGACCGACGATGACGGTGGCGATTACGATCGCGGCGCTCAGCACTTTGCCGACGACGTGCATCGCCAGCGACGATTGAGTTGACTCCCCTGTAGCCGCGACGTTCATCAGATTTTGTTAAAGAAGATCAGCCACACGCTGCATCCCATCAGGATCGCAAGACTGAGATACACGATCGGCAGCGGCCACAGGTAGGGCTCGACGCGCGTCACCACGAAGACCGGGCGAATCACGGCGGTCAGAATCGCGCCGCAGATTGCGCAAAAGAGCCAGCTGGGGAAATTCGCACCCGCGATATTGATGATCGGGTCGCATCCCGCGAGCAAAAATACCGCGGCAATCGGCAGCGCGAGTCGGTTTCCAGGGGTTGAGATAGGTCGCATTGGCGGGAAGGATTCTACGCGTCCGATTGTGTAAACGCACGTTGCGCGATTCAATGGCCCGGAGCCGATTCAACGACAATGGGGATCGTATATGAAGATGGATTTTGACACACGTCGCGCGAGATGGAAGCTGGTGGTCGCTGCACTCGGCCTCGCCGTATGCGCGAGCGGATGCACTTATTTTGCCGATCAGCCCGAAGTGTATCCCGACAAATTCTCGCCGCAGGATTCGGATCGCGCCTGGATACCCAAGTCGAACGAGTATGCCATCCCGATACAGGCGCGGCCTGCGAGCACCCTTCCCGAGCCGCGCGCCATGGGAGTCGGCAACAAGTACGACCTGCCCGCGCTCATCGACATCGCGCTGAGCAACAATCCCGACACGCAGGTCACGTGGAACCAGGCGCGCGCCGCGGCCGCCGCTTATGGAGCTTCGCGCGCCCCGTATTATCCCCTCATCGGCACGCAGGTCCCGGGTGGCTATGAGCGCGAACTTTTCCAGCTACCCACGCAGAACGCAGTCCTCAAGCAGTGGCAGATAACGCCGATGATCGAGTTCACCTACACGCTGCTCGACTTCGGCCGCCGCGACGCCGGGGCAGCGGCCGCGCGCGCGCAACTGGCAGCCGCGAACTTCTCATTCAACCGCAAGCTGCAGGATGTCGTCTTTGCGACACAGCGCGCGTTCTATTCGATCGGCGCGGCCAAGGCCGCCGTGCAGGCTGCCGAGGAAAACGTCGAGCTGGCCAAGACCGACGACGACGCCGTCAGCCGCCGCGTCGACCTGGGACTCGCGACTGAACCCGAATTGCTGCTCTCGCGCGAGACGGTTGCGCAATCGCAGTACGATCTCGCCAGCGCGCATCTGGCGGTGCGAGAGGCGCAGGCGAGCATGGCCGTCGCGCTGGGAGTGGCGGCCAACACCCCGCTCGACGTACCGAGCCTCGACAGTCTGCCGGTTCCCGCCGGCCTCGGCAGCGAAGTGGATCAATTGATCGACGTCGCCGTGCGCAATCGTCCCGATCTCGCCGCCCAGGTCGCGACCCTCGATGCGCGCCGCGCCGCCGTCAAGCAGGCGAAGGCGCAGTTCTATCCGACGGTTGGAATCTCCGGCAACTACGGTCTGCAGTCGTGGAATTACAAGTACGATGGCTTTACGACCTTTACGGACACCCAGCCGCAGTACACCGGGCTGCTGACTTTTAACTGGGACCTTTTCACCGGGTTCAAACGCCTCAATGACGTCCGGCAGGCCGAGGCTGATCGCGACGCCGCCAGCGACCAGCTCAAATCGCTCGAGGTCGATACCATCAGCTCAGTGTGGCGGGCGTACTACGAATTCCAGACCGCGCTCAGCCGGTATACCTACGCCAAGGCGCTGCTGGCTGCCTCGCAGGAATCGTACGACGCCAACCTCGACACGTATCGGCAGGGACTCAGCACGATCGTCGAATTGCTGACCGCCGATCGCGACCTCGCCAACGCGCGCTACACGATTGTTCAGAGCCGCGCCGATTTGTTGACGTCGTCAGCCGCCGTCGCGTACGCCGTGGGAGCCATCGAGACGCCGCCGCGTCCGTGATGCCGTAATGCGCTCGTAACAATCTGTGGCGACTCGACGGCGCGAATCCGCTGCATGCAGTCGCACCGCTGCGCGCGCGCGAGCCTTGGCAAATAGCGGAGTTTTCGCGACTCGTGGCCACGTTTTGCGAATCGCAAATGAGAAAGGCTGCGCCGTTGAAAATAGTTGAATGAAATAAAGGCCTCGGTCATTGGCACCGGCCTTGCTCTACCTGCTGTCAACGAACTTAGAACGGGAGGCAAGGAAAATGGCTGCTACCACGATTAATCAGAGACTCGCAGGCTTTCAGCAGGTTCAGGAGCAGACCGAGACTGCCGCCGCCGATCGTATCGCGCAGAACAGTCTGCTCAGCGAACTGCCCGGTGTGGCGTTCGCGTTCCTGACCCTGGCGTACATCGTCCTCTCCTTCGTGAGCCTGTAATCGACGCATCGCATACCACGCACGGGAAGGACCCGAATCCAGGCGAATCAAATCGACTTTGGATCGGCTTCCCGGAGCGTTCCTGAAAAACTTCTTGTCAGATGCGCGCGTCGCGAGCCGAAGGAAAATCGACCTGAGAACGCGCGCTGTATGATCGATTGCGAAGGTCCGCACGCGCGGAAGTGAGTATTAGCATGATGATGGAAGGACTATCGTTGTTGGCGGGACTGGCTATTGCGATCGTGATAATCGCGGGGCCGGCCAAGCCGTTCTACAAGAGACCAAGGGCCGAGCGTTAAACGCCGGCGGCGCTGAAGCCGCATGCCCATCACCCTATCCGCGGGGCGGAAGCGCGAATCGTCTTCGCGGCTCCGCCCCGCACTCGTTTTTTCCCGCGTCACAATCTAAACTTGGCACCTTCGACGGGAGGTGCGGGATGAAGCAACTGACACTTGGCTTGATTGCGTTGGCGTGCGCGATCGCGGCGCCGCATCTCGCACGCGCCCAGGCGACTTGTCCTCCCACGCTCGCCGTCGCGCAAACGGCGTCAGCTCCCGCTCCTGACTGGACTGTCACTTACTCCGGCTATCCGACCGCGGTTGCGGGCGTCACCATCTTCGACGGTCCACCGTCAGAACAGGCCTCGCTGGTGCCCGATAACGAGAAAACGACGGAGGACACCGTCATCCAAACCTGGAAGCTGGCGACCAGCGCTCGCGGCTACTGGCTGCAATGCGAGTATGCGAACACGACGGCGCAGATCTCGCGCAGGTTGCCCGCGGAGGTCACGCGATGCGACGTCACGTCCGAGCGCAACATGCGCTTCGGCGGCGAGGGCCGGCGCGTAATCAAGAGCGTAGAGTGCAAATAGTCAATCGCTAATCGATCTGACTATTCACTTGGTAGTACGTCAAGCTGCACTGAGTAGTCTTTGCTCACGACGTTTTGCGCTACTGAGTAATCATTTCGTCACCAACTAGTATTCCGTCCGTAACTCGCGAGAGTCAAGACGGAATTTTACGAGGGCGCATCGGATTCCTCGCGGCCGCGGGAACCATCCGCATCCACCATCTGTTGACCTCCAAGAGCCAGCTCAAATTTTTCCGCGCTGGATGTTCGATATGGAGGAAACACAAGATGCAAGGCAGGTCAGATAAACAAGCAACCCGAAGTCGCCATCGCTTGATGGCGCTTTCGATTCTCACATTCACGGCGGCGATGTTAGCGGTGCAGGTCAGCAGCAGCGTCGCTGCATCAGTTTCGTCGTTCAACGTCGCCAAGCTGGTTGGCAGCAAGCACAGCGGCGGGAAAAGGACAGACTCTCACATGATCAACGCATGGGGACTCGCGTTCATCGCCGCGGACGGTGGAAGTCCGTTCTGGATCAATGACGAAGCGACGGGGGTATCGGAGCTGATCGACGGCAAAGGAAACAGTTTCAAGGCGCTGCCGTTCGTCACGATTCCTGGAGCCACCGCCGGTAGTATGGGTAAGCCAACCGGTATCGTCGGCAATGCCACCGGCCAATTCGCGATTCCTGGCAGCACCTCGGCTTTGTTCATCTTCGCCACCGAGGAGGGGACGATCGCCGGATGGAATGAGAGTATCGGCACCACCGCAATGACGATACTCACCAACGCGGGTGAGGTGTACACCGGCCTGGCGCTGGCCACCAATAGCAGCAACGCCAGCTTTCTCTATGCCGCCAATAGCAAGGGGACAATTGACGTATTCGACTCCAACTTCGCTCCGGTTACGACTACCGGCGGATTTTCAGACCCGGCTCTTCCAACTGGATTCACTCCCTATGGCATCGCCGCCCTCGATGGCAACGTGTTTGTTTCCTACTCGATGGGGGCGCAGGCGGTTGGTCAGGTCGACGAGTTCGATACCGAGGGCAACCTGATCATGAGTTTCAAGGATGCCTCGCTCAACGCGCCATGGGGATTGACGTTTGCGCCCAGCAACTTTGGCACGTTCAGCAACGATCTGCTGGTCGGAAATAAAGGCGACGGCACCATCAGCGTGTTCAATCCGACCAACGGCGAATTCCTCGGCCAACTTGAAGGGAAGAATGGTAAACCCATTGTGATTTCGGACCTGTGGGCGCTGGTCGACGGCACAGGCGCGGTGAATGCCATCCCGGATGCAGTCTATTTTACTGCCGGTCCAGACGGGTACGCCGAGGGACTCTTCGGGACGATCACGTCCGGTAAACCAGTCAAGACAAAGAAATCCAAGGGCGGAACCTCCTTGCCAAGCCCCTACACGGGAATGCCCGGAATGCCCAACGATGCCCACAATGCCGATGATGCCTCCGATGATGTAAGAACGCGCTGGCCGCGTCCGACTCTGCTGGCTAACAGCTAGCGGTCGGCGCGGCCGGCCTTGTCGGGAAATGCGCCGAGCTTGACGGCATTCGCGAACAGCTCGGAGATTGGCGCGTCGGGCGGTTCGGGCAAATCGCCCGCCGCTCGCGGCCATGCGATCGGCGTCACCGGACTGTCGATCGGCGCGCCAATCTCGATGTGGTAGCGCTCGACCGAGTCGTGCGGGAAATTGTTCTTGCGCGTCGATCCGTCGCGGAAAAAAATCATCGTGTGCACGCGTCGCGTCCGCGATCCGCTGTTCGGCTTCGCCATATGCACCGTCAGCCCGTGATGGAACGCGACCCCGCCGCGCGGTACCTCGACCCACACGGGAGGCGTGTCTTTGATCTCCGGCATCTTCAGAATTTCGATCGCGTCCTCGGGCTTGAAGATATTCACGAACGCTCTCAGCCCCACCGCGTGCGAGCCCGGCACATAGCCCATGCATCCGGTTGCGTGGGTCGAGCCGTCGAACGGGATCCACGCCGTGATGGTGTCGGTCTCGACCATCGGCCAGTACGGTTGATCCTGATGCGGGTCCGTCAGCCTCCCGCCCGCCTCCTTGTAGAGCGCCTGATCGTGCCATAGCCGCAGTCGCTCGACGCCGAGGATTCGCGCCGCCGCCTCGCACACAATCGGATGAAACGTGAGTGGCCGCACGGCCGGCGCGTCCTCCCACAGATTGATGCATTGGATGAACGATTGCTCATACGGCGTTTTCTCGCCGAGCTTGCGATTGTCGAAACGTTTGCGCCGCGCAACAGCTTCATCGACCGCCGCGCCATACCGCTCGAGTTCGTCCGCCGCAAGCAAGTCCGGCACCATGACGAAGCCGTCGCGCCGGAACTGCGCGGCGTACGGTGCGAGCTTGTCGGCTAGAGTCGTCATTCGAGGATCCCCGGCATTTCCGTCTTATAGCATGAAGGCAGGGCGTTGCTCAGAACTCCGCCTTGAACGCGACGCGGTCGCCGCCTGAGTAGGATAATCGCTTGGGCCGCACGCGCATCATGCGCAGCGTCGGATACTTGAAGAACGGCGACTCGAAGGGCGCCTTTTTCAGAAAAATTTCCTTCATCGCTTCCCACTCGGCGGTATCGCGCGGGATTTCGCTCGCGACGCCCTGGATCAGCACGCGCGAGATCTCGAACGTCTCGACTTTGCCCTTTTCACGCGCGTCGAGGTACACGCTGACGTACGGATGCTTGAGCAGATTTTGAAACTTCTCTGAGCTGTCGTTCATGATGAACAACAGATCGAACTCCGGCGTCTCCGCGAACGCCTGCATCGTCGCCGTCGGCCATTGCTCGCCTTGAGTGACAAGGATTGCGACCTGGACCTCGGCCAACAACGCGGCGAGTCTCTCTTTCTGTGCAGCTTCCACCTTCGACTCCTTGCACAATTGAGCGCGCCAGACTGCGCTAGCCGTAAACTCTAACCATCGTCACCCCGATCGAAGCAAATGGCGCGCATAAACGTCGCTGCCAAGGACGTCGATAGTTCGACCAATCTGATCAATTGTGCATTTTTTCCTTCAGAGTCCGCAAATCTGACCGAAGAGGATTGAGAAGCCCGCGCCGGTTGATGCCGGCGCGGCTTTTTTTCTCCCGGTTGCATCTCCCGGCGCCCCGCTGATATTCCCCCCGTGCGACCGTCGGCGCCGTCGCGGCGTCGAAGCGTCGGTTCGTGCGATGTTGATAGAGCGAAAAGCACTCGTCGCCGTCGTTGCACTCGCAATGCTCACCTGCGCCGCCTCGCCTTCGCTCGCCGCCGCGGCGCGCGGCTCGAATTCCTCCGCGTCCGCCGCCTCCGCAAATCCCACCGACGCGCTTGACGCGATGGCCCAACGGAAATTCGGCACGTCGATCAGCGTGGCCGAACGAAAGCTGCTGCAGGCGGCGCCAATGCGCGACGTGCCTTGGTTCGGGCCTAGCGACGATCCCGACAATGCCGCCAACGACCCCGCGCACGGCGATAATTGGGCTCCCGACCGCACCGTCCGCGCCGACTTCATCGCATGGCTCGTCGGCGATCCGCAGGCCGCGCAATTCGTGCATCCTAGTGGACTCGCACTCGCCGGCGCGCGCGTCACCGGCAGCCTCGACCTCTCCTACGCCACCATCGAGAAGCCGCTGACCTTCATCCGCTGCTACCTCCCCGACGGAATCAACCTGTCGTATGCCCACCTGCACGACATCACCGTGCGCCGCTCGCGCACCGGCCCGGTGTTCGGCGACATGGCCGTCATCCACGGCGACGCGTCGTTTCTGAACGGTGATTTCGGCCCGCTGAGCTTTCTGCGCGCGCAAATCGACGGCACTCTCGACTTCAGCGGCGCGCGCATCCTGAATGTTGCCGACGACGCAGTCAACATCGTCGAGGCCAAGATCGATGGCGACGTGCTGTTTCACGACGGCTTCGTCACCGACGGCATCGTCTACGCGCGCCTCGCGAAGATAGGGCACGACTTCAGCTTCCATGGCGCCGAATTCCGCGGCGACGGACAACTCGACGCCGAGCGCGCGACCATCGACGGCACCCTCTACTGGGTCGACGTGACGCATACGCCGAAGACCGTGCTCGACCTCGAGGACGTGCACGCCGGCGCAATCTGGGACGACGAGGCGAGCTGGCCCGCGCCCGGCAACCTGGACCTCCACGGTTTCGTGTACGGCGATATAGCAGGCGGCCCCAGCGACGGTCCTGCGCGCCTGCGATGGCTCTCGTTGCATGCCCCCGGAGTATCATCCGCAGCCGTATCGCCAATTGGCAAAGGTGTTGGGCGAGATGGGCCGCGACGACGGCGCAATCCAGGTCCGCATCGCCAAGGAAATCGCGCAGCGCCGCTTCGGCCATGAGACCATGCCGCAGCGCGCGTGGAGCCTGATACTCCAGTACACGATTGGCTTCGGCTACCTGCCGTTGCGCGCGCTGTGGTGGATCGCAGGTTTCGTCGGACTCGGCACGTTGCTGTTCGGATGGGGTTATCGGATGCGCATCATCACGCCGACCGAGGAGCACGCCTACCGCGAGTTCGTCGCCAGCGGCGAAGCTCCGCCGCACTACCCGGTCTTCAATCCGCTGGTCTACTCGCTCGAAAACTTCCTGCCGGTGGTGGAACTCCACCAGGACAAATACTGGCGCCCCAACCCGCGCCACACGGTGTCCGCCAGAGCCACGCGCGGGGGCGAGCCGCGCGACCCGTCATCGACGCCCAGCCGCCTACTGCGATGGTACCTGTGGCTCCACATCCTCGCGGGCTGGACGATCACGCCGCTACTGTTCGCCGGCCTCGCCGGCCTCGTCCGCCCCGACTGAGTTCAGGTGCGAGGCGCAGCTCAGTATCCCGGAGTCCCTTCCTACGCGGCTATCTTAAGACCGTGCCCAAGTAGTTAGCGTTGCCGGACTTGCCCGAATCTGAAAAATTCAGAGCACGCCTAGGCGAATACGAATGGTGGGCGGCAGGGGTCGTGCAAGGACCTAGGAGGCACGGCGCAGCGCTGGACGGAACTTCTCGTGAAAATGCGAACAGGCTTGGAAGTAGCTATAGCGGCGGTCGCGACGCTTGTCCTGGAATTCGTGGGAGCGACGGTCGCGTTAGGCGTTCTCATGAGTGACGAAGTGATTCGAGGGTTGACTTTGCTTGAGGTGATTGGCGCCATCCTTTTGCTGTTTGTTGCGCTGACCGTCCTTGGCCTTCGCTGCCTGCGTTCCGCGATAAAATGGAAGAAGGCTTTCGGACTGGTAGCGATCCTGATCGGTTCCATGCTCATAGGCGTCGTAGCGGGGGGCAGTCTTCTGTGGGTTGCGAGGCACCCGTCCGGTTCCGACGACATAAGCGAAGTGCTGCTTATGCCAGGTGCTGTGGCCACGCTGGTGGCTGGAATCCTGCTCCGACGTTGGCCAAACTCGCTCTTCCGGCGGTTCGGCTTCATGCTTGCGGTCATCGGGTCATTCTTACTTGCCGAGTTTACCTCAGAATCGGTGGTTCGATACTTTGTCAATCTCGACGACCTTAGCGAAGCGCACCGAGCGATCGCGACTTTCGTTCCTTCCCTCGCAGCCGCGGCTGGTACGGCCGCGTTGCTGCGCATGAAGCCGCGCCACGCTGCCGCGATCGCGCTTGTTGGCTGGTGTCTGATAACGCCAAATTCGAGGTTGGCCGCTGCTGCAAAATCTAAACTTCTCACTTACACGAACAAGGCTTACGGGTTTTCGTTTCAATACCCGAGCGACTGGACCTTGACGGAAGGCGATCGAATTAAATTGAGTTGGGAATATCTGGGGCCGGTTAAAAGACTCATTGCCACATCTGTAACTAAA
>CAWBMF010000005.1:0-760984 GCA_963789835.1 uncultured delta proteobacterium | reverse complement strand
GGACAGTTACCAGTTACAAACATAGGATGGCATTGGGCGAAACATCCGTCGTGAAAATCATCCTGGCTGAGCCGCGCGGCTTTTGCGCTGGCGTCGATCGCGCGGTCGAGGCCGTCCGCAGCGCGCTGCGCTCATACGGCCGGCCGCTTTACGTGCGCCATCAGATCGTTCACAACCGCTTCGTGCTCGAGGCGCTCGAACGCGAAGGCGCGATTTTTGTCGAGAGCCTCGACGAGGTGCCCACCGGCCAGCGCGTCATCTTCAGCGCGCACGGCGTCGCGCCCAGCGAATGGGACCGCGCCAAAGACCGCGAGCTGCGCGTCATCGACGCCACCTGCCCGCTCGTCACCAAGGTCCATCTCGAAGTCAAAAAATTCGACGACGAAGGCCGCACCGTGATCCTCATCGGCCATGCGGGCCACGAGGAAGTGAAGGGCACGCTCGGCGTCGCCCCCGGCAAGGTGGTGTTGGTCGGAACCGTGGCTGAGGCGCGCACCGTCAAGGTCGAAAATCCCGCGCACATCGCGGCCGTCACCCAGACCACGCTCAGCGTCGACGACACGCGCGAGATCATGGAGACGCTCAAGGAGCGTTTCCCCACGATGCAGGCGCCGAAGACCGACGACATCTGCTACGCGACGCAGAACCGCCAGAACGCCGTCAAGGAGCTGATCCAGGTCAGCGACGCAGTGCTGGTGGTCGGCTCGAAGCAGAGCTCGAATGCGAACCGGCTGGTCGAGGTCGCGCGGATGCGTGGTGCGCGCGCGTTCCTGGTCGATTCGATCGCCGACGTCGAGCCCGCGATGCTCGACGGTGTGCGCGCGCTCGGCCTGACCGCGAGCGCGTCGTCGCCCGAGTGGCTGGTCGAGGAAATCATCGGCGCCTTCGCGCGTGGCGGCGCCGAGGTCGAGCTGCTGAGCGTCGCCAAGGAGCGCGTGCACTTCCCGCTCCCGATGCCCGCCGACTAGTCGCCGCTGTCACGCCGCGCCGGTCGCATCCCGCCTTGACAATTCTGCGCCTTTGCTTGCAGACTCATCCGGATTTCGTCTGACCATTAAGAGGGACCTTCCGATGCGAAATGCTATCGCTCGCGCGCTGATACCAATTGTTCTGCTGGCTGTTCCGCTCGTCAGCGGATGTCAGTCCGAAGCGAAGAAGCATCTGTACGCAGCCGAAGATCTGTTCGAAAAGCGCGATCTCGACGGCGCCAAGAAGGAACTCGAGGAGTCAATCAAGGACGACCCCAGCCTGCTCGACGCGCATAAGTCGCTGGCGCATATAGATGAAGCCCTCGGCGACCAGGAAGGAGCGGCGAAAGAGTACATGGCGGCCTCGGCGCTCGATCCCACCGACCAGAAACTGCTCGACCAGGCGCGCCTCTACAAGCAGCTCGAGGACCTCGAGAATTCCTCGGGCAAGGCGCTCGACGATATCAAGGCCGGCAATGTCACGCAGGGCGAAGCCACGCTCAAGGACATCCTGATGACGGCCAAGATTCCGGCCGCCCGCCAGAAAGCGGTGGCCGCGCTTTCCGATTCGATTCCGATAATCGAAAAAATCGGCGACCAGCAGATGGCCGACAAGAAATATCCCGACGCACTTGCCACCTACGAGCAGGGCATCCGCGCCGCGATGCTGCTTTCGCGTGTGCACAAGTCGGACACGCTCGAGCCCGACGCCGACCCGATGATGCAGAAGATTTCGGATGCCGCCAAAGCGGCAGGCACACCCGACGCGACCTTCAAGCTGTTCAACGACGTGATCGGCGACTATCCCGACGACAAGGTCGCCAACATGCAGCTGGCGGCGGTTTATCTCAGCCGCAATCCACCCGACTATGACACGGCGGCTGACCTCGAAGAGCGCGGCGGCGCGCCCGACGACCAGGTTCGCAAACTCCGCGACATGGCCAAGAAGCATCGCAAGAAGTGAGCGTGCCGACGCTCGGCAATCCACGCTCGCGACTGCGATGAGCTAGTGCCAGAATCGGGCCCGATGCGCCGGCGCGGCTATATCGCGGTCGAAGGTCCTATCGGGGTTGGCAAGACGAGCCTGGCGCAGGCGCTCGCGCGTGAGTTGGGCGCGCGCCTGATGCTCGAGGACGCCGACAACAATCCGTTCCTGCCACGCTTCTACGAAGACCCTGACAAGTACGCATTTCCCGCGCAGCTCTATTTTTTGCTCACCCGCCACAGTCAGCAGCGCGAGCTGAAGCAGCAGGATCTGTTCACGCAGGCGACGGTCGCCGATTACCTTTTCGCCAAGGATAAAATTTTCGCCGCGATGAATCTCGCGCCCGACGAACTCAAGCTCTACGACAACGTCTACAAGCTGCTCGATGCGCAGATGGCCAAGCCCGACCTCGTCGTCTACGTGCGCGCGACCATCGAGGTGCTGGCCGAGCGCCTGCGAAAACGCAATCGCGATTTCGAACGCCACATCAGTTTCGACTACCTCGAGCGCGTGTCGTCAGCGTACCGCGACTTCTTTTTCTACTACGACGAAGCGCCGCTGCTGGTGGTCGACACCTCGGAAATCGACTTCGTCGCCAACCCCGAAGACCTCACCGAACTAATCCGCGAAATAGACCACTCCGGCCCCGGCACCCAATACTTCGTCCCCCGCAAGAGTTGAACTTCGGTGGGGGTCTCGTTCTGGTCGCTGCTCAAGCGCGGCATCATCCGCAGTTACCACCACGTTATGAATCGCGACCATGACTAGCCCATGTCCTCATCGTGATCTGCATTATTTCAGAAGTACCGGAGTACCGTCATTCATGACTTGTCTGCGGATTATCCAATACTGAGATGTGGCGCTATACGTCCAGTCGTAGAACGCTTCCAACAAATAGTTTGTAATTGTGGAGCAACAAACATCGGCGAGTTGAAGTGCAACTGAGTCGGACGAATGTCCGAAGTAGATCGTGTCGGCTACAGAAATCCGTCCAAGGTCTTCGGACTTCCCCAGTTGCCGAGAAATGGCGGTCACTTGCTGACTCTGGTAGAACGCCAATCCAGACTTAGTGGCTGGTTCTCGCTGGCTGTCGCTACGATCCGCAATCCACAACAGTCGCTCATCAGTAAACGTCCAAGCGGCTGAATCGAGCCGACCTAGGCACTCGGCAAAAGCGATGTCGTACGATGTCGCTGTTCTGTCCTGATTCGGTATCGTCGGCTGCTTCTGATAGTTGATTAGTCCCCGCCGATCCACCGCTCCGTAGAATATGGGAATCCGATATTTGATCAGCACGCCAAATATTCTGTGGAGACACCGCGTAGCTTCGACGGCTTCCCTTGCGATTTGCTCTGTCGCCTCAGTAACGTGATCCGACTTCTGCTGATTCTCGGCGTCCTTGCGGAGCAGCGAATAGAATTTTCTACCTTTTAAGACGCGCTTTTGTTCAAGCAACGCATCGGGAGCATCAAGCCGTATTAGATTGAGATCCTTCTCTATTGCATCCCAATCCCGATCCATGTTGACGACGATGGCCGTCACAACCGTTATCGGCTCTTTCTCGATATTGCCGACTCCGGATTCGTCTGAATACACGACGCGCAAGGTTATGGCCTCGTTCGTTATGCCGAGCAGATAACCCCGCTTCGGCCGTTCGGTCTGCTTACCTACTTCTCTTTCGCGGAACAATCATAGGCTCTACTTCCTTGACTGAATCTGTTCCATGTTGTCCCAACCGGATCGCAGGAATCATCATCAACACAATCCCCCATTGACAGGTGATTATCCGGATGTTGACACGGAGCGAAAGGAGAACGAATATGAAAGGTGACGTGACAGGTCGGAAGCTTTCTAATATCGACTTGCGAAATAAGAAGGCAGTTACGATGTTCAGCGCATTTGGTTCAGCCGATTCGCAATCTGATTTAAGAGCGATTGCACTCGACCCAGAACCTTGTCCACGTGGTCAGAAATCTCAGAAACCGTGTCGGTCTTCAAAGCGATCGATCGATCCCGACGCCTAAAACCACGTGGCAGTGCGGACAAAGGAAGCTAATGCCTTTCCAGCCGCCCTGAGCAGCGATTCCAGGCGTTACACTCACGCCATCGAAATAGACTCGACTTACGAGCTTGCCACACGCAGGACATTTTCCTTTCGCCATGATTCCCCTCTTTTAGCGCGATTGGTGAGCTATATCGCTGCGGCAGGCTTGCGGCAAGAATTGAATCGCAAATTGAACCGGTGAGCGTGGCGGGTGCCCTAGGTGCGGACTAGCAACGCCTTACCTATGGTCATTAGCATCTCCGCATGTGCGGCACATATTTGCGCTTGACGTGGGGTACTAGGGATCATACCATAGGGCATTATGAATACTTCGCCAGAAGAACGGCAGGCTATCTTAGAGGCTGCGCAGGAAGTGAATCGCACTGAGGCTGCGCACAAAGCGGCAATCGCGAGATTCGATGCGTTGATCGAAGGACGTCGCGTTCCGCGAGCCAAGTCTGATCGCCACGGCAAGGCGACCGATCCAAAGAGCCTGAATCAACGGGTGCTGAAAGCGATCACAGACTCGCCCGCACCGGTTGCGGTCAATTCCTTGGCGTTGCTACTCAAGGCAGATCCGAAAAAGGTCCGCTACGCTATCGTTTACCACCAAAAGAAAGGGCGCGTTGTACATGCGGGGCTGGAGGGTCAATACACATTGAAGGGCAGGATGCTGAATGGCAACGGCGCTCAGGCCGAACACTAACTTTTAGATTTGACAGGTTTGAGGCTTGCGCGGGGCCGTATTGCGAGTACGAGCCCCGCGCGGTCGGAACAAAACTGGAAACCGGTATTTTACCGATTCCCGACCTTCTTAGTCGCCCGACCGGACCTTGCGGGAAGACCAGGGGCTAAGAAGGTGGCTGGCACCCACCAATGAACGGGTGAGAAGGCAGGTGCTCAGTGCGAAAAGATCGCACGTCATAGATTAGCGGCCCCGTCGAGGGGCCGCAACCTTCTTCTTTTTGGCTAGTCTCTCTGCTTTCTGTTTTTCTATTTCGCGATCAATTTCATCTTTCGGCGTCGTTACCAAGACTTTCATCAGCTGTTCAAAGCCGAGTCCGTTTGACGACATTTCGAGTGATTTGCCCACGGATCCATTTTACCGTGGGCGTGGGCGCACTGCTACACGCTTGAAAGCAACGCGCGGAAAATATCCGGATCGTTGCGATGATTGTATCGGAACGTGAATTCGTTCAGGTACAGCGGCAAATAGCTCTTGCTCACCTTGTGGTAACTGCCCACAATTCCGCGCTTGAGCAGGCTCCAGAAGCCTTCAATCGTGTTCGTATGCGTCGAGCCGACAACGTATTGGTTCTCGCTGTGGCTGACGGTCTGATGGACGAATCCATGCGCGCCAAGGTGACGATAGCCAGCGTGTTCATCGGTCGCCATCAGCGTGACTTTCTTCGAGACGGTTTCTTTAACGAAATTTTCCAGCGTGTTGAATCCGGCTTCTTCAACCATCTGGCAGACAACGTTTCCCTTGCGGCTGATGGCTCCGAGTACCATCGTCTTGTCCGCTGGCGTATGCCCTGCCGAATGACTGCGCTTGTTCCAATGCTTGTTCAATTCCTTGCCGCCGATATACGTTTCGTCCGCCTCGACTTCGCCCATCAGCTTCTCAAACGTTTCGTTCTTCATCGCGGCACGGATGCGCGTGCACATATACCACGCGGTTTCATAGATGCCGGTTCTGATCTGCCTGTGAATCTGTAGTGCGCTCATTCCCTTCTTGGACTGGCACATCAGGTAGGCGACCTGAAACCACGTCACGAGCGGATACTTGGTGTTCTCGAAAATGGTTTCGGTGATCACGCTGAATCGATAGCCGCTCTTGTTGCACTGGCGGCACTGCCAGTGAAATGGCTTCTTCGCGACCTCGTGCACGTTCGTATTCCCGCATCGCGGGCAGACCACGCCATTGGGCCATCGCAGGTCACGGATAAAGGCTTTGCAGGCATCTTCCGTGGAGAACTGAGCCATCGTCTGCGCCAGCGTGTATCGAGGCTGTACGGTCGGCGTCTGTCGCGGCTTTCTCTTCTTGTCCATGATGACAGATTAGCGCGAATCAGCCTCCGTGTCAACTGCCGGATAATCACCCATTGACATAGGCGAAGAAAGAGCGAAAATAGCTCCATCAAAGGAGGTCAATTCTATGGCTACCTGGATGGAGTTTGAGAATGATGCGCCTGATATCGCGGCGGCTGGGCGGCAGATGCTTTATCAATTCGGCGTTGGACTTGCCTTTCTTGCAACCTTGCGCAAGGACGGGGCGCCGCGGCTGCATCCGATTTGTCCGACTATCGTCGACGGCCACCTCTATGCGCTCATCGGGCCGACGCCCAAGCGCGCCGACCTCCGGCGCGACGGCCGCTACGCGCTGCATACCTTTCCTCCCGTCGAAGTCGATGACGAGTTCCTCGTGATGGGGCGCGCGACGTATATCGACAGCACGGTCATTGCCGAGAAGGTGCGCACCGACCTGGTTGGGCGCGGGATGACCAGTATCAACGACGAAGTCCCGTTCGAGTTTCGCATCGAGAGCGTGATGCATGCGAAGTACCCGGGCGGGCACGGGACCTGGCCGCCGAAGTATTCGATTTGGAAATCGCGGTGATGCTATGACGCAGATGGATGGCGGCGAAGAGTAAAGCACCGCGGGAAAATCAGGAAGGACAATCGCCGAATTGCGATTGGGTTTCGGGTCAAGACCGGGCGCGCAACTGCCGTCGTGATGGCGGGACCGGCGTCTGCGCCGCGCGTGCTTTCGCGCAAGAGTTTGCAGCTTGTGGGATCCCGCAGTGCCTGAATCGCATCAGCCGTGGCATGCCGAGTTTGAGTTGCCGGCCGAGGAGAGCGCGCTCATCGTGCCGAAGGCTCTCGAAGCCGTCGAGCGGGTCGCATTGTCGGCGCTGCGCGAGCTGGTCGGCGAAGTTCAGACGGGGCAGGGCGCAATACTTGGAATTTCGCTGGTCGCGGGCAGCGCGACGGATCCCGAATCGATTCGCAATCCTCACATGCGCGCGCATGCTCGCGAAGGCCAGCTCTTCCCGCATGCGCTGGCCGCGGCCGCCAGGACGATGCGTATCCCGGCCGTCATGATGGTCGAATCGGAAGTCTTCGCCACTGCGGCGGCGAAGCTCGGCAAATCGCCCGACGCGATCAAAATCGCTGTGACGGAAATGGGCCGCGCCGTCGGCAAGCCATGGAGCGCCGAGGAGAAGTGCGCGGCCGCCGCGGCCTGGATTACGCTGGCCGGCTGATCGCAATAGTGCTGAAGCCGGGTTACTTTCCGGCTGTGGGCCACGCATGAGTATCCTGCTCTGGACGTTATCGCTGCTGGTCGGCGCCGTGTTGCTGGCGGCACTCGCGCGCCGAATCAACGTGCCGTCGCCGTCGCTGTTCGCCTTGGGCGGTGTAATCGTCGCGCTCCTGCCCAATAGTCCGCGAATCGCGCTTGAGCCTGACCTGGCGCTCGTCTTGTTCGTCGCGCCGGTGCTGTTGGATGCGGCGTTCGACAACTCGCTGCGCAATCTCCGCGACAACTGGATTCCCGTCGCCAGCCTGGTGTTCATGGCGGTGGCGGTGACGACGACCGCCGTAGCCGTCGTCGCTCACTGGCTAATCCCCGCGATGCCGTGGGCGGTCGCGATTGCCTTGGGCGCTGCCGTTGCACCGCCCGATGCGGCGGCAGCGACGGCGGTGCTCAAGGAGGTGAGGCTGCCTCGTCGATTGGTGTTGATCCTCGAGGACGAGAGCCTGCTCAACGACGCCAGCGCGCTGCTGATTTATCGACTGGCAGTCGGCGCGGCAATCGCAAATGCCGGCAACTCGATCGGCGTGGTGTCGTCGCTGGCGTTCGTGCTGATCGGCAGCGTCGTGGTGGGCGTGTTGTACGCGTTGGTCTTCGGCAACATCGTGCGGCGCTTCTCGCACGTGCCCAGCTCGATCGTCATGCAATTCATGGGAACGTTCGGCATCTGGATCCTGGCGGACCGGCTCGCGCTGTCGGGCGTGCTGGTAATAGTGACGGCCGCCGTGGTCTTGTCGCGACGCTCGTCGCCTTCGATGCCGGCTGCGGTACGAGTCCCGTCCTACGCGGTGTGGGATGCGGCCGTGTTCGTCCTCAACGCGCTCGCTTTCATACTTATCGGTCTCCAACTGGGACCTATCATGGACCGGCTGTCGCGGGCGCATCATGTACATTACGCCGTCTTCGCCGCCGCGATCGTCGTGACGGTCATCGTCGCGCGAGCCGCGTGGGTGGTGATCTATAACGTTGCGCTGAGGATCGTGAATCGCCTCTTTGGCAGGCGCACTCCGCAATCGCTGAGGACGCCGCCGTTCAAGAACGGTATCCTGGTCGCGTGGTGCGGCATGCGGGGAATCGTAACGCTCGCCGCGGCGCTCGCGCTGCCGGACGGTTCCGGTCGTCTGCCTGCTTTCCCGTATCGCGACCTGATCGTGCTGACCGCATTCGCGGTGGTGCTCGGCACGCTCGTAATCCAGGGCTTTACGCTGCGGACGCTGTTGACGAAGCTGCAACTGGACGACGATGGCGCGCCGGTCGAGGACGAGATTCGTGCCGCGCGCGTCGAGATGCTCCGGGCGTCGCTCGCGAGCGTTGACCCCCGGGAAAGCGTCGTGGCTGAGGCGGTGCGCCGTGAATATGCGGATATGCTGAAGCACTTCGATGGCGAAATGTCGGATGAAGAGCGTCAAGCGGAGGCCGCTCTACGCGCCGCTGGGAGAGTGGCGGCGCGCGCGAAGCTCGATGCGCTCAGGGCCAGCGGTGCGATCGGAGAAGCGGTGTTTCTGCAATTGGAGGCTGAGCTGGATCTGTACGAACTGGAGACGGACATGCGCAGCCGCTGGTGAGCGTTCGGACGATTACCATTTCCGTTGAGTTGGCAAATCGCGCATATTTTTGACTTGCTTCGCGGGCGCCATTTCTGATCGACATCGCCGCAGCCAGGAAGGAGGTCCATCATGTCGGAATCTGCCGCATCACCAGACGTCGTCACTCAACTCGTAGAGACCATGCGGGCGCTAGCCGGCCCACATCCGGGGTTCCGCCCCGTTCACGCCAAAGGAATCGTCTGCTCGGGAACGTTTCGCGCTGCAGCAACAGCGCGAGCCGTGAGCCGCGCGCCGCATCTGCAAGGGCAAGCGGTCCCAACCGTATTGCGTTTCTCCAATTCGAACGGAGATCCCAACATCCACGATGGCATCCCCAGCGCTCGCGCGATGGCGGTGAAGTTCGAGTTACCCGACGGCAAGAAGGCCGACATTCTGGGGCTTCACATCGAAGGGTTTCTCGTGCGGACGCCTGCCGAGTTTCTCGCTTTCCTGAGCGCGCAACTCCCCGACCCCGCTACCGGCAAGCCTGCACCCGACGGGGTTCCGCGCTTTCTGCAAAGTCATCCTGCCACCGGCGCCTTCATCGAGCGTCTGACGAAGAAACCGATTCCGGCCAGCTATGGGCAGGCCTGCTATTACTCAGAGCATGCTTTCAAATTCACCGCCGCGGATGGCAGCAGCCGATTCGGCCGCTATCGCTGGGTGCCCGAGGCCGGGGAAGCCTATCTCTCTCCTGATGATGCGGGCAAACGCAGTACGAACTTCCTGCGCGAGGAGTTGGAGGGTCGATTGAAGAAGGGTCCGGTCGTGTTCCGCCTCGTCCTGCAATTGGCGGGAGAGAGCGATCCGACCGACGACGCCACCGCCTTGTGGCCGGCGGACCGGCCGCTGGTCGAGCTGGGACGGTTGGAGGTGACGCAAATCTCCCCGACCAGCGCGGACGATGAGCGCCGTCTCGTGTTCGACCCGACCAACATAACGGACGGTATCGAACTCTCGAAGCGATCCGATTCTGCTCGCGCGGTCAGCCGCATATTCCGTCTCGTACAATCACCGCAGCAAGAATGAGTGAGACACCGTGAGCACCACCCGCAAATAATCAGCAGTGACATTGCGCGCTCCGTCGGACTAGCTTGATTTCGGAGTTGTTGGTTTCAGTGTGGGAGGAGTCGACGTGACGGATTCTGCTGACCGTTCTGGATCGGTGCTCGTGGTTGGTGCGGGGCCGACGGGGTTGCTGCTTGCTTCGGAGCTTCAGCGCCGCGGTGTGCCGTGCCATCTGATCGACGCGCTGCCGGGGCCGCTCCATTGGGACCGCGCAACGGTGGTGCATCCGCGTTCGCTCGAGGTCTTCGAGTCGCTTGGACTTATCGGGAAATTTCTCGACGCCGGGACGAAACAGTGCGCGGTGAAGATCCATTCCGGCGGCCAGGTGCTCGGCACGATGGATCTGTCGACCTGCGGCAGCCGCTACGGGTTCAATCTCGGCGTGTCCGAGGAGGTCACCGAGAACATCCTGACCGACTATCTCCATCGGCAGGGCGGCCAGGTGAATCGATCGTCACGGCTGGTCGGGCTGACGCCACACGCCGACGGCGCGATGGCCGAGATCGAGCGCGACGGCGAGCGGTACCGGGTGAATGCGCGATGGGTGGTCGGATGCGACGGAATCCACAGCCCGACGCGCGATTTCAGCGGCATCGGTTTTGAGGGCCACGACATCGCGAAACCGTGGGCGGTCTTCGACGCCACGCTGCAAGGCTGGGCCCAGGCGTTCGACGTGACCTTCGTCTACCTCGACATGGTGCCGGTCATCCAGATCGGACTTCCCGATCGCCGCTGGCGCATCTACATGCGGCCGAGCTCGGCGGAGTCGGATCTCGTGGCCGAGGCCGACTGCGACCATTCGCCGCTACGAACCCGGCGTTTCTTTCGCCGACGTGGAGAACCCGACGCGATTCCACTGCCACGCCAAGGTCGCATCCCGGTTCCGATCCGGTCCGGTGTTGCTGGCGGGAGACGCTGCCCATCTCTGTTCGCCGGCCGAGGGACACGGCATGAACGGCGGCCTGCAAGACGCTATCAACCTCGCCTGGAAACTTGCGCTCGTGTACCACGGCGCAGCCGAGCCGGCGCTGCTCGACAGCTATGAAGCCGAGCGCCGGCCAGTGGCAGAGATGGTCATCCAATCCGGCGACGTGACCGAGCACGCTCAAACGCTGACCGACCCCGCCGAACGCGACAGCCGCGACAATGCGATGAGAGCGGCGTTTGCGGAGTCGAAGGCGCGGCATCACGAAGTCGTGGCCGAGGCGGAGCTGAACGTGGATTACTCGCGATCGCCAATCGTCGCCGGCGACGCCAACCGTCCATCTCGGTCCCGGGCAACGCTTACCTGACTCGATCCAGGTGCGACCGGCGGGCGCGGCGAGCTGTGGACTTCACGAGCTGACGCATCGCGCGGGCCACACGCTCGTACTCCTCGGCGGCGCAACCGCACGAGGGGCTCGAGATGGCGGACCTGCTCGCGGCGCTGCGGGACTTCGTCACCGACTCGCGCCTGTTCGAAGCGACAATCGCTTTCGGCACGCGCGACGAACGGCCGGATCAGATCGGACAGCTCGAACTGGCCGCAGCCGACCTGCTCGGCGTCGAAGGCATCACGCTGCTGGCGGTGCGCCCCGACGGATACATCGGACTGCGAGCCGACCGCGACCACGTCGGCGCGCTCGAGCGCTACCGCGCACTCGTGCACGCCGGACATCCTTACTCGTAGTGATCTTTGAACGCGATCTCGATGTTGTCGGCGAGCTTGAAATCCTTGTCGGTCACGCCGCCGGCGTCGTGGGTCGAGCATGAAAACGTGACGCGCGTGTAGTTGATGGTGATATCCGGATGATGGTCGGCGCCCTCGGCGATTTCGGCGACCTTCTGCACGAACTCGATGCCGTGCAGGAACTCCTTGAACTTGAAGGTCTTGCGGATGGCGTTGTCCTTGTACTCCCATCCGGGAAGCGCCTTCAGATTCGCCGCGATTTGTTCCGGTGTGAGTTTAGCCATCGTCCGATCCTCCGAGGTCCATCCTAGTCCCAACCGTCCCGAACACAAAAGTGATTTCTCCCTTCGCCGTTGTACGCATCGCGCGCGCCTGTGGTAATAAATCGTGATGCGCCAGTAATCTAGCGAGGGAGCCAACGATGGCGAACAAATACGTTACCGACGAAGCTCGCAAGCAAATCGGCAAGACCTCCGAGCCGCGCACTTACGAGGTCGAGCGCGGCGCGATTCGCCGCTTTGCCGAGGCGATCGAGGATCGCAATCCGATCTTCAACAGCGACCGCGACGCGCGCCAGACGCGCTACGGCAGCATGATCGCGCCGCCGACTTTCTGCCGCACGATGGGCGCGCCGATTCCCGACGTCAAGCTCGACATGCCGACCTACCGCGGCCTCGACGGCGGATCGGACTGGGAATACTTCGTGCCGATTCGCCCCGGCGATCGCATCACGGTGCAATCGAAGCTGGTCGATTTGCGCGAGGCCGCCGGCCGCCTCGGCCCGATGGTCTTCTCCGTGGTCGAGACCACCTACACCAACCAGTTCGGCGAAGTCTGCGTCGTCCAACGCTCGACCGGAATCCGCTACTAACCAGGATCGCCTGCTAAGAGGAAGCCCACGATGGCGAAGCAAATTTATTTCGAAGATGTCGAAGTCGGCACCGAGATCGGTCCGCTCGAAAAGAATCCGACCACCCAGCAGCTGGTCAGGTACGCGGGCGCGTCGGGCGACTTCTATCAAATCCACTACGACAAGGATTTCGCGCTCGGCAACGGCCTGCCCGGCGTAATCCTGCACGGCGCGTTGAAGAACGCGTTCCTCGGACACCTGATGACGGACTTCGCCGGCGAGCTCGGATGGCTGCGCAAGCTCGGCGTGCAGTACCGCGGGATGGATCAGCCGGGGACCAAGGTCGTCGCGCGCGGCAAGGTTTCAAAAAAATACACCGACGGCGGCTACAACCTGGTCGATTGCGAAATCTGGCTCGAGAACGCCAAGGGCGAAAAGACCACGCCGGGCTCCGCCACCGTCATGCTGCCCTCGCGCGCCGCGGGTAGATGAGGTAACACGCCATGCCGATCCGGCGCGAGTTCCCGCCGCGATCGCTGAACGCCGAGGCGCTCAACGAGGGCCGCGTCGATTCGCATTACACCAAGGTGCTGCTGCGCCTGCTCGCCGCGCATGCGATGGCGGAGAAGCTCACGGCGCTTGGTTACCAGCGCGCGCTCGAGACGCTCGACAATCTCGAGCTGCGTCCGATCGTCGAGAAAAATTTCGAAGAGGAAAAAAAACACGCGCGGCTCATCTACCGCGCGCTCGAAGAACTCGGCATGAGCCAGCAGGCGGCGGACCGCTCGATGATCACGGTGCTCAAGTCGCCGTCGTTCGACGCGCCCTGCTATTTCGCCGCCAAGGCCGAAGGCGAGCTCGACCTGCTGATGGCGTCGCTCAGCCTCGACACCACCGGCCTCATAATGATCGGCGAGAACTACAAGGACTCCAGCTACGCGCCGCATGCGCGCGCCGCGGAAATAATTCTCGACGAGGAGGCCGACCACGAAATTTTCGCCTCGCGGCATCTTGGCGACGCGGTCGAGCGCTTCGGCGTCCAGTCGGTGAACACTGCATTACGCCGATGGATTCCGCGCGCGGTGAATTTCTTCGGGCCGCCCGGCACCGGCTTCACCTACGACTGCATCCGCTACGGACTGAAGTCCCGCGACAACGAAGAGCTGGCCGATCTGTATGTGACGATGCTGTCGAGGCGATGCGAACAGTTAGGCCTGGAGATGCCGTCGCTGACTGGAAGCTATCCGCATGCCCTGGTCTAACTGACCAGATGCACCGACTTGGCTTTATTTCTCGGAATCCAACCCTGTGCCGCTGAATACTGCGAGAGATATCTAGCTACCTGGTCGCCTGACTCGCTGGACAAGTATTCGATCTGCGAGCTGTAGATCTTCTGCCCGCTGGAAACCGCGTCCTCAATGCTCGCAATCAACGTTATCGGACCGAGGAAGAGTTCTCCAAAACCAATCGACGCTGCCACCCCGGGCATCTTTCCGCTGCGGGCGTGGGTGATGAAACTCAGCACCTCCGCCTTCTCGCCGTTGACCACCCGGAACACCTGGACCTCGGTAGCAAGCCGCGATTCTCCCATGCCCAGGCCAAATGCTACGCGAGTAAAGCGATTGCCTTCATTCACATAAATCAGGCGGCCGGTCACTAACAGGAAGTCGCCGCGCATCGATACGTCATTGTCGTTGGCGATGCGCGTTGCCTCGAGCCCGGTCTTGCGCAGCTGCTTCGCCGTCTCCTTCGCAAGAACGGCGGCTGCGTCTCGGCCGATTTCTTCCTGCCGATCCTCCGCCGAACTTCTTCGGAACAGATCGACTGCGCGATTCAGCGGGCTCCTGTTCTCAGTTACCGAAGACGCCGCGAAGTCGAAGTCCCGAACTTCAATCTGTGCCGGAACCGCGGGCTCCGCTTCGATCGCGTTCATCGCGACCGAAGGATCAGGCGGCCGAATACTTTCAGGCGTGAGTGAAACCGTCGCGCAGCCGGCAAGCGCTAGCGACAGCACCCCTAGAGCTACTGCATAGAGTCGAGCAGAGGAAAAGAACCGCATAAGACACTCGAGCCATGAGACGGAGCGGTAAGCCCTTGGACCGTTAATCGTTGTCGTCGCCGAAACGATCCGCCGGTCTGTTGTTCATGCCGCTATTGTTGGCTCGCAAGTCGTCCGTGCGTTGGTGGATATCCGTGCTGCGCTTCTGGAGGTCGACCTGCTCCTGCGTCGCCGTGCCGCCAACGCCGTTCACATAGTCTTCGACGGTCTTTTCGTCCTCCGGATGGAAAAAGCGATCGCCTTGAAGTGTGCCAGCGTCGTTGTTCATGTCCTGAATGTCCCCGGCATGCGCGACCGGCAGCATCATCAAAGTTCCGAACGCGCCTGCAACTAGGGTCAGCGCTAATCGCTTCATGACAGCTCTCCTGCAATTTTTACAATTCTTTGCGATTGTTTATAAATGCAGGGCCTATGCCAGAACGAAAATGCGCGCGCCCACGGAATGAACTTATCCAACAGCGTGTCTGCGATGGGTAAATGTTTCAGCCATCGCGGAATTTCAGGAAGCGATTGCTCGTCCCCACTCGATTCGCGTTTGCACTTCGAATGTGAGCATGCCGTCGCGAGCGTACCGGTTCAGGATCGCCGTCATCGACGCGTCGAATTCAGCCGACGCCTTTTCGCCCAGATGATCTTCCGACCACGTTGAGCGCGAATGCTGGCATCGGAGATAGTCCTCGATGCTCTGGGAGAAAGAGACGGGCGCGGTTACCCGATGTCCCAGCGACGTGAACCTCGGATGCGTCAGCACGGGCGCGCCGAGTCTTTCACGCATGGTCTTCCACCAGCCTCGGCGCCGTTCGCCGCGAGCCTCGAGAAAGTCGATCATGAAGGCCGTCTCTTCGCGCTCCCATGGCGCATCGACGGGAGCGTCGCCGTCGAGCACCGCCAGCATCGCGCCGTCGGCCAGCGCGCCGGCAAAGCGCGGGAGAGTCACGTCGAGATCCATCCAGTGGATACTCGACGCTGCGACGATCAGTCCGTAGGGCGGATCGAGTGGAGCGTCTTCGATGGCGCCGTGTATCCACCGGATTTTCGCGCTGTCGGCGCCGGGCTGGGCGCGCGCCACTTGCAGCATCGCGTCGGAAGGGTCGACGGCGTCGGCGCGGTCGATCTGATCGATCAGGCCGAGCGTAATTTTTCCCGTGCCGCATCCGGCGTCGAGCAGGATTCGGGGATGCCCGCGCATCAGCTCCAGCAGCGTGTCGTACACTTCGGGCGGGTAGGGCGGGCGAAACAGATAGTTCGCCGCCATCCGCTCGGCGGAAAAGCGGCGCCCGAGCGGGACGCGGTCGGCAGCTTGCTCACTGCGTTTCAATTCCACCATCAGACCGTTCGTCGAACACTAGCGGAGAGCAGATCGTTGGTTAAACGATTTGCCTTAAAAACTCGATCTGCACTATAAGATCTGTACCGATTTCTGTCGCCCATTTTTCACCTCGGGAGGTGAAGTCGCCATGGCCAGCGACACATGGAACAGCCATCAATGGTCGAGCGCGCAGGGACGTCGCGTACAAGTCGAGCCCGGCAAGGAACTCCTTCAGCACCATTGCTCGCGATGCAGACGCGACTTCGTGCAGGATCCGACAACCAGCGAATCCTACGCCGTTTACGTTTCGGTATTTCGCTTTCGGAAGCTGCCTGACTCTATCACCAAGCAATGGCTTTCGGAGCTATGCCCGGGCGCGCCGCTGCCCTACGACATCGAAGTGCGCAGCAGGTTGATCGAAAATCGCGCCAAGTAAATCTGTCCCACCGGTTGCGTCACTCACCGTCCAGGGCGCGCAGCGCGAGGCCGCGCGCGACCGAGGTGAACTCGTCGCCCATGCGGATTCGGTCGGCGCCGAAGCGCTCGATGAAGATGCGCCGCACGGCAGGCACGAACGACGATCCTCCGGTCAGGAACACGCTGTCGATCGCCTCGGGCTTGAGCGCCACCGTCGCCATCAGCCGATCGACGCATCCGGCGATCTGTTCGAGGTAGCGCGCGATCCAATTTTCGAAATCCGGCCGCGCAACTATCTTCTCGATCAGAACCGGCGGATCGGAAAACATGAAGTCCGCCGCTTCCAGCGCCGATAACTCGAGCTTGGTCTTCTCGACCGATCGAAACAGGAAGTAGCCGAGATCGTTTTCCACCATATGAATCAGCGCCGCAATTTTTTCGGGCTCGAATGATTCGCGCTGCAGCTCCTCGAATCGAAGCATCGTCGCTCGCGCCTTCAGGAACGACAGATGGTGCCAGCGCTCGAGCTTGGTGTACGGCCACGTCGGCGCCGGCAGCACCATTCCATACGGCGAGCGATATTTCGTGCCGCGGCCGAGCGCCGGCGCGACCAGGTGGCGCATCACGCGCCCGTCGAACGCGTCACCCGCGATGCCGACGCCGTCGTTGCCGAGGATCTCGTAACGCGCCGCACCATGCTTCGCCGCCGTGCGCGGCTTCAGCTGAAGCACCGAGAAATCGCTGGTGCCGCCGCCGAAGTCCGCAATCAGCACCGTCTCGTCGCGCGTGATTCGCAGCGCGTAGTCGTACGCCGCCGCCACCGGCTCGTACTCGAACACCACGTCGGTCCATCCGGCGCGCCGAATAGCGATATCGAGGCGGCTGCGCGCGAGCGCCTCGTCCGGATTGCCGGCGGCGGCGAAATGAACGGGACGGCCGACGACTATTCGCGGCGGCAACTCACCGAACTGCGCAATCGCGGCGTCGCGCAGCGCGCTGATGATTGGCGCGATCAAATCTCCCAGCGTGTAGGTCTCGCCCATGATGTCGGTGGATTCGAAACTCTTGTCGGCGAGAAACGACTTGAGCGATTGCACGAGCCGCCCGTTGCCCGCGGCCGCGAGATAGCGGCGAATCGCGTCGTTGCCGACGGCGACGGCGGAGTCGGTGCCGCCCGTTTCCTCGACCGCTTCGAAAAACAGGATCGAGCGGAACGTCTCGGTCTGATCGCCACCCTCTGCGGCGGCAAAGCGCGCCAGGCGCGGCGATCCGTCGGCGCCGACGATTCCGATTGCGCTGTTGGTGGTGCCGAAATCGAGACCGACCGCTTCTACTTTGGTTCGAGTTGCGAGCGCTGGAGGCTTCATCCATCATCCGTTCACGATCAAGGCGCGTCTGACTCTTGTCAACGTTGAGCATCGCGCATATACTCGCCAAACCCTCAGGATGACGATCGCGTTGCGATTGCTTATCCGGAAAACCGGTTGCTCAGCGGACGAGATTTTCCTCGTCCGCATTTTTTTCAGGCGCGCGGCGCCGATGCGCGCAGGAGGGAGAGAATGCCGCCGCAAATTCGCGAGTCCGAAGTTGCCGCGCAATGGGATCGCAATGCCGAAGTATGGGCCGACCAGGTCCGCAAGAATTTCGACATCTTTCGCGTGCATTGGAACAACCCCGCATTCCTGGAATTTATCGGCGACCTGAACGGCAGGAAGGTGCTCGACGCCGGATGCGGCGAAGGCACCAACACGAGAATCTTCGCGCGGCGCGGGGCTCGCATCACCGGTGTCGATCTCTCCGACAAAATGCTCGAGTTCGCACGCGCAGAGGAACTTCGAGAGCCGCTGGGAATTCGCTACGTGCACACGTCCTACACCAACCTGGGCGTGTTCGAAGCTGGATCATTCGACGCAGTCGTTTCGACGATGGCGCTGATGGACGGTCCTGATTTTCCAGCGGCGATGCGCGAAGTCGCGCGCGTGTTGCGTCCGGGTGGGATGTTAGCGTTCAGCATCCTGCATCCGTGCTTCGCGACCAAGGGGATGGGCTGGATTCGAGATGACTCGGGGCGCGCGATCAAATTCACCGTCGCGGACTACTTCAACAACGAAGCATGGATCGAGCGCTGGAAGTTCGCTTGGGCGCCCAACGCGGCGGAGGTCGAGGAGTTCGGCGTGCCGCGCTTCGATCGCACACTGGCCGATTACATCAACCCGATCATGGCGGCTGGGCTGCGGCTCGAAGAGATTCGCGAGCCGCGCGCACCGGAGTCGGCGTGCGCGTCGCATCCAGACGCATTCCAGAAATATCGCGATCACATCCCGCTGTTCTTCTACGTTCGCGCGTCGAAGTCATGAGGCGAAGAATGATTCGCGCGCTGACAGCGAATACTCGCGGCTGCCATTTGCGTGATGCTCGCGGGATGCGGTGCGCAGGGCGAAGCGTATCAGCCCCGCGCGATTCCTGCGTCCCAGAGCCTCATCTACATCTACCGGCCGTACAAGTTTCTCAGTTCGCAATCGGTGCCGATGATCACTTGCGGGCATGAGAGTATTGAATTGGATGCGGGCGGATTTTACGAATTCCGCGACGATCCGGGAACGATTACTTGCGCGGTCGCGGGCGACAAGACGACGGAGTACAAGTTCGATACGCATGCGGGCGAGCGCTACTTCGTCAGGGAGGATGTCGAGTCCAGCGGCCTTACCACCAGCGTGCGATTCCAGTTGAAGAACGCAGCGGTGGCCGAAGACGAAATCCAGGAATGCAGCCGCCAGGGAATTAAACAGTGAATCAATCGCCTCGAATCGTAACCCTGCTGCCGAGCGCGACCGAGATCGTTTGCGCGCTCGGGTTCGAAGGTCAACTGGTCGGCCGCTCGCATGAATGCGACTTCCCGCGCTCGGTCGAGCGCATCCCGGCCTTGACGGAACCGAAGTTTAATCCCGAAGGCACCAGCGCGCAGATCGACGAGCGCGTGAAGAAGATCGTCGGCGACGCGCTCTCGGTCTATCGCGTCGACGCGGCGCGGCTGCGCGAGCTTCAGCCCGACGTGATCGTCACTCAATCGCAGTGCGAAGTGTGCGCCGTCAGCGAGCGCGACGTGGAAGCCGCGGTGGCAGAATGGCTCGGCGCGCGGCCGCAGATCGTTTCACTGGCGCCGTATGGGCTCGACGACATTTTCACCGACATGCAGCGCGTGGCGGACGCGCTCGACGCGCACACGCGCGGGACGGAACTCGTCGAGCGGCTGCGCGCGCGACTCGCTCAGATCGCGGACAAGGCGCGCGGAGCATCGGAGCGGCCGACCGTCGCGACGATCGAATGGATCGATCCGCTGATGGCGGCCGGTAACTGGATGCCGACGCTGGTCGAGATGGCCGGCGGAGTGAATCTGTTCGGCAAGGCGGGCGAGCATTCGCCGTGGATGAAATTCGAGGAGCTGGTGGCCAAAGATCCGGATGTGATTCTGATCTCGCCATGCGGCTTCGACATGGATCGCGCCGCGCAGGATCTGCCTGCGCTGACGAATCGTCCGGATTGGAACGCGCTCAAGGCGGTGCGCGCGCGACGCGTCTTCATGGCTGACGGCAACCAGTACTTCAACCGGCCGGGTCCGCGAATCGCCGAGTCGCTGGAAATTCTCGCCGAAATAACGCAGCCCCAGCTCTTCCATTTTCGTCCACGAAGGATCGGGCTGGCGCCGATTGTAGCGGCGGCTATTTCTTCGCGAGATACGCCATCCCGACGCGGGCCGGCGTGAGATTGATTCCGAACTCATCGATCAGCGGCTTGATGTCGGCGGCGTTGTCAGCCGTGACGAAGGTGACGGCGTCGCGCGACAGCACCGGCTTGGGCAGCTTCTCGAGGATGCCGCCGACGCCGCGCATGATGCCTTCGGGAATGTGAAACAGCGGGCGGCGATGTCCGCTCGCGTCCATGATGATGCGCATCATCTCGTCGAACGTCATGAGATCCGGGCCGCCGATATCGTAAGTCCCGTTGCGGCCGCGGCCCGACACGGCGAGCGTCACGCACGCGGCGAGGTCGTCGACCAGGACAGGCTGGACTTTCTGACGGCCGGTGCCGGGCACGCCGAAGACTGGCGCGAAACGGAGCGCGCGGGCGAGACCGTTGACGACTTTGTCTTCCGGGCCGTAGACCAGCGACGGGCGGAAGATGGTGTAGGTCAGGCCCGACTCGCGAATCGCGCGCTCGGCGCGGCCCTTGGTGCGAAAGGCGGGATGGGTGCTGTTCTCGTCGGCCGCGGCGCCGCTGATGTAGATGAACTGTTTTACGCCGGCCTGTTTCGCAGCGTCGATCAACGCGACCGTGCCGCCGTAGTCGACTCGCTCGAAGGTCAGGCCGCGGCTCGGATTTTCGACCGGGTAGCCGTCGAACTGGATCGCATCGACGATCGTGTCCGCGCCCTGGAGCGCGTCCTTCAGCGATGCCGGCTCGGCGATGTCGGCATTCACGAACTCGACGCCGGGCAAATCGAGTTGCGCGCGCGCCTTGTCGGGATTTCGCGTGAGCACGCGGACCTTGAGTCCGCCAACTGCAATCAAACGGCGCGCGATCGCTCGGCCGATGAAGCCCGAGCCGCCCGCGAGAGCGACAGTCTTTGCATCCATGAACTGATTGTGGGCTTACGCGGTCGGCGAGGCTATTGGCTTCGCCAGGTGGGCGAGAAACGGGCGCGTGCGATGAAATCGCCAGCGGCCGGCTGAGGCTTCGACTTTGCGGTTGGTGACGATTGGGACGCCGCGCGAGATCGTCATCGTTGGCCAGCCGGTTACTTCGAATCCTTCGAACGGGTCGTAGTCGGCGCGTGAGTGCATCTCGGCGCTGTTGATCGTAACTTTGCGATTCGGATCGAAGACTACCAGGTCGGCGTCGGCGCCTTCGACGATGGCGCCCTTGCGCGGGTACATGCCGAAGATTTTTGCGGCGTTGGTGGCAGTCAGATCGACCCATCGCGAGATCGAGATGCGGCCCTTCGCGACCCCTTCGGAATAGAGCATCGGCACGAGAGTTTCGAGATTGGACATCCCGGGCACCATCCGCGTGAAGCGGCTGGCGGACACTTTGCGCTCCAGCGTCCAACTGCAATGGTCGGTCGCGACGACGTCGATGGTGCCGTCTGCCAGCGCCGACCAGAGCGCGTCGCGATGTTCGGCGCTGCGCAGCGGAGGATAGCCGACGTACCTGGCGCCGTTGGGCTCGAGGAAGCGCTCCTCGGTCAGATACAGATAGATGGGGCGCGTCTCGGCGAGCACGACGCGGCCGCGGGCGCGCGCGCGACGGACTTCATCGACCGCTTCGCGGCTCGACAGGTGCACGAAGTAGGCGGGCGCGACCGACAATTCGGTCATCGCGAGCGCGCGGCGGACTGCGGCGGCCTCGGATAACGGGGGACGGCTGGCGGCGAAGTGTTTGACGCCGTCGTTGCCGGCGGCGAGCAGGCGCTCGGTGCAAAATCCGATCAGGTGCTCGTCCTCGGCGTGAATTGCGAGCAATGCGCCGCTCTCGCCCGCGGCGTTGAACGCACGGAGGAAGTCGCGCGCGCGAGCCTCGAAGCCTTGCATCATGAAAATCTTGAAGCTGGTGACGCCGCGTTCGACGATGCGCGGAATTTCCGCGATCGTTTCGGGCGACGGATCGAGAATCGCCACGTGAAAGCCGTAGTCGATGATCGCGCGGCCGCGCGCTTTGGCGTTCCATTTTTCAATCGCGTCGGCGAGCGAACCGCCTTGCGGCTGGAAGGCGTAGTCGACGATGGTGGTCACGCCGCCGGCCGCGGCGGCAGCGGTGCCCGATTCGAAGTCGTCGATGGTGTGCATCCTGAACATCTCGGCGTCGAGATGTGTGTGCGGATCGACGGCGCCGGGAATCAGGAGCATCCCGCGCGCGTCGATGGTGCGCCGCGCGGATTCGAGCGCGCCCGGCGGCGCGATGCTCGCGATCTTTTCCGCGATCACGCCAACGTCGGCGGGTGCGACGGCTGAGGGCGTGACTACGGTTGCGCCGACGATCGCGAGATCGAGCATCGCGGCGGCTCGCGGTTAGACGTGCTTTCGATGCGAGCGATGAGTAACGGGGCGCGGCGTGCGGCGGCGGCGGACGCGCTTCAACGGACGCAGCTTCATCGTGGGTTTCTCGGCAGGGGCTGCGTCGACGAGAGGCGTCAGCGAAAAGCGCGATACTTCCGGCGGGCAGTTGATGCGAATCCTGAGCCAGAACGTGCCGAGGCCGCGATTGGTGTAGATGTAGAAATCTTCGTAGCGGTTCAGGCCCGAATAGAATTCCTTGCCGATGCGCAGGATCGATTTGAGCGGCGATCCATAATACGGAATTCGCACGACGCCGCCGTGGGTGTGCCCGGAGAGCATGACGCCCGGCCGCAGATGGCGCGTGTACAGCGCGGTGTCGGGGTTGTGCGCGAGCACGATGGTGCAATCGTCGCTGTTGACGTCGCCGAACGCGCGCGCAGGTTCGGCGCGCCGCGACCACAGATCGTCGATGCCGACGATGACGAGTTTCTCGTTGCGCAGGAACAGGCGGCGGCTGTCGTTGGCGAGGACGTCGGCGCCGGCGCGCTTGAGCGCCTCGGTGATGCGATCGGCGGACGACCAGTGATCGTGATTGCCGAGGATCGCGAACAGGCCGGACTGCGGGCGCAGGTTTTTCAGCGCGTCGCGAAACGCACCGAGATAACGATGCATCGTGGCCGGTCCCGAGAAATAATCGCCAGTCAGAAAAACCAGGTCAGGCTGCTGAAGATTGATCGCTTCGACCGCCATCGCGAGGCGTTCAAGGTCCTCGTCGCGATCGACGTGGAAGTCGCTTATCTGGCACGCGACCAGCCCGCGCATCGCTTCGGGCAATGCCCGCACCGGCAGATCGATTTCGGAGACTTTGATCTCGTCGATCGTGCGCCGCCACATTCGATGCAGCGGGCGCAGCGCGAGCGGAGGCTTCGCCTTTACGCGACCAGTGGGCGCGCCAGCGGCAGGCTTGTGCGGCGGCAGGTCGTCGATTAGTTCGGCAGTCGACATCGGATCTTAGATACTAGAATACTTCGACCAGTCGGCGAAAGGAGGTTAATTCGATAATCCTCTCGGCGACCTCATCGCTGATTTCTTCGTGCTCGAGTTCCCAGGTGTGCGGATGCGGAATGAAAACGGCGTGCAGACCGGCGGCGACCGCGGGATTGATGTCGGAGCGCGGACTGTTGCCGATCATATATGTCAGCGACGGATCGAGGTCAGCGTCGCGCACGAGGCGCCGATACGCGTCGACGTCCTTCTCGCGCGGAGTCTCGACGCGATCGAACAGCGGACCGAGGCCCGAGCGCGCGAGCTTCTGCAACTGTTCGTCGCGCTGACCCTTGGTGAACATCAGCAGCCTGTGTCGCTGCGCGAGCTCCTGCAGAGTCGGCTCGACGTCCGGCAGGAGAGCGCACTCGCGCTCGAGCAGATGCGCGCCGATGCGCTCGATCTCGTCGCGCAAGCCGTCGTGACCCGCGGGCGCGAGCTCGGCCGCCGCCTGATGCAGCGCGATCACGTACGGGCGGCGGCCATAGCCGTGAGTCTTGATGAGCATGATTTCAGCGCGGCGCACGGCTGCGTGAATCTCGACGCGCGAGATGCCGAGGTCGGCGTCGCCGACGGCAGCGGCGAAATGATCGAACGCCTCGAGAAAATGGATATTGGAATCCCAGAGCGTGTCGTCGGCGTCGAAGACGAGATTGAGCGATTCAGGCGCGGGGGAAGACATCTACATACAGAGTACCGGCGCGCAACGAGGCGAGCAATTGAGTAATAAGAAATCATTTTATTTTAATGAGCTATGCGCGCGCGTTGGGAATTGCGGCGGGAAGGACAATTAGTGCGCCGGTTGAGGGATTGCGTCCGACATAAACGTCGGTCTCATAGACGCGGCGCAGATTTTCTTCGGTGAGAACTTCGGTGGGGGTTCCGCAGGCGACTGCGACGCCTTCGGCGAGAAGGAGGACGCGGTCGGCGTAGAGCGCGGCGGCGTTGAGATCGTGGAGCGTTGCGATTACGGCCATGCCGCGCTCGATGCACAGCTCGCGGAAGCGCGCGAAGATTTCAGCGACATGCTTGAGGTCGAGAAATGCGGTCGGCTCGTCGAGCAGTGCGATCTTCGGCTCCTGCGCGAGCGCGCGCGCAAGGAAAACACGCTTGCGCTCGCCGCCGGACAGTTCCTGGACGTGGCGCGCGGCGAGATCGCGGAGATCGAAGCGCTCGAGCGCGGCCGATGCAATCGCCAAATCGTGCGGGCTCTCGAAGCGGAAGGCGCCGAGATGCGGCGCACGGCCCATCAGCACGATTTCCAGCACGGTGAAGCGGAACGCGACAGCGTTTTCCTGGCCGACCGAGGCGACGGTGCGCGCGAATTCGCGGCGATCGATCGAATCGAGCGGGCGGCCGAAGAGCTCGACGATTCCAGAGTCCGGCTTGATCGAGCCGCCGAGCACCTTGAGCAACGTGGACTTGCCCGCGCCGTTGGGGCCGACGATGGCGAGCATTTCGCCGGCGGCGACTTCAATCGAGACGCCATGCAGCACGGGCACGCCGGGATATCCGGCATGAATCGCGCTCGCGCGCATGGCGACGGTGTCGCGCGACGTCGTCATAGCGAGAGCGGTCTCCGGCCTTCGCGGCGCAGCATATAGATGAAGAACGGGCCGCCGCAGAGCGCAGTGATCGCGCCGACGGGAATTTCGGCCGGCGCGATCGCGACGCGTGCGAGCAAGTCCGCGGCGACCATGAACGCGGCACCGCCGATTAGCGACGCCGGCAGCAGGAGCCGATGATCCGCGCCGAACATCAAGCGCAACGTATGTGGAACGATCAGTCCGACGAACGAAATGATCCCGCTGACGGAAACCGCTGCGCCGACCATCACCGAGGTCGCGACGAAGATCGTGCGCCGAAGGCGGTCAACGTCGACGCCAAGTTCAGCGGCCGACTCGTCGCCGAGACTGAGCAGGTTCAGATCGCGCGCGCGATACATGAGAACGGCGAAGCCGGCCAGTCCCAACCCGGCGACCATCGCCGCCTCGCCGTAAGTGGGCGCCTCGAGACTGCCCATCAGCCAGAACAGGATGCTGTGCGCGTAGTAAAAATTGACGACGCTGTTGACCAGCATGATCGCCGCGCCCCAGAACGCGTTGAAGATCACGCCGACCAGCAGCAACGTGAACGGCTCGAGCTGGCCGTCAACCATCGCGAGCCGGTAAACGGCGACGGTCGAGAGCAGGGCCGTCGCGAATGCGCAGATGGGGACGAGCGCCTCGCCACCGCCGAGTTTCGCGGCCATCACGAGTGCGAGGATCGCGCCGAGCGCGCCGCCGCCGGAAATTCCGAGAATGCCGCCTTCGGCGAGTGGATTGCGCACGAGGGCTTGCAGAGCCGTTCCCACCGCCGCGAGCATCGCGCCCACGATCACGCCCATCAACACGCGCGGCAATCGGGCGGCGAAGAGAATTGCGTGATCGGGACTCGCGGGATCGGAAAATGCCGTCACCAAACTGATGTGCGCCGTTCCGAACAGCACTCCTGCGATCGCGCAGACGATCAAGAGAATCGTGAGCGCGCCCAGAATCGAGAAGAGACGTGCGCGCGTCAGGTGTGAGGCCGGGGCGGCCCTGGCTGCGGGAGCGTTCACTCGTCCGCACCGGCGACTTCACGCGGCCACGCCTCGGGATGAACCTTGCGCGCGATTATCTCGAGCGATTGCGCCACGCGCGGTCCGGGATGGAGCATCGGATCCTCCGCGTAGCTCAGCACGCGATTATCCCGCACGGCGGGAATCGTCGGATACTTTTTCCAGAAGTCATCAGTCGAGTGCGCATCGCTGCCCATCGAACCGTCGAGGATAACCTGCGGGCGCATCGCGATGATGAATTCGATGCCGAGGTGCGGCCACTGCTGGCCGACCGCCGCGGCGATATTGTCCGCGCGCGCGATGCGCATGAGCTCGTCGAGGTAAGTGCCCGGGCCAACCGCAACGATCGGCTGATGCCCGACGAGCATCAACGTCCGCACCGGCTTTACCTGCGCGAGGCGTTCGCGGATCGCGGCGATCTGACTACGGATCTGCTGGACCAGCCCGCGCGCCTGCGTCCCGCGATTTATTCGATCGCCGACTTTTTCGATGCTGGTTTCGATTTGTTGCAAAGAGTCGTCGCTGACCAGCAGCACGGGGTAGCCCATCGAATTCAACGCGCGAATCTGGCGCACGTCGGATGACAGTTCAAGCCCGACGACGAGCGTGGGGCGAAGCGCGATGATCGCTTCGAGATTCGGTGTCAGAAAAGAACCGACGCGCGGCAAGTCGCGCACCTGCGGCGGGTAGTCGCAATACTGGGAGACGCCGACGACCTCGGGACCGGCGCCGAGCGCGAACAGATCTTCGGTCACGCTCGGCGCGAGCGATACGATGCGCATTTGCTCAGCCGCGGGTGCCGCCGAGGCGAACGCAAGCGCATACACGCAGAGCGCGGCGACGGCCGCGAGTCGGGAAAAAGCCACCTCGCGAAATTACCTGATCGCGGCGGCTCCCGTAAGCAGTTGCGTGGCTTTGTTGCATCGACGCGACGCGCTCAACTAGCCTCGTCGGCACGAGGAATTTCGCCGTGCTCAAGATTGCCGTTTGCATCAAGCAGATACCGCTGATCGAGGAAGCCAACTTCGACGCCGTGACCAAAACGATCAAGCGCGACGGGCCCGCCGTCATCAGCGCGTACGATCTGCGCGCGATCGCGCTTGCCGTCGAGCTGAAAAAATCCCACGGCGCGGAGACGACGGTCGTGACGATGGGGCCGCCGCAGGCGCGCAGTGCGCTGGTCGACGCGCTCGCGATGGGGATGGATCACGCGGTGCACCTTGAAGATCGCGCGTTCGCCGGTGCGGACACGCTGGCGACGGCGCGGGCGCTCGCGCTGTGGCTGGCGCGCGGAAAGTTCGACCTCATCATGCTCGGCAAGTATTCGCTCGATGCGGAGACGGGGCAGGTGGGGCCGGAGATCGCCGAGCTGATCGGCGCTGCGCAAATCACCGGCGCGCGAAAGCTGGAGATAGACGGGCGCATGCTTCGCGCTGAGCGTGAAAGCGACGAAGGCTTCGACGAGGTCGAGGCCGCGATGCCCGCGGTCATCACGTGCGCCGAGCGCGTCGCGCAGCCGGTCAAGGTGAAGCCGGGGGCTGCTGATGAGGCGGCGACCAAGCCGATCGAAGTCGTGCGCGCCGCCGAGCTTGGCGCCGAAGCGAAAGAATTCGGGCTGGCCGGTTCGCCGACGTGGGTGCAGGAGGTTCGCGTCGTCACGACGCCGAAGACCGACCCCAAATTTATCGACGCGAGCGATCCTGAACGCGCGGCGACTGAGGTCATGTCGGCGCTTGAATCGATCGGCGCACTGAAACCGCGCGTGCACGATCGACGCCCGATCGCGACGGCGCGGCGCGCCGGCATTCGCGGCCGCGACCTATGGATCGTGTGCGAGACTGACCTCGAGGGCCGCATCACGCGCGGGACGCTCGAGCTGCTTTCGCGCGGCGACGAACTTGCGTCGAGACTTGGCGGCGCGCTGGTGGCGGTGGGATTGGATGCCGGCGTCGCGCGACACGCGGGATTGCTCGCGAGCTTCGGCGCGGACCTGGTGATGACGGTCGAGCATCCCGCGCTCGCCTCGTACACTCCCGAGGCGGCGGCCGAAGCGGCTGCGCAACTCGTTTTGGCGCACGCGCCGTGGGGAATTTTGATTGGCGCCACTGAGCGCGGACGCGATTGGGGGCCGCGGCTGGCGGCGCGGCTCGGTCTCGGGCTCACGGGCGATGCGATCGATATCGAGCTCGACGCGGAGAATCGGATGGTCGCGCTCAAGCCGGCGTTCGGCGGGAACATCGTCGCGCCGATTTACTCGAAAACTTTTCCGCAGATGGCGACGGTGCGGCCGGGCGTGCTCGAACTCGCAGCGCCGTCGGAAAGCAAGCAGGCCGAAATTCAGATCGCGCAGATGGAAGTGAGTGCGCCGAAGAGCCGGCTGATAAAGGCGCACTCGACGCTCGATCCCACGATTGTGCAGCTCGAAGGCGCCGAGGTTGTCGTCGGTATCGGCACGGGCGTCGGCGGGCCGGACGGCGTCGCGAAAGTTGCGGCGTTCGCGCGAGTGCTCGGCGCTGCGATGTGCGCGACGCGGCGCGTGACGGACCAGGGATGGGTGCCGCGGCAGTTGCAGGTCGGGCTGACCGGCAAATCGATCGATCCGCGCCTGTACATTGCGGTTGGCGTGCGCGGCGCGCCCAATCACACGTGCGGGCTCAAGCGCGCGCAGACGGTAGTCGCGATCAACAACGATGCGGACGCGCTGATCTTCGAGCGCGCGAATATCGGGCTGGTCGCCGATTGGCAGAGCATCCTGCCCGCGCTGCAGGATGCCTTTCAGCGACGGCTCGAGTGATCGCTACGCGCGGATTTCGTAGAGCGCGGAAAACAAATCCTCGATCGGCAAGCGGCGAAATTGCGTGAACCCGGCCGCCGCGACCAGCTCGCGCGCTTTGGCCTCGCCCATGCACGCGCCGATTCCCGCGCCGCCGTGCGCGAGCGACGTCGTCATGCAGTACAGCGTGCTCATCGAGTACATCATGCGGCCCATCGGATTGATGTTGTCCTCGAGCTTCGACGACACGTTCACCTCGACCATCAGGTAGGTGCCGTCGGGCTTGAGCGCGGCGCGAATCGATTTCAGCAGCGCGTCGGGATCGACAGAGTCGTGCACGACGTCGAAGGTCGAGATGAAATCGAACTGCGCGGCCGGCAGCCTCGTGCAATCGACGACTTCGAACTTGATTCGATCGCCGAGGCCGGCCTCCTTCGCGTTCGCGCGCGCACGTTCGAGCGATCCGGCGTGGGCGTCGAAGCCGAAGACTTTGGCCTTGGGAAATGCGGACGCGATCGCGATCGCCGCGCGGCCGCTGCCACAGCCAACGTCCAGCGATGAGCCGCCTTCGGTCAGCTTGGCGACGACTTGCGGCATCGCGGGCAGCCATTTGCGAATCAAACTGTGCCGGTACATCGAAGCCGACGAACGTTCCATCGCCTCCCACGTCTCCGGCGGATATTCGCTCTGCGAAACGCCGCGGCCGTCCTTGAACGAGGCCATCACTTTCGGCGCGATCGACATCTGCGGAACGATCATTTCGATGAAGCCGCCGGCGAAGAACGGCGAGTCGTCGCGCGCGAGCACCATCGCATGCTCGGGCGGCATCGCGTAGGTCCCGGCCGCGGCGTCGTAGTTGACGTAGCCGGCTGCGGTCATCGCACCGAGCCATTCGCGCAGATAGCGCTCGCTCAGTCCGGTTTTCTCGGCGAGTCCCGCGCTGGTGACGGCGCCCGCTTGCGCCAGCGCGCTGAAGATTCCAAGGCGGTCGCCGATATAGCTCAGCGCACCGAGCATCGCGGCGCCGATATCGTTCGACACCTGCTTCGAGAATTTCTTGATCTTGTCCCAGTCGAGCTGCTGCTTTTCGTCGGCCATTGTCGTCCTCCGCAGACCGGCAGTATCGATCAATTGCGGGAGGCGCCGCTAGCTCTCCGAGCTGCTCGATTATTTGGGAATCGCAGTCGGCGCCGATGACGGCGTCTTGTTGATCATGGATTCAACCGCGTGGACCGCCGAAACCGCTTCTCTCCGCGCTGTCACGAAGCGCATTTGGAAAAGTCGCTGCGATCAGTCCGAAGGCGATTCCGGCAATCGCAAAAAAGAGAGCCACCGAGGCGAAACGACGACTCCGCGCGGACCTTTTTCGCTCCAGCGCGATTGCCTGTGTTTGCACGGCGATTGCCTGCGTTTGTACTGCGAGCAGTTCCCGCCGCGCGACGTTGGCACCGCGATAGTCGTTGCGCTGGAGGTATTTGTGAATCTGCTCGTCGAGCGGTTCACGCATCGATTCAAGTTCTTCGATGCTTTCGATCTGTGTGGTGCGTCTGATGTATTCGTCGACGGTCGCGTCGTCGTCCTGGCGCTCCTGGGTCTCGCGTTCTTCGATCGCTGTGCGCACTTGAGCGTCGAGGTTTTCCTTGGCGATCCGCGCATCGGCGGCCGCTTTCGCCTGCTGCCACACGCGACCCGCGTCGATGAAAGTGCACTCAGCGATTTCGCACTGTTCATCGAGGGTGAGATTCATGAAGTCCGGGTAGTTCTTGCCGCCAGTCACATGCAGCGGGGGCAAATCCCAGACCATCGCCTGCGGAGTGTAGACACTGAGTGCTTCAGTGACCCAATTCGAACACGCGAGGTGATCAATCCGGAAGTCAGGCTTGGGCGGGAGCCCCGACGGGAATTGCTGGAGCAGCCGTTCTCCCCACGCAGATCTCAGCTCGTCCCATCTTTTTCTCTTCTCAACTTCGCTCGATTGCGAATTCGGGAGTAATTGGGTCGTCGACGCAGAATCTGTGTTCATTTCAGGCCTCGGGCTCGGCGTTCGATTCTTCGGGCTTCTTCTGCGGGGCGCCGAATAGCGACAGCTGAGCGGGATTGTCGTTGGTTTCCGCGACTGGCACGAACAGGCCGGGCCGCTCGACGAAGATGCGGAATTTTTCGAAGAGGTCGGCGAGCTTGTATTGATAGTACTCGACGTTTTCGTCGGGAGCTGCCGGATCGTACTCGGCGGCCATCTTCGCCAAAGCGTTTACGCTCGAGGTCGCGCGGCGGCCGGTGACGTAATATGAAATCTGGTCGCCGGCGAGGTATGGCCGCTCGGCCTTGAGCGCGAGCTCGTAGGCGGCCGCCAGGTTGCGGCTGTTGTCGCCGATTTTGCTCCGATAGGTGTCGAGCGAATCCTGCAGCGTCTCGGTCTTCATCAGGTCGGTGATTCCGATTTCGTGGCGCGTGAGCCGCGTGCGATATTCGTCATGCAGTTTCGGAATTTCGCCGCGTCGATCGGCGAGCAGCAGGCGGAACAGCTCCTCCATGAAACGGCGCTGGAAGCGTTCGAGTCCGCGCGAGCGCAGGCCTGAGCCGCGAATCGTCATCTTTCCCGTGTCGTCCTGCAGCACGTAATTTTTCATCTTGTAGGAGAACATCGCGGCGTAACGGCCGTCGAGCTCCAGCTTTATTCCCTCGGGCATGATCGCGCCGACTTGCTCCAGGAGCCGCTCTGCGCCTTTTTCGTTGTCGTTGGCCGCATCGGGCGGCGGCACGAAATAGATGCCGTCGGTGTCGACCTCGATCACCTGCGCACCGCGATCCTCGAGTTCCGCGACTGCGCGCTGAATCAGATCGCGCCCGCGTTTGGTCAGTGCATTGGCCTCGGCGAAGTCATTGAAATGTCCGAGCGAAAAACCGAGGTAGCCGTAAAACGAATTGATCAGAATCTTGAACGTCAGCTGCAGCGCGTCGGCGTTGCGGCGTTCGCTCCCTGAAAGTTCGCGCGCGAGCGCCTTGGCCTGCACGCGGAAGCTGCGCAAGTCGCTGAGCAGCTTGAGGAAAACGCCGAGGCGGTCGGCGGCGGGCGCATGCCGGTATTGCAGCATCAGCGACGGATACAGCGACGTCACGTCGCAGTGCAGCACGCCGTGCGCGACACCGCATCGGCGAACCTCGGTGTAGCCGCCGGCGACCGGCGCGGGCGGCGAAGGCTCGGGAATGGAATGGCCGGCTGCAAGGTACGCGCGCAGCATGAGCGCGTCGATTTTGGTCGCGTTCCCGCGCAGCACCGCACTCTGGTACGAGTAGGGAAATATCTGCGCCTGCACGAAGTAGCTGGGGGAGAGCGTCTCGGCGAGCGCTCGCGTCTCGCGCGCGTCGTCGAGCGCATACTCGTAGAGCTTTTCGGGCTCGTGCGCGAAGTAGTGACTGATTTTCGACGCGTCGATATAGACGCGATCCTTGCGCGCCAGGCCGAAGTGTTGCGCGAGTTGCTTGAGCCCGAGGCTCTCCAGCTCGCGGCTCGAGATGTCGTAGTGCTGCGCGAGGATCCAGGTGTCGATGATGTTGCGGCCGGGGATGTCGTAGCGGCGGTATGCGATCGAGCGTTCGGCGATTTGCATGCGCGACGGACGCGCGCGCAACTCGCCGCCGTCGCGTCCGAGCCGCAGCGGCACCCGATGCCGCCGCGCGCGCGCCTCCAGATATTCGAGATCGAAGCGAAAGAGATTGTGGCCTTCGACGACGTCGGGATCGCGCTCCTGGATAATCGCGACCATCTCCTCGAGCATCGCGCGCTCGTCCATCTCGGTGCCCTTGAGCAGGCGTTCGAAACCGGTCGAGTCGGTCAGCGAAATTGCGATAACGCGATCGCCCTCGCGCGCCGCCGACGGAAATTCAAAGCCCGGCGAGATGTAGGTCTCGATATCGAGCTGCAGGCGGCGCAGATCGCTGAAATCCAGCCCGATGAAAAACGTCATGCCGGTCAGCATCAGATGCTGCTCGACCGGATCGGCCAGCACCAGGTACGGCGCGTCGGGCGCATTGGGCGCCTTGTCGGTAACGTTCCGCAGATGGCGCCGCGCGGCATCCAGCGCGTCGAGCGAATCGAAGGTGACGAGAATCCGGTAGCGGAAATCGCCTTCGAGCACGCGCGTTTCATGCGGCGCCCTGAAGCCTTCCAGCAACGCCATGTTCTCGACGATCGCGAACAGCCGAATCGGGCGGCGCTCGCGCGTGAGGTTGCCCGCCAGGCGTTTGTACACGTCGATCTCGGTCTTCGACGCAACCTCGACGGCCACCACGCCGGGGTCGCCCGGATCGCCGAAGAGCAAACGGTTGCTGTAAAACTGCGCCGAAATTTCCTGGTAGGTGGTCATGCAGATCCGACTACTTCTAGTGTGCACCCGCGAGCGCGCATAGGACAAATCATCGCGAGCCGGTTCAAAGCGCGCCGAGGTTCCAGAGGCCGATCAGAAAGATCGCGTAGGCCGCGCCGCCGAACATCAACGTCGGAGTTCCGAGCTCCGAGTCGCGCAGGTTGATGTAGAGAATCACCACCGAGGCGAGCGCGATCGAGCCGGCGAGCAGCTCGGGATTGGTCAAATGCCACGGCGAATACGCGAGGCCGATCGCAACCGGGATGCATGACTGGAAGACCATCGCGCCCGTGATGTTGGCGAGCGCCAGATGGTCCTTGCCCTGCCGAATCCAGACGACCGAGTTGTATTTCTCGGGCAGCTCGGTCGCCAGCGGGCTCAAGATGAGCGAGAGTACGCCGGCATTCAGATGCGCGTCCGCGGAGAACCGGATTATCTGGTCGACGAACTCGACTGCGCCGAGCAGGATCGCGAGCACGCCGGCGATCACTTGCGCGGCGATCGCCCATCCGCGCGGCTCGAGCGGATTTCCGCGCAAGAACGACTCGAAATAGAGTCCGTGCCCGACTTCGGCTCCGGCGGCGCGCTTGAGCCGCAGCATCACGACTGTGTAGCTCGCGTATACGATCAGCAGTCCGACCGCGAGGACGTGGCGGACGATGGGGCTCATCGCGATCGTGCCCGCGATCACCAGCAGCAGAAAAACCGGGAAAAAGAATGCGAGGTCGCGGCGCGCGTCCTCGCGCACTACTCTCAGCGCGATTCGTCCGCGGCGCCGGCGAAATGCGAGGGCAGCGATGCCCATGACGAACAGCGCGACGGTCGAGAGCATCAGGGGTGCGCCGACAATCGCGCCGAGGCCGACTGCGGTGTGGGCAGCGGCGGAATCGCGGCCGGTCAACAGGGCGACTGCCGGGATGAACGTCTCGGGCAAGGCGGTTCCGACCGCGGCGAGGACGCTGCCGACCGCAGCCTCGGCGATATGCAATCGATGGCCGGCCCATTCGACGCCATTGGTAAAAAGTTCCGAGCCTACGAGGATGATCGCGAAGCTCAGGGCCAGGATTAGCGCGTTGATTAGCAAATTAAGCTCGGAAAGGGAGGCGAGAGCAGCGTCGAGAATAGAGATGCAGCCGATCGATTTCCAGCGCGCACCGGTCTTTCCGGCGCTTCAATTTTGAAATCAGCGGTAAATATGGCGGCGATTGCGGCGAAAGTCGAAAACGATGCCTATAATATCTATAGCGGCCATCGACGAGCGCGAGTTCGCGACAAGGCCGCCGGGCAAAATGTGATTCGCCCGATTGATTCGCGCGGGTGACGGCAATGGCAAAGTTGACTCATATGGCGGCGATCTTTAGACTGGACCTTTGGTGTCGCTCCTTGCCTTTGTATTCTCGTCTGTATAAATGAGGCTACCTGTTTCCCGGCTTGCGGTCGCAATGACGGCCGCATTGCGCGCCAGTTTTTATCTCCTCGAGACCGCGTCGAAGGCCAACGCCCGCGCAACACGGATGCAAAACGAATGAAGCAGAAGTACGAAGGTAAAGACCTACAGGGTCTTGTCGATCTCGGGCGCGAGCAGGGTTACCTGACTTTCGAGCAGGTCAACGATTTCCTGCCGCAGGATGTCGCTTCGCCGACCGACCTGCGCGCCGCGCTGGACAGCTTCGAGGACCTTGATATCAAGGTGCTCGAGGAAGTCCCGACCGAAGGCGCCGACGAGGTCGAGGTCGAGGGCAAGGAAGAGCCCGAGGAGGCGCCCGAGGCAGCGCCGCCGGCGGCGGATTCGCTGGGCGAGTCGTCGGACCCGGTCCGCCTCTATCTAAAAGAGATGGGCAACTTCCAGCTTCTGTCGCGGGAGCAGGAAGTCGAAATCGCCAAGCGCATCGAAGCCGGCGAGAACGAAGTCGAAGAGGAAGTGCTCGGCTCGCCAATCATGCTCGACTTCGTCATTCGAGTGGGCGAGCGCGTCGAAGCGGGCGAAGCCGATCTGCGCGACGTGTTCGAGGACGCCGCCGAAACGCCCGACGACCCCGACGAAGAGCGCGGACCCGAGGCCGACGAGCGCCAACTGAAGAAGCTGAGCCTCGCCACCAAAAAACTGACCGACCTGCGCACCAAGATCGAGGCAATCGAGGAAGAACTTCGCAACAAGCCCGGTCCGCGCCGCAAGCCCAAACTCGACAAGAATCTCGAGCGCTATACCGAGCGCGTGAAAAAAGAATTGCGCACGATGGGATTGTCGCGCCGCCTGATGGAAGCCGTAATCGGCGAGATGCGCGATTTCCTGCAGCAGTACCGAATCGCGCAGCACACCATCGCGAAATACGAGGAAGCCACCGGCCGCTCGCGCACTCACCTGCTCAAGGAAGCTGCCGAAGCCGAAGACCGCCGCCACGTTTTGAAGATCAACGACGTGCGCGAGAACCTGCTCGATATCGCGGCGCGGATTCGACTGGCGCAGAAGACGATTCGCGAAGTCGAAAAGAAGGCGAAGGACGACGGCGAGGATTACGCGCGCAAGCTCGAGACGATCGCGGCCGGGCAGGACAAGAGCCGTCGCGCGAAAAAGGAACTGACCGAGGCCAACCTGCGACTCGTCGTCAGCCTGGCCAAGCGCTATACCAATCGCGGTCTCGGCTTTCTCGACCTCATCCAGGAAGGCAACATCGGCCTGATGCGCGCGGTCGACAAGTTCGAGTATCAGCGCGGCTACAAGTTTTCGACTTACGCGACGTGGTGGATTCGCCAATCGATGTCGCGCGCCATCGCCGACCAGGGCCGCACCATTCGTATTCCCGTGCACATGGTCGAGACCATCAACAAGCTGCTGCGCGTCACGCGCCTGCTGGTGCAGCGGCTTGGGCGCGAGCCGGGTCCCGAGGAAATCGCCGAGCAGATGGAGATGCCGCTGGACAAGGTCCAGAAGGTGCTGAAGATCGTCAAGGAACCGATTTCGCTCGAAACGCCAATCGGCGACGAAGAAGAAAGTTCGCTCGGCGATTTTGTCGAGGACGAACTCGCGCCGTCGCCGGTCGAGGCCGCGATCCAGGGCAACCTCGGCGAGCAGACGCGCAAGGTGCTCGCCACGCTCACGCCGCGCGAGGAGCAAATCCTGCGCATGCGCTTCGGCATCGGGCAGAAGACCGACTACACGCTCGAGGAAGTCGGCAAGCAGTTCGCCGTCACCCGCGAGCGCATCCGGCAGATCGAAGCGAAGGCGCTGCGCAAGCTGCGTCAGACGGGCAGATCGCGCAACCTCGAAGGCTTCCAGGAACGCGAGTAAGACATCGAATTTTTAAGAATTGATTCCCAACAGGGCTCGGAATTGCTGGAGCAGCCTTTCTCCCCACGCAGATCGCAGCTCGTCCCATCTTTTTCTCTTTTCAACTTCGCTCGATTGCGAATTCGGGAGTAATTGGGTCGTCGACGCAGAATCTGTGTTCATTTCAGGCCTCGGGCTCGGCGTTCGATTCTTCGGGCTTCTTCTGCGGGGCGCCGAATAGCGACAGCTGAGCGGGATTGTCGTTGGTTTCCGCGACTGGCACGAACAGGCCGGGCCGCTCGACGAAGATGCGGAATTTTTCGAAGAGGTCGGCGAGCTTGTATTGATAGTACTCGACGTTTTCGTCGGGAGCTGCCGGATCGTACTCGGCGGCCATCTTCGCCAAAGCGTTTACGCTCGAGGTCGCGCGGCGGCCGGTGACGTAATATGAAATCTGGTCGCCGGCGAGGTATGGCCGCTCGGCCTTGAGCGCGAGCTCGTAGGCGGCCGCCAGGTTGCGGCTGTTGTCGCCGATTTTGCTCCGATAGGTGTCGAGCGAATCCTGCAGCGTCTCGGTCTTCATCAGGTCGGTGATTCCGATTTCGTGGCGCGTGAGCCGCGTGCGATATTCGTCATGCAGTTTCGGAATTTCGCCGCGTCGATCGGCGAGCAGCAGGCGGAACAGCTCCTCCATGAAACGGCGCTGGAAGCGTTCGAGTCCGCGCGAGCGCAGGCCTGAGCCGCGAATCGTCATCTTTCCCGTGTCGTCCTGCAGCACGTAATTTTTCATCTTGTAGGAGAACATCGCGGCGTAACGGCCGTCGAGCTCCAGTTTTATTCCCTCGGGCATGATCGCGCCGACTTGCTCCAGGAGCCGCTCTGCGCCTCTTTCGTTGTCGTTGGCAGCATCGAGCGGCGGCACGAAATAGATGCCGTCGGTGTCGACCTCGATCACCTGCGCGCCGCGATCCTCGAGTTCCGCGATTGCGCGTTGAATCAGATCGCGCCCGCGTTTGGTCAGTGCATTGGCCTCGGCGAAGTCATTGAAATGCCCGAGCGAAAAACCGAGGTAGCCGTAAAACGAATTGATCAGAATCTTGAACGTCAGCTGCAGCGCGTCGGCGTTGCGGCGTTCGCTCCCGGAAAGTTCGCGCGCGAGCGCCTTGGCCTGCACGCGGAAGCTGCGCAAGTCGCTGAGCAGCTTGAGGAAAACGCCGAGGCGGTCGGCGGCGGGCGCATGCCGGTATTGCAGCATCAGCGACGGATACAGCGACGTCACGTCGCAGTGCAGCACGCCGTGCGCGACACCGCATCGGCGAACCTCGGTGTAGCCGCCGGCGACCGGCGCGGGCGGCGAAGGCTCGGGAATGGAATGGCCGGCTGCAAGGTACGCGCGCAGCATGAGCGCGTCGATTTTGGTCGCGTTCCCGCGCAGCACCGCACTCTGGTACGAGTAGGGAAAGATCTGCGCCTGCACGAAGTAGCTGGGGGAGAGCGTCTCGGCGAGCGCTCGCGTCTCACGCGCGTCGTCGAGCGCATACTCGTAGAGCTTCTCGGGCTCGTGCGCGAAGTAGTGGCTGATTTTCGACGCGTCGATATAGACGCGATCCTTGCGCGCCAGGCCAAAGTGTTGCGCGAGTTGCTTGAGCCCGAGGCTCTCCAGCTCGCGGCTCGAGATGTCGTAGTGCTGCGCGAGGATCCAGGTGTCGATGATGTTGCGGCCGGGGATGTCGTAGCGGCGGTAGGCGATCGAGCGTTCGGCGATTTGCATGCGCGACGGACGCGCGCGCAACTCGCCGCCGTCGCGTCCGAGCCGCAGCGGCACCCGATGCCGCCGCGCGCGCGCCTCCAGATATTCGAGATCGAAACGAAAGAGATTGTGGCCTTCGACGACGTCGGGATCGCGCTCCTGAATAATCGCGACCATCTCCTCGAGCATCGCGCGCTCGTCCATCTCGGTGCCCTTGAGCAGGCGTTCGAAACCGGTCGAGTCGGTCAGCGAAATTGCGATAACCCGATCGCCCTCGCGCGCCGCCGACGGAAATTCGAAGCCCGGCGAGATGTAGGTCTCGATATCGAGCTGCAGGCGGCGCAGATCGCTGAAATCCAGCCCGATGAAAAACGTGGTGCCGGTCAGCATCAGATGCTGCTCGACCGGATCGGCCAGCACCAGGTACGGCGCGTCGGGCGCATTGGGCGCTTTGTCGGTAACGTTCCGCAGATGGCGCCGCGCGGCATCCAGCGCATCGAGCGAATCGAAGGTGACGAGAATCCGGTAGCGGAAATCGCCTTCGAGCACGCGCGTTTCATGCGGCGCCTTGAAGCCTTCCAGCAACGCCATGTTCTCGACGATCGCAAACAGCCGAATCGGGCGGCGCTCGCGCGTGAGGTTGCCCGCCAGGCGTTTGTACACGTCGATCTCGGTCTTCGACGCAACCTCGACGGCCACCACGCCGGGGTCGCCCGGATCGCCGAAGAGCAAACGGTTGCTGTAAAACTGCGCCGAAATTTCCTGGTAGGTGGTCATGCAGATCCGACTACTTCTAGTGTGCACCCGCGAGCGCGCATAGGACAAATCATCGCGAGCCGGTTCAAAGCGCGCCGAGGTTCCAGAGGCCGATCAGAAAGATCGCGTAGGCCGCGCCGCCGAACATCAACGTCGGAGTTCCGAGCTCCGAGTCGCGCAGGTTGATGTAGAGAATCACCACCGAGGCGAGCGCGATCGAGCCGGCGAGCAGCTCGGGATTGGTCAAATGCCACGGCGAATACGCGAGGCCGATCGCAACCGGGATGCATGACTGGAAGACCATCGCGCCCGTGATGTTGGCGAGCGCGAGATGGTCCTTGCCCTGCCGAATCCAGACGACCGAGTTGTATTTTTCGGGCAGCTCGGTCGCCAGCGGGCTCAAGATGAGCGAGAGTACGCCGGCATTCAGATGCGCATCCGCGGAGAACCGGATTATCTGGTCGACGAACTCGACTGCGCCGAGCAGGATCGCGAGCACGCCGGCGATCACTTGCGCGGCGATCGCCCATCCGCGCGGCTCGAGCGGATTTCCGCGCAAGAACGACTCGAAATAGAGTCCGTGCCCGACTTCGGCTCCGGCGGCGCGCTTGAGCCGCAGCATCACGACTGTGTAGCTCGCGTATACGATCAGCAGTCCGACTGCGAGGACATGGCGGACGATGGGGCTCATCGCGATCGTGCCCGCGATCACCAGCAGCAGAAAAACCGGGAAAAAGAATGCGAGGTCGCGGCGCGCATCCTCGCGCACTACTCTCAGCGCGATACGTCCGCGGCGCCGGCGAAATGCGATGGCAGCGATGCCCATGACGAACAGTGCGACGGTCGAGAGCATCAGCGGTGCGCCGACAATCGCGCCGAGGCCGACTGCGGTGTGGGCAGCGGCGGAATCGCGGCCGGTCAACAGCGCGACTGCCGGGATGAACGTCTCGGGCAAGGCGGTTCCGACCGCGGCGAGGACGCTGCCGACCGCAGCCTCGGCGATATGCAATCGATGGCCGGCCCATTCGACGCCATTGGTAAAAAGTTCCGAGCCTACGAGGATGATCGCGAAGCTCAGGGCCAGGATTAGCGCGTTGATTAGCAAATTAAGCTCGGAAAGGGAGGAGAGAGCAGCGTCGACAATAGAGATGCAGCCGATCGATTTCCAGCGCGCACCGTTCTTTGCGGCGCTTCAATTTTGAAATCAGCGGCAAATATGGCGGCGATTGCGGCGAAAGTCGAAAACGATGCCTATAATATCTATAGCGACCATCGACGAGCGCGAGTTCGCGACAAGGCCGCCGGGCAAAATGTGATTCGCCCGATGATCGCGCGGGTGACGGCAATGGCAAAGTTGACTCATATGGCAGCGATCTTTAGACTGGACCTTTGGTGTCGCTCCTTGCCTTTGTATTCTCGTCTGTATAAATGAGGCTACCTGTTTCCCGGCTTGCGGTCGCGATGACGGCCGCATTGCGCGCCAGTTTTTATCTCCTCGAGACCGCGTCGAAGGCCAACGCCCGCGCAACACGGATGCAAAACGAATGAAGCAGAAGTACGAAGGTAAAGACCTACAGGGTCTTGTCGATCTCGGGCGCGAGCAGGGTTACCTGACTTTCGAGCAGGTCAACGATTTCCTGCCGCAGGATGTCGCTTCGCCGACCGACCTGCGCGCCGCGCTGGACAGCTTCGAGGACCTTGATATCAAGGTGCTCGAGGAAGTCCCGACCGAAGGCGCCGACGAGGTCGAGGTCGAGGGCAAGGAAGAGCCTGAGGAGGCGCCCGAGGCAGCGCCGCCGGCGGCCGATTCGCTCGGCGAGTCGTCGGACCCGGTCCGCCTCTATCTAAAAGAGATGGGCAACTTCCAGCTTCTGTCGCGGGAGCAGGAAGTCGAAATCGCCAAGCGCATCGAAGCCGGCGAGAACGAAGTCGAAGAGGAAGTGCTGGGCTCGCCGATCATGCTCGACTTCGTCATTCGAGTGGGCGAGCGGGTCGAAGCGGGCGAAGCCGATCTGCGCGACGTGTTCGAGGACGCCGCCGAAACGCCGGACGACCCTGACGAAGAGCGCGGACCCGAGGCCGACGAGCGCCAACTGAAGAAGCTGAGCCTCGCCACCAAAAAACTGACCGACCTGCGCACCAAGATCGAGGCAATCGAGGAAGAACTTCGCAACAAGCCCGGTCCGCGCCGCAAGCCCAAACTCGACAAGAATCTCGAGCGCTATACCGAGCGCGTGAAAAAAGAATTGCGCGGCATGGGATTGTCGCGCCGCCTGATGGAAGCCGTTATCGGCGAGATGCGCGATTTCCTGCAGCAGTACCGAATCGCGCAGCACACCATCGCGAAATACGAGGAAGCCACCGGCCGCTCGCGCACCCACCTGCTCAAGGAAGCTGCCGAAGCCGAAGACCGCCGCCACGTTTTGAAGATCAACGACGTGCGCGAGAACCTGCTCGATATCGCGGCGCGGATTCGACTGGCGCAGAAGACTATTCGCGAAGTCGAAAAGAAGGCGAAGGACGACGGCGAGGATTACGCGCGCAAGCTCGAGACGATCGCGGCCGGGCAGGACAAGAGCCGTCGCGCGAAAAAGGAACTGACCGAGGCCAACCTGCGACTCGTCGTCAGCCTGGCCAAGCGCTACACCAATCGCGGTCTCGGCTTTCTCGACCTCATCCAGGAAGGCAACATCGGCCTGATGCGCGCGGTCGACAAGTTCGAGTATCAGCGCGGCTACAAGTTTTCGACTTACGCGACGTGGTGGATTCGCCAATCGATGTCGCGCGCCATCGCCGACCAGGGCCGCACCATTCGTATTCCCGTGCACATGGTCGAGACCATCAACAAGCTGCTGCGCGTCACGCGCCTGCTGGTGCAGCGGCTGGGGCGCGAGCCGGGTCCCGAGGAAATCGCCGAGCAGATGGAGATGCCGCTGGACAAGGTCCAGAAGGTGCTGAAGATCGTCAAGGAACCGATCTCGCTCGAAACGCCAATCGGCGACGAAGAAGAAAGTTCGCTCGGCGATTTTGTCGAGGACGAGCTCGCGCCGTCGCCGGTCGAGGCCGCAATCCAGGGCAACCTCGGCGAGCAGACGCGCAAGGTGCTCGCCACGCTCACGCCGCGCGAGGAGCAAATCCTGCGCATGCGCTTCGGCATCGGGCAGAAGACCGACTACACGCTCGAGGAAGTCGGCAAACAGTTCGCCGTCACCCGCGAGCGTATCCGGCAGATCGAAGCGAAGGCGCTGCGCAAGCTGCGTCAGACGGGCAGATCGCGCAACCTCGAAGGCTTCCAGGAACGCGAGTAGCCGGCAGCATTAGGAGCGCTGCGCGATTTCGGAAACCGGAACCGGCTTCGCTGGCGCGAAGCTGTCCGAGATCCTTCCTGCCGCTCGCGATGCTCGCTTCGTCAGGATGACAAGCGGATGCTGTCCTGAGGCGGCATCCACCACGATCCTTTTGTGATACCAATTCGGTCGAGGCACTTCTCATGACCGCCCGGCCGAATATCATCCTCATTCTCGCCGACGACATGGGCTACGGCGACTTCGGATGCTTCAACTACGGCGCGTCGCGAACGCCCACACTCGACCATCTCGTGCGCGACGGCGTCTGCCTCACGCAGCATTATTCTGCGTCCCCCGTCTGCGCGCCGGCGCGAGCCTCGCTGATGACGGGCCGCTATCCGCATCGCACGGGCGTAATCGACACGCTCGAGACGCGCGGCCTCGACCGTCTTGCGCTCCGCGAAGTGACTATTGCCGAACTGCTGAAGCGCGCGGGCTACGCGACCGGCCTCGTCGGCAAATGGCACAACGGCGCGTACGATTCGCGCTATCATCCGAACCGCCGCGGCTTCGACGAGTTCGCGGGATTTTCCGGCGGCTGGCAGCCGTACTATCAGTGGAATCTCGATCGCAACGGCTCAATCTCGCGCGCCGACGGCCGCTACCTGACCGACGTCTTCACCGACGAAGCGACAGAGTTCATCCGGCGCCATCGCGGCGATCCGTTTTTTCTATACCTCGCGTACAACGCGCCGCATTTTCCCTTCGAGGCGCCCGAGGCCGACGCCGCGCCGTACAAAGCCAGCGGTAACTTCACGCCCGCGGTCAGCCAAATCTACGCGATGATCGAATGCATGGACCGCGGAATCGCCCGCGTGCTCGACGCGCTCGACCAGGCGGGACTGGCCGACAATACGCTCGTCATGTTCTCGAGCGACAACGGCCCGCAGTTCGGCGGCAAGGGCGAGATGTGCACCGACCGCTTCAATTGCGGTTTCGCCGGCTCGAAGTTGCTGGTCTACGAGGGCGGAATCCGGCTCCCGATGGTGATGCGATGGCCTGCGGGACTCGACGGCCGCCGCCAGGTGCACGACATGGTTCATTTCACCGACTGGCTGCCGACGATTCTCGCGATAGCCGGCGCCGAGCCGCCGCGCGATCTCAAGCTCGACGGAATCGACGTGCGTCCTACTCTGCAGGGCGAGCGCGGCAAGGTCCCGACCGAGCGCTTCTGGCAATGGAACCGCTACACGCCCGATGGCGAATGCAATGCCGCGATGCGCGACGGCCGATGGAAACTGGTGCGCCCCGCGATTCGCGAGCTGATGCAGGTGTCGAACGAAGACCTCGCGATGGACGTGCAGTCGAAATACAACCCGGAAAGTTTCCACGACATCTCGCGTGCTCCGGAGCCGGATCGCATCAAGCCGACGCCGCCGCCCGCGCAACTCTTCGACCTCGTCAACGACCCCTTCGAGCGCAACGACCTCGCCGCAAAAGATCCCGACCGCGTATCGCGGATGACCAACTCGCTCGCCGCATGGTTCGAAGACGTCGAGCACGACCGCCTCGCAATCCACGATTTGACAGCTGAGTCTTCCGGCGCACGGTTGGATGTACAGATCGGTGGCGGGGTCCTTTCGTGATGTGTTGTCGGCGTCAGCGCAACCAGCTGAGCGGGTCCGGAAGTGACGCCACCGGGCCCGCACCACCGCTGTTCGCAGCCCTAATACGGCATTATGGCAAGTATTCTTCCGGCCTCACTTACTGCCCACTGCCAATGGATTGGGTCGGTTCCGATCACGGAACAGAGATTTATTTGACGCTCCAGCCGGGTGCCGTCGCTATGAGGGTACTCGTCTTCCAGCCGTGGCGAGATAATTCGGTACCAACGATTTCGTTTTCTACGCTCCAATGTCGTTGAAGTTGATTTCCCAACTACTCTGGACCGCCTCGGAACGAGAGCGAGTTGATGAAAGTTACTGCGAAGACTCTCAGATATCAGCGCCAAATGGACTGACGCTATTAGGAAAGCCAGCGGTAGGGTGCCGTTATAACCATCGAGACCAAGTAACGATTACCGTGGCGCAGCTCTATAGCTTGGAGAAATCGAGGCTAAATGAGGCTCCGGATAGCGAACTGATTGTGACGTTGGCTACGACCTGGCCACGCCTTGCCAAAGACTTGCGAATCTTCGCGGCTATCACAAAGAGCATTTCTATCTGCACTCCAAAGGGATACAAGCCTTTCGATGGTCGGACTTCTTGTCCGTAAAGGTTTTCTATCTGGTGAGTGTGGACCAGCGGTCCCGGTGGATTGAATTCATGCGCGATGGTCTGATTTAAGAGTCTGCACAGGCACCTTTGCCACCGGCTTTTCGCATGGAGCGCACATGAACGAGCAAGTCACCCGCCAGATCCTGTGGAACATCCCGGTTCCGTTCATCGTGCTGATGTACGGTCTGCTCGCGCTGCTGATTGCCGGGTTCGTTTACGCCGGCCTCAGGTGGTACCGGCTGGTGACTCTCGGCGTCGCCGACGATCGTCTCGATCATCCAGTCGAGCGCCTGCTGCTCTCGCTGCGCGATTCGTTCGGCCAGGGCAACGTGATTCGCGAGACCTGGGGCTGGATGCATTACGCGTTCTACGTCGCGTTCGTCGGACTGCTCATCGGCACGACCATCGTCGCCATCAACAGCGACGTGCGCGACCTGTTCGATGCGTTCGGCCTCGACTTCTACTTTTACTACGGCGATTTCTACCTCTACTTCAAAGCCGCGATGGACACCTTCTTCCTGCTGCTGATTCTCGGCGTGCTGATGGAAGGTATGCGGCGCGCCGTCCGCAAGCCCACCGTGTTGAACGAACCGCCCGCCGACAAGATGCGCGACAACCTGGAGAACCGGCTCGGCTACTGGTTCCCGATGTCGATGATGGTGCTGACCGCCGTCACCGGCCTGATGCTCGAGGGCGCGCGCATCAACGCGTCGCATCCTGCGTTCCACGAGTGGGCATACGTGGGCCGCGTCGTCGGACGAATGGAGGGCGCGCTCGGCGCCGGCGTCACCTACCATCGATGGCTGTGGCTGGTGCACGTGCTGTGCGTGTACGCGCTGCTGTTCTGTTTCCCGTTCACCAAGCTGCGTCATTTGATTTTCGGCCCGCTGAATCTTTTTTTTCGCAACATGGGTCCGCGCGGACGGCTCGCGCCGATCAAGGATTTCGAAAACGCAGAGACCTTCGGCGTCTCGCAGGTCGAGCAGTACACGTGGAAGCAACTGCTCGACATGGGATCGTGCCTCGAATGCGGCCGCTGCACGATCAACTGCCCCACCGTCAACACCGGCAAGACGCTCAATCCCAAGTTTCTCGTGATCGAACAGCGCGAGCATCTGCTCGACAAGGCGCCGTTCCTGCTCGCCGCGAAAGCCAACGCCAGCAATGGCGACGATGCGGCCGCCGAAGCGCCCGCGTGGAACGGCCCCGACATGATCACGCAGGTCGCGACCGAAGAGGCGGTGTGGGGATGCACGTCGTGCGGATGGTGCGAAGAGGGATGCCCGGTCGGCATCGAGCACATCCAGCGAATCGTCGACATGCGGCGCTACGACGTGTTGATGGAATCGAGGTTCCCGACCGAGCTGACGGGCGCGTTCAAGGGAATCGAGAACCAGGGCAATCCGTGGGGCCTCGCGCAGGAGAAGCGCGCCGAATGGGCGAACGGGCTGGACATTCCGGAAATTGCCGAGCTCGAGGACCCGTCAGAGATCGACGTGCTGTACTGGGTCGGATGCGCCGGCTCGTACGACGAGCGCAATCAGCGCGTCAGCAAGTCGTTCTCGGGCTTGATGAAACAGGCGGGCGTCAAGTTTGCGATCCTCGGGCGCGAGGAGACTTGCACCGGCGACCCGGCGCGCCGGCTCGGCAACGAATACCTGTACGCGACCGTCGCCGCGCAAAACGTCGAGACGCTCAATCGCTACAAGCCGCGGCGAATAGTCACTCAATGCCCGCATTGCTTTCACAACTTGAAGAATGAGTATCCCGACTTCGGCGGCAACTACACGGTCCTGCACGAAGCCGAGTTTATCGACGAGCTCATCCAGGCCGGGCGCCTGAAGCCGCGCGGCAAGATCGCCGAGCGCATCACCTATCACGACCCGTGCTACATGGCGCGCCACAATCGCAAATGGGACAGCGCCCGCAGCGCGCTCGGTGCGATTCCCGGCGCGGAGCTCGAGGAGGTCGAGCAGTCGAAGAATCGCACGTTCTGCTGCGGCGCCGGCGGCGGATGCTTCTGGAAGGAAGAACACGAGGGCACGCGCATCAATCAGAAGCGCTTCGATCAGCTGCAGGAGGCCAAGCCCAAGTGCGTCGCCGTAGGATGCCCATTTTGCATGACGATGCTCGAAGACGCGGTCAAGTCCCGCTCGCTGGAAGAAACGATGCGAGTCCGCGACCTCGCCGAACTGGTGGCAGAATCCACCGGCGTCAGCACGAAGTGAGCGCGTCGTGATATGATTCTGCAGGATTCGCGAGAGGCCCAACAATGAAACTGACTGCGGTATTCAAGAAGGTGCGAGAGGGATATATCGGCTTCGTCGAGGAATTGCCTGGAGCAAATACGCAGGGTCGTACGCTGACTGAGGCTCGTGCAAATCTGAAGGAAGCAGTCGCGCTTGTACTGGAAGCAAATCGCACGCTGGCGGAAGAATCCGTCGGGAGAGGAAAGGTCATCCGGGAGCCGTTTGAAATCGACGTCTCATGAAGCGTCGCGACTTGGTGCGGCACTTGGAAACATTCGGATGTGAATTTCTTCGGGAAGGCGGCGCGCATTCGGTGTACGTGAATCGGCGAGTTGCTAAGTCATCTGCCGTGCCGAGACATCGCGAAATCAACGAAGGTCTGGTTCGCAAGATCTGCCGGGACTTGGAGGTTCCGCAGCCGTGAGTACGGCCTCATCGACGAACGACGCGGCACCTGCGCTCCATCCGCTGAATCATGGATTTACCTGGACGGCGGTGCGCGGGCCGTTTCGGTTGATCACCGAGGAGCAGGCGCGCTCCTTTAATGAACGCGGATTCTTCGTGCTCGAGAATGCGATCGATTCCGCGACCATCGCGCGCGTTCGCGATGCGATCGATCCGTTCGAGGCGCGGGCCGAGGAGTTTCTGCGCTCGTGTCCCGACGGCCGCATGGGTATCGCCAAGGCCGACGGAATCACCTTCACGGTGCACCTGGTCAAGCTGTCACAAGTGTTGCGCGACTTCTCGGCGAGCCGCGTGTTTCAGGATCTGTGTCACGATGTCATCGGCCCCGACGTGCGCCTGTACTGGGATCAGGCCGTGTACAAGAAGCCCGAATATCCGAAGCCGTTCCCGTGGCATCAGGACAACGGCTACACCTACATCGAGCCGCAGGCCTACCTGACCTGCTGGGTGGCGCTCAACGACGCGACGCTCGACAACGGTTGCCCGTGGGTGATTCCGAGCGGTCACTTGCGCGGCACGCTCGCGCATCGCATGTCGAAGCTGGGCTTTGTATGCCGCGAGCAAGACGGTCCCGAGGCGCTCGCCGTTCCGGTCCGCGCCGGCAACGTCGTCGTCTTCTCGTCGCTGATGCCGCATCGCACCGGCCCCAACGTCACCGCTGGAGTTCGCAAATCGTACATCCTGCAATATGCGCCGGACGGCGCGCGAATCGTGCAGACCGACACTGCCTGCGACGCGCCCGATCGCCAGTACCTGATTCTGAAGAACGGCGAGCGCGTTTCGCCGCCGCCGCTCGAATAGCCGCGCTACTTTTTCAGATCGGACAGGAAATCGAGAATCGCCGCGTTCACTTCGGCCGGCTTTTCCTGCTGCGTCCAATGGCCCGAACCCTTGACCAGCACGGTCTTGCGCAGGTTCGGCACCCAGGTCTTCATCCCCTCGGCCATCTCGGGCCGCAGCACGACGTCGAGCTCGGCGGTGATCATCAGAGCGGGCTGCTCGATGCGATCGGTCTGACCGGCGCTCTCCTCCCAGCTCCGATCGATACATCGATACCAGTTCAGTCCACCGCGAAAGCCGCTCTTCGTGAACGCGCGCACGAATACGTCGAAATCCTCGTCGGTGAGAAAGCTTCCGTGCGGACGATCGGAAAATCGATCGAGCAGTCCGCCGCCCGCCGGCCCGAACACACCCGGCGCCGCCTTTCGAATCTCGGTCGGATCGAATTTCGGCGGATCCTGGTAGAAGCCGCGCAGCGAGCGGGCGACGTCGCGCTCCAGTTCCGCCTCCGCGACGCCGGGCGTTTGAAAATAGAGAATATAGTGGAAGCCGCCCGCCGCCATCGCGCGCATCGCATCGGTCGGCTTGATCGGCGCGCGCGGGATGAAGGGTGTGTTGATGCCAATCACGCGCTCGACGCTATCGCGCGCCATCAGCGCAGTGTTCCACGCGACCATGCCGCCCCAATCATGGCCAAGGATCACGCATCGACCGATTCCAAGCCCGTCGAGCATGCCGACGATGTCGCCGACCAGCTTGCGCTGCGTGTACGCCTCGATCGGTGCGGGCGCTTCGGTCTCGCCATAGCCGCGCTGGTCGGGCGCGATTGCACGAAAGCCCGCTTCGGCCAGCGCCTTCATCTGGTGCCGCCACGAATACCACATCTCGGGAAAGCCGTGGCAGAAGACCACCGGGAAGCCGTCGCCAATCTCCGCGACGTGCATCTTGATGCCGTTGGTCCTGACGAAGCTGTGCTTGATTTCGCTCATCGCGTATACCTCGAAGAAATATTCTGGCAACAAATCGTAGCGAAGCCACACGCTGGCCGTATGGAAATTGTAATTGACAATTCGGCGGACCGCGACTTATGCTCGGCTTCAACCTGTTGAACGCTCGTTTAATGAGAACGGTTCTAACCAATCTGGAGGAACGCCGATGAGTCGCGATTTTGAATTCAAACAACTGCTGAGAGCCTACCGCAGCGGAGTTATTACTCAGTCAACCTTCGAGTCCGAGATGGCGTGGCTCGAAGCCGGCACGCCGACCACCAACGGCAACGGCGGCGCGGGCTTCAAGGCGTTCGGCCGCACTTACAAATCCGAGCGCGCAGCGATTGTCAGTTTTCTCGACAAGGTTCGCGCGGGCGAGGCCAACGGCGGCGAGGCATTCGCGGCGTGGGCCGAGGTCTGCACCACCGATTGCATCCGCACCGGCATCCGCATCGTGGCCGAGCGCGAGGCCTATCACTCGCGGATTTTCGCGCAGCGCCTGGCGGAACTGGGCGGTGAAGCGCGCGCGACGACCACCGAACAGGGGCGCAAGACGACCGCCTATTACGGCGACCCGTCGATTCCGGACAACGAAAAATTGCTCGGCTTCACCAAGAACGTCGGCAAGCCTGAGGATGCGATCAAACCGATTTGCGAGTTCGCCGCGCTGTTGAAGGAAGATCTCGCGACCAAGGAAGCGCTACGGCTGTTCGCCGAGGACGAGCTCTCGACGGCCAAATGGATCTGGGATGCGTGCGCCGCGCTCAACGCGCCCAAGCAGGACACGACGACGGCAGCCGCCGCTATGTAATCGTTTCTGCGTTCGATCGAAACACGAGCGGGGCCCGCAAGGACCCCGCTCTTTTTTTCAGCTCACTCTCGCCGGTCGTATCAATGCGCGCGAGCCGGTCGCGACGCCTTAGTGCGCTGCCGGCGATGCCGATGCGGCCGCAGGCGGCGCCATTCTCATCGCGCCCGGTCCGGGCGCCGTTGGCATTTCTTTCTTGGTGTAATCGCTCGGAATCGCGAAGTCGCTCTCCGCCAGCTTCTTGGACTCGATCTTCTCGACCACCTGGCTGGTCACGATTGGCGGGCGTTTCGCCATCATCTCTTTGATCTTCGCCGCCTGATCCGGCGCCATTCCCGGAATGTTCACCGCCCCCAGCCCCATTTTCATCGACGCGTCCATGGCGAGCGGCACTCCACCGGGAACCTCGCCGTTGGCAGAACTGCCGCTGGCGCTCTTGAGCTTGTCGGTCATCTGTTTCTCGAACGCGGCAAACTCTTCGGCGCCCGGCGCGCTGGTGGAGAAGCACTCCTTGACCGTGTAGTCGCCCTGCATCACGTGGCCGCCGCCGTCGTAGTCAGTACACTTGTAGCCCGCGATATCGCGCGTGGTGCCCGCCTTTTTGAAGTTCATCGCCGCGTCCCGGCTCGCCGCCATCATGGACGCCATCGCGCCCTTGGGCGGAAAGTCCATCTGGAAGTAAGTCTTCTCCTTCGGATCGAGCACGAACATCGCGCCTTTGCCGAGATCGATTATCATCGTGCGGCGCTCGGTCACCATCTTCTGCTTGTCGCCCTGCACCGAGATCGTTTGCTCGGTGTCGCGCGAATTGGCGCCACTTGCTACGTGCTGCTTCTGCGTGATGACGACCCCGGCGGCCGCGGGCAGCGCGGTCATTGCGAGCGTCATCCCCGCAACCAGGGCGGTTAATTTCCTCATAGCGATTGCTCTCCTTGTGCTCGTTGCATTTTCAATACAGAGTCGTGCCCGGCGGCGGCTTTCGTACCGCCGCGCTGCTGCACGACCATCCGATGTATCATCAGGGCCAGTAGCCCGAACAACACCCATACCATTTCCTTTATTCGGCGGAGAAACCCGACCACGAAGCCGATTCCCGGCGGATAGCCGAGCATGGCGAGAATGAGCGCCTTGCCGCCTTCCTGGCTCACCAGCTTGGCCGGAATCAGAAAGGTCGCGCGCTCGATCAGCAGCCCGAGCGCTTCAACCAACAGAACGATCTGCAACGAGGCCGGCTGATGCAGCAGCCGCAACAAGATATAAATCTCGAGCGGTCCGAAACTCCACGCGGCCGCATAGCACAGGCACGACGCGACGAAGCGGCTGCGATTGCGCGCGTAAAAGTCGAGGAGGACGGCGTCGGCCTCGTCGGCGGAATCGCGGATTTCGTCAGTCTTGATTCGCGCGATGTCGAGCTTGCTCGCGGCGCGCCACAGATGCGAAAACGGCCGCTTCATTTGCACGAAGAAGAAGCCGCCTGCCAGCGCCACCGCCAGCGCGAAACCTGCGACGATCGCCCAGTAAAGATTTGCAGCCAACGGTATCAGGCGCAGCGAAATCACCAGAGCTGCCGACAAAAACACGATCTGCCCGACCGCTTCCGCCAGCGACGCGACGACGACCGTCGCCAGTCCTACCGGCATGCGCAATTTCTCGCGCACATCGACCGCCATCACGAACTGCCCGCCGAGCTGTGCCGACGGCGTCACGTAGTCGATTGCCTCGCCGCCAATTCGCGCGGCGAACAACTCGATGAACCTGAGATTCGGCGGATAGTGCTCGATGGTGACGCGCCAGCCGAGCGTGTTGGCGATTCGCGACAGCGCCTCGAGCACAATCGTGAGCGCCAGGCCCCATCCCGCCATCCGCACGTAGCCAATCACCTGATGCGGCCCGTAGTGCGTCAGGAACCAGGCGTAGAACGCAATTGCTATAACGATGAAAATGGTCTCGACGCGGCGCATCGTGCAGGTGGGGGCCGCCCCGGTTGAAGGACGGCAACCGATGCATTGTTTCAGTCGCGACCCACCTGCGCAACCGGTGAATGCGAGGTTATTCGCCGCTTGTTCGGGGCTCAGCCCCGGGCGCGAATCAGCTCCGTGAACTTGTCGAGCTCCTGTGAATTCAGATCCGACACCACCCAGCAATTCATCCCAGCGACAGTGAGTTGCTCGACGTTGTAACCGTGTTCGGTCTCGATTCGCTCTGCGCTGGTCGCAGCGCCCGCGCTCGGCCACATGAAAACGTTGATCACGTGCTTGCCATGCTGATACACGAGCGCCGCGACCTGGCGGCCGTCGATATAGTCGAGACGCCCGCCCACCAGCGGGAATCCGTCTTTCGCGAAATCGGTCACCGGCGGCGAGAAATCGAGCTTGCCATTGAACCACGGCTTGACGGTGTGCTGATCGGTCGACACGACATCCATCAGATGCGCGGCCATCAGCGACCGCACATGACTGGCGACCACTTCGCCCGCCAGCTGCTGATCGAGCGACGGAGCGATCGTGCGCGGTGCGATGATCAGCGCGAGCATCGCGCCAATCGCCATTGGCACGACGAAGCGTACGGCACGCGGCATCCAGGCTCCACGTCGCGCGGGATATGCGGGCGCTCGGGAGGAGGTCCGGGAGGTCCCGGAGGTCGAAATCGAACTTCGGATTTTGTCCTTCAACGCCGCCGGCGCCTCGAAGCGAAACGCCTCATCCTTGAGCCGCCCGCGCATCGCACGCATCGCCGCGTACTCGCTGGCGCATCGCGGGCACTCCTCGATATGCCGCTGCACCTCGAGGTCGGCGGCGAGGTCGAGCTCGCCGTCGAGATGCCCATGCATCAGCACTCGCGCGTCGTCGCAGTTCACGCCGTCTCCTTGGCGATTCGATCTTTGAGCGAACGCGCGAGCTTGCCGCGGGCGCGCGCCAGCCGCGACATGACGGTGCCAATCGGCACGTCGGCCGCGTCGGCAATTTCCTTGTACGAGAGTCCCTCGATATCGCGCATCACGATCACCTCGCGAAACTCGTCGGTCAGCTCTTCGAGCGCCGCGCGAATCATCGCGCCGTCGGCCTTGCGCACGGCGTCCGCCTCGAGCCCGCTTTCTTCGTTGACCTCTGCGTGCATCTGCTCGTCGAATTCCGTCGGCTGATTGGATCCCCGGTTGCGCTTGAGCCAGGTGAACGCGGTGTTGCGCACGATCGCGAGAATCCACGCGCGCGGATCGCCGCCGCGAAATCCGCCCGCAAACCTGAACGCGCGCAGGTAGGCGTCCTGCACGACGTCCTGTGCGTCGTGGTCGTCATGCACCAGCCATCGGGCGAGGTTGTACGCAGCATCCATATGCGGGAGGAAGGTGCGGTCGAAGTCGAGGGCTTTGCTTTCGTCCGGCAATCGCTTTCTTTTCGCCCGCCTGCCTCGTTTAATTCCAGACTGCGGGCGCCGCAATCTTATTCCCCGCTGCCTTTGCGGCTCAATCGCGGGAATTTTCTCCAGCCAGCCGAGTCATCCACCGTGAAAGCGCACATCAGCGCGAGGAGACTTGGATGGAAACCAAATTTGATCGTCGATCGTTCCTGCGCGTCTCGGGCACTGCCCTGAGCATCGGCGCGCTCTACAGCGTATTCCCCGCGCTAACGCGTAAAGCTGGCGCCGAAGGAATCACGCGCACTCTCGCCGAGCTCAATGGCGAGGCTCCCGCGCCGTTCTCGTTCATTCAATTGAGCGATACGCACGTCGGATTCAACGGACCACCTGACCCGCTCGGCACCAAGGCGTTCGAAAGCGCCGTCGCTACTATCAACGGGCTGAAAAACCGACCCGAGCTGGTAATAGTTACCGGCGATCTGACCCACGACGCCGATTCTCCCGACGAGCACGCCAAGCGCTTCAAACTGTTCAAGGAAATCTCGAGCAAGATTGGTGGCGCGCAGTTGAAGGTAGTGCCGGGCGAGAACGACGCCGGACTCGACGGCGGCGACATGTTCCGCGAGTTCATGGGCCCGACGCATTACTCGTTCGACCATCGCGGCGTTCATTTCATCGCGCTCGACAATGTGTCCGCGGGCCGGCCCATCGTAGGAGCCGAGCAGATCGCCTGGATGAAGTCGGACCTCGCCCGCTTTCCGAAAACCGCGCCCATCATCGTGTTCACGCATCGGCCGCTGTTCGACCTCAAGCCCGAATGGGATTGGCAAACCAGCGACGGCGACGACGTGATGAACGCGCTGGCGCCGTATGAAAACGTGACGGTGCTCTATGGGCATATTCATCGCGAGAACTTTCACCAGGCCGGCACCACGAAAATGTACGCCGCCCGCTCGCTGATTTTCGCTTTCTCCGATCCTGCGACCTCGCCAAAGAAACATCCGCTGCCCTTCGACAAGGCGAACCCGTTCAAGGACCTGGGAATCCGCCGGGTCAATGGCAACGCCGATGGCAACGATTTGCAACTCGAGGAAATCGAGCTCGCAACGGCCCAGTTCTCGGGCACGGTTGGAATGGATCAGATGCTCAAACACGGCAGCGCAGACGGAAAAGACGAGTAAGAAAATGAAAAAGACAACTATCAACAAAATCGTCGGCACGATCCTGCTCGCGGGCGTATGCGAAATCGGGCTCGTCGGTGTCCCGGCGATGACCAATCTGACCCGCGCGAGCGACAACCCGAAAGTGATCGAGATCACGGCGAAGAAATTCGAATTCACGCCGAATGAGATCACGCTCAAGAAAGGCGAGCCCGTGATCCTGCGTCTGACCACTTCCGATCGCGTGCACGGCTTCATGTCGAAGCCGCTCAAATTCGACACCGATATCCCGCCCGGCAAGACCACCGATGTCACCGTCACGCCCGACACCGCCGGCGACTTCACGATCATCTGCGACCACTACTGCGGCACCGGCCACGGCGGCATGAACATGAAAGTAACCGTCGTCGAGTGAGTGTGACTCGATGTTTGCGCAACTGGTCAGCACGTATCATCTGCATCCGATCGTCGATCACTTCACGATCGCACTGCTGAGCTTCGGGATCGCCGCGGAACTGCTTTCTGCCGCGGCGATCCTGCTTTCTCGCGGACGGCCGGGCGTTGCATCGAGTTGTGGGCAAAAGCTCAGGAGCGCTTCTCTCACGTTGATGATCGGAGGAGCGGGCGCCAGCGTCCTGTCGTATTTCAGTGGTGATGCGGAGGCTGATCGGCTGTGGGACACGATGTCACCCGCCGCGCAGCAGATTCTCGCATCGTCGAATGGCGGCGCGTCGGCCTACTTGTCGCACGCCGTGCTCGGGCAGTACCTGATGTACGCGTTTCTGATTCTTGCCGCCTGGCGCGTGATGCTCGAGTTGTCGAGCCGCCTTGAACGCACGCGAATCGCCTTCCTTGTTGTGGCGATACTCGCGGCGGGCGCGCTGCTCTACCAGGGCAAGACGGGAGGAGAACTCGTATACGAGCACGGCGTCGGAGTTACGACGCCTCACCCTCAGCAATCAGAAGGCGGGCGAGAGAATTCAGGAGGGCTCGTCGCCTTGTTGGAAGAGGCGCATTAGTTCTTCGACTGTGGCTGGGGGTTTGGTCGCGGTGCTTAGCGTCTCGCCGACATGCTCGACGGATTTCATGCCGACCAAGCGCTACGTCCACGCCCGGCGTTGAGCGGACGAACTGGATTGCGCGCTGTGCATCGGTCGTGAAGCCGCCGAAGGCGTTGGCGACTATTGGTGGGAGGCCGCGCGATAGCTGGCCCTGGAGCAGAGATGCGCTTGCGCAGACCGCGAGGCCGAAGGCCTTCGCCGCGGCGAGCGTGGTCGCTTTGCCGGCGTGCACGAATTGGTTCGAGCGCGTGACCGCTTCCGGCATCGCGAGGTTGTAGGGCAACTGGATTGCACGAAAGTGATGCGCGTCGCCGGCGACTTCGCGCGCGACTCTCATCAGCTCGTCGAGCGAGAGCCATCCGCGCTCAGTCGGCTGCCGCGCGAAAGCCGTTCCAGGTCGCGGTGCCGTAGACGCCGATTTTTCCATTGGCCACTGCGCCTTCGAGGAACTCGAAAATCGTCGCGATTCGCTTGAGGAACTCCTTGCGATCGATCGCCTCGAGCTGCGTCTCGGGATTGTGAATATAGTAGATGTCGATCGTCTCGAGATTCAGGTTCTTGCGCGACAGCTCGAGCATCGTGCCGATGTACTTCGGCGTCATGCAGTGCGAGCCGTCGACCAGGTCGGCCGGCGCGACGACTCCCGTCTTCACGTAATGCTCTTCGAACCACGCGCGCGGATTGGCCGGCACCTCGCCGTCAAAGGTGATGTAACCGCCCTTGGTCGCGACGACGACCTGGTCGCGCTCGATCTCGCCGGCCGCGATCAGCTCGCCGAGCGCCGCTCCGATATTTCGCTCGCTGCGCTGGAAACGGTAATTCACCGCCGTGTCGATCAAGTTGATACCGCCGCGCAGGCTCGCCTTGATGGCGTCTTCGTAAGCGCGGTCGGTCTCCGCGTCGGGCTCGCCGAGGTAGGTGCCGATTCCAATCGATGAAACCGAGACGCCGAGCGCCGGGCGGAAGTTTCCCGGCAGTTGCGGGAAGCGGCTCGCGTATGCGGCGGTGGCTTCGGCGGTCGCGCGCCCTTTGAGCATCATGCGGTTTCTCCCATTATACACGACGAGAAAGATTGCGGACTGATCGCCGGTTCGTAAAGCGCCTGGATTACGTTGCCGTCGGGATCGCGAATGTAGAAAGAGACCGAGCCGTCGCGATGATGCTTGAGCTCGTGCACTATTTCGACGCCGGCGCTTCGGGCCCACGCGTAACCCGCTTCGACGTCAGCAATAGTCGGCACGATGAACCCGAGATGATCGAGGCGCTGCGCGTCGCCGCCGAACTCGCCGCGATGGAGTGCCAGATTGTCGCATCCGGAGCTGAGGTAAGCGTTGTCGGCGTCGGGCTGCCACACCAATTTCATGCCGAACACGCGAACGTAGAAATCTTTTGCGCGCTCGACGTCGGAAACCTTGAGCGCCAGATGACGCATGCCGCGATTCTTGATCAACTGCCTGCCTCGCGCGTCTTGTAGCCGACCACCGCCCAAATCGGATCCGACGGCGGCGCGGTCGGCGCGCTGCGGTCGATGAATTCTATATTCTCAAACGCGCCGCTCTCCATAAAGTAGCTGCCGACCAGCTTGGCGTGGCCGTAGTCGTCGAGATGCTGCCAGATGGCGACGGCCTTGGTCGGGAACATTCGGTTGGAAAACGTCGCGACGAACGGCGCGCCCGGCTTGAGGACGCGCGCGACTTCGATGAAGGTCTCGATTGGCTGCGTCATGTACTGCACCGAGACCGTAACCACGGCGCCGTCGAACTCGGCGTCGGCAAACGGCATTCGCGGCGCGCGATTGAGATTGTGGATGACGACCTCGGTGAGCGCTGGATTATTTTCCATCTCCTCGCGATTCATCCCGAGCCCGACGACGCGCGACGGACGGATGTGCGCCGGCAGATGCGAGCGCCAACTGCTCATCAGATCGAGAATCGCGCCGCCTTGCGGCATGAGTTGCGCGTAAATCTCGCCGACTTTCGCAATTGCGCCGTCGTCGATATGCGTGACGAGTCGAGGCACCGAGTAAAATACCTCATCATCGTCGTCATCGACGCGCCTGAAGAAATCGGCGGGAAGTTGTTTGGGCATGTTGAAATCCTGTTTTGAGGCTATGCTAAGAGCCTGATTTTATCTTTAAATATCAGCTAGTTATGGCCATTTTTGGAGAATTTACAACTATTATTGACAGAGTTCGCCTGCGCCGCCTAAATTAGAACACTTTTACATACCGCGCTGAATGAGTCTGAAAGCACGATGGTCCGACGAGATAAAACCAACTACGTCATCCAATCCGTCTCGCACTCGCTCGACGTGCTCGAGCAGTTTTTCGGCGACGTCGATGAACTGGGCGTTACGGAACTTTCCAAGCGGCTCAAGCTGCATAAGAACAACGTCTTCCGACTGCTCGCGACGCTCGAAGCGCGCGGTTACATCGAGCAAAACAAAGCTACCGAAAATTATCGCCTCGGCATCAAGTGCCTGCATCTCGGACGCCGTTACATTCATCATATGGGGCTCGTGAGGCAAGCGCGGCCGATCCTCGCCGACGTGGCGCGCAAATGCCGCGAGAGCGCGTACGTCGCGATCGTGCGGCGTGACGGCGTGGTGCCGCTCGAGGCGGCGGAGGCCGAAGATCGGGCAGTGCGTATCACGCCGCCGATCGGAATTACGCTGCCGCTGCATTGTACGGCTGCCGGCAAGGCGCATCTCGCGTTCGACGCCGAGGGACAACTCAAAACCGCGCTGCCCGAGTCGCTGAAGCGGTACACCGATCGCACGATCGTCGATCGCGCGACGCTGATCGCCCAACTCGAAGCGGTCGCGCGCGACGGCTACGCTGCCGATTCGGGGGAGTTCATCGAGGAAGTGTCGTCGGTCGCGGTGCCGATTCGCGACTACACGCGCTCGGTGGTGGGGTCAGTCGCCGTCGCCGGACCGACATATCGCATCGGGCCGGAGCGAATCAGCGCGGAGATCGCGCCGAGCCTGCTCGACGCAGGGCGCGAGCTGTCGCATCGGCTGGGCTACAACGAATAGACATCGAGCGGGCTTTGCGCGCTGGGGCGGTCATTAGTATGGTTTGACTGACTGGCGGGGCGCTGTTAGAAATTTTGCGTTTGTCGGCCTTTCCAGGCTGTTCCCTGGGCAAGCTCATCGTTCCAGATCTATCGATGCATCAACGAATGCGTGGAGTGTTAAGGCTTTGAAGATTTTAGTTCCAATCAAGCGAGTTCCCGATCCTGCGACCACTATCCGCGTGCTGCCCGACGGCACCGGAATCGCCACCGACAACGTGAAATGGGTCATCAATCCGTTTTGCGAAATCGCGATCGAAGAGGCTCTCCGCATCAAGGAGAAGCAGACCGGCGAAGTCGTGCTGGTGACGGTTGGGCAGTCCACGTGGCAAGAGCAGTTGCGCACGGGGCTCGCGATGGGCGCCGACCGCGCAATCCTGGTGAAGACGGACACGGCGCTCGACTCGCTCGCGATTGCACGAATTCTCGCGAAGATCGCCGGCGACGAGAAGCCCGAGCTGATCATCCTGGGCAAGCAGGCGATCGACGACGACGCGAACCAGGTCGGCCAGATGGTGGCCGAGATGCTGGGATGGCCGCAGGCGACGTTCGCGTCGAAGGTGGAAATCGGCGCCGACAAGACTACGGTCGTGCGCGAAGTTGACGGCGGTCTCGAGACGATCGCGTTCAAGCTGCCCGGCGTCATCACCACCGACCTGCGCCTGAACGAGCCGCGCTACGCTTCACTGCCGGGAATCATGAAGGCGCGAAAGAAAGAGCTGAAGGAAGTCGCGGCCGATAGCCTCGGCGTCGATCTCACGCCGAAGCTGAAGATTAAGACGCTCGCGGCGCCGCCGAAGCGACAGGCCGGGCGCAAAGTCGCGTCGGTGCAGGAGCTGGTCGCGGTGCTGCATACCGAAGCGAAAGTTATCTGAGCGATTTATTTGAATACGACTACTACGATTCCGAACGCGGAGTGAATTGATATGGGTGACGTTCTGATTTTCGCGGAGCATCAGGGGGGACATTTTCCCAAGACCACGCTGACTGCGGTTCACGCGGGCCTCGACTTGGCGAAGAAGCGCGGCGGCAAGGCGATCGCGGTCGTGGCGGGCGACGCGCCCGAGTCTGCGGCGGGCGAGATAGCAAAGTACGGCGTCGCCAAAGTGATCGCGCTGGCGCATCCTACGCTTAAGAACTATCTCGCCGATGCGCACGCGCAGGCGCTGGCCGCGCTGGCGAAAAAGGAAAATGCGGAATTCGTGCTAGCGACTGCCACCGCGATCGGCAAGGATTTGTTTCCGCGGCTGGCCGCGCGTCTCGGCGCGCCGATGGCGTCGGAGATCACTTCGATCGGCGACGACCATACCTTCGTGCGCCCCACCTACGCCGGCAACGTGATGGCGACGGTCGAGCTCGACGGGCCGATCAAAGTATTGACGGTGCGCGGCACCGCATTCGACGCGGCCAAGCCGGGCGATGCGGTCGCGCCGGTCGAAAAGCAGGATGCCGAGATCGACGCGGGCGCGCTCAAGATGGAATTCGTTTCGTTCAACGCGACCAAGAGCGATCGCCCGCAGCTGACCGAGGCGCGGATAATCGTCTCGGGCGGCCGCGGTCTCAAGTCGGGCGAGAACTTCAAGACGGTGCTCGAGCCGCTGGTCGACGAGATGGGCGCGGCGATGGGCGCCTCGCGCGCGGCGGTCGATGCGGGCTTCGTGCCGAACGATCTGCAAGTCGGGCAGACGGGCAAGGTGGTCGCGCCGGAACTTTATATTGCGGTCGGGATTTCAGGCGCGATTCAGCATCTGGCGGGAATGAAAGACTCGAAGGTCATCTGCGCGATCAACAAGGATGAGGAGGCGCCGATATTCGCGGTCGCCGACTATGGCCTGGTTGCCGATTTGTTCAAAGCGGTACCCGAGATGGCCGAGGAAATCAAAAAGCTCAAGCATTCGTAGCAGCGGCGATCCCTGCTGCCGAGTGCTTAAGACGGAGTACCCCGATGTCCGAGCTGCAGCATAAGTTTGTCGAGACCAACGGGATTCGGATGCATTACGTCGAGCAGGGGACGGGCCCCCTCGTCGTGCTTTGTCACGGATGGCCGGAGTCGTGGTATTCGTGGCGGCATCAGATTCCCGCGCTCGCGGCGGCGGGCTTTCGCGTCGTCGCGCCCGACCAGCGCGGCTATGGGCAGACCGACGCGCCTGCGCCGATCGAGTCGTACAACATCCTGAACCTGGTCGGCGATATCGTCGGGCTGGTGAACAGTCTTGGCGTCGATTCGGCCGTGATTGCGGGTCACGATTGGGGCGCGCCGGTGGCGTGGAACTCAGCGCTGCTGCGGCCTGATATCTTTCGCGCGATCGCACTGCTGAGCGTTCCTTATTTTCCACGCGGTTCGATGCGTCCCACTGACGGGATGAAAGCTCTCGCCGGCGATCAGCATTTCTATCAGCTCTATTTCCAGGAGCCGGGCAAGGTCGAGAAGGAACTCGATGCCGATCCGCGCCGTTCGATGGCGATGGTGCTCTTCTCGGCGTCGGGTGACGCGCCGCGCGACGGCGAATTCTCATTTCTGTTTCCGAAGACGAAAAAGTTTATCGAGACCGGGACGGTGCCCGACAAGCTGCCGGCGTGGCTGACGGAAGCCGACCTGGATTTCTTTACCGGCGAATTCAAGCGCACGGGCTTTCGCGGCGGGGTCAACTGGTATCGCAATTCCGATCGCAACTGGGAGCTGACTCCCTTCCTCGACGGCGCCAAGTTGCAGCAGCCGGCGGTATTCATCGCCGGTGAGCATGACGTGGTCGGCAAAATGATCCCGGGTGGTTATGAGATCGCGGGAGCATTCATGCCGAATCTGAAAAAGAAAGTGATAGTTCCCGGCGCCGGCCACTGGATTCAGCAAGAGCGGCCGAAAGAGACCAACGAGGTCTTGATCGAGTTCCTGAAAAGTCTGTAGGGAGCGCGCGCGTCCGCGCGATTCAGGATTTGACGTGAAACCCACGTGGGTTTCACACTTCCTTCGGCAGGGGTGACCCCTGCACCCGGTATCCGGATCATGCTTACTCCTGAACAGCGCTCGGAGTTCCAGCAACTCGGGATGCTTCGGCTGCCGTCGGCGATCGACCCTGCCGACGTCGCGCGCATGTGCGACTCGCTCTGGAACACGCTGGCAAAGCACGGAGTGAAGCGCGACGCGCCTGAGACCTGGACCGCCGAGCGAGTCACCGGCATCCAGGAGGTTTCGCGGTCCGACGCCTTCGCCGCGCTCGGCGGCGCCGCAGTTCGTTCTTCGCTTGACGATCTGCTCGGACCGGGCGGATGGGAGCCGCCGCCGCGATGGGGCCAGCCGCTCGTGACGTTTCCCACCGAGCGAAAATGGGAATTGCCGCACGCGTCGTGGCATCTCGATGCGCCCGCGTCGCCGTCGCCGCCGAAGGTTCCGGGCGTCCTCCTGTTCGCGTATCTTGCGCCGGTGCCCGAACGAGGCGGCGGCACCGTCATGCTGGCCGGGTCTCATCGAATCGTCGAAAAGTTTGCCGCCGGTCTGGGCCCTGCGGACGAGGGACGTTCTGCCGATGTGCGTAGAAAGTTGAATCGCGCGGAACCATGGCTGCGCGCGCTATGGTCACGCGATGAGAAGGTCGATCGGGTGCGGCGATTCATGACGCAAGGCGCTATGGTTCGCGGTGTCCCGGTGCGCGTGATGGAAATGACCGGCGAGCCCGGCGATGTGATCATCTGGCATCCGTGGCTGTTCCACTGCGCCACTTCGAACTGCACATCGCAGCCGCGGCTCATGCTGAGACAGCCGATCAATCGAAGAGAGGTGAGCCAAAAGTCATGATCAAGATTGCTATCCTCGACGACTACGCGAAGGTTGCGCTTCAGCTTGCGGATTGGTCGGCGCTCGACGGCAAGGCCGAGATAAAAGTTTTCGAGCAGCATCTCACGGAGGATGAGGCCGCAGTCGCGCTCAAGCCGTTCGACGTCCTCTGCACCGTGCGCGAGCGGATGAGCTTGCCGCGCAGCCTGTTCGAGCGGCTGCCGAATCTCAAGCTGGTCACGATCATCGGGCTGGACTTGCCCAACCTCGACATGGCGGCGGCGACGGAACACGGCGTAATCGTTTCGCACTCGAATTTCGCCAACCCGCTTTTCGCCAACATGGTCAACGCCACGCCCGAGCTGACGTGGGGACTGATGATCGCGACGGTGCGCCATCTCAGTCTCGAAAGCCGGCGCATGCACGAAGGCGCGTGGCAGAGCACCGTGGGCGTGAACCTGGCCGGGCGCACGCTCGGGCTGTTGGGCCTCGGCAGAATTGGCTCGCGGATGGCGGAATACGCGCGCGTGTTCGGCATGCCGGTGATCGCGTGGAGTCAGAACCTGACGGACGAAAAGGCGAAATCCTTAGGCGCGGAGCGCGTCGAGAAGGACGATCTGTTCCGCCGCTCGGACATCGTGTCGATCCACGTACGCCTGAGCGATCGCACGCGCGGCCTCGTCACCGCGCGCGAACTCGCGCTCATGAAACCCGGCGCGTATCTGATCAACACGTCGCGCGGACCGATCGTGGTCGAGGCCGACCTGCTCGCGGCGCTGCGGGCGGGCAAAATCGCGGGCGCCGGCCTCGACGTTTTCGATGAGGAGCCGCCGCCGCGCACGCATCCGTTTCGCACGATGGACAACGTCACCGTCGCACCGCATCTGGGCTACGTGACGCGCGAAGCGTTGACCGCATTTTACGTCGACACGCTGGAAGCGGTCGCCGCCTTCGTAAACGGCACGCCGATCAGAATCGCAAATCCCTCCGCGCTCGCGCATCGACGGAAGTAGGAAGGCAATTGAATGTGAAACCCGCGGTGGGTTTCATCGTCGTGGCGCGTACGGGCTATCCGGCAACGCAACCATGCCCATCATCTCAGCCGAATCGGTGCAACTCTTGGCTGCGGCTGTCTGAATGCACGACCGTGAATGGTCATTGCTGCTGCCGCAACCAGCTACTGGCAGAGTTAAGAACAATATCAGTGTGACCCGACAGATCGTGTCCATCAAATTCCCTTCGCGGGAACGCTAATCGATACTGACCGCCGATGTCCACAACTAGATGACCGGCTTTGTCTGTGAGGCAGGGCTAGGTTGTTCGACTCAAGCGCGATGCGGCGCTAGGCGTTGCGCTTCAGGGCTTCGGACCAGACTTCCTTCAGCAGGTCGCGGAGTTCTTCGAGCGAGCCGTTGTTTTCGATGATCAGTGTTGCGTGCTTAGCGCGCTCCTCATCGGACAGTTGCGCGCGGATTCGCGCTTCGGTCTCCTCGGGTTTCAGTCCGCGCTGAACCTCGATTCGAGTGACGACTTGTTCGCGCGGCGCGCGCACCAGCCAGATCTCGTTGAACAGCGGCTGCCATTGCGCTTCGATCAGAATCGCCGCCTCGACGACGATCGGCAGCGTGGCTCCCTTCGCGCGCAATTCGGCGATGTTGCGGCGCATACTCTCGCGCGTCGCGGGCCATACGATCGAGGTCAGCTGGTTCAGCCGCTCGGGCTTTCCAAACACGATGGCGCCGAGCTTCTTGCGATCGATGGTTCGATCGGGAGCGACTATCTCCGCGCCGAACGCGGCGATGACCGCGTCGTAGGCGGGACCGCCCGGCGCGTAAGTGGTGTGCGCGACTTTGTCGGCGTCGAGAATCGGCGCGCCGAATTCGCCAAGAATCTGCGCAACCGTGCTCTTGCCCGAACCGATTCCGCCAGTGAGTCCAATTGTAAGCATTTGCAATCTCTAACCCGCGGCTTCTCGCGTCCACGCCTGGATATTGTAGAGGTAGCTGAAGAAGCCGCCGCGAGCCAGCAACTCGTCGAACGACCCGTGCTCGACAATTGCGCCGTCGCGCAGCACGAGGATTCGATCGGCGCTCTGAATCGTCGACAGCCGGTGCGCGATTACCAGCGTCGTGCGACCGCGCATCGCCTCGCGCACGGCGGCCAGCACCATCGATTCGGTTTCCGTGTCGAGCGCGCTGGTCGGTTCGTCCATTATGAGAATCGGCGCGTCTTTCAACAGTGCGCGTGCGATCGTCACGCGCTGCGCCTCGCCTTCGGAAAGACTGTGACCGCCTTGCCCCATCACTTCGTCGAGGCCGGCCGGCAATTTGGCGAGCACGGGGCCGAGGCGCGCCATCTCGATTGCGGCGAGCACGTGCGCGTCGTCGACCGACGGTTTTCCGAACGCAACGTTGACGCGCATCGTGTCGCCCAGCACGAGCGGCGGCTGCAGCACCATCGCGATATTGCCGCGGACGGAATCGAGCGTGAGGTAGCGCGTGTCTTTGCCGTCAATCTTGATCGCGCCGTCCTGCGGTTCGTAAAAGCGCGCGAGCAAACTCGCCATCGTGGTTTTGCCGGAGCCGCTCGGACCGACGATCGCGATAGTCTCGCCGGGCGAAGCCTTGAAGCTGATGCCCTTGAGCACAACGCGGCCGGGTTCGTAGCCGAACACGACGTTGTCGAATTCTATTTCGCCGCGCGCGCGGCCAAGCGACTGCGCGCCCGGGCGGTCCTTGATTTCGGGATCGATCGCGAGCAACTCGAGGCATCGCCGCAGGCCGGCCTTGGCGCCTTCGATCTGTCCGTAGGTTTGCGAGATCTGATTCACCGGCGCGTAGAGCGAGGCCAGGTAAGTTATGAAGACGACGAGCGCGCCGATGGTGAGGCGGCCGTCGAGCACGTGTTGCGCGCCGAGATAAATCACGATGGCGGTGCCGCACGCGATCAACACGCCGACCGCGCCGGCGTAGAGCGTCTGCAGGGTGTAGAGGCGGAGCGTGGCGTCGAGGCTCTCGCTGCTCGACTCGACGAACTCGCGGTACGACTCGCCCTCGCGGGTGAAGGCCTGCACCACGTGAATCGCGGCCAACGCGCTCTGCGCGACGGTGAACAGGCGGCTCTCCTTGATTCGCGCGCCGCCGGCGATCGCGTCGATGCGCCCGCTGATCGACATGATCAACAGAATCAGGAGCGGGATTATGGCGAGCGCCACGAGGGTCAGCGTCGCGTCCATCCTGATCATCACGACGAACATGCCGCCGAGCAGAATCAGCGACGAGAGCACCGGGAAGAAGCCGTTCATCGCGATCGTTTGAATCGAGTAGGTGTCGTAGGTGATGCGCACCATCAGGTCGCCGACTTCGCGGCGGCGATGAAATGAGAGCGAGAGGCGCTGCAGATGGTCGAACAGGCGCGCGCGCAACTCGTTGACCATGCGCTGGCCGATCGAGATGGTGACGTAGTTGGTGACCACGTTGAGCACGCCGAGCAGCGCGTACAGGATGACGAGGCTGATGCACGCGGCGACGAGCAGCTCGGCGCGCGGCATCGGCGGAATCCACGAGCTGACGAGCGGCACGCCGCGCAGCACGTTGTCGATTACAACTTTGAGCGGCCACGGCTTGAGCACTTCGGTGGCGGAGGCGAGCAGCACGCCGGCGATCGCAATCGCGAGACGGCCGAGATGCGGGCGCATCCGGCGGATCGCGTGGCCGTAGAGTTCCAGCGAGGTCATGAGATTTTGTCTTCCACTTCCGCGACTGAGATTCCGAGCGCGGCGGCGACATCGGCGGCGCAGGCTTTGATGATGGCGGGAATGCGGCTGGCGCGATTGATCGCGAGCACTCCAACCGCAAGCGCGGCGAAGATTACGCCGACGACCCCCGCGCCAATCGAGGAAGTCGCGGCGAGAAGTGCGAAAATTATTGCGGCTGCTACCAGCGCGCGGCGCGGTGTCGTTCGAATGCGGTAGAGCATCGCGATGCTGCGGTCGTTGCGGCGCAGCGCGTTTATCGGCACGCGGATCATTGGCGGAACGACCAGCTCGAGGTCGTAGGATTGGAAGCCGTCGGTCTCGGCGACAGCGACGCCGCGGCGAATGAGTGCGTCGCGCAGGGCGGCGAGGATTGTCGCAGAGTCGACGGTGGCAGCATCGGGGATGACGAATTCGACCTGGCCGCTGAAGTTGAGCGGGCCGTTGTGATCGCCGCCGGCGGAATCGAATCGCCATTTGACGCGCTCGCGCGCGAGGCTGCGAATTGGGGGGCCGAGCAGGTTGATGATGGCGAGCCAGGTGCGTGCGATTGGACCGGAGTACTCGCGCGGATGGGGGCGGATGCGGCGCTCGCCGCGGCGATCAGTATCGAGATCGCCAGTCCGCTTCCGCCGAGTGCGCCGAGTACGCGATTGACGGCGCCGAGGATCAGAAGAATCAGCGACAAGGCGATCCATTGGATGGTCAGTGGCAGGTCGGCGTACGAGTTGCCGGCGGAGTAGACGGTCTGGAAGAGGCCGCGGCCGAACTCGCCGTAGTAAACGCGGGCACCGTTGAAGAGCGAGCCGAGCCATGACGGCGTCGCGTAGATTGCGTCCTGGTCGGCGGTGCGCAGGGGATATTTGCGGAAGAGCAGGCCTTCGCCGGCGCCGTAGCCGCGCTGCTGGCGGAGATAGGCAGAGAGAGTCGCGCGGCGCTCGTGGATCACGACGGCTCCAGGAGCGTACGCGAGCGTTTCGTTCGAGGCGGCGAGGCGCCACGAGAGATCGACGTCGTCGCCGGCGGCGGTGAACATCGGATCGAAACCGCCGGCCTTTTGCAGGGCTGCTTTTGTGATCGCCATGTTGCATCCGCAGAGTTGCGCGAGGCGATCGTCGCCGGCGCGCACTTCGCGCGGCAATCCGGGCGCGGCCGCCATCGCGGCGGCGCGCGATGATCGTGAGTCGGGGGCGAAATTCGGGCCGGATGCGGCGGCGGCGTCGCGGCGCTTGATCGTTTCGATCAGATGATAGAGCCAGTCGCGGTCGGCGCGCGCGTCGGCGTCGATGAACGCGACGATTTCTCCTGATGCGGCGTCGATGCCGGCGTTGCGTGCGGCGGCGAGACCGTTGTGCTCGACGCGAATCGTGCGGATGCCATTTCCATCGTGGCCGGCGATTTCGGAGGTCGAGTCGGTCGAGCCGTCATCGACGACGATGGTTTCGTAGTCAGGATAGTTGAGGTTGCGAAGCGACGAGAGACATTCGCCGAGCGTCGCGGCGGCGTTGTAAGCGGCGACTACGACAGTGGCTTTGGGAGCGGACGTGAGTGGAGGAGGCAGACTGTCGCTGAAGACCTTGCCGACGGCGTCGAAGGCGAGTTTGGGCGAGCGATCGCGGCGCGTGAGGCCGAATGCCCAGTCGGTGATCTCGGCGCCGCCGGTGTGCCATTCGTCGGTGAAGGCGAACACGATGAAGCCGGAGAGGCCGAGCTCGAACGCGGCGCGGCATTGCCATGAAAGGAGATCGGCCTGGTGTTGCTCGCCCTCGCGAATGGTATCCATGCCGGTTTCGCTGAGCACGAGCGGCAGCTCGCCGCATTGGCCCATCAGATGAGTGAGGTAGCGGCGGAAGTCTTCTTCGCGATGGAGATAGACGTTGAACGAAACGAAATCGAGAAAACTCAGATCGAGATATTCGGCCGACGGATAGTTCGAGTAGGTGAACAGCGCGGCGGGATCGATTTGTTTGCCGAGGTCGCGCAGCTCGGCGAGAAATTTACTGACGGCGCGCGGGCCGTGCCAGCGCACGATGTCGGAGCGAATCTCGTTGCCGATGCTGTAGGCGGCGATGGTCTCGCCGAACTGGCGCGTGTCGAGTACGGTCTTGCGGATGGCGTCGCGGATTTCGCGCATCATGTCGGCGGAATCGAGGAACGCCATGTGGAACGGCCACGGGATGCCGAGCATCATGCGCAGTCCGGCCTTTTGCGCGGCCTCGACCATCCATGGCGGCGGCGGGACGTAGAGGCGAATCACGTTGGCGCCGAGGCGTTTCATCAGTGCGAAGTCGGCTGCCGCGCGTTCGGGCTCGGGGTATCGCTCGCCGCGCGAGTTGGGGGCGAACGGGCCGTACGAAACGCCGCGGATGTAGAATTTCTCCGCGCCGTCGAGCAGGTACTTTCCGTGAGCTGCGAGGCGAGCCATGAACGATGAGCTAATCGTAAAGCGAAAGGGCGCGCAACGCGCGGCGCGGGCGCACGCTTGACATCGCGCAAGTCATACACTGAGAATCGGTTCGTGATGCGCGGGCAAATCCGGGGCGGCGCAGTCCTGTAGGCTGACGTGGCGCGACACGCACCCAGCTGGCTCGAGAGCAAGACGCTGGACCTCGAAACGAGGGCATCGAAGCACACGACCGCGCTGCGGGTCTGGCACGTTCTGAATCACGCCGTCGAAGGCTTCATCTACAACAACGATCTGCTGCGCGCGTCGGCGCTGACGTTCACGGTCGCGCTGTCGATCGTGCCGATTCTTGCGCTCGCATTTTCGGCGGTCAAAGGATTCGGCGGCGCGGAGCGATTGCGTCCGCTGATCGAGAAGTACATGGGCCTCGGATCGTCGTCGACGCAGTTGATGAGCTACGTCGAGAACGTGAACGCGGCGGCGCTGGGATCGGCGGGCGGCGCGTTTTTGCTGGTCACCGTGATTTCCACGATGGGCACGGTCGAGCAGGCGCTCAACACGATCTTCAACGTGCCGCAGAGCCGCAGCTATTTTCGCAAGTTCTCCGACTACCTGAGCGTGCTGTTTACGGTTCCACTGTTGATCGTCGCGGCGCTGGGCGTGACGGCGGTTTTCTCGGTGCGAATTTCGCAGTTTCCATTCGTCACGCAACTGATGCCGTACCTTTTCGTGTGGGCGGGATTCTTTTTCCTGTTCGTTTTCTTTCCGTACACCAAGGTGAGATGGGGTCCCGCGCTGATCGGATCGTTCGTGACCGCGGTGCTGTTTCAGCTGGCGCAGTGGGGCTACGTGCGCTTCCAGGTGGGCGTCGCCAACTACCGGGCGATCTACGGCGCGATGGCGACGCTGCCGATTTTCCTCGTTTGGATTTATATCGCGTGGGCGGTGATCCTGTTCGGCGCTGAGCTGACCGCGTCCGTGCAGCGTGGCGACATCCCGGCGATGCTCGGCCCGATGTCGCCGGATTTTTTGTACTCGGCGACGATGCACATCCTGCTGCGGCTGGCGGATCGAGCGTATCACGGCGGCGACGACATCACCTCGTGGACGCTTGCGCGGGAGTTGTTCGTGGCGGAACCGGCGATTACGCCGATTCTCGACGGGCTGAAATCGGGAGGCTTTGTAATCGAGGCGGACCCGAGTAGCGGCGCGCTTAACCAGGGACTATTTCTCGCGCGCCAGGCGTCGACGATTGTGCTGGCCGACGCGCTGAAGTCGGTGGACTTCGATCACGGCGCCACCGACGGCGATCCGCGCGTGGACCGCGTGCTGGCGAAGATGGGCGCCGTGCGCAATGAACTGCTGAAGACGATCACGCTGGAAGACATCCGATCACCGGAAGCGAAGGCGGTCGATGCGGAAACGGCGGCGATCGAGAACAAAGCGAACCGCGAAGCGTAAGCAACGAAAGTAGGAGACATGGAAAAAATTGAACCGCGCAGCAGCTTCGTCAACCTCAAAGGCCTCCGCTTGCACACGCTGGATTGGGGTGGTGACGGTGCGCCGATCGTGATTCTGCACGCGACCGGATTTCTTGGGCGCATCTACCGCCCGCTTGCAGAGCGGTTGCGCGCGATCGGCCACGTTTACAGCTACGACCAGCGCGGGCATGGCGACAGTTCGGCCGCGCCGGACGGCGTGTATACGTGGGACGCGACGATGCGCGACCTCGAAGGCTTCATCACTGCGATGGGCTGGTCGGGTGTGCGTGCGATTGGGCATTCTGCCGGTGCGACGGCGATCGGATCGCTCGCGTGCGAGAGGCCAGGATCTGATCGCGCGCGCGGTGCTGCTCGAGCCGGTGATCTTCGAGTCGGCGGTCGCGCCCGAACTTAATTGGCGGAATCCGTTTATCGAACGGACGCTGAAGCGCAGGCGCATTTTCGACAGCGTCGAGGCGATGTTCTCGAATTTCGACAACAAGCCGCCGTACGACACCTGGCGCAAGGAAATTTTGCACGACTATTGCGAGTTCGGCACGCGCGCGACGCAGGAAGGCAAGCGCGAACTCAAATGCGCGCCCGAAGTCGAGGCGAAATTCTATGAGACCTCGCGCGACTTCGACGGACTCGGGCGGATTCTCCGGTGCACTGCTCCGCTGTTGGTGGTGTTCGGTCAGCGCGGCGATTCGCTGGGCGCGTCATTGTCGGGGAAGGTCGCGCAGCAGATCAGGAATGGGCGCGTGATCGATGTCGCTGATGCGGGACATTTCATGCCGATGGAGAAGCCGGAGTACGCGGCGGATTTGGCGGTTGAGTTCCTGACGGCGAAGTGACAGTTTGCTCGATTGCGATTAGTTATTAACTCGAACTGAGTAATGCGCGCGCTTCGGAAGTGTATATTCCGGGACGGTCGTAGAGTATCAGCGGGGGCTCAATAGCTACTTCGATTCCGCCGGCGGCGCGGGCTTCGAGCAAGATAACCGTTGCGGGCGAGGCGATTCGCGGATGGACGAAGCGGATGCGCTTCGGCTCGAGCTGGCAGGAGCGCATCGTGGAGATCAGCTCGGCGCTTCGGCGTGCGGTGAAGACGAATGCGATGCGTGCGCCGGTGCGGGCGTAGCGGCGCGCGGCGGCGACGAAGTCGTGCAGCGTGGCGGCGTTCTCGCCGCGCGCGAGACGGCGGCCGTAGTCGGGATTTTCGCGGCCGGTGGCAGTCGCGCGATACGGAGGATTCGCGACGATGAGGTTGAAACTGGCGGGCTCGAGGCCGGCGATTTTTTTCTGGCGAAGGTCCGCGCAAAGAGCATGCACTGAGTCGAAGCCGTTGAGCGTCGCGTTGCGCGCGATCATCTCCGCGAGCGTTGGCTGGATTTCGAGCGCGACGACTTCGCGCGGCTTGTAAAGCGACGCCATCATGATCGATACGACACCGCATCCGGCGCCGAGCTCGAGCACTCGATCACGCGTGGTCGCGCGCGCAAAGCGGCCGAGCAAAATCGCTTCGAGCGAGAAGCGGTAACCGTGCCTCGGCTGGATCAACGTGATAGATCCGTCGAGGATCGAATCGCGAGTTTCGTGGTCGTTGCCTGAAGCCGTTTTCGTTGCCATGAACGCCGCCGAGAAAGGAGAGCTCTACGCGCGCATCTTTCGCAAGGTTGGTGTGCTGCTCGGCAAAGGGGAAATTCCGCGGGCGCTTAAAGAGCTGGATGAGGGTATGAAAATCGCTGAAGCGAACGGCGATAGCAAGATGGCGGCACGCTTCGCGCAGGAGATCGCGAAGATTTCGAAGACGGCGTAGCTGTGCGAAATAAGGCGTTTTTGGCCTATATTTTGCGGGTTTCGTGAGGTGCCGCTTGACGCGACCGAGTTCGTACTTACCTTGAAATTGTGGGACGCGCGGCGATTTCGAGCGAGAGACAGATAGAGCTCTCCTCGCGCTCGCGCCCCGAAATCTAAAATCACGCCGAGAAAATTTCGGCAGGAGGATCGCTTTAAGATGGAAGTGCGAATGAACGGTTTCACGCCAAACGACTCTTTGCTGCGGCACTGGAACGTGTTGTGGAACGAGCTGGAGCCCGCGCGCAAGACGGGGCCGGCGGCGGACGTCGTCGAAGACGCCGGACAGCTACCATTTCTATTTCGAGATGGCAGGGATCGCGAGCGAGTCGGTCGATGTGCAGGTCGAGGACGGCAGTCTGATCGTCCAGGCGGAGCGCAAGCGGCCGGAATGGTCGAAGGACGCGGAAGTTCATCTGTCGGAGCGGACGTACGGCACGATGCGCCGCGCGTTCACGATGCCCGAAGATGCCGGCCACGACGGAATCAAGGCGGCTTACAAGGATGGGGTGCTCGAAGTGACGGTGCCGAAGCGGCCCGAGAGCAAGCCTTTCAAGATCAAAGTCGAGTTCGAAAACTAATCAGCACGCTCCATGGCGCCGGCGGTTGAACGCCGGCGCCCTGGTCGCTGCCGACGAAGCCACTTCGAACTGAGTATTGGGGGAATAGCAAATGATACTTCTGATTATCGTAGTGGCTATCGTCGGATGGGCAGTTTTTGCCTATAACCGATTAGTCAGTCTGCGCAACCAGGTAGATAATTCGTGGCGGCAAATCGACGTCCAGTTGAAACGCCGGCATGACCTGATTCCAAACCTGGTCGAAGCCGTCAAAGGCTACATGCAGTTCGAGCGCGACACGCTGACGCAGGTCGTCGAGGCGCGCGCCAAGGCGATCAGCGCTCCGGATCAGGCCTCGCGCATGGCGGCGGAAAATCAGATCACGACGGGCCTCGGCAGGCTGCTGGCGGTGATCGAGAATTATCCGCAGTTGAAGGCCGACGAGAACGTGCTCAAGCTGCAGGAAGAGCTGACGACTACAGAAAATCAAATCGCCTTCGCGCGGCAGTCGTATAATGATGTGGTGCTCGATCTCAACACGCGCATCCAGAGCTTCCCGACGAATCTGATCGCGGACAATTTCGGTTTCAAAGCGGCGGAATATTTCAAGGGCGCGCCCGAAGACGCGGCCGTTCCCAAGGTTGACCTTTCGATGACCACGCCGACCGCGCCGCGCGCCTGAGCACGCGTCGCAGGCGGGCGTCGCGATGGCAGCATCCAGCTTCAGATCTCTCGAAGCGACTAATCGCCGCGAGACGGTGCTGCTGGTGCTCGCGTTCATCTTACTATTCGGCGCGCTCGGACTCGGACTCGATATTGCGGCGCGCGACGTCGCGATCGTCAACGGACAATTTGTCGGCTTCCCGGTACTGACTATTGCGGCGCTGGTTTTTGCCGGCGTGCAATCGATGGTGTCGTACTATAGCGGCGCGTCGCTCGTGCTGCTCTCGGTTCATGCGCGGCCGCTCACGCCCGACACGACCAAGCATCAGATGGTGCTCGACGTGATCAACGAAATGGCGACTGCGGCGCGGATGCCGGTGCCGAAGCCGTACATCATCGACGACGAGTCGCCGAACGCGTTCGCGACCGGGCGTGACCCGACGCATTCGGTGATTTGCGTCACGCAGGGACTGGTCGACCAGATGGACCGCGAGGAGTTGCAGGGAGTGATCGGGCACGAGATGTCGCACGTCGCCGACTACGACATCCGCACGATGATGATGATCGCGGTGATGGTCGGCGGGATCGCGATGCTCTCGGATTTCGTCTACCGCTGGATGTTCTTCGGCGGCTTCGGTGCGCGCGGCAGGAGCAGTAACAATCGCGACAACCAGGCGGCGGCGCTCATCACGGTGGCGGTGATCGTTCTGGCCGCGCTGGCGCCGATTTTTTCACAACTGCTCGCGATGGCGGTGTCACGTCAGCGCGAATACCTGGCGGATGCGTCGTCGGTGGAGTTCACGCGCAACCCGCGTGCGCTGCTGCGGGCGCTGGAGCATATCGCGAAAATCGAATCGCCGCTGAAGCAGGGGACCGCGGGCACCGGGCATCTGTTCATCGTGAATCCGCGCGAGGGTCTGCGCGATGACAGCGAGGGATTTTTCGCGAATTTGTTTTCAACCCATCCGCCGCTCGGCAAGCGAATCGCGCGATTGCAGGCGCTGCTCGGTGCGGCGGGCGCGACGACGCTCGACGCGCAGGCCAACGCTGATACGTCGGCAAGCAACTAAAATTCGAATCGGGTTCGTGTTCGTTGCTCGATTTGGCCGTGCGACTTATGCTCGACGCGTGGCCGCTCAAAGCGAAATCGACGAAATAATCAGCCAGGTCGTTGCTCGCGTCGCGAAGATCGAGGGCATCGCGGCGATCGTGCTGGGCGGTTCGCGGGCGCGCGGGACTGCCGACGAGCGCTCCGATATCGATCTGGGGATTTACTACGACGCCGAGCGTCCCTTCTCGACAGTGGCTCTGGAAGCGGCTGCACGGGAGTTGGACGATCGTCATGCCGACGGATTGGTAACGCCGTTCGGCGCGTGGGGACCGGCGGTGAACGGTGGTGGATGGCTCGAGATTCGGGGCCATCACGTGGATTTTCTATACCGTGAGCTTGGCGCGGTGCGGGAGGCGATCGAGGATTTCGTCGCCGGGCGTCCGCGCAGCGTCTACCAGCTGGGGCATCCGCTGGGATTTCACATGCAGATCTACGCGGGCGAGGTTCACGTCTGCCGTCCGCTGTTCACGACGAGCGGGACGATCGCTGAGCTCAAGTCGATGGTCCGCGAGTATCCGGAAAAATTTCGAACCGCTGCGGTGACCAAGCATCTGTTTGACGCGGAATTCGAAATTTCGATCTGCGCGAAGCCGGTCGAGCGCGCGGACGTGATGTACGTCGCGGGATGCCTGTTTCGCGCGGCGGGTTTCATGACGCTCGTGCTGTACGCGCTGAATCGCAGATTCTTTCTCAACGAGAAGGGCGCCAGCGCCGAGTCGCGGCAATTTGCGATCAAGCCGGCGCGCTTTCACGACACGGTCGCAAGCGTGCTGGGAAACGTCGGCACGACGGCGAAAGAGTTGGCGGCGAGCGTCGCCATTTTTCAGCGGCTGGCGGCGGAATTGCGGCAACTTGCCGCGAACGAAGGGGCGCTTTAGCGGTTGCGTCCTTTCAGCGCGCGCTCGATTTCGCGATCGGAGGCCCGGCGCTGGAGCACGTCCCGCTTGTCGTACGAGTGCTTGCCTTTGGCGAGCCCGAGCTCGACCTTGGCGCGGCCGTTTTTGAAATAGATTTTTAAGCGGGACGATCGAGTAACCCTTCTCGCGCACGCGGCCCCACAGGCGATTGATCTCGCGCCGATGCATCAGGAGTTTTCGCGCGCGCGTTTCCTTGTGGCTGAATTGGCCGGCGGGAGCGTAGGCGCCGATGTGAACGCTTTCGAGGAACGCCTCGCCGTTCTTGATGCGCGCGTAACTGTCGCGCAGATTTGCGCGATGCGCCCGCAGCGACTTGACCTCGGTGCCGGTGAGCGCGAGGCCGGCCTCGAGCGTCTCCTCGATAAAGAAGTCGTGCCGCGCCTTGCGGTTGTCGACGACCAGGTCGAAGCCGTCGGCGGAGGGTTTGCCGTTGCGGTTATGAGTGTCGCGCGCCATCTCGGTCTCAGTGCGAGTTTATCTGGAACGCGGTCGCGCGGATAAGGGCCTCGCGCGCACGGTTGCGCAGGCGGAAGGTGAGCCTTAGACTAGAGGATGTAACCGTTTCGACTGGCCTCGTAGATGGACAACCCACATTCAGTGGGGGCGAACTGGATTCGACGAAGACAATAGGGCCATGGTCGCACGCCGGGTGCTGTCGACCCGTAAAACTGGCAGACTGCGAAATTTACCCGCAGACAATAACGGTTACGCTCTGGCGGCCTAAGGGCCGCTAGCGTCCCGCCGCTGCTCGCCCATGGCAGCGGGTCGGGGCGTCATTTAGTGGGCTAGGGAACCGCAGTTCACCGGCTGGGCGGCTAACCGAAACTTCAGCCGGCTGGCGTCAGTGAAGCCCGTCTGTGGGCGTCTCGGGCGCGAGCTAGAAATCGCAGACTAAGCGTGTAGTGGCTATCGCCGGAAGGCCTTCGGACGGGGGTTCAATTCCCCCCGCCTCCACCATTTTGCAGTCCAGCACGGTATCGTGACGTACAGAAAACGTAAGCCAGATAAGGGTTTCCTGCAATTCCTTGTCTATCTCCGTCCAACCAAATACGTTGACAGTTACCCCCAAACAGGGGTAACTTTGGGGGTAACTCGCCAGGCATGGGGGTAACTTTTGTGGCTTCCGATCACCTCACAGACAAGGCCATCCGCAATGCGAAACCGGGGTCGAAGCCGTACAAGAAGGCTGACTCCTTCGGTCTCTATCTGCTTGTAACCCCCGCCGGGGGCAAGTGGTGGCGCTTCAAGTATCGTTTCGGCGGGAAAGAAAATTCGCTGTCCCTTGGCACTTATCCCGCCACCAGCCTCAAGCAGGCCCGCGAAAAGCGCGACGCGGCGCACAAGATGATCGAGGCGGGGATCGATCCTTCCGCGCATCGGAAAATCGAAAAGGCGAAGCGCGGGGCCGATACGTTTCGAGGGCGTTGCACGCGAGTGGTTGGAGAAATTTTCCGGCAGCTGGGCGGCATCGCATGCGCAGACGGTAGTGCGCCGTCTTGAGCGGGATGTTTTCCCGTGGCTGGGCGGGCGCCCGGCTTGCGGGATCGCGCCGCCTGAATTGCTCTCGGTTCTGAGAAGGATCGAATCGCGCGGGGCGCTCGAAACCGCGCATCGGGTAAAGCAGGTATGCGGACAGGTGTTCCGCTATGCCGTCGCCACGGGACGCGCGGAACGCGATCCCTCATCGGACCTGCGCGGCGCCCTGCCACCCGTGAAGGAAAAGCATCACGCGGCCCTGACCCGGTCCGCCGACGTGGGCGCGCTGCTCCGTGCGATCGAGGGGTACAAGGGATCATTTGTCGTGCGATGTGCGCTGCGCCTTACGCCGCTTGTTTTCTTGCGGCCCGGCGAACTGCGCAGGGCCGAATGGAGCGAGCTTGATCTTGACGGCGCGACGTGGCGCATCCCCCCAGAGCGGATGAAGATGCGCCGCGAGCATATCGTTCCACTCTCGCGACAGGCGATCGAAATTTTCCGCGAGCTTCATCCTCTCACGGGAGCAGGGCGATACGTTTTTCCTTCAGCACGAACAACCACGCGCCCGATGAGTGAGGTTGCGGTGTTGGCGGCATTGCGGCGGATGAACTATTCGCGCGATGAAATGACCAACGCCGACCTGGCGCATCCCCTCCGAGCGAATGAAGATGCGAACGGAGCACATTGTCCCGCTCTCGCGGCAGGCCGCAGAGATCTTGCGCGAGGTTCGCCCAGTCACGGGCGCCGGGCGGTACGTTTTCCCCAGCGGCCGGACCGACACGCGCCCCTTGAGCGAGAACGCGCTCACGGCGGCGCTCAGGCGGATGGATTATTCGCGCGAGCAGCAGACGGCCCACGGCTTTCGCACCATCGCGTCCACGATGCTGAACGAGCTCGGCTTTCCCGCTGACGCGATAGAGCGCCAGCTAGCTCATGGGGATCGAAATGGGGTGCGCGCCGCATACAATCGCGCCGAACACCTGGCCGAACGGCGCAAGATGATGCAGGCATGGGCGGACCATCTGGAAAGCCTCGCGGAGGGGGCCAAGGTGAGTCCGAGCGATATAAGCGGCTTGACGAGTTCGTCTGAATCGAAAAAAGCTGGCTAGCGCTTAAGCATGGCAATCAAACGGACCGCATATCGCCACACGGGAATGTTCGAAACGAAAGTTACGCACGTTGAGTTGCGGACGAATGAGGAAAGTCTCCAAGATTTGGCGACGGTGTTTCAATCGGCCGGCTTCGGGCGCAAGCTTGGTCAGATAGAATCGGTCGCTCGCCACTTTCTCAACGATTTTGTCAAAACCGATATCTTGAACCGGCTGAGCGACGACGAGCGACGGAAGATAAAGCGCGTTAAGCGCACCGCTGGCATCGAGTGGTTGGTAATGCGACACGTCGACTGGGAACGGGAAAGGCTCAGTCACGAGCTTGCGAAAAAACTGACCACGGAAAAAGAGCGTGAACTGATTAGAGCGTTGTCTAGGGTGGAACGCGCGGCCGACGCTAACGATATTCTGTGCCTGATTCCCGGCCTTCGGTTGTCTATGGAAGCCGGACAGCCGGGGCAAATCTCTGCAGAACAAATCGCCGCCGAGGGCTTCGCTCTGGGCGATGCGTGCGGCCGGTTTAAGGCAAGGGAGTTTGAACGAGCCGCTTATACGGGAGCGAAAGTCTTGGAAGGCGCGAGCGGCGGGGGTTCCAACGCAGAGAAAAAAAACTTAGCTACCGAGCAGTACCTCGGAATCGCACTTGATTTCCAGAAGTCAGGACTCAGCCGAGCGGTATTCTCAAGGATGCGGAACGTCTCACCAAGCAGACTTCAGCGGGCGCTCACCCGCGCGAAGAAAGTTCGTTCACACCCCGCCAAGTGAACCCGTCCAGCGTGCTTCAATAGCACGCGATGAAGAACAAGAATCCTTCGCTCAAAATTGAGCCCGTCGACCCGACCGCGCTGCTGCGGCTCAAGCAAGTTCTACGCTTGGTTCCAATCGGCGCATCTACATGGTGGTTGTGGGTGAGGCAGGGTAAGGCGCCGGCGTCGATCAAATTAGGCCCGCACACAACAGCGTGGCGCGCTCGCGACGTGCTCGAAATGATCGAGCGGGCTGGCGTGGACCGGGAGCCGCGATGAGCGCCGCATCGATCGCGCTGGCGCTAGGCGGACGGCGAAGCGGGTCGGATTGGACGGCGCGCTGTCCGCTCGCGGCTGAACACAACAACGACGACGCTAACCCTAGCTTGAGAATTTCCGAACGCGACGGATTGATTCTGGTTCATTGCCAGAGTCGACATGCGCAAGAGCAGGACCGGGTCATTGCAGCGCTGAAAGAGCGCGGCCTTTGGTCTGACTCCGGCGCAGAGCACGGCGGACGGAGAATCGTCGCTGTGTATCCCTACTGCGGCGAAAGCGGCGAGTTATTGTTCGAGGTTGTCCGTTTCGTTCCAAAAGGTTTTCGCCAGCGTCGGCCCGACGGCAAAGGCGGATCGATATGGAACTTGGACGGCGCACGCCGCGTGCCATATCGCCTGCCAGAACTTATCGCGGCCGACAAGCACCAGTTCGTTTTCATTGGAGAGGGCGAGAAGGATGCCGACGCGCTGGCAGCGCTCAACCTTACCGCCACTACCAATCCTGGCGGCGCAGGTAAGTGGCGAAGCGCGTACAACTCATTTTTCCAAGATCGCAATGTGGCGATTCTTACGGACAACGATTCAGCGGGGGAGAATCACGCCTGCCACGTTGCGCGTGAGCTTCTGCCCGTCGCCAGGACGGTGCGGATCGTGCGGCTGCCAGACCTGCCACCGAAGGGAGACGTATCGGATTGGCTTGCGGCTGGAGGCACGCCGGAAAAGCTAATGGAAGTGTCGAGTCAAACTCCCACGGTCACGCGAGCCGACGCAGCGGACCCGATCGATTCGCGGATCTTCGGATTTCGTACCGTCGACGAGTACCTGAAAGATCACGCGGCGAGGGCCGAACGAAAATCATTTTGGGCGAAGACTTTGCGTGCCGGCGAAATTTCAATGCTTGTCGGGCGTGCCTACGCGGGGAAATCTACTTTCGCTTGCGCACTGACCCGCGCCTTGACCCTTGGGATTCCGTTGTTAGGCCGCGATTGCGTGAAGGCGAGAGTTGGGTACATGGCGTTGGAGCGCAATGGAGTCAAGGTTGCGCGATTGTTGAAGGAGTGGGGGCTAACCGAAGTCTATTTTCTCGATCAACTCCCGCCGATGCCTTTGAGTGAATTGGCAGCCTTCATGAAAGCGGAGATTATCCGTCAGGGTCTTGAGGTCCTGATCGTCGATCATCTACAGAACCTTGCGAAGATTAGGGACTCGAAAGACTACTCTATGGTTTCTCAGGCGCTCGAACCGTTCCAGAGTGTAGCGAAAGAGACCGGCGCGCACATTTTGTTGCTCCACCACCAGGGCAAGACTGAGCGCGAAGGCGTGATCGACGTGATGGGGAGCGAAGCTTACCGCGCGGCCGTGGATTCGCTGCTGGAAGCGAAAACGCGGAAACCGGACTACTTTATCCGGGCCGAGATTCGCGGTGAAGCGGACTTACCCCGGACCAAAGTAACGATCAACCTCGAGACGGGCGAGACTGAAGGAATCGACGCGCATCAGGCCGATATGAACGACGTTCAGGCCGAGATTGTGAACTGGCTCAGAAGTCAGGCGCAGCCTGCCACCTTAGACGAGATTCAGACGGCTCTCGAATTGAAGCGCGCGACGATTAGCGCGGCGCTGGCGGCCGGGGTTGAGTCCGGAACATTTGGACGATCAGGCGCCGGCAAGAAGGGTGACCCCTATCGATTCCAGCTTTCTGGATTCAATTCCCACCATATTGTGGGAAGGGCGGGAACCGAATCTGAAAACGGCAACAAACCCGCGAGAGTCGACGACTTATTCAGTTCCGTCGGCCTCGGGAACGGGAAATCTAATAGGGAACTGAATCCGGGCGCCTACGAGGATGTGGAATGACTGCTGCCGAAGCCCTGACCCAAGCGAGCGAGCGCGGCGTGACGCTTACTGTTGTAGACGGCCGCTTGAAGGCATCTCCACCGGGGCTGCTCCCATCGGAATTAAAGGCTGCCATCCGCGACCGTGCATTCGAAATAAAATCGCTGCTGCTGTGTACCCAAGGACGAAACCGCTGGCTCGGACACACTCGTGCCCCGGTGCCGTTGCGTCGCTGCGGCGCGCTCGTGTGCCGGACCTGCCACGCTCACTGTCCGAGTCCGCACCGCGACGATTGCACCTTCCCCCGATTCGATGATTGTCGCTCCCGCTGGTTCTGGCTCAGCCCGCATGGCGCGATCAAGTGCGTTGCTTGCAATACCCCGGCTGACCTTGCGCTGGTCGAGGCGTGGGTACTAGCACGAGAGACGGGCGAGGGTGAGGACGGCTGGCGAATCCCCAGCGAGCTTCTGTCTCTGCTCCACGTCACCAGCCCGCAGCAATAGCCAATCATTTCCGCCGGAACAATTCATTCGTCCAGAAAATTGACAATGGCGCGACCACCGAAAGAAATCACGCCCGAGATTTCCAAGCGCATCTGTGACGGCATTCGAGCAGGTGCGGCGGCCGAAGTCGCGGCGCAAGCTGCCGGTATCAGTCCACGCCTCTATTACAAGTGGAAGGCGAAAGGCGAGGCTGGAACGTCTAGTGTGTTTGTGCAGTTTGTGCAGGATATAAAAAGGGCGGCGGCTCAAGAGGAACTCGCTGGATTAGCGGAAATTTACGCAGCGAGCCAACGGCAGGTTGTCAAGCGCGAAACCGTGACAACGCAGAATCTAGATGGCACGACGACCACGACGACGAAAGAGACTTTCGCACCTGGTCAATGGACCGCTCGCGCATGGATCATGGAACGTCGGCATCGAGAGCGATGGGGCCGGAACGTGACTGTGGACATTCCGCGACTTGACGCCGACGCTGCGGCCGCGAGACGCGAGCGCATCGAAGCGTTGAAACGATTGACGCCGGAGGAACGCGACGAACTTCGCCGGCTGCGCGACAAAGTGAATGGCGTGAATGTTACACCGAGCCAAGGGTCGTAGAACTCGAAGATTTGCGTAAAACCAGATTCATCTGGATCGTCGTCGGGGGCCGACGAACCGCCACTTAGACGTCCGCGCGAAGCGGCCTTCATCGCATGGTCATTGGCGCTGCTTTAGCGTGCTTTGTTGCGATCAGTTTCGTGACTTCCAAATCAGATCGAGTGTTGTAGGTCGGACCACGCCCGACAGATTCGTGATCCTTCACCGCGTCGCCGCTATTTGGATCTCTTGTTCGCCACAAGTTCCTTCGCCTCTCTCCATCAGCGCCGTTGGTCCAGACCGCATTGACTCCGCCAACCTTCAACCTGGCGAAGCAGCGATGCTTTCTGCTTGCCGACCTCCGCCTGCAGGCAAACCGGAAGCTGCCAGCGTCCCCCGCTCTTTGAGGTTGCAAACATCGGAGGTCCGACGGCGACCAATTCGGCTCGGCCATCCTCGATGCAACGAAGGGTCAAGATAGATCCCCACGGAATCCCCGCCAAGGCACCAAGCTGGTTGTGATCGAACGGAATGTTCATGCGACCCCCGAGCACAGACGAGAACAGCTTGCGGTCCACCTCGAGCGGCGCCGTAACGTCGATCGGTTCACCCCCCGGCCACTCGACAACTGATATCGAGCGACTCCCCTTCTTGGCCTCCGCGAGAAGCAGGTCTGTCACCGTGTCGCGGTGGCAGGACAATTCTCCTTCGCATCGCGGAAACTCACAGGCGCAGTAAAAAATCACTCGTTTGCGATCCTCTGCTGACCGTATTGCGAGATCCAGCAGGTCGGTAGCCGCCTCTGGTCGTCTGATCTTGACCCCTTTACCGCCAGTCGCGATTTTTTCGTTGCCGAGATCTTGCATCCAGCAGTAGCGCGCTTGGCCTAAGAGGTTTTGGAATGCGTCACCGACGAACCCTTTCGCACGACCCTGCCGCCGAAGGCGAATATCGACAAAGATCGGTGGCCGAAAGCCGCTGCGGTTTTCCGCAGTGTCGACCGCCTCGACTAGCTGCTTCGTCGCGTTACCCCAACCCCAGTATCCCCACGAAAACAGGGTGATAGTCATTTTGCTGTGCGGAATCGAGCCCCCTTTACGATTCGGTCGGGAACACGGATTAAACCGAGCGCTCCCTTGAATGGAATCGGCTTCGTCAAAATGCGCGGGTTCTTAAGAATCCAATGCCACTGCCCCCGAATCGCCCAATCGCTTTTCGAGTTGCGCACGCAATCGACGATTTCGACCTCACCCACGATTGCGCCCCTCACGAGTCCATCGGAATCGAGACCGAGCCGACGAGCCGCGGCACGCTCGCTGGCCTTGGTCGTCAAACTTGCCTGTATAAGAATGCGTCCGCGGTAGTGGGTGCGCCGCGGTCGGTTCTCGATATCCTTGCCAAGATGCAGGATTGCGTGCGCCCAAGGCTGCCGTACTGAAAGCGCCAGTGGCCTGCTATTGATTCTGTTCCGAGTCCCGCCTTTGCTAGACACCATCCCCCCTCCGGTCAGTTGCACACTATCCGCCCCCATGTGGCACGACGTAACAGCTAAGTCCTGACCCGAACCATATCATCGGGCGGCCACGGTCAAAAGATGGGAGGGACCGCCAGCAGCGCCAGTGTGCCGATCCCCGAAACCCGACTTTGCGGGCAACGTTTTTCGCTCGCTGATATGCTGGCTCCTTGTCAATATTGAGTGGCGACGGTAAACGTTTCTCTCAGCAATCTCACAGATGACAGAAGAAGCGAAAAAGACGGTGACGTTTTGCACAGCCTGCCACCGCGAGACGAACCATTCTGTCGTGTTCGAGTATTTGAGGAGTTGGGAAGCATACGACGACTTCGACAATCAGACCGGTTTCGAGCATCACGAACGCTCAGAGATACTGGTTTGCATGGGCTGCGAAACGGTAGCCTTTCGCCAGGTTGACTACGACGATGATGAAATCGCTGAAATAGATCCAGAGACCGATTTGCCAGTAGTGAACATTACGTCCTACGCGCCCCCCTCGTCTCCTCGTCGCTCTCCATTGCCGCTATGGAGGGATGAATTGCCCTCCTCGGCGGAGGCACTCAAGTCGCTTCTTAGCGAAGTGTATGTGGCGATCGATGCAGGCGCTCTAACGCTAGCGACGACAGGCATTCGGACACTCATCGAGACCGTGATGATCGCGAAGGTCAAAGATCAGGGGAACTTTCCGCGCAATCTAGACGCATTCGAGAAGCAGGGGTTTATCGCCCGCAAGCAAGTAGACGTGGTTAAAAGGACAATCGATGCGGGCAACGCTTCCGCGCACAGGGCCTTTACACCGTCGCAGGCAGACGTGAAGGTCCTGCTGGATATTGCCGAGAACCTCATCGAGAACGTCTTTATTCATCCTGTCAGGATGAAGGCAGCGTCCAGACGAGTGCCAAAACGCAAGCGAAAGAAGCTGAGAGCCGTGCAGATGCCGAAGAACCCGAGCCGAGGGTCGTAGAACTCGAATATCTGCGAAACATCTCTGTTCGCCAACGCTACGATTTTTCCGAAATCAACGCATGTACTGGAAAGAAATTCGGCAGGAAGCGGTCACCCGCACTTGGAACGAATTTCATTCTCGTTTGCGCGTTTCGATCACGATATCCGCACTCGCTTTTCTTCTCGCTTGCGCGGCGCTGCTCCTAATGCACACCAATATTCCTATTACATTGATTGTAGGTTTTGGGGCGGCGTTGAGTGCCAACCTCATCTATCTCGGATGGCAATGGTGCAATCAGTTCGTCAAGATTCCCGTTGAAAAACATGAAGCACAAGAGAAAGTCATCCAAGAGAAAGATAAGAAGATCGCTGAACTTACACCGACTGATCGTCCATACTCTGAACTTCAACTGACAAAATTGTTGCGACTACAGCAAGAAGGGCGTCCCCTGCTCGAACGTCACATCAGCCCAAACCAATCGAGAGCCTATCAAGAAGTCGAAACGTGGATTCAAAAGCATCGGGAGTGGCGAAAAGAAATACTAGAGATTCTGAACGAAAAAGATGCCATCGTCTTTGAAGCGCCCATTCACTTTGCCGACAATAATTTCCACATACCTGGCATACCCGCGCCGTACAATCTTGATCACGCCCGCGAGCGAAACCAATTACTTGGCGAGCTAAACCGCTTAGACGAAATTGTTAAACGAACTATCGGCTAATGTCCGGTCCTCGTCTATTGACGCCGCGCAGCAGCCCATTCTCCGGAGAGAATCTTCTGCTCCCATCGGCGCTTAAAATCCAACAGATGCATCGGACGCATGAGCAACGACTTTCCGCCCACCGTTCGTAACTCATCCCATACAGGGGATTCATACTGCTTCCCAACAGCTAGCTGTTCTGCATAATCGCGTCGAGAGTGCCACGCTAGCAGGTCTGCCATCTGCAGCGGCAAGAACTCGCGGTCATCTTCATATCGAGGTTTGCCGACAAGCAAGTCCATGGCGCTCTTTGGCAGCTTCTCGATCATCCCTCTGTATGCCTCTGCAATGTTTCGTTCTCGACCTATGATTCCGCCATCGAAGATCAATTCGATCCTCTCGCGCGAAGGCTTTTTCATAGCAGAGTCGAGCATCCAAACAACGACGTTGCAGAATGCCAGCGCATAAGGGGTTTTCATCAGACCTTTTGGGGTGGCCAGAATGCGATTGAAGTCAGAATAGGTAACGGCGAACGACAGAGCCAGCATTCGGTACTTTCGTAGAACCGCGATCATCGCTTTCAACTTTGCGTCTCTCTGCTCTGGCGTCCATCTTTTAAAGTTGCCGCTTAACGAAGCTGCCTCTTTCCCTTTCAGATAATCCAGAACGGGCCGCGCCTTCATTATGCGCCGCAAATCATCGGCAGCGGCTTCCCAATTCCGCACAGTTCCGGCATATCCGGCGAGCACGAAAATCGGATCGCTTCATTCTCCCCGCGCCCACTATCGTCCACGAATACTTGCAGCATCAACCACACGCGCCTCTGCCGTTCGGTCGATGGAAGTCCACAAACCAAACCCCTGAGCGATATGCACGCCTTATCGTCGTCGCGCTGGCTATGGTCCTGTCTATGTACGTCCTCGTGAAACTCCACGTTCGTTCTCCTTTTGAGCCGAACGGGGAATTACGCCAGTCGATCCGAGCGCTTTTCGGGGCTTGACGTTAACATTAGCATAATCCCCTGGGAGTTCAGGCTGAAAAACATCGAATGGAAACGGCTCTACAAACGGTCGGACACCCGGACAGGTCCCATCGTTCAGATTTCGCCCGCGGTCGCGTCAGCGTCGACGGCTCACCTGTTGCGATAGGGATTTGCTGTCACGTGCTTTAGCATCTGAGCCACCTTCGACCCGAGGGCGCGGAGATAATCGTGCAGCCAACACGCGAGTGTCTATCTTATTTGTGAGATCGCCCGTTGACTTTGCTAAGCTTGCAAACGTCTCTTATTCTCCGAGGGAGCAATTAATTGAGCGACGATATAGGCGACCAAGAAAAAGAGCTTCTTCGAAAAGCGCAGGCGAAGTACGGCCTCGACGGTTATCTCAAGCGCCATCCATACTCTAAATCAACGGTGGCCCTTGAAGCATTGGAACAGGGCTGCCGACGTTTCGAAGCTGAGAGCCCCGGGACTCTATGTACCGCATTGCCCGCTTCCTCATCAAAGAATGGTGGGCGGACGAAGCGAAACTCGTCGACGCTCTCAGCGTCGTCTTGCTCACTTGGAATTCCGCTTTCTACAGGTACGGAGCTTTCGACTCGGGCGCGCTTGAAGCTTGCATACGCGAGAATCGACCTGTGATAGAAGGACTCCGCAAACGGAACATTAGCTCATTGGTCCAAGCTGATCACGGGCTCACCGATGAGTTGTTCAAGTCTCTCTCCAAGGCTCTGGCGCGTGTTGAGGAGAAAAAGTTAGAAACTCCAGTCGGCTGCGTAAAGGCGCTGCATCTCCTGGCACCGAACTTTTTTCCGCTCTGGGATCAGTACATAGCTCCAGCGTACAAATGTCCTTACAAGTACGAGTTGTTCCCGCATATCGCCTACCGCGTTTTTTGCGATCGCACTCGCGAAATTGCAGGTTCCGTGGAAACCGAAATCGCGAATGCACCGACCTCGACAAAATCCTGGCGATGTCGAAGCCGCTTCTGAAACGGATTGACGAGTACAACTACGTGACCTTCACGCTCCCGGAATTACGGAAGGAACGGGAGAAGCGGAAACAAAAGGCAAAGAAATCAACCGCGCCCAGTGCGTAATCGTAGAATTGGTGAAAGAACAATGGCAGAGGCAGCTTTGTACGAACCGGTTCAAATGAAGCTCATGGAGCTCCTAAGCGCTGCGGGAGTCGGTAACTTCTATCTGGAGACTGGCGGGTCGAAAGGTTTCAGCGAAAAACTCAAGGCCGCCATACCGGATGGCCGCGAAATAGTGTTTAACTTTCTCAACCGAAGGCCTGACATTCTTGGGGTTGTGGAGCGGCAATATCAGAAGGACCTGATCACGGTCGAAGTCAAGGAGAAGAGCCTCAAGATAGACGACATCTATCAGGCAAAAATGTATAAGGAAGTGTTTGGCGCTCGTTACGCATTCCTCGTGACTGCAGTTCCCATCCCAGAGGCGCTCAAGCGTCTTTGCAGGACGACGGTCGCCATACTTACTCGGCCGATGACCATATCTACAAGTTTCTCGCGATCGCGCAGTACCATCCGGGAGGGGGCTTTATAGATTGGGTCCCGGAAAACCCATTTGAGAAAGACTATTTCTGGAAGTGACCGACCTCGTTTGGGCGGTTGGGGCGGCGCTTTCCCCTTCTTGCTACGGCACTATCACTCTGACGTTCTGCACGAATACGTTCGAGCAACACCGAAGCTGGCTCGTATTCACGGCATTCTCGTCGAGCGAGTTCTGCCTCAGTCGGAACGAGTTCTCCGCGGAAGGCTTTAGCTAGGATCGCTTGAGTTAGCTTATCCGTTCGCTTCGTTGCTGCTGCAACTCGTTCTTCGATTGCATCTGCCAGCTTGAAGAGCGCTTCGACACGGCGGACTATTTCGTGTTGCTCCTCAATCGGCGGACGGGCAATCCAAATGCTGCGGATGTCATCCAAGCCGAGACCTACTTTCGTTGCACCCCGCTTGTAGGTTCTGAAATTGCCTCTGACCTCCATTTGCTGCCGCCAGGAAATAGGCCAGATAGCATCGGTCAAACTGTTCCGACGGACGTGCAAGCGCCAGATGCTGATTTATGTACGCTTCCCCAATTTCGTTATCAATCAACGCGATCATGCCCACGTCGGCGGTTATCGAAATCAGAATGTCCCCAACTCTGACACGAGTTCTCACTCCTTCAGCATTGGAGGGAGGCTTAACGTGCTGTACGTGTTTGAGGTCTATTTCGATAGAGTCGTGGTTTAGATTGCCAACGCGCATGAAAATCGGTCCACCATCAGCATAGTATTTGGCCCACCCTCTCGAGCCGCTTGTAACGAACGTGAATTCGTGCGCTGAAAGATACCAGTTCCATGATTCTGGAATCTCAAATTCATTCGGAGGATCTCCTTCGCCAACTTTTGCCTTAATCCTCGCCGTTGGGTTTCTTTGACGCCAATCTCCTGTCAGCCTGCCAAAACAAGCAGCGTTAAGGACTGACCGGCGAAAGCGCTTAAGGATCAAAGCCGTTTTAGACAGACGCTCATGCGATGTTTTCGCACGTGCGAGTAGGTTCTCAATCTTTGCGACGATTCGTTTCTGCTCGATAAGAGGAGGAAGCAGCAATTCGTAGTCTTTGAGAAAATCGACTGGGACGCGCTTCTGACCTACGGAGCCAGTCATCTCGGCCTCCTGGCCGCTCTGCGATACGATTCCTGCCGAACGAAGTAATAGATAAATTCGGGTATCACCGCGTCGCTAGAGCGCAGCACGTGGAACGAGTCGATCCAAATCCCAAACCGTTTTTGAGGTCTTTCGCGATGGCAGATTTCCCGTTTTCACTGAAGAAGGTAGTGATCTTCGCGAAAATGACATCTCCTTCTCGAAAACGCAGTGAAGCCTTTTCTAACGTTTGCGAATGGCCGAATCTCGGCCGAAGTTATTGCGCCGAGTTCCGCGTCGACTGCTGGCATGGGAACGAAGGTGACTGGAGCCTCGGCGGCAAGAGCGTCGGCGTTGGGCCTAGGCGGATTGAGTTCGCAAATATCCGGCAGCTTAACCGCTACCCATCCATCTGGCAGATCAGAGTCATCTAAGATCTGTGATGATTGACCTACTGCGATCGTATTCATTTTGGGTTTAGCTGAGATTTCCGTCAATTCTGAACCGTTCCCTCTTTCCAAATCTAACAATACTTGCTTCATATCTTCGATTGCTGCTTCGAGTTCCTCTATCGCATCCGTGGCGAGTTCTTCGGGTTCGGGGAGCCCATCCGCATCATCGAGTGATTCATCTTTGAGCCACTTGAGGCCGTCAATCTTATAGTCCCTGCCTTTGACTTCTTCGATCGAGAATGAGTGCCAACGGTCTTCCTTGGATCGCAGGATTTCGCTTGGAGCGCCGAAGGGTCGGCGCCGTAGCACCGCTCGAACTCCTTGAAGTGGTCGGGCGTAGCGGGCGGTCTTTCTTGGTAATCTGCGGCACGTTGCTGCGCCCGTCGTAGACCCACACTCTCTCGGTCGGCACACCTTTGGTGAAAGAAATCACATTGGTCTTCGTGCCGGGGCTATACGGAGAAAAGGTGCCGTTCGGCAGGCGCAATACCGTGTGCAGGTGCAATCCTCGGTGAGGATTTTGAAGACCTCCCTGCCTGGTCGGCGAAAATAGCAGTTGTCTGGTACCACGACTGCCGCGCGACCACCGGGCTTCAAGATGGTCATCACGTGCTGGATGAAATTCAGTTGTTTGTTGCTCGTCTCGACGGTGAAATCGTCGCGGTCCGGAGCCTGGTTTGCGCCTTTCGTTCCGAACGGCGGATTTGTCAGCACGACATCGAAGCGCCGGCCGTCCGGAACCTCATAGATCGAATCACCTAGCTTGATTTCGGCTCAAGGCCGTGGAGGTACAGATTCATGAGCGCAAGACGCCGGGGACGGGCGACCAAATCCTGACCGAAATAGGTGCCGGCCTGATGCGTTTTTGCGAGTTCGCGGTCGATAGCGCCGCCCTTGTCTGCTCAATGAGCCACTCGTAGGAAGAGACAAGAAAACCGCCGCTGCCGCAGGCAGGGTCGCACATCGTGAATTCTTTGTGGGCGCGGGGATCGGGTTTCATGCAGCGGACGAGCGACTGAATAAGAATGCGCGGCGTGAAATATTGCCCGGCACCCTTCTTGCCCTCGCTGGCTGCCTTTTCCAGCAGGCCCTCGAACGCGGCAGCTTTCACGTCAATGTCGAGTGCGGTCCACTCGGTCTCATCGATCAGGCCTGACCAGCTTTTTCAGGCTGACGGATTGGTGAAGCGCGAGATGCCTCGGCGAAGATGTCGCCGAGAAGTCCGCGTTGCTGGCCGAATGCGCGCAGCACATCGACGTAATGATCCGTGAGTCGGTCCCCGACTTTGCTTCGAGCGCCGGCCACGAACAGTCGATCTCAATCATCTTCCGCGCCCGTTTTTCACTTCGACGTGACTGAGGTCGATGCCCCGCTCATCCGCCATCTTCAAAAACAGCAAATACGTCATCTGCTCGATATAGTCGCCGTAGTCGATTCCGTCATGGCGGAGGGTGTGGCAGAAACCCCAAGTTTTTGAACGATGTCAGTCATGCTGCGATTGCCTCGTTGAATCGCTGATCAACTCAGGAAGTTGACCGTCGAAGACGCGATTCGCCCGAGCCCAGCCGCCCGAGCGGGAAAAGACGGGAAGAGCATCGAAATCATCTTGATCGATCGACAGATTCTCGATCAGGTGCGCCTTGATGCGATCGAGCCATTGCTGCTGCTCGGGTGTGAACGTTTTTCCCGCAGTGACCTTCTCGAAGCCCTCTCGACTCGCTCCGCGCCGTCAGAGCGGCTGCTCTTCCTTGGCGGCGTGCTTGACCATGGAAATGATGTCCACGAGCGCCTTGTGATAGTGGATTTCGTGAGCTTTCTGGAGGTTCCGGACGTGAAGCGCTCAGGCGTGGCGGCGAGCTTCTGCTTCAATTCCGTAAGCGCCTGCGTGCTCCAATCCTGTGGGCGGTCGAGCAGGATGCGGATCGCCTCGATATGCGCGGGATTCTCGTGGACGAACCGTGCGAAGGCCGTGAGGTAGTCTTCGGGCTTGTACTCCTTGCCGTCGGCGCCCCTCACAAGCCACTCCGACGTGACCGTGTCCTGCGTTTCGTAGGCGATGAGGAAAGTTCGCGGCGCGCGCTGATAGTTCATGAGCAGGTCTTGGAAGGCGGGATTTCGCAGCAGCGCCATGGTGCCGGTGAAATCCCGCTTTAGTTCGCCGGGCAGTTCATTCGCGTATTTCGCCATGTCGCCGGCAGGAATATAGGCGGCGAACATTTCGCGCGCCTCGCCGGACATCTCCTTGTCGATTCGCTGCAGTCGCTTGACCAAACAACGGATGTTGTAGTCCCGGTCGCGGTTCTTCCAGATGTCCTCGATGACCTCGACGATCGTCCGGATTTCGGAGTCGGGCGGTTCAGCGGTGATATCGGTCGCGTTGCTTGAAGTATTCGAGCAGCGTTCCGTCGAAGCAGTCGAAGACCACGAAGTGGGACTTGTCGGGATAGTGCTCGCCCTTTCGGGTGCCGCGGCCCAGCATCTGCTCGAAGAGAATGCGGGACTTCACCGGGCGAAGGAAGACGATGAATTCGAGTCGGGGATATCGACGCCGGTCGAGAGCATGTCCACCGTCACGACGATGCCAGGATTCTGGCGGTTGCGGAACTCGCGGATCCGCTGCAGCGGACGATCCACGCGTCCCGTGATCTTTTGCACGAACGAGTCGCCGCGGCCGAACACGTCACGAGCCAGGTCAACCAGCTGATCCGCATGAGACGTGTGCGGCAAGTCATTCACCGCGAAAATCAGTGTCTTGGGAAAGCGCCCGATACTGCTCTTCGTGCGCCAGCGCGTACTTCTTGATCTCTTCGAGAATCTTTCGATTTGAGTCCGGAGAGGTGATTTTCTCTTCGACTTCGGTCGTGTCGAACTGCCGCTCGTCTTCCAAAAGATCGAGTTGCCTCGCGCCGGTCTGCGGGATTCACGACGCCGACTTGTTCGCCTTCCTTGAGGAAGACCCCGTGCATCCGCACATCGGACTTGACCGCGACGACGTCGTAATCGACGAGATATCCTTCGCGGACCGCGCGTTCGTATTCGTAGCGGTAGACGATCTCCTTGAAATACGCCAGTGGTATGAGCGGCCGGCGTCGCTGTGAGGCCGATCTTGATCGGCGTCGAAGTGATCGAGCGTCTTGCGCCAGACGGCGACTTCCGACGACGTTAACCGCGGTGGCATTCGTCGGCGATCACGAGTCGAACGCGTGGATCGGAATGTCGAGCTTGTCGGCATCTTCGTCGATCGTCTCGTCGCCGATGTTGAAGATCGCGTCGCGGCCGAAGAGTTGATCGTCATGCGCTGGATCGTTGAGACGTACACGAAGGCATGGCCGGGCTTGGGATTCGTGAGATACGAATTGGGAAGATCTTTGGGGTCGAACTTCTCGTCTTCGTCGAAGTCTTCGCGGTGAAAACGCTGGCTGTACACCTCGTAGATTTTGTCGAACTTCAGGCCCGGCTCGGGTTCAAATGAGGCAAAAGCGAGTACCGCTTGGGCGGCCAGTGCCCGGCGATCCACGAGGAAAAGGATTCGCTTGGCGACGCCCGACTTCATCAGCCGGTAGACCTCGTTGACCATGGTGAAGGTCTTGCCGGTGCCGGTCGCCATCGCGACGAGCATTTGCCGTTTGCGCTTCGCGATCGCTTCTTCGATCGCCGTGTTCGCCTCGCGCTGGTACGGGCGAATCCGCGGATGATCATTGGGTTGCGAGCGGAGCGTTTCATAGCTTCGAAGATCACGCGCGAGGATTTCTCGCAGCGCTTCCGGGGTGTGAAATGCCGCGATCTGGCGCGAGCGATTCAAGGGATGGCGGATGTCGTGATGCCAGATGATTTCGCCGTTCGTGGAATAGAGGAACGGCACGCGAAAGCCGCGAAATCGAAGGGCTCGACTGAGCCCCGGGAATACCGTTCGGCTTGCGTGAGGACTTTCTGCGGGCCGAGGGTGAGCTTTTTGGCTTCGACGACGCCGAGGATTTGGCCGCCGACGCACAAGGCATAGTCGGCCGGGCCGTTTTCGGTGGGATATTCCTCGATCGCGCAACGATCGTAGTAGGTGAGAGGCCGACCCGAATCGAAAGGGCAACCCTCCAACCGGCGGCGCGGAGTTTGGAGTCAATGACCTGCTTTCGAGTCAAATATTCAGATGTTGCGGGAGAAGCTTTGGGCATCTTTTTTGAAGCTGCTCGAGACTTCGGTACACGCATACACTTCCCGCTCGTCCGGCATCATAGGAGACGGCGCAGACAATAGCGATACAGTGACGGCGAGAATGTTTATATCATCTTAACTCGGCTTCCGCGTTTGCGCAGGGGGCGCCCCCCTTGGTGGTTCAAGGTGATCGTCAGCCTCGCGCGCGTAGAAGTGCCGCGTTAACGCCCGACGTGTAAACCCAAGCTTGCTTGTCGAGCGTGCCGTTGTCAGGATCGCAGCCAGAGGCCAACACCACTGGGTATTGAGGAAGAGCAAGGAGCGAGTGGGCAAGCTCTCGAACGATCCATCCGGAACGGTGACTGCATCGCTTTTCTGGGTTCCGGACCGTCGAATTGTTACCCACGATGGCCTCAGTTGATCGCTACACTGTGCGCTGCCTGCGGAGTCGAAGCCCTTTCTCCGGAGCAATTGGCCGACGCTGCGAGCCTAAGAGTCGCCGCAAGTGAATGTCGGCGGCGTGACGCCCGGTCCTATTGTCAAGTTCTGTATGAGATATTCGGATTGGCTGACCCGGAAATCCCAAATGTTCACACTTTGCTCGCGAAAATCGGCTTTCTAAGTTATGTTACAACGACTTATGACCCACTGATGGCAAAAGCTCTTTTGTGGAGCGGCAAGGCGGTAGACATTTACTTTCCTCCATCGCTTCCGTATCGAGCAATCGATACGGGTGCGCTTTTTCATATCCACGGACGTGTCGAACCAGATCGCGCACCGGGTTTGGATCAGTTGATTCTCAACAACGAGGACTTCGAACGCGAGTACAACGACCACAACGGTACTTTGCGCAGCTTTTTGGTTCAGTTGTTCGAATATGAATCCTGTTGCTTTATCGGCTGCGGCTTTCGTGAGGCGGAGCTTCAAGAAATCTTCAAGATTTGCCGAGAAATCCGTCAGCGAATCGGCCGAGGAGCCGCGGACTTCCCCGCACAAAAGCTATTTGCAGTAGTTCCGACGATCTATCGTACTCAGGGGGGATCCGACGGAGAGTCTTCGTCGGGAGCAATGCGAAAGGAGCTTCCGGAGCGCGACACGGAACTAGAGAGTGACGAAGATCAGAGATTTCGAGAACTCGGCATCACAACCGTTCGTTATGACCCGATCGATGAGAGCCACACCGGGTTGAGGAGATTCCTATCCCGATTCATTGACCTTCCGACGCCCCAACCTAGAGTTTTGCCGCCGGAGAGACTATCATGAGCGACTTCGGCTTTTATGAAATGGCCGACCGAATCGATGCTATCATCGCGCGTGACAACCCCGCGATTGACATAGAGGTTGTCTCCGAGCTTTTGAAGGACCAAGCACTTCGTAGGTACTTCTTCGAGAAGGTCTCATCAGTCAAATGGCTTGGGCCCTTCGATAAGCGCGGTTACTTTGCGCATCCTACTGAGCCTATTCGCGATGACAAGGAAGTCCCAGTCGAATTTCCGTTCTGGCCAGAGGCGGTCTACCTTGCGAGAGTGGCGGCTGCAGTTCCATCGGAGGTTCGCGATATTGTTCAGCAGATGCCCGAAATCGATAACCTGACCGTTCGCGACCAGTTGATTGAGGTCCTGCTAGTGCTGCCCCCGAAGGTCGCAGCGACTCTCATAGACAAACCGATGGCCTGGATCACGACCTCTCGTCAATATTTTCTCGCTGAAAAAGTTGGAGAACTGGTCGTCAATTTCGCCCGCTCAGGAGATCCGGGCAACTCAATAAAACTTGCCAGAGAGTTGCTGAGAATTGTGCCGGATCCCAAAACAGAGACGAAGCCAGATTCCGGAGATCGCTTCGGTAGTATCCTTCACCCTGGCCCTAGAATGGACCTCTGGCAGTACGAGAACCTCCTGAAGCAACTAATCATCCCTTTGGCGGAAGTAGCAGGCGTAGACGGCATGGGTGTCTTCGCGGACGTGCTCGACGAAGCACTCACGCTATCGAGACGCTCTCCGGAGGAAGTTAAGCCTCACGACAGTTCCTACATTTGGCGTCCAGCGATTGAAGAGCACCCGCAGAATCGTGTTCCGGGCGTCGAATCTCTACTGGTGACAGCAGTTCGCGATGCGGCGGAGTCGCTGATTCGATCGGGCCAGGTGAGCACGCAAACGGTGGTACAGTCACTTGAACGCCGGGCCCAAGATTGGCTTGTCTTTCAGCGGATAGCTCTTCACATAGTTCGAATCTTTGCAGATAAGGTTCCCTCACTCGTAGTCGAACGTATTGCAAATCTGAGTTTTCTTGAAAACGTCGATACCCGGCACGAGTACGCGGTCCTCCTTCGCGAAAGATTTAAAGACCTTCCTACCGACCAAAAGAACCTGATTCTCAGCGCGATTGACAAGGGGCCTGATCGGAAGGAATTAGCGGATTCATTCAACAGATTCAGGCAAATAGAGATCACCGCAGATGAGTTGGAGCGGCTTGTCAAATCGTGGCAAGCCACTCGCGTCGCTTGGTTCGACCGAGAGAGTCTTCCTCCCGTTTGGCAACAAAGATATGACGACGCGGCTCGAGAAACCGGTGCTATCTCCGAGCATCCGGAGTTTTCAAGCTATACAACCGAATTCGTCGGATCTCTATCGCCTCAGACCGCTGAACAATTGGAAGGAAAGACCGTCGAGGAAATTACCGGGTATCTGGCTAGTTGGCAACCTACAAAATCCACCTTCATGGGTCCGTCCCGCGATGGACTTGGACAGCAACTTACTCGACTCGTGGCACAGTCGCCCCAGAAATTCAGCGCCGAAGCAAAGCGCTTCGAGAACCTTCATCCGACATATATTCGGTCATTAGTGAATGGACTGAGAGATGCAGTTAGCAAAAATCTAGCGGTCGAATGGAAACCGGTGATCGACCTTTTTAGTTGGGTTCTAGAACAACCGAGGGATGAAGAGTCTTCTGCCACGGCGTATGCAGAGGAAGACCCCGGCTGGATGTGGACCCGCCAAGCGAGCGCAGACCTTTTGGATCTTGCGCTCAAGCAGTCTGCGGTTTCGATCCCCTTCGACCTTCGCGAGGAGGTTTGCGACGTACTCTGCAAACTCGCGCGTGACCCTAATCCGACTCCAGAGTATGAGTCTCGCAGAAAGGGTAAGAGTTTCGATCCGACCGAACTGTCACTAAATTGTGTAAGAGGTGCCTCGCTGCACGCACTCATGCATTATGGACTTTGGATCAGGAAAACGTTGGAGAGCTTGCCCGATGGTCAAGCACATGTCGCGCGTGGTTTCGATGAGATGCCGAAGCTTCGTGCAATTCTCGAAGAGCGCCTGGATCCAACCATAGAACCTTCTTTAGCGGTGCATTCCGTCTATGGACGGTGGTTTCCGTGGATTCGTCTTATAGATGCCGAGTGGGCCGAAGGATTTGCGACAAGAATATTCCCGGGTCTTGAGGGTGAACGCGAACGGTGGGAGGCGTCTTGGGGTGCCTACCTCGCCTTCTGTCCCGCATACAGCGATGTATTTGGATCCCTTCTGGAACAGTATGAGCTCGCCGTAAATCGTGTAGGAGAGCCTTCAAGCATGTACGGTCCGACACGGAACCGCGACGAGAATCTTGGCGCCCATCTCTTCGTTCACTATTGGAACGGAAAGCTTGAGTTGAGTGAGAATGGCTTGATTGTGAGATTCTTTGCTAAGGCAGGTTCGGAATGCAGGCTGAGAGACCTGAGAATGATTGCAAGTTGGCTGCGCGATCCCAAGAACCCGCCGACGCCCGAAATTTTGGAACGGTTGAAAGGGCTCTGGTCTTGGCGTGTTAAAGTTGCGCGGACCGATCCGGCTGGGAGCGGCCGGGAACTCTCAGCGTTTGGCTGGTCGTTCGCAACGAATCAGTTCGAAGACGGCTGGGCATTTTCAGCGACTGGATCTCGCTCTCTCTCTCTGCTCGTGGCCAGACGCTAACGACCTAGTTTTCGAGAGGTTAGAGCGAGTCGCGAGCAGTTATCCGTCAGAGAGTTTGAGTTGCGTTGCAAAGCTGGCGGCCATGACCACTCCAAGTTGGCGAATTCACTACCACGGGACCCGTCTCAAGGCTATTCTTTTGAAGGTTTTGAGTTCGGGTGGAGAAGCGCGCCGGCGCGCGGTCAAACTGATCGACAGCTTTGGGCGCGAAGGTCGTTACGAGTATCGAGACCTGATCAAAACCTAGTGCTGTGGCGGCATCCAATCCTGACCCGGCAGATGTACGCTCGAACCTGACTTCGATCCCGCTTTGACGACCGTCCGCATCCGCCGATGCAAATACGTCTCGCGGTGCAAAGCTCGCCGCTGTCTAAAACGCGCTACCCTTGATCGCCGAGAAGGTTGACGGGGCAGGCCGACACGTTCGACAGATCGAGCCCTGTGATCGCCCTGCCTTGACCTGCTTGCTCGCGAGCGAAGTGCAGCTTAGAAATATTATGGAGATGCGACCCGTGGTAAGTATCATCATGATAGTCTCTCGAAGAGAAGCCTCACGCGATCCGAATTGGCCGCCAGAGTCGCTCCCGCCCTTCCTCTACCGCTATCTTTCCGCCGAACGAGCTAAAGCCACGCTGCGAGACAATCGCCTGTACTATTGCTCGCCGAACCAGTTCAATGACCCTTTTGACTGCAGGTTGCATCCTTCCTTCGAAGGGTCGCCAGAGGAGTTCCGACGGATCGCAAAGTGGTTAGCTGATCGACGGGTGCCCAACGCCCCCAGGTCAGTGCGCAGAGCGATGGCGCGAGGTGCGGGGCGAAGAGTGAATGCTGAATTCATCGAACGAATATTTCAAAAATGGCAACGCGAAGTGCTTGATGAGTCTGGGATTCTGTGCATGACCGAGAACCGTGGTGATATTCTGATGTGGTCGCATTACGCCGAAGGGCACAAGGGAGTCTGTCTAGAGTTTGAATGCCAAATTGGCGGAACTATTCCATTGCCCGTCATCTACGCTGAAGAGATTCCTCCACTGAACTTCGCGAAGACATTTGCCAGCACCGAGGCGAGATCCGACGGGGAGAGAGAAGCCCTTCTCGAATTTGGCAAACTGATTTTTCTGACAAAGGCAATGAACTGGAAGTACGAAAGGGAGTGGCGGTACATCGATTTTGCATTGGACGGCGTGCGTCGTGTCGGATTGCACAACTTTCCGTCGCGATTTCTCACGGGGCTCATTCTGGGCTGCCAAATCGATGGTAGCGAAAGGGTGGAATTACTTGAGCTTGCAAGAAATCGGTCAGCCCCCTTGAGCGTCTATCAGGCGGTCAAAAAGCCCAGCCAATTTGAGCTTGAGATAACCCCTATTGATCCGTGAGTGTCCAGAAATCGGGCAAGCCAATAAAGGGGTTCGCGATTGGTGCTGACCGCGTGTTTGCTACGAAGCGTCTCTAGCTCTCGGAAAGGTACGGTAGCGCACGCTGCAGCCATCCCTCAAGACGTTCCCGGTTCCAGTACTTGAGGTGGCGAACATCGCGATTGCGGATCATCAACGCGAACGGCACCCTATCCTGCGGCCCGTCCGCTGCGCGATCTGGTTATCCATCTGCTTGTACATCTCGTAAGCCATGAGGTCTGCGGCCTGAAGAGGTGCAGGCCCTTTGGATAACATAGTGCAACTTGTTATGTGGTAGAACTTCGAGTTTTCTTTGTCGGCCAGCAAATCGTCAACTATCAAGCGGGCTTGGGCCATACCTGGCGTTCCGGCTTCCAAGATGTAAGCAATTCCGCCGCTGTATCCGGTTCTCTTTGCCCATCTGGCCGCCTCTTGATCGTCTCATAGACGCACCAGCCGAACTCGTCTCCACTAACACGTCTCACATCATCGGGCATCGTAGCCTGCCAATCGGCTCGAATCACCGAGTTTCCAATAGGCACGATGATGCGACGATTTATCGCCGGACAGATCGCCTGATAGAGACGACGTTTTCTTTCCTCGTCCCATCCAGCGAACGCTCCCTTTCTATTTTCAAGGTCTGCCGCTCGTACGATTCCTTTGAACCGCGCTTTCCTTAACGCGACGGGCCATTCCCTCCTAAGAGCTTTCCACTTGAATGTGTCGCTAAGGAAACCAGCACAGACCACCGCTCGCGATCCCGTGTGCGTGCCGCTGTCGTCCAAGTAGGCCGTCAACATAACGAGCGCGGTCCGTGGCCCCGCTCCGATATCGGCGGAGACATGCGAGAAGACATCCTAGTCCAACCGGGAGATTGCTTGTTAGCATTCGCCCAATGCCCGTCGCGGCTGAGGAACCCTCGATCATGCTGCGTCTCCCGCGACGATTCGCCGGCTCCGCGTCGCTTGTGTAAGCCTGAGGCCGTGAGCGATCGCATCGCTGAGCCCGCGCGCCATTACCCAAACCCCGGCGCCTTTGCGTGAGCGAACCTCGAACCAGCGCGATCAAGGCGAAACGGGATCGCCGAAATGACAGAATGCCATACCGCCGGTGAGCGCGGAACCGGAGAGGCTGGACGGCGACCTCGCATCCGACGCGCCATAGTCGACGGCTGCGCGAATCTCGGCCAAATCTGTAAGACGCGTCATGATTGCTCGGGCAAGCGAAATCGGCGTCGCGGAGGATTTTTGGGGTACGTTTGGGGGTACGTCGTCGGTTGAACTTCGGAAAATGCCTTTAGACTCGGCAAATTCCGCACAAGTGTGATAGTCCCCGCCTCCACCATCGTAATGCATTCGAAACCCTCGGCGGCTCCCTCCCTCTGCTCGGGGCGCTGGCGGGCTCGCCGCCGGTACGACCATCAAGGAGTTCCACGACATCAAGCTTGGAGTGAGCTACGTAATACGGCATTCCCACTTCGGGAACGACTCGATCCAGTCGAATAGGGCCAAGCACTTTTCGGAGAAGAAGGGCCGATGCGCCGGTGTTTCGCTCCAAAATCTGCTGAACGTTTTGAAGTCTTTCCTCAATCCAAATTCGTGGCGGAACCTGAAACGAATCGGTCAAAGATCGCCGCAGTATCTCGACTTCGACTGTGAGGTCCTCTGCGAGTTTTTCCGAAGCTGCCAGAGCGTCCGTTATGCTTCGGGTCCCTCGCCCCTCTGCCACGACCTCCACTAAGTAGGTTATCCGACGTTGTTGATCATTGAGTTCTCGGGACTTGAGCTCGATTTTGCCTGGGAGGTCAGAATTCATTTTGTCTAGCTCGGCCTTGATTCGTTGGAGCAGATACTCGATGGAGTTCACGTCCAAGATGCTGTCGCGCAGCTTCGTGAGCAACACCCGTTCGATTTTTTTGCGGCGAACCAAAAGCCGGTTATCGCACAGTGACCGACGAGCTTTCAGGCAACCGTAGTATCCGCCTTTTGCCCTGGATGCCATTCCAATCGTGGCGCCGCATCGACCACAAGTCATCGCGCCCGATAACAACTGGCGCGGGTAAACGGAGACTCGGCTCCCCCGTTGGCCGACAAAGCCTCGCTTCTTTTGTCCCGTTTGCCACACAGTCCCCAATTCCTCGAGTCGTTTCTGAGCTTGCTCCCATATTTCCTGCGGAATGATCCGCAAGGCTTCATCTTTGATTGTGCACCACTTCGCCGGATCTTTGGGATACCTACGAATCTTCCGAGTCCGAGGATCCCTCCGATGTTCCATCCGATTCCAAATCCATACACCAATATACTTTTCGTTCCTCACCATTCTCATGAGCGTCGTGGCGCTCCACTTCCTTGGTGCTTGATAGCGGCCTGGCAACCCAAGACGATTCAGTTCATTGACCATTGAAAACACAGATTTTCCTGAGACGAAGTCGGCAAAAATCGTCTTCACTACGGCCGCTTCTGAAGCAAAAATCTCCATCTTGTAGCCGTCCGGACGGGGCAATCCCTTCTTGTCTCTCCTACCTGCCCCAACCGGTATAGATCGGTAACCGAAGATTCTTTCGCCAACGAAAAATCCTCTGTCTCTTTGACCGATTTGGCCTCGGAGAACCTTTTTACGGAGGTCAGTTAAGAACAGTTCATTCGCGATCCCGCGCAATTGGATCGAAAAATTGGCCTCTTCCTGATCGCTATCGAGGTTGTCAGCGACTGAAACAACGCGCACGCCGTGGTATCTCAGCTCGGCTATGATGGTGAGCATCAACAAGTTATCCCGCGCGAGACGAGATAGGTCATCAATCAAAAGAGCGTCGAACTTATGATCCTGCGCGTATACCATCATATCGCGGAGGCCCAGCCGGTCCTCACGTGCACCAGAGACCGCTAAATCGGAAAAGATGAGATTGTCATCTAAGGTCCAGTCGCGCTCAATCGCATACTTCCGGCAAGAAGAAATTTGATCATCGATACTTTCAGGGCGTTGGTTTTCCGAACTGTACCGCGCGTAGATCGCCACTCTCATTGCCAAGCCTCCCTAGATTCTATTGCTCGTAGTTTGTCGCCGGGGTTTGAATGACATCAAAAAACTCGCGGGCCAACTCCTTAGCGATGTCATCTATCAACATCGCTATCGAGGTTATCGGCGATTGAAACCACGCGCACGCCGAGAAATCTCAGATCGGCTATGGTCGTTAGCATCAGCAAGTTATCCCGCGCGAGACGAGATAGGTCATCAATCAAAAGAGCGTCGAACTTGTGATCCTGCGCGTGTACCATCATATCGCTCAGGCCCGGCCGGTCCTCTCGTGTACCTGAGACCGTTACGTCGGAAAAAATGAGATCGTCACTTAAGATCCAACCGTGCCCAATGGCATATTTCCGGCAAGAAGAAACCTGGTCGAGAATACTTTCAGGTCGTTGGTTTTCCGTACTGTATCGCGCATAGATCGCCACTCTCATGCCAAGGCCTCCCTAATTCTATTGCTCGTTGTTTGTCGCCGGCGTTTGAATGACATCAAAAAACTCGCGGGCCAACTCCCTGGCGATGTGATCTATCAACTCTCTGACCGCGGGATCGTTAGGCCGGCGGACTTTGCTTCCGCTGCGCGGAGCAGCCTCGTGACTCGCATTTTCTGCCGGCCCGCTAGACTTCGATCGCCCCATCTTTCCTGTCGTAACAGAAAACGGTACAGAAATCTATATTCAACTTCCTCTCTAAATAGACTGCAACTATTGACCATCAGTCATTTGCCGTCTGTAATATGTTTCGTGAAAAAAGACAGAATGCTGGAAATTCTTGCCGAGCTCAAAAGAATCACGGCCCGGAGGAATGAGTTAATTTCAGAGCTCCTCACGATCCGAGCTATGGGTCCCCAGCAGCGTCACATTGTCAAAATGATATTGGGTGGGGAAGACAAGGTTACCAACATCGATCCGATGCCTATCGAATTACCTCGCAACTTCAACTTGATGAATTCGATCAGGAACCTCTTGGACTCTAAGTCCAACATCACGTTCAGCGCTTCAAAAATAAAGGCAACGTTAAATATTCCTTCTTCGGCAGAAAAAAGCTTTTATGCGGCACTGGCGAAACTAGCCGGCACAGGCCAAATTCGACGAGTGGGGCGGGCCTTGTACCAAGCCGCCCGCCCGATAAAAACTGCCCCAAAAAAACGTTGAGTCTATGGAAGGCCGCGTAGCGACTCCGCGAGTTAATACCAGCGTTCGGTGCTAGAATGGCCGGCAAGATTAGGATGTGCGACCGTTTACGGCGAGGTTTTGAGAGGTCAACGATGCAACCAGGCAAGAGGAAGAAAGGAGTGTGACAACGTCTCGAAATGCGCAGCTGGGGCCGCGTTGCATCGACCTCTTCGCGGGCGCGGGTGGGCTCGCTGAGGGTTTCCGGCAGGCGGGCTGGAACATCATCGCGGCCGTTGACAACGATCCGAGCGCCGGCCGCGACGTTTCGGATGAACTTTCCTCGGGCAAAATTCTTCGAGAAGGATATCCGCAACGTCTCGCCATCCATCTTGATGCGTGCCGCCGGCGTGAAGTGTGGCGAACTCGAGTGTTTGCTGGGCGGACCACCATGCCAGTCATTCTCCTACAACAACCACGCTCGCAGTGCGTCGAGCCAGCGCGCTCGCCTCTTCCGCCAGTACCTCCGGATTGTGAAGCGAGTGCTGCCGAAGACGATCGTGATGGAGAACGTCCCCGGCATGCTCACAGTGGGCGACGGAGCGATCGTCCGCGCAATTAGGCGCGGCCTCGAGAAACTCGGCTACCAAGTTGGCGTCCGCATACTCTTCGCCGAGGACTTCGGGGTACCGCAAGAGCGCCGCCGAGTGTTCATTGTCGCGACGCGACTCGGGTGGGAGGAGACGTTATTCCCGCGGGGGAGCCACGGGCCCTCGCCGAAGCCGTCCGCGAACGCGAACCCGCTCGTCCATCGCTGGAAGCCTCGTGATGGAAAAAAAGCGAAGAAGCCGGTGACCGTGTGGGACGCTATTGGCGACCTTCCGCGCGTTGCGAACGGCGCGCCTAACGTAGTGCGCAAATACCGGACTAAGGCGCTGAACGAGTTCCAGCGCGCGACGCGGCACGGCTCGAGTACGGTGCTTGACCAAACCGCCTTCAGGCTGACGCCGCGGACCCTGAAGCGCATAAAGGCGGTCCCTGAGGGCGGAAACTGGCGTGACATCCCGCGTCGAATGCTGCCGTTAGGGATGAAACGCGCGAGGAAGAGCGACCACACCAAGCGATACGGTCGTTTGCGCCGCCGCGGCTTGTGTTGCACGATCCTCACAAAGTGCGATCCGCACTGGGGCAGTTACATCCACCCGACGCAGGACCGGACAATCACCGTCCGAGAAGCGGCGCGCCTTCAGTCGTTCCCAGACACCTTCCGCTTCATCGGCTACATGTCGAAGCAGTACGAACAGATCGGCAACGCAGTCCCGCCGGCCATGGCGCGTGCGGTCGCGGCCGCGCTCGATGACCATCTCCGGCGCAACGAAGATCACCTTGCCGCCGCAGCATAAGCAAGTCACCCGGCTGCCTCAGTTCTCGGCACCGTCACCATCACGAAGCGCAAACATGCGCGCGATTACCGCGCGCGGCAATCGGACAACGGAGGCGCGGCTTCGTGCTCTGCTCGTACGAGCCGGCATCAGAGGTTGGAAGCTCCACGCGCTTACCTTTCCAGGTACGCCTGACTTTCTGTTCGCACGCGAAAAAATAGCAGTGTTTACTCACGGTTGTTTCTGGCATGGCTGCCCTCGATGTGGACACCTGCCTCGCACGAACTCCGTTTACTGGCGCGCAAAGATCGCGCGAAACCAAATGCGCGACCGTCGCGCGCAACGAGCTCTACGCCGGAGTGGCTACGTGGTCGTCGCGATCTGGGAATGCCAGTTGAGGCGCTCGCCCTCCCGATGCCTCCGGCGTATCGCCGATGCGATATCGAGCGCGATCGGCATCAGACAAAGCCTGCGATCGCGGCCAAGTTGACACTTCCAAGCCAGCAGCTTCAGCGGCCTGCTTCAATTTTGGCTTCTGCTCACCAGGGGCTACATTAGGTCCCGTGCAATGGTTGCGGAACCGTCACAGCGATCGCGCCGCTTTCGAGCGGTTAGGCAATGCGTCAATCGCTCTAGCTCGCCCTACCGGTCCGAACGTCGGGGACCTCTTCGTGACCAAACATCCGTCTCGGCGTAGCCGACATGAAGGGCAGGTGAAACGCAGACGAGCCATTTGACGGTCGAATCCGCACCCAAGGATCTGCGAGCTCGTCTGGCGTGAAAACGTCGGGGAGAGGGCTCTTGAATTGCGACCGGTCGACCAAGAAATTGTCTTGGCCGATGTGGACAAGCTTGTATCCGTTGGCGAACACCTCGATCGACTGGAGTTTCTCGGCGAGGGACAGGTTGAGGATCGGCACGAACATGCAGTCGTCAAGATCGCGAAGATCGAGCCGCGGTCGGAAACGGATCAGCGCGTCGTCATGCGTGTAGTGAATCGTGATCGCGCGAACAGGGTCCATGCCGATCGAGCTGCCCCATCCGACGCAGACAAGGCCGCCGTCGTTCCGGGCCTCTTGGTCGGCGGCACTGCATTCTCGTTCAGGCTTGCGTTCTTCGTGAGCGCCGGGCTGCGGCAGTCTGATGTGTGTTTCCCATTGGCCGCTGCCAATTCCGTGCGCGATACCCGCAGGTTGGTTCTCTTGACCATACTTCACGTCATCTTTGAACCGGGTTGATTTATCTGAGGATCCGAAAGAGATCGTGAGGATGTCGTGTTTGACGGCGCGCAGGGTAAGGCTGACGAAGGCCCGGAAGTGGCCAACGTCGGCGGCCGAATAGCCCTCCTTCAGCTGGAAGCGGATGTATATTCCGGCTAGGACGTTCCCTGCCTCTTGCAGAAACAAAATACGATTCAGCGACCGCTCAATCCGCTGGAAACCCGTCGAAACCACCTCCTGTATGCGATCGCCGTATCGGGCGAGGAAGCTCGCCTGCTCGGCTTCCGAAAGCGGAATGCCAAGGTACTGGAACCGCACGAAGAATCCGGCCGGGGAGTCGAGCTCGATTCGAAGTCGCTCGCGATCAAAGATATCGCAACGCTCGATCCCGTCCTTTTGCGCTTCCTCAACCATCTCGGACTGCTCGCCCATCGTGAAGTGCAGATTCGTGAGGAAAGCGAAGACCTTGAGGTCGTGCTTGGCGGTGAGCGCTGATTTCAGATCGCTCGAGAACTTGGCTCTGATCTGCCTCTTCTGCTCTTCGGAGTCGTTGCTGCCGTTGTGAAAGCCGACAGCACCATAGGCGACGCGCTCCCCATCGAAGACGGCTTCGATGTCACGCCCTCCATCCGGCCCCCCAGAAGGATGGCGGGGTCTGACGTCAGAATAGTGCTGGTCGAGCGCGAGCACCGAGCGACACATTTGCTCACGATCGCGTTGATTTGCGTCCAACCAGCTTTTGAGGCGTATGTCCGTATCGGTGGGCACTCGCTCACTTTACCGTTCGGGGCCTTACGGATCGATGCCGTGGGGCATCAGGGCTTGCGTCCGACTCGGCTGGTGCCCTCGCGTGTTGCCGACGTAAGAGCTCGGCAAGAATTTTAATTCTGGAATAAAACATTCATTTCGGCTTGCATGAATTGCATAGACCGGCTAGATCTGAACACGTGCTGGCTAGAAATGAACTCGGTCTTGCTGAAAGTTGCTGGAGCAAATCCATGGTATTGGGATGGTGCGGTCCGCTGCTCTTATGTGAAGAAGAGGTCAGTCGCATCCCGAGCGAAATCGGTGGTGTATACTTGCTTCAGGCCTTTAGCACGACTCATGGTCGATACGCCGTCGTATACGCTGGGAAGGCGGTTGACCTTCTCGCGCGCCTGAGTCAGCACTGCCAATCGATGACCACGAGTCCCGACGTCCGCATCGCGCGCGAAACAGTCCGGCTCTTCTTCAGCGCGGCGCCCGTCCTGAACGGTTCGCTCAGGAGCCGGATCGAGGCCGGGCTGATCCTACGATTGCGACCGCCGTTCAACAGGCAGATCCCCAAGGTTGCGCCGGTGTTAACGTCGCTGCCGCCACTATCGTTGCTCTGATGTGCGCCGCTGCGAGGGACATGGAAGGAGATTGACGTGACGAAAAACGTAGACGACACCCCGAAGCCCAAAGTGTTCCGCGAGAAGATCGGCCACCAGATGTATGAGCTTTTGGAGGAAAAGGTAGACGTCTTCGATGAAGTCGTACTCTGGCCCGAGAACCCGAGGCTCATGCCCTATCTCGCGGAGTGCGACGGTACCATCGAGTCCGAGGAAGAGCTCGAAAATTTCCTGAAGTCGACCAACGGCTATGCCGGACTCGAGAAGTCGATAGCGGACATTGGACAGATGGAGCCCATATATGTCTGGCGGAAGAACGACGCCCCGAAGTCTTTGGTAATTGAAGGCGCGACCCGCGTCACGATCCACAGAGAACTAGAGCGCAAAAACAAGGGCAAGCCTACCGAGGGGCAATTCCGGCGCGTCACAGCCAAGGTCTTGCCACCAGAATTTACCGAGGAGGAGCGCGCCATCTTATTAGCCCAAATCCATGTCCGCGGAACGGGCGTGCGCAGCTGGGGTCGCTACGTCGACGCGCGATTCGTATTCGAGACGGTGGAAGGGAAAAACGGTCACAAGCCGCTGATGACCGTCAGTCAGTTGGCTAACTACATGGGCAAGAGCCCTTCATGGGTCAGCCGTCTCAAGAATGCCTACGAGTTCGCGCAGAAGTTCGTCGACCACCTAGTGGATGACCCTGCAGCGCAGCGGATAGCGGCCGGCGAGTTCAGCACACTCGAGGAGATCTCGAAAGCTGCAGGGCTCGGCTCGATGCTGAGGGACTATGGCAACCAGGAGTACGACGAGCTTCGCTCAGACGTCTTCGACATGGTGCGGAGGAACGTCTTCAAAGAGTACCGTGACGCCCGCTTCCTGAAGGAGTTCCACGACGACCCAGAGAAGTGGGCGGTTTTGAAAAGTGGTGAGGAGCACGCGGCAAACCGCTTCGCAAACGAGATTCGAGCTGGCAACAGTAACTTGAAGGCAAGAATCGAAGCTCTCGCAGCATCAATCAGGCGGTCGCTAGAGCGTGATCCCGGGTCTCTGGCCGACGACGATGTTGACCGCCTCCGCGACGCCGTGCAGGTGGCCGAGTCGTACATCAACGCTGGCGTCTCACCCTTCCGCCTCGAACTCAGTCGCTTCACCAAAGTGCTTGAGTCGGTCTCGCTGGCTGACATTAGGGCAGTCGTGCCAGACGACATGGAAAAGTTCGAGGAGGCGCTCGGTGATTTCCGTGTCCGGCTCGATAAGCACAAAACCTGGAAAGCGGCATCATGACATTGACTCCCGCGCTCATGGCCCATCAAAAGGAGGGCATAGCCTTCCTCACAGCGGAAAAATCCGGCCTGTTGGCTTTCGAACAGGGGCTGGGCAAAACGCTGGTCGCTATCCGTGCGTTCGCTGCTTTGCGCGCGAGCGGACGCGCAATTGCGATGCTGGTTATCTGCCCGAACTCGCTCAAGCGGAACTGGACTACTGAGATCGAAAAATTCGAGCCGAGCTTAACCTTCGAGATCGTGGAAGGCGCTGCCCGGGACCGGCGGAAGGCTCTGTCGTCCGCGTCGGCGCCCGTCGTCATCATGAGCTACGAGACGGGCCGCATCGAGATCGCAGGGGTGCTCGCGCTGTTGAAGCGCAGGCCGACCGTCCTCGTGCTCGATGAGTCGCATGCTGTGAAAAACCGCCGCTCGCTCACCAGCATCGCGGCGCAACACTACGCGCCGCTATGTGAGTACAGGTGGCTGCTCTCCGGCACGCCGGTCACGAACACGGCCGCCGACCTGTACGCCCAACTTCGGGTCATCACGGCCGGCGAGAAATTCGGGAACTTCGACTCGTTCGTTGTGGCTGCCGACTCGCCGGGAGGACTCGAGGTACTGCGCTCGCGGTGCGCGCCATTCATCATGCGCCGGACCAAAGACGATTGCCTGGACCTTCCCGACAAGACGATGACGGACCTGCGCGTTGAATTGCCGCTTTGGCAGCGTCGGCTCTACAACGAGATGCGAGACAAGCTGGTTTGTGAAATCGAGGCGATGACCGGCGAACAGTTCCGCGCGCACGCCCCGACAGTGCTCGTGAAGTTACTCCGACTGTCGCAGATAGCGAGCAACCCCGCGCTGATCCTTCCGACGGAGCCTCGAGTACCCGCGAAGTTCGAAGAACTTGACTGCTTGATCGATGAGATCATCGGCGGCACCCCGGCAGAGAAGCTCATCATCTGGTCGATGTACGTCGACACGATCGAAGGCTTGACGAAGAGGTACTCGTCGCTCGGGCCGCTCGTGCTGTACGGCGGCACACCGGTAGGCGATCGCGCCGGGATCGCCGAGCGTTTCCAGACCGAGCCCAGCTCAAGACTGCTGTTGGCCAACCCGGGAGTCGCAGGCTCGGGGTTCACCCTAACTGCAGCGCGGTATGCAGTCTACGAGACGGTCTCTTGGCGTTATGACTTTTATGCTCAGAGCCAAGACCGCATCCATCGGATCGGGCAGGACCGGGCCGTAACCTGCCTGCGGCTCATCGCTGCCGACACCGTCGAGGAAGTGATCGCGAGCGCGATTGACCGAAAAGCGGGCGTCGCGCGCGTGCTCCTCGGTGACCCTGACCCGGCCGCGTCGGCCGCGACACTCTCGCGGGAGCAGGTCCTTGAGATATTGGCCACGAATAAGCTGCCAAAAACGCTGGCGAACCATCAACAGGAGGAAAACTGAAAAAAGGAAGAACGCGTAATTTTTAAGAAGCGGGTCCCGTGCGTGAACACGGGACCCTAGAGAAACCCAGGCCGCATTGACCAGCCCAGGCCACTCGGTCCTCAGATTTTCTATGAGCCGGAGGGTAAGGGTCAATGGCAAGCCTCAACCTATTTGGGAGCGTGGCCCATGAATGAACCGACAATCACTTGCCCGACTTGCGAAACGGAGATCCCGCTAACAGAGACGCTGGCGCGTCCTTACATTGACGCCGAGCGGGGCAGACTGGCCGAGGAAGTTCGCGAACGCATTGCAGCAATCGAAAAGCGCGACAATGATCTCCGCCAGAAGAGCGATCGACTGACTAACTTTGAGCGCGATCTCAACGTCCGCTCGAGCGATATCGAGAATGCGATTGAGACCAGGCTGGAGAAGGAGCGCTCTGCCATAGCCGTGGCTGAAGCCAAGAAAGCCGAGACTCGATACCAGACGCAGCTCGCCGATGCACGCCGCAACCTGGGGGAGCAGGCTTCGCGGATTGCTGAACTGCAGGGAGCCGAACTTGAATATCGGGCAAAGAGCGCGGCGCTGGACGAGGAGAAGCGCAGCCTCGAACTGAACCTCGCGCGCAGACTCGCCGAGAGTACGAGTCAAATCAGAGAACAAGGTGCAAAGGAGGAACGCGAGCGTGCGCAGCTCGAAATACAAGCCAACGAAGCAGCCCTCGCTAAAGCCCGCGCCGATCTTGCCGAAGCCCGCGAAGCAGAACTCGAACTCCGCCGGCAACGCGAAGCTCTAGAAAACGAGAGGCGTGCTTTTGAGCTGGAGATTGCTCGCAAACTCGACGAGGAGCGTCTGAAGATCCGCGAGGCCACCCAGAAAGAAGACGATGAGCAGCACCGGCTCAAAATTGCCGAAAAGGATAATCTTATCGCGCAGATGTCAAAGCAGGTCGACGAACTCCGACGGAAGGTGGATCAAGGTTCGCAGCAGCTTCAGGGCGAAGTGCTCGAGCAGGACATCCAGAAGATCCTCGAAGAGGAGTTCCGTTGTGATGAGTTTGAAGCCGTGCCCAACGGCCAACCGGGCAGCGACGTTGTCCAGCGGGTCAAGCTCGCAAACGGCTCAAATTGTGGATCCATCATCTGGGAAACAAAAAACACGAAGAATTGGAGCGATAGCTGGCCCGTCAAAATTCGCAAGGACCAGCGCGACAACAACGCCGATCTCGCCGTGATCGTTTCAACCGCGCTTCCAAAGTCGATAGACGGTTTCAACCGCATCGAAGGCGTTTGGATCACTGCTCGGCGCCATGCGGTCGCACTCGCGAAGGCGTTACGCCAAGCCTTGATCGAGAACCATCAAGTCCGACTTGCGAACCAAGATCGCGATACAAAGGCCGACAGTGTCTACCGTTACGTCATCAGCAAGGATTTCCATCAACGAGTCACCGCGATGGTGGAGGCTTACATGTCGATGCGCGACGATCTCGACGCCGAGAAACGCTCGGCTCAGCGCCAGTGGGCTAAACGCGAAAAGGAACTCGACAACTTGTTAGTCGGCGCCGCGCGGCTATACGGTGACTTTCAAGGGATTGTCGGCAAGTCTATGCCCGACGTGGAGGTTCTGAAGCTGTCAGCACCAGCGGCAGACGGTGCCCTTAACCATCCATAGTTCGAGGTGGGCTGACGTTCGCCGAGAAGCTCACTGGCGAAAGACTAAAACGGCGTCAGTCAGAGTGATGTGAATCGAGGCCGAGAAAACTCGAAGAGTGTGCTTACTCGGATTTCGACGCTTGAGCTGCTCGCTTCGGGCCAGATATCTGGACGGGTTTATCTCTGGCAGAGTCTCGTTCCGACTTCTGCAGGACGCTGTCCTGACGGCGAAACAACTCCGCGTTGGCTAGCTCGTTTGCCTTGATGATCGCGGTATATACGGTGCGTTTTTGCATTTGATTCTCTTAGCAAAGATCTTACGCCTTGGGGAAAGAACGTCCAGATGGAGTAGACAGAATTTGGGGATAGACCCCTCCCCAAAAATGCTCACCAAAAGAGACACATTGCTACTAACGAAACTCAGTGCTACTATACGATATATGAGCACCCTGTTCTGTCCTCAGCGCAAGGAAAAGCGGCTCTGCCAGCGTACTCCCGCGGCACAGGAGCTGAGTTCTCTTCAAAATGGCGTCGCCTCCGGAGACCATCGTGTATGAGGGCTCCAGCTTCCTCAGAGATAGACGCTGACTCTGCCAGCGAAGAAATTCGGGCTTCTCGCACCGATCGATTCTCGATCAGTCGTGCGTGGACACCCGCACTTGCGAAAACGCGGTTCGTTCCTGTTGTTCGAGCATTTTTGGAAAACTACAGTTCTTTGAGGCCCTTCTCGCTGACACATGGCGAAGCCATGTTCGTGATCCATCTGATGCAACATAAGTGGGATGAGGCGGCACCTTTTCCTGGATATAAGAGAATTGCTCGGCTGATGGGTGTTTCAGATAAAATGGCGCGGCGCTACGCCCTGAGCCTAGAACAGAAGGGTTATCTGGTCCGCGTGGCTCGTCGCTCAAAGACCAATCTCTATGATCTGCGGAGACTATTTGTCGCGCTCGAGAAGCAGCTTGCGGCGTTTAGCCAATCTGCGAATCCAAAGGGTCGAGACGTTATTCTTTCGCGTCGACCTCTAGAATCGGCGCCAGCAAACACAAGAGCCACATTACTCCAGAGTTGAGCCAACTCCCATGGGTCTTTATGGTGAAGGGGATCGCGAGCGTATCGTTCCGGTAGCTGTGTACGGCGAAGAGGAAGCATACCGTGTTTGCTGGCGCCGTGACTACGCTCGCGTTATACACTCCGCGGCCTTTCGTAGGCTTCAAGGCAAGACCCAGTTATTCCCTGGCGTTGAGTCCGATTACTTCCGTAATCGTCTGAGTCATTCGCTTGAAGCCGCACAGATCGCGAGATCCATTGCAATTCGATTGAACTATCTCGAGAAGTTTCTCCAGGAGCCAGGAAACGCGATCGAAGCGGATGTTGTCGAAGTCGCGGCACTTTGCCACGACTTGGGTCATCCGCCGTTCGGCCACAACGGTGAGCGAGCTCTAGACGAATGCATGAAGTCGTTCGGCGGTTTCGAGGGTAACGCCCAGACACTTCGCATTCTGGCGAGACTGGAAAAAAGAGAAAACCCTTCTGCAGATCCCGCTGGTTTTCATGGCCCAAAAGATGATCGATGTGGTCTGAATTTGACGGCGCGAGTTCTGGCATCGACTCTCAAGTACGACAACAAGATAGCGTTCGACAGGAAGGAAACTGATTCGCTCGAGAAAGGCTATTACGAAATCGAATCTGATGTTGTCACGTGGTTCAAACGAAAAGTCGCGGGCCAAACTGACGCTCCTTTCAAAACTGTAGAATGCCAAATCATGGATATCGCTGACGATATAGCGTATTCCACTTACGACCTTGAGGACGCCCTAAAGGCAGGTTTCATAATCCCACTGGATCTCTCCGCGGCGGAGACCGAAATCCTTGAAGAGGTTGCGAGGCAAGTATCTGTCGCGCTGCAAACGGAGTTCACCGCCGAACGAGCTCGCGCCGTTTTGAGCGAAATCGTAGAGGACATCGCGCTAGTAAAGGGCGGGGGTAAACAGCCTATTGATATAGCTAGTGCTGCGTACCGCACGTCTTTGAATCTCTCCAAAAGCGGATATCTTCGAGTCGAATTTACTTCACAGATGGTCCGCGAATTTATAGACGGAGTGCGGTTCAAGCCAAACGACAAAATTCCAGCTTTATCGTCAGTACAATTGGCTCCTGAAATAAGAGAAAAGGTGGAAGTACTCAAGCGCTTTAACTACGTGTCACTAATTATGTCGCCGCGTCTCAAGGTCGCAGAATTTCGTGGAGGTGACATAATAAAAACGATTTTTGAGGCTCTAGCGGACAAAGAAAAAGAAGGCAACCGGCTCCTCCCGGACGACTTTCAGCGGGTGTTTAAACGGATAGAAGGGCACCATCAAAAACGTGTCATTTCCGACTTCATTGCTGGAATGACCGATCGTTATGCGTTGGAGTTCTACGGCCGACTTCGATCCGAAAATCCGCAGACCATTTTTAAACCGCTCTGATGTTGCCCCTGTAGGAAGAATTTTCTTTTGTATCCGCTACCCCAGTCCTCGGCGAAGGGACTTTTCGATGGAAAGTGAGTGGGGCTTTCCGGGAATTTGGGCAAGCAACTCCTCGCACCATATATGAGGACCCGCCGCGGGGGGCTGTGCGCCAGTTCAACTACGGCAGTCGGATAGGTCTCTACAAAGTCCAGTGCGATTCGGAGGAACAATGAACTACGATGAAATCATCGCAACGCTTAGCGGCTTTGAGCATGCACTGACGGAAGCCGCGATGAAGGTCGCCGGCGCTCATGGGCGCGGCTTCGATGACTCGCATGACCGGCGCCTCGCGGCGCTCCGCGACAAAGTGACCGAAGATAGGCGCTGGTTCGAGCGCCAGCGGGAATGCTCGCTATGAGCGAAACGAAGCTGACGCGCAGGGACTTATCGCGTCGTCGACTTCATCCGCAAGGATGAAGTCATCAAGGCGTTCGGGCGAGAATTGACGCCGCGGGTTCGCGCGTAGACGACCTCTTATTTTCGGCCCGCCTCTTCAATCCAGTTCAGGGCCCTGAGCACCGTCTTCCCAGCGACCCCTAACTCAATGCCGATCTTGTAGAGGGGAAGCCCAAGTTTTCTCAAGATCAGCGCTTTTTCAGCAATTTCTTGATATTTGAAAGTCTGCACCGGGTTCACGATGGCGACTTCCACAGGAATTTGGGCAAGGGTTCGAATACATTGCGTCCGGGTCCACCATCCTGATGGCGCCGCAGCCGTTCGTGATGTGGCGCTCTTTGGTAAACACGGGCTGTTCATCTTCCCTTGCGAATGAAACCCGGGCGGGGGAGCGTATCGCATGGATGGAGCACGAGATTCGGTTGTGAAGAACTGGGAAATACGGGATTTAATTGTGAGCGACACGGATGCCAGGACGTTGGGCTCGGGTGAGCAGAACCCGGGGTTGAAATTCGAAAATGATCGAGCCTCGACGCCAAGCGCACCGCGCTATCTCTATCGGCGCCCTGCTGCTTGCCTTGTTCGTCCCGCATGCGGCGCGCGCCGGCATGTTTTCCGCGATGGTCGTCGGGGCCGGAAATCCAATTGTCGGCTCTACGGTCACGGTTTACGCGGCTGGTTCGTCGGCCGCGGCCGTGGTGGGTTCCGGCCAGACTGATTCATCAGGCGCCTTGTCGATTACAATCTCGAACCCGAGCGGTAGCGCCGTTTTGTACGCGATCGCCACCGGCGGTGATGCGGGCCACGGCACCAACCCTGCTATCGCTCTGATGAGCGCATTCGGTACAGCGTCGAACTACACCTCGCCCATCGTTATCAACGAACTTACGACCGTCGCCACAGTATGGTCCCTCAGAAGTTTCATCCATTCCGGGGAAACCATTTTCGGACCTTCGCCGGGACTTCAGAACGCCGCGCTGACGGTGACCAACCTGGTAGGCCTATCCGATGGTCAGCCGTCCGCGATAAGCAGTCCGGATAAGATCGACACACTGGCCAACCTGCTTGCCGCATGCGTTGGATCGAGTGGGGCTTCATCCTCGACCTGCGCCGGGTTGTTTTCGAATGCGACACCACCTGGCCAATCGCCTCCCCAGGATACGATCGCCGCCGCTCTCGATATCGCGAACAACCCCGCGCTGAATCTCGCGCAGCTTTTTGCGATCTCCAGTCAGGTGAATGTCTACGCTCCCTCCTACACGCAAGCGCCGTATAACTGGTTGGTGGCCCTTAATGTACCCGCAGGGTTTAACACACCGACCGTCATCGCGATCGATTCTTCCGGTGCCATCTGGGTGGGCGGCAGGACGCCAGGCATAGCGAAGCTAATTCCTCCGGGCATCCCGGCAGCGGGCTCACCGTTTCTCGGGGGCGGCTTGGATGGCAACTTGACCAGAGGCATGGCGATCGACCCCGGCGGTCACGTCTGGATTCTCAATGACGAAGCAGCAGCGATCTCGGAGCTGGATTCGGATGGAAGCGCAGTTTCTCCTGCTTCAGGTTATCCGCTTGGTCTGTTCTTACCTCTCTCTATCGCCATCGACCAATCCGCAAACATCTGGATCACGAATTCTCAGGAGCAAGAGCCGCCTGACGGAGAACTGCTCGAGGTCGGTCAGAATGGTCAACTGATTTCTCAATTCGTTGGATCTGCCCGTCATGGCGCATTTTTTGAACCCACTTCGTTAGCCGTAGACGCCGCCGGCAATGTCTGGGTAGCGAACTCTGCAAAAAAACCAGGGGGTGGCAGCCTGAGCGAATTTGACAGCACCGGACTAATTTCGCCCAAGGCCGGTTACAAGGCCGGAATGCCAAATCCGCACTTCATAGCCATCGATCCGCAGGACAACATCTGGGCCTCTAACGCCGGGATACGGGTTGGCCCCAAGAAACCGCCGTACCACTACATTGATTGGATTTCTAAGGTGACCGACAAGGGAAAGCCATTGTCTCCCCGACACGGCTATCGCGGAGGCGGAATCGGTGGACCAAATTGGATTGCGATCGATGGCGCGGGAAATGTGTGGGTTCTTGAGAGCCGGGAGGTTCCGACCTGCGGCGGCGTCACCAACTTTGACATTAGCGAACTCGCTTCGAATGGCAATCCGATATCTCCGCCAGTCGGATACCCAATTGCCTCTCCTGCCTGTGCGGGAAATGAGCCCTGGACAGAGAGTCCACCGGTGGGATTATCGATAGATCCATCGGGTAATATTTGGCTTGCAAATGTGGGTAACGACGCGTTGCTGGAGATTGTGGGCGCGGCCGCTCCCGTGAAGACACCACTAATCGGTCCGGTGCAGAGTCCGACGACAACAGCAGTCGAAACGCGGTGACTGCGAGCTTGCTAGCCATCGCGAGGGCGGGCAGGGACGAAGAGGATAACGGGCCTCGGGTGCTTGACCGCGTTGCAGCGAGCAACAAGGGAGGTGCAGCGACATGGCGAGCGTAACCCAGGTGATTACAGTACAGCCGGCTTCAAGTAAGTTAGGTCAGTGCCTGGAAATCGCGGGACAGTTTAAGAAACTTCGCGAGCGGGCTGGCGCAAAAGAGCGTCTGCACCGAACCCGGTACAGGTACCCTCGTGATTGTTAGAGACGCCGGGCTGGAAGCAATTCGGCGAGATAATGGCGAAGATAGTTAAATAGTCCGACCAGCTTCCCAGAACCTCGGATCGATACACACGGCTCAGGCCGGGTCCGAGGGAGTTGTCGAGATGGTCGACGACCTCGGTACAATCTTCGTGACGTGGGAGACCGGATCGCGGCTGGTGCTGATCCCAACGGAAGATACGTTCGAAGTCATGGATTGACTCGCATCGGCTCGAGAAATCCATCGGTCGAGGCGACGGTTAGACACTTTTTGGATGACCGCAGGGAGAACCCCTGTGGCCACGCCGTCCGAACTCTCGCGGCCAGGCGTCATCCAATACTATGACGGAGCGACCGTTGCCTAACGCTTCTGGCCGCGAGATCTGATCTCAGAGCTCGATTCGGTTGGCCCAACTTAAGCGCCATCGCATCGATACAAAAGGTTTATAATCTCAGACCTCTTGGCGGACTCCTGGAAATGGACCTCTCAGCCGCGATGGGTCTATAAGCTACGCTGGTATGTTCACCGGCAATTCAGCTCTCCACCGATTCCGATCGTCGCGAGTGAGCGCGATCGTACGCATCGGTCTCGCGATCGTCGCCGTCGGCGTCATCTCGGCGTGCGGACATTCCGGCTCTGATCCATCGGCGGCATCGGGGCCAACCACTGTCGGCCGATGGCAGGCGGAAATGTACAACCCGGCCGGCCAGCGTCAGCCATGCGTGATGGAAATTGGCGCTACCGGGCAGATCGCCTACGGCGATACGTGCCCGACGCCGCTGACGGGTCAGCAGGCCACGATCACCAGCGTACCCAACAGTACTTTTGCGCCGAACCTTTACCTGACCGGCAAGGACAGCGGCACGTTCATGATCATGGGCGGCGGCATCTCGGGGATGGTCGGCGCGTTTCGCCTCGACGGCAGCGAGCATATGACGACCCGCACCGCGCCCGGCGCCGATATCGAATGGACCCGCACTTCGTCCGAGACCCCGATGCGGAGCGCGGCCGCCAGCCAGGTGATGCCGGCACAAATCCAATGGCCGCTGGGCGACCTGCCGGCGATCGCGCAGCGTGCAACCGCGTACGTTCGCAGCAAATGGCAACCCGACGCCTTCCTCGCGGCGATCCAGTTGGAGCAGACTTCCGGCTTCACCAATGCGCAATCCCCGGACGGCGGTGTGATGGTCCAGTTCCTCTTCTACTCTCCCGGACAGCAGCTGACGCTCACCTACATGCCCAATTCGACCGCGGGTGAGTTGATGCCTGGCGGCAGCGCCGATCCCAACGATGAACGCGCGTTGCCCGTCAACTTTGTTGATCTGCCCGCCGCCGTTGCCAAGCTGCGGGCGAAAGGGATGCGCGGCGTGCACGTCAAAAGCGCGCATCTCGAAAATTATGGCCGCGGCTCATATGTCGGCGGTGGCATCGGAGTCTTCGGCCCCGAATGGGACATCAAATCCGCACTCGATGAGGAGGGTGTGGTGCTGGCCGAGTTGCCCGATCAGAACGACGCGAGACTGGCCAGCGACCAGGGGGACGAAGGAGGTCAAGCCGCCAACCTGATCCACGTCGATATCGAGGGTCTGCGAAACAACCGCGGGCAGGTCTATTGCCAAATATTTCAGTCGGCCCGAAACTTCCCCTCGAACAGCGACGGCAACGTGCCGACCACTGCGTCGACGATTAGCCAATCGACGCGCCGCATGTGACTTCCAGAATGTGGAACCAGGCTCGTACGCGGTCCTGGTCTTTCACGACGAGGACAGCACCCACCTGCTCGAGCTGAACCCGGACGGTACTCCGCACGAGGGCGTTGGCCTGTCGAACAACCCAAGCGCTGCCGCCGGACTGCCGAGCTACGCCGCCGCGAAGTTTACCTACCGAATGGGCACGATGAACCTGACGATCGACATGAAATATCCGGCAGGGCAGGCGCCTGATGCGACGCGGAACTCCTCTGCCAGCGCCGACGCCAACGCCAGCCTGACCGGGTTCGCGTTTGTCGACGGCTCGGTGACAGCACAAGGGTCGCGAGCGAAGCTCCCCGCCGGAACGAAAATCTATCCACCAAGTTCGACGATCGCCGGAACCGACGGCTGTCCGACGACGCGCTACCACACCGATGGAATGATCGTGGCGGTGATCGACTACCAGGGCCGGCCGACCGCGGCGAGCCTCGCCGTAACGCGTCATCCCGCGACCGGCGGGCAGTTTCAAAACGCCCCGTACTATCTCGACCTCGACCCGGGCCGCACCCTGCAGTTTCTGGGTCCTATCTTCGAAAATGGCTCCTACGATATTCGCTTCCAATACGACTACAGCCTGGGCCAGGGCAAAAAGCTCTCCGCAAGTTTCGCGTTGGCACGCAGTTGTCCGATTCCCTGACCCCGACCGGGCTCCGGCGCCGGGTCGATGGAGATGGTTGCAAACGGGCGGCTGCGGGCACGACTCGTTGCGTGCAGCATTCGCTTCGTTCTGATAACAGACTGATGGTCGTCGAGCGGGCTGACTGCGTTCAACAAAAAAGGGCGGAAGCTACCGGGTAATTTTTCGTGACCTGCGATAGATGCGGCTTTCAGAATGTGAACGACGCGTCGCAGTGTCCACGCTGCTCTGGCGCTTCAGCATCTTTCGACTCCGAATCCAAAGCTGGCAGTTCCATCAGCCAGGACTTCTTGCTTGAAAGCACGAAGGTCGGCCTCGAACGAATCCGCTCTCGGCTGCTCGACCTGACCAACCGAAACAGGTTACTCAATTTTCGACACACACCTCGATCCAGTCTCTCAGTCGTCGGTGTTTTGCCGGATATCCTCTTCGGCACCTTGATCGAGGGTGATTCCGTCACTTTCAAGTCCGTTCCCGAGCCTGACGCTGCCGGTCCCAGGCCTAAGGTCGTGGACCATGCTCGTCAAATCGGGCTTCCAGTTTCGGTAGATTTGCCCGCGCGCGGATCTCTCCGAGTTGTACGCGGCGGCCGCGCCGGGAAAGTCCAGACGCTTCACTATTCGAAAGATCTGGAAGCGATCCTGCGGCGCATTTCGTACATCGCCAGAACCGCAATCGAGGAGTCTGGAACCAAGATGCTGCATCTCATCTTTGGATTCCTGGAATGGTTTGAAAGCGACCATTCCGGCCAGCCTCACCTAGCGCCTTTACTATTGGTTCCGGTGGCGATCGAAAAAGGGAACACCGATCGAGCGTCTGGGACCTTCACCTACGAGATCACCTATTCCTCAGCGGACCAAATCGAGGAGAATCTTTCGTTACGCGAGAAGCTGAAGCGGGACTTCGGGCTCGATTTGCCTGAACTCTCGGATGAAGAAGCTCCGGAAAGTTACTTTCTGAAGTTTCGAGAAATCCTCGACGCGAAGCCGCGTTGGCGGCTTCGACGGCGTGTCACACTGGGATTGGCTTACTTTGGAAAGCTTCTCATGTTCAGAGACCTGAACCCGAATAACTGGCCGAAGGAAGCTGACCTTATCGAGCATCCTCGCATTAGGGACTTCTTAGAGGGCAGTAAGCACCGTGAGCCTTCGTTTGCCGAGGAGTATCTGATTGACGCACCGGATCAGCAGCAAAGGGTTCCTGCGCTGATTCACGATGCCGACAGTTCGCAGCACAGCGCACTGATCGACGCTCTGGAAGGAAAGAACCTCGTCATCCAAGGACCCCCCGGCACAGGAAAGTCGCAAACCATGACGAACCTGATCGCCCTGGCGCTCGCCGATGGCAAGACTGTCCTCTTCGTCTCCAAAAAGCTGGCAGCACTAGAGGTTGTCCGCCGTCGTCTCGACCAGGCAGGGCTCGGGCTCTTCTGTCTTGAGCTTCACAGCCATAAGACTGACAAGCGCAAACTCCTGGATGAACTCGAGAAGAGACTAGCCGCAAGGGGTTCACATGACGGACCGCAGGACGTTGATCTCTTAATCCCTGAGAAAAAGGCTCGGTTGCAAACCGTAAAGCAGGAACTGATCGAATATGCCGACCTGATCAACATGCCTTTCGGTGCGCTCGGCTGCACCGCATTCGATGTCATATGGCGCCGTGCACGATTTCGTCAGGAACTGGCATTTGAACCCGGCCTGGTCGAAAAGATTGCGCTCGATCGAGACCGCGACGTGCGGCTGACTGATTTCAATTCTGATTGTGAGATTCTCGAAGTATACGGCAGACAGCTGGCCGAGTTGCGGAAAAGTTTCCCTGACATTCAGTCGCACCCGTGGCGGCACGTGTCGAACGTTGCGCTCGACCATTCCGCGGAACAGGAGTTGCAAAAGAAGCTCGAAGAAATCATCTCAGGCGCACGACAAATGCGCACTACGAGTGAACGTCTTGCTTCGATGATCGGCGCTGCCAGCGAGGCTTTCGCGTCGCGAGAAGCCGTCGCAGGCCTGATCGCAAAAGCCAATGAAATTCAAGCCGCGCAAAATAGCATAACCAAAACTCTTCTCGCGACTATGACCAACGCGAGGCGAGAAAGCGATCTCGTCTCGTTTATCCAGGACGTTACTGCATGGAAAACCAGTCGTGCAGAATTGAACCAACAGTTCCCGGAGACCGCCCGAGGCATAGATATGGACGGCGTCGAACCTCTCCGGTTGGCGTGCGAACAGGCAGTCGAGTTCGGACTGGGCAACTTCGATTTATCTATGCTCAGGAATCTTGTGACAGAGTGTGAGTATTTTCGCGCCGCCTTGAAGAGGACTTCGGTGCTAAATCGAGAGTCACTTGCGAGCGACCTTTCGACCTGCGAATCAGCGACAGGCATTTCCAGTCTGCTTGATCCTTCGTATCGGCGAACGAGACGAGCGTTCGAGGAAACCTTCGTTTCGCCTAATCAGCCGCAGCGGAAGGACATGGTGGAAACGCTTCGACGGTCGCTTGACTTCGTGGACAAGCTCGGCGCGGATGAAGACTTCCGGACGCGGCATCAGACTGCCGCCCTGTCATACGATGACTTGGGCATTTTGATCGAAACCTCACGCTTCATCGTTTCTTTCTTTGAACGCTTCGCGGTGGGTGAAGGGCGAAATGCCCGCGATGTTTTAGCGGCCATCGCTCAGTTCTCGGTCAACTGCAAAATGGCAGTAACCATAGCGAAGTATCATCCAGCCCGAGATTTGATCGGAGTCCACTTTCATGGCGTCTCCACAGATCTCCAGGTTGTCTCGAGCGCCATTGAAGAGTTCGAGGCGATTCGAGGTGCTGCCGTTCCCGAAGTGGTTAGGTCGTGGCTATTGCAGTCGGATACGGACGCGCGGCTTTCTTTGTTGAGAATCGGTCTAACCAGTCTCGGCAAGCAGTTGAGCGCTTTGGATCATGCAGTCTTTCGTTTTTCCGAGCTCGGCCCAATAGACCTTCAAGGATGGTCAGAAGGGCAGCCCTGGACCTTTGCCATGCTCGAACAAGCGGCGAAAGCTGCACTTGAACAGATCGATTCCTTGTCGAGTTGGCTCGGATTTCAACGGGCCAGTCGCGACGTGAAGTCTGCCAAGCTGGAGGTCATCAGCAAGCTCGCTGAGGCCAAGGTCATTGAGATCGCTGACCTGGTTCCTGCATACGCCTACGTCTTCTACAACACGCTGGCTCAAAAGCTCGCGAAAGATCAGCCACTACTTTTGCAGTCCTCAGGGCTGCGCCTGGGAGCAGTTCGCGAGAGATTTGTTCGATACGACAAGGAACTGATCGAGCTAAATCGACATGCTGCGGCGGTGCTGACTCGTCAGCGTTTGGTTCCGGCTGGCATCAGTTCAGGTCCGGCGGGCCAACCGACCGAACTCGCGCTGATTGAGCAGGAAATTGCAAAGAAGAAGCGGAACATCCCCATTCGTCAACTCATTCGGCGGGCTGGCGGCGCCCTGCAAGCTCTGAAGCCATGCTTCATGATGGGACCGCTCTCTGTCGCTCAGTACCTTGCGCCTGGCCGCTTAAAATTTGACCTGGTCGTGATGGACGAAGCATCGCAAATCAAACCTGAAGAGGCTCTCGGAGCAATAGCACGAGGTGGTCAGTTGGTCGTGGCGGGTGACGCTGAACAGTTGCCGCCTTCATCTTTCTTCGAGAGGCAATTCGATCAGGACTTAGACGAAGATCCCGCAGAGGACACGTCGGCTGTCGAAGAACACGAGAGCGTCCTCGATGTTGCCACGGCGCTCTATCAACCCATCCGACAGCTTCGATGGCACTACCGATCGCGACACCCTGGACTGATAGCTTTCTCGAACGCGGAGTTCTATCGCAACCGTCTCCTCGTCTTCCCATCGCCTGTAGACAGCGGCGGTCAGCAGTGTGTTCAATTCAGGCACGTCGCCAACGGTGTCTACGAATCGGGACACGCGAAATGGAACCGTCCCGAAGCCGAGCGGGTGATTGGCCTGGTTCTAAATCACATGCATGCGTCTCCGAAGCTCTCTCTCGGAGTTATCGCGCTAAACTACCAGCAGCGCGAGCTAATCGAGGAGCTTCTGACAGACAGGCTACGAAATGACGAGATCGCGCGGCTCTTCATCGAACGGCACAAAGCCGGTTCTGAGCCGTTCTTCGTCAAGAATCTGGAGAATGTTCAGGGCGATGAACGGGACGTGATCATAATATCTGTGACCTATGGTCGCGACCAAAACGGAAATCTCTTTCAGCGTTTCGGACCGATCAATCAAGCTCAGGGACCGCGGCGCTTGAACGTGCTTTTTACGCGTGCCAAGCATCGCGTGGTCGTGTTCTCGTCTATTGATCCCGACGAGATTCGGACGGACGCTTCGAGCCCGCGCGGCGTGATCGTTCTAAAAGCGTACTTGAACTATGCAAAGAACGGACGGCTTAAGACCGTGAGCTCTTCGGAGTTGCAACCCGCGAGTGATTTCGAAATCGCAGTCTCGAATGCACTAACGGCGCGCGGTTTGGAGTGCGTACCTCGAATCGGCGTGGCGGGGTTCTTCATTGATGTCGCCATCAGGCATCCCGAAAAACCAGGAGTTTTTATTCTTGGCGTGGAATGCGACGGAGCAAGCTATCGCTCCGCGAAGTCGGCGCGAGATCGCGACCGTCTGCGACAGACGATTCTCGAAAATCTCGGTTGGAACATACACAGAATTTGGTCTACAGATTGGTTTAGAGACAGTCGGCGGGAGACCGAGAAAATAGTCGAGCGCGTTCGAGAGATTTCGGAGCTGAAGGCGCATTAGACCAATCATTCGCGGTGGCACGCAGTTGTCCGATTCAATTCAAGGAACCGCGCTGGTGACAACCTGCTCATCCGGGTGAGATTCAAATGAGAAGGTTTCTGACCTTGATAGCGCTGCTCGCGCTGCTGGTGGTCATCTGGATCCGGCTTCAGCGCACCGACAAGCTGCCTGACGCCGTCACCAACGGACTCGGCACCGCGCCCACAGTCTTCGAAACTTCCATGCAGAAGGGTTACCCGGACATCGTCGAGGCCATGCTGACTGCAGGTGCGCGCGCGGCCAGCGCACAGCATCTCGATGCCTCGCAGATCAACGCGGCGGCTGTTGTCCAGCTTGCAGCCGCGCAGGGATTTCAGCGCCTCGACGATCCGACCCTGACGTCGATCGTGCGCCTGCGATCTGACTTCGTTGCGCATGCCGACCCGGAGGCTTGTGCAGAAATGTGGTCGGGCGGGAATAACGAGGTGCTGGTGCGCGCGATCGAAGCGCTGCCCGACGACCAGCAGCGTCAATGGGCCCAGCTCTTCGACCTGGCTGCTATCGCGACGATTAAAAACCAACCGGCAGTGCCGCCGCCGCCCGCCGATCAATTCAACGACGCGATGGGCCGACTGATGGCGACGATGTCGCCCACCGATCAAGCTACGGTCGAGGCGATGGCGACGAGTAGCTCCGCCAATGCGACGCCGGAGCAGAAGTGCAACGCGGTCCGGCTGTTCTACGGCGGTCTTGGGAAAGTGAGCGCCGCCGACGCGCTGACTATCGCCCGCTACATGCAATATCAGTAGTCAGTCGCGGATCTCCGTCGCTGTTTCGATCGCCGCTGGATCAATGGTTCGGATACAGCCACGAAAAGTTGATTTTGTTTTCCGAATACAGCGCCTTCATCTGTGCGAGGGTCTGGAGACTCACGGTCGAGTTCGGCAAGTAAGCAGTCGCGGTCTTGCCGTCTCCGACCTGGGGCCCGTAGTTTGGGCCCGGCGTATTTCTAAGTGGCCACCGATCCTGCGGATAGTGTTGAACGAGCTCTTGCAGCGGGCTGTTGCGGTACTGCGGATCTTTGATCAACTCGTTGAAAAATTGATCCGTGACGTCGTTGCCCGCGGAATCGTAAACCCCGTGAAGGTCGATATCGCTGTAGAAATACTTCCCGTCCTGTGAAACGAGGCCCGTGCCCGGGTCTATTTTGTACCCCAGCTGTTGCTCCTGCGCGCTGAGTTTGTCGGCACGAACGAGCCCGGCGTAGGGTTGTTCCGACATGGGCTTGGCGGGGTCATATGGAATCGACTTCTGCTTGAGCGCTTGCGGCTTGGGCAGGTAACCTTGCTTACCCATCCATCTTTCAGCCGCAGGATTCGAATCGCGCACGATGATCGTCCACTTGTTCTTTTTCGCGAGCGCTTTCAGCGCGTCGTCGACTGCGGGTGGCATGCCGCGCGAGACCGGGTCCGATGCGGGAGGGAACTCTTCATTGCCGGCGCCTGGGCCCGACGATTCATCGGAAGGCGCGGCCTCCGACGGCGCATTGCCGCCTCCAGCCGGTTCGCCATTCTTATCGACGTTGCCGCTGAGCTTGTTTGAATTCGCGTCGGCCGTGTTGGAGGCCTCGTCGAGTGCGCCCGGACCTGGCTTCGTGAGCGCGCCGAGTCCGTTGGGGCCGCCGAGCACGCTGCCCCTCAAAGCGGCGGATCCACCCGTTCTAAGCGCGTCCTTCAAAGGCGCGCCAGCCTTCATCGCGTTGCGCGTAACAATCGCCCCCTGAACGCCTGCGCCTAGAGCCTCTCCCGCAAAGACGGTCGCCACTTGCTTCGCGCCACCGTAAGGATCTTCGGTCCACTGCGCTTCGAGCTGATGTGCCATCTGTCGCGTGGTGTTCTCAATATTCTGCAGATCCTTCGTGATTGAATCGGCCGCGGCCTGACCCGCAGCGCGTGATACTTCCGCCGCCCCCTGCAGAATTCGCTCGCCATTGGGGACGCTGCGGACGGCTTTGTTGACCGCGTCGGGAATGAAATCCAGCGGCTTCGAGGGCTGTTGCGCAACCGCGGGCGGTGCGGAGTTTTGTGCCGGCGGATTGGAATTGCCAGCCGCAGGATTCGCGGGATTGCTGCTCGATGGATTCGACGCGGGCGGCTGCGACGACGATCCGCGCCGCCGCCATTGTTAGGGTTGAGGGAGTTGCCGACGGCGCTGGCCGCCCCTGACAACAATTTGCCGGCCGCCGCCTCGATCGCATGCGAGCCGTTCAGCGTGCCGTTTATCCTCCTCGGCCTGCTGTCTTTGGAAATGTACCAGGGCGTCCTGGTGCCGTTCGTTCTCGTCGGCGATCGCTTCCTGCTTGACCTCGCCCGGCGCCTGCGATTGCTCGATCGCCTTCAAGTGGTAATCGTGCGCGACATTCTCCGCGCGGGTCGCGTTGTCGATCGCGGCGTCGTTGGTATCGTGCTGATCGTCCTCGGTATCGATCTTCCGCTGCGTGTCGAGGTCGTCTCTGCTGAGCCCCGTCGCGGGAACGCTATTGGTAACGTTACCCTGCAGCATCTTGGTCGGGGCGGGAGCTTCCTGGGCTAGAGTGGGCAGAACGGCGAGGCCGGATAAGTAGAATGAGAACGACAGTGCAAAGACGACGCTGGCTACGAAGGTCGGGAGCCACGCCTGACGCCGTCGGCTAATCATCATCACGATCTCTAACCGCTGACCACCGTCACTGTCCAGCCCGTGCACGTTCTCTACGATGTTCGCTTCAATAGGACTTCGGCCAGGTCAGGACGCCGTTCATCTTCCCTTGGGAATGAAACCCGGGACGCCCGTTGCAACAACCGAGTTGAGCCTGACTCGCTTACTGATCCCTTGAGTGATCTCTTCCATGGCGTCATCGGGAAGAGTCGAAATATTAAAATTTTCCTCGATGTGGCCGATGCTGGTCGCCGTGGTGAGAAGAGCCGTGCCGCGCTGCACCGCCCAGGCCAGTAGGACTTGAGCGGGGGTTTTGTTGACGCGCTTCGCAATGCGGGCGATCACAGGATCGTCGACCAACCTGGGTTCAATACCATGACCCAAAGCAGCGAAGGCCTGCATCACGATGCCATTTTTCTTGCAGTAGTCGAGCAGATCCCATTCAGGGAGATATGGATGAGACTCGACCTGAATCAGAGCTGGCTTGATGCGCGCGATTTCAAACACCTCTCTTAGCTTTCCCAAATTGACGTTCGCGAGGCCGATCGCCTTGCACCGACCTTCGTCGACCAGGGCCTCCATAGCCTTCCAGGTATTCGTCAGAGTCGTCGCATCGTCATAAATCACATTGCCCTTCTCGTCTCTCGGGTCTTGCTCATCGCCGGGTTTGAAAGCGAATGGAGTATGGATGCTGTACATATCGACGTAGTCCAGTTGCAGTCTTCTCAGACTTGCCTCGAAGGCGGGCTTAACGCGTTCGGGACGATGATTGTTGTTCCAGAGCTTCGTCTCTACAAAAACGTCCTTCCGTTTGACCTTGCCCCGCTGGAACACCGCCCGCATTGCTTCGCCGACCTGTTCTTCATTTCGATAGCGCTCAGCGCAATCGAATTGTCGAAAGCCCGCCTCCAGGGAGATCCTGACTGCCTCTTTGGTTGCGATCGGATCAGGAATCAGCGTGCCAAAGCCGAGTGCCGGAATCTCGCCAGAGCCATTGTTGAGCGGGATCTTTGTATAGCGAAGGCTGTCGGCGTCACTCATAAAACCATTGCCCCTAGGCAAATCGCATTCCGAGTCGACTCTAACAAACCTCTCCGAGCAATGAGAATCAATGCCAGCCGACGGGCTTGGGAAAATCCGCACCGCCGTGCGCATCTCTGTGATTGTGCCCGGCCGGCGCTTCGAGCGTAGGCATGTATCTGCAGACGCTGATATTGTGAATAACGGAGGATCGCCAGCCAATGCCTGATGGAAACCCGGCGCAGCCCGCTGGCGAATCGCTCCACGAAACTGCGCCATCAGCACCGACGTCGAAGGCCGATGCGCCAATCGCGCAAGCTCCGATTGAGAAGCAGCCTCAAAGGCGGCCACTGTGGATGTGGATCGTTGGCGGTGCGCTTGTCCTTTTGGCGCTATACGAGGCCATCCCGTGGGCCATCACTGCCGCCAGAACAGAGTCAACCGACGACGCCTACGTTAACGGACACGTGACATTTGTGGCGCCTCGCGTGCCTGGTCAAGTCGTCAGTGTGCTGGTGGACGACAACAATCGGGTGCGGAAGGGCGCGCTACTCGTGCAGCTCGACAGGGAGCCGTACCAGGTCAAGGTCGATATCGCGCAAGCAGCGCTCTCGCTCGCGCAGGCCGATATTGTCACAGCACAGGCGAAAGTTCGGGGCCTTGAGAGTTTGGCGCGCAGCCAACGGTTCGATCTGGCAAATTCGATGCACAACCTCAACAACCAGGTCGCCGACCTGCACTCCAAAGTGGACGCTCTTCAAGCCGCTAATGCCACCCTCATCAAGACCCGGGCCGACTTCGGGCGGGAGCAGCAGCTATACCAGCAGCAGGTTATATCAAAACAGCAGTTCGATTCGTTCCAGGAAGCCTTTTCGGTAGCTCAGGCACAGCAACAGGAGGCTCAGTCTGATGTCCGGGCCGTTCGTGCCGAACTCGGTCTGCCCCCGACACCTAAGAACGGCGATGACCTGAGCGGCATCCCTGCGAATCTCGACCAAACGTATTCGGCGGTCAAGGTTGCCCAGGCGCGACTGATGCAGACTGCCGCCGAGCTCGGGTCTTTTCATTCATTCGGTGAGTCTCCCGCAGAGATGCTCGCAGAGTTCTACAAGCGCGACGCGTCCGGCAATATCGATACGATCCTGGATGAGATCGCCAGGAATGCGCCCGACGTCAAACAGGCTGAGGCCAAGTTGAATGAGGCTCAAGCCAATCTCCATCAAGCCCAGCTGAACCTTTCCTATTGCGATGTAGTCGCCGACATTGACGGTGTCGTGACACGTCGCGACGTCAATCCAGGCGATCAGGTTATCGCCGGGCAGGGGCTGATGGCGTTGCGATCTCTCACCGATATTTGGGTCGACGCCAACTTCAAGGAGACGCAACTGGCGAATCTGCGCATCGGACAGCCGGTGGATCTCGACGTCGACATGTATGGCAGTCACCGGCACTTTCAGGGTCGCATTTCCGGATTCACGATGGGAACCGGATCTACGCTGGCACTTTTGCCGGCCGAGAATGCTACCGGAAACTTCGTCAAGGTTGTGCAGCGGCTGCCGGTGCGAATCGAGTTGACCAATTACAATCCTGATGTCGCTCCACTGTTCATCGGGCTATCGGTCACGCCGTACGTGTACATCCACGAGACGCCTACCGGTCCGAACGCCGGCAAGATGCTTCAAGCCTCAATATCCGCGAGTGGTCCCGTCTCTGCGCCCGGCCCTCAATGAGTGCCGCAACGCTCCAGGTTCCGCTCGCGAGGCGATCGGTCAATCCCTGGCTGATAGCGTTTGCGGTGGTAATCCCGACCTTCATGGAGGTGCTGGATACCACCATCGCGAACGTTTCCTTGCGCTACATTGCCGGCGGTTTGTCGGCTGCCAATGTCGACAGCGAATGGGTCATCACCACTTACCTCGCATCCAATGCGATCGTCCTGCCGATTTCCGGATGGCTCGCGTTGCGGCTCGGCAGGCGAAACTATTTCCTGGCCTCGATAGCGATTTTTACGTTGGCGTCGGCGTTGTGCGGAATGGCCGGAAGCCTTGGTTTTATAATCGCAGCTCGAGCGCTTCAGGGTGTGGCCGGCGGCGGTCTCCAACCCTCGAGCCAGGCCGTGCTCCTCGATGCGTTCCCGCAAGAGAAACAAGGTCAGGCGATGACGATCTTTGGCATGGCTGCCCTTCTCGCGCCGGTTGTCGGGCCGACGCTCGGCGGCTTTATCACCGACAACTACGGCTGGCGCTGGATCTTCTTTCTCAACGTGCCGGTCGGGCTGTTGGCCTATTTCATGTGCCACGCGCTGGTCGAGGATCCGGAATATTTCCAGGCTGAACGGGCCAGGAATCGGAATCGGCGCGAGCCCTTCGATGTGATCGGTCTCTGTCTGCTGGCGGTGACCATGGTCTGCTGGGAGGTGATGCTGAGCAAGGGGCAGCAGTGGGACTGGCTCGGCGATCCTTTCTATCGCGTGCAAAGCCTGTTGATCCTGTTCTCGCTCGGCCTGGGCGGCTTGATCTATCGCGAATTGCATCTGCGTAATCCACTAGTCGCGCTCCGGACGATGGCCGACCGAAACTTTGGCACCTGCTGCGTCATTATCTTCTGCGCCTACGCTGTGCTCTACGCCAACACCATTTCGCTTCCCGCCTTGCTGCAGTCGCTTTTTGGCTACGACGCGACCACTTCGGGCTTGGTGCTTTCGCCATCCGGGAGTCTTCGCGATCATCATGCTCGTTGTCGTCGGCACCATGCTGTCGCGCGGATTCGATGCCCGCTATCTAATGGCCGGCGGTCTGATCACGATGTCCATCGGAAACTACTGGATGGCACACCTCAACCTTGAAATCAGTCCGTGGCAGGTGGTTTGGCCGAGGGTGGTGGTGATCGCGGGGTTGTCGATGCTGTTCGCGCCACTCAACGTGGCGGCGTTTATCTATCTGCCGAAGGAGATCCGCGGCGCCGCCGTTGGATTGCTCGCTCTGCTGCGCAACGAGGGCGGCAGCGTTGGAACTTCGGTCGCTCAAATTATTCAGGAACGGCGCGAGCAGTTTCATACGTTGCGGCTGAATGAAAACCTCGATCCGCTGAACCCTCCGGTCAACAATCTGTTGACGCGGGGCCAGGCGTATTTCCTGCAGCACAACGGCGACGCCGTATTGTCACATCAAATGGCCTTGGGCGTTCTCGACCAGTCGCGAGCTCAGCAGGCCTCGTCACTGGCCTACTTTGACGTCTTCTCCTTATCGGCTGCGGTCGGCGTGGTGTTGGTATTTTTTATCCTGCTCATGCGCCGATCGGTAGCGGAGAAGGGCGCCCACATTGGTGGCGAGTAGTGATCGACGCGATGGAATCCTTGGGAAAGAAGAGCCGAGCCTGTTCGGCGATCTTTGTAGTCCTCGCTCTACTTCTGGTATCGCTCGCCGTCTGCGCGCCGGACGCCCGCGCCCAGTCCTGGGGCGAGGTGGTGCTGCATTCCTTCGATGGAACCGACGGCGCGACACCTGACGCCGGGCTGATCCAAGGCAGCGACGGCAACTTCTATGGCACCACGGCGGGCATCGGCATGGGCTTCGGCTCCTCGAACGGAACAGTGTTCAAGATAACGCCTGCGGGCGCGCTGACCACCCTTTACTCGTTCTGCGGCCAGCCCAATTGCGCCGACGGTGCGCATCCTCAGGCCAGCCTGATCCAAGGCAGCGACGGCAACTTCTATGGCACCACTCAGTACGGCGGCGCGAACGTCGGCGGCGGGGCCAATCCCCTCTGGACCAATCCCGGCGGGATCAATCCCGGCGGCACGGTGTTCAAGATCACGCCTTCGGGCAAGCTGACTACTCTTTACTCGTTCTGCAGCCAGGCCGATTGCACCGACGGCCAGTGGCCTATCGCCGGCGTCATCCAGGACGCCGACGGCAACTTCTATGGCACCACTGGGTACGGCGGCGCACATGGCTATAAGTACGGGACGGTGTTCAAGCTCACGCCTTCGGGCACGCTGACCACTCTTTACTCGTTCTGCAGCCAGGCCAATTGCACCGACGGCGCCTCGCCTAATGGCGTGATCCAGGGCAGCGATGGCAACTTCTATGGCACCACTACGGACGGCGGCGCACATAGCAACGGCGGCACGGTGTTCAAACTCACGCCTTCTGGCACGCTGACCACCCTTTATTCGTTCTGCAGCGACGCCGATTGCACCGATGGCTCTTCGCCTAACGGCGTGATCGAAGGTGGCGACGGCAACTTCTATGGCACCACTACGGACGGCGGTGCAAATCGCATGGGCGGCACGGTGTTCAAACTCACGCCTTCCGGCACGATGACCACCGTTTACTCGTTCAGCGGCGAGGCCGATGACACCGCCTCGCCCAACGGCGTGATCCTAGGCAGGGACGGCAACCTCTATGGCACCACTGAGGGTGGACCCGGGAATGGAACCAGCACGGTGTTCAAGCTCACGCCTTCTGGCCGGCTGACCACCCTCTACTCGTTCTGCAGCCAAAAGGGCACATGCGAATGCCCCGACGGCGACGCGCCTAACGACCTGATCGAGGGCATCGACGGCAACTTCTATGGCACTACTATCTAACGGCGGTGCGAATGGCTACGAATCCGAGGGCGGCGCGAAAGGCTACGGCACGGTGTTCAAGGTGGACGCGTCGCTTCCGACGCCGACGAATACACCGACAGCCACCTCAACGCCGGGGCACATCGCGGTGATCCCGAGTGAGAGTGCCTGCGACGTTTCAAAGGCGAAGGCGGACGATTTGCTCGCCCTCGCGCCGCTTGGATCATCGTTTCCGGATTCTCCGAGCGTCAAATGCACCGTCGAGGGTCTGAGTCCGGCCTCCTATTACTGCGACACGAAGACCGAGATCGTCCTGGACCAAATGCTCGGGCAAGGACGTCGTTTGATCGTCATGCGCACCACCAACACGAGGAAACCGCGTGTCGATGATGATCTCTTTGTATTCGGCTGCGCTTTTGGCAGGGTGGTTCGAATGCTCGCGACTGGAGCCGGTGGAAACGGCGGCGAGCTGAAAATCGAGCACGCCGATCCGAATCAAATAACCTTTACGGGACCGCCTACGCCGCCAGGAAACGTCTTCGGTGCTCGCGAAAGACAGACGCTCGATATTGAACAGCAGCTTTTGGCCGACACGCTGCCCTGCGGCGAACTGAAAACGGCGAAGGCGAACGACCTTATGATTCTCGCTAACCACGAATTCGACGGCGCGTTCGGAGGCTTCGGAGGCTTTCCATTCACGCACGGGGTCGGATGTTACGACAATGATGATTGGAAGGTGACGTTGGAGAAAGACCGCATGATCAGCGCGAACCGCCGCGAGATTTTCCTCAACTCCGATCATCAAACAGGTACGGGGGAGTTTGGGTATTCATACGTCTTCGGCTGCGTGGCCGGCCAAGTTCGATTGGTCTTCGGCAACGCGTCGTCGCGCGCCAAAGTGAGGTCTGAATGCGACGAGCAGGCGCCGCACAAGTCCCGCGATCGACAACCACCCGAATCGCCGACCCCGGGCTATAACTGTGCAAGTTGGGAAGACTCGAAATCAGATCAGCTGACCTTGATTGACGCTGCATGGGCTCCGGGCGACACTTTCTGCGAAGCCTGTGGTTCATCAGGCCAAAGGGTCATGACGTTCAAATGGAGCGCCGAGCTGCAGAATTACGTCCTGACCGGCGTGCATTACCGGCCGAGCATATACTGAACGGCGCGGTGCGGCTTTGCAGCGCGGTTCTCTCCGCGGAGGCGACCGATCATGGATAAGAGCGAATCGACTACGCGGCAAAAGGCGTTGGCGATAAATCTCGACGCCACGACCTATGGAACATTCGCCGAGATTGGCGGCGGCCAGGAAGTCGCACGATGGTTTTTCCTGGTCGGCGGCGCGGCAGGAACGGTGGCGAAGACGATCTCCGCCTATGACATGTCGGTCAGTGATTCTCTTTATGGTCCGGCAAAGCGTTATGTGAGCCGGGAACGCCTGGAGGCGATGCTGAAACTGGAGTTCGCCCAATTGCTCGAACGCCTCGGTCCTTCCCGAGGCGATACGAAGAGATTCTTTGCCTTCGCCAACACCGTGGCCACCAGCCGCTACGGGGAATCCGGCAAAGGACGCGGCTGGCTCGGGGTCCGATTTCAGTCAAGTCCTCGCGAGGAACCGTCCAGCATCATCATCCATGCTCACCTGCTGGATTCAACCACCGAATTCCAACAGGACGCCCTCGGTGTGCTCGGCGTCAACCTGATTCATGGTGCGTTGCTGCGCCGCGCGAATATGGCGGACTTGATCGATTCACTGATGGACGACCTGTCTCGCGAACGGATCGAGATCGACATGATCAAGCTCGCCGGACCAACCTTCGCGAGTGTGGACAATCGCTTGCTTAGCCTCCAACTGGTGGAGCGCGGACTGACCGACGCCGCCATGTTCACGGCGGACGGCGAGGTCGTGCAGCCGTCGGAGGTCCTTTACAAGAAACCAATCCTCGTCGAGCGAGGCAGCTTCAGGCCCGCGACGAAGCTCACGCTCGACCTCCTCACCACGGCGCTCGATCAGTTTTTGCAGGAACCGGGCGTTGCAGGACAAAAGCCCGTAGTGCTGGCCGAGATGACGCTGCGGAGCCTGAGCGAGAGCCAAGGCCTCGGTCACGAGGATTTTCTCGCCCGGGCGGAAATCCTCGAGGCTCTTGGTTTCGACGTTCTGATCTCGCGGTTCGGGCCATACTACCAATTGGCCGAGTACCTGGCCGGCTACACCGATTGCCTCATCGGGCTCGCGGTTGGGTTGCCTGCGGTTCCACAACTGGTGGCGGACGAGAGGTATTTCACGGACTTGCCAGGTGGAGTGCTTGAATCCACCGGACGCCTGTTCAAACGTTCGGTGAAGATGTACGTCTATCCGACTCGCGACCCCGCTTCCAACGAGATCCGTACGGTCGTGCAAGCACCGATTCCAGCACCGTGGAAACACTTGCGTGACTTGTTGCTGGAGATCGGACGCCTCGTGCCCATTCACGCTTACGACGAATCTCTGCTGTCGATTCACACGCCGGATGTTCTGGAACGGATCCAGCGAAAAGACCCAACCTGGGAAGCGATGGTTCCCGCTGTTGTGGCCGAGGCGATCAAGACCAAGAACCTCTTCGGTTTGAAATCCAACAGCTAGCGCAAGTGGCGACCCTGTGCAGTGAGTGGTTGCGTTCAGCGATAGACTCTCGCTATGCGTCAAAGTCGAACGCGTCCAAAGGCACGGTGTCGACATGAATTCTGAGGCATCGAACATCGAATACGAGCTTGACGATTCAATCGCCACGGTGCGGCTGAATCGGCCCGAGAAGCTCAACGCTTTCACTTTCAAGATGATCGATCAGATTCGCGATGCGGTGGAGCGCGCCGCCGCTGACGAAGGCGTGGTCGCAATCATTATTACGGGAACCGGTCGCGCCTTTTCCGCCGGGCTTGATGCAGGAGATCTCGCGCGCTCGACCGAGGGCGGCGTGCCGCCGAGTGCTCGCGATTCTGACCCGAATGAACTGCCCGCGCTGTTCAGCTATTTGCTGCGCGTGCCGAAGCCGGTGATTGCTGCCGTCAACGGCGTCACTGCAGGCGGCGGCTTCGTGCTCGCCATGATGTGCGATCTGCGGTTCGCGGCGTCCGACGCGAGCTTCACGACCGTGTTCTCGAAGCGCGGGTTGATTGCAGAGCATGGCACGGCGTGGCTGTTGCCGCGGATTGTGGGCACGAGTCGCGCACTCGATCTGCTGTGGAGCTCGCGGCGCTTCGACGCCGCCGAGGGGTATCGAATCGGATTCGTCGATCGCCTGATGCCGCGCGAAAAACTGCTCGACGAGACCAAGGCTTATCTGCGCGAACTCGCAACCAACGTCTCGCCGAACTCGCTCGCCGTGATCAAGTCCGAGGTGTATCGCCATTGGTCGCTCGCGATGGAAAACGCGTTTCGCGACGCCGATGGCCTTATGAAAGAAGCGCTCACGCATCCCGACGCGACGGAGGGCGTCAAGTCGTTCACCGAGCGCCGCGCGCCACGATTCAAGCGAATCAGAGGAGAAAAACCGTGAGCAGCACTCGCCGCGAAACGATCATCTATGAGAAGTCGGGCCCGGTCGCGCGGCTCACGATGAATCGTCCCGACCGGATGAACGGAATGACCAATCGGATGTTGGCCGAGACGCGCGATGCGCTTGCGGCCGCCGCCGAGGATCGCGAACTCAGGGTGCTGGTCCTGACCGGCGCGGGCAAGAGCTTCTGCCCCGGCGCCGACATCGGCCGGGTAGCGTCGGCGGCGCCGGACGATCCTCTCACGGCGGACGATTTTCGCGTGCCGATTCTGCTGCACAACATGCCGGCCGTGACGATTGCGGCGGTCAATGGCGCTTGCGCGGGAGCGGGTCTCGGATGGGCGCTTGCGTGCGACTTCAGATTTGCTGCGGAGTCGGCGCGCTTCAACGTTGCGTTTATCGATGTCGGTGTTGCGGGCGATATGGGCGGACCATGGAGCCTCTCGCGAATCGTCGGTTCAGCGCGTGCCCGCGAACTCTATTTCCTGCACGGGCAAGTTCGACGCCGCCGAGGCGCTTCGGATTGGATTGGTCACGCGCGTTTTTCCGGATGATCGATTTCGGGAAGAAGTCGATGCGATCGTGAATCGGCTTACCGATTACGCGCCGATCGCGTTGCGCACACTGAAGGCGAATTTCATCGACTCGGAACGGATGGACTTTGCGGGGTACGTTGCGCTCGAAACCGAACGCCACTTCAGGATGTTCGAAACCGAAGACACTCGCGAGGCATTCGCGGCCAAAGCCCAAAAGCGCAAGCCCCAATTCAAAGGCCGCTGACGGGAACGCCTGCGTTAACCGCGCACGAGGTCCATCACACGCCCGAGCGTCGCGAGTTTCTCCGCGAGGTCGCGCCCTTGGGGATTGACGCGTAGCGTCGTGACTCCTGCATCCTGGTAGGCGCGGATGCGCTTGCGCACCATCTCGGTGTCGCCCAGCAGATTCGCCTGCGTCACCATTTCCAGCGGCACCTTGGCGATGGCTTCGGGACGCTTCCCGGCAATCCAGAGACGCTGCACCTCGAGGGCAGTCGCCTCCCAACCGCCACGCTTGAATGCGTCGTTGTAGAAATTCGTCTTCGCCGAACCCATCGCACCGAGTGTAAATGCCATCGCAGGCTTCAAAGGCTCCACGAGCGCATCGAGATCGTCGCCGAACGCAACTGTTCCGCCGACCTGAATGTCGATGTCGGCCAGGCTGCGACCGGCCCCTTCTGCGCCTCGGCGCAGATAGTCGAGGTGCGCAGCGGCATGCTCCGGCGTAAACGACGTGCCGAGCCAACCGTCGGCCGCGGCACCGGTGTATTCCAACGCGCGGGGTCCGAGCGTGGCGAGATAAATCGGAATGTTAGGATTGCCGGGTTGTGACAACTTGAGCGCCTTGCCCTGTCCGCCCGGCAGCGGCAGTTCGTGATACTTGCCGTGGTATTCGATCTTCTCGCCGGCAAACGCCAGCTTGATGATCTCCACCGTTTCTTTCATCCGGGTGAGCGGCGCCTTGAACGGGCGGCCCTGCAGCCCTTCGACGACCTGCGGACCGCTCGCACCGAGGCCGAGGATGAAGCGATCGTTGCTGATTGCGGCCATCGTCAGCGCTGTCATCGCGATCATCGCCGGCACGCGTGCGCTTATCTGGATGATGCCGGTGCCGAGCCGGATCCGGCTCGTGCGCGCGGCGAGATAGGCGAGCGGCGAAATCGCGTCGTGCCCCCACGCCTCGGCAGACCAGACCGAATCCACTCCGAGCTTTTCCGCTTCGACGACGTAGTCGACTTGCTCGTCGAAGTCGCGCTTGCGACCCGACGCGGCGCCGCCAATGCCAATGCTGACTTTCATGCTGTCCTCTTAAGGCTGACGATTTTTTTCGATTAGAGCATCGGCGTGAGGAAGATTCCAACCGCTAGCGAGCGACTTGAGCACGCGGCAAAAGGCGTTGGCTATAAATCTTCGGAAGAGCGACACTAGGGAAAACACACTTGGCCGCACCGTTCGCCCGTCAGGAGGAAAGCTATGAGCATTATCGACAAGGCGCTCGAAGCAAACCAAAAATATGCAAAAAATTACGATCCGAAGCAGGGAGGGCGTCCGGCCCCCAAAATCGTAGTTGTGACCTGCATGGATCCACGGGTCTCAGACCTTCCTGGAATCCTCGGTCTGCCGCAGGCCGATATCGACGTTATCCGAACCGGCGGACCCGCGGTTACAGATGATGTTCTCTCGGAACTCGTGGTTTCCAACCGTATACTCGGAACCACAGAGATACTGCTGCTCAACCACACCGGCTGCGGGTTCACGACATTCACCGATGAAGAGCTGAACGCGAAGCTGAGCGCTTCGACCGGAGATTCTTCGCCGGCTCCGATGCGCTTCTTCTCCTACAAGGACCCCGAGCAAAATACCCGGGAGCAGATCAAGAAAGTCAGGGCGCATCCCTGGATTTCCAAAGAGGTCCCCGTGCGCGGCGTCATCTTCGACGTAGCCACGGGCAAATTACGCGAAGTCAAATAGCACTTGAGCACGAGCGCGCCGCATCACTCGTTTCGAGCTTTGCGATCAGCGTGCGCCTGGCGAAATCAGGAGCTAAGAAAAGCGGCATGACCCAAACGCTCGCGGGCAAAAAAGGGCTCGTCGTCGGCATCGCCAACGAGCATTCGATTGCGTGGGGCTGCGCGAAGGCATTTCAGGCCGAAGGCGCGGAACTGGCCGTCACTTATCTGAATGCGAAGGCGGAACCCTATGTGCGCCCGCTGGCGCAACAGGTAGGAGCCTCGGTCATTCTCCCGCTGGACGTGCGCGACGACGCGCAGATGGAAGCCGTATTCAATGCCGTCAAAGCCAAGTGGGGGAAGCTCGATTTTCTGCTACATGCGATTGCCTTCGCGCCGAAAGAGGATTTGCAGGGCCGCGTGGCAGACTGTTCACGGCAGGGGTTTCTGACCGCGATGGATATTTCCTGCTATTCCTTCATCCGCATGGCGCACTTCGCCGAGCCGCTGATGACGGCGGGCGGGTGCCTGCTCACCACCAGCAATTACGGCGCCGAACAAGTGGTCGAGCATTACAGCATAATGGGGCCGGTGAAATCGGCGCTGGAAGGTACGGTCAAGTATCTCGCGGCGGAACTGGGCAAGAGCCACATCCGCGTCAACGCCCTGTCGCCGGGGCCGATCCTGACGCGGGCAGCGGGTGGGCTGGCTGAGTTCGACCAGTTGCTGCGCGAGGCGCAGCGCAAGTCACCGCTCCACGAAACGCCGCTCATCGCCGCTGATGTCGGCGCGGCGGCGGCCTTCCTGGTAAGCGACGGCGCACGCTACATCACGGGCAATATTACTTTTGTCGATTGCGGTACGCATGTAATGGGGTGAAGGCACGAAACCTCGTTCATCAGCGCTTGCAAAAGTCGGCGATGTCGCTGGCGGTCGAATAGCTGATATCGGGGCAACAGGTCGGAAAGATTTCGGTGCCGTGGATCGTTCCCATCACCTGCCGGCAGCGCGCGCGCACGCCATTGTGGATGAGAAGGCGGTAGAAGACGATTCCTTCGTCGCGGAGCGGATCACACTCGTTGACGCTGATCACGGTGGGCGGGAACCCGGCGACGTCTTCGGCGGTGGCGAAGCCCGGCCATGCCAGCGGATTGCGCGCTCGAAAGGCTTCGATCCCGTAACCCATTGCGCCTTGATTGTTGTGCAGGTCGAGCAGAATCCCGTTGTTTTCGGTTGAGGAAGGATATTGCGGCTGAGGCCATGCACCCGCGATATAGGGGCACAGAGCATAAAGGCCCTTGACCAACCCGAGGTCGCCGTCGCGCTTCAGTTTCAGTCCGGTGGCAAGCGTGAGATTTCCCCCGCCGCTCTCGCCCGCGACGACAATTCGCGTGGGATCGATATTGAGCGCCGCGCTGTTAGCGTGAACCCACTTCAAGCCGGACACACAATCATTGAGGCCGGCCGGAAACGGTGCAACTTCGGGAACCGAAGAGGGGGACAACGCATTGCGGAAGTCGACCATGGCGACGGCCACGCCGTTGGCGGCGATAATCTTGCCCCAAGCCCGGTAGTTTCCCGAGTAACACGACATCATCGTCATGCCGCCGCCGTGAATGTAGTAGACACACGGAACGCGCGCGGCATTGTCGGGCCGGATGAACCGGATGTTGATCGTATTGCGATCGGGTGCCGACACGACGCGTTCGATGCGAACGCTCAGCCCGGCAGATGGTGCGACGGTTTCATCGTCAAAGGCGTCGAGCATGGCGGCCAGCGCCGCCGCCTGCTTTTTGCCGGATTCGCTAGTCGCCGCTGCCAGCATGTCCTCGCGGCTCGCCACGTCGCCCGTGGCGCCTAAAAAATCGATGCTGCCGAATACGGCTTTGATACGCGGGTCGATGCGGGGATCTTCGACAAGTTTCGAGGCCATAGTATTTTACTCCGGTATTTCCCTTTTGGTGTCTTACTCAGGGCGATTTCCGGCCAGGATAGATTTGGCAACTTTGACGATGTGCTCCGGAGTAAAGCCCAGCTCACGCATCACGATTTCACCCGGCGCTGAAGCGCCGAAGCGGTTCAGCCCGATGATTGCGCCGTCGAGTCCCACGTAGCGCTCCCATCCCAGCTTGGAGCCTGCCTCAACACTGACTCGCGCTTTGACGGCGGGAGGAAGAACCTCGTCCTTGTACGATTGCGGCTGCGCCTCAAACAAATCCCAGCAGGGAATCGAGACCACTCGGCTGGCAACTCCCTCACGCGTCAGTTGGTTGTGCGCCTCGAGCGCGATCGAAACTTCGGAACCGGTAGCGATGAGGATAAGCTTGGGCGGACCGGCGGAGTCGGCAAGGACGTAAGCTCCTTTCGCCGTTCCCGCCGCGGGTGCCAGCTTACTGCGATCAAAAATGGGCAACTTCTGGCGCGTGAACACGAGCCCGACGGGACCGTCCTTATGCGCCACCGCGATCTTCCATGCTTCCACAGCCTCGTTGGCGTCGGCCGGGCGCAGCAGCATCATGTCGGGAATCGCGCGCAGGCTGGCCAGATGTTCTATCGGCTGATGCGTGGGTCCGTCCTCGCCCAATCCGATGCTGTCGTGGGTCCACACATAGATCACGTGCGCCTTACTCAAAGCCGCCAGTCGGATGCTCGGCCGCATGTAGTCGGAAAACGTAAAGAAGGTCGCGGCGTACGGCAGGATGCCGCCGTGCAGGGCCATGCCCGTGGCGATTGCGGCCATGCCGTGCTCGCGAATGCCGAAATGGATGTTCCGCCCGACGTACCCGAGCGGACCGCCGACCATTCCCTGCGTGGGCGGCGCACCTTCGGGCGGCGTAAAGTTGGGGCTCTCGAAATCGCCCTTGCCCTTGAGCGCGGTGCGTGTCGAGGGATCGAGGTCGCCCGATCCACCAATCAGGTTGGGTATCGCCTCGGCCAACGCGACGATGCTTTTCTGTCCGGCGTCGCGCGTCGCCATCGGGCCGTCCGCAGGCGTGAATCGCGGAAGGTTCGCATCCCATCCCTTGGGCAGTTCACCGGCGAGCGCCATACGTAGCTTCTCAGCCAGCTGCGGATCGGCAGCGCGCAAAGCGTCCACGCGTCGATTCCAATCCGCCTCCAGGCCGCGGCCATTTGCCACCGCCTTGCGAAACTGGGCCAGGGCCTCGTCGGGAATGTAGAAACTTTTGTCCTCCGGCCAGCCCAACGCTTTTTTGGTTAATTTCACCTCTTCGACGCCCAGGGGCTCGCCGTGCGCCTCAAAAGTGTCGTGCTTATGCGGACTGCCGTAGCCGATATGCGTGCGCGCCACGATCAGCGAAGGCCGGTCCTCGACCGCCTTGGCCTTGGTGATGGCAGCATCAACCGCGGCAATATCCATCCCGTCGATATGCTCCACATGCCATCCATAGGCCGAGAAGCGCGCGCCCACATCTTCGGTGAAGGTGACGTCGGCGCTGGCCGAGAGGGTGATCTGATTGGCGTCGTAGATCACGATCAATCGCCCGAGTCGAAACTGACCCGCTATCGAGGCGGCTTCGGCCGCGACGCCTTCCATCATGTCGCCGTCGCTGGCCATCACATACGTATGGTGATTCACCACGTCGTGGCCGGGCCGATTGAATGTGGCGGCCAGCCAGCGCTCCGCGATTGCCAATCCCACCGCGTTCCCAACACCTTGACCGAGAGGACCGGTGGTAACTTCCACCCCGGGCACGACGCCATACTCGGGATGGCCCGGAGTGCGGCTCCCCCATTGGCGGAAGTGCTTGATGTCGTCCATGGTAAGGTCGTAGCCGGTGAGGAACAGCATGCTGTAGATCAGCATGCTGGCGTGTCCGGCAGACAGGACGAACCGATCGCGATCGGGCCATTTGGGGTTGGTGGGATTGTGCCGGAGATGGCGTGTCCACAAGACGTACGCGATCGGCGCCGCGCCCAGCGGCATCCCCGGATGGCCAGAGTTCGCTTTCTGGACGGCGTCGATCGAGAGCGTCCGGATAGTGTTGATGCATAGATCGTCGATTGGCTGAACCGTCGTACTCATGACTCCTCCGAATCCCGCCCGGTCTAAAGGCGTATGAATATTCGCAACGTGAGCAAGAGAACTCTCTCGCCTTATGTGTAGGGGAGAGTGAAGATTAACACAAACTTTGTTTGCCGGCCCGAGAGCTCATCACGCTCCACAATCGTTGGTCCAAGCCGGCAGCAGTCTTCGCGCGCTGGATCGATGACCTTTGATCTAGAGCTTGGAAGAGAGTTTGTTAAGAGAACCACCGTATGTCCGCGTTTCTCTCTGTCTCGGCGGCGGGCGACCGCGGTTGTAAAAATCGAGGCGATTGCTGAGCGAAGCGCGTGGCAGGATTCATCGAGCAACAGTTCGGCATCCAACGGCCACTTGGCTGGCTGGATCGACTCGAAGCGCTCGTAGCACACGACCTTGCTCCCAGCGCGCGGAAGATCCGCACCGCGTTGCGCATCGCCGCGATTGTGACACTCGCAATTGCACTGGACGTGAGCTGTCACGTCAACACTAAGTTAGACGCGGTAACTGTCTGGATCCTGGTCGGCGCAGGACCGATGATGTCCCTGCGCAAGGCGCTGGCATGGCAGATCGCGGTGATGCTCGCTCTAATCGCGTCGGTGATAATGGCGCGCGTATTCGCGGAGACGCCGTGGTTGATGCTGCCGTTTGTCTTCGCCTGGATTTCAATCTCGACGTACGTGGGAGCGACGCGCAAGCTTGGCGCGGGAGTGATCCTTATACAGATAGTATCCCTGATTACATTCTACGACGTTGTGTTTGGACCTCAGGAAATCGGTTGGAACGCAGCCGCCTCGTTCGACGCCAGCGCGATTGCCTTTGGCGTGATCGTTCTGTTCGACAACTGGTTGTGGCCGGCCCCGGGGGAGCCGCTCCTGATGGAGTCTCTTGGAGCGAGCATCGCGCGGGCCCGTTCGCAGCTGCTCGGGGCTACGAATTTTTTTCTCGCCGGCGAAGGCGTACCGCGGCCGCCATTGCCGGCGCCGACTTCCGACCTGCCCGCACATATGGCGCTGCTCGATCAAGCGACGGCCGAGGGCGCGTCCGAGCATCGCCGGGCGATCCTGCTCGCCGCGATCACGCGCGCGGCTCGAATCAATCTCGAAATGGATCGCCTGATTACCACGGCGCGCGAGAACCTGCCTCGAGAAATTCGCACGATGGTCGCGGGTGAAATTCAAAGGGCGGTAAATGCGATCGCCGCCGCGCTTGACGAGATCTCTCACAACCTACCGGCGCGCATTGCTGAAGGCTCGGACGAGCAGGCTCCCGCTACGCGGACGCAACTGCGTTTGGCGATCGACAACCTAAACGCACGTGTCATTGAGATCAGATCAGCGTACATCGGCAAATCCAGTCCGGCGGAAATCGAAAATTTCGCGGAATTCATTGATTCGCTGGCGGTGCTGGCCAGGCACATCGAGCGTCCGCTGGATGAACCTCCGCGACCATCGACCACGGATCCGCGAAACAGTCCTCGGCCTCGATCGACCAACGATGCAGATCCTGCGGTGGTGCGTTACAGCCTGAAAGTCGGCTTATCCGTCGTGCTCTGCTATATAGTCGGCCTCATTAGTCGGCGTACCGAATTATTCACTATCCTGGTGACCGTTATAATCATCGCGACTCCCACCTATGGCGCAACCCTGCACAAGATGTACCTCCGAATCGCCGGATTTCTTATCGGAGGATCGGTTTCCCTTCTCGCTATCATTATAATTTCGCCTAACTTCGACACCCTCCCAGCCTATCTGCTTGTGGTTTTCACGGTCTTCTATCTGTTTGCATACTTTTCGCTCGGCAATTCAAGGATTTCGTACGCGGGCAAGCAAATGGGGTTCGTTTTTGCCTTGGTGTTCGTTGGCTTGAGCCCATCGGTCGATATCTACGAGCCTCTTTGGCGCATTTGGGGCGTCCTCCTTGGTACTTCTGTCGTGGCAATCGTCTTCTTTACCCTGTGGCCGGAATACGCCGGTGATTCGCTGCTACCCAGACTGCAGAAAGTCCTTGCCAATACGCTGGCGCTCGCGCCCGGCGGCTCAGCTTCGACCAGCGAGGATCAAATCCTGAAGACGAACTCGGAAACGATGCACGTGCTGGCCGAGTTCCTCGAGATCGCCGAAGACGCGCGGTTGGAAGGACGCACCTGCGCCGTTTACCATGACGGGATCGTCGAAGCGGCCGGGGCTCTTCGCCGGATTGCGAACCGGCTGTCCTCGATCGCGACAGCCAGGGTTCTTGTTCAAATGCCGCAGCTCGACCCTGTAACGGAACTTGCGCGCGAGCGGGTCTTCAACGCGATTCGTGGGCACCTTAAGTCGTGGCTGGATTTCTTTAGCAGCCCTGAATGGTCCAACGCTTCGGCTGCTCGTGCGATCGCAGAGAAACATTCGGCCGGTGAGTTGGCGGAACCGCTCAACGATTTCAGTTCACTGTTGGAGGAGGGAGGGTTCGCCCGATTGGCATCGTGGCCGTTCGAGCCGCGCCGCACGATGATGGCGGAACTCCAGTCGATGCGAGGGCTTGAGAGTCTATTCTCCGAGCTGAATAGGTATCTGGCAAACGTTCCCAGCTCCGCTTCACACGCTGCACGCATCGTTACTTCCGAGGGGTGATCCATCGTCACGCACCAGAACGGCGCCGGGTTGAGGCTTCTGCCTTATGCAAAAAGCTCGTGAAGCCATCGCCTGGCGGCGCGATCGAGTTTTGCATCATGATCAAACTGATTTGCCCCCGGTGGTATTCGCCATGAACCGTCACGTGCATCAGCATTTCTTCGCGTGACATGCGGCCCGGCAAGCCATCGGTAAATGTGAAGTCGATGCGCTCCGCCAACCGTGCTTCATCCAGAAGTGAGACGTAGTTGATGTACCACTGATCGCTGGTCTTGATCGCCGCGGACAATTCTTCGAGCGATGGCGCGTGGCCTGGGTTGGGCGACGTGTATCCGTGCTCAGTTCCCGTCAAGTTCGCAGCGAAGATCCGGTCGACAGCATAAGTGTGATTGAGGACTCTGATGGCGATCTCCTTTCCAGCAGAAGCATCGTCGAATTGTCGCATTGCCGTGAGAATCTCTTCGTTGGCCTTTGCCTTGTAGCTGAAGACCCGTTCAAGCGTGCTGATTTGATCCATGTTCTGCTCCTAATCCATCAGACTGGCTGCGAAGGCTTCCTTGCGGTCACGGTGCGGGCGGGAGGAAACGTCCAAAAGCTGAGATCGGAAATTTCCACATCGATCATGTCCGACTTGCGAAATTCGTCGGCGTAGAGGTCCAGGCTGAATACGTCGGAAATCGCCACCTGGCCGCCTTGATTGAGGGTGCGCACGATTTCACGGATAGCTTCGCGCCGCCCCTCGCGGCTGCGAACGTTGTGGATGGCGAAGTGGGCGACGGTGGCGTCGAAACTGCGGTCGGCGAACGGCATCTTGCGCATGTCTCCGTCGTGAACGCTGACTCGCTGCGCGACTCCCTCCAGCTCTGCATTTCTCAACGTGGCTTCGCGCGAATTGTCGGATTGATCCATCGACCAGATATCGATGCCTACCGCGCGACCCTCGCGGCAGCATCTTTGCCGCGGCAATGAGCAGGAGGCCGTGACCACAACCGACATCGAGCACGGTTTCGTCTCCGCGGAGCTTCAAGCGCTCGAGGAGGCGGTCGCGCGCGTGAAATTTACCGAAGCGACTGCTGGCGAACATGAGGATCGCGAGGATCAGACAACCAACGCCGAAAATTTGAACTGCATAAGCCAAGCTGACGTGCCGGCTCGAAGTCGATACGAGGACGAAACCAAAGATCACTCCCGCGAGGCCGAGGACGAACATCGCGTAAATGGCGGGGGGAGCGTCGAGACCATAGTCGGGCGTTTGTTTGCGCATGTCTCTGCCACCTGCTTGTGTAGACGCCATTGTGATGAGCGGGTTCACTATGGACAGAATATAAGCGATAGCTCATAATTGTAAACTCGCATTCGTGGCGGGTTCAGATGGCGCGGAAACTGCAAACAAACCCCAGAAAATCAGCCTCTCAAGAGCGATCGCGTTCAACCGTCGATGCGCTTTTAGAAGCGACTGCTCGCGTTTTAGTGAAAGAGGGCTATGACCGAGCGAGCACCAACAGGATTGCCGAGGTGGCTGGCGTCAGTATCGGTTCGTTGTACCAGTACTTCCCGAGCAAGGAGGCGCTGGTAGCGGCGGTTATCGATCGCCATACGGAACAAGTTTCGCAGGTGACTCGCAACGCCCTGGTCAAGGCAGCTGCGCTCCCGATCGAGGCCGCGGCGCGCGAGTTCGTTTCGCTTGCGATCGACGGTCACCGCGTCAATCCCAAGCTGCATGGCGTCCTTGCGGAACAGATCCCACGGGTCGGGCGGCTCGAAAATATCGAGGCTAATGTCCGAGAGGGTTACGCACTGGTTCGAGGCTATCTCGAGGCGCATCGCGATGAGATCGATGTCAGTGATCTCGATCTTGCCGCCTTCGTCTGCGTGACCACGGTCGAGGCGCTGACGCATGCGGCGGTGCTTCGCAATCCCGAAGTTCTTGCAGCCGACCGCGTTGATGGTTTCATAGAAGAAGCCAGCCGCCTGATTGTGGGCTACTTGAGAAGAGGCGACGATAGAGCAGCTACAGATTCCCGCCCAAAACGCCGATAGGGCTGGCTCAAGGGTCCTCGTTTTCTCGCTACCTTCCGCCGCGCTCAATACGGGACCAGCTAAGCACTTCATTGACGAGTGCCTCCTAGCAGGGCTTCCTCTGTCGCCGTTTGCAAAGTTGTAACACTTCTTTCAGATCTGTGTGGGATCGGATACGCAAAGAACCACCAGTAATCGAGTAGTGCCCTCCTCGGTTAACACACTGTGTTACGCTATTCGGCGTCAGCCGAGTTTCTTCATTTCGAAGACTACTAGGGCTGAAGAACATTTCCCGGGCCAGTCGCGCCCACGTAAAACGATGCCTGATGCAGCCACACCGGAGTCCGTCGTGACAAGGCGACTTTTGTTTTTCTCCAGGGCTGCCGCTTACCTCGCGATAGCAGTTGGATTGACCGTGATTACCGGTTGGTACGCTCACTGGATAGCAGTGATCCAGATCGTGCCGAATTTTCCGCCGATGCAGTTCAACACGGCGCTCGGCTTTGTTCTATGCGGTTCGGGTTCAGCCTTGTTGATGAGCGGTCGATCACGGATCGCACCGTCACAGATCGCGCGGTGGCTCGGTGGTGGCGCGGCCCTTCTGGGGCTGTTGACCTTTCTCGAATACGTCTCGGGCAAGGACTTCAGGATCGATCAGTTCTTTCTCACTTCTAACATTTTGACCGCGACATCCTCCGCGGGGCGAATGTCACCGCTGAGCGCTATCTGTTTCAGCTTAATCGGCGCGGCGCTGGCTATATCCAATCCAGGTCGGTCGAAGGCGCGATGGACCGCTATGGGGCTGTTCGCCTGTATCGCGGCCACAATCACATGTGTGGCAATGTTTGGCTACGTCTTCGGTGTCGAAACCGCCGTCGGGTGGGGCAGTTACACCCGCATGGCGATGCACACTGCGCCGACGTTTTTTATCCTCAGCGCAGGCTTGCTGGTTTGGACGTGCCAACAGGCGCAGCGCGACGATTTCAGTTTCATACGCTGGCTGCCAGTCAGCTCTGCGGTAACCTTGATGGCTATGATCGCCATCACCTCCAGTCTGAGCTTTGGTCAGATAAGAAAGATCGCGGATTTGCGGAAACACAGCTACGATGTCCAGGCGACAGCGCACGCATTGCTCGGCAACGTCTTCGATACCTCGCGAGGAGTAGGCGCTTATGCGTTGACGGGTCAATCCGCCGCGCTCGAGACCTACCAGTTCGGCGTAAATGGCTCTGCTCAGCATCTCGCCGAACTGCGAGCAAACGTGAACGACAGCGACGGTCCCGGACAGAAAGAACTGGTGCATGAGCTTGAATCCGATCTGGATAAGCTTTTGTCCTATTCGCGACAGCTTATCGGCTTGCGCAAGACTCAGGGCATTTCAGCGGCCATCCAATTGGAGTCGAGTGGTCAAGGGTTTGCCGTGCTTACTCGGACGCTGGTCGATCTGCGCAGATTTACGGACGACGAACATCGTTGGCGCCAGGAGGGTGCCGCAGTTACGGAAGCGAATTTCGCGAACACCGCGCACCTGCTGGTCTTCGGCAGCGCGCTCGCCGCCGCATTGCTTATTCTGGCCAATCTAATCGCGAGCCACGAAATGAAACTCCGGCGCCTCGCGGAAGCGAAGTTGCAGGAGGCCGTCGGACAGCAAAAGGAACTCACCAAGAAGGCCCAGTCAGCCGAACGAGCAAAGAGCGAGTTTCTGGCCGTCATGAGCCATGAAATCCGCACGCCGATGAATGGCGTAATCGGCATGACCAGCCTTCTTTCCGACACTGAGCTGACCGCAACCCAGCGAGAATACCTGGGCGTGATCACCACCAGTGGCGACTCGCTGCTGGCCGTCATCAACGACATTCTCGATTTCTCGAAAATCGAGTCCGGCAGAATGAATCTCGAAAACACTCCCTTCCGTCTGCGCCAGTGCATCGAAGAGGCGATCGATCTCTTTGCCGCCGCGATTCGGATCAAACGCCTCGAGGTCGTTTATTTGATTGCTCGCGAAGTTCCGCCCAATCTCGTCGGTGACGTGATGCGTCTGCGGCAGATTTTCGTCAATCTGATTGGAAATGCGATCAAGTTCACGCCGCAGGGCGAAATTGTCGTCAACGTCGAATGTGAATCGCGCGACGACCGCGGTTGCCATCTGCGTTTCTCCGTCAAAGATACCGGCATCGGGATATCCCCGGAAGGAATCGAAAGACTCTTTCAATCATTCCAGCAGGTCGATACTTCCACCACGCGTCGCTATGGCGGCACCGGACTCGGATTGGTTATTAGCAAGCGGCTGGCTGAGTTGATGAGCGGCACCATCTGGGTGGAAAGCGAGCCGCAAGCGGGATCCACCTTTTTCTTCACCACCGTGATGCAGGCTTCTGAGCTTCCCGATCCCGAGGATCAGCAATTCGATCCCGCGTTGCTCGAGTCTCGTTCCGTCCTTATCGTCGACGATAACGCCACCAACCGCGGCATCCTCGAGGCGCAGTTGAAGAACTGGGGCATGACTCCAGTGTCCACTGCGACCGGGCAGGAAGCCCTGCAAAGAATAAATCAACAAAGGTTTGCTGTAGCTCTACTCGATTTCCAAATGCCGGAAATGGACGGCGTTACGCTGGCACGCGAAATTCGCAAACAAATGGACACGCCTCTTATTCTTCTTTCCTCATCGGGTGAGACATTGTCGGCGGAAGACAGTGCGCTCTTCAAATTCCAGATTCCAAAGCCGATCAGGCATGCAGCCCTCTTTAGCGCTTTGCTGCGGCTCGCCAACGTGGAACCTCTGCCATTGCAGAAGCGTTCAAAAAAACTGTTCGATGGCGGTTTGGCAGCGAGGCATCCCTTGCGCATTCTGCTCGCGGAGGACAATGCCATAAACCAAAAGGTCGGACTGAAGATGCTCTCGCAACTCGGCTACACTGCCGACCTGGCGGTGAATGGGCTGCGCGTGCTCGAAGCCCTGAACAAGACGCAATACGATCTAATCTTCATGGACATTCAAATGCCCGAAATGGGCGGAATTGAAACGACGGGAATCATCCGCGAAAGATTGGATGGGCACCATCCTTCGATCATCGCGCTCACCGCCGACGCACTCGAGGGTGATCGCGAGCGATTTCTTGGACTAGGCTTCGATGATTACCTAAGCAAGCCGCTCCAACCAAAGGCACTCCAGGACATGTTGGCAATCATCCGCCCGGCTGCTTAGACTTAGCTCATCTATAGGACGGGGGCGCCAGGTTTGAGCTGGCGCCCCCGCGTTTCGGCTATTCGCCTTCGTGTTGTTTGATCGTCTCCTCGATCTGGGTCTTTATGGCTTGCAGGTTGAAGGACGCCGGCGCTTGCATCGGAGGATAGTCGATGGCCGTCTTCGCCAGGGCCATCACGGTCTTCTGCACCATCACGAAGCGCCAGAACTCGCGCGCGTAGAATTCGTTCATGTACCCGCCGCCCATGTCGTTCAGACTTTCACCGCGAATAGACGGCGTCCGCTCGAACGGATCCTGCCGGAGGTTCACGATGGTGGGCATGTCGGTCGATACCTTCTCGCCGGGCCAGCCCCATGGCTGCTGGATGAATTGGAACTTGAAGTCATCGATCCGTATAGCGCCGAGGTGTGGACCGCCGAAGTAGAAGACTTCGTGGCGCGCAGACGGGCCCTTGCCGGTCAGCAGATCCATCTGGTCATAACCGTCCAGGTGATTCTTGTACTCGCGGTCGCCCAGCGTGACCCCTTGCAGCAGTTGCTTGGTGATGTCGGGATTGCCGGCCGCATCGGCGAGCGTGGGGAGCCAGTCGAGTCCCGAGAAGATGCCGTTCTCGACCGAGTCGGGTTTGACGTGTCCCGGCCAGCGGACTATCGCAGGCACGCGGAAGCCTCCTTCGAAGACGGTGCCCTTGGTCGCTCTGAACGGAGTCATGCCGCCGTCCGGCCAGGTGAACACTTCAGCGCCGTTGTCGGTGGTGAAGATGACGATAGTGTTATCGGCCTCGCCGATGTCATCCAGGTGTTTCAGGAGCTCGCCGACGCTGTCATCCATCTGCGCCATTCCAGCTTCTTCCACATTGTAGTTGTCGGTGGCGTTCATCTGCGCCTGATACTTAGGCGGAATGTAGGTGAAGACATGCATGCGCGTCGTGTTGTGCCAGATGAAGAATGGCTTGCCATCGTTCTTGGCCTTGTCCATGAAGCCTTCCGAGCTCTTGACCAGTACGTCGTCGAAGGTCTCCATGTCATACTTGGCCTTGCGACCTTCCTGCCAGTTCTGCATGTCCTTCATGTTGGGGAAAGGCGCCAAAGGACCTTCATCCGTGATCTTCTGCTTGCCGACCTTGCCCCAACGCGCCATCACGGTGGGATCATCGGATTCCGACGCCCAGCAATGAGTTAGATCGCGCGGTCCGGTCTTATCGATCCAGCTCTGCGGATAGTCGAACCAATATGGGTCTGACATTGCGTCGAGGTGGTACAAATAGCCGAAGAATTCGTCGAAGCCGTGCACGCATGGCAGGTACTTATTGAGATCTCCGAGATGGTTCTTGCCGAACTGGCCCGTCTCATAGCCCTGCGCCTTGAGAACTGTGGCGAGAGTTACCGCCTGATCGGGCAGTCCTACGTCTGCGCCGGCCTGGCCGACGGTGGTCAAGCCGGTGCGGATAGGTAGCTCACCGGTTATGAAGTTAGCGCGCCCCGCGGTGCAGCTTGCCTCGGCATAGTAGTCGGTAAACCTCATGCCTTCCTTGGCGAGCTTATCGAGGTTCGGAGTTTTGCCGGACATTATTCCCTGGTTATAGGCCCCGATGTTGAACCATCCGACGTCGTCGCCCATGATCACCAGAATGTTGGGCTTCTTGTCCTGCGCCCATACCGCGCGCGCGGACGACAAGCCGATGATTGCGCCGATCAATAAAGCAATCACCAAAAATCTACTTCTCCAAGCATGCATTGAAATGTTCCTCCTGTATCCTCTTCCGTTCTTTCTTCAACCAGGTGCCGAATCAGCCCGGCATCCGCTATACCTGCGAGACTATGGCTCTTGCTTAGTTCTTCAATTGGCGGCCGCCGTCGAGCTTGACGGTTGAACGCCCCACGAAACGAGGCGCTGATCGATCTCATTTCCCCAGAAGTCCATCGCGTTCTCGGCGTCGCCCCATTGCCAAACATCGACGTTCCTGATCGATGCGCCGCCGACACGCTTGTCGACCGCGGCAGCCAGTAACTGTCCCGTCACGGAGTCGTTGATCTTGATGGCGCCCTGGGCGGAACCGACGAAGGCGTAAGTCCCGGTCGCGGCCATCTTGATAACACTCACCGCGCGAGCCTGCGGCACAACGACGGAAATCGATCGCAGAACGGGAACCGCAGAGCTGGCGTCAGTGAGAGCGGCGGAGACCTTGAGTACGCCCGGGCCCGGTTGATCGACGATGACGAAGCTCTTGCCAAGGTCCGTAACGAGGACGGTGTACATATAGTTGCACAGCGCCTGCTGGTCGGCGGCGGATACCTTGGAATCGTCACCCGCCCAATAAGTGACGGGGGCGATCATGATCTTGTTGTAGCTGGCCCAGTTCGCGTTCGGATTAATGTAACGGAGCGCCGCATTTTGGTCGGAACCTGCGGCCGGTGGCGTGAGCAGCGAGTAGTCGTTGCCCAGGAAGCCAGACGGCGGTGGCGGAGCAGGGGTCTCGCCGCTGGCGCGCTGAATAATATTCGGTGACGGTGCGACCGTTTGCGCGCAGCCGGACAGGAGCAGGGCCGCGATCATCGCGGCGCCAAAGCCCGTCAGGAGTCTTGAGTTTCTGTTGTCGCGGTTCATTTGAACTGTCTCCCACTGCGTTCCTTTGATTTTTCGGTTGGAGCGGTTCCGAGTCTTCAGTGATCGCTCTCGATTGGCGCTCATGCTTGCCCGTTGTTCGACGGAAAAAAATGGAACGTTAGTACCATGGTCTAAGGACTATCGGCGCGACGGGCTATGACACCTTCGTACCATGGTCGTATGACTCACGGGCGGCGCATAGTCGGGGAGGGGAAGATCCCGAAATTTGCAGTCGCGGGGAATAGCTCTTGTGTCGAGCAATCGGAAGACCACCGTGATCGTGGTTGACGACGACCCGTCGGTCGGCCGCGCGCTGCAACTGCAGCTCGGGATACTGGGCTTCGACGCGGTCATCCTCGATAGCGCCGACAAATTGCTCGCCGGCACGACACCCACCGAAGACGCGTGCCTGTTGCTCGACGTCTACATGCCCGAGATGAACGGAATCGAACTGTGCCGGCGTTTGGCGGAAGCGGGACTGCATTTGCCGACGATCCTGATGAGCGGCCGCGACGACAAGAGGACGAGAGAGCTTATGCGCAAGGCCAAACCGGTCGCGTGCCTTTTCAAACCGTTCGATCAGGCGACGCTGCTGCGGGCGATTCACAAGGCGATGCGCCAGCGGCGAAAAGCGTAACCATCACGCGCGAATGGGACGATCGACCTTGCGTCGCCGGGCCGCACTGGTATTGTTTTTCTGCTTATTGCTATAAACCTCGGCGGAAGCCTAGCATCGCCTGTACGCGCATCCTTTTTTACGACGATTTTATTTTCAATCGCCGAATTCCCGACTGAATACCCGTGCAGCGAAGACCGACCAGTCGAATCCTCACTTCGAAACGCGCTTCTGCCGGACGCACAGCCCGGTCGAACCGGGAGATCGAACAATTCGAATCGCTGGTGAGCGAACTCTCAACCGCGATGGCGCGAGTGCCGGCGGATGCGGTGGACGCCGAAATCGACACGTGGCTGGGCAAGATTTGCCTCGCGCTGGATCTTGATCGGAGCGCGATCTTCCAGCGGACCACGGCCGATGGGCCGGTGTACATCTCGCACACCTGGACCCGACCGAGCTCCAGTATTCCCATCATTCCGCGGAGCCTGGACGTGGGAAAATACTTCAGGAAGAGCACCGAGTGGGTGCTGGCAGGCAATCCATTCGTGTACGCACGTCGAAGCGAGATTCCGCCAGATTTTCGGGTTCCCGATCGCATCGCAGAACGTTATTCGCCCAAGGCCATTGCCGCGATGCCGATATGGGCCGGCGACCGCGTCATCGGAGCCGCAAGTTTCGCGAGATTTCGGTCGCCGAGAGACTGGAGCCCTCGACTGCTCGAACGGCTTACGCTGGCGGCGAGAATCTTTGGCAGCGCAATCGAACGCAAGCAGGCGGCCGCCGAGTCGCAGGCGTCTCGCGCCGAGCTGGTGCTGGCGCAACGCCGAAGCATGATGGGCGAAATGGTGGCGTCGCTCGCGCATGAACTCAATCAGCCGCTGGGTGCCATTCTGAACAACCTCGGCGGGCTCGGCCGGTTGCTTGCTCAAGGCAACAAGCAGCCGGCGCTGGCTGCGAGAGCGGTCAGCAACGCGATCGAAGATACCAAGCGGGCCGGCGAGATCGTCCGGCGCGTTCGCGCGATGTTCAGCGGCGCCAGCACCAACAAGGTCGCCATCGATATCGCCGCACTGGTCAGCGAAGTCGCGACCCTGATTGGCAGCGAGTCCGCGCTGCGGAAGATAACGGTTGAGATTGAGCCGCCGGCGTCGCCACTCGAGGTTTTGGGAGATCGCGTGCTGCTGCAGCAATGCATTCTCAACCTGCTCGTGAACGCCTTCGATGCGCTGATGGACACTCCGGAGCTTGAACGGAGAGTGACGGTTGGAATCGCGCCGGAGAACCCGGGTTGGATCGCGTTAAGCGTCGGCGACAACGGCGCCGGCATCGATCCGTCCGTCGCCGGCAGAGTGTTTGAACCCTTCGTTACCACCAAGAGCGGGGGAATGGGATTGGGCTTGCTGGTGACTCAATCGATCGTCGAGGATCACGGCGGAAAAATCTGGCTGATGCCGAACGCAGAGCGCGGCACCACCTTCACCTTCACACTTCCAGTCATGGAAAAAACCACCGCGCGCCGCAAAGTAGCGCGAAAGCATACTGGCGAGCGCAAGTCGCGGGATAAATGATCTTGTTGCGACCTTAGCCGGGGGGCGGCTTTGCCGTCGCATGAATCTGGAGAGTCTCGGCCATGCGGACCAGATCGGCGAGCGAACCGGCACCCATCTTCGTCATCACGCGCCCGCGATGGGTCTTGATCGTGCGCTCGGCGGGTCCCAATTGAGCGCCGACCTGTTTGTTGAGCAGGCCGCTGGTGATGAGCGCGAACACCTGATGCTCGCGCGGTGTCAGGGTTTTCTCGCGCTCCTTTAGTTCGAGCAGCCGCATATGCTCTGCCCGGCGCATCCGGCAAAGATCGGTGCCACGGCGGACGGCGTTCAGCAGCGCGGCATCGTCGACCGGCTTGTTCAGGCAATCGACCGCGCCTTCGCGCATCGCCTGCACTCCAATCGACATGTCGTCCCTGCCGGTAACGAAGACTATCGAGACGAAGGGCGCCGATCGTCTCATTTCGGCCAGCAGCTCCAAGCCATTCATCCGCGGAAGGCAAATGTCGGCGACGATGCAATCAGCGTCTTTCGAGCTCGTCGCGTTGAGAAAGCTTTCCGCCGAAGGATGCGCAGCGACCTGGAAACCTGCAGTCCCGAGCTGGAACGCGAGCGCCTCGAGCGTGGGCCTGTCATCTTCGATCACGGCGATAGTGACGGTCTTCATCTGCTCGCGAGTTTCGACGCCGTTCATGCCTGATTGCGACCCGGGGGTGCGCGGTGCCGGATATTACCGCTTCGCCAACTTCGAGCAAAGATACATTTTTTCGCTGCCGGGTCGTGGTACCAAAGTACAATATCGCTCCGGCGGGAAATGGCAGAGTCTTGCCCGGCGACCGAATATCAGAGACAACATCGAGTCGCAGCTTGAATTCGGATTCGACCAGCCGTGGAGACGGCAGGAACAAACTATGTCCAAACCTCGAACGAGCAGAAACGTTAGATTTGCAACACGTCTGGTTTGGCCGGCGCTGGTCGCCGTCCTGCTGACGGGTTGCTCGCAGACCTCCGCGCCGGCGCCAAGCCCGTCCGGGCAAGGTGCAGGCGCAGGAAGTCCTGCGGCACCGCCTCCGCCAATGCAAGCGATTGCCGCGCCTTCGCAGGCGCCGATGAACGGACAATACGAACAACCGCCCGTCATCAACGCCACCGATCTCTTGCCGGCGAGCGCGCTGTCAGGACCGGGTTTTACGGTTGCGCCGCAGGTGCCGACTAACGGCGCGATGGGCCAATACACGATCATCGCCGACCCGGCCGTATTTCACGACGACGCGGGTACCTACTACGTTGAAAGCCTCGACATGCTGAAGATTCGGCTCTCCGAGATTCCTGCGATTGAAGCGCTCGACGGCATGAGCAATAGCAGCGTATTTGTCCAGGCGTTGGCCTCGAGCGCGGTCCGTCCTGTGACTGCAGCCGCAAATATGGTTATGCACCCGATGGATACCGTGACCGGACTGCCCAGCGGAGTCGGAGACCTGTTCGGCCGCGTAAGTCTCGGCGCATCACAAATAGCTTCGTCGGCCACGAACTCTTTCGGCAGCGGAGAAGCTGCTGCCCAGACCGGCAACGCCACGCTCGCGGCGTTGGGTTATGAGCAGGTGCGTCGACAGCTCGCGCAGAAGTTGCACGTCGATCCTTACAGCACCGATCCGATCCTCACCAAGAAGCTGAACCATGTTGCATGGGTGATGTTCTCGGCGCGCATGACGGTGACGGCGGCGATGATGGCAGTGCCGGGATCATTGATCATCTCGAGCGTCACCTTCACTAACGATCTCGTCTACCAGACGCCGAAAGCAGACCTCATTATCCTCGTGCAAAAGAAGTTGAAGCACTTCGGACTATCGCCGGAAGAGATCGCCACCTTTTCCAGCAATACCGCGCTGCCAATCAGCTTGCAGGTTACCGCAGTCGGAAATCTGGACGCTCTCGGCGACATTCCCGGACGTCGCGCCGCGGCCGTCGCAATTGGAAATACCATGACGGAGTACCAGGCGCGCTTCCTGGTCAGTTCGCTCGGCATGCTCAAACAATGGGGCCAGCAGCAGAGTCCTATTATACGGCTCCGGGCACCGGGTTTGATTATCGGGACTGATCAGCATGGCACTACTGTGGTGCCGGCTCCGGTGGACTACCTGTCGTGGACGCAGCGCATCGCGGGCTTCGCCACCGATCCGCAGGTGATGGGCATGCATAACCGCGTGCTCTTGACCACAGGCGGAATGACACCGCTCGCGAATCAGCAACTAACTGCCAATGGCTGGACAGTGCGCCAGGCTCAACCGTAATAAATTTTGGGAGGAAGAACCATGATGATGAATCGAAACTCGAAAAGAATCGCGATGCGTACGCTCTCAAGTCTGGCAGTGCTGGCGATGCTGGCGGTCGGCGGATGCTCGTCGTCGCCGGAACCGTCAGCCGCCCAACAAGCTGCGCTCGCCAAGACCGAGCTGCACTTCGATCTCAACAAATGCCAGCCACTCAGCGCCGGGCTTTACAAATGTCCCTCCACCGACAAGCCGATATGCAGCCCCGACTACAACGGCCAGGCGGAATGCGTCCGCATAGGACCGAAGGGCAGCGTCTTCGTACAGAGTGGTTTCGGGGGCAATTAGTATCGGGGCTGTAGCCGGAAGAGGAAATCCTAAATGCGGACACTCGTCACTGTAACGCTTGGCCTGGTGCTGTTGACGTCATCTCTCGCGGGCGCGCAACAAGGTGCCGTGCTGCAACTGTCGCCGCAGGATCAGCAAAATATAACTGCCCAGCTGGGAGCGGGAGTGGTCGGCGCCGCGCTGCCGAGCCAGACGATCACGGACCCTTCCGTCTACTTTCCACTAACGCAGAAAACCCAGCAGTTCCAGGTCGTCGCCGGTCCTCACGCGGGAACCGTGCAGACCCTGGGTCTGTGGCAGGCTCGGCGCCCCGGCGGGAGGAAGGCATGGCGCTTTCAGATGACACCGTCGTTGGCGGGCTTCATGCGCGAGACTGAGCAGGGCGACATTATCATGGCTGCTCTCACCGACGCCGGCGAAGGCGTGGTCGTCGTCACCACGCCGGCGAATCCGTTTGTGCCCAAGGGCATCCAACCGGGTGAGACGCGCAACTACACGCAGCAGGTATCGGTAAACTATCTGGACGACCCGAGCGATCAGAGATACTCAGGATCGATCAACGGCGCCTATACTTACCTCGGCACCTTCCAGGTGACGGTCCCGGCCGGCACTTTCCCGGCGGTCCTGTTCAGGGTCAAATGCGAGGGCAAAGTTGGTCCAGCGCATACGGAGAATACCGGCTACAACTTTTTCGCACCCGGCGTCGGCATGGTTGCAATGATCCTCGAGGAGGACGTCACCGCGTTCTGGCTGTTCAACATCGATAGCACTACCGGGAAAGTGCTGATGTCGAGATGATCCGCCCGGCGCCGTTCGAGCGCTGAGGAATGTTACCGCGCGGAAGCTGATTTCGACTCGTGCAGGCCTCGCTCGACCGCCGCAGCCAGCCAACTATCCACCACCCAATTCAGCTCGGCGGGATTTCCCGTCATCAGCCAATGGTTGGATCTGATGACGGCGCGCGTCGCATGCGGCAACAGCGGGAAGTTGGTTTGCTCCTGCCAGAAGAGGCTCTCGTCGGCGACCGCCAGGAGCGCGGGGCAGGTTACCTTGCGAATCGCGTCCGAATGATCTTTGAGGTGCCCCGAAGAAATCGCGATCAGCGTCTGGCGTGAAATTCGCGCGCGCACTGTTCCGTCGGCGCCGCGAGCCAGGCCTCGTTCGAAAGCGCGCTCCAGGTCTTTATTCCAGTTGGAATATTGCGGCAGTTTGCGCACCGAGCGTTTCGCTTCATCGAGCGACGGCCACGGCCCCAGCTCACCGCCGTACGTCATATCGACGAATACTTCCGCAGGCACCGCCGTCCCGCATGCGGGCGAGGGATCGAGCAGCAGCAGCCCCTCCGCGGTCTGCGGATGACGCGCAGCGATCATCGCCGCCAGCTTTCCGCCCCACGAATGGCCGCCCCAGACAACCGGACCGTTCACCAGCTGACGACTCGACGCGAAAATGAGCTCGGCCAGCGGTTCCATTTCCCAGCTCGGCACGCCGGTGCTGCCGCCGTGGCCGGGCATATCCAACGCGATCACGCGCCGCCCGCTGAGCGCGGTCATCAGCGACGAAAACCACATCGCGTTGCCGCCGACTCCGTGGAGCAACACGATCGGTGTCCCGGCGCCGCGCCGTTCGATTCCGGTGAGAACGTTGCGGCCGTCGTCGAGCCGCAGTTCGATAAATTCCTGCACAGGATCCCGCACAAATTCCCCCGAAAGACTGGTCTAACTAACCGTAGGATTGTTATACGAACTGTATAACGACGCAAGCTGACTCAACCGGCATGTGTGAGGTCACGAAACGGAAGGAATCGCCGTGGGCTAGTCGATCACCGCATCAGTCTGAAACAGCTGCGGACCTCTTTGACGAATGTCTCCGGTTGCTCGAAGGCGGCGAAGTGGCCGCCTTTGGTTAGTTCGTTGAAATAGACGAGGTTGGCGAATCGCTTTTCGGCCCATCGCTTTGACGTGCGGAAAATTTCCTTAGGGAAAATCGAGCAGCCGACCTTGACGGTCACCGGGTCGGTCAGCGGGCGGCGAAAGCTTTCCCAGTAGAGACGCGCCGACGATGCGGCTGCCGCCGGCAGCCAGTACAGCATCACGTTGTCGATCAATTCGTCGCGCGTCAGCACGTTCTCCGGATTGCCGTCGCAATCCGTCCACGACCAGAACTTTTCCAATATCCACGTCAGTTGCCCGGCCGGCGAATCGGTAAGGCCGTAGCCGACCGTTTGCGGCCGCGTGCTCTGCTCCTTGGAGTAGCCCGAGTCCCAATCATTGTAATGCTGCATGCCCGCGATCGCGGATTTTTCCTTCTCGGTCAGGTCGCTCATCGTCGCCGGGTCGGGCAGCGCGATCGGCATGTTCAGGTGGATGCCAGCGCAGTGCGCTGGGTCCTGAATTCCGATCGCCGTCGTAACCATCGAGCCCCAGTCGCCGCCTTGCGCCGCATATCGCGTGTAGCCAAGCCGCGGCATCAGCTCCGACCATGCGCTCGCGATGCGCTGGACGCTCCAGCCGTTGCGCGCAGGTTTGTCCGAGTAGCCGTAACCCGGCAGCGTCGGGCAGACCAGGTGAAACGCATCGACCGCATCGCCGCCGAACGCAGTCGGATTGGTCAGCGGCTCGATCACCTTTTGAAACTCGACGATCGACCCTGGCCATCCGTGCGTCATCACCAGCGGCAGCGCGTCGGCGTGCGGCGAGCGCACGTGGATGAAATGGATGCCGAGCCCGTCGATGGTCGTCCTGAATTGCGCGAAGCGATTGAGCCGCGCCTCGCGCGCGCGCCAGTCGTACTTCTCGAGCCAGTACCTGGCGACCTCCTGCGCATACGCGAGCGGCAGCCCCTGCGACCAGTCGTCGACGCATTCGCGCTCGGGCCATCGCGTCTCGCGCAGCCGCCGCTTGAGGTCGTCGAGTTGCGCATCGGTCGCCGCGATCCGGAAGGGTTCGATATTGTTGCTCATAGGTATATCTCTCTGCCGAACCACTTTTCCAAGTCAAGCGCGCATTCGACTTTTGCGTCCCTTCCGTCAGCGAAAAATTTGGGTGTACTGTCGGTTGAATCGATCGGCAAAGGAAACCACACGATGATCCCTGCCAATGCCGCGCCGCTTGCGATAGCACTTCTCGGACTCGTGCTCGGGATGCGCCATGCGACCGATCCCGATCACGTGATCGCCGTCACCACTATTTTGAGCCGCGAACATCGCCTTGGCGCCGCCACGCGAGTCGGCGTCGTATGGGGACTCGGCCACACTCTGACCGTGCTGCTAGTGGGAGCGGCGATCATAGTTTTCAAAATTGCGATTCCAACGCGGCTCGGGCTCGCGATGGAATTCGCGGTCGCAATCGTGCTCATCCTGCTCGGCGTCAATGCTGCCGCGGGCCTGGTGCGTGGCGCGGCGACTCGAATGCGCGGTGACTCATCGCGCGATGATGGCCTGGTCGTCCATTCGCACGCGCACGCTCACCACGACGCGACGCATTCGCATCCGCACGTCCACGTCGATCTTCACGGCCACGATCACGAAGATGCCGATGACGCGACGCATCACGATCATCGCATCGACGCCGACCGCTTGCCGTCGTTCGCCGCACGTCGCCCGATGCTGCGATCGTTCGCCGTCGGACTCGTACATGGACTCGCAGGCAGTGCCGCAATCGCATTGCTGGTACTGAGTGCGATACCGAGTCCGCTGTGGGCGACGCTCTACCTCGCGATTTTTTGCGTCGGCACGATAATCGGAATGGGCCTGATCACGACCGCGATTGCCACGCCGTTCATGGTCGCGTCGCGGCGCGCGTCATGGATTCATCAAGGACTGGTGACAGGGTCAGGCCTGCTGAGTTTCGGCTTCGGCCTGTTCCTCGCTTATCGGATCGGTATCGTCGACCACTTGTTCAGCGTGGCACCGATCTGGATTCCGCAATGAGCGATCAATCGCGGCCGTCGGATAGTCTCATACACCACCGAGGGTCAATCCGAAGTTGCCACTTGAAGCATCCGAGCACTTCTTCGATGTGTACGTTCCTTCGATCGAGGTGAACGGCGAAACCTCTGGCACCGCCAGATCCGCTGCCACAGGAGTTGCTTCCCCAAGAGTTCCTTCGGCAAAGATCCGGCACTTGCTGTGCTTCTTGCCGAACGTAAGGCTAATCGACATACCATCGGATTTGATTTTGCCTTTAAAAGTGCCGGTGGTGCCGCCCTCGGTCATCCAGTCGCCCTTAATCTTGCTGCCTTTCTGACGGATATCGATGGTGAGCGTCGCTGATCCGAATGTATTGTCATCAATATCTCCTGACCATAGGCCGCTGATGTTCGGCGGCTTCACCTTGCTATCCGGCTCGGACGACACATCGTCGCCCTGGTCCGCATCTGTCCCATCCTGATCCGTCGCATCCTGCGCCCACGCCAGTCCGCTGTAAGATTGGCCAGGGGTGATGGACTGTACGATTCGTCCGGAGGCGAAGATGGCAATTAAGAATGCAACAAGCACGAAAAGAGTCTTGGACATAGTGACGCTCTCCTAAAAGACTTAATGCGCGAAATGAGGAGCGAGAACTCTCGCATGAGAGATCAGTTTGCGCAAGGACGAAATCACCAAAAACAAACCTTGCTCGAATGAGCCGCGGACTTATTGCGTCGCGGCGCGCAGGGCCGCGCGGGCGATGATGCGGGTCGAATCGAGAATCGGGAGCGAAGAGGTTGTCTCGTCGATGAGCAGCGGGATCTCGGTGCATGCGAGTGCGACCGCGTCGCAGCCGTCGCTCGTGAGATCGCGAATGACCTGCTGAAAGTACTCGCGCGACTTCGGCAGAAATCGTGCGCGCACCAGCTCGTCGTAAATGATCTGATTGATACGCTCGCGCTGGCCGGCGTTCGGCGTCCGGTATTCGATGCCGGCCGGCGTGAGCCTGGAGGGATACACAGGACCCTCCATGAGAAAGCGGGTGCCGAGAATACCCACGCGTTTGAATCCTCGCTGCGACGCTTCGCGGGTTACCTCTTCGGCGATATGAATCCACGGCGCGGGCGAACGCTCGCGCACCAGGTCCAGGCCTTGATGAATGGTGTTGTCGGGGCAAATCAGAATTTGCGCCCCGGCGCGGACCAGCTTGGTCGCCGACTCGAGCAGCATCGCGCCGACCTCGGGCCATTCGTCACGATCGATCAGCCGCTGATATTCACTCAGCGGGAAGTTATGCAGCGACACCTCGGGATGCGCGTGCGGACCGAGCATCGCCGCACCTTCGAGGCATATCGTCCGATAGCAAAGCGCGGCCCCTTCGGTGCTGACGGCCACGATGCCGATATGTTTCACGCTCGCACGCGCCTCTAGTGATGCTCCATGCCGCCACCGTGGGGCGCTTCGATATGTCCACCCCCACCTCCGTGCGGGGCTGCGACGTTGCCGCCGCCGCGCGCGGGTTCGAAGGCCCTGACCTGTTCCGCATGCTGCCGCTCGAAGGATTGCATTTGTTCCGCGTGCTGTCGTTGTAGATCCTGCTGCTGCGCAAAATGCTGCCGCTGCGCAGCCACCTGTCCCGCCGTCTGCTGGCGCACGAGCGCCTGCGTCTCCTCCTGATGCTTCCGCACGAGTTCCGCCGCCTGCTGAGTGTGATCTGCTTCGACTCTCTGCCAATCGCCGCCGGCGCCCGCGTTTTCGGGCGCGGCCTTGGTGCGCTGCTGATATTCCTGCAAGTGCTGGCGCTCGAACGCCGCCGTTTCCGCATCATGCTTTTGCTGAAGCTGCCGCAATTGCGCGGCCTGGGTGCGCGCGGCGTCTTGTTGCTGCTGGGCGCGAGTACGCTCGAGCTCCTGCAGCTCGACGTTGTGATGATTGCGAAGAGCTTCCTCCTGCTCGCCATGCTGACGCGCTACCGACTCGCTCATCGCGTCCTTCCATTCGGGATGATGCTGCATCGCCCAGGTCGGATCTTTCTGCGCCCACCAGTGGAGGTCGTGCCAGGCGTGCTTGTCGTCGAAGTCGCCCTTCCATTCAGGGTGATGCTGGTCGGCCCACGCCGCATCGCGCTGATGCCACCAGGTGTCGGTGTGCCAGACATGTTTATCGTCGAAGTCGCCCCACCAGTTGGGGTGATTCTCGCGCGCCCAGTCAGGCTTCGTCGCATACCACCAACTGGCCGGCCGCCAGATTTTGTTGTCGTCGAAAGCGCCCCACCATTCAGGATGATTTTCGCGCGCCCAGTTCGGATCGTTCTGCCACCACCATCCCGCCGGGCGCCAGATGTGCTGGTCGTCGAACTCGCCCCACCAATCCGGATGATTCTGACGCACCCAGTCGGGGCTGTATCTCCACCACCATCCTGCCGGGCGCCAGTAATGATGATTGTCGAAGTCGCCCCACCAATCCGGGTGATGCAGCGCTACCAGGTCTGGATGATACTGATACCACCACGGCGCGGCGTACCAGACGCCCTCGTAGTAGTCGCCCCACCAATCGGGATGATGGGCGCTTACCCATTGCGGTTGCAGTTGCCACCACCACGGCGCGGGATACCACTGGTCGTCCCAATCATCGCCCCACCATTCGGGGTGATTCTGCAGTACCCATTCACGCCGCTGCTGCCACCACCATCCGGCGGGATACCAAACGCCGCCGTCGACGTCGCCCCACCATTCGGGATGATGCTCGCGCACCCAGTCCGGTTGAGTCTGATACCACCACGTCGCCGGGTACCAATTGCCCTGGTAATAGTCGCCCCACCATTCGGGATGATGCGCGCGGACCCAACCGGGTTGCGTGTTCCACCACCACCATGCGGGATGCCACATGTGATCGTCGTCGAAGTCACCCCACCATTCGGGATGATGCTGCTTGACCCATTCGGGCTGCGATTGCCACCACCAGGCGGCGTCGTGCCAGGTGTGTCCGCTATCGAAGTCGCCCCAGATAGGCGCAGGCGGCAGCGGCGTCGGCCACGGTTTGTACTGCGCGAACGCGGGCGCCGCCAGCATCAGCGAGAACCGTCGCCGCCGTCGTTGCAAGCAGACTCTTGAGTCTGGTCATCGATGCCACCCCCGCATGATAGTCAAGTCGAAAGCATCGCAAGCCAATGTACATGGGCAAGCCACTACCTATTATATGTTACGTATCAAGACCAACAATCGTTTACAGGATAGATGAAGCTGCGCACACAAGTAGGGATAGTCGGCGCGGGCCCGGCGGGCCTGATGCTGTCGCACCTGTTGCACCTGGCGGGGATCGAGTCGGTCGTGCTCGAGGCTCGCAGTCGGCGATATGTGGAGGAGCGGGTTCGCGCCGGCCTGCTCGAGCAGGGCACCGTCAACCTGATGATTGAGACGGGAGTCGGCGAGCGGTTGCAGCGGATCGGACTGACCCATCACGGCCTCGAGCTGCGCTTCGGCGGCCGCGGCCATCGTATCGATCTGAGCGGGCTGACCGGAGGCAGCACGGTTACAATCTACCCTCAGCACGAAGTCATCAAGGATCTGATCGCGGCGCGGCTCGCAGCCGGAGGTCAGATTGTGTTCGAGGCCGGCGACGTGAGCATCCACGACTTCGACGGACCCGCGCCGAAGATTCGCTACCGAAAAGACGGCGAGGCGGGAGAGCTGTCGTGCGACTTTATCGCCGGATGCGACGGGTTCCACGGCGTATGCAGACCGAGCATCGCGGACGGCATACTCACTACATATGATCGCGTGTACCCATTCGCGTGGCTGGGCATCCTGGCCGAAGCGCGGCCGTCGTCGGAAGAACTAATCTACGCGTACCATGAACGCGGCTTTGCTCTGCACAGCATGCGGTCGCCGGAAATCACGCGGCTCTATCTGCAATGCGCACCCGACGAGGATCCTGGCAACTGGCCCGACGAAAAGATCTGGGACGAGCTCGAGTTGAGACTCGCGGCGGGCGGCGGCTGGAAACTCAACCGGGGCAAGGTTCTGCAGAAGGGAATCACCGAGATGCGCAGCTTCGTCGTCGAGCCGATGCAATCCGGCACGCTGTTCCTCGCCGGCGACGCGGCGCATATCGTGCCGCCGACGGGCGCCAAAGGCCTCAACCTGGCGGTTGCGGACGTTCGAGTCCTTGCGCGCGCGCTGACTGACTATTACGCCAATAGTAATCGCGAACTACTGACTAAGTATTCGGAGATCTGCTTGCGGCGCGTGTGGAAGGTGCAGCGATTCTCGTGGTGGATGACCTCGATGCTGCATCGATTCGCCGGCGAGAACGCGTTCGATCAGCGCCGGCAGCTGGCCGAGCTCGACTACGTGACCAGCTCGCGCGCCGCGTCGCAGACGCTGGCAGAGAATTACGTCGGCCTGCCGATGGAGTGATTTGACCGCGTTTGCATGTAGTCTCAATCGAGACTACATTACAGTAGGTGGCGAAACGGACAGTTCTGCTGGCGCCCGACGCGGTCAGGCAATTGAAACAGCTCCGCGCGTCCGACCGTTCACGCTTGAAGGAAGCAATACGGGCTGCTCTGGCTGAAGACGACGCCACCATTTCCAACCGGAATCGCTTTCCGCTGCGAAGACCATCCGAACGCGCCGGGTTTGAGCTTCGTGTGGGAGAGCTGCGAGTCTTCTTTCGTGTCGTCGGGAGCGAGGTCAGAATAACGATGATAGGTCGTAAAGTCGGTAACCAACTGATTATCGACGGCAAGAGGTTTACGCTGTGAAGATTGAAAATGTCCGCGAGGTGAAGGCGAAGCTCAACCGTCTTATCAGCGAGCTGCCGAAAACGGGGGCGGTTGTAATTACGAAGAACGGCAAAGCATGCGCCGCGTTAATGCCGATTACAGAAGACACCGACATCGAGACTCTCGCACTCTCCCAGAACAAGCGGTTCTGGCAAATGTTCGACGCCGCTTATGAGCGTGGCGAGAAGGAAGGTTGGATCAGTCTGGAAGACCTGGATTGACCGGGCTACATCCTCGGAGCGCTGGCAGAGAATTACGTCGGCCTGCCGATGGAGTGATCCACTCGCGGCTACTTGCGCGATTCCAGCCCGAGGCGGCGGGCGATGATCACCTTCATGATTTCGTTGGTGCCGGCGTAGATCGATTGTACTGCCGCGTCTGCGTAGTCGGTCGAAACCGGATACTCCATCATGAAGCCGTAGCCGCCGTGCAGTTGCAGGCATTGGCTGGTGAGGCGTTTCTGCAAATCCGTCGTCCACCATTTTGCCATGCTTACTTCGGCGACGATGTCGTCGCCGCGCACGTGCGCGACCAGCAGCTTGTCGACGAAGGCTTGCCCGACTTCCACTTCGGTCATCATCTCGGCCAGCTTGAACTGGGTGTTTTGAAATTCGGCGATCGGATGGCCGAACGCGCGGCGATTCTTGCAGTATGCGATCGTGTCCTCGAGCGTGCGCCGGCAACTCGCCATCGAGCCGACGCCGATGCATAGCCGCTCCTGCTGGAGCTTCTCCATCAGCATCTTGAAGCCCGTGCCTTCCTTGCCGAGCAGGTTGCCGGCGGGGACGCGGCAGTCCTCGAAGAACAGCTCGCTGGTGTCCTGGCCGCGGAGCCCGAGCTTGTCGAGCTTGCGGCCGCGGACGAAGCCGGGCGCGCTCGCGTCGACCAGCATCAAGCTGACGCCCTTGTGCGGAGGGTTGGCCTTGGGGTCGGTCTTGCAGACGACGATGACGAGGTCGGCAATCTGGCCGTTGGAGATGAAAATCTTCGAGCCGTTGATCACGTAGTGATCGCCGTCGCGCCGCGCGGTGGTCTGCACGGCGGCGAGATCGGAGCCGGTGCCCGGCTCGGTCATCGCGATCGCCAGGATGGTCTCGCCGCTGATGGCGCCGGGGAGGTAGCGGCGCTTCTGCTCCTCGTTGCCGAAGCTCGTGATGTAGGGCATGCAGATGTCGGAATGCAGCGACATCATGAGGCCGTGCGCGCGCACGCGCGACAACTCTTCCATGACGATGGCGTCGTAGATGAAATCCACGCCGCCGCCGCCGTATTCGGCGGGCGCGTTGGCGCCGAGGAAGCCGGCCTCGCCCATCTTGCGCCAACTGGCGCGATCGCTCATGCCGGCGCGATTCCATTCGGCGACCTTCGGCTCGATCTCGGTGTCGACGAAGCGGCGCACCTGCGCGCGGAACATCTCATGCTCTTCAGTGAAAATATCTCGTCGCATCATGATGGCATCTTCGTGTTAGTGCGCAGCGCGATCAAGCGCGGCCGATCGTATTGCGGAAGGTCGTCGGTGATTTCGAACCACGGTGATTTGAGCTCGACGAAGATGTGTTTGTCGGGCTTCATTTCGGAGTCGTCGTCGAGCAGGCCGGCGGGAATCTCGAGGAGTACCGACCCGACGACTGGATTCGGCACTGGCGAGCCGCATCGGCTACAGAAGGAGACGCGATAGGCGGGTGGCTCGCGCAAAATCGGCGCCTCGTAGTTAGTGATCAGCTCTTTGCCCTCGACTAGGCGGAAGTCTTCGACGCGGACGTAGAGGCCTGAAAAAAAGGCGGAGCCGGTGACTTTGCGGCATCGCGTGCAGTGGCATAGCTCGAACGGGCCGGCCGGTTTGGTGAATTCGAAGCGGATGCCTCCGCACAAACAGCTTCCGTGAATCATGGAGTTAGAACTCCCTGCAGGGATCAGAATTTCATTCTCCGATTCGGCGGCGTTTCATATCCCGCTGCCGCTTGAGTTCCTCCAGCTTTTCCGCGAAACCGGTGCGGCAATGGAAGCCAAGCCGCCGGCTCGCCTTGCTGGAATCATAGACGCGGTCGATCGATTGAAACATCGTCCAACCTGCGCGAGCATAGAGTTCCGGGTACTGCGGAAAGTATCGTGCGACGACAGCAGGTGCGTCGACGATCAGCTGTTCACAGTCGTCCGGCGAAAATGGAGTAGTGGCCGAAACAATGAATGTGTCGAACCCGAGTTCGAGCGCCTTGTCCAGCGCCACCAGATGGCTGTCGGCGGCGTCCTCCACCGTAAGGCGCCGAAACAGAAACTCGTTCGCCTTGGTATTGGGGCCTGACTGCGCGATCGCATGCGCCATGTCGTCCTCTTCGGGAAAGAACCGCGAAGTGCGCAGGATGATGACCGGCAATCGATGAAGTTCGTGGAACAGGCGGCACAGATGCTCGGCGGAGAGTTTCGTCACGCCGTAGATATTGCGCGGCAGCAGAGGCGTCATCGCCTCGGTGATCCAGGTGGCCTTGCGCGCGCCTCCGGAAAGTCCTTCGCGGATGTCGCGCGAGATCATCAGCGACGTCGTCGAGGTGAAGATGAAGCGGTCCACTTTCGAGCCCGCAGCGACAGCCTCTTCCAGCAGATTGAGCGTGCCCTGCACATTGACGGCGACGAATTCCGATCGCTCGAAAGTTTCTATGTTCGGTTTGTGAAGAGCGGCGGCGTGAACGACCGCATTTACCTGGAAGTCGCGGATAGTCGAACGCACGAGCTTGCGATCGGCGACCGATCCGACGACCTGCGTGATGGGAGAAGGCGTCGGATCCATCCCCACCACTTGATGTCCCGCCTGCGCCAGGCGCGGTACCAAAGTCTGTCCGAGCCAGCCGGAAGAACCTGTGACCAGAATCTTCATAGTTCTGCTAATTACAGGAAACGTCGGTGGGAAAGAATTCTCAAAATTGCTGCTTTGCAATTTTACTAAACGGTTGGTATGTGAATGAGTGTCTCGTTGAATCTCAAAGCCCGCCCTCAGGGAGGATTGTCGAAATGAAAGTTGGTGGTGCTGTAATTTTCCAGAATCCGCACAATGTTCGATCGGATCGCGACGTCTATACCGAAGATTTGCACATTGGCGACCTCTACGAGCCGCTCGGATTCGATTCCATCTGGAGCGTCGAGCATCATTTCGACGACTACACGATGTGCCCCGACGTGCTGCAGTTCCTGACCTACTTCGCCGGCCGCACCAAGACGATCCAGCTTGGATCGATGGTGGTCGTCATGCCGTGGCATGACCCGATGCGCGTCGCCGAGCAGGTGTCGGTGGTCGATCACATGTCGAACGGGCGCATGATTCTTGGCCTGGGGCGGGGACTTGCGCGAATCGAGTTCGAAGGGTTCCGCGTCCCGCTCGGCGAATCGCGCGAGCGCTTTATCGAATCGGCGGAGATGCTGCTCGAGGGACTCGAGAAAGGCTACTGCGAATACGACGGCAAATATATCAAGCAGCCGCGCCGCGACATCAGGCCGAAGCCGTTCAAGTCGTTCAAGGGACGCACTTACGCGGCCGCCGTCTCGCCCGAGTCCGCGCGCATCATGGCGAAGCTCGGCATCGGCATTCTGATCATTCCGCAGAAGCCGTGGGAGGCCGTCGCGCAGGAACTCGGCGAGTACCGCACTATCTACAAGCAGGTGAACGGCGGAGAGCCGCTGCCGACAATCGCGGCGGGCTGGACCTTCTGCGACAAGAGCGCCGACCGCGCGCGCGAAATGGCGGTCAAGTATATCGGCGGCTACTGGGACACTGCGCTGCGTCATTACGAGATGGCGAGCGAGAATTTCGGCAAGGCCAAGGGCTACGAATATTACGAGCAGATGGCGAAGGCGCTGAAGGGCAACACGAGCGCGTCGATCGAGTACTTCCTGAGCCTGCAGGTGTGGGGCACGCCCGAGATGTGCTTCAACAAGATCGACGAGATTCGGCAGAAGGTCGGCGCGGACCATTACACCGGCGTGTTCAGCTACGCCGGGATGCCGATTGAAGACGCGGAGAAGAGTCTGCGGCTGTTCGCGAGCGAGGTGATGCCCGAGTTGAAGAAGCTCAACGGCGCGAAGGCCGAGGCGGCGTAGTCAGGGAAGGGTAAATCACTTGATTTTAATGTGAAACCCGCGGTGGGTTTCACGCTTCCTTCGGCAGGGGTGACCCCTGCACCCGGTATCAAAAACGAGCAGGGACGTGAGTCCCTGCTCGAAACTTTTTCGGGGAGTAGAGTTGTTTATTTGCCCACGAATTTGCCGGGGCGGCGTTCTGTCACTGCCTTTACGCCTTCGCGGTGATCTTCGGTGCGGAACAGCCATGACTGTTCCTTGAACTCGTGATCGGTCTGCGCCTTGACGGCGTCGGCCAGGCCTTGGCGCATCGTCGCTCGCGTCGATAAGAGCGCGAGCGGCGCGCCTTCCGCGATTTCCGCAGCGAGCGCGTTAGCCTCATTGCGGAGTTTGTCCGGCTCCGCGAGAAAATCGCAGATGCCCCAGGCGAGCGCTTCTTCGCCGGTGACGCGGCGCCCCGTGTAGAACATCAGGCTGGCTTTTTGCACGCCGATCAGACGCGGGAGCGTGTAGGTGAGGCCGAAGCCGGGGTGGATGCCGAGCTTGACGAAGTTCGCGGCGAAGCGGGCCTCGGCGGTCGCGATGCGGAAGTCGGCGACCAGCGCGAGTCCGAAGCCTCCGCCGATTGCGGCGCCTTGAATCGCGGCGACGACCGGCTTCTTACAGCGGAACAGCCGCACGCCTTCAACATAGAGTGGATTTTCGCCGGCGCGCGCCGGCGCCTCGCCGCTTTGCGCGTCGCGATTGGCAAAGTTCGCGCCCGCGCAAAATGACTTGCCCTCGGAACAGAGCACCAGCGCGCGACATTCGGGCTGCTGGTCGAGCGCCTCGCACGCATTGGCGAGATCGTGAATCAGATTGAAGTCGAAGAAATTATGCGGCGGCCGATGAATCTCGAGCGTCGCCACATGACCGTCGAGCGTGACCGATACGTCGCCGTATTTTGGTTCCAACATTGGATGCTCCTATCTCAGTTCCAGCGCGGGTTAGCAATGATCAGAATCGCAAAAAACAAAACGTAAGAAACTCCCGGCACAGCCAGGATCATCAGCACGGCTTTGGCCAGACGCGGATGGCCGTATGAGCTCAGAGTCAGGCCTCCAATCAGGACGGCGGCGACGCAGCCGAGCATCTCAAGCCACAGGTACATGTTGAAAGAGGAGATCGATCCGTCGTTCAAGCCGACTTCGAAGAAGTACAGCACGACCACCGCGACTGCGACGTCGATGCCGAGAAGAATTTTGAAGAACATCTCCGCCTTCCGATTTTCCCGTCTCTAGCCAGAACGCGCGCAAGCTGCTACAAACTTATACGTCGAACGCCAGAGGAAGACACGCTTGATGAATCCGAATATCGAAAGGACCCGGGAACCCTCCCGTGGTGGTGTGTCTGCGACGTTCGGTCATCATTGACTCAATAGCATAATCGAAACGCGTCAGACGGCCACGGGTGCAAACACTCCGTGGCCGTTTTGTTTTTTGAGCACGAAAACGCGCAAGCGTTAAAGGCAGGAATTCGATGCTGGTAGAAGTAGAAAATCTGAGCAAGACCTTCGGCGATTTTCGCGCGGTCGACAACGTGAGCTTCGAGATCGAGCGCGGTGAGATAATCGGGATGCTCGGGCCGAACGGCGCGGGCAAGACGACGACGATCCACATGATCCTCGGGCTGATCACGCCGACGTCGGGGCGCATCAGCATTTTCGGAGATTCGATGGCGACGCATCGCGGGGAAATCCTCGAGCGCATGAACTTCACGTCGCCGTACGTCGCGTTTCCATTCCGGCTGACGGTGCTCGAGAACCTGAAGGTGTTCGCGCGCATCTACAATCTGAAAAAGCCGCGCGAGCGAATCGACGAGCTGCTCGAGCGCTTCGGCATCACCAAGCTGCGCGACAAGGCGATCGCGCGGCTGTCGTCGGGCGAGAACACGCGGGTCGGGCTGTGCAAGGCGTTCCTGAACGATCCGGAACTGCTGCTGCTCGACGAGCCGACGGCGTACCTCGATCCCGAAGTGGCGTGGCAGGTGAAGAACGCGCTGCTCGACGCGCAACGCGACAAGGGCACGACGATTTTGTACACGTCGCACAACATGGAAGAGGTCGAGCGGATGTGTAAGCGGATTATTTTTCTGCATCACGGAAAAGTGATCGCCGCGGGCAGTCCGATCGAAATCACGCAGGCGCTCCTCGAAGAGGAACGCGAGGAACCCGCGCTGGAGGAAGTCTTCCTGCGCGTGGTGAGGGGCAAGGCGGCATGAAATTACATCGCATCAACGCCGTGATCGAACGGCACATTTACGAATCGCGGCACAATTTCGATCGCGTCGTCGATATGATCTGGTGGCCGGTGCTCGACATTGTCATGTGGGGCTTCTTCACGGTTTACCTGGCGCATAGCAATCACTTGCAGCCGAACCTGATCAGCTGCCTGCTCGGCGCGATAATTCTGTGGGGAACGTTCTACAGCTTTCAGCGCGACATGGCGATCGGCTTCATCGACGAACTATGGTGCCGCAACCTCGTCAACCTGTTCTCGACGCCCTTGACGCTGTCGGAGTACATGGCCGGACTCATCACGGTGTGCGTGTTGAAGGTGATGGTCGGACTGTTGGCGGCGGCGGCGATCGGCTGGGCAGCATACTCATTCGACATCTTTCCGTGGCTGCCACAGTTCATCCCGTACATCGCGAACCTGATGTTGTTCGCGCTCGCGTTGGGAATCGCCATCACGGGAATGATCTTTCGCTACTCGACCAAAATCCAGGCGCTGGCATGGAGCTTCGCGGGTCTGCTGATGCCGGTGTCGTGCGTGATGTACCCGATGTCGTCGCTGCCGAAATGGCTGCAGGACATCGCGTGGATGCTGCCGACGGCGCATTCGTTCGAGGGCATGCGCCAGGTGCTGGCCGGCAAAGGATTCTCGCCGCTGCATTTCTGGTGGGGCGCCGGGCTGAACGTCGTGTACTTCGCGATAGCGATCGGGTTCTTCACCTGGATCTACGAGAAGGCGCGCTCGCGCGGTCTGCTGGTCAAGCAGGAGTAGTTATCGTGGACGAGCACGGCCGCGCCGCATCGCGCCATCCGGAGCACGATCGTCTGCACGAGGAAGTTAGCTCGTGGTACCAGACTTCCGTGCCGGGACTCGGCTACCACGCGGAACCGAGACGCTTTGGAGTTTATCGTCGCCACGCCGAGCAGCTGGACTCCGGGCTTATCATTGTAAAATCGGTTGCGCCGGACGAGGCAGCCGGAATTTCTCGCAGACGCCCGCAGCTACTTCGAGAACCGGCCGGTGGCGATTTGGATCGACGACAAAGACGTCGACGCCGTGCTCGGGCCGGTGCTGGTTGCGGCAGGATGTGCGATTGAGAAAGCGAATACGCATCTCGCTCATGTCGGACCGCGTCCGGAGCGAGGCGATCGGTCGGACATCAGCGTCGAGCGGGTTACCGCAGACACGGTGATGGACTATGCGATTGTGAAGCTGAAGGGCTTTGCGAACAGCGAAGACGAGCCCGCCGTCGAGGACCTCGAGCAGGAACTGGCGGTTCGTCGGCGCGAACTTGCAAGCCTCGGCCGGTTCCTGGTCGCCCGGGTCGGAGACGAGCCTGCAGCTATCCTGGGTTACTACGATGGCGACGACCGATTGGTCTTCAACCTGGCGACGCGAACGCCGTTCCGCATGAAAGGTATCGCAATGCATCTGCTGTGCGGCGTCGTGGCGGATTCCTACGACCAAGGCTGTCGCTCGGTGATCATTAACACTGACCCGAGCGACACGCCGATTCGATGGTATCGGCGGCTCGGCTTTACGGACGAAGTCTATTGGCGTCGCAGTTATCGGCTCGAGCCGTCGATCGTCCGCCGGTGAGCGATGACAAACGCCATTGGTGGATTGCATTTCGATGAAGTCTGCACTGAATAGCACGATGCATATTGAAATGCGCACTTTCAAAAGATGCAAAAAGCCCTGTGGAATCGGCCTTTTCTGCATTGGCACGCGCGGTGCTGTTAGTAGCGTCGGAAGAGTTCCGACGGAGGCGTGGCATCGCTATGAAACAGCACATCGAAACGAGATTTCCACATCTGTTCTCAGTAAAAGTGCTCGACAAACTGCCCGGTCTCTTCAAGCCACAGCGATATCTTTATCACTGCGCGCGATGTAAGTGGTCGTTCGTGGTGAACGACGGCCGCCGCGGTGCGCTGAGGCCAATCGCCGAGGACGGCGAGCCGCTCACCCGTGACGAAGTTGTCGCGCGCGCCGAGACCTTCGCGGCGGGCCCGTGCCCGGCGATGCGCGTGGTTACGGAGGCTCACGTTCGTCTGCACGCCAATGGAAACGGCAATGGAAATGGATCGAACGGCCACGCTCCTGGGTACGTCGAGAATCCTGCTCGTCCGGAGCCGCATCCGAATCAACTAGTTCACTAAGACTTACTAGCGGGGAGTTAGTATGTGGGATGTGATTTCAATAGTCAGTAGCGTTGCCTTCTTCGCGATCGCAATTGGCTACGTCTGGGGGTGTGAAGACCTATGAGTCCGGTTGAAACTGTGCTCGGAGGAGTCTGCGCTCTCTTACTCGCGGTGTATTTGATCTACGCATTGCTGCGCCCAGAACGTTTCTAAGCTTACTAGCCGGTACATACTTAGATGCTATCCAATTCGATCATTCAGATCGCGGTCTTCTTCATTCTGGTGACGGCGATCAGCGTGCCGCTCGGCCTCTACATGGCGAAGGTGTTTTCGCGTGAGCACACCTTTCTCGACCGCGTGCTGACGCCGATCGAGAGCTTGATTTACAGGATTTGCGGGATAAACCCCGACGTCGAGATGGGCTGGGCGGCATATGCGATTTCGATGCTCGCATTCAGCTTGATCTCGATGATCTTCCTGTACGGGCTGCAGCGGCTGCAGTACTACCTGCCGCTGAATCCGCAGGGACTCGCGGGCGTGCCGCCGGGGCTGGCCTTCAACACTGCAGCCAGCTTCACCACCAACACCAACTGGCAGGCGTACTCGGGCGAGCAGACGCTGAGTTACCTGACGCAGATGGTCGGGCTGACGTCGCACAATTTTCTGTCGGCGGCGGCGGGAATCGCGATGGCGGCGGCGGTGATTCGCGGGTTTGCGCGCCGCAGCGCAACGACGATCGGCAACTTCTGGGTCGATCTCACGCGCACGACGCTGTGGGTGCTGATGCCTATTTCGCTGATCTTCGCGCTGGTGCTCGTGTGGCAGGGCGTGCCGGACAACTTCAGTCCGTACGTCAATGCGACGACGCTCGAGGGCGCCACGCAATCGATCGCCGAAGGACCAATCGCGTCGCAGGAAATTATCAAGGAGCTCGGCACCAACGGCGGCGGCTTCATGAATGCCAACTCGGCGCATCCGTACGAGAATCCGACGCCGCTGACGAACATGCTCGAGCTGCTCGCGATTTTCTCGATTGGCGCGGGCCTGACTCACACCTTCGGCAAGATGGTTGGCGATCGCAAACAAGGGTGGGCGCTGTTCGCCGTGATGGCGATTCTGTTCCTGGCCGGAGCGGCGCCGACGGTCTGGGCTGAGCAACACGGCAATCCGCAATTCCGCGCGATGGGAATCGACGAGCATGCCACCGCAACGCAAAGCGGCGGCAACATGGAGGGCAAGGAAGTCCGCAACGGTATCGTCGAGTCGGCGCTGTGGGCGACAGTCACCACCGACACCTCGTGCGGCGCCGTCAACTCGATGCACGACAGCTACACGCCGCTCGGCGGGCTGGTGCCGATGGTGAACATGCAGCTGGGCGAGGTGATCTTCGGCGGCGTCGGCTCGGGCCTCTACGGAATCATCGTGATGGCGGTGCTGGCGGTCTTCATCGCGGGCCTGATGGTGGGGCGCACGCCCGAATATCTCGGCAAAAAAATCGAAGCGCGCGAGATGAAGCTCGCGATGCTCTACGTGCTCATCTTTCCCACCGTCATTTTGATCCCGACCGCGCTCGCGACGGTGCTGCCCGCGGGCCTGTCGAGCATGTCCAATCCGGGGCCGCACGGTTTCTCGCAAATTTTGTACGCATACACTGAAGCGGGCGCGAACAACGGCTCGGCTTTCGGCGGCCTGAACGCGAACACTCGCTTTCTACAACGTGACGCTCGCGATCGTGATGCTGCTCGGCAGGTTCATGATGGCAATTCCCGCGCTTGCGATTGCGGGCTCGGTCGCGGGCAAGAAAACCACCGCCGCCAGCGCCGGGACTTTCCCGACCGACGGCATCCCGTTCGTGGCGTTGCTGATTGGCGTAATCATAATCGTCGGCGCGCTGACCTTCTTCTGCGCTGTCGCGCTCGGGCCGATCGTCGAGCAACTGCTGATGATGGCCGGGAAACTCTTCTAGGTCTGGGGTTGCAACATGAGTGATCGCAAGGCTCCCGCACTTTGGAATCGCGAAATCGTCTCGCGCGCGTCGATCGATTCGTTCGTCAAGCTCGATCCGCGCCTGATGGTCAAGAATCCCGTGATGTTCGTGGTCGAGGTCACCAGCGTGCTGGTGATGTTCACGCTGTTCCGCGACCTGCTGGCGCATAAGATGGCGCTGGCCGGATTCGAATTTCAAATCGCACTGTGGCTGTGGTTCACCGTGCTGTTCGCAAACTTCGCCGAGGCGATGGCGGAAGGACGCGGCAAGGCGCAGGCCGATAACCTGCGCAAAACGCGCACCGAAACCCAGGCCAAATTGATCGTCCCGGGCGGCGAGACGAAGCTGGTGCCGGCGGCGCAGCTCCGGCGCGACGACGTCGTGATGGTCGCCGCCGGCGACGTGATTCCCGGCGACGGCGAAGTCATCGAGGGTATCGCCGCCGTCAACGAGGCCGCTATCACCGGCGAATCGGCACCGGTCATTCGCGAAAGCGGCGGCGATCGCAGCGGCGTCACGGGCGGCACCACGGTCATTTCCGACTGGATCAAGGTGAAGATCACCGCCAACCCCGGCGAGACCTTCCTCGATCGCATGATCGCATTGGTCGAAGGCGCGCAGCGTCAAAAGACGCCCAACGAAATTGCGCTGAGCATCCTGCTGTCCGGACTGACGATCGTTTTTCTGCTCGTCGTCGTGACGCTGTACCCCTTCGGGCTGTACGGCGGCACCAGGCTCGCGCTGCCGGTGCTGGTGGCGCTGCTCGTATGCCTGATTCCGACGACCATCGGCGGCTTGCTGTCCGCTATCGGAATCGCGGGGATGGACCGCCTCGTACAACATAACGTGCTCGCGATGTCGGGCCGCTCGGTTGAAGCGGCCGGCGACGTCGATACGTTGCTGCTCGACAAGACCGGCACTATCACGCTCGGCAACCGGATGGCGGCCGAGTTCATTCCGGTGGAAGGCGTCGACGCGGCCGAACTGGCCGAAGCCGCGCAGCTCTCGTCGCTCGCCGACGAGACGCCGGAGGGACGCTCGATCGTCGTCTTGGCCAAGCGCGAATACAATCTGCGCGGGCGGGAACTGGGCGAGGACGGCGCGACCTTCATCCCGTTTTCCGCGCAGACCCGCATGAGCGGCGTTGACATTGGCGGGCGTCGAATCCGCAAGGGTGCAGCCGAGCAGGTCATGCATTTCGTCCAGGAAAATCATGGCACGCCGCCGACCGACTTGAAGGCGATCGTCGAGCGCATCGCGCGCAGCGGCGGAACTCCGCTGGTGGTCGCGGACGAATCGAAGGCGCTCGGCGTGATCTATCTGAAGGATGTCGTCAAGGAAGGAATCCGCGAACGCTTCGAGCGCCTGCGCGCCATGGGTTTGCGCACCGTCATGATTACCGGCGACAATCCGCTGACGGCGGCGGCGATAGCGAAAGAATCGGGCGTCGACGACTTTTTGGCCGAGGCCACGCCTGAAACCAAGCTGCGGCTGATTCGCGAGGAACAGAACCAGGGCAAGCTGGTCGCCATGATCGGCGACGGCACCAACGACGCGCCCGCGCTGGCGCAGGCCGACGTCGGAATCGCGATGAACGCGGGCACGCAGGCCGCGCGCGAGGCCGGCAACATGATCGACCTCGACTCGAATCCGACCAAAGTGATGGAGGTCGTCGAGATCGGAAAACAGTTGCTGATGACGCGCGGAGCGTTGACTACGTTTTCCATCGCCAACGACGTGGCCAAGTACTTCGCGATCATCCCGGCGCTGTTCATCGTCGAGTATCCGGAACTGCAGCGGCTCAACGTGATGCATCTGGCGACGCCGCAGAGCGCGATTCTGTCCGCCGTTATTTTCAACGCGCTGATCATCATCGCGCTGATTCCGCTGGCGCTGCGCGGCGTGCAGTATCGTCCGGTCGGCGCCGCCGCGATTCTCACCCGCAATCTGTTCATCTACGGCTTCGGCGGCGTGATCATTCCATTCATCGGCATCAAGGCCATCGACATCATGGTCGCCGCGCTGCATCTCGCCTGAGGTCAATTCCATGCGCACATTCATAACCGCACTCGTCGCGACCGCAGTCCTCACCGTCCTCACCGGCATCATCTATCCGCTGGCGGTGTTCGGAATCGCGCAGACGATTTTCCCGCGGCAGGCGGGCGGCAGCATTATCGTCGCGAGCAACAAGGTCGTCGGCTCGAGCCTCATCGGCCAGAACTTTTCGTCGCCGAAGTATTTTCAGAGCCGGCCGTCCGCCGCCGGCGACAAGGGCTACGACGCCTCCAACTCGGGCGGATCGAATCTCGGACCGACCAACAAGGCCCTTATCGACGCGGTCAAGCTGCGGCTGAAGAACCTGGTCGAGAGCAATCCCGGAATCGATCCGCGCCAGGTTCCAATCGATCTTGTCACCGCTTCCGGCAGCGGGCTCGATCCCGAGATCAGCCCCGCGGCCGCCGACCTCCAGGTTGCACGTGTTGCCCACGCCCGCGGTCTGAGCGAAGATCAGGTGCGGCAGTTGATTGCCGATAACACGCGGCCACGATCGGCGGGAATTTTCGGAGAACCAGGGGTGAACGTCCTGCTGTTGAACCTGGCCCTCGATCGCGCGGCGGGAACTCACAGCGCTCGCGCCGCGGGAAGTCACGGCGGCAACCCCGGGACTTGAATGAGCGATGACAAACGACTCGAGCCCGAAGCTTTTCTCGACCTGGTGCCCCAGACTCAACGCGGACGGCTCAAAGTCTATATCGGCGCCGCCGCGGGCGTAGGCAAGACATACAGGATGCTCGAGGAGGCGCATCAGCTCCGCGATCGAGGAGTGGATGTCGTGCTGGGTTTCGTCGAGACGCATCACCGCCGCGAGACCGAGGAGCGGGTTGGCGACCTCGAGGTCGTTCCGCGCCGCAAGATCAATTACCGCGATGTAGAACTCGAAGAGATGGACGTCGATGCGATCATCGCGCGCAAGCCCGACGTGGTGATCGTCGACGAGCTCGCGCATACCAACGTGCCCGGCTCGCACCATCCCAAGCGCTACCAGGACGTCGAAGAGATCGTCGCCACCGGCATCAACGTGATTACCGCCCTCAACATCCAGCACGTCGAAAGCCTCAACGCGCTGATGAGGCGCGTCACCAGCATCGACGTGCGCGAGACGGTGCCTGACGCGTTCCTGGCGCGCGCCGATCAAATCGTCAACATCGACGTGCCGGTCGAAGCGCTGCGCGAACGTCTGCGCGAGGGCAAGATCTACCCGCGCGATCAGATCGAAAACGCGCTCAAGAATTTTTTCAAGCCAAGCAATCTCGCCTCATTGCGGGAACTGGCGCTGCGCGAGGTCGCGCGCAGCCTCGACCGTCAGCGGCTCACCAGCGAGTCGATCAAGCGCGAGGGCGGCCACCGCAGCAACGTAATCGATCGCATCATGGTCGGGCTGTCGTCCAATGCCGCCGACACCGGACAGTTGCTGCGCAAGGCCTCGCGCATCGCGGGCCAGCTCAACGCCGAATGGTTCGCCGTCCACATCGAGACGCCCAACGAGTCGGTGAAAAATATCGGCACCAAGGATTTCGTCGCGCTGCTCGATAACATCAACGTCGCCAGCGATCTCGGGGCCGAAACGGTGTGGCTCAAGTCGGACGACGTGGTCAAGGCGTTGATCGACTTCGCACACGACAAGGGGGTGTCCAAGGTGATCGTCGGCCGCACTCATCAACCGCGATGGCGACGGTGGCTCAAGGGCGACGTCGTCGCGCGGCTGGTTGCGGATGCGACCGACCTCGACGTGGAAATCGTCGCTACCGAGGAACGGGAGGATTCGCGATGAACGCACCTTCGCTGCAGCGCCGAATCCGCAACGGCACGTTGCTGATGCTGGCGTTGGTGGTCCTGCTGGGACTCTACACGCTGCCGCGGGTGTACGCTCTCGGCGGCGCAATCCGCGCGACGCTCTATCGCAACTACGTCAGCATCGAGGCCGCGCAGAACATGCACGCGGCGCTCAACACGCTGCAGGTGGCGGAGCACGACGGCAAAGCCAAGGACGTGCTGCCCGGTGCGCGGCACGATTTTCTGCAGTGGATTGACGTCGAGAATCACGACTTCACCGAAGTCGGCGAGCCCGAACTGGCGGCCGATATCACTCGACGCGGCAACCAGCTGTTCGCCGACGTCGCCGCCGCGCCGCCGGGTACTTATCACGATCGCCAGTTCGCCGAATTGAACGGCCGCCTCGACGATCTGATCGCGATGAACAAGGCGGCCATGTTCCGCGCCGACAGCCGCTCCGTAAAGCTGGGCAAGGACCTGGCCTATGAATTCGCCGGCGGTCTCGCGCTCGTGCTGCTGGTGGGTGCCGCCGTGTCGTGGGGCCTCGGATGGCGGCTCTCACAGCCGCTGACAGAGCTCACTGAGCGCCTGCGCGGAATCAGTCAGCGCAAGACGCAGGTGCGGCTGGGGCCGCAGCCGCTCGCCGAGCTCGAAGCAGTGGCCCGCGAATTCAACTTGATGGCCGAGCGGCTCGAGCATTACGACAAGCTCAACGTCGAGCGCCTCGTTTACGAAAAGAGCAAGACCGAGGCGATCATCGAGAGCCTCGAAGACGGCGTCGTGCTGATCGATTCGGATGGAATCGTCGCGCACATCAATGAGATTGCGTCGCTCATCCTCGGCGTCGATGCGGCGGACGCGCTCGGCAGTCCCTTCGACGATCTCAGCAGCAACCATCCTCACTACCTGCGCGTGCGCGACGCGCTTCGCACGCTGCAGCGCGCCGGCAGCGACGGCCATCGCACCGAAATCGATCTTCACGTTCGCGGCCGCGACCATTCCTACGTGCTCAAGCCGGTGCCGCTGCATCACACCGTCGGCAAGTCGCTCGGCACGCTGCTGATTCTGCAGGACGTGACCTACATCCGCGATCAGGATCGCGCGCGCACCAACCTGGTCGCGACGCTGTCGCACGAGTTGCGCACTCCGCTCACGTCGCTCGCGCTGTCGGCCGAGCTGCTGAGCCGCGAGAATGCGCCGGAGGCGAATGCGAAGGGCGGCGAGCTGCTGCAGGTGATCCTCGAAGAATGCTCGCGGATGCGCCAGCTCACCGACAACCTGCTCAACCTGGCGCGCGGCGAGATTCCCGCGATCGCCGTCCAGCAGAAGCGGCTCGATCTTGCGCGCCTCGCTTCCGACGTCACCAAGCGCTTCGCGATCCAGGCGCGCGAGAAACACGTCGAAATCGAGGAGCACATCGGCTCGGTGCCGGAAATCATCGGCGACCCGGTCAAGCTCTCGTGGGTGATTTCTAATCTGCTCGGCAACGCGCTGCGCTACACGCCTGCCGGCGGCACCATCAAGGTCTCGGCGCTCGGCACCGATCACGCAACGCGGCTGGAAGTCAGCGACTCGGGCCCCGGCATTCCAGCCGACATGAAGGACTATATCTTCGAGCGCTTCGTGCAGTATGGTTCAGAAGGCTTCGAAAAGGGTTCGGCCGGGCTGGGTCTTTCAATCGTCAAAGAAATTGTCGAGGCGCACGGTGGCAGGATTTTCGTCGAGAGCGCCAACTCGCACGGCGCGCGATTCATCGTCGAAATTCCCGCCGCCACGGAGATTTGATGGCCAAGTTGCTGATTGTCGATGACGAGCGCAATATCCGCCGCAGCCTCACCACCTTTTTCGAGTCGCTCGGTCACGAGGTCCGCGCCGCCGAGAACGGCACGCAGGCGGTCGCGCTGCTGGCAGAGACGCAGTTCGATCTCGTTCTGACCGACTACAAGATGGCCGAGATGAGCGGTCTCGAACTGTTGCGCGAGATCAAGCGGCGCTCGCCCGAATCCCTGGTGATCCTGATGACCGCGTACGCGACGGTTGAAAACGCCGTCGAGGCGATGAAGTCCGGCGCCTACGACTACGTCACCAAGCCGTTCTCGCTCGAGCAGATTCAACACACCGTCGATCGCGCTTTGCACGTCGGACTGCTGACGGCCGAGAATCGCGCGCTGCGCAGCGCAATCGACGAGGAGCCGCTGCTCGACTCGAAGAGCGCCGCGATGCAGCGCCTGCTCGAAACTGCCCGCCAGGCCGCCGCCAGCGACGCGACCATTCTGCTCACGGGCGAGAGCGGCACCGGCAAAAACGTCATCGCGCGGCAAATCCATCGATGGAGCCGCCGCCAGAACAAGCCGTTCGTCGTCGTCAATTGCACCACGCTCTCCGAAGAGCTGCTCGAGAGCGAGCTATTCGGCCACATGCGCGGCGCGTTCACCGGCGCGATCAAGGACAAGCCGGGCCGGCTCGAGGCGGCTAACGGCGGCACCGTCTTCCTCGATGAGATCGCCGACCTGACGCCGACGCTGCAGACCAAGTTTCTGCGCTTTCTGCAGGATCAGAATTTCGAGCGCGTCGGCGGCGAGCGCACGATTCACGTCGACGCGCGAATAATCGCCGCGTCAAACCGCGACCTTGAATCCGAAGTCGGCGCGCACCACTTTCGCGAGGATCTCTACTATCGCCTCAATGTCATCACGCTGCGCGTTCCCCCTCTGCGCGAGCGGCGCGAAGACATTCTGCCGCTCGCGCAATGGCTGCTGAACGTCGCCGCTGTCCGCAATTCGCATCCGGGACTCGCGCTGTCGCCCGGCGCGACGGCGGCCCTCACGCGCTATCGATGGCCGGGAAATGTGCGCGAGCTGCGCAACGCGATCGAGCGCGGCACCGTCCTGATGCGCGGCGAGACGATCGCGCCCGACGACCTGCCCGATTCGCTGTTTCACGAATCTCACGAACCGACCGAAGCTCTCGCCGGCATCGCCAACGCCGCGAGCCTCGACGAGGTCGAGCGTGAGCACATCGCACGCGTGCTCGCAGCCAGCGCCACGCTCGAAGAAGCGGCAGACACTCTCGGCATCAACGTTACGACGTTATGGCGCAAACGCCGCCGTTACGGAATCGAATAGCGAAGTGATTTATCCTTTCTCGATTCCCGCGAACTCCCGCAAGCGCTCAAACCAAATCAACTTGTGCTTGAATCCCGGATAGCTCGCATTCAGTCCGCTAGGATTCGGCAGCACAAACACTCGTGCGCCGAAAATTTCCTCGGCCTTTGCACCCGCACCATCGCCCTGCGCGACGCCAAAAAATCTGCGGTAGATGCTGACGCCCACGAACGCCACCACCTGCGGCTGCACCCGCCGGATCCTCCGCGCCAGCGCTTTCTGCCCCTCGATCATCTCGGCGGTGCTCAAGTCAGCCGCTGAGCGCGTCGCCCGCGGACACAAACTCGTCAGCGCCAAATCGAATTCCAGCAGGCGCGCATCGTCGTCGCAGGTGAGTTCCACCGGCACCAGCCGTGACGCATACATCAGCCGCCAGAACGGATTGCCGGGGCTCGCAAAATGATGCCCCACCTGCTCGGAGCGAATGCTCGGATTGATCCCGACGAACAAAATTCGCGGCCGCGGTTTCAGGATGTCGTGCAGCTTTGCCATCCGCCGAATTCTGCCATCTTCGCCGCGCTCGTGCTCGCTTGACCCGCTGCGCGCACTGCCGTAGCAAGAATGAAAGATCGCAGGAGTACCTCCTTATGTGCGCCCGAGGCCGGGGCCTGACGCATCGCAGAAAGTAGAAAAAGGATCGATCATGGAATATCGCAAGCTCGGCAACTCGGGACTCAAGGTGTCGGCCGTCGGCCTCGGATGCAACAACTTCGGCATGCGATGCGACGCGGAACAGACTCGCGTCGTCGTGCACAAGGCGCTCGACGAAGGCATCACGCTGTTCGACACGGCAGACATCTACGGCAATCGCGGCGGCTCGGAAGAGATGCTCGGCAAAGCGCTCGGCGATCGCCGTCGCGAGATTGTCGTCGCGACCAAGTTCGGCATGGCGATGGGCGACGGTCCTTATTTGAAGGGCGGGTCCTACCGCTACGTCATAGCGGCCGCTGAGGCGAGTCTGAAACGGCTCGGCACTGACTACATCGATCTGTACCAGATTCACCAGCCGGACGCTGACACGCCGCAAAGTGAAACGCTCGAGGCGCTGAACGACCTCGTGCGCGCCGGCAAGGTCCGCTACATCGGACATAGTAACTTCGCCGCGTGGCAGGCCGTCGATGCGCACTGGATATCGCGCACTCGCGGATTCGCCGCGTACGTCTCCGCGCAAAATCAGTACAACCTGCTCGACCGGCGCATCGAGCGCGAGTTGGTCCCCGCCTGCCGCGAGTTCGGCGTAGGCATCCTGCCTTACTTTCCGTTGGCGAGTGGATTTCTGACCGGAAAATACAAGCGCGGCGCCGAGCCGCCCAAGGGCACCCGGCTCTCGATGATCCAGCGGATGGCGCAGCAGACGCTCAACGACGAAAACTTCGCCACGCTCGAAAAGCTCGAGAAGTTCGCGACCAGCCGCGAGCACACGATACTCGAGCTCGCCGTTGGATGGCTCGCATCGCAGCCGCAGGTCTCCAGCGTAATCTCCGGTGCCACCAGCCCCGAGCAGGTCATCCAAAACGTAAAAGCCGGCAACTGGAAACTAACCGCTGAAGAACTAGCCGAAGTAGACAAACTAACCCGCCGCTGATCTGTCTCCTCTCCCAGAATGGGAGAGGATTAATCGCGATTGTTTCGCGCGACTTAAGTTTCTGCCGCTACGTTTCGCCGATTATTCGCCTGTCGTTCATTCGCGTTGAACTGTTCGTTCCAAGCCCTTTAACGCCTCTAAGGTGAAGGCCGAATGGTGGGCCGTCAGGAGGCGAGTGCCATGATTTCGATACTCACCGACAAGCAGATGGCCACGATACGCGGCTTCATTAATCCGCAAACGGAGGGACTTACTTTGTGTCAGCAGTGCTTTTTGTCCGAGTTGCCGGGCGTCGTCTACGGCATCGTCACGGTTATATGGATCGTCGGCGCCTTCGGTTTGCTAAATCGCTAGCGCGCGACCTTAAGGCAGGAGTTTCTTGAGAGCATCAATCGGATTCGGAATCGACGGAATCGCCGACCCCGCCGACGGCGAGCCGACCACCGAGCCCACGGCGTTTACCCCACCTCGGATAATGTTGCCGGGCGTGTTAATCGCGCCCATCGCCACGCGCTCCGCCAAAGTTGGCACGTCCGGCAACACCCGCACTCCGGGCAGCTTCCCGCTCACCGTCACCGGGATCGCGACCTGCAGTCCGAGCGTCAGCTGGATGTCGGATTTCATGTCGATGTTCTTGTCCATGTCGAACCAACCGTCGCCGGTGATGGCGTAGTCCGGCGACTGCGCGAACAGGTCGTGGGTCGTGAAGCGCGGTCCCTCCTGCTGAAAGGTCATGCTCGCCGCTTGCAACTCCGTGTCGGGATCGACCAGCAACCCGTGATGGCTCGACATGAACGCTACGTTCACGAGCTGGCTGACACCAGGCGCGCTGGCGACGGCGTTAAGCGCGTCGGCGACAATATTGACTCCCACCAGTTTGCCGTTCGCGATTGAAACGCGCCCGCTGCCGCGCAGCGTCGGCCGGATTCGTTCCCAATTCGCGCCCCGGCCCGTCGCGGCCACGTTGCCGGTCAGAAAGCCGCGCAGGGTATGGGCAGCCTCGATATTTTGCGAGCGCAAGCCCTCTTCGATATTCAGATTTCTCATCACGAGCGTGGTGTCGAAGGTCGGCACTTCGCCGAATTCTGCATCGGCGTCGGCCGTGATCGAGCCGCCGAACAAGCCGACGTTGAGCGGGCGCGCCGACACGCGGTGGTTGAAGTATGCCGCCGTCAGATCGAGATTGTTGTACGCAACATTTTGCAGCGATCCATCCGTCGAGCGGATCGTCGTACTCAGTCGCGGCGAACTGAGCTCGCCGTTCGCAGTGCCGTTGACGTCGAGCCCGTTGACGACATCGCTATTGGGCCGGTTTGCAAGTATCTGCGCGAGCCGCACCGAGTCGGCCTTCAGCGCATAGCTCGCGCGCAGCGGACTTAACGAATCAACCCGCCCTTCGAGACTCGCGTGCGCGGAGCCCAAAGCGAAACTTGTCGGCTCGACGACTCCGACGCCGTTCGTAAAGCTAACACTGCCGTTCAAGTCGCTGATTCCACCCTCCACCGACGGGCCCAGCTTCAACGCCGCCTGCTTGAGCGTCACAGTTCCATCGACAGTCGGCGAATTGGGATTCAGCGTGAGTGTGCCATGCACTTCGCTCATGCCCGCTAGGTCATGCTCTGCAACCGCGTTTATCATCGGGCCGAGGTTGGCGAGATTGAAGCTGTTCGAATCGATTTGCGCGCTCAGCGGTTGCGGACCGGTGACGCCCGAAATCCTGCTAGCCGTCAATTCGAGATCGGACAGCTTTAGACTCACGCTCGCTATCTGCAGCTGGTCGCCCCAGCTGCCGTTCACGTTCACCGTCATCGCGGTCCCGGCCGGCTTGTTGAAAATCGTGGTGTACGCGACCCGGTTCGCAGTCAGGTCGGTGTTGAGCGCGATTGCCAGCGTAGCCACGGTCCCGTGAGCAGTGCCGCTCACCGACGCGGCGTCGGGAATCGAAAGCCCCGGTGGAATATGCGGTCCGACATCGGCCAGCGGCCGGAGATTGTCGAGTACTATCGAATCGAGCTGCAGCGTCAGATCGATCGGGATGCCCGATGCGTCCAGCACGCCCCGATGGAGCAGCGGCCCGAGCTTGCCCGACGCCGCGACGTTTTGCACATCGCCGGGAAAGGCGAACTTGGTCTCGACGTCGAAGGCAGACGCGGCGTTGAAATTGGTAACGTCGAAATTCAGATGATGGACGCGAATCGGCGTCGCCTTTTCGCCGAGGTCGTTGAAATAAATCTCGCCGTCCTCGATGCTGAGCGCCTTAATCGACAGGTCTGCCAGCGACGATTTCTTTTTTCCGCCGACTCCGCCCTTCTCCCTTCACTTGCGGCGCTTCACCGGGGTTGGCGCCGATCGACGAAACGTTCAGGTCGCCGTTCGCGTTCATCACGAGCCGGATGTCGGGCTTGCTCAGCTCCAGTCTGCTGACCCTCGCCTCGCCGGCCAGCAACGGAAGAAACTCGACATCGACCTTCACGTCGCTGGCGGCAAGAAATGGTTTCGACGAGAATGCCGGATCGTCAGCAATCGTGAGCCCGTCCACATCGACCGACACACCCCATCCCACCTGCGCCTGGATCTTTCCGACTGAGACCTGCCGTCCAAGCGCTCGGCTCACGCGCTCGACTATCCGGCCCTGGTTGCGTGCGATCAGAGAGCTCAAATTGAAGTAGGCGTAAGCGGCGAGCCCCGCGCGCGATCAGCGCGATCGCGCCAACCACGATGCTCGAGATGAGTATTGTTCTTGCGCACGTCGCGTACCGACGGTTCGCAATCGCCGTCAGACTAAGTAGAAGCGCGTACCGCAGATCGTCAGTTGGTCGCCGGTGATGCGAAGTCCGCGCTTCTCCGCGGCGGAGTTCAAGCGCGCACGATCCGCAACCACCAGTTCGATGCCCGACAGGCCCTCGCCGCGGCCGTCGGTCGCCTCGACGAACCTCACGCTCGCATTGTCGAGCGGCATCTCCAGGCGACCGCGTGCGTCCTTGCGAACCGTCGAGCCCGCTATCTTGCTCCATCGCTCGGCCAGGCCCGCCGGATCGGGAGACTGCAGCTCGACCGCCGAGTATGCGCGGACAACTTCCGTGCGTTTGGCTTTGCGCCAGCCGCTGCCGCCGGCTGGCTCCCAGTGGCCCTCAGGCTCGCACTTCGCGTCCCAATCGATCTCGAAGAATGAACCGCCCGTGTCGGCGGGATGCAGTTGCATCACGTGATAGCTGCCGCTCTCGTGCTCCCACGCGACTCGAATATTCATGGCCGCGGCGCGATCGCGGCACTCGAGCTGCGCCGCGTGGCTATCGGCCTGGCAGATCACCATGTAACCGCCGTCGCCGCCGCGTCGCTTGAGGTAGCGGCCGCCCGCGGTGCCTTCCTTGATAGGAGCGACCACTTCGATGAAGTTGTTGCCGACCGGCAGCAGCGAATTCTCCAGGCCGAACGTTCCTACGCCGGGATCGATAAAGCAGACTTCGAGTCCGAACACGGCCTTGAGGTCATCGATCACCGGCGCGAGCTTGTTGGCGACGAGCGCAATCTGGCGAAGTCGAATCGACATGGCTTCCTCCTTCTTAACTGGCTAATCAACTAACTACTGCGAGTGAAGTGATCGGCGATCACTTTCGCGACGCAGCAGGTGAGTTTTTTCGCGGTCGGGATGTGCAGGAACTCGTTGGGGCCGTGGGCGTTGGCGTGAGGGCCGAGCACGCCGGTGATCAGGAACTGCGATTGCGGAAAGCGCTCGCCCAGCATCCCCATGAATGGAATCGTGCCGCCTTCGCCCATATAGGCAGTCGGTTTGCCGAAGTAGTCATTCGAAGCAGCGTCGAGACTGCGCTCGAGCCACGGCGACAGCGCGGGCGCGTCCCATCCGGTGGCGCCCCAGTTGGCCTGGAAGGTGACCTTGCATCCGTACGGCGGATCTTTTTCCAGAATGCTTTTCAGTTTCTGCGACGCGACGTGCGCATCGACGGTCGGCGGAAGTCTCAGCGACAAACTCACCGAGGTGCCCGGGCGCAGCACGTTGCCGGCGTTGCCGGTGGGCGGCAAGCCGTCGGCGCCGATGATCGATAGGGCAGGGCGCCACGCGCGGTTGAGGATCAGCTCGGTCGTATCGTTGCTGACGGGCCGCGTGTGATCGATGAACGGAAACTTCGTGCTGATGTCGTCGCCGATCACGACGGCGGTGGCCGCCGCTTGCTTGAGTCGCGCTTCGGGAATTTTGGCGTGGAACTCCGGCGCGAGCACCTTGCCGGTCGCCTCGTCCTCAACCCGGCTCAGCAACTGGCGCACGATGCGGAAGCTGTCGGGCACGACGCCGCCCGCGTCGCCGGAGTGCACGCCCTCGGTCAGCACTTCGACCTGGAGCTTGCCGCCGACCAGGCCGCGCAGCGAAGTCGTCAGCCATAGCTGATCGTAGTTGCCGCATCCGGAATCGAGCGCGATACACAGGCTCGGCTGCCCGATGCGAGCGGCGAGGTGCTGTATATAATGAGGGAGATCGAAGCTGCCGCTCTCTTCGCACGCCTCGATGACGACGACGCATCGCGCATGCGGCACCGAGTTCGCCTGCAGCGCAGCGATCGCGCCGAGACACGCGAAGGTCGCGTAGCCGTCGTCGGCGCTGCCGCGGCCGTAAAGACGATCGCCTTCGATCACGGGACTCCACGGGCCCAGCCCTTCGCGCCATCCCGACATCTCGGGCTGCTTGTCCATGTGGCCGTAGAGCAGCACGCAATCTTTCGAGTCGCCGGGAATTTCGATGAACAGCAGCGGGGTGCGGCCTTCGAGGCGCACGACCTCCAGCTTCATGCCGCGAATCGGCTGGCGGCGCGCCCAATCCTCGAAGCGCGCAACGACGCGGTCCATGTGGCCGTGCGCTTTCCAGTCGCGGTCGAAGGCAACCGACTTGTTGGGGATACGAATGTACTCGACCAGTTCGCCGACGACGGAGTCATCCCAGAGCCGGTCGACGTGAGTCCGAATCGCTGACTTGTCCATGGGGAGAGCCTACGCGAGATGAGTGGCGATTGGCAAAATGTTCGATTCCGCGCCGAGGTTCCAATACAAACGAAGGGCGATGGATTCCTCGCCTGTGACCGCAACGTCGAGCGCACTCGCGCATCGCGACTTTCGCCGCTTTCTGAGTGCGAGCTTCCTCGCCATTCTCGCCGCTGAGATTCAGGCGCTCGCAGTGAGCTGGCAAATCTACAGCATCGCGCGGACGCCGCTGGCGCTCGGCTTTGTCGGGCTCGCTCAGTTTCTCCCGATGATGGCGTGCACGATTCCCGCCGGGCATTTAGCGGACCGTTTCGATCGCAGGCTGATTCTCGTGGTCAGCAATTTATTCACCGCGGCTGCGTCCGGCGGATTTCTGATGCTGGCGCTGACGAGGACCCATGTCCTCTGGCCGTTCTACGCGGTGCTGATGCTGTTCGGAGCGGCGCGCGCTTTTGCGGGGCCGGCGTCGCAGTCGTTCGTGCCGCTGCTGGTGCCGCAAGAACAATTTCCGCAAGCCGTCGCGTGGAACTCCTCGACGTCGCAAGTCGCAGTGATAGCAGGGCCGGCGCTCGGCGGTGCGATTTATATTCTCGGGCCGGCGGTGGATTACGGCATCTGCACGATCCTGTTCGTGGCGATCGCGATCGTGTTTATCGGAATCCAAAGCCGCGGCGTGCGCTACGAGGCTGAGGCCGATACGACGGTGTTCGAGCGGATTACCGCGGGGATCGCGTACGTCTGGCGCAAGCCGCTGGTCCTCGGCGCGTTCTCGCTGGATTTGTTCGCAGTGCTGCTCGGCGGCGCGACTGCGCTGCTCCCGATCTACGCGCGCGACATTCTGCATGTCGGTCCGTTGGGACTTGGAGTGCTGCGCAGCGCGCCCGCGCTCGGCGCCGCGATGCTCGGGTTGATGCTCGGCAGGATGGTGCGGCAGCGGCATGCGGGGCTCGCGATGTTCGCGTGCGTCGGGATTTTCGGAATCGCGACGATCGTGTTCGGCTTGTCGACGAATTTCATACTGTCGATCGCGGCGCTGTTTGTGCTCGGCGCGTCGGACATGGTGAGCGTTTACGTGCGGACTACATTGACGCAGCTGGCGACGCCCGACGCGATGCGCGGGCGGGTCAGCGCGGTGAACAGGCTGTTCGTCGGCGCGTCGAATGAGCTGGGCGCGTTCGAGTCGGGCGTGACGGCGACGTGGTTCGGCACGGTGCCGGCGGTGGTGATTGGCGGCGTCGGCACGCTGGTGATCGTCGCCGTGTGGTATCGAATGTTTCCGAGCTTGCGCGAGGTGGATCGATTGTCCGAAGTGGTGCCGTGAAATCGCGGAGAATAGGGGAGGGGGAAATCACTTTGAAAAAGCGGCAGGCCCGAGTTCGTGTTCGTAGCGCGCGCATCGGCGACGAAAGCCAGATTGAGGATCTCTACCGCCAGCTCCACGAAGCCGACTACATCAGTCCCGGCGCTGCCGCGATGCGCCGCGCATTGCGCGCATTATTGAAAAGACCAGACGAGATCCTTCTGGTTGCGGTCGAGAACCGGCGTATTGTGGGCACCAATCACGTTCTCATCTTCAGGCACTTGGCCCGCGCGCTGAAGCCGGCCGCGATTATCGAAAACATGGTGGTAGATGCGCGCGCTCGCGGCGCCGGAGTTGGCGAGAAGCTGATGGACGCGGCGCTCAAAATCGCGCGACGCCGCGGATGCTACAGGCTGTCCCTGACCTCGAACCGCAGACGGCCAAAGGCCCATCGATTTTACGAAAAATTCGGCATGAGTCGCACGCACTACGGCTTTACGATGTATCTTGACTGATCGTCCAGACAGCATCACTCACCTTCAATCCAGCGCCGCAACTCACCCTCATCCGCCGCAAATAACTTACCGGCAAGAAACTCGACGAAATCAGCAGGCGGCGGCGCAACGAATTCACGCCGCTCTCCCGACCGCGGATGCGCAATCGAAAGCGCCAGCGCATGCAGCGCCTGCCGCTTGAAAAATCCACCGTCGCCCACTTTGCCGCCGTACAAACGATCGCCGAGACACGGATGCCCGATCGACGCGAGATGCACGCGAATCTGATGCATCCTGCCGGTGTCGGGCTTCACCCGAACGAGCGACGTACCCGCGTCGTCCTTGTCGACGCCGTCAAATCGCGCCAGCACCGTCAGATGGCTCACCGCATCGCGCGGCGCATTCGATCGCACCGACATTCGCTTGCGCTCCACCGGATGCCGTCCGACCGGCCGCTCAATCGTCACCCGATCGCGCGCGACCTTGCCCTTGACGATCGCGAGATACGTTTTCTGGACGGTGCGATCCTTGAACTGCCGCGAAAGCGCCATGCGCGAGAACGGCGTCCGCGCCACCACCATCACGCCCGAAGTGTCCTTGTCGAGGCGATGCACAATCCCCGGCCGCAGCACGCCGTCCGGCTCGGCCATCGCGGCCAGCTCGGGAAATCGCGCGAGCAACGCATCGACGAGAGTGCCCGCCGGATGCCCCGGCGCGGGATGCACGGTCATCCCCGCCGGCTTGTTCACCACGATTATTTCGTCGTCGGCGAAAATCACCGGAATTTCCGGCGCGTCGCCTTCCTTGTAAGTCGAAGGATCGAACGTCGCACCGGCCGGCGCTGCCGCCACGTCGACGCGATCGCCTGCGCGAACCCCGCTCGACGCGCGCGCGGCCGCACCATTCACCATCACGAGGCCCGCCTTGATCATCCGCGCCACTTGCGAGCGCGAGTACTCCGGCGCAAGCCGCGTCGAGACGAACACGTCCATCCGCATCCGATCGTCTTCGATGCCCGCAATAATTGTCGTAGGAAGAATCACCAGCGCTATTTTACATCGTCGCCGGCGGAGGCACCGGCGGCTTCATCGGCAGGATGGTCGGTGACGGCGTAGCGCTGGCTTCTGGAGCGGGCGCGCAGTCCTCGCTGCTGGTCAGCGGGACCACCAAGCCGTAGCTGTTCTTCTGACAACCGGCGAGGGTCGGGTCAGGCCGCGAATAAAACCAGCATCCAGCCATCGCCATCGAGACAATCGCGACGACCGACATCGAGACGATCGCTCTCATACGAGCCTCTACTAATAGCCCTACTCAAATCGATGCGGCAGCGGATGCCCTTTCTCGTACGCTACGATTCGATCCTCATGCGCGAGCGTCAGCGCGATATCGTCGAGACCTTCGAGCAGGCATTTTTTGTCGAACGGCTCGATCTCGAAATGCGCCGTCCAGCCGAAGTCGTCGGACACCGTCTGCTTCTCGAGATCAATCGCGAGCCGATACGCTTCGTAGTCGCCGGTCGCGCGAAAAATATGCTCGACCTCGTCGGCCGTCAACGTCACCGGCAGAAAGCCGTTCTTCAGGCAGTTGTTGTGAAAGATGTCGGCGAACTCGGACGAGATTACGGCGCGGAAGCCCGCGTCATGCAGCGCCCACACCGCATGCTCGCGCGAACTGCCGCAGCCGAAGTTTTTGCGCGCCACCAGAATCGACGCGCCCTGGAAGCGCGGCTTGTTCAGCGCGAAATCCTTGTTCTCGCTGCCGTCCGGATTGCGCTTCCAGTCGATGAACAAACCCTTGCCCATCCCGGCCCGCACCACAGCCTTCAAAAACTGCTTCGGAATAATCTGATCGGTATCGACATTAGCCCGATCCAACGGCGCCACCATCCCGGTAAAACTCTCAAACGGCTGCATAACTTTCTCCTGCCAACTAACTTCGCCAGGAAAATGTAGTTATCTCTGCCACTCGCGGACATCGACGAAATGCCCCGCAATCGCCGCCGCCGCCGCCATCGCGGGACTCACGAGATGAGTCCTGCCGCCCTTGCCCTGGCGCCCTTCGAAGTTGCGATTCGACGTGCTGGCGCATCGCTCGCCCGGCTGCAGCACGTCGGGATTCATCGCGAGGCACATGCTGCATCCCGACTCGCGCCACTCGAAACCGGCTTCCCTGAAAATTTTGTCGAGCCCGAGACTTTCAGCATCGGCTTTGACCTCCTGCGAGCCCGGCACCACCATCGCATGCACCGTCGGCGCGACTTTGCGCCCCTTGACGATCCCGGCGGCATCCTTGAGATCGCTGAGCCGCGAGTTGGTGCATGAGCCGATGAAGACGCGATCGATCTTGATGTCCTCGATTTTCGTGCCGGGCCGCAACGCCATGTAAGTGAGCGCGCGCTCGACCGTCTCGCGCTGCTGCTTGTCGCCAATCTCGGCGGGATTCGGCACGCTCCCAAGCACGTCGGTAACCATTCCCGGATTCGTGCCCCACGTCACCTGCGGTGCGAACGTCGCCGCGTCGAAGGTGACGCTGCGATCGAACCTTCGCGCCGTCGTCGCTGCGGCATTCGAGCCATCGCGCCGCCAGCGCGTCGAACTCCTTGCCGGTCGCGACATATCGGCGCCCGCGCAGATATTCGACGGTGGTCTTGTCGGCCGCGACCATCCCGGCGCGCGCGCCGCCTTCAATCGACATGTTGCACACCGTCATCCGCTCTTCCATCGACAGCGCCTCGATCGCCGCGCCGCGATACTCGATCACGTGCCCGGTCGCGCCGTCGGTTTTAATCCGTCCGATTATCCCGAGGATCAAATCCTTGGCGCCGACTCCGATACCGAGTTTGCCGTCGACCCGAATCTCAAACGTCTGCGGCCGCTCTTCCCACAGGCACTGCGTCGCCAGCACGTGCTCGACTTCGCTGGTGCCGATGCCGAACGCGAGCGCGCCGAGCGCGCCATGCGTAGCAGTATGGCTGTCGCCGCAAACGATCGTCATCCCCGGCTGCGTGAGGCCGAGCTCCGGCCCGATCACATGCACGATTCCCTGCTCGCGCGATCCGATGTCGAAGAGCTTGAGGCCGAATTCCGCGCAATTGCGCCGCAGCGTTTCGATCTGCAGCTTCGAATCGAGATCGGTGATCGGCTTGCTCCGATCGGTCGTCGGCACGTTGTGATCCTGCGTGGCGAACGTCCGATTCGCCGCGCGAACCTTGCGCCCCGAATGCCGCAGGCCCTCGAACGCCTGCGGCGACGTCACCTCATGCACCAAGTGCAGGTCGATATACAGTAGCGAAGGCTCGTGGGTCTTTTCGCGGACGACGTGCTCTTCCCAGATTTTCTCGAACAGGGTTTTTGCGGCCATTGGATTCTCAACTCCCGCCGCGTTGGCGGCACAAAAAGTCTAGTGCGAAATCTCGATTCATCAAACCGCCGCCGCCCGCCGCCCATTCTTTCCGCGCGAATAGCGTTCGATCCGATCCGACAGCTTGACCGCGAAGGTGCTGAACGCCGCCAGCTCGTCGCGCGAAAATCCCGTCCAGATTGCCTCGATCGCCGCCTGCCGCGATGCGCGCAGCTCGCCCAGCGTCCGCATCCCCTTCGCCGTCAGCTTGTAGCTCCGGTTCCTGCGGTCGTCGCGCCCAATCGCGGCCGTAACCAGACCGGCGTCGAGCAGTTGGCGCAATATTTTCGACACCGCCGCCGCCGAACTGTCGCGGCTCCGTGCGAACATCGACGGAATAAAGTGCTCGGTCGATATTTCCTCGAGCACCCGCCACTGCTCGATCGTGATTCCGGCGTCGCGCGCCAGCACCTCGCGCCGCCGCCCGAAAATTTCCGCCAGCGCGGTCATCGCCTCGATCGCGCGAAAGATCGGGTCCGGCCGACGGTGTCCAACTGCTTGCATCAAGCAAGATATTAACTATAGTTAATCAATCTTTGCAAGCGAGCGCGAGTGGAACAGGAGGAAAAATGTCTGAGTTCTTCGACCACGTCACCCCGCAGCTGGCCCGCTTCATCTCCGCGCAGCTGGTTTTCTTCGTCGCCACCGCCGCGCCCGAAGGCCGCATCAACCTGTCGCCGAAAGGGATGGACACCTTCCGCGTCCTCGACCAGAACCGGGTCGGCTACCTGGATCTGACCGGCAGCGGCAATGAGACCGCCGCTCATCTGCTGCGCGACGGCCGCATCACGATCATGTTCTGCTCGTTCGACAAGAACGCGGAGATCGCGCGCATCTACGGCCGCGGCAGCGCGATTCGCCCGGACCATTCACGATGGGCCGAACTGATCGCCAACTTCCCGAACCTTCCCGGCGTACGCCAGGTGATGGAGATTCGCGTCGAGTCCGCGATGACCTCGTGCGGCTACGCCGTGCCGCAGATGCGGGAGCTGACGCCGCGCGACACCCTCGAGAAGTACTGGCTCAAGCGCGGTGAAGTTGCGAAGGAGAAGTACTGGCAGACGCACAACCTCCGCAGCATCGATGGCCTACCAACCGGCATGCGTGAAACTTCATCGCGAACGCGCCGCTGAAGCACGACTCACTTGATTCGACGCGTCGGCGCGGCGCGCTCCGCACGCGCCAGTCCGCGCGTCACCGCCTCGTCGCCGAATTTCTTCGCGACCGAATCGAGCGCGCGATTCAGCCGATCGCGCTTGCGATCCTCCGCCGGCGCCGACTCGAACAGCCCGAGCTGCGTATCGTCCGCGCGCTCCAGCTGATGCACCTGCACGCCCGCCAGCCTGATCTTCTCCTTGCCGCCGACCTTCGACAGCAATTGCGTCGCGACGCGCGAAATCTCCGGCCCGTCATTGGTCGTGCCGTCCAGTGAGAAGCTGCGCGTGATCAGTGGATAGCGCCCGCCGCCAAGCGGACGCGCAAGTTTCAGCTTGAGCGTAATCGTTCGCGCGCGAACGCCGTCCGCCCGCAGCCGCCGCGCGATCGCGTCGCCATGCGCGATCAGCACGCGCCGCAGCTCGATCGAGTCGAGCGCCAGGTCGTGCGCGAAAGTATTTTCCTCGCCGTACGACTTGCGCTGCCAGTCGGCGATCACCGGCCGCGTGTCGTTGCCCGACGCAAGTTCATGCAGATGCGGTCCCATCGAGCCGAACATGCTCTTCAACTCGACCGGGTCGCGCCGCGCGAGATCGCCGACCGTCTTGATTCCGCATTCATGCATCCGCGCGAGCGTCACGCGTCCCACGCCCCACAGCCGCTCGACCGGCAGCGGCGTCAGAAATTCCTGCAACTTCTCCGGCGCAACCGAAAGCAAACCGTCGGGTTTCGACATGTCGCTCAGAATCTTCGCCGCCATCTTGGTTGGCGCAACACCGACCGACACGACCAGCCCGGTTTCCTCGAGCACCCGGCGTTTGAGATCGCGCGCCGCGTCGAGCGGCGGACCGAGGAGACGCTCCGTGCCGGTCAGATCGATAAACGCCTCGTCGAGCGACAGCGGTTCGACCACTGGACTGAAGCTCTCGAACACACGGCGCACCACGCGCGAGATTTCCACGTACCGATTCATCCGGCCTGGCACGAAGATCGCTTGGGGACAAAGCTTGCGCGCCTGCCCGGTCGGCATCGCGGAGCGCACGCCGAATTTGCGCGCCTCGTACGACGCCGAGGTGACGACGCCGCGCGCGCTGCGCCCGCCGACGATCACGGGCAGCCCGCGCAGAGCAGGATTGTCGAGTACCTCGACCGATGCGTAGAACGCGTCCATGTCCGCGTGCGCGATCACGCGCGGCCAATGCGCCGCGCTGCCACCGTTGGAAACCTCAGTGCTCATTTCGATGCCGAGAGATTCGCGAAGGTCGCGTCGGCCGCATCTTCGCCGCTGCGCACGCAATCGGGAATCCCGACGCCGCGATACGCCGCGCCCGCGATGGCGAACGCCGGAATCTCCGCAACGGCGCGCTCGATCTCCGCGACTCGCGCCAGGTGCCCGACTTCATACTGCGGCATCGACTCGGGCCATCGCCTCACTTCGGCGAAACCCGGCGCCGCGCTCACTCCGAGCAGATCGCGGAACTCGCCGCGCACCGCGGCGACCATCTCGTCGTCGCCGAGCCGCATCATCTCGCGGCTCATCTCGCCGCCGACGAACGCGCGCGCGAGGAATGCTCCAGCCGGTGCCCGTCCTTCGAACTTCAAGCTCGAAAAGCTGCCCGCGATTATTCGCCGATGCTCGCTTGATGGCACGACGAAGCCGAACGCGCGCGGCGGACCGTCGAAGTCGCTCTCGCGAAACGTCAGATTGACCGTCGCCGCCGACGCATAGCTGATAGCGCCGAGAATCTTCGCCGCCGCAGGCGCGATGGCCGCCACAATCCGCGATGCTGCGTAGGCCGGCGCGGCGCAGATGACCGCATCGGCATCGATCGAGTCACCGCTTGCGAGCGCGAGCCGCCATGCATCGCCGTTTCGCGCCATCGCGACGACATCCGCGCCCTTGCGAATCGATCCGCCGAGGCGAGCGGTGAGCGTCTCGGGCAGCGTCGCCATCCCATTCCTGAAACTCTGGAAGAGGCTCCAGCGCGCGCCGCTGGTGGCAGAACTCTTCGCCGCGCGCGCATCTTCCGCCGCGCGCATTCCCTTGACGACGCTGCCGTGGCGCCGTTCCATCTCGACGAAGCGCGGCATCGTCGCCGCCATGCTGAGGCGTTTCGGGTCGGCGGTGTAGATTCCGCCGGCGAGAGCCTGCGCGACGCGATCGAGCACCTCGCGCCCGAGGCGTCGCGTCACGAATGAGTCCAGGCTTTCGTCGTCGTCGCCGGTTCGCGCTGGGATGTACGGTTCCATCGCGATCCGCAGTTTTCCCAGCGGAGAAAAAAGCGCGCTTCGAAAAACCGGTCCGAGATGCGCCGGCGCGAGCAGCGAAAATCCCGCGGGAATCTCGACCAATCGCCCCGCGCGCACCACGAACGTCTTGCGGTAAATCTCGCGCGTCGGAATCAGTTCCGCGCCGAGTCCGATTCGCTTCGCCAGTTCGGCGGCCGCGGGTTTTTCCGCCAGGAACGAATCCGCGCCAGTCTCGATTACAAATCCGTCGCGCCGAATTGTCTCGAGTGCGCCGCCGCATCGCTCGCCGCGCTCGAGCAGGTTCACCTCGAGCGGGAATTCGCGCGCGGCAGCCAGCTCGCGCAATCGATATGCCGCCGCCAGCCCGGTGATTCCGCCGCCGATGACCGCAACCCGCTTGATTTGTGGGTCGGTGCCCGTTTGAGGTTCTCCCGTCGTGTAGTCAGCGCACGTGCGCGGCGACAATCGACGCCATCATCGCGATGAACAGCGGATGGTCGCCGACGGTCGGCGCGCGTTCCATCCGGATTCCCGCCTCGCGCGCGATTTGAGCCGCTTCGATATCGAGATCGTACAGCACCTCGACGTGATCGCACAAAAAGCCAATCGGCACGACCACCGCAGCCCGTGCGTCCAGGTTCCGCAGCGTCTCTTTTATATCGGGCTCGAGCCACGCGTCGCGCGGACTGCCGCTGCGGCTTTGATACGCGAATTGCCACGTGTCGATCGCAAGCTCCGCCGCGACCATCCGCGCCGACTGCGCAAGCTGCTCGACATACGGCCCCGCATTCGCCATCGCGAGCGGAATACTGTGAGCGGTGAATATCAGCCGCGCACGCGATTGCTCCGGCGGATCAAATCGCGCGTATGCCTCGCGTGCGCGCGACGCCACCGCCGCGATGAACAGCGGATGGTCATGCCACGTCTCGGGATAGACCACTTCGGGCGCCCCCTCGCCCATCGCGGCGCGCGCGTCGTTGACCGTCGCCTGGTAGCGCTCGAAGCTGGCTTCGCTGCGATGCGCCGCCATGATGAACCCGAGCACGCGCCGCGCTCCGGCATCGGCGAGCACGCGCATCGAATCGGCGATGTACGGTTTCCAGTTGCGCATCCCTACTGCGACCGGCACGCTCGCGTTTCGTTTCGTCAGCTCCTCGCGAAGGGCAGAGGCCTGTCGCAGCGTGAGATCGTTGTACGGCGAGCGGCCGCCGAGAAGATCGTAATGATGCACGACTTCCTCGTAGCGCTCGCGCGGAATCGGCCGGCCGCGCAGAACGTTGTCGAGAAACGGCCGCACCTCGTCGGCGCGCGTCGGTCCGCCGAATCCGATCATCAGCGCTGCGTCGCATTTTGCCTTCGCGGCCATCGGCTCAGCGCGCGCTCATCTCGTGGACGGCGTCGACCAGCGCGATCGCGTGATCGACGGGTGTCTCCGGCAGTATGCCGTGGCCGAGATTGAAGATGTGCCCGGGGCGTCCGCCGGCCTGATCCAGAACCGCGCGCGCGCGTCTGCGAATTTCGTCAACGTCGGCGAACAGCGCGATCGGATCGAGATTGCCCTGCACGGCGACGCTGTAATTCAGCCGCGCCCACGCATCGGCGAGATCGACGCGCCAATCGAGGCCGAGCACGTCGCTGCCCGCCTCGCGCATCAGCTCGAGCAGGTTCCCCGTCACGGTGCCGAAATGGATGACGGGCACGTCGGCAGGAATCGCCGCGATCACCGACGCCGTGTGCGGCAACACGAAGCGGCGATAGTCGTCGGGCCCGAGGCTGCCGACCCAACTGTCGAAAATCTGGATGATGTCGGCGCCCGCCGCGATTTGCATCTTCAGATATTCCACGGTGACGCGCGCGATCAGCTCCATCAGGCGATGCCAGGTCTCCGGCTGCGTGTACATGAAAGTTTTGGTGGCCTGGTATTGCCGCGACGAGCCGCCTTCGATCAAGTACGACGCGAGCGTGAACGGCGCGCCGGCAAATCCGATCAGCGGAGTAGTCGGGAGCGCGCGATGCGCCAGCTTGATCGCGTCGGCTACGAAGCCGAGCGCGGACACGTCGACTTCGGGAATCCGCTCGAGGTCGGCCTCCGTGCGAATCGGGCGATCGATTAGCGGCCCGTCGCCTTTTTCGAAATGCAGCCCGACTTCCATCGGGATGAGCGGCAGCAGAATGTCGGCGAAAATGATCGCCGCATCCACCTTGAGCCGCTCGACGGCGGTGACGGTGACCTCAGCCGACAGATCCGCGCGTCTGCATAACTCCAGGAAATCGTGCTGTTCGCGGAGGCGGCGGTACTCCGGCATGTAGCGGCCCGCCTGGCGCATCAGCCAAATCGGCGTGAAGGGAGTAGCCTCGCGGCGGCACGCCTTCATCATCGGATGATCGGCGAGCGGTGACCGCGGCGCGTTTGAAATCGCAGCGCGCTGCAGAATTGGCGGCGCGATCGGTTTGACCCCTTCGGCGTTTGTGCGCTTCTCGATCAAAATCAAAGTCGCTCGCGCGGCAGCTTCCTTAACCAGGTGGCCGAGCTTGGAATGCTCCGGCTCGAAATCGACGTTCAGCCCGTAAGCACGAATCTGCTCCGAGCAGACCGGGCCGATCGAGCCGATTGCCATCCGCGCGAATCCGCGCTTGACCTCGCCGCCGATTCCCTCGGCGTCGGCGAGCTGGATGACGTTAGTGACCTGGTTCGAGCTCGTGAAAATCGCGACGTCCGCCTTGCCCGCCGCAATCGCGTTCAACGCTGCGCGCAGCGGTGCGCGGTCGACAGGCAGCGTCCATCGATAGACCGGGACAATCGTTACGCTCGCGCCGCGCGCTTCGAGTCCCGCGGTCAGCTCGTGATTGGAGACTCCATATTCCTGGACGGCGACGCGCTTGCCCTTGAGCTCGACCCGCGATGCGAGAGCGCTCAGCACTTCGCGCCAGGTATTGGGCTCGGGCACGACGATCGACGGCTCGAACCCGAGCTCGCGCATCGCACGAATCGGTTTCGGCCCGCGCGCCACGGTCGTGACAGCCGTGAGCGCAGAGCACGAGTGCAGCACGTTGATGCCGCGTCTCCATCGCGGCGAACAGCGCGCGCGTGCCGACACCGGTCATGAAGATGACGGCGTCGAATTCGCCGGCGAGCAAGCGCTCGGCGAAATCCAGCGCGGCGTGATTGTCCTCGAGCGGCACCTCGCGCATGGCGGGCGCGACGATCGCGACGCCGCCGCGGCGCTCGATCATGGTCGCGACCTCGGCCGCCATCCGGCTCTCGAACGCGACGACGCGCAGCCCGCCAAAGCCGGGCGTGAGGTCGTTGGAGTCGGATTGCGTCTCTGGGGTCATCGGTTTAGCTGCATCGTCAATCTTGCCGCAATGCGGGATCAGTAGGGAAGGGCGGCTCTAAGTGCGCGACTTCGTCCCCGTGAAAGATTGGGTTCGTTGACTGGATACTTAAATTACAGTAATTTCACTATATTGTGAAAGTTATGAATCGCGATGAATCTCGAGCGGCGTTTGTCGAGCGCTTTGCTTCGGTGCTGACTGAATCGGGGTTTCCGCGGATGCCGGCGCGGGTGTTTGCCGCGCTGCTTGCTACCGATGCGGGCAGGCTCACCGCCGCTCAGTTGGCTGAGATGCTGCACGTCAGTGCGGCTGCGATTTCCGGAGCGGTGCGCTATCTCGTTCAGGTGAATCTGGCCAGCCGCGAAGCGGCTCCTGGCTCGCGGCGCGAGCACTACCGCGTGCACAGCGAGACCTGGTACGAGGCGATCGCGCGCAAGGATCAAGTGCTCGATCGATGCGAGCGCAGCCTGCGCGACGGCATCGACGTCGTGGGACGCAACACGCCTGCGGGCGCGCGCATCGCGGAGACGCTTGCGTTCTTCGAGTTCATGCAGACGGAATTGCCCGCGATGCTCGAGCGATGGCGCGCGCGCAAAGCCGAGCTTTCCATTGCGAATGTGAAGCGACCGAGAAGAAGCCACGCGGCGTGAGCTATGAGCCAGCCCATCATACGAGCGCTCGCCGGATTTGTTCAGTTGCTCATGGTGATGGGGATCATCATCTTCGTTCCGGCGTGGACGCTCGATTACTGGCAGGCGTGGATTTTTCTGGTGGTATTTTTTGTGCCGGCGTTGGCGATCACCATTTACCTGATGAAACACGATCCGAAGCTGCTCGAGCGGCGCACCACTGCGGGTCCGGGCGCCGAACAGGAGCGAAGCCAGAACATCATACAGGCGCTCGCCGCGTTGGCATTTATCGCGATGTTTATTGTCTCCGCGCTCGATCACCGTTTTGGTTGGTCGACGGTGCCGGCCTACGTGACCGCGCTCGGCGACGTCCTCGTCATATTCGGTTTCTACCTGGTATTTCTGGTGTTCAAGGAAAACACCTTCGCCTCCGGGACCATCGAAGTTGTCGCCGAGCAGCGCGTAATCTCGACCGGACCGTATGCGCTCGTGCGTCATCCGATGTACATCGGCGCGCTCGTTATGCTGGTGGGAGTGCCGCTCGCGCTCGGTTCGTGGTGGGGGTTGCTGGCAATCATCCCGATGACGATCGTGCTCATTTTTCGGCTGCTCGACGAAGAAAAATTCCTCGCAAAGAATCTCGCCGGCTATTCCGACTATCAAAGCAAAGTCCGGTATCACTTGTTCCCGCTGATTTGGTAACTCTCACACATGTCGATGAACGGTCGAATTCTTTTCGCCGCCGCGCTGCTGTTGCTCGCGCTGGCCGGCCCGGTCAAAGCTGACCCAACTGACTTGCAGGCGTCGATCGACTCGGTGCACGAGCCGATTTTCGACGGTCTCGGTAATCTGCATCATCCGGTGACGACCAAAACCAATCCGGCGCTTGCGCAGCAATTCTTCGATCAGGGGCTGACTTTCATTTACGCGTTCAATCTCGACGAGGCGGCCGACTCTTTCCGACAGGCCGCGCAGTACGATCCCGATATGGCGATGGCGTACTGGGGAATCGCGCTTGCGCTCGGGCCGAATATCAATGAGCCCGAGGACACCGATCGCGGCAAAATGGCGTACGCGGCGATCTCGAAGGCGAAGTCGCTCGAAGCGAACGCGAGCGAGCCCGAGCGCGAATATATCGACGCGCTCGCGATGCGCTACGCGGCCGACGGCAAGATGACCGACGCCCAGCAGCTTGCCTACGCGAACGCGATGCGCGAGGTCGCGCGCAAAAATCCTGACGACCCCGACGCCGGCACGCTGTTCGCCGAATCGATGATGGATTTGCATCCGTGGCAACTCTGGACGCTCGACGGCAAGCCCGTTGCCGGTACGCCCGAAATTGTCGCGACGCTCGAGGGCGTCATCGCGAAGCATCCGGATCACATCGGCGCCAATCACTATTACATTCACGCCGTCGAAGCGTCGCCCGACCCCGGCCGCGCACTCGCGAGCGCTCAGCGGCTCCCAAAGCTTGCGCCCGCCGCCGGCCATATCGTGCACATGCCGTCGCACATTTATTTTCGTATCGGAGACTACGACGCATCCGTCAACGCCAACCTCGCGGCCATCAAAGCCGACAAGGTTTACCTGCGCGAGCGCAACCCCAAGGGCATGTTCACGATGAACTACGTTGCGCACAACGACGCGTTCCTGTGGGCGTCGTACATGATGGAGGGCAACAGCCGCGGCGCATTCAAAGCGTCGCGCGCACTCGACGAGGCGCTGCCGCTCGACCTGGTCCGCCAGATGCCGATGGCGGAAGGCGTATCGCCCTCGCGATATTTCACCGAGGCTCGCTTCGGCAAGTGGGACGCGATTCTCAAAGAGCCTGCGCCGCCGGCGGACCTGACCTACACGACCGCGGTCTGGCACTATGTGCGCGGCCTCGCGTTGGCGGCGAAGAATCGTCCAGGCGATGCGCAGAAGGAACAGGATAAACTCGACGAGATCATCGCGGCGACTCCGCTTGGGCGCATGGCAGGATTCAATTCGGCTAATCGATTGCTTGCGCTGGCCGCGGCCACGCTCGCCGGCGAGATCGCTTCGGCGAACGGCAATCATGATGAAGCGTCAAGCAGCTGCAGGCCGCCGTCGCTATCCAGGACTCGCTCAACTACGACGAGCCGCCCGATTGGTACTATCCCGTGCGCGAGACGCTGGGAATGGAACTGCTGGCGGACGGCAAGACCGCGGAGGCGGAGGAGGTCTTTCGCGAAGACCTGAAGCGGAATCCCGAAAATGGATGGTCGCTCAACGGACTCGCGATTTGTCTGCGCGCGCGAAACGCGTCGGACGAGGCGGCGAGTGTCGAGGCTCGATTCAAGAAAGGCGTGGGCGCACGCTGACGTGACGCTGCCGGCCTCCGCCGCGCCTGAAAAAAGTGCGGCCGCGCGCTGAACCCTCGGCTGGCGTGCGAAAATCCCGCGTTGCCCTGTTTGCGATCTGTGTGTTAGCTGTCGATCAGGTGCCACTCAATCGGCATCGCGCGGAGAATCGAAATGACTACTCGAATGCGTACTGGAACCGGCTCGCTGCTCTTCGCAATCACACTCGCGTTCGCGGCGTTCGCCTGGACGTCGCCCGCGCGCGCGCAGATTCAACCCGCAGCGACGAGCACAACTGAGGCCGCCCCGGTGCCCGAGGCGCAGGTACCCGCGGACATCACCGCCGCAATCAACTCGCCCGAGCGGCCCGCGGCCGACAAGGCGCTCGACGCCGGACGGCGGCCCGATCAGATCCTCGCGTTCTACGGAATCAAGCCGGGCATGAAAGTCGCCGACATATTCGCCGGCGGCGGTTACATGACCGAGCTGCTCGCCCGAGTCGTCGGACCGAGCGGCACCGTTTACTCGCAGAACATGCCGTTCCCCGACAAGTTCAAGAAAATCGGAGATGAATGGAACGAACGTCTCAAAGAGCCGGCGCTGAAGAACGTCGTCCAGGTCAGCAAACCGTTCGACGCGCCCGACCTGCTGCCGGTGCCGCCCGAATCGCTCGACGCGGTCATCATCCATCTCAACTACCATGACATGGTCGGCCTCAAACTCGCCCGCGACAACGTCAACGCGGCGGTGTTCAAGGCGCTCAAACCCGGCGGGATTTACGGGATCGTCGATCACAGCGCGCAGGCGGGCACCGGCGACACGCAGACCACGACGCTCCATCGAATCGACGAAGATTTTCTGATCAAGGATGTCGAGAAGGCCGGCTTCAAACTGTCCGGCGCGTCGAGCGCGCTGCGTCATCCTGAGGACGATCGCACCTGGCTCGTGTTCAAGCATCGCGGTCAGACCGATCGCTTCATGCTCAAGTTCACGAAGGCGCCTGCGATGGCGTCGTCGGCGATTGGTTCGGGAGCAAGCGAGTGAGAGTCGGACTGTTCGCGCTGGGGATCGGCACGGGCGCGCGTCCCGGCGCGATTCTGAAAACGGCTGAGCAGGCAGAGCGCCGCGGCATATCGACGCTGTGGGTCGGCGAGCATGTCGTGCTGTTCGATCGGCAGGACTCGAAATATCCGTACGCCGAGAGCGGCGAGTTCCCGCTGCCCGGCGGCGCGGACTGGCTCGATCCATTCATCACCCTCACGTTCGCTGCCGCCGTCACCAAAACGATTCGGCTCGCGACGGGAATCTGCCTGGTGCCGGAGCACAATCCTGTCGTGCTGGCCAAGGAAGTCGCGAGCCTCGATACGCTGTCGGGCGGGCGGTTCGCACTGGGTGTGGGAATCGGATGGTCGGCCGAGGAATTTGCGGCGCTCGGAATTCCGTTCGAGCGGCGCGCGCAGCGGACCCGCGAGTACATCGAAGTGATGCGCCGGCTGTGGTCCGATGACGCAGCGACATTCCACGGCGAGTTCGTAAATTTCGACGAGGCGAAATGTTTTCCCAAGCCGGCGCGCGGCGGCAAGCTGCCGATTATCTTCGGCGGCGAAAGTGGGCCTGCGCTCAGACGCACGGCGGACATCGGCAACGGTTGGTTCGGCTTCAATGTTGGGCCGGATGACGCCGCGCCGCTGGCGGACAAGCTGCGCGCGATGCTGAAAGCCAACGGCCGCGACGCGAGCGAAGTCGAAATCATCGCGTGTCCGTATACGAAGAAGATTAGCCGCGACGATTTGAACGAAGTACGCGGCGGCGGGCGTCGACGAACTGGTGATACTGACGACTCCGCCTGAAGACGAGTCGCAGATCGGCGGATGGATCGAGCGGCTGGCGCGCGACTGGGTCGAGCCGGCGGCGAAAATCCGTTAACGCTTACGCGGCGGCAAGAATTTCGCGCGCTTTGCTCAGGTCGAGAGCGATTTGCGCTTTGAGCGCATCCGGGGTGTCGAATTTTCGTTCAGCGCGGATTCTTTCGACCAGTTCCAGTTTGATTCGCTGACCGTAAATGTCGCGCGTGAAGTCGAAGATGTGCGCCTCGATCGAGCGCGCGCTCTCGGCAAACGTCGGGCGCATCCCGACGTTGGTGATCGACGGATACGCGCCGTCGTCGAGGATGACGCGGGTCGCATAGACGCCGTCGGGCGGGATGCATTCCGTTTCGCTCGCGAGATTCGCCGTCGGAAATCCGATCGTCCGTCCGCGCTCGCGACCGCGCACGACCGGTCCGCTCAGAAAATGGTAACGGCCCAGCAGCCGCGACGCGCGATGCATGTCGCCGGTGGTGATTGCTTCGCGCACCTTGGTTGAACTGATTTCGATGCCGTCGATTTTCACCGGCGCGACGACGTCCGTGTCGAAGCCCAGTTCGCGCCCGAGCTCGACCATCACGGCTGGTGTTCCCGCGCGACTGTGCCCAAATCTGAAGTTTTGCCCCTCCACAACTTCGCGCACGCCGATCTTTCCGCGCAGGTAATCGCGCACGAAATCGCGCGGCGACAGCAGGCTCAGCTCGAGCGTAAAGTTCAGCACGATCACGCCGTCGATGCCCGACTGCCGCAGCAACTCGAGCTTGTCCGCGGGCGTCAGGATCAATCGCGGCGCACGCGCGGGCACCAGCAGCTTGGCCGGCAGCGGATCGAAGGTCAGCGCGAACGCCGTGCCGCCCGCCGCGCGAGCGCGATCGATCGCCGCCTTGAGAATCGCGCGATGGCCGAGGTGGACGCCGTCGAAATTGCCGATCGCGGTGACCGGGTAGGGATTGCGCGCGAGCGCTTCGAGGTCGCGAATTATTTCCATTCAATGGTGCGCGAGTGCGCTTGCCTTAGTCGCTCGCGAGATCTTTCATCATCGTGTTAGCGGCGTCCGCTTGCGGAGTGCCGGCATGATCGGTGACCAGCTTCTGCAAGGTCAGGCGCGCGTCGATTCGATCGTTCAGCTTCACGAAGGCCTGCGCCTCACGCAGCAGCGCGGCGCTCGCATACTTGCCCTTGGGAAAACGCATCACGAGATCGTTGAACTGCAGAATGGCCTGATCGTAGCCGCCCGTTTCGAACAACGCATTGGCGGCGAAGTATTCGGCCGGCTCGCTCAGCGGCGATTTCGGATACGCATGCTGCAGCTTGGTGAACTTGCTGACCGCGAGCGGATACTTGGCGGCCTTCATCGCGTCGAGGCCTTCGCGATAAATCTTGATGCCGGGATCACTCGAGTTCGCAGCGTCGGCGATCTCCTGATCGAGCTCGGCCGGCCAGGTCGGCGGAATCTCGGCGGGAGTCGGCGGTGGAGGAGGTCCTCCAGCCGGCGTTTCTGCTGCCGGCGCGACGCCGCCTGCGGCCGGCACTCCGCCGACGCTGTCAGCCGGCGCGCCCGGTGGCGGTACAGCGCCCGGAGTCGCGGCCAGGCCGGCTTGCAGCGCTTTCACTTCCGCCTCGAGGCTCGCGACGCGATCGTTCATCCCCGACGTGCTGCCCGTGTCGGCTGCCGCGCCATGCTTGAGCTCGTCGATCTGGTCGTTCTGCTGCGCCACCTGCGCCTTGAGCGCGTCGATCTCCTGGCGGTCGGCCGCGATCATGCCGCGCAGCGTGAACTCATTTTTGTTGAGCTGATCCATGTCGGTCTGATCGGCGCATCCCGCCAGTGCGAATGCTGCCAGCAAGCCGACAATGCCGATCACCCAGTTCGTTTTGCGCACGCGTTTAATCCTTTATTCGCTCACGGCAAAGTGATCGCGCCGGTTCTGCTGCCAGCAGCTTTCGTCGTGGTCCTGGCACAGCGGGAGCTCCTTGCCGTAGCTGATGGTCGAGACTCTGCTGCCTTCGATTCCGAGCGTCACCAGGTAATCCTTCGCCGCCTGCGCGCGCTTGGCGCCCAGCGCGATATTGTATTCCTCTGATCCACGCTCATCGCAATGACCCTCGACCTGGACCTTGGTCTGCGGATGCGCCGTCAGCCAGCTCGCGTTGCCCTTCAGCACCGAGCCGTCCTGGTCCTGGATCGTATAGTCGTTGTAGCCGAAATGAATGTCGCTGAGCGGACCTTGCGCGCCGTATTTCCCGGTCTTCCAATCTTCGAGCGAATTGGTGCTGCTTCCGCCGGTGCCATTCTCGCCCATTTGATTTCCGTTGGGATTTTCGCCGGGCAGTGGCGCAGGCTTCTTCGACGAGCATCCGACCATCGCCAGCATCACCGCAACACCCACCACCGCCATCGCCTTGGCCAATGTCGAACGGCTATTCACCCAACCACCCGGACCAAGCTGGACAGGAATCATTTCCATTACCCTCCGTCAAAGCGGAAATAATCTTCCGGTTGCTGACCATCAGTATGTAGATTCGCGAATTGTGGCTGCGCGTCGAACTGAACGCGAGATAGCGTCCGTCCGGCGACCAGCTCGGATACTCGTTGGAGCCGTTGCCATCCGTCACTTGCACCGGATCGCCGCCGCCGGCCGGGATCGTAAAAATGTCGAAGCGGCCGTTGTCGCGGCTCTGATACGCGAGCTTGTCGCCCTTGGGCGAGAAGGCAGGCGTCGTGTTGTAATCGCCGCTGTAGGTGATGCGTTTCGCAGCACCACCGTCGAGGCTCATCGTGTAAATCTGCGGCGTGCCCGACCGGTCCGAGGTGAACGCCAGCGTATCGCCGTCCGGCGAAAACGCCGGGCTCACGTTGATTCCCGACGTGTCGGTGAGCTGGCGAATCTCACCACCGTCGCGCGTCAGCAGGTACAGATTGGTGATGCCGTCGCGCTCGATCGACGCGACGATTCGCTCGCCGTCGGGCGACAGCGTGCCGCCGATCACGGTTCCGTGCGGGCTTTCGATCCTCGTCTCGCGCCGCTGCTGCAAGTCCGCCAGGTACAGCGCCGGTGCCATGCTCTTGTACGATAGATACAGCACGTAGCGCGTGCTGCGGTCGAAGCTCGGGAACAGGTTGATAGTAGGGTTGTCCGTCAACCTGAAAATGTCCTGCCCGTCAATCGACTGCGTGTAGATTTCCTTGAAGCGCCCGCCCTGCGTCGACACGAACGCGAGCTTGGAATCGAACGGACCCTTCTGCCCGGTCGCCGCTTCGAGTATCGCGTCGGCGAATCGGCGCGCCATCCGCGGCACGTCGCCGGCGTCGCCGCTGTAGTTCTTGCCCATCATCCGCCGCTGCTGCGCCACGTCGTAAAGGTAGGCGGTGAGCTTGACGCCATCGCCGCCGACATTGGTGGAGCCCTTGACGACAAAGTCGGCGTTGATCGATCGCCAGTCGGCGAAGTTGAACTGCCCCAGCTCGAAGCCCGACGTCTGCGGATCCTCGATATACGCGTGCGGATCGATAATTCTGAAATAGCCGGAAAGCTCGAGGTCGCGGCGCAGCGTGCTGACGAACGCGTTGCCGACGCGATGGTCGTCGTCGCCGCCGAGGCTCTTCAGCCCGGACACGGCGATGGTCGAGAGCTGCGAGCCCGGTCCCGCGATCCTCATCGTAATTGTTGGCGCGGCGCCCTGCGCAGCGGCGCGTCCCGTCGCGAGCGCGAGCACCATCGCGCATGCGAGCGCCAGGAACCTAGCCGCCCGCCTCATAGCGTAGTCGCCGGCCTCGCGCCCGGACTGTATTCACCGAAAATGGACATCCGCACCTCCTGCAACATCCCCCAAACTCAGGATTTGAGTTCGCCAAGTTGAAACACCGCTTTGATCCCGGCCGAAAATTGATCGCGAAACTTTTCCGGCGGCGCAGGAAAAGGCGCGGCGCGCCGAATCGCGCGAATAACCGAATCATCGAACGTCGCGTCGTTCGAACTCGTGCCGATTTTCAGAGCGGTCAGCGTGCCGTCGGGGCCGATCGCAAAATCCACCGTCGCCGTCAGGTCGTTCGATCCGCCGGTAAAGGTCCACGCCTTCTTAATCTGATCCTGCACAGTCTTATAGTACAGCAGAAATTCCGGGTCCTGTAGAATGCCGAGGCTGCCCTTGCCGGGACCGACGCCGTAGCCTTCTCCCTCGCTCGGCTTGGATGCGCTCACCGGTCCACCGCCAGCCGGACCCGTCGGATTGTCATCGGGCGTGTCCTCATCGTCGCCTTCTTCATCTCCAGGCGGCGGATTCTTCTTGAGCATCGCGAGATGCTCCGCGAGCAACTGGCGCTTCAGTTTGGCCATCTGTTCGGCGACGCTCGGCGTCGCCGCGACTTTGGCCACCGTCGATCCCGACTTGGGACGATTTCGATTTACCTTCGCCGGCGTCGGCTTCGGCTTCGGCGTCGGATGCTTGGTCGGCTGCTGGGTAGGTTCTGGAGTCGGCTCGACCGTCGGCTCGTCCGTAGCTTCGAGGTCCGGCTCGAGCCCGTGCGCAGGCTCCGCCGTCGGCTCCGGCGTCTCTTCGATTGATGGCGATTCCGCCGGGGTCGGCGTTGGAGTCGCCGTCGCCGTCAGAGTCGGCTCTTCGGTCGGCTTCGCATTTATCTTGAGCGCGTTCTTATCGGTGTCGTTGAGCGCGAGTTCGTTTTTCGACGGCTCGGTCTTGAGACTCGACTCCTGCGGCTTGTGCGCCGCCGCCTTTTCCTCCGCCTGGTGCCGATTGATCCGCGGCAGATGCGTGCCCAAGTCGCCGGCCGGAATGTTGTCCACGATCTTTACCGTGTATGCGGGCGGCGGTGCTTCTGCGGGTTGCAAAAATCGCGGCGCGATAAAAAACACGAACGCGAATATCGCCGCATGCCCGATCGCGGAAATGAAAATCGCCGCGAAGTATCCGAGTCGCGACGGCTGCTCGTCATCGTTATGGTCCGGCGATGCCACGATTAGCGCTCACTTCGCGCCTGCATCCGTGCCGCCCGCCGGCATCTCCGTCACCATCCCGACGTTTTCGATTCCCGCCGCCTTGATCGCCGCCATCGTGCGGATCACCTCGCCGTACGGCACCTGGTCGTCGGCGCGGATAAAAACCTGGCGGTCGGGACGCTCCTGCGCGATCGCCTTCAGCTTGCCGGTCAAGTCGTCGGCCGAGAGCTTCGCGTCATTGAGATAAATCTGCCGGTCGCGCGTGATCGACACGACGAACTGCTCTTCCTTGCCCGGCAGCGCCTCGGCCTTGACGCTGGGCAGCGTGACCTCGACGCCCTGCTGAATAATCGGCGCCGTCACCATGAAGATAACCAGCAGCACCAGCATCACGTCCACCAGCGGCGTCACGTTGATCTGCGAGACCATCTGCCCGCGCCCCTGTCCTGAATCGAATGCCATTGTGATGCCTTACGAGAGGAAGTGACGCTCGGCGATGTTCAAAAATTCGGAAGTGAAGTTGTCCATCTCGGTCGCGAGCACCCGCACGCGCGCGATGAAAAAGTTGTAGAACATCTGCGCCGGTATCGCGGCGACCAGTCCGACCGCCGTCGTGATCAGCGCCTCGGCGATTCCCGGCGCGACCGCCTGGATACTCGACGTATGCGACGCCGACAGCCCCAGGAACGCCGTCATGATTCCCCACACCGTGCCGAACAGTCCGATAAACGGGCACGACGACCCGGTGGTCGCGAGAAACGTGATGCCCGACTCGAGCTTGGTCAGCTCGACGTTTTCCTGGCGCTTCATCGCGCGCATCACGTTCGCGATTCCGCCAAGGTCAGTCGAGAAGCCGCTGTCCGAGCCGACCGCCTGGCGCTTGGCGCGCGTGAGTTGCAGCAACTCCTGGTAGCCCGCGCGAAAAACCTGCGCGACCGGACTCAGCTTCAAGCCGACGCTCGCAGTATGAATCGCGGCGAGATTTTTCGACTCCCAGAAAATCGCAATGAATTTTTCGGACTGGCGGCGCGCCCGCGATATCTGGAAAAGCTTGTAAAGGATTATTCCCCAGCTCCCGACCGAGAAGGCCACCAGCAGCCACAACACAACTGCCACTACCGGGCCTGTGCCCGTTACCAGTTCCACCACCCCCATTCCGCCTGCACCGCTCACCTGATGGAGCATAAAACCGCCATGAAACCGAAGAATCGCATTATTATACGGTTATCAGCCGAGCCAAAACCAGCACGCCCTCAGTTGGTAACGACGCATCGAACAAAAACAGGATACAACAACAGGTTGGGAGAATTGCGATGACACCTTTGAAGCTCGTCGGCGGATTTGGATCGCCCTACTCGCGCAAGATGCGGGCGGTGCTGCGCTTTCGACGAATCCCGTTCACGTGGATCATGCGCGGATCGGCCGCCGACGTTGGCATCCCTGCGGTACCCGTCGCGCTTATCCCGGTGCTCGTGTTTCCTGGCGAGGCTGGACGCGCGGAAGACGCGATGATCGACTCGACCTTTCAGATTCGGCGGCTCGAAAAGACTTTCCCGTCGCGATCGATCATCCCGCCCGATCCCGCGCTCGAGTTTCTCGACGCGCTGCTCGAGGACTACGCCGACGAATGGCTGACCAAGCCGATGTTCCACTATCGATGGAAATACGCGGCCGATATCCACAAAGCCTCGCACGTGCTCGCACTCGACCGCGATCCGCTGATGAGCCGCGATACGCTGGCGAAGACGTCGAGCTACATCGCCGAGCGCCAGATCGAACGGTTGCGCGTGGTCGGCTCCAACGACGTAACCACGCCCGTCATCGAGGCGAGCTACCGACGCCTGCTCGCCTTGCTCGACTCTCATCTCGTCGCCGGGCATCGATTTCTCATGGGCGCGCGGCCGGGGGCCGGCGACTTCGGCCTCTTCGGCCAGTTGACCCAGTTGGCGCATTTCGATCCGACGCCCGCTGCAATCGCGGCCGCCGAAACTCCGCGCGTCGTTTCATGGGTGTCGCATCTCGACGATCTCTCATCGCTCGAGATTGACGACTCCGGCTGGCTCCGGCGCGAGGACGCGGCCGCCGTGCTCCGCCCGTTCTTGACTGAGGTCGGCCGCGTCTACGCTCCCTTCCTGCTCGCCAACGCCCGCGCGCTCGTTTCCGGCGCGAGCGAGGTGCGATGCGAGATCGACGGGCTGCCGTGGGTGCAGCAGCCGTTTCCTTACCAGGGCAAGTGTCTCAAATGGCTGCGCGAAGCTCGCGAGGCTCTGGGCGCGTCCGATCGCGAATTCGTGGACGGCGCGCTGGCATCGACCGGAGCTGACGCGATTTTTGCCGCATCGATCTGATGTCTTAGTCCTTACCTATCGCTTGCTCTCGCTGCTTTGCGTTTGCATAAATGGTCGGGAACCGACTCCTTGCGGTCGTCAGGATTATCGACAGAAATATTAAATCCCTGCTTGATTTAACAAACCTTACAGTGTGTATTGTGTCAAAAACCGCCATGGGACGGCTAAATGCTACATAACTGGAAACGTTAAAAATTCGCATTTCGACCAAACATTGCAGGTCAAGAGTAAAGGCGGACGAATCGCCTTAAGAGCGCGGATTTAGTTATGTACAAGGGAGGCTCAGAACGAATGTCGGCTTTCGACGAAGCTCAAGACCCGCAGTTCTCGGACTGTCCAGGCGAAACTCAGATGAACAAGGACAAGGTTTTCGAAGAATTTTGTGCCGACCGCGAAGGCCTCGAAGCTTTGGGGGTAACCGACGCGGAGCTGCAAACTTTGTCGCGCGTATCCTTGCTCGGGACTCTGAGTTGCAAAGAGGACGTGGAGTTCATTCTGCGCCAGATTCGCGAAGCCAGGAGACCCGCCGAGCCCGAACCGTCGATATCGAATGCGCGAGAGCATACCGAGGCTATTCGGCTCGCGGCGCTCGAGAAGCTGAACGAACTCGATTTACTCAATGCCAAACGCAGTCGCACGCGCTGGCGCCGCTTCAAGATGATGCTGACCCGGCGCAACGACTCGTCGCACAGCTATCGCGGAAACTAGCGCGCCGCGAGCATTTCGAAGTACGACACGTCGATCAGATCGCTCGGTGTCACTCCGAGTGCCGCGACGATTTCATCCACCGCGCCGCGGCTCCGCTCGGGGTCCTCGCCGTCCGCTATCACCGCCTCGATTTCGCCGAACAGTCCCAGCCTCGCGACGCGGTCGAGATGCAGCCGCACGTTGTCGCGCATCATCAGCGTCCGCACTTTCTCGACCACGGCGATTTTGCCGAGCGCATCCTCGAGCATTCGCAGTGTCCGCGCCGGCTCGGCCACCTGCACGATCTCGTAGTTGCTGAGCATCAGCGGTCCACTCTCGATTCGATGATAGAAGATCAGAACGGCGGCGCCGTTTTCCTCGCGCAGCTTGAGCTTGCCGTTCGCGACGCGAAAGAAAGTGTCGCGCTGCTCGAGAATGGCGCGCCGCGTGTATCCGATCGCAGCCGCGCGATGCTCAGCTTCGACCAAATCAGCCAGCCGGAATTTCGCTTCGAGGTTTTTCAAAGGTAGCCGCTCTATTGTATGTGAAACCCACCGCGGGTTTCACGATGTTCGGACTATGATGCGGCACTTCGTCCCTGTTACAACTTGTTGGGGCAGCATTTGGGCAAGTCACACGAAAATAATCCCGACGACGTGAAACTGATCGAGGCGGGGTTCGACGCCGGCGCCGCGCCCGCCGATGCCGTGGCGAAACTTCGCGCGCTGAGGGGCGGGGCAGGGATCGCCGACGTCGCGATTGCACGCGCGCTCGGCACGATTGCCGATCCACAGGCGGCGAGGCTGCTGGTCGAGATGGAAGCCGGTGCTGCCGGTGCGATGCGGCGTGAAGTTCGTCGCGCGCTCTACAAGCTGAAGCAGCACGGTATCGACGCGCCCGCCGCGACCGCTCCTGCGAGCAGCATGCCGCAACCGGACGCCAATGAAATTTCTGCAATGCTGTCGCCAATCGACGGCGAGGGCGCGCGCATCGTCTGGATCGTCAAGCCGCGCGTGCAGGGCGGCCTCGTGCGGATGTGGGCGCTGATCTCCGAGCGCGACGGCCTCGTCGGCGCGCAGAACACCGGAATGTCGCGGCGCGAACTGAAATCCGAGCGCGACGAGCTCGAGCGCCGCGCGCAGGTCAAGCTGGTCGACGCCGACTGGCGCGTTGCGGACTTTATCGTGTGCGAGGCGTGGCGCAACACGCCTGAATCGCGCCGCGGTACCGTCGGAAACTTTCTCATGATTCGCTCCGAGTTGATCGCGGTGCCACCGCCAACCGCGCTGACGCATCCTGTATATGCCGAGCTTGCTGCAGAGGTCGCGGCCGAGCCGTCGGTCGAGCTGCTCAAGGAACCGGAGCTGCTCGAATGGCGGCTGCCCGACGCGCTCCTCAAACCGTATGTCGATGAAATCAACCAGGCGGGAGAGAGCGTGATCGTCTTGAGCCCCGTGCATAAGCAGGAGCGGGTTAACGCCGTGATCGATCGCGCGACGGGCGAGTTGCTTACTGGTGATAACGGCGTGCGGATTCGGCGGCGCCTCGAAGATATTGCGTACTACCTCGCGCGGGTCGGCCGCCGTCCTCAGGCCGGATGGGCCGCTGCGGCAGCATCGCGCCTACGTGACCGAATCGATCCGAGCAAGGTACTTTTCTTTCAGGGCTTTATCCGCACGCAGCTCGGCACGGTCGCGGCGGCCGAGCAGCAGAAAGCCGAGGAGGAGCCGCGGCTGATCATGACGCCGGCCGAGGCGATGCGCGCGCGCGAAGCCCGCGAAGCAAGGACCCGCCGCCGCTAGCAGATTAAGACCAAATTTTTTGGCGCGAGGATAACTATCGATGATCGATCAACAGCCGCTGCGCGGCGTTCGGGTGCTCGACCTGACGCGCGTGTTGGCGGGTCCCTTCTGCACGATGAACCTGGCGGACCTGGGCGCCGAGGTAATCAAGATTGAAGTGCCGGGCCGCGGCGACGACTCACGCAGCTTTGCGCCTGTGATGCCGTCGGGCGACTCGGGCTACTTCTACAGCGTCAATCGCGGCAAGCGCAGTGTCACGCTCGACCTGCGCACCGAGGAAGGCGCCAAGGTTTTTCTCGAGCTGGCGGCGAAGTCGGATGTCGTAGTCGAGAATTTCTCGCCGGGCACGATGGATCGTTTCAAGACCGGCTATGCGCAACTGAAAGCCGCCAATCCGAAAATCATCCTGTGCTCGATTTCGGGCTTCGGACAGACCGGGCCCAAGGCTTCGGCGCCCGCCTACGACATCGTTGCGCAGGCGCTCGGCGGCACGATGAGTATCACCGGCAATCCAGGAGGCGAGCCGGTCCGATGCGGCGTCTCGGTCGGCGATCTGTCGGCGGCGCTGTACGGGATAATTGCAATTTTGTCTGCATTGCGCGTGCGCGACCGCGACGGCGTCGGCAATCATGTCGATATCGCGATGCTCGACTGCCAGGTCGCGATGCTCGAGGACGCGCTCGCGCGCTACTCGGTCTCCGGCAAGATTCCCGGCCGGCTCGGCACGCGGCATCCGTCGATCACGCCGTTCCAGCAGTTTCGCGCAGCCGACGATTACTTCGTGATGGGCGCGGGCAACGAGTCTATCTGGCTCCGCTTCTGCGACGCCCTTGCGATGCCGCAGCTTAAGGACGATACGCGCTTCGCCACTAACGCCGATCGTACCGCCAACCATCCTGCGCTCGAGGCGATTCTCGCGCGTATTTTTGCCACCCAGCCGCGCGACCATTGGCTGCGAATTCTCACCGACGCATCGGTGCCGTGCGCGCCGATCGCCAACGTCGAGGAAGTTAGCCGCGACCCTCATCTGGCGGCGCGCAACATGATCCTGCACGCAGAGCATAGCTCGTTCGACGGGCTGATCGTGCCGGGCTCGCCTCTCAAGAGCGCCGGCGATAAAGATATCCCCTCCACCAGCGCGCCCCGCCTGGGCGAGGACACCGACACGGTGCTGGCGAGCGTGCTGGGCTACGATTCTTTGCGTCTATCGGAACTCCGCAAGCGGAGTATCATATAGGGTTCAACCATCAGCGGCCGCTTCGAGTGACGCGAGCCGCCATCGCTAAGGAGAGCATCGTGCGCGAAGTCGTTATCGTCGATGGAGTCAGGGTTCCGATTGGCAAGGCCGGCAAGGACAAGGGCTACTACAAGGATATCCGCGCCGACGACCTGGGCGCGATTTGTATCCGCCGCCTGCTCGAGAAGAATCCCAGGCTCGACCCCAAGGAGATCGAGGACGTCGTTTGGGGCTGCGCGAATCAGACCGGCGAGCAGGGCCTGAACGTCGGCCGCATGATCGGATTGCTGGCGGGGCTGCCGGTCGAAGTCGCCGGCACGACGATCGATCGCCAGTGCGGCTCGAGCCTGCAGGCGGTGAACTTCGCGGCGCAGGAAATAATGACCGGCGCGGGCGAAGTAGCGATCGCGGGCGGCGTCGAGCATATGACTCACGTCGCGATGGGCTCGGGCATCCTGCCCAATCCCAAGCTGCTCGAGATGTTCCCGCGCGACATGTTCTTCATGGGGATGACGGCCGAGCGGCTGGCCGACATGTACAAAATCACGCGCGAGCAATCGGACGCGTTCTCATTGCGCTCGAACATGCGGGCGGTCGCGGCGCGCGAGCGTTTCAAAGAAGAGATCGTGCCGGTCAAGCTGCCCGACGGCGCGGTCGTCGACGTTGACCAGGGACCGCGCGCCGAGACCACGATGGAGAAGCTGGCCGGCCTCAAGCCTTCGTTCAAGCCCGACGGCCAGGTGACCGCGGGCAACTCCTCGCAGTTGAGTGACGGCGCGGCCGCCGTGCTGCTGATGAGCGCGGAGCGGGCGCGCGCGCTCGGACTCAAGCCGATGGCGAAGATTCGCGCGACCGCCGTCGCCGGCGTCCGCCCCGAAATCATGGGATGGGGGCCAGTGCCCTCGACCCACAAAGCGCTGGCGCGCGCCGGACTCAAAATCAGCGACATCGACCTTTTCGAAATCAACGAAGCTTTCGGCGCGCAGGTGCTCGCCTGCAACACCGATCTTAAGATCAACGAGGAGCGGCTCAACGTGAACGGCGGCGCGATCGCACTCGGCCATCCGCTCGGATGCTCGGGTGCGCGGCTGGTCGTGACGCTGACGCATGAGATGCGCCGGCGCGGCGCGGCGCTTGGCGTTGCCACGATGTGCATCGGCATCGGCCAGGGTATTGCCACCGTGATCGAGCAGGTATGAACGGCGACGGGCGAGGACTCCGCGTAGTCGCGATCGTGATCACGGTCGCGCTGATCGTTGGCACGTTCTACAAATACTTCACTCCCGAAAAGCCCAAGGAGCTGCTGCGGCTCGACACTCCGCAAGCGGTCCAGTCGCCCCCCGATCAGGGCCTGGACTTCAGTGCGCCCGGCCTCGACGGCAAGAGTATCGACCTGAGCAGCTTTCGCGGTCATCCCGTGATCGTGGACTTCTGGGCGACCTGGTGCGGCCCGTGCCGCAAGCAGATCCCCGAGCTGGTCGCGCTCTACAAGAAATACAACAAGTCGCGCGGCCTCGTGATAATCGGCGTCTCGTGCGACATGATCCAGGGTGACGGCGTCAAAGCGGTCGCCCCGTTCGTCGAAGAATTCCGCATCAACTATCCCATCGCGCTGGCCGACGAGCGGCTGGTCGATAGCATGGGCGTCGAGGCGATACCGACAACTCTATTCGTCGGTCCCGACGGCAAGCTGGTCTCGCGCCTGGTGGGCGCCGGTCACGCTGGCGAGATAACCGCGAGCGCGGAGCAGCTTCTCGCAGGCGCCAAGAGTGCTCCGGGCAAGCCGGACCAGACCGCCGGCCACGTCGAGAATATCCAATTCGGCAAAACCGGAACGAATTGAATCCGGCACCGGCGGGGGAATCATCCTCATGCCCAGGTTGGATCGCGCCTCTATTGCTGAACGCCTGAAAGCCGGCCGTGCGCTGCGCAAGAAGGTGCCGCGCAAGGACCATGCGTCGTGGACGGCGCCCGCAAATCGCCCTGACCCGATCAAGCTGCTGATTGAATCCGACACCGGACGAATTCCCTCGCTGCTTCCGATTCGTTACGGACGGATGCGCCAATCGTCGTTCGCGTTCCTGCGCGGTGCCGCCGCTCTGATGGCATTCGATTTGGCACAAACGCCTACGACCCGGCTCCGCGTGCAGGCGTGCGGCGATTGTCACATCATGAATTTCGGAGCGTTCGCAACGCCGGAGCGCAACCTCATTTTCGATATCAACGACTTCGACGAGACGCTGCCGGCTCCGTGGGAATGGGACCTCAAGCGCTTGATCGTGAGTATCGAAGTCGCGGGTCGCGCCGCGGGCACCAAATCGCGCCATCGCGAACACGCCGTTCGCGCCGCCGTTCGTTCCTACCGCGAGCACCTCGGCGAGTTTGCCACGATGCCGTCGCTGGACGTCTGGTATCAGCAGATTGATTTTCAGCAACTGCTCGACAAAGTTCCGGGCCCCGAAAACCGCAAGCGCGATCAACGAACCGTCGAGAAGGCGCGTCGCGATACTGTTCCGACCAGTTTGCTTCCCTCAGTTGCCGGCGCCAGCACCAAAATCAAGGACCATCGTCCCCTCATCTATCATCTGCCCAGCCAACGAACCGCGGCCTATCGGCGCCAGGCCGCATCGGCGTTCAAGCGGTACCGCGACTCGCTTGCGATGTCCTCGCGAGTGCTGTTCGATCGGTTCGAGTTGCTCGATGTGGCCCTCAAAGTCGTCGGCATCGGCAGCGTCGGAACGTTCTGCGAGGTGGCGTTGTTCCGCGACGCGCAGGCCGCTCCCCTTTTTCTGCAGGTCAAGGAAGCGCGCGCTTCGGTGCTCGAGCCATACGCCGCCCGCAGTGTGTTTCCGACGCATGGACAGCGAGTGGTTTATGGCCAACGCCTGATGCAGGCCGCCAGCGACATATTCCTGGGCTGGATGGTCGGTCTGCAGCCCGGCCGCCATTTTTATGTGCGCCAATTGCGCGACATGAAGATTGCGATGCCGGTCGATCCGAAAGATCCCGCCGACCTCGCGTATTTCGCCGATGCGTGTGGCTGGGCAGTTGCCTTGGCGCACGGGCGCTCGGGAGATCCGGCGACGATAGCGGGCTACCTCGGCACCAGCGACGCATTCGACGACGCAATAGTGAAATTCGCGAGAGAGTACGCCGATCAAACCGAGCGCGACTACGAAGCCCTGCTCAAGGCAATAAAAAGCGGCCGAATCAAAGTGCAGTAACTTCCGAGCCAATTGCCAACGCCTTGTTGGCGTGTCCTAATGACATCGCGGTCGATCGTTGTACGCGTCGATTTGGATTGCATCCAGGTCGATAGCACTCGAGCCGGCCGGCGATTGGGAGGGACGCATGATCAAATTGTATGGCACGGCGATGTCGCGCGCGGGGCGAAGCCTGTGGGCGTTGGAGGAAGTCGGCATCCAATACGAGCAGGTGCTGGTAGCCGAGACGCGCAAGCCCGAATACCTGAAAATAAATCCCAACGGCCATGTGCCGACGCTCGACGACAACGGCACGATCATCTGGGAGTCGATGGCAATAAATCTGTATCTCGCGGAGAAATATGGGAAGGCACCGCTGTGGCCGTCGACGGTCGAGGGCCATGGCGCATGCTACCAGTGGAGTTTGTGGGCGATGCTCGAAGTGGAAGGGCCGATGTTCGATGTCTTCAAGAATCGAATCCTGTTGCCCGCCGAGGAACGCGACGAGAAAGCAGCGGTCGCTGGACTTGAGAAGATCAAGGCGCCGCTGAAGGTGCTCGACGATCGTTTGCAGAGATCCGAATACCTGCTGGGTAAGGAATTCACTATTGCGGATCTGAACGTCGCTTCCGTATTGATTCTCGCGCAATATATTCAACTGGATCTGTCGACGATTCCGACGGCGCAGAAGTGGGTGCAAAAATGTCTGTCGCGTCCGGCCAACCAGAAAGTGGCGGCGATGAAATAGCTTGGAGGAGCAGAATTGACGCCGAGTGAATTCTCGTCAGCGATATTGACTTTGCGGCCCCCGGCTGTAGCTTTCATAACTGTACAGTCGTTGGCTATGGCTTGTGCCCCGTCGCGCAAGCAGGGATTTTGATACGGGGGAAAACGGGGCTGGGGACAACTGCAAACCTTGTTCGCTGGTTCCGCGAAAATTTCGGTAAGGGAGCGAAGGTAATCTAATGCCTGCATGCGGGCAGTGCGGGAGAGAGAATCCAGAAGGTACTGCGTTCTGCGGATTTTGCGGGTATCCGCTGGCGAAGCCGGCCGGCAAGCCCTCATCGTCGCAGCTGAAGCCTGGGGTCAATCCGGTTTCTTTGCCATCGGTCAATCCTCCGCCGCCGCCGCCGGCGCCACCGGCGAAGATGTTGCGGAAGCCGGAAGTTCGCATGCAGACCTTCGCCACCCCGCCACCGGCCGACGAGGGCAAAGGCCGGGGCGGATTCGAATGGATTCCGTGGAGCGAACTTTCACCCGGTCAGCGGGCAGGACGATCGGTCGCACTGGTGCTGGCTGTATTGGTCATCCTCTTTCTGCTTCGCGGAATGTTGCGCGGCGTGGTGGGGGGAGGCGGAACGGCTGCAACCGCGCCGGCCGCACAGAGTGCGAGCGCTCTGAGCGAAGCCGATCGCAAAGACGGCATCGAGTCGTTGTGCAAGGTATTTCAGATTTACGGGTTGCCCAAGAACGACAAAGATGCGACCGAAGCCGCGAGCAACGCGGCGGAGTTGTACAAACTCAGCGGCAATCAGTCGCCCGAACGCAGCGCCTACATCCTGAACGCAGTAGTGGCGGAGTTCCGCGCCCGCAAACTGGGGCAACCCGACTGCGCCGAGGCGGGATATCCGCTGCCCGTCACGGAAGCAGCTCCCGACGATAATTCAATTCCGGACGCAAGCAAGAGCAACGGGCAGCAATAGCTAGCTTGCGCGCGATTGGTGCGTGGTCGTCCAGTAGTAGACCGGGACGCCGCTGAGCGCGATCAGCAGGCCGGGCCAGGTGAAGGTCGGCTTCACGATCAACAGATCGATCATCAGGGCCGAGGCCGCGATTACGTACAGCGCCGGCACAATCGGATAGCCCCATGCGCGATAAGGACGCGGCGTGTCGGGGCTGCGGCGCCGCAGCACGAAGACGGCAGACACCGTCAGCACGTAGAACATGAGCTGCGCGAAGATCACGTAGTCGAGCAATTCGGAATAAGTGCCCGACAAGCACAGCACCGCGGCCCAGATTCCCTGCATCACGAGGGCGACGGCGGGCACGCTCGCGCGATTGAGGCGTCCGGCGGCGGCGAAGAAGACGCGGTCCTGCGACATTGCATAGATGACGCGCGCACCCGTGAGAATCAGTCCGTTCGCGCATCCGAAGCCGGAGATCATCACGAGGATGGCAGTTATCTTCGCACCCGCGCCGCCCCATACCACTTGCATCGCGGCGGCTGCGACGCGATCGCTCGATGCGTGCGCGATTCCGCGGCCCACCACCGTCGCCGCGTCCGCACTTCCCGACGCAGGCAACTCGCAGAGGTAGGCAAGGTTGGTGAGGATGTAGAGCGCGATGACTACGCCGGTGCCGAACGCGAGCGCCAGCGGGAGATCGCGTTTGGGATTGCGAACCTCGGCTGCGGCGAAGGTGACGCTCGCCCACGCGTCGGCTGAGAACAGCGCACCGACCATCGCGGCGCCGAAGATGCCGGCGCCGGCGATCGACAGGCTGGGCGTGCCGAAGAACGCGGTCGAGCTGCCGAAGTTTGCGTGAATCGCGGTGGGATTCGGCGCCAGGATGCATCCGACCACGACGATCAAACCCAGCGAGAGAATCTTGGCAGTGGTGAAGGAGTTCTGCAGCCACTTGCCCATATCGAGGCCGCGCAGATTGGCGGCGGTCAGCACGGCGATCACGATAATCGCGCCGGCGCGCTCGCCCGAAAGTCCCGCGCCCCCGGCGCCGAACCAGAGGCTCGATCCGAGCACTGGCCACATCACGCCCGCGAACCGCGCGAACGCAACCGCGACCGCCGCGATCGTGCCGGTCTGGATTACCAGCAACAGCGTCCAGCCGAACATGAACGCCCACATCCCGCCGTATGCCTCGCGCAGGTAAACGTACTGTCCCCCCGCCTGCGGCATCATCGCGGCAAGCTCGCCGTATGCGAGCGCGCCCGCAATCGTCATCACGCCCGCGACCAGCCAGACCAGCAGCAGCGCGGCCGGAGTCGCGACCTGTCGCGTGATGTCGGCGGAGACGATGAAGATGCCCGATCCGATCATCGAGCCGGCGACCAGCGTCACCGAATCGAAGAGCGAGAGCCCCGGCTTCAACCGTTCGGAAGACGCGCCAGGTTTTGGAAGCGTCGCCATTGCGAACGCATCGTAGCAGCAGGAGCCGGCCTCTGCATCACAGCAGGGAGGCTTATCTCGGAGTTGACAGGACGTTGATCTGTTTCGCGAACCGGACTTAGCTGGAGATGGACGAATCGCATTGCAACGGAGGCTAGGGATGCCGACCAAAAAGAAACCGGTGAGACGCAAAAAAGCGGCCACGAAAAATCCCGCGCTGAAGCAACTCGAGGGCCTGCGCAAGACCATCAAGCTACTGCGGGTCAAGCTCGAACGCGAAACCAGGGCGCGAAAGATCGAGGCGCGCGTCAAGAGCGAGGCGCAAAAGGCGCGGGCGCAACTCGGGTCGCAGATCGCTGCGCTGCGCGACCAGGGACGCAAGCTTGCATCCGATCTGAAATCTGCGCTGGGCGACTCCCGCAAGCGCGACGCAGCGCGTCAGCAGGCGGTCGCGAAGATCGCGGAGCTGAAGGCGGAGTATTCGAAGAAGTCGACCGAGCTCAGGTCGGAGCTATCGCGCGCGACGTCAGAGCTGGCGCGCAAATCCGAGGAGCTGAAGAAGCTGGCCGGAGAAACGGCGCAGCGCGCGGTCGGTATAATTCGCGGCGACGAGCCTCAAGCGGCGCCCGAGGCGCCGATGGGTGGAAGCTCGCAAATCCCGCACGAGGTCTCGCCCCAGGAAATCGAAGATCGCGGAGATGATAAGGAGCCCGACGAAGAGCAGTAGCCGGAGGGGACGGAAACGGTGCAGGACAAACCGAAAGCGGACCCGTTGAGTCCGTTCAAAGATTAGGTGAGTTCTTCCCGGAGATTCGCACGGTCTGCGAGTCTCCCGCGCGCCGACGGCTCTAAACGGCGCGCGGGAACTCGCTCAGGAAACGAAGTTGATCACGGTGCGGCCGGGCTGGCTGCCGCCGCAGGGCTGGCGGCGTCGCTGGCTACAGCGCTGGCTGCAGCGCTACCGGCGTCGCTCGCCATCGCCGCAGGAGCGGCCGCGGACGCAGCCGCGTCGGGCGCGGGAGCCGAAGTATCTTCGGACTTGCTGCATGCCGAAGCGAAGAACATCGTAACTAGTGCCAAAAGCAGGAACTTGCGCATCGCTATCTCCTTGGGTTTGAGCGCGGACGGTTGAAACGGGGCAACAATACGATAGGCGCGGGATAACTTCAAGCGCGCGTATCGAGAGCATTATCAGCTTGTCGGCGAAGGGGCGCGCGGCCCGCCCGCGAGAAATTTTTTGACTATTTCGCGGGCATCTGTATCATTCGATCATTAGTACTCGGCGCCTGTGGGGCGGATGAGGTGGAGGTAGTACGGTGGTAGAGCGGCGCAGTTTCGCGGGCTTCGGGTCCGCAAGTCGACACAATTCTCAAATCGTCGAGCACGAACTCGACATGGTGCGAAGCGACGAGCGTCCGATGGCGGGTATGCCGACGCTGACGCGGATTTTCAATTGGCTGAAGCCGTCGGGGCGGCAGGTGGGTCCTCCGATGCGCTCGGTGGCGCGGGAACTCGAAGAGGCCTTTCCCAGCCGGGAAATCTGACCGAGACTCGCGCGCGCATTCTGACTTCGCTCGCGCGGAGGGAGATTACGATGAGCGCGATTTCGCGAATCTCGACCAATACACCGTGGGAGCCGATCGTCGGCTATTCGCGGCTGGTGCGAGCTGGCGACCTGGTTGCCGTTTCTGGAACCACGGCGACCGACGAGCGCGGCCTGATCGTCGGCGCGGGACAGATGTACGTGCAGGCGCGTCAGGCGCTCGCCAACATTCGCACGGCGCTCGAGCGTGCGGGCCTCGCGATGCATGACGTGATTCGGACGCGGATGTTCGTGACCGACATGGAGCGGTTTGAGGAAGTGGCGCGCGCGCACAAGGAAGTCTTCGCCGACTCACCGCCCGCATCGACCGTCGTCGAAGTGCGGCGGCTCGCGAATCCGCTTATGATGATCGAGATCGAAGCCGACGCTTACGCCGGCGCAGCGAGTATTCAAACGGCCAGTACAACGCCGAAAGCGGTGGCCAAGGCTAAGCCGGCAACGAAACCGAAACCCGCGACGAAATCGGCAAAGAAGCCCGCGTCGAAGAAGGCCTCGCGCCGCAAGTAACTATTGCTCGAAAGCTTCGGGCTATTGGTCGAACGCGCCGGCGACGGCGTGGATTCCCTCGGCGCCGCTCGCGGAATGAAAAGCATTGGCAGCGGACGCCATATACGGCTGCGGATAAATCCCGATCAGGATCGTAGCGATTGCGGCCAATCCGATTGCGGCGACCAGCGCGGGACGATTACTCAGTCGCTTCACTTCGCTACCGCCTTCCTGCATATACATCGCTACTAATACATAATAGTAGTAATAGGCAGACACTACTGTATTGAGTACTGCGATTATTACCAGTCCGACGTAGCCCTGGCGCAGCGCTTCGCTGAAAATATAGAACTTGCCGACGAATCCGGCCATCGGCGGGATTCCAGCCAGTGACAGCAGGAAGATTGCCATGGCGCCGGCCAGCAGCGGCTGGCGTGCGGCAAGGCCGCGAAAGTCGCTGATCTGATTACCTACTTCGCCGCGCCGCTCGAGCGCAATGACTACTCCGAACGCGCCCAGGTTGGTGAATGCGTAGCCGAGTAAGTAGTAGAGAATCGCCGGACCCGACTGCACTCCCGCCGCCATGCCAAGCAGCAGATAGCCTGCGTGCGCAATCGCCGAGTACGCGAGCATCCGCTTGATGTTGGTTTGCACAGCGGCGATTAGATTTCCGCCGGTCATCGTCAGCGCCGCGACTACCCAAAGCACTGTCTGCCAGTGTGCGCCGATCAATGGGAAGTCGACGAGGAAGACGCGGACGAAGGCGGCGAACGCGGCCAGCTTCACGCCCACTGCCATGAACGCAGTCACCGGGGTCGGCGCGCCTTCGTAAACGTCCGGCGTCCACATGTGAAACGGCACCGCTGCGACCTTGAAGCCGAAACCGATCAGCATCAGGCCGATGCCGAGCAGCAGCAGCGGATTCGCTCCCATCGCGCCCGACGCAATGGCGTCGTGAATCGGGCCAAGCTTGATGGTGCCGGTCGCGCCGTACACGAGCGCGATTCCGTAGAGCAGGAAGCCGGTCGAGAACGCGCCCAGCAGGAAATATTTTATCGCCGCTTCGTTCGACTTGGCGTTGCGGCGCATGATTCCTGCGAGCACGTAGACGGGAATCGACATCGTCTCGAGTCCAAGGAAGATGACGATCAGGTCACCGGCGGTCGCCATCAGCATCATGCCGACGGTGGAGAACAGCAGCAGCGAATAATATTCAGCGCCGGCAATATTGTTGTCGGCGGCGTAATCGAGCGACATCATGACGGTGAACATCGCGGCGATCAAAATGACCAACTCGAAAAATCCGGCGAAGCTGTCGATCGAGATCGCGCCGGCAAACGCGACGCCGTTTTGTCCGAGGATTCCGAGAGCAAATACGAACGCCACGCCCAGCGACGCAAGCGCGACCAGGCCCAGCCCTTCGCTTTCGCTGTCGTCGACGTGCACTCCGGCCAGCAGCACGACGATGGCACCCACCGCGACGACGACCATCGGCAGGATTGGCAGCCAGACGAAATTAATCGCGGCGAGGTTGAAAGGACTCATCGTGCTGCCGCCGCAATTTCGGGTTGGTGGGTTGACGTCGGCACACAGAGCAGCCAGCCGATTCGGCTGGGGTTCAGTATCCAGATGAGCCTGGGCGAAATTTCCGCGCGCGAGCATCGCTGTCACCGACGGTTCCATTCGGCTGATCAGTGGACGCGGGAAAAGTCCCATCAGCAACATGAGCGCGAGCACGGGCACCATCACGGCAATCTCGCGGCCGGTCAGGTCGCGCATAGTTTCGTTGATCGCCTTGGTGATCGGTCCGAACCACACGCGCTCGTAAGTCCAGAGCATGTACAGCGCCTCGAGAATCACGCCGAAGACGGCGATAACTACGGCCAGCCGGAGTCGCAGGAAGCCGCCGAGCATGATCAGGAACTCGCCGACGAAGCCGTTGAGCCCGGGCAATCCGATCGACGAAAGCATTACCGCCATGAAGATCGCGGCGTAGACGGGCACGCGCTTCCACAGGCCGCCGAACTCGGAGATCTCGTGCGTGTGGCGCCTCACGTAAAGCATCCCGACCAGCAAAAACAGGCCGCCGGTGGAAACTCCGTGATTGAGCATCTGGTAAATCGCGCCGTCGATGCCCTGCGGGTTGAGCGCGAAAATTCCGAGCATCACGAACCCCAGGTGACTAACCGACGAATAGGCAACCAGGCGTTTGAGGTCAGACTGCATCATCGCGACCAGCGCGCCGTAGATGATCCCGATCACGGCGAGCGCCATGAACAGCGGAATCGCCTCGACGGCGACGGCCGGGAAGAGCGGAATGGCGAAGCGCAGGAAGCCGTAGGTGCCCATCTTGAGCATCACGCCCGCCAGAATGACGGAGCCGGCGGTGGGCGCGTTGGTGTGAGCGTCGGGCAGCCAGGTATGCACCGGCCACATCGGAACCTTGATCGCGAAGGCGAGTGCGAACGCCGCAAACAGCCAGCGGGCCTGGGTCGGACTGAGCGGCACCTGGTAGAGCAGCGGCAAATCGAAGCTGGTGCGATTGAAATGCAGGTGCGCCTGGTAAACGAGGTAGAGGATCGCGACCAGCATCAGCAGTGACCCGACCATCGTGAACAGAACGAACTTGATGGCGGCGTAAATCTTGCGGCCGTGTCCCCAGATGCCGATCAGGAAGTACATCGGGATCAGCATGATTTCCCAGAACATGTAGAACAGGAACAGATCGACCGAGAGCAGCGCGCCGAGCAGCCCGGTCTCGAGCACGAGCATGAAGAAGCAAAACTCGCGCGGACGTTCCTCGATGTCGCCGCCGCCGGAGTAGAGAATCGACAGAGTAATCAGGATAGTAGTCAGTAGTACGAGGAACAGGCTAATGCCGTCGATACCAATATGGTATGTAATGCCGAACTGAGGTATCCAGTCGTATTGCTCGACGAATTGGTAATCGCCGGACTGCGGGTTGAATTCAAAGAAGACGTAGAAGCTGAGTGCGAGCGGAAGCAGTGAGAAGATGAACGCCGAGTTCCAAATCGCGCGTTCCTCGCTTTGCATAAGGATGAAGATCGCGCCGATCAGAGGCAGAAAAATCAAAGCTGTGAGCGCGCCTCCGTTCATCGGCCAGTCACCAGGAACAGGTAGTAGGCCACGATCCCCAACGCGCCCAGCAGGTAAACGAATGCGTAGTGCTGGACGTTGCCGGTTTCGGCGCGACGCGCGACCTGGCCGGAAGTCAGGACGGCGAGGCCAGCACCCTCGGCGGCGCCGTCGATCATGTAGCTGTCGACGGCGCGGTTGAGTACATAGTAGGAAACCCAGAACAGTGGACGCGTGACGACCACATTATATATTTGGTCGATGTAGTACTTGTTGAGTAGCAAGTCGTACGGAGCCTTGAGACGCCACGCGAGCAGGAACGGGAGTCCCGGCAGGCGGATATACAAAACGTACGCAAGCACGATTCCGACGAGTGAAGCGACCAGCGGCATCGACGTCGAAGTCAAATTCGCTTCGACGATCGGTTTGAAGGTCCCGACCGCTGGCGTGAGGAATCGAACGAAGGCATTTCCCCACAACCATCCATCGGGAAGGTTTACCCATCCGCCGACGGTCGCGAGAATAGCCAGTACGATCAGAGGAATAGCCATTACAGCCGGCGACTCGTGGATGTGATGCTCTTTTTCGGAATCGACGCGCGAGTCGCCGAAGAAGGTCATGAAGATCAGACGGAACATGTAGAACGAGGTGAGCCCGGCGGTAATCACGCCGAGTATCCAAAGCCACGTGTGTCCGGACTCGTAGGCGGCTTCGAGGATCAGGTCTTTTGAGAAATAGCCGGAGAACGGAGGTATGGCGGCGATCGCGAGCGTGGCGATGAACATCGTCGCGAAAGTGATCGGCAGCTTGCGCCGCAAACCGCCCATCTTGTTCATGTCCTGCTCTCCGCCGAGCGCGTGCATGACAGCGCCGGCGCACAGGAACAGCAGGCCCTTGAAGAACGCATGCGTCATGACGTGGAAGATGCCCGACGCGAACGCGCCCGAGCCGACGCCGAGAAACATGTAGCCAAGCTGGCTGATGGTCGAATAGGCGAGAACTTTCTTGATGTCTGGCTGGACGAGCGCGATTGTCGCGGCAAACGTCGCGGTGACCGCGCCAATTGTGGCAACCAGATCGAGCACACTGGGAGCCATCGTGAAGAGGAAGCCGAGCCGCGCGATCATGTACACGCCCGCGGTGACCATCGTCGCCGCGTGGATCAGTGCGCTGACAGGAGTGGGGCCGACCATCGCGTCGGGCAGCCAGACGTAGAGCGGAATTTGCGCGGACTTGCCGGTCGCGCCGATGAAGAGCAGGACGCAGATCGCGGTCGCGGCGGCTGGGCCGAGCAAGGCGGCATTGTTGTGCAGCTCGACGAAGTTGAGCGTCCACACGCCGTGCGCACCCAGCGTCGCAGCGGTGGTGAAAATCGCGAGCAGAAAGCCCGCGTCGCCGATGCGGTTGACGACGAATGCTTTGCGGCCGTTATAGGCGAACTGAGGATCCGTGTACCAAAACGCGATTAGCAAGTAGGAACATAGTCCGACGCCTTCCCATCCGACGAACATCATTAGCAAGTTGTCCGCCAGAATGAGTATCAACATCGAGAGCGCGAACAGGTTCATGTAGGTAAAGAACCGCGCGAAGTCCTCGTCGTGCGCCATGTATCCAACTGAGTAAAGGAAGATTAGTGAGCCGACCCCAGTGACTATCATCACCATCACGCCCGAGAGCGCGTCGACGCGCAGTCCGAACTCGACGTGAAAGGGTCCGCCTTCGATCCATCCCCACAGCGGCGCGACGAGAGCGCCACCGGGCGGCAGCTTGAGCAGCGTCAAAAACGCCCACGTTGCGACGGCGAACGCGGCGAACATTACGCCCGGTCCAACGACGTTGACGGCGCCGCGCCCGCTCCTGGAGCCGAAGAACATATTGAACACGACGCCGATCAGCGGGAACAGCAGGATAAGCGCGAGTGCTGGAAACTCAACCGTCATTGGCATCTCACCATCTCATGAGCGTCAGGTCGTCGGCGTGGACGGTATCGCGATTGCGGAAACTCGAGATGATGATGCCGAGGCCGACGGCGGATTCGGCGGCCGCGACCGTCATTACGAAGAAGACAATCACCTGGCCGTCCATCGAACCGAGCCGGCTGCCAATCGCGACGAAGGCGAGGTTGACGGCGTTGAGCATCAGCTCGATCGACATGTACATGACGAGGATGTTGCGGCGGATGATCACGCCGGCAACGCCGATGGCGAAAATGATCGCACTCAGCGACATCATGTAGGTGAGCGGGATCATGATGCGATCTTCTCTGGTTCCTTCACTTCGCGGAACTCTTCGGCTGCCGGAATCCTGCGCGCGAGCGCAACCGCACCGACCACCGCGGCGAGCAGCAGCACCGAGGTCACCTCGAAGGCGACCAGGTAGTCGGTGAACAGCTTGCCCGCGAGGCTGGCCAGCGAACCGTAGCCGCTGGGCTCGTGCGTGAACTTTACCTGCAGATGAGGCGGCGCGAGGATGAAAAACAGCTCCGTCACCAGCAGCGCCGCTCCCAGCCAGCCGAAAATCTTGAGCGCGAGATGACCGGTCGGACCGGTTTCGACCTGGAGATTCAGCAGCCAAATCACGAACAGGAACAGCACCATGATCGCGCCGGCGTAGACGATGATTTGCAGGAAGCCGACGACGACGGCGTCCTCGGCAATGAACAAGAGGGCGACGGTCAGCAGCGTCGCGATCAAGCTGAGCAGCGAATGGATTGGATTGCGCTGGACGACGACGCCGAGCGCCGACACGATCGCCAGTGCGCCGAGAAATATATAGACGAACGGCGGCATCAGTGGACTCTCCCGGTTGCCACCACGACGAATGCGGTCAGCAGCACGTTGAACAGTCCGAGCGGCACGAGTCCTTTCCATCCGAGTCCGCATCAACTGGTCGTAGCGGAAGCGCGGCAGCGTCCATCGCACCAGGCCGAGAAAGATGCACAGCGCGACGACCTTGACCAGGAACGCGACGATACCCAGCAGCGAAACGACCAGCGCGGGCACCGCGAGAAATGCGCCGCCCGGCAGATGAAAGCCGTCGCGCAGGAGCCACGGCACCTGCCATCCGCCGAGAAAGAATGTGGTGATCAGCATCGCGAGGAGCGCCTGCTCGGCGAAATCGGTGAGCATGAAGACGGCCTGCTTGCCGCCGGAGTATTCGGTGAAATAACCCTGGATCAGCTCCGACTCACCCTCGGGCAGGTCGAACGGGATGCGCTTGGATTCCGCGGCGCCGGCGACGAGCAGGAGAATGAAGGCGAGCGGCTGCATGAAAATTCCCCAGCGCGGCAAAAATCCGAACCACACGCCGCTCTGTCCGCGCACGATTTCCTGCAAGTTCAAAGTGCCGAAGGTCATGATGACGGACACGATTGCGAGGCCCATTGCGAGCTCGTACGAAATCATCTGCGCCGTCGCGCGAATCCCGCCGAGCAGAGACCAGCGGCTGTTCGACGCCCATCCCGCCAGCGCGACGCCGTATACGCCGAGGCCAAGCGTCGCGAGCAGATAGAGCGCGCCGGCGTTGAGGTTGGCGGCTTCGAGGCCGATGTGGTGGCCGGCGATCGAAATCGTGTCGCCGAACGGGATCACGACGAACGTGATCATCACCGGGAACAGCGCGAGGAACGGCGCGAGCGTGTGCAGGAATTTATCGGCGCCGTCGGGGATGAAATCTTCCTTGGTAAACATTTTTACCGGATCGGCGATAGTGGTGTTGATGATGCCGAGGTTGGGCATCCCCATGCGCTTGCCGAGGCCGGTGATGGTGACGCGATTCGAGCCGATGCGGTCCTGGATGAGCGCGCTGCCCTTGCGCTCGAAATAAAGCAGGAAGAGCGACAGGTTCAATCCGAGCACGATCATCAGGATCGCTTTGATCGCGCCGGCGATTAGTTCAATTGTCACGTGAGGCAAGCTCGTCGATAAGTTTGAGGGTGCTTTCTTCGGTGAGATTCTCGACGAAAGCGTCCTGGTTGAGCTGGAGCATCGGCGCAGTGCCGCATGAGGCCAGGCACTCGACCGCGTCGAGCGTGAATTTGCCGTCGGGGGTCGTCTCGCCCACCTCGATTTTCAGTTTGCGCCGGATACAGTCGACGATTTTCTCGGCGCCGCGCAACTTACACGAGAGATTCGTGCAAACGTCGAGCAGGTAGCGGCCGACCGGCTTGCGATGGAACATCGTGTAGAATGAAACGACGGCGCGCACGTGCGCGGGCGGCAATTCCATCAGCTGCGCGACATAGTCCTGGGTCGCGTCGCTGAGCCAGCCGAATTCGCGCTGCGCGATCCACAGGGTCGGCAGCAGCGCGGCCTGGCGCGTCGGGTAGCGCTCGAGCGTTTGGCGGTACTCGTCGAGCGCCGCGTCGGAAAACTTGGGTTGCTGGTTCTCAGGCATGGCCGGAGTATTACTGAACCTTCAACTTTCGACGTTCTTGAGTTCGAGAATCTAATGATTGCTAGCTAAAATTTCGCAAATCCGCCAGAGGCGCAAGCTTAGCCGTTCGAGCCGCCCGCGAACTTGCGGGGTCCGACAGAACGGGTTATCTATCGTCCGCGAGTTCGAGGCAAGAGGCGAAGCCGAATCGTTGGAATTACGAGCGGAAAAACTGACGCGATGCGAATTATTGCGGGACATGCTCACGGCCGGCGGCTCAAGGCGCCGCGCGGATTGCTGACGCGGCCGACCTCGGCGCGGGCGCGCGAATCGATTTTTTCGCGGCTTGCCGTGCGGATGGATCTCAGCGGTGTGCGCGTGCTCGACATTTTCGCCGGCAGCGGATCGCTGGGAATCGAGTCGCTCTCACGCGGCGCGGCGCACGTGACGTTTGTCGATTCGTCGCGCGACGCGGCGGCTGCGATTCGCGCCAATCTGGCGCAGCTCGAACTTTCCGATCGCGCGCGCATCGTCGCCGCCGACATGCGTCGCGCATTGGGTGAACTCGGACGCGCGCACGAGTCGTTCGATTTGGTATTTGTCGACGCGCCGTTCAAGGACGACATGAGTGCGGAGGTGCTGGCGCTGCTGGGCGAGCATCAGCTGGTCGCGTCCGGCGGATGGGTAGTAGTTGAACAGTCGAAGCGCGCGCCCGTCGCGCCGCCCGCTCCTGAAGCCCACGAGCGCGCGTTCGTTGCAACCATCGGCGATCATCGAATCGCCTTTTACCGGCGACCGGGTCCGGCGCCGAGTGCGGAACAGTAGTTGTAGGCCAATGACGAAAACCAAAGAGCGTTCCTCGCTGATCGCGGTCTATCCCGGCAGCTTCGATCCAATCCACAACGGACACGTCGACGTTATCCGGCGCAGCGTCGCAATTTTCGACGAGGTGATCGTCGCGGTCACCTACAATCCGCACAAGGACGCGGCGCTGTTTACGGGCGACGAGCGCGTCGAAATAATCCGCGAGGTCATCCGCGACCTCGAGCCGCGCGCGCGGGTCGACAAGTTCAGCGGCCTGTCGGTAGATTATGCGGAACGGATCGGCGCCAAAGTGCTGATTCGTTCGCTGCGCGCCGTGACCGATTTCGATTACGAGCTGCAGATGGCGCAGATGAACAAGCAAATGAGCCCGAACGTCGAGACCGTGTTCATGTTCTCGAATCCGCGGCTATTCTTCAGCTCGTCGCACCTGATCAAGGAAGTGGCGGGTTACGGCAAGCGCTTGCCGGAGTTGGTGCCCGAGCTTGTGATCGAGCGGCTGCGCGCCAAACTCAAAGTTGGCTGAGCGGTTCATTCAAAACGGCGGGACAGATACAATCTGTCGTCGTTCTCATCATTCCAGATCCGGATTCAGGAAATGCTGAAAATTAATCGCAGAATTGCCGCAATCAAACCCTCCGCCACGCTGGCGGCCGACGCGCGTGCGACGGAAATGAAGGCCGCCGGAATAGACGTCGTCTCGCTGGCCGCCGGCGAACCTGACTTCGACACGCCCGAGCGCATCAAGCAGGCCGCGGTCAAAGCGCTCGGCGCGGGCCAGACCAAGTACACGGCAGTGGGCGGAACCGCTGCGCTCAAAAATGCGATCAAGCTCAAACTCAAGCGGGACAACAATCTCGACTACGAGCCGAACGAGATAATCGCGTCGGCCGGATGCAAGCAGGCCGAGGCGAACGTGATCGCCGCGCTGTTCGACGAGGGCGACGAGGTGATCATCCCGACGCCGGCGTGGGTGAGTTTCGCCGCGATGGTCTCGCTGGCGGGGGCCGAGGCGAAGTTCGTGCCGTGCTCCGAAGAGTCCGGCTTCATCCTCGAGCCCGAGGCGTTGCGCCGGGCGATCACCCCGCGCACCCGCGGCATCATGCTCAACTCGCCGTCGAATCCGACCGGCGCCGTGTACGGACCCGAATCGCTCGCGGCGATCGCGCGCGTGCTGGTCGACACCGACATCTGGGTGATGTCCGACGACGTTTACGAGCACATCGTGTACACCGAAAACGGGCTGCCGCCGCACATTTTCCATGTCGAGCCGCGGCTCAAGTCGCACGGCATCGTGTTCAACTCGCTGTCGAAAACCTACGCGATGACAGGATGGCGCATCGGATTTGCGGCCGGGCCGAAAGAAGCGATCGCGGCTGCCGGCCGCTTGCAGAGCCAGAACAGCGGCAATCCCAATTCCATAACGCAGGCGGCCGCAATCGAGGCGCTGACCGGTCCGCAGGACGAGCTCAAGCCGATGCTCGAGGCGTTTCGCGAGCGTAACGCACTGGTCGTCGAGCGCGTGCGGCGCATCCCGGGCTTCAGGCTGCCCAACGTGCCGGACGGTGCGTTCTACGCCTTCCCCAACGTGTCGGGATTACTCGGCAGCCGGTTTGGCGACAAGACCATCACCGACGGCGACGGGCTCGCAGCATTTCTGCTCGACGAGGCGCACGTCTCGCTGGTGGGCGGCAACGACTTCGGCGCGCCGAATCACGTCAGGCTTTCGTACGCCACTTCGATGAAGAATCTGAACGAGGCTTTCGATCGCATCGAGCGCGCCGTCGCCAAGCTCAAGCGCTAGCGATGCGTTGCGATCCCGCTACGACTTGCGCCACGGCGCGGGGAATTCGCCGGTGTCGAGCCAGTGCACGTAGTCGGCGAGAATCTCCGCGTGATCGAACGCGAGCGGCGAGGGCGGATTGCGCGGGTCGCACAGCGTGGCGTTCTTCGCATCGTCGGCGCCGCGCGGCGTGCCCGATGCGCGTGCGACGTAGACCACTGTGATCGTCTGCCCGCGCGGATCGCGATCGGGCCGCGAATAGACGCCGAGCAGCGCGCGCAACTCGACCTCGAGCGAGATTTCCTCGCGCGCTTCGCGTATCGCCGCCTGTCTCGACCGTCTCGCCGAAATCGACGAAGCCGCCCGGAATCGCCCATCCCAATGGAAAATTCCGCCGCTCGATCAAAACGACTTTGTCGCCAATCTCGGTGATTATGTCGGCGGCTATCGGAGGACATTTCGGCCGTGGCATGATGCGATTCTAACATGGCGGTAACTTTATGCAGGTAGCCCGGTTTTACGATTTCGGCGACATCCGCGTCGAAGAAAGCTCACGGCCGCAAGTCGGTCCCGACGACATTCTCATCCGCTCGATCGCGTGCGGCATCTGCTCGGGCGACATCATGCCCTGGTATCTCAAGCGCAAGGCGCCGCTGGTGCTCGGCCACGAACCGGTCGGCATCGTCGAGCAGGCCGGCGCGGCGGTGCGCGAATTCAAGGCCGGCGACCGCGTCTTCGTGCACCATCATGCGCCATGCTTCCAGTGCGCGGCGTGCAGGCGCGGCGAGTACGTTCAGTGCGCGACCTGGCGCGCGACCAACATCGTGCCCGGCGGCATGGCGGAGTTCTTTCTCGTGAGCGCCGCGAATCAACGCGACACGCTGCGGCTGCCCGACTCGATCGGAGACGCCGACGGCGTGCTGATCGAGCCGGCGGCCTGCGTAGTCAAGTCGCTCAAGCGCTCGGGGCTGAAAAAGGGCGAGTCAATTCTGATCATCGGACTCGGCATCATGGGCATGATGCACGTGAAGATAGCGCGGGATCTGGGCGCCGACACGATCATCGGCGCGGACCTGTTCCACTCGCGCGCTCAACGCGCAATCGAGCTGGGCGCCGATCGCGGAATCGTGGTCGAGGGCGACAACCTGGTCGAGCAAGTGCGCGAAATCACCAACGGCGCGATGGCCGATGTCGTGATCGTCGGACCGGGCACCTCGAAGGCAATCGCCGCCGGCGATTGCGGCTGCCGGCAAGGGCGCGACCGTCGTTCAGTTCACCGCGACGCCGCCCGACGACGAGCTGCTCATCAAGCCGCACGATCTCTACTTCAACGAGACGCGGCTGGTCCCCAGCTACTCATGCGGACCCGACGAAACGCGCGAGGCGTTGTCGCTGGTCGAGCGCGGAGTGATCAACGCGGCCGAGTTGGTGACGCATAGTTTTCCGCTGGCGCAGATAACCGAAGCATTCGCGACCGCTCAAAAGCCCGAATCGCTGAAAGTGATAGTCACATTCGCGAGCCGGAACTCCGAACTGAGTAATCGGGCGGGCCAAAGTCAAACGAGGGCGGCTGCTGACGCAACCGCCCTCGTTGTTATCAAGCCTGAGCGATATTACGGAGTTGCAGGAGCCGGAGGAGGTGCCGCACCTGTGTCAGGAGCCGGCGCCGCGCCCGCATCGGACGGAGCCGCCGCTGCTGCATGGTGATGATGATGGAAGTGGACGTGATGCTCGCCACCCGACATCGTCTTCGACGCGATCGCTTCTGCGCGGTCCGCAGCCGCCTTCGCATCGCTGGCCGCCTGCTCTACGCGGCTCGCTGCCGCCTGAGCCTGCGCCGCAGATGCCGCTGATTTCTGCGCCGCCGCATCCGCGCGTGCCGCTGCCTGATCAGCCTGGTTCGCCGCGTTGACGGCGCGCTGTTCCGGACTCGGTTCGTTCGACGAACATCCCGCGAGCAACGAAAGGGCCAAGATAGCCCCGGCCAGACCGACCAGTTTTGAAGATTTTCTCATTAACCCTTCCATTAGTTCCTCCTAAGATGCGCGAGAGTGTTGCCAAGTAGTAATGGGCTCTCGCATTAAGACCAACAAATTTGTCTCACAAACTCCATATCCCTGCAAGTCTTTGTCGCGTGAATTGCTCTCGATCATAAGATTAGCGAACTAGCTATTTGAAACTAGCCCGTCGCAACGGCTCGAAGTGAATATGCGACAAAAGGTCACCTTTTACCCAGTGATGCCGAATTCAATTACATCCACTCACAGTGGGGTAATCTGCTCAATTGCTAATCTTCTCGCGCTCGGCAGAGTTGCGTATAGCTACTCAAAACTTCTTTCGATGTGACTATAGCGAGAGCGCGAAAAGGACTATTCGATAGTCTCGGCATCTGGTTCCCATCTAATTGCCCTTTTCGTCCCCGTCGGAACCATCACAGCGCGTTTCGCAACCTAAAAATCGTCGCCGCCGTAGTCGTCCATTCCACCCATTCCACCCATGCCGCCGCCCATGCCTCCCATACCGCCCATTCCACCCATCCCGCCGCCGGGCATCCCGGCCGACGGCGCCGGCCTCTTCGGAGCTTCAGCCACGGCAGCCTCGGTCGTCAGCATCATCGCCGCGGCGCTGGCTGCATTCTCGAGCGCGCTGCGCACAACCTTGGCGGGATCGAGCACGCCGGCTTTGACGAGATCCTCGTAGACCTCGGTGCCGGCATTGAATCCGAAATCACCTTTGCCTTCGAGCACGGCGTTGAGAACGATTTCCGGTTCGTGACCGGCGTTGCGCGCGATTTGCTTGAGCGGTTCCGACATCGCGGCCGCAACGATTCCCGCGCCGGCCTTTTGATCTTCATTGAGTCGGAGCGACTTGACCGCTGCGATCGCGCGCACCAGCGCGACGCCGCCGCCCGGCACGATACCTTCCTCGACCGCGGCGCGGAGCGCATGGACGGCGTCGTCGACGCGCGCCTTCTTTTCCTTGAGCTCGACCTCGGTCGCCGCGCCGACCTTGATCACGGCGACGCCGCCGGTGAGCTTGGCCAGCCGCTCTTGCAGCTTCTCGCGGTCGTAGTCGGAAGTAGTCTCTTCGATCTGGCGCCGGATCAATTCGATCCGTCCCTGGATTTCCGACTTCTTGCCGGCGCCGCCGACGATCGTCGTGTTGTCTTTGTCGATCAGAACTTTCCTGGCCTTGCCGAGTGAAGCGATCTCGATGTTCTCGATCTTGGCGCCGAGTTCCTCGGCGATCAGAGTGCCGCCGGTCAGAATCGCCATGTCCTGCAGCATTTCCTTGCGTCGATCGCCGAAGCCGGGCGCTTTCACGGCCGCGACTTTCATCGTGCCGCGCAGCTTGTTGACGACCAGCACCGCCAGCGCCTCGCTCTCGACGTCCTCCGCGATTATCAGCAGCTGGCGTCCGCTCTGCACGACGCTTTCGAGCAGCGGCAGGATTTCGCGCAGGTTGGAAAGCTTCTTCTCGTGGAACAGGATCAGCGGCTCGTCGAGCTCGACCGTCAGCTTGTCGGCGTTGGTGACGAAGTAGGGCGACAGGTAGCCGCGATCGAAGCGCATGCCCTCCACCAGGTCGAGCACGGTGTCGAGGCCGCGCGCCTCTTCGACGGTGATCACGCCTTCCTTGCCGACCTTGTCCATCGCGTCGGCGACGATTTTGCCGATCGATTTGTCGCCGTTGGCCGAAATAGTCGCGACCTGCTCGAGGCGCTCGCGCTCCTTCACCGGCCGCGCCATTTCCTTAATCGTGGCAACCGCCTTGAGCACTGCGGCGTCGATTCCGCGCTTCAGCTCCATCGCGGGGAAACCCGCGGCCAGCAGCTTGATCCCCTCGCGCAGGATCGCGCCCGCCAGCACCGTCGCCGTGGTGGTGCCGTCGCCGGCGACATCGGAGGTCTTCTGCGCGACCTCGCGAATCAGCTTCGCGCCCATGTTTTCGAAGCGGTTTTCGAGCTCGATTTCCTTGACCACCGTCACGCCATCCTTGGTCACGGTCGGTGCGCCGAAGCTCCGCTGGATCATGACGTTGCGGCCCTTGGGGCCGAGCGTAACGCGCGCCGCCTCCATCACCAGCGTCGCGCCCTTAACAATTCCCACTCGCGCTCTCTCGTGCAACTCAACCGTTTTGGCCGGCATGAATATAACTCCGTCTTGTCATCTCGTTATGAATTCGGTCCGGGCAAACCACCACGACGGCGGTCGCACGGACCGTCTTCAATCTAAACATCATGCCGCGCGATGCAATGGGACTTTGGTCCAATTGACTATCTTTATGAAGTTCGCGTGGCGTGCAAGGATGATCGACCAAGGCTGCCTGGATGTCTTGCGGAGGCTATTCAACGTGAACCAAATCAACCAGCCATTTGCGGGCGTGCGCACGGGCGCGACGCTCGCGATGATAGCGATAATTCTTGGCGCACTCGGGATGCTACCGGCCGCGCGCGCGTGGTCTGCGTCCACCGGCCAAGCTCGGCATCTGCCTCTGCAACTCGCGGCGGCATCGGCTAGCCCGCTCGCGCAGGACGCCGACGACGACGATAACCAGGATGTTCCGACCAGCCAGGTCGACAAGTACATCAGCGTCTACGAGTCGATGCAGAAAGACCACAACCTGACTGTAGATCAGGCGGCGTCGAAGCAGGGCCTCACGGTCGCGCAGTTCAGGGACCTCGAGAACAAAATCGAGGCCGACGACACGCTGCGCGAGCGCGTCCGCAAAGCATTGAGGCACGCGGCGAATCCCAACGAAAAAGAATCGTCCGACGATTAGCCCGAGCGCGATTCAATACGCGGCGTCGAGGATTCCCGCAATTTGCTCCAGCGTGACCTCGACGCCCACTGTGTTGGCGCGCTTCACTTCTTCGAGCACGGTGCCGGCGATTCGCGAGATTTCCTCGCGCGGCACGCCTGCATCGCGCAGCCGCGTCGGCACTTCGAACCTGCCGATGAACTTCGCCGCGCGGTCGGCGCATTCCATGGCCGATGAGCGCGGACTGCGCGCGTCGAAGCGCACGCCGAATCCGTCGGCGATAGGCTCGAAGCGATCGGCGGCGACCCCGGCCATGAAGCGCATCACGTGCGGCAACGTGATGCATGACGTGACGCCGTGCGGGACGTTCCACATCGGGCCAATCTGATGGCCCAGTGCGTGCGAGATTCCGCCGCGCGTATTCGACATGCCGAAAATCGAGAGCCACGCCGCGAGCTGGCATTGCACGCGATGCTCGAGCTCGTCGTCGCCATGGGTCTGCAGCGACGGCAGCAGGTGCGCATTCAGCAAAGCGATCGCGCGCGTCGCGAGCGTGTCGGTAACCAGCTGATGCCGCGTCGAGTACGAACCCTCGACCGCGTGATCGAGCGCGCGCATCCCGGTTGACGCCCACAGCCACGCCGGTGTTTCGACGGTCAGCGCAGGATCGAGGATTACGACCTTCGCTTGCAGCCGCGGGTCGGCGACTCCGCCTTTCACTTTGGTCGATTCGTCGGTGACGCCGCCGGTCGGCGTGAACTCGCCCGCCGACAAAGTGGTCGGAATCGCGATATGCAGCAGCGCGTCCTTCTTCTGCTCTTCCGCAGTGGCCCCGGCGAAGTCGATGACGCGCGAGCCGCTGCGGCCCCCCATCAACTGCCAGGCCGCGTTCTTCACGGTGTCGATCGGACTGCCGCCGCCGAAACTCACGAGCGCATCGGCATCGACCCGGCGCGCCTCCGCCACCAGCTCGGTCACCGTATGCGACGGCACGTGTTGCGCGGCGCCGGTGAAGACGCCGGCCAGCGCGGAACCGGCGGCGCTCTTGACCTTGTCGAGCAGCTTCGAGCGGCCAAGCGTATTGCCGGTGACGATCAGCGCGCGCTTCGCGCCGCGGCGCGACAGTTCGCGGCCGAGGGTTTCGACCTTGCCGGCGCCGAAGACGACGGTCTCGAGGCGCGTGAAATAGTATTCGCCTGCGGTATGTTCCATCTGATTCTCCTTCTTCAGCTACAAGTCGTTCTCGCCTTGATTGAGGGCGGCTAGCGCCGGATCGCTGTCGGAGATCTGGTCGATGCGCGCGGCAGGCTTACCCTTGTCCTTGCCCTAGTTGCACTTTTCCAAAATCTCATCCACGACGCGTTCAATCGGCGCAGTGGCATCAATTACGACACCACCCTTCGGAAGATCTTCTTTCGTTCGATGCAATCGTTCAACGAGTTCCCTTTCCTCTGGTTTTCCGCCCCAGTCAGTCGGGTCCCGCGCCACGCGCTCATCAAGGCGCCGATACAGTGTGTCAAGGTCGTCGACCTCAAGAATAAAAACGCCGTCAAGCAAATCAATGAAGCGGTGGAAATTTCTGGAGCCGCCGCAGAAGAAGGAGATCGGGATGCTGTGATCAGCGATCACCGATTTGACTTTGTCTACATCCCAAAGGAGATGCTCCTGCTGCCATACGGCCTTGTCCATCTCGCTCTTGTGGGCAGGTTCACTAACAGGTTTCCCCGTCTTTGGATCGCCCCGATATTTCAACTCCCGGTCACCATGGAGGACGTGGTAACCGCGCCGTTGCAATTCTTCAGCCACCGCGGTTTTGCCGGTGCCAGAAACGCCTTCGATCAAATAGTTTCTGATGCCCATCCCATGTTCTCAACCACTATGAGCGCGGGACGAGCGGCGGTGGCGTGACGCGCTTGCCGTCTTTTACGACCAGGTACTGTCGGCCGTCGTCGTTGCAGAGGGCGGGGGGATTCAGGTAGCGGGCGCCGTCGGGTGCGTACTGGAGAATGAGGGCCTTGCGCAATTCGCCGGTGACGTTCGGGCCGGTTCGATGCGGCATCAGCGACGAGAACACGAGCATCGCGCCCGCGCGCACCGGAGCGGCGAGCGCGCCGTCGTCGTCTTCGCGACAGACCCATCCCAGCTCAGTCAGATGATGCTTGAGGGTGCCGCGCAAGTGGCCGCCGGGCTGCACCCATGGACAACCGTTCTCGACGGTGGCGTCGGTCAGCGCAATCCAGCAGGTGAGGTAAGTCTGCGGCTCGACAAAGTTGTAGCCGTTGTCCTGATGCCACGGGAAAAGTTTGGGATACTCGGGCTTCTTGTACACCGCTTGGTCGCGGTAGAGGCGCACGTCGGGACCGAGCAGGTCGCGGCAGACGCCGGCGATGATCGGCGACGCGGACAAGATCGCGAATGAACTGCGAGTGCTTGACCAGGTCGGTCGTGAAGCTGATGCCGCCGGCCTCGGCGATGAAGCGGCGGCCGTTGGGCTGGGTCTGGAGATAGCGCTCGACCTTGGCTTCCCACGGATCGATCTCGGCGATCGCGCGGGCGACGGTGTCGGCGTCGAGGGCGTGGTCGAACACGAAGAATCCGCGCTGGTTGTACGACTCCGCCTGGTCATCGCTGATGACTTCGAACGGCGGCTGCACTGGGCCTCCACGTGAATCCGTGATTGAGTTCGTGCAATTCGGGCAGTGCTTGCGGCGCTCTCCATTCCTGTTGCTCCTCTATCAGCGCGCGAATGCGGGCATCACTTCTTTGGCGAACATTTCGGCGGCGTCGGGCATCATGAAATTGAGAAAGAAGTAGGTCATGCCGAATTTCTCGATACGGGTCGAGAGCTCGCGTTTGATGTCGTCGGGAGTGCCGATGAGCACTTGCAGCGAATCGCGGACGCTCGCGTTGTCTTCAATTTTGAGCGTCTGCGCCATCGCGGCCGCCATCGCGTCTGCCGTGCCGCGATCCTTCGCCATCAGCACGAAGCCGCCGCCGGAGAGCTCGAGCGCGTCGGGCGCGCGGCCGGCAGCTTTCAGGAAGCCGCGAATCAGCTCGATGCGCTTCAGCACGGTGGCGCGATCGAACTTGAGCGCCTCGACGATATCGACGTAGCCCTTGGTCACGGGCGGATTGAGATTGAGCACGTCGGCTTCCTGCGCGGCGATTTCGAGGATGCGCTTGCCGCCGCCGCCGATGAGGATGGGCAGCGGGCGCTGCACGGGCTTGGGATCGCAGATAGCTTTGTCGATTTTGAAGTAGCGGCCGTGATAGGTCGGTTCGGCCTGCGTCCACATCGCCTTGAGCAGCTTGATGCCGTCGCCCATCTGCTCGATGCGTTCGGCATTAGAAGGATAGGGAAAGCCGTAGGCGTCGTATTCTTCCCGGAACCATCCGGCGCCGAGGCCCGCGATAAAGCGGCCGCCGCTGAGGTTGTCGATCGATGCCATCGTCTTCGCGAGCAGCGCGGGGTTGCGATAGGACATCGAGGTGACGAGCGGCAGCATCCTGATGGTTTTGGTGGTGGCGGCGACAGCGCTCAGCATCGTGAAGCATTCGTAATGGGGAGCGTGCGGCTCGGCCATGAGGCCGCGCATAAAGAAGTGGTCGTCGATGGAGACTGAGTAGTAGCCGAGGTCCTCAGCGCGGCGCGCGGTCGCAATGGTCGCGGCGGGGTCGCCGTTGGGAAGTCCTACGTTGAATTTGATTGGTCGCATCGGCGGTGCTCCTTGAGCTGATCTGTCTCCTCTCCCGGTGATGGAGAGGATGAAGGTGAGCGCCCTGTTACAGCGCGCGAAGTGCGCGATTCAGCGAAGGTGAGCGCCCTGTTACAGCGCGCGAAGTGCGCGATTCAGGATTCTGCTCCTTCCCGGAAAGTCGCGCAAAGGTTTGCCTGCTGCGGGTGCTGTCTGAAATAGGACAATGATCGCGGCAGATTAAGACACTCAGGATTGACGCATCTCTGGAAGAGCTCAGTGCATTGGGCTTAGATCGCTTGCATGCAGCCTCGGCATACAGCCGCGCTCGCGCTTGTAGGCTGGTATCTGATGATCCCGCCAATGCGGGGCCAAGAGATTCTCGATCACTCGCCCCTCTCGAAATGGCAGGTTGGAGAAGAAGATGACAGCAAAGTCGAGTGTGAGAACACCATCGAGGATTACACTAAAAACGCGGAGCAAGTTACCGACCCCGGTACGGTCGCGGAATATACGCGCGGACGCTGCATGGCCTCCGACGATCCACGATTGAAAGACAATGCGGACGTTAAGAAAACCAAACAGTACCCTGCTGGCGAGACGAGATAGAAAGTTTGCGCACAGCGCTCTCGGTTACGGTTTGATTATTACCAGGGTGCCGTTGGGCAATATGCGTTTCAGTTCTTCGATGTCTTCGTCGTCGACTGAGATGCATCCGGTGGTCCAGTTGATGTTGCCGCTGTTCAGTTCGGGCTCGTCGGTGCCGTGGATTCCGATGCGGCCGCCGACGCCGACCGGGTGGCCGTCTTCCTTGGGCACTTCGCCACTGTCGCGCAGTTGTTCGTAGCGATGGCGGTCGATCTCGTTTGGATAGTTCAGGGTGAGGAACCACTCCCAGCGGCGGCTCGGATGCTTCTCGACGATGGTGTAGACGCCTTCGGGCGTGCGGCGGTCGCCTTCCCACAATTTGGTGCCGGGCTCGAAGCTGCGGCCGAACACAGCGTGGTAGTCCTTAAACAGGCGGCCCTTGTAGTAGACGGTGAGCTTGTGGGTTTTTTTGAGAATCGTCACCGACCAGTTGAGCGGATCCATGAAGGCGATGTCGCGGGTTTTGTCGAACAGCAGCTGACCCGGGGTCGGCACGCGATCGGTGCGGACGCCGTCGATCCTCACTTGCGGCATTACCACCGGCGACGGCGTCGCGGTCGGAGTCGGAGTCTCGGTGAAGGTAAAGTCGGGGCCGGGAGTGGGGCCGCTGTATTTGATGTTCGGATCGCGCCATGGAGCGGGCGGCATGGTGCCGGCCTTCACGGCGTCGCTGGCGGTGATGGGAGTGGTATTCTCGCGCGCGATGATGGCGGCAGGTCCGGCGAGCGCGGGCCCGGCGCCGCACATCATCAATAGAGTCGCGCCAGATAATACTGCGGCTATCGATCCAGCAATCGTGGCGGCGGCGAACGATCCAACAATCCTGCCCATCAGCTCCAACCAAACTCCAGTATCGCGGTCACATAGTCCATTTTGTGAACGCTTGGCGCGAAGATCAATTGTACAGTAGCGTCAATCTGGAATCTGTGGCGAGAAATCTCGCGGGAGCTTTCATTCGCATGGACGACAATCTCGCGCGCGCGATGGCCGCGCTGACCACCGGGATATACGTTTTGACCACGCACGAGAATGGGCGCTGCCATGGGATGTCGTCGTCGTGGGTGGCGCAGGTGTCGGGCGAGCCGGTGATGTTCACGGCGGCGGTGGATAACGCGCACTTCAGCAACGGCGTGATAGCGCGGACGAAGGCATTCGGGCTGAACGTCGTGGGAGTGCGCGGGCGCGAGCTGGAAGATTACTTTTATTCGGCGCGGGCGCGTCGCGATAACAATCTCGATGCGATCGAATTTGAACTGTCGCCGACGCTGGCGGTGCCGTGGCTGAAGCTGGCGATGATCGCGATCGAGGCGCGCGTCATCGACAGCCACGTCGCGGGGGATCATACGATTTTCGTGGCCGCGCCGATGGGAGTGCGCGTCGGCGACAATGATCGGCCGTTGACGTCGCTCGATCTCGAGTACGTTTATCTGGGCGGTCGCCAGGTTTTTGCGCGGGAGCGACAAGGCTAGATCTTTGACGGTTGGCATAATCGGCTGATAGCATCCGCGCGCGGAGAGACTTGGATGGCAATCGAAAAGAACGAGCTGCGGCGCGTGATGGGGCATTTTGCAACCGGCGTAACCGTGATCACATCGATCCGCAGCTCGGGTGAGCTGCACGGGCTGACTGCGAATGCGTTCACGTCGGTCTCGCTGATCCCGCCGCTGGCGCTGGTCTGCGTCGACAAGAAGGCCGAGAGTTATCCGTGCTTCGAAGAGAGCAAAGTCTTTACCGTCAACGTGCTGGCGTCGGACCAGGAAGCGCTGTCGCGAAGATTCGCAGTGAGCGGCGGCCAGAAGTTCGAGGGCGTGAGTTACAAGATCGGCGCGAACGGCGCACCGATCCTCGACGGTGCGCTCGCGTACCTGGAGTGCAAGGTGACGACGGCGATCGACGGCGGCGACCATACGATTTACCTCGGCGAGATCGAGCAGGCCGAAACTCCGCACGAGGGCAAGCCGCTGCTGTTTTTTCGCGGCGGATATCGCGAGATTGGCGACTAGCGCGCGCATGCCATCGTGAGTGCCCCGGTCCGCATTCCCGGAATCAGCGTTTTCCTGCCGTCGCATAACGAGGAAGGCAACGTCGAGCGCGTGGTGCGCTCGTGGCTGGCGGAGTTGCCGCGGGTCTCAGATAACTTCGAGGTGATCGTCGTTGACGACGGCAGCCGCGATCGCACGGGCGAGATTGCGGAGCGGCTCGCCGCGGAAGATTCGCACGTCAAGGTCGTGCGTCATCCGGTCAATCGCGGATACGGCGGGGCGGTGATTTCCGGAATTCGCGCGGCGACGATGCCGTATGTCCTGCTCTGCGACGGCGATGGGCAGTTCGATCCGGCGGACCTCGAGCGGCTGACGCCATTTGTTCCCGAGTACGACGTGGTTGCGGGACGCCGCGCGCATCGCGCCGATCCTCTCATGCGACGGATAAACGGCCAGGCTTGGACGACGCTGGTGCGCGTGCTGCTGGGCATCACGATCAGCGATATCGATTGCGGCTTCAAACTGTTCAAGCGCGAGAAACTCGACGGCATGGAGTTGCGGGCGCATGGCGCGATGATCTCGACCGAGCTGATGGCGCGGCTGGCGGGCCGTCACGCCAAGGTAACCGAGGTGGACGTGCAGCATCTGCCGCGGATGACGGGGGAGCAATCGGGTGCGAATCTCAAGGTGGTTGCACGGGCATTTAAAGAGCTCATAGCGCTGTATCGCGAGCTTAGAGCTGAGCGCATGGGAGGTGGGCCGGGTGCTTCGGGGCAATCGTGAAGAGAGACGACAAATGCGCGACGGCGATAGACAGTGCATACGCAAAGCGGATATACGATAGACCGATTGCGTCATCGCGGCGCGGTTTCATGACAAAATTGTAGTATTGATCGCTGCGCATCTTGCCGTGACCCCGATGGCACAGGTATAGCAATACGCTTAATAGTCATTGCGACCCATTAAGGGCCGCCCAGATCAAGGAGATCCAAGAGTATGAAGCGCACCCTTTCAGTTGTTTCCGCAGCCCTCTTCGCCACCGCGTTGGCGATGCCGGCATTCGCCCAGGCCCCAGCGGCACCGGCTGCTGCGCCGAGCATGGCAGCGCCAGCGGCAGAGTCGAGCATGGCGGCACCGGACGCGGCAGCATCACCGGCGACCACCAAGCATCATCATCGCCGTCATCACAAGAAGGCGGCAGACGACTCAGCGTCACCGGCGGCCGACGCGTCCCCTTCGGCGATGACGCCTCCGGCCAATCCGTAACAGCTTGATGGATAGTTCGACAGGGCGATCGCGCGAAGCGGTCGCCCTGTTTCGAATCGCCTAGGATTTTCGATCCATTCAGGGTCGGGGGGCAGAGTTGGCTTTGCCTCCGGCGCTCGGTCGACTGCGGAATAATCCGCGGCCGGACACGACGCCTATTTTCTGCGCGCAGCGTTGCAAAATACGCTGCGCGTTTCTTTGTGACGAAAATTCCTGCTACGGTTGATTTTCTCCCTGCGGGGTTATCGCGGGCCGCGGGGGATATTAAAGTTGTTAAGCTTTTGGCGTTCGAGCATTTGTTCGTTGGCTCTGATCGCGCTGGTAATACAGTCGCCGATCAGCGCGCGCGCCAGTGCAAAAAGCAATTCAAGCGACGAAGAGGTCTGCGATCCGCTGGCCGACTATTTCCTGGGCATGGAAGATTACCCCGAGGCCATCCGCCGTCATCGCGTCGTGATCAGCGACGATCCTTCCAACGCGCTCGCGCATTACCATTTGGGTTTCGCGTACGGTGTTGTCGGGCAGCATCGCGAGGAACTCGCCGAGTATCAGAAAGCGATCGAGCTTGGCCTCGACGATTGGCAATTGTTCCTGAACCTCGGCTTGCTCTATCTCGAAAGCGGGCAGACGCGTGACGCGACCCAGGTGCTGCGGCTGGCGGCCCTGCTCGGACCGGAGCGGCCGGAGACGCATTTCAATCTCGCGCTTGCTTATGAGCGGCGTGGAGCACTCGCACAAGCCGAGCAGGAAGCGCTAATGTCGCTACAGATCGATCCGAGTCAACCGGACGCGCGCAATACGCTTGGCGCAATTTACGCCGAGGAAGGCAACTACGTCAGGGCAAGCGAGGAATGGAACGAGTTGGTTGGGGAGATTCCGGATTACACGCCGGCGCGGACCAATCTCGCGATTTTGCAGCACGTCGAGAGCAGCGGCTTGAAAGGCACGCCCGACTCGAACGGTTTCATCCGCAACCCGTGAGCGGATAGAATCCGACTACTTCAGACGACGAAGGCAGGTGGCGGTATTGATGAAGCGGTGGAACTTGTCGAGGCGGCGGCGTGCGATCGTTAATTTGAAATCGGCAACATCGTTGGCATCGGCGCTGATGCTGAGTGCGGCCGTCGTGCTGGCGGCGTCGCCGGCGGGTGCGACCGCGCAATGGCGCCGGGTGCACCATACGAGGCACACGGCGAGCGCGGCGCCTGCTCCTCTATATAAGGGCGCGCTGCTCGAGGATGCGGACAGCGGCCGCGTGCTGATGGCCTACAACGCCGACATGGAGTGGCCGCCGGCCTCGATGGCGAAGATGATGAATCTGCTGGTCGCGCAGGAGCAGATCAACGCGGGCCGTTTCAGCGGTAACGATCCGGTCAGGATTTCGGAACGCGCGGCGCATACCGGCGGTTCGCGCGTCGGTCTGAAGGAAGGCGACGTTTATCCGCTGCGCGAGTTGATGAAAGCGGCGCTGGTCAAATCGGCCAACGACGCCGCCGTCGCCGTCGCCGAGAAGATCGGCGGATCGGTCGAGGCGATGGTCCGGCATGATGAACGAGCGGGCGCAGGAACTCGGGATGACGCATACGGAGTATCAGACCGTCGACGGCTTGCCGCCGCGCCCGACGCATGATGCCGATCGCACGACCGCCTACGACCTGGCCACCGTGGCGCGCGCGATAATCCGCGAGACCAACCTGCTGATGTGGTCGGGTCAGCCGCACATGGACTTCGACAACGGCGTCGCCGTCCTGAACAACACCAATCATCTGATCGGGCGTTTCGAAGGCGCCGACGGGCTCAAGACCGGGTTCACCACCATGGCGGGATTCAACGTCACGGCGACGGCCAAGCGCGGCGACATGCGGTTGATCGCGGTTATCCTCGGCGCGCCATCGAATAACCAGCGCTTCGCGCAGGCGGGCAGAGTGCTGGAGTGGGGCTTCGAGCAATTCGAAGCAGTGTCGCTGCTGCGGTCGAATCAGCCGCTGCCGGTGCACGTGCAGGTGCGCGAGGGGCCGCAGATTCAACCGGTGGCGGCGAGCGATCTCAAAGTCGTGATGCCGAAGGCCGATGCGCAGTCTGTGCGGCTCGTGTACGATGTGCCGGTTGCAATCAACGGCCCGGTCGCAACGGGAGAACCGCTGGGGCGGGTGATCGTGCAGGAGCAGGGGCAGCAGGTAACTGAAGTGATGGCGATAAGCCCGATCGCGTTCACCCCGCCGCATACGCTCGGCGGCGAGGCGTACAACGCATCGGCGCCGCCGTCGTCGTCGACTAATCCGGGCCAGGAGGGCCAATGAAGGTAGCATCGAAGCAGCGAAACCGGCGCAATCGGAAGCTTGCGCGCAAGAAGAAGAGCGATCCGCATCAGGCGAAGTCACGGCTGCGCAAGATGCGGCGGACTAGAATCCGCGGCAAGTAATTTCGCGCGCGCGTAGCGATTTTCGACGGGCGGCTCATGGCGGGCCGCCTGTTTATTTGTGACGCCGGATTTTCTCCGTTATTTCTTCGGCGGCTCGCAGAATCTGATGTGATTGCTGAACGGGTCGGTCACGGTCATGACCTCGCCCCACGGCATCTGTTCGATTCCGGGCTTCATGTATTTGTAGCCCTTGCCGGCCAGCTCGCGCTGATACTGGTGGACGCCGCGCATGTTGACGGCGACGGTCGAGCCGGGGCTCGCGTCGCCATGATGCTCGCTCAGGTGAAGCACCAGACCTGCGCGGGAAACCTGCATGTAGAGCGGAAAATTGTCGCCAAACCGATGCTCGAAATCGAGCTGGAAACCGAGGAACCCGAGATAAAATTCTTTGGCCTTGCTCTCGTCGAAGATGCGGAGAATCGGCGCCGTTTGTGTGAATGCGATCGTTCCAGTCGTCGCCGACTCGCCGATTTTGGCCGACAGCACGTTCCAGTTTTCGAAGCCGAACTCTGCCGCTACAATTTCGAGCGCCTGGCTGTGGGAGATTGCGACTTGCTGCCCTGCAAGAGCGGTCTTGAGGGCCTTGGCCATGACCTTGGCATCGAGAAAAGTACGCATCGGATCCAATCCTCCTTCGCGGCGAACAGAACTTTAGTCAGCGCTCGCATTACTGACGCGTTCGCTTTCGCTGGTTCGAGGATCGGGCGAAAGCGGTAGCGATACATTCACCACACCCACAATGGGCGCGAGCGGCAGGCTGTATCGGGCCGAGAGGAAAGTACCCAACGAGCGGATTTGGCGCAACGCTTCGTGACGCGAAAAACGCGCGATGAATCGCGGAATGTTGGTAACTGAACCGCGCGAAATTGACAAAGGTCTCGGCGGTCGGTTACCGTCGTTCGTGCCCCTTCAATCGACAATCTCGAACAGCGGAGAAAGTTTCTGGCCGATGTCTCGGTGATCGCCGTCGTACCGGCGCGGTACGGATCTTCCCGCCTGCCGGCAAAGGCGCTGGCGGAGATCGCGGGGGTGCCGATGGTGGTGCGGGTGTGGCGACAGGCGTCGAAAGCGAAATCAATTGCACGCGTGATCGTTGCGACTGACGACGAGCGAATCGCAGCGCCCGTGCGCGCGGCGGGCGGTGAGGCGATGATGACCTCGGCCGCGCACGAGAGCGGCACCGACCGAATCGCCGAGGTCGCATCGAAAGTCGTCGCCGACGTTTATCTTGGTGTGCAGGGCGATCAGCCGTTTATCGCGGCGCAGGATCTCGACGCGCTGTCCGCGGCGATGCGCGCCGACGAGTCGATCCAGATGGCAACGCTGGCGACGCCGATCGTCGATCACCTGGAGTGGACCGATCCGAACAAGGTGAAGGTCGTGTGCGGCGCCGACGGGAACGCGCTATACTTTTCACGAAGCCCGATTCCTCATGCGCGTGACGGCGGGATGCCCAAAGAGGCGCTCCGCCATATCGGCGTTTACGCGTACCGGCGCGACTTCCTGATGAAATTCGCCGCCCTTCCGATGGGCGCTTTGGAGAGACTGGAAAAGCTCGAGCAGTTGCGAGCGCTCGAGCATGGTTACGTTATTAAGGTGGTCAGGTCGGTGGCGCCGTCGCTCGAAGTAGATACCGCGGAGGACTTGGCGCGCGCGCGCGACGCGGCAGCGGATTCAACTCGTTGAGGATGGGGAGGGATTCGACGTGGAGACAGGCAAGACGAAATTTATTTTTGTAACGGGCGGCGTGGTCTCGTCGCTCGGCAAGGGCCTGGCGGCCGCGTCATTGGGCGCGCTGCTGGAGGCGCGCGGGCTCAAGGTCACGCTGCTGAAGATGGATCCCTACATCAATGTGGATCCCGGCACGATGAGTCCGACGCAGCATGGCGAGGTGTTCGTCTGCGACGACGGCACCGAGAGCGATCTCGACCTCGGGCATTACGAGCGCTTCGTGCAGACTCCGATGGGCCGGCGCAACAACTGCACCACCGGCCAGATCTACGACACGGTCATCCAGAAAGAACGGCGCGGCGATTATCTCGGCGCGACCGTGCAGGTGATTCCGCACATTACCGATGAGATCAAACGGCGCATCCTCGGTGCGGCCGACGGATCGGATTTGATCATCGTGGAGATTGGCGGGACGGTTGGCGATATCGAGAGCCTGCCGTTCCTCGAAGCGGTGCGCGAGTTCCGCTGGGACCTCGGCCGCGAAAATGTGTTGTACGTGCATCTGACGCTGGTGCCGTTTATTCCCACCGCCGGCGAGCTCAAGACCAAACCGACGCAGCACAGCGTCAAGGAACTGACCGGGCTCGGGATTCAACCGGATATTCTGATTTGCCGATCCGATCGGCAACTCGAGAAAAAGCTCAAAGCGAAAATTGCGCACTTCTGCAACGTCGAGGAGAACTGCGTAATCTCGGCCCCCGATGTGCCGACGATTTACGAAGTGCCGCTGCGTTTTCATGACGAGGGATTCGATCAGCGCGTGTGCGAGAAGCTCAACATCTGGACCGGCGCGCCGAACCTGTCGAAGTGGCGGCGAATCGTCAAGACGGCGCAGAATCCGAAAGTCACCGTCAACGTTGCCGTGGTCGGCAAGTACGTCAACCTGCAGGATTCGTACAAGAGCCTGCACGAGGCGATCGCGCACGGCGCTATCGCCAACGAGGCGCGGGTCAATATCGACTACGTCGATTCGGAAGAGCTGGAAAAGCAGAACGTCGAGGAGCGGCTGGCGCAGGCTCACGCGATAATCGTCCCCGGCGGCTTCGGCGAGCGCGGCACGGAGGGCATGATTCGCGCGGTCCGCTATGCGCGCGAGAACGGCGTGCCGATTCTCGGAATCTGCTACGGGCTGCACATGATGGTGATCGAGGCGGCGCGCAACCTGCTCGGGCTCAAGCGCGCGAATACGTCGGAGAATGCGCCCGACGGTCCCGATCCCGTCATCCATATAATGGACTCGCAGAAGGACGTCTCGAACAAGGGCGGCACGATGCGGCTCGGTACGTATCCTGCCGTGCTGAAGCCGGGATCGCTGGCGTCGTCGCTGTATCGCAAGGCGCGCATTTCGGAGCGGCATCGCCATCGATGGGAAGTTAACAACTCGTATCGCGAGCGGCTCGAAAAAGTCGGCCTCGTCGCGACCGGCATCTCACCCGACAACAGCCTGGTCGAGATAATGGAACTGAAGGGGCATCCGTGGTTCCTCGGCGGGCAATTCCATCCCGAGCTGAAGTCGCGGCCGCTTGATTGTCATCCGCTGTTTCGCGGCCTGATTCGCGCGGCCGTGCAGCGCCGCGCGGAGCTGGGAGTGAAGCGGCCGAAGGTGCGGGAGCTGCGATCGGTTTCGTGAGCGTGGCCCAGGTCAAAGCCGGCGACGCCGTGTTTGGCGGCCCGGAGTTCGTGCTGATCGCGGGTCCGTGCGTGATCGAGAGCTACGAGTCATGCATCCGGCACGCGACGCGGCTGGCGGATATCGCGCGTCGCGCCAAGCTGCCGTTCATTTTCAAATCTTCATTCGACAAAGCCAATCGCACCAGTTACAGCTCGTTTCGCGGGCCCGGCTTGACGGCGGGGCTCGAAATCCTGGCGCGGGTGAAACGCGAGGCGGGCGTGAACGTGTTGACCGACATCCACGAACCCGCGCAGGCTGCCGCCGCGGCCGAGGTCGTCGATGTGATTCAGATTCCGGCGCTGCTCTCGCGCCAGACCGATCTTATCGACGCGGCGGCGAAGACCGGATGCGCGGTGAATATCAAGAAGGGGCAGTTCCTGGCGCCGTGGGATATGAAGGCGGCGGTCGCGAAGGCCGAGCACGCGGGCACGCGGCGAATTATTTTAACCGAGCGCGGATTTTCGTTCGGCTACAACAATCTCGTGTCCGACATGCGATCGCTGGTGATCATGCGGAGCTTCGGATATCCCGTGGTCTTCGACGCGACCCATTCGGCGCAGCTTCCGGGCGGCGGCGAGGGCGGCACGCAGTCGAGCGGTCAGCGCGAGTTCATCGCGCCGCAGGCGCGCGCCGCGGCCGCGGTTGGGATCGACGGAATCTTCATGGAAGTGCACGAGGACCCCGACCGCGCGCTCAGCGACGGTCCCAATTCATATCGGCTCGACGACCTGCCGGCGCTGCTCGAAACCCTGAAGCGAATCCATCAGGTTTCCCGGGAGACCGACTGACCAGTAGGAAGGGGGCGGTGTTTGGGTGAGGTTAGCCGCGGCGGCCGAATAGTGAGCGCAACTTCGGCGCGAATTGCAAGTATGGTGCCGAACTCCAGTTCGCTTTACCCGAAAAAATGCTCTTGATACCGTCATGATTGGAGAGGTTGAAATTTGAGTCCGAGGCGAATTGCCAAGTTTCTGGCTGGATTCGGCACGATTGCGCTCGCGGGCCTGCTGGTCGCGACCATCTGGATCGTGCGCCATCGCTCGGCGGAGCAGGTCTTGCAGACGGCGGCCGGGCTGGTGCCGGGGACTCTCCTGCGGGCGCACAATTTTCACTGGACGCAGATGAAAGCCGGCGAGCGGCAATGGGTGCTGACCGCGGGCGAGGCGGATTATTCGGCGGACAAGACGACGCTGAAGCTGACCGACGCGGTGGTCACGATGGTTTCGTCGGACGGCAAGCCGGTGGTCGTCAACTCGCCGCATGCGGATTTGACATTGAACGGCAATCACGTGACGCGCGCATATTTGACCGGCGGCACGGTTATCCATTTTGGCGACTACGTGCTCAGCACTGATTCGGCAACCTTCATGCCTGACGACGACAAGGTCGATGCGCCGGGCCTGGTGACGGTTGTCGGCGACGGATTAAAAGTGACGGGCATCGGATTGAGCGGTCATCCCAAGACGCGCGTGTTCCAGTTGCAGACGCAGGTCGAGACGATAGTCACGCCGAAGAAAGATAGTGGAAAACCCAAGCAGAGTTAGTCGCGTATCGTTGTCGCGGATTGTCGCGACCGCGATAGTCGCGTTCGCGCTTGCGTCATCGGCGTGGGCTCAGACCACGACCAACGCGGCGGTTCAGCTGGCGGCCAGCAGCGACGATTCAGGTGACGATTCGATCAGCGTGACCGGCGGCGTGCCGGGCGCGCCGGCGGCGGCACCGTCTGACACGACGCAGGCGCAGCCTGCGGCCGAGCCTGCACCGCCGGAAGCGGAAGCGCCGCCGCCTGTGGCGGCGCCTGCAGTCGCGACCGCGCCTGCACCGGCAGAGCAGGCGCCGTCGGCGCCTGACGTGCCAGTGACGGCGGCGGACGTCGCGCCTGCGGCGGCACCGTCGACGGGCATCGCGCCGATCGAGCCGTTGCCGACGGCGCCGGTCGGCTCCGTCGTGAGTGCGCCGGTGCCTGCGGCGGAAGCACCCGCCGTCGTGAGTGCGCCGCCTGAGGCGCCAGTACCTCCACCGGCTCCAGCGCCGGCGATGGCAGTGGCGCCTGCGCCAGTACCAGCTTCGGCTCCCGACGTGCCGATTACAGCCGCCGACGAAGCGCCTGCGGCGGCACCGTCGATGGTTGTCGCGCCGATCGAACCGCTTCCTGCGGCGCCGCCTGTCGCAGTTGCACCTGCCCCGGCACCTTCAATTGTCACGACCACTACAACGACCGCTCCCGCAGCAGTCGCGCCGGAATCAACGCCGGTGACGACGGCAGCGACCGCACCGCCGGCCGGCGCGATGGCGCCGCCGATGCTGCTCGCGCCCGTGCCGGCTGACGTGCCCGCGCCTGAGCCGCCAAATACTCCGCCGAGCGCGCCCGCATCGGGGACGGCCAACTCCTCCGCACCGGTGCAGGCGAGCGAGCCGCATCGGGCGCATAAGGCGCCGGCCAGCGGCGAGACGGTCGCGTCGAATCCTCCGGTACAAGGCGCGCAGGGCGGTGCGTTTGGCGGGATGCAATTCGGTAACAGCAAGGCGCCGATCGACATAAAATCGAAGTCGATGTCGCTCGACTATACGAATCATTCGGTGCTGTGGATCTGGAAACGTGCACGCGACGCAGGCGGATTCGACCCTTACCAGCGACCAGCTGCGCGTGAATTATTTCGACAAAGATTTCAAGCAGATGAAGGACATGGTCGCCGACGGCAACGTGCGGCTCAGCCAGGGCACGCGATGGGCGACGGGCGATCATGGCGTGATGGACCAGACCAGGCGCACGGTGGTGTTGACCGGGAGTCCGGTCGCGCACGACGGCAACGATCAGATCACCGGCTGCAAGATCACCGTGTATTTGAATACCAGTCAGAGCGTGGTCGACTGCGCGCATGCCGTGCTGTTCCCGCATTCGGACGAATCGCCGGGTGCGAGCGCGACGCCGGGGGCCGCAACCGATTAGCGGACGATTTTTTCGATGGCGTTGGAAGTAAAACTCGGACAAGACCTGCGGCTTCGCCAGCAACTGGTGATGACGCCGCAGTTGCAGCAGGCGATCAAAATCCTGCAGCTCTCGCTGCCTGAGCTCGAAGCGATTGTGCAGTCGGAACTCGAGCAGAATCCGATGCTCGAGCCACTCGATCAGAGTCCAGCCGAAGCGGCTTCTGAATCCGCCGAGTCCGATTCCGATGCAGCCCAGGGCGACGGCGAACCGCTGCCGCCCGAAAGCGACGGCGCGAGCGCGAATTCCGATGACGACTGGGAAACGGGGTCGCGCGAGGAAAAGCCCGCGTCCACCGTCGAGGTTGAAGCGCGCGACGCGGCGCTCGAAATCAAGGAACTGAACAATCTCGAAAAGCTGGACTGGCGCGAGTATCTCGAAACCTATTCGAACAACTGGCAGGAAAGCGCGCCGGCCGACAACGACGACGACCATCGCAGCGCGCTGGAGAATACGCCGCTGCGCCGCAGCTCACTCGAGGACCACATGATGTGGCAGCTGCGGATGTCCAACCTCGCCGAAACCGACCAGCAGATCGGCGCGACCATCATCTACAATCTGAACGAAGACGGATACCTGGAAACTCCGGTCGAGGAGCTGGCGGCGCAGCTCGAGATTGCGCCCGCCGAAGTCGAGCGCGTGCTTGCGCGCGTGCAGCGTTTCGATCCGCCCGGCGTCGCCGCGCGCGATCTGCGCGAATGCCTGCTGGCGCAACTGCAGAACCTCGGCATGGAAGAATCGCTCGCGGCGAAAATCGTCACCAGTCACCTCGACCTGCTCGAAAAGCATCGCTACGCCGAAATCGCCAAGGTGCTGAGCGTGCCGGTCGAGACGGTCGGGCAGGCGGCGAAAATAATCTCGCTGCTCGAGCCCAAGCCGGGACGCGACTACGGCGGCGACGAGCCGACTTACGTGGTGCCCGACGTTTATATTCACAAGGTCGGCGACGAGTACGTGGTGACGCTCAATCGCGACGCGGTGCCGCGCCTGCGCCTGGCCGGCTATTACCAGCGCGTGCTCAACGACGTCGATGTGGCGCCCGAGACGCGCGAGTATCTGCAGGAACGGCTGCGCTCTGCGCGCTGGCTGGTCAAATCGATCTACCAGCGCCAGCAAACAATTTTCAAAGTCGCCACTTCGATCGTGAAATTTCAGCGCGCGTTCTTCGATCACGGTATCAGCCTGCTCAAGCCGCTGGTGCTGAAGGACGTCGCCGAAGATATCGGGATGCATGAATCGACCATCAGCCGCGCGACCGCCAACAAGTACGCGCACACGCCGCAGGGAATCTACGAGCTGAAATTTTTCTTCACCTCGGGCGTCAAGGGCGCAGGCGGCGAGGACGTGAGCGCCGAGACGGTCAAGGAACAGATTCGCGGGATGGTGACGGCGGAGACGCCGCAGAATCCGCTGTCGGATCAGGCGATCGCCGAGATGCTGCGGGCGAAGCAGATTAATATCGCGCGGCGGACGGTGGCGAAATATCGGCAGGCAATGGGAATCCCGCCGTCGGCGAATCGCAAACAGATCGGATGACCGAGTCGAGGCGCAAGGCAATGAGCAAAATCGACAAGGGCAAGCGCGGGCGGGCAACTGTCCGAAAAGTGCGGCGCGCGGCACGAATCGCCAATGCGCCGGCCACTGAAGTGACGGTGACCTTTCGGCATGTCGAGCCGACCGACGCGATCCGAATGTACGCCGAGCGCAAATTCGCGCACCTCGGCAGGTTGCTGAAGCGGACCTGCCAGGCTCATCTGATTCTCACGGTTGACAAATATCGGCAGCACGGTGAAGTTACTGTCAAATCCGGGCGTCTGTCGGTGATCGCGGAGGAAGAGACCAAGGATCTTTATTCGGTGATCGATCTCCTGACGGACAAAGTCGGACGCCAACTGAAAAAACATCTGGAAAAATTCAAGGGTAAGAAGGTCAGAGCGCTCTCGGCCGGCGAGGTCTTGAGCGCCAGCGAGGAAATTTGATTCGCGACTGACATCCGCGAAGTTGCGGATTTCAATTCACTGAAGAAAAACAACGAGATGAAAATTACCGATATCCTTAGCGCCGACATGGTGATTCCCGAGTTGAAGGGCACCACCAAGCCCGACGTGCTGAATGAACTGGCGAAGGCGCTGGCCACGAAGTACACGGAGATCAAGCTGGCCGACCTGACTGCCGTGCTCGCCGAGCGCGAGCGGCTGGGCTCGACCGCGATTGGCGACGGAATCGCAATCCCGCACGGCAAGCTGCGCGGCGTGATGAAGATAGTTGGAGCGTTCGGGCGTCACGTCGAGGGAGTTGATTTCGATTCGCTCGACGGCGGACCGTCGCAACTGTTCTTCGTGCTGGTGGCGCCGGAGGATTCCGCGAGCCTTCACCTGAAGGCGCTCGCGCGGGTTTCGCGACTGCTCAAGGAAGGGGCTTTTCGCAGTCACTTGCTCGCGGCGAAAGACAGCGGCGAGCTGTACTCGCTCATCAAGGAAGAAGACGACAAGTACTGAACGGCCCGATGAGCTCGCCGCCGCCACCTCGCCTGATAATCGTCACCGGTGTCTCAGGTTCGGGGCGCGCGTCGGCGATGCGCGTGCTCGAGGACCTCGGCTTCTACTGCGTTGACAATCTCCCAGTTGCGCTGGCGCCCAATGTCGCGATGCTCGCGGCTGGGCGCGATCCGGCGCTGCAGGGCGTCGCGCTCGGGGTGGACCCGCGCGAACGGCTGTTCTTTCCGCAGTGGCCGCGGATATTCGCCGAACTCGATGCTGCAGGAAATCGTCCTGAAGTATTTTTTCTCGACGCGTCCGACGACGTGCTCGCGCGGCGCTACTCAGAGAGCCGCCGGCCGCATCCGATGGCGGCGAGCGGTGCTACCGTCGCCGAGAGTATTCGCGCCGAACGCCTCAAGCTGGCCGAGATGCGCGAGCGCGCCGATCGAGTGATCGACACGACCACGCTGACGGTCCACGAACTGCGCGAGGTCGTCACGGCCGCGGTGCTGGGCACGGCGGCCGGATCGCGGATGTCGGTGTCGATAGTTTCTTTCGGATACAAATACGGACTGCCGGTCGGGATGGACGTCGTGCTCGACGTGCGCTTCATCCCGAATCCTTTTTTTGTCCCCGAACTGCGGCCGCTCACCGGCACTGATCCGCGCGTGCGCGAATACGTGATGTCGCAGCCGGAGGCTCAGCGTTTTGTCGACGAGGTCGGACGCCTGCTCGATTATCTGATCCCGCTCTATCAGCGCGAGGGAAAAAGTTACCTGACCGTCGGTCTCGGATGCACCGGCGGACGGCATCGATCGCCCGTGCTCGCGCGCGAGTTGATGAAGCGGCTCGAGAGCGCCGGTTTCGCCGGCACGGTGCGCGATCACGACATCGCGCGCTAGCTCTAGTTCATGATGCTGCCGCAATCGACGTTCATCGTTTGACCGGTCATTCCTGCCGACGCGTCGAGCGCGAGGAACAGGGCGACGCGGGCGACTTCCTCCTCCGTCGCCATCCGGTCCATCGCGGCCTGCGACAGGAATCTCGCCCTGATCTGTTCGTACGGCTGCTTGAGAGCGTCGGCCCGCGCGCGCATCACGCGTTCGATTCGCTCGCCCTCGATTGCGCCGGGGCAGATGCAGTTGCAGCGGATGCCGCGCTGACCCCATTCGCTGGCCACAGTTTGCGTGAGGCCGATCATCGCCCACTTCGCCGCCGCATACGGCGAGCGCATCGGATAGCCGCGCCGTCCCGCGCCCGACGAGATGTTGATGACGTTGCCGGACCGCTGCTGGTCCATCGTGGGCAGCACGGCGCGCGTTGCGAGCCACGTTCCGGTGAGGTCAATGTCGATGGTCTCCTGCCATTCGGCGAGCGACATGTCGGTGATGCGCTTGGTTGGTCCCGAGATGCCGGCGTTGTTGACGAGAATGTCGATGCGGCCGAATGCTTTCACCGTCTCGGCCGCCATCTTCGCGCAGTCGGCTTCCTTGGACACGTCCGTGCTGATCTGAATCGCGCGTGCGCCGAGCTTCTCGAGTTCGGCGCAGGTCTGCTTCATCGGATCGATCGAGCGGGCGGCGAGGACGACTTTCGCGCCGGCCGCGCCATACTTGAGCGCGATTTGTTTGCCGATGCCGTAGCCGCCGCCGGTGATGATTGCAACTTTATCCGAGAGTTCGTTCATGAAGACTGTCCTTCGCGGTTTTTAAGATTTGGTTACTCTATTCGTATCGCCAGTCGCCGACAAAGCCTTGTCTCGCCGCGCTATCGCCCAATATCATTAAAGGATCGTGGCCGCCGTCAATCCGATCGGAGCTGATCCCGGTAAGCCGAGCACTAGCTCGCGCGCGATGAATATCGTCAAGCTCGCGATACTCGTGATAATAGTCGGCGGCTCGGTCTGGCTCCTGATCGAGCACCGCCAATGGTTCACCGATCCCGCGCTGGTCAAGGCGCAGGTGATCGAATGGGGCGCATGGGGTCCCGTCGTCTACATGCTGCTGTACGCGGTCGGGCCGTCGTTCCTGGTGCCCGGCGCGGTGATGACGATCGCGGGCGGGATGGCGTTCGGCGCCATGTGGGGCTCGGTCTACTCGCTCATCGGCGGCGATATCGGCGCGCTGATAGCGTTTGCGGCGGGAAGATTTCTCGGCAAGTCGTTTGTCGAGCGGATAGTTGGCGAGCGATTCCATTCGATGCTGAACCGAATCGCGAAGCACGGCTTCCAGATAATCCTCTACCTGCGATTCGTGCCGCTGATTCCGTACAACGCGCTGAACTTGCTGGCGGGCGCGTCTCCGATCACGTTTCGCGATTATTTCTGGGCGACGATGATCGGCATGATACCGGGGACGATCCTCTATGCCTTCCTGGGCGACGCGCTGTGGCATCCGATGTCGCCGAAGTTCTTCCTCGCGCTGCTGCTGATCGGCGCGTCGGTCGGATGCGGCGAGATCTATCGCCGCTGGACACAGGTCAAAATCGACGACTAGTCCGGGCCTGCTTTTCTCGAAAAAGAATTCATGGCAGTTAACCATCCACATGAACCTGTGACGCTCGAAAACGCGACCGTGGCGGAAATGTCGACGGGCGAGCGGCTCAAGCTCGCGAGCGAAGGGCTGTTCTACGTCCACTCGACGCACGAGAGCCGGCATACGATGCGATCGGAGATCGATGCGCTGAGCGCGCGCCAAGCCGAGACGATCACCGAGCACGCCAAGGAAATCGCCAAGCACTTCGGCATCTACAAGCAGCGCGAGCGCAACGAAAGCGGCAAGAAGGACGGCGACTTCATTTTCATGGTGCGCGTCAAGAATCCTGCGGGCGGCGAGCTGACGCCGGCGCAGTGGCTGGCGCTCGACGCGGTTGCGGACCGCTACGCCGACGGCAGCCTCCGGCTGACGGCGCGGCAGGGCGTTCAATTCCATTACGTGCGCGGGCACAATCTGCGTTCGATCATTCGGGCGATCAACGCCACCGTCAGCGACAACGGCTACCGACTCACGACGCTGGGCGCGTGCGGCGACGTGAATCGCAATACTGTTGCGAGCCCGATCGACGATCTGGACGCCGAGTTGCCGCTCGATTCGCACGAGCTGGCGCATGCGGTGGCGCGCGAGATGGCGCCGCGGAGTTCGGCGTACTACCAGGTTTTCCTCGCCGATCAGAATGGACAGCAGGTCGCGCCGTTGAATTCGGACGAGCCGGTTTACGGCGCGCAATATCTGCCGCGCAAGTTCAAGGTCGGCTTTGCGCATCCGCATGACAACAGCGTCGACTTGCTGACGCAGGACGTCGGCTTCCTCCCGCGCGTCAACGGCGGCGCGGTCACGGGCTACGATTTGTACAGTGGCGGCGGGATGGGTGCGACGCACAACCAGGCGGCGACGATGCCGCTGCTGGCGCTATATCTCGGAGTCGTGCAGCGCGACGCAAGTGCTCGAGACGGTGCGCGCGATCGCGACGATGCAGCGCGAACATGGCGAGCGGCGAAATCGGCGCGCGGCGCGATGGAAGTACACGATTCGGCGCATCGGCGTGGACGCAGTCAAAGCGACACTGCGCGAACGCTTTGGGATCGCGCTCGCCGAAGCCGATCCGGTCGCGCTGCCTCCCGTGCGCGATCACCTGGGATGGCATCGGGAAGCGCGCGACGGCGACTATCTCTACGCAGGAATCCTGATTCCCAACGGACGCGTGCGCGACGAGGCGACGATCAAATATCGCAGCGCCGTTCGGCGCATCGCGGAGGAAGTCGAGGGAATCGGCGTGCGCATCACGCCCAATCAGCATCTGCTGTTGACGCACGTTCCCGCATCGCGACGCGAGTGGGTCGAGCGGACGCTCGCCGAACATGGTGTGCCCTTCGACGGCGCCATACCGGCGATTCGGCGGCTTGCGATGGCGTGTCCGGCCAAGCCGACTTGCGGTCTTGCGATGACGCATGCGGAGCGCGCGCTGCCGCGCTACCTCGCCGAGCTGGAGCATGAGGGCCTCGGCGACGTTGACGTGATGATTCGCATGGCCGGATGCCCCAACAGTTGCTCGCGTCCGCCGACGGCCGAAATTGGAATTATCGGCTACGGCAAGAATGACTACGTCCTGATGGTGGGCGGCGCCCGCGACGGCAGCCGTCTCGCGAGGGTGCTATATCCGCGGTTGAGCGAGCACGAACTGATCGCAGCGCTGATGCATCTGGTGAGAGCGATCCGCGATCGCAATCCGAATCAGCTACCAGCAGGCGACTACCTGGATCAAACCTCCGACGCCGAGCTCAAAGCGTCCTAGAAAAATAGCTACGATAGATCTACCGGCAGCTCGAGGTAGTTCTTGAAGATGAAATCGCGATGCTCGATCAGTATCGGTTTGATCGCGGCGACTATCGTTGGCTCGGTCGTCGTGAACATCGCGCGGACTCTGCTGGGCATCGGCATCAGCTCGGGGGCGAGCGGAATCAACATGTTGGAGAAAGTGGCCCAGTAAACGTCCATGGCCGAGAGCGAATCGCCGATGAAGAAGCGGCTGCCGCGAGACTTCTGTTGCTCGAGGCGACTTGCGAATGCCGTCAGACCCGCGGCGACTCGCTCGGCCGCGCGCGCGCCGATTTCCGGCGTGTAGCCGTATTTTTTTCCGAGGTATGCGGAGATGCCCGCCGGATCGCCGCCGGGTTTTGTGACCGCCTCATGCACGCCGCGCAGCCGCTCGATCCATCCGATGCCGTTCTCGCCGCATAGCTCGTTGCTGTAACCGAACATCAGCACGCGGTCCTCGAGCTTCTCCGGGATGAGGCGCGGCGTCGGCGCCAGCCGCTCGGCAAGATTGAGCTGGTCGATCCACCGCGTGAGTGGACGCTCGTCGTTCCATGCGAGGACGGGAAAGCTGTCCTGCCCGCGTCCATTCCAGCAGAGTCTGCGTCGGCGTGCCGAAGGCGTGGTATACGCGCGCGTGCGGGAGTTGCTTGATGTGCAGGATGCCCTTGAGCGCCTCGCCCCACGGGCTCGGTATGCGAGCGAGCGTGACGAGTCGGAGTCCGCTGGCGCGGCGCGCCTGTTCGATGTCGATTTTTTCCGGCTTCATCGGCGAAGAACTAACCCAGCGTGCCGGAAGATTTCAAGCGCGCGATTTCGTCCCAGCTCAATCCTATTTCGAGCGCGACTTCCTCGGTGTGCTGGCCGAGCTCGGGAGCGGCGCGATGAGGGTGCCGAGGGGCGTCGCCGAATTCGACGGGGCTGTTGACGACGCGGCATTCGGGAATGTTGGGATGATCGACGGCGGCGAAAGCGCCGATGGCCGCGGCCTGCGGATCGTCGAGCACTTCGGCGTCGGTGCGCACGGGCGCCCAGACGAGATTGTGGCGATCGAAAATGGGCGCCCATTCGTCTGCCGTTCGAGCGGCGACGGCGCGATCGATTTCGCCGGTGAGTGCGGCGCAGTTTTGCGCGCGTGCGGTCGAGTCTTTGAAGCGCGGATCGTTCAGCCAATCCGGTTGGCCGAGCGCGCGGCAGAAATCCGGCCAGTGACGGTCGCTCTGGATCATCACGAAGTAAATCCATCGCCCGTCGGCGCATCGATAGGAACTCCACAACGGATTCACGCGCTCGGTGCGCGACTCGGAATGCGGAGAGCGGCCGGTCATCAGGCCGACGGTGAGGTCGGAGGCGTTCATCCAAAGGCCCATCGAGAAGAGCGAGATGTTGACCTCGCGGCCTCGGCCGGTGCGCTCGCGCGCGAGCAGCGCGGCGGAAATCGCGCCCGCCAGGCCGAGCCCTACTGCATGATCGATCATCGCGGGACGCTGCGCCGGCGGCGATTGCCCGGGCTCCGCTATCGTCGCCATCAGGCCCGAGCGCGCCCATGCGGCCGCGTAGTCGTAGGCGGGGCGATTCCTATCGGGGCCGCGATGGCCGTAGCCATTGATCGACGCGTAGATGAGGCGCGGGTTTTTCGCCGAGAGGGTGGCGTAGTCGAGCTTCATACGCTCGATCGCGTCGAGGCGCAGGCTGGTAACGAAGACGTCGGCGCGTTCGACCAGCTTGAGCGCAAAGGCGAGGCCGTCTGCGGTGCGCAAGTCGACGGCGACGGAGCGTTTGTTGCGATTGTCGAGCTCGAACGGCGGACGGATGCGCGCGTTCGGATCGCCCATCGTGCGCGTGACGAAGCCGCGAATCGGGTCGCCCGTGGTCGGGTCTTCGAGCTTGATAACGTCGGCGCCCCAATCGCCGAGCACGGCGGTGGTGGACGGGCCGGCGACCCACATCGCGACTTCGACGACCTTCACTCCCTGCAGTGGAAGATCCATAGGAAATTAATCTTAATGAAACCCGCCGTGGGTTTCATACTTCCTTGGGCAGGGGTGACCCCTGCACCCAGTGTTAATAAAATTTGCCGCGCGCGGAATACTTCGTCCGCGCGCGGCTTTTAGATGAACGATTCGATCGCGCTGCTAGCGGGTGCGATTGGCGCGATGCACTTTGCGCGGATCGCGGCGGCGGACGCGATTGACGGTGAGGCGTTGCATCCGGCTCGCTTCCTTGAGGCGCAGGCGCAGCGGACTGCCACCGCGGCCGGCGACCAGTTCCGACAGGCGCCATCGCAAGCCCTCAGCGTCGATGCCGAGCGCGTCGCATACGCTGACGTACGACAACGGACATGAAACGCCCTTGGCGAAGAACCAGTTCCACGCTTCGTTGAACGAGTTGCGTTTGCGCAGACTCGCGGCGCCGCCGAATTCCTGCACGACGTTGATGGCGTCGGCCAGCACGGCGAGCATCAGGCGCTGTTCGCTCGAAAGCGATCGCGTGCCGACCATCTCGAAGAACTGGCTGCGCAGGATGACGTCCGGAAAGGGACGCGGATCGGAGACGGCGGTGACGGCCGTGTCAGTGGAGACAACGGTACTCATGACTCAGCTTCCTCCCTCCCCCGAGCGAAGCGCTGTGACTCGAAAATTTTTGGCTACGCGAGATGCCGATGAGCAACATCTCTTATGCGAAGCCCCCTTCCGCCTAATGTAATTCCTGACGGTGGAAGAAACTTAATCAGAACGCTGACTCATTGCAAGGGAAAAGTCACAGCCTAAATTTGCTGTCGCTAGCGTTGGATAAGCAAAGTTTGTCTGACCACAATGCTAAAATTAGCGCAATCAAAGTCCAAAAAGCCGGAAGACGCAATTATTTTCGGACTCGCAGTGCGGTCTGCTATAGTAGAAATATTAACGAATACAACGGACCGAGGAGAATCACGATGGCGGACTTTTACGGAAAAGAGACCTCGAAGTATCTCCGCAACCTGCGCCAGAATGCGCCCGACGCGTTCAAGGGCTTCCTGGATTTCGACAAGGAAGTTTTCAAGGACGGCGCGATTCCGAGCAAGACGAAGGAGTTGATGGCGATTACTGCGGCGCATGTGACGCAATGCCCGTGGTGTATCGAGGCGCACGTCGTGCGGGCGAAAGAGAAAGGATGCACCGACCAGGAGATCGCGGAGGCGGTGTGGGTCGCGGCGGCGATGCGCGCGGGCGCGGCGTTCAGTCATGGCGCGATCGCGATGGCGGTAGCCGACGAACACAAGCACTAGCAAGCGCGGCGCGCATTCGGCAGCATAGATGGAATGGATCAGGCACTGAAAGATCGGAAAACCCGGCAGATAACGATTGGCGGCACCAAGGTCGGCGGCGATGCGCCGGTGGTGGTGCAGTCGATGTGCGCGACGCGGACTATCGACATCGACGAGACGGTCGCGCAGGCGCATCAGCTGGCCAATGCGGGCGCGGGAATCGTTCGGATCGCGATCGACAGCGAGAAGGAAATCGCCGCGGTCGAGGAAATCCGCAAGCAGACCAAGGGCATCGTGCTGTCGGTTGATTTGCAGGAGAACTACAAAATCGCGGACCGGGTCGCGCCGCACGTCGACAAGATTCGCTACAACCCGGGGCATCTGCACCATATCGAGAAGTCGAAGACGATCGAGCAGAAGGTGAAGTGGCTGGTCGAGGTGGCGCGGGACAACGACGTCGCGATTCGGATCGGTGTGAATTGCGGATCGGTGGCGCCGGCGTTCCTCGACAAGTATCCGGGCGATCAGCTGGCGGCGATCGTCGAGTCGGCCGCGTACCATTGCGATCTGATGGACGAGCTCGGCTTCACGCGCTTCGTCGTGTCGCTGAAGGATTCCGATCCGGTCAAGGTGATGGACGCGAATCGGCGGTTCTCGAAGCGCCGGCCCGACGTGCCGATTCATCTCGGCGTCACGGAAGCGGGGCTGCCGCCCGATGGAATCATCAAGACGCGAATCGCGTTCGAGAAGCTGCTCGCGCAGAGTATCGGCGATACGATCCGCGTCTCGCTCACGCTGCCCAACGAGCGCAAGCACGAGGAAGTGATAGTAGGGCACAAGATAATCGAAGATGTCGCGGCGGGCCGGTTCATCTCGGTGCCTGATTTCGGCGCGGGGCTGAATATAATCTCGTGCCCGTCGTGCTCGCGCGTCGAGAACATGAAGTTCGTCGAGCTGGCGCAGCAGGTTAAAGAGCTGACGGTTTACGCCGAGAAGTACAAGATCACGATCGCGATCATGGGATGCCGCGTGAACGGGCCGGGTGAGACTGACGATGCGGACCTCGGCTTGTGGTGCGGTCCGACGACGGTGAATCTCAAGAAGAAGGATCGCAAGCTGGGCTATTTCGGCTACGAGGAAGTGCTGCCGAAGCTGCGCGCCGAGCTGGATCGATTGATCGCGGAGCGCACCGGCGCAGCAGCGAATTAAGCATCTTCACGCCCGCTCATCAGAAACGGATCAGATCTTCTGATTGGTTTTGCGCCAGTCGGCGAGGAAACGCTCCAGGCCTAGATCTGTCAGCGGGTGATGCAGCGTCTGCTTCAGCACCGCGAACGGTACCGTTGCTATGTCGGCGCCGATTTCGGCCGCGCGGAGCAGGTGCGTGGTCGTGCGCACGGATGCCACCAGCACTTCGGCGGGGTAATCGTAGTTCGAGAGGATTTGCACCATCTGCTCGACGATTTGGAAGCCGTCCTGGCCGATGTCGTCGAGGCGGCCGATGAACGGCGACAGGAACGACGCGCCGACTTTTGCCGCCGCGAGCGCCTGCAGCGGGGTGAAGATTAGAGTGACGTTGACGCGGATGCCGCGTTTGGCCAGCGCGTGCGTTGCCTTCAGGCCTTCGACGATCATCGGGCACTTGACGACGATGTTCTTGTGGAGCTTGGCGAGCTTCTCGCCTTCCTCGATCATCGCCGACGCTTCAGTGGCGACGACTTCGGCGCTGATCGGGCCGTCGACGATTTCGCAAATCTCCTTCAGCACGTCGTGATAGGGGCGCCCGGTCTTGGCGATGAGCGATGGATTGGTCGTCACGCCGTCGATGAGCCCCCAACTGGCGGCCTCGCGAATCTCGGCGACGTCTGCGGTATCGATAAAATATTTCATCGGCTGGATGCCTCTCGTTTGGTTGGTGGTTGCGGTCTCAGCAGGTCGGCTCTTGCGAGCGTAACACGAAACGGTGATTTAAGCCCCGCCAGCATTTCCGAAATCGATGCGTTGAGTTTCGGATGGATCAGCGCGGGCGCCAGCTCGCTCATCGGGGCGAGCACGAAACGGCGCTCGTGCAATCGCGGATGCGGCACTTTGAGGACGCGAGTGTCGATCGTCTCCTTGTTGAAGAACAGCAAATCGAGATCGATTATTCTTGGGCGGTATTTGCCGCGCGTTTGCTTGCGACCCTTGACCCGCTTGCGGCCCATGATGCGCTCGAGCGCGAGCATCCGGCGCATCAGCACTTCGGCCGGCAGCTCGGTCTCGACCTCGATGACGCCGTTGAGGAACGCGCCCTTGAGATCGCCCATCGGCTCGGTCTCGTAGATCGAGGATTGGCGCACGACCCTCGTCTCCGGGATCGACGCGATCCGTTGAATCGCCTCGCGATAATTGGCGGCTCGATCGCCTAGATTACTGCCTATTCCGATGAAAGCCCGATTGGGCATCCTCGCCGTTACAACCGTAGCGCTTTTAGTCGGTCCACCGCCTCGACCAACCGTTCGCTCGTAAGCGAAAAGCGAACGTACCCCTCACCACCCTTGCCGAATCCGGAACCGGGCGTAATTGCGACGCCGGCTTCCTTCAATACGCGCTCAGTAAATGAAACCGAGGTGTAACCACGTGGAACTTTGGTCCAGACGTAAAAGGTCGCGCGCGGATTCTCGCATTCGAGGCCGAGCGCGCGGATCGAGCCGACCAGCAGGTCGCGGCGTTCCTTGTAGATTGCGCAATACTCGGCGAGCTTGTCGCCGTCGCCCCCTTCGAGGCCGGTGATGGCGGCTTCCTGCACGGCCTGGAAGACGCCGGAATCCACGTTGGTCTTGACCTTGCCGAGCGCGCCGATCAACTGCGGGTTGCCGATGGCGAAGCCGACGCGCCATCCGGTCATCGAGAAGGTCTTCGAGAGCGAATGGAATTCGATCGCGCACTCGCGCGAACCGTCGGCCTGGAAAACGCTCGGCGAGCGGTAACCGTCGTAGGCGATTTCGGAGTAGGCGCTGTCGTGGGCGAGGATGACGTCGTGCTTGAGGCAAAATTTGACGGCGTCCTCGAAGAACGAGAGGTCAACGGTCGCGGCGGTCGGATTGTTGGGATAGTTGAGCCACAACATCTTTGCGCGGCGCGCAACTTCGGCGGGGATCGAGGCGAGATCGGGAACGAATCCGCTTTCTTTTCTGAGCGGCAGGAAATATGGCTCGCCGCCGTTGAAGACGCATCCCGAGTAGTAAACGGGATAGCCGGGATCGGGAATCAACACGATGTCGCCGGGATCGACGACGGCGGTCGCGAAGTTTGCGATGCCTTCCTTGGAGCCGATCAGCGCGCAGACCTCGCGCTGAGGGTCGAAGCTGATGCCGAAGCGGCGGCGGTACCAGTCGGCGCTGGCCTGGCGAAATTGCGGCAAGCCTTCGTAGTCGGGATAGCGGTGATTTTTGCGATCGTCGGCGGCGCGCTTGAGCGACTCGACGATGTGACGCGGAGTGGGCAGGTCGGGGTCGCCGATGGAGAGGCTGATAACGTCGATGCCTTTGCTGGCGACCTCCTTCTTCAGGCGGTCAAGCTCGGCAAAAAGGTAGGGCGGCAAAAGTCCAAGTCGGGAAGCTGTCTTGATTTGCACCTGTTGAAAAGCCCTGGACAACCGAGATCTAGACGTAAGTAACATACTTTACGAAGCGTCGAAACTACCTGCCGCAATAAATCGGCGTTCTCGCACAATGGGAATCCACAGGTGGATGCTTCGATCATCGGCTCGCGCGCTCTCATTTACATTAACTTTGCTTGATTAGGGAGGATCGTATTGTTAGAAATTTTAACGTCCGCGCGATGGTAACAAACTCTCGTTGGGATTAATCACAAGCCTGATCGTGAGCATGAACCGGATATTGCTGCTGCTTGCTGTCACGATGCTCGTCTTCGGCGGAGCTACGATCGCGCTGTCGCAACGGCCCTGGGCGCCGCGTGCGGATGTCGTCCAGCCGATACCATTCAGCCATCGCATCCATGCCGGCGTGAACCAAATCCCCTGCCAGTACTGCCATGCCTATGCGAGCCGATCGTCCGAACCCGGAATTCCAGCGGTCGCGCGATGCGTGGGATGCCACGGCAACGGAATAGCCGGCGGCGGCATCCAGCCGGTGACGCGGCCGTGGACGGACGACACGCCTGCCGCGTTCGAGATCCAGTGGAATCGCGTGTACACGCTGCCCGACTTCGTGCGCTTCACGCATCGGCCGCATATACATGCGGGGATAGAATGCCAAAGCTGTCACGGGCCGGTGCAGACGATGGATCGCGTGGTGCCGGTGCATGAAATCAACATGGGCTTTTGCGTGGACTGTCACACGCAGAAAAAAGCGACGCTCGACTGCGTTGGCTGTCATCACTGAGTGAGAAGAGTGAAAAAACTCGACCGCGATAGACCGTCGACGCCGATATCAAGGCGATCATTCATCAAGCTGGCCGCGACTGCGGGCGCGGCTGCCGCGTTGCCCGGCTGCGAGCCGGCAGCGCGCAAGCTGATTCCGTACGTCGTGCCCGATGAAAACGTAGTGCCGGGAGTACCGAGCTTCTTTGCGACGACCTGCGCAGAATGCTCGGCCGGATGCGGCGTGGTGGCGCGAATCCGTGAAGGGCGCGTCGTCAAGCTCGAGGGCAATCCCGCCGATCCGATCGGACAGGGCGCTTTGTGCGCGCGCGGCCAAGCTGCGCTGCAGGGACTGTACAATCCGGACAGATTGGCGCATCCGCAGGTTCGCGGCAGCGACGGCGCGTTGCGGACAGTGTCGTGGGGAGAAGCCGGGGAAGATGCTCGACGACCGGCTGGCGGCGGCGTCGAAGGCGGGCAAGGATCGCGTCGCGTTCTTCGGTTCGCCGCAGGGTCCGACCTTCCAGAAAATCGCGCTGGCGTTTATCGGCGCGCAAAATTCGTCGCGCGCGATATTTTACGAAGCAATCAACCAGGAGCCGGCGCGCGTCGCGGCCAAGACGCTCTTTGGCCGGCGCGATCTGCCGACCTATCGAATCGATCAGGCCGAGATGCTGATCTCGTTCGGCGCGGACTTCCTCGAGACGTGGCAGTCGCCGGTGGAGCTCGCGCGCCAATATTCGCTGTTTCGCACGCCGCAGAATCGGCGCGGCGCGCTGACTATCGGCCGCGCGACCTACGTCGGACCGCGGCTCAGCATGACGGCGTCGAAGTGCGACGACTGGATCGCGACGGCGCCCGGCGCGCAGGCCGATGTCGCGTGGAGCGTGCTCAACGTGCTGGTCAAGAATGGCAAGGTATCGCCGAACTCGGGCTTCGACCTCGCGGCGCTCACCAAGGCGGTCGCGAATTTCGATCCCGCCGCGACCAGCGCGCGCACCGGCGTGCCGGCCGAGACGATTACCGCGCTGGGCGAGGCGTTCGGCAAGGCCGATGGCGCGCTCGCGATCGCGGGCACCGACGATTCGTCGGCGCATCTGGCGGCGATGATCCTGAATTCGGTTACCGGCAATTTCGGCAAGACGATAATGTTCTTCGAAGGCTCGCCGGCCGAGGACACCAGCACGCCGGACGAAGTGGACGCGGCGGTTGACGCGATGCGCGGCGGCGAGATCGATGTGGTGTTTATCGCGGGCGCGAATCCAGTCTTTACGATGCCGGCGGCGGCGCGAATCGCCGAAGCGCTGCAGAAAGTTCCGTTCGTCGTGTGGGCCGGCGGCGTGCCCGACGAGACCGCCGCGATGGCGAGTCTTCTGCTGCCGGCGCATCATCCGCTCGAGTCGTGGCGCGATACGGCTCCGCGCGCGGGAGTGCGCGGGCTCGGACAGCCGGTGATGCAACCGGTGTTCGACAGCAGACCCGTCGGCGACATCCTGCTCGCGGCCGCCGCGAAGTCCTCGAGCGCGAAACTTCCCTGGACGACTACCGCGGAGGCCGTCAAGGCTGAATGGCTCGCGCTGGCTTCCAAAGCGGACAGCGCTGATTCCGAAGATTTCTGGACCAAAGTGCGGCGCGAAGGCGGATTGTTCGAGGAGCAGCATCTTGCGGCGCTCACGCTCGACACATCTCCATTCAAAGCCGCCGTGCCGACGGCAGCGCAGATGCAACTTTCCGTCTATGCCTATCCGCACATTTTTCTTTACGACGGGCGCGGCGCGGACAAGCCGTGGCTGCAGGAATTGCCGGAGCCGGTCACGCAGCTGGTGTGGGACAGCTGGGCCGAGATCCATCCCGAGACGGCGCGCGGGCTCGGCGTCGGCAAGGACGACCTCATTGAAATCAAGACGGAGCACGGCGTGATCGAGGCGCCGGTGCTGGTCGCGAGCACGGTGCGTCCCGGCGTGATCGCCGTGCCGATTGGGCAGGGGCATCGTGCGTACGGGCGCTATGCGAAAGATGTCGGCGCAAATGCGTGGGCGATCCTGGCGGCCGGCGCGACTTACGCCGAGGCGACCGCGCACGCGACCGGAGCAAAGCGCGCGCTCGTAACACCGCTGGGCAGCAGCGACATGATGGGCCGGTCGATCGTCGAGGCGATGAGTATCGAGCAGCTCGCGGCCGGCGTTTTACCGGAGAGCCATGGGGAAGAAGTCACCGGGCCGTACGAAATGTACGCGCCGTGGAAATACGCGGGGCACAAATGGGGCATGACGATCGACGTCAACGCGTGCACCGGATGCAGTGCGTGCGTGACGGCGTGCTACGCGGAAAATAATGTTCCGACGGTCGGCAAAGACGGCGTCGATCGCGGCCGAATCATGTCGTGGATCCGCATCGAGCGCTATTTCCCGAATGCAACGGAAGCGGCCGAGGCGCCGCAACTCTATCTTGCGCCGATGCTCTGTCAGCAGTGCGATCACGCGCCGTGCGAACCGGTCTGCCCGGTGTTCGCGTCGTATCACACGGAGGAAGGCCTCAACGGTCAGATTTACAATCGATGCGTCGGCACGCGCTATTGCGAAAATAACTGCCCGTACAAGGTGCGCCGATTCAACTGGTTCGTGCCGGAGTGGCCGGCGCCGCTGAACCTGCAACTCAATCCCGACGTGACGGTGCGCGGCGCCGGCGTGATGGAGAAATGCACGTTCTGCGTGCAGCGAATCCAGTTCGCCGAGCTCAACGCCAAAACTGAAGATCGCGAGCTGCGCGACGGCGAGATCGTCACTGCGTGCCAGCAGGCGTGTCCGACGCGGGCGATCACGTTCGGCGACAGCAACGATCCCGCCAGTGCGATGATGCGCCGGCGCGACGACAACAAGCTGCGCAACTATCGCGCGCTCGAGGAACTCAATACCAAACCTGCCATCACGTATCTGCGCGATCTCTATCGCGAGAAAGGAAAAGCCTGAGTGGCTGCGGCGCCGAAAATAAACACGGAACCGACTTTCCGCGACATCGATCGCAGCGTGCTGCGGGTGATGGAACCGGCCGGCCTCGCCTACTGGGCGTGGATCGGATTCTGCTTCACGCTGGTGGGGATTGGGGCTGCGTGCTGGGCGCATCAGATCTACTCGGGCTTGGGCGTGACGGGACTTCGCCAGCCCGTCATGTGGGCGATCTACATTACTAACTTCGTTTTCTGGGTAGGTATCGCGCACTCGGGAACGTTGATCTCCGCAATTCTGTTCCTGTTCCGCACCAAGTGGCGGACCGCGGTTTATCGCGCCGCCGAGACAATGACTATATTCGCAGTAGCTACTGCGGGCCTCTTCCCACTAATACATCTTGGCCGCGTGTGGTTTTTCTACTGGCTATTGCCATACCCCAATGAGCGATACCTGCAACCCGACTTCCGCTCGCCGCTGGTGTGGGACGCCTTCGCAGTCAGCACTTATCTGACTATCAGCGCGCTGTTCTGGACGATGGGACTGATTCCCGATATCGCCAACGCGCGCGAGGCTGCGAACGGGTGGCGCAAGAAGTTCTACACCGTGCTTGCGATGGGATGGCAGGGCACCGATCGCCAGTGGCGGCATTACTCAATGGCGTACTTGCTAATGGCGGGACTAGCTACTCCGCTGGTGCTTTCGGTGCATTCGGTCGTGTCGTGGGATTTCGCGATGGCGCAACTGCCCGGCTGGCACAGTACGATCTTCGCGCCATACTTCGTCGCCGGCGCAATTTTTTCCGGCGTCGCGATGGTTGTCACACTTCTGATCCCGATGCGCAGAATGCTCGGCATCCAGGACCTGTTGACCGAGTGGCACTTCGACAATCTCGCCAAGGTCATCCTGCTCACTTCGCTGATAGTTACCTACTCGTACATCACTGAGAGTTTCATGACCTGGTACTCGGGCGATCCGATCGAGCAAATGACATTTCACATGCGGTACTTCGGGCCGTGGGGGCCGCTGTTCTGGATGATGGTCTTGTGCAACTGCCTGATACCGTTGCTGCTATTTTCTCCGCGCATCCGGGTTAACCTGGTCGCGCTTTGGATAATTTCGATCTTCATAAACATCGGGATGTGGCTCGAGCGTTTCGTGATCATCGCGGGTTCGTTGAGGGTGAATTTCGAACCTTCGCAGTGGGGACCCTACCGCCCGTCGATCACGGAAATCATGATCACCGTGGGCGCCTTCGCATGGTTCCTGGGGCTGTTCTCATTGTTCTCCAGGTTCCTGCCGATCATCTCGATGACGGAACTCAAAGAAGGAATCGTCTGGCTGCGCAAGGCGCTGAAGATGGATCGAGTCAAAGCCGCATGAGTGCGATTGCGATCATAAGTTCGTTTGCCGACGACGCGGAATGCGCGCACGCGATCGAAGAGTTGCGCGCGGCGCAGGTCGGCTGACTTCAACACGTTCTCGCCGATACCGAGTCATCGAATCGAGCACGCGATCGGCAAGAAGAAAAGTCCGGTGCGATGGATCGTGCTGGCGGGCGGAATTTCCGGAATTCTAACCGGGCTCGCGATAACGATTGGGACAACTTACGAGTGGCGCCTCAACGCGGGCGGCAAGCCGCTCGTGTCGTGGCCGCCGTTCATCATTATCTGCTTCGAGTTGATGGTTCTGCTCGGCGGAATTTTCGGTTTCACCAGCGTTCTGGCGCTGGCACGGATACCCACGGCCGAGATTGCGCCGGGCTACAACGGGCGCTTCGGCGAGGATCGATTCGGAATCGTCGTTCATTGCGACGAGGAGCACGCGGACCGTATCGAGTCGATGTTGAAGGAAGCGGGCGCGGAAGAGGTTGTTCGCGAAGGTGTGTAGCAGACGGCGATGAGTTCGAATCCTCAACAGGCGCATCGCGAGCGCGCGGCGACCAAGCCACGACCGGTCGAGTCGGTCGTCGGCAACACCATGCAGAAGGTGGCGACTGCGATGATCGTGCTCGGTGCGGCTGAGTTCGTCGTCGCGCTGAGCCGAGGCGCCAGCGCGATCGCATGGCAGGCGTATCTCGTCAATCTGCTGTTCTTTCTGGGCGTGGCGCAAGGCGCCGTGGTCGCGTCGGCCGCGTTCTATCTGACGCAGGCGAAGTGGGGCGGCTCGACGCCGTATCGGCTGGGCGAGGCGTTCGCGCCGTTTCTGTGGGTGGGATTTTTTCTTTTCTTCGGACTGTACTTTGGCCGCAGCCAGATTTTCCCGTGGGTGACGCATCCGATTCCGCAGAAGGCGGCATGGCTGAACGTCCCGTTTCTGTTCGCGCGTGATGGAATAGGGCTTGGAATAATGGCTGCGGTGAGCTTCGCGTTTATCCGCGCATCGCGAGGCGAGGACGCACGAGCGTGGTCGGTCGCGACCGACGATATCGAGTTGCCGCCGCATTCGATTCGGAGACTGGCGCCGTTGGTCGCAGTTGTGTACGCGGTCGTCTACTCGTTGATCGCGTTCGACCTGGTCATGTCGCTCGCACCGGTATGGCGCAGCACGCTTTTTGGCTGGTTCTTTTTTGCCGGAGCCTTCTGGAGCGGATTGGTCGCGATGGCTCTGGTGGCGACCGTGCTGCGCGGCCGCCTGGGCGAGCACAACCTCTTCACCAATCCTGTCGTCATGCACGACTACGGCAAGATGGTCTTCGCGTTCTCGGTGTTCTGGGTTTACCTGGTGTTCGCGCAGTACATCGTGATCTGGTACGGCGACCTGCCGGTTGAAACTTTTTTTATCGTTCAACGGGTGCATCACATGCCGTGGTCGCCGTTGTCGGTGGCGTGCGTGGTGCTCATCTGGCTGATTCCGTTCGTCGTGCTGATGAGCGTGCGGACCAAGAAGACGCCGGCGATTCTCGGTACGGTGTCGGCGCTGGGGCTTATCGGAATGTGGCTCGAACGCTACGTGCTGGTGGTTCCATCGCTGTCGCTCGACGCGATCCCGTTTGGGCCGACGCAATTTTTTATCTCGATCGGTTTCCTGGGCGCGTTTCTGCTGTCGGCGGTGCCGGGTCTTAACCGCGTCGCGCAGGCTGCCACTTCGGGAGAGCCCGTCGGAGACGACGCCGAATGATCAGGCGCGCTTCAAATAGCTATTCGCTCGCCATGCAAGTGGCTATTGCATTGGCTATTGGCGGATGCTCGGAAAAGGGCCGTCCGATGACGACGCTGGCGCCGAAGTCGGACCTCGCGCAGTGGATTCAGAGTCTCTATATCCAGGTGACGATTTGGGACGGGATAATTCTCGCAATCGTGATCTCCGCGTTCATCCTGGCGGTGTTCGTGTTCTCGTCGAGGGTGGGCGAGGCGGCTCCGACTTCGGCCGCGTCGTCGGATCTGGGCCTGGAGATTGCGTGGACGCTGGGGCCGACGCTGGTCCTGCTGATGATTTCGGTGCCGACGATACGCACGATCTTTCGATCGCAACCGGCGGTCGCACCGGCGGGCGCGCTCGAGATTAAAGTTGTCGCGCATCAGTGGTGGTGGGAGTTCGACTACCCGGACGGCGCGAAAGCCAGCAACGAAATGCATATTCCCGTCAACCGGCCGATTCGCCTCGAGCTGGAATCCGCCGACATCATTCATAGCTTCTGGGTGCCGCAACTCGGCGGCAAACGCGACGTGGTGCCCGGTCAAATCAACGAGCTGACGTTCGTCGCGACGGTGCCGGGAATGTATCCGGGGCAATGCGCGGAGTTTTGCGGATTGTCGCACGCGAACATGCGCTTTCGAACGTTCGTCGATTCGCCGGATGATTTCGCGAAGTGGGACCACGACCAGCTTGCAGGGCCGCTCGCGACGCCGGCCAACGATCAGCTTGCGGCAGACGGCGCCAAAGTTTTTGCCGACAGTCCTTGCACCACTTGCCACATGGTCCAGGGAATTTCGAAGGGCTATATCGGGCCTGACCTGACGCATTTCGGCAGCCGCACGACTCTCGCCGCCGGCGTGCTGCAGAACACGCCCGAAAACGTCGCGAAGTGGATCGAGGACCCGCAGGAAATCAAGCCGGGCGCGAACATGCCGCCGCTGCTGCTGCCGGGACCGAAGCTGAACGCGCTGGTCGCGTATCTCGAGAGTTTGAAATAGGGAGCGTCGAAATGGCTGCGCAACCGAAACCATTGCCAGTGCATGAGCCGAGCTACCTCGAAGGCGGCGGAATTGTCGGATGGCTGACGACGATCGACCACAAGCGGGTCGCCGTGATGTATCTCGCGAGTGCGCTGTTTTTCATGGCGTTCGGCGGACTCGAAGCGATGGCGATTCGCGCACAGCTGTGGCATCCCGACAATCACGTGCTGTCGGCGGCGACCTACAACGCGTTTTTCACGATGCACGGGACGACGATGATCTTCCTGGTCGTGATGCCGCTGCTGCTCGGATTTCTCGGCAACTTTCTAATCCCGCTGCAAATAGGCGCGCGCGACGTCGCGTTCCCGCGGCTCAATGCGCTGAGCTTCTGGCTCGCTCTGGTCGCGGGAATTTTGCTGCATCTCGGTTGGATTCGCGGCGGGCTGCCTGATGCGGGATGGTTCGGTTACGCGAATCTGACCGAGCGGTATTTCACGCCGGGCCTCGCCATCGACTGGTGGGTGATCGGGCTGCTGGTATCGGGCACCTCGACCGTCCTCACCGGCCTGAACTTCCTGACGACGATCATCGCGATGCGCGCGCCGGGCATGACCTACATGCGCATGCCGATGTTCATGTGGTCGATGTTGGTGACGTCGATACTGATTCTGATCGCGTTCCCGGCGCTCACCATCGGACTAATCTTTCTGCTGTTCGATCGTTTTTTCGACACGCACTTCTACGTCGCATCGGCCGGCGCCACGCCGATCCTCTGGCAACATTTGTTCTGGCTGTTCGGCCATCCCGAAGTGTACATAATGGCGCTGCCCGCCTTCGGCATCATCTCGGAAGTCGTTCCGACATTTTCGCGCAAGCCGCTGTTCGGTTATCCGATGATGGCGTATTCGATCTGCCTGATCGCATTTCTGTCGTACGGCGTGTGGGGACATCACATGTTCGCGACGGGAATGGGACCGGTGGCGGACTCGGCGTTCGCGATCACCTCGATGCTGATCGCCATTCCCACCGGCGTAAAAATTTTCAGCTGGATTGCGACGGTCTGGGGCGGCTCGCTGCGCATGACGACCGCATTCTACTTCGCGCTCGGCATGGTCCTCGAGTTCACGATCGGCGGACTCAGCGGAATCATGCACGCGTCGGCGCCGATCGATCTTCAGCAGACCGACTCGTACTTTGTCGTCGCGCATTTTCACTACGTGCTGTTCGGCGGCGTGATGTTCGCGATCCTGTCGGCGTTCTATTACTGGTGGCCGAAGATCAGCGGTCACATGATGGGCGAGACGCTCGGCAAGTGGCATTTCTGGCTGACGGTCATTGGATTCAATCTCACATTTTTCCCGATGCACATTGTCGGAATGTGGGGGATGCCGCGGCGCACTTACACCTACGGCGCGGACATGGGCTGGACGCATCTCAACCAGCTGGAGACGATTGGCGCTTTCATTCTCGGCATCGCGTTTCTGCTTTTCTACGTCAACATTTTCAAAAGCATTGCGACCGGCGAACGCGCGCCCGCCGATCCGTGGGACGGCCGCAGCCTCGAATGGTCGACGCCGTCGCCGCCGCCTGCGTACAACTTCGCGACGATCCCGCAAGTCCGCGGGCGCGATGCGTGGTGGATTCTGAAGTATGGGCGCGCCGGCTCGCGCGGCGTCGCCGCTTACATGTCGGGACGGGCGCCGTCGCCACCGCCGAGTGAGCCCGCACCCGTCGGGCACATCCACATGCCGGCGCCGTCGATCTACCCGCTGGTGTTGAGTCTCGGCGTCGGCATGATGGGACTCGGGCTCATCATCGATTGGTACCGCATCGTCCTCATGGGCGCGACGGTCCTGATCCTGTCGGTCATCGGGATGGGATTCGAGTACGCGAACTTCGGCGAGGAGTCGCACGACCCGGAGCACGCGCCGTCGTCGGGCGGAATCGACGTGCGCAAAATCGGCGTGTGGTCGTTCATCGGATCGGAGTGCGTATTCTTCGCGAGCCTGATCTCGACCTTCATCGTTTACAAATCGCGCAGCATCACCGGGCCCGGGCCGGAAATTCTCAACATACCGCTGACCTCGTTCAGCACGTTCATCCTGCTGATGAGTTCGTTGCTGATGGTGCTCGCACTCGCGGCCACGCAGCGCGGCGACACGCGATGGGAGCGAATCTGGCTGGGCGGCACCGTCATGTTCGGACTGATTTTTCTTGGCGGCCAGGTTTACGAGTTCACCAGCTTCATGCGCGAGGGCATGGGACTCACGACCAACCTGTTTTCGCAATCGTTCTTCGTGCTGGTGGGATTTCACGGCGCCCACGTCGCTATCGGCGTGATCTGGCTGTCGGTGCTGCTGGTCGCCGCGATCAACGGCAAGCTCGGCAAGTCGCGCGCGCTGTCAGTGGAGCTCGCGGGACTCTACTGGCACTTCGTCGACGTCGTGTGGATCATCATCTTTACTCTCGTCTATCTAATGCAGGCGGTACCAGGAGCATGAGCGATATCGCACAGCCCCACAGCGAGCAGGTTCGTCATCCCGGTGCGGCGACGTACGTGATCATCGCCGCGTTCCTGGTCGTGTTGACGGCGATGGAGATCACCGTTTTCTACATCCATGCGCTGCGTCCCGTGCTGGTGCCGGTGTTGATCGTGCTGGGCGCGGCGAAGTTCGCGCTGGTCGCGATGTTCTACATGCACTTGAAGTACGACGGCTGGCTGCTGACGGGAGTGTTCGTCTTCCCGTTGATGATCGCGACGGTGTTGCTGGTGTCGCTGATCCTGCTGTTCTCATACCTGTCGGGTCACATGGCGCCGATCGGATAGGCGCAGTTTTTGCGATGGACATTTTCGGAGAACATCCGAGCATACCGATAGGCGTCGCGACGTTGATCGCGATTTACCTCGGCGCGTGCCGCGTGGCCGGCCGCCGACCGACGCGGCGCCAGGCGATGTGGTTCGCGATCGCGATGGGCGTGATCCTTTACGCGCACACCGAACTCGATGAATTGGCGGACGCGCGAATATTCTCGATGCACATGCTGCAGCATCTGGTCGAGACTTTCCTGATCCCGCCGCTGCTGCTGCTCGGGACGCCGGGCTGGATGATCCGGCCGTTGGTGCTCAGCAAACCGATCAAGCCCATCGCGCGGGTGGTGACGAAGCCGGTAATCGCGTTCCTGATTTTTTCGGCGGTGTTCGTCACCGCGCACTTTCCGCCGGTCTTCGATCGGATGTGCCGCGACGAGGACTTTCACATTTTTCTCCACCTGATGTTCATGGCGTCCGGCGTGATCCTGTGGTGGCCGATTCTGAGTCCGCTTCCCGAGCTGCCGCGGCTTTCGTACCCGGCGCAAATCCTTTACCTGTTCCTACTGATGATCCCGATGACGGCGGTGGCGGCGCCGATCACGCTCGCGACGCGCGTGATTTATCCGTGGTACACCGAGGGCGCGCACGGCTGGGGCTTGAAGCCGATCGACGACCAGGTGCTGGGCGGGCTGATCATGTGGATCGGGCAGGGCACCTACCTGATGATCGTTTTCACATTCATCTTCTACCGATGGCAGCAGCGCGAAGACGGCGATATTCCGGTCGTGCCCCCGTCGACGATACCGGAGCTGCGCGTGGTGCGGGCGCGTTCTTGACGCTTGCCGGGCGCGGATCTTGTGGGTTAGTAGTGGACTAGACACGAGGTTTAGCTGGCTCGCGGGGGCCAGTGAAGAATCGCGCGGCGAGGAAGATGGAACACTCGAGGACGCGAATCATCATCGACGGAGCGGTCGCCGGAATCATCGGCGCCGTGGTCGTCGCCGTGTGGTTCCTGATCTTCGACGTGATTCGCGGGCACGCGCTGGAGACGCCGGCTCTGCTGGCGGCGACGATTCTCCACGGATCGCACAGCCACGAGGTTCATCACGCGCTGGCGCTGCTGGCGCTGGAGTATTCGATACTACACTTCGGCGCGTTCATCACGTTCGGCATCGCGGGAGGATTGCTGCTCGAAGCCTGCGAGACGGAGTCGTCGCTGCTTTTCTCGCTGGCGATTTTTTTCGTTGCCTTCGAAGTTTTCTTCATCGCGGTGGTGCTGTTCCTCGGCCCGAACGTGATGGTCGAGCTGACGTGGTGGGGCATCATCGTCGGCAATCTGCTCGCGACGGGCGCGATGCTCACGTATTTCTTCTGGCGGCATCCGGCGCTCGCGTTCGATCTGCTCGGCGGCTGGATCTCAGTCGTGCGCGAGGGCGTGACGGCGGGATTGATCGGCGGAATCGTCGTCTCCGTGTGGTTCATGATTTACGACTTCGCGTCGGGCAACTCGTTTCACACGCCGGCGATTCTCGGCGCGATGGTTTTTCGCAGCACGGGTGTCGGCGACGGCGTCGTAGCGACGCTGCCGCTCGTGCTCGGCTACTCGATTTTGCACTTCTCCGCCTTCGTGGCGTTCGGCCTGGCGCTCGCGGTTCTGCTGGCGGCGTCGGAGTGGGAACCGTTCATGGTGCTGGGCGCGCTGTTGCTGCTCGCCGTGTTCGAGGTTTTCTTTGTCGGATTTATTTCGTTGATCGATCAGTCAGCGCTCGAAGCCCTGGGATGGTGGAAAATCGTTGCGGGAAACATTCTCGCGCTGATCGCGATGGCGACGTATTTCATTCGCAGCCATCGCGGCCTCGGCATCAAGCTGGTTGAGCGATGGGCGATGCTCGATCACGAAGGGGCAGAGATGGGCGAGCCGCCGGGCACGCCGCCAGACCACGACCATCATCCGTCACATCTTTGAGCGTCAGTCAGAGTCCGAGCACGTCGCGCATCGTGTAGAGCCCCGGCTTGCGGCCGGCCAGCCAGCCGGCGGCACGGAGCGCGCCGCGCGCGAGCGAGTCGCGGCTTTGCGCGCGATGAATCAGCTCGAGCCGCTCGCCCTGGCCGCCGAAGACTACGGTGTGATCGCCGACCGCGTCGCCCGCGCGCATCGCGAGCACCGCAATCTTGCCGTCGGGCCTGACGCCGGTGATTCCTTCGCGGCCGAAGACCGCGTTGGGAGCGAACTCTACCCCGCGCGCCGCCGCGATCGCCTTGGCAAGCGACAGCGCGGTGCCGCTGGGCGCGTCGATTTTGGTGCGATGATGAATCTCGAGAACTTCGGCGTCGAAGTCGGGAAGAATCGCGGCGACTTCGGCGACAATCTTGGCGAGCACATTGACCCCGATACTCATGTTGGGCGCGATAACGGTGCGCGTCTTCTGAGCCAGCTCGCGCGCGCGCGTTTCCATCTCGGGTGTGAAGCCGGTCGAGCCGATTACGATCGCGGCGCCCGCTTTCGAGGCGACTTCGAGATGTTCCATCGAGGCGGTGGCGGTCGTGAAGTCGAGCGTGACGGTGTCGGGCCGCGCGAGCGAGGCATAGTCGTCGGTGACCTTCACGTCGCAGCTGGCCGATGCCGGCGAGCTCGCCAGCGTCGGCGCCGATGGCGCTGTTGCCGTGCGCTTCGAGCGCGCCGACGATTTTGTGCGCCGGATCGCGCGACGCGAGCGCGACCAGCAGACGACCCATCCGGCCTGCCGCGCCAGCCACGATTAGATTAGCCATCGGAAGTCTTCTCAATGCCCGCACGACGCGAGCGTCGATGCGGACGCGGTCGCGTCAGGCTGCCGGAGCTTCTGCCGGTGCCGCTTCGGCTGCGGGCGCTGCAGCGGCGTCACCACCCTTTTTGCCGTGCTTGGCGGCGAAGTGTTCGTCGCACAGGCTGGAGGTGCCGTGCCGATGCTTGCGGCATTTCTCGAAGGTGCAGGTTTTGAAGCGCGGCTTGGGCATCTCGCCGGCTTTCCAGAGGCGGAAGTGCTGACGGCAGTAGCCCTTGCCGACGGCCTCGCGCGCGCAATCTTTCGCTTTGCAATTTCCTTTGTTCGCCATGAATCCCTTCTTGGAGGCCGCTTTCCCGACGTGCGTGCCGGAATTTTGCGGCTGAGCAATTCATCTACAATAGTGTTTGGCGCGATGCTTCATAGAGGCCGCAATTTCGTCGGTAGCGTCCTAATTGAAAGAGGCAGAGGAATCCGGCGCGTCCATTTGCGACGGGGCTTTGCTGCCTCCAACAAGATGGCGCGGGGCTTTTCATACCCATCCCATTCAATCCTGGCACTCCAGATCCATTCGGCAGGATCTGCAACAAAATGCGGAATCGTTTCGAGGATCTCTCTTGCCAAGGTTTCGGCGTCATTGGGCGCTAGACCCGCTTGGAGGAATTGGAGAATTTCCTGCAATACAACGACCGGACGACCGTTTGAAATTGCTTTCGAAGACCAGTTCACGGCGGATTCGCCTCACTTGACGGAGCGGATCGTCCGGTAGAGTGGTTCCAGCTCGCGGAAGGCGTCGACGACTTCGGCGCGATCGACGGTTAGCGCGTCGCGCACGGGCCAGCCGAAGCCGACGTCGAGGCCGCCGGCTTTTTTCGCGAGTGCGTCGCCAAGTCCGTCGAAGAAGTTGGCGTCGGCCGCGGTCGGGCGGGGAAGCTCGCGGCGATCCCAGTCCTGGTACTGTTGGATCTTCGTACCGCGAAAAGATTTTTCGAGCTCAGCCGATTTCGATTTGATCAGTCGTCCCATCTCGGGGCGATTCTCGGCGTCGGGTTTGACGACCGCGCGCGCGTGGATGCCCGCGAGCGAGACGCACAGCGCGAGATATCCGTAGCGCTTGTATCCAACCTGCGACGGCCCGAACGCCGCCCACGTCTCGCCGGGAGCATTGGCCGCCCGCAGCCGCATATGCGTGGCGACGTGCGGAAGAAACTCCATGTTAAGTGTTCGCGACAGTTCCGGCGCCAGCTCGGTCCCCAGCCGAATCAGCCGCGGCCGGACGAGCTCGTAGATCTTCTCCATCCGCGCGTTGAAGTTCTCGATCGCGAACACTTCGAAGTCGCGGCGCAAAAAGCCCAGCGTCGCCATCCTGGTCCTCTCTACTTCGCGTCCCGGGGCTGCTCGCGCTTCTCTTTATAGCCGACGATGCTCTGTTCCCAGTGGCGGCCGTCGAAGTGGTCGAACTCGAGCTTGGCCAGATTCACCCCTTCGAGGCATCGCACGTTGACGTCGAAGGCTTCGGGATCCGAGCGCGGGATGTAGAACGATGCGACGCCGCAATTCGGGCAGAACAGATGCCGCGCGGTTTTCGTGTTGAAGGCATACGACGCGATATTGTCGGACGGAGTGAGCAGCCGGAACGCGGCGCGCTCGACGATCCAGTGCACGTAGCCCTTCTTCGAACAGATCGAGCAGTTGCATTCGGAGACGCGCTCGAGATTGCCGCGGACCTCGAAGCGGATGCGTCCGCAGTGGCATCCGCCTCGATAGGTTCGTTCGGGCGGCTTTTTCTTTTCGGGTTCTTTTTTCTTCATGAACGCTTTCTTTAACTCAGCGCACGCCGCAATGAAATCGAGTCGATGTCCGGGAACCGACCGAGCGCCCATCCGAAGATGGAGCATGAAAATTTACCACATTCCGATCTCGAAGTTTCGGAAAAACGGCAGAATTTCTGAGGAAAATCATCGAAATCCGACATGGCACGCGAATCGCTACTGTTGTCATTCCCGCTGGATTTGAAACCGTCCACGAGCAGAGGCGTACTAATCTAGCGAGGCGGAGGTTAATGAGGATGAAAAAAACAATCACGATTCTATCGGCAGCAGCTTTGGCATTCGCGATGGCCGGGCCGGTGGCGGCGCAGATGCGCGCCGATGCGGCGAAGGCGGACAACGGTTATCTCAATTCGCATCCGGAACTGGAGCATAAACTCGAGAAAGACCCGTCGAAGATCGACAGTCAGAAGTTCGTCGAGAATCATCCGGGACTTGGCTCATACCTGCACGAGCATCCGAACGTGCGCCACAAGTTCAAGGCGCACCCGAACCGGTTCATGCATCGCGCGGAACAGCACGACGAGAGACACGGCTAGATCTGGCGCGAGTGATTTCCCCTCCCCACTAGCGCAGGGGACCGGTCTCCCCCCGGTCTCCTGCTTTTTTTCTTTTCAATGAATTCAGAGCAGTAACCTGCCCCATGACGATCTCGCGCCATGCGTGTTAGAGTCGCGCGATGGCGGCGGTATCTGACTCGCTCTCCAGTCCGCAATTCGATGCGACGCTGGCACGCCACGGCATCGGCGCGCTCAGCCGCACATCGCCCTCGACGCTACAGGTAAACGTCGGCAAGCTGTGCAACCAGGCTTGTCATCACTGTCACGTCGATGCGGGCCCGCGGCGGACGGAACAGATGACGCGCGAGACGGCCGAGCGGGTTGTCGAAGTGATCGCGGCGAGTGCGCGGGTCGGGACGGTCGATATCACGGGCGGCGCGCCGGAGCTCAATCCAAACTTTGCGATGTTAGTGGAACGCTCGCGTGCGCTGGGGCGCAAGGTGATCGTTCGATGCAATCTGACGGTGACGCTCGAGCCCGGCATGGAATGGCTGGTGGAATTTTACCGGCGCGCGGGCGTCGAGCTGGTCTGCTCGCTGCCGTGCTACACGGCCGAGAACACGGATCGTCAGCGCGGCGCAGGTGTCTTCGACAAAAGTATCGCGGCGATGCGGCAACTGAACGCCGCCGGATTCGGGCGCGGCGAGTTGCGGCTCGATCTCGTGTACAACCCGATTGGCGCGTCGCTGCCGCCGCCGCAGGCGGAGCTTGAAGGGCAGTATCGCGAAGAGTTGGCGCGCAATTTCGGCGTCGTGTTCGATCGCCTGCTGACAATCACCAACATGCCGATCGCGCGCTTCGCCAACCAGCTGAACAGCACCGGCAGCCATTCGGCGTACATGAGTCTGCTGGTCAATCACTTCAACCCCGCGACTGTGGATGCGCTGATGTGCCGCGACCTCGTGAGCGTCGGCTGGGACGGGCGGCTCTACGACTGCGATTTCAACCAGATGCTGGAGATTCCGCTCGGCGGCAAGGCAGCCTCGACAATCTGGGACGTCGACGACGTCGGCACACTTGCGGGCGCGCGTATCGCGACCGGATCGCATTGCTTCGGATGCACGGCGGGTGCGGGATCGAGTTGCGGCGGCGCGATCGCGTAAGCCGTTAAATTTCGGACGAGACTACAAGGAGATAGTTCATGGCGGTGAAAATCGAAGGCACTTGCGATCCGAAATTCAGTCGCGTCAAAGACGCGTTCGCCGAGAATTTCGAAAAGCGGAGCGAGGTCGGCGCGGCCGCGGCGGTGGTGCTCGACGGCAAGAGCGTGGTGGACATCTGGGGCGGGCACGCCGACAAAGCGGCGACCCGGCCGTGGACGCGCGACACGCTGGTCAATGTTTACTCGACGACCAAGGGCGTCACCGCGATTTGTGCGCATCGGCTGGTCGACAAGGGCCTGCTCGACATCGACGCGCCGGTGGCGAAGTACTGGCCCGAGTTCGCGCAGGCGGGCAAGGACAAACTGCCGGTGCGATTTCTGTTGAGTCATCGCGCGGGGCTTCCTGCCGTGCGCAAAATCCTCGACGGCGACGCGCTGTTCAACTGGACGACGATGACGACTGCGCTCGCCGAGCAGGAGCCGTGGTGGGAGCCCGGAACGGCGCACGGCTATCATGCGGTGACGTTCGGATGGCTGGTGGGCGAGGTGATTCGGCGAATCACCGGCAAGACGCCGGGCGTCTATCTTCGCGACGAGATTGCCGGTCCGCTCGGGTTGGATTTTCATATCGGCCTCGACGCGAAGCATGACGCGCGAGTCGCGAGCTTGATTGCGTCGCCGCCGCCGGGGCCGGGCGAGCCGAATATTTTTGCCGAAGCGATGAAAAATCCGGAGTCAGTCGTCGCCAAGGCGTTCATGAATCCGCCGTTGATGGGGAAGCCGGGGCTGGTGAACTCGCGCGAGTGGCGCGCGGCCGAAATCCCCGCGGCGAATGGGCACGGCACGGCGCGTGCGCTCGCACGGTTGTATGGCGCACTCGCGCGCGGCGGCGAGCTCGATGGGGTTCGCGTGATGTCGAAGGACGAAGTCGCGAAATGCTCGATTGAGCAATCGAACGGACCCGACAAGGTGCTGACTCTCAACACGCGCTTTTCGCAGGGGTTCATGATGTCGCAGCCGGGCGCGGACTTGGGGCCGAATGCAGAGTCGTTCGGGCATCCGGGCGCGGGCGGCTCGCTTGGCTATGCGGACCCCGAGGCGAAGATTGGATTCGGGTACACGATGAACAAGATGCAATCGAGCTTGCTGATCGATCCGCGCGCGACGGCGCTGATCGAAGCGGTGTACGCGTCGATGTGACGAGCTAGAAGGTCAGCGGAAGGGACTCGAGCCCGCGCAGACTCATGGCGGGGCGCCATTTCGGATGCGGGTTGGCGAGTGACAGGTTCGGCATGCGGCGGAGAATTGTTTCGAAGGCGATGCGGCCTTCGACTTTGGCCAGCACTTCGCCGATGCATCGATGGGGACCCGCGGCGAACGACAGGTGATGATTGTCGGTCCGCGCGATGTCGAGCTTGTCGGGATCGTTAAATCGCAGCGGGTCGCGGTTGGCTGCGCCGAGAAATACGACCACGTGATCGCCGCGCGGAATCGTTCTGCCGCCAAGCTCGATGTCTTCGCTGGCGGTGCGGAACGTCACTTGCACCGGGCTGTCGAAGCGCAGGAACTCGTCGAGCGCAGGCTCGATCAGCGACGGGTCTGAGCGCAGGCGGGCGAGCGCCGCGGGATTGCGAAACAGCGCGAGCATCCCGTTGCCTATCATGTTCATCGTCGTTTCGTGGCCGGCGAGCAGCGTGAACATCGCGCTGAAGACGAGTTCCTCTTCGGTTTGCAGGTCGCCACGGTTTTCGGCGCTCACCATGATGCTGATCAAATCTTCGCGCGGATGCTTGCGGCGATCGGCGGCGAGGTCCGAGAAGTAGCGGCGCACGTCCGCGATCGCCTGTCGCACCTCGACGCCGGGATCGTTCGCGCTGATAACGGGATCGAGCGGGACGCCGAGCGTGCGCATCCAGTCGCGGAACATCGGTTTGTCGGCGTCGTCGGCGCCCATCACCTCGGCCAGCACATCGATCGGAAATGGAAACGCGACGTCCTTGATCAAATCCATCGAGCGGCGAGCTTCGACCGCGTCGAGCAGGTAGTCGACGATCTTCTGAATCCGCGGTTGCAGTCCATTGACGACGCCGGGCGAAAAAAAAGTGGTCATCAGCCGGCGCAGGCGCGTGTGATCGGGAGGATTGCGAAAAACGATCGCGTGCTTCAGCGCCTCGCGCATCGACTTGAGGCCGTCGTCCGGCGGGAAGGCGTCGAGCGCGTTGAGATCGAAAGCGAGGAAGCGCTTGTCGCGCAGGACCGCGTGGCAATTGTCGTAGCGCGTGGAAAGCCAGAAGCCGATGGGAGTGCGCAGGAGCGGGTAACGCGTGCGCAGGAATTTGTAGAGCGGATAGGGATTCGACGAGAACAGCCGGCCGTACATGCGGCTGAAGACGCGGCTGATTTTGGCGGAGGTTTCCGGCGAGACCATCGGTTTACGCGAGCGCAGTATAGGCGTTGCGTTGGCCGGTGGAAACACCGATTGAGCGCGGAACAATCCAATTGAATGACCTGCCAGTGTCTTGGTGTCGATCCAAATTGCGTGGTATGTGGAGGTCGATTGCGATTCGAGGAGATGAGCCATGGCAGTGAAAATTGAGGGCAGCTGCGATCCGCGGTTCAAGCGCGTCAGGGAAGTCTTTGCGGATAGCTTTGAGAATGGAATCGAAGTCGGCGCGGCGGTAGCCGCGGTGGTTGATGGGAAGACGGTTTTCGATTTGTGGGGCGGTTATGCCGACAAGGCGAAGACCAGGCCGTGGACGCGCGACACGCTGGTCAATGTTTTCTCGACGACCAAGGGCCTCACGTCGATGTGCGCGCATCGGCTGGTCGATCAGGGCAAACTCGACTTCGACGCGCCGGTGTCGAAGTACTGGCCTGAGTTTGCGCAGGCGGGCAAGGAAAAGATTCCGGTAAATTTTCTGCTCACTCATCGCGCGGGACTGGCGGCTGTCAAGAAGCAACTGCCGATGGACGCGTACTCGAACTGGCCGGTGATGTGCGCTGCGCTTGGCGGCGCAGGAGCCCTGGTGGGAGCCGGGTACGGCGCAGGGCTATCATGCGCTTACGTTCGGCTACCTGGTCGGCGAGGTGATTCGGCGAATCACGGGCAAGACGCCGGGCACTTATCTGCGCGAGGAAATCGCGGCGCCGCTCAAGCTCGATATCCATATTGGCGTCGATGCGAGTTTCGATCCGCGGATTGCGGAATTGATGACGGCGCCGCCGGCACCGGCGGACAAGCCCGATCAACTGGCGACGATGAGCGTCGATCCGGAATCGATGACCTACAAAGCGATCGCGAATCCGCGGCCGTGCGTCGACGCCGAACTGGTGAACAGCCGGGCGTGGCGCGGCGCGGAGATTCCGGCGGCCAACGGACATGCGACGGCGCGCGCGCTCGCGACGTTGTATGGAGCGCTCGCGACGGGAGGCGAGCTCAACGGTTATCGCGTGCTGACGCCGGCGAGCATCAAGCGCGCGTATACCGAGCAGGCCAACGGGCCGGATCTCGTGCTGGGCGTGAACTCGCGATGGGGACTTGGGTTTGCGCTCAATCAGCCGGCGGCGCCGATCGGGCCGAATCCGCGCACGTTCGGGCATCCGGGGGCCGGCGGCTCGATTGGATTTGCCGACCCGGACGCGCGCGTCGGGTTTGGCTACACCATGAATCAGATGGGTGCGGATGCGCTGATCGACGGGCGGGCGGCGTCGCTGTTCAACGCGATGTTCGCGGCTCTATAAAATTAAAAAGTACGCAGATAAAACGATGCCGCCTGTCTTACTCCGACCGGCGGCCGCTTTGTCCCCTTTTGGCGGAGCTTAAACTCCGGCGGACTTGTACAGCGCGCAGCGCAGCTTGAAGAAGTGCGCCATCGAGGTCAGGTAGCGGACCCGCCACGCCGCCTTCATCTTGCTCTTGCTGAGATCGAGGTCGTAGCGCGGGCCGATCATGTCGTAGGCGTATTTTATCCGGTTGAACAATTCGTCGGAGGAGCCGGGCTTCAGGTGGGTTATGTTGCCGATCTTTTTGATCAGCTCGGGGCTGTAGGCCGCAAGCGCGACCAGGCTGTCGGCGAAGAGTTCGTCCTGTTCGATGAGATGGTTCGCGAACGCGCCTTCCATGAAGGCGGTGTGGGCGGCCTTTTCGCCGACCAGCGAGCCGTAGATGAAGTGGCCGAGTTCATGGCCGAGCGTCGCGCCGACCGCGCCCGGATGATGGGCGGTGTTGACGAAAATCACGAACTTGCTTTTTTCGCCGAGGTCCGCGCGGCAGTAAAATCCCCGCAGCGAGAGGCCCGCGCCGGTGCGATATGGCTCGGCGCGCAGCTCGAGCTGGCGCGGACCGAACAGTTTCTCGAGATGGCCGAGCAATTGCGGGCTGCCGAGATCCTGCAGGCTGCCGTAAGTCGGGATGTGCTGCTTGATATCTTTTTCGACGACCTGCGCCAATTCCTTGAGCAGCGGCTTGTCGGGCAGCGCGGGCACGTCGTTATAGTCGGTGGAGAGAATTCGCTTGAGGTCGGAAAGCTGATTGAGGACGCGGGTGCCGAGCGAATTGAATGGGACCTTGATTTCGCCGAGCAGCCTGGAAACAAGATTGTCGACTTCGCGAGTTACGAGCGCTGACGGCTCGCGGGAGGCGATCCGTTTGGCTACGGCAGGGGAGGACAGAGCTGCACTCATAAGACGACCAGAGCGAAGCGCCACATTAGCTGGCGCGATCTGTCCTTTTCAAGGAGCGGTTCGCGATGCTGTTCAAAATTCATCTACGTTGCGCCCATTTCAGCAAAGCCTATGCCATACAATCTGTTGTGGATGGATTTCGGTTCCCCACCAGCAATAGTGTGGCTATAATTGCAACAGGGCGTTTCTGCAACTCCAAATGAGCGCTTTTGAACGTTTTACAACGCCGCGGGAGTCTGCGCCGCAACAATCGCACAGTCGAATTCGACGCCAGGAGATCCTTCGATGGCGCTGGGGTCCAATCCAGCGCCATGGAATTCATTTGATAATCAGGCATCGCGGTACCTGTAGAGTTTTGCTACGCGATTTCCTCATGCGCGACGTTGTCATTGGTCATTATTGTCCAACGTTACCTACAGTTAGTCAAGAGCCATGTTACGGATTGTAGGATGGTCCTGAGGCTGCTTTGGCGCGTTCAAATCAGTAGCGATTCGCTCCATTTCGGCCTCGCGCGATTCGCGATGCTTCGCTACTCAGGGCGCTTGAGCCATCGCTCGACGAAGTCGAGACGATCCTTGCCCCAGAACATCTCGTCGCCGACGAAAAAAGTGGGCGCGCCGAAGACGCCGCGAGCGACTGCGCCCTCGGTCAATGCTGCGAGCTCGTCACGTGCCGGTTTTGCGTCGGCGGCGTCGATCAGACGCGCGCCATCGAAGCCGGCGCTCGAGGCGATCGACGCGAGCACTTCGCCATCGCTGATATCTTCGTCGCGCTCCCAGTATGCGCGCATGATTGCCTGCGAGATCGTGCGCTGGGCGTGCTCGCGCGACGCGCCGCCGTCGTCGGCTTGGGCAGTTTGGCCGGCGGCGAGAACGGCGCGCAGTGCGGACGATGTCTTGATTGGAAAACGGCTGGGCTTTTTGAACGGCAGCCCCGTCAGTTCCGCATAGCGCGCGTGGTCGCGCCACAGGTAGCGAGCCTTGCGCGGCGTCATCGCCATCGTGTCGAAGCCGGTGCCGCGGAACAGCGCGGCGAAATGCGCCGGCATCCAGTTCACGCGCGCGTCGTTGCGTGCGCAAATCTCGGGCAGGAGGAACGCAGCGAAGTAGCTGTTGGTGCTGGAGAAATCGAAATAGAAATCGACGAGCCGCATTTGTGAAATAGTAGCGCGAGTGGCCGGTGAAATCGCCACGGGTTGCCACTATCGTCGCGGCTTGCCATTAGTGTCACTTTCCAAATGCCGAAATCCAGATCCGAAATTCTGCCCGGCACCCCGTATCCGCTCGGCGCTACGCCTGACGGCAACGGCGTGAATTTTTCACTGTTTTCCGAACACGCGACCGGCGTCACGCTATGCCTGTTCGGCGGCGTCGGCGGCAAGTCCGAAATCGCGCGAATACCGCTGGCCGAGCGCAGCGAACACATCTGGCACGGTTACGTTCCCGGAATTCGCGCGGGCCAGCGTTATGGCTATCGCGTCAGCGGTCCGTACGATCCCGCTGCCGGTCATCGGTTCAATCCCGCCAAGCTGTTGATCGATCCGTGTGCGCGGGTGCTCGACAGCATGCCGCGATGGCATGATTCGATGGTCGGTTATCGCGCGGCCGCCGCCGGCGCCACGCCTCATCTCGATTCGCGCAACAGTGCGCCCGTGATGCCCAAGTGCGTGGTGGTCGATTCGGCGTTCGATTGGGAGGGCGATCGCAAGCCTGAAATTCAGTGGCAGGACGTCGTCATCTACGAGGCGCACGTGAAGGGCATGACCGCGATGCATCCCGACGTGCCGCGGCGCATTCGCGGCAGGTTCGCGGGGCTGGCGTCGCCGCCGATAATCCAGCACCTGACCTCGCTCGGGGTGAACGCAATCGAGTTGATGCCGGTGCATCAGACGGCGCCCGAGCGTCACCTGGAAAAACTCGGGCTGACTAATTATTGGGGATACAACACGATTGGCTTTTTCGCGCCCGACGTCCGCTTCGCGTCGGGGGCCGCGCTGGGCAGTGCGGTCACCGAGTTCAAGACGATGGTGAAGGCGTTCCATCGCGCGGGGATCGAGGTGATCCTCGACGTCGTTTACAACCATACGGGCGAGGGCAACGAGGACGGGCCGACGATTTGTTTTCGCGGCGTCGACAACGCGAATTATTATCGGCTGCGCAGCGACGGCAGCGGCCGCTGCGAAGATTACACGGGCACCGGCAACTCGCTGGATACGACGCATTCGCGCGTGCTCCAGATGGTGATGGACAGCCTGCGCTACTGGATTACCGAAATGCACGTCGACGGTTTCCGCTTCGACCTTGCGACCACGCTGGCGCGCGGGCCGCGCGGCGAATTCGCGGCCAGTCCGTTCTTCGCGGCGATTATGCAGGACCCGTTGATCTCGTCGGTCAGGTTGATTGCGGAGCCGTGGGACGTGGGCGAGGGCGGCTATCGCGTCGCGGGTTTTCCGGTCAACTGGAAGGAATGGAACGGCAGATATCGCGACGGGGTGCGCGAATTCTGGCGCGGCGCGAATTATTCGATGGGCGATTTTGCGTCGCGCGTCATGGGCAGCTCGGATCTCTATCGCGCCGGCGGCCGCGCGCCGCTCGCCAGCATCAACTTCGTCACCGCGCACGACGGCTTCACGCTCACCGATCTGGTTTCGTACAACCTCAAGCACAACGAGGCGAATGGCGAGGACAATCGCGACGGCGACAACAACAACCGCTCGTGGAATTGTGGCGTCGAAGGACCGACCGACGATGCCGTCGTTCGCGCGCTGCGCGAGCGGCAGAAACGGAACTTCCTGGCGACGATGTTGCTGTCGCAGGGCGTGCCGATGATCACGGCCGGCGACGAGCTCGGACGCACGCAGCGCGGCAACAACAACGCCTACTGCCAGGACGATCCGATTTCATGGATCGACTGGGAGAACGCCGACGCCGCGCTGCTCGATTTCACGCGGCGCCTGCTTCAGCTTCGTCGCGAGCATCCGATCTTCCGGCGGCGGGGATGGTTCACGGGCACCGTCGCGAAGGGCGACCGGCTGAAAGATCTCGAATGGTTCCGGCCGGACGGGGTCGAGATGGTTTCTGATGATTGGGGCGTCGCCTACGCGAAGACGCTGGGCGCGTTCGTGAACGGCAGCGCGATGACAGAACGGGATCGCGCCGGCGTCAAGATCGCCGACGACAGCTTCTTTCTGATGTTCAATTCGTATCAACAGCCGATGGAATTCAAGCTGCCGCCGAAGAAATATGGGCGCGAGTGGACGATCGTGCTCGACACCGCGGACGCAACGGCGGCTCAAGCTGCGAAGTCGCACTTGGCCGAAGAACGGGTTCACGTCGCGGGCCACGCGATGGTCGTGCTGCGGCGCGTGACGTGACGCGATCCGATCGTTGAAAGGCGGGCCTGCGGGCGGTCTATACTGGATTGCAGTGCGCCTGTTCCAGGCGGGAGAATTTCGCGATGATCGACTTTCGAACCGAGCCGTCCGCGTATCGGCATTGGCGTGTCAGCTTCGCCGGCCCGATCGCGACGCTGGCGATGGACGTGGACGAAAACGGCGGGCTCGTGCCGGGCTACGAGCTGAAGCTTAATTCGTACGACCTCGGCGTCGATATCGAGCTCAACGACGCGGTCAATCGGCTGCGCTTCGAGCATCCCGAGGTGAAATGCGTGATCGTCACGTCGGGCAAGGAGCGGGTGTTTTGCGCGGGCGCGAACATCAGGATGCTGGGCCTGTCGAGTCATCCGTTCAAGGTGAATTTCTGCAAATTTACCAATGAGACGCGCAACGCGATCGAAGATGCGACGCTGAACTCGGATCAGTACTACATGACGGCGATCGGCGGAGCATGCGCGGGCGGCGGTTACGAACTCGCGCTCGCGACCGACTATATAATGATGGCGGACGACGGCTCGACCAGCGTATCGCTGCCGGAAGTCGCGCTGCTCGGCGTGCTGCCGGGCACCGGCGGTCTGACGCGGCTGGTCGATAAGCGCAGGGTCAGGCGCGACCGCGCGGATTTCTTTTGCACGACCGAAGAAGGAGTGCGGGGCAAGCGCGCCGTTGATTGGCAGCTGGTGGATGAAGTCGTTCCGCGCTCGCAACTGCTCGAGTCGGCGTCGCGCAGAGCTATCGAGTTTGCGGCGCGCTCGGCGGGGTCGGCGAATTCGCAGGGCATAGCGCTGGGTCGGCTCGCGCGCGAGGTTGAAGAGCGGCGGGTCAAGTATGCGCACATGACTGTCGAGATCGATCGCGAGAATTCGACCGCGACGTTCGTGGTCGAGGGTCCGACCAAGCCGGCGCCGCGCAACGTTGAAGAAGTTCGATCGCTCGGTACGGATTTCTGGCCGTTGGCTTTTGCGCGCGAGTTCGAAGACGCCATCCTGCACTTGCGCTTCAACGAGGAAACGATCCGCACGTGGATTTTGCGCACACGCGGCGACCCGGCGATGGTGCAGGTCGCACGACGCGTTCCTCGCCGCGAACGCCGGCGACTGGCTCATTCGTGAGATCACCCTCTACTTGAAGCGCGCGCTGAAGCGGCTCGATGTCAGCTCCCGATCCATCTTCGCATTGATCGAGCCGGGTTCGTGCTTTTGCGGAACTCTGCTGGAGCTCGCGCTCGCGTCGGATCGCTCGTACATGCTGCGCGGATTGCGCGATGGAGATGAGTCGATGCCTGCATGCATCAGTCTCACTGAAATAAATTTCGGCGCGATGCCGATGTGCAACGGGCTGACGCGGCTGGAAAGCAGATTCCAGGGAGAGCCGGAGCGGGTCGAGGAGTTGCGTGGCCGGATTGGCGAGCAGATCGACGCGTCGACGGCGGATGAACTGGGCGTCGTCACTTTCACGCCCGACGATATCGACTGGGACGACGAGGTTCGCCTCGCAATCGAGGAACGCGCGGCGTTTTCGTCGGACGCGCTGACCGGGATGGAAGCGTCGTTGCGCTTCGGCGGGCCGGAGACGCTCGAATCGAAAATATTTGCGCGTCTGTCGGCGTGGCAAAACTGGATCTTCCAGCGGCCCAACGCAGTCGGCGAAAAAGGCGCGCTGAAACTTTACGGCACGGGCGCGCGGCCGGAATTCGATCCGAGGAGAGTCTGATGCCGATCAACTATTCAGAGCGAATTCCCAACAACGTAAATCTCGCCGACGACCGGCGCCTCCAGCGCGCGCTTGAAGCGTGGCAGCCCGGCTTCCTGCAATGGTGGGGCGAGATGGGGCCGGAAACTTTCCAGGGCTGCGATGTCTATCTGCGGACGGCGACCTCGACTGACGCGCAGGGTTGGGCGCAGTTCGGCTACGTCAAGATGCCGGACTATCGATGGGGGATTTTCCTCGCCGAGCCGCAACCCGATCGCCGGATTTCGTTCGGCGAGCACAAGGGCGAGCCGGTCTGGCGCGAAGTGCCGGGCGAACATCGCGGAGTCCTGCGCCGGTTGATCGTCACGCAGGGCGACACCGAGCCCGCGTCGGTCGAGCAACAGCGCCATCTGGGCAGGACGTGCCCGTCGCTTTACGATTTGCGCAATCTGTTCCAGGTCAACGTCGAGGAAGGGCGCCATCTCTGGGCCATGGTCTATCTGCTGCACGCTTACTTTGGACGCGACGGCCGCGAAGAGGCCGACGCATTGCTGCTGCGGCGGTCGGGCAATGCGGACAATCCGCGCATCCTCGGCGCGTTCAACGAGAAGACGCCCGACTGGCTGTCGTACTTCATGTTCGCGCATTTCACCGATCGCGACGGCAAGTATCAGCTGGCGAGCCTGGCCGAGTCGGGATTCGATCCGCTGGCGCGCACCTGCCGCTTCATGCTGACCGAGGAGGCGCATCATCTTTTCGTCGGCGAATCGGGAGTGGGCCGCGTGATCAGCCGCACTTGCCAGCTGATGAAAGAGCATAACACCGACATAGTCAGTGAGTATGGCGGAATCGATCTCGCTATCATTCAAAAGTATATAAACTTTCATTACTCAGTCTCGCTCGATCTGTTTGGCTCCGAGCTATCGACCAATGCCGCCAATTACTACAGCGCGGGTCTGAAGGGCCGGTTCAAGGAAACCGACCGGGCCGATGACCATCAACTCAAGCAAAGCACCTATTCGGTATTGAGGCCCGAGAACGGGGCAATCGTGCAGAGCGAGCAGCCGGCGCTGATCGCATTGAATGAGACGCTGCGCGACTCGTACATTGGCGATTGCGAGAGGGCGCTCGCGCGATGGAACAAGATTATTCGTGAAGCGGGGGTTGGCCTCGAGCTCAAGCTGCCGCATCGCGGATTTCGGCGCTCGATTGGCGAATTCTCTGGCGTGAACGTCACGCCGGACGGTGAGATCATTGCAGCCGCTGAATGGGAGCGGCGCAAATCCGACTGGATACCGACGCAAGCCGAGCGCACATTCGTGGCGTCGCTGATGAAGCCGGTCACTGCGCCCGGCCAATTCGCGAGCTGGATCGCGCCGCCGGTGCGCGGAATCAATCATCAGGCGCTCGACTTCGAGTACGTCGCTGCCTTGCCGGCCGAAACGAACTAATCGATGCGCTTGACTCTGGACTATGGTCAAGGGTCTATCGTGAGGGTCAGATGACTATTGGCCGAGTAGCTAATGCTGCGGGAGTGAGTATAGACACGATCCGCTTCTACGAGCGGCGCGGATTGCTCGCAAAGCCGGGGCGAAGTTTTTCGGGATACCGGAACTACTCCGACGACGTGCTCGATCGCCTGCGCTTCATCGGCGATGCGAAGCGGCTCGGGTTTTCGCTGAAGGAAATCAAGGAGTTGCTTTCGCTGGGCGTGAAGTCGACGACCGAGTGCGGTCCGGTGACGCGAAAGGCGGAAATGAAACTGGCCGCGATGAACGAGGAAATCGCCCGCCTGCAGCGGCTCCGGCTGACGCTGCGCAAGATGGTCGAGACGTGCGGCGGCCAGTGCGCGCCCACGCAGGTCTCGCGCGCGGCGTTTGCGCAACGACGCAGTGAGCGCGTCATCGAGAAAAGGAGATCGCTATGGAAGTCGTGATTTATACGAATACGGGATGCTCGGCGTGCACTCAGGCGAAGGAATTTCTCGCGCAGCACAACGTCAGCTACGTCGAAAAAAGCATCGCCAGGGATCCTTCGTTGATCAATGAGTTGGCCGCGATGGGTTTTCGCGCGGTCCCGGTTATTCGCGTCGGCGACGAAACGATGTTGGGATTCAGCGCGGTGAAGCTGCGGAGAATGCTCGGCCTCTAGATTATCGCGATCGGCTCTGGCTGTGCGGGTACGAACGTTGGTCGAGTTACGGAAACTATCCTCGCGCGATCGGTCGCGAACCAATACGTGGCGATGAATCCCGTCAGCAGCGCGATGAAGCTCGTTTCCTCGAGCGCGCGCGCCATCCATGGAAAGACTAGCTGGAACTCGGTCGGCGGCGGGATCAAAAGTCGGTTGAAGACGCGATTCGAAACCGCAATGAGCATGTAGCACAACGCCGCCATCCAAACGGCGCGCGAGTTCGACCTGCCATCGGCCGCCGAAGCGACAATCTGCACGAACGGAATAGTCAGTAGCACGAGGTAGTGATGCCATCCGACGGGCGTCAGCATGATCGCCGTCGCTATCCACAGTGAATAGATTCGCCAGTCGGGATCGCGGGTTCGCAGGTTCGACTCGGCGAGCGTTGCGTGAACAGTCAGTCCAAGTACCGCTACATCCGCAACGGCGATCGCGGCGCGTCTGACCCAATCGGTCGACGAGCCGGGCGCGGTAGCCGTCAAAGCCCAGAACATCCGCGATACGAATGGGCCGAGCGCAAGATCGTCGACCCGTTGCACGACAGAATAGTCAGTCACCCACAATGCGCCGTGGACGAAGCTGAAGGTTTGCGCCAAACCCAAAACGGCGACAGTTGCTAATCCACCGGCAGCAACTCCAGCGGTTGCGAACGCCACCGCGCGCCATTTTCGACGCATCAGAAAATAACCGACGAGCAGCAGAGGATAGGCTCGCAACAGAGCGGCCGCTGCGATCAGCAGGCCGGCTGTCCCGTCGCGCTCGCGTTCCATCGCGCGCATCGTGGCTGCCATGAGAGCAAGGACTATCAGCTGCGATTGGCCCCAGTAGAAATTCAGGCTCACCGGCGCGGACATCAGAATGAGGCCCGCCAACAACCACGCGGTGCGCCCGGAGAGGCCGCGTCGATTGGCGAGCAAAAGGTACATGGCGATTGCCAACGCCGAAAAGTTGATTGCGATCCAGATCCAGAACGCGACGCGCGGCCGCAAGCGCGTGAGCGGTTCGAAGCAAAGCAGAAACGACGGAGTCTCGGAGGCGTGCAGCAGCCAGTTGGTTTCGAGACCGACGCGCGCGCCAACGGCTGTCAGATTTGTGGAATAAGGATCGATTCCGTGGCGGAGCGCCCAGGCAGATTCGTAGTAGTTCGAGAAGTCGCGCCGATGCCACTGGTCGGACATCTTCATGAAAGTACCGGCCAGCGTGAGGAGAGCGACGATCCAGACCACGGTCAGGATCGCAGGCTGGCGCATCGTGTTCGCGATTCGTTCGCCGTTCACACCCAAGTATGGGCCAGCGACGATCCGCGAGACTACAGCATCACTTGGCGCGAGTGTTATGCGGAGAACTCAAAGCAAGTCTCTCAACTCAGGAAAGGCCATCGTCAATCCAAAGTTTATTGTTGTCTGTTGCGTAAAAGGAGCGAACTGGCGATAGGCCGTCCATTGTCCGGTGACGAAGAAGCTCATCGGAGGCAGGCCCAAGCGCACGAACGTCCTGCCGATGCCGATGCTTAAAGGCAGGGTCGTCGGAGTGTGGCGGCGCCATCCTATCATCCAGTTCGCTTCCGCCGACCTCAGATACCACTTGCCGTATAGATGAAGCGCAATGACGGGCTGGATCTCGAGCGTGTTGACCGGCACGCGCTTGGGCGAAGTGTATGCAAAGGAAACGGGATTCTGAACGATGAATCCTACCAACAACCCTCGAATGCCCTTGTAGATAAGGCCAAGGGCCGGGCCAGCCTGCCATGCGCCCTGACCAGCGCTGGTGGATGTCGCAGTTGGGAAGACAAATGTCGGTCCCATGCCGATCAACCAACCGGATTCGCGCCTGGGCCAGGGCAATACTGCTATATCGAACAGCTGCATATCGCCGAACTCGGTGCGGCTTCCGCCTCTCGGACTGGGGACTGTAACCACGGCGAAGGTCGGCCGGATCAACTGGACGAAAGGTAGAAGAGTGAAGCTGGGGACGCGCGGGATGATAGGCCTTATGATCACCTGGTTGGTTTGAACGTGCGTCCCATAATTCGCAGGTGAGTAACTATCGCGAACGAGCAACTGCGGGAGAGTAGTAAGCGGGTCGGTAAAATCCTGTTCGAGCTTCTCTTCAGCGGTCAGCGATGGTGGCGTCTGAGCGTCGGCGACTTTCACGGCAGCGGTTGTCAGCCACAGACTCGCGAGCAGCATCCATAGGCAAATACGAGCGGCTGCATTTGCCGAAGCGTTATTTCTCGACGATCGCATCGATTCCTTTTCTGTTCTGACGGCAGCGGCATTAGATACGCATTTCTCGCCGGCGCTCAATCTCCGAACCTTTATCTCCGCAGTTGCGGCTCTACAAACGTCGAATCGCAACATTTTACTGAATGTAGGATTTCTCAACTAATTTGCGAAATAAATTTACGATATGTAGGTAATTCTTACTTCTAGCTTTGTCTATAGCACTTTTCTGCGTCTCTTATGGATGTTATAAGACTCTATACATCCTAGGTCACGTTTAGTCTTGCTTTGTGTCGGAATTAGAGCCAATATACCCCTCCATGAATACTGAAACTCAGCAACCGGTGATGCAGGCGCCGCCATCGCAACAGCGCTCCATTCTCGACCAGATTCGCGACGATCACGAATTGGTCGCGCGCTTGAGCATAACAGCTCAGGAGCTGGAGGCGCTCTCGAAATGCGCGCTGTTGGGAACCCTGACCTGCAAAGAAGACATGCTTTTCATCCTGCGCCAGATTCGCGAAGCAACGAGACCCGGCCCGGAACCGCTGGCCACGCACAACCCGAGCGCATCCAGTGCATCCACTACTTCTACTGCTTCGGCTCCTCCAATGCGGGCGGCAGACATACTGCGAAAGATCAGACTGCTATCCATGGTCAAGACCGAAAACGGCGCCTCGGCGGCCGAAGCAGACAACGCGCAGCGTCTGGCGAGAACGCTGATGGATCGGTACTCGATCAAAACCGTCGAGGAGCGCCCCGCAGCAGCGCAGCAGCGGCCCGCTGCCAAACTGACTTGGGTATACTGGCAGGAACTATTCAACGAGTTCTGCCTTCAATTCGGCTACCTGGGCTACCGCGGCAGCGCCACTATCGGCCACGACCGGACCGTCTACATCAAGCTCAACACGGGCCAATGGTCGGTCGAAAAGCGCTCGAAGGACGGCGGCACGCAAATCGTTGCGCGTGACATCGGTCTCGAAACGATGCGCAAATACCTGAGCGCGCATGCAAGAACCTATTCGTTCTTCGGGAACAGACGTTCCGGCAGCTGATTTCCGCGACAACTCCGGCTCGCGAGGCGTACGGGTCAATCGGGCCTGATGAGCCCGGTAACGCCCGCGCGCAGATCGCCTGCGCGAGCGGCCTCTCGCGTTGAAGCCATCGAACTCCTCAGACCACCGGCGCGGAACTGATCTGTTCAAAGCGTTTCTTCAGACGAAGGAATGGAGCTTCCAACCATTCGTACGATGCGGTGGAGACCACCAGCGTCACCAGCAAGCCAAGAGCTATGAATGCGGCTAGATGGATCTGTGGCAGGAAGAACTTGAGTATGAGCAGAACCGGCAAGTGGAACACATATAGTCCATAGGAAATGCGCCCGAAGTAGACCAGTGGTCGGCTCGTTATCCAGGTTTGCGCTCCCAGCGCCGCAAAAAAGAACGCCACACAGCCGAGCGCGATCAGGAAGTATCCGAGGGCGGGACCCAGCACCCGACCGGGACTGGCGGCAAAAAGATGGCACTTGATCGCGACTGTCGTCCACAGCAGAAGACCTAAGGACATCAAGCCTACACGTCTGGCGTTCGACAAGGTTATGCTGGATACCCCGTTCAGACAGGCCGCTAAAATTACACCTGCTGCAATCGAATCGAGGCGAGCAAATCCCGTCCCCCATAATTCCCGCGGTGCCGTACCCGATGCGAGCAAAGCTGTGCGTACGCCCGCCGAGATGACCCAGGCTGCGACCCCCGCTACCAGCACTCCTCGTCTGGAAGATGCGAGTCGCACAATCAGTGGCCACACCAGGTAGAACTGCTCTTCAACCGACAAACTCCACAGCGCATCGACTGCGAGTCCGGGATAAACGCCGGTGGACGTCAGATTCGACACGAAACAGGCATAGGCAATGACCCACCTGGGATGGAAGGTCGACCAGGAAATCGCCTGGAAGCAAAGAAGGCCCAACAGAAACGTGTAATAGAGCGGCCATATCCTCAGGATCCGGCGAGCATAGAACGCCTTCACGCGGACCTGCCCGTATAACTCTTGTTCGCGCAGCATCAAAGTCGTCAGCAGATATGCGCTCATGGTGAAGAACAGATCGACGCCGTAACGACCCGTGCCGCTCACCAGTGTGAGCCAGACGGAGTCGGAGGACGGTCGCAGGGGAGAGGAAGCCGCGTGAGACAGGAAGACCGCGAGAAATGCAAAGAACCGAAGTCCGTCGAGTTCCGGAAGATAGAACCGACCGGGAGCGACCTTGATTCTCCGCATTGTGCTCTCAATGTAGTATGGGAAAACAAAACGTTGAGATACCCCTTCATCGAAAAGTGCCGTCATCGGCTCGCGCAGAGCGCGCGGCCACCGCGTGCATAGCGGTCTTCACGAACAGGCGTTCTGGCAGCTGATCTTCGCGACAACTCGGGCTCGCGAGGTGCACGGGTCAATCGCTCCTGATGAGCCCGGTAACCCCTGCAATGAAGATGGCGCTCAGCAGCCATCCGGCGATGATCTGCACCCAAAGATAAACGCGAAGAGTTGAGCCTCGAACCTCAATCCTGCGTCCTGCTATCTCGCACTCGCCCGCGGACGCTTCATCGGGCCACCAGTAATGTTCCTGGTGGAGATTGACGAACGGCAGAAATACATCGAGCGAATACAACAGCGGATGAAGCCCGGCGGTGTGATCGCCCGGCGGCGGCGGCAAATTCTCCGGCCACGTCAGACGCATCACGCCCGCGCGCTTGCCCATCAACACCGCAGCCCATCCGACCAGTACGAACAACACTGACCAGTAGAAAGCGAGCAGCGGCCGGTGGCCGTAACCGATACTAACCTTCAGAAATCCACCCCACAGGCGACCCAGCAGCCCCATCCTCGAATAGCGATCGTCTTCCTCGGCGATGTACACCGTCGTCGCCGCGGCACTGTCGCCCGACGCCGCATAGTACTTCGCCAGCTCGTTGTAGGGCTGTGACCGAAAGCCCGCAGGCTGAAGCGCCAACCATTTGAGCCGGCTGTCGACCGCATCAATCTCGGCGGGCCGATGCTGCGCGCGCCCGCTCGGAAGGCCGCCGGGCTCCGATGAGAGCCCATTGTAGGTGAACCGATCGATGATCAATTTTCCCGGCTCGGGCCAGCTCGTCTCATCATCCAGCAGCAGCCCGACCGACGCGTCTCCAAGGTCGAGTTGCGCACCGTTTTGCAGAGTTACGTTGTGCCAGATAAATGCGCGAGCGATCGACATGTTCGCGCCGATAAAACCATATTGATCACCTGGCGCGCCCAGGAATTTCGCGTGGTCAACGATGAAGCTGTCGGCGATTCGATCGTACGAGAAGTTCGCGACGCCGTTGACCTCGACGTCGCCACCCGATCCAAAGCTCGCCAGGTAAATGACGCCCTCGACGCTCGCTCCCGGAACCGAAATCGCCACGTTGTCGGGGTTGATGAAGCGCCCGGAATCGAAATGCAGATTGCCGCCGATCCTCGCTCCCCCAAGATCCACGGCGCCGTAAGACTCAAAGCCCCGGTTCAGCCAGACGTTGCCTCCCACCTGAATCAGGTACGCGAACAAAGTTACTCTCAGTCGATCGAGGAAGGGTTCAGCAGGATCTTTGGAATAGCGCAGAGTCGCGCCGCCGAAGTCGAGATCGAGGCCGATTTTCGCGTGATCGAGAAAAATCGCGACCGCATGAAAGCCTTTTCCCATGCTGAGATTCTTGCGAACCTGCAAGCCGCTGGCGTGAATCTTTCCAGCATAGCTCCCGTCCAGCTCGAGGTCGGGAATTTCAGCGCCGCCAAGATTGATCGGCTCGGCGAAGACACAGTTATCCAGCGCCAGCGGAATCGGCACGCTGACCAACGACAGATCGAGGCCGCCCATGATGCGCGCGCCCATGACGCGGATGCCTTTGGGATCGATCAGGCCCAGCGCTTCATGGTCGACACAAAGCCATCGAATGAGCGAGGAGCGGATTTGGCGCTGCGTCTGCCAGTCGCCGGCGTGTGCCGGGTCGTTGGACGGATCGGTGCGCATCGAGCTGGTTCCGGCGACGGCGAACTCGCCGCGGTCGACATTGTCGATATCGCTGAACCAGAGCATCGCGCGCTCGGCGCTGGTGAGATTGGGAAACCGCTTGGCCGCGAGCGCGAGCAGCCGACTACTACTTTCCGCGGGCGGCTTAAGCGACGCAGCCTGGCAGATGCCCGCGAAGTTGATGATGCAGCAGAAAATCGCCCACAAAAGCGAATTGGCGACGCGCATCCTCAGCACAGTAATCGCAGGAGCCGGCAAGGCTTAGAGTTGTGGTGCCGAGGGCGGGACTTGAACCCGCACGTGGTTGCCCACGGAGGATTTTGAGTCCTCTGCGTCTGCCATTCCGCCACCTCGGCACTCCATGAAGCTACAGACTCAAGGGGGGTAATCTTAGGCAAACGTGGCGTCGGCGTGCAAATGGCTAATGGATCGCAGCGACCGCGCATCCTGCGTATTGCGCGACGCTGTGACCGGAGTAGCCAATCGGCGGCGGTCGTTGCATTACTACAATCGCCAGAAGTTGCTATTGAAATGAATACTCAGTGCGATTCTCACTACATTACATATTTGTTTGCTTAGTATAGTGTGAACAGCACACTATGTATTCATGGAAGCAGTCGTCGTACCTAGTCCCGCGCCGGTCGCGGATGTTCCGCGTGTTACATTCGCAGGACTGAGGCAGGCGCTGGGCGATTGCGTACTCGCCGTATCGTTCCTGCTCGCGATGTTGCCCGCCGCCCGCGCACTCGGCTTTACGCTGGCGGGAGCGGCAAACGTGGTGTGGCTGACGGGTGCGGCGATCATGGCGATCATGTCGTTCGCGCGCTTTGCTCCACGTACCTCGGCGGTGAATTGGCGCACGCTGGCCGCAACCGGCGGCATGCTGATCCTGCCGTGCTTCATGCGTCCGACGGCGATGTCTACCGGCGCGCTCGCGACGGCCGGACTCATCTTCGAGTTGTTTGGCGTGGTGCTGACCCAGGTCGCTCGCGTCTATATGGGGCGCAGCTTCGGGATATTGCCGGCGAATCGTGGAATCGTGTCGAAAGGGCCGTTTCGATCGGTTCGTCATCCGATTTATTTCGGATGGCTGATACTTTCGCTCGGTTATGCGATGTCGTTTGCGAGCGAGCGCAATATCTTGCTGATTGCGATGACGCTGCCTTTCATGGTCTGGCGAATCGGCCTGGAAGAAGTGCATCTCAGCGCCGACCCCGAGTATCTGCAGTACATGAAACAAGTGCGCTACCGTCTGTGGCCCGGCGTGCTGTGAGCGTCTAGTCCCGCGGCCGTATTCGCTCGGAGGGCCATTTGATATTGCCCTGATTGTGAATTCATCGGATCCAGACGACACAGGATCGCGATCGAGGACGGCGCGATGAGGGCGCGTTTCACTGGCCTGGCCTGCTGCGCGTGTCTTGTCAGCATCCTGAACACCTGCACCTTCTGTCAGGCGGCGACTGGCGAACAGCCGGAGGCCACCAGCCGCTTGCTGCTGCTTGCGTCAGCGCAATTCCCGAATCTGACCGCGGCCGAGCGGTCTCTGCTGTGGTTCAGCGACGCGATGAACATCGACCGCGGTGCGATCGCCGTCGCCGGTCCCAGCTCGAATCCGGCCGACCCGGGCAATGATCCGGCGCATGCCGACGAATGGAATGCGCAACGCAATGTGCGCGCCGCGCTCATTCGGTGGATGTGTGCAGACCGTCGCGCGATCGAGCTCGAAGACCCGGGCGGCATCCGCGTGATGGGTGCGCGCATCACCGGCGGCCTCGATCTGGCGCACCTTCACGTGCCTGCGCCGCTGGAGTTGAGAAACTGTTCGATTCCGGAGGAAATGTCGCTCGACTCGGCCGAGTTTCCAGGACTGAGTCTGAATGGAAGCCACACCGGCGCGATTTACGCGCCCGGAATCAAGGTGATGGGCGAGCTGGATATGGGCCATGGCTTCGATGCCTCCGCCGAGGTCTACATGTCCGGTCTAACAATCGACGGCGCCGCTGGATTCAATGGCGGCCATTTCCGCCACTCGATCGCTCCTCGCGAAATTCCCCCCGAGTGGCTCGAATTAGAGTCGCAAATGAAGGTCGCGTTGAACATTCACGATGCGCAGATCAAAGGCACGCTTGGTATGTCGGACGGCTTTCAGTCGGAAGGCGCAATCTTGATGGACAACGCCACGATTTCGGGAGATTTCATTTGCTGGGGAGCGCGATTCATCAACCCGAATCGCTATACAATCTGGGCGCCTCAATCCGTCATTTCACACGATGTCCATTTGAGCGATGTCCTCTTCCAACCTCCTGTGCCGCACATCTCGGTCGTCAATGGCATCATGAATTTTTGGGGCGCGCGCATAGGTGGAGGGTTGGACGTGGCGGGAGTGAAATTCGGGGGCGCGCCTTCCGACGATCATGGTCTGGACGCCTCGCACGCATCGATCCAGAACCTTATCACCATAGGCGCATCTTTCGGCGGCGACGCGTTCGAGCATTTGAACGGCGCTCAAATCCAATTCATCTTCGACGATCCGGCAAGCTGGCCGAATCCGGGCAAGCTCGACATCGGACAACTGAAATATCAGGCGTTCGTCGCGCCGAGTCCGCTCGACGTCACGAGCCGGCTCCACTGGCTAGGCCTGAGCGCCACCTCCTCTGACCCGCAACCGTATGACGAGCTGGCGAAGTACTACCGCAGCGTCGGCGACATCAGTTCCGCCACGAGGGTGCTCATCGCGCGCGACGACGCGATCTACAGCCGCGCCGGTCCGATACGACGGGCATGGGGCAAGTTTCTGAAAGTAACAGTGGGCTACGGGCATGAGCCGCTGCGCACAGTCGCCTGGATGCTTGCCGTAATTCTGCTCGGCGCCGCGCTCGTATCGATCGGCACGCGCGCCGGCGTGATGCGTCTGACGTGGCCGGAGAACACCGCACCTCCTGCAGGACACCCGACCGCCGGTCTGAATCCGCTGCTGTACTCGCTCGACGTCTTCCTGCCGTTCGTGAACCTGCATCAGGAGCACTACTGGTGGCCGGACGAAACCGCTTCGGGCGACTGCGCGATATTCGGGCGGAGAGTTCCGGTTCGTGGCTCGATGCTGCGCTACTATCTGTGGCTGCAAATCATGGCGGGATGGCTGCTGAGCGCGGTGTTCATCGCAGGATTGACGGGACTGATTCAAAACGACTGAGCAGCGCAGCCAGTCATATCATCCACGGCGGCTAGCAGAGCGGGGTGGTTGTGCTCGACGAACTCAGGACAGGCGCTCCACCAAGGGATTTATAGGTCCGGTATCAGCGGCGGGCAGGAATGCGGCAATGATAACGCCATCCGCCGCTCCGGCAATGGCCCCACCGGCCTCCCAAAGCAACCACAAGCCAATTTGGCCGGAAAGCGGACCCAGTTCCTCAACTTGACCAATCGCGAAAGAGAAGATAACGCCGATTAACGCTCCCCAGCAAAGTCCCAAGAGCAATTGTCGCGACTTTTGCAGCTCTAACGGCCAGCCCATTCTCACAGCGATTGCCCAGCACGCTATTCCCAGAATTGCCGACCAAAGCCCGAGAGGAAACAGCGCAAAGGGATACAGATAAAGGGCGGCGAGCAGTCGCTCTGAAAGAGGGTTTGCCCGAGGGTAAAGAGCAAATATCAACTCCTGAATGAGTGTGCCCGCCAGCCAGACGGGCACGATCATGCGCCAGGGGAATTTCACCAGGACCAGGATTAGCGGGACCAGAAGAAATGGCGCGAGAAAAAGAAAGCGCTGGATAGGTTCGGGGGATTCCATATTACTTCTCACCGATAGTGGTTCGCTCAGCGAGTCATATCATCCACCTCTATTAGCGGAGCGGGGTGGTTGCTTTGTTTGGATCTTCGACGTAGCGGGCGAGCGTCACGACGAACGCGGTGCCGCCGGTCGGGAGATTCGCCGCCGCGATATCGCCGCCGTGGGCCCGCGCAATTTCGCGGCAGAGACTCAGGCCGAGGCCGCTGCCTTCGCCGGGCGATCCCGCGCCGCGAAAAAATCGATCGAAAATATGCGGCAGCTCCGCCGGATGGATTCCCTCGCCGCTGTCGGCGACGCGGAGAATCGCGCGGGTCGCATCGCTCTTCAGCCCCACGTCGATCGATCCGCCGGCTGGGGTGAACTTCAGCGCGTTGTCGAGCAGATTCACGATGAGGCGCCGCAGATGGCCCTCGTTGCCGTTGACGAACACGTCCTCCGGCGCGTCGACCTTCAGCTTTAGCCCACGCGCCTGCGCCAGCGGCCCCACCGTCGCCGCGATCTCGCTCAAGAGCGCGCGCAGATTCAGCTTGTGCCGATCGACCATCGTTTCGCCGTTGAGCCGCGACAGCATCAGCAGCTCGTCGGCAATCCGGCAGAGCGACAGCGCCTCGCGATGCGCCGCGCCGAGGGCCGCGCGATTCTGCTCGGGCGTGCGTTCGCGCGCGAGCGCCACCTCCAGCCCCGTGCGCAGAACCGCCAGCGGCGTCCGCAGTTCATGCGCCGCATCGGACGCGAACCGACGCTCGGTCGCCGACGCGCGCTCCAGCCGCTCGAGCAGCGAGTTTATTTCCGTCGTGAGCCGCGCGAGTTCATCTTTCTCCGGCGGTACCGTCAGCCGCGAGCTCAGATTGGTCGGCCCAATCGCGTCGAGCTCCGCCGTCACCGATTCGATCGGCCGCAGCGCCCGGCCCGCCAGCAGGTAGCCGCCGCCGACGCAGAGCAGCAGCAAAATCGGAACCATCAGCAGCAGCAGGTTGCGCAGGTTGGCGACCGATTCCTCGACCAGGCCCGCCTGCACCCCGCTTTGCAGGTACGCGAGCTGGCCGTTGTACATCAACGGTACGACCGCGAACCTGAACACGTGGTTGCCGACGACTTGCGGATGCGTCGGCAGCCGCGTATCAAACGGCGGCGGGATCGTGTGAATGTCGCCGAAGTTTCCGACTTCGCCATGTGCGGTGACGATTCGCACGCGCCGCCCCGGCCCGATATCGGTCTCAAGGCTCAGCCGCTGCAGGATTCCTGTCGCGCTCGACGCGCCGCCGCGTTCGATTTGATCGGCAGTGTTCTGCGCCTCTTCCCGCAGCGCCGCATCGAGCGCGCTGAACTGCTGACGCTCGAAAAGTTTTACGACTGCGATTGCCGCGATCAGCAGAATCGCCGCCAGCACGGTGGCCCAGTAGATGGTTAACCTGAGTCTGATCGTCATGGGCGGCGAGCGCGCGGCGCGCGCGGCGTCATTCCGCGCGCATCGTGTATCCGACTCCGCGCACGGTCACTATCAGCGAGCGATCGGCGCGCGGATCGATCTTCTGCCGCAGCCGATTCACGAATACTTCGATCAGGTTGGTCAGCGAGCTGTAGTTCGAATCCCACACCGTCTCGGCGATCATGTCGCGCGTCACCACCTGTCCGGCGTTGCGCATCAGCAGTTCGAGCAGCATCTTTTCCTTGGGCGACAGGTTCAGACTGTGCTCGCCGATTTTCGCGCGCCGTTTGACGGTGTCGAATTCGAGGTCGCCGACCTTGAGCGTGGTCGAGACCGGCGTGCGTGGCCGCCGCGCCAGCGCCTTGATTCTCGCCACCAGCTCCGCGAATGCGAACGGCTTGGTCAGGTAATCGTCGCCGCCGCCGTCGAGTCCGGCCACGCGCTCGTCGAGCGCGCCGCGCGCGGTCAGAATCAACACGGGAGTCTGGTTGCCCGCCGCGCGCATTTCGCGCAGCAACTCGAGGCCGCTCTTTCCCGGCAGGCCAAGGTCGAGCACGATCAGATCGAGCGCACCGCGCGCGATAATCGGCTCGGCCGCCTCGGCACTGGCCGCCAGCTCGACGGCAAAGTCCTCCTCGACCAGGCCCTGCTTGACCGAGTTGGCCAGCCGGGCCTCATCCTCGATCAGCAATATCCGCAATGCGTTCATACCCTTCGATGCTGCCACGCCGCCGCCCCCAAAAAAAGCGGCCTTACAGGATGGCGAGCGACAGGACTCCGGCGGCTACGAGGGCGCCGGCCCAGATTGTGTCGAGGTTGATCCAGGCGCTGCGTAGGATCGCCAGGCCGATCCACTCGTAGACCACAATCGCGATCAGCCCCGTCATCGCGATCATCGCGCCCGTATGCACCAGCACGACCGCTGTCGCTTGCCCGACCGTGAATGCTCCGCAAACGGCGGCCATCTGATGTGCATGGGCGGAACTTGGCGTCATCCCGACCAAGATCGGGAACAGCATCAGGCCGGCGCCGTGCGCCGACGCCATCAGGAACGACCACAGCGCAAGCTCGGGCGCGTTGACCCGCATCGCGACCCATCGCGGATGCGCGTGCGGCCACACGAATCGAAACAGTCCGAACAGGATTAGAGCGGCCGCGCCCACTGGACGGAGATAGTCGATGGCGAAGAACAGCCGCAGGCCGCCGATAATTGCGACGACCGCGGCTATCGACACCAGGTGTCCCGCCGCGATTGGACCGAGCGCCCAAATGACTTTCGAGCGCCGCTGCTCCTGCAATCCCAGCGCGACCGCGAACAGCCAGCCCATCGACGGATCGATTCCGTGATACGCGCCGAGCGCCGCGACCGCTATCCACGGCCACGCGGAGGTCACGGATAGCAGAACGAATCGGACGACGAGTCGCCGCCCTCGAGACGAATCTGATGCGGCCTCTCGCCGTCGAAGGTCGTGAAGAAATTCGGATCGATCGTCATGCCGCCCGCCGGCGCGCAATCGATCTTCGCGACCCAGCCGCGGATACCTTCGGGGTAGAATTGCGCATCCCACGGCCCGTAGATCGAGTTCGACACGTATAGACGGCGCCCGTCGCGGCTCAGTTCGATCATCTGCGATCCGCCGTTGAGCGGGCCGCTCTTCGGATGCTTGCCGTGCGAAACGATTCCGCCCAGCCGCACGCTGCCGGTCTCCCGCGGCTTGAACGGGTCGCTCACGTCGTACTGCTTGAGGTCGCCGGTGCCCCAGCACGCGACGTAAAGGAACTTATCGTCCAGGCTCAGGTTGATATCGCTGACGAGCGGCGGCACCGCCTTGAACGGTTTGAGCGCGGGCGGCAGCAGGCCCTCATCGGCGGGCTCGGCGGGGATTTCGATCACCTTGCGAATTTTCCAGTCGCCACCGTCGCGATGCCACAGCCAAACCGACCCCGACAGATCCTTGGTCGAAATCACTACGCCGACGAAACCGTAGGTCTTCGTCGGGTCATGCGACGGTCGCATTTCGAACACCAGTTGATTCTCGGGAGGGAGGTCGAGCGCTTTCAGATGGCGCCGGCTGCGCAGGTTCCAGATATGCATCGAATGCCCATACTTGTTGCCCAGCAGCAATTCGGGCACGAGGCCATTTTCGAACATGTTGGGCGTGCCCCATTCGCTGGTCACTGCCACGTCCCAGCCGAGATGCCACCAGAAATCGTACGCGAACCGCTGCGGCCCGCGATCGACTTCCCATCGTCCGAGCACGTCGAAGCTTTCGTGGTCCAGCAAGAATATTCCGCCCGGCCCGTCGCCGGTCGGCGAGCCCAGCGCGCTGACGTAAATCGCGTCGGGTCCGCAATGCACCGTGTGCGGACGGCTGTACCCTGCGCGTGACGCGATCTCATCGGCTTCGATCGTCTTCACCAGCTTGGGTTTGGTCGCGTCGGGCTTGGTGTCGAAAACGTAAATTCGCGAAGAGCGGATCCCGGGCACGATCAAGTAGCGGCGCTCGATATGCGGATGCGGTGCGTAGGGGCACAGCGCCGCGCTGCACGCATTCCATCCAAAATGGTGAAACTCGTCTCCGGTATTTGGCACCTCGGCGCGGCCGACAACCTGCGAATAGGTCTTCGATCTCGGATCAAGATCGAGCGCGCACAGCGAGTCGCGCTTGCCGTTCGCCGGCGTCGGATTGAACGTGACGACGTATCCGAGCTTCTCCGGCGGCGCCTGCATCGCCATTCGCGCCGACGGATAGAATGTCTGATCGGGTTTCCACAGCGCCATAAATTCGCACCGCCTTCAGCAGGATGTCCCAGACCGTACTCAACGCGTCCATTCTCAAGCAAGCCCCACGGAGTCGACGCACGAAGCCTTGCCCTGTTCGCCGCCGCTTGATGTAACATCGCCTCATGGAAGACAAAGTTGTTCTTTACGAGAAGCACGACCGCATTGCCAAGGTCATTCTCAACCGCCCGCGCTACAAGAACGCGCAATCGCGGCGGCTGCTCGAGGAAATGGACGCCGCCTTCGCCGAGGCCAACGCCGACGACGACGTTCGCGTCATCATCCTGGCCGGCGCCGGCGACAATTTCTGCTCCGGCCACGATCTCGGCACGCCCGAGGAGAAGGAAGACCAGGCGCGCCGCCCGTTTCCCAAGGGTGTGCGCGGCGAGTACGCGCGCTCGCGCCAGATGTTCCTCGACAACACGCTCCGATGGCGCGATCTCGACAAGCCGACCATCGCGCAGGTGCAGGGCCTGTGCATCTTCGGTGGCTGGATGTTCGCGGCGGCGATGGACCTGGTGGTCGCGTCGGACGACGCCAAGTTCCTGCCGTCGTTCCTGCAGTACTTCTCGATTCCGTGGGACATGCCGCCGCGCAAGGCGAAGGAAATTCTCTTTCAGAGCCGCTTCGTCGACGCCGACGAGGCTGCGCGCCTCGGCTTCGTCAACATCGTCGTGCCGCGCGCCGAGCTCGAGGCCGAGACGATGGCGCTGGCGAATCGAATCGCGGAGAGCGACCGGTTCACGCTGCGGATGGTGAAGTGGGCGGTGAATTCAGCGCAGGACGCGATGGGCTTCAGCACGGCGATTCGCAATGCGCACTCGCATCACATGGTGCTCGGCATCGGCGGTGTGATCGCCAGGCAGCAAGGCAAGGAACTTCCGAAGCGAATGCCGGGCGTCGAGCAGGCGCTGAAAAAAATACAAAAAAAATAATTCGCGTAATTATAAGACATTAGCGTCTCCACAAGACCCCTTGCGGACGAAGCGATTCGTGTCGGTTTCCAAAACGCGTCACAATTGAAGTGTGACGACGTTGATTCGACAACTGAGCCGCGCAGTCCTTGCGGCATGCCTCTTATGCGCGCTCCCAGCGACGGGCTACAGCGCGGACGAAAGTCCCTCTGCAACGCCGGCTCCTTCACCGGCGGCGATGCCTTCTTCCGCCACGATGACCGACGCGAAGTCGGTCGTGCCGATGCCACCGCTGGCGCATCGGATCGTCGGCGCCGAATTTGATCTCATCGCCGCCGACGGCGACTCCTTCACGAAGATTGGTTCGCGACTCGGTGAGGCTCCCCGGGTACTGGCTCAAGAAAACGGAAAGCAAGTAGGCGACCGGCTCCATGCGGGCGATACAATTCACATCGACAATCGTCACATCGTTCCGTTCGAAGGAACCGATTTGATCGAGGTCAACCTGCCGCAGCGGATGCTCTTTCATTTCGAGGATGGCCGCCTGAGCGGCGCGTATCCGGTTGCGATAGGGCAACCCGGCAAGCAGTGGCAGACGCCGACCGGCTCGTTCACCGTGATCCAGATGAAAGAGAACCCGACCTGGCGCCCGCCCGCATCGATTCAGCGCGAGGAGGAAGAGCAGGGCAAGGACGTTATCGACGAGATTGAGCCCGGTCCCGACAACCCACTCGGCAAGTACTGGATCGGCCTGAGCTTCCCCGTCGTCGGCATTCACGGCACCAATCATCCCGTCAGCGTGTACAGCTACCGGACCCACGGATGCGTTCGGTTGCACCCCGACGATATCGAAGCGTTGTTCAATTCCGTCGATCTGAACGATCGCGGCGAGACCATTTACGTGCCCCTGATGCTCGCCCAGTCTGACAACGGCCACATTTTCCTCGAGAGCGAAAGGGATATTTACGGCAGAGGCACTGCCGGAATAGACGGCGTGCGGGCTCTTGCGCGAGCAGATGGAATTGATAATCTAATCGACTGGAATCGGGCTGGGGAAGTTGTAACCGATCAGGATGGAATTGCGCGCGATGTGACGGCCACGTCCGAGCGCGCAGGGGGAGCGCCAGCAGAACTATTGCGGCGACGCAGATTGAGGGAGCAGTCAAAGACGGAATCACGCCGGCCGGACTTATCGCGACGGCGCTTCCTCCAGATTAGCGCGATTGCCGCTGCGCAGATCGCCGTTCCTGCCGTTGCGCTCGCACGCACCACAGTTCAGCTTCGACGCCGCTCGCTCAAGTTCTATGCGCTGCACACCGGCGAGAGTCTGCAGTACGACTTACTGGGAAAACGGACAGTACATCCCCGAAGAGCTCAACCGCATCAACTACATCCTGCGCGATTTCCGCGCGAACGAAATCAAGCCGATCGATCCCGCGCTGCTCGACCTGCTGACGCGAATCCAGCATCGGCTGAGCACTTCGGAAGCGTTCCAGGTGATTTCCGGATACCGCTCGCCCCTGACCAATGCGATGCTTCACGCCAACAGCGAAGGCGTCGCGGTCCACAGCCTTCATATCGAGGGCAAAGCGATCGATATTTGCGTCCCCGGCCGCAGCCTCGCGCAGTTGCGCGGCGCCGCCCTGGCGCAGCAAGCCGGCGGCGTCGGCTACTATCCGAAGACAGGCTTCGTCCACGTAGACACCGGCCGCGTCCGCTTCTGGTAAATTTTTAGATTCCTTCTGACCGGCTCCGTGCGAATTCGAGCGCGGCGCGGACGTGCGTCGATCGCAGGTCTGCCAATCGATATCTGCTACAGTCGCAACCATCATATTTTCTGGCTAGAATTCGCACCATGCCTATCAGCGTCGCGCAATCGCCCCTCGAACTTATCGGCAACACTCCCGTCGTGCGGCTCAATCGCATTCCCGGCAAGGACGACGCCGAAATATGGGCGAAACTCGAGAACTTCAATCCCGGCGGCAGCGTTAAGGACCGAATCTGCCTAGCGATGGTTGAGGCGGCTGAGAAATCCGGGCGGCTGAAGCCCGGCGATACTATTGTCGAGCCGACGTCCGGCAACACCGGCATCGGGCTCGCGCTGGTCGCCGCGGTAAAGGGCTACAAGCTGATTCTCACGATGCCCGACACGATGAGCGAAGAGCGGCGCTCACTGCTGGTCGCATACGGCGCGAAGCTGGTGCTGACGCCGGACACGCGGGGCATGCATGGCGCGATCGCCAAGGCGGAGGAGCTGTGCCGCGAAAATCCCGGCTACTTCATGCCGCAGCAGTTCAGCAACGCCGCCAATCCCGACATCCATTATCGATGCACCGGGCCCGAGCTGCTCGAGCAGTTCCCGCGCATCGACGCGTTTGTCGCCGGCGTCGGAACGGGCGGCACGATTACGGGCGCCGGTCACTACCTGCGCGAGCATCTCAACAAAAAAATATTGATCGTCGCGGTCGAGCCCAAGAACTCGCAGGTGTTGTCGGGCGGCGAGCCCGGCTTCCACAAGATCCAGGGAATCGGCGCGGGCTTCGTGCCGAGCAATCTCGACACCAAGGTCTACGATGAAATAATCCCCGTCAGCGACGAAGATGCGACGCTGTTCTCGCGCCGTCTCGCGCGCGACGAGGGCCTGCTGGTCGGCATCTCGTCCGGCGCCAACTGCTGCGCGGCTTTGCAGATAGCCCGCAGGCTCGGCAAGGGCAACGTGGTGGTCGCGGTTTTCTGCGACACCGGCGAGCGCTACCTGACGACCGATCTTTTTCAGGCCGAGGGAATTTGACGGCGAGTCATACGATGGACGCGACGCTGGACAACAAGCTTGACCGGATGCGCGCGATGTTCGCACCGATGCGCAATCTTATCGTCGCATTCTCCGGCGGTGTCGATTCCACCTTTGTGCTGAAGGTCGCGCACGACGTGCTGGGCGATTCTGTGCTCGCGCTGACGACTACTTCACCGACGATGCCCGACGACGATCGCGAGTCCGCGCTCGCGATGGCACGCCTGATCGGCGCGCGTCACCTGCTGGTCGAATCCAACGAGCTCGAGATTGCCGGCTACGCGGCGAATCCGCTCAACCGATGCTACCTGTGCAAGCACAACCTGTTTACGGTTTGCGAGGCGAAGGCCGGCGAGCTCGGCATCGACGAAATAGTCGACGGCCTCAATCTCGACGACCTGCACGACTATCGCCCCGGGATGCAGGCCGCCACTGAAAAGCGCGTGCGTCATCCGCTGGTCGAAGCCGAGATGACCAAGGCCGACGTGCGCGAGCTGTCGCGCGCGATGGAATTGCCGACCTGGGATCGTCCCGCATCGCCGTGCCTGTCGTCGCGCTTTCCGTACGGCACCGAGATAACGCCCGACGGGCTCAGGAAGGTTGCGGCGGGTGAGAAGCTGCTGCATTCGATGGGGTTCGCGGTCGCGCGCGTGCGCTACCATGGCGAGGTCGCGCGCCTGGAGCTCGAGCAAAGCGAGATCGCGCGGGTCTTCGAGCCGGCGATTCGCGAGACGATCGATCGCGAGTTCAAGAAGGCCGGCTTTCGATTTGTCGCGATCGATCTGAAGGGCTTTCGCTCCGGCTCACTCAACGAAGGCCTGGTCGCAAAGCCGCCAGAGCCGGCGGGTCCCACTCGCCCGCCACGCGATCAAGTCTGAGCTTTATGGCCGACGGCGCAATCGGCGATTCGTCGCGGCGGATTGACGGTCGCTCATCCGCCGCATCGACGCGGCCACGCGATTTCACCAGCGGCCTTCCGTTCGCCGCACTTGCCGCGACAGTCACCGCCGTGATGTTCGAGCTGTCGGGCGCGGACCCTCGGCTTTTCCCATTCGCGCTGTTGGCCCCGCTGCCGATTCTCGCAGTCGCGCCGGAACTCCGCACCGAAACGGCGGCGCAACTGGCATTCCTGGCCTTTCTGATCGGCAATCTCGTGACCTGGGGCGGCGAGAGTTTCGCGGTGCCGCTGATGACGATGCTCGCGTCGCACGTCGTCGGCGCGGTGGTCTTCGCGGCGTTCGTAGCGTGCGCGGCAGAGGCGACGCGGCGATGGCCGGGGTGGCTGGCCGCGTTGGTCTTTCCGACCTTCGAGGTCGCCTTCTATTTCACTCTCTCGCTCGAATCTCCGCACGGCACGTGGGGCAGCCCCGCCTACTCGCAAGTTGATTTCCGCGAGTTTCTGCAGACGGCGTCGTGGCTGGGCATGTGCGGCGTGATGTTCATCATGTCGCTGTTGCCGTCGGGGCTGGCGGTCGCGTGGTATCGGCGTCGATGGAACATGGACTGGCATGCGTCCCGCGATCATGGCGCTCGGCGTTTTCGCCGTGGCTATCCTGCTTGGATGGGTTCGCGTCATCATCGCTCCCACGACGCCGTCGGTGCGCGTCGCGATGGTTGCCAGCGAGAACCTGATTCCAGAGTCCGAGTCCACCGATGCGACCGACGCCGCCGATGTCATGACGCAATACGCGAAGCTGGTGCGCCAGGTCGCCGTCAACGGCACCCAGGTCGTCGTCTTGCCCGAGAAGATCATCGGCGTCGCGCCGAACTACGAATGGGACGTCGTGCAGGGGTTCCAGCGAATCGCGAGCATGTCGCACGTGTGGCTGGTGGTCGGCATCAACCAGATCGGGCGCACACCGAAGAGAAATATCGCCATCGTAATCAGTCCCGACGGCAAGATCGTGGCGGCGTACGCCAAGCATCATCTCGTGCCGAGTCTCGAAGCGGACTACAAGCCCGGCTCGAAGCCGGCGATCTTCGACGCGCCATGGGGCCGGACTGCGGTGCTGATTTCGCAGGACCTGGATTTCCCGGCTACCGCGCGCGAACTCGCGGCCCATGACGTGCGAATCGTGTTGGCGCCGGCCTCGGATTGGACGGGATCGGAACTCATTCATCAGCAGATGGCGGTCGTGCGCGGTGTCGAATTCGGCTTCTCGCTTGCGCGCGCGGCGCGCGGCGGCATCCTCTCGGCGAGTTGTTCCCGCGGCAAAGAGATAGCGGCGCGCTCGCCCATACACACCGAAGACACGACGCTGACCGCCGACATCCCGCTCGGCACGGGCAGCACGCTTTATTCGCGCACGGGCGATTGGTTCGGTCATCTCTGCCAGATTTTCGCGATCCTGCTGCTGCTGCGGCTGGGCGTGACTCTCCTGTTAGCCGAGCAAACGCGGCGGCGCGGCGCGGCCAAGCGCATAAAGCCGGTCGGCGTCGTGTCGGTCGATTTGGTCAAGCCGGATGCGCCGCTCGAGCAACCGCAGGCGGAAGGGGAGATCTATCGCCCGCCTCCCCGCACCCGCGATCAGTCTTGACCTGGTGCGGAAGTGCGCTTGATCCAATTCCGTTGAAACCTCTAAATCTGCGGCGCACGCATCGTTCACGCAACAAGGAACCAGTGATGTTGAAGTTTGAGGAAATCGATCTCGATCGCATGGTCGAAGAAGTTCTCGCCGGAAAAGAAATCGCGCGCGAGACCGCCGCGGCAATCCTCAATTGCCCCGATGAACGCCTCGCCGACTTGCTCGCCGCGACGCGCCGCGTGCGCGAGGCCGCCTTCGGACGCCGCGTGAAGATTTGCATGCTGCGCAACGCGCAAAGCGGCATCTGCCCCGAGGATTGTTCGTACTGCTCGCAATCGAAGATCTCGAAGGCCGAAATCCCCGTTTACAAAATGCAGAGCGTCGCCCAACTGGTCGAGGGCGCTCGAATCGCGGTCGAAAGCGGCGCGCGCCGCTACTGCATGGTCTGCAGCATGCGCGGTCCGGCGCGCCACGACGTCGAGCATCTGGGCGAGGCTTGCGATCGAATCCGCGCAGAGTTGCCGCAACTCGAGCTGTGCCTGTCGATCGGACTGATGAATCGCGAGCAGGCGGACGAGCTCAAGAGCGCGGGCGCCGGCTGGATAAATCACAACCTCAATACCAGCCGCCGGTTCTACCCGGAGATTTGCACGACGCACACCTACGACGATCGCATCGAAACGATCGAGAATGTGCGCGCGGCGGGCTTGTCGACCTGCTCGGGCGGAATCATCGGGATGGGCGAGACTGACGACGACATTCTCGATCTCGCCTACTCGACCCGGCGCCTCGCGATCGATTCGGTGCCGCTGAATTTTCTGCATCCGATTAAAGGCACGCCGCTCGAATCGCAGCGCGCGCTCACGCCCGAGAAATGTCTCAAGGCCGCGTGCCTGTTCCGCATTCTGAATCCGCGCAGCGAGGTTCGCGCGGCAGGCGGCCGCGAACTGAACGTCGGCGCGCGCCAGGCCGATCTGTTCAACGCGGTGAATTCGATTTTCGTAAACGGCTACCTGACGACCGCCGGCTGGGACTGGTCGCGCACCCGCGAGTTGATCGAGCGCGCCGGCTACGAACCCGAGCAGGCGTAGCCGGCTATTTCCGCGCGGCGATAATCGCTTCGACGATCGCCAAATCGGACGGCGTCGTGATCTTGAGGTTGGCGGTCGAGGGCTCGACCACCTCGACGCGAACTCCCGTGCGCTCGACCAGGTCCGCGTCGTCGGTCGCGACGATTCCTTCGCTCACGGCGCGTCGATGCGCCGCGACCAGCGCCTCGCGCCGAAATGCCTGCGGCGTTTGCGCCTGCCATAAACCCGCTCGCGCGACCGTCGCGACGATTGCGCTGTCGGCGACGCGCTTCAACGTATCGGACACCGGTATCGCCGCGATCGCACCGCCGGCGCGAGCTGCAGCCGCGATGCACGCCTCGAAAATTGCAGGCGTCGCCAGCGGCCGCGCCGCGTCGTGCACGATCACCAGCGCGCTCTCCGAACTCGTCAGCTCAAGCGCGATGCGTACCGAGTCCTGACGCTCGATACCGCCCGGCGTAATCTTGACGGGGATGGCAAGCCCGGCAGCCGCCGCTTCGGCGCGTGCCGCATTTTCGAATCCCTCGGGCACCGCGATCACGACTTCGCCGATCGACGTAACTTGCGCGATTGCACGCAGCGAATAGGAGAGCATCGTGCGGCCGCCAATTTTCACGAACGCCTTGGGCGCGCCCGATCCGAGCCGCACGCCGCTGCCCGCCGCAACGATGATCGCTGAAGCGGTCAATTCACCGCCGTTTGACGCGTCGGCGCGGCGCCTGTGTTTGCGATAAAGCTCGCGATCGTTCCAATCACCGCGACGTCAACGTGCCCGGCCGTGGCGTATTCTGCCGGTCCCGGCTTGCCCGTGCCCGCGATGAACAGATGGTTGAGCGTGGGAAGAGTATCGACCCGCACCTTCGCGTCGCCCTTGAGGCCGGTTTGCCAGATGCGGATGTCCTCGTCGATCACCTGGTAGTCGCGGCCGCCGTGGATTATCAGGATCGGCACGTCGAGGCTGCGCGCGATCGCGACTTCATCGCGTGCGTCGAGATCATAGTAGTACGATGCGGGCGCGCCGAAGAAAAATTGCTTCGGCGGCATCTTGTGCGCCGAGATTTCATTGGCCTGACGCTCGATCTGCGCAAGCTCCTGCAGGGACGCCTGACCCAGGTATCGCAGTTGCTGAACGATCACAGCCGGCAGCTTGCGGCCTAGTGGCGCCAGCAGCACAAGTCCCGCAATGTCGCCCGCCTTCTCCGCGACCTCCGGCGCCATCGTCGCACCGAGGCTGTGCCCGACGACGAAAATCCGATCGCCCGCCACCTCCCGCCGGCTGCGCAGCAGCCTCACCGCGGCGACGCCGTCCTGGATGATCTCTTCTTCCACCGTGACCTTCTGCGGATCGAGCGTCTTGTACGCGTAGGTGCGCTTGTCGTATCGAAGCACGACGATTCCGCGCGAGCTCAGCCCTTCCGCCAGATCCTTGAAGACGTGATTGGCGCCGATTGTCTCGTCGCGATCCTCCGGGCCTGATCCCGCCAGCAACACGATTCCCGGGAAGGGACCGCTGCCCACCGGAATCGTCAGCGTGCCGGGCAGCTTCCACGGATCTTCACCGACGGTCACCGCTTCCGAACGGAACTTCGCCGCGTCGGCATAGGGCGGCGAGGTCGCTGGTTGCGACGAGCCCGATTCCGCCGCCGGTTTGAAGTACAGTCCTGCGATTTCGTTGGTCTGCGGCCTGATCGCCACGGTCGAGAGCAGCTTGCCATGCTCGAACGTCACGGCGACGGTGAAGACCGTGGTTCCCGCCAACTGACCGCTCGAGATGATTTTCCAATTTTTGAGGTCGCCCTCGCTGGCGATAATCTGAGTCCACACCGCCGACAATTGATCGGCGGAGAGCTGCTGCTTCATCGTCGGATCGAAATGCTCCGTCGCCTTGGTGAAGCGACGGTCGCGCAGCGCGGTGAAAAGTTCGTCGACGCGAGAGTTGGTGATCGCGTTCGCCGGCCGCGATCCGGCCATGACCGACCCCAGCACGAAAAGCGCCAGCAGCAGAAGTATTCGCGTTCGCGGTTTCGCCATGTCCGCGAGATTCGCACACCGAATCTTCACCTTCAACAACATCCGCCAGGATGAAAATGAAAAGGCCGGGAGAATATCCCGGCCTTGGTCGCGGATTGTTTTGGCGATCGCGATTAGTTCGCGAAGATCGTCTTCAGCTCTTCCATGATTTTTTCTTCCGGATGAGCCTTGGCGATCGACAATTCCTTGACGAGCAAGGATCGCGCCGTGTCCAGCATCTTGCGCTCGCCGAACGACAATTCCTTGTCGCTCTTGAGCACCAGCAGGTCGCGCAGCACCTTGGCGATTTCCAGCGGAGAACCGGTCTTAATCTTCTCGGTGTATTCGCGGTAACGGCGATTCCATGTTTGCGTATCGACCTCAACCTTGCGCTGACGCAGGATACGGTAGATTTTTTCCACCATATCTTTTCCGATCACGCGCCGAAGTCCGACCGACTCGACGTTCTCGGTCGGAATCATGATCGTCATCTTCTCGGTGCCGAGGATTCGGAGCATGTAAAAACGTCGCTCCGTCCCGGAAATAACCCGCATCTGGATGTCTTCGATGACGGCAACCCCATGGGCGGGGTAAACCACCTTTTCGCCCTTCTTGAACGGCAAATTCATCTCGATATTGGCATTCGACGGCAGGCCATGGATTTCGGACATGGGTTGATGACCGAGTAGTTCACTGGTTCATCACCGATCCGATCAGCCTGGAATGTGAAATAGATTATGGCACAAAATTAGCGGATTTGTAACCCCAGTATCAAAAAGAAACTGAGATTTGCGGCTGATTAGAACGATGTTCGAGCAAATTCGCCGAATTGATCAAGCGAAATGGAGCTCCATGATGATCGCGTCCTCGCCGGGTCCGTAGTAGTGCCGTCTCAAACGCCGTTCTTCAAATTCAAACTTCCGATAAAGCTGCCTCGCTGGCAGGTTCGAACGGCGAACTTCCAGCGTAACTACGCCTGCTCCAGTCGATTTAGCCTCGTTTACTGTCTCTGTTATCAATACGGCGCCTATTCCGAGCCGCCGCGAGTCCGGATGCACGGCGATGTTGAGGATGTGGCACTCGTCGGCAATCAGCCATCGGCAGAGAAAGCCGGCGATCGAACTGCCGTCGGCCGGGATGGCGACCATGATTCGTGAGAATGGGAGGGTCAGCTCCCGCTGAAACGACGCCAGCGTCCACGGTGCCGGGAACGCGAGCCGCTCGATTTCCATGATGCGCGGCAGGTCGCGCTCCGTGGCGTCCCGAATGTGGATCGCCATCTCAACTCAACTCGTGAGAATTTTTCAGGCGGCGCGCTGAAGCTCGGCCGCCTCTGCCTTGAGCACGATAACCTCGAGCACCTTGTCGCGCATCCGATGCTTGAACGCGCTCACCGGCTTGCCGAACTCGATGCGCGTCGTGAAATCCGCCGGAAACGACGACGATACATACGACAAGCGCCGGATGGTTTCGCCGCGCACGCTCGCGCTCACCGTGATCACGTTGTCGCCGACCACGATATTGTAATCGTAGTCGGGCATCTCGTCGGGCAAATTCCAGAGCCGCTTGAGCGACGACGGCGGCAGCTTGCGCGGCATCTCGAGCCGCACCAGGTACGCGTTGGCATATTCGGCGACGGTGTAGACTGTGCCGTAGCGGCGATCGCGCTCGGTCTTGTCCTCATGCATCGTCCCCTCGAATCCGTCGAAGGCAACTCGGCGCTCAGTCTTGCGGCCCGCTCCACCCGCACGCGCGAGGATTGAGCCAACAGGAGCCAGCGCCAGTCCGTACCAGCATCCGCGATAGGTCAGCTCGCTCGCAGGCTTGGCGTGAATCATGCCCTCGCGCAGGCGCCACATCGCTTCGCCCGTGGCAATCAATACGCCGAGCATGATCCAGCCGCCGGTGCTCTGCGAGAACAGCCGGTCGCCGAGCACTTCAACCGCGAATCCTGTCAGGATCGCGGGATACAGAATCAGATTGAGAATCATGTTGAGCGCGGTCGAGCGGACTCGAGAAAAGCCTCCGGTCGTGCCAACGGCCTCCTCGAGTGTCGCCTTCACGCCGTCAGGCATCGAGCCGAGAATGGGCTCGGCCAAGCGAAACGCGATTTGCACCGGTACCGGCGCCGTGCGAGTCGGGGACGCATCGACTGACGCCAACACCGTGTCGAAATCGGCGTCGAGCTCGCCGGAGAATTGCTTTTCAGGAACGGGTCCCGGCAGCGCGCCGATATCTTTCGGCAGATGCATCATCGCGAGACCTGCTGCTGCCACCGGAGCCGCGGGCGCCGGCGTCGCCGCTGGCTTGGGTGCTGCGGCTGGGGCTGCGGCCGCTGGTGGCTTCGGTGCCGCAGCGACTGCGGCGCCATTGGTCGCCGGTTCCGCGCCCGCTGCTGGCGCAGGTGCGCCGCCCTCTTTGCGAAAGCGCGACGGCGCATCGTCGGGGAACGTCGTCTCGGGATGCAACTCGCGCGCGCGCTGAAGCAGCACGCCTTCGGTCTCGAGATTGGCCGGGTCGGGGATGCAGCAATCGACGGGGCATACTGCCGCGCATGCTTCATGGTCGTGGAAGCCGACGCATTCCGTGCACTTCGACGGCACGATGTAATAAATGTCCTGCGCTATCGCGGCGCCCGGCGTGCCGTTAAGTTCCCACGGAACTCCGCCCGCATAAATCGCCGTGTTCGGACATTCCGGCTCGCATGCTCCGCAGTTGATACATTCGCTCGTGATCGTCGTCGCCATCTCGCAACCGAACCTCAGTTTATATGATGTAGGAAATCCCTTTCAGGAAAAGGCCGCCACCGCATTGGGCCGCCACGCGAGCCAAACGATAACTGCTGAAAGTTTTGTCTGTCAATCACGCTCAATTCAGTTCAGCTAACAGTGTATCGCGCGCGATGTTCCGAACAGAACCGGCGTGCGGTTCTTTCACCTTGCGTTCGTAAACTGGTTTTGTAACTATTAGCCCGATTACCCGTCCGCACTGTTGTACCTATGCTAACAGTGTACCGGGACTGGCTGCAGACTTGAACTACTGGAGGAAACCTCGGATGAAAACAATGCTAAAAGTGCTTGGTGTCGTAGCGGTGACCGGCTTCATGACCGCGTGCGGCCCCAACATGCAGACAATTCAAAACGCTACCGATCGCGCGCAGGCGGATGCGAACAAGGCGGAAGCCTCGGCCAATGCTGCGGAAGCTTCGGCCAATCAGGCGGCGACTGCGGCTCAGCAGTCAGACCAGGCGGCGAGCGACGCTGAAGATGCGGTCCGTCGTGCGAACGACGCAGTATCGCGGCTGGAAGCGGCCTTCTCGACCTCGGTTACGAAGTAGTCGAGCGATAGGATTATCGAGCTAGTCAATTAGAGCGGTGGCGGAAGGAACGGTCTCCTTTCGCCACCGCTCAGTCTTGTCTGGAGCTCCTGCCCGGCAAACGAACGTGTCACACCCGCGCGGTGCCCAAATCCGGTACTGACTCAGATTCTTCGACTCGGGACGTCTGTCGGAGAAGTACAATCCACGACAGCGCGTAGAATAGAGCGACCAGTATCAAGATCGATCTCATTCCGGTCCACATCGACATCGATTCGAGCATCCCGCCCACGAGCGCGCCGAAAAGGTTTGAGCCGAGTGCATCGCTGCGAAAACCCTCGCGCGCGAAGCTGACGATGAACACGATGCCTGCGAAAAACACGGGCAGACACAAGACTGCCGTGGAGACGAAGACCTTGGCCCAGAATGAGCTGAGGAAAAAGGCCTCCGGCGGGACAATGTAGGTTACGATGATCGAGGCAAAGATCCCGAGGTAGGCCACCGTCACTCCTATAGTCGGCCGCCAATGCACAATCAGGTTGGCCGCCACGATCAGCACCAGCAGACCGGAAATCACGATCGAATTGACTACCCAGGTGGTGCCAAACAGAAGCGCCATCTGGCTGACGATGTGCGCTTCGAGCAGCATGAATGCTGCACCCAGAAAAAAGAAATGCAAGCGGATCGAACGAACGGAAGTCCCGGTCCTTCCGAGCAATATGCCGCAAAGCACGATCAGCACCGACAGAATGATGATCACAGACGCCGGAATTCCGGGTTCATGCTGATAGAAATACGGCCAGTCGTCGGTCGTGAGGCTAGCGGATTGCAATGGCACGTTGCCGTTGGTGGTCACGTACGCAGCAAGCCTCGGATCCTTCAATGCCTGCGCGATCCGCTGTTGCGAGCCGACGATCATCAGGCGGCGTGCCTGGAACTGTAACGGCGGATTGCCGAATACCGTCTGAGCCAACTCGTATAGACGGCCGGCGATCCACGGATTCAGAACCGCAAACTTGATCACCATAATGCCGTCGGGCTTGAGCAAAGTCTTCGCGCGACGGAGCGCCTCGAGTGTGTAGACGTAGTTGTCGATCCGAATCGTCGAGTAGTAGGAACTCGTTGTGTGAGAATCCAGGAAGGCGAACACGATCACGTCAAAGCGTTGATTCGAGTTCTGGAGGTAGCTTCGGGCATCATTCAGGATCGCGTGAACGTGCGGTGAACTGTAGGGCTGCTCGAAGTGGAGCTTGCGGCCCTCCTGCAGAATGACTGGGTCGATTTCGACGCCCGTGACGTCGCCGGCGCCATTGCGCACCGCCGCAGCTACGTCATTACCCGTTCCGCTGCCGAGCACGAGAACCGACGAAGGATGCGGATAGAATCGGTACGGCAGATTGTAGTGCCCCGCCTCATCCGACAGCTTGTCGTTTGGTGCGATTTCATCTGCGTGGTAGTTCGGATGAGCGGCGACGAAACTGTCAGACAGATTTAGCGTGTCCTGGTAGAATGTGCTGTTGGTGCGAACCCGCCAGCTCACTATCTTGCCCGCATCGTCTCGCCCCGCCTGGATCGTCAGTTTCTGGTACGGCGACCAGAAGACCATGGTGTCTTTGGCTGCCGGAAGACTTGTCAGAACCACACAGAAAAGAAATGTGGCCAAGGCGAGCCATCGCACTTTCGGCACTGGCCACAGAAAATATACCGCGAGCCCTCCAGCGACTACGAACCAGGTCGCAGGAGGCTGAAATTCAAAACAGAGCAGGGTGAACAGAACAATTCCCGTCAAGCTGGCAAGGACATTCACGGTATAGCCGAAGATGCCGTCTGTCGCGTTTTCGAGTAGCCAACCGACCAGTTGGCCGATCGGAATAAACACGAGAGCAACCACGCCGAAAACGAACACCACGAAGAGCGAGCCGGTATAAGCCCCGCCAAGGGTCTGGAGATTGAGGGGCATCGACGGTACGCCCCAATAGTCCACCTGCGAGATGGCGCCAATAACGTCTGCGAGCTGCCGCACTGTATCGTGCAGGCTGACTGAGGGAAGCTCGCACAGCAACGCGAGCGCGATCAGCGGAACGCATAGCGCGAGCAGGTTGATCCGGCGCTTCGATAGATAGCAACCAAGCCCGAAGCCTAAATAGCATGCGACCAGCACGAAATTTTTGAAGTAAGCGAAGATCGTGATTTCCGACGAAACCCATCGGATCATCAGAAGTTCCAGGAACAATCCGAACAGACTAACTACTGCCAATCGAGCATAGGAGAACCCGCCCAGCGTCTCCGGCGAAAATTCAAATTGCCCGACCCATCGCTGGAACCGCGTCCATTTCGTGGCTTCACTCGGCTTTCGGTACAGCCAAAGACCGAACAGGTTTACGTAGATTCCAACGAGCAGGATGATCGCGACCCAAATCCGTGCCATCCAATTCCCCTCCTTCCCTTACCATGCGCGGAGGCTCTCACAACCACATTGACCAGGCTCCGCCAGGCCCATATTTCTTCTTCTTTTTGGTCCGAACTCGGCAGTTCTCAGGATAATTCTGCACCTTTGAGCAAAACTTACGCCATTAGATTGATTAGCGTTCGTTTCCACTTTTTGTTTAGAACACATAACAACGACGCGGGGGCGCAACGGCTGGTTGCACGGTCGCTACAGACACAGGCGGGGTACGAGGAACAAGGTCGCTCCTTTCGCCACCGCTTAGTCTTGTCTGGACGTTTCAGGTTCGATCTGTTCGCCGTCGCGCGTCGCGATCAATCTCGCCGGAATCCATCGCAGCACCGGCACTATCAACGCGGTCGCCAAGGTTGTGATTATCACTGCCGAAGCGAAGCCGCCCTTGGAATAGATCCAGCTCCCCAGCAGATTCCCCGAATTCCCCGCGAGCGAGAAGGCCGAGGTCTGCGACACCATCATCGCAGTTCCCTCCAGCCCCTTGGGGCACGAACGCATGATGAGGTCGATATAGGCCGCGGTGGCGAAGCCGCCGAACAATCCGTACAGAACGGCGACGATGATCGTGCTCGTTGGTCCCTGCGCGAGGAACATGATCGGTCCTTGCAGGATCGCGACGATCGTTCCCCACCACAGCAGGCGCGAAAGCGGCGCGCGCAGGCACAGGTAGCCGTACAGCAGAGTGGTCGGCAGGAAGAACAACGATTGCAGCGCCGTGAAAGTCCCGAACAACTCGCTCGAAATTCGCACATGCTCCGTCAGGTGATAGAACATCGGCGTGCCCCATCCCGGACTGAAGTTCCACAGGAAATAGATAATCGCTGCGGGCCACAACGGCCGATGACGAAAGAGGCGCTTCAGGGCAGCGAACCCTTTTTCATCGCTGCGAAGCTTACTCTCGAATTCGCTCGCCGCTTCGAGCCGCCAAAAAGCCTGCAGCGCAATCACCAGCGTCACGCCGCCCGCGATCAGGAACGTGCCGCGCACGGAAGCATGCGCGACCAGCCATCCTCCAGCCAGCGCTGACAGAACGGCCGGTGTGAAAAAACCGAATCCAAACACGACGCTCAGCCGCCCGGTCATCCCATGCGACTGCGCCACGCCGGTCATCAGCGCCTGCGCCGCCGCAAAAATCATCACGTAGAGAACGATCACGATGAACACGAGCGATAGCAACTTCATATAGTCAATGGTCGAAGTGGCTATCCACAAATACGTGGCCGCCGCGCCCACCGCGCAGACCAGCAGGTAATGTCGATCGCCCCATCGCGCGGTGCGCCATCGATCGCGGATAAAGCCGAACACGAATCCGAAGCAGACGGGTATCGACACGATCGCCAGGAAAATCGCCATCCGCACCGGCGAGAGATGAAGGTTGTCCTTCAGAAAATAGCTAAGCGGAATCGCAGCGATTCCCAGCGGCGAACCCAGGCCGACTGCGATATTGAGGATCGCGAAATAGAGCAGCACCTCCCATTGCATTGGCGGTGGACGCAACGCGCTCGATGCTTCGGCGATGCCCGCATCGTCGTCGCGCGGGACAGGTTGCTCAATTTCCACCGGATCAGTTTGTACATGCACCGTGTCGGAGGGAAAGAGAAAACGCGATTGCCGCGCGAAACTCCGCGGGTTTGCCGTGTGGATTCAGATGCGCGATGCGGGTTAAGATGCCGGTTCAGTGATGGACCCCCGGGAAATCGAGACGATGATTGCGCGCGGAATCCCCGATGCGCAGGTCGAAGTGCGCGACTACACCGGCGGCGGCGACCATTTCGAGGCGCTGGTGGTGAGTGAGAGTTTCGAGGGCAAGGGTCTAATCGAACGGCATCAACTGGTGTATAAGGCGTTGGGCGACGCGATGCGCGTGCAGGTGCATGCGCTCACGCTGAAAACGTTAACCCCGTCACAGTACCAGAACCGGAAGTAGAGGAATCAAAATGGCGGACATAATCGAAAAGATCGAAGCGGCAGTCAAAGAAAACAAGATCATGATTTTCATGAAGGGCAACCGCAGCTTTCCGCAGTGCGGATTCTCTGCCGCGACCGTCGCGATTTTCGACGAGCTGGGCGTGCCCTACGCGACTGCCGACGTACTGAGCGACCCGGAGCTGCGCGACGGGATCAAGCGGTACAGCAACTGGCCGACGATTCCGCAGGTTTATATCGACGGCAAGTTCGTCGGCGGCTGCGATATCATTCGCGAGCTGCACGAGACGGGCGAGCTCGAGCCGATGGTGAAGGCCGCGGTTGGCGCGTCGGCTCTGCAGTAGTTCGGCCGCCGCTCGCTGAATCGCAGAACTCTCGCATAACATCTCCCGTGAAATAACGGGCGAGTGATCGGAACGGAGGTTATCCATGCTGACCGAACAGGAACGCACTTTTCTCGAGGCACTCGCCAAAGCTCCCGTTCCGACCGATGTGCAGGGACTGCGCACGGCGATGGATACCATGACGCCGATGCTGAACTCGGATCCTCCCGAGATTGGCGCTTTTCACGAAGCCGTCCAGCTTCGTCCCGGTCTCACCGCCGATGTCGCCGTGCCCAAGGGCAACGGACCGCATCCGGTGGTCGTTTACCTGCACGGCGGCGGCTGGATCGGTGGCAGCTCGAAGACGCATCGCAAGCTGGGGATGCAATTCGCCGAGGCGGGATACCTGACGATCAATGTCGATTATCGCCTCGCGCCCGAGCATCCGTTTCCCGCGGGTCTCGACGATTGCATCTATGCGGTCAAGTGGACGGGCGAGAACGCCAAGCGCTGGAATGGTGACGTGTCGCGTCTCGCGGTTGGCGGCGATTCCGCCGGCGGCAATCTCACCGCAGCTACCCTCACTTCCCTTGCCGCGGAGAAATATGCGGGCCCCGCAAAGCCGAAGGCGGCGCTGTTGATCTACGGAGTGTACGACTTTCCCGCGACGATCAAACGCGAGCAGGCCGGCTCGGTCGACGGAATGGTAAAGGCGTACGCGGGCGCCGGCTATCCAGCGATTCTCGAGGACCCGCGAGTCAGCCCGCTGCGCGCGGTCAAGCCGGGCGCGCTACCGCCGAGCTTTGTCATTTGCGGCACCGCGGATCCGCTGCTGCCCGAGACGCATGCGATTGCGGACGCGCTGAAGCGCGCGGACATTCGGCACGAAGTTGTGATTCTCGAAGATATGCCGCACGGCTTCCTGCAGTTCGGTGTACTGTCGGGATGCAAGCAGGGACTCGACCAGATGTTCGACTTCCTGCGCCGCACGATTTAGCGCGGAGCTGGAAGCCGAATCGCGAAGCTCTCGACACGTCGCGTGCTGGTGCTCGCTCCGGGCGCGCTCGGCGACCTCATGTGTTTGATGCCGGCGCTCGAGGCGATTTCGCGGCGGCATCCGGGCGCGTCGATCGAGCTGATGTCGCGGTTCGAGCTGGCGCGGCTCGCGGCAGGAAGGACCGTCGTCGCGCGCGCGCATTCAATCGACGCTCGCGAGCTAGGCGCCTTGTTCTCCGATGAGACGCTGGTGGATCCAGGTGCGCGTCGATTCTTCGCGGACTTCGATCGTATCTACTCCTTCTTCGCTTGGGGCGATCAACGTTTTCGCGCTCGATTGGCGTCAGCGACTGATGCCGATGTTTCCTTTCATCCCTTCCTTCCTGATGACGACGCGCACATATCGGTAGCCTACTTGCGCGCGATTGACGCGACCGCGTCGCCAACAGACTCGCGCCTTGAACCGACGCCGGACGACTTGGCGGCGGCCGCTCGCGCGTTGGATCAATCTAACATCGACCGCTCGCACCTGGTGGTGATTTTTCCCGGCAGCGGAAATCCCGCGAAAAATTGGCCGGCGGAGAAGTTCGCGGCGCTCGCATCGGCATTGTCGGAGCGCGCCAGCGTTGCTGTCATTCTTGGACCGGCGGAATCGTCGCTGGAGTCGATCTTTCGCGATCGTGGCGTCGCAGCGCTCAAGGACCTCGACCTGCCGACCGTTGCGGCTATTGCGCGGCTCGCTGCCGCCTTCGTCGGCAACGATTCCGGCGTCTCGCACCTGGCGGCGGCCGTAGGCACGCCCGGTCTGGCGATCTTCGGACCAACCGACCCTGCGCGATGGCGTCCACTTGGCGGCAGAATCGACATTCTGAGGCGGAATCCCATCGATTCCATCGAGGTCGAGGAAGTCGCCGCCGCTTTGTCGAAATTTGTTACCTAGCTTCAAAAATAATACACTGAATGCGTATGTCTCATCGGACAACTTCCGTCAGTCGCGCGAGCGAGGGGCTATGAGCTTCTTCAAGACGACGATTCTGCTGGGTCTGATGACCGGGTTGCTGATGGTGATCGGCGGGTTGCTCGGCGGCCGTCATGGCGTCGCGATCTTTTTCGTCATCGCCGCCGTGATGAACTTTTTCAGCTACTGGTTCTCCGACAAGATCGTGCTGCGCGCTTACGGTGCGCAGGAACTCGATGCGGCGTCCGCGCCCGAGCTGTACTCGATCGTCAACGAGCTGGCGCACTCGGCGGGAATCCCGATGCCGCGCCTCTACATGATTGATTCCGACACGCCCAACGCGTTCGCGACCGGCCGCAACGTGCATCACGCAGCCGTCGCCGTGACGCGCGGCATCATGCGAATCTGCACGCGCGAGGAATTGAAAGGCGTTATCGGGCATGAGCTTTCGCACGTGACCAATCACGATATTTTGACCAGCTCGATCGCCGCCACACTCGCCGGCGCCGTGATGATGATCGGCACGATGATTCGATGGGGCGCGATTTTCGGACTTGGCAGCCGCGACGACGACGAAGGCGGCATCGCGGGATTGCTGGTCGCAGGCATCCTCGCGCCAATCGCGGCGACGCTCATTCAGCTGGCGATTTCGCGCACGCGTGAGTACCAGGCCGATGCGAGCGGCGCCAAGCTCACGCACAATCCGCTGTACCTGGCCAGCGCGCTGCGCAAGCTCGAGGCCGCCAACGAGCGGATGCCGCTCGACGCCAGCCCCGCGACGGCGCACATGTTTATCGTCAATCCGCTCAGCGCCGCGGGAATCTCGCGGCTCTTCTCGACCCATCCGCCGATCGAGGAGCGAATCCACCGGCTCGAGCAGATGGCTTCGTCGGGACAGGTCGGACAAGGGTGACGGTGGCTGCGATGGAAGAGCAAGACGACAAGCGCGGTTTCAAAGTTCAGGATCGCCGGCGATTCTCCGCCGAGGGCGAAACGAAAGAGGGCGCTGACACGCCGGCTGAGAGCAGCGAAGCGTTGGACATAAAATCCAAGCCGGCCGCGCCGCCGCCGGAGACCGGTTCCGCGCCGCAAGCGGCCGCGTCGCAACCGGCGGCGAGTCCTCAATCGAGCGAACCGCCGCCCGAGTTGACGTTCGCGGCGTTCCTGTGGAGCCTGTCGGAGCAGGCGCTCGCTGCGCTGGGCGAGGTGCCCGACCCGATGAGCGGCAAGGCGATGCGCGATTTGACGATGGCGCAGCAGATGATCGACATCATCATAATGTTGCGCGACAAGACGCGCGGAAATCTCGACGAGCACGAACAGGCGATGCTCAAAGAGATTCTTTCCGGTCTCCAAATGAAGTACGTTGAATTGGCGAGACAGCCGAACCGTTGATGCCGCTGTCTTCGTATTAATCAGACATGACGAATAAGTTGTTTCGACCTCTCGCCCTTTTTGGCGTCGCGGTTTTTGCCGCGACCTTCGTTCTGATTGCGTCTGGCCGTGAGACTCGCGCGGAGGATTCGACGACGCCCGCGCCCTCGCACTTCTGGACCGAGCTGACCGACCCCGAGCATGCGCCGAAAGCGCAAACGATGCCCGACTTTGTCGATCTCGCCGCCAAGCTCAGCCCCGCGGTCGTGAATATCTCGAAGGACGAGCCCAACGAGCCCGCGGAAGGCGTCGAGCCTCCGCCCGAAGACTCGCCGCAGGATCCGGGCCTGCCGCCGGGGCATCCTTTCGAAGAGTTTGGCGGCCCGCAGCAGCATTCCAAGGCGCTCGGCTCCGGCTTCATCATCACCAAGGACGGCTACATCCTGACCAACGAGCACGTCGTCGAGAATCCTGGCACCGTCACGGTAACGACGGCGGACGGCCACGATTACGTCGCCAAGGTCGTCGGGCATGACGAGAAGAGCGACATCGCGCTGCTGAAGATCGACGCGAAGCACGACCTGGCAGTCGCGCCGCTCGGCAACTCGGACGATTTGAAGGTCGGCGAGTGGGTGATGGCAATCGGCAATCCCTTCGGCTTCGATCATACGGTGACGGCCGGAATCGTCAGCGCGAAGGGCCGCTTCATTCCCGGCAACTACGAAGATTTCATTCAGACCGACGCGTCGATAAATCCTGGCAACTCGGGCGGCCCTCTGATCGATCTGCGCGGCAACGTGATCGGCGTCAACTGCGCGATTTACACCCACACGGGCGCGAGCATGGGAATCGGCTTTGCCGTTCCAATCGACCTGGTCAAGGAAGAACTGCCGCAGCTCAAGGCCTCGGGCAAAGTCGTGCGCGGATGGCTCGGCGTTTACATCCAGAAGATCACGCCTGAGCTGGCCGAGTCGCTCGGCTTGGCGGATTCACGCGGCGCGCTGGTGGCAAAGGTGCTCGACAACGGACCGGCCAAGGCTGCGGGCGTCAAGCGCGGTGACGTGATCGTCGCGTTCGACAATCAACCGGTCGATGACTCGCGCCAACTGCCGCTGATGGTCGGCCGCACCGACCTCGGTCACAAGGGCGTGCTCAAGGTGATTCGCGACAAGCAGACGATCGATCTGCCGGTGACGATCACGGAATCGCGCGAGCCCGAAATCCTGGCGTCTGAAGAAAAAACCGAAAAGCCCGATCTCGGCGCCGAGTCTTCGTTCGGCCTTCACGTCAAGGATCTCAATCCCGATCTCGCCAAAGAGCTCGGCGTCGATACTCCCGGCGGCGTCGTCATCGCGTCGGTCCAGCCGGGCAGCCGCGCCGACGAAGCGGGCCTGCGCGCGCGCGACGTGATCATCGAGGTCAATCGTGCGGCCGTCAAAAATGTGGACGCCTATCAGAACGCACTCAAGTCGAGCCCCAAGGGCAAACTGGTCCTGCTGCTGGTCAGGCGCGGCGACGCCACCGTCTATGTGCCGGTCAAACCGGAGGCGTGAGCCGGGGACGCACCTCCGATGTCCCCCAAACGAATCCTGAAACTCGCGCTGGTCGGCGTGGGCGCGCTGATCCTGTTCTCCGTGCCGCCGGCGCTGTGGCTGTTCTTCAGCTACTACCATCAGCTCGAAAATGAAGTCGTCGCGCGGTTCTCGGGCAAGCGCTGGAACATCCCGTCGCGCATTTACTCCGACTCGGTGCTCATCTACCCCGGCCAGGATCTGACCGACCTCGGATTCTTCGAGCGTCTCGCGCGCCTGAACTACCATCCGGTCGATCCGGGCAAGGTCGCCAGCCGCGGCGAGTACAGCTTCGACAAGAAGCGCGGCAAGCTTGACCTCTTTCTCCACAGCTTTTCGTATCCGTACGGAGAGTTCGGCGGCGAACTGGTCGAGCTCAATCTCAAGGGCGATGCGATCGATTCGATGATCGATCCGGTGACGAAAAAACCGATCTTCTCGATCGAGCTCGAACCCGAACTCATCAGCGGCATCTTCGAGGGTGAATGGGAGCAGCGGCGCCTCGTGCGCCTCAGCCAGATTCCTCCGACGATGATCAACGCAATCCTCGCCGCCGAGGATCATCGCTTCTACGAGCATCACGGCGTCGACATCGTCCGCACTATCAAGGCCGCGTATATCGATTTCACCTCGGGCCACGTGCGCCAGGGCGGCTCGACCTTGACGCAGCAGTTGATGAAGAACTTTTTCCTGACGCGCGAGCGCAGTTACAAGCGCAAGATCAAGGAAGCGATGATGGCGTACATCGCGGAGCGCGATTACTCCAAGGACGAAATCCTCGAGAACTATATCAACGACATCTACCTGGGCCAGCGCGGGCAGGAAGGCATCTACGGCGTCTGGGAAGCGAGTGAGTACTACTTCTCGAAAGAGCCGCGCGATCTGACTATTGGCGAAATGGCTACTATCGCGGGCCTGATCAGCTCGCCCAACCGCCTCAATCCGCTGCACCATCCCGACGCCGCGCGCCCGCGCCGCGACGAAGTGCTGGCCTCGATGCTCCAGGATGGGTACATCGACAAGAGCGCTTACGATGCGGCCGTCAGCGAGCCGTTGCGCGCGCGCGAAGTCTACGCCGAGGGCAACGATGCGCCCTATTTCGTCGATTTCGTCAAAAAGGAACTTGCAGAGCGATACCCGCCGCAGGTGCTGAGCGGCGAGGGCTTGCGCATCTTCACCTCGCTCGACGTGCACATGGAAAAGCTGGCCGAAGCTTCAATCGAGCACAATCTCAGCCAGTTGGAAGCGAAGCATCCGAAGCTCGCGCGCCGCGAGGCCAAGGATCGCCTCGAGTCGTGTCTGATCGCGCTGGAGCCGCAGAGCGGAAGGATCAAGGCGATGGCGGGCGGGCGCGATTATCACTCGAGCCAGTTCAATCGCGTTACTCAGTCCAAGCGTCAGCCCGGTTCGGTCTTCAAGCCGGTGACCTACCTGGCGGCCTTCGACGAGACGCTGTCGGGTGGCGCGGATAAGTTTCTGCCGACTACTTACATCGAAGACGCGCCGTTCACCTGGCAGTACGGCGACATGAGCTGGACGCCGAATAATTATCGCGACCGCTACTTCGGCCACGTGACGCTCGAGTTCGCGCTCGGCGAGTCGCTCAACTCGGCGACGGCGCGCTTGGCCAACAGCGTCGGCCTCGATCGAATCCGCGCGATGGCGTCGAAGCTCGGCTTTGGCGATTTGCCGGCGTACCCGTCGATCGTCCTTGGCGGAATCGAAGTCTCGCCGATGCAGGTCGCGCGCGCCTACGCCGTGATTGCCAACGACGGCATGGAAATCCAGCCGTATGCCGTTACCAACGTCGTCGACGAAAACAACAAGGTCATCGAAGGTCACGAATTAGCAGCCGAGCAGGTCATCTCGCCCGAGCTCGCATACATGATGCAGTTCATGCTCGAGAACGTGATCAATCACGGCACCGGCGCGGGCGCGCGCACGATGGGATTCACCCGCCCGGCGGCAGGCAAGACCGGCACGACCAACGACGCCAAGGACGCGTGGTTCGCCGGGTTTACGCCGAACCTGCTGACTGTAGTGTGGACCGGTTTCGATCAAAAGGAAGTGCTGGGGCTGACCGGCGCGCAGGCCTCGTTGCCGGCGTGGGTCGCTTTCATGAAAGCGGCGACGGCGCCGCGCCCGGCGCTCGACTTCACTGCGCCGCCGGGAATCGTCGAGGAGCAAGTCGATCCGACTACCGGCTACAAGGCGACGCCGTATTGCCCGTTGACGATGATGGGCGTGTACCCCGAGGGGATGGCGCCAACCCAGGACTGCCCGTATCATACATCACCGACGTCGTTGACAGCGGTGGACCATAAGATGCCCGCGGAACCGAGCCCCGTAGCCGATCCAAATGATTAGTGCGCGATGATGCGACGACTACTGCCATTCGCCCTCGCAATATTTCTGGTGATGCTGCCGCTATCCGCGCGCGCGGAACTGCACGAGGAATCGGTTCCGGCGGAGGACCTCGAGGCGCCGGCGAGTCCCGCCGCGGCGCAATCTCCGGGCACCGACGCAAACCCCGACTCGAATTCCAATTCCGAAGACTGGGAGCCTGCGCATCCCGCGGCGCGGCCTCAAGCGGAACCCGAGGCGCCGCAGCAGCGCGGAGCGCCGGGTGCGGGTCCGACCCGCACTGCGCCGGCTCCCGTAGCGTCGCCGGCTGAAATCGCGCCCGCGATCGACGTCGGTTCGATCACGACGGTGCCGCAAGTCAGCGATTCGTCGCTCGCACCGATGATCGCCACCGCGCCAACGCCCGCCCGCGCCGCGTCCTTGAGAATCACCGAACAGGAGCGGGTCGAGCTCGAGCAGGGACATACCGACGAAGCGATTCGCGAACTGGCGCATGCGATTTCGATCGATCCGAGCAACTCGTACGCCTACTTCTACCTGGGCCGCGCGTACGTTGCGCGCCGGGACTACGGGCAGGCGCAGACATTTTTCAGGCGCGCGGAAATCGGCCTCGCCGCGCAGTCGGCGTGGCTCGGTGAGTGTTACGCGTTCGAGGGGCAGAGCATGGAAGAGGCCGGCAAATCCGCCGAGGCCGCCACCGCTTATCAAAAGGCGCTGGCCGCAAGTCCGGGAAACCTGACCGCGCGCGTCGGTATCACACGGCTGTCCGCATTCCTGCCCGCTTCCGTGACGGCGCCCGCGGCGCCGACCGATCTCGATCAAGCCGCGCCAGAGGAAGCCGACCCGCCGGACGCGCCCGACGAAGATCCCGCTCCGCCGCCGCCCGCGTCTCCGCCGCCTCCATCGGACTGAGCGCCATGCTGATTCTCGGAATCGAATCGTCGTGCGACGACGCTGCCGCCGCCGTGCTCGAAACCACCGCGCCCGGCATCGCCGAAATTCGCTCGAGCACAGTAGCCAACCAGGACGACATCCATCGCGCATACGGCGGCATCGTGCCGGAACTCGCGTCGCGCAATCACGTCGTGACGATCGCGCCGGTGGTCGAGCGCGCGCTGGCCGCCGCAGGATGCGCGCTCGCCGACGTCGAGGGCATCGCAGTCACGCGCGGCCCCGGATTGGTGGGCTCGTTGCTGGTCGGCCTGATGTTCGCGAAGGGGCTGGCGCAGGCCGGCGGCATCGCGATGGTCGGCGTGAATCACATCGAAGGACATCTGCTGGCGCCGTTGCTCGAAAATCGAATCGCGATGCCGTACCTCGCGCTGGTCGTATCGGGCGGTCATACGGCGCTGTTCGCAGTCGAAGATTTTGGGCGCTATCGCCGGATTGGCCGCACGCGCGACGACGCCGCCGGCGAGGCTTTCGACAAAGTCGCCAAGCTGATGGGGTTGGGCTATCCGGGAGGCCGCGCAATTGACGAGATGTCGCGCCGTGGCAATCGAAAGAGCGTGCGAATTCCGCGCGCACACGTCAAAGGTGCGCCGCTGGATTTCAGTTTCAGCGGCGTCAAGACGGCGGTCGCTACGATTCTGTCGACGGAGAACGGGCGCGCCGGGCGCCCCGAGGATCTCGCGGCGAGCTTTCAGGAAGCCGTGGTCGAGATGCTCGTGAAGCCGACTATCGCGGCCGCGCGCGAGCTGGGCGCGGACACGATCGCGCTGACTGGCGGCGTCGCGGCAAACTCGCGGCTGCGCGATCGGCTGGCCGAGGCGGCCGCCGCCGACGGGCGCCGGCTGGTCGCACCAGCGCTCAAGTACTGCACCGACAACGCGGCAATGATCGCACTCGCGGGCAGCTACCGCCTACTGCGCGGCGAGCGCGATACACTGGGCATCGACGCAGAAGCCAATCTCGCGCTGTGACCTCGCAACGAAAATCGCGCGCAGTCAGCGAACGCGAAACACCGTCACGTCCCGCATCGGCACTCGCGCGCGCAGGCGTGCGGCCAGCCAAGTCGCGGGGGCAGAATTTTTTGACCAGCGCCGGCGTCGCCGATCGAATCGTCGCCGCCGCGCAATTGACTGAGTCGGACGCGATCATCGAGATCGGCCCCGGCCTCGGCATCCTGACCGGAAAGATAGCGACGCGGCGACCCCGCTCGCTGACGATGGTGGAACTGGATCCGCGCCTCGCGGTTCCGCTAAAGGATCGCTTCGCCGATGACGCGACCATTCGCGTCGTCAACGCGGATTTTCTTGCAATCGACTTCGCGTCACTCGTCGCCGGCGCGCCGGTTAAGGTAATCGGCAATCTTCCGTTCAACGTCGCGGCGGCCATCCTGCGCCGGCTGTGCGACAACTCGCGCATGATTTCGCGAATGGTCCTCATGTTTCAGCGCGAGGTTGCCGCGCGCATCCGCGCGACGCCCGGCGACGCCGCGTACGGCGCGCTCAGCGTTTTCACCGCGCTATACTGGAAGATTGATCTGCATTTCACCGTTGCCGCCGGCAGTTTCCATCCGCGTCCGAAGGTTGATGCTGAAGTTCTCGCCTTCACTCCGCTGACAGTTCCGTTGTTTGAGCTGACGGATGAGCGCCAGGACGAGCGCAACGTCCTCGAAACCGTGCGCGCCGCCTTCTCCGCGCCGCGCAAAACGATTCGCAACGCGCTCAGCCATTCGCTGGGTCTCGACAATGCGCAGACTGTGCGCGCGCTCGAGCGCGCTGCGATCGATCCCGGCACTCGCGCCGAAACGCTCGGCGTCCCCGACTTTGTGCGACTCGCCCACGCGCTGCGCGCCCAGCTGGCCGGCACCCACGATGCCTGAACTGCCGGAAGTCGAATCGCTGCGCCGGATTCTGGCTCGCACCGCAGTCGGCAGAACGATCGTAAAGGTCAGAATCGGCGAGAAGCGACTGCGCCGCCGCGTCACCGCGAATTTCGGCCCGGCGGTTGCCGGCAGGAGAATCGTGAAGCTGTCGCGACGCGCGAAATATCTGATCGTCGAGCTCGACGGCGACGACGTGATACTAGTGCACCTCGGGATGTCCGGCAGCTTGACCCATCGCCACGAGGACTTCGACGCCGACGAATTCGATCCGCGCCACGACCATCTCGAATTTTCGCTTGATGACGGGTCGCGCCTGGTTTACAACGATCCGCGGCGCTTCGGCATGGTCAGTTTGGTCGCGCGCGCCGCGTTGGCCAACACTGCGGAGCTGAAGGGCCTCGGCCCCGAGCCGTTGTCGCGCGAGTTCAACGCCGACTATCTTGCCGGGAAGGCGCGCGGCCGCACAGCAGCGATCAAGAACCTGATTATGGACCAACGAATCGTCGCCGGTATCGGCAATATCTATGCTTCCGAGATTCTATTTCGTGCGGGCGTGCGTCCGACGCGTCGAGCCGGCCGCGTCACGCGAAGCGAGATCGAAAAAATCGCGGCCGAGGTGCCGGTGATCCTGCGCGCCGCGATTGGCAGCAACGGCACTACGTTTCGCAGCTATCGCGATTCGCGCGGACAGCCCGGCCGCTTCGCCACGCGCCTGCGTGTGTACGGTCGCGAGGGAGAACCGTGCTACACCTGCTCGACGCCGATCAGAAATGTCGTCGTCGGCCAGCGCGCCAGCTTCTATTGCCCGAAATGCCAACGTTGATGACCAGGATGATGCGTCGATTGAAGTCTGTGGTGCGCCTGTTCTGCGCGATGGTTGCGTTGTCCGCCTTCGCGTCTTCATCGTTCGCCCAGCAGACGCCGCCGCAAATCGATTGGAACAAGATTGATTCCGAAGCGCTCGGCTACTTCCGCACCTATTTGCGCTTCGACACCACCAATCCTCCGAGCAACACCAAAGCCGCAATCGCGTATCTCAAATCGATTCTCGACAAGGAAGGTATCGCCACCGAAACTTTCGAGAGCAAGCCCGGCATGGTCAGCCTCGTCGCGCATATCCCCGGACCGGCTGGCGTGAAGCCTCTGTTGCTGATGTCGCACGCCGACGTGGTGCCGACCGTCGCCGCCAACTGGACGCATCATCCGTTCGACGCCGATATGACCGACGGTTACGTGTGGGCGCGCGGCGCGATTGACAACAAGGCGCACGGAATCATGGCGCTGATGACGATGCTCGCGCTCAAGCGCAACGGCATTGCGCTCAGGCGCGGCGTCGAGCTGATGGTGAATCCCGACGAGGAAGCGGGGGGAGAGAATGGCGCGGGCTGGATGGTGAAGAATCATTGGGACGCGATCGACCCCGCGTTCGCGTTCAACGAAGGCGGCGGCGGCACGCCCGACTGGCTCGATCTCAAGGGCATCACGTTCCAGGTCGCCGTCTCGGAGAAACGTGTGAACTGGCTGCACATCAGCGTCCGCGGCAAGGGCGGGCACGGTTCGGTGCCGAAGCCCGACAACCCGAATCTCATTTTGATCAACGCGCTGCATCGACTGCTCGAAAAGCAGCCGCCGATCCGAATCACGAAAATTTTCGCCGACGCGATGGAATCGATTGCGCCGCTCGAGCCGTCGCCGGCGTCGTTCCAGCTCGCGCATCTCGATCAGCCCGGGGTCGCGAAGGACGGCGATGGAGGGCGTGCTCAGCCCGTATGAAATCCAGGCGCTCATGCGCGACACGATTTCGCTCACGATGCTCAACGCGGGAATCAAGGTGAACGTCGTGCCGACCGTCGCAGAGGCGGGGCTCGATTGCCGGCTGCTGCCGGGCACCGATGCGGCCGCGTTTATGAAACGCCTGCGCGATTTGCTTGGACCCGGCGACTTCACGATTGACTATCTCCAGCGGCCCGATGACGCTCCGCCGTCGCCGACTTCCGGCGAGGCATGGGATGCCATCAAGCGGGTCGTCGCGAGCGATTTCACCGGCGCCCGCGTCGTCCCGTGGATGACCACGGGCGGCACCGACTCACGCTTTCTGCGCGCCAAGGGCGTGCCGGCATACGGATTCGTCCCGGTGATTCTCGGCGAGGGAGAAATTTCGCGCATCCACGGCGACGACGAGCGCCTGTCGGTCGACAATCTGAATCGCGGCATCAAGGGCACTTACGATTTGACGATCGACCTCTGCGCCGCTCAACGATGACGCCGCGTATGTTATTGTGACGCGATGACACTCGACATCCCCACCGGAATCGGCGCCGCCTTCGCTTTCCTCTTAGGCGCGAGCGTCGGCAGCTTCGTCTGCATGGTCGCCTACCGCCTGCCGCGCGATCTTTCGATCGTCACGCCGCGCTCGTATTGCGAGAGCTGCGAACGCGCGATTCCGTGGTGGGCGAACATCCCGATTCTCGCCTACCTGGGACTGCGCGGGCGCTGCGTGCTGTGCGGCGCGCCGATTCCGTTCCGCCATTTCCTCGCTGAATTCGGCCTGGCCATCATCGCCCTCTATCTTTACTTCGCGTTCCCACTCCCCGACGCGTTCGCGCGCTTCGTGCTCTGCGCCGCGCTGTGGGTCGTCGCGATCATCGACTACGACTGGCGCCTGATTCCGAACATCGTCACCTGGCCCGGCACGCTTGCTCGGCTTCATCGCCGCGTCGCTGATGATGCCGGAAATCGGCTGGAAGAGTTCTCTGCTCGGAATTCTTTTTGGCGGCGGCGTCCTGTTCGGCACCGGCTATCTCTATCAACTGGTGCGCGGGCGCGAGGGCGTCGGCCTGGGCGACGTCTGGCTGCTTGGGATGGTGGGAGGATTTCTCGGATGGCCGGGAGTTTTCTTCACGATGTTTTTCGGTTCGATAATCGGCGCGGTCGGCGGAATCGCGTTCGCGCTGACCGGCGGCGCTGCGACTTCGCCCGGACCGCTCGGCCAACCGGCGACCGACCCCGAGGAAGCGGACGTTTCGATTCTGCGCACCGAGGTTCCGTTCGGTCCGTACCTGGCGCTGGCCGCCGGCGTCTTCGCGCTCTTCCAGCCGGAACTCGCGCGCTGGTATTTTGGCCGATAAATATGGCAAGCGGACTTTTCATCACGCTCGAAGGCGTCGAGGGCAGCGGCAAAACGACGCAGGCCGCGATTCTCGGCGACGCGCTGCGCCAAACCGGGCGCCGCGTAACGGTCACGCATGAGCCCGGCGGCACGCGCGCCGGCGAAACGATTCGCGCGATTTTTCTCGATCCCGCCGTCTCGCTCGACGTTGCCGCTGAACTGCTGCTGGTGCTGGCCGACCGCGCGCAGCACGTGCGCGAAAAACTCCGGCCCGCGCTGGACGCCGGCGAAATAGTGATTTCCGATCGCTATTCCGATTCGACCACCGCTTACCAGGGCCACGGCCGCGGCTTCGATCTCAAGCTGCTCGGCGCAGTTGAACCGGCTCGCGACCGACAACGTGACGCCCGATCTGACAATCGTGCTCGATCTGCCGGTCGAGACCGGCCTCGAGCGCACTCGCGCGCGGGCCAAGGGCACCGGCCGCGGCTCCGATCGCTTCGAAGGCGAGCGGGCAGAGTTCCATCGCAAGGTGCGCGACGGTTTTCTCGCAATCGCCAAAGCCGAGCCCGCGCGCGTCGTCGTGCTCGACGCTGACCGCCCGGTTGCCGCCGTCACCGCCGACATCCGCCGCGCGGTGGACAAAGTGCTCGCGCGCAAATGACCGAGTCGCCATGCCGATAGCATCAATTCTCGGGCATCGCGAAATCGCGACACGTTTGCTCGCCGAATTGCGCACTCGGCCCTCGCACGCTTATCTCTTCGCGGGGCCGCACGGCGTCGGCAAGGCGATCGTCGCGACCAGCCTCGTTCACGCGATGATGTGTGAGCGATCGCCCGGCGAGAATTTCTGCTGCACGACTGCGCATTGCCCCGTCCGGCTTGCGCCGCAGACCGAGCGCACGCGCGCACGTGCGGGAGATAGCGACGCGCCGCGATGCGAGTGCTGTTCCGCATGCGTGCAAATCGCGACGGGCGTACATCCGGATTTCACCTACATCTCGCGGCCGGCCGGCCGCAGCGAAGTTCTGATCGACCAGGTCCGCGAACTGATCGCGCGCCTCGGAATCCGCCCGTCGCGATCGCCCGTGCGCATGGCGATTATCGACGACGCCGAGGCGCTCGGCGACCCGGCGCAGAACGCGCTGCTGAAGACGCTCGAGGAGCCGCCCGGCCACGCGATTATCATCATGGTGACCTCGAGCGAACGCGCGTTGCTCGACACCGTGCGCTCGCGGATGCGCACGGTGAGATTTCCCGCGCTGCATGCCGCCGATCTCGAGGCGATACTCGCCGCTCACGGCGTCACCGACCAGGCTCGCGCCAGTGCGATTGCCTTGTTGGCGCGAGGCAGCGCCGCCAATGCGATCGCGCTGGCCGACGGCGACGAACCGCCGATGAAAGAGCTGCTCGACGCGCTCAGTCACGCCAAGTCGATCGATTTCGCGCGGGCGCAGTCGATAGCCCAGGAGTTTTTCGCCAACCGCGACGCCGCCGCCGGCAACTTCGAGCTGCTCGCCAGACTGCTCGAGGAAGTACTATGCTACAAGCTGCTTAAGACCGACTTCGTGGCGTTTCCGCCCGAAGCGCGCTCGAAGCTGGTGAGCCTGGCTGATAGTCTCGAGGTCGATGCGATCGCGAAATGTATCGACGCCGCCGTGCGCGCTACAGAAGCGGTCGTGCAGAACGCCAATCCGCGAATGCAGGCGGAGAATTGGTGGACCATAGCCGGGCATGCGATGCGGGGTGAGTAAAAGATAGTGGCAGATATCGATCCATTTGAAGGCGCGCCGTCGCTGCCGAAAATCGTCGCGGTAAGTCTCCAGCAGACCGGCCATCTCTACAATTTTCTCGCCGGTGACCGCGAGTTACGCCGCGGCGAGCGCGTGCTGGTCGAGAGCGAGGCGGGAGCCCGCGTCGGTACCGTCGAAATCGAACCGCACGAACCCGCGCAGACGATCGATCTTTCCGCGCTGCGTCCCATTATCCGGATTGCGAGCGACCACGACTTTTATCTCGAGCAGGAAAATATCTCGCGCGAAGCGAATGCGCGCCGCCTGTGCGTCGAGCGTATCCGCGAGCGCCGCGTCCAGATGAAGCTCGTCAGCGCCGACTACACCTTCGATGGGCGCAAAGTGACTTTCTATTTCGTCGCCGAGGGCCGCGTCGATTTCCGCGACCTGGTCCGCGATCTCGCCAACACGCTGCGCGTGCGGGTCGAGATGAAACAGATCGGCGCGCGCGACGAGACCAAAGTCACCGGCGGCATCGGGCCATGCGGCCGCGAGCTATGCTGCTCGAGCTGGCTGCGCGACTTCGAAGCCGTCACCGTCAAGATGGCGCGTGAGCAGGGTCTCGCTCTGAATCCTTCCCGGCTGGCCGGGATGTGCGGACGGCTCAAGTGCTGCCTGCGCTACGAATACGCCACTTACGTCGAACTCAAGCGCGCGCTCCCCAACCTCGGCAAGCGCGTGCAATGCGTCAAGGGCGACGGCAAAGTCGTCCGCCAGAACATCCTCAAGCAGACCGTGCTCATTCAGCGCGAGGAAGACGGCGGCGTCGTCGAAGTCACGCTCGAAGACCTGGTCGCCTCGCGCCCGCAGTAGCCGGCGGCCTCACCTTCGCTACTTGTTCCCGGCCGGCGTGTAACCCGTGGTTACCGGCTCCTGAAGAAAGTTCTCTGATCGTTTCAAGCAATTCCCTATCTTTATTGAACATTTTCTACGGTCTCGTTCTTGCTCCCTCTATTGGCAGCAGATCCGAAAGCGATCTGCGCTCACCGAAATCTTGCAATTTTTGCAATTCCAAAGAAACAGAAGGAGCACAGATAACTATGGATATGAAACGCGGAAAAGTATTCGTCGGCGCGGTCGTGGCGATATCGCTCGGCTCGTTCGCAGTGCCATTCGGCTCAATCGCAAGCGCATCGACCGGCACGGGCAGCGCGCCGCAAGCCAGCCGGTACATTCAGTTGGCGCAGGCCGAACAGTCCGAAACCGAGGAGAAGACCGAGCGCAAGGTCACCGAGTCGACCGACAATCCTGCAATGCCTCCTAATGTCACGGTCGTTGCGCCGGGCACAGCAGTTGTCGCGCCCGCCGCGCCCCCTGTCGTCACCATGCCCAGCACCGAGGAACACGTCGAGCGCAAGGACGTCCAGAAATCGACCAGCACTGACGCGTTTGGAATGAATTCCAGCTCGGAGCGTCGGATGGATAAGTCGAGCACCGATGTTAACCCCGACGGCTCAGTTCAGCAGAACGAGGAGCACGTGACGAAGGATAAGGTCGAGAACAACGACTAACCTTCCTCGCTGTCAGTCATGAGATCGCAAAGGGCCCGGCATTAAATCCCGGGCCCTTTGCTATTTTCACAGTCGAGTGTCTGCGATTGCTCTTACCGTCGCACGAACCTCAGCGTCCTGCCCGGCGTAGTGATCTGACCGCCGACGATCGCATTGGTGACGTCGAAGCATCCGACGTTGTCGTCGGCATCTACTACTTCCAGGGAATATGTGGTGCCTGGCCCGCTGCCACCTGTCAGTCCAAAGGTGGCGGTAGTGATGCCCGATATCTCGATGTTCAGCAGCCATTCACTGCACGCGTCTCCCGGCGGTGGAACAGAGACGATCCTGGCCGAAACCGTTCCAAGTGGATCGTTGTTAAAGAAAGTTCCGTAAACTTGGTGATTAACCGTATGCGCCACAAAGGGATACAGCGTCGCTTCCAGTCCAAGGGCGGGCAGTGCGGCACATGTACCCTGAAGCAGAAGAACTTCGATGCCGTTGATCGCTTCGTTGCCCGCGTTGCAGCTTGATGGGTTTCCAAGTCCGTTGTCCGTAAAGGTAAACGCCAGGTTTACCTGATCTGACATTGCAGTGCTCGAACGCACTATCTGTACCCTTTCGCCGGCCGAATTGATCACTATCGGCGCCACCCCAGTGAACTCATAAGCGCCGCTGTCGCAGGAGGTCGGACTGTCAGGGCGCCCAAATAGCCGCTGATCGGTCGCCACTGTTTCAGGGATTGCTTCCTGATCGGTGCAGTTGGTGTCGAGGCCACGCGCAAAGCTGTTTGATAGCAGCGCGACCGTCTGTGTCGGCCCGCCATTGTTCTTCAATCCACCCGTATCGAGCCCCGGGCTCTCGACGTGGCTGGTGCCCATGGCAAAGGGGCAGCTACTGTCATTGGAAATATTGAACCCGATGTCCTGGAGCACCGACGAGCTGTTGGGTGCGCAGTTGGGGCCCGTTGAGCCAGTCTGGAAGAGCGTGGCTTTGTACTTGGTTACCGATCCGAATACCGCGGATAAGGCCCCGCCTGCAGCCGCATTATTCTCCCAGAAGGTGTCGTTGGTGAGCAGAAGGGGATTCGTATTGTTATTGAAGATAGCGCCACCGTCGGTAGTAGCAGTATTGTCGGCAAAGGTGCTGTTGGTGATTGTGGCAATGCCTGAACCGAAATTGATTGCGCCACCGGTTCCGGCGATATTTCCCGTGAAGGTGCAGTTCTCAATCGTCAGATCGTTCCCCTCATCGGAAATGGCGCCACCACTGTCCGCGGCAAACCCGTCGGCCAGCGTCAGATTTTCCAGGGTGAGACTGCCTGCTTCAATATCTATGATTTGTTGGGTGTTGTCGCCGCTGATCGTGATGCCCCCGACGGTAGGACCGATAATCGCCAGAGCGCCGGCGGTCGTGTCGAGCGTCGCGCCAAGGACGATCGTGCCGGTGACTGAGAAGACTATTTCATTAGGTCCGGGTTCGGCGACGCAGTTCTGAACTGTCGTCCCCAAGTTGGCCGCTGCGACGGCATCGGTCAGGCTGCATGGGCCGGGAACAGCGATAACGCTTCCGCCAAAGAGCGTATTGACGGTGATTACGTTGGGTGGAATTGCCAGCGCCGACCCCGACATCACCAGGAACAAAAATGGGAGCAAAACTGCCGCGAACGTGAAGCGCTTGCTCGAACCTGCCATGGACCCCTCCCCGCGACCAATTCTGGCCACGTTGGCAAATTTTGCGCCAGTAAGCTTCCTCTGGCGTAATTTGGCCGACTGTTCCACAGCGCCACCCTACTGTCAATCCGCTATTTTATTACACCAGAAAGACGCGGGCGGAATGTGATTCACACTCCGCCCGCAGTCACTCTGTTTCCGTTATCTCATTGAGACGGCGGTAAACAGTTATGGATTCCTCTTACCGCCGCACCTCGCGTCGTACCGTCTTCGATGGCGGAGTAATCTGACCACCCACGACCCCATTGACGACGTTGAAGCATTCCGAGTACGTGCCATCGACCGTGCTCAACACTATAGCGAACGGATTGGTGCCGCCCAGGTTCAGCGCGTTGGTATTGAGACCCGCTACCTCGAGATACAGCGTCCACTCACCGCAGGCCGGTGGTTCAAACCCCGGCAGTGCGAGCATCCTGGCCGAGACTGTCTCCGGCGGCATCGATTGGAACAACGTCCCGTAGCTTTGATGATTCACCGTATTCACCGCGAACGGCGTCAGTGACAGACTCAGTCCGCCCGTCAGGTCGCCGCCGCACTCGCCCTCGTAAAGCGTGAGGTCGAAGCCGTCATTGAGCGCATCCTGAGTTTCCAAGTTGCAGGTCGGCACTCCGTTCTCGGTGAAAGTGAACGCCGTGTTCACCTGATCCGAATGGTAACCCGACCCGTGCACTATCTGAATCCGTAGGCTGCCCGGCACGATTACGAAGGGCGCCACCGAACCGGCTTCATACGCACCGGCGTCGCAGAAGTCGGGGTTGCCGGGGCTGGGCCGGCCAAAGCCGCGCTGATCGGTGGTCACCGGATCGTCGTTGGAGTCGACGCAACTTGCTACCGGGATAAAGTTGATCGCCTTGCTGCCATATCCCAGCGCCATCGTCTCGGTCGGCCCGCCGTTAAGCGCCAGCGGATACAGCTTCAGATTGGTGACACTATTTTCACTCGTACCACTAAAGCCACAGGTAGTATCGTCGGAAAGGTTGTACCCTTCGTCAGTCACCCCGTCGCAATTACCGCCGCTCACGCTGTCGGCGAAGATCGAACTTTTGACGTCCGTTTTTGCATAGTGGCGTAGCAATGCATGCGCCGTTCGATTCCGTGACCGCCGGCACAGCGCCAGCGATGACGACTGGAGCCTGGTTGCCGGAGAAGGTGGCGTTGGTCACAAACACTTCGGACTCGTCGTTGTAGATTCCGCCGCCCGCCTCCTCGGCGAAATTGCCGTTAAATGTGCTGTTGATAATTACTACGGTAGAGCCGCCGGCGAAGATCGCGCCGCCGTCTCCCCCTTCATTGTCGCTGAAGGTGCAACCCGAGATGTTCACAGTGGCGGCGCCGGAGAACAACGCTCCACCCTGATCGATCGGATCCTTCCGTGAGCGTCAGGTTCTTGAGGGTCAGTGTGCTGCCGTCTTCAACGTCCACGAGCTCAAAATCGAGCTGACCGTCGATCGTGATGCCCGCGGCGGGACCGACGATGCTGAGAGTCTCCGCACCGTTAGTCATCACCAACGTGTCGCTGAGATAGATAGTGCCGGCGACGACGAATTGAATCGTGTCGTTGTCGCCGCTGCCCGTCGCGCATCCGTGGACCGGCGCTTGAGTCTCGGCGGCAGTGACCGCGTCTTGCAGCGTGCACAACTTGTACTGGCTCCCGCCGTCGAGCGTGTTTACGATAATCGTGTTGGCGCGCGCCAACCCCGACATCGCGAGAAACAAGAACGGCACCGCAAATGCCGTGAGCGTATATCGCCGACTCGAACCTGCCATGGACCCCTCCGGGCGGCGTCTACGCCGCGTTTGGCAAAGCTTGACCAGTCAAGTGACTCTGAAATTCTCGTCGATATTTTCATTGGATCGCTCTCTTGTCAAACAAAAAGTTAGCAGAGTGCGAAATAAATGGACTACGAGTTAACAGAGGCGACCGCCGCTATGCGTCGCCGAACGCCGCCTGATACCAGTCGCGCGACCTCCAATCTCCCGCTATTCTCGATCTTCTAAATGGACTCCCGCATCCACATCACCAGCGCTATCGCTTACAGCAACGGCCCGCCGCATATCGGCCACGCCTACGAATTGCTCGCGACCGACGCCTTCGCCCGCTTCCAGCGCCGCAAGCTCGGCCCCGCCAACGTCACCTTCGTCACCGGCACCGACGAGCACGGCGACAAGAACAAGCGCGCGGCAGAAGCGTTGGGACTCAAGCCCAAGGCCTTCGCCGACAACATCAGCACGCTCTTTCGCGACGCGTGGGCCGCGCTCGACGTCAGCTACGATATTTTCGTCCGCACCACCGATCCTGTGCATCAGGCGTTCGTGCAGAAGATGCTCGCGCGCAGCTACGAATGCGGCGACATCTATTTCAAGGATTATGAAGGCCTCTACTGCGTCGGCTGCGAGCGCTTCTACACCGAAAAGGAATTGCTCCCCGGCAACATCTGCCCGGTGCACAACACTCCGGTCGAGCGCATCAAGGAAGGCAACTACTTCCTCAAGCTCGAGCAGCATCGCGAGGCCATCCGCCGCAACATCGAGAAAAATCCCGACTTCATCCGCCCCGATCGCTATCGCAACGAGGCGCTCGGATGCTCGACGATCCGCTCGAGGACCTTTGCATCTCGCGGCCGAAGTCCCGCCTCGATTGGGGCATCACGCTCCCGTTCGACGACAAGTACGTCACCTACGTCTGGTACGACGCCTTCTGGGCCTACGTCAGCGAGCTGCCCGATACCAGCGATGAATCACTGAAGAAAATTCTGCCGGTGACCGAGCACTTCATCGGCAAGGACATCCTGAAGACGCACGCCGTCTACTGGCCCGCGATGCTGCTGTCGGTCGGCTTGCCGCTCTTCCGTCATCTCAACGTCCACGGCTTCCTGAATTTCGGCGGCGCGCGCCTGTCGAAGAGCTCCGGCAACACCCGCGATCCGGTCGCCTACCAGCAGACCTACGGCCCCGACGTGTTGCGGTTTTTCATCCTGCGCGAATTCACCTACGGCCTCGACGGCGACTTTTCCGAAGAGCGCGTGATCGATCGCTACAACTCGGACCTGGCCAACGACCTCGGCAACCTGACCAGCCGCGTGCTCTCGATGGCGGCGCGATACTTCGAAGGGGCCATCACGGCCGCGCCCGGCGGCAGCGATCCCCTCGACGTCGCGCTGGGCGAGACCTTCGCCTCGCTGACCTCGCGCGTCTCCGCTCAAGTGGAAGAGCTCGCGTTCAATCGCGCGCTCGAAGCCATCTGGCAGTCGCTCGACGCGGCCAACAAGTACATCGTCGCGACCTCGCCGTTCACGCTCGCCAAAGATCCCGACCAGCTGCCGCGCGTCGCCCAAATCCTCGCCAACCTGGTCGAAGGCCTGCGCATCGTGGCCGACAACCTCGAACCCTTCATGCCGGTCACATCGAAAAAGATTCTCGCGCTGCTTGAACGTCGACGAAACACTCGCGCGCGCCCCATACGGCCAAGGCATCAAGCCGGGCCATCGCGTAAATCCGACGTTGCCGATGTTCCCGCGCATCGACAAGAAAGCGAAGTCTTAGCGATTAGAATGCTCGCAGTCATCGACACTCACTGCCACCTGGCGGACGCGAAGTTTCGCGACGACGTAGAAGCGGTCATCGCGCGCGCGGCTGCCGCCGGCGTCGCGCAGATCATCTCAGTCGGCGCGATCGGCGACATCGAAAACGATCGCCTGACTGTCGAAATCGCCGAGCGCCACGAAAATATCTTCGCCGCCGTCGGCGTACATCCCCACGATGCGAAGGATTGCACGGCGGAACGAATCGCACAGTTGCGCGAGCTCGCCGCGTCGAAAAAAGTCGTCGCGATAGGCGAGAGCGGCCTCGATTTCCACTACATGCACTCGCCGCCCGCCGCGCAGGAAGCGTCGCTGCGCGCGCATCTCTCACTCGCCGCCGAGCTCGGACCTGCCAATCGTAATCCATTGCCGCGAAGCCGAGCATCGCCTGGTCGAGATAGTGCGCGAGACCGGCATTCCGCCGCGCGGCGGCGTCATTCATTGCTTCACCGGCGACATCAACGCGGCGCGCGAATTCCTCGCCCTCGGCTTCTGCATCTCATTCTCCGGCATCATCACCTTCAAGAATTCCGCGCCGATTCGCGAGGCCGCCGCAATCGTCCCCGACGACCGCGTGATGGTGGAAACCGACTCTCCCTATCTCGCCCCCGACCCCTACCGAGGCAAACGCAACGAACCCGCCTACGTCACCCGCACCCTCGAAATCCTCGCAAACCTGCGCCGCGTCGATCCCGGCGGTCCTGGGCGCCCAAGTAATGAAGAACGCCACCCGCATCTTCAATCTCCCGTAACAGTGTCACTGGGTGCAGGGGTCACCCCTGCCCAGGGAGGTGTGGAACCCACGGCGGGTTCCACATTTCAATAAAGTGATTACCTTTCCCCAATGCCCACTGCATTCGCGATGCGGCTCGGCGTAGAATCTGTACATAGGGCCCGGACTTATCTAAGGTTCGGGACGCCGCTATTTCATGGGGAGGATTCGATCGGTGGCGATAAAAGTCGGGATTAACGGATTCGGCCGGATAGGCAGGATGTTCCTGCGCGCGGCCCTGACCAAGAAAGACCTCGAGGTCGTCGCCGTCAACGACATCACCAACGCGGCCACCCTCGCGCATCTCCTCAAATACGATTCCATCCACGGCAAGCTGAGCCACGAAGTCAAAGTCGAAGGCGGCGCCATCTTTCTCAACGGCAAGCCGATGCAGGTGCTCGCCGAACGCGACCCGTCCAAGCTGCCATGGAGCAAGCTCGGCGTGCAGGTCGTCATCGAATCGACCGGACTGTTCACCGCGCGCGACAAGGCTGCGATGCATCTGGCGGCCGGCGCCAAGAAAGTCGTCATCAGCGCTCCGGCAGACGGCGCCGACGTCACGCTATGCCTCGGCGTCAATCACCACGTGTACGATCCGAAAAAGCACGACGTGATTTCCAACGCGTCGTGCACCACCAACTGCCTCGCGCCCATCGGCAAAGTTTTGCACGAGAGTTTCGGAGTGGCGCACGGCCTGATGACCACGGTTCACAGCTACACCTCCGATCAGATGCTGCAGGACGGCCCGCATAACGATCTGCGGCGCGCGCGCGCGGCGGGACTGTCGATGATTCCGACCTCGACCGGAGCCGCCAAGGCTATCGGCCTCGTGCTGCCGGCGCTCAACGGCAAGCTCGACGGCATTGCGATTCGAGTGCCGACCTCCAACGTTTCGCTGGTCGATCTGACGGTTACCACCGAAAAGGACACCGACGTGAAGAGCGTCAACGCCGCGATGAAGGCCGCGGCTGACGGCGCGCTCAAGGGAATTCTCGAATACAGCGAGGCGCCGCTGGTCTCGGTCGACCTCAACGGCAATCCGCATTCGTCCATTCTCGACGCGCCGCTGACCAAGGTCGTCGGCAATCGGATGGTGAAAGTGTTTTCGTGGTACGACAACGAATGGGGTTACTCGAACCGGCTGGCGGACATCGCCGCGTTCGTCGCGGACCAGCTGTAGCCATCCACGATGCCGGTAGTGCCGATCACGCGCCTTCAGTTCCAGGACAAGAAGGTGCTCGTGCGATGCGATTTCAACGTGCCGCTCGCCGACGGAAAGATCCAGGACCCGGCGCGCATCGACGCGAGCCTCGACACCATTCGCTACATCCTCGAGCACGGCGGCTCGGCCGTGCTCTGCTCGCATCTCGGCCGTCCCAAGGAGCGCACGCCGGAACTCAGCCTGAAGCCGGTCGCCGAGTATTTGACCAAGGCGCTCGGGCAGAAGGTAAGGCTTGCGCCTGACTGTGTCGGCGATCACACCGGCAAAATGATCGAAGCGCTCAAGCCGGGCGAGGCGCTGCTGCTCGAAAATCTGCGCTTCCATCGCGAGGAAGAGGCCAACGACCGCGACTTCTCGCACGAACTCGCGCGCCACAAGCAGGTTTACGTGAACGACGGCTTCGGCACCGCGCATCGCGCGCACGCCTCGACCGTGGGAGTCACGCGATTTCTCGCGGAGCGCGCGGCCGGCTTCCTGATGATGCGTGAGCTCGAGGCCCTGCGCGCAGTCACCGAAAATCCCAAGCGCCCGTCGGTCGCAATCATGGGCGGCGCCAAGGTCTCCGACAAAATCGGCCTGATCAAAAACCTGCTCGGCAAAGTCGATGCGATCCTGATCGGCGGCGCGATGGCCTACACGTTCCTCAAGGCCCAGGGCATCGCCATTGGCCGCTCACGGGTCGAAGACGACAAGGTCGACCTGGCGCGCGAGCTGCTCGCCGAGGCCGCGCGCAAAGGCGTAAAGATTGTCCTGCCGTCGGATCATATCGTCGCGGGCGCTCCAGAAGCCACCGCGACGCCTCACACCGTCACCGAAATTCCGTCCGAGATGATGGGCCTCGACATCGGCCCGCAAACGGCCGCCGCGTTCATCGCGGAAATCGAACGCGCCAAGACCGTCATCTGGAACGGTCCGCTCGGCCTGTTCGAAATTCCGGCGTTCGCGAACGGCACGATGCGCGTGGGCGAGGCGCTCGCCAATCAAGCCGGCGTCATTTCGATCATCGGCGGAGGCGACACGGCATCCGCCCTCGCGCATGCGCCTTGGGCGAACAAGTTCACGCATATCTCCACCGGCGGCGGCGCCACGCTCGAATTCCTGGAAGGCCGCGAGCTACCGGGAGTGAAGGCGCTCGAAGCCTGAGTAGAGAGGAGCAGAAAGGTGCGCAGGAAATTAATCGCCGCGAACTGGAAGATGCATCTGCTGCCGGTCGGCGCGCGCGCACTCATCCACCGAATCCGCGAGGAGATCGATCGCGACGCTGCGATGCTCGCGAAGGATCGCGACGTGCTGGTGGCGCCGCCCGCCATTCTGATCCCGGCGGTGGCGGAGGCGCTGGCAGGCTCGTCGATTCTGCTGGGCGCGCAAAACATGCACTTCGAGGACAAGGGCGCGTTCACCGGCGAAGTGTCGGCCCCGATGCTCCACGCTTACGGCGTCACTCACGTGATAGTCGGCCATTCCGAGCGCCGCCATATTTTTCATGAAACCGACGAGCTGATTAACAAGAAGGTCCTCGCCGCGCTGCACCATCGGATGACCCCGATTCTGTGCGTCGGCGAAACCCACGCCGAACACGACAGCGGACGCGCGCTCGACGTAATCCTGGGCCAACTCCAGCGCGGGCTCGAGAACGTCGTCGACCATCACGTGACCGCAGTGGTGATTGCGTACGAGCCGGTGTGGGCAATCGGCACCGGGCACGTCGCGACGCCCGAGCAGGCTGAATCGATCCACGGCGCAATCCGCGGCGCGATCCTCGAACGCTACGGCCGCGAGCGCGCCGATGCGGTCCGGATAATCTACGGCGGCAGCGTCAACGACGAGAATGTTGACTCGCTCGTGTGCAAGCCCGATATTGACGGGGCTCTGGTCGGCGGGGCAAGCTTAAAGGCTGACTCGTTCGCGCGCATCGTCAAGGCGCGGACTCGCTGAAGAAAACAAAATGGTATCAATTGTCGTTTCGATTCATGTGATCGTCTGCGTCGCAATGTGCATCATTATCCTGCTGCAGCAGGGCAAGGGCGCGGAGGTCGGCGCCGTGTTCGGCGGCTCGAGCCAGACCGTGTTCGGCGCCAGCGGCGCGGGCAACGCGCTGACCAAGGCGACCTGGGCGCTCGCGATAATTTTCTTCGCGAGCTCGATCTTCCTGGCGCTGGCGTCAGCGCGGCGCGTGACCGGCAGCATCTTCGATCATCCCTTTTCGTCGGCGCCCGCGAGCGTGATGCCGAAGCAGGCGCCCAAGAACGCGGCTCCTGCGGCGCCCGCTCCTGCAGGCAACGTCCCTGCCGGAGCCTCGACGCCGGCGAAGTAATCGCGCGATGCGCGGGTGGTGGAACGGCAGACACGCCAGTTTGAGGGGCTGGTGGTAGCAATACCGTGCGGGTTCAAATCCCGCCCCGCGCACCAATCAGAAAAGCATTAAGAGAACAACTTCGCCTGGCGCGGCGGCTGCGGCGCGGCGGGCGGCTGTATCGCGTAGCGCTCGTTGTCGATTGGAAAGCCGTAGCGCTCGCGGATGCGATTGAAAATCACGCGCATGCGATCGTCGTACGCATGCGGCACGTATTCGGCGTGCGCGTAGAACATGTCGATACGCTCGGCCAGATGCGGGAAGCGCTCCTTGACGAACGGGATGAAGCGGCGCGCGGCGGCAGGCTTCAGAAACAGCGAACGCCACCACACGCCCGACGCGCCCGCGCGATGCGCCTGGCGAATGACGCTCTCGATCGCCGCGGGATCGTCGGTCAGCCCCGGAATCATCGGCATCATCAGCACGTTGCAGCGGATTCCCGCGCGCGCCAGCTCGAACAGCGCGCGCAGTCGCAGGCCCGGCCGCGGCGCTCGCGGCTCGAGGATTCGCTGCAGCTTGCGATCGAGCGTTATCAGCGAGAAGTTCACCGACAGCTTCGAGCGCCGATTGATCTTCCGCAGCAGCTCGAGGTCGCGAACGATCAGGCTCGACTTGGTCGTGATCGACAGGTCCAGCCCCGAGAGCTGCGCGAATATTTCGAGCATCGAGCGCGTCAGCCCGTACTTCCGCTCGGCCGGCTGATAGGGGTCGGTCGCCGTGCCGATCGCAATCGCGTCGGTGCCAATCGGCGTGCGCGAGAGCGTGCGCGACAGCACCTCGGCCGCCATCCGCTTGACGAAAATCTTGCGCTCGAAGTCCATCGGGTCGCGCAGCTCGAGAAAATCGTGGGTGTAGCGCGCGTAGCAGTACACGCAGCCGAACTCGCAGCCGCGATACGGGTTGATAGTCCATCGAAACGGCATGCGCGGGCTGTCGCATCGATTGAGAATCTGGCGCACCGGCATCTCGATAAACTCAACGCCGCGGGTGGCGTCGAGGTCATCGAGCGGCGGCGAATGGAATGGCAGTGAGGCGGCGGTGTTCATCTGACGGCACCGCTATCTTCGCTTTTTCTTCGCTATATTGTCAAGGGCTTTCTTCTGACTTCGTTGGACGCGCGTGACTTCGTCGCGATTGAAGGACTCCTGGAGCCTGTTCAAGCGTGCTCAAAATGTGGTCAAACTGACTCGGCTTTGAAGAGTTTATGCGCAAACTGGTGACCGCACCAACTTCAGCAAAAAAAGCCGCGCGCGGAACGAAAACCTAGAAAGAGAAAGGTAATCAGAAATCGAGATTAGAGATCAGGATCGTCAGCTCTCTGCCAGGAGATTGCAGACGCGGGCAGTTGAAGTGCGTGAATGATCTTTGTGACTATCCGAGTAATTTCCTCTACGTCCTTAAATTCCCGCGAAAGATAGATCGTAGTGGTTTCGGACGGATAGCCGGCATAGTGCTTTAGCGCGAATCGCAATTCGCCATTTAGTGAGAGCGCAGCTCCTTGGTACGCGTCAAAATCGTCGTGGTCGTCAACCACGTGTATCCCAAATCGGCCATCGAAGTACGAAATTGGCTTCTTGATAATGGCCTGCGGAATGAGGTCAATATTACTGAGGTCCCTGATTTTAATCGGTCGTAACATTCATGGCACCTGACTATTCCTGGTCACCGTAATAGGAATGACGGCATAATCTATGCCGTTGTACTGAATCTGACGCACGCCGATTGTACCCGCGTACCATCGTGCTTCGTAAGGAGTGCCACTCCCTTTAGTAGGTACGACAGCCGTATCGAATTCGATTCCTCGCTTCGGGTTCGGGAGCGCGTTCCTATAGGCTTTTGCGGCAGGAATTGTACTTGCGCTTGACGGACGGCCCCATAGTTCCCCCGAACTTGCTTGCCGTTGGGCATCTGCGGATGTTTGCGTTGGCGACTCAAGCCGATGGTATGGCATACGAGTCGCCCGCCTGTAGTCCTTTCTGAATGTACATCATGGTGTATCTCTAAAGCAACTGAATTAGTTACAGTGCGTCATTCTGTCTTAAAGGAGCCGCCTGCGTCCCGCCGAAGCGGGACTTCCGCTATGACGCGGCGGCAGGCATAATGAAAGTCGCCACTGAGCACCTACCTTTCCCGCAATCTCTGTCGGGCGGGCTAAGGGCCGCCGGATGGCCGTCCGGCAAACCACGTTGGCAAGAGCGCCGCACCCGAATGGTGCGGCGCGACTCCCCTCAAGCCTTTCGCGCGCGCTGTCTCAGACCGATTACCGTGGCAACGTACTCGCTCACCGCTTCCCACTGCTTGTTATCTATATCGTCCGGAAGGAACGCGGCAGCTCCCGTCAGACCTAATAGATCGAAGGAGATGCGGAACGTGCCTTCTGGCGGATCTTCGCCCACATCAGGCTCTTCTTGAGAAGTGCGGCTGGCAATGCGTTTACGGCCCCCAGGTACTGTCGCGCGCGGCGCTCTGATGACGAGATGCGGAGAGAACGGCACCTCCGCTTCCTTCAATCCGCTGATGTAAAATCTGATAGCGCTATCGACGGTGCCCCCTTCAACCCCACCGAAATTCTTGAAGCGGTCGCGTATCATACTTGGAGTGGCACTTACTATGTTGAGGTCCCCAATTACTCCGCTATACGCCTGCTTCAGAAAAACTGCTAGTGCCTCTTTCCATTTCGGTGTATTGTAGGCATCGGACAGTTTTCGGAGGCCGTCCTGAACGGCTCCTTCGGTGCTTATTAGATTGAGAGATTTCAATGCGGAAAGAAGCTGGCTTCGGGCTGTACCCGACATGTGGGTCAGCACACTATTGTCTATCTGGTCGGGCAATTTGCCCTTCATATTGGCGAGGAAGGAAGTAAAGGTTCTAAAGGGAATATAGGGCATCGCGGGATTTTTGGACTTAGCTTCATTTTCCATTGGACACTCTCTTTGCAAGGACGAAATAATCTGAACCTTGGACAGGTAGCAAATTAGTCCAAATATAGAGTCCACGTCAATGTGTATAACGAGCGGAGAAGGACAAAAAGACGAAAGTCATCGGGCGTGGCTAGGCTGGAGAACCGATCAGTCTATTGATTGTCACTGATAGAGGACGAACGGCGCTGGTCGTCGCCGAGAGCGAGTCAGAGCCGCGCCCGATCGGATTCAAGAAAGGGTGGCTCTATCGGTTCAGGGCCGAGCCATTCATTCAACTAGGAGTCTGTCTGTAAGATTTTCCATTTTCGGTCTTAGATAGGCGAAGGTCGTCTTATCTTGCCTGGATTTCTCCCCTCAAAAGTTGGGGCATACGGTTTGCGTCTTCGCGGGAACTGATCCAGCCTAGGGAGAACGCTAACCAAAGGATAAAAACGATGCCGACAAACCAAATTGTCCAGGACGTATCGAACAACCAATCCGGTCTGACCGCGCGCTTTTCAGCTGACGCGAGGCGCAGGCTCAAGGGTCGCGTGGATCCTCGGGGGAGCGCTTTTGCTTTCCACTGCCAATGGATGCCTCGCCACCCGGAGTTGGGTGCAGGATCAGATGAACCCGATGCAGTCCCAGCTTAACAACACGGATGCGAAGGCTGATAAAGCTCTCGCCGGATTGCAGAATCTCCATCTCGAGAAGAAGCTGGTGCTCGATTCAACTAACGGCCCGACTTTCGCCTCCGGGTCCGCTGCTCTGACCGCGAACGGCAAGCGCGAGATAAATGGATTTATCGAAGACCTCGAGGGACCGGCACCGGCTAACGCCGCGGCGGCTTCGGGCCGCATCTTCGTGGTGGCGGGGTATACCGACAACGTCGGCGGCGAGAGCTACAACTACCAGCTCGGACAGCGGCGAGCTGAAGGGGTCGCGGGATACCTGGTCGGCAAGGAAGGCGTCGACCCGACGCAAATTCGTGCGGTCTCGTACGGGGAGAGCAGGCCGGTTGCCGATAACAGCACGGCGCGCGGGCGGCGAACCAATCGCCGGGTAGAAATTCTCGTGTACCAGGAGAATATCACTGCTGAGGCTGAGCGGCCCGTAGTCCAGGCGCGAAATTAAGGCGCGGGCGGAGGAAATTGCGTGCGCAGGAAGGCGTCGAAGGCGCGGTCCGGCAGCACGCGCCTCAGCCCCATCAGGATTCGCGCGGCGAGAGTCACTTTGTAGCGAGTCCTGGGGCTGGTTGCCGAGATAGCTTTCTCGATCACCTCGGCGACTGCTTCCGGCGGGGCGGCGAAGCGGGCCATCGGGCCGCCCTCGTAGGCTTCGCGGATTTGTTTTTCGAGCACCGCGTTGAAGGCAGCGTAAGGCGAATCCTTGGGCGCCGCGATGCTGCCGACGGCGGTGTCGCCGAAGCGGGTTTTGATTGGGCCGGGCTGAACGACGATCACGTCGATGCCGAAGCCTTTCACCTCGAACCGCAAGGCGTCGCTGAGCGCTTCGACCGCGTGCTTGGTCGCGTGATAATACGCGCCGCCGGGGAAGGTCAGCTTGCCGCCCATCGAGCTCAGATTGACGACGCGGCCCCATCGCTGCCGGCGCATGCCGGGCAGCACCAGCTTGGTCATCGCGACCAGGCCGAAGACGTTGGTCTCGAACTGGCGGCGAATGTCGGTCATCGGCACTTCCTCGAACGCTCCTTCGAGGCCGTAGCCCGCGTTGTTGATTAGCACGCCGACAGCGCCTTCGGCCTGCTCGACGGTTTGCACGGCCGCGCGCATCGAGGCTTCGTCGCAGACGTCGAGCGCGAGCGTTTTGCATCCGCGCGACTTGAGGTCGGCTATCGACTCGGCCTTGCGCGCGGTCGCGTACACGTTCCATCCGATGCGCCGCGAGCCGCTCAGCGGTCGCACGCCCGATCCCGGTCGAGCATCCGGTGATAAGAACTGCCTTCGATATCGATTCTGCCATCAGCATGCTCCGATTCTGCGTGCGCAGGATTGCGGCGTCACAAGCTGCTAGATACTAGTCGGACAGCGCGGCACACGGTACTGGAAGGGCCGCGTCGAACCGGAGGAAATCGCGATGGCGGATAATGGGCGCAAGTATCGTGAGAAGTACGGCGAGTGGGCGCTCGTGACGGGCGCGTCGGCTGGAATCGGGCTCGAGTTTGCGCGAGCGCTCGCGCGCGAGGGCATGTCGATAGTGCTGACGGCGCGGCGCGAGGATCGCCTGAACGCGCTCGCCGCGGAACTCAAGGAGCAGCATCACGTCGATACTCGCGTGGTCGCGGTCGATCTGGCGGCGGACGACGGCGCCGATCGCCTGGCCGACGCAGTCGCGGATTTGCCGATCGCATTTCTCGTCAACAACGCCGGCTTCGGTTACGCCGGCCGCTTCGACAAGCTCGCGACCGACCGGCTGCGCTCGATGGTGGTGGTCAACTGCGTGGTGCCTGTGGTGCTGACCAGCCGCATCATGCCCGCGATGGTCCAGCGCGGACGCGGCGCGATAATAATCGTGGGCTCGGTGGCGGGACGACAGCCGCTGCCGTTGCACGCCGTCTATAGCGCGACCAAGGGCTTCGACCTGCTGTTCGGCGAAGGCTTGTGGGGCGAGCTGCGCGGAACGGGGATCGACGCGCTCGTGATCGAGCCGGGCCCCACGGCGACCGAGTTCCAGGCGGTGGCGGGCGAAAGTGTGGGCGCCGACCACGGCGAGCCGGCCGAGAACGTCGTGCGGGTCGCGCTCGACGCCCTCGGCAAACAGCCGAGCGTCATCTCGGGATGGTTCAACTGGGTGCGCGCGAACGCCGTCCGAATCGTCCCGCGCTCGACCGCGGCGATAATCGCCAAGCGCGTGATCGAAGGCCAGACTCCGACAGACCTGCGCTAGTTCGGTGCGTTAGTTCGGGGCGCGGCGAGGCGGGCGGGGACGCGCGCGCTTGTGACCGCCGGGGCGGTAGTTCTCGTCGCGCGGATGGAAAACGCCGAGGCGCCGCAATCGCGTGACGCAGAGCACGTGGAATAGCAGCATCGCGAGCGCCATCGAGACGCATCCGAGCCGCACGAATCTCTGCAGCTCGCCGGGCAGCCGGTCCGCGAACACGAAAATCGCCAGCACCATCCATTCGGTGCCGAACACCATGAACAGCAGCCGGTCGACGTCGACGTGGCTGGGCAGGCGGCTCGACGCTTTCGGGTCCGAAATGTGGACGTTGCGCTGTTCGATCCGCGCGAAGATGTAGCCTGCGAGCAGGATGCCGCATCCGATCGCGCTCAGTCCGAATGGGTCGAAAATAGTCACGATGCTCCGGCTAGCTCACGGAATCGTCGCGAGGTCGTAGGCCGGCGGCAGTTTCTCGGCGATGGTCGCGAGCGAGCCGTCAGCGCTCGCGCGCACGACGGTGCCGTCGTTGCACACGGCGAAGAATCCGCTGCCGTTGTTCTCCGGATCGGGCTTCAGCCGCATCACCATGGCGCGCCCGAAATTCTGTTCGGCGGAAATCGGCGTGAAACTTTCTCCGCGATCGGCGCTGCGAAACAGCATCGCGTCCGCGCCGGTCGGTGTCATTCGCCAACTGGGCGGCGGACCCATGGCGGCCGCGGTGAAAACGTCGTCACTATCCGATCCGCTGACCAGCAGCGGGATTGTGTACGTGCGATTCAGCCCGCGCGTCACCTGCTCCCACGATTTGCCAGCATTGAGCGACAAGTAGAAGCCCGCGCCGGTGGTGGCGTAGAGGCGCCGCGAGTCGCGCGCGTCCACCGCGACGGTATGAATGTCCACGTACAGACCGTCGTTGAGCGATTCGAATGACGCGCCCTCGTTGCGCGAACGGAAGATGCCGCCCTCCTCGACGCCAACGTACATCGTCGACGGCTCATGCGGATCGAACGCGATCGAACGCACGTGCGGAATATGCGGCGGTGGCGGAAACGTCCAGCGGTCGCGCCCGGGGATTTTCAGGAAGCCGTCGCATTCCTTGAAGATGCGACCGCGATCGTCGCTGCGGAACAGGCGCGCGTGCGAGGTGCCGATGAATACCCGATCCTGCACGGCAGGCGACGCCGCCAGCGACCAGACCTCTTCTTCGCGCGCCAGCGGCGGAGTGACGTCGGTCCAGGTGCGGCCGCCGTCGGTCGTTCGCGCCAGAGTGCCCTTGCCGCGGATGTGCTCGGTCGAGCCGGCGTAGATGAGGTTGGGGTCGACGGCGTCCTGCGCCATGCACCAGACCGCCGACGGATCGGCCAGCACCATCAGCGGAATCGCGCCGCGCGATGGATCCAGAATTACAATCCCCTTTGCCGTCCCGATGCAGAGTCGCATCCCGGTACACCTCCCAACCGCGAAAGAATCGTAGCGCAAACCCTTGCGGCGTAACAGTTACAGCGCGCGTCTTTCCGTCACCGATTCACACTTCGTGCATCTTCTGCTGGCATTACCGGCCTGATACAGAAACCCACATGAGCCTTCGCCACACCAGCGCGCTCGCGATCATCGCCTGGTACTTGATGATACCGCCGGTCGGCATCGACAACAAAGTTGACTCACACGCACCGATGTCGCAGTGGCGAAAAGGCGTGAAGTTCGATTCCGAGCAGGCCTGCGATCAGTCGCTGAAAGACGCCATCCAAAACCCGATGACGCTCGCCGAATATCAGGCCGCAACCAAGGCCACGCTGAAGGCCCGGATGCATCCGCTGAGCCAGGCCGAAATGACAAAACGCACCGCGCAATCCGTCTGCGTCTCAGCCGACGACCCCCGCCTGAAGAAGTGAGCGGTTCAGTCCAGCGCCGTGATCGAACGTCCGCGCGTCTCCGGCAGTATCCAGACCAGCAGCGCGCCCATCGTCGAGAACGCGGCGCCGAGCGATAGCGTCGCGCCGAAACCTACGCGAGCGCCGAGCTTCGCTATCAGAATCGGCGTAAAGAACTGGAATCCGCGCGTGACGTTGAGGATCAAGCCCAACGACGTGTTGCGAATCCGCGTCGGCAGCATCTCGGCGATCATCGGCGCGATACCGGCCCAGATGCCCGTGCCGAATCCCGCCGTGAACATCGCCGCCGAGATTAGTCCGCGCACCGCCACCGCAGAGTTCCACAGTATCGTCGGCGGAATCGTGCCCGCCGCCATCAGCAGTCCGTAGGCGCAGAAGGCAGGCCGGCGCCCGAACCGGTCAGCGACGCGTCCGAAGGTCAGGTAGCCGATCACGCCGCCGATTTGCATTTTTATCAGCAGGCGGCTCGCGGCCGCCGCCGTGAGCCCGCGCTTGAGTTCCAGGTATCCCGGCATCCACGTGTAAGTGAACCAGTACGCTTCCGAGTTCAGCAGGACGACGACGAACAGCATCGCGAAGATTCGCCGATAGGCGAGCATCGCGCGCCAGTCGATGCCGATGACGAGGCCGCGATCGAGGCCGTCGCGAGTGCGCCGCCATACGTCGCTCTCCGGCATCCACTTCAGCACGGCGGCGACGACGAATATCGCGGGCACTCCAGACAGCATGAACGTCAGCCGCCATCCCACCGCCGGCGCCAGATATCCGCCTGCGGCCGCCGCCAGCAAGACTCCCAGCGGCGCGCCCGTCTGCACGTATGCGGCGTATCGCGCGCGACGGTCGGCCGGCACGCTCTCGGCCACGAGGCTCTGCCCGGGCGCCCATCCGCCGCCTATGCCGAGTCCGGCAATCGATCGAAACACAATCAGTTGCGGGAGAGTATTGCTGAATCCGCACAGCGCCGTGCCGACGCCGTAAATAGCGACCGTCGCCGCGATCATCGGCTTGCGCCCGAAGCGATCGCCGAGGAATCCGAAAATCACTCCGCCGACCGCCGTCATCAGCAGCGACATCCCAAGCGCCAGCGACGACTCCTTCTCCGTCAGATGCAATTCGTGCGCGACCGGAACCAGCAGGAACGAGTAGAGCACCAGGTCGTAGAAGTCGAAAATCCACGCGGCGAACGCCAGCGCGACGATTCTCCGATGTATCGCGCCGGCCGCGCGCTGGTTCATCAGAACCTCGGCGGGCGACGACGGCTCTATTTTGGCGACTGGCTCCATGCAAACGGGTATGGTTGGCTATTCTTGCCGGTTGCGACTGTCAAGGGAACGCAACCGCTGGTTTATCCCGTCCGCATTTTCGGAGGCGTGAATGATCAGAAGATTCTTCAAATGGCTGCTTACCACCGCGATCATCATTTTCGTGCTGATCGGCATCGCCGCCATCTCGATGAACATCTCGCATCGCGTGCAACCCAACTCGGTGCTCGAAGTCGAGCTCAACGGCACCGTGGTCGAGCGCGCCAGCAGCAGCGTCTTCGGCCTGTTGAGCAAAAATGAGACGGCGCTCAACACGCTGCGCAATGCGATCAATCACGGCGCCAAGGACCCGAAGATCGTCGGCATGGACATCAAGGTCATCAACCCCGAGATGGAACTGGCGCAGGCGCAGGAAATCGTCGAGCTGATCAAGCGGTTCAAGAGCCACGGCAAATGGACCTCGGCGTATATCGAGACCGCCGGCGAATCGGGCGCGGGCAACACGCCCTACATCGTCGCGAGCGCCGCCGACGAAGTCTCGCTGATGCCGCAGGGCGATCTCAACCTGATGGGCGTGCAGCTGCGCGAGCTGTTCCTGCGCGGCACCCTCGACTGGCTCGGCATCACGCCCAACTTCGCGTCGGCCGGCCAGTACAAGAGCGCCGCCAACATGTTCACCAACAAGGATTTCTCGCCCGCGCAAAAGGAAGAGGACGAAGGGCTGGCCGGGAGCCTGTTCGATCAAATCGTCGCGGCCATCGGCACCGAGCGCAAGCTGAGTCCCGACACGATCAAGACTTTGATCGATCAAGCGCCGTTGCATGCGGAGGAGGGCCTGAAAGCGCGGCTGGTCGATCGCCTCGAATATGAGGACGAATTCGACGAGCGCATGAAGAACCACGGCGGCTCATCGCACAAAATCGTCGACTACACCGGCTACGCGCGCGGCGGCCTGTTTTCCACTCTCACCAGCGGCGACGAAATCGCGATCATCTACGGCGACGGTGAGATTCAGCGCGGCGGCGAAGGCTTCGATCCGTTTTCCGGTCCCGATACCACCGCGATGACTTCCGACGACATGACCGAGGCGTTCAAATCCGCGCGCGAGGACGACGACGTCCGTGCCGTCATCCTGCGCGTCAACTCGCCCGGCGGCTCGATGCTCGCGTCGGAGCTCATCGGCCGCGAGGTCGAGCTCACGGCGAAGAAAAAACCCGTGGTCGTCAGCATGTCGGGCTACGCCGCATCGGGCGGCTACCTGATTTCGATTCCGGCGGCGAAAATCATCGCCGAGCCCGGCACTATCACCGGCTCGATTGGCGTGCTGGGCGGCAAGTTCAACGTCACCCCCGCGGCGCAAAAGATTTTCGCCAACACCGACGCGGTCAGCCGCGGCGCCAACGTCGGCATGTTCGACTCGTTCACCGACTTCACCCCCGAGCAGGCCAAGCAGTTCCAGGACGACATCACGCGCAACTACCAGTACTTCCTGAAACTGGTCGCGGCCGGCCGCCACATCACAGTCGAGCAGGCCGACGCGGTCGCGCAGGGACGCGTGTGGACGGGAGAGCAGGCGGTCAAGCTCAAGCTGGTCGATTCGCTGGGCGGACTCGACGAAGCGATAGCGACGGCGAAGGGATTGGCGCGCCTCGCCCCCGATCAGCCGGTCAGCGTCATCGAACTTCCCGAGCAGCCCGGTCTGCTGCAAACGCTGAGCAGCGGCAAGATGGTCGCCGCTCTGACGCAGCGCCCGTCGACGCGAATAGTAGAACCGATTATCGATCTGATCCGCATCGCGCTCAGCGGTCACGCGATTTTCAGCGCGGCGATTTGCCCCGTGGTGCCGATGCTCTAGTCGACGGAGGCCAGCAAACGCGGTCGGAGAATTTCGATGCGGCAAACAATCATCGGCCTGCTGATGGTCGCGCTGACCGCCGCGGGCTTCTACTGGGTCGCGCGGCACCGCTACAAGTGCCCGTACTGCGGACGCTTCGTCAGGTACGACGACGTCAACTGTCCATATTGCGGCAACGACATGAAGTATCGCCATCGCGCGGGTCCCGAGAAGCCCCCGCGCGCCGCCGCGGATCTGCGGCCGTCGCGGCGAAGATCTAGCGACCGTTCTTCGCGGACTTGAGCGCGGCAGCGGCGCGCCGCAAGAACTTCTGCGTCTGCGTTTTGGAATTGATCGCGAAGCGCTCGTAATCGTCGCCGACTTTCAGGTCGGCGAAAAATCCCGCCGGATCTTCATGGAAATGCAGAAACCCGCTTGAACCGCATTGGAAGGATCCGCGCTTTTTCTCCTTGAGTCCGCCCAGCCGCCGAATCTCCTCGAGTATCGGTTCGAGCTGATCGAGCGCCGCCGGTCCCGCATGCTTCATTGACTAGTCCTCGCGCCGAGTGGCTATACCTACTAGCTATCTAAGTGACTATCTACGAATTTCCCAGCTCTATCACGTAGCCGTCGGGATCGGTGACGTATGCATACGGGACGCCGGGTGCATGCTCGCCGCGGCGTTGGAGCTTGCCGCCGGCGTTCACCACCTGCTTGACCATCTCGTCGTGGTCATTCTTCGTGAGCGAGAATCCAAAATGCGACACTCCCCCGCCGGCGATAGGCTCTCCTTCCTTTGCCTGGCACAGCGTAATCGTGTCGTGGGCGCCGGGTGAGTGAAGAAAAACCATCTTCTTCCCTTCCCAGAAATCGACTTCGAGCCCGAACGCCTCCTGGTAGAACTTGAGCGAGCGGCCGATGTCCCTGACGTTGAGATTGATATGATGCAAGCCGCGCGCTTTGATCATCGCCGTGCCCTCCTGAGGCCGGGACTGGCTATTCGAGTGACTATCTACGATCAGCGTGCCAAATCACTGCATGCCCTGTTGCTGAGCTTTGCAATCGGAGCAGATTCCGTACAGCTCCATCTTGTGCCGCGTCAGCGTCACGCCGAGATCGCGCGCGACAGTATTCTGCATGCGCTCGATCGCCGCGTTCTCGAATTCGATGATCCGGCCGCATCGCTCGCAGATGAAATGATCGTGATGCCGCTCGCCGACCGCTTCGTAACGCGCCTGGCCCTCGTCGAAATGCCGCTCGTACAGCAGCGCGCATTCCTTCAATAGCCGCAGCGTCCGGTAAATGGTCGCATAGCCGACGTGTGGATTTATTTTCTTGACCTCGGCGTACAATTCCTCGGCACTGATATGATGTCCGTGCTCGAAGAATACGCGCGCGATATCGTCGCGCTGACCGGTAGACTTGAGCCCGCGCTCCTTGAGGCGCGCATGGAAGGTGAGCATCCGCTGTTCCGCAGTGATCGCCGGTTTGCGATCGATTACGGTGCGGCCAGTCGTCGCGGTTCCGCTTTCACTTTCGCTGGTGCGCGACATCTCCGCCCTCAGGATGGACCGTCTCCGAGATGGACGACGCGCCGCGCCGCCGGTGACAGGTACAGTGATTCGAGATCACGCGATCGCAGCGCCTCGGCGATCACCTCGAGCTGCTCCGCGGCCGGTTGATCGCGGTCGATGATCAGCAGGTTCTTGTCGCGCAGCCGGCAGGCGCCGCCGCGCGTGCGGTAGCCGATTTCGCGCATGATCTTCTCGCGACGCACCTCGAGCCCCACGCGCTGCGCCGCCTCGGCCAGCTCGTCCACGATTCTCATCATCCGCGTCTCGCTTAGTTCGCTCATCTTCATCCGCCCTGCGTGGTTGCTATAGCGCCGCCTCTTGAGGCATAACCGCGCGGCATGTTATCGCGGTAACTGAGGCGGAGGTCGCGCCCATGATCAAGAAAATCCTCGTCGGCATCGACACCTCCGATCACTCCCGCAACGCGCAGGCCTACGCCTTCTACTTTGCGCGAATTTTCAATGCGTCGCTGATTGGCTTGCATGTCGTCGATATCGTGTCGATCGAAGGCTCGTTTTTCCATGATATATCAGGTTCGCTCGGGCTGGAACCATATCTCGATTTTTCGTCCAAGATGCGCGAGGTGCTGACCGCCCGCGGCCGCGCCGTGCTCGACGAATTCGCCGCTACTGCCAAGCGCGAGAACCTGGCGGTCGAGACCGTGCTCGACATGGGCATAGTCGCCAACCAGCTTTGCGATCGCGCGCGCGGATCCGACTTGGTGATGATCGGCCATCGCGGCGTCAACGAGAAATTCTCGACCGGGCTGCTCGGCTCGACCGCGGAAAGCGTCGCGCGCAAATCTCCGCGCCAGCTGTTCATCTCGCCGAACAAATTTCGCGAGGTCAAACGCCCCGTGCTGGCCTACGACGGCAGCGAACGAGCGTCGCGCGCGATGCGCTCGGCGGCGGAAGTCGCCAATGGGCTGGGAGTGCCGGTGACCGTCGTCACCTGCGCGCGCGACCCCAAGCTCGGCGAGCGCACTCTGGCCGAGGCGCGCACCTATTTCGAAAACTACACGCCCAAAGCCGAGTTCAAGCTGCTGCAGGGCCACGCCAACGAGGAAATCGTCAAGTTCCTGAAGGAGCACGACGCCGACCTGCTGTTCATCGGCGCGTACGGCCACAGCCGGATCATCGAGATGGTGCTCGGCTCGACGACCGAATACGTGCTGCGCAACTCGCCGTGCCCGGTGTTCCTCGCGCGCTGAGTTTTGATTTTGCAAGGCTTCCCCAATGAAGCAAAACATCTACGACGACCCGCAATTCTTCGCCGGCTACAGCCAACTGCGCCGTCATGAAAGCGGCCTCAATGCGGCGATCGATCAACCGGCGATGCGCTCGGTGCTGCCGCCGCTCGCCAACAAACGCGTGCTCGACCTTGGCTGCGGCTTCGGAAAAATGTGCCGATACGCGATCGAGCAAGGCGCGGCGAGCGTCGTCGGCGTCGACATCTCGACCAAAATGCTCGCGAAGGCGCGTGAGGATACGGCGGACCCTCGCATCAGCTACCTCCAATCCGCGCTCGAGGATCTAAGCTTCGCGCCCGCCAGCTTCGACCTCGTCGTCAGCTCGCTCGCGCTCCACTACGTCGAACGCTTCGATTCGATTTGCGCGAACGTGAAGGCGTGGCTCGCTGGCGGGCGGCGCGTTCGTGTTTTCCGTCGAGCATCCGATGGTAACCGCGTATCCGGTCGGTCGTTACCTGGATGCGAAAGGCGAAAAAGAACACTGGCCGATCGACAACTACAAGCTCGAAGGAATTCGCCACACGCAGTGGATCACCGACGACGTCATCAAGTACCATCGCTCGGTCGAGACTTACGTGAACACGCTGATAGACAAGGGCTTCACGATCATGCGCCTGCTCGAGCCCGAAGCGACCGCCGAGGCGATTCGCGAGCGTCCCGAACTCCATGAAGAGAGCCGCCGACCTACCTTCATGGTGATCGCCGCGCGAGCGTAAAGTTTTACGCCTGCGGTTCCTCGGCGCGCTGGCGGATGAAGCGCCCCAGCAACAGCCGCATCGATTCGATCGGCTGTATCCCAATCATCGGAAAATCGCCGAGGATGAATGTCGGATAGCCCAGCGCCGAAAACTCGTCGGCCTCGCGCTTGTTTTCGGCGATGCGCGCGGCGATAGCATCGCGGTCGAGCGCCGCGCGGAACTCCGCTCGCTCGATTCCCGCGCGCTCCGCAATCGCTTCGAGCACGCCGCGATCGGCGATATCCGCGCCCTCATCGAAGGCCGCGCGAAAGACCGCGTCGTGATACGCCGCGAACACGCCCGCGTCGCGCGCGACTTCCGATCCATTCAGCGCCAGCGTCGAATCAATCCAGCTCGGCGGCGGCGCGACGCGAACACCCGTCTCCGCCGCGACGAACAGCACCTTCTGCCGCTCGCGCTCGCCCAGCACGCGGCCGGGCTTGGCGCGAAAATCGCGCGCCGCAATCGGCACGCCTTTCCACAGCGCCTCGAAGCCAAGCTCATCCTCGAGGGGAGTGACGATTCGCCACGCGATGTAGCAAAGCGTCGAGGCGTAGTCGAAGTAAATTGGAATCCGCAGCCGGCTCATGCTGATAGCGATCATCCCGCGTTCAAGCACCTGCTGCAATTGCCGCTTGCGTGACTCGCGCCGCGCGCACATTCTGGATTCACAATGGCTTCGAATCGCCGTCCAGTTCTGAAATTAGGTGTCGTCGATTTCGGCGTCGAGACCGCGACGCTGCCCGGCGGCGTGCAAGTCGATCTCCCCGTCATCCGCCATCCCGGCGCCGCCGCGATCGTCGCGCTCTACTCTGATATGACGGTTGCTCTGCTGCGCCAGTACCGACACACGATCGGCGGCTTCATGCGCGAGATTCCGGCCGGGTGCCGCAACGCGGGCGAGGACTCGCTGCAATGCGCCTGTCGCGAACTCGGCGAAGAGGCGCAAGCGGCAGCCGCGCGCTGGGACCATCTGGGATCGATCATCACGATTCCGAGTTTCTGCGACGAGCGAATCGAGCTGTACCTGGCGCGTGAACTGTCAGCCGGGGAGGGCAAACTCGATCACGACGAAGTGATCACAGTGAGCCGCGTGCCGTTCGAGGAAACCTTCGCGATGATTCGCCGCGGTGAAATCGTCGATGCGAAATCAATTGTCGCACTTTATCGCGCCCGCGACTTCCTCGAACAAGAGCGCCGCGGCTGAGGAGTCATCATCATGCCAATCGAAGTTCTGGGCATCGAGCATATCGATCTGACGGTGAACGACGTCACGCGCTCGCGCGCATTCTATGACAAGGTGCTCGGCGAGCTCGGCTTTCGAAACTTCGAAAACGGCGACTACATTTTCTGGTCCAACCCGCAGATGACGATCGCGATTCGCGAGGCCTCAGGCGTTCATCGCGATGCTCAGTTCGATCGCTACCGGGTCGGACTGCATCACCTGGCGCTGCGCGCGCGTTCGCGCGCCGACGTGGACAGGTTCCACAATTTTCTGCTGCGTGAGAAGATCACCGTGCTCGACGCGCCCGCCGAGTATCCGCACTACGGCGAGGCTTACTACGCAGTCTTCTTCGCCGACCCCGACGGCATGAAGCTGGAAGTGGTGCATTATCCGCGGGGCTACTGGCGCAAGGTGCAGACTGAAGGTCACGATCCGCGCCCGCGGTACGATTCGAAGTAGAGGCTGCGAAAGACGAAGCAGAGGCAGTCAGAGCAACTGCCGACGAATGCAAAACCCAATTCTCAACCAACCGGGAGCTACGCTACCCGGCGCATCCAGCACCTACGCGCGGCGTATTGCGCCCCGCGCGCGCTACTGGATCACTACTTCGTTCGGAAAGAGAAACGTGGTGGCGCCGTCGTCGAACTGTACCAGGTACATGCGCCTATCCAGATTATTCACTTCACGGATGATCCGTGGTTGTTCGCTGAATCGACTGCGCCCTTCGTGGTCGCGCACCGGTTTCTGCAGCTTGCAATGCTTTCCGATCAGTCCTTCTGTGTTTAAGCTCGTCATCATATTTTTACCCCTCCGCTTCCTCCCGGTAATCCGGACATCCACAACCTGCTCCACCATTCTAGCAAGCTTCGGGCCTAATATTTAGACGTCTGAGGAACATTTGTGTTTCATTTATCCATAGCCGCCGAAAAGCATGTGAATCAACGATATTTCCTCGCCGGCAGGGAATTTCCCAAATGGGGTGTGCTCAACGTAACCAATCTGGGGCTGGAGGAATGCCCGAATACAGGCAGTTTTTTGCCAAATTTGAGTCGTGATAATCAAATGAAGAATGCGAAAAACAAATCGCGAAGATGCGCATTTCTGACTTATTGAGCCTATAAAGATTACCGTCTGGGGAAAAAACTACTCAAATGCCTACGATTTACCCCCTCATAATGGGCCGCCGCGCGATGATTGCGACGCAGCACTATCTTTCCAGTGCAGCAGGTGCGCGAATCTTCGCATGTGGCGGAAATGCCATCGACGCCGCCATCGCTGCAACATTCGTCGAGGGCGTCGTGAACCCGCACATGCACACCATTGGCGGGGAGGCGCCAATGCTGATTTATTCGGCAGTTGCCCGCCGCGTCGTCGCAATCAACGGCAATATGATGGCTCCCGCGCGCGCCACAATCGCCCATTTCCGCGCGCTAGGGCTCCAGCTGATTCCAGGCATCGGGCTGCTCGCCGCCGGCGTTCCTGCGGCCTTTGACGCGCTCGTGACGGCGCTGCGAGAGTTCGGCACCCGGTCTCTCGCCGACGTTCTTGAGCCCGCGTTGCAGCTCGCCGACGACGGCTTCCCGATGCACGTCGGACTGGCTGGCGAGCCGGTTGGCCCCGACAACGCGATGGCCGGGGCGGGCGGCTCGCTCACCAGCAACGCGAAACGCTTCCTGACCAAGTGGCCGTCGTCGGCGCGCGTTTATTTGCCCGACGGCAAAGTCCCGCAGCTGGGCAGCGTGCTGAAGAACCCCGCGCTCGCAAATTTTTTCAAGCGCGTGCTCGACGCCGAATCGTCGGCGAAAAATCGTGGGCGCGAGGCCGGCCTCGACGCCGCGCGCGAGCGCTTCTACCGCGGCGACATCGCGCGCGAAATCGTCGCGATGGTCCGACGCCAACGGCGGCCTGCTCGGCGCCGGCGACCTCGAGCGCTTCACCACGCGCATCGAGACGCCCGCGCGCGCGGACTACCGCGGCGTGACCGTCTTCAAGTGCGGCCCCTGGTCGCAAGGCCCCGTCTTCCTGCAACAGCTCAAGCTGCTCGAAGGCTTCGACCTCGCCGCGATGGGCCACAACTCCGCCGACTACATCCACACCGTTATCGAGGCCGCCAAGCTCGCCTTCGCCGATCGCGAGGCCTACTACGGCGATCCGGAATTCATCGACGTGCCGCTCGACGGCTTGCTGAGCGACCGCTACGCCGCGATTCGCCGCCAGTTGATCGATTCGGCGCACGCCTCGATGGATCAGCGTCCCGGCGATCCGATCGCGATGCGCCAGTTGCGCGAGGCGCCCGCCGCTGACGCGCGCCCATGGGGGGCAGGCACGATTCACGTCACGGCCGCCGACCGCGACGGCAACATGATCGCCGTCACCGCGAGCGGCGGATGGATCCCCAGTTCGCCGGTGATCGACGCGCTCGGCTTTCCGCTCGGCACGCGGATGCAAACGTTCTATCTCGACGAACATCACCCCAACGCGCTCGTGCCCGGCAAGCGCCCGCGCACGACGCTGTCGCCTTCGCTCGCGATGGTAGAGGGAGAGCCGCACCTGGCATTCGGCACGCCGGGTGGCGATCAGCAAGATCAGTGGACGCTGCAATTTTTCCTGAACGTCGTCGATTTCGGGATGGACCTGCAGACCGCTATCGAAGCACCAAAATTCTCGACGCCGCATTTCCCCTCGACCTTCTACCCGCACAACAATCGCCCTGGCGTGCTGCGTATCGAGGAGCGCGTGCCTGAGAATGTGCGCGACGCGCTCGCCGCGCGCGGCCATGAAATCGAAGTGCGCCCGCCGTGGTCCGAAGGCCACGTGCTGGCGGTCCACCTCAACCGCAAAACCGGCGTCCTGTCCGGCGGCGCCGACCCGCGCGGCCAGGCCGTTCCCTCAATGCCCGCTCAAGTGATCGGCTGGTGAGGGAGTAAATCACTTTATAAAATGTGGAACCCACGTGGGTTCCACACCTCCTTCGGCAGGGGTGACCCCTGCACCCAGTGTCCCTCGCCGGCTATCTCTTGTGAGCGTGTTCGGCTTTGTCTAAGGCTTTGGTTGGGTCGTGCGTTAGGTCCGCCTTCAGAAATTCGGGGCTTTCGGGGATTGCCATGCGAAAGTCGTCTAGATGCTGGACTTGAGTACGCAGGGCACTGCCGGCGAGCTCGAGGACGTGGCCGCCGCTCGAATGGTCGTTGCTCAAAAAATGCAAATGCCACCCCGCGATGTTCACGCTCTTGGCGTACTCGGGCGTCCAGAAACCGACGATCGTTCCCGCGACGTCCGCTAGCTCGAACTCCGCCTGGCTGGCCGCCGCATCGACCAGCTTCGCTCCCGCGTTCTTGCAAACTGCGCGCGTATGTACGCGGCTGAAGCGGCCATCGATACGCACGGCGAAGAACAGGTTGTTGGAATTGCGCAAGCGGTCGAGTTGTCCGAGCAGATCGTCAATCGAAGCGACGCTCGCCAACTCGATGCTGCGCTCGGGGCGAAAGCTGGTGACGACGGCGAACGGCGCCAGATCGGAATCTGCAGCCTCGCGGATTGCACCATCTCCCGGCACTCGCCAGAAACGCCCATCGACGACAACCATCTCGCCGTCGAGGTCGGCATAGGTGCCGAGACCGAGATCGCCGTGGCGCTTGAGCTCGCCGACGGTGACTACACCCTGCGAGATGCCCTCGACCAGCGCGCCGGAAGTGGAGACCTGGAACAGGGTCGCATGCGGAACTTCCAGGTAATCGGCGAGCGCCAGCATCACGATGTGATCGAGCGGCTCGCCGGTCGCCTGCACCCGCGCCTCCAGTGCGTTGATCAAGGACCGGGAGATTTCGCAACTCAGGTTCGGCATATTCTCTCCGCCGCCGCGTCCATCAGGCTTTTTTGCACTCTATCAAATTGGTAGTTACTGAGTACGGACGCAGTTAGCGCAAAGAGGACCTTCGATATGACCACTGAAAGCGATCGCCTCGAACCGATTTCCCTCATCGCCGCATGCAGCTGTGGGAGTCTGACCGTCACGCTTAGCGCCGCGCCGCAGAGCGTTCATGCGTGCAGTTGCTCGGCATGCCAAAGAGACTCGGGCAGCGCATTCACGTACACCTCGTTCTTTGCCGAATCCGCCGTCGTCGCGATCGAAGGCGAGCATCGCAGCTGGCGCCGAACCGCCGCTTCGGGCCGATGGATCGAATCGTCATTTTGCGCGCGATGCGGCAACACGGTGTTCCGGCGCTGGCAAGCCTTGCCGGGGATCTTCGGGGTTCCAGTCGGATGCTTCGCCGATCCGACGTTCGCGCCTCCCGCCAAGCTCTATTTTTCGTCGCAGTGCAACCGATGGCTTATTTTCCCGGCCGGAGTCGAGTTGATCGCGACGCAGTAGACCGCAGCGCGCCGCGGCGCGAACGATTATTCCGTGGCACTCGCGATGAGTGTAAAAGATTAATATTCGTTTATGCGGGCATCGCATCTGGATGGGAAATCGGTAAAAATTTCGACGCAGGATTAGTGCTCCATATGGTTGATTGCCTACGTATAAGGTAGAAAACTATCGGCGGCTAAATAAACCAGCCTGCTTCCCGGCTCAAGAAAATCCTCGGCCGTCGGCAGGCATGAAAACTGCTCCCCGTTGAAAGGAGAAGCCCGTGCGGACAAATACGGTTTTGTTGTCGTTGATTAAAGGCCTATTCGTGGCGATTGCGCTCGTCGTGGCGGTGGGATGCTCGGGAGAGCCCCTCTCGACTCGTGAGAAAGGCACCTTCATCGGAACCGGCGTCGGCGCGGCAACGGGCGCAATCATAGGCGCCGCGGTCGGCAACCCGCTCGCGGGCGCGGCAATCGGAGGCGGTATCGGCGCGCTGGGCGGATACGCAGTCGGCAACGAGATGCAGAATCGCGAGAATCAGCAAGCTCAGACTCAGGCGCAGATCAACAATCAGCAGCGGCAGATTGAGAATCAGCAGCAGCAGATTCAACAGTTGAAGAGTAACAGCGAAACTGAGTAGCTGGCGAGCAACGATCATGCGCAAACATGCAATCGTGACCGGAGCACTCGCGCTCGCCGCGCTTTTCCTGGCCGCAGGATGCTCGGGCGACCCGATGTCGACGCGCGAGGAAGGGACATTGGGCGGTGCGGGTATCGGTGCTGCCACCGGCGCAATCATCGGCGCGGCAGTCGGCGCGCCGCTAGCGGGCGCGGCAATCGGCACGGCAGTCGGCGGAGTCGGCGGTTTCGCAGTGGGCAACGCGATGCAGAATCAGCAGAACGCCAACGCGCAGACGCAGGAACAGGTCCAGCAGCAGCAACAACAATTGGAAGAGCAACGTCAACAAATCGAACAATTGAAAGGTCAGCAGGAAACCGAATAGCTCGGCTGACGTATAGTCATTGGAACATGGAGGTTCTCTTTATGCGCAAAGGTATAGCAGCAATCATGAGTTTGGCGCTGGCGGGAACGCTCGTTCTTGCAGGATGCACGGGGCAGCCGCTTTCGACTCGTGAAGAGGGTACTCTCGGCGGCACCGCTCTCGGCGCAGGTACTGGCGCAATCGTGGGCGCGGCCGTCGGCCATCCGCTCGCGGGCGCGGCAATCGGTGGTGTGCTCGGCGGTGGAACCGGCTACGTAGTCGGCAATTCGATGCAGAATACGCAGGATGCCAACGCACAGACCCAGGCGCAGGTGCAGTCGCAACAGCAAGAAATCGAGAATCAACGCGAGCAGATCCAGCAACTGAAGTCGCAGTCGGAAACCGAGTAAACAGCTCCGCGCGACCAAACAAATCAGAGCGGCGTCATCGAGGCGTCGCTCTTTTTGTTTTTTCGTAATGTAAAAACTTCCTGATAATTTGCGATCGGGTCATCATCCAACTGTTAACACCTGCAAATTCAGTTGGGATTCTCTTCGATTTTTTAGATATCGCCACATAGGCCCCGAATTTGCGTGATTTCGAATCCGCGCCCTTGCGCCTGCTTGGGGACAGAGGAGGAAATCACATGACTGTCGGTCAGCGGTTCCATGTTCGCGAGATGCGGAAGTTTGCGCTCGCGGTCGTTTCGATATTCGCGAGCTTAGCAATATTAACTCCTTGCGGTTCCGCTGGTGCGGCCAGCGGATGCGGGCCGTTTGGCGATCCTCCACAGACACTGGTGAGCAACCCCGTGCCGTTGTGCGTAGGCGGTACGCTGCTGGGGCCGTGGAGTGATTCCGACGGCACACAGCGATATGCGTGCGAGTACGCGCCGGCGACAGCCACGACGGCGAATCCGTTGCCGCTGCTCGTATGGTTGCATCCTTCGCTCGTGACGGCGGATTCGATCACGTCGACCAACATCCTGGAGTTTCAGAACAGCTTCAGCCTCGTTGCCGGCACCACGGGCTTCGTCGTGCTGACGCCGGAGGGGCGAGATACGACGCATTTTTATCCGGCACCCGACAATGAAGGGCCGGGATGGGACAATTGGTACAGACAGTTTTCTCCGCTCACCGTGAAGGTCGGCGGACAGAGTTATCCTGAGAATGTCGACGCAGCGACGATCGATCATTTCATCGGCGTGGTGCAGGCGACCGGAACCGTTCTGACCAACAAGACTTTCGTTTCAGGATGGTCTAACGGCTCAGCGATGTCGTACATCTATGCGCTCAACCGCTCGAACGTGAGATCGATCGCAGTGTATTCGGCGCCCGATCCGTTCCAGGCCTTCAACGATCCGTGTCCGCAGACGCCGGTGGAGGATCATCCGGCGAGCAACGCGGAGATTCGCGTGCCGAATCCCAAAATCCAGAGCTACCAGGTCCACAACTCTTGTGACATCGCGGGCCTGTGTCCCAACAGCGAGTTGATAATCAGCCAGGTTGCGACTCTCGGCGCCAACCCTGACGACGACGTGATAATCGACTCGCTCAAGCAGGAGGTCGGCGCTTGCGATCCGTTGTGCGGCACCGATCCGGACGGCAGCAGCTCGAACATTCCGGGCACGACTGTCGGATCACTGAATCATATCGAGTGGCCGCTGACGTGGACGCAGCAGATGCTGGAGTTCCTGGCGGCTCATCCGTAATCACGGGGAGCTGCCGAGCGGCTTGTGCACGACGGTGGAGTTGTCGAGGTAGGGTTCGTCGCCGATCCAGGTTACGTGGAGCGTGGTCACGGCTTCGACGCCCGGCAGCATCAGGTTGGCCGTCATCGTTTGCGTATGTGCGCCGCCGGCGCTGTGGCGGCTGTCGGCGAGCGCCTCGGACATCGCGCGGCCGGTGGGCACGACGCCGCCGGGGCCGATATTGGTCTCGGTGCCGAGGATTTGCGTGATGGTCGGCGTGACGTCGGTGTTGGCGGTGGGATTGAGATCGACGAAGCCGCGGCGGAAGTCCGGTCCCGCCGCGGCGCAGAAGTTATGAATCTCGCGCTCGCCTGCCGCGCCATGCATCCCCATCCCGGTCGTGAACGTCGGGCTGGTGCCGGTGTCGGCGTAAACGACGCCCCGCACCGGATGAATCAGATCGGCGGATTTGTTGGGGGTCGAGACCTGGCCGATCTGGCCGATCAGAAACGCGGGATTGCCCGGCCCGGTGAGGGCCTTGTTGTCGGCGTCGGGCTCCTCGCGAAATGAAATGACCAGGTCGGGCGAGCGGGCGGCGTTGTACAGGCCGACGACTCGCTGGCTGAAGGTGCCGTCGATCCATCCGAGATACGGTTTGGGCGCGCTGCGGCGGTGGCCGCGATGGTTCGGTTCGCTTTCGTCGGAAGCTTCGGCAGGATCGCGAGAGAAGATCGGCCCGCACCATTCCTGGGCTTCGGCGAAGTTGACGATCTTCTGCAGCACCGCCTGTTTCGATTCCGGCGTCGCGAATTCGGTCGGCGAGAGGTAGATCAGATCGGCGCCGCCGTTGGGCACGACGACGACGTCGGTACTGTCTTTCGATTTCTTGAGGCCGGCGGCGACCAGCATCTCGGACAGCACGATGCGGAACTTGATCGTCGCGAAGCCGTGGTCCGAGACGACGATAACGTCGGTGCGGTCGGCGATGCCGAGGGCGTCGATGGCGTCGCGCACGCGCATCAGGTTGTTGTCGCACAGGCTGAGCGCTTCCATCGCAGGCGCCGTGCCCAACCCGGCCATGTGCTGCGTGAGATCGGGATTATGCTGCCAGAAGACGACGAGCGCGGGCCGGCCTGCGTCGGCAGCGCGCTTCGCTTCAGGCAAAGCGTCTTCGACGGCGAGCCGCGCGAAGTACAAATCGCGCTGCTCGTCGACCACCGCGGTTTTCGATTCGGGCGGCACTGTAATCTTGTCGCTCGATGACGTCGCGACGAAATCCTCGGACGCGAACAGGTAGTCCTGGTGCGGCTCGCCGACGACGTCCTTGCCGTTGGCAATCGTAGTGACGCGATTGTCGAACACCGAGGTCGGCCCTTGCTTGCCGATGACCGCGACGTAGCCGCCCTCGCGCGCCACTTCCTGCGCGATGGTGTCGAGCCCGATCAGCCGTCCCTTGAAGGCGGTCGCGCCGTTCAAATTCAGGATCGCCTTGGGGCCCTCGGCGCTTACGAGCTGGCCCTTCGGCGTTTCGGGCGACGGCTCGAGGTAGAAGTTGTTGCCGACGAGTCCGTTGACGCCCGGCGGCGCGCCGGTGGCGAGCGCGGTGGCGTTGACCATCGTCAGCGTCGGGAAGATCGAGTGATGCCGGTCGAAGCGCACGCCCTCACGCGCCATCCGGAAGAGATTGGGCGTGTCGCGCTGGGTGACGAGGTCGGGGCGCAATCCGTCCCACACCATCAGGACGACGATACGGCCGCGCCCGCGATGTGCGGCAGCGTCCTGCGCGCGAGTCGGCGCAGCGATAGTCAGCAAGACCAGGAGCGCGAAAATTTCGGACAACTTTCGAGTGGAGAACATCAGTCGGTCATCAAAGCGGCCCGCGACCAACTGTGTCAATCGTTTTTCGCGATTGGTTTAAGCGCAGGCAGCCGCGGATGCGCCTTGAAAAAGTCCCAGATGACGTCGGTCGCGTTGAGACTGTCGCTCGGCTTGCCGACCAATCTCTCGGGCAGTCGATTGGTGCCGCCGGGCCAGATGTGGCCGAGTCCCCTGACCCTGTAGTACTCGACCTCGCCGCCCTTGGCGCACTGATCGTACGTGATTTGGAGCACGCCGTTGCCGCGCGCGGTCTGCACTTGCGGTCCGCAGCCGAGCATCCGCTCCCACTCCTTGAGCGAATCCTCGATCGGCGGGACGTTCTCAGTCTTGCCCCATGGCAGCTTCACGTTGCCGCCGTCGATTGGGTTGAGCGGGTCCTGCGTGCCGATGATGAAGAGGAGCGGAACGGGATAGGCGAGTCGCTTTTTCGAGTACCAGAGATGGCCGGAGACGGGCGCGATCGCAGCGATTCGATTTGCGAGATTGAGGCCGACGCTGAAGGTCATCGACGCGCCGTTGGAGAAACCGGTGCAGTAGATTCGCGCGGGGTCGGCGGCGTAGCGCGCTTCGAGGAAGTCGATCATCGCGGAGATGAAGCCGAGGTCGTCGACGTGATCGACGCCGATTGCGCGGCCCGAGCCGTCGTTCCACAGGCGCGGGTTGGTCATGAATTGTGCGGGCGCCGCGCGGTTCGGCGGAGTGCCGTCGGGGAAGACCGCGATGAAGCCCTCGCGATCGGACTTCGCGCCCCATCCCGTCTGGCCCATCGCACCTGCGCCGCTGCCGCCCGCGCCGTGAAGCATGATGACGACAGGCACATTAGATTTGCCGTCGAAGCCGGGGGGCACATGCACGAGGAACGTGCGCGTCGTCTTGTTCGCACCGTGGCCTACTTCGAGCGACTCGACGTGATCGCCCGGCGTCGGCGGCGCGGCGGCCGTCGCGAAAGAAATTGCGAACGTCGATATCGCAGCGGCGAAGGCAATTGAAGAAAGTAAGATCGCGAACCTGCGCATCGCCCAGTATCCCCTGAAGCTCACCTTCAGTGTACGCCGCGAACGACTGCGCCGTTTCAAGGTGCAAGTCGATTTTTGATTTGGTAGCGTGACGAAGAATCGGCAAAGAACTCGGAGGTTACGACGTTGCGAATTGCACTGCTCGGCCAGGCCGCATTTGCGGAGAAAGCGCTCGCGGCGCTTGTCGATCACGGCGATGAGATCGTTCAGGTGTTCGCGCCGCCCGATCCGCCGGCCGGCAAGCCCGATGCGCTGGCGGCCAAGGCGCGTGCGATGGGATTGCCGCTCAGCCAGCCCAAGTCGTTCAAGAACGACGCCGCGTTCGAGCAGTTCAAGGCGCTGGACGCCGACCTCGCAATCCTCGCCTTCGTCACGCTGATAGTTCCCGAGCGGATTCTGTACGCGCCGCGCTACAAGTCGATTTGCTTTCATCCGTCGTTGCTCCCGCGCCATCGCGGCGCGAGCGGAATCAACTGGGCAATCATCGCGGGCGATGCGGAGACGGGAGTTACGTGGTTCTGGCCGGACAAGGGGATAGACACGGGGCCGATTCTGATTCAGAAGCGCGTGCCGATCGGCGAGACTGACACGGTCGGATCGATTTATTTCAACACGCTCTTCCCGATGGGCATCGACGCGATGGTCGAGGCGGTCGATCTGATTAAATCGGGCGACGCGCCGGCGATCGTGCAGGACGAGAGTAGGGCGACCTACGAGCCGCCGTGCCGCGACGAGCATGCGAAGATCGATTTTGCAAAGCCGGCGCGCGAGGTCTTCAACCTGATTCGCGGATGCGATCCGCAGCCGGGCGCATTCGCCAACGTCGGCGAGAAACGCGTGCGACTGTATGAAGCTGGATACTCGGCGAGCAAGCCGGATGCGGCGCCGGGAACGATAGTGGCGATTGATGCGGAGGGAATGAAGATCGCGCTCGCGGGCGCGACGCTTACGATCAAACGAGCGCGAGTCGATCCGAATCCGAAGAAGGTCGCGCCGGCCGAGTTGGCCGCGGCCGGAGAAATCGGCGTCGGCGCGAAGTTGACCTGATTCAATTCATTCCGGCTTGCAAATCTTGCACGCGCGCAATCCCTCATGCTGCGCATGCCCCGCGTCCGCATAGAGCAGAGCATTATTCGGATCCGCCCTCCGCGCCGCCGAGCACGTGGGCCGGCAGTAGATCTTCGTATGCCGATGCCCCATCACGGCACCCGATGGCAACCGCAGATCGCGCCCGACCTCGAAACCCTCGGCGCGCAGCAGCTTGATCTTGTTATCGACGCCGCCGCCGTAGTTGCCGATGGTCCCGTCGGAGCGAATCACGCGATGGCACGGCACAAAGATCGGAATCGGATTCGTCGCCATCGTGGTGCCCACTGCGCGCTGCGCGTCGGGCTGCCCAATCGCGGCGGCCAGCTGGTGATAAGTAATAACAGCGCCGGGCGGGACTTTGCGCAGGGTCACATACGCGCGCCGCTTGAAATCGCTCTCGACCAGGCTCAGGTCCAGCGGATGCGCCAGCGCTGCGAAGTCGCCCTTGAACACGCGATCGATCTCCGCTTCGACGCGCTGCGCACTCGCTTCGTTCTCGATCAGGTCGAACTTCTTGCGCAGCATCGCGAGCATCCGCTCAGCGCCGTCGGTCCACAGAAAATGTATTCCCGGCGATGCCGCGGTCGCTCTCCGCGATCATCAGCCGCCCCAGTTGCGACGGGATCACGCCGACCCGCGCTTGCGGCCGTCGGAGGATCTTCATCGCCCGTTCGATTCGCGGCCGCGTCTGTCCAATCATCGCGTCGATAGCGCGGTCGCCGATCGATTCATTGTTTCTCGCTGCAGTTCGATTGCTTTTCATTTTGATCACTCTTCGAGTCTCAATTTTTTCAGCGCCTGGCACACGCTCGCGCGCGCGCTCTCGGCCGAGCAGTCCAGCGCCGCTCCGATCTCCGCATATTCGAACCCGGCGAACTTGCGCATCATCAACGCCTGCCCCTGCTTGCCGGGCAGCCGCGCGATCGATCGCTTCAACGCGAGCGCGCCTTCGGGGCTGGCGCCGTTGAGATGGGCCGGCGCGCGATTCGCGATCGCGTCGGCGTCGGCGCTCTCGCTCGAGATAACGCGCCCGCGGCGCATCCGGTCGCGCGCGCGATTGCGGCACAGATTCGACGCGATCCGGAAAACCCACGGCCGCAAGTCCGTCGGCCGATTGCAGAGTCGGATAGGCGCGATAGGCGCGCAGCCACGTCTCCTGGAACAGATCCATCGCGTCGTCGCGATCGCCGGTCGATCGCACGAGGAAGCGCATGATCTCGCGTTCCATTTTCTTGACCGCCTCTTCAAACGGCGGCGGCAATTCGAGTTTGAACGTAGACATCGCGCGAATCAGGCGAGCCCCGCCATCGAGCTGACCAGGTACCAGAGCGTAATCGCTCCGAAGATCACGCCAATCATCTCCTCGAGCCAAAACCGCTGCGCGATCCGAACCCCGTCACCAACCTCAGCCGCGGCCCCGACCCGCGCAACGACGCTAAACCGACCCTCGCCAACCTCGATCTCAATTGTAGGTATCATTGTTCGATCTCCTGATACCTACAACCCCATTGGGCCCAACTTGTGAGTTGCGCGTGTGAGGCCCTAAATTTCAGAGATTCCCGCTACGCTGGCGCCTCGACCGGCAACTTGGGATTCCTTTCAGGCGGCAGGTTGTCATAAAGGTCCGCGCGCAAATCCGACTTGATCTTCGCGTATGCCGGATCATCCCACAGATTGCGCCACTGCATCGGATCCTCGCGCAGATTGTACAACTCGCCTTCGGTGCCGTCGTAGCGAATATCGAAAATCCCGCCGCGCGGCGCGAGCATCGGCGGTACGTTCGACAGATCGAAGCCAACGTCGCGCGTCGATTTCTCGTACACGGTCAGCGTGTAACCGTCGCGATAGATACTCCGCAGATGCATCCCCACCGCTTTGAACTGGCTGTCCCATTCGGTGATTACGCGCTCGCGGCCGGAGCCCGCAGCGACCGGCAGCGGCTTGCCCTGCATCCAGTCGGGCACGGGGACGCCGGCGATTTGGCAAAACGTCGGCGCGAGATCGAGCTGCCCGACCGGCTCCGCAATATCGCTATGCGCGACGTTGGCCGACGGCGCGGGCCGCCAGATCATCGGCAGGCGCATCAACGCGTCGACGTGATAGGGGCCCTTGTAGAGCAGTCCGAAGTCGCCCTGCAGCTCGCCATGATCGGTCGTGAAAAAGACGTCGGTGCGAGGCTCCCATCCGCGTTCTGCGATTCGCGCGAGCACCTTGCCGCAGGCCTGATCGATCAATTCGTTCTCGACATGCGTCAGCGCGTTGACTTCGCGAATCTGATCCTCGGTGAGCTTGCACGGCACGAAGGTCGCGGGGCCGCCTTCGTAGTTGCCGAAGCGTCCCTCGTACCAATCGAGCCAATGGCGCGGCTTGCCCGCCAGGATCTTTTCAATCTTCTCGCGCGAGCCCGGATAGCCGGCCGGCAGATCGAGATCGCGCCAGTTGATTCGCCGCGCCTCGTCCTGCGGCGGGTCCCACGGATGGTGCGGGTCGGGAAAGCTCATCCACACGAACCAGTTGTCGTCGGGGTCGAGCGAATCGAGATAGGCAATCGTGCGCGCGGCCACCCAGTCGGTATGGTAATGCTCGCGCGGAACGGGATTGTACTTGACCTCGGGCGCGCCGGTGTCGCCGCCCGGCTGCGCGCTCAGCAGCGGCGCGAAGCCGGCGATTTCGTCGGGATGGTTCTTCATCATCCACATCGAATAATGCCATCCGCCGATCGGGACATGCATCGCGAGCTCCATCCGATCGAAGCCGCGATACGGCCCGGTCGAATCCTTGCGCGCCATCGCGTTCTCGAACCATCGCCCCTGCAAATCGAATGCGGGCTCGAAATGCGCCTTGCCGAGCAGCGCGGTATGGTAGCCGGCCTTCTCATGCAGATACGCGGCGACGCTCGGCGAATCGGGCGGCAGCGCAACGCCGTTGGCGAACGACGCCATGGGTGCGCACGTATTGGCCGGTGATCATCGTCGAGCGCGCCGGCATGCACACGACATTTTGATTGTGCGCACGCCGATAGTTGATTCCGTTCGCCGCGAGCCGGTCCGCGACCGGCGTCTGCGCAATCTTCCCGCCGTTGCATCCCAGCGCGTCGTAGCGCTGCTGATCGGTCGTGATAAACAGAATGTTGCGTCCCATAGAATCTCCCCTTCGAAATTTCTTACCTGGTGAGCAGCGCGCGGATACTCGTCGCCATCACTGCCGGATTCTCAGGTCTTCGCCGGATCGAGCAGCTCGAGCAGGTTCAGCGTGATGCGGAGCGTCAGGCCCCAGATGGTCTGGCCGCCGTAGAGTATGGCAGGAAACTTCGACGACCGAGTCGCCGGTCCCTCGCTCTTCCATTCGTAGTCGCCGCGGAACTTCGGATCGCGCAGCGCGCTCAGCGGCACGTCGAAGATTTGCGCGACCTCGGACAGTTGCGGCTTGAGCGGCGTGTCGGCCGCGATGACGCCGACGAATGGCGCGACGACAATCCCGCTGGTGGTCGTTTGCATCGTCGCGAGCGCGCCGATCACATCGACCGTCGACGGATGGATGCCGACCTCCTCGTGCGCCTCACGCAGCGCGGCGTCGAGGAGAGTCGCATCGACTGGATCGACGCGTCCACCGGGGAACGCGACCTGCCCGCGATGGCTCGCGACATGATCGGAGCGGCGGATGTAGACGATATGCAGTTCGCCGCTGCGCTCGAAGATCGGAATGAGCACGGCCGCCGCGTTGGTCTTGTTGGCGAGGGCCTCGCGCGGCGCGGGAGTGACGGTCGAAAGCTTGCGCCGGATAGTCTCGACCTGGAGGTTGAACGTCGCGTCGTCAGCCATCGCTACAGATAACCGCGCGCGAGGCCCTGTGCGCAAGCGCGCGGCATTTCAATGCGGCCCGTGCGTGGGCTAACCTCAGGCACGCGGCTGGCTATCACGATGCGATATTTGATTGGCAGGTATCACGAGATCGCGCTCAAGGGGCGCAATCAGTGGCGGTTCGTCGATCAGGTCAAGCAGAACCTGCGCGACATCTTCGGCGACTACCGGCTCGGAAATATGCGCAGCGTCGGGCCGCGCCTGATGGTGCAACTACCCGACGAGCTTAGCGACGAGACCGCAGCCGAACGCGCCGCGCTGATTTTCGGCCTGCAGAACTTCTCGCTGAGCCATTCGACGCCGCGCGATATCGAATCGATCGCTCGCGAGGCAATCAAGCGCGCGACGGGAAGCAAGGCGCGCACCTTCGCCGTGCGGACGAAGCGCGAGGACAAGCGCTTCGCCATGAACTCGGTGGAAGTCGATCGCGCGGTCGGCGGCGAAGTGCAGGACGCGCTCGGCTTCGAAGTGGATCTCAGCGATCCCGAGCTCACAATCTCGATCGAGATAATGAGCGACGCCGCGTACGTGTCGGCCGGCAAGATGCCGGGCGCGGGCGGATTGCCGGTGGGAGTGACGGGGCGCGGGATGGCGCTGCTGTCGGGCGGTATCGACTCGCCGGTCGCGGCGCATCGCATGATGCGGCGCGGGCTGCGGCTCGATTTCGTGCACTTTCACGCGCATCCGCTGGTGACTGCGGCGAGCAAGGAAAAGGCGCGCGAGCTCGCGGCGCATCTGACGCGATGGCAGGCGCGTTCGACGCTGATGCTGGTGCCGTTCGGAAACCTGCAGCGCGAGATTGTCGCGAACACTCTGCGTCCGCTGCGGGTGGTGCTGTACCGGCGCTTCATGCTGCGAATCGCGAGCGCGCTGGCCGAGCGCTCGCAGGCTACAGTGCTGGTCACGGGCGAAAGCCTGGGGCAGGTCGCGTCGCAGACGCTGGAGAACATGGCGGTGATCGAGAAGGCGGCGGCGTTTCCGGTCATGCGGCCGCTGGTGGGGATGGACAAGAACGAGATCATCGAGCAGGCGCGCCGGCTGCGCACCTTCGAAACGTCGATTTTGCCCGACGAGGATTGCTGCACGCTCTTCGTGCCGGCGCATCCGGAGACGCGCGCGCGAATCGAGGAAGTCGAGGCGGCGGAATCGCGCTTCGATATTCCGCGGATGATCGACGACGCGGTGCGCGGCACCGAAGTCGAGCGCTTCTGGTTTCCGCCGCGGGCCGCGCAACCCGCTACGGCCAGAGCGCCAGAATCGCAGTATTGATCGCGAGCGTGATCAGCGTGATCGGCACGCCGACGCGCAGGTAGTCGACGAAGCTCAGGTTGATCTTCCGCCGCCGCGCATTCTCGACCACGATCAGGTTGGCGATCGATCCAACGACGGTGAGATTTCCCGCGTAGGTGCTCGCGCTCGCGATCAACAGTGCCACCGCGCGGGTGCCGCCGAGCATCGGAAAGAGTGGACGAAACAGCAGCACGGCGGGTACATTGCTCACCAGGTTGGAAAGGATCGCGACGACGACCGTCAGCGTCACGGGATGGGTCAAGCGCTGAACGCCGATGAGGCTCACCGCTTCCGCGGGGAGGCCGGTGGCCGCGAAGCCGGCCACGACGATGAAGAGTCCAGTGAACATCGCGAGCATCGTCCAGTCGATCAGCCGGTAGACGCGCTGCGGCTTGATTCGCCGCGTGAACAGCAGGACGGCGCCCGCGGTCATCGCGACGAGGTGTGTCGGGTAGCCCGCGATGAACATCGCCAATACGCCCAGCGTGACGATCGAGGCTTTGATCATCAGCGGCCGGTTGACGCGAATCTTGCGCGAAGTGGCGGCGTTGCTCGGCGCATGTACCTTTCCGAGCGAACGCCGGTAGACCGCAGCGATCACGATGAAATCAACGACGAGGCCGAGGATCGCCGCGGGCGCCAGGTGAATCGCGAAGCTTGCGTAGCCGAGATGCGCGAAGCTCGCGACGATCATGTTCTGCGGGTTGCCGGTGATCGTCGCGGCGCTGCCGATGTTGCTGGCGGTCGCGAGACCCAGCAGCAGCGGGATGGGATCGACGTCGGCAATTTCAGCGGCGTCGATTATCAGAGGCGTGAGCGCCAGGCATACAACGTCGTTGATGAAGAACGCGGCGAGGAGGCCGGACGCCGCGACGGTCATCGCGAGCATGCCGAAGCCGGACCGCGCACGGCCGAGCAGGGCGCGCGCGAAATAGGCGAACGCGCCGGACAGGCGCAAATTCGCCACCACGATCATCATCCCGAGCAGCAGGGCGATCGTGTGGAAGTCGATAGCGCGCACGGCGGCGGCTTCGCCAAGGGAGCCAGACACAACCATCGCGACTGCGCCCGCCAGCGCAGCGCCCGTGCGATCGATCCGCAACCACGGAATTTCGCCCAGCGCGATCACCGCGTAGGTCAGGGCGAAAATGATGAGGGTCAGGAGGTGGCCGGGAAGCATCGCGGGATATCCAGGCTGCAAGGTGTTGGAAGCGTCGGCACCGAGAGGTATAGTTCAAGCGTATCGATATGGAAATTCCACTCAAGGTGGCTGAGATCGATCACGTCGTGCTGCGATGCCGCGATCAGAATCGCGCCTACGACTTCTACACGCGCATCCTGGGGCTAAGCGAGGAGCGTCGAATCGCGCAGATTGGATTGATCCAGCTGCGAGCCGGCCGCAGCATGATCGACCTCGTTCCGGCGACCGGTCCGCGGGTCGAGACGGGACTCAACGTCGATCATGTATGCATCGGAATCGAGGCGCGCGACTTGAACGAGGTCGCGGCCTATCTGCGCGGACAATCGGTCGAAGTAATGGGCGAGCCGGCGATGCGTTACGGGGCGCACGGCGCGGGTCTTTCGATCTACGTGCGCGATCCCGAGGGCAACACCGTCGAGCTCAAGCAGATGCCGACCGGGTCGTGAGCGCGGGGCCGCAGCCGGTCGCATAGCGCGCCTTTTTTCTGATAAGCAGGACTGTCGCTTCCAACGATGGCAGCCGCAGGGCAGCGCTCAGCCCGACTTGTTTTTGGCGGATGCGACATTAGAATCTATCCGCTTGCGGATTGCATGAAAGAGGAAATCTCGACGATGACAAAAATCAGGATTCAAGCCAAAGGCGTGATGCTGGCGGCTGTTACGGTTTGCGCGCTGTTGGTGGCGGGATGCCAGGGTCATACGCCCCAGGCTGCGGCCGATAACTATCTCACCAACTTGAAACTCTACAACTACCCGTACACCTACCAGGCGATGACGCATCAGGACCAGGTCGATCGCACGATGGATCAGTTCCTTGAGGAAATCCCGATGGCGCCGGACGTGAGCAAGGACTGGTTCAAAGGCGTACTGCGCGCTTACGACTACAAAGTCGGCGACGCGAAGATCGACGGCGACAAGGCGATTGTAACTGTCTCCGTTACGCAACCGGATCTCGCGCTCTGGGAGCGGACAGTCGATGCGGGACTCAGTGGAGATCAAACGCCGGACTCGGCCGCGCAAAAGAACCTGACTGAGAACACCTATCCGAAGATAACCTACGACGACACCATGGTGATGGTGAAAGGCCCGGACGGCGACTGGCGGCTGTTGGTCGATTTTCCGACGCGCGAGAATATCATCAAGGAGCACAAGGACGCCGTCGACCTCTACCATCAGCACGACTACGACAAGGCGATTGCCGCGTATCAGAAAATTATCGACGAGCTGGACAAGAATCCGTCGACCGGCGGCGCGGGCCTGAAGTACCTCTATGGACGCGAGTTGGCGGATATTCAGAACGTGCAGAAGCAGCAGGCCGACGGGCAGGCGTACGTTCCGAAAATCGTGCTGAGCGATGTGGACATGAAGATGTCGGCGTCGCGAGTGCCGGGAATCTTCGGCAAGATGACGAACAGCGGCGACAAGCCGATCGACGAAGTTCAGTTCACGGTCACGTACAGCGAGGGCAAGGGAAAAAACAAGAAGCAGGTTTTCAGCGAGGTGCACACGCCGATCGCGACGCCGCTCGAGTTCACCAACTTCGGCCGGCCAGTGCTGCCGTTCGTGCCGGGGGAGACGCGGAACTTCGGCTTCCGGCTGACGGCGGCGCCCGAGATCCAGCAGAAGGCGACGCCCGACCTGACGGTGACCTCGATAGTGTTCACGCAATCGGGCGCGCCGCTGCCGAAGCCAGCGGCGCCATCGCCGTCGCCGGGGGCTTCGCCCGCGGCGGCCGCTTCGGCGGCAGCAGCCGCGCCGGCGGCCGCTGCCAGTCACTGACGCGGCGTCGCGCCGCGTCAGCGGACGCCGAAACTGCGCATCGCACCGGTTATCCGGTGCGCCGCGCAGTTCGGCTATTATGATGATGCGCGCGCGCCTCGCGCGCGCACGACCTTGGCAGCCACGCTTACAATCGCGATCCCCACGCACAATCGCGCAGCGCTTGTGCGCGACACGCTCGCCAGCGTCGCCGCGCTGGCGATTCCGGCCGACGTGGCGGCGGATTGCCTCGTGGTCGACAATGCCTCGACTGACGACACTGCCAGAGTAATCGAGCAGTTTGCGCGCGACTCGGCGCTCAAGATGCGGCTCGTGTCCGAGCCGCGGCTTGGTTCGAGCTTCGCGCGAAATCGTGCGGTTGACGAGAGCGCGTCGGACTACATCTTCTTTATCGACGACGACGCAATCGCCGAGCGCGATTGGGCCGCCGAACTGCTTGAAGAGATGCGCCGGCGCAACCTCGACGCCGCGTGCGGGATGGTTCTGCCGCGATGGGCGTCGCCACCGCCCAAGTGGCTCGGGCCGAGCCTGTGGGTCAAGCTCGCCGTTCATGACCGGCGCGCGATCGAGTCGGCGCCCACGTCATCCGCCGAGCGGTTGGATAATTATTTCAGCGCTAATGTTGGCTTCAAGCGCTCGGCGTTCTCGCGTTTCGGAAAATTTCGCGAGGACCTCGGCGTGGTCGGCGGCAATCCCATTTCGGGCGAGGATACCGAGCTGTTCGCGCGGATATTGGCGCGCGGCGGCACGATGGGCTTTGCGCCGCGCGCGATCGTGCATCATATGATCCCGCCCGAGCGGATGACGCTAAAGTATCTGCGGCGCAAGAGCTTCGCTTTTGGCATGGGCACCGCGTTCGCGAGACTGGAAAACCACAACCGCATCGACAAGCTCATCCGCAACGGGGTCAGGATGGCCGCCGCTACGATGCGAGGCGATCCGGAACGCGCAATTTATCACGAGCTCGAATGCGCCAACTTTCTCGGCTACTGGCGCGGACGCTTGATCGCGAGGTAACGGCGCCTCGCGTCGATCACTTCACGTAACTCAGCATCCCGCGCTTCAAAATCGCCGCGAGATACGGAATCAGCTCGAGGCTCGCGAGCTCCTCCGGCGTGACCCATCGGTGCTCGACGTGCTCGTTCGGCTGCAGCTTTACGTTCTGAAAAACCGTGAGCCGGCACGAGTAGAACGCCTGCATGTAGGGCTCCGGCGCCATGCTGTGCAAGCCGAGCAGGTGGTCGATCGCGACATCGAGCGCGGTTTCTTCCTTGACCTCGCGCAGCAGGCAATCCTCGAAACTTTCGCCGAGCGCGAGATGGCCGCCGGGCAGATCCCAACTCCCCGCGCGATACGACATCCCGGGCGCGCGCTTGAGCACGAGCATTCGCCCGCGGCTGGCGATCACGCCGTGGATGCCGACAAAAAATTGTTGCTCCGCCATCGTGAACAAACTACCGGGCCGTGTCGTCATCTAGCGACGGCCCCATCCGCCGCCGCCGGGCGTCTCGATTCTGAATGCGCTCGCCGGCTTTGAGATCGATATTGGCTTTGCCGGGCAGCCGGGTTTTTCGCACGCCGCGCACGAGCAGGTTTTTGCCGGTCGCGCCCGGTCCTCCGCCGGCGAGTCCGTACGGCGCGATCGTCCGCCGCTCGGTGAGCACGCTCACGTTCGAGTCGACCAGGCATTCGAGTTCGCGAATCAGTCCGTCGCCGCCGCGCGCTTGACCCTGGCCTCCCGAACCGCGCCGCATTCGATACTCGGTGATTCGCATCGGGTAGTAGGCCTCGAGCGCCTCGATCGGCGTATTGAGCGTGTTGGTCATGTGAGTGTGGAGGCCAGACGCGCCGGGCCGATCCTTCGCGGCGCCCGCGCCACCGGCGATCGTTTCGTAGTAGGAAAAATGGCGGTCGCGAAATCGATCGAAGCCGCCGACCGTCAGATTCGACATCGAGCCCGAACTCGCCGCCGGTATTCGACTCGGCGCCGCCTTGGCCAGCGCGCGAAACATCACGTCGACAATTCGCTGAGAGGTCTCGACGTTACCGCCCGCGACCGCTGCTGGAGCCAGCGCGTTGACGATCGAGCCGGGCGGCGCGATGAGCTTTATCGGACGCATCAAGCCTTCGTTGGCGGGCACGGCCTCGGCCGCAAGACATTTCATGACGTAGAAAGTTGCAGACAGTGTAATCGCGAAATTTGCGTTGACCGATCCGCGCACCTGCGGTGCGGAGCCGGTGAAATCGACGAGCGCTTTGCCTCCGCCAATTTTGATCGCGACGCGAATCGGAATAGGACCGGTGCCGAAGCCGTCGTCGTCGAGAAAATCCTCAGCTCGATAAGTTCCCGGCCGCAGCTCGCCGAGCGCCGCGATCATCAGGCGCTCCGCGTAGTCCTTGAGCCCGTCCATCGCAGCTTCGACAGTTTTGCGGCCCGACGTTTTTACGATCGCGAGCAGCCGCTCGGAGCCGACCGACAGCGCAGCAATCTGCGCGCGCAAGTCGCCCTCGCGTTCTTCGCGAACGCGGGTGTTGGCGAGAAAGAGTGTCATCACGTCGCGCGCAATTTCGCCGCCGCTGACAATCTTCACCGGCGGCAGCCGAAAACCTTCCTGGTAAATTTCCGTCGCGAGCGCCATCGAGCCCGGCGCGATTCCGCCGATATCCGCGTGATGCGCCCGGTTGGCGGTGTATGCGAACGGGCGTCGCTCGGCGCCGATAAACACCGGCGCGACGAGAGTCAGGTCGGGGAGATGCGTACCGCCGGCGAAGGGATCGTTCAGCGCCGCGACGTCGCCGCGCCCGAGACTGAGATTCGCGATTGCCGCTCGCACCGAGAGGGGAGTCGAGCCGAGATGCACCGGAATGTGCGCGGCCTGTGCGACCAGCTCGCCGCGCGAGTCGAAAATCGCGCACGAGAAATCGTGCCGCTCCTTGATGTTGGGGGAGAACGCCGTCTGGCCGAGCACGACGCCCATCTCGTCGGCAATCGCGGCAAGGCGATTGTTCATCACCGCCAGCGTGATCGGATCGAGTTTCATCGCGCCGCCTCCAACTGCAGATTGCCGAAGTCGTCCACGCGCAAAGTGAATTCCGGTGCGACGTACGCGGTGGAACTCAGCTCGACGACGACGATCGGTCCGCGCACCCGTGCGCCGGCGCCAAGTGAGTCTCGATTGTAGATCGGCACAACGCGCTGCCGGCCGCCGACCAGCACGCTCCCGCGCGAAATCGGCGATGGATTCCCCGCTTGGCGCGCGATTCGCCGGGGCCTGGGCGGCGGTTTCGCCCGCGGCAGCGCGGACGCGGACACTCACGACCTCGACGGCGGCACTGGCGGAAGAGTGTCCGAAAGTCCGGCGATGGGTCGAATGAAAGTCGGCGATGAATCGTGGCGTGAGCGCGATTTCGAGTTCGTACGACTGCCCGCGATAGCGCATGTCGGCCCACAGCTCGTGTCGAATCGCGCGCGCATCCTCGGCCGCGAGCTCGCGTCGCGCCCGACGAATCAATCCCGCGGCGCGCGCGAGCAGAACGCGATAGCTCGGATTCGTCTCGCGCACCGTGAGCGAATACTCGCGGCCCAGCGGCGCGCTCGCGGCACCCCAGGCGCAGAGCAGACCGGGATTTCGCGGCATCACGATTCGCCGAATACCGAGATCAAGCGCCAGTTCGCAGGCATGCATCGGACCAGCGCCGCCGAACGCCAGCAGCGCGAAGTCGCGAGGATTGTAGCCGCGTTCGACCGTGATCACGCGAATTGCACGCTCCATGTTCGCATTGACGACGCGAATGATTCCGCGCGCCGCTGCAAGCGGGCTCGTTTTCATCTCGCGCGCGAGTCGCGACACGGCATGCTCAGCCCGCTCAGGATAGAGCTTCATCTGGCCGCCGAGGAAATTCGCGGCGTCCAGTCTGCCCGCCACCAGGTCGGCGTCGGTCACGGTGCACGACTCGCCGCGGCCATAGCAGGCCGGTCCGGGATCGGCGCCCGCGCTATCCGGCCCGACCCGGAGCGAGCCGCCCGCGTCGATCCGCGCGATCGATCCGCCGCCTGCGCCGACCGTATGAATGTCGATCACCGGCGTGCGCACCGCGTAACCGTCGGGATGGCTCAAAGTGCGGATTCGCGCGCGGCGATCGAACAGCGACACGTCGGTCGAGGTTCCGCCCATGTCGAACGTGATAAATCGATCGGTGCCGAACGCCCGCGCCAGGCTTGCCGCTCCAATCACTCCCGCCGCGGGGCCGGACAGAATCGTGCGCACGGGTTCCGCTCGCGCGAGCGCCGTGCCGATAGCGCTGCCGTTGGATTGCATGACTCGAAGCCGTGCGCCTTCGAGCCGGGTCTCCAGATTTTTCAGATGCGACGACATCCGCGGCGCGACGTATGCATTGACGACCGCGGTCGAGAAGCGCTCGTATTCGCGATACTCGGCGAGAATCCGATGCGAGACCGAGAGCGGCCGCCCCAGTTGCGCCAGCGCGCGCGCAATCGCCTCCTCGCCCTTCGGGTTCGCGTATGAGTGAAGCAGGCAGATGGCGAATGCGTCGGCGCCGCTGCGTGCCGCGAGGCGGCGGATTCGCGCAAGCTCGGCGCGAGTGAGCGATTTGATGATGCTGCCGTCGAACAGCGTGCGCTCGGCGACGCCGAAGCGCATCGCGCGCGCGACCAGCGGCGCGGGTCGCGAGGGAGCCAGCGCATACAAATCGTCGCGGTTCTGGCGCCCGATCTCGATCAAATCTTCGAAGCCCGCGTTGGTGAACAGCGCGACGCGCGCGCCTTTCTTTTCGAGCAGCGCGTTGGTCGCGACGGTGGAACTGTAGGTCACAGACGCGGGCTTCGTGTGCCACGCCGCCAAGCATCTCCTGCAGGCCGCGAATGACGGCGTCGGCGGGGTCGGCAGGCGTCGACAGCACCTTGTGCACGTGGACTTCGCGGCCGACGATCGCGACGAGGTCGGTGAAGGTGCCGCCGGTGTCGATGCCGACCAGTACTGGGAGCCGTGCTCCGCCGTTTCACGATGCTTTCAACAATATTTTGAAGTTGAGCGGATTCTTCGCGGCTTCGAAGGCGGCCATGCCGTCGTCGAGCGCGAAGGCGCCGTCGATCAGTGGGCGCGGATCGATCCTGCCTGCCGCGAGTGCGTCGAGAGCGGGCTGAAAGCGGCCGCATCGCGAGCCGACCACGGTGATTTCGTTCACCACGATCGGCGCGAGATTGATTTCAGCCGCCGCGGCCGCGGTGCTCTTCAGTATGATCTTTCCGCGCGGCCGGACGAGTTCTATTGCGCGGCGAAAACCGGACTCACTTCCGCTGCAATCGATTGCGACGTCGAATTTGTCCCGCAGCGAAGATTCTTCCGCAGTCTCGAGTCCGAGCTCAGCCAGCCGCGCGAGTTTCTCCTGATGACGTCCCGCGACAATCGGCACATACTTCTCGCCCTTGAGCGCCAGCGCGACCAGCGCGCCGAGCCGGCCGTCGCCGATGACGACGATAGTTTGATTGCGCGCCAGATGAACCTGCTCGAAGATCTCATATGCGGCAGCGAGAGGTTCGACGAAGACCGCGACGTCGTCAGGAATCGAATCGGGAATCGGAATCAGGTTGATGTCCGGGAGCCGCAGGAAATCCGCAAAGGCGCCGTCGCGCCCGAGGATTCCAAGCACGGTGCGATTCGGACAATGGCGCGCAAGACCGGCGGCGCACGTCGCGCATCGGCCGCATCCCGCGTTGATCTCGCCCACGACGCGTTTCCCCCGCAGTGCCGAGTTTTGCGACTCGACCACGCGGCCGGCGAATTCATGCCCCGGCACTCCGCGATACTGCATGTAGCCGCGCGCGATCTCCAGGTCGGTCCCGCAGATGCCGGCGAACGAGACGCGGACAACGCTCTCGCCGCTCGCAGCGACGGGGTCGGGATAGTCGCCGCGAAATTCCAGCTTGCGATCGAAAACCAGTGCGCGCATAAGTGCGACCGATTCAAACAAAAAAGCCGCAGGGTCTCTACCCTACGGCTCGAAGCGTGCTTGACGAATTGGTTTGATCAGTCGGCGGCTTTTGCCGATACCGACTTCTCGGACGACGATTTGGATCGCGTGGAGGTCTTCGACTCAGACGACGACGACTTGGATTCCGCTGCCGGCTTCGATTCGCTCGCCGCCTTCGACGACGTGTCGCTCGACGACGCGGTGCCGCCGTTGGCCGCAGTCGCGGTCGTCGACGCTGCTGAATCCGAGTCCGTGCTGCTCGGCGTGCTCTTCTTCGCGTAGTCGGTCGCGTACCATCCGCTGCCCTTCAGGATGAAGGAGCCGCGCGACATCTGGCGCTCGACCTTGCTCTTGCACGTCGGGCATTTCTTCAGCGGGGCCTCTTTGATCCCCTGCATCGCCTCGAACACGCCGCACTTGTTGCACTTGTATTCGTAGATTGGCATCGCAAATCCGGGACTGCTGGTCGAAAACCCGCGACTCCCTACACACTAGGTAACCACCAAAGACAACGCAGTCAACCGAAACGGTAAATTTTCGTTTTTGATTCGCTCTTTTGCACTTGGCAGTCGCTACTTTCGTTTGCTGATTTGTCGTAACCGCGCGGCGGCCTTGGCGGGTTCGTGGGTCACGATTCGAATCGTTTTGCGCCGCGAGGTTTGGCCGCGGACTATCAGCAGCGCCGAGCGCGGCACGCGTATTTCCTTAGCCAGGTATTCGATCAGCTCGTCATTGGCTTTGCCTTTTTCCGGCCTTGAATTGACGCCGATCACCAGGCGATCTCCGGTCACGCCGATTACTCCGCGCCGCGAGGTGCCGGGTCGCGCGGTGACCTCGATAATCACTTCGTCGATTGCGACTCGCATCCACGCTGGATCTGAATCGGGCGGATTAGCGCTCGGACTCACGCGTAGGCGGGAATCAGCGCATGCACGACGCTCGGAATGACGACGCGCTGGATCAACTGAATTCCGATGATCACGATCAGCGGCGAAAAATCGATGCCGCCGAAAATCACCGGGATATGGTTCCGGAACCAATCGAACACCGGCTCCGTGATCGAGTAGATGAAGCGCACGATCGGATTGTACGGATTCGGCTCGATCCACGTCATCAGCGCCGAAATGATCACGACGTATAAGTAGAGCGTCAGCAGGCCGTCGAGGGTCTGCGCGATGAAAACAATCAAGCTGGTCCAGGCGTACACGCGGTGGGGTTCTCGGTTCTCGCTAGTTGATTCCGCGGCCAAGCTCGCGCGAGCGATCGCTGGCGGCGTGCAATGCGGCGGCAACGATATCAGAAAAACCATGCTCGGCGAATCGACGCAAGGCGGCTTCGGTGGTGCCGCCGGGCGAAGCGACGGCGCGAATCAAGTCCGCGACTTCGCGCTTCGACTCGCGCATCAGGTGCTCGGCGCCGCGGATCGTCTTCAACGCCATGCGGACCGCCAACTCGCGCGGGATTCCCTCGCTCACCGCCGCATCGGCCATCGCCTTGGCGAACAGGTAAACATAGGCGGGGCCGCTGCCGGAGAGAGCAGTGACGACATCGAGCAGTTTTTCGTCCTTGAGCGCCACGGCGTCGCCCACCGCGGTGAAAATCTTCAGCGCGAACGCTTCGTCGGCCGGCGACGCGCCTCGCGCACGCACCATCGCCGCCATCCCGTGACCCACCATCGCGGGCGCATTCGGCATCACGCGGATCACTCGCGCACGCTTGCCGAGGCCACGCGTCAGCCGCGCGATAGTTACGCCGGCCGCGATCGAGATGAACAGCTTGCCTTTGCCCGAGGCTTTCTTGCTGCCTTTCGCGAGTTCAGCCGCCAACTCCGCCATCACGGCGTTGATCGTCTGCGGCTTGACGGCGAGCAGCACGGCGCCGGCTTCGCGCACGACTTCGGTATTGTCGTCGGTGGTCGCGACTTTGAGCGCGCGCGCGAGCTTGCGCCGGCGGTCGGGCGCAACGTCGGAGACAATAATTTCGGCGGGCTTGAATACCTTGTGCTGGATCAGTCCGTGGGCGAGCGCCTCGGCCATATTGCCGCCGCCGATGAATCCCAGCTTCTTCATTTTGGACGTTCGCCGAAGACCGCGCGCCCGATTCGCACGATGGTCGCGCCTTCCTCGATAGCGACTTCGAAGTCGTCCGACATGCCCATGGAGAGTTCGCTTAGCGCATAGCCGGATTGTGTCGCAAGGCGATCGCGCAACTCGCGCAGCTGTGCGAAGTATGGGCGCGCAGCCTCGGCGCTGGCGGCGGGCGGCGGAATCGTCATCAAGCCGTCGATTTCAAGCTTGTCGCGGGCGGCATCGAGAATCGCGGCGACTCCGTCCGGCGCGACTCCGGTCTTGCTCGCCTCGCCGCCGAGATTCACCTCGATCAGCGCGTGGACGCGCGGCGACGGTTGCGCGCGCGCGAGCGCCTCGGCCAGCCGCACCGAATCGACGCTGTGGATTAGCGCGAAACCGCTCGCCGCAACTTTGACTTTGTTGGTTTGCAGATGCCCAATCAGATGCCATCGAATGTCGGTCAGGTCCGACAACTCGGCGCGCTTCGCGATCGCTTCCTGCACGTAGTTCTCGCCGAAGTCGCGCGCGCCCGCATTCGCCGCCGCACGAATCGCCTCGCTCGGCTGCGTCTTGCTCGCGAGCACGAGCCGTATCGACGACGCGTCGCGCCCCGCTTTGTACGCAGCAGCGCCGACTCGTGCCAGGACAATCGTGAAACGTTCGCGGATTTCATACTGCGTCGACATTTTCGCTAGACCGGCTTCACGCCGTAGCGCGCGAGCGCCGCGACGACTGTTGCCGCCGGCAGGCCCATCACGTTGTCGCGCGATCCCTCGACGTGCGCAATGAAGCCGCCGCCCACGCCCTGGATTCCGTAAGCGCCGGCCTTGTCGAACGGCTCGCCGGTCGCGATGTAGTCCTCGATTTCAGCCTCGGCGAGTTTGCGAAACGTGACGCGGCTCTCGACCGGCGAGCTCTCGAGAATTTTTCCACCGCGCGCCAACGCGAACGCCGTGACGACCGTGTGAGTTTGTCCTGAAAGCATCGCGAGCATTCGGCGCGCGTCGGCCGCGTCGGCGGGCTTTTCCAGAATTTGCGACTCACACACGACGATCGTGTCCGCCCCTACGACGATCGCATCGGGAAACCGCGACGAGACTGCGCCGGCCTTGTCGCGCGCCATCCTGAGTGCGTAGTCGCGCGGCGGTTCGCCCGCGCGGTGCCGTTCGGGCATGCCGCTTTCGATCACCTCGAACTCGATTCCCGCTGCGCCCAACAGTTGCCGCCGCCGCGGCGACCCCGACGCAAGAATTACTTTGAGTGTCATCCGTTCCCGACTGTTGCCAGACGCCGCGGGCGCCCGCAAGCCTCCCGAAAAGGATGGCCCAATTGAAGCCGCCCGCACCATCAGCTAACCAAGATCAGATGAAACCGAAATGGTGGCGCGGCGGCGCGCTGGTGATTCTATGCGCGGTGGTTCTCGCGGGATGCGCGTCGGCTGCGGCGCCGACTGATTCCGCTGCCGCATCGTCGCAAGCTGCCGCATCTTCAGTGGCTGCGCCTGCGCCGGCTGTCGCTCCCACAGCCTACGCGCCGCCCACCGACGGGCAGGCTGCATTCCTCGACGGCTATCGCGCATACGAGGCGCACGACAATTTGCGCGCGATCGATCGCCTGAAATTCGCCGCCGACAATTTCCCCGCGCTCGGCGACTACGCGCTCTACTATCTCGCGCTCGCCGAGCACGACCAGGGCGATCTCAAGGCTTCGGCCGACACGCTCGAGCGCCTGGTCAGTTTGTATCCGGATAGCGTGTTGATCGATCCCGGCGAGATGATGCTGGCCGACAACCTGCTGAAGCTGGGCCGCAGCCTGGATGCATCCGCTGTCGCTGCCCGTCTAATCGCGCGAGGGCCGCAAGCTTCGATCGAACAGACGGCGCGCGTCACCGAAGCGCGTGCGCTAATCGCACTCGGAAATCCGAAGGCCGCATACGCGCAGCTGATGGAACTGCGCGACAAGTATCCGCGTTCTGACTCCGATGCGGACGCCCGCGCGCTGGTACACTCCATCCTCGCGTCGAATCCTGACGTCGCCGACACCAACTCGCTCGCGTACCATCACGACGAAGCCGAGTTGCTCCTGCGCGAGGGCGCGTTGTCCGAGGCCGACGAGCAGGCGAACGCGGGACTCGCGATGGCGCCGGAGGCTGCTGTTCGCGCGCAGCTGGTCTGGATTACGGCGCGGGCGCTCAAGCCTGAACCCGAGCGCGCCAAACAAGCGATTCTCGAATATCTGCAAATCGCGCCGCGCGGACCTGATGCGGCCGCAGCGCTCGAGGCTTTGGCGCTGATCTACTGGCATGACGATCAAGACGATCAGGCGCGCGCGACCTTCGATCGGCTGGTGGCGGATTTTCCCGGCAGCGAGCTCGCGCCCGGCGCGATGCTCCGCGTCGGCAGAATTTTCGAAGAATTGCATCAGCTCGATTCGGCGCGCGCGCAATATCGGCGGCTGGCTGCGCGCTATCCAGGCAGCGACGCCGCCGAGGATGCGCGCTTTCGAATCCCGTGGACGTTGTATCTCGCGCGCAACTACCGTGCCGCGGCGGATGGCTTCCAGAGCGCGAGTGCTCGTGCGAAGGACGCTACCGATCGCGATATGTGCGAATACTGGCGCGCACGCGCGCTGGAAAACGCCGGCGACGCCGGTCAGGCTCGCGCGATTTTCACCCAGCTCGCCGACAGCACCGACACCAACTACTATCCCGAGCTCGCCAGCCGTCGCGTCGCCGCGAGTAACCCGGATCTTCCCGCGGCATCCGCCCCTGATCCGCAAGCCGGCGCCGCCCCCGCGGTCAACGGCGTTGCCGAGTATCACATGGCGCGATTGCAGACGCTGCGCGCGTTGGGACTCAAGGAGCTTGAGCCCGGCGAGCTGACTGCGCTCCAGGAAGAGGCAGGTACTATTGAGATGCGGCGTTTCGTGCTGGCCGGATTCGCGAGCGCGGATGCGTGGTATGAGGCGATCGTCGCGGCGACGCGGATGGAAAAAAACGGCCAGCTCAGTCATCCCGTCGCCGAGCGGGTGCGCTATCCGCGCGCGTACTGGGATCTGTTTCAGTCCGCGTCGACGCGGAATGCGCTCGATCCTTACCTGGTGCTCGCGCTGTCCCGTCAGGAGAGCCTGTTCAATCCGAACGCCACGTCGAGCTCGAACGCGCGCGGACTGATGCAGTTGATTCCCTCGACGGCGAGAAAGATGGCGGCGCAGAATGGCATCGATCCCGAGGCGATCCGGCTTTACGATCCGTCAGTGAACGTCCAGCTGGGAACGACCTATCTGAAAAACCTTTTCGGGATGTTCAGCGGAAATTCGTTTCACGTCGTCGCGGCATATAATGCGGGCGAGAATGCGGTCTCGAAGTGGATCGCGCAATCGCCGGGCCCCGATGACGAGTGGGTCGAGAATATCGCGTACAAAGAGACCCGCGACTACGTGAAGAAAGTGATCGGAGGGCGGCGCGAATACCTGCTGCTCTATCAGCACTGATCTGGCAGCACTGATCCTGGCAGTCGCGCTTGACAGTTCGCCCGGCATCTCTACACACTCCGGTTGGGAATCTCCCGGGGAATTTTTGGCAGCGCGCGAATTCAAGGCGGTCTTTTTCGATCTCGACGGTACGCTGGTCGATATCCACGGGCCGTTGTATATCGCCGCGAAGAGCGCGCTCGACGAGCTTGGCCACGATCCGCCGCTGACGCACGAACGCTTTCGCGAGGCGTTTCCGCCGACGACGTCTGGCTGGGAGTGCCCGAGCATCTGCGGCCCGAGTACGCGAAACTTGCGTACGCATACTTCCTCGCGGAAATCGACAAGACCGAGCGGCTCGAAGTGCTGCCGCACGTGCAGGATACTCTCGCCGAGCTCAAGCGGCGCGGCTACGCAACCGGCGTCATCACGAGCCGGCCGGGCGATGCGCAGCGGCTGGTCGAGAAGCTCGCGATGGTCGGGCTCGCGTCGTATCTCGACCAGGTCGTCACGCAGACCACGACTTCGCTGCGCGCGCTCGACAAGACGGAGAGCCTCAAGCAGACGGCGCTGAAGGCGGCCGTCCTGCCGCACGCATGCATGTACGTCGGCGACGAGCCGCGTGACATCATGGCCGCGATGGGCGCGGGCTTCGGTGCGTCGATCGCGGTCGCCACCGGCGCGGCATCGTTCAAATACTTGCAGACGCATCCGCAATTCAAACCCGATCACGTGATTCACTCGATGGCGGAATTGATCGACCTGATCGACAACATGAAGGCGGCGAGCGTCGAGTAGCGATGGCGCGCTTCGAGGAATATCGCGAGCCGCCTAGCGCGCTCGAAGGCCTGAAGGTCGTCGAGCTGCCGTGCCTCGACACGATACCGTTCATGGCGGCCTCGATGGCGGCGAAGTCGTTCGCGGATTTCGGCGCCGAGGTCGTCAAGGTCGAGCCGCCGCGAACGGGTTCGCAGGAACGCGCGCTGGGGCCGTTTCGCGACGAGATGCCCGACCCGGAAACCGGCGGCCTGCATCTGTTCCTCAATACCAACAAGTTTGGCGTGACGATCGAATTGGAAAGCCCGCGCGGACGCGAATTGCTGTTCGATCTGCTCGCGACGGCGGACATCGTTTTCAACCCGAATCGCCCCGAAGTGAACGAGAAGCTCGGAATCGACTGGCGCACCCTCACCGCGCGGTTTCCGAAACTGATTGTCGTGTCGATAACCTTTTTCGGCGCCGAGTCAGCTTACAAAAATTTGCGCGGCGGAGACCTGGTCGCCACACACATGAGCGGCGTCGGCTACGAAACGCCGTGGCATCAGGTGACAGATCCTGAAAATCAGCCGCCACTGAAGCTTGGCGGGAGGCAAACTGACTATTTGACTGGCTATACAGCGGCGGCCGCCGCGATGTGCGCACTGTATAGTCGAAAGAGTAATGGCGCGGGGCAGCATGTCGACGTCAGCCAGTGGCTTTCGACGGTCAGCATGATTCGCCCCAACATCGGGTTTTACTCGCACGAGGTGCGCGATTCCGCCTCGTTCCAGCGCCTGCTGACTCGCCGCAAAACCAACGCCCAGTGGGTTTATCCGTGCAAGGACGGATGGGTGAGCTTCAGCGCCATGACGGAGCGTTTCTGGCGCAGCGCAAAGCAGGCGCTGGGTCATCCCGAGTGGATGGAGAGCGAACTGTTCGCTACCTCAGTGAGCCGCGCCGGGAATATCGACGCAATCGAAGCAGGATTAGTCGACTGGCTATCTACCAATACGCGAGCCGAAGCGTTCGCGAAGGCGCAGGCGGAACACGTTCCGTGTTTCCCGGTGCTTTCGCCGGCCGAAGTCGCGGGCAACGAGCAATACAAAGCGCGCAAATTTTTCGTCGAGGTCGATCATAGTGCAGCCCGAGAAGTGCGGATGCCGGGCGCGCCATGCAAGTTCTCGCGCTCGCCGTGGCGAGTCGTGCGTGGAGCGCCGCGCCTGGGCGAGCACAACGAAAAGATATTTCAGCAAAGCCCGGTCGCAGCTGGAACCGGAGCTACTGGTCGCAGAAGCGGATCGCCGAAAAAACCACTGGAGGGAATTCGCGTCGCGGATTTCGGATGGATTTACGCCGTTCCGCATGCGACCGCGTGGCTGGGCGCTCTGGGAGCCGACGTAATCAGGATCGAAACGTCCGTCGCGCCCGACCTGGTGCGGTATCTGACGGGCACCGACGGATCGATCGGCGCCAACCGCAGCGGCGTCTTTCACGCGATCAATGCGTCGCGCCGGAGTCTCGCGCTGAATCTCGCGACGCCTGAGGCGCAAGCGATCGCGCGCAAGATCGTACAGCAGAGCGATTTCGTCACCGAAAATTTCACCGTCGGCAACATGGCGAAATACAATCTCGCCTACGATGATTTGGTGAAAATCAAACCCGACATCATCATGCTCAGCGGCACTCCGCTCGGGCAGGATGGCCCGTTCGCGCGCACCGTGGGCTTCGGGCCGACGACGCAAGCCTTTGCCGGGCTGTGCCATATCACGGGCTATCCCGATTCGTCGCCGTGCGGAATTGGAGGCACGTGGCCGGACTTCGCGGTCGGCACCGGCATGGTGTTTTTTCTGCTCGCGGCGCTGCACCATCGCGACCGGACGGGCCAGGGGCAGTACCTTGACCTGTCGATGGCCGAGATGGTGACGACGATGATGCCGGAAGCGATGATGGATTTTCTGATGAACGGGCGCGATCAGGCGCCGATCGGAAATCGCGACGAATCGATGGCGCCGCATGGCGTCTTCCCGGCTGCGGGCGACGACCAATGGATTACGATCGCGATTGCCAGCGACGACGAATTCGCCAAGCTGTGCGAGGTGCTGGGCGTGCCGTCGATGGCGTCGGATGCGAAGTTCGCGCGGCTGCTGGCGCGGCTCGACAACGTCGAAGAGCTCGAGCGCGAGATTGCGGCGCGCACGCGGACGCATCAGCGCGACGAGCTGGTGACGAAACTTCGCGCGCGCGGCCTCGCCGCGGGGCCGGTCTACAATACTCCGGAGTTGATGAAGGACCCCGTGTTCTCGGAATCGAGCATGCTCGTGAATTTGAAGCATGGCGAAGTCGGCCAACGCGTCGTGCCGGGGCTGCCGGTGCAGTTCAGCGGCATCGATCTCGACTATCGCGGCGCACCGATGATCGGCGAGCATACGGATGAACTCATGGGTGAGTTGCTCGGATACAGCGCGGCGGAAATCGCGCGGCTCAAGGAAGCGAAGGTGTTGATCTAACGATGGCAGAAGCAGGTGCGATTGCTGACGGGGGCGGCGCACGGCCGGGCGCCCTGGCGGTTTGGATTCAAGCGATTCGAGCGCCATCGCTGAGTGCGGCGGCGATTCCGGTGCTGCTGGGAGTTGCGGTTGCAGCGCGGGCGGGATTCTTTTCGCTGGGGCGCATGATTCTTGCGCTGGTCGGCGCAATGGCGATTCAGGCCGGCACCAATCTTATTAACGACTACTACGATTTCCGTAGCGGCGCCGACAGCGAGCAATCGCTCGGGCCGAGCATGGTGATCCAACGCGGGCTGTTGAGCGCCGATCAAGTCTGGCGCGGCGGGATAGCGGCGTTTGCGATCGGCGCCGCGATTGGCCTCGTACTCGTTTACCTGTGCGGATGGCCGATTCTCGCGATCGGAATCCCGAGCGTCGCGGCAGGATACTTCTACACGGCGAGCCCGGTGTCGCTCGCGTACGTGGCGCTCGGCGAGTTGACCGTGTTCATTTTCATGGGACCTGCGATTGTGATGGGCGCGTACTTCGTCATGGCGATGAATTTTTCGGCGGCGGCGCTGTGGGCGTCGATACCGCTCGGATTCCTGGTCGCCGGAATTCTGCACGCGAATAACATCCGCGACATCGAGAGCGATACGCGCCACGGGAAGCGCACGGTCGCGACGATACTCGGCCGCGCGGGCGCCAACTATGAACTGATCGCGCTAGATGTTGCGGCGTATGCGACGACAATCCTCGCGGTTGTCGCGCACGCCATTCCGTGGATCGCGCTGGCGGTGTTTATCACGATTCCGCGAGCGCTCGATCAGATTCGAATCGTGACGCGCGAGGATGAGCCGAAGAAGCTGAACCTCGGCTTGTTTCGCTCGATCCAGCTGCACATGGAATTTGGATTGCTGATGATCGCGGCGTTCCTGGTGGCCGCGTTTTTCAGGTGGTGATTCGCTAGATCAAAAATCGTGGCGGCGACGACGCGAACTCGGATTTCAGCGCTTCGAAACTTTTTATATCGTCCATCGTGCGGAAGTAGCCGGTGTGGACGTAGCCGAAGACGGCTTGGCCGTTCGCTACCATCGGGGCGAACAAGCCTTCCATCAGGCTCCACGGCGGCTTCGCTGGAATCAGGTCGAGGACCGCAGGCTCAGCGACTATCACGCCGCAATACATGAGTGATGAGAGTGTGGCGGCGACGGTGTCATCCAAGGCCAACGGGTATTCGTCGTATGTAAGTGGATCGCGTCGGGTCAGCAGGCGCATCCGGCAGAGTTTTTCGGCGGCGTCGATTTCGAGGCGGCTGTAGTAGTCGAGGTTGGTGGGCCTGAAAAGCGCGATGGTGGCCAGGGCGGCGCGATCGCGATGGAACGCGAGCATCGCGCGCAGATCGAGGTCGAGGATGGTATCGCTGTTGGCGATCACGAATGTCCCGGCGCCGAGGAAATCGCGCAGCCCGTTCAGTGGACCTCCCGTGCCGAGCAGGACCGGTTCGGGAGCGTAGGTGATGCGCATTCCCAGCGCCGATCCGTCGCCGAGTCCTCGCTGAATTAGCGACCCAAGGTGGTGGAGGTTGATTGCGACTTCGGTGATGCCGCCACGCTTAAGCATCGCGAGCGGGTAACGGATCAGCGGGCCGCCGTCGAGTTCGAGCATCGGCTTTGGCGTGACGTCGGTCAGCGGTCGAAGCCGCTCGCCCTTCCCGGCTGCAAGTACGAGAGCCCTCATGGCATCAGCACCGCGGCGAGTCGGGGGAAGTCGGCTCGCATCTCGACGAGCATGCGGCGCGACTGGCCGAGCAGATTCGGAATGTATTGACGGTAGCCGGCTTTGCCGTTGCGTTCGAACACTTCGAAACGTCCGATCATTTTGAGCGCGTGCTGCAAAACGCACAGACGATAGCTGGTCATGAAATCTGCGGCGCTGAGCGTGTGCACGCCGCGCCGTGCCAGGCCCGCGAAGTAGAAGTCGAGGATGCGGCGTTCGATGGCCGGCGTGATGATTTCATCGGTGTCGCGAGTTGTCAGCAGCACTGCGAGGTCCTGCGCGGCCGGGGCCATCAACGCGTCCTGGAAATCTATGATGCGAAGGCGCGGGCCGTCCTGCATGTACAGGTTCTCGCGGTGGTAGTCGCGATGCGAGAATACGCGCGGGTAGCGATCGAGTCGCGCGGCCAAATCAGCCAGCTCGGGTGCGATGAGTGAAGAGTCGGCGCCGGGCGCGACGGCGGCGAGGCCGACTTCCGAGAATTCCTTGAACTCCCATTCAAACAAGCGGCCGCTGTACTCAATCTGGCTCGCGACGCATCGATGATCGATTCGGGCGGTGCCGTCGACGTGCAAGCGAAGCAGTTCGTCGGCGGCGAGGCGGAACAAGTCGGCGGTATCGGCGCCGGGACGGCGGACGGCGTCGAGCAGGGAGAGCTGGCCGACGTCCTCAACCAACATCGCGCGCCGCGCGGGGTCTGCGTCGTAGAGCGCGGGCACCGGCGCGCCAATCGATTCGAGAAAGCGATGCAGGTTGATCCATGGCGGCTCGGAGATGGGCGTCGGGAGAAGATTGAGGACGCGAACATAGCGGGGCAGGTCGTCGGGGCCTAGGTCAACGAGGATGGCGGTCGGTGGTGCGGTAGTTTCCGGGGGCGTCGCGATAGCGACGCGCCAGAAGCGGCGGGTCGAGAGATCGCCGCGGAGCGCAGCGATGTTCGCGATGCGCGCGCGAGGCCATCGCCGAGCGATGGCCTGTGCCGCCCATGCCTCGAATGCGCCGCTGTCATCCATCGAAGATGGATTCTAGCGGCGGATGGCATGCTCGCGCGAGTATGACTCGCGCAACAAAAACCCGGCGCGGCCAATGCTGGCCGCACCGGTTTTATTCCCAGGCAGTCGCGCGCCTGCGGCGCGCGCGCCCGGTCATGCGCAGCATCAATCGCCGCCTACCGCGTGTCCGCCCTCGGCGGCTCGCGCCATCTGAGTGGCAGTGAACCAATCGCGATCGACCGAGCCCATGTTGATAAACCATGAGTCGCGCGATGGTGCGTTTGGCGACGGATGGTAGCAGACGGTGGCGAAACCGCTCTGTAGGTTGACGGTCGAAGAGCCCGACTGGAACTCGCGCTTGAACGGGTAGATGGCGATCCTCGCATCGGGCTCCGCGCGATCCGCGTAGTGCATCCACGACGTGTAATTGTTGAACAGCTCGCCACCGCGATCGTACATGTCGTTCGACATCACGAAGTCGGCTTCCGAATCGATGTACAAGATCTCTTTCATGTACAGCGAATTGAAGCGGCCCGGACGCGGCCGGCCTTCGATTATGAAATCGTGCCGCATTTGCCAGTTGTCGGGGCAGTGGCTCGCGCCACCGTCGGTCGGACATCGAACGTCAGGCACCTTCGCGATGTTGATCGCGCCGAGCATCGTCTTCTCGCCGATCAATTTCCAGTCGTAGTTCTCGTTCTTGCCGCTGAAGCCTTCGTAGTGATTCGGGTCGTAAGCCTGCGGTCCGCTGGCCGTGTCGAGAATGGCGTAGTTCAGGCGACGGACGCGGCGGGCGCCGGGCGTCCAGGTCCAACTGGCGTCCTCAACATTCGGATTGGCATAGCGAAATTTGATCAACCCGGTTCCACGGTCAGACTGTGGTGCGAGCACGGGGTATAGAAGCCCCAGAAAATAGCGGCCGGTTTCCTTGAAGTCGGGATCGATCGGCATCGGATTAACTTCCGTGCGCCCGACCTCGTTGTAGCCGGCGTAGTGTCCGACTTCGATATCCGTGATTTCGCGAAACGGCGCGTCCTTGCCCCAGTACACGCTGTCGCAGTCGAACCAGCGCAGATCATACTCGTCGCTGGAGATCGGCCTGAACGCGACGTTCCACATCACCTTGGTCCCGGCTTCGGGATCGTTTGCATCGACGATCGGGAACGGCTCGCCGGCGACGTAACCAACGAGGCTGCGATGGTCCGGCGACATCTGGACCTGGCTCGAATACTTTTCGGTCGCATCCTTGTACGGCGGCGGCCAATCGATACGCTCGGTCGGGACGACCTTAATTGTCATGCCGTGGAGCACTCGCAAGTACTGTCCGGGCGAGACCAGCTCCTGGACCTTAGAGGCATTGTCGGGCGTGATGAAATCTCCCGGCTGCACTTGTGCCGATGCGGGCGTGTTCGAGATTGCGACCGCGACCACGAACGCCGCCAAGGTTCCGAGGCACCAACTTCCCAGTCCGATTGCGCGATTCATGATGACCTCCTTCTCGGCAAAAGCTTGCCGTCATCTGGAATTAAGTCCGCAACAATCTCGAAGTAATTCTAAAATCTGTCATTAGTCCGTCAGATTCAGCGTCGTCAACTAAAATTATGATTGAAATTGAGTTTGGGTCAAAAGCTCACTATATATTGGATTCATTTAGCCATTTTAGTCTGCCAACCGTAGTTGAAATCTCTCGATCAAGATAAATCAGCACAAGAGATTCAAGTCAAAAAGAAGGTCGTAACTAATACTTAAAGGCTGTTAGGGGCGCGGGCGACATGCGATTCGGCGCCTGGATTCCGAGGTCAACGCTGCTCTATGATCGAAAATCGTTCCAAAAGAGGCGCTCATCGGGTATTCATATGAACATTAGAAGTGCTTGCGGAGCTGATCGAGAATGACAACCTGGTTTCCCGTTGTAGTGACTCTGCTCGTTGCCGGCCTGATCGTCGGCATCATGTGCACGCTCAACATGCTGATCGGTCCGAAGCGTCCCAGTGAAATCAAGGGTGCGGCTTTCGAATGCGGCAACCCTCCCAGCGGCTCGGCGTGGGGGCGGTTCTCGGTGCGCTTTTACCTGACGGCGATCCTGTTTTTGCTGTTCGACGTCGAGGTGATTTTTCTGTATCCGTGGGCGGTCGAGTTGCGGCAGCTCGGGATGTTCGGCTTCGTCGAGGCGCTCATCTTCATCGCGATTCTAAGCATCGGGCTGCTTTACGCCTGGCAGCGTGGCGCGCTCGATTGGGACTAGCGGCGATTTTGTCTGATGCTAACTGAAAAACTGAAAGCACGCTTCGGCGACATTATTCTCAGCGCGCAAAATGAGCGTGACGAGGAGACCTTCACAATCGATCGCGAACGCGCGTACGATTTTTTTCGCGCGCTGCGCGATGAGCCCGACTTCCAATTTAATTTTCTCACCGACGTTACCGCCGTCGATTGGCTCGAGCGCAAACCGCGCTACGATGTCGTCTACCAGCTGAACTCGCTCCCGCTCGCGCATCGCATCCGCGTCAAGATTGGCGTTGACGGGCCCGAGCCGTGGGCCCACAGCGTGGTGGGCGTGTGGGGCGCGGCGGACTGGCTCGAGCGCGAATGCTTCGACATGTTCGGTATCGACTTCAAGGGCCATCCCGACTTGCGGCGCATCCTGATGTACGATTCGTTCGAGGGGCATCCGCTGCGCAAGGACTACCTTTACAACAAACGCCAACCGATCGTCCCGGAGATCGACCCGGTGGTGAATCCGATTCGCTCTTCGCGCTGACGACCCGAGCCGATACCAACCATGTCACTGCCTGCGCGCTGGAAAGATAAAATCGTGCCGTCGGATTCGTCCGACGAGATCATGGAACTGCAGATGGGGCCGTCGCATCCCGCGTCGCACGGCACCATCAAGTTCAACCTCAAGCTCGACGGCGAACGGATCGTCGATTGCGACGTCGAGGTCGGCTTCCTGCATCGCGGCTTCGAAAAAATGTGCGAGCAGGGCACCTGGACGCAGTGTTTTCCCTACACCGACCGGCTGAACTACGCATCGCCGTGCATCAACAATGTCGGCTTCGCGCTTGCCGTCGAGCGGCTGCTTGCCCTCGACACGACCGAGCGATGCAAGTACGTGCGCATGATCATGAGCGAAGTCGCGCGCATCGCCGACCACCTGACCTGCCTCGGGATGGCGTCGAGCGAGGTCGGTGCGACGACAGTTGCATTCTACATGCTGGAGGCGCGCGAGTTTCTCTACGACTTGATCGAAGCGGTGACGGGCGCGCGGCTGACGGTAACGTGGTGCCGCGTCGGCGGCATGACGCATGATCTGCCCGCGGACTTTGCCGATCGGATGAAGGCCTCGTTCGCGCGGCTCGACCAGGTCCTCAGCGACTGCGACAAGCTCCTTTCGCGCAATCGCGTATTCATCGACCGGATGGCGGGCGTCGGGAAATTTTCGAAGCAAGAGGCGATCTCCTACGGGCTCAGCGGTCCTCTCTTGCGCGCGACGGGCGTGTCGTACGACGTTCGCAAGGCGCATCCGTACCTGGTCTACGACCGGATGGAGTTCGAGGTGCCGACGGGCGATCGCGGCGACAACTACGATCGCTTCAACTGTCGCTTCCAGGAGATGTATCAGTCGAAGCGGATCATCGAGCAGGCGCTCAAGGCGCTGCCCGAGGGTCCCGTCACGATCACCGATCCCAAGGTCGTGCTGCCCGACAAAGAGAAAGTCTACAACTCGATCGAAGGCCTGATGAACCACTTCAAGCTGATCATGGAGGGCATCCACGTGCCCGCCGGCGAGGTGTACCAGGCCGTCGAGGGCGCCAACGGCGAGTTGGGATTTTACATCGTGAGCGACGGCAGCGGCCGGCCGTATCGCGTGCGCGTGCGGCCGCCGTGCTTTCTCGGCATGGGCGCGCTCAACAAGATGCTGATCGGTCGCATGATCCCGGACATCATCACGACCTTCGGGATGATCAACATGATCGGCGGCGAGTGCGACCGCTAGCGGCGCGACAGCTGCTCGCCGCCAATCGCGAACGTCTTTCTCACCAGCGTCGTCGAATCGAAAAATAGAAACGGCGTCGGCATCGTGTCGGGCGGGCGCGGCTTGATTGCGAGTCCGGCGTTATCCGGCAGTCCGTCGGTCTGATCGATCACGGTCACGACGAACGGCGCGGGCGTCGCGAGCTTCAGGGTTAGATCGAATCCGGCAGCCGGCGCGCGCCAGTACCATCCGGCCCATCCATCGGTGACGCGATCGCCCGGCGATCTACCGTCGATCGAGGCGCCGAGCACCGCCACGCCCACCGGCACCGACATCCAGATGATCGCAGCCTTTCGCGCCGACGCGATATGCATACTCACCGTGCGTGTGCCGGCGACGGTCGAGTCGTCGAGCACCTTGAGCTCCGGCGGAGCCGCGCTGATGAGGGGCGCGTCGCCTTCGGTCGTGCGGCCGCGGTTTAGAGATGAGAAGTCGCGCGAAAGGTTTGCGAGGGAGGCATCCGGCGTGTCCCTGGTCGCGAGCCCGGCGAGTTTCTGCAACCATCCGCCACGCACGTGATGCTGAAAAAATTGCGCAGTGAAACTGTCGGGACGCGAATCCAGGCTGATCCATCGCGCCCGCGCACGGTCAGTGTCGGCAAAATAAAAGATGCTGTCAGGATGCGGCTGCGATGCGTCGAATGAGCTGGCCGCGTTGCCTTTGAAGATCATCACGATAGCAAACAATCCGAGCGCAGCGGGCACGATCCAGCGCCGCCCGCCGGTAAGCAGGTCCATGTAGGGAATGAACAGACCGAAAAGCAAGGCGCTGGCCAATCCACCCTGCACGAGGCGAAGCATCGTTCCGTCCGCGCTGGAGGCCAACGATGGCGCGAACGTGATTGTGGCGAATGCGAGAGCAATGAAGCTGAGAATTGCACCGCCAGTCGTCAGTCGCTCGTCGGTTGCGCCGAGGCTCATGCTGATTGCGAGCACCGCGAACAAAAGCCACCAGTAATCATGCGCGCCGCTTGGGATCACGATGCTCGCGGTGACTAGCATGACTGTCAAAACGACGAGCGCACCCACGCCCAGGTTTTGCTCACTGATCGAACGGCCGATCACCATGTACGCTGCCCAGCAAGCACCGAAGATCAGCGCGTCCGCCGCGATCGCGAAGTAGAAGCCGCCGTAGGTCGTGCCGATCGGCAGCATTCGCCAGCCCGCGAGCATCGCAGTCAGACGCCACATGACTATCGACGCGACGATTGATACGGCGATTGCAATAACGTAGATCGCAAATCCAGCGGCGATACCCGCGATGGTGAATTGTCCATTGCGGATTCCAATCCAGATCACGCCGAGCAGCAGTACCGGTACGAGAAACGCGAGCATGGTCGTCGTGTAGCGACTCAACGAATCATCTCGGACGATAGAGGCCGCGCTTTCGGTTCGGAGATCGTTCAAATCAATTGCCCCGAACTCGCGAGCCGTCGACAGCGCGAGCGCACCCTGACTCTGCAGCGAGCGCTGGTCGAGCAAATCGGCGTTGTCGAGTTCGGTGTGATAACCAACGATTCCCCTGGTTGCACCAAAACTCATCCCATCCATTCCGGCGGCGAGAAAAACATTGAGGTCGGTCTCGCCCCAAGCCAACGACTCGGCAAGGGAACTCGACGGCTGAATCGGCCTCCTCGCCACGAGCCACGAATGTTGCGACCTGGTCTGGAACATAACTCGACGGGCCATGGTCGCCGCGCATGTCGAAGTTCAGCACGACCTTGATGTTGCTGAGCGCCGGCTGCGTTTCGACGAAAGCCTTCGCGCCAAGCAGGCCAAGCTCTTCGCCGTCGGTGAATAGAACGATCAGATCGTTGCGCGCCGCGGGCCCGGTTTTGAGCGCGCGCATCGCCTCGAGGATTGCGGCGACGGATGCGGCGTTGTCGGCGGCGCCGGGTCCGCTCGGCGCCGAGTCGTAGTGCGCAACCATCAGCACCGAGCCGGTCGGGTTCGTGCCGGGGATCGTTGCGACGACGTTGTGCACGATCGCCCAGGTGTCCGGGCCCGACTGAGTGTGCCGCGCGACGGTTGCACTCTGAACTGCGGGAGACGCGCCGAGTTCTCGCAAGCGCCCGACGAGGTAATCGCGCACGCGATCGTTTTCGGCTGAGCCGAGCATGCGCGGCGCTTTTGCGATCTCTCGCACGTCGCGCATTGCGCGCGCTGCGGAGAATTCGGCGAGCGGGGCATTCGCATCGGCGGCGGGCGGAGGCTCGATGCTGTGAATGGCGAGCAATCCGAGCAGGATCAGCAACGCCAGCGCGATTGGCCCGGCGATCTGGCGCGGGATGCGCGGTTGGTCGCTCAAATGAGGATTTCCTTCGCCATCCAGCGCCACTCTATACGCGGATGCCGACGCGGCAAACAATTGGGCAGACGGTCTTTGCGGCGCCGGTCCGCGTCGTTATCATCGAGCGTTGGAGCTGAAGCGCGCCTCGACCAATCGCAAAATGTCCTCTCCTGAAGCCATTGCCCCGCAAATCGCGCCGCCGCCGCGTCGTGTGCTGATCGTGCTGCTCGGCGCGATTGGGGACGTCGTTCGCGCGCTGCCGTTGCTCGGTCGCATTCGCAATGCGTGGCCCGACGCGCACATCGCGTGGGCGGTGGAACCCAAGTCGCGGGCGGTACTCGAACATCATCCATGGCTCGACGAAATCATCGAGTACAATCGCGCGCACGCGCCCTGGACCTTTCCTTCATTTCTGCAGCGAATTCGCCGAGGGCATTTCGACCTCGTCATCGATCTTCAGCGTCATCTCAAGAGTGGTCTCACCTCGCGAATCTCGGGCGCGCGCGATCGTTTCGGCTTCGCCGCGTCCAACACCAAGGAGTTCAACTACCTCTTCTCCAATCATCAGATCGCGCCGCAGCCGAACATGCGCCTCAAGCTCATGCAGTACCAGGCGTTTGGCGACGCGCTCGGACTCGCGCCTTCGCCGATCGAATTTGGACTCGCCGCGACCGACGACGAACGCGCGCGGGCGAGAGAGATGCTGCGCGACGCGCCGCGTCCGATCGTTGCCGTGATCCTGGGGTCGTCGTGGCCGAGCCGCATCTATTTTCCCGAATCGACCGCGGCGGTGATTGGCCGACTCGCTCGTCGCGACGGCGACAGCCCGGCGTTGTTTCCCTTGTTGCTTGGCGGTCCTGACGAAACGAACCTTGCCGACGAAGTTATGCGGCACCTCGACGGCGCAGCGGCGCTCAATCTGGCGGGGCGGACTTCGTTGCGCGATCTGATTGCGATTTTTCCCGAATGCGCTGCCGCGTTCGGACCCGACTCCGGGCCGATGCATATCGCGGCCGCGGTGGGATGCCCGGTGGTGTCGCTGTGGGGCGCGACGGCGGCCGAGCGGTCGGCGCCGTGGGGGTTCGCCGACTTCGCGATCAGCGGCGCGATTCCCTGTCATCCCTGCTATCTTCGTCAATGCCCAATCGGGCGCGAATGCATGCGGCGAATATCCCCGGAAGAAGTCGGAGCGAACGTGAGGCGCGCACTCGCGATGCGTCGGGACGGTGTGGCGCGATGAGCCTCTGGCTGACGGGCTTTGACGGGGTGCCGTTGACGCGCGGAGGATGGACGTTCTTCCTGCCCGGCTACGACGCGCGATACTCGGAGGAGCTGCGCGAGCGGCTGATCGATTCCGCGTTCGCCGCGATCGACGGCACGCTGGCGATTCGGGTGCGCCGATCGCGTCACGCCGAGACCTGGTTCGCGCATCTCGATCACGCGGGCGGTCCGGATGCGTACTTCAAAGTGCTGGATCCGATTCGCGGGCTGAACCGCATCAGGTGGATATTCAAGCGCCGGCGTGCGGCGCATGTCGCGTCGATCTCGCAGCATTTGCGGGCCGACGCTGTGGGGGTGCCGGAGATCCTGCTGCTCGGCGCCGAGCGGGGCGGCGGCCGCGAGATTATCGTGACGGCTCGCGTCGAGGGACACAGCTTCGCGCGTCACTTGAAGCGCGCGAAGCTAGCTGCCCGACGCGTCGTGTTGCGCGCGCTGGGTGCGGAGGTCGCGCGGCTGCATCGCGCGGGATACATCCATGGCGACCTGTCGCCGTTCAACATCTTCGTGACGGGGGTCGAGCCGCCGCAATTCGTGTTTATCGATCATGAGCGCACGCGGCGCACGATCATGAGCCGCTTCGCGCGTCCGCGCATGCGCAACCTGGTTCAACTCGGGCATCTCGAGCTGTTTGGCGTCACCAATACGGATCGGATGCGGGTGTGGTGCGGCTATGCGGCCGCGATTCCGGCGCGAAGGCGGAAGTCGGAACGGCGGCGCGTAGCGGCGATGCTTCGCGGGAGAATCGAGCAAGATCGGAAATTCGGCGTCACCGCACGCGTGGCGGCGTCGGTGGGACCGCGCCGCGAGGTACGGGGCAACTGATGAATGAGGGGACGAAAATCTCCGTCGTGATTCCGGTGTACAACGAGGCCGCGACGATCGGCCGGGTGATCGAGCGCGTGCTGGATTGCGGATTCGATACCGAGGTCATCGTGGTCGACGACGCATCGACTGACGGCACCGCGAAATTTCTGCGCGAGTTCAGTCATCCGCGCGTGCAATGTTTTTTTCACAGCGTCAACCGCGGCAAAGGCGCGGCACTGCGGCTGGGCTTTGCGGCGGCGAAGAATCCCTACCTGTTCGTGCAGGACGCCGACCTTGAGTACGATCCGCGGGACTACGCGGCAATGATCCCGCCGCTGCTCGATGGCCGCGCCGACATGGTTTACGGATCGCGCTTCCTCTCGGGGCCGCATCGCGTGATGTTCTTCTGGCATTACGTGGCGAACCGCGCGGTGACTTTGCTCTCCGACATGATCAGCGATCTCAATCTCACCGACATGGAGACCGGGATGAAGGGCTTCGTGCGCGAGAAGTTGATGACGCTCAAGCTCACGGCCAATCGTTTCACGTTCGAGCCCGAGATCACGGCGAAGGCGGCGCGCGCGCGCTGGCGAATTTACGAAGTGCCGGTCTCGTACTCGGGACGGACCTATGAAGAGGGCAAGAAAATCGGCATCCGCGACGCAGTGACGGCAGTGTGCGCGATCCTGTATTACAGATTTTTCGATTGATGCGACTGAACTGTAAAGATGAAGCAGACGGTTCAAGATGACGACGCCTACCAAGTGACCGCCGACAGCGACACAGCAGAAGCCCAGCCGCTGAGCGTAGTGGGCGTCGATCCCGAGCTGGGTTTCGCCGGCGGCGAGACGCAGGTGCTGGCATTGACGCTTGCGCTGGCCGGCGGCGGCAATCGCGCGGAGTTGATTTGCGATCCCGCAGGGCGGCTTTGGGAGCGGGCGACGGCCGCGGGGATAAAGTGCCATCCGCTTCACATCCGCAACGCAATCGACCTGGCGGCCGGGGTCCGGCTGCGCGCCATTCTCAAACGCGAACGCTACGATGTGGTTCATTTCCATACTTCGCGCGCGCATTCGATGGCGCCGTTTGCGCGCAGCTTCGGCAGTGCGCTGATCGTTACGCGGCGCATGGACTACAGGCCCAACCGGGTGTTCGCTCCGCTGCTGTTCAATCGGGCGGTTGACGGAGTGATTGCGATATCGGGTGGCGTGGCAGATTCGCTGGCAGCCGCGGGCGTCGATCGGCGGCGCGTGACCGTCATTCACAGCGGCGTCGATTGCGAGCGCTTCCGCCCGCCGACGCGCGAGGAACGGTCGGCTGCGCGTAGCGCGCTTGGAATCGCAGACGACGATTTTGTCATTTCGGCGGTCGGTGCGCTCGAGGTTCGCAAAGGGCATCGCTATCTGATCGAGGCGGCTGGAACATTGGCGGCGGCGAGGAAATCTCTCAACGTTAAATGTTTGATCGCGGGGCAGGGTGCGATTCGAAGCATACTCGATAACGAAATCGCACTGATGCGAGTGCCTGGGCGCATCAAGCTGATCGGCAGAATCGACGACGCGCGCGAACTGCTGTGGGCGTCGGAGGTGTTTGCGATGCCGTCGGTAAAAGAGGGTCTCGGCGTGGCCGCTCTGGAAGCCATGGCGAGCGGACTCCCGATAATCGCGAGCGAGGTCGGCGGGTTGCGTGAAGTAGTCGAAGACGATCGTACCGGAATCCTCGTGCCGCCGGCGAATCCAGCGGCGATTGGGTCGGCGATTGCGCGGCTGGCAGATGGGCCAGGGCTGAGAGCGGAGATGGGCGCGGCGGCGCGGGCAGGCGCGCTGGAAAATTATTCGATGGCGGAGACGGCCGCGCTGACACTCGAGATCTATCGCGCGTGCCTGCGAAAAACGCGGGAAGGAAGGGGCGGAGCAGCATGAAAAGCATGACCGGATTCGGCCGGGCGATCGCCGAACATGACGGCACGCGAGTGATTGCCGAAGTGCGCGCGCTCAACCAAAGATTTTTCGAGCTCAAGCTGGCAGTGCCGCGCGGATGGGGCGAGCATGAGGCGGAGATTCGCAAGGCGGTGCAGAGTGTCGTCGCCCGCGGACGCGTAGAAATTTTTATCAAGTCGGTAGCGCTGAAGCCGCCGCCGGTGCGGCTCGAGGTGAACGACCGGCTGGCTAACCTGTACGTCGGCGAGTTGCGCCGGCTGGGCAAGCAGCTTCACCTGGGCGGCAATCCGGATATCGGATCGATTCTGAATCGGCCGGAAATTTTTCACGTGGTCGAGGAGGAGCACGACTCGCGCACTGCCTTCAAGCTTGGGCAGAAGGCGTTGGCCGGCGCACTTGAAGGCGCTGGAGGCGGAGCGCGTGCGCGAAGGTCGCAGCCTGCACAACGATTTTGCGGCACGGGTTCGCGCGATCGAAGCGGCAGTGCCGAAGATCGAAAGGCTGGCGGAGCAGACGCGGTCGGAGATCATGGAAAACTTCCACAAGCGCATCCGCGAACTGCTCGAAGACCTGCCGGTAAACGAGAAACGGCTGTATGAAGAGGCCTCGTCGGCTTCGCAGCACGGCGATATCAGCGAGGAGATCACGCGGTTGAAGACGCATCTCGAGGGGCTGAAGGCGTTGCTCAAGCGCAAGGGACAGGTCGGGAAATCGATTGAATTTCTGCTGCAGGAAATCAACCGGGAAGTGAATACGATGGGATCGAAGTCGCAGAACGCGGCGTTATCTCAAGTAACGGTTGAAGTTAAGGCGGAGGCGGAAAAGATGCGCGAGCAGGTCCAGAACGTCGAATAGTATATAGTGGAAGGGGCTTTGCGCCTCATCGATGGCTTCGATACCTTTGAAATCAGACGATTCTTTACCGCCGAGGCGCGGTATAGTCTTCATTCTTTCGGCGCCGTCGGGCGCGGGCAAGACGACGCTTTCTCGCGCGGCGCTCGGCGAGATCGCGGGCCTCGGGTTTTCGATATCGTTGACGACGCGCGCGCCGCGAGGCGGAGAAGTAGACGGAGTCGATTACAGCTTTGTGAGTGAGGAAGAGTTCAAACGCAGGCAATCGTCGGGCGAGATGGCCGAGTGGGCGCGTGTGTTCGAATCCTCGTACGGCACGCCGCGCGCGCCGCTCGATAAAGCGATCGCGTCGGGCCGCGACATCCTGCTCGACATCGACATCCAGGGTGCGCGGCAGATTCGCGCGAAGTATCCGCACGATGCGGTTTCCATTTTTGTATTGCCGCCGACGCTCGAAGAGCTGGCGGGACGTTTGCGCGGGCGCGCGACCGAGGACGAATCGAAAATTCAGCACCGTCTCAACAAGGCGCGCGAGGAAGCCGAAGCTTACCCCGAATACGACTACCTGATTATCAACGCCGAAATTCCCAAGTCGGTCGCGCGGCTCGAAACGATCGTAAACGCAGAGCGGCTGAAAGTTAGCCGTCTGCGCGGCGAATTGGCGCCGTGGAAGAGTTAGCGCAAAGCAGCAGTGAGCCAGACCAACTCGCCGGCCTGATCGGGCGGGTGCTGAGCTACAACCCGCAGGCCGATATCGGGCTTATCCGGCGCGCGTACGACTACTCGGCGCGGATGCATGTCGATCAGAAGCGCGAGTCGGGCGAGCCCTACGTCACGCATCCGCTCAACGTCGCGACGATCATCGCGCAGCTCAAGCTCGACGTGCCATCGATCGTGACGGGCCTGCTGCACGACGTGGTCGAGGACACGCACGCGTCGCTGGCGGAGGTTCAGGCGGCATTCGGCCCCGAGGTCGCGCAGCTGGTTGACGGCGTGACCAAGGTTTCGAAGATCACGTTCCAGAGCCGCGAGGAAAAGCAGGCCGAGAATTTCCGCAAGATGATCATCGCGATGGCGAACGACATTCGCGTCGTGCTGATCAAGCTCGCCGACCGCCTGCACAACATGCGCACGCTCGATCATCTCGGGCCGGACCGGCAGCAGGAAATCGCGCGCGAGACGATGGAAATCTACGCGCCGATCGCGCATCGCCTCGGAATTTACTGGCTCAAGTCGGAGCTTGAAGATCTGGCGTTTCGCTATCTGAATTCAACTGCATACCAGACGCTGAAGGCGTTCGTCGCCGAGAAGCGCAAAGAGCGCGAAGAATATATCGCCAACGTGATCGAGATCCTGTCGCGCCGCATGTCCGACAGCGGTGTGACGGCGGAGGTCACGGGACGGCCGAAGCACTTTTTCTCGATTCATTCGAAGATGCAGGAGCTGGGGCTCAGCTTCGAGGAAATCTACGACCTGGTCGCGTTCCGCATCATCGTCGACACGGTGCGCGAATGTTACGAGGCGCTGGGCGTGGTGCACGCCAATTGGAAGCCGGTGCCCGGGCGCTTCAAGGATTACATCGCGCTGCCCAAGGCCAACATGTATCAGTCGCTGCACACCACCGTGATTGGGCCGCGCGGCCAGCGGATGGAAGTGCAGATTCGCACGCGCGAAATGCACAAGGTGGCGGAGGAAGGAATCGCCGCGCATTGGAGCTACAAGGACGGCAACTCGCGCGAGCTCAAGGACACCGAGCGCTTCGCATGGCTGCGGCGGCTGATCGAATGGCAGCAGAATCTGAAGGACCCGCAGGAATTTCTGTCGACGGTCAAGGACGATCTGTTTCCCGAGGAGGTTTTCGTCTTCACGCCCAAAGGCGACGTGTTCGATTTTCCGCTCGGCTCGACGGTGATCGATTTCGCGTATCGAATCCATTCGCAGGTCGGCAACCATCTGGCGGGCGCGCGCGTCAACGGGCGCATGGTGCCGCTGCGCTACCGGCTGCGATCGGGCGACACGGTCGAGGTGCTCACGTCAGAGAAGCAGGTGCCGGGCAAGGACTGGACGAACTACGCGGCGACCGCGCGCGCGAAATCGCGTATCCGGCAATGGCTGCGCAATCAGCAGGCGGAGCGCTCGCGCGACCTCGGAATATCGCTCATCGATCGCGAGCTCGAACCGCTCAAGCTCAGCGTTACGCAGCTGAGATCGAACAAGCGGCTCGACAGCAGTGCTCCAGGAATTTTCGCAGCGCGACGTTGACGGACTGCTCGCGGCGGTCGGCTACGGAATAATCACACCGGCGCAAGTGCTCGCGAAACTGCTCACGCCCGACGAACTGAAGATCTATCGTCCCGAGAAACCGCCCACGCCATTGGGACCCGCCCAGCGCGAGCGGGCCGCGAAGGAAGCGCGCAAATCCGCCAGCGGCGCGGTGGTGGTTTCTGGTGTCGGCGACATGCTGGTGCGATTCGCGCGATGCTGCAATCCGCTTCCGGGCGAGGCGATCACCGGCTTCATCACGCGCGGGCGCGGCGTTACGGTGCACGTCGCGGGATGTCCGCATGCGCTCAACACCGATCCGCAACGGCGCGTGCCGGTGGTGTGGAAGGACGGTGAGGAGGCGCCGCGGCCGATTCGTCTCGAAGTGCTGTGCGCCGACCAGCCGGGCCTTCTCGCTGCGATGACCAAGGCGATCGCGTCGGCGGGCGTGAATATCTCGACGGCGGAAGTGAAGACGCACGGGGCTGACGGGCGCGCGCTGGCGGTGTTCGAAGTCAGCGTGACCAGCGCGCGGCAGTTGAACAACCTGATGAACTCGATTGGCGCGATCGACGGCGTGATGCGCGTGTCGCGGCTCGGCCAACAGAACGGCGGCCGCTATTGATGAAAACCTCGATTCACTCCAGGCAGGCGCCGGCCGCGATCGGTCCGTATTCGCAGGCGGTCGAGCAGAACGGATTGGTATTCTGCTCGGGGCAAATCGCGCTCGACCCGGCGTCGGGCACGATCGTCGAAGGCGGGATCGAATTCGAGACGCGCCGCGTGCTGCAAAATCTCGGCGAAGTGCTGGCGGCGGCCGGATTGGATTTCGTCGACGTCGTCAAGACGACCATCTTCATGATCGATCTTGGCGAGTTCGAGATTGTGAACCGAATCTACGGAGAGCATTTCGGGCCGCCATATCCCGCGCGCTCGACGGTTCAAGTGGCGGCGCTGCCACGCAAGGCGCGGATCGAGATCGACGCGATCGCGCTCAAGCGCGCGTGAATTCATTGCAAAGTTAAAATCGAGAGCGCGGCCGCGTCGAGATATTGTCCCGACGGATCGAGCTTGCGTGCGGAGCGAAGCAAGCGCGCGGCGTTCGCGCGGCGCATCGCGGCCGACAGCGGCGCATCGAAGAGCCGCGCCTTGTCGAGGTCGATGATAATCACGGTGAAACTGTCGCGCGCTTGCGTCACCAGCAGGTTGTGCAGGTTGAGATCGGCGTGAAAGAGCCCTTTGGCCTGCATCGCGTCGATCGCGGCGCGCACCTGTGCGAGAACGTGATTGCGAACCGTCGGATCGTCGTCAGTCTTTACGAATTGCCACAACGTCATTCCGCGTACGGCGCGCGTCAGAAAAAATCCTCGATAGAGCGCGGGACCGATCCATTCGATCATTGCGCCCATCGGCTCCGCTACCGGAATTTCGCGCTTCATCGCCTCGACGGTTACGGCAAGTTCATTGAGTGGGCGCGGTGCGATGCCGACGTAAAGGTCGCTGAGGATCGAAGCAATCAATCCGCCACGGCGTCCGCGGCGCGCGTACAGTTCGAGTCCGTCGTCGAGCTGCATTCGAAACGCGCTCTTGCGGTTGCCCGCACCCGCTTCCGGAGCGGACGTCAGCGCGCCGAGCTTTTGCAGAATTTCCGCGGCATGTGGTGCTATATCGCGATGAATCACGAGTTCGCGGCGTCCGAGCTTGAACGTCGAGAAGTTCGGATCGGACCGCCATCCCATTTGCGCAGGCGGTCTCATGCCGGGTTCGCCTCGTTGGTGCGCCATAGAGCGAACAGGGCGGCGAGCGCCAACAACGATGAAACGAAATGCGCCGAGTAGAAAAGGGCGATGCGGTTCAGGTAGTTTCCCGTCGCCAGGTTGAGCAGTACGGAAAGCGCGAATAGCGTCCACACGAAAGTCGGCGCGCGCCTGCCGACCGCTCTGTCGGTCCACAACGCCGCGGTCAATGCCATGTACGCTACCAGCATCGCGGCGTAGTAACTTTTCCACGATATCGGCGCGAACGACGGCATCAGGCAAAAGAATCCGCACAGTGCGAGCCGACTCGCGAGATTTCCGCGATCGGCGCTCCGCCAGTCCCAGAGCGACACTGCCGCGACGAGCACCAGCTCGAGTGCCATTCCGACAATGGTCGCGACCGGCGAAGTTTCCGCGTCAGTGCCGACGCGGAGGCTCATCAGGCGCGCGACTGCAGATACGGCGGACTGGTTCGTGAGCATTGTGCGATATCGATTCGTCATCGAAGCGATCGCGGTCGCGTACGCGACGGTTTGATCGAGCCAACCGCGCGGCCCGAAGATTACGATTGGCACAATCAGCAATGCGATTCCCGCCAGCATCGCCCAACCGAGTGCCGCAAAGTGCCGGCGAATCGCGAGATGCAGCGCAGCGAGCACGGCGAACGGTTTGATGAGGATCGCGGCCGCGAGCATCAGACCGGCCCACGCATCGTGAGATTCGTCGGCATAAATGATGGCCCACACGATCAGCGCGAGGGTCGGGAGATTTATCTGGCCGTGCTCGAAATTGTTATCGATGAACCGAAACGACAACAACGCCGGGACGACGATCAGCGCTGCCGGCAGTTGCCGCTCGCGGCCGAACAGGATAATCCCCGCGCCAAGGATCAATTCAATCAGCGAGAATGCGTTGATCGTGAAGAAAACAAATTGCGCTAGATGGCGTGGCAGCGCTGCGAGCGGTGCGAATCCGATCGCGAAGATTGGCGCGTAGAGAAAGCGATCGGAGTCGTCGGGTGGATAGAGCGCGGCGCCGTGGAGGACGCGGCGTCCCGCGTGATAGTAAACGTTGAAATCGCCCTGCGAGCGCAGGGTGGCCGAGATGCCAAGCCCGACGAGGTACGCGCCCACTGCGAGCCATGCGAACTGGCGGGCGCGCGTCGCGTCGATCGTTTTCATCGCGGGCAGGCGGGCCGCGGCGAGGTCACGCGATCGGTTTGGCTTCCTCGATCAGCATGATCGGAATGTCGTCGCGCACGGGATACTCCAGTTTGCACGCGCTGCAGACGAGGCCGTCCTGCTTGTCGTTGAGATGCAGGTCGCCCTTGCATTTCGGGCACGCCAGGATGTCGAGCAGTTCCTGACTCAGCGCCATCGCGGAAATCCTCCAAGCACTCTTTCTAACTTCATGCGTCCGCCGCACTCGCCGCAGCGGTCATTCGCGCGGGTATCAACTCGTCAAGCGCGCGTGCATCGGCCGCATCCATCGTCACTTCGAGCCTGAGAGCGTATAGCGAATCGCGCGGAAACGGAAACCGTTCCAGCTTGACCAGGTCCTTCTCGGTCGTGATTACGAGATCGGTGTCGCGCATCGCATTCACAATAGCCTGCCAATCGGCGTTGGTGTAGGCGTGATGGTCCGGATATTCGAAAACGCCGACCAGCTCCGCGTCAAGCTCGCGCAGCATCGCGTAGAATGCGCTCGGATCCGCCAGACCGCTGACAGCCAGCACGCGCCGCCCGCCGAGCCCCAGCGGCGTTTCGCGCCATTCTCCATTCTCGGCGATCAGCAACGCGCGCGGCCGCACCGACGCGTGAAGCACAGTGTGCGCGGTCAGCTTCTTCATCTGCGACGGTCGAATTGCCGACGCGCCGCTGCCGGAGCTCATCACGATGATCGCGTCCGCCCGCCCAGCCGCTCGAATCGATTCGCGCATGGGACCCGCTGGAAGCACCCAGCCGTTGCCGAAGCCGCGCTCGTTGCTCACCAGCAGGAGATCGACGTCGCGACTCATGCGCAGATGCTGAAAGCCGTCGTCGAGAATCACCGCGTCGAGCGGGCCGAGCTTGCTCAGCAGCTCGACGCCATCAAGGCGCCGCCGCGCAACCGCGATCGGACCGCTGAACGACTTCGCCATCATGGCAGGTTCGTCGCCCGCATCCTCCAGCGCGACTTTCAACATGCCTCCATCAGCCACCAGCTCGGCGGGCTCTTTCGATCGCGTTCGTCCGTAGCCGCGGCTCACGATTCCGACGCGGAGACCGTGGCTCTGCAAGCGCCTCGCAAGAAACAATGTGAACGGCGTCTTGCTGGTTCCACCGACCGTCAGATTGCCGACGCTCACTGTCAGCACCGGAGCCCGGCGTTTCATCATCCGCCAGTACAACAGCCGCGCGCCCACGCCGATTCGGTAGAAGCCCGCAGCGGCCGCCAGTCCGACCCACGCCGGGAGAAGGCGGAGCGGAAGATCCCGATCCCACAATCGTTCGATTCGCGGACGGCGCGGACTCGGGTCGCTGGAGGGCATCGGTCAGCCGAGACTAATGAGCGCTTCGAGATGCTTCAAGGCGATCTGCGCGCCGCCGGATCCTCGACTGACTGACGCATGCGCACTTCGGCCCGCCGCCTTTCGCGCCGCATCGTCGCCGAGCCACGTCGAAGCCTCGCTGACGATGTCGCGCGCGTCTTTGACGATTCGCGCGCCGCCCGCACTCACCATCGACGACACTATCTGCTGCTGGTTCTCGTGATATGGACCGATGAGGACCGGCACGTCGACCAACGCGGGCTCGGCCGGGTTTTGTCCGCCGCGTCCCGGCGCGAGGCTGCCGCCGACGAATGCGATCGCTGCGCGGCGATAGAAGCTGCGCAGCTCGCCCATCGTGTCCAGGATCAAAACGTTGGCATCGCGCGCCGTCGTCGTCGAATTGAGTTCCGACGCCTTCACGTAATCGAGCGAGGCCGCACGCAGCGCGTTTTCCACCTCCGGCTTGCGGTCGAGATGGCGCGGCGCAATCGTCAGCGCGAGCTGCGGAAATTCCTTGCGCAGTCGACGATATGCGTTCGCGATGATCGCGTCTTCGCCCGGCGCCGTCGAACCGGCGACAAAAATCTTGCGGCCGGACGCAAACGCCATGAGCTCGGGGCGGATTGCTTCTTCACTCGCCATCTCCGTCTCCGGCGCTTCGATTTTGGTGTTGCCGCTGACGATTATCTTTGTGCCGAGATCGAACTTCGCGTAACGCCGCGCGTCTTCTTTGCTCTGCGTCAAAATCAGGTGCGCCTGGCCGAGCGCATCGTGAAACAGGCGGTGCACGCGCATGTAACGGCTCATCGATCGCTCAGATATCCGGCCGTTGACCACCGCAATCTTTGCATCGTCATCCGCGCGGATTCGATGAAGTAGTTCGGCCAAATTTCAGTTTCGGTGATCAGCACCACATCCGGCCGCACGCGCTCGAGAAAAGATCGCACCGCACGGCGATTGTCGAGCGGCGCCAGCATCCAGGCGCTCGCGCCGGGGATTCGCCGCCTCGCGGCCTCGCGTCCCGCCGCCGTCATCGTAGTGATCGTCATGACCGCGCCGGGATAGCGTCCAAGCAGGCCGATGGCGACCGGGCGAATCGCCTCGATCTCGCCGACAGAAGCCGCGTGAATCCACATTCGAGGCGCGCCTGCCGTCTTCGGAAAATCCCCGCGACCCATTCGCTCGCGATAGTCCCGCATGGTCGCCGGATGCGCGGCGAGCAGCGCGAACGGCAGCGCCGGATACCACAAGATGTTGTACAGGGCGCTTAGAATGGGGGCCTCGTCTCCATGCGCGCGTTCAGAAGACCGAAGCGCGGCGAGGATTCAGTTGACGAGACCACCGTTACCGGCCAGGTCTTCGGGCGACATGAATTGCAGGTCGTAGAGCTTTCGGTATTCCTGCCCGCGCGCAAACAATTCGTCGTGCGTGCCGTCTTCGACGATTCGTCCGTGAACGACCACGACGATCCGGTCCGCGCGGCGTACCGTGGACAGTCGATGCGCGATGACCAACGTAGTGCGGTTGGCCATAAGATGCTCGAGCGCTTCCTGCACGGATCGTTCTGCGGCAGAGTCGAGGGACGAGGTTGCCTCGTCGAGGATAAGAATTGGCGCGTCCTTGAGCAGCGCGCGTGCGATCGCAATTCGCTGACGCTCGCCGCCCGACATCCGCACGCCCAGTTCGCCCACCATCGTTTCGTAGCCGTTGGGCAAGCGCGAAATAAAATCGTGCGCGTTGGCGAGCTTGGCGGCCGCGATCACGCGCTCGAGATGCTTGTCGCTGCTGCCGTATGCGATATTGGCGCGAATCGTGTCGTCGAACAGGAACGTACTCTGCGTCACCAGTCCGATTTCGGCGCGCAGCGACTTGAGCCGAAGTTTGCGCACGTCGATCCCGTCAACAGTGACGCTTCCCTGCTGCACGTCGTAAAAGCGCGGAATCAAATCCGCCATCGTGGACTTGCCGCCGCCGCTCATCCCGACCAGCGCGACGACCTTGCCTTTTCCAATCTCCAGGTTGATGTCGTGCAGCACCCATTCGTCGCCGTAGCGAAAGCTGACGTTCTCGAACGCGACGCTGTGCGGGCCCGGCTCCAGCTCGATTCCGTTCGGATCGTCGGGAACCTCGCTCGGCAGATCCATCATCTCGAAGACGCGCTCGGCCGCGGCCAGCCCCTGCTGAATCGTGTTATTGGTCTTGCTGACGCTCTTGAACGGCGGGTAAACGAGAATCATGACCGCGAAGAAACCCGCGAATTGACCGAGCGTGCGCGTGCCTGCCTGCAGCGATCCCACCGCCCACCAGACCACGGCGACGACCGCGAACGCGCCCAGCGCCTCAATCAGCGGTCCGGTAAAGGCTTTGATTCGCGCCACCCGCATGAAGATTCGGAACAGTCGCTTGAGCTCGCGGTTGAAACGCGCGCGCTCGTAATCTTCCATTCCGAACGCCTTCACGACCCGGTTTCCTTGCAAAGTTTCAACCAGCAGCGATTGCAAACCGCTCAATTGCTTTTGCTGATTCTTGGTTTCGCGGCGGACTTTCTTCGAGAGACTGACGATCGGCAACACGACGATTGGAAACCCGATGAAGGCGATGATCGCGAGCCGCCAATCGATGTGAAAGGCCACCACCAGCAACGCAATCAGCGACATGCCGTCGCCGACAAACGAGAACACGCCGCTGCTCAGACTCGACACCACCATCCCGACGTCGCTGATGACTCGCGAGACCATCACGCCCGTCGGCGTGCGATTGAAAAAACTCAGCGACTGACGTTGCAGGCTCTCGTTCAGATCGCCCCGGATGTCCATCGTGATCTTCTGGGCGATGTACGCGCTCAGGTAGTCGTCGGAAAAATTGGCGAGTGCTCGGAGCAAAAACAATCCAGCGAGCAACAGCGAGTATTCGCGCAACTTGAAGGCACTGCGCGCATCGAGTTGATGGGTGCCGCCGAGACTGCCGACCAGATCGACCACCGACCTTGTGATTAGGGGGACGCCGGCGCTGGCCGCCGCCAGCACGCCCATCGCGATGCCGAGCAAGAGGACATACGGGAACAAATATTTGCGGAGATAGCCGAACAGCCGCCATTGCATCGGAGTAAGCAGTTTCATGCGGCCGTCCTGGATGAGAACATGTGGCTCGCTGTCGCTTGCCCGCACAGAATATTGGGCATCGGGATAAAGTCGGTTCCCGTCACAAGCATCCGCCCTACAATATAGGTAAGCGGCGTCACTTTGTAGGTGGTGACAGCCCAGGGGATGCTGTCTTAAATGCGCTTGGTTTCCTGCGCGCTCAGGGTCTTGGTTCCGAGAGTACGCAGCAGCGCCAAGGTTGCGTGCGCGGGGGAACGCTTTGATCTCAGCGGCCGGCGGCGGCGGATGCCGTCGTCTGGCGGGGGACACGGGCGGGTTCTTTCCATTCCGAGAGATCGATCTTCAGCAGATTCTCGAGTGCTTCGACCTCGGGCAGGTAGCGCTCGGTCAACATCGCTCTCTCCGCGGGCGAAGGTGGGAGAAATATCTCGCCGCGGCCGTTACAGAATTCCCAAATGCCGGAGCGTCCGAGTGCTCTGATCACGGGATAGGCGTGACGCCTTTTCAGCCAGTATCGGAGGTGGCGCGCATTCTGCGCGAGCTTGCGGTTTTTCGGCGCACGCACGATCAAATTGACCCGGCGTTGCGCCTGGCTGCGATCAGCAATCGGGATTCGCGCGGTCCCGATAAAATCGCACACCCGGTCCAGATAGTCCTGGGGATCGTCGCACAACTCTTCATAGCGCATGATCAGAAAACGTTCGCGGCCGAACTGGTCGAACCATGCAGTCAGAAGATTCGCATAGCGGTTGGCGTCGTCCAGGTGGGGACGTGTGTTGAGCACCTCATCGAGGGTTCCCCGCACGAACGCGCCCCGGCGCAGCATTTTGTAAGTCGAATAGGCATGATCGGCGGGATTGCGGAACGTCACCAGAAATTTGCAATCCGGCAGATGGCGGCGAATGCGCGCGGGTGCCTTGGCCGCGGTGAAGTACGGGCAAATCTCGGCGACCTTACGGTGACCGGTCGCATGGCGGAAGTGGTGGGCATACCAATCAATTCCCTTCGAGAAGAAGGTGGTGAAGAATTGGGTCTCCTTGACCCCGGACGGCAAATCGACGTGGCCCTTGAGCATGCCATGCAGCCAGGTAGTACCGGTACGCGGGGGACCAAGCCCTATGAAATCGGGCAATCTCATGGCGCAAGCGGACGCCGTAATCCGTCGCGTCGGATGTAGCAGGTAGCAAGCAGGCGCTACCCAAATCACGGTCGAACTTTCGGTGGGAAGCGGCTCCATCTTTCGATGGGGACCTCTCCATCTTTCGATTGAGTGCGCCCTCTCTCAGGGTCAATCGCGTTGACGCTCCGATCTGATTTCGCCGATGCTGGAGCGGCCCCGGGAGGCAATGATGAACATAGAGGATCGCAACGATCTCGACCTCAACATTGCGTTTGCGCGCACGGTGTTATCGTTACTCGTGCTCGTATCGTGGTACGTCGATCCCTCGTACGGGGGATGGTTCTACATCGACGAAACTTCGTTGATCATTTTGTCCCTGCATCTCACGTACAGCGTGGTGGCGTTCGTGTTGATCGACCGCGGCGTCGGGGCTTCGCTGGTGCCGGAAATCTGCATCGCGCTCGACATAGCGTTTGCCGCCGCGATCACCATCGTGACGGAAGGACCGACCAGCCCCTCCTGGGTGTTTTTTGTCTTTGCGATGATCATGATCGATCGCCGGGCGAGCCTTCCCGCGGCGATCACGGTGACGATTTGCAGTTCGCTGGTGTATTTCATGTTGCTGGCGGCTTTCGTGCCCGGACCCAGGAACGAGTACCTGATGCGTTCCGCCTACCTCGCGATCATCTGTTACCTGATCGGATTCATCGGCGCGCAACGCGACAGGTTCGAAGCGCGCGTGCGCGACCTCGAGGCGGCGGCCGAACGCCATGCGATCGCGCGTACATTGCACGACGACTACGTTCAGGTGCTGGCGGGGGTGAACCTTCGGCTCGAGACCTGCCAGGCCCTGATGAAAACCGGGCGCCTGGAAGAGGCGCTGGCAAGGGTCACCGACGTGCAAGAAGGACTTGCGCGGGAACACGACGCGGTGCGCACCTATATCCGATCGCTGGCGGAGGTCGAGCAGATCCCGGAGTCCGAAGATCCTCCGTTCTCGGTCGAGACACTTTTCGAAGTGACAGCAAATTTCGCGGGACCCGCACCGATACTCGCTCAGGTTCTTCAGATCGTTCTCGAGGGAGTGCGAAACAGCTGGCAGCATGGCGGGGCGGCCTGCGCGGCGATCAACATCAGCGCCGCCGACCACCTGATCCGCATTGTAATGGACGACGACGGCGTCGGCTTTCGCAACACCGAGCAACCGCCATGGGCAATCGCGTCGCGGGTGGCGGAGTACGGCGGACGGCTGAGGATCGGCGGTAGCGAGCGTCCCGGCGCGCATCTTGAAATCGAAATCCCGACGGCATGACGATGAAAAAACGGCTGCGTCTTATCATCGCTGACGACCACTCGCTCTTCCGCCAGGGGTTGAAAGAGCTGTTGCTCATGCAGCCCGAGGTCCAGGTGGTCGGCGAAGTCGAGCACTTCAGCGAACTCGCGTCGATGCTTACCACCACGCCATGCGACGTGCTGTTGCTCGACCTGCAAATGGAACGCTGGGTCGGCCGCAGTATCGAGCGGCTGAGCCGGGTCACCCGGATCGTCGTGTTGACCGCGAGCGAGCGCAAAGAAGACGCGATGGCGGCGCTGCGGATGGGCGCACACGCGTTCGTGCAAAAACGTTACGCGGTGGAAACCCTGATGGAAGCGATTCGGTCCGCCGCCCGGGGGCAGGTGTGGATCCCTCCCGCATTGCAGGCAGGACTCGCCGAGCAGCTGAGATCACCCGCGCGCAACCAGCTCTCTACCCGCGAAACCGAGATCATCCGCTATGTCGCCGCAGGGCTACGCAACGCAGAAGTGGCCAAGCGGCTCTCGATCGGCGAAAGCACGGTCAAGACGCATCTCAACAATATTTTTCAGAAGCTCGGCATCCGCGACCGGGTCGAGCTGGCACTCTATGCGCATCGCGTCGGACTGGCTGAAGGGACGCCCGGCAAGCGCTAGGCTGAACGCTATCGCGCTCCGCTATTTCCAGGACACCACGTTCATGCGGCGGCCCTGGCCGCGATCATTTCGAGTGCGATCGCCGCGACGCGTCCCGCCGCTCCCGGTGAACCGAGCTTCTCGCGCAATGCTTTCAGCGCGGACACCGTTTCGGCGCGAATCGTTTCGCTAAGCAGGGGTTCGGCCGCGCGCACGAGCTTCTCGACCGTCACGTCGCGCTGGATCAGTTCCGGTACGATCTGCCGGCCCGCCAGGATATTCGGCATCCCGATAAAATCCACTCCCGTCACAAGCATCCGCCCCAGGAAATAGGTAAGCGGCGAGACTTTGTAGGCGATGACTTCGGGACATCCGAGCAGCGCAGTCTCCAACGTGGCGGTCCCCGACGCGACCAGAGCGAGCTCGCTCGCCGCGACGATGTTGTAGGTGTCGCTCTCGACGATCTTGATTCCGGCGAGGTCCGCGCGTCCCACCTCGGCGAGCTCTCCTTGAGTCAACGTCGGCGCCAGCGCGAGCGCAATTTCAAGATTGTGATCGCGCGCGATAATCCGCGCCGCGTTGACCATCGGCTCGAGCAGGTAGCGAACTTCGGCGCGGCGGCTGCCGGGCAGGATCGAGATGATCCGGGCGCGCGGCGGGAATCCATGGCGCTTCAGCGTCTCGTCGCGGCTATGGTCGACGGCGATTCGATCGAGCAGCGGATGCCCGACGAATGAAACGCGATCGCCCGCGCGATGGAACAGTTCGGCCTCGAACGGCAGCACTACTGCGAGTCGATCGGCGCGATCGACCAGCTTGTCGATGCGGCCGCGGCGCCATGCCCAGACTTGCGGCGTAATGTAGTAGAGCACCGGCACGCCGTTGCGCCGGGCAGTGCCGGAGAGAATCAGGTTGAACTCCGCGTAGTCAATCAGGATCACCAGGGCCGGCTTCTCGCGCCGGATGATTCGGCGCAGCGCGCGAAACGCGCCGATCGTGCGGCCGATGGTTGAGGTCAGCTCCGAAAGTCCGAGCCCGTGAATATCCTCCATCTCGACAATCGCCCGCACGCCGGCCGCGCGCATTTTCTCGCCCGCGATTCCGAACAGCTCGCACGACGGATCTCGCGCGAGAATTTCCCGCGCCAGATCGCCGCCATGGAGATCGCCCGACGCCTCGCCGGCAACGATCATGATGCGGGCGTTGGGCGCGGTTTCCTTCAGGCGCTCAGCAGCAACTGTCGGCGGCGCTTCGGCATTCAAAGGCATCGAAGCGATTGTGATTGAAATACCCGCCGCCGCAAATAGCCCGCACCGTCCAGTTCAATTATCCTGCTTCAATTCTCTTGCGCGAAATTCCTGCGGATCGCGTCGCGAATCTGATCGACCGGCGAACCCTGGTCGGCCATCTTTTTCGCCAGCAGCACCTCTCCCGTGCAGATTTCGCACGCGGACGCATGCATGCCCCGATAACAATCGAGCAGACTCTGATGACCTTCCGCCTTGTCACATCCGCAATAGCAGTGCAGCTTCGCGAGCAGCGCCGGATTCTGCCCCGCGTATTTGTATGCTTCCCGAACAGGACCGACGAACTGGTTTGGGTCGAGCGTCCCAGGCCCCTGATGAGGACCCGGCGCTCCGTTTGTTCCGTTTGCCGCCAGGGTCTCGGCCTCCGCCCGTCCCGTGCAGCAGCAATGACCCGCGATGCACATTGCTCCGCGCGGATTGCCATTGCCCGCTGACGAACTGCCGAACATCGGCGACAGGTACGCCAGCGCTATGATTGCCGCGAACGAGGAGCTGAAAATTATTGCTCGTCTCACGCTGAACCTCTCAACCGTTGCTCAAAGTCTTTTTGACATCGTCGACGATGTCCTGGGCTTTTACGATTTGGCCGTTGTATTCGCGCACCAGCCGTCCGTCCGGCCCAATCAACATCATATTCACCAGGTGGCCGACGGAACCATCGGGCTCGATTTGCCGGCTCAGCTTGAAACCCGCGAGCGCCTGATCGACGTCGCCGGGACCGCCGGTCAGAAAATACCATCCCTTCTCATCTGCCCCCTGTTGACGCGAGTAGTCGAGCAATTGTTTGGGACCGTCATGCTCGGGATCGACGCTGATAGAAACCAGAGTCACCTTCGAGCCGAGGTCGTTGCCAAGACGCAGCGCGACGTTGGCGAACTTTGCCGTCTCCATCAGGCACGGGCCCGGACACGACGTGTAGATGAAATCGACCACCAGCGGTTTGCCCTTGAGCGACGAGAGTACGACGGTGTTGCCATTCTGATCGACGAGCTTGGTATCGGTGAGTACGCTCGCCGACGCCGCACTGTCCTGGGAGCCGCGATGGCACCCTGCGGCCGTGATCAGGCTCAAGCTTGTTGCTATCGCGATCGCGAGAGATCTGAGATTTAACTGAGTACTCATATGTTTATATCTCTTAGTGATTATAGGTCCGTTAATGACTAAACGCACGTTACTCAATCAATGCGGTGGCGGAGTATTCGCCAGCACCACCGACCATCCGAGAACCACAGCCAGCAGAACGCATTCCACGGCGACGTTGCGGACCAGAGTCGCGCGCGCCGACGATTCGCCTATCGATCCGACCAGCCGGTATCTGTTGTAGCCGCCGATCAGAATTACCGTGCCTGCGGTGCCGACCTTCCACAGAAGAGTGCGGCCGTAGAGCGAGTTCACCAGCAGGTCGAGGTGCAAGCCGAGCGTTTCCCAAGCCCTGATGAGGCCGGTCACGATCATCGCGGCGACTGACCATCCTGCGATGGTCGAGACTCGCAACGTCGCCGACCGCAGCCAGTTTGCGCCCGCGCGTCCCCAGGTCGCGCCGATCAGCAGCGAGACCAACGCGCCGATCCACAAGCCCGCCGCGGCCTGATGCGCGAAGTGAACGGTGATCGCGAACGCGCCCTTGTCGACCGCGTGGCTGGTGATGCTTTGCATCGCGATCAGAGCGGCCGAGATTGCGAATATCAGCGTCGTCGCGAAACGACCGGGCGCGGGAATCCACGTCACCAACGCCAACAACAGCGCGGTCGCCAGACGCCACGTCCATACGCGGCCGGCAAATGTCTCGCGCATCACTTCGGGTAGCAGCGGCACAGCGTCTCTCAAGGTCGACTCCGCCATTCCCGCCGCGATCGATAAAAGTCTTAGCGGTGACATGACCAGCACGATCAGCGCGAGCGCGCGCCATAGCGACGCCATGCTCCGACTCCATTGAGCGTCGGCGGCGATTTCTCGCGGGGCTGCGGCCAGTGCAAATGCGGTCGTCCCGAATATCAGAATCTGCGACCCCACCAGCGGCCATGCGAATATTGGCTGAGGACTCACGACCCCCCGCTTGCGACCGTGAAGGGGTACGAACCATTAGTGTGATGGGTATCGATACAGACGACTGCCCATTTCACCAGGTAGTCGCCGGGCTTCAGCGCTCCGACCTTTACCGATAACCGGATGCCGTCGTCGCTCACCTGCGGTGATCCCACCGCCAGGTTCTGTCCGTCGGGACCCATCACCTCCAGCTTGGCGAACAGCTTCTCAATCGGAGCGTCAAAGTCGATCACGACCTCTGACGGCGGCGAAGCGAGTTTCTCTCCAGCTGTTGGAGTTTCCTTTTCTGGAAACGAATGCGCCGAGGCAATCGTGGGACTACTCAGTGTCACAGCCAGTAGTGCCGCAACCGACATCCACGTTCTCAATGTCTTCATTCGCCGAATCCTCGATTGATAGTCCAGTTGCCCCACTTCGGAAAAAACGAATCGTAAAAAATATCGAGCAATCCGATTATCGTGGCGTGATTCGCGGGCACCGTCGCATTGTTCAGCGCGAACTGGGTGCCGATGCTCAGTTCGTAGTGATAGCTGACGTACGCGATGCCGGGTGTCGCCATGATCGTGGGAAATGTCTGGCCCGAGGGTCCTCTGATTAGTTGATCGTAGTTGAATTCACTGAACAGGAAGAGGTTGCGAAAGGGCCACTTGAGTCCGATGTCCTGGACGTTGTTGCTGAGGTAGGACATCGAATATTCAACCACCGCGTCGGCAAAGAGATCATGGCTCGTCTGGCCGCCCAGGGCCGGCAAATAACCGACGTCACCTTGAAATCCCAGCGGCCGCAGATATTTGAGCGTCGGCCAGTTCGGCAGGTCGCCCATGCCTTTCTCCCAGAGGAATTCCGGACCCAGGCTGGTGTGGCTCTGATCGCGAATATCTTTATTGCCGACCGGCAGATCCGCTACCAGCGAAGCGGCGGTGAGAAACTCATGCTCCAGTGAATAATAGAAGGCGAACTTCAGGGCCAGTTCCGGATTGTCAACGCCTTCGTGGCTCGGACCCTCATACGGCGATACGTGATGCCACGCCGTACCGCCGGCGAGACTGACTCGCGGCATGTCGTTGTCATCGATCCAAAGAACTTTCTCTCCGGAGAACCCGATCGAATAGTCGTTGGCGTCACTGCTCTTGACCCACGACGGCTCGAGTATGTCGAGTTCATTCGCGGGCGTAGGGTCTTCCGTTATCAGCGGTTCAAGGAACACGTAGTCTCCCACAACTCCGTGCGCGTAGGCCGCGCTCGCACGCATCGCGAATGCGAACAGGATCGCGAAAAGTATTTTCCTTCGCATAACATCCACCGCGGCCGCGTCAGAGCCGCATCATGCACTCGCTGGAGGTCGAGGTCCGCGAGCAATCTTCCAGACTGAGAAAGTGTGAAAGTTCTTGTCAGGAGAACTGCTTGGGCGGCGGCGGATCGGGAGATTCGGCGAACGTGCTTTTCAGGACGGGAACGAACTGGGCAAATGTTTCAACTGAAAAAATTTTCTCGTCGAATTCGGGCCGGGCCGGACGCGCGATCAGCACGGTGCCAGTCGAGACGTCGAGCGATGACAGCGCATGACAGATGTCGAGCGAGATGCGCGGGCCCGATCGATCGGAAATTACGATCACGCCGATCGACGGCAGGCTCGCAATCGTCATTACGAGCGCCATTGCGGCGGCGAGTTGCCGCAGCGAATAACGATCTATCGTCAAGCTCATCTCGCTAGAGCTACCCGAATAGTCAGAAGAGCGCGCGTCCGGCTCTGAGATCCGCGGTTTTGATGTGCACGATTCCGCCCTCGTCTTTGTGTGGCAGGCTGATGGGCACGCACGACGCTTTGCCTTCGGTCATTCGATCGATTGGGTAACGATTCCCGCACACCCGGCAAATCACTTCGCCGCCGGAAATCCGGTAGCCGCGATGGTACGAGAAGCACTGGCTGCACGCGTCGAAGACCGAGCGTACTTTGCCGTCGTTGCCGCGCGCGAGCAGGAAGCGCAGCCGTTCGCCGGCGCTATCTTTGTAACAGTAAAGCTGGGCGCTGGCGGAACTCAGCCGGGGCACATTGATTGCGACCTCGTCGCTGCCGGTCACCATGGTGCATTCGGAGTTCGCGGTGAAGACGAGAAACGCGGCGCCGGCGGCCAGTATCAAACCGCCAAGAATCCTGAGCCTGCCCAAACGCATTATAAGCCAATGCTGTCGCAGCGGATTGCAGACGTCAAGGCGCAACCGAATCCGTCAGCATCACTTCCTTGATGCGCTCGGACAGTTCCATTACGCGAAGTCCGTCGTCGGCGCTGACCGCGGGCGTGGACCTGCTGCGGACGGAAGCGACAAACGCGTTGACCTCATCGGCCAGCGGATCGCCTTCGCCGAATTCGATCTGTTCGGCCGAAATTGTCGGGAACTGCGCGCCGCGCGCCGGCGGAGTTTTGCGATAGAGCTGGATGCTGCGCGCCTCGTAATCGACCGAGATGTACGCGTCGGGCTGGAAGAAGCGAATCTTGCGTTCACGCCGCGCCGCCACCCGGCTCGTTACCAGATTGGCGATGAGGCCGCTCTGGAAGCGGATGCGCGCGTTGGCGAGATCGATTCGATCGGTCAAAATCGCGACGCCGAGCGCTTCGAGCGACGCGACTTCCGACGGCGCCACCGACAGGATCACGTCGAGATCGTGCACCATCAGATCGAGCACGACGTCGACGTCGGTGCCGCGCTCGGTGAACGGCGCGAGCCGGTGGCATTCGACGAAGCGCGGATTTTTCACGATGGAATGCAGATGCACGACCGCCGGATTGAAGCGCTCGAGATGGCCAATCTGAAAGACGCGGCCGCTGGCGGATGCCAGCCGCGCCAGTTCACGCGCCTGCGCCAGCGTCTCGGCCATCGGCTTTTCGAGCAGCACGTCGATGCCCGCTGTCAGCATCGCCGACGCGACCTCATGATGCGTCACGCCGGGCGACGCAACGGTGACGAGATCCACCTTGCCCGCGAGCGTCCGGTAATCGGCGAGCGGCGACGCGCCGACTTCTTGCGCCAGCGCTGCGGCCCGCTCGGCGTCGATATCGACGATGTGCGCGAGCTTGATACCCGCAATCGCCGCGTACTTGCGCGCGTGCAGAGTGCCCAGCCGTCCCGCGCCGATAACCGCGGCGCGCAGCTCAGCCATTGGCTTCCGCATAGCCGTAGATTGTCACATTTTTCGCGCGCGCGAGCTCGAGCGTGCGATCGGGTTCGAGCATCAGCGCGACTCCCGCTTCGACGCCGATCATCGCCGCCTTGAGCTCGGCGAGCAATTCCACCGTAGCGGGGCCAATGGCGGGTCGATCGAAACGCAGGTCCTGTCCCGGCTTCGCCGCTTTCGCCACCACCAGGCCCGCGCCGACCAGCGCGGCCGCACGGCGCAGCGCGGCGTCGGTCCCTTCGAGCGCTTCGACCGCGGCGACCATGCCGTCGCGGACGGCGACCGTTTGCCCGATGTCGTAGCTGCCGAGGCGGCGCGCGACCGCGAAGGCGAGATCGAGATCGCGCGCTTGCGCGGGAGTCGGCTCGGGACCGGCGCCGAGGCCGGCGCGTGCGAGCCAATGCTCGATCATCGGCACCGGATCGATCATTCTGATTCCTTCGGCTTCGACTTCATGCGCGACGCCGCGGAGCACCGAATCGTCGCTGAAGCGCGCGATTCCCGCGAGCATCTTCAGTGCGCGCGCGTCGGGCGCGAAGGAATCTTTCAGCCGCGCGCGCGAGATGCCGCCGGCCATCGCCGCTTCCGACACGCCCGCGTTTTTGAACACGTCGATTATCTTCTGCAGCTCGCCGACTTTGATCCAGGTGACTTCGCCGGCCACCGAGTCGAGCGCCCGATCGCTTTCATTCAGATGTGCGATGGCGACGATTTCAGTTCCGCGCGCACGCGCCGCGCGTGCCACTTCGAGCGGGAAGACGCCGTTGCCCGCGATGAGCCCGAGCTTATTCACGCTCGCGGCCAACGACTCCGCGCTTCGAGTTGACTATGAAATCGACCAGCCGGCGCACCTCGGCATGATCGCCGTATTCTTTGAGCGTCCTCGCGATCGCATCCTCGCGGAGCAGCTTTGAGAAGAACAGCGTGCGGGTCGCGGCCTTGATGGCCAGGATCTTTTCGGCGCTGAAGCCTCGGCGTTGGAGTCCGATCTCGTTGATTCCAGCCAGTCGCGCGCGATCGCCCGCGACCATCGCGAACGGCGGCACATCCTGCGCGACCTTGGCGCCGGCCGCCACGAACGCGTGCGCACCGATGCGGCAGAATTGGTGCACGCCGCTCATGCCCTCGAGGCTGACGAATTCTTCGAGCACGCAATGTCCGCCGAGCTGGGTCGAGTTCACCAGGATGCAATTGTCGCCGATGACGCAATCGTGCGCGATGTGCACGTAGGGCATCACCAGCACGTGATTGCCGATCAGCGTACGCATGCCGCCGGCTTCGGTGCCGCGATGAATCGAGGTGAACTCGCGAATCGTGTTGTCGTCGCCAATCTCGAGCGTCGCGGGCTCACCGTGAAATTTCAAATCAGGAGTCGCGCAACCAACCGCGGCGAACGGAAAAATTCGATTGCGCTGTCCGATGGAAGTGAGCGACTCGATGACGACGCTCGCGCCGATCACCGTACCCGCGCCTATCTTCACGTCAGGTCCGATCACCGCGCCGGGACCCACCTCGACGCTCGTATCGAGCGCGGCCCGCTTATCGATGACCGCGGAAGGATGGATTCGGCCTGCTATCGAACTTGCTCCTCGACTTCCATCGCGGACAATTCCGCCTCGGCCGCCAGCTCGTCACCGACGCGCGCCACCGCCTGCATCCGCCACAGCGGACGATGAAATTTCAGAATTTTTACTTCCATGCGAAGCTGATCGCCGGGAATCACGCGGCGCCGAAAGCGCACTTTATCCAGTCCGGTCAGCATGAACAGGCGCGTCGGGTCGCCGCCGACTTCGTTCAGCGCGAGGATCGCGCCTGACTGCGCCAGCGCTTCGACGATTAGCACTCCCGGCATCACGGGATGCCCCGGAAAGTGTCCGGCGAAGTACGGTTCGTTGAAGGTGACGTTCTTGATCGTTACTACGCGGCCTTTGACCAGCTCGACGATTCGATCGACGAGCAGGAACGGATAGCGATGGGGCAGCAGCCCCAGCACGCGCTCGAGATCCGAGACTTTCGTATTTTCAGGCACCGGAAATTACTGCGCGCGCAGCCTACTTCGAGATGGTCGATTTCTTGGCCGCATCCGATCCGAAGTCCGAGGGCTGCGACGCGCCCGGATCGTCGCTAGCGGCCCTGACTGAGCCGCCTGCGCCTTCGCCGACGGTGCCGATCGTCACGTGCATCGCGTTGTAGCTGCGGATCACCTGATCGGTGATGTCGATGCCCGGCGCGCCCCACAGGATCGAGCCCTTCTCGAAAACCAACGTGTAGTTGTCGCGTTCGCCCAGCGTGCGGATGACTTGCGCGAGGTCATGCACAATCTTCGCGGTGATTTCCTGGTCCTTGGCCTGCAGCTCGTCCTTCGAGTCCTTGTAGTCGCGCTCGAAGTTTTTGAGCTTGTCCATGTACTGGTCCTGCAGGGCCTGGCGCTGATCGGCGTTCATCAGCATGCCCTTCTTTTCCATCTCATCCTTGAGCGCCTGGACCTCGTTTTGTTGCCGCTGGAGGCGCCCCTCGAGCGAAGTGACTCGGCCCTGGAAGTCGGCCTTGGCCCGCTTTCCGGCATCGCACTCGTTGAGCGCCCGCTGCACGTCGACGTACGCGAACTTCAGTTCGGCGCGCGCTGGAGTCGTCGCAGAGATCACCGCCAATAACGCACCGAACATCGCACCGATGAACAACCGTTGCCTCATACAGCCCGGAAAGCCTCCTGTTGACGATCTATCGAACGCTGAAACGCGTCTCCAACTTGTGCACGGGAACTATACACAATAGTACTTCGCTGGGCATCAAATCCAGTTTTTAGCGTCTGTCTCGGCCGATACCTGCGAAGAATCTACAGTGGCGAGCCGGCGCCGACCTCGAACACGGTATGCTGGTCGGCCGGCCGCGGGTTAATCGGGAAGGCGATATCCACCGCCAGCGGCCCGAATGGCGATTTCCAGCGCACGCCAATTCCGGCCGACGCTTGCAGATCATCGAGATGGATATCGTCCTTGAGGAGGAACGATTGCCCTGCATCACTGAATATTACGCCGCGGATTCCCAGTCCCGACAGTATCGGGAAGGTGATTTCGTTGCTCAGCAGCAATTCCTTGCTGCCGCCGATATTCTGCACACTCTGCGGCGTGCCGTTCTGGCTGAACAGCGTCACCTGTGGACCCAACGAATAGAGCTGATAGCCGCGCACGTCACCCGGTCCGCCGACGCCGCCCGGGAAAAATCGCTCGTACAATGGCAACTCGCCGCCGGAGCCGCTTTCGAGGTTGGACCCGATGCCGTAGGTGATTCCCTGCGACAGCACAAACGTTCCCAGCGTCTGGCTCTTCAGGAACGGATAGAAATACCTGAAATGCGCGACGCCCTTGATGAATGCGTTGGTGCCGCCGAGTCCGCCGAACTGCAGGCTGAGGGTCTCGACGGTGCCGGTGCGCGGATCGGTCGGGTTATCCACCGTGAAGCGTCGTATCGTCGGCGTGAATTGGGAAGTCTGCGTGTAGCCCTTGTAGCGCTCGATCTGAAAAGTCGTGAACTGGTTCAAGCCCGTGATTCCGATGCTCTGGTACGAGTAGCCCAGTCCGGCGGTGACGTCTTTCAATGAGAATGGGCCGAGCTTCTTAAATCCGAGCTCGGTCAGCGGATAAGTCGTCGTCAAGGTGAAGCCCGCGGCCGATTGGTTGAAGCTGATCAGGTAGGTTTTGTTGTCGAACAACTGCACGCCGACGCTCAGCGGGATGTCCAGGAACCACGGCTCCGTGTAGCTGATGCTGTAGTTCTGGAACAGGAAGCCGACCTGCGCATTGGCGATCAGCGATTCGCCGCCGCCGAAGAGGTTGGTGTTGCCGAGCGTGAAGTTGCCGAACAGCGACTGGTAGCTGTCGAAGCCGCCCGCCACCTGGAACGAGGCGGTGTTGGCCTCGGTCACGTCCACGTCCAGGTTGATCTTGTCGGGCTGCGTGGCCGGCGCGGTGGTGATGCGCGTGCTGCTGAAGAAACCGAGCCGGTCCAGCCGCACCTTCGAATCGCGAATCTCTTCGGCGCTGTACGGCTCCTGTTCCTGCACCTGGATTTCGCGGCGGATAACCTTGTCGGCCGTCTTCGTATTGCCGCTGATATTGATGCGGTCGATCAGCACTTCATGGCCCGGATTGATCACGAATATGACATTGACGCGCTTGACGGTCGGCACCAACTGCGTGCGCGGATCGACGTTGACGTAAGCGTAGCCGCGGTTCGAGTAGAAATCCGACAGCGCCAGCACCTGCCGCTGGAGACTGGAGCCGCGGAACAGTTGCCCGGACTTCAACGTCAGCAGCCGGCGCAGCTCGTGGCGCGGAAATTTCAAATTGCCCGTGATGTCGATATGGCCGACGCGGTAGGGCGTGCCTTCGTCGATAGTAATGATGACCGTTATATTGTTGGCGGTGCGCACTATCTGCGGCGGCGCAATCTGCACGTTGAGGTAGCCGTTGTCGTAATAAAATGCTTCCAGCCGGTCGACGTCCGCCTGCAGTTTCTTCGGATCGAGCGAGCCCCAATTCGTGAGCCAGCTCAACAACCGGCTGTAGGTCCTGGTCTCCATGTTGGCTTCGAGCACCGTCGACGAAAACGCGTGATTGCCGATGAACTGGATCTTCGTGATCTCGACCTTGGTCCCTTCACTAACGTCGAACTCGCCGAACGCGGTGTTGTCGGGCTGCGGAATCGGCTTGAAGGTCACCTTGGCGTCGGTGTAGCCCTTGTCCGCGTATACCTCTTCGATGTTGTTAATGGTCTCCTTGACGGCGACCGGATTGAGGATTGTCCCGGGCTGTACCTTCATCGCGGCGACTATCTTGTCGTCGTTCGAGCGGATCGCCTTCATCCCGTACAGCTTGACGTCGGTAATCTGCGGGCGCTCCTTGACCCGGTAAACCAGCACGTTCTGGCTGCCCTGCTGTTCCACGTGCGCGCTCACCGAATCGAAAAAACCCAACAGGTAGATTGATTTTTCGTCCGCGGTTACCTCATTGGCATCGAGCGGCTGGCCCACCGCCTGGGTGATGTGGATGCGAATCGCGTCTTCCTCGACGCGTTGATTGCCGATGATCTCAATCTTGGAGATTATGGGCGGCGGCGTTCCTTGCGCGCGCGCGGTAGCTGCGCCGAACAACCCGAATGCCGCCAGCATCGCGAGCATCAGCGCGCCGCGCGCGGGCAATAGTGTTCCATACGGACAGCGCAGCCCGCAGAATGACGGCGCGCGCGGAGTGCGCGCGTTGAACTTTCCGGATGTCACTCAGACGCACCAAAAACCGCGACCAAACTAACCAATCGTTCCACCCATGTAAACCGAATCCTTCCGCGCGGCCCAATTTCTACCAACAGGACCCGCGCTGCCACACCGTGCTGGTCGAAACCGCCGCGTTACCGGCGTTCGTCAATCAGCTTTCCTTCGCTCAAACGCAATGCGCGGCCGACGCTGCGCGTTAACTGCTCGTTGTGCGTCGCTATCACCAGCGTGATGCCGAGTTCCCGATTCAGTTTGTGAAACAGCTCATGCACTCCGGCGGCCGTTTGCGGATCGAGGTTCCCCGTCGGCTCGTCTGCCAACAGCAGCTTCGGCCGCAGGACTACTGCGCGCGCGACCGCGACGCGTTGCTGCTCGCCGCCGGACAATTCAGCCGGCCGGCGCTGGAGCTTGTCGCCCAGGCCCACGATTTCGAGCATCTCGGCCGCGCGCTTGCTCGCCTCGGCGTCGTCGATACGATCGATCAGTGCCGGCATCATCACGTTTTCCAGCGCCGTGAAGTCGGCCAGCAGGTAATGGAACTGGAACACGAAGCCCAGCTTCAGGTTGCGGAACTCCGCCAGCGATTTCTGATCGAGCGCAAACAAATCCTCGCCCTCGAAAAAAACCTTGCCCGCGGTCGGCTCCTCGAGGCTGCCGATAATGTGCAGCAGCGTGGATTTGCCGGTTCCCGATTGCCCGACTACCGCGATCTCCTCGCCGGCCTCGACGTTCAGATCGAGATGACGCAGCACGCGAATCTCGCGATCGGCATCGTAAAATGTCTTGTCGAGTCCGCGCACCTCGATAAGACGCCCCTTCGCCGTTTTTGGTTTCGCAATCGTCGCTGTGCGCGCTTCACTCATATCGTAGTATCTCGGCGATCGAGAGACGGACTGCCTGCATCGCCGGGTAGATCGCCGCCAGCATGCATAGCGCGATCGTCGCTACTGCCACTGCGATGAAGTTCCATGGATTGAGTTGCACCGGCACGTTGCTCACCATAAACATGTCGGCCGGCAGATGAATCAAGTTATACTTGCCTATCAGGTAGGAAATCACGAAGCCCGTGCCGTCGCCAACCACCGTGCCGACCACGCCCAGCACCGCGCCCTGGATAAGAAAGATCGCCGCGACCGAGGCCGCCACCGCGCCCATCGCGCGCAAAATTGCGATCTCCTTGCGTCGTTCCATCACGACCATCACCAGCGTCGCGATAATGTTGAAGGCCGCCACCAGCACTATCAGCAGCAGCACCATGAAGTAGGTGAACTTCTCGAGCTTGAGCGCGGAAAACAGCGGCGCGTTGGCCGTCGTCCAGTCGGACACTTCGAAGTCGGGGCCCGCAATCGCCGCGATTTTGGTGCGTATCGCCGGCGCGTCGAACATATTGACCAGGCGCACCTCGAGCCCGCTCTCGAGCGACGCGTCGTCGGCCAGCAGCGCGCGTCCGTCCTTCAGCGCGACGAATATCAGCGTCGAATCGTAGTCGAACATGCCGGAATGAAAAAATCCGGTCACGATGAATCGCTTGAGGCGCGGCGGCCCGATTCCCGCTCCCAGGCTCGCGGGCGAAATAAGTATGACGGGGTCGCCCGGCCGCACGCCCAACTCGAACGCGAGCGATTTGCCGATGATCGCGCCGGGCAGCTCGACCTGCCGCTTGACGCCCTTGTCCACGACTGTCACCGGATGCGTCGTCTCGAGGTCGGCGAGGGTGCCGCTTTCCAGCGTCTTCTTCAGTTCCGTGAGAACAGGATTGTCGTGCGGCTGGACGCCGCGGAGAATCCCACCCGACACGAGGCCGGGCGCTCCGGAATCCGTGCTCGATACCGCCATCACCTGCGAAGTGACGAACGGCGCCACCGCCGAAACCTGCGGAATCGCCGCCAGCTTCTGCTGCAGGTCGGCAGGATTCCACACTGCGCCGTCGCTGCGCTCGATGGTTATCTGCGGGGTGAACGCGAGCAGCCGCGCGCGCAGATCGATCTCGAATCCGCTCATCACCGACAATGCTACCGACAGGGCGAACGAGCCGAGGGTGACGCCCGCCAGCGAGATGATCGCGATCAGCGAGACGAATCGCTCGCGGCGGCGCGAACGCAGGTATCTGAGCGCAATCGTCAGTTCGTAGGGCAAGTCGTCACCTGGATGGCGATATTGCGCAATGTTGGAGGGGTAACAATCGCGAAACAGCGTGATCGGGAGACGCGAAGATCGCGAGTGTCGGCTCTTTTTTTGGTCATTGATTGAATCAAAACGGGTTGGTGATCGTCATAGTCGCCGAGCACTGTGCCATTTGCAACAATCCGGGTTGCGCGTCGCAGCAGTGGTGAAATATGCTCACGACGTTTTGACCCGGTACGGGGAGGATGCTCTGATGAATCGTCTTTTGGTCGGGGCGTTGACCGCCGCACTCCTGCTCTGTGCGATAAATATCAGATCGATTGCGCTGGCTGAGGAGTCCGAGTCCACCGGGCTGCCTCCTCAGAATACGATTACAATGAATTTCCAGAACGTGGATATTCCCGTTCTGGCCAAGTTCATTTCGGAGATCACCGGCCGCAACTTCATCATCGACGAATCGGTGCGCGGCAAGGTTACGATCATCTCGCCGAGCAAGGTCACGCCCGAGCAGGCCTATTCGATCTTTCAATCCGTGCTCCAGGTAAAGGGCTTCACTACCGTCCAGGCCGGCCACGTCATCAAGATTGTGCCCGCGCGCAACGTCCGTTCGTCCGCCGCGCTGACGGAATCGCAAATTCCGGCCGAGACCAAGGGCGACGAGTACGTCACGCGGATGGTGCGGCTTAAGAATATCGACGCCGCTTCCGTCATTGGCGTTATCCAGCCGATGGTCTCGCACGACGGCCTGGTCGCGGCATTTCCCGCCGACAACACGGTTATCGTCACCGACGACGCTTACAACGTTCAGCGCCTGCTCGAAATAATCGGCAGCCTCGACGTGCGCGGCGAACAGCAGTCGATCGTGGTCATCCCGCTCCGGCTCGCGTTTGCCACCGAGATCGCACCCGAGATCGATCAGTTGATGGCGGCGAAGATGGGTGTCGCCGCGAACGGCACCAATCCGCAGATGGCGATGCGGCCGACGATGGGCGTCGCGCCGTCAGCCACCGGGCCCGGGATGGGCTACAAGGTCATCCCCGATGAGCGCACCAATTGTCTGATCGTCGCAGCGCCACCGCTCCAGATGCGCGAGATCCAGGACATAGTTCAAAAGCTCGACGTCAATCCTCCGTTGTCCACGTCGCGAATCCACGTATATCGGCTCAAGAATGCGCAGGCGACGGAGATGGTCCAGGTGCTCAACAACCTGCTCAACGGCGGCAGCAGCCCGTCGACCCTCTCGCCCAGCACTGGTAAGGGATCGCTCGGCCGCTCCAGCTTCAACCAGGCTGCCAATGGCGGCAGCTCGGGCTTCGGCGGGATGGGCGGTGGCTTCGGCAGCAGCGGTCTGTCCAGCAGTGCGAGCTTCGGCGGTTCCAGCGGCGGCGGCGGCTTCGGCGGCACCAACAGCTCCGGCGGCTTCGGCGGAAGCGGCGGCGGCGGGCTTAGCAGTCGCAGCTCGTCGAGCGGCGGCAGCAGCGGTCCGGCATCCGCCAGTTCTGCCGGCAAGAGCATCGACTTCTCGTATCCTGTGAATATCACCGCCGATCCCGCGACCAACGCGATGGTGGTCAGCGCGTCGCCGCAGGATTGGCAGACCCTCAAGCAGATTGTCGACGACCTCGACACGCCGCGCGTGCAGATTTTTGTGCAGGCCGTTATCGTCGAGGTTTCCGCCGAGCGCCAGCGCCAGTTGGGCGTCAACTTTCAGACCGCCACTTCGCTAGGCAGCAACACGCTCGGTATCGGCAGTCTCAATTTCGGCCAACTCGAAAGTACGCTCAGCGATCCGCTCGGGCTGACCGGCCTCGGCCTTGGCCTCGCCTCGAAGAGCATGTGCATGGTGCCGAGCGCGCTGGCGTCGGCCGTCTCGAACACCACCACAACGACTACCACCAGCTCTACCATCAGCATCCCTTGCGACATCGCGCTGCTCACCGCGCTTGAAACCGACACTCACGCCAACGTGCTGTCGGCGCCGACGCTGCTGACGGCGGACAACGAAGAGGCGATGATCGTCGTCGGCCAGAACCTGCCGTTCGTCGGCTCGGCGTCGGCCAACGCCGGATTGCCCGGCCAGATTTTCAACTCGGTCGAGCGCCAGAACGTCGGCATCACGCTCGACATCGTGCCGCAGGTTTCCGAGGGCGACTATGTCAAGCTCGACCTTTATGAGGAAGTTTCCAACGTCGTCAACGGCACGGCGAACGCCACCCTCGGTCCGACCACGACCATCCGCTCAGCCTCGACCACGGTACTAATCCAGAACCATCGCACCGCGGTGATCGGCGGTCTGCTGGCCAGCCAGGATTCGATCGACAACCAGGGGGTTCCGTTCGTCTCCGACATCCCGGTAATCGGTAACCTGTTCAGCAGCAAGTCGAGCGACAAGCAGAAGGACAACCTGATCGTATTCCTGACGCCGCACATCGTGCGCAACAAGAGCGAGCTGCGCGATCTCGCGCTCGACGAACGCCAGCAGTTCGTCAACTCGCTCGGCCGCAAGGAACTCCACGACATGCCCGCGTCACAGATCCGGCAGATCTACAAGCCGAGCTTTTCGATTCCAGTTTCTCCCGCGGCCGACCTGAGCGCACCGTACGGCGGTCCCGGGGTGTCTCCGGGTCCGGAAAATCCCAACGCCTACGAGTCAGCGCCGTCGGGCGGCAACGTCGATACTCCGTTCAATACTACCGAGATAGGTCCGACCTCGATGAACGGGCCGACTGCGACCTCGAATGTGGCCGTGCCAACGATCCCGACGCCATTGGGCAGGATTAGCGACGATTCGACGACTGCATCGACGATGGCGACGGCGCCGCCGTACTCGGCTTCATCGAGCCGATACGTCACGTCGCCCCGGTCCGGCGACGCCGTTCGATTCCGGCGCCGGCACAGTGTCGACGGGTGGCAGCACGCTCGACGCGCCCAAAGGAATCACGCCGAGCATCTCGCCCTAGCGCGATCTAATTGTACGAAGCCCGCGTTTTTCTTTGACGGTTTCGGTTTCGGCTAGAGCGTTCTCGCGCTCCGCTTGCGCGCCGCTGCCGGCTCTGAGCATTCTCGATCCGATGGCCAGGCAAATCGGTCCCGTTAAAGCCCGCATCGAGTACACGGGCATCACCGCCGTCACCGCCGCGCTGCGTGCGATGCCGTTGGAGCGTGCGGTGCGTGCGGGCGCGCGCCTTGGAGGATGGGCGATGAATTTCGATCGTCCCAACCGGCCGATCGCACTTAAAAATCTCGAGATTGCTTTTCCCGATATGACGCCGGCGGCGCGCCTCAATATTCTGCGCAAGATGTATCGCAGCTGGGGCCGCGTGCTCGCCGAATGGACCCATCTACCGGAACTCAGCCGCGCCAACGTCGAGCGCGTCGCGACTTACGAGGGCAAGGAAAATTGGGACGAGGCCGAACGCCGCTCCAACGGCCGCGGCTTGTTCGTGCTGACCGCGCACTTCGGAAATTTCGAGCTGATGCAGATTGCGCAATCGATCTACGGTTACCGCCTCGCCATCGTGCATCGCGCGCTGCGCAACCCGCTCATCGACGCCGCCATCTGCACCCAGCGCGTCCGCTACGGCAACCACATCATCGAGCGCAAGGCGGGCGGGCGCGAGATGATGCGGATGCTGCGGCAGAACTGGATGATCGCCATTGCGCTGGACCTCGACGTGCGCAAGGGCGTGTTCGTCGATTTTTTCGGGCTGCCGGCATCGACCAGCGACGGCATCGCGCGGCTGTCGATCGCGACCGGTGCGCCGGTGATGCCGGTGTTCATGGTGCGCCAGGGCGACACGATTCATCATCACATAAAAATCATGCCCGCCTTTTACCCCGAGAAGCGGCGCGACCGCGAGGCCGCCGCGCTCGAATACACGCAGCTCTATTCCGACGTGCTCGAGACGGCGATCCGCGAGCATCCCGATCACTGGAACTGGATTCACCGCCGCTGGAAAACTCGCCCGGCCGGAGAACCGCGCTTCTACTAAGATTCCCCTGGCGCTCAGTTCTCACAACCTTCCCGCCTGGTAGTTCGCCCACAACGCATTCGCAATCCTCGCAGCGTCCGCGCGAATTCCGTACCTGCCGAAATATCCGCAGACGTTTTCCAGATCGCGGCCCAATAGCGATCTCGCACTCGGATTAATCCGCGCGTCGAGCGCCTGCGGAAAATCGATCGCGACGATGCGTCCGTCCCAGTAAAGGAGGTTGTACGGCGACAAGTCTCCGTGCACGAGATGGTTGCGCAGCCACAGTGTGACGTTGTCGATAATTCGGCGCAGAAATTGTTCCGCTTGCTCGCGCGGCAGCGTCACGCGACTGAGCATCGGCGCTGCGGCGTCTTCGTCGCCCAGATATTCCATCAGGATCGCGCCATTCGATCGGCCGAATACTTCGGGCACATCGGCGCCGACCTCGTAGAGCATCCGCATTATCTCAAACTCGGCGTGAATCCAGCTTCCATACTGCAGATCGCGTCCGTGGCGGGATTTATTCGCCAATGCGCGTTTGTCGCGGCTGCTCATCGGCGCGTCGCGGCCGACCTGGTAGACTGCATCGTTGTGAAAATTGCGGCGCTCGAGCGGACGGTAAACCTTCGCCGCGACCAGTTCCCCGGCCGCGCCGCGGCAGCAATAGACGGTAGCCTCCTTGCCGCTGCGGACTACATAAAGGACGTCGGTTATCGATCCGTCACCGATGAATGCGTCGAGGAGCGCCTCGTCGATTTCTAAAGCAGTAGTCATCTCTTGCCTCAATAGTTTGAAGTTGTGTTCGTCCAACTCTGGTTTTCAGTTGCGTTTCGTTCCTCATGGCTTCGTCCTCCGTTGCGTTTTCAAAATGATCGATCGCACGCGAATGCGCCGCGCCTTGCTGCGGACGCAAAAAAACCACGGGAGCTTTCGCCTCCGTGGTCAGGATGTCGGTGAATTCCGGTAGTTACCGGCGACTAGTCAGCGGAGGCGCACTCGGATGCAATTGGGCAAGTTCTTTGAGGTAGCTATTCATTGCGTGTGCACCTCCCGTCAGGGAGTTGATGCGAATATCCGCGCGTTCGCGTCCTGAGTCAACTGCCCGCCAAGGCCCCGGGGACAGCAGCGCGGCGCATCGCGCGGCTCACTTCTCAGGCCGCGGGATCGCCTTCGAGCCGGAATCCGATCCGCACTTCGACCTGGAAGGTCGGCTCGCCCTTCTTGCTGACCGAGCCTCGAATATCTTTGACCTCGAACCAGTCGATATTCCGTATCGTCTTGCGCGCCTTGGCGATCGCATTGCGCACGGCCTGGTGGAGGCTGTCGTCGGATACTCCTACCACCTCGATTATCTTGAACGTCTTGTCCGGCATGGAATTCTCCTTTGCGCTATCCATTCTGATTAGCTGAGCGCGGCCGCGATTCCAATCCGAGCGTCGGGCGCCGGCGTGATCTGATGCGCGTCGAGGTACGAGGTGACTGCCGCGGCGATTCCCTCAGCATTCGCCATCGCGACATAGCCGTCGGGCCGCACGAGATAGATTGCGTTGCGATGCAGTCCGGCGCGCACCATTTCGTGACGCCATGGGAAGATGTGCAGTGGCAATTTTCGCGCGTCGCACGCCGTCTTGAGATCGGGCGCGGCTTCGCCGTACACGTGGACCTGCCAATCTATCGAGGTCAGTGGCGCGAAGTTGTCGTGGCCGCCGTTCGCGTTGATCTCCACCCACGGCAACCTGTCCCCGCCGTGCACCTCGCCTGCGCGCCCCTCGCTCAGGCTGCTGTCGCGGTAGTTCACCGTCGTCTGCGAGACGGTGCGAAAGACGAAACGCCGCACGGAGGCGAGTTTGAAAAGCGGCGGGAACAGGAGCGGCACCAGATGCAGCCGGAACAGCCGCGCGATTGCGCCGCGGCTCGTCACTCCCGTGAAGGCGCGATCGGTGGTCGCGACCAGCCGCCGCGCGAATGCGATTCGCTCCGGCTCGTAGCTGTCGAGAATCGAAGCGCTCGCGCGCCCATGCAACACGGCCGCGAGCTTCCACGCCAGGTTCACCGCGTCGCCGATTCCCGTGTTCATGCCCTGTCCGCCGACGGGACTGTGGATGTGCGCGGCGTCGCCGAGGATGAAGGCGCGGCCCTTGCGGAAATGATCGGCGACGCGATGGTGCACTCGATAGGTCGAGAACCAGTTCACCCGCTCGACCTCGATTCGCATCCACTCGACCACGCGCCGGCTCACATCGTTCCATGACAGGTTCTCGTGCTCGCGCTCGGCCTCTTCGCGCACGGTGCCGACCAGCCGCGCGCGCCCGTCGGCCTTCAACGGGAACATCGCGAGAAAATCGGTCTGGTCCAGGCCTACGTGTATCTCGCCGTCCATCACCGGTCCGCTCGCTTCCACGTCGGCGACATAAAAGAGATGCTGATACGCACCGCCCTGGAAACCTATCTTGAGCCCCTCGCGCACGGTGGAACGCGCGCCGTCGCATCCGGCGATGTACGATGCTTCGCAGGTTTCCTCGCTTCCATCGGCACGCTTCAGCAGCGCGATCACGCGATCGCCGGCATCTTCGAAACTTACCAGCGCTGTTCGCCGCTCGACGTTAACGCCGGCCTCGGCCAGCCGCTCGATCAGCAGACGCTCATGTTCGTCTTGCGGATAGATCACGGCGTAAGGGAATGGACTGAGGTCGCTGCCGACGTCGCCGAGAGGAAATCGCGCTACCTTCCTGCCCGACACCCAAAAATTCGCGCCCAGTGCCTTGTGTCCGCGCGCGACGACCGTGTCAGCGAGTCCCAGCTGACTGTATAGCTCCAGCGTGCGTGCCTGCACGGCCAGTGCGCGCGACGTCGTTCCTGGCTCGGCAGTCTGGTCGATAATCCTCACGCTCACGCCCATATGCGTAAGCCACAAGCCCAACACCAGACCCGTAGGCCCGGCGCCAACGATAAGAACATCGGTGTTCTGATGTGCAGATGCGTTCATCGTAGATCACCCGAGTGCTTCCTGGCCGCGCGGAAGTGGAACCTCTATCTCCAGATTACGTCGGTAACGATTTTGGGACGAGCGCAGCCAGCGTCAGGCCTGCGATGCTTCCGCAACCGCGTCGTAGATCGCCCGCAGCAGTGTGGCCCTGCTGATTGGCTTGGCCACGTGCGCGTCGCATCCCGCTGCTTGCGTCAGCCGCACCGCTTCGCCGAATACTGAAGCGGTCAGCGCGATTATCGGAGTACGCTTGCGGCCGTTCTCCTGCTCCCATTTGCGAATCGCGCGCGTTGCCGCGAAGCCGTCGACCTCCGGCATCTGGATGTCCATCAGCACCAGGTCGTAGTCCCCCGCAGCGATGAAGCGGTCGATCGCTTGCCGGCCGTTCTCGACTTCATCGAGATGGTAGTGCGTCTTCTTCAGAAAAGCGCGAATCAGCGTTCGGTTGTCGCTCGAATCGTCGGCGAACAGAATTTTGAGCGGCCGGTTGACAATCGACGGCTGCCTGGCATCGACAGCGGCGCTGCGATTTCGATTGCGATTGTCCGATTGGTTGTTCAACTGCATCGCTCTCGAGCGCGTGCCGAAGCGCTTTGTCGAGTTCGCTTACGCTGATCGGCTTGACCAGGTAGGTATCGATCTTCAAGGATCGCAGCCGCGAAACATCGGCGGCCAGGTTGTCGCAGTGAATCATCGCGATGATCGATGCGCCGCATTGCGATGCGGCCGCGCTCAGCTGCTGCAGCTCCCCCGAATCTTCCGATGCGATCCGATCGTCAAGCAGCACGATGCGCGGCGGGATGCCCGCACTGACGGCTTGCCGGATTGCGCTCAGTCCTGCCTCGTACGACGCGACTCCCGATATCTTTGCGCCGCGCTCGCCGAGCATCCGGCCCAACACCGCCCGCCCGGTCTGATTGTTATCGACGATCAGCACCGCGACATTCTCGAGCGCGGGCCAGGGCGCCGTGGCCTGCCGATCGGGCTGCGCCTCAAATGGCGAAGTGAAACTGAAGATGCTGCCCTTGCCGGGCGTGCTCTCGATCGTGACCTCGCCGCGCATCAACGCGGCCAGGCGCTTGACGATTGCGAGTCCAAGGCCGCTGCCGCCGTATCTGCGCGCGGTCGAAGAGTCGGCCTGAGCGAAGGCGTCGAATAAAGCAGGCAGCTTGTCCTGCTCGATTCCAATTCCGGTGTCGCGCACGCTGAATTTCAAGCGGAGCGGCTCGCCCGGCGCGGAATCGCGCTCGACTGAAATCACCACTTCGCCATGCTCGGTAAATTTGATCGCGTTGCCGATCAGGTTGATCAGCACCTGTCTCAACCGCAGCGGATCGCCCAGGATGGCCAGCGGAACGTCGCTCGCGATACTTACTATCAGCTCGAGCCGCTTGGCGTGCGCGCGGAACGCGAGCGTCTGCGCCGCCTTCTCCACCACCTCGCCGAGATCGAAGCCGACGTGCTCGAGGGTTAGCCGCCCGCTCTCGACCTTGGCGAGATCCAGGATGCTGTTAATCAGGTCGAGCAGCGCGTTGCCGTTGTTGCAGAGTATCTCGATATAACGGCGCTGCTCGGCATTCAGCTCGCCCTCGGCCAGCAACTCGGCCATCCCGAGGATCGCGGTCATCGGCGTGCGGATCTCGTGCGACATGCTGGACAGGAATTCCGACTTGGCCTGCGACGCTGCAAGCGCCGCTTCGCGCGCAAACACGAGCTGGCGCTGGTTTTCCTTGAGTGCCGTAATATCGCGCCCGATGCCGGCTACGCTGGTATTTCTGCCGTTCGCATCGGGGAGCGGAAAAATGCTCACCGCGGTAACGAACGAACTACCGTCGGGTTTGATACCCGTCTGCTCCCACGACGCGGGCTGGCCGGTCTCGACGACCTGTCTGGTTGTCGCGATGGTCTGTTCGAGTTCTTCCGCGGGAACGAACAGCTCGAGACCTTTTCCAATCGCCTCCGCAGCGGTGTAGCCGTAGGCTTTTTCTGCCGCCCGATTCCAAAACAGGATCTTCGCGTCCGACGACACGTTCATTATCGCGTCCTGCGATGCGTTGACGATCGCGGCCAGCACCGCAGTCTCGCGCTGCGCGCGCCGGCGCTCGGTAAGATCGCGTTGGATGGCGGATATCGCAACGACTTTTCCCTGGCGATCGCGAATCGCGACGCAGACGGTGGATACTTCGACCGTCGTGCCGTCTTTTCTCGGGATGGGTCCCTCGAAACGAACCACATCCTCCGGATGCGCCATCAGCCGCTCGATGATCGCCATCGCCTGGGCGTGGTTCTCCGGCGCGATGTGCTGCAGGAACGGCTTGCCGATCGTTTCCGCCGCCGTGTAGCCCAGCAGGCGCTCGGCGCTGCGGTTCCAGTAGGTGACGCGCAAGTCCGGCGCCACGGTCGTGATCGCGTCGTCAGAGGACTCGACGATTGCCGCGAACAGCGCGTTTTCGCGCTCGAGCGGGCTTTCGTTTTCGCCCTCGCTCTCGCGCACGACGCTCTGCTCGACGTCCTCGCGCATCGCTTAGAACCGCAGCGCGGCCGTCAGCCACAGCTCATTGCCGGTCGATCGATTTTGCGCGGCGAATTCGAAATCGTACTTGAAAGAAAAGCTGATCGGCGTTTTCAGAATCGGGACGGTGATTCCCACCAGCGGACCCAGGCCGATCACGCGGCCCTTGAATGCGCCGAACGTCGCACCGCTGCCCGAGTCGGCTGTCGTCTGCTGAACGGCGTAGCCCGCCACACCGGCAACCAGCCCGTGCGGCAGATGCTGCGCGAGAACGAAGTCCGCATGAAACTCCTGGCCGCTGACATAATGAGTCGAAGGATTTTCAGTGTTGACCGTATAGCCTGCGAACAGCGACGCGTGCCGCCCCGTTTCCGGATCCATCCACGTAATTCCGACGTCAGGCTCGACCGACCATCGGTTGAGGCCGATGTTGATGATGCGGGTGCGATTGTAAGTGCCCGTCGGCGCATAGAACATCAGCGCGCTCACGAGGTGAAACTTCGAAAAATTCCAGTTCAACATCAAAGGCGTGACGATCAGATCCCCGAATCCTCCAACCGTCAAACTCTTACTGGACACCGGCCCGCCGTTGGGCGTGACGCGCAAGGTCTGATCGGCGATGCGCGTCTGCGCGATCGCCGCAACCGCCCAGTTCGCGCCGAAAATCCGCCACGGCGTCGTGTAAGCGACAAACGTCGCGTCGGTGTAAGTGATCGTATGACTATGCACTTGCAGCGGCGCGTTCACCGGCCGCGCGCCAAGATTCGCATCCTCGAACAGAAAGTAATCCCTCACCAGGAAGGTGCCCGGCGCGGGGAGGACGCCCGCAAACAAATCAACCTGGCCCGGCCGATAGGTGCCGACGCCATACTCCGACGCGTGTGCGGCACCGCAGAGCACGATCATCGCAACGATGATCGTACCGGCAACCAGCCGCATCCGCGCGATCGCGCGGCGCGCGGAAAATCCGTCTGGCATGATCAGCACGGCCCCCACGTGAGTAATTGAGCAAGCGGGATGCCATGCGCTGACTTGCCCGAGGTTCGCCGATGCGCGCGCCAGCCGAGCAAAGACTATCGGCGCAGCCGGTTGCCGCGCGCGAAGCGTCAGATTGAAACATCAAATGGCACGCTCTTCCGGAAAGACCGATCTTGCGACAACTGCTATCCTCGCCGCATGCGACTGCACCTGGTCGACGGCACCTACGAACTCTATCGCGCGCACTTTTCGCCGCGTCCCGGTCATCTCGATCCCTCGGGCGCCGATGCCAAGGCGACCGTCGGCATCGTCGAGTCGATGCTTGCTCTGCTGCACGAGGCCGACGAAGCGGTCACCCATATCGCGGTTGCCTTCGACAATCCGATTCGTTCGTTTCGCAACGACCTGTATGCGCCGTACAAAAGCGACGAAGGTGTTCCGCCCGAGTTGCACGCGCAGTTCGATGCTGCGGAAGAAGCGATTCGCGCGATCGGCGCGACGGTCTGGTCGATGCGCGAGTACGAGGCTGACGACGGACTCGCGAGCGGCGCGCGCCGGTTTCGCGACGAAGTCGAGCAGGTGCGAATCATGACGCCCGACAAGGATCTCGGCCAGTGCATCCGGGGCGACCAGGTCGTGCAGGTCGATCGGCGCCAGAAAAAGCTGACGAACGAATCGGCGTTTCGCGTTAATCGCGGCTTCGGACCGGAGAGCATGGCGGATTACCTCGCGCTGACCGGCGACAGCGCCGACGGTTTTCCGGGACTGCCCGGCTTCGGGACGAAGACCGCCGGGATGCTGATAGGCGCGTATCAACACCTCGAGCAAATTCCCGCGGATTCATCTGATTGGAAGGTCAAGCCGCGTGGCGCAGCGCAACTGGCGGCCACACTGATCGAGCGTCGCGATGAAGCGATCCTCTATCGCAAGCTGGCGACGCTGATCGAGACAGTTCCATTGAAGGAATCCCTCGACGATCTGAAATTCCTCGGCGTCCCGCGCGAGCGCTTCGAGCGATGGTGCGATCAGCTCGGTGTCGAGAGGCTCAAGACTGCGCCGCGTCGATGGCGATGATTCGCGTGTAACCGATCGCGTGTAACCTCTGCCGCCGCGGGACGTAATGTACTCGGACTCGTGGGCTGCATGTTGAAGTTACCGGGATCTGCTGTCGTGGCGCTCCTCGTCAAAATACATCAGCCGAATTAGAATTCCGCGTGCCAGTCAATTTGCGTGGCCGCCCGCATCAGTTCGGGCAACTTCTCGCGAGCGTAATCGAATGAAAAAATTGCACTCTGCTTTCGTAGGTGCGGTGCTGCTTACCGCAATCAGCGCGACGACATTCCTTATCCTGCCCGTGTATGCGCAAGCGCCGCCAACGAATGCGAATGCCAACGGCAGTGTGGCGAATCAAACCAGCTCGATCGGCGCACAAACCGCGGCGCCGTCCGTCGATGTCAGCGTTTCTTCACAGGCGGCGCACAAGTTCGAAACCAATCCCATCCTGTCGCTGCCCCAAATGTTCGCGCGTCAATGGATTCCCGACCGCGAGAATCTGCCGCGCGACTACTTCCCGCTGACCGAAGACAACGAGCAGCACAAGCTCAGCCTCAAGGAGACCATCTACCTGGCACTGGAGAATAATCCGGGCCTGAAGTCTGTATCGTTGGACCCGGTTGCGGCGACCGAAAGCGTCGCGGGCTCCAACGCCGTGTTCGACCCCCAGCTGAGCTCGCAGATAGATGTCGAGAAAGAAGTCACTCCCGTCTCGTCGCCATTTCAAAACCCGAACTCCATCAGCAACGTCTCGAAGTTCTACGATTGGAACTTTGGCATGAGCAAAGTGCTCTCGGCGAGCTAACGCGCACTGTCGGCATTACCTTCAACAACGATCGCCAGCTGACCAACAGCGGATTCAGCCCGGTAAATCCGGTCTATACGCCCACCATGGTGATGTCGCTGTCGCAGCCGCTGCTGCAAAATTTCGGTTGGCAGTTTGCCACGATCAATGTCCGCCTGGCCGAGTCGGCGCAGCGCTCATCGCAATGGAACTATTCGTCATCGGTCAACGACTTCGTTCAGCGCATCGGCAACGACTATTGGGGCGTGGTCGCGGCTGAAGAAAACTTGCAGGTCGCTCAATCAGCCTTGAAGTTCAACGCCGACCTGGTGCGAGTCAACGGCGACAACGTCCGCCTCGGCATGATGGCCGCGGTCAACCTGTCGCAAGCGTTGTCTGCAGCCGCCACCGCGCGCGCCAACGTATCCGCCGCGCGCGCGGGCCTTGAGATTGCACGCACCACGCTCCGGCAGGACGTGGCGCTCAATCACGCCGACGCGATGCTCGCTTCTGATATCGAGCCGTTGCAGCAGCCCGATATCCACTACGGACCCCTCGAAGCCGACAATGATGCGTTCCGGCTGATGCTGGAAGACAGCCCCGCGCTGGCGGGCCTGCGCGAGTCGATTCGCAGCGCCTTGATCCAGGTCAAATTCGCGGAAAATCAAACGCTGCCGCAACTCAACCTCGGCGCGCAATTCGGAATCACCAGCGTCGCCGGCAATTCCAAATGCACCACCTCGGGCACGGTGCCGGCCTTCGCCAATTGTTTCAGCTCGACCGGACCTACGGTACCACCGGGATCTGACAATGGAGCCCTGCTTCCGTTCGGCGGCGACTACGGCACTTCGTTGAATACTTTGTTCGATTTCAAATTTTACGACTACGCGGCCGTGCTCGCTTTCTCGATGCCGCTCGACAATGCCGCCGCGAAAGCCGCCCTCGCGCAGGCGCACGTCGCCTATGATCAGAGCCGGCTGCAGTATCGACAAGCGCTCTACCAGTCCGTCTTGCTGGTCAAAAGCGCGCTGGCCAATTTGCGTGCTTTCGAGGAACAGGTCGACGCCACCGCCGAAGCTACCAAGTATGCGCAAAAAGCCCTGCACGATACTCAGTCGCAATTTCGCGTCGGACTCGCCACCACCAACACGCTGCTGCAGTTCCAGAGTAACCTCGTAACGGCGCAGGGCAACGAGGTGCAGGCCGACGTCGGTCTGGAGAACGCGCGCCTGGCGTTGTGGCATGCTGAAGGCACTCTGCTCGGCCGCTTCAACATCGACTTCCAACTGCAGAATCAGCGGCAGCCGCCGTGGTACGCGCGCTTTTGAAACGGTGCTGCCGATTTATGACTGCAATTAAAACCATAGCCTTGCTGGCACTGGCGCTTATGCTGGCCTCCGTGTGCGTCGTTCGCGCGCAACTGCCCGCTACGAATCCGCTCGTTGTGCCGCCCTTGCCGCCGAGCCCTCCAGCCCAACTGGCGGCCCCCGTCAGCACGGCGATCGCTCCGAGCCCATTAGCGGTGCCATCGCTGCCGGCAGCCTATTCGACTCCTGGTGCACGATTGTTCAACTGCTCGTGTTCCGGCCCTGGTCAGCCTACGCACTGGATGGGTCAGGTGACGGCAGCGTCGTATCTCAGCGCCAGCCAGAGCGCGAGCGGCGCCTGCAGTTCCTACACCCAGGGCAAGGTTCCATCCAATGGAACTGCCGGCGGGATTGGTGCCGCGAGGTTCTTCGGTTCGCTCCCCGCTGCGCAGGAGAACGCGGGCGCGGCCAACGGCGTCGGCTTTCCGGGACAGCCGCAGAATTCAACCGCATCCACTTCGGGTGCGGACGCCGCCCGCTCATTCGGCGCGCCTTCTACCGGGATTGGTCTCGCCGGCGCCCAAGTATGTTCGAACTGCGTATGTGACTGAGGAATCCGGCCAAAGGCTAACTCTTAGCAACCAGGCTAAGCCAGAAATCACTGAAGCGAGGCCCATCGATCTTTGTTACGACTTTCATTTTCCGTCCTGACTTATCGACTCGCTCGCGAAGCCATCCGTCTTCTTCTTCGACAACTATAGGAAGTTCTTCTATCTCGACTCCTTCATTCCATCCGACTGCTATCGCGCACGCCAAGCGGATCATGTTGGAAATTTACAATGTCGTTAGGCACCCGCGCGCAGGTTGTGCCATATACCTCATCCATCTTTTCATCTGCCGCGAACACTTCAGCCTGACGTGCGATTAGTTGTCCCAACGCGCCGGCGGTGCGCAATTTTTCTATCGCCGATTTTCTTAGTGCGGTTTCCGCCGTCACTGAAATGGGAACCAGTGTAGGACTGGAGTTGCCAAGCACATGCCTCGCTGACTTGATATCTACTTGCACATTGAAATCGAATTCATTTTTCCAATTGGGATAGCCCGGTCTGAGCGGATAGATAAAACCTCCCATAAGATAGAGATTCGCTCGCGCCAGGATTCCAGGATACTGCTTATCAAGCAGGTATAGGTTCGTGAACGGTCCTATACCTATGATTGTAGCTCCGTCCTCGATGCTCTGCTTGAGCAGTTCGATCGCTTTCTCGACGGAATTGGGCGAAGGAACCGCCTCTGCAGGCCAATATCTCCTATCCTGCGGAGGCAGCTCAGACCTGTAGAATCCTTGAGCCGTATCCGCGCCCGCTGCGACTGGTATTTGAGTTCGACGCTCGAGACCAAGCGCATATCGCGTGTAGCCGGTCCTTATCCCGTTGGTATCTCCCACGACCGTAATTCCTGTGAGCGCGATCGAAGGCCATCGCAACAACATCGCCAATGCGCACAGGTCGTCGATATCACCGCCCAAATCCGTGTCGAGATGCACCTTGGTCATGGCCCGAATCCATCTGCCGATCTTCAGCAAGTTTGCAGATCGTGCTGCGGTAAAACTTTACCACCTTTCACGGTGGGTGCTCGATTCTTCAGTTTTTGCGCGAATAATTTAGTGGCACCGATGATGCAACGTACCAATCGCTATGAAACTGAGTAAAACATTGACTACCGTCGTCGGTGCGGTCGCGATTGCGACCTCGCTGGCAGCTTGTTCTGGCGAGCCTCTATCAACCCGCGAAAAAGGAACCTTCATCGGAACCGGAGTCGGCGCTGCAGGTGGCGCAGTCGTAGGTGCTGCGGTTGGAGCGCCGTTAGCTGGCGCGGCAATCGGCGGTGTCGCCGGCGGAGCGACCGGATACGCAGTCGGCAACCATATCCAGAACGAACGGAACGGCGACTAAGCCGGCATCCGTTCGCGGATAGCTAGATATTGGCGATCACTGCGCGCGTGAACTCCGAGGTCTTGGCGGTGCCGCCCTGGTCGGGCGTCAGCGCGCGTCCTTCCGCGTATACTTTGCGCACCGCAGCATCGAAGCGCGATGCCTCGGCGCTGAAGCCGAGGTAGTCGAGCATCAGCGCGGCCGACAACATTGTGGCGGAAGGATTTATAATTCCTTGCCCCATGATGTCGGGCGCCGTGCCGTGCACCGATTCGAAATAGGCGTAATCCGCGCCGTAGCATCCGCTTGGCGCCAGCCCCAGCCCGCCGATGATACCCGCCGCCGCATCGGACAGGATGTCGCCGTATAGGTTCGGTGCGACTACCACGTCAAGCTCGTGCGGCGATTGCACGAGGCGCCGCGCAAAATCGTCCACGATAAACTGTTCGTACTTTATTTCAGGATACCTGGCCGCGGTTTCCTCGACGATTTTGCGAAACAAGCCGTCAGATTCGCGCAGCATGTTGTACTTCGACGTGCACGTCAGCTTGCCCTTGCCCCCGGCGTTCTTGCGCTTGACGGCGAGCTGACAGGCGAACTCGGCGACGCGTCGCGTCGCGCGCTCGGTGATCACTTTGATCGCGTAGATGCCGCGCTCGGACGTATCCAGCGGCGCGCGCAGAATTTTGCTCATCAGCTTCAGCGGCGCCAGCGCTTCGAGCGGACCTTCGAGCCCAAGATACAGGTCCTCGAGATTTTCCCGCACGATCACGAAGTCGATTCCGTCCGGCTTCGCCAGCGGGCTGTGAAACCCCTTCGAGTAGCGCACCGGCCGCACGTTGGCGAAGGTCTGCTTGCCCCATCGCAGGTAGGTGATCGATGTAGTCTTGCCCGAGGTCGAGCCGAACAGCGTCGTGTCCGACCCGTCGATCGCCTTGCGCGCGGCCGCGTCGGTCTCGCCGCGCACCCATTTCTCGCCCGGCGGGAACTCGACGTAGTCAATCGGAAGTTTCAGAGCGCGCAGCGCATCCATCGTCGCGCCCATCGCCTCCGGCGCCGCATCGTCGCCCGGCAGCACTACGACTTTTTTGTTTGGCATGTCTCCGTCCCAAGCGCCTCGCTGAGCGCCATCATGCACACGCCGGTCGCGAACGGCGCGGTCCCGATTTCGATCGAATTGTAAAAAGCAAAGTCTCCCGGCGGCGTTTGCTGCGACACGCCCGTGAAGGCGCCGTGCGCGTCTATCTTCGAACAAATTGCGCCGAGCGCGCGCGAGTACGCCTCACGCGCAAGCGCCTCGTCGAGACCGGGCAGCCGCGTCCGAAGCGCGCGCCCGAACGCGAGCGCGAATCCGGCGGCCGAAGATGACTCCAGGTACGAATCGTCGCGATCGATCACCGTGTGCCACAATCCCGAGTCATCTTGCAGCGCCGCTACCCGGTTGAGTTGACGCGCCAGCGCCGCGCGAAATTTTTCAGTTTTCGCGCCGAGCGCTTCAGCGGCGCCGGCTGCTTCGATTTCGCCTATCACTTGCGGCGCCGCGATCGAAAACCAGCTGTTGCCGCGCGCCCACAGACACGGCGAGTGTGATTTCCGATCGACGTACGCGACGTGCCAGAAAAGTCCGCTGTCCGGATCGATCAGATGATCGCGATGCAGGTTCATCTGATCCGCCGCCCGCTCGATCATCGCGGCGTCGCGCGAGATTCGGCCGAGCAGCGCCAGAGCAGGCGCGGTGAAGTAGCACACGTCGATCCACACTTCGAGCGCCGGCGGATGCGGCACGAACGCGCCGTCGGGAGTTCGCGCCGCCGAATTTTCCAGGAAGCCGACGATCGCGCGCGCATACTCCCGGTACCGCGGGTCGTTCGTTTTCAGATAGAGGTCCAGCGCCGGCAACGCCTCAGCCGCCCAGAACCAGAACCATCCCTTGGTGCGCGGACCGGCCGCGAGCTTCGGCGCGAACCATCGCTCGGCGGCCTCGATCGGCGCGTCCGATTTCAGCGTATGGGCGGCGTACAGCAACCCGTCGCACAGGATCGCGTCGCCCCAATGCGGCTGCTTGGCGAGCAGCTCGCGGCTGGCGTTCGCCGTCAGCCGCTCGAGCGCTCGCCGCATTTCGTCATTGTCTATCCGCCGTAATTCCATCCCGTCTCTTTCATCGTCAATGCATCGGCGTCGCGCTTGATATGCGCCTCGGTGACCTTGCCGACGACGACGCTGTGATCGCCGAGCTCGTAGAAGCCGACCACTTCGCATTCGACCGACGCCGGCGCGTCGCTGATGATTGGCGCACCATTGGCGCCCGACTCGAACGCGAAGTCGCCGAATTTACCGTCCTTGGGTTCGACGTGACGGAAGAACGCGCCCGCGATTCCTTTCTGCCCGCCCGCGAGCATCGAGAGCGCAAACTTCTTCGAGTCCTTCACCATCGCGTGCGAGCCCGAGTCCTTCTTGATGCCGACTACTACCAGCGGCGGGTTGAAGCTCGCTTGCGTGACCCAGTTGACGGTCGCTGCGGTGGCGGTGCCGCCATGCGCCGCGCCCAGCACGAACAGTCCGTACGGGATCATCAACAGCGCCTGCTTTTTTGCTTTTTCATCCATCGTTGCGAATCTCCTTGTTGAAAAAATAACCGCTCCACACTCAACGGCGCGCGGGTTATACTCACGCAGAGACTGCACCGATGGCGCTCGTCAAGTCAAAGACTCCGAAGATAAAAGGCCTGCACGAAGTAGGGCGCTACGCCGTCGGCGTGCAATGGGTCGACGGCCACGACAGCATCTTCCCGCTGGAGAATCTGCGCCGGGGATGTTTGTGCGACGCGTGCAAAGGCAGCGTGAGCGGCGAGGTGCCGCCCGCGAGCCTGCGAATGCGCCAGTTGTCGCGGCTCGGCGAGGCGGCCGTGTTTATCGGATGGGTTGACGGCCACGAGACTATCTACACGATGCCGCAGCTCCGAAGTCTGTGCCGATGTGCGTACTGCGTGGCGGAGCCTGAGCGCCCTATTACCGGCGGCTAGAATCAAATCGCGTCGGGGGAGGATTCATCGATGATTGGCAAATCACTCGCGCTATTCGCGGCGGCGATAAGCTTCGCGATGACGGCTACGATTGCGGCCGCGGCAGGCCCGGGCGGATTCAGCGGCGGTGGCGGCGGCGTGCCGTCGGTGGGTGCGATCGGTTTCAGCGCATTCGCTGTCTCCCCTCTTTCAATGAGCAGAGTCATGGGTGGGCGGCCGGACAAGCCCAGCGTACCTTCGATGGGCGTCCTGTCGGCTATTCCGTTCCCGACGCAGGACCCCAATCACTATCACGAGATCAAGCTGATCGGGCAGTTCACCAACGACGAGTCCGGGCTGACCGTCGATCGGCAAATCGTGCGGATGAGAGTGGACGGGCGGTCGATCCCGATGTCGATCGATGGGGATCAGATGAGCAACAGTCTGCAATTCGATCAGGGCGACGAACTCGGACAGAACCTGTATCGCCTGATTCTGAGCAAGCAGCTGGAGGTGGTTGGGAACCAGCAACTGCGCGCCCAGATTGCCGAAGCGGCCGCGGCGAATCGCTCGAAGCAGATTGTAGTGGACGGCTTCGTCTACGATCGCACGACGCCGTACCTGGTGCTCGTTTCCGTCGGCGACGCTCCGTAGCTGCGAGAGCGCGACTTCCTACTGCGGCGGCAGCAGTGGACGGTCCTCTTGCGAGTGCTTGCTGATACTGCCGCGCCCGCTGGGGCCGCCGTTTAATGCATCCAGGTTTACCTGCGCCACTTTCAGATCCGGGTTGAGCCGCAGCGCCTTCTCCCACGCCTCCTGCGCTTCGCCGAAGCGCTGCAAATCGTTCAGCGCCATGCCCTTGGCGTTGTACAGCCGTGCATTGGACGGATCCTTGATGATGCCGGCGTTGGCCGCCAGCAACGCGTCTTCGGGATCGCCGACGCGCAGGTAGATGTCCGCCAGCTCGATGAAGTTACTTCCCGACGGATTCAGCTCGGTCGCCGTGTGGTACATAGCGACCGCGGTATCGCCGTCGCGCAGCACGCCGTAGCAGAAGCCGAGGTCCACGTACGCCGAGTCGTTGCGCGGATACAGCCGAATCGCTTCATGTAGCTTGTCCATCGCGGCATGGATCAATTTGCTATCGATCGGATCGGATTTCCCTGCCCTCCCGATCATATTCTCCGCTTCGGTAACGGCCGCGTCCGAGGCGACGCGGTCGCCGGCCGCGTAGCTCGACGACGCAATCGCCAGCAATCCCAACGCAATCGCCAACGCCATCCCCAATGCCGACTTTTCGCGCCTTCGAAAAACCATATTCAAGATAATATGCGCCGCGGATTTATTCGCAAGCGCGATTTATTCGCAAGGTTGAAAGCGCCGATTTCAACGCCCCCCAAGTTGTTTCGCGCGGCCTGCTCCGATAACTATGGGCTTGTGCCCCGCGACTCCTTCAATCGTGAAATAGACTACCTGCGATTATCGGTTATCGACAATTGCAACTTGCGCTGCGTTTACTGCATGCCGCTCGAGGGGCTGCGCTTCCTGCCTAAAGACGAGCTGCTGACGCCGGTGGAATTCGAGACCGTCACGCGCGCCGCGGTCAGCATAGGCTTTCGAAAATTCCGCCTGACCGGCGGCGAGCCAACGCTGCGGCTCGATCTGGTCGAAATAGTCGAGCGCCTCGCGCGGGTGCCCGGCGTCGAAGGCCTGGCGCTGACGACCAACGCGCTCCTGCTTCACGAGCTGGCGCCCGCGCTGAAGCGCGCCGGCCTCAATCGCATCAACGTGCATCTCGACAGCCTCGATCCAGCGACCGTCGAGCGGCAGATGCGATGGGGCAGCTTCGAGAAAATCTGGCGCGGAATCGTCGCCGCCGAAGAGGCGGGGCTCACGCCGATAAAGCTCAACTCGGTCGTGACCGCAGGCTACAACGAGTCCGACGTCGTCGAGCTGGCGCGTCTGACCGTCGAGCGCGATTGGCACGTCCGCTTTATCGAGCTGATGCCGCTGGGCGGCGGCGAATGCGCGACGTTGTCGATGAAGCGCTATGTGTCGAATATCGAGACGCGCCGCAGAATCGAATCGGCGCTGGGCCCGCTCACTGAAATCCCGTCCGAATACCTGGCCGACGAATCGCGCAACTACCGGCTCGCGGGCGCGCGCGGCGTGGTCGGCTTCATCAGCCCGGTGAGCGAGCCTTACTGCGGAACCTGCAACCGGATGCGCCTGACGGCCGACGGCAAATTCCATCTGTGCCTGCTCAACGACGACGAACTCGACGTCCGCAAAGCGCTGCGCTCGAACTCGAGCGACACGCTCGCCGAAGTGGCGCAAATCCTGAAACGCGCCGTCTCGCTGAAGCCCACCGGCCACCACCTGCTCGAAGGCCGCTCCACCCAAGACCGCTCGATGTACCAAATCGGCGGCTAGCAGCGGAATCTCACAATCTAGCGAAGCGACAACGCTGAGCGATAATCCGGCGGACGGCATCGATTTCGCATCGAGAATGGCACCCGTCTGGCCCCATGGGGCTGATTCCCAGCTCGCGCCAATCCGGATCACGCCCGAGCATCGGCAAAGTCAGTCCGCTTGAGTTGTACCGTATATTTTGGTACAAATGTCCAAGATGTTATTCAGGCAACAACTCGATGGGCGCTCGTCGAGCAACGACCGCCGGCTGGAGATTCTGGAGGCGGCGCTGCGGATTATCGGCGATGGCGGACCTGACTCTGTCACCTTTCGCCGAGTGGCGGCGGTCGCAAAAGTTCCGTTGAGCTCTCTAACCTACTATTTCGCTTCGCGCGAGGAGCTGATGCGCGAGGCGTTCCGATTCTACCTGTCGGAAGCGACTCGCTTTATGTCCGAACTCGAAAGAGAAAGGCGGCCGAACAGCGCAGCCGGTGTGGTCGACCTGGTCCTCGAGGTTGCGCGTCGGGAATTCGCGAACGATCCGGCGATGGTCCAGATCGAATACGAGCTGATCCTTTACGCCGTGCGGGATCCGGAAATAGCGCGCGACTTCAATGCCTATGAACGATGGATGGAAGCGCGGCTGGCGGCGTCTTTGGAAGCTCTTGGTGCGCCACGCCCGTTTGATGCTGCGCGTACGATTATCGACGTAGTGCGTGGGTTCGAGATTGAACGGCTTACGCACCCGGAGGCGGAGCTCGCAGACCTGGCACGAAGGGTTCGCCTGGTTGTCCATGCGCTGATCGCCGAGCGATTAGGAAGCGCCGGCGAAAGTCGAAATCGGGCAAACCGTGTGCGTGAATCCAAACGGATACGGAGGTCGGCACAATAAGATGACGATGGAAATCCGGCATTTGCCAAATACGATCAGCGGCGAGCAAGTTGCCGACGCTCTAAGGCTCGAGGGCGTGGCGATCGTCGATAACCTGCTGAGCGTCGCGCAAGTCGATGAGGTGATGGCGGAGCTGCGGCCGTGGATGGAAAAGACCAAGCCGTGCACCGACAGCTTTAACGGACTGAATACGCGACGAACAGGTGCCTTGATCGCGCGCTCGCAGCTATGCCGCAAGCTCGTGATGCATCCGCTCGCGATCGGAACCGCCGACAAAATTCTCTCGCACGCCACCAGCTATCAGCTCCATCTCACGCAGGTAATCTCGGTCGGTCCGGGCGAACCCCCGCAGGCGATTCATCGCGATCAGTGGGCATTCGACCTCTTCAGCTTCCCGAATGGCTACGAAGTTCAGTTCAACATGATCTGGGCGATGACCGACTTCACCGACGAAAACGGCGCGACACGAGTAATTCCAGGGAGCAATCGATTCGACGACAGACTGCAATTCACCCAGGCGGACTCGCTTCCCGCAGAGATGAGCAAGGGGTCGGTGCTCTGCTACACCGGCAGCGTATATCACGGTGCGGGCGCGAATCTCTCGACCGAGCCGCGCGTCGGACTGCAGTTCATCTACAACCTCTCGTGGCTACGGCAGGAAGAGAATCAATACCTCGCGTGTCCTCTGGAGATTGCGCGAACGCTGCCGGTCGAACTGCTGCGTCTGATGGGCTATGCGAGAGGGGCATTCTCGCTTGGATATGTGGGCGATCTGACGGATCCGCTCGAGATAGTGCGCCCGGAAATCGCGAACGAGGCGCCCGGGGAATTGGAAAGCACGGCCCAACTGCTGAAGACGCGAATTGACCGCGAGCGAGAGAACGCGCACCAAAAGGGTTTGGAACCGGTTGATCTAAAAGGTGCCGCAGCCGAGGGAGATAAACGATGACGACAGTTAACCGCTATGCGAAACCGATCGACGGTATCGAATGGATGGTCCCCGAGACCTTCGAGAGCTGTTTCAAGTGGGAGTACGAAGACGGCAGCGAGTCGCTCCATCGACTTTATGAGAAAGGCAAGAAGCTGCAGTGGAACGCCAGCAGTCGTATAGATTGGTCGCTCGATCTTGATCCGGAAAATCCGCAGGAGCTGCCAGACGAGTTCCTGCCGATCTTCGGATCGCCGGTTTGGGAGCGGCTGACCCATAAGGAGAAAGCCGATCTGCGACGTCATACGCAGGCCCACGACCTCTCGCAGTTCCTGCACGGCGAGCAGGGCGCGCTGATTTGCACCGCCAAGATCGTTCAGCAGGTTCCCGATATCGAGGCGAAGTTCTATGCCGCAACGCAGGTGATGGATGAAGCGCGGCACGTCGAGGTGTACAAGCGCCTGCTACACGAGAAATTCGACCTCGCGTATCCGATCGTGCCCCCGCTCCAAAGTTTGATCGAAGGAATCCTGCGCGATTCTCGCTGGGACATGACTTACCTCGGGATGCAGGTACTAATCGAGGGGCTGGCGCTCGCAGCGTTCGCTGGTATCCGCGACATGGCAAAGAATTCGCTGGCGTCCGCAGTGAACGCCTACGTTATGCAGGACGAGGCTCGCCACGTCGCCTTCGGACGGCTGGCGCTGCGCGAGTACTATCCGCATTTGAGCCAGAAGGAGCGCGACGAGCGCGAGGAGTTCGTGGTCGAGGCGTGCTACACGATGCGCGATCGGTTCAATTCGCGCGACGTATATGAGCGGCTCGGGCTGCCGACCAAAGAATGCATCGAATGGGAAGAGAACTCGCCCGGCATGAAGGAATTCCGTGCGGCCCTCTTCACCCGTATCGTGCCGGCGATCAAGGACATCGGACTATGGGGTTCCCGTATTCAAAAGGCTTATTCCGATATGGGAGTGCTCCCATTCGCAGATGTGAATCTGGACGAGATGGCGGCTCACGATGAGTCCATCGCGATCGAGTTCGATCAGGCGTCGGGAGTGGCCAACTAGATCCCTGACGGTGAGTGAAGTAGAAAAGCCGCGATGCCTCTGTCTGCTGAGGGGGGCAGCGGCGGACAACCTGCCGCGAAGTACCAAATCGGTGGCTAGCAGTTCTCCTGCCGCCGCAGGCCGCGCCTCACCGTCCTGGTCGGTGGATCGATCTGATTGCTGACCATGAAGCGGAATCGCATCCCTCTGCAGTCGGTACGCGCGACGAGTTGAAGGATTTCCTTGTTTTAAGAATTAGGAATCGTGGCTAACTTTCTCTATTTTTCTCTATTTCTCCCTATTAGGCGTAAGTCCGTCGAATTTGATAAAAATGGAGAGCTGGCTCGATTTGTCCCCCTTTTCGAGTCGGCGTTCGGGCTGGCGCAACGACGACGCGGCCCCGCTCCCTTAGGAGATTGCAGTTGTTTGATAATGATCCCGCACGCGGCGCGTTTGTCGAAGCCCTCGGTGAAGCAGTTGAATGAAGAATCACACAGGAAAAGCTCGGATCGGCTTGATTGCGATCCTCAGCATCGCCGCGTTGGCGATGGCCGGAATTTATCGTTCTTCAGACCGCGCCGATAGCGCTACGCAGAGCCCCGCGCTCGCCGGCCAGGCGCTCTTTCTCACTGACGATGATTCCGACGCCGTGACGGCTTATGCCATCGCGAGCAACGGCGACGTTTCCCCGACAGCCCCCGCACCTACCGGACTTTCCGAACCGCAATTTGCGGCCGTCGACGCCAATGGAAACATTTACGTCACCAACCCCATCAGCATGAGCGTCACCATCTACGCCAAGGGGAGCAACGGGAACGTCGCGCCCTTCGCCACTATCGGCGGGAGCAACACCGGCCTGAACTTCCCCGAAGGCATCGCTCTGGATTCCAGCGGCAAGATCTATGTTACGAACTGCCCCGGCTGTAACGGCGACGCCGGCACCCCCAGCATCACCGTCTATGCCGCTCTTGGCAGCAGCACCGGGCTCCTCAACGTAGCCCCCATCGCTACCATTACTGGAAGCAATACTGGCTTGATGAGTCCCGAGGGCATCGCGGTGGATTCCACCAGTGGCGATATCTTTGTGGCGGATTCAGCAGCGGCGAGCGTGTTCGAGTATACGGCCGCGAGCAACGGCAATGTTGCGCCCTCCGCCACTATCAGCGGTGGCAACACCGGCTTGATGAGCCCGAAAGGCATCGCGGAGCATGCCGGCGGTGACATTTACGTAGCCGATTCGGTGGCAGTCAGCGTGTTCGTCTTTTCGGCAGGGAGCAACGGTAATGTCTCTCCCGCCGCCACCATCAGCGGCGGCAAAACCGGCCTGGACGAGCCATCGGGCATCGCGCTGGATTCCAGCCTCAACATTTATGTCGCGAACAGCAGCTCCACCGTGACGGTCTATTCGGACGGGAGCAGCGGCAATGTTTCCCCCACCGCCACGATCGGGGGCGATAAAACCGGCCTCGACGGTCCAATCGGCGTGACGCTGGATTCCGGCAACAAGATCTATGTGGTGGATGAAACCAGCTCCAGCGTTACGATTTATCCTCCCCTGGGAGAGAGCACCGGACCGTTGAACGAGGCCCACAGCGCCGCCATCAGCACGACCATGACCACAGGACTGATTCACCCACAGGAGGTCGCGCTGGATTCCAACGGCAACATCTATGTAGCTGACGACTTCGCCTCCACTGTGTTCGTCTACCCGGCGGGGAGCAACGGCAATGCTGTCCCAACCGCCATCATCAGCGGCGGCAAGACCGACTTCACCAGCCCCTACGGCATCGCCTTGGATGCCACCGGCAACATCTATGTGGCTGACTACGGCCTCCGCCCGGGCACCGTCCCGGCCAGCGTGTTTGTCTATCCGCCGATCGGAAGCAGTACTGGGACGCTCAACGAAGCTCCCAGCAGCACCATCAGCGGGGAAGACACCGGCCTGCTCAATCCATTCGGCATCGCGCTCGATTCCAGCCGCAACATCTATGTGGCGGACGACGGCAACTCTGCGGCGATGCCCGCGGTCCCGGCGAGCGTGTTCGTCTATTCGGCCGGAAGCCACGGCGACGCGGCACCGCTCGCAACCATCAGCGGGAACAACACCGGCCTGATGGAACCATGCGGCGTCGCGCTCGATTCCACGGGCAAAATCTATGTGGCGGACTTCTTAGCCGCGAGCGTGTTTGTCTATCCTGCCCTTCAAACGAGCGGTACCGGGACACTCAACGAGAACCCCACCGCTACCATAAAAGACTCGCACCTGAACGGCCCATGCGGTATCACGCTGGATTCCAGCAACAACATCTATGTGGCTGACTCACGCGCCGCTAGCGTGTTTGCCTATCCGCCGGTGGGAAGCAGCACCGGGACAATCAACGAGTCCCCCATGTCCACGATCAGCGGTGCATTTACAGAACTGGCCGAGCCTCTGTTCGTCGCGCCTCCAGCCGCCGCCTGCCTCGCCGACACCATCGCCCACCGCGACTGCGACAGCGACAGGATCCAGCGTTGCCACGCCGACGGCTACGGCTACGGCGACTGGGACTCACACTGCGACTGCGACTCCGACTGCCACGGCGACTCCTCTCGGGACGCTTTCGATCAGTCCTTCGTCGCTTAATTTCGGTAACAAGACCGCCGTCGGAAAACCGAGCAAGGCCAAGAGCGTCACGATCAAGAATAGCGGCAAGAAGAAAGTCGGCGCCCCAGTGAGCGTCGAGATGGAGACCGCGACGCCATCGGTCTTCACTGTAAAATCGCAATGCGACAAGACGCTGGCACCCGGCAAGAAATGCAAGGTCTCAGTCGTCTTCACGCCGATGGACGATACAACGGCGGAGACTGGCAGCCTTAAGATTGTCGACAGCGCGACCGGCTCGCCACAGTCAGTGGGATTGTCCGGCATCGGGAAGGCTCCGAAGAAGAAGAAATAGACAGAGCGAATAAACCGGATGGAATGGTGCCGTTGGCCGGAGGTCAAGATCAGCCGGGCGCGGTTATCAACACCGTCGAGCTGTACGACCTGTTTCGAAACCAGCAAAAAGCTTAGCCGTATGATAGAAGCGCAGGGTCATGACCGACCCGAAACCGGCGGGCACACCCGTCGATACGGAACGAGTTATCCGCGAGTTGCTCGACGCCCTCAAGTCGCTCAAACGGGTAACGGCGCCGCCCGCTTGTTCTCCGCCTGCCAAAAACGAACAGCAACAACGATCTGAGCCGTCGCAGAAAGATCCTGCGAAAGCGCTTGCGCTTGTCGGCAGCACTCTCTCCAACGCTGCCGGCCCACGACTCCCACCGACGACGCGTTTCAAGGCACTGATGGTGCCAGTTTCAGATTTCGACGAGGGAAACCCACAGCAAGCCGCGGCGGTCGAGAGCTTTGAGAATTTAGAGAACTCGGACTTTCAGATCGAAGCTCAATCAACCGACTGTGGTGTGATTGAAGGATTTTGCCGCGACCATGGAATCATCGAACGCCTCCAGGTGACTCCACAGGAGCTCCAGGCGCTGTCCAAAGTCTCTTTGCTTGGATCTTTGACTTGCAGGCAAGACGCCCTCTTCGTGCTGCGCCAACTCAGGAGCGCTATGAAACCCGCGGGGCTGCCAGCAACACGTTCGACCCGAATCTCTCCAGGCTCCGTATGACATCGGACTGTACGATAGCTGGATCGCTGAGCTTGTTCGCCGCGAGTCCCTGGCTAGACTAAATGAATTCGATTCATCGAGAGATATCGATCATCGCAACCCGTTTCACCGTGTTGTTGTCGTTTCGACAGCGCTCGTCTTGATGGCAATATTCATGGGGATCAGCATCGCAATGTGCTGAATTTGGTGCATCATCCATGACCGAAGACGGCAAATGATTGCCCCTACCGGCGCACGCCGCGCCTCACTGTTTTGGTCGGCGGATTGATCTGATTGCCGACTACTGCGTTGGTGACGTCGAAGCATCCCGTCTCGCCGTCCGGGTTGCTCAGTATCAGCGCAAACGGACCATCGCCCAGGTCTCGACGTATCGACCCCTGCAACCTCGATGTTCACCGTCCACTCGCCGCATGCGGGCGCTGCCGGCTGTCGGCAGCTCGACCATCCGGGCCGAGACCGTCTCGGGCGGCATCGATTGGAAAAGAGTTCCGTAGCTCTGGTGGTTGACCGTATGCACGGCCCACGGCTCCAGCATCAACTCCAGTGAGGCATCGTCGACGAGCGCGCCACAACTGCCCGTTCTAAGCAGCACAGTGAAGCCATTGAATGCATCGTCTGCCGCGTCGCACGTCGGGGCGCCAATCTCGGTGAAGGTGAACGCCATGTTGACCTGGTCTGAATCTGGATTGGTCGAACGGGCTATCTGCAACCTTTCAGTGTTGACCACAATCGGCGCCACCCCGTCGAATTCGTAGGCCCCGCTGTCACATTCGCTCGGGCTATCGGGCCGGGAAAACAGCCGCTGATCGGTAAACACCGGTTGGGGTGTCGCTTCCTGGTCGGTGCAGTCGGTGTCGAGACCGCGCGCCGGGCTATTCGATTCGAGCGCGATGGTCTGAGTCGGCCCGCCGTTGTTCTGGAGTCCAAGCGGATCGAGTCCGACGGCGCTGGTTGGTGTTACGACCATGTTGCCGCTGCTGCCGTTGGTGAAGCAGGTGTCGTCATCGGCGAGGCTGTAGCTGGCGGTGAGCGTGGTGTTGCAGTTGTCGGGGGTGCTGTCCGCCAAAATGCTACCCTTGAGGCTCACGGTGCCGCCAGTGTTATAGATGGCGCCACCGGCGGCGCCGACGCCGGCGTTGGCCTGGTTGCCCGAAAACGTGCTGTTGGTGACAGTCAGCGTGCCGTCGTTACGGATGGCGCCGCCAAAGCCGAGGCCGAGCGCGCCGGTGGCCTGGTTGGCCGAAAAACGTGCTGTTGGTGACGGTCAGCGTGCCGTTGTTATAGATGGCGCCGCCGAAGCCGTTGGCGCCGAGGGCCTGGTTGGCCGACAACGTGCTGTCGGTGACAGTCAGCGTGCCATTATTAAAGATGGCGCCGCCGTCGCCGTCGCCGGCGAAGGCGAACATGACGATGCGGCCGGTGGCATGGTTGTCCGACAACGTGCTGTTGGCGACGGTCAACGTGCCGTCGTTAAGGATGGCACCACCGGAGCCGGTCACGCTGCCGTCCTTCAGTGTCAGAAATTGCAGGTTGAGCGTCGCGCCTGAGTTCACGCTGAGAATTTGAAAGGAGCTCGCGCCATCCAAAGTGAACCCGTTGCCATTGATCGTCAAGGTGCTCCCTGAGGTGATTGCGGGAAGGGCACTGCTCAGCGTGATACTGGCGTTGAAATTGATGGTATTTGCACCGGGGATACTATTGGCGGCAGTGATTGCAATGCTCAGCTCAGTAGGAGTGACGACCGTGAAGGTCGCCGCGCGCGCCAACCCCGACATCGCCAGGAGTACGAGCGGCATCACTGCCACCGCACCTGTGAAGCGCCGATTTCGATCTGCCATTGGACCCCTCCCGCGGCGCATTTGGCCGCGTTGGCAAATTTCCACCAGTTTTAACTAACTCTGGCGTTGTGCTTGGCAGACTCTCGCAGGACAGCTATTTAGTGTCAATTCAAATTTTCTCGCGCTCTGCCATACTTTGGTTGGCGTCGGGGCAATCATGTCGGGAAGGAATTTCGGGAATCTTGAGAAGCTCGCGAGACCCCGAGCGGTACACAATCTTCAAGGCGTGAGTGGTGCCGCCTTGAATGTCGGCGGCACCACCATATACAGCTTCAACTCATCAAATCAGATGAACCAGATCTCAGCTTATGGTTCCTCGAATATATCGATGGAGCCGATGTCGTGTTTGCTGACTCCTTTGCAGCTTTTAACTTTGTAGGTCAGCTCGATCTCACCCGTGGTGACCAACTGTCCAATGGCAGCCAGATGGCAACCGTGGTTGCCGGCTTTCAAGTTCATCTTGATATCGCCGGCGCCGTTAATCGAACCCTTGAACGAGCTACCGCCGAAGTCGGATTCCCAGTCTCCCGAGAGCTTGGTGCCCTTTTGATTGATCCCCAACTCGACGGAGCTGAAGCCGAGATCGTCGTCGTCCAGTTCGCCTTCCCAATCACCGGCAATGTTGGGTGGTGGAACCTTATGTTTGTCCGGTGCTACTGCGTCGTCGTCCGGTGCTGTTGTGTCGTCGGCCGCCGAGCTGCCGTCGTCCCAGGACCCAGCTGCTGCTACAGCACAACCAAACTGGCCGTGAGCAACCAACGCGCGCACGTGCCCAATCCCGAACACTGCGAGACTCGTGGTTAGGATCATTAAGGTCTTCGACAATTTCATAATCGGTACTCCCGTTTTCGGACTTAAAATCGCGTCAGTGGAAAGTCCCGATAGTGCTTAGCGAAGATACTTGTGCAACGCAAGGTTTAGAGAGTCTCAAAGTGACTACGCTGCTCAAATGCACGCGATTCGCGGCAAAGCGAAGTGCCCGGTAGATCCCGGAGACTTCTCGCGGTTATTCTGGTCGCCAAGCTGACAGGGAGGCGACGTGGTTACCGAAGAAGAGATGAAGGCGGCGCATGTTGTCCCGCTGCGCGCGCACAACGCTCCCATCCAGTTGAGCGATTACCGCGCCGAATGGCCCGCGCTCTTCGTCCGCGAGGCCGCGCGCGTTCGCGCCACGCTGGGCGCGCGCGTTCTGATGCTCGAGCATGTCGGCTCGACTTCAGTCCCGGGACTTGCCGCCAAGCCGATCATCGATATGATTCTCGCCGTTGCCGATTCTGCCAATGAGACCGACTACGTGCCCGCGATGGAATCGGCCGGTTATGTGCTCCATATCCGCGAGCCCGAGTGGCATCAGCATCGGCTGTTCAAGGGGCCCGACACCAATATCAATCTCCACGTCTACTCTTTCGGATGCCCCGAGATTGACAGGATGCTCATGTTCCGCGACTGGCTGCGCACCAACGACGCCGACCGCGAGCTCTACGAGCGCACCAAGCGCGAGCTGGCGAAACAGACCTGGAAGCACGTCCAGAATTACGCCGACGCCAAGACCTCAGTCGTGGCGGAAATTGTCGCGCGCGCCCGCGCTGCCAAGCTCGACCGCAAGTAGGCCGCGGTCAGCGTTCTTCGCCGAAGAGGAAAATTGAAATCGCGATCATCGAGAACATGAAATTCGGCACCCACGCGGCGACTGCCGCGGGCAGCAGGCCTGAACGGCCCAGCGCCGATGTGATACCGAGCGAGGTCCAGTAGGCGAAACCGATCACGATTGCCAGGCCGAAGCTGCGGCCCAGGCTCAGGTTGCGCGGCAGCGGATCGAGGCTGAGCGCCATCCCGAGCGCCGCCATTATCAGGCACGCCAGCGGCATCGCATATTTCAAATCGCGATCGACCACGTAGCCGCCGGGATCGAGTCCCTTGCTGCGCAGGTCCGCGATGTAACGATCGAGCTCCCACAGGCTGAACTCCTCCGGGTCGAAGCGCAGCAGGCCGAAGTCGGCCGGCGTCAGTCCAAGTTCGAGGCGGTTCGTGCCGGTTTTGGTCACCGTCCCACCGTCTGCAATCTGCATCGAGTTCAGTCCGACCTCGACCCAGTCGTGGCCGTCCCATCGCGCACTCGTCGCATGCTGCAGGTCCTGGAGCCCGAAAGTGCCGTCGAGTTGGTAATGCGTGATGCCGGTGAGGCGCTCCTCCTTCTTGTCGTAGTTGTCGACCGAAATAAATCCGTCGCGCACGCGCACCCAGATGCGCCGGTTGGCAAACACCGCTCTCAGGTCGCGCTTCTTGAGTTCCACCGCATAGATGTACTTCGCCTCGCGCGTCGCCGCCGGGACCACCGTCTCGCTGATCAGAAAATCGAAGCCCGAAATCAACACTGCGACCAACAGCACCGGCACCGCCATCTCGAGCCGGCTGATGCCGAGTTGCTGGCAGGCAAGCACCTCGCCCGATCGATTGAGCAGTGCGAAGCCGAGCAGCACGCCGGCCAGGCACGCGACCGGCAGCACCTGCGAGATGATCAGCGGCAGCTTGAGCGCGAAGTACTCGAGGCCCAGCAATCCCAGTCCGCCGTAACGGATCAAATCGTCGAATCGATCGAACATGTCGCCGAGCAGATAGGCCGCCGTGAAGGCCGCCAGGCAAACCATGAACGGGCCGAAGAACTGGCCCGCGATAAACCGGTCCATCACCGGCGAGAGGCGCGGTCGAAGTCTCACGCGGCCTGCCTGCTGCGCTCGTAGCGCTCTACCAGATCCCAGATGATGTCGCCGGGGCCGCGGCCCTGGTCGCCTTTGTCGGATGCGGATCGATAGAAAAACCAGAACGCCAGCACCATGAACACGATGTCGGGGATGCTCATCGCGACAAATGCATTGAGTTTTCCCCGCTGCGCCAGCGTCTCGCCCACGCGCATCAGCGAGTAATAGAAAAAGAACAGCGCGACGCTTACGCCGAAGCGTTCCGAATGCCCGCCGCGCGCGGGCTTGAGTCCGAGCGAGATGCCGAGCAGCGCAAACAGCATCGTGGCGAAGGGAACGGTAAATTTGCTCGCCAGCTCGGTCTCGGCGTCGTAGTCCGGTTTGCCTTTGGCGCGCGCCGCCGCGATGTCTGCTTTCAGGGCCGAGTACGTCATCTCGTCGGGATCGACGTCGCTGACGCCGAGCGACTCCTCGGGATTAACGCCGAGATCGTAGGTTTTGAAGCTGGTGACGTGAGTCGAGTTGTCGGCCGGCTCCATCCCGAAGATCGAGCCGTCGAACAGCCGCAGCGTGATCGACTTGCCCTGCGCGTCGGGCAGGATCGCTCCGCGCTTGGCGATTATCGTGTTCTGATTATGCGGATCGCGAGCGTCCGAGATCATCACGCCCTTCAAACTGGAATCGGTGTCGGACATTTCGTCGACGTAAACCACCAGCCCGGGAAAATTGCTGTTGAAGATTTTTTCTTTCAGCCCCGCGCTGGTGCGGGTCTGGCTGAGCTCGTAGAGCTTGTTGCGCAGATTGGAATTCGCCCACGGCCGCAGCGAGAACGCGAAGTAGGTCGACAGCGCGTACACGCACAGCGCCACCATCAACACCGGCACCGCCAGCCGGTACAGGCTGACGCCGCATGCGCGCGCCGCCGTCATCTCCTGGTCGCTCGACATGCGCCCGAAGCCCATAAGCACGCCGAGCAGCACCGCCATCGGAAACGTCAGCTCGAGGAAGGCCGGCATGATATAGCCGATGATGCCGAGCACCTCGCCGAGGCTGACGCCGTGGTTGACCACCATGTCCATCAGCTTGAGCAATTTGCCGGTGACCAGCGCGAAGGTCAGCAGGCCGACATCGACCGCGAACGGCATCAGCACTTCGCGCGCGACGTAGCGGTCGATGATTGCGAATCCCGGAATTGCCAGTCTCATGAAAATGATCGGCACCAAGGGCCGGCGCCGCATTCAAGTTTAGACATCCGGCGGAGTGATTGAAACTTCCGCCGCGGACAAAAAGAAAGGGCCGGTCGTCGACGACCGGCCCTTCATCATTCGGATTTGTGATTCCCGCGAGCTACGCCGCCGACGCCATCTGCATCACGCCGAGCTGCTGGTACCACGATTCAGTGCGATCGTTGATCAGGTCGATTTGCCGCAAGCATGGGATGATCGTGTCGACGAACAGGAACGAGTTGAACTGCTTCTCCATGTCGTTCTCCGCTGCCGCCCACGCCGGGTTGCGATGCATCTCTTCCTCGATGTCCTTCATCGAGATGCCCACTTCCTCGAACACCATCGAGCCCGACAGGAAGCCGTCCTTGGGCACGCCGTCGACCACCTTCGTCACCATCATGTCGCAGGCCGCGAACGCGAAGTCCTCGAGGTCCTTCTTGTCCTTGCCCTTGAGCTTGGTGACGGCGTCGCGCAGCGCCAGCATGCCGAAACCGACATGGCGCGCCTCGTCCTTCATGATGTACTCGAGCAGTTCCTTCAGCAGATCGTCCTTGGTCTCGCGCTGCATGAAACGGAACGCCGCAATTGCGAGCCCCTCGGCCACGACCTGCATGCCGACGTACTTGGGCTCCCAACGATCGTGCTCCATCACGGTGGTCAGCAATCTCTCGAGCGTCGGGTCGATCGGGTAGATGCGATCGAGCTTCGTGATGTACTTGCGGAAGCCTTCGACGTGACGCGCCTCGTCAAACACCTGCGCCGCCGCGTTCATCTTGGCGTCGAGGTCCGGCACCGCGTCGACCAACTGCCCGCAGACCATCAGCGCGCCCTGCTCGCCGTGCAGGAATTGCGAAAGCCGCCACGCCGCGAATTTGCGCCCGAGCTGGAACTTGTTCTCTTCGCTCAGCGACTTGTACAGCTCGGTCTGGAACATCGGCATCATCGTCATGTCCAGGACTTCCTTCTCGATCGGACGGTCCCAGTTGATGGTGGTCGAGACGTTCCACTGATCGCGCTTGGCGTTCTCGTACAGGCGGTCCATCTGCGGGAACTTGACGCTGTAGTCCCAGTGGAAAACGCTTTCGAGGTCGGTGTTAACGATGGTGTGATCGTGGGCCATTGTGAGAATCCTCCAGATTCACGGGGCGCCGAGCCGTGCTGCGCGCTCGAGTCCGCCCAGGGCAAAATTTACGGTGACGTTTTTCAATTCGGCGTGAGAAAGATCGCGGCTCGCGAGCAGCCACGAGATAGCCTGCGACAACATCCCAATCGTCAGATGCGCGATCGCGTCGGCGCGCTCACCGACGGCAGGCGCCAGGTCGTCGCGCAGGTCGTCGATAAACATGTCGTGCACGCGGACCATCAGATCGAGGAACGCGGGACTGTGGCCGAACACGATCCGGAACAGTTCCGGCGCCTCGGCGGCTGCGTCGAGAATCACGTCGATCGTGATCTTCAGCTTCTCGGCCGGCGAGTGAACGCCTGCCTTCGCCTCGCCCAGATTCTTGCGCAACTCGGCCGCGCCATGCTCGATCAGCTCGATAAAAATTTCGTTCTTGGTCTTGAAGTGCAGGTAGAAGGTGCCGAGCCCGACGTCGGCCTCGGTGGCGATGTCGGCGATGCGGGTCTGATGATAGCCCTTGCTCGAGATGACGCGGACGGCAGCCTCCATCAGTTCGACGCGCGTCTTTTCACGCCTGCGATCGAACCGATTCGGCGTATCGCCGGAGTGTCGAGCAACCTGTCCCATAGCGACGTTTATGACGATATATGAATCGTGAGTCAATACCGATTTTCAGTTCATTACTGAATATAGATTCATAAATGAACGTACTGTTGAACGTCAGGATTAACGCGAATTCATTGAGGAATTTTGAGATCAGCGCGGGTTCAAATCAGCCAGTCAATGGCCGAAAAAGCGCGATAAAGGCGCTACGGCGCGCCTCCGAGGCTGCTGGGATCAAGTGACGGAGGCGCGTTTGGATCTACTGGAGGCGCCCCCGATTCGTCCGGCGGAGGGCTCGATTGATCGGGAGATTCGTCGGGCGGAGGAGCCGCTCCAGCACCGCTGCCGGCATCCTGGGTTTCGTCGGGCAGAATCACCGGCTCGGGAAAATCCGCCGTGACGTTGCAACACAGCAGGTAGCTGCTGCCCGCGCGCGGCTGCGCGTTGTAGGCCTGGAGCGATCCGTCGGCGAGCACCTTGACCGCCTGGTAGCTTGTCGATCCCGACGCGCGCTCGATCTGAAAGACGTAGTAAGAGCCGCGATCGAGCGGCTCGGGCGGTCCTTCCTCGGGCAGTACCTGGGTGAAGTGGTCGGGCACTTTCGCGTACTCGACACTCTTGAGCGAATACTTGGCCGAGCCGACGCCGGTCAGAGAACCGAAGGTGCCTTCGTCGGCTTTGAACTCCCAGATGGGAACGCCGCCGTCGAAGCGCACGACCGACTCGGTTTTGGTGGCGTCGCGCTGATGGTTCGCGATCACCTCGGCGCCGAAAAATTTGATCACCGTGGCCCGCGCGAGCGCGTCGCCGGGACGCCGGTAATTGATCGCGACGTTGGCGACGGGCGGCGGCAGCGGTTCGCCTTCGTTGGCATTGGCCGCGTCGTCGAGATCGGTCGAGTCGTCGTCGGAGCTCCACAACGATTTGACCTTCGTGGTGACCGACGAGCATCCCTGCGCCGCCAGTGCGAGCGACAAGATCAGCGCGAGGGTGAGCGGCCACAGCCGCAGCCGATGAGTCGTCGTCGCTTTGTAAGTCACCATGTCCATCGAGTAGTGTTGCGTGATTGTGGCAAACCGGGATTCGAGCGAGAAGATAGGCCTTCGTCCCCTGCTAATCTACGCGCAGGCGCAGACCGGCCTCAACCTGTGCGCGACGCTGCTCGGGCTTCACCTGCTTTATTTCTATACCGATCGCAAGGGGCTATCTCCATCGCTGGCCGGACTTGCATTCTTTCTCGCGCTGGTGCTCGACGCGACGACCGATCCGCTGGTCGGCAACATTTCCGATCGCGCGCGCTTCAAGTCGGGACGGCGCCGGCCGTTTTTCTTCGCGTCGATTCCGATGGCGCTCTGCTACTACCTGCTGCTGTCGCCGCCGCGGCTGAACGCCGGACTGTTCGTGTGGTTCTTCGGCTTCTACTTCCTGATGCTCACGTCGCGCAAGTTTTACGAAACGGCGTTCGGCGCGCTGATGCCGGAACTCACGCTCGACTACGACGAACGCACCAAGCTCTCGACCTACCGCATGCTGCTGGGCACGGTCGGCGATATCAGCGGCGCGCTGTTGCCGTTCGCGGCGACCTACCTGTTCGCGCGCGGCACCGATTTCAAAGTGACCGGCGCAGTCTGCGGCCTGGTCGTCGCCGGCGGCGCGATGGTCGCATACTCGGGTCTGCGCGAGCGCGCCGAATTTTCCACGCTCGAGCGCTCGAGGCTGTGGGCGTCGCTCAAATCAGTCGCGGGCAACCGCCCGTTCGTCATTCTGCTGATCGCCACGACGCTGGCCGTCATGGCGATCAACATTCCGACCGTGCTGATTCGTTTCCTCGCCAAGTACTGGTATCACGACGAGAACGCGGCCGCGCGATGGCTGATCGCGTACTTCGCCGGCTCGGTCATCTCGTATCCGTTCTGGTTCAGGATAACCGTCAGGTTCGAAAAGAAGCCGGCGTTCGTGGTCGCGATGATCTGCAACGCGATGGGTTCGCTCGCGTTCATGTTGCTGACCCGGCAAAGCACGGTGGGAGTTTATTTGCTGATGGCCTTCAGCGGCTTCTCGGCGATCGGCGTGTGGGTCACGCAAATGTCGGCGGCCGCCGACGTGATCGAATGGGACGAAGAGCGCACCGGCCAGCGCCAGGAAGGCGCCTACGGCGGAATCACCTCGATGTCGATCAAACTGGCGATCGCATTGACGCTCCTGCTGGTCGGCCCCGTGCTGAGCTGGGTCGGCTATAAGCCCGGCGGCGGCGACATCACTGCTCAAGCCGGCGACAATCTGCGCGCACTGTTCGCAATCGGGCCCGCCTCAATCTACCTGATGAGCGCGCTGGTCTTCTCGCGCTACCCAATCACCCGCGACAGCCATCGCGCCATGCGCGACCGCCTCTCCGCAAGGAGCGCGGCCGCCGAAGAAGAAAGAGCAAAGTCGATCGCGTAGACTTTCTCGATAGTCAGATAGGATTCTGATGTGCGCGGCTACGAAGATGTGCTGGTCTTTGGCCTCGGCCCAATCACCATGTGCACATGCCACCAATAGTCAGGCGCCGGTGGGTTCGGAAAGGTGTCGTCCTTCATCGCGGCGACCAGGCATTGAGAGAGCCTGGTTTTCGGTCGCGAGAGTATTTTTTCCACTCTACCGCCAGCGGCAACCCTGACAAGGACGTCAAACGGCGACGTGTCAGGGCTTGGCACCGAACCGAAACAGGCGTCCATGCTCTTCGCATGTCGTTGTGCGAAGTACACCTCGCACGCGCGGTCATACTTCTTACCAGGAGGTGTATGTGACTGGTCGTCTGCGATCAGTTGTATGAGATCGAAATGGTCGATCTCGTCCTTAGGATCGTCTGAAATGAAAGTGTAGTTTCGGACCAATTCGTCGAACGACTGCAACGACCGCTGATAGGCATCTTGGGATCGCGCCGAAAGGGCCAAAACAATAATCGCTTTCTTCTCCGCGATATACGCCACCGCTTCATAATTTCCCGACTGATCGCCTGAGAAATATCTCACCAGAGCGACGCGGCCATCCTTGGTCTTGATCGGAGGCCCTTCCTTGACCTGAATTTGGGGCGAGCGACCTCGAAATGTCTGGATGTCGTCGGCTATGAAAGAATCCAGTGTCTCTCCCGACGAACGACCTACACCGTTTGCGTACATGACGGCGGGGGAGTCCCTCCAGCTTGAACCCTGGGGATAAAAGCCCGCGTGGACGCCGTTTGCCAGTCCGCTTCGATTGTCCAGCACCCATCCGTCAGGCGCGGTGACAAAGAATGCGTGACTGTCACCATAGACGATTCCAGTCTGAGCCTCGGCCGCGCCCGCAATCGCAAGCGCTACCGTGAGAGTCAGCAGAGCCAACCTCAAAGTCATCCTGGCTGGCGCTTTCATTTGGATTGAGAATCCAAGCTTCAGGTCGCATTTGCAACACAAAAAAAGGCCGCGGGTTTGTCACCCGCGGCCCTTACACGATCATCTTTCCCGATCAGCCGAGCAGCGTCTTTGCTACCGTCTCCCGATGGACTGGGGCGTTGCCGAAGTTGGCTTCGCCGGCCAGGGCGCGGCGATGGTACAGGTGCATGTCATGCTCCCAGGTGAAGCCGATGCCGCCGTGGACCTGGATTGCTTCCGACGTCACGTTCTTCGCCATGTCCGAGGCGTACGCCTTCGCCATCGGCACCGCGGTCGCCGCTTCTGCGCCCTTGGTGTCTACCGTCCAGCATGCGTAGTACGTCAGCGAGCGCGAGTTCTCGACCGCGACCATCATATCGACGCACTTATGCTTGACGGCCTGGAACGATCCGATCGGCTTGCCGAATTGCACGCGCGTCTTGGCGTACTCGACCGACATGTCGAGCGCGCGCTGCGCCGTCCCGACCATCTCGGCCGCGAGGCCCGCCGTCGCGATGTCCAGCGTGCGCCGCAGAAGCGGCCAGCCTTCGCCTTCCTTGCCGATAACTTCCGAGGTCTTCACATTGTCGAACTTCACGTGGCACAGCCGCCGCGTCATATCGACCGTCTTGAGCTGCGTGATCGTGATCCCCGGCGCCTTGGCGTTCATCGCGAGGATCGTGATTCCTTTTTCGCCGCTGCCGCCCGTGCGGACCGCAACCGCCATCCCGTTGGCGACGTGCGCGTCGGGCACGAAGAACTTCTCGCCGGTGATCGTGTACTCGTTGCCGCTCTTGGTCGCCTTGAGCTGGATTCCGTCGGCGTCGAAGCGGCCCGCAGCCTCGGCAATCGCGACGGTGCCGATAAACTCGCCCTTCGCCATGCGTGGCAGCAGGTCCTTCTTCTGCTGGTCCGAGCCGCCTTCAATCAGCAGCGGCGCTGCGAGCAGCGCGGAAGTGAAGAAGGGTCCCGGCACGAGGGCCTTGCCCGCTTCTTCGACGATCACCGTCATGTCGAGGAAGCTGCCGCCCTGGCCGCCGTAGCTTTCCGGGATGAGCAGCCCCGGCCATCCGAGCTCGACCAGCTTCTTCCAGAAGGCGGCGTCGTGTGCGGTCGGGTCCGCCATCATCTGGCGGACAAACTTGGTCGGGCAGTTGTCGGCCAGAAAGCGCTTGGCCGCGTCCCGAAGCATCTCTTGTTCTTCAGAAAATCCGAAATCCAACTTGCGTTCCTCCGTTTTGTCGATGGGAATCCTGCGGCTTGAAACCGCTCAGATCCATGTTTCAGGTACCATTAAGGGTTTCAGCCGTGCAAGCGCCGCGGATCCCGCGGACGCGCGCTTGATTCGAGCGCGCGAACATAGGCTCACTGGAAAGCATGGAGCACAAAGATCTTGTCCGCGAAGAGTTCACGCGCCAGGCCAACGACTATGCGGCGGCGCCCGCGATTCGCGACGCGGAGCATCTGCAGAAGCTGGTCGAGATTGTCGCGCCGCCGCCCGACTCGCGCGTGCTGGAAGTTGCGAGCGGGCCGGGATACGTGGCGATGGCGTTCGCGGCCGTCGCCCGCGAAGTCGTCGGCATCGATTTGACCGATGCGCCGCTCAAGCTTGCCGAGCAGATGCGCGCGCAACGCGGAATCGCCAACGTCAGCTTCCGCAAAGGCGACGTCGAGTCGCGCCTGCCCTTCAAGGACGGCGAGTTCGACGTCGTCGTGTGCCGCTTCGCGGTGCATCATTTTGCCGAGCCGGCGAAAGTGATCGCCGAGATGGCGCGGGTGTGCCGTGCCGACGGATTGGTGGCGATCGAGGATTTGATTGCCAGCGAACAGCCCGAGCGCGCGGCGTACTACAACGAATTCGAAAAGCTGCGCGACACGTCGCATACCAGCGCGCTTGCGATGAGCGATCTGATTCGCCTGATGGGCGCGGCGGGACTCGAGATAGTGCGCTTCACGTCGCATGGCTACCGGACTCCGGTCGCGCAGTGGATCAAGGCGGCGGATACGTCGCCCGAGCGAGCAGCGAAGGCTATCGCGATGGTCGAGCGCGACGCGGTCGAAGATCTGAGCGGCGCGCGTCCGGTGCGAATCGACGGCGAGCTGTATTTTACGTATCGAATCGCGATGCTGGTGACGCGGAAACTAGGCTGACCCTCCGCGCATAGTTCCCCTCTCCATTTATGGAGAGGGGCCAGGGGAGAGGTTGAGAATTAAGCTGTCAAAGCGCTCTTAGCAATCCTCCCCAGCACCCTCTCCAAATCTCCATCAACCTCGTCATTGGTGATGCGCAGTGTCCTTATTCCCAGTTCAGCCAAAGCGCGGTCGCGCTCCGCGTCATACTCGCCACTTGAGAGATGAGAGTCGCCGTCTATTTCGATCGCGAGCCGGCTTGAGGCGCAGTAGAAATCGACTACAAATCCTTTGACCACCTGCTGACGCCTGAAGTGCAGATGGTCAAGCTGGTTCGCGCGAAGCGCCTGCCAAAGAGTTCGCTCTCGACTGGTCATCTCCCGCCGGAACTTGCGAGCAAGTTCGAGCTTCTCAGGGGCGACCGACTGATTTCCGGTGATTCCAACCTCTCCCCTGGCCCCTCTCCATAAATGGCGAGGGGAACCTGCACGCTTCAGGCGAATGCGTCTGCTTGTTTTTCATCCGTCGTTCTTCCCCTTCCCATAGATGGGAAGGGGACACAGGGGTTAGGTTGTCTGTCTCTTAACATCTTGTCAGCGCATGATCGACTACCAGCTTACCAGCGCAGACATCTACTTTGTCACGACTTCTTGCCCGAGATCAGTGCGAGGACGCCTGAATATTGGAGCACGGAGGTTTGATCGGCTAGCGCGCCGATTTCGAAGCCGGTGAAGAAGCCGGCTATCGGGATGGGGCCGAGCGCGCGTCTGATGTAGGCGGAGTCGTGACCTGGGATGTTGTAGAGGCCGGCGCCGCGCGAGACACAATCGAAGTAGAGGCCGAAGGCGGGCGGCGCGTCTTTCAGGCGATTGCTCACCTCGTCGAGGGTTGCTTTCAGGTCCTGGCGCGATCGTTCGGCGTCGCGCAGGACGAAGCCGATGGTGTCGCCGATTTGCGGCTGGAAGCCGACTGCGATGACGCCGTGTTCCTCGCTGGCGCCGACGATATTGCGCACGACGAATTGGCCGCGCTCGATCGTTTGCGCGTTTTCGTACACGGAAATCGCGACGAAGACGTAGGCGATGGCGCGGCGCAGATCGGCGGCGAGCGGACCGGCGGCTTCGGCGAAGACTTCGTAAGCAGGGCGGCCGTCGAGCTCGATCAGGACGTTGTCGCGCGCGGCGGTCACGCGATGCGCAGTGCCGATCAGGCCGCATGCGATAGTGTTGGCCAGCGTCAGATCGAAGTCGCCAGCGAGCAGCATCCCGGACACGGCGTTCGAGCTGATGGTATCGCCGCAGAAGACGAAGGTCTCGCCGATTGAGCCGTCCTCGCTCGCGCCGCCGCCGGCGATGGCGACTCCGGGCAATTCCATCCCAAGAGCTTGTAGCGTCGCCTCGGCTTCGAAGTTGTAAGTATCGGCAAAGAGAATCAGCAGGTTGGATTGGCCGAGCTTTGGACGGACTGCGGCCGCAACTTCCGCCGCGACGCCGGCCGCGCGGCCGCGAAGAGTCGGCACGAAGAATCGCGTTGCGCGGATTTCGTCTTCGTTCTGCCGCCGAACACCAGCACTGCGAGCGCATGGCCGGATTCGATTTCGGTTTCGCCGGCGATGACGCCCGTGCTCGAGCATCCCGCGACTTCGCGCGTGTGCGCTTCGGCAGCTACCGTCCGCAGGATCATCGGATAGGCGGCGCCGTAGGCGGGAGTCGCGAAGCATAGCGCCCCGATTGCGCTGCTCAGGCCCGCCTGCGCGAGTGCGGCGGCGGTCGCCTCGGCGGCGGCGCTGCGCGGGTTGCGTGCGGTCGAGTAACCGACCCCGGCTCGAATCATCGCGACACCTATTTCTGTTCCCCGAAAATCTTGAGCAACTCTACCATCCGCTGAATTCCGTCGGCGAGTTCTTTCACGCCGATTCGCTCGTTGATGCCGTGGATGCCCTTCGCTTCGGCGGGATTAATTACGACCGGGATAAAACCGTAGGAGACGATTTTCTTCTGGCGGAAGTAGTGGCTGTCGGTATAGCCGTTGATCAACGCGGGCACGACGGCCGCCTGGTCGTGGTCGTGGGCGAGAGTCTCGATGGCGGACATCAGGGGCGAGCGCGACGGCGAAGAAATCGGCGGGAAGTTCAGGATGACGTCGATTTTGATCGAGTCGTCGCCGATCGCTTTCTTGATATCGTTCTCGACTGCCTTGGGATCGCTGCCGGGCAGCAAGCGGCAATCGATTTCGGCGTAGGCGGTTGAGGAAATCACGTTGGTCTTATTGCTCGCGGACAGCACGGTCGGCGTGATGGTATCGCGCACGTGCGCGTTCTGGCTGGGATCGTCGAGGAACTGCGCGAGATAGGCGGGATCCTTCAGCGCAGTGATGAGATCGAGCTGCTGCTTGGGGCCGTGATCGAGCTCGGCCATCGTGTGGTAGTAGTCCTGCACCGGTCCGATGACGTGAATGGGGGTCTGGTACTGGCTCAATCGCTCCAACGCGCGCACCAGGCGCGTGACCGCCGTTTCGGCCGGCGGATCCGACGCGTGTCCCGCCGGACCGCTGGCAGTAAGCCGCAGCCACAGCGGCGTCTTCTCGGTGATCGACACGATGTAAGCCTTGCGCTTGTTGTCGGAGAGCGTGCGGATGAAGCCGCCTTCGTTGATCAGGTAGCCGGCGTCGGAGAAAACGGTGGACTCGTGATCGATGAACCACTCGGCGCCGTTCTTGCCGCCTTCTTCCTCGTCACCGGTGGCGACGAACAGCACGTCGCGGTTGAGCAGGATGCCGGCGCGCTTGATCGCGAGCATCGCCATCAGCTCGATGACGCCGGGACCCTTGTCGTCGATAGCGCCGCGGCCCCAGATTTCGCCGCCCTTGACGGTGCCCGAAAACGGCGGCACCTGCCATTCCCTGGAATTGGCGGGCACCACGTCCATGTGGCTCAGCAGGATGATCGACTTGGTATGCTTGCCGATACCGCGCAGGCGGGCGGCGACAATTCCGCGTCCCTTCTCCGGCTCCCAGGTGGTGGCGGGAATTCCGTCGGTAAGAAACTTCTCCTTGAACATGCGGGCGGCGTCGAGCTCGTCGCCGGGCGGATTGCTGGTGTTCATCTGGATGTACTTCGAGAGCAGGTCGGTCGCTTCCTGGGTGACGCGGTCCCAGTTAATCGGCTGGGGAGGAGGCGCCTCGGAAACTCCGCGCGACGAGCCGGGCAGCAGCAAGTTGGGCGTGGGAGAGGCGGCGAGGGCGGAGCCGGACAGCGCGAAGCTGGCGAGGAGACATGCGGCGGCGGTCGCGATTGAGCGGGAGCCGCGGTGGAGGATTTCGATCACGCCTTGAAGGAACACGGTCAAGGACGCGGCGTCAACTGGTCGATTGGTCTGAGTGACGCCGTGAAAGCTCCAGCCGAATCATTGAGAGGCGGCGGCGTCGAATGGATAGCGGGACTTCAGCAGTTCGATCAGATGCGAGGCCTCGGCCTCGTCGAGGCCGCCGCCGAAGCGGAATGTTTTCGCACCGTAGTCGAACGCTATTGAGCCTCCTCCCCCGAACGACTGTGCCGGAATGGTCAAATTGGTATTCGCGAGCGTGAAGGCGATGCGCAGATTCTTTACGCTTGGCAGGTCATATTCGTTCGATCGTCCGAAGCCCAATATGTCCCGCCGGAGAGTGAGACTGGTTGGAGTAAGCGATACAATTTCATGGCCTGCTATATTCCACAGCCAGAAGTAGATGGCGGCGGCGCCGCCGACTGTCCATCCTACCAGCCATACGACCATGAAGAGACTTATTCCCCGCCGCCGTCTTGCCTGTCGCAAGCTGAACGGATCGCTGAGAACTCGCCGAAAAACCATCCGCACAACCAGAATCCCAGGAATAAGATTAATCCAAAGTTCTTCGTGGAGGGGATGTTGATGACCAGCCCCGCGGGAGTATCGAAGACCGAAGCTTTGGCAGTCGGAACGGCTACCCTTGCCATCCGCGTTCCCCCTTTTCCTGTTCCCGATGCTACTGGGAGTTAGCGGACGAGCACAGGTAGCAACGCGTCGAAGAAACGACAAGATATTATGGGTCGACAGATGCCATCACTTAAGAAACATACGGCGGCGCGGCGAGCGGCGCTTGATGCGCGCGGAGTCAGTCGCGTGCTTGACGTGCTGAGGCGCGAGGCGCCGGCGTGGAATGCGCCGATCGTGAGCTTCATCGCGGTGCAGCATCGCGATCCGTTCCGCACGCTGATCTCGTGCATCCTCAGTCTTCGCACCAAGGACGCGACTACGGCGGCCGCGTCGATCAGGTTGTTCGCGCGCGCCGATACTCCGGCGGCGATGCTCGCGCTGTCGAACAAGACGCTCGAGCGGCTCATCTTTCCGGTGGGATTTTATCGCACCAAGGCGCGCGTCATCCGCGGAATATGCCGCGACCTGATCGACAAATTCGACGGGCGCGTGCCCGACGAGATCGACGCGCTGCTGACGCTCAAGGGCGTCGGGCGCAAGACCGCGAACCTGGTCGTGACCGAGGCGTACGCGAAGCCGGGCATCTGCGTCGACACTCATGTGCATCGCATTTCGAATCGATGGGGACTGGTGCGCACCAAGACGCCCGACAAGACCGAGCTGGCGCTGCGCGCGGTGCTGCCGGCGCGGCATTGGATTGAGTACAACGGAATTCTGGTGGCGTTCGGGCAGACGATTTGCAATCCGGTGTCGCCGTGGTGCTCGCGCTGCAAAATCGCGGCGCTGTGCCCGCGAATCGGAGTAGTGCACTCGCGCTGAATGGATGACGCGCATGACGAAGTGCGTTGGTCTTTTCGGGATCTGTCTAAGTATTGTCGCGATACTCGCGACTCCGCGCACGTCGCAGGCGATCGACTTCTACGAAATCGAGATTTACGACACGGACACGACGCCGGCTGGTCATTTGCAGCTCGAATTGCATTCGAACACGACCTCGACGGCGACCGGGCAGCTCGCGAAAAGCCAGATTGACGTTTACCAGGTGCACGAGACTGTCGAGGCTACCTACGGAGTCCTGAAATGGCTCGAGGTCGGGCAGTATTTTTGCACGGCCAAGCTGTCGAACGGCGACTACGAATATTCGGGCTCGCGCACGAAGATGCATTTCGGAATCCCGCAGACGTTCGAGTGGCCGGTGCAGTTCGGCGGCAACGTCGAGCTCGATTACATGCGGCATGCGGCCGAGGAAAATCCGACGACGCTCGAGCTGCGGCCGATCGCGGGCGCGAACTACAAGCGCTTTCGGCTGGTCGGAAACTTTGCGTTCATAGATCCATTCAGCGGCCCGGGCGCACATCATGGGTTTCAATTCGATCCGTCGGGCATGCTGGTCTACCAGCTGACTGATTGGGTGTCGCCGGCGGTCGAGTACTACGGCGACATGGGATCGATTCAGCCGCTGGCGAAGGTGCAGGAGCAGCAGCATTTCATCGTGCCGGCTCTGAATTTCGATCTTCTGCCGCAGCTCGAGCTGAACTTCGGCGTGGGAATCGGATTGACACGCGCGAGCAACGGAATATTTCTCAAATCGATTGTCGGTTGGACGTTCTGAATCCTATGGAGATTTCGGGCAAACTCGCGCGGCTGGGATTAATACTGCTGACGGTTGGTTTGCTCGCAGGATGCAGGGCCGTTGCGGGTGGGGATTCGGCGGACGATGCGAAAAATTGGCAGGGGACCTGGAAGCTCGTCAGCACAATCTATGACGGCCAGCCGCAAACGGCCGATATGGAATGGATCGTCGACGGCGACCACTACACTATCCGGCTCGACGGGCAGCTACATAACGATCCCTACCCGTTCACGCTCGACGCGAGTCGCAAGCAAATCGACGTCATTCATCACGAGACTCCGCCGGGGACTTATGGCGGCGAATTGAAGGGGATTTACCAGATCAGCGGCGATTCCCTGACCGTGTGCTACGACCTGACCGGCCAGCGCTACCCGACATCGTTCGATGCGAAGCCGGGCTCGCGGCAGGTGCTCTACCAATTTCGGCGGGAATGACCGCTTAGCGTCTTCATTTTGTGCGCAATGTGCGGCGCAGATTCATCGTTGCGCCGTTAGTGGGGCTAAACTATCCTCGATCTGCGCGCTGGCGCCTTCGATGTCGTTTCCCTCACAAGATCGGCGGGCGGATGAGAAGCTCGGAGAAATCCTGGGCCGGGTCGGGTCCGTTCGCCTGCGGCTCAACTCGCTGGCAATCCAGCACGCGATTTTCTACACGCTCGCGATCGTGATCGCCTGCGGCGCCGCTATCTTTGTCGGCGCGTACCTCGTGTCGCCGCTGATTTTCCTGGCGGGCGCCGCGGTGCTGGTGATCGTTGCGGCCAGCGGTATCGTGAGCGCGGTGCGTGCCGGGTGGCGGATGCGGGCGAGCGCGGCGGGTGCCGCGGCGGTCGCCGACGATCGCGCCGAGCTGAAGGGGCGCCTCTCGACGATAGTGGCGCTGGCGAAGGACGAAACTCACGGGCCGCTGTGGTCGTATCTGGTTGAAGATACTCTAGGCTACCAGGACCAATTTGCAGCGGCGAAGATCGAGCGGCGGCGCGTGTCGCGCGCGATCTATCCGCTGGCGGCGGCGATGGTTGTTGCGGCGCTCGCGTATCCGATTTCAAAAATCAAGCATGCGCCGCAAATCAACGCGGGCAGCGACCAGGACGATCTGACGGTCGATCTCGACGACCTGCATCTGCGGCCCGCCGATCCGGGCGATACACTCCGGCATGCAGGTCACGGCCGACCCCGCGACCATGCGCCGGCTCGAGGACAAGCTGGCTCGCGAGAGTGCCGGCGGTGGCGACGTTGCCGGCAATTCGCTGAACAGCCTGGTGAATCGCGCGCGCGACATGGCCGGGAATCTGCAGAGCAAGCTGACCGGGCAGCAGACGGCCTCGAAACAGCGCCTCAACCTACGGCTGGCCGATGCGGACCAGAATCAGGATCAGGACGAGATTCATCGCGCGCCCGAGACGCGCAAGAATCGGCACGGCGAAGTTGCGGGGCAGTTCAAACAGGAAATGCCGAAGTCCAACGACGCGCTCAACCTGCCGCCGGAAGACGATTCGCGCCAGCCCAATGCGCGGCCGTCGTCCAACAGCACGGGCGATGCGGGCGTCGAATCCGACGCCGGCCAGGACAATCCCAACAAGAGCAACAGCGCAAGCGACCGCAGTATCCAGCAGAGCGGCGAGAACAGCAGCAACGGCGGCGAGGCGCACGGAGTCGGCGCCGACCCGGACAGCCTGTTCGGCGCGCCGGCGTCGTCGAAGCTCGGCACTGAGGGTTTCGAGATTGCGATCGAAGCGCGGCCCGTCGATCACGGCGCGAAGGGCGCCGGTCACGCTTACGTGCCGCCCAAAGTGCGCACTCCGCTCAGTGTGGATCAGCAGCCCGACGAACCGGTGGCGCGCGTTGCGGTGCCGGCCGACGATCGCAGCACAATCAAGCAGGTATTCGAACGATGAGTGACGTGCAGGCGGAAACGCCAACGGTGGCGGATTTCGCCCGGACGTTTCGGCGTATCCAGGCCGAGATCCACAAGGTGATCATCGGGCATGAGCAGGCGGTTGAGGAGTTGCTGTCGGCCCTGTTCGCGGGCGGTCACGTGCTGATCGAAGGCGTCCCCGGCACCGGCAAAACGACGCTGGTCAAGACGCTGGGGCTGGCGCTGAATCTCAGCTTCAATCGAATTCAGTTCACCGTCGATCTGATGCCGGCCGATATCACCGGCACGCGCGTGATCTTGTCGGGCGACGACGGCCGCCGCGAGTTTACCTTTCAGCCGGGACCGGCGTTCTGCCACATCCTGCTCGGCGACGAAATCAATCGCGCGACGCCGAAGACGCAGTCTGCGCTGCTCGAGGCGATGGCCGAGTTGCAGGTGACGGTGTCGGGCACGACCTACCGCCTCAAGCCGCCGTACTTCGTGATGGCGACGCTGAATCCGATCGAGATGGAGGGCACCTATCCGCTGCCCGAGGCGCAACTCGATCGCTTCCTGTACAAGGTGCGGCTGAACTATCCCGACGAAGGCGAGCTGACGCGAATCATCTCGTCGACGACGGGACCCGAGGATGCGGGAATCGAGGCGGTGTTTCATGCCGACGAAGCGGCCGCGCGAGTCGAGTCGCTGAAGCAGCTGGTGCGCGAAGTGATGGCCGCGCCTGGGCTGGAGATTTACGCGGCGCGGCTGGTGCGCGCGACGCAGCCGCAGAACTCGCGCTTCGTGAGCGACGAGGCGAAGGCCGTGCACGACGAGATGGTAAATCGCTACGTGATGTTCGGTTCGAGTCCGCGCGGAGCGCAGGCGTTGATTCTCGGCGCCAAGGTGCGCGCGCTGCTCGACGGGCGCGCCAATATCGCGCGTGAAGATATCGATCACGTGGCGGTAGCCGCGCTGGCCCATCGCATAATGCTCAACTACGCCGCGCTGTCCGACGGAATCGACGCTGCGCACATTGTCGAGCGCGTCATCAAGTCGGTTCGCGCGGCGAAAGTATAGGCTGTCTATCATGCTCGAGACGCGCGCGTTCGAGCCGGAGTTTTTGCGCAAGCTCGACCGCCTCGTGCTGGGCATCAAGCGCGCGCGGACGGTCCGCACCGGCCAGCGCACGCTCGGCCGAGTGCAGGGACTCGGCATCGAACCCGAAAATTTCAAGGAGTACGCGCCCGGCGACGATTTGCGCTTCCTCGACTGGAACGCGTTCGCGCGGCTCGACGAATTGATGCTGCGGACCTACCGCGCCGATCGTCAGGTCGAAGTCACGGCGCTGGTCGATGCGAGCGCGTCGATGGGATTGCCCGAGCGCGACGACAAGCTCGGGCTCGCGCTGGCGATTGGTGCGTCGCTCGCTTACATCGGGATGGCGGACAACGACGCGGTGCGAATCGGCGCGTTCGCGATGCATCGCGGGTCGATGAAGCTCGAAGCGACGCCGTTCCATCGGCGGCGCGAGTCGTACCTCAACTTCAAGCCGTTCGTCACGTCGGTGAGGAGCGGCGGCGACACTCGCCTCGGCGCCGCGGTCGATGAATTGCTGCTGCAGCGCCGGCCGGCGGGAACGATCGTCGTCATCTCGGATTTTCTGGTGAACGAAATCGACATCGAAGATGCGCTCAAGCGGCTGGTCGCTGCCCGTCACGATGTGAAAGTCATCCACGTGATGGGCGAGCAGGAGAGCACTGCGGCGTATCCGCCCGGACTTTACCGCATCCGCGACGCGGAGACCGGCGAGGTGCGTGAGACGATGCTGGGGCCGGCGACGGTCGCCGCGCTTCGGCGCAAAGTGGAAAAGATAGCGGCGCGCGTCCGCGAGATCTGCACGGCGCACGCGATCGCTTACGCGCAGGCGTTCGGCGCCGGCAACCTGGAAAGTTTCATGGAGCGCGAACTCCCGCTGCTGGGAATCGTGAGATAGCCGTGGGTTTCCTCAATCCGGAAAACTTCATTTACGGGCTCAGCCTCGCGCTGCTGGTGCTGATTTATCTGCGCTCGCGCTCGCGTCCGACCATCGAGGTGTCGAGCCTGATGCTGTTCGACGACGCGCCCGCGCCCGTCGCGAGCGTCCGTAACGTGCGAATCGATCCGTTGTTCTGGCTCGAGATGCTGACGCTGGCGGCTCTGACCTTCGCGATTGCCGGGCTCTATATAATGAGGCCGCCGTCGCCCGGTCACGGCCGCAGCCATGCGCTGGTGTTCGATCTCGGCGCCGCGATGAGCGCGCGCGAAGGCTCCGGCACGCGAATCGACCAGGCGCGTCAGCAGGCGATGCAGATAATCGATCAAGCGCCGATCGGCGACGAGTTCAGCGTGATCGGATACGCGCTTGAAGCGCAGGTGCGGCATCCGCAGACGGCGAACCTGGTTGATTTGCGCAAGGCGCTTGGCGATTTGGTTCCGATGGCGGTGCCGGCGCGCACGACGGCTCTGAGAGCCGCGCTGATTCGCGCACGGGGAGCGTCGGAGATCGATCTCTTCGCCGATCGCCCGCCCGCGCCCGCGATACTGGCCGACGCCGGCTCGACCTCGCGCGTAAATTTCCACCTGGTCGGCAGCGGCGATTCGAACCTCGCAATCGTGTCGCTCGATCCCGGCATCCCGGGCTCGACGCGGGGACGCGTCGTGATTCGCAATTTCTCCGCACGGCCGCATCCGGCGGAGTTCGCGATCGATCTCGACGACAGCGAGCAGTTCCATCAGACCATGATGCTCGCGCCGCGCGAGCAGGTCGTCGCCTTCTTCGGACCGCTGAAGACCGGGGGCCTGCTGCATGCGCGAATTCTGACGCCCGACGCAATCGACGCCGACAATAGCCGCTATGCCCTCGCGCCGTCCGGTCGCGCCGCGCAGGTGCTGGTGCTGTCGCCCGATGCGGCGGTGCGCGACGATATCGCGCGGGTGCTGCTCGCGGTCAACGCGAATTTCCAGATCGTGACGGCCGACCCTGCGAAGTATGCCGCGCAATCGGACGCGAAACCGTTCGACCTAGTCATCATGCACGATTGCTACGTGCCCGCGGTGAAGGGCGCATCGACGCTTCTCATATATCCGCCGCCGGCTGCGAAGAGCGGGCTGGGAATCTCAGTCAAGGGCACGCTGGCGAGCGCCGATATTCGCGCTGACGCGACCGGCGATTCGCCCGGGATCGAATCGCTGACGCTGGGCGCGACGCGGGTTGTCGCAGTACCGGAGTGGATGGATCTGCTCTCGACCGCGATGGGCCCAAGTCATTCGTCGATCCCGCTCGCTGCGATTGGACGTGCCGCGGGCGGTCCGGTTGGCGTGATCGCGTTCGACGTGCGCGATCATCTGCTGCTCGCTCCCGATCATCTCGACGCCTTGGTGCTGACGGTTGATCTGATCAAGCAACTGACCGCGCCGCGGGATATTCTGATCGTGTCGACTGGCGCCGATGTGAGCGTCCCTGCCACCGGCGACCGCGCGAGTCACGCAGCCTGACGGGAGTATCCGCACCGTCACGCCCGACAAATGGGGCCGCGTGCGAATACGGCCGATGCAGGCCGGGCGCTATGCGCTGGAATCCGGCGGCCAGACGACGCAGGTGCTCGCCAACTATTATGATGCCGACGAATCCGACCTCGGCGCGAAGCCACAGCCCGAAGCGAGTGCGCCGGCGGGAAAAGCCGCCGCCGAATCGAGCGCGCAGAGCGCCCGGCAAGTGCAGCCGCTCGTCTTCATCTTGATAGCGCTGGCGTTGCTCGCCTTGTTGATCGAATCGGCGATGTTGATTGGCCACGCCGGCCGCTGGAGGATGCGCCATGTTTGATCGGCCGCATCTGCTTTGGCTGCTGGTGCTGGTGCCGCTGGCGGCGGCGCCGGGAATTCTCGCGATGCGCGGCGGAACGCGGCTGGCAGGTGCCGTGGCTGCAACGCTGCGCGCGTTGTGCGTGGTCGCGCTGGTCGCGATGCTTGCGGGATTGCGCGTTCCCGGGCGTATCGCAGCGCAGAGCGTTGCGGTGGTCGCGGCACTCGACGAATCGCGCTCGGTGTCACCCGACCAGCAGGAATGGATGCGTCGACAGATCGAACAGTTGAAATCGGCGATGGCGCCGAGCGACCAGTTGGGGATTATCGGGTTTGGACGCGATGCGCGGCTGCTCGCGCCGCTGAGCGATCCGCGCCTGCTCGGGAATTTCGGTGACGGCGCCGACGCGGGCGCCACCAATATCGCGGGCGCGCTGACCGCGGCCGAGAGCCTGTTCGCTCCGGAAGCGGACAAGCGAATCGTGCTGCTGAGCGACGGCAACGAGACCGAGGACTCCGCGATGACGGAAGTTCCCGCGATGCTCGAGGACGGCGTGCGAATTTTTGCGGCCGCGCCGCCGCCGTCGGCCACCGAGCGAATCGCGGTCACCAATTTTTTTGCCCCGGACAGCGTGCGCGCCGATCAACGCTTCGCGTTTCGAATCGATGTCGAAAGTGAATCGCAGTCGCCGGTCGCCGCCAATCTTAAGCTCTACAGCGACGACAATGCGGTTGGCGGCCAGTCGATTGTGCTGAAGCCGGGGCTGAACCGCTTCGAGCTGCCGTATCGGCTCGCGCATCCGGGCGCCTACTTGATGAGCGCGGAAGTCTCGATTGCACCGCCGCGCGTGGCGCTGAATCCACGGGTCGAGGCGCCGATTACGGTGACCGGCGCGCCGAAAATTCTGATCGTCTCGGCGACGATTCCCGACAGCCTCGTGAGCGCGCTCAAGCTGCGCAACTACCAGATTGCTTTCGTGGCGCCGCGCAGCCTGAGCGAGCATCCGGAGGATTACCTGCCGTATCAGCTCGTCATCCTCGACGACGTGCCCGCCGGTACGATGTCGCCCGCGGCGCAGCATGCGCTCAATCGCTACGTCGCCGACTACGGCGGCGGGCTGGTCGCGACCGGAGACACGTTGCGCGAGGAGAGCCTGGCCGGCGGCGATTTGGAAAAGGCGTTGCCGGTGAAGTTCGTGCCGCAGCCGCCGCCGCCGTCGCGCGAGCCAATCGCAGTCTACCTGTGCATCGATCGATCGAACTCGATGAGCTACGACTCGCGTTACCCCGCCGTGCGCGACGGTGAACGAATTCGCTACGCCAAGGAAGCGGCGATCGCACTGCTGCGCCAGCTCGACGATACCGACATGGCGGGCGTGATTGCGTTCGACTCGCAGCCGTACGTGCTGGCGCATCTGCAGCCGCTCGGCGAGGATCGCGACGAGCTCGAAAACCGCATCGACCGGCTGCAACCCGGCGGCGGCACCGACTTCAAGGACGCGCTCGAAATTGCAGAGCGTGAAATTCTGCAAAGCGGCATCCCGGTGCGCCAGGTGATTCTGCTCACCGACGGCGACACCAACCGCCAGTATCACGATCACGACGATCTGATCGCCGAATTTGCGCGCCAGCACATCCCCGTCTCGACCATCCGCATCGGCCCCGACCTCGAGAACCTCGAGCTGCTGCAGGATTTTGCGAAGGCGACCGGCGGGGTGTTCTATCGCGTGCAGGATATCGAGAAGCTGCCGCTGTTGCTGGTTGGGCTGACCCGCCAGGCGATGAACCGGCGCAAATCCGATCGCACGACGGTCGAAGCGGGCGAAGCGACGGCGATGCTATCCGGCATCGGCATCAACGAGATTCCGCCGATCGATTTTTTCGCCGCGACTGAGGCCAAGGACGGCGCGCAGGTCCCGCTGAAGGTTTCGCGCGCCGACAAAACTGCGCCGCTGGTCGCGTCGTGGCAGTACGGACTCGGCCGCACGGCGATTTTCTCCGGGGATCCCGATTCGCTGGCGACGCTCAGCTGGATTCGATGGAACCGCTACGTCGAATTCTGGTCTCAGCTCGCCAACTGGACGATGCGCCAGGGCGATTCGGGGATGTTCACGATGCGCGTGCACGGCGCGCCGGACGGGTCGATCGCCGTTGAGGCCGAGAAGGCGGATCCCGAGCCGGTGAGCAATCTCGTCTGCCGCATCACGGGTCCGGGGCGCGCCGTCGACGTTGCGATGACCGAGGCTGACGCGTCGATCTACCGCGGCGAAATCGGTCCGCTGCCGCGCGGCAAGTACACGGCGACGCTGATGTTCAAGGCGGGCGACTCCGAAAAAGTTCTCGAGCAGCGCGACTTCGCCGCCGCCGGATCGATTCCAGCCGACAGCGCCGAGTTGCGGATCAAGCCGCCCAATCTCGAGCTGCTGCGACGGCTGGCGACAGCGACGCACGGCGCCTTCGACGCATCGCCGGCGACCATCGCGCGCCACAGCGGTCAAACGATCGCATTTCGCCGCAGCGCGGACTCGTGGCTGATTCCGCTGGTGATCATGCTGTTCCTCGGAGAAGTTTTCGTACGGCGCCGCTATCTTGGCGATTGAAATCGGCGATGGATCAGATCATGAAAATTTCCGCTGCCAATCTTCCGCATCTGCTCGCGGCTGCTTCCATTCTGGTTGCGCTGGCCATTCCTGCCGCCACCGCGCTCGGAGCGACCTCGCCGCGCGACGTCGACGCTCTCGCCAAGGCCACCTACATCTATATTGCGACGGTTCGCAAAGACGGCAACCAGAGCAGAGCGGTGCCGGTCTGGTTCATTACGACGGCCGACAACCAGGTCCTCATCGAAACGTCGCCGACCAGTTGGAAGGCGAAGCGCATCAGGCGCGGCAGCCCTGCGCTCATCTGGATCGGCGAGCGCACCGGTCCGGCGTTCATCGGCAAGGCGGACATCGTCACGGACACTGCGCTGCAGGACCAGGTGATCGCGCAGTATCCGAAGAAATATACGCTCGCGTGGATCGGCTTTGCGCGTCCGTCTCGCGCCAAGCTCGATCGAGGGCAGATAGTCGTGATTCGTATTTCGCCGACGCGCGATTTGCCCGACGGCTTTCAGTCCGGACCCGGCACCCCTGCGCCGGCGCTCGACGAGAAACCAACGCCATCTTCCGCTAACTGAAGAAGAATCTGATCGTCGACTGAGATAATCGCTGGCGTCACGCGAGCCGCGGAGTAAGATCAGAATTGTGGCGAATGATTCTGCATCTGCGCTGATCAAATGCGCGCTCAACTGCCGATGCCCCGTGTGTCGCCACGGCGCCATCTTTCGCTCGCACTTCAAAATGAATCGCGAGTGCCCGCGATGTCACGTCGTGTTCTGGAAAGATCCCGGCGAGACGCTCGGCGCGATGTATCTCGACTTCGCGGTGGCGGCCGGCTCCTTCCTGATTTGCTGGGCAATTCTCGCGCTGACCACACACCTGTCTGACGCCGTCCAGATTTTAATTCTCAGCGTGATCGCTTGCGCCAGCGTGCTGCTCTGCTACCCGCTTACCCGCAGCGGCTGGACCGTGCTGGTATATCTCTCGGGCGGAATCGAACGCCCGCGCCTGCGCACAATCCAGGGCGGCAAAAAGTCCGCCTGATCGGATTTCGCCTACCTGGTATCGCTTTTAGAGCGAGACGCGAGCTTTTCCTGAAGGCGGCTCAGCCGCTCGGCGGCCGCCGCGATCGTCTCATCGCTCTTGGAAAACGTAAATCGAATCTTGCCATGCCCCAGTTCCGGCCGATGGTAAAAGCTTGAGCCCGGCACAGCGGCGACTCCCACTTCGTCGAGAAGAAAATCTGCCGCCGCGAAGTCGTCCTTGAACCCGAGGCCGCCAATCTCGGCCACGATGTAATACGCGCCGTCAGGATTGCTGCATTGCAGTCCCGCCCGCGTGAGCGCAGCGTATAGCGCGCCGCGCTTGCGCTCGTACATCGCGGTCAGCTCGGCGTAAAACGACTCCGGCAGCCGCAGCGCGACGGCGCCGGCTTCCTGCAGCGGATGCGGCGCGCCGACCGTCAGAAAATCATGTACCTTGCGGATAGCGGCCGTGATCCGCTCGCTGGCGATCGCATAAGCCAGTCGCCATCCGGTAATCGAATAGGTCTTCGACAGCCCGCTGATGGTGACCGTTCGATCGGCCATCCCCTTGAGGCTCGCGATCGAAATGTGACGCGCGCCGCCATAAATGATGTGCTCGTAAATTTCGTCGGTGATCGCCAGCGTGTCGTGGCGCTGGCATAGCGCGGCGATCGTCTCGAGCTCGGCGCGCGTGAAAACCTTGCCGCTCGGGTTGTGCGGAGTGTTGATCACGATCGCCTTGGTGCGCGGCCCGAAGGCCGCCTCCAGCTCGGCACGGTCGATCGAAAAATCGGGATCGCGCAGCGCCACGTAGCGCGGCGTCGCGCCGGCCAGGATCACGTCGGGCCCGTAGTTCTCGTAGAACGGCTCGAACACGATCACTTCGTCGCCCGGATTGATCACCGCCAGCATCGTCGCGATCATCGCCTCGGTCGCGCCGCAGGTCACCGTGATGTTGCGATCGGGGTCGCATGGGACGCCGTTGTAGCTGCGCACCTTGTCAGCGATAGCGCGGCGGAAATTCGGTGAGCCGTGCGTGATCGCATACTGATTGTATTCTTCGTCGATCGCGCGCTTCGCCGCTTCCTTGATTTCAGCCGGCGCCGCGAAGTCGGGAAAGCCCTGCGCGAGGTTCACCGCGCCGCACTTGAGCGCCCGCCGCGTCATCTCGCGGATTACGGATTCGGTGAATAGCCGGGTCTTGGCGGAAATGTCAGTCGGCATGATTGTGCATGATGGCCGCGCGGAAAATCTCGGCGCCCCGAAATTCAGATGCCCGCAGTCTATCCGCGCTGGAGTGGGCGCGACAACTTGCCCGATCTCAGCGTCGCCTTAAGAGGTGAGAATTAACGGCGGATTACGAACTGAGGTGCGATGGTGCGAGGCGGTCGGCTATTCGACCGCTTCTTCTTCGAGCACTCCCGGTCCCTGGCGCAACCGCCACTCGTCGATTACCTCGACGTTGAAGCGCCAGTCGCTCCCGATTTTGAAACCGGGCAACTGTCCCTTCTTCAGCAGGCGGTAGATCGTCGAGCGATGCACTCGCAGATACTCTGCTAGCTCGTTTACCGTTAGCACTTTGGTCGAGGATGCCATTCGTTCACTTCCTCTTTAACGGGCCTATCCGTTCTTAGACTGGCAAATAGACTATCACAAAAGTTGCGCCGCGCTATAGACCCCCTTATTGGACTATTTCCCGCCTAAGGTCAAGGGCCGGTAAAATGTACCTGTCGCACCGAGCGCTCAGCGCTATTCAGCACCGAATCGGCGGCGTTTCTAGTACTTTCGGACGATATGGCTCTGCCAGTGAATTGGTCTCACCGGACAGCCAATCTAAAGGCGAGATAGCGAGACAGAATTATCCGAAGAGTCGGATGGCGGCTTCTCTTAGCTCGCCGCGATGGTCAGGATGAGCAATCGCAATCAGCTCGGCGGCGCGCTCGCGATGGTTCTTGCCGAGCAGCCGTGCGATGCCGAATTCCGTCACCACGGTATCGGCAAAGTAACGCGGCACCGTGACCAGCGCGCCGGCCTCGAGCTGCGGCACGATACGCGAAATCGCGCCACCAACGGCGGTCGATTGCAGCAGCGTAATCGCGCGTCCGCCGGGACACAGAAACGCGCCGATATGAGTCTCCGGCTGCCCGCCGGTCCCGTTCATCATTCGCGCGCCGAGCACGGTCTCCGAATTAATCTGCCCGGTGAGGTCGATGCTGATCGCGTTGTTGATCGACGTCTGCCGATAATTCGAGGACACGGTCGCGAGCTTGAGCGTGTATTCCGGATCGTAAAGCTCGAACGCCGGGTTGTCGTCGATAATCCGCAGGTCGTCCGGGTCTGAGCCCGACCACGCGACCGCTACCGCCTTTCCGCGATGAATAGACTTGCGCCGCCCGTTGATTATTCCGGCGTCTACCAGCCGCGCGATTCCCGGCGCGCACATCTCCGTATGTAGCCCCAGGTCATGCTTGCCGTCGAATGCGCCCATCCGCGGCATCTGCGAGCTGGGATCGCCGACGCCAATCTGAATCGTCACGCCGTCCTCGATAAGCTCGCTCAGATATCCTGCGACCGCTTTGAACTCGGCGGGCGGCGGCGTGATACCGAGCAGGACGCGCAAATCGGGAAGCTGGATGCGTTGCAGATACTGAACGATGGGCCAGATACGCTCGACGCCCACCTCTGCGATTACGGCGCGGACGCCCTCGCGCTTCTGCGTGTCCATCGCCGCCAGCGATTGCTCGATCACATTCAGATCGGGCGGTGGCGGAGTGCCCTCGACGAAATACTCAAACTCCGAGACGTGCATGTAAACGTCGCCGTAGGTGCGCGTCATGTTCGCATCGACTTCGGCAATCGCATGCCGCGCGCGCCGCGCGTACATCCGCTTGTTCCACTGATGCGGCCCGAAACTGACGAATCCTTTCGAGTTGGGCGTGGTGACGTTGACGAACGCGAAATCTATCGGCCGGTCTTCGCTCGGCCGTTCGTCATGCGGCTTGAATCCGGTCGAAAATAAATTCGGCAGGTAGGTTGCCCCGTGCCGGTCATGCAGCGGGCGTCCCATGTTGCCGATGAACAGCTCGAACTCGATTCTGAAACGCGACGCGACGTCTCCGCCCAGCCATCCCGGGTCGATCAGCGGCGACGCCATCCGCAAATCGATGACGCCGTCGAGCTGCTTACCGCGCGCCGCCAACGCGCGCTGCATCACGGCTCCCGCAGCGAACGGGAAATCCACCCGCATCCCCGGCTTCACCATCGCCGCCACTTCGTCGGGTGAACGCGTGCGCGAGCGGTAGTACTCCTGCCAGTTCATTTGAGCCACAATGGCCCAACTCGCCAAAGGTTCGCAAACCTGATGAATACGAAACTTGTCCGCCCCCACCCGAGCAGTTAGCTTTCGAGCATGCTGATTGCCGACGGCGAGTTCCATTACGACATCCGCCGCGGCGGCGAGTTGATCGCGGTCGAAACCGAAACCCTCGCCTGGGGACGTATTCACGGCGTCCGCCGTCCTGCCGCCGGTGCGAACGTGTACGAAGTCGAAGCCGATCTCGACGACGGCGGCCTCGTCCGTCGCGTCGCCCTGAGCTACAGCCGCGGTCCATTTACCCGCCACGCAAGCTACGAATCGGCCGACAACTTTCTGCGCGGTAACATCAGCACGGGAGGCAGCCGCAACGACCTGACCACCAAGCTGGGCCGCTACGGCGAAGTCGACGCCGACCTCGTCATCTTCCGCGCGCTGACGATCGCGCATGTTCGTGAACGCGGGCAGACGCGATGGACCGGGCGTGTCGCCGCAATCGATGCGAACACACTAGTGGCAGCCACCAGCAAACAGTCATGCCGCCAGCGCGGCGGCGATTCGCATTTGTGGATTTACGAGCCGCGGATGGGCGACGCCGAAGAAATCGAACTCAACGACGCCGGCATCGTCATCCACCGCCGCGACTCACGCGGCGTCGAAACCGTGCTAGTGCACAACCAACCTAACCCCTAACCCCGCGCGGAAAAGGGAACCGGCCTTTCTCTTTCCCACAATCGTGAGCGAAATGTTGTCATCAACATTTCGCGATTCTCTTCTCTGAATACCGGGTGCAGGGGTCACCCCTGCCCAAGGAGGTGTGGAACCCATGGCGGGTTCCACATTAAATCACGTGGATTCCGCGAGCGCGCTGGCGCGCCTCGCAGTTCTTCTCTACGCCGCGAGCTTTTTCGTCGGCATCTTGCAATCGCCGTCGAACTGCGCGCCTTCGTTGAGCACCAGGCTCGGCGTGCTGATGTTGCATTGCACCCGCGCCGTCGCCATCAGCTCAACGCGTTCGCGCGCGGTCACTTCGCCGCTGAATGCGCCGGCGATCGTCACCTTGCTCGCGCTGATCCGCGCACTCACGACCGCGCCGGTCGCGATCATGACTTCGTCGCCGCTGATCTCACCTTCCGCTTCGCCTTCGATTTTCACCGGGCCGCGAAAGGTGAGCTTGCCCGAGGCCTTGGTACCTTTGCCGATTCGTGATTCGAATTCTTCCGCCATATGATGATTGCCTTTCCCGGTTTGGGGTTTCACTATTGCGGGAATGCGCGTGACCAAGCAACGGCCCAGCGATATTAACAAAACACGAAGTAGCACGCCGTAAATGGCTTGCGCGCGTCATGTCGCACAGAGCAATGTTTGGTCGAGAGGAGATGCCAAAGAAATGAATCGCGAATCCGTCAAACTGCGCGAACACGGACCCGAACGCCGCGGTGGCCAGGGACTCGATTCGCACCAATATGATTCCGGCGACGCGACGATTCTCGCGCTGCTCGCCGAGTCTCCGGCGGCAGATAACGTCGATCTCGCGATCACCTGGCGGGCAGACGCCTACGAAGTTTGGTCGCGCCGCGGGATGGTTCGCTTCAAGCGCTTTGCCGACGAACGCGGCGCGCTCTCGTTCGAGGTGGTAGAGCAAATCGGCGAGAACCCCATCGCCAATCAGGATCCGTTCATCGTCTCCACTATCGACGAGGAACTCGAGGCCGCCGGCCGCAGCGGCAATCGCACCGACGATCCCAATCGCGCCTGGTTCGAACCCTACGTGTTGAGCCATCCGTACGCCTACGAGCGGATCGCCCAGCTCTTCGACAGCCCGCGCGCGCCCGATGTCGTCGTCAGCCCCAAGGCCTACGCCTGGGGTATTCAGCCGGGGCAGCATGGCGCGCTCGACGTCGTGCAATGCCGCGCGCCGCTGGTCTTCAGCGGTCCGGGCGTGCGCCGCGGACTGTTCAAGCTGAACGCCCGCCAGGTCGACGTGGCTCCGACCATCGCGCGGATCGCCGGGCTTCCGAAAATCGCCGGCCGCGACGCGTCGGGATCGCCCGCCGAAGTATATCTCAAGCGTCAGGACGGCAGTCCGCTCGACGAAATTATCGACCCTGCCGCAACGCCGCCGAAGCGCGTGTATATGATCCTGCTCGACGGCATGTCGCATTCGGAACTTCGCCACCAGCTCGAACACAACCGCGGCGCCATTCCTAATCTCGCCGGCCTCGTCGAGCGCGGCGCGATGCTCTCGCACGGCTCGATTGTCAACTTCCCGAGCATCACGTGGCCGAGCCACTCGACGATTCTGACCGGGGCGTGGTGCGGCCATCATGACGTCGTCAATCCGACTTTCCACCTGCGCGAGCATCGCGAGACCGTGCCGATTCAGGGCAACGTCTTCGACGGCGAGCGCTATCTCAGCCCCGACGTCGAGACGCTCTATGAGGCGTTCAAGCGCGCCGGCGGCCCGAGCACAATCACCGCCTCGATTCACGAACCGCAAGGGCGCGGCGCCGATCACGCGGCGTTCGAGCGGCGCATCGTCGGCGACAAGGCGCGACTCAAAACGCTCACGGCCGAGATGATTGGCGACGTCAGCCCGCGATGGGCCAACGACAACATGCCTGCGATGACGCGCGAAGAAGTCGTCGACATCCGCGGCATGGCGCAAGTGATCAACCTCTTCGAACATTGCGCCGAGGACGCCCCCGTGTTCGTCGCGCACGAGTTCGTGCTGACCGACGGCGCGGGGCACGACTACGGCCCGCATCATGAGGGCACGCGCGAGGCGCTCTATCGCACGGACGCGCGAATCGGCGCGGTGCTCGACATTCTCCGCGCGCGCGGCCTGCTCGAGTCCACGCTGTTCGTCGTCACCTCCGACCACGGGATGGCGGCGCAGCGCGTCGAGTTGAAGGCGAATCCGATTCGCGAGCCGCAGCGAGCGGGGATCGAGGGCGTGTACGCCGAGTCGATAATTTATCTGCGCGATATGCGCGTCGAAATCGAGCGCGCGCGCGACCTCCGCAGCCTCCGCGTTACCGCGCTCGACAACGACGCCTTGCCCGACGGCGAGAATCCGCCGCTCGCCGGTGCGCGCGTCACGCTTCAAGGCCGCGGCGGCGCAGTCATCGCGGAATCGCGCACGCCCGAAAGCGGCCGCGTCGCATTCGCAACGCCGGCCGACGTTTCCGATTCCGAGCTGACGATTAGTGTCGAGCTGAAAGGCTTCAACGCGCGCAAGCTGAGAGCAGACGGCACCTCGCTCGCGAGGGACATCCGCCAAATCCTCTACGCCAATTTGGATTCACCACCGCGATGAGCAATCACGATCTCAACGGCAAGATTGCGATCGTCACCGGCGGCACGCGCGGACTCGGCCGCGCGATCGCGCTCGGACTGGCGCGTCTCGGCGCGACCGTTGCGATGAACTATCGCCGCGACGAGGCGAGCGCCGCGAAAACGTTCGACGAGGTCCGCGCAATCGCACCGCGTTCAATCCTCATAAAGGCCGACCTCGAGGACGAAGCGCAGGTGCGCGCGATGGTTACCAAAGTCGCCGCGGACCTGGGCGGCCTCGATATCCTGATCGCGAACGCGGCCGCGACCGCGTTCAAGCCCCTGCTCGAAACCAAGCCGCACAATCTCGCGCGCACTTTCGCGCTGAGCGTCAACGGTTTCGTCGCCGCCGTCCAGGAAGCGAGCCGCGTGATGGGCGAGGGCGGGCGCGTCCTGATGATTTCCGGCATCGACTCGATTCGCAATCTTCCCGGCCACGGCGTGCTGGGCGCCGCCAAGGCCGCGCTCGAGAGCATGGTGCGCGACTTCGCCTTCGAGCTCGGCCCCAGCGGCATCACGGTCAACGGTCTCAACGTCGGTTACATCGACACCGACTCGGCGCGCTTCTACGCCAACTATCTCGGCGACAACTACGAAGACTTCCAGCGCCGATGCGCCGAGCGGTCCGCCCTGAAACGCCTCCCGACCCTCGACGAAGTTGCCGCCGTCGCGTGCCTGATCTGCCTGCCCGCCGCCAGCTACTTGACCGCACAAACCATAATGGTAGACGGCGGCTTCACCATAAGCTTCCCCGGCGCGAAGTAGTTTTTTCTCTCAGCGGATAGCAAGTGCCAACGTGACGCTGCCCCACCCGATCAGACCGACCGCGGCGGCTTGAGCGACGCGTACTCCCGAGGCCAGGGTCTTTTCGGCGAGGACCCACATCGCAATCACAGCTATCCCAAGAAAATTCATGACACCGACCACGAACAGCAGGCACATTAGAGCCCAGCAACAGCCAAGGCATGAAATGCCATAGGTCACGCCCGCCCGCACTCCCGCCGACGGGCTGCGGACTTGGTCATCAGCGAGCAAATGCGCCGAGCAGCATCGTCGCAGGCAATGCTTTTTCGTCGCCGACAACTGGTATAGGCCGGCTCCGATTACGATAAAACTGGCGGCGAGTTCGCTGCGGATCGCCATTGAGTCGGAGAGCAAGTGCGCCGAGTCGAACGCCCACTGCAGCGTTGTCGCGACGGCGCTGAATCCCGTCCACACGATCAGGTAGCCAGCGGTGAAGAACGCCGCCGTCGCGACTCCTTCCGCACGGCCAGCGATCCGAAGAATCGTCGGCGCCGCGCTCGGGATCATCATCGCCACCATCATGATCGTCCACATCGCAAAAATAATCGCTGCGTAACTGAAGCTCCACGACGGCGGCGCCATCAGCATCACTTTGCCGCCGCCCATATCCATCTGCGGCATTCCCGCGCCGGCGAGCAGATAGATCCACGACGCCACGACGACGAGCACGATGCTGGCGAGGACGGTCTTCACAGTTAAGCAGGTGCGGTGGTCGAAATCCGGATGTTGCCCCATTTGCCGACTGCGCCCTGGCCGTGGCATGAGACGCTGCCCTTGCCGGGCGCGATATCTTTTTCGCTCATTAGGCCGAGTGCGAGCGTGCACGGTCCAAGTTTGAACGGGACGTTGGAATATTGGCGCACCTGTTTGCCGTCCACCGAGAAAGTCACGCGATCGGCCGCCGAGTCGTAGGCGATTTCAAAGTGATGAAGCTGGCCGGCCGTCGTCGCGTCGCGCATTTCCTCGAACAGGCAGAAGTGGCGGGGACCGCGCGCGGGATCGACTAGCGGCACGCCGGGGAACGGCAGTTTACCGTACACCGTCGCGATCGTTTCATTGCCAACGAAAAAGTCCAGCGCGGCGCCGGTCGAAAAATCGAGCACGTTGAATGAAACGAAGCCGTCGTACAAATCACCGGGTGCGCCGTCGACAATCGTGGCGGCGAGGTCGATCGCAAATGTGATCGTGCCGCCTTCCGGGCATGCGAAGGTCCGCGTGCTGAAGTACATGTGCTTGGCGTTGTCGAGGAACTGGATAGTGTTGTGGCCGCGCGTGTACGGCACGGCGGCGACGCGCAGAAAACCGTCCTGCACGATGACGACGGCGTCGGGCTCGCGATATTGCCAGAAGCCGCCGTCGGGCAGCGGGAACCCGGCGGGAATCCAGTCGCCCTCGCCAGTAACGACCGATGCGAAGTTCGAGTATTCGACAACCTGGTTGGCGGACGGCGACGATGACTTGCTCATGTGGAAAAGATACTGGATTTTTCCGTGTGAGGAATCACCTGAAAGATTGCGCGGATTTTCCGGCAGCGAAAGAATAACGAGGCGGAGGTCTTCCATGGCAGAAAAAATCAAAGATTCCGATCAGGCCAGGCAGGCCGATCAGGCCAAGCATCAGGCAAGGCATCCACATCACGAAAACCTCCTGGCGCAGGGCAAACAAATCGCAGTCGATATCCGGGCAGAGATTGCGCGCCTCAAGAGCGAGCCTGCGTGGGCCGCCAACGATCGGCACGGCAGCTCGTTGGTGAAGGGCGAGGGCATCAACGTGGCGCTGATGATGCTGAAGAAGGGCGCGAAGCTGCAGGAACATCACACGCGCGCGCCGATCACGGTGCAGGTGATCGACGGCCGCGTCAATTTTATCGCGAACGGCAAGACGCAAGCCGTGACTGCGGGCACGATCGTCGCACTCGATCGCGCGATCGAGCATTCGATCGAGGCGCTTGAGGAGAGCGCGCTCGTGCTGACCGTTGGCGGAGAGCAGATGTAATGGCGACGGCCCTGTACGACCGAATCGGCGTCGGCTACGACACGACGCGGCAGGCCGATCCGTATCTGCTGTCGCGCTTGATTCATCATCTGCGCCCGCGCGCCGACGGCCGCTACCTCGACGTCGGATCGGGCACCGGCAACTACACGATCGCGATGCATCAGGCGGGCGTGCCGATTCGAGGGCTCGAACTTTCGCCGACCATGCTCGAGAGGGCGAAGGCGAAATGCCCGGAAATTGCGTGGCACCTCGCTCGTGCCGAGGCGATCCCGTTTGCGTCGGGCAGCTTCGACGGCGCGACCTGCACTTTCGTGCATCATCACATGGCGGACCCGGTCGTCGCTTTCAAAGAAGTTCATCGCGTGCTCAAGCCTCACTCGCGACTCGTGATCTTCAACTGCACGGCCGAGCAGATGCGGCATTGCTGGTTGAACGAATATTTCCCGCGGATGATGAAGGAAAAAGCGACCGCACCGTACGAGCGATTCGTGACCGTCGACGTGCTCGAGTCGGCGGGATTTCGAATCGAGTGTGAAGAAAAATATGACATCACTCCCGACCTCAAGGATCTTTTTCTCTATTGCGGCAAACATCGGCCCGAGCGCTATCTCGACCCGCGCATCCGCAGCGGCATCTCGAGTTTCGCCGACGCTCCCGACCAGGACGAAATCGCACGCGGACTGCAGCGCCTCGCGAACGACATCGAGTCCGGTCGCATCAAGGAAGTGATGCGCAAATTCGCATACGAAGGCGGCGACTACATGTTCACCGTCGCCGAGCGCTAACCCTCCGACCCTTACTAAAACTTTTTCGAAAAGCCCTGTCCGCAGGGCTTTTCGTTCCGAACACTGGGTGCAGGGCTCAGCCCTGCCGCCCACCGCGCAGGTGATTGTGTGGATTCCGGCGCCGGTCCTATATTGTGCGCAAGAGGGTCATGCGATGGCGCTGAAGATCGTGATGTTCTCGGACTACATCTGTCCGTTCTGCTACGTCGGCTTCGAAACGATCCGGAAGCTGAAACCCGAATTCGATATCGAGCTCGAATGGCGCGGCTTTCAGATTCATCCCGATTGGCCCGCGGCGGGAATTCCGGCTGACAAGGCGCGCGAGCCGGGTGACCGCGCGTCGCGAGCCGCGCTCTGGGAGCGGATAAGCGCGATGGCCGACGCGGTGGGATTTGCGATGAAGCCGCCCGCCGTGCTGACCAACTCGCGCGCTGCGCTTGCGGCGACAGAGTTTGCGCGGGAATCGGGCCGCGACGAAGCGCTCGAAGAGAGAATCTATCGCGCGTACTTCAACGACGGCGAAAACATCGGCGACGCCGGCGTCGTCGCGCGCCTGGCAGCAGAAGCCGGGCTCGACGCGGGCGAAGTGTCGGACGCGATAAAATCGCCCAAATACGAAATGCGCTTGAAGAACAATTCGCTCGCGGCCCATCAGCGCGGGGTAAGCGGCGTGCCGACATTCTTCATCGGCGAATTTCCGCTGGTCGGCGCCCAAAGCCTCGACGCGATGCGCGCGATACTCAAACGAGCACAGGAACGCTTTGCGAGCTGAGCGTCATGGCGAAATCAATCGAACAGCGAATTCAGGAGCTGGAGGATCGCGACGAGATCAAGGAGCTGACCGCCCGCTATTGCTGGCACGTCGCGCACGGCGAAGGCGAGGCGGTCGCGAACCTGTTCGCCGATGACGGCGTGCTCGACGTGAAGGATGCGGATTTTAAGGCAGTGCGTGGCCGCGAAGCGTTGCTCAAGTTTTATCGCGCGTCGGTGCGCGAGCCGGAAGTCGCGATCCCCTTCATCCAGAATCACATCATCGAAGTGAACGGTGATGAGGCGCATGGCACCTGCGCGATCGAAGCCCGCTTCGCGCGAAACGGCGAGAGCGTCACGGCCGCGGGTTACTACGAAGACAAATATCGGCGCGAGCGTGGGCGATGGCGCTTCGTCGAACGCAAATTATTTTTCCATCACGTGGTTCCGCTCAAGCAAGGCTGGGCCGAAGCGAAGGGCGGGAGCAGGAAGGTCTAGTTCCTCCGTTCACGAGCGCGGCCGCCCGATGTAGAGCCCGCGCCCCATCAGCCCTTCGCTGTCGTGGCGAACGTCCATCTTCGCGGCCTCGAACGCGTGAGCCATCTCGTCGCGCGTGAACAGTCCCAGTTCAAGCCGCTCGCTGTAGTGCTCGATGCCGCCCGCAGTGCTCCGTAGATAATGCATCAGCATGACGGACACGTTGCCCTCCTGGCTGCTCACGGTCATGCGGCAGACTTTGTCGGCGCCGATTTCGCCGGCGTGAAGATTACTGGTGCCGGGCTTCCAGTCCGCTGGAGTCAACCACGGTTCGACGATCAGCGCGCCTCCGGGTTTGACGTGACGCGCCATGCAAGCGACTGCACGATTCAAGCGCTCGACTGTTTTCACGTAGCCGATCGCGCTGAACAGGCACGTCACCGCATCGTAGGTCGTCGCCAAATCGAAGTCGGTCATGTCGGCGCGCGTGTAGCGGCCGGCGGGATTCTTCGCGCGCGCCGCGTGCAGATAATTTTCGTTTATATCGACGCCGTCGACCGCATAGTGATCTTTCAGAAACTTGTCGTGCCCACCGGTGCCGCATGCGACGTCGAGAACAGTGCGCGCGCCCGGCGCGGCTACTGAAATCACGGCGCGCAAAATCTCGCACTCGCGCGCGTAATTCTTGAAGTGATAGATGGCGTCGTAGAGCTCGGCACTTTCAACGAACATCACGCCAGCTTAGCGATTTGGCGTGGCCGATTCACGCCAACGCGCAGTGTGGTAAGAATCATGCAGCGATGGAAACCCGCGGCAAAGCAGTTCGCCTCGACCTGCGCGGCGTCAAGTGTCCGCTCAACTGGGCGCGCGCAAAAGTTCGGCTCGAGCAGATGGCTCATGGCGAGGTGCTCGAACTGACGCTCGATGACCCGCGCGGCGCCCGCGACATCCCTGGCGCGGCCGAGGCGGAAGGCTACGTGATCCTCGAATCGACCGCGCGCGACGGCCTCTTCCACTTAACCATCGAGCGCTAAGCCGCCTCGAATTCCTCCCCTCTTGCCCTTGTGTTTGCGATGTCGTCCCGTTCGCGTTAGTTATCCGCGCATGCGCGTAAATATTGGCGACGTCCGATTGTTCTTCGACGTGGAAGGCGCGAAGCTGCGGCCCGACGGCGCCATGATGCGCGAGGTGCCGACGGTCATCCTCCTGCACGGCGGCCCCGGCTTCGACCATTCGAACTTCAAACCCGACTTCTCGCGGCTGGCCGAGGTAGCGCAGGTCGTCTATCTCGATCATCGGGGGAACGGCCGCAGCGATCGCGGCGATCCCAAAAAATGGAATCTGCCGCAATGGGGCGACGACCTGCGCGCGTTCTGCGACGCGCTGGAAATCGAGCGCCCTGTCGTGCTGGGCAACTCGTTCGGCGGGATGGTCGCGATGTCGTACGCGACGCGCCATCCGGATCATCCGGCCAAATTGGTATTGAGCAGCACGGCCGCCGTGAGCCGGCGCGATCGATCGCTCGAAATGTTCCAGAAGCGGGGCGGGGCGGAAGCGCGCGAAGCGGCGCAACGGTTCTTCGACAATCCTGGCGCGGAAACGGCCGACGATTTTCAGAAAAAATGCCTGCCGTTGTACAACCGCGTTCCGTCCGGGCCCGAGTTTACCAAGCGCTCGGTGATGAATCTCGAGTTGATGGTCGATTACTTCAAACACGAATCGCACACTGTTCAACTTTCTGCCCGACCTTGGACGAATAAAATGTCCGACGCTGATTACAGTGGGCGACCTCGATCCGATTCTGCCGGTCGCCGATTCGCAGGATATCGCAGCCGCAATGGCGCCCGGGGTGGCGCGCCTGGAAGTGTTCGAGAACGCGGGTCACGGAGTTTATCGCGACGAGCCGGATCGCTTCTTCAAAATGTTCAACGAATTTCTTCAGGCGTGATGCTCACGCGATGGCGACGCGCTACTTCACTCCGCGATTTTTCGAATTCTTCGAAGAGCTGAGCGGCAACAACAATCGCGACTGGTTCATCGCGAACAAGCCGCGCTATGAGCACGACGTGCGCGAGCCGATGCTCGCGTTCATCGCGGATTTCGCGCCGCGCCTGCGCAAGATCAGCGCGCGCTACGTCGCCGATCCGAGCCCGACCGGCGGCTCGATGATGCGCATCTATCGCAACCTCCGCTTCTCGCGCGACAAGACTCCGTACCGTACCAACGCGGCCGCGGCGTTCGGCCATCGCGACGGCATGCACTTCAATTCGCCGTCGTTTTATCTCTCGCTCTCGGCGGCAGAAGCTTTCGCCGGCGTTGGCGTATGGCATCCGCAGGCCGACACGACCGCAAAGATTCGCGACGCGATCGCAGCGCGTCCGTCGAAATGGAAGGCAGCCATCGGCGATCGCAAATTCAAGTCGCGCTTCGAACTGATGGGCGACTCGCTGTCGCGCCCGCCGAAGGGCTACGATCCGTCACATCCAATGATCGAAGACCTCAAGCGCAAGGACTTCATCGCCGGCACCGATTTCACGCGCAAGGAAGTCTGCTCGCCCGACTTCCTGAATTTATTTTCCACCACCTGCGCCGCCGGATCTTCATTCATGAAATTCCTGACCGAAGCTATGAGCTCTAAAGTGGTAGCGCAAAGGGATAAACTCAACCCCAATGCGATGCGCAGCTTGCACAACCGATAATCCCGCCGGAATAAAGTTCTGCGGCAACTGCGGGGCCGCACTTCGCCTCAAATGCCCGCGCTGCGGCCTCGACAATCCACCTGAATTCAAATTCTGCGGCGAATGCGGTGCTGCACTGACGGCCGCTCGGGGAGCCACCTCCAGCGCGAAGCCACCTGCATCCGTCGTCGAGCAATCGGTCCGCGTCGGACTCGAACAGGCCGCCGCCGACGCCGCGGGCGGCGAGCGCAAGACCGTGACCGCCCTGTTCGCCGACATCAAGGGCTCGATGGATCTGATGGAACGCCTCGATCCCGAAGAGGCGCGCGCAATCGTCGATCCGGCGCTCAAGCTGATGATCGACGCCGTCCATCGCTACGACGGTTACATCGTGCAGTCCACCGGCGACGGAATCTTCGCGTTGTTCGGCGCGCCCGTCGCGCACGAAGACCATGCTCAGCGCGGTCTGTACGCGGCGCTGCGCGTGCAGGAGGAGATGGCGCGCTATTCGGCGGGCCTGCGGGCGGCGGGAAATCCGCCGGTCGAAATTCGCGTGGGACTCAACACCGGCGAGGTGGTCGTGCGCTCGATTCGAACCGACGACGCGCACACCGAGTACACGCCGATTGGCCACTCGATGAGCCTGGCGGCGCGGATGCAGACGCTGGCGCCTACAGGCTCGATAGTCATCACCGAGCAGACCCAGAAACTCACGGCCGGCTACTTCGACTTGAAACCGCTGGGCCCGGCCCGAATCAAGGGCGTCACCGATCCGATCAACGTGTACCAGGTGATGGGAATCGGCCCGCTGCGGACGCGCCTGCAGATGTCGGCGTCGCGCGGTCTGTCGAAGTTCGTCGGCCGCGGCGCGGAGCTCGAGCAGTTGGACAAGGCGCTCGATCAGGCGCGCGGCGGCCGCGGGCAAATCGTCGCCGCCATGGCCGAGGCTGGAGTCGGCAAGTCGCGCCTGTTCTACGAATTCAAGATGCGCCGGCAGAGCGAATGCCTCGTGCTCGAGGCGTTCTCCTTCTCTCACGGCAAAGCGTCGGCGTATCTGCCGGTGGTCGACCTGCTCAAAACTTATTTTCGTATCGCCGACCGTGACGACGAGCGCACGCGGCGCGAAAAGGTCACCGGCAAGGTGCTGGCGCTCGACCGCGCGCTCGAAGATACGCTGCCGCATCTGTTCGCGCTGCTCGGAATTCCGTCGGGCGACGCGCGCCTCGACGAGATGGACGCTGCCATTCGACGCCGCCGCACGCGCGAGGCGGTCAAGAGCCTCATCGTGCGCGAGAGCCTCAACCAGCCGCTCATCGTCATCTTCGAGGACCTGCACTGGATTGACGCCGAGTCCGAGGCGCTGCTGCAACTGCTCGCCGACACTATCGGCACCGCGCAGATTCTGATGATGGTCAACTACCGGCCCGAGTATCGCCACAACTGGGGCAACAAAACCAACTACACGCAGATGCGGCTCGATCCGCTGGGCGCGGAAAATGCGACCGAGCTGCTGACCGCGATGCTGGGCGACGCGCCGCCGCTCGAGCCGCTCAAGGCGATGATTATCGCGCGCACCGAGGGCAACCCGTTCTTCATCGAGGAGATGGTGCAGGTGCTGTTCGAAGATGGCGTGCTGGTGCGCGACGGCGTCGTGTCGCTCGCGCGCCCGCTGACCTCGATCGAGATACCGTCAACCGTCAAGGGCATCCTGGCCGCGCGCATCGACAAGCTGGCGCCCGCCGACAAGGACCTGCTGCAATCGCTCGCGGTGATCGGCAAGGAATTTCCGCTTGGCCTGCTGCGGCGCGTAGTCGGCAAATCGAACGACGAGCTGGCGCCGCTGCTCTCGAACCTGCAACTGGCCGAGTTCATCTACGAGCAGCCCGCGTTTCCCGAAAACGAGTACACCTTCAAGCACGCGCTGACCCAGGAAGTCGCGTACGGCTCGGTCCTGATGGAGCGGCGCAAGCAGATTCACGAGCGCACGGCGGCGGCGCTCGAAGCGATGTTCGCGGCGACGCTCGACGATCACCTGGCCGACTTGGCGAATCACTATGGCCGCAGCGGCAACACGTCCAAGGCTGTCGAATACCTGCACCGCGCGGCCGAGCAGGCCGCCGTGCGCTCTGCCTACCTCGACGCGATCCGCTATGCGCGCGAGGCGCTGGCGCGGATCGCCGAGATGCCCGAATCGCGCGAGCGCGATCTGCGTGAGCTGAAGATCCAGATGATGCTGGGGCCGCTGATCGTATCGACCCAGGGACTTTCGTCGCCCGAGATCGCCGGCTTCCTCTCGCGCGCGCAGGAGCTGTGCCGCCGCTTCGGCGAGACGCCCGAAATTTTCGGCGTGATGTTCGCGTTGTGGAGCTTCGATCATGCGAGCGGCAAATTGCGCGAGGCCCGCAAGGTTGCGGAGCAGGTACTCGCGATGGCCGAGCGCGTGCCAAGCGATCTCGCGACGGCCAGCGCACATAACGCGATGGCAGCCACGCAACTTTGGATGGGCGAATTCACGGATGCTGTGAAGAACTCCGCGATAGCCATCGAAGTCTTCAGCCACGACCTCGATCGCTACCTGCCGATGATGAACGCGCCGGTCATTCCGTCGTTTTGCAATATTGTCTGGGCGCTTCATATCGGCGGCCATCTCGAGGAGGCGAAACATCGGATCGTCGAGGCGCAGGATCTGGCCGCGCGGCTCCGCCGTCCCTTCAGCCACGCGTTCGTTCACCTCCACACGATCGTGCTGTGTCATTTCCGGCAGGAGTATGCGGAAGTGCGTTCGCGAGTTGAAACTCTGATCGAACTTTCCACCGAGTACGGGTTTCCGTATTGGTTGGCCGCGGGGAAAATGTGCCTCGCCCGCACAATTGCCGGCGAAGGCCATTTCCGCGGCGATCAAGCCGCGATGGAGTCCGGGCTCGCGATGATGAAAGAGTCGGTCGAACACCTTGCCGCCAGCAACGCCGACCTCATCTACTCGTTCTCGTTCGTGCTGCTCGCGGAAATTTACCTCATGTTGAACCGTACCGACGAATGTCTGCGCGAGCTCGACCTCGCAGCGCAACGCGCCGACCAAATGGAGCATCGCCTGCTCGAGGCCGAGATACACAGGCTCCGCGGCGAGACGATGCTCACCCTTCCCGACGGCGCCGCCGAAGCCGAGCGACACTTCCGGCGTGCAATCGATGTTGCAGTGCGGCAAGATGCGCGCTCGTGGCAGTTGCGCGCGGCGACGAGCCTCGCACGTCTGATGGCGGCGACGGGCAGGCGCGACGAGGGTCGCGCAGTGCTGGCGCCGGCGTTCGCCCAGTTCACCGACGGCTTCGATACGCTGGATCTGATCGTCGCGAAAACGCTGCTTGCGGATTTGGATGACAAGAGGGCGACGAGCAGCTAGAGCATCCGCCCGATCTTCTGACCGAGGCGCCCGAAGAATCCCGCCCGCTCGACGCTCGCCTTCGCCACGATCGGAATCGTCGCCTGCGGCTTGCCGTTGAACAAAACCGCCAGGTCTCCAATCGAATCGCCGGGATGAACCGGAGCTTCCAGATACCTCGCCGAAGGCTCGAACTGGACGGTCACCTTGCTCTCTTGGCCGCGATCAAGCGTGAACACCGGCGCGCCGGCGGGTCCGATTGCGACCGTCGCCGCGACGCCGTCATGCACCGGTATAGTCGAGGGCACCGCCTTCTTCAGGTCGGGCCGGTAGCTGACGTAAGTGCGAAACGCCCACTCGATTAGTTTTTCGGACTCGGTCATGCGGCGCTCTTCGTTCGGCGCGCCCAGCACCGCCGACAGAAGATTCATGCCGTTCGACGACGCCGACGCGACCAGGTGATAGCCCGCTTCATCGACGTGCCCGGTCTTGATTCCGTTGACCCGTGGGTCGTGGAGCAGCAGCCGGTTGAAGCTGGGTTGCGTGATTTTGTCGAACGTGAATTCCTTGGCCGAAGTATAGGTGAGCGCCTCCGGATGATGCCGCACCAGCGAATGTCCGAGCGCGACCATGTCGGCCGCGGTGGTGAACTCGCCTTCCTCCGGCAATCCGTCGGGGTTGGCGAAGTGAGTCTCCTGCAGTCCGATTTCCTTCGCCTTGTCGTTCATCATCACGGTGAACGCGTCGGTACTGCCGCCGATATATTCCGCGAGCGCCACCGCCGCGTCGTTGCCCGACGACACCATCAGGCCGTACAGCAGATCGTTCACCGGGACCTTCTGCCCGACGCTGAGAAACATCCGCGAGACAGTATCGTCCATCGAAAGCCGCCACGCCTTTTCGCTGATCGTGACCTCGGTGGCAGGCGCGAGTTTGCCGTTCTTCATCGCATCGAGGCTCAGGTAGAAGGTCATTATCTTGGCGAGGCTGGCCGGCTGCATCTTCTCGTGCTCGTTGTAGGCGTAGAGCACCGTGCCGGTGTCGGCGTCGATCATCATCGCAGCCTTGGCGTCCAGGGCGAACGGCGCGGGCCGGTCTCCGAGCACGTGTATCGAGGTCAGCGGAACCGCGGGTGCCTCTGGCAGGGCCTTCGCCGCGGTTGGATGCCGGTGAATCACCCTCGCATAGCACGGAGTGGAAACCGCAGCCGCGATGGCAATCGACGCGAACGCAATGATTTTCGATATTGATTTTTTCCGCACGCCCTTCCTCATCCGGCAGCAGTTTACCTTGCCGACGCCTTGCGCGCGACGCTGGCGAATCGGCATATTCCCTTTTCTCTTGCCCCAGCATAAAGGAAACTAAGCCTGAATGGACATTTCCGTTATTTTGCCTGTCGCCAACGAGGCCGAAAACCTGAAGGCACTGCTGCCCAGGCTAACTGCCTTGCTCGATCGCGAGCACATCACTCACGAGATCGTCGTGATCGATGGCAATTCCACCGACGGCACTCGCGAGACTGCCGCCGCCCTCGGCGCGCGAGTCGTCATGGAGCGCCGGCGCGGATACGCGGGCGCGATGGAGACGGGGATTGCCGAGGCGCGCGGCGACTACCTGCTGACGCTCGACGCCGACCAGTCGCACGATCCCGATTTCGTCACGAAAATGTGGCGGGCGCGCACCCGCGCCGACATCGTCGTCGCATCGCGCTACGCGTTGGGCGGGGTTGCGTACTCCGACTTTATCCGCCGCTCGACCAGTTGGTTTCTGAACTGGATGCTGCGGCGGTTTCTCTCGATGCCGGTGTCGGACATTTCCAGTGGATTCCGATTGTACCGGCGTGACGTCTTCACTGACCTCAAGCTCACCTCCTCGAATTTCGAGGTGCAGGAAGAGATCCTGGTCAAGGCCTACGCCAGCGGCTTCAGCATCATCGAAGTTCCGTTCACATATTTTCCGCGCGGCGCCGGCCGCTCGCACGCCAAGCTGTTCAGCTTCGGATGGAAGATTTTTCGTTCTTCGCTGTCGCTGTGGAAAATCCGCAACTCGCTCGCGTCCGCCGATTACGACGAACGCGCCTTTTACAGCAAGATTCCGCCGCAGCGCTACTGGCAGCGCCGGCGCCATCGCATCGCAGTGCTATGGGCGCGCGCGGCAGGCCGCGTGCTCGACGCGGGATGCGGGTCCAGCTTGATCGTGCAGAGCATTAACAATGTCGTCGGGATGGATTTCAACTACGCCAAGCTCCGCTACTTGCGCCGCTACGAGATTCCGCTGGTCAACGCTTCCGCCTTCGCGCTGCCGTTCAAAGATGCCGCGTTCGACTGCGTGATCAGCTCGCAAGTCATCGAACATATTCGGTACGACGAATCGATTTTCAGCGAGATGTGCCGGGTGCTGCGCCCCGGCGGCATGATTATCCTCGGCACGCCCGACTATGCGACGATCGGATGGCGGATCATCGAGCCGATTTACGGCTTCCTGATGCCGGGCGGATACAAGGACGAGCACATTACTCATTACACGCTCGCGCAGCTTACGGAGATCCTCGGACGCCATGGTATCGAGATCGAGGAGACCGCCTACGTCGCGGGCAGCGAGCTGATCCTCAAATGCCGCAAGGTTGAACGCGCGGCTCTCGCGGGGAGCGACGCGGCCGCACCCGCCTCGACGGCGGCCTGAGCCGAGTCTCGATGATGATGGGACGTTACGGGTCGAAGCTTACCGCCAGGATGGCGCTGTCGGCTGCCGTCGCGATTTGCATCGCGTCGTGCTCAAGCAGCAGCAACACGCAAGCGCCGGGCACGCCCGATTTTTCAAGCATGCAATTGTTGCCTGCCCCGGCCGGCAGTTGCGAGATCGACGCGGTCAAGATGTGCCAGGTAGTCGGAGGATCGGCGCCGCCACCGCCGACGCAGCCGTCGACGATGTCTTCATACGGACCGCCCAATCTTCCCGACTCGTACGAATTTCAGATTCCCGCGGGCCAGGATATCAAGCTGATGTGCTACTACGATCCGCAGCACGCTTCGGTCTATCGGGCCGATGCGACGCCTGATGCCGCGCTAACCGGCAATTCCGTCGAGTATATGAAGAAGCGGGGATTCTGCGCTAACAAATAGAGCGGACAGCCGTCTGCGCGGTCCCGGAGGGAAATTCGAAATGCCAAAGATTCAAGTCGGCGATGTGAACCTCAACTACGACGTGGCCGGGAAGGGCGAGCCGCTGCTGCTGATCATGGGGCTCGGCGCCAGCTCTGCGATGTGGGATCCCGAGCTGATAACCGAACTCGCGCGCACCTTTCGCACGATCACATTCGACAATCGAGGGACCGGGCAGAGCGACAAACCCGACGCACCTTATTCGATCGAGATGTTTGCCGATGACGCGGCGGGGCTGCTAACGAAGCTCGACGTTCCGCGCGCGCACATCTTCGGCGTCTCGATGGGTGGAATGATTGCGCAGGAGTTCGCGCTGCGGCATCCGCGGCAAACGGCAACGCTCACGCTCGGATGCACCACCGCGGGAGGCACGCATTCGGTGCCGCCGCCGCCCGAGTCGTTGAAAATTCTGACCGCGCCGCGCGAGGGCGTTTCGCCGGAAGAGGTGATTCGCCGCGGATGGCCGCTGGGGCATACGCCGAAATACATCGCAGAGCATCGCGACGTGCTCGAAGCGGCGATTCCGCGGCTGCTCAAGTATCCGACGCCGCCGTTTGCGTTCCAGCGCCAGCTCGAAGCGACCTACACGCTGAAGACCTTCGACCGCCTGCCGCAAATCAAGGCGCCGACCCTCGTCGTTACCGGCGCGGAGGACGTGCTCATCCCGGCGAAGAACTCCGAGATAATCGCGTCGCAGATACCCGGCGCGAAGTTGCACATCATTCCCGGCGTGGGACACGGGTTCATGTCCGACGACCGCGCCGGATTCCTGAAAGTATTTCTGCCGTTCGTGAAGGCGCATCCGATGGCTGCGTAGCTGCGTGCCCTCGTTTTACGATTTCGCGATCGTCTGCCAGTCGCTCAGCCAGACTCAGAGCCGGCTGCAGATGGCCGAAGAGGTCGGCACGTTCCTGGCCGCGCTCGACCTCGATGAAGCGGAAATTGCCGCGCGATTCATGGTCGGGCGCGCGGTGGAGCAGGGCGAGGACAAGCGCCTGCAGATAAGCGGCCGCGCAGTGTGGAAAATCGTCGCCGAGATGACCGACAGCGCGGACCAGGGCGAGGACATCTTCACCGCCGCCGAAGATTTCGGAGAAGCCGTCGAGATGACACTCAAGCTGCGCGGCGCCGACCCCGATCCGACGCTGACAATTCGCGAGCTCAACGAAAAATTTGCGGAGATCGCGGCGATCGAGGGACGTCATGCGCGCAAGCGCAAGCTCGACGCTTTGCGCGACCTGTTCGCGCGCGCGTCGGCATTCGAAGGAAAGTACATCGCCAAGATTCTCATCGGTGAGATGCGACATGGCGTCAGCGAAGGCCTGATGCTCGATGCAATCGCCAGGATGGGCGCGCGGCCGGTCACCGAAGTTCGCCGGATTCACATGCTCGAGGCCGACCTCGGCCGCGTCGTGCGAATGATACGCTCGCCGGGCGCGGAAAAATCCGTCGCGGGCGATTCTTCGCCGCGTGCGGCCGCGGTCAAGCCGCTCAAGCCGATGCTCGCGTTTCCGGTCGCCGATATTGCCGAAGCCTTCGCCACGCTCGGCCCCGAGCTATCGTTGGAGCACAAGCTCGACGGCGCACGGGTGCAGATACATCATGCGGGTGGCGAAAGCGAAAGCGGCGGCGTGCGGATTTTCTCGCGCCGGCTCAACGAGATCACTGAGAGCATTCCCGACGTGGTCGAAGTTGTGAATCGAATCGGCGCGCGCCACGCGATTCTCGACGGCGAAGTGATTGGCGTCGACGCGTCGGGGCGGCCGGCTGCATTTCAGGATCTGATGCGCCGCTTCGGACGCACCCGCGGCGTCGACCAGGCCCGCGTCGATCAGCCGCTGAAGCTGTACGTGTTCGACGTGCTGGCGCTCGACGGCGAGTTGACGATCGATCGCCCGTGGGCCGACAGAATTTCGATGCTCGAAGAATTGCAGTCGTCAGCCGGGCTGGAAATCGTCGAGCGCATCATCAAGCCGAACCTCGCCGAGGCGGAGAAATTTTACGCCGACGCGGTCGCCGCCGGATATGAAGGCGTGATGGCGAAGTCGCTCGCGAGCGCGTACACGCCGGGCGCGCGCGGCCGCGGATGGCTCAAGATAAAGCATACACACACGCTGGACCTGGTGATCATCGCGGCCGAGTGGGGCTACGGCCGCCGACACGGTTGGCTGTCGAACTACCATCTCGCGGCGCGCGATCCGGCGCGCGGCGGGTTCGCGATGCTCGGCAAGACTTTCAAGGGCCTGAGCGACGATCAATTCCGCGCGATGACCGAACGGCTGCTCGCGCTCAAGACTGACGAGTCGCACGGCGTCGTGACCGTGCGGCCCGAGGTCGTGGTCGAGGTTGCGTACAACGATATCCAGCGGAGCCCGAACTACGACGCCGGCATGGCGCTTCGATTCGCGCGCATCGTGCGCATCCGCGACGACAAGTCGCCCGCACAGGCGGACTCAATCGAGACTGTGACTGCGGACTACGAGCGGCAGAAGATTCTGCCGTCGGCGGGAAAAGTTTGAATTGCGCCGCGCCGCGAATCAGTGATGGTGATGCTGAATGTGGTTGGGCTCGTGCGCGTCGCTGAGCGCCATCCCGATCGCTTCGATTTCCGATTGGCCGAAATCCTCGAGCACGAACGTCTCGACGCCCGCTTCAGTTTCGACCCGCTCGTAAAGATCGCAGCACCACCAGTCGGGACCGACCTGGCGCGTCCGAATCACGAAAACATTGCCGCCCACAACTTCCACCCGTTCCATAAAAGCCACCTCCTCGATACTGGAATGGCCGCAGGTGCCGGGAGTATCAAGATAAATTATTTAGCACAATCGCGTCAGAACTTACTAATGCTCGACGCGTGAAAGTTAGCTGGAATGGCTGGGTTTCCGCATCGATGCGACCCATGCAGTCAGTGCATCAGTCGTGGTAGGGAAGGCGACTTCGTGCCACGGGACCTCGTCAGGGGCGAAGTAGCGGACTTCGGTCGCTTCGTCGGAGAGTGCCGGCGGTTCTTTGCCGGGCGTGGCTAAATACACGACCACGGTGATCGCCCCATCGTTGAACACTCCCAGCAGCGGGCCGAGTGCGACGCGCATGTGCACTTCCTCGCGCGTCTCGCGAATCGCGGCGTCGGCGGCGTTCTCGCCGAAATCGACGTAGCCGCCGGGGAACGTCCACTTGCCGACTGCCGGCTCGATGCCGCGGCGAATCAACAGCACGCGTCCCGTGTCGATGACCAGGCATCCTGCCACCAGCTTGGGTCCCGGAAACAGCACGAAGCCGCATCGCGTGCAGACTTTGCGCTTGGCGTTTTCCGGCATCAGCAATCGAGACTCCATCGCGGCGCCGCACAGCGGACAGAATTTCACCTTGGCCGGATAGTCGCGCTGCACGCGATGGTTGGCGTGAACCGGTTTGTCTTTCATGCGGTGAGCCGGCGCACGAGCGCCTCGCCAATCAGCAAAATCATCGCGGCGACCAGCAGGTACGGATTCATCGAGACGCGGCGCTCGAGCGTGGCGCGCTCGGTCGAGACTTCCGCCGGCGACGGATTGAGACGCCCGCCAGTCGCGGACGCGAGATGTTCGAGCAGGCCGTAGTTGGGCTCGGGGCGCGGCAGCTCGGCGTTGACGCTCGGGCTGACGGTGAATGCGAGCGGCGGGAATTTCTTGTCCTTGCCGGACGGCGAGCGCACTTCGAAGTAGTAGTTGCCGGGCGCCGGAGCCTCGATCGATCCCGAGAGCTCGCCCACGACTTCTTCGGTCAGCGCCGTTTCAGTGCGAGTCCCGTCCGGCCGCGTCACCAGCACCGTCACCAGTCGCGCCGCATTGCCGGGCTCAGCGCTGTAGTCGGTAAGCTTCATGTTGATGCGTCCGGCGTTGTAGCCCAGCGCGACGTCGATCTTCGGCTCGGTGGGAATCTCCGGCGTCATCCACGCGACCAGGCGATCCCACAGCGGCGCAAAAACATTGGCCGTGACCCATCTCCCCGACCAGCGCCCGCTCGCGTCGGTCGTCACCGCCATCACCTTGCCCGCGCCATATCTCCAGCTCGCGATGACGGGTTCGCGCGTATCTGCGCGTTCGACGTACATGTCCATGGTGGCGCGCGGTTTAATCTCGGTCGAGACGTAGCCGAGGATCGACGGCATCTGCCGTGCCGCGAAGTCTTTCAGAATCGCGTCGGGGCTTTCGCTGCGCGGCGTGAATTCTTTTTCGACCATCGTGATTTCGCCGCCGTGCGCCTTGAAGTCTTCGACGAACAGCTGCGGCAAATTGCTCGCGCTGTCGGTTTGATAGTACGAACCGCCGCCGTACTTCGCGATCGCCTGCAGCAGATCGACGTTGGCGTCCTGGCCGACCGCGATCGTCGAGATGGTCGTGTCGGCATCATGATGCATCCGCGAGACGAGGTCGTAGTACATCTCGGCCGTGCCGCCCGTCTCGCCGTCGGTCAGGATCACGACGTGTTTGACGTGCGCGCCACTGTTGCCGAGTGTGCGTTCGGCCTCGCGCAGTGCGGGAATCAGGAAAGTCTGACCGTGCGCCGAGAGCCGATCGATCATCTGGTTGAAGTAGGGGCGGCTTTGCCCGACCGATTGCAGCGGGATGACGACGAACGGCTGCGAGTCGAATCCGATGACGCCGATCAGATCGTTGTCCTTGAGATTTTGCGTGACGGTCTCGGCCGCGGCCTTGGCATAGGTGAGTTTGTCGTTGCGGCCCATCGAGCCCGACTTGTCGATAATCAAAACGAGCGCGCGTTTCTTTTCCTTGTGCTGCGGCGGCTTCATCGTCACCGGCATCACCGCCGCCAGCGGACTGTCGGCATAACCGCCAAGGCCGAAGCTCGCATCGCCGCCGATCATCGCGAGCGAACCGCCGCGGCTGACATACTGCACCATCGCGTTCTGCGCCGCCTCCGCGATGCGCTCGCTCGGCACGTTGTTGATCAACACGGCGTCGTAGCCGGCGACGGTGCCGTCCCACGCGCCGCCGGTAATCGGCACGACGGTCGGATCGAGTCCCATCCGGTTGACGACGGTGCCGAGATAGTTCGCGTCCCTGGCGCTGTCGGTGAGAATCAGAACTTTGCGCCGCGTGCCGACTCCCACCCATCCCTTGAGCGAATCGTCCTCGAGATACGCGTCGAGCGCGGGATTGTCGGGCTTGTAGGTGGCGGAGTACGAAGCGAGGCCGGCGGTTTCGGTGCGCACCGGAAAGTCGAAGCGCTGCGAGCCGCGCGCGAGAGTCACTTTGCGCTGATCGATCAGCGCGCCGTCACGCGCGATTGCGATGGTGCCGGTCACGGGCGCGTCGTTGAGATTTTCCATCGTGACGCCGAGCGCGAAGGGCTCGGCCTTCTCGAGCGCCGGCGGCAGCGAGAGCGCCGTCATCGCGACGTTGGGAATCGAGCGCGCGCCCGGCGGCGTGAAGATGTCGAGGCGAATCTCCGCGTTGACGATCGCACTTATCGCGCGCTCGGCGTCGCCGCGATTCTGCCATCCATCGGTCACCATCACGGCCGGGCCGCCATGCGCGTCGGGATCGGCGGCGATACGGTAGAGCGCGCCTTCGAGATTGGTCGCACCCGGCCCGCATTCGGGACATCCTGCCGCCCTTGGCGAACGCCGATTCGACGCCGCCGATCGATTGCGGCGCCGAGTCGCCCGCGAACATGTACGCCGGGTCTCCGGCGCGCAGTCCCAGGTCGTCGTGCAGCAGCTTGAGCGTCCACGCGCGCATCGCAGGCGTGATGCTCGCGCTCGCATCGACGATCGCAGGCCGCGCCGCGCCCTCCGAATGCATCACCTGCTGCGGATTCGCGAGCGCGATGACGAACAGCGCGAGCACTATCGCGCGCATCAGCGGCGCAAACACGCGGCGCAGCTCGCGCGCGTTGATCAAGCCCCACAGCAGCACGATCGCGGGAATCGCGAGCAGGTAAAGCACCTCGCGATGCGCAAACGTCAGATCGTGCGGCATGTTCGCGGGAATCACTGCGCGGCCTCGGCGAGGCGTCGGCGTCGATAGACGATGAGCGCTTCCAGAGCCGTCAGCGCGATGATCGCCAGCAGCAGGTAATCGCTCAGCGAGGATTTTTCCATCACCGGCTCGGAGGCGGATCCCGAGCTTGGGGCTTCGACTCTGAGCAGCGGCGCGCTCGAGAGATCCGACGCCGTCAAGTCGGCCAGGTTCACCGCGCGCGGCGTCTCTGTCCCACCCGCACCGACCAGCTCATACACTCCCTGCTCCGAAACGTCGGTGAACAGCGTGCCGGGATGAGCTCTGACCTTTCTTCCCGACGGGACGATCACGCGCTCGACTCCCGCCGGCGCCAGCCACGGCTGTCCCGTCCGATAGCCGCTGCTGCTGCCGCCAAGTCCGGCGAGATAACTGATCGCGTTGAGCGTCAGCACCGACATCGGAAGGTTGCGCTTGCCGAGATACGGGAACGGGTTGAATCCGGTCGCGACGAAACGATGCGCGCCGCGCTCGCCCTTCAGCAGGATCGCACCGCCGTCACCGCCAACGACCTGGCTCATCCACGGATGCGTGCCGAAATATTCGCCGCCGCGCAGACTCAGCATCCGGAAATTCACCGAGTCGGTGAGCGTGTCGGTCGTGCGCCATCCGGCTATTTCGACCTTCGCGGCCGGCGTGACCGTCAATCCGAAAACGGGATCGCCCGGCGGCGGCATCACGAGCATCGTGTTCACGCCGGGCAGTTCCTTGGGCGTGGCGTATTCAAAGATGGCGAGATCGAAGTTCGCGAGCTCGTCGGGCGAATAGGCGTCGGGATTCTTCGCGGTGACCTCGACCCCCGGAATCGAATTCAGTCCCGCGGCGTCGCCAGGCGTCGGACTGATGAAGAGAATCGACACGTTCTTGACCGAGCCTGCGGTCGCGTAAGCAACGTTGTCGAGCGCCAGCGCGTCGTCGGGTGCGAGTTTCGCCTCGTAGATGCGCGCGGGCGGAATCGCGGGGAATTCGAGCGTGGCGGTCTCGCGCGCGCCGAGCGCCTCTCTGGCGTGCGCGACTTCCTTGCCATCTCCCGTCACGACGAGGTCGAGCGTGCGGGTCTCAGGGCTGAAGTTGGCGATCGTCAGGCTCGCATGAAGCGCCTCTGCGCCAAGGACTTCGCGCCGCAGCGAGAACGATCCGATCGCGGCGTTCGCAACCGCGTCGCCCACTGCGATCGGATGAATCCGTGCGGGCACCGGCGGCGCGAGCGCGTTGGCGCCCGCGAAAATCACCTTGGCGACGCGAGCTTCCGAGGCGAGGTTGCTGAGAAAATTCTCGATCGTCGTTTGATCGTTGGGCGCGTCACTCGGCTTGATTTGCGACAGCGCGAGGCGCGCCTCGGTCACCGTAGTGAACGGCGGCGCGACGCGACGTGGCTGCGGCGCGGTGACGTAAACGGAAATTTCTCCGCCGCCATCTTCGACCGACAAATCGGCGTCGAGCTTTTCGCGCGCGACGTCGAAACGGCTTTTGCCCGAGGGCGTCAGCGCCTGCATCGCGGCCGAATTGTCGATCACGATCGCGAGCGGAGCAGTTCGCTTCCATATAAAAGGACCGGCCAGCGCGAGCACTACCAGGCTCAGGATTAAAACCTCGGCGAAGAACATCCAGTCCAGCCGCGGCCATCCACCGAAACGCTCGCGCCGAAAACCGCGCAGCGCGCGAAACGCCATCACGCTCGACACCGTCACGCGCGACGGCCGCTCCTTGGCCAGGTACGCCAGCACGAGCACCGGGATCAGGGCGAAAAATGCGAGCGCGCCTGGGTAAAGAAGTCCCATCGAATCGCTTCAGTGCGCGAGGCCGAGGTCTCGCGTCGCGCGGACGAAAAACTGCTGGAAGTCCTGGTCGGTCGTGTACAGCGAGTAGTGCAGCCCGCGCTTGAGGCAGAACGATTTTAACTGCCGCGTCAGCCGGATCATCGTGTCGCGATACTGCTGGCGTTCGCGCTCGCCGATCGACACGCGCAGCCGCTCGCCCGATTCCGAATCGACCACCTCGACATCGCCGTCGAGGCCCTGGCCGTTGATTTCGCGCCCGCCAAGAACCTGCACCGCCGTCAGATCCATCGACGCAGCGGTGAACATGCCGAGGCCGCGCGTGACCGAATTGAGCAGCATGAGGAAATCGGAAACGATAAACACCTTGCCGGCGCGCCTGATCGCGAGCAGCTCGGTCGCCAGCGTCGTCGCGAAGTCGAACTGCCCGGCCGGTTTGAGATTCTGCAGGCGGCGCGCCAGCTCGACGATTCGATGGCGTCCGTTGACGAACGACGGATCGATCTGCGCGCCCTGGCCGCCGAGCACGCGCAGCATCACGCGATCGCCGCTGGCCAGCGCGACGTATGCGAGCGCGAGCGCCGTCAATATCGCGTGCTCGAATTTGCGGTCGGCCGCCGGGAATCCCATCGACGCGCTCGCATCGACGAAGATGTACGTGAGCAGGTCTTCCTCTTCCTGGAAAAGCTTGATGTAGAGTTTGTCGCTGCGCCCGTACAGTCCCCAGTCGATGTGGCGGAAGTCGTCGCCGGGCGAGTAGTGGCGATAGTCGTTGAACTCGAGCGACGATCCGCGCTTCGGCGACAGGTGCATCCCGCGCCCCATCCCGGCGTAGCGCTGGCGGGTCCTGACCCTGAGCTTTTCGAGCCGGGCCAGAAATCCCGGCGTGAACTCATCCGGCAGTCCGAACATCGGCTATGTGCGCGGCTTCTTGAGCCGCTTTATCACCTGCTCGAGAATCGATTCGGCGGTAACGCTTTCAGCCTCGGCCTGGAAGTTGAGCAGCAAGCGATGGCGCAGGCACGGCACGATCGCGTCGTCGATATCGTCGTAGCTGACGCTGACCCGGCCCGCGAGCAAGGCGTTAACTTTCGCGCACAGAATCAGCGCCTGTGCTCCGCGCGGACTCGGCCCGAAGCGCAAATATTGCGAGACCTCTGGAATCGCGCCGGGACCGCCGGGAGTGCATCCGCCGATCACGCTGATGATGTAGCGCTCGAGCGGCTCGGCCACCATCACCTCGCGCACCAGCGCCTTGAGATTCTCGATCGCCTGTGCGGCGCGCGCCGGCTCGAACAGCGGCTGAATCTTGTTTTGCGCCGTGCCGGTGGTGCGGTTCAGGATTTCGCGCAGCTCGTCGGGCTTGGGCGATCCCATCACCACTTTGAAGATGAACCGATCCATCTGCGCCTCGGGCAGCGGGTAGGTTCCTTCGAGCTCGATCGGATTCTGCGTGGCGAGCACGATATACGGCGGATCGAGCACGTAGGTGTTGCCGAAGACCGTGACCTGATGCTCCTCCATCGCCTCGAGCACGGCCGACTGCGTCTTCGGTGTCGCGCGATTGATCTCGTCGCCCAGCACCATGTGCGCGAAAATAGGCCCCGGCTTGAACTGGAACTCGCGATGGCCGTCGGACTCGGTCAGCACCTGCGTGCCGATGATGTCCGAGGGCATCAGGTCGGGCGTGAACTGGATTCGTTTGAAGCTGAGGCCGAGCGTCTCGCTCGCCGCCTTAACCATCAGCGTCTTGCCGAGTCCGGGCACGCCTTCGATCAAAATGTGGCCGCCGCAAAACAGCGCGGTCAGCATCTTTCGCACGACCTCGCGATGGCCGACGATCACGCGCGCGACCTCGCTCTCGGCGCGCGAGAAAATCTTGCGAAAATCCGCGACCCGCTGGTCGGGTGACGCTTGTTGAGGAGCCGCTCCCATCCGTTGTCCTTCCTTATCCTGAATCTAATGAATCATGTCGCGATAGCGCGGCGGTACCAGTTGTCGTTCGTCGGGCGGCGCGTCGTCGCTGCTAGGAGCCAGCGGAGCGTTGACGTACGCCGTCGTCGCCGTCGGCCGATCGCTGTCAAGTACCGTTTTCCCGCCGTTACCGGAAGAGGCCGCCGCGCCCGGCAGCCGGAACATCACGTACCGCGCATCCTTGATATCGACCGTCGAGCCCTTCTCGCCCGGCTTCAGGAACCGTTGCGCGTTGGTCGACGTCGGCATCTCGCCAAGATGCGTATCGCCCATGTTCGATCCCATATCGCGATCATTTTTCGGATTCCCGCCCGCCGACGGAATATTGCGATTGCCGTTGGCGCCCGGCTTCGGCATGTCGCCGCGCTTGTTGGGATCGAGCTGGCTGCCGGTCTTGTCCTGATCGGTCTTGTCGCCCGGCTTGTTGGCGCCGCCTTGATTCTTGTCGTTGCCGGGCTTGCTGTCGGGGCCGGGATTTTTCGCGTCTGCCGTTTCGACCTGCGCCTCGGCCTTGGCGAGTTCGTTCTGCAGCTCGATATTCGACGCGTTGCTCTTGTTCTGATCGTTCTTGTCGTTCTTCGCCGCTGCGTTCCCGCCCTGGTTCTTGCCCGAATTGTTTCCGCTGCCGCCCTTGCCCGGACCGGGGTTGTTGCCGCCGGCGTTCTGGCCGGCTCCCGTCCCGCTCTTGCCCTGGCCGCTGCCGGTGCCTGACGAGGTGCCCTGGCCCTGGCTCTTGCCGTTGCCTTTTCCGCTCTGCGCGGCCGACTTGCCGGCCGCCTGATTCTTTCCCGCCTCGTTGTTGTTGCGCTTCTCGGCAGCGTGCTTCGCTTCGCGCATCGCATCCTCGATGCGTCTCTTTTTCTCTTCCGGCGGCAGCTTGGAATTTTCCAGCGCGTCGGCCGCCTCGCGAATCTTCTCGGCCAGCGCAGCGTCGTCGGCGCCCGTCGAAGTTTTCGCGATCACTTCTGCGATCGCGCGCAGCTTGGCGGCTTCTCTATCCTCGGGCGTCGGCGCGCGCACCAATCCCAACGTCGCGAGCACCATCGCGAGCGCGACCACGCCCGCCAGCATCGACGATCGCTTGAGCGGCTCGCCGACTTCGAGTCTGAACTCGTGGCGCACGTCGAGCCCGCCGAACAGCGCGATCGCGCGCCGCCACAGCACCGGAAACAGCGGCGTGCGTCGCGCCCGTCCGCTCTCGAGCGAGGCAGGGTTCGCCAGAGTCGCGAAGGTCACAATTTGCTGATCGCATTCCAGCAGATCGTCGAGCTCCGCCGCTGCCGCCAGGAAGTCGTGGTCGCGCCGATATGCGCGAAAAGCCATCACCAGGCCGGCGAGCATCACCACGATACCCGCGCCAATCAATCCGAGGCTCAGCACCGCGACGCGATCGGTTGCCATCGCGTAGCCGTATCGCGTCCAGGTCAGCTCGCCGATCGGTTCGAGGAACAATCCGAGCGCAATCGCCGTGAGCGCCGGCGCCACCGCGCACAGCATCACGCGGATAGCGGCCAGCCGCGCGATGCGCGCGCTGGCAGCGCCGATAGTCTCGACCGGATTTTCCACAGGATGAAATTATAGCGTACTCGACCCAGATGCGACCGTCCAATCGACGGCCCGAAAGCGCTTATTTTGCGGGTGTCGCGGATGGTTTCGCAGCCGCCGGCTTGCGTTCCGACGCGATCGCGTGTCGATGCTCGTCGTATGATTTCGAAAAGACGTGCGTGCCACCCTCGCGCGCGACAAAATAGAGAAAATCAGTCTGCGCCGGATTCAGCGCAGCCTCGATCGATTTGAGCCCCGGATTCGCGATTGGCCCCGGCGGCAAGCCGCTGAAGTCGTAGGTGTTGAAGGCCGACGTCGTGTGTACGGCGCTCACGGCCGATTCCTTCGCATCATCGAGTTCGTACTCCGCCGTCGGGTCCGATTGCAGCGGCATCCCCAGTCGCAGCCGATTGTAGAACACGCCTGCGATCAACGGGCGCTCGGCGGGCGCCTTCGCTTCCTTCTCGACGATCGAAGCCATCGTCACCAGCCGGCGCGCGTCGAGCCCCACCGCGAACATGCGCTCTTCGACCTGCGGCGTCAGCACCTGGTAGAACCGCGCCAGCATCGCCGCCAGCACGTCGTCGGTCTTCGCGTGCGGCGAAAATTTGTAGGTCGCGGGGAACAGGTAGCCTTCCGCGCCGAGCGGCATCAGTCCGAGCGCACGCACCATCGCACCGTCGCGCGCCGCATTCTCGAATTCGTCCTCGCAGACCAGGCCTGTCGCGCCCACCCGCTCGGCAATCTCATGCACCGTCAGCCCTTCGGGAATCGTGATCGTCACGACGATAAAATCGCCCTTGACCAGGTGGCGCATCACGTCGGAAATCCGCTCGCCGCCCTTGAAGGCATAATCGCCCGGCTTGATTTGGCTCGCCGTCCCGCTCATCCGGCCGTAGATGCGCAGCGCCAATTCGCTGCGGACGACGCCGGCCTCCGCGAGCGCCCGCGCAATTTGCCGAAACGACTCGCCCTTTTCAATCGTGACCTCGCGCGGCGGCGCAAATTTCTCAGTCGGACTGAGCCAGTAGTACGACAACGCGGCGAACACTCCGCCGACAATGATCGCGATCACCAGCAATGCAGCCGCGCGCCTCATCTAATTCGAGAATACATTTCGCCCCGCGACAACCTGAAACGCCGTTTAGCCTTTGTAACCGATACTGATCAGGAAACTCCCAACGACCTCATTGAAGACAGACGCCGTCTCGAAATAGACCGAGTGTCCGGCGCCTGGCACTGTGACGAAACGCACGTCGGGAAGAATCGTCACGAGTTCGCGCAGCACGTCTGGCGGGAAGATGTCGTCCTTCTCCCCGGAGATGCACAACACGGGCATCGTGAGCCGCGCCTTCGCGAGTACCAGATCGCAGTTCATCGCGCGCAATCGTTTGCCAGCGTTATCGGGAGGCTTGGATCCCAACGCGCTGATCTGGTCGTAGAGAAACGCCATCTCCCGTTTCGGTGAAAGGATTTCTTGTGAAGATGGGGGTGGACCTAAACTGGGCACAGTTGGTCTGCGCCCGGTGGATCGGAGATGTTCGTCCATGGCCGCAGTCACGATCCCGCCAGGGCTTCCAGCGAGTACAAGCCCGGCAATCCTATCCGGACGCTCCAGCGCGCACCCGACTGTCGTCCATCCGCCCATCGATTGGCCGACCAGCACCACGCGCTCAATCTTCAGATGGTCTAACAGCCGCGCCAGATCGGTGGGATGAGCGATGCAGAAGAGGTCATCGGGATCAGGTGAGAATCCGAAACCACGTTGGTCGAGCGAGATGCATTCATAGCCGAGTGTCGCGAAGTGGGGTATCTGCTGCCACCAGGAGAGATGATTCCCGCGCATTCCATGCAGGAACACGATAGGAAGGCCGGCCCCCGGTAATCGTTCGTCCGCGACAGTCTCAAGCGTTGGCGAGGCTCGTTCGTAGTAGAGCGAAAACCTGCCTATCTCAAGCCGACCAGGGGCGTTGCCATATACCATCGCCTTGCCTTCGAGTTGCAAGCCAACTCACTCCCGCCAAATCTCCGCCTCCGTCCATCCCAGCTCCTTGAACTCAGCCGCGCGCAACGGCGCCTCGGCCACCGAGAAAAACTCGTCGAGCTGCGGCGGCGCGACCGTAGTGCCCGAGAGCATCGAATGCGCCTGGCCGCGGTGATGGATATCGTGCTGGAAGAGGTGCAGCAACAACCGGTCCGCGCGCTCAGTCTGCACGCGAGTCTCGCGATGCACGCGGATAATCCTGTCCGGCCCGCTCTCGTCAAGCGCGCAACAAAATGCAATCAGCCGTCTGTCCACCGCAGCCTGCGCCGCACGCAACTCGGACAGCGTCGGACACGGTATCTCGTTCGCATAGGCGGCGGGACCAAGCGTGCCACCTTCGAGCGCGTCAACATAAAACCAATCGATAGTCAGAATGTGGTTGAGCGTCGCCTGAATCGAAGGAAAAAACCCGGTGCGCGGCGCCTCGAATTCCGCTTGCGACAGCCCCGCGCACGCCGAGAGCAGGCGATGATTCGCCCACGCGTTGTTGTACGCCATCGACCGCAGGGTCAGAAGATTCGAAGGCATGCGAACCTCCAGTTTCGTGGTTGCAGTTTCATCGTTGCGGGATTCTCTCCGGATGAGCTTGCATCCAGCCCTCGAGGATTACCACCGCCGCCAAAGCGTCGAGCCCCGTCTTGCGCGCACCTTTCCTGACCGGCATGTCGCTCAGCCGCTCGCGCGCTTCGAAGCTCGTCAGCCGCTCGTCGAACAGCTCGACACTGACGCCGAGCGCCTCGGCCACGCTCGCCGCGAACTTCCGCGCCCCGCGCGCGGCCGGCCCTTCGCTGCCATCCATGTTGAGCGGCAGCCCGACGACGATCACCTCGACGCGCCGGTCGCGCAGCATCGCCGCGATCGCCTCGATGTCCGTCTTGAGCGCGCGCCGCTCGACGATTCCCACCGGATGCGCCCCCATCGCGGCCGCGTCCGTCACGGCCACCCCAATCCGCCGCCGCCCAAAGTCAAGCGCCGCAATCGCCATCGGCCTTCTCGCGTAAATGGAAACTCTGATTCATCGACCTTCATTATAGGACGATAGTGGCCGCAGAGCGCCGTTTCTGGTTAAGTCGTGGCGGTTTGAGTATCACCCGCCAAAACCTGCTTCTCGGATTGGGACTCGCAATCCTGCTATGCCCGGTGTCGGCGTGGGCCTGGGGCCTCGACGGCCACAAAATCGTCGCGGTCATCGCCGCGGACAATCTCACTCCCGCCGCCGCGAGTCACGTCGCAAGCATCCTCGGCGCACCGCCCGGCAAACGAGGGCTCGCCACCGCGATGGAGGCTGCATCGATTCTGCCGGACACTGAATTCCGCGACGAAGACCATGCAACCGCAGCCTGGCACTTCATCGACATCTGTCTGCAGGACCGGCGTGCCGACATCCCCGCGCGATGCCCCGGCGGCAACTGCGTCACCGCTAAAATCGACGAGTACTCCAAGCGTCTGAAAGACGGGAACTACGACCGCTGGCGCGCGTTCGGCGATCTCGCTTTCCTCATCCACTTCGTCGGCGACCTCCATCAACCGCTGCACGCCGCCAGCGACTCTGACCGCGGCGGCAACTGCATACCTGTCGATTCGACTATTCGTGCAAAGAACCTTCATGAGGCGTGGGATACACCGATCGTGCGGCGCCTCGAATACAGCATCGATTCCGGGCGGCCCGAGACTACTGCGCACAAGCTGGAAAAAACCTACGCGTCCGAGCAAGCCGCCGATTCATGGATCCCTGCCGACGATATCGCGTGGGAGTCGAATCAAGTCGCGCGCACCGACATCTACGCCGCCCTGCACATTCCCGTCGAACCATGCCAACCCGCCCTCAATGCGTGCATCAATCCGGCGGGACGCCCCGTCGAACTGGATGCTGCTTACCTCGACCAGGCAGACGCCATCGCGGGTCATCAACTCGCCAAAGCGGGATTCAGGCTGGCGAGCCTGCTCAATGAGATCTGGTCCCAGCCTGTCTCTCCGAGCGATACGCCGCATGCATCCGATCCCGCCCCGGCTCCAATCGCCGCATCGAACGCCCCTGCCGGCGAGATCGTCGGCAACCGGCGAAGCAAGATTTACGCGTGGCCCGGATGCGGCACCTACGACAAGATGTCCCCGGACAATCGCGTAGTCTTCCCGACCCGCGAAGCCGCCGAACAGGATGGCTATCGCGCCGCGCGCAACTGTCCCTGATGTGATTTTCGGTCGTATATGTCACCGAAGCTCAGATTTATCTGTCCCAATTGTAACGATTCAGGTCGCCGCCGTAACCAGTTGTGCGAACTACTGACACTCTGGGGTTGCGTTGGCTAGTCGAATCACCTAATTTCGCAGACGATGAAGGCTCGGGGGAGACACTTCCTTGGATATCCACGCGCGCTGCTCGGCGTGCTCGTCGCTCTGATCGCGACCTCAGCTGCCCTGTTTCTATTTTTCCAAGCAAAAACGCAGACTTATTCATCGCCGCTCGACACTCTCAGCTCACAACTCGACGCTGGCAAGGACGCCCCTGACATCGTCGAGCAGGCCGAATCCGCCGATCCCGCGCCTCCTTCAATCACGATCAGCACGATGCTCGATCGCACCGCGCCTATCGAAAACTACCTCCGCGACGCTGGGATGGAGCCGAGCGACGCGCACCAGTGGGCGTCGTACATCGAGCGCATCATCGCGAATCGCTATTTTCAGAGCGGCCATCCGCTGACGCTGTATAAGGATCCCGAAACCGGCGCGATGCGCGGCATCAAGTACGATGTCGATCAGAACACCTCGATGACCGCGGCGAGCCTCGGCGCCGGTGTGTTGAAAGCCGGACTGCGGCCAATCGAGTACTACATTCGGCCCATCAAGATGACCTTCGAGGTCAAGGACAACTTCCAGCATGCGGCCGCCGAACAGGGTATCCCCAAGCCAATCGTCGATTCGCTGCAGGATGCGTTCTCGGACCGTCACGATCTTAACCGTCTCGCGCCGGGTTCGGCCGTAAAGTTGATTTACCAGGAGAAGGTCAGCCGCGACGGCTCGTACACGCTGGTCGGCGACGTGCAGGCCGCCCAAATCCGCTTTGGAAGCCGCACGCTGACCGCCATCTCCTTCGCCGACGAGCAGGGCCGCCCTCATCTATATGATGAGCAGGGTCACGCGCTCGGTCCGCAGTCTCTGAGGTTCCCGCTGAGTTTCCAGTACATCTCGTCCGGATTCACCTTCCACCGCTGGCATCCGATCCTGCATGAGTACCGGCCGCACGTCGGCGTCGACCTGGTTGCCAAATACGGCGAGCCGGTTAAAGCCGTTGCCGACGGCAAGGTCATTAGCGCGGGATGGGGCGGCGAGCTGGGTAATTGCATCCGCATCCAGCACCAGCATGAGATGGTCAGCATCTACGGTCACCTGTCGAAGATCAGCCCCGACGTGAAAGCGGGCAGCTTCGTTCATATGGGGCAGCTGATCGGCAATGTCGGTTCGACCGGCCTTTCGACCGGGCCTCATCTGCACTTCGCGATGGAGAAAGACGGCGCCTGGGTCAATCCTTTGACCGAGAAGCTTGGCGAGAATCACCAGGTCTCGCCGCGGATGAAAGCAATCTTCGACGACATCAAGGATCAGTACCAGACCGCGCTGGCCGAACTGCCCGACCTCGGCAGTCACTTCATCGCGACCGGAGAGCGCAAGCCCGCCATCTCCAAGTTCGGCGACATGTACCACGTGACGCTCGACCACAGCATCGGCCAGAGCATCAGAAAGACCGTGCATCTGCGAGGTGCGAGAATCTCCCCCGCAAGCGACACCCCCGACGGCGCCCTCTGACCCGATCTTCCGCATTCCAGTCCGAATCCAGCTCCAGCTTCGAATCCCCGTTCATATTTGACGATCTGATCGGATTCGTGGACGAATGGAAAGATGTCTGAGGACACAGAACGATTCAGATACGAACATCCTTATGGGTGGCGCGTACGCCTTCGGCGCCGGCTTCCAACACCGTTTTGGCGCTTAATCGCTAAGGGAAAAGATTGCGAATCGGTTGGGGCAGAGCACCATTGGTATAATGAGGGCGATGGGATGAGCGCCTGTTATCACTGCAAGGTGGAGCGACCCGGTCAGCTATGGAGAGAAATGCCGCCGGATTCAAACTGAGGCACTACCCAAAAAACTGAAATGCGCGAGCATCTCGACACCGACTTCTTCGCCCCCGCCGCGCCCCGCGTCTTTGGCCATCGCGGTTCCGCCGGCACGCATCCCGAAAACACGCTCGAGTCTTTCGCTGCCGCCGTCGCCGCCGGAGTTCAGTATCTCGAATTCGACCTCCACATGACGCGCGACGGCGAAATCGTCGTCAGCCACGACGACCATCTCGAGCGCAACTGCGGACGCACCGGCATCATCTGCGAGATGACCTACGCCGAGCTCGCGGCCGCCGACGCGGGCCGGATGTTCACGCTCGACGGCGCCACGTTTCCCTTCCGCGACAAGGGCATCCGCATACCCCGCCTGCGCGACGTGCTCGCGGCGTTCCCGCAACTCCGCATGATAATCGAGGTCAAGCAAGTAGCGCCGAGTCTCGTCGCGCCGATGCTCGACCTCGATCGATCGCGCCGGCCTCCGCAGAAATATCTTCGTCGCCAGCGAGCACCAGCAACCGCTCGACGAAGTGCGCAAGCTCGCGCCCGAAATCCCGACCAACTTTTCGTACCTCGAATCCGGCGTATTCATTCAGGCGATGGGCACGCGCGACTCCGCCTATCGTCCGCCCGCCGAAGCAATTCAAATCCCGCGCAGCTACGAGTCATGGCAGCTGGTCACTTTAGAGAGTGTCGCATTCGCGCATCGCGTCGGACTCGAAGTCCACGTCTTCACCGTCAACGACGAATCCGAAATGACCGAACTGCTCGACATGGGCGTCGACGGCCTCGTCACCGACTATCCCCACCGCGCCCTCACCCTGATCCGCCGCCGCCCCGCCCCGCACTGATGCCACTTCTCGGACAATCGACCATCCGCGCTTCGGCACCGTTTCGACCTCAAACTGGCTGGCTATGCGCGATCGCCGCTTTCCTGGCGATGCTGTTGTCAGCGTGCAGTACGCAGTCTGCCTCCCACCCAAGCGATCAATTCAGCTCTCGCGAAGCGATCTTCGTCACCAACGCCGTCGACGGCTCGGTGAACATCTATCCCATTAGCAGCCGCGGCGACTCGGGTCCCATCGCAACCATCAAAGGACCGGCAACCGGCCTCGACGACCCCGTGAGCATCGCGCTCGATTCGAGCGACAAAATCTATGTGTTGAACAACGGCACGGCCGGCAATTCTGCGTCCATCGAAGTTTTTGCTCCCGGCAGCCGAGGCAACGTCGCCCCAATCGCACGCATCGCCGGTCCCGCCACCCGGCTGCTCTCCGTCAACAGGATAGCGGTCGACTCAGCCGGACAGATTTATGTGGCGATCGAGGTAGTGGACGTCGATTCCCAACCGGCCGGCATCCTGATTTATCCGCCGGGCAGCAACGGCAACGTAACGCCGAGCGCCACCATCGGCGGCGTCGAGAGCGAAATTCAAAACCCTTGGGGCATCGCGATCGATTTGCAGGGCGATATCCTTGTCGCCGAAGCAGCGACTGACAAGAAGGGTAGACTCCTCATCTTTCCAGCCGGCACTCAGGGCGAGGCAAAGCCCCGATTCGTGTTGGAAGGCAACGACGAACGGCTCATCGCTCCCACAGCCATCGCTGTGGACTCGGGCGGGATCATTTACGTGGCGAACGGCGAAGGTCATACCATGGACGGCGCCAGCATCTCGGTCTTCAGAGGACATACAACGGCGACGGTCCGATTCCAGCGCGCCGACGCTCGTTGCTAGTATCAAGGGTCTGAAGACTGGCCTGATGGATGACCCGGTGGCTTTAATTTCAGGGATCGCGATAGATTCGCGCAGGAATATCTATGTCACTGTCCCGGCCACCCGCCATAACCCCGTCAGCCGGATCATCGTTTTCGCTGCCGGCAGCGACGGAGAAGTGGTCCCCCGCGCCGTCATCGTGGGACCGAGCACGAAGCTGTCCGGCCCCAGCGGCATCGCAATCGGTCCATATCCCGGAACTCAGTAACTCGTCGAAACTCTGACGCTGGAGCGAAAAATCATGAAGCTCGACACCGGTCTCTCGACCCGCAACTTGCGCGATGTACCCGCCGCGGCCCGCGCCGCTGAAGCCGCCGGCTTCGATGCGATCTGGATTCCCGAGGCCGGCAACGACGGCTTCCTTCCCGCCGCGCTGGTCGCCGAGCACACCAAACGAATCAAGATGGGCACGTCGGTTGCGATTGCGTTCCCGCGCAGCCCGATGATCACCGCCGCGACCGCGTGGGATCTCGCCGGACTGTCCGAGGGCCGCTTCATCCTCGGACTGGGCACTCAGGTGAAGGGCCACATCGAGCGCCGCTACAGCACCAAGTGGGAGGCGCCGGTGCCGCGCCTGCGCGAATACCTGCAGTCGCTGCGCGCGATTTTCAAATGCTGGTCGGAAGGGCGGAGCCAAGCTCTCGTTCCAGGGCAAGTACTACAACTTCTCACTGATGACGCCGTTCTTCACGCCGGCGCGGCACAACTTCTCGAACGTGCCGATTCACATCGCGGGCGTGAACGAGCACATCATCCGGCTCGCCGGCGAACTGTGCGAAGGCTTGCACGCGCATCCGTTCAATTCGCCGAAGTATCTGCGCGAGTACGTGCTGCCGAACGTCGAGAAGGGTCTGCAGAAGGCCGGCCGCTCGCGCAAGGATTTCGAAATCCAGTCGATGGCGTTCGTGATCGTCGGCAAAAATCAGGACGAAATCAAAAAAACGCGCGAAGCGGTTCGTCAGCAGATTTCCTTCTATGCCTCGACGCGGACCTACAAAATCGTGCTCGACACCCACGGATGGGGCGACGTTGCGCAGCGCCTCAACGAGAAGGCGGCCAAGGGCGAGTGGGTCGCGATGGCGAAAGAAATCACCGACGAGATGCTCGACGTGTACACTGTCTCTGGCTCCTTCGACGACATCGCCGACAAGGTGAAGGAGCGTTACGACGGGCTCCTCGACCGCGTCGCGTTTTACATTCCCTACCGCGCTGGAACCGACGACGCCGAATGGGCCAAACTGGCGAAGCGATTCAATGGATAAGTTCCGCCATTGTCGTGATACATTGATCTGCCGAACAAGGAGAAAACTTCAGATGAGCAAGGCAATGTTGAAAACGATGGCTGCGATCGCGGCCGTGGCCGCTATCATGCTTCCCGGTGCGAGCCGAATCGCGATGGCGCAGGGCGCACCTGCTGCTGCTCCGGCCGCTGCCCCTGCGGCGGACGAGCCCGGCACGCGCAGCTTCAATATGGTTTCGATCGAGGACGATGGTGCGAAGATCTGGTTGCCCAGCGTGATCGCGGTCGACCAGGGCGACAAGGTAAAACTCACGCTCAAGAACCTGGTGCCGGGCGCGGAGAATCAGCACGGCTTTACGATTCCCGCGTACAATATCACCGAAGTCGTGACGCGCGGTGAACCCAAGACGATCACCTTCGTGGCCGACAAGCCGGGCGTCTTCCCGTTCTTTTGTCAGTTGCATGCCGCACACGTCGGAGGCTCGCTAATCGTCGAACCCAAGAAGTAGCCGGCGTCGCAGAGCCCCGATGCCAGCGGCGCGCGAAAGGGCTAGGCTTGATCGCGCATGCGCACCGTAGTCCTCTATGCGCGCTCGTCCGAATGGCGCGCGGTGGTCGAGCGCGCCGACGAGTTGATGGCGTCGCCGGAGTTTCGGGTGCTCAAGGCTGAAGCCCGGACGCGCGCAGGATTCGTTGACGTCCCCGATGCGGGGACCGCGTTCATAAAGCGCGTCGAAGTTTCGTCGTGGAGCCGCGGCATCTACGCGAGAATCCGCGGCTCTCGCGCCCGGCGATCGCTCGCCGGCGCCGCGATGCTCGAGGAGTATGGCCTCGCGCATCCCGAGCCGCTCGCCGCCATGGACGTGTACCAGGCCGGCGCGATTCGAGCCTCCTACCTGGTCAGCCGCGCGCTCGTGAACGCCGACTCGCTCAGCCGCTTTATGCTCGGCCCCGGCGAAATCAAGGGACGCGACGTGCATCGCCGCAAACAAATCTCCGACACCGTCGCCGCGCAAATCCGCCGCCTGCACGAGTCCGGGCTCTACACGCGCGACCTGCAGGAGACCAACATCATGGTCGAACAAAACGAATCGGGCGGCTTCAAGGTGTATTTCATCGACCTCGAAGATTTCCGCCGCGCCGCGAACGTCTCGTGGGATCGGAGGATCCTGAACCTGGTCCATCTCGATCGCAGCATCGGGCGTTTTCTCTGTCGCGCGGCGCGGCTCGACTTTCTTTATTCCTACCTCGGCTATCGGCCCGACCGCGCAGCCGCGCGCAAGATGGTCGCCCAAGTCACAGCGGCGCGCGACGCGATCGATCGCCGCAAGCGGCGCGGCACGCCCGCGACTGAGCGCGTCGTCGCTCCGCTCGCGAGGGGAACTGAGTAGTGGCGTTTTCCATCCTCAGCCGCGAGTACGACCATCACACCGAGCAGGTCCACGCCGCCGGCGGAAGCTGGGTGCGCGACGTGATGCTCGGGCTGAACGACGGATTGGTCGCCTCGTTCGCCGTTACCTCGGGCGTCGCCGGCGCATTCGTCACCGGCAATGCGGCGATGATGGCGGGTTTGTCGGAGATGCTCGGCGGGGCAGTCGCGATGGGCCTCGCGGCGTTCATCTCGGCGCGCTCGCAGATCGAGTTTTATCAAAGCGAAATCGAACGCGAGCGCGACGAAATTCGCCGATGGCCCGACCGCGAGCGCGAAGAGATCAGCACCATCTATCGCAAGAAGGGATTCGCGGGACCGTTGCTCGATCAGATTGTCGCGCACATCACGGCGGACCCCGAGCGATGGAGCAACGTGATGATGCGCGAGGAGCTGGGCTTCAACGCAGATTCCTTCGACAGTCCGCGCCGTTCGGCGCTCGCCGTCGGCTTGTCGTACCTCGGCGGCGCGGCAGTCCCCGTGTGGGCGTACATCTTTTTCGAGCCGGGCCGCGCGCTGAAAGTGTCAGCCGTCTCGACCGTCGCCGTGCTGTTCGCCGTCGGCGCGCTCAAGACGATCATCACCAGCCGCTCGTGGTGGCGCAGCGGATTGGAAAGTATGTTGGTGGGAGTCGCAGCCGCGGGCGCGACTTACGTCGCGGGCCGCATGTTCGCCGCGCGCTGAAATCTTCGATTCACGCTTCGACGAGAATGTCGTCGCCGTCAGCCTTCACCGCGTAGCATCCGAGCTTGACGCTCGCGTCGTCGAGATTCGCGCCGGTCGTGATGTCGTATTCCCAGCCGTGCCACGGGCAGGTGATCGTGGTGCCGTCGAGTTCCCCCTCGGCCAGCGGGCCGCCGCGATGCTTGCAGGCGTTGTCGATCGCGAAGAATTTCCCGCCCGCGTTGAACAGCGCGATCTGCTTGCCGCCGGCCTCGACCAGTTTGCCGGTGCCCTCGGGCACGTCCGCCACTTTCGCAACTTTGATGAAGCTTGCCATCCGGATTTGCCTCCGCTCAGGTCGTGTACTCCGCGTTGATCCGCACGTAGTCGTAGCTCAGGTCGCAAGTCAGAATCGTGGCGGTCGATTTTCCGAGTCGCAGATCGAGCCGCACTTCGAACTCGCGCGCTTTCATCGCAGCGCCCGCGTCGGCCAGCGCCTCAGTCAACAGGCGTCCCTGCGCGGCAACTTTCACTCCGCCGATCCATAGCACCAGTTTGTCGGACTCTACGTACGCGCCCGACGATCCAGCCGCCATCAGTATTCGGCCAACGTTCGGATCGTTTCCGAAGAACGCAGTCTTGACCAGCGGCGAGTTCGCGATTTGCCGTGCCGCGCGCTCGGCGTCGGCGCCGCTGCGAGCGCCGCGCACCTCGACCGTGACCAGCTTGGTCGCGCCCTCGCCGTCGCGCACCAATTCGCGCGCGAGCGCTGCCGATATTTCCTCGACCGCGCGATCGAATGCGGCCTGGTCGCGCGCGCTGAATGCGCGATTCGCCGCCGCGCCGCTCGCCATAATAATCACCGTATCGTTGGTCGACATATCGCCGTCAACGGTGATCGCATTGAAGCTGTTCGGCAGCGCGGCTTTGAGCGATCGTTTCAAAGCTGCGGGAGCGATCGCCGCGTCGGTCACCAGGTAGCCGAGCATCGTCGCCATCTTCGGCGAAATCATCCCCACGCCTTTCACCGCGCCCGCGAGCGTGATGGTCGCGCCTCCGGCCTTGAAGCTTGTCGACGCCATCTTGGCGCGCGTGTCGGTCGTCATGATCGCGTGCGCAAAGTCGGCGAGCCCGTCTTCACGCAGCGATCGCACCGCGTCGGCGGCGCCGTTTTTGAATTTCGCAAAATCGTACAGATGACCGATGACGCCGGTCGAAGACGGCACCACCAGTTCCTGCGCGCATCCGAGCAGTCGCGCGACTTCGGCGCATGACTCGCGCGCGAGCCGCATCCCCGCCTCGCCGGTGAAGCTGTTGGCGCATCCCGAGTTCGCGACGACCGCCTGCAAGCGTCCCGACTTGACGCGATCCGCCGTCACATAGACTGGTGCGGCCTTCACGCGGTTCGCGCTGAAGACTGCTGCGGCAGCGGCAGGACGATCGGCTGCGATGATTCCCAGGTCGAGCGCGCCCGCCTTGGTTTTCAAACCCGCGCTGACGCCGGCGAATCGAAATCCACGCACGGCGGCGGGCTCGAGGGCTGTTTTCATCAAGCGGAATCCTGTTGGTCGAGGCGCGGCCCGCGTGTCACTTGCCGTGGCAGCGTTTGTATTTCTTGCCGGAGCCGCACGGGCATGGATCGTTGCGTCCGACTTTATCGGTTTCGCGCTTGGCCGGCGCCGCCGCCTGCGTCTCGGTCTCGTCGCCGTGGCTCATCACGACGCGCTGCGGCTTGGCCTGCTGAATCTGCTCGACGTCCTGCTGGCGCTGCACCTGGACCGAAAAAACTTTCTCGACAACGTCCTGTTGCATCACGGCCATCAGCGCCTCGAACATCGTGAACCCTTCTTTCTGGTACTCGACCAGCGGATTCACCTGCGCATAGCCGCGCAGCCCGATTCCTTCCTTCAGATGGTCCATCGCGAGCAGATGGTCTTTCCAAAGCATGTCGAGCGTCTGCAGCATCACGATCTTTTCGATCTGCCGCATCACCGGCTCGGTGAATTCCGCCTCGCGCTGATCGTAAAGCTGATGCACGCGCTCGGTGCCGACATCGATCAGGTCGTCGGAGCCGTGAATCGGCTTGCCGTCGAACTCGGTCTGCGCGTTGAGGCCGGGGCGAAACTTGAATTGCTTGAAGAACGCGTCGTCGATCGCCTTCCAGTCCCATTCCGCGGGATCGATTTCATTATTGCCGTGCGCCCCGGCGATTTCCTCGATCAGCGCGTCGCACATGTCGAGCACGTCCGCCTTCAGCGACGCGCCGCTCAGCAGCTCGCGCCGGCGATGGTACACCACCTCGCGCTGCTTGTTCATGACGTCGTCGTATTCGAGCAGATGCTTGCGGATGTCGAAGTTGTGCGACTCGACTTTCTTCTGCGCGTTTTCGATCGCCTTCGAAATCCATCGATGCTCGATCGGCTCGTTGTCTTCCATCCCGATCTTGCTCATCAGGCCCTTGAGCCGATCGGCGCCGAAGATGCGCAGCAGGTCGTCCTCGAGCGACATGTAAAATCGCGATGAACCGGGGTCGCCCTGGCGTCCCGATCGGCCGCGCAGCTGGTTGTCGATGCGCCGCGACTCGTGACGCTCGGTGCCGAGGATGTGCAGGCCGCCGGCCTCGAGCACTTTTTCGCGCTCGCCCTTGCATTGCTCGACGTACTTCGCGAGCGCGGCCTGGAAATTCGGATCGCCGGGTTCCTTGGTGCCGACTTCCGCCGCCGCCATGAACTCGGGATTTCCGCCGAGCACGATATCCGTGCCGCGGCCGGCCATGTTGGTCGAGATGGTCACGGCGCCGAAGCGGCCGGCCTGCGCAACGATTTCCGCTTCGCGCTCGTGGTTCTTCGCGTTCAGCACGAAATGCTTGACGCCGGTCTTTTTGAGCTTGTCGGCGACGCGCTCGGACTTCTCGATCGAAACCGTGCCGACCAGCACCGGCTGCCCGCGCTCGTTGCAGTCGCGGATTTCCTCGATCACGGCGTCGAACTTCTCGTCTTCGGTTTTGTAAACGACGTCGTGATTGTCGATGCGGATCATCGGCTGATTGGTCGGAATCACGACCACCTCGAGGCCGTAAATTTCCTTGAACTCGACCGATTCCGTGTCGGCCGTGCCGGTCATGCCCGACAGCTTCTTGTACATGCGGAAGTAGTTCTGGAACGTGATGGTCGCGAGCGTCTGGTTCTCGGATTCGATCTTGACGTTCTCTTTCGCCTCGACCGCCTGATGCAGCCCGTCGCTCCATCGCCGGCCGGGCATCAGCCGCCCGGTGAATTCATCGACGATGATCACTTCGCCGTCTTTGACGACGTAATCGACGTCGCGCTTGAACAGCGTGTGCGCGCGCAGCCCCTGGTTCGCGTGATGCAGCAGCAGAATGTTGCGCGGGTCGTACAGGTTCTCGACGCCGAGCAGTTGCTCGACCCGCGTCACGCCGTCCTCGGTGAGCGCGACGGTGCGCATCTTCTCGTCGATGGTGTAGTGCTCTTCGGCCTTGAGGCGCGGGATGACGCGGTCGACGACGTAATAGGTATCGGTCGACTCTTCCGACGCGCCCGAAATAATCAGCGGCGTGCGCGCCTCGTCGATCAGAATCGAGTCGACTTCGTCCACGATCGCGAAGTTGTGCTCGCGCTGAACGTAGTCCTCGATGTTGAACTTCATGTTGTCGCGCAGGTAGTCGAAGCCGAACTCGTTGTTCTGGCCGTAGGTGATGTCGGCGCGGTAGGCGACCTTGCGCTCCTGGTCGGGCACGCCGTGAACGACGACGCCGACCGTCAGACCGAGGAAATTGTAGATGCGCCCCATCCATTCGGAGTCGCGCCGGGCCAGGTAGTCGTTGACGGTCACGACGTGCACGCCGCGGCCCGACAGCGCATTGAGCACTGCAGGCAGAGTCTCGGCGAGAGTCTTGCCCTCGCCGGTCTTCATTTCGGCGATTCGCCCCTGGTGCAGGATCATGCCGCCGATTAGCTGCACGTCAAAGTGGCGCTGGCCGATAGTGCGCTTCGAGGCCTCGCGCACGACGGCGAAGACCGGCGGCAGAATCTCGAGCATCGCCTCTTCGCGCTGCTCGCGGTCTTCGATTGCGCTGATCTTCGCCTTCCATTCGGCGATTTTGGCGCGCAGTTCGTCGTCGCTCAGCGCGGAGATCTCGGGCTCGAGCCGGTTGATCTCCTCGACGTCGGGACGGAGCCGTTTGATTTCGCGTTCGTTCTTCGAGCCGAAGATTTTTCGCGCTACAAGGGAAAAAGCTGAAGCCATCTTATATGAGTGATTTATGCGGCAAGTTTGAAGTTAGGTTCCGGGCGAGCCGGTGACACGGCTCCAAGTTTAACTGGAAATCATCTTATCCTGAAATCGCGGTTTAGGAGAGGGGCGCAGTCAACGCTCGAGGCGGACGGCGGACTCGACCTGCGGGCCGAGAAATCTGCGGCCCACCCGGACGAAGCGGTCAGGAGTCTCGGTCACGAAGAAACTTTGACTGCCGTCGCCGCCGCGCCGCGCCAGCTTGAGCGTCCGCAGCCGGTCGCGCACGTCGGATGCAGTGGCAGTGGCGGAGTCCACGATCTTCACGCGGGGTCCGAGAATCTTCGCGAACATTTCGCGCAGCAGCGGGTAATGCGTGCATCCCAGCAGCAGCGTGTCGATGCCGCTCTGCTTGAGACTTTCCAGGTAGTGCGCGACGGTCAGTTCCGCGACCGCGTTGTCGGTCCATCCTTCCTCGGCCAGCGGCACGAGCAGCGGGCATGCGCGCGTGTAGATTTCCGCCCGCGGGCTGAGCCGCTGAATCGCTCGCGTGTACGCGCCGGACGCGATCGTCGCCTCGGTGCCGATCACGCCTATCTTGCCGCTGCGCGAGGTCTTGACCGCCGCGCGCGCGCCCGGCTCGATCACGCCGATGACCGGCACCATCGTCTCCGACGCGATCGCGTCCAGCGCGACCGCGCTCGAAGTGTTGCACGCGACCACCAGCATCTTGATTCCCTTCGCGAGCAGGAAGCCGGTGTTCTCCTTCGAGTAACGGACGATGACCTCGTTGGACTTCGTGCCGTAAGGAAGACGCGCCGTATCGCCGAGGTAGATGAAGTCCTCGTTCGGCAGCGCCGCAGTCAACTCTTTCAGCACGGTGAGTCCGCCGATGCCGGAATCGAACACGCCAATGGGCCGGTCGATCGCCGCGCGCGCGCCGCGAAGATTTCCGTTCGATGCAGCAATCGAATTCGGGCGTGCGGGAGATTTTTTTCGCGTCGGCATATTTTGAGGTCTAGCTGCGCGCGAGGCGCTCGCCGATTGTAGCCGGTCGCATGGGCTGTGCGCCAAAGACGTGTTCGTGGACGCTGGCCGGTTCCATGCAGAGATACGCAGGGATTTCCGCGCCGGCTTTGTGGAAACGATCGGCGAGCGCGCGGTAAAGACTGAGGCGCAGCGGCGTGAAGGCGCGAAAGCGGCCGTCCGCGGCGAGCACGTCCTCGCCGCACAACATCGGATCGCCGGGAAACCTGCCGCGAGCGGCGCCGCGCAATCGCGGCGTCATCCGCAAGCCGCCCATACTGACGAAGGAGATTTGTTTGGGCGGAACCACGTCGAGCAACTCGTCTATCAACAACAGGTAGTCGCGCTCGGCCTCGGGATAAGCGATCAGCGGATCGAAATGAAACGCGACGCGGTAGCCGGCGTCGAGCACGGCGCGCGCCGCCGCGATTCGTTCGGCGGGCGACGCGGTCAGATGCTCCGAGCTTCGATAGACAGCGCTCGGGCGACAAGGTCCACGAGACCAGCACGCGGCCGCGCGGATCGACCTCGAGCAGATTTTCGATTTCGTCGGTCTTGGTCTTGAGTTCCAGCGTCAGATTCTCGCGGGTCGCAAAGAAATCGATCAGGTCGCGGCTAACAGCCGTGAGCGAATCGAACGCAAGCGAATCGGCCAGCTCGCCGGTGCCGACACGGAAGCTGCGCCCGCGCGCGTTGGCGCTAAGCCGGTCGAGCTCGTCGAATGAATCGGCGAAGTTCGCATAGATCTGGAAGGCGGGATTGTCGGCGAGATATTCCTGCAGGAAGCAGTACGAGCAATCCATCGGACAGTTCGACGCGAGCGTCAGCACGAGGTATCCGCAGCACGCGAACTTCGACGAACCGGCGGGACACGGCATCAGGAACGGAGTCTTGCGCGGCGCGATAACCAGCCGGCGCTTGCCCGCGCCGAACGGATCGGGCGCGCTCGCGATGGGCCGGGTCGGCCTCGCGCGCATCGGCAACAATCGTCACGGGCACCTCGCGCGGAAGTGCGCCGAGGACGCGAGTCGCGAGCGCGGAGCCTTCGCATCCGTGCTCGACAAACACAGCGTCGAGTTCAAACTTCATTTCTTGCCGCCGAGCATTTCGATGATTCGCGCAATTGCCGGTCGCCTTTGATCGAGCGCTTCGAGCAGATGCGCCAGTTCGGCGGCACTCCGCATCCGAAGCGAAACCGACAGCTCATCAGAGCCCAGCTCCTTGGGCAAGTCTATCGAAATGCCGCGCGGCAACTTCAGCGCCGAGACTTCAGCGCGCAGCTCATCCTGCATTTTTTTCAGGAGCGGGTAGCGAAGGGTTCGCAATGCATCCAGAAACTCGCTGGCGCGCGACGGCGCAGAGCCGGCGCCATTTGCAACGCGCCGGATTTCGGGGCGGTCGAGAATGGCGGCGACGGTCAGATGCTCGCGCACTGCTATTTCCTCGAGCGTCTCGAGCGCATTCACGAGCTGGCCGGTGCGCAGGCGCAGCGCCCGCGCGAGATCGAGCATCGCCGCACGTGAAGCAGGATCGAGCGCGAGCCATCGCGCGAGATGGCTCGGCGGCAACCGTCGCTCGGCAGCGAGTTCGCGAATCTGCGCGTCGATCTCGTCAGCGTTCATGTTGAATATCGCGCAGCGCGGACCGCATCGAATGGATTGTGCATCCGATTTCAGGGGTGGACCCTTTGCTCCATTCCGGCGCGCGGTCGGCGACCGCTTCGTACATACGAGCGTCATCGACTCGACCTCGTCGCGCGAGGCCGCCGGCGTAGATGCGGCATTTCTCGATGAGTACTTCGACCACTGCGGCTCGCCGCGCCTCGGACAGCCGGTCGTCGGCGAGCAATTTCGTCAGCGCGAGAATGCGGAAGCGATCGAGGGCGGGAGTCGTGGCCGAGGTTTGATCGGGATGGCCGCCGCGACGCGTCACCAGCGGCTCGTCGAGCAGGCCGGCTTCGTGGTCGATGAGAATTCGGAGCCACAGGTCGTAGTCTTCGGCTGCCGTCATCAGATCGTCGAAGCCGCCGAGAGAGCGGAAGAGGTCGGTGCGCATCATCGTGGCGGACATGCTGATGAGACAGGTGCGGAGCGAATCGACGAAGATGTCGCCGGCGCGTTTGCGATGGCGGACGCCGGGATTCACGCGGCGGCCGTTGCGAATCCAGATTTCGTTGGTTTGCGAGATTGCGCAGTCGGGGTTCGCGCGCATGAAGGCGAGCTGGCGTTCGAGCTTGGTTGGCGACCAGAGATCGTCGGAGTCGAGGAATGCGATCAGCGGAGCGCGCGCCATCGCGACGCCGCGGTTTCGCGCCGCGGCGGGGCCGCTGTGTTCGATGTGTTCGATTCGGATCGTTTCGGCGAAGTCGTGTCAGCTGTTCCGCAGTTCCGTCAGTCGAGCCGTCGTCGATAACGATCAACTCGAACTCGCGAACCGATTGTGCCAGCACGGAATCGATCGCTTCGAGCAGCATCGCGCGCCGATTGAAGGTCGGGATGATGACGGAGACTTCGGGCGTCATGGAGCCTCGGCGCGCCTGGCGGCGGCGGAGTGGGGAACGGCGAGCAGGCGCCGGCGGAGGTCTTCGAGGCCCTCGCCCGAAGTTGTCGAGCAGAAGATCGGCGCGACGCGCATCGAGTCGAAGCGTTTGAGAGCGGCGGCGCGCTCGGAACGGCGCAATTTGTCGGACTTGGTTGCGACCGGAATCACCTCGATTCCCCGCTCTGCGGCCATCTCGGCGAGATCGAGTTCGTCCTGCTGCGGACCGCGGCGGCAATCGATCAGGATGGCGATGGCGGCGAGATTGGCGCGGCCGTGGATGTATTCCTGCATCATCGACGCGATTTTGGCGGCGTCCTCGTGACTCATCTTCGCGTAGCCGAAGCCGGGCAGGTCGCATAGCGCGAGCGTGTCGTTCACCGAGAAGAAGTTGAGGCATCGCGTGCGGCCGGGAGTTTTGCTGGTGCGCGCGAGTCCCTTGACCCCCGTGAGCGCGTTGAGGAGCGAGCTCTTGCCGACGTTGGAGCGGCCGGCGAGCGCGACCTCCGCGCGGTTCCATCGCGGGCATCCGTCGAGCGCGAAGGCCGACGTCACGAATTCTGCCGAGAAACGGATCATCGGCCGCCGAGTTCGGTCTCGATGCGCGGCGGCGTGACCGCGGTTGCTCGCGAGTCGAGGCGCGCGAGTTCGGCGGTGAGCGCGCTGCGGAACTCGCGCAGCTTGATGCCGCGATGTCTGTCGGGATACGGCGCGAGGAATTTCAGCGCGGCGCGCAGATGCAGCCGTGCGCTCGACACCTCGCCGTCGGCGAGCTTGTGATTGGCGACCGCCGCGCGCAGCAGGCCGAGGTAGAATTCCCAGTCGGCGGTGTCGTCGTCGAGCAGGTTCATCGCGTCTTCCATCGCTTCATGCGCTTCGAAAAATTCGCCGCGATTGAACAGCTCGACGCCGAGTGCGAGCTGCGCGTCGATTTCGTTCATGGTGAGACCCGGGCTGACCGCGGTCGCTGGCGCTCAGGGATCTTCGTCGCTGTCGGAGCTGTCGGGTGTCGTGATATTGAGCTGGCGTTTCAAAGTTTCGAGCTGCGAGACGAAGATGCCGCGGATTACCTGCTTGATAACGCCGTCGGGCACGGGCAGCGACTGCAGCATGTGAGTGTCCTGGTGATAGTCGATAAACGTGCTCGCGCCTTCGTCGGTGAGCTGGTAGACGGCCTGCGTCTCGAGCACCGGATTGTTGACGGTGCTGTAAACGATTTTTTTCTCGTCGGGCAGGTACTCGAAGGCAAGCTCGGTGGTGATGACCTGGCCGCCCGGTCCGGCGATATCCATGTCGACGGTTTTTTTATTGCCGCTCTGCGACACGACGCGCACCGCCTTGACCTGATCGCTGTGAGTATTTTCGACGTTTTTGATGGCGTCGAAGACGGTCTGCTCGGGGGCGGGAATGCGCGCGGTGAAATCGGCCTTCCAGAGGTCGCCGTCGTGGGTGATGTTTTCGGTCAGCAAGCCGGCCTGGCGCGCGCGCCGCAGCTGATAGTAGTGCCATCCGACGACCGCGACGATCGCGAGCACAACCACACCGCCCAGGATTTTAAATGTAGTCTTCATCTTTGAAATATTTTCACTTCTAACAGGCTGCTGAAAAGCGGGCTGATTAGCAAGCGACTCTTTTTCCGCGGCCCGTTAACGTTCGCCAATTAACGTTGGCCATTAACGTTGGAATGTCCCGACCAATTCCGAAGTTGCGAGAACGTGACCTTTCATCGCGGACTCAACTGCGTCCGCGTCGGCGTTGTCACCGAGATTCAAGTTCGAGTCGAGCGCGAAGAGGCGAAAATGATAGTGATGTAATTTCCCTGGCGGTGGACACGGTCCGCTGTATCCGATGCGTTGGAAGCCGTTGATTCCGTTGCTGGCACCGTCTAGAATTTTCGCGGTTCGCGGCACGCCTGAGGGCAGCGAAGTTATGCGAGCCGGAATATTGAACGCTACCCAGTGAATAAAAGTTCCTCCGGGAGCGTCCGGATCTTCAACGATCAAAGAAAATGATTTGGTCGCTTGCGGCGCGTTGCTCCATGCGAGCGCGGGGGATTGGTCGGCGCCAGTACACGCATAGTCGTCGGCAATAGCAGATCCTGGAGCGATAGTGGGGCTAGTGAGCGTTAGTTGCGCTTGCGCCAACGCTGGATCTTGAAAGACAAGTAGAGTACTGATTAGTAGTACTAAAGTATGATGAAGGTTAGGCATACTTAAGATCGCTTCAAAGCTCGCAGGTGCCGTATAGAGCTTCGGCGTGCATTTTATATCGAAAACTGTGCAAAGGTTGGTGACTTCACGTATAGCGGCGAGCAAAAAAGGCGAAAATTATCAGAAATCCACTTAGGCTGCTCTTGACCCCCATCGATGTTTTTGAGACTCTCAAAGAGACTCATGGTGGGCGTAAGGGGCGGATGAACCATCAATTGAAAGATGCGAAAGAAAGCATCAAATCCAGGCAGTAGGCGGCAGACGGGACTTACGTTACCGGGAGATAACATGGCTAATGAAACCAAGTATAACTTGCCGCGTGTGATGACGGTCAAGGAATTGTCCGAATATTTGCGCGTGCATCCATCAACGATCTACAAACTGCTCCGGCGCGGAGAGCTGCCGGGCTTTCGGATCGGCACCGACTGGCGTTTCAACGCCGAGGTGATCGACCGATGGTGCCTCGAGCGCAACATGAAAGCGCCCGACGGCAGCACGACCAGCAACAACTGACGCGCTCGATCATTTAGTCGCATCTGACCGCGCGCGTCCAGCACGCGAAATAACGAGTAGCTGCGTAGTGGAGAGTTGCGCGCTTCAATCGAGGCGCGCATCTTTCTATTCGTTGTTCGTGGCGTCGCCCGCTTGACCTGGGCACCCGCGCTGCCTCACCATACCGATCGTTCAGATGATTTCTCCAGCGCGCAAGAACGCGGCGCCGGCTCCGCAGCAGGTGCGCCGTCGCGGCTCGCTCGATCAGGTGTTGATCGACGCGGCGATGGATTTGTTCGCGTCGTACGGATATCGCGGCACGTCGCTGGCGCGAATCGCGCGCGCGGCGGGAGTGACCAAGGGCGCGCTGTATTGGCATTTCGCCGATAAGGAAGAATTTTTCATCGCGGTCGTCGCCAAGGTGCTGGGCGAGTGGGAACTGGTGTTCGAGAAATCCGCGCATGCTGCCAACGCGGTCGAGTTCCGCGCTGAGTTCGGCCGGATGTTCGACACGATGGCGGAGCTCAACCAGAAAAATCCGTGGGTGAGCCGGCTGCTGCTGATCATCGCGCTCGAGTCGCACAAGATTGGGCCGCGGGTGTTGCGCTCGATGCGCAAGGCGAACCTGCAGGGAATCGCCAGCTTTCGCGATCTGGTCGAGCGCGGCAAGCGGCTGGGAGTTTTTGACGCCGAGCTCGAGCCGGACTGGGCGGCGACGCAGATTTTTTCCAGCTACCTCGGCCTCGCGATGCTGTGGTACCTGCATGGACCGCGCTTCGACCTGCGCCGCTCGCTGCGGCGGCAGGCGCGCGAGTTCATGCGCAATTGGAGCGTCGCGAAATGAAAGCGGGGCTCATCTACGAAATCGAGTCGGTCAAGCCGCACGCGGCCGATCACGAATATCGCGTGTTCTGGGAAACGATGGAGCAGATCGAGCTGGCCGACAAGCTCGGCTTCGACTCGGTCTGGACCGTCGAGCATCATTTCCTCAACGAATTTTCATACTGCTCGGCGCCTGAAGTTTTTTTGGCCAGTGTGGCGCAGCGCACGCGGCAGATTCGGATCGGGCACGGCGTCGTCGTGTTGCCGTTCAGCCATCCAGTCCATGTGGCGGAACGGATCGCCGTGCTCGACATCATGTCGAAGGGGCGCGTCGAGTTCGGCACCGGGCGCGCGACGACGATGGACGAGCTGCTCGGCTTCGGCGTGACTCCCGAGGAGACGCGGCCGCGATGGGCCGAGGCGGTCGAGGCGATTCCGCGGATGTGGCGCGAGGATCCGTTCACGATGCATGGCGAGTACTGGACGGTCGAGCCGCCGGTGTCGGTGATTCCAAAACCGATTCAGAAACCGCATCCGCCGATTTGGGTCGCGGCGACCAATCCTACAACCTTCGAGCTGGCTGCCGATCGCGGGCTCGGCGTGTTGTGTTTCACGCTCGGGGTCGAGCTGCCGCAGGTGGCGGAGCGAATCAATATTTATCGCTCGACAATCAAGGACGCGCGGCCGGTCGGGCAGACGGTAAACAACCAGGTCTCGATGAACATCATGGGGCTGTTCGGCGAGGACCCGTACGAGGCCGAGCATCTCGCGCGCGAGGCGGTGCTTTGGTACGTGCGCAAGGGTTTCGAGCTGGTGTCGAGCGTGGCGGCGGCGAGCAAGACCGACGAATCGTACCAGTATCTGAAGACGGCCGCGAAATTCGATCCGGCGAAGTTTACCGATGACTACTACGACTTCCTGAAGGAGAACGATCTTATCGCGGTCGGCGCGGCCGACGAGGCGACCCGCGTCGCACGGCGCTATCGCGAGCTGGGCGCGGACCAGGTCTTGTTTTTTCTGCAATACGGCGGCATCCCGCACGAGCGCGTGATGAAGTCGATCGAGCTCATCGGGCGTCACGCGCTCGGCGAGATTCATTCGTGGAAAACGCCGGGCGGAATAACCGCCGCACAACCCGCCGCGCGCCCGGACGCGGCTCACGTCTGAGAAACTGACGGAGGATCGAGTCGATGGAATTTGCGCTGCAGTACGAGCTTCAACGGAGCCGGCCGCATTACCCCGGCTTCATGTACGACATCTACCAGCAGGCGACCGAGCAGGTGAAATTTGCGGACCGGCTCGGGTACCACTCGGTGTGGACCGTCGAGCATCATTTTTTGAGCGAGTGGTCGTATTCGTCGGCGCCTGAGGTCTGGTACGGCGCGCTCAGCCAGGTGACGAGCCGGATTCGGCTGGGCCACGGCATCTGCCTGCTGCCGATTCCGTTCAACCATCCGGTGCGCGTGGCGGAGCGAATCGCCGTGCTCGACATCATGTCGAATGGGCGCGTGGAATTCGGATCGGGACGTTCGATCACCGAGCAGGAACTGGGCGGCTTCCAGGTCAACCCGGAAGATTCGCGCGCGATGTGGGAAGAGGCGGTGGCGGCGATTCCGAAAATGTGGACGCAGGAGACCTTCAGCCACGACGGCAAATTTTTCAAGATGCCGGAGCGCGAAGTGCTTCCCAAGCCGATTCAGAAACCGCATCCGCCGATGTGGGTTGCTGCGACGCAGCCGTCGACCTGGGAAATTGCGGGGCAGAAGGGAATCGGCGCGCTCGGGTTTGGAATTTCGGAGCCGGGGATGCTCGACAAGCTGATCGCGATTTACAAGAAAGCGATCAGCACCTGCGAACCGGTGGGTGCCTTCGTGAACGATCGCACGGCCGCGGCGACGGTTTGCGTGTGCGCGCCGACGCGCGAAGAGGCCAAGATCATCGCGAAGGACGCGATCGATTTCACCACGCGCAAAGCCGCTGAGCTGTTCACGCCGTTCGCCAAGCAGGAAGTGAAGGGCTACGAGTACTACAAGAAGATGGCGGAGGCTGCGGTCGCGACTCGGCGACTACCGCCTGTCGCTCGCGGACCTCGACAAGCGGATCGAGGCAGGCGCAGTGATGGTTGGCGATCCGGAGGACTGCCTGAAGGTCGCAAAGATTTACGAATCGGCAGGAGTCGATCTGCTCCTGATGCTGGTGCAAGTCGGCGCGGTCCCGCACGAAAAGGTCATGCAGACGATCGATCTGATCGGCAAGCACGTGATGCCGAAGCTGAGCCAGAGCTCGAAAGCATTCCAGGCGGAGTCAGCCGCCGCGGGCTGAACTAATACCCTCTTCGGGGGATTCTGGCTCGATTCACTTTTGCGAAGCGGAGGCTGGGTTTGGTGCGAGACCGAGTTCTGCCCTGACCGCAGGGTCTTCGTTGACGTAGAACACGTCTCCGAGAAATCTGTGCTCGATCACCTCAGAAACTCCCTCGGCGTTCACGACCACGTACGATGGATTGCTCTGCACGTTACGCTGCAGTGCGATATCTGCATTCACTGTAGCTAGCCTTCGCGGCCAGACGATCTCCCAACTCATGGTCGGGTTTTGACCATGCGCGTCCAAAAGTCCAAAGTACCGATAGCCGTCCTGCGTGATGACTGCCTGTTTTTTGCCCTGCATGTACTTGCGTATGTCCCAAAGCTCGAAGGTCGCACATCCCAGGCCGCTCTTGTTTCCGGTGATTTCACAAGGTTGGACATAGTAGCTCATCTGGACCGTAACTTCTTCGCGCGACAGATTCGTTGGAAGAGTGAACCACTTTGGCAGCCGCGAATCCGGCGCCAACTCGAATTGTGATTCAGGAAAGAAACGGCACCCGCAGAGCAGCAACACGAGCATCATGGTGCCGATGATATGTGCACCGCGAATCACGGCTTATCGTTGACTAGTCGAATCGCGCCTCCGCTGAGAAAAAATAACTACCTTCGCGAGCCGGGGGCTGGGCGCGGATCCACGATCTGGCGGCCGGTGGGGCGCACCTCCAGCGAGCAGCCGAATAGCGAATCGTCGCGCACGAGGCTCACGACTGCGTCGGCGATTTCTTCGGGCTGAATTATCTTCGACGGCACCCAGCTCTTGACGCCGTGTTGCGCCGCCAGCTCGATGCCTCGGCGCACCAGCGGAGTGTCGACGATGCCGGGGCAGATGCAGTTGACGCGAATCTTTCGCTCCGCTTCCCAGAACGCCAGTGAATGGGTGAAGTTGACGACTCCCCCCTTAGCTGCGCCGTAAACGGCGTCCTGGCGATGCGGATACAGGCCGGCCATCGAGGCGGTGTTGATGATGACGCCGCCGCCGTTTTTTTGCATCAGCGGTGCCGCGAGGCCGGTGCCGAGAATGACGGCCTGCAGATCGATCTCAACCACCAGATGCCATCGCTCGGGCGGTGCGTCGGGATAGCCGGGTGCGCCGACGGCGATGCCGGCGTTGTTGTGCAGGATGTCGAGGCGGCCGAACTTCGAGACGGCGGTGTCCAGCATTCGGCGCGCGTCCTCGAGCCTGGCGACGTTGGCTTTGACGAAGACAGCGCGGCCGCCGGCGCTCTCGATGCGCTTGACGGTTTCGGCGCCGCCGGTTTCGTCGAGATCGGCGACGACGATCGCGGCGCCTTCTTTCGCGAGTCGCTCCGACGTTGCGCGCCCGATGCCCGATGAGCCGCCAGTGATGACGCCAACCTTTCCTTTGATGTCCATTGCGCGAACCTCCGTCCGAAGACTAATCGATCGCTAGCCGACACTTCCAACCAGCACGCCGACGATCAAGCCCGCTAGCACGTAAGCCGTCAGCGCAACATAAGTGTAGTCGCGTTCGCGGATAAAGAGGATGAAGCAGAACGCGACGCGCGCGAGCGGCACCAGAGTCAGCACGAACAGCCCGACCGTCAGAACCGCGTGCGGATTGCCGGCACGAATCCGTTCAGACAATAGCGCGAACTTTTCCCGGCCCATCAGGTGACCCTGCTGCACTTCGTGGTAGCGGTCGACGTAGTAGTCGGGTGCGAAGGTGTAGTCCAGAACGAGACCGGCGACGAGGAAGATCATCGCGGCGATCAGAATCGAGCGCAGCAGAATCGGCGTCCACTCGCGCAGTATGCGGTCTTCTTCCTGCTTCGGCATCGTTCAGATTCCCGACAACGCGCGCCATCCCATCTCGGCGGCGATCAGCACGAGAATTATCACGAAAACGATGCGGAGCGACTCCACCTTGAGATGCGGCAGGACGCGGCTGCCGGTGAGCGCGCCGGCCGTGACTCCGATTGCCACCGGCGCCGCGATGGTGGTGGCGACATCGCCGCGCGCGAGGAATACGAGAGCGCCGGCGCCGGCGGTGACGCCGATCATGAAGTTGCTGGTCGCGCTGGAAATCTTGAGCGGCAGATGCATGATGTAGTCCATCGCCATCACCTTGAGCGCGCCCGATCCGATTCCGAGCAGACCCGACATGAGGCCCGCGACGACCATCAGCGCGGCGCCTTGCGGAACTTTGACGACTTCGTAGTGGATCGGAGTGCCGCTCAGGTCCGGCACTTCGCCGGCAAGTTCGAGGCGTTCCGCGAGAGCGTCGCCCTTGGTGAGGATGTCGTCGCCGTGCTTGGTGATCGTGAAATATGCGGACTGGAGCATCATCGCGGCGAACAGCAATTCGAGCACGACGGTCGGCACGACGCCGGCGAGATAGGCGCCGATGACGGCGCCGGTGACAGTCGCGCACTCGAGCACCATCGCGACTTTCAGGTTGGTCCATCCGTCGCGCACGAAGGCGACGCTGGCGCCGGCGCTGGTCGCGACGACGGAAATGAGGCTCGCGCCGACGGCGACCTTCATCGGCATGTGCGCGGCGATCACCAGCGCGGGCACGATGAAGACGCCGCCGCCGAGGCCCGAAATCGCACCGATGAATCCAGCGCTGATTGATAGCGCGAACAGAAAAGTCAGGATTTCAAGCAATCACAGGCTCCGGCTGCGGGTATTGCGCGCGATCGTAGTTTGCTTCGGGAACAGAAAGACAAACGCGAAATGAGCAAGCCGAGACTATACGGGACGCGGGTTGAGAATTTCAAACGTGCGGCGGGGACTGTTGCGCAGACCGCGCTCGATGTCGTCGGTGATTTCGCGCACGGCGCGGATTGGCTCGGCCGCGCGCCAGATGGGACTGCCGACGACGACGTAGTCGGCGCCTGCGCGGATCGCGTCGGCGGCGGTGATGGCGTGCGCGGCCGGGCTCGCGAGTTCGCGCAGCCGCACGCCCGAGGTCACGATGATGAATCGGCGTCCGCATGAGTTGCGCACGCACGGAACTTCATGCGGCCAGGTGACGACGCCGTCGAGCGAGGCGTCTGCCGCGAAGCGCGCGATCTCGGCGACGCGGTCGGTCGAGCCGGGCGCGCGCACGCTCGAATTCGCCGGCTTCATCTCGGCCAGCGTCGCGATCGCCAGGATGCTCGGGCGGCGCAGGCCTTCGGTCCTGCATATGCGCGCGACCTCGGCGCGCGTGCGCGACATCATCTCGGTCGAGCCGCAGGCCGATCCGTACGGATGGAGGTCGAACATCTTGACGCCGAGCCGCGTCGCCTCGACGGCGGCGCGCAGCACCTTTTGCGGGCTGTCGTGGAATTTGAGATCGAGGAAAACTTCGGCGCCGCGCCGGCGAATCTCGCGGATGAAATCGGGGCCGCCGCCGACGAACAGCGCGCGCCCGACTTTGAACATCCCGACCACTCGCGCGAGGCGGTCCACCAGCCGCAGCGCGTCGTCGCGATCGCGCAGGTCGAGCGACACGATCAGCCGCTCGCGCAGCGCGTTCTGCCGCATCAGACCCGAAAATGGCCAGTACTGGGTCATCGAATCCCTTGGTTGCGGACGTTCCGGCCAGCCTGATTCATGAAAATATGCCGATTGCCGTCTAAGTCAAGGAACAGAGATCCGTGCAGCGCGGAGGCTGCATTGAAGCGACTGCACTGAGCCGTCGCGGAAGCGCCCGAGGCGGTCAGGAATTCGCGGGAATGCTCGCATTTTCGCGATCTCGCGCGACGGCATCGGCCTTGCAATTACAGGTCAGGACGCGAAATGGGCAGCGATTGTCTTAGTTCTCGCGACTCGATAGGTCAATTAGACGGACCGGCATTTCCGGCCCCAGGTGAGGCAGGATGTTCGGCATCTTTTTAATAGCACTAATCATTTACGCGGTCGTGCAACACCGGAAACGCAAACGCATGCGCTGGCTGAAATACGGCGGCGGCGACTGGTCGAAATACGATTGGTCGAAGCATGACTGGTCGAAGTACGGCGATCCCTCGAAGTGGTCGCGCGACTGGCCGAAGTGGAAGGCGGAGGCGAAGGCGACCGCGACGGCGTCGGCAGAGCGGTTCGCCAACGATCTTCACGCCAAGATCAAGAACGAGTTCGATACCAAGATGGCGCGCAAGTTCGAGGCCAAGGCCGAGCGCTTCGAGCGCAAGTTGAAGCAGCGCTTCGACAAGCAGACGCAGAAATACAGCGGCGTCAGCGCGGATCCCGCGGCTGATTTGCCGCCGCCGCCGCAGTTCAAGAACGACGCCGACCGCAAGATCTATGAGCGCGCGCGCAAACGCGCCCAGGCTGAAACCGGATTCTTCCTACACCTGATGTGGTACGGCATCATCATCGGCTTCCTTTTCCTTATCAATTTTGTGACCTCCCCGTTTGGGTATCAGTGGTGGATGTGGCCGGCGATGGGCTGGGGCTTTGGAATCGCGAGCCACTTTGCGGCGGTGTACGGCTGGCGCTGGGTCCATCAGCGGGTTTTCGAGCCGAGGATCGCGCGCGAAGTTCAGCGCGAAGTTTTGCAGGAGAAGGAGCAGCTGCGGACCGAGAAGCAGGCGTCGCTGGACGAGCTCACCGCAACCTTTGCGCACGAAATCCGAAATCCGATCGCGGCGGCGAAGAGCCTCGTGCAGCAGATGGGCGAGGATCCCACTTCGCACGAGAACGTCGAATACGCGAAGGTCGCGCTCGACGAGCTGGCACGGGTCGAGCGCAGCGTGTCGCATCTGCTCAAATACGCCAAGGAAGAAGACTACAAGTTCGAGAACGTGAACCTGGCGTGGGTGCTCGACGGCGCGCTGACGCAGATGCGCAGCAAGCTCGAGGCGAACTCGGTGATGGTCTCGCGCGCATACCTGAGCGGTCCGACGGTGCGCGCCGACGCCGACAAGCTGCGGCAGGTTTTTTCGAACATCATCGACAACGCGATCGACGCGATGGAATCGACCACCGGCGAGCGGCGGCTCGAGTTCGCGATAACCAACAACGGCGCCGGCATGGCGGCGGTGAGGATTCGCGACAACGGCTGCGGAATCGCGGACGACAAGATCGCGAAGATTTTCAATCCGTTCTATACGTCGAAGACCAACGGCACCGGCCTTGGCCTTGGCGTCGCGAAGAAAGTGATCGATTCGCATCGCGGGACTATCGAGGTGCACAGCAAAGTCGGGCAGGGTACCGAGTTCGTGCTGGCAGTTCCGCTGAGCGACGCGGTCCGCGATAACGACGACGTCGTGCAGTCGTCGACCGACGAAACGCCGGTCGACGCGGGCGCAGAAGCGACTACAGAACTGTCGCCGCATAACAACAGTGGTGGCGCGAACACGACGCCGATCGTCCCGCTGGCAGCGGGCGCGCCATCCTCCCCGACCACGAGGCTACGAAATTGAAAGGCCGATTGCTGGTAGTTGACGACGAGCGCGGCATCGTCATCGCGCTCAAAGGGCTCTTCACCAAAGAGGGCTACGAAGTCGAGACGGCGGAGTCCGGCGAAGAAGCGCTCGAGAAGGTCAAGGCCGGCCTGTTCCACGTCATCATCACCGACCTCAGCATGAAGGGAATGAGCGGGCTCGAACTGCTCAAGCATGTGCGCGAGCTCGATCCCGCATGCGCCGTGCTGATGATCACCGCCTTCGGCACGCAGCGAATCGCGGTCGAAGCGATGAAGGCCGGCGCCGAGGATTACCTGCCCAAGCCGTTCGACAACGACGAGCTGCGCCTGAAAGTTCGCAAGGTGATGGAGACGCAACTGCTCAAGCGCGAGCACAACCAGTTGCTCGAGCAGGTGCGGCTGGAGACCGGGGTTTTCGAGAACATGGTCGGGCGATCGCGCACGATGATGCGCGTGTTCGAGACGATCGACAAGGTCGCGCCGACCGATGTCACGGTTCTGATTCGCGGCGAATCGGGCACCGGCAAGGAGCTGGTGGCGCGCGCGATTCATTTTCGCAGTCCGCGCGCGCGCAAGCCGTTCATCGCGGTGAATTGCGCGGCGTTCTCGCGCGAGCTGGTCGAGAGCGAGTTGTTCGGCCACGAGAAGGGCGCGTTCACCGGCGCCGTCGCGCGCCGCGAGGGCAAATTCGAAGCGGCCAACGGCGGCACCTTGTTCCTCGACGAGATCGGCGACATGGCGCTCGAGACCCAGGCCAAGTTGCTGCGCGTGCTGCAGGAGCAGGTGTTCGAGCGTATCGGCGGCAATCAACCGCTGAGCGTCGACGTGCGGATAATCGCGGCGACCAACCAGGACCTCGAAGCGATGATCGCGCAGGGAAAATTTCGCGAGGATCTCTACTACCGCTTGAAGGTGGTCGAGGTTCGCGTGCCTCCCGTGCGTGAGCGGCGCGAAGACGTGCCGCTGATGGTCCAACATTTTATCGCGGAGGCATGCCAGCGTTTCTCCGCGCCCGAGAAGCAGCTCACGCCCGCGGCGATGCGCGCGTGCGTCGAGGCGCCGTGGAAGGGCAACGCGCGTTCGCTCAAGGCGGCAATCGAGCAGGCGGTGATTCTGTCGTCGGGCACCGAGATTACGGCGGAAGATCTTTTCGCCGGCTCGGAGCCGGATAGCGATCACGCGAGTTCGCCGGCTGCCGGCGCGTCGAATCACACGGCGGCGGCGAATGACAACGGTGAATCGGAGCTGACGTTTCGCGAGGCGAAGGAAAAATTCGTCGGCGATTGGGAACGCGACTTTTTCGTCCGCGCGCTGCGGGCGACGGGCGGCAATATCTCGCGCGCCGCGGAACGCACCGGGATGTATCGGCAAAGCTTTCAGCAAAAAATGCGCGAGCTTGGGATCACGCTCGCCGACATCGGGCTCGCGCCGAAGAGCGATGCGAATTGAATTTCCGGGTATGCGGAGACGATAAGCAATGAACTCCACCGAACCCCAGGCGCCGAGCACGGTGCTTTCGACGACCAAAATTCATCCGCCAATCCTGGCCGGCGCGCTCCTGCTGGTCACGCTGGCACTGCACTTCATGCTGCCAGAAGAGCGCGCGGTGGGATGGGAGCAGGTTATTGGACTGCTTTTCGTGGTGTTCGGCGCAGGAGATGTCCTCCTTCGCCGCCGCGATTTTTCAGGCGCGCGAGACGACCAGGAATCCGTACGGCGAGCCGGCCGCGTTCGTGGTGCAGGCGCCGTATACCTGGACGCGAAATCCGATGTATCTCGGGCTCACGACTGCGCTGTTTGGGCTGGCGGTTTTTTTCGGTTCGATCGTCATGTTGCTCGGGCCGGCGGTGTTCTTCGCCGTGATCGATCGGATCGTAATTCCGCGCGAAGAGGAGACGATGGAACGGCTCTTTGGCAAGGACTACCTCGACTACACGAATCGCGTCAGACGTTGGATCTAAATATTTGCAGCATGCGGGCGCGCTGAACGCGCTCCGGCCAAAAGGAGAACGAAAGTGTTATCAAGATTTTTCAAATTGCTCGGAGGCAAGTTCAGCCGCTGGATCAAAGCGCGCGAGGCGCGCGACCCCGAGGCGGTGTACGAGTCCGCCATCTCGGATCGCGTGCACCGCTATCACCAGCTCAAGACGGCGGCGGCCGGTGTCATCTATATGCGCAACAAGCTCGAGCGCGAGCTGCGCGAAAAACTCGCCGAGATGAAGGAAGTCGACGAGGAAGCGGGGCAGGCCGCCGACATGAACGAGGATCAGTGTGCCCTCATCCTGATTCAGCGCAAACACATCCTCGAGGGCGATTGCACGCGCCTGCGCGAAGAACTTGGTGAGCTGACGACGGAAGCCGAGGACGCGAAGAAGAATCTGATCTCGTTCAAGGGCGAAATCGAGAAGCTCAAGGTCGAGAAGGTGCGGATGATCGCGCGGATGCGTAATGCGCAAGCGCGGGTGCGAATCCAGCGCGCGCTCGAGGAGATTTCGTCCGACGACGACGTGCGCGCGCTCGAAGAAGTGCGCGAGTCGATTCAGCGGATGCTCGCGCAGGCGGGCGTCAATCACGAAATCGCGGGCTCGGAGCTCGGCGACAAGCTCGAAGCGATTCGTCAGCGCAACGCCGAAGCCAAGGCCCAGGCCGAGCTTGCGGACCTCAAGCGCAAACGCCGCCCACCGCTGGCGCCGATGGACATCTTCACGGCGGCGGCGAACGCGGCAGCCAACGGCGACATCAAGCACGCGAACTGAAATGGAGACGCGGGCAATGCGGCCGGCAATTGTTGCATTCGCACTGAGCGCGGTGATCTTTGGCTCTGGATGCGGTCGCGGGCCGCATCCAGGGCCGCCGCCCGGCCGACCCGGAGCGGGGGGATCTCACGACATCATCGCAAACAGCTTCTTTGGCGGCGTCAATGTGACCGCGATGGACGACGCATGCGCCGGACGCGTGCAACTCGCGCAAGGCGCCGCGACCGTCAACGATGCGTGTTTCACCGGCGACACCAACGTCGTGCTTTGCACCGACGCGTCGTCGGCAAACGCCGTTCAATGTACCGCGTCGAACGGAAAGCTTACGCTGGCCGGCAACGCCGGCGATCTGATCAACTACGCGCGCGTCAGGTAGTTGGGTAGTGGGCGGTTTTGACTAGGATTGTTGCCCGTATGCGAATTTCACAAGCCATTCCCCTTTGATCAGCAGTAATCCGAGAATAAAACGAACCAAAGCTGAAAAGAGGTATGCTCTGGGCGGGTATCCTTCTGCGTTGGTCGAAGGATATAGATGAATCAAAAGCGCAATCCCTGACCACGCTTGGTGCATTCCGTAGAGCACCACATAACCACCTACCAAACGAGTTACCAAACCGAATATTTTTCTATCAGTCATCGCACCCTCTTTGGGTAGTTGTCAGCGGCGGAACAGCGTCGAGTCCGCGATCGGCAGGCCGAGCGCGTAGCGTCGCAGCCAATCGAGCGCGACTTGCGACGTGATCAGCTTTATCCAGTCGCGCGTGCCGCGGAACTGGTAGCGGCGCGTGAAGCTCTGATCGTCGGCTGACAGCGCGATGCATACGGTGCCGACTGGCTTGTCCGGCGTGCCACCGTCGGGACCCGCGATGCCCGAGGTCGCAACCGACACGTCCGCGCCCGTGCGCTTGCGAGCGCCAGCGGCCATCTCGCGCACGCATTCCTCGCTCACGGCGCCGTGCGCTTTCAGCGTCTCCTCCGAAACGCCGAGCACGCCGGCCTTCACGTCGTTGGAGTAGGTGACGAGGTCGCCGACGAAATATTGCGAGCAGCCGGGGATGTTGGTGATTCGATGTCCAATCAGGCCGCCGGTGCATGATTCGGCGACGGCCAGCTTGAGCTTCTTCTCGATGAGCAGGCGGCCGACGACTTCTTCCATCGAGGTGTCGCCTTCGCCGTAAATGAATTGCGAGATTTTCTCGCGCACGCGGTGCGCCAACTCTTCGACTTTGCGCTCGACTTCGCCGGGTTGTCCTTCGACGCGAATCTTCAGCGAGATTTGCGGGAAGCTCGCGCGGAACGAGACCTTGGCCTCATCGGGTTTGATCAATCCCGCGACCGCTTCGTCGAGCGCCGACTCGCTCATCCCGAAAGTCTGGAAGACGCGCACCGCGTAAACCTGGTTGGTGCCGCGATTCGCCGCGATCCACGGTATCACCGTATTTTCCATCATCGGTTTCATCTCGCGCGGCACTCCCGGCATCACGATCAGATGCGCGGTGTGGCCGTCGCGCGTCACCGGCATCCTGAAGCCGGGCGCGGTGCCGAGAGGATTCTGAATGACGGTCGCGCCCTCGGGAAAGAGCGCCTGCCTGAGATTGTTCTCGGGCATCGGGCGGTTCATCGACGAGAACAATTTTTTCATGTGCTCGACGGTCGCCTCGTCGCGCCACAGCTTCACGCCCGCGACGCGCGCAATCGTCTCGGTGGTCAGGTCGTCGGCGGTCGGGCCGATGCCGCCGGTAGAAATCACGACGTCGCCTTTCTCGATCGCGGTGCGCCACGCCCATTCGAGGCGGTCGGGAACGTCGCCGACCGTGAGCACCGCAACCAGATCGATTCCAATTTCCGCGAGCTTGTCGGAAAGATAGTTGGCGTTGGTGTCGACGACCTTGCCGGTGGTGATCTCGTCGCCGGTGGAAAGAATCACAGCGTTTTGAATCATCGGGAACTCCTTGCGGGCGTGCAGGTTCAGAGCAAGCGCCAAATCACCTGCAATACAATATTCGCGTAGATCGCCGCAGCCAAATCATCGAGCATGACGCCGGCGCCGTTGCGCATGCGGCGATCGATCAGGTTCGCCGGCCACGGTTTGATCACGTCGGCGATTCGAAACAGCAGGAATCCGAGCATCAGCCAGCCGAATGTGATCGGATTGCCGAACATCGTCGCCGCCATGCCGAGGACTTCATCGAGAACGATGCGCGAGTCGTCGTGAGTGTCGAAAATTTTCTCGGCGCGATCCGAAATCCAGCACGCGATCGCAAACGCGATTGCGAAGACGATCAGGCATAGCGCGGGCGAATGCGCCCACAGCGGGCCGAACACCAACCACACGACGGCCATCCCGACCACCGAGCCTGCAGTGCCTGGCGCGATCGGAGAGTAACCGGAATAAATTCCAGTGGCGAAAAAGATGATAAGCGCGCGCATCCGGCAGGCGTCAGCTGGTGGTCAAGGTTATGGGATCTTCTTCGGCGCCGACTTCGACCGACGCGACGCCTTCGATCGTCTGCGCGACGCCTATGACGAGCTCGTCCCACGGCGGCACGAGGCCGACACCGCTGACGCGCACGCGTCCGGCCGAGCAATTCACCGACATCTGCGCGTCCTGGATCTTCGGATGCGCCACCAACGCCGCATGTACCTGCGCGGCGATTGCGGCGTCGCGCATGCACTTCATGCGCTCGGCGTTGCCGTCGTTGTCGATGATGAGTCGCGAGCGTCGCCAGCGTGTTGGCATGCGACGCCAGCGGCAGGCGCGCCGTGTTGACGATCAGGTCGTAACTCGCGGGGTCTTCGATATCCTGCCCGAACAGGCTCTGGATGCGCGCCTTCACTTCCGTGTCGAAGTCGCGCACGCGCTTTTCCGCGGCGCCCGCAGCGAGCTTCTCGTCCTGCGCCACCTGGTTGATGCGATTGGCCAGGGGAGCCATCGTGCGCACCCTGATGCCGCATCCGCCCTCGGGCAGAAAATGCGACGAGCCGCGTCCCGCCACGACGATGCGATCCTGCGCGGCCTCCTGCAGGAAGACGGCGCGATAGTACGCGGCGAAGCGCGTGCTCTCGGTCTTGCGCTCCCAGAAATGCGGCGCGTGCACGTCGAACCATTTCATCTGCTCGGCGCTCACGTTGAAGCGCTTCGCAGTTTCGGCGATCAGTTGCTCGCCGGTCTGGAAACGATAACCAAGTTCCCGCGCCGCGAGTTCGCCAAGTTCGATTCCCCTGCTGCCTATCTGTTGACTGATCGCGATAACCGCCATCGGCTTTCGTCCCCGCAGCCATCTTAGGTGCATGGTCGCGAAAAGGGCAAACCAGTGCGCGATGGAATCCGCGGCGAGGTGCAGCTAGGATTTTCCGCGCTGGAAGGAAGTATGGAAGAGAGCGATTTGACGCGGGAGCTGGCGCTCGCGAAGAAGGCGGCGCGAGTTGCCGGTGAGATACTTCGCAGCTATTGGAAGCGCGAGGGGCTCAAGGTTGGATCGAAGGGGCACGACAACCCGGTGACGGCAGCCGACCTCGAGGCCGATCAGGCAATCAAGAAACTGTTGCGCGATCCGTTTCCCGCCTACGGCTGGCTCTCGGAAGAGACGGCCGACAACGACGACCGTCTGAAATGCCGGCGCGTGTGGATAGTCGATCCGCTCGACGGCACCAGGGAGTTCATCAATGGCATTCCCGAGTTCGCGGTGGCGATCGCGCTAATCGAAGACGGAGTGCCTGTCCTCGGCGTCACCTACAATCCCATCAAGCGCGAGCTGTATTCGTCGGCGCGCGGCGCTGGATGTTATCTGAATTCGCAGCGCGTGCGCGTTACGCGGACGCGAGTGCTCAAGCGCGCGACCGTGCTTGCCAGCCGCAGCGAAACGGCGCGGGGCGAATGGCAGGTGTTCGACAAAATGCTCAAAGTGAGCCCGACCGGCAGCGTCGCGTACAAGCTCGCGATGGTTGCGGCGGGGAAGGGCGATGCGACCTTTACGCGCTCGCCGAAAAGCGAGTGGGACATCGCGTCTGGCGCGGTGCTCGTCGCCGAGGCGGGCGGCACGATCACCGACGCTGCGGGCCACGCGCTGCGCTTCAATCGACCCGACGTGAAGCTCGAGGGCCTGGTGGCTGACAACACGATCCTGCACGCGGCGTTGATGGAAGTCGTGCCGATGCAGCCGCTGGGCGATCATCGGCGGAGTCGCGGCGGCTCCGAATGAGCAAACAGACTTACGATGCGGCGGCGGTCTCGATCTGGTAGCGCGTGCGGCCGGGGCCGGTTTCGGGCAGGAAGTACATCGTCACTATCGGCAAAAATTGGAAGACGAGGAACGTGAGCATCACCGTGCGCAGTCCGATGTGTGCTGCGAGCGCGCCGCCCAGGAACGGCGAGATGAACGCGCCGAAGTAGCCGATCGCCCAGACGAAGCCGATGGCCGCGCCCAGGCGCGTCGGATTCATGCCGGGCAGTTCCATCAGCAGCGTGGTGATCGCCGCGAGGGAAGCGGAGGCGCCGATTCCGACCAGCACGAGCGACAATCTGATCCACAGCGGATCGGCGAACGTGATCGCGCCGGCGCATCCGACCAAAGTGGTAATCGCGATCGGCCAAGTGAACGGTTTGCGCAGTCCCGACATTCCCGTGCCGATTCCGCCGCCCAGCGCGGCGAACAGACCGGTGAGCGGCAGCACCTGCGTCATCAGCGACGCTTCCGCCATCGACATGCTGCGGTAGGTGCGGAAAAATTCAGGCAGGAACGCCGTGTAGAGCTGGAAGACCCACATCCCGCCGAAGAGCCCGGCCGCGATGAGTAGCACGTCGCGCATCTTCGCGACTTCCCTGAGCGCCGAGCTGTGTTCTGCGGGCGCTTCGACCGCGACCGGCGCGGGTGCGACGGCTGCGCCGCCACGCTCGCGGCCGAGGATAGTCCACAACAGCGCAACGCCCGCCGAGCCGACGCCGTACCACATCAAGGTCATCCGCCACGAGCCGACGGCGACGAACAGCGCCGGCGTCACGCGGAACACCGCGGTCAGGCCGACGTAGCCGAAGGCGAAGTTGATCATGTTGATGTACGGCCATTCGCCTTCGCCGAACCATTGCATCGTGAGCGTGCCGGGCGGCGCGATAACGAGGCCGTAGCCGACGCCTTCGAGCACGCGGCATGCGAGCAGCGCGGCGAAATTCGGTACGTAGCCGCTGGCGACCTGTCCGATCGCCATCAGCCAGATTCCGATCAGCAAGGCGCGCAGTGCGCCGATTCGTTCGGCGACGACTGCGCCGAGCAGCGAGAAGATTCCGATGCATAGCGCGATGATCGAGATGATTAGTCCCGCGCTGCTGAGTGAGATTCCGAGCCCGCTCCTGATTTCCTGGAGTATCGGAGCCGGCGCCAGCCATGCGAGCGACTGCGCGATCAGCAACAGCAGCAACAGGACTTCGATGATCCATCTGTATCGGCGACAGTGTGCTCGGCTTGTTCATTGGATGATCGCGGGCTGAAAGCGCTCCCGTTCGTCTTACGGGTATATCGCGACTCTCAAGCTGTGCGCTACCGAGAAACTTCAGAGCTTCTGATCGCCGCTGGCCCATCGCAGGTAGAAAAACATTCCGAAGCCGTAGACCGCCGCGATCAGATAGAAAACGGCGCTGAACGACTTGGTTTCCTGCACGATCAGGCCAGTCGCGGCGACGCCGATGATGCCCGGGATGGTCGCGAAGGTGTTCGAGATTCCCATGAGGATTCCAGCGTAGGTCGGCGCGACATCAAGGTGATTGACGCCGAAGGCCGCGGAGCCGATGCCGTTGGAGGTGGCTGCGAGCGTGAGCAGCACGACCGCCATCGCGGGCGAATGCGCGGCGGGCACGGCCAGCAGTGATATCGCGCCGAGCGTAAAGGCCGCGCCCTGCATCGACTTGCGCACGGTGCCGACGGCGAGGCCGCGCGCGATGAGAGTGTCAGCCAACCAGCCCGAAAACGTGATGGCGAAGAACGTCGCGATCCACGGAATGATCGAATAGACGCCGACCCGCGCGAGCGGCACGGCGAACGTGTGATGCAGGTAGGTCGGCATCCAGAGCAGCAGGATGTTGAAGCCGAAGTTGCTGCAGAAATGCGCGACGACGATCGCCCACACAGCTTGCTCGCGCGCGATTGCCGCCCACGGAACCCGAACGGCGCGCGGCTCGGCGGAGCGCATCGAGGTGATCAGTGTGAGCTCCGGCAGAGTTATGCGCGACGAGGTTTCAGGCCGATCGGCGGCGACATACAGCCACACTGCGACCCACACCAGGCCGAGCGCGCCTGAAATGTAGAACAGCGCGGGCCATCCGAACGCCTTGATGATCAGCGGACTCACGCTGAGCGCCGCGACTGTTCCGACGTACATGCCGCTGTAGTTCACCGACAACACGCGCGCGCGCTCGGACGGCAGCGTCCAGCGCGAGGTGAGGCTGTGAATCGACGGGAAGTTCACGCCCTCGCCAAGACCGAGCAGCACGCGAGCGGCGAGCAGTGCGGAAAATGAGGCGGCGGCTGCGATGGGCGTGACGAACGTCGCAATCGACCAGATGGCGACGCCGGCCGCCAGCACCCGATGGCCGCCGAATCGGTCGGCCATCCATCCGCCGACGAGCTGCGTCCACAGGTAGCCCCAGAACACCGCCGACAGCACGAGTCCTTGCGCGGCGGAGTCGTAACCGAATTGGTGCGCGAGCGGGATTATCGCGACCGAGATGCTGATGCGATCGATGTAGCAAAGCGCGGTGCCGAGAAAGAACAACGCGACGACCGTGTAACGCTGCGGCCATCGCGCGGTGCCGGCTGCAGTTTCGCGCGATCGTGCGGGCTCGCCCATGATGCAGTCGAGCTTAGGCTGCGCGGCGCGAGCTTGACCAGACCGCGGATTTCGACGCGCGAAGAAATAAGGCGGGACGCGGGAGCCAATGCTCCCGCGTCCCGGTTGGATCAGTTGCGGATGCCGCCGCTATTTGCTGACAGCGTGGCGAACGGTATTCAGAATGTAGATGAAATCGCGAGTGGAACGCACGTCGCCGAGCAATGCCACGCGTGAAAGCATCTCCATCTCGCCGCCGGTGATGTTGTGAACGCGGCGAAGTTGCTCGTTGCGCTTGAAGTCTTCCCAAGCTGAATCGCCGGCGGTCTCAACCTGCGGCGTCAGCAGGGCCTGCGCGCGAGGATTGGCCAGAAAAAACAGCTCGCGGCGATCGAGCCCGAGCACCTCAGCCAGGCGCGTCACGATCTTGTCGGACGGATGGCGCTTGCTGGACTCCAGATGGCCGACGTACGGCGTGGAGGTTTTGATGCGGCGGGCCACCTCCTCCTGCGTCAGGTCCAGTTGCCTTCGGCGCTCACGAATGACTTGTCCGAAGTTGCGTTCCTTGATGCGTGCCATGTTTCCTCTACTCCCCTTTGTCTTTTTGCGAGGCGCGATCCACAATTAGATCTCCACCCCCACCAATAGGTGGTATTCGACACTTACAGTTAGTACCATCAAAACGACTTAAAGGCAAACGTACAACCCATGAATTTGTCGATGCAGCACAACCGCGCATACATTTGCCGAGTCTCATCGTCCTACAAACTGTTTAGACTTCACGACTTGTCAAATATTCACGAAATCCTGACTTATTTCAGAGATTAGTCATTTTCATGTTACGACGGCTGTTCTTCACTCAATTTCCATAGGGGTTTCGGCCGTGATTGAGATAAATCGAGAAATCGGCGACGCCGGCGTCGGGCCGCGGCGGACTTTTGAAGTGCGTGGCGGCGCCATGACGGAGGCCGTCCACCGACACGATATCCTTGCCGATCGCATGGCCGTCGCGGTCGAAATAGTGGACTTCGACCTGGAGCGGGCCGGTATCGTCGCCGGTATTGCGAACTTCGCCTTCGACCAACACCTGGTCGCCGGTGCGCACCAGGCGAGTGTCGGCCACCTTGACCGGTTCCACCCCGACCAGCGCGTAAAACACGTAGCCGGCGAAGCACAGCGCGCCCAGCAGAACGATGATCGCGCTCCTGCGCATTCGGGGCCTTAATACGAACGCGGCAGGCCGAGCACGTGCTCGGCAATCGAGTTCAAGACCATCTCCTGCGACACCGGCGCGATTTTCAGCAGGCGGCATTCGCGAAAATACCTCTCGACGTCGTACTCGCGAACGTAGCCGTAGCCGCCTAGCGTCTGCACCGCGCGATCGCAGGCCTCGAACGCGGCGTCGGCCGCGCGCAGCTTGGCGGTGTTGGCCTCAGGCCCGCAGGGCTTGCGATTGTCGAACAGCCACGCCGCCTTCAGCATCATCAGTTCGGCCGTTTCGAGCTTGGAGTACGAATCGGCGAGCGGATGGGCGATGGCCTGGTTCTGTCCAATCGGGCGGCCGAACACGACGCGTTCTTTGGCGTAGCGGACCGCTTTGGCAATCGCGGCGCGGCCGATTCCGATCGCTTCGGCGGCAACCAGGATGCGCTCGGGATTCAAGCCGTCGAGCAGGCAATGAAAGCCGCGGCCTTCTCCACCGATCAAATCCGACGCCGATACTTTCAAGCTGTCGATGAACAACAGGTTGGTGTCGACGGCGGCGCGGCCGAGTTTCTCGAGCTCGCGAATTTCGACCGACGCAGGGTCGAGCTCGGCGAAGAACAGGCTCATGCCGTCGGTCTTCTTGCTGACCTGCTCGAAGGGAGTGGTGCGCGTCAGCAGGAGCATCCGTTTGGCCTCGCGCGCCTTGGTGGTGAACACCTTGCGGCCATTGATGATGTAGTTGTCGCCGTCGCGGCGGGCCGCGGTCTTGATGTGGGTGATGTCGTTGCCAGCGTCGGGCTCGGTAACGGCGAACGCGACGTGCATCTCGCCGCTGACCACCTTGGGCAGGTAGCGGAGCTTCTGCTCCTCGCTGCCGTGGAAGACGAGGGGGCTTACGCCGAAGATGGAGAGGTGGACCGCGCTGGCTGCAGCCATCGCACCGCCCGACGCCGCCACCTCGCGCATTACGAGGGCGGCCTCGGTTATTCCCAGTCCGCTGCCGCCGTAGCGCTCCGGAATGGCGACGCCGAGGTAGCCGGCAGCGGCAACCGCGGCGAAGAAATCATGGGGAAATTCGGCGCGGCGGTCCTGATTGCGCCAATATTCGTCCGGATAGTTGGCGCATAGGGTGCGAACCTGCCTGACGATCTCTTCCTGGGCCTCAGTTAGTTCAAAGTTCATCATCTTGAAACCTGCTGGGAATTCAAATAGGTTTTTTCCGCGTCGCGAGATGTGGATGATTTAGTCGACATCGACATTCAGATCGAGGGGTTTATCTGATTAACTGCGCGGCAAATGGATCTCATACGGGCATCACCGATGTTACCCGGGGAACGAAATTCCTTATTTATTCAAAGGATTTTCGCCTCGGCCACATTATTACACCGGTATGAATCTTGTAACCATGCAGCCGGTTCATCACCGTAGCCCGCTACGTGTGGGCGCAGGAAGCCGCGGCTGACGGTCGCGCACTCGGGAGGAGAGGAGATAGTGAATAGAAGGAAAACGATACGGGGGTTTGCCTGGCTTCGCTTGGTTGTCGGCGTCGCATTTATTGGACTGCTGTGCAACGCGAATGCCTGGGCGCAAACGACCACAACCACCACTACGACGCATAGACGTCACCACCACCATGTGGTCGCCGAGACCACCACCACGACCGTCTCGAGTTCCAGCGAGGAGCAGCGGCTCAATGCTTTGTCGGGTCAGGTCTACAATCTGCAGAAGCAGACGTACGACAACTCCAGCGATATCAAGCAGATAGAGAAGCAAATCGTGGTCGCGGTGCCAGCGCCAGCGGGTACGGCGCCGGTGACTATTGGCGAGCACGTGGGCGTAGCCGAAACCAACATCGCGGCTATCCAGAAGAATCTGTCGGATAACCTCGGTATCGCGGTTCACGCGATGGTTGATGCGGGTTACGAGCACAGCTTCAATCAGCCCAACAACAACGTCAACACGTTCCGCGCATGGGATGAGGACGGATTCACGCTCACCCAGGGCAACCTGCACATCGAGCGCGACGGCACGGTTGGATTCGTGACCGACATCAACGTAGGTCAGGTCGCGAACTCCATTTCCGGCGGCACCAACTATTCGGAAGTGGCACGCGTCGGTGGTCAGTGGATCGATCCAACCCAGTACTATCTGACCTACACTGCGCCACTCGGGTCGGGTGTGAGCTTCGAAGCCGGACGTTTCGTGACGCTGCTGGGCGCCGAGATAATCCCGGTTTACAACAACCAGAACTACAACGAGAGCCGCGGCCTGTTGTTTACCCTGGGCGAACCGCTGACCCATACCGGCATCCGTGCCAGCTACACGTTCAACGACTACGTTGCGGCCACGGTCGGCCTGAACAACGGCTGGGATGATCCCATGTCGAACACCAACGGCGGCCCGAACTACGAGGGCGAGCTGACTGTCAACAACAAAGACAAGTCGCTCAGCCTGGTCGTCAACGGCATCTGGGGACCGAACCAGCAGCCGGCTAACGTACTCACCTCCTCCAGTCCGGTCACTGTGAGCAAATCCAATATGAACCTGGGCGCGATCGATCCGATCGGTACCTGGAAGCCGTCGTTCATACCCAACCTGACGCTGCAGACCGAATATCTGTACGCATCGCAGTCAGGTCCGGTGATCAACGGTCATAGCGCGACGTGGCAGGGAGTGGCGCAGTACATAGTGTACGATTGGACTCCGTCGATTGAGACGGCGACACGTGCCGAATTCTTCGACGATATGGACGGCGCGCGCACGAACGGCGACGCGCAGACCTTGTGGGAGATCACGCAGACCATCAGCTACAAGATCCCCGAGGTTACGGGTCTGATCGCGCGACTGGAATACCGTCACGACAATTCGAGCGAGAACTCGTTCGCGAACAACAATTTCGTGACCACCGGCGCGATCCCGCCTGCGTATGACGGGCAGCATCTGTGGCGTGGCGACGACACCTTGGCCGCCAACATTATCTACGCCTTCTAATCTTCGCGGAGATATAAAAGACAATCGCGCAGCGATGCGCACCAGCGGCGGGTCCGAACAATCGGCCCCGCCGCTCTCTTTTCCAGACAACGATGGAAACGGGCGCGCGATGCGTGATAGTTGTTCGCGCGCTCAATCATGAATCACGCATCCGCGATCGTCATCCTCGCTCTGCTGCTGTTCGGGCCGCTCGCCGTCACCAGGATCGAACACAACATCGAGCTGTACTGCCTCACGCTCGGCGTGCTGGCGACCCTGCTGGGTACCGGCTTCACGCACGAACTGGTGCTCGAGGCGTTGCACGAGCCCGTCGCCATCAGCATCGCCGTGATAGTCGCGGCGCTGCTCTTCGGATGGACGCGGCCCTGGCTTGACCTCGCATTCCGTCGCTTGCGGCGTCGCGTCTCGCGCCCGGTGCTGACCGCCGCGTCAGTCTTCGTCATCGCGTCCCTCTCGAGCATCATCACGGCGATCGTCGGTGCGCTGGTGCTGGTCGAGGTGATCGGGCTGCTGCATTTCACTGGCGACAAGCGGGTGCGCGTGACCGTTGCCGGATGCTTCGCGATCGGAATGGGCGCGTCGTTGACGCCGTTGGGCGAACCGCTCTCGACGCTGGCCGCGCGAGCGCTCGACTTGCCCTTCTTTGGACTATTCCAGTTGCTGGCGCCGTGGGTCTTTCCGGGGGTGGTGGCGAGTTCGATAGTCGCGGGCGCGTTCGGACGCGGCGAATACTCCGAGGCGCCGGCCGGAGCGCATGTGCGCCAAGCGTACGGCACGATTTTCGTTCAAGCCGGCAAGGTCTTCGCGTTCATCGCGGGGCTCGTGCTGATCAGCCATTCGTACGGCCCAATCGCCAACGAGTACGTCAGCAAGATGAGCAACGACCTGCTGTTCTGGGCCAACACCGTGTCCGCCGCGCTCGACAATGCGACGCTGGTCGCGCTCGAAGTCCACAGCATGACGCTCCCGCGCGCGCGCGAGGCGATTCTGTCGCTGCTGGTCTCGGGCGGGATGCTCATCCCCGGCAACATTCCGAACATCGTGAGCGCGGGTGCGCTGAAAATCGGGAGCGCATCGTGGGCGAAAATCGGCGTGCCGATGGGGCTCATCATGTTGGGCATTTATTTTGCTGTAATCAAGCTGGTGGGCTGAAGATTGGGGAGAAATAGTTGCAGAATGCACGGATTCTTTGGGAGAAGCGTGGCTAGTCCGACCTGTTGCGCTGCTTGAGTACCCGTCAACTGCCCGTTTAATGGGCGGCGCATTTGCGTTCGGAAAGCGTTCGTGACAAAAAACGAATCTCAACGACTGATCGATCGATAACTACAAATATGCCGCCCCGTAAAGCGGCCAGGAGGGTTACGGGTGAGATGACGCCAAAACAAGTATTGGCAATGATCAAGGAAAAGGGCGTGGTGATGGTCGATGTAAAATTCATCGACCTGCTCGGCACGTGGCAGCATTTCACTGCCCCGATTTCCGAGTTCAAGGATGAAGCTCCCTTCGACGAAGGGCTGGGCTTCGACGGTTCGTCGATTCGCGGATGGCAGGCGATCGACAACAGCGACATGCTGGTGATTCCCGACCCGGATACTGCGGTGATGGATCCTTTCACCAAGGATCCGACACTGAGCATCATCGCCAACATCTCCGATCCGATTACCCGCGCCGACTACACGCGCGACCCGCGCAACATCTCGCGCAAGGCCGAGGCCTATCTCAAGACCACCGGCATCGGCGACTCGGCGTTCTTTGGACCCGAGCCGGAGTTTTTCATCTTCGACTCGCTGCGCTACGACACGACGCAGAATTCGAGCTACTACTACATCGATTCGAACGAAGGTAACTGGAACAGCGGCAAAGAGGGCGCCGTCAAGGATGGCGCGAACCTCGGCTTCAAGGTCAAGAACAAGGCCGGCTATTTCCCGGTGCCGCCCGTCGACACCCTGCAGGACATCCGCACCGAGATGGTGCTCGAGATGGAGCGCGTGGGCATCCGCGTCGAGAAGCAGCATCACGAAGTCGCAACCGCAGGTCAGGCTGAAATCGACATGCGCTTCCAGACGCTGACCAAGATGGCCGACTGGCTGACCTGGTACAAATACATCGTCAAGAACGTAGCGGTGCGCCATGGGATGACGGCGACCTTCATGCCCAAGCCGATTTTCGGCGACAACGGCACCGGCATGCACACCCACCAGAGCATCTGGAAGGGCGAGACGCCGCTGTTCGCCGGCAACGGCTACGCGGGCATGTCGGAGACTGCGATGCACTACATCGCGGGCATCCTGCATCACGCGCCGACGATCGCGGCCTTCACCAATCCGGGGACCAACTCGTATCGCCGGCTGGTGCCGGGCTTCGAGGCGCCAATCAACCTGGCGTACTCTTCGCGCAACCGCTCGGCCTCGGTGCGAATTCCGATGTATTCGCCGTCGCCGAAGGCAAAGCGAATCGAAGTGCGGTTCCCGGACCCGACCTGCAATCCGTATCTCGCGTTCTCGGCGATGCTCATGGCGGGTATCGACGGTATTCAGCGCCGGCTCGATCCGGGCCAGCCGCTCGACAAGGACATCTACGCACTTACACCGGCCGAGCTGGCCGAGGTGCCGAGCATGCCCGCTTCGCTCGAGGAGTCGCTGGGCAACCTGAAGAAGGATCACGAGTTCCTGCTGAAGGGCGACGTCTTCACCGAAGATTTGATCGAAACCTGGATCGAATACAAAATGGCTAATGAAGTCAGCGCGATTCGGTTGCGGCCCCATCCGTACGAGTTCGCGCTCTACTACGACGCGTAAGCACGCCACTTCGCGCCGACTAGGCGGCGGGCCGATTGGCCCGCCGCTTTTTTCTTTGATGGGTAGCTGCCCTGCGGGAGCAGAGGCGGCTATTTCGCCTTAGCCTTGACCTTCACCTTGAATCCGCTGGAAGTGAGCGAGAGCGCTCAGGCGGGCTTGTCTCGTGCCAGCGCTTCGACCTTTTCGAGCCGCTCCTGCAGTTTCTTGTTGTCGTCGCGCAGCTTGTCGACGTCCTCGCGCAGGCGCTGGCCCTCCTCGATGCGGCTGCGGCCTTCGCTGATCGACGTGATGGCGTCGTTGGCGTGGCGCTGGATGCGGCCGTCGAGGTCGCGATCGGCGAGACGGCGCAGAGCCGGCAGCGCGCGCGGGTCGCCGACCTCGGAGAAAGCCGACGGAATACGCATTCGCACCATGAACTCGCGATCGTCGACCAGCGGCGTCATCAAATCGAGAATCTCGATGCGCCGGTTCTCCTTGAGCGCCGCAAATCGCGCCAACGCGCCGACCGCGGCCACGCGAGCGCGCGCGGGCCGGCCGTACGCCGAATAGTCGCGAGCGATATCGATTGCGCGCTCGTCGCGCAGCTCGGCCATCCCGGCTATCGCGTGAGTGCGTATCACTTCCAGGTACGAGTCGCGCTTGAGCGCTTCCGTCAGATGCGCGAACGCGCGCTCGTCGCGCGTCTTGCCCAGCGATAGAACTGCCTCCGCCTCGACGAAATAGCTTTCGTCGCCTTTCTCAACGACCTCGGCCAGCGCCGACGCCGCGCGCGCGTCGCCGCGGAAATTACCGAGCGCGCGCGCGACGGCGCGCCGCGCCTTCAGATGCGGCAGCTTGAGACCTTCGAGCAGCGCGTCGAGTGCGGCGGTCGTGCGAATCGTCCCGAGCGCCGTCGCCGCGTCGCCCTGCACGCCCCAGAACGTGTCGGTGAGCATCGCGTCGCGCAACGCCGCCGTCGCTTGCGGGCTGCCTTCGGTGCCGAGCTCGCGCGCTGCAGCCGCGCGGCCGATCGCCTCGGGCGCGTGCCGCAGCGCCACTTCCAGCGCCTCGCGTCCGCGCTTGTGCTTGAGCGTTTTCAGAATGTCGTGTTCGGGATCGAAGCGCACCGCCTTGGGCGCCTTGTCCATCGCGAAAGTGAAACCCTGTTCGCGCGCGTTGATTTCGACGCGATGCCGAACTTCATGGCCGTCGGCATCCATCAGCGCAATCGTCACGGGAAAACTGAACGCAGAAGCGATCGTGTCGCCGGTCTTGTGCGTCTGCTTGACGGTGACGCTGAGCAGTTTCTTCTTGTCGTCGAAAGAACTCGAGACTTCGATTTCGGGATGTCCTTCCTTGTAGACCCACTGGTCGAAGAAAAAATCGAGGTTGCGGCCTGTCGTGTCCTCGAACGCGCGCTGCAGGTCCTGCGTGATGACGTTGGCGCCGCGATGCCGCGTGCAGTACAGGTTGAGCGATTTGAAGAACAGCGCGTCGCCGGTGACGCGGCGCAGCATGTGCAGCACCAGGCTGCCTTTCTCGTAGAGATGGCGATCGAACAATTCGATCGGCGTGCGATACCGGTTGCAGACGATCGGCCGGCGATAATGATTGGCGTCCTCGTCGAGATACGCCTCGCGATCCTGGCGGACGTTCCACGCGAACTCGTCGGCGCCCAGATTTTCCTCGCACCACAGCGCCTCGAAGTAAGTGGCGAAGCCCTCGTTGAGCCACGCGTGCGCCCAATCGCGGCAGGTCAGCAGATCGCCCCACCATTGATGCGCCAGCTCGTGCGCCACCAGCGGATCGCTCTTGAAGTCGAGATGCGCGCGCGCGTCGTGCAGCGTGCTGTCGGTCTGCGTCGTCGCCGAGGTGTTTTCCATCCCTCCGAAAATAAAATCGGCGACCGCCACCTGCGCATACTTGGCGTACGGATAGGGCACGCCGATCGCGCGCTCGAAAAACTGGATCATCTTCGGCGTATTACCGAACGCGCGGCGCGCGTCGTCCTCGCGCCCGGGCGTGACGTAGTAAGTGACGGGCGTGTTGCCGGCGCGTTCTTCGATCATCGTGAACTCACCGGCCGCCAGCGTCATCAGGTACACGGAGTGCGGCACGTCGTGTCGCCAATGAAAGGTGCGGGTCTTCGCGGCGGCATTGGAGGTCGTGCCGATCAGCTCGCCGTTGGAAACCGCGGTGAATTTCTCCGGCACCGTTGCGATTACTTCGCTGGTGGTCCGATTGTTCGGGTAATCGTAGCAGGGAAACCAGTAGCGCGAGTCCTCGTCCTCGCCCTGCGTCCATGCCTGGCGCGGTTTTTTCGGGTAAGCGTCGTCGGGTCCGACAAAATAAAGTCCGCGCCGCGGCTGGCCTGTATAGTCGATCGCGATCTCGATTTCCTCGCCGGTGCCGAGCGCGCGCGGCAGCGCAATCTTCAGCTTGCCGTCCGAGGTTTCGAACATGGCGGGCTCTCGACCAGCGCGGACCGCCTTGATGTCGAGTTCGGCGGCGTCGAATTCGAGGCGCTCGAGCGGACCGGTGATCGCCGAAAGCCGATGGGTCGCGGTACCCGAGATTTTCTTCGAGTCGAAGTCGAGCGCGACCTCGAGCTTGATATGATTAATGTTGGCGGCGCGGTCGCGCGCCCATTTCGCCTCGACGTGTTGGGGTTGAAACGCGCGGCGTCCGCGGGCGAAGGCGACAGTGAAGGCCTCGCGATCGCCAAGGTCCATCGCAAATTGATCGAGAAAGCGCGGCTTGTGCATGGCGTGATGTTACGAATCAGCGCAGCGGCGCGCAATCAGGAAGTTACCGTTTCACTTCGTTTCCACGATGACGGCTTCGTTTGGAGCGAGCGTCAGTGGAGACTTCGCAGACTGCTCGGGACGGGCGATTGTCGTCAGCAGTATTTTGCCCTGGGGTAAATTGATCTCGCGGGGCTCGGCGGTGAAATTCAGCGCGACGACGAGGTGCTGCGCTGCCGTGTCGCGATGGAACACGAGGCAATCTTCGGGCGCGCCCTCGAAGGCGCGATAGCTGCCTTCGGTCAGGGCCGGCGTCGATTTGCGGAGCTCGATTAGCCGGCGATAGAGCGAGAGCATCGAGCGCGGATCGTTCAGCTGGCGCGCGACGTTGACCGCTTTGAAGTCGCCGCATGGCAGCCACGTTTCGGCGTTGGTCGAGAATCCGCCGCTGACCGCGTCGGACCATTGCATTGGCGAGCGGCATCCGTCGCGCCCAACCGGATCGCGTTTGCTGCCGGCGGGGATTGCCGCGTCGCGCATGCCGATTTCCTCGCCGTAGTAGATGAACGGCGTGCCGCGCAACGTCAGCAGCATCACGGCCGCAAGGCGGGCGCGCGCCTCGGCGTCGCCACCGCGCGAGTAGCGCGAGATGTGGCGCGGGAAGTCGTGATTCGACAGCGTCCAGGTGGGCCACGCGCCGGGGCCGAAGGATTTTTCCGTCAGCTCGATCGCGGCGCGGAAGCGGCGCGCGTCATAACGCGCGAGCAGAAAGCGGAAATTAAAGCCGAGCTGAAGCTCGTCGGGCCGCAAATAATCCGCCAGCCGTTCCTGCTCGCGCGGCCACGTCTCGCCGACCAGCATGCGATCATCGTAACTGTCGCTGATGCGGCGCAGCCCGCGAATGATTTCGTGAATCTCGGGCCGGTCCGAACTGTATAGGGGATCCTGCGAGCCCGCGGCGTACCACGGGATGTCCGGGTCATGCTGGGCGCGCAAAGGATTGTCGCGCAGCCGGTCGTCCTTGATGAGCCCTTGCACCACGTCGATGCGAAAACCATCGGCACCGCGCTCGAGCCAGAAGCGGATGACGCCGTGAATCGCCTCGACCACTTCGGGATTTCGAAAATTGAGGTCGGGCTGCTGCTCCAGAAACATGTGCAGGTACCACGCTTCGGTCGCCGGGTCGTATTTCCACGTGCTGCCGCCGAAGTAGCTCTCCCAGTTGGTCGGCGGACGATCAGACGGGCCGGGAACCCAGATGTACCAGTCGCGTTTGGGATTCGTGCGCGACGAGCGCGACTCGATGAACCATGGATGCCGATCCGACGTATGGTTTGGCACGAGATCGACGATCACGCGAATGCCGCGGCGATGAGCCTCCGCTACCAGGCGATCGAACGCGGCAAGATCGCCGAGGTCGGGATGGATGCCGCAGTAGTCGCTGATGTCGTAGCCCCAGTCCTCGAGCGGCGACGGGTTGATTGGATTCAGCCAGATGGCGTCGATGCCGAGCGACTCGAGATAGTCGAGATGCGCGGTGACGCCGTCGAGGTCGCCGATGCCGTCGCCGTTAGAGTCGGCAAACGAGCGCGGATAAATCTGATAGAAAACGCCTCGCTGCCACCATTGAAGAGCCACCGGTGCGATCAGCCGACGTGCGAGCCCATCATGTCCGCATAGTTGGTCGTGTAGAAGCGCTCCTTCGCGGCCTCCGACAGATTCGGCGTCGACAGCTCGAAACGCTTGAGCGGATTGCGGCCGCCCTCGATGTGCGGGTAGTCCGACGAGAACATGCACAGCTCCGGTCCGGCCTGCTCGACGATCCATCCCACCGGCTCGTGCGGATACGGCGTGAAGCGCAGGTTGCGCCGCACGTAGTCGGACGCCTTCATCGGCAGGCTCAGGTATTTTTCCGACTTCACGAACGTCTCCTGCGAAATGTCGAGACGGCGCAGCCACGGCACGATCCACATCGCGCCCTGTTCGATGCATCCGCCGCGCAGCCGCGGGAACTGCTCGAAGATGCCGTCGAGGACCATCGTCGACAGGAAGATTTCCGGCATCACGTGAATCGTCATGAAATCTTTCGAGCGGATATTCTCGCCGCCGCCGAGGAAGTCGGTCACCGGGCGATCGTTGTTGTGAAATGCCTTCGGTATCGCCCGGCCGCCGCCGCCTACGTGCAGCATGAATGGAACGTCGGCGTCCTGCAGTCGCGCCCACACGCCGTTGTAGTCGGGATGGCTCGGCGACTTCTTGCCGGGAGGCAGCGAAGGCAGATGAATCGCCGCGCATCCGAGTCGAATCGCCTCGTCGATTTCTTTTTCGGCCAGCTCAGGGATGTCGAGCGGGATGAAGCCGACCGCGAGCAGGCGCTTGTCGCCGCGGCAGAAGTCGGCGATGGCGCGGTTGTGCGCGCGCGTGCCGCCGTAGAGAACCTCGGGCGTCGATCGAACCTGGTCGAACTCACCCCAGAAATGCGTGATGGCGAACGTCGTGAAGACCAACTGCGAGTTGAAGCCGAGCAAATCGAGCGCGCGCCGGCGCTCGTCGGGATCGAACGCGCCCAGCGCTTCCCATCCCTTGCGCAGCATCAGGTTCTGCTCCGCATCGGCGGCGGCGGTCGGATCGTTGTGGCGATCGGCCGCATGCGCGATCGCTTTTTCGACCATCCTTCCGCCGGATCCGATCGCGAGCGGATGCAGCTTGGGGCGAATGTCGGGGTCGGCGTGCGAAATCAGCCAGTCCCGAGTCTCCATGATGTGACTGTCGGCGTCATTGAAGATTCGGCCTTCGGCGTATGGCATCGCGATAACCTCGTAAGACTGGAATTCGCGCGGCGCACAATCACCTGCGCGTTTCGCGTTCAAGATAGTAGAGGACCGGCACGGCGTACAGAGGGACTGGAAAGGACATGAATCTCTATTTCAGGAAGCCGAGGTCGCGCAGACATTGGAGTGCCTCGTCGGCTTTGTCCGCATATACCATCAGACGAACGGGCAGGTATCGGCCTCCACCGTATCCCATGTGCGATGCGTGCTCGTCGAAGGTGAAGCTTTCGATCTCGACGGATTCCAGGGCGTCGCGCGCCATCGAGACCAGTGTGAGATCGAAGGCGCCGAACACCTCGACCAGTTTGTCGGGATCCGGAAGTCCGAACGTCACTTATCGGTGAAGCCGAGATCGTTCAGGCGGTCGCGGGCGTCTTTGGCGGCGTCGCGATGGACCATCAGGCGTGTCGGGACGGCGGCCGTCGTGCCGAGCATCCGCGACGAGCCGGCGTCGAAGACGTATGACTCGATGCCGGCTTCGTTCAGGTAGTCGTGCGCCATTCGCACCGGGGTCGGGTCGATGCTGGCGAAAATTTCCTCGAGCTCAGATGGATCGGGAATTTCTTTCTCAGGCATTCTTTTCCTTTTTCGCTGGCGGCGCGGATCGACTGGTGGAGGTTGCCGACGTCATTCCCTTCACTCGATTGTAGATGATTGCGGCGGCGCCCAATACCAACAGTATCGCGATCACTGCGTCGAAGCGATGAAAGTACGGCGCGACATCCTTCCAGTGCTGACCGAGCTTCATCCCGACGTACGCCAGCGCCAGGCACCAGATGTATGATCCGAGCAGCGTATAAATCGTGAACGGCAGGAGCTTCATCCGCGACACTCCCGCGGGAAATGCGATGAAGGTGCGGACCATTGGCAGCATCCGGCTCCAGAAGACGGCGTGCGAGCCCCAGCGCTCGAAAAAACGGTCGGCGGTTTCGAGTTCGTGCTCGGCGATCAGCACGTAGCGGCCATAGCGCTCGATGAAGGGGCGGCCGCCGTACTGGCCGACGAAGTACGCGACGTAAGAGCCGAGCAGGCATCCGACGGCGCCCGCCAACGCGACGACATATAGATCGAAGCGGCCCGTGGCGACGAGGTAGCCCGAGAACGGCATGATGATTTCCGACGGCAGCGGGATGCATGCGCTCTCGATCGCCATCATCAGGATTACGCCGCCGTAGCCGAGCGTGGAAATGGTCGCGACGATGAAGGCGGAAACGCCGGAGATCAGTTTGTCGATCATTTTTTCGATGTGCTCTTATCGTGAAAGTACAAGCGCACAGAGTGGCATGGCGCCGCAGCGGTTGCGAGATGGTGCCATCAGTTGAAAAAAGGTGCATCAGCCTTGGACATAAAATCCGGTCTACTGTATTTATGTTGAACGCGGACGCAATCAACTAATCGAGGTGACTTCGATGGCGAATAACACGCTCAGCATCACCGACAATCGCACTGGGAAGAAATATGAGCTAGCGATCGAAGAAGGCGAAGTGATTCGCGCCGCGGATTTGCGCCAAATCAAAGTCGGCAAGGACGACTTCGGCTTGATGTCGTACGATCCGGCGTTCACCAACACCGCGTCGTGCCGCAGCCGCATCACGTATATCGACGGCGACAAGGGGATACTGCGCTATCGCGGATATCCGATCGAAGAGCTGGCCGAGAAGAGTAACTATCTCGAAACTGCGTACCTGATTGTGAAGGGCGAGTTGCCCGACCGGGCGCATTACGAGCGCTGGGAGAACAACATCAAGATTCACACGATGGTGCACGAGAATATCAAGAAGTTCATGGAGGGGTATCGCTACGACGCGCATCCGATGGGGATGCTGCTCGGCACGGTCGGCGCACTCTCGACGTTTTATCCCGACGCCAACGACATCCATGACCTCGAATCGCGCCGGCTGCAGACGCGCCGGCTGATTGGCAAGATGCCGACGCTGGCTGCGTTCGCGTTTCGGCATACGCGGGGGCTGCCCTACGTCTATCCCGACAACGAGCTCAGTTACACCGGCAACCTGCTCGCGATGCTGTTCAAGATGACCGAGATCAGGTACCACCCCGACCCGGTGCTCGAGCGCGCGCTCGACGTGCTGTTCATCCTGCATGCCGATCACGAACAGAACTGCTCCGCCAACGCGATGCGCGCGGTCGGCAGTTCGCAGCCTGATCCCTACGCGTGCGCCGCTGCTGCTATCGCGGCGCTGTACGGACCGCTGCACGGAGGGGCGAACGAAGCGGCAATCAGGATGCTGATGGAAATCGGCTCGGTGGCAAATGTGCCGGCGATGATCAGGAAGGTGAAGGAGGGCGAGCGGCGGCTGATGGGCTTTGGCCATCGCGTGTACAAGAACTACGATCCGCGGGCGAAAATTCTCAAGGAGATGGCGGCGCAGGTGTTCGCGGTGACGCGGCACAATCCACTGATCGATATCGCGATTGAGCTGGAGCGAATCGCGCTGCAGGACGACTATTTCATCTCGCACAAACTGTATCCCAACGTGGATTTCTATTCGGGCATCATTTACCAGGCGATGGGTTTCCCGATGACGATGTTCCCGGTGCTGTTCGCGATTCCGCGGACTTCGGGATGGATGGCGCAGTGGGCCGAGATGGTGCGCGACCCCGAGCAGAAGATCGCGCGGCCGCGCCAGGTGTACATCGGCGAAGGGACCCGGCATTATCTGCCGCTGGACTCGCGGCCGGTGCCGACCCAGCGCGAGGATGCCGTGAGCGAAGCTATCTAACGATAGTTAGATGATGCCAGTTGCGTCGTATTGCGGCTGTTGGCAATAGCGTGGATCATGGTTGGCCTAGGCGTAAATCCCTGCTACAAGTAGTCAGGGTGCCTCGATGACGTTCAGAGGTGCTTAATTCGACTAGGACGGCGGTGCTGCAATGGGTAAGAATGGCGGCGAGCCAACTGACACTATCTTGACGCTGGAAGAGGCGCTCAGCCGCTTCAAGCGCAAGCGCGGTGGCGTTGGCGAAGAGGGCAGGGGTGAACCCCCAGAGGGTTCCAGCGTTGACTACGCTGAGGTTTCGGCGACGGTCCAGCCTGAAGGCAAAGTGACCGCGGCCGCGACTAGCGAACTTTCCCCGATTGAGGTCATTGCGATTGCCTCCGTTCAGCACGACGAAGCGGGCGCCGAAATGTCGGCGAGCGAAGATTTCGTCGCGGTGATCGACGGCGTTCCGCGCACGCTCGAGCAGCTCGAGCAACTCCTGATGGCCGAGCAGGCCTACGAGCAAGACTTTCCCGACGATACGCCCGAGACTGTCGAGCCCGCAGATGAGGTCGAGGACGAGCCGGATATCGGCGACACCGAACTCATGGCGCTGGCGAATCGCCACGCACTCAGGCGCGATTACGCGTTCGGTGCGATGGGTACGGCGCTGATGGTGTTGTTTGCGTTCCTAATTACGCACGGGCCAATCGTCAGCGGATCACAGGTCTTGCTGATGGCACAGAACATTCCGACGCCGCCGTCCGAGAAAGAAGCGTCCTCGCCGTCGCTGAAGGACACGGCTGATCTGATGGCGACGATGGTGATAATTCCCGATACCGGGACTGAAACGGCGTCGGCCCCGCACGTCAAAACCGACCAGCTCGAGGCGCATATCAAGGATACGCTCAAGTCGCGCGCCTTTCCGGATATAGGGGTGTCCGTTTCAAAGGGCGGCGACGCGTACCTGGCGGGCGAAGTCTACAGCCTCAACGAGGTGAACGAGATCGCGCACATCGTGCATAGCGTCAACGGCGTCAACCGCGTCCACTTCCTGCATCCCGACGTGCTGCCGGCCAACGGTCCGGCTTACTTCGGCGCGACCACGGCGTCGGCGCCTGCGGTCTGGGGCGCAAAGGTGAAGTCGGTGATTATCGGATCGCCGGCCGACAAGGCGGGGCTCAAGCCGGGCGACGTGATCAGCGAGTTTGACGGCAAGACGATTCCCGACGCGCGGGCATTGAATACTACGGTCGCGCAGTATTCTCCGGGCCAGCGTGTGCAGTTCCGCGTATGGCATCAGGGGCAGCCCGAATACCTGATAGCGCGCCTGGGCGAGGCGACGACGGTGGCGAGCAGGTAGCGCGAGCGATAGCGAGAAGTTGAGGGGCGGTTCATCGAACCGCCCCTTTTTTTTCGGCTAACAGCGAATCTACGCGCGGGGGGCGTAGCGCGGTTTGCGCTTTTCGAGGAATGCGCGGGCGCCTTCTTCGATGTAGCCGGCGCGGACGCATAGCACCTGGTTGCGATCCTCGATGGCGACGGCCTGCTCCAGACTGCCGGCGTCGATACTTATCGACAGGCACTCCTTGGTAAGGCGCAGCCCCAGCGGCGAAGTCTCGGTCATCTCGAGCGCGAGCCTGGCAGCCGCCGCGTCGACTTCCGCGTCGGGCATCAGCTCGGAGACGAGGCCGGTGGCGAATGCGCGTTGGGCGTTGATGAACCGTCCCGTCAGCATCAGCTCGGACGCGACCGAGCTGCCGACCGCGCGCGGCAGAAAATAGCTGACGCCCATGTCACACGCGCTCAGTCCGATACGAATGAATGCGGCGTTGAAGCGCGCGGACTCGCCCGCGATGCGCACGTCGCACGCGAGCGCCAGTGCGAAGCCGCCGCCGGCCGCAGGTCCGCGGATTGCCGCGATGAACGGTTGCGGCGCACGGCGCATCGCGACCACCAGGTCGCTCATGCGGCGCTGACTCTCGACGGTGTCGGTGGTCGAGGCGCCGAGTCCGGTGCCGCCACGATTCTGCTCCTTGAGATCGAGGCCGGCGCAGAAGGCGCGTCCCGCACCTTTCATCACGACCACGCGCGTCGCGGTCTCCGTCGGCAGCCGATGCAGGTAGTCTTCGAGCTCCGCGACCATTCGCGCGCTGAGCGCGTTGAGATTATGCGGACGGTTGAGCGTCAGCCACGCGACTGCGCCCTCATTTTTGATTTCGATCGCTTCGTAATCCATCGCCTCTTGCCTCCCGATAGACGGCGCGGCTTTGATTTCTTCTGCCCGTCTTTCGCTAACCATAACGCAACATGAAGCAGCTTCGCCAAGATTCTCAATGTCTGATTGGCGGGAATAGTCAGTATTGACTTAAGTCGGGCACGGTTACAGGCTCATTAGTGGGCTTTTTTAGGACTTCAAGCGATACGGCTCGCTAAAGAGGGAACACTAAATCTCCCTTGCGGAGAATGGTGACGATGGCATCCGCGGAAGAAATTCTGACCATCTCGGAGTTGTCGGCGCATCTGCGGGTGCATCCAACGACGATTTACCGCCTGCTGCGCGAGGGGCGGATTCCGGGTTTCCGCGTCGGTAGTGCGTGGCGCTTCAGCCGCGCTGCGATCGAAGTATGGGAGCACGGGCAGGCCGGTCCGATCGACGGCGACGGGCCGCCGACGCGCAAAGCCAAAGGCCGCAAGCCGCGCAAGTAGCGCGCGGCGTTTTCACTTTTCGACGCGCCCGCATTTCTGTCATTCTCAGCGGCATGAGCGCCGGCGACACCTCGAGCAATCGCGCACCTTCGCAGATAGCAGCCTACTTCAAGCGTCTCTCCGACACTTACGGCGACGGCGAGTACTACGGTAAACGGCGCAACGCCGTGCTCGAGGCAATCGCGCCGGAAATCGCTCAGGCGCGCGACGTGCTCGACGTCGGATGCGGCAACGGCGCCTTTCTCGTGCCGTTCACGGGCGCGCCGGGAACGCGCACGGTGACGGGAGTCGACCTGACGCTCGAGATGCTGCAAGTTGCGCGCAGTCGAGTCGGCGCGAAATGCCGCGTGCTGCGTGCGGACGTATCGCAACTGCCGTTCAAGCCGGCGTCGTTCGATTTTGTTTTCGCCAGCCACGTGCTGCAGTTTGCCGCCGACGTCGAGGGCGTGGTGGCGGAGTTCGCGCGATGCGTGCGGCCCGGCGGACTGCTGATCGCGACCGGGCAGCGCGACGACGGTGTGCGGCAGATGTTGAGTGCGATCGTCGGTCCGGAGCGATGGCGTGAGTATAGCGAGGTAATCTTTCGTCGTGCGCCGCGCCGCGAAGCCGACGCGCGCCCGAAAGATCGCTATCAGCAGGCGTTCGCCAAGGCCGGTCTACGGGTCGAGGAGCGCGCGGCGCCGTTCACCGTCACGTGGGCGGATATCGACGAGTGGATCAGAATCAGGTGGGTGTCGTTGATACCCGCGGAACAACGTGAACGCGCGGACGCGATGCTGGCGGAACTCGCCAAGCTCGGCACGTCGCAAAGCGTGACCCAGCACGAGCCGCTCATCCTCGGGCGTCGCGATTGATGAAGAACCTTTATTTCCGTTTTTCTGCAGAAGCGACCAGGTCATGTTCATTGGATCGGCGCATGCCACTGGACTGGCTCCATTTTGATTTCGCGATAGTAATCGTCCGGCTGATCCGCTGTCGCCTCTGGCGTCTTCAAGAAGGAAAATATGACGTCGGCGAGAATGCGCCTGTCGGGGTTGTTGCTTTCTGAGTCCTTGATCGCGGCGATCATGCTGGCCTCTGAGTGAATGCCGAGAAACTGTTCCGTCTTAGCAGCTTGGACTCTGTCGCAGGCATAATCTCGTGGATCAGGCGTGGAGGCTGAGGTCGCGGGAGCCAAAGTGGGTGCAGCGGGGACGCGAACGACGATTGGCCTCTGCTGCATTAAGGTTTTGTTCAGCGCAGTGGACGAGGAATCGCCAACGCTCTGCTGGAACCCGGAAATCGCGGCGGGCTGAGAGCCAGCCGCTCTCGCCTGGGCCTCGCTAGCGGTCGAGGAACCTGCGGCGATCTCTTTCTCGAGGGATTTGAGATAGCGCTCGTAATATCCTTTGTACTGACTGCTTAGTTCGCTGTATTCACTACCGGTCCATGCAAAGACCAGAGGCCATTCGCATTCCTCGCCGACTTCGTCGGGGCCAGCGATGGGAGCCCACAAGATCAATTCAAGTTTCCCGTCATGATTGATGTCCTGGACGTCCTCGGCGCCCGAGAACAATGCCCAAGATGAGTATGACTCAAAACCAGAATGTGTCTTGTCGAAGATAAAAGTCTGGTTGCATCCTCCGGTACCACCGCCATCAACGGAAACAACAAGAGACAAATTGCCAGAGCGGCGCAGATCCGCGAAGCGAAAATCGCACAAATGGCCCTGTTCAGGGTCACCTTGTACAGCCCGGTTGACGAAATCCCATATCACATCCGCCGGCGGCGGGTTCGACTCAAGACTGTGGGTTCGATCGACCGACCAGTTTGCGGACGCAAGAGCGGGAGGCTTAAGAACTCCCGTTCCGGCACTCACCGATCCCAATAGGAAGCAGAATGCCAAGCCGAACGCGACCACAAAAATTCTTATCTTATCCACATTTTACTCTATTGCGGACGCTAGCCATCTTAGTTATCCGGGCGAATAGCGAATCTCAAACTGTGATTCATGACCAACGATACCCGACATTCCAACCACCGCTCATCATCCGGGCGTCGCGCGAGCTGAGCGTGGCGGGGTTTGACGGGGGCGGGTTTAACCTAGTAGCTAACGCCTCAAAAGCACATGGCGGAGAGTATTTGCGCCGATGGCAACGCAGACGAAATATACTGACGTTAAGGGATACGCGACTTACTACCACTACAGTGGCGCGACGACGCTGCCTGACGTGGTGCCGGACTTTTCGCGCGGGCGCACGATTGTGTTCGTGCACGGCGCGGGGTCGAACGGGCACACGTGGCATCGGCAGATCGAGGCGTTCGGCGCGCAGCACAGTCCGATTGCGCTCTGCCTGCCGGGGCATGGGCGATCGGCGGGCGTCGAGGGCCTGCGGACGGTCCACGACTACGCCGATTTCGTCGCGGCGTTTCTCGACGCGCTCAAGATCAAGTCGGCGGTGATACTGGGGCATTCGATGGGCGGCGCGATTGCGATGGACCTGGGATTGCGGCACGCGGCGCGCGTCGACGCTCTGATCCTCAGTTGCACGGCGCCGAAGTTCAACGTCACGCCCGATCGAATCGAGGGCTTGCGGGCAATCACGATGGGCCGCGCGCCGCAGGCGTTCAACACCGACGGCTACTCGCCGAAGACGGCGAAGGAAAATTTCGACGTCATCCGCGAAGGCTGGATGGAACAGATCAAGACCGACCCGCGCGTGCGCTACACCGATATCCTCGCGTGCGCGCAGGTCGATTTGCGCGAGGCGATCGCGAAGATCGACAAGCCGGCGCTGGTACTCGCCGGGCGCCGACGACAAGGGCACGACGCCGGCGGATGCGGAATTTATCGCGAGCAAGATTCGCGGCGCGACGACCAAAATTATCGCGGACGCCGGTCATTATATTCCGCGCGAGCGTCCCGCCGAGTACAACGCCGCGATCGAACAGTTCGTTTCATCGTTAAAGAGCTGAAGCAGGAATTCGAGATGAGTTTAAGCCGCAAGACCGCAGTGGCCGGAGTGTTTGAGCATCCTACGCGATTCGCGCCGGACAAGAGTCTGTTTCAGATAATGGCGGAGAGCGTGCGGGGCGCGCTGGATGACGCCGGCCTGACGATCAAGGACGTGAACGGCGTGTGCACGACCGGAATCGGGATGAGCGGGATGGGGATCATCGGCTTCTGCGATTACCTGAACCTGACGCCGAACTTTGTCGACTCGACCTCGATTGGCGGATCGTCGTTCGTGGCGCATACCGCCCATGCGGCGGCCGCGATTCACGCGGGCCTGTGCGACGTTTGCATCGTGGTCTACGGCTCGACGGCGGCGTCGTCGCGGTTTGCGATCGGCACGGGCGGCGGTGGAGGCGGCGGCGGAGGCGATCCGTGCGACCAGTACGAGATTCCGTTTGGGCCGACGACGGTCGGCTCGTACGCGATGATCGCGCAGCGTCATATGCATGACTACGGCACGACCTCGGAGCAGCTGGCCGAGATTGCGGTCACGATGCGGCTGCATGCGTCGATGAACCCGGTGGCGAAGTATCGCGATCCGATCACAGTGGAAGACGTGCTCGCGTCGCGAATCATCTCGTCACCGCTGCACCTGCTCGATTGCTGCATCATCAGCGACGGCGGCGGCGCGCTGGTGATCACGTCGGCCGAGCGCGCGCGCGATTTGAAGAAGAAGCCGGTTTATATCCTCGGCACGGGCGAGACGGTGCGGCACGCGGCGCGCGGGCAGCGCGATTTTCTGGAAATCGCGGCGGCGCAATCGGGACGGCTGGCGTTCGAGCGCGCGGGCGTCGCGCACAAAGACATCGACATGGCGATGATCTACGACTCGTTCACGATCACGGTGCTGTCGACGCTGGAGAATCTCGGCTTCTGCAAGCGCGGCGAAGGCGGTGCGTTCGTGTCGGGCGGGCGGCTGCGCTTCGACGGCGAGTTTCCAATCAACACCGACGGCGGCGGCCTGTCGTCGAACCATCCGGGGATGCGCGGAATCTTTTTGGTGATCGAAGCGACCAAACAGCTGCGCGGCGAATGCGGCCCGCGGCAGGTCAAAGATTGCAAAATCGCGCTCGCACACGGGACCGGCGGCACGCTCGGCACGCGGCATTCGGGCGCGACGCTTATCCTCAGCAATCAGTAGAAGAGTTTGAGTCATGATCAAGGGAAGCTGTATATGCGGCGGAATCGAGTTTGAGATAGAGAAGGTTCGGCTGCTGACCCATTGCCATTGCTCGATATGCCGCAAAGCGACGGGGGCTCAATTCGCCACCTATGCGCATGTGCGACCCGATCGCTTCAAGCTGCTGAGCGGCGAGGAGCTGATAAATCCCGGGTACGAATGGCAACCGGGGCACTCGCGCGGCTTCTGCAGCCGATGCGGTTCGCCAGCGCCGAAGTTGATCGAGCACTATAACGCCTGGAGCGTTCCGGCCGGATTGCTCGAGGGCGATCCGATCGTGCGTCCTTCGATGCACGTGTTCACGTCGTCGAAGATGCCGTGGGTCGAGCTGAATGACGATCTGACGAAGTACGAAAAATGGTATCCGGGATCTGAACCGGACCAGGTGGCCGCGGATCAAGCGGGCAGGAAGTAAGAAAAATTATGGCGGAACAGACGCAAGCGAAAAAATATTCGAAGCCACTCCCGCATCTCGACGAAGAGAATCGTCCGTGGTGGGAGGCGCTGCAGCGGCACGAGCTGTACATCCAGAAATGCAGGAACTGCGGCGACATCCGCTACTATCCGCGCGCGCTGTGCACCAATTGCATGTCGTCGGATACGCAATGGATCAAATGCAGCGGGCGCGGCAAGGTCTACACTTTCACGACGACCTATCAGAACCAGGCGCCGGGATTTCGCGAATCGCTGCCATACATTATGGCGTATGTCGAATTGGACGAGGGCCTGAAAATGCTCACCAACCTTGTCGACTGCACGCCGGAACAGGCTAAAATAGGGATGCCCGTCGAGGTCGTATACGAGGACGTCACGCCCACGGTGACCCTCGCGAAATTTCGCCCGGCGAGGTGAGGGCTCAATCCTGGTGAGTACAATCCTTGATCTGCACACGCATAGTGAAGCATCGGAAGACAGCCGCGCACCGGTAGAGGCGTACCTCAACTGGATCAAGCTGCGGGCGACAGAGCGGCCGGTCGACGGAATCGTGTTGACCGAGCATCGCCAGTTCAATCGCGACGCCGATTACCGCGCGCTCGAGGACAAGTTCGGCACGATGGTGCTGCGCGCGTCGGAAGTCGAGACCAACTACGGGCACATGCTGGTGTTCGGCGTCAACGACGACATGACGGCGCGCTTCGATTTCGCCGACGTGCGGCTCGACGCGCAGACCTTGATCAATGAAGTGGCGCGGATGGGCGGAATCGTCGTGCCGTGCCATCCGGGGCGTCCGAATATCGGCATGTACGAGCACTATCAGACCAAGCCGCCGCTCGAGAACGTGGTCGCGGTCGAGGCGCTCAACGGCGGATCGCGCAAGGGCGAAGACGAGCGCAGCGCGGAGCTGATCGCCAAGCATGGTTTCGCGGCGACCGGCGGATCCGACAGCCACCTGGTCAGCCTGATCGGCTTGTGCGCGACGAAGTTCAGCGCGTATATCAAAACGATCGACGACCTGGTGCGGGAATTGAAAACCGGCAATTACGAGCCGGTGGATTTTCGCCCGCGGCGCAAAGCCGTGCCGCATGCGGTCGCGATGGAGAGCCGTTAATGGCAGTCAATTACGATCCGGCGCTGATCAACAAAGTCTTCGAAGTGACCGAACCGGTCGAGGTCAAGGCCGACAAGATCCAGCGGTTTTGCGCGGCGCTGGGCGAGACCAATCCGATCTACACTGACGAGGAAGCGGCGAAGAAAGGGCCGTACGGCGGAATCGTCGCGCCGCCGTCGTTCGCCGTGACGTTTCGCAACGGGCGGCATTTTTTCGAGAACGTGCCGCGCTTCGGACGCCGCGGTTTCGACGCGGGCAAGGATGTCGAGTTCGTCTCGCCGATAAGGCCGGGCGACCAGGTGACGCTGAGCTCGCACGTCAAGGAAATTTACGAGAAAACGGGGCGCACGGGCACGATGGTCTTTGTCGTGATCCGATCGACGCTCAAGAACCAGAAGGACGAAGTGCTGGCCCATATCGACCATCGCTTCATGAACCGCACGTGACCAGTTTTGACGAAATCAATATCGGCGACACGCTCGGCCCGCTCGAGTTGTTCGTGAGCAAGGATCAATGCCGCGCGTACGCGAGGACGATGGGCATGGGCGACGGCCCGGGACGCTTCACAGACGACGAAGCGGCGAAGAAAGAAGGGCTGCCCGGGATGATCCTGCCGGGCAACATGAGCCTCGGACTACTGTCGAAGCTGGTGACGGATTGGATCGGCTCGAGTGGCGCGTGGCTGAAGCAGATGAGCACGACCTATCGCGTGCCGGTGCAGCCGGATCACGCGATCACGATTCACGGATTCATCACCAACAAGAATCCCGCCGATCGCACGGCCGAAATCGACGTCTGGATGGAGAACGAGGAAGCAGAACGCCTCGTGACCGGAACGGCGACGGTCGAGTTTAAAAAATAGCGGACCGGCTGCCAGCTACCTTATCGGCTCATACCGCATAGCCACCGCCCCCGAGCTGAACTCCAGCCGGCTCACGAGCCTCAAGTCGATACGCTTCGATAGCCCCGCGAACAACGTTGGCCCGCGGCCCGCTAGCCTGGGGTGCACCACGAACTCGTACTCATCGATCAATCCCAGCTCCGCCAACGCGAGCGGTAGCTTTACGCCTCCCACCAACAGTCCCTTACCCGACTCCCGCTTGAGCTGCTGAACGGCCGTCTCCAGATCCCCGCGCACCAGCTCCGCGTTCCAATCGACCCGGTCCAGAGTGCTCGACACGATGTACTTCTTTGCCACGTCGATCGTCCGGGCGAAGGGTTCCATCCAATCAGGTCTCGCTCCTGTCCGCGCCGGCGGCCGCCACGCTGCCTCCATCATTTCGTAAGTCACCCGGCCAAAGAGGAGAGCGTCGGCCTGCTCGAGGTTTTCCGCCGCGTGACGATGTAAGTCTTCGTCCGCGAACATTTCACGATGATCGCAGCACCCGTCCAATGTGACATTGATGGAATACCGAAGGGGTCGCATTCCGGCAACGGTCGAGTTCAAGAACGGACGCTAGCGGGGCGCTCCGAGCATAATCGGCCCCATGCCCGGACTGGTGAGCGGCAGGGCAGGGTTTCTCGGATAGGGCGTATTGTCGTCCTGCATCTCGGGATTGGTCGGTCCGTTGTTGTTTTCCAATCCGTACGGAGCCGCACCGAGCGGCTTGGTCTGCGCCATCTGCATGCACCACGGATGCGGATCGCCGGCATGGCAGGCCGTAACCTGTTGCGTGGGCGAACTACTGTTGTTGGTCGAACATCCGCTCGCGATCAGCAGAAGCGATATCGCAATCGTTGTTGAAATGTAATTTCGCATCGGTACAACTCCTCGACGGCGGCTCCAAGATCACAACTATTGCCGCGCAGACGGAGACGCAAGGATCAATTATACGGCGCGGAGCTCGGTCGCGATGTCGCCGCGGGTGGCGAGGGTCGCCGGAATCAGGCCGCTGACCGCGCCGATGGTGGCGGCGACGATGAAGCTGTAGGCCATGGTCCGCGGCGTCAGCGTCATCGCGAGCGCGAGCGGGCCTAGCGCTCCGGCGACGTGCGGCAGCAGGTCGAATGCGAGCAGCGCCAGCACGCATCCGAGCACGCCGCCGGTCACGCCAACTATCAGCCCTTCGACAATAATTCGCCCGACGATCGAGTTGCGCGTGAAGCCAATGGCGCGCATCACGGCCATTTCGTGACGCCGCTCGCGCACCGCCATCGCGGCCGTGTTGGCGGCGACCAGCGCGATCGTGAAGATGACGATGGCCGCGAGAAATTTTGCGCCGTTGAGCATCATGCCCAGGTTGCTGCCGATTTCGTTCTTGATCAGCGCGACTTCGGTTTCGGTGGCCGTCTCGTTCTCCGAGTTGGCGAACATTTCGTCGATGGCGGCGATCACTTCGGGTGCCGATCGAGAGCTGTCGATTTTCACCCAGAACAGGTTGGCGGTGCCGGGCCGGCCGAGCAGCTCTTCCATGTAGTCGCGCCGAAAAATGATTCGCGGGCCGGAAGCCTGCTCGTTCATCACGCCGACGATCGTCAGTTGCACATTGACCGGGTAGAGCGTGCCCTTCAGCATGATCGTCTGGCCGACTTTCCAGCCATAGAGCTTCATCAGGGGCGGCGCGACGAGGGCCGCGGTGCGGATGGTTTTGAATTCGTGCTCGGTTTCCGCACTGACGTCCCAATCGGGAAAGATTTCGTGGATGTGATCGTCGTCCACCGCCAGCACGCCGAGCTGCTCGCTCGGATCGCGGTAGGTCGCCATGAAAACGCTGTAGGACGCGACCGCCTCGACATGCGGCACGGCTTCGATTCGGCGGCGGTAAGACTCGGGCAGCATGTAGAAGAGGCTGGCCTTGCTGTGCGTGATGAGGCGGCGCGAGTTGGCGCGGTCGCGCAGGATTTGGTTGAGCAGTCCGGGCAGGCTGATCAGCGACGCAAAAATAAATACCGAGACGCTGATCGACAGCATGGTAAGAATCGTGCGGCGCTTGTTGCGGGTCAGGTTTCGGAGCACGAGCGAGAGGTATCTCATGGCGCGGCCGCCGGCTGGAGGGTCACGAGTCGATCACTAACGCGACCGGGCAGGATTTGGAAGGGAGCGGTTCGAGCGTAAAGGAGAGCGCTTATACGAGCAGAGCGCCGCGGAAGGGTTCGTCTCTGGGCGGCGGGAACTGCAGCAGGTTGATGGCCCATTTGCGGGCCTGGCGCAGTGCGTCTTCGGCGCGGCGGAAGATTCTCTCGCGATACATCACGGACCACACGTAGGCGTCGACCGACGGTTCGTCGCCGAGCGTGATGTCGAGCATCCAGTCCTCGATCTGCGGGCCGCAGATCAGCAGGCGCACGACGCGGCCGTGATCGATTACGAGGCCGCGCGCCTCGCGCGGGATGCGGAACTCGTCCTTGACGCGCTTGATCACGTTCGGCGGGCGCATGCTGCTCGGTCATCGCGAGGTAAGCCCAGCCACCCTGGGGAGGATTCGCCTCGCGCGCGATGCGCAGGTTGTTGTCGGTGAGGTCTTCCTTGGCGCGATCCTGATCGTAGTCCTGCGCGACCTGGTAAAAGGCCATCGCGACCGGCAACTGCGGCATCTCGGTTTCAGACTTGGTGCGTTTCGGTTTCTTGGTGGTTTCGACCCACCACCGATTCTCGACGGTTGGCTTCTGTGCCATCAGGCGGCCCGCCGGGATTTGCGCGTGGCGTTGCGCGCGTGGCGTCGCGATTTTCGCGCGATCGAAATACGTGGACGTCGCTTGCGGACGCGACTCGCGGCGCGACGCGTGCTCGAGCTTCCGCTGCGGGTGCGCGAGCGTACCGCAGCTCGGCGTCCCTGACTTCGCAGACCGGTGATCATGCGGCGCGAGAATATGTCGGCCTTGCGCTCGGGGTCGCTCCAGAGCAGGAAGTGGCCCATCTCGTGGTAGATCATCTGAATCCACTTGCGCTCGCTGAAGTAGATGCGGCCGCGTTTCCAGTTTTCAGGATGGACGAGATGGATGCGGCCGTCTTCGTAGGTGCGGCCTGCAGTCTTGCCCCAATCGATGTACTCGAACCATTCGACGCGAGGGCGCCGCACGTTGAAGTATCGGCACATCGAGGAGATGGCGCGTTTGAAATGGGCGGGGCGATGGCTATGGAAAAATTCGGCGAGGTTCCGATCAATTTCGCGGCGATGAGCAACGGGAGGAACAATCATTCGCACAAGCAGGCAACCTCCGGGGACGATGGTGATCAGGTAATAAGATCATATGGAGGGGGGTTGCTCAGTGTCAAACCATATTGGAGAAACGTGGATATACAACGACGTTTGACGGCCCAGGATCGTCGAAAAGCCTTAAAATTCGAGCGGTTATAGCTAGGTGCCTGATTCCCAGCTGGCGAGGTATTTGCGCTGTTCGGCGGTGAGCGTGTCGATTTTGATGCTCATCGCGGCCAGCTTTACGGCGGCGATTTCCTCTTCGATCTCGACCGGCACCTCGTGAACTTTGACCGGCAGTTGCGCGCCCTTGGCGGCCCATTCCGACGCCATCGCTTGCGTGGCGAAGCTCATATCCATCACCTGCGCGGGATGGCCTTCGGCGCATGCGAGGTTCACCAGCCGGCCTTCGCCGAGAAGATAGACGATGCGGCCGTTGGAGAGATGGTACGCGTCGATGTTGCGAGTCACGTCGCGATCGACTTTCTTCGCGGCGTCGTTCAGATAGGCGACGTCGATCTCGATATCGAAATGGCCCGAGTTGCTGAGGAACGCGCCGTCTTTCATCTGCGTGAAATGCGCGGAGGTGAGGACGTGCTTGTCGCCGGTTGCGGTGATGAAAATATCGCCGACCTTGGCCGCGTCGATCATCTTCATCACGCGGAACCCGTCCATCGCCGCTTCGAGCGCGCGAATCGGATTGACTTCCGTCACGACTACGTCGGCGCCGAGGCCGCGCGCGCGCGACGCGATGCCGCGGCCGCAATAGCCGTAGCCGGCCACGACGATCACCGAGCCTGCGATCAGCACGCCGGTGGCGCGGATGATGCCGTCGAGCGTCGACTGTCCGGTGCCGTAGCGATTGTCGAACAGGTGCTTGGTCTGCGCGTCGTTGACGGCGACCACCGGAATCTTGAGCGCGCCGTCTTTGGCCATCGCGCGCAGCCGGATTACGCCGGTGGTCGTTTCCTCCATGCTGGCCTTGACGTCGTCGGCCTGATTGGCGAACTCGGTGTGCAGGAGGCTGACGAGGTCGGCGCCGTCGTCCATCGTGATGGTCGGACGGCGTTCGAGCACGGCGCGCAGATGGCTGTAGTAAGTGTCGCGATCTTCGCCGTGGATGGCGAAGGTTGGAATGCCGTATTGATCGACCAGCGCGGCGGCGACGTCGTCCTGGGTCGAGAGCGGATTCGACGCGCACGCGATCACTTCGGCGCCTCCGGCCTTCAGCGTGCGCAACAGGTTGGCGGTCTCGCAGGTGATATGCAGGCACGCACCCATGCGCTGGCCCTTGAGCGGCAGCTCTTTGGCGAAGCGCTCGCGCAGGCGGCGCAGCACGGGCATCTGCTTGTCGGCCCATTCGATTCGCTTGCGTCCGGCCTCGGCCAGTCCGAGGTCATGCACGTCGAAGTCGCGGCCGTTGCCGTTGGCGCGGGATTTGGGAAGTGCTTTGAGCTTTCTTGCAGTCGTAGCCATCGTAGTTCAAACTCCGAAAGTTTTCAGTCAGGTTTGGTTGAGAGGCTCGCCAACTAGTTGCGGCCGTTGAGGCCGAACGCGTTGCGCAGAGTCTCGGCCATGTCGACGCGCTCCCACGGGAACAGCCCGTCATGCGGGTGGCGGCCGAAATGCCCGTAGGCGGCGGTCGGTTGATAGATCGGACGCTTCAGGTTGAGCGTCTTGATGATGCCGGCGGGGCGGAAGTCGAACAGCTCGCGCAGAGTTGCGGAGAGTTTGTGCTCGGGCACGATGCCGGTGTCGAAGGTGTCGACCAGAATTGAAACCGGCTCGGCGACGCCGATTGCGTAAGCGACCTGGATTTCGCACTTGGTCGCGAGTCCCGCCGCGACGACATTCTTCGCCACGTGACGCGCCATGTAGCAGGCCGAGCGATCGACCTTGCTCGGGTCCTTGCCCGAGAACGCGCCGCCGCCATGACGGCCGTAGCCGCCGTAGGTGTCGACGATGATCTTGCGGCCGGTGAGTCCGCAATCGCCATGCGGTCCGCCGATGATGAAGCTGCCGGTCGGATTGACGTGGTAGATCGTCGCCTTGGTCAGGTACTGCGCGGGAATCGTTTTCTTGATCAGTTCCTCGATAATCGACTCGCGAATCTTTTCGTACTTCACCTCGGGCGAATGCTGCGTCGAGATTACGACGGCGGTCACTTCGACCGGGCGGCCGTCGACGTAGCGCACGGTGACCTGGCTCTTGGCGTCGGGCCGCAGAAAATCGAGCTGACGGGTCTTGCGCAGCTTGGTGAGATTTTCCATCAGCCGATGCGCCATCGCGATCGGCAGCGGCATCACCTCCGGCGTTTCGTCGCACGCGAAGCCGAACATCAGGCCCTGGTCGCCGGCGCCCTGTTCCTTGTGGAGGCCTTCGCCCTCGGTGACGCCCTGCGAAATATCCGCCGACTGCGGCTCGATGGCGGTCAGGACGGCGCAACTGTTGCCGTCGAAGCCGACTTCGGTGCTGTTGTAACCGATTTCGAGCGCGGTCTGGCGCGCGATTTTCACGTAGTCAGGACGCGCCTTGCTGGTAATCTCGCCGGCCAGCACGATCAGCCCGGTCTTGGCCAGCGACTCGAGCGCGACGCGCGAGTTGGGATCCTCGGCGAGGAGCGCGTCGAGGACGGCGTCCGAGATCTGGTCGCACATTTTGTCGGGATGGCCTTCGGAGACCGACTCCGAGGTGAACAGGAAATCCTTAAGCGGCATTATTCGCGATTGCTCCTTGCAAGGCGCCTTTCGAGGTGGCCCGTCGACGGACCGGGATTCAACTTATGCGGATGGCGCGCGAGACTGAGGGGTTCAACTTAGTTTTATTCCGAGGGGTCAGCATAGCGCCTGCCGGACAGCGAAAAAAGCCGAAAATCAGCAGCGCGCCTCAAGATTTTCAAGTAGAGAAGGTATAACTGACCAATCGGACAGAATCAAGATAGGTGTTGTGCTTTCGGCTCAACGTTGCCCGTAGCGACCATCACACTGTATGATCACAAGAATAGAGGCATGACCACTGATCGCATAGAAATCGATCCGAATGTGATGATGGGGAAACCGGTCATTCGAGGGACGCGGATCAAGGTGGAACTGATCCTGCGGAAGCTCGCTGAGGGTGCTTCGGAAGACGACTTGCTCGATGCGTATCCGCGCCTCGCGCGCGAGGATATCCGGGCAGCAATCGCCTATGCGGCTGAAACGATCGCGCACGAGGAAATTATCCTTTTGCCGGCTCCCAGCCCGGACGTGAAATCCTGAGCAGTGTGATTCGTCGCCGATGAGAGCTGCGACTTCGCAGTCGTAAGAGCGCTTCGCTCGGCGGGACACGACGTCCTGGCTGTTGCCGAGATTTCTCCACGTATCGCCGACAAAGAAGTGTTGAGGCTTGCAAGCAACGAAGAGCGGATCTTGCTGACCGAGGACACCGACTTCGGAGAAATCGTTTATGCGGAAGCACTTGGCCATTCAGGGGTTGTGCTATTTCGATTCCCGGCAAGCGCGCGGCGAGCAATCGGCGCGGCCGCGATTGATGCCGTGGATCGGGTAGGCGCCGAATTGTCGTCTCGATTTACAGTTGTACAGCCCGGTCGAATCAGAACCGGAAGAAGCTAATCACTCCTCGCCGAATTTGTCGTCGAACAGCGTCTGCACTGCCTTGAGAGCTTCGCGGGCGTCGTCGCCTTCGGCGCGCACCTTCAGCTTGGAGCCTTGAGCGGCGCCGAGCATCATCAGGCTCGTCATGCTCTTGGCGCTGACGAGATCGTCCTTGCCGGTGCCGATCGTGATCTTCGATTTGAATTGCGCCGCCGTTTGCGCGAGTGCCGAGGCGGCTCGCAGATGAAGTCCGAGCCGATTCTGAACCTCCACTGTCGCCTCCGCCACATTCACGAGCACTACGATAAAGGTATCGACGGCTTCGGTAAACGACTGCGCGCGATCAGTCCGCTTCGGTCACGGTCTGCGGCGTGTGCGCAAGCTCGACGCCGCGCTGGCGCCCGCTCACTTCGTCGCCCGCGTGATATTCGAGCGGGAGGAACAGCAGCGACGACAGAAGCGCGAGACACTCCCATGACGACGAAGGCCGGCGTGAAATCGCTGGTCGTCAAATGGCCGCCATGCGCGGTCAGGCTCAAATGCAGCAGCATCGCGCCGAGCGCCACGCCGAGGCTGAGGAACAGTTGCTGCGCCATGCTCGACAGCGTGCTGGCGCCGCTCATCATCTGGTTGGGGACGTCGGCATAGGCGAGGGTTCCGAGCGCGGTGAATTGCAGTGAGCGGAAGAATCCTCCCAGCAAGAGCGCGGTCACGATCAGGAAGTGCGGCGTCGTCGGACGGAAGAGCGCATAGCTCATCATGATGAACGAACTGATCACGCCGTTGGAAATCAGCACCGAGCGAAAACCCAGCCGGCGAATGATCGGTGTCGCCGTCGCCTTCATGAACAGGGCGCCGGCCGCGCTGGTAAAGGTCAGCATGCCCGAAGCGAACGGAGAGAGGCCGAAAACCACCTGCAACAGCATCGCCAGCAAAAACGGCAACGCGCCGATGCCCATCCGATAAAGTCCGCCGCCCAGCGTAGCCACGAGGAAAGTCGGAATTTTCAGCAAGTCCAGGTCGATGATCGGATAGTCCATGCGCCGAGAGTGAAGGATATACAGCGCCATGCAGATGCCACCGGCGGCCATCACGCACATGATGATGCTCGCGGGGATGACGTTGCGGCCAATCGACTCGAAGCCCATGACCAACCCCGCCAGTCCGAGGCCGGTGAGCAGAAAGCCACGGAAATCCAGCGGGAACGTCACGTCCTCTTTGATGTTGGGGATGAATCGCATCACCAGCGTGATACCGATCATCCCGATCGGCACGTTGATGAAAAAAATCCAGCGCCACGAATAATACGTCACGATGAAGCCGCCGACCGGCGGCCCGACCACCGGACCCAGCACGGCAGGCACGGTCAGATAGGACATCGCGGTGACGAGTTCCGATTTGGGGATGGTCTTCAGCACGATCAGGCGGCCGACCGGAACCATCATGGCGCCGCCGAAGCCCTGCAGAATGCGCGAGGCGACCAACTCGGGCAGCGAGTGCGAGCATCCGCACAATACTGAACCGAAGGTGAAGATGATGATCGCGTTGCGGAAGATCGTGCGCGCGCCGAATCGATCCGCCATCCAGCCGCTGATCGGAATGAAGACGGCGAGGCTCAGCAGGTACGAAGTGATCGCGAGGTTGAGCTTGATCGGATCTTCGCCGAGCGACTTGGCCATCGCGGGCAGCGCGGTCGAGATGACCGTCGAGTCGAGCATCTCCATGAAGAGCGCGCAGCCGACAATCATCGGCGCGAGGAACTCCATCGCGGTCATTTTGGAGGGAGTCGAACTCATCGCAGCAGGTAAATCATGACGTCACTTACGATATGGAAATCGGCGAAACCGGTAAACGGCGGTCTGGACTCGACGCTCGCCGCGAGTCAGTTGCCATTGCGTGCCGGCGCGCTGCGAGCCGCCGCGACTTCTGCCGCGATGCGTCTGACGGCCGTGCCGAACAGCTCGCGCAGGCGCGTTTCGATTTCGGCGTCGCGGGTCGTGCCCTCGCGCTTGCGCCACGCGCGCAGCGGAATCACCGCCTTCGACATGTTGCGATGCCCGCCGGCGCTGCCGATATCGCCGAACAAATTCTTCACCACCTCGCCCGCGTTGTGGCCGCTCATGCCGTAGTTGCGCACGCTGATGACGAGCTTGCTGCCGAGCTTGCCGGCGACCGCGGCCCACGAGACGCCCTCGAACTGCAGGCAGAAGTCGGCCATCTGCACAATGATGTCGTCGCGCTCGACGGTGCCGAGATTGAGCACGACCAGGTGATCCTTGACCACCAGCCGCTTCATCGCGCGCGCCAGTATTTGCGCGAAACTCAGGGGCAGCTCGGGACGATCGATCTGCCGCAGCAGACCGTAGTTGGCGAGCGGGTAGAGATGCGCGAACGCCTGCAGGTCGTCCTCGGTCACGCGTCGCGACAACGCGAGCGTGTCGCTGCGAATTCCGTAGAGCAGGGCAGTCGCCAGCCGCTCACTGATTTTTTCGTCGGCCGTGACCAGGTACTCGGTCATGATAGTGGCGGTCGCGCCGTACTTGGTGCGCACGTCCTCGAACGGAGCGGCGCCGCCGGGATAGCCGGGATGATGATCGATCGCGATATCGGCGCGCGGAATTTTCTCGCCGAAGAACGGCGGCTGCACATCGACCATCGCGATCTTGTCGAATTCGCGCAGCTCCTCGGTGGTGGCCGGCTGGATTTGGATTTCGAGCAGATGCTCCATCGTGCGATTTTCCGGCCGCGTCACCGGCTGGAACGCAAAGAACGGCGTGGTCTGCTTGTTGCGCCCGAGCAGCGTCCGCAGCGCCATCGCGCTGGCCATCGCGTCGGGGTCCGGATCGTCCTGCAGCACGATCGCCACGCGATCGCCCTCGCCGACCATGGCGCGCAGTTCCTTGATTTTCTGCTTGGTGAACGATTGATCCATAAAAAGAGATAAGCCCGTGTCGCAGCTGCGACGACGGATAAATTCAGCGGTTTAGTCGCGGACTGCTCGAGTGCGGGCGCCTTGGGCGCGAGGGGGTGGAATAACGGGACTGGCGGTCCGAAATTGTGTGCAGCGGGCGGAATCCTGGCGAACCGTCGTGAAATTCATCGATTGAAGGGGAATATCACAGCGCAAAGAGCTGAGGCAATGATATAGAATTACACCTTCATTATGGATTCTCCAAATTCACATACCGGCAAGTTTCACTGCGCGATCTGCCGCCGCGAGTTCACCGAGTGGCTGTTGCGTATTTCGGTCGAGGATACCGGAGGCTTTAGCAAGCAGGCCTTTATCTGCGGTAACTGCGCAGTTAAACTGCGGCTCGCCTCGGAGAAAAATCGCGACCTCCAGATCGATCCGTGGATTCACGAGGCGGTCGCGAGCGTGCTCCGCGGCAAAAATCCCGATAAGCCTGAAGATTAGGCAATGGAATTACTCGATGGCGGGCGCAACTAAACCGGAAGCGAGCACGGCCGCGGAACTGTGGCCGCGCGAGGAAGCTCGGCGGCTGGCGGAGCGCGTCGCAGGCTATGAGCCGTCGCGGCCGGTGATTTTCCAGAGCGGCTTCGGGCCGTCGGGCTTGCCGCATCTCGGCACGATGGCGGAAATCCTGCGGCCGTCGTTCGTGCGCAAGGCGTTTCATCTGATCGAGCCGTCGCGGCCGTCGCGCCTGATCGTTTTCATCGACGATCTCGACGGGCTGCGCAAAGTGCCGGAGAACGTGCCGAATCGCGAGGCCACTCAGCAGTACCTGGGCGTCCCGGTCTCGAAGATCCCCGACCCTTTCGGCTGCTGCGCGAGTTTTGCCGATCATATGATCGGCCTGCTCGGCGGATTCCTGGCGCCGGTCGAAGTCGAGTACGAACTGAAGCGCGCGAGCGAGATGTATTCCTCGGGGCGCTTTGACGAAGGCCTCAAACTGATCCTCGAGAAGCACGCGGAGATAATCGCGATAATCGCGCCGACGCTGCGCGAGGAAAATCGCGCCGGATGGTCGCCGTTCATGCCGATTTGTCCCAAGTGCGGGCAAGTCGTCGAGCGCGCGGTGACGGCCTATCACCCCGAGCGCGGCACGATCGAATTCACTTGCGAAAAGAGCGCGGGCGGCACGCGAGGATGCGGGTTTAGCGGCGAGCAGTCGGTCCTCGGCGGCAAAGCGAAAGTGCAATGGAAGGTCGATTGGGCGCTGCGATGGTACGTGCTCAAGGTCGATTACGAATTGTACGGCAAGGATCTCACCGACTCGGCGCGGCTGTCGGGACAAATTCTGCGCGTGATGGGCGCGCGGGCGCCGCTGGGATTTCCGTTCGAGATGTTTCTCGACGAGGAAGGCCACAAGGTCTCCAAGTCGGTCGGGCGCGGGGTGACGGTCGATCAATGGACGCGCTACGCACCGATCGAAGTGCTCAAATACTTCCTGCTGCTCAATCCGCGGCGCGCGCGCAAATTGTTTCTCGAAGCGATCCCGCAATACGTCGACGAATACCTCGACGCGGTGCGCGAATACGCAGCGGCGTCGGAAGAGCAGCGTCGCGAATCGATCCTCGAATACGTGATCCAGAGCACGACGCCGCGGCGATTCAACTCTGCGCTGAGCTTCGGCCTGATGATGAACCTGGTCGCCGCGCTCGGCAGCTCGGACCGCGATTTCATCTGGAACTATATCGTTCGCTACGATCCGTCGATCGCGGGCGATGCCGAGACCGAGAAGATGGGCCGTGCGCTGATGGAATGCGCGCTGAATTTCTATCGCGATTTTATCGAGCCGACCAAACAGCCCTACACGCCGGCAGATGCGGAGCGCGGGCAACTGACAATTCTCGCGACCTGGCTGCGCGAAAACCAGAACGCGAGCGCCGAAGAAATCGAAAAGAGAATCTACGATTTGGGCCGCGAGAATTACGACAAGCCCGGCAAGATTTTCCCGCTGCTATATCGCTCGATTCTCGGCCAGCAGCGCGGCCCCCGCCTCGGCGCCTTCATCCGGCTCGCCACGCCGGCCAGAATCGTCGAGCTGCTCGACGCAACGCTCGCGCGCGCTTAAACGAATTCGGCGAAGACCGAGTCCGCCATCTCGAGGCCGCGGTCAGTCAGCTTGATTCGGCCGCGCTCGAGCGTCAGCAAGCCGTTGTTGAACAGCGGAGTGGCGACGCCGCCGAAGATACATTCGAAGTTGCGGCCGAAGCGCTCGTGGAAATCGGCCAGCGCGAAGCCGTCGCGCAGTCGCAGATTCAGAAACACGAATTCACTCTGCGTGGCGGCCTCGTCGCAAGTCTCGGCGCCGGCCTCTGCGTTGGCGCGCTCCTCGATTGCCGCGATGTAACGCGACGGGAGTTTCTCGTTCCACCATCGACGGCCGCCGCGCCCGTCGCCCGCATAGCTGTGAGCGCCCGCGCCGATTCCCAGGTAGGTCTGGCCGCGCCAGTACGTTAGATTGTGCCGCGCTTCGTGGCCGGGCGCCGCGTAGTTCGAAATTTCATACATCGCATAGCCGCGCCGCGGAATTTCCTCGCGCACCGTTTGATACATCGCGGCCTGATCGTCGCTCGCGAGCTGTTTGATTCGTCCGCGCTTCAAATCGGTGAAAAAAGCGGTGCCTTCCTCGAAGGTCAGGTTGTAAGCCGAGATGTGATCCGGTTCGAGCGCGGCCACCGACTCGATGTCGAACAGAACATCGGCGACGGTTTGTCCCGGCACTGAAAAAATCAAATCGAGATTGAGCCGCTCGAAACCCGCGCGATGCGCCATCTTGGCCGCCGCACGGGTTTCGTCGGCGCTGTGGATGCGGCCGAGAAACTTGAGCGTCGCCGCATTGAACGACTGCGCACCGAAACTGATTCGATTCACGCCCGCCGCGCGCATCCCGGCAAGCTTCGCGAGATCGACGGTGCCGGGATTCGCTTCGAGCGTTATCTCGGCGTCCGCTTCGACTCCGCAAATCCGATTCGCCGCGTCGATAATCGAGCCGATGGATTTGGGATCGAACAGCGACGGCGTTCCGCCTCCGAAGAAGATCGTGCGGATGCGTTCGCCGGCGTACGGCGGCGTGCCAGCGCGATGTTCAAGCTCCGAAATCAGCGCGCTGGAGTATTGCCCCTCCGGCCACGACGCCGCCGCGTGCGAATTGAAGTCGCAGTACGGGCACTTCGATTGGCACCACGGAATATGAACGTAAAGTGAAAAACTCACAGGTCGATTGTAGCGCGCCTGCGACGCCTGCTACTACGCGCCTGACGCGGTCGGTATACTTTTCGCGTCAGAGGTACCTTGGCCGAAATCGCACCCAAACAGGACCGCGACGAAGCGCGCGTCGAGCCACGCCCCACGGTCGCCAGCTCGACCGGCTCCAGCGCGAACCACGCCGGCACCATCGCCGTCGGCGTACTGCTCAGCCGGATTGCCGGCCTCGTGCGCGACAGCATCTTCGCGCATTTTCTCGGCGACTCGGCCACGGCCGACGCGTTCAAAGCCGGCTTCCGCATCCCGAACATCCTGCAAAACCTGTTCGGCGAGGGCGTGCTGTCGGCGTCGTTCATTCCGGTTTACGGCAAATTGCTCGGCGAGGGCGACGCCGAAACCGCCGACATGCTCGCATGGGGCGTCGGCGCGATTATGACCGTTGGCGTGACGGTGCTGGTCGCGATCGGCGTGCTGGTGACGCCGTATCTCATCGACGTGATCGCGCCCGGCTTCGAGGGCGACAAGCGCGACCTGACGATTCAAATCGTGCGCATCCTGTTTCCCGGCGCGGGCCTGCTCGTGATGTCGGCGTGGTTCCTCGGCGTCCTCAACAGTCATCACAAATTTTTCGTCTCGTACACGGCGCCCGTCGCGTGGAACGTTGCGATGATCGCGGCGCTCCTCTACTACGGCCCGCGCCGTTCGCAGGACGGACTCGCCATCGCGATTTCGTGGGGCTCTGTCGTCGGATCGGCTTTGCAAATCGCCGTGCAGGTGCCGCAGACCCTTGCGCTCCTGCGCAAGCATCGGATTGATTTCGCCCGCGTCGCCGTTCCGCTGCGCGCCGTGTTCCACAATCTCACGCCAGTCGTCATCAGCCGCGGCGTGGTCAACCTGAGCACTTACATCGACAACATCCTCGCGAGCCTGCTGCCGACCGGCGCCGTCGCCGCGCTCAACTACGGGCAGTTGCTATATATGATGCCGATCAGCCTGTTCGGCTACTCGGTCGCGGCGTCGGAGTTGCCCGCGATGTCGCGCGCGGCCGGCGCGATGCCCGAGCAGATGAGCGCTATTCTGCGTGCGCGGCTCAACCGCGGCCTGCGCCAAATCGCGTTCATGGTCGTGCCGTCGTCGGCCGCCTTCCTGATTCTCGGCGACGTGATCGTCGCGCTGATTTATCAATCCGGCGCGTTCAGCCACGCCGACGCCGTGTACGTGTGGGCCGTCCTCGCAGGCTCGGGCGTCGGGCTGCTCGCCGCCACGATGGGCCGGCTTTACAATTCTGCTTTCTACGCGCTGTTCGATACGCGCACTCCGCTTCGGTACGCGTTGATTCGCGTTGGGCTGACACTGCTGCTCGGCTATCTGTGCGCGATTCCACTGCCGCACATGCTCGGAATCGCGCAGAAGTGGGGCGTCGCGGGGCTGACGATCTCGGCGGGCGTGGCGGGATGGGTCGAGTTCGCGCTGCTGCGATGGGCGCTGAATAAGCGCGTCGGATGGACCGGGCTGGAGCGCTCGTATCTGGCGAAGTTGTGGGCGCTCGCTCTGGGAGCGGCCGCGGTTGGATTCTTCATGAAACTTCACATGGCGGGCTTCGGCCCGCGCGTCCAGGGCCTGGCGATCCTTTCGACTTACGGCGGACTGTATTTTCTCGGTGCCTGGATACTTGGGCTGCCGGAACTCAAGCAATTCACCGATCAGATCACGCGCCGTTTTTCCCGGCCCGCGAATTAGAATTCATCCGATCGATCGTCGCACTGGTCGAGCGCCCGCCGAGCAGCGGCGCCAGCGCCACTCTGCCGCCGCGCGACTCGACGAACACCTGCCCGTCAACCGTCTTGTCGCGCCAATCCTCGCCCTTGATCAAAACGTCGGGCTTGACCGTGCGAATAATTTTCTCGGCGCGCGTTTCGTCGAATACCACGACGTAGTCCACCGCTTCGAGCGCGGCGAGGATTCGCGCGCGCTCCGCCACCGGATAGACCGGGCGACCGTCGCCCTTCAATTGATGCACGCTGCGATCGCTGTTGAGTCCGACCACCAGCAGGTCGGCCTGCGCGCGTGCAAACGCGAGCGACTGGATATGACCGGCGTGCAGCAGGTCGAAGCATCCGTTGGTGAATGCGATCCGGCGGCCGGCGCGCCGCTCGCGCTCGAGCGCCGCCTTGAGCTCGTCGGCAGAATGGATTTTGCGCTCATAGCTGGCGTGCGCCGGGCTCAACGCGCGTGCGAGATCCTCGCGCGTGATCACTTCGGTGCCGATACGCGTCACCTCGATACTCGCGGCCAGGTTCGCGATCGTAGCCGCCGACGAGAAGCCGAGTCCCGCAATCGCGAACATCCCGAACACGCTCAGCACTACGTCGCCCGCGCCGGTCACGTCGTAAACCTCACGCGGCGCCGTCGAGACGTAGGTGTCTTTGCCGCCGCGCTCCGCCAGATACATGCCGTCGCGGTCGAGCGTAATCAGGCATGCCTCGAGGCCGAGCTTGCGCACCAGAGTTTCCGCCGCCTTGCGCCACGCGCCGCGGTCGGTCAGGCGGATGCCGGTCGCGACTTCGGTTTCGTATCGATTGGGCGTGAGCGCGGTGGCGCCGCGATAAATCGAGAAGTCGTCGGTGCGGCGCGGATCGACAATCACCGGGATACCGCACGCGCGGCCGCCGTCGATCAGCGCGCGCAGCACGGCCGGCGTCAGAATCCCCTTGTCGATATCGGAGATCAGCACGCCGTCGCATTTGCGCATTACCGATTTGAGGCGCGCGATCAGCTGCCGTTCGCGCGGCGCCCTGAGCGGAGTCGGGTCTTCCTCATCGACGCGCAGCAGTTGCTGGGTTCCGCGATGAGCCGCCTGCACCGAGCCGAGCATTCGATCTTTGACGATAGTGGGCCGGTCCGGATCGATCAGCAGCGAGCGCGTGTCGATTCCGAGATCGGCGAAAATTTCGCGCAGCAGGCTGCCGTTGCGATCTGCGCCGACGACGCTGAGCGCGCTCACGTCAGCGCCGAGCGCGCGCAGATTCGCCATCACGAAACCCGCGTTGCCCGGCTTCTCCTCGCGCCGCTGCACCCGCAGAATCGGAATGGGAGCCTCGGGCGAGATTCGCGCGACGTCGCCCCACAGGTAACGATCGAGGATCACTTCGCCCGCCACCAGCACGCGCAGCGGCTTGAGCGCCGGCAGGCCGTGCTCGTGGCGATTCGGTTCAGGATGCGCAGGCGAGGGCGTTTTGGGTCGAGCCATGATGCGGCATCTTACGCCGCGACGCCGCCTGCGTTAAACCGCCCGCGCGAGCCGCTCGTCGAGTTCCTCGCGAGTCGCCAGGAACCAGACATCTTTGCCGCGATTCGCCTCGAGCACAAAGGCGCGCAGCGCGGAGCTTTCAGCCAGATGCCGCGAGATGTCGCCGACGATCACCAGGCGCTTCCGGTATTGCACGACTTTCTGGATCAGCTCGCCGGCGATACGCGTGCTCAAGCGGAAGAACTCATCGTCGAGGCATTCGGCGGGAACCACGATCAACGACGCGCGATTCTCGAACGCCTTGCCGATTAACTCGACTGCCTCATTATAGTTGCGCAGCTGCTTCTCATTCGCATCGCATTCGAGCACGCGCTCACCATGAAGTTCGTAGGATTTAGTTGGCATGGCAGTTACCGGATTGCGTAGCCGCCGTCGACGTGCACGATCGATCCCGTCACGAAGTCCGACGCGTGAGAGGCCAGGAATATCGCCGCGCCCGCCATTTCCTCGGGCTTGCCGAAGCGGCCGGCCGGCGTGCGCATGATTATCTCGTTGAACATCGGTCCGCTCTGCGCGCCCACCGTCATGTCGGTTTCGATCCAACCCGGCACGATCGCGTTGACCTGAACGTTGTGCGGCGCCAGCTCGATCGCCATCGTTTTGGTCGTCTGCACCAGCGCGCCTTTCGCCGCGGGATACGCAATTCCGCTCTGGGAGCCGAAGTGCGAGTACTCGCTCGCGATATTGATTATCTTGCCATGCCTGCGCGCGACCATCGAGCGCGCCGCTATCTGCGACAGGAAAAAGCACGAGTTCAGGTTGGTTTCGATCACGCGGTCCCAATCATCGGCCCTGAACTTCAACGCGCTGCGCATGATCGCGATGCCGGCGTTGTTGACGAGAATCGAAACCGGTCCGAGTTTGCGCTCGACTTCCTCCATCGCCGGCGCCAACGCAGCACGCCGCGTCACGTCGAGCGGAACTGCGATGGCATTCACGCCCGCCTTCGCGAGCTCCTCGACCACGGCGCGATTTTTTTCTTCGTTGCGCGCGAGGATCGCGACCGACGCGCCCGCCTCGGCAAAGCCGAGCGCGATTCCGCGCCCGATTCCGCCGTTGCCGCCGGTGACGACCGCGACCTCTCCACTCAAGTCGAACATCTTCGGACTCGCCATTGCGCTTCTCCCGCGTCCGCGGTTGGACAGCGAACGCTCACCGCTTCTATATTGGCGTTTCGCGCGATTGCCGCAATCTCCGACGAGGAAGAATCACGATGGGACTACGGACGGCTGAACAGTACAAAAGCTCGCTGCGCGACGGCCGCGCGGTGTTCTTCCGCGGCGAAAAAGTGGCGGATGTCACCACGCATCCGGTGATTGGAATCGCGGTGGAGCACGCGGCGCTCGACTACCGGATGGCGCACGATCCGAAGTATCGCGAACTCGCCGTCGTCAAAGAGGGCGCCGACGAATACAGCCGCTACTATCACGTCCCGCAAAACGGCGACGACTTGCTCAAGCGCAGTGCGCTGATCGCTGCCTCGACGCGCGAGGGTGCGACGCTGGTCGTCCTGATCAAGGAAATCGGCACTGACGCGCTGCTCGCGTTGCGCATCATCGGTGAGCGCCTCGCCGCGGCCGGCAAACCCGAGTATCGCGAGCGCATCAACCAGTACTACCGCAATTGCCGCGACAACGATCTCGCGGTCGCCGTCGCGCAGACCGACGTCAAGGGCGATCGCGCGCTCGGACCCACGCAGCAGGATCATCCCGACTACTACGTGCGAATCGTCGAGGAGCGCCCCGACGGTATCGTCGTGCGCGGCGCCAAGGTCCACACCAGCGTCTCGACCAATACTAATGAAGTGATCGTGCTGCCGACGCGTGCGATGCGCGCCGAGGACAAGGCTTACGCGGTAGCCTTCGCGCTGCCGATCAACACGCCGGGACTGAAGCTGCTCGCGTCGCCGCACGGCAGCTCGGGCAAAAACGATTTCGAGCATCCGATCAGCGCGCGGCACAAGATGATGGAGACGCTGACGGTCTTCGACGATGTGTTCGTGCCGAAGGAGCGCGTGTTCCTGCAGGGCGAGATCGATTTCGCCGGCCTGCTCGCGCTGACCTTCGTGCGCTTCCATCGCTTCACCGCCGTGTCGTACAAGTTGCCGCTGCTCGAGCTGATGGCAGGCGCGGGGCACGCGGTCGCGGAGGCCAACGGCATCTCGCGCGCCGGTCACGTGCGCGACAAGCTGACCCATCTCGCCGCCTATCACACCACGGTGCGCGGACTGATCGAGCACGCCGCGCGAACCTGCACGCTCGAGGACGGCGTCGCCGTGCCGAATACGCTGCTCACCAACGTCGCCAAGTATCACTTCGCGCACAATTACCATCAGGCCGTGCAAATCGTGCAGGACCTGGCGGGTGGCCTGCTGGTCACGGGGCCGGCGGCCGAAGATCTCACGAGCGAGGCGACGCGCGCCTACGTGCTCAAATACATGGGCGGCGCGAAAGGCTTCGACGCGGAGAAGCGGCTGCGCCTGCTGAACCTGATCAGCGATCTGACGTCGTCGGATTTCGGCGGCTACCAGGAAGTCCTCGCCGTGCACGCCGAAGGCGGCTTCGAAGCGGAGAAGCTGCAGGCCTACCGCGAGTACGACTTCAAGACGGTGGCCGCTTACGCGCGCAAGCTCGCGGGCATTTAACCGCGGCAGCTTCGCCGCGAACTCGATCAGCAGATCGGCGAACTGCTTGGGCTGTGCGTCGTGCATCGAATGCGGCATCTGCGGGAATGAACGGTAGTCGATTGTATTGCCCGCGAGCTTGACCAGCTCGCATACGCGCTTCGCCTGCACGTCTGACGCCGCCCCCATCAAATGACCGTCGGTCTCATCGACGTAGCGGAAATGGTGCGTATACAGCACCGGGCATTTGACGTTGGACAGCATCCGCGCGTGATCGCAGCTGGCGAAGACGGTGCCCTCCCAGAACGCGCGCGCCCATTCAGGATCGTATTCCTTGAGGCGTGGCGGAATCTGGCCGTCGTTGCCTAACATCAACGGTACCAGAGTGCGCGACAGCCATTCAGGCACCTCGGTCTTGGCCGCCTCGAGCATCCCGTCCCAGTTCCCAACACTCCATTGGTCGCCGAGATATTTGCTCATCAAGCGAAATATCGGCCCGATCGTCTGAGGCATCGGCTGTCCGCACGAAGTGTTGACCTCCGAGGAGAACAGCGGCGGGTCCTCGTAATGAGCGCCGCGAACCGTACCGGGCATCGCATACGCGGAGAGCCACGCCGTGATGACGCCGCCCGACGAAAGCCCGCTGACGATGACGGGCCGGCCGAATTACCAGCGCGATGAACCGCACGAGGTCGTTGCCGAAATTGTCGACGGTGTATCGTCCGGGAGTCCTGCTCGATCTTCCCTGCCCGCGCAGGTCGACGGCGAAGGCCTGAAAGTGATCCTTGAGCAGATCCATCGCGCGCTCATAGCCCCACCACGATTCTGTTTGTCCCGGGATCAGCAACAGGGCCGGCTTGTCGGGCGTGCCGGCTACGGCGTAGTTGATCTTGGCCTCGCCCGTGTCGATCGTTTGCTCGGGAAATGCGTGCGGGACGTAGGTTGCCGACGGATTGTCGGGGCCGAAACGAAGTGCGCTCATTTAGATCCTCGATGTGGCGATTACTTTTCGGTGCGCAACTCGACCGTGTTGCCGTCGGGATCGAGGATCCACAGTTGACGGCCCGCGCCCATGTTCGGCCCTTCGAGAAACTCGACGCCCATCTCCTTGAGCGAGCGCTTGGTCTCCTCGAAGTCTTCGACGTCGAATGCCACGTGCGCGCCGAGCGGGTCGGGCTTCTGCCCGCGGTTCTCGCTCGAGATGATATGCAGCGCGTTGTTGCCGATCCCGTACCAGGCGCCGCCGAAGCCGAAGTTGGGCCGCGGAATCCGCTTCAGCCCGACGACGTTTTCGTAAAAGCTCGTCGCCTTCTCGACATCGCTGACCCGAAACGCCGCATGATTGAACGCCTTTAGTTTGATCATAGCGAGTTCTCCTGTCGTGAAGATCTAGCACGACCGGCCGCGACGGCGGTAAGCGCGCGGCTCGTTTACTCGAACGCGTTCTCGCCCGTGATATCGCGCCCGAGAATCAAAGTATGCACGTCGAAGGTGCCCTCGTAAGTGTTCACCGTCTCGAGGTTCAGCATGTGGCGAATGACCGGGTACTCGTTGACGATGCCGTTGGCGCCCAGCATGTCGCGGGCGTCGCGCGCGATTTTCAGCGCTTCGTTGACGTTGTTCCGCTTGGCGAACGACACGTGCTCGGGGCGCATCTTGCCCGCGTCCTTCAGATGCGCGAGCCGCAGGCAGACCATTTGCGCCTTGGTGATCTCGGTCAGCATCTTGACCAGCTTGGCCTGCACCAGTTGATAGCCCGCGAGCGGACGTGAGAACTGCTTGCGCGATTTGGTGTAGTCGAGCGCGCAATGGAAACACGATCGCGCCGCGCCAAGAGCGCCCCACGCGATTCCGTAGCGCGCCTGCGTCAGGCATCCGAGCGGACCCTTCAGCCCGCGCGCTTTTTCGAGGTGAGCCGTCTTCGGAATTCGCACGTCTTCCAGGATCAGCTCCGAAGTGATCGACGCGCGCATCGAAAATTTTCCGTGGATATCGCGGGTCGAGAATCCCGGCGTGCCCTTCTCGACGATGAAACCGGTGATGCCCTCCTCGACCTTCGCCCACACGATTGCGACGTCGGCGATCGATCCGTTCGTGATCCATCGCTTGGTCCCGTTGAGAATCCAGCCGTCGCCGTCGCGCCGCGCCCGCGTTTCCATCCCGCCCGGGTCCGATCCGTGGTCCGGCTCGGTCAGCCCGAAGCATCCGATCAATTTTCCCTTGGCCATTTCCGGCAAGTAGCGTTGCTTCTGTTCCTCGCTGCCGTTTGCATAAATCGCGTACATCGAAAGCGCGCTTTGCACCGACGCGAACGAGCGCAGTCCCGAGTCCCCGGCCTCAAGCTCCTGCATGATCAGGCCATACGCTACGTTGTCCATACCCGCGCATCCGTACCCCTTCAGATTAGCTCCGAACATTCCAAGCTCGGCCATTTGCGGTACGAGATGCATTGGGAAGGTTTCACTCGCAAAACTGCGCTCGATCAACGGCAGGATTTCACGATCGACGAAGCGCTTGGCCGTGTCGCGGGCCATCCGCTGTTCATCGGTCAGCAGGTCGTCGAGGTGAAAAAAGTCGAGGTCTCTTAATATATCCGCCATCTTGCGCTCCGTCCGATTCTCAAGGGGTGATTTACGGCGAGTTCAGGGCCGCCAATCGTTCAAAATACCGTCCGTCCAGACTGTTCTTTGCATGACCAAAACCATGCCGCCAGTATTGCTCGCTCTTGACCTGCGCGCGTCGGTTCCGCACGCTGATTCGAGGGCGAAAACTCTCTTATCACGACTACTAGTTGCCTGAGATCCAAGTATCACGTAGCCTTATACATCAAGCAATCAGTATGCACATTGAAACGCTAAAGGTCTTCTGCGACATAATCGAAAGCGGAAGCTTTTCTTATGCCGCGTCGCAAAACTTCGTCACTCAATCGGCGGTCAGCCAGCAGGTCCGAAGCCTGGAAGAGAAGTACGACTGCCGATTGATAGAACGCGGGCGAGCCGGAGTCAAACCCACCCCGGCCGGACAGATTCTCTACACTGCGAGCAAGGAAATCGTGCGCCGGTTCCTGGAATTGGAAAACCGGCTGCGCGAGATTGGCTCGGTGGTGGCAGGGTCGATTCGCGTCGGCACCGTTTACAGCGTCGGCTTGCATGAGTTGCCGCCGTACCTGACCGAATTTCTACGCAACTATCCGGCGGTGAACGTGCATCTCGAGTATCTGCGCTCGAACAAAATTTACGAAGACCTCATCGAGGGCAAGGTCGATCTCGGCGTCGTTGCCTATCCGGCCAAGCGCAGCCAGATAGTTTCGGTGCCGTTTCGCCATGACGAGCTGGTGCTCGCCGTGCCGCCCGACAATCCGCTGGCCAAGCACTCGAAGGTGAATGTCGGACAGTTGCAGGGTCAGAAGTTCGTCGGCTACGAACGCGACATTCCCACGCGCAAGGCCTCGGATCGAATCCTGCGCGAGCACGGCGTCAAGCCGACCTACGTGCTCGAGTTCGACAACATCGAGACCATCAAGCGCGCCGTCGAGATTGGGCTGGGATGCGCAATCGTGCCGCGGATGACGGTCGAGAACGAAATCGCGCGCGGCACGCTGCGGATGCTCGAATTCCAGGAAGGCACCTTTCTCCGCCCGCTTGCGATCATCTACAAACGCGGCCGCGAGCTCTCGCCGGCGGTGCGCAAGTTCGTCGAGGTGCTGACTACCAGCAACATCGTGCCGCGTGCTCGCGGCGACAAGACGGGAGACAAGCCCGAGCGCCCGGCGCGGGGAGAGCGCGCGGAACGCAACAGCGACGCAGGCAGCGAGAAGGCCGAGAAGACGGCGTAGCCGCACAAGCATTTCAACCATCGAAACGGCCGGGTTGTAAGACTCGGCCGTTTTTGTTTTCTAGATAGCTCCGACAAAGGAGCGCTATGACCCCAGCCTCGAAGACCTTGCTCGATTCGGTGCGCGATCTCGCGCCTTCGATTAGCGCACGCAGTGCGGAGATCGACGCCGGCCGCCGGCTGCCGCCCGATCTGCTGGCGCAACTCAAGGCTGCAGGATGCTTTCGGATGTTCGTGCCGAAGAGTCACGGCGGTCTCGACGTCGACGTGCCCGCCAGTATGGAAATCATCGAGACGCTGGCGACCGCCGACGGCTCGACCGGATGGGTCGTCATGATCGGAAGCGAAACGCCGATGTTCCTGGCGCTCCTCTCCCGCAAGCGCTTCGACCACCTCTATGCCAATGGCCCCGACGTGATAATCGGCGGCGCGTTCGCACCTCGCGGCCAGGCCGAAATGATCGACGGCGGCTATCGCGTCAGTGGGCGATGGAGTTTCGCGAGCGGATGCCAGCATAGCGACTGGCTATTCGGCAATTGCGTCGTCACAGAAAAGGGAAAGCCGCGTCCGGGCTTGATTCCGGGAACTCCCGAGGCGCGCGCGATGATGTTCGCGCCGCCGAAAGCGCAAATCATCGACACCTGGTCGGTGAACGGACTCCGCGGCACCGGCAGTCACGACATCGCGGTCGAAAATCTCGTCGTGCCGGCGGACGACACCTTCGATATTTTTCTCGGCCAGTCGTCTGTCCCGGGTCCTTCGATGGCGGAGCCGCTGCTCTACGCTGCGCTGCATATCGGCACCGTCGCGATCGGAATCGCGCAGCGCGCGCTCACCGAGATAGTCGCGCTCGCCAACACCAACAAGCGCCGACTCTACGCGAGCGCGTCGCTCGCCGAGAGTCCGCTGTTTCAGTTTCGATTAGGACAGGCGGACGCGAGTTTGCGCGCCGCCCGCAATCTTCTCCGCAGCGAGGCCGAGGCGGTCTGGAATTCCGCCGTCGCAGGCAATCCGATTTCAATCGATGGACGCGCGCCCGTGATGGCGGCGATCGCGTGGGCCGTCCATACCTGCTCGGCCGTCGTCGATTCATGCTACAAAGCGGGCGGCGGCTCCTCGCCCTACGACGGCTCTCCGCTCCAGCGATGCATGCGCGATATCCAGACGCTGACGCAGCACGCGGCCGTCGCCGAGTCGTGGCTCACAACCTCGGGCGCCGCGATACTCGGCCGTGCGAGCGGGTTCGCGGTCTAGCGTCATGCGCGGTCTAACAAGATGGACGAAGAACTGACGCTCAGAATTACCGGCGTTGAGCCGGGCGACGAAATTGCAGGCGCGCGCAAGCTGACGCTGGCGACGACCCGCGGCGCGATTCCGCTGATGATGCATTCGGCGCCGGAGAAGGGACGCGCCGCGTTGTGCGTCAGCGGTGCGATGGGCGGGTTCGACGGTCCGTCGATGCTGTATCCGCGCCTTGGGCTGGAGCTGCCGAAGCGCGGGCTGACGATCGCGCGGCTCGACTATCGCGCGCCCAACGAATTCGGCGAATGCCTGGTCGATGCGGTGGCGGCGCTGACCTTCCTGGGCGGAATCGGCCACCAGCGCGTCGCGCTGATAGGGCATTCGTTCGGCGGCGCGGTCGCGATCAATGCGGGAACGCTGAGCCCCATAGTCACCACTGTGATTGCGCTGTCGAGTCAGCTCGCGGGTGCGCATGTGGTGGGCGAACTGTCGCCGAAACCGCTGCTGCTGATTCATGGCGGTGCGGACACGATTCTGCCGGCCGAAAGTTCGCAGGCGCTTTACGATCGCGCAGGCGAGCCGAAGACCATCAAGATTATCCCGGGCGTCGGTCACGGATTGGCCGAAGCGAAGGACGAAGTGTTCGACCTGGTCAGCGACTGGCTGTTACAAAAGGTCTGAAAACCGCGGCAGCTATTCACTCCGACGGCTGCATCAATGTAGAATCGCGCGATGGCTAGTGGACAACGAATTGCAGTAGTTGGCGCGACTGGGGCAGTCGGCCAGACCACACTGAAAATCCTCGAGCAGCGGAAATTCCCGGTGCGCGAGCTGCGCGCGTATGCGTCGGCGCGATCGGCGGGCAAGACCGTGACCTTCGCCGGCGAGACGATCACAATCGAGAAGCTCGACGCCAACTCGTTCAAGGGCATCGATATCGCGCTGTTCTCGGCGGGCTCGGACCAATCGCGCGAGTTCGCGCCGATCGCAGTCAGGGCGGGAGCAATCGTCGTCGACAAATCGAGCGCGTTTCGAATGGACCCGGACGTGCCGCTGGTGGTGCCCGAGATAAACGGCGCCGCCGCGCGCCGTCACAAGGGAATCGTCGCGTGCCCGAACTGCACTACGATCGTCACCGTGATGCCGCTCAAGCCAATCCACGACCTCGGGCGGCTGCGGCGCGTGGTCGCGACCAGTTTCCAGGCGGTGTCAGGCGCGGGCGTGAACGGTATCGCGGAATTGCGCGAGCAAACGATCGCATGGTCGAAGGGCGAGCCCGTCGAGGCGAAGTTTTTTCCGCGTCAGATCGCGTTCAACCTGATTCCGGCCGGAAAATTCGTCGAGGGCGGATACACCGACGAGGAAATCAAGCTGGTCAACGAGATCAGGAAGATTCTCGACCAGCCCGACTTGCCGATTTCGCCGACCACCGTGCGGGTGCCGGTGTTCACCACGCATTCGATTTCCGTCAACGCCGAAACCGAGACGAAAGTTGCGGCGGCCGACGCGCGCGAGGCGTTCGCGCATTTCCCGGGCATCCGGCTGTTCGACGACCCGGCGCAGAATCGCTACCCGATGCCGATCGAGGTCGAGGGGCAGGACGACTGCTTCGTCGGCCGCATCCGCGAGGATCTCAGCCGCGCCAACGCGCTGAACTTCTGGGTCGTCGGCGACCAGTTGCGCAAGGGTGCCGCGCTCAACGGCGTTCAGATCGCCGAACTGCTTATCGGCGCGCGCTAAGTTCTACTCCGTCGCGAAAGCAGCGCGGCCCTCACAATGGGCGCGCTGCTCCCGCTACGGCAGGCATACGGTGTTCGCCGGCGCTTTCTTCAGGCAAGCGACCACTGGCGTCAATACCGGGCGCGCGGCGCCAATGAGTTCGGCCACGCTGTTGCCGCCGGTGTTTGCCATCCACACGTTACCCGAGGCGTCGATTCCCAAGCCGTCCGGTCCTGCGAAGCCGGCGCCGGCGGGCGCGAAATTGCCGGCCAGGCCGCCGCTCGAGGTCAACTCGGTCACGCTATCGCCGCCGAAGTTCGTTACCCAGACGTGGTTCGCCGAGTCGATCGCAATGCTGATCGATTCATCCAGGTTAGAACCGGCGGGGGAGAAATTGAGGCCCGTGCAAGCTGCGGTGGAACAGCCAGCCAGCAATTCGGCAACCGATGTCGCCGAGTTCGTTCGGTATCCAGAAATTTCCGGCGGTATCGATCGCTATTCCACCCGGATCGTCGAAGGCCGCGCCCTCGGGGAAAAAGTTGCCGCCGAGATCGCCGCTCGAGGTCAACTCGGTAACGCTGTCGCCCACGATGTTTGTTATCCAGACATTGGCCGCCGTGTCGATTGCGATGAACTGCGGGACGTCGAAGTTGGAGCCTTCGGGTTCGAAGTTGCCGACCAGTGCGCCGGCGGAGGTCAACTTGGTCACCGAGTTGCTGCCCGGGTTCGCCACCCAGACATCGCCGGAAGTGTCGATTGCCAACCCTTGTGGATTGTCGAAGTTGGCGCCATCGGGAGCGAAGTTGAGGCCTGTGCAACTCGAGGTGGAACAGCCGGCCAGCAACTCGCTCACACTGGCGCCATCGAAGTTCCCCACCCAGACGTTGCCGACAGCGTCGATCGCCAGGTTGTCCGATGCGTCGAATTCGGCGGCGGCGGGAGCAAAGTTGCCGACCAGGGCGCCGCTGGGGCTCATTTCGGTCACGCTGTTGCCTTCGAAGTTCGGCACCCACACATTGCCAGTCGGCGTCGATCGCCAGAAAGTTCGTGCCGTCGAGGAGGCCGCTGGGATCGAAATTCAGCGCGATCTCCCAGCCGTCAGGCGCAGCGTCCAGGTTGGGCGTGAACGGCGGAGACTCGCTCTGAAGCATAAACAGCGTCGCCACGTTCGCGACCGGATTGGTCGCCATCGCGTGTGCCGCCTGCAGCGTGGTACTGCCTCCCGTGTTTGCGAACAGGGTGGTGCATTCGTCCGACGACGATGACCCACTCTGCACGCACGACGCCAGGATGTTGGCAATCGTATCCATCCGCTCCAGGCCGTCGCAGTTGACCGGTGGCGTGTCGCCGGTGCAACTCGCCTCGGTCACGCCATTGTTGCTCCAGAAAATCGCCGGCAAGCCGGTCGTGATGTCGGCCAGATTGGCCTGAGACTGGGCGAGCGCGTTGCCGAAACCAGTCGCGTTGCTCGACGGTGCACCGATGATCTGCCCGGTCGCGTCGGTGAACTGCGCCAGCGCCCACTCGGCCGCCACGGTCGTCAACTCGTTGATCTCGATCGACGTCGGCACGGCGTTGGATACCCCCACCAATCCCATCAACCCGATCGCAGAGTTGGCCGCAGCGGGGATTGCCTTGCTCTTGGGCGCCAGCTGGTTTCTGGGCGCCACCTTGTTGTCGGCTACGACACTCCCGCCAAGAGCGACCACGTATAGCGCCGCGGGCGTGCCGGGAACTGGGTAGGTCAACGTGAAATCGCCACTGCTATCGGAAGTCGTCGTGGCCAGAGCGGTGGCGTTCGCGCCGTAAGCCGTTCCCGCCGCATAGAGCGTTACCGATGCGCCCGAAACAGGAGAGAGCCCGCCCTCCAACGTCCCCATAATCGCCGTCGAGGTTGCAGTGGGCGTCGGCGTCGTAGTCTTCCTGGTAGTAGTAGAACAGGAGGAGCAAGGATCGCATCCGTTGCCGAGAAACAGAGTTGCGATTGCAAAGAACAGACAGACGGCCAGCCCAGCCCATCGAGAGATCATCTTCGGTCTCCTCCCAGTCTCGCCCGAAGTCGGCTATGCCAGGTTCGTTTCCGCCAACCACCCCCGCGAGATGCGGACGAACATATTTCACTCCGCGATAAAAGTCACCAAGCCAGCCGCAATCGCGTTATTCGGCGTGTGCCCGGTCCAAGCAGCGTTTGGGGATCGATTAGAGCGTCGAAGCGAAACCCCCGCGTTGCGGGAAGATAGACAAATGCCCGCTGAGTGGCAAATGGGTTCGACCGAGGCTGACCGATTGGTCCGTCGATTGACAGGCCTACGCCCGCATATTACCGTTACCGAGACTGCACTGTGATTGCAGCCTTATCGAGAGCGGCGGAGGGACATGGCCCGCTGATGCCGCAGCAACCGGCCCGTGATGGGTGCTGGTGCTAACTCCTGCAGGGGTTCTCCGCGTGAGAGTCTCCTGGAAGATAAGGCGAGAGTATTTATCCCTCGTCTAATCGTCTCCGCAGGATTTTTCACCGTTCACCATCAGCGCCGACGCGTTGCGGTCTCTCTCGACACGCGGGAGACGTACGACAGAAAGTGGCAACTGGTCGAATATTGATCGTCGGAATGGGCGGACTCGGCGTGCCCGCCTCGTGGGCGCTCGCGCGTGCGGGCGCAATCCGGCTGACGCTCGTCGATCCCGATCCGGTCGAGCTGTCGAACCTACCACGGCAAGTTATCTTTTCCACGGCGGATATCGGCACGCCCAAGGTTGAAGCGGCGGTGCGATGGATCGTCGCGCGATTCCCCGGTGTCGAGGTCGAACGGCACGCGATTACGCTCGACGCGTCCAACGCGGCGGGTCTCGTCGGCGGGCACGACTTCGTGATCGATGCGACTGATAGTCCGGCCGCGAAATTTCTGATCAACGACACCTGTATCGCCGCGCGCATACCATTCGTTTATGGCGGCGTCGTCGGGATGACCGGGCAGGCGATGACGGTGATTCCGGGCGAGACGGCCTGCGTTCGATGCGTGTTCGAGACTCCGCCCGACGAAGAAGAAATCCAGAGTTGCCGCGAGGCGGGGATCGTCGGCCCTGTTGCGGGTGCGATTGGCCAGATGCAGGCGGGCGAGGCGATGCGCGCCGCGCGCGCGCAGACGCTGTTGCTCTCAGGAAAAATTGTTACATACGACGCGTCCGGCCCGAGCCGGGTGCGTATTACGGCGGTAAGTCCGCGCCCGGGATGCGCTTGCGGCGCGTGGAATTCGAAGCGGGAGCATCGCGAGTCGCAGTCGCTGGGCAAGTAACCGGAATCGAGGGGAACGATGAGCTACATCACCAATTTGAAATGTCGCGAGTGCGGCCAGGAGTATCCGATAAGTCCGCTCCACGTGTGCGAGACCTGCTTTGGTCCGCTCGAAGTCACCTACGACTATGCGCGGATTCGCGCGTCGATTTCGCGCTCGATAATCGAGAAGCGGCCGCACAACCTGTGGCGCTATCGCGAATTGCTGCCGGTCGATTTCGAGGGCGAGCCCGAAATCGGCCCGCACTCCGGCTTCACGCCGCTGGTGCATTGCAAGCGCCTCGGCGCCGAACTCGGGCTCAAGCATCTCTATATAAAGGACGACACCGTCAATCATCCGACGCTGTCGTACAAGGATCGCGTCGTGTCGGTTTCGATCGCCAAGGCGCGCGAGTTCGGCTTCACCACCGTGTCCTGCGCTTCGACCGGCAACCTTGCGACCGCGGTCGCGGCGCACGCGGCGCGCGCGGGACTGCAATGCTACATCTTCATGCCCGAAGGCGTGGAGGCGGGAAAAATCGTCGGCTCGACGATTTACGGCGCGCGCGTCATCACGATTCGCGGCAACTACGACGACGTGAACCGGCTGTGCAGCGAAATCGCGGACAAGTACGGCTGGGCCTTCGTCAATATCAACCTGCGGCCGTTCTACACCGAGGGCGCGAAGACTTTCGGCTTCGAAGTGGCGGAGCAGCTTGGCTGGCGCCTGCCCGATCATATTGTAGTGCCGACCGCGGGCGGAACGATTCTGCCGAAAATCGCCAAGGCGTTTAAGGAGATGAAGGAAGTCGGGCTCATCAAGGGCGGCGAGTTCAAGATTCATTCGGCGCAGGCCGCCGGCTCCGCGCCCGTGATTCACGCGCTGCACAAGCATACCGACCTGATAACGCCGGTGAAGCCCGACACGATCGCGAAATCGATCGCGATCGGAAATCCCGCCGACGGCTTTTACGTGCTGAAGGCGGTGCGCGATTCCGGCGGATGGGGCGAGGTTGCGACCGACCCGGAAATTATCGACGCGATCAAGCTGCTCGCGCGCACCGAGGGAATTTTTGCGGAGCCCGCCGGCGGCACCACGCTCGCGGTCACGCTCAAGCTGGTCAAGCAGGGGCGCATCAAAGCGGACGAGACGGTGGTCGTGGCGATAACAGGCAACGGCTACAAGACGATCGAGGCGGTCGCGAGCGCGATCGATCAGCCGTCGATTATCGACGCGCGACTGAAAGACTTCGACGCGCTGTTCGATCGGCTTACCAATGGAAAACGCACCGCCGACAGCGCCGCATAAGGACGGCGCTTGTTTGCGCTATGCGGCGGGCATAAGTGTAGCAATTCAAGCAGGAGGCTAGTCCCCAATCATGGCAGTACGCGTCAGAGTTCCAACTCCACTTCGCAGATTCACCGCGGGCGTCGATGAAGTCCCGGCCGACGGCACGTCGATCAAGGCGGTCATCGAAGACCTCGAACGGCGCCATCCGGGGATGCGCGAGCGGCTGCTCGACGAAAAAGGCGACATCCGCCGCTTCGTCAACATCTACCTCAACGGCGACGACGTCCGCTTCCTCGATGCGATCAACTCCAAGGTAAAGGATGGCGACGACATCTCAATCGTTCCCGCGATTGCCGGCGGACGCTGACCTCGGCGCGCCGGTCCACGTGCGCGAGCGCGTGGTGCCGTTGGGTGAGATCGTCCCGGTCGGGCGCGCCAACAGCACGCTCGACCTGGTCGGCAACACTCCGCTGCTCGAGCTCAAGCGGCTGACGGCGGGATTGATTCCCGCGGGCGTGCGGATTTTCGCCAAGCTCGAGGGCTTCAACCCCGGCGGCTCGGTCAAGGATCGGCCGGCGAAGAAAATGATCGAGGTCGGAATCGCCGAAGGCAAGTTGAAGCCCGGCAAGGTGATTCTCGATTCGACCTCGGGCAACACCGGAATCGCGCTCGCGATGATCGGCGCCACGCATCGGCTATCCGGTCGAGCTGGTGATGCCGTCGAACGTGAGCCGCGAGCGCAAGAAAATCGTCGAGGCTTACGGCGCGAAGATTCACTACTCCGATCCGATGGAGGGTTCCGACGGCGCGATCCTGCTGTGCCGCAAGCTGTCTGGCGCAGAACCCTGCGCGCTACTTCAAGCCCGACCAGTACAACAACGAGGCCAACGCGCTGGCGCATTTCGAAACCACCGGCCCGGAAATCTGGCGCCAGACCAGTGGCGAGGTGACGCATTTCGTCGCGGCGATCGGCACCGGCGGCACCGTGATGGGCACCGGCAGGTTTCTGAAATCGAAGAGCCGAGCAGTGCGGGTGATCGCGGTCGAACCCGACGACGCGATGCACGGGCTCGAGGGCCTCAAGCACATGGCGAGCTCGATCGTGCCGGGCATCTATCACGAACAAGAGCTCGACGACAAAATTCAGGTCGGGACCGAGGAGGCGTACGAAATGGTCTACGCGCTCGGGCAGACCGAAGGCATCCTGGTCGGACAATCGTCGGGCGCTGCGATGGTCGCGGCGCTCAAAGTGGCGCGCTCGATTCGCGCAGGCACGATAGTCACCGTGTTCTGCGACTTCGGCGACAAGTATCTCTCGACGAATTTGTGGATCGGATGGCAGGAATGGCGGCGCGAGCGCCTGCAACAAGTTATCGCCAAGTGGCAGAAGAAGTAATCCGCAAATGGAACGTATCCACGAACGCTACTACCTGAGCTATCCGCGCACGCTGATCAAGGAACCGATCCTTTATCAGCTGGTGAAGAAGTTCGATCTGATTTTCAATATTCGCGGCGCCAGCGTGTCCGAAGAAATGGGACTGGTTGCCGTCGAGTTCGAAGGCAGCACCGATCAGATCGAGCGCGCACTGACCTGGCTGCGCAGCACCGGCGTCACCGTCGAGCCAATCGAAAAGAACGTAATCGAGTAGCGGTGCGAGTGCGTCGATGACCCTGACTGACGCGCAAATCGATCGCTACAGCCGCCAGATAATCGTCCCGCGCATCGGCGGCCGCGGTCAGGAGCGCATCCTGGCGGCGCGGATGCTGCTGGTGGGCGACGCGCGCGATATCGAAGTGCCACGCGCGTATCTCGCCGGCGCAGGTGTCGGCAAGATTGTTACCGTTGCAGATCAATCGCCAGGCCGCTTCGATTTGGCACTGGCGATCATCGGAACTGAAGCAGCACGAAAAATTGCTAATGAGATTGTCGGCCATCGCGATGTGCAGGCACTGATCATCGCCCGCCTCGACGCACCGGGAAGAATCGCTATCGTCACGGACAGACACAGCGTCGATACTTCGATGCTGACGGAGGTCGAGACGCGTTCGGAAGCCGCGGATTTTATCGCGATGCTCGCAACTGCGGAGGCGTTCAAGCTGCTCGCCGGTTACGCGGAGACTCCGCAGCCTGCGACGATCGAGTTCGACGGCTACGCAGACCACGCTGCGCGTTCATCCGTGATGTACAAGCTCTGGATGTTCGATTTCGACAATACGATTGCGCGGCTCGAGCCCGAAGTCGATTGGGCCGGCGGCCGCCTCGTGCTCGAGCCATACCTGCGCTCGATCGGCGCGCCCGACGAACTGTTCGCACGAGTCCCGCGCGGCAATCTGCCGCTCTACGACGCCTACCGCAAGCTCGCGCGCTCGGAAATCAGTCCGCCGCACATGCTCGAAGCGCTGCGGCATGCTTCGGAGATAATCGAAAAAATCGAACTGGCCGGAGTCGATCGCGCGCAGCCGCTCGAAGGCGCAGTTGAAATACTCGCGGCGCTGAAGGCGAGCGGCGCCGCCGTCGCGATCGTAACCTCCAATTCGTCGAAGACCGTCGCGCGCTGGTTCGACCGAAACGGCGGCGGCGAATCCGTCGACGCGATAGTCGGGCGCGACACCTTGCTCGGACTCAAGCCGGCGCCCGACATGCTGCTTCGCGCGCTCGAAATCTTCTCGGTCGATCGATCGGAGGCCGCGTTCGTCGGCGACAGCGACGCTGACCTCCGCGCGGCGCAAAGTTGCGACCTGCGATTCTATGGAATCGCCGCGACCGACGGCGCCCGCGATCGATTGCTCGCGGCCGGCGCCACCGAAATCTTCGGCTCGCCCGCGGCACTGGCAGTTCACCTGAACCTGCCGGCCGTCCGCGCATAATTGGGTAGCTTGTGTCCTCCGATAAGATTAAGTAACTTACATACTTCTCAAAGTAATCTATTCTTAAGGAGCATCAGTTTTAGCCGATGGATCAAGGGTTTACCCTGTGGTTTACAGGCCTATCCGGGGCGGGAAAGTCCACGCTCGCGAATCTGGCCGCCGAAGAACTGCGCAAACGCGCGCATCGCGTCGAAATCCTCGACGGTGACGAAGTCCGCACCAACCTGTCCAAGGGACTCGGGTTTTCCAAGGAAGATCGCGACACCAACATCCGGCGGATTGGCTACGTGTGCCATCTGCTGGCGCGCAACGGCGTGATCGCGATCTCCGCGGCGATTTCGCCTTACCGCGACGTGCGCGACGAGGTGCGGCGCAATCACGAACGCTTCTTCGAAGTCTACGTGCGATGCACCATCGACAAACTGGTCGAGCGCGACGTCAAGGGCCTCTACAAGAAGGCGCTGGCCGGCGAGATCAAATCGTTCACCGGCGTGTCCGACCCGTACGAAGAGCCGCTGAAGCCCGAGCTGATGGTCGATAGCAGCACCGAGACCGTCGAGCAGAGCCTGGGCAAATTGCTCGGGCGGCTCGAAGAGTTGAACTACATCAATAAGGGAGCACGGCGATGAGCGTGCGCGACGACGCAATCTCGGCGCACGGCGGCGGCGAGCTGGTCGATCTGAAAGCGCCGGCCTCCGAGCGCGCTGCCCTGGCGGCGCATGCGGCGAAGCTCGCGGCCGTCACCCTCAACGCGCGCGATGTGGCCGATCTCGAGATGCTCGCGACGGGCGCGTTCTCGCCGTTGACGGGCTTCATGGGCGAGGCGGATTACATTCGCTCGCGCGACGAGATGCGGCTCGCGTCCGGAGTGCCGTGGTCGATTCCGATCACGCTCGGCGTCGACGAGGCGACGGCGAAGTCGCTGAAGACGGGCACGGAGATCGCGCTGGCGACCGATGACGGCAAGCGGCTGGCGATTCTCAAGCTCGCGGAAATCTACAAAGTTGATCGCAAGAATGAAGCGCAGAACGTGTTCGGCACCGCCGAGGATGCGCATCCGGGGGCGAAGAACGTCACCTCGATGCCGCCGTACTGCCTCGCGGGCCAGGTCACGCTGCTTGAAGACATACCGGGGCGCACGTTCCTCGAATTTCCGCGCGAGCCGCGGCAGACGCGTGCTGCCTTTCGCGAGCGCGGATGGAAAAAGATCGTCGCGTTCCAGACGCGCAACCCGACCCATCGCGCGCACGAGTATATCCAGAAAGCGGCGCTCGAAATCTGCGACGGCTTGATGATCCATCCGCTGGTGGGAGAGACCAAGGGCGACGACGTGCCCGCCGCGGTCAGGATGGAAACCTACAAGGTGCTGCTCGACGCGTACTACCCGAAGGACCGCGCGATGATCGGCGTGTTCCCGGCGCACATGCGCTACGGCGGACCGCGCGAGGCGATCCTGCACGCGATCGCGCGGCGCAATTACGGCTGCACGCATTTCATCGTGGGGCGCGATCACGCCGGCGTCGGCAATTACTACGGCAGCTACGACGCGCAGAAAATCTTCGAGCGCTTCGCGCCGAATGAACTCGGAATCACGCCGCTGATGTTCGAGAACACCTTTTACTGCAAGCGCTGCAACTCGATGGCGTCGTTCAAGACCTGTCCGCACAGCGATGCGGATCGAGTGATTCTCTCCGGCACCAAGGTCCGCGAGATGCTGCGGGCAGGCGAAGCGCCGCCGCCGGAGTTCACGCGTCCCGAGTTGGCGGCAATACTCGTCCGCGCGATGCGCGACGCCAAATAGCAGTTCAACATTAAGGCGCCTGGAGCTTGGCCGCGCGTTCCTTCGCGGCGCGCTTGGCGCGGTCGGGGTCGCCTGACCAGGTCCAGGCGTGTTCGGTGCGGCTCACGCCGATCAGCACGCCCAGGAAGGCCGACGGATGGATGAACAGCTCGGCGAGGCCGGCTTCGTCCTTGCCATGCGCTGCGAAGCGTGAGCCGCGCGCCTGCAGCCGATTCTCGAGTGCGCCGACGTCGTCGGTCTCGACGAAGAACATGTAGAGCGAGTCGCCGCGGCGTTGATGGAAGCGGCCCATCGCGAGGTTCGGGTCGGTGATTTGGGAAAGCTCGACGCGGTCGAGACGCGCCGGCGGATCGAACAGCGTGAGCGTGCCGGCGTAGCCGAATTGCTTGCTCTCGATCGGGCTGAATTTCGACGCGTCGAGATTGAAGATGAGCGCGTAGCGGTCGGCCGCCGCTTTCCAGTCGGCAACGACGTTGGTGACTTCGTAGATCCACTTTATCGCGCCGACGGGCGCGCGCTCGTGATGCTGCGAGATGACGGTGCGCATGCCGAAGGTCGCGCAGGAGTCGAGAAACAGTTGTCCGGCCGATTGATCGAAATTGACGCCGTTCTTTGCCAGGTGATGCGCGGCGGCGCCGGGGTCGTCCACCGAAAATCCCGCGCCGAACAGTCCGCCGCCCCATTTCGAGAGGAAATCATTGACCGCGCCTGCGCCATCGGGTTCGAGCAGTTCGATCATGCTCGCGCCCGCTTGCATCGTCGTTCGCTTCGCGGCCAGCGGCGCTGCCTTATCGCGGCGCACGAGTTCTCCGCCGAAGACTTCCGCGACGACCTTCTCGGCCGCATTGCCGTCGGCGACCGCAATCTGGACTCTGTCAACGCGCTTGAGCATCTCGAATTTCTCCTCGAAGACAGAAAAATTACTGGAGCGGCGGTTCGTCGTCGGGCGGTGCGATCACCGGCGACCCGTGATGCATCACCATGAACCAGTCGTTGCCGACGCGCTCGAACACGTTGGTGGCGAGCACGTTCGAGCGCTGGGTGCCGTCGTAGCCGCGCTGGGTCAGGCCTTCTTCGACGACGACGATGGCGAGGTCGCCGCTGATCATCACTTCGAGCTCGCCGAGCTCGAACTTCATCTCGAACACGTTGTCGAGGATGCGCTCCCAGCTCGCCATGATCGGACCCCATCCGGAAAGTTTGCGCCATCCGGGGTGAATGCAAATGATGCGCGGGTCCTTGAGCCAGACCGCTTCCATCTTTTCGGCGTCGAGGCTTTCGAAGGCGTCGTAAAAGGCGCGGTTGGCGGCGAGCACTGATTCACGGTCGGACATTTGTTCCAGCGTAGTTTTTCGGATGAGCAGGCGCCAGTCGGCCGGAAGGACGTGAGATGCTCATGGCGGTGGCGCGGTCTTCTGTGCGAGCAGGGCGCCTGAGGCCTGGAACTGGATCGTGTCGTCGATCAGTGCGGCGATTTTGCGCGCGGCTTCGGCGATTGGAATTCCGCCGCGGTGGATGTTCGAGATGACGGTGCGGTCGGGCTCGATCGATTTAAGCCGGGGGCGGTAAATCACGTACGCGCTCAGGCTTTCCGCGGTGGCGAGGCCGGGGCGCTCGCCGACGATCATGCAGACCACATCGGGCCGCAATATTTCGCCGAGATGATCCTCGATTCTGACGCGCGCGTTTCGAATGAAGATTGGTTTCAGCAGTTTGTAGCGCGCGGCGAGCAGCCTGGTCAGCGCGCGGAGCAGGGGCGCGGCGTTTTTTTCGACGGCGGCCGATGAGAGGCCGTCGCCGATGCATAGCAGCACGCTGGGCGGAGCTGATTTGGCGCGGGCGCGCGGTTTGAGGCGTGCGATGCGCGCGGCGTCGGCGTTGGTGAGACGGCGGCCGCGCTCGGGATAGCGCAGGTAGTCCTCGCGCGTGAGTGCTTGAGAGTGGACTTCGAGCAGGCCGTTGCGCCGCGGCCAATCGGGCGCGACTAGAGTCATCACGGCGTCGACGGCGCGCGCGTGATCGGCGCGCAGCGCGAGCATCGAGGCGGTCGTGTAGCGCGGACCGGCGCGGCCGAGGCCGAGGCGCGCGGGCGTGGATTTGCGCATCTGGTCGAAACTGGAGTTGAGATTCGCGCCGGGCTCGTCTTTTTTCAATTCTGATCCATCAGGATTCGGGCGTCGCCGGCGATTGCGGTGAGACGGCCGTCGCGGATGATGCCGCGGCGCTCGCACCAGGCCTCGAACTCGGGCGCGAGGCGCAGCTTGAGCACCGAGCGCAGGGCTGCAGCATCGTGGTAGCTGGTCGATTGGTACGAGAGCATCACGTCGTCGCCCATCGGCACGGCCATGAAGAAGTTGCATCCGGCGGACGCCAGCAGCACGGCGAGATTTTCGCAGTCGTTCTGATCGGCGCGCGCGTGATTGGTGTAGCAGGCGTCGGCGCCGAGCGGGATGCCGAGCAGCTTGCCCATCAGATGATCCTCGAGACCGGCGCGCGTGATCTGTTTCGCGTCGTAAAGATATTCGGGACCGATGAAGCCGACTACCGTGTTGACCAGCAGCGGCGAGTAGCGGCGCGCCAACCCGTAGCATCGCGCCTCGAGCGTGACCTGGTCGGCGCCCTCGTGCGCGCCGGCCGAAAGCTCGGAGCCCTGTCCCGTTTCGAAGTACATCAGGTTGGCCGAACGCAGGCGGCCGGTCTCGCGAATCATCGCGTAGCCGTCGTCGAGCATCCTGACCGTGATGCCGAAACCGGCGTTGCCTTGCTGCGTGCCCGCGAGGCTCTGGAACATGATGTCCATCGGCGCGCCGGCTTCCAGAGCCCGCATCTGCGTCGTGATGTGGCCGAGCACGCAGTTCTGGGTCGGCGCTCCGGTGCGCTCGATGATGTCGGCGGTGAGCTCGAGCAGGCGGCGGATGTTGTCGGGCTCGTCGATGCACGGGTTGATGCCGATGAGCGCGTCGCCGGTCGCGTAGGCGAGGCCTTCGTAGGTGGCGGCCGCGATGCCGGCAAGATCGTCGCGCGGATGGTTGGGTTGCAGGCGCGTCGAGAGGCGGCCGGCGAGGCCGAGCGTGTCGCGCGCGGTGGTGACGACGCGAATTTTCGACGCGATCGCGATCAGGTCCAGATTGGTGCATAGCTTGGCGACGGCGGCGGCGATCTCCGCGGTGATGCCGCGGCCAGTCGCGAGGATCGCGTCGCCGGTGGTGGCGTCGTCGAGCAGCCATTCGCGGAACTCGCCGACGGTTTTGGTGCGCACGGTGGCGAAGGCGTCGCGATCGAGCGCGTCGTCGATTACGCGGGTCACTTCGTCGCGATCGTAGGCGACGACCGGGTTTTCGCGGAGATCGTTCAAGCGTGAGATTGGCGAGCACGGTTTTGGCGGCGATTCGTTCCTGCTCGGAGCGCGCCGCGATGCCCGCGAGTTCGTCGCCCGAGCGCGCTTCGTTGGCGCGTGCGAGTAGTTCTTTGATGGTGCGGAAGCGGTATGACTTGCCGAGGAGTCGCGTCGTGAGTTTCATCCCGGTTTATGCGGCGAAATGAAAAACGCGGACGCTGGTGATTAGCGCGTCGCGCCATTCGATCAGTTCGAGCACGTGGGCGGGATTGGCGCCGTCGAGATTCGAATGGCGGTGGTATTCGACGGCGGCGCGATCGCCGGATTCGGTGACGGTGAGGATTTCGAAGCGCAGATCGGTGTAGCGCTCGAGGCCGCGGCGCGCGTAGACGGCGATTTCGTGATGGCCGCGCAGGGCGAGCCGGCCCAGCTGCGGATAGACCTTCGCGATCATCGCGCTCTGATGAGTCGCGTCGCGAGTGTAGAGCGCGACGACGCGGGCCGCGTCGCGGCTTTCCCACGCGGACTTCCAGGCTTCAACGCGGGCGCTCGATGTGGGCATGGAGATAACCTAACGCGGTGTGCCGATAAGTGGAAACGGAGCAACGCGCAGTTCAGTGTGAGGTCGCTGACGTTGCGGAAGTTATCCATTGGTAGTTCAAATTGTAGTGATAGACGATATCGTCCACCCAATCATCAGAGTCGTCGCTCAGACGCCTAACCCGGAGCCTGGCCGCGTCTACATCTCTGAGCCACGGTGCTCTGCCGAACAACGGCTCGTCTGTGAGATATGCCACGATGCGGGAATCCGGCGACCACCATAAGCCCGAGAGCGCGCCCTTCGCTTCGAATAGCGGCTTCGGGTCATCGCCGGGACAGACGCTGAAGTAAGCACCGCTATCGAGAAATGTTATCGACTTACCATCAGGCGACCACGTGGGCTGCGTGCCCTTCGCGATTGATCGCGTTCGATCCTGGTCAGCGTCATACATCCTGATGTCATTGTCGACCCAATATACGAACTGTTTCCCGTCAGGCGACCAGCACTGCGACATCACGCGCGCCCGCTCATCGACTTTATGAGTGGTGCCCGATTGCAGATCCAATATTGCGAGAGTGGAATAGTCAGCAATTGCCAATTTGGTCTCGTGAGGCGACCAACACGTTCCGCCTGCAGATGAAATTCCCACAAAGTCCCGGCGATCACTTCCATCACGACTGAAAGTAGCTATTGCCCGATAATCCACATACGGACGATGCTTCCGCGGACCGCGCTGCCCGAGCAGAGGAAGTTGTGCAAGCGGATCGCGCGAAGTGTTGATGGCAATTTGCTTTCCGCTGGGCGATATCGAAGCAGGGCCGGCATCCACCGGCAGTTCCTTTTCGGAAACATCTGAACGGTTCGCAAAGTTCACCGTGAACACGGTGTCGAGTTCAAACTTTGCGAGCGTTAGTCCGGTCTCTTTCTGGAGTCGCGACAACTCCGCACGCACCGGCTCCGCTTTTGGCGACCGCGAGCAAGATATCATCCCGAGCAACAGACCGAGTGCGGCTCGGCGACTCAGCAGTCCGACGTATCGGCATTTTGGCGAGCCTCTCATGGGCGAAGGGACAATATCACGGAATCGGCGAAAAATTTGGCAGCGGGCGAGTCAGAACCGGTACCGGCGGCGCTTGCGCGCCGCTGTCCGAGATCCTTCCTTCCGCTCGCGTCGCTCGCTCCGTCAGGATGACAGAGAAACATTGCTTGCTCCGTCAGGGTGACGGAGAAACGCGACGGTGGCGCAAGAACTTTGCTTTCATCGGCGCAGGCGCGGCCAAATCAGCGCCAATGCGTAGCCGTAGGCGGCGTACATGATGACGTTGAGCAAAACAGAAATCGTGCCGACGACCAGCATCGATTTGTTTATCAGCAGGAGCAGTAGCAATGACGGCCAGACCAGGTAGATGACGTCGTCGGTCCATTGCAGGTTGAAGATTTGCGGGACGAAGAGTTGGCTGCCGGAAAAGTACAAGGCGAACCACAACATCGGGATGAGCAGGCCGACGATGGCTCCTGCAGCCATCATGCGGGGTGGGACAGACATCGGGCGTGGCCTTACCGCTTTGCGGGAATCACCGGCAGAGTCAGGTGCGAGGCGAAGGCGCGATCGTGCATCACGGTTTGCATCGCGGGGCGCATTTCGGTTTCGGCGTCGGCGAACGGTTCGTGGCCGGTGTTCGGGTTTCGATCGAAGCGCGGGAAGTTCGACGAGCTGACTTCGAGCCGGATGCGATGGCCTTGCTTGAAGACGTTCGACGTCGACCACATATCGATTTTGAATTCTTCGATTTTGCCCGGCGCGAGCATGGTGGGCGTCGTGCGCGAGTTGCGCCATCGCGCGCGGATGATTCCGTCGGTGAGATTGAGCGCGGTGCCGCACGGGCTCACGTCCACCAGCTTGGCGGTGAAGTCGGTGTCGGGCGCGGACGAGGACGCATACAGGGTGAGCGCGATCGGGCCGGTCACTTCGACGTCTTCGGCGAGCGGTTCGGTCGAGTACACGAGCACGTCGGCGCGATGCTCCACCGCTTGCTGATCGAATGCTCCCCCTTGCAGCGCGCCGGCGTAGCAGCAGAGGCCGCCGCCGACGGTCGGCGCGGGGTCGAGCGGGTTGTAGAGGTAAGAATCGGGCGGCTCGACGCCGGGCGCGTCGGTCGAGAGCGCGCCGTCGCCGTACATGCTGTTGGCGCGGCCGCGGCTGTGCAGGTAGTAGCGGCGAAAATCGGTGCCGGGGAGCGGCCACTCTTTCTCGTCGCGCCACTGGTTGGTGCCCATCACGAAGATTCGCACGGGAGCTTCGGCGTCGGCGCCGGGTTTGCCTTTGAGCCACTGGTCGAAGAAGCGGAGCGTGGCGCCGTCCATATCGGCGGAGACGGCGCTCGCGCGAAATCCGAAATCGACTGCGCCGACCAGGTTGTTGAACGGCACCGAATGGTTCCACGGCCCGATGATGAGACGCTGTCCGTTGCGCGCCGCGGCGGTCGCGCCGTGCGAGCGCATCCCGCTGTAGTTGCGAATCGTGCCGCGCTGAAAGATGTCGTACCATCCGCCGATGTTGAGCGCGGGGACGTTAATCGCCGAGTGACGCTCCTCGATCGAGAGCGCGCGCCAGTAGTCGTCGTAACCGGGATGCGCGAGCCAGTCGAAAAAGTAGGGCGCGCCGGCGCGAAACATCGGGAAGTCTTTCAGCGGCGTGAAATCCATCTTCGCGCGCATCGAGTCGATCGAACTCATCACGGCGCCCAGCTCGCCGAGCACCGCGGGATTGTCGGCGCGCTCGCGCAGCAGTCGCGCGGGAGCGAGGGCGGCCATCGTCCAGCTCACGTTGAAGAATAACGAGAACGCGCCGCCCTGGTAGGTCCATCCGTCGTGATAATCGCTGGCCGTGATCGACGGCGCCATCGCCTTCAGGCTCGGCGGCGCAGTGGTCGCCGCGAGCCACTGCGTCGCGCCCATGTACGACGCGCCGTAGGTGCCGACGTTGCCGTTGGCCCAGCCCTGGCGCGCGGCCCACTCGATCGTGTCGTAGCCGTCGCGCGCTTCGTCGGTGAAGCAATTCCACACGCCCGCCGAGGCGAACCGCCCGCGGCAATCCTGCACCATCACGTTGTAACCGGCTTCGGCGGCGCGCAGAGCGTCGAGCGTGCCGGTGAACACTCCCGGCATCGCCTTGTTGTAGGGCGTGCGGTTGAGGAGCACGGGCAGCTTGTCGGGAGTGTCGGGGCGGAAGAGATCAGCGCGCAGCACGCATCCGTCGCGCATGGGCACTTCGATATTTCTCTCGACGATAATTCGGGGCATCACGAAACCTCGCAACGAAGGAAGTGTTTTCTTTCATGGCCGCTGCCGATCCGAAATGGAAAATATCGGTATGTCTCAGTTTGACTGTGATCGTGGGAACAGCGCAATGATCAGCCCTACCAAACTCCATCCGATCAGATTGATAAAAAAACTTGGCCAGATGCAACGTAAAAGTCGATGCCATGAAGCAAGACCGTCGGCAGTCTGCGAAGTAAATCCAAGCGTCTGCGACCGCTAGTGGAGGATGACCACCATGTCCAAACCAAATGGCCACAGCCGTGGAGATCGTCATCGCGATACTGGCGACCGCGAACCAGAAGGCAGTTACAAAAGCATGCGACGATCTCATGAAGAATTGGTTTCGCTCTCAAACTGAACCAGTGCTGGGAAATATCACAGATGTAGCGCGCGCCGCACTGCCCCAAGTAAGATACCGATCCGCCTATGAGACCGATCCGACTGTTCGCCGCCACTGCTTTGCTCGCGGCCTTTTCGATTTTCGCGACGATTGCGCTCGGCGCCGCGACCGGGAATCTGAAGCTCGACGTGCTGGGCGACGATGGCGCGGGCGCGAAAAATCCTGCGCACCTGATCGCGGCGAACGGCAAGGAAGCGGGGCAGGTCACGGCGGGGTCGACCATCGCGCTGGCGCCGGGGAGTTACAAACTGGTGCTGCCGATCATCGGCGGGCAAATCGTCAAGGACGGAGTGGAAATCGAGGCCGGGCGCACGCATACGGTGCTCATCACGGATGTCGCCGTGCTGTCGGTCGACGTCAAGGACAAGAACGGCAAAGACCCCGGCTTCGGCGTGACCGTGACGACGACTGATTCGCCGCACACCAAGGTCGCGAGTTTTATTTCGGGCGACAAGTACCTGTTCGCGCCCAACCAGGTTGACGTGCACGTTGACGCTCCGCCGCAAGGCTACGACTGGCACGCGATTGCGCTCGCTCCCGGGCATGGCGCCGTGCTGACGCTCGGCGAAGTGGTGAAGGCCGAGCTGTGGGTGCAGACCGTGATGTCGAAGCTCCCGTTCGACAACTCGACGCGCGTGGTGGTTTTGCGCGCGGGCACGCAAACCAAAGTCGATGAGAGCGCGCCCGGCAGCGAGCATCGCTTCAAGCTCGACCCCGGCGACTACGACATTTACGTGGAGAATCATTCCGGCAAGGGCAAGCCGTACGCGACCATGGCTGGAATTCATCTTGAATCCGGCGCAAAGGTGGAACGGACGGTCCCGCTGGACTAGATAAAAGGGACGAAAGAAGAGAGGTCAGATGGCGAGCGAACGGCAAAAAGAAATCAAGCGGCGGCGCAAACGGAAAAAAACGAGACTGCAGGCGAAGACGCGCGAGTCGCGGAAAAAGGCCAAGAAAAAGCGGTAGCGTGACCCAACGCCTCTTCGCCTTGGCCGGAAAGAGGCAGAGCAGAATCCTGAATCGCGCAGTAGCGCTGTAATAGGACCCTCACCTTAATCCTCTCCCTAACAGGGAAGAGGAGACGGAAACGGAGTCAGCGATGGCATACGAAACGCTTCTCTATGATGTGGCGGACGAAGTTCTGACGGTTACGCTCAATCGTCCCGCCAAGATGAACGCCTACACGACGACGATGGGCGCGGAGATCACCGACGCGATGATCCGTGCCGACGCCGACGACAGCGTGCGCGTCATCATCATCACCGGCGCGGGCGATCGTGCGTTCTGCGCCGGCGCCGACATGAGCATGTTCGCGTCGGATATCAAGACGCGCGAAGAAAAGCCGGCCGTGACCGAGCGCCGCGCACGCGCCGTCGTCTCGTTGCCGCAGGTGATGCGCAGTCTGTCCAAGCCGACTATCGCCGCGATCAACGGCTACGCGCTCGGCGTGGGATGCACGATTCCGCTGCTGTTCGACGTGCGCATCGCGTCGGACAACGCCAAGATGGGCGTCATCTTCCCGCGCGTCGGGCTGATGAGCGAGCTGGGCTCGAGCTACCTGATGCCGCGGCTGATTGGACTGGCGCGCACGGCCGAGATGATGCTGACGGGGCGCCAATACACGGCCGCCGAATGCCTCGCGATGGGACTGGTGAGCCGCGTCGTGCCGCTGGCGAACCTGATGGCGACCGCGCGCGAGCTGGCGGGCGACATGCTGCAATGCTCGCCGACGTCACTGGCCTACACGCGCAAGGCGTTGTACCAGGGCCTCGACGGCACGCTCGAGACGGCGATGGCGTTCGAAGGATTCGCGCTCGAGAAGTGCTACGTGAGCCCCGAGCACAAGGAATACGTCGCCGCGTTTCTGGAAAAGCGTAAGCCAAATTTCAAGAAGCCGAAGGCCTAGCAGTCCTCGGTCAAGGCATGTTGCCTCTCAGGCGGTAACGGAGTAGTCGGAGGAGAACTCAGCGCTGCAAAAGGAAGAACCTATGCCACTGTATTTGATCGAGCGAAATTTTGCCGAGCAACTGAACGTGGATAAGAACGCCGCTACCGCCGTTTCCCAGGTGAACGCCGATGCCGGCATCCAGTGGCTGTTCTCTTTCCTGAGCGCCGACAAGAAGAAGACCTACTGCCTGTATGAGGCGCCCAACCCCGAAGCTATCCGTGAAGCGGCGCGCAAGCTGAACCTGCCGGCGGACGTAATTGTTGAGTTAGGCGAGCAGCGGATAAATCCCGCCGCGCCAGGCCTCTTCTCGCCGACCCGCGGCGCCTGATCGATCGCTCTAATTTAGTTCGGCCTTCATCCGCGCCTGCACGGCGGTGATACGCTCCTCGAGCGCTCGCATCCCCAACTCGCGCGTCGTGGCGAGCGCCGCGTCGAGCAGTTCGATCGCTTTTTCGCGGTCGCCGGAATTATTGCGTGCAAGGAGCATCGTCGCGTACTGCTGTTGCGTGTGAGCCAGCCAGGTCCGCGCGTCCATGCGCGCGTTCATCGCCAACGCGTCTTCAAAATGGCGTGCCGCGTCGTCCCAGCGTTCAAGGGTAGTAGCCAACGCACCGAGATAGCGGGAGACGGCTCCGTAACAGGCTGCGGCGTTGCCAACCACCGCATTCATCCCGGCGAAGGGGATGAGTTTACGGTAGAGCATTTCAGCGCGCGCGCCGTCCTGCAGGAACGTGCAGACGTCCACCAGAAAGGACATGGTTCCCATCCACACCATATCGAGCGCCAGGTCTTCGAAGTCGTGCTCTGCCAGGATCTCGAATTCTGCTCGCGCGTCCGCGACCAGCCCGAGGTCTGAAAAGATCACCGCCAGGCCGGGACGCCACGCGCCATCCGCCGAATGTTCCTGGAGGAAAACCCGGACCACGGGCTCAACCTCCCTGAGACGTCCCTGCTCGCGGCGCACCGCGAACATCTGGATCCCAAAAATGCCGGATGCGGCTTCAGTCTCCATGCGCTGTCCGAACGCCAGGGCTTGCTGGGCCAGACGCTCGCTATCCTCGAAACGGCCTGACATCGAGGCCCGCGTGGCGCGAAACACTGCGGCGAGGGATTGCGTAAAAGGTCGGTTCGTTTCCTCCCCCCATCGCTTCATCTCTTCATTATCCGCGTCAGCTGCTGCCACATCTCCCGTTTCGAGCAGAGCGAACGATCTCGCCCACAGAGCCTCGATCTCCAATTCTGTAGTGTCTTCGCGGGTCGTGCGCGTAAGGTCGAGCACTTCCTTTGCGATGTTAAGGCGCTGCGCCGCGTGTTGCGGGCCCGCGAGGCTGAAGAACATTCCATGGAGGCTGTCGGCGATCAGTTCCGGGTCGCCAATGCGGCGGGCCATTGCGGCCGCCTGCTCAGCATAAACCATCGCTCGGTGTTGATCGCCCACAAGTCCCAGAGAGCGGGACAAAGCGGCGAGGATTTTCGATGTCACGGGACTGTCTTCCCGTCCGAATCTCTGCAGCGCTTCCTCGAGCCAGCGAATCACGGCTGGCGTGGTAGTGCCTGCCAACCAGGTCGAATGCGCAAGCCGCAGAGCCGCCCTGGCGAGGCTCTCGGCGGACTCCATTGATTTGGCGACTTCCGCTGCGCTCAAAAGCGTTTCGCGAGCCTCGAGGAACCGGCCGGCCTCCGTTTGCGCCTCACCCAATACGAACAGCAGCGAGAATCGCTGCGAGTCGAATCGGCGGTCACTTCGTTCGCTCGCGCTCGGGCTGGACCCAAGCAGTTCGAGCCCCTTCTTGAGGTGATCGATGGATTCCAGGTTGGCCCAACGCGCAAGTGCTCGCCTACCGGCGCGATACCAGTAAGGAATCGCCTCTGCACCCAATCCACCTTCCGTGTAGTGATGAGCAACCAGCTCGGGCTCAGTCTCCGCCGTTTCCGGAAATTTCGCCTCGAGCACGCGCGCGACGCGTTGGTGCAGAACTTTGCGGCGCTCGACCAACGCTGAGCCTGCCGCGACTTGTTGCGACAGCGCATGCTTGAAGACATACGCGACATCGGAAATAGACGGCTGTTCGTAGATGAACTCGGCGGTCTGCAGACCGGCCAGCAGGCGGTCGAGCTCGTCGTCTGACCTTGCCTGATACTTCTCGAACCAGCCTTCGCGGAAATTCCTTGCCGATTATCGCGAGCGTCTGCAGCAGGTCCTTCTGCTCGGGCGGCAGACGGTCGATACGCGAGGCCAGCACCGCCTGCACCGTTGACGGGATTTGGATGGCGCCCAGAGATTTCGCGAGCTTGACCGTGCCGTTGCGAGCAGCGCGCCCTGCTCGAACAGCGACTGGACGATCTCTTCCATGAAAAAAGGATTGCCCTCGGTTTTTTCAGTAACGAGTTTCTTGAGGGCTGCCAGTTGCGCTTCGGGGCCGAGCAGCGCGTCGAGCATCTCCTCGGCGCTGTCGGCGTTCAGCGGGTCAAGCCGCAATTGCGTGTAGTAGGTCTTGTTGCCCCAGTTGTGAGTGAACTCGGGCCGGTAATTCACCAGCATCATGACTCGCGCGGTGCCGATCGACTCGGCCAGGATGTTCAGCAGCGCTCCCGACCCTTCGTCGATCCAGTGCAAGTCTTCGAAGATGAGGATGAGCGGCTGCATCAGGCTTTCGCGCAGCAACAGCCGCTTGATCGCGTCGAGCGTGCGCCGCCGCCTGACTTCGGCATCCATCTGCGCGATCGCATCGCCGCTGTCCGACACCTCGAGCAGCGCAAAGATAAAAGGGAGCGTGTCCTCCAGCGCGCGATCGAGGATCAGGATTTTTCCGCTGATCTTCTCGCGCCGCTTGCGCGCATCGTCCTCGGCAGTGATGCCGAAATAGTTCTTGAGCAGGTCGATCAGCGGCAGGTAGGCCGAGGCCTTGCCGTGCGGTACGGCCAGAGTCTCGAGCACCTGCGCTTCTGAATCTCTGATCGCCTGGAACTCGTAGAACAGCCGCGACTTGCCGACCCCCGCCTCAGCCACCGCCGCGACGATTTGCCCACGGCCGGACTTGGCCGACGCCAGCGCATTCTTCATCTGTGTGAGTTCGGCTTCGCGGCCGACGAACTTGGAGAGTCCGCGCCGCGCCGACGCCTGCAAACGCGTGCGCAACGCGCCGAGGCCGGTGACCTCGTGGACGTTTACCGCTTCGTTGACGCCCTTGATCCGCGTCGGTCCCAGCGCGCGAAACGTGAAGTAGCCCTCGCACAGCTTGCGCGTATTCTCAGTCGTCGCGATGGTCCCGGTCGCCGCCACGGTCTGCATTCGCGATGCGAGGTTGGTCGCGTGTCCAATCGGCGTGTACTCGGCATGCCCTTCGGCGGTCTGTATAGCGCGCACGACTACCTCGCCCGTGTTGACGCCGACCCGAATCTCGATCGGCGCCCTGCCACGCTCGCGCAGCGCCGCCGCATAGCTCCGCAGCTCTTCCAGCATCCGCAGGGCCGCATACAGCGCGCGCTGAGCATGATCCTCGTGCGCGAGCGGCGCGCCGAACATCGCGAAAATGCCGTCGCCGGTGCTCTGCACGACGTAGCCGTCGTAGCGGCGCACCGCGTCGATCATCAGCTTGAGCGCAGGGTCGACAATCGCGCGCGCCTCTTCGGGATCGAGATCCTGCTCGAGTTCGGTCGAGCCCTTGATGTCGGCGAACAACGCGGTGACCGTCTTGCGCTCGCCGTCGGCCGAGGCCGAGTCAGGCTGCTCTGGCGCGATCCGGACCGGCGGCGCAGAAGATGGGCGCGTAGTCGATTTCGTCGCATCTGAAGTCAGCGGCTCGGCGCATTCGGCGCAGAACTTCGCGTCATGCGCGTTCGCGCGAGCGCACTTCGGACATGCGCGGCTGAGCGGCGTCGCGCACTGATTGCAGAACCGCGAACCTGCGGCATTGTCGGCGCCGCACTTGCTGCATCGCATCGAGAGTCGTCCTTCGTTAAGTAGCCGCCCCTCTCTTATCATCGGTGTTCGCCAAGGACTACTCAGCAGCCCAACGCGATTGCGTGTCAGAAATAAAGCGGGAAATCAGATGTCGAGCGGTACGGCTCTCGTCTGCGATACATCGCGAGCCGCGCCTCGAATTCGTCGCGGTCGACGTTACCGAGGAGTGCCAGCGCCGAGGTCTGCCACTTGACGGCCTCGTCGAATTGCCCGGCTTCGGCGTAAGCGGCTGCGAGAGTATCCAGCGCGTTGGCGTCCTTCCATGAAGTCAGATCGCATGCGTGCGTCGCGTAAAGGATCGCCGTCGGTCCATCGCGATATGCGCTGATCGGCGAGGCCGCCAGCGCCCAACCATAGCGGTTGAATGCCCCGCGACTGTTCGAAATCAGCGCCGATACTTTGTAGAAGTCGGCGCGTGCGCCCGCCGCATCGCCGCGCGCGTTCAGCACCACGCCGCGATAGACGTACAGCGTGGGAACAGTCGGCGCGATCGCGATTCCCGCGTCGAAGTTCTGCTGCGCTTGTGCCTCATCGCCCTTCGCCCGGTAGGCGATACCTCGACCGAAGTAATCGAACCACTTCGGGTCGAGTTCGATAGCTCGCGAATAGTTCGCGATCGCGTCGTCATATTTCTCGAGGCATACCAACGCATCGGCTTTTCCGGAAATGGCTTGCGCGTCGTTTGGAGTTGTTACGAGAAAGTCCGAAAATTCCGAATCCGCGACGGAACATTCATGACGGCGAAGCATCGCGTACGGCTTGGCCAGCGGCTCCGGCTTGTGGAACGGAGCATAGGCCGCGCCGCCGACGGCAACTAATTCGACACAACCACCGAGTCCGACCACGACGACGACTGCGAGCGTCGCCAATGCTATGACATTTTGTGTTCGGGTCACGACGGCCGCCCCTCTCTTATCATCGGCAGCCGCCAAGGACTACTGAGATTGATTTGGTCTTGACCGAAGCGAAGGTTGCGGATAGGTATTTCAGTAGATAACTTAGTGAGTCTTATTTATCATCTTAATCGAAAACGGGCACGCGCCGTGCGGTTTCCGGCGGAATTAATCCACTAAAAGAAAATCGAGAGGCAGGTAACGAATATGGCACTTCACATCGGAAGCATTGCACCGGATTTCACCCAGGAATCGACTGAGGGGCCGATTCATTTTCACGAATGGATTGGCGACAAGTGGGCGATCCTGTTTTCCCATCCCAAGGACTTCACGCCGGTCTGCACCACCGAGCTCGGCACCGTGGCCAAGCTGAAGCCGGAATTCGAAAAGCGCAACATCAAGGCGATCGGCGTGAGCGTCGACGACGTGACGTCGCACAAGAAGTGGGTCGGCGATATCGAGGAGACGCAGAACGCCAAGATGAACTTCCCGCTCCTCGGCGACGGCGACAAGAAGGTCGCCAAGCTCTACGACATGATTCATCCCGAGGCGAACGATACGCTGACGGTGCGCTCGGTCTTCGTCATCGACAACAACAAGAAAATCCGCCTGACGCTGACCTACCCCGCCAGCACGGGGCGCAATTTCCAGGAAATCCTGCGCGCGGTCGATTCGCTGCAGCTCACCGACAAGTACTCGGTCGCAACCCCGGCCGACTGGAAGAAGGGCGAGGATTGCATCATCGTGCCGTCGCTGCAGGACGAGAAAGTTCTCAAAGAGAAATTTCCCAAGGGTTACAAAGTCGTGAAGCCGTACCTGCGCATCACGCCCGACCCTAGCAAGTAGGCTAACGCGGACATCGGAGCATCAGGAGAGCGGCTTTCCTCGCGGGGAGCCGCTTTTCGTTTTGAAACTTCAGAGAGGCGTATATGAAAATTCCACAATCGGTACGCGAACAGATCGAGAAGGGACCGCTCGCGCATCTCACGACGCTCAATCGCGACGGTAGTCCGCAGGTCACCCTGATTTGGGTCGGGATTGAGGACGACGAATTCGTCATCGGCCACCTGTCGCTGCATCAGAAGATCAAAAATATCCGGCGGGATCCGCGGGTTGCGCTGTCGCTGATTGCTGACGGGACCAGTCCGCAGGGACTGCGGGAATACCTTGTCGTTTACGGCAACGCGCGGATTACCGAAGGCGGCGCGGTGCCGCTGATACAGCGCCTGGCGCCGCTCTACCTCGGGCCGAAGGCTGATTTTCCGCCGGCCTCGATGCGCAACATTCCGGGGTACATCACGCGAATCGTGCCTGAGCGCTTCTCGGGAATCGGCCCGTGGGCGGCCAAATCCGGTGAGTAGGCGGTCGCCGAACTAATTCCCCAGGTAGGCGGGGACGAACAGCCCCAGGTCGACGGTGCCCCATCCGCTGGCTTTGTCGAAGCCCGGGCCCGCGGAAAATCCGGCGACGCCGTCGAAAGAGTTGTTGCCCGAGATCACGTCGCGAATTCCGGTTGCCGCGCCGTTGGCCTCTGCGCCCAGTTGATAGATTCGCGGGTTGAGATTGCCGACGCGATTGCCGCCCTGCTGCGAGATCAACTGGCTGATTCCCGCCCATGAGGGAGCGCCGATGCTGGTGCCTCCGACACAACACACGACGGTGGGGTTGCCGTTGCCGTTGCGGCCGCCCAGGAAAAATCCGGGCGAATCGGGGCTGGCGGCGAACGAGATGTCGGGAACGTCGCGCTCCTTGTCCTGCTTGAACAGCCCCTTCTGAAACGCCGGCTTCTTGAAGACTTTGCTGGTGCCGCCGCCGGTGGCGCCGCTGCCGTCGTCCCACACCGATTCGGCAACGAAACCGACGTCGTTGCCGCCCCCGTTGAACTCAGGCGTGAACTCGGTGCCGCCAATTGCGGTCACGTTCGGCGAGCCTGCCAGTTCGCTGATGCCCTTGGTGGTGGCGGGCGAACAGGTGCCCTGCTGCGGATTGAATTTGACGCCAGCCGCGCCCAGGTCGCCGGTCGCGACGAACACCGACCGGCCTTGTGCAGCCGCCTGCGCAAAGAGATTGCTCTGGGTCTTGTAAAATCCCTTCGAGCCGCCGCAGAAGCTGAAGCTGATGCTGATGGCGCTGCAGGGGCCGTTCTTCTCCTTCACAGCGGCCTGGATTGCGTCGAGAATCGCCGACGACTTGGTGTGCTGCTCATTGCCAAGGTAGATACGGATATTCGAGCCGGGCGCGATCGAATGCGAATAGTTCACATCGACCATCGTTTCAGTCTGGTCCTGATTCAGACCGGGGTCGCTGCCGTCAACCAGCACCACATTGAAGTTTGACGATGTCAGCGCGGGCAGATCGAACTGAGAGTTGAACGCCGCTGCGGCGGCGTCGTCGAGATTCGAGTCCTCGACCACTGCGATACATCCGCCGCCGCCGCCGTCGATGTCATCGTTCAACAGCGGGGTTTCGTCGTAGAAGGTGTAGAGGTCCTGAGGACCGAAGGCCTCACCCTGGCCGTTGTCGAAGTTGGGCGAACTCGCGCTCGAGTCGCGCTTCGAAACAACAGCTTTGCTGTGCAGCATGTTGTCGAGGCCGGCGATCGACTCGATCAGCGGGACAAGGTCCGCCGGCACAGCCGGGTCGGTGGTATTGGCGTAATTGCGGCCGTCGCGGGTCGCGGCAATCTTCACGGCGAAACCGGTCTGCGCCTGCGCGACCGAGCCGGTGAACGTGATTTCACGCGTCGAGGCGTCGGCAGACGTAACTGTGAACCCTTTTTTCTTCAGCCATCGCGCGACACGCGCAAGGTCGGCATCAGTGGGTCCGAAACGCGCGGTGAATTCATCCGGCGTCAGCCATCGATGGTAATCCGGCGACGCGGGATCCTGCTGATCGGCGAGCAGGCGCGTCAATTCGGCGCGATTGCGCAGCGCCATCGTGAGATGCATCTCGAGCGGGGCCGAAGGCGGCGCGTAGGTCTGGCCGGCAATGTCGGCGGCTTCGTCGGGATGGTTGCCCTCGAGTATCGTGGCCGCGTCGCCGGCCATGGCGGGCCGCGCGGCCGCAATGGTCACAGCCAATCCGATCGCCAGCAGAAAAAAGCGCGGCCCCCGAAGCTTACCCATCGAACTTATCGAACCCTCCCCATGTAATAAACGAGTTGAAGGCGAAAAAGTTTCATTTCACGGCGATATCCTACAGATTGTTGCTGTATCGTACCACTTGTTACTACATCGGGCCGATATTGTTCGCGTTGACAAGAGCCGCTGCAGACCGGAGAATTGAGCCACAATGGCTCGAATTACCGTAGAAGATTGCCTGGAAAACATCCCCAACCGCTTCGAGCTCGTGCTCGGTGCGGCGCGGCGCGCCAAACAGCTGCTCAAGGGCGCGCGGCCACTGGTGGAATCGGACAACAAAGAAGTAGTGACGGCGTTGCGCGAAATCGCCGCCGGCAAGGTTACGATCGAAGAACCCGACGCCTGACCGGCGCGATCAGGCCCGTCAGGAACCGATAACTGCAAACTGCTCGCCGCCGACGGCTTGAGCATCGACGTTCGCCATCACCTGCCAGCGGCTGTGGTGAAGCTGGAGCGATCCTGTGGCGCGCAAACCCGGCAAACCGATTCGTCCCAAGCGAACCGCCAAGCGCGCAAGCAAGGCGAGCGTCGAGGCTCGTCGCAAGCGCGCAGTAGCCGAGCCGGTCGCGGCTGAAGAATCAGAGATCGATCTCGATACCGAAGTCGCCGCCGAGCACGACGCGCCAATCGAAGTTTCCGAGTTTCGTCCGGTAGCAAGCGCCGACAAGGACACTGCGGCGGAACCCGCCGATCCCGCCGATACGGATGTCGACGACGACGCGAAGAGCTCGGCGCTCGTCGCCACCGATCCGCTCGGCCGCTACCTAGCCGAGATTCGCCGCTTCCCGCTGCTGTCTCGCGAAGAAGAGGCAGTTATCGCGCGGCGTTATGTCAGGGACAAGGATCCCGCGGACGCGTACCGGCTGGTGACTGCCAACCTGCGGCTGGTCGTGAAGCTCGCCTACGAATTCGCGCGCGCGACCAAAAACGTGCTCGACCTTATCCAGGAGGGCAACGTCGGCCTGATGGAAGCGGTCAAGAATTTCGATCCCGAGCACGGCATCCGCTTTCCGTCGTACGCCGTGTGGTGGGTGCGCGCGTACATCTACCGCTACCTCATCAACAACTGGCGGCTGGTGAAAATCGGCACTACGCAGGCGCAGCGCAAGCTGTTTTTCAATCTGCGCAAGGAAACCGAACGGCTCGAGCGCGAAGGCTTCAAGCCGCAACCGCTGCTGCTCGCGCATCGGATGGGCGTTCGAGAGAGCGATGTGCGGGAGATGCAGGAGCGGATGGGCCAGAGCGAAGTCTCGCTCGATCAGCCGACGGGTGCCGGCGACGACAACGATACGCGGCTGCTCGACGTTATCCCCGATGCGGGGCACAATCCCGAGACCGAAACTGCCGACCGCGAATGGCGCGACTTCGCCCACGACAAGGTCGAGCAGTTCGCAGCGACGCTGAAGGACAAGGAGCTGGACATTTTCAAGGCGCGGCTGCTGGCGGAAGATCCCGAGACGCTGCAGGAAATCGGCGCGCGCTTCGGTATCAGCCGCGAGCGCGTGCGGCAAATAGAAACCCGGCTCAAGCGCCGGCTGAAAGAGTTTATCGAGGCGTCGGCGCCCGACGTCGAGGGCTCCGGCCCGTCGTAAGCATTTCGCGTTTACCCCATTGCCGCTGGTAGGGGCCGCTTGCGATAATACGGCAGAGGCGGATCGCGCAAGGAGCTGCAATCGATGCGAGAACGCAGTTGCGCGCTGGTGGTGGTGGGTAACGAAATCCTTTCCGGCAAGGTTCAGGACTCGAACGCGTTCTTCGCGGCTCGTGAGCTGCGCAAGATTGGCGTCGCGCTCGCGCGCATTGCCACTATCCCCGACGAACTCGATCTCATCGCCGGCGAAGTCGCGTACTGCTCGCGCAATTTCGATTTCGTGATCACCTCGGGCGGCGTCGGCCCGACGCATGACGATCTCACGATGGAAGGCGTCGCGCGCGCATTCAATCGCCGCCTCGTGACGAATCCCGCGCTCGAGGCGCTCATCCGCGAACATTCGCGCGGCTCGCTCGACGCGGTCCTCAAGATGGCCGAAGTGCCCGAGGGCGCGGTGCTCAACGAAGCGGGCGACATCCGGTTTCCGACCGTGCAGATCGAAAATGTGTACGTGCTGCCGGGGATTCCGCAACTGTTCGAGTCCAAGCTGCGCGCGCTCAGCAGCAGCTTTGCGACCGACCCGTATTTCATGCGCGCGATTTACCTGACGGCGGGCGAAGGCACGATCGCCGCGCACCTGAACGAGTGCATGCGCAATTTTCCCGAACTGATGCTTGGTTCGTATCCGCGGATCGGAGATCCCGACTACCGCGTGAAGTTGACCCTCGAGTCGAAGAACGCCGAGTATCTCGAGCGCGCGTTTCGTCATCTCATGGAGCGGCTGCCGGCCGAGGCGGTAGTCAAAACTGAGTAGCAATTTATGTTCGAAGTGGTGGTGGAGGATGTCATGAGGAAAAGAAGTTTCAGATTCGCGGTGATTGCAATCGGGCTGGCCGTGACGCTGGCCGGATCCGCGGCGGCGCAATCGCAGCCGCCGACGACGCAGGTGCCGCAGCCCCCGGCCAACGACGTCAACTGGCCGGGCGCCGGATACGGCGTCGGCGCGCTGCTCTGCAACGTGCTCTACATCCCGGCCAAGCTGACCTACGCGGTGCTCGGCGGCGTGGTCGGCGGCGGGACGTACCTGGTGACCGCAGGCAACCAAACAGCGGCCAACACGGTGTGGCGCAGCTCGCTCGGCGGCGACTATGTAGTGACGCCGCAAATGCTCGCGGGGCAGCAGCCGATCAATTTCAGCGGGCCAACCAATACGCCGCCCAATGTGCCGGCAGCGGCCAACAGCCCTCAGGTCGGCACGGTTCCGACCTCGACCGCAAGCTCCGGCGGTGTTGCGCCGATAACGCCGCTACCGCCGTCGGGCTCGGCCTCGTCCGCGAGTGCGTCGTCTGCAGGCGGCCAGCCGCTCGATCACGGCAGCGGCCCCGCAGCGTCAAGCTCGAATATCGAATAGCAGCTTGAGGCGGTCACGCGAGGAGAGTCGCGCATGAAGAAGATTCGTTTTCTGTGGAAGTCGACCTGAACGACTTGCCGCGACGCAAGAAGTTTCTTGCGCAAAGATCTCGGCGCCGATCTCGACGAACGCGACTACGCGAAAGTTCCCTTCAGTGCGTCTGAGCTGAAGGAACTTTTCGCGGGCCGCGATCCTCGCGACTACCTGAACCCGCGCAGCCCCGCCTTCAAAGCGATGGGCCTGGCGGGCAAGTCGCTCACGCCTGCCGAAGCACTCGCGCTGATGGCGAAAGAATCGAATCTAATCAAGCGCCCAATCACAATCGCGGGCAAAGAAATAATCGCCGGCTTCGACCGCGAGAAGCTCCGCGAAGCGCTGAAGTAAAAATCTCGAGAGAGCGCGCAACCTTACGCAGAGCTACGAGCGCGCCGCTTTCACTTCGAAACGGAGGCCCTCGCGATGCTGGAGGAAGCTGACTATCTCGAAGAGATTGTTTGCGCGCGGATTGCCCGCAGGTCCCAGCATCCGCATCAGGCTCTTGGACGGGATGCGCGTCGCCTCGGCGAGGTCGGTGAAGCCTACGGTCGCGTTAATGTAATCGCGAAGGACAGTTTTCCCCGTGGCCACGTCGCCGGCGAGCATCGCTTCGATTCCTTCGCGGAGAAGTTCCTTTCGAAATTTCGGATCGCGCTCGACCCGAGCGCGAATGGTCTCCTTGAAATCGCGAGTTAGCGGCATCGTTGCGTCCTCCTACTTCCTTCGTTTGTATTCTTGCCAGTTGGCAAGAGCTGTATTGATGTCGCGCTGTTGGCGCTTCTTCGAGCCGCCACCTAACAAGATGACAAGCGCTTGGCCGTCTTTGCCGAAATAAATCCGATAGCCCGGCCCGAAATCGAGCTTGTATTCGAAAACTCCAGAACCAACACCCTCGACGTTCGAGAAATTTCCCAGGGAGATCCGAGTCAACGCGGTCGCTACCTTGGCCGCGACTTGAGCGTTCAGGCTATCGAACCACGCCGCGTACGGGCTGCGACCTTGAGGATCGAGATACTCTCGAACGTCGATCATTGTGATAGTAACATATAAGTTACCAATGTCAAGAACGAATCCGCGGCACGAAATGCCTGTTCGTCTTCTCCCGCCCGCACAACATTATCAGCTATCACATAAAAATTTTGAGAAGACAGTGCATCTCGTGGCCGCACTCGACGTGCAATAACGCGCTCGCGGTGCTATTTCCTGAATCACGCGAGGTACTCGACACCATGGCATTTTCTGACGATCTTTTTTTCGCCCCGGCTCATAAACTTGTTGCGATGCTGCGGGCGCGTGACGTCTCGTCGGTCGAAATGGTCGACGCTTTCATCGAGCGGATCGAGTCGGTGAATCACGGCCTCAATGCCGTCGTCACGCTGGTCGAAGACCGCGCGGCGCGCGAGGCCGAGGACTCCGACAATCGCCTCGGCGGCAAGGGCGAGGTGCGCCCGCTCGAAGGGCTGCCGATCACAATCAAGGATTCGATAATCACCGAGGGCGTGCGCTCGACCTGGGGCATGAAAGGTTTCGAGCATCATGTGGCGACCAAGGATGCGCCGACGGTGGCGCGGCTGCGCGCCGCTGGTGCGATCATTATCGGCAAAACCAACACGCCCGAGATGACGATGGACTACGACTGCGATAATCCCGTCTTCGGCCAGACCAACAATCCGTGGAATCATGAGCGCGTGCCCGGCGGTTCGAGCGGCGGTGAGGCCGCGGCGCTGGCAGCCGGAATGTCGCCGCTGGGCATGGGCTCCGATTTTCGCGGATCGATCCGCGTGCCGGCGCATTTCTGCGGCATCGTCGGGCTCAAGCCGACGTGGGGCACGATTCCCTTAAGCGGCCACATGGCGCCGAGCATTGCGTCGCCGCCGCCGATCGCCCACATGGCGACCATCGGCCCGATGGCGCGCTACGTCGACGATCTCACGCTCGCGTACAATATCGTCAAGGGCCAGCATCCGAGCTCGCCGTACACGGTGCCGACGCCGCTGGCTGAGCCTGAGAAAATCGATCTGAAAAAAATTCGATGCGCGATTTTCACCGACGCCTGCGACGTTCCCGTCACTGCCGATACGCGCGCCGCGATCGAGCGCGCCGGCCGCGAGCTGCAGAAGATGGGCATCGTGGTCGAAGCCGTGAAGCCGCCCGTCGACGAAGGCGACCGCCTGTGGTGGGCATACAACGGCGCGGACGGGAATCAGCTCGTAACCGAAGCGCTCGGCGAACACCTTAAGCTCTCGCGCGAGCGGCTCAGAAGTTTCATGGTCGCCAGCGAAGGCAAGTCCGCCGCCGAGTTCTTCAAGATCGCGATGGAACGCGACGCGTGGCGCGTGCAACTCGCCGAGTTCATGGAGCGCTATCCGATCATCCTCGGCCCGACCTTCTGCGTGACCGCGTTCAAGCACGGCGCGACCGAAGTCGACATCGACGGAAAAAAATATCCGCACTTCCTGGCTGGATGGCCGGTGGCGTGGGGCAACTGCGCAGGACTGCCGGGCGCGGTCGTGCCATGCGGCAAAGATCGCGAGGGGCTGCCGATCGGATTGCAGATCGTCGGCCGCGCATTCGACGAGAGCACCGTGCTCGCAGTCGCGAAGGCGGCGGAGGCCGCGCTGGGCGGATTTCAGAAACCTCCGGGCGTGTAGGAAATCTAACCCTCGCTCGCGTCGGGCGAGGCAATCGGCGGCGTCTCGCCGAGCATTCGCATCCCGTAGCGGATCAGCGCCGCCAGCCGCTCGACTCGCGTCAGCAGTTCAGCCTGCTGCTCGCGCGGCGCGTCGGCCATTTCGGCAGCGGCGACGGCCAGGTTCTCGCGCATCAATTGCACGGCGCGCTCGAGACTCTCGCGCTGGGGGATACGCGCGCGAGCTTTGCGCCGCGCCGCCTGGATCTCGGCAAAATCGATTATCTCCGCCATCTGGCAATTCACACTTCGCCGTAACGATTATCGCTCATCGCGCGCGTGCGTGAAACTCTCAGCGCAACTTCCTGCCCGCGCGACGCTTCTCCGCCAAGGTCCGATGCCCACCCTCGGCCACCCATCGCATCTGCCGCGCCATCCCGTTGAGAATCTCGACCTCGCGCGCCGTCAATCCGCTGCGTCCGAAAATCTCGCGGATCGCGAGCATGATATGGTCCGGGTTGTCGTCGGGAATAAAACCAATCGCGACCAGCGCCTGCGCCATCCGCTCGAGCATCGGATCGCTCACCGACGCTTCCACGAAATGCGTCGCGCGATCCGTTTTGACTTTGGCCGCCGCCGATTCATTCGCCGCCATCATCAGCTCATACGCGACTACCATCACCGCTTGCGCGAGGTTGAGCGACGGATATTCAGGCGCGGTCGAAATAGTCACCAACCGATGGCAAAGCTTGAGCTCGCGATTAGTCAGCCCGCGATCTTCGCGTCCAAACACCAGCGCGATTTTATTCGCGCCCGCCAGCGCGTCGAGTTCCACCGCCGCCGCGCGCAGCGGAACCGCCCGGCTGCGATAACCACCGCGGCGGCTGGTCGTGCCGACCGCAATCGAACAGTCCGCAATCGCGTCCGCCAGCTCGGGATAGATGGTCGCGTGCGCCAGCACGTCGTCGGCATGCACCGCCATCGCAACCGCCTCGCGACTCTTCAACGTGCCCGGCGCGACGAGCCGCAGATCGTCGAAGCCCATATTCTTAATCGCCCGCGCCGCCGCGCCAATATTGCCCGGCGACTGCGGCCGAAAAAGCACGAACGCAAAACCTGCCATCTCCCCGTTATGCGTTTAGCCGCACGCGAAGGGAAGGGCCGCCGCAGCCACTACAATCAGGCGCCGAAGATCGCTAACTTGGATTGGTTCTCATGAAGATCATCTCCTTCGGCGACGTGCACATGGCGACTCGCAACCTCGACCGCATGACCGAGGTGATGCGCGATTGCGACCTCGTCATCCTGTCCGGCGATCTCACCAACTTCGGCGGCGTCGACGAGGCCCGCAAAGTCCTCGACGACGTCCGCCGCGCATGTCCCGCCGTGCTCGCGGTGCCCGGCAATCTCGACCGCCGCGAAGTCATTCCGTTCCTCGAAGCCGACGGGATCGCGTTGCATGGCAAGGGTCTCGTGAAAAATGGAATCGGCATCTTCGGATGCGGCGGGTCGAACATCACGCCGTTCGGCACTCCGATGGAGCTCACCGAGGACGAAATCTACGCGACGCTGTGCGCCGGCTACGAAGCCGTCCGCGACGTGCGTCCGCTGCTCATGATCTGTCACACGCCCCCGTTCGACACCAAGTGCGACCGCATCCTCAGCGGCAAGCCGGTCGGCAGCACGGCCGCGCGCCGCTTCATCGAGGAAGTGAAGCCCGACGTTTGCATCTCGGGCCACATCCACGAATCCGCCGCCGTTGATTGGATTGGCACGACGCAGATTTTCAACGCAGGACCGTTCAAGGGCGGCGGCTATATAGTTGTACGGAGCGGCGCAGGCGCCGGCGACCGACTGGACGCGAGGCTCGAATTTCTTTGACGTGCCCGCATTGTCCCGCGCCGATCAATCGCTTCGCATGTACGCGGGCAAGCTCGCCAACGGATGGCCGCTGGTGCTGCGCAACTCGTTCCGGCTACTGTGGCGCTTTCGGCCGGGGCGCGCGGCGAAATAGCGCAGGGATTTTCTTGAAGGGAGATTCGTTTCAGCATGGCTGCGACTGACGACATTCGCTTGAGGTTCGATCACGTTTCGATCGCGGTGAAGTCCATCGACCGCGCCTACGATTTCTTCGCGAAATATTTTCCGATCAAACTGCGCGGCGCCAAGTCGCTCGACGATCAGGTCAGCGGATCGTTCTACTGGCAGGATTTCCATCTCGGCGGCTTCGTGGTCGAGTTGATCGAGGACCCGCCCGGCAAGCCCGGCTTCGTCACCAAGTTCATCGAGCGCCATGGCGAGGGGATGCATCATCTGTCGATCGAGACCGACAATCTCGACGCGATGGTCGCCAATCTCAAGGCCGGCGGCGTGCGCGTGGTCGACGAGCAGAAGTACGAATCAGGCTCTGCCACAGCGTTTATCTCGCCGCGCGCCGCCTTCGGCGCGCTCATCCAGTTCTGGCACACGCCGAACTGGGAGCAGGCGCATCCCAAGCCGGCGCCCGACGGCCTCGCGTATTTCGATCACGTCTCGCTGGCGGTCAAGGACATTCCCGCCGCCTACGATTTCTTCACGCGCTACTTTCCCGGCACCAAAATCAGCCACGAAATTCACACCAGCAATTCCGAGGGCAACTTCGACCTCGGCCATCTCGAGGTCGCCGGCTTCAAGCTCGAATTCATTCAGAGCCCTGCGCGCAAGCCCGACAACGACTTCGTCGGCAAGTTCATCGCGCGCTACGGCGAGGGGATGCATCACGTGTCGATCGATTTGAAAGACTTCGACGAGACCCGTGAGAAGCTCAAGCGCGACGGCATCCGCGTCGTCGACGAAAAACGCAACTGGCGCGGCGAACGCCAATATTTCATCTCGCCCAGCTCCGCCTTCGGCGTGCTGATCCAAATCTGGGACGGCCTGCAGTAGCCGCGATGCTTCCCGAAGACGAAAACAAAACCGCCGCGCCCGACGCCTCGACGTCGACCGAGCCGCCCAAAATCTACTTCGCCGCATGCGGCACGCTATGCGACATCTTCTGGTGGGCCCGCCGCAATCCTCCCGCCGAAGAACCGCAAGCGCCAGCCGTTTCGCCGCCGCCGAAAAAATAGCCCGCAGTCTCTTTCTGATGATCACCGCCGCTTTCTTCGACGCCGCCGGCACTCTGTTCGAGGCGCGCGAGTCCATCGGACGCACCTATGCCCGCCTTGCGCGCGACTTCGGCCTCGACGCCCCCGAAGATGCCGTCGCCGCCAGTTTTCGCCATGCGTTCGGTGCCGCGCCGGGCCTGGCCTTCGGCCGCGGTCTGCACCACGACGAACTGCGCCGCCTCGAGCGCCGATGGTGGCATCAGCGCGTGGCCGAAACCTTCGCGCCGCTGGGCACCTTTGCCGACTTCGAGGCCTACTTCGACGCGCTGTTCGCCCATTTCGCCGATCCCGCCAGTTGGATTGCCGATGTTGAAGCGGCGCCCGTCCTCCAACGTCTAAAAAGTGATGGGCTCAAACTGGGCGTGATCTCCAACTTCGACTATCGCCTGTATCGAATTCTCGACGGACTCGACCTGACCCGCCACTTCGATTCGATCACAATTTCCTCCGAGGCCGGCTTTGCCAAGCCGCGGCGCGAGGTCTACGACGCTGCCCTCGCACGCGCGGGGGTCGCCGCGCACGACGCGATGCATATCGGCGACTCGGAGCATCTCGATTTTGCGCCCGCCGCGGCGCTGGGGATGGGGGCAGTGTTGATCGATCGCGAGGATCGCCATGTGGCGCCGTCCATCGCGGGCCGCACAGCGAGGATCTCCTCGCTTGCCAGCGTCCCTGAACTTGCGCAAGTATTTGGACTCTCTTGACGTTACCGTCGCGTTAATCTTAGTTAGGGCCACAATTTCCCTTGGGAACAGCATTTGGGGATTAGACAAATGAATCGTCCGCTTTTTTCGCATCGCCTTACGGCGGTGTTAATCGCATTTTTCGCACTCGCTTTGACCGCAGGCGTCGCGGCCGCGCAGAGCGCCGGAGAGCTCGAGAGCGAGCTTTCGAGCCTCCAGGGCCAGATGTCGTCGGCTGAGTCCAACGAATCGACGGCCGACGAGGTAATCTCGAAACTCGACAGCGCCGAAGCGAACTTCGCCAAGCTCACCTCGAGCGGCAAGGTCGACAAGGCCGCGCTGATTCCGCTCTTTCATCAGCTCGACGGGATGCTCGATCGGATTCAGACGGTCTATCTGAAGAAGAAGGACGATTGCATCAGCCAGATCGACAACGGCGGGCAATGCGACTACGACAGGCCCGAGCAATTCGCGTTGCGTGCCGCCTATCCGCTCGCATGGCTGCGGTTCACGGCAGCGACCACGCTGTTCGACGACAATGCCGAAGAATCGAAGAAGCTGCTGAACCAGGCAATCGACGGATTCACCAACAGCATGCTCGCGATGCCTGATCCAAACCTGATTCGCGAGAACACCCTCGGCCGCGCCTACTGCGAACGCGAGCTGGGCAAATTCGATCACGCCGAATACGACCACGCGATCGCCGACTTCAAGAAGATCATGGAAGACGGCACCGGCACGCAGCAATACGCGGCGGCTCGCCAGGGACTCTCGACGACTTACGCCAAGATGGGCGATGCGAAGATGGCGGCGGAGACGCTGCCGGTCGGTCCCGTCGGCAAGGGCGCCTCGGGCCAGTTCATGCTCCAGTTGCAGACCCTGTTCAGCGCCGAACGTGCCACCAGCAATCCGGCCGAGAAGGCCAAGTATCATCAGCAGATCGTCGAGCTGATGAAGACCAAGGAGAACGACAAGGAAGGATGGGCCCTCGACGTCTCGGCCGCGACGCATTTCCCGCAAAACGCCACAGAGGAATTCGGCAACTCGAACGACCCGTTCGAAAAATGGCTGCTGGCCGCCGTGCTGCTCTCGCGCAAGGATGAAGCCGGCGCGGCCAAGTACTATTCCGAGGCGTGCGACAGCGGAAAATATCCCAAGGCTTGCAGGTTCGCCGCTGATATCTATCAGCGCGAGAAACGTTTCGACCTGGTCCAGGAGATGCTCACCAAGATTGCACAGCAAGGCGGCGGTGACGCGTCCCAGGCCACCTTTTTGGAGTACAGCCTCGATCACGACCGATGGGAGAAGAGCGGCCGGAAGGATACAGCGCTCGAAGCGAAGTGGGTGAAGGACGCGAACGATTACCTGCAGAAAGCTCCCGGCGGTGATCATGCCGCCGAGTTGCAGGTGGCGCTCGCAGAGCGGTTGCAGCGGCAGGGCGATCTCCTCGGAGCCGCCGATATGTACTCGAAGGTCAAGGGCGACCCCGAGTTTACCTTCACCGCCAGGTTCAAGGCGGCAGAATGCTACTACAAGATCCTCGTGGGCGCGGGTGCTGATGCCAAGGACAACAAGGCGGCACCCAAGATCGATACCGATCAGCTCAGAAAGCAGGCGGTCGCGGACCTGAACGAATCAATCAAGATGGGACACGAAGCCGAGGCAGCGGCTAAAACTCCCGCCGCCAAGAACGCGGTGCGCGAGATTCGCGGCGAGGCGACTTACATGCTGGCCTCGATCCTTGAAGAAGATCAGGAGCACGTCGATTACGCGCAAGTTGCGCCGCTGCTGGTCGGCTACGAATCGAACTACCCGATGATGAGCGCGAAATTCCAGGACGTAATCGATTGGCGGATCACGGCGCTTGATCATCTTGGCCGCTACGACGAGGTCAATACCGACGTTGCCGCACTGGTCGAGCGGAGCAGCAACGACACCGCCAAGCAGGATTTCGTCAAGGGACTTGGAATCGAATTCTGGAAGACCGCACAGGCAGCCAAGGACAACAACGATCAGAAGACCTATCTCGCCAATGCGAGGTTGACGGCGACGGCATACAAGGGCTTCGCCGACATGGCCGCATCGGGCAAGATCCCGGTCAAAAATCTGACCGGCACGCTGTCGATCTACGGCCAGGCGCTGCAGGCAACCGGCAACACGCAGGAAGCGGATCGAATCTTCGAGCAGGTCGTGAAAGCCGATCCCTCGTCGCCCGATGCGAACGCAGGTCTCGCGCGCCGAGCGCAAGCGCAGAAGAACTGGAAGGACGCGGTCAACCTGTGGACCACCGTCGAGAACACCGCCGCCGAGTCTGATCCTCTGTGGTACGAGGCCAAGTACCAGCTCGCCGTGGTTTATCACGAGCAGGGCAACAACCAGGGCGCATGCAGCAAGCTGGCGCAGACTCGCACCGAGCATCCAACTTTGGGCTCGGAAGAGATGAAGGTCAGGTGGGACAAGCTCCAGCGCTCGCTCTGCCTCGACCACGCGGGCAACTGACGGCCGCGATGCTCAAGAAGATTCACCACGTCGGCGTGGTCGTGCCGAATCTCGACGAGGGTCTGAGATTCTGGCGCGACACGCTCGGCCTGCACTTCACCCGCAGCGCCACGATTGAAGAGCAGGGCGTCCGCGCCGCACTGCTCAAGGCGGGAGAGAGCGAGATCGAACTGCTCGAGCCGCTCGACCTCAACAACGCGGTCGGCAAGTTCCTCGCGCGGCGCGGCGGCGGCTTGCATCACGTATGCTTCGAAACCGACGACGTTGCACGCGAGCTCGAAGCAGCGCGCGCCAAGGGAATCCAGCTGATCGATCAGAAGCCGCGCAACGGCCTGGCGGGAATGATCTGCTTCCTGCATCCCAAGGCCACCCGCGGCGTGCTGGTCGAATTCGCGCAGCCACCCGCGGAATAGGAAAGACAAGGGCATGCCGATTTACGAATACCGATGCGCCAACTGCGACCGCTCATTCGAAGCGTTCGTCCGCCCCGGCGACGACGGCGCGCAATGCCCGCATTGTCACGGCTCAAAGCTGACGCGCGAAATGTCGACGTTCGCGGCGCGCGGCAGCAATGGCGACGCGGCGGCCGCGGTCGCCTCCGCGATGGCAACTCAGGCACGTCGAGCGGCGGCGGCTTCACCGGCGGCGGATGCTGCGGTGGCGGCTGCGGCTGTCACTGATCGTCGCGCTCGCACACAACTAACTTCGTTCGAGCAGCCAACGCGCGATTCGTTCGCCGACCACCAGCGCCGGCATGTTGGTGTTCGCGCGCGGTATCACCGGCATGACTGAAGCGTCCGCGACGTAAGCGTTGTCGAGCCCGTGAATTCTTCCGCGCGAATCGACCACCGCAGATCGATCGCTCGCCGGGCCCATCCTGCACGTCCCCACCGGATGGTAGTAGTGCAGGCAGTTGGCCCTGACGAACGCCGCCAGCTCATTGCGGGTCGCGATGGCGCTGCCGGGTGAGAGCTCGTCGCCCACCAGTCGCGACAGCGCGGGTTTCGCGGCTATCTCGCGGGCGAGCGCGATCCCGTCGAGGAGCACGCGCAAATCTTCGTCCTCGGGATCGGACAGGTAGCGATGGTCGATGATCGGCGGCGCTGCCGGGTCGGCGCTCGCGAGCTTCAGCGCGCCCCGCGAGCGCGGCGTCAGGCACGCCACTTCGAGCGTCCATCGCCAGCCGGTTGGAGTTGCGGCGTCGCGTCCACCGACCGGATAGATGTGCAGATCGAACGCCTCGGTACATCGCGAGGATCGCGCCTTGGCGATCGTCTGCTCCTCGGGCATCCAGCGATCGCGCGCAAACGCGGCCATCATCTCTTCGAGCTCGCGCGTCCCCGCGTAGCTGATTGAAACTCGCGGATGGTCATGCAGGTTGCGGCCGACTCCGGGCAGGTCGTGCGTCGCCGTGATGCCGGCCGCGCGAAGCTCACGCGGATCGCCGATTCCCGAGCGCGCGAGAATCGCGGGCGAGCCGTAGGTTCCCGCCGCCACGACTACGCGGCCGGCTTCGACTCTGACCGGACCGTCGCGTCCCGATACGACGATCGCACTCACTCGTCCCGATTTGATTTCAAGGCGGTCGCACGTCGCGTTGCCGACGATCGTCAGGTTCGATCGCTCGCGGACCGCGTCGAGATAGGCGAACGCAGTGTTCCAGCGGACGCCGTTCGCGATATTGGCCGGACTCGGCGCCATGCCGAGGTTCTCATCGAGATTGTTAAGGTCAGCGACGCGCGGGATTCCCGCCTCGACCGCGGCGTCCAACGCTCCGCGCTGAAACGGAGTGATCTCCGCCGGCTCGGGAATTCGAACGCGCAGGCGCTCGGAGCCGGCTTCAAACAGCGGCCGGAGTTCGTCTGTGGACCATCCCGGATTTCCGAGCGCGGCCCATCCGTCGTAGTCGACGCGGCTGCCCCAAATAGCTGCGCATCCATTGTGCGACGAGCATCCGCCGATCACCCGGGCACGCGCATAGTCGACAACGCGCGGCGCGTATAGTTTCCCGCTGTCATAACCCCAGTCATGAGACATCGGGATTGTGACCGCGTCGGTGAGCTCGGACGGCCAGCGTCCCGCGGCGAACGGACCGTAATCGGGACCGGCTTCGAGCAACAGCACGGACTGATCAGAGTGCTGCGCGAGAAGACCGGCGACGGCGGCTCCCGCGGTGCCGCCACCGATCACAACGGTATCGGCGAATTTCGGGAGCGGCGCGGCTGCTGAAGGCCGCTCCTCTTTTCGCGCCATCGTGGGTCAGCTCTCTTTGCGCGCTTCGAATTCTTTCTTGGCCGCCGCCAGCAGCTCAGGCTCCGCGAGCAAATCGTACGCCGTCATCGCCATCGCCTTCGCCACTCGAATCATCGCGTCGTAACCGCGCTGCGAGTCGGCGTGCGCGACGAACGCATCTTCGTGGCAATTGCCCTCGCCGCGCCGCGAAATCGCAAACGAAGGATGTATCGCGGGCATCACGTGACTGACGTCGCCCATGTCGGTGCTGCCGGTCGGCGTGTTCTCCGGCGCCTCGACCGACTTGGTGCCGAGCGCCTCGGTATGCGCGGCGTAACGATGCGCCATGCTCAGATTGTTGATTAGATTTTTGTAGCCGCCTTCGACCACGTGCTCGAGGCGCGTCCCGGTCGCCATCGCGGCGCCCTCGGCGCATCGGATCACTCGCGCGCCCATCTCCTTCGCGTACTTGCTGGTCTTGCCGCGCGCCAGGAACAGGCACTCGGCGCGCTCCGGAATGATATTCACCGCCTGCCCGCCGTCGGTGATGATGCCGTGGATGCGCGAGCCGTCGCGCAGATGCAACCGCATCGCATCGACGCTCTGAAAAGTCTGGATCACCGCCGCCAGCGCGCTCGAGCCGTCCCATGGCGCCAGCGCCGCATGCGCGCCGTGACCGTGAAACGTCAGCTTGAGATGCTGCGTGGCGAGCGCGGGCATCGTGCAGTACTCCGAGTCGGTAGGATGCGCCATCATGGCCGCGTCGACGCCGCGCAGCGCGCCCTGGTCGATCAGAATTATTTTGCCGCCGCCGCCTTCCTCGGCCGGCGTGCCGAGGAACACGACTCGCCCCGGCAGTTTGCCGGCGATGCTCTTCAAGCCCGCGACGGCGCTGAGCGCGGCGCCCGCGATCAGGTTGTGGCCGCACGAATGGCCGTTGGGCAGCGCGTCGTATTCGGCGAGGATGGCGACCGCAGGACCCTTGGCGCCGAACTCTGCGCGAAACGCCGTCTTGAGTCCGCCGACTTCGCGCTCGACCTCGAGCCCCAACTCGGTCGCAGCCTTGCTCAGCAGGCCGGCGGCGAAATGCTCCTGGAACTTGAGCTCGGGACGCTCATGGATTTCGTGGCTGAGCGCGACCACCTTGTCGCGGTAGCTGTCGATCGCGCGGGCTATTTCAGCGTGAGCGTCCATCGTTGTGCTCCTCTCGATGCGGTTAGCATTGTGAGTAGCACCGAAAACTCCGACTATCCAACCCGCCGTGGTTTCAGATAGGCCACTCGCGCTTGTAGAAATCGATCATTTCGGTTTCAGCGCGCGGCGGGAACTCGAGACCATAACGCGCGAACGCAGCCGATCCGAGACGGCAGATCTCTCGGAAGATCTCGATATGCACATCTCGCATCGCGGCGCGATCGGCGTTGCGCACCGCTGTTTCGATTCGCTCGACCAGCCGCGCGCATTGTTCGCGCTGTTCGGGCGGCAGCAGCTTGGCGCGCGTGAACATGTTGCGATGGAACGCGCGACGGTCTTTTTCCAGCAGCATCAGCGGCACGATCGCCGTCTCGACCAGTAGAATTTCGTTGAACAGGAATGTGTTGATTTGCCCGCGCGCGAGGATTCTGACCGGCCACGTCGCGCCCTGCAGAAATCCAAGGACATTGAATTCGAGCATGCGCTTGATTGCTGCGTCGCCCAGGTCATCGCCCATTTTGAAGCGTTGGTAGATTTCAGGCGCGCCCCACAGGCGCTTTACCGCGATGCGTGGCCTCGCGGCCAGCGCGCTTTCGCGCTCGAAGAAGACATCGAGCTTCACTGGCCCGGTCATCAAACAGCCAATGCCGAAGGCACCGGCAATATCGAGCGACGCGAGAATCGGCGCGATTCGTTCGATCACGCTTAGCCGGGAATTCCACACTTCGTCCCAGGCGGCTTCGACGACGGCGAGGTGCAAGTCGATATCCGAGTAAGCGTCGCTGGAGCCGTCAGCGAGGCTGCCCTCGAGCCAGCCGGCGGGGAAGCGCGCATCAGTCGAGAGAATCGCGACGGCGTGATCGAGCATCGCGCCCCGGCGAACGGCAAATGGGACATCGTCGCTCATGGTAAGGTCGCAACTAATCAATAGGCTTGGCGGATTCAAGACTCAATTCGTCGTGAAACCTTGAGCGCGCGAATTCGTCCAAACTATAGGTAGCTGCATAGCTGCCGCTTTGGAAAAATTGACCGGCTTGCCCAACGCCGGAGCAAATAGGATCATTAGACATCAAAGCGCGCCGCCTCTACGCGGCACCAGCAATGTGATGACGACAATTCCACGCATACGACGCAGCACGATTTCCGCGCTCGCCACCGCCATTGTCGCGCTCGCGATGATTATCGGCACAGTCGCGCCTGCCGCGGCGCAGCAGCAGGGTATCACCGCCCCTCCGCCGCAGATTGTGATTCCGCATAGTCAGGGCAAGGAAACCTCGACGCTCGAGTTGCCGTCGATGCCGGCGCCACAGGGCGGCGATTCGCTCAACATCCCGCCGACGGCGCCGCAAACCGGCCAGTCGCTCGAGGTGCCGACGCGCGAGTTACGCCAGCAACCGGGTTACGAGCAGGTCACGGTGACGGTGACCGAACCGAGCGGCACTTACGTCACGGGCCTGCAGAAAGAGGATTTCAAACTCTACATGGACGGGCAGCAGCGCCCGATCGAATTCTTTCGCCAGGACCTGAACACGCCCGTTTCAGTCGGCATCCTGGTGGATACTTCCGGCAGCATGACGCCCAAGATTCCGCAGGCGCGCGCCGCCATCGCGCAGTTCCTGCGCGATCTGAATGACAAGGACGACGTGTTCCTGTTCGCGTTCTCGAGCCATCCGTTCCTGCTCCAGCCGTTTACGGTCAATCACGACCTCGTGATGCGCCGGCTCGCTTTGCTGCACGCATACGGGCAGACCGCGTTGTTCGACGTGATCATGGAAGGGCTGCAGATGGTGCAGCGCGGACGCTACGACAAGAAAGCGCTGCTGGTCGTCACCGACGGAATGGACAACACCAGCGCGTCGACGGTGAATGACGTCGTCGCACAGGCGCGGCGCATGGGCGTGCTGGTCTACTCGATCGGCATCGGCGATCCCAACGGCGGCAGCGGCGGCGTGTCCGTGTCGATAGGACCGTTCGTGCTCGGCGGCGACGATAGCGAACACGTCGATGCCGAGACGCTGCACACGCTCTCGACCGAAACCGGCGCCAAGACCTACATCATCCGCGAAGCCGGTGACGGCGAGGCGCTGCGTAAAGCGTGCGAGAACATCAGTCTCGAGCTGCGCGAACAATACACGATAGGATTTCTCGCGCCCGACCCGAGCGCCGGCGGATACCGCAGCCTGAGAGTTGACGTTCCCGGCAAGTCAGGCGCCGATGTTCGCGTGCGCAAGGGAATCGATGTCGGCGCGGCGCCGAGTCTCGCCGGCGGACCCTGATCGCGCTAGCTCCCGCTCAGGACTTTTTCGAAGCAAACGGTACGGCGAACGCGCGATCCGGATCAGGCAACAGGTTAAGGAATTTCATTTCAGCGAAGTCGCCGATCATTTGGAAACCCGAGAACGCCGCATTGTCGACGCGGATTCGCCGGAAGTGCGCGAGTTCGAGCCGCATGAAATGGCACAAAACGGTGCGGATGATATCGCCGTGCGAAACGAACAGGATGCGCCGCCCGCTATTGTCGGTGATCGCGCGCCGCACCGCCTCGACGCCGCGCGATTGCACCTGCGCGATCGTCTCGCCACCGGGAGTCGGCGCGTCGAGCGGATGGTCGCGATAGTTCAGATAGTCGGCATCCTCGAGCAAGTCGTCGTACACCATCCCTTCCCAGCGCCCGTATTTAACTTCAGATAGCTGCGGATCCTCTGCTACCGGAATGCCGCCGACGCCGGCCGCGATTATCTCCGCCGACTGCCGCGCACGCGCGAGCGGACTCGTGATGATCAACTCCGGCTGCAGCAGGCGCGCGAACGGCACCGAGGCTTGCACCTGCGCGCGTCCGTCTGCGTCGAGTTCAATTGGATTGCGGCCCATCACGCGGCCTTCGCGGTTCCATGCGGTCTCGCCATGGCGCATCAACAGCGCGGTTCCTCTCATCCCGGTGCCACCTCTCAATTTATCCGCGACGTAAAACGGTCCCAGCGCCATCGAATCGCCTCGTGATCAAATGCCGCCGTCAGAAAATGTTACGGCGGGCCATCGCTCATGCGCCCGCCGCAATCAAACCAGATTTTCGACTGTGTCGACAGTCGCGCGACCGTTACCGCGCCGACGCCGCCGCGCTCGCATGCGTCTCCGTTTCCGCGTGCGCCGTTCCGTTGGCGGGCGCGCCGAAACCGCAGAACGCTTCGTAGTCGATCAGCGTCGTTTGCGTCGGATGCTCGCTGCAGACCGGGCACTTCGGGTCTTTGCGGATTTTCAAAATTCGCACGTAGTCCTTGTCCGACAGCGTGTCGAAGTAAACCATCTTGCCGATCAGCGGAGTGCCCGCGCCGACTATCAGCTTGATTGCTTCGAGTGCCTCGATCGATCCGATGAGGCCCGGGATCGCGCCGAGCACTCCGGCCTCCGCGCACGACGGCGCCATGTCCGGCGGCGCCGGCTCCGGATACAGGCATCGGTAGCACGGGCCGCCTTTGGCTGGATAGAAAACCGTGGTGTTGCCCTCGAAGCGAAAAATCGCGCCATCGACGAGCGGCTTCTTCGAGAACACGCACGCGTCGTTGATCAGATATCGAGTTGGAAAATTATCGCCGCAGTTCACGACGACGTCGTAGTCCTTGACGATGTCCATCGCGTTCTCGGACGTGAGCCGCACATCGTGCCGAATCACCTTGACTCCGGGATTCAGCGCGTTGATTGCCTTCTGCGCCGACTCGGTCTTCGGCATCCCGACGCGATCGGTAGTGTGGATGATCTGCCGCTGAAGATTCGACATGTCGACCACGTCGAAATCCACCAGGCCGATCGTGCCGACTCCCGCCGCCGCGAGGTACAGTGCCGACGGCGAGCCGAGTGCGCCCGTGCCGAGCAGCAACACCTTGGCGTCGAGCAGTTTCGCCTGTCCCTTCTCGCCGACTTCGGGAATCACGAAATGGCGCGAGTAGCGGGTCAGCTCGTCGACGGTGAAGGCGCGGTCCGCGATCCACGGCAGGCCGCGATCCTTCCACGCGCTGAAGCCGCCCGTCATGTTGTACACGTTTTCGTAGCCGAGCTCGCGCAGCGTGCGCGCCGCGAGCAGCGAGCGCGTGCCCGACGCGCATTGCAGAATCACCGGCGTCTTGTGGTCGGGAACCTTCTCTTCGATTCTCAGTTCCAGGAATCCACGCGGAATCGCGACCGCCTGCGGAATATGTCCCTGCCGCCATTCATCGCTCTCGCGCACGTCGACCAGCACGGTGCCGGGCTTGTCGATCAGCCGGCGCGCCTCGTCGATATCGATCTGCTTTATCGTCGAGCGCGCTTCGTCGAGAATATTCTTCGAGGTTTTTGCCATAGATTTATCCGTTCGATCAGTCGGCGGACTCAGTTTCAATATACAACTATAAGCACGCGCGCGAGTCACGCCACGCGCGTTATCCGCCAATCATTCGATGCGATTCGACCAGCGAGCGGATGAAGGCGAGCACTTGCGCCGCATGCCCACGCGGCGTCACCTCGTGAAACGCGCGGCGCACGCGCAGGTCGGTGTCGAGCACGAAGGTCGAGCGCGCCGCATACTTGCCGTTGAGCACGCCGAACGCGCCGGCAAGTTTACCGTCTTCATCGGCCAGCAGAATGAAGGGCAGCGCGTGCTTCTCAATGAACGCTCGATGACGTTCGGGAGAGTCCGTGCTCACGCCGACGATCACGCAGTCGAGCGCGTTGAATTGTTCGAAGCTGTCGCGAAATTCCTTGCCCTCGACGGTGCACCCGGGCGTGTCGTCCTTCGGATAGAAGTAGACGACGACGTTGTGGCCGCGAAAATCCTTGAGCCGGCGAAGCTCCCCGCGAGCGTCCGGCAGCGCAATTTCGAGCGCCGCCGAAAGATCGGGAATGCCGTTGGTGTCAGCCTGCGGCATGCGATTCAGCCTCGGCGATCGAGCGCCGCTTGGTGAATTTGATTGCCGCGTTGTCGATGTTGACCGAGCACAGCGACCCGCACATCGTGCAGACGTTTGAGCCCGCCGCCTCGCTCTCTTCCTTGTAACGGCGCGCCTTGTCCGGGTCCATCGCCATCGCGTACATGCCTTCCCAGTTGAGCGCCTTGCGATATCGCGACATCTGATCGTTCCAGACTTTCGCCGCGCGCACGCCCTTGACCAGGTCGCCCGAGTGAGCGGCGATTCGCGTGGCGATTACGCCTTCGCGCACATCGTCGATATCGGGCAGCCGCAGATGCTCGGCCGGCGTCACGTAGCAGAGAAAATCGGTGCCCGCCGCCGACGCGATCGCGCCGCCGATCGCACCGGTGATGTGATCGTAGCCGGGCGCAACGTCGCAAGTGAGCGGCCCGAGCACGTAAAACGGTGCGCCGCCGCAGACTCGCTTCTCGAGCTTCACATTGGCTTCGATTTGATCGAGCGGCACGTGGCCCGGACCTTCGATCATCACCTGCACGCCCATCGCTCGCGCGCGATCGGCCAATTCACCCATCACCAACAGCTCGCCGATTTGCCCGCGATCGGTCGCGTCGCCGGTCGCACCCGGCCGCAGCCCGTCGCCGATCGAGATAGTCACGTCATGCTCGCGCAGCACGGCGCAGACTTCGTCGAAATGCTCGTAGAGCGGATTCTCGTTGCCGGTCCGCTCGATCCACGACGCCAGCATCGCGCCGCCGCGCGACACGATGCCCTCGATCCGCTGATGCGCGCGCAGCCGCTTGACGCTCTCGCGCGTGACGCCGCAATGGAGCGTCATGTAATCGACGCCCTGACGCGCCTGCCGCTCGATCACGTCGAGAAAGTACTCGGCCTCCATCTCCATGATCGAGCGCTCCGAGCCGAGCTGGTAAATCGGCACCGTGCCGAGTATCACGTTGCATCGTGACAAAAGCTCCACGCGGATTTTGTCGAGGTCGGTGCCGGTCGACAAATCCATCACCGAGTCGGCGCCGTAGCGGACCGCCGTGTAGAGTTTCTCGACCTCTTCTTCGATCAGCTGATGAAAGTTGGACGCGCCAATGTTGGCGTTGACCTTGGTGCGCAGGCCTTTGCCGATTCCGATCGCCCGGAAGTCGTGATGCAGGTTGTGCGGGATCACGACCTCGCCGCTTGCGACCAGCGCGCGAATTTCTTCGGGCGCGAAACCTTCGTCCTCGGCAACTTCGATCATCTGCCGGGTAATTATATTTTTGCGGGCGGCTTCAATCTGAGTCATAGCGTCACCTCCGCGGCCGGGATGCGGCCTTGGATCTCTAAGTATAGCTCAATCTTCGCCGTACTCGATGCCATTCTTCTCGCACAGCGCACGCAGTTCCTGGATCATCCGCTCGGCGCGCGCCAGATGCGCCACCGCGATAAAGTTCGCCAGCGCCACCAGCGTCAGCGCACCCGTCGCCCAGTACATATGGCTGAGCACGTTGCCGCCGTGAATGACGCCGACGCCCTTCGCATAGGCGATGAACAAAACGATCAAACCCGCCAGCGTCAGGGCGATAGTCACTCGCGTCATCTGACTATTTGCCGCTGCGCGCGTGCCGGTCGATCGCAGTAAGGTCGTCGATATGGTCCGGCGCCTCCGCGTAATGCTTGGGCGCTTCGCGGTTGGTGTAGGTTTTCATCTCGGGCCGCTGCGGATCGTAAACCGCCGCATCCTGCTCGCGATACCACTCGAGCATCTCGTTCATGTTGCCGTCGCGGCCCTTCTCGGCCAGCACGCGCGAGCGATGCATCAGCAGTTCCTTCTGCTCGACGAAATCCTTGCGGTCGAAGCCCCAGATGCGCGGATGAACGTAGGTGTCCATCCGAATCGCGTCGCACGGGCACGCCTCGACGCACAGCCCGCAGTAGATGCAGCGCAGCGTGTCGATTTCGTAGCGCACCGGGAATTTCTCGACGTGCGGATCGGGCGACTCGCCCGCCTCTATATATATGCACTGCGCCGGACACGCGGTCGCGCACAGAAAGCACGCCGTGCACCGGACCGAAGAATCCTCGCGCAGCGTCAAGCGGTGGCTGCCGCGAAAATTGTCGGAATAACGCTTGCGCTCCTCGGGATACTGCGTCGTCGAAGTCGCGTTAACGTTCTTCTTCAGGCCGAACAGATGCGCCGTATGCAGCGCGAAGTTGCGCACGAAGTGGTAGTTGGTGATCGCCAGACCTCGCAGGATTTCGGGGATATAAATCCGCTCCCAGAAGGTCATTTGTTCGCTTCTCTGCATCTCTAACCCAGCGCCAAATCCATTGTCTGAAGGGGATTTCCTGCGTTCGCCGCAGCTTCGCCAGACTCCGAAGCTAGACTATAAGGAGTGGCGCGATTTGCAGTCAAGTTCGATGCGCCGCACGCCCCGGTTCCAAATCGATAGATCACTGCGGCGCGTCAGGGCTGGCCGCGGCCGGCGACGGATTGAGCAGGGTGTGCAGGTTGTAGCCCTTACTGTTGATCGTCTTCGGCGGCGAATTGAACGCGCCGACGCTGAAGTCGCCCTCAACCGCGGCGCCGTCACTCTCATCGACCTCCACTGGAAAGCCCTCGATTTGCGACGGCAGTTGCCGCGTCACCGCGTCAATATTCTTCTGTTCGTCCACCTCGACCAGTATCGCCGCCTCGTTCTGTCCATCGACTTCGCCGGTGACGACTCTGACGTGCGGGATCTTCATCAGCTCCGCGCGATGCCGCTTGGCGGCCGCCTCAGCGTCGTGCAAATCCTCGTCCGACTGCTCCGCCTCCAGCGTTTTCGCCTGCGCCCTGGCATTGCGAGCGACGCCCGCAACCAACGCAATCGCCATGACGCCTGCCGCAATTTTCCCAAGCTTCATTTCAACTACTTCAACCGAGGATATAGCCGCGTCGGATTCTCGTGCAGGATTTTTTTCGGCACGCTCGCCGCGAACTCCTTGCGCCCGGCCGTCAGGCTCACCGTATGCGGGAATCGGCCGTCGAAGTGCGGGTAGTCCGACGCATACAAAATGTGCTCCGCGCCAACGGTTTCGACCACGTACGGCAGCGTCTCCTCGTCAGGGTCGCACGAGATGAAAAAATTCTCGCTGCGAATCACCTCTGACGGCTTGCGCTTCAGAAACGGCACGTACTCGGGCATCAGCTCGTAATGCTCGTCGAGGCGCTCCATCCAGAACGGCAGCCAGCCGACGCCGGCTTCGAGGAACGCAACGCGCAGCTTGGGGAAAATATCCAGCACGCCGCCGCCCACCAGCGACGCGATCCCGCGCATCACCTCGAATGGATTCGTCGCCGAATGCTGAATGAACAGATTGTTGCCCATCTCGAACGTGCCCATGCCGTACGGCGGACGCGCCGTGCCGCCGTGAAAGCAGGCGGGCAGGTCGGTCTCGACGCACGCCTTCCAAATCGGATGGAACGCGGGATGGTCGAGCAGCTTGTCCTCCATATGCGCCGACAGGTAGATGCCGACGCACCACGGCTCGTTGGCGACGCGCCGGATTTCCTCGGCAGCGCGCTCCGGCGCGCGCATCGGCACGATCGCCACGCCCTTCAAGCGATTGGGGTAGGCCGCGCAGTAGTCGGCGAGCCATCGATGGTACGCGCGAATCATCGCGACTTCGAAATCGACGCTGTCGAGCGCGCAGAAGCTCGACACCACCGTCGCGAACAGCACGGCGACGTCGATACCCTCGCGATCCATATCCTTGATGCGCACGTGCGGATCGAATCCGCCGCGGATGTCGGGGCGCTCGCCATGCGGCTTGCGGCCGGTCCGCGTCAGCGGCTTATCCGGCGCCGCGACTCCCAGCGGCCGTCCCGTGTTCAGCTGATGAAAGTAGCCGAAAAAATATTTCGACGCCCGCGTCGACGCGATCTTCTTCAGTTCGTCGAGCTGAGGCTTGAACTTGCCGTCGATATATTCGTCGTAGAGCTCGTTGGGCTCCATCACATGCCCGTCGGCGTCGATAACCTTGTTGCCGTTGAACATGCATCACTTATCGCGCTCGCCCGCGCCAAACTCAAGCGCGCGCTCCTTTCGCCGCTGCGACGGTTCGATTAATCATTGCACGCCATGGATTCTGTCGATCCAGTCCTCGAGCCCGTGCGCGCGATCACCTCGGCCGAGGCCGCGCACACACTGCTGGCGAGCTTCCTCGGATGGGCGCTCGACGCCTTCGATTTCTTCATCCTCATCTTCGTGATGCCGGCCGTCGCGCGCGAGTTCCATCGCCCCATCTCGCATATCGCGTTCACCATCACGGCGACGCTGGCGCTGCGTCCGGTCGGCGCGCTGATCTTCGGCTGGGTCGCGGACCGCTACGGCCGCCGCATCCCGCTGATGGTCGACGTCATCTTTTATTCCGTCGTCGAAGTGCTGAGCGGCCTCGCGCCGAGCTACGGATGGTTCCTGTTTTTCCGCGCGCTGTACGGAATCGGAATGGGCGGCGAATGGGGGGTAGGCGCCTCGCTCGCGATGGAAGCGGTTGCGCCGCGATGGCGCGGATTTTTTTCCGGCCTGCTGCAGGAAGGCTACGCCGTCGGCTATCTGCTCGCGGCGGCCGCGTTCTTCTTCGTCTTCCCGCACTACGGATGGCGCGCGATGTTCTTTCTCGGCGGCGCGCCCGCGCTGCTGACGATTTACATCCGCACCAAGGTTCCGGAGTCCGAGGCATGGCAGCGCACGCGTCCGGACCGCGCGCACATCACCGCGGCGATTCGCGCCAACTGGAAATTGTTCCTCTACCTCTGCGGGCTGATGACGATGATGAACTTCGTTTCGCACGGCACCCAGGACATGTATCCGACCTTCCTCGAAAAAACCCGCGGCTTCGATACCCGCACCGTCGCGACCATCGCGGTCATCTATAATGTGGGCGCTCTGCTCGGCGGCCTGACCTTCGGCTACCTGTCCGACCGATGGGGACGCCGCCGCACGATGGCGACCGCGGTTATCTGCGCCGGCCTCGTCATCCCGCTGTGGATCTATCCCTCGACGCTCGCCGTCCTGACGCTCGGCGCGTTCCTCATGCAGTTCATGGTGCAGGGCGCATGGGGCGTCATCCCGGCGCATCTGACCGAGCTTTCGCCGCCGGAAGTTCGGGGACTGTTCTCGGGCCTCGCGTATCAAACCGGCGTCCTGCTGGCTTCCGGAGCGGCCGTCAGCCAGGCCCTGCTCGCCGAGCGATTCGGCTACGCCGCGACTCTGGCCGGCGTCGCCGCAATCGTGATGGTCCTCGCCGCAGTCGTCATCCTGCTCGGCCGCGAACGCATGGGCCGCGACCTGCATTCGCATCTGGCGTGAGAGTGGAGCGCGCGAGGCGCGCGATCCAAGAGACCGGAACCGGGTTCGCGTCGCGCGAACCTGTCCGAGATTCTTCCTCCCCTCGCGATGCTCGGGTCGTCAGAATGACAGACTTTTCGCGTGCTGCCCGCGTCCAAACGAGGGTAGGGCGGCGGCTCGCGTGTTGCGGCCGTCCGACGAAGAACTGGTGCGGCTCTAGCTGGCCAGGCGCGCGCTCTTGAATAGTCGCGGCAGGTGGCGCCGCACCTGAGTCTCCATCTCCTGGTCTGAGATCGAAGTGGTGCGGCCGTCGTCATATTGCGCGTCGACCCACTTTGCGATCTCGAGCACTTCGGGCGAGCGCTTTTCGACCTGCGCACCGCGCGCGAGACCGAAGTACGAATTGATCCACCACGCAATCCCCGCCACGCCCGAGGTCTTGTCGACCGCCACTCGCGGCGGCCGGCCAAGAATCTTCGCCGTGTCGAAGACGTTGTAGATTTCCTCGTCCTTGAGCAGCCCGTCGGCATGAATCCCCGCGCGCGTCACGTTGAAGTCGCGCCCCACGAACGGATAGTTGGCGGGAATCCGGTAGCCCGCTTCGCGCTCGAAGTACTCGGCGATTTCCGTGATCACCGACAAGTCCATCCCGTTCGCGTCACCCTTGAGCGACACGTAATCCATCACCAGCCCCTCGAGCGGCGGATTTCCGGTGCGCTCGCCGTAGCCGAGGATCGTTCCGTTCGCGTACATGCATCCGTACAGCCACGCCGCCGTCGCGTTGGCGAGCACCTTGTGAAAATCGTTGTGCCCGTGCCATTCCAGTTGCTCCGGCTTCACGCCGCACTCGCGTCGAAGCCCCAGAATCAGCTTCGGCACGCTGCGCGGCAGCGCGACGCCGGGGTAGGGCACCCCGAATCCGAGCGTGTCGCAAACGCGAATCTTGACTGGAATCCCGCTCGCCTCGCCGAGTTCCATCAACTTCGACACGAACGGCACGACGAAGCCGTAAAAATCCGCGCGCGTCGCATCCTCGAGATGGCAGCGGATTTTCAGGCCCGCATCCAGCGCCGCGTTCACGATCTCCAGGTAATCTTCCATCGCCGCGCGCCGCGTTTTTTTGAGCTTGTTGAAAATGTGGTAATCCGACGCCGAGGTCAGAATCCCCGTCTCACGCAGGCCCATCTCCTTGACGATCTTGAAGTCCGCCTTGACCGCGCGAATCCATCCCGTCACTTCGGGAAACTCGTAGCCGCGCGCGAGGCATCGATTAACCGCCTCGCGATCGACCTTCGAGTACAGGAAAAACTCGGTCTGCCGGATGATGCCGTTGGGACCGCCGAGCCGATGCAGCATGTCGAACATCGCGACAATCTGCCCGGCCGTGTAAGGCGGCCGCGCCTGCTGGCCGTCGCGGAAGGTGGTGTCGGTGATAAAAAAATCCGGCGCCGGGTCAGGCTTTTCGAATTCGCCGTCGAAAATAATTCGCGGCACCGCGTCGTAAGGAAATTGCTCGCGGATAAGATTCGGCTCAGCCACGTCCATGCAGTTCATGTTTCATTGCATGTCCTCGACTTCAATCTAAACCGCATAAATCAACATATGTCAAGCGATATACAGAACGATCTATGCTGCACAAGACATGACCGCGGTACTCGCCGCACGATCTTTCTAAAACCCCCGAGCAAAATGTCGTCCGCGACATTTCGCGATTCTCTTTCTCTTAATACCGGGTGCAGGGGTCACCCCTGCCGAAGGAGGTGTGGAACCCACCGCGGGTTCCACATTCAATAAAGTGATTTACCCTTCCCCAATCCCGCGGGACTTTCGATCTCCCCGCGATTGCGCTAAACGAACGGTACGGAGGTGATGCGATGAAATTTGGCCTCTTCTATGAAATCTCGGTACCGCGACCATGGGGGCGCGAAACCGAAAAAACCGTCTACGACAATTGCCTCGAACAGGTCGCGCTGGCCGATTCGCTCGGCTTCGATTCTGTGTGGGCCGTCGAGCATCACTTCCTCGAAGAATATTCGCATTGCCCCGCGCCCGAGTTGTTCCTGACCGCATGCGCGATGAAGACCAAGAAAATGCGCGTCGGCCACGGCATCGTCGTGTGCGTGCCCGAGTTCAATCATCCGATCAAAATCGCCGAGCGCACTGCAGTGCTCGACATTCTTTCCGGCGGCCGCCTCGACGTCGGCACCGGCCGATCCGCGACCTGGACCGAGTTGGCCGGCTTTCGCGCCAGCCCCGACGAGACCAAGAAGACCTGGGACGAGTTCGTCCATTGCCTGCCGAAAATGTGGACGCAGGAGCGCTTCTCGTACCAGGGCCGCTCGTGGTCGATGCCTCAGCGGACGATCGTGCCGAAGCCGTACCAGAAACCGCATCCGCCCCTGTGGGTCGCGGTCACCAGTCCCGGCACCGAGATTGACGCCGCCGAGCGCGGCATGGGCAGCCTCGGTCTCACCTTCGGCGGGTTCGCCGAGCAGGACGAGAAGGTCAAGCGCTATCGCAAGATCATTCGGAACTGCACTCCGGTCGGCGAGGTCGTCAACGAAGCCGTCTCGACCGTGAACTTTCTCTACTGTCATGAAGACGACGCCGAGGGCGTGAAGGTGGGCAAGCGGCTCACCGGCACGTTCAACTATCTCGCCGCGCAGTTGCTCGCCGCGCGCGAGGCGTATCCGAGCAAGTCGTATCCGTCGCTCGGGCTGCTGCCTTCGCTGCGTCAGGATGCGGCGGGGCCCGGCGATGCGTCCGGCGCGCCTGAGGGTATCGCGATGGGCAATCCGGCCCGCATCACGCGCGAGATGAAGAAGTGGGAGGCGGTCGGCGTCGATCGCGTCAACTTCCTGCTCAACGCGCTCGAGACCGTGCCGCAGCAGAAGGTGCTCGACTCGTTGCGCCTGTTCGCCAAGGAAGTGATGCCGCATTTTCAGGGCGCGAGCGATTCCGCTTCCGCTGCCGCAGGAGGCCGCTGATGCCGCCGCGTTTTGGAAAGCTCGATCTCGCGACATGGGCCAAGTCGGCGCCGACGATCAACGGCTACAAAACCGAGCCGTGGATTTTGAAGGGCGCGAAAATTCTCACCATCAACATGGAGATCGACGACGACCCCGCCGACAACCTGATCCCGGCCACGATGCATCCGTCGATTCCCGAGTACGCAATTTTCTGCGTGACGACCTATCCCGAATCTCCGGTGGGCGAGTTCTCGATTGCCGAGGTCCGCGTCTCGGGCCGCACCGGCGTTCGTCCGCGCGGATTCGTGCTGCGCAGTTTCTGCGACAATGATGACGCGCGCCGCGAGCTGGCTGCGCGATGGGGTTATCCGACGGTCGCGGGCGAGGTGAAGCTCGACGTCCGCCATGACCGCGTCGTCGCGCGCGCCAGTGCCGGCGGCAAGCCGGTGCTCGAATGCGAGCTGCTCGACCGCGACATGATTTCCGGCGGCGACATCCAGTACATCGCGAGCATGCATCTGGCGCGTAACAAGGAAGACGGCAAGCTCGTGCTGGTGCAGGTCGATCCCGAGTTCACGTTCTCGAAGGCGGAGCGCGGCAAGCCGAAAATCCTCCTGCTCGACAACAACGCCTTCGGCGCCGGCACGAATCTTCGCCTCGACAACCCAATCTCGGCCACCTTCACGACCGCCGACGTGACGCTGCCGAAGCTTCGCTACGTCTGCAATCCCGAACTCCCCGCAATGCAAGGCACGACCAAGGTCGCCGCCTAACTGATTTTCCCGCTGCGATTGCCCCCCTTCCCACACTTGGGAAGGGGTTAGGGGTTAGGTGGTCGAGGTTCCGCACTCACGCTGGCTGAGCATCCCCCAATGCCCGACCCCTGGCACTTCGAAAAAATCAAGCTCAAAAGCGGAATCACTCTCCGCGTCGCGCGCGCCGGCTCCGGGCCGCCGATCGTCATGCTGCACGGCTTCCCCGAATGCTGGTACTCGTGGCGCCATCAAATCCGCGCGCTGTCCGATCGCTTCGATTGCGTCGCGCCCGAGATGCGCGGATACGGCGAGTCGGACGCTCCGGTCGGCGTCGCCAACTACACGCTCGATAAGCTCGTCGCCGATGTCGCCGAATTGATCGAGGCGCTCGGCTATCAGCGCGCGACGGTCATCGGCCACGACTGGGGCGGGGCCGTGGCCTGGGCGACCGCGATGATGCGTCCCGACGTCGTCGATCGCCTCATCGTGATGAACTGTCCCCATCTCGAGCGCATGAGCCGCGCGCTGCGCCGCAATCCGCGTCAGATGCTCCGCAGTTGGTACATGCTCTTCTTTCAAATCCGCCGTCTGCCCGAATGGGTGTTTCGCCGCCGCAACTACGAAGCGCTGATCAACGCGCTGCGCAACGGCACCATCCAGAAAGACGTCTTCACCGACGCCGACCTCGACTACTTCCGCGCCGCGTTCCGCAATCCCTATTCGATCACCGCCGCGATCAACTACTACCGCGCGAACGTCCGCACCGGCTTCATGGCCCGTCCCGGCACCAACTCGTGGATCGATCGCAAAATCTCGGCGCCGACGCTGCTAATCTGGGGCGAGCAGGATTTCGCGCTGGGCAAGGAACTGACCTACGGCATGGAGCCGCTGTTCACCGGCCCGTTCGAGATAAAGTACATCCCCGATTCCGGCCACTGGGTGCAGCAGGAAAAGCCCGACCTGGTGAACCAATACGTCCGCGATTTCCTTGGTTGATGCTGGGCGCAGGCGTCACCCCATCCCCCAGGAAAGCGTGAAGCGCGGGCCGTTTTCACGTCCAATCGAGTCCGACTTTACTCACCTGTGACTCGCGCCTAAATTATTTGTAGGATCTAAAACGCCTCGGACGCCGCCTTTCTCACTGATCCCGGTCACCCCGGATGGTCGTCTGTTTAGGGAGCTTCCCGGCAAATTTCAGGAGGAGCGGCTTTATGCCCACTAAGTTGTATGTAGGCAACCTTGCCTACGCGGTTACTCAGGATGACCTGGCGGACCTGTTTGCGCAGGCGGGAAAGGTCGAGAGCGCGGTGGTAGTCTCCGACAAATTCTCGGGACAGTCGCGCGGCTTCGGCTTCGTCGAGATGGCGGAGGCGGCCGATGCGACCAAGGCGATCGAGACTCTCAATGACACCGATCTGAAGGGGCGCCGGATCAAGATTGACGAGGCGCGCGCCAGCACCGGTGGGCCTCGCGGCGGCGGCGGTGGCGGCGGAGATCGCCGGCGCGGTGGCGGCGGTGGTGGGGGCAGAGAGGGCGGTGGCGGCGGCGGAAATCGCAACCGCTGGTAGCACCTAGCGATCCAGCGAAAACCAGAAAAATCAAAAACGGCGCGGCCGGAGCTAATACCTCCCGCCGCGCCGCGCTATTTCCCGGGCGACGCTATCCAAGTTGCGCGCGAGCCTCTCCCACACCGGCGCGCTTCTGCTATCGTTATGCGCCGAAATGGCCCCGCCCAATCCCCTCAGCAAAACTCCGGATGAAATCTGATCGAATGAGAAAACGCACACTCCCGATTGCGGCGGCCGCCGTCGCGCTCGCGTCGCTCCTCGCTGGCCCGCCCCACGCCTCGCGCGCCGAACAGACCGGCACGGTGCCCACCGGCACGCTGCACAACGTCGCCGGCATCGTCGTTCATTCCGGCGGCCGCGTCGTGCAGGTCGGCACCGCATTTTTCGTCGCCGTCCCCAGCACGGTGTTCTCCGGCCGTTCGTTCGTTTACCTGGTGACCGCGCATCACAATCTGCTCGACGACGGGGGCAACCCGCGTGAGGGTCTCCTGCTCACGCTCGAAGATTCCACGACCGGCGCGATGCGCGAGGAGCCGCTGCCGCCTGAAAACAGGTGGGTGCTCGATCCCAACGAGGTAAAGGTCGACGTCGCCGCGATTCCGCTGACGCCCCAAGGCGCCAGTATCGCGCCCATCGCGCTCGCCTCCCTGCTCGGCGGCGAGGATCCGCTCGCCCGTCCCGAGACGGGAGCGCAGGTGTACTACCTGACCGCCGCGACCGTGGGCGTCAAAGAGCATCGCTTCGAGGCGCTGGCCCGTTTCGGCCACGTCTCCGTTCCGCAGCCCTCCGACACCGAAGTTATCGGCGCGGGTCTGCAGGAGCTCAGCTATCTCGACGGCGGCAGTGCGCCCGGATTTTCCAGCGGCGCCCCGGTCTTCGTGAGCGCGGGGCCGCGCTTCGCTCTATGGGGCATTCTCGAGGCCAACACTTCGCTCAACACCGACCCGGTTTTTTCCGGCCTGGCCGGTGTGCTTCCGGCCCGGTTCGTCGCCGAGACGGTCAAGGCGATGGGCGCGGTGCAGGACAGAACCCTGCAAGGCTCCAAAGCTCCGAGTAAGTAGGCCGGCTGCGATTCCGATTCGATTTGATTCGTACCGCCTGTCTCCAGCTATAATGTCGGGCTGCGCGATGAATACTTGATTTCCCATCGATGCGCGTATATCGAAAGTAGTTCCGGCTCGCGCAGAAACCGAAACACTCCCCGGTAGCTCAGTCGGTAGAGCGGACGGCTGTTAACCGTCATGTCGCTGGTTCGAATCCGGCCCGGGGAGCCATCAACCTTCGCCGGACCTGCACCACTCGATCATCGTCAGCATCAATGGCGAGTCCTTCAGGCGCTCGTCGAGCTTACCTTGGGCTGCCGACCGCGTCTTGCGATCAATGTAAAATGTATCGGCAGATGGCAACCAATCTACCCAAACGGCAAGCTGCGAACGCACGGAAATCGGTCATACGTTGGCTGCTTGATTCTGACCCTTCGATCCGCTGGCAAGTGATGCGGGACTTGGTCGGTGCTCCAGCGGAAGAGATCGCAGCCGAGCGCGCGCGCGTCGCTACCGAGGGCGCAGGCGCGCGGCTACTCGCCCTGCAGGGGGACGATGGCCGGTGGGGCGGCGCCGCGTGGAACCGTGGGTGGGACTCCACCATGCACGTTCTGATGCTGCTGCGGGACATGGGCCTCGATCCGGCGAGCGATCAGGCACGCCGCGCGGTGGATCGTGTCCGCGACCGGGTGACGTGGAACGGATGTGGTCCTCGGGAATGCGAGGGCAATGCCTTCTTTCAAGGCGAACTCGAGCCCTGCATCAATGGTCAGGTTGCCGCGGTCGGCGCGTACTTCGGCCACGACGTCCGGGGCATCGTCGATCGGCTACTCGCCGAGCAGTTGCCCGACGGCGGCTGGAACTGCGAGGCCGCTAACGGCTCGACGCGGTCGTCGTTCAACACCACGATCTGCGTGCTCGAAGCCCTGCTCGAATACGAACGCGCCGTTGGGAGTAGCCAGGAGGTGATCGGGGCCCGTCTGCGCGGGCAAGAGTACCTGCTCGAGCGCCACCTCTTCCGCCGACGGTCGACCGGCGAGGTAATCGAGCGAGATCGCAAGGGTGGCAATGCGTGGACGAGCTTCGCCTTCCCGACGTGGTGGCACTATGACCTGCTGCGAGGCCTCGAGTACCTGCGCAACGCGGGCGCGGCGCCCGACGAACGGGTGGCCGAGGCGATCGAGCTGGTCGTGTCGAAGCGCGAAGTCGACGGGAGGTGGCTGCTCGAGACTCGCTATCCGGGCGTGATGCCGGTCGAGACGGACGAGGGCCAGGGCCGGCCGAGCCGATGGAACACGCTGCGCGCCCTGCGAGTGTTGAACTGGTCTTCAGCAGCAAACTGACGCAGACCTACTGACGCCCCGCCGAGCTATCCGTCTGTCGCGATGTAGTTAACACGCGGTGGCGAGACCCGTGCCACTATGATACATCCCATCGCCAAACGGGGGACTCATGAAATCGTTTTTGTCGGTTTGCGCGATGCTGTTGCTCGCCAGTTGGATGGCCGCCTGCTCGGTCTACATGGAGGCGACGCGCCCAACACCAATCGACACCAACGACTATCCTGCCGGCATGACCCGCGACGAGGTCTTCGTCAAGCTTGGCGCTCCGTACGTCACGATGACCGCGCCCGACGGCGCGATCTGCGACTATTACAAGCTCTACACGCGCGGATACGGAGCGGGCGGTAAAATTCCAATCGCGGTCGGCGAGGCCGCGGCCGACGTTTTCACCATCGGCCTGGCCGAGATCGTTTTGACCCCGACCGAAGGCGTGACCAGGAACGAAAAGCACCCGGTCGCGTTCTGCTACGTCAATCAAAAACTGGTGCGGGTAACCTTGGAAGGAACGCCGTCCCCCACCGCCACGGCAACCCCGAGCGTCTCTGCCATCGAATCGGACAGAGCGCCGAGTCCCGCGACGGCGCCGTCTCCAAACGCGCAACCGTCGTCCGTGGAGACCCCAAGACCGGGCAGGTAGATGGGCTCAACAGGCCTTCTGTATCGACGCTAACCTACAATCTGCTAAGTTATCCGCGGGACAATGATCGACAGCCTGATGAAGCGATTTCTGGCCGTTGCAGTATTGGCCACCGCCGCCGGTTTCTACGGTTGCGCTTCGTCCGACCCCGCTCAAACCGCCGCGATGAACACCTGCCAGGGAATCGACCAGCAGGACTGCGCAGCGCGCGACAATGCGCGCCAGATTCGCGACGAGGTCGACTATCAGCAGGAGCCATCGCTGGGATACCTGTCGTCGCCTCAAGGGCTGCTGCCGATACCAGTCACTTCACGTAACACGAATTAGTCGAGAGTAGGGCGCTTTTCCCGTCTAAATCTCGAACCGAACTTGTGGCATTTCCACACGAGGTCGTTCCGTCGTAAGCTTGGCCGCGTTTCAGTTCCGCAACGCGAAATTGTCAAATAATCAAGGAAAAGTCTGCCCTTTTCCCCCTTATTGACAGCCCTAACTGCTAGGGCGAGAATGCTACACTTAGCCGCGCTTGCCCTCAAGGAAAAGCGTGGCGGGTTGGGATGGTCGTGCAAAAGCGCAACGTGCAGTTTAAGGCGCGAGTTCTGATCGTCGATGACGAGTTTCACGTAGCGAACGGTGCCGCGAGGGTTCTTTCACAGGCTGGTTACGAATGCGAAACCTGTCCGACAGTCGAGGCCGCTTTGAAGGTACTCGAACATGAGGGCGCAGACGTAATCGTCGCAGACATGAGGATGCCGGGGATGGATGGGATGGACTTGCTGAAAAATGTACAGACTAAGGATCCGGACGTATCAGTCGTGCTGAGCATGCCGCTGCCGGCTGCCGAGTCGGCCAAGACCGCCTTGCGCAGCGGCGCCTTCGACAGCATCACCAAGCCGTTCGACAGCGACGAGCTTAGCGCGGTCGTCACGCGCGCGGTCGAGATGAGCGCGCTGCAACGCGAGAATCGAAAGTTGCGCGAGCAGCTCGACGTCGCCAGCATCGCAGCCGGCTTCGTCGCCGAGGCGCCGCAAAGCCGCCAGCTCACTGCCATGATTCGGCGCGTCGCACCGTCACGCACGACCGCGCTTATCGAGGGCGAGACCGGCACCGGCAAGGAGCTGGTCGCCCGCATGCTTCATTACTGGAGCAATCGGGCAGACGGTCCATTCCTCGCCATCAACTGCAAGGCGCTGGCCGACGGCGTGGTCGAGAGCGAGCTGTTCGGCCATGAGAAAGGATCCTTCACCGGCGCGATTCGCGAGCGCCTCGGATGCTTCGAGCGCGCCTCGGGCGGCACGCTGTTTCTCGACGAGATTGGCGAGGCGGGCCCGGACTTCCAGGCCAAGCTGCTGCGCGTGCTCGAGGACGGCGAGGTGTTGCGCGTCGGCGCGTCGAAGTCGCGCAAGGTCGACGTGCGCATCGTGGCGGCGACCAATCGCAAGCTGCGCCGCGAAGTGGCGGCCGGCAAATTCCGCGCTGACCTGTATTTCCGCCTGAGCGTAATCCCGCTCAAAATCGCGCCGCTGCGCGAGCGCCGCGAAGACATCCTGCCGCTGGCGCAGCATTTCCTCGCCTTTCATTCGACCGAGGCCGGCCGTCCGCTGATGCTTTCGCCGCAAGCCGAAGAAGCGCTGCTCCACTATTCATGGCCGGGCAACGTGCGCGAGCTGGAGAACGTAATCGAGCGCGCGGTCGTGATGAGCGGGCAGGAGACGCTGATGCCCGAGGCGTTCGCGTTCGAGGACGACTCTTTCGAAGAAGACCTCGCGCAAGGCCTCGGCGCTGGGCAGCCTGCCGCGTCTCATTCGACGACCGCTCGCGACCGCCGCGTCGGCCTCGACCACCGAAACCGATTCCACCGTCGCCGAGAGCGCCGCGCAGCCAGCCGAGAGCCAGGACGAAGGCACGTTGCAAGCGACGCTCGATCGCGCGGCCACTGTGCGAATCAAGGCCGCTCTCTCCGCCGCAGTCGGCAACCGGGTAGACGCCGCAGCCGCCCTCGGCGTCGATCGCACGACGCTCTACAGATTGATGAAGCGCCTGAGCCTCTAGCACCAGACTGCAGCGCGGCGTCGCAACGACGCCGCCATTGTTCCCCTTTCCCACCAGGGGAAGGGGATTATGCTGGGTGTAACACTGATGCTACGCTGAGCATAGTATCGCTCAGGCGGCGCTCCGTTTCATTTCTGCTGGCACGTATGCCTGACAGGCCGTTGTTCTAAATCAGCGTTCCGTATCTGCCGCGAATCGAGTGAAGGTGACGTGCCACTTGTGCTCATGTCCCCACCATTCGCACTTAAGTACGCCCACCCAAGGGTCAGGGACGGGCGCTTTAGTGATCGTTATGCAGATGGCTGAAGTGTGCGGTCACTCGGCGATCGATCGGCCCGTATTCATCGTCGGCAATTGATACGTCGAAGTTTATCGATTTGGGACTGTTCGGAGAGAGAACAAGATTTTCAAAGGGCTGCTTATTATTGGCGACGGCGACATATCCCGTGAACTCTATCGGGAATCCGGTGGGATTGACCAAATCTACCCAGATCATTCGCTCGAATTCGGATGCAGATCTTCTCGAATTCGGACGAATCGTCGTGCAGGATTGGGCTGATCCACTGATCGAATTGAGTGCCAGCGTCAATGCGAGTTCTTGCTTCAGAGAATGTCGGCCTGATCTTCAAGGAGCAGCGATTGCGATCAGTGCTGTTTGCGGTGATGTGTTTTCGACGAAATCTTGCCTTCAGAGATCGGAACTGGAGTGCTTTTTGGCTTCTCTGATTTGGGCTGTCTGCGACGCCGTTGCTGGCGGCGCCTAAGAGTGATGCCGACGCTATCAGGATCATCGCGAACCAGGTGTTTGAGAGCTTCACGAAACGTCAGCGGATAGAGTGAAATGGGTTTTGCTTTCGGCAGCGCATATCTCGACTACGCCTACATTCGCGGCGCGTACGGACTATCCGGCAGTGAAGTTGTGCTGCGGTGTCCGCCACCACCGTGCCCGGTACAGGCGGTTTCTCCTGCGACTGAGGTGCATTGCGGCGAATTGTTGTTGCTACTGCCGCAACTGGTGATCGCCACGAACAACGCGAGCATCAGCGCGAGCCAGGCAAGTTTTTCCATGGCATCCCCTTTCGCGGGAACGGTAATCGAAACTGACCGCCCCTGTCCACAATCAGGTGACTGGCCTTGTCTGGCTGAGACCGCAGACTCGATTCAGACTGCGTAAGCTCCGTGGCCCCAAAAAAAGAAACAGGCCCCGGACCGACGCGCCTTCGCGTCTGGCCCGAGGCCCCCTGGGAGAGGGCTTTTTGAAATCGGATCAGCCCGGTGCGAGCGTATGCATGACCGAGATCATTGCCGGTCCAATGATTACCGCGATCATCGCAGGCAATACGAAGATGACCAGCGGGAACAGAATCTTGATCGACGCCTTCTGCGCCGCTTCCTCGGCCATCAGGCGCCGCCGGTTCCGCAATGCGTCGGAGCTTGATCGCAGCGCCGGTCCAATCTGCGCGCCGAGCTGTTCGCTCTGGATCAAGGTTGCCGCCAGCGGCTTGATATCGTCGACCGCGGTCCGGTCGGCCAGCCCGCGCAGCGCTTGCCCGAGCGAGGCGCCCGCCGAGATGTCCGTCGCGACCAGGCTCAACTCGGTGCCGATTTCCTGTCCGTGACGTTCGCATTCCGTGCCGACGATTCGAATCGCCTCGAACAGTCCCATGCCGGCTTCGACGCATACCACCAGCAAATCGAGCACATCCGAGAGCTGTCGTGAGATTGCGTTCTGACGAATCCGCGCGCGGCGACCCAGGTAATAGCTCGGCACGAAGACTCCGATCGCGACGCCGGCCAGCCCGAACAACAGCGGTTGAGCCGCATTCTGGTAGACAACCGCTCCGAACAACATACCGAGAACGCCGCCGCCGATAGCCAACAGCACGCGCGCGACCTGGTAGGTCTGCGGTGCGGTGGATTTCATGAATCCGGCCTGATGCAAAGTCTGCTGCAGCTTCTCGCCGGTAGGACTATCGAGATTCGGCGGTGGGACCTGCTTCGACGCCCATCTGAAGAGCATCCGCAGCACGCTGTCGTCCGTATCGTCTCCGAGCGCGCCCTGCGACGCCCGCATCTTGACCGCCAAATCAGCGAATCGTTCGTCGACCGCTCGATTGGGCGGCGTGATTGCGAGGTACAACGCGACACACGCCCCAGCCGCGAGAAAGAAGACCACCATGCCAATGATGAATGGACTCATATTAGTAGTTCACCCGCAGCAGGCGCCGAATCGACAGAAGCGCGAGAATGTCCGCGCCAATCGCGAACTTCAAAATCTTCTGACCGGTCGGGTCATGGAACAATTGATCCGTGTAGGTCGGCTGGACCAGGCTGAACAGGAACAACACGACGATCGGCAGACAGCCGACGACCATGCCGCCCATGCGCGATTGCGCCGTCAGCGCCTTGATCTGGAGCCGCAAGCGCTGCCGGATGCGCACGATTTCGGAAAGCCGGCCGACGATTTGCGCCAGGCTCGAGCCGACTTCGGTTTGCACCCGGACCGCGACCACGAGCAGCCGCAGGTCATCCTCGGGAACGCGCTTGAGCATGTCTTCGAGCGCGCGCGGCAGCGGCAGTCCGATGCGGTTCTGCTCGAGCACGGTGCGGAACTCGCTGCCAAGCGGATCGGCGAACTCGCTCACCAGGACTTGCAGCGCGCGCTGCAGCGAATGTCCCGCTTCGAGCGACGATTTGATCAGGTCGAGCGCGAACGGCAGCTGGGCGCCGAATGCTTTCAGGCGCCGCTGTTTTTTCCACTGGATGAACAGGAGCGGCAAGCTGCCGGTTATCAGCGCAGTGCCCAGTGCGAACCACATGTCGCCGAAAAAGATGTTGCCGCCGAACAATCCCGCGCCGAACATCAGCACGATTATCAGCAGGATGTCGGCGACCCGCATGTACATGCCGGCCTGCCACATCGCCTGTTCGAGCTTGCGCGACAGGTTGAGGTTGTACAGCCCCGTCAGCAGCGTGCCCTCTTCGGGCCGCGCCTTGCGCATGACGTCGATCTCAACCTCGTCGGCGGGACGCGTCAGGCGCCGGGCCACCTCGCGCTGTTGCTCGACTTCGTTGCCGCGGCTGCTGGTAAAGAGCAGCACGCCAACGAAGACGAGCGCGAATATGCCGCTTGCCATCAAAAAGTCCATAGGCCTTTATCCAATCGTGTTGCGGAAGATCTTGCCTTCCAGCTTGTACCCCGCTGCCTCCAGCCGCTGCGAGTAGGTTGAACGAATTCCAGTGGCGACAAACTGCCCGAGCACTTCGCCGCCCGCTCCAATTCCCGTGCGCTTGAATTCGAACAGATCCTGCATCATCACCATCTCGCCTTCCATTCCGCTGATCTCCGAGATCCGCAGAATTTTGCGCGAGCCGTCCGACAGACGCGAGACGTGAACGATGATGTTGAGCGCCGACGCGATTTGTTGACGCATCGCGCGCTGCGGAATCGATACGCCCGACAGCAGCATCATCATCTCGAGACGTCCGAGGCTGTCGCGCGGGGTGTTGGCGTGGATGGTCGCGATGGAGCCGTCATGACCGGTCGACATCGCCTGCAACATATCGAACACTTCGCCGCCGCGGACCTCGCCGACGATGATGCGGTCGGGACGCATACGCAGCGTGTTCTTAACCAGGTCGCGCTGGCTGACTTCGCCCTTGCCCTCGACGTTGGCCGGCCGCGTCTCGAGCCGCACCACGTGCGGCTGCTGCAGCATCAATTCGGCCGAGTCTTCGATCGTCACGATGCGCTCGTCGGCCGGCACGAATAGCGACATGCAATTAAGCATCGTCGTTTTGCCCGAGCCGGTACCGCCGCACACCAGGATGTTGAGGCGCGCGCGTACGATCGTGCGCAGGAACTCGACGATCTCCGGCACCAGCGTTTTTTTGTCGACCAGATCGTCGATGTTGTAGCGTTTGCGGCCGAATCGACGAATCGAGAGCGACGGGCCGTCAAGCGCCAGCGGCGGAATGATCGCGTTGATACGAGAGCCGTCCGGCAACCGCGCATCGACCATCGGCGACGCTTCGTCGACTCGGCGTCCGACCTGCGACACGATTCGATCGATGATCAGCATGAGATGCTGATCGTCCTGGAATTTGACTTCGGTGGCGTGCAGCTTGCCGCGTTTTTCGACGTAGACCTGGCTGTGTCCATTGACCAGGATATCGGTGATCTCATCGTCCCACAGCAGCGGTTCGAGCGGTCCGAGTCCCAGCAGCTCGTTCTTGATCTCCTCGATCAGGTGAGCCTTGTCGGTGTCAGTGAGCAGCCGACCCTCGTCGTCGAGGATGGCGGAAATAGCCTCGGTCACCTTCGACGCCGCGAGCGCCGGCTCGAGGCTTTCCAGCCGCGTAACGTCCAGCGTCTCGAACAGGCGGTTGTGCACCGCCAGCTTGAGCTGCTGAAAGCCCTCGGCCTGCACGTCCCTGACGGTGCGCTTGCCATTGCCGCCGCCCATCAGCGAGCGCTGAAACGGCGCCGGCGTTGCATTGGTTTGTTGCGAAATTCTTTCGACCAGTTTCATCGGTTACCTCAGCTGCGCGCGCCGATAACGTTCAACAGGCGCGAAACAAGCGAATTTGAAGAATCGCTCTCGGTGGATGCCGGTCCCACTTCGAGGCGTCGCGCCAGATCTTCGACACTCTTGGCCAGCGGCGAGTTCGGCGCCACCTGCCATAAGTCCTGTGCGCTCAGCTGCACCCGCTCCAACACTTTTTCATCGCGCGGAATCCGCGTGTGAATCGGCTTCGCCAGCGTATGGCTCAATTGATCTTCGGTTATCGGATGACCGGGGGTGAAGCGACTCAGGATAAAGTTCGGTTCGACTCCGGTCAGGCCCAGCCGTCCCACCAGGTCAACGAAGCGCCACGCGCATCGCGCCGCGCCTATCGACTGGTCGAGCACGTAGAACAGAAAGTTCGAACGCTCCCAGGCCGCCACCGACTTCTCGTCGATATGCGTGCCGCAATCCACGATCACAAAGTCGAACAACTGGCGCATCAGCTCGAGCGTCGCGCCGACCGTCACGTCGTTCACCAGCTCGCTGTCCTCGATCCGCTTGGGAGCAGCCAACAGGTACACTCCCGACGCATGCTTGCTCAGTGCAGATTCCAGTTGAATCGAATCGAGCTTCCGCGTTCCTTCAACCAGCGCCATGATGGTTCGTTCGGGCTCGAGATTCAGGAACACCGACATCCCGCCCGTCTGCAAATCGAGATCCACGACTGCGACGCGCTTGTCGAACGCATAGCGCAGCGCCAGCGCCAGATTCGCCGCCAGGCTCGTCACCCCGGTGCCACCGATCAGGCTCACCAGCGAAACGATTTGGCCTCCGCCCACGTGAACTTCTTCACGTCGCCGAGTCTCGCTTATCTTGAGCAATGCGCGAGTAGCGTCGCCCGGATCCAAAGGCAGGAACAGGAGTTCGTCCGCTCCGGCACGCAACACCCGCTTCATCAGGTCCGGAGAGCGATCGTGGAGGAGTGCAAATAGAGCCGGGCGAGGCTCTTGCCCCGCCCGGCCGTTGAGATAACTGAGAGATAGCTCGTCGTTCCCGTTGAACAACACCATCGTCACGTCGAACGATGAATCGTTGGCTTCGGCAGCGACTTCCGGGTCCGGTTCTACTTCCTCGATGGCGAGGATGGGGTCACCCAAGGCGGCGAGGGCATCTCTGACGTCTTCCCGATGCTCGTCGCCTTGGCCAACCAATTGGACTTTGAGTCCACCATGCCTTCCATCATTTTTTTTACCGAGCGATGACACTTCACAATCTCCCTCGTTCAGCTATGCGGTGCCATATCATGCACGAAATACACGGCTGTGTCATACGCTCTCGCAATCAAAATCGCGGCCTTGTTACGTCAGGCTGAGCCAGCCGACGGGTTTCTACCTGTTCACGCGTCAGTTCGGGCACCGAAGTCGGGTTGTAGACCGCAGCGCCATCGGGCAACGGCTGCACGATTTGCGGCGTCACGCTCATGATCAGGTCCGTTTCAGTGTTCGAATATGCAGTATTGCGGAACAGTCCGCCCAGGTACGGAACGTCGCCGAGGTACGGGACTTTCTGAATCTGGGTCTTCTTTTCGTGCAGAATCAGGCCCGCGATGATCAGCGTCTGGTTGTCGCGCAACTGGACCATCGTCTCCGCGCGCCGGGTTACGAAGGCCGGCACGACGAAGCCAAACAGCTGCACACCTTCGGCAAAATCGGGCTCGGATACTTCAGGCTTGACCAACAGCTCGATTTGATCGCGGCCGACTACGGTCGGAACGAATTCAACCGAGGTGCCGAACTGCTTGAAAACGATCGAGGTATTCAGTGCCTGCGCGACGACGATTGGAATTTCGCCACCCGACAGGAACTTTGCCTCTTCGCCGGAATTGGCCAGCAGATGCGGCTGCGCCAGGATCTTTCCGAGCTGGTGATTCTCGAGGTACTGGAAGAATCCCTGGAGCTGGTAGTCACTGTTGCCAATCGCCAGACCATAGGTCATGCCCTGCGACAGGATCAGGCCGGTAAGGCTTCCAGCGGGTCCAAGCGATTGCTGCACTGTACTGATATTTCCGGAGGTACCGGATGTGGTGCTAATCGTCGGCGAATACGGTGTCGCGACTGCTCCGGGCAATCCGACCAGCGACACTCCTGCATGGGCGAGCGCGCCGGAGAGGTTAGTGCCCTGGTTTTCAATCGCGCTGCGGTCAAGCTCTGCCACCATCGTGTTGAGCAACACCTGCTGCCGCCCGTGAGGATCGACTTGCACCGGACGCTCTTCGTACTGGCCCTGCTGATCCCAAATCGCCAGCGTGGTGTATCCCGGCTTGTGACCTATCAGGTTGACCTGGAAAGGATTGATTACCTGGATATCCGCTATCGTGGTGTCCGCGATCGACACGCGTCGCAGCCGATTAGGGAAGTCGATAATCCTCGAAGACCCCGTCTGCATCTGCAGTCCGTCTTCAGGCAGATAGTGCCGTCCGCCGGTAATCGCACCCGAGTGCAGCTCGCCGCCGGTTAGACTCACCGACGGATCGACGCGAAATCGCTCGGTCGACAATGCTTCCGATGCGGTCTGACCCGCTGCCGCAGGAGTAGTGCCATAGTTGGCAGCCGGAACAGTAGGATAGAAATCGAAGGTCGAATGACTGACCACAACCGGAGCCACCGGCGCGGGCGCTCCGTTCGAGGAGGAAGGTACGCTCGACGAGGCTACCGTTGTCGGGCCGACTACTGTGGTCATGGTCGTCCCGCTCGTCGATGTGGACGAACTCGACGACGAAGAGGACGTAGCGGCTGAGGCAACAGGGCCTGCGCCTGGATCCAGCGTTGCCACTGGAGGAGCCGCACTGCCGACGCTCGCACCGCTGCCCGAGATCACTGCTGGAGCGGTCCCGGGATGATTGATGTTGTTGATATTGCCGACCGCGCTGACGGTGACGTCGTAGTCAACCGCGGTGCCGTCCGCCAGTTTGACCCCTACGCTCCATTCGCCCGCCGCTGCGCCGAGCAGGGTAACTTTACCCGGCTCCTCGTTGTGAATCACAAGGGCGTTCGGATTCGTGATCACCTTCACCTGCGGCGTCGCGCCGGGGCTCACATTATTGATTACGTAAGTCTCGCCCGCATTCAGGGAGAGAGCCATTACCGTGGGCGGGTTATCCGCCGCAAAGGCCAGTCCCTGCGCCAGCATGATCATGCTGATAGCTCCAACCAGCCACGGAAGCAGTCCACATCCTCTTTTTGCTTTCATCTTCTTCACCTCGCCTCTTCGCGGCTTACGGTATGTCTATCGTTTTAGGAGTCGGCGCATGATTTGCGGCAGGCGCAATCGCGGCAGGCGCCATCGGTGACACCAGATCGTGATGATCGGGCTCGGGTGCACTCGCCACCGTTGTCGCAGGCGCTGAGTCCGCGTCGGCGTTAGTATCGTCGTCGGCACTGGGGGCAGCGGCCTTGTGCGCCGGCTTGCTGGTACCGTCGAAATTCGCCGCCGCTTCGTTCACGAACGAAACCGATTCGGACGACTTGCCGTTGCGCAGAATTTCGATCTCCACCGGCTTCGGCCGATGAGGCATCGCTAATACTCGACGCGGCTCGGGCTGCACCGCCATCACCGGAACGTCCGGCACCAGGCTATAAGCGCGCAACATCTGCGTGACGTCGCTGCCGCTGGTCAGCACGATCTTGTTGTCATTGTAATTGCGCATTGCCAAACGCAACGTTCCCGAATGACTCGCCAGCGCCAGGCGTTCAGACTCCTGCGGCGTGACCAGCAGAGTGACGACCTTCACGATTTCCGGCTCGTCCTTTTTCTGCTCGACTTCCTGCGCTACGGCGAGGACTTCGACGTTCTGCAAAATTACTTTCGAGAACGCCTTGCCCGCTTGTGCTTCGCCAGCCTCGGTCGCGACCAGCACGTCGACCCGCGTATGCGGCAGTACGAAACCGGCCACATCGCTGACCTCGTCGACCGGGACCGACACTGCGCGCATCCCGAACGGAATCAACAGCGGCATCACGCCCGCCGTCTTGTCCCCGGTGAACAGCTTGGACTGCACGATCGGCTCGTTGGCCACGAACGAGTTCTTTACGTAGCTGCCGATTATCTGTCTCGGATCGGTATAAGCCCCATCCGGCAGACTGTCGGCCGACCATCGCGCCGTTTTAACTTCGCCCAGCTCAATCTTGGTGCCGAGCGGAAGATCGTAGGCCGCAACCACGACTTCGACGTTGTGGGCCATGGCGTTTTGCACTTCGGCTTCTCTCCGCTTCAAGGCGGAGTACACCATCACCGAAGCCAGCATTGCCGCCAACCCCGCCAGCAAGACGAATACCATCGGTCGTCTCATATCTCCCCTCCCCACCGGCCGCTTCGATGCGGACCGGCTATCTTCGAGTAATAGTTGCGCATATTAGCATTTCGCTGTTTATAAGTGGAGATAGGCTACTAGTCGGCCCGCAAGGAAGGCTGACTGTCGCATATGTGTCCGAATTAATGGATAAGCGGAAACAGGTAGGCAGGGCACTGCTAAGGCAGCGAGGAATCAAATCTACATGTGCGAAGAATTCCACAACCACCCCACGATGCCACCTGCTAAAAGAGCGAGATCACATTGTTCACTATCGACGTGACGATAGTGCCCGCGCTATTAACGAGGGCGATACAGATTACTGCAACCGTTGCCACTATCAGCGCGTATTCGGCTACCGTCTGTCCGCGCGAATTAAACGGTAACCGATAGACCCTCTTTGCCTGGCTCATTGACATCCCCTCCCAGGGTTTCGTCTTTCTTAGAGTCATCTCTATTGGCGGGGGCTGTTCTTCACCGCCCCGGTCAAGAGAGGTAGCTCAGACGAACGTCAGGCCTTCGATTCCTGGAGCCGCGTAACCAATTGTCCCTGGCAGTCTGATTCCGTTCGTTTCTGCTTTGGACATAGTGGTCTTTTGTTTTCCGGCGGGGGTGCGAAACCCCCGCCGGGTTAGAGATTCGCCCGATGCTCGAATTAGAGCTGGCTGTCCACGGTGGTGAGCAGCGTGGTAATGGTCGTGCCCATCTTCTGGTAGGCAACGAACACGATGACGGCGACGGCCGCCATGATCAGCGCGTACTCAGCCATCGTCTGGCCGTTCTCGCGCTCGGTCATCTTCACAAACAACTTCGTCAGCTTGTCCATAGTCCCGTATCCTCCTTCAGTCCGTTTTTTTGGCCGAAATTGGCCTTTGTCCCCTAAGTTAGGCGTTTGTCCCCGTAAGCAAATCCGCTATGTACTCAAACTCCTAAAAAATGCCCGTCCACGACGACTTCGCCAAAGCGAGATGACACAGAGCATCTCCCGTGCCACCTTGGCGTATTGAGCAATTCCTTCGACTTTTTGATTTTACAGCAGTCTTCACTAGGCTCAGTCATGCAACTGATGGTTGCGAAGCCGCAACAGAATAGGGCTCTCGTGCGCATTGTTGAAAATCTAAACAGGTCAAAGAGGGTTTTACTTGATATAGACTAACTAAGCAACAGCCCCCAACCGGTTGTACGACGTCCGCGCCCGACCTACTAAATCTGGGTAGGCGGGCAGCTTTTGAACGTGAGACCGCTTATGATTCGCGTCGCGAGAAGCGAATCTGACTCAGCTGATTGTTTCGAACGTGATTTGGTCGCCGATCTGCGTCGAACTTTTCTCTGCCGCCCCTGCCTCAAGCTCCAGCGCTCGACGCGCTCCGAATACCATCGCCGAGACCCGCCACGGCCGCAGTTGACTGGCTGATCCTGATGACCTTGTCGCCGCGGCCGAGAAAAACAATGTCGATCGCGAAGCGCATGAAGAACATGTGCATCCACATCATCGGCGTGAACCGGCTGTTCTCGAACAGCATGCCGGCCCCTGGCTCGAGGCTGTCGCGTCCCAGCAGACCTTTGCTCTGACCGGCCACGCCGCCGGCGTTCTCCAGCCGCGCGCATAGCACGGTCCCGCGCGATTGATTCAATGCTCGCAACCACTGCTCTTTGGTCGTCATCGGCGCCTCGGTCGGTTTTGGGACTGTCTCATCACCTCATCATGTAATAAAATCGAATCTGTTTCATGGGCTACATCCCAATATTTTTCGACGTGACCGGCCGCACTTGCGTAGTCATCGGCGGCGGCGAGGTTGCCGCGCGCAAAGTCGAGTCGCTGCTCGAGGCGGGCGCGCGTGTGACCGTCGTCAGCCCGCGCCTGTCGCCGCCACTTCAGGCTGTCGCTGCGCGCGGACTCGTAACCCACATCGCCCGTGACTATGCGCCCGGCGATATCAAAGGATGTGTCCTCGCGTATGCCGCCACTGACGACCCGAAACTGCATCGCGAGCTCGCCGCCGAAGCGCGCACGCTCGGCATCGCGATAAACGTCGCCGATGAACCCGAGTTGTGCAGCTTCATCGCGCCCGCCGTCGTCAAGCGCGGTGCGCTCCAAATCGCAATTTCAACCGGCGGCGCGTCACCGGCCTTCGCCGCGCGCATCCGCCGCGAGCTCGAGGATCGATTCGGCGCCGAATACGCGCTTACGCTCGACCTGATGCGCGCCGCCCGCCGTCGCTTGCATGCCGAGGAAATCGCTCCCGCCGAGCGGATGCGCCGGCTGACGGAGCTCGCCAACTCCGCGCTGCCCGACGCGATTGCCGCTGGCGACGTGGCAGCCGTTGAGCGCATACTCGCCGCTCACTTGGGCGAGGGCGTCGGGCTCGCGCAGCTTGGAATCGATCCGGCGCATTTCGCACTCGCACCCGTGACGGAAGTTTCGCACTGAAAAAATGGACACGATGTGGCTATTGCCCGCGCTCGCGTGTTACGCGCTTTCGGCCGCGTTGTTCGTGTTCGATCGTTCGTCGGGCCGCACGCGCGCGACCGGCTACGCGGCGGCGATTCTCGGCGCCGGCGCAATCTTTCACGCGTTTGATTTGACCGCGCGCGGTCTGCAGGCCGGCAATATCCCGGTCGCCAATTTCGCCCAGGCGCTGTCCTTTCTGGCGTGGCTCACCGCGCTCGCCGGCCTGCTGATGATCGTGCGCCTGCGACTCGCTGTGATCGGCGCATTCGTGGCCCCCGCCGTGACTCTGGCCCTGGGAGCGGCTTCGCTCACGACGAGCGACGGCCGCGTCGTGTTGCCCGCGACGCTGCGCAGCGTCTGGCTGCCGATTCACGTCACGCTCGCAATCCTCGGCTACGCGATGTTCGTGCTCGCGGCCAGCGTGAGCATCGTGTATCTCGCTTACGAATCGAAGCTCAAGTCGAAGCGCGCGCTCGGCCCCGCCAACGAAGGCGCGCCGAGTCTCGAAAAGCTCGACCGCATCAACTATCGCCTGCTGGGATGGGGTTTCATAATGTTGAGCCTCGCGATCGTGAGCGGCGCACTTTGGGCCGACGCGACCTGGGGCCATTTCTGGTCGTGGGAGCCCAAGGAATCCTGGTCGCTGGTGATTTGGATACTCTACGCGGGCCTGCTCGAATCGCGCCTGACCGTGGGATGGCGCGGGCGGCGCGCCGCTGCGCTCACGATCGTGCTAGCCAGCGTGTTGGTTGGTTCGTTCGTCGGCGTTAACCTGATTTTTCCCGGCAAACACGGCGGCAGCTTCGGTTGAAAATGGATCAGGCTCTATTCATCGTCGGGATCAACCATCGCAGCGCCGCCGTCGCGTTGCGTGAGCGCTTGGCGTTTGCCGAGGACGAGATTGTCGCGGCACTCGGCCGGATGAAACAGTCATGCCCCGCGGTGGCAGAGGCCGCGCTTATTTCGACCTGCAATCGGGTCGAAGTGGTGGGAGTTGCTGTCGACGCGGCGCGCGCCGCCGACGAAACTCTTAAATTTTTGTCCGCCGATCGAAAAGTCGATCACGACGCGTTCGCCGAAGCGATTTACAATTTCTCCGGCCGCGACGCCGCCCGCCATCTGTTCCGCGTCGGTGCGAGTCTCGATTCGATGGTGGTCGGCGAGCCGCAAATCCTGGGACAGCTCAAGCTCGCGTACGCGCAGGCGTCCGAGGCGCGCAGCGTCGGCTTGATCCTGCATCGCGCGTTCCACAAAGCCTTCACTGTCGCCAAGCGCGTGCGCAAAGGCACGCTTATCGGTCACGGGTCGGTTTCAATCAGCACCGCGGCGGTCGCGCTCGCGGGCCAGATTTTCGACACGCTCAAGGACAAAACCGTGATGCTGATGGGCGCAGGCAAGATGGCGGAGCTGACCGCCCGCCAGCTGAGCGCGCTCGGAATCGAGTCGCTGCTGATAACGTCGCGCACTTTCGATCGCGCCGTCGCTCTCGCGCGCGAACTTGGCGGCACCGCGGTGCCGTACGACAACTACAAGCCGTATCTCAAGATGGTGGACGTGCTGATCGGTTCGGTCGCGTCGACCAAACCGGTGCTCGGGCCGGATGAATTCGAGTCGGTGGTGCGCGAACGCCGCTACCGGCCGATGTTTCTGATCGACATGGGCGTGCCGCGCAATTTCGACGAGCGGCTCAACTCGCTGCAGAACGTGTACTTGTACGACATCGACGATCTCGGCGCGCTCGTGCAACGCTCGCTCGGCGATCGCGAGCGCGAAGCCGGCAAGGCCGAACAGATCGTCGAGCTCGAACTCGAGTCGTTCCTCCAATGGCTCGCCGGTCTCGACCTCACGCCGACGATCAAGGACATTCGCTACAGCGTCGAGCGCCTGCGTGACGATGAACTGGGCCGCGCGCGCGGATGGCTGGCGCAGCTCGAACCGGCTGAGCGCGAACGCGTCGAACTGCTGACGCGCGGACTGACCAACAAATTGCTTCATCGTATTTTGTCGGGTCTCAAGCAGCGCGACGACAAAACGCTCGACGCTGCCTTCACCGCCGAAGTCGCGCGCCGCCTGCTCGGCGCCGAGTTCGACGACCAGGACGACGCCTTCAACGACCCGGAAGACGATGACGACGACCCGGACATCATCGAGTGACCGCGCTCTGTCCCGAATGCCGCGCAAAATCAGAATAGGCTCCCGCCCCAGCAAGCTCGCACTGGCGCAGGCGGCAATCGTGCGTGAGCGGCTTACAAAAGAAATTCCCGGTGTCGAGATTGAGATCATCGAGATCCGCACCAGCGGCGACAAGATGACTTCGGCGTCGCTCGCCGATGTCGGCGGCAAGGGGCTCTTCATCAAGGAGCTCGAGCAGGCGCTCGCCGCGCGCACGATCGACGCGGCAGTCCATTCGATGAAAGATCTTCCCGCGATTTTGCCGCAGCAGTTTCGCGTGGCCGCGGTGCCTGCGCGCGAGAATACCGCGGATATCCTCGTGACGCGGGACGGCTCCGCGCTGGCGGCGCTGCCGGCAGGCGCGCGGCTGGGCACGTCGTCATCGCGGCGCCGTTTCCAGGCGCTCAGGATGAATCGCGCGCTCGACATCCTGCCGCTGCGTGGCAATGTCGACACCCGCCTGGCGCGACTTGCCGACGGCACCTTCGACGCGATCATAGTCGCAATGGCCGGTGTGAAGCGGCTGGGCCGCGTCAGCGACGTCAAGTTCGTCGAGCTCGATGGTCGCGATTTTATTCCGTCAGGTGGGCAGGGCGCCCTCGCAATCGAGACGCTGGCCGATAGCGATGCGGCTGATCTCGTGTCCGCAATCAACGACGCGAGCGCATACTATGAGACTGCAGCCGAGAGGGCGTTCCTCGCCGCGATCGGCGCATCGTGCACGACGCCGGTCGGAGTGCGTGCGACTATCGCGGCAGAAAGTCTCAAGCTCGCGGCGATGCTGTTCAGTCCAGACGGCGCGCGCGAGTTGTCGGAGTCGATGGAAGAGACATTAACAGCTGATCTTGCGCCTTCAGCCGCCGAAGATGCCGGCAAACGCTTGGCGGAAAAAATGCTTGCGCGCGGCGCCGGCGCTTTGCTTGGGAAATAGCCGTTTGCGTAATTTCAGCGACGCGTTTGAAGAGGCAGAATCTTGAGTCGCGCGCGAAAAATGCGCGCTAGACAAGGACCCTCACCTTCATCCTCTCCCTTACAGGGAGAGGGGACAGACGCGCGGCGCGGCGCGAAGAATAAACGCGGTCGAGTTTTCCTGGTCGGTGCCGGGCCTGGGGCGTCCGATCTGATCACGATGCGCGGTGCAGATGTTCTTAGCCGCGCCGACGTCATCATCTATGACAACCTCGTAAGCGCGGAACTTCTGCGGCTTGCGCCCGCCAAAGCTGAGCTGATCTACGCGGGCAAACGCGGCGGCTCGGACAAGAGTATCGAGCAGCCCGACTTGAACGCGATGCTGATCGAGCACGCGCGCAAGGGGCGCGTCGTCGTGCGGCTCAAGGGTGGCGATCCGTTTATCTTCGGCCGCGGCGGCGAGGAAGCCGAGGCGCTCGCGCGCGCGCAGGTCGAGTTCGAGGTGGTGCCTGGTGTCACTTCGGCGATTGCGGGGCCGGCGTTCGCCGGCGTGCCGCTGACCCATCGCGAGCACGGCTCGTTCGTCGCGTTCGTCACCGGGCATGAAGATGAGAGCAAGGGCGCGCGCTCGACGGTGCCGTGGGACGAGCTGGTTGCGGCGACGCGGCGCGGCGGCACGATCGTTATCCTGATGGCGACGGCGCGGATGCGTGCGACGCTCGAGCGAATCGGCGCGGCCGGACTTCCCGCGGAAACTCCGGCGGTCGCCGTCCAGTGGGCCACGACCGCAGCGCAGAAAACAGTCAGCGCGACGCTGGCTACTCTCGCGGACGAATCGGCGCGCGAAGGAATCGGCGCGCCGGCCGTGATCGTCGTCGGCGAATGCGCAGGCCTGCGCGAGCATCTGAAATGGGTCGAGCGCACACCGCTGTTCGGCCGCACGATTGTGGTGACGCGCGCGCGCGCGACGGTGTCCGGCTTCGCGACGGCGCTCACGCGACTCGGCGCGGAGGTGGTTGAATTTCCGACGATTGAAACCGCGCCGCCGCGGAGCTACGCAGCGCTGGATCGCGCGATCAAACGTATTGATTCCTTCGACTGGATAATCTTCACGAGCGCGATGGGCGTCGAGAGCCTGGTCGAACGGATGAAGTCGCGCGGCCGCGACATTCGCGATCTCGGGCGCGCGTCGATCGCCGCGATCGGACCGGCAACCGCCGCACGGCTGGCCGACTATGCGCTACGGGTGAAGGCCGTGCCCGGCGAATATCGCGCCGAGCAGATCATTCCGGCGATCGGAATCAAGCGGATTCGCGGCAAGCGCTTCCTGATTCCGCGCGCCGAAGTCGCACGCGAGGCGCTGCCCGAAATTCTGCGCGCCAAAGGCGCCAGGGAAGTTGTCGTCGCGCCTGCCTATCGAACTATCAAGCCCAAGCGCGCGCAGGTCGATCGGATGCGCGAGTTGCTCGCGGCGGGAAAGATCGATCTGGTGACGTTCACCAGTTCGAGCACGGTCACGAATTTCTGCGAGTTGATCGGGACGTCAGGAAAGGGAATCAAAGCTGCGGCGATTGGCCCGATCACGGCGGCAACTGCGGAAGAGCAGGGATTCGAGGTGGTGGTGAGGCCGGCGAAGTACACGATCGAGGCTCTGACAGAGTCGATTCGCGCGCACTTCCAATTCAAGCAGAAGTAATTTTCAGGCGCGGAGTTTGCGGGCTACTTCTTTGGCGAAGTAAGTCAGAATCAGATCGGCACCCGCGCGCTTGATCGACGTCAGCACTTCCATCGTGGCGCGTTCTTCGTCGATCCATCCGTTGATGCCGGCGGCGCGGATCATCGAGTACTCGCCCGAGACGTTGTACGCCGCCACCGGCACGTTGAACTCATGTTTCACGCGCCAGATCAAATCGAGGTACGGGAGCGCCGGCTTGACCATCACGATGTCCGCGCCTTCTTCGAGATCGAGCGCCACTTCGCGCATCGCCTCGTCGCCGTTGGGCGGGTCCATCTGGTACGAGCGCCGATCGCCGAACTGCGGCGCCGACTCCGCCGCCTCTCGAAACGGTCCGTAAAATGCCGACGCGAACTTGGCCGAGTACGCCATGATTGCGACGTGGCTGAAGCCGTTGCCGTCGAGTGCGGAGCGAATCGCGCCGACCCGCCCGTCCATCATGTCCGACGGCGCGACGATATCGGCGCCCGCGCGCGCATGCGACAGCGCCGAGCGCGTCAGCAGCTCGAGCGTCGCGTCGTTGTCGACGTCGTTGCCGGCGAGCGCGCCGCAGTGGCCGTGGTCGGTGTATTCGCACATGCAGACGTCGGTGATCACCGCCATCCCGGGCACGCGCTCCTTGATCTCACGAATCGCGCGCTGCACCTCGCCGTTGTCGTTCCACGCCTCGCTGCCCTGCGCGTCCTTGCGTTCCGGAATTCCAAACAGGATGACGGCGGGAACGCCGGCGGCCCACGTCTCGCGCGCTTCCGCGACGATGTTGTCGACCGACATTTGCGCGACGCCCGGCATCGACGCGACCGCCTTCTTCACGCCGCGGCCCGCGCACACGAACATCGGCAGGATCAGGTTGTCGGGCGACAAACGCGTCTCGCGAATCATCCGGCGGATGGTTTCGGTGCGTCGCAGCCGGCGCGGGCGGTTGATTGGAAAGGGCATCGGGATGACCTGGTCGATTATATAGGACTCGGGTGGATGTGAAACCACCGTTTGCTAGCGGGGTTTGATGTGCGCTTCGTAGTACGGGCGCATCGAGCGCAGCGCGCGCATCTGATGATAGGCGAGTTCGTCGTCGGGATAGCGATGCTCCGGGCCGAGGACGCAGGCGGCGCGCGCGTGGCATCGCGGGGCGCAGTCGGGTTCCACTTCCACGCGATGGGCCAGGCATTTCGGGATGTCCCACCCCGATTCGATGCTTACGGCGTTGGCCGGGCAGGCGGGGATGCAGGTGCGCGCCGTGCATTGCGGGCAGGGATCGAAGCCGAGCGCTTCGCCCGGCGAATCGATCTCTTCGGCCAGCAGCAGTGCGGCGCGAAATGCTATCCAGGGACCATATATAGGATGCACCGTGACGCCGAGGATGCTCGGCCCGGCGATGCCCGCGACTTTGCCGAGCTCGATGAAGCTGAGGGTGCGGGCGTCGTTCATGAAGGGGTAGACGGTGGTGCATCGCCGGCCCGTTTCGCGGATGGGCGTCGCGAGATCGCGCTCGACCACTTCGCGGGTGAAGTCGTCGAGCGGATTTTCGCGATTCCACCATCCGGGATTGCGTGATGCATGCGCCTTGAGCGCGGTCCACAATGCGCCGCCGCCGTTGCCGATGACGACGATCGATCGTGCGGCGGGATCGATCGCCGCTGCGCGCGAAATTTCCTTGACCGCGGCGTCGTAACGCGCGACGGGAGTCGCCGCAACCAGGTTGAGTCCGTGCGGGGCGGCGGCGCGGCGAATTTTATCGAGCGTCGACGCCACCAGAAAATCCTACGGCAACACGATCGCGAAGATCGCGCCGTTGCCGCATAGCCCGCCTTTTTCGGTCATGCCGTAGAGCGTGTTGTCGAGCAGGATGACGTTGTCGATCGGCTTCTGGCCGTCGTTGCCGTTCTGGAAATCGTACAGTCTCCCGTAGTTGGTGCCGTCGACGTCGATCTGAAAAACGGTGCCGTTGCCGGTGTTGCCGCCAAGCTGCGTGGTGCCGTAAAGCGTGTTGCCGCTCAGCAGGAGCGAGCCGTAGGGATTGACGCCGTCGTTGGTCGAGGGCTCGCCGAAGTTCTGCAGAATTTTGAAATGCTTGCCCCCGGTTTTAATCGAGAAGAGCACGCCGTTGCCGTATTTGCCGCCGACGCTGGTCAGGCCGAACAGCGTCGAGTTCAGTTGCACGAGCGCGCCGTGGTCAGGAATGGCGCCGTCGCTCTTGTCGACGCAGGTGGGCATGCCGTTGCCCGGGCAGCTGAAGCTGTGCAGCACTTTGATTTTTTTCTTTTTCGTGTCGAAGGAGTAGATCACGCCGACGTCGGCCTTGCCGCCGGTGCGCGTCATGCCGTAGAGCGTGGTGCCGTTGGGATCGACGATGGGCTGGCCGTGCGGGTCTGAGCCATCCTTGCCGTCGAAGGAGAAGAGGGCAGTGTAGGTATCGGTAGAAGTATCGTACGAGAAGATGACACCGTCTCCCGTCGTGCCGCCCTTCTTGCCGCCCTCCGAGGTCATGCCGTAGAGCACGGTGCCGGCGGCGGCGAAGCAACTGTGCGGCTGGACGCCGCCGTTGTTCTTTTGGGTCTTGTCGAAGTTCTTCAGCAGCGAGTAACCGGTGCCGTCGTCGTTGATGCCGAAGATGGTGCCGTTGTCATGCTGGCCGCCGGTGAGCGTGGTGCCATACAGGACGGTGCCGACGAGGGTCATCGCGTTGTGGCGCGGATCGTTGCCGTCGGTTTTCGCGCCCTGGAAGAACTGATCCACTGCGTAGCCGGTGCCGCTGGGATCGATCTGAAAGACGGTGCCGTCGCCACTCGAAGTCGTCGTCGAAGTACGGCCGAAGAGCAGGCCGGTGCCGGAAACGTAAGTCAGCGAGCCTTTGGGATCGGCGCCATCGACGGCCTTGGTGCAAGCGCTTCCGGTCGGGCCGACGCCAAAGGAATAGAGCACGGTCTCCATGCCGCCAAGGGTGGCGTCAGGAACGACGTCGGCCGCGCGGGCCGCAGGAGCCAGTGTAAGCAATAGGGCAGCGTTGAGGATCGCGAATGCCGCGAAGACCAAACTACGATTGAATCGAATGCGCGAAAACATATTCCACATCCCCTCCACACCTCGGTGAAAATCAAACCCAACCTATTGTAGGCGAGCCGGCTGAAGTAAGCGATCCGGCTACGCGATTTTGTAGGTGACGAGGGCGTCGGCGATCAGGGCGTCGGACGCGTCGACGACTTCGACGCTGAGGCTCGCGATGCGCTTGCCGCGGCGCTTTACGCGGGCGCGCGCGATCAGGTCGGAGTTCACGGCGAAGCCCGTGTAGTTCACCGTCATGGAGATGGTCGCGGTGCGCGTTGTTTCGGCGAGGCTCCAGACCGCGGCGCATGCGGCGACGTCGGCGAGCGCGGCGATAGCGCCGCCGTGAATCGGCGCGGCGGGCCCGCCCTCGTTGAGAATGCGCAAGTCGAAGGGCATTCGCACGGTAGCCGCGCCGCCGGCGGCGGACTCAATTTTCAGATTGAGCATGGCAGCGAACGGTGCTCGTTCCAGAGTCTGGATGATAAGGCTGCGATCCTGAGTGGCCATTCAACTTCTCCGTCGCGAATTCGATGTGGCCAGCTTCAGCGCCATCGCGACTGCGTCGACCGCATTGTCGGCGCGATCGAGGCCGTCGATTTCGCGCCACGAATCGAGCGCGACGATTGGCTTGCCGAACTTTTTCGCGAAGCCAATCTCGGCCAGGGTGCCACCCTCGCCGGCCAACGCGATTACCGCGTCGGCACTGGCGATGATCACGGCGTTGCGCGCCTCGCCGATACCGGTGGCAATCGCGAACTCGATATGCCGGTTCGCCGCGTGCCGATCGATTCCGGGCAGGATTCCGATCGTATGCCCACCTTGCTGGTGCGCGCCCGCCGCCGCGGATTCCATCACGCCCGTGCGCCCGCCGTTGAGCAGCACGGCGCCGCGGCGCGCGATTTCACGGCCGACCGCGAACGCCAGCTTGCATACGGCGGGAGGAGCGTCACCCGCGCCGATGACTGCCACCACTGGCAGACGCTTCATTGTATTAATCCTGCAGGCCGAGCGCGGCGGGCAGTTCGGCGAGGTCCCCGATGATGATGTCCGGCGCGGGAATTCCTTCAGGCAGTTCGTGGCGGCGCCGATTAATCCACGCCGAATGCATCCCGACGCCCTTGCTGCCAAGCACGTCGTCGAGCGGAGTGTCGCCGACGAACAGGATATCGGCGGGCGCGAGTTTCATCGCGTCGAGAAGTGTTTTGAAGATGAGCGGGTTGGGTTTTCGATATCCCGTGTCGGCCGAGATGATCACGGCGTCGAACAGTTCGCGGATGCCGGTGTCGTGCATGATCAAGTGGCCGGTCTCGGAATCGTCGAAGTTGGAGATCAAGCCGAGGCGGTGTTGTCTTGCGATTTTCTTCATCGCGTCGATGCGCGCCGGCGGCGCCTTGGTGACCTCGCGCACGCGCGCCATGTGGATTCGGCGCAGATTCTCCGCGAGCGGCTCGGCCACGCGTTCATCGACGTTGAGGATTTTGAGCGTGCGCGCAAAGCGTTCGCGGCAGGTGATCTCAAGGGCGTCGGCCTTGGCGCGCTCGGAGAATATGTCGGTGTACACCGACGCGTGCGCCTCCGAGAATTTCTCGCGGTTGAAGCGCTCGCCCAGCGCCGTTTCGAGCGCCGCGTAGAGCAGGGGCGTCGTGCTGCGGATTTCGCGCCCGCGGAATTGCATCACCGGCAGCGCGTCGGGATTCCAGGTGACGAGCGTGTCGAACAGATCGATCACGACCGCCTTGTAGCGATGCTCAGCCATGCGGGGTCAGCGCTCCTGCGGTGCCGACGATTGCGGCGAGGTTCAACAGCAGCACGGCGCCGTTGAGAATCACCGACCGATGATGCAGCGCGTCGAACTCAGCCTTGATTGCAGGGTCGGGATTCGGACTTTCGTTGACCGTGCGAATAGCGTCGGCGCGCGGCAGGACGACCGTGCCCGCATAGAAGGTGATGCCGAGCGCGATTGCCAGCATGACGGTGGTGCCGCTCCACCATATCCGCGGCGTGCGCACCGCCGTGAAGTATATGGCGAGCACGAGGCTGAGAGTCCCCACGATGTAGCCGAGCATGTAGTAGCGCGGGAAGATTGTGCTGATCAGCTGGCCGGCCTCGGGCCGCGGCAGCACAGTGAACACGGCCGGCGCCGTGAAGAACGAGAAGAACACAATCCCGCCAAGCCAGCATCCGAGCGCCGCCAGGTAAATCGTCAAAACTACGATCATCAGTTGAGCCAGCGGTTGGGCGCGCCCGGCAGCGCCTGCCGATCGGAGAAGCCGGTGTCGACGCTGTGCCATGCGACGACGCGCGATTCGCCGAACTGCCAGCACAGGAAGACGACTTCGTCGCCCGAGTCGTGGGGGAAATCGATCAGGCCGAGGTCGATGTCCTTGAGGATGCAGCCGAAGGACTCAATCTGCGCGGCGGCGTCCGCCATGTTGGTCGTAAATGACCGCAGCTCCGGATAGCGCCCGACGATTTCGCTCATCGCGGAGTGCAGGATCGAAGGGTCGGTGACCGACAATTCGTCGATTCGCGCGCGCAGCGACGTCGCCTGCATCTGGAGCTGGCGCATGAGGATTTCCAGCCGCGGAATCAGCTCGTTGGCCTCTTCTTCGCTGAATAACTTATCGAATCCGATATTAGGCAACAGTCCCTCGTCAGTAGCGCGGCCGCGTCGCCATGATTAGCTTCTTGGTTGAGAGGCAACTTGTCTGCATCGCCACCTTATATTACGGTGAAATTCGGGTTGCGTGGAAGCGTGGCAGACGCGGCGGGGGTCCCTCCTCACGAGGTTCGAACTAATCTATGGCAGATAAACCGAAAGGGGAAAAACGTTTCGAGATTGAAGAGGATCTGAGCAAGGCCGAGATTCCTGAGGTCCTGCCGGTGCTGCCTTTGCGCGGCATCGTCATTTTCCCAAGTCAGATTCATCCGTTCCTGGTTTCGCGCCCGTCGTCGCTCAAGCTTATCGAGGATTGTGGACAAACCTCGAAGGTGATTGCGCTCGCGGCGCAGAAAAATCCGGAAGACGAGCAGCCCGCGCCCGAGGGATTGTTCCAGCGCGGCACCGCCGTGCGCATCCTCAAGATGCTGCGCTATCCCGATCAGAGCGTGCGGGTGCTGGTGCAGGGCCTGGCGCGAATCGAGCTGGGGCAGTTCACCCAGCGCGAGCCGTACTTCCTGGCCAACGTCAAGCGGCTGGTCGAGCCGGTTACGTCCGACAAGGAAATCGACGCGCTGCACGCGCACCTGGTCAGCCAGTTCTCCAAGTTTGTTTCGCTGGTGCCGTACCTGCCCGACGAGTTGCAGGTGATGGCGATGCAGGTGAAGGAGGCCAGCCGGCTGGCCGACATGGTCGCCTCGTATCTGAAGATCCCGATCGAAGAGGCGCAGGATCTGCTGGCGACGCTCGACGTTCGCGCGCGGCTGGAAAAGCTGATCGCGATTTTGAGCCGTGAGATCGAGATGCTCGAACTCGGGCACAAGATTCAGTCGCAGGTGCAGACCGAGCTCAACAAAAATCAGCGCGAGTACTACCTGCGCCAGCAGCTCAAGGCGATTCAGAAGGAGCTGGGCGAAGGCGACGCGCGCTCGTCCGAAGTCGAAGAGATCGAGAAGAAAATCGAAGAGGCGAAGATGTCGCCCGAGGCGCGCAAGGTCGCCGACAAGGAACTCGAGCGCCTCAAGATGATCCCGCCCGAGTCGGCAGAGCACACCGTCGTGCGCACCTACCTCGACTGGCTCGTGAGCCTGCCGTGGGGCGTTTCGACCGAGGACAATCTCGACATTCGGCACGCGCGCCAGGTGCTCGACGAGGATCACTACGACCTCGAAAAAATCAAGGAGCGCATCCTCGAGTTTCTCGCGGTGCGCAAGCTCAAGAACGATACCAAGGGACCGATCCTGTGCTTCGTTGGACCGCCCGGCACTGGAAAAACTTCGCTGGGCAAGTCGATCGCGCGCGCACTCGGGCGCAAATTCGTGCGGCTGTCGCTCGGCGGTATCCGCGACGAAGCCGAAATTCGCGGGCATCGGCGCACGTACATTGGATCGTTGCCGGGCCGGATAATCCAGGGGCTGCGCAACGCCGGCTCGAACAACCCGCTGTTCATCCTCGACGAAGTCGACAAGCTCGGCATGGACTTCCGCGGCGACCCGGCGTCGGCGCTGCTCGAGGTGCTCGATCCCGAGCAGAACAACACGTTCTCGGATCACTATCTCGACGTGCCGTTCGATCTTTCGAAGGTGCTGTTCCTGACCACCGCCAACATGCTCGACCCGGTTCCGCACGCGCTGCGCGACCGCATGGAAGTGCTCGAGCTGCCGGGATACACCGAGGAAGAAAAGCTGCAAATCGTGCAGCGCCACCTGATTCCCAAGCAACTCGAAGAGAACGGCCTCGGCGATCAGAAGATCGAATTCTCAGAGGAGGCTCTGCGCGAAATAATCCACAGCTACACGCGCGAAGCGGGCCTCAGAAATCTCGAGCGCGAAATCGCGCGCGTCTGCCGCAAGATCGCACGCTCAATCACCGAGGGCGAAACGGCGCCGGCCGTCGTCACCGGCGACGACGTGCAGAAATATCTCGGCGCGCCACGCTTCTTCTCCGAAGTCGCCGAACGCACGCAGGAGCCGGGGGTCGCAACCGGACTGGCATGGACGCCCAACGGCGGCGAGATCATGTTCATCGAAAGCACCCGGATGTCGGGGCAGAAAGGCCTCAACCTTACCGGCTCGCTCGGCGACGTGATGAAAGAATCTGCGCAGGCCGCACTCTCATACGTGCGCACCCATGCGGCGGCACTCGGAATCGCGCCGGACTTTTACGACAAATCCGACATCCACGTACACGTTCCCGCCGGCGCTATCCCGAAGGACGGGCCGTCGGGCGGCGTGACGATCGCGGCGTCGCTGGCGTCATTGCTGAGCGGGCGCCCCGTTCGATCGGACATCGCGATGACCGGCGAGATAACGCTGCGCGGCAAGGTGCTGCCGGTCGGCGGAATCAAGGAGAAAGTGCTCGCGGCAAGGCGCGCGGGAATCAAGACCATCATCCTGCCGCGGCGCAACGAGCGCGACCTCGAGGATATCCAGCCGGAAGTGCGCAAGGAGCTCGAAATGATTTTCGTCGATACCGTCGACGAGGTCATCCGGCACGCGCTGCGCGACGGCGACGCCCCGGTGCAGCCGGGCGCTGAAGCTGTTGCCGCAACGCCGGCGACGGCACGCACCGAGAGAACGGTCCTGAACTAGCTGCGCGAGGGTCCGGTTATAGCGACGCGTTCTTTGCGCGGGACTGCGGGATTCTGCTTTCTCTATTGATCCCGTGAAGATCGCGATCATCGCGGCCGAAGCCGCGCCCTATGCAAAGGCCGGCGGCCTCGCCGACGTCATCGGCTCGCTGCCCGGCGCATTGAAAGCGGCGCGCCAGGAACCGTTGCTGATCGTGCCCGGTTACTCTTCCATCACGGACAGCGTCGAGACCGCGCCGTTGTTGCGCAACATCCCGATCCGATTCGGCGCAAACCGCGAACGCTTCTCGGTGTTGCGCGCGACCGATCCGCATGGCGTGCCGATGTATCTGATCGACCATCCCGGATTTTTCGGGCGGCCCGAAATCTACGGCGAGAACGGCATCGACTATCCCGACAACCTGCGCCGCTTCGCCTTCTTTGGCCGCGCCGCAGCCGTCGCCTGCGCCGAGATACTCGCGCCGGCGGCGGACGTAGTTCACGCGCACGATTGGCATGCCGCGACTGCGCCGATCGCGATGCGCGCCGACAAGGCTCTTCGCTCCCGCTTCGAGCGCGCGCTGTCGGTCTTCACGATTCACAATCTCGCGTTCCAGGGCATCGGCAGTCGCGAGGACTTCGCGCTGCTCAATCTCGACGCTAAATATTATTCGGTCGACTACCTCGAATTTTACAATCACCTCAACCTGATGAAGGGCGCCATCGTGCTCGCCGACGGCGCGTCGACTGTGAGCCCGACTTACGCGCACGAAGTTGTCAGCGACCCCGAACTCGGCTTCGGCCTCGAAGGAGTGCTGCGCGACAAGCGCGAAAACTTCGTCGGCATCCTCAACGGCGCCGACTATGACGAGTGGAATCCCGCCACCGATCGCGAAATCGCCGCGACTTATTCGCCCGCGAAACCCGCCGGCAAACGCAAATGCACGAGCGCGCTGCGCGATTTGGTCGGTCTGCCGCCCCACGAGGACTGGCCCATAGTCGGGATGGTGACGCGCATGACCAGCCAGAAAGGCGTCGACCTGCTCAAGGACGCGCTCGACGCCGTGATGCGCCTGGATTTGCAGCTGGTCATGCTCGCGAGCGGCGACCCGGCGCTCGACAAATTTTTCAAGGACGCGGAGTCGCGCTACCCTGAGAAACTTCGCGCGATAATCCTGTTCAACAACGCGCTCGCGCATCGAATCCAGGCCGGCAGCGACGCCTTCCTGATGCCGTCGCGATTCGAACCGTGCGGACTCACCCAGATGTACGCGATGCGCTACGGCTCGGCGCCGGTCGTGCACGCCACCGGCGGACTGCGCGACACGGTCAGTGAGTTCGATCCCGCGGCGGGGACCGGCACCGGCTTCGTCTTCGAGAAATTCGACGCGGCCGAGATGGTCGCCGCGCTGGCGAGGATGGTCGCGATGTTCAAGGACCGTGCGCAGTGGCGCCGGCTGATGGCGAATTGCTTCGCCGCAGATTTCTCGTGGGATCGCGCGGCCGGGCAATACGTCGAATGGTTCACGCGGCTGCGAAAAACTCGCGGCCTCAGCTAGAATCCGCGTAGTGGCGACCTCACCTCGCGAATATCTCGTTTACGCCGACGGCTCGTGCATCGGAAATCCGGGCCGCGGCGGATGGGGCGTCGTCGTGCGCGATCCCGACGGCGTCGTCACCGAACTGAACGGCCACGACGATACAACCACCAACAACCGCATGGAATTGATGGGCGCGATCGAAGGATTGCGCGCAACCGCGCCCGGCGCATCCGTGATTCTGCGCAGCGACAGCCAGTACGTCGTCAAGACGATGAACGACGGGTGGAAGCGCAAGGCCAATCTCGATTTGTGGGAACTGCTCGACGCCGAAACCGCCGCGCGTCGCGTGCGCTTCGAATGGGTGCGCGGACACGACACCGACGCGACCAACAACCGCGCCGACGAACTCGCGCTCAATGGTGCGAACGGCAAGCTCATCGCCAACGGAGCTTTGCCACGCAAGCAGTCGAAGCTGAAGGGCGATGACTCAGCAGCGGAGGCGGAACTCGCAGCAATCCTCAGGCCGGGCGAAGAGATTCGCAAATGCAAAGGATGCGGCGCGAAGTTCGTGAGCCGCGCCGACGATGACTACTGCTCGCAAATCCGCTGTCAGCTCGAAGCGCGGAGCCGTCCTACCAGATAGCCGGAATCAACGCGTCGGTCTCGCGCCGGTAGTCGTCGTATTCTTCGCCGAATCGCGCCTGCATTGCGGCCTCGTCGGTCTTCATCCACCGCTGCGCCAGGATCGCTCCGATGATCAGAGTCAGAACCGCCGTGACTGGCGCTCCATAGATGAGCGTCCACGCGAACGCGACCAGAAATGTCCCGGCATAAATCGGATGCCTGATGAACCGATAAAATCCGCGCCTGACGAGCACCGGATGCTCTGCCGTGCGGCCCGCCGTGAAAAATCCAAGCTGGATGCGCGCGCCCAGCGCCAGCCACATTCCCAGCAAGGCGAGGAACAGGCCGAACGCGCGCACGAACACGGGCGCCGACCCGCCGTAGACGTATGTGCGCTCGAACGGTGCCGCCGCGAAGGTCAGGAGCAGTGGAAGCTGCGCGACGATGCGGCGGCTCAACTCCTCGCGCGGCGGACTGTCCTCGGCATCTTCGCGCACAATCAAATCTGAAAAACGAAAGCCCGCGTATGCGGCCAGGTAAGCGAGCACGTAGCGATGCTCGGCGAAGTAGGCGGTGATTCCGAGGCCGAGCGCAATCGCGCCGATCACTGCGACGAGGAAAATCGCGGTCTCCGCGAACTGCAGCGCCAGGCTGCGGATGAAATGCGGACGCGGCTCGGCCGCGACGGCGTCCGCCACGAGCATCGCGGTGTTCGGCCTCAATCCTCCGGTCGCTTTGCCGTTGGCTTGCGGCGCTTGCTGATTCTCTTCAGGCATTGAGCCACTTTCGCAGATGCGTTGAGTTGATCAAAGAGGGACCTTCTTCGAGCCGCTCCGCAGTAGAATAGCTGCAGGCTGGCGGTTGCATCGTTTCGCGAAAAACGAAACTTAACGCGAATTTAGAATTCGAGCCACTAATTCGTCTCGCATTCTGCGATTACGGTTAAACTATTGATTTTGTTGCTATTTCTTCGATTCATGCTTGTCGGCAGCGGATCGCTTTCTGGAAAATCCTTGCTAAATCGAGAGTTTTTACGCTGGCACCTGACTTGCTTTACCCACTGTCAAGCAACTTAACGGGAGGACCTGAAAATGAACGCAAACACCAACGAAGCAACCCTCGGAATGATCACCAACACCAACGAAACCGCGGAAGCAACCGCAGGAACCCGGCTCGCGCAGAACAGTCTGCTCAGCGAACTGCCCGGCATCGTGTTCGGTCTGATCACGCTCGGATACATCGTCAGCTCGCTCGTCGCGCTGGCCTAACACCGAAGGAAATAACGGGAGAGGAAATTAAAATGAACGCATCAACTACCACTGAAAGGCTCGCAGGTATCTCGATCGAACAGACTGAGGTCAGCGAAGGAACCCGGCTCGCGCAGTACAGCATGCTCAACGAGATCCCCGGCGCGATCTTCGGCATCATCACGGTCGCGTACATCGTCGGCGCACTGCTCTCCCTCGCGCACTAAGTCATGTCGGAGCGCACGGAGAGCATCGCCGAGATGCGCGACGCGGTGGCGGGCTCATCCACCGCTCGCGACACCATGGTGAGAGAGACCCAGATGACTGCGGCTGCCAGCACGATCGTGAACCACGCCATCGCGCGGATTCGCCGCAACATCGAGTTCAGCTGCTCGACCGTGAACGCGTCGCCGTCGCCGTGTGCGGCCACCTCTTCCTGGCGCCCGATGCGAAACGCCAGCCCGAACGTGATGTACGTCTGAATGAAGATGAGCAGAAACGCCAGCGCCAGCTTCAGTTCGAGCGCGGAGCCGATTCGCGCGAAGTAGTCGAACTTCATCGACGCCTTAAGGTCCGTCAGGCGCATCGCGCCGCTAATCACAATAATTCCCAGTACGCCGATCGTGAACGGGTTGTAGAACTTGAAACCCGCGATCAGGCTCGCGCGCCGCGCCGCCTCATTGGGCGCAGTCTCTGCCGCCGGGATCAGCATATAGATGACCGCGAACTGCGCGCCGACGTAAGACGCCATCGCGCACAGGTGCAGCCACATCAGGAATTCGCCGCCCGTCATCGCGGCACTGCTTCAATCACTGGATCAAACGACCGGATCGAAATCGAGCGCGCCGGTGCGCGCGAGGCGCGAGTACCAATGCCCGCTCTCCTTGACGATTCGCTGCTGGGTCTTGAAGTCGCAGTGCACGATTCCGAAACGCTGGCCGAAGCCCTCGGCCCATTCGAAGTTGTCGGTAAAGGTCCACAGAAAATAACCGCGCACGTCGGCTCCCGCTTTCATCGCGTGCCCGACCTCGCCGATAAAGCGGCGCAGAAAGCTGACGCGGCGCTGGTCATTGACCTTGCCGTCGGCGCCCGGCCCGTCGCCGTATGAGCATCCGTTCTCGGTCACGTAAATCGGCACTCCGTGATAGTCCTTCGAGACGCGCGTGATCATTTCGGAGAGCGCCAGCGGATAGACTTCCCAGCCGAAGTCGGTGACCTCTTCGCCGCCCGCCTTTACCCGTTTTACGCCCATGTAGCGATCGTGCGAATCGTGCGTCACGACTGTGCGCGTGTAGAGATTTATTCCGATGAAGTCGAGCGGAGCTTTGATCAGGTCCATGTCACCGGCGCGAATCTCGACGATGATCTTCGACCGAACCGTGCAGGTAAGCCTCGGGATACTTGCCGTGCATCACCGGATCGAGGAACCACATGTTGCAGAACCGATGCCATCGCTCGGCCGCCGTGCGATCCTCGAGCGACCCGGTTTCCGGATGCACCGGCGACATGCTGAACGCCGTGCCGACCGCCTCGGGATGGTTCTTCGATTCGCGCAACGCTCGGATCGCCATGCCCTGCGCGAGGTTGACCGTATGCGTCGCCTTCATCGCATTGTCGGTTTCCTTGCGGCCGGGAGCATGAACGCCCTGTCGAGTAACCGAGCATCGTGAAGATCCACGGCTCGTTGAACGCCATCCAGTGCTTCACGCGATCGCCGAGCGCGTCGGCCACCACGGCGGCGTAGTCTCGAAAAATTTCGGCGAGGTCGCGATTGGGCCATCCGCCGGCATCCTCGAGCGACTGCGGCAGATCCCAATGATAGAGCGTCACCCACGGCTGGATGTTGCGCTTGAGCATCTCGTCGACGACGCGGTTGTAGAAGTCGAGGCCCTTCTGATTAACGGGACCCTTGCCGTTGGGGATGATGCGCGGCCACGAGAGCGAGATTCGCGCGGCGTTCAGACCGAGGTCCTGCATCAGCGCGATGTCGTCCGCGTAGCGGTGGTAGAAGTCGCACGCGACGTCGCCGGTCTCGCCCGTCTTAATCTTGCCGGGCGTGTGCGAGAAGCGATCCCAGATGGACTCGCTCTTGCCGTCTACGTTCCAGCCGCCCTCGATCTGGTAAGACGCGCTGGCGGTGCCCCACAGAAAATCCTTCGGAAATGAAATTGGCGCCATAGGCGGTTGTTATCATAGCGATAACAGCTTGGCGACCCCGCTTGTTTTTTCTGTGAGGAGTAGCGCCGCTATTCGCCGTTGGCTTCCAGCCAGCGCTCGGCGTCGATTGCCGCCATGCATCCCGTGCCCGCGGCAGTCACCGCCTGGCGATAGACGCTGTCGACGACGTCGCCGCAGGCGAACACGCCTTCGATTTGGGTGTAGGTCGATCCCGACTTCACCTTCAGATAGCCGATCTCGTCCATCTCGAGCTGGCCCTTGAACAGCGCGCTGTTGGGATTGTGCCCGATCGCGACGAACACGGCGTCGGTCTTCATGTCGGTGATTTTGCCGGTCTTGAGATTTTTCAGCTTGACCGCGTTCACGCCATGCTTTTGCTCGCCGAGGATTTCTTCGATGGTCGAATCCCAGATGAACGAGATCTTCGGATTCTTGCGCGCGCGATCCTGCATGATCTTCGAGGCGCGCAGCGTGTCGCGCCGATGCACCACGGTGGCCTTGGTGACGAAGCGGGTCAGGAAGTTCGCTTCCTCCATGGCAGTGTCGCCGCCGCCAACGACGATCGCTTCCTTGTTTTTGAAGAACGCGCCGTCGCAGGTGGCGCATGCGCTCACGCCATAACCCATCAGCCGTTTTTCCGAATCGATTCCGAGCAGCTTCGCCGTCGCGCCAGTCGCGATGATGACGGCCTCGGCCTTGACGACTTTGTCTTCCACCACCAGCTCGAACGGCCGCTTGCCGAAGCGCACCTCGGTCACCGCGCCGGACAGGAACCGCGTGCCGAAGCGCGTCACCTGGCGCCGGAACACGTCCATCATCTCGGGGCCCTGGATGCCGTGCTCGAAGCCCGGATAATTTTCGACCTCGGTGGTGATAGTGAGCTGGCCGCCCGGTTCATGCCCTTCAATCAGCAGCGGATTGAGATTGGCGCGCGCCGTATAAAGTGCGGCGGTGAGTCCGGCGGGACCCGAGCCGAGGATTACGACCTTGTTGATTTCGTCAGCCATATGAACCGTCTGCGTGATGTTTTGAGATGTTCGGTCGGACCGAAGTCAGGAGTTTATTGTATATCCGCGGGCGGTCAACATAAGCTAACCACTCCTTCGATGGCGGGCAAGAAACAATTGGGAAAGCCGCGCGCCGCCTCCGCGCAGCTGACGCATCTCGATGCGCGCGGGCAAATCCGGATGGTCGACGTCGGCGAGAAACCGGTGACGCGGCGCGAGGCTGATTGCGCGCGGCGAAGTGCGGATGGCGCCTGCCACGTTGCAGGCAATAGTCGGGGGGAAGCTGAAGAAGGGCGAGGCGCTGGCGGCGGCGCGGATCGCGGGAATCATGGCGGCGAAACGCACGCATGAGATGATTCCGCTCTGTCATCAGATCCCGCTCGAAGTCGTCGAGATCGATTTCGCGCCTTCGTCTTCCAATTCCACCTTGCAGATCCAGGCTCGGGCCGTGACCGACGCGCGCACCGGCGTCGAGATGGAAGCGATGGTCGCGGTGAGTGCGGCGGCGCTGACCATTTACGACATGGCCAAGGCGATAGACCGCGCAATGGAAATCGGCGCGATCAGACTGGTCGCAAAACGCGGCGGCCGCAGCGGCGACTTCGCCCGCGACGGCGAACCGCCATGGCCGGTGCGGTGAGCGCGCCGCTCGCGCGGGTCGTGCTGAAGCGCGGCAGGGAAGGGCCCGTTCGCGGCGGCAATCCGTGGATTTTCTCGCAGGCAATCGAGCGGATCGAACCGCCTTCGCCTGAGGCGGGCGCGATTGTCACGGTGCACGACGCAGCGGGCGCTCTTCTCGGCATGGGTTACTGCAACCCGGCCACGACTATTGCGCTCAGGATGATCGCGTGGGGCGAGGCGCCCGCGATTGAAGAACTGATCGCGCGGCGGCTGAAGAGCGCGCTCGAACTCCGGCGGCGCTTCGTCCGCGATGACACCAATGCGTACCGCCTCGTCAACGGCGACGGCGATGGGCTGTCGGGCGTGGTCGTCGATCGCTTCGGCGAGGTGCTGGTCGTGCAGATCCTGACCGCGGGCGCGGACCGGATGCGTGCGGCGATCGTTGCGGCGCTCAGCGAGCTGCTGCATCCGCGCTCGATCATCGAGCGCAGTCATGGCGCGGTGCGCAAGCAGGAAGGCCTCGAAGATCACACGGCGGTTCTTGCCGGTGAAGCTGTGGCCTCGGCGGTTGCGAGCGAGAACGGAATCAAGCTCAAGATCGATCTCGAGCATGGACAGAAGACCGGCTACTTCCTCGATCAGCGCGACAACCGCGCGCTGGCCGGCTCGATAGCGTCGGGCGCGCGCGTGCTCGACGCATTCTGCTACCAGGGCGGATTCTCGCTCGCGGCTTTGGCGGGCGGTGCGAGCAAAGTCGTCGCAGTCGATACGTCGGCGCGGGCGCTCGACGTGGCGCGCGAAAATCTGGAGCTGAACGGGCATCCGGCGAACGCGGTCGAGTTCGTGCACGGCGAGGCCGGTAAGTTCATGGCCGAGACGGCGAATCGCTTCGATCTGATCGTGCTCGATCCGCCGCCGCTCGCGCGCAGCCGCGGCGACGCCGAGCGCGCCGGCCGTTTGTACGTCGAGCTCAACACGGTTGCGATGCGCGCGCTGGCGCCGGGCGGGCGCCTGATGACGTTCTCGTGCTCGACGCACTTTCGCGCCGACGATTTCGTCCGGGCAGTGCGCTACGCCGCGTCCAACGCGGGCCGCAATCTGCGCCTGATTGCGCATCTGGGGCCCGGCCCGGACCATCCTGTGCTGCTGGGCCACGCCGAGGGCGAGTACCTGACGGGCTTGTTATTGGCGGATTTGTAAGTGGCTCAGATCAGTTCAGTTTCTTGCGCCATTCGGGCCAGTGAACTTCCGACGACTCGATCAGTTCGAGGTTGGCGGGTGCGATTTGATCGGTGAACAGGATCAGGTTGTTGCATGACCATCGCGCGCTCGGGGCGATGATGCTGTCGAAACCGAGGAAGTAAGCGGCGTCACCGATTGCCTGAGTCGGCGCATAGAGGATCTCGCGGTACCTGGCGGGATCGACGCCAAGCGGAACCATCGCGGCCAGATCGGGAAGCCTGAGAGCCTTCGTGGTCCTGACTCGGATGCGATGCAGTCCGTGTCTGATCTTCGACGGAAAGACCGGCTGACGTGACAGGTGAAAATGAACTTCCGCGACGGCCCCATCCGGATTCAGTGAGGTGTAGAGGACGTCGAACGACGTGGGATCCCAGCGTCCGCCGGATGCACTTCCCTGGAGAGGATCGCGGCCGCGGCGTACGACCCGCCAGGTGTCTCCCGCGTAACGAACCCGATCGAAAGCATCCAGCGCGTCGAGCAGCGCGGGGTCGCGTGGCTTCCGTGCCGCCGGCATCGCAGGTCAAGCGCGGACAATCACAGGTAGGCGCCGGCGTCGAGGCGTTCGATAACTGCGAGAACTTCCTGCGTGCGGTCGGCGATAATCAGGTCGATGGCGCGTTCGTTGTTGAGCAGCGGATGTTTCGCGTGAAGCCAGAGGCGGGTCTCGGCGGGAGTGTAGAAGTCTGACAGACGATCGACGACGTAGCGCAGGTCGGCGATTAGCGTCTGGGTCGCGAGCGGCGGCGAGGCCTTACCGCTTTTCCATCGCGAGACGGTGGGCCGCGACGCGTTGGCGATGTTGGCGACATCCGAGCCCTTGAGCCCGCCGCGCTGTTCGAGGTCGTCGAGGATTCGAGCGACCGCGCTCTCGATTGGCTGCGCTGGCCTTTGCCTTGGGCTTGGGAGTTAAGCGGTGAACTTTGGCGCCCATCGTAATATTTATATTGTTGCATAAAGATTTCATAATGAATAGCAAATGAAACCGAATTGTAACTGTTGTCGGAGCGGAATCTTGAATCGCTTCGCTGTAATCGGACCCTCACCTTCATCCTCTCCCTGACAGGGAGAGGAGACAGACACACTCGCTGTGCCGTACCACTGCTTCATCGCGCGAACTCGTTCGACCGCCGAGCAGATCGGCGACAGGCTGGCGTTGCGCGCTACCAACTCGGGTTCGGGATTGCGCGCGGTGCCCCAGCGCGTACGCCGCATGATGCCGTCGCCGATGCCCAGCGCCGCCAGCAACTCGCGGCGCGCGCTGGAGTCGTAGGCCTTGTCCGCGTACACCGTCTGCTCGTCGCGCAGATGAGCGCGTCGGCCACCTCGCTGTCCTTTATCTTGGCTCTGGTCAGCAGCGCCTTGCGGATTAACCTCGAGCCTTGGTCCACTGCCACGTGCGCCTTGTAGCCGAAGTGCGAGCCGCTGCCGCCTTTGCGCTTAGTCCAGTCCGTGTCGGGGTCCAGTTCCGACCCCGCGCCTGGCGTGCTCTCGGCGTCGCGCGGCGCCCCTACGCTGGCCGCAACCAGGGTCGCGTCGATTAGCGTCCCCCGCTTGACCATCACGCCACGCCGCTCGTTTCAGGAGTGGAACGTTCAGATCTTCGCGATGATTTTGTCGCCGAAGCGGCGGATTTGATCGAGCATTTGCTGGCCTTCGCTGGCGAAGCCGGTGACCATGTCGGTCGCGCCGAAATCTGCGAGGCGCTTGAAGTCGTCCGCGGTGCTTGCGCTGATGTCCATGACGTGAATTTCGAAGTCGGGTCGGTTCAGGGTTCCGTATCGTTCGCGCTGGACATTCAGTTGCTTGATGAGATCCTTCAAGGTGTCGGTATCGGCATTGGCGGAAATCCATCCGTCGCATAGGCGAGCGGCGCGGGCGAGCGCGGCCTGGCTGTGGCCGCCGTACAGAATAGGCACGGGCTTATCCGGCACCGGGTTCATCTTCATGGGGCCGATATCATAATTCTCACTATGAAATTCGAAGTAGTCGCCGCGGAGAGCGCCACGAATGATTTCGATGCATTCGTCCATCAGCCTGCCGCGCTTCTCGAAAGCGACGCCGTTGTACGTGAAGTCCTCGCGCCATGGACCAAGGCCGGCGCCGAGGCTCACGCGGTTTTCCGAAATAACGGCGAGCGAGCTCAGCGCCTTGGCGAGCACCAGCGGCTGCCGCACCGGGACCTTCATGACGGCGGGATAGAAACGCAGCGACTTCGTAACGGCCGCCATCCAGGTCATCGCGATGAAAGGTTCGATGAAGCCGGTCGCGGAAATATACGCCCTGATGTTGTCGGTATCGGCGTAAGGGTAGACGGATTCGGTAGCGCGCGGAAAGAAAAGGCTGTCTGGCATGGTGATCGAGCTGAAGCCGGAGGCTTCCGCTGCGCGGGCGATCGCGTGAAAGTCCCGATACTCGCCGCGGGACAGCATCAATGTGAAACGCACTGTGTCCCTCCGATGATTAGGTTGCGCGATCCGGTTGATATTTAACGCAAGTGCGCTAGAGGCGATACCAGAATGCTGGTTCGGGCCGAGCGCCAAAATTTAAATTTTGTGATAGTGATGGCGTCGGGCCGAAGGCGGCGGCCGGGCGCCTTCGCCAAGGAAGTGTGAGCATGACCACGCCAACTGCAATTGACGAGCTGGTATCGCTGGAGCGGGGCGAAATCGATCGCCGTATCTATAGCGATCCCGCGATCTTCGAACTCGAGATGGAGAGGATTTTCGGGCGGGCGTGGCTGTTCCTTTGCCACGAATCGCAGATTCCCGAGCCCGGCGATTTCTTCCAATCGGTCATGGGCCGCGACAACGTGCTGGTGGTGCGGCAGAAGGACGGCACCGTCAAAGCGATGCTCAACACCTGCGCGCATCGCGGCAACGCCGTGTGCCGCGCGGAGGAAGGCAACGTCAAGAGTTTCCTGTGCACGTACCACGGATGGTCGTACGGCATCGACGGTCGCCTGCTCGGCGTGCCCGGGTTCAAGACGTTCTACAACGGCCAACTCGACAAGACGCAGCATGGGCTGGCGCAGGTGGCGCAGGTCGCCAGCTACAAGGGGTTCATCTTCGGCACGCATGACGCCACAGCGCCGCCGTTGGAGGATTACCTCGGAGCTACAGGGCGGCTCGGCCTCGATCTGATCGCGGCACGCGGCGACATGGTGGTGGTTCCCGGCATCCAGAAGTTCATCATCGACTGCAACTGGAAATTCGCGGTCGACAATCTCTTCGATTGGTATCACCCGCAAATAACCCACGCGTCGGCATTCCAGACGGGCGCGCTCGGCACCGAACCAACCCGCGCCCCGGCTGAGAAGATCGATATGAGCGGCGTGAATATGGATACCGGCGCCGCACTCGACATGACGGGCACCGGCATCATTGGAACCAAGTTCGATCAGGTGGTCGTGCTCGGCGAGTATGGGCACGCGATCGGCGGTCCCACCGCATCTTCTTCAGCCAATCCCGACTTCGAAAACGCCTGGCGCTCAACTGAGGAAGCTCGCGAGGTCCTCGGGCCGGTCGGCGCAAAAGTTGCGGGACATCCGAACATCTTTCCGACGTCGTGGGTGACCTCGGTAACGGGACAGCTGTCGCTGCGAATTCCGCGCGATCCCGGGCACACCGAGATCTGGTGGTTCACCCTGGTCGATCGCAACATTCCGCGCGAGACGCGCGACTTCATCGTGACGGTCGCGAGCCGCGTGTTCGGCCCGGGTGGAGTACTCGAGCAGGACGACGGCGAGAACTGGGCGCAGGCGACAGCGCAGACGCGCGGCGTCGCGAGCAGGAGGATGAAGCAACAACTCACCATGGGTCTCGGCCAGGGTCGGATCATCAAGGAAGGCGGGCTTGCGCGCGTCGAGGGTTTGACCAGCGAGCACGGCCAGTTGTGGACCTACCATTCATGGGCGCAATGGATGAAGGGTCTGAGCTGGGACGAGCTGCGGCAGGCGACCACGCCGGGTGAGTTCATCTAGGAGCAAATATAGATGTCCGCCGAAACTGGTTTGCGTCCGAGCGAGGAGCGTATTGCGGCGATGGTCCGACAGTACGAGGTCGAGCGCTTCTACTATGACGAGGCGGCGATCCTCGACGCGCATCGATACGACGAGTGGCTCGGGCTGTTCGCGGAGGACGCCAATTACTTTATGCCGATTCGTCGCACGCGGATGAATCGCGAGACGGACAAGGAGTTCACGCAGCCGGGCGAGATGGCGTTCTTCAGCGACACCAAGGCGTTGCTCGCCGGCCGCGTCGCGAAGCTGAAGAGTGGACGGTCGTGGGCGGAGGATCCGCCGTCGCGCACGCGTCACCTGATCACCAACGTGAGAATCGTTCGCGACAGCGGCCGCGAGCTCGAAGTGGAATCGAATTTCCACCTTTATCGCACGCGGCTCAATTCTGAAGAGAGTTCGTGGATTGGATCGCGCCGTGACGTGCTGCGGCGGGTCGAGGGATCGTTCCAGATCGCGGACCGCAAGATTTTCCTCGAACAGACAGTGTTGCTGTCGCGCAACCTGAGCAATTTTTTCTGAGATGGGCTGGCTGGAAAATAAAGTCGCGCTGGTCACCGGCGGCGCCTCGGGGCTCGGACGGGCAATTGTCGAGCGCTTCGTGGAGGAGGGCGCGAGCGTTGCAATCCTCGATCGCGCGCGCGAACGCAGCGAGGAGCTCGCCAAGCGGCTCGGAGAACGGGTTGCGGCGATCGTCGGCGACGTCACGGTGCTGGCGGATAATCAGCGTGCAGTAGCCGAAACAGTCCAGCGGTTCGGGCGGCTCGATTGCTTCGTCGGCAACGCAGGAATCTGGGACTTCTCGATCTCGCTCGCCGCATTGCCCGACGATCGAATCGGCGCCGCTTTTGATGAACTCTTCGGGGTGAACGTGAAGGGTTACCTGCTGGGCGCGAAGGCGGCATACCGAGAGCTGGCGAAGACGCGAGGCTCAATCATCTTCACGGTTTCCAACGCCGGGTTCTATCCATGCGGCGGCGGACCTTTATATACGGCTTCGAAGCATGCGGTGGTCGGCCTGATTCGCCAACTGGCGTACGAGCTGGCGCCCAAGATTCGCGTCAACGGCGTGGCGCCGGGCGCGATTCCAACCGACCTGCGCGGCCCGCGCTCGCTGGATCTGGCGGACAAGTCGATTGCCTCGGTGCCGCTCAAGGAGGCCGCGGAGCGCGGAATCCCGCTGGGCAAGCTGCCTGAGCCGCGCGATTACACTGGCTCGTACGTGCTGCTCGCATCGGCGGAAAATTCTTCCACCGCGACTGGCGGCGTGATCCTTTGCGAAGGCGGGATCGGCATCCGAGGTTTCACCGACGCGGCCGGCGGTCGCAACCTGTAAGCCGCACCGCATACGGGTCATTGAATTAACATGGAGAAACGCGCTCGCGGCCGCACTTTCAATGCTCGCGAGCCCTTTGTGGTAACCGCCGAAAGAATCGCGAACTTTTGCATCGCGATGGGCGAGACCAATCCACTATATGTCGATCCTGTTCTGGCCGCGGCAGGTCCGCACGGGGGGATCGTCGCGCCGCCGGCCTTCGTTGCCGCGTTTCGCTACGCGGACGATGTTTTCGATCGACTTCCAACCTTCGCCGGCGGCGGGCTCATGGCCGGAATCGACATCGAGTTGGGCGCGCCGATTCGAGCCGGCGATTCGATTCACGTGTCATCCGAATTGAAGGAGACCTACGAAAAAACCGGTCGCACTGGAACGATGAACTTTGCGGTAGTGCGCTCGACGCTGACCAATCAGAAGGGCGAAGTCGTTGCGCATGTAGAACATCGCATGATGAGGCGCGCGCCGGGCAGCCCTTAAATCGGCAAATCCCATTAGATATTTCATGGCTTGCTAAGCTAGCGGGTTTGCTTGAGTATAGAGCAAATTTTTCGATGGGATCGGCCGAATGGAGCGAAAACTCCGCGCATACAGCATAGTCAAGACGCTCTTTGTCCTGTTCGCGCTTGCGAGCGCGGGGTGTCATCGCGAGGTTGCAATGCCGCCGCTGCCGCTGCGCAACATCACGCTCAGCGACAAATTTTTCGACGTATGGCCGACCAGCCCGACGCGGGCGTTCATCGTCGGCGATCGCGGCAAGGTGCTGCTGACCGAAGACGGTGGCCGTCACTTCACGCGCGTCGACATCGGCAGCCAGCTCGGCATCTTCGGAATCCAGATGACTGACGATCAGAACGGCTACCTGTGCGGGCAGGACGGGCTGGTGATGCGCACGCGCGACGGCGGCAAGACGTGGACGCGGCTCAACTCGCGGACGCATCTGTTTATTTTCGGACTGTCGTTTCCCGATACGAATCACGGCTTCTTTGTCGGCGACCGTGCGCTGGTGATGAGCACGACCAACGGCGGCGAGAGTTTCATCAAGCGCCAATTGCAGCGGCTGTTCCCGCCGGACATGGCCGATTACGCGCTGCCGTACGAGGAGCCGGTGCTTTACAGCGCGAGTTTCCTCGACGTCAATCACGGCTGGGTGGTCGGCGAGCTGGGGCGAATATGGGCCACCGAAAATGGCGGTCAGACGTGGCAGGAGCAGCAGCAATCACTGGTACCGCAATGGAAGCGTCCGCTTGGACCGAATGACGATCCGCGCCTGGCGGATTTTCTGCTGCCGACTCTTTTCAGCGTGTCGTTTCGCGATCAACTGCATGGCGCCGCGTGCGGACTCGAGGGCTGGGTGATTCAGACCGACGACGGCGGCAAGAACTGGCACTTTGCGCATCAGGCGGACAAGCCGGGCGCGCCTATCGACACGCTGGTCCCGGGAGCGACGCAGATCCCGGCGCGCGATCCGCTGTTCTCGGTCGATCTGTTCGGCGGCGACCAGGGAATTACCACCGGACTGACGGGCACCGTGCTGCGGCTGCAGCCCGACGGCGCGTGGGCGCACGATCAGTCGGTGCCAACGGTGCCGTTCCCGCTCAGCCAGGTGCGGTTCTTCGACGCGCTGCACGGATGGATCGTTGGCTACGGCACCATCCTTTACACCGAGGACGGTGGCAAGACGTGGCGCTTCTGTCAGGGTTGAGCGCGAGCGCGCGAGCAAGGGGACTTCGGAGAACGCAATGACCTGGTACCGATTTGGAGAGTGGATTCTGCGCCGGCGCTTCATCGTGCTGGCCGTTGTCGGCGCGCTCACTGCTTTCTTCGGTTACTACGCGGCGCAGACGCAACTGGTCACGAGCTTCGGCGATCTGCTGCCGCAGAATCATCCGTTCATCCAGATAGCGCACAAGTACGATCAGTATTTCGGCAGCGTCAACAACGTGACGATCATGGTCGAGGCGCGGGAAGGGACGATCTACGACGCCAAGATCATCAAGAAAATCATCGACATAACGAACAACATGGATCTCGTTTACGGGATCCAGCACGGCTCGGTCCGCTCGATCGCGACCGCCAGTTATTTCCGCCCGCTGGCCGGCGGCGTCATTCTAAATACCCCGGTGTTGCCGAACGGCGAGATTCCGAGGACGGCCGAGGACCTGGCGGAGCTCGAGAGCAACGTCCACAAAAATCCCGGAGTGATTTTCGGCCGCTTCGTCTCGCTCGACGACCGCGCGGCGATCATCGAGGGCAGCTTTCTCGAATCGCGTCTCGACTACACGCGCATCTTCGACGAGATTCGGCGCGTCGTGGTCATCCCCGAGCGTGACGCGACGGTGCACATCTACTATGGCGGACAGCCGATTCTGTACGGCTGGGTTTATCACTACACGCCGGAATTTCTGTGGATCTTCGTCGCCACGGTGCTCGCCGTCTGGATCCTGCTCTACCTTTATTTCCACGATTGGCGCGGCGCGCTGCGGCCCACTATTTCGGGCGTCATCTGCGCCATCTGGGGCCTCGGTTTCATCCGGCTGCTCGGCTTCGGACTCGATCCGCTGGTGCTCGTCATCCCGTTCCTGATAACGGCGCGCGCCGTCAGCCATTCGGTGCAGATGCACGATCGCTACTACGAGGAGTTCTACCGCCTGCGCGACAAGGAGAAAGCGATCCTGTCGTCGTTCTCCGAACTGTTCGTGCCGTCGTTGTCGGGAATCCTGACCGACGCCTTCGGCGTGCTCGTCATCCTGCTGGTGCCGGTTCTGTTTCTGCAGAAACTCGCGATCACGGCGAGCTTCTGGATCGCCGCGATCATCGTGAGCGAGCTGCTGCTCAATCCGATCGTGTACTACTATCTCGCTCCGCCGCACATCGACGTGATCGAGAAGCGCGAGCACGGCTTCTTCAAGCGAATGCTGATATCGATCGCCAAGCCGATGCTGGAGCGAAATGGCCGCGTTGTCACCTTCATCGCCACCGGCCTCGTGATCGCGCTGTGCGCTTTTTTCTGGACCGGCCTGAAGGTCGGCGACCCGTCGTCTGAATCGCCAATCCTGTGGCCCAATTCGGCGTACAACAAATCGATGGCCAATATCCAGGAAGAGTTCGGCGCGATCGAGCAATTCGTCGTCGTCGCGGAGCTCGCCACACGCGACTCGCTCAACAATCCGAAGCTGTACCACGTCATGGACGAGTACGAGCGCTACATGGAGCGCGATCCGGCCGTGGGGCGCACATTTTCGGTCGCCGATTTGCTGTCAAACGGCGGTTCCGCGCTGAGAGAATTCCAGCCCAAGTGGAACGTACTGCCGACCAACCCGCGCGGCACCGGACAATTGCTCGGCGGATTGCTGGCGGGAGCGTCGCCGCTGTCGACCGCCTACATCATCACGCCGCGGCGCGACGCGACCCAGATGACGGTGTACACCAAGGATCGCGAGGGTGAAAACGTCCAGCGCGTCGTGCTGCGCACGCAGCGATTCTTCGCCGAGCCCCAGCATCAGGTGCCGGGCGTTACGTTTTCTCTCGCCGCCGGGATTATCGGAGAGCTCGCCGCCGCCAACCAGGAAATCATCGACAACGATCTTCTGCTCAACGTGCTCGCGTTCGCGACTATCTACATCATCATACTCATTACCTATCGCTCATTCATGGCCGGACTCTATTTGCTATTCCCACTGGCGCTGGCCAATGCCGCGATCAATGCCTATATGGGTGCGCACGATATAGGTATCAACATCAATACTCTGCCAGTAGTCACTGTCGGTGTCGGATTCGGTATTGACTATTCGATTTATATAGTCAGTAGGATTATCGAAGAACTGGCGGCCGGCAGCGATCTCAAAGACAGTACCTACGCCTCCTTGATCACCTCGGGCAAAGCCGTCGCGTTCACGGCGCTGACGCTGGTCGCATCGGTCCTGTTCTGGTACTGGTCGAGCATCCGCTTCGACGCCGAAATGGGCCTGCTGCTCGCGGTCTGGATGTTCGTCTCGATGCTCGGTGCGATGACCATTCTGCCGGTCCTGATCGTGACGTTCGATCCCGCCTTCATTCGCCACGAGAAGGAACGCCTGGTCGAATCAAGGGCGCTCGAACTCGAGGGTCGCACGGTGGCCGCATCTTCCTAATCGCCGATGCCCGTGGATAATCTGTTCGGGTGCCCGCGATGAAACTCGAGCGGCTGGATCATTTCGGTATCGAGGTGGCGGACCTCGCGCGCGCGGAACGTTTCTACACCGAGGTCCTCGGCCTGCAGGTCGTCAATCGTTTCGGCGATCAGGTGCTGCTCGATTGCGGCGGCCAGAACCTGGCGCTGTTCGAGGTCGCGCGGCCTCCGCTCGACCAGGCCGCGCGCCAATCGATCATTGGCCATCCGCTCGGCCGCGGTCATCATGCATTCAAAGTGAAGGCGGGCGACTTTGCCGGCGCGCGCGAGCGCCTGGCGGCCGCCGGAGTCGAGAGCGCCGCGCCGATCGATTGGGGCGATCACGATTGCATCTACTTTCTCGATCCTGACGGCAACCTGCTCGAGATGGTGAGTTACCGCTGAATGCCGACCTGAAATCTCGCGCGCGCATGGTCGATTGTCGATGAACTCGGGACCGATGATCCGCGCGGAAGATCTCCGCAAGCGCTACGGCGATCGCACCGCGCTCGACGGCGTGTCGTTTTCCGTGAATGCCGGCGAAATTGTTGGCCTGCTCGGACCCAACGGCGCCGGCAAGACCACCACGCTCTCGATTTTGTCGGGTGTGATCGATCCCGACTCCGGGCGCGCCTCGATCGCTACTCACAGTCTCGCGACCGAGCCGCGCGTTGCGCGCAGAAGTCTCGGCCTGGTGCCGCAATCGCTCGCGCTGTATCCCACGCTGACTGCGCTCGAGAATCTGATGTTCTGGGGACGCATCCAGGGGATGGCCGCGCGCGACGCGCTCAAGCGCGCACGCGAGTTGCTCGCGGAAGTCGGCCTCGACGATCGCGCCGACGACGAGGTGGAGGAATTCTCCGGCGGCATGATGCGCCGGCTGAACATCGCGTGCGGCATGATCCATTCACCGGCGGCGATCATGCTCGACGAGCCAACCGTCGGCGTCGATCCGCAATCGCGCGGGAGGATTTTCGCGGTGGTCGAGCGGGCCGCGCAAGCAGGCGGCGCGATCCTCTACAGCACGCACTACATGGAAGAAGCGGAGCGGCTGTGCAATCGAATCGTGCTGATCGATCACGGGAACATAGTTGCGCAGGGCACCGACCGCGAACTGATCGCGTTGGCGGGCACGGAGCCGCGAATCGAAATTTCGACAAAGAAAAAGCTCGCGCCCGGATGGTCCAACGGAATCGACGGCGTCACCGAACTGCCGTGGGAGGTGCTCGACGGATTCGCTGCCGCCGCCACCTTGCACAGCCTCGAGCAGGTGCCCGACGTGATTCGCCGCGCGGGCGAAACTGGCGACGAGGTCATCGAATTCCACGTCCATCGCCCCAATCTGCAGGACGCGTTTCTCAAACTCACCGGCCACGCGCTGCGCGATACGCAATGAGGCGATGATGCTGCTCGCGGTGTGGCTGACGATCGGCAAAGAATTCCGGCTCATCCGGCGCGATCGCGTCGGCTTGTTCATGCTGTTGGTCGCGCCAATCGCCGTCATCGCCGCGGCTGGATTCTCGTTGGCAAAAATTTACGGTGGTCGCACCGCTCCGCGCGGCGAATATTCCGTGGCCGTCCTCGACGAAGACCACGGCGCAATCGCGCGCGCAATCCTGGACGCGATTTCTAATCAGCCCGACCTGTCGATCATTCATGCGTCGAGCCGCCTCGACGCCGAGCAGACAGTGCGCGAGCGCAAATTGGCGGTGGTTGGAATAGTCATTCCGCCGGGCACCACCGACGCGATCGAGCACGGCCGCAGCGCGCGGCTGATTCTCTACACCGATCCGGTCAAGTATCTGCAGACCATCAAGATCGAGTTGGCGCTTTCGGAATTGTGCCGGAAAATCAGCGCCGGCGCTTCCGACGAGGCGCGCGGTCAAACCGCCGAACGCACGCGCAAGTTCACCGACCAGCTCGCCCAGGCGCGTGACGCCGCCGCGCAAACCCGCGCCGAGGCCAGTCGCCTTGCCACACAAGCCGATGCGGCGCGTGCCGCTGCCGCGCCGCGAATTCGAGCGCACATGGAGGCCGCACTGGCCAACGCGCGCGATCAAACCAAACTTGCGCTCGACACCGAACTCGATCGCATCCAGCGCAAGCTCGACGCCGACACCGCGGCGCGGCAATCGAAGCTCGACGAACTCAAGGACTATCTGCATCGCCTCGACATTGCGCATGGACAGTTCGAAAACTGGTTCGGCCAACTGAAGGAGATCGCCGGAAGCCATTCCGCGGACATTCCGCCGCCGCCGGCCTTTCCGACGCTGCCGGCCGATCTGGATCTCGGCGGGATCAATCTCGCGCCGGTCGCAGAGATCCGAGACGCGCGCAGCAAGCTCGATGACGCACTCACCGTGCCGAAGATCGATCTCGATCTGCCGGCGTTGCCGCCCGCGCCGAAAATTCCTCTCGTCAACATTCCCGAGATGCCCGTGATCGATCCGAATCTCGCGATTCCCGGCACGCTCGGCCTCACCGAGGTCGACCTGACCGGCAAGGAAATCGGCGAGTTCGCGGGCTTCAACGCCTTCGATTTGCAGGTGCCGGGGTTCGCCGTCACATTTCTTTTGATCGGAATGTTGATGGGCGTGTCGTTGGCGCTGATCGACGAGCATGACTGGGGCACGCTCGAGCGCCTGCGTTCGGCGTCGGCGCCCCTGTGGGCCACGCTCACCGGCAAGCTGCTCGCGCGCTTCGTGGTCGGCTTCATCCAGATGGCGGTGCTGTTCGCTGCCGGATACGCGCTCTTCGGAATTTCACTGGGGCGCACTCCCGCCGCGCTGATGCTGCCCGCGGCTGCGATCGCATTCGCCGGCGCGGCCTTCGGCTTAATCGTCGCAGGAGTGGGGCGCACGCGCGATGCCGTTCTGCCCGTAGGCGCAATCGTGATCATGACGATGGCCGCCATCGGCGGATGTTGGTGGCCCATCGATTTCGAGCCGGCCTGGATGCAGCAGTTCGCGCTCGCACTGCCGACCACCTGGGCGATGCGCGCGTTCAACGATCTGATGATTCGCAACCTGGCCGCCTCGACCGCGCTGATCCCGGCCGCCGTCAATTTCGGCTTCGGAATAATCTACACTGTGATCGGCGTCGCCATCGCGCGCCGCCGCTTCGGCTGATCGCACAACGGAGAAGGGGTCAATTGAAAATATACTCAAATGAAATACGCGGCGTTCGCGCGCGCATTGTGACCGCGATCGCCGGCGCATTCGCGCTCATTGTTTTCGATGCGGGCGCGGCGCGCGCTGCCGTGATGCATTTCAAGGTCGACGTCGACCGCAGCACGGTCAGCGCGTCGGTCGCCGAGCCGGCCGCATTCATTCGCGGCAACGCCATCGGGACGTTCCGCATAATCGACGGCGCAGTAAGCGTCGATCCCGCCAACATCTCGGGCACGGGAAAGGTGAGGGTGCTCATCGACGCGACCAGCTATCGCAGCGACAATGCGTCGCGCGATCGATCCGTCACCGAAAAATCGCTCGAGGCGGACAAGTATCCAACCATCGGATTCGAGAGCAACAGCGTCGTCGGCACGGTGATAACCAATCCCCACGAAGGCACTGCGATCGTGACCGGTTTCCTGACGCTTCACGGCGAAGCGCACGCGATGACCATGACGGTCCACGCGACGCTCGGGGCAGACGGCGTGTTCGCGGGCGACGGCGAAGTGACATTCAACTACGAAGATTTCGGCGTCAAGGTGCCGGCCGTTCTGTTTCACACGATTCTCGCCGGCGACGAAGTCACCGTTCACTTTCATATCATCGCGGTCAACGCCGCCGCGCCTCCGCAGTAATCCGTTTGTCCGCGAGGCGGTCTATCAACTACAAGCTTGAGCATGGTGGAACTAGCTACTTCTCCGCGCGGCGCAAAGCTCCCCGCCGCGGTCACAGACCTGGCTGAGGCGATCGAGGCCGACGGCGGCGCGGCGCTCGCCGCTTACCAGGAACCAGTCGGCGACAACTGGCATCTGTTCGCGATGCTGCCGCTGGCGAAGGTCGAGGCGACTCCGTATCAGCGCGATCTTTCGCCGGCGCATCTCAAGCGCATGATCGAAGTGATGAAAAAGCTCGACCGTTTTACCGAGCCGATCGTCGCCGTTCACTCCGCCGGCACTTACTGGACGCCCAACGGCAACCATCGCCGCGCTGCCGCCGTGAAGTCCGGCGCGAAGATGATTCCCGCGATCGTGATACCGGATCCCGAGGTCGCCTTTCAGATTCTCGCGCTCAACACCGAGAAGGCGCACAACCTGCGCGACAAGGCGCTCGAGGTCATCCGCATGTATCGCGCGCGCCTCGAGGAGCGGCCCAAATCCGCCGAGAAGGACTTCGCCTTCGAATTCGAGCGCGCGCATTTCATCACGCTTGGCCTGCTGTATGAGAAGAAGCCGAGGTTTTCGGGCGGCGTTTACGCACCGCTGCTCAGCCGCGTCGATGGATTCCTGACCAAGCCGCTCAAGGACGCGATCGAAGATCGCGAGGAGCGTGCGGCGCAGGTCGAGCGCGCCGACGATCTTGCAGTAGCCCTGGTAATCGCGGGCAAGAAGCGCGGCCTGATGCATCCCTATCTGAAGAATTTTATTGTTGCCCGATCCAATCCGCTCACTCGCGCGCGCAAAAATCTTCCGACCTGCAAAGCCGCGCTCGCGAGCATGATCAAAGCGCTCGAGGAATTCGATCTCGGCAAGATTCACTTCGGACAGATTCGCGACGCCGCTCAAATCGCCGCCGCGACTTCTGTCGCCGATCCCAGCTGAAGATGGAAAAGCCCGTGCCTTGGGCGCTCAAGACCTCATGATTTCTGGTAGAGCCCGCCGCCTGCCATCACCAGGCCGATGATAATCGCGGCTCCGCCCAGGATCGGCGGCACGCTGTGAGAAGTCGGCACGGTTGCCTGGACTTTCAGGTCGCCAAGTGTCACGACGTTCTTCGTGTCGTTGGTCGTGAACTCCGGAATCGCCAGGGCCAGCACTCCGAGCAGGGCGACAATCACACCGAGGATTACTATTGGCTTCATATCGATTTTGACTCCGCGGATTCGGGCGCGGCGGGAGATTTCGTGATTGCGTAACCCGCGAGGCCGACCAGCAGGACGCTGCCACCGATGATCCCGAACGACTGCCACAGCGGCAGCCATTGATGCAGTAGTAATATCGCTGCGCACACGATGCATACCGCGCCGCTGATCATCACTGCGACTATAGTTAGAGTAGCTATTGCACTAGCTAGTCGTGTCTCGAGCGCCGCGCCCATGTTGGTCTGTAGCATGTGAGCTTCGGACTGTAGGATGCGCGTCACGTCGTCAACCGCTCTGCCGACCAGCGTGGGCCAATCCTGCATGGTTCCCGGCGCGCCGTTGGCAGGGTGAGATTGTTTTTCTGTCATGAATTCCGCGCTCAACGCCGATCGTCAGACCCGCGTTTCGAGATTGCGAAGCCGATCAGCGCCGCGATCACGACCGGACCCGCGCCGCGGCTGTTGACGATCGAGCCAAACAGAAAGCCCATCGCTCCTGCTATCAACGAGGCTCCAACGGCATGGCTCTCGATCACGCGATCGGGACGCATTTCATCTTCGACCCGGCCAACTTTCTCGTTGACGTCGGTCAAAGTGTCGCGCAAATCCTGGCGCGCGTCGTCGCGCTCAGTCTGGATCGCGGAAATCTGTTCTTCGATTGTCATGTTGTCCATTGCGATAGCTTCCGTCGCGACTCGGGGCGCGCTCCGGCTTTTGATTGTCGTGATTGCCGCTGACCAGGCCGACGATGAAACTGGTGGCGGCGCCGCGCAGTGCGATTCGTCCCACCAGAGTCAGCAGCGCCAGCCCAATTTTGCTGCGAGCGCCTCCGCCGAAGATAAAGCCGACGCCGCCGGCGATCGCCAGCGCGGTGAGCGGTTCCTCCCGGATATATTCGCCGACGTCGCGCTCGCGTCGACGCATCCTTTCAATTGCATCTGCCGAGGAGGCGTCTGCTGAATTGTCCACGGCCGCGCGCCTCAGGAAACGCGCCGAACGATCTGCGCCGCGACATAACCGACCGCAAACGCAGCCGCGATTGCGAGCCACGGTTCACGCCGCACGAAATCGCGGAGATCCAAATCCATGCCCTTGTCTTTGACGTATTGCTGCGCCGCGTCGTATCCGTCCTTGACCGCCTGACTGGCCACGTCGGCAGCTTGACGGCCCTGATCCATAGCGGTTCGCACAGTGGCGTTTGCAGTATCTTCAAAAGTCATTCTTTTTATCCTTGGGGTTACTAAGTGTGGTTGATTGTTTATTCAGTCAAACAGTCGACACTAAAAATAGTTGGCGGGCACCGAGGGAGGGGGGAGTCTCCCAGATGCCCGCCTTTCGCCCATCACCTCGCGGCGAGCGCCGCTCGGTTGCTGGAAGAAGTTTCGATTCTGACGCGCTTGATTTGGTTCCTATCGATTTGCATTTAGCTCAACCTCGGCAACTTGAGTCCCGGGATGGCTCCGATCAATCCGAACGTCTGCAGAAGCCAAATCAAAAGGACGACGAACACGACTATATTGAGTAAACTCTTGATAGCGCCCGCCATGGGAATGTAGGTATTGATTAGCCACATCACCAAGCCGACCACGACCAGGATCACTACTATCTGAACTAGAGTCACCCGGAACTCCTTGGGCACTTCCGCTCTTTCGACCGAACCTCGCGACTCTTTGCTGTGCGAACCTTCATGCTACGCCTGCGAGGAAATTACATCCATTTGCCGTCGCGCCGGTTGGTCCTGAGAGTAACCAAACCCCGCGAATGTAGTTCAGATCCCGCCGCGGCCAACCAGCAGCCAGATCACCACTATGACCAGCACCAGCGGCACTAAGCCTCCGGTCGCGCCGTAATTACTATATCCATAGTAACCACCGCCGCCGCCGAACAGCAGAACCAATATAATGATTAGTAGTAACATGACATGCTCCTTTATCTATTTCGTTTATATTCTCGATATGTAGTCAGTACGGCGCCGCATACGTAGTCGTCGTTTGCTTCTGCACCGTTCCGTCATCGGCGTTGGTCGTTACCGTGGTCGTGCTTTGATCCGAGGGCGAGACGTAGGGCGCGGGCTGCGTGTAGGTCCGCTGCACGGTGCCGTTGTTATACTGAGTAGTGGTGGTCGTACCAGCGTCTGCCACCGGCGCCATCACGATCGGCGGACTGGTAGTATCGTATTGCCTTGTCGTCGTTGTTTCGGTGACATGGGTAGTCGGCGCACAGCCGGCCATCCACGTCATCGCAATACCAACTCCAATAGCCACTATGTAGTTAGATTTAGATTTCATTTATTCAGTCTCCTGTGTGAGGTTGTACTCTCTGATCAATCAATTTACATCCGTAAATACAGTCGCAGGGTTGATTTGAGTTATAACAGGAACCTTCCCCGGTAATACCAAGTGCGATTACTCACAGCAGTGTGCTTGAGAGCACGCGCGCGGCCGAATGAGTATCAATGAGTATAGATGTCGGCGGATGTTAGTGAGACGCTGGCAGCGGTCCCGATAATCAAAACCCGCAACCGTATCAGCAATCGCAACTGACAGGAGTACGAGTCACATGATCAATTTTACGCATCGCGCCGTACGCGCAGCCGGCGCAGCGGCAACTCTTCTCGGCGTTGTCGTTCTCGCCAGCCCCGTGATGGCGGGCAACAGCAAGACCATCTCGGTGGCGTCGTCGTCGCAGGCGATGACCTCGCCGGCGTCGGCGGACGCCAATGCCGTCGAAGCACGCATCAAGGAGCTGCACCGAAAGCTTCACATCACCGCCGCCCAGAAACCGCAATGGGACAACCTGGCGCAGGTGATGCGCGACAACGCGCAGGCGATGTCAGACCTGAAGAAGCAGCGCGCGTCAGATGCGCAAACGATGAACGCCGTCGACGTCGTCAAGTCGTATGAGTCAGTCATCGAGGCGCATGAAGATGGAATGAAGAAATTCGTCCCGCCGTTCGAAGCGCTCTACAACACGATGTCGGACGCACAGAAGAAGACTGCCGACTCGCTGTTCCGCACCCGCGAAAAAGTTTCGGCGGCAAAACAGACCGCATCCAAGTAGAGCGGGAATCGACCCCGCAAGGCAGTATCATGCAAATATCGCTCGAACCGAAAATTGAATTGCGCTCGAAGATAGCCAGGATTGCCGCGGCTGTCGGCCTGGCCCTCGTGATTGGCAGCTTCGGGGTCGGATCGGCTAGCGCCGCCGACAACCATGGCGGCAACTATCATGGCGGCGATCAGCATCACGATAACGGCAATCATGGCGGCGGCTACCGCGGCCCCGCCGTCGTTTACGCGCAGCCGGACTATTACTACGCACCGCAGCCGGACTACTACGCGGCGCCGGAACCGTACAACTATTACGGGGACAGCCCGCAATACCCTGTAGCGCCGCCCCAGGGCGTCTCGCTCTTCTTCGGACTCTGATAGCGCCGCCCGTGCGGTAGTGTCCTGAATCGAAAATCAGGGCACTACCCGCTTCCTTCTTTTAGTTCTTTCCTTCGACCGGGCTCGTGCGCGCGATTCGAGCGCATGAAGAAATCGTTGATGACGCCAAGTTGCTCCAGGTCATACGCCGCCAGCACCTTGTCCATCAGCGCGAGCACTGGCTTGTAGAGCGCCGCGATGCGGCGTTTCGGCGCCGCGGCGAATCGCACGATTACGCTGCGGCGGTCGCGTGGATTGCGCTCGCGCACGATGTAGTGCGCCTGTTCCAGCCGATCGATAACGACCGTCATGCCGCCGCTGCTGAGGCCGGTCAGTTGCGCGAGGTCGCCGGGCGTGGCCGGTCCGAAGAGGTCGAGCAGGTTGAGGACCTGGTAGTCGATTGCGTTGATGCCGAGCCGGTCCGCCAGTTGCTGATTGAACAGGATTGCCTCCGCGAGAAAGTGGCGCGTTTCTCTTATCAGGGATTCGCGCAATGCGCGTCTGCGGGTCGACATGGCGTTTTCCTCGCTTCGTCAAATATCTTATATTCCAAGTATCTTTGAATTTGAGGTAAATGCCAAATGCCGTCTGCTGCGAAAGCTTACAAAGGTCTCGGGATGGAAGGCTGGGTGGCCCGGTGGTACGCGGCCAACACCGGCAAGGATCTCAGCGACTTTATCGCACAGGCGCGTAAACTGGCCGCGAGCCTCGCGCCGGGTGCAGCCGTGCTCGAAATTGCGCCCGGTCCCGGCTACTTCGCCATCGAGCTCGCCCGGGCCGGAGACTTCCGCGTCACCGGGCTCGACATCAGCGCGACCTTCGTCGACCTCGCCCGCAAGAACGCGTCCGACGCACGCGTCGAGGTCGACTTCCGCCGCGGCGACGCCGCGCACATGCCGTTCGAGGCCAACACCTTCGACGCGATCTTCTGCCGCGCCGCGTTCAAGAACTTTTCTCAACCCGTCATGGCGCTCCAGGAAATGTGCCGCGTGCTCAAACCGGGCGCCACCGCGTTAATCATCGATCTCCGCAAAGACGTGTCGAAAGAGGCTATCGACGCGGAGGTCGCCACGCTCAAGCAAAGCCCGCTGAACGCTTGGTTCACCAAGTGGACGTTTCGCCTGATGCTGGTCAGGCGCGCCTACACGAAGGACCGATTCGTGGATTTCATCCGGCAAACGGAATTCACCGACTCCGACATCCGCGAAACCCGGACCGGCTTCGAGATTTCTCTGCGCAAGTGATTGGCGATCACGGCGTCGCGGCGGACGACGGAGCAGCTGACGATGCAGCAGCTGGCGGCGGAGCGGGTGACGACGCAGCGGCTGGCGATGGATCGGGCTGAGCAGCCGGAGCTTCGCTTTCCTTCTTTGCAGTTTTACTCGAAGCGACGCGTCTGATCTTAAGGTGTGCAACACCTTTGTCGGTGATGCCGAGTTCCTCGGCGGCTGCTTTCGACAGATCAAGGCTCCGGCCGCGAACGTGCGGTCCGCGATCGTTGATTCGCACGATCACCGACTTGCCGTTTTTTGGATTGGTTACCTCAACCCTCGAGCCGATCGGATAGGTCTTCGACGCTGCCGTCAAATCGTCAGGGTCATAGGGCTCGCCGCTGGCCGTCGGGCGCCCCGCGCTCTCGTTCCCCTGGAACGATACGACGGCTGCGCGCGGCCGCTTGGTGCTGGTCTGCGGCGCTGGAGGTGGCGGCGGCGGGGGCGGCGGCGGAGCTACTGCTGGCACAGGTTGCGGGGGAGGAGGCGGCTGCTGCGTATTGCACGAAGCCACGAGCGCGAGGCTCATCAGCATCAGCGCACCGCCGACATTGATTTGCCAATTTTTGATTTTCATTGGCTATTCTCCGGCGGGATTCGCGACTCGCTCGCAAACAACGCTGGGCTCTCTCACACAGCGGTGAGAACGGCCCGCATCTTTCAGCCTATCATCTTGGGAAATTGGAACTAGGCCGCTGCCGGCGCGCGCGCGAGCTCGAATGCGCCCAGATCGATCGTGTCGTTCGAGCGCAGCACGATCTTCGTCTCCAGCCGCTGCTCGAGCGTCTCGAGATCTTTCGCGCCGTGATCGTACAGGTAGCGCGCCACTTCGGGATTCAGCTTGACGATCAGCATGTCGCCCGCCGATTTCGAGACCGCTTCGCGCTGAATCCCGCGCAGCACTTCCGCCGCGAGCGTCGCCACCGACTTCACCACCCGCCGCCCCTCGCATCGCCCGCACGTCTCGGTGAGCAATTTCTCCAGGCTCTCGCGGGTGCGCTTGCGCGTCATCTGCACGAGTCCCAGCTCGGAAATCTTCAGCGCCGAGGTCCGCGCCTTGTCGCGCTTGAGCGCCGCGGCCAGCGCGTCGCTGACCTTCTTGCGATCGGCCTCGCGCGCCATGTCGATAAAATCGACGATTATGATGCCGCCGATATTGCGCAGCCGCAGATGCTTCACCACTTCCTCGACCGCCTCGAGATTGGTCTTGAAGATAGTGTCGTCCTGGCTGCGCTTGCCGACGAAGCGCCCGGTGTTCACGTCGATCGCCGTCAGCGCTTCAGCCTGATCGAAAATCAGGTAGCCGCCCGACTTGAGCCACACCTTGCGATCGAGCGCGCGCTCGATTTGCGGTTCGATATTGAAGCGATCGAACAGCGGCTGCGGCCCGTCATGCAGCGTCACGCGCGCGCGCAGCCGCGGCATATAGTTCTGCACGAACTGCACGACCCGGCTGTAGGTCGTCGGATCGTCGCACCACAACCGGTCGACCTCGCTGGAAAACATGTCGCGCACGACTCGCAGCGCCACGTCGAGGTCGCTGTAGAGAATCGACGCCGGCGGCATGCTCTCGTGCTTGCGCAGAATCGACGCCCACAGCTTGGTGAGGAACGCGACGTCGCGCTGGATTTCGCGCCGGCTGACGCCCTCGCACGCCGTGCGCACGATAAACCCGCCCTGCGCCGGCCGCAGCTCGCCCACGTCGGCGCGCAGCCGCGCGCGCTCCTCGGCGCTCGCGATTCGCCGCGACACTCCGATGTGATTGCTGGTCGGCGTGAAAACCAGGTGCCGCCCCGGCAGCGAAATCGACGACGTCAGCCGCGCGCCCTTGGTGCCCATCGGCTCCTTGGCGATCTGCACAATGATGTCCTGCCCGCGATGCAGCTGTTGCTCGATCGGCAGCCGCGAGCGCTGCGGCGCCTGGCTGCGGCCGCGTCCTCTGCCGCCGCGACGCCGTCCGCGCGACGACGGCCGCGGCGCACTGCCGTCGCCGTCGCCATTGCCGTTAACCTCCACGCTGTCGCCGCCTTCTTCGGGCGCGCTCATCTCGGCCTCGGTAAACTCGTTGTCACCAATCGGCTCGGTCTCGACGTCTTCTTCGCCGAGCACTTCCGCCACCGTGTTGAGCGCCGAGACGCCGTCATGAAAATCCGAAACGTGGAGGAAGCCCGCCTTCTCGAGTCCGATATCGACGAACGCCGCCTGCATCCCGGGCAGCACCCGCGTGACCTTGCCCTTATAGATGTTGCCGGCGAGTCCGACCTGGCGATTGCGCTCGAGGTAGAATTCCGCGAGCTCGTTATCTTCAAGCAGTGCGACGCGAACCTCGAGTGAGGACGCGTTGATTGCGATTTCTCGTTTCACAGATGCAACTCTCTATTCCCGGAAATCTGACCTGATTGCGAGCACCAAGGCGATGCGCCGGGAGTCGTCGTAAGGGCCGCGCGGGCTACGAAAAGAACGCTCGCATCCGGTGGTACATCGTTTTACCCTTAGCGTCGACAACTTGCACAGGATCATACGAGCCATGCCCGACCTCCGCAAGCAAGCGCGCTTGGCCAATCAATAACGCGCTTTTAATCCACGGCTATCTTGACATGGGATCATGGGGCCGATACTGGTCTTGTGTGTCTGCTGCGGCCGACATGGTTGCGCCCAGTCTCCCGGGAGCGGGCCTGCTCAACAGCAAGGTCCTCGTTCTCAATCGCTCATACCTCCCCGTTCATGTTACGTCGGTAAAACGCGCGTTTGCGCTGCTTTATCAGGGCGTAGCCAAGGCGGTTGATGAGCAGTATCACACCTTCGACTTCGAAAGTTGGCGCGATCTGTCGATTGAAGTTCAGCACGAGCGCCTCGGCCTGGTAAACGGTTTCATCCGCGTCCCGCGCGTGCTGTTGCTGACGGCCTACGAACGAGTGCCCAAGCGCCACGTGCGCTTTTCGCGCTTCAACATTTTCGCGCGCGACGGCAACACCTGCCAGTATTGCCACAAGAAACTGCCGCGCACCGAGCTGAATCTCGACCACGTCATCCCACGCTCGCGCGGCGGGATGTCGACGTGGGAGAACATCGTATGTTCGTGCCATCACTGCAATCGGCGCAAAGGTGGCCGCACGCCCGACGAAGCCGGGATGCATCTGTTCCGCCGTCCGCGCCGCCCCGAATGGACGCCGTTCTCATCCGAGATGTTCAGCCTGCGCCGCTATCGCGAATGGATGCCGTATCTATCGCAGGTAGACAGCGCATACTGGAACACAGAACTAATCCAAGACTAAGTCCCACTGTCTTAATACCGGGTGCAGGGGTCACCCCTGCCGAGGAGGTGTGGAACCCGCGTAGGGTTCCACATTTAATGTGAATTTCTCCGTCTCATGAATCCACAACGCGCTGTGGATACCTCTTCTCTCACACACGATATGTTGTGCCTTCTCTTGACCCTACCCAACTAACTTGGGATAACTGTCGTGGACGTGGTGGATGTGGTGGAGGCTAGGGCAGCATGCGTCTTAAGAGCCTTGAATTACTAGGCTTCAAGTCTTTTCTCGATTCGACGACGATAAGTTTCGCCCCCGGGATGACCGCGGTGGTCGGTCCCAACGGATGCGGCAAATCCAACGTCGTTGACGCGATTAGATGGGTGCTCGGCGAGCAGGCCCCGACGCGCCTGCGCGGCAAGAGCGTCGAGGATCTCATCTACGCCGGCAACGAGTCGAATCCCGCCGCCGGGATGGCGGAAGTGTCGCTCGTGCTCGAGGCCGAAGAAGGCAGCCAGCTGCCGGAGCCGTACTCCGCGCTTAGCGAAGTTGCAGTCACGCGCCGTGCTTATCGATCCGGCGAGTCCGAATATCTGCTCAACAAGATTCCCTGCCGCCTCAAAGACATCACCGAATTTTTCATGGCCGCGCAGATTCACAGCCGCGGCTACTCGCTGGTCGAGCAGGGCCGCATCGAGGAAATCATCCAGGCCAAGCCGCACGAGTTGCGCACGCTGGTCGAGGAAGCGGCGGGCCTGTCGCTGTTCAAGGGCCGGCGCGAGATGAGCGAGCGCAAGCTCGAGCGGGTCAAGGAAAATCTCGCGCGCGTCGATGACGTGCTCAGCGAGATCGAGCGTCAGCTCAGCTTCGCGCGCCGGCAGGCGAAAAAAGCGGAGACCTACAAGGTCGTCAAAACGGAACTCGGCGAGCTCGAACGTTACTCGGCGGCGCGCCGGTTGATCGATCAGCGCGAAGAGCTGGCAGTTCAGACCACGCGAGTCACGGAGCTGAAGAGCTCACTGGAAAATGCGCGCGCAGGCGCCGCGGCGATTCGCGAGCAGGTCGAGGCGGCGGCCTCGGCCGCGCAGTCGGCGCGCTCGGAGCTCGGCGGCGCTCAGCGCGAGCTCGAGAATCTTCACACCGGCGCCAGCGAGCGCGCGCGCACGCGCGGATTCCTGCAGCGGCGCCTCGACGCCACCGCACAGCTCGAAGTCGAGCTGGGTGCGCGGCTGGTCGAGCTGGAGTCGAATGCGACCCTCGCGCGCGCCAATCGCGCCGAAGCAGGCGCGACCCTCGCGCGCGAAATCGCGGCCGGCGGCGGCGACGCCGACGCTGCGCTCAAGGAAATCTCGCTCAAGCACGAAGCGGCGACTCGCGAACTCAAGGATGCGGACCGCCGCGGCGAAGAATGCAAGGACGATCTGTCGGACATCGTGCGCGAGGCCGCCGTCATTCGCGGCCGCCTCGGCGATCTCGCCGGCGAGCGCGCTGATCTCGAAAAGCGTCTCGAAGCGACCACGCTCGAGGCGCCCGCGCTCAGCGCCGCGCTCGAAACGGCGCGCGAGGCGATGCGCACGGCCGAAGCCGACCTCGAAGCTTCGCGCGCGATGGCCTCCGAGCTCGACGGCGCGCGGCGCCAGGCCGCCGAGCGCGAGATCGAAGCGCGCACCGCGCTCGACCATCTGACCGCTCGCGTCAATTCGCTGCGCGGCGTGCTGGTCGCGCGCGGCGAGCTGCAACCCAATCACACTTCGAACGGCGTCGACCTCAGACTTCGCACGATCCTCGAATCGCTCAACGGCGATCGCCCTGCTGTCGACCCGTCGATCCTCAAACACGTGATGCGCGCGCCGCTCGCGCTCGAGCCCGCCCTCAAAGCGGTGCTCGGCCCGCAGATGGACGCCGTCATTGTCGAGTCGCCGCAATTTGCGCTCCGCGCAATCGAAATCCTCAAAGAGAATCGCGCCGGCCGGATGGACTTTGTGCAGGAGCCCGACGCCGCCGTCACGCCGCATCAGTCGATCGACGCGCCCGGCATTGCGGGCCGCCTGGTCGAGATGCTCGACGTCGAATCGCGCTTCTCGCCGGTCGCCGAAGCGATGCTCGGTCACGTGATGCTCGCCGACGACCTGCACTCCGCGCTGGCCGCGTCGAACCTGAACGGTCACGGCACCGTTTTCGTCACCCGCGACGGCGACCTCGTGATGCCGGGGCGGATGATCAGCGGCGGCAGCGCCGAAGACCATCACGCCGCCGTCGACCTCGCCGCAATCGAAGCCGAAACGCGCGAACTCGAACGCGCCGAAGAAGAGCATCGCACGCGGGTCGCCACCTTCGCCTCGGTCCGCGCCGACCGCGAGCAGGCCGACGCCGCGCTCGAAAGCGGGCGGAGCAGGGCGCGCGAAGCGGAGCGCGTCGCCAACGAACATCGCGGCGCGCTCGCCCGCGCCGAACAATCGGTCGCGCTGGCCGAAGCGCACGGCGGCAACTCGCGCCGGCGCCTGAACGAGCTGGCCGACCTGGTCGTCACCTCGAACGCCCGCCTCGAAGAGCTTGCGAAGATCGAGCAGGAAGCGCGCGCGCGGCTCACCGTGATGGCCACCGAGATCGCTTCGCTGCGCGCGACGGCCGAAGAGATCGGCGCCGTGATGCTCGAAGCGGCCTCCAAAGTCGAGGCGCGCAAGTCGCGCCTCGCCGCACTGGAAAGCGAGCTGGCCCACGCGCGTCGCGAAGCCGACGCCCTCGAGGCGCAAATCGACGAGCATCGCGCAACGCTGGAACGCTCGCACATCGAACGCGCCGACTATGAGCGCGAACTCGAAACGCTGTCGGCACAAGACGTCGCCGCACGCGCCCGCGAGACCGAGCTCGAAGCGGAACTCGCGCGCCTGCGCACCCAATGCGACGCGTCCGAGCGCGAGCTCGAAGCCCGCCGCGCCGATTACAAGAACGCGCAAGAGAGCCTGACGGCTCTGGAAGCCGAAGCCACCGACTGCGGCCTCAAGCGCGAACGCGCCCGCGCGCTCAGCGAAGAGCTGGCGCGCGCCTTCATCGAGAAATTCGGCGCCGAGTTCGACGCGATGGCCGCCGAGATAGTTCCCGCGCTCGACGGCCGAATCCCGGCACAGGACGACGCGCGAATCGTCGAGCTGCGCGCGAAGATGGAACGCATCGGCGAGGTGAACCTGGCAGCCGACAGCGAAGTCAAAGAGCTCGAGGAGCGCGCGGGCGTGCTCGGCACCGAGCGCGCCGACCTGCAAAGCGCCCTCGACGATTTGACCAAGACCATCACGCATCTCAATCGCGAGGCGCGCAAACGCTTCGCCGAAACTTTCGAAGGCGCCGCGAAAAACTTCGCCGAGCTGTTCCCCAAGCTGCTGCGCGGCGGCAAAGGCCGCCTCGAATTGACCGACGCCGGCGACGTGCTCGAAGCGGGCGTCAATGTCCTCGTGCAGCCGCCCGGCAAGAAGGTCAAGGAAATCGGCCTGCTGTCAGGCGGCGAGAAAGCGCTCTCCGCGATGGCGCTGATCTTCTCGCTGTTCCTGCTCAACCCGAGCCCGTTCTGCGTGATGGACGAAGTCGACGCCCCGCTCGACGAGTTCAGCCTCGCCGCGTTCACGACGCTGATGTCCGAGCTGAAGACGCGCTCGCAGTTCATCGTGATCACGCACAACCAGCGCACGATGCAGCGCGCCGACCAGATTCACGGCGTCACGATGGACCGCCCGGGAGTCTCGCGAATCATCTCACTGAGAATCCCGCAAGCCGCATAAGCAGCCAGCCGACAGTACGGTGAGTCGCGCCCTTTTCGAGGGCGTGGTAACTTCGTGTCCATCGCGGATGCTGATGAGATTTTCCATTTGGACAAGATTGCTTCTGCTAGCGGTTCTGGCCGGCACGATGCTCTGCACAGCCTTGGGCTACGCCGATCAGCCCGATGCGGACCTGGTGAAGCAAGGCACCGCCGCGCTCAAGCAGCACGACTACGATGTTGCTATCGCGAAATTTTCCGAGGCGATTCGTCTGGCTCCCAATGACGCCGAAGCATGGGGCAGACGCGGTGAAGCGTACGCTGGCAAAAGCGACTACGATCCCGCTCGCGCCGACTGCGCTCAGGCTGTCAAGTTGGCGCCGACTTCGGCGACGCATACCACAGATGCGGATATGTGTATTACCACGCGAAGGACTTCGAACGGGCGATCGCGGCGTACGACACAGCAATAAAACTCGATCCGCGGATCGCATCCGCATACACAGGCAGAGGACTCGCTTACTCTCGCCTCGAGCAAACCGATCGTGCAATTTCAGATTTCGATCAAGCGCTGAAGCTTGATCCCTCGCAGAGCGATGTATACGTGGTGCGCGGGAATGCCTGGTTAGTGAAAGGTGACTTCGATCGGGCGTGGGACGATTTCAACCGCGCACTCGAAGCCGATCCCAAAAACGCTTATGCCTACGTCAGTCGCGGCTATGCCGCAGCTTGGCGGTACGATTTCGACGATGCGATCGCTGACTATGACCGCGCGATCAGCATCGACCCGACTTACAAGGATGCCTACCGATACCGCGACGAAGCACTGAAGCACAAAAGCGATACCCGGTGGGGATACGCCTACCTGGTTCTGATTAGCATCGGAATGCTGGCGCTCGTGTTCGCGGCCTTCCGGACCTATAACTCCCCCACGGCTTTCAGCCACGGGGTTGAGCGTCACTTCGAACGAAACTCGGACGGGCGATTGGTTTTCTATCCCAAAATGAAAGGTGCTGGCTACTTCGTGCCGGATAACGAGAAGGAGCAAGAGCTGCGTTTGTTCGTCAGGCGAAGTCGTGCGGCAGCTCTCGCGTATGGAGTGCTGGGTCCGGTGTTGATGTTTGTTCTCGTTCTGCCTTCTATGGCAGTCCTCACTCGGCTTCAACTGCGAACGGGGATCTCCACATCAGCCGCCATTTCTGTTGCCAGCTTTGGGTGCGTCTCGGTGGTCTTGGGTGGCGGACTCATATTGTTCTCTCGCTGGCGCCGCGCAGCCGTCAGCAGTCTGGTTGAAGTTGTCGAGAAACGAGAACCGCCATCGTCCGACCAACAGATCGACGACTTCGTTCTGGACATGCCGGTCGCCGTTCGCTGGATTGTCCTTGCCCTGATGCTCTTTTTAGTCTTTCAATCCCTCAAAGGACTCTGGCATGTGGGACACAAGCTCTCGCTCGCGCACATCGAGAGCATGTCCTTGTTCGACTGGTTAAGAATAGGCAGTTACCCCCTCGTGCTCTGGTGCTGCGGGAAGCTGCTGGTTTATGCGGCGCGACAGCTCGGCCGCCGCGCAGACCAAGCGGAAAAACCGGCGTAAGCAAACAGAAACAAAACGGCGCGGCGATCAGATGATCGCCGCGCCGTTTTTTTGCGATCAAACTCGCGCGGTCAGATCAAACTGTAGCCGCTGCCTTTGCGCTCGAATCCGATTCCCAGACCGTTCACCTTTACGCCGTACTGCTTCAGCAACGTTTGACTGTACGTCACCAGGCCCGTCACTTTGTCGATCGGCTCGCTCGCGAGGATGAGCGCCGCCTGCGCCATCCACTCGACCGGCTCGCCAGTCGCATCGTCGGGGCCCGTGACGAGATGGTGATGCACCGTGCCGGGAGTCGCGACGATTTGCGACGGCGATACGCACGTCACCGAGATTCCGTCGTCATAAACTTCTTCGGCGAGGCCTTGCGTGAAGCGCTCGAGCGCGGCCTTCTCCGCGCCGTAACACACGCCGCCGCGGAACACCGTCTCGTTCTTGTACGGTCCGCGGCCGGGTCCGATCGCCGCGCCCGACGAAATGTTGACGATCGCATCCGGACTTGCGCGGGACCATGTCCTGCAGCACCAGGTGGCTCAGTATGAACGGGCCGTGAAGGTTCACGGCGAACGATCGCATCCAGCGCTTCGGCGGGAAATCCTTGACCGGGATGAAATAGGTCAGCGCCGCGTTGTTCACCAGCACGTCAACCGGCCCGTACAGCTTGTGCGTTTCCGCGACGAGCTTCTCGCAGTCGGCTTCCGACGAGACGTCGCAGGTGACGGCCTCAGCCACGCCGCCCGCCTTTTTGATTCCGGCGACCGTCGTCTCGAGCGATCCTTCCAGCAGCGGATGCTCGCCCTCTTTGAGCGTGCGCGCCGAGCACACGACCTTGGCGCCTTCCTTGGCGAACAGCTCCGCAATTGCCTTGCCGATTCCGCGGCTCGCGCCGGTTACGATTGCCACTTTGCCTGTGAGCTTGGCCATCTCTACTGATCTCCCTTCATGATCGGGTCCGCCTGATTTGCGATATCTGATTTGCGATAATCGTGGCGGCCGTCATTCCTTATAGCGAGGAACATTATTGAATGTGAAACCGATCGCGGGTTTCGGAGCCGTCGCGCGACTGTTATTCTCTCCATCGAAGATCTTCACGATTTTTTCCGGACGACCCAACCCGTGACCCCGCTAGCCATTGTACTCATTCTGACGATCGCCGCCGGCGGCGCGGCCGGCCTCGTCTTCATTGGAGTCCTCATTCAGTGGAGCCTGCGCAAGGCGCTCCCGTCGCGCGCGGCGCATGCGGAGATCGAGGCCGCGCCCCAGCCCGAACCTGAGCCGATTCTGCCGCCGCCCGAGCTCGCGCCGGAGCCGACTTCCGAGATACTTGAGCCCCCGGCCGAAATTGAAGAGCTGATCGAGCCGGTCGAACCTGTCGAGCCGGAGCTGCCGCCTGCAGCGCCGCCTGCCGCCGGTTCGCCAGCCCGTCAGAATTGGACTCGGACTGCGCAAGACGCGCGAAAACTTTCTCGCGCGCATCCGGGCCGCACTGACCGGCAGCGCGAAGATCGACGAGATATATGAGGGCCTCGAGGAAGCGCTGATCGCCGCCGACGTCGGCGTCGACGCGAGCATGAAGATTGCAGCCGCCGTGCGCGCCAAGCTGGGCAACGACAACCGCCCCGACGCGATTCGCGACGCGCTCAAGGCCGAAATCGCCACCATCATGATGTCCGCCGATCGCGCGCCCGCGGACTCCGGCGATGCGCCGCTGGTTATCATGCTGGTCGGCGTCAACGGCGTCGGCAAAACTACCACCGTCGCCAAGCTCGCAGCGCGGCTCAAGGCCGAGCGTGGCAGCGTGATCGTCGCCGCGGCGGACACGTTTCGCGCGGCCGCGATCGAGCAGCTCGAGGTGTGGTGCGATCGCGCCGGCGCCGACATCATCAAGCAGTCGCAAGGCTCCGATCCTGCGGCTGTCGCCTTCGACGCGGTCAAAGCCGCCGTCGCGCGCAAGACGTCCACCGTGCTGATCGACACTGCCGGGCGCCTGCAGACCAAGGTCAATCTGATGGAAGAGCTCAAGAAGATTGCGCGCGTCGTCGCGCGCGAGTTGCCCGGCGCGCCGCATGAAACGTGGCTGGTGCTCGACGCCAATACGGGTCAGAATGCGCTCAGCCAGGCGTCGATTTTTGGCGACGCCGTGCCGCTGACGGGAGTGGTGCTGGCCAAGCTCGACAGCACGGCGAAAGGAGGAGTGGTGGTGGCGGTGGCGGATCGGCTCAAGATTCCGGTGCGATTCGTGGGACTGGGCGAGGCGATCGAGGACTTGCGCGAGTTCGACGCGCGCGAGTTTGTTGACGCATTGTTTGCAACTGACGATGCAGGAGAGCAGAGTTCCAGCGGCTCTTATGCAGCTTGACAGCATAGTTTATCGAAATTTAAACTAAAGGTAGAAGATTCTCCCTCATGGCGACAGATGTCTTAAAGCAACTAGACGAACGAATTCAGGCTTCGGTGGCGCGTATCCAGCAATTGCGCAAGGAAAATGATCAGCTCGCGCAGAAGCTTGCGGAAACCGAAAAAAAATATGCTGATGCGGCCGGCATGGTGAAGCAGTTGAACGCCGAGCGCCAACAGCATGAAAACGAGCGCAACGACGTGAGAACCAGGATCGAAAAAATTCTAACCCGTTTCGACGGGATCGATCTTGGCTGAAGATGAAGGGCGTCAACGTCCAGATCATGGGACAAAGCCTGACCGTCGCCAGCGATGCGGGCGACGAATGGGTCAAGTCCCTGGCCGAGACGGTGGACGAAAAAATAAAGGATATCCGCGCCGGGAGCCAGACTATCAATTCAGTGAACCTGGCAATCCTGGCTGCGTTAAATTTCGCCGAGGAGCTCGAACACCTGCGCCGGGAGCATCAGGAGCTGGTGGATCGAATCGCGGCGATGAATAAACGGCTGTCCGCGGCTATCGACGGCGAATGACGATGAGCATGAGAACCAATTCGTCGTGACGGCGCGCGGCATCCGAGAGGTGACCAATTTCGGACGGGGGCGGGGATTGGAATTGTGGATCTCGAGAGCAGCCTGAACGCGGTGCTTACCGTGAAATATTTTTCAACCGCAATCGAGGCTTTCGCGATAGAACGTATCGTGGATACAGGCCGGCTGTCAGCCGGATCGAGAACGACAACGGCAACGACACGCGCGCGCGACGGCAACGCCGCGGCGCCATCGAGCAGCTAAACCCGCTCCCGCCATGGCAACGACTGTGGCGGACGAAAAGAAAAATCTTCGCGCGATCATGATCGCGTGCCGCGAAGCGCTCGACCGCGAGCGCGCGGCGGCATGGTCGGAAATCGTCGAGCGGCAAGTGATCGCGAGCGAGTTCTACCGCGACGCCTCCGCAGTCGTCCTTTACAAAGCTCATCGCAACGAAGTTTCGACTGATCGTATCTTCGCCGACGCGCTGGCGTCAGGCCGCGCGGTATTCTATCCGCGCGTCGATAGCGAGACGGGCATGATCGTTGCCCGAAGGATTCGCGATCACGCCGAGCTCACGCCCGGCGCGTATGGAATCCTCGAGCCGCCCGCGTCGGCGGAAGCTCTTGACAGCAAAATTTTCGCGAAAGTTCTCGTCTGTGTTCCCGGCGTTGCCTTCGGACTTGAAGGTCAGCGACTGGGTCGTGGCGGGGGTCATTATGATCGTTTCATCGGCCAGTTCGGCGGCGAAGCGATCAGCGTGGGGCTCGCCTATTCATTCCAGCTGCTCGATCGAATCCCCGAATCGGGACTCGACCGGCGGCTTAACTTCATTGTGACCGAGTCCGCAGTTCATCGTGCCTGCGAAGCGCCACTGCCAGCACGCCGAACGCGGACGAAGGAGGTAAACCCGGGTGGCTCTAATTATGGCAATCCTGGGATTCATAGTTGGTGGCGCGGTCTTATATTTTTGGGGACTAACGAAACAGCGTAACGACGCCGTTAACCTGGAGGCCGCGCGCGCTCAGGCCGAGGAAATAACCAAGGAGGCTCAAACACGGAGCCAGCTAGTAGTAAAGGAGGCTGAACTCAAGGCAAAGGACATGGTGGTCGGCGCCAAGGCCGACGCCGAACGCGAGATGCGCGATCGCCGGCGCGAGATTGCCGCGATCGAACAGAAGCTCGAAGCTCGCGAAGAGACTTTCGAAAAGCGCCAGGAAGCATTCGAGCGGCGCGAGGCCGATCTCAATCGGCGCGATCAGAGTCTGCGCACGCGTGAGAAAAGTCTCACCGACAAGGAAGAAGTACTGCAGGCGCATATCGACGAGGCGCGCACCAAGCTCGAAGCTGTCGCCGGCCTGACGCGCGAGGAAGCCAAGCGCTCGCTGATGGACGAGATGATCGGCTCGGCGCGCACCGACGCCGCCAAGCACATCCGAATCGTCGAGGAAGAGGCGCGCGAGGAGGCCGACCGCCGCGCCAAGCGAGTCGTCGCGATTGCGATCGAGCGGCTGGCGGGCGAGTTCGTCGCCGAGCGCACCGTCTCGGTAATCGCACTGCCCAACGACGAGATGAAGGGGCGCATCATCGGCCGCGAGGGTCGCAACATCCGCGCGATCGAGGCTGCCACGGGAGTCGATATAATTATCGACGACACGCCGGAGGCGGTGGTGATTTCGTGCCACAATCCCATTCGTCGCGAGATTGCGAAGGTCGCGCTGTTGCAGCTCATCTCGGACGGCCGCATTCATCCGGGGCGGATTGAGGAAGTCGTGCGCAAGGCCGAGCAGCAGGTCGAGGAATCGATTCGCGAGGCCGGTCAGCGCGCGATTATCGAGGTTGGCGTGCACGGCATCCACCCCGAGCTGGTCAAGCTGCTCGGGATGCTCAAGTATCGCTACAGCTACGCGCAGAACGTGCTGATGCATTCGATTGAAGCGGCCTTCATCTGCGGCGCGATGGCTGCCGAGTTGGGGCTCAACGAAAAGCAGGCCCGCCGCGCCGCGCTGCTGCACGATATCGGCAAGGCGCTGACGCATGAGGTCGAAGGCTCGCACGCGCTCATCGGCGGCGAGATTGCGCGCAAGTACGGCGAGTCGGCGAAAATCGTCAACGCGATCGCGGCGCATCATGAGGAAGTCAAAGCCGAGACGATTCTTGCGCCGCTCGTCGATGCGGCCGACGCGCTCTCGGGTGCGCGTCCGGGCGCGCGGCGCGAGGTGCTCGAGAGCTACGTCAAGCGGCTGGAAGATCTCGAGACGATCGCCAAGTCGTTCAAGGGCGTCGAGAAATGCTTCGCCGTGCAGGCCGGCCGCGAGATGCGCGTGATCGTCGAGCCGACGCAAATCTCGGACGAGGACACCTCGATGCTGGCGCGCGACGTCGCGCGGAAAATCGAAACCGACATGACCTACCCGGGACAGATTCGGGTGACGGTCATTCGCGAGACGCGCGCAACCGAGCTCGCGAAATAGCAGTTACGCAGTACGAAATCGAAGGCCCGATCGCAGCGATGCGGTCGGGCCTTCGTGCGTTAGCGCGGCGCTTCGGTTATTTTTAGGTCGCGATGTTTGAAGCCGAACGGATCGCCGGGACTGATTTCAAGCCGAAACGGCTGCGCGATTTTATTCGGCCGCCGTTTCGCAAATTCGAATTCTCGACGCCGATGACCACCGCGCATGCGACGCGGATTCTCCAGGAAATTGTCGAGCCGCCGCGGAAGTGGGGAGTGCCGACTTCAATCAAGCGCGGGTTTTTCGAGGGCAGGATCGCCGGCAGCCGCTTCAAAATCCATCGCGTCATCAACTACCAGAACTCTTTCGTGCCGATTATCGAGGGCAACTTCCGGCGCGACGGCCTCGGCACCCTCGTGACGCTGAACATGCGGCTGGTGTGGCCGGTGGTGCCCGTCTGGATCGGCATCATCGCGTTCCTGGCGTGGAATTCCGTGTCGGTTGATTCGCCCATCGCGGGGCCGTTTGGCGTGCGCATCGCCGTGATCGCGATGACGCTCTTCATCTACCTGGTCGCGACCGTACCGTTCGCAATCGAGGTGGGAATCGCGACGCGCCGCCTGCTGGAGCTGCTGCGCGCGGGAGATACCGGTTCGGGATTGACCATTTGAGCGGAGTTGTTCGGCCTTCGCACTTTACCGCTCTCGAAGCTGCAAGGTATCATCGCTGCACGATGCCCACGACGCGCGAAGTTCTCGATGCGACCATCGAACTGGAAAAGCAGAGCATGGCCTTGTACGCGCGCTTCGCGAAAATCTTTGCGAGCGAACCGGCCCTGCAGGATTTCTGGTTCGGCATGGCGCGGGACGAAGCGCGGCACGTCGGCGCGCTCGACCTGGTCACGACCGTGCTCGATCAGGAAGAGATGCTCGACAAGCCGAGCCCAATCTCGCTCGAGGACGCCACGATAGTGCGGCTGCGGGCGCTGCTCCAAAAGGCGCAGGCCGATGCGAAGCCCGGGATCAAGCTCGAACGCGCGCTTGAGATCGCGCTCGAAGTCGAGGAAACCGAACTCGAAGATCTCGTGTCGGATCTATTGAAGGCATTGCAGGCGCCCGATGAATACGAGCGATGCCTGCGCTTGCTGATTCACGACCTCGGCGAGCTGGGCTATATGATCGAGCGCCACTCGGCCAACCCGGCGCTGCTCTCGCGATGCGACGCGCTGGTGAATCGACACGCCGAGACGCTGCGCCACACGTCAATCAGATAGCATCGTGCAGGTCGCATCGCGCCGATGCGGTGGCGCGCGCGATGGCCGTTGGTTATATTTCAGGGCTGCGCTGAGGAGTGGCCAAATTGGTAAGGCACCTGACTCTGGATCAGGCGATTGTAGGTTCGAGTCCTACCTCCTCAGCCAACAATTTTCACCGGCGCGCCGTCGACGCGCGCGACGATGGTCCCATCGTCTAGTGGTTAGGACACCGGCCTCTCACGTCGGGAACGCGGGTTCGACTCCCGCTGGGATCACCAAGGGTTTTTGCTATTCCGAATTTTTGACCGACACGTTTGACAGCCAACAGACTCTGAAATCCGCAGTTTTTATGAAATCACCTCGCGTGCCTGAAGAGTTGATGGGAGGGCTCGCTCCTTTGCCGGAGCTCTTCCGGGCTTCTGCCAAATGGCGCGGGTTGAGCCGAGAAGACATCGACAAGGTCACCGCGCTTGTACCGGGCGAAATACTCAGCGGCTCTGCTTTCTAGACAGACTCACGTCGCTCTGGCGTCATGAGTACGGTCAGCCATTCGACATGGGTGGTGGGCAGATACTGAGCGGGGCCAACGTCTATCATAAAGTGGATCGTCTATTCGAGGTCCTTGTCTGTGCCCAAAACCGTTTGAGGCCAGAAAAACTAAGCAACTATATCAAAAGGCTGGCGGATCCCTTTAAGCATGCAGATATGCTCGCGGAGTTCGCGCCGATTTTGCGACTCCCGTCATCAGTCGAAACGGACTATGAAGTCTCCGGATATGGAGAGGGGAACCTGACGGTCGATTGGGTGATCCGCTCGGAAATACCGATTCTAATCGAGGTGAAGAAACGATCGGCAGATCTAATTCAATCTTTCGAACGCTTCCAGGCGGGCGCGAGAGACCCCGATGGTACACTCCCCGCCCCAATCCATGACACCTCAATTCTCTTCAGAAGCGTCGAGGCGAAGTTTGGCCGGCACAGTCCTGCGGAGATGATCCAAGTCGTTTGGGTCATGACCTATGTCCAACAGGAAGAAGCTGAGTTGCGATCGACGTTCGCGAATTTGGATCCGTCAAGAATTCACTTGGCAATCATTGGAGATTGGGAGGACGACGTATACGTTTTGGCCAACGACCCTTCGATCAAGGAACGAGTATTGAATCTTTTGGGTCCGCGTGAGTCCCGGCGTGCAGTCTTCCAGCGTGACCGTCCTCAAGATTGATCGGTTTGGAAGATCGACTCACTTTCCGCCTGCCAAAACCGCATCCATCTTGTCGGCTGCTTCGCGCATCATCGCCGGCATGACGTGGCCGTAGACGTTCATAGTAACCGTGATCGAAGAGTGGCCGAGGAGGCTCCATGATCGCGCGAGGGTGAACGCCGGCCACTAGCAGTAGTGAGGCGGCGCTATGCCTCAGATCGTGAAAACGGAGCGTCTAGGGTAGCTCTGCGGCCTTCAGGACTGCCTTGTAATCGCGATTGAGCACAACGGGCTCAAGCGGACCGCCTGCGCTGTTCGTGAAGATCAGGCCATGATCCTTCCACGACAGACCGGCAGCTAAGCGCGTTTGCGCCTGCCCCGCGCGCTGGCCCTTGAGCGCTCGAACGACAGAATCGGGCAGGGCGATCGTGCGCCGGCTACCATCGGTCTTTGTTTCCGTTGCTCGAAGCTCGCTGCGCTTTCCCTTCTCGTCGCGCCCGGTACTCAAACGCTGGATGGCCTGATTGACGCGGAGCGCTCGGCCATCGAGATCCACGTCTGACCACCGCAGCCCGAGCACCTCGCCACGTCTTAGTCCGAGCGTCAACGCGACGATGTAGAGCGCGACGAAAGGCGAGGCTTCGGCCGCGGCGAGAAAGTTGCGCGCGTTCTCGGGGTCGAGCGGCACAATCTGTTTGCGAGAGATGCGTGGCGCCGTCACCAGTGCGGCGCTGTTGCGAGGAACCAGACCCCGTTTTCACAGCCTGAGCGAGAGAACTGCGCAGGACCGTGCGGATGTTCGTAACCGATTGCGCCGAGAGGCCAGCCTTGGCCTTCTCATCGAGCAGTCGCTGGATATTCTGCGGAGCGAGTTTCTGAAGCTGCAGCCTGCCGAGCGCGGGTTTGATATGGAGGCGATTGATTGTAGAGAAGCTCTCGAAGCTCCGGGGCTTGGCCCTCGACTTCAACGTGTGCTCCAGCCAATCGTCCATGAACTGCTCGACTGTCTGCCGCTCGACGGCGACAGGCAACCCTTGGCTGTGATCGGAGCGGGCCTTGAGGAGCTTTGCCTGAACGTCCTCTTGCGTTGCGCCGTAGTAGTTCTTTCGTTGCCGGCGACCCTCCTGCCAGCCGAGATCGATGCGCACACCAGCGCCCGTCCTTGCGCTGGAAGACCGTGCCCTCATTTTTTCCGCGTCTTTGTGTTTTCATCATTTTTCCTCTTCCGGTCCATTGCCCGCCGTCGCTGTTTGCGGCGAACGAGAATCTTAGTTCGATTGCGCGCGTAATAGTCACGAAGCGCTTGCCGCATCGGCCATTTTTCCGCTCGACAACTTTCGCAGTACATCCGCTCTCCTGCCTTCGGTTCGCGGCGGGGCGAAAAGACTAGTCCGCAGTGCGCGCAATTGACCATCCATTCACCGCGTTTCGCGCGAATTCGTCCTATCAGCTCGAATACCAACGCCGGAAAGCAACCGCGTTGATCGCCCGCTACGAAAGACATCGAAAAATCCACGGGCCGTGTGTCCGCATACGTGAAGTAAAGACGAACGGGGCAGGCAACTAGCCATTTGTTGAGAAGTTCGAGAATGAGGTTCCAGGCCCTGCTCCGAAATCCATCGAAGCGCGCGCCTGCGACTTCGGGAATAAGGTCGCCATCCTGAGCGCACAGTTCAGCCTCTTCGTTCAACTGGTGTTCTGGCAGAATTTGTTCGACCACCGGGGGTTGCCCGAGTTCGTAAATCAGGCTTCTGTTCAATACGGCCAGATCCTTCGGTCGCGGACGGAGTGCCTTTTTCAAGCTCGCGGCGACTTTGACGCAAGCGCGCATTGCCTCTGAAAGCTTGAGCCACCATTCCACCCGCTCGCCAAAACGTCCCTCAGGCAATCGGACCGGCGCGCAATAGAAAGCCTCAGCAGCGGGCGCAGGTACTACTTGCACGCCGCTCGCCTCTCCTCGCTCAGGATCGTAGAGCAGGCCACCGCCTGGCAGATCGGCATGGCAGACGGGATGGCCGTGCGCACAAATGCCGAGCGGCCCAAAAGTCTTAGCGAAAGCGCACGCGTCTTGTGCAGTTTTGATTTTGGCAAACCGCTTGAGCAACCCCTCGGCCTCAACCTCGGCACCAATCACGGAGCCGAAGTATTCCGGCCAGCGCCAAGCGATCCAGTTCCCGTCGAGATCTATTTCTGGCGGGACGCAAAGCCTCGACGCTCCGAAGGCCGGGGAAGTTCGTGTGCGGTCATATATGTCCATATATCGCAATTGTGCAATATGTGCAAGGGAGGACAATTGGAATCGGGCGCAACAGGCGCGGACGAGGTTTATCGAGATGAAAGCGACGACGAGCGAGAGACTCTTGCTGAGAATTGATGAGGTGGCCGCGATGATAGGTGTGAGCCGTACTACCGCCTACGCTCTCGTGAACAAGCTCGAGCTTCCTTCGGTTCGAATAGGCGGTCTGCTCCGCGTCCCTGCAGATGCGCTGCGGAAGCTCATCGAAGAGCGAGCGGTCAACGCGGGCGAAGCTTGATGCGCCCCAGAAGAGTCGCCATTCCGCTTGAGGCGAATCGGCGGCGCAAACGGAGGACGAACCGCATTCTGTGCCGGGAACACGGTGGCGGCGATTCAACGAGAATTGTACCCAAACCGATCACGGGAGGGCTGAACGCGAATGAGCCCTGACGACCACATGCTCCGCGCCGCCCTGAAATATGGAAAGGAGCTCGGGTTCGCGAGTTTTCCATGCAAACCTCGTGGGAAGACCCCGCTTACGAAGCACGGCTGTAAAGACGCAACGTGCGACCCCGTTCAAATTAGGAGATCGTGGGAACGTTGGCCCGATGCGAACTTGGGCATCGCAACCGGCACAATCTCGGGAATCGTTGTGCTCGATGTTGATCCGCGGCACGGCGGCGACCATACACTCGAAGCGCTTCAGGCGAAACATGGCAAACTGCCTGAAACTCCGACCGTCCTGATCGGCGGAGGCGGCTTCCATTTCTGTTTTCGCCATCCGGGCGGAATTGTTTCGAACAGTGCCGGCAAAGTTGAAGCGGGTATCGATGTGCGCGGCGACGGCGGCTATGTGATTGCGCCGAAGTCTGTGCATGAATCCGGCAATTGCTATTTGTGGCAGATCTCGTCTCGGATCGATCAAATACCTCTAGCGGAGCTACCAGACTGGCTTCTAAAACTGATGACCGGCGTCGAAAATGGAAGCGTCGGCGATCCCCCGCGCTTCAACCCGCCCCCAGTTTTCCAGGACGGAGCGCGGAACGACTATCTCTACCGAACTGCACGATCTGCGCACGCGAAATACAACCTCAACGCGGACGAAATCCTGAACCTATTGCGCGGCATAAACCAAGCCCGCTGCAAGCCACCCGTTGACCAAAGCGAACTTGCGAAAATCGCGCACAACTCCGCGATACAACCAGATCGGTCGGATTTCGAGGCGAAGGTCGCAATCGATCCTGATATCGAGCGCCTCGCGAAGTTATCGCCCTTCGAATACGACCGGGTGCGCAAGCGTGAAGCGAAGAAACTTGGCGCCCGTGCCGATACTCTTGACGCTGCAGTCAACAAGGCCCGACCGCATGATTCGAGCGTATCGGAAAGCCTCGCACCGCCAGCGCCAGAACTGTGGCCTGAACCGGTAGATGGGTGCGTACTGCTCAACACATTGCGCGCTTTTCTCGCTCGCTTCATCTTCGTGAATAATTCTGCTCTGGTCGCTTTGACGCTGTGGGTGTGTTTCTCTTACCTGCTCGACATCGCAGAGATTAGCCCGCGTCTTGCCATCACATCGCCGACCAAGCGCTGCGGTAAGACCGCCCTGCTCGATGTGCTCAGCTGGCTTATCTTCCGGCCGATCGCTCAGTTCAAATCTCAGTCCGGCCGCGGTTTTTCGCACCATCGACCTCGAGCAGTGTTCGCTATTGTTGGACGAAGCCGACGCGATGCCGCGAAAGAGCGAAAGGACAGAGGAGATCCGCGGGCTTCTCAACTCTGGCCACACGCGCACGAGTGCCTACGCAATCCGGGCCGTGAAAAGCGGGGACGACTGGATACCTAAGAAGTTTTGATGTGGGCAGCGATTGCGGTCGCGGCTATCGGTCAGCTTCCAGACACGGGCGGATCGTTTGGTCGCGATCTCGCTGACGCGCAAGCCGCGGTCTTTCAAGGTTGAACGTCTCATCCGGCGGAACACTCAGGCACGCGAAGAGGCGAACGAGATAACACGCAAGATTGCGCGTTGGACTGTGGACCGCAAAGAAGACTTAGCCAATGCGATGCCGGATCTTCCGCCCGAGCTCGATGACCGGGCGGCTAACAACTGGGAGATCCTTCTCGCGATTGCTGATTTGGCCGGCGGCGAATGGCCCGATCTGGCGCGGCGAGCAGCGGTCACATTGTCCGGCGAACGGAGCGAGAGCGGTTCGATCGGCGAGCAATTGCTAGAGCGGCTCCATCTGCTTTTCAGAAAGACAAGCGGATGGCCTATCGAGCGCCGAGATCTGCGAATTCCTTACAGGGCTTGAGGAAACCTTGGCGCGAGTACGGCCGACACGAAAAGCCGATAACT
>CAWBMF010000004.1:0-833136 GCA_963789835.1 uncultured delta proteobacterium | reverse complement strand
GAGATTGTTGGCGGAGCGGGCGGCGCGCTTGTTGGTGTCGTCGATGATGACGACGGCGTCGTCGGCGAGATGCGGGATGGCGAGCGCGATGCCGTCATACTGATCGGCGAAGGAGTGGCCGCCGTCGTAGAAGTAGGCGCCGATGCGGGCGGGGGCCCATGGCGCGGCGGCGAGGAATGCGCGGAAGTCCATGTCGTGGAAGGTGACCTGGCCGGGCGCGGTGTGCGCGTCGAGGGTGCGGCGGAGAGCGTCGGCGGCGCCGTCGAACTGCGAGAAATTGTCGCATGCGAAGATTCGGGCCTGGGGATTCGAGGCGGCGGCGCCGACCAGGCTCGCCCCTTTGTAGGATCCCACTTCGACGTAAACTTCGCCGGGGTCGAGCGAGGCGACGGCGCAATTGAGGAGGCGCAGTTTGTTCTCGGTGGCCATCCCGGGGATTTCGGCGAGGATGTGCGCGAGCGAGCGATCGGCGGGATGGGTGGAGCGGGTGAGGCGGCGCGAGTCGGTGAACTCGGGCCATTGGAGGCGGCATCGCTCGAGGAAAGCGTCAAACTGCATTGGTTGAAAGGATCCTTAGCTTCATGTTCTTGGTCATACCATCATATCGAGAGGAGATAGAGAGCAGAATCTTGATTCGCGCGGGGCGCTGTATAAGGACCCTCACCTTCATCCTCTCCTTGACAGGGAGAGGAGACGGAGGGCGGAATCTTGATTCGCTCGCGAAGCGCTCGCTTATTCGGACCCTGACCTTCATCCTCTCCCGCACAGGGAGAGTAGACAGAATTTTTACCAGTAGAGCGACGGGCCCATTGGGCCGACGAGGCCTAGGCCGTAGGGATTGAACTCCTCTTCCTGGAAGTCCATCTCTTCCATCTGCTGGGCTTCGAGGTTTTCGCGGGAAATCTCGCCTTCCTTGGCTGCGAACTGCTGATTGAGTTTGAGCTGCTCGTACTTCTGATAATCCTCCTCGCTGCCGATGAACATGCATTTACAGTAGTCGGGATCGGCCATGTAGTAGTGCAGCGTGCCGGTCTTGCCGACGTAGTAGTTCACCTGCATCGGGACGAGCGACTGCAACTGCTGTTGGCGCTGGGGAGTGTCAGCAGGGAGCATGCGGAAACCGGCCGCGGAGAGCATCGGCTCGAGCTGCTCGGCCTGCTGCTCGGGAGTCGGCGGCGGCGGCTCGATCGATTGTTTGATCGAGCCGCATCCGGGGAGTGCGGCGATCAGGAAGACGAGGGCGAGGAGAGTAGTCGGGCGTTGGGGCATTCGTTCCTTTGGTTTGCGAGGCGGAGAAAAAAAGGGCGGCCGTTGCGGGCCGCCCCGACGATGAATCAATCAGGGGACGGAGTTGATCGCGCTTCCGTTTGCGTCGAACAGAGTCAACGCTCCCGTGCCGTCCGCATTGACGGTGAGCGATGCGCGGGTCTTGCCGTCTGTCCCAAGCAGGGCGAGGCCGGGCCGTCCGTCGGGCGTCATATCCATGCCGATGCGGCCGCGTTGCTGATCGGCGAGGCGCAGCGTCGGAGTGCCGTCGGGCTGGACGATGATACTCGCGCGCGGATTACCGTCCTTGTCCATCAGGCCGAGACCGCTCTGGCCGTCGGGAGCGACGCCGATGGTGGCTTGCGGGGTGGCGTTGGCGTCGAACAGCACGATGCGGGCGACGCTGTTGGTGAGACCGACCTCGGCGCGCGGCTTGCCGTCGTGGCCGTAGATGCCGAGAGCGGGTGCCCCGTCGGAGCCGACGCCGAGGCCAGCGCGCAAGGTTCCGGTGCCGTCGAAGACCGCGATTTGCGCGACTCCCGCGCGGGTGACATTGAACTCACCGCGGGTCTTGCCATGGCGGTCGACGAGCATGAACTTCTGCGCCGTCACCATCCGGGGCGCGGCAGCGGCTGCGTCTACTGTGCGTGCGGCGAAGATATGGCCTGACACGGCTCCGCCGACGAAGGCGGCGGCGAGAGTCAGGGAGACAAACCCGATTCGCTCTTTGATGGTCATGGTGGCGGTCTCCTTTCCGGTACCGATGGTTAGGGCGATTTTCGGGGAGAAGATTAGCAGGTGATTGAGTAATGGAGAAATAGCGGGGAGGCGGAAGGAGGGGAAGGGGAAGTCACTTCATTTAATGTGGAACCACGGTGGTTCCACACCTCCTCGGCAGGGGTGACCCCTGCACCCGGTGTTCAGAGAGAGCGAAACGTCGAGGACGACGTTTCGCTCTCGGGGTTTAATTAGAGGGGACAGTCACTGAGGTGCAGGGGTTACCCCTGCCCTGGGAGGTGCGGAACCCATGGATGGGTTCCGCTGTGATTAAGTTCTTCCGGTTCACGGTGGGGGGCGCGGGGAATCGCGGGGGTTTGTGCTTTGAGGAACTTCGATTTCGTTTGGGAAAGCACAACTGCGGGCTATGCTTGGTTTGACATTCAGTTTACACGCTACCTGACTGAATTGGCGGTCTTGTTTCCATACTGCTCTCCACGGTTGGAAGTCGCTGTCTCAGGTAAGCGAAGGAGGGCGCGTGCGCCCTGGGTTCCGGCTCGGCTCGATTGGATTGATGGCGCTGGTTGCGGTCGCCTTGGCGATGACGGCGCGGCTGCGTGCGGCAGGGGTTGGCGCCGGTATCGCCGACCGCGTGCTTGGGCAGGTCGATTTTACAAAGAATGCGCCGAATTTCGTCGATGCGATCGGAATGAACGCGCCCGCGGGCGTGGCGATCGACGCGGCGGCCGGTCATGTGCTGGTGGCAGACACTCAGAACAATCGCGTGATGGGATGGAAGAGCGAGCATGCGTTTGCGTCGGGCGGCGCGGCGGACCTGGTGATTGGACAGGCGGATTTCAATTCGTCGGGATGTAATCAGAATGCGGCGGCGCCGTCGGCGACGAGCATGTGCCAGCCGATCGGAGTCGCGGTCGACGTCTTGCACAATGTTTACGTCGGCGATTCGGAAAATAATCGCGTACTCGTGTACGCCGATCCGTTTGCGCTGCTGGCTGGTGCGGACCAGGCGAACGATTTCGCCGCGTTCGCCGTGTTCGGGCAGGCCGGGAGCTTTATCACCAATGCGGCGAATGAAAACGGGCTGAGCGCCGACAGCCTCAACAGTCCGCAGGGCGTGGCGCTCGATGCGAGCAACAATCTGTTCGTAGCCGACGTGAATAATAATCGTGCGCTGGTTTTCTTCTCGCCGATTCCGATGACGCAGGTGCAGGGTGTCGTGGGGAATTTCGGCGACGCGACCGCCGATGTCGCGGTGGGACAACCGGACCTCGCGAGTGGCGAATGCAATCGGGGCGGGAGCGCGACGCTGACCAGCTTGTGCATGGCGCCGTTTTTCGGCGTCGGGATAGCGGTCGACGGCGCCGACAATCTCTACGTCGCCGATACCAAAAATAACCGCGCGCTCGAATACAACGGACCGTTCGGCTACGGGCAGACCAACAATGTCGGCGGCCGACCTGGTGTTCGAGGGCAACAACCTGGCGCAGCCGTCGGGCGTGGCGGCCGACTCGAACGGGAACTTTTACGTGTCGTCCGAGCAGCACCATCAGGTGTACGAGTACACGCAGCCGGTCGCGCTGATGACGGCCAGCCTGCTCAACCTGATGATCGGGCCGGGCGCGCAGAATCCGAATGCGGCGTCGCTGCAATTTCCGATGGGGCTGGCGGTCGACGCGGTCAACAATCTCTACGTCGCCGACCAGGCCAACAACCGGGTGCTGGAGTTCAATGAGGGCGGATCGCCGGGCAACAAGGTCGCCAACGGCGCGGGCGGGCAACCTGACGTGTCGCATAACGCGCCCAACTATGTCGACGCGATCGGCGAGAATTCTGCCGGCGGTATCGCCGTCGACGCGTCGTCGGACGCGCCTGCGCGTCACGTCTACGTGGCGGACACTATCAACAATCGCGTGCTCGGATGGAGTGACGTGTCGGCGTATGTCAGCGCCGAGCCGGCGGATATCGTGTTCGGGCAGCCCGACCTGTTGTCGTACAAGTGCAACAACGGAATCGCCGGCGGCGACCTCGCGGGCCTCGGCGCCGACAGCCTGTGCGGGCCGGCGCGGATGGCGGTCGATGAGGCCGGGAATCTGTACGTGGCGGACTCGGGCAACAATCGCGTGCTCGAGTACAACACTCCGTTCAACGCCAACAGCGGCGAGCCGGGCGCGGGCGACACCTCGGCGGATTTCGTCTACGGACAGGCGGGCGTATTCACGACTCGCAGCAGCAATCTCAACGGCGCCAGCGCGACAACGCTCAGCAACCCGTCGGCGGTGGCGCTCGACGGCGCCGGCAACATCTATATAGCGGATGCAGGGAACAATCGCGTGCTCGAGTTCGCCAAGGCGGGAAATCCGCCGGCGGCTTCTGACGCGATCGCCAATCGATCGTACGGGCAGAGCGGCGTGTCGGATTTTTCCGACACGCAATGCGCCGACGGCGTCGGCCAGGACGCGCCGCCGAGCAATCATGCGATGTGCAATCCGGGCGGCGTCGCGATTGACGCGGCGGGCAATCTGTTCGTCGCCGATTCGGCCAACAACCGCGTGATCGCAATCGACGCACCGCTTTTAGGTACACAGAATGCCACGTTGGTGCTCGGGCAGGCCGACTTCACGGACTCGGCATGCAATGGCGGCGCGCAGGCGCCGGGCGCGGCTACATTATGCGCGCCGGAGGGATTGATGCTCGACCTGTTCGGCAATCTGTGGGTGGCCGATGCCAACAACGATCGCGTGGTCAAATACGCGGCGCCGCTCGGCTCGGGCGCGGCGGCGGCGATGGTAGTCGGGCAGGGCGACGACGGCAATTTCACGACCGCGGGATGCGATCGCGGAATCGCGCCGGGCGACCTCTTCGGACAGGGCGCGGACAGCCTGTGCGCGCCGGCCGCGGTCGCGGTCGATGCGAATGTCGATCTGTACGTCGCGGACACGGGAAATAATCGCTCGACGATCTATGACGGTATCGTCGCGACACCGACCGCGACTGCTACTGCGAGCGCAACCGCCACCGCCACGGCGTCTGCCACTGCGACCGCCACGGCGAGCGCCACTCCGACCGCGTCTGCCACCGCGACCGTGTCGTTTTCGGCTACTGCCACCGTCAGCGCTACGCCGTCCGCCACTCCTACTGCGACGCCGGTGCTGCGCGGCGGCAAGATGAAGCTGAGTGCGAAGACGATCAAGTTCGGCAAGGTCGCGGTCGGCAGCCGTTCGGGCGCGCGCACGTTGCAAATCGAAAACGCGGGCACCACGACGCTGGCCGCAACCGTGCCGACGACGAGCGCGCCGTTTCCGGTGAGCGGCGGAGAATTCACGGTCAACCCGCACGGCTCGATGGCGGTGATGATCACTTTCGCGCCGACGAAGAAAGGATCGGCGCACGCTGTTTTGGAAATCACCAGCAGCGACCCGAAGCATCGCGTGGTTAAGGTCAAGGTCAGCGGCACCGGGAAGTGAGATCACTTATTGAATTTGAAACCACGGTGGTTTCAAACTTCCTCGGCAGGGGTGACCCCTGCATCCGGTGATAAGAGACTATTGGTCCGTCGATTCCCAGTATGTAACGATGCTTCGGTGAACGCGACGATTGTCAGATTGGCGGACGGGCAAATTGCTGCGGCTGGTGCGACGCTTGCTCGCGCGTTTCAGGACGATCCGCTGATGGTCTACGCGATTCCCGATGCGGCTGAACGCATTCGGCTGTTGCCTGACGTGTATGCGCGGATGATTCGCTTCGGCTGTCTCGCCGGTGAGGTTTTTGCGGCAGCTGGTGCGGACCCCGAGCAGTTAGATGGCGTCGCGCTGTGGATGCCGCCGGATGCCAAATGGTCGCGCGAGCATATCGAAGCCTCGGGGATGAGTCAGATGCCGACTTTGATCGGCGACGGCGCCTATCAGCGCTATCGCGAGGTGGTCGGGCGCGAATGGCAGGCGCGCGAGCGCGATCTGAAGGGCGCGTGCTGGTACCTGTTTCTGCTCGGGGTCGAGCCGAGTCGTCAACGGCGCGGACTTGGCGGCGCGCTGATGCGCGGGGTGCTCGAGCGGGCCGACGTCGATAAAGTCGCGTGCTACCTCGAGACCGAGAACGAGCGCAACGTCGCCTTCTATCGGAAGCAGGGCTTCGACGTGATCGTCAATGGGGAAGAGGCCGGCACGACCGGGGTCCGCTTCTGGAGTTTCAGCCGCACGCCGAAGCAAGGCACGCGCTAGCGCGCATCGGCCGCAACGCGCCATCCGGCGCCGTCGCGGATCAACGTGAACACCGCAGGCGTCGGGATTGATTCCCAGAACGTGTAGTCGACGTTCGGCATGAATGCGTTAAGCGCGAGCGCGATCAGATTGCCGTGGCTGGCGAGGATGACGGTGCCGGCCGCGTGGCGTGTGGCGATCACGTCGAGCACGCGCACGATTCTCGCTTGTGCGTCGCGGCCCGTCTCTCCGCCGGGCGGCGCGTAGTCGAAGTCTTCCCACGAGCGCTTGAGATGCGCTCGCCAGTCGGGCAATTCGGCGAGCGAGAGCGTGCGCTCGCGCAGATCGTCGATGGTGTCGATAGCGAGGCCGCGCGCGCGTGCGATTGGCTCGATGGTCTGGCGCGCGCGCAGGTAGGGACTCGAGTAGGCGGCGTCGATGCGGGTCGATGCGTGCGTGTCGCTCAGGCGCTCGGCGTCGCGAAGTCCTTTTGGCGTGAGGGGGCGGGTGAATTCATCGAAGCCTGGAGTGCCGGGGGCGATTGGCTCGGCGTGGCGGATTAGAAGGATGGTTAGCGGCATGGTTGTGATGCTTGTAACGGAGCAGAATCGTGAATCGCGCGGTAGCGCAGTAATTGGACCCTCACCTTCATCCTCTCCCTGACAGGGAGAGGAGACAGGCCCTGATAGGGAGAGGAGATGTAGTCGCGCGCATCGACCGAACGAGTCGAGTCAATGCGTTAGGACGGCGCGGAAGCGGACTTTGCCCGTCATCATTCGATCGTATGCTTCCGACGTGCGCTCGATGGGGAACGTTTCGACCATCGCGCGAACGCCGGTCATGGCGGCGAACTTCAGCGTGTCTTCCGAGTCCTTCGAGGTTCCCGACGCCCATCCCAAGATGGTGCGCTCTGCGCTAATCAGCGCTATCGACGAAACCGGGAATGGCTCCGGGCTGGCGCCGACTATCGACCAGTTTGCCGCCGACGCCGAGACCGTTGACCAGATCGCCCATCGCTTTCGCGTCGGGCGCCGTGGCGAGGATGACGCTGGCGCCGCCGTCCTTGTTGAGCTCGGCGGCGACGTCCTGCGCGCCCGAATCAATGTAGCGCCGCGCGCCCAGCTTGGTCGCCAGCTCCTGCTTGTCCTGCCCGCGTCCAATCGCGACTACGTCGTAACCGAATTTCGCCGCGAACTGAATCCCGAGATGGCCGAGTCCTCCTATCCCCTGGATGGCGACGAGATCGCCGGGGCCGGCGCCGCTGTGCCGCAGCGAGTTGAAGGTCGTGATGCCGGCGCACATCAGGGGAGCCGCCTCTTCGGGCCGCAACACGTCGGGGATATGCGCGAGGGCCTCAACCGGCGCGATCACGTGCGCGGCGTAGCCGCCGTCGTAGGCGATGCCGGGAACCTGCAGAAATCGGCAATCGACAAAATTGCCGCGGCGGCATGGATCGCACTTGAAGCAATTTCCGCCGTGCCATCCGACGCCGACGCGATCGCCGACTTTCCAATCGCCCGCATCTTCGCCGAGCGCCTCGATCACGCCGGCGATTTCATGACCCGGCGAGCGCGGATAGGTGATGCCGGGCCATGCGCCCTCCTTGGTGAACAGATCGCTGTGACATACGCCGCACGCCTGGACTTTGATTCGAACCTGTCGGCGCGACGGTTCGACGATTTTTTCATCGACCAGTTTGAATGGACCTTTGGCTTGTTCGACTCGAGCGGATTTCATTTTGTTTCTCCACGAGTAGAGATGGATAGTTCGAGAATTGCACCGATCAGGTGTTGTGTCATGCCTGGGTGCAGAGCGGAATCCTGTTGACAAGATTGGGCGGTCGGGTTTGCGCGTGCGAGCGAGGAGCGCGTAGACTTCAGGCATTATTACTCCTGATTTGTTCCATCGTGGTGGAGGCGGGCTGTGCTGAACATAGCCCATCGCGGGGCGAGCGGTACTTTTCCCGAAAACACCCTGAGCGCTTTTCGCGCCGCTATCGACGCGGGTGCGGATATGTGCGAGCTCGACGTGCAGCTCACGCGCGACGGCGCCGTCGTCGTGATTCATGACGAGACTGTAGATCGCACGACGGACGGCGAGGGCGAAGTCGCGGCGCTCACACTCGAAGAAATCCAGCGGCTCGACGCGGGCGCGAAGTTCAAGGGCGGCAAGGTCAAGGGCGAGCGGATTCCCACGCTCGACGAAGTTTTTGCGGCGACCAGCGGCAAGTGCGGGCTGAATATCGAGCTCAAGGCCGGCGGAGTCGAGGCGCAGGTGGCGGCGATCATGCAGGCGCGCAACGCCTTCGCCGACAGCATCGTGTCGAGCTTCGACTGGGACTATCTCAAGAAGATTCAAACGCTGCATTTCAATATTCGAATCGCGCTGCTGGCCGAGGAGAAACCGGTCGACCTGATGATGAACGCGGTTGCGATGCGGGCGCATGCGATCAATCCGCGCTGGGACATGGTGACGGCCGACCTGTGCAAGGCGGCGCATGAGCGCGGGCTGAAGGTGTACACCTGGACGGTCGATGCCGACGCGCGGATGCGCGCGCTGGCGGAATGCGGCGTTGACGGGATCATGACGAACTACCCGGAGCGGTTGCGGACGGTGGTGGGCGGCTGATGGGACGTTTCGGCGACGACAAAATCGAGGAAGTCCGTTCGCGCGCCGATATCGTCGAGATTGTCGGTGCGCATGTGCGGCTGCGTCGCGCGGGGCGCAACTTCGTCGGGCTGTGTCCGTTCCATAATGAGAAGACGCCGTCGTTCTCGGTCAATGCCGAGCGCGGATTTTTCCATTGCTTCGGATGCGGCGTCGGCGGCAGCGCGTTCAATTTCATCATGCGCGTCGAAGGGCTGACCTTTCCCGAAGCGGTGCGCTCACTCGCGAAAAAATACGGCGTGACGATTCCCGAGCACGACGTCGCGGGGCCGGCGGCGGGCGAGCGCGAGGCGATGCTCAAGGCGAGCGAGGTGGCCGCCGAATTTTTCGCGCACGTGCTGTGGAACACGACCGACGGCGCGATGGCGCGCGACTACCTGAAGGCGCGCGGGATCAGCGTCGAGACGGCGCGCGCGTTCATGATTGGATTCGCGCCGAGCCGGCCGAGCTCGCTGGCGAAGGCGCTGGAAAAGCGCGGACTGCGCGACGCAGGCGTCAAAGTCGGGCTGGTAAAAAGAGACGGCAGCGACGCGTACGACATGTTTCGCGGGCGCGTGATGTTCCCGATACGCGATGCGCAGGGCAGGGCGATCGCATTCGGGGGGCGAGTGCTCGACGCGCGGCTGCCGAAGTACATCAACTCGCCCGAGTCGCCGCTCTATTCGAAAGCGCGGACGCTGTACGGGCTGTTCGAAGCGCGGCAGGCGATTTCGTCGAGCGCGTCGTCGGGAAAAGATCGCGCGATCCTGGTCGAAGGCTACTTCGACGTGATTGCGCTGTGGCAGGCGGGGTTCAAGGAAGCCGTCGCCGGATGCGGCACGGCGCTGACGGTCGATCAGCTGCGCGTGCTGAGCCGTTACACGAAGAATGTGATCGCGTGCTTCGACGGCGACGCGGCTGGGCGCAAGGCGTCGATGCGGGCGCTGGAAATTTTTCTGCAAGCGGGACTATTGGGCCGCGGGATATTTATTCCGTCGGGATTCGATCCCGACACGTTCGTGCGCGAGCGCGGCGCCGCCGCGTTCGCGGAGCTGACCGAGCAGTCCCAGTTGCTGGTCGACTATTTTCTGAGCGAGCAGGCATCCGAGGCGCGCGGCTCGATCGCCGAGCGCGCGCGGGCGGCGAAGCGGGTGGCCGAGATGCTCAAGCTGGTCGGCGATCCGTTCCAGTTCGATCTGCTGGCGCGCAAGGCGGCGGACCTGTTGTCGATAGGCGAGGAAGTGTTGCGCAAGGAGGCGCGCGGCGCGGGACGCGCCGCGACGCCGTCGCGGTTCGCGCGCGATACGCGCGCGAACGCGAATGCGCTTTCGCTGCCCGCCGCGTCAGCGGCGGGCGGCGGCGACGCCGGCGCGAAGGCCGAGATCGGCCTGATCGCGCTGGCGCTGCTGCATCCGGAGCTGCGCAATGAAATTGCGCAGGCCGGAGCCGAGGCGAATTTCGAAGAAATTCGCCTCGGCGGCGTGCTCGGCGAGTTGTGCCGCACCGACGAGCCGTACACGGCGCTCGAACAATGGATCGCCGATCGATTGACGGCAGACGAGCAAGGCCGCGTGAGCGAGTTCGCCGTCGGGCCGCTGACGGATGACATCGCGGACGATATTCAGAAAGATCGCAGCGAGTTGGACCGAGGCCGCGCGCTGGTCAACGACTTTGTCGTTGCGCTCGAGCGGCGGCGGCGCGCACGCGAGCTGGGCCGGCTGCGCGCGAGCGCAGGCGACCCAGCCGGCGCGCAGGCCGTGATTGCGCATCGGCGGGGAGCATGACCGTCACGCGAATTCATCACACGAGTTCAGATGAACGAATGTTCCGGCGAAGAGCCCTTAAGTCTGCTGCACGAACTTGCTACCATCAGAGTCGCCTGATGCATCTCAGAGGGCCCATAGCTCAGCCAGGTTCAGAGCTGCCGGCTCATAACCGGCTGGTCCCAGGTTCAAATCCTGGTGGGCCCACACTATTCGTGCCCGCGGCTCTGTGCGGCGGACCGTTGCCGCGATCATGAAGATGAACACTCAAAAGAAATTTGCGCGTTGGCGCACAACCTTAGCGGAGAGACGAATTGCGTGAAGAGATAAACCGGTTGATGGAGCTTCAGACTATCGACCGGCAGCTGCAAGAGTTGGAGCAATCGCTTTCGTCGATTGCCGGGCGAGTCGACCAGCTTCGCGGCGAGAACCAGAGCAACCAGGCTGAACTCGATCGCCTCACCGAACAAGACAAGGAAATAACCGCGGCCCGCAAAAAGGCCGAGCGCGAGCTGGCCGAGGGCGAAGTCAGAATCCGCAACAAGCGGATGCGACTGACGCTGGTCCGCAACGACAAGGAACTGCAGGCGCTGACGCATGAGATCGAGTCGTTGAAGGAGACCAATCAGCGGCTCGAGAGCGAGCTGCTGACCTCGATGGAAGGCGGCGACTCGCGGACGGCGCGAATCAAGGAGCTGACCGAGGCGCTCGCGAAGGGGCGCACCGATCTGACGGCGGCCGAGAAAGAGATTGCGGCCGAAGTCGAAGAGCTCAAGAGCAGTATCGGCAAGACCCGCAAAGCGCGCGAGAAAATCGCCGAGAATGTCGATGCGAGTCTGCTCGCGCGCTACCAGATGATCTTCAGCCGTCGCGCCGGCGTCGCGGTCGCGCTGGCGAAGGGCGGGACCTGCCAGGGGTGCAGGATGCGGCTGCCGCCACAGCTATATAATGAGATTCAGAAGCACCTGCAGATTCATTTCTGCCCGAACTGCCAGCGCGTGCTGTATTACGAGGAGCCGGCCGAGAAGCCGAACCCGTAAGAGCGACGGCGGGGGTGCGAAACAGCAGAATCTTGACTCGCTTCGCTGAGTTTGGGCCCTCACTCTCATCCTCGCCCTAACAGGGCGAGGAGACAGGAGTGGGTTTCGTGTCTTTTTCGAGCATCGACCCCTGATTTCGGCGGCTGTTTTGGCCCAATTTTGGTCCTGATCGCGCCCATTTTGGCTACTTATGACCGCATTTTCGGCTTTCCCGGTACTTTCGGGCCAGCCGGTTTTGATCGCTGTGGTCATTTTCCTTGTCTTTAGACGGGCGTAATGGTACTAATGCACAACTTCAAGATCTGATTGTGCCTGCGGGAACATTACCCGTGGGTAGTAATTCAAGTTCAAGCAGTAGGCGGGATTTTCACGGGAGGACACCATGGCTGTTGGTAATTCGGGCATTTCGATGAGGACGCGGTCGCTGATCGCGGCCCTATCAATTGGAGCGGTGGCGATTTTGGCATTCGTGGTCCTGACGTTTGGATCGCGCACCGGTGCGTCGACCACGGCGCCGGTCACTACTGCATCCGCGGCCGCGGCCGCGTCTCAGGCGGCAAGTGAGGCGGCAACCAAGCTCAAGGCCAAGCGCATGATTGCCGCGATGCCGCTGTTCTTCGAACCGAACCATGGGCAGACCGATCCCAGCGTGCGATTCCTGTCGCACTCGGGCAGGCATTCGATGTACCTGACCGACGACGCAACCATCATCACGATGGTCGCCGGCAAAATCCAGAAGGGACAAAATTTCGCTTCGGTCAATCCGCGGCTTCCCGACAAATCCGACAAGCTGGTCGAATCCGCCGTGCGAATCCGCATGGTGGGCGCGAATCCTCATCCTACGATGACCGGGTTGGATCCGCTGCCCGCACGGGTGAACTACCTGGTCGGCGACAAGGCTCACTTTCATCCCAATGTGGAAACCTTCGCCCGCGTCAAGATAGCCAATGTCTATCCGGGCATCGATATCATCCACTACGGGTCGCACGACACGCTTGAATACGACATCGTCGCCGCACCGGGGGCAGACACCTCGAAGATAAAATTCTCGATCGAAGGCGCTGCCAAGACCACCACCGACAAGGACGGCAACATCTTTATCGCGACCGGCGCCGGCATGGTCATGATGCGCAAGCCGGTCATCTATCAGCAGCGAGCCGACGGCAGCCGCATCCCGGTCGACGGTGGATTCGTGCTGGCCAAGGACGGCACGGTCGAAAATCATATACCGCGGCGTGACGTCGCAGTTCGGATCGCGTCGTACGACCATTCGCGCCAACTGGTAATCGATCCCCCGCTGGCAATCCTGCTTTACTCCAGCTACCTCGGCGGCAACGGCTCCAGTAATGCGCCGCTCAATCTCGAACAGTTTTCTTTCATCACCGACAACAAAACAATCACCGAATCCGACGTGGGCTTCGATGTCGCGCTGGATTCGAGCAACAACGCGTACGTCACGGGCACGGCCTTCTCGGACGACTTTCCGACTCCGGGCGGACTGCAAGGAGTGCTAGCGGGAAACGGGGCGCCGCCGGAGCAGAATCCCAATGTGTTCGTCGCCAAGTTCAATTACACCAATGCGGCAACGCCGGCAGATTCGCTGGTTTGGTCGACCTACCTCGGCGCGGAGGGTGACACGACAGCCCCTGACGCGGGGAACGGCGACGGCGACCTGGGTTTTGGTATTGCGGTCAATCCCGCGGGCACTGAGGTGTATGTCGTAGGTCAAACCTATTCGGGCAGCGTGGCTTCGGGCGGCCCAGTCTTTCCCGGCACCGCCAATTGCGGCGCGTTCGGACAGTCCAATGTCGGCAACAACGCTGACGACAACCAGGGCTTCGTCTCGAAACTCACCGGCAGTGGCAGCGCAATCGACTGGTCCTGCTACGTCGAGGGCAAGAAGAACGCCGAAGAGTCGCGCGTCGCGCTGTTTCCTGCGAATTGTTCAGCGGCCGGCACCGACTGCCAGGCCTACGTATCAGGTTCAACCCAGAGCACTACCGCGCAGGACTTCCCGATCACCAATAACGCGTTTCAGACCACCGTGCTGGGCACCAACAGCAAGAGCAACGCGACCCTTCTCGTATTCAAACCGGACGGATCAGCGCTGGTCTACGGCACTTACTATGGTGGCGAGGGTAACGGAAGCATGGCCGACGCCGGCATAGGAGTAGCAGTAGATAGCAGCGGCGACGGCTACATCACGGGTGCGACCTTCTCAACTGACCTGGTCACCATGAACGCGGCGATCAGCACGTTCCAAGGCGCCAACAACAACCTCGAGAGCAATGCCTTCGTGGCGGAGTTCAATCCGAATGCCGCTACCGGCCCGGAGTCGCTGCTGTACGCGACCTATCTTGGCGGATCGGGCGCGACCGGAACGATAACCCTGACTGATATAACTACGCTTAGTATCTCGGTCGGCGATGTCGGCACCGGAATAGCGATCGATTCCAACAACAACATCTGGGTTACGGGCTTGACCGCCTCGACCAACTTCCCGCTTGGTTCGGTGGGCACGCCATTCCAATCGACCAATAACGCGGGCACCTCATGCGGAGGTGGCGGCGGCGCCCCTAATCCAAATGCGCCGGCAACCGCGGGTTTCGTTACGGAACTGGATAAGGCCGATGCCGGCCTGGCGCAAATTCGCTATGGCACGTATTTCGGAGGATGCGGCATCTATTTCCTGGGTTCGTCGGGACCACTCGGCGGATCGGGCTCGCTCGGATTTGGCGACGCCTCGCTTGATATCGCGCTTGCGGGCTCGAATGTCTATATCACCGGTATAACCACCGGCGGTATTGTCGCCAATTCGTTCCCGTTGAGCAGCAACGTCAAGGCCTGCACGACCAAGTACGAACTATCCAAAAACCAGAGCGCCGGAATCCCCGTCTCCGTCCTCACTGTTCCGATCACGGCGTTCGTCACTGAGCTTACTCCCGGGGCCGCATCCGCACCCGATGAGCTCGCATTTTCGACCTTGCTCGGAGGGACAGGCGAGGCCGATGGCGGTATCGGCATCAAGGTCGATTCCAACTCGGATATCGTAGTCGCGGGCCTCACCTTCTCGACTGACTTCCCGGTGACGCCTAACGCCTTCCAATTCGTGAACAACACGGAGGCGCCGGGCAACGACACGAGCCAGGCATTCCTGTCCGTCCTGAACCCGAGCGGCAGTACCTGTCCGACGCCGTTCACGTTCCCGGCGACGCCAACGCCCACGGCCACGGCCACTGGGAGCGGTGTCCCGACTCCGACCGCAACCAGGACGGCGACAGCAACGGCCACGGCGACGGCGACCGCAACCCGCACGGCAACGGCCACGGCGACCGCAACCCGCACCGCAACGGCGACGTCGACTTCGACGGGCAGCGGCACGCCGACCCGGACGGCAACGGCGACTGCGACCGCAACCCGGACGGCAACGGCTACCGCAACGGCGACTTCGACCGGCGGTACGCCAACCCGGACGGCAACGGCGACTGCGACTGCGACCCGGACGGCGACTGCGACCGCAACATCGACCTCGACCGGCGGTACGCCAACCCGGACGGCAACAGCAACTGCGACTGCGACCCGGACGGCAACGGCGACTCCGACTCCGACCATGACACCGAGCGCGGTCGGCACGGTCACGATCAAACCGGATCCGATTAACTTCGGTGACAAGACCGAGGTCGGTCATACGAGCAAAGGCAAGAAGGTGACGATCAAGAACACTGACGGGAAGAAATCCCATATCAGTGTTGAGGTCTTCAGTGAGGAGGTTGCGCCGACGCCGCCATTCGCGCTGAAATCCACTTGCGAAAAAACACTGGCGCCGGGAAAGAGCTGTAAGTTCCAGGTAACGTTCACGCCGACTGACACCACTCCGGCGACCGGAACGTTGAGCGTCTTTGACAGCACGTCCGGAACTGCACAAGTGATCCCGCTGACGGGAACCGGCAAGCCGCCGAAGCAGAAGAAATAGGCGGAGGAATTCAGAACCGTAACGCAGAACCAAAGCGGCGGGCCTAAATGGCTCGCCGCTTTGCATTTATTGAATTTGAAACCACGGTGGTTTCAAACTTCCTCGGCAGGGGTGACCCCTGCACCCGGTATTTAAATTACGACGCCGCGGGCTGCCTGCACTGCTAGCGAGTATCGCCCCTTCGCGCGTGTTAGATGTACGGGGGCGGCGAATGCTTTCGACAGCGTCGCAGAGGTCAGCACTCGCGCTTGCGGCCCTGCCGCGAGCACGCGACCGCCTTTCAGCACCAGCACGTGCGAGAACAGCGCGACGATTTCTTCGACGTGATGAGTGACGAGCACCATCGTCGGTGCGCCGCGGACTCGGGCGAGGCGGCTGAGGAACTGCAGGAAGTGCTCGCGCGCGACCGGGTCGAGTCCGGCGCAGGGCTCGTCGAGGATCATCAGGCGCGGGGAAGCCATCAGCGCGCGACCGATCAGCACGCGCTGGCGCTCGCCCTGGGAGAGAAATCGCCACGGACGATCGCGCAGGTCGCGCGCTTCGATGCGGCGGAGGATAGCGTCGGCGGCGCGGAGGTCCTCGTCGCGCATCTCGCCCCAGTAGCCAATTTGCGCGTAGCGTCCGCTGACGACGGCTTTGAGAGCGGTCTCGCTGTCGTCCATCATCTGATGCACGCTTGAACTGACCAGCCCGATCCGGGTCCGCAGGTCGCGCCAATCGAAGCGGCCATAGGTCTCGCCAAGCACGCGAATCTCGCCAGAGGTCGGCGGCAAGTATCCTGTGAGCGCGCGCAGCAGCGAAGTCTTGCCGGAGCCATTGGCCCCAAGAATCGCCCAATGCTCGCCGCGCACGACCCGCCAATCGATCGCCTCGAGGATGACCGCCTCGCGCTCAACGCGCATCCCCGTCACTTCGATCACAGCATCTTTCATGTTGGGCAATTTGTAACAGCCTGATGTGGGTGAATGCGAGAACGATCGGAGAGAGACAGAAAGCAGAATCTTGAATCGCGCAGGGCGTTGTAATTGCACCCTCACCTTCATCCTCTCCCTAACAGGGAGAGGAGACAGACAGGGAGTGAACGGAAATCTCTACTATTAGTTACATTAATCTTTGACGTAGCCACAAAAGTTCAGGGTGAACTTTTCAGCCTTACGCGCAAGTTGACATCGAGTCACAATGCGCCTCGATGGAACACCTCATTACACGCACCGGCGGTGAAAACGAGACGCAGGCGGGCAAACTGATTCCTTCGTTCGTGATCGATACCGCCGGTGCGCCCGCCTCCGCGAGCTCGCCGGAAGACCGGACCGCCGCAGCGGCTCCCGAATGGATCGAGCTGCTGCCGGCCGGCGTCTTCTACGGCCGCGACGGACGCGGACCTTTTCGGCTCGACGATCCCGCCGCCGTCATCGCGTCGACCACGGCGATGCAGATGGCTGCGGGACTTCCCATCGACTACGACCATGCGACCGACTTCGGCGCGCCCGAAGGGCGACCCGCTCCGGCGGCGGGCTGGATTCGCGAGCTCGAGGTGCGCGCCGGGGCAGTATGGGGCCGGGTCGAATGGACCGAGCGGGCGGCAGGTTCGATCGTCGCGCGCGAGTACCGGTACGTGTCGCCCGTGTTCCAATTCGATCCGAAAGACGGAAGCGTCACCCGGCTGCTGCGCGCCGGACTCACCAACAATCCAAACCTTCACCTGACCGCGATTGCGGCGTCGAGCACAACGGCGGCCGACAACGACAGCAAGGACCAACGCATGGAATTTCCAACTGATGAATTGCGCGAGCTACTGAACCTCGACGGCGATGCCAGCGTGGCGGAGGTCGTCGCGAAAGTGCGCGAGCTGCGCGCGGCCGGCGATGCGACGGCGTCACAATTGACCAGCACGCACGCACACGACCCCGCGCACTACGTTGCGATCGCAGAGTTCGAGCGGACGCTCACCGAGCTCAACGCGCTCAAAGCCGAGCGCGCCCGCGAGCGCGCCGCGCATACGGTGGAAGACGCGATTCGCGCCGGCAAAATTGTGCCCGCGCAGCGCGAATGGGCAATAGCCTACTGCGCAGCCGACGCGCGCGGCTTCCAGGCGTTCGCCGCCAAGCAGCCCTCAATCATTGGCGAGAACCTTGGCCTTGCGGGTGAGCCGCCGGCCGACCGGCGCGCGGGCGCACTGAACTCGGCAGAACTCGCCATTTGCGCGCAGCTCGGCCTCAAGCATTCGGAATTCATTCGACGAAAGCGCGGACGCACGGACTTCCTGAGCCTGGAGCGGGCCGAAGCCGATCAACGGAGCGCGGAAATTCGCCGCGCCGATATTCGAAACAACCAGGACTAACTCGCGCCGCGCGCCGTTTTCGAAACGGGCGCGGGCGCGCATCGACAAGGGTGAAAAGATGGCGGCTCTAACCAATGCGCGAAATACGCCCGAAATGGCCGGCGGCGGCCGGATGCGCACGTATCCGGTCGAAGCGAACACCAACGTTTACCTGGGCGGAATGGTCGCGCTCAACGCGGCCGGCAATGCGGTGCCGGCGTCGGCGACCACCACGGTAGCCAACGCGCTCAAGATAAGCGGGCGCGCCGAATACGTCACCAACGGCATCCCGGGCCAGAACGCGATCAACAATCCGGGAGCAGCCGGCGCGATTTCGATCACGGCGCGCAAGGGCGTGTTCCTCTACGCCACCGACGGAACGGTCGGCGCCGCGCAGGTCGGACTGGTGTGCTTCGCGCTCGACGACAACAACGTCACCGCGACCGATCGGGCCAGCGGCGCCTCGGTTCAGCAATACGCGGCGGCCGGAGTAGTCGTCGCGATCGATCCAAGCGGCCAGGTCTGGGTCGATTTCTGGCATCAGTCGACCGCAAGCGCGTGATCGCCAAGAAAAAAGGAGACGAGGAATAATTAGATGGAAATCAGCGCAGCGAATCTGACCTCATTGTTCACCGGCTTCGACGTCGTCTTCCAGCGCGGGTTCGAGAAGCCGCCGTCGTACTACGAGCAAATCACCAGCGTCGTCCGTTCGGCCTCGCGCCAGACGACGTATCCATGGCTGGGGCGCACCACCACGTTCCGCGAATGGCTGGGCGACAGGGTGATCCAGGCGCTCGAGACGCACGAATACACCATCGTCAATCGCAACTTCGAAGACACCGTCGCGATCGATCGCAACGATATCGAGGACGATACCTACGGCGCGTACGAGCCGATCATCGAGCAGCTCGGATGGGACACCAAGGTGCATCCGGACATGTTGCTGTTCGCGATGATCAAGAACGCGGTGGCAACTCCGAGCGAGGTGGTCGGCTTCGACGGCCAGCCGTTCTTTTCCGCGAGCCATCCGGTCGGCCTGATGGGCCAGGCCGGCAGTCCAACCTCGAATATCAACTCGAGCGGCTCGGGCGCCTACTGGTACCTGATCGACGCGTCGCGCGTCATCCGTCCATTCATCTTTCAGCTGCGGCGCGAGTATGCCGTCACGCGAATGACCAACGTCACCGACGAAGCGGTGTTCAACCGGCGCGAGTTCCGCTACGGCGTCGACGGCCGCGCCAACACAGGAGTGGGCCTGTGGCAGTTGGCCTACGCCAGCAACACGGACCTGAGCAATCCGGCCAACTACGGCGCGGCGCGTGCCGCGATGCGTGCGTTCAAAACCGATGCGGGACAGCCGTTTGGCGCGCTGTCGAGCCGCAGCGGCGTGTACCTGCTGGTGCCGCCGACGCTGGAAGAAGTCGCGCGTCAACTGCTGAACTCCGAGTTCATGGCGGGCACCGGCGCGAGCGCAAACGTCGCCACCTCGAACATCTGGCGCAACAGCGCCGACCTGATCGTCAGCGAGTTCCTCGCGTAAGAGCGCGAAGATGGAAAGAGAATTGTTGGACGAAGTTTCCCTGAACCGGCGCAGCGCGGGTCCCCCTCCTTCCCGCGCTATCGCCGGAGTGCGCGGCCACTCTCCGCGGGCGCAGGCGAATAGCCTGTCGCCCGCGGAGAGACCCCTCGGAGCAATAGTCAGTTCCGCGCAAGTGAGGTTGGGACAGTGAGTTACGCTACGGCGCAAGATGTGATCAATCGGTACCCCAATCGCGACCTGGTTCAACTGACTAATGAAGATCCAACCGCGACTACGGTGAACGATACTCCGATCACGCAGGCGCTCGCCGACGCGTCCGCCGAGATTGACGGCTATATCGAAGGCCGCTTCACCCTTCCACTGACCGATCCGCCCGCCGTTCTGAACCGCCTCGCTACCGACATCGCGATGTACCGCCTGCAGGCGCTGCGCCCGCTGCACGATCTCGAAGACGCGCGCAAGCGTTACGACGACGCAGTCGCGATGCTGACGAAAGTCGCGGCGGGAGAACTCACTCTCGGCCTCTCGGATGACGGCCTCGAGCCGCCGTTGGCGGATAACGTGGAAACGGTGCGGGGCCCGAATCGCGTTTTCACCCGCCGCAAGTTGAGGGGCTACTGAGATGGGCGTCATGCTGGACGCACCCTGGAACGGCGTGACGTTCTCGCCGCCGACCGCAATCGATATCGCGACGATCGGGGACGCGATCGTCAGCCGGCTCAATTCCCAGATCAATTCGATAGAAATCGCGCACTATCCGGATCGTCCCGAGACCTGGCGCCTGACCCATCGGGTGGGCGCGGCGTTGGTGATGTTCAAAGGCGCGCAGTATGGCGAGCTGCTCGACACCTCGGCGATTATCCAGGAACGCAAACTCGAGTTCGAGATCGAAGTGATGATGCGCGACCTCGGATGGGCGGTCGGCGGCGACCCGTCGGGCACAAGTCCGGGCGCATATTCGATCATCGAAAGTATTCGCACTGCGCTCACCGGATTTCTGATCCCGGGCTGCCGCAAGATGTACCCGGTGCGCGAGAAGTTCGTGAAGCGCGACAAGCAGGGTGGGGTGTGGACGTACGCGTCGACGTTCGCGCTCAGCACGGTTGCGTGCGAGGCCTCGCAGCCGGAAGACTTCCCGCTATTCATCAAGGGTATCGCGCTCGAAGAAGGCGGACAGACCTCGATCACGGTCGGCGCGGCGGCTTACGCGTTCAATTCGAATAGCCAGATACAGCTTCCGCAAGGCAACGTGTTTGCCGTCAGCATCACGGGGCCGGGCGGCGCATCGCTGATCGCGGGCACTGATTACTCGATTGATCGAGCCGGCGGAATAGTCACTGCGCTGCCGGGTGGCGCGATAGCCGACGGCGAAACGGTGCAAATCGCATACTCATACGCCGAAGAGGTCATTGCGACGGCAGGCGAGAGTGTACCGACTAACTAAAGCGTCCGAATAGTCATTCGATTCAACTGAGTAACAGGTGATACATGCCAGCCAGTTTCCTGCATGGAGTTGAGATAGTCGAAGTGCCCAATGGGCCGGTTCCGGTCACGGTCGTCAAGTCGGCGGTGATCGGACTGGTGGGGGCGGCGCCGAGCTGGGCGGTGAAATCGCCTTCGGTTGCGCCAGCACCGAACACGCCGACGCTGGTCTCGTCGGCGCTCGACGCGGCAAATTTCGGACCGCTGGTTCGCGGATACTCGATTCCATATGCCCTGGCGGCGATCCAGGCGCAGGGCGCGGGACAGGCGATCGTCGTCAACGTATTCGATCCCAGCCGGCACTTTACGGCGATAGCCGCGACCGCATTCAGCTTCAATACCCAGGGAGCGATTAGTCTCGGGCACATGGGCGTGTCGAACGTAGTAGTCACTAGTAATCCGGCGGGTACTACGTACGCGTTAGGTACTGACTATACGCTCGACGCGGTAAACGGTGCGATCAGTATCATACCGACGGGATCGGGCGGTCATATCAGCGCCGGCGCGAGCGTGTTGATCGCGTTCAACTACGCTGATCCGTCGAAGGTAATGGATGCTGACGTGATCGGGGCAATCACGAGCGGCGTTTACACGGGGCTGCAGGCATTTCAGACGACCTACGGCACGATGGGTTTCTTTCCGAAGATACTCATCGCGCCCGGCTACTCACAGGACACCGCGGTTGCGACGGCGATCGAAACGATGGCGAACACTATTCGGGCGATGGCGCTGGTGGATTCGCCGCCCGCCACTTCAGCGGCGACCGCGATAACCAATCGAGGAGTCGCGGGTAATGCTTTCGGAACGTCCAGCAACCGAACGATTCTGTGTTACCCGCAAGAGACTTTCTACGACACCGGGATCGTGCCGACCGGGGTTACGCTGAACGCTTCGGGGACGCCGCTGCCCGCGCAATTCAATGCGAACGCAGTGGGGCCATACTCGCAGTGGGTGGCGGGAGCGATCGCGGCCAAGGACCTGGCGCAGGGCTACTGGTGGTCGCCGTCCAACACGCAGGTCGATGGAATGCTCGGGCCGGACGTTACGCTCTACGCCTCAATTCTCGACGCGTCGTCGGATACGAACAATCTTAATGCGGCGGGAATCGTGACCGTGTTCAACGCTTTTGGCACGGGCCTTCGGGTCTGGGGAAACCGAAGCGCCGCTTATCCGACTTCGACCGCGCCGGACAATTTCATCTCGGTACGCCGCACAATGGACATAATCGAGGAGTCGGTGGAGCTCGCGATGCTCCAGTTTATCGATCAGCCGATCTCCAATGCGCTGATCGACGCGATCCTGGCGAGCGCGAACGCATTCATCAGATCGCTCATTCAGCGCGGCGCCCTGGTGGCCGGGGCAGCGAGCTTCGATCCGGCGGAAAATCCAGCGCCACAAATCGCTGCCGGGCAACTGGTGTTTGACATCGACGTGATGCCGCCGCCACCCGCGGAGAGAATCACTTTCGAGGCATTCATAGACGTCACGCTGCTGGCGCAGCTAGGACAGACCAGCCCGATAACCGCAGCGGCGGGAGCGACTTCGTAACGCTCGCGCACCCAGGGAAGCAGAATGAATATCCAGATCAATTCACTGACTAATGCAAATATCTATATCGACGGTGTCGGCTTGCTGGGACGGGCCGAAGAGATCGAGATCGCCAATCCCAAGCACAAGATGATCGACTACAAGGGGCTTGGGATGGCGGGAACCGCGGAGCTATGGGCGGGAGTGGAAAAGCTCGAGTCGAAGATCAAGTGGTCGTCGTTCGACGCGGACACACTCACGTTCTCAGCCAGTCCATTCCAAACGCATTCCTTCCAGGCGCGGGGAAATCTCGAACAGTACACGAGCCAGGGCCGAAGCGCGCAGCTGCCGGTCGTGTATCTGATGACGGGAGTATTCAAGGATGCGGGAAGTCCTACCTTTCGCCAGCATCAGATGGTCGAGACCACTTCGGTCGTGAGTATTTATCACTGTGAGCTATACGTCGCAGGGGTCCAAATATACTTGTACGACGTATTTGCGAATATCTACGTTGTCGGCGGGGTCGATCAACTGAGTACTTTCAGATCGAATCTCGGCGGCTGAATGAGTATTGCGCGATAGCCAGAACACGGGAGTCTCTGACTAATGAAGATCGAAGATCTCACGGTAAACGGAGTCCGACTTGGCGGCGCGGAAACCAAGAACGAACAAGACATCCGGACGATTGAGCTACCTTCCGGCAAGTGCGCGGAGGTGAGGAAAGGCTTTGGACGGGACCTGATGCGGGCGCAGCGGGCGTCTGATGGTGGTGACGCGAGTGCAGTGATTTTCGCGCTTATAGCGGAGCTGACGCGGGTCGACGGGCGCAAGATTGTGTACGAAGAGGTGCTCGAGATGGAGTTGGGCGATGTGATGGCGTTGCAGGCTGAGGTGATTGGCGAAAATTTCGACCGCCCTCCGCAGCGAGTTTCGCAAGTCTCGTTCAATCAGGAATCTCAGTCCGGGAGCTGAACGAAATGGACTTCGCGGAGTTGTCGTACTGGCTCGACGCGATGACGGAGTATGAACGAGCGCGCGTCGACGGCGGCGGAGGGGACGATCATGAGTAGTAAGCGCAGTGACTATAGCTCGAGACGTCAAGTAACTAATCAGGCGAAACGGTGAGAAGATGGGAGTGAGATTATTTGTGGGCAACTTGAGTTTCTCGCTGGGCGACGGCGATTTGCGGGAAGCTTTCGCCGAGATTGGCGGAGTGGAGCGTGCCGAGATAGTGCGCGACCGCTTCGACGGCCGCTCGCGCGGTTTCGGATTCGTCGAGATGCGAAATGAAGACGACGCAGCCGTCGCACTGCGGGCGATGAACGGGAAGGAGCTCGCGGGACGGCCGTTACGAGTCGAGGCCGCGACGTCTCAGCGGCGCCCGTTCGATCGCAGCGCCGCGCGACCTCAGTAGGGCGGCGAAATGACGCCGTTGAACCGTATCATTGTATGACTGAACAACGCGGGAAAGCGCTCGGCCGGATGAAGAGATTGACGAGCTTGCTACGAAAGAGAGCTCGGACGGCGGCTTCGATTGAGAGAATAGCGGCGGTCGGTCATCGATTGCAGCTTCCCGTGCAGCTTTCTGCTCGCGCTTTGTTGGCAAGACACGATCGCGGTCTTTTTGCGGGAGCGCGAAGCCAGGAACGGGTTCCCGGCGTTGCTTTTGAGAGTCCGTTTGATGGTGCGCGAGAGCACGCGAGTATTGCGCAATTGATCCGGCGGTTCGCGGCGACGGCGAAGGCGATGCGGGCGACTGCGCGAGCAACCGACACCATCAGCAACAAGGCGACGAGTAAATTGCCAATCGCGATGGAGGCCCTGGCGCGGACTGAACGTTCGGTTGAATCGGGAAACATCGCGCGCGCGATTGTCACGGCGCCACGAGGTTCGGTAGTCACGCCGGTAGAGAATTCGCAGTTGTCGCGTCGAATGACCGCAGGCTTGGATGTAGGACGAGCAATGCCGACTGCAACCCGAGCAATCGACGCCGCTCGCGCGGCTTCATCGATTCACGGAGTGGTTCCGCCGGCGAACCTTTCGACACGCATGTTCGCGGAACCGTCGAGCGGCAATCGTGGCCGAGATAATCGAAGCGGTGGCGCGGGGATCACTATTAATTCGTCGCCGACCGTTGTGATCAACGGGCCGAATTCGGGCGGCGGTGATGCGCAGCGTGACGTACTCAGCGCATTGAGGGCGCATCGCGAAGAACTATTCGATCAATTGAGACGAGAATCCGCGCGACGCGAGCGCGCGCAGTTCTGAGGAGCGGCAACTTGTTTGCAGTGTTGGGCGATATTCAATTCGAGGTGGTCGGCTCTCCCGAGAGCTACGAGTCGGCGGACGGCTACGACTTCCCCGAGCAGCGCGTGATCGAAAGCAAGCCGCGGTTGCAATGGGTTGGGGACGAGCTCGAGCGTTTGAATTTCGAGCTGATGTGGCACGCGTCATTCACCAATCCTGCCGCACAGCTCGCGCTGTTGCGTGCGACGGCAGCGACCCATCTCGCACTGCCGCTGGTGTTTGGCGATGGAGGATTCAGGGGATTCTTCGTGATCGAATCGATAAAAGTGAAATCGCAACAGTTGTCGGCGGGCGGCGCACCGATCGCGATCAGAGTTGCGCTTGCGCTCAAAGAATGGATAGCGGACGCGCCGTCGCTCTTCAGCTCGTTGTCACTCGGGGCATTTACGACGCTTGGAATCACTACCGCATCGCCAGGAACGACAGCCAGCGGCTCTAACGGAACCACGCCAGGAGTGTCGGCGTTGCTCAATATTCCGTCGGCGACAGGAACGAGCGGCCCTAATCTTGAAGCAGACGATGTGCCCGCCGCGGTGATCGTAAGGAGCGTTGCGCGATGACGCCGTCGGGACAATTCATACTTCACACGACGAAGGCCGGCGAACGCTGGGACCTGCTGGCCTGGCGGTACTACGGCGACCCGACTGACTATTCGCCGATCATAGTGGCTAATCCGAATGTGCCTATTGAGCCGGTGTTCGACGCCGGAATATCGATCGCGGTGCCAATTCTCCAGCAGAGCGCGGTGGTCACGAAGAATTTGCCGCCCTGGAAGACCGCTTCGTCGGTGAGTGAGTAATGGCGGCGAGCGCTGCATACTCAGTTCGCTCGCCGAACTGGATACTCAGTTACCTGGGCGTGAACATTACCGCCGACGTATCGCAAATGGTTCTGGCTATTCGATATGTCGACCGGCTCGAGGGTGCTTCAGGCGAGCTCGAAGTGGATTTCGAAGATTCCGAGAAGCTGTGGCAGGGGCCCTGGTATCCCGCGCTCGGCGACGTAGTCAGTCTGCAGATTGGCTACGGCGGTGAGGCGCTGCTCGACTGCGGCGAATTTCAGATCGACGAGCTGGAGCTGGATGGCCCGCCCGACGTGATGCGAATCCGCTGCCTTGCCGCGTACATCACGCCGGCGATGCGCACCGCGAATACGGTGGCCTACGAGGACATGGGCGTCATGGAGATAGCGGCGCAGATCGCGGCGAAGTACGGACTGGCGCTGGTGGCGGCGACGTCCGAGTCTTCGAGCGACGTGGTGTTCGAGCGCGTAACTCAACGGCGCCAGACTGACCTGGAATTTCTGAAACGTCTTGCGCGAGAGCACAACTTCGATTTCACCGTGCGCGCCGGTCAGTTGATATTCTACGATCGGCCGGCGCTCGAGGCCGTGCCCGCGGTGCTGACGATAGTGCGCTCAGACACGGTGCGATTCTCATTTCGGAATCGATCGCGTCGAATCTACGATGGTGCGCAGTTTTCATACTTCGATCCGGATACCAAGGAATTGATTAGTCAGTCGGTGTCCGCGGGTTCGCCTGCGCCGACCGGCGACACGCTCAAAATAGTTGCGCGCTGTGAAAATGCGCAGCAGGCGATGGTGAAGGCCGAGGCGCTGCTTCATCTGCATAACATGGTGTTCGTCGACGCGTACCTCGAGGGACCGGGATGCACCGTGCTGGTCGCGGGAAACAATGTACAGCTCAGCGGATGGGGCGCGCTGGACGGCACCTACCTGATCGAAACTGCGCAGCATCGTCTGGCGCGAGTGGCTGGGTACTCAACTTCAATTGCAGCGCGGCGGATCAACGCATGAATGAAATAATCGAATACCGCGAGCGATTTGCCTCGCTCAATCCCACCTTTCGCGTCGGCATCGTGCAGGCGCAGGACACGGCGCATGCCAAAGTGCGCGTGGTGTTTCCCGACTACGACGAAGTGATCAGCTGGTGGCTGCCGGTGATTTTCTGGAAGACGCAGGACGACAAGGCCTACTGGATTCCGGATATCGGCGAGCAGGTCGTGTGCCTGATGGATCTGCGCGACGAGGCCGGCGCGGTGCTCGGCGCGATTTACTCAGCGGCGGACGCGACGCCGGTGAACAGCGCCGACAAGTTTTATGTCGGGTTCAAAGACGGCGCGCATTTCGATTACGATCGCGCGCTGCATATTCTCGATCTCCTTTTTCAGGACAGCAGCGAGCTCACGTACAACGCTGAGACTCACCTGCTCAATCTGAAGTTTCAGGATCAGGGCGAGATCATCTACGACGGTAGCGCGCACCTGCTGAACGTGAGCATCCCGCAGGGTGCGGGGTTCAACGTTACCGCGAACGGCGCGCAGATTCAGATCGACGCGCTCGGCAACGTCATAATCAAGAGCGCGGGACAGGTGATTCTCGGCAACGGTGCGCTGGCCGGGGTCGCGCGGCTCGGCGACCAGGTTCAAGTCGGCGAGCAAACGGGGACGATCATAACGGCGAGCACCGACGTGTTGGCGGGCTGACGATGCCGGCGGGCGCAATCACTCTGGCCGACATAACGTCGGCGGACTGGTCGTTGGCTCTGGGAGCTATCGGCGACGTGGTGCAGGGAATCGCCGACGTCGAGCAATGCCTTGGCATAATCGTCACGACGCCGCGCGGCAGCGATCCGCTGCGGCCCACCTTCGGCGCCGACATCTGGCGTTTCATTGATTTTCCGATCAACCGCGCGCTGCCTGCGATCGTCAGCGAGCTGACTTCGGCGATAACGGTTTGGGAGCCGCGCGTAACCCTGGTCTCGGTCACGGCACAACCGGTGATCGACGCGAGCGCGCAGTCGGGCGCGCATCTCGACGTGACGCTCAACTGGCAGCTCAAGCTGGGGGTCGCGGCCGCTCCCGTTCAGAGCACGACCGTGACGATCACGGGAGCGACGGCCTGACGCGGGCCGCGCCGACGCGATGAAGGGATGATTTGATGGGTGCAGGAATTCCATCGCTGCCGCCGCCGGTGTTCGTCAACGACGCGGACGGGCTCGACCCGAATTTAATTCTCGCCGACATGGTCGCCGAGTTCGAGGCGGCGGCGGGCCGAACGCTTTACCCGGCGCAGGTCGAGCGTTTGTTGATCAATCTGTATGCGTACCGCGAATCGCTGGTGCGCAATGCGATCCAGTATGCGGCCGAGCAGAATCTGCTCGCGTTCGCGACGTTCCCGATGCTCGACTACCTCGGTCAACTGCTGAGCGTCACGCGCCTCGCTTCGCAGCCGGCGGTGACGACTTTGCAATTCACGCTCGCCGGCGCGCTGACGGTGCCGTTTACGATCGCGGCGGGAACGCTGGCCGGCACTAACGACGGGCAGTTTGCGTTCGCGACCAGCACTACGATCACTATTGCTGCCGGCGCAACTGTCGGCAGTGTCGCGGCCTCGGCGACTGCTCCAGGAGCGGCTGCGAACGGATACCTGGCGGGGCAGGTCAGCGTGCAGCTCAACCCGAATGCGTTGATCGCGAGCGTCACGAATACGAGCACTACCACCGGCGGATCGGCGCCGGAGACCGACGATCATTTGCGCACGCGCATCCAGGCAGCGCCCAATCAGTTCAGCGTCGCGGGGCCGGTCGGGGCGTATCGCTTTTTCGCGATCGGCGCCGATCCCTCGATCGTCGACGCGCAAATTATCAGTCCCGCGCCGGGGTCGGTGAACGCGTATATCCTGACCGGGCCGGTGACGATGCAGCCCGCGCCCGCACCGAACAGTGCGGGAGTCGCGAACTCCGCGCTGCTGGCGAAAGTCGCCGCCGTGCTGAGCGCCGACACGGTCCGTCCGCTAACAGATACGGTGAACGTGCTCGCGGTCACCGAGGTGGATTACCAGATCACCGCCACCGTGACGCTCTACTCGGATGCGGATCCGACCGCGACTATCACCGCGGCGACGGCAGCCGTGCAGGAACTTGCGCTCGAGCTGGCGGCCAAGATTCAGCGCGACATCGTGCCGAGCCAGATAATCGCCGCGCTGTCGGTGGCCGGCGTCTACGGCGTCGCGCTCACGTCGCCGATACTGACGCCGCTCACGGCAGGGCAGTGGGCGAACTGCACGATGATCTCGCTGACGACGGCGTTCAGCGCGGAGCATAGCTGATGCCCGAGTTGTCGGCCGCGCCTTCGATCAACGATACGCGCACGCAGGCGCTGCTGGTGCTGATCGAGCGGCTGGGACTGCTCGATCTCACGACGCTGCTGGTTTACCGAATCGACTCGGTGGTCGCGACTGCGATCCCGTTTCTGGCCTGGCAGTTCGATATCCTGTCGCCGCTGTGGCAATTGATTGCGCCGGTGTCGTTCGGGGTCGATGCGCTTAGCAACATCGATTTGCTGATCGACGTGGACAATCTGATCGAAGGCGGCGGCCTGGTCTCGGCGCAGATTCTGAGCGAAGCGGAACAGCGCGAACTGCTCATGAGCGCGATACCGCTGCATCGATTTCGCGGCACGCCGTGGGCGATCAAGCAGGCGCTCGCGATCGCTGGGATGGAGCGAAGTCACTCTGCTGGAAGGGCAATCGACCTGGGGCGGCGACGCGTATCCGTCGAGCCAGGGATGGGCCGTGTTCCGCGTCATGATCGATCTCGCGGCCGGGCAGGGCGTCTTGTCCGGTGCGGCATCGACGGCGTCGGCCGCGGTTAATTTCTTCAAACCGGCGCGCTCGTGGCTCGATTCGATCTGGTTCGTAGTGCCGGCGATTTCCGATTCCGGTCCGGTGCCGTCAGACCTGCTGACGCTCGGCGGGATTGCGAAGTACCAGCTCGACGCGGCGCCCGCGCCCAACGACCACGCGTTGGCATATGCGATCGCGGCGGCGGCGCTGACCGATGCGTACGGTCCGATCGATCCTACTTACGACGCTCACTATCTGCACAGCGGAATCAGTTACGGCGCCAGCCAACCCGCGGTGGCCGATTCGGCGCTGGTCGTCAACGGCGCTGCTGTCCTGCACGGAGGTTAAAATGAGAAGGCCGATTGGAATGGTGCGAATCCGTCTCGTCGAGCGCGGCGGCGTCGTGTGGGAATACGAGGGCAGCAATCTTTTCGTCAACGCGGGACTGCCTGCGCTGGCGGCGCTGCTTGGCGGCGATACGAGCGGCGAGTTCGCGGCGGCGGTTGGATTCGGCACGGGATCGAATGCGCCGACGGTGAACGACAACGCGCTGACCGCGCCCGCATATTACAAGGCGCTCGACGGTCACAGCGAAGACGGCAACGGCAGCGTGACCTTCAACTGGTCGCTGACGACGGCAGACACGGGGGCGCAGGGAATCACGATCCAGGAGCTGGCGATTTTCGCCAACCATGCGAGCGCGGGACTGCCGGGAACCACGGCGCCGACGCCGATGCTCGCGCGGAAGACGATCGCGCCAATAGTGTTTAGCGCGGGAATGAGTATTAGCGGAACTTGGACGCTCACCTTCTGAGGTAGTCAATGGCTACACTAATCGACGCAGCCGAATTCACCTCGAATGAGGTTTACCAGATCCAGGCAACCGACCCGGTCGAAGGCGCCGCCAGCGGCGCGAGTTTCAGCGGCACCGGCATTTCGAATCAGCCGCATCAGCAGTTGGCGAATCGCACGGCGTTTCTGAAGCAGCGCCAGGACGTGAATATTTCGAATATCGCCGTGATGCAGGCGTTCCAGGCGCTGTTCACCGGCTTGATGGCGCAGAATGGCTATCTGAAAATCCCGATCGCGGACATCAACAAGGGGCTGATTCAGTACATTATACAGTGGGGGCTGGTGAACTGGGGCACGCCGCAAACGCAGGGACTGTATGGGCCGTATTCTTTTCCGATCGCGTTTCCCAACGCGTGCGAAATCTTCATGCCGGTGACGCTGTCCAACAACGGTCCCAACTTCGACGCCGACGACAACGTAATCGAGATGAGCAACGGCTACTTCCCGACGACGTCGCAATTCTGGGTCTACAACAATCGCCCCGGCGGCGGGACGGGCGACGGCGCGCTCGGCTTTTACTGGGTGGCGATAGGATTCTGAGATTCGCGTCAGGCGAGGCGCTCGATCACGCGCTCCATCGCGATTCCGCGCGAGCCTTTGACCAACAGCACATCGCCGGGGCGGATTAAGCCGGCGACTATTCCTGCGGCGGCTACACTGTCGGGCGCGGCGAAGACTTCGGCGGCGGTTACGGTCGCGAGAGCAGCGGTCATCTCGGGGCCGACGGCTACGAATGCGGCGGGATGCGAGCGCGTCACGTCGCGGATTGCTTCCTGATGCGCTGCGGCAGACTGATCGCCCAGCTCGAGCATATCGCCCATCGCGATCACGAGGCGGGCGCCGAGACCGTCGGCAACCTCGCGCGCGGCGGCCAGCGCGGCGCGAATCGAGCGCGGATTCGAGTTGTAGGTGTCGTCGATAATGAAGATGCCGCGAAGCGAGGTGCTGGCGAGGCGGCCGGCGACGGGCTGGACGCCGGCGAGCGCGTCGGCGATGGCAGAGAGCTCGCGCGATTCGAGCGGCGCCGCGCGCATCGCGGCGACACCGGCGATCGCGGCGGTGCAGTTGAGAGCGGCGGCCTCGCCCAGCAGCGCGATTTCAGTTTCGATGAGAGGCTCGACTCCCGCGGCAACCATCGTGCGCGCGAGCTCGACGCGGATGCGCGAGCGCGCGCCTGCGCTGCGGCTGACGAGCCGCACGTGAGCGTCGGGCGATTTGCCGAAAGTAATTCGATCGAGATGTTTGGGAATTCGCGCCAGGACGAGCGGCTCGTCGGCCGACGCGACCGCATAGCGGCGCGCCGTCGAGAACAACGCCGCTTCTTCATCGGCGATATCGTCGAGCGTGCCGAGGCCTTCGCTATGTTCGAGATCGACGTTGAGGACCATCGCGACGTCCGGCTCGACGATTTGCGCGAGCTTCGGAATTTCGCCGCGCGTGTTGGTGCCGCATTCGAGGACGGCCGCGCGATGCTCGCCGGTGAGAGTGAAAATCGTCATCGGCACGCCGATCAGATTGTTCAGATTGCCGGGAGTGGAAAGCGTGGAGCCGAAGAGCGCGCGAGCGGCGGCGGCGGTGAGTTCCTTGGTGGTGGTCTTGCCGACGGCGCCGCCGATTGCGATCAGCGGGAGGGCGCGAGCGGCGCGCGAGCGCGCGAGATGGCGGCGCGCGAGCCGTCCGAGCGCATCGAGGGTATCGTCGACCTCGACGCAATCGAGGGCAGGGTGACGGCGTCCGGTCGCAACGATCGCGGCTCTCGCGCCCAGCGCGGCGGCTTGCGCGAGATAGTCGTGGCCGTCGGTGGCGGCGCCATGCAGCGCGACGAACAAGGCTCCGGCCTTGAGCGAGCGCGTGTCGATGCTGACGCCGACAATATTTCCGGCGATAGCCGCGTCCCGTAAGAAAAGAGTACCGCCAGTCGCTTCGACAACTTCGGCGAGGGTGAACTCGCATTGATTGATCGGAATCGGCGTCGCCATCGCGAATACATTGTGCCGAATTATTCGCGGCGCTCATACCGCGGCGGCTTGACATGCGGGCAGGCGCGAATCAGCCTTGCAGATTCAAACATCACCAGAGTGAGGATGTGACGATGGCGGACAGCAAAGCACCGATTGTCGGCGTGATCATGGGCAGCAAGAGCGACTGGGAATATATGGCGGCGGCGGCCGAGGTCATGGAAGAACTTCAAGTGCCACATGAAGTTCGAATCATGTCGGCGCATCGCACGCCCGACATCACCCTGGAATATTCGGCGAGCGCGGCAGGGCGCGGACTGCGTGCGATAATCGCGGGCGCGGGCGGCGCGGCGCATCTGGCGGGGGTGGTCGCGGCGAAGACGATTCTGCCCGTGATTGGCGTGCCGATGCCGACGACGTCGCTCAACGGGATGGATTCGCTGCTGTCGATTGTGCAGATGCCGAAAGGTGTGCCGGTCGCGACGATGGCGATTGGCAAAGCTGGTGCGGCGAATGCAGGGCTGCTGGCGGCACAGATAATTGCGCTGAGCGACGCGAAGCTGGGCGAGCGGCTGGTGAAGTGGCGGGCCGCGCGGGCGGCGGAATTGTTGCAGCAGAAGCTGCCGTGAAGTTTAGAGGGGATCGCAGAGGCAGAATCCTGAGCGCGCGCTTTCGCGCGCTGTAATCGGACCCTCACCTTCATCCTCTCCCTCAGAGGGAGAGGAGACAGATTTACAGAGAGAGGAGACAGAAAGGCGGGCGTGATAGAGTGGGGGCGATGACGAAGCGCGATATCGATACGCCTGCACTGATTCTCGACCTTGATATCGTCGAGGAGAATATTCGACGATGGCCGCGTACTTCGCCGCGCGGCCGCAGAAGCTCAGGCCGCATTTCAAGACACCGAAGACGCCCGAAATCGCGCGGCGACAGCTCGCGGCCGGCGCCATTGGAATAACGGCGTCGAAGCTCGGTGAGGTCGAGGTGCTGGCGCGCGCGGGGCTCGGGCCGGTGCTGCTCGCGAATCAGATTTCGGGACGCGACAAGATCGATCGGTTTTTCAAGGCCGCGGCGCAAATCAGTTTGATCGGAACAATCGAGAGCGAGTTCAACGTGCGCGAGTTCGAAGCGGGCGCAAAGCGGGCCGGACGGGCGCCCGACGTGATAATCGAAGTGGATACCGGGATGCATCGATGCGGCACGGAGACGCCCGAGGAGACGGTCGAACTGGCGCGCTATGCGCAACGGGCAGGGCTCAAATATCGCGGCGTGATGGGCTATGAGGGCCATGCGGTACTCGTTCCCGATCGCGACAAGCGAATCGCGACGGCGACTGAGGCGTTGACCACGCTCAGCCGCCACGTCGAGGCGTTGCGGGCGGCGGGGCTCGCGCCCGAGATTGTCAGTGCGGGCGGGACCGGCACTTTCGATATCGCGGGCAGCTGGCCGGATGTAACCGAGGTGCAGGCCGGTTCGTACGTTTTCATGGACGGCGCCTATCGCATCGTGCGTCCGGATCTCGGCCGTCCTGCGCTGACGCTGTTGTCGACGGTAATTTCGCGGCGCGGCGCGAGAGCGATAATCGACGCGGGGATGAAATCGCTGACCAATGAATTCGGTCCGCCGATAGTCAAGGACATGGCGGTGAAAGTGGGGCGGCTGTCCGAGGAGCATGGGCATATCGCGGCGGGCGAGAGCGGGCTCGAGCCGGGATCGAAAATTGAAATAATTCCGAGCCACAACGACACGACGATCAATCTGCACAGCGAGTATTACGTGGTGCGTGGAGACGAAGTGGTCGCGACCTGGCCGATAGAAGCGGCGCGGGCGTACCGGTGAATAGTCAGGTGCGCCACGTGGGGCGTCGCGCGATCGCCGCAGTAGCTGTCGTAGTAGCCATTGGCGGATTGGCGCATGCCACCGACGTCAAGATGGCAGGCAAGCTTGACGTGCCCGCAAATGCGACCGTGGTTGCGATTTGCACAGACCCCGTCGTGCAGAACGTGCTGAACGAAGATCTGCGGGCGGCGCGTCATGGCCAGCCGTCCAATCCCGAGAATTCGGTGACACTTACCGTGACGGTGAATCAGCAAATGCTTGCGCCCGGCGTGTCGTTGAATCAGATGTTCCCGGGCGATCCTTCAATGGTTCAATTGCTCGAGCAGGCGGGCGCGGAGCCGCCGCCGCTGGGCGACACTGGCAATGAACAGACCGATCCGTACGCAAACCAGGCGCGCCAACAGGCGTTGAATCCGGAGGATCCGGCCACGCAGTCGTTCAGAGCATACCAGGCGAGCCGGCAGGCGATGAACGGATCAGGCGCGTTGACCCCCTACGACGATATTCCGAAGACCGAGATTTACGACACGGTGATCGTCGTGCGCGCGTCGCTGGACGGCGCGACCGATGAGCTGAAGGTGGTCGCCGTGGTGCACTCGGGCGACGACATCCGGCGCGCGAAGGAGCTGGTCTCGGAAGAGATCGCCAACGCCGTGCTGCACTAGCGGCGGCTAGTCGTCGTTTGCTTCGCGCGAGGCTGGATGCGGCGGGGAAGTATCATCGCCCGCCGGGGGAGGCGCGGCAGCTTCAGGATTCGTCACGACCGTCGGGGGCGCAATTGTTTCACTCGACGCCTGGGCGTTGGGCTCCGTTACTGTCGCCATCGCAGCCGGCGAAGCGACGGGAGCATTGAGGGCAGCTTCACGTTCGGAATAGTGGCGCCATGCGAGGTCGGCCAGCACGAGCAGCACCGCGGCGATCAGCACCGCGAATGCGATTCGGCCGCCGGCGGCCGGCTTCTTCGCGACCATCGTGAGCTCATGCGAAATACGCACGACGTTGGCCTCGGCATGCTGCACGTTGCTGACGAAGCGCGAGGCCATTTCCTCGGCGTCGAGACCGAGGAAGGTCGCGTAGCGCCGGAGAAACGGCACGAGATACAGCCGATCAGAAATCTGGTCGTAGCTGTCGGTCTCGATCATCGTGACGTAGTGCGGCGGCAGATGAGCCTCGGTGGCTACCTGCTCGCGGGTCAGACCCTTGCGCTCGCGGCCCTCCGTGAACAATTGGCCGAGAGAAGGGTCCGGCGCGGCGTCTTCCGCACCAAAATCAGAAGCCTTGAGTTTGGGTTTGGATTTCTTGTCAGCCACCTGCGCTCACCCCTCCCCGCCAAGGTACAGACCGGCGCGACCGAATCCAAGTGTCGCGATCCTGCTCCCATTAGTTACCAGATCCCGACTCGAGACAAGATGCTGCGCCCGGCGGCGGCGCGAGGGTGCCGTTGTAAAGCGCGAACTTCTTGCCCTCGCATCCGAGGATTACCGGCGCGGGCTTGAGCGAATCGTCGAGCGCCTGCAGGTCGCGTTGGTTCGCGATCAGAACCATGCATGAGCCGGAAGACCACGCCTGGCGCAGGCGCGCCTCGGAGCCGAGGATGAACGGCGACTTGCCCGGCGCAGGCGGCGCAACTTCGGACAGCTCGCCCCAATACTCGACGCGGGTCTCGCGTGCGCGCGTGTAGAACGGAAGCGACTGCACGTAATGGCGGTAGGATGCGAGCGTGCAGTTGCCGGCGAGGAAGGGCTGAACGGCGGTTGCGAGGCCGCGATAGGTGGAGAGCGGGGACGCGTCGCGGCGCGCGCGAGCCGCAAGCGGCACAGTCGCGAGCATCGCGATCGCGAGAGCGGCAATCGCGTAATGAACCCGTGCCGGCACACGCCCCTGCCAAAACATAACGATTGGGCCGGCAGCCAGTGCGAAGGCTAGCAGCAGTCCGTCGAGGCCGAGCGCAGGATTTATCGGGGCCAGTGCGAATTCGAAAAACACGAAGAGACCGGCGGCGAGTACCACGCTCGCGATCGTAACGACGGCGAGCAGACGGCGGCGGCGCGAGGCGTCGAGCGCGGACAGTCGTGCAAGGCCGTAACCGGCGACGATGGCGAGGGGCGGCATCGCGGGCAGGATATAGCTGCCGAGCTTGGAGCGGGGAATCGAGAAAAATACGAAGATGACGACGAACCAGATCGCGAGAAAGCTCGCGGCAGAGCGGCGGGCGGCGCTGTCGGATGAAGCGTCACGGGTGCGCATCGCGGACCATCCGAGTGGAACGAAGAAAATCCAGGGCCACGCGCCGCCGATCACGATCGGGATGAAGAACCACGGGCCCCATCCGTGCTCGCTCGACGTGACGTAGCGCTGAAGATGTTCGTGGACGAAGAAGAAACTCAGAAAGCCGGGATTTCGCGACTCGATCAAGACGAACCAGGGCACGACGATCAGCGCGTATATGATGAGGCACGCGGCCAGGGGCATCGCGCGGATTTCGGCGAGGCGTCGCTCGAATGCCAGCCAGATGAAAGGGATTGCACCGCCGAGCAGCAACGCGACCGGGCCTTTGGCCAAGGTGCCCAACGCGAGCATCGCGGCGGAAAGCAGCATCCAGCGGCGGGCCGATGGCCGTGAGAATGATTCGTCACGTGAAGCGACGTAAAACGCGCCGAGCGCCGCGGTCAGAAAAAATGCCAGCGCGGGGTCGAGCGTCGCGAATCGCGCGAAGCCGAAAAACAGCGGACTCAGCGCGAGTGCGAGCGCGGCGAAGAATCCGGCCGTCGCGCCGAACATCACCTCGGCCAACGCGGCTGTGACGACGACCTGCGCGACACTGAAGAGCGCGGCGGGCAATCGCACGGCGAATTCGTTGGCGCCGAAAACGCCGATCGATGCGGCGTCGGCCCAATAGACGAGCGGCGGCTTTTCGAAATACAGCTCGAAGTCGTCGCGCGGCGTGACGTAGTCGCCCGACACGACCATCTCGCGCGCAATTTCGGCGTAGCGGCCCTCGTCGGGCTCCCAGAGCGCGGGCCGGCCGAGGCCGGGAAGATACAGAATGGCAGCGAGCAGCGCGTAGATGGCGAGACGTAGAGGGCGGTTGGCGGCGAGCATCGTCGAAGCAGTCTCGCGAGGCGATCACGCGCGGTCAACCGGCTGTAACTTGGGTTTCGCGGGCTCGGAAGGAGCGGAATCCTGAATCGCGCAGGGCGCTGTAATCGGACCCTCACCTTCATCCTCTCCCTCACAGGGAGAGGAGACAGAAAGATCGGAGCAATACTCCTCGCTGTTGAGCGGTGCGCTCAAGCTGTCTTTAATTTTCCGAGGCTGTCTGCAAGAATCAGTTCAGCGAGCGCGTTTGATCTGGTGGAACACGACTCGCGCACAGTTCGTTGAGCTCCCCGGGCAAAATATCACCGATTCGAAGTACTTCGGCCGTGTCGCGCGCGGAGCGTGGATTGGTGTCGATCGTGGTGCCGGTGTTCAACGAATCGGCGAACCTGGGTTCGCTGTGGTCGCGACTGAAACCGGTGCTGGACGGGCTGGACCGCCCGTGGGAGACGGTCTTCATCGACGACGGCTCGCGCGACGACTCGCTCGGCATCCTGCGCGAAATTGCGGCGGCTGAAGAGGGGCGCGTGCGCGTGGTCGAATTGGCGCGAAATTTCGGACAGCATTCCGCCATCCTGGCGGGCTTCAAACAGGCGCGGGGCGACATCATCGTCACGCTCGACGCCGACCTGCAAAATCCGCCGGAAGAAATTCCGCGGTTGATCGCGGCGATTGACGAAGGCAACGACGTGGTCGGCGGATGGCGCGAGGAACGTCACGACCAGGCGTATCGGAAGTATGCGTCGCGGCTGCACAACCGGCTCACGTCGATGATCGTCGGCGTGCCGATGCACGACTATGGATGCATGCTGCGGGCGTATCGGCGGCACATCGTCGATACGGTGATCGAATGCGACGAGAAGGCGGCGTTCGTGCCGGCGCTGGCCAACACCTTCGCCAAGCGCGTCGCGGAGATTCGCGTCAGTCACGACGATCGCGCGAGCGGCACGTCGAAGTACAATCTGTTCGGTCTGGCGAAGCTCAGCCTCAATCTCATCACGGGATTTTCGCTGATTCCGATCCAGATACTGAGCATGACCGGGATCCTGATTTCGGTGCCGGCCGTGCTGTTTGCGTTCGTGCTGCTGGGGCATCGCTTGATCTACGGCCCGCAGGAGGAAGGCGCGCTGTGGACGGTGTCCTCGGTTGAGTTTTTTCTCTTCGGCTTGATTTTTCTGGCGCTTGGGCTGATCGGCGAATACGTCGGCAGAATCTATCTCGAAGTGCGGCGCCGCCCCACGTACATCGTGCGCAAGGTCCATGGCGCCGACTCCGCAACGAGCGATCCGCGATCCGACAGCAAATCGGACAATTCGAAAGCTGATTAGCGAGCAGTCGTGGAGTCGGTGAAAGCTGCGCGATGCGTGCTGTTCGCGTACCACGAGATGGGTCACGCGTGCATGGAGGCGCTGCTGAAGATGGGCGCGCCGATAGCGGCGCTATTCACGCATCGCGACGACGCGCATGAAGAAATCTGGTGGCGGTCGTGTGCGGACCTGGCCGCGCAGCACGGCGTCCCGGTTTATTTCGATGAGAGTTCCGAGAGCGCGGGGCCGAAGATCGGCGCGTTGAACCCTTCTATCATTTACTCTTTCTCCTATCGTCATTTGATTCCCGAGGACGTGCTCGAGCTGGCTCCGCGCGGCGCCTTCAATCTGCATCCGTCTCTCCTGCCTGCGTATCGCGGTCGTGCGCCGGTGAATTGGGTGCTGGTGAATGGAGAGCGCGAGGCGGGCGTCACGTTGCATCACATGGTTGCGCGCGCGGACGCGGGAGATATCGTTGGGCAGCGCGCGGTCGCAATCGACGACAGCGATAACGCGCTGACGTTGTATCGCAAGCTGGTGCCGCTGGGCGTCGAGCTCATCACGGAGCTGCATCCGCAAATCGTCGCCGGCACTGCGCCGCGGCGCAAAATGGATATCGCGCGCGGCAGCTACTTCGGGCGCAGAAGGCCGGAGGACGGGCGGATAGACTGGCGCTGGCCGGCGCGAAGGATCTTCAATCTCGTGCGCGCCGTCACGCATCCGTATCCCGGCGCATTCTGTTTCGTCAGCGGGCGAAAACTGCTGGTATGGGAAGCGAAAATCGGCGCGGAAAACGGAACGGCCGGGGCGCCGGGACGAGTCGTCCGCATCACCGCCGACGGCGCGATTGAAGTTGCGGCGGGCGAGGGCAGCGTGATCGTCAAGCGTGTGCAGTTCGAGGGCGGCGCGGAAGGCATTGCGCGCGAGGCTCTTTCCGAGACGGCGCGCGGCGCGGATACTATTCAATTCGACTAGGTTGCGGAGGTCACATGCGGGTTCTGATAACCGGCGGCGCCGGATTTCTCGGGTCACATCTTTCGGATGCGTTCATTGCGCGCGGCGACGAGGTCTTCGTGCTCGACACCGGCTCGATCGCCAAAGTGCGTCACATACTGAACAATCCGCGCTTTCATTACGTGCACGACTCCGTGTTCAACGTTGAGTTGATCGACAGCCTCGTGTCGAAGGTCGATCTGGTCTATCACCTCGCGGCCGTCGTCGGCGTCGAGCATTACGTCGCCGATCCGTACGAGACGCTGAACGTCAATGTGAACGGCACGCAGAACGTGCTGAAGGCGGCCTACAAGCACAACACGCGGCTCGTGTTCAGCTCGACCTCCGAGGTTTACGGGCGCAACCCGAAGGTGCCGTGGCGCGAGGACGACGATCGGGTGCTCGGCGCTACCAGCATCGACCGGTGGTGCTACTCGACCTCGAAGGCGGTCGGCGAGCATTTCTGTTTCGCGTATCACAAGCTCGGGCTGCCGGTTACTGTGGTGCGGTACTTCAACGCGTACGGCCCGCGGCTCGACAAGGTCGACGTCGGTCGCCTGTTCACGATCTTCATGGGGCAACTGCTGCGCGGCGCGGACCTGACGGTGGTCGGCGACGGCTTGCAGACGCGATGCTTCACCTACGTCACGGACGCGATCGAGGCCACGGTGCAAGCCGGGGTGAATCCTGCGGCGGATGGGCAGGCGATTAACATCGGCGTCGATGTCGAGACGACGGTGCTCGAGTTCGCGCAGCTGATGCTCGAGTTGTTCGGCCCGACCAAATCGAAGATCAGGTTCGTGTCGCAGGAAGAAGTCTACGGCAACAGCTACGAGGACATCCCGCGCCGCGTGCCGGACAACACCAAGATGCGCACGCTGTTGCGCGTCACGCCGAAGGTGAACCTGCGCGAGGGCGTGAAAATCTCGATGGACTGGTTCCGCAAAGAGATGGCGTCGTAGGCGCGCAGTCCGTTCCGGCGTGGAAGTCGCACTAAAGATCGACGTCGATACTCACCAGGGGCTCGAGCTGGGCGTACCGCGGCTCGCGTCGATGCTCGAGCGCGAGGGCGTCGCCGCGAGCTTCTACATCACGATGGGTCCGGACAATTCGGGGCGCGCAATCCTGCGCGTGTTTCGAAATCGCGGATTCCTGTCGAAGATGTTCCGCACCAAGGCCGTCTCGATGTACGGCACGCGCACGATTCTGTCGGGCACGCTGCTGCCGTCGCGGCCGATCGCGCTCTCGTTCCCCGAAATCATGCGCGACCTGAAGGCGCGCGGCTTCGAGCTTGGCGTGCACGGCTACGATCACGTGCGATGGCAGGACCATCTCGATGACATCGGCGAAGACGGCGTGCGCAAGGAACTTGGCGACGCGTTCGAGGTCTATCGCGCCATCCTGGGTGAAGCCTCGCGGAGTTTCGCGGCGCCGGGATGGCGCACGAACAAGGCGGCGCTAGTCGCGCTCGACGCGATGGCACTCGACTATCGCAGCGACACGCGAGGCGTCGCGCCGTACCGATGTGTCGTCGAGGGGCGGGTGCTCGCGACGCCTGAAATTCCGACCACGCTGCCGACACTTGACGAGGTGATGGGTCGTCCTGATCTGCCGAATGATGGCGCCGTGCGTCAGTTTTACCTCGGATTGTGCAAGCCCGACGCACTCAACGTGCACACGATTCACGCGGAGACCGAGGGCATGGGGCAGCTCGAGAGCTTCACTGCGCTGGTCCGCGCGCTCAAGGAGCGTGGCGCGAAGTTCGTGCAGCTGCGCGAAGTTGCGTCGCGGCTGAATCGCGCGGAACTGCCAGCTGTGCGAAGTCGTTCGCACCACGCTTCCGGGCAGGGCGGGGTGGATTTCGGCGCAAGGTCCGGTGCGCATCGCGGCCGAATGACGAATCGGCGGCGGTGTGTTATATCCCGAGCACTACAATTCAACCGCAGGGAGTCTCCGCCATGCCCGCACAAAGTCATTTTGCCGACAGTCCACGCGAGATAGGTCTCGATCCGGAAAAGGTCGAAGCGCTCTTCAATCGCGCCGAGCGCGAAGTGAAGGACGGCTTGCTGCCGTCGACGCAGATCGCGATCGCCCGCAACGGGAAAATCGGCGCGATGCGCACGGTCGGCCGCGCGGTTCAGGGTGGAAGCGAAAAGCCGGCGACCAACGATACCTTCTATGTGATCTTCTCGTGCACCAAGGCGATCATGTCGGCGGCGTCGTGGATTTTGATCGGCGAAGGCAAATTGAGCCCGAGCGAGGTCGTCGCGGAGATCATTCCGGAGTTCGGCACCAACGGAAAAGACAAGATGACCGTCGAGCAGGTGCTGCTCCACGTCGGCGGATTTCCCAACGCGCCATTTCCGCAGGACGAATGGCTCGACAAGAGCAAGCGGCTCGAGCGATTCGCGAAGTGGCGGCTCGAATGGCCGGTTGGCAGTCAATTCACATACCATCCGACGTCGGGCTTCTGGGTAATTGCGGAGATCATCGAACGCCGCACCGGCAAGGACTTTCGTCAGTTCGTGCAGGAGCGGATTTCGACGCCGCTCGGACTGCCGGACCTGCGAGTCGGTTTGCCGCGCGCGCTGCAAAATCGCGCCGCGCAGCTTTGCTACGTCGGAGAAGCGCTCACTGATGATGAGCGAAAGAAGCTCGGACTGCCCGCGATGCCCGAGACGGAAGTCACCGAGGACGCGATTCTCGGGTTCAACCGGCCCAACGTGATGGAAGCGGGCGTGCCGGGCGGCGGCGGAGTCATGACGGCGGGCGACCTCGCGCTGTTCTACCAGGGCTTGCTGCACAATCGCGGCATCGACGGCGCGCCGATCATCAAGCCCGAAGCGCTGAAGGACGCGTTGCGCGTGCGATCGGGCGACTACAAGGATCCGATTTTCGGGGTCAAGGTTAACCGCGCGCTGGGAGTCGTGGTGGCCGGCGGCGACGGCATGGCGAACTATCGCGGCTTCGGCAAGACCAACTCGGCGCTCGCATTCGGACACGGCGGCGCAGGCGGCCAGATCGGATGGGCCGATCCGGCGACCGGAATCTCGCTCGGCTACACGACCAACGGCTTCGATCGCAACGACGTGAGGCTGGGCCGCCGCGGCGTAGCGCTCTCGAGCCTCGCAGCAGTCTGCGCAGGGTAGGGGAATACGGTGGATTCGTCTCCGCATTTCGTGTGCTAGAGTGAAATCATGAAGTTTCTCGTGACACTCGAACGGGACGAGGCGGGCTTCGTAGTAGCGGAATGCCCGGCTCTACCCGGGTGCCTGACTCAAGGTCGAACCGAAGCCGAAGCGATTGCGAATATACGAGAGGCTATCGAACTAAGCCTTCAGACGCGGCGTGAGCTTGGAATCCCCACGAAGATCGAGGTCGCCGAAGTTGAAGTAGAGATTGGCTCGTAGACGGCACGAGGATCTCGGTTCGCTCTGCTCGCTCTCCTGAGCAAAAGGGAAATTTCCTGACCCCTGAACTTTTCCTACTTGAGAGTGAAATCGCGGCGTCGGACACTACTGTCTGAGGTGGCGAGGGATGAGCAAGCTTCCGGTCTGTTCCGGAAACGATGCGGTTCGAGCTTTCGAACGGGCGGGTTGGGCAAAGGCGCGGCAGAAGGGTAGTCACACCACGCTGGTCAAATCCGGAACTGTCGTGGTCCTCACGATTCCTCTACATCGCGAGCTTGGACCGGGACTTCTTCGTAGTTTAGTTCGGAAGGCTGGAATCACCGTCGAAGAATTCGGCGAGTTGTTGAAGGGCTAGTCGGCGAAGGGGTTGCGAAGGACGATTGTTGCTTCGCGCTCTTTGCCGACGCCGATCATTGCGATTGGCACTCCGACCAGTTCGCTGATTCGTTCGACGTAGCGGCGCACGCTCGCGGGCAATTCTTCAAGCGTGCGCGCGCCGGCCGGGCTTTCGCTCCATCCGGGCATCTCTTCGAAGATGGGCTTGGCGTTGATCAGCATGCGATGCGACGGCGGCATGTCGTCGTAGCGCTTGCCCTTCACGATGTAGCCGACGCAAATCTTGACCGGGTCGATTCCGGTCAACACGTCCAGCTTGGTGAGCGCCAGCGCCCACATCCCGTTGACCCGCGCCGCGTAGCGCGCGAGCACGGCGTCGAACCATCCGATTCGCCGCGGGCGTCCGGTGGCGCTGCCGAACTCGTCGCCTTCCTCGCGCAGCGAATCGGCCAGGTAGCCGGTGAACTCGCTCGGAAACGGGCCCGCGCCGACGCGCGTCGTGTAGCCCTTGCTGATTCCGAGAACAGCTTCGAGATTGCCCGGGCCGATGCCGGTGCCGCTGAAGACCGCGCTCGCGACGCAGTTCGACGAGGTCACGTACGGGTAGGTGCCGTGATCGATATCGAGCATCGTGCCGTGCGCGCCCTCGAACAGCACGCGCTTGCCGGACTCGATCGCCTCGCTGACGAACGCGCCGGTATCGCAGAGATACGGGAGCAGGCGGCGGCGCGCTTTTTTCATCGCGTCGATAGTCTCATCGGCTTTGATCGGCTTGGCCTTGAGCAATGCTTTCAGGTACGCGTTCTTCTCGGTGATATTGCGGCGTAGTTTCTCGGCGAAGAATTTGAAGTCGAGCAAATCCTCGAAGCGCAATCCCACGCGCGCCATCTTGTCTTCGTAGGCGGGGCCGATTCCGAATCCGGTCGTGCCGATTGCGCGTTTGCCCAACCGCGCCTCGCGCGCCCGATCGATCGCAAGATGATACGGCATCACCATGTGCGCTTCGTAACTGATCTTGAACAAACTGTCGTCGGCGAGATGGCCGCTGCGCTTGAGGTCGGCGATTTCGCCGAGCAGCGCGATCGGATTGACGACCAGGCCGTTGCCGATTACGCAAGCCTTGCCGGGATGGAGCGCGCCGGCCGGCACCAGCCGCAGCACAAACTTTTTTCCGCCGACGACCAGCGTGTGCGCAGCGTTGTTGCCGCCTTGATAGCGGACGACCACGTCGGCGTCGGCTGCGAGCATGTCGACGATCTTGCCTTTGCCTTCGTCGCCCCACTGCGTGCCGACCACGGCCACTGTCTTCATTTCTTTCCCCCGAGCAGTGTCAAATTCTCTTGCGCCGTTCTCCGCGCGCACCTGTAGAGCTGAAATTTCTCATGCGCAAAATAAATTCAGAGCTTGAGCAGCGACGCCGCCGTAATTGCGGGCAGCGTCTTGAGCTTGTCGAGCACGGCGCCCGGCACGGGCGAGTCCACTTCGAAAATACTGAGCGCGGTTCCTCCCACGCGATCGCGGCCGAGCTCCAGTCCGCCGATATTTATTCCGGCCTGCCCGAGCATCGTGCCCACCGCGCCGACCACGCCCGGCACGTCGCGATTGTGCAGCATGAGGAAGTAGCCCTCGGGCACTGACTCGACGCGGTAGCCGTCGATCCGGGTCAGGCGCAGCGCGCGATTTCCCAGCACTGCGCCAGAGACTTCATGCTCGCCGACGCCGGTGAGCACTTTCAGCGACAAGGTATTGACGTAGTCGGTGATTTCGCGCGAGCGGGTTTCGATGATGCTGATGCCGCGTTCGCGAGCGATGAACGGCGCGTTGACGTAATTCAATTCCTCGGCGAGGAAGCCGCTCATCAAGCCCTTGAGGACCGCGGCTGTAATCGCGTCGGGCTTGAGGTTCGCCGCTTCACCGCCGAACGCGAGCGTCAACTCCCTGGGCGCGTCGGTGATCAGTTGCGCGGCGAGCCGGCCGAGCTTTTCGCCGAGCGTGAGATGAGGCCCGAGGATTTCGAGTTCCTGGGTCGATAGCGCCGGGATGTTAACCGCCTGGCGAATGGTGCCATCGATCAGGAATTCGGCCACTTGATGCGCGATATCGACGGAGACCTGGACTTGCGCTTCGTCGGTAGCGGCGCCGAGGTGAGGCGTTGCCACGACCGAGTCGAGATGCAGCAGCGGATGATCGGCGGGCGGCGGCTCCTCAACGAATACATCGAGCGCGGCGCCGGCAACTTTGCCGGATTTCAGCGCGTCGGCGAGCGCCACTTCATCGACGATACCGCCGCGCGCACAGTTGATGATTCGCACGCCCTTCTTCATCTTCGCGAATGCCGCCGCGCCAACGATTCCCCTCGTGTCGTTGGTGAGCGGAGTGTGCACGGTAATGAAGTCCGAGCGCGCAAAAAGCTCGTCGAGACTGACCAGCTCAACACCGATGCGCCCGGCCGCATCGGCGGTCAGGATCGGATCGTAGCCGATCACTTTCATCCTGAGCCCAAGCCCGCGGTCGGCGACGATCCGCCCGATATTGCCGAGGCCAACGACGCCCAGCGTCTTGTTGCATATCTCGGCGCCGGTGAATTTGCCGCGCTCCCATTTGCCGGCGCGGATCGAGGCGTCCGCCGCCGGAATGTGCCGCGCCAGCGCCATCATCATCGTGACCGCGTGCTCCGCGGTGGTGACGCTGTTGCCGGTCGGGCTGTTCATCACGACGATTCCGCGGCGCGAAGCCGCTTCGATATCGACGTTGTCGACGCCGACGCCGGCGCGTCCGATCACTTTGAGCGACGTGGCCGCATCGATCACTTCGCGCGTGACGCGAGTGCCGCTGCGAATCAGCAGCGCGTCGTAGGGCGCGATTATTTTCGCCAGCTCTTCCGGCTTGAGTCCGGTCTTGATGTCGAACTGCAGCTGTGGGAAGCGCTTGAGGACTTCGATCCCCTGCGGCGCAAGGGTATCGCTCAGTAGAACGCGGAAGGTTTCCGCCATGTTGGTTTCAGATGCTCCGTGCCAGGCGCGCCTGAACGGCGGCGACGCCCGCGCCAAGTTGAATGTTTGCGCCGATCTGCTTGAGGCCCAGCTCGAGCGCGCTGACCGCGATTAATGTGTCGAAGGGACTCAGATAACCCATGTGCCCGATGCGCACGAGCTTGCCCTTCATCTGATCCTGGCCGCCCTGCACCGAGACGCCAAGGTTGTCGCGCAGGAACTTGACCAGCTTGCCGCCATCGAGGCCCTCGGGAACGAGGACGCCAGTGACGCCGGGCGCCGGATTGTCAGGTGCGATCAGTTTGAGTTTCAGGGCGGCTGCCGCGTCGCGAGTCGCCTCGGCCATCAGCGCATGACGCGCATAGACCTGCGGCAGACCCTCGGCGTGAATCAGTTCGAGCGACTTGTTGAGGCCGAAGATCAGCGACACGGCCGCAGTCCACGCCGTCGTATGCTCGTCGCGCTGCGCTTTCAGCTCCTTGAGCAAATCGAAATAGAAGCGCGGCGTCTTGTTCGTCTTGGCGACGTCGATTGCGCGCGCCGACAGCGCGACCATGCCGAGGCCCGGCGGCAGCATGAGCGCTTTCTGGCTGCCGGTCACGAACGCGTCGACGCCCCATGCGTCCATTTTCTGTTCGAAGACGCCGACCGAAGTGATGCCATCGACGATCAGCATCGCGCCGCGCTTGCGGCTGACTTCGCCGATCGCGGCCACTGGATGTATCGCGCAGGTGGACGTTTCGCTGGCCTGCACGAGCACGGCGCGCGACTCGGGATACGCCTTGAACGCATCCTCGATTTGCTCGGGCCGTGCGGCGCGGCCCCATTCGACGCGGACCTCGTGCCCGATCATGCCGAAAGTCGAGAGCAGTTTGCCCCATCGCTCGCCGAATTTGCCGCCGTTGACGTAAATCGCATGCTCGCCCGGCTGCAGCAGATTGATCACCGCAGCTTCCATCGCACCAGTGCCGCTGGACGAGACCAGGATGACTTCGCTCGAGGTGCCGTAGAGCGGCTTCATCCGATCGCGCGCTTGATCGAGCGCTGCGCTGAACTCGGGCGTGCGATGGTGGATGATCGGACGCGCCATCTCGAGCAAAACCTCGGGCGGCACCGGCGCCGGTCCGGGCGTGAACAGGTATTTCTTCATTTGCGGCATTTTCGACTACTCAAAGAGGCGCGGGATTCGTCTTCGTTGGTGACAGCCAAAAAAAAGGCTGGTACCCGCGCTCGCGGATCGCCAGACCCCGATATGTCCCGGCTCTGCCGGTTCCCGTCCTCACCACTTGGGATAACGGAGCCGGTAGGCAGAGTCAAGGTGACCCGCGGCTGGTGACGATTTCGAGCCGACGTTGTAATGGCGTCGAGGCAATTGTTAAAGGTGATCACGCCCCGATGCCGATAGAATGCGAAATTCGCGACGGTTCGCTGGTCTGGATCAAAAATCCGATCACCGGCGTGATTTCATACGTTGTCGATGTGCGCGGCAAGAGCTTTGCGTTCACGCTCGGCGGGCGCGACAACGTCGATGCTGAGACGGGACAGCTTGATCCTGAAAAAATTAATCGCGCGACCGAGGCGTGCCCGTTCTGTCCCGGCAACGAGGAGATGACGACGCGCGAAGTCTTTCGGATGACTCAAGCTGAAGTCCCGGAATGGACCGGCACGAAGACCGACGACGGCGCCGCGTGGGTAGTGCGCGTCATCAACAATCTGTTCCCGCGAATTCCGGAGGAGCTGACCGGAAATCGCAACGAGTCGTATATCGTCATCGAAGATTCGCGTCACTTTATCGACCAGCCGCGATCGCCGGCCGATCTGATGTTCACCGGTGCGCTGAGTGGCGGCCATTTTCTTCGCCTGCTACAAGCCGACGCGCGCGTGATGCGGCTGGCGTTGGAGAATCCCGACGTTTGCTCAGTTGTGATCCGCAAGAATCAAGGCCGCGAGTCGGGCGCGTCGCAGCCGCATCTGCATCAGCAGATCATCGGAGCGCCCGAGCCGTTTCCAGTCGTGCTCGCCGAGGCGCGCGCCGAGCGTGAGAATCCTCACCTGTGGCACGAGCTCGTCGCGCTGATGGAACGCCTCAAGCTGGTGATCGATCGCAGCGACTCGGTCGTCAGCTATGCGAGCCCGGTCGGCTTGTTCCCGCGCAGTTACGACGTCGTGATGCCGGACTTTCGCGGACTGATATCGGAGCTGACGCCGGAACAGATGAAGCACTTTGCCAACGCGATCTATCGCATCCTGATGATCCTCGGGCCGCTGCCGCTCGACTATGAAATTCACCAGGGCGAAGGGCTGCCGCTGCACGCGCATATCAACGCGCGGCTCTATCCTTACTCAAATGTCGCGGGGACTTTGAACCTGCCGAGCACGCTGCTGCAGAGCGCCGCCGCGATCCGCAACGCGCTGGGCCGGCATTCCGACTAAGACTCGCGCGCCGCTGGGGGATGCAGGAAATAACAGGGTGCATGATGAGTGGCGATGATTTCTGCTGCGGCGCACCCTTACTGCGCCTTCCACACTGGCTTGCGCTTTTCCAGAAATGCGCGCACGCCTTCCTTCGCGTCGCTGCTCTCGCGAACCGATCGCGCCATCTGCAGCATGTCGTCGTGCCACGCGTCGAAGGTCTCGCTCATACAGCGGCGGACTGTAGCCTTCATCGCGCGCAGAGAGAGCGGGGCGTTGGCTGCTATCTTCTCGGCCAGGGCAGTCGTGACCTCGCCGAGCTTCGCATCGGCGACGACGTCGTGAACGATATTCATGTGACGGCCGCGCTCGGCGTCGAGCAGGTCGGCGGTGTAAAGAATCCAGGCGGTGTTGGCAGAGCCGCAAACCTCGATCAGCTTGCGCGTGAAATCGTACGGCACCATCAGGCCGACGCGGCCGAGCGTCATGCCGAGCCTGGCGTTGTCCGACGCGATTCGAAGGTCGCAATGAAGTGCCAGCTCGAGTCCGCCGGCGAGCGCGGCGCCTTGCACGGCCGCGATCGTCGGCACTGGAAAACGCTCGAGCCGGCCGAAGACGGATTCGAGCGAGGTCGGATTGTGAACGCCGCTGGTCTCGTCGACTTCCTTCAGATCGATTCCAGCGCAAAAGCTCGCGCCCTCGCCGCGCAAGAGCAGCGCGCGGATTTCGCGATCGTTCTCGAACTGGACGAGCGCCTGGTTGAGCGCCTCGATCAACGGCTGATTCAGCGCGTTGCGCTTCTCGGGCCGGTTCAGCGTCAGGACCGCGTAGTTCGGATGGCGTGTGACTTTGAGAACTTCCTCGGCCATGTCGTTCGCTCCTTAATTTCTAACGTGATGCCGGCGGGAAGCATCGCACGGGCCGCCCGAGTCCTTCAACTCTCTATGAGGCTGTCGCCAATCCTGCTTCGGCGAGGCGATCCTCGAGAATTGGGAGGCGGTCGTGGCCCCAGAAGGGTTCGCCTTCGAAGAAGAATAGCGGCACGCCGAAGACGTGGTCGGCGGCGGCTTCGTCCTGCGCGCGCTGATAGGCGAGGGCGCCGTCACCTGACAGAAATTTGCGATAGTCGTCGGCCGACATGCCGAGGCTTGCGATCACGCTCGCCACTGCTTCGGGCTGATCGGCTTCGAGCTCGCGTTTGAAGAACAGCTCGTACACTCGACGGCTGTAGTCGAGCAGGCGGCCCTGCTGCTGCGCGAAGAGGCCGCCGATTAGAGCGGGCGTCGTGTCGTAAACCTTGAGCGGCCCGCGAATGACGAGGCCGCGCGGCTTGGCCCATCGGCGCGCATCGAGATACGAGTAGCGCGCCTTGTGCTCCGAGTAGAGACTGCGCTCGCCCTTGCCCTTGATTCGAAGCTGGAACGGAATCCATCGCAGCCGAATTCGAAATCGCTCCTCGAGCGCGAACGCCGGATCGAATGCGAGGTAGGCGAACGGACTCTTGTAGTCCGAGTACATCTTAACCTCTTTGGTTTCGTTCGCCGGATGCATTCGCAATGTATATTGTACCCGGAGTGAGCTCATCAATGCTTCCGATGGGAGAACGACTATGGCGGCATCATACAAAGGCGAATGCTTCTGCGGCGCGGTTCGTTTGGAGGCTTCCGGCGCGCCGGAAGTGATGGGCTATTGTCATTGCAGATCATGTCGATCCTGGTCGGGTGGCCCGGTTAACGCTTTCAGCTTGTGGAAGCCCGACGCGGTGCGAGTCACTGCCGGCGCCGAGCATATAGCGACGTTCAAAAAAACCGAACTCACCCATCGGCAGTACTGCCAGAAATGCGGAGGGCACTTGATGAGCAGACATCCTTCGCTGGGACTGGTGGACGTCTTTGCGGCGACGTTACCGACGCTGACGTTCACGCCGGGCGTCCACGTGAACTACGCAGAGACGGTTCTGCCGATGCGGGACGGACTCCCCAAGCTGAAGGACTTTCCGAAGGAGTTTGGCGGCTCTGGGGAAGCCGTGCCGGAATGAGCGAAGAGGAGCGCGTGCAGCGCGCGAACTAGGAGACCGGAACCGGGTTCGCGTGGCGCGAACCTGTCCGAGATCCTTCCTCCCGTCGCTGACGCTCCCGTCGTCAGGATGACAAAATCCCTCCTCAGGTCGCTGATGCTCCTGTCGTTGGGAATACAGAATCGGCGGGTTTCTGCAGCACGGTCGGATGCACGAATTCGGCGCCGCCGGTTTCGGGATGATCGATGTTGTAATGCAGGCCGCGCGACTCGCGCCGGCTCATCGCGGAGCGCACGACCAGCTCGGCGACCTTCGCCAGGTTGCGCAATTCGATCGTGTCGGCGTCGAGCAGATGGTCCCAGTAGTAGCTGTGGATTTCATCTTTCACGAGCTCGATTCGCCGCAGCGCGCGCTCGAGGCGCCGGTCGCTGCGCACGATGCCGACGTAGTTCCACATCAGGCGGCGAATCTCGTCCCAGCTCTGCGTGATCATCACGCGTTCCTCGCTGCGAATCGCGCGGCCGGGATCCCATTCGGGAAACTCGGGCGGTGCGCCGTCTCGCGACCTGACGATTTCGCGCGCCGACGCAAACCCACGCCGGCCCATCACTGCCGCCTCGAGCAGAGAGTTCGACGCGAGGCGATTGGCGCCGTGCAGCCCGGTCATCGCGACCTCGCCGGCCGCGTACAAGCGCGGAATCGAGGTGCGCCCGTCGAGATCGGTCTGCACGCCGCCGCACATATAGTGAGCCGCCGGCACCACCGGAATCGGGCCCTGGGTGAGGTCATAGCCAAAGCTCAAGCATCGCTTGAAGATATTCGGGAACCGCCGTTTGATGAAATCGGCCTCGCGATGGCTCAGATCGAGGTACACGAAATCCAGCCCGTGACGCTTCATCTCGGAATCGATCGCGCGCGCAACCACGTCGCGCGGCGCCAGTTCGGCGTCGGGATGGTAACGCTTCATGAAGGCGGTGCCGTCGGGCAATTTCAGAATCGCGCCCTCGCCACGCAGCGCTTCCGAAATCAGAAACGACTTGGCCGCGGGATGATACAGGCAGGTGGGATGGAACTGGTAGAACTCGAGGTTCGCGACCGACGCGCCCGCGCGATACGCCATCGCGACGCCGTCGCCCGACGCGATGTCGGGATTGGTCGTGTAGAGATAGACCTTGCCGGCGCCGCCCGTCGCGAGCATCGTGGCGCGCGAAATCACTTTGCGGATCTCGTGCGTCTTGCGATCGAGCGCATAGACGCCCCAGCACGCGCCGGGTTTGCCCGCGGCCGGAGTCTCGACCAGCAGATTGATGGCGACGTGATTTTCCAGCGTGCGGATGTTCGGGCGCGCGGCTGCGGCTGCCGTCAGCGCCCGCATGATTTCGCGGCCGGTCAAGTCCTGCGCGTGCAGCACGCGGCGATGGCTATGTCCGCCTTCCTGGCCGAGGTCGTATTCGAGTTCGTTGTCGTCGGTCCCGCCGGCCTCGACCCGGGTGAAGCGAGTGCCGAGCCGAATCAGTTCGCGCACCGCCTCGGGACCTTCGCGCACGATGGTCTCGACCGCGGCGCGATCGCACAGGCCGGCGCCCGCGCGGATGGTGTCGTCGATATGCGATTCGAAGGAGTCGTCGACGCTCCACACGCTGGCGATGCCGCCTTGCGCGTATGCGGTGTTGGCCTCGGAGCTGCCGGCCTTGGTCAGGACAGTGACGGTGCCGACCTCGGACGCCTTGAGGGCGAAGGTCAGGCCGGCGATGCCGCCGCCGATTACCAGGAAGTCGCTGAACAGTTGCGCGTTATGCCTCATCAGGTGGCCTCAGTCGGTGCCGCGGAGAGTCGCGGAAGGTTCGTTGTGTCAATTTGACGCTACTCGATTTGCGCTCGGCCAGTCAAGGCGATCTGGCCGCTGCGATTTGCCCCCTCTGGTCGATTCCAATAATGTTGGATCGCGTTGAACGAAACGAAGAAGCGCAAGTTTCGTCTAGAGGCTGAGGGCAACATCCCGTGCCGATGACGCCGCCAAATATTGTCACGCTGTTTCGGATAGCGACCGCGCCGGTGCTCATCTGGGTTCTGATGCACACCGGACCGACGGCGTCGTGGGTTGCGGCGGGCGTGTTCTTCATCGCGACGGTGAGCGATTTTTTCGACGGCTACCTCGCGCGCAGTTACGATGCTGTAACGACGCTCGGCAAATTTCTCGATCCGATGGCCGACAAGCTGGTCGTCACCACGGCGCTTATCATGCTGGCCGGGATGGCGCGGTCGCCGCACGTGCCGGCGTGGATGGTGGTGGTGCTGGTGACGCGCGAAATCATGGTGACGGGACTGCGCGCGGTCGCGGCGGCCGAGGGGCTGATCGTCGGCGCCGAGGAGCTCGGCAAATACAAGATGACGCTGCAGGCGATCGCGATTCACGGCCTGCTGATTCACTACACATACTTTCACGTCGATTTTTTCGCGGCCGGGATGTTTATCCTGTGGCTCGCGATGGCGGTGAGCGTATGGTCGGGCGTCGATTACTACGTGCGCGTGGTAAGAGCGCTGACGCCGAAGCCGGTCCCGGCGGCGGGCAAGCGCGCGGTGATTTGACAGGCGCGCTCGCGCCGGATAATCAAGTGGATTCGATCTACCGTTTCGGAGAGCGGGTGTAGCTCAGTTGGTAGAGCGCGTGCTTGCCAAGCACGAGGTCGTCGGTTCGAAACCGATCACCCGCTCCAAATTAGCAAGGAAAATCAAAGGATATTTGCCAAGGTGTGGCACGGGTGTTTGATCTCAACCGGGCCATGTAGACGCAGCGTAGACGACGCCGCGTAGACGCGCGGCTTCATAGCGTGATTCTCTCAACCATGCATCTCGACCGCCAGACCTTGCACTCGATGACGGTTTGGCGGTGATGCGGTTTCCGTCCTGCTAATGTTCTAACTGATGCATCGCGCTTGCCAAATGCTCCGGCCTTGCCAGCCGGGCCTGCCGCTCTAAGGCGTTCATACGCTCGGCGAGCGCGTCGATCTGCGCGTCTTTTTTCTGCAGCGCGGTGATTTGCTGCTGCTGCGAAACGATCTGCCGTTGCAGGGCTGCAATCTCCGTATCTTTCCGCTTGCCCTCCTTCGCCTGTTTCTGCACTTCGTTGACCAGCAGCGCGGGGAGCAAATCGTAGCGCACCGCCTCGACCTTGCCGTCATCGCCGTGCGCCACCAACTCCGGGTACACCCGATCTACCTCCTCCGCGATCAACCCGTACTGGAGCGCGCCCGCTGGGTCCTGCTTATAGCGGAAGCTCACTGGACGCAGCTTGAGCAGCCCATTGCTTGCATCGCCCATGTCGCGGATGTCGCGTTTGTAGCGCGCTGCGGAAGGCATGTAGCCGAGTCGGCCGTTGCTATTAACCACTACCGGAAGCGGAGAAAGGCTGGTGAGGGCGGAGTTGTAGATGCCCTGCACGAAGGCCTCGGTCTGGGTGCCTTTGCGGCCGATGCGGATGATATCGGATTCTCCAGCGACGCCAAGCGCACCGATATCGATGTTGTTATCCCCGGTGGTGAGATTGTAGCCCGCAAAATCCCCGATCGCGATGTTGCCATTGCCGTTGCTGTTCTGGAGGGCCGTGTATCCGATGGCCGTGTTGCCGCCGCCCTTGGTGTTGCTGCTGAGGGCTGTCACTCCGGCGGCCGTGTTCTCAGAGCCCGCTGTGTTGGACACGAGGGCTTCGTAACCGACGGCCGAATTTTCTGCGCCCGCGGTGTTGGAACCAAGGGCGAGGACTCCCGCGGCCGTGTTCTGGTTGCCCGTAGTGTTTGCGTAGAGGGCAGCATACCCGATGGCCGAGTTGGCGCCACCCGAGTCGCCTGAAGTCAGCGCAGAGTAGCCGAATGCGCTATCACCATTGCCGGACGCCCCAGTTCCGGCACCTGGTCCGTAGAAGATGCAGTCCAAGCAGGTGGCGTGGGCCACGCCGCCCGTGCCGAACAACGCCGCGCCCAGTATCGCCGCGACAGAAAACCGGACACATCTAGCCTCGAATCTCGTGCGTACCATTTGCGGCCCTCCCGCTGCGCTCTTGCGAGCGGTTTATTGACGGCGCTGTGTGTGATCGGTCCTGCCGGCCTTCGATTGGGGCCCCCTCCAAGCCGTCGAGTTTTTCATCTGCCTGTAGTACTAAATGCGCGTACTTAGAGCTAACCGGTCTTCGCGCTAACCAGTCCTAAAAAGAGCCTGAAAAGCGGCGACGCGTGAAGAATATTTGAGAAGTACCGAGCCGAAGGGAGTGTAGAACTCGACAACCGGGTCACAGCCGACAAGATGAAGCTCTGCCGCTGGCTGAAGCCGCGGATCGTCGTCGCAATCGATTTCTTGGAGTGGACGCTCGACGATCGGCTTCGTCACGCATTCTTCGTCGAACAGCGAAAAGACCTGGCTGCGAGGTCGGTGGTTCGCGAATAATAGCTCGTGAAAGCACGGGCCAGCGGCGAAACTGATCCGCCGGCCCATTGCCCACCGACAGGGGTCCAGGGGGAGCAAAAGATCCTGTCAGCACCCAAATTTTAACAAAGCAGCAGTTTGAAGCTATTTAGCGGCAGGTCGCTCGTCGCTTCGCCTTCTTCTGTTTGTCGGTTTGGATCCACGATCGCACTTGTGGGCTGGTATCTGAGCAGTGCATTTGCGCCAAACCCGTCTTGTTGGCAGGGTTTAGTTAGAGTCGAGAGCCTGGGGGGCAAGAATGATTCGATAGCGTTTGGAAGTAAGTTCATGAAAATCCTGAATCCGCTGACACGGTTAGTCGGTCTTCCCGTGTCGGACGTTCACGAATGCCCCCACTGCGCCAGCCAGAAAATCCGACTTTCGAGAAAGCCTCAACCCCGGCTGTACAAGCTGCTCGGTTTCGCGCGTTATCGTTGTAACGACTGCGATGCGTCGTATGTTCGGTGGCAGCGAAGATCATTAGCAGTGAAGAACCTCAATCAGCAGAAGCGAATCCGTAGCGACTAGCCCCCTTTTCGCATGACTGCGGGCGGCTTGACCTGCTGGAGACTCGGGCAAAGAGTGGGCGCGCCGGCGAAATTGGGCGCGATTCGTTGACCGAGGCGGGTGCACCAGACCTATGCAACCCGCAAGCGACTCGCATAACAGCTTGCGTGCGCCGCGCATACGAAACGCTATGCCCATCCGAACGAACATACGAACGAAAGAATATTAATGCGGTGTTGAGGTTAGTTCAGAAGTCAAAAATACAGTCTTTTATACGGACCATCTACGCGCGCGCGAGGCCGATCACTGTGCCCACTTTTGTGCCCTTACTCTGTGCCGGTGCGTACTATTCAAGACCAAGTTCAAGGTCTCGGAAAGGTCTAAAGAGCCGCTGCAATCGCGCGTTCTTGGTCTCTCATGGTTTGGAGCGGTCTCGGCTTGACGGATTGTTTACGATTGCCAAGCACGAGGTCGTCGGTTCGAAACCGATCACCCGCTCCATTAAATTCTGCGATCAGTCTATAGAGCCTCGAGTAGCAGGTCAGCCTTATGAAGGACCTGATACTCTCTGCCACTTGGGATTCGTACACGCGGGGACGAGGTCGCGCTGAGGTGGCTCGCGCAGCGGGCCAGGCCAGGTGCCCAAGTCGATTTCCTCAGTCAGTGTTGGGGGTACGAAGATGAAAGTAGATTTCTTAGAGTGAGTGGCCGGCGGTGCGGCGCCGGGTTTGAGCCCGAGCTTCCATCCGCACCCCTCGCAGATCCAGTAAATTGTATCGACGGCTGCCGCCGATGAAGGCCTCACTGCTTCATCTGCGTATCGCGTTACAACTCTTGGAGTAACCAAATTCGGCCCGACAGCGGTTGAGTCAGCTGAGTCCTCGGCCGCATTCGCGGAAAAAGGCGCTGCCTCTTCCTCCAGGATGTCATTGCAGAGGTCGACGCATTCGTCGCAAATGAAGACCGTCGGTCCGGCGATCAACTTGCGCACGTGATCTTGGTCTTTGCCACAGAATGAACAGACCAGCATCGCCACTTGGCAACTGTAGCAAGAGGCTAGTGGATACACTCGGGTGATTGACTGTGGGGACTCGCCGCAAGCGTCGACCGCTTCATCTTCACAAGATTACTCCGACGACAAAATGTTCGTTCTCCAGTGGTATCGAATCGGCGAACCGCTCAAGGCTCGGTCTCGGAGACGATTCTCGTGAACAGGTCGGGCCCCTTCCACAATGCAACAATGGGAAGGTCCCGATAAACGGACTGCTCATATTCTCTTCGGCGTTCGCGATTTTTGGTTTGGTAATGTATTCGCGCATGGCTCCAATTTCGGACCTTCGGATTCCCGACGACCTGAGGGCGCGCGCCTTGCAAAACTTTTTCACTTTGACCCCGGAACTACTAGCGCAATTGACCGCACTGCTCGGCGTCGGCGCCATCGCGAGGTTTTCGCGACCAACGATCCGCGACTCAAGGAGCAATAGGCACCGATTGCGCAAGGGAAAGTGCCGTCCGTCCCTCGGGCAGCACGCGCGGCGCGCGCTCGACCTCCTGCTGCGTAGCGTTCGTAGTCTGCCATCCGCGCTTCGAGTTTTGCGGCCTCCGGCATGAAGGTGCCGTCGAAATACGCCACGCGCTTAGAGCACGCGCGAGGCCGCTCCTGGGCGACCGTCCTGTACGTCATCCGTCAGCAGCGATCGTGCCGCGAGCTCCCCGAGAAGAGCCTCGAGGCCGCGGGGCTTAGTTCGCCGGCAAGGCGGGGCCCTCCACTGCGGTGAATTTGGTATCGGTGATGTCGTCCGACACCCCGTGGTGCTGCACGTAGATATGCACGTGCTGCCCGGCATGGGCACTCGAGGTCACGATTGCCGCGTATTCGATGCAGGTCGAGGTGCTGTGATAATGCATGCCGGGATCGACGAGTCCGGTCGGCGGGCCGCCGTTGCACTTACCGTAGTCAAGGCGCGCAGTGGCCTTATAGCCGTCGGCAGCCAGCAAAGACTGGTCATAGGCTTCCATCGCAGCCAGCTTGGATTGCTTTTCGGAGACCGTCTCAGGGGCCCTGACGGCATGCGGGACCGGCGCTTGCTGGACCGGGGCAGTCTGCTGAGCCGTCTGGGTCACCGCAGTCTGTTGCTGGGAGAGCGGAGGTTTATAGTTGTCGTACCCGGCGATGCCGACCACGCTGGCGGCCGCTGCTACGGTGAAAACGCCGACCGTCTGCGCGGTGCCGGACGTCGGACCTGCCACCAAGAGCGCGAAGCTCGCGATGAAAGCCGAGCCTAGTTGAAGTGCAACAGATCGTTCTGCGTGCATCGGATCCAATCCTTCCAATTGGGGTCCTTAGCTGCGTTGGTACTACTAGTCCGAGGACGAAGATTCAATTCACGACACGCGACGACGTAATCCGACCGGTTGACGCGATCGGCCGACCGATAGGTCACGTTTGCGCAGACCACGCGATGCGCCTCGGCGAGGACAACGCTCAGCATGAGCTCGATGCTGCGATGCAGGACGGCGTCTCTAGGGTTTTCGCCCGCAACGCTTTCATCGTTCCCTTTGATTTGTTTTCTGCATGGACTTCGGCACTCTGCGGCCAAAGCCAACTCACACTGGTGGATTGCCCACCGCGGCGGGGTCGCTGGGCGGTCTGATAGCGAATACGACTAGAGCGACGCGATCCGCGAGCGCAATGCCGAGTGCGGTTGCGGCACCGCAAGTCCGCGAGCTTGCTCGTTGAAGAGCCTGCTATAGGCGCCTCCGCGGAGCATCAGCTCGGCATGCCTGCCGGTCTCAACGATCCGGCCGGCCTCCAGGACAACGATCAGGTCGGCATCGACGGCACTCCGCAGGCGATGGGCAATGAGAAAGACCGTCCGGCCATCCGTCAACCGTTCCATTGCTTTGTGAATCAGGTTCTCCGACTGCGAATCCACAGCCGACGTCGCCTCGTCGAGGATTACTATCTTCGAGTCCTTGAGGAACGCGCGCGCGATCGCGAGACGCTGACGCTGGCCGCCGGAAATCTTGAAGCCCCGCTCGCCGATGATCGTATCGAGGCCGCGCGGCAGGCTGTCGACAAACTCGCGTAGGTTTGCCATCTCGAGCGCCCGCAGCAGCATCGCGTCGGTCGCATCGGGGCGTGCGTAGCGCAGATTGTCCCTGATGCTGGTGCTGAAGAGGAGCGCGTCCTGGGCAACGATCGCGACGTGCTCGCGCAGGGACCTCAGCGTGTAATGACGCACGTCGCGCCCGTCGACCAGCACGCGTCCGTGCGTCGCTTCATAGAAGCGCGGGATCAGACTGGCCATGGTCGTTTTGCCGGCGCCGGATCTGCCCACGAGCGCAACTCGGCAGCCGCCGGGAACATGCAGATTGAGGTTCTCGAGTGTCAGCCCTCGCGAAATTCCATTGTGAGCCGGGTAGCCGAAAGATACGTCGTCGAACTGAACTGTTCCGCTGCGCACCGCGAACGGACGGCTGAGCGCGTGATCGGTTATCTCAGGCTTCAGATCGAGGAACGCGAAGATTCGCTCGATAGCCGCCATTGACGCTGAAACCACAACCGACAGTTGAGCGAATCGTTCGAGCGGCAGATAGAGAAACCCGAGATACGAGAAAAACGCGATCATCGTTCCGAGCGTCATGGTGCCGCGGATGATCATAAGCGCACCGACCCAGATAACCACGGTCGGCGCGGCGCGCGTCAAAAGTTGAATGAGCATTTCCTGACGTGCCGCGAGTCTCACTTTATCGATCGTGCGTTCCAACAGGCGTTGGGTCTGGACGCGGAATTGCTCGACCTCGTAGTCCTCACGGCAAAAAGATTTGATCGTACTCGCGCCGGCGACGCGTTCGTGAACTTCGCCGGTGATCTCTTCGACGGTCTCCTGCATCCGATGACTCACGGATTTGATTCGCGGCGAAAAGAATCGCATGAACGCGACCCACAGCGGTGAAATGCAAAGCGCGATGAGTGCGAGGCGCCAGTCGAGCATCAGCAGCGCAAACACGACCAGCGTCAGCGAGATGCCGTCCATCCAAACGTCGATCAGCACGGAGCCCACGAGTTCATTGGCCTGCTGCACGTCGTTGAGCACGCGCGAGACTATCGCGCCACTTGGATTCTGATCGAAGAACGAATGGGGAAGACTCTGCAGATGAGAGAACAGGCGCCGCTGGAGATCGAAGATCAGCCTGTGGCCCGCAAGACCACCCCAATAGTTGCGGTAGTAGCTGGCGAGCGATTGAAGCGCGTAGAGCGCGAGCATCACGATGCTCAACGTGGCGAGCTTGATGGTCGGAGTCGCGGCGAGACCGGCCACGCCAGCGAGATCGACGCACAAGCGGTCAATCGTGCGCATCACGGCGTCAAACTTGGGCGGCGACGTCAACAGAACGTCAATCACGTATTTGAAGACCAGCGGGAACGCGAGGGGAAGTGTGAACTTGCCGACGCCCATTAAAGCGGCACCCACTACCAATCGAAGGTACGGCCTCAGGAATTGGACGAATCTAAAAATTACCGACCTGGAAATTTTTTCCGCAACCGAATTCATCACAATCATCCTTAGGGAAATGGGTATCGGGCCCGCCGAATAGCTTGCCGGTTAGGAAGCAACGTACATGCCTTTCGGGACTGTCGAATTAATTCACGATTTTTTTGCTCAAGGCGCGCATCTGCGGATTTCACCTGTGAAAGAAAGACGCGATACCCGAAATCGTCGGGTGTTAACCGATTTGCAGCACCCACTTCGGTTGGCGTGGATTTCGCTTGAAATTTACACAAGTGCGCAATGGCGAAGCAGGAGCAAATTGTTGAATTGGCGGAAGCGCACGACGCGCCTGCCACGACTGCTCCCGCCGCTGCTCCTCAGCCCAAGGCTTCGCGCTCGAGTTCTACAGTGGCCGCGATCGTTATTTTGTTGCTCTACCAGGGCTACACGCTGTCGATCGTCGGTATCGCGTCGCCGTGGATCGCGAAAACTTTCGCGCTGGACGAAACCAGACTCGCCAGGCTGTTTGCGTGGATGGCGATATCCGCATTCGGCTCTCTACTGCTCGCTCGATTGGCGGATCGTGTTGGACGCCGGCTGGTGATTCTCGGCGCGTTGATCCTCGCGCCCGTGTTCACCGCCTGCGCCGCACTGGCTCCCACCGCTAATACGTTCGCCGCATACGAGATACTGGTTTCCGCGCTGCTTGGCGGATCGGTTTCATCGGCGATCGTTTTGCTCGCCGAAGAACTTCCGGTCAAGCAGCGCGCTCGCGGGCAGGCGGCAGCGGCTTTGGCCAGCGCTATCGGCGGCGTGCTCGGCTATCTGATCATTCCAGTTTTGTTGGCGTGGAATTATTCGTGGCGCTGGTTATTGGCGCCGTCGGTCGCCGGCATATTGCTGGCACCGCTGGTCGCCGCGATGCTCCCTGCGCAATCCAGATGGTCGAACGCGGCTTCAAGCGGAACCGCGAAACGCAGTCACTTCTACGATATCTTTCATCCGATCTATCGCCGCCGCTCGATCACGTTGCTGGCCTGCGCCGCGCTCGACACGATCGCAGGCACGGCAGTAAACGGCTGGCTCTACTTTCAGGCGGTCTCGATCCTTGGGCTGTCACCGGTAGCCGCAAGCACGTTGGTCGTCACCGGCATGGGAGTCGGCATGATCGGATTCCCGCTGGGCGCGTGGACGTCGGAAAGGTTCGGCCGCGTTCCCACCGTTGCCTACGTGGGCGGCGCGGCGTGGCTTGGCGCCTTTGCGTTCTACATGGGGCCGCCCGCATTCGTGCAGTGGCCGTTCATGTGGTTAACCGTCGTGTATTGCTGGTTCAAAATTGCGACCGACGTGATGACGGTCGGAGCGAACTCTGCTGCGACCGAGCTTTTCCCCGCCGCGCTGCGCACCACGATGATCGGCTGGCAGGGCATAACCGCGGCGGCGTTCTCGATGCTCGCGCAGGTGCTCATCGCCGCGTTGATAGGACCGCTCGGCGGACTCGCGCGGGTCATTCGCTACTTCGCGCTGCTCGGCATCCCGAGCGCGATAATCTTCGGACTGTTCATCGATGAAACTCGCGGACTGACGCTCGAGCAAGCTGCCCTGGAAGAGCAATGGGACAAAGTTCGGCACAATCCGCCGCCTTCGCCGGCTGATGGCTTACATCCACGCCCTGCAACCCCAACGGATCCGGTGAAGCGATGAAAGCACAGCGGATCGTCTCGATTCCGATTCTTTGTGCGTTGCTCATCGCGATCTGCTCCGCAACTGGCCTCGCGTATCAACGGCGGCATGGCCATCACGCGCACCGGCCGACGCCCACGTCGACAGCCACGCCTTCAAGCCTGAAACCGGTAGTCTTGATCGTGGGCGGTACGGGTTTCGTAGATCGAGCTACGGGGCAAACTCCGGGTGTGTTGAGCGCCGCTGAGATTTACGATTCGGCCCTGAGGCGCTTCCTGCCGATCGCCTCGATGAACGAGCGGCGTGATCAGTTCGCGGCGGCTGCCACCGCAATCGACCAGGTTCTGATCGTGGGCGGCGTCAACACCTTGCTGGTGCCGTTGGTCGTGTTTCCCGGGCCGGCAATGCCGTGGGTTTTGAGTTCCGCCGAAATTTTCAATTCAGGTGACGGCAAATTCGTTTCGGCGCCGAGTATGAAAGTTTCACGCGATGAGCCGACTGCGACGACACTGAAAAACGGCAAAGTTCTGATCATTGGCGGCGAGTCGAGCGCGGCAGAGCTTTACGATTCGCAATCCAACACTTTTTCCCAGACCGGTGAGATGGCATCGAGCCGCCACGGACAAACCGCAACTCTGCTGCGCGACGGCGGCGTGTTGATCGCGGGCGGCGGATTCCTGAAGAACGAGATTTACAACCCGAATGTCGGAAAGTTTCACTTTGCGGGCAAGCTCAGCGACAACCGGCTGTATCACACTGCCACGTTGCTCGCAGATGGCCGGGTTCTGATCGCGGGCGGATCTCCTTTTGAGAGAACCGGCGCCGTCGATACGACTGAAATCTTCGACGAATCGCGCGGCACGTTGCGTCCAGGCCCGAAGATGAATCAGAGTCGCGCTGGGCATACTGCCACGCTCCTCAACGACGGGCGGGTGTTGATTGCAGGCGGCCGCGGCGATAACACCACGGAATTTTACGATCCGACATCGCGCACGTTCATCGCGGGGCCGAAAATGATCGCAGCCCGCGTCGGGCACTCGGCAACCCTGTTGCCGGACGGAACCGTGCTGATTGCCGGCGGATGGGATCCCAACTACAAACCGCTGTCCAGTGCGGAGATTTTCGATCCCTCGACCAACAAGTTCGTTGCCACCGGCGAAATGACCGAAGCGCGAGCCGAACACAGCGCGACGCTCATCTGGGCGCGCGAGCCGATCAAGTGGATTCTGCCAACTCCGTCGCCGACGCCGACATCCACTCCGACCCAAACTTCCACTCCGACCCAGTCGTCGACACTGACGCCGACTCAAACCGAGACGTCGACTCAAACCGAGTCGCCAACGCAGACCGAGACAGGGACTCAAACCGAAACGCCAACTCCCGCCGAGACGCCGACTCAAACCGAGATCCCGACTCAAACCGAGATGCCGACTCAAACCGAGACGCCTACTCGTGCTGCGAGCGCGACGCCGTCGCCATAGCCGCCGTCAAACTTCGACGCGGACGCCGCCGGATTTTTCTTTCACTTCAATCGCGGCGCCGTTAGGGAACCGTCGCAACACGAACGAGATGCTGCCGTCGCCGACTCTCAATCCGTCAATGCTGAGCCAGTCCAGCCACGAAGGCAGCAAGTGCGTGTCAAAGACGACGCGACGCTCGAATCCGAAGACGCGCATTCCAAGCATCGCCTGCATCATCATGAAGATGCTCGCCGCCGACCACGCCTGCGGGTAGCACGCGACAGGGTATGGCACCGGACCGAGACCCGACTCGCGGTGGAAGCCACAGAACAGTTCGGGCAGGCTCGAAGTGTTGAGTTGCTCGCATGCGTCGAACAGGCCTTCGAGCACCTTGATGACGCCGCAATGGTCGCCGGCGCGCGCGAGTCCGAGGGCTGCCATCGCGTTGTCATGCGGCCACACCGAACCGTTGTGATAGCTCATCGGATTGTAGCGCTGCTCGTTGCGCGACAGCGTGCGAATGCCCCATCCGGAATACATGTCGTCGGCGAGCAACCGCTTGCACATCGCAGTTGCGCGTTCGCCGTCGACCAGCCCGGTGGCAAGACAATGAGCGCCGTTCGACGCCATCACGCGGCACGGGCGTCCATCGGCATCCAACGCCAGCGCGATCATCTGCTCGCGCTCGAGCCAGAAGTCGCGCTCGAAAGACTGTTTGAGCGCCGCCGCGCGCGTGTTCAGTCGTTCCGCGACGTGAGCACGGCCGAGCCGGGTCGCGACCAACGCCACGCTCGTGCAAGCCGCATAGACGTAGCCCTGCACCTCCGCCAACGCGATCGGCGGACGCGCGAGCTCGCCATCGTGATGAAAGATGGCGTCGGCGGAATCCTTCCAGCCCTGGTTGTCCAGCCCGCGCGGAGTTTGGCGCATGTATTTCACGTAACCGTCGTGGTCGCGATCGCCCCATCGTTCAATCCAGTCGATCGCGCGTTCGACGTTGGGCCAGAGCTGGCTGGCGAGCTCGAGGTCACCGGTCGACTCGATGCAGCGTCCGTAGAGCCAGAGGAAAAGCGGGGTCGAGTCGACGCTGCCGTAATATCGGCCGAACGGAATTTCGCCGGTTGCCGCCATCTCGCCGCTGCGAATTTCGTGCACAATTTTGCCCGGCTGCTCGTCTCGCGCATCGTCGACCGTGGAGCCTTGCAGCGCCGCCAGCGTGCGCAGGGTTCGCTTCGCGATTTCAGGATGAAAAGGCAAAATCGACAGCGCCGTGATTATGCTGTCGCGCCCGAACAGCGTGGCGAACCAGGGAACGCCGGCCATGATGAACGCGCCGTCGCCGGCCGTCCTGACAATCGAAGTAAGGTCCACCGTTGCGCGCCGAAGCATCGAGGCGAACTCGTTATTGCTCGCCGAGATGCTCGCCCAACCTGCGCGAAAACTTGCGAGCTCGGACTGACGTTCCTCGACCGCCGCGCGGAAGTTGGCTGCCCGGTTTGGCGCGCCACCAGCAGATGACGGATTGCCGGCTGTGATCCGGCATTCGAGCTGACGGTTCTCACCGGGTTCCAGGCGCAGCTTGAACACCGCGTGCCGGGCGTCGACCTCCACTGGAGCACAATCGAACAGTATCTCGGTCGAACGCGTGGCATTATCGAGACCCTGATAGCAAAGCTCGACGCGGCTGCCGTCGATCGATGGAGTCAGCATTTGACCGCGACGTTTCCGCCGAAGGCCGCGCACTTCAAACACGTCGGCGAAATCGACGTCGTATCGAAACTCGATCGTTATTTCGACGGCCGCGCGATCGTAGTTGCGCAAGGTCAGGTTATGGTAGAGCGCGGCACCGTTGAGCACCCATCCACGATTCACTCTGATCGAGTTGCGCGGCAGCCAGTTCGTAGAGCCGCGCACGCCCAGGTCGGCGTTGGTCAAAGTGGCGCGGAACTGCGCGCGATCATCACTAAGGTAGGAGTTCAGAAAATAGGGCGCGGCGCCCGCGATCAACAGCTCGAAGCGGCTGAGATGCCTCGTGTCGGAGTCGAAAAACCCGAGCGCCTCGAGCGGCGACGCCGTAATGTCGCCGGCGGCTTCGAACACCGCAAAACTTCGGCCGTTCGCCAGCACCTGGCTTGCGCGACGCGACGCCAGCGACGAGGCCAACACATAGTAGTCGGAGCCGACCTTGACGATCGTCTGCGCCGGCTCGGCGGTAACCTTCCGTTCTGCCATAGCGGATTGTCGGAAGCGCCAAAGCCGCGCGCCGACTCGACCGTCAGCAGCTTACTATCTGGCCGCGGCCGACTGCGACTCGAATTTCGTCTCGACAGCGTCTGAGCCCATGAGCCGATGGTACACGCGTTCGTACTTCGCGATCATCGCTTCGGAAGTAAAGCGTTCTTCGAACTCACGCCGGCATTGCTCGCGCGGAATCGACTCGATCTTTTCAACCGCGGCGGCCAACTCATCGACCTCGTGCGCGAGAAATCCAGTGATCCCCGGCCTGATTACTTCAGGCACCGCTCCGCACGGACGCGCGATAACGGGAGTGCCGCACGCCAGTGCTTCGATCATCGCGAGGCCGAACGGCTCGGGCCAGTCGATCGTGAACAACAAAGCCAGTGCGCCGCCGAGAAATTCGCTTTTCTGCTGATCGTCGATTTCGCCGATGTATTCGACCATGGGCGGTTTGATGAGCGGCTTGATCACTTGGTTGAAGTATTCGCGGTCGACGGCGTCGACTTTGGCCGCGATCTTGAGCGGCACCGCCGATTTGTGTGCTACCTCGATAGCGCGGTCTATGCCTTTTTCGGGCGAGATCCGTCCAATGAAAGCGAGATAGTCTCCGCGTCGTTCGTTGAATCGAAGTAGATTGCGCGGCAGGCCGTGATGAGCGGTCGCAACCCAGTTCATCGCCGCCAGAGGAGCGCGCTGCGAGTCGCTGATCGAGACCAGCGCCGCATCGGTAAATCTTTCGTACACCGGATGAAGATCGGGGATGTCGAGGCGTCCGTGCATCGTCGAAACGGCTGGCACTTTCGCCAGGCTCGCGAATGGGAACGACCAATAGTCTATGTGGGAGTGCACGATGTCGAAATTGTCGCGGGCGCTCTCGAAAACCTCCGCCAGCATCGCCAGTTGCAGCGATGCGCCGAGTTCAGGCTTGCCCTGCAGCCTCAGCGCCTCCCGGCATCCCGGCACGAGGTTCGCCCGCGTAACAGAATCCCCGGCCGCGAACAGCGTCACCTCATGCCCGCGTCGCACAAGTTCCTCGGTGATGTACGACACCACGCGCTCGGTGCCACCGTAGAGCCTGGGCGGCACACTTTCATACAAAGGCGCGATTTGCGCGATACGCAGACGCGGACTGCTCAAAATTCCGAAATCTCCGTTGGTGTCCAACTCAGTTATCTCCCGACAGTTCGCCCGGCACGATGGCGTTTATGACCAGCAAAAATTGTTCGAAGGTCAGTCCGAGCTGACTGAATCCTCTCTGGCAGTACAGAAAAGCGTAGAGATCGAGGACTTCATCGCGAATGGAAACAGGCAGGGCTGGAAGCGACGACGCGATCGGAAATTCTCGCGGGTCGTGTCCCCTGAAGCTCTCATCGGTGATCCTGCGAAGCTTTGTGTTGGCTGATTTGCTGTTGATAGTGCGAACCCGCGAAAGATTGGCTCTTGGGGACATTTTGAATTCCTCCCAAAGTACGATCGCCACCGCTCGAGATAGCCGCGAGCAAGCGTCTGGGCTCGCCGAGATCGCTCCAAGTGACTCCAGTCACCGGCAAGACCGAAAATTCCGCCGGAAATTCAGCCAGCACGCTTCTGGAGAAATCGAACGAGGGCAGGTTCCGAAATATAGTCTGCAGGACTTCCTCAGACGCGCTATCAGTGAACGGTTCCAGGCAGGTGAACTCGCCAAACATCTCTGGCAACGCTGTAGCGGTCAACGAGAGAAGGTTCAGCGCGTTTCCTACGATAATAAAGCTGTTCCAGAGACAGTTGCGGGAGTGCAGATCGCGCGCCACGTCGAGCGCAGGTTTCTCCCAGAAGCGGCGAACCTGTTTGATTTGTCCGAGCGAGTGATGACTGGCCGCAACCGAAGGACCGGGTTCTATCCATCCATATTCGGTTTCAGGTCCGTCCGGAGTGATTCCCAGCAAAACGATAAGCTCCGGTGCGAGGTCTGCTCCGTGCAAGGCGTCGGAGACATGGCGCATGAAAACGAAATCGTCGCTGACATAGTGATCTGACGGAAATATCGCCACGGGCCCCTTGTGCCCGTTCTCTATCAAGCTGAGCAGTGCGCACAGGATCGCGGGAGCGGTGCCCCGATTCTCCGGCTGAATGATCGGCCGGATGAACGGGCTATTCGCGAGCAGCGGGGAGTAAAACCGCTCATGTGCGCGGTTCAAGACCATCACCGTTTGTGCGGGTGGGACGACTATTGAGGTCCGGCGCATCGTGCGGTCGAGCAGCGTCTCGCCTTCGAACAATGGACAGAACTGTTTGGGAAGATGATAGCCAAAGATTTTTCGCGTGAAGGAACTGAGTCGATATCCATCTCCGCCAGCCAGAATCACTGCAGCGTATTTGGAGTCACCGGGCTGCTGCGGGACGCTCGAAGAAGTCCCAGTCCGATGAGTCGTGCGGGCCAAGCGCATTTTCACTCTCTCCCCTCGATTCTTGATTGATGCGTCAGTCAGGAGCGTTACTTCCCGGAGATCGAGAATTAAGCAATGGATATGCCGCAAATTATGTTGGGATTCGTAATCAATTTTTTACAGCAAAAATGAATTCAGTATTTTTTTCAGACGGTTCCGAATTGTTTACAGCTCTGACGCCGTTGCGCGTCGCCGGAGACTTCAGAATCTTCTTTGCCAATCGATTCTCGCACCCATCACCGCGTAATTTCTTCATGATCCCTGAAAAAATTACTTAGGAAATTGTAAAAGCTCTTCAATTCCGTGGCCTGATGGCTGGCCTTGCTCTTGCTGATCCGGCTTAGCCCAGCTTTTTCGTGCGCGACGGAGGAATTAGTTGCGCAAACAAGTCGAGACGCTCGTCGAATGAACGGCACAATCAGAACGATGCCCGGCAATCCTTATCCGCAGGGTGCTAACTGGGATGGAGCGGGAGTGAACTTTTCGCTATTTAGCGAAAATGCGACTGGCGTAGAGCTCTGTTTATTCGATGACCGCGATGAAAATCTCGAAACTCATCGGATAGCCATCACCGAACAGACGGACCGCGTCTGGCATATCTATGTGCAAGGCGTGAAGCCGGGCCTGCGATACGCTTATCGCGTCCACGGTCCCTACGATCCAAACAATGGGCATCGCTTCAATCCCGCCAAGCTGCTGGTGGATCCTTACGCCAAGTCGATCGACGGGTTCCTGCGCTGGAACGATGCGTTGTTCGGCTACACCATCGGTCATCCCGACGTCGATCTAAGCCGCGACGATCGCGACAGCGCCCCGTTCGTTCCCAAGAGCGTGGTCATCGATCCGTACTTCGACTGGCGCAACGACGCGCAGCTCCGCATCCCCTGGCACGAGACGATTATTTACGAATTGCACGTCAAGGGCTTCACGATGCTCCATCCGGAGATACCGGATGATTTGCGCGGCACCTACGCGGGACTCGCGCATCCTGCGTCGGTTGAATATCTCACGAAGCTGGGAATCACTTCGGTCGAATTGATGCCGATCCATCACTCGGTGGCGGACCGGCATCTGCTCGAGCGAGGCCTCACCAATTACTGGGGCTACAACTCGCTGGGATTCTTCGCGCCCGACGCGCGCTTCTCGGCGGCCGGTTCGGCTGGCGACCAGGTCGCTGAATTCAAGAATATGGTGCGGACTCTGCACAGCGCCGGCCTCGAGGTCATCCTCGACGTCGTCTACAACCACACTGCGGAAGGCAATCACCTGGGGCCGACGGTGTGCTTCAGGGGGATCGACAACACCGCTTATTATCGCGGCGTCGACGGGAAGCCGCGCTACTACATGGATTACACGGGATGCGGTAACACGTTGAACATGCGGCATCCTCGCGCGCTGCAGTTGCTGATGGACAGCCTGCGCTACTGGGTAACCGAAATGCACGTCGATGGATTTCGCTTCGACCTGGCGGCGGCACTGGCGCGGGAACTGCACGAAGTGGATCGGCTCGGTGCGTTCTTCGACATAATTCACCAGGACCCGATCCTGTCGCAGGTAAAGCTAATCGCCGAACCGTGGGATTTGGGCGAAGGCGGCTACCAGGTCGGCAACTTTCCGGTGCTGTGGTCGGAATGGAACGGCCGCTATCGCGACTGTGTGCGGGATTATTGGCGCGGCTCCGACCAGCGCCTGGCGGAGTTTGCGTCGCGGCTGACGGGCAGCTCAGACCTGTATGAATCGGGCGGCCGCAAGCCTTACGCGAGCATCAATTTTCTCACCGCCCATGACGGCTTCACGTTGAATGACCTGGTCAGTTACAACGACCGGCACAACGAGAAAAATGGCGAAGAGAATCGCGACGGCGAGTCCAACAATCGATCATGGAACTGCGGCGTCGAGGGTCCGGCAGGCGATTGCAAAGCCGTAAACGTTCTGCGTGCGCGTCAGAAGCGCAATTTCATCGCGACGCTGTTCCTGTCGCTGGGCGTGCCGATGCTGTTGGCCGGCGACGAATTCGGCCGGACTCAGCATCGGCAACAACAATGCGTATTGCCAGGACAATGAAACTTCCTGGCTGGATTGGCAGAACATAGACGAGAAATTGCTCTCGTTCACCCATCAGATCATCAAGTTTCGCAAGGAGCATCCCCTGTTTCGTCGGCGAAAGTGGTTCGAGGGAAGAGCGATTCGCGGCAGCGACGTAAACGATCTGGCGTGGTTTCGCCCCGACGGAGAACAGATGTCCGATGAGGACTGGGGCGCGGGCTTCGCGAAATCGTTGGGTGTGTTCCTCAACGGCGACGAAATTCCCAACGTCGACGCCGCCGGCCGCCGCGTTCTCGACGAATCCTTCTACCTGATCTTCAACGCGCACTGGGAACCGGTGGAATTCGTTCTGCCACCCGAAATCTGGGGACAGAGTTGGAGCCGCGTGCTGGATACCAGGAATGGGGCCGCACCAACCGAGGACACCTGGGCGCGAACCGCGGGCACGAAGATCAAGATCGAATCGCGATCCCTGGTTGTGATGCGCCGTGAAGCATGAACCGCTATCCACTTACCGCGTCCAGCTGAACAGCCACTTCGGCTTCGACGATGCGGCGGCAATCGTCCCTTACCTGGACGAACTGGGCGTCGACTCTCTGTATTGCTCGCCGTATTTCCAGGCCGCGCCTGGCAGCACTCACGGCTATGACGTGGTCGATCACTCGAAGGTAAACCGCGAGCTTGGGGGCGAGCCCGCCTACGATCGAATGTGCGACGCGCTCAGCCGGCGCCGGATGGGCCAAGTGCTCGACATCGTGCCCAACCACATGGCGATCGACCGCGAAAATCCGTGGTGGTGGGACGTGCTGCAGAACGGTCCCTCCAGCGCGTACGCGGCGTTCTTCGATGTCGATTGGGAGCCACCCGAGCGCCGCATCCACAATATCGTGCTGATGCCGGTGCTCGAAGATCAGTACGGAGTTCTGCTCGAGGCCGGAAAACTGAAGGTGGTGCGCGAGGGCGGCACCTTCGAAGTGCGCAACGGCGGGAGCAGTGTGTTTCCGGTAGCGCCGCGGTCGCTGTGGCAGATTCTCGCGCCCGCGGCGGTAAAATGCGGCAGCGATGAGCTGGCGTTCCTGGCGGACGGCTTCGACGTATTGCCGTCGCCGGGGGCGACCGATCTCAAAAGTATATCGCGGCGGCATCGCGATCAGTTGTTGCTGGCTGAAATGCTCTCAAAGCTGCTGCGCGAGGATGCAAACTCAGCCGGCGCGATCGACGAAGTTATCCGGCACTTGAACGCCGACCCCGACCTGCTGCACGAATTTCTCGAGCAACAAAACTATCGCATCGCGTATTGGCGGATGGCCAAGCGCGATCTTGGCTACCGGCGCTTCTTCGATATCAATTCGCTGGTCGGTCTGAGGATAGAGAACGAACGCGCATTCGAAGCGACTCACAGGCTGGTCAGGCGGTGGGTCGCGGAAGGCCGGCTGACGGGACTCCGAGTCGATCATCCCGATGGATTACGCGACCCGCTGGAATACTTTCAGCGCCTGCGTGCGGCCTGCCCCGACACCTGGATCGTGGCCGAGAAGATTCTGCTTGGCTCCGAGCGGCTGCGTGATTCGTGGCCGGTCGAGGGCACCACCGGTTACGACTTCCTGAACGTGGTCGGACGATTGTTTGTCGATCCAGAGGGTGAGCAGCCGTTAACCGATTTTTATCGCGAGTTCACCGGTGAGACGGCCGACTATGCCGCGCTGGTTCGCGCGCGCAAGCAATTCGCGATGCGCGATACGCTCGGCAGCGAAATCAACACTCTCACTGCCATGCTGGTGGACCTTTGCGAAGCGGACCGCCTCCATCGCGACTACTCGCGCCACGAAGCGCACGAGGTGATCCGTGCGGCGATGGCATGCATGCCCATATACCGCACCTACGTTCGCGAGCCACGCGAAGTCGCTCCGGAAGACAACTGTCAGATCACGGCGGCGATAGAGGCGGCCAAAGAATATCGCACAGACCTTGACGCGCGCTTGTTCAATTTTTTGGGCGATATCCTGGCGCTCAGAACCGGTGGAAAGATGGGCGCCGAGCTGGGCTTACGATTTCAACAAATTTCTGCGGCGGTGATGGCAAAGGGTGTCGAAGACACCGCTTTTTATTCCTATAACCGGATGCTCGCGCTCAATGAAGTTGGCGGCGATCCGGATTGCTTCGGCATCTCGCCTCCGGAATTCCTCGCCTGGTGTCGCAGGACGCATCATCGATGGCCGTACACGATGCTCGCGACCTCGACCCACGACACCAAGCGCAGCGAAGATGTGCGGGCCCGGCTATTTGTTCTCTCGGAAGAGCCCGAGCGATGGTGCCGCGCAGTATCGCAATGGGCCGGGATGAACGAGCGCTATCGCAGCGGCGAATTGCCGGACCGAAATTTCGAATATCATCTCTACCAGTCGATGGTTGGCGCTTGGCCAATCGAAAAGCCGCGACTGCTCGCCTATGCGGAAAAGGCGACGCGCGAAGCCAAGGTCCACACGTCGTGGACCGACCCGGTGCCGGCATATGAAGAGGCGGTGCGCAAATTTATCGACGGCCTCTACGACGATTCGAACTTCGTCGAGGCGTTGGATCAATTTGTCGCAACGTTGATTTATCCGGGGCGGATTAATTCGCTCGCGCAGACACTGGTGAAGCTTACCGCGCCCGGCGTGCCTGATTTCTACCAGGGTACAGAGCTATGGAACCTGGCGCTGGTCGATCCCGATAATCGGCGCCCGCAAGATTTCGATCTGCGACGAAGCCTGCTCGCCGATCTCAAGGACGCTACGCCGGAACGGGTAATGCAGCGTTTCGACGAGGGCATGCCGAAGCTGTGGTTGATCCGCAATGGCCTCGCACTGCGCAAGCGCCAACCCCAATGGTTCGGCCCGCAAGCGGGAATTGATTCGATCGGCACGCAGGGCTCTCGTCGCGACCATGTCGTCGCATTCATGAGAGGCGATTCCGTCATTACGATCGTGCCGAGGCTGGTGGCAAAGCTTGGCAATGATTGGCGCGACACGGAAGTCGATCTGCCAAACGGAGCTTGGACGAATCATCTGACTGGCGAGCGATGGCATGGCGGTCCGGCGCGACTGGCCCTCTTGATGCGCCGATTTCCGGTTGCCTTGCTCGCGCGCGAAGGGGCATAGCCGTGAATCGCCGGATGGTATGGGCGCCATCAGCAAAGAGCGTCGCGGTCGTCACAAAAGATGCGCGCGTCGAGATGCGTCGCGTGCATCGCGGATGGTGGCGCGCCGAGTTGAGCCCCGAACTATCGCGCGCCGACTACGGCTTCAGCCTCGACGGTGGCCCGCCGTTGCCCGATCCCCGTTCACCCTGGCAGCCGAACGGCGTGCATGGACCGTCACGCCCCGTTGATCACTCGGCGTTCGAGTGGCGTCACGCGCGATGGCGGCAGGCGCCGTTATCTTCCGCCGTGATCTACGAATTGCACATCGGAACGTTCACGCCGGCGGGCACGTTTGACGGTGCGGCCGAGCGACTTGGCTATCTGCGGGATTTGGGCGTCACGCACGTCGAGTTGATGCCGGTGTGCGAATTCTCCGGCACGCGCGGATGGGGCTACGACGGTGTCGATCTTTACGCTCCGCATCATGCGTACGGCGGCCCCGACGCGATGAAACGTTTCGTCGATGCGGCGCACGGGCACGGGCTCGGCGTGATTCTCGACGTCGTTTACAATCACCTGGGACCGGAGGGCAACTATCTCGGCAAGTTCGGTCCGTATTTTACCGATCGCTATCGCACGCCGTGGGGCGACGCCGTCAACCTGGACGACTGCGATAGCGACCAGGTCCGGCAATTTTTCTGCGACAACGCACTGATGTGGCTGCGCGACTATCGCATGGACGGACTGCGGCTGGATGCGGTCCATGCGATTTTCGACGCGTCGGCGATTCACTTTTTGGAGGAACTCGGCGCGCAGGTTCAAGAACTCGAAGCCGAAGTAGGGCGCAAGCTCGTGGTGATCGCGGAAAGCGATCTGAACCTGCCGCGAATCGTCACACCGCGCGAAGCCGGCGGCTACGGACTCGACGCGCAGTGGAACGACGATTTTCATCACGCGCTGCACACGGTGTTAACCGGCGAGAGCACCGGCTACCTGGCTGACTTCGGTTCGGTAGCTCTGCTGGCGAAGACTCTGACCCGCGGCTTCGCGTACGACGGCACCTATTCGAAGAGCCGCCGTCGAAAGCACGGCGCTCCTGTGTTGGGGCTGTCGGCGCATCGATTCGTCGCGTTCCTCCAGAATCACGATCAGGTCGGCAACCGGGCGATGGGCGAGCGAATCGGGCAGCTGGTGACGATCGATCAACTCAAGATCGCAGCGGCATTGCTGATGAGCGCGCCGTTCGTCCCGATGTTGTTTCAGGGCGAGGAGTGGAACGCGTCGACTCCATTTCAGTACTTTACCGATCACCAGGACGCGCAGCTCGCGGAGTCAGTGCGCAAAGGCCGCAGGGCAGAGTTCGCGCATTTCGTCGCCAATGCGTCGGAGATTCCTGATCCGCAAGCATCGCAGACGTTCCAGCGATCCAAGCTCGATTGGGACGAGCGCGAGAGCGGAACACATCGCGAACTTTACGAATGGTATCGGCGGCTGATCCGTCTTCGCCGCTGTTCGCGGGATTTCAACAATGGCCGGCTCGACCTGGACGCCGTCAATTTCGACGAAGAAGCGCGCTGGCTGAGCCTTCGCCGTGGAGACTCGATCGTGGTTTGCAACTTCGCGGCGAACCAGCTGCGCATACCGATACCGCATGCGGATCGGCTGGAGATTACGCTTGCCTCTGCGCCGGGCGTTCGCGTCGACGCCGCGTACGATCGATCTGCCTGCGATCTCCGTCGCGATCCTGATGCCAAAAGGTCGCGATGCTTCGACGGGAGTACTCGAATGAGCAGCCCGATCGAGAACTATGCTTTGATCGGAAACCTCCGCACCGCCGCGCTCGTCGATCGCTCGGGATCGATCGACTGGCTATGCATCCCGCGGTTTGATTCGGCCGCATGCTTCGCATCGCTTCTCGGCAGTAGCGACAACGGACGCTGGCTCCTGGCGCCAAAGAGCGGCATCAAGCAAGTCCGACGGCGATATCGCGAGAATACGCTGATACTCGAAACCGAGTTCGAAACTGATAGCGGCGTCGCGACTGTCGTCGATTTCATGCCTCACGCCGAACGGTCCGAGCAAATCGATTTGATTCGAGTTGTTAAGGGCATCCGCGGGCAGGTGCCGATGCGCACGGAAGTAATCTTCCGGTTCGACTATGGACACACGATTCCGTGGGTTCGAAAACGCGACTACGGTATCGGCGCGGTCTCGGGACCGAGCGCGATCACGCTGCGAACCGCGGTGCCGTTGAACAGCGAAGACTATACCACCGTCGGCGAATTTACCGTCAGCGAAGGGCAATCGGTCCCCTTCAGATTGACTGGATATCCGTCGCACGAAGACGAGCCGGGCGACATCGATCCGTTAAGCGCGCTCGACCAGACCGAACAACGGTGGCGCGCATGGGCTGGCCGCTGCATTTGCCAGGGCGAATGGCGAGAGCCCGTGGTGAGATCCCTGCTAACTCTCAAGGCGCTCACATATAGGCCAACGGGCGGCATTGTCGCGGCGCCGACCACGTCGCTTCCCGAGAGTCTCGGCGGTCAGCGCAATTGGGATTATCGATTTTGCTGGCTTCGCGATGCGACCTTCACGCTCTACGCATTGTTGATTTCTGGCTATACGGATGAGGCGCGTGCGTGGCGCGAATGGCTACTCAGAGCAATAGCTGGTCATCCGCAAGATACTCAGATCATGTATGGAGTTGCGGGCGAGCGAATGCTCACTGAGTTGGAGCTTCCGTGGTTGAGTGGCTATGAACAAAGCGCCCCAGTGCGTATTGGCAACGCCGCGCATCAGCAATTTCAGCTCGATGTGTACGGCGAGGTAATCGACGCATTGCATGTCGCGCGCAAGTACAAGCTGGAGCGCAACGAAGATGCGTGGCGGCTGCAGCACGCGCTGATGGATTTCCTCGAGTCGGGCTGGAAGCAGCCTGACGAAGGAATTTGGGAGGTGCGCGGTCCGCGGCGCGATTTCACTCATTCGAAAGTGATGGCGTGGGTGGCAGTCGATCGCTCGATCAAGGAAGTTCGTAAAGGTTTTGGCGATGGGCCGCTGGACCGTTGGCTTGCCTTGCGCGATCAGATTCATCACGACGTCTGCACTCGCGGCTTCGACGCCGACCGAGGCGCCTTCGTCCAGTATTATGGATCGAAATCGCTCGATGCCTCGTTGCTGATGATTCCGTTGGTTGGCTTTCTGCCGGCTACGGATCTGCGCGTGGTTTCAACTGTGCGCGCGATCGAGCAGGAATTGATGTACCGCGGCCTGGTGCTCAGATACCCAACTGAGACCGGCGTCGACGGCCTGCCGCCGGGTGAGGGAACGTTCCTGCCGTGCACGTTCTGGCTGGCGGACAACTACGCGGTCGCGGGCCGTCACCAGGAGGCGCGCGAACTCTTCCAGCGTCTGCTCGATTTGCGCAACGACGTTGGCCTGCTGTCGGAGGAGTACGATCCCGTTCTTCGCCGCCAGCTCGGAAATTTTCCGCAAGCGTTTTCCCATGTCTCGCTCGTCAACACGGCGCACAATCTTATGCCGGCTGAAGGTCCCGCCGAACATCGGTCGCAAAATTGAGTCGAGCCGATGCATCTATTGGGTACATCGAAGCGATCGCTGGTGCTGGGGCTGGCGATACTGCTGGCGGGATGCCACACCGCCCCGGCGCCCGAGCAGCTCAACATCGCACTGGCAGTCTTTCCGGACGAGGCCGCGCGGTACGACGGGTTCGTAGCCGATTTCGAATCGCAGCATCATGTGCGCGTGAACGTACTCGCGCAAACCTATACCGACATCTTGCAGGCGATGCGGGTACAGGCTGCCAGCCGCGGATCGCTTGATCTGGTTGAGCTTGACCTCGCGATGCTGGGCGAGGCACACGAGTATGCCCAACCGCTCGACCGGATTGTGTCACCGTCGGCGCGCGCCTTGTTTTCGAACGAGGCTTGGAATGCGGCCACCATCGATCGCCACCTTTACTTTATTCCGCACCGGCTCATGTGGCAGGCGATGATCTACAATCGCCTCGAAGTGCCGACTCCGCCGGCCACGTGGGACGACCTCGCGCGTTTCGCCCGCGAGCATCCCGGCCGGCTGGCGCTAAAAGGCGCGCGCTACGAAGGCGCCGTTTGCGACGTAATGCCGTTCGTGTGGACGGCGGGTGGTAGCGAATGCGAGCCGAACTCGCCGGGATCGATCCGCGCGCTCGATTTTATTCGCCAACTCGCGCCTGACTTAAACGACGAGTCTGCCGTGTTTCGCGAGATGTCGGTGCTCGAAGCGCAGGCGCGCGGGTCGGTGTGGATTCATTTCAATTGGCCGTTCGCGATTGCGTATCTTCAGTCGAAAGGCTTGGCGCCCAACGTGAATCTGAGCGCACCGATTCCGGCGGGGCCCGATGGCAGAGCGACTCCGCTGGGCGGCGGTTATCTGGCTATTCCGAATTCCGCACCTCATGCGAAGTTGGCCGCGGAATTTATTCAGTATCTATTGACCGCCGACACGCAATCGAAGTTGAGCCGCGAACTCGGATGGTACGGCACTATGCCGCCGCCGGCGGGGAGCGAAGATGCAAATCTTTACGGCGGCTATATCGCGATGCGTCCGTTCGTGCGAGCACGTCCGACGGTCGATTGCTATGCTGATCTGAGCGACCAGTGGCGACGCGCGATTCGCGCCGTGCTTTTCGATGATGCTGCGCCAGCGTCTGCAATCGCCTCGAGCGTCCTTAAAGCGCGCGATCGATGCGATTGCGCCGGCAGTGCTTCAGGTTCCGCGCTGTGAACGCCGCCGCAAAAAGACTTCGGCTCGTCTTCGTCGTCGTGCCCTGCGTCTTCATGACGGCGATACTGTTGCTTCCGGCCTTGAACGGCCTGGTCTTATCCTTCGATCGCCATGGCCCGTCGCTCGGCAACTACCGGATACTCTTCGACGACTCAATGTTCTGGCGCGCGTTGGCCAACAACCTGCTCGTGCCGCTCGGCAGCGTGATTGTCGAGTTTGTACTCGGACTCGCGCTGGCCTTGACGCTCACCGCCCGGCGCAAGCGCTCCGCATTGATCGAGACCGCCGCGATTTTGCCGTTTGCGATTCCGGAAATCGTGATCCTGACGCTCGCCCGCTACATCTTTATGCCGCGCGGATACCTGAACGGCGCGCTGGTGACGGCTGGTATGCACGCGCTGCCCTGGCTCAGCCCGCGCAGTTCGCTAGCGATGCTCACGGTCATCGTGGTTGACGCGTGGCACGTGACCCCGATCGTGATGTTGATGTTGATGGCGGGACTGCAAACGATCCCCGCGGAACTCTACGAAGCGGCGCGTCTCGACGGCGCCGGCACACTCGCCACCTTCAGATTCGTCACGCTCCCGATGCTGCGGCCGGCAATCGTCGGTGCGCTGATTCTCCGCGGCGTTGACGCGCTCAGAATCTTTTCGACCGTACTCGTTCTCACTGGGCCAGAAGGAGTTCCCGTGCTGTCGACCTACTCGTACAGCTTGTGGGATGACGCGCAGAAACCGCACGAAGCGATGGCAGCTTCGATGATACTGGCGCTGCTTGTCACGATAATCGGCGGCAGCCGTCTGTTGTTTACGGCACGACACTCGCGCGCCGATGGGGCGATGGCGTGAACGGTCGACCAAGCGACGATGCTGGCGCCGGACGGGCGGCGCGCTTTGCGCTGGAAGCGTTTGTGATCGCGGCCGCCGTGTTGCCGCTCTACCTTCTCGCCAAGCAGTCGGTAAGTCCTGAACTCGAGACGTTTGCGTGGCCGCCGCATTGGCTACCGCATCGGCTGACGCTCGATCACTTCATCAGTGTCTTCGAGGTGAATGAACTTCGCGGGGCAATACTCAGAAGCCTGGCCGTCGCCGCTATCTCTGCCGCGATCGCGACTGCGCTGGGCGCAATGCTGGCGCATGCGATGGCGCGCAGCGCGATTGCGCAACGGGTTGGTTTTTCCACGGTGTCGGGTATCCGCTTGCTGCCGATGATCGCGGTGGCGATTCCGCTCGGAACTGTTCTGGCGACTCTTGGGGTCTACGACTCACCCAGCGGAATCGGCCTGGCGTTCGTTCACGCCGCGATTGCGGTTCCGACCGCTGCGCTGACGATTTACGCTTCCTTCGTCGCGATTCCGCTGGAGATCGACGAGGCCGCCTGGATCGACGGCGCATCGCCCTTGCGAATATTTCTGACTATCGATCTGCCGATGGCCCGTGCCGCGATCGCGACCGCACTGATCCTGTGCTTCATTCTGAGCTGGGATGAATTTGGATTTGCGCTGTTAGTTCAACAGACCAATCGCACGCTGCCGCCGCTCCTCTACTACTACACCGTGTTCGGCAACGTCGGGCCCGCCAGCGCGCTGGCATTGCTGATGATGATTCCGGCGGTGATCGTCGTCGTCGCGCTGGGACCGTCCTTGCGCGGGGCGCTGACTGCTGGCAGTTCGCGGTAGGCGCAAGCGTCATGGCCGACCTCGCCGTCCGCAACCTCGCGCGAAGATTTCCTTCTGGCGGAGGCGTGCTTGACATTTCGCTCGATGTGCCGAGCGGAGAATTCGTCGTGCTGCTCGGCCCGTCGGGATGCGGCAAGACCACGCTGCTGCGTATGATTGCCGGCCTGGAATATCCCGACAGCGGCGAAATCCGGATTGGTGCTGCCGGCGCAGGCAACACCACGCATCGCGAGTCGATCGCGATGGTCTTTCAGAACTTCGCTCTTTATCCACACATGACCGTGTTTCAGAACATCGCCTTTCCGCTGAAGCTTCGGCGCATCGCGCGCAACGAGATTGAACGACGAGTCAAGGAGAGTGCGGCTAAGGCGGGACTCGCGGTCGACCTCCGTCGCCATCCTCGCGAGCTGTCGGGGGGAGAACGGCAACGTGTCGCGCTTGCTCGAGCTCTTGTGCGCGAGCCGGAAATCATCCTCATGGACGAGGCGCTCGCGAGCCTGGACGCGCAATTGCGCTCGTCATTGCGGGTCGAGCTGAAAACGTTCCAGCGTCGCTTGGGACGCACTTTTGTGTACGTCACTCACGACCAGGCCGAAGCGCTCGCGCTGGCGGACCGGCTAGTCGTGATGCGCGCAGGGAGGGTCGAGCAGGTCGGCACGCCGCAGGAAATTTTTGATTTTCCGCAGAGCGAGTTTGTCGCGGCCTTCGTCGGCAATCCGCCAATGAACTTTTTCAACGCAGAAAGAGCGCCGCAGGGCGGAAGCCTTACCGTTGAAGGCCTCAACCTTAAAATTAAACCGCCCGAAGGTTGTCCCGCGCAAATCAGGATTGGAATTCGGCCTGAGCATCTGGCGGTGGAAAAGATTGATGGCAGCGTTGCCATCGAGGTCGTGGTCGAGAGCGTCGAGTTTTCAGGCGCGAGCTATATCGTGTACGCAAAGCTGGGAAGCAGTCCGATTCGCGCGGCGTTGTCTCGACCCGTTGAACCCGGTGCGCATTTGACGCTCTATCTCGACGCCACGGGCTTGCATTTTTTTGATCCGTCGACCGGTCGACGCATTGGCAACTCGGCTTAGTCGAAGGCGCGTTGATGCGAATAATATCGCTTGCGGGCGCGTAGTTGGGCTTGATGCATTTCGTGCTGCTGCCACGCCCACAATCCAACCGCGACGGCTCCCACCACCGCGGCTCCAATCAGTGCCGATCGTTCCGCGCCTGGATCCGTTTCGCCGTAGCTCCACTGAGACTGCGGCGGACCGCCTTGCGGATACATACCCGGCGGGAGCCCGGCTTGCGGCTGATACTGCTGATACCCTTGCGGCGGAGCGGTTGCTGACGGGCCGTCGCTATCCTGGTGCATGTAGTCGTCGACACTGCCGAGGGCGGGAAGATTCGCTTGGGCCAATTGGATCGGTGAGTCATCTTCGACGCCAGCACCGAGGTTGCCGAGTTCAGGCGAAACGTCGGCGAATGCGGGTAGGGCGCCCATTGCTACGATCAGCAAAGCGAACATAATCGACGACAAAACCCGGCGCCCCTGGATTTTCCGACATGCCCGCAAGATAAACCCTTCCACTCGTTAGTGACCGTTATGAAGACGCTGTCACGAACGATTCGGTTACGTTAGGACTCAGCCGGCGGCAGGAACCTCGAACCAAACGGTCGCGAGCGGAGGAAGCGTGAGCGATAGCGAATGCGGAAGCCCGTGCCAGGGAATCTGCTGCGCGGTGACAGCACCGCCGTTGCCCTGATTGCTGCCGCCATAGAAGGTCGAGTCGCTATTGAGAATTTCCCGATACGGACCGGGCGCAGGCACGCCCACCCGATAGCCGCGGCGCACGACGGGAGCGAAGTTGCACACGCAGACGATCTTGCGGCCGCTCGACGGAGCGATGCGCATGAAGGCGATCACGTTTTCGTCGGAATTGTTGGCATCGATCCACTGGAAACCTGCCGGCTGGTGATCGGCTTCCCACAGTGCAGGCTCAGCGCGATAGATTCGATTCAGATCGCGAATCAGGTTTTGCACGCCGCGATGGTCGGCCTCGTCAAGCAGATTCCAATCGAGGCTCGCGTCATGATTCCATTCGCGCCACTGGCCGAACTCGCCACCCATAAAAAGAGTCTTCTTGCCCGGCCGCGCCCACATATATCCGAATAACGCGCGCAGGTTGGCGAACTTCTGCCAGCGATCGCCGGGCATCTTGTCGAGCAGCGAGCGCTTGCCGTAAACGACCTCGTCATGCGACAGCGGCAGTATGAAATTTTCGGACCACGCGTAGACGAAGCCGAACGTCAGATCGCGGTGATGAAATCGGCGATAGATCGGCGGCTTGTCGAAGTAGTTGAGGGTGTCGTGCATCCATCCCATGTCCCACTTAAGGCCGAAACCGAGACCGCCGACATACAAGGGACGGCTGACTGCGGGCCATGAAGTGGACTCCTCGGCAATCATCATGATGCCCGGATAGCGGGCGTAGGTTTGACGATTGAGTTCTTTGAGAAAAGAGATCGCCGCGAGATTCTCGTTGCCGCCGTGGATGTTTGGAATCCATTCGCTCCTTTTGCGGCCATAGTCCAGGTAGAGCATCGATGAAACCGCGTCGACGCGAATTCCGTCGGCATGGAATTCTTCCAGCCAGTACTTCGCGCTGCCCAGCAGAAAACTCCGCACTTCGTCGCGGCCGAAATTGAAGATGAAGGTGTTCCATTCGGGATGGAAACCCTGGCGCGGATCGATATGCTCGTACAGCGCACTACCGTCAAAACGGCCAAGCCCGAACGCGTCGGTCGGGAAGTGAGCGGGCGCCCAGTCGAGAATCACGCCGATACCGTTCTGGTGCAGGCAGTCCACCAGGTAACGAAAGTCGTCGGGCGTTCCATAGCGAGCGGTGGGCGCATAGTAGCCGGTCGTCTCGTATCCCCACGAGCCGGTGAACGGATGCTCCATCACCGGCAGGAACTCGACATGGGTAAAGCCGACGTCCGACAAGTAGTCGACGAGATGCGAAGCAAGCTCGCGATAGCTGAGCGATCGATTGCCTTCTTCGGGGACGCGCCGCCAGGAACCAAGATGCATCTCGTAAATGGCGACTGGCCGGCGCAACGGATCGCCGCTGTCGCGCGCCGACATCCACGCAGCATCGTGAAATGAGTAATCGGATTGATATACCCTCGATGCAGTCGCAGGTGGGCATTCAGTAGCTATTGCGAATGGGTCACTCTTAATAGTCAGTTCGCCGCTTTTGGTGCGAATCTCAAATTTGTAGTTCGTGCCGATGGGTAGATCGGGGATGAATATCTCCCAGACGCCGGAGCTGCCGAGCATCCGCATCATGTCGAGGCGACCGTCCCAGCTATTGAAATCTCCGACCACGCTGACGCCGGCTGCGTTCGGCGCCCATACCGCAAATGCGGCGCCGTGGACCCCTTCGAGCTGGCATAGGTGTGCGCCGAGCTTGTCCCAGATGCGTTCGTGCCTCTGCTCGGCCCATAAGTAGAGATCCAGTTCACCCAATGTCGGTGGGAAGGAGTAGGGTGGCCGGATCGTCACGATCAGGCCGCCGGGATAGTGAATCCTCAACTGATACGGAAACACCTCGCGCCGTTCCGACACCAGGATCTCGAATAATCCCGGCTCAGGCCGCATGCGCATCTCGCGCGGGGGATCGTCCCCAACAATCAGGAATACTTTCTCGGCAGCGGGACGATATGCGCGCACAATCACGCCGCGGGCGGTCGGGTGCGCGCCAAGAATCGAATGCGGATCCTGATGCCTCAAAGCGAGGAGGCGTTTCAAATCCTCAGCTGGAATACTAGAGAGCTCCGAGGTGCTCGATGCCGGAAGTTCCACGCTATGGTCGAGGGCTTTCATGGATCCCCGACTGGGGGGCGATAAGCTTTTGCGTATTGCTATTTTCCAGACCGAGCAACTGACTAATACCGAGTAATGGAATCAATAGCCAGTCGGGGCGATTGTCGAGTTCGTAGCCAAGTTCGTAAACGGCCTTATCCATCACGAAGGCGTCGAGCAGGATTCCGAGCTCGTCGCGGCTCTTGGGAATGAACGGAGCGGCGCCGGCCGCTTCCAGGTAACCTTTCAGAAACGCCCACGATGACCACGTCCGCCACAGGTCCGCCCACGGTTTCATGCTGACGAAATCGAATTTACCGAGCGCTCCGGTCCTCAGTTGTTCGATGGTCGAGGTAAGCGCCGCGTAGTGAAATGAGCGCAGCATTCCGGCCACGTCTCTCAGCGCGGCGCGCTTGAGACGACGCTCGCTCAGCGGACGCGCAGGCTCGCCTTCGAAATCGATGATGGCGAAGTCTTTGCCCGTGTACAGCAACTGCCCGAGATGCAGGTCGCCATGAATGCGCATTCGCACGATGCTCATTCGGCAGCGCAGAAAAGCGTCGAAGGGTGCGGCGATGTCGCGCTGATGCGACGCGATCTGCTGCGCCTGTTCACGCAAGTCCTTGGGAACAATCGAAGCGGCGCTGCTCAGCTTACGGATCACTCGCGACAGCAGGTTGTGCATCGATTGGTAGGTCGAGCGCTGGTACAGAGTCGAGTAAGGCTCGATGGCAAAATCCGGGTCGTCAGCTGTGGAAGCCAACGCCAGGTGAAGTTCGGCGACACGCTTACCCATCAGTCGCGCCGAATCGAGATAGTGTCCAGCCATTTCGGCGGCAATCGGATCGGGCTCCGGCAACTCCAGTAATTCGACGAGTGTCTTCTCCGTCGATGGCGGAGGGTTCGAGCTGGTAGCCGCGGTCTCGAGAAAACGGCCCAGTTCCGCGCGCGTGAACTGCCACGCGTCGCCTTCGTTCGGGACGAAGCCTTGCAGGATCGCGAGATTTCGATGCTCACCCCGCCCAAACCCGTAGTCGATCCAGCCCGCCACCGGTGGAACGTGAGAAAAGAGCGAGTGCGAAGTCAGGAATCGTCCAATCTCGAGATCGGGATTCAGACCCCCTTCAATGCACCGAAAGAGTTTGAGTATGAAGCGGTCACCGTAGACGATGGAGCTGTTGCTTTGCTCGACCTTCAAGACGCGGGGTTCGAGCGGCGAGTCGGCTCCACCATCTCCCAACTGATGAAACGCCTGGGTCGCACCAGGCAGAAGCTCGCCAGCTGATGTTCGATGACGGCGACGCCTCTCGATGATCCCGAGTAGTGCATTCAGAAAATCCGGATCGACGACAGCATCGTAGAGGATACCGTCACCGTCGCCATTACGCACTGAACTAGTCACTTCGGCGATTACGTGTTCAGGCCAGCGTGATCGTAGATCGCGTGCGCGTTGACCGAAGGCAATAGCCAGTGGCAACAAATAGGTCTCAGGCTCGGCGTTCGAGTACTCGACGTTCAGCAGCGCAAGTTGAGGCACATCCGGACCTTCCGACATTGACGCGGTGTCGATGATTTGAACGCCGCTTATCGGTCGGGTCTTCGCACGAAACCATCGGCAGTGCGGGATGTAGCCCGCCAAAATTCGCTCTAACTGTCGCCGCGCAGCACCCCGCAACACGCCATCGATGCCCGCGTTAATCTCGATGCGAGGAATCGAATACTCGGATTGACCCGCGGAGGAAGCGGTTCCGGGCTGCTCGATCGAAAACCAAAAGAAACCGTGCGGTCCGAGAGTGAGCAGGTACGGCAGGTCTCCGATCGGCGGAAAAGGCGTGCGGCCGAAGAGCTCGATCGGCGACATGCCTTTGAATCTCGCCAGATCGAGCTCGACATATTGGACGAACCTGGAAAGATTCGCGACCACCAATATCGTCTGGCCCTCGTAAGCGCGGATGAAGGCGAGCACATGCGAATTTTCGGGGTTGAGAAACTCCATCGATCCGCGACCGAATGCCTTGATCTGTTTGCGCAGCGCCACCATCCGGCGCATCCACCAGAGCAGCGAGTGGCGATTACTCTCGTGCGCTTCAACGTTAACGCTTTGGTAGTGGTACTCGGGATCGATTATCACCGGCAGAATAAGCCGTTGTGGATTCGCCGAAGAGAAACCGGCGTTCCGATCGGCGCTCCACTGCATCGGCGTACGGACTCCATCGCGATCGCCGAGATAGACATTGTCGCCTATTCCGATTTCGTCGCCGTAATAAATGACCGGAGTTCCCGGCAACGAAAACAGCAGCGCATTATTCAGTTCAATAGTACGTCGATGGTTGCCGAGCAGCGGCGCCAGGCGGCGGCGAATACCCAGATTGACCCGCATCCGCGCGTCTTGTGCGTATGCGCGATACATATAGTCGCGCTCTTCGTCGGTCACCATCTCGAGAGTCAGTTCGTCGTGATTGCGCAGAAACAAAGCCCACTGACAGGTCGGATCGATCTCCGGCGTTTGCGCCCAGATATCCGTCAATGGAAATCGATCTTCCATCCGCACGGCCATGAACATTCGCGGCATCAGCGGAAAGTGGAACGCCATGTTGCATTCCTTGCCCTCCGCCAGGTACGCGACGGCTTCCTCCGGCCATTGATTCGCCTCGGCCAGCAGCATGCGGCCGGCAAACTTCGCGTCGATGTATGATCGCAATTCGCGCAGGAATGCATGGGTTTCGGGCAAGTTCTCGCAATTCGTGCCTTCGCGCTTAAACAGGTAGGGAACCGCGTCCAGCCGAAGTCCGTCCACCCCGAGGCCTAGCCAGAATGAGATCACCCGCCGCATTTCCCGGATGACGGCGGGATTGTCGTAATTGAGATCCGGCTGATGAGAGTAAAAGCGATGGAAGTAGTAGGCCTTGGCTAATGGATCCCACGACCAGTTGGACGGCTCGAAATCCTGGAAAATAATTCGCGCATCTTTGTAGCGTTCCGGCGTGTCGCTCCAGACATAGTAATCGCGATTGATACTACCCGAGCCGGAACGCCGCGCGCGTTGAAACCATTCGTGCAGATCCGACGTGTGATTTAGTACTAACTCGGTTACTACTTTGAGATCGCGCCGATGCGCTTCGCGAATGAATACTTTGAAGTCATGCAAGGTACCGCAGGAGGGGTGGACATTAGTATAGTCGGCAATGTCATATCCGTCGTCACGCATCGGCGAAGGATAAAACGGGAGCAGCCATAGAGTAGTCACTCCCAGCGACTGTAAGTAGTCGAGTTTGGCAGTCAGACCGGGAAAATCGCCGACTCCGTCGCCATTGCTGTCATAGAAGGAGCGAACCCGAAGTTCATAAAAAATCGCGTCCTTGTACCACAAAGGATCGGAGGTCGCTCCGTTTTCAGCATTTCTTGAAGGCATGTCGGAAGCTCACAAGCGCTCTTCGATGCGCAGGATGTGTGCCGGTTCGAAAGCCGGATCGAGCCGAACGTAATTGCGCTCGGACCACACGTACTTCGCGCCGGTAAGGAGATCGGTGACTCGATAGTTGGACCCGGGCGCCACACCCGACACCTCTGGTGGCACCATGGCAGTGCAATGGTGCGGGTTGAACGGGTCCAGATTAATCGCAACGAGGATGACATCCGCCATGTCTGGCGTGGCTTTCGAGAAGAAAAGGATTTGGTCGTTGTCAGTGTTCAGGAAGCGCAGATTGAGAAACTGCTGCAGCGCGGGATTGTCGCGGCGAATCGAATTTACCCGTCCGATAAATTCCTTGATGTTGTCGGGTTGGTTCCAGTCGCGCACTTTGATCTGGTACTTCTCGGAATTCAGATATTCTTCGGTCCCTGCCACTGCCCGGTTTTCGCACAGTTCAAATCCACTGTAGATTCCGTAAGACGGCGACAACGTTGCCGCGAGCACGAGCCTCATCTCGAAGGCTGCATGTCCGCCGGTCTGCAGAATCGGCGCGAGGATGTCGGGAGTATTGGTGAAAAAGTTAGGCCGGAAGTATTCCCGCATGGGCGTTTGCGTAAGCTCAGTCAAATACTCAGTCAGTTCCCGCTTGGTATTGCGCCAGGTGAAGTAGGTATACGACTGAGTAAAGCCGGCTTTCGCCAGAGCGTTCATCATTTTCGGCCGCGTGAACGCTTCCGCAAGGAAAATTACTTCTGGGTTCGTTGCCTGCAGTCTATTGATTAGCCAGTTCCAGAATTGGACCGGCTTGGTGTGAGGATTGTCGACGCGAAAGATCTTCACACCATGCTCGATCCAGAATCTCGCGACGCGCTCGAGCTCCTCGAACAATCCGCGCTGGTCCGTGGTGTCGAAATCGATCGGGTAGATGTCCTGGTACTCTTTGGGCGGGTTCTCAGCATATTTGATGCTGCCGTCGGGCCGATGATGGAACCATTCCGGATGCGCCGAGACCCACGGATGATCCGGTGAGCACTGAATTGCGAAGTCCAGTGCCACCTCGATTCCAAGACGATCGGCGGTCGTTCTGAAACGATCGAAATCGTCGATCGTTCCGATCGACGGATCGATTGCAGTGTGTCCGCCGGCCTCGCTCCCAATCGCCCAGGGGCTTCCGGGGGAATTCGCTCCACCGTTGAGCGAGTTGTCCGCGCCTTTGCGATTGGTGTGGCCGATCGGATAAATCGGCGCGAGGTACACAACATCGAAGCCGAGGTCGCGCAGCTCGGGCAGGCGGCGCTCGGCGTCCCGAAAGGTGCCGGACTTCCCGCGCTCGCTACCCTGCGATCGCACGAACATCTCGTACCAGGTTCCGAAGCGAGCTTTCTCGCGATCGACAACCAGCTCCAGCAGCGGCTCAAATCGCGTCGCACCAAAACGTTGACCGACGCGAAGTGCGGCCGCGGAAATCTCCGCAGTGCCGATCGCCGCGAGAACGGTCGCTCCATCCTTCGACTTTCGCAACTGTGCGAGCGCGCGCTCGAGCAGCTCGCGATCGCTGCCCCGAGCCGTAGCCGCCATTCTTTCCAGAAGCGCTGCTCCCTCGAGCAGATCGGACGCAACCGGCCGTGATGCCTTCACTTTCTTGGTGAAGTCTGCGAGCCATGAGGCGAACAGATCGGTCCATGCCTCGATCGTGAATACGTAACGCGCGTTTTCGGTGGGGCAGAACTCGCCGCGCCATCGATCATTGTCGAGCGCGAGCATCTGTGCGTCTTCAAAGACCTCGTCTCGTTTGCGGCGCCATTTTACCGCCGCGCGCAACACTTGGTGCCCATCGCGGAAGATATCCGCTTCGACGACGCACGGTTCTCCGGCGATTCGCTTCGCCGGGTAGCGGCCACCATCAACCGAAGGCGTTACATCTTCGATGATGATGTGGCTCGGCCATCGCCCCGATGAAGCCAGCTGTGAATCGGATTGTACTTGAGACGAAGACATCGCCGGCAAAAAACAAGCGGACAAATCTGTTTGTGCTCGGCGACGAACCGAGCGTGCGTTCGGTACGAAGTAAGCAAAACAAAAGCCAAGATCGATTCCCGAATTGAACAGCGGAGGATTGTTAGACCTCGGTAATCTTTCCGCAGGAGAAAGAAAAATTTACACGATTCTCAATCCCGCCGATTCCCGCTTACAAAATCAGCTCTCTCGAAACGAGCCCAAAAGCAAGGTAAGGCGGCCCGGCGTGGGGTTTCGCCACGAAAATGACCATTCAACCGACTCGATCTTTCGCTGGATTTTGGCCCGGCTATTGCGTTTCTTACCGCATGGACGTGGCTAAACCACTCGCCGGTAAAAACATCGCAATTTTGTGCACCAATGGGGTCGAGCAATCGGAGCTGGTCGAACCGCGCGAGGCGCTCGAAAAAGCCGGCGCTCAGACCGACCTCGTATCACCCGCAACCACCGCGCAGATCCACTCCGCCATCTATCACGAGCCCGGCGAGAAGTTTGCCTGGGACGTCGCGCTCAGCTGGGCGAATCCCGACGACTATGACGCGCTCGTGCTCCCGGGTGGTGTCGCCAATGACGATGAGTTGCGCGTGATCCCGGAGGCGGTAAAGTTCGTCAGATCATTTTTCGAGAGTCATAAGCCGATCGCCGCAATCTGTCATGGTCCATGGATGCTCGTCGAAGCCGATATCGCACGCGGCCACACTCTTACTTCGTGGCCTTCGCTGAAGACGGACATTTGCAACGCCGGTGGAAATTGGGTCGATCGAGAGGTCGTGCAGGATGGTCTGCTCACAACCAGCCGCAAGCCAAACGATCTGCCGGCTTTCATCCGCGAAATGCTAAAATCGTTCGCCGCCAGCGACTAGATCGTCCTGAGAGGATCTCGTCACCTCCGGTTTTCCGGTTTGCTTGGGCTGTCGAGCACTCCATTCTGAGCACTTCTTTGTTGGCTGTCGAGCACTCCGTTCTGGGAGGCTGTGCCCGATTCTGTGCCCCAGTGTCTTCAAAACGCTCGCGTGCTTGTGGTAAGCGTCCTCGTTGCGAGCCGCGACGGCGTTCGCGGTTTCGTGGGGCTTTCGTGAAAAGTGGGGGTCAATCGACATGAAGTTAGCAGGGGTGCTATGGGCGCTGCTCCTCGCTGCCGGCTCGGTCACGGCTTGCTCGTGCGGATTGCTGTTCCAGGGGACGACGGAAGAAATCAACGTCGCCAGCGATCCTCCGGGCGCGACAGTGACGCTTAGCGATGGTGAGACGAAAGTGACGCCGTTTTCAATTACGGTGCCACGGCAGAAAGATCTTCAGTTTCACTTCAGCAAACCCGGTTACCAGTCGGCTGAAGTCGTTGACAATTCGCAAGTCGAGTTTGGCTATATGATGGCGGACTTTATTCCATTGATGCTTCCGTGGACTATCGACGCCGCGGCCGGCGCGGGCTACGCGCATCAGCAAGCATCGGTCACTGCTCATCTCGATCCATTGGAAGGTACGGCGAGTGATGTATCGGTTAAGACCAATGTTCCTTTACCGCCTGCGACGCCGACCAACGGTCAATAGGAGTCGTCGATCACTTTTTGGGGGAGTCGATCATGAGTCTTAGACACGCGGACCTGGCGAGATTGGCGCCAATTCCTATCCGAAGCGCGTTTTCAGTCCTATTGACGGCGAGCCTGTTGCTGATCAGCGGATGCGCTTTGACAACTGGTCACGTCGATCTCGCGTACCAACCCACAACTCAGGCTTCGAAACTCGCGAAACCCGAGTCGCCGCGCGTGAGTGTCGTGGTAAGAGATAAACGTCCGACGCAGGTTGTCGGTCAGAAAATGAATGGCCTCGGAATGAAAATGGCGGATATTGTGTCCAACACAGATGTGCCGGGAACGTTAAAGAGTGCGTTCGAGACTGAGTTGAAAAACCGGGGATTTACTGAAGGTGGGGGCGGGAATGTAATATCTGTAAGCCTCGGTAATTTCGAGAATCAATTCACGCTGGGCTTCTTTTCAGGCGACGCGACCGCAACCATCGGAATGCAGGTAACTGTCACGCGTCCCAATGGGTCCGTCGCTTACGACAGGTATATCACCGGGCAGGCCAAAGATTGGGTTGAAGTGGCCGGCGAGGACAACGCTCAGCGTGAGCTCGATGCTGCGATGCAGGACGGCGTCTCCAAGGTTTTCGCCGACAATGCCTTCATCGGCTCCCTTTAACTTATTTTCCGCACCTCCTTCGACGCTGTGCGTCCAACGCTGGAACTCCGTGTGCCGCGGCTGCTCAATCATGGAATGCAACTTTGGCTGGTCACGCCGAACACATCAGAACCACTGTTGATCCACTGATCGGTACCGCAGCTTTGGTTCTCGTCGATGCTGTCGACGCCTCCCAAATTGTCCTCAATAGTTAAATCCGTGAGCACAGTCCCTCCGTTGCCAACGTCGATAACGACGCCAGCGTCGCCGTTGTCATCGGAGTTGAAATCGTAGATTCGATTCCCCGAACTCGGCTTCACTCCCTTGCATTTGGTCCCGCGGGTGTCGTCATCATGGCAGCCGATGTAGAGTCCGGTCCCCAGGTTGTCGTCGAAGCCTGCGCAGTTGATCTGGTTGTCCTTGCCGCCCCGTATCCAGACCCCGTAGACGGTGTTATCCGGGGCGTCAAAATCATTGATGTTCGCGCCGGTGGCACCGTTCAGAAAGACCCCCACCAGATTATCCTCGTAATCGGCGTCGTCTGCGATCGTGTTCTTGCCCTGCACCTCGAGCCCGTACTTCCAGTCTTCCAGATCCGAATCGACCTCGATGAATGCGCCGCCGGCATCTTTGAGAACGTCAATCCCGGCCCCGGTCGAAGTCCCCGCCCCCGGACCTGTGATCGAAAATTGGTGCGTGTTCAGGATGACGTTGCTCGCTTTGATGGCGATGCAATCGCCGACCGCCGTGGTTCCCTGCGAGCTCGAAAGGTCCGCCGTCACCGTGTAGGTGCCGGACTTCGTAATCGTGCAGCCACACGCCGCGATCGATTTGCCGCACGCCGTCGTCGCCGAATCATCTTCCTGTGCCCGCGCGGCGCTGTGAATGAGCAGCAAGGCGATCGCCAGCGCGGCGGCAATCCGTAGACACTGTCGTGGGTCGAGTTGGTGATGGTTCATATTTTGTTCCTCCCTTGGCGGATTGTCCGCGCGCGAGCCGGGCTGAAGCCAGCTGCCGGCGCGGAAACTAGCAGATGTCATACTGTAGGTAAATCGTACTGTCATCGAGCGCGAGCGGACTCGCGCTTTGGAGATCTACGATAGGCGGGCGGAGAGCGACTCCAGCTTTCGGAACGGCTCTCAGGAGGAATGAACGCAAGGACCTCGCAAGGCCTTTCGCCAAGGAAATCCTGACGAGGCACTCATGCGAAGCCACGAGCCAAACACTCGCAGCGCATTCGGCCCTTCTTGCGAATCATCACGGCGTGGGCTTGCCGCTCGTACTCCGAATTTCTACTTGCTTCGGCGCCGAATCCTTTCCCAAACCAGCACCGCGCCTGCGGCGGCAATGGCAAGACCTGGGATCGCGACGCTTGGATCAACTTCAGGAGCAGCAACCGAAGCGAAGGCGAGTTTCGAACTCGTCAGCGCTACTGAAAGAACCACCAACGATAGCAAAATGCGCGACCATTTCCCGTCCATGGTAGACCTCTCTGCGTTCTTCGGAGTGTGCAATGCGCGCGCAGAACATTTCAGAGAGGAGCAAGAGGCGATAGCGAAAAGTAGCCTGGGAGCGATGTGGATCCGTCCAAAATAGCCCCGATCAGAAAAGAGAGAGCGGGTCTTCGCGGCCTCGTCGCGGTTTCAGGAACGGCCAGGGTTCCCCGCTCATCGTACATCCGGGACTTCTTCACACCGGTGGATTGCCCAACGCGGCGGGCCCGCCGGGGGTTAGCTTTGTGTCTGAGCGACTTAGCCATCGCACCGAGAAGTAGGCGCCGATCCATGAGCCGGTCGCGGCGAACACTACGTAGACCGAGTTGCCGGTGTAGCTGATCACGGCGAAGGCCGACAGCATGTACCAAAGCGCGCTCCACGACGCGGCTCGCGACGGGCGGCGCGCCGTGACCGCTGCGTTGAACATGACGTAGACCGCGTCGGTCGCGGCGGTCGAGGCGACGACGCCTGCCGCGATTAGTGGATTCAGGTTGAGCGTCATCGGCTCCTCCATTTGGAAAGCTGGCTAGCCTCTGCTTGCCGTCTCGGCCGCTTTGAAGCGTGCGCTGGCGAGCGCGAAGATACCTTGGTTGCCGGTCTGCCATGTGAGCGTCAGCTTGCATGCGCGAATTTTCCATCCGGCCGCAGTGCGCACGAATCGATTCGTGTAGTAGCCGAACATGTTCTGCAGGTTGTCGCCCGAGTCGTTGGGCAGATAGTGCCGCGCCTGCACGTATGCGATGCACATCGCGTCGTCGCCGTTCACGGTGATCACGTGATTGGTGATCATGTGCTGCGTTGCCTGCAGGCCGCTGAGCGAGCGCCGCGCCGCTTCGGTCCATCGGTCGGCGCTGACCTTGCGCGGCTCGCCGCCGAAGACCGAGGTGAAGTCGGTCTCGATTTCATCGGTGAAGCATGAGCGGAACAGCGGCCAGTCGCGCGAATCCAGACCAGTGGCGTAGCGCAATTGCACGTCGCTGATTTCGGCGCGGTCGAGCAACAATTGAAGCCTGGCGTCGTCCATGGCGGCGGTCTCCTTCGGAGCAATTTTTTGATGGAATCTTCACAACTTGCGTCTATCAACAAACCGGCGCCGGTGCGAGAATTTTCGAAGCTACCCGAATTGGAGGTTTAATCTCCATGTCCGAACCACTCTCCGACCAGCAAGTTTCTCTCATCGACGCGTACTGGCGCGCCTCAAATTACCTGACCGTCGGACAGATCTACCTGATGGCGAATCCGCTTCTGCGCGAGCCGCTGACGGCCGAGCACATCAAGCCGCGCCTGCTTGGGCATTGGGGGACATCGCCGGGGCAGAATTTTGTTTATGTGCATCTCAACCGGCTGATTGGCGAGCACGACGTCAACGTCATTTATATTTCCGGTCCCGGCCACGGCGGTCCGTCGGTCATGGCGCACACGTATCTCGAGGGCACCTACTCGGAGATCTATCCGCGAATCACCGAGGACGCCGAAGGCATGCGCCTGCTGTTTCGCCAGTTCTCGTCGCCAGGCGGAGTGCCCAGTCACGCCGGTCCGCACGTCCCCGGCTCGATCAACGAAGGCGGCGAGCTCGGTTATTCGCTGGTGCATGCGTTCGGCGCGGCGTTTGATAATCCCGACCTCATCGTCGCATGCGTGATCGGCGACGGCGAGGCGGAAACGGCGCCGCTCGAAGGCGGATGGAAAGGCGTGCAGTTTCTGAATCCGGCGCGTGACGGCGCGGTGCTGCCGATCCTTCATCTGAACGGCTACAAAATCTCGGGGCCGACGGTGTTCGGACGCGACGACGACCAACAACTCACTCGCGTGCTCGAAGGTCACGGCTACGAAGTCCACCTGGTCGACGGCGACGACCCGCCCAAGATGCATCGCGAATTCGCCGCGACGCTCGACCAATGCTACGCGACGATTCGTGCGATCCAGACCGATGCGCGCGCAAACGGGCTCCAGAAGCGGCCGACGTGGCCTGCGATCGTGCTGCGAACGCCCAAGGGATGGACCGGGCCCAAGGTCGTTGACGGTGTGCAGATTGAAGGAACGTTCCGCTCGCATCAGGTGCCGCTCTCTGGCGTCAAGGAAAATCCCGAGCATCTGAAATTGCTCGAGCAGTGGATGCGCAGTTATCGGCCCGATGAATTGTTCGATGAGCGCGGACGCCTCAAACCGGAGATCAGGGCGATCGCGCCGAAAGGAAATCGCCGGATGGGCGCGAATCCGCACGCTAACGGCGGCCTTCTGACTATCGCGCTCGACATCCCGTCGTTCACCGAGTACGCGGTGCCGCTCGAGCAGCCGGGCAGCGTCAAGGTCGAATCGACGCGGCCCTTCGGCAAGATGATGCGCGACATTTTTACGCGCAACGCCAAGCAGCATAACTTCCGCCTGTTCTGTCCCGACGAAACCAACTCAAATCGCCTCGGCGACGTATTCGACGTCGAGAACCGATGCCTCGTGAGCCGCGTCGAGAGCTACGACGATCACGTCACGCACGACGGCCGCGTAATGGAAGTGCTGAGCGAGCATTGCCACCAGGGATGGCTCGAAGGCTACACGCTGACCGGGCGCCACGGAGTGTTCGCGTCGTACGAGGCGTTCGCGATGGTCGTTGATTCGATGGCGACGCAGCACGCGAAGTGGCTGCAGACCTGTCAGACCGAGTTGCCGTGGCGGCGCCCCGTGCCGTCGTTCAACTACCTGCTTACCTCGACCTGTTGGCGCAACGATCACAACGGCTTCAGCCATCAGGGCCCCGGCTTTATCGACACTCTCCTGACCAAGCGGGGAATCGTCTCGCGAATCTACCTGCCGCCCGACGCCAACTGCCTGCTGTCGGTGGCCGATCATTGCCTGCGCAGCCGCGACTACATCAATCTGATCGTGATCGACAAGCAGCAGCATCCGGTGTGGCTCGACATCGACGCGGCTCGCGAGCATTGTTCGCGCGGCGCGTCGGTTTGGCGATGGGCCGGCAACGACGACGGCAAGGGTGAGCCGGATCTCGTGCTCGCGTGCGCCGGCGACGTGATGACCGAGGAGACAATCGCGGCAGCGTGGCTGTTTCGCAAGTATCTGCCCGAGATGAAAATTCGGGTAGTGAATGTCGTCGATCTGATGACGCTGTTTCCGCCCGACCGCCATCCGCACGGCATGAGCGACGACGCTTTCCGCGAGCTCTTCACGCGCGACAAGGACGTGATCTTCGCCTTCCACGGTTACCCCGGCGAGGTGCATCAACTCATGCACGGGCGGCCGAATCCGGACCGCTTCCATGTGCGCGGCTATGTCGAGGAAGGGACCACGACCACTCCTTTTGATATGCTGGTGTTGAACCAGGCGAGCCGCTACCACCTTTGCATCGAGGGGCTGCGCCGCGCGCCGCGTTATCAGGAGCGCGCTCGCGAACTGATCAAGATGACCGAAGCCGCGCTCGACGCGCATCGCAAGTACGTCGTCGAGCATCTCGAAGACATGCCCGCAATCACCAACTGGAAATGGACGCCCGATTAATTCGATGAATGTAAGCCCGCTTGCCGGAAAACCGATCGAACAATCGCAGCTGGTCGATGTGCCGCGATTGATCACCGCCTACTACAGCCTCAAGCCTGACGTCGCCAATCCCGCCCAGCGCGTCGCGTTCGGCACCTCGGGACATCGCGGGTCTGCGTTCGACAGCGCGTTCAACGAAGCGCACATCGTCGCGATCAGCCAGGCGATCTGCCTGTATCGCAAAAGTCAAAACATCAACGGCCCGCTCTACCTCGGGATGGATACGCACGCGCTCTCGGTCCCGGCGTTCGCCAGCGCGCTCGAGGTGCTGGCCGCCAACGGGGTCGAGACGATGGTGGATAGCGCGAACGGCTACACGCCGACGCCCGCCATTTCGCACGCGATCCTGACTTACAATCGCGGGCGCAAGAATGGGTTGGCGGACGGGATCGTGATCACGCCGTCGCACAATCCGCCCACTGACGGCGGCTTCAAGTACAATCCGCCCAACGGCGGCCCGGCCGACACGGCGGTCACCGATTGGATTCAGAACACGGCTAACGATTTTCTCAAAAATCAGCTCGCCGGCGTGCAGCGCGTTCCATACGAGCGCGCGCTCACGGCCGCGACGCTTCACAAGCACGACTACATCAGCGCCTACGTCGGCGACCTCGGCAACGTCGTCGACATGGAGAAGATTCGCAGCGCGGGCGTTAAGGTCGGAATCGATCCGCTCGGCGGCGCCGCGGTGCACTACTGGCCCGCTGTGATCGAGAAGTACGGCATCAAGGCGACCGTCGTCAGCGACGTCGTCGATCCGACGTTTCGCTTCATGACCGCCGACTGGGACGGGAAGATCAGGATGGATTGCTCGTCGCCGTACGCGATGGTTCGCCTGCTCGCGATGCGCGATCGTTTCGACGTCGCGTTTGCCAACGACACCGATGCGGACCGGCACGGAATCGTCACGCGCTCGAGCGGGCTGATGAATCCGAATCACTATCTCGCGGTCGCGATCTCGTACCTGTTTCCCAATCGCTCGCGATGGCGCAAGGACGCTGCCGTCGGCAAGACCGTCGTGAGCAGCAGCATGATCGATCGAGTCGCGGCCAGCCTTGAACGCAAGCTCATCGAGACGCCGGTCGGCTTCAAGTGGTTCGTGGACGGGCTGATCGATGGTTCGGTCGGATTTTGCGGCGAGGAAAGTGCGGGCGGTTCGTTTCTGCGCACCGATGGCACCGTGTGGACGACGGACAAGGACGGACTCATCCTCGGGCTGCTGGCAGCCGAGATGACCGCGCGCGAAGGCCGCGATCCCGGCGAAATTTACAACGACCTCACTAAGAAGTTCGGCACGCCGGCGTACGAACGAATCGACGCACCCGCAACGCTCGCGCAAAAGGAGATTCTAAAGAAGCTGACGCCGGATCAACTGACCGATCGCGAGCTCGCGGGCGAGAAAATCGTCAAGACGCTGACGGTTGCGCCCGGCAACGGCGCGGCCATCGGCGGCATCAAAGTCGTCGCGGAGAGCGGATGGTTCGCGGCGCGTCCGTCGGGCACCGAAGAGGTCTACAAGATTTATGCGGAGAGCTTTCGCGGCGCCGATCACCTGCATCGCATTCAGGCCGAGGCGCAGGAACTGATCGCGCGAGTCTTCAAGCAGGCCGCGTCCAAAACGGGCAACTGAGGGATCAGGCTTGCCCGCTCGCCACATACTCTGCATCAACGTCGGATCGTCGTCATGCAAGTTTGCGTTGTACGCGGTCTCCGGCGGCGCCGAATCGGTGGTGGCCGAAGGCGCTGCCGATCGCGTTGGCTCGAGCGGCGGCAAGGTAAGCATTCGCGATGGCAGCGGCCGCTCGATCGCCGAATCGGATCGCGAGCTCGGGCGTCCGCAAGTTGCCGTCAACGCGCTGTTCGACGAGTTCGAGCGCCTGAAGCTGCCGCGCCTCGACGCCGTGGGCCATCGAATCGTCCACGGCGGCGCAAAGCATGTGGCGCCGGAGCTGGTCTCGCCCGCGCTGCTTGCCGATTTGAAGAATCTGATCCCATTCGCACCGCTGCACATGCCGGGCGGCATCGAAGGTATCGAGGCGGTGGCGGCGCGGCATCCGCAGCTGCCGCAGGTCGCATGCTTCGACACCGAATTTCATCGCGGCATGCCCGAGCGCGCCGAGCGTCTCCCAATCCCACGCGAACTGTTCGACGCGGGCGTGCGCCGCTACGGCTTTCACGGCATCTCTTACGAGTACATCCTGCGGACTCTGGCAGACGACGTGCCGTCGCGCTTGATAATCGCGCACCTGGGCAACGGCGCGAGCATGGCCGCCGTGGCAAACGGAAAGCCGCTCGACACCACGATGGGCTTCACGCCCGCGGGCGGCTTCATGATGGGCACGCGGCCCGGCGACCTCGATCCGGGTGTGATTCTCCATCTGCTCGAGCAGAAAGGTTACGACGCCAGGCAGCTCGGTGAGCTGGTGAATCTCAAGTCCGGATTGCTCGGAGTCTCAGGACTCAGTTCCGACGTGAAGACTCTGCTCGACGCGCGTTCGACCAACGCCGACGCGGCGATGGCGATCGAGATGTTCTGCTACCAGATTAGAAAAACGATTGGCGCGCTGGCAGCCGCGCTCGCCGGATTGGACATGCTCGTCTTCACCGGCGGCATCGGCGAGCATGCCGCCGCAATCCGCGCGGAAGTTTGCGCCGGCCTGGCGCATCTCGGGGTTACCATCGACGCGCAACGAAACAACTCCAATGAGGACACGATCAGCGCAGCCGACGGCCGAGTCCGCGTGCGCGTCATTCCCACCAATGAAAATCTGATGGTCGCGCGACATACGGCTCGACTGGTATTTGTGTAAGCAATGAAGCTTTATTTCGCTCCGCAAACGAGGGCAATCCGGCCGCTCATCATGCTCGAAGAACTCGCGGTGCCGTATGAGATTGTGTTGATCGATTTCAAAGGCGGCGAGCATAAGAGCGTGGAGTACCGGAAGATTCACCCGCACAGCCAACTGCCGGCGCTGCAGGACGGCGCGCTCACGATGTTCGAGTCGGCGGCCATCTGCGCGTACCTTGCCGACAAGTTTCCCGACAAGCAGATGGCGCCCGCGGCTCGGCACCATCGAACGCGGGATGTATTACCAGTGGATGATCTATTCGATAGCGGCGCTCGACGCGCTCGCGCTCGACCGCGAGCGGATGAAGGAGTGTTTCCTCGTGCTCGATCGCGTGATGGCGGATCGGGAGTTCATTCTGGGCGGCAACAAGATCACGGCGGCCGACGTGATGATCGGCTCGGGTGTTATCTGGGTCGACGCGCGGCATAATCTGCTCAGTGATTTCCCGTCGCTGGACGCCTATGCCAAGCGCATGCTCGCGAGGCCTTCATTCGAGCGCGGGTTCGCTGCACCCTCGTAAAAATTCTCAAATGTGCGGACGATTCACGATAACGCGGCGCGACGGTAATTCGCTGGCCGCCGAACTCGGCGTGCCCGAGGGCTCATTCGTCGACTATCGGCCGCGCTACAACATCGCGCCGACGCAGCCGCACTTCATCGTCAGGATCAAATACGAAAATCGCGAAGTGCTTCCGGCCACCTGGGGACTCGTCCGCAGCGGGTCGAAAGATGCGAGCATGGCGGCGAAATGCATCAACGCGCGATCCGAAACGATCGAGACGCGGCCGGCATTTCGCGACGCGTTCCAGAAGCGGCGATGCGTCGTGCCGGCCGATGGATTCTTCGAATGGACCGGGCCAAAGACCGCGCGGCAGCCGACCTGGTTCCATCGCGAGGACAGCCAGCTGCTGCTGTTCGCCGGACTTTACGAGGCGTGGCAGAAAGAGCAGGGCGTGTGGGAGACGACGTTCACCATTCTCACGACGGCGGCCAACGCCGTGCTCGAGTCGTATCACGATCGCATGCCGGTGATACTGGCCGATCGCGACGCCGACGACTGGATGGATCCGCGCGCGCCGTCGCCCCGAGCGCTCAAGCGCTTCTTGGTTCCCGCGCCCGACGACCTGCTGATCGCGACGCCGGTTTCGCCCGAGGTCAACAACGTCGACAACGATTCGCCCGATCTGCTGCAGCCCGCCGGTCAGATGAGCCTGTCACTGCGAAGTGGCTGAACGCCGATCCTCAATTGATGCACTTTCCTGCGCGTGATAATTGATTGGGTCCGGTCGCGACTGCGATTGAGCCCGAGGGCGGCGTACCCAAGTGGTTAAGGGAGAGGTCTGCAAAACCTCCATGCATCGGTTCGAATCCGATCGCCGCCTCCACTTACTTTCCCGCAGCTAAGTGCCTCACTTCTGAACGTGTGCGGCGCCGAAGTAGTCGCCGCCTTTTACGTGATGGCTCTCCGCGCCCCACTGAATGTCGTGATCCAGCCGGCGCATCGGCGGGATGTGCTTGGAGCATTGGACGTAAGCTTCGACAACGGAGACCATTACCCATCGCTCTAGGTGTCCGCCGTCACTTTCGATTATGTCCTTCAGAACTGCGTCTCCCAGTATTGCCTGCTCGGCTGGGTGGTCTTTTAGAAATTTGAGGAACTCATCGTTCTCGATTATTTTCGCGCCGCCATTTAAGTGGAGACCTATCTGCTCGCCGAAGTCGATGAACAACAGACCTACGTGCGGATTTTCCGAAATGTTGCCGAGACTCGCCATCACGCCGTTGCCACGATACTCCGGATAGGCAACCGTGCGCTCATCGAGCACCTTCACAAATCCCGCATGCCCGCATCGAAAGGCGGAGTCGGCGTGGCCTTTCGCATCCGCGGTCCCGACAAACATCATTTCCTGACGAGCCAGAAAGGTCTGCATCGCGGAATTGAGATGGTCGAGCACCTGGTGTCGATAGAACGCTATCGCATGAGTCGTCTTGCCGTACTTCTGCTGTAGCTTATGCTCGCCGTCGGAGCCCGGTAGCGCGCCGGCTTCCACTTGAACGATCACTTCGTCCCGCTCTTCGACACTAGCAGCTGATTTACCGTCGCTATCCGCGCCCATTAAAGCAGTCCCCCAACCAGAGAAGATTGTTACACTAGAGTATAGATAAGAAGCTCGCGAGCCAATTTGTTGATGTAAGGCTTGCTTGACGCAAGGATGGCATAGGCATAGCTGAGGGTTATCTTCACTGCTAAGTCCTGTCTTATCGAAGTCCGGGGAATGGTGGCCTAATTTGACGCAGAGCCAAGATTCTTTGAAAAAACAATTGGCGCATTGGTATCGATGTGATGCCAAGGTTGCGCCGATGATGTCCATATGTGACCTGCTGGTGTGAACTTGAAGGGCTCGTCGAGCGAACCGAGCTTGACGGCGATGAATTCGGCGTCTTTCTCGTTGCCAGCGAACAAAGGCGTACCGCAGTCCGCACAGAACGACCTGAAGACAGCAACACCAGAATCGGCCTTTGACCGATACGTGCGCGGTTCGCCTTGAACCCGCAGCGCGTCGCGCGCGAATGATACCACGGCCGCAGGTTCACCACCGGAAACGTATTGGCAGTCTCTACAATGGCAGCGAATCGCGAGGAACGACTCTACCTTAGCCTCATATCGAATTTTGCCGCAGAGACAACCGCCTGTGATCATGTGACGCTCCTTCGACTCATAGATTCGAATCCGATCGCCGCCTCCATTTACTCTCCAGCAGCTAAGTGCCTCACTCCGAAGTGTTACACTGAGTATAGATAAGAAGCCCGGCGAGACAATTTGTCGATGTAAGGTTTGCTTGACGCAAGGATGGCACAGGCGTAGCTGGGAGCTATCTTCGCTGCTTATTCCTGCCTTATCGAAGTCCGGAACCTGCCCAGTGAAGGGGGGAAGCGTTCGTTGGATTCGGCGTGCGGCGAGCGCGTCGAAGTGTCTGCAAACAGTTACTCAACGTGGGAAGGAGATCGATATGGCTACAGTATCGCAAGTAACGTTTTTGAAACCTCAACCGGGTCGGCTCGAAGCCTTGACGCGCGACATCGCGAAGGCGAGCAAGATCATCAAGCGAGCGGGCGGAAACATTCGCGCCTGGAACGAGGTGTCGGGTCCAAACGCAGGAACCATCGCGATCGTTGTCGAGCATAGCGACTGGAAGAACTTCGCGGACTACATGACGAAGCTCGATTCCGACCGCGACTGGCAAGCGTTCATGGCCGAAATCAACTCGACCAAGTCCCCGAATGCCGAAAGGACTGCGGTTGGAATCAACGTCGAAGTGCCCAGCTGAGACGACTCGTCGCTGAGTTCAAGAAACCTTTTCACTTACCAGGAGAGAACGATGGCAATCGCACAAGTCTTTAGTTACATCCCGCGTCCAGGCGGCGTTGAACAATTCATGAGTATCGCTAAAAAGGCCGACAAGATTCTGCGGAGCCTGGGAGCTACCACGCGCACGCTTAGCAGTGTCGCCGGAGCTGCTCCCAACGCGCTGCTTTACGTAATCGAGACGCCGAACTGGAAGGCGCACGGCGAGCTCAGCACCAAGCTCGAGACCGACAAGGAATGGCGCAAGCTGGTCGACGAGGTTAGCTCGAATGACAAGCCCTCGGTCGATCTCGTTTCGTCCGCTATCTACTCGGAAATTCCCTTAGGCTAAGCGATGTGACGGGAGGGGATTCGATCTTCTCCCGTCCTTCAACTTTAAAGCTTTGGATTGGAGCGGGAGAACTGGCGGAATTTTGCCGTCAGCGGGAAGCCTGCCGGGTTGTCGATGATTTGCTCGAGTTCAAAATCAACCACTCGTTCCGCAGCCGCGAATTTGGCGATGCGAGTGGCATTCCAATCAATCGAGGCGCGCCCGCTCAGTTGAAGAGTGCGGCCGCTGTCGAAATCGATAAACAGCAATCCGGCGTGTGGATTCACCGTTAGATTGCCCAGTGTGTTGAACATGCTGTTGCCGTTGTAGTCGGGGAATGCGAGGTGCTTCTCGTCGACGACCCGAACGAAGCCGGGATTGCCGCCCTTATGCGATACGTCGGCGCCGTGCTCGGGATTATCAGTCGCGATAAAGAACGTGTCCGCGCGAGAAATCTGCTGCTGCTGTGCGTTCAGATAGCGCCTTGCCCCTCGCGGCTGACTGATCGGTCGCTGAAAATTTTCGCTCGCCGATGAACAATCTCTCTTGCAGATAGCGACGGCAGTTGCCGTAGACCTCTTCGGTACGGATATAGATTGCGCCTTGCTTGATTACGCCTCGGCCGTTTACGCGCACTCGCCGCGACGCGACGAAGTCGGGCGCGAACAGAGCGACGTGGCTTTCCTTCGTGAGATTGCGGAACAGCGGATCGCTGGACGAAGTTCGCGCCGCAATTTTCAGCGTGCGCTCGTCTACCGTCTCGATAAACCCGGGCTGCCCCGTGACGACGGAAGCCCACACGCGGCCATCGCTATCTACCGTTCCCGAGTACAGCCATCTGCCGAAGTTCGAGAAAGCCGCTGGCGCCGGGAGGTAGATGATCGACGATACCTTCGCCGACGTCCTCCGCGATGTCGCGCACGCCCGCGCGCTCCTGCACCGCGATTTCGCCGCTGTGGAATTTCATCCGCTTCGTTTCTTAGGGCGCCGGCGCCGCGACGCGATGATCCGGCTTCACCAGCAGCTTGACGAGGCAGGGCGGCCCGTCTTCGCCGTAGCAGAGATTGCTCACCTCGCCGAGCCGCGAATTGTGATCGTCGTGCGTGTAGTCGGGACAGATCCAATGGCCGCCGGCGCCGCGGTAAAGCGCGACTGCGTAGTATTGCCCAGCCGCGAGATTGCCGGCCATCGGATCGCCGCTCGATCCGAGCGGGCGCGTGTCGACGATGTCGAAGCCGTCATGCGCGGCGTCGGGCGAGTACTGCATGAAGAACATTCGCCACTGGCGTCCGGGAAGGGCGGTCGCCCGGTATTCCATCGCGTGTTCGTAGGAAAAAACCGGCTTGTCGCGGCATAGCCACGGCCGCGCTTCCTGCGCCAGGGCCGGGCGCGCCAGTCCGAGCGCCAATGCACCGACAATCGCGAAGTATCGTCCGAATTTTAGAATGTTCATTATTTTTCCCGGCCGGCAATTGCGATGATGCGGCCGATGATCTCGCCGAGGTTGGAGTCCTTGGGCGTGAACACCGCTTTGACGCCGAGCGCGAGCAGAGCAGTGCGGTCGGCTTCGGGAATTATCCCGCCCATCACGAGCGCCACGTCACTTGCGTGGCGGCTTTTCAGTAACTCGATTGTCTCGCGCGCGATCGACATGTGTGCGCCCGCGAGGCTCGAGATTGCGAGCACGTCGACGTCTTCCTCGAGCGCCGTCGCGACCATCTGCTCCGGAGTCTGCTTGAATCCCGCGAGCACTACTTCCATCCCGGCCTGCATGCAGGCATGCGCGAGCAGCTTGATCGCGTTGATATGCCCGTCGAGGCCGGCCTTGCCGAGCGCGATACGAATCTTGCGCGTAGCCCTCGGCACCTTGAGCGCGCCGACGCTCACGCTCGTTTCGAGAATCGGCGGAGTGTAACGGCCGCGGCCGACGCGCACGAGCGAGTCGGTCCATTCGCCGACGGTGCCGCCCGCGCGCGCGAGATCGATCGTCGCCTCCATCAGCCCGCTGCCGCCCTCACTTGCGGCCGCCCGTTCGAGCGCCTCGCGAGCCGCGGCGACCGCTTTCTGATCGCGAGCGGCGCGCCATTGCTTGATCGACTCGATGCGTTCTTTTTCCTTGACCGCCTGCGCGTCGCGATCGACATTCCGTTTTGGCGGCGGCGTCAGTCCGACTTCGCCGGTGAACGCGTTGACGCCGATTTGCACTATCTCACCCGACTCGACTTTGCGATGACGCTCGGCGAGCTGGCGCGTCAGCTCGCCGCTGACAATCGAGATGGCGCGCGAGTAGCCCGCCTCGCGCAGCCGGAGCGCGATTTCGCGCGCGCGCGCCGCGGTCTCGGCGGTGAGCTTCTCTACTACCTTGCTGCCCTCGAAAATATCGCCGTAGCCGGCCAGCCCCGTCTCGTACATCAGCACCTGCTGCGTGCGCAGGCTCAGTGTTTGCTCGGCCTGGTCGGGCAGGGCGAGCGCCTCGCGAAAGCCGGGCAACTGCAACGCATTCACGCGCGCATCGGCGGAAAGGACGACGGGCAGCGCCTCGTACGCGATGCGGATGATATTCACTTCGGGCTGCGGCTCGGTCAGCGTGAGCGAGCGCACCTGGCATCCGGCGCGGAAGGCGACGTCGTTGACGCCGTATTCGGTCGCGCACAGCTCCTGCCAGAGTTTGAAGTACGCGCGAATCTTGCAAATCTCGGGCACCAGCTCGATGCCGCTGTTGATGAAAAATGAAATGCGGCGGACCGTCTGCTCGAACGCCGCCGCGTCGAGCTTGGGGCGAATCGCGTCGAGAATCATCAGCGCGTTGCCGAATGCGTAGCCTATTTCCTCGGCCGGCCCCGCGCCGCTTTCCATGTAGTGGTAGCCGCAGCAGTTGATCGGATTCCAGTTCGGCACGCGCTCGACGGCGAAGCGAATCAGCTCGGTAGAAAGTCGAAACGACAATTCAGGGTGAAAGATCGAAGTGCCGCGCGCGACGAATTCCTTGAGCAGATCGTTCTGTGTCGTGCCGCGCAACTCGGTCCACGGCACGCCGTGCTTTTCCGCGATGACGAGATACAGCGCCAGCAGAAATGGCGCGGTCGCGTTAATCGTCATCGAGGTGTTGATCGACTGCAGCGGAATCCCCTCGAACAGCCGCTCCATGTCATCCCAATGACAAATCGAGACGCCCGCCTCGCCGACTTCGCCGCGCGCAACCGGAGCGTCGGGGTCGTAGCCGTTCTGCGTCGGCAGGTCGAACGCGATCGAAAGTCCGCGCTGGCCCTGCTTCAGATTTGCGAGGAAGCGCTCGTTGGCCTGGCGCGCGTCGCCGAAGCCCGCGTAGGTGCGGATGATCCACGGTTCGCGAGGCGCGCGTGCTTTCTTTTCAGTGTCAGGCATCGGCCCAAAGGTTAATTGTCGAAGCGTCGGGATTCCAGCCGAGACCGGACTCAGCCGCGGACGTTTTTCTCAAGCGAATCGATTTTTATCTCAACCCACGGATAGCGCCGGCTTTCGTAGACGGACACGGATGGAGGCGGGAAAGAGAGGTCGGCGAAGCTGCCGGCGGCTATCGCAATCGTGCCGGGAATTCTGTCGATGCTCCAATAAACGGTGGTGCCGCAATTCGGGACAAAAGCGAAAAGTGATGTGACCGCCTTCGTCGCCGACCCGGACGAATTCTGTCGCCCGCCCTTCGATCCGCACGTCTTGTTGGGGAAACCAGGCGTTGAAGCCGAATGCGCTGCCGGTCCGTTGCTTACACGCCATGCAGTGGCAGACGGATAGGCGGACAGGTTCCCCGGAGCATGAGGCAGACAGTTGGCCGCATGAACATTGCGCCCGACGAGTGGTTGGCATGCTCGAAGTTTATCATCTCGGACGCGCGAGGGTCAGGCTGATTAGTTCACTCGCGACGGGCAGATCAGCGTCGATGCGCCGCGCGGGCCGCGGGCTTGGCACCGAGGTCGCGAGCGAGTTCGCCGGCGATTCGATCGATGAGCGCGATTCCCGAAAGACCGCTATGTTCGGCGATCTCGAAGACCGGACCGTCGGTCTCCGTGCGGATTCGCGCGAGTGCCTTGCGCGCTTGCGCGGCGCGGCTCAGCTCCGACTTTGCCAGCTCCGCCAGATGTTCGAGGTCCTTCTTGCGCAGATGAGGGCCGCGGCGATTGGTCAGCGCGGATATGTCGCCGGCGTCGAACTCTGACGGCGGCATCCGATTGAACAGCACTGCAGCGGGCGCGAGATGGATACTGCTGAGCTGCGCGTGCGTCTCTATCGTTTCGGAAATCGAAAGACTGTCGGCAGTCGTGACCTGCACGATTGCGCAATTGCGCCGATCGCGCATCATGCGCGAGATGTTGCGCGCCTCCTTGCCGACGACGCTGTCGCCGAAGGTCGAGAGCGCCGCCGTCGGCATCTTGAGCAGGCTGATAGCCTGGCCGCTGGCGGGCGCGTCGACGACGATGAGATGGCGGGCGGGCGGCTTGGCGCCGTCGAGCCCGGCTTCGTAGTAAATCTTGCCGAGCATCATCAGCTCGCGCAGCCCCGGCGCCGCCTGGACGAAAAATTGATAGAGGCGGCTGGCGAACACCGCCTTGAGCAGCATCCGCCCCGGCACTACCAGGCGCAGATATTCTTCGAGCGCGGCGCGCCCGTCGAGCGTCATCAGCGCGAGGTTCTCCGCGACCTGCGCCGGCACGAACGACGGCGCGACGCCGAAGGTCGCGGCCAGCGGTGCGCGCGCGTCGCATTCCATGATCAATGCGCGCGCGCCCGACAACGTCGCGAGCTTTGCGATCGCGGCGCTCAGAGTAGATTTGCCGACGCCGCCCTTGCCGAGCACGATCAGCACGCGGCGGGCGAGGATTTCGTTTAGCATTTAGAGGCGCGCGAGCTACCAGCGGATCAGATTCGCTCCCCAGGTCAGGCCGCCGCCGCATGCGTTGAGCATCACGATGCTGCCGTCGTGGATGCGCCCCTGTTCGAGCGCCTCGTCGAGCGCGATCGGCACGGACGCCGCCGAGGTGTTGCCGTAGCGATCGATATTGGTGAAGACTTTTTCCGGCGGCATGCCGAGGCGCTCGGCGACGGCGGAAATAATTCGCATGTTCGCCTGATGCGGCACGAACAAATCGATTTCCTCGAGCTTGACGCCCGCGCGCTCAGCCACCTGCCGGCTCACTTCCTCCATGCTCTTGACGGCGATTTTGAAAAGCTCGGGCCCCTTCATCTGGATCGCGTCGTCGGGACTTCGCCGCACTTCGGAGTCGATGGTGCTGCGCACTCCAGTCGCGCGGACGGACAGCAGCGTCCAGTACTCGCCGGCGGAGCGCAGCAGGCTCGCCAGGACTCCGCGATTTCCCGGCTCGGTGACCATCACGCACGCGCCCGCGCCGTCGCCAAACAGCACCGACGTGCGGCGATCGTTCCAATCGACCATCGTCGACAGCGCATCCGCTCCGACCACGAGCACGCGCTTGAAGTCGCCGGCCCGCATTTGCGCGTCCGCGACCTGGACCGCGTACACGAAGCCCGAGCAGGCGGCCGCGACGTCGAAGGCCGGGATCGACGTGATGCCCAGCCCGTACTGAATCTGACACGCGAACGACGGGAACGCGTACTCCGACGACACCGTGCCGACGATGATCGCGTCGAGGTCGGCGGGCTTGACCCCGGCGCGTTCGAGCGCGATGCGGCTCGCGTCGGTCGCGATTTGCGCGAGCGAATCGCCCTGGCGCATCGCGTGGCGATTGCCGATTCCGGTGCGCGACCGAATCCACTCGTCGGACGTCTCCATGTACCGCTCGAGGTCCTTGTTGGTCAGTGCGGTGCGCGGGACGGCCCGTCCGGTGGCAACAATTCTTGAGCCCATGAAATGACCGCTCAGTCCTGGTTGGCAGGCCTGAAGGCCAGCGTCGTGTTGGTGCCACCGAACCCGAATGAATTATTCAGCGCGATCCTAATCTTCGCTGGCCGCGGCTTGTTCGGCACGTAATCGAGGTCGCACAGCGGGTCGGGAACTTCCTGGTTGATAGTCGGCGGCAGCATCCCGCGACTGATCGCGAGCACCGTGTAGACCGACTCGATCGCGCCGGCCGCGCCGAGCGTGTGCCCGGTCATCGACTTGGTCGAGCTGATCCCAAGCTTGGCGGCGCGCTCGCCGAAAACATGCTTGACCGCTTGAGTCTCGGCGAGATCGCCCTGCTCGGTCGAAGTGCCGTGCGCATTGATATAGTCGACCTCGTTGGGATCGAGGTCGCTGTCTTCGAGGCACATCCGCATACACTTGGCCGCGCCGCGTCCCTCGGGCGCCGGCGAGGTGATGTGATAAGCGTCGCTGTTGGCGGCGTAACCGCAGATCTCGGCAATGATGTTCGCCCCGCGCTTGATTGCGGCGTCGCGCTCTTCGAGAATCAGCGCCGCCGATCCTTCCGACATCACGAATCCGTCGCGCTCCTTGTCGAACGGACGGCTCGCTTTCTCGGGCGTCTCGTTGCGCGTCGACAGCGCCCGCATCGCGACGAATCCGCCGACGCCGAGCGACGTGATCGCCGCCTCCGAGCCGCCGGTGATAGCGGCGTCCAGGTAGCCGAGCCGGATCATCCGGTAGGCCTCGCCGATCGCATGACTGCCCGACGCGCATGCGCTGGTGGTCGCGAGGTTGGCGCCGCGCGCCCCGTATCGAATCGAGATTTGTCCCGGCGCAAGGTTGCTAATCAGCTTCGGAATAAAAAACGGCGTGACGTGACGCAGCCCCGTCTCGATGAAGACCTTGTGGTACTCCTCGATCGTGCACAGGCCGCCGATGCCGACGCCGATCAGCACGCCGACATTGTCTGCGTTCTCTTCGGTGATCTTTAACCCCGACTGGCGCATCGCCTGCTCGGCCGACGCGACCGCATACTGGATGAAGGGGTCCATCTTCTTGATGTCGCGCTTCTCGATCCAGTCCTCGGGCACAAAGTCCCGCACCTCGCCCGCGATGCGCGCGGGAAATTCCGAGGCGTCGAAGCGCGTAATCAGTCCGATACCGGACCGACCCGCCATCAGGGCGTCCCAGTTCTTTTCCACTCCAACTCCGAGCGGCGTTACCAGACCCACTCCGGTTACAACCACGCGGCGCTCAAGCATTCGTCTCATCAGGCCCCATCATCCTCCGTCGAGTTCAAACATAATCATCTACCAAAAACCCACCGTGGTCGAGAATCCGCAAAAGTGCGATGCACAGGGGTGAGGTTCAATCCGGGGCCAAAGCCGCGTATCCTTCTTTTCTCATGATTAGCGCCGACCAGGCCCTGCAGATTGTGCTCGAGAACGTAGCTCCACTCGGCGTCGAGCGGATTCCAATCCTCGACGCGCTTGGCCGCGTGCTCGCCGAGACTATCAGCTCGCCGCGCGACATTCCGGGCTTCGACAACTCCGCAATGGACGGCTATGCGGTGCGCGCGGCCGACGTTGCCAGGGCGTCCGAGGCGAGTCCGGTCAAGTTGAAGGTGGTCGAGACGGTGGGCGCCGGCCAGATGCCGGCGCGTCGCGTCGGCGCAGGCGAGACGGTTCGCACGATGACCGGCGCTCCGATTGCCGAGGGTGCGGACGCCGTCATCCCGGTCGAGCGGACGCGAGGCGCGGGCGACGTCGTCGAGTTTCTCGCGTCGGCGGAGCCTCGCGCTTTCATCCGGCCGCGCGGCGAGGATTTGCGCCTCGGCGAGATCGTGATGTCTGCCGGCAAGACGCTCACGCCGGCCGACCTGGGGATGCTGGCGTCGGTGAATCGCGCGATGGTCGAAGTCATTCGCCGTCCGCGCGTCGCGATTGTCGCCACCGGCGACGAGCTGGTCGACGTCGATCAGCCTCCGGTCGGCGCGCAGGTCGTCAATTCGAGCGCCTATGCGTTGGCCGGCGCGATTCGCGAAGCCGGCGCCGAGGCCGTCATCCTCAAGGTGGCGCGCGACGACGCGCGTGAGATTCGCGAGCGCCTGGCCGAGGCGATGACCTTCGACGCGATGCTGTCGACGGGCGGCGTCTCAGTCGGCCAGTTCGATCACGTCAAAGGCGCGCTCGACGAACTCGGGATGCGCCAGTTGTTTCACGGCGTCGCGCAAAAGCCGGGCCGTCCGCTCAAGTTCGGCACCGTCGGCTATCGCCCTGTTTTCGGCCTGCCGGGAAATCCCGTCTCAACGCTCGTCTGTTTCTATCTGTACGCGCGCCCCGCGCTGCTCAAGATGAGCGGGCACCGTCGCGTCGGATTGCCGCGCGTGCGGGCGCGATGCGCCGTCGATATCAAGACTTCGAAAGACCTCACCGAATTCGTGCGGGTCAAACTCGAGCGCGAAGGCGACGCCTACCTGGCTACGCCGACCGGCGGCCAAGGCTCGGGGATTTTCAGCTCGATCTCGCGCGCGGACGGTTTGCTGATCGGTCCTTCGAGTGAAACGCTGTTGAAGGCCGGCGCTCAGGCTACGGTGCTGCTTCTCGGAGTCGACGGCGACGGCGGCGGCATCGGCGCAGTGGCGGGCGATGAACTGTTCGAAGGCCGCACCCATAGCCAGTGAATGACGATAGTGGCGACCGCGCCGAAAATCGCGGCGCCGATTATCACGGCCGAGAGCCTGAGCTGCAGTTTCAGGATGTTGAAGGGCAGCAGGTAGAACGTGACCATGTCGATTTGAAAATTTGCGTAGATGACGTAGGCCACCCACAGGACCACGATTGTGCCGATGATGAATTTCGGGTTCTTCACAAATGCGGGCATTGCGGGCGACCCTCCTGGCGGTGCGAGTGAGAGAAAGCTTGGCGAGTGAAATGGCGGTTGTCAACGCAGTCGGGCGCAGCGCAAATGATGCGCTAGCCGGACGCGTCCGCGTGCGAGGCTTCGCGCAATGACGACGCGATATCGCGTGGGCAACGGCTTCGATTTTCACCCGCTCGAAGCGGGACGGCGGCTCGTGCTGGGCGGCGTCGAGATCAAGCACGACCAGGGACTGCGCGGCCATTCCGACGCCGACGTCGCCACCCATGCGCTCGCCAACGCGATCCTCGGCGCCCTCGGCGCCGGCGACCTCGGCCGTCATTTTCCCGACAGCGACCCGCGCTACAAGGACGCCGATTCGATCGCACTGCTCGCGGCCGTGTGGAAGCTGGCCAACGATCAAGGATGGCGTCTGGGCAACGCCGACCTCACAATCTTCGCCGAGCAGCCGAAGCTGAAGCCGCACCTCGACGCGATGCGCACGCGACTGGCTGCCACGCTCGGCGCAGATCAATCGCGCATCAACGTGAAGGCGTCGAGTCCCGAAGGAATCGGCGCGCTGGGCCGCGGCGAAGGAATGGCCGCCGCGGCGATAGTCATGCTCGAAGCCGACTAATTGTCCGCTACAAATTCGACCATCATCTGAGGGCAAGTGCAGTAGGCCTTAAAGGTCCTCCTCGCCCGAGCCGCCATCGCCCAAGTCGCCGCTGCTCTCGATCTCCTCGACCGCCTCGTCAAACTCCGCGCCGCCGAACTCGTCGCCCATCTCCTGGCCCATCCGCTTCATCATCCGCGCGACGCTCTTCGGATCGTTCTCGTCGACATTCCCCATCCGCGACGGGTCCGCCAGCGCTTCCATCCGCGACTCTTCGCTACGCGGCATTGCGAAGCGCGACATGAGCCGGCTCATTTTTTTGCCGCCGCAGTGCGCGCACACCGCCTCGACTTTTTCACTGACGCGCGTCGTTAAGACACTGGAGATGCGGCGGCACTTCTCGCATCGATATTCGTAGATCGGCATGAACCGAGATTAACCAAAAAGCTACCGCGGATCGCCTGCGGCGCCATCAAGGCGATTGCGAATTTCCGCCAGCATGTCCTGATCGATCCATGCGCCGTGACCTTTGGGACAGGACATCCCGGCCAATCCCGCCGAGCCCGGAGTGATCGCAGCCCGCGCTGCGAGCCGTGAACTGCAGTCGGGGCAATCGATCTCCTTGGGATGCTTGTGCTTCAGTTCGTCGACGATATCGTCGAAAACCTGTTCGCCCACTGACTCGTGACGAACCGCAGCCGCCTTTTGCAGACGCGCTTCAAGCTGATCGAGCGTCTCCCGATCGGCCCAAGCGCCGTGCCGGCTCGGACACGCCATCCCGCCGACGCCGATCGCGACGCGAGCCTCCAGCTTCTGGCCGCATTGCGGACAGGCGATCGCCTTGACGTACTTGCTTCGCAGCTTTGCCAGGATCTCCTCGTCGCGCTGATGAGCCCACTGATCCTCGCGCGCGGCGTCGACCTCACGCAGCTTGTCGCCGAGACGATCTTTTTCGTCGCTCATAATTCTCCGCCAAGGGTTCTCTGTCGCCCAACTGTCTATCAGCGCATTCCGAGAACCTCAACATAGCTGGCGCGTCCGGCCCCTGACCCGCTTGCGTGAGAATCGACGGTCGGGATACTGGTCAGCGTCAAGATGAAGCTGGCCGCCGATCACCTGATTATACCCCGATGAGCGATCTTCGCCTGATGTGGCGCAACACGCGGATGGTCGTGCTGTGCGCGATTTCCGCTGCGCTTTACGCCGCCGTGCTGGTGCCGTTCAAGGTCGTCCCGTTGATTCCCGGCGTTACCGAGCTGCGCCCCGCGAACGCGATTCCAGTAGTGTGCTCGTTTCTGTTCGGTCCGGCCGCCGCGTGGGGTTCCGCGATCGGGAATATGATCGGCGATTTTTTCGGCGGCGTCTCGCCCGGCGACATTTTCGGCTTCTTCGCCAACCTGGCCTACGGCTGGATTCCGTACAAAGTCTGGGAATTGATCGCTCGCGGCGAGAGTCCCGTTTGGCGCTCGCCGCTGGTAATTTTCAAATACGTCGTCGCATGCCTGGCCGCGAGCGTGCTCTGCGCCGACCTGGTCGGATGGGCCGACAACGTGCTCGTCATCCGGCCGTTCGCGATGCTCGGCAACGTGATCATCTTCAACAACATGATATCGGCGCTGGCGCTGTCGCCGTTCATCCTTGCCGCCGTCTATCCGCGCGTGAAAAAGGGCCGGATGCTCTACACCGACGTGATGCCGCAGGCGAAGCTGAAGCCGGTTGCATTTCGAGCGACCGGGTTCGCGTTGCTGATAGCGGGCGAGGGTGGCGCCTGGATTCTTGGCAACCTGCTCTCGACCGGCTATTGGGTGCCGAAGTTCCTGCCCGCGTGGATGAGCGTGGCGCCATACGATAAACCCGTCCTGATAATTGTCGGCCCGTTTCTGCTGTTGGCATTCGCGGGCCTGTTCATGATGTGAAAACCGACGCGCAAATCCCTGTTTCAATTCCTGGCGCGCACGCGGCGTCGGTCGAGGGCGTGACCTTCACCTATCACGGCGCCGACCGTCCCGCGCTTCGAGCGGTAAGCTTCGCGCAGGCTGCGGGCGAGACGATTGGCGTGATGGGCGCGTCGGGCGCCGGCAAATCGACGCTGGCGAAATGCTTGAATCGCATCGTCCCGGAATTCGAGGACGGCGATTTTCACGGCGCGATCAGCATCGCGGGCGAGCCGCTCGAGCATCTCCGCGTCTGCGATGTCGCGCCGAAGGTCGGCATGGTTTTCCAGGACTTCGAGTCGCAGTTGTTTTCGACCAACGTCGCGCACGAAGTCGCGTTCGCGATGGAACAAGTCGGCATGGACCGCGCCGAGATGGATCGGCGAATCATGCCGGCGCTCGAAGCGGTCGGGCTGCGCGGCTTCGAGCATCGCGATCCGATGTCATTGTCGGGCGGCGAGAAGCAGCGGCTTGCGATCGCGTCGGTGCTGGCGTTGCGCCCGTCGGTTATCGTGCTCGACGAGCCGACCACCGATCTCGATCCCGAGGGCCGCGCGGAAGTCTTCGAGTTGATCGCCAAGCTGCGCGCGGAAGGCCTGAGCCTCATTGTAATCGAGCACGAGTCCGAGGAGCTTCGCGCCGCCGACAGGATAATCGTTCTGCGCGAGGGCGAAGTCGCCGCCGATGGTCCGCCGGCCGAAGTGTTCGCGCGCACCGAACTGCTCACGGCATGCGGCGTGCGCCCGCCCGGGCTGGGTCGCGCGCTCGAGCTGCTCGGGATCGACGCGCAACCAAAAGACGTCGACGCGGCTCTGGAAGCCATCCTGAAGGCCTACCCGCGTCTCGCGAAAACTCTAATCGAGGGCCCCGCGGATTCCAGCGTTCGAACCTCCGCCGGTCGCCGCCGCTTCAAAGAGTCCGGCCTTCATCGGAATCGAGAACGTCAGCTTCAGCTATGCGGACGGCCCGCGCGTGCTCGATTCGATCGATCTGAAAGTCGAAGCTGGAGAGTTCCTCGCAATCGTCGGGCAGAACGGCTCCGGCAAAACTACGCTGGCCAAGCATATCGTCGGGCTGCTGCAGCCTGCGACGGGCCGCGTGACGATCGACGGCAAGGACCGCACGCAGATGCGTCCGGCGGAGACGGCGCGCGCGGTCGCGTACGTTTTCCAGAATCCCGACCATCAGATTTTCGCCGCCACCGTCGAAGACGAGGTCGCGTTCGGCCCGCGCAACTTCGGCCTGGCTGAGGACGAGATTCGCCGTCGATGCGACGAGGCGCTCGAGGCCGTCGGCCTGCAGAACGAGCGCCAGAGCGACCCGTTCCTGCTCAGCAAGGGCGAGCGTCAGCGCCTGGCGGTTGCGAGCGTGCTGGTGCTGCGGCCGCGGATGCTGATTCTCGACGAGCCGACCACCGGCCTCGACCATCGCGAGCAACTTCGCATGATGGCGCTGGTGCGCGACCTCAACCGCGCCGGCATCGCCATCGTGATCATCACGCATACGCCGTGGCTGGTCGCCGAGTATGCGCGGCGCGTCGTGCTGATGCGCAAGGGCGCGAAAATTTTCGACGGCGGCGTGCGCGAGTTCTTTATGCAGGACGAGTTGCTGCGCTCGTCGTCATTTCGCGCGCCGGAAATCACCGAGTTGAGCCGCCGCTTCGGCACGCTGGCGCTGACCACCGACGAATTCGTCGCGTGGGTGAAGGGGCGCGCCTGATGCCGATTTATCTGTACATCGATCGCGGCACCTTCGTTCATCGGTTGCATCCGACCGTAAAGGTGTTCGCGCTGTTCGTCATGTTCTGGTCGGTTTACTGGGTCGACCAGCCGATTGCGCTGTTGCCGGTCGGATTGGTCATGCTGTGGATCGCGCAACTTACCGATTCGTGGCCGAACTTCTACCGCCTGCGATGGCTGTTCGGGATCCTGGTATTCACCACGACGATTGCGTGGATGGTTTTCTACCGGCGGGGCGCGGTGCTGGTGAACATTCCGGTCTTTCACGTCAGCCGATTGTCGCTGGTGTTTGGCTTCGGACGCGGTATCAAGCTGGCCGAATTGCTGGCGGCGTCGGTGCTGTTTCTCTCGACCACCAAGATCGAGGAGTTCACCTACGGACTCCAGCGGATGCGGGTGCCGTATCGCGTCAGCTTCGCGATCTCGCTCTCATTTCGATTGGTCCCGCTGTTTATCGATTCTGCCGTGACGATCGTCGATGCGCAGCGGTTGCGCGGCTACGATTTCAACCAGGGCGGCCCGCTCGAGCGCGTGCGCCGCTACGTGCCGGTCGTCATTCCCGTTTTCATGGGTGCGCTGCGCAAGGCGAATAACATGGCGATGGCTCTGGAAGCGCGCGGCTTCGGCTTCAGTCACGAGCCGACGACGTTTATCGAGTACCCGGTCACGAGCACCGACATCATGGCGTTTGTGTTCCTCATTGGGCTCGGCACGATGAATTTTATGTTCTACTGGACCGGGGTGGGCCGAATCGGTCCGCTGAAGTAGCGTACAACCTGCCCGGTGCGTACCATCGGCGAGTAAATCGAAGACATCGCGGGGAACCCAATGAGCGACAAATCAGAGTTTCTGAAAAAGCCGATCGAGCACGTCGATATCACGCGCGAGAGTGTCGTGCCGATTGTCGAGGCGATGGGGCAAATGGCGTATAGCGCTCGCGACCTGCATCGCGCGGCGACGATTTACGACCGCATGCTGCGCGATCGCGACTGCGGCGTCATCCTTTGTCTCGCCGGATCGCTTATCAGCGCGGGGCTCAAGCGCGTCTTCGCCGACATGATTCGCAATCACATGGTCGACGCGATTGTCAGCACCGGCGCCAACATCGTCGATCAGGATTTCTTCGAGGCGCTCGGCTTCAAGCATTGGATGGCGGAGGATCGCTTCAAGTACGGGCTCGACGACGACAAGTTGCGCGAAATGCATATCGATCGCATCTACGACACGCTGATCGACGAAGACGAACTGCGCATCTGCGACGAGACGATTCACAAAATCACCGACAGCCTCGAGCCGCGCCCGTACTCGTCGCGCGAATTCGTCGGCGAGATGGGTAAGTACCTGTCCGAGACGGGAGCCAAGACCGGCGCCAGTATCGTGCTCGAGGCGTTTCGCGAAGAGGTGCCGATTTTCTGTCCTGCTTTCAGCGACTGCTCGGCCGGGTTCGGACTGGTGGCGCATCAGGCGGCGCGTCACGGCAAGCCCAAGGTCTCGATCGACAGCGCCAAGGACTTTTACGAGCTGACCCGGCTCAAGGTGAAGAACGAAAGCACGGGGCTCTTCATGATCGGCGGCGGCGTGCCGAAGAATTTCGCGCAAGACATTGTGGTCGCCGCGGAAGTGCTCGGGCATGACGTGCCGATGCATAAGTACGCGATTCAGATCACCGTCGCCGACGTGCGTGACGGCGCACTCTCGGGCAGCACGCTCAAGGAAGCGAGCAGCTGGGGCAAAGTCGATACCACCTACGAGCAGATGGTGTACTGCGAGGCGACCATCGCGGTGCCGCTGATAGTCGGGTACGCATACCACAAGCGCGGATGGGAAGGGCGCACGTCGCGCAAGTGGAGCTCGGCACTGGACAAGGATCAGGTCTGAAAGCCGCGTAGATCATTCTACATCGCGATTTTGCGGGAGTTGGCTTGCCGTGCTAATTAACACGGGCTCATTCTCGCGTGTTTCTTCTGAAGGACTAATGCGATGTTGTTCGTGATTATCGGCCACGATGGACCCGACGGCGCCGCGCTGCGGCCGAAGATTCGGCCTGCGCATCTCGAGAATCTGCGGCCGCTCGATCGAGCGGGCCAGCTGAAAATTGCGGGGCCATTCACCGACGGCAGCGGCAGCCTTATTATTGTGGATATGGAGAGCGAGGCCGAGGCGCGCGCCTTCGCCAACAGCGATCCTTACGTGAAGGGTGGCGTGTTCGAGCGCGTCGAGGTTAAGCCGTTCAGGCAAGTATTTCCGGAATAGAATCCAGCAACCTCTTGCGGTGGAGTATCGATGGCGGGAGCTTTATCCAGTTTAAAGATCGTTGAAGTTGGCGAGATGGTGTCCGCCCCGTATTGCAGCAAGCTGCTGGCGGACATGGGCGCCGAAGTCGTCAAGGTCGAGCGGCCGGGAGTCGGCGATCGCTCGCGCACGCGCGGGCCGTTCCCGGGCGACAAACCGAATCCCGAAACCAGCGGACTGTTCCTCTATCTCAATACCAACAAACGCGGCGTCACGCTCGATATCACCAAGCCCGAGGGGTTCGAGATTCTGGAGAAGCTGGTCGCGAAAGCCGACATCCTGATTCACAACGTCACCCCGCCCGAGATGGATCGCGTCGGCCTCACGTACGAATCGATGCGCCGCGCGAATCCGAAATTGATCATGACGTCGATAACGCCGTTCGGACTGACGGGTCCGTATCGCGACTACCGCGCCGAGGATCTGACTATTTGGTGCGCGGGTGGCGTGTGCGTCCTGAACGGTGGCGGCCCGGAGCATCCGGAGTTGCCACCGCTGAAGACCGCGGGGCATCAGGCCGGATACCAGGGCGGAGCGCATGGCGCGACCGCGACGATTGCCGCGGCGTTCGCGCAACTTCGCGACGGCGCAGGGCAGCATATCGAGGTGTCGGTGCAGGAATCGGTCGCGTCGATCCTCGAGATGACGTTCGAGTACTGGCCGTACATGAAGATGATCGCGACGCGCCTCGGTCAGAAGCCGCTGCAGCCGGTCGAGACGATGCAGTGCAAGGACGGCTACATTTATCTTTGCTGCATCGAGGAGCATCAGTGGCGCAATTTCGTTGAAATCATGGGAAATCCCGAATGGGCGGAGATGGAGATTTTCAAGGATCGGCTGGTGCGCGCGCTCAACTGGGACGCGCTGCGGCCGATGCTCGAAGAATGGGTCAGCCAGCAGACGGTGCTCGATTTGTATCGCAAGGCTCAGGCGAAGCGCGTGCCGTTTGCGCCGGTGTCGACGATGGGCGATTTGCTTAACTCCGAGCATCTGAAGGCGCGCGGATTTTTCGTCGAGATCGCGCAGCCGGTCGCCGGCACGCATAAGTATCCGGGCGCGCCGCTGAAGTTCGCGCGCACGCCGTGGGAAATTCGGCGGCCGGCGCCGACGCTCGGACAGCATAACGCCGAAGTCTTCGGCAAGGAGCTCGGGCTTTCGGATGAGCGGCTCGACGGACTTAAGCGCAAGGGTGTGATTTAGCGATGGCTACGAAACCTCCGCTGGCGGGAATTCGAGTTTGCGATTTCACCTGGGTGTGGGCGGGACCGTATTGCAACCTGCAACTGGCGCATCTTGGCGCCGAAGTGATCAGGATCGAGACCAAGACGCGGCCGTGCGTGACGCGGATGCTGCCGCCGTGGCCCGACGGCGTGTTCAACAGCCTCAACAAGTCGGGCTACTTCAATCAATACAACCAGGGCAAGAAATCGTTGTCGCTGAATTTCAAACATCCCGAGGCGAAGGAAGCGGCGTGGCGCCTGATCAAACAGAGCGACGTCGTGATTAACAACTTCGCGGCGGGCGTGCTCGAGAAGATGGGCTTCGGTTACGAGGAAGTGAAGAAGGTAAATCCGAATGTAGTAATGACTACTCTGTCGGGTTACGGCGACACCGGACCCTATCGTGACTATGTCGCGTACGGTCCGGCGCAGGTGCCGTTGTCGGGTCTGTCGGCTCTGACTGGCTATAAGGGATTTCCTCCCATGCACGCGGGTTTCAGCTACGCCGACCCGAACGCGGGCGTGCATGCTGCGTTCGCGATCATCACCGCGCTGTTCCATCGCGCCAAAACCGGCGAGGGTCAGTACATCGACATGAGCCAGTGGGAATGTGCGATGGACCTTCTGGCAGAAGGGATTTTGGAATACACGATGAACGGACGCGAGCCTGAGCGCAACGGCAATCGCGATCCGTTGATGGCGCCGCATGGGCTGTTCAAATGCGTCGACCTGCCGGAGAAAATCCTCGACGTCACGATCGACCAATGGGTCGCGATAGTATGTGCGAACGACGACGAATGGGCGCGACTGGCTAGAGCAATAGGTAAACCTGAACTGGCTAATGATCCGCGATTCGCGACGCTCGCGGCGCGCAAGGAGAACGAAGACGACCTCGAAGCAATAGTAAGTTCGTGGACGGCGTCGCGGAAAGTCGCTTACATAGTCGATACTCTGCAAGCGGCAGGGGTCGCGGCTAGCGCCTGCGCCGATAGCAAGTACATATCTGAGGACCCGCACCTCAACGCGCGCGAATACTTCATCTATCGCGATCACCCCGAAGTGGGTAAACGGCAGCATTGCGGAATTCCATGGCGGATGAGCGAGACGCCATGCGAAGTGACGACGGCAGCGCCGACCCTCGGGCAGCATACTAACGAGGTGATGACCGGGCTGCTCGGATACAGCGCGGCCGAGGTCGACGCGATGCGAGCGGCAGGTGCGCTGGACTGACGACAGGAGTGACGATGCGGACGCTGAAAGTTTTAATCGACGGCTTGGCGTTTCCTGAGGGGCCGCGATGGCATGACGGGAGATTCTATTTCTCCGACATGCACGCGCATCAGGTGCTTGCGGTCGATACAGCGGGAAAGCGCGAGGTCGTATGCGACGTGCCGGGGCGGCCGTCGGGCCTCGGATGGTTGCCCGATGGACGGATGCTCGTCGTGTCGATGACCGACCGCAAGCTGATGCGGCTCGATCGCGACGGGCTCAAGCTGGCCGCGGATATGTTCAAGCTCGCGCCCTTCGATTGCAACGACATGGTGGTCGACGCGCGCGGGCGCGCCTACGTCGGCAATTTCGGCTTTGATCTGCACAAGGGCGAGACGCCGCGCGGGACGACGCTGGTGATGGCCGGGTCGGACGGAACGGCGCGCGTGGTGGCCGAAGAAATGATGTTCCCAAATGGGATGGTGATCACGCCGGATGGAAAAACGCTGATCGTCGGTGAGACGTTTGCGCGCCGCTTGACGGCGTTCGATATCGCGCCGACGGATCGCTCGCGAATCGGCGCGTGTGGGCTGAGCTTGGAAATAGTTTGCCCGACGGAATTTGCCTCGACGCGGAGAATGCGATTTGGGTGGCCTGTCCGACGGCGTCCGAAGTGATTCGGGTGAAGCAGGGCGGCGAGGTCGTCGAGCGAATCAAGGTCGAGACCGATGCGTTCGCTTGCATGCTCGGCGGCGCTGACGGGCGGACGCTGTTCGTCGCGACGGCGCCGAATTCCGATCCTGAGAAATGCCGAGCGGAGCGCGGCGGAAGAATCGAAACCACCCAGGTTGAAGTGCCCCGCGCGGGATTGCCGTGAGATGATGCCCGTGGCGTAATGAATGGTGATGGGCGCTAACGGGCACAACTCGAGCGAGACTTTTCGCGCGCGGCGCAAGCGCATGATGGAGGCGATCGCGCCGGGTGCGACTGCGATCCTGCCGAGCGCGCCGGTGTCGGTGCGATCGAACGACGTCGAGTTCGTTTATCGGCAGGACAGCGACTTCTACTATCTCACCGGATTTGCGGAGCCGGAGTCGGTGGCTCTGCTATCGCCGGGACATCCCGACGGCGAGTTCGTGATGTTCGTGCGGCCGCGCGACAAGGAGCGCGAGACGTGGACCGGGCGGCGCGCGGGAATCGAGGGCGCGATAATCGAGTACGGCGCCGACAAGGCCTACGTCATCGACGAGCTCGAAAAGATTCTGCCGCGCTATCTCGAAAAAAGTGAACGCGTGCATTACCCGCTCGGGCTGAACGAGAAGATGGATGAGCGGGTGATGAAAATGATTCGATGGGCGCAGTCGATGCGGCCGCGAATCGGCGTGGGCCCGTCGTCGATCGTCGATCCGCGCGATATCATTCACGAGGCGCGGCTGAAGAAGGAGCCGGCGGAGCTGGACGCCATGCGGCGCGCGATGGCAATTTCGGCCGACGCGCACAAGCGCGCGATGTCCAAGGCGCGCGGCGGGATGCGCGAATGGCAGATCGAGGCCGAGGTCGATTATGCATTTCGCTCGCAAGGCGCGGCCGGCCCGAGCTATCCGTCGATCGTCGCGTCGGGACCCAACGCGGCGACGCTGCACTACATCAACAACGATCGCGAGATGCGCACCGGCGAGCTGCTGCTGATCGATGCGGGCGCCGAGTACGATTTCTACGCGGCTGATATTACGCGCACCTCGCCGATTGGCGCTCGCTTCACCGGCTTGCAGCGCAGTCTTTACGAGGTCGTGCTCGACGCGCAGCTCAAGGCGATCGACGCGATAAAGCCCGGCGCTCACTTCGACGACGCGCACGAAGTTGCTCTGCGCGTGCTGATTGACGGCATGCGCCAGCTCGGAATGCTGCGGGGCTCAGCCGATGAGATAATCGAGCAGGGTTCATATCGGCGCTACTACATGCATCGGACAAGCCACTGGCTCGGCATGGACGTGCACGACGTCGGGCTTTACCGCGTCGACGGTGCGTCGCGAGTACTGGAGCCCGGGATGGTGCTCACGGTCGAGCCGGGACTGTATATCGCGCCCGACGACGACGAAGTCGCCGACAGTTTTCGCGGAGTGGGAATTCGAATCGAGGACGACGTGCTGGTGACGGTCGACGGTCACGAAGTGATGACTGCCGCGACGCCGAAGATCGATCGCCGACGTCGAAGCGCTCACCGCGCAATAGTCACTTCAATAGTACAACCACGAATGGCAACTGCTGCGGTCGGCCTCGCACGCCGCAATGCAATTGCCTATTTCGTTGCGGCAGTAGAATTCCTCGTTGCCGTGTAGTTCGCAGACCTTGTAGTCGCGATTGCACTGGTACTGGCATTTGGTCTGTACGTAGTCGCATCGATTGGCGCATCCCGCTGCGAAAACAACTGTCGCAGCGATCAACCACTTCGCGCGCACGGACCGACGGGCGTTAGAGTTCGAGCGCGCTGGCGTTGCCGACCACGGTCTTGGTGCCGTCGGCCTTGTCACACCAGGCTTCTACTTCGGCGCGCGAGCGGCTGCCCTCAGGCCGGCGATCGACGATCAACCCTTTGGGCCCGGTGACATCGTTACCCCACACGACGTTGACCAGCCGCAGGTCCATCTTACCGCCGTAAAGAAAGCCGAGGCCGAAGCGCTGCGTCATCATTTCGGAGACGAGGCATACCGACAGCATCCCCTGCACGACGATTTCCGGGAATCCCAGGTCGACCGCCATTTGTTTGTCGTTGTGATAGTTGCGCGCCGGTCCCGAGAACGCCATGCACATGTCTTCGGTAATCTTGCGCATCGGCGACTCGATCGGATCGCCGCCACGCTCGCCGATTTTGAACGAGCGTGATGAGTCTTTTTCGCGCGCGCGATCGACGACGAATCCTTGCTTGGCCTTGTCGGGAATCAGGAAGCTCTGATGGGTGCGGCTGCGCGACACGATTTGTCCCGACGCGTTGCCGACGAGAACTTCGTTCACCACATATTCGCGATCGCGTTTGACGTAACGGTCGACGATGACGGAGCGCGTGGTGAGCCGTTCGCCGACTTTTACGGGCGCGAACAGTTCCCATTCCTGGCGCGTGTGCAAGTTGCCGAAAACGTTCGGCAGATACCATCCGAGCGTGCGATACACCGCGTCGTAAAGAATCAACGCCGGAGCAATGGGCCCGCCGAGTGGCGAGTCGCCGCGGTACCATGGATTGTCGTCACCGGTTCCCGCGATGTACTTGGCGACGAACTCGGGCGTGATGTCCCAGGTGATGCCGCCGAAGTCGCGCCCGACATACACCTCTTTGCGATCGAAAATTTGAGTTTTCTCGTCAGCCATCGTGATGCCCTACGGTTTCTGTTTAACTTTGATTCGTTCGTTGAACTTGGCCGCGTCGATGACCGCGCGCCGATGGCTCCCGGAGCCAATCTGCTCGACATCGTCGAAGGCGCGCACGGCAAACTCGAGCCTCCGGCCTTCGACCTTGGTCACTTCCGCCTCCGCGCGAGCGCGATGCCCCGGCGGCGTCGCTGCAGTGTGGCTGACCTCGATCGTCATGCCGACCGAGCTTTCGCCGGCGTCGAGAAACGGCTTGATCGCTTCGATTGCCGCCTGCTCCATCATCGCGATCATCGTTGGCGTCGACAGCACCGCTGCCAGCGATGCGTCGAGATGGCTGGCGAGGTCGGCGGCAGCAACCGTCTTCGCGTGAGTGCCCTTGGTGCCGATTGGAATTGGTTTCATGCTTAAAGCACCGCTATCAGGATTTGGACCGAGAGTATGAAACAGATCGCTAATCCGATGACGTAAAAAATTGTCCGCGCTGGCTGCAATCCACGCAGGTACGCGATCGTGTGTAGAATTCGTGCGATGGCAAAAATGCTGAAATAGATGAACGCACCCGCCGGCCAGCAGCCGAGCGTGACGTAGATCAACCCGAGAAACAGGAAGATCGGAATGTTCTCGAGGTCGTTGCGCCAGACCGCCGCGGCGCGCTTCACGATCGGTAATTCATCAGCCGCGGGTGCTGGCGCTCCGAAGAACTGCGCGTCTTCCGGGTTCGTAAATGTCTTTGAGCTTGTTCGCGCTCGACCCTGAACGACGGAGTTTGCGACCATCTTGAAAAACAGAATGACGGTTATCAGTGCATAGAACCCATACTCAGTCATCGGCGGCTATCTCCTCAAACCCATCGCGTCGAGTTTCTTTACAATCCATTCGACGCGATCGTTGCCCCAGAAGGGTTCGCCATCGACGATAAAAGTCGGCACGCCGAAGACACCGTCGCGATCGCCAACGGCAAATGCTTCCGACAGTTCGCGCGGACCGTCGTGAGCGGCGTAGCGGTTGAAGGCGTCGGCATCGAGACCCGTCTCTTTCATGACTGCGGCAAGTGCGGCGGCGTTTTCAATATCTAGCTCGCGTTTGAAGAATCGCTCGAACACGCGGTCGGAGTAGGGGCGGAAGAGGCCGTGCTTGTCCGCGAACAGACCCGACATCAGAGAAAGTTTCGAGTCGAAGATTTTCTGCGGTCCGCGGATGATCAGCCCGCGGGCATTCGCGTAGCGCCGCGCGTCGAGATACATGTAGCGGACCTTGCGCCAATCGCGTTCGGGACGCTGGTCGAGCTCGCCGCCAAAGGCACCCCGCACGTCCAGCTCACTCGGAATGTAATGCAGCCTGACCCGATGCGATTCCATCAGCGCGTAAGCGGGATGCATCGCCAGGTAAGCGAACGGACTCTTGTAGTCGTAGTACAGCTTGATGGTCAGCAGTTCGTCGGCCATGCCTCAAGGATTTAGCAGAGCGGAAGGAGAACTACCTAATCCGGTTTGCGCATCCAGTCGGCGACGCGTTCGCCGATCATGATGCAGGTGAGATTGGTGTTGGCGCGCACGATGTTCGGCATCACGGACGCATCGACAACGCGCAGTCCTTCGACGCCTCGCACGCGGCAATATTGATCCACCACAGCGGTAGGATCGCTCTCCGGGCCCATCTTGGCAGTGCCCACTGGATGAAAAATCGTCGTGCAACTGTCGCGGATGAACGTCTCGAGCGCTGAATCGGAGTTCACGACTTCCGGCGTGAGGTTCACGAATTCCTTGAGCATCTGCCCGAACGGCTGCTCATGCATCAGGCGCCATGCGATGCGCACGCCGTCGACCATCCGGCGCACATCGTCGGGATGATCGAGATAGTTGAGCTCGATGATCGGCGGGATGTCGGCGTCGGCGCTGCGCAGGCGGAGTTGTCCGCGCGAGCGCGGGCGCTGCAGTCCAGCAGCAAGCGAGACGCTCGGCACCGGCAGGTCGAGCGCCAATCCCGGCGACAAGTTCGGATCGAACAGCTCGAGTATGTACATCTGCATGTCGTTGAATTCATCGGAGCCCGTCGCCGTGTAGCGGATACCGACGGGATTGGTCACTTGCGGGTCGTGCGGAATTCCCGCGACTGGAATCGCGACGACGAACGCCATTGGATGGTCGATCAGATTGCGGCCGACTCCCGGCGAGTTCACCTGGCATGCGATGCCCAGCGCCGCGAGTTCGTCCCGCGGCCCGATACCCGATCGCATCAGGATCGCGGGCGAATTTAACGCGCCGGCCGAGAGCGTGATGCGTCGGCCGCGCACTTTCTGGATCGTTCCCGCGCTCTCGACTTCGACTCCCACCGCCCGGCCATTCTCGATTGTCACGCGATGCGCGTGGATGCCGCCGCGAATCGTGAGATTCATGCGATGGCGCGCGGGTGCGAGATAGCCGATCGCCGTCGAGATGCGGACGCCGTCGCGCCGGTTGCGCGGCCACGGGCCGACGCCGGTCGACTCGGGATCGTTCTGGTCCCAGACCTCCGCAAATCCCGCTGCGCGCGCCGCCTCGACGAAAGCGCGATTGAACGGCTGCCACGTCTCGGGCCGCGGGCGCTCGATCCAGATCGGTCCATCGACGCCGTGAAAATCTCCGCGGGCATCGCGATCGTCCTCGAGCTTGCGATGGAACGGCAGCACCTGCTCGAAGCTCCACTCGCGATTGCCCCACGCCGCCCATTCGTCGAAGTCACCCGGCGTGCCGCGCAGCGCGATATGCCCATTGACGGCGGAGCTGCCGCCCGTCACCTTGCCGCGCGGGTAGGCGATTTCGCGAGTCGGCGTCGCCTGCGCGATCATCTTCCAGTCATGCGGTCCGGCGGAGATCCAGGTGTGGAGTAAATCGGTCGGCGTTTGTTCGACGGCGGCGTAGTCCGGGCCGGCTTCGAGCAGCAGCACGTTGCGCTTCGGATCTTCGCTCAAGCGAGCGGCGAGCACTGCGCCAGATGAACCCGCGCCAACGATAATGTCGTCGTATTCCATCGATAGACGTCCCCCGATTCCCAAACCACTCGCACTAATCCCGCCCACGGCGCAACCGGCGACGCTCGTCAGATCAGCGGTTCGTGGATCGCTTCCGCTGCTTCGGCTGCCGGTTGCTTGCGATGCGGGTCGGCGCCGAGCACGAGCGCCAGCACACCGCTGACTGAGATTAGAATTCCCACCACCTCACGCATCGTTGCGCGCTCACCGAGAAACATCACGGCGAACAGGATCGACAGGATCGGGATGCCGGGCACGACCAGCGCCGTCGTCCACGCCAGCGAGAGCCGGTTGATTGCGCCATACCAGGTCAGTCCGCTGAGAAAATAAATGAAGAAGCCGGTGACGCCAATCACGCCGAGCGTAGTCGGATCGGCCAGTTGCACCAGCGACTCGCGGCGGAAGATGAGTAGCAGCGCGGTCAGAACAATCGACGCATAGAAGAACCTGCCGCCGATCATCGAGGTCGGCGTCAACGGCGGCATCAGCTTGAGGCCCACAACGTGCGACGCCTGCCAGAACAGCGGCGTCGTGAAGATGATCGCCGACGCCCACAGCGGCGAAAATGATCCCCCGCCCGCGAACACCGAGCCGATGCCCACCAGGATCGTCGCGGTCGCGAGTATCTGGCGCGCCGACGGCCGCTCACCGACGAAGATCATCGACACTATCAGCGAGTACACCGGCTCGGTTTGCAGCAACAGCACGCCCGCAACGGCGCCGATGCGCGTGAGGCCATACGTGAGCGTGAGACTCGTCATCACCGTTCCCGCCATCGACAGCGCGAACAGGCGCGCGCGATAGCGACGATCGAAGATCAATTTCAGCTCGCCGGTGTATTGCAGAAGCGGCAGCGTGCAGCACGTCGCGAACACGGTCGCGCCGGCGCAGAAGAGCAGGGGGTCGAGATTCACTGCGCCCCATCGCGTGATGACGGGTTGGCCAGCGCCAAGGATCGTGTTGATGATGCAGAGCGTGAAGCCGACCTGAAAGGCGCGGGCGCGACGCGCCGCTTCGCCGGCGTCAGCGATCGGCGGCATTGAACCCGCCGAGCTCTCGGGAGGCATCGACTAAGCTGCTCGCATGAACGCGACTGCGACGACCAGTACGGCCAGCACAATTCGATAAATTGCGAAGGATCGGTAACTGTGGGTTTTCACGAATTGCAGCAGGCCGGCGATTGCGATCAACCCGAAGACCGCCGAGGCCGTGAAGCCCCAGCCGAGCTGCGCCGTGAGGCCGGCATGAAAAGCCTTGTGCGCCTCGAGCAACCCGGCGCCGGCAATGATCGGCGTCGCCATCAAAAATGAGAAATTCGCGGCGTCGGCGCGTTCGATTCCGAGGATGCGGGCCGTGGTAATCGTGGCGCCGGAGCGGGAGACGCCGGGGATAATCGCGAGCGCCTGGCTCAGGCCGATGAGGAGGGCGTCGAGGAGGCTGAAATCGCCTATTTTGCGCTTATCCGACCCATACGCGTCAGCGGCCCACAGAAAGACCCCCAGTGTCGCCATTGTCGCGGCGATCAGCAGCGGCGATCGGAAAATCGTCTCGGCCTGCTTCTCCAGCAGGACCCCAATAATCGCCCCGGGGACCGACGCGACTATCAGCAGGAAGAGCTGGCGGCGCGGAATTTGATTGCCGTTGACGACCGACGCCGCCATTTCGAGCCATTCGCGCCAGTAGAATATCAGCAGCGCCAGAAGCGTACCTAGGTGCAGGACCACGTCGAAGGCAAGTCCCGGGTCCTCGACCCATCGCAATAGCCATGGAACGAGTATCAGATGGGCCGAGCTGGAGACCGGTAAAAATTCGGTCAAACCCTGAACTATGCCTAAAACGATAGCCTGGAAGACAGAAATCATAATATTATTAGGTACTTAGGCGTTAATACCGCATTTCGTGTAAAATTGTCCCAGTCGTGACCGATGCCCATGAAACGTATAATTTGGTGAATACATATCCAATCTCTCCTTGACCGGCCCGGTAACTCGTCTAGAATTAGTGCGTATTAGCGGGGAGTGGAAGTATTTACCAGGAGAGCCTGACGCCTATGAATCGAGTTGCTAAACGCAAAGTCATTCCGTTGCGTGAAATCAATGCGGTCGAGTCGGATGGAGAGCCCGATCAGTCCGATGTTTGGGACAATATTCACCCGGGCGAACCCCATCCTTTTCCGGTTGTTTCAACGCTGCCACGCCTGCCGGTGATGATTCCGGACGAGATCCTCGACTACTACGGCTGGGTTTTCTGCCAAGGCGGATTTCTCAATCTCCAGATGACGTTCGAGCAATTCCTGGCCGTGGTCGCCGCCGTAAGTCCGGCCGGGCTGAGCCCCGAATACGACGCGAGCGAGGCATCGTACCCCAACGATTGATTCTGAGCGATAGCGCCCCCCAGTGCGCTGTTTCGATGCCCGCCCGGGCGCATTCGGGCGGGCATCGATTGTTTTCGGGCACTCGATCTTCATAACCTCGCGGGCTGCCGATTAATTGTCCCCGGGAGAACCTTTTGCCGGGGCGCTCAGCAGCGTGTTCCTGATCCAGATGCTCGGCAGATTCCCGCCGTCGGTCGGCGATTTGAGTCCGTTGTCCTGCGCGATTTGCCGCCAGTTATCCTCGTTGCCGGTCGCGCGCTTGGCGAGACCCTTCAGGTCTTCGTTGGGCAGCAGCGCGTAATTGACGCCGCCTTCTTTCGGCGTGCCGCCCGACGGCGGGAATTTCGCCGCGAGCTCATCAATTTTGCCGAACAGGTTCAGCCGCGGACCGGCCTCGTACTTCGGGATGTCCGCCTCCGCGATATCCTCGGTGCGGACGTTCACGACTATCCTCGAGCTGTTCGCGCTCTGCGGCACGACCTCGATCTCGTAGCGATACTCCGGATGCTTCCCGACCAGGCTGCCGAGAACGCCGGGCCCGACGTCGGCATCCTTCCACAAAGTCACGAGGCTGGTGTCGGTCTTCACCTCGAACAGGATACCCTCGCCGCGCAGCACATCCTGCGTCAGCAGGAACGCGTCATTCGCCGTGTAAGGCACGTCGTGTTGTTCGCCCTCGGCCGTACCTGGCCCCTGCGCGGGGTTGCCAACCAATGGCGCGACGTTGTTGCATGCCGCCAGCAGCAGAATCGACGCGGCAATCGCAACTTTCAGGAATTGCCGAAACGCAGTCCGCACCGCACGCATCACAACCGTAAAGAAGACCACGAGAGATTAACGTCCGCAAGATGAACTAGTGGATTACGCATCGAATGCGATTGAGATTGCACGAGAAGCTCGCAGACGCTAATCAAATATACCCTTATGACCGACGCTGAGAACAAATCGTCGCGGCACGTGATGGCCGTCGTCGGTGCCGCCACCGCCGGTTCCGAAATCGCGCGCATCCTCGCAGAGCGCGGCGCGCTGGTTATTGTGTTCGAGCAGAATCCGCGCCCGTACGGAAAAATCGAGGACGGGTTGCCGCGATGGCACGTCAAGCAACGCCTCGACGAGTATGAGGAAATCAACAAACGCCTCGACCATCCCAACATCGAATACGTGCCGCTGACCCGGATGGGCCGCGAGCTTGATTTCGAGGAGCTGCGCACCCGATGGGGCCTCAGCGGCATCGTGCTGACGCACGGCGCATGGCGCGATCGCCCGCTGCCGGTCGAGGGCGCCGATCAGTTTATCGATCGCGGCCTCGTCTATCAGAACAAGCTCATCTACTGGTTCAATCACTACCCCGAAAAAACTTACAACGGCCCGCGCTATGAGCTGACGCCCGGCGCGATCGTCGTCGGCGGCGGCCTCGCGTCGATCGACGTGGTCAAAGTCCTGCAAATCGAGATGACGCTGGCCGCTCTCAAAGCGCGCGGCATCGCCGGCGACATGCTCGCGCTCGAACGCGAGGGTATCGAGCCTGTCCTGGCCGCGAGCGGGCTGAAGTACGCCGACCTCGGCGTCGCGCCGTGCAAGCTCTACTACCGCCGCCGTGTGCTCGATATGCCGCTCTCCGACATTCCCCCCGACGCGCCCGAGAAACGCGCCAATGCCCTGCGGCAGGCGCGCGCCAAGATTCTGGAAAAAGCGCAGCGCAAGTTCCTGTTCGAGTTCCAGGAACTGCGCGCGCCGGGCGGACTGATCGTAGAGAACAGCGCTGTGGTCGGAGTGAATTTCAGCCGCACCGACCTCGTCGAAGGACAAGTGCGAATTGTGCAAGTAGGGGCCGAGTCCGCGCGCGCGCCGATGACGATAAGTTCGATCGGCAGCATCCCGGAACCAATCCCCGGGATTCCGCAGAAGGGCGAAGTCTATACCTACGTCGATCAGAAGATCGGCCTGCTGATGGATGGACCGACCGCCGTGTTCGCCGCCGGCAACGTGCTGACCGGTAAGGGCAACATCAAGGACTCGCTCGACAACGGCACCGAAATCGGAACGCTGGTGGCCGAAACGTACCTGGGATTGTCCAATGAGCCACTGAAGATCGCGGAAGGCGCCCGCAAAGACGCCGCCGCTTCAGGCGAGAAGATCGCCGGCGCACTCAGCACTCGTCCGCGAATCGCCCCCGGCGATGTCGCGAACATCCTGGATCGCGTCCGCAAGCATCAGCAAGGAGTTGGCTTCGACGGTAACTACCGCGCGTGGCTCGCCAAGGTAACGCCCCCCGACCTGCACTAAAATTTTCTGAACACCGGGTGCAGGGGTCACCCCTGCCCAAGGAAGCGTGAAACCCACGGCGGGTTTCGCATTCAGTAAAGTGATTTACCCTTCCCCAAGTGGTACCGTTGTCGCAAAATGTCAGAAGCGAACCAAAAGGAAGACCACAAGCTGCCATTTAAGGCTCTCACTTTCGCCGCGCATAAACATCGGCATCAGCGACGCAAAGGCGTCGATAAAATTCCCTACATCAACCATCCGATAGCAGTGGCCAACTTGCTGGTGGAGGTCGGCAACGTCACCGACACCGCCACAATCGCGGCCGCGCTTCTGCACGACACGGTCGAAGACACTGAGACGACTTTGCTCGAACTCGAAAACGAGTTCGGCGCGACTATCGCGAACCTGGTCGCTGAACTCTCGGACAACAAGAGCCTGCCCAGTGAGAAACGCAAGCGACTTCAGATCGAGCACGCGCCGAGCCTTTCCCCGCGCGCGCGACTCGTCAAGCTCGCTGACAAGACCTGTAACCTGAGAGATATAATCGGCGATCCGCCCAAGGGATGGTCCGTGAAGCGAAAACAGGAATACTTCGACTGGGGCAAGAGCGTCGTCGACCTAATCCGCGGCACTAACGACTGCGCTCGAGCAGGCCTTCGACGCCGCATTTTCAAAACGGCCGTGACGTATTCGCCGAAAAGAGTTTTGCGTCGCTGCGGCCGCGACTGTAGGCTCATTTTGATTACGGCAACGGAGGTGCGGTGTGGACGAACTCAAGCGAACTGATCCGGAAATTTTTCAGCTCATCAAGGCTGAAGAGCGCTACGAAATCGATTCAGTCCGGCTGATTGCGTCGGAGAATTACGTCTCGAAAGCCGTGCTCGAAGCCACCGGCTCGATTCTCACCAACAAGTATTCCGAAGGCTATCCCGGCCGCCGCTACTACGAGGGTCAGCGCAACATCGATCAAATCGAGGAGCTGGCCGTCAACCGCGCCAAGGCGCTGTTCAATGTCGAACACGCCAACGTCCAGCCCTACTCGGGCTCGCCCGCCAACGTCGCCGTATATTTCGCGCTGCTCAAGCCGGGCGACACCATCATGGGCCTCGCGCTTCCGCACGGCGGGCATCTGACCCACGGATGGCCGGTCAGCATCACCGGCACGTTCTGGCGCTCGGCGCAGTACGAAGTGGATCGCGAGAGTCACGTCGTCGACTTCGACAAAGTCCGCGCGCTCGCACGCAAGGAGCGGCCGAAAATAATCGTGACCGGCGGCACCGCCTACCCGCGCCTGTGGGACTTCAAGAGTTTCGGCGAAGTGGCGAAGGAAGTTGGCGCGCTCCTGCTCGCCGACATTTCACACATCGCCGGCCTGATCGTCGGTGGCGTGCATCCGAGTCCCGTGCCGTATGCCGACGTGATCATGACCACTACGCACAAGACGCTGCGCGGCCCGCGTGGCGCGATGATCATGTGCCGCGACCAATACGCCGAAGCGATCGACAAGGCGGTCTTCCCCGGCCTGCAAGGCGGCCCGCACAATCATACGACCGCGGCAATCGCGGTTGCGTTGAAGGAAGCCTCGACTCCCGAGTTCAAAACTTACGCGAAGAAAGTCGTGAGCAACGCCAAAACCCTCGCCGACGAGCTGCTCGCGCGCGGCTTCAGCCTCGTCTCGGGTGGCACCGACAATCATCTGATCCTCGTCGATTTGACCAGCAAGAAAGTTATCGGCAAGAAAGGCGCGAAGGCGCTCGACGCGGCCGGAATCGTCTGCAACTACAACACCGTCCCGTACGATCCGCGCAAACCCTTCAGCCCCAGCGGGTTGCGCCTCGGCACGCCGGCGGTGACGTCGCGCGGAATGGGCGACGCCGAGATGCGCCAAATCGGAAAATTCATGGACGAAGCGATCGCGCACGCCGGCGACGAGGCCGCGCTGAGACGCATCGCCGCCGCCGTCACCGAAATGTGCCGCCAATTCCCCGCCCCCGGAATCGCGACCGACGACTGATTCGGTGTCTTTGGTTTTTTCCTGAATCATTGACAGCGCGCCGTCTCTGACGCGATAAACCGGCATGGCACAAATAAAAATCGAACGCGGCCTTCATCTCGGAACTCCCTACACGCCCGACATGCAGGACGGCAGCAAACGCGCCGAGCCCACCTGGAGCACGATTCGCGACCAGGTGCGCGACGCCGATTCGCTCGGCTACGACGCCATCCTCGCCGTCGAAACCCAGCACGACCCCTATCTCGAGCTCGCTGTCGCGGCGCAGGAGCCGTCGAAGATTGAGCTCGCCACCGGCATCGCGCTCGCCTTCACCAAGAGTCCCGTCGCAACCGCGTACACCGCGTGGGATTTGCAGCGCATGAGCGGCGGGCGCCTGAACCTCGGACTCGGCTCGCAGGTCAAAGGCCACGTGACGCGCCGCTTCGGGATGCCGTGGTCGAAGCCGGCGCAGCGGATGAAAGATTACGTCGGCGCGATGCGCGCGTGCTGGCGAACCTGGCAGACTCGCGAGCCGTTCAACTTTCAGAGCGAGCACTACAATCTCTCGCTGATGACGCCGAACTTCGCGCCGCCGCCGGTCTCGAATCCGCATATCCCCGTGCTGATCGCGGCGGTGCAGGAGCGGATGCTGCAGGTTGCCGGCGAAGTCTGCGACGGCGTGCGCCTGCACGGCATCGTCACCCGCAAATATCTCGACCAGATCGCGTTCCCGAATCTGAAGAAGGGATTCGACAAGTCGGGCCGCCCAGCCGCCGAATGGGACAAGTTTGAAATCGGTGGCGGCGGCTTTCTATGCGCCGGCAAAGACCGCGACTCGCTCGCTCGCGCCGTCAGCGGCATGAAATCGACGATCGCGTTTTACGGTTCGACGCGCTCCTATCGTTCGAGTTTCGAAATCGACGGATGGGGCGAGACCGCCGACCACCTTGCACAAATTATCGGTGCAGCAGAAATGGCCCGAGATGGCGAAGCTCGTGACCGACGAGATGGTCCACGCGTTCGCGGCCGTCGGCACCTATGACGAGATCGCGGGCGTAATCAAGAAGCGCTTCGCCGGCGTGAACCGCCTCGGATTCGACATGCCGGTGAAGAACGATCACGATCGCGGCGTCCTCAAGGAGATCCTGCAGGACTTGCGCCGCTGACGCCGATCGTCATGCGAGCGGCGGGTTGATGTCCGACCACAGCCGGCGCATCAGCTCGATATGAGTTTCCACCGCCCACAGCGTCTCGGCCGCGGCGCTCTCGGGTATCGCGCGAAAGATCGAAGCGGCGCTCGAGTCGCCGTGATCCTTGTCGACCTTGACGTGAACGCTGAAGAATAGCAGCGCGTCGTCGGAGAGCTTGTAATGGCGGCTGAGTCCGTCGATCACGCGCACGTAAGCATCGGGATTGAACAGCTCGGAGCCAAGGCTGATTCCGGCGAGCGTCACGTACCACGGCCTCGAATCGGCCAGCCAGTACATCCAATGCTTCATCGCGGTGGCGTCGGCGGTCATGCTCGCGTTGAGCAGTTCGTTGCGCGGGATTCCGATCGCTTCGCCGAATTCAAGGTAGAGCTCGGGATGCGATCGATTGGCGCCGGAGACGCGTCCGAGTTCCTCCTCGATCAGGTTTTCGACGATTGCCTTGCGCGCCGGAAAGTCGTCGCACTTCGCATAGATGAGCCCGAGGATGTTGGCGTTGTGCGCCTTGTTGCCGATGAAAAGCTGCGTCGCCCAATGCCGAAGCTGCGCCTGCGACAGTTCGCCACGCTCAATCTTCTCGATCGTCGGATGCGATCGCAGCGTGCGGTTGTTGCGCTCGAGTCTTTCGATCAGGCCCTTGAGCTGTCGCGTTCCTTTTTCAACATCCATGGTCAATTCCCTTGTTGGACGGTTCGAGGATCCAACGAAGCGCGCTCGGCGGCGAGCTTGTCCGCGATATTGCGCCGCAGTTCAGTCTTCTTGATCTTGCCGACATTGGTGAGCGGCAATTCCGTTACGACCTCGATTCGCTCGGGCCATTTGAATTGAGCCACTCCGCGCGCCGCGAGGAACTCGCGCATCGTCGAGAGCTCGAAAGTGTTCCCGTCTCGCAGAGACAAATAGGCGCACGCCTTCTCGCCGAGAACCGCATCGGGCATCGCCACGACCGCCGCGGCGCTGACCGTGGGATGCGCAATCAGGTGCGCCTCGATCTCCTCTGCGCTGATTTTTTCGCCCCCGCGATTGATCAGGTCCTTGATTCTTCCTTCGACGACCAGGTTCCCCGACGGATCGAGCCGCACCACGTCGCCGGTGCGGTAAAATCCGTCGGCGGTGAACGCATCGCGATTGCGCTCCGGCGCGCGGAAGTAACCGCGGAGCGTGTAAGGTCCGCGACACCAAAGCTCGCCAACCGCGCCGGCCGCGACCTCGGTTCCGTCGGCATCGACGATGCGAATCTCATCGGCCGGCGAGAGCGGCCGGCCCTGGGTCGCAAATGCAACTTCGTCGCGGTCGTCGAGATGCGTGTAGCACAGCAATCCCTCGGCCATCCCCAGCACCTGCTGCACGACGAGATGCGGAAACGCGCGCTTGAGTGCGCGCGCAGTTGGCTCCTGGAGCCGTTGTCCGCCGACCGTGATGACGCGCAGCGACGCGAGCTGAGCGCGCGAAGATTGCGGAAGGTCGAGCAGCGCAAGCGCGATGGTCGGCACGCATGGCAGGTGAGTAATCCGTTCGCGCTCGATTACATCGGCGAGATCAGCCGCCTTGGTTGATTGACTGAAGACGGTTTTGGCGCCGCTCAGCAGCGCGCCGAGGAACCCGGGGCATCCAAGTGGAAAGTTGTGCTCGACCGGCAGGGCAATGAGGATGCGCGATTCGTACGTCAGGCCCGACACGCCGGCGGACTCGCGTGCGTTGTACAAATAGTCGGCGTGAGTGCGCGGAATCAGCTTGGGCATTCCAGTGGTGCCGCCCGAGAGCAGGAACAAGGCGACGTCGAATGGATCGCCGGCAGACGATCCAATTTCGAGCCGTGCGCCGCTCGCCTCACGCATCGAGACGCAGCCGTCGCTCGGTGCAGTTGAGAGGATGGTCTTCATTAGCGGGAACCGAACTCTCAGGTCGCGCGCGAGCGCGGCGTGATCGAAGCCGCGATGCACCGGTGCGATCGCGATCGCCTTTGCGTCCGCGAACGACACGAGGTAGTCGAGCTCGGCTTTGCGAAAGGCCGGCAGCGCCATGACCGGAAGCGCGCCGACTTCGAGGCACGCGATCGTCAGCGTCGCGAAGTCGACGCAGTTGGGGAGTTGAACAATGACGCGATCGTTGCGCGCGATTCCATTGCGAGAGAGCAGGGCGGCGACCGCGCCCGCTTCAGCAATCAGTTGCGAGTAGCTGAGGCTTCGCGTCGAGTCTGCGACCGCAATCGAATCGGCCCGCTCCAGCGCGGTCCTGGCTATCGCCTGCGGAATGGTTTCGTTGCGCCAGATTCCTGCGCGAACGTAGCGCTCAGCGAATTCGGCCGGGAACGGGGTGCATCCCTCGAGCATCGTCGTTCAGCGAATCGAAAGCGTCCCTGCGATCATGCGGAAACATTCGTCCATGATGCGGCCGCGCTGTTCGTAATCGCGCGCCGGTTCGTACCAGGTGTAAAACCAGTTCATCGCGCCGAACAGCAGCGAGGTGAGAATTCGCGTCTGCTCGCGATCGAGCGTCTTGTTGCGATGCGTCGCGTAACCTTCGAGCAAGCGGCGGCAGATGCGCGAGTACTCGCGCTTGAGGCGGGTGATGTCGGCGGCGTAGCGGCCGGTCAGAGAATCAGCCTCGCGCACGAGGACTTTCATCTCGGCGAGATTGTTCATGTGGTACTCGAGATGGCTGCGAATGAACACCCGCAGGCGCTCTTCGGGATCCGCCGTCTCCGACAGCCGCGCTTCGGCGAGCGCGACGAGCTGCTCAAACGCGCGCCGCGAGATGAGGTAGAGCAGCTCCTCCTTGTTGCGCAGGTAGTAGTAGATGCGGGGGAAGGAGATTCGCGCGCGCGCCGCGATGTCGCGAATCGACGCGAGGCCGAAACTCTTCTCCGCGAACACCGCCGCAGCCGAGCGCAGAATGTGATCGATATTCGCGTCGTAGCGCTCTGCGGGCGGCGTCGCGCGCGCGGCCGGCTTGATCCGCGCGATACGCTTCGGCGCTTCCTCGAGGTTCGACTTTTTCAATTTCGCCACCTAGCTGAAACGACGGCCCGCCGCCGGATCGGGAATCGGAATCTCGAGCTTGGTCAGCAGATTGTTCACCTCCTCGGTGAACTCGTCGCGCATCTGTTCGTTGCTGCGCCGCCGCAGACCCCAGCGGACATAGTCGAACTGCCGCTTCGATCCCGACTTGCCGAACATGTCGAGTCCGGCCGGGTACCATTTCGCCAGGTGCTTGATCAGCAACTCGCGCCCGCGCTCGCCTTCGCGCTGCAGATATCTGCGAATCAGCCGGTAGCCGAACGCGGCATGACCGAGCTCTTCCTTGTGCACGCGCTCCGCGATTCGCGCGAGCGGTTCGTAGCTGCAACCGACCCACTCGAAGCCCATGTAAGCGCCCTGCCGATCGGCGAAGAAGCTGAAGAGGCCATATTCGAGCCAATCTTCAGCCTGGTCGCGCATTTCGAAAATGTAGATGGGCATCGGCGACGCCATGAACTTGCTGTCCACCGCGACGCCGAGGTCTTCGAGCAGCTTCATCCAGTAACTGGCGTGGCGAACTTCGTCGGACCAGAACGCCGCATATTCGGCCTTGTCTTCGGCGGTCGGCGCGAATGCGAGCGGCTTGAGCAGCGTGCGTTCGGGCGCGAGCATGTACTCCGATTCGATGCGCGACTGGATCGACAGCATGCGAACGAGGAGATCCTTGTAGTCGGCGGGAAGTCCGTCGGGACTGGAGAAGCGGATGTCGGTCGCAGGTGCGGGGTTGCTCATCGAAGGTGGTTCCTCAAGCGGCTTGTCGTTGTTCTGAACGACAGTTCAGATACCATCCGGGCCGCACCTGGGTCAATCTCAGCCCGCCATGGTCAGACCGCCGCTCACGCTCAGCACCTGGCCGGTAATGAAGTCCGAATCAGAGCTGGCGAAGAAGGCGACAGCGCCCGCCAGGTCCGCAGGTTGTCCCAGCCGGCGAAACGGGATGCCGCGCGCCATCGACTCGAGCACTTTCTCGCGCCCCGCCATCGCGGTTTTCAGCAGCGCCGTGTCGGTCGGGCCCGGGCACACGACGTTGACGTTGATGTGATTTGCGGCGAGCTCGCGCGCGAGCGTTTTCGAGAAGCCGATGATGGCGGCCTTGCACCCCGCGTAGACTGCTTCGCCGCTCGAGCCGACGCGGGCGGCGTCGGACGAGATCGAGATGATCTTGCCCGCGCCGCGCGATTGCATCCGCGGCGCCACCGCCTTGCAGCAGTTGAGGACGCCGCGATAGTTGATCGCGATCACTTTGTCCCAGAAGTCGGGAGTGGACTCGACGAACGGCATCAGCACGTCCCATCCGGCGTTGTTCACCAGGATGTCGATTGGTCCCAGTTCGCGCTCGACGCGATCGGCCGCTGCGATCGCGTCGTCGAGTTTGGTGACGTCGAGCGCGACTGCGATCGCGTTTGCGCCGCCGCTGCGAATTTCCGCTGCTGCACTCTCTGCCGAATCAAGCTGGATATCCGCCAACGCGACTCTCGCGCCTTCGTCGGCGAGCCGCGACGCTATCGCGCGGCCGATTCCCTGCGCGGCGCCGGTTACGATTGCGACTTTGCCTGTGAGCCGGGTCACGACCTGACCTCAGCTCGCGACCCATCCGCCGTCGATGATGAATGGCGCTCCGGTCGCGAACGGCGCCTCGTCGCTGGCCAGGAACAATGCAGTGTGCGCGATTTCGTCCGCGTTGCCGACGCGCCCCAGCACCGAGCTGCGCTGGATGAACCTGGGCTGCAGGCCGTCCGGCCCGGTGATTCGATCGACCATCGGCGTGTGGATTACTCCGGGGCAGATGCAGTTGACGCGAACGTTGTAGCGCCCGTACTCGAGTGCCGCGACGCGCGTCATCGCAATCACGCCGGCCTTGGCCGCGCAGTATGCGGCGGCGCCCTTGATCCCGACGATGCCCGCGACCGACGCCGTGTTGATCACCGCGCCGCCCCCGCGCTCGACTATCCGCGGCAGTCCGTATTTCATTCCGAGCCACACGCCGCGCAGGTTGATCGCTATCACGCGGTCGAACGCTTCTTCGCTGAGCTGCGCAATGAAGCCGGACTCGCCTTCGATGCCCGCGTTGTTGTAGAGCACGTCGAGTCCGCCGAACGCTCGAACGGTTTGTTCGACCATCGCGCGCGCATCTTCGGAGTCGGACACGTCGGCCCGCAAGGAAATCGCGTCACCGCCGGCCGACTTGATCATCTGCGCAGTCTCGGCAGCCGAGGCTTCGGTTACATCGATCGCTGCGACTTTTGCGCCTTCGCGCGCGAACAACAACGAGGCTGCGCGCCCCATTCCCGAGCCGGCGCCGGTGATCAGCGCAACTTTTCCCTGAAGTCTCATTGGTGTCTCCAGCAGTTTGTTTGCCGCGGAGACTAGCGCATTTCGATTGGACGCGGTTAGCCCGCTTGATAGGAGGGGGAGCGCGATGGATGAAAAACATGCGGGCGGGCGCAGCCTGGTGGCCACGACCCGTCCGCACGGGGGAGGTCTGACTTAGGTTCTACTCGGTCGGCGTAGCTGCATCGCTCGGGCTCGAGTTGCTGCCGCCTTGCGCCCACAGCGCTTTCATCTCGGCATGAATCGCGTCGAGCTTGGCCTTGGTCGCAGCGATTTGCGCGATCTGCGCAGAGGTCAGTACGTTGCGAATCGAGACTGCGTCCTGGATCTGCTCGTTCGTCATCTGGTCCTGAAGCTGCGTGATGGTGGCAACCGAGCTGGACATGTCGCTGGCGGCTACCGTACCGCTCGAGAGGAACTTGGCGCCGATTGCTTCCTTGGCGGCTTTGAGCTGCTCGCGTTCAGCCTTGCGCGAAGCATGGCGCGCCTCGAAGATGGCGTGGATCTGCTGCTTCTGCGAATCAGTCAGGTTGGCCGTCCTCAGCAACAGTGGAAGCGGGAGGCCGAGCACGTTCATGCCGCCGCCATGGTGAAAACCGTGATGCCCCATGTGACCGCCCGGCCCGCCTTGATTCGATGAAGCCACGTGAGCGACTGCAGCGACGAGCAAGACCGCCATAACTACCGGAACAATCCCTCGAGAATACTTCGAAACCATACAAAACTCCTTGAGTGGAGCGGCAACCTTGATTGGCAGCAATCGCTCTCACATGAATGTACGTTCATGGTGAAAACCGGTTACGCGCTCCCCGTTTTGGAGGCAACTAGAAGCTAGTTTCGACGGCCGGCCATCAGGCGGTTGGCGTCGGGGTATCCAATCGCACCCTCGAGCATCGGTTCGTAAGTACCGTTGCTCAGCAGATCCGTCACCGACTTTTTCAGTACCGACATGGCGTCCAGAGTCAGCTTCGTGCCGAGGCTCAGTCGCGCGACGCCGAGGCGCTCGAGTTCGGGAATGGTCGGGAAGCCGGGAATCGAAAGCAAGTTGAGGGGTCCTTCAAGCGCGGGCACGAGTCGCTCGATGTCGGCGCGACTGCCGACCGCCGGGACGAACAGGCAATCGGCGCCGGCCTTGCGATAAGCATTGGCGCGGCGGACGGCATGCTCGAAACGGGTCTCAGGCTCGCCGACTCCGAGCAGATAAACGTCGGTGCGCGCGTTGATGACGAGCGGGACGCCGGTGGCTTCGGCCGCCTCGCGCGCGGCGCGCACGCGTTCGACCGCGACCTCCAAATCGTAGAGGCGCCGGCTGCGGTCGTGAACCTGGTCTTCGAGGTTGATGCCGACGGCGCCGGCGTCGATCACGCGGCGAATGGTTTCGGCCAGTTCGCGCGTATCGTTCGCGAAGCCGGACTCGATGTCGGCGGAGACGGGAACCGTCACGACGCGCGCGATGCGCGCAATCGCGGCGATCATCTCGTCGCGCGGAATCGCCTCGCCGTCGGGATAGCCGACCGAAAAGGCGACGCCCGCGCTGGTGGTCGCGATCGCTCGTCGCCCCGGCTTCCTCGATCACGCGCGCGCTCATCGCGTCCCATGCGTTGGGTAGCACCAGGATTCGCGAGCGATCGTGCATCGCTCGAAATGCTTCAGCCTTGGCCCGTTGTGTGTCGCGGTTCATGTTGCCTCCTTGGTCTGCTGATTACATACAACACCGCAGCGGGCTTCGTGTGAAATCGCGATTAATGAAAATCATGCGACGGCGGGACCGTGCCGGGAATCTTGATCTCCTCGAATCGGCGCGCGCGAATCGCGGTCACGCCGTCGATCCTTTGCAGCACGCCCTCGGCCTGCAGGATTCCCGCACTGCGCAGCAGCAGGCGATTTTTCTGGAACAGGTCGGGCGTGACGATCAGGTTGGCGATTCCGGTTTCGTCCTCGAGCGTGATGAACAGGAAGCCCTTGGCCGTGCCCGGGCGTTGGCGCACGATCACGACGCCGGCCGTCTTCACCCACGACTGATGTTTGGCGCGCGTAAGATCGTCGGCGCTGAGAATACCGCGCGCGGTCAAGTCTGCGCGCAGATAGGTCATCAGGTGAGGGCCGGTGGTGAGTCCGGTCGCGGCGTAGTCCGCCAGCGTTTCGTCGATCGGTGACATCGACGCGAGTGGAACCTCACCCTCGCGCGGCTTCGCGCCTGCCAGCAGGCTCGTGGGATCGCGCTCGACGGCGGCCGCGTTCCACATCGCGTCGCGCCGCGCGAGGCCAAACGCGGCGAATGCGCCGGCGTAGGCGAGCGCGTCGATCTCGCGGCGGTTCGGTCCGACGCGCGCAGTAAGATCGGCAATCGAGTCGAACTGCCGCCGCGCGCGCTCGCTTTCGATTCGCAGTCCGATTTCCTCGCGCAGGCCGGTGACGTAGCGCAGGCCCATGCGCGTCGCGGGGCGGCCGTCGACGGTTTCGATCGTGCATTTCCAGTTCGAGCAGGTCACATCGATCGGCAGCACGACTGCCCCGTGACGCGCCGTGTCTTTCACCAGCGTCGAGGGATGGTAGAAGCCGAGCGGGTAGCAATTCAGCATCGCGGCCAGGAACGCCGCCGGATGGTGATGCTTCAAGTACGCCGACGCATACGCGATCAGCGCGAAGCTGGCGGCGTGCGATTCGGGAAATCCGTACAGCGCAAACGACGTGATCGAGCGCACGATGTCGTCGGCGAGGGTGCCTTGCAGACCGTTGCGCAACATCCCGGCGCGCAGTCGCGCTTCGATTTTCTCCATCCGCTCGGCCGAGCGCTTGAATCCCATCGCGCGGCGCAACTCCTCAGCCTCACCGCCGCTGAAGCCCGCCACCGTCATCGCCATGCGCAGCAACTGCTCCTGGAACAGCGGAACGCCGAGCGTGCGTTTCAGGATCGGCTCGAGCAAAGGATGCGCATACTCGACGGGCGCGCGCTTGTTGCGGCGATCGAGATAGGGATGCACCATTTTGCCGACGATCGGACCGGGGCGAATTATCGCGACCTCGACTACCAGGTCGTAAAACCGCTCCGGCTTCATCCGCGGCAGCGTCGCCATCTGCGCGCGGCTCTCGACCTGGAAAACGCCGACGGTATCGGCGCGCCGGAGCATCGCGTACACGCCGGGGTCGTCGGGCGGCAGATGCGCGAGATCGATCTCGACGCCTTCGTGCTCGCGGATCAGCGGAATCGCCTCTTTCAGCGCGGCCAGCATCCCGAGTCCGAGCAGATCGATTTTGATAATGCCGAGGTCGGCGCAATCGTCCTTGTCCCATTGAATCACCACGCGGCCGGGCATCGAGGCCGGCTCGAGCGGGACGATCTCATCGAGCGGCTGCGCGGCGATCACCATGCCGCCGCTATGTTGCCCGAGATGGCGCGGCAGACTCTGAATCTTCCGCACGAGGTCGACCATCAGCATGAGTCGCGGTGCTTCCACGTCGACGCCGCCGCGCTTGAGCAGCGTCGCGAGATCGTCGTGATGGTCGCGGAACTCGTACACCTGGTTGAGCTTGGCCAGGCGGTCGACCTGCTCGGGCGAAAAGCCGAGCGTCTTGCCGACTTCGCGGACCGCGCTGCGGGTTCGATAGGTGATCACGTTCGCCGTCATCGCGGCGCCGCGTTCACCGTAGCGGCGATAGACGTATTGAATGGCCGCCTCGCGATCGTCGCCGCTGGGCAGGTCGAGGTCGATGTCGGGCCATTCGCCGCGCTCTTCGGACAGGAAGCGCTCGAACAGCAGCTCCATCTTGACCGCATCCACCGCCGTGATACCGAGCGCGTAACACACGGCGCTGTTGGCCGCGGAGCCGCGCCCCTGCACCATGATCCGGTTCTCGCGGCAGAACTGGACGATGTCCCAGACGATGAGAAAGTAGCCGGCGAGCTTCAGCCGCTCGATAATTCCGAGCTCGTGCTCGAGTTGGTGGCGCGTGCGATCGTCCATCGCGCCGCGCCATCGCTCGCGCGCGCCGGCATAGGTGAGGATGCGCAAATAGCTATCGGGCGTTTCTCCCGGCGGCAGCGGATAGTCGGGGAAGCGATAACCCATGTCGCACAGTTGGAAAGCGCATCGCTCGGCAATCGCGCGCGAGGCGGCGACGGCGCCCGGCAGATCGCGGAACAGCGCTGCCATCTCGGCCGGCGGCTTCAGATGGCGCTGACTGTTGATCCACAATGCGCGGCCGGCTTCCTCGAGCGTGGTCTTGAGCCGGATGCAAGTGAGCACGTCGAGCAGCTTGCGATCCGAGCCGCCGTGGCACACGTCGTTGGTTGCGACAATCGGGATGTGCGCTGCGCCGGCCAGTGCTGCGAGCTTGCGATTAAGGCGCTCCTCGCCGGCGTCGAGATGACGCTGCAAATCGATGTAGAAATTTCCCGCGCCGAAAATCCCGGCGAGCCGCCCGCTCAGCTCGCGCGGATCCTCGCCGCGCACCAGCTTGCGTGACAGCGGACTCATCACGCCGCCGCCAAGGCAGATGAGTCCGCGGCCGTAACGTTCGAGTTCGTCGAGCGTGATTCGGCTCTCGCCTTTGGCGGGATAGGCGGGTGCAGCGGCGGAGCCGTCGCGTGCGAGCGCGCGGGGATTGAGCACGCGCATCTTCGAGTCGGTGATCATGCGGCAGAGATTCTGGTAGCGCTTGCGATCCGGTGCGAGGACGTAGAGGCGCGAGTCGTCGTCGAGCGTCAGTTCCGCGCCGACGATTTGCCGGATGCCCGCGGACTTGGCGGCCAGGTAGAAGCGCGGCGCGCCGTAAAGTCCGTCGCGATCGCCAAGCGCCATCGCGCTGTAGCCCAGCTCCGCCGCGCGCGCCGCGAGATCTTCAGGCGTCGTCGCGCCTTCAAGAAAGCTGAACGCACTGCGCGCGCGCAACTCGATGTAATCAGAGTTCATGGCGCCCAGGCCTGATCAGATTTCAGTCGTAGGTGCCGTCGAGGAACCATTTGTGCGAGTTCAGGTCGCGGAAGACGCGGTAAACGCCGCCATCTTCGAGCGCCAGTTCGTAGTAATCGCGGATGAAGCCGCATTTACCCGCGCCGTTCATTCCTGTGTGTTCATTGTGGCCGGAGGCGCCATTGCGATGCGCGACGGGCGAGGGTGCCGGCGTGAGCGAGGACAGCGCTTTCAGATTTTCTGCCGAGACCTGGCGCGGATGTGCGCCGAACATGCGGCCGTCATGCAGCTCGAGCCCTCGATGCGGTGCCGAATTGCGGTCCGCTGAATCCGTGTGCGGGTTCACCTCCGCGGTGCAGCCCAGCCACCATTCGCCGTCGCGCCGCCACGGGCCGGCAATCGAGATGACGCGCGCGCCAAGATTCTCGCCGCGGACGAACTCCGGAATCTCCCGCGAGCACATCACCTCGATTTCCCGCGCCGGACGAATCGCGCGTATCACCAGCTGCGTCACATTTTTCGCGGGCGTATTTTCGGGAATCGGCGGCGCCGGCGGCGGCGCGAACGCGTCGAGGCGCATCGCTTCGGGCCGATGCGAATTCTCCGCGCTCAGCATGCCGACGTTGCCGGGGCCGCATAGCGCCGCCAGCCGCGCAATCGTGGTCTGCAATTTGTCGGGCGCGGGACCGGGAGGCAGGAACATGTCGGTCTGCGCGGGACGCGGAACCCGCGGCGCGATTTCGATTCGAATCGATTCGACGGCGGCCTCCGGCGGCTCCCCCTCGAGGCTCAGGTTGATGAGCGTGAGAATCGCGCGGACGTCGTTCGACGGCGCCGCCACCGCGACCTGGCGATTGAAACTGCGATGACCGCTCATGCCGAACGCGAGCGTGACATCTCCCGCCACCAGCCCGCGCATCGAAAGCCGCTCGGCCAGCCGCTCGAGCATCGCACGCATGACGAATCCCAGCGGCTCCAGGAGCTCGATGCCGTAGTCGAGCTCGACCGACTCGGCGAAAAACTCGGCGCGCCGCCGCGGCACGATCGGCGCGTGACTGCCACCGCGCGCAAGGCGGACCAGCTCGACCCCGCGACGGCCCAGCCGCGTGCCCACCGCGTCGGGATTGAGCCGCGCGAGCTCGCCCAGCCGGCGCATCCCCCACCGCGCCAGCGTGGTCTCGAGGTCATCGCCGCGATCCGATTTTCCGAGGCTGAGCATGTCGAGCGGCAGCCAGTTCAGGAATTCGCGCTCGCGGCCGGCTTCGATCACTCGCACGCCGCCGCATCGCGCGGCCAGATGCGCCAGCTCCTTGTTGGCCGCGACGCCGGCGGCGGGCTCCATCCCGACTCGGCGGACGCATCGCACCAGCTCGGCGGTAATTTCTTCTTCGCCGCTGTAGATGCGATGCAGGCCGGCGAGATCGATCCACGCGCATCCCGGCGCGCCCGGCTCGACCACCGGCGAAACCGATTCGACCGCGTCGAGCAGGGCCGCATGCGCCGAGCTTTCCGCGGCGGGCGAGCGATGGGTCACGACCAGCTCCGATGAGATCGCGCGCGCCTGCGCGATCGTCATGCCGGGGCGGATTCCTAGTTCACGCGCGCGCGGCGAGACGGCGTCGAGCTCGGCGTGCGGCGCGAGACTTTTTCCGATCGCCAGCACCATCCCCGCGAACGCGGGATTCGAGCGCACCAGCGCCGCAATAGAAAAATCGGCGACCATGATGCACGCAATACGAGCCATCGGAACACCGCGCTAGCTGCTTGCTGAAATTCGTGCTGGAGATTCGTTGCGATCGAGCTGCGGATGCGCGTCGGCTGGAACTGCAATCGGATCGACCAGCGCGCGAACGCGAACCCGCCGCCCCGTCCCGCCCATCTTGTTGCGCGCGACCATCGCATCCACCGCGAGTCCGTCGAACATTACCGGTGAGCCGGGCGCGAGCCGGCTGAACGAAGTTTCGGCGCGGCTGGCGACGAGACTCAGCGCGGCGAACGTCCCGCACATCCGCCACGGCGCGATCGCGATCACGGCGGCGCCGCTGCGCTCGGCCGCGCGCGCGATTCGCAGCGATGAAGCATAAGTGAGTGCGCGGGGCGCCTCGCCGAAATCGACGACGACCAGGCCAAAGCCTCCAGCCTCGAGCACCAGTTCCGCCGCTTTGACGATGGCAGCAGCTTTGACGATGGCAGATTGATGGCGCGCGTGCGGTCCGGCTGCGAGCGCCGCGCGGGCAATCCGCGACGACGACGCCGTCTTCATCGACGCCCACAGCATCCGGCGCAGGTCGACTCCGGCCGCCGCCATGCTCTCGGGATCGAAGGCGCCCGAGGCGTCGAGCCACGCGGCGACCTCGCCGCGGCGGGTGGCGAAGGCGGCGAACGATGCGGCCATCGAGGTCTTGCCCGAGCCGGCGCGCCCGGTGATTTCGCTGATTCGCCCGCGCGGAATTCCGCCGTCAATCAGGGCGTCGAGCGGTGCGAGTCCGGAGCTTAGCCGGCGGTCCTTGCGAGTGAGTTCATGCCCGCGAAAAACCCCTGAAAATTCAAGCTGTTGCGGCTTTTTGCCCGCTATTTTGGAAGCAATTCGAACAACCGGAATTGAGCTTGAAGATTCGTTCCAGACGGGTTGAGGAAGAGCAGCCACAAGATACGTTTTCGCTCTTTCTTCGCCATAAGTCAACTGGGGATTATCCGATATTTGACTACTCCAATCAAATGCACATCTAATGGTCGAGGTTAGCCGGTTGTAATTCGCCAGACTCAGAAAACAGGACGTGACAGATCGGAAGAGGGGCTACTTCGGCGCTGGTGTCGGAACCGAGGTCGCAAGTGGATTGTCTTCGGGCTTGTATTCGGACTCGAAATCGTATGCGGGGCATGTCTTCACAGTGTTCGACCGAACTTCAAGATACCGGCAAACCTGAAGTTGATAATGCGTGTGAAGCGCATCTTCGTAGTCCACGCACCCCACAAAGTAGGTTCCGCGCCCCGCCTTAAAGTCAGCGAGCATGTCGGCGGGATCAGCGAGTATTCCGGGCCACGAGGTGTAGCATCTTTCATCTCCGGAGAAGAGAACGAACGGCCCCAGACTAGCGGGGCTTTCTCCGCGATGCATGAACTGATCTTCTGTAGCAAAGTACTCGAATTGACAGTCCGAAAATTTTGCCACATCAAATTCGCTGCTTGGAACCGCTGGTGCCATGTTCGCCAAATTGTGACCATTTATGAGTACTCGCGCTCCTGCCTTGCCGACGTTTCTAAAGCATACCTTGATCATTCTGCCGTTTTCCGCATGGCACTCGGTCGGTGGACCGGGCCACGTTTTTCCAGAGCAAACCTGAATACTGTAAGGAACAATTGTCGCTGGCTTACTTTTCAGTGTGCATACCGAAACGCTGGCGATAAGACCGATCGAAGTTGTTACGATCAGATACCTTGCTGCCCGTCGTATGATCCATTCGCATGCTGGCCGGTCAAGAATATCGCACATCGACATCGGCAGACGCATAATCGTCGTGCACGATGGAACCGTCTAAACAAACTTTGTCGACGTGCAGTGATTCTCGCCAATCGGCGTTCGCCAGCCAGCACGGTATCTCGCTTTCGCAGTTCCGCTTCCGAAACTGGCTACGATGTTCCAGCTGCTGGCGACGGCGGTCTTGGATATCGCGCTCGAATGAATAAGAGACAGAATATCTGCCAGCAATACCGACGAGCGTGAACGAATGGATCGGTACGCCGTGCCGACTGGATTAGTCTGGCTATCGAAGATGCCGACGCGCTAAGATAGCAGTCTATCGTGGATTGATCCCTGACTCGAAAAACTATCGTAGCCGACTGTTTGATGAGTCGCCTCAAATAGCGATGGCCAGTATACGTTTTTGAGGGTGTCAACTAACGGGCAATTACCATAGTCGTATCGAGATGACAACGCAGAGTGCTGCTTTACTGCTCCATCACGACGCGGGTGACGCCGTTCAGGAATGGATCGAAGCGGTGGGCCAGGTAGCCGCCGAGGAACATTTTCGCGAACGCGATCATCGGCGCGCTCACATTCGTGGCGCATATGGGCTATCCGGCATCGGCGTTCTGCCCACAAAGGAAGAGTTGGTTGTGCAACTACCGGCAGTCGTTGAGGAACATGCACGCGCATTCTTGCTGCTGCCGCCGCAACCGGCGATTACCACGGACAACATGAGCATCAACGCGAATCGGCCGATTTTTTCCATGAAATCCCCTTTCGCCGGAACGCTAATCGAAACTGACCACCGCTGTCCACAACTAGATGACTGGCCTTGTCTGGCTGAGGCTTCCGCCAGTCGGCTGACCTCAGCATCTTGCTATCACGTCGAAGAAAATAATCGAAAATGAAAGAGAGACGTTTACTGCTCCATCACGACACAGCTACCATTGCCGTTTGTGGAATGGGATGGCACGGGAAACGAAACTGAATGATTTGCAGCAGGCGCTGGAATCCAAAATTGGCGGTCTTCTCAACCCATGGACAGATTCGAGAAATTCCTACATCTTGTGATTGAGGCGACAGCGAAAGCGAGAAAATTAAGGACGTTTGCGCTCGATTCAGAATCAAGAGCGAAAGTTAACGGGTTGATGGAACGAGTACAAAAAAGTCGCAAGACGATGGAAGCCCTGAATCGGGCGTCTACGTCGAACGGAAAGGGCTTGGACAAGGCGACGCTGGATCGCGCCTTGGACCGTCTCATCAAAACGATGGATGGAGTCAATCGCGAGCTAGACGATCTCCTCGCTAAAGCCAAAAAATAGGCGCGGCTCGCGCATCGTGGAATAGGCCGGACTCGCAAGGGTTCGGCCTTTTGCTTTGCGCGTTATCCTTCGAGCTTTCAGTCAAATCGAAATGAAAGAGATTACTGCTCCATCACGACGCGGGTGACGCCGTTCAGGAATGGATCGAAGCGGTGGGCCAGGTAGCCGCCTAGGAACATTTTCGCGAACGCGATCATCGGCGCGCTCACTACTATGCGGCTCTGAAGTGAGTTCGAGACGACGAAGCGCGGCGCGACTTGCTGCATGTCCTGGATCTTCACGATCTCGGGCCATCGCTCGGCCTGGATGTTGCGCGCGGCGAAGTCGAGCGTGGCCTCGTCGGAATGCATCTTGAGCGCGCGACCGAGATGGTTGGCCGTGACCACCGCGTCACGCAGCGCGACATTGATGCCCTGTCCACCGACGGGAGACATCGGATGGGCCGCGTCGCCGATCAGCAGCAACCCCGGCGCGGTCCATTCGCGCAGTCGATCGCAAACGACGTCGAGCAGGAACGGACGCGCGAGGCCCGCCTTGTTCGCCTCCAGATATTTTCTCAGATCGGGTGAGACGTGCGGCGCGAGCTCATCGATCCAGCGGTCGCCCATTTTTTTGATGTCGCCGAAGGTCCCTTTGTCTATCACCCATCCAATCTGCGTGTGCCCCTCGGGCGAAGGGTACATGATGAGCAGGTGCCCGCTGCCGATGTAGCCGCGTGCGGTGCGGCCGTCGGGAAACTGGCCGGCCACGTGGCCCCAGACGACATCGAAGCCCTGCATGATGCGATCCTGGGGAAGCGCGGCGCGTTTTCGAATCGCCGATGCGCGCCCGTCGCATGCGATGACGAAGTCGGCGCGAAAGTCGCGCGGACCGGTGAGCGTGTCGGCATGAACGCCCACCGCGCGATCTTTTTCATAGATGACATCGCGCACCGTGACGCCGCGCTCGAGCTTGAAGTTGGGGAGTTTCGCGGACTCGGCAACAATCATCTCGAGCATCGCGGGCTGCGGCACGACGCGCGGACGCGGGTCGAAGCCGTCGAGCGAAATGGTGACGACGCGCCGTTCGCCGCGGAACAGCTCGACCGTGCCGATCGGGATATTCGGCGAGGCGTCGAGCTGTTGACGAAGGCCGGCCTCGTGCAGCGCGGCCATTCCCGACGGCATCAGGATCTCGCCGCGGAACTCGCGCGCGAAATCGGTCTGTCTTTCGAGCAGCGTCACCGGCACGCCGCGGCGCGCGAGCAGGTAGGCGAGCAGGGCGCCCGCAGGCCCGGCGCCTACGACGATTGCGTTCGGCATTGCTAGACTTCGCGGGAGACCTGGTCGTCGATCAACGTCGCCAGGCCGTCGCGGTAGGGCGACGGTTCGAGCTTGCCGACGATCGTCCGCGCGATCGCGACTTGCTCGGCGGCCAGCCGGCGCGCTTCGGCGATGATTTCAGGATCGCGCAGCAGGTCGAGCGCGCGATCGAGCACCGCGCCTTCGATCACGGTGCCGTTCTGGAACAGCGCGCGCAGCTCGGGGCTGCGCTCGACGCCGAGCACGACCGGCAGCGACGGGATGCCGGCGCGCAGGTCGGAGCCGACCGGCTTGCCGATTTTTTCTTCCGGTCCGAGGATGTCGAGCAGATCGTCGACCATCTGGAACGCGAGGCCCATCGCGGTCCCGAGTTTCGCCATCGCATCGATCGTTCGCGACGGCACGCCCGCGAGGTCCGCCGCAACTTTGCCGCCGGCATGGAACAGCGACGCGGTCTTGCGATCGATCACCGTGATGTAATCCTTCAGCGTCGCCGCCGGGTTGTGACGGAACCTGCTCTCCATCACTTCGCCCTCGGTCAGCTCGACGCATGCTTGCGCCGCCGTGTGCACGAGATGTTCGTCGAAGCGGCCGCATACTTCGAACGCGCGGCAGAACAGGTAGTCGCCCGCGATCAGCGACGCGCCGAATCCGTAGCGCGCGAACGCCGACGGCTTGCCGCGCCGCAGCAGGCCGCGATCGATGATGTCGTCGTGCAGCAGCGTCGCCGAATGAATCAGCTCGAGCGCAATCGCCGCATCGATCGCCGCGCCCGCATTGGCCTCGGGCCCGCCGCACGCGCGATAGACCAACATGATGAAGGTCGGCCGCAGCCGCTTGCCGCCGGCGTCGACCAGGTAGTGGCAGATTTCCGCGATGATCGGTTCCTTCGAATCGAGCAGGCGCGAGAGTTTCGCTTCGACGGCCGCGAGATCCGCTTCGACCAGGCGCGCCGGATTCAACGGCTCAGGCGTCGAGGCGGCGGCGAGTTGAGTGGCTTTCGCTCTTTTCACGTTGGTTCAGCGAGATCGGATTATCGGAATAAATCGGCTTCGGCGGGGCGAATCAATATTTTCGCGCTGCCTTCGAACGGTTCATATTTGTAGCCGCGCACGACCACCGCCGGCACGGCGCCCGCTTTTTCCATCAGCAGGCCGGCGGCGGATGCGATCTCGTCGGCCACTGCGATGACCGTGTGATGCAATTCGCGGCCGCCCAAGTCGGTGGTGCCGCGCAAGTCGAGGACTGGATTCATGCCGGCGATGCCGAGGCAAATCTCGGTAAGGCCGTCGCGCCACGGACGGCCGAAGGTGTCGGTGATCAGCACGGCGACGGTGACGCCGAGGCGCCGGCGAATCTCGTCGCGCAGGCGGCGCGCGGAGGCGTCGGGATCTTCGGGCAGCAATATCGCGCGCTCGTCCTCCAGGCTGTTGGACTCGTCGACGCCCGCGTTGGCGCAGACCCATCCGGGTCCGGTCTCGACGATCAGCACGCCGCGATCGTTGCGCACGATTCGGCTCGTTTGACGCAGGACGATTTCGATCGCGCGCGGATCTTTCTCCCATCGCCTCGCGTAGGCCTTGGCGAACTCGGAGGGCTCGTAGTCATTGAAATTCACGACGCGGCCTTCGGACTTCGAGACTACCTTCTGGCACACGACAAGAATATCGCCGGCCTCGAGCTTGAAGCCGGTGTCGGCGAGTCCCTTGGCGATCAGCGCGGCGAGATCGTCGCCGGCCTTCACCATCGGAATGCCCTCGACCGCTGTCAGACTTATCGTGCGCATGGCGGCACCAGAGTACTACACCTCAAGCGTTCGCAGAACCACTTCAGCCAGCGCGGCGGCGCGCTCGGGAGTGGCCATGATCGTGTCGGTAGCGAGCGCGCGCATGCCCAGGCGCTCGATCGATTCGACATAGCGCCGATCGGCGTTGTCGAGCACGAACAGCCCGACGATATCGCGATAGAGCCGCGCGACTCCCAGCGGCGAAACCTCCATGCCAAGTCCGCGCAGCATTTTGTCGGCGGGACCTTTGATCGTCTTGCCGCCGACGATCGGACTGATGGCCGCGACGCGCGATTTGACCCGGCGCAGCGCGCCGCGCACTCCCGTCAATTGCAGAATCGGGCCGAGCGAGACGAACGGATTCGACGGCGCCAGGATCACGGCGGCGGATTTGCGAATCGCCGCGAGCACCGCGGGAGTAGGGTGCGCTGCGCCGATTCCGCGCAGCTCGATCTTCTCGACGGCGCCGCGCGCCCGTCCGCGCACGAAATATTCCTGGAACGGGATCGCGCGACGCCCGCGCAATTTCACGAAGGTCCGCACGCGGTCGTCGCTCATCGGCATGATTCGCGACTGCACGTTGAATGCTTGCGCGATTTCCGTCGTGATGCGACTGAGCGAGACGCCCTGGCGCATCCGCTCGGTGCGATACAGATGCGTGGCGAGGTCGCGATCGCCGAGTCCGAACCACGGCTTGCCGTAAAAGCGCTCGAGCGCCGCCAGCACGTTGAACGATTCGCCCTCGAGGCCCCAGCCTTGCGCGCGATTCACCGCATCCGCGAGCGTGTAGGTCACGGTGTCGATATCGGGCGAGACGTGCAAGCCGTAAAAGGTTTCGTCGTCGCCGGTGTTGACGACGACGGTCAGCCGCGCGGGATCGATGCGCCGAACGAGTCCCCGGATGAACTTAGCCGCACCCACTCCCCCCGCTAGCGTGGTTATCTGCCGGGGCGGGAGGGGTCGCGATTGGCCGCGCGCCATTGGGTGCCTTTCTTCCGTAGAGCTTTTTGTAGAGCGTGGTGCGTTCGACCGCGACGCGGCCCATCTCGCGCGCCTTTTCCTCGAACAGATCGACCGGCACAAACTCGCCCGAGTCGCCGCCAGCCTGCGCCGTGATGCTCTCTTCCATCAGTGTGCCCGACAGATCGTTGCATCCGGCCTTGAGCGTGAGCGCCGCGAGATCGATGCCGCACTTTACCCACGAGGTCTGGATATTGTCGATTTGCCCGCGCAGGAAAAGCCGCGAGAACGCGTACATCTGGAAATCCAGCTGCCCGCGATCGACCGGCGACACCAGGCCTTTGCGATACAGCATCGTGTTCTGATGAATGAATCGCAGCGGCACGAACTCGGTGAAGCCATGCGTCTGCTTCTGGATCGTGCGCAGCAAGTCGAGATGATTGACGACGTGCTGCGGACTTTCGACGTGGCCGTACATGACGGTTGACGTCGTCGGCACGCCGACCGCATGCGCCGTCGTAATGATCTCGACCCACGCGGCGACATCGACTTTCTTATGACTGAGGATCTCGCGCACGCCGTCGTCGAGAATTTCCGCCGCGGTCCCCGGAATCGAGCCGAGCCCGTGCTCCTTGAGCATCGTGATGTATTCCGGGTAGTCCATCCGCACGCGCTTGGCGCCGTACATTATTTCCATCGGCGAGAACGCGTGGATGTGAATCTCGGGAAAGGCGCGCTTCATCGCGTCGAGCAGGTCGCGATACTTGAACGGCGGCATGTCGGGGTTGATGCCGCCCTGCATGCAGACCTCAGTGGCGCCGCGCGCGACCGCGTCGGCCACTTTGCGCACGATCGTCTCGTCGGAATGATCGTAGGCGTCGGCCTCCCAGCGCTGACGCTTGAAGCCGCAGAACTGGCATCCCACGAAACAGATATTGGTAAAGTTGATATTGCGATTGACGACGTAGGTGACTTCGTTGCCGATGTCCTCGGCGCGCGCGAGGTCCGCGCATTTCACCGTCGCGCGCAGGTCGTCGCCCTCCGACGTGTACAGCAGCAGCCCTTCCTCGGGCGTCAACTCGCGCTTCAGCAGAGCGCGTTCGAGCGCGCTGCGCACGGCGGGGGACGCCTTGCCGAGCAAAGCGCCAACGGGGGTCGCTTCGATTTCGTCGACGTAAGTGCGCCAGTACTCCAGGTTCATGATTGGCCTCCGACAGGTCGATCCCATATCGCGCGCACTTTAGTCGCGACCGCCGGGTCGAGCCATTCATCATTGATGTATTCGTTGTAAATTGCGAGCCTTTCACCAAGCTTGAATCCCGCCCGCGCGCATTGCTCACCGAGCCGTTCGAGATGCGGCCACGGCGCTTCGGGATTCACGTAATCCTTGCTGAGCGGCGAAATCCCGCCCCAGTCGTTGATTCCGGCATTCAGGAACAATTCGATCTGACGCGGCGACAGGTTCGGCGGCGCCTGCACGTTCATCGACGGCCCGAGCACGAGCCTCGCCGTCGCGATTGCGCGCGCCATGTCGTAAGCGTCGGGCTCCGGCGCGTCGGCCATCGCAATCTCGGGCTTGGCGCGAAAATTCTGGATGATCACTTCCTGTATATGACCGTGACGCTCATGCGTGTCGCGAATCGCCGTCAGGCTCAGCGCCCGTTCAGCCGGAGTCTCGCCGATGCCGAGCAGGATTCCAGTCGTGAATGGAATCCGCAGCTCACCTGCTTCATCGATCATTTTCATCCGCAGCGCAGGGTCCTTGTCTGGCGCCGCCTGATGCACTCCGCCGCGCGCACGCAGCCGCGGCGAGATACTTTCGAGCATCAGGCCCATGCTCACGTTGAGCGGGCGCAGCGCGCGCATTTCGTCGAAGGTCATCAAGCCGGCGTTGGTATGCGGCAGCAGTCCCTCGGCCAGCGCGATCTCGCACGCGCGCCCGACGTATTCAATCGTAGTGCGAACGCCAAGCGTCGCCAGCGTCTCGCGATACTCCTTGAATGCGACCTCGGGCTTGTCGCCGAGGCACATCAGCGCCTCTTTGCATCCAAGCTCGGCACCGCGCCGCGACCACTGCGCAATCTCGTCGGGCATCATCGTCCACGCGCCGGGGTCGCCGGGATCCTTGCGGAACGTGCAGTAGGTGCATCGATCTCGGCAGAGATTCGTGATCGGCAAAAAAACTTTGCGCGAGTAGGTGACGTCGCGGCCTTTGCCGCGATCGCGCAGCTCAGCCGCCGCAGCAAGCATCGCGTCGAGGTCGCTGTCAGGACATTCGATCAGCGCGATCGCGTCGGCATCGCTCAAGCGCACGCCCGCGAGCGCTCGATCGAGGATCTCGCGAATCGGCGCGCGTCCGCGCAGCTCAGAAGCGAGCGATGAATGTCCCGACGCCATCAATCGCGTTTATAAGCCATCAGGTACGAGGAGGCAACCCAGTTGCAAAAGAAAACTGCCTTAAGAGACGCGCTGAGGAGAGATCGCGGAAGGAATTACCCGAGAGTGCGCTTTAATTCGCTCGGGTGTTGTAAGCCTAGTCGAGGTGCAAGCCAGAACTGAACGAAGAGACTCGGAGGAAACACTGTGAGGATGATTGCGGTAACACCGCATTCCGTTACGGTCAGATGTGTCTTCGCGATCAGGAGTTCTTTAACGAGGAGGAAAAACGGCACCCACAATATCATGAAGAGAAGAGTTCTCTTTAGAACAAGAATCATATTCTTTGCTGAGGATCACTATATCCAAATCAGATGACTAATGCTCACTAATTCGGGTGGCGATTAAGCCCGCGCGATATCACAATCGTGTCGACCCGGGAGGACGCATCATGATTCCGACAGTCGACCAACTCGCTCATACTTACTCAATCGTCGCGCGCGATCATGACACCGGTCAGCTTGGAGTTGCCGTGCAGTCGCATTACTTCGCCGCCGGCTCGGTCGTCACGTGGGCGGAAGCCGGCGTGGGCGCAGTCGCGTCGCAGGCGTCTTCCGATCCTGCGTACGGTAAGCTCGGACTCGACTTGATGCGTGCGCGCAAAGAGCGCGCCCGACACGCTCGCGGGCCTGGTCGCCGCCGATCCGATGCGTGAAGTTCGGCAGGTCGCGATGGTCGATGCGCTCGGCCGCGCCGCGGCGCACACCGGTCAAACTACGATTCCAGAAGCGGGACACATCGTAGGCGACGGATTTTCCGTGCAGGCCAACATGATGCTCAAGAACACGGTCTGGCCGGCGATGGCCGAGGCGTACACCAGCGCCAAGGGCGAGCTGGTCGATCGATTTCTCGCCGCGCTCGACGCGGCTGAGGCTGAAGGCGGCGACATCCGCGGCCGTCAGACGGCGGCGATTCTGATCGTCGAGGCGAAATCGACGGGACGCCCCTGGGTCGACACGATCTTCGACCTGCGGGTTGACGACGCGCCCGAGCCGCTGGTCGAGATTCGCCGTCTGGTCGCCGTGCGTCGCGCGTACATTCATATGCGGCTGGCAAACGAAGCGGCTCAACGCGGCGACCTCGACGCGGCCGAGCGCGAATTCTCCGACGCCGAGCGGCTGGCCGGCGACAATCCCGAGATGCGCTACTGGCACGCGATTGCGCTGCTCGGTTTGGGCAAGGTCGACGACGGTCTCGCGATGCTGCGCGAAATCGGGCGGCGCGATCGCAACTGGATCGAGCTCACGCTGCGGCTCCCCGCGCTCCTGCTGGGAGCCGATCAGTCAGTCAAAGATCGCGTGCGGAAACTGCTCGATTGACTGTCGCGTTCGAGACAAAAGCATTTTGCCCCGTGCGCCCGCGCGAGTTAGTGTGAATCAGACAGGCGAAACCGGAGTACACCAGATGCCCGAAACCAATGTTGAGCATGGCGCCGTTGAGCATGCGCCACGCGTCGAGTACGAACTGCAACTCTACTACTGGATGAAATTGATTCGCGCGTTCGAGGAGCGCGTCTCACGCTTGCATCGGCAGAACAAAATCCTCGGCGGCGTTTACTCCGGCGCCGGCCAGGAGGCGATCGTCACCGGCATCTGCGCGCCACTCCACGACGGCGACTTCACCGCGCCGCTGCATCGCGACATGGGCGTTTTCATCATGCGCGGCGTCGATCCGGGCCACCTGATGGCGCAGTTGATGGGCAAGGAAACCGGGCTTTCGCGCGGCAAGGATTCGTTTCTGCACGGCGGCGATTTGGAGCACGGCGTTTTCGGATCGACCTCGATGCTTGGTTCGTCGCTGCCGGTCGCGGTCGGCGCGGCGCTCAAATTCAAAATGAAAAAGAATCCCAACGTCGCGGTCGCCTTCTTCGGTGAAGGCGCGGCGTCGCGCGGCGACGTGCATGAGGCGATGAACTTTGCCGGCGTGCACAAGCTGCCGGTGGTCTTCGTGTGCGAGAACAACCGCTACGCGTACTCGACGCCGCTCGAGAAGCAGATGGCGATCGAGGACGTGGCCGACCGCGCGGTGGCCTACGGCTTCAAGGGTTACGTGTGCTCGGGCAACGACCTGCTCGCCGTGCTCGAGTTGAGCGAGCGGCTGATCGCAAAGACCCGCGCCGGCGAGGGTCCGGTGCTGATCGAATGCAAGACCTATCGCTACCGCGGGCACAGCGAGCACGACGCGGCGTTGTATCGCGACCAGGAAGAGCTCATCGAATGGCAGAGCCGCGATCCGATCCCGCGCTTCGAGTTCTACCTCGAAAAGAAGGGTCACGACATCAAGCGCATCCGCGAGCAGATCGACGAGCGCGCGAACAAGACGGTGCAGGCGGCGGTGGATTTTGCCGAAAGCAGCCCGTTGCCGGAATCTCAAGAAGCACTTGAAGATATTTACGCGCCGCCGGAACTCGACATCTGCAACAAATTCTTCGAACTCCTCTTCTAACAACGGCGCTCGTTAGCCATGGAAGCCACCTACATCAAGGCGATCAATTCTGCGCTGCACGAGGAAATGCGCCGCGACGAGAACGTGTTCGTCATGGGCGAGGACGTCGCGGATTTGGGCGGCGCGTTCAAGGCAACCGAAGGGTTGCTCGACGCGTTCGGCGAGGAGCGCGTGATCGACACTCCCATTTCGGAGGCGCTGATTGTCGGCGCCGGAATCGGCGCGGCGGTGCTCGGGATGCGGCCGGTGGTCGAGATGCAGTTCGCGGATTTTATTTCGTGCGCCTTCGATCAGATCGTCAACATGGCCGCGACCTTGCGCTATCGGCACGGCGGCAAGGCTGCCTGTCCGCTGGTGATTCGTGCGCCGTCGGGCGCGGGCGTGCATGGCGCGCTGTTCCATTCGCAGAATCCTGAGGCGTGGTTCACGCGCGTGCCGGGACTCAAAGTGGTTGCGCCGGCGACGCCGTACGACGCGAAGGGGCTGCTGAAGAGTTCGATTCGCGACGGCAATCCGATCGTGTACTTCGAGCACAAGCGGCTGTATCGCAGTATCAAGGAAGACTTGCCCGAGGGCGATTTCACGGTGCCGATCGGAGTTGCGGAGATTCGCAAGGAAGGCGGCGACCTTTCGATAATCACCTACGGCGGCACGCTCGGGCAGTCGCTCGACGCGGCGCGAATCGTCGAGAAGGAAGACGGGCTCGCGGTCGAGGTGCTCGATTTGCGCACGCTCCTGCCGTTGGATCGCGAGGCGATACTGGCGACCGCGCGCAAGACCGGCAAGGTGCTGGTGGTGCACGAGGATCGGCTGACGGGAGGAATCGGCGGCGAGGTTTCGGCGATCATCATGGAGAACGCGTTCGAATATCTCGACGGTCCGGTGCGGCGCGTTGCGGCGGCCGACTCGCACGTGGCGTTCAGTCCGCCGCTCGAGGACTTTATCCTGCCGAGCACCAACAAAATCGTCGACGCGATCCGCAACCTGGCGGCGTACTGATATGGCAATCGACGTGACGATGCCGCAGATGGGCGAGAGTGTCGTCGAAGGCACGATCGCGAAATGGCTGGTCAAGGAAGGCGACGTCGTTATCGAGGATCAGCCGCTGGTTGAAATCTCGACCGACAAGGTCGACACGGAAATTCCGTCGCCGGGCGCGGGACGAATCGCGAAGATTGTCGCGGCCGAGGGGCAGACCTTGCCGGTCGGTGCGACGCTCGCCGTTATCGAGCCGGCGGGCGCGGCAGAGGCTCCGGCAAAATTGAAAGTCGTCGCACCCAAGGCTGCGCCGAAACCGGAGGCGGTCGCCGAGAAACCTGCGTTGAAGCCGGTGCCGCCGCCGCCCATGTCGCAGCCGCCGCCTCGGCCTCAAACCGTGCAGGCAGCTCCGCCGATACAGGAGGCGGGGGCGGGACTTCGTGAAGCCGAACCCGATAGCGGCGGCCCGCGGCGGTTTTCGCCGGTGGTGCTGAAAATTGCCGCCGAAGAAGGAATCGATTTGAGCCACGTTCCTGGGACGGGATTCGGCGGACGGGTCAGCAAGCGCGACTTGCAGCGTTACCTCGATTCGTTGCGCAAAACGCCGAGCGCCGCATCGCAGGCGCCCACCAATGGAGCTGCGCAAAGCAGTTCGCGTCCGGCCACGGCTGCGACGTCGACAACTACGACGCCAGCGCCGGCTCAATCCGGTCCGGGGTTCAAGCCGCCCGTTTATCAGCCGCTCGAGGGCGATATCGTCGAGCCGTTCACGCGGCGGCGCAAGCTAATCGCCGAGCACATGGTCTTTTCGAAGACGCATTCGCCGCATGTCGGCACCGTGGCGGAAGTGGACGTTACCAATGCGATGCGCCTGCGCGAACAGCACAAGGCCGAGTTCGTGCGCCGCGAAGGATTCAATCTGACGTTCCTGCCGATTGCGGCGGCGGCGACTGTTCGCGCGCTCAAGGAGTTTCCGCGGATGAACGCGTCGGTGGTCGGCGACTCGGTGGTCACGCGGCGCGAAATCAATCTTGGTATCGCGATGGATACAGACGAAGGCCTGCTGGTGCCGGTGATCAAGGCGGCGGAAGGCATGTCAGTGGTCGGGATTGCGCGCGCGATCGAGAGCCTGCGCCGCAAAGTCGCCGAGAAGAAAATCACGGCGGACGATCTCGCGGGCGGCAGCTTCACGCTCTCGAATCCGGGGCGCGAGGGCAATCTTTACGGCTTCGCGATCATCAATCAGCCGCAGGTCGGTATCCTGCGGATGGGGGAAGTGAAGAAGCGGCCGGTGGTGGTCGAGGTCGATGGCGCCGACGCAATCGCGATTCGCAGCATGATGTACCTGGCGCTCTCGTATGACCATCGCGTGGTCGACGGCGTGCTGGGCAACAGTTTTCTCTATCGCGCGGCGCGGATTCTGGAAGAGGCGGATTTCGAGCTGTAGCGTCTACTTCACGTGGGATGCGTGCCTTGTTGGGAGCGGAGTTGGTGGATCATGTTGGCGATTTGGCCGCTCAGGTCGCCGATGGTGCGGCTTAGCGCTGCCACCGAGTCGGTCGTGTCGCCGGGTTTGGATTGCTGCGTAACCGTGGACTCGACTGTGTAGAGGATGTTCTTACCCGTCGAATCCAGCAGCGTCCATTTTGCCGACAGGTGCGCTATCCCCTGGCTGTCGGTTTCGAAGCGATAGACGTCTATCTGCACCTGCATGTCGATGTGCACGGTGTTGTACCACGGAAAGATAATTATATTTTCGGTGCCAGCCTGAGCGGCGAGGTCGCGTTGCATCGCGCTCGTGAAACCGTTCTGGACCGATTCGCCCCATCGATCGTCCTTCGAGAGCTCGAGGCGATTGGGCGCCGCGCGCGTCACGATCTCCGGGCGATCAAGATAGGGCGGCAGCTTGATCGGCCCGAGTCCGATTGTGAAATCGCTATTGCTGTTTGAGCCCGGTGCCGATGCGGGCGTCGCGGCGGCAGTGTCTGCGGTGGGCGTGAGGAGATAAAACTTCGAGATATCCTTCTGCGGAGCGAGAATTGCCTTGGCGAGATAGGAGCATCCCGCGAGCGACATCGCGAGCGCACCGGCCGCGCAGATTCTCGGGAGCAGTCTGCTCAAGGTCATCGATTAATTGTCCTGGCTGAGGTCGCGGCCGCGAACGACCGCGCTGGGGTTGCGCTGCAGGTAGTCTGCCAGTTCCTTGACCGAATGCGCGGCGGCGGAGACGTCCTGCAGCGTCTGCAGCGCCTGGTAGTTTAGCGGTGAGTTGGGCTCGATCGTCGTGTTCACGGTGCCGAGCGTAATCGTGGCCTGTTTAGCGGTGGCATCCGCCGAGGTTGAAGTCTTCTGTATCGAGCTCGACAGGGGAGGTAGCTGGCCGTTTACCGTGGCGAGAGTGCGCTGCGCGCCGGCGAGCGCATTGTCGAGCTGCTCGCGCGTCTGCTCGGAATTATCGATCGCCTTTTTCAAGCTGGGCGAGTTGGCGATTTCCCGAATAGATTCCAGCATCCCGGTCATCTGCGTGAAGACTTCGTTGAAGTCGACCTTGTCGAGCCGCTCGAAAATTCGCACGGCAACAGCCTGGGCCTGCTCGAGCGTGTTTGGAATGGCGGGAATCTCCTGTAGCGGGGAACCGGGCGGCGCGACCATTTGAATGGGGGTGTTCGGTTCGATGTCGAGCGCCACGTACATCAGGCCGGTGACGAAGCTGTCGGAGCCGAGCTGCGCGCGCATCCCTTCGCGAATCAGGTTGGGAATCGTGTGCGGATCGTCGAGGTCGATGGAGGTGCCGCCGTGGGAAATGATTTTTTCCTCATCGAGCTCGATGATGACCGGGATGCGCACGTCGGCGCGCAACTGGCCGTTGACGTGGTTGACGTCCTGCTCGAGGCGCAGCTTAATCCGCTGGACCATGCCTATCTCGACGCCCTTGAACTTGACCGGCGCGCCGACCCGCAGGCCGTTGATATCGCCGGCGAAGTAGATGACGAATTCGTGGGTCTTGCGGAACAGGTGTCCCGATCCGAAGACCACGACCGACACTAAAATGAGGCCAATGGCGCCGAGTACGAAGGCGCCCACGGTTGCAGGATTGACTCGCTTACCCATGATCCCTCGCTGATTTGTCCGCTTTATTTTCTTCCGCGCCGCGGGTCAGGAAAGCCTGCACGCGGTGATCTTTGCAATTCTTGAGGAGTTCCTTCGGGTCGCCCTGCGCGATCACGGTCTTGCTTTCCGGGTCGAGAAAAATGCTGTTGTTGCCGATTGCAAAAATGCTGGCCAGCTCGTGCGTCACGACCACGATGGTGGCGCCGAGGTTGTCGCGCAGCTCGAGGATCAGGTCGTCGAGCAGGCGCGAGCTGATGGGATCGAGGCCGGCCGACGGCTCGTCGAAGAAAAGTATTTCCGGGTCGAGCGCGATGGCGCGCGCCAATCCGGCCCGCTTCTGCATCCCGCCGCTGATCTGGCTCGGATAGTAGCCCTCGAAGCCCTTGAGCCCGACGAGAGCCAGCTTGAGCGAGGCGACCTCGTGAATTTCCTCATCGGAGAGATCGGTGAATTCGCCGAGCGGCAGGCCGACGTTTTCCGCCAGCGTCATCGAGCTCCACAGCGCGCCGCCCTGGTACAACACGCCGAAGTGGCGCAGCATTTCCTCGCGCTGTTCCGGCTCGCCCTTGGTGAAATCGAAATTGCCGTACCAGATTTCGCCCTTGGCGGGCACGATCAGTCCCAGCATGTGGCGCAGCAGCGTGCTTTTGCCGCTGCCGCTGCCGCCCATGATTATGAAGATGTCGCCGTGTTTTACGGTGAAGTTGATGTCCTTCATTATGACGTAGGTTCCGTACGCCATCGTCAGATTCTTGACGGTGATCGGCGGCGGTCCGTCCTTGGGAAAAATCTCGACCGAAACCGGTTTCCCGTCCGAGGCTTTGATCGATGGATGCGTGATGGCCATCAGATTCCGAGAATGTTGAAGATGAAGGCGAAAATTCCGCACGCGACGATTACGTACACGATGCCGGTGACGACCGCTTCGGTCGCCGCGTCGCCGACCGCAGACGAGCTGTCGCCGCATTGAAATCCGCGCAGGCATCCGGCGACGGCGATGATGATGCCGTAGATGGCGGCCTTGAAGACGCCGCCGAAAATATCCGGGAGCGTTACTGCGGCGACGGTTTCCTGAATGTAGGTGCGGACCGTGATGTGCAGCATGGTCGCGCTGACGAAGGCTCCGCCGGCAACGCCAAGGCAGTCGGCGTAAATGCAGAGCAGGGGGATCATCAGGAACAGCGCGAGCACCCGCGGCAGCACGAGGAATTCGAGCGGCGAAATTCCCATCGTGGTGAGCGCGTCGATTTCCTGCGTGACCTTCATCGAGCCGAGCTGCGCGGCGAACGCGGCTCCGGTGCGGCCGGCCATGATGATCGCGGTCATCATCGCGCCCATGTCGCGGCTCATCGCGATGCCGACCAGGTCGGCGACGTAGATCGCGGCGCCGAATTGCTGCAACTGGACCGCGCCCATGAATGCGAGAATCACTCCAACCAGGAACGTGACCAGCGTGACGATGCCGAAGGCGCTCGCGCCGCAATCCTGGATGACGATCATCAGATCGACTCTTCGAAAGCGCGCCTTGCCGGTGGCCAGCCTGACGAACGAGATTGCCACTTCGCCGAGGAAGCGCAGAAAGTCGTCGAGGCCCTGCGCCCACGAAATCGCTTCGTGGCCAAGCTCTTCGATGAACGAAGTGTGAGTGACCTCGGCGCGCGCGCCGGTTTTCTCGGGCACCGCTTCGGCCAGTTGGATAAGGCTGCGCACGCCTTCGGGCAGTGGGGACCAATCGGCGGTCAATTTGCGCTTATGGCAAAGCTCGCTGACGCCGAGCAGAAACGTGAGCAGGCCGCTGTCCCAGTCGCGCAATTCGGCGGCGTCGAAGGTCAGGCGAGTCGGCTTCGGCGCCGTGTCGAGTTGTTTCTCGACGAGGTCGGTCGAGGGCAGGCCGTGACGAAGATGCCAATCGCCGGCGAGCTGGACAACCAGTGTGGAGTTATCGGCGCGCGCGAACGAAACTTCGTTGGGCGGTGGGGTTTGTTGGTGCGCCTGCATCCGTGCGGTTCAATAGAGCATGCGCGAAACGCCAGTACAATTCTTCGCCTTTCGACGGGTTAACAGGCTTTTTCGCGAGCCAATGGCGCGCGCATCGATTATAATATTTTGCGATGAAGGCGATGGTGGTCGAGAAGCCTGCGCCGATCGAATCCGGTCCGCTCCATCCGATCGACGCCGCCGTGCCCGAGCCGGCCCAGGGCGAAATTCGAGTGCGCGTGAAAACGTGCGGAGTGTGCCGCACCGATCTTCATGTCGCGGAAGGTGATTTGCCGCCGCACCATCCGCGAATCATACCGGGGCATGAAGTGGTGGGCGTCGTCGACAAGCGCGGCGTCGGCGCAGGCCGCTTCCAGCAGGGCGATCGCGTCGGGATAGCATGGCTGCGCGAGACTTGCGGCATCTGCGTCTATTGCCGTCGCGGCCGCGAAAATCTTTGTCCTAATGCGCGCTTCACCGGCTACGACCACGACGGCGGCTACTGCGAATACGCCGTCGTGCGCGAGGACTTCGCGTATGCGTTGCCGGCGTCGCTCGGCGATGAAGAGGCGGCGCCGCTGCTGTGCGCCGGAATAATCGGGTATCGCGCAATCAAGCGCGCCGACGTCAAGCCGGGCGCGACGGTCGGACTCTACGGCTTCGGCGGCTCGGCGCATCTTTCGATCCAGGTGCTTCGCCATTGGGGATGCCGCGTATTCGTGATGAGTCGCGGCGGGTCGCATCGCGATTTGGCGAAGGATCTCGGTGCCGAGTGGATCGGTGACGCCGAAGAAGCACCGCCCGCGCCGCTGGACGCGGCAATCCTGTTCGCGCCGGCGGGAAATCTCGTGCCGCCGGCGATGGCAGCGCTGGATCGCGGAGGCATCCTTGCAGTCGCGGGAATTTATCTGAGTCCGATCCCGGTATTGGACTACGAGAAGCATCTCTTCTACGAAAAAGAACTTCGCAGCGTGACGGCCAACACGCGCGCCGACGGCCAGGAGTTCCTGAAGCTGGCCGGCGAAATCCCGATTCACACGAGCACGGTCGCCTTCGGCCTCGAGCAGGCGAACGTCGCGCTCCAGATGCTCAAGCACGATGAAATCAAAGGCGCCGGCGTCCTGCGCGTGTCGTGACGCCTACCACGGCTGCCATAGTCTGACGCCGAGTTCGCCCCAGTACGCGAGGTAACTCGTCAGGCCGACGCAGGCCAATGCGACGAGGAAGGAATGGATGCGGACGCCGCGATGGATTTGCGCTTGCCACGAACCGAGCACGAGCGCGAGTCCAATCAGCGAGAAAATCGCGAATGCGATCGTACCGACGAAGTAGGTGAGCGACGCCGCTCCCTCGCGCGCGAGATAGACCGGCGCTGAGGTCACGGCCATTGCGAAAGCGGCGATCAGCGAGAGCGTCGCGAGCAGCGGAAGTATTCGGATTGCAAGATGCTCGACCTGCGCGCCAAGCATTTTGCGCGGGATCCAGATGAAGGCGAATAAGATCGACGACAGCATCAAGACGATCGCGCCGAACACGAGCACCAGGCGAATCATCGGCCAGATCGGATTCGTCTTGACGTAGTAGGCGGGAATCGGGATGTCAGGCGGCGCCGTCAGGACCATCACGGGATTGTCTTTGCCGTCGGTGGTGAAGATGGTCGTCGCCGCTTCGCTCTGCTTGGTGCGGAACTGGTTGTCGCCGACCGGGATCAACGGTCGTGCCGATCCGAGCACCGGCCGCGCGCGCATCGTGTCGCCCTTGATGCTGACGAATTCGCCGCCCAACAGCAGATCGAAGCAGCTCAACTTTTGCTGACGCGGCGCCGCGAACTGATAGTAACCGGTCCACTCCGACGCACCCGTTGGCAGTTTTGTCGCGGGCTCCTGATGCGCCTGCGTGCCGCGTGTCATGTACGCGTAAAGCACCTGTTCGATCTCATGAACGGCATGCGCGGCGCTCGCTGAAGAATCATTGATCGAAAAAAAATAACCGACGCCCGCCTCCGGCACGTAAGCGTAGCGCGAGAGGAAGCCGTCGATTCCACCGTCGTGCCCATGTTGCGTCAGCGGCTCTTCGTCGTCGGCGTAATTGCCCAGCCCATAGCCGTCCTTCAGGCCGGCGCGGGCGGCCAGCGAAGTCTCGGGCGTTTCCATTCTCGCGATCGATTCCGGACTGACGATTCTGATGCCGTCGAGCTCGCCGCGATTCAGCATCATTCGAACGAATTGCGCCATCTCGTTCGCCGACGACTTCATCTCGCCGGCGGGCCGCAGAAAAATCGGGAAGTAGGGCACCGGCTTTTCGTTGTCGTAACCTTGCGCGAGCGCGTCCTTCACCGCGGGCGTCAGCCGCATGTCCGAATGCGCCATCATGAGCGGACGCAGAATATTTCCCGCGATGTAATTTTCGAGCGGCACGCCCGCCGTTTTCTCGACAATATAGCCGGCCAGCCCGTAGCCGGGATTCGAGTACGACGGTGCGCGACCCGGGGCGCCATCGCACATGCTCGGGACCGGTGAAATGCGTAAGCGTCCACAGCAGCGGCCGGGGATGGGGATCGTCGGGTGACGCGTCGAAATCGTAGAACTCGGCCAGCGAGAAATCGTTGAAGCCCGCCGTGTGCTCGAGCAGTTGCGCGAGCGTGACCGGATTCGTCGCCGCCCACGGATTGACGACGGGTATCTCGGGCGCAACGTCCGACACTCTTCTCGTCGAGGCTGAGTTTGCCGCGCTCGGCGAGCTGCAAGGCAGACAGCGCGACGAAACCCTTGGTGATCGAGCCGACGCGGAACATCGTGTCGGCGGTAACGTCGCGATTGGTCGCGAGGTCCGCCTTGCCGACGCCGCCCGTCCACACGACTCTATCTTTGGTGACTAGAGCAATTCCGGCGCCCGGCACGTTATATTTTTTCAGAATCGCCGCCACCGCAGATTTCAGTTCCTCAATATTGGCGGGAACCGGCGGCTGCGCTGTACTTTTCGGCGAGCCGGAGCAGGCCGAGATTGCCAGTAGCGCGACGATAACAGCCGTCGCGACGATGCGTCGCCAGTGCAAGTTTAACTTCACTCAGAACGGCCGCTTCATTAGACTTCGTTGACGGGCTGACGCCATGCTTGCTACCCTTCAACTGAATCGATTTAACGTATATATCAAGCGCCAGAGGCAACAATGGCATTAACTAAAAGCGGGCTCGAGTCGTCCAAGGGCGACGAGATTCTGCTCGGCGATACTGCGGTCCTGACCCGGCTCGACAAGGCGCTCGGCTGGGCGCGCAAATTTTCGATCTTCCCGTATCCGTTCGCGACCGCATGCTGCGCGATGGAATATATGTCGCTCTCGATGTCGCCGTACGACATCGACCGCTTCGGCGCGCTGCTGCCGCGCTTCACTCCGCGCCAGGCCGACCTGCTGATGGTCATCGGCACCGTGACCGTTCGCCAGGGACCGATTCTGCGCCGCGTGTACGATCAGATGACCGAGCCGAAATGGGTGATGGCGTTTGGCGCCTGCGCGTCGACGGGCGGCTTCTACGACAACTACGCGACGCTGCCGGGCATCGACAGGATCGTGCCGGTCGATGTGTATGTTCCCGGATGTCCGCCGCGGCCCGAAGGCGTGCTCGACGCGTTGATGGCGCTGCAGCGCAAAATCCAGGGGCAGAAGCAGAAACTGATGGCGCTCAGCGAAAAGCATCCCGCCTGAACTTCGCAACCAGCATCGAAAGAAACCGGGATTCACATGGAACGGATACTGACTCGCTGGCTGGACATCCCTGACCTTCGCAAGCTCGACGTGTACCTCGCGAACGGCGGGTACAAGGCGCTGCGCAAGGCGTTCGACATGTCGACCGAAGCCATTATCAACGAGGTCAAGAACTCGAATCTCCGCGGACGCGGCGGCGCGGCGTTTCCGACCGGCGTCAAGTGGAGCTTCATCCCGAAGGATTCGAAAAAGCCGGTTTACGTTTGTGTCAACGGCGACGAAAGCGAGCCGGGCACCTTCGCCAATCGATACCAGTTCGAAAACGATCCGCACGCCATCATCGAGGGGATCCTGATTGCGTGCCGCGCGGTCGGTTCGCACAACGCCTACATCTATATGCGCGGCGAATTCACCGTGCAGCAGCGCAGCATGGACTCCGCCCTGGCCGAGGCGCGCGCCGCGGGCTACGTCGGCAAGGACGTGATGGGGTCAGGCTACGCTGTGGACATCTGGACCCATAAAGGTGCGGGCGCGTACATCTGCGGCGAAGAAAGCGCGCTGCTGGAATCGCTCGAAGGCAAGCGCGGCTACCCGCGCAACCGGCCGCCATTTCCCGCCATCGTCGGCGCGTTCGGGAGCCCGACTGTAATCAACAACATTGAAACGCTGGCGAACGTGCCGCACATCATCAATCGCGGCGCCGACTGGTACAAGTCGATCGGCCCCGAGAAGAGCCCCGGCACCAAGCTCGTATGCCTGTCGGGTCACGTGAACAAGCCGGGACTGTACGAGCTGCCGATGGGCACGCCGCTGCGGGACATCATCTACAACTTCGGCGGCGGCATCCTCGGCGGCAAGATGCTCAAGGGTGTCATCCCGGGCGGTTCGTCATTCCCGGTCCTCAACAAGGAAGAGACCGACCGCGCGCTGTTCGATTTCGACTCGATGCGCGCAATCGGCTCGGCGATGGGCTCCGGCGTGGTCATCGTCATGGACGAAGATACCTGCATGATCGACATGCTGCTGGCGACCGCGCACTTCTACCATCATGAATCGTGCGGCCAGTGTACGCCGTGCCGCGAAGGTACCGGCTGGATCGAAAAAATCATGATCGAGATGGAAGCGGGGCAGGGCAAGATTGAACAGCTTGAGCTGCTCAACAACATCTCGGACAACATGGTCGGCAACACGATCTGTGTGCTGGCCGACAGTATCGCGATGCCGGTGAAGAGCTACGTCACCAAGTTTCGCGACGAATTCGAAGCGCACATCAAGCTCGGGCGCTGCCCCTTCAAGAACAAGAACGGATCGGCGCAGCAGGCTGCGTGAGAAAATCCGATGCCCAAGCTGACGATTGACGGCAAAGAAGTCGACGCTGACGCGAGTCTGAATCTGATCAACGCGGCGGAACTCGCCGGCATCGAGATTCCGCACTATTGCTACCATCCCGGATTGTCGATTCCCGGCAACTGCCGCATGTGCCTGGTCGAAGTCGAGAAGGCGCCGAAGCTGCAAATCGCCTGCAACACGCGCGTCGCCGAAGGGATGGTCGTCCACACCACCAGCGACAAGGCCAAGACCGCGCAGAAGGCGGTGCTCGAATTCCTGCTGATCAATCATCCGATCGATTGCCCGGTGTGCGATCAGGCGGGCGAGTGCAAGCTGCAAGACTACTACATGGATTACGATCAGCAGCCGTCGCGCTTTCCGCTGCCGGAGAAAAATCACAAGGGCAAGGCGATCGACATCGGCTCGGGCGTGATGCTCGATCAGGAGCGATGCATCCTGTGTGCGCGATGCACGCGCTTCTTCGACGAGATTACGAAGACGTCGGAGCTCGCGATTTTCGAGCGCGGCGATCACAACCGCATCGACATCAATCCCGGCCAGCCGGTCAACAACAAGTATGCCGGCAACGTCGTGGACATCTGCCCGGTCGGCGCGCTCACTGAAAAAGAATTCCGCTTCCGCATGCGGGTCTGGTACCTGCATCGCACGGCGTCGGTGTGCGGTGGATGCGAGCGCGGATGCGCCATCGACATCCACCACCATCGCGGGCGCATCTACCGCTTCAAGCCGCGCTACAACCCCGGCATCAACGACTACTGGATGTGCGACGAGGGGCGGCATAGCTTTCCCGCGCTGCAGGCCGAGACGCGACTCACCTCGCCGCTCGTGCAGGCGAAGGATCAGCTCGTGGTCGAGCCGTGGGGCGAAGGTGTGAGGCGCGCTGCGACGATCATCGCGGACTACAAACGCAGCAACGGCCCCAATTCAATCGCCGTGGTCGTCGATGCGACGTCGACCAACGAGGAAGCGTTCGCGCTGAAGCAACTGATGAAGAGCGTGATCGGATCCGACCGAATCGCGACGCTCAACTGGTCGCCGCCGGGCGCCAGCGGCGACGACGAGCTGCTGATCCGCGCCAACAAAAATCCCAACACGCGCGGACTCGCCGCGCTCGGGCTTTCGGCCGACGGACTCGACGGGCTGGCAGCGGCGGTCGCGTCGGGCGAGCTCAAGATGCTCATCTCATTTCGCGCTGACTTGGTCCGCGCACTCGGTGAAGAGGAGTTCGTCAGGCGCTTCGGCGCGCTCGACTACATGCTGGTGTTGTCGACCGACGCCAACGAGACTTGCCAGATGGCCAACCAGATCTGGCCGATCGCGGCGTATCCGGAAATCGACGGCAGCTTTACCAACTTCAAAGGCCGCGTGCAGCGAATCAACGCGGCATTCCCGCCGCCGGGAAACGCCATCGCAGGCATCGAGGCGATCGCGCGGCTGGGTCAAGCGATCGACGGCAAAGAACATCCGCACACTGCGGACGTCATCTTCACCGCGCTCGCCGCCGCCGAGCCAGCCTTCAAAGGACTGAGCCTCGCGACACTCGGCGAACACGGCACCGACCTGGCGTCGAGCTGATAGCAAGAAAATTCGCTACTCTTTCGACGGCTGGAACACTACCTCGACCTGATCGAGGTATCTGAGCAGCTGGCGCGCGAGCGTCGTGACTGCGCCATTGTCGCGTATCGCGGCGGCGTGCTCGAGCGAGCGCCCCATCTCAGTCATCGAGTCGAATCCGTAACTGCCCCCTTCACCCTTGATGCGATGCGCGATGCGGCCGATTGCCGCATAGTCGCGCCGCGCGACCGCCTCGAAAACGCTGTCGATGTCGGTGCGTTTATGCGCCAGAAAGCCCGGAATCAAATCGCTCAGATCCTCGTCCACTTCCACAATTACTCGGTCCGGCATGTTTCCTCCTTGAGAATGCTGACGGCCACCGGCTCACTGGCGGGAGGCGTCTTTTCGATTGCGTCGTGAATGGCCTCGAGCAGCGTCGATCTTTTGACCGGCTTGGTCACGTGCGCGTCGCAGCCCGCGGCCTTGCTGCGATGCACCGCTTCTTCCAGCGCCGACGCAGTCAGCGCCACGATGGGAGTGCGGCGTCGATTGTTCTTCCTCTCCCAGCCGCGAATGGCGGTGGTTGCTTCGTAGCCGTCGACAATCGGCATCTGGATATCCATCAGCACCACGTCGAACTTCCCGGCAATGAACTTGTCGATGGCCTGCTGCCCGTCTTCGGCTTCTTCGAGATGGTAGGGAGTTTTTTTCAGGTAGGCGCGGATCAACGCGCGGTTGTCCTGCGAATCGTCGGCCATGAGAATCTTGAGCGGCCGATCGAGAAATGGCGGCGGCGGCACGGCTGGCGCAACTTTGTCCCCGCGCGGTTCGGCGCGCACGCCCTCGCGAGCGCGCACGATCGCGGCGAGCAATTCGGCGCGCCGGACCGGTTTGACGATATAGTTGTGCACTCCGAGAGCGCGCAGACGCCCAACCTTGCCGGTCAGGTCGTTGCTGCCGAGCATCATGACGATCCGCGGCAGCATCGAGCCGCCGGCGACAATTTGTTGCGCGAGCTTCGAGCTCTCCATTCGCCGGCATCGCGCCGTCGATCACGGCTACCTGGAAACGCGGTCCGCGCAGCGCATCGCGGCTGATCTCCGCCATCGCTTCCGCAGCCGTCGCCGCTTCCGTTACATGCGCGCCTTGCGCTCTGAGCAGTTCCGCGACGATCGACCGGCAGTCGGCGTTGTCGTCGACGAGCAAAATTTTTGCGCCGCCGAATGCGACAGCTTCGCCGCGCGTTGTCGACGACGTCGGCGTGGTTGCAGTCCCGAACTGTGCGGTGAATGAGAATACACTGCCAGTGCCGGGCTCGCTCGCGACTGCGACCTTGCCGTGCATCAGCGCGACCAGCCGCGAGACGATTGCCAGTCCCAGCCCGCTGCCGCCGTATTGGCGCGAGGTCGAAGAGTCGGCCTGGCTGAATGCGTGAAACAGCAGATGGAGCTTGTCGGCCGGAATTCCGATTCCAGTATCGGTTACCGTGAACTTGAGCGCGCCTGCGGCGGCCGAGTGGGGATCGCGATCGACCGCCACCAGCACCTGTCCGCTAGCGGTGAACTTAATCGCGTTGCCGACCAGGTTAATGAGGATCTGCCCGAGCCGCATCGGATCGCCGAGCACGAGCTCGGGCACCCCGGGCGCAAAACGCACCATCAGCTCGAGGCCTTTTTCATGCGCGCGAGTCGCCAGCGTCTCGAGCACTTTCTCGGTCACGTCCTTGAGGTTGAACTCGACCGCTTCGAGGCTGATTCGCCCGCTTTCGACTTTGGCCAGGTCGAGGATGCTGTTAATCAGTGCGAGCAGCGCGTTGCCGTTGCTGATGACGGTGCCCAGGTATCGCCGCTGCTCGTCGCCGAGGTCGGTTTCCATCAGCAGATCGGCCATCCCGAGGATCGCGTTCATCGGCGTGCGAATTTCGTGCGACATGCTCGACAGGAATTCGGTCTTGGCCCGCGACGCGGCCAGCGCCTGCTCGCGCGCGGCGACCAGTTCGCGCTGGGTCATCTTGAGGTCGGATATTTCGCGCGAGATAGTCAGGCAGCAGAGCCGTCCGTAGACCTCCACCATCGCCCCCGAGAGGAGCATCGGCCGTTCCGATCGGTCCTTCATGCGGAACGCGACCTCGAGGTTCCTGACCTCGTTGGTCTTCGTCAGTTGATCGGCGAAGGCAATCATTTCATCGGGATGAATCCACATGTTGAGCTCGGCGAAGTGGTGTCCAATTGCTTCTTCACGCGAGAAGCCGGTGCAGCGGACGAATTCCTGGTTGACGTCGATGTACGTTCCATCGGTTGTGTTCAGCGTCATGCTGTCCAGGTTCGCGTCGAACAGCCGCCGCAGCATCGTCTCGCTTTCCTGCAGTCGAAGGTGATCACGTTCGCGCGCCGTCGATTCCGCCGCGCGCAGTTCCATCTCGCGCACGAGCAGCCGATGGTTGGTGGCGAGCGCCCAGAGATGCTCGGCCAATTTGTATCGATACCGTGTGTTCTGGACCGCAATCATCTGCGACAGGACGAGCGCGCTGATAACCATCGTCCAGGCGATCGCGAGATTCGAACCGGGATTCGCCGTGATCGTCGAGTACCCTAACAAGGCAAGCAGGCCGCTGGTTTCGAGTGCCGCCTGCCATCGCGGGCTCCACGGAATCACGGAGCCTGCGCCGAAGAAGAACAGGAATATTGCAGCGACCAGCACGTCGCTGTCACCGTCGATCACCGCTATCCAGGCCGTGATGGCTATGCTCGACGCACACGCCGCCAGAACGAGTTGCCGCCATCGGCCGATCGCCCACGGCGATAGCGAGGCAGCCAGCGCAAGCAGACCCAGCACGATGCCGGCGATGTGAAGTGAGCCGGTTAGTGGGAAATTCTGCGGAAACTCCGCGCGATCAAGCAGTGTATACCCGGCCTGAAACGCGACGATCGCCAACGAGCCCGCGCGCAGAATCGGCGACACCAATGCAAAATTGATATCGACTTCGGCGGCGTCGTCGAACGCTGCAACGAAACCGCTCGCCGGAATTGCTTCGACGGCGGTCGCATCAGCGCCGACTTGAGGCAGCGCGATCGACGCGGTCGCGCCGTTTTGTGCAAGGCGCCGTCCGCCAATTCCCAGGGAGCCGGCGGACGTGTCGATCTGAGGGTCCACGGGCCATCAGCAAGCAAGTCCAATGCCCTCAGGAAGGATCGCAACGACTTGCTATCGCGGCTTGCCGTTGGCTGCTCTCGCCGAATTTCCGCGATGTCGCGGCGGGTGTCCCAAAATGCTCTGCTCGCGAGCGCAATCTCTTCAGCCGCTCAGCGCGGTCTCGAAATCCTCGATCAGGTCGTCGCTCGATTCGAGGCCCACCGACAGCCGGATGAGCCCTTCACCGATTCCCGCGCGTGCACGCTCCGCGGCCGACATGCCCGAGTGCGAAGTGGTCGCGGGCCGCGTGATCAGACTCTCGACGCCGCCGAGACTCGGTGCGCTTATCGGTATCGTGATGCGATCCATGAAACGCCGCGCCGCGTCGAGGCCGCCCGCCAGCTCGAAACTCAGCACGCCGCCGAAGCCGTCGAACAACTCGCACGCGCGCAGATGATTGATATGACTTTCGAGCCCGGGATAGTTCACGCGCGCCACCGCGCGATGCTGCTCGAGCCAGCGCGCAATCTTGAGCGCGCTCTCGTTCTGATGCCGCACGCGCACGGCGAGCGTCTTCATCCCGCGATGCAACAGAAAGCATGCGTGCGGATCGAGGCTGCCGCCGAAGTGGTTCAGCGTATGCTTCACATTGTCGACCAATTCCGCACTTCCGATCACGGCGCCCGCGACGATGTCGTTGTGGCCGTTGAGATACTTGGTGCCGCTGTGCAGCGAGAGATCGAAGCCGATTTCCACGGGACGAAAATTAATCGGGCTCGCGAAGGTGTTGTCGATGATCGAGAGCAGCCCGTTCGCCGCGGCGAAATCTACAGCCGCCTGGAGGTCGCTCACCTGCAGCAGCGGATTGGAAATCGCCTCGACGTAGATTGCCTTGGTGTTGGGACGCAGCGCCTCGCGCCAGGTGCGCGGCTCGTCGCCGTCGATGAAATCCACCGACAGGCCGTAGCGCGGGAACTCCTCGACGAAGAGGTCGTGCGTGCCGCCGTAGACGCAATCCTGCGCGAGCAGATGTCCGCCGCCTGCGAGTACGGTGAAGAGCGTGGCCGAGATTGCCGCCATCCCGCTGCTGGCGACGAGTGCGGCCTCTGCGTTCTCGAGCGCGGCGAGCTTGGCGTGCAGCACAGTGTGGTTGGGCGTGTTGTTCAGCCGGATGTAGCGCAGGTCGTGGTAGCTGGTCTGGCCGGCGTACTCGAAGGTCGAGGATTGAAAGATGGGCATCGCGACCGCGCCGCCGATGAGCGGCTCCGGCTCGCCGGCGTGAATCAACTTGGTGTCGAGTCCTTTGATAAGTCGCCGTGCCATGCACGACATTTATCATTCGGCGCGTCAGGGAAAATAGGTGTCTTTGGGTTTGCCGTCGAGGCCGGCAACGTTGCCGGTCACGGGCGCCTCTCCGGGGATTGCGGCGCGGCCGAAGAGCGTGCCGGTTTGATCGGTATAGAGCACGTGCCAGCGCGGGTCTTTGCGGACAAGCGTCGGCGCCCTTGGTCGCGGTGCCCATCAGCACGAAGTCGTGCGGGTATGCGTCGAGCAGCTCGTTACTCTGGCCGTAGAAAAAAATCGCGTAGTCGCGCTCCTGCTTGTCGGAATAAACCAGCTCGCCGCGCGGGTCGATGTAGACCTTGAACGAATCGCCCATGTGCCACAGCACCCACGAGCCCCATTCGAACTGGCAAAGCATATTGCCGTGAAGGTTATGCTGTTGCATGAAGGCGAGGGCGCCCACCGGAACCGGCTTCCAGGTCTTGAGGCGGTTGGAGAAAGTTCCACCGACGAGTGCGACGGCCAGCGCGCATATCGCGAGCATCCAGCCCGGCGGTCCGTCGCTGGCGGCAGGCTGCGCGCCGGTTTCCGCGCTCGCGCCGCGCTGGAAGGCAAGGCTGGCGTGCCGCGCGAGCGGGATCGTGACGGCGATCACTCCGATGGCGACGTTGCGTGCGGCCCAGAAGGCGGCGCCGATGAAGACCGTTGCGACCGCGAGCAGAGCGGCGTCTTCAAGGTCGGGGGCTAGCGCGACAAACAGGACGAATGCGGCGAACATCAGTAGCGGCGCTGCGTCCTGAAGTAATTGCGACGGGTCGCTCCGTAACATCGATAGCATCAGCTTCGGCAGTGGCACCCAGTCGGCGACTATCTGGCGAATCAGCGGGTCGTTGACCGAATGAAACACTCCCATCCAGAGGCCGACGCCGAATGGGTTGATGACGGTGGCCGCGGCGCATCCAAAGGTGACCAGTCCCAGCCGAATTGCCGACATTTTGCGGGCGGCATCGCCGAATAGAAATCCTTGCAAGAAAAAGATTGCGGTAGCGACGGCCATCGCGCCGAGTCCTACGATGTAGCCGCCGTGAAAGTTGGCCCATAGCGCGAACATCGGGATCAGCGGCCATAGGACTGCGCGGCCGCGATAAACTTCGATTGCGAGCGACGCCATCACGACCGCCATCATCGTGAAGGTGAAGAGCTGCGGTCGGAATTGCATCTGGGTGGATATCGCGACCGCGCTTACAATCAGCGTCAGCCTTTGCACCTGGCCCGAAGCGCGGGTGGCGGAGATACCGATAGCCAACGCGCCTATCAGGATAGTCGTGACCGCAAGCTTCAGGAGCTTGAGGCCGAAGATGCCGAGATGCGCGTAGCAGAAGGCGAGAGCTACCTGCGACAACCATTCGTGATTGTGCCAGGGCATGTTGGCGGCGGCGTAGGAATAGGTATCGAAGCGCGGGATGTGACCGGTGCGGAGAGTGGTCTGGCCCGTGAGCATGTGAATCCACAGGTCCGGCTCGGCGAAGTTGTCAGCCGTAGCCAGCGCGATCGACAAGATCACGGTCCATGGCGACGCCGAAAGGAGCGAGTAGCGCGAGGGCTCAACTGGCTTTGCCACGGGAAATTTCGGCTAGGGAAAAATCCGCGGAGGCGAATCTCGAACGATGGGAACGCCGGGAATCCTGGCGGCGGCCGAATCGTCGCGCGCATAAAGCAGAGCGACGTTGTCGCGATAGACCAGCTTCCAATCCTTGCTGTCATTCATCAGCGGGACGGCCTTGGCGTCGGGCGCGAGCATCACGAAATCATGCGGATACGAGGCAAGCACCGCTGCCGCGCGGTCGCGGTTGTGCTGAAAATCCTCGAAGTCTTGCGCGATGCGGTCGGGATAAATCATTTCGAAACGGGTATCGATGAAGACACGGTTTTTTGGAGCGCGGTGATAAATGATGTAGTCGCTCCATATCAGCGGCGTCATGACGTTGCCGCGCAGATCGTGCTCGGTGATGAACGCCAGCGCGCCGGCAGGTGGCGTAAACATAAAATCGATGGCCGGCGAGAAAATACCGAGTCGAGTTGCGAGCACGACCGCCAGCAATGCGATGATCGTTTGCGTGAGCCACCTCGCTTTCGGAGCTGAGTCGGGATCGGCCGCTGCGGGCGCGCGGCGATAGATCGCGATTGAGAGATGGCGGGCCAGCGGTGCGGCCGAGGCGATCAGCGCAAGCGGAAAATTTCGAAACATCGACATTGCACTGGCAATCATCGCAGCGGCAATCTGCCAGCAGCGGAAAATCATCGCCGAACGGGGCGACCGCCACGCTCACCACCAACGCGGCGAACATCAGCACGATTTCGAGGTCGAACAGGTACGAGGCATTCGGCATCCGCCAGATTTCTACCATCGCCCACCGCAGGCTGTGCCACTCGACAATGTCGGACATCATCGGAGGCCGCGACATTGTGCGCAGAACCGAGCCCCAGATTGCGAAACCGTACGGATTGAACAGGGTCGCAAGCGCCGACGCCACGGTTATCGCGCCAAGATGCAATGTATGAGACAGACCGCGGCGCTCGATCAGGTCCCGCGCGGCCACCGCGCCGGTGTAGAGGCCGAGCGCGCCAAGTCCCACCACGAATCCGCCGTGAAGGTTGCACCACAAGATCATCATCGGGATCGCGAGCCACAACGGCGTGCGACGGCCGAAGTTGTCGCGCGCCAGCATCCACAGCAGCGCGGACAACATCGCGTAGGTGAAAATCTGGGGACGAAATTCGATCGCCGGCACGATAACCGAAGTGGTAAGCGCGAGCACTACGAATTGGATCGGGATCGCAGCGGAGGTCTCGGCGACCGCTTCGGCGATACCGACGATCATCACTGATGCGCAGACGAAGCGGACCAGCTTTAGCCCGACCACGCCCAGGTGCATGTACATCCAGGCAAAAATCACTTCGGAAAGGTACTCGTGATTGATCCAGATGGGAGCGTTGACGGAATACGCGTAAGAATCGCGGACCGCCAGATGACCGCGGGCGATCATATCGGCGCCCGAACGCAGATGTCCCCACAAATCCACGTCGGCGCTGTTGGTGCCGCATGCCGCGACGATGAACACCGCAATCAGCGCCGGGGCATAGCTGAGCAACGACGGCGCGCGCGCTTCAAGTGCCGGCCCCGCGTGCTCGCCGCGATTCTCCAGAACACTCAGCTCGCGCGGGGATTCGGCCGGCGCTTCAGTGGATTCGAGAACCGGCGCGGCCGATTCGATATTCACACTCTTGCGCAATGAATCCTCGCCTCAGCCTCCTCTGATCTGCCGCCGACGGCGCCGATGAGCAGCACTTACTATGCCAGATTCGTTCTCGCTAAAAAGCCACCTGAACCTTGGTCGGCGATGATTTCGATTCTTCGTCGATCCCACGCAGCGTTGCATCGACGCAACAATTTCCGAATCCTGCGCGATCGTGCTTTCGCGTGATGTGGCGGGTCGGGTAGTCTTGCTTGCGTGAAAGCTCTGGTAATCGGCGGCGGCATTATCGGTAGTTCGGTCGCGTGGCGGCTCGCGTCGGAGGGTGTCCAGGTCTCGGTGTTTGAGCGCGGGCGGCTCGGGCAGGAAGCCTCGTGGGCCGCGGCGGGATTGATCGGACCCCAGGCGGAGGCGCATGAGCCCGGAGCGTTCTTCGATCTCGCGCTCGCGGGCAAGCGGTCTTTCGATGCAATAGTCGAGCGGCTCACGGCCGAGAGCGGCGTCGATCCCGAATACGACGACCACGGCGTCCTCTATGTTGCCTTCGACGACACGGCGCGCGCGCGCTTGCAGTCGCGCGCGCGATGGCAGCGCGCGGCGGGAGGGCAGGTCGAGGAGTTGTCGCCGCGCGAGGCGTTCAAGCTCGCGCCGGTGCTGTCGGAAAAAATCATTTTCGCGCTGCATATGCCGAACAATCGGCGCGTCGAGAATCGCAAGCTGACTCTGGCCTATATCAACGCAGCGACGAGCGCTGGCGCCGAGTTCCGCGAAGGCGCTCGTATCGATTCGATCGAGGTGAGCGGTGGACGCGCGACCGGCGTACGGCTGGCGGATGGCTCACTCGAAACGGGCGACGTCATAGTCAACGCGGCGGGCGCGTGGGCCGGAGATATTCGCGGGCTCGAAGAGGATCGGATCCATTTCTACCCGGTGCGCGGGCAGATTCTTTGCTTCGACGCGCGCCCGGGGCTGGTCGGGCCTTCGCTGTTTTCGGAATCGGGAATAGTGGTGCCGCGACGCGACGGGCGAATCCTGGCCGGGTCTATATTTGAGGAAGCGGGCTTCAACAAGTCGGTCACGCTCGACGGGATGGAACGTATCCTGCGTGCGGTGCGTGCGATGGTGCCGTCGATCGCGTCGATTCCGTTTCGCGAAGCATGGGCAGGATTGCGCCCCGCCAGCGACGACCTGCTGCCGGTGCTCGGGCCGTCGCCGACGGTCGCCAACGTGATGTACGCGGCAGGACACTTCCGCAGCGGTATCCTGTTGTCGGCGGTTACCGGAGAAGTGATCGCCGACCTGGTCAAAGGGCGTGCGCCGTCGATCGATCTCGCGGCGTTTTCGCCCGCCCGCTTCCGCAACGGCACGGCGCACGCGGTGAAGCTCGCCGACATGATATGAGCAAGACGATCGTGCTCGGACTGATTCGCGACTTGTTCTTTCGCGCGAAGATCGACGCCGTCGCCGCAGCCGTCGGCGCCGAGGTCGAGTACGCGTCGTCGATTGAGGCCGCAGCCGCGCGATGCGGGGCGGTATCCACCCTCGAGTCATATTTACCGACCTGTCAGATGCGGCGTTTCCCGCTCTCGAAACGCTGGAAAAGATCCGCGCCGTGGCGCCCGCCGCCCGCGTGATCGGATTCGCGTCGCATGTGGATTTGAAGCCGTTGAAAGCCGCCCGCGAAGCCGGTTACGAGCTGACCTTGTCGCGCAGCGAATTCACGGCGCGGCTGCCAGAGTTGCTGAAGGGAGCGATGCGCTAGCCGGGAGCGGCTTCTCGGTAGTCTCTGAAAGACCCTAACCCTGACCTCGTCCCACTGTGAAAAGGAGAATAAGCGCGCGCATGCGGGAGTTCATCCGACATTAAAATTGCCCTATGGTGCATGTATCGACATATTTGTGAGATAAAAAGATAGATTAAAATTACTTCTGATAGACTTGCAATCTTATAGCGACAGTGTTAACTAACCCCCGGCACATCAATCCAGCCGCCAATCTGACGGGTCGCAAAGGCCCGCGATGAGCCAGACGACATAGCCGTTCCCAACGAAGTGACTGCTCGGTCGCGCGAGAATCGAAAAAAACGCGACGGGTAGTTCGATGTGGATGTGTGCGCTCGGGCGGTTCGCCGCGTCGGGCGCCTCGGAACAGCCGCGCCTGCGATTTGACGAACTGAATCGCATCGACGGCAGGGGAGCCGAGACAATGAAGACTCAAACCGTTCTCAAAGCAATCGCGCTGATGCTCTGTGCGCTCGCGCTGGCGCAAACGATCGCGTATGCGGGTCCCGCGAACCGCACCGCGTCAGACCATGACCCCTCCCACCTTTCCGATCAATCTCGACGGCTTCGGCGCGCCGCTGCCGGCGGTTGCCGGGAGTCTCCCTGACCTCTCGACCTTCGCGACCGGCCAGCTCAACTTCAAGGAAATCGATGAGGTCCCGCAACTGGGGCCGCTCTTCAACAGCACCACCTGCACCGGATGCCATTCGCAGCCGGCGACTGGCGGCGGCGGCCTGTTCATCAACGAGATTCGCGTGCGCGACAATGCGGACCCGGGACCGGTGCACATCTTCGCGGTCGATAACATGCTGCGCAACGGCCCGCAGTCGCAGGGCGGGGTTCCGATCTTCGTGGCCGGAATGCAAGCGGAGCCGCTGGGATGTCAAATCACGGTGCCCGGATGCCAACTGTCGGAGTGTCAGCAGGAAGAAGCGGCGCGCACGACCTTCAACACTGACTTGCCGACCTGCGATCCGACCAGCGCAAACTTCACCGCCGGCGGTAATTGCGTTTCCGGACGCAACGCGCTGGCGCTCTTCGGCGACGGGCTGGTCGAGGCGGTATCCGATCAGGCTCTGATCCAACTGGCGCAGAACGAGCCGAGTTCGGTTCGCGGTGTGCCCAAGATGGTCACAGAGAATTTCCTGAAAGTGGCGCATGTCGGGCGCTTCGGATGGAAAGACGACCACGCGTTTCTGCGCGCGTTCTCGGGCGACGCGTACCTCAACGAAATCGGCATTACGAATCCCGACAACCCGGTGGACACCAGCAGCTGTGCGACGGGTGTGACTCAATACGGCATCGCGCTCGAAGATACCGGAATCGAGGATACGATCGATCCGGACGGGCGCGCCGATATCGACCGCTTCACGGATTTCATGCGCGCGCTCGCGCCGCCGCCGAAGCTGCAGCAAAACGCCTCGGCGACGAGAGGCTCGAAGCTCTTCACGCAGCTGGGATGCGCCGGATGTCACGCGCCGTCGCTCACGACCGCATCCAATCCAGCGTCGTTCATCCCGAATTCGACGGGAGGCACTCCGATGAGCTCGACGGTCAACCAGGCGCTCGCCAGCCAGACGTTTCATCCGTACGGCGATTTCCTGCTGCACAGCATGGGCGCGCTCGGCGACGGTATCACGTCGGGCACGGCGGGACCGACGATGATGCGCACGGCGCCGCTATGGGGCGTGCGTGCGAAATCGGTGTTCCTGCACGATGGACGCGCTGGCGATTTGCCGACGGCGATTTCGCTTCATGCCGGCCAGGGTCAAGCCGCGTCGCAAGGGTTCCAGGCGCTGTCGACCTCGCAGCAGCAGGACCTGGTGAATTTCCTCGAGACGCTGTGAGGCGGCCAGCCGAGTTGCTGAAGGGATCTGTTAGTTGACGATCAGCTCCCTTCAGCAACAATCGCTCGCCGATGGTAAGGTGTTCGGCGAGGTAACGCGGATTGCGCAACGCGGTCGGGCCGCTGACTACGCTGGAGAAGGTCATCCTCGCGTTCGCGATGACGTGGGCGGCGGGGTTCGTCGATCTCGTCGGCTACGTCTCGCTCTACGGGGTGTTCACCTCGCACATGACCGGCAACACGGTTTCGCTGGCGCGTCACATGTCGGAGCTGGACTGGCCCGGCGTCGTGCGGCTCGGATGGCCTATTCTGACATTCGTCTTCGGCCTGATGCTGGGGGCGTTCATCTACGAAGCGGAGAAGCGCGACAAAATCCAGGTGCCTTTCCCCCCCGCGATCGGGCTCGAGGCGCTGTTGATCGGCATCTTCATCGTGGCCGGAATGGGGAGCCATTTCAAAGCCGACATTCCGCCGCAGCCGGCCGGCAAATTTTTCGCGATGGTAGCGCTGCTCGCGATTTCCATGGGCATCCAGAACGTGGTCATCAGAAAAGTCGGCGGCATCAACGTGTACACGACCTTCGTGACCGGATCGCTGGTGAAGTTCGCCGAGAGCCTTTCGGAGTACCTGTTGTGGCTGCGCGATCGAACCCGTGGCCGGTTTCGCTCTCGCATTCTTAAAGTGCTGAGGATTTCGCCCCGTATCGTCGCGCTCCAGAACGCCTCGCTGACCTTCGGGCTATGGGCAATCTATCTGACGGGCGCAGTAAGCGGCGGATTCTCGGTCCTGCAATTCGCCCTGCTTGCGATGCTCGCGCCGTTCGCGTTGCTGACGACGGTCGCTCTATACGGAGCGTTCCGCCCGTTCGTCGCACTGTCGAGCAAAGAGTGGTGAAATGTTTTTTCCACCCTCGCGCGCGGGTGATATATTTTTCCAATGCCCACCTCGCTCGACGACTTCCATCCTGCGGTCCGCGCCTGGTTCGAGCGGCGCTTCGCTGCGCCGTCGCGCGCGCAAGACCTCGGATGGCCTGTAATTGGCGCCGCTAACGCCGAAGGCTTCGACGTTCTGCTGTGCGCGCCGACCGGCAGCGGCAAGACGCTCGCCGCCTTCATGTGGGCAATCAACGGCTTGGTGCTCGATGCGGCGCGCGACAATCTCCGCGACGAAGTCTCTGTCCTTTACGTTTCTCCGCTGAAGGCGCTCGCCAACGACATCCGCCTTAATCTCGAGGAGCCGTTGCACGGCGTGAGCGACGTCGGCGCCGAGTCGGGACTCGATCTTTCGCGAATCCGCGCCGGCCTGCGCACGGGCGACACCTCCGCCAGCGAGCGCACTGCGATGCTCCGGCGGCCGCCGCACATTCTCGTGACGACGCCCGAATCGCTGTTCATCCTGCTCACCTCGCCCAAGTTCCGCGAGAAGCTCGCCGCCGTCCGCCACGTCATTGTCGACGAACTCCACGCGCTCGCCGGCAACAAGCGCGGCGCGCATCTGGCGCTCACGCTGGAGCGCCTCGAGCGATTGGTCACGAGTCGCGGACAGGCGCGGCCCAATCGAATCGGTCTGTCGGCGACGTTGAATCCGATCGAAAAGCTGGCCGGCTTCCTGGCGGGATATGACGTTGCTCGCGACCATACGCGCTCGCCGCGCCCGGTCAAAATAGTTCGCGCCGACGATCGCGTGCGCACAATGGATCTGCAGGTGCTCACGCCCGGACCCGAGCTCGGGCCTTTGGCGACGCATCAGCATTGGGACGCGATGTACGACGAAGTGGCGCGACTCATCAGCGAGCATCGCACGACGCTGGTTTTTGCGCTGAGCCGGCGAACTGCGGAGCGCGTCGCGATCAACCTGCAGAAGCGGCTCGGCACCGACGCGGTGATGGCGCATCACGGCAGCCTCGCGCGCGCCGAGCGGCTGCTGGCAGAGCAACGCCTCAAGCGCGGCGAGCTGAAGGCGATAGTGGCGACCGCGTCGCTCGAACTCGGCATCGACGTCGGCGCCGTCGAGCTCGTCTGCCAGCTCGATACGCCCAAATCCATCTCGGCCGCCATTCAGCGTATTGGCAGATCGGGGCACAGCCTCGGCGCTACGCCCAAGGGCCGCTTCTTCGCGATGACCACCGACGACTTGCTCGAATGCGGCGCTGCGGTGCGCGCGATTCGCAGCGGGCATCTCGACGAAGTGGAAATACCGACGGGATGCATCGACATTGCGGCGCAGCAAATCGTCGCGATCGCCGCCGAGGAAGACGAAATCTCCGAAGGCGAACTGCTGCGCATACTCCGCAGCGCGTATAACTTCAGCGATCTCGACGCCGCTCGCCTGCGCCATCTGCTCGAACAGCTTTCAGCCGAATTGTCCGATCGAATAATGGGTGCGGCGCCGAAAATTTTCTTCGATCGCGTCAACGCGCGCGTTCGCCCGCGCCGCTCCGCGCGACTGTCGGCAATCACTTCTGGCGGAACGATTCCCGAAGCGGGCAACTACGACGTCGTGATCGAATCCGAAGGCCGCAAAATCGGCGACGTCGAAGAGGACTTCGCGCAGGAATCGTCGCGCGGCGACGTGTTCTCGCTCGGCTCGATGCCGTGGCAGATTCAGCGCAGTTCACGCGGGCGCCTGATGGTCGAAGCGGCGCCCGGGATGGCGCCGACGCTGCCGTTCTGGCTGACCGAGGCAGGAGGCCGTTCGCCCGCGCTGTCGACTGAAATCAGCGATCTGCGCCACGAGATTTGGAGTCGCCTCGAGCGCGGCGAATCAGCCGTCGACTGGCTGATGAGCGAGTGCGCGATGTCGGAACGCGCGGCCACGCAAGCCGCCGACTACGTGCGCCGCGGGGTCGAGGCGCTCGGCGCGATTCCCGACGCCAAGACGATCGTGGTCGAACGCTTCTTCGACGGCCTCGGCGGCACGCAAATCGTCATCCACACGCCGTTCGGAATCCGGCTCAATCGCGGGCTGGGTCTCGCGATTCGAAAACGGCTGTGCCAATCGTTCGATTTTGAAATCCAGGCATCTGCGATCGACGACGGTGTGCTGCTCGCGCTGAACTCGCGCCACAGTTTTCCGCTGGACACGTTGTTCGACATGCTCAAGGCGCGCAATGCGCGCGACGTGCTGGTGCAGGCGGTGCTCGGGGCGCCGATGTTCGAAGTGCGCTTCCGCCATGTCGCGACGCGCGCGCTGGCCGTGATGCGCTCGTCGCGCGGCAGAAAAGTTCCCGCCTGGATTCAGCGCCTGCGCTCGCAGGAACTGCTCTCGTCGATTTTCCCCGGCCAGCAGGCCTGCTTCGAGAACCGGCCCGGCGCGATTCGAGCTTGCCCGACCATTTTGTGATCGACGAAACGATTCGCGAATGCCTGGAGGAGTCCACCGACCTGCCGCGCACGGTCAAGCTGCTCGAAGGAATCGAGAGTGGCGCCATTCGCGTCGTCGCCGTTGACGGGATAGCGCCGTCGGTCTTTGCGCATCGCCTGTTGCTCGCGTGGGACTACTCGTTCCTCGACGACGGCGAGCGCGCGAATCGCCGCTCGCGAACCGTGAGCATGAATCGCGGCATGGCCGAGGACGTGTTCCGCAAAGAGGATCTCTCCGACCTGCTGTCGGCCGAGGCGGTCGAGAGCGTCGTCGCCGAAGTGTCGGGCCGCGCCGCAGGCCGGCGGCCGCGCTCGCGCGACGAGCTGTTCGAATTGATTCGCGCCCACGGCTCGATGACGCAGAGCGAGGTCGAGGATCGAGTCGGCGAATCGGCGCGAACGATGCTGACAGAGTTGGACGCGGAGCGGCGAATCGCGCGGGTGACTCTCGGCGGCGAATTGAGCGAGCGAATTATCGCCAGCGAAGACGAGGCGCTGTTCGCGGCAGCCTACTCGAGCGGCGACGGCGGCGATGCGCGCACTGAACTCGTGCGGCGCGCGCTGAAGACTTGCGGGCCGACCACTGCAGGCGAAGTTGCGACGCGACTACGTCTTAAAGAATCGGAAATCGAACAGAGTCTCGCGGCGCTCGAAGGGCAGGGCGCTATTTTTCAAGGCCACTTCACGCGCGCCGACGTGATTCAGTGGTGCGACCGCTACAACCTCGAACGGATCCATCGCATGACGCTCGCGCGCGTGCGCGCCGAGATCGAACCGTGCGCCGATCACGAGTACGCGGCGTTCCGGCTGCGATGGATGCATGTTGGCGGCGCCGAACTGCCTGCAGATCAGACTGGAGTCGCGGCGGTGCTCGACCAGCTATCGGGAGTCGCGGCGACGCCCGAGATTTGGGAGCACGCCATTCTGCCGGCTCGCGTCGCGGGATACCGGCCCGAGATGCTCGACCTCGTTTGCATGAGCGGGCAGATGAAGTGGGTCGCAGTCGCGGGAGAAACGGCAGAAGGCGCGCCGCTGGCGAGCGTCCCCGCGCGAGTCACCTTCATCCCGCGCAAGGCCACGTTGTTTTTGCCGCACGAAGAGGCTGCGCCCGAGGACTCGAAGGAGCAGGCGGTCCTGGCCGCTCTGGGAGCGGCAGGCGCGCAGTATCTCGACGAAGTCGCCGAGCGCGCGAACGTTTCCGAGCGTGACGCGCTGTCCGCGCTGTGGCGGATGGCCGCGGCGGGACGAGTCAGCAACGACAACTTTGCGCCATTGCGGATGTTCACCGACGATCGCAACGCCGAACGCGCGCTCGAGTCCGTCGCGCGCCGCCCGGCGAGTCGTCGCGACGCTGCCGTTCGCGCGCGGCTGAAGTCGAGCCTCGCGGGCCGCTGGTCGGTGATACGCGCGGCCGAAACTCCCGCAGTCGGTGCCGATGAGACCCGCGAGCTCGCGCTCAAGCTGCTCGAGCGGCATGGAATTCTCGCGCGCGAGATGCTCGCGATCGAATCGACGCATATCTCGTGGAACGAAATCGCCTTCGCGCTGCGGCGGCTCGAATATGGCGGCGCGATTCGGCGGGGATGGTTCGTGCGCTCGCTCTCCGGCGAACAGTATGCGCTGCCCGAGGCGGTCGAGATGCTGCAAGCGGCGCGCAATCTGATTCCGGCGCGCGAAAAGCCGGTGGCGCTCAGCGCTATCGATCCGGCGAATCCCTACGGCGCCATGCTTCCCGGATGCGGTATTGCGCGCGAGGCCGGCAACGTCATCGTCGTGCGCGCGGGCCGCGTGATTGCGGGATTGCAGGGGCGCGCGATGATCAGCGGCACCGAGGGCGACGTCGACGACGAGAGTTTCGGTGCGGCGGTTGCGGCTCTGATGACGCTGAAGCCGCACTTCAGGATCGATTCAATCGACGGCGTGCCGGCGCTCGAGTCGCCGCGAGTGGGAATCCTGGCCGCGATGCGATTCCATTCGGACGGCCGCTCGCTGGTGTTCGACGGATTGCATGGCCCGGCGCCCGCACGCGCATCGCGCCAGGTGAATTTAAAGTGATACTTGAAGCTTATAGAATGGGATCTCGGCGCGCGGAATCGCAGTCCGCGTCCCATTCCTCCACCGCATCAGGAAGGCAGGGCTCTACCAATGGCGACAAATAGTTTCGGCGCTCGCTCGACGCTCACGGTCGATGGCAAGGCGTACACGATTCACAAACTCGAGGCGCTGGAGAAGCACGGCTTCTCGCTGGCGCGGATGCCGTATTCGATCAAGGTGATGATCGAGAACGTGCTGCGGCGCGAGGACGGCGTGATCGTGACGACCGGGCAGATCGAAGCGCTGGCCAGGTGGAACGGCAAGGGCGGCGAGCGCGAAGTGTCGTTCATGCCGGCGCGCGTGCTGCTGCAGGATTTCACGGGAGTGCCGGTGGTCGCGGATCTCGCCGTCATGCGCGACGCGATCAAGAAGCTCGGCGGCAACCCCGCCAAGATAAGTCCGCTGCAGCCGGTTGATCTGGTGATCGATCATTCGGTGCAGGTCGATTCGTTCGGCAGCGCCGGGCGCATTCGCAGCCAACGCGCAGCTGGAGTTCGAGCGCAACCAGGAGCGCTATCTTTTCCTGCGCTGGGGGCAGGGCGCCTTCGACAATTTTCGCGTCGTGCCGCCCGACACCGGCATCGTGCACCAGGTGAATCTCGAATATCTCGCGCCGGTGGTCTTCTCGTCGGACAAGGGCGAGGCGTATCCCGACACCGTGATCGGCACTGATTCGCATACGACGATGATCAACGGGCTCGGCGTCGTCGGCTGGGGCGTCGGTGGAATCGAAGCCGAAGCGGCGATGCTTGGGCGCTCGATGCCGATGCTGATTCCCGAAGTGATCGGCTTTCGGCTGGCCGGCGCGCTGCGTCCCGGCGCGACCGCGACCGACCTGGTGCTGACGGTCACGCAGATGCTGCGCAAGAAAGGCGTGGTCGGCAAGTTCGTCGAATATTTCGGGCCGGGCCTCAAGTCGCTGCCGGTGGCCGATCGCGCGACGCTCGGCAACATGTCGCCCGAGTATGGCGCGACGATGGGATATTTTCCGGTCGACGATCAGACGCTCACTTATTTGCGGCTGACGGGACGCAGCGAGAGCCAGATCAAGCTGATCGAGGCGTACTGCAAGGCGCAGGGCTTGTTCAATTCGCCCGATGCGCCCGAGCCGAAATATACCGACACGCTCGAGCTCGACCTGGGCAGCGTCGTCCCGAGCATGGCCGGGCCGCGCCGTCCGCAGGATCGAGTGGCGCTGACTGCGGCGAAGAGCGACTTCCGCCGCGAGCTGGCCAAGGAGTTCGAAGGACATCCGACGGTCGATGCCGCCGAGCTGACGAAGTGGGTGGCCGAGGGCGGCAATGGCGCGTCGACGGACGGAAGCACGGTGCTCGCATCGAAGCTCGGCCATATCGCGCACAAGGTCGAGGTGAATGCCGAGGAGGGGCGGTTCGCGTTGACGCACGGCTCGATCGTCATCGCGGCGATTACCAGCTGCACCAACACGTCCAATCCGTCGGTGATGCTGGCGGCCGGGCTGCTCGCGCAGAAAGCTGTCGCGCGCGGGCTGACGGTCAAGCCGTGGGTGAAGACCAGTCTCGCGCCGGGATCGAAGGTCGTCACGCAGTACCTGAAGCGCGCGGGGCTGACGGAGCCGCTCGAGAAGCTGCGCTTCAACCTGGTCGGCTACGGATGCACGACCTGTATCGGCAACAGCGGGCCGATTGCGGAGGGGATTGCGGGCGCGGTGAAGCAGGGCAACCTGGTCGCCTGCGCGATTCTCAGCGGCAATCGCAATTTCGAAGGGCGGATCAATCCCGTCGTACGATTCAACTACCTGGCGTCGCCGCCGCTGGTGGTCGCATACGCGATTGCCGGCACGATGGATATCGACGTCGAGCATCAGCCGCTCGGCACCGGCTCCGACGGGCGCCCGGTCTACCTGCGCGACATCTGGCCGTCGCAGGAGGAAGTTGCGGCTGCGGTGACCGGCTCCGTTCACGCGTCGATGTTCAAGAGCGAGTACGGCCAGGTGTTCGAAGGCGACGAGCGATGGAAGAGCCTGCAGGTGCCCGAGGGCAACCTGTTCCGCTGGGCGGAGGATTCGCTGTACGTGAAGGCGCCGCCGTTTTTCGACGGCGTGACGGCGAAGGTCGGCGAGTTCGCGGATATCAGCGGCGCACGCGCGCTGGCGGTGCTCGGCGACAGCGTCACGACCGATCACATTTCGCCGGCCGGCTCGATCGCAACCGACAGTCCGGCGGGAAAATATCTGATCGAGCATGGCGTGCAGCCGAAGGATTTCAACTCGTACGGCGCGCGGCGCGGGAACCATGAAGTGATGATGCGCGGGACGCTCGCGAATATCCGGCTCAAAAATCTCATGGTGCCCGGGGTCGAGGGCGGCTTCACCATCCATCTGCCGGACGGTGAGAAGATGACGATCTTCGACGCGTCGGAGCGCTACCGCAAAGACGGCGTTCCGCTGATCGTGATCGCGGGCAAGGAGTACGGCACCGGCTCGTCGCGCGATTGGGCCGCCAAAGGCGTGCAACTGCTCGGTGTGCGCGCGGCGATTGCCGAGAGCTTCGAGCGAATCCATCGCAGCAACCTGATTGGGATGGGTGTGCTGGCACTGGAGTTCAAGGCCGGCGAGAATCGGCAGACGCTCGGCCTGACCGGGCAGGAAGTTTTCTCGATCACCGGACTGAAGGCGGGAATCAAACCGCGCCAGACGCTGACGGTGCGCGCCGAAGCGGGCGGCAAGACGACAGAGTTCGAAGTGACGATGCGCGCCGATACGCCCGAGGAAGTCGAGTACGTGCGTCACGGCGGGATACTGCCGTTCGTGCTGCGCGAGTTAATTCGCGCGTGATGAACGGGAAAATTTACTGCATGTGGTTGGCGGCGGCGCCGGACATCGTCGCGGTGCTGGGAGCGCCGGCTGCGGCGGGTGCGGGCTTATTCAGCGCCGGATCGTTGCTCGCGACGCATTTGTAGAAGGACGGCAGCTGCGTCAATAAGGCGTTGCACTCGGCTTGGGTCTGGTACGTTTTATACTTGAACCATTGCGACATCGGCGCCGTGGTATTCATTTTGAAGTCGCCGGCCGCATCTTTCACCGGCGGCATGACCGGCGGCGGCAGCATCAGGTACCACATAATCAACACCAAAGCGGTCGCGTAACACTTTCGCATCCCCAACCAGTTACAGATTTTTTCGCACGAATGCGATAGGCGAAGAACTGCGACTCAGGCGGGCTGCGGCGCGGGTGCGTCGAGGCGCACGGACGCGCCGCTCTTGCGGGTGGCGTAGCGGCTGAGCAGCCGCACGACCGCGGGCGTGACTTCTTCGATCGCCTCGCGCCGGAAGCCGACGACCTCGGGCCCGCGCGCACGCATCATGCCCATCATCGAGAGCCGCAGCAGGGCGGCGACCGCCTGGCAGTAGCGGAAACGCTCGAAGTCCATCGGCGCCATCGCGTGGTAGAGCGGCATGTACAATGCAGCGAAGCTCGTGCGCAGCCCGTTGCCGACGAGGTTGTCGCGCATCCATCGCGGCTTCTCGAGCGCGGACGACGACAGGATCACGGCCGTCATCGCGGCGTCGAGATGGCGGTCGCCGACGTCGGTGTTCACCCAATCGATCACGCCGGTCACGCTCACTCCATTCACCATCACGTTGAGCGGGTGATAGTCCATGTGCACCAGCGAATCCGGGCTGCGGCGAAATTTGGGCGCGCGTTCGGTGACGAGATTAAGCGCCTCGCGCAGGCCGGGCAGCGGGCCGGTCTCGACGCGATTGGCGATTATCGCCAGCACTCGATCGAGCAAAGGCGAGTCGGCGCTGGCGGCACCAATCAGGAGCATAGGCATGCGGAATTTCGCGCAGGCCGGCGCTCGCCGGATCGAATTTGTGAAGTTTCGATTGCGCGCGAACGAAGGAAAAGAATGCCAGCGAGAAAGTTTTGAACGCACTCGGGAAACTGCGGACGGCGAACAGCGGACCGCCTGCGAGCCGTTGCATGATGAGGAACGGCGCGCCCAGTGCGTGATGGTCGGCCTCGAAGGCGTAGGGACGCGGCACCGGATAATGCGCAGAGAACAGGCGATCGATCGTCGTGTGCTCCCTCGCGCCTTTGGCGTCGGCGGCCGAGCCCTGGTAGAAGCGCAACACCATCGGCTGGCCGACCGGGACGGCGGCGAAGGATTTCGACGGCGCTCCGAGTGTGAATTCGAAGACCGTCGTCTCCCATCCGCTGGCAAGAATGCTGAGGCGCGCAACCGGTGCGTCGAGATAAGTCGAGAGGCGTTGCTCAATATCGCGAGGGTCGAGCATTAGAAGGGGCGGGCACAAGTGCGCGCGAATCGCAGCGTAATACACGGTGCCGTCCGTCGCAATTGACCTGACACGCGTGTCAGGTGGCGAGTCGCTAGTGCGGCAGTTGCAGCGAACGCTGGTCTTGAGACGGCTGGGTTTGCGACGGTTCGGTTTGCGACGGGGGCATCGGCGCCATCTGGAGGCTCTCGTTGGGCAGCGTCTGGCCGTCTTTCTGGTAGTGCTGCTGCACCAGAGATGTGAGCAACGCTCCGCTGCGATCGCCGAGGTCGATTGCGACTTCGACCGAAAGGCCGAGCCGCAGCGGTTTGTCTTCGGGCACTTGTCCGTCGATGACAATCTTAACCGGCACGCGCTGCACGACCTTGACCCAGTTGCCGGTCGCGTTCTCGGGCGGCAGCAGCGAGAAGGCGGCACCGGTGCCCATGCTGATCGAATCGACGTGGCCCTGGTAGGTGTAGCCGGGATAAATGTCCGCGACGATTTCTGCTTTCTGGCCGACGCGCACGTCGGTGAGCTGGGTCTCCTTGAAATTCGCCGTCACGTAGAGCTTGCGCAGCGGGACGATCGCCATCAGGGGCTCGCCGACCTGCACGCGATTGCCGGCGTGAGCACTCTTGTGGGTCACGACGCCGGCGAACGGCGCCGTCAGCTTGGTATAGTCGAGATCGAGCTTGGCCGCTTCCAGAGCCGCCTCGGCCTGTTTGACCACCGGGCGGTCGTAGTGCGAATGGTCGTCGTATTGCGAGCCCAACGCGGCCTCGGCCTGGGTCAACTGATGCTCCGCCAGGGCTTCATCGGCGACCGCGATGCGCAGGCCGGTCTCGGCCTGATCGTATTGCTCGGCGGAAACGACGCCTTGTTCCTTCAAAGATTTGGCGCGCTGGAAATCGATTCGCGCCTGCTTCAACTGCGACGCCACCAGCGAGACGCCCGCCTTCGCAGCGTCCACCCCTGCATAAAGCTCGTCGACCGACTGGCGCGCGCGTTCGAGCATCGCCTGCGCCTGGTCGACCTTGACGTCGTAGTCGCGCGAATCGAGCGTCAGCAGCAACTGCCCTTCCTTAACCGTCCAGTTGTCCTCGACGTAAACGTTGGTGACGGTGCCGGCGACGCGCGAGGAAACCAGAGCCACGGTGCCGTCGACGTACGCGTCGTCGGTGGTGACGTGGCTTTCGAGATAGCCATAGTAGTGAAAGGCGGGAATGACGGCGGCGGCGATCGCGATGATCACCACTACCAACAGTACCCGGCGTACGAGCTGCGAGTTCATAGAATGATTTCAGAGGCGGGGAAAACCAGGTGCATTTCTCGAATGGACACTTGCTACAAGAGGCTAAGTATGACGAATGGGCGAAGCTGTCAAATGAACTGCGGCTGCGAGCGAATTACACCGTTGCGAGTGCGCTGACTCAACCTCGCGCGCGGGTCAGGGCTGGCGAATCGTCGCGTTCGGTCCTTGCTTCACCGACGCGACCACGATGCCGCCGAGCGTCATGTTTACGGTGAAGGTGCCGAAATTCTGCGCACCGAAAAACGTCGCATCAACTTTTCCGTCCGGGTTGTCGAACATGATCAGAGTGGGCGCGCGCGAGCTGATAATGAATCCGGATTTACTGTCCTCGACCAGCGCCTGGTATTTCTGTGATGCGGGGCCACTGACGAAAATGCGCAGGTCCGGGTCCGCCGGCGGTGCAATCGACGTCAGCGTGCCCCCCGCCTGGACCGAGACGGTGCCGAAGGGCGCGCTGGTGGACTGAAGTTGGGCCACGTGGTTGGCGTTGATAATTTCGAGACTCAGCAGTGCGGTGCTGCTGGTTGTTTTAGTCGCGATAACCTGGGCCGGCAGATCGTTGTTGCAGATAAAGACAGAGAGCGGGATGTTGCCCCGAAACGTCCACGACGAGTCGGAATTCGCTACGGTCGCGGTGAACGGCGTGCCTATCGTGCCTACGATCTCGTACGAAGCGAGCCGCGGGCCGTTGGGCGTGTTGCCGACGGCGCCGGAAAATCCAGACTGGTTGTTGCAAGCCGGAAGTGCGAGCGCGATCGCGATGCTCAGCGCGGCCATGCCCACGGTTCTCGCGAGATATCGCATCGTTTGGTTTACCGACAGCATCACGTCAGAGGCCTTGGATCACAGGTTTGCAGATGCCCGGGCATGAGCCGTCGGGATTCGTGCAATTGGTCGGACATTTGGCCGAAGGCGTAGGAGTTGCAGTCGGACCTGAAGGAGTCCCGCTCGGAGTCGCCGACTCGTTGTACAGCGGCGCCGGCGGTATAACGACGGGCACGGCAGGGCCGTCAAGCGCGGGCGAGGGCGCCGCTGACGGCGCTTCGCTGGGCTCGGGTGTCGGCAATTGCAGCCTTTGCACGGCGTAAACGTCGCCCCCGGGGGCGCAGAAAGAGTAGTTGTTGCTTGGAGTCGGATTCTCCGACTGATTCACGACCGGAGTCGTCGTTATCTGCACCAGATTACCTGGTATTGCCGGGTCCGGTTTCTCCAAAACCACCGAGGTGCCGAGGTTGGCGTTTGTCACGCTGCCCTGGACACTGCCGTGACCGATGCACTCGATCGGTTGCGCGAAAGGCACGGGGGTTGCGGTCGCACATGCTCCCGGCATAGTCGGAGGCGCGGGGCCGACCACCTCTGATTCCACTGCGATGCTGTGGCCCGGATACGGGTCGGTGTTGCCCTGGTAGAGATCGATCGTCGTCGCGAAGAGATCGAAGACACGGGGCAGCGGCGTCATCGATCCCGGAAGCGGTAGCGTCGGGACGTTTATTGTAAAAGGAACGCAGTCGGCAAACGGACCTGAAGGGCAGCTTGCGGCGTTGGAATGCGTGATGCTGACCGGCATCGGCAGCGAGCTCTCGATATTGTTGGTGCCGGTATCTTCGGCGAAAACCTGGACCAGCGTGGTTTCCCCGGGAACTGGCGGTGTGATCGGAATACTGCCCGTAATGTAGCCGGTGGACAGCGTCAGGTTGCAATTGGCGAAAGTGGTACTGCCGATCGGGGCGCAACCGCCGGGGCCATTGCCCATGCTCGGCTGCGCCTGCACGAATAGAGGATCGTAGCCCGGCGCAGTAACTTCCATCACATAGGAGCCGCCTTTCGGAAGCGCCGGAATGTTGTCGAACATGGGTGGAGTCGAGATTGATCCTGGCAGCGGGAAGTCGCCGGAGTTGTCGGTATTCGCGGTCAGCACGGCCACGCATTCTTCGGGATTAATCGTACAGTCGGCCGTGCTATTCACATCGGGCGGAAGCAATATCGCGAGCGTCGCACCGACGATGGGTGACTTTGCCTTGCAGCCGTCGGTGATCTGGCCGGATAAATTGCCCAGCGACGAAGGCACGCCGATATTGAAGTCGGCCGCGAGCGGCTGGTTCGTTAATGGAAACAGTGGCGCTAACCGCTGTGCGGCGAGGTTAGTGCCGCCACCTGTCACAGCCAGATCATAGAGCGTACCGAAATTGTTCGCCGCAGGAAGGAATAGCGTATAGCTCCCGCTTTTAACCTGGGCGGTCGCAATGGGAGTATTGGTTCCGATGGCCTCGGCCGTGACCGACAGCTTGCGGTTCTTATTATTAGTGCCACTCGACGGCGTCGCCGGCGTGCCCGAAACGTTGACGGTTCCCGTGATGGTGCCGAGGATTGGAGTCGTCGGAGCGGATATTACGACCGTTCCAGTGTACGCACCGCCGGAATTCGGGGGCGCCACGAGGCTCTGCAGCGTCACTTTAAGGATCAACTGCGACAGCTTGCCCTTCTTCGCGGAGACTATCCCGTTGGGATCGACCACCGTAATAGTGTTGGTGTTGGTCAACTGGAGCGGATAGGTGATGCATCCGTCGGCGTTACCGAAAGTGGGTGGTGCGGTCGGACAGGTGGGGACCAAATAGCCGGAAATGTTCGGATCAATCCGGATCTCGGCGACGTGGTAAGTACCGGCTTTCACGCCGGAGGTGTTAAACAGCTGCGGAGTGTCCTGCAGATTGTTCAGATCGATCTGCAGTTCGGCGCTCGAATTGGAGCCTCCAACGCCCGGCGGCGCCGGAATGGTTTGCCAGCCGCCGTTGCCGGGGCCGGCAGTCGCTTTGGAATTGACGCGAACTGAGATGACATTGAGCAGAACATTCTGAAAACCCGGGGGCGGGACGCCCACGAATCCTATTTCAAGGGACGAATTTTTACCGGCCCATGCGGCGCCGGCATTTGCCAGCAACGCGCAAAAGACGATGGCTAAAGGAATTATCAGACCGCGAGCAGTCCGGTGCACAAAAAAATATTTCACTCGGAATCCATCAATGAAGAATTGAGCCAGCGATTGGGATAACCTAACCAGTGTGCGAAGGCAAGAATACAATCGCTCGAATGAGCGTCCAATTGAACAGGGAGCTTGACTGATTGCCATCTCGATCCGGAGAATTGTTGCCAGCGATGAACTCCTCGTATCGAAACCTCCGCCTCCGCCGCCACGTGTTTACGTTTTTCATTCTGATAGGTTTCGCTTTCGCTGTTCGGGTCACCGCGGCGAATGCGAGCCTGAAGATCACGACCGGAAATCCCGGCCTCGAGCACTTCGACACCGACGGCGGCGTCCAGCTCGACTTCGGTCTGACCGATGAAAACGGCAATCCGGTCGGCAATCTTCGTCCCGACAACGTCAAAGTCTTCGAGGACGGCAAGGAAGCCAAGATCATCGATTTCCGCGGCGTCGGCCAGGGCCGTCCCGTCGACATCGTGTTCGTGCTCGACGTCACCGAATCGATGCAGCCGTATATCGACGCCGTCAAGCAAAACGTGATCGCGTTTGCGCAGGACCTGCAATCGAACAGCCGCGACTACCGGCTCGGCCTGGTAACGTTCGAGGACTACGTCGTCTCGGCGTATCCCGACTGCAACTGCGCGTACCGGCAATCGTTCACTTCGGACGTCAAGCAATTCAGCGACTGGGTCGGCACGCTGCACGCCGGCGGCGGCGGCGACATCCCCGAAGATCAGCTCGACGCACTATCCTATGCGGCGAAGTTTCCGTTTCGCCCCGAGGCTGAAGGCATCATCATTATCGTCACCGACGCTCCTCCCCATCACGACGGCGACGGCTCGGCCGACACCTCCCACGACCAGGCCTTCTGGGACCATCATACGCGCGGCGTTCAGGTTACGGATTTGACCGGCACCAAGGTCGCCGAGCAGCTCAAGAAGAACGGGCTCACGCTCTACGGCGTGGTGCCACCGCCGTTCATCGCGCCCGAGTATCAGGAAATCGTCGATGCGACGCACGGCCGCTCGTACAACATCATCACCGAGGAAGGGCGCTTCCCGTCGCTGGTGCGCGAGATCGGTCATTCGATCGCGACCGAGTATTCGCTTACCTATCGAACGCCGCGGCCGATTGAAGACGGCACCAATCGCAGTGTTCAACTGAAGATCGACTACAACGGTACGTGCCGGCGACGCCGAAACCGCCTACCAGGTGCGCGGCATCGGCGGCGCCGCGATCAACGTGCCTGACGATTCGGGCGGCCCGGCCGAGGGCAACACGACCGGCACGGGCCTCAAGCAATTCTCGTTCAGCTGGTGGAACGGCGCGGTGCCATTGATCGCGATCCTCGGCCTGTTCGGGCTGTCTCGAATGAGATTCGGCGTCTCGGCTGACGAGCTGAAGGCGATAGTCGCGGCCCAGGGCGCACCGTCAATCCGGATGCCGTCGGCACCTTCACCGGCGCCGCGCCCGGTGACACGCGCGCCCGTGCGGCCGCCGCAATCGCCGGTCACTGCGCCGCGCGGTGCGGGGATTACGCAGGGTGCGCGACTGGTGGCCGTCGATCGCATCGACCCGGTTGCGGCCGAGTACTCGCTGATGAAGGACGAGATATCGATCGGCCGCGGCGAGGACAACGACGTCGTCATCCCGCACGCGAGCGTCTCGCGACAGCACGCGCGCCTGATGCGCCGTGACGGCGGCTTCGAGCTGATGGACCTGAATTCGACCAACGGCAGCTACGTCGACGATCGCCAGATCCACGGCTCGGCGTTTCTGAGCTCCGGCACCCATTTGCGCCTCGGCGATATCCGCTTCGTGCTACAGCTGTAACGCCGGATTTCCCGATCAGTGCCCTTCGTGCGGCAGAACTTGGGGCGCCAGCATCGCGTTGGTCACGGTTCCCATGTCGATATACCAGCACTCGCGGTCGGGCGCCGTCTTGCCGGGCATATAAACGACCGAGCTGTATCCGCTGACGAGATCCTCATCGACCAGCCCCACCTGGAACATCCGCTTGTATGGATAGATGGCGATTCTGCGCGTCGGGCACCGGCCGATCGCGATAAGTGTTGAAGGTCGCGATGGTCTTCCAGAGCTTGCCCTCGCGATCGTACTGATCCGACGCCGTTACGAACCATCCTTCTGAGTCGATATAAAGAATTCGCTTGGGAATCGTCGAGCCGAGGCCCGACTTCACGGTCGCTTCGATCACATACAGATTGCGCATCTCCCAGTTTTCCGGGCAGATCGTCCTGCCGCCATCGAACGGGCATTGCGGCGCGGGCGAATGTTCAGCGTGCACCGACGCCAGCATCTGCCGCTCACCGAGGAATCGGTAGTTGAAATCTTCGATCTTCGCCGAGAACCCGAAGTACGAATCCGGATCGAGCGTATTGGCGTAAGCGGCCGCGCCGCTGCCCCCGCCGATGCCGCTACCGAAGCCACTGCCGCCGCCACCGCCAAATCCCGGCAGCGCGCCAGTGCTGTCCGCCATCAGGCCGGCAGATTCACGGCGCAGCTTGCGCGTTCCGGGACTGTAGACCCAGACATTGTCCTCGCGTTTGGGATCGATGTAGCGCTCGCGCACCATCCCGTAGCCGCGCATCGACGTCGGTTCGAGGAACGGAAAGAAGCCGAAGCGGTAACGAAGGCCGCTGCTCACGGCATCCGGATCGGTCGGTATCGGCGGCACCTCGATGCGGCCGATATTGTTGTAGAACGCGAAGTGCGCGACCGTGTAGTAGCTCAGCGGCCAGCCGGTCGAGTTGCGGGCGAAGGTGGCCACCTCCGGATAGCGCATGTCGATATCGTCGCTGTAGAGCGGCCGGAAGCTGTAGTTCCACATCACCTTGGTCGCCATTTGCGGATCGTTCGGATCGAGCAGCGGAAACGGCTGTCCGGCGACGTAACCCATGAGCGCGCCGTCGGGCGTGAGCTGGACTTGTGACGAGTACTTCTCTGTCGCGCTTTTGAACGGCGGCGGCCATTCGAGGCGGTCGGTCGGGATGATCCGCAACTGCATGCCCCCGCGCACGAGCTGGTAGTTGCCGGGGCTCAGTAGCTCGGCCACTTTGTATGCGTTGTCCGTCGTGATCACGTCGCCGGGTTTGACTGCGGCTCGCGCGGGCGACAACGCACACAGCATCGTCGCCAATAAAGTTCCACCAACAATTCGAAGCGATGACCGTCGCATGAGCCCTCCCGCAGCGTGAGGCGCCGATTCGGCGCGTTGGCGGCATCTTACAGCACTCAGGTTCGCATCGAAATGTCCTTCTTGATCGTTCAGGGACGCGCTCCTTATGATCGATGAGAGAAGTTCGAGGTCACTTCCATGAAACAAACTGTTTTCCGGCTGACTCTGTTCGCGATCGCGCTTTCGGCGGTCGTATTTATTGGCTCGCGGGCAGGCGCGCAGATGCACCCGATGATGATTCCAGTGACCACCACGATGGTCATCACCAAGCCCGCGCCCGGAGAAATTTTCGGCGACAAGCCGGTGGTCACGATGGGCGTGAACGGGAAAATTTATAAATTCGTGCTCAACGACGCCTACGTCGACGATCCCTCGCAGAGAATCCATTGGCCCGACGTTTGGGAGTTGGTCCGCCAGTACCGGCCCAACTTCAACGTCACCGGCATCGACGAAGATACCTTCGCCAAAATGCAGCCAGGACAGACGCTGACGGTGCGCGGCATGTTCTCCGGCAACAATCAGACCTACGAGGTGATGGGCACAGAACCGGGCGGGGGCCGCTTCGCCCCGGCTCAGCACTACTAGAGCGGCACAGCTAGCTGCTCATAATCGCCGCGAGCTCGCGCTCCCGGAATTCAAAGATCTGCGCGAGGCTCCGCGCCACGAATAAGTGATATGCGATCTCGCCGAGCGGCCCGAGCGGCATCGCATACTCGACGCGATCCTTCATCTCGGTCGCTCCGCCGCCGATATCTTTGAAGTAATGGCTATGGCGCCACAGCGCGTAGGGCCCTTTCTCCTGCACGTCGACGAACTTGTGCGGCGCTTCGACCACTTCGATCCGCGTCCGCCAATGCACCGGCACGCCATACAGCCGAATCTGGTAGTCGATCTCAGCTGCCCGGATGAACCGTCTCGGGCGGCGTCGAGAGAAATTTAAATTGAAGAAACGCCGGCGTGAGCCGTTTGAGATTGCGCGGATCGGAGAAAAATTTGAACGCCTCTTCGATTGGCCTCGGAACAATCTGGGTACGCTCAAGCACGCGGACTTTCATACGCTAGAGCCTATTCAATTCGCGCCGCTGAAGCTTCGGTCCCGCGCACAAGTTGTGCCGCTATCGGCGCGTAGTGTACCTTTGTAGGCTCAAATCAAAGGAAAAATCGGCTAAAATATCGGTAAATGAAAAAACTTACGGGAGCACAAATCGTTATCGAGAGCCTGATCGCCGAAGGCGTCGATGTAATCTTCGGCTATCCCGGCGGCGCTATCCTGCCCACCTACGACGCGCTGCTCGACTCGAAAATCAAGCACGTTCTCGTCCGCCACGAGCAGGGCGCGACCCACATGGCGGAAGGCTATGCGCGCGTCAGCGGACGCCCGGGCGTCGTACTCGTCACCTCGGGCCCCGGCGCGACCAACACCGTCACTGGAATCGTCGACGCTTACATGGATTCCACCCCGATGGTGGTGCTTTCGGGCCAGGTGCCGACCACGATGATCGGCAACGACGCTTTTCAGGAAGCGGATTTCGTCGGCATCACGCGTCCATGCACCAAGCACAATTTCCTGGTCAAGAACGTCAAAGACATTTCGCGCATCATCAAGGAAGCGTTCTACATCGCCGGCAGCGGACGTCCCGGTCCGGTCGTGGTCGATTTGCCCAAAGACGTGCAGCAGGCAGAGCACGCTTTTCACCTGTCCGAGAAAATCGAGCTGCGCGGCTACAAGCCGACGATTCGCGGCAATCCACGGCAGATCGAGCGCGCGATCGAAGCGATCGAAAAAAGTTCGACGCCGCTGTTCTATGTCGGCGGTGGCGTGCAATGGTCCGGCGCGGCGGCAGAATTGCGCGAACTGGTTAAGGGACTAGGTATTCCGGTTACCGAGACGCTGATGGGACTCGGATCGTTTCCCGCCTCCGACTCGCTGCGGCTCGGGATGCTCGGGATGCATGGTTCGTACGGCACCAACACGGCGGTCTGTAACACCGACTGCCTGATCGCAGTCGGCGCGCGCTTCGACGATCGCGTCACCGGCAAGATCTCCGAGTTCGCACCCAAGGCCGAAACGATTATCCACATCGACATTGACCCGTCGTCGATTTCGAAAAACGTCAAGGTCGACATTCCGATCGTCGGCGATATCAAGTCGGTCCTCACCGACATGCTGACTCAGATCAAAGGCCGCGAGAGTATCGCCAAGCGTCGCGCCGATTGGACCAAATGGCATCAGCAGATCCTTCAGTGGAAGAAGGACAAGCCGCTCTACGAGAACAACCATCGTGGCGAGAGCGTCTCGCCGCTTGACGTGATCTCCGAGCTGCACAACATCACGAAGGGCGACTGCATAGTCGCCACTGACGTCGGCCAGCATCAGATGTGGATGGCGCAGATGTTTCCGTTCGAGCATCCGCGCTCGTGGCTGACCTCGGGTGGTCTGGGCACGATGGGCTACGGATTGCCCGCCGGAATCGGCGCTACATTTGCCGCGCCCGACAAGAAGGTAGTGGTGATCAGCGGCGACGGCTCGATCCAGATGAACATCCAGGAACTGGGTACGGCGGTTCAATACAACGTAGATATTAAAGTAATCATTCTGAATAACTACTTCCTCGGGATGGTTCGGCAGTGGCAGGAGAAGTTCTACGCCGAGCGGTATTCCTACTCGGCGATGTCGGTGCCGAACTTCGTGAAGCTCGCCGACGCGTACGGCGCGCACGGCTTCCGCATTGAAAAGGCGAAAGACCTGGTCGCGACGATGAAGGAAGCGTTCGCCACGCCCGGCCCCGTGCTGATCGACGTCGTGATTCCCAAGGAAGAAGCGGTCATGCCGATGATTCCGCCGGGCGGCGCGATGTCCGAGATGCTGTTCGCCTAGCAGAACCGGCTGGAGGTGCACTCATGGCGGCGCGCGTACCGTATTTGAATCGCGAGGACCTGCCCGAAGACGACCGCGTGATCTTCGACAACCTCGCCGCCGAGCGCGGCGGCACCGTCGGCAATATCTTCAAGGCGCTCGCGCATACGCCAAACCTGCTGCGCCGCTTCTGCCAGATAGGCAGCGAGCTTCGCAACAAGACTGCGCTCGATCCCAAATTGCGCGAGCTCGCCATCTGCACAGTCGGCCGTCTGACCGATGCGCAATACGAGTTCGTGCACCATTGGAATATCGCGCGGCGCGTCGGCGTCTCGCGCGAGCAGCTCGAAGCGCTCGCCGATTGGGAGAAATCGCCAACTTTCAGCGACCACGAGCGCGCCGTGATTCGCTACGCGGTCGAGGCGACCAATAACATCCGCGTGACCGATGCGACCTGGAACGCGCTGAAAGCGTTCCTCGACACGCGCCGCCTGATGGAACTGGTGCAGAACGTCGCTTTCTACAACATGGTCGTGCGCGTGCTGGTCCCGGTGGGCGTCGAGCTGGAACCGGGCACCGTCAAGAATTAATCGCATGCGGCGGATTTGTGTTTTTTGCGGCTCGAGTCCGGGCCGCTCGCCCGCTTACGCTCAGGCCGCGGTCGAACTCGGCCAGACCCTCGTCGCGCGAGGCCTCGGACTCGTGTACGGCGGCGCGAGCGTCGGCTTGATGGGCAAACTCGCGGACACGGTGCTGCAAGCGGGCGGCGAGGTCATCGGCGTGATTCCCGATACCCTCATCCGCTACGAAGTTGCGCATCGAGGATTGCCGGACTTACGCGTCGTGCGTTCGATGGCTGAAAGAAAAACGTTGATGGCCGAGCTGTCCGACGGATTCATTTCGCTTCCGGGCGGGACCGGCACGCTCGACGAAATGACCGAGATGCTGACCTGGTCGCAACTCGGCGAGCATGACAAACCGTCGGGACTGCTCGACGTCGACGGCTTCTACTCGAATCTGATCGCGTTCCTCGACCACGCCGTCGAAGAGCGGTTTCTCCGCCCCGAGCATCGCGCAATGTTGATCGTGGAGACCAGCGCGAACGCTCTGCTTGACCGCTTCGAATCGTACGCGGCGCCAAAACTCGAAAAGTGGATCGGTCGCGTGTAGCCCGACGCAGCTGCATTGACACCGCTCCCGGTTCGGTGCGATTGCTTCTGAAGACCCTCAGGAGGTTGAGCCATGGCTGAGTTCGACCTTGTCATTCGCGATGGAATGGTGGTGGACGGAACGCGGATGCCGCGATTTCGTGGCGACGTCGGCATCAAGGACGGCCGCATCGCGAAAATCGGCCATCTGCGCTCCACCGACGCCGCAGAGACGATCGATGCGTCGGGATTAATCGTCGCGCCCGGCTTCGTCGATCTGCACACGCACTACGACGCACAACTTTTCTGGGATCCGTACTGCTCCATCTCGAGCTGGCACGGCGTCACGTCGGTTGTTATCGGCAACTGCGGCTTCGGCTTCGCCCCGGTGCGTCCCGAGAGCCGCGAGCGCGCGATGCTCACGATGACGCGCGTCGAAGCGATTCCGTACGCCTCGATGAAGGCCGGGATGCCGTGGGATTGGACCACGTTTCCCGAATTTCTCGACAGTATCGCGCGCCGTCCCAAGGCGGTGAACATCCTGCCGTACGTTCCGGTCTCGCCGCTGCTCACGTGGGTGATGGGTCTGGAAGCCGCCAAGACGCGGCCGCCGACGGAGGAAGAGACGCGCGAGATTTGCCGCCTGCTCGACGAGGCGATGGACGCCGGCGCGTGCGGATGGTCCGCGCAGCGCCTCGATCCCAACGGTCCCGCATGCGTGCAGCGCGATTTTGACGGCACCCCGATGGTGTCGGATCTGATGGCCGATGAAACGTGTCTGGCGCTGGCGCGCGTGCTCGGCCGTCGCAACGAGGGCTTCATCCAGATGACGCTCGTGAGCGCCGATCCGATGCACGATCTCAATCACTTCGAGCAGCTTGCCGAGCAGAGTGGGCGGCCAGTGCTTTACAACGTCGTGCAGCCGCGCGATTCGCATCCGTACGTGCATCGCGGGCAAATCCAGTGGCTCGAGAGTTGCCGCCAGCGCGGGCTGCCGGTCTATGGGCAGGCCGTCACCAGCGACACCGGGATGGCGTTCACCTTCGTCGACTGGAACCTGTTCGATGAATGCCAGGCGTGGTGCGACGCAACCACCGGCAGCACCGCGGAGCGTAAAGCCAAGCTTGGCGATCCCGCAAGGCGCGAGTCGCTTCGTAGCCGCGTGCCGCGCGTCATCACCGATGAGTTCGATCAGATCTTCGTCACCCAGGTCGCGCGCGACGACATGAAAGAATACGAGGGGATGACGCTGCGCGAGTTCGGCGAGCGCACTGGCAAGCATCCGGTGGATGCGATGCTCGATCTCGCGGTCGCGGACGATCTCCGTACCGAGTTCTATGCGCCGGGACCCAACCAGAACATGGATTACATGAAGGAGATGATTGACTATCCATACCTGATTCCCGGCGTTTCCGACGGTGGCGCGCATACCAAGTTTTTCACCGGCGGACAGTACCCGACCGAGTTTCTCGCCGGGCTCGTGCGCGACCGCAAGATGCTGAGTCTCGAAGAGGCGCACTGGCGACTGAGCGCGCTGCCCGCGATGTGCGCAGGCTTCAGCGGTCGCGGAGTGCTGCGCGAGGGTTCTCCCGCCGACGTTGTCATCTACGACTACGAGAAGCTCGCCGTGCGCCCGATGGAAATCGCGCACGACTTGCCCGGCGGTGAGTGGCGCCGAGTGCGCAAGGCAGACGGTTATCGGTACATCATGGTCAACGGCGAGATCACGATGCGCGACGACCAGCAGACCGGCGCGTCGGCGGGACGACTGCTGCGCCACGGCAAAGACTGCTGAGGTCGAAGGCATCCGCCGATGGTCAAGACGTTTAACTTCTTCAAGCGCAGGCCGGAGCTGAGTGTCGAACGGTTCGGCGAGTACTGGCTGAACCAGCATGCTGCGGTTATCCGCGCGATACCGGAGGTGCGCAAGTACGTCGCGTCGATCGCGCTGTCCTCGTCATATCGCAAGAATCACGAACCGCTGTACGACGGAATTTCCGAAGCGTGGTTCGACGACGAAGAGACGATCGTAAGAATCGCCGGCTCGGCGAAACTGCGCGCGGCGATCACTGACGACGCGGTGTTTGTCGATACGTCAAAGGCGGGATCGATCATCACGCACGAGGTCGTTCAGAAAGACGGCACGCCGCCGAAGAACGCAGTCAAAGCCTTGTCGCTGCTCACGCGCAAGACTGGTATGGACGTGGCCGCGTTCCAATCCTACTGGCGCGCCCATCACGGTCCGCTCGCGGCGAAACTTCCGGGTGCACTCCGCTACGTGCAATGTCACGTGCTGGCATCCGGTTACGCCGACGGCCGCACGCCGCGCTACGACGGCGTCGCAGAAGTATGGTTCGACGGTTTCGAAGCGGTCCGTGCTTCCGGCACTTCGGAGATCTATCAGCAGGTCCGCGCCGACGAATCCAATTTCCTGACCGTGCCGTTCCCGGTCATCTTCGCTACCGAACATCGAATCGTGTGAAGAGACACTCAGATCTCGAATTTTTTGAACGCGGGATCGACCTCTTCAACGAGGGGCAGTTCTTCGAATGCCATGAAGCGTGGGAGGAAATCTGGAAGCGCTCCGATGGCGACGTGAAACTCTTTTACCAGGGACTGATTCAGGCCGCGGTCGCGATTCTGCACGCGCAGCGCGGAAATCTCGAAGGTGCGCGCTCGCTCTACGAGAAAGCCTCGGCCAAGCTCGATCCGATCCCGCCCGAGCACATGGGTCTGGCAATCGCCGACCTGCGCCTCGAGCTGAGCAAATTCATCGAAATCGCGACAGGCAGCAAAGGTCTCCCGCTCCCAGCGCCGCCGCGACTGCGACGAATCGCAAAGGCATAATCCTCGACCATTCCCTCGATGTGCAGCGTCAAAGCTTCAAAGGGCCGTGATCCAGATGCGGGAGCACGTAGCGAGCGAAGAGGTCGCATTCGGTGGCGTGGGGGTAGCCGGACAGGATGAAGGCTTCGATGCCCAGCGCGCGATAGGCGTTCAGCTTGCGCAGGACCTGGTCGGGGTCGCCGACGATTGCGGCGCCGCATCCGGAACGCGCGCGCCCGATACCGGTCCACAGGTTGTCTTCGATGTATCCATCACCGCTCGAATTCTCGCGCAGCTCCGCCTGCCGGCGCACGCCGGTCGATTGATGGTCAAGCGATCTTTGCCGGATTTGCTCGCCGGTGTCGGCGTCCAGACGCGACAACAGACGATCGGCCGCAGCGCGCGCCGCCGCTTCGGTCTCGCGTACGACCACGTGCACGCGATAGCCAAATCGGAGCTTGCGTCCGCGCCGCGCCGCGCGAGCGGTGAGGTCGTCGATGATCGTCTTGACGTTCTCCATCGTGTCGGGCCACATCAGGTACACGTCGCATCCCTGGGCCGCGGCCTCGCGGGCTTCGTCGGACAGGCCACCGAAGTACATCGGCGGGCATCGCCGCGAAACCGTCGCGACACTTGGCGGAGCGAGATCGATTTTGTAGAACTCGCCGTCGAGCGAGAGCGATTTGCCGTCGAGCAGCGTCCGCAGGATGTGCATAACTTCGACGCATCGCCGGTAGCGCGGCGCGGATTCCATCGCTTGTCCGGGCAGCTCGCTGGAGATGATGTTGATGGTGAGACGTCCGCCAAGCATCCGATCGAGCGTCGCCAGTTGCCGCGCAAGTTGCGGCGGCCACATCTCGCCGCAGCGGACGGCGACGAGCAGGCGGATTCGGTTCGTGAACGGCGCGATGCCGCCGGCGAACGCGATCGAATCGATTCCCAGTTGATAGCCCGACGGCAAAAGGATGTTGTCGAAGCCGCCGCGTTCTGCCGCGATGACGATGTCGCGGCAATGCTCGTAGCTCGAGCGCAGGCGGTCGTCGGGCACGCCGAGGAATTCGTAGTCGTCGTCGCACAGCGCCGAAAACCAGCTTACTTCCACGGATGGAATTTGCGCGCTCACATCACTGCCCCGCGGCATAGTAGAATTTTCGGCTTGACGGGTAAGTGAGAACACATGGCTGCAAGAAATGACGGGAAGGTGCGTTTTGCGATCGTCGGCACGGGCCTGATGGGAATCGAGCACATCAGGAATCTGAGGCTGCGTCCAGATGTGCAAATCGTCGCGCTTTGCGATCCGGTTGCAAAGTCGCTCGACCGGGCCAAGGCCGCGCTCGGTGACGATGCGAACAGCGTCGAGTCGTTTTCCGATTGCGCCGCGCTGGTCTCGGCGAGAAATTCCGGCTTCGCGCTCGATGCGATCATCGTTGCCTCGCCCAACCATACCCATCATGAGGTGCTCGCGCCGCTGTTCGGAACCGGCTTGCACATCCTGTGCGAGAAGCCGCTGTGCACTACGCTCGACGATGCGCGCCGAACTGCAGACGCCGCTCGTGCGCACACAGAGCGGACGGGCGGCGTGTTCTGGGTCGGGATGGAGTATCGCTACATGCCGCCGGTCGCGGAGTTCATCGCGCGCGTGAAAGGCGGCGCCGTCGGAAAATTGCAGATGCTCGCGATTCGGGAGCATCGGTTTCCGTTTCTGCGGAAAGTCGGCGATTGGAATCGCTTCAGTCGCAACACCGGCGGAACGATGGTCGAGAAGTGCTGCCACTTTTTCGATCTCATGCGCCTGATCGTCGGTGCGGAGCCGGTGCGCGTCTTCTGCTCGGGTGCGATGGACGTGAATCATCGGGAAGAACGCTACGACGGCGAGCGGCCCGACATCATCGACAACAGTTACACGATAGTCGATTTTGCAAATGGCGCGCGCTCGATGCTTGACCTTTGCATGTTCGCGGAGGGCTCACAGAATCAGGAGGAGGTTGCCGCGGTCGGCGATCGCGCCAAGCTCGAGGTTCTGATCCCCGACGGCGATATCGTGTTCAGTCCACGAATCGGATTTGCGGCCAAGAAAGTTGAACGCACTCATGTCGAAGTAGACGAGCACGTACTCAGCGCCGGCCATCACCACGGCGCGACCTACTTCCAGCATGGAGCATTCCTCGCCGCGCTCCGCGGCCAAGGCGTCACGGAAATCACCGCGGACGACGGCTTGCGCGCGGTTGCGATGGGTATCGCCGCCGAGCGCAGCGCACGAGAGAAACGCGCGATCGAAATGGACACCGTGATGCGCTAGCCGCTGAGCGAAGTGAGTGAAGCTTGTGACTAGACGGCGATTCCTTGCGATGGCAGCTCAGTTGGGTGCAGCCGTGTCGATGACCGCGGCAAGGCGCTCGCGTCGATATCGCGCTCCGGTGGAATGCAGTATCGCACGCTGGGCCGCACCGGGGCGAAGGTCTCGCTTATCGGTATAGGCGGCTACCACATCGGGCAGCCGAAGGACCCGCGCGACGGAATCGAGATTATCCGCTACGCGATCGACAACGGCGTGACCTTCATGGACAACTCGTGGGATTACCATCTTGGCGAGAGCGAGCTGAGGATGGGGATTGCGTTGCGGGACGGCTACCGGCAGAAGGTCTTCCTGATGACCAAGGTCGACGGCCGCACGCGCTGGACGGTAGATTGGCAGCTCGATGAGTCGTTGAAGCGCCTGCAAACCGATCACGTCGATCTGCTGCAGATTCATGAAGTGATCCGCGACAACGATCCCGACCGCGTCTTCGGCAAAGACGGCGCGATCGAGGCGCTGATCGCGGCGAAGAAAGCCGGCAAGATTCGCTTCTTCGGATTCTCGGGGCACAAGACTCCCGCGATGTTGCTGAAGATGATCCGGCTCGCCGATCAATACGGCGTCACCTTCGACACGGTGCAGATGCCGCTCAACGTGATGGACGCGCACTACGACAGCTTCCAGCAGAACGTGCTGCCGGTCGCGCTCGAGAAAAATATGGGCGTGATTGCGATGAAATGCTTCGGTGACAATTTCATCATGCAGAGTAAAACCGTCACGCCGTTCGAAGCGCTCCATTACACGATGAACCTGCCGATCAGCACGCTGGTCGTGGGATGCGAATGGATAGGCTACGTGCGGCAGGCGCTGGAGGCGGTGCGGACCTATCGGCCGATGACCGAGACGCAGGTCGCCGCGATCCTCGCGAAGACGGTGGAGGCCGCGAAGGGCGGTCAGTTCGAATACTACAAGACGCGCGACACGTTCGACGGAACGTCGAGGAATCTGAAGTGGCTCGGCTGACGCGAAGTCAGTGAGCAGTCGCGCGCGGCGGAAATGATATCGGAGTGAGCTTCGGGCGATTGACTATTGGTGCTGACGACGATCGCGCGCCCTTGAAGACTGTTTGCAGCGCATAGAATCCGGCGCGCGGCGTCAGCACGTCGGCGCCGCCGTTCAACGTTCGCACGCCGTCGGCCACTTTGAGGACAGGATCATTGGGACGGCGGCCGCGGTTTGGCGCGACCGACATCAGCCCGAACCATTCTTCGTCCCAGTAGGACGCGAAGCCGGCGCCAGGCTCGCCGAACGGAAACTCGCTTTTTTCAATCGTCGTGTCGTGCGACGACCACGTGTCGCGGCGGTTCTGCGCTTCCTTCCACCATTCATCCTGGAACTCGAAGACGTATCCGCCCGACAAGATGCCGCCACCAATCGTCGACAGCGTCGATTGTGGACCGTAGATGTCCGATGCGATCTGTTGAATGAGCCTGGCCGCCCGGTATCCGGGCGCGCCGTGAAATTCGTCTGCCGCAGAAGGACTTGCGCTCACCCATTGCGGATTCGGCGGCGGCGGCGGCTGTCCGTCACGAGTCCGAATCGAAGCGGGCGCGCCCCATTCCGTCAGCACGATCGGTTTGGGAATGGGATTGGGCAGCTCGGTTCCGCGCTCAGTGCCATTGGTGTAGTGACCGTCAATTATCCAGCGCTTGAAGTTTGCGACGTCTTCAGTTTCAGGTCTGCGATAGGCGTTGAATCCCCAGACGTCGAGCGCGTAGACATCGGCGGGATAGGCCGGCCGCCGACGCGCCGACTTGCAGTCAGGTCCGGGATTGGCGCCGTCGAGATCGACGCAGACCGGAACCGTTCGCCCACCAGGATGAGCGTCCGCCGTGCTTTTGAAAGCGACCAGCGGCTTGAGCAGCATCGGCGTCTCGGGCGGTGGATAGTCGGCGAACGCCGTCATGGTCAGCTTGTCGGGAGCGTAATGTTTGGCGACGGCGCCCAGATGATTCAGGTACTGCCAATAGTCGATGTACCGGTCGGTGCCGAGCGCAAATGGCAAGTTGGTTTCGTTGCCGATCGCAAATCCAAGCACGGCGGGATGGTACCCATAGCGCTGCGCCAGCCACTCAGTAGTGCGCTCGATATACATCCGTTCGTCATGCGCCTGGGCGGAGTCGGGATTGGTGCTTTGAAACGCAAACCATGGATCGACGGAGATGCCGATGACGACATAAATCGGGTTGACTCCATGATTCCAGCATAGGTCGAGGAACTGGTCGCCGCCGTCGTGCGCCGGCCATTGCGCGAAGCCGGCGGGAGCGTTGGTTGCGCCGAAGCGTACCCGGGGCGAGACGCTCCAATCGAGCGTCTTCCATTTCGAATAGTCAGCCGGCACCATCGGCACCCATTTCCACCATGCGTAAGTGCGGATGCTGTTGGCGCCGAGTTGACGCACGAGTCCGTCGGGAAGGTCGATGCGCGCTTGGCCGCTGTTGTAGGTCGTGCCCCACACGTCGCGCATCCAGATTGGTGCGTAGGTGAGATGAGCGGGATCGCCCCAGAAGTAATCCGAGCCGGGGACGGTCGCAGCCGCGTCATTGATCGGGCGGGGCGAGTAATCGACACCTTTGATGACGAACGGCGTCGCCGCGCTGCCGTTCACCGACAGCAGGATGGTTTTGCGATCGCTTGCGACCGACCATCGCGTGGTCGCCGAGTCAGGCGACAGCAGCGTCGTCGCGAATGCGCCGTTCGCACTCAACGCGATCGCAATCAACGCGAGAAGTGCAGATATTCGACGGCAGTTGCGGTACGTCTTCGCAGGCTGGATCAATTCGCAGAGCCCCCGGCTCACAGGCGGCCGGGTGACATACCGGCTCAAGTCGCGCCACCAAGATGCAAGCGGTGTACCTTAATCGGCGCGGCATTTTCAGCGCTTCGATGAAGGACGCGTACAATCGTGTATCAAATGCTGCCGTCGGATGCAGCACTGCAAATTGCGGGTCGCTTGCTCGGCTTCATCTGGGGGCGGGGAAGCGCAGCCCCCAATCCTCCAGCGGTACCTGAATCCCATTGGCGACGAAACTTATCGCGTGATACCAACCCGCCAGGACGAGCAGCTCCAGCAACTGTTCAGACGACCATCGCGCAGCCATCGCCGCCCATAGGTCGTCACTCAACTGCGCCGAATCGTGGAGCTCGTCCACCATGCGGATCAACAGGCGATCGGAGTCCGTCCAGCATGATGCGCCGGATCCTTCGGCGACCGAAGCCGTCAGCTGAGCGCCGTCGAGACCGGCCGAATCGGCAAATATGCGGGCGTGGACGCCCCATTCGTACTCGCAACCGCATCGCGCGCACACGCGGTCGATCACGATTTCGCGATCGTGGAGTTCAAGCGACGAGCTGCGACTCAGGAAATAGTGACCGAGCGGATACATCGCATGCGCCAGCGGCAAATGATGCACGAGCGTGCGGAAGAGGGCGAGTGGCGGCTTATCCCCGGGCTGCCATCGCGAAAGTTCATCGGCAACTTCGGGCGCAAATGGCGGCTCGAAGGGAACGATTCGTGGTTGAAGAGAATTTCGCTTTTCCATGGACCTTAACCTCGTACTACGGTTTTCGTAGTACATTGCTATCACTTCGAAATCCGTAGTACAAGTATTCGAAACATGATTCCGACCCCTGGAAAACCGGTTCGCGGATCACGGACCGGACGCCCGTTGATGGCGCTGCTGGACCTGTTGGGGCGTCGCTGGACGCTGAGGGTGCTGTGGGAGTTGCGCCGAGGGCCGCTTACGTTCGCCGAGTTGCAGCGGCGATGCGACGCGATGTCGCCCAGCGTGCTGAATCAACGAATCAGCGAGCTGCGCGCCGCTCGCATCATTGACCATGCCGGCGGCGGTTACCGATTGACGGCCGAAGGAAAGAAGCTGCTGGCGTCGATTGCACCGCTCTCCGACTGGGCGAAGCGATGGGCGCGAGCGATGTGACTTGCCTTAGAAGGGGATGTCTTCGTCGTCCATTGGCGCGACATCGTCGACCGGCGCTCCGCCGCCTGCCCCCGGTGCGCGAGTTGCGTGCACCGCCGCCGAAGTCGCTATCGCCCATCGGCGCGTCGCCGCGCCCGCCGAGGAACTGCACCCGGTTCGCGACAATTTCGGTGACCTTGCGCTTGCCGCTGCCGTCCTTGGCTTCGTATTCGCGGTACGAGATTCGCCCCTCGATATAAACCGAGCGGCCCTTCTTCAAATACTGGGCGCAATTCTCGCCCTGTTTGCCCCAAACGATTATGTTGTGCCACTCGGTGCGTTCCTGCCGCGCGCCGGCCTTGTCGGCGAACTGCTCCGTGGTCGCAATCGAAAAGTTGGTGACCGACGAGCCCGAGTTGGTGAAGCGAGTTTCGGGATCGCGACCGAGATTGCCGATGAGAATTACCTTGTTTACCGACGCCGCCATCTTCTCCACCTCATGCTCGAAAAGTAGTCCCGCCCCGTTCGCAAGGCAAGGCGCCGCGCCCGCCGCCTGTGGATATCGGCTTTCGCAGCCGATCGGTGACCGATATAATTCGCCTCGGTGCGGGGAGGCAGGATAGGGCAATGGCGGCAAGCACTTCCATGACCGCGCCGGTACGCATCGTGGCCCTTGGCGGGCTGGGCGAGATCGGCCTCAACCTGATGGCGATCGAATGCGCGGGGCGCGCGATCGTAATCGATTGCGGCGTGATGTTCCCCGATGAACCCGCGCTTGGATTGGGGACCTATATTCCCGAGATGGCGTGGCTCGAGCGCAGTCACGTCGCGGTCGAGGCGGTGGTGCTCACGCATGCGCACGAAGATCATATCGGCGCGCTGCCGCATCTGCTGCGCCGCTTCAACGTTCCCGTCTATGGCACCGACATAACGCTCGCGTTCACGCGCCGGCGCCTGGCTGATGCGGAGTTCGACGCGCGGGTTGATCTGCGGACGATTGAGCCGCGCCATCCGTTCGAGGCGGGGCCGTTCACGGTCGAGCCGATTCGCGTCACCCATTCGACGCCCAACTCGATCGCGCTCGCGATTCGCACGCCCGCCGGCATCATCGTGCACAGCGGCGATTTCAAAATCGACGACGCGCCGGTGGACGGCGCTCTGTTCGATCGCGAACGCTTTGCCGAGCTTGGCGCCGAGGGCGTCGCCGTGCTGCTCTCGGATTCGACCAACGTCGAGCGCCCGGGACGCTCGGGCTCGGAAAGTTCGCTCAAGCCTGTGCTGCGCGAGCTCACGTCGCGCGCGCGCGGCAGGTTTTTCCTGTCGGCATTTTCGTCGCATCTGCATCGGATTCGACAGGTGGTCGAAGTCTCGCGCGAGTTCGGCCGCCGCGTCGTTCCGCTCGGACGCGCGATGGCGGAGAGTGTGCGGCTCGGTCTCGAGACCGGCCAGCTGCCGTTTGCGCAAGCGATGTTCGTCGAGCCGGGCGAGGCCGAGTTTATCGACGGTCATCGGCTGAGCTACCTGACCAGCGGCAGCCAGGGCGAGCCGCTCTCCGCGTTGGCGAAACTTGCCGGCGACGCGCATCCGCGCGTGCGGATCGAGCACGGCGACGTAGTCGTGCTCTCGTCGCGCTTCATTCCGGGCAACGAGCGCACCATCAACACTCTCGTCAATCGCCTGTACCGGCAGGGCGCCGATGTCGTATACGACGCGGTCGCTCCCGTGCATGTGTCGGGGCACGCGAGCCAGGACGAGCTGGCGGAGCTGATCGCGCTGACGCGGCCGCGCCACTTCATTCCGATTCATGGCGAGTATCGGCATCTGAGCCGTCACGTCGCGCTCGCAATCGCCGCGGGAATTCCCGAGCACGACTGCTTCCTGCTGGAGGACGGCGATTCGCTGGTGCTGAGCGGCGGCGAGGCGCGTCGCGGACCGACGGTCGAGGCGGGCCGCGTGATGCTCGAAGGCGCCGATAGCGGCGACCCCGCGGTGGTCGGCGAGCGCCGAGTGCTCGCGCGCGACGGCACGGTGACGGCGGTGGTCGTGCTCTCGGCGAAAACCGGGCGCATCGTCGCGGGTCCCGATCTTCTTTCGCGAGGCCTCGTCAGCGGCGATGGAACTTCGGCGCACATGCGCCGCGCGAAGGAGGAAACGACGCGACGGCTGGCCGCGCTGGGCGGCTCGCTGCATGCCAACGATCCTCGCGTCAAGGAAGAAATCGTGCGCGCGATTCGGCGCTACTTCAGCGACGAGCTCGGCAAGCGGCCGCTGGTCATTCCGTACGTGACGGAGGTTTGAACCCCATCGCGCGCAAGGAAAAAGAGAAAGCGCCGATCGAGTTGACTCCTCCGCTGGCGGTCGAGGAGGTTGCGACCGCGCCGTCGCCGGGCGGCCGAATTGCGCGCGAGCTTTTTTCACTGGCGCTGCTCGCGTTCGCGGCGTTCGGCACCGTCAGCCTCGTCAGCGTCGACCTCGGGCGCAGCCCCAACCTCGGCGGCCCCGTCGGCGCGGCAATCGCGGCGACTCTCGGCGGGCTCGTCGGATACGAGTCGTACACCACGATGATATTGGTCGCGTGGCTCGCGCAGCGCGTGTGGACCGGTGCGGGAATCGTCACGATCGCACGCGAGATCGGCGGCGGCGCATTGCTTATTCTCGCGCTCGCGACGGCGGGTGCTTTGTGGAATCTGCACGACTTGAAAATGGGTGGTGCGCTGGGCGCACAAGTCGCCACGCAGCTGAGCGATTCGCTCAACGTCGCAGGCGGGCTGATTGCGGTCGTGCTCGGGTTGATTTGCGGGCTCGCCCTGATGCTCAAGCGTGCGCCGACTGAGTTGATGGCGGGGGTCGCCAATAGAATTCGACCGCGTTCGCGGCACGATGAATTCGAACTTGCCGACGGCGCGCGCATCCCGTTCTCGCTCAGTGACAACGATCAAATCGAGACTAACGACGACGGCGTCAACGGCAAGCCTTCGCCGCTCAAGGTCAGGCTGCTCGAAATTCGCGAGAAGCGCGACAAAGTGGCGGCGGCGAAGCCGCGTCAGAAGGGTGCCTTCAAACTTCCGCCGCAGTCGCTGCTGGATCTGCCGCCCGCCGAGCACGCGCAGGTGGACGAGAGTCAGCTCGAGCGCAGCGCGCGCGTGCTCGAGCAGAAGCTCGCGGACTTCGGCGTCGAGGGTCGCGTGGTCGAAGTGCAGCCGGGCCCGGTCGTCACGATGTACAAATTCGAGCCGGGCTCCGGCATCAAGGTAAGCCAGATCGTCAATCTCGCCGACGACCTCTCGATGGCTCTGCGGGCTGCCGCGGTACGAATCCAGGCGCCGGTGCCGGGCGAGGCCGTGGTCGGAATCGAGGTTCCGAATCGCAAGCGCGAGCGCGTTTTCCTGCGCGAGATTCTCGAAGCCGAGGAATTCTCGGCGGCGCAAAGCCAGCTCACTATCGCGCTCGGCAAGGATATCGCGGGGCGTCCGGTCGCGGCCGACCTCGCCAAGATGCCTCATCTGCTGATTGCCGGCGCGACCGGAACGGGCAAGTCGGTTTCGCTCCACACGATGATCGCGTCGATTCTGTTCAACGCGACTGCCGACGACGTGCGCCTGATCCTGGTCGATCCGAAGATGCTCGAGTTGTCGGTCTACGAAAATATTCCGCACCTGCTGGTGCCGGTCGTCGTCGATCCGCAGAAGGCCGCGTCCGCCTTGCTGTGGGCGACGCAGGAGATGGAGAGCCGGTATCTCAAGATGCGCGAGCTGGGCGTGCGCAATATCGACGGCTACAACCATGCGCTGGCGTCGGGCGCCTCGATCGCGCAGCTCAAGATGGCGGGGCAGAGCGTGCCGGCGTCGGACGATCCGAATCAGCCGGCCGTCGGCGCGATCGAGCATCGCAAGCTGCCGAAGATCGTGATCATCATCGACGAGCTGGCCGATCTGCTGCTGAGCGAAGGCAAGACCGTCGAGCGCGATATCACGCGGCTGGCGCAGAAGGCACGCGCGGCCGGCATTCATCTCATCCTGGCCACGCAACGGCCGTCGGTCGACGTGATCACCGGGCTTATCAAGGCGAACCTGCCGGCGCGAATCTCGCTGCAGGTGACGTCGCGCGTCGATTCGCGCACGATTCTCGATTCGATCGGCGCGGAGCGGCTGCTCGGCGCCGGCGATATGCTGTTCATGCCGCCGGGCAGCGCGAAGCTTCGCCGCCTGCATGGACCGTTCGTCGGCGAGCATGAGATTCGCAAGCTCACCGATTTCCTGCGCGAACAGGGCGCCCCCGAGTACCGCATGGAAATCCTCGACACCAAGGCGCCGGGCGACGAAGGCGGCGAGGGCCTCGGCGGCGACGTGCAGGACGAGATGTATGATGAGGCCGTGCGAATCGTGATGGAGACCAACCAGGCGTCGATCTCGATGATCCAGCGGCGGCTCCGAATCGGCTACAATCGCGCGGCGCGGATGGTCGAGCAGATGGAACGCGAAGGAATCGTGATGCCGGCCGACGGCGCCAAGCCGCGCGAAGTCCGCCTGCACAGCGCGCGATGACGCGCCGCGAATTTCTCGAAACAATGTTGAAATCGATTCTTTCGGTAATTGTGATTTGTCTCATCGCGGCCGCATCGGTGCGGGCCGAGACGATGGTTTCCGGTGCGCCCGTCAGCAAGGACTTGAAGCAGGTGCTCGATCGCCTGCAGCGGCATTACCACGACACCAATTCGTTTACGGCGAAGTTCAACGAAGAGATCGCGGCGGTCGGCGCGCCCAAAAAAAATCGCACGGGCACGGTGTCATTTCGCAAGCCAGGACGCATGCGCTGGGAGTTCGACGACCCGGAGAAACAAACGATCGTCAGCGATGGCGAGACGCTCTACAGCTACGATCCGGATCTCAACCAGGTGGTCGAGACGCCGCTGAAGCAGGCGCTGAAATCGAGCAGCGCGACATCGTTCCTGCTCGGAATCGGCAATATCAACCGCGACTTCAAGGCCGCATTCGCGCATCCCGCGACGCCGACCGGCCTCGTCGATTTGATTCTCGACGCGAAGACCGGCGGCTACAAAATTGAAGTTGGCCTCGACCCGAAGAGCTACAATCTCATGACGCTTACGCTTACCGACCAGCTCGGCGACGTGACGAGGATCGATTTCAGCGACATTCATGATAATGTGGAACTGCCCGATTCGATTTTCGCCTTCAAGACTCCGGCGGGCGCGGACGTCGTGACGGCACCTGCTTCGCCGTGACGTTCTGATACACTATAAAAGTACGATCGCCGCGATGATGATTTGCCTCGCGTGTATGCGACGGGTAATTTTAGAAGCCCCGTAGTTTTCCCGGTTCTGCGAATGGAAAAAGTTCACCTTTTAACGCTTGGATGCCCCAAGAATCTCGCCGACAGCGAGCTGATGCTTGGCGCGCTCACGTCCGCGGGCTTCGAGATCACGCTCGATCCTGAAGACGCGCAAATCCTGCTGGTGAACACCTGCGCGTTTATCGAGGCGGCCAAGAAAGAATCGATCGACGCGATCCTCGATGCGGCGGAGACCAAGAAACGCGGCTGCGGCAAGCGGCTGGTGGTCGCGGGATGCTTGTCGCAGCGGTACGCCACCGAGCTTGCGGCGACGATGCCCGAGGTCGACGTGTTCGTCGGCACCGGCAACTTCCTCGATTTGCCCGAGCTGCTGCGGCGTACCGAAGCGCCGGAGTCGCGCCCGATTCCCTACGCCGGCGCGGCGCATCTGCTGCCGACCGCGGCCATCCCGCGCGTCAAGACCGGCGATTTCTTCACGTCTTACTTGAAGATTTCAGAAGGCTGCAATCACAAGTGCGCCTTCTGCATTATTCCGAAGATTCGCGGCCTGCATGAGAGCCGCCCGCTGTCCGATCTGGTCGCCGAGGCGCGCAACCTCGCGGCCGGCGGCGTGCGCGAGCTCAACCTGATCGCGCAGGATTTGACCGCTTACGGCCGCGACCTCGACCGGCCTTCGTCGCTGGCCGCGTTGCTGCGCGAGCTCTCGACTATCGACGAGCTCCGCTGGATACGACTGCTGTACTGCTATCCGAATTTCGTGACCGACGAGCTGCTTGACGCAATCGCGGAGTTGCCGAAGGTCGTCAAGTATATCGACATGCCTCTGCAACACGCCGACGACGCGATGCTGCGCGCGATGCGCCGCGAACGATCGGGCGCCGCCCTCGTCAAACTGCTCGACCGCGTGCGCAATCGAATACCCGATGTTGTGTTGCGCACGTCGTTCATCGTCGGCTTTCCCGGCGAGACTGACGCGGCCTTCGACCGCCTGGCAGACTTTGTTCGCAATGAGCAATTCGATCGCGTGGGCGTGTTCACTTACTCGCGCGAAGAAAATACCGCCGCCTTCGATTTATCGGACCAGGTGCCCGAGCGCGTCAAGCGTGCGCGGCGCGCCAGCCTGATGGCGACGCAGTCGGAAATTTCGCTGGCGAAAAACCGCGGCCTTGTGGGACGCGAAATCGAGGTGCTGGTCGAAGGCGCGATGCCGGGACGCTCGACGCGGCTGCGCGGGCGCACGTCGGGACAGGCGCCGGAAATCGACGGCTCGGTGTTTCTCGCGGGTGACGCGGAGGCGGGCGAGTTCGTCCGCGCGCGAGTCGACAAGGCACTCAGCTACGATTTGCATGCAACGGTCGCAGGCGCGGCCGCTTAATATATTGGGAGTCGTAAATTCGATGGCGAAGAAGCCAGATACCGCGGACCGAAAGAAGTTCCTCGCCAAGGCGCGCGAACAACTGTTCGAGACGAAAAACAAGCTGCTCGGCGAGATCGACTCCGAGTTGCGCGCCGAACGCGAGGGCAACAAGGACGAGGGCATGGACACCTACGACCTTGCGTCCGAGGAACGCGATCGCGAAATTAATTTCATCCTGTCGGACCGCGAACGCGTCAAGCTCAAGCAAATCGACGACGCGCTCGAGCGCCTCGACGACGGCAGCTACGGCGTCTGCGAGTCGTGCGGACTGGAGATCGGCGAAGAACGCCTCGAGGCGATGCCGTTCACGCGGCTGTGCCGCGATTGTCAGCAGGATCAGGAGCGCGAAGCGAAATCGCAGCGTCGATTCGACGACGAGCCCAATACCTATCGCAAGATAGGTTCGACCGATGCCGACGACGAGAGCGCCTAACGCCCGCCCACCATTGTTTACCGCATCACTCAAACCAGTCATCCTAGGTGGAATAACTTGCGCGGAATCCGCAGGCTTGAGCGGTCGCTCGGATCGCTGAGGCAGGGATTTCGGCAAGCAGTTGATGAGAATTTTTTCTGATATAGGCAACGGCGGATCCGTCGAGATGTCCGACGTGCGCGAGCGAATTCGCGCCAATCTCTCCGGCGTCGGCGCGACGATTGCACTTGCCAGCGCTCGCGGCGGGGTCGGAAAGAGTATGCTCGCGGTAAATGTCGCGGCCGCGTTGGCGCTGAAAGGGCGCAAGGTCGCGATCGTCGACGCCGACCTGAACTCTCCCAGTGTCGCGGCGATGCTCGGTATCAAACCGCAGCGGCGGCTCCCGATGATCGAAGGAATCGAGCCGACTGCGGGACCGCACGGCTTGCGCATCGTGTCGAGCGATCAGCTTCCCGGTGGTGAGGCGCCGCCGATTAGCTTCGCGCAGGACCTGGATCAACTTGACGGCAACAATGGCGGCGAACCGGTTGTGCCCGCCCCGGCGCCTCCGGCGGAACTCAGCTACAGCGAAGCGATCAATCGAATCCTCGCGCAGTCGCAGTTCGGGAACGTGGACCTGTTGTTAATCGATCTTGCTACCGGCCTCGATCGGCTGTACTCGCTGGCCTCCGTGGCAGCGCTCGACGGTGTCGTTCTGCTGAGTCATCCGTCCACGCAGGATACCAGCGCTGCGCGCGACGTGATGAAGATCGGCCGCGGGATCGGCGCGCCCATCGTCGGCATCGTCGAGAACATGGTCGGTTTCAACTGCGACGGATGCCGCTCGGTGCGGCCGCTATTCCCCGAAGGCGACCTGCACGGAATCGCGCGCGAGGCTGCGGTGCCGATCCTGGCCCGGCTCGCGTTTGAACCGCGGCTCGCGGACAGCACCGATCGCGGTGTCCTGTTCGTGCGCGAATATGCGTCGACGCCGACTGGCAAAGTGCTCGCCGATATCGCCAACCAGGTCGACGCGATGATTGTTCCGCGCACTCGCGCAGTCGAACCACCCGTCAGTTAGTCGCTGTCGGAATCTTCGTTCTCGTCCGCCGCGGTCAGCACCGAGTCTGCCACGCGCGAGTATTCGAACATCCCGGCTCCGCGATGAGCGCCGGTGCGAAAGCGCGCGAAGCCGAGCGAGGTGTAGATACGCGACTGCTCGGGTCCGGGCCGCGACAGCGGAATGAAACATTCGACGCTGCCCTCGAGTGCGCATGACGACCCGTCCGCGCGCGACAGAGATGCGTGAATGCGATGCGGTGCTTCCTCGACGGAAGGAGTCTCGATCGTGAGATCGCGCAGCTCGCACGGAGACCATCCGTCGGCGCCCAGAATCCTGGCACTCTTATTGGGCGGCGCGTCGTCGGTCGCGACCGAGCGGGCTTCGAGCGCGCGCGGCGCTTCATCATCTTCGAAAGAGGCCCAGATCATTCGGCGTGCGCTGAATTTCTGCGGACCCAGCCCGGTGAACGACATTCCAGCGCGCGCGAATCCGTTCAGCGTCCGCGTCTCGCCTTCAAGGCGCACCTGACCTGCAACGCGCCCGAAAGCAGCGACTGATGACGGCGCGTCGGGTGCGCCGCCGGACGCGGATAGAATCCGATCGAAGTCGAAATCGCCGCCGCCGCGAGTGATCTCGAAGCGCACGTTCACTTCGGTGTCGCAGTCGAGCCGACCAGATGCCAGCGCGCGTTCGATGCTCAGATAAGCGGTGGCGTCGGGCACGATCACAGCCGGTCCGCGAAACGCGAGCACGATTGAATCTCCTTCGCGTTGGAGCGAGAGCGGGCCGTGAGTGACGGCACTTGCGGAACGCGTCGGCCTGCCCTCGGCCGTGAACAACGCAGCGCGATGATGGTCGAACAACATCATGATGCGCGCGCCCATGCCCGCGCCGCCGACGTCGAAACTCGCCATCGCGCCGAAACCCGCCGCTGGATCGTAAAATTCGATGCCGACGCGGCCGGGCGCGGCGACCGTCGCAGCTGCACCGATTTCAGGTTTGGCGACCGCCGGACGAGGCGCGCGATTCACGACCAAGGGTGCGCGCGGCGCAGGCGAATCGGAGCCGTTGGCCGAAAAGACTTCGGCGATGGCCTCTTCGCATCGAGCACGCATCTCGCCGGGCATCCGCAGCGCGACCGAGAGTTCGAGTTGGGCCGCATCGACGACTCCCGTCATCGCAGTTTCGGAAATCGCTCTGAGCGCCGCGTGCTGACTCTCGCGATGTCGCGCGGTGAACGCCTGCAGCAGGTTCTGCAGGCCGCCGCCCGGGTAGCGCATGCCGTAAGTCGGCTTGATTCCGTGGCGATGCAGGCGATCGGCGAGGCCGGCGAGCGGGCCGTTGATAAAATCATCGCAGGCCGAGACGCAAGCGGAACCGGGCGGCCGCAGCTCGCCGCCGAAATGGCGCAGTCCAAGTCCGAAATCGAGGCGCGGCTCGATGATGTTCCATCCATGGATGAGCAGCACCGTGACCCGGCCGTGCCGCGCGACGATTGCGCCGACACGATCGGCGATCAGTTCGAGGAGCCACGGCGCGCGTTCGATTATCTGCGACAGGCGATTGCAGTCGAGCCGATTGCGATCCATCGCGACGTTGATCAGCGCCGACGCGCCCAGGCGCGCTGCGAGTCCGCGTGTGATGTCCGCCGTGTGCAGGTCGTTGACCTTGGGATTCAGCATCGAACGTGTGCGTGGCTCGGCGCGTCCGCCGTGCGGCGCAATCAGCAGCAGCGGAGAATCGGAATCAATTACCTCAAGCCATGACTCGGACGCGGCAGGCATTTCAGATCGACGCGGCTCGATGGGATTTAAGCACATACTGTGCGTGTAGGATGAACGACGCGATGAAATAGTAAGCGATGTAAGTCAGGCCGCCCCACAACATGATTGGATTGATCACAGGAAGCATCAGCAGCGATGCGACCGTCAGCACTCCCCAGATGATTCCGAGGGTGAGCGTAATCGGTCGCAGCGGTACCGTTCGATTTGGGTAAATATACTTCAGCGGCATGAATACCATCACGCCGAGAATCAGCAGCACGGCGACATTGAAGGTGGTGCCGGAGCCGAGACAGTAAAGATAAAACGCGACGAGGTTCCAATAATTCGGAAAGCCGAGAAAGTAGTGGTCGGGCGTTTTCGCTTCGGTGTGGCAAAATCCGTAAACGCTCGCGAGCATGACGAAACACGCCAGCGCCAGGCCCCATCGCGAATCCGGAATGATGCCTGCCGCGAGCATCAGGAACACCGGCGCCACGGTGTAGGTCAGGTAGTCAACGATGTTGTCGAGCAGCGCGCCGTCGAAGGTCGGCACGCGCGTCTTGACCATCAGCCAGCGCGCGAGCGGCCCGTCGCTGGAATCGATGATCGTCGCCGCGCCCATCGCGAGAAACGACGCGCGGAAATCCCAGCGCGAGGCGAAGAAGATCGCGAGCAGGCCGAGCGCGGCGCCCAGCGCGGTATATAGATGTACGCCCCACGCGCAGGCCGTGAGAAATTTCTGCCTCGGGAAAACCCGCGGCAGGTTTGCGGCTGATGACGTCAAGTCATTTGTCCGGCTTGTAGTCGCGCGGCCCGAAGTATTCTTCGAGCACCGTCATGAACGGCCCGCAGGCGCGCTGTTTTTTCACGAGCTTCATCGCTTCTTCGAGAGACATTTGCCGATATGCGCGCAAAAACGCAATCGCCAGCGTCGGCGCGCGATTCATCCCGGCGTTGCAATGGAGATAAACGCGCGAGCCCGAACCGACGAGGTCGCGAAGATCGTGCAGCGCCACTTCGAGCCGCTCGGCCATCGCGTCCGCGCTGCCGTCCTGGATAGGAGTGCGCACGTAGTCGATTCCGTTCGCGTCGTACTCCGCGCTCAGCGTACCGTTGTCCAACCCGTTCATCCGCAGGTCGTCGTCGTCCTGAAGATTATGAACGGCGGTAACTCCGTAGGTGTCCTTCAGCCACGCGATGTCGGCTTGCCCGGGATATTCGCCGACCAGCAGCTCATCCGAGATCACGCTGACCGACGGCCGGCGCTCGCCGCGAGTCGGGCGCGGGCTATGGTCGGCACGTTTGCTGAACCAATCAACCATGAACCAAATGTAACCATCCGGCGGGCAGGTATTCCAGTGTCATACAGTCACGCTTTCGCGTGGCCTCGAGGCTGTTCGGGCGAGCGCTCGGTTTTGGCGCGCGATTGCTGAGTGGCTTCAGGACTGCGCAAGGGCTCGGTCGATGTTTCGGGCGCAGGAGTCACCCTGGAGCGCGAGCCGGAAAGCGCGAGCACTGCGGTGCGCATCAGGTCGGCGATTTTGCGATAAGCGCCGGCGCCTTCGGAACTCGCCGCCACCTCGCGCAGCTCCGACGCAGTGATCGCGCGACCGATGCGGACTTCGACCGGATGGCGCCGGGGGACGAGGCTGCCTTTGCCCATCACGTCATGAGTGCCGCGAATCAGCACGGGCAGCACGTCGCATCGGCTGCGCAGCGCCAAAAATCCCGCACCGCTCTTGAACTCGTGGATTGCGCCGTCGGCGGAGCGCGTGCCCTCGGGGAACATCAGCACGCTGCGGCCTTGCGCGAGCTCGGCGAGCGCGTCTTCGAGCGATTCGAGTTGCGCGCGCTCGCGATCGAATGGCATCAGCGAGGTGAAGTTCGACGCCAAAAAGCGCCGCGCAGCCGTATTGAAGAAATAGTCCTTCGCTGCGAGTACCCGCATGTCCTCGCCGATCGCGCCGAGTGCGTAACCGACCAGGCTGAAGTCGAGATGACTCGAATGATTCGCAACGACGATAAAATTGCGATTGGCGGGGACGTTGCCGCGCCCGAGGATTTTCGGTTTCAGCCATCCGTCGAACAGAGCGCGCTCCGCCCCACGCACCGCGAAACGGCCGAGCCACTTCAGCGGCGCCGGCAAGCGCGGAGTGTAAGGATCGGCGAACTTCGCATACGACGGCATGCGCGGGCGTCCGTTGCCACCGGGCTGCGCGGCGAGCAGCTGCAGGTCCGCGACGGTGCGCAGGTCCGCAATTTCCTCCGGCGCAATATCCCGACTCGCGCGCTCGCCGATCAACTCGCCGATTTCCGCAAGCGCGAGCGAGTCGAGGCCGAGGTCTTCGATCAGCCGGGTCTCGGGCGCGATATTAACCGGCTCGGTGGCGATTGCGGCGAGCGCTTCGGCCAGCCACGTCTCGACTTCGGAATTGGAGGCGTCGGTTTCTATGGCATTCGGGCGAACGTCGAGCATTCGCCGCAGGGTCGCGGCGACATCCGCGCGTTTGATTTTGCGGGTGCGCGTGCGCGGCAGTTCGGCGTCAGTGAAGCGGAGAATCCTGATCCGTTTGTGCGCGCTGAGCTCGCGCCCGACCTGGTCGAAGTCGGTACGCAACCGATCTTCCACCGCGCGGCGACTTTCGCCGCGTGCGTATGCGGGGACGACCAGCGCGGCGACCTGCTCGCCTTGTCCGACTTTCAAGCCGACGACGGCCATCTCCTTGACGTATTGCGAACGTCCGTAATTTTCTTCCAGCTCCTCGATGTAGATGTTGTTGCCGCCGGAATCGACGATCACTTCCTTGGCGCGGCCGACGATATACAAGCGGCCGTCATCGTCGAAGCGCCCGAGGTCTCCGGTGTGAAGCCATCCGTCGGTCAAAACTTCGGCGGTCGCGGCTTCGTTGCGATAGTAACCCGCCATCACGTTCGGACCGTGCACGACTATCTCGCCGATCGAGCCCGTCGCGGGCATCAGCTTGATCTCGACGCCGTTCAGCGGTCGGCCGACCGCACCGACTTGCAGCGGTTCGTCGGGTCGCGCGACGGACAGAACGGGCGCCCCTTCAGTCAGGCCGTAGCCTTCGAGGAGCGGGATGCCGATGTCGTTGAAAAATTCGGCGACGCGATGGGGCAGGGCGGAGCCGCCGCTGACGGCGAGCTTCAGCCGGCCGCCGAGCGCGGAATGAACCTGGCGGAAAACGATTGAGCCGAAGTTGAGGCCCGAGTTGGCGTCGAGGCGGCGGTTGAGGTCGCGCAGATTGTCGAAGCCGGCGTGAAACAACGGACCGCGCGCTTCGACTTCATCGACGATGCGGCGATGGACCGCTTCCCACACGGCGGGCACTCCGATCAGAGCGGTCGGGCGAACGTCGGCGAGGGTGCGCGAGAGAGTTTTGGCGTCGACCTCCAGCGGATAGACGATGGTCGCGCCGCTGGCGAGCGGCAGGAGCATGCCGCAGGTGAACTCGAACGCGTGATGGAGCGGGAGCAGCGACAGGACGACGTCGTCGGCGCCGAGGACGAAGACCCGGGAGAGCATCGCGACTTCGGCGGCGAAGTTGCCGTGCGTGAGCATCACGCCCTTCGGCGCGCCGGTGCTGCCGGAAGTGAACAGAATCGACGCGAGTGCTTTTCGTTCGGGTGGCGCGGGCGGAGTCTTGGCGTCGCCGCGCAGAATGAACGGGCGTGCGAGCTCGGCGAGGTCGAGCTCGATAAGTTTCGGATGGGCGTCGGCGAGCGCGGCGCCGAGGCGCTTGTGCACCGCGCTCGAGCGCAGAGCGGCGGTGGGCTCGGCGATTTTGCACAGAGGCGCCAGCTCTTCGGCGGAAATCAGCTGGTCGAGCGGCACCGCAATCGCGCCGGCGCATAGAATGGCGAAGTAACCGAGAATCCAGTCGGGGGAGTTCTCGCCGATAAGCAGGACGCGGTCGCCGGGCTTGATGCCGCGCGTCGCGAGCAGCAGGGCAGCGCGATGAGCGCGGTCGCGCAGCTCGCGATATGTCGTTTGGGTCTGCTCGCCCGACGGGCGGCGCGCAATCGTTGCGACCCGAGAGCCGTAGCGGTCGGCGGCGCGATCGAGCATGTCGACGAGGCTGCGATGGCGCGGCAGCGACTTGGGGCGGCCGCGCGCGTGAAGATCGAGCTGTGGAAAGATGTGGCGGCGCAGGCCGGGCAGATGAACGTTGATCCAGTAGTCGCGCCAATCGATCAGGTCGGGACGAAAGGGATGATGCTCGGCGTCGGCCGGCTTGAGCGACGCGTAGAGCGCGCGGATGTTGCTCGCGTGAAAGGTGTAGACGAGCTCCTGGATGTAGGGGCGATAGACCTCGACCAGCTCGCGCGCGAGGTCGGTGTTCTCCTTGAACTTGTCGATGCCGCTTTCAATTTTTTTTGCGCGCTGGTTTTCCTCGCCGACCACGCTGCGCGCGAACGCTGCCGCTTGCTTGAGAATCTTCGGAACCGTGTTGCTGGCGAGGTCGTAAGTGCTCTGCGAGACGACGACGGCTTCGAGGTGCGGGCCGAGCCAGCGCATCGTGCCGCCGTCCTTGCGATGCTCGCGGCGATTGCTGAGCGCAGTCAGCTCGACCAGGCGGCGCATCGGCAGCGGATTCCTGTCCGAAGTGCAGAGCTGGTAGATGGGCTGGTGCTTGCGCGACAGCAGCGCGGCGAGGATTGGAACCATCGCATGCGCGGCGAGATCGACCGGAATCACGTCGAGCACCAGCTCGGCGCTGGCGGGATAGAAGCGGTAGCCGCGGCCGGCGAGGTAGGTCAGCGGGGCGCTGGTGTTGACGCCCTGGTTCCATCCGGGGAAAGGATCGCGCATCGCGCTTTCGATAATCGCCGGGCGCACGACGGTGACGTTGAGCGTGTCGCGATTCGCCAGCACCAACTGTTCGCCGAGACTCTTGGTGTAGCTGTACGTGTTGGGCCATCCCCAGGTCTGTGCGCGCTTGCGCCCGACTTCCTTGAGGCGTTCCTCGACCCATTGCTTGCGGCGATGCTCTACGGCTGACTCGCGCGGAGCGTCTTCGTCGGATTCGTGCTCGTGGAACTCGGCGTGACGGAGTTGGTCGCGGGACTCGGCTTGCACGCGCTCGATGGCGGCCAAGGCGTCGCGAATTTCACGCTCGAGGCGGAAGGATTTGCGGGCGTTGGGGCACCAATCCTCGGGGATGTCGTCTTCGTAGCGATGGCCGTCGGCGCTGCCGGCCGCGTAGCAGGTCGACACGTGCATCATTGCGGCGCCGACTTTGCGGCAGAACTCGATCACGTTGGCGACGCCGGTGGTGTTGACCTCGATGGCCTTTTCCAAAGACGCCTCGAAGTTCACCAGCCCCGCGCTGTGCACGACGGCGTCCAGACTACCGGGCTTGAACGGCTTGGCTTCCTCGCCAAGGAGGCCGTCATTGGTGATGTCGCCGGGCACGACGACGATCTTTTCTTCGATGTAGCGATCGAACTTGTCGCCGAGGTGCTCGCGCAGCGGGCCGAACACGGGCGAGTCGAGAATCTCGCGGCGGAAGCGGCTGGTGCTACTTCGTCGGTCGCCGCGGATGAGCAGATAGACGCGCTCGATTTCGGGGTGCCATCGCAGGAGTATCGCGAGGAAGACCTTGCCCAGAAATCCGGTCGAGCCGGTCAGCAGGATGCGACGGTCTTTCAGCACCTGCTCGAGCGCCGGCATTCCAGTTCCGTTGCGTTTGCCGTTGCTACTCGACATCGGCGATCACCAGCGGCGGCAGGTGCAGGTAGGTTATCGAGGCCGAGCGTCCGAGGTCCGAGGTCGCCATCGCGATTGCCTCGTCGAGCGTGTCGGCCGCTTCCCATCCGAGACGCGCCGCGACCTCCGGCTCTTCGCACCCGGCCGCGATGACGCGGCCGACGTGCTGGCGCGCGGGCTCGCCCCAGTACCACATGTAGAACGGATGGACGCCGTGATACGCGTTGCCGTAACGGTACATGTGGATGTAGGTGGGGTTGCGCGCGAACTCGCGCTCGAAATTTTTCTCGAGCTCGACGGCGTCGGTCGTCTCGGCGAGGCATCGATGGAAGAACTCGATGTAGCTCGGATGATGCTCGGGGTGAAATTCGTCGCGCAGCGGGTGGCAGACGATCATCGTGCCGCCTTCGCGCACCAGCGGCTTGTTGCGGTACATGTTGAACAGGTAGCCGAGGCCGGTGCACTGCACGAGCACGGGATTCATGATCGAGTTGACGTTGTAGGGACAGATGTACGGCACGCCGACGATCAGGATGTCGGCCTGGCCCTTCACCGGCACGGCGTATTGCTGGAACACGCGCGCGAGCGCTTTCTGATGCACCGCCTCGGTGTCGCCCGCCCACACGCCGATCATTCCGTACGGCGCCGCGTAATTGTGGAGCACGGTGCGGCGCATCTCGCTCGACATATTGCGCATCGTCCACTGAAAGCCCTTCAGGCGCGTGCGATCCCAGTCGGTGAACTGGTCCTCGTTCTTGTGCAGGAAATCCATCATGCCGCCGTACATGCGAGTGTTGACGGCGGTTTCGATCTGAAAAATGTTGACCGACTCGTGAATCAGCTTGCCCATCCGATCGGACGAGCGATGCAGCGCCGAGCGCGTCGGGTCCATGTAAGAGTGCGAGTCGCGCAGCGTGCCGACGTTGTGGTGATGGCGCAGGCTCTGATACGGCGCGAGTCCGACGGCGACGGACTTGTGGCCGCCGTCCATCGGGACGAGGTTGATGTTGAGATAGATGAGCAGGTCGGACTCCGCCGCGCGGCGTGAGAGCCAGACTTCCTCGCCGTGATCGGTCTTGCCGAGCATCGCCAGCTCGGCGCGATTCTCCGCATCGAAGTTGTACAGCCGGTCCGGCCAATACTGCTTGAACGCGCGCTCGCCGACGATGCGGCGAATCTCGGCTTCGGTCATCCGGCGATGCAACGAGGTAGCGATCACCAGATGCACGTCGTCGACGCCGTAGTCGGCCAGCGTCTGCAGCACCTGGTTGAGCATGCGCTCGCGAAGGTCGGGCCGGCGCATCTGCGGCAGCGGCAGGCTGATGTCGTCAATCGCGATCGTCACGCGCATGTTGGGACTCAGCTGCGCGAACAGCGGGTCCTGGTTTTCGGGATGGAGCAGGGCGTAGCGAATGGCCTGGTCGGCGTCGGCGACGGGATCCATCGGCGGCGGCGGATAGATGACGCGGGTGCCGACCGGCAGCTTCTCGAACAGAAATTCCTCGCCGTAGGGAATGATGCGCCGCTCGGAGCGTCGATTCACCTTGACGACGAGATCGCTGCGCGCGCCGACTTCGTGGCGCAGTTCTGCGGTTTTCAGTTCCTTGAGTTTGCTTTCAGGCCGCGCCATCCGAGCCTCGCGTCGACTTTTCGCTGTCGTGGTTGAGTTCCAGGTTGTGGTTGTCGAAATCGTAAAGCTGCGGCGAGTCCGCGGCCTTCTCGAAATGGAGCACCGGCCATTGCCGGCTGAGCGCGGCTGCCCGCAATCTGCGGTCGGGATTGACGGCGACGGGATGTCCGAGTGCGGCAAGAAACGAGGTGTCGTAGTGCGAGTCGGCGTAACCCCAGCAATCGGCGAGATCGATATTGCGTTCGGCGGCGTAGTCCGCACACCACACGGATTTTTCGTCGCCCGCCATGACAGGTTCGGCCAAACGGCCGGTTGCGCGGCCGCGGCTGAAGACGAAGCGGTTCGCGGCGAAGTCGGCGATCCCAAGATGACGCGCCAGCGGCGCCACGATGAAATCCGGCGAGCCGGTGACGAGGACTGGCTCGATTCCGGCAGCGCGATTGGCTTCGATCAATTCGACCGCGCGCGGAAACAGGTGGCCGATGAGGATGCGATCGCAATATTCCTCGCCGAGAGAGAACAGGCGGTCGCGCGAGACGCCCTTGAAGGCCTCGAACAGGACGGTGTTCAGCAGGCGGCGGTCGCGCTGCTCGGCGACATACAAACGCGGGATTCGCGCGGCGAATCCGAGCAGGTAAGAGACGCGTCCGGTCCATTCGCCGACGTTGGCGAGGGTGAAAATGGCGGCATGCACGAGGTTCAGATCGACGAGGGTGCCGTCAAGATCGTAGAAGGCGGCACGGCGCTTCGAGGCCTTGGCGGCGTGCGAGTTGGACGTTTTCTTGTGAGCATAAACTGACATGTCAGTCTAGTTTGGGCTCAAAAAAAGAGCCGCCGTTCGGAGCGCCTTCACCGCGTGGCCGCACAAATTTCAACAACTCGGGACGAGCGACGCCGCTCAGGCCGAACTGCAGTATCTCTTCGACCAGCGCCGAGATGTCGGTGTCGTTGCTGCGCGAGAGCATCGAGATCACTTCCTTGATGCCGCCGAGAATTGCGTAGGAAACGGCGCGCGTGTCCGAGTTGCGCACCAGGTTCATCTCGATGCCGAGATCGAGCGATCGTTTGATCAACGCCGCGATACGGTCGTAGAAATCCTGGATCTTGTCGTCGAGCTCGTGGTCGAAGCCGGTCGAGTGGTTGAGCAGGATGTCGGTGAGCTCGCGCTCGGCGAGCACATAGCTCAGCACCCGGGTCAGATTCGCGCGCAATTGATCGACGGGGTCCGGCTCGCCCGGTCCCGGCCGCAGGCGTTGAATGCGATGCGTCAGCTCGGTGACTACCTGCTCGAGCAATTCTTCGAACAGGTCTTTCTTATTTTGAAAATAAAGATAGAACGTGCCGCGTGCGATGCGGGCGCGGGCGATGATGTCCGCGACATTGGTCCTGTGATATCCCTTGCGGGCAAAGATGCGCTTGGCGTGGCGCAGCACTTGCGCGCGGCGGGCGTTGCGTTCCATCGAGGAGTCTCCGTCAAAGAAGTGAGGGTAGTGCGGGAGGCTGGGGAGTGTCAAATCCATAACCAAGAGTGTTACACAGCGTCGGAGGTGTTCGGATGAGTGACTCGAAATTTTGGGAGAAGGCGCACGCGGTGGCGGCGAAGGCTACGTGGGCGTACCTGGCGACTGCCGCTGGAGATCAGCCGAAAGTGCGCGTCGTGCATCCGGCGTTCGAGGGCGAGCGGGTGTGGGTCGCGACTGGACGCGAGTCGGCGAAGGCTCGGCATATCGACAAGAACGCAAACGTCGAGCTGTTCTACCAGATTGGCGCGGACATGGTGCATCTGACGGTGACCGGCAAGGCGAAGTTTGTCGAGGACGTGGCGGAGAAAAAACGAATCTGGAACGGCAAGGTGTTCGACTACGATCTTTCGCAATTCTGGCCCGGCGGTCCTGAGTCGAAGGACTTTGGCTTGATGCTGATAGAGCCCGCTCGCGTCGAGCTGACTTCGCTGCCTGAGATGACGACCGGGAAGAAGCCGGAGGTGTGGAGGTCGTCGCGCAAGTAACTTACTGCTGATTCTGTTGGCCGGAGCCGTTGCCGGATCGAGCGGGCGCGCGTCGGGCAGGGGTTCGATTTGCAGTTCCACCGACATTAACTGCCTGCCGCCGTGACTTCGATAAACGCCGCGCATCGGGGGGACGTCGGAGTAGTCGCGGCCGACGGCGACGCGGATGTGGCGCTCGTCGACCATGCATCCGTTGGTGGGATCGAATCCGGTCCATCCCTGGCCGGGAAGTTGCGCTTCGAGCCATGCGTGACTGGCTTGTGCGCCGACCGTTTCGACGGTGGATTTCGCGGCGGGCGCGAGGTAGCCGGAGACGTAGCGCGACGGGATGCCGGCGAGGCGCAGCACGCCGATGGTGAGATGCGCAAAGTCCTGGCATACGCCGCCGCCGACGGTGAGGATTTCGTCGGCGGTCGATTGCACCTTGGTCATGCCCGGCTCGTAGACGAACTGGTCGCGGATGAAGGCGACGACGCGGTTCGCGTAAGCGGCGACGTCTTCTGAAGGATCGGGCTTAGCGAGCCAGAAAAACCGACGCATCGGATCGCTGAACGGAACATGGCGGCTCGCGTTGAGGAAGTCATACTCGGCGCGATTGCGCGCCAGATCCTCGAGCAGGTACTCGCCGAACGGCATCGGTATCGCGGGCGGCTGCGGCGCTTGAATCCGCTCGACCAGCGACCTGGCCGCGACGATCAGCTCCGGGTGCTGATCGTGGATCGAGAATCCGTAAACGCGATTGCCGTAGTAGTCGTCGTACTCGAAGGTGGACGCTGCCGGCGTCAGATCCAAATCATATTCGAGGCATCGCTGATTGGCGCCTTCCAGCGGCCGCATCCGCACCTCGTTGTGCGAATCGTAGGCCGGCATCTGGTATTCGAAGCGGGTGGTGTGACAGATCCGCAGCAGCATCGCTTCACTTCAATCGACCCTGAGGTATCGTTGGAAGACCTCGTCGCCCAAGGCCGCGCATCCATCCTGAATCTGAATGAGAAACTGATGCAAGCCGGATTTTATCACCTCGAGCGAACGCTTCGACTGCATCAGCGCCAGCAGTTCTTCGAGCTGCGAGTTGGGCGGCGACGGCTCGGGAGCCAGGTTCTTGACGCGGCGGAGCGACGTCTCGAGCATGGCGAGCGCGAATCGGGCGGAACGCGGAAAGGTCGGATCGAACAGCAGGATTTCGACGACGTTGTCGATTCTGATCGAGTTGCCGAAGCGCTTGCGATACGCCTCGAGGCCCGACGCGCTGCGCAGCACTGCGGCCCATTGCAGGATGTCGAGCGAGCCGCCCACATCTTCGAGCCGCGGCAGCAGGAAGTGGTACTTGACGTCGAGCATCCGCGACACGTCCTCGGTGCGCTCGAGCATGATGCCGAGTTGCATGAAGTCGTAGGCGATGTCGCGCGGGATGGTGCTCGTGCGGATGCCGGAGAGGCGATAGAAGCTGTCCTTGAGATCGGCGAAGAAGGCGAACACGCCGGGCGAGATGAACAGCTCGGGCGTCCACTCCTGCGCGTTGAGATAGAGCGTGTTGAGGTCGAGCCACAGCTCGGACGAGATGTAATGGCGCAGCGAGATGGCGTTGTTGCGCGCGTTGTTGATGCAGCTGCGAATCGAATTTGGATTGTCGGTGTCGAGCGCGAAGAAGTTGAGAATCGAGGCGTCGTCGGCGGCGGTGTAGGTCTCGGCGAAGAGCTCGCGCTCGCCGAAAATCGCGAGCAGCGGAGCCCACGGCTGCGCGTCGCGCGGCGGACTCTCGATCAGCAGATGGTAGTTGACGTCGAGCAGGCGCGCCCGCCATTCGGCTCGTTCCAGATTGCGGGCGGTCCAGAACAGGTGACTCGCGATTCGCCGGAGCATCAGGCCTCGAGCACCCAGGTGTCCTTGCTGCCGCCGCCTTGAGATGAGTTCACGATAAGCGAGCCCTCGCGCAGTGCGACGCGGGTCAGACCACCGGCAAGCACTCGCGGTTTGGCGCCGAGCAGCACGAAGGGACGAAAGTCGATGTGCCGCGGCGACAGCTGCATCCCGCTCTCAGAGCCATTGTGAATGATCGTCGGATGGACCGACAGCGCAATCACCGGCTGCGCGATGAAGGCGGATGGATCGTTGACGATTCGCTCGCGGGTCGCGTCGAGCTCCGCTTCGCTCGCCTTGGGTCCGATGACGACGCCGTAGCCGCCGGATGCGCCGGTGGGCTTGACGACGTAGCGCTCGAGATTTTTCAGCACCTGCTCGCGGACTTCGTGGTCGCGCAGCAGGAAGGTCTCGACGATGGGCAGAATCGGCTCTTCGGCGAGATAGTAGCGAATCATCGCGGGCGTGTACGCGTAGACCGCCTTGTCGTCGGCGACTCCCGTGCCGACGCCATTTGCGATCGCAGCGTTGCCGGCGCGCAGCACTGCGGTCAGGCCGGCGACGCCGAGCAGTGAGTCGGAGCGGAAGACCAGCGGGTCGAGGAAGTCGTCGTCGATGCGGCGGTAGAGGACGTCGATTTGTCGCAGGCCGTGAACGTCCTTCATATAGAGCTTGCGATCGACGCAGACCAAGTCGATGCCCTCGACCAGCTCGATACCCATCTGCTGCGACAGGAAGACGTGCTCGAAGAACGCGGAATTGTAGGGACCGGGCGTGAGCAGCGCGATTGTCGGGTTGGATTTGCCGCTGGGCGACATCTCCATCAGGCATTGCAGCAGGTCGGCGGGATAGCGCTCGACGCTGCGCACGCGCGATGCCCGCATCAGAGTTGGGACGAGGCGCGTCATGACGACGCGATTTTCGATCACGTAGGAAACGCCGCTCGGCGTGCGTACGTTATCTTCCAGCACGTAGAAGCGGCCGTCGACGCCGCGCACCAGGTCGATTCCAGCGACGGTGACGAAGTTGCCCAGCGGAGGTTTTATGCCGACGGCGGCGCGACGAAACTGCGGACATCCCTGGACCAGATCGCGCGGGACGACTTCGTCCGACAGGATGCAGCCGTCACCGTAAACGTCGGCGACGAATGCGTTGAGCGCGCGGACGCGTTGAATAAGGCCGGCTTCGAGCGTTGCCCAGGTCTCGGCGTCGATGACGCGCGGAATGGGATCGAAAGGGAAAATTCGCTCGGAGCCGTCGGCGGCACCGTAGACGTTGAAAGTTACGCCCATGCGGCGGAACATCCGGTCGGCGCGCGCGCAGATTTCCGTGAACTGCGCAGGCGGCATCGAGAACATCGCCTCGATGACGGCGGCACAGCCGCTCCGTGGCTGGCTGGAAAGATCAAGCATCTCGTCGAAGACGCTGGCGTCAGTCTTGTACGCCGCCCAAAAGGGCACCGTCTTGCCTGTTTCGGAAACAGTCGAAGTCATCGTCACTCACCCCACCGCCGCAGTTGGCGCAGATTTCAGCATCGCCAGCGTGACCGGTATCATTCGAAGAGCAATCGATGGGCCAGAATCAGGCGGGAATTTCGCTAGCGGCCTGCGCGAGATAGGCCTGGTAGGCGAGGTTGCTTGCGAGCAGGTGAGCATGCGTGCCGGAGGCCGCAATCGTTCGGTCGTGGATGAAAAAGACGCGGTCGCAAGCGGCGAGGGTGCCGGTGCGATGGGCGACGATGATGACGATACGATCGCGCGCGAGCATCGTCAGGGTCTTTATCAATTCAGATTCGGAAGCCGGATCGAGCGGCGCGGCGGGCTCGTCGAGGACGATTATTTCGGGGCGTCGAAGCAGGGCGCGTGCGATTGCGATTCGCTGCTTCTGTCCGACCGACAGGCGGGCGCCGCGCCGTCCGAGAATCGTCGCGTATCCGTCGGGCAGCCTATCGATAAATTCCGCGGCGCCTGCCATCGCGGCCGCCTCGCGGACGTCGGTCGCGGACGCGCCGTCGCTGCCATAGCGGATGTTGTCCTCGATCGAAATCGAGAACAGCGATTCGTTCTGGAAGACGAAGCCAACGCGCGCGCGAATCGAGTCGGGCGCGACGGCGCGCGAATCGACGCCGTCGAACGCAATCGTTCCCGCCGACGGTTCGATGAACCGCGGAATCGAATGGATGAGCGTCGTCTTGCCGCATCCGCTCGGTCCCGCCAGCGCGACCATCTCGCCTGCGTGCATCGTCATGGTGACGCCGTTGAGCACGGTCGCGGCGCCGTAGCCGACTGCGACGCCGCTGAATTCCAGGCGGCTGACGCGTCCGTCGAGTCCGCCGCCGCTGCCATCTGCCACCGGCTCGGCCAGATTGTCGAGCACGCTATGCACACGGCGGAGTCCCGCGACTGAACCCTGCATCGAAGCCCACGTGCTGCCGATGATTGCCATCGGATTCGCGAGCATCGAGAGGTAGCTAGCCAGCAGCACAATGTCGCCGAGCGTCATTCTGCCAGCAATCACCTGCATCATAAGATAGTAGAAGGCGTATCCGATCAGTGCGGCGGATACGGGCGCCAGCACGAGCGCGAGCACGAAGATGATCGCGAGCATGCGCAGGGTCGAGCGGTAAGAGGCCCAGCTGGCGGCCTCGACGACGGCGGTCTCGCGCGCCTCCTGCCCGAAGGCCTTGATGAGCTGAACCTGTGCGACGCGTTCCTCGAACGCGGCCATCACGTTGCTACCGCTTTCGCGCATCGATTGGCTTTGATCGCGAATCGCGCGGCCAAAAAAAGTACTGCCGATCGCGATCACGGGCAGGAACAGAATTGCGACGATGATGATGCCCGGCTCGTTACTGAATTGCAGGGAGAGCACGATCATCGCCATCACGAACATTACGACCGACATGATTGGCGCCAGCACGCCGCGGTAAAATATCGGGCCGATCGACGCACTGTCGTACATCACGCGAAAAACCGCGTCGCCGATTTTCTGATCGGCGTAAAGCGCGAGCGGCGAGCGCAAAAATCGTTCGTAGATCGCCGTGCGCAACGATTGATTCATCCGCTGCGTGAGATCGATCGTGACGCGCGATTCGAGATAACCGAACAGGCCGTTCCACAAGCTGCCGCCGTCGTTGGCGTCGTTGGCTGTAATGCCGGCCTGATCGAGACCGCCGCTATTGACGTTGGTGCCGAGCGACTGTGCGTCGCCGGCGACCATTCCGATTAGGACGACCATCAACGCGAGGAAGATCGTGACCGCCAGCAGCAATCCCGAGCGGCTGGCGCCGACCAGCGGAATCAGAATCGCGGCTGGAATGCCGGTCAGCGGGTGGCCGTCGATGACGTTGTCGATGACGATTTTCAGCGGCCACGGTGTCATCAGGAAAAAAGTGAGCGACACGAAAACCAGCGCGCACTTGAGCGCGACCAGGCGGCGATAACGGCTGACGAATGGCCAGCTCTTGACGAGGATGCGCCACGCTTCGCGCCAGGTGAGGGCAGCATGCTCGCCGGCGTACAGCAGATTCGCGCGCGAGTCGCGCGGCGCCGCGTCAGGCATTGCTCGCCTCGCGAATTGGCAGGTCGCGGAGTTCGGTTCCGTCGGCGGCAACGAGTCGGCCGGCCGCTATCTGGTAGATTCTGTCGGCGCGCGCGGCGGTGGTGCGGCGATGGGTCGCGAGGATCACCATGCGGCGGTCGGGCGCCGCGTTCACCCAATCGCGCAGGCCGAGCATCACGGCATCTTCGGTCGCGACATCCAGCGCCGAGGTTGGCTCGTCGAGCAGGAGAATCGGCGCGTCGCGCAAAATTGCGCGGGCGAGACCAATCCGCTGCGCCTGCCCGGCAGAGAGCTTCGAGCCTTTTTCGCCGAGCATCGTGTCGAAGCCGGCCGGCAGCGAGCGAACGAATTCGCCGAGGCCGGCGCGGTGAATCGCCTCGGCCACTTCGGCGGCCGATGAGTCGGGGCGCCCGTACGCAACGTTGTCGCGGATGGTCGCGGTGAAGAGCGGATTTTCCTGCAGCGCGACCGACAGCATGCCGCGCCACGCGGGAAGATCGAAGCCGTCGATTGGCGCGGCGTCGAGCAGGATGCGGCCGGCCGCCGGATCGAAGAATCTTACGATCAGCGAGATGATCGTACTCTTGCCGGAGCCGCTGGGACCCGCGATGGCGGTGATCTCGCCGGCGCGGGCCTCGAGACTCACATCGCTGAGCACGGGGCTGCGCGGGTCGTAGCCGAAGGTCACGTGATCGAAGGTCAGCGCGGTCGCAGACTTTGGCGGAATCGCGTGCCCGCTCGCGACGCTATTCTCCGGCGTCTGACCGAGCATCTCGAGCACGCGCGAGATTGCGACGACCACGTCCTGCATGCTGCCCCACAGGTCGGCCAGGTTCCGCGTGCGCGCGCTGACGTGGGCGAAAAGAGTGAGCGAGCCCTGGAACAGTCCGAGAGAAACGGCAACGTGCGCGAGGCCCGCGGTCCCGCCCGCCATCACTTCCGTCGCGCCGACGTACATCGCGGCGACATACGCGAGACCGCGCACGGTGTTGGTCATGACGCGATAGCGCGCGAGCCTCAGGCGTGCGCGGCGGCCGGCCAGGAACGCGTCCCAGTTGTCGCGCGCGTAATTTTCCGTTTCGCGCGCCTCGGTACCGAAAGCCTTGACGGTTCTGATCGACGCGAGCGTTTCTTCGATTCGCGTGGTCGCCTGGGCGGTCGTCTCGCGCTCGGCGATGAACCCGGCGCGCATCGAATCGGCGAACATCCACGCCAGTATGAGGTTCGCGGGCATCAGCAATGCGGCGATCAACGCCATTCGGTAGTCGTACCAGAGCAAGTAGAGCAGCGTGCCGAGGGCGGCGGGGACGAAAATCAACGGCTGGACGATCAAGCCGTTGATCACACCCGGAATCGCGGCGGAGTCCTGGAACATCCGGAATATCGCGTCGCCGATTTTTTCCTCGGAATGAAAGCGGACGCTCAGTTCCTGCATGCGAGTGTAAAGGTTGACGCGGAAGAGGTTGCTGATGCGCTGCAGAATCCAAATCCCGTAGCCGAAGAGAAGTCCGAGAACGAACAGGCCGCCGACCGCCGCGATGCCGCCGAGGACGCATCCGTGAATGAGGACCGTGCGCCGATCTGCATCGAGCGGCACGTGGAGCATCCACGACTGCGCTGGCGTGAGCGCGGCGCCGTTGCCGACGACGTCGAAGAAGATGCGCGTGAGATTCAGCCCGATAAGCCCGCCGAGCAATGCGGGCAGCGTGAGCAGGAACAGGTAGACGAGATGGCGGCGGTACGGCCGCACGAACGGCCACACCCGCGAAACCAGCCGGAAGACGTCGCGCGAGCGCAAGCGGCGAGCGTCGGGGAACGCCATTTCGCGTGCAGGCAACGAAAGCGGCGCGGCGATGGTGGGTTCAGCGTCCAATCGATGCCAGTAGTGTTTTCATGACTCCTCCATGTGGCGTAAGTAAGTGAGTCCTTCAGGATCATAACGGCCCGCGGAGCGGCGGGTAAAGGAGCCTATTATGCCTGCGCTGATTTTCGAAAAACGCGATCACGTCGCCTATCTCACACTCAACCGCCCCGAGGTTCACAACTCGCTGAATCCCGAAATGCTCGTGAGCCTCGCGGCGGCGTGGAAGGAGATCGATGGCGACGACGCGATTCGTGCGACGATCGTGACGGGCGCGGGCAAGGTCGCGTTCTCGGCCGGCGCCGATCTCGGGCGTTTGATTCCGCTGTTCACCGGCGCGCGCAAGCCCGAGGACGAATGGGACGCCAAGCTGCTCGCGGACCGCAAGCTCGGCGATATCGCGCTGCTGCGCGGCTACGACATGGACAAGCCTGTTATTTCCGCGGTCAACGGATTTTGCATCGCGGGCGGAATGGAATTCATCCAGGGCACCGATCTCCGCGTCGCGTCGGAGAACGCGAGCTTCGGCTTGCAGGAAGTGAAGTGGGCGATCATCCCGGCGGCCGGCTCGCTGGCGCGCCTGCAGCGGCAGATTCCGTACTGCAAGGCGATGGAGATTCTGCTGACGGGCAATCGCATCGACGCGCAGGAGGCGTGGCGGCTGGGACTCGTCAACTACGTCGTGCCGCAGGAGAAATTGATCGCGAAGGCGGAAGAACTCGCGGCGACGATCGCGCAGAACGGACCGCTGGCGGTGCGCAAGATCAAGGAAGCGGTGCGGCGAACGTCGGGGCGTCCGTACGAGGAGGCGTTCAAGATCGAAAACGAAATCGCGCGCGAGGTGATGAAGTCCGACGACGCGAAGGAAGGCCCGCGCTCGTTCATGGAGAAGCGCAAGCCCAATTACAAAGGCCGGTAGCGCTCAAGCTCCCGCGAGCGCGCGCATCGTGTTGGGATAGTCGCGCGACGAAGTTGCGGCGGGGCCGATCGGAAAGACCACGGGATGAGTGACGCCGGCAGCGCGGAAGCGCGCGACGAAATCCCGCCCTGCTGTTGCACTTCCGAATACTGCGATCTTGCGGCACGAGGCTTCCGAGATGGCTCTGGGAGCCTCTTCGCGCTTACCTTCCTTCCACAGCCGGCGCACCTCGTCGAACTCCGCGGCGAGTCCGTAGCGCGCGAACATCTTGTTGTAGCTGTCGACGAACGCGTAGCCGGCCAGCTCGCGCCGGAACGAATCGACGGCTTTCGCTTCATCTTCGGTGATGCACATGCGGATGTAGATGCCGACGTCGACGGCGGACGGGTCGCGCCCGGCGGCTTTGGCGCCCTCGGCGATGTGTTGCACCATTTCCGGGATTGCCTCGGGCGGCGAGTAGTTCATCAGCACGCCGTCGGCGACTTCGCCGGCGAGACGGAGCATCGGCGCGTTGAGTCCGGCGAGGTAAATTTTCGGCGGATGCGGCGCCGTGATGCGCATGCTCAGCTTGAAGTCGGACTTGTACACCTCGCCCTGGAACTTCGAGCGGCCTTCGGTGAATAGCTGGCGCATGATGGTGACGCATTCGCGCATCGCGGTGACCGGCTTGCGATACGACGCGCCGTGCCAGCGCTCGACGATGATTGGACTCGAAACGCCGAGGCCGGCGATGGCGCGGCCGCCGGACAGTTCGTTGATGGTGAGAAATCCCATCGCCATCGCGCCGGGAGTGCGAATCTGCATCGGTATCACGCCCGTCGCGAGTTCGGCTTTGCGCGTGTTGACTGCGAGCGCGGCGAGGCTGACGAACGCGTCGGGACCGCTGACTTCTGCGATCCACAGACTCGTGTAGCCGAGGTCCTCGGCCTCGCGGATCAGTGCGAAGCGGGCGGCGAGCGCGTCGGCGCCGACGCCGACGTTGGTTTGAAGTCCGAGCTTTTGATTTGATGGCATCGACAAGACCGTGCGAATTTGATTTGCGCAGATTGTGCGGCTATTCGAATATCTCTGCAAGACAGTGCAGCGGGAGCGTTTAACGATGGCTTACTTCGATTCCAATGGCGTGCAGATTCATTTCGAGGAGCAGGGCAGCGGCGATGCCGTCGTGCTGGTGCATGGCTTCGCGTCGCGCGCGGAACATAACTGGGCTGGCGATTGGATCCCGACGCTGGCCCGGCACTATCGCGTCGTTGCGCTCGATTGCCGCGGTCACGGGGATAGCGGCAAACCGCACGATCCGGCGGCGTACGCCGGCGAGACGATGGGCGACGACGTGATCCGGCTGCTGGATCACCTGGGAATCAAGCGCGCGCTGATCATGGGCTATTCGATGGGCGGGCGCATCGTCACGGGGCTGCTGATGTTGCATCCGGAGCGTTTGCGCGCGGCGGTGCTTGGCGGAATTGGCGCGGCAACGGGCGCGACGGTGGCCTTCAACCGCAAACCGATCGCCGATGCGCTACTCGCCGAGGATGTTTCGGCGATTACGAATCCGGTGGCCAAACAGTTCCGCCAATTTGCCGAGAGCACCGGCAACGATCTGAAGGCGCTGGCGGCGTGCATGGGATCGGATCGCCCGGATTTGACGGCCGAGCAGATTGCGGCGAAGAAAATTCGCGTACCGGTGATGATTGTAATCGGAACGCAGGACCTGATGGTCGGCGATCCGAAGCTGCTGCGCGATGCGATTCCCGGCAGCAAGTTGGTGATGCTCGAGGGTCGCGATCATCTGACGGCGCCTTCCGATCCGCTCTACGTGAAAGCGGTGCTGGAATTTTTCAAATCCGCGCCGGCGTGAGCGAGCGCGTCAGTTGATTTGGGGCGTGCTTAGGGTGCCGGTCAGGTGGTAGGGGATGGGGCCCGGGGGATGGGGGAGCATTGCGAAGAGGCCGGAGAGGTTTGCGGTGGCGTTAGGGGACGACGCGAGGGTGAATTGGATTGCCAGCGCGCTGTCGCTCGGATCGGGCGTGAGTTCGATCGTACCTTGAGCGGTTAGCGTCAGGTCGCCGCCGGTGGTTGTGAATTGTTCGATCGTCAGGAGGCCTTCATCCAGTTTGAAGGTTGAATGTCCCGTGCCCAGGCGGATTGGTGAGGTGGCGAACGGCGATGTGATTGTCAGTCCTGCGGCGTTCAGTTCGCCGTCGCCGGTCTCGGCGATGTCAGCGGGTGACAGCAGGAGATTGCCGGTACCCGAGAGCGAGCCTGCGACCGTTGCGCCGGGCAGCGTGATGAGGCGTTGGCTTGCGATATCGATCGAGTCGAGGTCGTAGCTGATTGACGTGCCTCCCCTGCTCGGGCGAATCGTCACGTTGGCGACGCCGTTGTAAAGCGCGGCGTTGACGCGGACGCCGGGATGGAGCGTCAGCATCGAGAGGAACGAGGGCGCGATCGTGACGGCGGGGCTCTCGACTATCAGACCGGCGGACGCGGGCCGGGTCGAGTTGAGGCGGACGCCGGCCAGACGCGCGCCGAAGGGGAAGCTGGCACTCTGGCTGGTGCTGGAGACCTCGAGCCCCATCGGCGCGAGGACACTCGACAGCGTGGCGGAGTAGGGGAAGGTCCAAATCAGGTAGGCGGCGAAGAGGCTCAGGCCGACGATCGCGTAGCCGACTCGAATGAGACGCGTGCCACGATATTGCGCGGATGAGTCTCCCGGCGCATCAGGTGTTCTTTGCGAGCGCAACACAGGTGAGGTCGACGTCATATGAATGCGTGTCCTGGGTGCGGCGCTGGATGCGAAGATTGGCGACTCCTATCGGCATCGCCAGCGAGTTGATGCCGTAGAGCGCATCGACCAACTGCGCGAGGTTCACGTTTTCGAGCTTCAACTGCACGCTGAACTCGGTGAAGCCGTCGCTCAGCTTGCGATCGGAGCCCGGCGTGATCGACGCAATCTTCTCGCGCCCGACGCTCTTCGACATCGACGATTCGACCACCGAGAACAACGAGAAATCCTTGCCCAGCGGAACCGTGTGGCGCTCGGCATTGGCGAGGTCGCTTTTCAGCTGCACATACTGATTGGTCAGGCGGCGAACTTCGACGAGATCGTGCTGGCGCTGTGCGATTTCGGTCTGGAGCCCCGAGCTCAAATCCACGATTGGCATGTAGATCAGGTTGTAGATGAGAAAAAGTCCGAAGACGCCGCCGCCGATTTGCACCAGGATGCGCTCGCGCGGCTCGAGTTTTTGATAGCGGTTGCGCGCCTGCGCGATGTACGGATCGATCCGCGTGACGGCCTGCTTTAGATAGGGGCGCAGCAGGTCCATCAGGCGTGCGCGAATATTGTCGAACCAGTCTCTAAGCATTGCAGCTATTCGTCGCCGTCATTCCGCGTCCGCGTCGGGGATCCGATCGGCCGACGGGGTCGCGTCCTTGAAGTCTGCGTCCATTCGAAAATCAACTTTGCTCGGATCCGAACCGGCCTTCGCATGCGCGACTTCGATTGCGCCGAAGAAGCCGCTGGCGTCGAGCGCCCGCTTGGCCTGATCGACGGTCGAGAACGAATCGGCCTGACCGGTCACGCGCAAGCCCTGCGAATCGATCTGAACGTCGGCCATCGTCACCGGAAATCGCGGCGGCAGCGCGCGCGAGATGGCGACGAGAGTGTCGAGCGGCGAGTGAGTCAGGTTGCCGCCGATGAGATTGAGCCGCTTGTTCATCTTCACGATTCCGGTCTGCAACTCGACTTTGGCGTTGGCCGGATCGGTTTCGCCCAGCGCCGGACCGGCGACCGCGGCAATCGCCGCGTTGAGCTTATGCAGCCGGTGAAGATTGGCAGAAACGCCCAGCGCGAAATGAAAAACGATGACGGCCAACAGCGCGCCGAGGAGCATCCCCGACGTGTAGAACGGCGTGAGATCGCCGCGGATGCGCCCGCGGAACATGAACTCGCCCTGGCGGAAGTTGATCAGATCGAGCGGCTTGCTGGGCAACTCGCCGAGCAGCATCGCGACGCATGACGAATACTTGCCAGTGTTCGGCACCGAGCCTTCGAAGATTCCCGTGTAGTCGAAGGCGCCGCCGTCGCGCACTGCCATCGCGAGCGACTCCGACAGCAGACCGCGCACTTTCGGATATGCAGCCGCGGCGCCGGCGACGATTACCTCGGTCTGATCGATTTCTTCGCCGTGCGCGAGCAGGGTCTGACGCACCGAGTTGAGAATCGGCGCAGCTTCCTCCTGCGAAACGACCGAGCCGTCCGAGGTCATCAGGCCGCCGCGCATCGAGCGCAGCGCACGCGGCGTGCCGTCAAGATCGACCAGCACCGCCGAGGTGGAGCTCTCGTCGCCCTCGACCACCAGGTGCGCCATCGGCTTGTTGCCGTTGCCGTTTGTGCCCCGGGTGAACATGGCAGCGAGCGCCAGCGGAGCCAGCGTGACAATCTTCGGATCGAGTCCCGCCTTCTGCAGCAAATCAAGATGATGCTGGAGGTCGGCTTTGCGGACCATCGCCGCCATGACGATAGAATGCTCGCCCTCGCGCGCGACGCGGGTGAACGCGACGGTGGCATTGTCGACCGGGAAGGGCAGGTGCTCTTCGAGCGCGAACGGCACCACCTGATGCAGGCGGCGCGAGTCCTTGAACGGGAGATCGAGCAGGCGCTTGGCGACGAGATCGGGCGGCAGCGCGGAGATGACGATGTCGGGTTGACCGGCCTCGGCGACCAGGCGCGAGAGCGCGCCGCTGAGATCGGCTTCGTCGTCGGCGCGAACCTTGTCGTACACGCCGGTGAGCGTGAAGGAGTTCCACGAGCGCTCCGCGACAGCCGCGCGCACGCGGTCGCCGACTAACTCGAGCGCGAGGATTCGTTGAGCCATTAAGCGCCCTGCATCCTATTCTTCATGCCACGCCGCCATCGTGCCGATGCCGTTGGCCTCGCGATGGAAGGTTGCCGTGATAATTTTGCGGGCGCCTGCGAAAGTTCCGGTGCCGTTGATCGTAAAGAACGTGCTGCGCACGACCACGTCCTTCGAAAGGGCTTGCGAGAGAGTCTCGCCGAGGTCGGGGAGGTTCATGATGTCGGTGGTATTGGTGAACGGCCGCATCGCGCGGGCCTCGACCAGCTCCTGCACGAGTTTCTCATCTTCCATCAATTGCGGCTCGAGCGCAGCCAGCACCTGGGGCGCCGCGGTGTTGGCGTTCACACCCGGCTCCGGCATCACGGTCAGGAATGGGCTGACGCGGTTGAAAATCGCTTCGTTGAATCCCTCGACCATCTGCAAGTCCGCGATCGTTGGCATCGGGCCGTAGCGCGGCTCATATGGCGGCTTCAACCCCATGTAGAAATCGCCGGTTCCACCGGACCCCGCGCCGTTGTTCGGCGTAATCCAATCGACAATACCCTGAACGAGCTGAACGTTCACGTCGAGGACGGTGAATAGCCGCTGCATCCTTTGAATCGCAAGCGGTTGAGGGATGTTGTTCTGGACCATCGAGTTGATATTAATCTTGCGCGCTTCGTCCACGATCGACAGCGTGACTGTGCCGCCTTCGAGCGGGATCGGCGGAAACGGCGTTGCCCAGGCGTCGGTCAAGGCTTCGACCGGGATCTGGCCCTGAGCTTGCGCCTTGGTGCGAGCGTCGGCCGCCAGCAGACCCAGACCGACATTGATGCCCGAGCGCGCGAGGTATCCGGCGCGCATCTCGTTAGCCTGATTGGCCGCCGAGACGAAGCCGAGCCCGGAGGTCATCGCGAAGTCCATCACGACCAGCGTCATCAGCGCGATTCCCAGCAGGACCGCCAGCAGCGCCACGCCGCGCTCTTTTTTTCGCAGTTGAGCTACCATTGCTGTATCGCCATCGGCACGATGACCTGCGACGCGAAGTCCATCACGCGCCCGCCCGGCGCGGCCATCTGAATCTGGATCGCCACCGCGACCGGCAACTGGCGTCCCATCGGCAGACTCGACGAATCCCAGCTCTCACCCCACTTCTGGCCGTCGTAATAACGGATGTGGAGCGACAGCACATTGTCCGCGAGCAAGGTGGACTGCTGCGCGACGGTGGTCGTCAGCAATCCACTCTGCTGCGAGCGCTCCAGCATGTACCAGCTGGGCACTTGCGGATTCGCCACCAGATTGTAGGTGACTATCGTCTCGGGCGTCATGCCGGTGATGGCGCGGCGATGGCCGCCGCTGAAGGTCGACAGCGTGATGGTATCGATCGGCACGCCGCCCCCCATGTGGCCATTGCCGAGGAGCGCGACGTTGCTGCGCGCGTACGCGGTCTGTACGGCGTTGCGCACTTCATCGCTCATCTGCCACAGCAGGGCGCGGCCCTCGCGATCGACCATCAGGCGTCCCTCGGCGTGGACCTTGCTGTGCGCGACGGCGCTGAAGGAACTGGCGAGCATCGCGAGGATCAGCGAGAGAATGCCGATTGCGAGCATCAGCTCGATAAGCGTGAAGCCGCGCGGCGCGCGATGCCCGCAGATGCGCCGGTCAATCATGGCGTCACCGTCGGAATCGTCGTTTCGGGCGGAATAGGCGAATGGAGGAACTCGACCAGCTCGAAACTTTGCGAAAGCTTGGGACCGTAACGGACCAAAACCTGGACCTTGCGAACGTCAGGAAACATGCCTGACTCAACGACGTTGCGTGCCCATCGAAAGTCGGGGAACTCGCCGGGGAACGCCGCCTCGAAATCGCCGCTGGTCATGCCGAGGTCCGGAAAGCGTTCGAGCTCCGCCTCGGTCATCACCGCCTGCGCCAGCATCGCGGCGCGCGTGACCTGCTGCGCGCGGATCACAGACACCATGCTCTGATGATGCAATCCGAGCAGGCCGAGCAGCGCGATCCCGAGGATCGCCATCGCGACCATCACCTCGAGCAGGGTGAACGCGCGCGCGCGGCGGTGAAGAAGCTTCACTGCGACATCCCGGTCGGCATCACGTCGCCGTTGACGATGGCGACCTGGCCCGTCAGTGGAGAAAATTCGAGCGTCATGACGTCGCCCGAGGCGTCTTCGAGATGCACCACGGTCGCGTCGACGTAGCCTTCGGGATAGAAATTGGTCGCGACCACGCCGCGATTAACGGTGCCGACGCCTTCGATCGTCACGTCGCGAATCCGAATTGCTGCGGGCAGCGCGACCGGCCGATCCGAGTGCGAAGTGTCCGGCGCGAACACCGGCTGCACCGCATAGGGATCGAGCTGCGCGGTGGCATAGCCGTTGTTGTCCATGTCGAAGATAAGCCGCAGCACCAGCTTGTGGCCGGTGGCCTCGTCGTAGAGATAACTTGCGCGCCCCGCGAGCCGTCGCGCCTGGCTTTTCAACGCCGCCTGTCGGAATCCCTGGATTTCCGGCATCACGAACGTGAACATCAAGCCCATAATCAGGATAACGACCATCAGCTCGATCAGCGTGAAGCCCGCGCCCCACGCCTTGAGCGATTTGCGTGCGACACCTGTCGCCGGCGAACGACGCCAGGAGCTCATCACAATTTCGCTACTGATTGCCGACGATGTCGTCGCCGCTCTCGACCCCGTCGGGGCCGAACGACTTAAGCGTGTAGGTATTTCCGTCGCTTTGATAGAAATACGGGGTGCCCCACGGATCTTTCGGCAGGTTTTGGATGTAGCCGTCGGACGAATAGTTGGCCGGCGTGCGGCCGGTGGTCGGCGCGGTCACCAGGGCCTGCAAGCCCTGATCGGTGGTCGGGTAAAATCCGTTGTCGAGGTAGTAACGATCCAGCTGCTGCTGCAATGCGGCTATGTCGGCTTGCGCTTTTGTGGTCTTGGCCTGGTTGGTGACCCCGCGAAATCTCGGCACGATCATCAACGCGAGGAGACCGATGATTGCGATTACCACCATGATTTCAATCAGGGTGAAACCTTCCTGATTGTATCGGCGTGACTTCATCGCGATTACCTCCGGACCTTGATTCATTTCATCAGCTGGTTGAGCTGGAAGATTGGCATCAGCACGGCCAGCATCATGAACACGATAGCACCCGCCATCGCCAGCGTCATCATTGGTTCCAGCACGGTGGTCATCTGGCTCAGTGAGTGCGAGACTTCACGCTCGTAGTTGTCGGCCACCCGCTCGAGCATCCGCTCGAGGTCGCCTGAACGTTCGCCGACTTTGATCATTTCTATCAGCAGCGGCGGAAAGAGTCCGCTCTTCGACAGCGTCTGGCCCATGCCGTGGCCCTCGCGGATACTTTCGCGGCTCTCTTCTACGGCATCCTTAAGCAGGCCGTTGGTGACTACGCCTTTGACCGCGTCGAGCGCGGGCAGCAACTGAACGCCGCTGGCGAGCAGCGTGGCCAGCGTCCGCGCGAAGCGGGCGCAGATGATTCGAATCATCGTCGGCCCGATGTAGTAGGCCTTGAGAATCCAGGTGTCGTAGAGGCGGCGTCCACGCGGCGTCGCCAGCGCGGCGGCGATACCGGCTACCGTGCCGATCAGCAGCAGCAACAGCGGGAGCCAATAGCCGGTGACGAGCGCAGAGAGGTCGAGCAGGATTCGCGTCGCCAACGGCAGCGCAGCCTTCTGTTCCTCGAAAATCGTCGCGACCTGCGGCACGACGTAGGTGACCAGGAATCCCATGACGCCCGCGCCCACGAACATCATGATGATCGGATAGGTCAGCGCACCGCGCACCTTGTTGGTGAATTCGGACTGACGCTCGCTGTACTCGGCCAGCCGGTCGAGCACCCCTTCGAGCGCCGCGGCCTGCTCGCCCGCGCGCACCATTCCGATATAGAGATCGGAAAAAGTATCGCGATGGCTGGCGAGCGCGTCGGCCAGCGACGAGCCCTCGCGCACGCGCTCGCGCACCTGCGAGAACATCCGCTTGGTCGCGGCCCGCGCCGATTGATCGCTGAGCGCGCCGAGCGCCTCGACCAGCGGAACACCCGCGCCCAGCAGTGCGCTCAACTGGCGCGTCAGCAGTGCCAGCTCGGCCGCCGGCAGTTTGCGCCGAAACAGCGAGGGAAACCACTCGCGCTTTTCGGCCTTGCGCTCGGCGGCGTTGGATTCCTCGTTGAGGTCGGTCGGGAAGATGCCCGACGCGCGCAGTTTGCCGCGTGCGGTGCGTGCGCTATCGGCGTCGACCACGCCGTTTACGGTGCGGCCGTCAGCGCCAAGACCTCGATAAGCAAATACAGGCATCGGTGAACAGACGAATTAATAGGTCGCGCTATTCGATATCTTCCTGCGTGACCCGCAGCAGCTCCTCAATAGAGGTCTCGCCGCGCAGCACGCGCGCTGCGCCGTCCTGGCGGAGCAACGTCATTCCAACGCTGGTGCATTTGCGCCGCAGCGTGGCGGCGTCGGCATTCTGCATGACGAGCGAGCGAATTTCGTCGTCCATGATCATCAGTTCCTGTATCGCCATTCGTCCGCGGTAGCCCGTGGTGCGGCAATTGCGGCATCCCTTGGGCCGGCAAATTTTGGCAGTCGAGTCGAGGTGCTTGAGACCGATTCGCGCGAGCTCGGTCTCGCTCGGCCGGTACGGCTCGCGGCAATCGGGGCAAAGCTTGCGGACCAGGCGTTGTGCGAGCACGGCGAGAATCGACGACGATACGAGGAACGGCTCGATTCCCATGTCCACCAGTCGAGTCACCGCGCCGAACGAGTCGTTGGTGTGGAGCGTCGAGAAGACCAGATGGCCGGTCAATGCGGCCTGGATTGCTATTTCGGCGGTTTCGCTGTCGCGGATTTCGCCGACCATGATGACGTCCGGGTCCTGGCGCAAAATCGAACGCAGGCCGCTGGCAAACGTCAGATCGATTTTCGGATTCACCTGCATCTGGCCGACGCCGCGCAGCTGGTATTCGATCGGATCCTCGATCGTGATGATGTTCTTCTCGGGCGAGTTGATGCGGGTGAGACAGGCGTACAGCGTCGTCGATTTGCCCGATCCGGTCGGCCCGGTCGCCAGGATGATCCCGTGGCTCTGCCGAATCAGCCGGTCGAGGCGTTGCAGGTTGTCGCCGGAGAATCCAAGGTGGTCGAGGTTGATCGCTTCGACCGCCTGCGCGCGATCGAGCAAGCGGAGCACGATGCGCTCGCCGAACGCAGTCGGTATCGACGACACGCGCAAGTCGATATCGCGGCCCGCGATCCGCAGCCGGATGCGCCCGTCCTGCGGCAGCCGCTTCTCCGCGATATTCAGGCCCGCCATAACCTTGACGCGCGACGTGATCGCCGGCTGAAACCGCTTGGGCGGCGACAGCACGTCGTACATCATGCCGTCGACGCGGAAGCGGATGACCATTTCTTTTTCGAAAACTTCGACGTGAATGTCGCTCGCGCGGTCCTTGACCGCCTGCGACAGCACGCCATTGACCAGCTTGATTATTGGCGCCGAGTCGTCCGACTCGAGCAAGTCCAGCGGCTCGGCTGCGAGCTCACTGGCGACGACGTCGAGGCGTTCTTCCTGGAGGTCGATCATCAGGTCCTCGGCCGAGGTGGCCGACGCCTGGTCGTATGCGCGGTTGATCGCTTCGGCGATCACTTCGGACGGCGCGACCACCGCCTGGATCTGCGCACCGTAGAGGATTCGCAAATCGTCGAGCGGTTCGTAGTTGGCCGGGTCCGCAATTGCTATCGTCACCGAGCCGTCGACGCTCGACAGCGGCAGCAGCCGGTTCTTCTTCGCGTAATTGATCGGAATCTTCGAGACGAGTTTCGGGTCGAGCGAGTTCTCGTCGATATGCGCCTGGAACGGCAGCCGGTATTCCTGCGCGAGCGCGCGCGCGAGGCGCTGCGGCTCCAGCGCGCCCATCTCGACCAGCACGTCGGCCAGCTCCTGCCCGGGCTTCTTGCGCTGGCGCGCCTTGTCGAGATCCTGCGCCGAGACCCAGGAGCGGTCGAGCAGAATTGCCTCGAAACTCTTGCGCGCGGTCGCCATCAGGCGGACCTTAGCGCCGACGCCAGACCGCGTCGATTCGAGTCATATCGAGTCATCTTCAATGACAATGCTTCCCCACCGAACTTACCACCATTCCCCCCTCTCAGGCTCAATTAGACATGATGGTTCTGGCTAGTTGCAAGTATGCGTTCCCCATGGCACTGACCTGCCGCACAGTCTCCCCGACGCGACTAATAGTGCACAGCGCCCGGCGTCGTCGCGGTCCCGTTCCCAATCGATCCGCCGCCGATGTTCATGCCGATCCCCGTATGGCCCTTGGCCGGCATCGTATGATCGGCTTCCTGCCATGAGACGAGTTTGCCCCCGACAAACTTCAAATCCAAAAATGTGCCTTTGTCGCCGTCCTTGGCCGACGTGTACATCAGGGCCGCCGCCACGTCGTTGCTGTTGGGCTTGTAGGCGTAGCTCCAGACCTCAGTATCGCCCGGCAGATACGTGCGCAGGTCAGGCTCGCCCCACGCATGATGCACCTCGGGCGAGGTCTGCCCGACCGCCAGCGAATCCGACATCCGCGTCACCTTGATCCGAGTCCCCGCCTGGTAAGCAACGCCGCATCCTGACGCGGCCGCCGTCATCGACGCGATCGCAATCGCCACCAACGCAAATCCGTAAATTCGGTTAACCTTCATCGGTGAAAAAATCCATCGGCGCGATTCTGTGGGCGCCATCCTTGATTATCAACGATATGCTATAGACCAAGCGATATGAACGAGGGAGACCCCGATGGCGCGTAAGCTGACCCTGGTGAAAGGAGCGTCGCAGCGCGGCTCGCTGGTTTATGGGATGCGCATCTTCGATGCGGGCACCGTCGCCGGCGTCGAGGACGCGCGCGTCAACCAGGCCGACGGCACCAGCGGCCGCGTCACGATGCATCTGATCGAAGGCACGCGGGTGCAAATCAAGCGGCAACTGCTGCAAAGCATCGACGCGTTTTTCGAACTGCTCGACGAACAGTAAAATAAATCTCGATGGAGTGGAAAACATGGATCTGAAATTCGTCAAATACGAGAAGCGCAACCACATCGCCTACATCACGTTCAACCGGCCCGAGCGGATGAACGCCATGCACCCGCCCACCAGCGTCGAGATGGACGGCGTGTGGGACGACTTTGTCGCGGACAAATCGTCGTGGGTCGCGATTGTCACAGGCGCCGGCGACAAGGGCTTTTCGGCCGGCAACGATTTGCGCTGGCAAGCGGAGAATCGCGCACAGCTCGGCGAGGCGCTGCGGGCCAAGGGCGGCTTTGCCGGCATCACCGCCCGCTTCGACATCTACAAGCCGATCATCGCGGCGGTGAACGGCTTCGCGCTCGGCGGCGGATTCGAAATCGCGCTCGCCTGCGACATCATCATCGCAGCCGAGCATGCGCGCTTCGGCTTGCCGGAACCGCGCGTCGGCCTGATGGCCGCTGCCGGCGGCGTCCATCGACTCCCACGGCACATCCCGCTCAAAATCGCGATGGGCATGATGCTGACGGGCAAGCACATCACGGCAGCAGAGGCGTTGCGCTACGGAATCGCCAACGAAGTGGTTCCGCTCAAGGACCTGATTCCAACTGCCGAGAAATGGGCGGCCGAGATAATGGAGTGCTCGCCGTTGTCGGTGCAGGCCAGCAAGGAAGCCGCACTGAACGGCCTCGGCTTGCCGGTGCAGGACGCGCTGGCGAAGCACTACGATCTGCAGACGAAACTTTTCCGCTCGAAGGATGCAATCGAAGGCCCTCTCGCATTCTCCGAAAAGCGGAAACCGAACTGGACCGGAGAGTAGGGCGCGCGAGCCCAAGGCAGCGCGCAAAAGCGCGCAAGAGAGATGCAGGAACTCTGGCTACTGCGCGACGCGATCGCATCGCTAGTCGTCGGCGCGACGACCGCAGCCTTCCCGCCGGTCGGCACGGGCGCATTCTGGATCATCGTCGCCTTCTACGGCGTCGTGTCGATTTTATTCGACGACGAAACCCCGCGAGGCGTCCCCGGCATCGACTACTTCTACGCGACGCGGCCGCATCTAAGAGATCCGCAAAACTAGCAGTTGTGCCTGAACACTGGGTGCAGGGGTCACCCCTGCCGCCCACCGCGCAGGTGATTATTTCTTTCTTGGCTTGACACAGTACGACCGGTCGTGCTTTTTATGAGCGCATGACGACAGCCTCGGTTTCTACCCGTGAGCGAATATTGCAGCAGGGTCTCGCCCTGATGAGTCAGTCGGGCCTCGCGGGCGTCACGCTCGGCGTGCTGGCGGATCAGGTCGGGATGTCCAAGAGCGGGCTGTTTGCGCATTTCCGATCGAAAGAAGACGTGCAGATCGAATTGCTCACGCACATGGCCGAGTTCGCGCAAGGCCATGTTGTCGCGCCGTCGATGGCTGCCGCCGAGGGCCTCCCGCGCTTGCGGGCGTTAGTTGGGAACTGGTTCGGATGGGCGCAGCGGGCAGGGCTGCCAGGAGGATGTCCAGTGGCGGCCGGTCTGTTCGAGTTCGACGACGTCGAAGGGCGGGTCAGGAACAAGATCCTGGCAATGGAGAGTGAATGGCGCGGGTTGCTGACGCAGTTGGTTCAGCGCGCGGTCGAGATGGGGCATCTGCGGCGCGATCTCGATGTCGAGCAATTCGTGTGGGAGTTGTGCGGCATCTACCTCGGGCATCACGCGGCGCATCGCTTTTTGCGCGATTCCGATGCGAACCGGCGGGCCAGCACTGCATTTGAAGCGCTGCTCGATCGGGCGAAGCCGCTGAAAGTGAAACGTCACGCGAAGCGCAAGTCGAGGAGAGCCACCAATGGTGCCTCATGAAGTTCCGGCGTTTTACGCGTATGACGCCATACCGCCCGTCATTATCGCCGCTCTGTACATTCTTGCGTGCTCGCTGATTCGCGAACCTGCCCGCAGGAACTTCAACGCGATCATGATCGGCGGCGCTGGGGCCGCCTATTTGAGTGGAGGCTTCGGTGCGTGGGAGTTCGTGTTCACTGCGGTCGTAACGTTTTGCGCCTACAAAGGACTTCAATCGTACCGCTACATCGGCATCGGCTGGTTACTGCACACCGGATGGGACGTGATGCATCATTTCTATGGCCACCCAATCGTTCCGTTCGCGCCGCTCTCATCAGCGGGATGTGCGATTACCGATGCGCTCATCGCGATCTGGTTTTTCGCCGACGCGCCTTCGGTCTTTGATTTTCTTCGCTTCCGCGGCGAAGGAGTCACCACGTGATCCTCTCATTGGAGGTTCACTGGGCCTGAGGTTGCTATTTTCAGTTTCCAGTTAGCTATCTCTGGATAGTTGCCGACGTTCAGTTGGTTGGCAAAGTTCACCAGCCGCGCCGTGTCCGGGCCGTGCCCTTCTTCGGCGCGTTGGCGGAGGTAGTAGGGCGGTATGCTCTGATAGTAGAGCGTCGCATTCACCGCGACCGCGTTGGCGGGCAGCGGAATTTGATAGCGCACCAGGCTGCAGCCGCATCCGAGTTGATAGCTGGGGTCGTCGCCCGTGCCGACTGGCGCTGTGATAGCAGAGTTAGGCCCGTTGAAGGATCTGCCTTGTGGCTGGATGCGATTGTCTTTCACCTTGTGGTCGAGACTTAGAAAGCTGGTGGTCAGCAGACCTTGAGGATCGGTCACCAGTTCTTCGTAGATCTCGACCTGGCTATCGCTGGTTATCGGATTGTCCGTCCAGAAATGAGGTTGATAGCTCTGTTGTGAGTTGCTGAAGAACTCCGTCACCAGCGGAGTGCCCGAGTTATCGACGATAACGCCGTCGGAGTTGGTATTGCCTGAAGCCCACAGCACGTTACCGCCGGCGTCGAGCACCTGGAAATTGAGGAAGGCGCGGCGAAAGCTCACCCCGGACGGAAAGTTATGCCCCGCCAGATTTTGCACCTGGACGTCGGCTTGCAGGACGCCGCCAGTCTTCGATGCCGACATTATCGTGACCTCGGCAGTGCTGGTCTGCGCTTGTGCGACGGCGCCGGCGACGGCGGTCTTCTGGCTGGAAATCTGTTTCGCCAACGGGCCGGGCAGGTTCGGATCGAATTTGAAGAGTCCAAGATCGGTGCGGAACTGATCGAACATCTCGAGTGCGAACAAGTTGATCCCGAGCAGCTGATGACGCCGATAGGGCGTGCGCTCCTGCAACATCAGGTCGGCATCCGGCAGGCGTGTTGACGGACCAGTGTCGGGAATCGCCGGGAACGTGTTGTCCTCGATGTTGGCGATTTTGAACTGCAGCGAATTGCCCTGATAGCTGTCGGGCATGTGGCATTGCTGGCACGGAATGGTGATGAAACCGCTGTTCAGCCATTCGAAGAACGTGGTCTGCTCGTATTCGGACTTCGGCTCGCCATTTTCAATTACCTGGTTGCCTTCGGCGTCGAACACCGGCAGCAGAATCGTGTGGCACGACGCGCACAGGCTGGGGTTTTGAATTTGCAGACCTTGCAGGGGAGTGATCCCCTCGGCGTTCTGCATCGGAAGCGGGATAACGCTGTCGCCGGTCTTGGCGCCGTTCGGATCAGTGTCGGAAGGGAAGGGTCCGTAAACTTCGCCCGCGGGACCGACATTGAAGAGGCCCGTGTCGGTCGAAGGGTCGGCAAGTTTGTCGTCCGACATGTGATGGCAGACGGCGCATGATACGCCGTCGCGCGCGAGTGCGCCGTACTTCGACTTGGGATCCTGCAATACGGCGCGCGTCAGCAAAGTATTGGGCCCGTTGCCTTTGTCGATGTGAAATTGGCGTTGGCCCATGACGCCGTGGCATCGAAGACAGAAGTCCTGGACGAAATTGGCGCCGTTGGCATGGCCGGCAAGATGCCGATGCAAAGTGGATTCGGTGTCGAGCTGCGCGAAGAAGATCGGGTCGCGTCCCGACAGGCCCATCATCGAGTAACGCCATTCGCCATACTGCGACAGGTTCGCCGGCACCGGTGTGTCGGCGCCGTAGATCATGTTGGGCGTCGCGCCGGCTAGTGTGCCGGTCGCGTCGTGACAGCTCTGGCATTGGTCGGAGGTGACGAACTGCCGCGGGCCGCCTACCGACGCAGCCGCGGGGACCAGGTGATCGAGCGCCTGCGAGACCATGCAAGGAACCGAATCCTGACCCAGCGGCCGCAGATTCTGAAACACCGAACTTGGGATACGGCCGGCGAACGTCGGCGCGCGCGGTTCTTCAGCCGCCGCCATGTCGAACAGATGATGCATGTCATCGACGATCGGCGGGAGGTTCGCCACTGCGGAATTCATACTCGCGGCGTCGAGGTACGCAGTGCTCGAGTAGGTTCCTTGATTATTGATTGCCGACGCATGGCAGTTCAGACAGTAAAGACCGGCGCCGTTGAAAAGGACCTGCGGCTCGGCACACCCGCCCGGCACCGGAGTCGGCGCGGCGTTGGGATTTCGCGGGCTGGGGTTCACGAGATCAGCCCAGTACCATCCGTCCCACGACAGGTTCGAGTCTTTGGCCATCACGGTCCATTCGGTCAGCGGGGCGCTCGGCGTTACGTATTGCTCCTTGACGACGATCGCGCCGTTGGGCACGGAGCCCTGGCGGTCTTTGACGGTTATCCAGTTGAACAGCGAAGGCGAGTACCAGACCCTGACGTACGGATGGACGCCGTCGCTCGTTCGAATCTGCGCGTCATGCTGCCAGTTCTGCTTCTGGTAGCAGAGGTGGTTCATGAAGGGAGTGAGATGAACGAGGAAGTCGGGATCAGCGGCGGGCGGCAGTGTCGCGCATGGATCATTTTGCGCTGAAGTTGCGACGCTGCCGGAGCTGCCTCCGTTGCCGCACGCACAAAGAAGCATTGCCAGACCGGCGAAGCTCAACGAGGCTCGTTTGAAGAAGTTACGGCGGATCATTCCAGGCATGGCGCAGATGCATCGCAGGATCCTTGGTAAGAGCCGCGGGGTCAAATTGACTCTTGATCAATCCTGACTGTTTTCCGATGAGAAATGTTGCGCGGGGAACAAGAAGTTTCACGAATTTCGCTTGACACGAGGGGTGCACACGTTTCTGACAAATTGTGCTATGGTAAGCCCATAGGTGAATGGCATGCCGATATATTCTGCGATCCCCTCTCCCATCCTTGAGACCCTCAAGGACTCTGAAGACACGCTGCGGACCACGCTCGCCGAGCTGGCCGAAGACAAACGCAAACAAAAGCCGAATATCTCGGAGCGCAAGTTGGCGGAATATCTCGCCGACCAGATGGGCTATCGCGGCGCCAAGAACGTCGAGGCGCTGGTGGCCTCGCGCGAGCGAATCGCGAAGTCGCGGCTCGCGGTTGGTTTAGGCAAGTAACTCGTACTGACTGCGACGGCGTGCAATCGCGCCGTCATCGTGGGGAATCGTCCAGGTTCCCTGCGGAATCTCATTTAAAATCACAGTCTCCGGAGCCCGAATGTTAGCAAGGTGTGCGCTTGCGCACACCGAGAAAGATCCGGGATTCTTCGCTTCGCTCAGAATGACACAAAAGACTGCTCAGAGTTCTTCAGAGTGCCGCTAAGATCCAAGATGGCGGCCGAAGAACGCTTTGATGCGTTTCCAACTGTCTTCGGCGGCTTCGGGATTGTATTCGGCCTTCATCGGGCCGATTTTTCCGATCCACGGCAGAAATCCGCTGTTGCGGCTCATGAAGCTGTGACCCGCCTCTTCGTAGACTTTGACGTCGTGGTCGACGCCCATCTCGGTCAGCAGCTTCTCGAGCCGGCGTCCCTGCGCCGCGAACATGCGGTCGTTGCCGCCGTAGCCACCGAGTACGGGACATACGCCGCGCAACTGGTCGGCGGTTTTGGGCACGTCACCGTAGAACGTCGCGGCAACGCCGAGTGGAGCGCGGGCCGCGTACATCAGAGCGAAGCCGCCGCCCATGCAGAAGCCGATCACGCCGATGCGCGCACGGTCGACGCCCGGCTGCTGCTGGAGGAATTTGCGGGCGGCGTCGAGGTCCTTGAACGCGTCGCCTTCGCCGCGGTTGAGCGTCATCAGCGTGCGGGCAATGCAGATGAGGCGCGCGCCGCCGCGGTCGTAGAGGTCGGGCGCGAGGGCGGCGTAGCCGAGGTCGGCGACCATCCCGGTGATGCGCCGGATGTCGTCGTTGAGCCCGAAGATTTCGTGGATGACGATCACGCCGGGATGTTTCTGCGAATCCGACGGCGCCGCATAGGCTGCGCGCATCGGGCGTCCGTTGTCGGCGGGGAAGGTAATGTCAGTCGTGATCATGGACGAGCCTCATCGAGTTTTTCCTTTCCCCTTGTTGGTCTTCGACACGCGATTCTTCGAGCGTGGGCCTGAGCCGTAGTCGCCGAATGGATCGTCGCGCTCGCGAACGGCCTGGCGAAAGCCCGCCGCCTGCGCGCGCGCGACGAAATCGAGGCCTTCCTGCGTATGCCTCGCGATTCCGTCGAACAGCGAGCCGACCAGCCGCGAGGTCGCCAGTCCCATGTTCTCGGCCGTATGGTTGCAGAGCAGCTTGAGCATCTGGAGTTGAGTCGCCGGCACTTGCGCCATCCGCTCGGCCAACGCGTTGGCGCGCGCGTCGAGTTCAGCGTCGGGCACCGCTTCGAGGATCAGACCGATCCGCGCCGCTTCGGGCGCCGGAATTTCGTCGCCCGTCAGCAGGTAGCGCTTGGCGCGTTCGAGGCCCATCCGATAGACCCACATCGCAGTGGTCGGCGTGCCCCACACGCGCGACGGCGGATAGCCAAACGACGCCGACTCGGCGGCGATTATCAGATCGGCGCATAGCACCATGTCGGTGCCACCACCGATACACCATCCGTGCACAGCCGCGATGGTAGGTTTTCGCGCGTACCAGAGCTTCATGTACACGTTGACGTATTGCGAGATCATGCCGTAGTCGGCGACGGAGTCCCACACGCGTTTGCGCGAGGGCTCGCCCGCCTGTGCGCGCGTCGACCCTTCGAGCGCGTAGCCGGCGCAGAACGCGGGACCCTCGGCGCGCAGCAGGATCACGTGGACGTCGCGGTCGGCGTCGGCGCGATCGATCGCGTCGGCGAGCTCGTCGCGCAAGGCGGGCGTGATCGTGTTGTACTCGGCCGCGCGGGTGAGCGTGATAACGCCGACGCCGTTGCGCGTCTCGGTGCGGAGCGTGTTCATGGCAATCGCATATAGCAAGAGGGGAGGGCGAATGGGATGGGATCGGTATTTAACGTGAAACCCGCCCTGGGTTTCACGCTTCCCTGGGCAGGGGTAACCCCTGCACCTTAGTGGCCAAGAAGAGATGCGGGACGTCGTCCCGGTAAGAACTCGATCAAATAAGCGGCTAGGCGGCTTTCGGTTTTTTCTGCACCGGCGGCGTCGTCTCGCTCATGCGGCGAGTTACTTCCTCGTCGCTCATCGTCCAGATGCGATCGTCGGGCGGATAGTCCATCAGCGGCTTCGACGGATCGGGCTTGGGCTGCGCGACCTTGCCGCCTTGCGATGTGAAGGCCGCGGGATGCTTATACTTCTCGACTTCGTCCGCGCTGATTCCCGCCAGCGCCATCACCTCGGGATCGATCCACGCTTCCGCATCGATCGAGCCGCCTTCCGAGGTCGAGAACTCGAGCATGATGCCCTCGGGCGCGGCCAGGTAGATCGATTTGCAGAAACCGTGATCGAGCGGGCCCATCACCCAGTGCCCGTGCGAGCGGACGCGATCGCGAATCGCGAGCAGGTCGGCGTAAGTGTCGACGTTGAGCGCCAGATGCTGCATCGCGCCGGGCGCGACGTTCTGCGTCGTGTGTCCGGCGTGCGAGACGCCCTTGATGGGCTGAATCTTGGCGACGTCAGGATGCTGCACGAAGGCAAGGGACGAGCTGTCGCTCAACTTCATGAAGCCGTGGAAGGTGTTGTCGACGCCGTGCATCCAGTAGAGCGCGACCAGTTCCGCGCCGACGACATTTGAGAAGTAATCGATCTGCTGCTTGATGTCCTTGGTGCAGATTGCGAGGTGATGCACGCCATTGGCTAAACCCATGATGCCGACCTCCGTGGTAAGTACTTTTGTTGTGCCACAACGCGAGGCAACGGGCCAGAGGCCTCATCTGAGCGGTAGCGTCCTAATTAGGCTTCGAATGGCTATCTGTTCGACCAGCGATTCAGGTGTCAGTCCAGCGCGGCAAGAGCGTCGAGAAGGGTGCGCCCGACAGTGCGGCCCGGAGCTCGCTGACGAATTCTCGCGCTGCTTGTCGCCCGTTGGGGAGTTGGTCGTTTCGATCCCAGCGCCATGCTGCGACCATCGCAAGCATCAGGACCCGGCATTCGCGGAGCAGCTGTTGATCGGCGCTCCGGTAGAGCACGCTCACCTCTTCGGGCACGTAGGCGAGATCGAACTCGACGGGCCCGCGGCAACAGGTCTCGAGGTCTATGAACACCAGGCCCTTCTTCGTCCTGAGCACGTTGCCCGGGTGTGGCTCGCCGTGCAGAAGTTGTTCGGGGCGCCCGCGAGCGCTGATCGCCTGCCGCAGACTTTGTAACGTGTTGCTGAGAAGCTCACGGTCCGCGTCAACGAGCTCTGGAGTCTGGTCGCGGCTTCCGATAAGCAGTTGGGCGTCGGTGATTCGATCCGTAAAGTGCGGTGTAGGGAAGTCGATCTGCCGCATGCAGTCATGCAGCCGTTCGAGCGCGTGCGCGTAGTCGGCTGGCGCGAACTCTCGGGACGGCACAGGTTCGTAGTAGGTCCACAGCGTGACCACAAAGCCGTCACGTACGTAGACGCCCGGCGCGACCCGAGGCTCAAGCGCTGCTACGGGGCTGCCGGTTTCCGCGAGCCGTAAAGCAAGCTCGACTTCGAACTCCGCCTAGCGCTTGATGCGCTCCTCCGCGACCCGAGCAAGAACGTCGCATGGCAGCAGGCGCACAGCGAGCTTGTTCGACTCCTGCAGCACGATCGCATCATCGACTGTCAGGCCAAGCGCTGCAGCAGCGCCCATCGCCGCGGCGACAGCACGGTTACGGTTACTCGTCATCGCCAGCCGCTTCTTCGTCAGCCGATGATCTTGTTCAGCGGGAACTCGACGATGCCGACGGCGCCCGCCTCGAGCAGCTTGGGGAACAGCTCGCGCACGGTCGCCTCGGCAATGACCGTTTCGACCGCCAGCCATTCGACGCCTTTCAGCGCCTTCGACGGGTAGAGGTGCGAGATAGTCGGCGCGGTGATCGACGGCAGCAGCGCGATCACTTTCTCGAGATTCTCTTTGGCGACGTTCATCTTGATGCCGACGCGATTCTCCGCGTCCAGCGCGCCGCGAATCAGCACGCCGAGCTGGCGAATCTTCGCCTGCTTCCACGGGTCGGCCCACGCCGCCGGATTGGCGACCAGCACCGGATTCGATATCAGCAGCTCCTCGACGATGCGCAAGCCGTTGGCGCGCAGCGAAGAGCCGGTCTCGGTCACGTCGATGGCGGCGTCGATGATTCCCTCGGCGACTTTGGCCTCGGTGGCGCCCCACGAAAATTCAACTTCCGCTTTAACTTTGCGCTCGGCCAGGATCCGCGTGACGAACTGGACCAATTCCGTCGCGATTCGCTTGCCCTCGAGGTCCTCGAGCCGCTTGACCGGCGAGTCGTTGCGCACGCATAGCACCCATCGCGAGGGCGTCAGCGTCGCCTTGGCGTAGATGAAGCTCTCGACCTGGTGGAGAGTCACGTTGTTCTCGACGATCCAGTCGCTGCCGGTGATGCCGGCGTCGAGCGAGCCGTCGGCGATATACCGCGGCATCTCCTGCGGGCGCAGGATGCGGCAGCTCAGGGTCGGGTCGTCGGTGGTCGGGATATACGAGCGCGAGCCGACCGTGATTCGCCAGCCGGACTTGCGCATCAGCTCGAGCGTCTGCTCCTCGAGGCTGCCCTTGGGGATGCCGAATTTTAAAACTTGATCAGCCATTTTGATTTCTTTTAGTCGCGAATCAACCGGCCGATTTCTTCGCCGGATGCCCGTAGCCGGGACCGTACTTGGCCGGATCGACGCGGCGCTGGTCGACGATCTTCCATTGGCCGCCGTCGAGCTTGCGGAAAAAGCACGACTCGTAGCCTTCATGGCATGCGGCCGCGTCACCGCGCTGCTCGACGACGAGCACGACCGCGTCGGCGTCGCAGTCGGTGCGAATCTCGTGCACGACTTGAAAATTCCCCGACTCTTCGCCCTTGCGCCACAGCTTGTTGCGCGAGCGCGAGAAGTAGCACGCGCGCCCGGTCGCGACCGTCTCGTCGAAGGCCTCGCGATTCATCCAGGCGACCATCAGCACGCGATTGCTCAAGTGATCGACGGCGATCGCGGCGACGACGCCGCCGCTTTTGTCGAAATCAATCGCCGCCGATGCGGATGCCGGTTTTTCTGCCTGCGTTGCCATTGCCGTCACCGAATATGATACCGCGAAAATTACGCTTGCGAATCAAGCAGTATCGGCGATTCTCCGCCGCGATTCAATGTAGCGCTCCGCCGCCGAGCTTGTCTCGAAACTCCAGACTGTTTTCAATTAGAGACAAGGCGTGTAGATTACGGAGCGATGTCAGACGACTTGCCGATGCCCCCATCTCGCTCAATACCGAAGATGTTCCCCTTCAACGCGCGCCGATTGGTGAAACTTTCGATCGTGGCGATTGCGCTCGCCGTGTCTTCGATCGCCTGCCACATTCCCGGCAAATCAATCGAGTCGAACTATAAAAACGTCGACCAGTTCAACTTCGACGTCGCGATGGGTCCCAAGAATTATCACATCGAAGGCTACCTGACGCGCAGCGCCGAGCAGGGACGGCGCCCCGGACTGCTCGTGCTCAACGGCGGCGAGGGCAACGTCGACCAGTGCGTGAAGATGAGCCAGGGAATCGCCGCGATGGGCATCCAGGTCGCGTGCGTGAGCATCCCCGGCTACGGCAATTCGTCGGGACCGAGCCGCTTCGTCGGGCAGCCGTCGGTAATCGCGTCGCGCAAGGCGCTCGACCTGCTGGCGGGACGCACCGACGTCGACGCGTCGCGGCTCGCAGTCTGGGGACTCGGACATGGCGCAGTCGCGGCCGGCCTGCTGATGGACTACGACTCGCGCCCGCGCGCGCTCATCCTGGAATCGGGATGCTACGATCCGCTTTCGCTGTTTCAGGAAGCGCCGCTGCGCACCAAGCTTTCGATTCTGCGCGAAGTATGGCCGAGCAAGCGCATACTGAGAGAACGCAGCGTGATCGCGCATCTGCCGCCGCGCCTCGAATGCAGCGTGTTGATCATGCACGGCCAGCAGGACAATCGAATGCCGGTGGGACAGGCGGTGAAGCTCGCCGACGCGTTGCGTGAGCGCGGCGCGAAAGTCGAGACGCACTATTTCCCGCAAGCGTCGCATGACCTCGGCAAGCAAGTCGAACCTGAACTGCGCGCCTTCCTGCGCGACAATCTGCTCGGCACCCAACGCGCAGCCGCTTCGTAAGCGCGAACGCTCATATTCAGTCTGAATCTGCAATCAACCGCGACACCGCGCGCGGCAATCCAATCAGGACAACCCTATCCATGCAGTTCGACCCCGATGTGCTCAAGGCTGAAGCGTTCAAAGTGGTGGGCAAATTCCAGTGTTCGAAGGACTGCTTCGCCGGCGGGGTCGCGGCAGCTCTGCTCGCCGCTTCAGGCGAGATATTTACCGGCATCTGCATCGACAGCGCTTGCAGCCTTGGATTCTGCGCAGAACACGCGGCAATCGCCGAGATGCTGAAGCATCGGCAGACTCGAATCGTCGCCGTGATCGCCGTCAACTACAAAGGCGCAGTCATACCGCCATGCGGACGTTGCCGGGAACTGCTTCATCAAGTCGATTCTGCGAACTGGGACACGTCGGTCATCCTCGACAACGCTGTCGTCACTCTGCGCGATCTGCTTCCGATGCGCTAAAGCGCCGCGCAGCACCGTCACCCGCGCGCCATCGCGCGGATGATCGCCGCCGTCACTTCATCCGTCGACGACTTGCCGCCGACGTCTCGCGTCAGGACCTTGCCCGCGCGCAGCACTGACGCCGTCGCCGCGCGGATCTTGTCGCCGGCTGCGCGATTGTCGAGGTAGTCGAGCATCATCGCGCTCGACAGGATCATCGCGATCGGATTCGCGACGCCCTTGCCGGCGATGTCCGGCGCCGTGCCGTGCACCGCTTCGAAGATCGCGCCCTTGTCGCCGTAGTTCGCGCCCGGCACCAGTCCCAGGCCGCCGACCAGGCCGGCGCACAAGTCCGACACGATATCGCCGTAGAGGTTTTCCAGCAGCAGCACGTCGAACGATTCCGGATGGGTCACCAGCCGCATGCAGGCCGCGTCGACGATTTGCTCCTGGTACAGAATCTCCTTGTAGCCGGCCGACACGGCGCGCGCGCATTTCAGGAAGAGGCCGTCCGACAGCTTCATGATGTTGGCTTTGTGAATGGCGGTGACCGATTTCCGCCGATGCGCCCGCGCGTACTCGAACGCGAACTTCGCGATTCGCCGCGACGCGCGCGCCGTGATCACCTTGATACTCTCGACCACGCCCGGCGCGATTTCGTGTTCGATTCCCGAGTACAGGTCCTCGGTGTTCTCGCGCACGACGATCAGATCGACGTTGTTGAACGGAGTATGCACGCCGGCGAAGTTCATCGTGGGCCGCACGTTGGCGTACAGATCGAAGGTGCGCCGCAGATGCACGTTGATCGAGCGCCATCCTTCGGCCACGCGCGTCTCGAGCGGACCCTTGAGCGCGACGCGGGTGCGCTCGAGCGATTGGATAAGCGCCTCGGGCACGGGAGTTCCGAAGCGCCGAAACGCGTTCATCCCCGCCGCCTGCCGATCCCAATCGATCGCGACCCCGGTCGCCTCGATCACCGCCAATGCCGCGCTGACGACTTCCGGCCCGACGCCGTCGCCCGAAATCAGCGTGACCGCACGCCTGCCGGAAGTTTTCTTTGAAACAGCCTTGCGCGAAGGCATTGATTGTTTTTTTGTTTTCGCCATCCAACTCTGTCTCCTCTCCCTGTCAGGGAGAGGATGAAGGTGAGGGTCCTAATACAGCACGCGAAGCGCGCGATTCAAGATTCCGGCTTCTGTCCCCTCTAATAATTCACCAGCCCGAAGAAAACGTCGCTGACGTTGGTCCCGCTCGGCCCCGTCGTGAACAATCCGCCCGCCGCTTTGAAAAAGTTGTACGCGTCGTTGCGCGTCAACGCGGTCGCGGCGCTGACCTTCGCGCGCTCTCCATCGGCGACCGTGTCCGGCGACGCAAATGCGCCCGCGGCGTCGGTCGGCCCGTCGATTCCGTCGGTGCCCGCGACCAGCGCCGCGATTCGGCGTCCGCGCCCGATCTGCGACAGCTCGATTCCCATCGCCAGCGCACATTGTTGCGCGCGCCCGCCCTTGCCGCCTCCGCGCACCGTCACTACAGGCTCGCCGCCCGCCACCACGCACACGCGCTCCTCGCGTGACTGCGCATAACTCCTGCGCGAGCGCGCGGCCGGCATCGTTGGCCTCGCCCTGCAATCCCTTTCGACCGCTGAGGATGATACCCAAGTCCTGCCGCGGCGCGCTCGGCTGCTTCCAGAGCCAGAGTGTTGTCGCCGATTATCACGTTGGTCACGCGCTCGAGAATCGGATCTCCGATCTTCACCGTCGCGCCCACTTCGCCCGCCACCGCTCGCTCGAGGTACGAGCGCACCGCTTCCGGCGCGCGCCCCCACACGCTGCGCCGCTTCATCACCGAGACGGCGTCGCCGAAGCTGCTCCAGTCGCCCGCGGTAAGCCCCGATCCGATCGTCGCCAAATCGTTGCCCGGCACATCGGACAGGATCAGCCCGAGCACGCGCGCTCCGCCGCAATGGCGAAGCAGGCGTCCGCCTTTCACGGCCGACAGATGCTTGCGCACGGTGTTCAGCTCGCGAATCGACGCGCCGGCTTTCAGCAGCGCCTCGTTGACCGCGATTTTGTCGGCGAGCGTGAGCCCCTCGGCCGGCCGCGTGAACATCGCCGACGCGCCTCCGCTAATCGCGACGATCACCAGGTCGTCGGCCGTCGCCTGATGCAGCATCTCGCACGCCAATATCGCCGCTCGCTCCGACGACTCATCAGGGACAGGATGACTCGACTCAACGAACCGGATCTTCTTTTTGAGTATTGAATCCGGCTCCGCTGTCACGGCGGAGTCTCGCGGGACGACGGCGATTCCATCGGCGAGCCTGTCGCCAACGCGCCGCTGGATTTCAAGCGCCATTCCGGCAGCCGCCTTCCCCACCGCGAGCAGCAGAATTCGCGACGCGCCGCCAATCAAATCGGGAACCCGCTCAGCGCCGGAGCACTCGCCCTCGAGCGCCTTGCCGACGAGCAGCGCAGGATCGACAGCCGCCACGGCAGCCCGATAAATTTTCTCGAGATCAGCTCGCGCCTGCGCCGCAGCGGAATCTGTAACAGGCGAACTCAACTTGCCAGACAGCCTTGCGCTGCCGCGCTAGCGCTTGAGCGTGCGAATCTTGCCCGACTCTTCCGCCACCAGCACCACGCTCGCCATCGCGACGAACAAGCCGGTGCCGACCACGCCCGGAATCGCGAGCAGCTCGCGATCGAGCCGCGCCGGATTCGTAATCTTCTTCACCGCGCAGTCGAGAATCAGGTTCCCGTTGTCCGTGATGTACTGCTGACCGTCTTTTTCGCGAACCTGCGGCTTCATCCCCATTGCCTTGATTTTCGCCGTCACGAGAGACAGTCCGAACGGGATCACTTCGACCGGAAGCGGCCCGCGCTCGCCAAGCCACTTGACGATCTTCTCGTAACCGACCAGCACGACAAACCGCCGCGACGACGCGGCTACGATCTTCTCGCGCACCAGCGCGCCGCCATAGCCCTTAATCATATTGAACCGCGGATCGACCGCGTCGGCGCCGTCGATATCGACGTCGATTTTCCCCGCCTCGGCCAACGTGACGATCGGAATCCCCACCGACCGCGCCAACTCGTCCGACGCCTTGGAAGTGGGCACTCCGCGCACGCTAATCCCACTGGCTCCCAGAGCCCGAATGAACGCGCTGGCCGCATGCCCGGTCCCGAGACCCAGAGTCTGCCCCGGCTTAACGTACCGAAGCGCGTACCGCCCCAGCGCCTCCAGCGATGCATCATCAGCAGGCATTACGTCATTTTCGGAGGATCGTCACGGGATTGCGGTGTGTACATCGGTGGCTTAACATACACATCAAGTTATCACCATGCGAACCAATATTGTCATTGACGACCAGTTGATGAAACGGGCGATGCGTGTATCGGGCGCGAGCACCAAGCGCGAAACGGTGCAGCGCGGACTCGAACTGATCGTGCGTCTGGCAGAGCAGGAGCAACTGCTCCGGTCGGCGCGCGGCAAATTTCGTTGGGAAGGTGATCTCAAAGCGATGCGCCGCGACCGCAAACCGCGCCGATGATCGTGGTCGATTCTTCGGTGTGGATCGACTACTTCAATGGCCGGCCGACATCCGAAGCCGATGCGCTCAGCCGCCTCCCGACCACTCAGCTCGTCATCGGCGATTTGATCATGACCGAAGTGCTGCAGGGCTTCGCCTCCGAAGCCGACTTTCTGAGGTGTCGCAGAAAGTTTTCGCCGCTCTTGGAATTTCGCCCAATGGGTGGCCATGAAATCGCGATTGCCGCCGCGCGTAATCATCGCGCGCTGCGGGCTCGCGGTGTGACGCCTCGCAGCACGATAGACACGGTCATCGCGACGTTTTGTATCGTCGAGGACCATGACCTTCTTCATTGCGACCGCGACTTCGACCCCTTCGAGCGCCACCTGGGTCTCCGCGTCGTAAAGACTTGAGTGTTCGAGTGGCACGCTCCGATTCGTGTTTTGTTTTAGGGCTGGCCGTTGCGGAGCAGTTGCATGAACTCGTGGCGCGTTTCGTGATTGGTGCGGAATACGCCCAGCATCGCCGACGTCGTGACGTAGGAATTCTGCTTCTCGACTCCGCGCATCCGCATGCACAGATGCTCGGCCTCTAGCACCACGGCGACGCCAAGCGGGTCGATCTCCGACATGAGAGTCTGCGCGATCTGCGTCGTAAGCCGCTCCTGCACCTGCAGCCGCCGCGCGTAGATTTCCACCAGCCGCGCCAGCTTCGACAGCCCGACGATTTTCCGATTAGGCAGATACGCGACATGCGCCTTGCCCATGAAGGGGAGCATGTGATGCTCGCAGAGGGAATAGAAATCCAAATCCTTGCACAGGATCATTTCCTGGTAGTCTTCTTCGGCAAACAGCGCGCCGTTGATCGCTTCCTTGGGATCCTGCGCGTAGCCGCTGGTCAGGAACTTGTACGCCTTGGCGACGCGCGCGGGAGTGCGCTCGAGCCCTTCGCGATTCGGGTCTTCGCCGATCTGGCGCAGGATTGTCCGGACCGCATCTTCGAGCTTGGCGGTGCTGTCGGTGGCAGAACCGTTTTTTTCCGCCGCGACTTTGACCCGCGAACCATTTGCAAGCGTTCGGTTCATTTGCTGATCTCCTTGCGCCAGTGACTGAACTGGAGCGCCAGCTCAATAGCGAGTGACGGGCCGCCGCCGCTCATGATGATGAACCCGGCGGCGTCGCGAGCCAACGACTTCATCAGCGCCAGGTTCTCGCGAATCGACATGGCGCGCACCTCTTCTTCGCTCATCCCGGCGAATCTGTCCAGATGGCTGCGCGCGCCGCTCAAGTCTTTCACGCGGTCGATCAGGTAGGCGGCCATCGCCTCGCGCTTGACCGGCAGGATTCCGAGCATCGTCTTGATTCCCAGGCTGTTCGCTTTCGCGACGAAACGCCGCCCGGTCTCGGCGTCGAACACCGGCTGCGTGATGACGAAGCGCGCGCCCGCGGCAGCCTTGCGCTCGAGCAGCTCGAACTCGCGCTCGATATTTTTTCGATTCGGATTGGCGACCGAGCCCGCGACTATCGACGGGATCGCCTTGAGCAGCGACTTGCCTTCGCCGGTGTCGCCGCGATTCAGCGCCGCGACCATCGCCAGCAGCGCGTAGGCGTCGATATCGTGCGAGACGATCGCCTTGCCGTCGGCGCCGGGCGGAATCTTGTCGCCGTTGAGCGCGACGATCGCGTCGATTCCAATCGCGGCCGCGCCCAGCAGATCGGATTTCAGCGCGAAGCGGTTGCGGTCGCGGCACGAGACGTTCAGCACCACGGGAATTTTCAGCCGCTCCTTGATTGCCGCGCCGAACACCAGCCCCGACATTTTGACCTTGCCCAGCGCGTTGTCGGTCAGGTTGATCGCATCGACGTGCCCCGCCAGCGCGCCGAGCTGGCGTAGCAGGGGCGCAGGATTGATTCCGCGCGGGGGCGACACTTCGAGCCATAGCGCGGGCGTCGAGGCATTGAGGCTGTCGAGGATTGGCGGCAACGGATTTCTCCGCGGACTGGTGGATGAGGCTCGATTCAGGCCTGGCGGCGCTCGGTCGCTTTGACCTTCTGGTATTTGCGGTAGTCGTAGCCGGTCGCCATCGCCATCAGCAGCGGCTCCATCCCGCCTTCGCGCTCGCGCCGAAGCACGCGCAGGCGATCGAAGAACTCGCGGAAGTCCTTGTCCACGCGATTCTTGCCGTCGATCGGCGACAGGAAAAAAGTCATGCAGCCGCGTCACGGTGAAGCGCAGCGACGAAAACCGCAGCTCGTTGGGAAACGCGTCCCACTCGGCCAACGATAGTGTGCGCACCGACTCGTAGCCCGACAGCAGGTAGCGGAAGCGGTCGAGCGAGTAAGCGCCGTCGACGAAGCACAGCGCGTTGACCGCGGTCGCGATGTCGAAAATAAACTTGCCGCGGCAGGCGGCGTCGAAGTCGAGCATCGCCGTCAGCTTCTCGCCGCGGAACAGCAGATTGTCGGAGAAGATGTCGCCGTGAATCACGCCCTTGGGCAGCTTGCCTTCGAGATAGCGCGTCAGGTACTCGACCTCGTCGTCGAGCGTGCGGCAAATCTTGCGGAAATAGTTCGGCAGCCGGTTGCGCACGCTCAGGTAGAGGTCGGCGATTCGCTCGAAGCTGAAGCGGTTGTCGATTCCCTTCTTGTAGGCCTTGCCAATGACGTGCAGGTCGCCGAGCGCGTGGCCGATAGTCTCGAGCTGGCTCGGCTTGAGGCGGGCAGGCACCAGCACCTTGCCTTCCTGGTACTTGAACAGCGACACGCAGCGGTTGTTGAAGTTGCGGTAGAAGCGGCCCATCCGATCCTGCATCGGATGCGGGCACGGGAACGCGTGCTTGCGCAGGAACGACAGCAGATCGATCTCGCGCTTGAGCTCGTTCTCGCTCTTGACCTCGTCGATCCGCAGCAGGAATTTGCCCTTGGCCGCCTCGAGCACGTAGTTGGTGTTAACCGAGCCTTCGGGGATGCCGGTGGCGCTGGTCACGCGGCCCAGACCGTAGTCGTCGGCGAGCTCTTTGAGGAACGGTTTGCTTAGTTCAGTGTAAACGGCCATAGGGACGAGTCGGGCGCGATCAATTGAGGACTGTCAGCCCGCCAAGTCTAGGCGGTGACGGGCACGTCGTCAACTAGGGAAGAGAAAACCCTTCTGGCAGTGAGGGTTTAGCGATTCGCGAAATTGGCTCCCAACTGCCATCGCAACGTCGAAGTTGCGTCAGGCATCGGGCGCGGCTAAATCAATCGCATGCCGACATCCAAAAAAACCGCCGCCAAAGCTCCGAAGAAATCCACCAGCGCGCCGTCGAAGAGCGCCAGCGCCGCGCTCGAAGGAAAGAAGGCGCCGGCCTTCGAGCTGTTCGACGCCGACGGCAAAAGCGTCGCGCTGAAAGATCTGATCGGCGCGAACAACCTCGTGCTCTATTTCTATCCCAAGGATATGACGCCCGGGTGCACGATCGAGGCGTGCAGCTTCCGCGACAATATCGCGCCAATCAGGAAGCTCGGCGCGAAAGTCGTCGGCATCAGCGCCGACTCGACCGATTCGCACGGCAAGTTCATCGCGAAGCACGAGCTCAACTTCCCGTTGCTCGCCGATCCCGGCAACAAGGTCTGCAAGCTGTACGGCGTATATAAGATGAAGTCGCTCTACGGGCGCGAGTTCATGGGAATCGAGCGCACGACGTTTATCATCGACAAAGCGGGCATCGTGCGGCGCGTGTTTCCCAAGGTGAAGGTCAACGGGCACACCGAGGAAGTTATCCAGGCACTGAAGGAAATCGCTTAACCGCTGACGGCGCGCGTCCCTTTCGCCAGATCGATCGGTCGGATATTACTCACCCATATGGCAAAGCTGCAGACTTCGCAGGACGTTGCTGCGCGGGTTCCGCCGGGGCAGGTCCTGACCGATAAATTTCCGGTGCTCACTTACGGCGAGACGCCGCGGTTCGATCCGAAGACCTGGGATTTCAAGGTGGTCGGGTTGGTCGAGAAGCCGCTTCGATTTTCGTACGAAGAATTCCGCGCGCTGCCGCAATCGCGCGAGGTTGCCGACTTTCATTGCGTAACGACGTGGTCGCGGCTCGACAACGCGTGGGAAGGCGTGCGCATCGCCGATCTGATGAAGCTGGTGAAGCTCAGTCCGGAGGCGCGCCACGTGATCATCCATTGCGACGGCGATTACACGACGAATCTGCCGCTCAACGAATTTCTGGACGACGACGTGATGCTCGCGCATCGGCATGACGGGCGCGATCTCGAGCCCGATCATGGATTTCCGCTGCGCCTGATCGTGCCGAAGCTATACGCATGGAAGAGCGCCAAGTGGGTGCGCGCCATCGAGTTCGCCGACATAGACCGGCGCGGATTTTGGGAACTGCGCGGCTACCACAACCATGCCGACCCCTGGACCGAGGAGCGCTACTCGTTTCAGGAAGATGCTGACGATTGACGGTCGCGTGCGTTGGCCTCGACTCTCAACCGTGAAAAAAGCCTCGCGCGATTTCGCGACGAGGAATTCGATCTCGCAGTAATCGGCGCGGGCATCAACGGCGCGGCCGTCGCGCGTGACGCGTCGATGCGCGGGCTGCGCGTGGCGCTTATCGAGCGCGGCGATTTCGCCGGTGCGACCTCGTCGCGATCGTCGAAACTGATTCACGGCGGCTTCCGCTACCTGCCGCAGGGGCAATTGAAACTCGTGTACGAAGCGCTGCGCGAGCGCGAGCGCTTGCGGCATCGCACGGCGCCGCACCTGGTGCATCCGATTCAGTTTTTGTTTCCCATCTATCGGCGGCGCGGCTTCAATCGCTTCACGATGTCCATCGGACTGACGCTGTACGATCTCTTCGCGCGGATGCCGTTCAAGGAATGGCACTCGAGCCTCAATCCGGCTGAGGTGCGCGAGACGGAGCCTGCGCTCAGCCGCGACGGCTTGACCGGCGGCGCGATGTACTTCGACGCGTGGGCCGACGACGCGCGCGTTACGTTCGAGAACGTGCTCGACGCCGACCTGCATAACGCGGCGGTCGCAAACTACGCGGCGGTCGAGAGTTTTGGCGCAAGCGACGGCAAGCTGGCATCGGCGAGCGTGCGTGATTTGATCGGCGGCGCCACGTATGAAGTTCGCGCGAAGGAATTTCTCAATGCGGCGGGACCGTGGGTCGATGACATCCGGCGGCTCGACGATCCGACGGCGCAGCCGTGTGTGCGATTGACCAAGGGCGTGCATCTCGTGTTTGCGCGAACGCTGCTGCCGGTGCGCGAGTCTATCGTGCTCGCCGATGAGCGCGGACGAATCGTGTTCGTGATGCCGCATGACCGCTACGTGCTGGTGGGCACTACAGATACGGACTTTACCGGCGACCCCGCGAGCGTCAGGACGGAGATTGCCGACGTCGAATATCTGATCGCGGTTCTGGCCGAGAGTCTGCCGGGAATCAAGCTCACCAACGCCGATGTGGCGACCAGCTTTGCCGGCCTGCGCGCGCTGGTCAGGGAGAAGGACGGCGCGGCGCCCTCGTCGGTGCCGCGTGAGGAAGTGATACTCGAGAGCACGTCGGGTTTGATCACGGTCGCGGGCGGCAAGTTCACGACGCATCGCGAGATTGCGCAGAAGCTGGTCGATCTCGTGATGAAGCGGCTTGGGCGCCGGGCGGGTATTTGTCCGACGCTGACGACGCCGTTTCCCGGCGCGCGGCCGCTGGAGAAGGGCGAGGAGTCGGGCGGGGCCGCGGTGATGCGCACCATCCCGGGCGCGGCGGCCACGATTCTCAAAGCCCGCTACGGAACGCGCGCGCCGATTGTCGCGCGGATCGCATCGCGGCGGCCCGAGCTGGCGCAGCCGCTGTCGCGCGGCTGTCCGGCTGTGGGAGCCGAAGTGGTCAATGCCGTCGTCAACGAGATGGCGCATTCGGTGGGCGATTTTCTGATTCGGCGCACGTCGCTGTCGTGGCGCGCGCCGGTCGAGGCGGAGGCGGCCGCGGCGGCGGTCGCGCGAATAATGGCGGCTGAGCTTGGATGGGATCGCGCGCGCGAGGACGCCGAAGTCGCCAGCTTTACGCATGAGCAGCAGAGCCGGCGCGTCGTCGCGTGACGGGCGGTGGCGGCGCGCGAATCGATTGCCGAATTGAAGAAGCGCGCGGGCCGCGTGTCGCGCGCGCTCGCCAAGCTGTATCCCAAGGCGCGCATCAGTCTTGATTTCGAGACGCCGTGGCAATGCCTGGCGGCGACGATCCTGTCGGCGCAGTCCACCGATGCGGGCGTCAATCGCGTTACGCCGCGGCTGTTCAAGGAATATCCCGACGCGCGCGCGATGGCGGCGGCCGATCCGCGTCACGTCGAAGAGTTAATCGTCAAGACCGGATTCTTTCGGCAGAAGACGCGTTCGCTGATGGGCGCGGCGCGAAAGATAGTCGAGGACTACGGCGGCGAGGTTCCCTCCGAGATGGACGCGCTCGTGAAAATTCCGGGCGTCGGGCGCAAGACGGCAAATGTGATTCTCGGGCATATCTTCGGCAAACCGGGGTTCGTCGTGGATACGCATGTGCGGCGGCTGACGTATCGGCTGGGATTCACGAAGAATACGGAGCCGGAGAAAATTGAAATCGACATGCAGAAGATTTTGCCGGCCGAGGATTGGACGCCGGTTTCGATGCGGCTGATTCTGCATGGCCGCCAGATTTGTATCGCGCGCAAGCCGCAGTGCGAGATTTGTGCGATTGCAGAGGATTGCCCGCGGATTGGCGTGGGCAAGCGCGCTAAGCAATCTAGGTCTCGAATTCGGACGGTCAGCGGCTAGTGCGGTGGGTCGTTCGGAGAGGGGCGACTCCAGCCCGGCTTGATATTGTTCACCGACGCTTCCCACTCTTTGAGGGTCGTTTTCTGCCAGGCGAGCGTTTTCGCGATTTTGGTCGGTGGTATTCCTTGCCGACGCAATTTCGTTTCTTCGGTGCGAATCTTGGCCCAACTTTTCTTGATCCGAGCGCGCCAAACTCGCACGATCTCGCGTTCAATCGCAAGGCTCACGCGTTCTACCAGTCGTTTTCCCCAAACGGTCGGCACATATAGCGGAATGTCCACTCCAATGTTCGGGTCAAGCCAAAAGAAATTGCGTCCACTCTGTTCAAGGCGCACGCGAACGCCCTGATAGCCAGAATCAGCGCTTGCAGCGAGTCGACACCGCAGGCTGTTTCTACTTTGGATTCGCCGATGCCTTCGATAAGAAATGGGCATTCCCAATCGCCGTTCTTAGAAAGGCGATATGGCCGTGGCAAGCCAATTGAGATGACAATCTCTCGGCCGGTGACGCCATCCTCAGTAAGTATACGGCGCGCGATAGGGCGGCCGAGGTCTGACCGTGGACGTTTGCTCTTCATTTGCCCATCAGAATATTTGGCGCTCGACCTTCTTACTACGATTCGTGGGCTCACCACTTAGACGGTTGCTTTGTAACCCGCGCGCAGAGTTCTCGTCTTATTGGATGAGTGACACTGAACTCGACAGGGTGGGTTACATGAAAATCACGCGATTTACGGTGTTGGTAGGCGCTATAGCGATGCTTCTATCCTGTCTCGTGTTGCAGGGTTCGTCGCAGGCGCAGGGATTCGATGTGTCGCAGTTACTGGGCGGCGTCGGGCTCGGGGGCCATCCGGGCCAAGCCCAAACCAGCGCTGCGGTGACGGTCGAGCGCAATGTTGCGCCGTACACGGGCACATTCAGTGGCAAGGAAAGCACTGGAGCTGAGACGAAGAGTCTCGATGCCAAGTTTGCGTGCTATCCAGCGCAAGATCCTGCCTTCGACAAGACCGATGCGTTCGTCTGCTACGCGGCGCAGTAGAATCAGAATCAGTCGGCGCTAATTTCGATCGCGTTCGAGCGGGCGATCTTACCCAGCCATTCGGCGCTGGGTTTTGGCGTTCGCACTTGAGTGTTGCGATCCACCGCAACTATGCCGAAGGTCGGGCGGTAGCCGGAATTCCATTCGAAGTTGTCGAGCAGCGACCAGTAATAGTAGCCGCGGACGTCGATGCCGTCGCGGAGGCATCGCGCGACGCCGTTCAGCGCGCGGCGCACGTACTCGATGCGGCGATCGTCCTTGTCGGTGCCGATTCCATTCTCGGTGACGATGATCGGCACTTTGGCGACTGCGCTCGCCTGGCGAATGTTTGCTTCGAGCGCTTCGGGCCAGAATTCGTAGTGCATCATCGTGGTCTCGACGCCGGCTTCGGGCGGCAGCGTGCGGTCGGCGCCGATGCGATTGCGCGTGTAGGTCTGGACGCCGACGAAATCGTCGCCGCGCGCTGCCTCGTAGAAGATGTCCTGGCATTCGGCCTTGATGCTATCGCGGCGCTTCTCGCCGCCGTCCACTGCCTGCAGGTCCGCCAGCGCGAGGCTGATGCCGACCGGATATTTTCCGCGCGTCGATTTGAGCGCGGCGGCGCCGAGGCGATGCGCCTCGAGCATCGTGTCGCGCGCCTTCATTTGATCGCACATCAAATATGGCGCGAAGCGTTTTGGATCGGCGCCGATGCGACGCGCCGCCTCCGCGAGCCACGGCAGGTTCGACGGATCCAGCTTCAGCGGCAGCACGCCGAGTAGATACAGGTAGGCGCCGAGGTTGGCTTCGTTGATGGTGCACGCGACGCCGATCAGGTCGCCGAGATGCTCACCCGCGCGCTCGCAGTATCGCGCGAACAGCCCGGCGGTCTTTTTGTCTTCCCATCCGCCGTCGCCAGCGACCCATCGCGGCGAAGTGAAATGATGAAAGGTTACGACCGGCGTCACCTTGTGCTCGTGGCAGCACGCGAGCACGCGGCGGTAATGGTCGAGTGCGGCGCGCGAGAACTGGCCCGGCTCCGGCTCGATGCGGGCCCACTCGATGGAAAAGCGGTAGGCGTTGAAGCCGAGCCGCGCGAGCATCGCGATGTCGTCGGCGTAGCGATGGTATTGATCGCACGCGTCGCCCGAAGGCTCGACGTACGGCGAGCCGGGCGTATGCTCCAGCACCCAGAAATCGCTGTTGACGTTGTTGCCCTCGACCTGGTGTGCGGCGGTGGCAGTGCCCCACTGAAAGTTGTCGGGAAAAGTGAAGCGCTTGGTTGCCATGGTCGTCTACCTTACAAGGAGAAAAGATTGCCGACGGTAGCGCGAACGGGGCGGCTGCGCCAACGTATTTGAACATCGCGGGCGAAATGCAATAATTTCTTTTCCACTACTCCCGGCCAAGGCTTCACGTGAGCGTTAAACAGTGAAAGTTCGGATCGAGGACATAACGGCGGACGCCAAAGAGATGGCGTTTGCCGAACCGGAGAATGAAATCAATCGGATCCTGGGGCAGGGACCGATCCGCGAGTATCACCTCGAAGGGCCGGTCGAAGTGTCGGTGTCGTTCTATCGCGCGGGCACGGAGCTGTTTTTCTCCGGCATGCTGAAGACGCGGACCGGCGCCGTGTGCGCGCGCTGCGCCGAGGATTTCGACGCGGCCGGCGATCGGCCGTTTCGCTTCGTGCTGTCGCCCAAGTCGATCGGCTACGACGACGACCCCTTGCGCGCCGAGGACCTGGAATTCTCGCTCTACGAGGGCGACGAGGTGGACCTGAGCCCTCTAATTCGCGAGCAAGTGCTGCTCGCGCTGCCGACGCGTCCGCTGTGCCAGGAGGATTGCCGGGGCCTGTGTCCGCATTGCGGCATCAATCTCAATCGCGGCGCGTGCGGCTGCCGCGTCGAAACGGTAGATCCACGGCTCGAAGCTCTAAGGTCGCTAAAGCTGCCGCGCACCTGATAGGCTCAACCTTCAACATTAGGAAGTAATTCTCATGCAAGCACCCAAACGCCGTAGTTCGCACTCGAAGAAAAACATGCGCCGCGCGCATGATGCGCTCCGCGCCGTCAACCCCGGCACCTGCGCGTCGTGCGGCGAGCCCGTCATGCCGCATCGCATCTGCCGCCATTGCGGCGCCTACCGCGGGCGTCAGCTCGCCGAGATAAAGGAATAGGCGCGGCGGAGTACGACCGTGAAAATCGCGCTCGACGCGATGGGGGGCGATCTCGCCCCGAAGGCGACCGTTGAGGGCGCCGTCCTGGCCGCCCGCGACTTCGGTATCGAAGTCGTGATGGTGGGCGACGGCGAAATCCTCGCGCACGAACTCGCCGATCACGACGCCGCCAACCTGCCAATCCGAATCGAACACGCGCCCGAAGTCGTGCTGATGGACGACTCGCCGCTCGAGTCCGTGCTGTCGAAGCCGCGCTCGTCGATTCACGTCGGACTCGACCTGGTCAAGCGCGGCGACGCGGAAGCGTTCGTCAGCGCGGGAAATTCGGGCGCCGTGATGACGGCGTCGATGATGATCCTCGGCAACCTGGCCAACGTCGATCGGCCGGCGATCGCTTCGCTGGTGCCGACCAGCGAAGGCTTCAGCTTGTTGATCGACGCGGGCGCGAACACCGACGTGAAGCCTATCAACCTCGTGCAATTCGCCGTGATGGGCAGCGTGTACTGGCGCCACGTGCGCAACGTGTCGCGCCCGCGCGTCGGGATTTTGTCCAACGGCGAGGAAGCCTCGAAGGGCAACGACAACACGCGCGCCGCGGCCGCGATGCTGGAGCAGATGCCGACCTACGTGCATTACATCGGCTACGTCGAGGGCCGCGACATCAACCGCGCCAAGGCGGACGTCGTCGTCACCGACGGCTTCACCGGCAACGTCGCGCTGAAGACGATGGAAGGGTTCTCGTCGTTTCTGCTCGGCAGCCTGCGCGGAGTGTTCGGCGGAAATTGGCGCACGCGGCTCGCGTACCTGCTCGTGCGCAAGAATCTCAATGCGATGCGCGAGCGGCTCGATCCGTCGGAATACGGCGGCGCGCCGCTGCTCGGAGTCAGCGGCGTGTCGATCATCGCGCACGGATCGTCGAACCCCAAGGCGATTCGCAGTGCAATTCGCGCTGCGGCGAACGAGCAACTGGTGCATCACGTTAACGCCGAGATTCTCGAAATCCTTGCCAAGATCCAGCCGGTCGCGCCGGTCAAGGCCGCCGCTGGAAAAGGATTCAGGGCGTTGTTCGGCAAAATGCGCGAACGGTTACATCGCCGCGAAAAGGAAGCCGAAGTGGCGGCCAAGCGCGACGATTCGCAAGCCGCGCACCCGGACGATGCGGCCGCGACGCACGAACCGGCGCACGTCACGGACATTCATGTCGATCCGAAGATCGAACGCGCCAACTACGAGTCGACGCATTCGCGATCGCACGACACCGGCTCGCTCAAGAAAGAAGCGCGGGTCGAGCCGGTCGAGACGGTCTCAGCACCGGTATCGACCAATGGCACTGCGTCGAGCGGCGACAAAGCACACAAGTCGGGCGAGCTTCATACGCAAGACGAGTCGGAAGCGGACGCGCATTCGGCGGATCGTCCGAAGAGCGATTCGTAGATGAAGCTGGCGTTTCTTTTTCCAGGACAGGGATCGCAGCGCGTCGGGATGGGCAAGGAACTCGCGGATAACTTTCCGATCGCTCGCGAGACCTTCAAGGAAGCCGACGACGCGCTCGGCTTTGCGCTCTCCAAACTGTGCTTCGAAGGCCCGGAAGAAGAACTGCGGCTGACTGCCAACACTCAGCCTGCGATCGTTACCGCTTCGATTGCGGCGCTGCGCGTCTATCGCAAGGAAATCGGCGGCGAAGCCGAAATCGCGGCGGGTCATAGCCTTGGCGAATACAGCGCGCTAGTCGCGGCTGGTGCGATTGACTTTGCCGACGCCGTGCGCGCCGTGCGCGAGCGTGGACGCCTGATGCAGGAGGCTGTCCCGCCGGGTAATGGCGCGATGGCGGCGCTGATAGGCCTCGAGCTGCAGCAGGTGAGCGAGATTTGCGACGAGGTAACGGCGGACGGCAAGCTCGCGGTGCCGGCGAATCTCAACGCACCCGGCCAGGTCGTCATCGCCGGACATGCGGCACCGGTGCGTCGCGCACTGGAGATTGCCAAGGAGCGAGGCGCGTCGATGTCGGTCGAGTTGAAGGTCAGTGCGCCGTTTCATTGTTCGCTCATGCAACCGGCGCGCGACGGGATGGAACCGGTGCTGCGCGCGCTCAAAATAGGCGAATTCAAATTTGGCGTGATCGCGAACGTCACCGCCGAAGTGAATCGCGATCCGCATCGCGTCGTGCCGCTGCTGCTCGAACAGATAACGGCGCCGGTGCGGTGGGAAGAATCGATGGGCGTCATCGCGCGCAGCGGTGTCACCGACGCAATCGAGTTCGGCAGCGGCCGCGTGCTGATGGGCATGATGCGCAGGATGTACCGCACGATTCGCGTGCGCCCGCTGGAAGACCTCGCGTCGCTGAAAGCAATCTCACAACCCGCGTCCGCCGCCAAAGCTTGACCCTCGTCTTGCGTCGGCTGCTTTCAGTCCCTATGCTGCCCTGATAACTTGAATCCGAGACCCTCGCCGTCGCCTCTGGCCTTTGCGGCAAAGGGATAATGTTGGAATATTGATTGGCGGCCCGACGACGGCTCGCTGCCAGGAGGAACGAGAGCACGATGGCTCAAGACATCGAAACGAAAGTGCGCGAGAAAATCAGCGAGCAGCTGGGCGTGGCCGCCGACGAAGTAACTCCGGAGGCCTCGTTCATCGAGGACCTCGGCGCCGACTCGCTCGATATCGTCGAGCTGGTGATGGCGCTGGAAGAGGAGTTCAACATCGAAATCTCCGACGAAGACGCCGAGAAAATCCGCACCGTCAAGGACGTCGTCACCTATATCGAGGCTCACAAGAGCTGAAGCTCTGCGACGCAAACCTCGCTCGTCACCAATCGCCTGAGCTGCGGCGGCTCGCCGGGCGCACCCGGAGCTAGACCATGCGATGCCCGTTCTGCCGCAATCGCAAAAATCGCGTCGTCGATTCGAGGATGTCGAACGACGGCTTGATGATTCGGCGCCGCCGCGCGTGCTCGTCGTGCAAACGGCGCTTCACGACCTATGAGCGGGTCGAAGAAGCGGCGCCGATGGTCGTGAAGAAGGACAATCGCCGCGAGCCGTTCGACCGCGCCAAGATAATCGCCGGGCTCAAGCGCGCGTGCGAAAAACGGCCGGTGTCGATGGAAATGATCGAGCAGATCGCCAATCGCATCGAGAGCACGATGGCCGAGCAGGGCGATCGCGAGGTCCCCAGCAACGCGATCGGCGAAGCGGTTATGAATGAGCTGCACAAGATCGACCAGGTCGCGTACGTGCGATTCGCGTCGGTCTATCGGTCGTTCAAAGACATCGACGAGTTCATGCATGAGCTCGAAGACCTCATCAATCAACGCAAGCTTGCGCCCGCGTCACGCGCCGGTGAAAAGAAAGGCGCCGGCGCCTCCTGATTCTGCCGCGGCGCGGGACCAGCGCTTCATGCGCGAGGCGCTCGCGCTGGCGGATGAACGGCTGGGGCTGACGACTCCGAATCCGAGCGTGGGATGTGTGATCGTGCGCGGCGACCGGGTCGTCGGCCGCGGCGTCACCGGCATCGGAGGGCGTCCGCACGGCGAAACGCAGGCGCTCGCCGAGGCGGGCTCGCGGGCGCGAGGCGCGACGGCGTACGTATCGTTCGAGCCGTGCGCTCATTTCGGGCAGACCCCGCCGTGCGCGAACGCGCTGGTAACGGCAGGCGTCAAGCGGGTCGTTATCGGATGCGTCGATCCCGATCCGCGCGTGAGCGGGGAGGGCATCGCGATCCTCAAGCGCGCGAAGATCAGTGTCACGACCGGAGTGCTCGAAGACGAAGCCCGGCGGCTCAACGAGGGTTTCATCACGCGGCTGACACTTGGGCGGCCGCTGGGGCTACTCAAGCTCGCGATGTCGATCGACGGACGAATCGCGGCGGCCAGCGGCGATTCGCAATGGATCAGCTCGCGCGAGTCGCGCGAACTGGTGCATCGATGGCGTCGCGAATGCGACGCCGTCATGGTCGGCGCGGGCACTGTGATAGCCGACAACCCGCGCCTCACTTGCAGAATCGAGGGCGGCCGCGATCCGGTGCGCGTCGTCGTCGACGCGCAGCTTCGCACGGCGCCGACAGCCCGCGTCTACCGGCAGCGGTCGAAAGCATCGACGATCCTCGTCACCACGCCCGCGAATCTCGCGGTCGCGCGCCAAAGATATGAGCGGCAAGGCGTCGAGGTAATTTCTGTCGCCACCCACGCCGGAGTGATCGAGCTGGATCGCTTGATGCTCGAGTTTGGGCATCGCGGATGGTGCCGCGTGCTGATCGAAGGCGGTGCGAATCTCGCAGGCTCGGCGCTGAGCGCGGGTATCGTTGACCGCGTGGCATTCTTCGTCGCGCCGAAAATTCTGGGCGCGGGCGTGTCCGCGATTGACGGGCTCAAATCGCGCCGCGTGAGCGATGCACTCGCGCTTGAAGATCTGTCGGCGCGGCCGGTCGGCGACGACTTGCTGCTCGAAGGCCGCGTCAAGCGGAGCCGCTCCGCATTGCGCACTGGTTAGCTCGCCGAGCCGGTGATAATATCGCCATCGTTGAATTGAATCAGATGGCAGCGGCTTCTTTAGAAGAAATTTTCTCCACGTTGCGCGACGGCAAGATGGTCGTGATGATTGCGGAGGAGCGCGAGGACGCCGAGGGCGACCTCGTGATGGCCGCCGAAAAAATCACGCCCGACGACATCAACTTCATGGCGCGCGAGGCCCGCGGCGTCATCTCCGTCGCGATTCCCGACAAACGCTTCCGCGAGCTTGGAATTCCGCTGCAACCTTCGACCGACAACGGCGATTCGAGCGAACAGGCCGGCGTGCTGATCGACGCGCGCGAGGGCGCCACCACCGGCATCTCGGCGGGCGATCGCGCGCGTGTGATCTCGGTGGTCGCGTTCGACGAGTCGCGCGCGAACGACATCGTCATGCCCGGCCACATCTTACCGCTGATGGCGCTCGGCGGCGGCGTGATGGTTCGAATCGGACGCGCCGAGGGTGCGGTCGATCTGATGCGCTCGGCGGGCATGGGGCCGGTCGCGGCGCTGTGCACGATTCTGCGCGAGGACGGCGAGGCGGCGCGCTTGAGCGAACTCCGCGAATTCGCGGCGAAGCACTCGCTGCCGATCGTCAACGTCAAGGAACTCGTTTCGCATCGCCTGACCAATGAAGTCCTCGTGCAGCGCGTCTCCGAGCAGCCGTTCCCGGTCGAGGGCGGCGTGCTGCAAGCCGTGGTTTTCCGCAACGTCGTCGACGGGCGCGAGCATCTGGCTCTAATTAAGGGCCAGGTCGGCGGCGGGCGCTCGGCGCTGGTGCGGCTCCATTCGGAGTGCCTCACCGGCGACGTGTTCGCGTCTGCGCGATGCGACTGCGGTGAGCAACTGCAGGAGGCGCTCGAGCGAATCATGGTGGCGGATCGCGGCGTCGTGATTTATCTCCACCAGGAGGGTCGCGGAATCGGGCTCGGCAACAAGATTCGCGCTTACGCGCTGCAGGACAACGGGATGGACACCGTCGAAGCGAACCTGCATCTCGGCTTCGACGAGGACTTGCGCGACTACGGGATCGGCGCGCAGATACTGCGCGACCTCGGCGTTGGCGAGGTGCAGCTGCTGACCAACAATCCGCACAAGATAGAAAGTTTGCGCCGTTATGGAGTAAACGTTTCGCGCGTGCCGATCGAGGTCACGCCGCATGCGGGAAATATCGGATACCTGAAAACCAAGAAAGAAAAACTCGGCCATCTATTCTCGGAGCTGAAGCTGATCACTTGAGAGAGTCGGCCGCTGCGCGCGACCGTTGAATTGTAATGGGACTTAGACATCAAGGGCGCGAGCTCGCGCTCAAGGCGCTGTATCGAATCGACATTTGCGGCGGCGCCAGCAGCGACGATCTCAGCGCGCTGTTCGAAAGCTTTCCGGTCGAAGACGACGCGCGCCGATTTGCCGTCCAGTTGATGGAGGGCGTGCGGCGCGAGCAGCCTGCTCTCGACAAGCATCTGGCGGACGCGCTCGAACACTGGTCGGTGAAGCGGCTGTCGCGCGTCGATCACAACGTGATGCGAATCGCGCTCTTCGAATTGCTCAAGATGGAGGATATCCCCGCGCGCGTGACGATTGACGAAGCGATCGAACTGGCGAAATGCTACGGCGACATCGAGTCGGGGCGCTTCGTCAACGGCGTGCTGGACGAAATCGCAGGACGGCTTGGGCTGAAGCAGAAGGGTGAAGAAATCACGCTATCCAAGGCCGAGTAGCCTGCTCGGCTTCGTGATCGTCGCGAGCTTCGCCGTCGCGGGGTGCGGTTATCACTTTGCGGCTTCGGGCGACATGATCCCGTCGAACGCGCAGACGATTTACGTCGAGCGGTTCGGCAACAACACGCGCGAGACCGGTGTCAACGACGAGCTGATGCGCTACATCAAGGATGAGATCGCGATGCATAAAAGGCTGACGGTCGTCGACAGCCCGGACGGCGCCGACCTCGAGTTGTCGGGCACGGTCAAGCGCGCCTACCAGACGCCCATCAACTTCAACTCGGTACTCGAGCCGACCAGTTACCGCAATTCTATGTATGTATCGGCGTCGCTGAAGGACCTGCGCACCAAAAAAGTAATCTGGAGCGCCGCCAGGATCGGCTCTGCGCCGAATGGTCCGATCGTGGCGCAAAACATCGTGACCACTACGCCAAGCTTTTTGCAGCAGAACCTGCGCGGCGGCGATATCGCGCAGATGACCGATATCGAAACCGCGCAATCGCAAACGGCGGTCGCGCAGGACACGATGATGTCGCGGCTCGCGCACACCATGTACGTCGATATGGCTGAAGGCTTCTAGCCCGGACGCTGACGCATGCCGCTTGAAACCGCGCTCGCGTACCTGCGAGGAACGGCCGCAAATCACAGAATCCCGCCGGTGGTCGTCATATTCGGCCCGCACGCGTTCATGCGCGAATACGTGCTCGATTCGATCGCGCGCAAGCTGGTGGCAGACGGATGCCAATATCGAAGCTTTCAGATTGGCGCGGGTGACGATTACGCCGAGGTGCTGAACGAGCTGCTGGCGCCCGACTTGTTCGCACCCAGGCGCGCAATTGCCTGCCGCGTACTGCGCTCGCGCCGGGATCGCGCGGAAACTCCCGCCGACGATGACGCCGGCGATGCGCGCGCGTCGGGCAGCAGCGGTAGCGGTTCGGAAGCGTGCGCTGGTCGCAGCAATCGAAGACGCGCACGGCCCCGGCCACCTCATTTTGCTCTATGAAAAAGACAGCGCTCCGGCGAAAGTCCGTCGCGCCGCCGAGAAATCTGCGCTGCTGGTAAATTGCATGCGTCCCTTTGACAATCAGATCGAGCAGTACGTGAACGCGTTCGCGCAATCGCTCGGATTAAAATTGTCGCCCGCCGCGCTCGACCTGGTCATTTCGCGTCACGGCGGAGATTTGGCCGCGGTCGCCAACACGCTCGGCAAAGTCACAATCTTCGCCGAGCCCGGCGTCCCGGTGCAGCCGCGAGATTTGGACGAGGGCGCGCGGCGGATGCCGGAAGCGTTCGAACTGGCGGAGAGCGTCGCGCGCGGACGAGCGTCGGCCGCGCTGGCGCAGTTGGGCCGGGCGCTCGCGCTCGGGCGCGACGTGTTTGAGATTCTCGCGGTCGAGATCATTCCGATGATGCGCCGGATGATGGTCGCAGCTTCGTTGATGGCTGCGCGCAGAAGCCCCGGCGATGTCGCCGCTGCGCTTGGGCTGCCGCCGCAAAGCGGACTGGCGACGCGCGCAATCGACGGGGCGCGGCGCTTCGGGCTGGCGCGCCTCGAGCGCGCTTACTGGCGCGCGTGCGCGATGGATGCAGGATTCAAGGACGGCACCATCAAAGGGCGCGACGAAGCACTCGCAGGATTGCTCCTCGAGCTTATGACCGCGCCTGATTGACGAACTAGGCTTTCTTGCTGAACTTGCGATGCAGGCTGGCGGACAGCCGCGCAACTTTGCGGCGCACGGTATTCCGATGCAACGTGCCGCTGCTGATAGCCTTGTACAGAACCTTGGTGGCCTGCTTGAGCGCCTCGCGCGCCTTGGCTTCGTCGCTGCTCGTGGCGATCGTTTCCGCCGCCGTCTTGGCCAGGGAGCGGGCACGCGTCCTGACGACGCGGTTGCGCTCGGCGCGTTTGAGACTTTGCCGATGACGCTTCTCGGCCGATGGATGAACTGGAATATGAGGCATAACCAGCCGAATATAACGGTGCACGCCCGCCGGAGCAATAGAGCGGTCACTTCAGGTAGTTTCCTAATCTCGCGGGAGGCGATCTTCTCCCTTCCAGATTCTGCGGAGGTCTGTCTTGGACAGGCCGCTATGCTTCGCAAACAGAGAGATCAGATATTCCCTCTCCCGATACCTTCGAAGCCAAATCCAGCCGACGCAGACCCCGACGGCGATAAGCACTTCAACCAGCCCGCTGAATGTCATGCGATTCCTCTAAAAGCCTCCGCGATCTTTATCGACTGGTTGCGGCTTTTGCCTCGTTCCATAGTGCGTCGATTTCGGATGGCGTCATCGACTTGAGATCGAGGCCGCGCGCGGCTGCGATTCGTGCAACTTGGTCGAAGCGGGCGACGAATTTGTCGCAGGCGGCGCGCAGCGTCTGCTCGGCGTCTTTGCCGATGAAGCGGGGCGCGTTCGCGACTGCGAGCATCAGGTCGCCCAGCTCCTCAGCGGCGTGCTCGGTGTCGTTGCGATCGAGTGCATGCTCGACCTCGTCGAGCTCTTCGCGCGCCTTCGCCAGCACCTCGCGAATGTTCGCCCAGTCCATGCCGGCGCGGCGCGCTTTCTCGCCGAGCTTCTCCGCGCGCATGGCAGCCGGCAGGCCGCGGCCGACGTGCGCGAGGCTCTTCGCGCCGTCCGGGTTCTTGCGCTCGCGTTCCTCGAGTTTTATCCGGTCCCAATTTTCAAGCACTTTCTCTGCTGTTTCCGCCCGTGTCTCGCCGTAGACGTGCGGATGGCGCCGGATGAGTTTCTCCGCGGCGCTGCGCAAGCCGGACGCAATATCGAACTCGGATTGCTCTGCGAGAATGAGCGCGACGAACAGGCATTGCACCGTCAGGTCGCCGAGTTCCTCCGCGATGTCGGGCGGGTTGCCGCGCGCGATGGCGTCTGCCACTTCGTAAGCTTCCTCGATCAGGTGGCGGGGAGTGTCGGCGAGCTTCTGTTCGCGATCCCATGCGCATCGCTCGCGCAGCTCGGTGACGACGGCGAGCAGTTTCGCGAACGCTTGCGCTGTCGAGTCGTCGGCCATCGCTTTTGTTTTACGATCTGGATGATGCGGGCGCCAGTCGGTTAGAATTCGCCGCATGAAGATTATCGACATCGGGGTGCCGCTCGACGCCGCGCCGTATCCGCCCTGGAACTACCGCTTCAAGCGCGTCAGCCATAGCGAAGGCGCGCGCGCGATGCTGCGGCTGTTCAAGGGAACCGACGTGGGCGACTATCCCGACTCGATGGCGCTGGGATGGGAGACGATCACGCTGACGGGGCATGCCGGCAATCATATCGACGCGCCGTGGCATTTCGGGCCGCTGTGCGAGGGCAAGCCGGCGCGGACGATCGATCAGATTCCGCTGGAGTGGTGCTACGGCGACGGCGTCCGGCTGGACTTTCGGCATCGGCAGGGCGAGGACATCAGCGTCGAGGATATCATCGGCGAGCTGTCGCGAATCGACTACGCGCTCAAGCCGCTCGATATCGTGCTGCTGTGGACTGGCAGCGACCAGTATCTCGACAACGTCGACGACTACGTGCGCCGGGCGGCCGGGCTCTCACTGGCGGGGCAGAATTATATTCTCGACCAGGGCGTGAAGCTGATTGGAATCGACGCGATGGCGATGGATGTGTCGCTCGGCACGATGGTGCGCGGGTTGCGCGAAGGCAAACAGGACGCGCTGTTCCCGGCGCACTTCGTCGGCCGCGAGCGCGAGCATATTCACATGGAGAAGCTCGCCAACCTGGGTGCGATTCCGCGCGCGCACGGATTCAAGGTGAGCGCACTGCCGATCAAAATAACCGGCGGCAGTGCCGGGTGGGTCAGGCCGGTCGCGATTGTCGAGGATTAGAGGATCACGGCTTGACGATCGGATCGAGGACTTTTTCGGTCAGGAAGTTTGACAGGTCCTGCAGGACTTCGGCGGTTATTTCGTGGCCGCAGTCGTATTCGCGAAAGGTTAGCGGGACATTGAGGGCGCGGAGCGATTCGACCGAGGCTCGGGCGCGTGTAACTTCGATCATTTCGTCGGCGCGGCCGTGTTGGACGAGAGTCGGCAGGGCTTCGAGTGCGGCGGGATCGCGGACTTCGTCTTTCAAGTCGGGCGGGAAGAAGGTCGAGAGTGCGACCAATGCGGCGAACTTCGAAGGATTTCGGATGGCGAGCCGATAGGCCATCATGCCGCCCTGGCTGAAGCCGAGCACCACCAGTTTTTTTCGATCGACCGGATATTTTTGCAGCGCCTCGTTGAGAAACTCGGTGACCATCTTGTTGGCGTCGTCGATTGCGGCGCGATCGGGCGACGCGCCCATGCGAATCGGGAACCATGCGTAGCCGCGGGTCGGGCCAATCGGCACTTCCATCGGACCCTGCGGGCAAATCACCATAAAGCGGCCGTCTGCTATATACGGCGCGAGTCCGAGCAGGTCGAGCGCGTTGGCGCCGAACCCATGCATCGCAATCAGCGTGGGATGGGGTCCTTCGCCCGCGGGTTCATAGACGGTGTGGATCAGTCGCATCGAGGCGTTCTCCTTGGCGGCAATGCCGCATAATAGACTGGGCGCGAGCGCGGTCGCCAGCCGCAAGAGTTGGCGCAGCGGCCGCGAGACTGTTCATCGCGGGGCCAATAACCGCTATCTTTATCGGCTGCGCAATGTGGGCAACAGCAGGATGAGCGAGCGTTGAAGGTCGTGGGGGACAGGCCTCAGTGGAGGGTTGCGCGGGCGCCATTTTCGCGATGGGGCGCCGTCACGCTGGCGGTGTTTTCGATCGCGGCCGCATCGGATTCGGGACCGTCCAGCGGTAAATTCTCGGGATTCGTCGCCGGCGCAATTCTGATCGCGCTGGTCGCCTACGCTTTGGTCGACTACCTCCGTCCGCTGTTCGGCGAGGACGACTACCGACTAACGATTGCGCTGCTCCTGCTTGGCGCCCTGGCAGCGGCGAAGCTCGCCGTCATGCCGTATTTCCCGGGCTTCAACGCCGATGTCGGCGACTACCAGGCGTGGGCGAGCCAAATCTACACCTTCGGTCCCGCGCATACTTATCAGAAGGAGTTCTTTCTCGACTACCCGCCCGGCTATCTGTACGCGCTATGGCTGGTGGGATTTCTCGGGCAAGCAGTCGGCGCGACGGGAGATTACTACCGGATCATAATCGAGAGCCCCTCGATCGTCGCCGACTTCGCGCTCTCGATCCTGGTCTATGCGTTGGTGCGGCGCGGCAGCCGGCCCGAGTGGGCCTTTGTCGCGATGCTGATGGTCGCGCTGAATCCGGCGATGCTGTTCGACACTGTCGTCTGGGGCCAGAGCGATTCGGTGATGACCTTCGTCACGCTGCTCAGCATCGTCTCGATTCTCGGCGAGCAATACGAAATCGCGTGGGGGCTCGCGGCGATCGCCGTGCTGGTGAAGCCGCAGGGGCTGATGATGCTCCCCGTGCTCGGCATCTGGACGATGCTCGAGAGCAACTTTGCGACGTGGATCAGATCGGGAATCGCGCTGATCGCGGTATTCGTCATCGGCATCGCGCCGTTCCAAATCGGCCACGAATGGAACTGGATCATCAAGCTGTACACGTCGACCGCGGCCTACTACCACGAGACCTCGGTCAACGCGTTCAACCTGATGGCGCTGATCGGAGGATTGCGCAACTCGGATTCGGACACGCTGGCGGGGATTCCGTACTTCTGGCTGGGCATGAGCCTGCTGCTGCCGTTGTACGGATTCGTCACGTGGATTTTGTGGGGCGGGCGCACGCCGACGCGGCTCCTGTTCGCGTCGTTCATCGCGATTTTCGGATTCTTCATGGTCGCGCCCCGGATGCACGAGCGGTACATCTACCCCGCGATCGCGCTGTCGGTGCCGTTGGCTCTTGAAGGGGCCGAGATGATGGCAGTGTTCGTGATTGTCTCGCTCACGGCCCTGATCAACCTCGCTTACATCCTGCACACGCTCAATACCGTGGTGTTCCTCAACGGGCGCGACGGGTTTGCGATGGCGACCTCGGCGCTCAACGTGGTCGCGCTGGGGACGGCGGTTTACTACGGAGTCACGCGATTGCAGGATGGAAGCGGCGCGGGTACGGCGCTCGGTGCGTTTTTCGAGAAATTCGCGGCGCCCCGGCAGGTTGAGGATTACGTCGAACCGGATGCGGTGGCGCCGCCGTGGATTGCCACTGACACCATCATCATATCGGCGCTGCTCATCGTCGCCGCTTGCACGCGCTTCTACCATCTGGGGCATCCCGCCGAGATCGTTTTCGATGAAGTTCATTTCGTCGCGCAGGGACGTCATTACCTGCACGGCGAATCGTTTCTCGATCCTCATCCTCCGCTCGCCAAACTGATTATCGCGGCGGGCATTGCAATCTTCGGCGACCATCCATGGGGTTGGCGGGTCGGCAACGCGACGCTGGGCACCGCGATAGTGGGGATCACCTACCTGCTGGGGCGCCGGATGTCGGGATCGCGGCTGACGGGTGCGCTGGCGGGCGGGATCATCCTGCTCGACGGGATGTACCTGGTCGATTCGCACTACGCCGTTATCGACATCGTCTATCTCACGTGCGCTGCGGTTTCGTATCTGCTGTTCTTCAAATTCGTACAGACGCATGACGCGGCTGCGCGCCGGCGAATTCTGCCGTGGATTGGCCTGACGCTGGGATTGACGCTGGCCAGCAAGCTCTACATCCCGGCGATCACGTTTTTGCTGGTGCTGGGATTCATTCTCTATGTGCTGCTGAAGGAGCGGCCGGTTCCGGCGCCGGTCGTCGCGCCGCCACCCGAGCCCAAGGAGACGAAGGCACCGCCGATTGCCTCGAAGTCGAAGAAGTCCAAGCAGGGGGCCCTGACGTCGGCGGCTATTCAGCCGGTGGGAATCGATCTCTACGACACGACCTCGACGATTTCGATTGCGCTCATCTGCATCGTTGTCGGTGCGCTGCTTTTCTTCAGCGGCGCGACCGCCGGGTATGTCGTGCTGACCGTTGTGGCCGTGCTGGCATTGCGGATCGGAGAGATCCTCTGGCGCCGCCGCACGTTGATCGCGGTGAAAGCGACGGCGCCGCCGTTCTCGTTCGCCGATCTGATGGAGCCGAAGATCGTCGGCGCGTTCGTGCTGATCGGTGCGGTCGCCTCGATCACCTATATCGCGGTGTGGATTCCGCACTACTGGCTCGGATGGTGGGGCGGGATCTCTGACCTCTTTGACTATTACAAGCAGGTCGTGTGGTACGAGAAGAGCGTTTCGAGCGCCACCCATCCGTATGCGTCGCCGTGGTGGAGCTGGCCGCTGATGCTGCGTCCGATTGCGTACTGGCAAAACTTTCCGAAGACGGGAAGCGTGCAGACGGTCTGGGGCGGCGGCAATCCTGTTCTGTGGTGGGGCGCGCTGACCGCGATCACGATCACCGCGGTGCAGGCTATCGAGCGGCCGAGTGTGACTCGCGCGTTCCTGGTGACCGGCTACCTCAGCTATCTTTTGATCTGGGCGTGGATCGGCCGCACGCTGTTCCTCTACCACTACATGGCGTCGGTTTATTTCGGATACCTGGCGCTGGCGATTCTGCTGTCTGAATGTTTCAAGGATCGCGCCGAGCCGTGGGAGCATCTGGCGCTGTTGCTGACGATGACGCCGGTGTTTTTTCTCGGCTTGCCGCCGGCGTGGGCATGGCTGGCGTTCCTCATGGTCGTCGCCGCGTACGTATTTCTGCTGCTGAGCACACCGTACGCGGGGCGTTACGTTGCCAGCGTGTATGTGACCGTCGCGCTGATTCTGTTCGTGTACTACTTCCCGATTTGGGTCGGCATCCCTATCAGCCGCGACGGGTATTACGCGCGGATGTGGCTGCAGGCGGGAGGCCTGCGCAATTGGATATGATCGCGCGGCGGCATCGCAGACGCGGCACGCTCATAGTCTGCGCGGTTTTCATTTGTGCCGCGATTGCGGCGAGTGCCTCGGCGCCGTGCTTTGCCGACGAGCCGAAAAATCTGCTGCTCAACGCCGACTTCGCCAAGGGCTCCGAGGATCAACCGGACTCGTGGCGCACCGAGGCCTGGATCAACAGCCCCGAAGCGTTCCAGACGCATTGGCATCAGTACAGCGACAAGCCGAGCGAGATGGAGGTCGACAACCTTCAGGCCAACGACGGGCGCTGGATGCAGCCGCTGACGCTGGCGCCGGGATGGTATCAGCTGAGCGTCGACATCCGCACTGAAAATGTCGGCGCCCAGCAATCCGGCGCAACCGTCTCGATCATGGAAGACGGCATCATGTCGCCCGAGCTCCACGGCACCAGCGACTGGCAGCGCGAGACGCTATACCTCAAAGTCGGAGGGCAGGGTGCCGACGTCGACGTGGCGCTGCGAGTCGGGGGTTTCGGCAGCCTGAATACCGGCAAGGCGTTTTTCAGAAACGCGTCGCTGGTGAAGATTGCCGCGCCGCCGCCGAACGCGACGCCGACTTACGATTTGCAGGCGATTCGAAAACAGGCGGAGCCGGTGCCCATCGGCTCGCCGATTTCGCTGGTACTGACGTTCGCGGCGCTCTTTGGGATCGCATGGGCGGGCTGGCGCATCTACGGCGACGACGATTTTCGCATCTTCAACCGGCTTCGCACCGCGATGGCGGGGCGGCCGAATAAGCGATGACGTCCGGCGCCGCGAACTCCAGCCGCGCGATCGCGCCCGCGGATCGCATCCGGCAACTCGAGGCCGCGATCTTCCTGATCCCGTTCGTCACTTACGCGTACTTTTACCAGGGCGCCGATCAGAGCGTCGCGTGCCGTTTCGACCTGATGCGCTCGATGATCGAGAAGCATGCGCTGTGGATCAACGATTTTTGCGGCTACAACACCGCCGACATCGTCACGTTTCACGGAAAAATCTATTCGGTCAAAGCGCCCGGCACGTCCTACACGTCGCTGTTTCCGTGGCTGATCTTCAGCAACGTACTGCTGCCGTTCTACACGAATCACCAGGATCTGTACTGGGCGCTCGCAACTTACCTGACCACGGTCTTCACGACCGGGCTGCTGACCGCGGCGCTGTGCGTCGTGATGTTTCGCTTCGCGCGATTTCTCGGCGCGTCGGAGGGGCGCGCGACGGGAGTGGCGCTGATTCTCGGGATCGCGACGATCGCATTTCCCTACGCGACCGAACTGACGGGCGAACCGGTCGCGGGATTTTGCGTCTTCACGGCGTTTTATCTGCTGGCGACGTTCGACGATCATCCGTCGTCGGGGCGCGCATTCTGGGCTGGGCTGCTGGCTGGATGGGCCGTGCTCAACGACTACCCGGTGTTGCTGGTCTCGGCGGCGATTGGACTCTACGCGCTGTTCAAGCTGCCGAAGCTTGGTTTTCTGGCGGCGTTTTCAGTCGGCGCCGCGATCACAGTCGCGCTCATGCTCGGCTACAACTGGGGCGCGTTCGGGCATCCGCTGTTTTTCAGCTACCAGGCGTTCAAGGCGGCGCCGGAAGAGAATCATCAATTCCCCGAGCAGGCGGTCGGCTTCGTCGGGCTGACTCATCCGAAGATGCGGGTGATGTGGGACATCCTGCTCGATCCACAGCGCGGATTGTTTTTCTGCAACCCGGTGCTGCTGTTGTCGATCGTCGGCGTCGGATTTTTCGCGCACGCGAAACGATGGCGCGCCGAATGGATCGTTACCGTTTATTCGTTCGTCGCGCTGATTCTGTTCAACGCATCGTACGGCGAATCGCTCGTGTCGTGGGGCGGCGGCACCGCCACCGGCCCGCGGCAAATCATCGCGTCGGTTCCGTTCATGGTGCTGGGGCTGGCGTTTCTTCCCGCCGCCTGCAACTGGCTGCTGGGCGCGATAGCCGCGTTGTCGGCCGCCATCATGCTGATCGCGACTGCCACCAATCCGCATTTCCCCTACGAGTACGAAAACCCGGTGCGCGACTTCGCGCTGCAGCAATTCATGCGCGGCGACTTCGCGACCAACCGCGACGCGTTCTTCGGCGGCGGCGATATCGTGGCCGAGTCGGTCGCCTTCAACCTCGGCAAACTCCTGCGACTGCCGCGACCCTTCCAACTTTGGCCGCTGGGATTGCTGTGGATTGCCGGCGCGTTCGATTTGTCGGAGAAGCTCGGACTATGGGGCGCCCGCGCCTCGCGACGCCTCACGCAATTGGCGTTGACCCTGGGTATCGCGGCGGTTTTCCTGCTCTCGATGAGTCAGCGAATCATGCAGCCGTTCGCGCAGAGCGGTCAGCACGGACTGCTGGGCAGGTATTATGCGGGCCAGAACTGCGGTGACAGCAAGCCGCATATCGTGCGCGTCGATCGGCAACTCGACTTCGACGAGATTTCGCAGATGGGCGCGATGCCGTTTCCGTCGTGCGATGTGTGGCGCGGGCAGATAGTCGCGCCGGCGACGGGCGACTACCAATTCAGGATCGAGGTCGACGATTCGGGCTGGGTGACGATCGACGGCACCGAGGTGATTCACGACCCGGGCCTGGTCAACAAGAGCCGCGACGCCGGCACCATACACCTGACCCAGGGGCCGCACCGAATCGAAGTCGGCGAGCGGAATATCGAAGGCGGATCGTACCTGAAGCTTTATTGGAAGCCTCCCGGCGCCGACGACGACCTGGTGCCGTACACCGCGCTGATACCGGACCGCGCCGCCGTCAGCTACTAGTCGCGCGCGGGGAGCAAGCCTGCTCGCGTTACTTCGCGGCGCTCGCTTTTGTCCAGCGCTTCTGCCGCGCGGGAGAGGGGAAAGGTCGCGTCGCACATGTTGCCATAGGGCAGGCGGTCGATGTTGGCGGCGAGGAAGTCGAGCGACTTCTTCAGATAGTGCGGCGGATAGGTGGCGACGCCGATTATCTCGAGCGACTTGAACGTGATCACTGACGGCGGCAGCTGCACCGTCAGACCCGACGAGATGTTGCCGACTTCGATCACGCGGCCACCGACGCGCACCATCCGGATTGCTTCGCTGAACGCCTCGGCTACGCCGGCGACCTCGAGCACGACGTCGGCGCCGCCAGGGCATAGCTGGCGCACGCGCTTGTCGCGAGCCTCGGCGTCGGCGTGGTCGCGCATGTCGATAGTCTCGTCGGCGCCGAATCGAAGCGCCTCGCGCAGGCGCGTGTCCACGCCGTCAACTGCGATCACGCGTGCGCCGCGCGCCTTCGCAATCGCCATCGCATGCAGCCCCAGGCCGCCGGCGCCGAGTACCACGAGATTCTCGCCGAACTGAAGCCGCGCGCGATCGAGACTCCAGAAGACTTGCGACATCGCGCAATTCGCCGACGAGGCGACCAGGTCGGGCACGTTATCGGGCACGCGATAGAAATGCTGATCGGGCTTGACGATGTAGTGCGTCGCGAAGGTCGAGGTGAAATGCGGCGGCTCGTCGGGATGGCGCGCGCCCATCACCTTGGCCGTGCATGCGGCGTGATTGCCGCTGACGCAGTTGATGCATCGATTGCAGACGGTGTAGTAAACCGGCGCGATTCGATCGCCTTCCTTGACCGGCACCCCGGCCCAGTCGGTGCGCACGCCCGCGCCGAGCGCCTCGATGCGCCCGCTCATCTCATGCCCCGGCATCACGCCGCGCTTGCCGAACTCGCCCTTCCACATATGCACTTCGGAACCGCATACGTTGGTCTGCGTGACCGCCGCGACGATCCCACCGGCGGCAGGCGCCGGAACGTCGTACTCGTGAAATTCAATCTTGTGAGCGGAAGGGATGAACGCGACGCGACCTTTCATTGCATTACTCCGAGCGCGCGGGTGATGGCCCCGGTTTCATCCCGGACGAAATAAATGTCAAGCCCGCAACGTCTAGCGACCCGCGTCGCTCCGGTCGGGGCGGAGCACGGTGAGCCCGAGCGGACCGGCGTTGGCGGCGGCGTGGGCCACGGCGGCGTTGACGTCGTCCAGTCTGAATTCGGTCATCTCGAACTGGGCGAGGTCGATCAGCCCGGCGCGGATCAATGCGACCATCCGGGCCACAGCTTCGCGCGGATACATAAACTGGCCGCGTACGGTGATGTTGTTCTGCATCATCCAGACATAAGGCAGCGGGACGGCGCCGCCATCAGCCCTGACGCCTCCCATCAGCACGACGCGTCCGCGCGGACGCACCGCCAGCGCGGCCGCGCGCACCTGCGAGCCGGTCGCCTCGCGCGGCAGGAAATCGAGCACGAAGTCGATCGGGCCGCCCGCGACTTCGCTGATGAGGCGGCGGTCGTCAGCCTCGACGCCGGTCATCCTGGCGGGCCGCACCCGCGGGCCGAAGCGGCGGACGAGTTCGTCCAGCGTGCGCACGTTGCGCCCGGTGGCGACGACTTTTCCCGCGCCCATCGCTAGCGCCACGGCGACGCCGGCGCTGCCGAAGCCGCCGGTGGCGCCGTTCACCACAATCGTCTCGCCGGCTTGCAGTTCGCCCGCTAGCAGCCCGCCGTACGGCACGAGCAGCCGGCCGATGACTGTCCACCGGCCCGCGTCCGCCGCGTTGATCTCACCGATCCGTGTGACGTTCTCGGTCGGGACCAGCATCTGTTCGGCGAAGGAGCCGTGGTGAAAGAAACGATGCAACGGCAGAGCTGCTTCGCTCCGGTAGGTCCAGCCCTGGAGAATCATCTCGGGATTGGCGGCGTCGTCGCGCGAGCGGATCGTCGGGTCGCAATAGACCCAGTCGCCGACCTTAAGCCTGGTCGCGTCCGGCCCCGTCGCGCGCACCTGGCCGATGCCGCCTGGTCCAGGCACGACCGGCAGCTCGAGCAGGTAGCTGCGAGCGCCCGAGAAGACATTGATGGCGTAGCTGGTGACGCCGGCGGCGACGACATCGACGATGACCTCGCCGGTGCCGAGCACCGGGTCGGGCAGCGTCTCGATAGCGAGCGGCGCGCCGAACGCGTTCAGGACCGCGGCTTTCATGAGTGCCTCACTGCTGCGGGGGCGCGGGCAGATTGGGCAGGCTCGAGTGATCCATGAGCGAGAACCCGTGTGTCGACGACGAGAAGTTGGGCGTCGCGCCGGGTTTATCGATCGAGGTTGCCCTGCGCGGCGCCGGTGCCGGCGCTGGAGCGCTTGCCGACGCTGCCTGCGGCGTCGCGCCGCCTGGGTTGGCGAACACCGGGCGATGCGTCTGTTTCGCCTGGACCAGCACTTCGCGCAGGATGTTCGATTCCTGGATTCCGTGCGACACGCAATCGACATCGGTGGCAGGATGCAGCGGCACCTTGACCGACGAGTTGAAGGTCGCGCGCACCTCGACGATGGTCGCTTCGGGGCCGCGCGGCCGCACCAGGAAGTTGTACACCGACGACGAGTCCGGCTCAGGGTCGGCCGTGTAGGAGCCCGCCACGCTCTTTATCCTCCCGCAATCGGCGTCGTGCAGCGTGAAGAGCGGACCGGACGCCTCGATAATTCCGTTAGTCATGTCCTGCGCCTGCACGCGGAACGAATTTTTGGTGATGACGGCATTCACTGCGTCCCACGCGAGATCGTACGGCAGGGGAATCACCACCTGCTGCTGCTCGTCAGGCGGCGGCTGCGTCATCGGCGGAACGAGGCATCCGGCGACCGAGACCGCGAGCGCCGCAGTCATGCCCAAAATCGAAATCCTTGCCCCAGACATTGCGCCATTCACCCCGCGACAGACCAACTTTTCCACACTCGCCCGTGCCGATGCTATCGCGTCCGAGCCACTCTCGCTTCCCGAATCTTTATGGTACTCTCGGCTCGTTCGGGACCTGCCAGCAAAGCAGTCCCGCGGAAGGTATTTGCCATGTCGGGTCATTCGAAATGGAGTTCGATCAAGCATAAGAAGGCGATCACCGACTCCAAGCGCGGCCGCGTCTTCACCAAGATGATCAAGGAAATCACGATCGCGGCGCGGCTCGGCGGCGGCGACATCAATTCCAATCCGCGCCTGCGCACGGCGGTGACGGTCGCCAAGAAGCAGTCGATGCCCAACGACAACATCGATCGCGCGATCAAGAAGGGCACCGGCGAAATCGCAGGCGCATCGCTCGAGGAAATCACCTACGAAGGCTACGGCCCCGGCGGTGTCGCGATAATGGTCGACGTGCTGTCCGACAATCGCAATCGCACGGTCGCGGAGTTGCGCTTCGTTTTCTCGCGGCGCGGCGGGAACCTGGGCGAAGTCGGATGCGTCGGCTGGATGTTCAAAAAGCGCGGCGTCATTGGAATTGAAAAATCCGCCATCGATGAGGACAAGCTGCTCGAAATCGCGCTCGACGCCGGCGCCGACGACGTGACCAGCGACGGCGAGACGTTTCAGGTCCTCACCACGCCCGACAAGTTCAACCCGGTGCGCGACGCGCTGGAAAAGGCCGGGCTTACGATTGCGCATTCGGAACAAACGCGGATTCCTGAAAATACGGTTGCGGTGTCGGGGCATGTGGCGGAGCAGGTACTCAAGCTGATGGAAGAATTAGAAGATCACGACGACGTGCAGAACGTCGCCGCGAACTTCGACATCAGCGATGAGGAAATGGCGCAGTTCTCGGCGGCTTGAACAGCCGCGCGGGTGCTGTAGTGGAGGTGGGGTATGCGGATACTCGGGGTAGATCCGGGGAGTGCGGTGTGCGGTTTCGGCGTCGTCGCCCGGGGCGCGCGCTACGTGACCGCGGGGACAATTCAATGTGCGTCGCTGGCGCCGGGACCAATGCGATTGCGACGCATCCACGAAGGCCTGCTGGCCATTATCGACGAGTTCTCGCCCGCGGCGCTGAGCCTCGAGCGTCATTTCGTCGCCACCAACGTGCAGAGCGCGTTTCGTATCGGCGAGGCGCGCGCGATGGCGATGCTGGCGGCGGCGGAGCGCAGCCTTCCGATGTTCGAATATCCGCCGAACGAAGTTAAGCTCTGCGTCGCCGGCCACGGACACGCCGACAAGGCGCAAGTGAATTACATGGTGCGCAAGACGCTGAAGCTCGCCGAGGATATCGAGCTGGCCGACGATGCGGCCGACGCGCTGGCGCTCGCGCTCTGCCATCTCGGCCGCGGCCGCGTTCCCAACCTGGTCGACGCCGTCGAGCGCTTTCGCCCGGAAGCGGTGCGCAGAAGCAGGCCTCGGATGGCGCCGCAATGATCGCATCGCTGTCAGGCGCGCTGATGGTTCGCGACGCCGGGCGCATCGTGATCGAGACCGGCGGCGTCGGCTACGAAGTGCTGATTCCGCTGAGCACCTACTATCGATTGCCGCAACTCGGCGACCGCGTCGCGCTCGAGATTCGCCAGGTCGTGCGCGAGGACGCGCTCATGCTCTACGGATTTTCGAGCGCGACCGAGAAGCGCGCGTTCGACCTGCTGATGAGCGTGCAGCATGTCGGGCCGAAGCTCGCGCTCGCGATTCTGTCGGTGCTCGCGCCGGAAGAACTGGTCGCCGCAATCGGCAAGGGCGACGTCGAGCGAATCGACGCGGTGCCCGGCGTCGGTCCCAAGGTGGCGGAGCGGGTAGTGCGCGAACTGCGCGACAAAGTCGCCGACTTGAAGTTGGCGGCGCCGTCGACCAGCACGTCCAACGGTCATCTGCGAGCGGTCCCCAACGAAAACGGAAATGGCAAACCGGCCGGCCCGGCAGAGGAAGCAGTCTCTGCGCTCGTCAACCTCGGCATGAAACCGATGGAAGCGAAGCGCACGGTTGACGCGGTGATCGCGGCGGATGCCGGCGCGGCGGGAAATCCGGAAGTCTTAATTCGCAAATCACTGGCGGTGCTGCTTGGCGAAAAGTAAGTTTCAAGAGAACGCCAAGCGCGCCGCGCCAGCCGGCTGAGGAACCGCTGACGGCGCGAGTCGTTCACGATGACGACCGCCGGCTCGACCTGGCGCTGCGGCCGCGCGCGCTCGACGAATTCATCGGCCAGGAGCGCAACAAGAAAATTCTCGGCATGTCGATCACCGCCGCGCGCGGACGCGGCGAAGTGCTCGATCACGTGCTGTTCGCGGGGCCGCCCGGCCTCGGCAAGACCTCGCTCGCGCATATCATCGCGCGCGAGCTCGGCGTCAACGTTCACGTCACCTCGGGGCCCGGCGATAGAGCGCGCCGCCGACCTGGCCGCAATCGTCAACAATCTCGAAAAGCACGACGTCTTGTTCATCGACGAGATTCATCGCCTGCAGCGCGTCGTCGAGGAGCGGCTTTACTCGGCGATGGAGGATTTCGAGTTTCATATCGTGGTGGGCGAGGGGATGGGCGCGCGCACGATGAAGCTGGCGGTCAATCCGTTCACGCTGGTGGGCGCGACCACCCGCTCGGGCCTGCTCAGTTCGCCGCTGCGCGACCGCTTCGGCCAGCACTTCCATCTCGATTTTTACGATCACAAGGAACTCGGCGAGATTGTCCGCCGCTCTGCCGCGCTGCTGAATGTGGCAATCGACGAGGGCGGTGCGCATGAGCTCGCGTCGCGGGCGCGCGGCACGCCGCGAATCGTCAACCGCCTGCTGCGCCGCGTCCGCGACTTCGCGCAGGTCAACGAGGCGCCGGTCGTCACGCGCGAGATTGCGCTGGGCGCGCTCGAGCTGCTCGAAATCGACGCGGCCGGCTTCGACAAGATGGACCGTGCGATTCTCGGTGCGATAATCGACAAGTTCGACGGCGGCCCGGTCGGCGTCGAGAGCCTGGCCGCGGCGGTCGGCGAAGAGTCCGACACGATCGAGGAAGTTTACGAGCCCTACCTGTTGCAGGAGGGCTTTCTGGCGCGGACTTCGCGCGGCCGCGTCGCCACCCAGCGCGCGTATACGCATCTCGGCCGCACGCGCCGCGGCACTTTGCTCTAGCAATTATTTCGATCGCGTCGGAGACTCATTCGATGGCGAAGATTTACGTTTTGCAGCATCACCCGGTCGAGAGTCTCTGCAATATCGCCGACGCGCTCGAAGGCGCCGCGCTCGCGTGGCAATACGTGCACGTGAACGAGGGGCAATCGGTGCCCGCGAGCATGAAAGGGGCGGGCGGCCTGGTTGTGTTGGGCGGACCGATGGGCGTCTATCAGACCGAGCGCTATCCGTGGCTGCGCGACGAGATGCGTTTGATCGAGGACGCGATTGGATCGAATCTGCCGGTGCTGGGCATATGCCTGGGCGCGCAGATTCTCGCGGCGGCGCTCGGCGCCAAAGTCGATCGCAATCCCAACGGCAAGGAAGTTGGGTGGCATCCGATCCGCCTCAGCGATGCGGCCAAGGATGATCGCCTGATGCACGACCTGCCCGCGACGATGACGCCGTTTCACTGGCACGGCGACATCTTCGACCTCCCATCGGGCGCGGTTTCGCTGGCTTCGTCAGACAAGACGCCATGCCAGGCGTTCCGCCACGGCGACAAAACCTACGGGTTCCAGTTTCATTTCGAGGTGACGCATCAGAGTATCGCTGCGATGGCGGATGCATTCGCGAAAGATCTGATGCGCCAGGGTATCGCGGCAGATCGAATGATCGCTCAGACGGCGGAGTTCCTGCCCGCGCTGGAAAAGACCTCAGACAAAGTCTTTTCGCGATGGGCCTCGCCGATTCAGGGCATGTCCTGAATAGCCTGTCCCGATCCAGTTGAGGCTGCGCTCCGTTCCATCTGTAACAGCTTGCGTTTGCGTTCCAGGCCCCAACGATAGCCGCCGAGATGACCGGATGCGCGGATTGCGCGATGACATGGGATGATAATCGAGATTGGATTTGCGCCGTTGGCGGTGCCGACGGCGCGGATGGCGCGCGGGCGCCCGATGCGTCGCGCGATTTCGGAATACGAGCGCGTTTCGCCTGCCGGAATCGCGCGCAGTTGATCCCATACGGCGAACTGGAACGAGGTGCCACGGATATCCATTGGCGGCGCGGGCATCTTCGAGCGGCCGGCGATGTAGTCGGCGAGCGCGTCGGCCCAACGGCCGATGCGCGAGTCTTCGTGGCGATTCGGGTCGAAGACTCGAATCGACGCGCGCGGGTAGTCGGAGCGCAGCTCCGCGACCAGCGTCGCATCTGCTTCGCCCATCGCGGCGAAGCAGATTCCGCGATCGGTGCCTGCGACCAGCAGGCGGCCAAGGGCGGAATCGACGATCGCGTAGGCTATCTGTGCGCCGTCGCCGCCCGGGCCGTACGACGAATTTTGGGTATTGTCATTTCGAGTTCGCATTTGGCATCCTCAGAATAATACAACCCCGCCAATCGTCTATTGTGACATGAGACCGAATTTTAAGCCGCTCGCGATCGCTTTTTCGATTGTCGGCGCTCTGGTTTTCACCGTCGTGCTCGCGGCCGAAGTCGCCGGCCCCCCGGCCACGGACTTGAAACTCGCGCCCGATCTTTCGTTTACCGACGATTCCAGCCCGAACTTTCCCATCGCGGGGAAGAACCTTTCGGACGGCTCAGTTGCCGCCGACCATGCGACTGTTATCTTCTTCGGCACCGCGAATTGCTGGAATACCGCGCGCGAAGCGGAACGGCTGGTGCAACTCTATCCTCGATACAAGGACAAGATTCGCTTCGTCGTCGTCGATCTACGAAATCCGTCGCTCGCGCAAAAGCCTCTGATCGCGCGCTACTACCAGGGCTACATCCCGACGATCGCGGTGATCGACAGCCGCGGGAATTTGCTCTACGACCGCGCAGGCGAGACTGCGAGCGAGCGCGGCGATACGAGCAATCTGCAGAAGCTGCTCGATTCCGCGCACTAGCCCTTTGGCAGTTTGAGGACTCGCTCGCCGATGATGTTGTGTTGAATCTCGCTGGAGCCCGCTGCGATCGTCAGTCCGCGCGCAGCGAGCGTCCGATGCATCCAGCGGCCGCCTTCGACCGCGCCGACGCTGCCGCCTTCGACGTTGGCGAACGCGCCGAGCAGCTCGTCGGCGAACATCGCGACGCGCAGGTTCAGCTCCGTCGCGAAAAGTTTGCCGAATGAACTCTCTGCTCCCGGCACTTTGCCCTTGAGCTGCGCCGACAGCGAGCGGTAGCGCGACAGCCGCAGGCATCGCGCCTCGGTCGCGAACTGCGCGAGCTTCTGCCGCACGTAGGGATGCTTCCACGCGGGCGCGCCCTGGAAATCGACCTTCTTCGCCAGCTCGAGCAGCTCGCCGATCGTGCGTTCGACCGGATGACGCGTGCCGCCCGAAACGCGCTCGTACATCAGCGTCGCGATCGACACCTGCCATCCCGCGTTCAGCTCGCCGACCAGGTTTTCCTTCGGCACGCGCACGTTGTCGTAAAAGACTTCGTTGAATCCGGCGTCGCCGGTGATCTGAACGAGCGGACGCACTGTGATTCCGGGGCTATGCATATCGACCAGCAGATACGAGATTCCCTTGTGCTTGGGCGCCGCGGGATCGGTGCGCACCAGCAGCACCTGCCAGTCGGCGCGATGCGCGAGACTGGTCCACACCTTCTGCCCGTTGATTACGAAGGTGTCGCCGTCGAGCACCGCGCGCGTCTGCAGGCCGGCGAGGTCGGAGCCGGCGCCGGGTTCGGAGTAGCCCTGGCACCAGATTTCCTCGCCGGTCAGCATTTTGAGCAGGTAGCGCTTTTTCTGCTGCTCGGTGCCGAGATGCATGATGGTCGGGCCGATTCGATCGATCGCGAGCTGGTTGGCGCCGTAGAGCGGCAGTCCGAGGCGCAGGACTTCGTCCTGGTAGATGGCCTGTTCGATCATGTTCGCGCCGCCGCCGCCCCATTCCTTGGGCCAGTGCAGCGCGACGTAACCGGCCTTGTACAGGCGTCGATGGTAGTCGAGGAGCTGAGCCCAGCGGCCGTCGTCGCGCACGTCGAGCAGGCTGGCGGTCGAGCCGCCGAGGCCTTCGCCCTTGCGCCCGAAGGCTTCGGCGGAATTCTTTTCGAGCCATCCCGCGATCTCCGCGCGAAATTTTTCCTGTTCCGGCGTGTAAGTGAAATCCATTCGGATGCTCCGCTTGATTTGTGTGCCGCGAGTATAACGCGATTGCCGCATGACCGTTAACGAAGATCCGATCGTCGAGGCTGGCATCGCGAATCCTTTGCTATATGATGTCGGGATACTGCGCGCGCGGGCGCGCCATCATTAACACCACGAGGCGAATTGCGACAGCGATGGCATACGAGCACATCAAGGTTCCCAGCAACGGCGAAAAGATTACTCTTGGCGCCAATCACACTCTGAAAGTTCCTGACCGCCCGATCATTCCGTTTATCGAAGGCGACGGCACCGGGCCCGACATCTGGCGCGCGTCGCAGTACGTCTTCGACAACGCGGTCAAGAAAATCTACGGCGGCAAGCGCCAGATCGCGTGGATGGAAGTCTTCGCTGGCGAGAAGCCGTTCAACCAATGGCAGAACTGGCTGCCCGACGAAACCGTCGAGGCGTTTCGCGAATTCCTGGTCGGCATCAAGGGCCCGCTGACGACTCCGATTGGCGGCGGCATCCGCTCGCTCAACGTCGCGCTGCGCCAGATGCTCGACCTCTACGTATGCCTGCGGCCGGTGCGCTACTTCGCCGGCGTGCCGAGCCCGGTCAAGCATCCCGAGAAACTGGACGTCGTGATCTTCCGCGAGAACACCGAAGACATCTACGCGGGAATCGAATGGCCGGCGGAATCGCCCGAGGCGAAGAAGCTCATCAAATTTTTACAGGACGAGATGGGCGTGAAGAAAATCCGCTTCCCCAACACGTCGGGGATCGGCATCAAGCCGGTTTCGCGCGAGGGCAGCGAGCGGCTCATTCGCGCCGCGCTCGAGTACGCGATCAAGCACAAGCGCAAGAGCGTGACCTTCGTGCACAAAGGCAACATCATGAAGTTCACGGAGGGCGCGTTTCGCGATTGGGGCTATGAACTCGTGCGCCGCGAATACAAGGGCAAGGCCGTGGGTTGGGACGATTGCAACGGCAAGCCGCCCGCGGGAGAGTTGCTGGTCAAGGATGCGATCGCCGACATCACGCTGCAGCAGGTGCTGACGCGGCCGGACGAATTCGACGTCGTTGCCACGATGAACCTCAACGGCGACTACCTCTCCGACGCGCTGGCGGCGCAGGTCGGCGGTATCGGAATCGCTCCTGGAGCCAACATCAACTACCTGAGCGGGCACGCGATCTTCGAGGCGACGCACGGCACCGCGCCCAAGTACGCCAACCAGGACAAGGTGAACCCGGGCTCGGTGATCCTGTCGGGCGTGCTGATGTTCGAGCACATGGGATGGCAGGAAGTTGCCGACGGCATCATTCGCGGGATCGAGAAGACGATCGCGAAGAAAGAGGTGACCTACGATTTCGAGCGCCTGATGACCGGCGCGAAGCTGCTCAAGTGCTCGGAGTTCGGCAAGGCGATCGTCGACAATATGTAGTTAGGCGGGCGCGCTGATTATTTGATTGGCCGCCCATTGTCCCGTCTCGATTGCCGACTCGAAGTGCGGCAGGCCCATGTAGTCGCCGGCGAGCAGGACTCGCCGCGACGACGGCCGCGATTTCCTGTATTCCGCCACGTCGCGGCTGCGTCCCACGGGCGACGTGGGGAGACGCATTCGGCCATCGCACGATTTGCGCGAAGCGTTTCGTCGCCGTCGCGCCGGGAAAAAATCGCTCGATATCCGGCAGAACTTTGGCGACGATCTCGTCGTCCGACAGATCCATCAACGCAGCCGTTGCTTCGTTCTTGACGAACAGGTTCAGCATCTCGCCGTCGGGCACGCGCGTAATATCCTTGGCCGATTCGAGCGTGGCCGATGCGATCAGTTGACGGTCGGGACGCGGGACCAGGAATGCCCACACATCTTTCAGCCCCGGTTCGTTGCGCCAATGACGGCTGGTGGCGATGCCAATCTTGATGCCCCGTGCGTACTCGGTCGCCAGCAGCCGGCGTTCAACCTCGTCACCGCCGCGATAGAGCTGCGACGCGATCGGAGCAGTCGCCGCGAGCACGACATGGTCGGCGCCCATCTGTTCGCCCGAAAGCTGCACGAAGGCGCCGTCGTCGCGAACCTCGATCGACTGCACGGGTGACTCCAGCTTGACGTCGACCTTTGCCGCGAGCGCTTCCGGAAAGCGTCCCAGGCCGCCGCTGAGGCTCATCTCCTTGCCGCGGCCGTTGTCAGTCAGCGCGAGAGTCGCCAGCGTTGCCGCCCGCGACGTCTCCTCCATCACGCAGAGCAGGCCGCCCGCGATGAGCGGCTCGACGAGATAGTCAGTGGCGCGGCCCATTCGTGGCGCGCACCATCGCGCAGTGTCCTCATCGTCGTACTCGGCCCACGCTGCGTAGTTGTCGACGGGAGGCCACTTCAGCTTCGTCGTATGCCAGATGAAGCGCGCGAGGTCGGGGATGCTGACGAGACCCGACGTGAGCGCGTAGATCGGGAACATCGCGCCCGACGGCAGGCGCCGCGGCCGCCCGTCCTTGACGATCGCCATCCACGGGCTGGTCGGCCTCAGTTCCGCCTCGAGGCCCAGCTCCTTCACCAGCCCGAGCGCGTTGCGATAGGTGCTGGTGATCAGCTGCGCGCCACGCTCGATCAGGTATCCATCGCGAGTCTCGGTGCCGACTCTGCCGCCAACGCTGCCGGTCGACTCGAGGACAGTCACATCTATGCCCGCCTGCCGGAGCCGAAACGCCGCAGCCAGACCGGCCATCCCCGCGCCGACCACGATTACTTTTTTGTTCGGCATAAAATTGTTGGCGCGAAGCTAGCAGACGATCGTCGTCGGTGGCCAGTTAGCATCAACCTGCCAGCATTGTTAGTAGCTATGATACAGCGCACAGGTGGCTTTGTCGGCGAAGTCCATGACCGTGATGCCGAATCTGCCGCGGCTACTTTCATTGAAGTACTGTGAGACCGCCGGGTTGATGAAATCCGATACGACTCTTATATCTGGGAATCCCAGCAATCCTCGCCTGTAGCCACTGGTATAGTTGAGGTACAGGATTTCATCGTTCGCCGACGTTGCTTCGTCATAGAGACTTCGAATCGCAGCTAACTTTGCGAAGTTATCCGGCACGATGTACTGATCCTGGACTCTTAACTTTGCCGGGCCATCTATTGTGAATGTGGTGTTGACTGGCCAGCGGCTCGCGTCGATGCCCTTCATATAGCTGTCGGCTGGAAATCGTCTTAGCAGAACAATCTTACCTCTCGCTTCGTCCAACGTCGGAATTGTCGTTCCCAATTCCCAGCGTTGTGGATGCTCCGCTACGTACGCGGCAAAGGTTTCCTCGAACGTGCGAGTGTTACGCGAAGGAATACTCTCTTCATTGACACTCATCACGACGCATTCGGTGGGATTGTCCGCGAGAAAATCGATGCAGGCGGTTACGACGGCGGCGAAAGTCAGATGTTGTGAGATAGGGCCGTGGTAGATCGCGAATGCGTTATCGACGTGCCGGCAGCGTATGTCGAGATAGCGCACTCCTATCGCCAATTGATCGGCGATTGTGAGGTCCTGGCACTTGGATGTTCCGTAAAAAGGTTCATATAGGGCGCCCGTGTTGTGAGTGCCGGGGATCGACAACCGGGATAAAGACTTGCGACCGTCAAGGGAGCCCATCCAGCTAAGAGTTGTCTTCACGGACAGGACTTCCGACGAAGTTCTAGCTGCTAATACGGTTTGTCGCCGTTGATTGTTATGCGCTCCATGCGGCGGTTGGCGGTGCGATTGTCTGCCACTACCCGATGTTGCGTGCAGCGGTTGTCCCACATCGCGACCGAGTTGGGGCGCCATCGAAAGCGGCAGCAGAAATCCGGCGTCTCGATATGCCGGTAAAGAAAGCCCAGTAACGCCGCGCTCTCAGCCGGCTTCATTCCTTTGATTGAAGCGGTGAAGGCAGTATTGACGAACAGGCCTTTGCGGCCGCTCTCCGGATGGGTTCGAACTACAGGATGCTCCGACGATATGACTTGCATGCCCTCCTTGGCGCCGAAATAGTTCGCGCGTGAGAAGGTGCGCGTGGTGTCATGAATCGCGACGAGGTCCGAGAGCATCCGCTGCATCTTGTCCGACAGCGCCTCGTAAGCCGCGTACATGCTGGCCCACATCGTGTCGCCGCCGAACTCGGGCGCCACCACACATCGAAGGACCGAGCCTAGCGGAGGCTCGTTCACGAAGGTCACGTCACTGTGCCAACCTTCCGCGACATAGGGACGTTGTGCGTCGCTTTGCAATACGACGAACTCGGGATGTCCCTGGTCTTTGAGCGGCTGCAGGTAGGGATGAATCTGGAGTGTGCCGAAGCGGCGCGCGAAAGCCTTATGCTGATCGCGCGTGATTTCCTGATCGCGAAAGAACAGCACCTGATGCTCAACGAATGCTGCCCGCACCTCGTTGAACGCATTGTCGCCGATTTGTCCGAGGTGAACTCCTGCGACCTCGGCGCCCAACGCACCAGCGATAGGATTCACCGATATATTCTTGTAGCTATTCATCGCGATTCTCCCCGGCCAAGATACAAGACGGCGCCCAATCGCACCATCGCACTGGACGCAGACTTGAGCGAACTATCTTGCTGCGGATTGCTCGGCGGACGGAGACGTGCAGGGCAGCGTGCGCGCTACCCGGTATTGGTAGGTGCGTCCCGCCCATGCGAAGTCGCCGGACGCATCGCCGGGGCCGGATTTGAATTCCGCCACCTGGCTCGGAGTATTCGAGTCCGCAATCGGCGCGTATGCGAGATAGCAGGTGCCGCTGTCGGGGATTACTTCGGTCAGAGGCGGCTTGAAATCCATACTGAGAAAGTTCACCGCGGGACGCCATCCGCTCGGCCCCGTCTCGGAGTCGACCACCGGATTCCAAGTGGCATCATCGGTCAACTGCTCGAGGTGAAGCTCGCGATACTCGGGCGCGCCCGTCGTGGTCTTGCGCAACTCGACCACGGTCAAATCAGGCCGCGCGATCGCGAGCAAGTGGCAATCCATCGCGGGAGTCATTTTGGCCTTGGACGAGTTGGAGTCGTTGTCGAGCAACCCGGTGGTGACTTGGACGTCCCCATCCTTAGCAGCAGTCGCGCTGTCGTCGGTCTTCTTTGAGGAAACGTCGAACAGGAGGCCGACGACTGACGGGATGATACCAAGCAGGGGTAGCGCGCATCCTGAAGTGCCGACGGCGGTCGTTCCCACCAGCATCGCCAGCAGCGCGGCCGACAAACTAAATTTAGATGTACGACGCCCCACCGAATGCCGATTCCCCGTCGACATGTTCCCCTCCAGCGAGCATGGCTCGCACCCGTCGCGACGAGCCTACCAGTTAGCAGAACGCGAGAATAGCTGTAGGGTTATGATACACGGCGTCCCGTTAGCTTTGGCCCAGTCTGGCATGGTCAGCCGGTTATTGGCTGCGAAAGAGCCAGGGCTTAGACTCTGACATGGGGAAGCGGGGAAATGCGCCTAAGAATTCCGGCCGTGAAAATCGCCGCGACGCTTGCGGTAATGCTGGCCGTATCGGCTCACGCCTTCGCGCAGGAAGATCTGGATGAGATAGATCTGAGCGATCATGACGCGCAGATTTCCGGCGGTACGGATAAGGTTCAGCCGAGCGGGAAGGAGGGGGCGACGGCGGCGATGTCCGGCGGCGCGTCGATACCGATGTGCACGACGAACAATATGTTCCTGCACATGGATTTCACCGGCCTGCGCCCGGGCAACGACGCCGACGAGGCGCGCGCCGCAGTGTTGGTGACGGACCTTCAGCACGCGCTCGCCAAGTACAAGGACTACCACGTCGCCGAGGCTGACGGCTTCAAGCCGTTTCATCCCGAAATCAAGCAGCAAAAGGTCGTGCACTTCACCCGGAGCTGGTACGGCCTCAAAGCCTCGTTCACATTCAACCCGGACGAGCCGACCTCGCTGCTCTATCAGCGCACGCCTGGCGGCGGCTACAAACTGATAGGCGCGATGTACACCGATCGCAAAGCCGCCACGCCCGATGAGCTCAACCAACGCGTGCCACTCAGTGTCGCCAGATGGCATCGGCACGTAAATATCTGCATCCCGCCGATCAGCACGCACATGAAGAGTGAGGATTGGACAAAGTTCGGCCCGGCAGGCTCGATCGCGACCAAAGAAGCGTGCGACGCTGTCGGCGGCCACTTCTTCCCGCAAATATTCGGCTGGATGGTCCACGTCTATCCCTGGGAGCCCAATCCCCAACTCGTGTGGGCGCACTAAGCGGTAGTGACGCCGACAGTAGAATTGCTCGCAGTCCGTAAATCGTACGGCGGCTATGCGGCCGTCGACGGAATTTCGTTCTCGATTCCGCCTGCGCATATTTTCGGACTGCTCGGACCCAACGGTGCGGGCAAGACCAGCACCATCCGCATGATGATCGGCATCACTTCGCCCGATTCCGGATCCGTGCGGCTGTTTGGCGAACCGCTGCATCGCCGCGTGCTGCATCGAGTCGGCTATCTGCCTGAAGAGCGCGGCTTGTACCGCCACATGACGGTGGCTGCCAACCTGATATTCCTGGGACAGCTGGCGGGCTTGTCGGTGGCGACGGCGAAGGAGCGAATCGCCTCGTGGACCACTCGCCTCGGGATCGCGGACTGGGTCGATCGCCGGGTCGAGGAGTTGTCGAAAGGGATGCAGCAGAAGATCCAGTTTATCGCGGCGCAGTTGCACGACCCCGACCTGGTCGTGATGGACGAGCCGTTCGCCGGCCTCGATCCCGTCAACACGATGCAGCTCAAAGATGTGCTGGTCGGGCTGCGCGCTGCGGGCAAGTCGATCCTGTTCTCGACTCATCGCATGGACCAGGTGGAAAAGCTGTGCGATTCGATCTGCCTTATCAATCGCGGCAAAGCGGTGCTGCAAGGGAGCCTGAGCGAAGTCAAAAACGGCAACGGCCGGCGCTTCGTGCAGATCGACTATGAAGGCGACGGCGCGTGCCTGGCCGGCAATCCGCTGATCGATTCGTTGAATGACTACGGCAATCACGCCGAAATCCGGCTCAAGCCCGGCGCCGACTCGCAGGAACTGCTGCAGGCGGCGATGCGCACGGTTCGCGTCATCCGCTTCCAGGTGATGGACCCGTCGCTCGAACAAATTTTCATCGAACGGATACACAACCGCGATGAGTGAATTCTCCTTTTACAAAGTCTGGATCATCGCGAAACGGGAATACCTCGAGCGGGTCAAGACGCGCTCGTTTATCCTCGCGACCTTCGCCACGCCGGTGTTGATGGGAGTGTTCCTGCTGCTGCCGGCGTTGATCAGTGCGTCGACCGCCCGCAACATCATGCGCGAGTCGGAGCGGGCGCGAGTCGTGATCGCATCCGACAATCGCGCCCTCGCCGAGCTGGCCGCGGGCGAATTGACGCGCCAACCCGGCACCCATTACGACTCGTCGGTAGTTTCTCCCACGTCTCCCGACGAGCGCGCGCAACTCGACCGTCAACTGGATGCGGGCGAAATCGAAGGTTACGTATGGCTCGACGCATCGGCGCTCGCGTCGCGCCACGTCGTTTTCAGGACCAGCCACGTAGGCGATTTCGTTGTTCAGCGCCGCCTCAGCGACGCATTGTCGTACGCGTTCGCCGCGCAGCGGATGGTCAAGCAGGGCAGCAGCGCCGGTGACGTAGCGGCAACGCTCGAGCGGGTCGATCTCAAGGCGGTGCGCGCGGGCAAATCGTCGTCGGCATACAACGAGGTTCGCGGCGCGGTGGTCGTGTTCGTCATGGTCTTCGTGATGTTCTTTTCGCTCCTGTCGTACGGCGTGATGGTGATGCGATCGGTGATGGAAGAGAAAAGCTCGCGCATCACCGAGGTGCTGATGTGCGCGGCGAGCGCGCAGGAGCTGATGACCGGCAAGATTCTCGGCACCGGCAGCGTCGGCCTGACGCAGATCGCAATCTGGTTTGCGATGGCGGCCTTCGGTACCCATCGCAGCTTGTACCTGCAGACGGCGCTGAAGGTGCTCGACGTGGGTCCGTCGTTGATTGTCTATTTCATCGTCTTCTACATATTGGGCTATTTGCTGTACAGCGCGATCTTCGCGGGCATCGGCGCGATCTTCAACACGATCGACGAGGCGCAGCAGTGGAACTTCGTCGTCATCCTGCCGCTGATCGCCGCGTCGGCCATGATTCTGCCGGTCGCGACGTCGTCCGACTCGGCGATCGCAATATCGGCGTCGCTGTTCCCGTTCTGTTCGCCGGTCCTCATGTTCGAACGGCTCGCCGTCCACAATCCGCCGCTGTGGCAACTCATCCTGTCATTCGTTCTGTTGATCGGGACGATTTGCCTCGTGATGTTCATCAGCGGTCGAATCTATCGAACCGGAGTCTTGATGTACGGCAAGCGGCCGACATTGCGCGAGCTTTCGCGCTGGCTGCGCTACGCCTGACGCGTCGATTCGGTTGCTTCACAACGCGGGCGAACGCTGCTATCTATCCGACGTTTGGGGACATTCGGGGGCATGCGCGCGCGATTGCGGACCGAGATTCGCGCAGTCGACTCACTTAAGTATTGCTCATTAACAAAAACGCGAATATAAGTTAATCTTCAGGTAGAAAGATTCGGCTGCAGGGAGCAAAAACGTGGCTCGGAAGAAAATTGCGTTCATCGGAGCGGGTAATGTCGGCGCGACCTGCGCTCATCTATGCTTCCTGCGCGGACTCGGCGACATCGTGCTCTACGACATCATCGAGGGACTGCCGCAGGGCAAGGCACTCGACATGCTCGAGTCGGCGCCGGTGCTCGGCATCGACGTCAACGTCACCGGCACCACCGATATCAAGCAGATCGAGGGCGCCGATTGTTGCGTCGTCACCTCGGGCTCGCCGCGCAAACCGGGCATGAGCCGCGACGACCTGCTCAAGATCAACGCGAAGGTGATGACCGACGTCGGCAGTGCAATCAGAAAGCATGCGCCGGGCGCGTTCGTGATCGCAGTGACCAATCCGCTGGACGCGATGGTTACGCAGCTCAAGCGCGTCACCGGCTTTGCGAAAGGTCGAATCGTGGGGCAGGCCGGCGTGCTCGACTCGGCGCGCTACCGGACCTTCCTCGCGTCGGAGCTCGGCGTGTCGACGGAGAGCGTCTCCGCGATGGTGCTGGGCGGGCACGGCGACGACATGGTGCCGATTCGGAGCTACACGACGGTGGGCGGACAGCCGATCGAACGGCTGATCGCGGCGAAGCGGCTCGAGGAAATCGAGAAGCGCACGCGCGGCGGCGGCGGTGAGATCGTCGAGCTGATGAAGACCTCGTCGTACTACGCGGCGGGCACCGCGGTTTACAAAATGGTCGAGGCGTACATGCTCGATCGCAAGCAAGTGCTGCCGTGCGCCGCGTACCTGGACGGCGAGTACGGGGTGAAGGGGCTGTTCGCGGGAGTGCCGGTCGTAATCGGCGCGGGCGGCGTCGAGCGCGTCGTTGAAATCCAGCTGACTCCGGCTGAGAAGACGGCGTTCGACAGTTCGGTCGGGCACGTGCGCGAACTGGTCGAGGCGATGGACAAAGTAATCGCCGCCGCTAGTTAAGCTCGGTTCAGGAAAGGCTGATGGCTGAAGCAGAAGCAGTTGCGGCGCCCGCCATTGCCGTCGGGATGACGGCGGACGAACGGCACTGGCTGCTGCGCAGACTGCACTCGCTGTCGGGGATCATTCCAATCGGCGGATTCCTGTTTTTCCATATTTTTGAAAACGCCTTCGTGCTGAAAGGCGGCGGCATGTGGTGGAAGGAAACCGAGTTCACGCGCAACATTCCATTTCAGATTGCGGTCGAAGCGCTGGTGCTGTGGATTCCGATCACCTACCACGCGATTTACGGAATCGTCATCACGGCCACCGCGCAGCCCAACGATTATCCGTACGAGCGCAATTACCAGTACACGCTCCAGCGCGTCACCGGCATCCTCGCGTTTCTGTTCATTGGCTTTCACGTGCTGTCGACGCGCGCGTACTTTTACGCCACCGGCGTCGAGACCAACTACTTGCGGATGCATAACTTCATGATGAATCCGCTGATTCTGACCACCTACATCGTCGGCACGCTGGCGTGCGTCTATCATCTGACCAACGGCATTTTCACCTTCTCGATCACCTGGGGAATCGCGGTCGGCGCGCGGGCGCAAACGCTGGTGAACCGCGCCTGCGTCGCGCTGTTTGTCGTGCTGACAGTAGTCAGCGTCTCGATTCTGGTCGCATTTCGCGCACCCGCCTGAGGAGAAGAGCAGTGCCAGGGCATCACATAATCGTAGGCGGCGGGCTGGCGGGTTTGACTGCGGCCATGAAACTCGCGGAGCAGGGCGAGGAAGTCGATCTGTTCTCGATCGTGCCCGTCAAGCGATCGCATTCGGTGTGTGCGCAGGGCGGAATCAACGGCGCCGTCAACACGAAAGGCGAGGGCGACTCGCCGATGATTCATTTTGACGACACTATTTACGGCGGCGACTTCCTGGCACATCAACCGCCCGTCAAGGCGATGTGCGAGGCGGCGCCGTCGATCATTTACCTGTTCGATCGGATGGGCGTGATGTTCAACCGCACGCCCGAAGGCCTGCTCGACTTCCGCCGCTTCGGCGGCACCAAGCATCATCGCACTGCGTTTGCCGGCGCCACCACCGGCCAGCAGCTGCTGTACGCATTGGACGAACAGGTCCGCCGCTACGAAGCCGCCGGTCTCGTGCGCAAGTTCGAAGGCTGGGAGATGCTGAGCCTCGTGCAGGATGAGTCCGGCGATTGCCGCGGAATCGTCGCGATCGACACGCGCTCGCTCGAGATGCGCGCCTTTCCCGCCGACACGACGCTCATCGCAACCGGCGGACCCGGTCTCGTGTTCGGCCGCTCGACGCAGTCGCTGGTCAATACCGGATCGGCGGTCAGTGCGTGCTACCAGGCCGGCGCGACTTACGCCAACGGCGAGTTCATCCAGGTGCATCCGACTGCGATGCAGGGTGAGGACAAGAATCGCCTCATCTCGGAATCGATTCGCGGCGAAGGCGGCCGCGTGTGGACCTATCGCGACAGCAAGCCGTGGTACTTCCTCGAAGACATGTACCCGGCGTACGGGAACCTCGTGCCGCGCGATATCGCGACGCGTGCGATTCACAAGGTCGTGTTCGAGATGAAGCTCGGCGTCGACGGCAATCCGCAGGTCTATCTCGACGTCAGCCATCTCGATCCCGAAGAGCTGAATCGCAAGGTCGCGGGCGTGCTCGAAATTTACGAGAAGTTCGCCGGCCAGGATCCGCGCAAAGTTCCGATGAGAATTTTCCCGGCCATGCACTACTCGATGGGCGGCCTGTGGGTCGATTATCATCAGCAGACCAACATGCCGGGGCTGTTCGCGGCGGGCGAGTGCGAGTTTCAGTATCACGGCGCCAACCGGCTCGGCGCGAACTCGCTGCTGTCGTGCATGCACGGCGGGAATATCGCGGAGCCGGCGATGATCGACTACGCGAAGTCGAAAAAGAGCGCGGTAAGTTCTTCGATCTTCGATCAGGAACTGAAGCTGCAGCGCGAATCGTTCGACAAGATTTTCAAGCTGGACGGGCCGGAGAACGCGTTTGCGCTGTGGCGCGAGCTCGGCGACATCATGACCGAGAACGTCACCGTCGTGCGCTACAACGACAAGCTCAAGCTGACTGACGACAAGCTGCTCGAATTCAAGGATCGATGGGGCAGGATCGGGCTCAACGACAAGGGCAAGTGGGCGAACCAGGAAGTGCTGTTCGTGCGGCAGCTGTGGAACATGCTCGAGCTGGCGCGGCCGATTACGCTGGGCGCGCTCAATCGCAACGAATCGCGCGGTGCGCATTTCAAGCCCGAGTTCCCGGAGCGCGACGACGAGAACTTCATGAAGACGACGATGGCGGCGTGGTCGTCCGACGGTCCGCGCTTCAGTTGGGAGCCGGTTGACGTGAGCCTGATCAAGCCGCGGGCGCGGCGCTACGACGTCGAGAAATCCGCCGAGCCGAAAGCGGCGTAGCCTCGCGGGAGCATCGCAGTGCCGGAAAAGACGCAAGTCTTGAGAATCAAGCGCCAGGAATCGCCGAACTCCGAGCCGTACTACGAGGAGTTCGAGATTCCGTTTTTGGGGAATCACAACATCATCTCGATGCTGATGGAGATTCGGCGCAACCCGGTCACTCGCCAGGGCAAGCGCGTGGCGCCGGTGGTGTTCGACGCCAACTGCCTCGAGGAGGTTTGCGGCTCGTGCACGATGGTTATCAACGGACGCGTGCGGCAGGGATGCTCACAGCTGGCCGACGGGCTCGACGGGCCGGTGACGGTCGAGCCGATGTCGAAGTTTCCGGTGATCCGCGATTTGTGGGTCGATCGATCGAAGATGTTCGAGGCGCTCAAGAAGGCGCATGCGTGGATTCCGATCGACGGCACCTACGATCTCGGTCCCGGTCCGCGAATGGCGCCCAGCACGCAGGAGTTCGCGTACCTGTTCTCGCGATGCATGACGTGCGGATGCTGCCTGGAGGCGTGCCCGCAGGTTAACGCGCATTCGAAGTTCATGGGCGCAGCCGTCATCGGGCAGGTCTATTTGATGAGTCAGCATCAGACCGGCAAGATGAATCACGAAGAGCGGCTCGAGGCGATGATGTCGGAAGGCGGCGTGGCGGACTGCGGCAACGCGCAGAACTGCGTCGAAGTTTGCCCCAAGGAAATTCCGCTGACGACGGCGATTGGCGCTGTCGGCCGGCAGACGTCTATCAAATGGCTCCGCGATCTGTTTATGAAATAGTTGTCGCAGGTAATTGAATGAACATCCACGAATATCAAGCGAAGCAGATTCTCGGACGCTTTGGCGTCCCCGTTCCGAAGGGGCAGTTCGCGACGACGCCTGAAGAGGCGGCGGCCGCGTTCACGGCGCTGGGTCAGCCCAAGGCTGTCGTCAAGGCGCAGATCCATGCGGGCGGGCGCGGCAAGGCGGGCGGCGTCAAGCTGCTCAATCTCGCGAACGATGTGCGCGATTTCGCGGCCAAGCTGCTCGGCAAGCCGCTGGTGACGCATCAGACGGGGCCTGAAGGCCGGGTCGTACGCCGCGTTTATATAGAGGAGGCGAGCGAGGTCGCTCGCGAGCTCTATCTTGGGATGCTGGTCGATCGGAAAGCGGGGACCGTCTCCGTGATCGCGAGCACCGAGGGCGGCATGGATATCGAGGAAGTCGCCAGCAAGACGCCCGAGAAAATTCTCACTGAGCAAATCAATCCGTTGCTCGGGGTGGCGGGCTTCCAGGCGCGCAAAATCGCTTTTTCACTGGGGCTCAAGGACAAGCAGGTCGGCCAGTTCGCGACGCTGCTCGCGGCACTCTACAAGGCTTTCGTCGAGACCGACGCCTCGCTGATCGAGATCAATCCGCTGGTCGTTACCAAGGACGGTCGCGTCATTTGCCTCGACGCGAAAATGTCGTTCGACGACAACGCGCTGTTCCGCCATCCTGATATCCGCGAGCTGCGCGACGCCAACGAGGAAGATCCCGCCGAGACTGAGGCGGCGAAGTACGACCTCAGCTACGTGCATCTCGACGGCAACATCGGATGCATGGTCAACGGCGCGGGGCTCGCGATGGCGACGATGGACATCGTCAAAATTTACGGCGCCGAGCCGGCCAACTTCCTCGACGTCGGCGGCGGCGCGAGCACCGAGAAGGTGGCGGCGGCCTTTCGCATCCTGCTCGCGGACAAGCGCGTCAAAGGCGTGCTCATCAATATTTTCGGCGGCATCATGCGATGCGACGTGCTGGCGCAGGGAGTGGTCGAGGCGGCCAAGCAGGTGAAACTCAACGTGCCGTTGGTGGTCAGGATGGAAGGCACTAACGTCGTCGAGGGCAAGAAAATCCTGGCCGAGTCCGGCATGAAAGTGATCACCGCCAACGGCATGGCCGACGCCGCCGAGCGCATCGTAAAAGAAATCGGAGCTTGAGAGTTTTCAGATGAGCATTTTAGTCGACAAGAACAGCCGCGTGCTGACGCAGGGAATTACCGGCGCGGTGGGACAGCTACACACGCGCGCGTGCAGAGAGTACGGCACGAACATGGTCGGCGGCGTGGTGCCGGGCAAGGGCGGCACGGACTTCGAAGGCATTCCGATTTTCGACACCGTCGAGCAGGCGCGCAAAGCGACCGGCTGCAACGTGACCGTGATTTACGTGCCGCCGGCGTTTGCCGCCGATGCGATGCTCGAGGCGGTCGCGGCGGGAATCGAGCTCGTCATCTGCATTACCGAAGGCGTGCCCGTGCTCGACATGGTCAAAGTGAAAGCCTACACTGGCGGGCTCGAAGTCGCGGCTGATCGGGCCGAACTGCCCCGGCATCATCACCCCGGGCGAATGCAAAATCGGCATCATGCCGGGATACATCCACAAGCCGGGCGATATCGGCGTCGTGTCGCGATCGGGCACGCTGACCTACGAGGCGGTCTATCAGCTGACGCAGCTTGGAATCGGGCAATCGAGTTGCATCGGAATCGGCGGCGACCCGATCGTCGGCACCTCGCATATCGACGCGCTCAAGCTGTTCAATGAAGATCCGAAGACGCGCGCGGTCATCATGATCGGTGAAATCGGCGGAACGGCGGAAGAAGAGGCCGCGCAATACATAAAGCAAAACTTTAAGAAACCTGTGGTCGCGTTTATCGCGGGACAGACTGCGCCGAAGGGGCGGCGGATGGGCCACGCCGGCGCAATTATCTCGGGCGGACGCGGCACGGCGGCGGATAAAATCGCAGCGCTCGAGGCGGCGGGCATCACGGTCGCGAAGAGTCCGGCTGACCTCGGCTCGACCATGAAATCAGTACTCGAAGGCAAGAAATAATTCGATGGAACGAACATTGGCAATCGTCAAACCCGACGCGGTCCGGCGCGGGCTCACCGGCGACATACTGAAACGGATCGAGGCTTCGGGGCTGACGATCGTCGCGATACGCAAGATTCAGCTGTCGCGCGCCGACGCCGAAAAGTTTTACGACGTGCATAAGGCGCGGCCGTTCTTCAGCGGGCTGTGCGACTACATGACTTCGGGCCCGGTGGTTCTCGCCGTGCTGCAGGGTGACAAGGCAATCAGCCGGTGGCGTCAGTTGATGGGCGCGACCGATCCCAAGAAGGCCGACGCCGGCACGATTCGCAAGGATTTCGGAATCGACGTCGAGCAGAACGCAACGCACGGCTCGGACGCGCCGGAGACGGCTGCGCAGGAGATCGGGTTTTTCTTCCCAGCTCGGGAAATCCTCGCCTAAGTATCAGCTTCGATCCTCCGTCCTGCTTTCAGGGCGGGGTTTCTAATACAATTACTGGCCGTGAATGCGAATCGCCTGACATCGGACGAAGCGTTGTCGTTGTCGTTGTCCGCACGCGCTGATTTCCGTGACCTTACGCTCGACGAGGTTGAGCAACTGGTTGCGGGCGCGGGCGAGCGCCGCTATCGGGCGCGCCAGATTTTGCATTGGGTGCATGCTCGCGGGGCGGAGTCGTTCGACGAGATGCGGGATTTGCCGGCGTCGCTTCGCAATTACTTGAAGCAGAACTTCACGATCGGGCATCCGGTGTCGTCGTTCGTCTCGCGGTCGTCGGACGGCACGCGGAAATTGCTCATCCGGCTTGATGATGCGGAAGAAATCGAGTCGGTGATTATCCCGACCGAGAAACGCGTGACGCTTTGCATGTCGAGCCAGGTCGGATGCGCGATGGCGTGCGAGTTCTGCGCGACGGCGCGCATGGGATTGCATCGCAATATGACCAGCTCCGAGATGCTGTCCCAGATATTTGCCGCGCGCCGCGAGCTGGCGGCGGGCGAGGAGCTCACGAACTTTGTTTTCATGGGGATGGGCGAGCCGCTGGCGAATTATCCGCGGCTGGTGCGGACGCTGGCGATCATGACTTCGGATTGGGGGATGGGCATTTCGCCGCGGCGAATCACAGTCTCGACCGTCGGCCTGGTGCCGATGATGGAGCGGCTGCTGAGCGAGACGCCGGTCAATCTCGCGGTCTCGTTGCATGCGACGACCAACGAACTTCGCGATCGGCTCGCTCCGATCAACCAGCGCTATCCGCTGGAAGTGTTGCTCGACGCGTGCCGCAATTTGCCGATTAAACGGCGCAGCCGGATCACGTTCGAGTACGTGATGCTGGCCGGAATCAACGATTCGATCGCGGACGCGCGGCGGCTGGTGAAGTTGATTGGGCCGTTGCGCGGCAAAGTGAACCTGATTTTTTACAATCCGATGCCGGACTCGCCGCTGCGGGGCAGCTCGCGGGCTGCGGTCGAGGCCTTTCAAGCGATCCTCAAGAACGCTAGTTTGACCGCTACAATCCGCGAAAGCCGGGGCCTCGATATTGCGGCGGCATGCGGCCAGCTATACGCCGAACAGCACAGCCCGGCCTGAAAGAATCAGACGAAAATGTCACACAACGTACTCGGAGTGATCGGCGGCAGCGGCTTCTACCAGATGAAGGGGCTGGACAAGGTCGAACTGCTGGAGCTCGAGACGCCGTTCGGCCGGCCGTCGGATCCGTTCTACCAGGGCCGAATCGGAGAGATCGAAGTCGTTTTTCTCTCGCGTCACGGCCGCGGCCATCGAATTTTGCCGTCGGAAATAAATTTCCGCGCCAATGTTTTCGGGATGAAGCAGCTCGGCGTTACGCATCTGGTTTCGGTATCGACGGCGGGCAGCCTGAAAGAGGAAATCCATCCGGGCGAGCTGGTGGTTCCGGATCAGTTTATCGATCGCACGTTCAAGCGTGCCCGAGACGTTCTTTGGCGACGGCTTGGTGGTGCACGTTTCGCTGGCCGATCCGGTGTGCGCGAATCTCGCGAGCGACCTGACCAATGCGGCGAAAACCGGCGGTGCGGCGATTCACAATGGCGGGACGTATCTTTGCATGGAGGGTCCGCAATTCTCGACGCGCGCCGAGTCGAATCTCCACCGCAGCTGGGGCGCGAGCGTCATCAGCATGACGGCGATGCAGGAAGCGCGGCTCGCGCGCGAGGCGGAGATGTGTTACGCGGCGCTGGTGCTGGTGACGGACTATGATTGCTGGCACGAAACGGCCGCGGCCGTCGACATCGGCGAGATCCTGCGCGTGATGAAAGCCAACGTGGACAAGGCGCAAAGCGCGGTGTCGGCGCTGGCGCATACGCTCGGCAATCGGCCGCGGACCTGCGGCTGCCAGGACGCGCTGAAGAACACGATAATTACGGATCGGTCGGCGATTCCGCAGCGGTTGATCGACGACCTGCGTCCGCTGGTTGGCAAATATCTTTAGGGCAATCGAAATCCGAGGAAGCTGAGGATGGCAATATAGATGAGTATCGTTGTGGTCGGGTTTCTGGCTTACGACACGGTCGAGACGCCCAACGGGAGAGTCGACGAAGTGCTGGGCGGGGGCGCCAGCTATTTTGCGATTGCCGCGCGATTTTTTTCTCCGGTCAGTGTCGTCGCCGTGGTCGGAACGGATTTCAAGGCCGAAGATATGCGGCTCTTCACTGAGCGGAATATCGACACGCGCGGAATCGTCAAGGCTGACGGGCTGACGACGCGGTGGCACGGCCGCTATCACGAAGATTTGAACATGCGCGACACGGTCTCGCTGTCGCTGAACGTGCTCGAAGGCTTCACGCCGGACTTGCTGCCTGATCAGCGCCGCGCCGACTACCTGTACCTGGCGCCGAACGATCCTGCGCTGCAGGAACACGTGTTGGACCAGGTGCTCAGCCCCAAAGTCGTGGTTGCCGACCTTTACGATTACTGGATCGGGAACACGCGCCCCGGTCTCGCCAAGGTGCTCGAGCGAATCCAGGTGCTGCTGTGCAGCGACAACGAGGCGCGGCTGCTTACGGGCGAGCACAACCTGGTCAAGGCGGGGCGCGCGATCCTGAAGATGGGTCCCTCGACGGTGCTGATCAAGCGCGGCGAATACGGCGTGCTTCAATTCAGCGACGAAGGGATGTTCGCGGTGCCGGCGTATCCTCTGGAAGAGGTCGTCGATCCGACCGGGGCGGGCGATACGTTTGCGGGCGCCATGATGGGATTTATCGCGCGGCACGGACGCGTGACGGAGTCGTCGCTGCGGACGGCGGCCGTGTACGGCAGCGTGCTCGCGTCGTTCGTGGTCGAGCGTTTCTCGCTGGAAAGGCTTTTGGATTTGACCTGGGAAGAGATAGACAATCGCTATCGCGAGTTTATCAACCTAATCGACTCACATCATTCGAGATGGACTACTCAGTAGTCATTCCGCTCTACAACGAGCGGGATAGTCTCGGCCCGCTGCATGAGGAGTTGAGCCGCGAGATGCAGTCGCTCGGGCGGACCTACGAACTTATATTCGTGGACGACGGCAGTACTGACGGGAGCATCGACGCGTTGCGACAGATCAAGTCGGCGGACAAAAATGTGCGCGCGATCTCGCTGGCGCGAAACTCGGGACAGACGGCTGCCCTCGCGTGCGGATTTTCGCATGCGGCCGGCGACGTCATAATCGCGATGGACGCCGACGGGCAAAACGATCCCGCCGACATCCCGCGGCTGCTGGCCAAGCTCGACGAGGGTTACGATTTGGCCAGCGGCTGGCGTACGGAGCGATGGCAGGAGGAACGCCTGACGCGCAGATTGCCTTCAATGGCAGCAAATTCGCTGATTTCGGCGATGACGGGCGTGAAGCTTCACGATTACGGCTGCACCTTCAAGGCCTATCGGCGGGACCTCGCGCGGAGCCTGCAACTCTACGGCGAGATGCATCGATTTGTCCCGGCGATCGCGGCGGAACAGGGCGCGCGAATCGCCGAAGTCGAAATCGGATTTCGGCCGCGGCGCGCCGGCATCTCGAAGTACGGACTATGGCGTATCGTGCGCACGCTGCTTGATCTAATCACTGTAAAGTTTCTCTCCGGATATTCCACTGCGCCGATTCAAGTGTTCGGCTTGATCGGAATCGTGCTCGGCGGACTCGGCAGCCTATGGACCTTCATACTGGTGTTCGAGAAAGTACTACTCGGCTACGAACTGGGTAATCGGCCGGCGCTGTTGCTGGCGGTCTTGTTAGTAGTCGTCGGAGTACAGTTTGTGAGTATTGGACTGTTGGGCGAAATGCTCGCGCGCACCTATCACGAATCGCAGGGAAAGCCGATCTACGTAATCAGGGAAGAATTCTAGGGACTATCATGAACATTGCGGTCGTCGGGAGTGGATACGTCGGACTGGTGAGCGGCACCTGCTATGCCGAGAGCGGCAACGAAGTAATCTGCGTCGACATCGACCAGCAGCGAATCGCGCAACTGCTCGAAGGAAAGATTCCGATCTATGAGCCGGGGCTCGAAGAGCTGGTGCGCCGCAATCTGAAGGAAGGCCGGCTGCGTTTCACCACCGATATCGGCGAAGCGATCAAGCAGTCGATGGTTTCGTATATCGCCGTCGGCACTCCGATGAGCTCTTCGGGGGCGGCGGATTTGAGCGCGATTTTCCAGGCGGCCGAGGATATCGCGAAGGCGATCACCGGCTATCATATCGTGGCGATCAAGAGCACGGTCCCGGTCGGCACCAATGATCGCGTGCGGGAAATCGTCGGCAAATTCGCCAAGCATCGCGTCGACGTGTGCTCGGTGCCGGAGTTTCTGAAGGAAGGCTCCGCCATCGAGGACTTCATGCGGCCGGACCGCGTCGTCATCGGCAGCATGAGCGAGCAGGCGACGGCTATTCTCAAGGAAATTCACAACCCGTTCGTGCGCACCGACAATCCGATTCTCGTGATGGACCCGCGCTCGGCCGAGCTGACCAAGTATGCATCGAACGCGATGCTCGCGATGCGCATCTCGTTCATCAACGAGATGGCGAATCTGTGCGACGCCGTCGGCGCCGACATCAATGCGGTCCGCCGCGGACTCGGCACCGACAAGCGGATTGGCCCGTCGTTTCTGTTTCCGGGCGTCGGCTACGGCGGTTCATGCTTTCCCAAAGACGTGCAGGCCGTGATTCATACTGCCAGCGAGCACAACCTGGATTTCGCGCTGTTGCGCGCGGCGGAAGCAGTGAACTCGCGGCAGAAACGGCTGATTCCCTCGCGCGTCAAGCAGCATTTCGGACAGAATCTCAGCGGGCGCACCTTTGCGATTTGGGGGCTCGCATTCAAGCCGCGCACCGACGATATGCGCGAGGCGCCGGCGCTGGTCGTGATCGAGGAACTCTTGCAGGCAGGCGCGAAGGTGCGAGCGCATGACCCCGAAGCGCTGGAGAACGCGCGCAAGTTTTTTGGCGATCGCGTCACTTACCACAAGACCAATTACGAGGCGCTGCAGGGTTCCGACGCGCTGCTCATTCTGACCGAATGGAACGAGTTTCGGCATCCCAACTTCCAGCGCATCAAGACCGAGCTGAAGGAGCCGGTGATATTCGACGGCCGGAACCTGTATGATCCTGATCTGATGAAGGCGCTCGAAATCCGCTACTACTCGGTCGGGCGCCACCCGGTTTAGGACAAGGACAGTTCTATGAGAATTTTGGTGACCGGCGGCGCCGGCTTTATCGGCTCGCATACGGTGGATGCGCTGGTCGCGGACGGCGCGGGCGAAGTGTCGGTGCTCGACGATCTGTCCGCCGGCAAGCGCAAGCAGGTGAATCCGAAGGCGACGTTCTATCAAACCGATCTGCGCGACGGCGCGGCGGTTGCGGCGGTCGTCGAGAAGGCGCGGCCGGAGATTATTTTCCATCTTGCGGCGCAGATGGACGTGCGTCGTTCGGTTGCCGATCCCGCGTTCGACGCGCAGGTGAACGTGGTCGGGTTTCTCAACCTGATCGAATCGGCGCGCAAGCAGGGTCTCAAACGCGTGGTCTTTTCTTCGACCGGCGGCGCGATTTACGGTGAGCAGGACGAGTTCCCTTGCACTGAGGACCATCCGAAACGCCCGGTGAGTCCGTACGGCATCGCCAAGCTGGCAACCGAGGCCTACCTGTTTTTCTACAAGGTCGAGTACGGCATCGACTATATGGCGCTGCGATTCGGCAACGTGTACGGACCGCGCCAGGATCCGCACGGCGAAGCCGGCGTGATCGCGATCTTCTGCGGAAAAATCCTCGACGGTCAGCCCGTGACGATTTTCGGCGACGGCACGCAGACGCGCGACTACGTTTACGTCGGCGACGTGGTGCGCGCCGTGACCGCGGCGGGGAAATCGAAAGCGTCGGGACTCGCCATCAATATCGGCACCGGCCTCGAGACCAACGTCAACGACTTATACTCGACGCTCGCGAGCATCGCCGATTTCCCGACCAAGGCCGAGCATGCGGCGGCTCGTCCCGGCGAACAAAAGCGCTCGGTCATTTCGCCGGCGCTGGCCGCGAAGGAACTGGGCTGGCGTCCCGAAAAGAAGCTCGCCGACGGACTCGAAGAGACCTACAAGTATTTCAAGCAGCAACGCGACCGTCCGAGTTGAAATGACCGAACCCGCCTCGATTCGTAATTTTTCGATCATCGCGCATATCGATCACGGCAAGTCCACGCTCGCCGATCGGATCCTCGAGCGCACCGGCGCGCTCACGATGCGCGAGTCGAAGGATCAGTTCCTCGATTCGATGGACCTCGAACGCGAGCGCGGAATCACGATCAAGGCGCGCTCGGTGCGGCTCAACTACACGGCCAAAGACGGCAAGGGCTACGTGCTCAACCTGATCGACACCCCCGGGCACGTCGATTTCGCGTACGAAGTGTCGCGCAGCCTCGCCGCATGCGAGGGCGCGCTGCTGGTGGTCGACGCGAGCCAGGGGGTCGAAGCGCAGACGCTCGCCAACGTTTATCTCGCGCTCGATCACGGACTCGAAATCATTCCCGTGATCAACAAGATCGATCTGCCCGGCGCCGACATCGAACGCACCAAGCAGCAAATCGAGGAAATCATCGGGCTCGATGCGTCTGACGCGATTCTGACCAGCGCCAAGGAGGGCATCGGCATCGAAGAGGTGCTCGAAGCGATCGTCGCACGAATCCCTGCTCCGAAACCGACCGAGGAGAACGCCGTCCGCGCGCTGATTTTCGACAGTTGGTATGACGTGTACGAAGGCGTGATCGGGTTGGTGCGCGTTTTCGGCGGCGAGTTGCGCGATGGCATGAAAGTTCGCCTGATGGGCACCGACAAGCTGGGCGAGGTGATGCGCCTGGGGCATTTCACGCCGCACGAGCGGCGCGCAGAAACGCTCGGCCCGGGCGAAGTCGGGTTCATCGTGGCGAATATCAAAACCGTTGCGGACATGCGCGTCGGCGACACGATTACCGACGCGGACAATCCCGCGGTCGCGCCGCTGCCGGGCTTCAAGGAATTGAAGCCGATGGTGTTCGCGGGACTCTATCCGACCGAGGCGAATCAGTACGGTGCGCTGCGCGACGCGATCGAAAAGCTGCGCCTCAACGACGCGAGTCTGATCTGCGAGCCCGAGACCTCGCAGGCGCTGGGCTTCGGCTTCCGCGCCGGCTTCCTCGGTCTGTTGCACATGGAGATCGCGCAGGAGCGGCTCGAGCGCGAGTTCGGCATCAACCTGATCGTCACCGCGCCGACGGTCGCCTACCAGGTGCGCACCGTTTCGGGCGAGCTGACGACGGTGGACAATCCCGCGCATCTGCCCGATGAGAACACGATCGAGGCGATCGAGGAGCCCTTCATCCTCACGTCTATCCACATGCCCGAGGAGTACCTGGGTGCCGTGATGAAGCTGTGCGAGGACCGCCGCGGCATCCAGCGCGATCTGCGGTTCCTCGGCGAGAAGCGCGTCATCCTGCACTACGAGCTGCCGCTGGCCGAGATCGTCTTCGACTTTTACGATCGGCTCAAATCGGTGAGCCGCGGCTACGCCTCGCTGGACTACGAGTTTCTGGACTTCCGGGCCGGGCCTCTGGTTAAATTGGATATACGGATCAACGGCGAGGTGGTGGACGCGCTTTCGATTATCGTGCATCGCGACAAGTCCTACGAACGGGGCCGGGCGTTGTGCGAAAAGATGCGCGAACTGATTCCGCGCCAGATGTTCGAAGTCGCGATTCAAGCCGCGATCGGCGCCAAGATTATCGCGCGTGAATCCGTCAAGGCGCTGCGCAAGAACGTCACCGCCAAATGTTACGGTGGCGATATCACGCGGAAACGCAAGCTGCTCGAGAAGCAAAAGGAAGGCAAGAAGCGGATGAAACAGGTCGGGCGCGTCGAGATTCCGCAAGAGGCTTTCCTGGCCCTGCTCAAGGTCGGGGAGTAGGGCATCGTGGCCGAACCAGCGCGTAACATTTCAAAGGTACAGCCGCTCAACGACCGCGAGACCGCCGAACGCGCGCCCGCGCAGAAGTCAGTCGCGCGCGAATACGGCGAGGCGATGGTCATCGCGCTCGTGCTCGCGATTTTCATTCGCACCTTCTTCGTTCAGGCTTACAAGATTCCGTCGGGCTCGATGGAACCGACGCTGCTCATCGGCGACCACATCCTCGTCAACAAGATTATTTTCGGGCTGAGGGTGCCCGACTCGATTTTCGGTCTCGAGATCCCCGGCCTCCCGCTCGGCAAGTATGTTTTTCATCTCGAGCCGGTGCATCGCGGCGACGTCGTGGTCTTCGTCTTTCCGCCCGACCGCACCAAGGATTTCATCAAGCGCGTAATCGGTGTGGCAGGCGACACGATCGCCGTGAAGAACGGCGTCGTGTGGCTCAACGGTTCGCCAATGGACGATCCGCACCGGCACTGGGAGGTGGCGGCATCAGATAGATCGCCGGTCTCTCCGCGCGACAACTTCGGCCCCGTGACTGTCCCGCCGGGCAAGCTGTTCATGATGGGCGACAACCGCGATCGCAGCTACGACAGCCGCTTCTGGGGCTTCGTCGATCTCAACGACGTCGAGGGACGCGCCACGATAATTTATCTGCCCTGGAACGAGGAGAAAGCGGACAGCGCGTCGACGCTGAACGTGCTCCTGTTGTGGTTTGAGTACATCAGATGGGATCGCGTCGGCATGCTCGTGCATTAGCCGTAGGGGGGAGCATCAGGTGGCGGACGAAGCGGTAAACAGGATTGGCGCAATCCTCGAAGAGCTCGGGGCGCGATTCGATCTTGTGGTCGAGGCGGTTTCCGGTTTCGGCGGACGGCTCGACACGCTGCGCGATGAGATTTTCGGGCAGTTCGCGGAAGTCGGTGGCCAGATTCGCTTCCTGTCGGAACAGATTGCCGAAAATCGGCGAGGCATTGTCGCCTCGCATAACGACCTCGGCGCGGAGATGGTGCGCTTGGGCGAGGCGCTCGGCAAGGCGCGCGTCGAGTTCCGCGACGAGCTGGCGGCGGCAGAGAAGGGACTTCGCGGAGAGTTTGCGGCTCGCGCCGTCGAGTTCCGCGAAGAAGCGGCGCGCGCTGTTACCTCTACCGGCAAGCAAGCGGCAGAGTCAGGTGGCGATACGACCAAGGTTCTCAAGCGGGAAATCGCGGCGTCAGCTGAAATAGCGGCGAAGAAACTCGGCATGGAACTGAAGCAGACCAGCAAGGCGCTGGCCAACCTCGCACACAAGTTCGATCGCTTTGACGATCGGATCACAGTTCAAACGCGCGACCAGGATCAACGCCTGAGAAAACTCGAACGCAAGCGCGGCGCTTAGTTCGGTTCGCTGTCGAAGTTCCCGACGCTCGATATTTTCTGATTGTAGCCAGGTTCGGGGTTGACGCGGATCTGGTGCGAGATTAAATTCTAACTACCTTTAACCCGCTACTGAGATAGCGAAAAGGTACGACAATGAAAGTGTACATTTACGGACCCGGCTGTTTTTGCAGCCGGGATTTTTTTTGGTCTGCGCGATGAGCGCCGCGTCCAACGTCGCACTCGACGCCGCGCAGGTCGGGCGCTCGCTCAAGCGGATCGCGATGGAAATCGCCGAGCGCAACGGCGGTGCGGACAACGTCGTGCTGGTGGGAATCGTTCGCCGCGGCGCGACCATCGCCGAACGAATCGCGCTCGAATTGCGCGCCAACGGCAAACGCGAGATTCCCGTCGGCACGCTGGACATCTCGTCCTACCGCGACGACGGCAAGGGCGCGCCCGGCGATCCGCGGCTCCTCGGCCGCGACATTCCATTTTCGCTCGACGCCAAGCGCGTCGTGCTGGTCGACGACGTGCTCTACACGGGGCGAACTGTGCGCGCTGCGCTCGACGCTATCTCTGATCTTGGCCGCGCGGAATCGGTTCAACTCGCCGTGTTAGTCGATCGCGGCGACCGCGAGCTGCCGATTCGCGCCGACTACGTGGGCAAAAACATCCAGGCGCCGCGCGGTCAACGGGTTTACGTGCGCCTCACTGAAATCGACGGCGCCGATGCGGTCGTGATTGGCAACGCAAACGGAAAATGAGGTCTAACGCACGCGCTGAGCTCGCGACGAATACCAAAATGTCACGGCTGGCAAAATTTGACGTTGTTTCGATCGAGGACCTCAACACCTCGGATATCGAACGCGTGTTTGCGCTTGCTGACCAGTTTGCCGCCCAGCTCGAACGCGGCGAACAGATTACGACCGCCGCCGGGCTCATCATGGCGACGCTGTTTTACGAACCCTCGACGCGCACGCGCCTCAGCTTCGAGTCGTCGATGCATCGCCTCGGCGGCGCTGTTATTAGCTCGGCCGACATGCAGGCGAGCTCGGCGGCCAAGGGCGAGAGCCTGGCCGACACGGTGCGCGTCGTCGCCGGCTATGCGGACCTGATCGTGCTGCGCCATCCCCATGACGGCGCCGCGCGCGTGGCCGCCGAGTACGCGCCATGCCCGGTGCTGAACGCCGGCGACGGCAGCCGCGAGCATCCGACGCAGACGCTGTGCGATCTCTACATCCTGCGCAAGAAGAAGGGCCATCTTAAGGGACTCACCGTCGCGCTGTGCGGCGATTTGAAATTCGGGCGCACTGTGCATTCGCTGATCTACGCGCTGGCGCGTTTCGGCGCGAACATCGTCGCCGTGCCGACCAGCGGCATGAACGTTCCCGACTACGTGCTGGAGCGGCTTGCTGCCGAGCGCAACTACAGCTTCTCGACCGTCACGATGGATGAGCTGAAGTCGTTGGCGGGCGGCCTCGACGCGCTCTACCTGACGCCCAGCGCGCCGCATCAGATGGCGCTCTTCACCGGCGACGAAGCGCTGCCCGTATCCGAGCCGCCCGCGGCCCTCGACGCATTCTATGTCACCCGCCTGCAGAAGGAGCGGATGTCGGGAAAGGAAGCCGGCGCGGGCGAGTACGTCCGCTTCGACGCGCGCGCGCTTCGCACCAGCCGCACGCAGGAAGCCGTCGTGATGCATCCGCTGCCGCGCACCAGCGAGTTGGCCTACGAGCTCGACGCCGATCCCCGCGCTGTCTATTTCGAGCAGGCAGCAGCGGGCGTGCCGGTTCGAATGGCCTTGATCGCGTGGCTGATGGAGAAAGCCAGCCGCGCATCTGCGAGCCCGTCGCCAGCCGTCGAGCCGATTCGCTTCAAGGCCGAGCTGCCGCCGCGATGCGCCAATCCGAACTGCATCACGCGCTTCGAGGGCGCGTACCTGCCTCCGCGATTCACACTTGGACGCAGTGCAGATACCACCGTGCTCGCGCTCAAGTGCGATTTCTGTGAACGCGATCTGAAAATTGAATACGTCGGCCATGCGCGGTCGCATCGCTACTATCGCTTCGACGAAAATCTGCAAGGTTACGTTCGCGAGTGGATCGAAGAGGGTTCGTTGGCCGTTTTCGACAGCGTGAAGCAGGCCGAGGAGGGCGGCTACGAGCCTTACAAGCGCGGCCCTCAGCGCGAAATTATGAACGAAGGCGAAATCGTAAGCGCGATCGAATCGCTCGCCGACCAGGTGATCGCCGACGTCCCGGATATGTCGGCCGTGTCGATTGTTGGCGTCGTCAGCCGCGGGGCGATGCTCGCGCTTCGGCTGCGCGATCTGATCGGATCGAAGACCCGCGTTTTTCCGCCGACTGCGGCGCTCGATGTGTACAAACCGGCTGACGCGCTGCGTCCGATCGACGGCACCGAGATTTTCAACGTCGAAGACCGCACCATAATTCTGGTCGACGACGTGATTAACAGCGGCTGGACGGTGCAGCGCGCGATGGCGACGATTTGGCAGCGCGGGCGTCCGGCCGCGGTCAAGCTGGCGGTACTGATCGATCGCGGGCATCGCGCGGTCCCGATTCGGCCAAACTACGTCGGTAAAAACATCCCGACCTCGCGCACCGAGCGCGTGCAGGTGCGTCTCGCCGCAGCCGGCGCCGATCCGAAATCCAAATCGCACGACCGCGTGATGATCTACTCAATCGTCGAACCGCTGAAAGAATCTGAGGCGGCGCATTGAACTCGATCGTGCTCAGAGGCGGACGCGTGATCGATCCCGCCAGCGCACTCGACGGTGAGTACGACGTGCTCGTGCGCGACGGCGAGATCGCGGCGGTCGAGCGGGTTGGCGCGCGGATGAATGTGGAGGACGCAAACATAGTCGACGTGACTGGATGCTGGGTCGTACCCGGGCTGATCGATCCTCACGTACATCTGCGCGATCCGGGGTTCCCTGAAAAGGAAACGATCCTGACGGGCTTGCGCGCCGCGGCTGCGGGCGGTTTCACTACCGTCGCGGCGATGGCGAACACATCGCCGGTCAACGACAGTCCTGCCACGACGCGTTACATGCTCGAGCGCGCTCGCGAGGCGCACTCGGCAAGGCTGGTGCCGGTATCCGCGGTTACGCAGGGGCTTCGCGGGATCGAGCCGGTCGATTTTGAGGCGATGCTTGAGGCTGGTGCGCGATTGTTTTCCGACGACGGAATTCCAATCGACGACGCGATGGTTCTCTCGCGCGCTTTCGATGAAGCCAAGCGGCTTGGATACGCCGTCTCGTTGCACGAAGAGGATCGCGCGCTGTCATGCGAGGGCGCCCTGAATGCCGGCGCGGTATCCAGGCGCCTCGGCGTCAGCGGGTATCCCGATTCGGCGGAATCGCAGCGCGTGCGCCGCGATCTTGCGCTGGCGATTGGCTCCGGCGCGGCGGTTCACGTCGCACATGTATCCACGGCCGAGTCGCTCGAACTGATCCGCGCCGCGCGGCGGCATGGCGCGAAGTCACGTGCGAAGTCACGCCGCATCATTTTACGCTGGATGAAAACGCCGCGCTGACCTGGGGGCCGAATGCCAAGATGAACCCTCCGCTGCGCAATCGCGACGATGTCGAGGCGCTGCACGCGGCAATTCGCGACGGTACGATCGACATGATCGCAACTGATCATGCGCCGCACGATCCGAAGTCGAAGAACATGGATCAACTCGGCGCTCTGTTCGGTCCTGGTCGTCCTGCCGCGCATCTGGAGCATGATAGCGCGGAAATATTCGCTCACGCGGCGAACGGAGTCGTGGGGCTTGAGACGTCGCTCGGACTTGCGCTCGGATTGGTGCATCGATCGTTGCTACAACCGGCCAGATTGGTTGAGATGATGTCGCTGAATCCGGCGGCGTTGTTGCGGCTGGAGGCCGGGACGCTGGCAGAGGGTGCGGTCGCGGACATCACCGTGATCGATCCCAATCTCGAGTGGACTGTCGCGCCGGAAAAATTCCGGTCAAAGAGCCGTAACACTCCGTTCGCAAATATGCGGCTGAAGGGCAGGGCGGTCCTGACTATCGTTGCGGGCGAAATAGTTTTCGACGGGAGGAAAGCGTAGCGGAGCGATGAGCAAAGGGCGCGAAGCGATACTGGCGTTGGCCGACGGACGAGTGTTCCGCGGCCGCGCATTCGGTGCAATCGGCGAGGCGGTTGGTGAAGTGGTCTTCAACACCGCGATGACCGGTTACCAGGAAGTCCTGACCGACCCGTCGTACAAGGGCCAGCTGGTCTGCATGACTTATCCGGAGATCGGCAATGTCGGAATCAATGCCGAGGACGCGGAGTCGCGGCGCGTCTACGTCGAGGGTTTTATCGTCAAGGAATATTGGGAGCGGCCGTCGAACTGGCGTTCGGAGATGCCGCTTGGAAAATACCTGGAAGCTGCGGGCGTCGTTGGTATCGAGGGTATCGACACGCGCGCGCTTGTCCGCCATCTTCGCACGCGTGGCGCCCAGGAGGCTGTCATCTCGAGCGTCGATTTGGATGCCGACTCGCTGGTGCGCAAGGCCAAAGCGTCGCCGGGATTGATTGGCCGCGATCTCGTGAAAGAGGTTACCTCCGCCGAGCCTTACGATTGGGACTTCGGCGACTGGAAGCTGGGGAGCGGCCACGTCCGCCACGAAGCGACGCGCGATGCGCCCACGATCGTCGCGCTCGACTACGGAATCAAGCTGAACATTCTGCGTCGGCTGGTCGCGACCGGTTTTCGCGTCAAGGTGATTCCGGCGGCATCGACTGCGGAGCAAATACTCGCGCACAATCCCGACGGAGTTTTTCTGTCGAACGGTCCGGGCGATCCTGCCGCGCTGCCGTACGCTTACAGAGCCATCGCGGGCGTTTTGGGCAAAAAGCCGGTGTTCGGCATCTGCCTCGGGCATCAGCTGCTGGGGCTGGCGCTCGGCGGCAAGACCTACAAGCTCGACTTCGGCCATCATGGCGCGAATCATCCGGTGATGGATCTGCGCACGCGGCGAGTCGAAATCACGTCGCAGAACCACGGCTTCGCGGTCAACGACGAATCGTTGAAGGGGCGCGCGAAGCTTTCGCATCTGAATCTGAATGACAACACCGTCGAGGGATTGCAGGGAACCGGCGTGCCGTTTTTTTCCGTGCAGTATCATCCCGAGGCGTCGCCGGGGCCGCACGATTCGAGCTATCTGTTTGCGCGATTCCAGAAATTGGTCGAAACGTTCCCGCAGTACGGTGCAGAAGCGCTGGAGCGGATCATCGCGGCCGAGGCCGCCGCACAATGACGAATTCTTTTCGTTGGGATTACCAAGTTGCCGCTTCGTAAAGATTTGAAATCAATTTTGTTGATTGGCTCCGGGCCAATCGTTATCGGGCAGGCGTGCGAGTTCGACTACTCGGGGACGCAGGCGGTCAAGGCGCTGCGCGAGGAAGGGCTGCGGCTGATTCTCGTCAATTCGAACCCGGCGACGATAATGACCGATCCGGAATTGGCCGATCGCACGTATGTCGAACCGATGACGGTCGAGGTGCTGACCAAGATTATCGAGCGCGAGCGGCCCGACGCGCTGCTGCCGACCGTAGGCGGGCAGACCGCCTTGAACCTGGCGATCGAGCTGGCGGAGGCGGGCGTACTCGATCGATTCAAGTGCGAACTTATCGGCGCGAAGCTCGAGGCGATCAAGAAGGCCGAAGATCGCGAGCTGTTCAAGAATGCGATGCTCAAGATCGGGCTCGAGGTGCCGCGCTCGGCGATAGCGAGATCGATGGCGGACGCGGAGCGGGTACTGGACGAATTGGGAATTCCGCTAATCATTCGGCCGTCGCGAACCCTGGGCGGAACCGGCGGTTCGATCGCGCGCGAACTCAGCGAATATCGCGCCAAGGTCGCGTACGGCCTCGAACAATCGCCGAGCCACGAAGTGCTGATCGAGCAATCGGTCGAGGGCTGGAAAGAATTCGAGCTCGAGGTGATGCGCGATACGGCGGACAACGTCGTGATCATCTGCTCGATCGAGAATCTCGATCCGATGGGCGTGCACACCGGCGATTCGATAACGGTTGCGCCGGCGCAGACGCTGACCGACAAGGAATACCAGCTCATGCGCGACGCGGCGATTCGCATCATCCGCGAAATCGGCGTCGATACAGGAGGTTCGAACATCCAGTTTGCGATCGAGCCGAGCACCGGGCGGATGGTTGTGATCGAGATGAATCCGCGGGTGTCGCGCAGCTCGGCGCTGGCGTCGAAGGCGACCGGATTTCCGATCGCCAAAATCGCCGCGCGCCTGGCGGTCGGCTACCGGCTCGACGAGATTCCCAACGACATCACCAAGATGACGCCGTCGTGCTTCGAGCCGACGATTGATTACGTGGTGACCAAGATTCCGCGCTTCACGTTCGAGAAGTTTCGTGGCGCCGCCGACGAGCTGGGACCGCAGATGAAGTCGGTCGGCGAAGCGATGGCGATAGGGCGGACTTTCAAGGAGTCGCTGCAGAAGGCGCTGCGCTCACTCGAGATCGGATCGCACGGGCTGGAGAGCGGGCTCTCAGAGCCAGTCGAGCGAAAGCGAGATTGCGCAAATTCGTAAACAGGTCGCGACTGCCAGCAGCCATCGACTGTACCATCTGGCGGACGCGCTCAGGCTCGGCATCACGCGTGGCCGAAGTTCAGGAGCTTAGTAAAATCGATCGATGGTTTGTCGACGCCGTCGCCGAGCTCGTCGAGGAAGAAAAGCGCGTTGCGGCCGAGCCTTTGAGCGCGGACTACTTTCGCGAGTTCAAGCCGATGGGATTTTCCGATCGGCGAATCGCGGACCTGCGCGGAATCGAGGAAGCTGCGGTAGCGTCGGCACGGCGCGATTTCGGCGTCACGCCGGTTTTCAAATCGGTGGATACCTGCGGCGCGGAATTCGAAGCGTTCACGCCCTACCTCTATTCGACTTACGAAGGCGAGGACGAAGCGCCGCCGACCGCGCGTAAAAAAGTGATCATCCTCGGCGGCGGGCCGAACCGTATCGGCCAGGGGATCGAGTTCGACTATTGCTGTGTGCACGCCAGCATGGCGCTGAAGGACGCCGGCTTCGAAACGATCATGGTGAACTGCAACCCCGAGACGGTGTCGACCGACTACGACATTTCAGATCGCCTGTACTTCGAGCCGCTGACGTTTGAGGACGTGATGGCGATTGCGGAGCGCGAGCGGCCGGTCGGCGTGATCGTGCAATTCGGCGGCCAGACTCCACTGAAGCTCGCAGTGCCGCTGGCGCGGGCGGGCGTCCCGATTCTGGGTACGACGCCGGATGCGATAGACCGCGCCGAGGATCGCGAGCGATTCAACGCGATGGTTACGAAGCTCAAGCTCAGGCAGCCCGAGGGAGTGCTCGCGCGCGGTCTCGACGACGCGATCGCGGGCGCGTCGAAGGTTGGCTACCCGGTGCTGATTCGGCCGTCGTATGTGCTGGGCGGGCGCGCGATGGAGGTGATTCCCAATGAAGAAGAACTGCGCCGATATGTGACGCAGGCTCTGCAAGCCTCCGAGCGCCATCCGCTGTTGATCGATCGCTACCTGCAAGGGGCGATCGAGGTCGATGTTGACGCGATATCGGACGGCGAGATCGTCGTTGTCGGCGGAATTATGGAGCACGTCGAGCATGCGGGCATACATTCGGGCGACAGTGCGTGCGCGCTGCCGCCGACGACGCTGAGCACCGCGCTGCAGCAGGAACTAACCGGGCAGACGAAAATGCTGGCGCGCGAGCTCGGCGTGATCGGGCTGATTAATATTCAATATGCGATCTATGGCGGCGAAGTTTTTATCCTGGAAGTGAATCCGCGAGCGTCGCGCACGATTCCATTTGTGAGCAAAGCGATTGGCGTCCCGCTGGCCAAGTATGCTGCGCTCGTGATGGCGGGGAAGAAACTGCGCGAAGTCGGGTTCACGACGGAATACGTGCCGAAGCACGTTGCGGTCAAGGAGTCGGTGTTTCCTTTCGGGCGATTTCCGGGCGTCGATACGATCCTCGGCCCCGAGATGAAATCGACCGGCGAGGTGATGGGAATCGACAAGACGTTCGCGATGGCGTTTGCCAAGGCGGAGTTGGCGGCCTCGTCGAATCTGCCGGACGCCGGGTTGGTGTTTATCAGCGTCCGCGACGAGGACAAGCGGTATCTCGATCCTATCGCGAACGGGTTGGTTGGGATGGGATTCGAGCTGATCGCGACGCGCGGCACCGCGGACCACATTCGAAAGCTGGGGCTCAAGTGCGAGAGCATCAACAAGGTGCTCGACGGCAGCCCGCATATAGTCGATGCGATGAAAGAAGGGCGGGTCGCGATGGTCGTCAACACTCCCGATACGAACGACACCAACGGCACCAAAGATTCGTTTTCGATTAGGCGCACCGCGCTGGAACTGCGGCTGCCGTATTTCACGACGATGGCGGGAGCGAAGGCGGCGGTCGAGGGAATCTTCGCGCTGAAGAATGAAACGTTCGAAGTGCATGCGCTACAGGACTACCATCGAAAGCTGCAAGCGGGCCGGCAGCAAGGAATTTAAGGCGCGCGTTGAGACCCATTGAGGACTCCAGAACCCGCACCTAACCTCTCCCGCGAAATAACCGGCGAGAAATCAGAAAGACAGGGGCTTCGGATTGACAGTCCCGTTGCTGCGATGGCGGGGATTGGGCCCAAGCGCGCGGCGGCTCTGGAAGCGCGCGGGATCGTTACTGCGGGCGAAGTCGTTTTTCATCTGCCAGCGCGTTACCAGGACTGGCGCGAGCGTACGTCGCTTGAAGACCTGCGCGCCGGGAATATCGTTGTCGTCGAAGGCGACCTTGGCAAGATTTCCGAACGTCCGATGCGTGGATCGCGATGGCGACGGCTCGCTTCGGGATGGCTGAACGTCGCTGAGCGCCAGATCCGTCTCGTCTGGTTCAATCTCCCCGCTTACATGCGCGGCTATCTTCCGGGTGGCGAGCGCGTGTTGGTTCGCGGGCGAGTGACTACTGCCGCTGACGGCGGAATCGAGATCGCTCAGCCGGAGTTGCATCGGCTGTCTGACGGCGAGCCGAAGGGAATCCGCCCCGTTTACCGATTGCCGCCTATCGTTGGGCAACGCCTGTTCGCGAGTTTGGTAACACGCACGCTGGCCGAGGCGGGTGATTCGATCAGGGGAGCGTTGCCGGAAGAACTGCGCGACGAGATACCCTCGGTGCGCGAGGCGCTGCGCTACCTTCACGATCCGCCGCCCGACGCTGACGTCGAGGCGTTGGCAAACGGAGAGTCGCGCGGCCATCAGGCGCTCGCGTTCGATGAACTCTTCGCATTCGAGCTCGCGCTTTCGATTGAACGCGTCCGCAGTGCACGCCGGGTTGGATTTGCGCTCGATGGCTCGCAGAGCCTGAGTAAGCGAATGCTGGCTGAGCTGCCGTTTGCGCTGACGCGATCGCAAGCACTCGCGATCGATGAGATAGGCGCCGACCTTGCGCGCCCGAACCAGATGAACCGCTTGCTGATGGGTGACGTCGGCAGCGGTAAAACGATTGTTGCGTTCTGGGCGATGCTTCGCGCGGTGGAATGCGGACATCAGGCGGCAATGATGGCGCCGACGGAGCTTCTTGCCGAGCAGCACTACCGGGGATTCGCGCGCGCGTGTGCGCGGCTCAACGTAAAGAGCGCACTTCTGACCGGCGCTGTCACGGGTGCGGCGCGCAAACAAGTTTTGCGCGGGCTCGCGAGTGGGGAAATCGGCGCCGTGTTCGGAACGCATGCGTTGATTCAAGAGCGGGTGCGAATGCGCGAGCTGGCGCTCGGCGTGATCGACGAACAGCATCGCTTCGGCGTCTTCGATCGCGCGAAGATGAAAGCGATTGGACCGAAGGCCAACCTGCTGATGATGACGGCGACGCCGATTCCACGAAGCCTCGCGATGAGTCTGTTTGCGAATCTCGACGTGTCGTTTCTCGATGAACTACCTGCAGGCCGCACGCCGATCGCGACCGAGATTTACGCTGAGGATGCGCTCGAGCAGGTGCACGACGCCTTGCGCGCGGAGGTCGACGCAGGCGGGCGCGCTTACTACATCGTTCCGTTCATCGAGGGCGATGAAGACGAAGCCAAATCGGTCTCGTGCCACGGCGGCTCGCCTAAAGAAGGGCGTGCTCCGCGGAGCGAGAATCGGCACGATGCACGGCAGGATGGGCGCGACGGAAAAGGATCGCGCGATGCGCGAATTTCGCGACGGCGCGATCGACGTACTCGTGTGCACGACGGTGGTCGAAGTCGGTATTGACGTGCCGGAAGCGACGACCATCGTGATCGTCGCGGCGGAACGCTACGGTCTCGCGCAGTTGCATCAGCTGCGCGGCAGGGTGGGACGCGGTGAGAAAGCCTCGCGATGTTGCATCGTGGCTTCGAGCGACGCCGACGAAGTTGCGTTGCAACGCCTCGCCGTTATGCGCGAATGCACCACCGGCGCGAAGGTTGCCGAGGCCGACCTGCGGCTGCGAGGCCCCGGCGATCTGCTCGGTGCGCGACAGACCGGAGCGCTGCCCCTCCGCTTTGTGCATCTGATTCGCGACCATCGCACGATCGAACGCGCACGCACGCTGGCCGACGAATGGATCGCGCGCGATCCATCGCTGGCAACCAGGGAGTCCGAAGGCGCGCGCGCGGCCGTGCGAAAAATGCTCGCGCTTGGCTTCAGTCTCGGCGACGTAGGTTAGGGCGCCTGCGGCTATTGATCGGCTGAGGTCGCCGAAGGCTCGATGCGCGCGGTCACACCACCGGATTCGATCGCGCTCGCGTTCCAAATAGCCGGTGCGAGCGTGTCGAAATAGTCGGCGCCTTCTCCGATAACGACCAGCACCGCGTTCGCGCGCGTGTCGATGCGATGGGGCGTCGAGTCACCGAGCAGGCGATCGAGGAGGGTCTGGTAGACGACGGTGAAGTGGCTGGCGGTTTGCGCGTCGCTGAACGCAAGCATCCAGATGACGTTCACGCCGCGGCTTTCCTGCAGGATGATCATGCGGTCCGCGATCCATCGCGAGGCGAGTCCGACCTCGCTGGATTGTTTGCCGAGATTACGCTCGAGGATTACGCGGAGCAGCAGCTCGCCGTAAGTGTCGTCGTCGGCTTTTTTCCAGCCGCTCATAATTCCTTCGTAGCCCGCGAGCTCGATTCGCGGCACCGGCGCGCTGCTGTCGAAGTACAGCGCGGGATGCAAAATCTGGTGGCTCGACTGCGGCGGTTTGCGATAGAGCGCGTCGACCGCGGACCATCCGCCGCGGCGGTAAGCCTCGGCGACGAAGCGGACGCCGTCGGAATATTGGAACAGCAGCGGAACGCTGAGGCCCTCGGGCGTGCCGGGCGCTTCGGCTTCCAGAGCCTGCGGGAGCTGCTTGAGATTGTCGGCGAGGGTATCGACCGTGCTGTCGTCCATGCGCCCGGCCGCGTAGGCGAAGCCGGCGATAGTCGCGTCGCCCTCGGCCACGGACTTGAGCGCGAGGCTGCGATCGTCGTTGTCCTTCACTTTGTCGAGACTCGATTCGAGATCGAAGTTCTGATCCTGCAGCGCGTGCGTCAGTTCGTGCGCGAGCAGCATCTCGCCGACGACGTCGCGCTGAATCATGAACTCCGCGGCGCTGTTCCACAGGCCAAGATCGGCGCCGCCCTTGACCAGCACCATTTCCTTGCCGTGCGGATCGTAAAAGCCCGCGACCTGGCTCTTGAGCAGCTTGAGCGACGCGGCCTTCAGATCGATTCCCGCGGGATACAGACCGGTGAGCGCGCCGGCCACCGCGTCAGCCTCGAGCTGGTTGTCCGTGTAGTCGCGCATCAGGTCCGCTTCCATCATTGCCTCGGCCTCGTCCGGAGTTTTGACGACGAGCGGGACCGGCCGCTTGAAGCGAAGCTGGCGAACATCCTGGATGCCGGCCTCGATCTTTGCGGATTCCTGCGAATTGACGCGGTCGCCGTTGACCAGCGAGTAAGCGCATGCGCGCAGAAGCAGAAGCGCTGCGACGGCGCAGATTGGCCACCAGAGCCGTCGAGCAAAATGGCGGGCGCGGATGGTCATTCGGTGACGATTACAACTGGCAATCCAAATCGTGTGGAATCGGCCGCGCGCGCCTCGGCTTCCGACCGAGTCGCGAACGCGCCCATACGTACACGGTAATAGCGGCGCTGCGCAGCATCAAGGACGTCGACGACGTGGACGTCATCGTAGGCGGAGGCCAACCGGTCGCGCACCTGCTCAGCGTTGTGCCGATCGGAAAAGGAACCGACCTGCACCCAGTAGCGCAGCGGCGCGCCGACGTCGCGAGTGCCGGCTGGTTTGCTGATGAGCGCGATGCGCACGCGCGCAGTGCCCGGACCGAGCATCCCGATCATCCGCGCCGCTCGATGCGACAGATCGATCTTGCGTCCCTTCACGAACGGTCCGCGGTCGGTGATCGTCACCTCGACCGAAAGACCGTTGTCGAGATTCGTGACCATCACGCGGCTGCCCAATGGAAACGCGATCGAAGCCGCCGTCATATCCTCCTGGTCGTAAATTCCGCCCGCCGCATTTTTGTGACCGTGAAATCCCGGGCCGTACCACGACGCCGTGCCGACAATCTGCGGCGTCTGAGCTGGCTGAGGCGCTGGAGCAGGCGGGAGAGGCGGTTGCTGCGCGGGTTGGGACGTCGCGCAGGCGGTGACCAGTGCGCTTATCGCGAACGCCAGGACGATTCGCCGCACCGCGCCGCAATTTCGAATACCACGCACCTCAACCACCGCATGCGATTATAGAAACCCACGGCCTCGCGCGTAAGACTGCACATGTTGAGCGATGTCGTGCCGAGCGCTTCGAGCGCCGTTGGCGGCGTGGTAGCATCTCGGCTGTTGAACGTAATGCTGCGGACGAGGCAGGAGCTCGAGGAGATAGCGGCGCGCGTGCTGGCGCCGTATGCGATGGCGCCGCGGGCCAGTCGCGGGCGGCGCTTTCCCGAACCCGAGCATCCGATGCGCACCGTCTTTGCGCGCGATCGCGACCGCATCATTCATTCGGCCGCGTTTCGACGCCTCGAATACAAAACCCAGGTGTTTGTGAATCACGAGGGCGATTACTATCGCACTCGCCTGACGCATACGCTCGAGGCCGCGCAAATCGCACGCACGGTGGCGCGCGCACTCGGCCTCAATGAGGAACTCGCCGAGGCGGTAGCGCTCGCGCATGATCTCGGACATACCCCGTTCGGCCATGCGGGAGAGAAAAGTCTTAACGAGCTGATGACGCCGTACGGCGGCTTCGATCACAACGCGCAGAGCCTGCGCACCGTCGACTGGATCGAAATTCGCTACCCGAATTTTCGCGGACTCAACCTGAGCTTCGAGGTGCGCGAGGGAATCATCAAGCATTCGCATTTCCAGAACCGTCCCGCCGCGCAGGAATTCGACCCCAGCACCTATCCTTGCCTGGAAGCGCAAATCGTCGACCTGGCCGATGAAATCGCGTACCTCGCACACGACGTCGACGACGGCCTCAAGGCGCAGATGCTGACGGTCGAGGAGCTCAACGCGTCGGCGCTGTTTCGGGAGTCGGCTGCCGCCGCGCGCGACGGCTCTCCGTCGGCCGAGATGCGCGTGATTCGCTACCAGACCGTCATCAGGATGATCGACGCGATGTCCACCGACCTGATGAGCAATCTCGCCGGCGAACTGGAGCGCAACCAGATTCGCAGCGTCGAGGACGTGCGCAAGGCGGGCAGGGCGCTGGCGTCTTTCGGCTCCGCGATGGGCGCGAAGGTCGACGAAATCAAGCAGGTGATGCGCGATCGATTGTATCGGCACTACCGCGTCAGCCGGATGACCGAGAAGGCGGGCAGGGTGCTCGCGGCGCTGTTTCAAACCTACATGACCGAGCCGCGCCAGATGCCGGAGCACGTGGTCGCTCGCGCAGATCGTTATGGCGAGCCGATTTCGCGCGCCGTCGCCGACTACATCGCCGGGATGACCGACCGCTTCGCGCTCGACGAATATCGCAAACTGTTCGATCCCAATGAGCGCGTCTGACCAGCAGCCACCGTCGCGAAAGCCGCGCGCGCGGCGCTCGCTCGTCATTCGGCGGATCGATCATGTCGGCGATCCGGTGGGGCTCGCATTTCTCGAATCGCCGGAAACCAACGGCGACGCGGTGCTCGAGCGCCTGCGCGAATACCTGGGCGAGAAGCTGAAACTGGTCAAGGCGGAAGTCTCGCACGGCGAAATTACCGTGGAAGTCGAATCCCGCGGATGGCCCGAAGAGGGCGCGCGGATGGCCGCCGCGGCGCGCGATCTATACGAAAAGGGCGCGCGGCGCTCGGCGCTCTCGACCTATCGCGAAGCGCTCGACCTCGATCCGCTCAACGCGGAAGCCATTATGCGGCTCGGCCTGGCGCTGGCCGAGCAGGAAAAATTCGCCGAGGCGTTCGCCGCGCTCAAGCGCGCGCGCGAGTTTGGCGCCGTCGGTGTCGAGCTGCTGCTTGCGATGGGTCAATGCGCAGCGGCGCTGGACCGAACCCTCACTGCGGTTGCCTACTACGAAGAAGTGCTGAAGATCGCACCGCGCAATTTCGTCGCGCGCAGAGCGTTAAGCGCGCTCGGCCACAAGCCCGCGCCGCCAAAAAAGGAATCAGGCGCCGTCCGCGGCGGCCGCGACTAGCGCTCTTACTGGGTCTCTCCGTCGATATCGCGATGTAGCAGGCCTTCGCTCCGCGAAATTTGATTTCCATATCATGAACCAGTCGACGAGCTCATCGGCACTGAGGTCGCCCTTGCCCTTGAGGCGTTGTCGCTCGTCCAAAGGCAGCAAATAATGGTAGTCAAAGAAGTACTCAACACTATCATTCGACTCGGCGCACGGCTTACCCAGAATTTTTTCCACCTCAGCGACTGTCATTCCGAGATGCAATCCGTTGCTGTGGCAAGTTTCTCGGAAACCTTTTGCGAAACGACGCACTTGTACGACTCCGTCCAGTCCGGCCCTCCGTCGATCAAATACGCCAAGGAAGCTATTTCTCCTTGTTCAAAAATCAGTTTGAATCGACCTCGCTCGGATGCTGATTTGTGAAGCAAATCTGGTCACGGCTCGAACCAGCGTCTCCGCGACTGCTTATAGCCCATGGCTTGGCAATCTTTTTCTCAGCATCGTCGATAGGCTGCCCATCCCGCAGATTCACCCCCGCGATAACGAAGTTCGCCCCGTTGGGTTTCTCTCTGCTTGGTGTCTTGCAGGCAGACGGTTTTAGGTCTCTGAGATGCGACCACCAATCGTCGTCAGCTCTCGATAGGCTTGAACCGAAGCCTATGGTGAATGCGATGAGAGTTAGCGCAAGGATTACTGGTCGCACGAGATTTTCAGTGAACAGTGCGACATTCCGTCAATCAAAGCGTTACGCGTGACGGTCCGCAAGCCGGGGTCGGGGAGTACTCGGGCGCTGTACGGAGAGGTCGCGATTCGCTAGTAATGTGCCGTCTTCGTTTGTCACTTCCAGCGGGGAGTTTCTTTGGAATAATCAAGATCGTAATCTGAGCCGGATAGACCAACTCGAACCCAGGAGCGTCGGAGCACTAATGATTTCAGGCCTTTTTCGACTTTTAACCATACTGCGTAGTTTACATAATACTTCTTATGCGAAGTTGAATTACTGTAAAAAGATGGCGGCTACATTCGCTTTCGTGGCGATTGCATTGCTCGGCGCCGGCTCTGCGCTCGCGCAGAATGCCTCCCCTGCCGGCGGCGCGCCGGTCGCGACCGACCCTGCCAAAGATGCGGCGTTGAAGACTTATCTACAGAAGCACTTCAAGATTCCCAGCGCCGAATTGGTCACGCTCGGCCCTGCCTTCAAGACCCCGATTGCGGGGCTGCTCGCGCGCCAACTGACCGTGAAGAACGATCAGGGTCAGAGCATCACGGCTATGATCTTCTTCGACAAAAATGAGGACAAGGCGATCATCGGACAATTTCTCGATCTCGGCGCCGAGCCGTGGGGACGCGTGAACATGGGCGCTGTGACGCTCGACGATCGCCCGACGCAGGGACCAGCCGACGCACCCGTGACGATCGTGGAATTCGCCGACTTCGAGTGTCCGTTCTGCGCGCACGCCTTCAGCGTCATCGAGGCGCTGGTCAATTCGACCTACAAGGGCAAGGTGAAGGTTATCTTCAAAGCCTACCCGCTCAACGTGCATCCGTGGGCGATCAAAGCGGCCGAGGCGGCCGAGTGCGCGCGGCTGCAGAACCCGGAGACCTTCTGGGATTTCGCGCGCTACTTCTACACCAACCAGGGATCGATCAACGTGAGCAACCTGCAGGACAACGTCGACAAGCTGGCGAAGGAGCATAAGCTCGACGCGCCTTCACTGAAGGCATGCATGAACAGTCCGCAGACCGAGGCGCGCATCAAGCAGGATCAGCTCGACGGCAACTCGATTCACGTCTCGTCGACGCCGACCTTCTTCGTCAACGGCATCCCGGTGGTGGGACTGCCCGACGGAAAGATTCTGGAGTTCGTGATTAACTCAGAGCTCGAAGGAAAGACGCCCACGGCCGCGGCGAACTAGCGGAACGCTGACTGATTAGTGAATGACGACCGGCTGCGGTCCCGCTGACGCGGACGACGGCGGCGGGATGTCTGCGGGCGCGCCGAGCAGCGCCAACGACTCGACTACGTCCTGCCGTTGCTGCGCGAACGGATGCGCGTTGAGAAAGCTGCGATAGGCGGCGATCGCGCCCTGCTTGTCGCCCGACTTGGCGAGCATCCGCGCGACGCCCAGCTCCGCCCTCACCTGCTCCGGTCCCGGATCGGCCGCCGCCTGTTGATATGCGCTCGCCGCTTTCGTCCATTCCGCCATGCGCTCATAAACGACCGCGAGGTTGGTCAGCGCAAGGCTGCGGAACAGCGGGTCACGCTCCTCGGCTAAAAACGATACGAGCGAATCGCGCGCGTCGGGAAGATCGCCGTCGGCAATATATGCGCTGGCGAGATAGAAGCGCGACAGACGTCCGAGCCGGCGCCCCGGCTCGTTATCGGCGAGCTGCTTGAACTGCGCTTCGGCATCCTTGTTCTTGCCGCCGTTGAGCGCCGTGATTGCACTGTAGAAGCTTGCCGCCGTGAGATTGTCGCGATGGCGTTCATAGTAGTACACGCCAATCACGATCGCGCCGACCAGCCGCGACGACCCCGGCCGAAATCAGGACCTGGTTGAGATTGCTGACCAGGAATTCGCGCGCGCTATCGACCAGCGTCGTAAACTCGTCGGGCGCCTTGAGTTCCTTTTGCGTTATTTTTCGGCGATGAGTAGTCGGCGGCATCGAATGCTCCAGCGGGCGCCGCCCGGCAGAGGACCAGAGGGATTAGCGCGGTTGCGCCCTTACATCTTGTATTTGAAATCCTCGGGCGACATGCGCTCGAGGATCTCGGACCATTTGTCGCGCGACACACCGGCGAGATTCTGATCCGAAGTCTGCGGCTCGCCCTGGGATTCATGCAGCTCGCTCGATGCTTCGAGCACTTTCTTGGCGACGTAGATGGGCGACTTGGTCCGCAACGCCAGCGCGATCGCGTCGCTCGGCCGCGAGTCGATTTCGAGCGCCTTGCCGTCGCGGGTCTTCACCAGGATTCGCGCGAAGTACGTGTTCTCGCGCAGCTCGGTGATTTCGGCCGACTCGACCGTCGCGCCGAAATCGGTCAGCAGGTTGCGCAGCAGGTCGTGAGTCATCGGGCGTTGCGGCTTGATGCCCTCGAGCTCCGTCGCCATCGCAGTCGCTTCGAGCGGACCGATCCAGATGTGCAGATTGAGCTTGTTGTCGGGGTCTTTCAGCACGACGATCGGCATCTTGGTCGACGGGTCGAGCGTAATCCCGCCCACGATCATCAAAATGAAATCTTCCCTGTGACCAGCCATAGAGGCGCTCTTAAACCTTTTCTCTTCGAGTGGACGCGGTTTCGAATCGAGATTCCGCGCGGCCCCCGATGCGAATATCTTGGCCCAAAGACGCCGGGTGGTCAACCGAACAAGCTGCGCAGACGCGACGAGTGAGTCCGTCAGCCTGCGACCAAGCGATCGACCACGCGGTAAAGCTGGTTGAGATTGCGGCACTCTTCCACCAGGTCGCAGTGCGGAGCGTAGCGATCCATTTCGCTGTCGCCGAAGCCCCACGTGTTGCGGCTCTCAGGATTAAGCCAGATCACTCTTTTGGCGCGCTGGCGGATTTCACGCAAACACCAATCGTGCGGCAGGTTGTAATTGTTGCGCGCGTCGCCGAGCACGATCACGGTCGTGCGCTTGTTCACCGAACCCAGATGGTCGGTGACGAAGTTGCGGAACGCGTAGCCGAAGTTCGAATGCGCGTAGACGTTGATGATATCGCCCTTGAGCGCGACGTCGAGCGCTTCCTTGGCGTCGTTGTTGCGGAAGCATTCGGTCACCTCGCCGATGTCGGCGACGAAAATAAAGCTGCGCACGCGCGAGTAGAGATCCTGCAGCGAGTAGACGAACTGCAGCATGAAGCGCGAGGCATTGCGCACCGAGTCGGAGACGTCGCACAGGATCACGACCTGCGGCTTTTCTTTCTTGCGCTTCTCGAAGCGCAGCTTGAACGGCACGCCGCCGTACTCGAGGTTCTGCCGCAGCGTGCGCTTGATATCGAAGCGGCCCTTCTTCGAGCGCTTGCGGCGCACGGTGATCACGTTCTTCAGGCGCTGCGCGAGGCGCGTCACCGCCTCGTTCATTTTCTTGAGCTCGTCTTCGGTCAGGTAATAGAAACTCTTCTCGCCGATCTGATTGAGGCGCTGATCTTCCTTCTGCTTGATGTCGCGCTTCTCGCGCTCCATCCGAACGTAGCGGCGAATAATATCGTCGAGCGCCTTGAGCCGGCGCTCGAGGTACTCTTCCATCTTGGCTTTGAGCTCGGAGCCGATATCCATCTTCTCGAGCTGCTCGCGCAGCTCCTTGATCTCGGCTTCGATCTTGTCCAGCCCGAGCTGGCGCGCGAGCGCGCGCGCGAAATAATTTTCCTCGATGGTGCGCTCGATCCCCTGCAGCTTGACGGCGCGCGACGCCTCGCGAATCTTGCGCTCCATCTCGCCCGAGTTGTTCTGCAGCAGCTGCTTGGCCAGCTCGGAAAGATTCTTGCCCTCTTTCTTGAGCATCTTCTCGACTTCGTCCAGGAACTTTTGAAATTCCTGATCGGACATCGAGAGCGCGTTCTGCACGGCCGAGCTCGCCTGCTTGATAATCTCGCCGAGGCCGGAGAAGTAGATGTCGAACAGCTCCTCGAACACCGGCAATTCGCTGGCCCGCTTGACCATCGTGGCGCGCAGCGCGGCGCGGAACGCGTCGCGCTCGGACAGGCCCGTGACTTCGGAGGCGCTGAAGGCGTCGAGCGTTTCCGCCAGCGAGACGCGCACGCCGTTCTCGCGCAGCAGATTCGCAAATTCGACGAGTTTTTCCTGCATGGTGTGAGGTGCCCTACCCTGCTTGCCGTCGCGTGATCAGTTGAGCAAATCCTTGTCGCTGCCGGCCTCGGTGCCGCGGCGCGCGCGCACGCGGCGCACATAGTCCTTGAGCTCTTCCTGCGCTTTGCGCACGTCGCCCTCGTACTTGACGATCGTGTCGAGCGTCTCGGTGACGAGTTCCTGGTCGAGGCTGTTCACGTTCAGCAGCGTGAGCGCCTTGACCCAATCGAGCGTCTCGCTGATGCCCGGCGTCTTCTTGAGATCGAGCTTGCGCAGCGATTGCACGACGGTCACCACTTCCTCGGCCAGCTTGCCGGCGGCCTCGGGCACCTTGAGCTTGACGATCGCAAGTTCCTGCGCGCGATCGGGAAAGTCGATGTACAGATGGAGGCATCGACGCTTGAGCGCGTCGGACATTTCGCGCGCGTTGTTCGAGGTCAGCACGACCAGCGGGATGTGCTTGGCCTTCAGTGTGCCGAGCTCCGGCACCGTCACCTGGAAATCGGACAGCAGCTCGAGCAGGAAGGCCTCGAACTCGGCGTCGGCCTTGTCAATTTCGTCGATCAGCAGGACCGACGGCTGTTCGCTCGAGATAGCTTTGAGCAGCGGGCGCGGCAGCACGAAGCGCTCGGAGAAAAATACTTCGTCCTGCGCGGCGATTCGATCGACCGCTTCGGTGAGGCCTTTCGCGCCGACCAGCACTTCGCTGATTTTGTCTTTGAGGATCTGCGTGTAGAGGAGCTGCTTTGCGTACTCCCATTCGTAGAGCGCCTTGCCCTCGTCGAGGCCCTCGTAGCACTGGAGGCGAATCATGTCGAAGCCGAGCGACGCGGCCAGCACTTTGGCGAGGTCGGTCTTGCCGACGCCGGCGGGGCCTTCAACCAGGATGGGCTTGCGCATCTCGCTTGCCAGGTAGATGACAGTCGCGATTCGCCGACTGGCAATATAATTGTTCTTGGCGAATCGCTCGATTACGTCCTCGATCGATGAAAACATCAATCCTCCTCGACAGCGGAAGCTGAAGGGGCAAGCCCCGCGCGGATTAGTTTAAATATCACGCCGAGTTAAGGCGAGGAAACCCAAATTAACGTTCGGTAGGGAGCCGGCCTTCAAATGTGCAGCTCTTCCCAGACTTGCTCGCCGCGGTCGAAGCGCTCGCGCGACAGGGCCGATGCGTCGAAGGCGCCGTACTTGCCGTTCGCGATTAAGTCGGCGAGGGCCTGGCCGGCGCCGTAGGATTGCATCACGCCGCGGCCGCTGAATGAGTGCGCTTCGTAGACGGGTTTGGTTGGCGCGGCGCGCCCGACGATCGCGCTGCGGTCGGGACTGACCTCGTAGAGCCCCGCCCATCCGGTGACGTGGCGCAGACGCTCCATCGAGGACATCCGCGCGAACAGGCGCGGCCAGATCTCGTTCAGGAAAAACGGCTCGCCGTCGTAGTTGAAATGGTAACCGGGCGGCTCGTCGGGCGGCGAGTATCCGGCGAGGATGTGCGCGCCTTCGTTGTGAAAATACACGCCCGAGGTATCGACGATCATGCCGTAGTTGGCGAGATTGGTCTCGCGGTTGTCGACGATGCAGACCTGGCGGCGAATCGGCTCGGTCCAGTTGCGGAGTGAAAGCAGCTTCATCGCAGTCGGCGACCATGCGCCGCCGGCGACGACGATCGCGTCGGCAGTCAGATCGAAGACGCGACCGGTTTCGGCTTCGCCGGGGCCGTCCTGGGTCATCATGCGGACGAGGCCTTCGTCGGTGTGCGGCTCGTCGGACTGCCAGCACTGGAGGCGCACTTCCGATGCGCCCGCGTCGATTGCGACGACGTAGGTGCGATCGAGAAACTGTGCGCCGTGTTTCAGCGCGCGGGCGCGGTAGTGTTCCTTGAGCAGATTGGGATTGATGAGCCCGTCGGCCGGCGAGAACGTCGCGCCCGCGATACCGTCGAGCTTGTCGATTTCGGGCACGCGGCGATTGACCTCGGCGGGAGTAAGCGCCTCGATCGGATGGCCGAGCTCGCGCTGAAGCGCGATGTGTTCGACGGCGCGCGCGAAGGTCTGCTCGTCGTAGAGCCAGAGGTAACCCTTTTGGCGGAAGCCGACTTCGTCGCGCACGCGCTGGTAGTACTCGATCGACGCGCGGCACAGCGCGATGTTCACCCGCTGCCACCAGGTGGCGCGCACGCCGCCCGCATTCTTTTCGCTCGAGCTGAGACGGCCGCTGAGATCGATATCGACGGCGAGCGCTTTGAGTCCGCGCTCCGCCAGACCCATCGCGACCGAACTGCCGACGACGCCGGCGCCGATAACGATCGCTTCGAATCGCTCACCCGCAATCACGAGGCGACTGTATCAAAGTCGCATAGTTGATGATGAGACCATGGAATAGCCGGTGAAGTTTCAGGTTTATGTCGAAATTGCCTTGGTGCTGTTGAGGTTTCGAGCGCAATGTTTCACGTGAAACATTTTTAGTTGGGGATTAGGTGGCACTTGACTCCTGCCGACGTTTGCCTCATAATCGTAGGCATGAAGAACGAGACGACACTATCAGTCGATGCTTTCGATAAGCGCTTCCCGACCGAAGAGAGTTGTCGTGAGGCGTTGCGTGATGCGCGCTGGCCGAAGGGCGTGGCTTGTCCGAAGTGCGGCAAGCAAGAGAAGGTCTACGCGCTCAAGTCAAAGCCGTTCTACTGGCTCTGCAAGAACTGCAAGAGCTATCGCTTCAGTGTGATCAGCGGCACGATTTTCGAGAACACAAAAAAGCCGCTCAAGATTTGGTTCAAGGTTGCCTACCTGATGCTGGTCGCGAAGAAGGGCCGCAGTGCACTTGAGATTCATCGCACGATGTACGGCGATCCGTTCACTGCCGATTATCACACGACTTGGTACATGTGCACTCGGCTTCGCGCTGCGATGCGGAATCAATCATGGGAACAACTCATGGGCGTGGTCGAGATTGACGAGGTTTACCTTGGCGGCTTGGAACGCAATCGCCACAAGAGCAAGCGCACGCTGAAAGGCAAGCGCGGCTACGTAGGGAAGACCGAAGTCATCGGAGCCATTGCTCGAAAAGGCAACATTGTGTGCCAGATGGTCGAGGAAGCCGACTTCAAAACCTATGACGACTTCGTGCGCAAGACAGTTTCAAGCAAGTGCGATCTGGTCGCGACCGATGAAAGTTTTCGCTACCGCAATTTGAATCGGATTGGCTACAAGCACGAATTCGTCACTCACAAAGCAGACGAGTACGTGCGCGGCAAAGTCCATACGCAGACAATCGAATCATTCTGGAGTCTGCTCCGGCGCGGCATCATGGGCAGCTATCACAAAGTCAGCAAAACTTACTTGCCGCTGTATCTCGCGGAATTTTCTTTCAGGCACAATAACCGAAAGAATCCCGACATGTTCCGCGAGCTACTTTCGGGTTGCTAGTAAACCGATTGGACGCCCGTTAAAATGCGTCCATGTCGTCAAAGCCAAGCACCAAAAAAGCGTCGAAGAGGCGCGCGAAGAACTCAAGCACGCCGACATGGGAAAGTTCGATCGTATGTTGCGGGCGCTGGTGAAGGTTACCAGCGACGACAAACAACCGAAGCCGCGCAAGAAATAGTCAAGCGATCAGCCTCTGCCAAGATTTTTGAGCGCGTGAATTGCGGTATGCGCCACAGCGCGTTCTCAAATTTGAGAATAGCGAGGGCAGAGGTATGCCGCAATACTGCTTCGATGAGGAATTTCCCGTGACTCTTCAAGTTGCATTCATAGCGACGGATGGCTGGTTGTTCGCGAGTGATACTCTAGAAACAAATCGAGGCCCGCAAAGCCGCACCACACGCCACACTCGAAAAATCAGTTATGACCGCAAGAGCGGCTTGATATGGCTGGTTTGCGGCGATTTGATTTCGCGGCGTGCAGCAGATGACGTAGCTGCCGCGTATGCGGGCGGCGAGTTTCCTGACGAATATTCATTCCCTACGAAGTTACGAGAAATTGGCAACAAGCGTTGGGATAAAGAAGCCGAAAATCCGGCTCGCAAAGAATTCCCCAGCTTTCGAGCAAGCATATACGCATTCCCTGGTCAGTCGTGTTTTTGGGGATTGGAAGTGGCAGAGGAAAGCCATTCCACCGCGATTGGAGATAAAACAGTGATCGGAGACAGGGGAAATTCTGCGGCATTCTTTTCAGAACAATATTACTCACCAGACGCTACGGTTACCCAGCTAATTCCGCTAGCTCCACTTCCTTCTCACGGGCCACCATCGACAGTCAGCCGGAGTCGCTGGTCTCGAAATCGTATTTTCGGAGAAAGGCGAGATTCACGAATGGCGACGCGGATCGCCCGCACTCGAACAATACCTTACCCTGTCAAACGAGTTAAATTCGGAGATAAAAGCTCGACTTGGCTTTAGCAGAGTAAAAATATGAAATCTCGTCATGCAGCAGCGCTCGCACTTGTGGGCTGGTATCTGCTAATGCCGCCGCTCAAAAACAAAAGCGTCGCCACAGACGCACCCCTGTCAACTTGGAAGCTTGTGAACAGTTTCGATACCGCATCGGATTTCGAGAATTCCCGCTCTTCGTTCAATTCGAACAAGCAAAGAAAACCGCGAGCCAAGAAAACAAGGACTTCGAGGCAACTAGGGGCGATAGAAGCAACAGTCAAAATCTGGAAACGCTTCAACAGCTTTACTTTTTAGAAGTCGTAGTGCCGCTTCAAAAATGCATAGCGACCGACGATCCGCGCCTCAAAACAAATTAATTGCGGTGGTCTACAACGCGCCTGAACTCACGCACTTGGTTCGCGAGCGCGCGCATTTCGAGCCGAATACTTCTGACTGGCGGATAGGGCAATATAATCACCGTTTTGTCCCGGTTTAGAATTTCGATTGCGGGACGTTGTGGAGCACCCTTTTTCTGCCGCCAATCATCCAGAAGTTTGTATGTTTCAAACGCTAAAATGTCTGCGGCCTCAAGACCCGGATGTTCTTCAATGGGCGCAAAGGCGATAGTACCGGCCAATCGCTCGCCATAGGGCGCGTTGTACTTGATCCAATCGTAACAGTGCCTCGCGATATCGGAATACTGGTTTTTCGCAAACACAAAAGTTATTCGCTCATTCGCCCACTTGCCGGTCAGCCCGCTACCTAAAGTCTTTACAAGTCGCGTCATGCACCAAAGATAGGGAATCTCATCGCGATGAAATTCGCGACGAATAGATTGCAACTCTTTTGCTTCGCGAAGGATTTCCGGGTCTAGGACAGCGCAACTCATGCCGCGCTCTGCATATTCTGGAATGAGCGCGAATAGCGCGTCTCTCAATTTGGTTTTCTGGGTCTCGTCCCAACCTTCAAATGCGTTTAGACCATGCTCGAAATCGAACATGTGGAAACTCTCACTACCCGTCAGTTTCTTTAGGCGTTTTCTCCATGGCTTTTTGAATTGTCGCCAATTCGCAGGATGCGCGAAGTAGATGGCGACAGCCGTGATTGGCGCGCCTCGATGGTTGCCAGTTTCGTCGCCGAATACCCGTAACACGGCTACCAGCCCCCAGCCGTCATCGACGTATGTCTGGAGCAGTTCATCTGTTAGGTCAGGCTGAAGGCGAGAGTATGCCTTCGTCCGATTTGCCATCGGATCGTAGGCATCCCAGCGGTAGGAGTCAACAGTCACCTAATCCCCTTTTAGTTCAGGAGAACGAAACGCGAACCGGGGACGAGCAAATCACTTTATTAAATGTGAAACCCTCCGTGGGTTTCACGCTTCCTTGGGCAGGGGAGACCCCTGCACCCAGTGTGAAAAGGGGTCTTGTGCGGGAGGCTTGCGGGCTGCCAATTTTGTAGGGATGTGCACGCTGGCTATTTACTTTCGGGCTACGCGCGATTGTCCGGTCGTGATCGCCGCTAATCGCGACGAGTTTCTTGACCGGCCGGCAGACGACCCCACTACCCTGCTCGAGCATCCGCATGTTGTGGGCGGGAAGGATCTGAAAGCGGGAGGCACCTGGCTTGGGATTAGCGAGCACGGGATGGTGGCGGGACTGCTGAATCGGCGCGCGGAGAATGGCGCGAATCCGAATGCGCGATCGCGCGGGCTGTTGTGCCTCGACGCGTTGCGGCGCCGTACTGCGGCGGAAGCGGCGGAGTTCGCGGGGCGCGAGCGCGGGTCGGACTACAATCCGTTCAACCTGCTGATGGTATCGCGCGAACAGGCGTTCGTCGCATACAATCGCGGCGCGTCGATCGAGGTGGTCGAGCTGAAGCCGGGACTCCATCTGCTGTCGAATCTCAATGTTGACGATTTCGAGTGTCCGAAGATCAGCGCGTCGTACGGGAAGTTTGCGGAGCTGGGGAATCGTGCGGACTTTCAGCGCGATCCGATCGGTCAGCGCGCAGCGTTGGGTGCCTTGCTGGCGGACCACAATACTCAGCTTGATTCGCGGGTCGCGATTGCCACTCAAAGGCCGAATGCGCTGTGTTTGCATCTCGATAATTATGGGACACGGTCGTCGAGTTTGATTTTCATGCGCCGTGAGCCAGCCGAGGTCGCGCATTACTTCGCGCCGGGGCCACCGTGTCGAACGGCGTATGGCGTCGCGATGGTGCCGCGGTGCGGAGGAGCGAATCAGGGGCCGAAGTAGGCGGCGATGCCGGTCAGCACGAAGCATCCGATGGCGATTGAGGCGGAGGCCAGGAAAATCGAAGCGAGGAATGGCGGTTCGATTACGAAGAACAAGATGAAGCCGGCGACAACGGCGACGACGCTCGCGATTATCGCGAAGATCATGCTCACCGTGCGCAACTGCCTCATCGCGGCGCGCAATACAGAAACAAGTGGGGGGTTGAATTGATCCGCATCAGCCGAAAGCCTTGGACGATTGCCTGTCTGATTCTCGCGATTGTCGCCGCAGTTGCAACTGCCTATCCGGCCCGCGCGCAACTGGGCGAGTCCGGGCTCAACTGGCAGCAACGCTTCCTCGGTATCCTGCCGCTGGTCAAGCCCAATCCGAAAGACCCTGTCGTCGTGACGGTCAACGGTGCGCCGATTACGGCGGCGGAAATCGCCGACTATGCGAAGACCGAAGCGCAGATGATCAACGCGACCAGCACCGAAGAATCCAACGCCGTGTTTCGCGATGCGAGCGAGAATCTGATCAATCGGCAACTGCTGCTGCAGGAGGCCGCGCGGCGCAAGATCACGATTCCCGATGGCGAGGTGGCGCAGCGCGCGCGCCAGTTCCAGATTGCGGGCGGCGAAGGCCAAGCGGCTCCGGCGACCAGCGCGCCCGATGCGCTGCTGATGAACGAGGTGCGCGGCTCGATGATGATCGAGAAGATGCTCGACGACGAATTTCGCACGCATCACGTGCAACCGACCGAGGCGCAAATTCAGGATTACTACGATCAGCATCGCGATCTGTTCGTCAAGGATCCGGGCGAGGTGCAAATCGCTCATATCGCCGTGAAGCTGCCGCCCAACGCGACCGATGCGCAGAAGAAAGCGGCGGCCGAAAAGATAATCAAGATTTACAAGGAAGCGCAGAAGAACAAGGACTTCGCCGCGATCGCGAAACAGAACTCGGAGGACACGGAGTCTGCGGCCAAGGGCGGCGACCTCGGTTACTTTCGGCCCGGGCAATTGCCGCCGGTGGTCGACAAGATGGTGTTCGCCACGCCGGTCGGGCAGCTGACGCAGATCCTCGAATCGAACCTCGGCTACAGCTTTATCAAGGTGGTCGCGCGGCGCGGCGAGACCAACGCGCCGCTGTCGGAGGTGAAGGCGAAGATCGCGCTGTTCCTCCTCGACGAGAATGAAGACCTGGTCGTGAAGGGGCTGCTGAAGAAGCTCGCGAAGGGCGCGAAGATCGAGTTCAAGACTCTGCCGAAGGGGACCGAAGCGAAGGGCGAGGAGCCTCAGCCCGCGCCTGAGGAAGCCAACCCCTAACCCCTGGTCGTGTTGCAGTTCTACATAGACGAAAGCGGAATGGACCCAAATGAGCCATTTGATTTCGTCGTGCTAGCGGGCTTCTGGGCGAAAGAGGAAGAGTGGAAAACCTTCAGCAGTCAATGGACGAAGGCTCTGGATGAATTTAGACTGCCCGCTTTTCACATGACGGATTTTTTGAGCGCCGCAAATCACACTAAAATAACGACGAAAAATGAGAAGCGTCTAAGACCGTACAAGAACTGGAGCGATGCGGATTTTCGTCAGTGTATTGACCGGTTCGTAGGTGTGATCGAAGAGTTCGGACCGAAAGGATTTAGTTGGCAATTGCCGCGAGATGAGTACGATTCAATCTTGTCCGATGAGGTTCGGAAGGATTATGACCCATACGTTCTGCTTGCCGATTATATGTACTCTAAATTTGACGCTTCTAAATTGCACGGAATCATAGGAGCGTATGATCGTAGAAATCGAGATGAAAAGTTAGCGATCTTTTTCGAGTGCACGACCAAAAAACTCCAAGCGTCTGTGAAGAAGCGCCACGACCTTTGGCTAAAGACCAGCTTCGGCCAAAGCCATCTGATTTCAGACGATCCGCAATTTGTTCTCGCGAATCAGTCGCAGTTCATCCCAGTTCAGGCGGCAGACGTATTGGCCAATCTCTCTCGCGGACACTTCAGAGGAACCGCTCATCCCGAATTTGCAAGAATAGGATTGGACTCATATGTGAGCCGTCTATTCAAGTTTAAACGGATTTTGCACGGTGAGATTTCCCGCGAGCAACTCTATGCCGCGCAAAGGATTCTTGAAGCCGAACTAAAGAAGGCGAAAGATCGAGCGATCTAGTCGCGAGTAGCGAATCGAAGGACCGAGACTCAGACGAGGAGGCGGCCGCCTTCGAGGTTCAGGATTGCGCCGGTTGCGTAGTCGGTTTCGCAGAAGAAGATTACGGCGCGGGCTACGTCCTCGGGCGAACCCATCTTTTGTGTCAGGGTGCGCTTGACGAGCCGCGCTACCTCGGCGTCGTCGTAGTCCTCGGGCGGCATCACCATGCCCAGCGCGATGCAGTTGACCTGGACTTCGGGGGCCAGTTCCTTTGCCAGCGACTTGGTGAGACCTATCAGGCCGCTCTTCGATACGGCGTACGGCAGGTAATCCTTGTAGGGGCGGATGCCGGCCCAATCGCCGAGGTTGACGATTTTTCCGGCGCCCTGCCGGCGCATCGCCGCGCCGGCGAGCTTCGACAGGAAGAACGGCGCCTTGAGGTTGATGTCGAGGTTCGCGTCCCAGTCGCGCTCGGTGATTTGTTCGAGCGGAGTCGGTGCGAAGATCGAGGCGGAGTTGATCAGGATGTCGATGCGGCCGAAGGCGTCGAGCACGGCGGCAATCATCTGCTCGATTTCGGCGACGTGCTCGAGGTTCGCGTGGAAGGCCTTTGCTGTGCCGCGCTCGCGTGCGATTTCGGCGACGACTGCGTCCGCCTCGGCTCTGCGACGTATTGTAGTGAACTGCGACCGTCGCGCCGCGCCCGGCGAAGCTCAGTGCGATTGCGCGTCCGATGCGGCGGCCGGCGCCGGTTACGAGTGCTACTTTTCCTTTGAGTTCCAAGTTGAGATTTGCATGCAGAGGCAGAATCTTGAATCGCGCCCGAAAGAATCGCGCGCTACATAAGGACCCTCACCTTAATCCTCTCCCTGACAGGGAGAGGAGATTCAGCTCTGGAGCGAGGCGTGGATGGCTTTCACCAGCGCCAGGTTGTCGGAGTGGCCCGTCTTTGAGGCCGTTATGTGAGCGTGCAGCGGACGGCCCAGCAGGTAGAGGTCGCCGATCAGGTCGAGGACCTTGTGGCGCGCGAATTCGTCGGCGAAGCGCAGAGTTGTATTCACGACCTTGTCATCGTCGACGAGGATTGCGTTGTCGAGGCGGGCGCCGCTGCCGAGGCCGAGCTGGTTGAGCTTGCGGAACTCGCTGACGAAGCCGAAGGTGCGCGCGGGCGCGATTTCACGCATGTATGCGTCGCTCGAGGTCAGCTCGAAGTGCAACTGCTGCACGCCGATCGGTTTGGGATAGTCGAGCGTGTAGTCGATGATCAGATGCGGGGCGGGCTTAACTTTTATGAACTCGCGGCCCTCGCCTTCCTCGCCAATAGAGATCGCGCGCTTGATTTTGATCGGTTGGACGATCGCGTCCTGCTCGGTGAGACCGGCTTCGCCCAGCTGCCTGCAGAACTCGAGCGCCGAGCCGTCGAGCGCGGGCACTTCGTCGTCAGTCTTGATGAGCAGGTTGGTGATTCCGAACGCGTGGAGCGCCGACAGCAGATGCTCGACGGTGCGGACCGAGCGGCCGCCGCTGGTGAGCGTCGTGTTGTAGCCCGTGTCGGTGACGTTGTCGAAGGAAACGGGAATGGCGGTTTCGTCGGCGAGCGAGGTGAACACGATGCCGAAGCCCGCGGGCGCCGGATGCAGGATGACTCCCGTCTTGAGTCCCGTGTGAAGTCCCTGCCCGCCCATCACGATCGAGCGGGCGACGGTGCGCTGCGGAATCGCGCCGGCGCGGATAGCCTTGCGGCCGGCGGCGCGGACCTCGGCGCTCATGCCGCGCGCGTTGGACGGATCGGGGCCGGCGGAATCGCCTTCGAGCGCACGCGCGATCGATGCGAGCAATCCGCTGACCGAGAATGGCTTCTGAATGAAGTCGGCGGCGCCGAGCCTGGTCGCTGCGACCGCGTTCTGGATGTTGGCATGGCCCGAGATCATTATCACCGGCACGCGCGGCTGCTCGGATTTGATCAGGCGCAGCAACTCGATGCCGTCCATCTCGGGCATCCACACGTCGAGCAGCACGACGGCCGGACTCTCGCGCGCGATGAGATCCATCACGCCCGGCGCGTGGCCGGTATCGACGACGCGAAAGCCTTCGTCGCTCAGAATTCCGCGCAATGAAGACCGAATCCGCTCCTCATCATCCACCACCAGCACGGTTTCATTCACGTTGAAATTTCTCCGGAGAGCGCGCCTCGATTCGGCGCGGTGAGGGTCGCATCAGGCGGTTGCCTTCGCGAATCGCTGCATTTTAACAGGAAATTCCAGCACAAATCTACTTCCACGCGGCCGGTTCTCGGCGACGCGGACAAAGCCGTGATGGTCGGTGACGACCGCGGAAACGATCGCGAGGCCGAGTCCGGTGCCGCCTTTCTTGCTCGAATAGTACGGCTCGAAGATGCGCGTGCGCAGGCGCGGATCGATCCCCGGGCCGTTGTCCGCGACTTCGAGAGTTACGATCGAGTTGATCGGTCCGTAGCTGCGCACTTCGATTTTTGGACCGGCGCCGTTGTGCGTGATGGCGGTCACGGCTGCGACGGCGTTGTCGAGCAGGTTGACCAGCGCGCGCTTCATCGCGTCGCGATCGATTGGGATGAGCGGAATCCCGGGATCGAGCGCGAGCGCGAATTCGACGTTGGGATTCGCCTCGCGGAAATTCGCGACGGTCTCGGCGGCGAGCGCGTTGATGTCGCCGGGCACGGGATTCAGATGGGGCATCCGCGCGAACGCCGAGAACTCATTGACCAGGCGCTTCAGATCCTCGACTTCGCCGATGATGGTTTTGGTGCATTCTTCTACGAGAGTGGATTCGATTCCGGGGCGCGCGCCGAGCTGGCGCCGCAGACGCTCGGCCGAAAGCTGGATCGGCGTCAGCGGATTCTTGATCTCGTGCGCGATTCGGCGCGCGACTTCGCGCCACGCCTCCATCCGCTCGACCTTGGCAATCTGGCTGACGTCCTCGAAGAACAGCACCGTCCCGGCCGGCTCGTTGGGCGCGTCGCCGAGCGGACTCGCCGTCATCATCAGCTCGGTCTCGGCGCCCGCCACTTCGAGCTTGATGGTCGAGCGGGCCTCGCGCGGGCGCGTCGCGAAGGCGAACACGTCGTCCAGCGCGCGGGCGAGAGCCGGCGGAAACGCGCCCTGGTAGTTGCGGCCGATCGCGTCGGCAGCCTTGAGGTCGAGCAGCCGTTCGGCGCACGGATTGATGGCGGTGACGACGCCGTCGTGGTCGAGGCCGACGACGCCGGCCGACACGTTGCGCAACAGGGTCTCGGTGTACTGGCGGCGGCGCTCGAGCTCGGCGGCGGAAGCGCGCAGGTCGGCGGTCATCTGGTTGAACGAATCGACCAGCTGGCCGATCTCGTCGTCGCCGACGGCCGGGATGCGGAAATTGAGATCGCCACCGGCGATGGCTTGCGTGCCGCGCGCGAGCATTTTGATCGGGCCGGTGATTCCGCGCGAGAGAAAAATTCCGAACCAGCTCGCCAGCGACACGACCACGAGCCCGATCAGCACCAGCGTCAGCAGGTAGCTGTTCATGATGGGCTGGCGGAGGATTCGCAGCTGGAAATAATCCTCAGACACTCGCGAAATGTTGGTCGCGCGCGTCGCGAGGCTTTGCGGCAGATAGTAATCGACCAGCACGGCGCCCAGCACGTTGTCGGTTTCGTTCGAGACGTAAATCGGCGCGGAGCCGCGAATCACGTCGGCGCTGCCGAGCCGGTCGGTGCGCGTGAGCGTTTGCCCCTTCAGCGTTTGCGAAATAATCGGCGAATCGGGCGACGCGCCGATGCCGGTGGGCGTTTTGGGGCTGATGTCGATGAGCAGCAGCTTGCGATCGGCCGAGAACACCTCGATGGTGCCGAGGTTGTACTCCTCCTGCTGCCGGTTGATGAAATCTTTCAGCTGCTCGTGCTTGCCGGGCGCGAGCAGGCCCTGCGCCGCGATTTGCTCGGCCAGCACGCGCGCGAAATGCGAGGCGTTGTTGGCCGAGTTGAGATAGTAAGTCTTCGCGATCTCGAGCGAGTCGTTGAGAATTTGTTCGTACTCGGGATTGAACCAGCTGTTGATGTCGGCGTGCAGAAACACGCCCGAGACGTAGAGCAGGAACGCGCTGGGGATCAGTGCGACGGCGATGAATCCGGCGACCAGCCGCACCTGGAATTTCGATCCGATCAAACCGCGGCGGCGTTCGAAGATGACCTTGGCGAGATTGCGTCCGACCAGGAACAGCATCAGGCCGAGCAGCAAAAAGCTCAGGTTGAAGAGCGAGATGACTGCCAGGTTCGAGACCAGCGAGGTGTGGCGCGTGAGCGGCGGCAACTCGGTCTGCGCGAACACGAACGCGACCAGGGTCGCGCCGGCCACGCCGACGGCGATCAGCTCGCGGCGGCGCCGCTTGCGCTCCGCCAGCCGATGCGGGCTTACCGATTTTTCGGATTTTGCCGCTGCCAATTCGTCAACGCCTCATCAGCGAAAAGAATATCGTCGCAGCGATGCTGATCAAAATGCAGGTGGCGAGCGGGAAGTAGAAGGTGAAGTTGCCGCGCCGGATGTAGATGTCGCCGGGCAGCTTGCCGACATACGGCACCGACGACAATCCCCACAGCGCCAGTCCCACGACCACGATCGCGATACCGGCGAAGACCAGGCTTTTTCCTATCGGCGCCATCGCGGAAACGACCTGCACCGATTGTACAAGAGGGGCGGCCCAGGAAATACCCAGGCCGCCCTGCCCTCCCCACCGCGTCAAGCGTGCGCGTGCGCGTGGCTCCCCGATTTGGCGCCGGCGGCCTCGCGCGCGGCGTTAGTCTCCTTGATAATTTTGTCAGCGACGGGCGCGGGCGCTTCCTCGTAATGCGAGAAATGCTGCTCGAAGGAGCCGCGGCCCGACGTGATCGAGCGCAGGTCGGGCGCGTACTTCAGCACCTCCGACATCGGCACCTGCGCCTTGATCACCTGGCCGTTGCCCTTGCTGTCCATGCCCAGGACCTTGCCGCGGCGCGAGTTCAAATCGCCAATCACGTCGCCCATGCATTCGTCGGGACACGCGACTTCGACCGCGACGATCGGTTCGAGGATGATTGGCCGGGCCTTTTCGAGGCACGCCTTGAAGCCCATCGAGGCCGCGATCTGAAACGCCATGTCCGACGAATCGACGTCGTGATAGCTGCCGTCGAAGACGGTGACCCGCACGTCGACCATCGGATAGCCGGCCAGGAATCCGTCGGGCAGAGTGTTGCGCACGCCCTTTTCGACCGATGGAATGAAGTTGCGCGGGATGACGCCGCCGACGATATTGTCGACGAACTCGAAGCCCTTGCCGCGCGGCATCGGCTCGATCTTCAGCCAGCAATCGCCGTATTGACCGCGGCCGCCGGACTGGCGCTTGTACTTGCCCTGCGCCTCGGCGCGTCCCTTGATGGTTTCCTTGTAAGGAACCTTGGGCGCCTGCAGCTCGACGTCGACGTTGAATTTCCGCCGCAGTTTCTCGACCGTGATTTCGATGTGCATCTGGCCGGTGCCCGACAAAATGATGTCGTGAGTTTGCGCATCGCGATGCATCTCGAGCGCGAGATCTTCCTCGATCAGCTTCTGCAGCGCCGCCGACGACTTCTCCTCGTCGCCCTTGGTCTTGGGACGAATGGCGAAAGAGATAACGCCGTTCGGGACGCGTCAGCGGCGGCATCACGAGCACGGGCGCCTTCTCGTCGCACAGAGTGTCGCCGGTGGTGGTGTCTTTCAGCTTGGCGACGGCGACGATTTCGCCGGCGATCGCGCTGGCGATGGGCGACTGCTTCTTGCCCTCGAGGCGCAGCAACTGGCCGAAGCGCTCCTTCGATTCGCGCGTCGAGTTGAGGACACCGGCATCGGTCTGCGCGCGGCCCGAAATGATGCGGAAGATGGAGAGCTTGCCGGCGAATGGATCGATGATCGTCTTGAACACCAGCGCGGCGAACGGCGCCGCCGGATCCGCCGCACGGCTGACCGGCTCGCCGCTGCTGGGGATTCTGGCATTCAACCGGCGGGCGCTCGTTGGGCGCGGGCAGATAGGTCGTGACGGCGTCGAGCAGCGGCGCGATACCGATATTCTTCGCGCCCGAGCCGCAGAACACCGGCGTGATCTTGCGCTCGACGACGGCCGCATGCAGCGCCGCGCGAACTTCGGCGTCGTCGAGAGTGCCCTGGTCGAGATATTTTTCGAGCAGCGCGTCGTCGGTCTCCGCGACCGCTTCGAACAATGCGGTGCGCGCCGCTTCCGCCTGGGTCTTGAGCTCGGCGGACAGTTCCTCTTCCTTGAATTTGCCGCTGGCGTCGGCGTAGGTCAGCGCCTTCATCGCGAGCACGTCGACCACGCCCTTGAAGCCGAGCTCCTCGCCAATCGGGATCGTCAGTGCGACGGCGCGCGCGCCGAGCACCTTCTCGAGATCCTTGAGCGCGGCGTCGAAGCTGGAGCGTTCGCGATCGAGCCGCGACACGAATGCGATCCGCGGCAGCTTGAGGTCTTCGGTCGCGGCCCAGATTTTTTCCGATTCGACCTTGGTGTCTGCGCCCGGGCTTATCAGCATCACGACGCCGTCCACCGCGCGGAGAGTAGTGAGCGTTTCGGGCAGGAAGGCGGTGTAGCCGGGCGTGTCGGCGAAAATTACTTCGGTCTTTTTCCAGTTGAGATGATTGAACGCGGAGCTGATCGAAATGTGATGCTTGGTTTCTTCGGGCTCGAAGTCCATCGCGGCCGAGCCGTCGTCAGGCCGTCCCAGCCTCGGCGTCGCGCCCGCCGTGAAGAGCATCGCGTCGGCGGCCTGCGTCTTGCCGGTCCCGCCCTGGCCCACGATTGCGATAGTTCTAAGCCGTCCGATTTCCTCCACAGCCATGGAGTTCACCTCTCTCAGCTTGCCCGCCCGGGACCAGCGCCGATTTCAGAGCGCCGCGCCCCGATCGATGCAGTTATTTTGCGTTGCTCACATAAACTTACTCGTACGCCCCCTCCACGCTCACCTCACCCGCGACAATCCGCTCGACGCGGTCTCCGATGTCTAGCAGCAGAGCACCTGTCCCGTCGATTCCTTTCACCACGCCAGTTTGACGCCGCCCGCCGTCCACAATCGCGATGCGCCTGCCGGTCAGGGCCGAGAAGCGCTCCCACGCCGGGCGGACGGCCTCGAAGCCGCGGGTCAGGGTTTCCATATAGCGGGAGTCGAGCAGATTAAAAAGCGAATCGGCGATCGCAATTCGGTCGCATGCGTGCCCGGTCGCGATACGCATCGAGGTCGCCTTGTCACGCAGGTCGGGCGGGATGTCGTCGGCGGCGAGATTGATATTGAGGCCGATGCCGAGCAGCACGCAGTCGAGATTCTGGCGCGCGTCGGTGACGGCCTCGGCGATGATGCCGCCGGCCTTGCGGCCCCGCAGCCACACGTCGTTGGGCCATTTGAGCGCGACGATTCCCGGCGCCTCGCGCTCGAGAGCCTCGGCGGCGGCGACGCCTGCGACCAGGCTCAGGCGCGGCACGTCGGCGAGCGGAATCGGAGGGCGCAGGATTATCGTCGTGTAGAGATTGACGCCCGACGGCGAATGCCACGTGCGGCCCATCCTGCCGCGCCCGGCGGTCTGCTGCTCAGCGATAACCAGCGTGCCCTGATCGGCGCCGCTCGCGGCCAGCTCGCGCGCCGCTTCCTGGGTGGAGTCGATTTCGTCGAAATAATGGATTCGCCAGCCGATTCGGCCCGGCGCGCCTCGTTCGATGGCAAGATATGGATTCTGAGGCATTACTTTAGGTTTCTCGAAGCGGACGCGCGGGGCGCCCGCCAATCAGACTCCGTCGATTCTCATGCTGATATCCAGAAATCGCGCCGAATGCGTCAGCGCGCCGACGGAGATCAAATCGGCGCCGGCTTCCGCAATAGCGCGGACCGTCTCAAGTGTCACGCCGCCGGATACTTCAAGCTGAACCTCAGGTCCAGCGAGCGCGCGCGCCTTGCGGATATTGTCGAGCGTCATGTTGTCGAGCAGAAGAATGTCGGCGCGGGCTTTAAGTGCTTCTTCAACTTGCGCGAGCGTCTCGCATTCGATCTCGATTTTGAGCGTATGCGGCGCAGTCTTGCGAGCGCCCTCAATCGCTTTCGTCACGGTGCCCGCCGCCGCGATATGGTTCTCCTTGATCAGCACGCCGCTGTCGAGGCCGAGGCGATGGTTATGCCCGCCGCCGACACGGACCGCGTATTTCTCGACGACGCGCAGGCCGGGATGAGTCTTGCGCGTGTCGATAATTTTCGCGCGAGTGCCCGCGACAGCATCGACGAACGCGCGCGTCGTCGTGGCGATACCCGAGAGCAACTGCACGAAGTTGAGCGCGGTGCGCTCGCCAATCAGCAATCCCGCGAGCTTGCCGTCGATTTCAGCGAGCACATCGCCAGCTTTGAGTTGTGCGCCTTCGGCCGCGAGCTTGACGATCCGTGGCTCGGCACCCGCCTGCCGCATCACCGGCTCGATCAGGACGCCGCCGGCGAGAATCATGCGCGACTCTTTGACGGTAATCCTCGCGCGGCCCATCGCGCCCGGCGCAACAGTCGCAGCCGTCGTGATATCGCCCTGCCCCACATCCTCAGCAAGCGCGCGCTTGATGAGTTCGGTGGCATCGAATTGCTTGAACAGTTCCACAGCTATTTGCGAGCTACTCGGTTGTTCAGAGTCTGCACGTGCCCTCTTATTTTTGTTTCATTTTCTTGTGTCATTCTGAGCGAAGCGAAGAATCCCGGATCTTTCTCGGTGCGCGCTGGCGCACACCTTGCCAGCATTGGTCGATGCGTGGAGCGAGGGATTCGAACAAAGCGATCACCCCATGGTTGAGGGTGCTTGTCTCCGCATGGCACCCGGGATTCTTCGCTGCGCTCAGAATGACACGGAGGGTTCATGCGAGTTCGCCGAGTTGTTGCAGTTGTTCAGTGAGCATCCGTTGCTCTTTCTTCAATTGCACCAAACGCTCTTCGGCTTCCGCGACGGTCTCAGGATCTGCTTTGGATATGAACTTGGATCATCCAAGCGCGCTTCGTGTTGAGTGGCGTGCTTCTCCACTTCCGCCAGACTTTTCGAGCTTCTGACGCGCGACTTCGAAGTCAAAGCTTTCCGGCGCTTCGACTCCCACATCGGCCCAAGACAATTGTGAGAATACCGCTCGATCACTTGGAGCGCGGTCGTAATCGAGACTCTCCAATTTCGCGAGCGTGATCGCATACGGACGCCACCGCTCGACTTCATCGCGCCGCTCCACTCCAGCCCGCTTGATGACGCGCTGACGCGCTGCCCGGGATGCCACCCCAGCAGTGAGCGCAGCGAATTGATTGCTTCGGTCGCCTCGATGCAGTGATTCATCGCGAGTTCTTCTGCCGCCGACAGCGGATTGGTCGCTGACGGTTCCGGATACTTCGCGATTGGCAGGTGCGGCGCGAGATTCTCCTCGTCGAGGTACGGGCGAATCACCTGCCAGATCTCTTCGGACACGAACGGCATGAACGGATGCAGCACGCGCAGCATCCTGTCGAATACGTTGATCAGCACCCAGCGCGCGCCCGCCTGCCGTTCGCCGCCGGCTTTGAGCGGCTCTTTCGACAGCTCGATGTACCAATCACAGAACTCGTGCCAGATGAAGTCGTACAGCTTCATCGCGGCGACGTTGAATTCGAATACGTCGATCGAGCCGCTCACTTCGCGAATCGTCGCGTCGAGACGCGACAGAATCCATCGCTCGGCCAGTCCGAGCTTCGCGATTTCCACTTTCGGCAGCGGTTGCGGCGCGCCTTCGAGATTCATCATGACGAAGCGCGCCGCGTTCCAGATTTTGTTGGCGAAGGCGCGCGACGCGGCGAAGCGGTCGTGCGACAGGATCACGTCGCGGCCCTGCGCCGCCAACTGCGCCAGCGTGAAGCGGACCGCGTCGGCGCCGTACTGATTCATCAGGTCGAGCGGGTCAACGACGTTGCCCTTCGACTTGGTCATCTTCTTGCCGAGCTCGTCGCGCACCAGCGGCGTGATGTACACGTCCTTGAACGGCACTTTGTCGGTGAACTCGAGCCCGAACATCATCATGCGCGCCACCCAGAAAAAAATTATGTCGAAGCCCGTGAGCAGCAGGCTGGTCGGGTAGTAGCGCTCAAAATCTGCCGTGTATTCCGGCCAGCCGAGCGTCGACATCGGCCACAGGCCCGAGCTGAACCAGGTGTCGAGCACGTCGTCGTCCTGCACGATGTCGGAGCCGTCGCACTCGGGGCATCGCGACGGGCGCTCGGCGGCGACGATCAGATGGTCGCATCGCACGCATCGGTAGGCGGGAATCCGATGGCCCCACCAGAGCTGGCGCGAGATACACCAGTCGTGGATGTTTTCGAGCCAGTTGAAAAACACGTTCTCCCATCGCTTGGGATGGAAGGTCGTGTCGCCTTTGCGCACCGCTTCGATCGCGCGATCGGCCATCGCGCGCATGCTGAGGAACCACTGCTCGGAGAGCATCGGCTCGACCACGGTGTCGCATCGCGAGCATACGCCGACGGCGTGCATATGTGGCTCGATCTTTTCGAGCAGGCCCGCGACTTCGAGGTCCTTGACGATTTGCTTGCGCGCTTCCTCGCGCGACAGCCCGCGATATGCGCCGCCGTTCTGGTTGATGTGCGCGGTGCCGTCGAAAATCGAGATCTGCTCGAGGTTGTGACGCTTGCCCAGCTCGAAGTCGACCGGGTCATGCGCGGGCGTGACTTTGAGCGCGCCGGTGCCGAATTCGCGATCGATCGCCGCGTCGGCAATGATCGGTATCTCGCGACCCACCAGCGGCAGGCGAACAGTCTTGCCGACGTACGACTTGTAGCGTTCGTCGTCGGGATTCACGGCGACGGCGGTGTCACCGAGCATCGTCTCCGGCCGCGTCGTCGCGATCGTGATCGCGCCGGTGCCGTCAGTGAGCGGGTAGCGGATGTACCACAGGCTGCCCGGCACGCCTTCCTTGTGATCGACTTCGAGGTCGGACAGCGCAGTTTCGCATCGCGGGCACCAGTTGATGAGCCGCTTGGCGCGGTAGATGAGCTTCCTGTTGTAAAGATCGACAAAGACTTTCGTCACCGCCTGCGACAGGCCCGCGTCGAGGGTGAAGCGCTCGCGGCTCCAGTCGCATGACGCGCCGAGGCGGCGCAGCTGGTTCAGGATTCGGTTGCCGTAGGTCTCGCGCCATTCCCAGACGCGATTGACGAACGCGTCGCGGCCCATCGTGTGACGGTCCTTGCCTTCCTTGGCGAGGTCTTTCTCGACGGCGTTCTGCGTCGCGATGCCGGCGTGATCGGTCCCCGGCAACCACAGCGTGTTGTACCCCTGCATTCGCCGCGTGCGGACGATTATGTCCTGCAACGAGACGTTGAGCGCGTGGCCGAGATGGAGCTGGCCGGTGACGTTGGGCGGCGGAATGACGACGGAGAAAACTTTGCCCGGGCGTGCGGGATCGGCCTTGAAGTAGCCGAGGTCGATCCACTTCTGAAACCATCTTTCTTCAGCGGACTTGGAATCGAATGTCTTGGGCAGTTCCACTGGTCGCTCCGTCGAAAAAAGGGCGCGGGGGCGCCCTTCGCTCAAATCATATTGTCCCGCCGGTCGCCTCTCAAGCGCGATCCGTCGACGCCGACGCGGCCGCTGGATTTTCAGCTTGTAAGATCGAGGCGGTTGATAATATCGTGCGCATGCTTGGGACTTGGGGATTAAGCTCTTTCGGCTCGCGAGGAGAAATCTCAATGGCTGACGCGTTTGGCAAATTGGGGATGGCGGCCGCGCTGGGGACGTTGCTGCTGGCAGGCGGAATTTCGGGTTGCAGTTCGATGTCCACCGACCACGTCGATTGCAACGTGGTGAAGCTGCAGCAGCAATCGGGCCGCTCGGACGCCGAGATTGCGTCGGCTATCGGCGGCAGTGAAGCTGACGTCGCCAAGTGCCACGGACCGGAGCATACGGGCAACAAGGACTCGACTGACGCGATCCCGTCGCCCAATTGAGCCGCTGCCGCGAATGAACCGCGCCGCGAACGCCGGGCGGTCGTGAAAAATTTGGTGCGAGAGAGGGGACTTGAACCCCTACGAGCTTGCGCTCACAAGGTCCTGAGCCTTGCGCGTCTGCCATTCCGCCACTCTCGCGAGCGAGGACAAGAGTATACGGTTTAACCGGCTGATGATTCCAATTCAAGACGGTACTCCACGATTCGCGCGAGCATCTTGAGCGCGCGACGCTAGTGCAACACAATCTGCAGTTACGATGAGTGAACGGGTTCGCGGCGCGATTGCGCTGGCGCCGGCGCCGGTCCGTGAGGCGTCTTCGCCGGCGCTGGACCTGAGTGCGGGCGACGGGCTGTCGAGCCGGCTGCTGGCGGAGCGCGGATGGCGCGTCGTCTCGACCGAGTATCGCACCCGCAACCCCGGCTGGGTGGCGGTCAACCTCGACAACGATCTTCCGTTTCGGTCGGCGAGCTTCGAGCTGGTGCTGATGCTCGAGGTGATCGAGCATCTGGCGGACATCCCGCACATGCTCGGCGAAATCGCGCGCGTGATGCGTCCCGGCGGCGTCGCCGTCATCACGACGCCCAATCGCCTGAACGTCAGCTCGCGAATACATTACCTGCTGAGCGGCTACTACAAGGGACGGCGCGCGCCGCTGGCTTACAAGTATCGCGTCGCGGACGGGCGCAACTGGCACGTGATGGGCCTCAACGACCTGCATTGGATCGCATGGGGCGCGGGGCTGCGGATGGACGCGCTTGGGCGCAGCCGGCGCAAGCTGCGATCGCGAATCCTCGCGCCGATTCTGTGGCCGTTGATCGCGGGGTTCTCGTGGATGCTTTATGGGCGGGTCAAAGATCCGGCACAGCGCGAGATCAATCGCCAACTGCTGGGTTTCATGACCAGCGCGAGCCTGCTGATGGACGAGAACATCATCATGCGATTTCGCAAGGCCGAATAGCGTCAAAGATGAAGACCTCGGTCATCGTCGCGACTCACAACCGGCCCGACTCGATTCGGCGGCTGATTGCGAGCCTCGCGCCGGAACTGACGACCGGCTCGCGCGAGATAATCGTCGCGGAGAACGGCACGCCGTCGCCGATGGAGCTTGCGCTCGAAGGCGCGCCGCTCAAGCATCTGCACGAACCTCGCGCCGGAAAATGCCGCATTCAGAATCGCGCAATCGCAGAGGCGTCGGGGGAAATCCTGGTCTTCCTCGACGACGATCTCGCGGTCGCGCCGGGTTATCTCGCGGCGGCCGAAGACTTCTTCGATACGCATCGCGAGTTCGCCGCGATGAAGGGACGAATCCTCGCGGCCGAAGATCCCGACAAGAAAGTCGGGCCGATGGCCGTGTACCTCGACCTGCCGATCGCCGATCACGGCGAAGAAGTGATCGAAGTACGCGGCGTGCTCGGTGCGAATATGGCTTTTCGTGCGAGCGCGATTAAGCAAGTGGGACCGTTCGACGAGCGTCTCGGTCCGGGCGCTTGCGGGCATGAAGAGGAAACCGAGATGTCGCAACGGCTGCGCCGCGCGGGCTTTCGAATCGGGTACGCGCCCAAGGCGCTGGTCTATCACGAAGTCGATGAGACGCGGGCGACTCGCGAGCGATTCATCAGAATCTCACGCGAGCGCGGGCGCTGCCGGATGCTGCACGAGAAGCATTCCGCGGCGGACGTAATCCTGAAGAATGCGATCGCGCAGGTGCGGCTGCGAATTGCGCAATTGACGCGTGCGGGCTTGCCGCGAATCGCGCGCGAGGAACGCAGGCTCGCGGTCGCGCGCGGCATGTTCGACGGCCTTGGCGGTTAGACTCGCGCCCTACCCTGCCGATTCAATCAGCGCGTTCAATTCCTTCGCGTAGCGCTTCCAGGTGAACTTCTCCGCCGTCGCGCGGGCTTCACGGCCGAGATTCGTCGGCGCGTCGAACAATGCGCCGAGGCGCAGTGCGACTTCGCCGACGTCGTCGGGATGCTCGACGCGAAAGCCGCGCATCGACGGCGGGATCACTTCGGCGACGCCCGAGAACCCGCTCGTCATCGCGGGCAATCCACTGGCCATCGCTTCCATCACGACGTTGCCGAACGGCTCGAACAACGACGGCATCGCAAACGCGTCGGCCGCATGGAAGAGCGCTTCGACGTTCGGCAGCGGGCCGGTGAAAACCACGCGAGCACTGATGTTCAGTGCGCGAGCCTGGCGCGCGAATTTATCGGTCTGCCGATCGGCGCCTACGACCATCAGAAACGCACCGCCCGCAACCAGCGGCCACGCTTCGATGAGGAAGCCCAAGCCCTTGCGCGCGAAGCCGTTGCCGACGAACGCGACCACGCGCGCACTGGCCGGGACTACGAATTTCTGGCGTATAGCAGCGCGCTCGGATGTGTCGGCGGCCGGTCGAAAGCGATCGAGATCGACGCCGTTGTAGATCGTTACAACTTTCTCGGGCGCGAGGCTGAATTCACGAATCAGATCGTCGCGAACAAAATTCGACACCGCGATCGCGCGCTTCAAGCCGGGATTGCGGAAGGCCTGGCGCTCGACCAGCATCTGCACGCGATGGTACGGGCTGAGACGCATCGCCATCGCGCCGAGCGGGCCGCGCCACTTTCGCGCCGCGCGGAGATAACTCACGTGCGCGCCGCCGCCGGAGCGAATCACGTCAGCACCGACGCATCGCGCAAAGCTCAGCACCATATCGGTGCCCGCGCGGCGCGCCGCGGGCGCGGCAGTCCACGCGAATCGCAGCAGGGACAGCGCGCGTCCCAGCCGTGGCCCGGCGCCGACGCGACGAACCTCCCAGCCGCCGGTCTCACCGCGAATCTCGTCGGCGAAAATCGTCACCTGATGCCCCGCCGCGCGCAGACCTTGCGCAGTGACGATCAGGTCGCGCTCGGTGCCGCCGCCGGCGCTATCGAACCGTCGCGTAAGCAGCGCTATACGCATTGCACCGGCCGCGGCGGCCTCATCCGCAAAAGATGCGCGACGCGCCGCCGTATGATAATTTGCTGCGCGGGATGTGAGGTGGGGGAATGATCGAGATTCAATGTACCAGTTGCCACACCCGCTATCGGATTGACGAGCGGGTCCTGCCCGACGATACACCGACCTTCAAGTGCTCGCGATGCGGGCATGTGTTCAACGCGGACCCGGTGCCCGCGAAAGTGCGCAAGCCTGCTGCGCCGCCAGAGGTGGACAGCGAATCGCAGCCCGCGCGCACGATTCGCCCCTCGCGGCCGCGCCCGAGCGCGCTCAAGTCCCAGGTCGAGAGTGACATCGTCAAACGCGAGCCGGTCCCGGAGCCGCAGCCGACGATGCCCGAGCCGGAAGTTGGCGTACCAAGATCGAATGCTCAGCTGCGCGCGCCTGAAGACAGGATGCACGCGGCGCCGGTAAAACGTCCAACCGAGGAGCCTGAAGTTCGACCGGCAAAAGATGAAGCGGACGTCGACGATCCGCTCAATCGCACCTTCGGCGACCGCGAGCCCCCGAAAGCCGACACCGGAGAAAATCTCAAATTCGATTTCAGCGATGAGCGCAATGAAATCGCCGACGCGCCGCCGGAGCGCGAGCTCGAACGGGACGAGCCAAACGACAGCGGATGGCAAGTGGGCGAGGTGCCGGCTGAGTTCGAAGCGCGGCCAAGTCGCCAGGCGCCGACCATGATGGACGACGCGGAGCCGGAGCCGCAGCCACGCCGGACAAAGATGCCAGTGCGTCGGATGGCCGCCCCGCTCCTCGCCGATGCGCCGCAATACGTAGCGCCGCCGGCTAAGGGTCCTGCCGCGCAACCGGGGTTTCAACTCGGCCATGTCGCCGACGACGGTTCCAAAGAGGCCCCGCCCGGCGCAACCCATTCGTCGGGAGTATTTCTCGCGTTGTTCTTCTTCGTCGCGATAGCGTTCCTCGGATTGAGCGCGTTCATCTGCGACGAGCCGGCAGCCAGCGTGCGCGTTCTCGGCCAGGCTCCGCAAATCGGCGACTACTTTGCGCGGCCGGTCGTGCCCGCGATGCTGGTGACGCTGCATGATGTCCGCTCGGAGTATTACACGCTCAAGGGCGGCCATGTCGCGCTGGTGATTTCCGGCAATGCGCAGAACGTCGGTGAGCGTGCGCTGCACCTGGTCGAGATCGACGCGAACCTGATTGGCGACGGCGCGCGTCCGCTCGCCAGCCAGAGCGTCTATTGCGGCAACGAGCTCTCGGCCACGATGCTGGGCGAGATGACGCCGCGCGAAATCGAGTTCTCTCAGGGCTTGAGTCCGCAGAAGGCGTTCGCGCTGGAGCCGGATGCGTCGGCGCCGTTCCTGATGGTGTTCATCGATCCTCCCGCGGGCGCCGGCAAAATCAGAATGGCGGTATCGAAGGCGATCGCTGCCGACGCCAACAGCTCGGCGCCGCCGGCTTAAGCTTCGATCATTCTTTCTCGCGCGCGAGCAGTTCAGCGTATTCTTCGGCGTCCATCAGATCTTCGAGGTCGCTCATGTCGGTGATCTTCACCTTGATCAACCAGCCGTCGCCGTACGGATCTTCGTTGACCGTCTCGGGGCTCTCGGGCAGGTCCTCGTTGATCTCGATGACGGTGCCGGTGACGGGCGCGTAGATATCCGAGACCGCCTTGACCGACTCGACGACGCCGAACGGATCGTCCTTGCTGATCTTGTCGCCGACCGCGGGCAATTCGATGTAGACGATCTCGCCCAACTGGTCTTGCGCATGATCGCTGATTCCAATGGTCGCGACGCTGTCTTCGGTCGCCACCCATTCGTGCTCTTTCGAATATTTGAGTCCCTGCGGGATCTCCATGACTCCTCCCGAAATCGCGAACGCCACGCGTTGTGCGGTCCTCTCGCGGCCCAAGCCGATCGCGATCACATCAATGCTCATGAAGCGCAGCGGCGCGAGTTTTGTCAAGTTCCAATTCATACGATCGCGAACGTCGATCATGCGCGAGACTCTTGACTGTCGCGCGTGGATGGCGTTAGCGGATTCGCGGACCGTGATTGCGAGCGGCTCGTCACGCACCGTATCGTGATGCGGCGGAGGACCTGTCTGCATGAATGTCGGCATTCCCACCGAGATCAAATCCGACGAGCAGCGCGTTTCGCTCACACCGGCCGGCGTCGCCGCGTTGCGCACGCATGGGCATCACGTGATGGTGCAGGCGGGAGCGGGAGTCGGCAGCGGATTCGCCGACAGCGACTATCGCAAGGCGGGAGCGTCGATCGTGACGGGCGCGCCCGACGTCTGGCGCCGCTCTGATCTGATCTTGAAGGTCAAGGAACCGCAGCCGCCGGAATATCCGCTGATGCGATCCGGGCTGATCCTGTTTACCTATCTTCATCTCGCCGCGGACCAGCGTCTGTCGCGCGAATTGCTTCGCCGCCGCGTGACGGCAGTCGGCTACGAAACCATCCAGCTCGAAGACTCGAGCTTGCCGCTGCTCGCGCCGATGAGCGAAGTTGCGGGACGGCTCGCGATCCAGGCCGGCGCGTGGTGCCTGCAGGCGCGCAGCGGCGGGCGCGGCGTCCTGCTCAGCGGAGCGTCGGGCGTGCGGCCTGGCAAAGTCGTCGTGCTCGGCGGCGGAATCTCGGGCCTGAACGCATGCCGGGTGGCGGCTGGTGTCGGCGCCGAAGTGACGATCATGGATATCAATCCGACGCGGCTGCGTTACCTGAGCGATCTGCTGGGCGGGCGCGTGACGACCGTGATGTCGAATCGCGCGACGCTCGATGAGGAAGTCACCAACTGCGATCTCGTGATTGGCGCGGTGCTGGTGCCGGGCGCGCGCGCACCGCGGCTGTTGAGCGCCAAGATGGTCGCGCGGATGCGTCCGGGGGCGGCGATCGTCGATTTGTCGATCGATCAAGGTGGAATCGCCGAGACCTCCGCGCCGACGACGCACGCGCGGCCGACCTTCATCCGCAACGGCGTCGTGCACTACTGCGTCACCAACATGCCTGCGATGGTGCCGCACACTTCCACCTACGCGCTCACCAACGCGACGCTGACTTACGCACTGGAGATTGCGGACCGTGGGATACTCGACGCCGGCTTGCTCAATCCCGCGATTCGCCACGGCCTCAACACCTACGACGGTCACGTGGTGCATCCCGCAGTCGCCGAGGCGCTCAAGATGAAAGCGCACTCGCCGTGGGAGTGACGGAAAGCGAAGCCCTGCTTAATAGATGCCCTGCGGGCCGGTGCTGTATCTCTGCTGTCCGGACTTGAGTTCGCCGTAGCTGCCGGTTTCGAAGCGCTTGACGTTTTGCGAGAGGTTGAGATCGCCGTGAAGATCGGCGACCGCTTCCTTCACACCCTGCTGCGCGATTTCATGCGCGCGCACCCAGCGTCCGGAACGCTGCACAAAGTTGGCGAGGTCGAAAAGATTCTGGCTCAACGCAGCCTGCGACTTCGCAAACTTCGCCGTCCACACGATCTGTCCGCTCTTCATGTCGACGAACTTGAGCGCGAACGCCACTGACGCCGGACTCGACGCCGAGTAATCCATACCGACGCGTTCCTTGTAGGTTTCGACCGTTCCGTAGAGCACGCCGTCAGCGGACACGTCGTGGCCGAGCTTGAGGGCGTTCTGATCGAGGTCATCGATGGTGGTCGGCGGCATCTTCTGCATCGCATCCATGACATCCGACTCAGGAATCGGATCCCAACCGCCCGCCATCGCGACCGTGCTGTAGAGCTCGGCGGAAATCGCCTCGGCGGCTCCTGGAGCCAGCGGGTCGCCGCCGGCCGCATCCTCGACCACCGGCATCACGGCGATCCGGCTGATTTGGATGGTCTTGATCGAGCGCACCGCATGCGACTTCACGTCACGCTGGTTGATGGTGTCGCTGATCGCGCCGGTGGTGGAGTCGACCGCGTCTGCGGCCATCGCGCTGCATCCCGCCGCCACCGACAGCGCCGCGACGACGAGCACCAGTCGCGGCAGAATTGTGAGCCAACCGGCTTTCATGACGTCACCTTGATCGACAGTTCCTTGAGCTGGCGCGGGTCGACTTCCGACGGCGCTCCGCTCATCGGGTCGACCGCCTTCTGCGTCTTCGGAAACGCAATTACGTCGCGCAATGAGTCCGTGCCGCATAGCATCATGCAAATCCTATCGACTCCGAAGGCGATTCCGCCATGGGGCGGCGCGCCGTACTTGAGCGCGTCGAGCAGGAAGCCGAAGCGATCGATCGCCTCCTCGCGCGTGAGCCCCAACAATTCAAATACCTTCAATTGCAGCTCGCGGCTATGGATACGAATCGAGCCTCCGCCGAGTTCCTGGCCGTTGAGCACCATATCGTAGGCGAGTGCGCGCGCCTTGAGCGGCGCCGACTCGAGCATCGCGAGATCGTCGGGACTGGGCGCGGTGAATGGATGGTTCACGGAGACCATGCGCTTGTCCTCGGCGCTGTAGTCGAAGAGCGGGAAGTCGACGACCCACAGAAATTTGAGTTCGTCGGATTTGTCGAGACCGAATTTCGCGGCGAGCTGCAAGCGAATGTCGCTGAGAACTGGACGGACCTGGTCGGGCGGTCCGGCCATCATCAGCAGAGTGTCGCCGGTCTTCAAGCCGGCGGCAGCGGATGGCGGCGGCTCGCTCGCCGTCGCTTAGAAATTTTGCGATCGGCCCCTGCCATCCGCCCTCGCCCACTTTTACGTACGCCAATCCCATCGCGTGGCGCGATTTCACCGATTCGGTGAGTTCGTCGAGCTCGCGGCGGCTGAGTACGTGATCGGCGCTGAGGTTGATGCCGTAGACCGATTCGCCGCGCGCGAGAATTTCGGCGAAGACCTTGAACGAAGTGCCCGCGAAGGCGGCCGTGAGATTCTTCAGCTCCATCGCAAAGCGCAGGTCGGGCTTGTCGTTGCCGAAGCGCTCCATCGCCTCGGCATAGGTCATCCGGGGAAACGGCGGGCGCACGTCAACGCCAAGCACGCTCTGATAAACCGACGCGATCATGCCCTCGGCGATCGACTGGATGTCTTCCGGACGCGGGCACGTCATCTCGATATCGATCTGGCTGAACTCGGGCTGGCGGTTCGCGCGCAAATCCTCGTCGCGGAAGCAGCGGGCGATCTGATAGTAGCGATCGAATCCGCCGATCATCAGGATCTGCTTGAGCAACTGCGGCGATTGCGGCAGCGCGTAGAACTTGCCGGGGTTGACCCGGCTCGGCACCAGGTAGTCGCGCGCGCCCTCGGGCGTCGATTTGAAAAGGATCGGCGTCTCGACGTCGATGAAACCGTTTTGATCGAGGTGGCTGCGAATCGCCTGCAGCGCCTGGTGACGCCGGCGCAAGTTGCGCTGCATCTCGGGCCGGCGCAGATCGAGATAGCGGTACTTGAGGCGGATTTCCTCGGCGGTCGCATCGCCGTCGGCAATCTGGAACGGCACGGGCGCGGAAGCGCTGAGCGTCTCGAACGCGCTGACCAGTATTTCAATTTCGCCGGTCGGCAGCTCGGCGTTGACGGTCCCCTCGGCGCGGCGCACGACCTGGCCTTTGACCGCGACATAAAACTCCGAGCGCACGTCGCCGGCCGCCTCATGCGCGGCGGCGTTATGCGCGGGATTCAACACCAGCTGCACGATTCCGTCGCGGTCGCGGAGATCGATGAAGATAAGGCCGCCGTGGTCGCGGCGCGTCTGGACCCATCCCCACAGGGCAACTTCGCGGCCAACGTCGGTGGCGCGAATAGCGCCGCAGTAATCAGTGCGCTGCCAGGGCGGCAGCGGAGAATATAGTTCAGTTTTCGGCATTACCCTTCACAGTTATAGTTCAGTTGTCGCGTCCGCAATCGCCCGGGCGGCGTCGGCGACGGTTACTTCGCGCTGCGTGCTTTGCTTCAAGTCGCGAAGCTGCACGACCCCGCGCGCGAGTTCGTCGTCGCCGATTATGACCGCTATCCGCGCGCCAATCTTCGATGCGCGCGCGAGCAGCGTCTTCATCTTTTTTTCAGGAGAGAGCATCTCGACGTTCAGCTTCGCCGCGCGCAAATCGCGCGCCACGACGACCGCATGACGCGTCGCCGCCGCACCCATCGCGATTATCGCGGCGTCTGGCCCGCCGTTGGGAGTGACGCCGGCCGCTTGCAGAGCCAACGCCATGCGATCGACGCCAATGGCGAAGCCGATTCCTGCGACCGGCGCACCGCCCATCGCCTCGACCAGGCCGTCGTAGCGCCCGCCCGCGACCACAGTGCTCTGCGCGCCGAGCCCGCCCGCCATCACCTCGAACGCGGTGCGCGTGTAGTAGTCGAGACCGCGCACCATCCGCGGGTTGACGACGTATGCGACGCCGGCGGCGTTGAGCAGTTCCTTGACGGTGTCGAAATGCGCGCGGCATTCGTCGCACAGGTAGTCGAGGCTGTTGGGCGCAGACTCGGTCACCTTCGCGTCTTTCTTGCAGTCGAGAATGCGCAGCGGGTTGCGATCGAGGCGGTTGTGGCAGTCGTCGTCGAGTTCGTCCCAATGCGCGCGACCCCATGCGACGAGCGCCTCGCGAAACGCGGGGCGGCATTTATTGTCGCCGATCGAATTTATTTCCATCGTGAATGGAAGTTTGAGGTCGCGGCACAGCTCGTCGATCATTATCAATAGCTCGGCGTCGCAGGCTGCGTCGGGACGCCCGAAAATCTCGACGCCGAACTGATAGAACTGGCGATAGCGGCCCTTCTGCGGGCGTTCGCGACGGAACATCGGACCCGAGTAGAAAAGCCGCTGCTCGGGATCGGTGCGATCGAGACCGGCTTCGACGTATGCGCGCACGACGCCGGGCGTGCCTTCGGGCCGCAGCGCGACGACAGTCTCGCCCTCGTCGCGATCGGTGAAGCTGTACATCTGCTTTTCGACGATGTCGGAAGTCTCCCCGCTCGAGCGCACGTAGAGTTGCGCACGTTCGAGCACCGGGATGCGAATCTCTTTGATCGAATAGCGCTCGAAAATCGCGCGCGCCCGTTCTTCGACGAGACTCATCGCGCGCGCGTCGGCGCCGAGCGAATCCTGAAATCCTCTGAGTCGTGTCAGTTCCAAGTTGCTCATCCCTGAGCCGCGCGCATCAGGTTGCGCAGCTGGCGGAAACCGACGAGCTCGACGCCTTCATCGGCGAGCAGTTTGCGCGTCTTGTCCGCGGTGAAGTAGCGGAAGTCGGCTTCGCGCTGGAACGCGTCGCGGGCGCAGCTCTTGAGCTCGTCGCGCGCGAGCGCGGGATGACACAGAATTTCGGTCACGCCCGGCTTCAGCGTGCGCAGCAGATTGGTCCAGTACGACTCGGTCTCCTCGACCTTCGACGGCCCGTAAAAAACGAGATGGTCGGGCGTGACGACGCCGAATGCGTTCAACTGGTCGAGAATGGCGCCCATCCCGTCGGTGCCCATCCGGCGGCGCGACGCGAGCCTGATCGGCACGCGGCACTCGTTGGCGAGGCGCGCGTAAATCTCGTGGTAGTCGAGGCGCAGTTGCAGCGTGCCCATGTGCGAATCGAGATGGGTCACGTCGATGCCGGCTGCGACCGCCTTTTCGATTTGCGCGCGCAGCTCGGCTTCGGCTTCGTCGAGGCGGGCATGCTCGTAAACCTGCGCGACGGTCTGCCACAGATATCCGCGCTCGTCGACGAGACTGGGCACGGCGCGCGCACCCAGCACGGGACCCCATTTGTAGGCGTCCCATTCGGCGGTCAGCGTGAGATGCACGCCCAGATCGGCGCCGGGATTCTTGCGCGCGAAGTCGGCCGCTTCCTCGAACCACGGGCAGGTCACGAGGATGGTCGACGAGGTGAACACGCCGTCCTTCAATCCGGTCATGACGCCTTCGTTCTGATCGTGGCACATGCCGAAGTCGTCGGCATTGATGATCAGCACGCGCGCGTCGGCCTTGTAGCCGAGGCGTTCAGCCGTCGAGATTTCTTTTTCGTGGTTCGCCATTTTGTTGATCCGGTCCGTCAAATTTATCGGCCTGATCGGGAAAGAAAAAGGGCCGCCTTTTTGGGCGGCCCTCTCTCGAAGTGCCGATTAGGCGTTGGTCCTGAATTATATCGTCAGGATATGAATCGTGCAGGCGGAGCCCAGCCCGATTACGTGGGCCTGACCCGCCTTGGCGTTAGGCACCAGGCGATCTTTCGCGCGATCGTCCTGGGTGAGGTGCCAGACGACTTCGCAGATATTCGCGACGCCGGTCGCGCCGAGAGGATGCCCCTTCGAGAGCAATCCGCCCGATACGTTGACCGGATCGTGGCCGCCGAGGCCCGGATGCATGCCGCCGCCCGAGTCGATGAACTTGCCGGCTTCGCCGTCGCCGCAGAGGCCGAGGTTCTCGTAATGGACGAGTTCCGCGGTCGCGAAGCAGTCGTGCAATTCGGTGAGCGCGATATCCTTGGGGCCGATGCCGGCCTTCTCGTAAGCCTGCTTCGACGCGCGCCGCGTGAGCGTGCTGACGTCGGGGAGAGTGAGGTCGCGATCGGTCCACGGATCGGAGGTGAGGACCGAGGCTGCAATCTTCGGGCGCTTGCGTCCGCCCGCGAGCTGCTTCAGCTTGTCTTCGCTGACGAGAATGGCCGCCGCCGCGCCGTCTCCGGTCGGGCAACACATATAAAGCGTGTTGGGAAACGCGACCATGCGCGCATTCATCACGTCTTCGAGCGAGACTTCGTTGCGATACTGCGAGAACGGGTTCTTGGTCGCATGCTTGTGCGACTTCACCGAGATTTTGGCGAAGTGCTCAGGCTTGGTGCCGTACTTGCGCATGTGCTCGATTCCCGCCTGGCCGAACACGGCAGGCATCAGGCCCGAGCCGACCTTGCCCTCGGTCGAGTATGCGGGATCGCCGCCGCCGGCGCCGCCGAGCAGGCCCTGCTTGCCCATCTGCTCGACGCCAACCGCCATCGAGACGTCGTACATCCCGGCCGCGACCGACATGTACGCCTCGCGAAAGGCGGTCGAGCCGGTGGCGCATGCGTTGGCGACGTTGATCACGGGGATTCCGGTCTGGCCGATTTGCTGCAGGATTCGCTGCCCGACCATCGCGTTGGACTGGTAGAGATTTCCGCAGGCGAACATCTCGACGTCCTTGATTCCGATTCCGGCGTCCTTGAGCGCGAGTATCGCCGCCTGGCCGCCGAGTTCCGGAACGGTCTTGTCGGGATAGCGTCCGAATTTGATCATCCCGGTTCCGAGAACATAAACATTTCGCATCTTGATTCCTCCTGGCGGCCCGGCCCGAAGCTCAGGTCCGTCGTAAAAGTTGTCCGCGTGCGCCCGCGAAGGCGCCCTAATTTTTACTCGGCTGGTACGAAAAAGCTACTACGTCGTGCCCTTCGCGATCCTTGGCCGCCACGCCGGTCACCAACTCGACTGGCAGATTGAAAATCTTGTTGGGCTCCTTCTGCGCCTGCTCGGGATCGACGCCGGTCAGATTGGCGCGGACGCTGACGCCCTCGGGCAGATCGACGATCGCCGTCACGTACGGCGTCTTGATCCCCGGGAACGACTGGTGGACGACCGAGAACACGTAGACTTTGCCCTTGTCGGACAACGCCAGCGGTTGGAACTTGTCAGTCTCGCCGCATTTCGAGCATGCGACGCGTTTTGGATCGAGGTAGATTGCGCCGCACGAGCACTTGATGCCTTCGAGATGCGGCTTGGGTCCCAGTTTCAGCCATGGAACAATCGGGCGCGGTCCAGTGTCAGTAGCTTGAGCCTGCTCAGCCATGAAGATCCTCCGAACGATTCAATTTTAATATAATCACGCCATCAGAATGACAACGCCGCCTAATGCGGCGGCGCTGTCTTCTGCATTGGCCGGAGTTTCCCACAGGGGCGGAAGGTCGTCAACCCTCGCGCAGCCAGCGAATGCGGCCGATTTACCTATCGACACCAACGCTCAGGACCAGAAGGGCGAACGCGACAATCAGTCCGCCGGTTCTTATCCAGTGGTAGAGATCCCAACGATGCTCCTGCGCCTTCCAGTCGTCAGGCAAAGCTCCCGATGTCCATTTGATTATCCGGTTGTTGATGGGCACCGGACCGACCAGCGAAAACACGACGGCGACGACCTGGATAGCGGCGGCTACTGCGGCGAAATCCCACGCACGCTCATTCAGATGCTCGAAAGGCAGCAGTAATAAAACACTCAGCAGGGTAGAGCCTCCCATCCAAAACGGCATCACCTGTCCAAACAATTTCGCGAACGACGCGCGCATTGGGATGTGCACTTCCAGTGATTGCCGGTTGAGCGTGGGATGCGCGAAGACCGCGACATTGAGCTCGCTGCCACACATCAGGCCCAGCGACACTACGGCCAGGATCTTCAGCGTCATGATTAAGCTAAATCGCTAAGATCAAGCCTCTACTTGTGCTGCCACTTGGGCGGGCGCTTTTCGACGAAGGCGCTCGTGCCCTCGACGCGATCGGCGCTGCCGAAGACCACGCCGAACGCCTCCTGCTCGAAGCGCAGGCCCGCGTCCTCTTCCATCGTGAAGGCGGCTCGCAGCGCGGCTTTCGCCTGGCGTAGCGCGACGGCGGATTTGCTAGCGATCTTCTCGGCCAGCTTGCGCGTCGTTTCGATCAGCTCGCCGGGCGCGACGACCTGGTTGACGAGTCCCAGTTCCAGCGCCGTCTTCGCGTCGAACATGTCGCCGGTCATGATCAGCTCGCGCGCCTTGTTGTGCCCGATTCGATGGGGCAGGCGCTGAGTGCCGCCGAATCCGGGGATGAGCCCCAGGTTTATCTCGGGCTGCCCGAAGCGAGCTTTGTCGCTGGCGACGATCAAATCGCATGCGAGCGCCAATTCGAGGCCGCCGCCGAGTGCGAAGCCGTTGACGGCCGCGATGACGGGAATCGGCAGGTCCTCGAAGCTTTCCATCACGCGATGGCCGAGGCGCGAGAAATCGAGGCCATCGACCGCCGACATTTTCGCCATCGCAGCGATATCCGCGCCCGCGACGAAGGCCTTGTCGCCGGCGCCCGTGACGATAAGCACCCGCACCGACTGGTCGTGCCGCACCTCGCGAATCACGCGCGCGATTTCCTCGAGCACCTCGCGATTGAGCGCGTTCAGCGCATTGGGCCGGTTCACGGTGAGCGTCGCAATCGCCGCTTTATCGAAAATTATATTTTTGAGATCCACACTTCTAATTCCGCCCGCGCGCTTTCAGTGTCAACCCCTCGTGCGGCTCACTTCGCGCTTGCGCAGAAAGTCACCGTGCGCGAACAATCTGACTGTGCCCCACAAATTCAGAGCGCATGCCGCCGCCTTCATCGCGCTCGCAATCGTGATCGTCATCAGCGCCGCCCGCATGTCGCGGGCGCAGGAATCCACGCCGGCTCAGAAACCCGCGCGCGCCATCTTTGTGGCGAATCCGACGGCGAATTCACTCAGCGTGTTTCCGGCCGCAAGCAAGGGTAACGTCCCGTCGCTCTTCACTCGCACCTTTCTGGCTCAGCCCACCGGCATCACTTACTGGAAGGGAAATCTTTACGTTACCAACACGGGTGGACCGGGCGGCTATTCAGTCAGGGCCTATCCAGTAAGCGGCGGCAGGAGGCCGGCTCCACTTTTCACGATTAGCGGTAAGCAACTCATTATCCCGCAAGGGGTCGCACTGGATTCGGCCGGTAATATCTATGTCGTTAACGGAGGCATCGAGTCGGGCGATCAGAGTTCCGATCCGCCGAGCGTCACGATTTATCGCGCCGGCAGCAAAGGCCATGACGCACCGATGGCCCGGATCAGGGGCCCGAAGACGGGGCTGAAATATTCTCAAGCGATTGCCCTGGACTCGCACGGCTACATCTACGTCTCCAATCAGGGCCAGGACGAAAAGCCCGACAGCATCACGGTGTATTCCCCCGGCAGCAATGGCAACGTCGTGCCTGCCCGCGTTATCTCGGGCCCGGCGACCTTGCTGTCGGCGCCGGAGGGAATCGCGGTCGATTCGAGCGGAAGGTTATTTGTCTCGAGTTTCGCAGCCGGACCACCCCAATCTTCCAACGCCGCAGTCCTGATCTTTGCGCCCGGCAGCAACGGCAATGTCGCTCCATTCGCATCGATCGACTGCAATTGCGCGAAACTCCACACGCCGGGAGCGATAACGCTCGGCTCGAACGGAAACGTGTACGTGACAACCCGGAATCTCGATACCGGCATCGCGGGCGTAGCGGTCTTTACTGAGAATGACCAGCGAACAAGCAATCCTTTGAACCTGGATTCAATTTTGGTGCATCACCCGACCGGCCCGCCGACGACCGAGGGTGGTTACCAAGGTCAGTGCCTGACGCCGATATTGAGCATCGCCGGCGACCAGACCCGAATAGCCGATCCTGGTGGGATTGCGGTCGATCCCGACGGCAACATCTACGTTACCAATTCCGACTCCTCGTCGGACAGCATCGGCGTCTTCAAGGCGGACGCGGATGGGAACGTAGCGCCGTCATATACGATCGAGAGTCCCACCGAGGTGTCGAGTCCATCCAGCGTGGCGATTGGTCCCGATGGAAAGATCTACGTTGCGAACGGCGGCGGTCAGGAAGTTCCACCGGAGGGGTCCAACGCGATCACCGTCTACCCTCCCGGTAGCTATGCGAATGTTGCAGAGATTGCGACGATCAGCGGCGCAGACTCAGGCGACAAGACCGGTATCAGCTTCCCGGAAGCGATCGCAGTGGATGCTCACGGCAAAATCTATCTGGCGGATAGCGGAGGAGAGAAGATGAGCGCCCGTATCGCGGTCTTTGCCGCCAACAGCGACGGCAACGTGCCACCGATTGCGACGATCGCGGGTGACAAAACCGGGCTGGCCGAACCCAGCGGTCTGGCGCTCGATTCCTCCGGCGATCTCTATGTTCTGAACGACACCGGCGGTGACGACAATAGTGGAAGCATCACGGTGTATCCTCCCGGCGCAAACGGGAACGTCGCACCCAAGGCGACAATCGCAGACGGCGCTCACGACAAGAATACGCAGCTCAATACGCCGAGAGGTCTCGCGCTCGATTCTGCGGGCAACATTTACGTGACGAACACCCCCGGCAACGACACCGTCACCATCTACGCCGCTGGAAAATTCGGTAACGTTGCGCCTGTGAAGATCATCTCGGGAGCGGATACCGGCCTGAATCTGCCGCACGGCATCGGCGTCGATTCAGATGGAACGATCTACGTGAGCAACGACGGCAGCGACAACAAAGGCGTAGATACGGTTACCGTCTATGCGCCCGGGAGCAGCGGCAATGCGAAGCCAATCGCAACGATAAGCGGATCGCTCACCGGCCTGGAGAAACCCGACGGCCTCGCGGTCGGCCCTTGAGCGATACGCTTGCACAGAACTCGTCGCGCGCGAAACAATGCGCTCGTGCGCGCCACGTTCGGAGCATCGTCACTCGCGACTGCCTGCATTTTTGCGCTCGCCATAGTTGCGACCGGATGCAGTTCAGAGTCGCAGGACTTTGTCTCCAAGATTCGCACTGAGTCGACCGAGAAATGTAACGAAGGCAACCAGGCGGCGTGTCATACGGTCGTGCAGGCGCTCGGCGACACCAAGGTTGCCATCGATTCCACCGCGCCGATCGAATTCCTGACGCCCGCCTGCAACGCCGGCAAACAGGACGCATGCGAGAAAATGGCTGTCCTGCACAGCGAGCTGAGCTCGTGGTGTTCGATGGGCAATAACCAGGCCTGCACCGCGGTCAACGTCGGTCCGTGGCCGTCGAAATGGGACGAGCCGGCTCTTATCGACGCGGCCAAACTGTCGTGCCTGAGCGGACAGTTCAAAGCCGACTCGAGCACCTGCCAGGCTTTACAGATGATGTAGGATTACTGGCGTTCTTCGAAGCCGAGCGAAATCATCATCTCGCGCAGCGATTGATCGACGACCAGGTACTCGGTGAGCGAGAGATACACATGGCATCCGCGATGGCCGTCTTTGCTGCCGGGAATTTCCGCGATTCTCACCACTCGATCGCCGTTGATCATCATCGGTCTGTCGTTCATCGTCACGCGCAGCCACATATTCCGCCACCTTCCCCGCTTTTAGTACTCGGGCTTGAAATCGAAATGATGAATCGCTTCGATGAAGCGAATCGTCCGCGTCTTCGAGCGCATCACGACGCTGTTGGTCATCGCGCCGCCTGAGAAAAATCGCACGCCGCGCAGATAGTCGCCAGTGGTAACGCCAGTCGCGGCGAACATCACGTTCTCACCCGCCAACTCTTCCAGCGTGTAACGATGCTTCAGGTCCATGATGCCCATGGCGAGGCACGCCTCGGCTTCCTCGCCGTTGCGCGGCACGAATCGGCATTGCATCTCGCCGCCGGCAGAACGAATCGCGGCGCCGGCCAGCACGCCCTGATGCGCTCCGCCGATTCCGATCAGCATGTCGATTTCGCTCTCGGGGCGCGTCGTGGCGATCGCCGCCGACAGATCACCGGCCGAGATCATCTTGATGCCGGCGCCGGCGCGTCGAACTTCATTGATCAGCTTTTCATGCCGCGGGCGATCGAGAATCGCGACGCGCAAATCCTCGACGTAAACTTTTTTCGCTTCAGCGAGCGCCTTGAGATTGTCGGTGGGCGATCGGTCGATATCGATCACGCCGCGTCCCGCCGGTCCGCACGCGACCTTGTCCATGTAAGTGTCGGGGCATCGCAGGATTCGCCCGCGCTCGGCCAGCGCCACGCACGACAGCGCGTTGGGCCCGCCGGTCGCGCAGATGATCGGACCTTCGATCGCGTCGAGCGCGACGTCGATTTCGGTGCCCGCGCCGGTGCCGACTATTTCGCCCTCGTAGAGAAATTCGGCGTCGCCCTCTTTGCCCTCGCCGATAACTATCTTGCCGTCCATCGCGACCGAGTTCAGCGTCTTGCGCATCGCGTCGCATGCCGCCCGATCCGCCATCCGCTCGTCGCCCTTGCCGATGAAACGTGACGCAGCCAGCGCCGCCGCTTCCGTCGCGCGTACCACTTCCAGGGCAAGATTCCGCTCCATCCAGTCGCCTCCGCTCAGTTCGACGAAGTTATCAAGGGTCCGCCGAACAGCGATTCTATCAGGTGATAGCCGTCGCCGACGAGTACGCCGGTCGCGGTGCCTTCGTCTTCGGTGTAGCGGTGCGGGACGCCGCCGCCCGCCTTGAATTGCGCCGAGGTCATCAGCGCGAACGGCACCGGCTCGGGCGAATGAGTCTTGAGCTGGCTCGGCGTCGCGTGATCGGGCATCAGCAGGATCGCGAAATCGCCCAGCGCGCCAAGGCCTTGGAGCATCGGGCCGATGATCAACTCGTCGATGCGCTCGATCGCTTCCTTCTTCAAATCGGCGCGGCCCATGTGACCGGCCTCGTCCGGCGCCTCGATATGCAGCAGCAGGAAGTCGCGCGACTTGAGCGATTCGAGGCCGTAGCGCCCCTTGGCGGCATAGTCGGTATCGAGAAATCCGGTGGCGCCGGGAACCTTAATCAAGTTGAGACCGGCGAGCCGTCCCAGGCCGTTGACGAGATCCACCGCCGATATGACAGAGCCGTCGACGCCGAAGCGCTCCTTCAAGGTCGGCACTGAGGGCCGCGTGCCCTGCCCCCAGAACCATATCGACGAGGCCTCGGCTTTGCCGGCGGCGCGTCGCGCCTGGTTCACCGGATGCTCGCGCAAAATCGCAGCCGAGCGGCGTGTCAGGTCGCGCAGCAAATCGGCGCCCGCGCCTTTGGGCAGATGCTCCTCGACGGGCTTGCCCGTGATGTCGTGCGGCGGGGTCAGATGGGTGGTCGCGACGCCGCCGCGCCACATCATCAGATGGCGGTAGCTGACGCCGTTGAAAAACTCGATGCCGTCGCCGGCGAGTTCCTTGCGCAGGTCGGCGACGATCTGCGCCGCTTCCTCGCTGGTGATATGACCCGACGTGAAATCGTTCATGATCATGGCGCCGCCGTTGCCCGGCTTCAGCGACACGAGATTCATGCGGAACACGACGTCGCGCGGCCCCATCTCGATTCCCTGGCTCGCCGCCTCGATCGGCGCGCGTCCGGTGTGATACCGCGCCGGGTCGTAGCCGAGCATCGTCATCGTGCCGACGTCGCTGCCCGACGGCATGCCCTTGGGAATCGTCGCGACCATCCCGAGCGTCCCGCGCGTCGCGAGCAAATCCATGTTGGGCTTGTGCGCAGCCTGAAGCGGCGTCTTGCCGCCGAGCTCGTCGCACGCCCAATCCGCCATCCCGTCGCCATGTATGATGATGTACTTCATCAGGAAATTCCCGCTTCGCTGAAAAACGCGAGCATCGCATCGAGTAGCGCTCGCGGATTGTCGCCCTGAACATTGTGTCCCGACTTCTCGACTCGCACCCAGCGGCCATCGGGCAGCGACCGCGCGAACTTCTCGGCGTCGTCGTCGGTACAGCACGTCGCTCAACGCTCCGCGCACCACCAGCGTCGGGCATTTGATCCCAGGAAGGTCAGCGACGAGCCGCGAGCGATCCTCGGCGAAGGAGCGCATCGCGTCATCGGTGCGACGCCGCTGATCGTGCTTGAAGGTCCACTTACCCGCCGGAGTTTCGCGCAGGTTGTAGTGAAGACTGCGGCGCAACACTGCAGGATCGCGAATCGGATTGAATTTTACAGCGCGCTCGAGGAATGCATCCGGCGAATCCAGCTCGGGGGTCGATGAGAATTCGCGAATCCGCTCTGCGCCAGAGCCTCCGCTGATCTCCGGCGCCACATCGACAATCACCATTGCGCGCATTCGATCGCTATGGCGCGTCGCATACGCGATCGCATTGATACCGCCCATCGATTGCCCGACCACGATCGGACGGTCCAGTTTCGTCGCTTCGATCAAACCCTCGATATCGCCGACGTGGGTGGCGACCCGGTAATCGACCGCCGGTGACCATTCGCTGTCGCCATGCCCGCGCTGGTCGAGCGCGATGCATCGATAGCGTTCGCGCAGCATCACGGCAACGCAATCCCACGTATGCGCGTTGATACCGCCGCCGTGCAGGAAAAGTATCGGCACGCCCGAGCCGCCCCAGTCGAGGTAGTGAAAGCGCATCGCGCCGACGATCACCTGATGGTCTTGCGGCAGCGCGACCGCGCCCGGATGAAGATCGGCGACGTCGAGTGCAGTCCGAAACATCGCGAGTTCTTCGGAACGTTCCATTTTCATCGAACTACTTATTCGCGCTCCAGGATTTTCAGCACTTTCGCGATGTCCGGTTCGACCACGATAGTATTACTTAAATTTTTCAGCGCCGTGTCGGGATCTTTCAGGCCGTGGCCGGTGAGCGTGCAGACGACGATCGAGCCCGGCTTGAGCAGACCTGCGGCTGCGTATTTCAGCAGTCCGGCGACCGAAGCCGCCGATGCGGGCTCCGCGAACACACCGCCAGCGGCGATCAGCCGATACGCCGCGAGGATTTCCGAATCGGTGACCATGTCGATAATCCCGCCCGACTCGTCGCGCGCGCTGGTGGCGCCCTTCCAGCTCGCGGGATTGCCGATTTTGATCGCGGTCGCCACCGTGTGCGGATCGTCAATCGGATGGCCGAGGACGATGGGCGCCGACTCGGCCGCCTGGTAGCCCATCATCTTCGGCACGCGCTCGCTCAATCCCACCGACTTGTATTCCTGGTAGCCGGCCCAGTACGCCGTAATATTTCCGGCGTTGCCGACCGGCAAAAAATGATGCGTCGGCGCGTCGCCCAGTTGATCGCAAATCTCGAACGCGGCGGTCTTCTGCCCCGCGATTCGATCGGGATTCACGCTGTTCACCAGCCTGATCCCCAGCGGATCGCGCTCGGCGAGATCGCGCACCACCTTCAGGCAGATGTCGAAGTTGCCGATCACCTCGAGCACGCGCGCGCCATGCATCACGCTCTGCGACAGCTTGCCCAGCGCGACCGCGCCCTTGGGAATCAGCACGAATGCCTTCAGCCCGGCGCGTCCCGCGTATGCGGCCGCCGACGCTGCCGTGTTGCCGGTCGAGGCGCAGATAACAGCGCGCGCGCCCTCGCCCAGCGCCTTCGAAATCGCCAGCGTCATGCCGCGATCCTTGAATGAGCCGGTCGGATTGGCGCCCTCAAACTTAAAGTAAACCTTGATATTGAGCCCGAGCCGCTCGGCGACGGCCGGCGCCTCGATCAGTGGCGTGTTGCCCTCGTTGAGGGTGACGATCGGGGTCGAGTCGGTCACCGGCAGGAAGCGCCGGTAGTGCTCGATAAGGCCGGGCCAGTGAAACAGCCGCTGATTTTTCGATCCGCTCTTCGAGTCCGACGCCATCGCTTAAAGCTTCTCCTCGATTCGGATAAACGCGGGTGCCGCCTGCACGATCTTCTTCCGGCGAATCTCCGCCAGCGCGCGTTTCAGGCCGCGCTCGGGCGCCTCGTGCGTCCGCATGATTACCGGCACCTCGCGCGCAGTCCCGCGATCCTTCTGAATCACCGACGCGATCGACAGCCCATGCTTGCCGAGCACCGACGCAATCGCGCCGAGCACTCCGGGCTTATCGCGCGCCGTGAACCGCAGATAGTACTCGCATACCACGTCGTCCATCGGCTTGACACTGGCGCCCTTCATCAGGTGAATCGGAAATCCAAACGCATGCGTGCGCGCCGAGCCTTCGGCCATCCGATGCCGCGCGATTTCCAGTATGTCCGCCATCACAGCCGTCGCCGAAGGCATCTCGCCCGCGCCGAGCCCGGAATACATTGTGGGGCCAAGCGCGTCGCCGTGGATATAGATCGCGTTGAACGCGCCGCCGACGCCGGCGAGCATGTGGCGATTCGGAATCATCGTCGGATGCACCCGCGCTTCGATTTTGCCGTTTTCGTTGTCGTCCTTGCCGATCGCGAGCAGCTTGATCGCGTAGCCTAGCTCGCGCGCATACGCGATATCCGCCTGCGTTATTCGAGTGATCCCTTCGGTGTAGACCTGCGCGGGTTTCACCAGCACGCCGAACGCCAGCGTCACCAGCAGGCAAAGCTTGTGCGCGGAGTCGTGCCCCTCGACATCGGTCGCGGGATTCGCCTCGGCGAGTCCCTTGGCCTGCGCGTCGGCGAGCGCGGCGCTGAACTCGATGCCGCTCTCCGTCATGGTGGTGAGAATCGAGTTGCAGGTGCCGTTGACGATTCCATAAACGGCGCGTTGACGATCGCCGGCGAGCGCCTCGCGCAGCGTGCGGATGATCGGCACGCCGCCGCCGACGCTCGCCTCGAAGCCGACGGCGAGGCCATGGCGGCCGGCCTCGCGAAAAATCTGACCGCCGTATTCCGCGAGCAAAGCCTTGTTGCCGGTCACGACGTCCTTGCCCGCCGCCAGCGCCTTCATGATGAGCGCGCGCGCCGGTTCGTGACCTCCGAACAGCTCGACCACGATATCGATATCGGGACGTATAACCAGCGCGGCGGCGTCGCGCGTGATCAGTTTCGCCGAAAGACCGGGAACGTCGTCAGGCTTGAGGCTGCGATCAGCGACGCCCGCCAATTCGAGCGGCGCGCCCAATGTGCGGCGATATTTGTCGGGATTGCGCAGCAGCAGTTTCACGACGCCGCCGCCCACGGTTCCGCATCCGAGCAGGGCAATCCGTACCGGCTTCAATTTTTCCCCCGACGCTTTCGCGATTGCTTACGAGCCGCTGGCGGCGCTGACCGGAATTTCGGCGTGACCGCTGCGCAACGCGTGACGGATTCCGCGGAGGGCCTGGCGCGTGCGATGCTCGTTCTCGATCAGTGCGAAGCGCACGAAGCCGTCGCCGTCCTGGCCGAAGCCGATTCCCGGCGAGACGGCGACCTTGGCCTCGGCGAGCAGGAACTTGGCGAACTCGAGCGAACCCATCGCGCGGAACGGCTCCGGAATCGGCGCCCACACGAACATCGTCGCCTTGGGCTTCTCGACCGGCCAGCCCGCGCGATTGAGTCCGTCGACCAGCACGTCGCGCCGGCGTTTGTAGGTCGCGTTGATTTGCGCGACGCACTCCTGCGGCCCGTTGAGCGCCGCGATCGCCGCCACCTGCACGGGCGCGAACATGCCGTAGTCGAAGTACGATTTCAGCCGCGACAGCGCCGCGATCATCTCGCGATTGCCGACCGCGAAGCCCACGCGCCAGCCCGGCATGTTGTAGCTCTTCGACAGCGTGAAGAACTCGACGCCGATATCCTTGGCGCCCGCCACCTGCATCATCGAAGGCGCCTTGTAACCGTCGAAGCACAGGTCCGCGTAGGCGAAATCCTGCGCGACCATGATGTCGTTGTCGCGCGCGAACTCGACGACGCGCTGCATGAAATGCAAATCGACGGTCGCGGTGGTCGGGTTATGCGGGAAGTTCATGATGAGGAACTTCGGCCGCGGCCAGCATCGATTCACCGTCGCCATCAACTCGTCGAAAAATTCCTCGCCGCGGCGAATCGGCACGCCCTGAACCTGCGCGCCCGCAATGATGCATCCGTACTGATGAATCGGATAGGTAGGAGTCGGCGCGAGCACCACGTCGCCCTGGTCGAGAATCGCGAGCGCCAGGTGCGCGATGCCCTCCTTCGATCCAATCGTAACGATCGCTTCCGAATCGGGATCCAGCTCGACGCCGTAACGCCGCTTGTACCAGTCGCAGATGGCGAGTCGCAGCTTATACACGCCGCGCGAGACGGAATAGCGATGGTTCGCGCCTTTCGAGGCCGCCTCGACCAGCTTCGCCACGATATGCGGGGGGGTCGGCTCGTCGGGATTTCCCATCCCGAAGTCGATAATGTCCTCACCGGCGCGCCGCGCCTGCAGGCACAGCTCTCCGATCGCGTTGAAGACGTAGGGCGGCAGCCGTTTGATTCGTGGGAAATCCATTTTGTTTTTGCGCTCAGCGACGATACGCGTCCGCCAAATGCGCGAACTATATGTTGTAACGGACGCCCGCCGACGCCGCTAGTAGGCGCAAAACCTCCGACTTTTCGCGTTTATCTTCTCGCTAACCGGGAGAAGAGACAGGTTCGGTGACGGTGTTGGTCAGGATTCCGATTTGTTCGATTTCGATTTCGATTACGTCGCCGGGCTTGATTTGGCCGACGCCTGGCGGGGTGCCGGTTGAGATTACGTCGCCGGGCAGCAGGGTCATGATGTGCGAGATGAAGCTGAGCAGGAAATCGCATTTGAAGATCAGATCCGACGTGCTGGTATCTTGACGCAGCTTGCCGTTGAGCTTGGTCGTTAGATGAAGCGCGTCGGGATTTTCGATCGCCGTCTCGATGACCGGGCCCAGCGGCGCGAACGTGTCGAAGCTCTTGCTGCGAGTGAATTCGTGATCGCGAGCTTGCAGGTCGCCCGCGGTGACGTCGTTCATGCAGGTGTATCCGAGCACGTAGCGGCGCGCGTCAGACGGCGGGACCCGCGATGCTTTGCGCGCGATCACGATCGCCAGCTCGCCTTCGTAGTACAACTCCCGCGTCTGGCGCGGATAGACTATCGCGTCGTTGGGGCCGATCACCGCGGTTGACGGTTTGAGGAAGATCAGCGGTTCGGCAGGCGGATCGACTTTTTGCTCTCGCACGAATTCGCCGTAGTTCAATCCGGCCGCGACAATCTTGCCCGGTGCGACCGGCGCGAGGATTCGGACAGTGTCAAGCGGGATTGATTTGGCGCGCGGCGTTTTCGTGAGCGCGTCGAGACTGCCTTCCATCGGCACGACAGTGTCGCCTTCGAGTGCGCCGTAGTGCTCGCGACCGTCGTGGCGATAACGGACAATTTTCATTCGATCACTTTGCTGCGCCGGCCAGCTCTACTGCTGGCGCGATCGAGCGGCGGCGGGTTGCCCAATAGACCGGGGCCGCGCAGATCGAGATCAGGCCCGCGATTTGCCATGCGAACGGGATGCCTGCGGTGTCTGCGATTCGGCCGGCGAACAGGAGGCCCACTGCGCCGCCCATCGTCTGGAAGGTCGAGTTGAATGACAGCAGCGTCGCGCGATTGCCCGATTCGAGCTGCTCGTTGAACCAACTCTGCACCAACGGTTGCATCGCGCCAGTGAAGAGATTCATCACGAACAGCATCGCGAGCGAGAGTATCGGACGGCCGCCGAAGAGGCCGCCAAGGAACAGCATCGCGCTCGCCGCGATAACCAGCATGCTCACGCGCGCCGCGCGGCGCGCTTCGTCGACGGCGAAGCGCGCGCTCAGCTCCGCGCCAATCAGCCGCGCCGCCGACAAGCCGCAATAAATCCATCCGATGATCCACACGCCGACGCCGAGGCTCTGGTCGAACAGGATCGGCCACGAGACCCAGTACGGCGCCCATGCGGCGAACGTGATTGCGTTCGCGATACTGAGCATCAGCACGGTGTACGCGCCCAGTCCGTCGCGGATGCCGTCGCTGACGTTGACGGCAATCTGGCGCGGAATCGCCGCGATGCGGACCGCGGCTGCGCGCGGACGTTCGTCGTGCATCAGCAATGCGCCGACGACGCCGGCGATGACGTAGCCGGCCGCGCCGAGGATCCACGGGTACGAGATATCCACGTCGGCGACGTATGCGCCGATCATCGCCGAGCCCATGAAGCCGAGCGTCGTCAGTTGCGAGATGCGCGAGAAGAGCCGGTCCTTGAGCCCGTCGTAGCCGGCGTCATCGAGCGCGTCGACGCCCCACGCATCGATGGCGCCGTTGCCGAAAGTCGTGCCGATACCGTCGATGCTTTCGGCGATGATGAACACGTAATAATGATGCGCCACGAAATACAGCAGGAACGCGCAGACCCGGAGCGTCGCGCCGAGCACGTAAGACCGGCGACGTCCGAGGAGATCGGCGAAGGCTCCCGTCGGCACGTCGGTCAGAAAGAGGACGACGAAGTACGTCGCCAGCACGCTGTCGATTTGGAATTGGTTCAGGCCGCGCGAATGCAGAAAGATGGGATAGACGCCGAAGAGGAAACCGCCGGCGAACGAGTACAGCCCCCACACCGTGTAGTAGCGGCGCGTGATGTCGCGAATGGTCGGAGCATGCGGTCGCGCGATATCCACCGTACTTCTCCCCGTAATTTCCCCGCCTCGTGCTGCGGCGCCAAAGTGAAAACACTCCGAAAAGCAAAAGCCCCGGGGCTCGCAAGCGCCCGGGGCTTTTTAGAGCCAAGTATCAATGTCCGTCTCAATTCAGGAGGACCTTCATTGAATTGGGGACTCGACGTACATCACTACTCGGCTTCATGTACGACAGAATATTCCTGCGGCGAACAACCAGTCAAGCGTCGGCTAAACGGTCCCGGTCGGTTCTCAGAATCGAACGCATCGCGTAGGATTTAAGCGAACCCCTCGCATGAGCAGCCTGAACTTCAACGACAGCTTCGATTTTCCCGCCGACGTGCCCGAGCCTGGCCTCGGGACTCGCGCCTGGCGCTTCTCCAACGTGCTGTGGCTCGCGGCTTACGTGTACGTGGGCTACAAAGGCACGCAGCTGTGGACGCGCCTGGTCGACGATCGCAACAAGGCGGAGCTGTATCGGCGGCAGGATCTTCGCGCCGCGCAAGCGCTGAACCGCACGGCGCTGCGCCTCGAGGGCCTGCTCATCAAGGCGTGCCAGTTCATCGCGACGCGAGCCGACGTGCTGCCCGACGAATGGGTTTCGACGCTTTCGGGCTTGCACGACCGCGTCCCGCCGCGGCCGTTTACGATGATCCGCGAGCAGATCGAGCGCGAACTCGGGAAATCGCTGGAGGCGGTATACGCCGAGTTCGATCCGGTGCCGATTGCGTCGGCGTCGCTCGCGCAGGTGCATGCTGCCCGCCTTCACGACGGCCGGCGATGCGCCGTCAAGGTGCAGTACCCGGGCATCGACGGCATCGTGCGCGCCGACTTGCGCAACCTGACGCTGGTGCTGCGATGGCTCGCGCGGCTCGAGCGCGACTTCGACTATCGCGTGCTGATGCGCGAGGCGCTCAAGTACGTGCCGATGGAGCTCGACTTCATTCACGAGGCCGACAACTCCGCCACGATGCGCCGCAACTTCGCCGCCGATCCATTGGTGCTGGTGCCCGAGGTATATCGCGAGTTCACCACGCGGCGCGTGCTCACGATGGAACTGGTCGAGGGCATCAAGGTCACCGACATCGACGCGCTCGAGCGCGCCGGCATCGACAAGCATCTCGTCGCGCAGAAGCTCGTCGAAATTTTCTGCGACCAGGTCCTGCGCGACGGCTTCTTCCACGCCGACCCGCATCCCGGCAACATCCTGATTCAGCCCGGTCCGCGAATCGTGCTGCTCGACTTCGGCCTGGCCAAGGATTTTCCGCCGGCGTTCCGCGACGGCATTGTGCGATTGACGTTTTCGATTCTCAGTGCGAACCGCGACGGCATCATCACGGCGTTTCACGAGCTCGGCTTCCGCACGCGCAACGGCAATCCCGACACGCTGCTGTCATTCGCCGACTTGTTTCTCGGCAGCACGGTGAAGTCGAAGAAGGCTTACGCCGACAAGGACCTCATCGAGCAGTTCAACGAAGAGCTGCCGCGCGCGATAAAGGCGAATCCTGTCGTCGAAGTTCCCGCCGACGTGCTGCTGGTCGGGCGCATGATGGGCCTGCTGAGCGGCCTCGGCAAATCGCTCGACAGCCAGGTCGATCTGTTCACGACGATCATGCCGTACGCGCAGCGCCTGATGATGGCGCAATCGACGCCAGCGCCGGTCGCCGCCGACGCGAATACTCCGGCCGGCAAGTAAGCTTTCATCTGATCGAAGTGATGCGTGATCGCCGTCAAGCGATCACTGTCGATTGATCTGCGCGCCGCGCTGGACGCTTCGTGCTCGCGAGTAATACTTTTCTTTATCGTGACAAATGAAATCGAACAGGTGGCGCTTCGCGCCGCACGCGCCGCCGGCCGAATCCATCTCAAACGGCTAAGCAGAATAACCATCAACCGCAAATCGAACTCGATCGACCTGGTCACCGAAGCCGACCGCGAATCGGAAGCTGCGATCATCGAGGTAATCCATCGCGCGTTTCCCACGCACGCGATCCTCGCCGAGGAAAGCGGCGCCAGCATGCATCAGAGCGACCATCGATGGATCATCGATCCGCTCGACGGCACCACCAACTTCGCGCACGGCTATCCGCAGTTCTGCGTATCGATCGCGTACGAACGGCGCGGCCGCGTGCAGTTCGGCGTGGTCTACGACGCGCTGAAAAAAGAATGCTTCATCGCGCATCGCGGACAAGGCGCACGCCTCAACGGCAAGCCGATTCGCGTCAGCACGACGCCCAACCTGGGGGCCGCGCTGCTCGGCACCGGATTTCCCGTACGACCGGCGCGAGCGGCGCCGTTTCTATTTGTGCTTTTGGGAAGAACTGATGATGCGGTCGCAGGGCGTGCGACGGACCGGCGCGGCCGCGCTCGATTTCGCGTACGTCGCCGCGGGACGCACCGACGGATTCTGGGAGTTCGGGCTCCGCCCCTGGGACGTGGCCGCGGGCGCGTTGATCGTCGAAGAAGCGCGCGGACGCGTGACCAACATGGACGGCTCGGAGCTAGACCTCACCGCCGCCAATGTCGTCGCGAGCAACGGAAAGCTCCACGACCAGATCGTCGAAGCGTTGGCGCAAGCGCGGCCCGAAGCCGACCGTCGCCACGCCGAGATGCTGCGCGAGACCAAGGCCTCGGCATAATATGCCTGAAGCGAAAACGCAGATACGACGTGCGACGCGCGAGGACATCGAGGTCTGCGGTGAGATTTGTTATCGCGCGTTCTGCGAGCTCGCCGACCAGCACCGGTTTCCGCACGAGTTCCCCAACATCGATGCTGCTCACGGCGTCGTCCGCAGCATGGTCACCACACCAGGCTTCTACGGAATCGTCGGCGAGCTGAACGGACGCATCGCAGGCAGCAACTTCATGGACGAGCGCTCGCCGATTGCGGGCATCGGTCCGATCAGCGTCGATCCCGACGTGCAGAACAGCGGCGCCGGCCGCGCGATGATGCAACACATGCTCGATCGCGTTGCCGCCAATCGGCTGGCGGGAGTCAGGCTGGTGCAGACGGCGTATCACAATCGATCGCTCTGCCTTTACGCCAAGCTCGGCTTCGAGATCCGCGAGCCGCTGTCGGTGATGATCGGAAAACCAATCGGTGGGTCGATTCCAGGCTATGACGTTCGCGCCGCCGGCCGATGCCGACGTCGAAGCATGCAACCGGCTGTGCGTCGCGGTCCATGGACACGATCGCGCCGGCGAACTGCGCGGTGCAATCGCGGACGGCTCGGCGACAGTGGTCGAGCATCTCGGCCGCATCACCGGCTACGCGAGCGCAATCGGATATGGCGGTCACGCCGTCGGCGAATCGAACGAGGAGCTCAAGGCGCTGATTTCAGCGGCGACGGAATTCCACGGATGCGGCCCGCTGATTCCGTCGCGCAACGGCGAGCTGCTGCGATGGTGCATGAGCAAGGGGCTGCGGCTGATGCAGCAGATGACGCTGATGAGCGTCGGCCTCTACAACGAACCGCGCTTCCCGTTTATCCCGTCGGTTCTGTACTGACTAGCGCCGGGCGATGAAGACGCCCGAGTCTTTGGTCATTCGAATTTCACCGTGCGTGGCGATTTCATGCTCGACGTGCCGGCGCAGTGCGGCAATCTGTTCGTCGGTGATTCTGCTGCGCACGCGCATCGAGCAGATATAGTCCATCAGCGGCGCGGCTTCTGTTATCACCAGCGAGTCGGGGTAGCGCTCGAGCGTCACCTCGCTGAAGGCGCGGCGCATATACGCCTCGCCACTCTCGAGGCCGAAGCGCGTGGTGGATTCCGTCATGCGCGGAATCGAAAAGAAGCGCGCCGAGAGATCGTTCATCTCGCGCATATTCGCGACGCCCATCGTCGCCGCGTAGCAGAAGCCGCCCGGCTTGAGCACGCGGCGAACTTCGTCGAGCGCGCGCGCAATGTCGGGCACATGGTAGAGCATGTGATTCGCGATCACCGCGTCGAACGATTCGTCGCGAAACGGAATCGACTGCGCGTCCGCCTGCAGGTAGGTGAACGCGCGCCCCAGCCGCGCGAGATGGGCTCGCGTCTCATGCAGCATGCCGCCGGACATGTCGGTGAGAATGACGCGCCAGCCGCGCGGGACCTCGACCGAGCCGCGCCATAAGATGCCGGTGCCGCAGCCGAGCTCGAGCACGCGCGCGTCTTCGGCAATCCGAATCCGATCGAGCATCCAGCGCATCTGCCCGTAGCGATTGGTGCTGAAGCGCTGATGCAGCCGGATGCGCGCCGAAAGATTCGAGCCGTCCTTGTACTGCTCGCGCAGCAGCCGCGCCGAATCGGAAATGCCGGTGGTCGCCATAACGACCATGTTGCCGCGCGCCAGCCGCGTCGATCAACGATCGCGTCACCTTGTTCGCCGCGCGAGGCTAAGGTACTTCTGTCTTCTGTCGCACCGCTCGCCCCGGTAGTGAAAAGGACATCACGGAGGTCTCCGGAACCTCAGGTCCGGGTTCGATTCCCGGCCGGGGCATTGCGCCGCTCGTCTAACGAAAAATGTCGAAACTCTCACGACGACTGCTGGAAGTGACCGCTGCGGTTGCGGTGATTGCTGCGATTGGATGGTGGTTGATTCATGTGCCGGCGGTGCAGGATGCGATCTTTCGGCGCGTGATCGAGAGCACCCTCGCTTCGACGCGCAACGACCTGCTCGCGCCGGACGCGCTGCGGGTGGTGTTGTGCGGGACCGGGAATCCGCTGGCCGATCGCGAGCGCGCGGCGGCCTGCACGGCCGATCTTCGCGGGCGGCAAAATCTACCTGGTGGATATGGGCCCGGGCGCGTGGAAGAACCTGAGCCTGTGGCGAATTCCTGCGCCGCAGATCGCCGCTGTGCTGTTCACGCATTTTCATTCCGATCACATCGGCGATCTCGGCGAAGCGAACCTCGAGTCGTGGGCGCAGGGCCGCGACCATCCGCTGCGCGTATACGGGCCGCCGGGCGTCGAGCAAGTGGTGCACGGGTTCGAGGAAGCGTACTCGCTCGACGAGGGCTACCGCATCGCGCATCACGGCGCGGCGCTGATGCCGGCGGCGAACTGGCAGATGCAACCGTTGGCGGTGAAAATCGACACGCAGCCGGGAGCGTCGCCATGCGCCGGCGGCAGCGCGACGGTGCTCGACGAGAACGGACTCAAGGTGACCGCATTCACGGTCGACCACACGCCGGTGGCCCCCGCCTACGGCTATCGCTTCGACTACAAGGGACGCTCGATCGTAGTCAGCGGCGATACCAAGCCGTGCGCCAACCTGGTCGCCGTCGCAAAGGGCGCCGACGTGCTGATTCACGAGGCGCAGGCGGCGCATCTGGTAAAGCTGATCGAGCAAGCAGCGGAGCGCATCGGCAACGCGCGCATCGCGAAAATCATGTCCGACATCCAGCGCTACCATACGACTCCCGTCCAGGCCGCGACCGAAGCGAACGAGGCCGGCGTCCAACTTCTGGTTTTGAGCCACATCGGTCCGCCGACACCCAACGAGCTGGCAAAGATCGCATTCATGCGCGGCGTCTCCGCCGTCAGGCCGGATGGTGTCGTGCTCGGCTACGACGGGATGCTGCTGACGCTGCCGGCGGGTTCTAAGGACATCGAGTCGTCGAGACTCCGCTAGCATTTTGTGTGCAGGTTTTTCGAGGCAAATTGACCGACGCGGCGTCAACGGTCATTTCTTTACCGTTAGTAGGCTTTCGATACAGTTTCGCTCTGAAAGCATACTGTAGGGATATAATTCCTACTGTACGCTTACTCTAATGGATTTTATGACGTTCCTTACAGGCGTTATAACTGCCTATACATCTCACGTCTCCTTTAGTCTTGCTTTGTGCCGTGATTGGCGGCACAATCTCTCTCCATGAAAGATTCTTCAGACCGTACCGACTTGGCCCTCGCCCCGCGCGACGAGCGCGCCATATTGGATGAGATTCGCAACGATCGCGACCTGATTGCGCGGCTCAAGATAACCCCGAGGGAACTCGAGGCGCTGTCAAAATGCGCACTGCTGGGGACGCTGACCTGCAAGCAGGATATGCTGTTCATCCTGCGGCAGATTCGCGAGGCGACCACCCCGACTATCGATGACGCCAACGTGTTTGCACAGCCCGCCATGGTCGAGGAACCTGAAGAGGATCCCATCCCGGACTTTCGACGTTTGCCGCTTCGCCCTGTCGCCAACACGGTCATACCCGAGCCGGGTTCGTTCGACAAAGTCGCCAGCCGGCGCATCACGGAGCAGTTCGGCATTGTTTTCTGGGTAGTGATCCTGGCGGTCGGCCTGATCTGGAACGCCTACATCATAATGTCGCACATGCACGACAACCTGGTGCCCACGGTCGCCAACAATGTCGCGCAGGCTCCCGCTTCTGCCCCAGCATGGTTCGACAATTTGGACCACTTCAACGTTCTGCTGGGCTGGGAAATATTATTCGTGGTCGTGCTCGCCGCCGGGTACTACCTGAAAACCCAAAAGGCTTCGCGCCGCTTCAAAGTCAGGCCGGGCGGCTCGCGCTCCCGCTAAACTATCCACTGAACTATCCGACGCGCTTGATGCGCCGCGGTGCGTTACCTTAAGATTCGCCCGTCGTACTTAGAGGGCGGGACAGATGGCGGATAGCGGCAAGGCCGGGCTGCGGCAGATGATGCCGGGCTTGTTCAACGGGATCGCGACCGCGATCGCCGCTGCCGCCGGCCTCATCGGTGTGCTCCACCAAACCGGATATCTCGGCAATCACCCGCGCTTGCATGCCGGCATCGAAGCGCGACCCCGAGCGCAGATGCGGATGCCCGACGAGACTCAGCTCGCGGCGGTCGACTCGCCGGCTGCCGCATCGCTGCCCTTGGCGGGCGCGCCAAATGCCGACGCCGCGCCAGCATTGCATCACGCGCGGAACTTGACCGGCGCCTGGCGCGACAAGGGCTCGAACTGTCATCTCATAAAGCAAGCCGGCCATGAGCTGACTGTTACGACCTACTTCGCGGACAAGGAACATCGATCGGCGGTCGGCGATGGAACCGTCAAAGGACGCTTCGTCTCGATGCGAATAAACTCGGCGAATCCCGAGTCGCTGCAGGCCGAGCTGAACCTCTCCGACGACGGCCGCGAATTGTCGGGAATGGTCAAGGGGGTGAAAGGCGCGCACGCCGCCATGTGGAGATTCGTCGGGCCCACCTGCAGCGAGGTCGCCTCTCGCCCCGCCTCGACCAACTGATACAGCAACCCAAAACCGGAACCGGCGGCGCTTGCGCCCCGCTATCCGAGATCCTTCCATCCGCTCGCGTTGCTCACTTCGTCAGGATGACACAAGAACGCTCACGCGATGCTGCGCCAGAACTCCTGCAGCAGCACGCTCATCAGCTTGGGATGCTCCTCGAGGAAGAACAGCTTCCGCCCGGCACCATGACGAGGCGCCTGACGCTGCACCCAGTATCAGGATTCGGAGCGTCGACGCAGCAGTGGTGGGATTGCCGACAGCAACGCCTCAGGAGCGACTGGTTTGCGGAGAAATCGGTCGGCTTTAATTGGCTTGGCTATCTCGGTCACCGCGGAGAACACGATAACCGGGATGTCTTTCAGCCTTTTGTTGCGGAGCAGAGCCTCGCGAAATTCCCATCCGTCCATCCGCGGCATCATCAGGTCCAGCAGGATGAGATCGGGTAACTCACCGGTGCGAAGCATCTGGAGCGCAGCGATTCCGTCCACTGCATGCGAAGCGCGATAGCCTGAGATCGTCAGGATTTCGCAAACGGCCTCGCCGAAGTCCGGATCGTCTTCGACGACGAGAATATTTGCGAATGCCGCATGCTCGACAATCTCTTTGAGATCGACACGCGACGGGGGACGTTTGCGTTCCGTAACCACGGGGAAATCGCCACAGAGTCGGTGCCTGGCGCAAGTCAGGTGCGCAAGTTAGGTGCGTGAGGTTGCGGGTATCCTACTCTTTCGCTTTCCCCTTCGAGTTTGTCGTTTGCGGCAGTTCGATTACGATGCGCGCCCCTCCGCCGGATCGGCTCTCGGCTCTTATCGACCCGGCATGTTGTTCGATGATCTGGTGGGCGATGAAAAGTCCGAGCCCGAGTCCGCCGTAATTGCGGCTGACGGCGGTGCGCTCGAAGCGTCCGAAGATTCGCTCCAAATCCTCGACCGGGATACCGATGCCGCGGTCTTGCACGACCAGCAGAGCCTTGTCGCCCTTGGTCTTGAGCTGGATGTCGACTGGCTGGCCGCCGCCGTACTTGATCGCGTTGGAAATGACGTTGCCGATCGCTTCGTCGAGCCGGAATCTGTCCGCTCGTGTATGAATTCCATCGGCGACGGTCAAACGAAGTTCGCTGCCGCCGTTCAATGCGTCCTCAAGGAATCGCTCCGCGACATCCTTGATCACATTGCTCAAGTCGCAGGGCGCCAGCTCAACTTTGAGCTTTCCGCTGGCCAGTTGAGAAACGTCGAGCAGGCGGTCTACCAGGCGGCGCATTCTTTCCGTTTGATCTTCGGCCCGGCGCACGCTCGATTGAACCTGTTTCATGTCGCCGTTTTCAGCGTGGCGCTCCAGCAGCCCGAGGCGAAGAACGAGCGTGCTGAGAGGAGTGCGCAGTTCGTGCGAAGCTATCGCCAGGAACTCGTCGCGCATGCGGACGGCGGCCTCCGCCTGCTCGTTGCGTTTGCGCTCGCTCAAGTCGGTCACGACGACTCCGATCGAGGGGCTCTCCTCGAGGCTCACCGGATTGAGCGACAGTTGCGTCGGCAGACCGTCGCCCGAAGTCGATACGAGCGTCATTTCCGCGCGGACAGATTCGCGACACCCCTGTGCGATCAAGCGCTTGAGCGAGTCGCGCTTGCCCTCGGGCACGAACTCGGAGAAATCGTGTCCCATGATTTGATCGAGCGCAACGCCGACCATGCGCGCGAACGCGGAATTGCAGTACAGGACGGTGCCGTCCTTGGAAAGTGAGATGGCGCCCTCGTTCATGCTCTCGATCAGAACCCGGTAGGGATGCTCCGCGCCTTGCAGGGTGAAGACCTTTTCGCCGTCGGGACCAGACACCACCAGCGCATCGACTTCGCCGCTGCGGATAGCGTCGAGGGTTTCTTCCGTTTCCTGAAGTCGCTGACGAAGCAGTTCGATCTCGAGTCGGGCCTGGGGCTTTAGATTGGTCTTCACTTCGATCCGATCTCAATCGCAAGATTGAGAAGTACTTTAGGACGATCGGAGAGGTCGCCGATCATGCGTCGTGTGGGAAGCGGCTCATCTTTAATCAGAGTCGGCGCCGCGATGATGTCCGATTCCGATGCGCGTCCGGGCTCCTGGTAAATGTCGATCACTTCCAGGTAGTAGCGGCCTTTCAGGGAGGACTCACAAATGTCCCGCAGGTTTTGCAGCGCGCGGGTCGATTTGGGAGTGGAGCCGGTGGTGAAAAGCCGCAGTAGATAACGTGCGGGTTTATCCGCCTTTGCGCGCCGCCGCTCTTTGATGTGATGAATCTTCGCCACGATTTTAATCACGCCGGAGCCAGCTCGAGGCTTAGCAGCACCTTTTCCGTAGCCGACAGGTCGCCGATGATCCGCTTGATTGGTTGCGGGAGTCTTCTGATCAGCGTTGGGATAGCCACGATCTGGTCGAGCCTTGCGAGTTCCGGATTGCGCACCAGATCGATGATTTCAATCTTGCAACCCGGGGGTACGTGCTTATCGCAGAGGCGCCGCAGATTCGCGATCGCCGAAAGCGACCGCGTCGATTGCCCGGCTACATACAAACACATTGTCCAGGGCTCCTCCGCCCGCGCGCCATTCGGTCTCACAGCAGGCTTCTTCTTAGAGCGCGACCCAGCGGAATTCTTCGGTGAAACGTTTTTTTTCTTCACCGACCAGTCTCATCTTTCATTATTTCCGCTCTGGCGTTTGAGGCAAGCGAGCTTTTACTCTGCGGCTCCTTGCCATCGCCGTCTGATTGCTGACCTGCTGCTCTTCGCGCTTGCTATCGAGCGCGGCAGTCTTCTCTATTTCGGCCGCATCGGCCTCGAATTCGGCGCGCAGTGCTTCGATCCGTGCTTCCATGGCCTTGCGTTTGTGCTCGAGCTGCTCGAGTTTGAGCTCGCGCTCGTCGGCCAGCCGGGTTGACGCGTCGCGTTCCTGCTCTTCGAGCGCAACTCGCGCCGAACCCGTAAGCATGCCCGCCGGCCCGAGGTAAACCTCGATCAGTTTGATCCCTTGGTCGCTCAGAATGAACTCGCGAATCTGGTTGGAATGATTCATCCCGCGCGACTTCAGGACATACAGTCCACGATTGCGTTCGCCCGACACCTCGATATCGCGCGCCAGCATCCAGGTGTCGATGAGCGAAGAAATTCCGACCTCGGTAGCTTCCGTCCGTCCGTTATTTTCCGTCAACACAGTAAAAAAGGCGGTGATGCCCTCGGTCTTGAGAAAATCGATGAGCAGCGTGAGCATCGCGTTCGCTTCGCGCACACTTCCGGCCGCGATCAGGTTGGAAACCGGATCCACCACCACCACGCTCGGACGGAACTGCGTGACCTCTTTCTGAATCGTGACGAGATGCATCTCCAGGTTGTAGAGAAACGGACGCTGCGCGACGATTCGCAGGAGCCCGCTGTCGAGATGCGGCCGCAGATCGATGCCGATCGATTGCATGTTGCGGACGATCTGGTCGGGAGATTCCTCGAAGGCGAAATAGAGCGCGCGTTCACCCTGTTCGCAGATCGAACGCACGAGCGCAGCGGCGAAGCTGGTTTTGCCCATGCCCGCCGTGCCCGACATCAGCACGCTGGTGCCGCGAAAATATCCGCCGACGCCCAGCATCGCGTCGAGGTCCGGAACGCCGGTGGAGATCACCTCGCTCGAGACTTTATGGCGCAGGCCCATCGACGAAACCGGCAGCAGCGAAAATCCGCGCTCGTCGATGATGAACGGATACTCGTTGGTCCCGTGGCTGCTGCCGCGATACTTCACGACCCGCAGGCGGCGGGTGGTGACCTGTTCGGTAACGCGCTGGTCGAGCAGGATGACGCAGTCGGCTACGTACTCCTCGAGACCGTAGCGCGTCAGCGAGTTTTCGCCGCGTTCACCGGTGACGATCGCCGTCACGCCGAACGACTTCAGAAATTGAAACAACCGCCGAATCTCGGCGCGCAGAATCGCCGTATTTGAGAAACCGGAGAACAGCGCCTCGATCGTATCGAGCACTACCCTTTTCGCGCCGACCGACTCGATCGCATACTTCAGCCGGACGAAAAGTCCTTCGAGGTCGTACTCGCCCGTCTCGGCGATTTCATTGGGATCGACATGCACGTGATCGATCGCCAGCATGCCTTCGCGGGTCAGCTTCTCGAGATCGAACTTGAGCGAAGCTGCGTTAACGGTAAGCTCGTGCGTGGTCTCTTCGAAGGTGACGAACACGCCCGGCTCCCCAAACTCGCGGGCGCCGTTGACGAGAAACTCGACGCCCAGCATGGTCTTGCCGCATCCCGGACTGCCGCAGATAAGCGTCGCCCGTCCGCGCGGGAATCCGCCGAAGGTTATCTCGTCGAGACCGGCGATAGCGGTGGGCGCCTTTTCGACGCGCTCCGGCGCTTTGATCGACACAGGCTCGACCAATTTCGGCTTTGCGAACCTTTTGTTTTTCGACTTGGTACGGGCGACCGGACTCATGGGAAAACTACCCCATCGAGGGAATAGGAAGTGCAGTTGAACGCACAACCGTGCACTTTGCAAGTGGCCTAGATTTGCACTGGCCTGGGGGGTCCGGTTACGACTACAACTCGGCAGAGACTGATCGTCAGGAGAGTCGCAATGGAATATCGAATCACGCCCGGCAGGTTGGAAATCGGCAAGTTCTCGCTCTATTACGAGCGCGTCGGCGCCGGCGCGCCGCTCGTCTTCCTGCACGGCCTTGGCGGCAACCATCTCTCGTGGTGGCAGCAGGTGCCCTATTTCATGCGATCGTTCGAATGCATCACGGTTGACCAGCGCGGCTTCGGCCTTTCGCCCGATACCGACGGCTTGTTCAATCGCGCCCACTCGAGCGACCTCGCCGCTCTGCTCGACCATTTGAAGATCGGCAAGGCGGTGCTGATTGGGCAGTCGATGGGCGGATGGACGATCGTCGGCTATGGGCTAGAACATCCTGAGCGGGTCGCTGCGATGGTGATGTGCGATACGCCGGGTGGAGTCTTCACCCCCGAGATGAAGTTCGAGCGGCCGCGCGAGCCGTTGCCGGTCGACGCGTCACCACCGATTGGATCGTTGCCGACGTATGCCGCCGACTACTTCGCCCGGCGACCCGAGATGGCGTTTCTATATGATGAAATTCGAATCCACGGCGCGCGCCCTCCCGCCGACGCCGGCGCACGGATTGTCGGGATGCGCTATGACCTGGCGACGGTGAAGCAACGGCTTACGATGCCGATTCTGTGCATGGTGGGCGAGCAGGACACTCTGATCACTCCCGACATCGTCAAGGCGCTCGCGTCGGCGCTGCCGAATTCGCGGTTGCGCACGGTGCCCGGCTGCGGCCATTCGATCTATTTCGAAAACGCCGCCGCGTACAATCAACTGGTGCGCGATTTTCTGCTGGAAGTCGGCTACGCGAAGTAGTAGTCGGGGAAGGTTAAGCGCCGGCGGGGCCGCTCGATTCCTCGAACAGGCTCCGCTGGATCATCGGGAACAAATCGCGCTCTTCGCCGTCGATCAGATCGTCGAGGCATACGGCGAACGCGGTGAGCGCAGTTCCAGCTTTGGTTACTTCGTCGTTCGAGCCTGCGATGAAGGAGGTCTCATCGACGGTTCGTGCAAGCTCACGCAAGCGCAGGTGCTGTTCACAGGTGCGCAGGATCAAATCGGCGGGAAAATTCTCGCGCGACCTCATCCATGGGAGAACGATATCCTCTTCACTGGCAAAGTGATGCGCGATCACCATCTTGATCGAGTTCCATGCTTCCGCTGCCTCCGCCCGCAGAATAGTATCCGCCGGCTGGCGCGCCACCACCGCACCGGCGACGGCAGCGCTGAGCAGGCTCTCGCCGAGTTTTGAATCTTCCAGACTCAACCGCTTGAGCGCGTCCACCACTCGCGCCGACGCCGCGCAATTTCCGGTTTGAGTCGCATTCTTTTTGTTGGTCAACATTACCGTTCCTTTAACTCTCGTTCTGACAATGAACATTGCATCGAATGTGCCACCAAAAAGCCTATGCTGGACGCAAGTTCCTCTCGCACAATGAGTATCGCATTCTCGCAACGCGAACCGTCTCTCGCGAAATGAAACGAAATAGTCCCGAATTCGTCGATTTGTTAGGTGGGTGGCGCCGGACTATAATCCGACCTGTATGAGTCGCATCACAAATGCCCTCGCGGCCTTCGGGCTGGCCGCGGCTCTCGCGGGCTTGGCTTCGTGCGAGCCCGTGCAGAATCCATATGGTGTGACCAAGGGGACGCAGCTGGGAAGCTCGAGCAGTTTCGATTCGGGCTCGGGCATGGCCGCGCCCTCGGCGTCCGGCACCGTCGCCGGCGGCACGATCGATTCGCCGCAAAGCCAGGGCCTCTCCGATTATCTGAAAGCTCACTCGCTGCCGCTGGTCGGCGCACAGGTCGTCACCAGTTCGAGCGGCGGCAAGCAGGTAATACTTTTCGGCTTCGTCGCGAGCGACTTCGGCAAGACCGACGCCGAGCAGAAGGCGCGCCACTATCTGAAGGATCCGACGCTGGTCGTCGACAATCGAATCAAGATCAGTCCGGAACTGGCCGGCAGCGGCGGCAGCTCTCACTCGACCGTCAACGGCGTCCCGTCGGGCAATGCGATGCCGTACGACAACAGCAGCGCCGATCCCTATGCTTCGTCCGGCTCGGTCCAGGATTATCAGAATAACCTGCCGCCCGGAGCGCAGGCCTACCAGGCGCAGGGTCAGCAAGTGCAGCAGATGCAGCAGTATCAACAGTACGGCAGCGGCTCCTCGCCGAGCATGCTGACGATGATCCTCCCGCTGCTGATGGGCGGAGGCAGCATGGGCAGCAGCGGCATGACGATGGGCGGTGGCTTCGGCGGAGGCGGCTTCGGCGGAGGCATGGGAGGATACGGCGGAGGCTATGCGCCGAGCTACGGCGGATACGGCGGCTATCCGAGCATATCCGTCACCGATGCCGAGCTCACCCTACGGCGCGTCCGGCCTGCCTTACTGATTCGGCCCGCGCACTCTTCAATCGAAACAACTGTCTCGTCAGCTTGCCTGGCTCGCCAGCTTGAAGCGCTCGCCGAGGAACACCTGGCGCACAGCGTCGCTGGCGACGACGTCGCGCGGCTTGCCTTCGAACAGAATCTTGCCCGAGTGAATGACGTACGCGCGATCGATGATCGACAACGCCGCGTGCACGTTGTGATCCGACATCAGCACGCCGATGCCGCGCTCCTTGAGATACGAAATGACGCGCTGAATCTCGACCACCGTGATCGGATCGATTCCCGCGAACGGCTCGTCGAGGCATAGGTACACCGGATCGAGCACCAGCGCGCGCGTGATTTCGACGCGGCGGCGCTCGCCACCGGACAGCACGCCCGCCTTGGATTTTGCCAGCTTCGCGATACCCAGCTCGTCGAGCAGCGTCTGCAGGCGCGCTTGACGCTCCTCTTCGTTGAGCGGCAGCGTCTCGAGCACGGCCAGCAGATTCTGCTCGACGGTCAGCTTGCGGAAGACGCTCGGCTCCTGCGGCAGGTATGAAATCCCGCGGCGTGCGCGCTGGTAGAGCGGCAGGGTCGTGATGTCCTCGCCGCTGAACATGACGCGGCCCTTGTCGGGCTTGAGCAGTCCCACCAGCATGTAGAAGGTGGTGGTCTTGCCGGCGCCGTTGGGGCCGAGGAATCCCACCACCTCGCCCGGCTTGACGACGACGTTGACGTTGTCGACGACCGCGCGCCCGCCGTAAACCTTGATGAGGCCCTCGCCGCGCAGCTCGAGATTTGCAGCCCTCTCGGCCGCGCCGCCGATTTCGCCCGATTTGATGCTTTCGACTTTCGCCATCCAGCTTAGAACTTATCGGCTTTGACCCGGATATGGTAGATTGCGGCGCGACAGCGAGTTTAATCGATCGACGGTCCCAAGAGTAAGGAGCTTGGTTGTGGTCAAAGGATTATGTTTCGCCAGCGGTGTCATCTTCGGAATCATAATAGCCTGCGCCGCGTGCTCGCAGGGCCCCGTCTACGGCTCCGGTCCGTACGGTCCGGGAGCGAGCTCCGCCGCCTGAAGCCGGCTACTACGGAGGACCTCCTCCGCTCGGCCATCCCGAAATCTCGAAGGCGATGAACGAGCTGCAGCATGCGCGCTACGTACTAACCAACGAAGCGGCGAATGACTATCACGGCCACAAGGCCAACGCGATTGGATACATCGACAACGCGATCGGCGAATTGCAAACCTGCATGTCGATGCCATAGCCAGTCGATTACTCAGTCGCGAGCGATCCGATCAGCAGCGTGACGGCGAGGTCCGAGTTGTCGAGCACCGATCGATTCCACAGGACGCCACTCGCCGGAAAGGTTAAGCCCTCGCCGGGCTCGAGGATCACGCGAATCTTTGCGTTCTCAGTGCCGACTGCGATCGCAGCGTTCTCGTCGTCCAGGTTGACCGCCGCGATCAATGTGCCGACTCCCTCGGCGAACCGCATCGGATGACTTGGCACCAGCGCTTCATCGCGCTTACCGCCGGCAGCCACCACCGACATCAGAACGTTAACGCTTGGGATGCTCCAGTTCTTGTATTGAAAATACTGCGCGATCTCGAGTGAATAGCTTTTAAATTCCGCATCTGTAGCGTGGCGTTCGGCCATGTCCCACCATCGCTTCAGCAGATGCCGCGGGATGCCGATCACCGACACGTCGCCGTCATCGGCGCACATCGTTGCCAGCTCGTCCGCGTCGGCAGATCGCCAGCCGGTGGCCTCGAAAACCTGGATGCGATCGGCCAGAGTCATGCGGCCCTGGTAACGCGCCGCATTACAAATTCGAAAACGATGCATTCGTTCAGGTCAGGCGGCGGGTGTCGTGACGCCCAGCGGACGTTGCAGCTTCTCGACGATCACGTCGATCAACACCTTGCGATTGAGGCGGCAGAACATAGTCTCGGTCGAATCGAAGGTCCCGTTCTCGAAGTACTTGTTCACGGGAGCGCCGCCGCCGCACAAACTGTAATACTCACATGTCGCGCGGCACTTACTCAGTCCGCGTGCGATGTCATTACTCATATTCCTGAATTTATCGCCGTTGAGCGCGGACGCGAGCGTGTCGGTATTCAAATTGCCTATTGCGAAATCACCGTAGTGACTACTCTTGAGACCGAGCAGTTCCGGCGAGTAGGTAGTGAAGTTGCCTTCGCAGTCCACACTCAATATCGCGCAGGGTGAGTTCTCCTGGGTTGGCGGAAAATCGTCGCCGCTGTGGCCGCCGAGAATCATCGGCACCATCGAGTCGAACTCGCGCACGCTGATAGCCAAATCGTCGCGCGCCACCAAATCGAAAAATCTGCCGATGAAGCGCCGGAATCGATCTTCGACGCCCGCGCCGCCGAGCGTCGACGCGGCATGCGGGCCTTCGATTTCCTCGATATTGAACGCAACCTCCCGAATCCCGCTGTCGAGATAGAAATCGTAAAGCTCATCGGCGTAGTCGAGCGACTCTCCCGTGAGGACCGAGATGACGTGGAATGGCACGTCGTGGCTTTGCAGCTTTCGTATACCTTTCATCACGCGATGTTGAGTTGCACCGCCTTTGCGGGTCTTGCGATTGCGATCATGGATGAACGCCGGCCCGTCGACGCTGACGCCGACATTGACGTGATGCCGTTTGAAAAACTCGCACCAGTCGTCGTCGATGAGGACGCCGTTGGTCTGGAACGAATGCCGCACCTGCAAGCCGTCGCGATTGTGAGCGGCCGCAATTTCAATCGCGCGTTCGTAGTACGCGACCGGCAGCACCATCGGCTCGCCCGCATGCCACACAACGGTGAAGCCGTCCTCGACGATGCCGCTGGAAAAGACCGATTGAAAAACGCGATTGAGGGTCGCGTCGGACATCCTGCGCTTTGAGTCACGATCGGGAAGATAGCAGTAGGTGCAATCGAGATTGCAGAACGGAGTCGGCTGCAGCACGAGCAGCTCGAGCGGCCCGGCGATACGCCATCTGTTGCCCGCAGCCATCTTGAACATTCGATGCCGCGTGACGCACGCCGGACTGCGTCATCCGGCAAATTTTTACGAATTTACCAGTTGCCCCAGTTGCGCCAGTTGTGCCAGTTCGGCCAGCCCCATCCGCGCCATCCACCATTGCGCCAATTGCGCCACCACGCGAGCTGGACCTTCGAATCGCCCTGCCGATTCAGATTGGCGTTGGCGTCCTGGACCTGCGGTCGAATTTTCTCGACGCGATTCTGGAGAGTATCGGCGGGACTGGTGTCCGCGATATTGGCGTCGGCGGGAAGCGCGCTGAGTATCGTCGTCGCGAGCACGATAGTGCTGGCGCCTGTACCGACGATCGTGCGAAGCCGTTCCTTAAGCTGTTTCCGGATAGGGGGCTTATCGGATTCCACAGGTCTCTCCTTCAGGCAAAAGTAAGTCCGGGTGTTATCGGCCGTCGAAATCCCTGCACGTGATCGATCTAATGATCCCTGAATACGAATGTCAAACCGAGCGCCCCGACCTATACTAAGTTACGCGGGCCACTGGAAATCGGTTACAGTTGACAGTGGTAATTTTCATTCGTTAGGATTTGTCGAGGCACAACTACCTGTTCTCTCGGCGACTGCGTAAGTCGCTCTGGAGGTCTCATCATGAGTTTCCGGCCGACCCTTTCCGCGGCAATCCTGAGTTCCACCCTTCTTGCGGCAAGTCTGTTTCTGATGGCCGCCGATGATGCCCATCCACCTGAGCCGGCCAATCCGGAGTACGCGCAGTGGGCTCACTTCAAGCCCGGCACCTACGTGACGCTCGAGCGAAAGCTGCTCGAGCATCGCGAGAATAATGTAGGCGTCGTCGAAGCGATGGCTCATCCGTCGAGCGCCCAGGTCGTGCGCATCAACACCAAGCTGGTCGATCTCAACAAGGACAAGGCCATCCTCGAGGAAACCCGGGTCGATATCGACGAAGGCAGCGAAACCGAGATGCCGGCCGACAAGGTGACGCTCTTCGCTAACGGCGAGATCAGCAATGCGAGCGACTCGCTGTATGTGAAGCCTGAGAAGCAGCCCACCATCAAGGAGAAAGAGGGCGACGAAGAACTGACCGTGCTGGGCAACAAGCTCAAGACTCACTGGGTCGAGACGACGATCAAGATTGGTCACGAGACTTCGTGGTCGAAGGACTGGTTGTCGGATGATGTGCCGGGCGGCCTGGTCAAGGAAGAAACCAAGAAGACCTGGGATGGAAAGATGCTGGTGGAATCGGCCAGCAAGGTGATCGACTACAAGCTGGGCAGCTGATCGCTTAGCAACGAATTGTTTACCGTCGAGCCGGCGATGAGAAATCATCGCCGGCTTTTTCTTGGGCCGCTTCTCCGCGCCTCCACGAGATGCTAACTCCTAAGAGGTGGCCGACGAGAACGAATATGACAGCGAGCGGTTCCCCGGTAATTTTTACCAGGGGATGATCCTCAAGCTCGACCGCGCGCGCGGGCGCGGCATCGTGCGTTCGCATAGCGGCAAAGAGATTCTATTTCAGTTTCCCTTCGTGACCGTTGCGGGCGCGCCGATCGGCGGCACCATGCCGGGAATCGACCTGATTCGCGAAGGCGATATCGTCGGCTTCGACGTCGGCTGGACCTCCAAGGGACTGCGCATCACAACCATTCATCCGCGCAACGCCGCCGCGTGATTTAGCGGCTGCGCTGATACATCCGCCACGTCCTGACGCCGAGCGGATACAGCTCGCCCAGGATTTCGTAGCCCCTCGAACTGTAAAACGCGACGTTCGCCTCGGTCATCGTCTCGAGGTAGACGCCGGCTATCTCGGGCCGCGCCTTGGCCTCGAGCGCCAGCCTGTCGACCAGCGCTTTGCCGTAGCCTTTGCCCTGGAATGGCGGATCGCAGCCCAGCACCTGCAGGTACAGATGCGGCTCCTTGGGATGGTTGTTGGAAAGGACGCTGACCAGGTTGAGCCCGCGCCAGAGGCCGCCCAGCCCAATCGCGCTGATCATTCGCGGCATTTGTCCGAGCCCGGTGGCTACCATGCCGAGCGCGCCGGCATGCCCGGTGCCTTCGGTCAATGCGGCCGCGACGACCCGTCCGTGGTCATCGATCACGCCGAACACCGGCTGTCCGCTGCGGCGCTCAATCGCCAGCATCCCGCGAAACAAGTCCGCCAGGTGTTTGGCGCGCGCGATCGGTTCGGTGATATCCGGAATTATCGCCTTGAACGTCGGGTCGTTGATGAACGCGCGGCCGAGCGAGTCGGCAGCCTGGTTGTCCTGTTCCGGGTAGAGGGCGGTTACGTAAGGTTTTCCGTTTTCGGGCATTGCTCTTGATACCTCGACTCAGTTCGAAGATTTTGTCAGCGTGCGCGAGACTGCGTCGTGCCATCCGGCGATCAGTCGCTCGCGCTCAGCGGTTTGCATTTTCGGCTTGAACACATCCGCCGCTTTTATGATTGCGTGCATCTCGTCCGGCGACTTCCATACTCCCATCGCGAGCCCGGCGAGCATCGCCGCGCCCATCGCAGTCGTGTCGGCAATTTTAGCGCGCCGCACCGGCTTGCCAAGAATATCCGCCTGGAACTGCATCAGGTAGCGGTTCGCGGTGGCGCCGCCGTCGGCGCGCAGCTCGCTCATCGGATGTCCGGTGTCGGATTCCATCGCAACTATTACGTCGCGGACCTGGTAGGCGATACTGTCGAGCGTCGCGCGGACGATATCGGCGCGGGTGGTGCCGCGCGTGATACCCACGATTGCGCCGCGCGCGTTCGCGTCCCAATGAGGCGCGCCGAGTCCGACGAAAGCAGGCACCACGTAAGGCTGCGTGCGATCTTTATTTTTCGCAAGGCTGGCGCGCGCTTCGGCGTATGTGTCGGCGGCAGTGCGCACAATCTTGAGGCCGTCGCGCAGCCATTGGATGGCCGCGCCCGCGATAAACACCGAACCTTCAAGCGCATACGCGGACTCGCCGGCGAGGCCCAGCGCCGCGGTCGTGAGCAATCGATTCTTCGACGGCACCATCTGCCCGCCGGTGTTCATCAGCAGGAACGCGCCCGTGCCGTAAGTCGCCTTCGAGTCGCCCTTCGTAACTGCGCCCTGCCCGTACAGGGCAGATTGTTGATCGCCGATTACGGCGGCAATTGGAATCGCGTGCGAGGCAATCGTCCCCGGCGCCGCCTCCGCCAGCGGGCCGCGCGAGCTCATCGCGCGCGGCAGCATCTCGCGCGGAACACCGAGCATCGCGAGCATCTGATCGTCCCATTCGAGGCGCGCGAGATTGAACATCATCGTGCGCGACGCGTTGGTGTAGTCGGTCACGAACTCGGCGCCGCGCGACAGCTTATGCACCAGCCACGTGTCGATAGTGCCGAAACACAGCTCGCCGCGCGCACCGCGCTCGCGCAGTTCAGGTTTATCGTCGAGGAGCCACTTGAGCTTGGTGCCCGAGAAGTACGGGTCGATGAGCAAGCCGGTTCGCTGCGCCACTTCGGGCTCGCGCTCGCGCAGTGCGTCGCAAATGGCGGCGCTGCGGCGACATTGCCAGACGATCGCGCGATGGACGGGGCGGCCGCTGCGCCGCTCCCACACGACGAAGGTCTCGCGTTGATTGGTGATGCCGACGCCGGCGATCGCTGCGGCCGATACTTTCGCAGCCGAGATCGCCTTTTTCGCTAGCGTGACGACGGAGCGGTAGATTTCCTCAGGGTCATGCTCGACCCATCCGGGCTTCGGATAGAACTGCCGTATCTCGGCGTAGGCGCGTCCGCGGATTCGCCCGCGCGCATCGACGACGAAGGCGGTGGTGCCGGTGGTTCCCTGGTCGATGGCAAGTATCAGCTGAGGCATTCGCCGAATTTCTCCCGCGCCAATCTGACACGTTTTTGCGCAGATTGAACGCGGAACCCGCGTGAATGTGGAACCCGCCGTGGGTTCCACACCTCCTTGGGCAGGGGTGACCCCTGCACCCAGTATTAAGAGAATCGCGAAATGGCGAGGACGCCATTTCGCTCTCAGGTTCTTGGAAAATAGAGGCCTTCAGGAGAGCTTTGCCGTCTGCCTCCTCGGCCTGTTAGGGAGAGGATGAAGGTGAGGTCGGATTACAGCGCCCTGCGCGATTCAGGATTCTGCTCCTTGCCCCGTGAGTTAGTGTCATTCAGAGCGCAGCGAAGAAACCCGATCCTTCGCTCGCTCCGTTCCACGAACGAACTCACGGCGACGATGCTCAGAAGCACGATGGTTGCCGAGAAAGCAAGCCAAGTTACCGAACTCCGACGGCATTGAACACTTCGTGTTGCCGGTCAGAGACTGTTAGTCATCGAGCGACAATATGTATGAGATGCTGCATTCACGTCGTAGCGCACGGTCCGCGAGGAGAGCATCTATGCCACTTTTTACCATGTAGGCCGAGGTGGCCGCCCCAAACGCGGCGATTTTTTCCCAAGATAGTTCGCCAAAGACACTTATCGATGAACCTATCAGAGCTGCCGCACCGGCAGCGGAACCTTTGGCCATTGCCCCAAACAGAGAATCGCCGATTGTGGCGAGCTTGTTTCTGAAATCTCGGGCAGCCGGAATTATCTCACTGGTCACGATTTTTTCAACTACGCCTGCATAGTCCCCGTCGATCCCGATACCGGACTGTCTGGCCTGAAGCGCACTTAGATATTCCAGAAAGTCCTCGCGGGCTCCCTCGGATGCTTTGCGGTATCGGATGATCTGATCGAACGAGAGTTTCTCAAGTCTCTCAGGCGAGACGAGCTCGTCGAATATAGCGAATGTAAGGTCAGTCGCTTGAATTTTGAGGTTGGCAGGATCGATCCTATTTACTGCGCGAACGTACTTAGCACCGAGCAAGTCCCCGTAAGGACCGGCATCCGCCAACGGCAGAAACCCCCTTTCCGCGCTGACCTTTAAGGCGTAGTTCAACTTCGCGGAACAAATGACCGCCGTTGTTACGAGCTGCTTCGCGCAACCCAGAGGAGTCGAAAGATCGAGAGGCTTGACTCTGTCATCCCAGAACAGATCGCTCGCCGTTCCGTGGCTCTTCAGGTCCTTCGAAAGATCAACTCCGATCAGCTTTTCGGCGACGTTTTGCTCATTACCAAAGCCGCCATAATTCCCGGGTTGTATCTGAAATTGTCGGAAGGTCGCAGAGCGCTCAAGCCCTTGCTGAAATCGCTTCAAGAAGAGAGGGTCGTCGACGTCGATTCTGATTTGCTCCAAGAATGATGTTCCAGCGAGACTACCGCCGGGCGCATCGTGCACGAAAAGCGGGACCCCGTCTTCTCTGAATGAAGCTTCGACCGGCCGTAATGGACATGCGGCGCCTACCGTACCCAAAGTGCCGAAAAAGAAAGATGGGCGGTCCATAAAGTGCAGCTCGTCGAACAGAAGGATCGCTTTCTTGAGCGTCGCGCGGGCCACGAACATATCGGGATAGTAAAAGACGTTGATTCTACTGTCGCGCATTTCAAACCTTCTAAATTCCGGCCCCCATCAACGCGGCCGTCCGCTCAAGCAGGTGCGCAGATTTTGGTGTTCGAGCCTAGCTTCGATGGTTGTTTCACTGGTAGTGACGCCTTACGGAGAGCCACGCCGGAACAGACCTCCGGTTCAGTTGACAGTATGAGTGCAAATTATCATATGTGAATGGGCCGTTCCCACAACTCTGACGGGATCGCCTGAGCGGATCATCCGACAGACCGCGAAATTGCGGCCGCCATCTTCGGGGCCAGAATCCTGAACCGCGAGAGTACGCGGTATTCGGACCCTCACCTTCGATCCTCTCCCTAACAGCGGGAGGGGAAGAAAATCCCAGCTACTTCGACGCGAAACTCGACCGAAGTAGGCGCGGGGACATAGCGGAGAGAGGCGTTTCGCCCCGCCCTCGATCGTGCTTGCCTCGGGGGATTTGCGGGGCCATTATAAGCGCGCTGGCGGAGCTTCTTTTCAGGGTTAGTCTGAGCTATGAGCGAGTTGCTTGAAAAGAAAGAGGACCTGATCCGCTACTTCCAGACCGGCGCGAAACCCCGCGCGCAATGGCGAATCGGCACCGAGTACGAGAAGGTCGTCGTCCGCACTGCCGACGGCACCGCAATCCCCTACTCCGGCTCTGGCGGCGTCGAAGCTCTCCTCCGCCGGATGGCGGAAGACTACGGCTTCGAGCCTGAAGACGAACACGGCCATATCCTCGCGCTTAAGGGCGCGCGCTCTCAAATCACGCTCGAGCCGGGTGGTCAGATCGAGCTGTCGGGCGAACAGTGCGACACTATTCACTGTGCGCGCGAGGAGTTTGCGACTCACGTCCAGCAGCTGATCGAGGTGACCAGCAAAATCGGCGCGACGGTGCTCGGCCTCGGCATGCAACCCGTCAGCCGCATCGACCAGATCGAACTGCTGCCGAAGGCCCGCTACCACATCATGTACCCGTACATGGCGCGCAAGGGGACGCTGGGCCAGCGCATGATGAAGCAGACCGCGGGGGTGCAGGCCAACCTCGACTACAGCGACGAGGCCGACGCTATCCGCAAGCTACGCGTCAGCATGGGAATCGTGCCCCTGCTCTACGCCATCTTCGCGAACTCTCCCCTGAGCGACGGCGGCCTCAACGGCTATCACAGCTTCCGCGGGCATATCTGGACCGACACCGACAATGAGCGCAGCGGCGTGCCGCAATTCGTGTTTCGCGACGATTGTTCGTTCGAGGATTACACCGAGTACGCGCTCGACGTGCCGATGTATTTCCTGATTCGCAACCATGAGTACATCGATCTGACGCAGCCACCCGGTTTCACCTTCCGCCAGTATCTCGAGCGCGGGTACGGCCGCGAGCGCGCCACTGTCGACGACTGGACCAATCACCTCACGACGATTTTCACCGAGGTGCGCCTCAAAAAATACGTCGAGATTCGCACCGCCGACAGCCAGCTGCCGCAGTTCATGCTCGCGCTGCCCGCGCTGCTCAAGGGCACGCTATATAATGATGACTGCCTGGCGGGAGCGTGGGACCTGGTCAAGGGCTGGAACTATAGGCAGCGGCTCGAAATCGCCGATGCGGCCCATAAGAACGGGCTTGAGGCTCGCGCGGGCCGGTTCAAGCTGCAGGAACTGGGCTACGAGCTGATGCAGATTGCGGCCAAGGGACTCGAGCGCGCGCGGGCGTTGAACAATCTCGGCCAGGATGAGAGCATCTACCTGTTGCGCCTGATGGACCTGGTCCGCAGCGGCCACAGCCCGGCGAGCCTGGTCATCAGCCGCTGGAAGGGTGAATGGAACTACGAGGTGGCGCGTCTAGTCAAAGGGTGCGCGTACGAGGCTGAGTCGATCCTATAAGTGCATCTCACCGGCGGGGAGCCGATGAAGATCCCAAAACAACGTTTGCCGAAGTCCATCGCGCGCCAGTATGCCGAGTCGATCGGGGTAGCGCTGATACTGGCGATAGTGATGCGTTCGTCGTTCGTCGAGGCGTACGTGATTCCGTCGGGGTCGATGGAGCCGACGATCCTGGTGGGCGACCATATTCTCGTGAACAAGGTGGCGTATGGCCTCCGGATTCCGCGTACGATCGCGGGCCTGCCGGTGCCGGGGCTATCAAGCGGGAAGTACCTGGTGCATCTTGGGGCGATTCATCACGGCGACATCCTGGTGTTCGAGTCTCCGCGCGAGCGCGGGCTTGATCTGATCAAACGGGTGATCGGCCTCCCGGGAGACAGGGTCCAGGTGATCGACGGCGCGGTCTGGCGCAACGGCGAACGGATCGCCGATCCGCATGCGTTCTTCTCGGCGAGCGAGACGGCGCGATCGGCGTTCTCGCCGGCGGACAATTTTCCGCCGCGTGATCCGCGCCATCCGGAGGTCGATCCGGGGCCGGTGGTGGTGCCACCCGGCAAGCTTTTCATGATGGGCGACAATCGCGACGACAGCTTCGACAGCCGCTTCTGGGGCTTTGCCGACGAGAACGATGTTGAAGGTCGCGCGGTTGCGATATACCTTTCATGGGACCACGACGGCGCGGGAATGTTGCCGATCCGATGGAATAGATTCGGCAAAGTTCTGGACTGAGGATTGATGCAGCTCAGGTTCTCACAGATTCACGTCACGATTCTGAACTTCGTTCTGATCGCCGCGCTGGCGATCGTCTCGGCTATATGCGTGCGCGACATTATCGCGCGCAGCGTTGCAAGCGATAGCGATGTTCCGGTCTCGACCTCGTTCGAGCACAGGGGCATGACCGGGGTGCGGACGCGCGCCTATTACGACTCGATCGTCAAGCGCGACATCTTCAACGAGACTCCGCAGCAGGCCTCCGCGCCGCCGCCGGTGGTTGAGGCGGATCTGAATATCAAGCTCATAGGCACTTCGCTGATCAGCAAATCGAAGCCGTACGCGATAATCGAAGATCCGGCCGGCAACGAATCGCTCTACCAGGTGGGAGAGGACATCCCGGACGCGGGCAAGCTGGTGAGCGTCGAGACCAACCGCGCAATAATCGACCGCGGCGGCCATCGCGTGTCGATAGAGATTCCTTCTTCCGACATTACCGAGGTGCCGCCCTCCGATCTGGGCGGCGCCGCGCCGGGCGGCGTTACAGCGGGGAGGGGTGCGTTCCGCGGCTTTCCCGCTGCCCTGCGGCGCAGACTGCGCGGGTTGCGCGCGCGCGCTCCGACAATTTCGGGCGACGATAACGACAACAGCGACGACGATAAGAGTGACGACGACAAGAGCGACGACGACAGCAGCAGTAACAAAGTCCAGCTGAAGAAGCTCGGCCCCGGAAAATTCGAAGTGAGCCGCAACGAAGTTCAGCAGACGATGGAAAATCCTGCGCAGTTTTTCTCGCAGATGCGCGCGATGCCTCATTTCGTCAACGGCAAGACCGACGGCTTCTCGATTTCCCAGGTGCAGCCGGGCTCGGTATTCGATCAGCTGGGCCTGCAGAACGGCGACTTACTCACCTCGATCGATGGACAACCAGTCACGAATCCAATGCAGGCGATGGGGCTGATTCAGGCAGTGAAAACCGCCTCAGCGATCGACCTGGTAGTCAACCGCGGCGGCGCACCGACCTCGGTACATCTCGACCTCCGCTAAGCTGTAAATACAGATCGGGCGCGCGCGCAAAGCGGGCACTGTTGCATAATTGCCCGGGCCGCCGTGTCGTGCCTGCCACTGTCCGGGCGGTTTTCGTCAATTTTACACCCGACAGCGGGTCGTTTTTGTCAATTCCTGCCTAAAGCCGAGGCATGCTACTTGCGTTTCACATTATGACGCAGTTTCTTACATTTTGTAGTGTTACGGAGAACGCCCCATGCGAAAGGCCGACCCCAGCAAGCTGGACTACAACCGTAGCGGTGCGACTTCGCGCTCCTGGTTCGGCCATTCAAGATCACGATTGAACAGAGGTCAATCCTCGGTCGAGTTTGCAGCGGTCGGGTTGCTCTTCTTTGCCCTGGTCGTTGCGGTGATGAACTATGCGTGGATTTTTTTCGCGAAGATGAACGTGCAACAGGCGGTCGATGATGGAGGCCGCTTTGCCTCCACCGGGAACCATCTTACGACCAAAACCGGCACAACCGAGTCACGCACACAGTCGATCATCAACACGATCCAGAATGAGATAAGCGTGCCCAACATAAACGTCTCGAGCAATCTGTCGATTTGCAGCGTTGATGGAGGTTGCAATACCAACGGCGGTTCTGCCCCGGCTGGGGCACCCGGCGATACCGTCACGTTGTCGCTCACCAGCAGCCTGCCGATATGGACGCCGTGGCTCGCAAAGCTCTTCACCGGAGGAGACTTCACGTTCACTGCCAGCACCACCTTTAAAAATGAGCCGTTCAATCCAAGCGAAACGAACTAGACGAGAGCCAACATGAGAAGATTTTACCGCTCAGTCCGCACCAAGCTCCAAGCGAGGGTCATCGGCCAGGCGACGGCAGAGTTCGCAGTAGTCGCGCCACTACTGCTGGTGATGATCTGCGGGGCGATTGACTTCGGTCGTGCCCTGAACGACGTGCAGATAATGGCCGATCTGACCCGGCAAGGTTCCAACCTGGCTTCGCGCGGCACGCCCTTGAACGAGTCGAACGCGGCCGTGGTTTCGGGCGAATCCGGTTTGGACCTGGTCCATAGCGGCGAGGTGATCTCGACCTCCGTCACAAACGAAAACGGCACTTACAAGATAAGCGGTCAAGACACGTCCACCGCCGATGGACTCACGACGCTTTCGGCAACCAGTAAGGTCGGGACCGGAGTCGGCACTACCGCAACCTTGTCGACGGCCGCGCAAAACGCGATTCCGCAAAACGGCCAGACCGTCTTCATTACCGAAATTTTCTTCACTTTTACGCCGGTAACTCCGATTGGGGCGCTGACGCAATCCGCCATCTCGATGCCATCGCAACTATACGACTCAGCATACTTTTGAGGTGAAGCTCTTGGATCGATTGAAAATCAAAATCAAAGCGCGCGGCCAAATTCTTGCCCTGGTGGCAATCTTGATACCCATCGTGATCATCTTCGTGGGTATCGCGATTGACCTGGGCCGGGCATACGTCACCAAGACAACGCTGTCCAAAGCGGTGGATGCTGCCGCGCTGGCTGCTATGCGCAACCTGAACCAGGGGCAGACGGCGGCCACCAGTGACGCGAAGAGTGCGTTCACTGCCAACTATCAATCCGGGCCGGGCCTCGGCACGACTCCGACGCCGACCATCACCTGGTTTACCGCCTCACCATGCACGGCAGGCAATACTTGCGTGACTATCGCTGCCACCGCGGTGATAAACACCACCTTTCTTCGCGCATTGTCCGTACTGCCCGGAGTCGGCAGCTCATATAATTCGTCGAGCATTTCGGTTACCGCCACCGCGCAACGTAACCCGCTGGTTATGTCGATAATCCTCGACAAATCAGGCTCGATGAATAAGAACGGGGGCGCGACGGCGCTGCCACCCGCCGTCACCAGCTTCATCAGCTACTTCGACGAAGGTATCGACAACGTTGCCGAGATCAGTTTCTCGACAGTCGCTTCCACCGACGTCGCAATGACCACGTCGTTCGACTCACCAATCAATAGTGCAGTCGAGGGCTTGAGCTTCGGCGGCGCCACTTTCGCCCAGTCCGGATTGCAGGCCGGGTATACTCAGATCCAGAGCATACCGCCGACGCCGAACGTCATCAGAGTAGCGGTCTTTTTTACTGACGGTTGGGCAAACACTAATAACGACAATCTGAATTGTACGGGGACCGCCGCAAAGCCGGTTTATACCAATATAAACTACGGCGGATGCTCGCCCACGGAGGCGGGTTACGCAAAAACTTTGGATGGGACCACGATAAGCCCGGCATGGTGTAGCGGAGTCTCTTTTCTGAATCCGTCAAACGGCAATACGCAGGACTGTCCCAATATGGACTCGGGGACCAAAGTTACAATAACCTTCCCCGCGCAAGAACCAGGAATGAGCGGATCGTTGACTCCCTGTTGCGGAAACAGCATCGGCGATGGGCAATACGACATTACCAACGATGCGACTTACCGCACGGAAACCCTGGCCACCACGATGCGTACTGCTACGAATCCGGTGACGATTTATTCGATCGGCCTCGGTAACACGATCAACGAGGCGTACCTGCAAGACATTGCTAACGATCCGTCGGCGCCCACCTACAACTCGGCCCAGCCGCAGGGAGAGGCGGTTTTCGCACCGACCGCGACCCAGCTGGATGCGGTGTTCCAGACGATCGCGTCGAAGGTTCTGCTGCGACTGTCGCAATAGCAGGATCGTATAGGACAATCACTCACGGCCGCCATCGCAGTGCTCCTGCATGGCGGCCGTTGCCTATGGCGACGCTCGCTCAAGTGAGTTAGAAAACCTGAACTATGGAAGTTCGGGCGGCGCATCGGAGCGAGCGGGACGAAGTGATCGAACTGCTCGGGCGATGGTACAACGATCGCGGCGAGTTTTTCGCGCGCTACAACCAAAACGATCCATCCTTCCGCGATGCGTTGTGCCTGGTGGCGCGCGATGGCGGACGGCTCGTTTCGACCGTCCAGATTTTCGATCGCGCCATCAATCTCGAGGGGCAATCGGTGCTTATGGGCGGCATCGGGTCGGTCTTCACGCTCGACGAATACCGGCACAAGGGCGTCGCGTCCGCGCTGATGCGGCTCTCGGTCGACACGATGGTGCGCGAGGGCTTCGAAGTGTCGCTGCTGTTCGCGGAGCGGCTGACCTTCTACAACCAGTTCGGATGGCGCGAGGTCGAGCGCCAGTTCAGCATCCTGACCACAGCCGCTTCGATTCGTGCGCAAGATCGTTTCGTCATCGATTCATTCGAGACTGAGCGCGACCTCGCCGAAGTAGCTGCCATACATCGCGGATACAGCGGCCGCTTCAATGTGACCGCCGTTCGCGACGACTCCGCGTGGCGCGCGAATCTCAAGTTCGCCGGCAATCAGCCGCTCCATCCCGGCGAAGGGTCCGAGGAATATTTCGTCGTGTGCCGCGACGGCTCACGAATCGCCGCGTACGCGCGGGTCACGCGCTTCCATGGCGTCTCGATGATAATGGAGTACGGCTACCTGGCCGACGGCGTTGGCGTCGACGCGATACTGGCGACGTTCAAGTACCTGGGCGAGTCGGCCAGCGGAGTACCGGTCACCGTCCGCCACATCGGCGACCATCGCCGCGCCGCCCTGCTCCACAGCGCGTCGAAGCCCGCCGAACCGTCGGTGCTCGTCACGCACACTGCGCAGGATCCCGCACTCGAAACGGCGCTGGGCGACGCAGGCTGCCCCGTCGCGCATCACACCGACAACAATTACATGTGGCGAGTGCTGGCGCCCGACAAGCTGGCGCGCCGGTTCGCGATGGCTCCGGAAGCGGCCGCGGTGCATGCGTTTGACCTCTTCGCCGATTCGCGCTCCGTCTTCTGGACCGCCGACCGCTTCTGATTTCTGCGTGCCGCGCTCGCCGCAATGTGAGATGTTGGCTAGTATTCTTGCGTTCAGTTGATGGGTTTGCGGAGGTGGATGAGTGATGAAGATTTTTTCAAAGTCCGGCGAGTCGGCCGCCGGAATTTCCGTTAGTAAAAAATTTGGATTCATCGCGCTGACGATCGCGCTCGCGTCGCTGAGTTCGATGCGCCCTGCCTTCGCCGCGCGCCGTCACCATGCCGCGGCCGTTGCGGCCTCTTCCTCTTCTGAAGAGAGCGCCGCCAGCGCGTCGAACACGGCGCTGGGTGCTTATGCCGAGGCGTGCGTGCTCGAACCGACGACCGGCACCGTCATCTTCGAGGCCAACGATCATACGCCGTGGCCGACCGCGTCACTCGCCAAGATGATGCTGATGCTGATAGTCGCCGAGAAAATCCACGACGGTTCGCTCAAGCTCACCGACCCGATCACCACCTCGCGCAAAGCGGCCGAGATGGGCGGCAGCCAGGTCTATCTCAAGGAAGGCGAAGTGTTTTCGCTCGACGACATGATGAAGGCCGTGGTCGTGCATTCGGCCAACGACGCGTCGGTCGCAGTCGCCGAGTACGTCGCGGGCTCGACCGACTCGTTCGTCGTGATGATGAACCAGCAGGCCGTCGCGCTCGGCATGAAGGACTCGCACTACTACTCGGTGAACGGTCTGCCGCCGGCGAAGGGCGAGTCGGCTGACGTCGCCAGTGCCTACGACCAGGCGATCCTCGCGCGCGAGTTGCTGAAATATCCCGACGTGATCCGATGGTCGTCGATCGACACTGCACCGTTTCGCGCCGGAACGTTCGTGCTGCGCAACACCAATCACATGGTGCGGACGTTCCCCGGATGCGACGGCCTCAAGACCGGATTCTACGACAAGGCCGGCTTCAACGTGGTCGCCACTGCAAAACGCAATGACTTGCGGTTGATCGCGGTCGTGCTCGGCAGTCAGCACAAGCTGACGAATTTCAAGGAAGCGTCCGAGATGCTTTCGCAGGGATTCATCAACTACGAGATGCATCAGGTCGCGAAGAAAGGCGCGCCCATCGCACAATCTGTCGCGGTGACCGACGCCGACACTGCCAGCATCAAGCCCGTCTGGGGCGGCGACGCGGGCGTTTTCATCAAGCATGGCGACGCGAACAGTGCGGTCAAGGTCGACTACAATCTACCCGCGTCGATTGCGGCGCCGGTCAAAGCGGGGCAGCAAATCGGTACTGCGAATGTGACTGAAGGTGGCAAACCGGTCGCCACGATCGCGTTGCTCGCACCTTCCGATATCGCCAAATCGTCGTCGTTAACTAAACGTTTATTTAGTATTTTCTAGACCGCATTTCTCTATAATTGTTCTCTAAAGAACACTTTAAATTAGGGGCTGGGTCTCGCGCGTGCTATTGCTGCTCGCTAATTCCTACCTGACGACTGCGCCTGATGACTGCGAAAGACAAATTCTACAGCATTTATATGGATTTTTTCGAGATTGCCGAGCGCAAGCGGCGCTGGAATCTCTTCGATGACGTGCCATGGAATGAGCTCTCGCCTGCCGCCAACACCGAGGAGCGCGCGATTCGGATCGAGACGTATTGCGCCGAAGAGATGTACCTGCCGGACTACACTGCCGCCAGCAACGAGCTGCTGCGAGGAGTCTTTGGACTCGCGTGGTTTCAGAACGCCTGGAGCTACGAGGAATCGCGCCACGGACTGGTCTTCCGCGAATACCTGATTCGCTCGGGCCTGCGCACGCAGGCGCAGTTCGACAAGTTCGAGACCGACGTGTTCTCGCGCTCGTGGAAAGTTCCGTTCAAGACGCGCCGCCAGATGAGCTGCTACGGCGCGCTGCAGGAGTCGGCGACCTACCTGGCGTATCGTGCGCAAAAGGATCGCGCCGAGCTCGAGCAGGACGCGACGCTCGCGGCGATTTTTTTTCTGGTCAGCCGCGACGAGGCTGCGCACGCCGGCTTCTATCGCGCGATGATCGAGATCGAGATGGCCGAGGATCGCGTTGGCACGCTGGCCGATTTGGCGTTCGTGCTCGCGAACTTCAAGATGCCTGGCGACGGCTTGATTCCGAACTATCACGAGAACCTTCGCATCGGCGGCGGCGGGATCACCGCGCGCGCGTTCCTGACGCGTGCAGTGTTTCCATTGCTCAAGCAGTTGGGCACCACGCGCGACGAGCTCGAGCGAGCCACTGCCGCAGCGCTTCCACTGCGCGCGGCATCATAGCGATCCTGCTATAGTTTCATCCGGCGGAATCGCCACCCCTGATGCCGACTCGCTTTGCGATGAACCGGAACCGAATCCTGTTTGGGGCTGCGGCCCTGTTTCTGATCTGGCTTGGCGGCAGCCTCGCGCTTCATTTCGGCCAGAAGTATCACGACCGTCTCGGCTACGACATCGACCAGCAGTTCCCGCCCGACAAGCCGACGGTGCCCGGCGAGATCTATGCGTCGACGCTGGCCGCAATCATGGACCACGAGCTTCACACCGGTTTTGGCTGGCGGCCGAACGATCTCTGGTTTTGGGGGCCCAAGGTCGGCGCTGACAACAACGCCGATCGCCAGCTCGGCATCATCCAGGCCGTGCGCGAGACCATGCGCATATTCAAGGATCACCTGACCAAGGTTTCGTCGAATCAGTACGATCCGAACCTGGTCATCGCCGACACCGATTTTCGAAACGACGCGCTGAAGTGGATACTGCCGTCGCCCGAAGGCAAGTACGACGACGGCATCCAGCATCTGCGGATGTACGTCGCCGGGTTGCATACGACGCCGCCGGATTCGCGCGAGCTCAACACCCGCGCCGTCGAGCTGATAAGCCTGCTCCAGACCTGGACCGACCTGCTGGGCGACGCGCACGCGAATCTGTACCGGACCACCAAGGACGACGGCAGCCCGGTGCACAGCTGGGACTGCGATCACTATTTCTATCACGCGCAGGGTTACACGCACGTGATGTACCACATGATGCAGGCGATCGAGCGCGAATACTCGGGCCAGTTCAAGGATGACCCGGTGCTGAAGACGCTGCTCGACGACGCGATTGACGCGCTCGGCAAGGCTGCGGTGATGAAGCCGCTGATTGTTTTGAACGGCGCGCCCGACGGAATCTTCGCCAATCATCGCCGCAACCTCGACGGCTACGTCACCGAGGCGCGCCAGAAGATGCTCTCGCTGCGCGAGGAGCTCGAACGCTCTCCCGAATAGCGCGGCAGCTACAGCTCGATAAACGGACAGAGCAGCATCGCGCCGCCACGTACGAGCATCTCGAGCATCGCGGGCGCCCATCGATTTGGAATGCCGAGCGCGGCGGCCACGGCACGCGTCGCCCACGGCGTTGAGGCTTCAGCGCTGCCGCCGCGAAAATCGAGCCATCGGCGATCGGCGCGATAAGTCACCAGCTGATGGCGCCGATCGGCGGCGATATGCGCCCGCTCGCGCGCGATTGCCACCGCCGTTGAGAGGCCGCCAAGCTCGTCGATCAGTCCGCGCTCCTTCGCCGCCAGACCGCTCCAGATGCGCCCCTTGGCCACGGCTTCAGCTTGTTCGGCACTGAGATGCCGGCCCTGCGCGACCTTGGCGGTGAAGGCCGCGTACATGTGGCCGACCGCGTCGTTGAGCTGCGCCAGCTCGGCCTCGGTCATCGCGCGCGCCATCGACATTGCGTCGCTGATGGGTGCGCTTTTCACGAAATCAAAATGGACCCCGAGCTCGCTTAGCAGGCTGCCGAGATTGAACTTCGCGTAAACGACTCCGATTGAACCGGTGATAGTCGCCTGCTCCGCCACAATTGCGTCGGCGCCCGCCGCGACGTAGTAGCCGCCCGAGCCCGCCACATCGCCCATCGAGACGACGACCGGCTTGCCGCGACCCTGCGCCTCGTGCACGGCGCGCCACACGAGGTCGGAGCCGACCGCGGATCCGCCGGGCGAATTTACGCGAAACACAATTGCGCGGACGCGTTCGTCGCGCGACGCGCGATCGATTTGCGCGGCGGTCGTGACGCCGCTGATGAATTCTCCGGTCGCGGGACCTTCGCCCGACACGACCGGCCCACTGGCGTGCACCAGCGCGATTCGCGCGCGGCGCCCGCGCTCGCGGGTGAAGATTGCGTGGCGGCGGTATCGCGCCAGGTTGACGAACACTTCGCGCTCGGCCTTGGGATCGAACTCAGCGCGGATGTCTTCGATATAGCCTTCGCGATCGATCAGCTTACTCTCGACGGCGAACTGCGTGGTGACGAAGCCCGCGGCAATCAGCTCGCGCGTGCGCTCCGGCGTCATCTTGCGCGCCGACGCGACCGCCTCGACAATGATTTTCTCCCAGTCGGCGACGATCGCCTCCATGCTCTCGCGCAGCGCGGGCGACATCGTGTCGCGGCCAAAGGTCTCGGCCGCGCCCTTGTACTCTTTCCATTGCAGCGTCTGGGCCTGGACCTTCAGCTTGTCGAGCGCGCTTTTGAGAAAAACGCCGCCGGTCGCGACGCCCAGCATCGTGAGCATCGTGTCGGGATTGGCAACGATCTCGCCCGCTCCCGCCGCGACCAGGTAATCGCGCAGCCCCGCGTCATCTCCGCGCAACAGCGCGATCACCCGCTTGCCGTTCGCATGCGCAGTGCGCAGCAGGCGATGGATTTCGTGCGCGGTGGCGAGGCCGGCGCCGAAGCCCGCGATTTCGACTACGATCGCGCGAACGTCTTCGTCAACGGCCGCCGACTCGAGCGCATAGCGGAGATGGTCGAGGCTCTGCGCGCCGCGCCGCATCAGCTGATCGAGCGGCGAGCGCGTCACATCCTCTTCGATTGGACCCGCCAGGCGAATCATCAGCACGGCGTCATGCGGGATTCGCGCGGGTCGGACGACGGCGAACCAGAACGCCGCGACGAGGGCCGCCGCGACTGCGAGGATCGCAATCCCCGCCTTCCAGTCGCCGGCAGCGCACGCAACCGCACCAACGGAACAGAGAATCGCGACAATAATCCCGAGTCGAACCTCGCGGCTTATCCACAACCTGTCACGAATTGATTTATTCATTCTTCAACCAGTCGCCTTTTTCGATCACTGAAAATAGGCTACCGCTTTTGGATGCCGAAGTCTGTCCTCACTTTGATTCTCGCGCTGGCGGTCCTGAGCACTGTTTCCGCAAACGCGCGGGCGCAAGCGCGTCAGGTGATAGCGATGAAAATGCTGGCGCCGGGCGTCGGCTGGGCGCTGGCAGATCAGCACCTCTTCTGGACCACGGACAATGGCGCGAACTGGAAGGACATCACGCCTGCCCGCCGCGCTGGCTCTGAAGAGCACATCTCATACGTCTTTGCTCTAGACGCTCACGATATCTGGTTGCTGTATGCCCAACATGGCGACCCTGTTTGCAAATTCGATCTGGCTCACAGCGGCGACACTGGAGCGACTTGGTCGTGGATTCCCGTCAGGTTGCCGCCGGAGCTCCAACACGGTCTCGCAGGGGAAGGTACGCTGGCCTTCGTCGATGACCGGCATGGATGGATGATTCTGAACTCTGCCAAGGTTGGCGCGGGCGCATTGCTGGTGACGTCCGATGGCGGCCGTAACTGGCGCGATACGCATGACGACGATCCCGGCGGACGGGGCCCCGTCGTTCTGATCACTCCCGAAGAAGGCTGGATGGTGGGCGGTGAACACGACGAAGACCTCCATGTTACGCGGGACGGCGCGAAGAGCTGGCAAACGATTTCTCTGCCGGCGCCCAAAGAGCTATCGCCAGCCAAATTTCACACTGCCGATGTGCCCGTATTCGAGGACAGCAAGCACGGCTTTGTCGCAGTAACTTACACTGGAGGCCACCAATCTGTCCGCAGTCCTCTTTGCAACCGACGACGGCGGACGCAGTTGGAAGCCGGATCGGGTACTGTCGAGCCTCGAGGAAACATCCGAGGGCCACCGAGTGCAGTCCGCCATCGTCGGCGACATCTGGCTCATCGCCAAAGTCTCAGACCATCGACCGATCATCACCGCTCTGCGCGCGGGCGCCAGGATGCGTGCGACTATCGATCCCGCTTCACACTCGTCGGGCTATTTCGGAGTCGATCAAATTAGCTTCGTCACTCCGAGCCAGGGTTGGGTACTAGTCGACGCCGAATTGCTCTCGACCACCGACGGCGGCGCCACCTGGATCGACATCACACCGAAGTGATCGGCGATTCTTCATTCTTCGAATCGGTCGCCTTTTTTGATCGGTCCAAATACACTACCGCTTTTCGATGCCCAGGTACGTCCTCATCTTGATTCTTGCCCTCACTGCCTTGGGCGTTGCGTCTTGCTCGACTGCGACCGCGCCCACGCCCGGGCCACCGCCATTCGTCGCGCATTCGGCAACGCTGGCCGTCACCAACGGCATCAAGGTGATGACCACTGTCCAGCTGCCGGCTGGATTCGCGCCGATCGCGACGCGGCCCCCGCTGTGGCTGCAGGAAGGCGCAGAAATCGGCGTGATCGGTACTCAAGACGGACACACGATCATGTACGGTCTCGGCGGCGCCTCATGGCGGACCGGCCGCATCCTCGCGGCGGAGACAGGAACGGCGGCCGCCGAGGAGGGAAAAATCGCGGACATCGCCGCGAGCCCCAACGGCCTCACGCTCGCGACCGCGATGGTGGTGCCGGGCGCGGGTCGCGTCGACATGATCATTCGCGACCTGATCGCGACGGGGCCCGGCAACGTGATCGCGAGCTTCAACGGCGACTACGATTCAATTTCGATCAGCTGGCTGAATAACGCGACCGTCGCGGTCGCGCTGCGGCGGCATCCGGAGCCGCTCGAGCCCGGCGACAACGGCCCGCCGCCGAAATCTGACGCCGATCAACCTGACGTGGAGCCGCCGCCCAATAGCGCGGACGGCTTGCAGCTGCTCGTCATCACCGGCGCCGGATCCGTGCTGCCGCTGAAGCTGCCGTGCCCGATGTCGTCGCTCAGTTGGAGCGCGCACGGCGTCTATGCGGTCGGCCAGGGCGACGCCAGTACGCCGCCGATGATAATAGATCGGCGCAATGCAACCTGCACCAGGTTTCACGTCTCGCGTCCGATCCGCGTACTCGATTGGGACACCGACGACGAAGGCTCGTTCCTCTACGTCGGTCCCGACCCCTCTGGAAATACGATCGGCGTGTTCAGGTACAACATCGCGACCAGCGCGGAACATCTGATGGGAGTCTCCACGAGCGCGTCGTCGTTCGCCGCGGGCAGCGACACCGTCACGCTCGGGCATCAGGACCTTTCATTCGTTCGCGCGATCGAGCGTCCGCAAGAGTCGCTGCTCGCGCAAATCGCAATCGCGCAATCCGATCTGAGCAAGGTGGATGTGAAGTCGCTCGGCTTCAACACATGGCCGGAAATGTTCGCGCAGAGCACGATGGCCTATTCGAAGGGCGCGGACGAAGCGGCGATGCAAATTTTCGCGCCGAGCCTGCCCGTGCCGTGGCGAAAAATCGTCACCTACTCGCTCCACTACGACAACGCCTTTCTGGTGGCCGAAGGGCCAGCTCGCGGCACCGTCACGATGAGCTGGTCGCTGCGAGGCCGATGGCTGGCGCTGCTGGACGGCGACGCAACGACAGGCACGGTGATGACAGTACTGGAGCCGCCGCGGTAAGAATTTCAAATTACCGGTGATCGCTGGATCCAGGCCGAACAGCACGCGCCCTACCACCTCGAATCGCGCGGTGTTCATCAGCACGTGCTGCGATGCGGTGTGCACGTCGCGCCAGCATCGCTCGATGGGACATGAGGTTAGCGCCGAGTTCATCCCGGCCGCATCGGCGATCAGGTCGACGGCCTGCACCGCCAGCTTCACAGCTGGTCACGACTGCGAGTCGCGCATGCGCGCGGTCTTCGAGGCTGAAACTCTCGCCCGCTTCGCCCTTGCGCCAAATCTCGTCGCTGGAATTGTAAAAGTACGCGCGCGCCGCCTGCAGCAGACCTTCCGCTTGGGCGAACTGGGTCTGTGCGATTGGACGCTCGCGCAAAGTATTACGAGTAGCAGCGGGCACTTTCACCCTCGCGATTTCGTTCAGCGTGTCGAGCGCGTGGCGCGCAGTGCCAAGCACGACCGCCGCCAGGGTGCCCGCAAACTGCAGTTGCAAGGGGATGACTGCCCAACGGACCGCGCTGCCATGACGATTTGGCGTTGAGCCAATCGAAAGTGAATTCATCCGGGACAAAAACGTTCTCGAATACACAGTCGTTGCTGCCCGTGCCGCGCATCCCGGCGGTCGACCAGGTATTCAGGATTTTCGCGTGCGCGACCGGAAACAACCCCGCACGCAACACCGGAGCGCCATCGACGATTTGCGGCGCGCCGTCGCGAAGGACCAGGCCCGCCGCCATCAGGTAGGTTGCATGCGCCGATCCGCTGGCATAAGTCGCCTTGCCGCTGAGACGCCAACCGCCGTCCACCGCGGTTATCTGCGTGGTCATCGGATTGAGCGAACCGGCGCTCACGCCACGCCGATCGCCGTAGATCTTCTCGAACGCCGCGCGCGAAAGGTTGCGTCCGAACAGCGGACCGCCCGAACAAATCGCCAGATTCCATCCGACCGATCCGTCGACGCGCGCAACTTCCTCGCACAGCCGCAGTTGATCGGGGACCGTCAGGTCGGCGCCGCCCATCTCGCGCGGGATGAGAATTCGAAACATCCCCGCTTCGTGGAAAGCATCCGCCACCTCGCGCGGCATCTGCGCCTCGCGCTCGGCGCGATCGGCATGCTCGCGAATTATCGGCGCAAGCCCCTGCACCTTCTCGAAATATGGTCGTGCGCGTTCGGATAAACCAATATCCATTTCAGCACCTCTGGCTGCCAAGTCTCGGATTGGGGCGCGGTGGAGTCAACGCAGCGCGCAGCACGCGCCCGCCAATCACCGCAGAATTTCGACCAGCAACACCCACGCGTTCGAAACGCCAGCGGTCATCGACAAGATGATGCCGGGAGCGAGCCAGTAAAGACCGCCCAGCGTTTCGGTCGCCATCGAGATTCCCGCAAAGCAGAATAGAATCGTGGCGACTTGTGCGAGAGCTATCGAGATGAGGGGACGCGGGAATTCTCGCGCGAATGCCCCGTACTGGAGCAGCGTCACCATTATCCAAAGCATCAATCCTATCAGCGCCACTTCGACGCCGAGCACAAGGCTTGATAAGCCGGGCACGAGCGCGCACATCGATATGAGCAGCGCGCCGAACATCTGCAGAATCGATTCGGCCGCGCGGTTGGCGATACGCGGAACTTCGAGGATGCGGCTCAGGTTGATCGACACGGCGACGAAGATGAGTCCGGTCAGCGTCGCAGCCACGCCGGCCGCCACCGAAAGGAACCCGGTCCAGCTCTCGATCTGATAGGCGTACACGACCGCGCGCGCCCGCGCCTAGTTGCCCTGGCGCGCGCGATTTGCCCAATACTCGGCAGCCGTGTGGAAGGCCGCCGCGGCGCGCTCGAAACTGTCGAACACCACCAGTCCGCGCGCGCGCGCCAGCTCCTTGCCCCGCGCGACGATCGCCTCGACGTGCGCGGGATGCATCACGATCGCAAACGGCTTGGTCGAGCGCGAGGCAAATTCCGCCAGCTTGTCGAGCAGGCCGGTGATCTCATCCTCGTGCGTGGCCCATCGCGCCGCGCGCAGCCCGGTGCCGACTTCGAGCACGATCGCGTCGATGAGCGTGTCGCGCTCCAGAATTTCCAGGATGCGATCGAGGTTACCCTGATGGTGCCCCGCGCCGATCGTGCCGCCGGCGTCGAGTGGATTGCGGTAGCTGCCGCCGATTATGTTGAAGAACGTTTTCAGCTCGTCGTATGACGATTCCGACAGCGCCGGAATCTCGAGCCCCGCCGTGGCGAACGTATCGGTGATCACCACCGATTGCCCACCCGTCATCGCGACGAGGCCCATCCGCTGGCCGTTGAGGCGCTTGGCTCGTGCAAACAGCTCGACCACGTCGAGCATCGCGTCGAGGCTCGCCACCTCGACCGCGCCACTTTGCCGCACCACGGCGCGCCAGGTCGCCTCGGCCGTCGCGAGCGATCCGGTATGCGAGAACGTCGCGCGCGCACCCGCCTCGGTCACTCCGCCCTTCCAGATAACCACCGGAAGCCGTTCGGCCGCGTGCCGGATACTGTCGAAGAAGCGCCGCCCGTCGCGCACGCCTTCGATATACATCCCGATCACGCGCGTCGCCGGGTCGGCCGCCATCAGATTTATATAGTCCGCAGCCTCGAGCACCAGCACGTTGCCGATCGACGCGGCCTTGTTCACCGTGATGCCGTGGCTCGGCGCCTGCAGGCAGAAGTTGATCGTGTGGGTGCCGCTTTGCGAGATGAAGCAGACGTCGCCCGCGTCGCCGACTTTTTCTTCGGGAAAATTGCACAGCCCCGCGCCGGGACTGTACAGCCCCATGCAATTCGGCCCGACCAGCGCGATTTCCGAGTTGATCGCGAGTTCGCGCAACTCGTTTTCCAGCCGGATTCCCAGCTCCTCCGAGGTTTCCGAAAATCCCGAAGTGAAAAATCCGATCGAGCCGACGTGGTTGGCGACGCAATCCTTCAAAATTCGCGGCGCGATCTGCCGCGGCACGGCGCTGACCGCGTAATCGATCGGCTCGGTAATTTCCGCCAGGCTCTTGCGATTCTCGATGCCCATCGCTTCGATTCCCGGTATCTCGTTCGGATCGATCTGCACCGAGTAGAGCTTGCCCTTGAGATTTTTCATGGCGCGCAGCCACATGTAGCCGCCCATCCGCTTGTCACCGATGACGACCACGGCGCGCGGGTTGAACGCGCGCTCGAGATTCTTGAGCCGCGCCTCGCGATTTGGGTCCGGCTGCGCCGCGTGCGCCGACTCGGCGGTGAGCACGATTCGCGCGTCGAGGATCGCGAGACCGTCTTCGTAAGCGACCACCGGATTGAGATCCATCTCGGCGATCTCCGGATGCGCCGCCGCGATTCCCGAAACGGTCTCCAGAATCGAAACGATCGCGTCGATGTCGACTCCAGCCTGGCCGCGAACGCCTCGCAGAATCTGCACGCCGCGCAGCCGCGCGAGCATCGCAGCCGCCTCGCGCCCGCCAATCGGTGCAACCGCCAGCGCAGTGTCCTTCATCACCTCGACCAACACTCCGCCGAGACCCACCATCACCATCGCGCCGAAGCGATCGTCGCGAAACGTCCCGGCAATCAGCTCGACGCCCGCTTTCGCCATCGGCTGCACGGCGACGCCTTCGAACCGCGCATTGGGGGCTTTGGCGGCGAGACTTTTGCGAATTCGTTCGAACGCGTCGCGCACCGCGGCTTCATCGCCAACATTCAGCTCGACGCCGCCGACGTCGCTCTTGTGACTCACATCCGGCGACAGCACTTTCAGCACCACCGGGAATCCGATTCGCGACGCCGCCCGGACTGCGTCGTCCGCCGTCGCCGCGGCATCCGGCACGACGACAGGCAGGCCCAGCGAATGCAGAATTCGCTTGCTCTCGATTTCCGTTAAGACCGTGCGCCCGCTCGAACGAGCCGACGAGATTACCGATGAGATGATGGAGTCAGCCACGCTTGTCGCGTATAGCAGAGCCCAAGGACTATTTGAACCATCGGGGGACCTTCGCCGCATGCCGCATCCGGCCCGCAGAAAAGTATTCGTCACCCGCGTAATCGATCCCGCCGCTCTTGAGCGCCTGCGCGCCGCGGCCACGGTCACTGTATGGCGTGACGAGCTGCCGCCGCCGGAGTCGGTGCTGCGCTCCACGCTGAAGAACGCCGACGCCGTGCTCTCGATGGTGACCGACAAGGTCGACGCGCGCGTGATTGCGGAGGCGGCGCAATTTGCGGGTCATCAGTAACCTGGCCGTCGGCGTGGACAATATCGACCTCGACGCCGCCACCCGCGCCGGTATCGCCGTCGGGCACACGCCCGGCGTGCTGACTGAGGCCACCGCGGACCTGGCATTCGGCCTGCTGATGGCGACTGCGCGGCGAATCGCCGAAGCCGACCGTCATGTGCGCGCGGGTGGGTGGCGCACCTGGGGACCGATGACGCTGCTCGGCCGCGACGTGCATTCGAGCACGCTCGGGCTGATTGGATTCGGTGCGATCGGGCAGGCGATGGCGCGCCGGGCAGCGGGCTTCGGGATGCGCGTGCTCTATCTCATTCATCCGTCGAGCAAGCTGCACAACGGCCGCGTCGGCGGTGCGGTGGGCGTCACTTTGCCGCGGCTGCTGGCCGATTCCGACTACGTGTCGATTCATGTACCGCTGACGGCAAAGACGCGCCACATGATTGGTGCGCGCGAGTTCGCGCAGATGAAGCCCGGCGCGATTCTAATCAACACGGCGCGCGGAGCAGTGGTCGATCAAGCGGCGATGGCCGCGGCGTTGAAGTCCGGGCATCTCGGTGGCGCGGGCCTCGACGTGACCGACCCGGAGCCGATTGAATCGGGCGATCCAATCCTGCAGCTCGACAATGTGGTGATCACGCCGCACATCGGCAGCGCGAGCATCGCCGCGCGGGCGCGCATGGCCGCAATAGCCGTCGAGAACATACTGGACGTATTCATCGGACGGGTGCCGCGATTCTGCGCAAATGAACAGGTCAGGCTGCGTCCTGTTAAAAACGCAACCTGACCTGTTATTGCGAACGATACTGTCGCCGCCGCGCTCTATTACTTCGAAAGGCGCAGCAGAATCTTCGAAGCGATAATCTGGAACACGTCCTTTAGAGTGGCTGAGGTAGGTGCAAACACCGCCTCACCCTCCGGCAGGTTGGGGTTGAAGGTGGCGGCGTTCGGATCGTTCGCGACCTCCCGCAGGAATTCCTCAGCGACCGCGTTATTCGCGCCCGTGATCGCGGTTCCCAGGCCAATCGAGTACACGTAGATATCGTTCGCCTGCATCGCTTGCGCAATCTTGACCGCGCGATACATCGCGTCGCTGCCCAGTGGCGATTGGCCGGGAGCCGGGCCACCGCAATAGTTGGTGTTTAGAAGCGATTCGTTCGCACCGGTCTGTGTATCCGGAAAAATCGTTGCATTACAGCCGCCTGGCACTGCGCCGCAGGTGTTGTTTGTTTGGCAGTTGCTGGGATTAAAGAATTGGACAGGATTGTTGCCGCACAACCCCAGCGATTCGTCCCCCTGATCGCAGCCACAGTAAAGAACGTTGGTGGTTGTGGTTCCGGCCCCGCACTTCAAATTATCCTGGATTATATTTGGCCAGCCGTCGGTAAAGAATACTGCCACTCTTATCGTATTCGGCGATAAGACCTTCGACAGAATCTGAGTTTGGCCTTGCGTCAGTCCCGCGATTGAATTGGTGTAGTTGGTAACTCCATTAGGCCAGAAATTCGTGTTCATCACTGAGTCGACCGGGCCCATGAGGGGCTGGGTATTGGCAAGGTTCACATTGGCGTATGTCCCAAACGTGACAACCGAAACCCAATCGACGCTGTCGTTGTCGCCCGGGTCGAAGTTTGCGATGAAGTCTTTGACGGCGGTCGGCATTGCCGCCGATCCGCCATTGCTCTCCATGGATGCCGATACATCCAGAATCAACGACATGATCAACGGATTGCGCTGAGCCTGCGCAGTCGCGCCGACACTCAACGTATTGAAGTTGCCTCCAAACACGTCGGCTATGCGAATGAAGTAAGTGTTGATCGAGGCCGTCGCATTGACGGCGATAACTGTGTTGTTATTGACGTCCTGGCTGAAGCATATGCTCGGTGTAGGAGTAGTAACACTCAGGTTGGGGACTGACTTAAAGTTGACGTTGAACGCCTCCAGCGCAGCCGCTCCCGCTCCACTGGTCGTGCTGCAATTGGGCAGAGAGCCGGTGCCCAGGTTAACGTTTTGCATCCCCTTAAGGGCTGCAGCATCGACTGCTTTGGCGAGCGTCGTTTTGGCCACGTAGGCGCGACCATAATCGATCGAGAGACCAATAAACACCATCAGGATCCCAATGGCTAAGGCCATCAAAACCCAAACTTGCCCATGCTCGCTCTTTCGACGTTTCCCTGGATACAAAGGTTTCACCTCGTTCTGGTGCCTAGAAGTATGCGATGTCATACAACTTCGCCGGTATGCCGATCGATTTTCCGATTGGAGTGGCTGGCGTAAATCCGTAGAAAATCTCGGTAACGTACATCGTCTGGCCGACCTGGATCACAGGCGCTCCGGGTATGCTCACCGTGCCTGAAGTCCCCAGCTTGCTTGTCGCGGAATAGCTGCCCGACGACTCCTGTTCGCTGATCTGATAAGGACCGCCAGATGGAGCCCCGTTAGTTTGAGCTGCAGTTGGGGTAAGTGCCGTCATTATCACTTTGCCATTACCTGACAGATTCAGTCCGGAAGATCCCGCTATCAGGTCGGCAATAGCAGTGCACATTGTGTCGCAAGAGGTGGTGCCTTCCCCGCGCATCGCGAGACTCGAACCCTGCCGGCTGAGTTCAGAGATAATCTGCAGCTGATAAAAAGCTCGACCGAAATCGATCGCCGCGCACAGGAGCGGGACTATGATGAGCATTGAGTATGCAAGCTCAGCCGCCGCCTGACCGGAGCTGTTAGCGAAGAGTTTCTTTTTCACAAGGCTGCGATGAAACCGTATCATTTTGATTTACCTGGATAATTTTATTAGTCAGTTGTAGATGGATTGAAGGATTCGTTCCTGAAGGTTGAGCTTGAAGTGAAAGTATAACCCGAAGGGAAAATCTTCATTCCGGCGTTGTGTCCAAACAGTGGTCCGACAAAGTTAAGTGGCGCCAACATCTTCAGGTTGGCGGTGACCGAGATCGTAACGGTTGATGACGGGCCGCCCGCGTCGCCGTTGCCGGAACTTCCCTGGGTCGGATTGGTGTTGTTCGAGGTGTAGCAGGAGCTGGTCGTCGATCCGGCCGGCACGCTGCAAATCGAAAGATTCCAGCTGCTGAGCGGCACCTTCATCTCCGTCTGTATGACGTTAATGATCGACGATATTCGACTGTTGGCTGCCGACTCCTGCCCGGTGGACGCATAGCGGCCGGCGTCATCCACCGCTTGCTGGATGTTCATTTGCGCGAACATGATCCATCCGTAGTTCATGATCGCAAAGAGCATCAGGAAAAAGACTATCCCGACCATCGCGAATTCGACCGAGGACTGTCCCCTGGTCAAGCTGAATCGCGACGCTCCCGACTTACGGGACCGATTCAGGCCAATGTTGTTTAGACTATGCATTCGCTCTCTCCCACCATTGCTGCCAACACATACCGGCTACGTCAGTCACGGCGTGTCAGCGGTTCCGTTCTTGGACGAACGGCCAGGTTTCTAGAGCTGGGTGTCCACTGTGCCTAGCAGCCCCGTGATCGTCGTCCCCATCGTCTGATAGGCGACATAGACGATGACCGCGACCGCTGCCAGGATCAGCGCATACTCAGCCATCGTCTGGCCGCGCACAAATCCATCGGCTTTCACAAAATACTTTCTGACCAAGTCCATTTCGTCGTCCCACTTAGACCAACTGCCTCGTTCGGGCGGCATGGTTGGTCTTTGGACCGGCGGGGCTCGATGCCCCCGCCGGCCTAGAGTTTTGCCCGATGCTCGAATTAGAGCTGGCTGTCCACGGTGGTGAGCAGCGTGGTGATCGTCGTGCCCATCTTCTGGTAGGCAACGAACACAATTACCGCGACCGCCGCCATGATCAGTGCGTACTCAGCCATGGTCTGGCCCTTCTCGCGCTCGGTCACCTTTACAAACAATTTCGTGAGCTTATCCATTTTCCGTGTCCCTCCGGTCCGTTTGAGTTTATCGACCAACTATGCCCGGGCGTCCTATACTCCCGAGCCCATTTAAGACATTACAAACTGTAGCAAAATATTCTGTATGAGTAGCGAAACCCTACTATTAGACAATTTATTAGTCTCCTGTTGCTCTTGATGGGTTACGCTTGGTTCAAGTTGTGAATTCATATCTTTATTCAGCTTCGGCATTCTCTACTCTCGCGGCGGATATGTCAAGCGGGCAATACACATCAAAATTCACTTGAAAGTAGTAGATTTCAGGTCTTAAAGAGTTTAAAGCTGTATTTCCATAATTAAAGCTATTACAGTGCCTATTGCCGTGATGAACGACACACCGCGAGCAGTAACGGCAGGTTAAAATATAGACAAGAGAGAATGGGAAATCATAAGAGAGCGTCAACTATCAATAGCGACGCTTGACGATGACCACAAGCAAGAGGAGCCGTTCAGTTCGTCGCCGCCTCGATTGCCTCGGTCAGAGTGAAGTTCCCCTCGTAGAGAGCACGACCCACGACTACACCGACGACGCCGGCCTCGAACCGCGCGCGAAGAGCGCGAATGTCATCGAGGCTCGCGACGCCGCCCGACGCAATGACCGGCAGACGAACGGCGCTGGCGATTTCCGCCATGCGATCGGCGTCGACGCCGGCCTGTGCGCCGTCGCGCGCGATGTCCGTTACTATTGCGGCGGCGACGCCTGCCGCGCGGAACCGATCCGCGGCTTCGGTCAGCGTGAGTTGGCTGGTCTCCACCCATCCTTTGACGGCGAGGCGCCCGTCGCGGATATCGAGAGAGCCGAAGACACGGCCAGGAAACTCGGCACAGGCGCGCCGCACCAGCGCCGGATCGAGGAGAGCCGCCGATCCAATCGACACGCGATCGGCGCCGCCCGCGAACATTGCGCGCACCGCCTCGATCGTGCGCAGTCCGCCGCTCACGTCGATCGCGCATTTCACCGACGCTCGAATCTGCGCGACCGCCTCGAGGTTGCGCGGCGCCCCGGCAATGGCGCCGTCGAGGTCTACAATGTGTATAAGTTCCGCGCCCGCCTCCTCGAACCGACGCGCCACGACTCCCGGGTCGCCGTCATAGACGGTCACCCGGGTCATGTCGCCGTGCAGCAGGCGCACGACTTGGCCGCCCTTCAGGTCTATCGAGGGAATAACGGTGAACTTCTCGAACAACGGTCTAGTTGCTGAGCGTGCCCTTGGTCGAGAGCGCGCCCGACAGCCGCGGCTCGCGACTCGTCGCATGGTCCATCGCGCGCGCCAGCGCCTTGAAGGTCGCCTCGATAATGTGATGCGGGTTGCGGCCGCTGACCAGGTTGAGGTGCAGGTTCATCCCGACTTCGTCGGTCAGCGCCTTCATAAAGTCGTGCACCAGTTCGGTCTGAAAGTTGCCGACGCGCTCCTGGGTGACCGGGACGTTGTAGCCGAGGTACGCGCGCCCGCTGATATCGACAATCGCCGTGCAGACGGCCTCGTCGAGCGGCACCGTCGCCTCGCCGAAGCGCTTAATCCCCGCACGATCGCCCAGCGCATTGCGAAACGCCCGCCCTACCACGATTCCGACGTCTTCGACGGTGTGATGGTCATCTACATCCAAATCGCCGCTGGCGGCGACCTTCAAATCGAAGAATCCGTGGCGCGCAAAGCTCTCGAGCATGTGATCGAGGAAGGGCACGCCCGTCTTCGCCTCGCCGCGTCCGGCGCCGTCGAGCTTGAGCGAAACACTCACGGCCGTCTCGCGCGTTTTGCGCTCGACTTCCGCGTTGCGTTTCGCTTTGACCGGCGCCAGCCGTGCGACCGGCGCAGTTTTGTTTTTACTTTGCAAGCCGATTTTGTGCTTTTGCATTTCGATTTCCGCCTGCTTTCGCTTTCCCGTTGGATCCGCCGCTGCGCAGTTCCATCGCGCGTGCGTGCCCCTCGAACCCTTCCATCCGCGCCAGATGCGCGACCGACGGCCCGAGCGCCGCAATCGCGCCCATCGACGCCTCGATTATACTGGTTCGTTTCAGGAAATCGTATGCACCCAGTGGCGACGCGAACCGCGCCGCTCCCCCCGTCGGCAGCACGTGATTGGGTCCCGCCAGGTAATCGCCGAGGGGCGCCGGCGTCAGCGGCCCGAGAAAGACGGCGCCGGCAGCCTTCACCTTGGGCAGCCATCGGGAAGGATTGCGCACGTCGAGCTCGAGATGCTCCGGCCCAATTTCGTTGGCGAGATCGAATGCTTCCTTGAGATCGCCGACGACGACCATCGCGCCGCGCTTGACGAGCGCAGCCTCGACCTGTTTCGCCCGCGGCAGGCTCTTGAGCGCAATCTCGACCGCCTCGGCCACGCGATTTGCGATACTCGGCGAGGTCGTCAGCAGGACGGCCGCCTCGTCGCCCGAACCGTGCTCCGCCTGCGCAATCAGGTCGGCCGCAATCCATTCGGGGCGCGCGCGGTCATCGGCAATCACCAGCACCTCGCTCGGCCCCGCCATCTTGTCGATATCGGTGACGCCGTAGACCATCCGCTTGGCGGCCTGCACGAACGCGTTCCCGGGGCCGACGATCTTGTCGACCGGCTTGATGGTTTCGGTGCCGTACGCGAGGGCCGCCACCGCATGCGCCCCGCCGACGCGGTAGAACTCGTCGACGCCGGCAATTTCCGCCGCAGCCAGCACGGCGAGCCGCTCGCCCTCGGCCGAAGGCGGCGACACCATCACGATTTCCGCCACGCCCGCCACCTTGGCCGGAATCGCGTTCATCAGCACCGACGACGGATACGCGCCAAGCCCGCCCGGCACGTAAATCCCGACCCGCTTCATCGGCTGCACCATCTGGCCCAGGCGCATGCCGGACTTGTCGCGATAGATGAACGACTTCTCCATCGTGCGGCGATGGAAGTCGGCGATTCGCTCGGCCGCCAGCTCCAGCGCGCGCCGATCGTCGGCCGGAATCCGGTTGAGCGCCGAATGCCGTTCCGCCGGCGTCACGCGAAGCGTCGCCGAGGTAAGTTTGACGTGATCGAATTTGGCCGTGAGATCGATCAGCGCGCGATCGCCGCGCCTGCGCACGTCGGCAATTATTTTCGCGACGGCGCCGTCGAGGTCGGCACTGTCGCCGCCGCGCCGCGCGAGTATCGCCGCCAGGAATTTCTTGAACTCCGGCGTATTCGACTTGAGAACCCGCGGCCGCATTATTCTTGCGCGCGCTCGATTCGCGCGCCCAGCCGGGACAGCTTCGCGTCGAGCGCCTCGTAGCCGCGGTCGAGATGGTAGATGCGGCTGAGCTCGGTCGTGTGCTCGGCCGCCAGCCCGGCAATAATCAAGCCCATGCTGGCGCGCAGGTCGGTCGCCATCACGGGCGCGCCGCTCAGCTTCGACGGCCCGCGCACGACGGCGGTGGCGCCCTTCATCAGAATATCGGCGCCCATCCGCGCCAGCTCCTGCGCATGCATGAAGCGGTTTTCGAAAATCGTCTCGGTGATGACCGAGGTGCCGTCCGCCTGCGTCAGCATCGCCATCATCTGCGCCTGCAAATCGGTCGGAAACCCGGGATACGGCAGCGTGCGCAGCTCGACCGAGTGGAGTCGTCCGTTGCCGCGCGCCACGCGCAGGCCGTTGCCGATTGACTCGACGACGACGCCCGCCTCGCGCAACTTCGTCGCCACCGCATCGAGATGCGCAATCGGCGCGTTGGTAATAGTCACGTCGCCGCCGGTTATCGCCGCCGCCGCCATCATCGAGCCGGCCTCGATTCGGTCGGGAATCACTTCATGCTCGGCGCCATGCAGCCGCTCGACGCCTTCGACTTCGATCACGTGCGTGCCCGCGCCGTTGATGTTCGCGCCCATCTTGACCAGCACGCGCGCGAGGTCCTGCACCTCGGGCTCGCGCGCCGCATTTTCGATCACGGTGCGGCCGCGGGCCGTAGACGCCGCCATCAAGATGTTTTCAGTCGCACCGACCGACGGCGAATCGAGCCAGATGCGCCCGCCCGTCAGTCGCTCGGCGTGGGCTTCGACGTAGCCGTGACGAAACTGAATCTTGCTGCCCAGCGCGCGAATCCCCGCGATATGCAGATTCACCGGGCGCGCGCCGATCGCACATCCACCGGGAGTCGACACGCGCGCACGTCCGGTCCGCGCCAGCAACGGGCCGAGCACGACGAACGACGCGCGCATCGTTTTGACCAGCTCGTACGACGCCTCGTGCGAGGTGACGTTTTCGGCGTGAAGCTCGACGCGATGCTCGTCGAGCCAGCGCGCGGCGACGCCGAGCTGGACCAACAGATCGATCGCGGTTTTCACGTCGCGCAGCCGCGGTACGTTGCTGAGAACGAGCGGCTCGGCCGTCAGCAGCGACGCCATCATGATCGGCAGCGCGGCGTTCTTGCTCCCGCTCAGCGTGACGGTCCCGCGCAGCGGCGCCCCGCCATGAATGATCATTTTTTCCATCGTGAGTTAGGCTCGCTCCTGCGCCCGCGCGACCCGCATCTGTCCCGCGAGATCGTTTATCACATCGGTAACGTGCAAGCCCGCACGTGTAATCAGGCCCACCACGTCCCCGGCGTGGCCGACGCCCATTTCCAGGATCAATTCGCCGTTGGTCGCGAGATGCTCACGAGCGCCGATCGTTATGCGTTGCAGGATGTCGAGGCCAGTCGCCCCGCCGTTTAACGCTATCCGCGGCTCGAAGCGGTGCACCTCGGGCTCCAGAGAGGCGATTTCCGCATCATGCAGGTAAGGCGGATTCGAGACTATTACGTCAAACGTCTCAAGCGACGCGCCTCCGTCCAGCATGTGGAAACAGTCGCCGCGGCGGAACGTCACGCGATCCTCGACCCGATGACGCCGAGCGTTGCGCGACGCCACCGCGATCGCGTCCGCAGAAATATCGACCGTCGTGATCTGCGCGCGCGGTGCGTTGACGGCGATCGCGATCGCGATTGCGCCTGACCCGGTGCCAATATCGAGCACGCGCGCGTCGGCCTTCCCTGCAACACACTCCAGCGCCGCGGTCACTACGAACTCGGTCTCTGGCCGCGGAATCAGGACGGCCGGCGTCACTTCGAAGTCGAGCGAGTAGAATTCCTTGTGCCCGACTATGTACGCAAGCGGCTCGCGCTTTTCGCGGCGTGCAATCAGCGCGTCGAATTTTTTCAGTATTGCGGGAGAAAGCTCGATCGAACCGGTGACGACCGCTTCACGCGCGACGCCTGCCGCCTCTGCCATCAACAATTGCGCGTCTAGATGTGACGACTCGACGCCCGCGACCGCGAGTCTGCGCGAAGCCTCGTCGACCCTCAGCCACGTGGCTAATCTGGCATTGTCGTCGGACACACCGGGTCTACGAATTGAGCGATTGCTCGCGATCGTACGCGGCAAGCGCGTCGATGATCGGATCGACTTCGCCGTCGAGAAAATTGTCGAGCTGATGAATCGTTACGTTCACGCGATGGTCGGTCACGCGCGATTGCGGAAAATTATAAGTGCGGATTCGCTCCGAGCGGTCGCCCGTCCCCACCATCGAGCGCCGGGTCTGCGCGATTTTGGCCTGCTGCTCCGATTGCGCCTGCTCCAACAGCCGCGCCCGCAGGATCTTTAACGCCTTGGCCTTGTTCTTGTGCTGCGACTTTTCGTCGCGCTGAATTATCACCATGCCGCTCGGGATATGCGTGATTCGCACGGCCGAGTCGGTGGTGTTGACGCTCTGGCCGCCCGGCCCCGACGCGCGCATCACGTCAATCCGCAGGTCCTTCGCCTCGTTGATATTGACCTCGACCTCGTCGGCCTCCGGCATAACGGCGACCGTCACCGCCGATGTGTGGATGCGCCCGGAGCCCTCGGTCTCCGGCACGCGCTGTACACGATGGACCCCGCCTTCGTACTTCAGCCGCGAGTACGCGCCGCGTCCGCTGACCAGCGCGATCACTTCCTTGATTCCGCCGAGTCCCGTGTCGCTCATGTTGAGCACTTCGAGCTTGAAGCCGTGCCGCTCGGCGTAGCGCGTGTACATGCGGAACAGGTCGCCGGCAAAGAGCGAGGCTTCTTCACCGCCGGTGCCGGCGCGGATTTCCAGGATTACGTTCTTCTCGTCGTTCGGATCGCGCGGCGTCAGCAGCTCCTTGAGCTTCTCTTCGACGGTGCTGAGATTTTTCTGCAGCGTCGGCATCTCGGCCTTGGCCAATTCGCGCAAGTCGGCGTCGTCGCCGTCGAGAATGGATTTGTGCCCGGCGATTTCGTCGGCGATGCGGATATATTCGCGCGCGCAATGCGCCGCCTCGGAAAGCTGCGATCGCTCTTTCGCGAGCTTCGCGTATTCCCGCTGATTGCCGAGCGTCGCCGGATCGGCGAGCTTGCGCTCGAGTTCCGCGACCCGCTCTTCTATTGCGCTTGCCTTATCGAGCATCGCCGATCAGTCCCCGCCCCCGCGCACATCTGCAAAAATCCTGAAAACGAAAACGGCGCGGCCGAGTTGGCCGTGCCGATGGATTCTCCCCCGCGCACCCGGGTGCGTGGAGCACCGGCGGGAGGCGGGAGTTGCTATGCTACTTCTCGGCTGCCGTTTCCGCCGTCTTTTCGGCCGGCTTCTTGATGCCGTACTTGCGATTGAACCGCTCGACGCGCCCCGCTGTATCGACCAGGCGCTGCGTGCCAGTGTAAAAAGGATGGCACTTCGAGCAGACCTCGACGTGAAGCTCTTTGACCGTCGAGCGCGTTTCGAAGGTGTTGCCGCACGCACAAACGACCGTGCAGCGGCGGTATTCAGGATGGATTCCAGTTTTCATTTTTGTTTCCCGAACTCTGCTACCTATTGTATTGCAGGATACCATCGCAAGGTATCGCACACAATTCGCCCTATGCGCCTGCCTTTTCAGGCCTTTCGGATCGCTTTCGTCACCCTTGCCGCAGCAATAATAATCACGATCTGCGCGATTACCACCTACGCCGCCTCTTCGCCCTCGCCTGCCGCGCCAACGCCGACGGCAGCCAATCCGGGCTTCGCGGCCGACAGTCGCACGCTGTTCGCGCCTATCATCTATCTCGCGCCGCCCGGCCCCGCGCGCGCGTCGCGTGCGATCGCCATCTTCGATCGCCAGCTCGATTTTCAGCGCAAAATTTCGTTCCATCCCAAGCTCGCGCCTGCGCTGCAGGATGTCCTCGTCTATCTGCCGCCCCGTCAATCGACGATGATCCGCGCTGCCGCGCTCTACTCGAAGCCTGAAATCCCGTGGCGCGACGGCCCCGGCGGCACGCATCAGATTTGCGTCGCAGGACGGCCAGACGACACCAACTATCTCTACTCGCTGGTCGACGCCTGGCGCAGTCCCGAAGAGCCCGCGCGATTCTCAGGCGTCTTCGGACTCAAGCCGGCGACCGACTCGACGCCCGACAACATCTCGAGCGTTACCGGCACGCTCGCCGGCGAGCTGATGATCGACACCTACGGCATCGGCGCGCTGATCGACGCCTTCGCCGATCTGCTGCGCGAGTTTCACGGCGACCTCAAAGCGCCGTGGGATTCCGCGCCTGGCGCCTTCGATCATCACGACCGCGCCGCGATGGACCGCTTCCACCGCCAGATGCCGCATCTCGCGGCGAAGTTCGATCACTATTTCAAATTCAGCAACCTGCTCGACGAATTCAATTCGCCCGCCGGTCCGATCGTGCTGTTCAACGTCGACATGGAAGTCCGCCTCGACGCGCTAAAAAAATATCCGCTGCTCTACGATTTCTACCGCAAACTCGTGCCGGCGGTGACCGCGAAGTCCGACATCATGGACTCGCACGGCAACTACTGGATGCGCGAGGCGTTCGACCACGGCCACATCCACTTCACCATCATGCTGCGCAACGGCCTGCTGACGCCGTTCAACGCGGCGATGCAACCGGCGGGCGACAGCGTCGCACTCAATGAGGTCGCGCGCGGCAGCTATCGCACTGCTCGCCTCGGGACAGATCACCAGTCTCGCGATGAACTTCGGGCTCGCCGATATTGCGTTCAAGACCGACTACAGCCGCGACGCCGGCACCGTGACCTTCGTCAATCGCATGGACGCGGTGCCGCAACTGGTCGCGCCGCCGGGCGTGCATCAGGTGATGGACCTGGTCGCGGGCGATTTTCTGCGCGTGCTGGCAACCGGCAACGGCGGCTTGAATTCAAAACTGAGTTCGCGCCGGCTGCCCAACGGCAGCTACGATTTCTCGGGCGGCTTCACCGCGCAGTTGAATTACTCGCCCACGCTCGAGTTGCTCGCGCGCATCGGCGACGCGATCGCGCAGGAGCATAACGACCAGGTTCGCGCGCAGGAGCGTGCGTTCGGCGAGGAACTTTTCGACGCGTTCGTCGCCGACTACAATGATGCCCGTCCGGCCATCGCCGCGTTGGATGCGGGCAACGATCACCATCAGGAAAGAAGCAAGTGAGGCGAGCAGCACGAAAACGAAACCGTTTCTTCACGGCCGCGCTGTTCACCGCTGCCATCTTCGCCGCGGGATGCGCCGAGCAACCGCCTCCACCGCCGGCCCCCAACGGCGACGCGCAGCCGAAGGTGTTGGGCAACCTCAACGACGTCGCCGCCACGCCCGTCAATCCGCTCGCTGTCGACCAGGTTCCCGTTCGCGGCGAGGGCCTGCTGGTCGACACGGCACCCGCCGACTCCGGCGGACCGCAGCGCGTCGATCTCACTGACCCCGGCGTCTCGCGCGACATCGGCACCGACAGAAATCCCGGCACGGTGCGCCTGCTCAACGACAAGGCCGCCCAGTTCGACAATTTCTGCGCAGTCATTCTCGATCGCATTTATATCCAACTCAGCATCGCCGAAAAGACCGAGGAAATTTCACGAACCAAGGTACCGACCGAGCTCAAAGCCGCCGTCGTCACCGCCATCATGGATAAAAAAGGCAAGCTCATCGAGATCATCCTCGAACAACATTCGGGCAAGGCGAAAATCGACAACCTGCTGATCGACGCCTGCAAAAAAGGTATCTGGTACGAAAATCCGCCGGAGGGAGCGCTGTCCGGCGACGGCGATTACAAGCTGACCATCAAATTGAAGCTCCAGAACTTCGCCTCCAGCGACTCGACCCATTGGAGCTTCATCACCGACCTCGCAATCGGGCTCGGTTAGCCGCCCGCGAGGCAGCAGCCCCGCTCCGCTTCTGCTAAAATCGCCGCCGTGCATTCCCTCGACGACTACCTCCCGCGCCCGGGCCTCTCGGTTCCGATCGTCACGATTGTCGACGCCCGCGGCCGCGTCCTCGAAGACCAGCAGCGTGCCGTCGTTCGCTTCGCGCTGCAGGACGGCGCCGGCGCCGACATCATCTTCGCGGCAGGCACGACAGGCGAATGGGATCGCATCGACAACTCGCGCCGCCAGGCGGTCGCCCGAATCGCAATCGACGAATGCCGCCGCGCGCGCGCCTCCGCCGCCAAGAAAATCGAAGCATGGGCCGGCATCACGGCGCACACTCGCGCCGACACGCTCGACAATCTCAGCCACGCGCTCCACGCCGGGGCCGACGCGGTAGTCGTCGCGCCACTCTCCATCAACGACGTCGAAAATCCCGCCGATTTCGTCGAGCGCGACATCGGCGCCGTGTTCGGTCGCGCCGGCCGCACGCTGCCGTTGTTCCTCTACGACAACGCCGATATCGCCGCGCCCGGCAAATCTCCGCACCTGCACACGCGCGACGTCAAGGCGATGGCGCGCCTGCCGTACGTGCGCGGGATAAAAGTCACCGCCAGCAAAACCGTCATCGGCAACTACACGCGCGCTGCATCGCACTTCAAAGCCGGCCACGAATTCGCCATCTATGCCGGCAACGCCTACCTCATCTTCGATCTCTTCGCGCCGCCCGAAGGCGTCGGCGATCGCATGCGCCATTACTGGAATCGCTACCTGACGCAACGAACGCGCCCGTACGGCGTCGTCGCGGGACCAGCCAATGCGATGCCCCGCGAATGGCAGCGCGCGTGGCAGGTCTGCCGCTCCGGCGACGGCGAGCTGATGCGCCTGTACGCCGACGCGATCGACGAATTTCGCCTCTCTTGCACATTCAAGCGCGGTGCCAAGGCCTGGCGCCCGACCATCGCGACCCTCAAAGCATCGCTCAAGGAACTCGGCGTCATCGACAGTGACGCCGTCGCGGCCGGAACTCCGCCGCTCAGCGACACCGAGCGCCACGAATTCTCGACGCGCTTTGCCGCACTACGCGAGCGCAACGCCGAGATGCTTGAGCGTGGATTCGTCAGCGAATACGATTCGCCCGCCGGCCATGTGCCGGCCTCGGCGCGAAAATCTGCGGGGCGCAATGGCTGAAGAAAAACTCGACATCGTCGGATGCGGCAGCATGGTCGTCGACCTGTTCTACCGCACGCCGCGCATCATCCGCGCCGACGAAAAAATCCTGCTGCGCGCGCACACCGCCAGCGCCGCCATCGAACGCACCCAGGTCGGCGGCCTCGTCCTCAACCATCTCGGCTGGGCGCGAATCCTCGGCCTCAAAACCGGCATCTTCGGCAAGATGGGCGACGACCGCAACGGCGAATTCCTGCGCGACGGAATGGATCGCCTCGGCATCCGCCATCACCTCAGCTTCGACGGCACCGCCACCGCCTTTGCGACTATCTTCGTCGACGCCCATGGCGATCGCGCCATCTACATGGCGCGCGGCGCGACGGGAGAGCTCACTCCGGCCGAGGTTCGCAGCCGCCACGGCGCGTTCATCCGGCGCGCCAACCTCGTCTCGACCGAAATTTCGCAGCTGCCGCTGCGCACCGTGATCGCGATTCTGCTGTTCGCGCGCACTCATTCAATTCCGACGATTCTCGACGTCGACGTGCCGCCCTCCGACGCCATCGGCTCGCTCGGCACGCGCGCCGAACTCGAGCGCGCGCTGAAACTTGCAACGTTCCTCAAGCCGTCGAAAGCCGCCGCGCGCGAAATCGCCGGCAACGGCCGCGATCCGCTGAAAATTGCCGACGCGATTCGCGCCAAGTACGGCAATCGCGCCGTCATCATCACCGAAGGCGACAAAGGATGCTCAATCGCGGCGCGCGACGTTTCCATCCGCGTGCCCGCCTTCAAGGTCAAGCAGGTCGATTCGACCGGCGCCGGCGACGCGTTCCTCGCGGGCATCTGCGCTGGCCTGCGCCTCGGCTTGCCGTGGGAGAAGATAGGCCGGCTTGCCAATGCGGCGGGGGCGGTAGCCGTCACGCGACTCGGCGCGTTTCCGTCGGGCTTCGAGGTGCGCGAGGAAATTCTCGAGCTCTATGCAGAGCCCATCGCGTTGCCGACGCCGCGCCTCGACGCGGAGCCGCGTGAAGCCGCCATCGGCGATTCGAGCGGTGAAGTCGAAAAGTTCTTCGACCTCGCGCTGACCGAACTCGCCGCGATGCGCGCCGGCCTCAACCTTGCCGCCATCTCGCGCACCGTCGAGATAATTCGCACCGCGCTCGGCCGCGGCGGCCGCGTTCACGTCACGGGAGTCGGCAAGCCCGAGCACGTCGCGCGCTACGCCGCCAGCGTGTTCTGCTCGGTCGGCACGCCCGCCACTTTTCTGCACGCGACCGAAACCTTGCACGGCAGCCTCGGCCAGGTGCATCCGCGCGACGTTGTCATCGCGATTTCCAACAGCGGCAGCACCGACGAATTGCTCTCGACCGCGACCGCCATCCGCGAGCAGGGCGCGCAGTTGATCGCCATCACCGGCAACAAGGACTCGAGCCTCGCGCAACTCGCCGACCTCGTCATCCACGTCCCCGTTCCCAACGAAGGCGGCGGCCTCGGCCTCGCCCCGCGCATCAGCGTGCTGGGCGAAGTCTTCGTCCTCGCAGGACTGTCGGTAGCCTTGGAAGTGGCGCACGGCCTGACGGTGGAAGAGTACTCGCGATGGCACCGAGCGGGCGCAATCGGCGAAGCGGCAAGACGCCTCGCCGAATCGCGAACCTCCAACCGCCGCGCCTGAGCCTCTGTCAGGGATTGTTTCGCACGATCTCGCGCCCTCGATTTGAGGCCCGTATCTTTTCGCCCGTTCAATCCGTCGTCAGTATAGAAGCCATCGCTTCAGGAGAACGAACCGTGCAAATCTCACGCGATTTCACTGACCAGATTCGCAAAGCCTGGCACGAGTTTATCGACCAGACCGACTCCGTGCGGCCCGAACTGTATCGATATTGCCGCGGGCTGACCGGCACCGTCTGGGACGCGGAAGACCTGGTGCAGGAAACGCTGGTCCGCACGTTCGTTCGCTTCGCCGAGATTCACGATCCGATCGAAAACCCGCGCGCCTACCTGTTCCGGGTCGCGAGCAATCTTTGGATCGATCGGTTCCGCGGCATGCGCGAGACGCAGCCTGCCGTCGTTCCAGAAACTGAAGCGCCCGACGCTCCGCTGCCGCGCGAACTGCGCGACGCGGCGTCGCACCTGGTTAGCTCATTGCCGCCGCAGGAGCGCGCGGCAGTGTTGCTCAAGGACGTGTTCGACCTGACGCTCGAAGAGGCGGCGCTCGCGCTGGAAACTTCGATCGGCGCGGTGAAGGCCGCACTTCACCGTGCTCGCAAGCGACTTTCGCAGACCCAGACTGGACCGGAATCGAAAGCCCGCGTCACCGGAGGTCCGAGCGCGATGCTGCTCGATCGATTCGTCGAGCGCTTCAACGCGCGCGATCTGAACGGGATGGTCGAGCTGATGCTGGAGGACGCGACGGTCGAGATAGTCGCGGTTTCGCTCGAGCATGGGAAGGAAGTAATCGGCCGCAAGGGGGGAAGCCTGTATCACACGCTGTTCATCGACGCGGACGATATGCGGCAGGCTGAGCGCCGGGACTTCATGGGCGAGCAGATCGTGCTGCTCTTCTACCACAACGACGGCAAAGATCGGGTCGGCGACGTACTTCGTTTCCAGGAGCGCGACGGCCGCATTGCCGGATTCAAGTATTACTACTTCTGTCCGGAAACGCTGGCTGAGGTGGCGCAGGAGTTCGGGGTAGCGGCGCGCTCGAACGGCTACCGCTATAAGGAGACTGCCGCGGCAACGTCACTGTAATCGTTCACGACGAGTTTGCTGACGCCGTCGGCCGCAAGTGCTGGTGAGCAGCGCATTTAATCGTCGCTCTATCGTCTGTTAATGCTTTGGTAACGTTCGTTTGTCAGGAACAGACGGACTCAAAATCTGCCCCTCAGAGAGGAGAACATGCGGAAGCCCGCGATTGTGGCGTTGATACTGATTGCCGGGACGATCAGTCCCGTTCGATACGGTGTGTCATTTGCGCAGCCCGCTCCAGAGGCAGCGGCGAGCAGCGCTGCGAGCACCCAAATGGCAGACAAGGATTCGGCCCTGAAGACGCTGGCAGACGCCAAGAAACGCTTTCGGACAATGCGCAAGCACTCTACACAAGACCTTCACCAAGTGGCCGATTTGGACCGCCAAATCAAGCAGATCAACACCTTAACGGCCAAACTCAAAAAGGGTGAAGATGTTCCACAAAGCGATGTTGATGCAGCAGTAGCAACGCCGCCTTCAGTGCATTAATTGGAAAGAAATAGATCTTGGCTGACGCTCTGTGCGCGTCAGCCAACGGGCTGGCGACGGTGCGCTCGCTGGCCCGTTCTTTATTCCACCTTGGCCGCCCTTCGGAGCGAAGTCGGCGCTTCCTTCACGGCCAGTAGGCGAGGTGCTATTTCCGCGACGCGGGTTTCAGCGCAACCGAGGCTTCCGTTGTCAGCAACAGGAAGGTCATCGTTTCCTGCAGGTACAGCGTCACGTTCTTGTCGTCGTGGCTCAAATAGCCAATCGAGACGTCCTGGCCGAGATGCAATTCGAAGTCGCCGCCGCGCGTCGTCAGCACGAACGCGCCGGTAATCGCGGGAGCGAAGATTATTTCGTCGTTGACCAGCCGCTGGATGTGCTGAATGACCGGATAGCCGTGATCGCTGGCCTCGCTCAGCGCCGTGTACGCGTCGGCGCCCATCACCACCGCGTACGGGCCGTTGACGCCGGCGAGGCGCAACTGGCTCAGTGCCTCTGCGACTGCGTCCGGGTAATGCGAGGGATCGCCGGGCAGAGCGGCCACTTTGTTGCTGGTCCCCTGTCGTACGCCTTCGATTCCGCCGGCGGCGTAGCCTTCGAAGATCGCGCGGTCTTCGGTAAACGCAATTCGCTTCGCGGCGTCTTTCAGCGGCTGCCAGTCCGAATCATTGGCGCCGCGCTCGACGTCGTCGATCTGCTGGCGAGCCAATTGAAATGGAACGCGCAGCTCGACCAGCGGCTTGACGATGCGTTGGCGCGCGATGATACCGGCGCCGGGAGCCTCGAGATTGCTGAGATGACCGGTGCCGACTGCCGACAGCATCGAGCCGCCCGGGCCTTTGACATCCACGACTCGCCGCCCTGCGAGGTAGCGCTTCAGCGTGCGCTGCGCTTCTTCTTCGATTTGATCCCACGCGCCGTCAGAGATCGGGGCAAGCTCGCGGTGCAGGTTATTCATCGCGCGACTCTCCTTTCAGTGAGCCGATGCCGAGGGAGCCGTCGCTCGCGCGCTGGGCATCTGACGAGGAGCCGGTCTGAGTAGCGGCGGACGCAGGGGCTCCAGCAGGCGTCACGCCGTCGAGGAACGAAGCCGGTGGCGCAAAGAACAACGACCCGGTCACGGCACGGCTAAAATCCAGTATCCGATCGTAGTTGCCCGGCGGGCGCCCTACGAACATGTTCTCCAGCATCTGCTCAATCAGGCGCGGCGAGCGCGCATAGCCGATGAAGTAGGTGCCGAACTCGCTCTGTCCGGGCCGGCCGAAGATGCCGTTGGCGCGGAAGATCTTCTTCTCGACCCCATCTTCAACGATGGTGTTGAGCGCGTTGTGCGCGGAGGTCGGCTTGACGGCGTCGTCCAATTCGATGTCCGCGACTTTGGTGCGGCCGATGATCCGCTCCTGAAGCTCGGTGCTCAGCGCGTTCCATCCCGGCAAATCGTGCAGATACTTCTGAACGATAACGTAGCTGCCGGCTTCGAAGGCCGGATCTTCGTCGCGCACCAGGACAGCGTCGAGCGCTTCGTTGTCGACGGGGTTCTCCGTGCCGTCGACGAAGCCGAGCAGGTCGCGATTGTCAAAATAGCGGAAGGCGTGAACTTCGTCTTCGACGGAAACCGCGTCCCCGAGCGCCGCCATGATCTGAGTCGCGAGTTCGAAGCAGAGATCCGACCGCTCGGCCCGGAGGTGGAAGAGCACGTCGCCCGGCGTCGACACGGCGTGGCGCGGACCGCCGACAATCTCGCGGAACGGATGAAGTTCTGCGGGCCGCGGATCTCCGAAGAGCCGGTCCCACGCTGCCGATCCAAAGCTCATCACGCAAGAGAGTTTTGCGGCGGTATCGCGGAACCCAACGGCGCGCAGCAGGTTGGCCAGATCCGGGCATAGCGAGCGGAGGACCGTCACGCTTTCAGGGCGCGGGTCAATCGTCACGACCAGAAAGAGCGACGCCGACGTCGGACCCGCCACCACGGCTTGAGGCGTGGAAGGTTGCGGAAAGGTCGCAGTGCTGGTCGCGTCCGCGTTCGGCATAGCGCAGCATTTGAGCACGATTGCGAGCTTGGTTGAAACCGGTCGGGGCGCCAATCCTGTACTTCTTTCCGGACCCGGTCTATGACTATCGGTAAGCTCGCCATTCGGTTCGGGAGGACATTTCACCATGCACGTTGGCTACGGCGCAGTATTCCAGAATCCCAACAACGCACTCCCCGACGCCGAGGTCTATCGCAACGAGCTGCGCCTCGCCGAGATGGCTGAGCCGCTCGGCTTCGATTCCATCTGGTCGGTCGAGCATCACTTCGACGACTACACGATGTGCCCCGACGTGCTGCAATTCCTCTCCTACATGGCGGGCCGCACCACTCACGTAAAACTCGGATCCGGCGTCGTCGTGCTGCCGTGGCACGATCCGATCCGCGTGGCTGAGCAAGTCGCGCTGCTCGATCACGTTTCCAACGGCCGCGTCATCCTCGGCCTCGGCCGCGGCCTCGCGCGCATCGAGTACGACGGCTTCCGCCTCGACCAGAACGAAGGCCGCAACCTGTTCGTCGAATACGCCGAGCTGGTGCTCGACGCGCTCGAAAACGGCTACATGGAAGGCGGCAGATTCACGCGCCAGCCGCGCCGGGAGATTCGTCCGCGCCCCGCGCGCTCATTCAAGGGCCGCACCTACGCGGCAGCCGTCTCGCCCGAGTCGATGCCGATAATGGCGAAGCTCGGGGTCGGCCTGCTGGTGATTCCGCAAAAGCCGTGGGACGCCGTCAAAAAAGATTTCGAGGTCTACCACAAGGTCTGGCGCGAGGTTAACGGCGCGGCGCCCCCGCCCAAGCCAATCTCGGGCGGCTTCTGCGTTGTCGACGAAAACAAGGACCGCGCCGAAGAGCTCGCGATGAAATGGATCGCGGCCAACTACCACACCGTCATGAAGCACTACGAGATGGAGTCGCCGGAGTTCGGCACCAAGAAGAGCTACGAGTTCTACAGCAACGTCGGTAAGTTCATCAAAAAGACCGGCGCCGACAACGCCGCGCGCGACTTCGCGATGCTGATGCCGTGGGGCACGCCGGACCAGGTCCTCGAGAAATGCGCCTTCATCCGCGACACGATCGACGCCAACGCCGTGTTCTTCAACTTCAGTTTCGGCGGGATGCCGTACGAAGACGCCGAGCGCAGCCTCAAATGCTTCGCAAAATACGTCTTGCCCGAACTAAAAAAATGGAACACCGAGCCGCTAGTGGAGCCAGCGCCAACATCAGCCGCCGCCGGCTGATCTGAAATAGCTCACTCGGCGCGCGTTCCCTTCAACCCAAAAAACGCGCAAATCTGCCGCGCCGCATCCTTGGGCTGCACCGCGCTCGTATCAATCTTCAATCCCGAGTCGGGCATCGCCGCCACTTCAAACGCCCCACTCTCTCGCAACTCACGCAAGACCTTCACCGACCGAATCTTGCCAAACTCCGCCCGCGACTGCGCCTCGACCCGCTCCTCCTGCACCGACGAAGGGCAAGTCAGCTCAACAAACAACACGCGCCCGCCCTCAGCCTGCACGACATTAACCGCCTCGCGCACAAACGACTCGCGCACCGTCTTCTCGGGCACGAAGGTAAAAATCATCGACCGCCCCGCACGCGCAGCCTCGCGAAAAACCGCGAGCCACATCTCCTCGCGCAGCTTCACGAACTCGGGACTGCCAAACTCGAACACGGGAGTGAGCGCATCGACGACCAACTGATTATGAAACACGCCAAGCCCGGTGAGAGCCCGCAACTCGCGCGCCACCGTAAGCTTCCCCGCCGCGGCAGGCCCATGAATAAAAACCAGTTCCATAACTAACTCTCGCCCGCCTCCCCAAACCCCTTCCAAGATGGACGAAGTCCATCTTGGTCCTGAAACACTGGGTGCAGGGGTCACCCCTGCCCAGGAAGCGTGAAACCACGGTGGTTTCACATTAAATGAAGTGATTCTCTCCCTATCCCTCGACCCCCAGCGCCAGCGGCGGCATCGCCCCCTTCTCCTTCTCCCGCCTGCTTCCCTTCACTAACCTGCCGCGACCATGCCTTCGCGATCATCTTCAGCATCGACGGCTCGAACAGCGACTTCGGCGGCTTCATCATATTGATCACTGCGCCGATACGCTCCCCGATCTCCGGATCGTCGTTGGCGACTGCGAACATCTTGCCGATTAGCGGATCGATCACGCGATTCATCAGCGGACGCTTGCCTTCGGTGCCTGGAATTCTGAAATCCGAGCCGGTCGCGAGTCCCCACGGCTCGGCCTGGAAGCGCGCCTGCGCCGCGAAGAATTTTCGCGGCAGTTCGGGGTCGCTGACGCCGTTTGCTTTCAGACATTCGCCGAGCATCAGCGCCGACAACGCGCCCGACGTCATCCCCTGTCCGTAGACGGGATTGAAGGCGCACGACGAATCGCCGAGCGCGACGAAGCCGTCGAGCCGTGCGCGCCCATTTATCGTAATGGCGCCAGCGGTTCGCCATTTGCCGGTACGAATAAACCTGCGACAGCGGTTCCGCCAGCGCGACTTCCTCGGCGATTATCGGCGAGCGCAGTTGCGCCAGCTTGGCGGTGAATTCCGCTTCGTCGCTCGGCGGATAATTCCCGCCGATTCCCGCCAGCGAAACGATCATCCGATTCCCTTCGATCGGAAACAGCACGCCGGCGGTCGAAGCATCCACCGCGACAGGATCGATCCAGATTCCCTTCCACCACCAATCCTTCGGCCGCCGCTCGGGATTCACCTTGTACCATCGCGACGCGTACCCGGTATGCGAATCGACCACGGTCTCGGGCGGCATCGGCAAGCCCATCGCTTCAATCCACGACGGAATCTTGGTCGCGCGCCCGCTCGCATCGACGATCAGATCGCCCGTCAGCACAAACGCGGCGGCACCGTCGCGCGGATTCACTTTTACTCCGCTGACCCGAATCGAATCGCCGCGCACCGTCTCGAAGCCGACCGCTTCGGCCCGTTCGATCAGTTCGACATTCGCCACTTTGCGGAGCAGCTCGCGCACCGTCGCCTCGATCAGCACGCGGCTCGCGAACAGTGTCGTAATGTTATTCGCGCGCCGCTCGGACCATCCGTCCACGCGCAGCGCGGCGAAGTCCAGCCCGAAATTTATATCGATCGCGCCGCGTTCGATCATCGTACGCTCGAAGCCGGGGAACAGCCGGTCCAGCTCGATCCGCCCGCGCATCAGCAGCGCATGCACATGCCTGCTCTGCGGAACCCCGGGCCGCTCATGCGCGCCGACGGGATACGCGTCGCGATCGATAACGGTCACCTTGTCGTAGAAACCGCTCAGCACGCGCGCCGCACAAAGCCCGGCCATGCTGCCGCCGACAACAATTGCATGAGTGTTTGCCATCTTAGATATTTGTCCTTCGAATCGGCGCGGCCGAATGTCCGCGCTTCGATTTCTTCTCGCTAATCCCGTTCAAAATGATGTCCAAGGTCGCCGCCACCGCGCTCTCGATATCGATCTTCCCGTCCTGCCGCACCCACGTATAGATGAGCGCGAAAAACGCCGAGCACGCGGTCAGCGCCGCTACCGTCGGCTCCGTCCGCCGCCGAAATTCACCGCTCTTCTGCCCGCGCCGGATCACGGTCGCGAGCAGATTAACCAGGTCGGCGGCGCTCTCGTCGTGCTCGCTGAGCACGCGCGGCCGCGCCAGCACTTCACGAATCACCAGCCGCACGACATCCGGATGCCGCACTGCCCGCTCCGCCATCATCTTGAGCGCCATCCTGATAGCCGCGGTCGCGCTACCGCGATATTCGGCAAGCGCAGCCGCCAGCTCGTCGTTGGCCCGGTTGCCATACTCGATCAGCAGCGCCTCCTTGGCCGGAAAATGCAGAAAGAAAGTCGCGCGCGCCACGTCGGCACTGTCGCAGATGTCCTCGATCGTAACGGAATCGAAACCGCGCCGCAGAAATAAATTCATCGCAGCGTTGTAAATGTCGGCGCGGGTGCGTCCTTTCTTGCGCTCGCGCCGCGAGATGGGCGCCCCGGCAACGGCATGAGCATCGGAAGTCTCGACGTACTGAGTCATATAACTAGACTCCAGTCTATTAACCGACCGCAGTGCGCGAAGCAACGGGGCTATCGCGCCAGCTTGGCTTTGGTCCCTGCTATCCGCCCTGTTAAACTCAGCCCACGCGCGTAGAGCTTGAGCCTTTGCGGAAAAGGAAGAAGACCATCAGCGAAAAAATTGAAAATCCGCGGATCGTGGTCGACTTCGAACTGCTGCGAAGCTACGCCGCACAGAATTTCCGCGACCTCGGCGGCCATCCCGCCGCTAATCAGCGCCGCGTGCGCAGCGGGATGGTATTTCGCTCATCGCATCTCGCCGAGGTCCCACCCGAGAGCCCAATCAGCCGGCTCGAGCTTCGCACCGTCGTCACCCTGCAGAGCCGCATGGAAGTGAAACACATGGGCGCGCCGGTGCCGGCCTCGCGTAGCGGCGTGCGATGGGAACACATCCCGATGGGCGACGCCTGGTTCAACGACGAGGGCTACACGCGCGTCGCCGCCGAACCCGGCCGCGAGCATCTGGCTTTCGTGACCCACTTCCGCAGCGACTGGCAGCGCTTCTTCCGGCTGCTCGCCGAGCGCGACGTGTATCCGCTGCTCTTCCATTGTTCGGCCGGCCGCGACCGCACTGGAGTCGGCGCGGCGATGCTGCTGTCGATACTCGGCGTCGAGCGCGATCGAATCGTCGCCGACTTTCTCGAAAGCAACGTCGTCTTTGCCAAGATGCCGCTCGCAGCAGCGCAGCTCGAGCCGGTGTTCGAGCTGATCGATCAGAGCGGCGGCATCGAAGGCTTCATGCGCGAAGTGATCGGCCTCGACGCGAGCGCGCTGTCAATCATCCGCGAAGATTTGCTGGAAGATTAGCGGTCAGGCGGGCAGGTAGCCGTCGCGCAGCAGCGACTTGGCGATGATCATGCGCTGCACTTCGCTGGTGCCCTCGCCGATTTCCGAGAGCTTGGCGTCGCGCATGTAGCGCTCGACCGGAAAATCGGTGACGTAGCCGTAGCCGCCGTGAATCTGCACCGCTTTGATCGTCGACCACATCGCAGTCTCCGACGCGAACAGCTTGGCCATCGCCGCTTCGCGCGCGAACGGCTTGCCCGCATCCTTGAGCGCGGCGGCGCGGCAGATGAGCACCCACGAGGCGTCGATGCGCGTCGCCATGTCGGCGAACATCCACTGGATCGCCTGGAACTCGGCAATCTTCTTGCCGAACTGCCCGCGCTCGAGCGCGTACGCGCGCGCTTCCTCGAATCCGCCGCGCGCGATGCCCGCGGCGAAGCCGGCGATTCCGATGCGGCCCGCCTCGAGCACCTTGAGCGTCTGCCGATAGCCGGCGCCGAGTTCGCCGACGAGGTTGCGCGCCGGCACGGTGACGTTTTCGAAATTCACTTCGGCGGTATCGGATGCGCGCAGTCCGAGCTTCTCGATTTTCTTTCCGTTCGAGAGTCCCGCCGTGCCGCGATCGACGATGAACGCCGACACGCCGTCGCGCCCGCGCGCCTGGTCGGTGATCGCCATCACGACATACACGTCAGCGACGGTGCCGTTGGTGATGAACATCTTGGAGCCGGTGATCGAATAGTTGTCGCCGACCCGCGTGGCCTTGGTATGCATCGCGGCGGCGTCGGAGCCGGAGCTCGGCTCGGTCAGACACCACGCACCGAGCTTCTTCGCCGCCAGCATGTCGGGCACGTAATGCTCGCGAAGCGCGTCGGACGCGAAGCCGGCAATGTGGCCGGTCGAGAGCGACATGTGCGCGGCGCAGGTCAGTCCGATCGACGCGTCGTAGCGCGAGAGCCCTTCGACGACGAGCACTTGCGAGAGCGTGTCCGCGCCGCCGCCGCCGAATTTTTCAGGGAATGCGACGCCCAAAAAGCCCAGCTGGCCGAGTTGCTCGACGATATGCCGCGGGAAGCTTTGTTCCTTGTCCCACCGGGTCGAGTGCGGCTTGATTTCGCGCTCGGCGAAGTCGGTGAGCGTCTCGCGGATTCGCCGCTGCTCTTCTGTGAGATCGAAATTCATTTGAAGTCAGGTTCGCGCGGCGACGTTCTCGCGCACCCACTTGACGATGTCTTCGGTCGACGCGCCGGGGGTGAAGATTTGCCGCACGCCCAGCTCTTTCAGCTTGACGGCGTCGTCATCGGGAATGATCCCGCCGCCGAAGACCGCGACCTCGCCGGCGCCGCGCTCCTTCAACAGGCGCATCACTTCGGGGAACAGCGTCATGTGCGCGCCGGACAAGACGCTGAGTCCGACCGCGTCGGCGTCTTCCTGCACGGCGGCCTCGGCGATCATTTCGGGCGTCTGATGGAGGCCGGTGTAGATGACCTCGAAGCCGCCGTCGCGGAGCGCGCGCGCGATAATCTTGGCGCCGCGATCGTGGCCGTCGAGTCCGGGTTTCGCGACCAAAATTCTGAGTCTCTTTTCCGCCATCGCTAAATCCAGCCTGGGTCTGTGTACACGCCGAACTCGGCGCGAAAGATATCGGAGACTTCGCCGACGGTCGCGTCGCGGCGCACCGCCTCGCAAATCGGTTCCATCAAATTTTCGCCGGAGCGGCACGCTTCGGAAACGCGCGCGAGCGCTTCCTTGACGGCGACCGAGTTGCGCTCGCGCTTGACCTTGCGCACGCGCTGAATCTGCCGCTCTTCAATCTCGGGATCAATCTTCAGCGTCGCAATCGGGATTTCCTCGGGGATCGAATACTTGTTCACGCCGACGACGGTCTTGATTCCCTGCTCGAGCTGACGCTGAAAGTGGAACGCGGCCTCGGCGATCTCGCGCTGCGGATAGCCGGTCTCGATTGCCTTGACCATCCCGCCCATCTCGTCGATGCGCCGGATGTATTCGTTGGCCTCGCGTTCCATCCGGTCGGTCAGCGCCTCGACCGCGTAGCTGCCGCCGAACGGGTCGATCGTATTGGTCACTCCGGTCTCTTCGGCGATGACCTGCTGCGTGCGCAGCGCGACCATGACGGCCTGCTCGGTCGGCAGCGCGAGCGTCTCGTCCATCGAATTGGTGTGCAGCGACTGGATTCCGCCGAGCACGCCGGCCAGCGCCTGGATCGCGACGCGCACCACGTTGTTGATCGGCTGCTGCGCGGTCAGCGACGCACCGGCGGTCTGCGCATGCGTGCGCAGCATCATCGATTTCGGATTCTTTGCGCCGAAGCGATCCTTCATGATTCGCGCCCACATCCGGCGCGCGGCGCGGAGCTTGGCGACCTCTTCAAGAAAATCGTTGTGCAGATTCCAGAAGAACGACAGCCGCTGCGCGAAATCGTCGACCGCAACCCCGCGCTTGATTGCTTCCTCGACGTAGCAGATTCCGTCGGCAATCGTGAACGCCAGTTCCTGCACCGCGGTCGAGCCGGCCTCGCGGATGTGGTAGCCGGAGATCGACACGGCGTGCCAGCGCGGAACCTTGCGCGCGCAGAACTCGATCATGTCGGTGACGATTCTGAGCGCCGGGCGCGGCGGGCAAATCCATTCCTTCTGCGCGATGTATTCCTTGAGCATGTCGTTCTGAATCGTGCCGCCGATGCGCTCCCACGAGATGCCGTTGCGCTCGGCCACGACCAGGTACATCGCGAGCAGGATCGACGCCGAACAATTCACCGTCATCGAGGTGGTGACGCGGTCGAGCGGAATCCGATCGAACAGCGTCGCCATGTCGTAAACGGTCGAGACCGACACGCCCTCGCGTCCAACTTCGCCGAGCGCGCGTTCGTGGTCGGCGTCGTAGCCCATCAGCGTCGGCATGTCGAAGGCGGTCGAGAGTCCGTCCTGGCCCTGGCCGAGCAGGAAGTGGAAGCGCGCGTTGGTGTCCTCGGCCAGGCCGAAGCCCGCGAACTGGCGCATCGTCCACAAGCGCCCGCGATACATCGAGCCGTAGACGCCGCGGGTGTACGGGAACTCGCCGGGGTTGCCGAGCGCGTCGTCGTACGAGCCGGTCACGTCGTCGGGCGTGTAGAGCGCGTCGAGCTCCATGTCGGACACGGTCGAGAAACGGACCGGGCGCTCGCTCGCCTGCTTGTAGGTCGTCTCGAGCCAATGTTTTTTGTTGCTCACAGGACTGACCTCACCGGTTTTCGAGCACGCTGCCCGCGATTACCAGGCGCTGAATCTCGGAGGTGCCTTCGTAGATTTCGGTGATCTTTGCGTCACGGAAAAAGCGTTCGACCTTGAACTCCTTGGTGTAACCGTAGCCGCCATGAATCTGCACCGCTTCGGTCGCGGACTTCATCGCCGTCTCGGCGGCGAACAGCTTCGCCATCGCGGATTCCTTGGTGCACGCCTCACCGCGATCCTTGAGCGTCGCCGCGCGATGGGTGAGCAGGCGCGCCGCGTCGATCTCGACCGCCATGTCGGCGAGCTTCCATTGAATCGCCTGGTACTGCGCGATCGGCTTGCCGAAGGTCAGGCGCTCCTGCGCGTACTTCAACGACGCCTCGAGCGAGGCGCGCGCGATTCCGAGCGCCTGCGATGCGATCCCGATGCGCCCGCCGTCGAGCGTCTTCATCGCGACCTTGAAGCCCTGCCCTTCCTCGAGCAGCAGATTTGCGCGCGGCACGCGCATGTCCGAAAAACTCAGCTGCGCCGAATGCGCGCCGTGAATTCCCATTTTGTCTTCGACCCGCGTGACCGCCCATCCCGGCGTATCGGTTTCGACGGCGAACGCGCTGATCCCGTGATGACCCTTCTCAGGCTGCGTCATCGCGAACACGATCGCCACCTTCGACTGCGGCGCATTGGTAATAAAATTTTTGGTGCCGTTGATCACGTACGAGTCGCCGTCGCGCACCGCGCGCGTCTTCTGACCGGCAGCATCGGACCCCGCTTGCGGCTCGGTCAAGGCAAAGCATCCGAGCCAGTTGCCGGTCGCCATCTTGGGCAGAAAATGGCTCTTCTGCTGCGCGGTGCCGAGTCCGAGAATCGGCCACGACGCAAGCGAGCAATGGGCAGACATGATGACCGCAGTCGAAGCGCATTCGACAGCGAGCTCCTCGAGCACCAGCGAATACGCAACGTGATCGAGGCCGGCGCCGCCGTATTGTTCGGGGATGAAGATGCCGAGCATGCCGAGCCGCGCGAGCTCGTCGATCGCCTCGACGGGATAGCGGTGCGAGCGGTCGGCCTCGACGCCAATCGGGCCGAGCTTCTCGCGCGCGAAGCGGCGGGCAATGTCGCGCGCGCCGCGCTGCGCTTCAGTGAGTTCGAGATCCATCTCAACCATATGTAGCTTACACTCATGGGCGGGGTCGATAGAACGGCGCGGCGATTTTACGTCGCGCTCTGAACGATCGCTCTGACCCAACGCTCGGAAAACATCCCTCTACCGGATCGGTTGCTTTGCGTCGCATGATAGACGGCAATGAGCGGCATCACGACGAACCGGCCATGGTACGGCCGCATCTTGAGCGCGGCCTGGGCTGCGATTCTCGGAATTTTCATTGCGCTGTTCGGCCAGGGCGTGTGGACGGCGCTGATAGTAATCAATCTGAAGACGACGCCCGCGATTCCCTGGGCCGTTGCAGTGATGGGCGTGGTGCTCTGGATCATCTTTCAGTATTTGGGTGGCAGGCGGCGTCCGCAGAGTACGTCGGACGAGCGGCGGCTGCGTCTTCGGGCGAAGCCCCTGCCCGGCGATGTGTTCGCGTGGGCGCTGCTGGCGGGCGGGCTTTCGATCGTTGCGTTAGCGGGATGGTGGCTTCTGATTTCCGCAATTATGAAAATCTCAGGCAGCGTTCTTCCCGATATGTCGAAGTATCCATGGCTCACGACCGTGCTGGCGGTCGCAATGGGCTCCCTCATCTCGCCAATCCTCGAGCAAGCGGGACTCTGGGGATACTGCCAGTCGATGCTCGAACGAGATTTTTCAGGTACAACCGCGATCGTCGTAACGGCGATTCTGTTCGCGCTGCTGCCGCATCCTCCGATGCACGTCGAGCTGTGGCCCAAACTCGTCCTGTTTTTCTTCGCGGGCCTGACCTTCGGCGTGATGGCTTTCCTGACCAAATCGATTCTTCCGGGGTTGGCGGTTCACACCCTGGGACTGCTTGCTTTCTTCACTCTCGTGTTTCGCGCGGCGTTGTGCGGCAGTCGAACTCGGATGCGTGGTTGTGGATCCATGCGACCCAGATCATCGTTTTTGGCGTACTATCCATCGCGGCCTTCGCGCGGCTTAGGCGGCTCACAGAGCCATCGAGAGCGGATGGCAACATTCACTAGGGTCGGGCGGCCGCAGCTGTCGGCACGATGCGGATTGGACCGCCGCGGCGAATACGGAAAGTTCTCACGGTCATGCGGACCGGTGTCGCATCGACGATAACGGCGCCGTCGAGGTCGGTGCGCATCAGGATTGAGCCGGCCGCGATGTAGCGTTCGACGACTGCGGGAGACGGAAAATGAAAGTTGTTCAGGTAGCCGTCCGAAATGACCGCCGCCTCAGGATGCACCGCCGCAATGAACGACGCGGTCGAGGAAGTTGCGCTGCCGTGATGGGGTACCTTGAGGATCGGTCGCGCGCAGATCGCCGCCGCTCGCGAGCAGCGCGCGCTCGCCGGCGGACTCGATATCGCCGGTGAACAGGATCGAGGCGTTGCCGAAGATCAATCGCAACACCATCGAGCTGTTGTTGTGCGTCCGCGCGAGGTCCGGCTTGCCGTTCAGTGAAATGATCCCGACGCCGCCGATCGACGCGACCGGCGCGTTCTCACGCACCTGCAGTATCGGAATTTTGGCGCGCGCGAGATCGTCCATGAAGCGCGCGTAGCTTACGTCGAGGCTGAGCACGCCGGTGGTCCAGAAAGCGCGCGGCGCGAAGTTCATCGCGATAAAATCCAGGCCGCCGAAATGGTCGAGGTCGGGATGACTCAGCGCGAGGTAATCGACATGCATGATTTTCTGCGACCACAAATACGGCGCGACGATTCGCTCTCCAGCGTCAAAGCCGCCGTAGGATCCACCGGCGTCTATAACCATCACGCGCGAGCCGGGGAATCGCACGACGGCGCCGTCGCCCTCCCCCACCGACAGAAACGTCACGCGCAGGTCGGGATTGAAGAAGCGGTCGTAGGTCCAGCATCCTGCGTCGATTGTCAGCAGCATCGTTAACGCGGTCGCGCATCGCGCGCGCCAGCTGAATCGTAGCCGGGTTGCGCGGTCGCTCTCGAAATTGTCCCGCTTCGGGATCGTCGCGACTGCAAGCGGGGCGAGTAGCCAGAGCATCAGGAATGCGTACGCGATTACGAGTTCGAGAAGTGTCGGCGTGAAGATGCGGAACCAGGCGAACGGCCAATCGACGAACGATGCCGCCAGCCAGTTCCCGGCCGCGAGCGCACTCGCGCCGAACAGCAGGATTGGACGTGCGGCTGACTCGGAAAAGAAGCTCATCGCAGCGGCCACGAGTCCGCTGATGGTTGCGCCGAATGCCATGATCGGCACGACCAACGCGTTGGCGACGACTCCCACAATCGCGAACTGGTTGAAGTGGTACGCGGTCAGCGGAGCGGTCCCGGCCATCGCCCAGAACGATACTGCGAGATAGCCGGCGGGGGCTTCGAGCAGCCGCCACATTCGGCGATGGAGGTTCGCCGCGAAGACGTCCGAGGCGTTTGCGACGCGCGAACCAGGCAGCGAATCGGCGCATCCCGAGCACGATCGCGATCACCGACGCGAATGACAGCTGGAAGCCGATGTCTGCGGTGGAACCGGGCAGCGCGACGCAGATGACGATCGCGGCCAGCGCCAGCGACGCCATCGCCTCACGCGGACGATCGATCATCACGGCCAGCATGTACGCCAACACCATCACGAGAGCGCGCACCGTCGAGACGTGATGGCCTGCGATCGATGCGTAGACGCATACGGCGAGCATCGCGGCGAGCGCGGCGACCTTGTTGGCGTAACCGCGATTTGCAAGCGACGGCAACAGCATCATCGCAAGGCGTGCCGCGGCGAAGATCGCGGCGGCCACGATACTCAGGTGCAGGCCGGAGATGACCAGCAAATGAGCCATGCCGGTGCGCGCGAAGGTTTGCCGGAGCGGCTCGCCGATTTCACCTTGATCGCCGATCACCAGCGCGCGCATTTCGGCGTTTTCAGGATAGGCGAGATTGCGATCGAAGAACTCGCCGATGTGAGTCCTTATCGACTCGATCCGGCTGGCGAGGAAGAGCGAATCGATGCCCGATGATTTGAAACGCCGGCGAGCCGAGCGACTTCTTCGGCGCGGTCATGGTCGCGTCGACGCCCTCGCGCGCCATCAGTGCGACGTAATCGAATTCTCCGGGATTGCCGTAGTTGCGCGGGAAATGGATTCGCGCGGTCAGCCGGATTTCATCGCCCAGCTTGAAAACTCCGCCACCGATCACCGCGACCCGCAGGTTGCCGCTGGACGCCGACAGCGCACCGCCCTCCTCGGCGGCCCGCTCGACGGCGACGTAGATGCGGTCGCCGTAGGCCTCGTGCTCGGTCTCGCGATACACCCGTCCTTCGATAGTGACGCGCGAGCCCTCCACCATCGTGGCGATGCTGTTAGCGAGACGCGGCGGCGAGAGGACGTTCGCAACGGCGGCAGTCGCGGTGCACGCGATTGCAACGTATGCGATCACCAGGCCGAGCACCGGACGGGCGGACAGAAATGCGCCGAGCGCCAACGCGGCGAGCGGCAACTACGAATGGCAGCGGAATCGCGAGGTGGAAATTGCCGAGCGCATCGCCGGCTACGACCGCGATCGCGACCGCGTAGATTGGCGCGATCCGTTCGACCGGGCTGAATTCCGGAACCGGCGGCAGGTCTGCGCGCGAGCTCGCCGGCTCCAGCCCGACGGGTCGCGAGGCGGCGCGTCTTACGGAAAGTGCTCCCGCAGCGATAGGTACGCACTCCTTTGCGCATCAATGGCGCCGTGCGGTCGATGTAGACTGAAAGATTATGCGCTAACACATACAGTCAGCACGACTACCGATATGTGCTCTGGAGAACTTTTGTGTCACTCACGCGCGGGCGTGTCGTTGACTGGCGTGACGGCATCATCGGCGAGCGCGGGCGATTCGAGCTTAAGCGCGAGCTGATCGGCGGGATCGACGGATTCCTCGACGTCGAGCAGCGCCGTCATTTCGTCGAGATGCCGGCGAATCTCGGCGGCGAGTTCGCGGTTGAGGCCTTTGACCGCGGCGATGTCGTCGGTGCTCGCCTCGCGAATGCGTTTGAGGCTGCCGAAGTGGCGCAGCAGCGCGCGGCGACGCACCGGGCCGATGCCCTCGATATCGTCGAGCACCGAGCGCAGGCGCGCGCGGCGCCGGAGTTCGCGGTTGTAGGTGATGGCAAAGCGATGAGCCTCGTCGCGAATCCTCACCAGCAGGAAGAGCGCGGTGGAATTCTTCGGCAGCACGATCGGATCCTTGCGGCGCGGCACGAAGACGCGCTCCTCGGATTTCGTCACTTCCTTTTCGCGTCGATCGTTCAGCACGTGCTGCTTGGCCAGTGACACGCAATCAATCTGGTCGAGGAGGCGGAACTCGCGCAGGACTTCGAGCGCGACATTGAGCTGGCCCTTGCCGCCGTCGATGACCCAGAGGTCGGGGTAAGTGTTTTCGCGGACGGCGCGCTCGAGCCGCCGCTTGAGGACTTCGTACATCGCGGCGAAATCGTCCTGGCCTTCGAAGCTGCGAATCCGGTAGCGGCGGTACAGATTCTTGCACGGCTCGCCTTCGTCAAACGTCACCTGCGAGCCGACCACCATCGAGCCCTGCAGATTCGAGATGTCGTAACATTCCATTCGCTTGGGGCTGTTGCGGAGGCCGAGCTTGACGCGCAGATCCTCGAGCATCTGCTCGCGCGTCTTTTCGTTGTCGCGCCGCGAGGCAAAGCTCTGGCGCGCGTTGTCCATCGCCATTTCGAGCAGGCGGAGCTTCTCGCCGCGTTGCGGCACGCAGACTTCGCATTTCTTTCCGCGCCGCTCCGAGAGCAGCTCGCCGCGCACCTCGGCGTCCTCGAGCTCGACCGGCACGATCACTTCGTCCGGAATGTTGCGCGCGCCGGAGTAGTACTGAGTCAGCAGATCGGAAAGAATTTCCTCGACCGGGAATTCCAGGTCCTGAAAGCTCCAGCCCTGCGTGCTGGTCAGCTTGCCGCCGCGCACGATCAGAACGATGGCCTCGATGTAACCGCCTTCGCGGTAAATTCCGAACACGTCTTCGTCGATGCCCCAGTGATGCAGGACGGTCTGGCGCTCGACGGTTTTTTCGATTGCGCGGACGCGATCGCGGATGCGCGCCGCCTGCTCGAACTCGAGGCGCGACGCGTGATCCTTCATCAGATCGCGCATCTCGCGCAGCAGCTCGAGATTTTTCCCCTCGAGCAGCATCTGCGCCGCGTGCAGATGGCGGCCGTACTCTTCGCGATCGACAGGCAGGCAGCACGGCCCGAGGCATCGCTTGATTTGATATTCGAGACACGGGCGCGAGCGATTGCGGAAGACCGCGTCGGTGCAAGTGCGCAGTGGAAAAACTTTGCGGATGACGTCGATGGTTTCGCGGAGGCCGTCGGCCGAGCCGAACGGGCCGAAGTAGTGGCCGCCGTCCTTGACAATCTTGCGCGTGACGGTGATGCGTGGCCACGCGTGATTGGTGATCTTCGCGCTCAGGTACGATTTGTCGTCCTTCAACCGGATGTTGTACCGCGGCTTGTATTGCTTGATCAGGTTGTTCTCGAGGATCAGCGCTTCCTTCTCGTTGGAGGTGACGATGGTGTCGAAGTCGCGCACGCGCTTCATGAGGAAGCGAACCTGGAAGCGGCCGTCGCCGCCTTCGCGGAAGTAGGCGCGCACGCGAGGGCGCAATGACTTGGCTTTGCCGACGTAGAGCACTTTGCCGGCGCGATCGCGCAGGAGATACACGCCCGCCTCGGTCGAAGTGATGCTCAGCTTGTGATCGACGGCGGCGGATTCGTCCTCGAGCGTCAGCGTCGCGGCCTCGTCGCCGGCTGAAGCCGGCGCGTCCGTGGGATACTCAATCAGCGAGCCGTATTCGCGGCCCGTCTGCGCAGCGCCGGCGCCGCGCTTTTCGTGTTCGTCTTCGACAGGCATAGACGCGGGTATTATATCACCGGGTGGGGTATCGGCGGTCTTTTTTCGGCGGAAATGCGCGGCTAATAAAGTAGTGGCAATCTCGGCTGCTGGGGGTTCGGATGGAACTGCGGGACAACACAGCGTGAGTGACGCGGGGGTTGGGACACATGCCGCGTCGCCGACGCGCAAGGTACCGATCGATGTCATGCGCGCGGTGAGCATGCTCTACATCGTCGGATACTGGCATTTGCTCGACTATACGAAAGTTGCGAGCTGGCATTACAACCCGGTCACCTATCGCCTCACGGTTGGAGCGCTTGCCCTTTTCGTCCTGATCTCCGGCTTTCTGACCGGGCGCAAGGACGGTGGTCTGGCCCGAGGCGAGATCTGGGGATTCTACAGGACGCGGTTCTGGCGCATTTATCTCCCTTTCGTGAGTCGCCTCTGGCCTGTTTCTCGTCGCAGGCATCAACGACACCGCTGCGCTCGTCAAGGGCGTCACGCTCGTCGCCATGCTGCTTGCACCGCCGCCGTTCACCCTGTGGTTCGTAAGCATGATCGTTCTCTTCTATCTGATTGCTCCGCTGCTCATTGGCTTGCGTGGCAACGAGGTCGCTTACATCGCCCTATGCACCGCGATCGTCGGAGCCATGGCGCTATATCAAGCGGAGACGGGGCGGATCGATATGCGCCTGGTCCTGTATTTCCCCTGCTTCGCTGCCGGCATATTTCTGGCCGCCGGGTCGCTGCCGTCTTCGACGCTGAGCCTCATCGGGCTCCTGCTTCTCGCCGCTCTGGCTCTGGTGCCGACGCTGGCACGTCCGTCGTGGAGTATGGAGGGCGACCCATGGGCGGCGCCTTGGGCGCTTTTCGGCTCTGTCGCAATTTTCCTTCTCGTCATGCGCGCTGGTCGGAATCTAAAGGCGCCCGCGATTCTCACGCAGTTCAGCGAGGCGAGCTTCTTCATGTACCTGCTGCATCGCCCCATCTATCTTTGGATGCAGCGCCTTTGGTTTCCGAGTACCGCGAGAGAGCAGATTCCTTACCTGGTGTTCGTGTGTCTGCCGATTGTCGGGATCGTGTCATGGCTTTGCCAGAGAGCTTACACGGGTTTTTTGCAACGGCGTGCGGTCCTGGTCGCAGCGCCTGGTCAGTAGATGCTCAAGGCTTGTCTGACTAGATGAGCTTTTCGATTGCGAATAGCGCGGCCAACATCACGAGCATCGTGCCGGCCGCGCGTTCAGCGCCGCGCTCATACCGTTCGCCGAGACGTGCACCAAATCCCAATCCGATGAAGGTAAAAGTCGTCGTGGTTATCGACACGGTGATCAACAGAGGCACCAGCGGTATGCCCACTGCGGGGAGCGCGATTCCGACGCCAAGGGAGTCCAGGCTGATCGACAAAGAGGTCAGCAGCAGGCCCATTCCTCTAGTCACATCGAATTTCTCCTCGGAGGAATGGCGAAAGGAGTTTCGAATCATCACGACTCCGATGAAGGCCAGCAACGCGAAGCCGATGTAGGCGGCTACGTCGCCGAGGACGCGACCCGCACCCACGCCGAGCGCATACCCGATCATCTGCATCGCAATCTCGGATCCGGCGAACGCCAGCCCTAGCCGCAAACTCGCGTTGAAAGTGAGCCGCGCGACCCCGACGCCTACCGAGATCGCCAACACGTCCAATCCCACTGCGAACGCCACCGCGAAGGTTTTTCCGAGGGCGACAAAGTCGTTGTGAAATTCCAAGTGTCTCCCCACATCGTCCTCGCCGACAGGAAAATTCGGCAACGGCGCGACCTGCACGGTATACAACTGCTGATAGGCATTTTGCATCTGCCTGCGCGCTACCCGACTCGGCTGAATCATTGCTATTGAGAATTTGCGATCTACATAAATCACCGCGCGACGATTGGCGCGCGCAGGAGAAAAGCAATGGGCAGAATCCAGGGAAAAGTTGCAGTGATTACCGGCGCCGCGAGCGGGATGGGCCGCGCGACGGCGCTTCTGTTCGCGAAAGAAGGTGCGAGCGTCGTGCTCACCGATTTGAACTGCGCAGGGAGGCGAGACCGCCGTCGCAGAATGTGCGGCCGCCGGCGGGCGCGCCGTGTTTCAGCGCACCGACGTGACCAGCGAGGCGGATATCAAGGCTGCGGTCGCGCGCGCGGTCAAGGAATACGGGCGGCTCGATATCATGTTCAACAACGCGGGCGTCGCGGGCGCTGTCGGGCCAATCGAGAAGGTGGCATCGGCGGACTTCGATCGCACGATCGCGATACTGCTGCGCGCTGCGTTCCTGGGGATGAAATATTCGATTCCCGAGATGCGCAAGGCGGGCGGCGGATCGATCATCTCGACCGCTTCGGTCGCGGGCCTGCGCGGCGTCGGCTATCTCGCCGCGTACAGCGCGGCCAAGGCGGCAGTGGTGAATCTTACGCAGGCGGTCGCGATCGAAGTCGGGCACGACAAGATTCGCGTCAACTGCATTTGCCCCGGCGGCGTGAATACGCCGCTGATCCATCGCGGGGCGCCGGGCGCCGAAGAGCGCTCGGAAAAATCGATGGCGCGAATGCAGCCGATACCGCGCGCCGGCAAGCCCACCGACATCGCCAACATGGCGTTGTTCCTGGCGAGCGACGACGCCGACTGGATCAGCGGCACTGCGATGGTCGTCGATGGCGGAATCAACACGGGCAATGCGCGCTTTCGGATGGCGGGGCTGCCGGACAGCGGCTTCTCGGGTCCGTCGTTCGAAATGTGAAGTTTTGAAACGCGATCAGCGGGTCTGCGACGAATCGTACGAGGTGGAATCCCAACTGGCGTAGGTGTCATCGCTGACGGCGCCGTAGTAGGCATCGAACTTCTCGGCGGGCTGCGCGCTTGGCATCAGCACGGTGAGTGGATCGGGGGCTGACTGATCGTTCCACGCGAGCGCGTTGTAATCCGAGAGCGCACCGTATGATGAAGCGTGGGCGGTCTGCGCCGGCGCCGATTGATTGGCCGGCGTCAGGCGCATCGACAGAAAGATCACGGCGAGTGCGGCGAATCCCGCGGCGGATCCTGCGGCGAATTTCATCCGACGCCTACGCGTACGAGTGATGTGCGCCTGCTCGATCACTCGCGAGGCAAAATCATCCGGCAGCCGCGGCTCCGGGCCCGAGCCAATCTGCGTCCAGGGAAATCCGTCATTTTTCACGATTCGTCACCTTTGCTTATCAGCGCGCGCAGGCGGCTGCGGGCGCGGAACAGCCTCGACTTGACCGCGGCGGGGGTAGCGCCGGTTATGCGCGCGAGGTCGCCGTAGCTCCAATCGTTCTCGCGCATCAGCAGTATCAGTTCGCGCTGATCGGCGGGCATCAGGATCAGCGCACGTTCCACTTGCGCCAGCCGTGCGTCTTCGAAGCCGCGCGCCGGGGCGGCGACCTCGCCGTGATGCGGCTGCCACGACGTGAACAGCCGGCGCCATCGCCGTCGCCGCAGATGGTCGAGGCTGGAATTGCGAGCGATTTTGAATAGCCACGACTCGAAAATCTCGGTGGATTGCAGCCGCTCGATTCCGAGCATCATCTTGACGAATGTGACCTGCGCCACATCTTCCCAATCGGGGTCGTTGCCCAGCATCGAGAGCACGAATCGTCCCACACGTCCCTGGTAAAGCTCAATCAGCTCGCGGATTGCCGCGTGATCTCCGGCCCGCGCCCTCTCCACCGTCGCGGCAAGATCGGGCGCGGGCACCAATGGCAACGCTGCAATGCTAAGGGGCCGGTGCCGCATCCGGTGGTCCAAGAATCGACTCGATTTGGGAATGAATCGCTTTGAGCTTGTCGTTCGCGGCAGAAACTTTGCTCAGCTGATCGGCCGTCATCACGCCGCGAATCTGAATCGCCGTGGATACCATCTGAGTATCGAGCTGCTGTTGAATCTGTTCCTGCTGGGTCAGCAACGGCGTCAGGTCCGACGCGCTCACGCTGCCCGATGAGAGCAGCTTGTCTGCAATCTGCTCGCGAATCGAGTGCATCTGACTCATCAGCGGCGCGGTGGTCGTTCGGTTCGAGTCCATGATGGTGTGAACCTGCTTCTTCTGATCGTCGGTCAGATTCGCGGCGCGCAGCGCCATCATCAGAGGTGGCGGAACCGGCGGCGGCCCACCCATCATACCCCCCGGCGGTCCGCCCATCATGCCTCCGGGCGGGGGTCCTTCTTGAGCGAGTACCCTGCCCGCGCAGAGCGAAGTTCCCAGAATCGCGGCGGCTATCAGGATCGCGTATCGGTTCTTCAACATCTTCATCTCACCTCGGCGGCTCTCGCCGCATGTTTCTTTGCACGCAAGACGGGCGAGCGTGGAAAAAGTTGCGGCCGGCGATTCGCGAGCGTTACCAGCTGCGCGCCGTGGTCTGATAATTACGTTCTAAATCTTATCAGCAGAGGAAAATCTGAAATGGACAGGCTCAAAGGCAAAGTGGCGGTTATTACGGGCGCGGCGAGCGGGATTGGGCGCGCGACGGCGATAAAGTTCGCGGGTGAAGGCGCGGCGGTCGTGATCGCGGACCTTAACGTCGAAGGCGGCGAGTCCGCAGTTCGCGACTGCAAGGAGAACGCGGGCCGCGCCGTGTTCCAGAAGACCGACGTGTCCGCAGAAGCTGAAATCAAGGCTCTCGTCGCGCGCGCTATCAGCGAGTTCGGGCGTCTCGACGTTATCTACAACAACGCCGGAATCGGCGGCGCGGTCGGTCCGCTCGAACAAATCACCGTCGAGGACTGGGACAAGAGCCAGTCGGTGTTGCTGCGCGGCGTGTTCCTGGGCATGAAGCATGCGGCGCCCGAGATGCGCAAAGTCGGCGGCGGGTCGATAATCTCGACGGCTTCCGTCGCGGGGATTCGAGGATTCAACGGGCTGCATGCGTACTGCGCGGCGAAGGCCGGCGTCGTCAACCTGACGCGGTCGGCGGCGATGGAATTTGCCAAGGACAAGATTCGCGTCAACTGCATCTGCCCCGGCGGAATCAACACGCCGATACTCCATCGCAATCAGCCCGGCGTGAAAGAAGCGATGGAACAATTCATGGCGAAGGCTCAGCCGATTCCGCGCGCGGGGCATCCGGAGGATATCGCGGGGATGGCACTGTATCTCGCCAGCGACGATTCGGAATTCGTCACCGGGCAGGCGATGGTGGTCGACGGCGGAATGACGAGCGGCGCGCAGTTCAATCCGGACGGCACGCAGGGGACGCAGTCAATCACCCCGCCGAGCACCTTTAGCGGACCTTCGTTCCAGGGGTGACCGTGGGCACCAAAACTATAAGATTGAAGAAGCCACATTTAATGTGAAACCCGCGGTGGGTTTCACGCTTCCTTCGGCAGGGGTGACCCCTGCACCCGGTATTAAGAAAACGCGGCGCGTCCGATGTGGGCGCGCCGCGTTTTAGATAGTGAGCTTACGGGCGCGGATAGCCGGGGAGGCGCGCCTGCATCGCGGTGGGATACTCGGCGGGCAATGCGCTCGCTTTGTCGAGGGCGGCGAGCTCGGCGGCCTCGAGCCGAAAGCCGATCGCGCCGAGGTTCTGCTCGTTCTGCTCTTCGGTGCGCGCGCCGTAGATCACCGAGCTGACGCCGTTCTGCTGATTGACCCACGCCAGCGCGACCTGCGAGATGGGCCGGCCGCGTTCCTTGGCGATGTGCTCGACGGCTTCCAGCGTTTTGTAATTGCGCTCGTCGGCCAGCCGATTCCACATATCGATCTTTGCGAGGCGGCTGTCCTCGGGCGGGCGCTGACCTGAACGATACTTGCCGGTCAGAAATCCGCCGCCGAGCGGACTCCACGGAATTACGCCGACCGCTTCGTAGCGGCATAGCGGCAGAATCTCGCGCTCGATCTCGCGCGAAATCAGGCTGTATTGCGGCTGCAGGCAGTCAAACCGCGCATAGTCGTGTTTATCGCTGACCCACAAACTCTTCATCAGCTGCCACGCGGTAAAATTCGACGCGCCGATGTACCTGACTTTGCCCTGACGCACGAGGTCGTCAAGCGCGCGCATTGTTTCTTCGATTGGCGTTTCGAAGTCCCACGAATGCACCTGGTAGAGATCGATGTAGTCCATCTTGAGGCGGCGCAGACTGGCCTCGACCTCGGACATGATATGCCCGCGCGAGAGGCCGATTTGATTGGGCGCGACGGTCTTGCCCATGAAAATATTGGCGTTGAAGCGGACTTTGGTCGCGACTATCAGATCTTTTCGCCGCTCGCCGAGAATACGCCCAAGGATTTCCTCCGACGCGCCCGCCGCATAAACATTGGCGGTATCGAGAAAATTTCCGCCGACCTCGATGAAGCGGTCGAGAATTTTTGCCGCTGTTCTTTCGTCAGTCTCACGTCCAAACGTCATGCATCCGAGGCAAAGTTCCGAAACTTTGAGCCCGGTACCACCTAATCGCCGATATTCCATGGGTTTTTCGTATCCTCCGCGGCCAAGTCTAATCCGCCGCGACGTGGGTGCAAATCGAAATTTTTATTTTTGAATAATCGCTGAAATGAATCGTCTCAATAAATGGATGCAAACGGCTCTGGCATCCTCCCGGTTGGTTAATTCCTCCCAATCAATCGGGTAACCGTCCGCAGCGTACGCGGACGGCCGCTACGTACCGGCGGGCATCGGAGAGTCCCCCCCCTCTTCAGGTGCCCGCCATTTTTTTGCTCCACAGCTTTCGATCGTAAAAATCACACGCTGCATTCGCGCGGATAGAGATCAAGTCCGCAAGTTTCGCTCGCAATTCGCACCTCAACTTGACAGCGAGCGAGCGTATCAGTCATAGCTCATCCCTTGATGTTGTCGCGGTGGCTCAGATTGCTGGTGGTCGCGCCGGTTGTATTGCTCGCTTTCGGAGGGATGCTCAGTTGCGGCGGCAGCAGCAGTGGATCGGCGACACCCACGACAACTCCGGGCTTTGGCCTGATCGCGCTGTCACTCCAGGACGGCCCGCCGGCGACGGCCACCTTCACAATCACGCCCACCAAATCTCCCAAGGCGACGCCGAGCCCGACGTTGACGCCGACTACGCCGGCAACGACCACGTGCGTCCCGACCGGACTGCCGACGCCGGTTCAGTTCAATGCACTCGGCACCTTCACCAAAAAGAGCAAGGTCAAATTCATGGACCTGACGACCGCGTCGGCCACGATGTGGTCCTCGAGCAACAGCAATGTGCTCATGGCGCCGCTGCCGGGGCCGAATGGCGGTAACTTCACGACGGGAGTCGCGGGATGCGCCTGCATCCTCGCGAGCAATTCCGGAATCAGCAGCCAGTTCGTCGGCTGTCGGTGTCGGAGTCGACGGACTGTGTCGACGACTGTCCGTCATCGGCATGCACGGCTCCGCCGACGCCGACCGCGACTGCTACCGCAGACGCAATGCCGGCAGCTTCGAGCACGGCGGCGCAAGCGTCGCGCAGTGCGGGCGTGCTGATGTGGACCTTCGATGCGGGCGCGGAGTTGCGCGGAAAAATCGCGGCCGGCGCCGACGGCTCGATCTTCTTCATCACGCGTGACGGCGTGCTGCACGGGCTCAATTCGAGCGGCAAGGAAGTCCTGCGGCGCGATGCGGCCGGCTCGTCGCCGGCGCTGTTGCCCGACGGCACCGTCATCGCGATGTCGTCAAAGTCGGCGATTGCGGCGTTCTCCGCCAACGGCACGACGTTGTGGAATCTTGAGATTGGCAATAGCGCGGGACCGCTCGCGACGGACGATGGAGCCATTTACGCATCGGCCGGCGGCGACCTCGTGTCCGTCAGCGCCTCGGGCTCGCTCAACTGGCGCGTGAGCGTCGGGGCGGTGAATTCCGCGGCGACGACCGAGGACGGAGTGGTCGTGGGCACCTCGGGCGGCGCAGTCACTGCACTGGCGTCGGACGGCGCGGTGCTGTGGACCTTCGAACCGGAAGGCGGATTCTCGGGCTCAGTCGCCTATGCGGACGACGTCGTCTACGCGGGATCGGCGGGAGGCGGCGTGTATGCGATCGATTCAAGCAACGGCAATCCGCTGTGGCACGTCAACTCCGCGCACGCGGTAACGGCGGGACCGGCAGTCGCTCCGTCGGGAACAATTTTCGCGGGCGCTGATGCGATCTACGGCGTCTCTGCCGACGGCCATCTCCGATGGACAGATCCGACGCTGAAACCGGGCGACGCCGGCGTATTCGTGCTCGGCTACGACAGCGTGTTCGAGGCGGCGGCGGGAGACGTGGGCGCCGTGCTCGCGGGCGACGGCAGTTACGTCTGGACGTCGCGCAGCTTCGGCAAGATCACGACGGCAGCCTCGTCGCCGTCGGGAATGCTGTACGTCGGCACGTCGACCGGCCGCATCTTCGCGGTCCGATAAGTATTTCTTCGCACACTTTTGACGTGGTAAAGCCGCCGCGATCCAACGAAGCCCGACTGAGGATGCACTTGACCCGGCGGTGCGGATTGGCGTGACTATGGAAGAATGAGCGCTATCGACATCATCAAGCGGCGGCTGAAGGAAGACCGGATTCCCGAGACTCCTGAAGAAGTCGGACAAAAGAAAAAGCGGCCGCGCGAGGTCGCGTTCATGGACGTGAACCTGTGCTTCCCGTGCGGCAAGTGCCCGGAGTTCTGCCCCGTGCAATGTATCGAGTACCTGTCGCCCGGCTCGGTGCCGGGGCGCGGCGTGCAGCCGGTGCAGGACCGGTTCCAGGAATGCATCGGGTGTTACATCTGCGTCGAGGTGTGCGCGCTGCTGACGGATTACGACGCGGTCCGCATGTACGATTCCAGCCTGGTCGAGGACGTGCTGGGCGTGAAGATCACCGACACGCCGCCGCCGACGGAGATACCGGCGCAGCCGTACGAAGAATATTTTTCGGAAGGCGGACTGTATCGCCATGTCGGCAAAGGCTCGCGCATCCGCGAGAAGATGACGGCGGAAGAGCGCGCAATCTTCGCGCGCGAGCGCGTGCGCGGGTAATCAGCTATCACACAAATATCAGTCGGGCGGGATGCGCTTTTCGTACTCGTCTTCCACCGCGGCCCGCACTGACCATATCCAGCGCGGCTCGCATCCGTTCAGATGTTCGACGAGGATCCCCAGCAGCGTATGCCAGCCGCTGGCGACACTGACCATCTCGACGCGATTGCCGAGTCGGCGATGGGTCAGGACGAGTAGCACGTCGCGGCCGCGAGGCGTCAGCTCGAAGATGACCTCGGATTCGACCGGTCCTTCGCGCCAGGTGAAAGCCAGCAGCCGCGGCGGATCGCATTGCGTGATAAGGCCGATCTCGACCTCGCCACCATGATGCTTGAAACGTTCAGGGGTCGGCTCGATGATGGCGGCATAGTCCGCCTGATTAAATTTCAGCTCAAAGCGCCCGCCTACGCGAAGTTCCATCGGACCGGAAGCGAGCCACTTTGCGCGCTTGTCGGACTCGGTCAAATACGCCCACACGCGATCGATCGGACCCGGCAGCACTCGCTCGAAGCGGACCGTGCGCGGCTCGGTTACAACGCCGTAATCGCTCATCGTTTTTTCCTCGTTTGAGTTTTGGTTCTGGATTCAGGTTTGCGTAGCTCGCGTTCGAGAGCGTCGAGGCGATCGGTCCAGAAGCGCTCATAGAAGTGCAGCCATTGGTCGGCCTCCGCCAGGCGATCGGCGTCGAGGCGGCAAAAGTGCTGCCGTCCCTGCACGGTCCTGCGCACCAGGCCGGCGCGCTCGAGCGCCTTGACGTGCTTGGAGGCGCCGGCGAACGACATGCGCGACGGCGCGGCAAGGTCGCCGATCGTCAGTTCGCCGCCGGCCAGACTGCGCAGCATTCGTCGCCGGGTCGGGTCGGCGAGAGCATGGAAGACAGCGTCGAGATGCGCGGAACTTTGCTCAACCATCTGGTTGAACATTTATACGCGCACGTTGCGATTGTCAACCGTTCGGTTTAATGACGGAAAATCCTGAATGGTGCGGGCTTGGCGCGGCGGCTGCTGTTAGAGGCCGGGTTTTTCGCCGTCGTGGGCGTGGCCGATCGCGTGGCGCAGCTTGCGGTCGAGCTTGGCGCAGTTCAGGACGACCTTCTCGGAATGCACCGAATCGACGGCGCTGAGCGGGACGGTGAAGTCGCCCGCATTCTCGACGTAGATCACCAGCTCGGGGCGTCCGCCGGGCGAGACCTGGCGAACGGCGCCGAACTCCTCGCCGCCGTCGGAAACAAATGCCTGGAATCCAACTTGAATTTTTTCTTGCACGAGTTATTTCTCCACGGCCCGAGTGGCGCGATGCTGTAGGCGTTACAGACCAAGTATCCGCCGAAACCTGCGCCGGGTCGAGTTATTTGCCCTGAAACTTCGGCGCGCGCTTTTGTTGGAACGCCGTGATGCCTTCCTTGTAGTCCGCCGTTTTGCCTGCGGCGCCTTGCGCTTGCGCTTCGCATTTCAGGACTGCGAACAGGCCCATCGCCTCTTCGTCGATCCTGCGCACCAGATGCTTCGATTGCATGAACGCCGCGGTCGGGCCGAGCGCCACCTGCGCCGCAACTTTGCGCGTCTCGGCGACGAGCGTGTCCTTCGGCATGCTTCGATTTACGAGACCGAGCTGAGCCGCTTCGACGCCCGAGAGCAATCTTCCCGTGTAAATCAGCTCGAGCGCACGATGGGTCCCCAGGCGCGCGACGAAAAACGAATGGCCGCCCGAGTCGAGCACCGCGCCGATGCGCGCGAACGGCGAGCCGATCTTCGCGTCGTCGGCCACGTAGGCGACGTCGCATCCCAGCGCCAGACCGAGTCCTACTCCCAGGCACGCGCCATGAACGGCGGCAAAGGTCGGCGCGGGAAACGCGACGATGCGCTTGATCAGCGGATTGAAGGTGCTCTCGATTATCGCCTCGGCGTCTTCGTCGCCCGGATGGGCATCTGCCAGATCGCGCCCGGCCGAGAACGCCGGCCCCTCGCCGCGAATCAGCAGCGCGCGCGCACCTTGTGTGGCGGCGCGCTCGAGCGCGCCGTTCAACTCGGCCACCATCGCGTCGTTCAACGCGTTCATCTTGTCGGGCCGGTTGAGAACAATTTCCGCGAGACCGTTTTCGACCGACAAATCGACGCTCATATTGATGACCTCCGTCTTCGCTTAGAACACGGGAATGATGTCATCGGCGGTGATGTCGCCGACGTCGACGCCCTCAATATCAAGTTCGGGAATCGCGGGGAACTGGATGTCCCAGCGCTCGACCAGCTTGCGCACGCGCGCGATCGCGAGGCGCCAGTTGTCGGCCTGCTGCTCGAAGGTGAGGATGCCGAGGCCCGCCTCGCGCGCCGTGCGCAACAGGATGCGATGGTTGTGCAGGAAGTAGCCGGGCAAATCCCAAAACTGCCCCGGTGGCTCCCACAGCACCATCGAGAGGAATACGAAGCCGGCGCGCAGCTGCTTGGTGATGAAGGTTTTGTGCTCGTCGGTGAGACCGGGCCACTCCTTCTCGAGCAGGTTGATGCAAATCTGCAGATGCCGCGCTTCGTCGCGTCCGATTTTTGTGAAGATGTCGCGGAACACGGGATGCGTCGTGGCGTGCGCCATGCCGTGGAACAGCGTCGACGACGCCACCTCGCCCATCATGAACGAAGTGAAGATGACGGCGAGCGGATAGCGATCGATCGCGCGGTTGTAGCCGGTCCAGTAGCGGCCGCCGTTGTGGTAGAGCCAGCCGATATTGTTGAGCGCGACGCGCTGCAGTTCGCTGGTGGGCGTGAAGCCCTGCGGTCCGTTGGGCACCAGGCGTTGAATGACGCGCTGGCAAGTCTCCTCGTGATTGGTCTCGTCGCGGGTGATGGAGAAGAAGCATTTGCGAACCGGATCTTCCTCGTGCATCTCCCACGCGTGAATGGTCGCGCGCGCGAACACCGCCGGCCCCGACGAATCGAAGTTCGACAGGAGCGCCCACCAGTACATGATCGCGACCTTCTCGTCGTCGCTCCAGGCCTCGGGCGACAACTCGCTCCAGTTGATATCGGCGGGATTGAAGCCCTCGCGCTTCGCGCGTTCGTAGATTTCAGCGAGCTTGGGCGTCTCGCATCGCCATTCGATCGGAAAGATATTGGGCTGGGCGACGATTGGCGCCTCGACCAGGCCGCCTTCGGGAATTTCGAATTCGCTCATCGCATTGATCTCCTGCCCTTAATCTACCAACCGTTCGGTTGATTTGTCAAAACGCCCGCCGGTCCGACGCGTCAGCCCCTCGAAGGCCATCTTGAAGATCGCCTCGGCGACTTCCGGCGCGTCCAGCCCCCCACCCGGCCGGTACCACTCCGTGATCGAATTGAGCATCCCGAACAGCAGCCGCGTCGCCAGCCGCGGCTCGACGTCGGCGCGCAGATCAAGCTGGCGCTGCGCATTGCGCATGACTCCGCCAATCAGATGGTCGAATTCGCGCCGGCGCTCCATGATTCGCCGCTCGACCGGAGTATTGCCGCGCACCCGCAGCAGCAGCGCGACTTCGGGCAATTCATCGACGGTGATTTCGATCGTGCGATGCACGATGTACTTCAAGCGCTCCGCGGCGCGACCGCGCTTGGCCGGCGGCTCGTCGAGCACGGCGAACAGCGCGTCGAGCGCGCGACCGACGCCGCGCGCCAGCAGCTCTTCCTTGCTGCGAACGTGATAGTAGATGCTGGCCTTGGTGATGCCCGCCGCCCGCGCGACGTCGTCGAGCGTGCTGCCGTCGTAGCCGCGCTCGCGGAACACGCGCACCGCAACGTCGAGGATCGCATCGAGGTTGTAAGGTTTCCGCTCCCTCGCGGATGGACGCCCCACGCTTTATCGCCCTCCCTTCGCAGTGGGGTAGTTTGACTGGATGCGCGCACGCTTGCCAGTCTTCGGTGACAGTCCGCAGCCGGCGTCCGGGAGAGTCAACATTGAAATTTGCAATAGCCATCCGGAACATGGGTCCGCAGTCCAATCGCGCCACGGTCCGGGCCTGCGCGCGAATCGCCGAGCAAACCGGCTTCGACGCGCTCTTCGTCTCCGATCATTTGTGCATCCCGCCCGACCAGACCGAGGGTTCCGGCGGCCGCTACCTCGACGTGCTCGCGACGCTGGCCTTCATCGCCGGCGCGACCGAGAAAATCCGCCTCGGCGTTTCGGTGCTGGTCGTCCCCTATCGCCCCGCCGTGCTGACGGCCAAGCAGGTCGCGACGATCCAGGAACTGTCGGGCGAGCGCATGATCCTCGGCGTCGGCGTCGGATGGATGAAGCCGGAGTTCGCGGCGCTGGGCGCCGACATTCGAAAGCGCGGTGCGATTACCGATGAAACGCTGGCGGTGCTTCATCATCTGTTCAGCGCCGACGTGCCCGGCGCTTACGACGGCCCGCTCGTGAAGTTTCCGTCGTTCGTATTCCTGCCGCGTCCCAAAGCGCCCGCCCATCTGGATTGGCGGCAACAGTCCTGCCGCGATGAATCGAGTGCTGAAATATGGCGACGGCTGGCATCCGATGCTGCCCGCGGCGGAACTTAAAGCAAAAGTTGAAGAATTGAACGCGCAGGCGCGTGCAGCCGGACGCGAGCTGCCTGAAATTGTCGTGCGGCGAGGGCTGAAGCTCGACGACGCCGATGCGGCGCGGGCAAAAGTCGCGGCGGAGAAAGATGCCGGCGCGACGTATTTCATCCTCGACCTGGGCCGCTATGCCGACGAGCACGCATTCGGCAAAGCGGCCGAGACCTTCATGGCGAAAGTCGCGAGCTAGATCACCTGGTCGCGGCGGAGCGACTCGAGGTCTTCCGCGCTGACGCCCAGCAACTCGCGATAGACGCGATCGTTGTCGTGGCCGACGGGCACCGAGCCGCGCACGATTTTTCCCGGCGTCAGCGAAAACTTCGGCGCGACGCCGATGCCCTTGACCTTGCCGACCTGCCCGTCTTCCCACTCGACATGCATCCCGCGCGCGCGATATTGCGGGTCCTCAGCAATGTCCTTGCTCGTCATGATCGGCGAGCACGGCACGTTGCCGTCCGTCATCGCCGTGACGACCTCCTTCACGGTGCGCTCTGAAATCCATCCGCGCAGGATAGCGTCGAACTCGATTCCCTCGATCGATTCGAGTTGCGTGCGAGCCGTTTCCCATTTCGGATCCGCGGGATCGAGCCCGATCACGCGCAGCATCCGCTGGTACACCTCGCCGAGCGCGCCCATCACCACCCATCCGTCGCTGGCCTGGAACGAGTCGAGCGGCTGAAAACCCTGCGCGCGATTTCCTGAGCGCTCGCGCACGATGCCGTTCTGAAAATATTCGACCATCGTGCCGCCCATCGTCTTGTGAATCGCCTCGTACTGCGCGACGTCGATCGACTGACCCTTGCCAGTCGCGCGCGCGTAGGTCAGTCCTGCCAGCGACGACCACATCGTGAACAGCGCGGTGATGTAGTCTCCCGTCCACGGTGCGGCGCGCGTCGGCGGCGTCGGATCGGGAAACCCGGTCTGGTACATCATGCCGCCGACGGCCTGCCCGACCACGTCGTACGACGCGCGATGGACGTAGTCGGGGTCGCCGCTTTGCCCGAAGCCCGAGACATGCGTGATGACGAGCTTGGGATTGGTTTTCCAAATCGTGGCGTCGTCGAGGTTCCATTTCTTACACGTGCCGGGCTTCGAGCTTTCCATCCAGATGTCGGCGCGCGCGACGAGCTTGAGAAAAATTTCGCGGCCGCGCGGTTTCGACACATCGAGCGAAACGCAAAATACGTTGCGCCGCTCCTGGATCCACGTGGTCGCGACCGCCGACTTGCCGTCCGTGGTCGCGAGCCGGATGCCGATGTTGCGCCAGCCGACGTCGCCGTTTCCCGGCCGCTCGATTTGGATCACTTCCGCGCCCATCTCGGACGCCAGCTCGGCGGCGAACGGTTGCGCGATCAACGTCCCGGTCGAGACGATCTTGACGCCCTGCAGCGGTCCGAATTTCTCACTAACCAAATTATCGATGCTCATAGGTTTGGCGATGATGCCGGTTTTTATCCGGCGATAGCAATACAGAAGCGCCGCAGCCGTTTGATTGCATGCACTGCCCTTTGCGGACGGCGTTTTCCGGAAGCGGGCTGCGGGCTATTATATTGGTAAATTAGAAAGCTGTGCCGAGGGCGGCGTGAATTCACCTCTCGATCTTCTCAAAAGCGACTCTCTGAACCGGCGCGAACTGACGTTCAAGGCCCTGGCCGGTCTGTGTGGCGGCGCAATCGGATGGCTGCCGGTCGAGCTGGCCTCGCACAATTCTCATCTCGGGCAGGCGCAGACCACCGGCGATTTGATCGCGTACTACCTGTCGGCGGCGGTGGCTGCGGGCCTGATCGGCGCGTTCATCACGGCAGTCGATACCACGGAAATTCGCATCACGCCGGAATCGCAGCGCCGGTTCATCCGCGGCTTCGGGATTTGCGCAGCGCTCTCGCTGGTGTCGACGTGGCTCGGGAATTACGTCTTCAACGCGGTGCTGCAGGCCGGCGGCGTCGGCTTCAGTCCGAATGGCGAGCTGGTTTCGGGTTCGATCGTCGTTCTGGTCATCGCAAGAATCCTGGGATGGGCGATCGACGGAGCGCTGGTGGGCGCCGGCGTGGGCCTCGCGACGATGACGATGGAAAACGTTCCCAAGGGCGCGGTCGGCGGCGTGGTCGGCGGCGCGGTTGGCGGAATCGCTTTCGATTTGATCGGCTGGTTCGTCGGTGGCGGCGCCGCTTCGCGATTCTTTGGCGAAGCTGCCACCGGGCTCGCGATCGGGTTGTTCATCGGGCTGGTGCAGGAGCTGACCAAGGCCGCGTGGATCACGGTCGAGCAGGGACGGCTGCGCGGACGGCAGTTCCGAGTCGAAGGTGCGCGCGCGTCGATCGGTCGCGCCGAGGAAAATCCGGTCGGCCTGTTCGGCGACCCGCTGGTGCAGCAGCGGCACGCAGTGATTGAACGGCGCGGCGCCGACTACGTCATCAAGAATCTCGCGGTGCAGGAAGGCACCTTCGTCAACGGCCAGCGAATTGAAACGGTTGACCTGCACGACGGCGACCGCATCAACATCGGCGGCTACGAGATGATTTTCCATCTGCGCGGGATGTCCGCGCCGGCGCGGCACCAGGCGTCGCTGGCCGTCGATCCGATCAATCCGGCGCATATCGCCACGCGGCTGGCGGGTGCGAATGCCAGGGTCGACGGTCCCAGCCTCATCGATGTGGCGGGACAGGCCTACCCGGTTCGCACCGGCGCGGTGACGCGGATTGGGCGCGCGCTCGACAATGAAATCGTCGTGAGCCACTCCTCGATCTCGCGGCATCACGCGAGTATCGAAAATTCCAACGGCGCCCTGGTAGTGCGAGACCTCAACAGCCAGAACGGAACGTTCGTCGGCAACCGGCGCGTGACCGAACCGACGCGCGTGAACGACGGCGACACTGTCAGGTTCGGCGACGCGCAGTTTACCTTCCGTGGCTGACGAGGATTTCGAGAAGCCGAGATTCTGCTCGCGATGCGGTCAGCCGATCGTCGTGGCCGAGGCGAGCTTCTGCAAATCGTGCGGCGCGCCGGTAACGCAGTTCCCGCCGATGCGCCGAGATGCGGGGTTCAACCCGATGCTGGCGCTGGTGCTGAGCATCGTGCCGGGAGTCGGCCACATTTATCGCGGCAAGCCGTTCAAGGGAATTTTCTGGTTTATCTTCGTGATGTTCGCGTACGCGACGTCGACTCCGTTCGGCTTTCTGATCCACCTCATATGCGCCGCCAACGCAGCCTTCTCGGACAGACTGCGCGAAGACCTGCTGGCGCCATAGATGACGCCTGCGCACTGCCATAAAATTCAAGATAATGCTTAGATTCTGATCGTAGGCATGATTGCGCCCAACACCATCGTCGGCGGCCGTTACCGCGTGACCCGGCCGCTTGGCGGCGGCGGGATGAAACTCGTCTATCTCGCCGAGGATCTGCGGCTGGCCGCGCGGCCGTGCGCGCTGGCCGAGATGGTCGACAGTTTTACCAGCCCCGAAACGCAGCAGCAGGCGGTCGCCGCGTTTCAGCGCGAGGCCGACATGCTCGCGCAGCTCAGCAACGAACATATCCCGCGCGTGTTCGATCGTTTCAGCGACCAGAACCATCACTACCTCGTGATGGAGTTTATCGACGGGATCACGCTCGAGCAGAAGCTCAAAGACGCCGGCGGCAAGCTGTCCGAGGGCGAGGTCATCGACGTGGCGCTGCAGGTGCTCGACACGCTCGAGTATCTGCACAATCTCGAGCCGCCGGTGATCTATCGCGACCTGAAGCCGTCGAACGTGATGCTGACGCCGTCGGGGCAAGTGAAGCTGATCGATTTCGGAATCGCGCGCCTGTTCCAGCCGCTCAGCAACGCGACGATGATCGGCACGCAAGGCTACGCGCCGCCCGAGCAATATCGCGGCAAGGTCGAGTTCCGCTCCGACCTGTACGCGCTCGGCGCCACGATGCATCACGCGCTGTCGGGCCGCGACCCGGCGCTCGAGCCGCCGTTCAGCTTTCCGCCGCTGCGCTCGCTCTGTCCCGACGTCACGCCCGCGCTGTGCGAGCTGGTCGATCAGGCGCTCAAGTACGACGTGGTCCTGCGCGTGGCAGACGCCGCGGAGTTCAGGCAGCGGCTGATGGCGATCAAGTCTGGGAGCCCGATTACGGCGCCGCAGCGCAATTCGTCGACTGCCGGCTCGTCGCGTCCACAGCTCAAGCTGCCGCTCAGCGGGGTCAAGTCCAAAGAGCAGCACGCGTCGGCGCCGACGATGCTGAGCAACGCGATCGACACCGAGTGTCCGCGATGCGGCCGCAGCATTCCGGTCGATTCGAACTTCTGCTCGTTCTGCGCGGCCGACGTGACGGGGCGGCTGTCGATGCCGGACCGCGGCGCGGCGCATGAGGCGCAGACGATCGTGCTCGACGACGTCGCGGCGCCGGGCGATTTCCCCGGGCCGATTTTTCAATCGCGCCGGCGCCGGCGGCGTCCCGGGCGGTCGCTCGCGATGGTGATCGGGGGATGTTTTTTGCTGGGGTACTTTCTCTTCCATTCGTACCAGCAGCCTTCCGACGGCGACACCGGACCCGACTACGGCGGAGTTCCTTCCGTGCCGGCGCCGGATGGATCAGCGCCCGCCGCGCCCGACGCCGGCGAGCCTGCGCATACCCAACCGCGCGAGATCGCGCTGCGCCGGCAGCTCGATATGGAAGGCTACGGCTCGGTGCATTTCAAGATGGATGGCGACACGATCATCTTGTGGGGTACGGTGCCGACGGAAGCCGATCGTCTGATGGTGCAGACGCAAATTTTCATGTTCGCGCGAATTTTTTCGATCGAGGACCATATCCAGGTGCGCGACACCTTCGCCGAGCCGTAGTATCCACCGCATGATCGCCGACCTGCACGTCCATACGCGGCTTTCGTCCGACTCCAACGTCGCGCCGGAGCAGTATCTCGAATTTGCGAAGAGCTCGGGGCGCGGACTTGGCGCGATTTGCTTCACCGAGCATCGCTTGTTCCCGGACGACGCTGAAGTCGGCGCGCTGTATGCCGAGTTGGCGGAGCGATTTCAGATTGCCATCTTCAAGGGAATCGAAGCTGACACCGACCTTGGTCATCTGCTGCTGTTCGGCGTGAATGACGAAGTGATTCGCCGGTTCGATCTGACTTCGCGGATGCTGAAGAGCGACAGCCTGATCGAAGTGCTCTATCACGAGGGCGGCGTCGCGATTCCGGCCCATCCGTTTCGCGATTCCGGCTATGGTGCGCGACTCGACGCGCTGCTCAGCCGTCATGGCGCGGCGCTTGGCGCGGTCGAGGCGCTGAACGGGCAGAATTCAGCCGAGGAGAATCGGCGGGCGCAGGATGCGGCGCTCAAGCTCGGGCTGACTGCAGTCGGCGGCAGCGACGCTCACTTCGCGACGTCGAAATGGTTCATGACGGTGGCGACGGAATTCGAGCGCGAGGTGAAGACGGTCGAGGAGATGTGCGCGGAAATCCGCGCGGGGCGCGTGCGGCCTTACGTTTTTGCCGATTCGGATTGAGCGGCCGCGCCGGGGGACTCCATGCTCTCCAGCTCGTGGGTGAATTGCCGGATGTCTTGCGGGCGGCCCGCCGCGATCAGCTCGTCGCCCGCTTTCAGCGGACGATCGGGCGAGATGGGCGAGAATTCGCCGTCCGGATTGCCAGCGTCCTGAACAGCCAGCACGGTGACGCTGAAGCGGGCGCGGGCGTCGAGCTTGCGCACCGTGGTTCCGGCAGCGTTCGGCGGAACCGTGATTCGCGTCACGCGGTAGCCGGTCGCCCAATAAATATTCGGGTCGCGCGTCGCCAGGGTCGACAGCGAAACCGTCACGCGGTTGAGTGCCTGCGCGATTTGGCGGCTGGTAACGAGGCCGAGAAAGCGGCGGCTGATGCGATCGATCACGGGCAGCTCGTCGAGGCCCTCGTGTTCCATCACCTGGCTCGCTTCGTCGAGGTTCGCGTCGAGGGTCACGGTCGGGCAGTTCGCGTTGCAGATGTCGAACGCGTTGACGAGCGGGCCGAGTTCCTGGCCGGAGACGATCATGGTCAACAGGTCGCGCACCACGATCGCGCCGGCCAGTTCGCCGTCGCTGGTGACGACGGGCAGTGTGGATTGCGAGGTCTCGCCGGCGGTGCGCAGCACGTCGGACAGTGAAGTGTTCTCGTTGACCATAGTGACGTTTTTGGTTACGACGGCGCTCACCGGAATGAGCGTGAGCGCGAGGCGCTCGCTGCCGATTTGCAGGGTCTTGCCCTGGCGCGCGAGGCGGAATTCGTCGAGGGATTCGGTTTCGATCGCGCGCGCGACGACCAGCGCGGTAATCGTCGCGATCATCGACGGCAACGCGATCGTGTCGCTGCGCGTCATCTCCCAGAGCAGGAACAACGCCGTGAGCGGCGCGTGCGTGGTGCCGGCCAGAAACGCGCCGAGCCCTACCAACGCGTAGGAGCCGCGCGGCCCCGTCAGGTGGGGAATCAACCTCGCCGACACGCGCTGGAACAAGCCGCCCGCCATCGTGCCGATGAAGAAGGTCGGGCCGAAGGAGCCGCCCGGCGCGCCGCATCCGAGCGAGACGCTGCTGGCGAAAAGCTTCGCGCAGGTCATCACAGCGAGCATCCCGATGCCGAACTCGCCCGCCATCGCTGCGTTGATCACTGGATAGCCGTCGGACAAGTTTTGCGGCAGCCATATAGCAATCGCACCGACGACTGCGAGGCCGGCCATCAGCTTGAGCCAGACCGGCTGATCGAGCCGGCGAAACCATGCTTCGGTCGCGTTGAAGAAGCGGATGTAACCGGCGGCGAGCACGCCGAGTAACGCGCCCATCAGCGCGTAGGTCGCCATCTCCCAGTAGCTGCGCAGCACGAATTCGGGCGCGAGGAAGACGACCGCGTTGCCCTCGATCGCACGCGACGTGATTACAGCGCTGAAGGTGGCGATGATCAGCAGGGTGAGGTTGGCGATTTCGGTATGGCCGAGGAGGACGATCTCCTGCGCGAACATCAGGCCGCCGATTGGAGCATTGAAGGTCGTGGCGATGCCGGCGCCGGCGCCCGCGGCGACCAGCACCTTGGCGCGATCCGGCGACAGCTTACGCAGCTGCGCGATGGTCGAGCCGATCGCGCCGCCGATCTGCGCAATCGGGCCTTCGCGGCCGACCGATGCGCCCGCGCCCAACGACAGCGAGGCGCCGGCCGCCTTGACGAAGATCCAGCGCCGTTTGACCTTGGCCGTGCCGAGATTGACCATCTCGAGAAAATTCGGAAAGCCATAACCGAGCACGTCGCCGGGAAAAATTCGGTTGAGCAGCAGGATGGCGACGCCGCCGCTCATCAGGATCACGGGGATCAGCGCGCGATACCATCCGCCGTGGTCGATGCCGAGCGCGTTCCACTCGAGCCCGCGAAACAGCCACGAGAAAAATTCTATCAGGCTGCGAAAGCCGAGATTGCCGAGCGCCGCGAGCACTCCCACCGTCACTGCGAGCAGAATCAGCTGGACGTATTCGAACTGGTCGCTGCGCAGCGAAAGCGAAGGTCGTCGCATGAAATCCCGATGCCGCTACACGCCGAGGAACCGGTGCGCGACGGCGAGGAACTCGTCGAGGCGATCGTGATGCACCCAGTGGCCGGCCTTTTCGACTGTCACCGACTCGGCGTGCTTGAAGGCCTGGATGCGTCCGTCGGCGACCCAATCGCCCGCCCACGATTCAGTGCCGCGAATCAGCAGGGTCGGACAGGTGATGCGCCCCCAAATCTCGCGCGCGTCGCGGTTGTTGAACATGTACGGCGAAGTGGCATGAACGTAGTTGTCGAACTTCCACGAGTAGGTGCCGTTCTCGTTGCGGCGAATGCCCCAAATCGTGAGGTGCAGCGCCTGGTCGCGGCTGAGATGCGGATTGGCTTCGCGCATTCGGGCTAGAGCCTCTTCGATCGACGGGTACTCGCGCACCTTGCGCCGGGCGAGCGTTTGCATCTGGCCAATCCAGTTGTTCATGCGATCGTAAGCGGGCGTGTCTTTGATCATCCCGGGCGGCGGGCCCATCCCCTCGATCGAAACGACGCGCTTGACGGCGTCGGGATGCGTGCCGGTGTATTGCAAAACGATTCCGCCGCCGAGCGAGTGACCGATGAGCGTCGCGGGCTCCTTGGTCACGGCGTTCATGAGCTGCGCGAGGTCGAGCACGTAGTCGATCATCGAGTAGCCGCTGCCTACTGCCCAGTCGGAGTCGCCGTGTCCGCGAAGGTCGGGCGCGATGATGTGAAAATGGCGGCGCAAATCGAGCGCGACCCAATCCCAGTTGCGGCAGTGGTCGCGGCCGCCATGCACGAGCACGAGCAGCGGCTTGTCGGCATTGCCCCAATCGACGTAGTGCAGTTTGAGGCGCTGCGAATAAAAATAATGCGAAGTCGGCCCGATGATGCTATCGGCCATGTGCCGGTCTCTCCACGAAGCTAAGACGTCAGCGTCAAAAGCTACAGGTTAGGCTGGATCTCGTCGAGGGCCGCGCGCGCGGTGCGAGTGATGAACTCGATTTCGGCGTCGCCGATGATGAACGGCGGCGTGATCATCATCGCGTCGCCACCCGCCTTCCCCGCCATCCCGGTCGCCGGATAGAAGAACATCCCCTTGCGCACCGACGCGCCCAGCACGCGATTGGTAACTTTCTTCTCAGGCGCGAACGGCGTGCGGGTCGCTTTGTCCTGCACCAGCTCGATACCCCAGAACATGCCGGTGCCGCGGATGTCGCCGACCATCGGATGCCCCGACAGTTCTTCCTTCAAGCTCGAGCCGAGGCGCGCGCCGACTTCCGCCGATCGCTCGACCAGCCGCTCGCGCTCCATGATGGCGAGCACTTCGTCGGCGACCGCGCAGGCCACTGGATGCGAGCTGTAGGTGTAGAACATGAATTCGGCTTTCGCCTGCTCGACTTCCTCGACCAGCGATTCCTTGACCGCGATCATGCCCATCGGCATGTAGCCGCCGGTGAGACCCTTGCCGCCGACCAGGATGTCGGGCACGACGTCCCAGTGATCGACGCCGAAGCGGCGGCCGGTGCGGCCGAAGCCGGTCATCACTTCGTCGGCGATGAGCAAGACGTCGTAGCGATCGCAGATCTCGCGAATCTTCGGCCAATATTCCTTGACCGGAGGCACGACGCCGCCGCTCGAGCCCATCATCGGCTCGGCGATAAAAGCGGCGATCGAGTCGGCGCCGTGGTTCAGGATTTCTTTTTCGAGCGCGGCCGCGCAGTCGAGATCGCACGACGGATAGGTTTTGCCCCACGGGCATCGGTAGCAATACGTCGGATCGATCTTCGGCCAATCGAGCAAGACATGCTCGTAGTCGGCGCGGCGTCCGCTGCCGCCGGCAGACAACGCTGCAATGGTATTGCCGTGATAGGAGAATCGGCGCCCGATGATCTTGCTCTTCGATCGCTTGCCGCGAGCCTTGTGATAGAGAATCGCAAACTTCAGCCCCGCTTCGACCGCCTCCGATCCGCCGCTGGTGAAGAAGAACCGCGTGAGCCCCGCGGGAGTCCATCGCGTGAGACGATCGACCAGCTTCTCGCGCTCGGGCGAAGTCCAGACCGGCACGATGTAGTCGAGATTGGCGATCGTGCGCGCGGCGACCTCGGCGATTTCGCGGCGGCCCTGCCCGATGTTCACCACCACGGCGCCGGCTCCCGCGTCGAGGATCTTGTTGCCGTCCGAGGCGTAGAGCCAGGGGCCCTCAGCGCGCTCGATGCGGATGGGATCGTTCGGACCGCGCATGAACATCGGTGTGTCGGGCATGGATGAATCTTAACCGCGAATCGATGCGGCGAGCAATGCGACGAACGGCGGACGCTACTTTATAGCGCCCGACTCGCGCCAACGGGCGAGGTCCTCTTTGCTGTAGCCGAGGTCGCCGAGGATTTCGTCGGTATGCTGTCCGAGTTGCGGCGCGAGCGATTTGATTGATCCTGGAGTGTCGGAGAACTTCGCCGCGATGCCGACCTGCTTGACCTTTTTGCCGCTCGGGGCTTCGACTTCAACGATCATGTTGCGCGCCAGCACCTGGGGATCGTTCGGCACTTCGTCGAGGGTGAGCATCCGGCCGGCGCAGATGTCGCTTTTGTTGAGTATCTCGAACCATTCGTCGCGCGTTTTGGTTTTGAATGTTTCAGTGAACACGCGTGCGATCTCGGCGCGCTTGCTCGAGTCGTACTCGTGCGGAATGAAATCTTCGCGGCCGAGTGCGCGGCAGAGGTTGGCGAAGAACCACGGCTCGATCGCCGCGATCGTAATGTATTTGTCGTCCCTGGTCAGGTAGGTGTTGTAGTTCGGGATGCCGCCGTCGAAGATCGTCTCGCCGCGCTGCGGCACTTTGTGGTTCGCGAAGAAGGTCGAGAACGCTTGCGCCAGCAGCGCGAGGCTGCCGTCCATCATCGAGATGTCGACGTATTGCCCGCGGCCCGTTTGATTGCGCGCGACCAGCGCAGCGAGCACGCCGATGGCGCCGTTCATCCCGCCGGCGGCGTAATCGGCCACCAGGTTATGCGGAATGGTCGGCGGCGAGCCGGGGCGCCCGAACATCGAGAGCACGCCTGCCGTCGCGATGTAGTTGATGTCGTGGCCGACGAGGTCGCGATACGGACCGGTCTGGCCGTAGCCGGTGATGGCGCAATAGATGAGGCGCGAGTTGCGCGATGAGAGCTTCTCGTAGTCGATGCCGAGGCGCTTGGCGACGCCGGGGCGATATTCCTCGACGATGACGTCGGTGCGTTGCGCGAGGCGGGTGTAAATTTCCTTGCCCACGCCGCTTTTCAGATTGATGCCGATCGATTTCTTGTTGCGCGAGAGCGCGTTGTACGGCGAGCTGCCGAAAGTATTGGTCTGCGCCCGCGTGTCGGCAGCCGCCGCTTGTTGCGCGCGTCTGCCGGTGGGAGGTCCCGGCTCCTCGATCTTGATCACTTCGGCGCCGAGATCCGCGAGGATCATCGTGCAGAACGGCCCCGGTGCGAGCTTGGTCAGGTCGAGTACTTTGATTCCGTCGAGTGGTGCAGGCATCGTGACCCTACTCTATTGATTCGGATTTTCTGGCTGCTGCTGATTGAACTGCGGCACCGATTCGTTCTGATCGTTGTCGCCAGCGTTGGGCTGCGCTTGCTGATCGTCGCCGCCCGCGGCATTTTGCTCATTCATCTGAGTGCCGTCGGCGTTCTGAGTGCCGTCGGCGTTCTGATTGTCGTCGTTGTCGTTCGAATCGCTGTTGTTGTCGCTGTCGCTTGCGTCGCTGTCGCTGTTGTTGTTGTCGTTGTCGTTGGTGCCGACGTTAGCCGGATTGTCCTGCGCGACGACGATGCCCGGTTGCGATGCGGGACTGCTTGACGCGGGATTGGTCGCGCTGCGATTCGACGCGCATGCGAATGGCGGCGCCATCAACAGAAGGAAGGCGGCCGTCAGACTGATTTTCGCGAACATAGCAATCTCTCCAATCGTTCCGATCGCACGAACACCTCGCGCACGCCGATTATAGGACTGCGGCACGCACTCGCGCCATTCGCTCCGCCAGCGACTTCAGGCCCGTCACCATGTGCACGCCGTACCAATGCAAGTCGCGGCCGCTGACTATCAGCACGCGGCGGCTGAGCGCGGGCGGCACGAGAGCCTTGACCTCGGCGACGTCGGCTTCGTCGAAGGGATAGGGCTCGTCGGGAAGTATGACGATGTCGGGGCGGCGTTCGACGGCTTCCTCGAGGGTGGTCGCGGGATAGCGCTCGCCGGCGGAGGCGTAGATGTTGTTGTAGCCGAGCATCCGGAGCACGTCGTGCGCGTAGGTGTCGCCGTTGAAGGACATCCACGGCTTCTTCCATATCGGGCAGAAGACGCGCAGTCGCAGCTTGCTCCATACACCGAGCGCGGCCTCGATGCCGCTGACGCTGAGCGTGATCTCCTTGGCCAGCTCGGCGGCGGCGTGCTCGCGACGCAGCACGCGGCCCAGGCGCAGGATCGATTCAACCGCCCCGGGAACAGTGCGCGGATAGGTCGTGAACACGGGGATGCCGGCGGCGCGCAGCTTCTCGACGTCCTCGCGACGGTTCTCCTCGGCGTTGGCGATGACCAGCTCGGGCTCGAGCTTCACGATGGCGTTGATGTCGGGGTTCTTGGTGCCGCCGACTTTCGGAATCGACGCGACGGCCGCGACCGGCTCGACGCAGAATTTCGTCACACCCACGACCTCGGAACTGAAGCCGAGCGCGAACAGCGTCTCGGTCCAGCTCGGCACCAGCGACACGATTCGCGCGGGCGGGCGCTCGAGCTCGACGCGGAAGCCCATGTCGTCGGCTATTTGCGTCGCGCCCGCCATCTCAATGCTCCGGTTGCGGCGACGAATTCACGCGCCGGCGAAACAGTCTGAAGCGGGGCATCATGATCAAAACCCCTGCGATAAGAAACCCGTCGCCCAGCGCCAGCAGCGCCGCCAACGTGATGCGAAACTCCTGGTGATCGAAGGCGACCTGCAAAGTCTGGAGGGCAAGCAACGTCAGGGGAATCACGCTTAGTCCAACGAGAACAAGAACGAGCCCAAACCATTTCAGCGGCGATTGCGGCCAACTCATATCGGTCCCCGTTGGTTACCTCGATTTGCGCTTGATGATCGCGTCCAGCTCGCGGCGATCGCCGGGCGTGAGTTGTTCAGCGCCCGCGCGCGCGCCCGCATTTGATTTCGCGGTCGAGGCCGCCGAATCATCCGCATCGTTCTGCGGTTGCGATGCGGCAGGCGGCTGATCGGGCGCTCGATACGCGATGTAATGCACGGCCGACGGAATCATAACTCGTTTCGTCAAAAAGCCCAAAATCGACGCCGCCAGGACGGCGAGCCCGAAGATTCCCAGCCGCCGCATCCGCCGCTTCTTCCTGGCCGGCCGCCTCGCGCCTGCACGCTTTCGCGCCGGCGCAGCTCGTACTCGATCCGCCACCTGACTTCCTCCGCCGCGAACGCCACCCGAAATGCTACCGCAGAGGCTCTCGTAATAGAACTGCGCGAGCCCATCGCGCGACGAGGCGCCGCGTCGGCACTTCGTCGAGATGGCGCGCGCCGTTGTACCAATCGACGCCCAGCTCCTGCGCGCGACGGCTGATGCCCGCGATGCGGAAGAACATCCGGTGACGGGGGCCGTAGAAATTGCGCGCGGCGAAGGCGAGCTTGCTCATTTTTTTGCCCACTGCGCCTTCGTGCAGCGCGCGATCGTACGCGCGCAACGCACCGCCGTCGCCATCGATGTATTTGCAGATAGCGCCCGCGGCCAGCTTGCCGTGCTCGAAGGCGCACGAAATGCCCTCGCCCATCAGCGGATCGACCCCGGAAGCGTCGCCCGCCAGGATAACGCGTCCGGATGCGTAGCGGTCGCCCGCGTCGAACCATCGAATCGGGAACGAATGCCATCGGGTCGCGCGCCGCGTCAAGCCGTCGAGCGGAAGCTCGGGGAACGCCGCGACGAGTTCGGTAATCATCCGCGATTGCTCGCCTGCTTTTTCGGTGAAATCGCGCGGGCGCTGATCGTAAATGCCGACGTTCAGATGCGGGATGCCGTCGATGAGGCACGGGAAAGACCAGCTGTAGCCGCTGATTCCGCGGCTGACGCATCGGAAGTCGAAGCGGTAGCGTTTTGCGGTGAATTCGGGCGTGCGCTCGGCATCGACTGCGACGTCCGTCATCAATGCGCGCCCGATGGTTTCCTTGCGCGCGCCAAACACCGCGCGACGGACCCTGCTGCCCGAGCCGTCGGCTCCCACCAGCACCTGCGCTTCGTAGGTGCCGCTGTCGGTACCGACGCGCACCGCGTCGGCATCCTGAACGACGTCGAGCACGCGGCTGCGCTCGACGATTTCCACTCCCGCATCGGTCGCCGCCCGCGCGAGCATCGCGTCGAAGCGGTCGCGACGAATTACAGTAGCCAGCACATCGCCGCCGCGCGACAAATCGACCTCGCCAACGGGAGTCGCCGCTTCGCCCCGGATCACTTCAATGGCGGGGACGTCGAGCGGGATGCCAAGCTCCTCGAGCGCGAGCATGGTTTTGGGAATCAGCCCGCCGGCGCACACCTTGAACCGCGGATGCGCCGACTTCTCGATCGCGACGATTCGCCCCGCCAGCGCAGGTCTTCGCTTCACGAGGTACAGCGCAGTCGCCAATCCCGCGGGACCGGCGCCGGCGATCACCACGTCAACTTTTCGCGAGGATTCCATCCGCGGCTTCAACGCGTAGCACAAGCGCTCGCGCAAACAAGCGCGGCGCATCGAGGATACTCGATGCGCCGCGGGTTCGCTGGCGTAACTTATTTTGTGATCAAGTGATCAACCCTGCGCCTGGCTGGGTGCTGGCTTGATCACCGTGTAGAGCGTAGCGCCGCCGCGTTGCACGAGTAGCAGCGCCGGCGTCTTCTTCGACTGTGCGTCCTTGGCCTTGGCGACGAAATCCGAAACCGCCGCGACCTTGTCGTGATTGATTTCCATCACGACGTCGCCCGGCTGCAATCCCGCGTCAGCCGACGGGCTGTCCGGCGCGACCTTCTGAATCACCACGCCCTTGGTGCCTTCGAGATGGAACTGCTGCGCGATCTCGGGCGTGATATCGCCGACCTGCATGCCCCAGTTGCCGCCCGGCTCTTCGGTCTTGGCCGACGCCACCTGCGGTTCCTTGCGCTCGCCGATCGTAACCTCGAGCGTCATGTGCTGGCCGTTGCGCACCACCTCGACCGGCACTTTCTGATTGATCGGCGTCTGCGCGACCAGGGCCGGCAGCTCATGCTCGTCGTCGACCGGATGGCCGTTGAAGCTGAGCACGATGTCGCCCGCGCTCGATTCCGCCCTTGCCGGCCGGTCCGTCTTTGTCCGCACTGGCGACCAGAGCGCCCTCGGGTTTGGGCAATCCGAACGACTGCGCGAGGTCAGGAGTCACTTCCTGGATTTCGACGCCCAGCCATCCGCGGATCACGCGCCCGTGCGCCTTCAACTGATCCATCACGTTGCGCGCCATGTCGATGGGGATGGCGAAGCCGATGCCGTTGTTGGCGCCGGTGCGGCTGTAGATCGCGGTGTTGATTCCGATTACTTCGCCGCGCGTGTTGATTAGCGGGCCGCCCGAGTTGCCGGGATTGATCGACGCGTCGGTCTGGATGAAGTCGTCGTAGTCGCCGCCGAGGATTCGTCCCTTGGCGCTCACGATACCGGCCGTGACGGTCATGCCGACGTTGAACGGATTGCCGATAGCGATAACCCAGTCGCCCACGTCAGCGGTGTTGGAATCGCCAAGAGGAGCGACCGGCAACGGCTCCTTGGCGTCGATTTTGATCAGTCCGAGATCGGTCTTGGCGTCCTTGCCGATTACCTTCGCGGTGAACTCGCGCTTGTCCTGCAGCGTCACGTGAATTTCTTCGGCGTTACCGACCACGTGATTGTTGGTGAGGATGTAGCCGTCGGCCGATACGATCACGCCCGAACCGAGCCCGTGCTGCTTGTACTCGCGCTGACCGCCCTGGCCGAAGTAGCGGCGCAACTGGTCGAACGGATCGGCGCCACCGCCGCCGCTGCCTCCGCCACCCTGATCGCCGCCACCGCCTTGATCGCCGGGGCCTACTTCGCCGCCGCCGCCGTTGTCGTCACCACCTTCGCCGCTGTCGTCGCCGCCCTGCTGGCCGAACATCCCCGAAACTTTCACATCCTGCACGACGTTGACGCTCACCACCGCTGGAATCATCTTCTTGACCAGCGGCGCAAACGAGGTGATCACGCCGACCTTCTCGCCCGGCTCAGGCGTGTTCGGCGCTGCGGGCGCCAAAGGTGCGACCTGGACTCCGGGCACTGGCGGCGCGGGGAGAGGCTCTGGAGCGGCTTGTGCCTGCTGCGCGGGCGCCGACTTGGAGGCGTCGGAATCGGAACCCCAGAACGGGAACGCGCCAACGCGCGCAAAGGCTATAACCAAGCCGATGAAAACGCCGCCGGCTATGGCGGCGATCTTCTTAACCATGCATTCCTCCTGGAATGTAGCGTAACTCTTGGGTCATGAGGCGGGGCAAGGACAGGACCATCTATACTTATCGGACGATTAATTTCGGCCGAAATTCAGGCTCCTGCTCGAACGAACAACCTTCGCTGCCACCTGGTCAAGACCCTTGACCGCTGGATCCATCAAATCAAAATTCACGGCCAGAACAAAACGTTCCCAGAGGCAAATCGGCATCGCCGGCCGACTTGCTCCGACGCTCAACCCTTCTGCATCGCCTTGATGTCCTCGAGCAGCACCTTCTCATGCCCATTCGGATTCACTTTTTCGTAGACCTTTCGCAGGTTGCCGTTCGGATCGATCACGAAGCTGGTGCGGTTCCAGTACTTGGTGCCGTTATAGTTCGGTCTGCCCGATACCGGCCGCCTTGAGAAATGCGGCGTTGGTGTCGGCGAGCAGATCGATCGTGAACGCGAACTTGTTGCAGAAGTTCTTGTGCGACGCGACGTCGTCCGCACTGACGCCCACCACCTTGATTCCCGCCGCGTCGAAGTCGGCCTTGCTGGCGGTGAACGACTTGCCCTGGATGGTGCAGCCGGGAGTGTCGTCCTTGGGGTAGACGTACACGACGAGCCACTTGCCGGCGAAATCGGCGAGCTTCATCGGCTTGCCGTCCTGGTTCTGTAGATTGAAATTGACGAACGGTTTTCCTGTTTCGAGCATGAGCGCTTTCCTTTCTTTCTCCGTCGCGCACGACGGGTTGAATTCCGATAGATGCATGAACGAGGCTTGGTCCTCGCTCCAAAGCCTATCACGCATACGCGCTCTTGGCGCGCATCATAATGTCCGGGAAATTCTATCGCAGCGTCTTGTAGCCTGCCGACTTGCCGATCTTGTCCATCTCGTCATCCGACAGTTCCGCCGTGCGCTGCGTGACGAACCATCGATGCCCGAACGGGTCCTTCAAGGTCCCCGACTTCTGCCCGTACGGCTCGTCTTCCACCGGCCTGACCGCTTTTCCACCCGCCGCCACCGCACGCTCGAAAGTTGCGTCCGCGTCCTCGACCAACAGGTACAGGCCCACGCCGCTGCCACCGAGAGTCTCGGGACTGATCACGCCGATCTCCGGATGTTCGTCGCTGATGAACACCGGCGTGCCGTTGATTTCGATCTCGGCGTGCCCCACTCTGCCGTCCGGTCCCGTCCAGCGCATCAACTCCTTCGCGCCGAACGCTTTTTTGTAGAACTCGATTCCCGCGGCCGCGCCCTTGATCGTGAGGTACGCAGTGATCGCCCGCGGCCCGACCGGTATCGCGTTTATTTTATTCGCCATGAATTCTCTCCTATTGAAAACTAGAACATGATCGTGATCGGCGACGCCGCCGCGATCATCCACGCGAACCATAGCGATTCAGCCACCGCTATCAGCATGAGATTGCGCGACGCGCTGTAGGCCGACGCCGAGAATATTTCGATCATCACGAAACCTATCGCGATAATCGGCAGCACCAGCATCAGCACGAACGGCAATACGCCCATGGCCACGCCGACGCCCATCATGACGAGGATCAGAACGCGCCCGAGCGACGCCCACAGCGTTGAAATCGCCAGCCCTCCGCGTCGGACCAGCAACTCGAAGCCGATCCAGAACGGGAACGTCAGCACCGTCGCCATCGCCATGACCACCAGGCGCTCCGGCGACAACGACAGGTGATGCAGCATCGCGGACATCGCGACCTGGCACACGTACACCACGGCGAACGCCGCGAAGCCTGCGAGTATCGCCGCGCCGACGCCTTCGCGCGCGCGGTACCATTCGAGCGGATGCCAGATTGCGAGCACGCCCACGAGGATCAACCCGGCGACGCCGAACCATGAGATCTGAGCATCGCCGACTATCACCGGCACGAACCACGCCGGATTCGCCGCCGCCAGCGGCATCGCCGCGAGCAGCACGGCGCCCAGTATCAGCAGCCCGATCCATCCGCTCGGCCCCGGCCGATCCTCCTCCCACCTCGGCACCATCGAGCCGCAAACGCGGCCAATCGGTATCAGCAGGATCAGAAAGACGAACAGCGCAAATCTCGCCGAGCCGCGCCGCGCGTCCTTGAGCTTGAGCTCCCCGGTTCGCGTGAGACCGACCGCGCTGTCGAGCCATTTGATGATCACGGCCGCGGCCGCCGGCGAATTCACGATCGTGATGTGATCGAGACCCGGCATCTGGATCGCTTCGACCGCGCTGCCCTGCGCGAAATCGCCGTAGCTCTTGCCGAGCTGGATTTGCGGCACGTTCGCCAGATGCGCCGCCAGCATCGTCGAGGGAACCTGGATCGGATCGACCGGGTCGCGCTGGGCAAAAATGAACAGCGCGTTCTTCGGCGGCACCGGACCGAGCGTCCAGCCGCCCGAAATCATCACCGCCGCTTTGAGATTCGGATCGTTGGTCGCGTAGTCGAGCGCCGCGCCCGCGCCCATCGAATGCCCCATCACGACGATTCGCGATCCGTCGACCAGCTGGCTGCTGCGCAGAAAATCGACCGCCGCTTTCACGTTCTCGCGCAGGCTGCTGCTGTCGAAGTTACTGCCGTTGAACGGGTTGCGATTCTCGCCGTGGCCGTTGACGTCGATCGCCAGCACGCCGTAGCCGTTGTCGGCCAGCCGCCGCGCCAGCCCGCTCATCAGCACGCGATCGCCGGTGAAGCCGTGAATCAGCACGACGCCCGGCGGCCGCTCGGCGGCAGGTTTGGGGAATTGCACAAAGAACGGATCTCCCGGCCCCGGCAGATACATCGTCGCCGGCTGTTCCCGGGCAGCATGACGTAGACATGCGGCGGCCCGCCCTTGTCGAGATGGTCCAGCCGCGCAACCGCCAGGATGAAAATGATCGCGAGGCCGATCGAGATGACGCGAGAAATTTTCATTCTCAACCTGCCCGCGCTCTAGGCTCCTGCCCGACTCTTCTCGACGTCCGCGATCGGCACGTCCCGCTTGTGCGTCGCGATCATCCAGATATGCCCAAACGGATCCGCTAACACGCCCATCCTGTCGCCCCATGGCTTGTCGATAACCGGCTCCATCGTCTTCGCCCCGGCAGCGACGGCCCGTTTGTACACGGCGTCCGAGTCGTCGACGTAAACATAAAAATGCACCGGCGTGCCGCCCAACGATTGCGGAGTTCGCGACCAGCCCTTCGCCACCCACTCCGCTGCATGCTTCGAGCCGTCGTCCGAAAGCCTCACCATCGAGTCGCCGATCTTCAACAGCGCATGGGTAACTTTCCCGTCCGGTTCCGCCATGCGTTCCAACTCGGTCGCGCCGAATGCCTTCTTGTAAAACTCGACAGCCCGCGCCGCGTCCCTGACGCTCAGGAACGGGGTCACGCTATGCCATCCGTCAGGAGTCGTTTTCACTTTGCTCGCCATAGTCATTCTCCCTGTGTGCTATTTTTTCGAACCCTTCGACGGCAGATCTTTCAGCGGCGTGCCGACGAACCACACGTGACCGTACGGGTCCTCGATTCCGCCGCACCTGTCGCCCCACTCCTTGTCCTCGACCGGGTCGACGATTTTGGCGCCCGCCGCGACCGCGCGCCTGACGACGTCGTCCGCATCGGCGACGTAGATATACAGATGCACGGGAGAGCCGCCGTACGATCCCGGGGGCCGCGACAACGCTTGCGCTTCTTTATCCCTGATATGCGCCGAGGTCGGGTCCGACAGCATGACGGTCGTCTCGCCCATCTTCAGCATCGCATGACTGACGAGCCCGCTCGGCTCCGCGTCGCGCATCAACACCGTCGCGCCGAACACGTTCCTGTAAAATTCCGCGGCGCTCGCAACGCCCTCGATATACAGGAACGGCATGATACTGCGCGGCGCGGGCGTCGCCGCCGGCACCGGTCGCGACACGCGGATCATCCGCCACTGAAATCTCGGACGTCGCGGTCGGCGTGCCGTAAAGCATCGACACGGACTTCTCCGCATACTGCCGATGCCACAGGCCCTGCGGACAGACGAACGCCTCGGCCGCGCGCAGCGTGCGCTTCACCGGACCGTCGTCGGTCAGCGTCGTCACCTCGAGCTCGCCGTCGAGCACCAGCAGCAACTCGTCGCCGTCGGGATGCCGCTCCCAGGGCGTCTGCCCCGTGTAGCTCATCACGCCCAGCGTCAGATTTCCGATCTTCGCGACGTTGCGCGTGGCGGCCTCGGCGTCCTCGCCGGTCGTCGCGTCGGTGATCGTAAGATGCGGCACCTCGCGCAACGCGGCGCGCAGGTCATGCTCCCGCAGCATCGCGGGATCCAGATCGCGCGAGCCTTTGCGCTTGCGCGCCGGCGCCTTTGGCTTCGCGGACCTGCCTTCGGTGCGGCTGGGAGTCAGGTAGAACGCCGACACGAACGGCCGCGGGGTCAGGCGATGCCACAATCCCTCGGGGCAGACGAACAACGACCCCGCATGAACGGTAGCCTTCACCGGGCCGTCGGTCCGTCAAGGTTACGACCTCGGTCTCGCCCTCCATCACGTAAATCATTTCGTCGGAGCCATGATGCCGCTCCCAATGCGACCGCCGCCGCCCGCCCGACGCGACCAGCAGATGCTCGTTCATCGAGTCGAGGAAGCGCATCGTCATGTCGGGCAAATCACTGAGCGCGGCGCGCACGTCATGCACGATAAAATCCGGCTGCTCCTCCAACTCCTTGAGCCGCTGCTCGATATCCTCATGCGTGATCAACGGCTTGCCGCCCGCTGCAGTGGCCTGTGACGGCGATTCGAGTTTCGATTGCTCAATCAGCTCGGCCTTGAGACGATTTCGAAAATCGGCGCGCGGCAAATCGCGCAACTCGCCCGCGATCCGCAAAATCGCGCCGAGGCGCGGATCCGAGTTGGGCAGCGGCGCGTTCGGTTTCGACACGATCGCCTCCACCGCATCGTCCAGTTGTTCGATTAGTTTCCCCTTAGCCATTCTTCACTGCGCTCCCGGCGCTATCACCCAACCGCACCCGCAAATTCTGCAGGCCGCGGAATTGAAGCTGCTTGATACTGCCCTCCGAGCGTCCCAGCGCGGCGGCGATTTCGCGAATCGATTTATCTTCCGCAAAGCGCATCGCGATCACCCGCGATTGATCGCGCGGCAGCCGCTCGACCAGCTTGAACAATCGCGCGCGCCGCTCTTCCTCCTCGAACCCCGCCGCAGTCCCGACCCGTGTATCCGGATGCGCATCGTCGTCGACACCCTCACGTTCGAGGACTCGCCGCTTGGCGATCGTCTTGGAGCGATCGGCAATTTCGTTCGATGCGATCCTGAACAGCCACGCGGCAAACGGCACACCGCGCCATTCAAACCGCGCCAGATTTTTCAACGCGAGATGAAAAACATCGGCAGTAAGATCCTGCGCCGCGTCGCGATCCCGCACCCGCCGCGCGACGTAAGCGTACACGCGCTCGAAATGCGCCTCATATAAATCCGCAAACCGCCCGCGATCCCGCTGCGCCGCGGCAATCAGGTCCCGCTCCGCAGAATCCACACCGCCGCCGGCAGCCGCGCCGACCTTCGATGCGGCCCGAGTCTTCAATCCGCTCTCCGGCACATTCGCACGATTGCTCTCGCGCGTCGCAGAGCGCGCATATAAGGATGCCGATCGAGGGGACACATGAGCCTCTATCTATAGAAACCTCACCGTCCCGAAAAGGTTACGCCGGCTGCCCCATCGCGTGATCTAATTTGAGAACCCGCAAAAATTACCGGCGCGTTCGAGCCGTTTGTGACGCCCTATTGGGTTTTCCTGTGGCATGGCCGTTGCGATGTACCAATCATGGCCGAAACACCAGAGAACATGCCGAACGTTCACCCAGTCGATTTGGAGCGAATGGCAAGGTCGATCGCTCAAGCCTACGGCGACAAGGGCGCAATTATCATAACGGTCGGGAAGGACGGAGTGCGCATTGGAATTCATGGACTCGACGCCAGAGAAATCCAGGACGCACTATGCGTCGGCCTCTTCTATAACTTTGTCAAAGACATCGACGATTAAGGTGCAGGGGTTACCCCTGCCCAGGGAAGCGTGAAACCCACGGTGGGTTTCACATTCGATGCGCGCTTGCTTTCGATCTCGGCTAGCGCCTCGTCGGACCACAGCGAGCGATTCGCCTTGATCTCGCGTATCGCCCAATTGCACCAGCGCATGTTCTCCTCCATCCACTCTATCCCGCGCATCAGCGTGAACCGTGAGAACATCGCATTGACGTCGCGATACCCCTGCCGGAAATAGGTACTCTCGATATCGCGGTAGCGCGCCAGGTACAGCGCCCACGACTTGCGCTCTTCCTTGAGCGCCGCGATCGCGCCGTCGGGCCCAAGATGGCCCAGGAAGCGGCATCGCAGCAGCGGCGCATACTTCAAACTCATTCCCTCGAACGGACTCTCGAGCCATTCGAGCAGATGACGCTCGCCCAGCGGCGTGATCGTGTACAGCCGCTTGGTTGGGAATCGGCGCTGCACCACCGTGCGCCGCTTGATCAGTCCGAGCTTCTCCATTCGTTCCAAAGTCGGATAAATCTGCGTCGCATGCGCGTGCCAGTAATGCGCCATCGACAGATCGAAGATCTTCACGATGTCGTAGCCCGACGTGCCGGGCGCTTCGGCGATCAATCCGAGCAGCGCGAGATCGAGCGACGCCTTGCGGGTCGGAAGCCGCGCGAGGAAGCGCGGCTCGTTCGCTTCCTCGCGCACCGCATCGCGCGACGCGCCGTTCTTCAGCCGGCGCGCGACGACTACGCCGCTTGCGCTTCGCAGACGCCTTCTTCATTGCGCGGGCACCCAGTTGCCGTGGAAGCCCCACGGCACGCGATGCTGCAGCTTGACCCTCGCGACCGGCGCGCCCGCGAAGTTTTGCGCGTCGAGCACGATCATCTCGCTGCGGTCGCGCGCCTCGTCGTACCAGACGGCGAGCACCCAGCCGTCGTCCTCGGACGACTTGGCGTTGCGCGGTACGAACAGCGGCTCTCCCGCCGCGAGATTTTTCCCGAGATCCTGAACTTCGGTCTTGCCGGTCTGATAGTCGCGTTTGAGCAGGCCCTTGGAAGCATTCGCGTTCTGCGGCGATTCGGTATCGCCGTTGGTGAAGTAACCGTAGCGATGCTTGCGGCCGGCGAGGCGCTCGTCGAAGCGCGGAAACTCAGCGAAGCCGTCATGCAGCTGACTCTGCCGCATCGAGCCGTCCTTCAAATTCAGATTCCAGCGCCAGATGAGCGGCTTGCCGCCGAACGAGTTGCCGGTCATGTCGAGCGAGTCCATCCGGCATCCGTCGACGATCAGCTCGCCGTTCTCTTCGTACGCATTGAGGAAATGAAAAATGAAGAACGCCTCGTCCTGGAACCATTTCACGTCGCCGGTCTTGCGGTTCATCACGCCGATTTTGGTGCCGTGCTGCGGCTCCCAGACGAACAGCGGCTTGCCCGCGGGCACATTCTCGAGATGGAAGACCGAGGGACAGACGAAGAAGATCGCGTAGTCGTCGGTCGCGATAAAGTCGTGCATCATCACCGGCAGCCCGGTGTCTATCGGCCGCGATTCGAGCAGCTTGCCGTCGCGGCCGGCGCGATACCACGTCACGTACGGCGGGAACGGCGCATAGCCGAAGAACAGCAGGTCGCCGTTGCGCGGATCGAACTTCGGATGCGCGGTCACGGGGCCCGTCAGCTTTCCGCCGAAATCGAACAGCCCGACCGTCTCGAGCGTCAGCGGCTTGAGTTCGTGCGGCGACGCCGCTTCGAACAGCGCGAGCAGGCGGTTGGCATAGCCGATGATGTTGGTGTTGGCGGCGTTCTTGAACGGCGGCAGCTCGGGCGACGGCTCGCGCGCCTTGTCGATCAAGCCGCCGAACAGCGCGCGCCCCTGCTTCATCTCGGCCTTGAGGCCGTCGGTGCGCACGTAGCGATTGCGATAGGCGGCGCGGCCGTCGCGCAGGATGAAGGCATGGACCATGCCGTCGCCGTCGAACCAGTGATAGCGGCCGAGCGGCTTGAAGTGCGGGTTGGGCCCGATTCGATACAGCGCGCCGTTGAGCTCGCGCGGCAGCTCGCCCTCGACTTCGAGGTCGAACGCGTCGCCCTCTTCGCGCCACGGTGCGTAATTGCCGTTAAGGTATGGATTGTCTGAGTCGAACATAAGCGCCTCCTGGCCGGATAAAGGATTTAACTATTCCAATCCTTTAATAGCTGCAAGCTCTGCTTGAGTCCAGATGCAATCCGATCGCTGCGTTGCGAAGGCGGGCGTATCGACCTACGATCAAGGTAGATGCTGTTCGATACGCTCATCTTCGCGGCTGGGCTGTTTGCGTGGACGATAGTCGAGTACGTCATTCATGGCGTGCTCGGTCATGCGCATCGCACGTTCGTGACGGAGCTGCATAGCGTGCACCATCGCGATCCGCGGGCCGTGTTCGCGATGGGCGCGTGGATCCCGACTGCGGTCGTGCTGGCTGGCGCGTATGCGTGGTTTGGATTGGCGGCCGGCGTGATTTTTTACGGCGGAATCGTCGCCGGCTTCGCCGTCTATGAGTACCTCCACTACCGGATTCATTTCGCGACGCCGGCGAACGCGGTCGAGGCGCGGCTGCGCGCGCGGCACCTGGCGCATCATGCGGGAGATCCCGATGCGATCTTCGGGGTGACGACGCCAATCTGGGACGTGGTGTTCGGCACCGAGCCGGAGCCGGAGCGGATGCGCGAGTTGGCGGCGGCGGGTGCGCGGGTCGCACCGCTGTCGGGCCACAGCAACCTTGGCCGCGTGATCCGCAGTCGTATTGCTGCATCCTGATTCGAAGAATTCGATTGACTCATAGCTCAAGTCGAGCTATTGGCTCGATAGGTATGCATGAGGTGTCGTTGAATTCGTCGTTGAACGGGACGCGGGGCTTTCGGCCGGCGGCGGCGCTTTTTCCGTCCATGTCGGCGCTGGAGTTCAGCAAGACGCCGCCGCGGATGGACGTCAAGTTTCCGATTCTCGGATTTTTGATGGAGGCGGAGGCGACTGGTTACGACCTGAAGCAGCGGTTTCAGGATCCGGTCGGGTTCTTTTACCGGGTGAGCGACGGTTCGATTTATCCCGCGCTCAAGAAGCTGGCGCACGACGGGCTGGTCAAGCTGCGGACGGAGCGGCGCGGGCGCCGCGCGCGAAAGATTTATGCGATCACGCCGCGCGGCCGGGCGCATTTCAGGCGGATGCTGCGGGAGCCGGCGCAGCCGCTGTTCGTGTTCGACGAATCGCAGGTGAAGATTTATTTTGCCGACCAGGAGCCGGAAATCGCGCTCGAGCATATGGAGCGCACGCGGCTCGACGACGAGGCCCGCACTGCAATTCTGGCCGAGATGGTGGCTGAGATGCGCCGTGCGGGCGCAAGTCCGGTGCGCAGGATCGTGGTCGAGCTTGGCTGCGCCATCGTCGAGGCCAAGGCCAAGGTGCTGGCGCGGCTTTGCGCGCAGTTGAGGCGTGAAATACAACTGACCCGCCGCAATGGATTGCGGATCAAACCATCCCGGATGGCAGCATCCGGCAGATGACCCCCGAGCGGGTCAAGAGGCAGGATTCATGGACGAAAAGTTCGCAATCGATCTCGAACACGTGACTCGAATTTACAAACGCGACGAGTTCGAAGTGCGCGCGCTCGACGACGTGACAGTGCAGGTGCCGGTCGGACGCTTCGTCGCGATCATGGGGCCGTCGGGCTCGGGCAAGACCACGATGCTCAACCTGATCGCGGGAATCGATCACGCCACCACCGGACGCGTCGCGGTCGGCGGCGAGGAAATCACCGGCATGAAGGAGCGCGACCTCGCAGGATGGCGCGCGCGGCATATCGGGCTCGTGTTCCAGTTCTACAACCTGATTCCAGTGCTGACGGCGTTCGAGAATGTCGAGTTGCCGCTGCTGCTGACCAGCCTCAACAAGACCGAGCGGCGCGAGCATGTCGAGACGGCGCTCAAGGTGGTGGGCCTGGCCGACAGAATGGACCATTACCCGCGCCAGCTCTCGGGCGGGCAGGAACAGCGCGTGGCGATTGCGCGCGCGATCGTGGCGGATCCGACGATTATCGTCGCCGACGAGCCGACTGGAGATCTCGACGCGAAGTCGGCCGAGGAAATCCTCGGGCTGCTGGTGGATATGAATCGGCAGTTTCAGAAGACGATCGTCATGGTGACGCATGACCCGCGCGCGGAGCGCTATGTCGATACCGTCTATCGGCTCGACAAGGGCGTGCTGGCCGGAGTTGAGCCGGGGAAGCGCGGAGCGCCAGCGGAGGCGGCAGCGCATGCGTGAGGGTATGGGAAGGAGAGATCACTTTATCAAATGTGAAACCACGGTGGTTTCACACTTCCTCGGCAGGGGTGACCCCTGCACCCAGTGAAGGAGAGTTTTTATGGCTATCTACCTGGATCACACTATCGTTCCGGCGCGGGACAAGGTGGCGTCGGCAAAGTTTTTCGCGAACCTGTTCGGGTTGCGGTACGACGGCCCGTTCGGACCGTTTGCGCCGGTGCGAGTGAATGAGACGTTCACGATGGATTTCGATGATCGCTGGGAGAATTTCGGCGTCCATCACTATGCCTTTCACGTCAGCGAAGAGGAGTTCGATGCGATCTTCGGGCGAATCAAGGAGGCCGGCTTGAGCTACGGCAGCCAGCCGTGGTCGCTCGGCGATATGAAGGTTGATTCGTCGGGTAGCGGACGCACCGTTTATTTCTTCGACCTCGCGAATCATATTCTGGAAATTCGTACCGCAAAACCCGGTTCTATATAGTGCGCCCAAAATTTCTATCACCCGAACCCCTTCCAAGCTGGACGGAGTCCAGCTTGGTCTTAACCCTGGGTGCAGGGGTCACCCCTGCCGAGGAAGCGTGAAACCACCGTGGTTTCACATTTAATAAAGTGATTCCCCCCGAGGTGGCGCGATGAAGTATATGGCGCTGGTTTTCAAGAATCTCCTGCGCAGTAAGCGGCGGACCTTTCTTACCGTGCTTTCGATTGCGGTCTCGCTGTTTATCTTCTCGGCGCTGGTCAGTATCCCCACGGTTGCTAATCAGATTCTCGGCAACACCGCTTCCTCGACCCGCGTCGCGACGCATAACAAGGCCGGGCTCGCGTACTCGATTCCGGTGGCCTACAAGCAGCGGATCGCTACGATACCGCATGTCGAGGTGGTGGTGCCGGAGAGTTGGTTCGGCGGCGTCTACCATGAGGTTTACGATCAGTTTCCGAACCTGGCGGCCGACCCCGACAATGTCGATCAGATGTGGCCCGACTGGGGTATCAGTCCCGAACAGTTCGAGCAGTGGAAGAAAATTCGGACGGCGGCGCTGGTCGGCGTCGGCACGATGAAAAAGTTCGGGCTGCATGTCGGGCAGCAGATTCAGCTCAAGGGCACGCTCTATCCGTTCAACGTGACGCTGGTGATTGTCGGCACGATCGCTGGCAAGGCGCCGCCCGACTTTCTGCTGTTTCGGCGCGACTACCTGGAAGAGGCCGCCGGACGGCCGGGAATCGTCGATAATATCTGGGTCAAGGTCGACAAGCCCGAGAATGTGCCGCAAGTGATAGCGGCGATCGACGAGGGCTTCGCCAATTCGTCGGCCGAGACGATATCGGAAAAGGAGTCGGCCTTTATCGGCAGCTTCCTCGATCAGTACCGCACCTTTTTTCGGATGGCGGAGCTGCTGGGATTTATCGTCGTGCTCACGATCGGCCTGGTGGCGGCCAACACGGCGGCGATGTCGATACGCGAGCGTCGCGGCGAGATAGCGGTGATGCGCTCGATGGGATTTCCCGCGCGCACTATTCTGTCGCTGCTGCTGGCGGAGTCTCTGCTGATAGGTCTTATTGGCGGGATTATCGGATGCGGGTCGGCGTATGTCGTGCTCAAGGTTTTCTCGATCGGTAACGTCGGCGGTCCGCTCGGCTCGATTACCATGCCGCCGTCTATCCTGGCGGAGACGCTGGTGATCGCGGCGCTGATTGGATTGCTGAGCGCGATGGTGCCGGCGAGCTCGGCGGCGCGGCGCAATATCGTCGATGCGCTTCGGACGGTCGCGTGAGGAAAATCACATTGAATTTGAAACCTCGGTGGTTTCAAACTTCCTCGGCAGGGGTGACCCCTGCACCCGGGATTAAGATTTAGATATGGCGATACCGCTGAAATATAACGTGCGCTCGCTGCTGGTGCGGCGAGTCTCTACCGCGATGACCGGTGGTGGAATTGCGCTGGTGGTCTGTGTGTTCGTGATCGTGATGGCGCTGGTGGCGGGATTGAACTCGGCGATTTCCGATACTGGAGATCCGGACAACGTGATCGTGCTGCGCAAGGGTGCGACCACCGAGACCTACTCGGCCATTCAGCTCGATCAATTCGACGCGATGAAATTCCTGCCGCAGATTCGGCGCGAGGCCGACGGCAGCGTCGATGCGTCGCCGGAGTTGCCGGTGCAGGCGCTGATGGAACGCACCGGCGGTGGACGCGACAATATAGTGGTGCGCGGAGTGCTGCCGATCGCCTTCAAAGTGCATCCGAAGGTGAAGATAGTCGAAGGCCGGATGTTCAACCCGTCGGTCAACGAAGTGGTGGTCGGCAAAGGTCTGCAGGGCCATTACGCGAACATGCAGCTAGGATCGACGCTGCGGTTCGGACGCGGCAACTGGAAGGTGGTCGGGATAATGACGGCCGACGGCGGATCGTTCGAGTCCGAAGTCTGGGGCGACGTGCATAATGTGCAGGACGATGCGCAGCGCGGCGCGTACTATGCCGACGTGCGGCTCAAGCTGGCGCCGGGCGCTGACACCGGCGCGCTGATTCGGCGGCTGGCGGACGATCCGCGAATCAACCTGCAAGGCGAGACCGAGGCCGACTACTACAAGGACCAGGCCGTGGTCGCCAACCAGATGCGGGTGCTGGGGATGATCGTGGCGGTGATAATGGCGGTGGGCGCGATTTTCGGCGCGATGAATACGATGTATGCGGCCGTCTCGTCGCGGACCACGGAAATCGGCACGCTGCGCGCGCTCGGTTTTGCGCCGATTGCGGTGATGACGTCGTTCCTGCTCGAGTCTCTCGTGCTGGCGGTCGCGGCGGGCGTGATTGGAATCCTGCTCGCGCTGCCGATTAACGGGCTGTCGACGACGTTCGGCAATTTCGTCACGTTCTCGACGCTGGCCTTCAGCTTCCGCGTCACTTTTGCGATTGTAGTCGAGGCGATGATCTTCGCCGCCGTAATGGGTATGGTCGGGGGCTGGCTTCCCGCGCGTCAGGCGATGAAAATGCCGGTGGTCGATGCTTTGAGGAGCGTGTGACACCTTGTCCACCGAAACACCACGCGGACCGAATATTCGCGAGCTCGAGTCGCTGAGGATTGCGCGCGCGGCGCAGCCGAAGAAGCCGAGCCGGATTGTGCCGGCCGCGATCACGCTCGCGGTCCTCGCGGTCGTCGGGGTCGCGGGCTATGTCGTCTACCAGAAAACTTTAGGCCGTCCGCCCGAAGTGCAGACCGCGATCGTCGCGGTGAAAGAAGCGGGACAGGCCGGCACCGTGCTCACCGGCAGCGGATATATCGTCACCCAGCACAAGTACATCGTGATCGGCACCAAGATTCTCGGACAGATAGTCGCCGAGCCGATCGAGGAAGGGCAGCGGGTCAAGGTCGGCGACCTGCTGGCGCGAATCGACGACCGCGACTACCAGGCGCAGCTCAAGCAGGCGTATGCGGATCGCGATCTGGCGCGGGCCAACGTCACGCTGAAGCTCTCGCGCGCAAACCGAATGCGCGAGCTGTACGCCAAGGGCGTCGAGTCGAAGGACTCGCTCGACGACGCGGAGAATCAACTGGCGGTGGCGGAAGCGGACCTCAAGAAGTCGGAAGGCGAGATTGAGTTCGCGAAGTTCAACGTGAGCCAGACCGTGATCGCGTCGCCGATCAACGGCGTGGTGCTTCAGAAGTATCGCGAGCTCGGCGACACGATTAACTTCGGCGGCGAAATCCAGGCCGGCGGCGGCGCCACCGATATCGCGCAGTTGGCGGACTTGAGCGATCTGCGCTGCGAAGTGGATATCAACGAAAGCGATATCGCGAAGGTCAAGATGGGCACGCCGGCGACGGTGATCCCCGACGCGTATCCTGACAATCCGTTCCCCGCGCAGGTGGTGAAGATTTATCCCGAGGCCGATCGGCAGAAAGGCACCGTCAAGGTCGAGGTCAAAATCCTGCAACCCGATCTCAAAATTATCAAACCGGAGATGAGCGCCAAGGTTACGTTCCAGTCGATCGTCACGCAGGCTGCCGCTGCCCCGATGGTGCTGGTGCCCAAGAAGGCGATCGTCACGGACGGCGCGGCCAATTCAGTGTGGATCGTGCGCGGCGACACGATCCATCAGACGCCGATCGTCGTGGGCCGCGAGTTCCAGGACGGTATCGAGGTGCGGCAGGGCTTGAGCGGCGGCGAGATGGTGATCGTCGTACCGGCGCCCGGCCTGAAAGACGGGCAGGAAGTCACCCCGATCGCGAGTTAGGGAAAAAAATGGCGGAGACATTTGTTTTGGTGCATGGCGCCTGGCATGGCGGATGGTGCTGGGCTGCCGTTATCAATCAGCTCGAGAAGTTGGGCGACACGGCGTATGCGGTTGATTTGCCGGGGCATGGGATGAACCGGGCGGACCGTTCCAAGGTGACGCTCGCCAGCTATGTCGACAGCGTCGCGCAGTTTATCGAGCGGCACGATCTGAAGAACGTCGTGCTCGCGGGGCATAGCCTCGGCGGGCTGACGATTCCCGGAGTCGCGGCGAAGATTCCGTCGCGGATAAAACGCGTCGTGTGGGTTACGGCGATGGTGGCGCTCGACGGGCAGCCGATTATCGATCCGGCGACGTCGCCGCTAGCGGCCGGCGGCCGATACTTTGCCTGAGCGGTCCATCCCAATCGAGATGATGGGCAATCTCGACGGGCTCTTCAACGGCATGGCGCCAGCCGTGAAGGAATATGTGCTGTCGGCGCTGGGTCCACAGCCGATTGCGCCGATCCTCGACGCCGGTCGCGATGGCGCCCTACTTCGCCACCGGAATTCCGAGCAGCTATCTCGTTTGCGAGGACGATTTGACGCCGGTAGCGGGGGCGCCGAATTGGCATCCGCATTTTTCGAGCCGGTTGAAAAACCCCACGCTCAAGTTCGTGAAGAGCGGGCATGAGGTCATGTTTACGCATCCGGTGGAATGCGCGCGGGCGCTGCACGAGTTGGCGCGCGGCGAATAATCAGACCGGATAGCGGGCCAGCAGGCCGCGCGCGATTACCAGCGCCTGGATTTCGTTGGTGCCCTCGCCGATCATCATCAGAGGGGCGTCGCGGTAGAATCTTTCGACCGGAAAATCGGCCATGAAGCCGTAGCCGCCAAGCACGCGCATCGCGTCGAGCGAGATTTTCGCGCAGGCTTCCGAGGCGAACAGCTTCGCCATGCCGGCTTCGACGTCGCATCGTTCGCCGGCGTCCTTCTTGCGCGCGGCGTTGGCGACCATCAGGCGCGCCGCTTCGACGCGGGTCGCCATGTCGGCGAGCATGAGCTGGACGGCTTGATGCTGGCAGATGGGTTTGCCGAATGCGGTGCGCTGTTGCGCGTAGCGGATCGCCGTTTCGAACGCGGCCTGCCCTACTCCGACCGCGCGCGCGGCGACGTTGATGCGGCCGACTTCGAGCGCGCTCATCACTTGTTTGAAGCCCGCGCCTTCGACGCCGCCGATCAGATTGGCTGCCGGCACGGCGACGTCTTCGAATAGAACTTCGCAGGTGTCGATGCCTTTGTAGCCGAGCTTGTCGAGATTGCGGCTGACGGTGGGGCCGCGCTCGCTCTTCTCGACGGCGAACATGCTGATGCCGGCGTAAGCGGGATCGGCGTGAGGGTCGGTCTTGGCGGCGACGGCGAGCATCGTGCCATGACGCGCGTTGGTGATGAACATCTTGGCGCCGGCGACAATGTACTCGTCGCCGTGGCGAACTGCCGTGGTGCGAATCGATTGCACGTCGCTGCCGGCGTGCGGCTCGGTGAGCGCGAGGCCGCCGCGCTTGTCGCCGCGCGCCATCGCGGGCAGGAAATATTTTTTCTGCGCGTCGGTGCCGTGATTCGCGATGACATAGGCCATGATGAGATGGCTGTTGATGACGCCGGCGAGCGACATCCATCCGCGCGACAGCTCTTCCATCACGCGCGCGTAGGTCGTGAAACTTAAGCCCAGGCCGCCGAAGTCGGCAGGGATGGTAGCGCCGAAGAGGCCGAGCTCGCGCATCGTCGCGACCATCGCGTGCGGATATTCGTCGCGATGCTCGAGCGCGGAGGCGTTGGGGATGACGTCGCGCTCGACGAAGCGGCGGACGGCGGCGACAATCTCGCGCTCCAATACTTCATCCATTACATTAACTCCTGAAAAGCCGGATCTGCGTGCGCAATTGAAGTGATTTAGCAGAGCGGCGAGCTGTTGCGGAAATGGCTTGCATAGAGGGCGTCGGCGTCCTAGAGTAAGTGTCAGATTGACGCAAAGTGATTGGCGAAGAGGATTTATCGTGAACGAATCTGCGGAAATGGCCACGAGCGCGGGCGCCCTGCGCGACAAGCTGGCGGTGCTCGGGAACGAGAGCTACACGGCGGAGACTTGCGAGCGCTATGCGGAGATGATCGCGGAGATCAAGCAGCTGAAGAAGTCGCGGCGCGCGGTGGTGCTGGCGCATAACTATCAGCGGCCGGAGATTTTCGAGGTCGCGGATTTTATCGGCGACTCGCTGGAGTTGGCGCGCAATGCGCGCGACGTGCGCGACGCCGACGTGATCGTGTTTTGCGGCGTGCATTTCATGGCCGAGACGGCCAAAGTCTACAACCCCGATCGCAAAGTGCTGCTGCCGGATCTGAAGGCGGGATGCTCGCTGGCGGACAGCGTCACGGCCGAGGCTTTGGCCGATCGAAAAGAAGAGTTGCTCAAGATTTATCCCGATTTGAAGGTGGTGTCGTACGTCAACTGCACTGCCGACGTGAAGGCGCTGTCGGATGCGTGCTGCACGTCAGCCAACGCGGCGAAGATTGTCGAGCGGATCGATTCCGAGAATATTCTGTTCGTGCCGGATCAGAATCTGGCGAACTACGTGCAGGGGCAGACGCGCAAGCGCGTGATTTCGTGGGACGGCAACTGCTACGTGCATCATCAGATAACCCCGGACGAGGTGAACAAGGTCAAGCGCGCGATTCCCGGAATCAAGGTGATTGCGCATCCGGAGTGCCGGCGCGACGTGCTGGCGTTGGCCGACGCCGTGCTGTCGACCAGCGCGATGCTCGCGTACGCGAAGAGCAGCGACGCCGATAAATTCCTGGTGGTGACGGAATGCGGGCTGTCGGACCGCCTGCTGATGGAGATTCCCGACAAGCATTTTTACAAGGCGTGCAAGCTATGCCGATTCATGAAGATGATCACGCTCGCGGGAACGCTCGATTCGCTGCGCCACCTGCGCTACGAGATCGAACTGACCGAGGACGTGCGCGTGGGCGCGAAGCGGGCGCTGGAGCGCATGCTCGAGCTGAGCGTCTGAGCGCGAATCCACAAAACGTCGCGAGCGGCGAACAGTTGGCGCGGCCGATGGTCGCGGTCGACACTGTCCTCTTCGCGATCAACGACGGCCGCCTGCAGACCTACCTGGTCGAGCTGCGGCGCGGGCCGGGGCGCGGACGCTGGGCGTTTCCGGGCGGCCTTGTGCGCGTCGGCGAACTGCTCGACGATGCGGCGCGGCGCGAGCTTCACGATTCGACGGGATTGAGCGGCGCCTATCTCGAGCAGTTGTTCACCTTCGGCGATCCGTCGCGTGACCCTCGAACGCACGTCGTATCGGTCGCGTACATGGCGTTGATCCCCGAGGCGCAAGCGGTCGGCCCGCCATGCGACAAATACGCGACCGGCAAATGGTACGAAGTCACGCGCCTGCCGCAGCTGGCGTACGATCATTCGTTGATGGCGGCGTACGCGGTGAAGCGGCTGAAGTCGAAGCTCGAATACACCAACATCGCGTATGCGCTGCTTCCGCGCGAGTTCACCTTTGCCGAGTTCGAGGAACTGTACTCGATTATCCTGGGGCGGCCGCTCGACCGGCGAAACTTCCGGCGCAGCATTCTCGCGATGGGAATCCTGAAGCGGCTGCCGCACACGCGGCGCGGACCGCATCGGCCGGCCGCTCTATACAGTTTCGCGAATCAAAGCCTAAGATTCATCGAGATGCTATAATTTCGGGACCGCAGGGAGAGGTATGTTCAAGGGCACCAAAGGAATCGTCGCACTCGCCGCCGCAGCGTTGCTCGTCGTGGCGATCGCATACGCGGGCTATATGTCGGGCGGTTCGCAGGCATCGGATAGCTCGGCTGGCGCGTCGGGCGATGCTGCCGCGCACCTTCGAGTAACGCTCGACCCGCAAGGTTTCCAGGGCAATGTGCGCGAGACATACGAGATTGCCGAGCACGATCCCGCACTGCTGTCGCAACTGCATTGCTACTGCGGATGCGACAAGACGCTGGGACATCGGAGCCTGCTCGACTGCTACCGCGACGACCACGCCAGCCGCTGTGGCATCTGCATGGGCGAGGCCCGCGATGCGGAGCCGATGGCACAGCGCGGCATGCCGATCGAACAAATCCGCGACACGCTGCGCGCGCGCTACTCGCACGGGGAGTGAGCTTGGTCGGGCTGATCTCCCAGTACATCGAACACTTCACCTATCTGGGATTGTTCGTGATCTTGATGCTCTGCGGTCTTGGGCTGCCGATTCCGGAAGACGTGGCTCTCCTGGCAGGCGGCTACCTGGTGCATCGCGGGATTACTCGCTATCCGATCACGCTGGCAGTGTCGCTGTTCGGAGTGGTCGCCGGCGACAACTCGCTATTTTTCATGGGGCGGCACTTCGGCACGGGACTTGGTGCGCTACTTCTCGATCGGACGGCCGGGCCGCAAGCATCAGATCGAGCGCATCGAAGGTTTCATGCAACGCCATGGGCATCGCGCGATCTTCTACGCTCGATTCCTGGCCGGTCTGCGCGCGCTGGTCTATTTGTCGGCGGGATCCTTCGGCGTGCGCCCGGGAGTGTTTTTGTTCTACGATCTGCTCGGAGCGCTGATATCCGTGCCGATCGTCGTGACGCTCGGCTACGTCTTCGGCAAGCAGCTCGAGATGCTGGTCAGGTATATCGGCGGCTTTGAGCGGCTCATACTGATCGTGGCGATCCTGAGCGTCGCCGTGTACGGAACCCGGATGCTGGTGATCCGCAAGACGGTAGAGCCGGAGCCGGTGGAGCCGGAAGCCAAGACCGAGTAGCGCGAAATACCGAATTTATTGCGCGGCCGTGTCTGAGCGGCCGCCGATGTCGAAAATGGATTCATACTTTCCCGCGCTTAACCTCAAGGCGAAGCTGATCGTGCTGATGGTCGGGCTGCTGGGGCTGACTCTCGGCGCGGAGGTCTGGGTGAGCCTGGGCACGCAGGCGGCGATCGTCGCGGACACGCAGGAGAAGGTCAAAGACCTGGCGCGCGTCATTCAAATCGGCGTGCAGGAGCTGACCGCCGTGCGCGACACCGATCGCGAGCAGCTGCACAACTACGTCGACGATCTGCACACGCAGGGGCTGGAGGTTTCGATCGCGTCGAGCGAGAACCTGATCCTCAACAGCTCGAATCCGAATCTGATCGGCGCGGCGCTGCGGCCCAAGCAGGCCGAATGGCTGACGCCCGAGCAACTCAAGCATCCGGATAAACTGGTCACGATTCCGGCGGGCCAGCTTGGCCTGGCGCCGGAGACGACGGTCTACCTGATCCCGGTCGAGGTCGAAGACCATCTGCTCGGCTACGTGCAGGTGGTGGCGAATTTCGGTGACTTCGCGCAGCCGCTGGAGGAGAGCCGCACGCGCGAGCTGCTGATCGCGTTTGCGATTTTCGCGATCGGGCTGGTGTTCGCGTATATCCTCGCCGATCGCTACGTGAAGCCGATTCACGCGGTGGCGAACGCGGCGCAGAATATCGCAGCGCGCGGCCTCGAGCCGGTGCCGGAGGCGCATCGACGCGACGAAATCGGATTGCTGACGCGCAGCTTCAACGACATGGTCGGGCAGCTCCGCCATGCGCGCGAGCGCGAGCAGGAGCTGAACCGGCTCGAGCGCTTCACGGCGCTGGGGCAATTGGCGGGCGGCCTGGCGCATGAAATAAAGAATCCGCTGAATTTCATCAGCCTCGCGCTCGATCAGCTGCGTGCGCGCTATGCGCCGCAGCAGCCCCACGATCGCGAAGCGTTTCTGCGCCAGCTCACGATTATGAAGGAAGAGATGCGGCGGCTGGCCGACCTGGTGCAAAGCTTCCTGCATTACGGCAAGCCGATCGAGATTTTCCCCGCGCCGACCGACGTGCGCCAACTCGTTGATGAGGTCGTGGCGCTGTCGGAATCGAAGATGAAGAGCCAGTCGATCCACCTGGTCGAGGAATTCGACGATGCGGCGCCGATTCTCAACGTCGACGCCGAGAAGCTGCGCGCCTGCTTTATCAACGTGGTCGCCAACGCTATCCAGGCGATGCCGGAGGGCGGCACGATGCGGATTGCGCTGCGGCGCCTCGAGGGCGGCGCGATGGTGATCAGTTTCTCGGACACCGGCGCGGGCATCGAAGCGGAAGTCGTGAATCATGTCTTCGAGCCGTTCTTCACCACCAAGCGCGACGGCATCGGCCTGGGGCTGTTTCTGTCGAAGGCGATTGTCGAGGCGCATGGAGGTACAATCGATATCGGGCCGAACGCGGACGGACCCGGAACCACTTTGACTTTCACCTTCCCGCCCAGCGCGGTAGTAGACGGACGCCATCATGACGCAAGCCTCAGTACTGGTCGTTGAAGACAACGATCTCGAACGCCAGATAACGGCCGACACTTTGCGCGAAGAGGGCTTCGCCGTCGAAGAGGCGGCTGTCGGCAAGCGCGCGATCGAGTTGCTGGCGCTGTCGCGCTTCGACGTCGTGCTGACCGACCTCATGATGCCGGGGATGTCGGGCGAGGAGCTGCTCGCGAAAGTGCGCGGCACCTATCCCGGCAGCCAGGTGGTGGTGCTGACTGCTCATGGCTCGACCGACAGCGTCGTGCAGGCGATGAAGGCGGGGGCGTTCGACTACCTCGAGAAGCCTACCGATCGCGAGAAGCTGGTGACGCGCGTCGCCAAGGCGGCGGAGTTCGCGAATCTGCAGCAGGAAAATCAACTGCTCAAACGGCGGCTGGAAGGCACCTTCGAAATTGAGGGCATCATCGGGCAGGATCCCGCAGTCCAGGAAGTGATCCGGCTGGTGCGGCGCGTCGCGCCGTCGAATTCGACGGTGCTCATCCAGGGCGAGAGCGGGACCGGCAAGGAAGTCGTGGCGAAAGCGATCCATCGCCTGTCGCCGCGCGCGGCGCGCCAATTCGTCGCGATCAATTGCTCGGCGATTCCCGACAACCTGATCGAGAACGAGCTGTTCGGGCATGAGCGCGGCGCGTTCACCGGCGCCAACGAGCGCAAAATCGGGCTGTTCGAGAGCGCCGACAAATCGACGCTGTTTCTCGACGAGATCGCCGACCTGCCGCAAGGGATGCAGGCAAAGATTCTGCGCGTGCTGCAGGAGAAGGAGTTGCGGCGTGTCGGCGGCAACGATTCATTTCGTATCGACGTGCGGCTGGTGGCCGCCAGCAATCGCAATATCGCGGAGGAAGTCGGCGAGGGCCGCTTCCGCGAGGATTTGTACTACCGCATCAACGTCGTGACGGTGACGATGCCGCCGCTGCGCGATCGGCGTGGCGACATTCCGCTGCTGGCGAATCATGCGCTGGCGAAATTCGGGCACCTGGCCGACGGTCACGTCAAAGAGATCGGGCGCGAGGCGATGGAAGTGCTGCTCGACTACTCGTGGCCGGGCAACGTGCGGCAACTCGAGTCGGCGATCGAGCGCGCGATCCTGCTGTGCGAGGGCGATACTGTTACGCCGCGCGATCTGCCGGAGGAGGTCCTGTCGCGCAAAAGGCCGGTGCGCAGCGGCGACCGTCAGCGCGGCGACAAATACGAGATTCCGAGCGAAGGCTTCAATTTCGAGACCTTCGAGCGCGACGCGATTCTGCAAGCGCTCGAGCGCAACGACTGGGTGATTGCGAAAGCGGCGAAGATGCTCGCGATGAGTTATCGGACGCTGCAGTACAGAATCGACAAGTTCGGCCTCAAGCGCGGCGAGCAGCCGAAGCCCCCGCCGGCAGAGGTCAAGAGTTAGGGAAGGGAACACTTTATTGAATGTGAAACCACGGTGGTTTCACACTTCCTCGGCAGGGGTGACCCCTGCACCCAGTGATCAGAAAAACAGTGGAAGTTCGTTTTCTTGTGTCGTTCAGAGCGAAGCGAAGAATCCCGGCTCCGTCCTTTCGAGACTAGTCCTGCGCCCAACTGGTCGGCAGGTAAATCCAACATTCGATTTTCCGGCCGTCTGCTGTGAGCACTTCGATGCGCTCGCGCGTGTACAGCGTCGGCACTTCTTCGTATTCGTCGAGGATTGCGAGGTCGTGCGCGGTGAGGCCGTCGAGGATTGCACCATCCGTCGAGGCGCCGACTTGCTTCGCGACGAAGTAATATCGCTTCCTGCCGCGTGCGTAGCCTGCGAGCCGCGCCGGGCTTGCGTTGACGGGCCGGCCCAGCAGGCGCAGGCGCTCGGCGGGGTTCATCAGCGCGCCGTACACGAACAGTATTTCGCCGTCGTCATCCATTCCGTATCTTCAAGGCTCGATGCTCGAGAGAATATACCTGTTCCTCGACCAACTTGGCGAAGTCGGAGTTTTGACCGCCGATTTCTTCCGCTACCTGGTGCGACGGCCGTTCGAAGGGCGGCTGTTGCTCGATCAACTGGACGCCGTCGGCGTGAAATCGGTCAACGTCGTCAACCTGACCGCGATTTTTTCCGGGATGGTGCTGGCGCTGCAGATGGGCCAGTTCCTCGCGAAGTTCGGCGCCAAGATTTACGTGAGCCGCATCATGGGGCTCTCGCTGCTGCGCGAGATGGGTCCTGTGCTGAGCGCGCTGATGGTCGCGGCGCGCGTGGGCGCCGGTATCACCGCCGAACTCGGCACGATGAAGGTCACCGAGCAGATCGACGCGATGCGCTCGCTCGCGACCAGTCCCGTCAAGAAGCTGGTGGTGCCGCGCGTGCTGGCGACCGTCATCATGCTGCCGATACTGACTGTCCTCGCTGACGCCGTCGGACTGTTCGGCGGGCTGGTTATCGCAGTCACGCAGCTCGGCGTGAGCGCCGACTACTTCTACAGCTCGCTGATTCAGAACGTGCAGCTCGGCGACCTGCTTAGCGGACTTGGCAAGTCGGTCTTCTTCGGTTTCGAGATCGCGATAATCGCGTGCGCCAAGGGCCTGTCTGCGACCGGCGGTGCCGACGGCGTGGGGCGCGCGACGACTTCGGCGGTAGTGGCAGCGTCGATCACGGTGCTGATTTCGGATTTCTTTTTGACCAAGTTTTTTCTATCGATCTGAGTCTGATGCAGGACTGACGTTGGATCAGGGACGAAAACGATTTATCGAGGTGCGGCAGCTCCGCAAGAGCTTCGCCGGCAAGCCCGTTTTGCAGGGCGTCGATCTCGAGGTCTTCGAAGGCGAGACCCTGGTCGTGCTCGGCGGCAGCGGCGAGGGCAAGAGCGTCATGCTGCGGCATCTCAATGGGCTCGAGCGGCCCGACAGCGGCGAGGTAATCGTCGAAGGGCGGCGCCTCAACGACCTGAGCGAGGACGCGATGGCCGACGTCCGCAAAGAAGTCGCGATGGTCTTCCAGGGCGGCGCGCTGTTCGACTCGTTCACCGTGTTCGGCAACGTCAGCTACCCGCTGCGCGAGCATGGCGGGATGGACGAGGCCGCGATCGCGCGACGCGTGACCGAGCTGCTCGACATGGTCGGGATGACGCGGGTCGAGCATCTTTATCCGGCGGAATTGTCGGGCGGGATGAAGAAACGCGTTGCGCTCGCGCGCTCGATCGCGTTGCAGCCCAAGGCTGTGCTCTACGATGAGCCGACCACGGGATTGGACCCCCTGGTGACGCACAAGATAAACTTGCTGATCCGGGATCTACAGCGGCAGTTGGGTTTTACGTCGGTGGTAGTGACGCACGATCTCAAGAGCGCGTTCATGGTCGGCGACCGTTTTGCGCTGCTCGACCAGGGACGAATACGGTTCAGCGGCACGGCGGACGAAGTGCGCGCGACCCGCGACGAGCTGATGCGCGAATTCGTCGAGATCGCGCTATGACGACCGCGATGCGAGGCGAGCGTGGCTGATTCGGTGTATGCGCGAGTACGGGTCGGCGCATTGATCGCGGCCGGGCTGGCGATCCTGTGCTTCGCGATCCTGACGGTTGGTCACGGCGCGCAACTCTTCACCCACACCGAAATTCTGCAGGCGCATTTCGAGCGCATTGAAGGTCTGCAGACCGGCGCGCCGGTGACGCTGTCGGGCGTGCGGATTGGCGCGGTCGACTCGATCATGTTTCCGCCCGAGCCCGAGAACGGTTACGTGATCGTGAAAATCTGGGTCGAAGCCTCCGCCGCGGATCGCGTGCACACCGATTCGATCATGCAGATACATTCGATGGGCCTGCTCGGCGACAAGTTCGTCGCGCTGACGCCAGGGAGCGCGTCGGCGCCGCCCGCGACTCCGGACACTGTCCTGGCGTCGATCAATCCGATCGACTACGAGGCGATTCTGCAGCGCGAAGGCACCGACGATTTGATCGCGAACGTGATGGCGATCTCCGGTTCGCTGCGCGCGATTCTCGGGTCGATCGAAAACGGCCACGGCTTGCTCAGCGAACTGGTGCGCGGCGACGACGCCAACGTGCCGAAAGACCGGCTTACGCTCGAATCGATTCAGCGCACGCTCGACCACGTCGACAAGCTGTCGGTCGCGCTCGGCAGTGCGATGGACCGCGTCAACCAGGGGCAAGGACTGGTCGGCGCGATGCTGAGCGATCAAACCAACGGCAAGCAGTTCCTCGATAACATCGAGCAGACCACGGTGAAGCTGCGCCAGACCAGCGCGCGGCTCGACACTCTGATCGCGCGATTCGACAAGGCCGACGGCATTTTGCCGCAACTGATGGAGAACAAGGATTTCTCCAACGACGTGCTGCCCAACCTGCGCCAGTCGTCGCACGACTTGAAGGACATCCTGCAGAAGATCAACTCGACGAAGGGCACCGCGGGCCTGATGGTCAACAATCCTGCGCTGTACAATCAGCTGACCAGTTTCATGGATAACGGCGGCGGCTGGGGAATTCGATTTATCAACGGCTTCTACAATTTGACTCATCCGCTGGCGAGCCCGTCGCCGGCCAATGTCGCGCAGCCTGTCATGCTGACGACGTCACAAGCGGGCGCGTGCATCGGGCAACCGGCGTCGACCACGACCGCCGTCTCGGCTTTTCCCGCCGTCGCCGCGCCAACGGCGAGCCTCGACGGTTCATCATCAACAAAGTGACGATCATCGGCGATGGAACAAGGTCTGTTGCTGGCGATGACTTCGTATGTTAGCTCCATACTGGGCTTGAGGTATCGATGATAATGCTACGTATGATTCTCTCGCGTGCGGCGCTGGGGCTGCTCGCGTTATTGGTCGTTGGATGCTCGATGGCGCAGCAGAATAAAACGCTGAGCCCCGGCATGACTCCCGATCAGGCGGTGCAGGCGATGGGCGCGCCCGACCTGCAGGACAATATTGCGGACCCGAATCACAGCGGCGGCAGCGTGCTGCGCTATGTCTGGCTCGAGCCGGGCAAGGCGGCGATCTTCGGCGCGGACCAACGCGTCGCCAGTATCCAGAATGTCGAGGTCGGCACCGATACCAAGCAGCAGGTTGAGCACCAGGCTCATGTCGAAGCTGCAGCGGCATCGCAGCAGCCACCACAGCCGTTCGATCCAATCGAGACGCCGCTCAATTATATTTTCTTTCCGGCCAAGGCGGCGACAATTTATTTCGGCGCCGGCCTCACTTGCGCCACCGGCGGCGGCTGCGAAAAGCCGCCAATTCCCCCGCCGTCAGACGGCTAGCCTGAAGTTACGCTACTTCGACAACGCGCCGATCGATCTGTCAAACGGCCTCCGCTAATTTTCACGGAAGCTGCTAATTTTCACGCGCTGCGCTTGTAGTCACCGGCGAGATTCGTTACCTTCCGACCGTTCGGTTGATTATCGAAGTTGCGAGAGATGCGGAAATTTGGTAGCTCGATGTGGTGTTAGTGAAGTCGGGAAGTTATCGAATTAACAACACAATGTGTTCCTTCCAGACACTTGCAAGCGATTCAGCTATCGCTTTAGACTGCGCTTCCGTAGTTAGATTGATCACGCGCAGACGGTATCGCGAGCGGATGCGAAAATGATTTGGAGTTGATTTTGTCGCAACACTATCGACCGGTAGCTGCCGATCAGCTTACCGGCAAACTTTACCGATTGGACACGACGGAATAGGGACCATGAAAAAAGAGACTCTCGGTCAGGTACTCAAACAGCGGCGCGGTGCGTATGCCTACACTCAGCGTGAACTGGCGCGCAAACTTGGCGTGAAAGCCAGCCACATCGCATATCTCGAAAACGGGCGGCGGCGCCCTTCCCTGTCGCTATTATCGCGAATCGCGGAAACGCTCGAACTCGACAAGCAGCGGCTGTTTCTGCTCGCGCATCCGGAAGCGCAATGGATACTCGGCGAGCGTGGCGAGTCTGCGCCCGCCCGTCAGCAGAAAGACTCATGGCGGAAATTTGCGACCGATCGCGGCACGCTGACCCGTAACAAGGTAACGGCGCAGGAACTCAAGGTCCTGAAGAACGTGAACCTGCTAGGCCGCGTGTCGGCGCCGAAGCAGTTCCTCTTCATCCTGAACGCGATTCGTCAGGCAGTCGAAGAGGAATAATCGGACTTCGCGCTTCAGGTGTTCCTGCTCTCGGCAGGCGGCGCCTTTTTCTCCGCAAGCGGCCCGGTTCGCGATGTCGACCTGCCAGCGTTGCGAGCGCGCCCCTGCGCTCCGACCCCGTTGAGGCTGCGCATGCGATGGTCTAGGCTGCTGGTAGAAGTGCATCCTCGATGAAAATCGACATCGACCTTAAGTCCGGTTTTCTGCAAAACCTCAAGCGCGAAGTGCTCGACTCGCTCAACACCGAAGAACGCGCGATTATCGAGGTTTCCACCGGCGAGATGGGCAACAAGCCCGACGCAGTCAAGCTGGGATGGCTCAAGATGCGGACCAAGGAGACCTGGACCAAGCAGCGCTACACGAAAGCGCTCGGCCGCACGATGGAAAAGCTGCGCGAAGCGGTCGCGCAGGCCGAGAAGAACAAGAGCGACTGAGAGCGTTCGCGTCCGTCAAGGTTCGATCCGAGCCACCCGGCGCTTTCCAACCTCGAGCACCTTGTGCTCGCCCGGCACAAAGCGAAAATTCACGTCGGATATCGTGCGGCCGTCGACGCGCACTGCGCCCTGGCTCACGAGGCGGCGCGCCTCGGTGGTCGAACGCGTGAACTGTAACTGCTTCATCAGCTCGCAAATCCACAGATCCTCGGCGATTCGATAGACCTGCGCGCTGGCGGGGATTTCCTTGCGCTGGAACTTGCTCTCGAAGTATTGCTCGGCACGATCGGCCGCCGCCGCGCCGTGGTATTCCTCGACGATCGCGCGCGCGAGGCGCTTTTTCGCCTCCATCGGATGTATCCCGCCCGACTTCACCGCCGCGATTTCTTCCGCCGTCGCGCTGGTCAACAGCTGGTAGTAGCGAACCATCAGCTGATCCGGCACCGACATGAGCTTGCCGTACATGTCCTCGGGCTGGTCCGTGAGCCCGACGTAGTTGCCGAGCGACTTCGACATTTTGCGCACGCCGTCGAGGCCCTCGAGCAGCGGCATCGTCATCACCGCTTGCGGCGGCTGCCCGAAATGCCTTTGCAGCTCGCGGCCGACCAGCATGTTGAACTTCTGATCGGTGCCACCGATTTCCAGATCGGCTTCGAGCGCGACCGAATCGTAGCCCTGGATCACGGGATAAAGCAGCTCATGCAGAAACAGCGGCTCCTCGGCGGCAAGCCGCTTCTCGAAGTCGTCACGCTCCAGCAGACGGGCGACGCTCACCTTTGCCGCAATCTCGATCAGGCGGCGCACGCCGAGTTCATTCATCCATTCGCTGTTGAAGCGGACCTCGGTCAGCTCGCGATCGAGAATCTTGAACGCCTGCGTGCGATAGGTTTCCGCGTTACCCTCGATCTGCTCGCGCGACAGCGGCTTGCGGGTCTCGGAGCGTCCGGTGGGATCGCCGATCATCGCGGTAAAATCGCCGACCAGGAAAATGACGGTGTGGCCCGCGCGCTGAAAATCGCGCAGCTTTTTCAGCGTCAGGCTGTGACCGAGATGCAGGTCGGGCGCGGTCGGATCCATGCCGAGCTTGATGCGCAGCGGCCGTCCGAGCGCGACTTTCGCCGCGAGCTCGGCCGGCGAAATAACTTCGGCGGTGCCGCGGGCGAGCACGGCCGCCTCTTCATTGGCCTGATCGTCGTTCATTTTCCGCTTTGTCAATTCCGTTCGCCGGAGGCTCCGATGGCTCTCAAGCGTACAGGAATTTTGACGGCGCGGAATAGCCCGTCCCTTTCCGCCGTGCGGCGCTCGCACGAGTTATCCGCGGCTTGCGGCCTGGCTCACTTGAAGCTGCGCGCCCTTGTCCGCCGTTCGAACCCGCTGGCGCCGTTCGCGCACCGCCTGCGGCTGGCGAATGGGAATCAATCCCAGCAGGCGCAACCCGCGTTTTACGACGCCGAGCGCATGTTCGTGGACCATCCGAACTTCGCGCACACTGAACTGCCGCTCAGGAAACTCGAGCCTGCCCGCCCTGCACACCTGCGAGAATGTTTTCCGGTGCACGCCGAATCCCGTCGGCCGGTATACCTCGGTGAGCAGCCATAGCGCAGTGTCGTCGAGACCGTGCATGCACCACCCGATACATTGACAGTCGTCGATCGCATTGGCCGCGGCGAGACACGCATCCGCGGGCAATTCGTCCGCCGCCAATCGACTCGTCCCTCCGCTGTGCAGCAGCTCGCGCACGCGGAAATAGAAGCGCAGAGCTTCCTCCGCGCCAACGAAGCGGGTCTTGTCTTCTTCAAACATGAACTACCTCTGAACATACTAATTTACGAAACCGTACGAGGCGTACGCCGCGAGGTTCCGATAATTTGATGCTCTAGCGCGGCACCTGACAATATGTCAACAGCGAGACTGTGTTTGCCGACATTTTGTCATCACGCGATCGAGTTCGCAGTCGCACAATGCACTCTAGCCGCGCTGGTTGTATCGATTCATCGCGGCTTCGAGTCCATGCTCGGCGATCGCTTCCACCGCGCTCGCTGCCCGCTCGAGAATAGGAGCGACCGCTTGCCGTTCGGCGGAAGTCATCGGTCGCAGGAGGTAGTCCTTGTTTTCTTCGGTCTTCGGCTGCCTGCCCGGTTCCAGCTCTTCGCTAAAACCCGGCGGTCGGCCGATTCCGATTCTCACGCGAATGAAGTCGGTCGTTCCCAGCGACTCCGCGATTGAGCGAACGCCGCGGTTGCCGGCGTCGCCACCGCCTTGTTTGATTCTGAGCCGCCCCGCTTCGAGATCGAGCTCGTCGTGCAGCACGATCAAATGTTGCGGAGCAATCTTGAAATAGCCGAGCAGGTCGGAGATGCATTCGCCGCTGAGGTTGTAGAAAGTCTGTGGCTTGACGAGCAGCGCAGGCTTTTCGGCGAGGATCGTTTCAGCGGTGACGCCTTTGAATCTGCGGCGGTTGAGCTCGACGCCTTTTGCTTTTGCGATTCGATCGATCGTCATGAATCCGGAGTTGTGGCGCGAGCGCGAATATTCCTCGCCGGGATTTCCCAGCCCGGCTACCACCCATTGAATCGAAGGGTGCGCTTCGGAGTCCGATTTTTTTGCGCGTGAGGAACGAAAATTCCCGAACAGACGCTTGATCGCTGCCATCAGATTCAACTGCTCACGCGCGGACGCGGCGCTTTGCCTTCGGCGGCGGAGTGGCGCGGACCAGCGGCGCGAGCGCCTTGAACAGTGCGTCCATCTCGGCCGGAGTTCCAATCGAGATTCTCAATGAGTCTTGCAGCAGCGGCGTCGCGAAATGCCGGACCAGGATTCCGGCGCGGCGCAAACCGCGCGTGACGGGCGCCATATCGCGGCCAGGCATACGCGCCAGCACGAAATTCGCCTGCGACGGTGGCACCTCGAAGCCGAGCTTGCGCAGCCGCTCCTCGGTTCGCGCGCGCGTGCGGATCACTTTCTCGACGTTACGGCGCATCCAGACGGAATCGCGCAACGCTTCGGCCCCCGCGGCGAGCGCAACCCGGCTCAGGTTGTACGAATCCTTGACCTTCATCAGCGCGTCGATTACCGCCGGATGCGCAAAGCACAAGCCGAGCCGCATGCCGGCCAGCGAATATGACTTCGACAGCGTGCGCAGCACGACGATATTGCGATGACGCCGCACGAGGCCCAGCGCATTCTCGCCGGCAAAGTCGACGTAGGCTTCGTCGATCACGAGCAACCGGCCGTCCAGGCGCTTGGCCAAGGCGGCGAGGTCGCGCGCGCGAGTCAGAATGCCCGAAGGCGAATTGGGACTGCACACGATTGTGAGATTCGCGCGCGCGTCCGCCAGCGCGTCGAGCGGCAGCTCGAAGCCTGCCTCTACCGGGAAGTGCAGGATTCGCGCCTCCTGCACCAGCGCCAGCGTGTCGTACAGCGAATATGTCGGCACCGGATACGCGACGGTGTCGCCGCTCCCGAGCGTCGCACGAAACACCATGGCGAGCAGTTCGTCGGAGCCGTTGCCGGCGAGGATCATGCTTTGCGGAATCGAGTAGAGTCGCGCGGCGCTCGCCACGAATTCATCGGCGCGCGGCGCCGGATACAAACGCAGCGCCGACCCCGATATCGCTTTCGCAACCGCACGCCGCACCCTCGGCGACGGCGGATAGGGATTTTCGTTGGTGTTGAGCTTGATCAGGCGCTGGCCGGGGCGTGGCTGCTCGCCGGGCCGATACGGCGCCATCTTTTTGATCGATTCGCGAAACATCTGTGAATTATGAATCGAGCGGCAGCTTGATTCGACCGCCCGTGCGCGACGAACGATAGCAAGCCTCAATTGCCTCGACCGCGCGCAGTCCGTCGTCGCCGTCGGGCGAAGGTTTCACGCGGCCTTGAATCGAACCTATGAAGGCCACCGCCAGTTCGCGGGATGGAGCGAGAAAATCGCGCGGATCGAAGCGACCCATCACCTCGTCGCGCGAAAACCCCGGCGCCGGACTGCCGTCGGCTTTCAGAATCGAGATATCGTTGCGCGGGTAACCCGCCATCACCCTGCCCTCGCTGCCGTAAATCTCGATCGCCGACAGCGGCGGCATACTGCTCCAACTTGCCTCGACCACGCCGATCGCTCCCGACTTGAAATGTAGAATCATCGCGCCGGTATCGTCGACTTCGATCGGTTTGGCGAGTGTGCCGACCGCTCCCGTTACGGAATCGATCTCGCCCATGAACCAGATCGCAAGATCGGCGACGTGAACGCCGAGATCGAGCATCGCGCCGCCGCCCGCTTCCGAAGCCGTCGTGAACCACGTCTGCCCCGGCGCCCACAGGTTGGGTCCACCGTGCGAAAGCCGCGCGCGAATGAAATTCGGCTTGCCGATTGCGCCGCTCGCGAGTGCGTCCTTGATTGCGCGCTCGACGCCGCCAAAGCGCCGCTGCATCGCGACCATCAGCACGCGCCGAGCTTTCCTTGCAGAATCGACCATCATGCGCGCAGCCGCCGCCGTCGGCGCCATCGGCTTTTCGACGAGCACGTGCGCACCCGCCTCCAGCGCCTTGACCGAATATTCGCAATGCAAACGATTCGGCGTGAAGATTCCAACCGCGTCGGGACGTTCGCGCGCCAGCATTTCGTCGAAATCGGAATAGATCTTCGGACGGCCCGCGTCGTCAGGCCACAGCGCGCGTGCGACGCGATCGGCCTTCTCCGCGGTGCGGCTCTGGATCGCGACGATTTGCGCTTCAGCCACACTCCTGAGAGCGGGAATATGCGCTCGCTCGGTAATCGCGCCGGCACCCGAAATCGCAATCCTGATCATCGCGGCCGCCTGCGGACAGGGCCGGTCGAATCAAGCATCCACTGGATGTACGGCGGCGAGCCGCGGTCCGCCTGAATCGACAGGACCTCGGGCACCTCGTAGGTATGCATCTCGCGCACGCGCGTCTCCACCTTCATGTAGAGCGTCGCGCGAGTCTTGATGACGAGCAGATATTCACGATCGTCTTCGACCTTGTCGTGCCATCGATAGATCGATCGAACCGGTCCAACGATATTGACGCAGGCCGCAAGCCGTTCACTGACCAGCGCGCGCGCGATTGCAACGGCCTGCTCCTCGCTGCCCGTGGTCACGAAAATCACGCGCATGCGATGGGGCGTTCGCGCCGGCATCTCAGGCCCGCCCCTCGCGCGCCAGGCGTTTGCGCAATTCGCCGCGCGTGCATCGATACTTGAACGCCTTGCGATCGTTTACGAACAGCACCGGCACTTCGGTTCCAAACCGCGTTTCGAGTCCCGCGTCGCCGTCTATCTCAACTCGTTGGATGCGCGCGTCGAAGTTCGGAAGTTCGGCGGCAATCACGTCTTCCATCTCGCGGCACAACTCGCAGTCGTTTCGCGTGTAGAGAATCAGCTCGATCATGAATTGGAGGGCGCCCATTCGCGCATCGGGGTACTTTAGCGATCGTGGCGCAGGACTCCAAGCCGTTCGAGCACAGACTCCGTCGCGGGACACGGCGACGGGCGGCGCGCTCGCGCGAGCAGCCGAAGATGAGCGGCAAGCAGCATCACGTCGGCCCATCGATCGATGTCGTACCACGCGGGGCCGAGCGCATACGAACGGCCGGCGCGTTGGAGGCGCTCGATAGTTGAAGCGAACACGCCGCTGGTGCCCCATCGGATCGCGGTGAAGATCGGAGGCATCGCGCCGCGCACACCGATTGCGTAGTAGCCGCCGTCGAGGCTTGGCGCGATCACGATCCGGCGGCGGCGAAGAGCTTTGAGGCTGGCCGCGAGCAGCTCCCCTGGCAGCGAAGGCGTGTCGGTACCGATTAGCAGCGCGCCGGTGGCAGAGAACGGCTCGAGCGCCCGCGCCATCCGCTTACCCAGCGACCCGTTTCCTTGATCGATCAGCTCGGCGTCGAATCGCCGCGCCAGGCGCCGAAAATATTTGCTGTGTTCCGCGCTGCCCGACGTGCTCGCCGCGATGACGAGGCGGGCGGGATGGATCGCGACTGCCTTGGCGAGCGCGTCGCGAATGAACGCGTCGGACAACGCCGCCGCGCCGGCGGCAGTCAATGCGCCAATCAATCGAGTCTTGGCGTGATGCGCAACGGGCTCGCGGCAAAATACGATCAGCGTTGGCCGCGACTGACTCAATTGCTCACTTGATCGTGTTTGGACGGATGATGTTTATCGGCATCCCGAGAGTTTTCTTGATGAACTCCGCCACCGATGTGATCGGGCTCGGCACGATCGACGGGTTGCTGACCGGGCCGCTCACGTGGAAGTACGCGGCGACCAGTTTGCCGGTGCCCTCGCCGATTCGTGTTCCGATCACGGGGATGTGATTCAGCACCCAATCCACCGTGTCGAATGGAAACATCCCGACCTGCATGTCGAGCGTGTCTGCGCCGAACTGAATGCTGCCGCTTGCCGTGATATCCATCACCGGACCCTTCATCGCGAAATTATCCGTGTAGAAGAGGCCGCCCTTGCCTTTGAAATCCGTGAAGAGCGTTTTGAATGGAACTCCGCTGACGCGTGGATCCGGAATGTGCGCGCTCAGCCAGTTCTTGATGTCGATGAAACTGAGCAGGCGCGACAGCAGTGTAAACTTGTTGAGCGTTCCGTCCCTGACCGTGATGGTCATGTCGCCGGAGAGTGTTTCAAAGAAGTTGGTGTCGGTGTTGGCCCACAGGTCGCCGGCGAGAAAGAGATGCCCCAGCAGCGGCGACTCCTTGTTCTTGCCGCCCAGCATGAACAGCGGCGCCGGGTCCATGTCGGTGGAGCTGCCGATCATGTGGATCCAGTTGTCGGGCGCGCGGCCGATGAGCTCGAGTCGCATGCGTCCGCGATATGCCGTCGCGCTCATGTTGTAGATGCGCCAATCGCCGGCCGGGTCGCGCGTAAAGTCGGTCGTGACGTCGGTCATCTGAAACGCCGCGAGGTTCGCTGCGTGCGCTTCGATGTGTCCGCTGCACGGAACCGGGAAATGGATCGGCGGCGTGGCCGGCGACCACGGCATCCGCACAAAGTTCATCACCTCGAGATCGAGCTTCTGCACGACCGCGTCAATGCGAATCGTCGGATGCGTGTAGTCGGCCACCGTTACTTTGAAATTGATCGCCTGGTCCTCGAGCTTCGAGCCCGGCATCGCCAGAACGATCTGTTTGCGATGCATCGTGAGCGTCGCGCCTTGAACCAGAATCGGCGCACGCAGGAAGTTGAATTTCACGTCGCCCTTCGCCAGCGTCAGCTTGCCCTCGGGCGTCACGCCTCCCGGAATGGTGGGATTGCCGTTGACCACCACTTTGCCGCCGATCGGCCCGCTCACGCGGAAGTCGGACGGATCGACCAGCAGCGCCAACCAGGTTTCCGCCGGGAAGTCATGAAGCCCCAGCGTGACATCGTGGAGCGATAATGCCAGGCTTCGACAGATTCACCGTGCCGTCCAGGGTCGCATCGCCACCGGTGGCGGACAGCATCACGCGGTCGAACGTGATCGTACCCGGGTTGATGTTGACGGTGCCGCGTGAAACCTTGAGCGGCCCGGGCGAACCCTTGATATTCACGACGGCGCCGATAGCGTCGGCACGCACTTGATATGACTTGGGCGGAACCGGGCTCTTGACCGTCAACTTTCCCGACGCGCTGGTGACGACTTGGACGCGGCCGCTCAAGTGCTCGAGGCGATCGCGCTGCTGCACCTGTAACACCTGCAGCGCCTGCGCGATGGCGGGGAAAAGCTCGGCCAGGTCGGCGTCCACGCTGACGCTGGTCTTGTAATCGGCGCCCTCGACGCCGTTGGCGAGATTGGCGCTGGCCACGAGGTCGTGCACCGCGGAGTTGCCGAACTTCGCGCTGCCTTGCGTGATCGTCAGCAAGCCTTTCGAGTAGGTCAGCTGCGCGCTCAGGCCCTCGACCGGCGGCAGTTTCGTGTCCGCGGGAATCGCGAACCCGATGCCCTCGACGGTGCCGGTCACCACCAGGTTCTTGCGAATCGTCTCGAGGGGCTGCGTTTTGATTTCTTCGAGTGCGGCCACCAGCGTCGCGTCGCCGACCGTCACTTTGCCGGGTTTGAGCCGGTTGAGCATATCGACCATGTCGGCCGGCAGATGGCGGACCGACAGCAGGTGCTGTTTGACCGCGGCCACGTCGAAACGGAATCCGCCGAGATGAATCCCCAGCTCCGATCTCTTGCTCGGCGAAAGCAGCAGCTCGGTACTGCCCGACAGGACCGTAGTGTTGACGCGGCGCAAAACGATTTTGGTGAACGCGTATTTGCCTTCGGTAATTTCGAACCCGGTGTGCAGCGAGTACGCGCCCAGGTCTATCGGCGCCGCGAGCCGCGTGCTCGCGAGTACAAGCTTCTGCGCATCGGATTCAGTCTGGCCGCTCACCGAGCCATCGTCATGAAGCAAAAACTTGACGTCGTTCTGGATCGTCCCGACTAAAGAAAAGCCCTCAACCTCGAAGCCTTCCAGCGGTACGTTCCAAGTCCACACCTCGCCATGCCCAAACTCGCCGGGCCGCGAATTCTCGCCGTGCCCGAGGATGAACTTGCCGCTTACCTGCGCGCCGGGAACCGGCGCTTCCAGCAGCGCGCCACTGAATCCAAGCCGCCATCGGAAAGGCTCGCGACGGGTGCGGTACGCGACGATGCCGACATGATTGGCGAAGTCGACGCCGTCGGCGTAGCGCACCGCCGCGTCCACCGCCTCGACCCGCCAACAGATCCGCGACAGCGCCTGCAGCGCCTCCTCGAGAGCATCGATCGTCGGCGTCCCGGGACGCGGCAGTGCGATTGCGGCGGTGTTGGTTGCCGTCACCGGAAGCGTGATTTCGGGGCTGGTAGCGGTCAACCGATAGAGCGGAAGGCCGGTGCCGGTGAAAATTCGATGATATGAGATCAGCGCACGGATCGATTTCAGCTTGACGATTTCATGGCCGTTGTCGAGCACCTGCGGCTGGTCGAGGACGACTACCAGGTGAGTGCCGAGATGAACCGAGCTGGCGCGCGGGATGATTTCGACGCCAGTGCGAGTGCGGACAGAGGCCAGCACGTATGCGACGATGCGGTCCTGGTTGAATGCGATCAGCGCGGCCGAACCGCCAATCAGGATCACCGCGGCGAGCGCGGCAAACGCGGCGATGCGGACCAGTCTCATCATTGCCGTGACGCCACAGGCGCGTCCGGCGTTGCGCAGTCCGCCCGGCTCACAAATCGATCAGTTGCTTTCGGCCATCTCCGACGGCGGCGCGTCGATGTATCCCGCACGATGCTTGTTCCTGAGCGCGGTCTTGAGGACGCGGTTGCGCAGCCGCACCGACTTGGGCGTGACCTCGACCAGCTCTTCCTCATCGATCCACTCGAGCGCCGCATCCAGCGTCGGCACCCGCGCGGGCGACAGTCGAATCGCTTCGTCGTGGCCTGAGGCGCGCATGTTGCTGAGCTTTTTTTCACGGCACACGTTGACGGGCAAGTTTATCTCGCGCGCATACTCGCCGACGATCATCCCCTCGTACACCGGCTCGCCCGGCCCGACGAAGAATATACCGCGCTCCTGCAAATGGAAGATCGCATACGGCGTGCTGACACCCTCGCGATCGGAAATCATCGCACCGTTGGCGCGCGATTTAATCGTGCCCGACCACGGCGCGTAACCGTTGAACAGCGTGTTCATCAGGCCGTTGCCGCGAGTGCTTTCGAGAAAGCGGCCGCGAAATCCGATCAGGCCGCGCGCTGGGATGTCGTATTCCAGGCGCACGCGACTGCTCGCATGCGTGATCATCGTGCGCATCTTCCCTTTGCGCGTCGACAGCATCTGCGTGACCACGCCGATGTAATCCGCCGGGATGTCGATGACCAGCATCTCCATAGGTTCGAGGATCTGTCCGTCAACCTGCTTGGTGATGACGGTCGGCTTCGAGACCTGCATCTCGTAGCCTTCGCGGCGCATCGTTTCGATAATCACCGCGAGCTGCAATTCGCCGCGGCCCATCACGCGCCATGCTTCAGGCGAGAGTTGTTCGACGCGAGTGCTCACGTTGCGCCGCGCCTCGAATTCGATGCGCTCGCCGAGCTTGCGCGAGGTGACGAAATCTCCCTCGCGGCCCGCCCACGGCGAATTGTTCACCGAGAAAGTCATCGCCACGGTCGGCTCGTCGATGCGAATAGGCGGCAGCGGGCGCGGATTCTCGAGGTCGGCGATCGTCTCGCCAATCGCGATATCCTCGACCCCCGCGACGATCACTATCTCGCCTGCGCTCGCCGTCTCGCGCTCGACCCGCGTCAGCCCCTGCCATCCGTAGATGTGGGCGACCTTGCAGACGACGGTCTTGCCGTCGCGGCGGCACAGCGAGTAGCTCTGCGACGCCGTCATCGAGCCGGCTATGATTCTGCCGACTGCGAGGCGGCCGACGTAGTCGTCGTAGTCGATGTTATTTACCTGGAATTGAAGCGTCGCGTCGGGATCGACTTCGGGACCCGGCAGATGCGCGACGATCGCGTCGAACAGCGGCACCAGGTTTTCGCTCGGCGTGTCGAGCTTGAGCGACGCAGTGCCGGCGCGCGCCTGCGTGTAGAGCACCGGGAAGTCGAGCTGGCTCTCGTTCGCGCCGAGGTCGATGAACAGATCGTAAACCTCGTCGAGCACTTCGGGCGCGCGCGCGTCGGCGCGATCGATCTTGTTGATGCAGAGTATCGCGGGCAGGTTCGACTCGAGCGCCTTCTTCAGCACGAATCGCGTCTGCGGCAGCGGCCCCTCGCATGCATCGACCAGCAGCAGCACGCCGTCCACCATCGAGAGCGTGCGTTCGACTTCGCCGCCAAAATCCGAGTGGCCGGGAGTATCGACGATGTTGATGCGCGTGTCACCCCAGAGGATCGAGGTGTTCTTGGCCATGATCGTGATGCCGCGCTCGCGCTCGAGTGCGTTGGAATCCATTACGCGATCGATGACCTGCTCGTTGGCGCGGAACACGCCCGACTGCCGCAGCATCGCGTCGACCAAAGTAGTTTTACCGTGATCGACGTGCGCGACGATCGCTAAATTTCTAATATCTGGACGTCTCATTTTGCCTTGAATGCTAAAACGCGGCCGAGCCTCCTGAGGTTCGCCCGCGCGTGACCACTATTGTAGCCGTCGCCGAACGCAGAGTAAACGCAGCTGCGCGAAGGGCCGGCGAAACATTGCCGTAACGCAGCTGCTACGGAGAGCTGGGCGTGTTGTTGAGCCGTTGCTGAAGCTTTTGCAGCAGTTGCTCGATGTTTTTAATCTCAACGACGCGCCAGTAACCGTCGTCGCCGCGCGCCAGGTGGATTTCCCACTCCTGGCCCTTGTTGTCCTTGAAGTCGGTGTACGCCGTATCGCCGTTGCGATGCATCAGGACGAGCGAGCCTGCGACGGCCGCGCCCGGCATCTGCACCTCCGGCGCGCCGTCGTCGACTTTTTTGATCGCCACCGCCTGCGTCAGCTGCGCCATCGGCTTGGTGAGCAAATCGATCGCCGCGTTACCGAGCATCGCACTCAGCGGGTCGTTGCCCTGCTTCTGTACCATCTCGTGACCGGCATTCTGCACGACCTTGTCGAAGTCGACGTACTTGGCCGCCTCGTCGCCGTCGCGCGCGTCGATGGCCTGCTTCATCCGGAGCACGGCAAACGTCGGAGTTTGTGGCAGGTAGAAAAAGCCCCAGCCCGCGACTGCGGCCAGGATAAGGATCGCGGTGAAGTGGCGCAGTATGAATCGCATCGCGGCTAATCCTACTACGCTGCGGAGGCCGTTTCGATTCAGCGCGGCGAAAGCAGACTGGCGGCGGCCTTGTCGAGGATCCAGATCAGCTCGCCCTGCGGCGCGACGATTTGCGCCGGGAACTTGTCGGGGTCGCGCGGTCCTTCGAGAATATCCTTCACCGCGGCCGCCTTGCCCTGTCCCGACACCAGGAACATCACGCGCTGCGCATTGTTGATCACCGGCGGCGTGAAGCTGAGGCGCTTGGGCGGCTCGGCACTAACCTCGACGGCGACGACCATGCGCTGAGTTTCGTGAATCGCGGGATCGCCGGGAAACAGCGATGCCGTGTGACGATTGTCGCCCAGCCCGAGCATGATCAGATCGAAGCGCGGAAATTCGCCGTCGGCGAGCTTGAAGTGTTTGCGCAATTCGTCTTCGTAAGCGGTGGCCGCCGCAGGCGGCGGATCCTCGCCGCGCATCCGATGCACCTGGTCGGGTCTGAGCGCGAGCTTGCTCAGCATCGTGCGATTCGCCATCGCGTAGTTGCTCTCGGCGTTGTCGGGCGGGACGCATCGTTCGTCGCCCCAGAAAAATTGCACTTCCTTCCAATCGACGCTCAGGCGAAATCGCGTCGCCAGCAGGTCGTAGGTGGCGGCGGGCGTCGAACCTCCCGACAGGCAGAAGGTGAACTCGCCGTGGGTGCAGATCGCCTCGCCGGTGATGTGCGCAACTTCTTCGGCCGCGCGGACGTAGAGCTCCTGCGCGTCGTTGAGGATGATCAGTTTCGGTTCAGCCATGGCAATCCGTCCTGATTTGAATCGAGATCTCAAAGGCTAGCCGATGAAGCGCGGTCAGCGCCAGATCGGCTATTTTGCAACCGTCGCGACGATCTCCTGCCGCAGCGCTTCGAGCGCACCGATAGGATCGTCGCCCGCCAGATGCACCCGAATGACGCGCCGGCCGCGCGCCTCGAGCGCCTCGAAATCGCCGATGTATTGCGCGTAGTTGAGCTGCGCGAAGTCGTACTGCACCCGCGGGATCTCAATCGAGTCGCGATGGTCCTGCGTGATTTGCAGGAACAAGCCGGTGTTCGGACCGCCCTTGTGCAACTGCCCGGTCGAATGCAAATAGCGCGGGCCGTAGCCGAAAGTCGTCGCGATACCGCAGTACTCGACCACCGCTTTGCGAATTGCCGCGATCTCCTTATCGACTGTCGGATTGGGCGACACATACGCCAGGATCGCGAAATAATCGCCGGGGCGCGCGAGGCGCATGAACGCGGCGAGCATCGCGCGAAAACCGCTGGCGCCTCTGCATGCGGCGCTCGCGGCGCTTCCAGGAAAAAGACCGAGATCGCCGGTCTCCGCGATCGGCGCCGGAGATTTCCTGATGCGAACGTCGGCGGCGAGGATGCGGTTGGTGTTGTCCTTGCTCTCCTGTACTTCTGCCTGCGTGAACGGATCCATGTTCATCAGCGCGGCGACGGTGGCCGAGGCGATCATCCAGCGGCTGAATTCTTCGCCCAGGTCGATCTTTTCAGCCATAGTGATCTGCACCGTCGGGATTCCAGCTCGCTTGATCGCTTCAAACGCCGCATCCTGCGCCGCATCGGCGCCGCTCGTGAGCTTGAGATAAACGAAGACGCGATCCTCGGCGTAGGACTTCGCGTCGACTAGTCGGCTCGTCGCAGATAGGAACGATACCGATGCCGTTCTTGCCGGTGCTTTCGGCGATCAATTGCTCGACCCACAGCCCGAACGCGGCGATTGGCGGCGAGATGATGAAGGTGAGCTTGTCGCGACCGGCGCGGTAGAGCGCACCCAGCACCGCGCCGAGACTGACCGCCGGATTGTCATCCACGCGCACGCGCCCGGCAGAGCTATTCATCATCTGTCTCGCGCGGTCGATGAGCGCTTCAACATCCATCCCGATCAGCGCGGCCGGCACGAGGCCGAAATACGACATGACCGCATAGCAGCCGATGATATCGGGCGGAGTCAGAAACACGCGGCGGAAATGATTTGCGTCCGCGAACAACTCTAGCTTGGTTCCGGGGTCGGTGATGGCGACGAAATTCGACCCCGCGCGATTGACCGACTTCGCCTTCACGCGCTCGAAGAATGCGGCGCAGTGCGACTGGGTCTCGATGGTTCCTCCCGTCTTGCTGGCGACGACGAACAGCGTCCGGGTGATGTCGATGTTGCGGTCGAGTGCGCGGATAGTGTCGGGCACAGTCGAATCGAGCACATGAAGTTTCGGATATCCCGGCGCGCTCGGAAATGTCCCAGCGAAGAGATCGGCACTCTGCGACGAACCACCCATCCCAAGCAGCACGACGTCGCGGAAGCCGGCCTGTCGCACTTCGTCGGCAAACGATGGCAACTCGTGCACCTGCGCGGCCATGGCGTCGGCAACGGTCAGCCAGCCGAGATTGTTCCTGATTGTTTCCAGCTCGGCCGGATTGTTCGACCAGAGCGTCGCGTCCTTCTGCCACAGGCGCCGGACGAAATCGCGCTGGTCGAGATCCTTGAAGGCCGCGCCGACCTGCGATTCGTAACCAGTCGCAGCGATTGTCTGCTTGTCGTGCACGGCGGCCATCGGTCGCCAGCCTCTGCTCGCTACCTTGCGAGCAATTTCAGCGCGCGTTCGACGACATTGTCCACGGTGAAGCCGAAATGCTTCATCACGTCCTCGGACTTGCCCGACGCGCCGTAGGTCGTCATCCCGATTACGTCGCCGTCGAGCCCGACCCATCGGTACCAGGACATCGGGACGCCAGCTTCGACCGCCAGCCGTCGGCGAATGCTCGGCGGCAGCACCGAGTCGCGATAGGCCTGATCCTGCTGCTCGAAAATATTTTCGCTGGGCATGCTGACGACGCGCACCGCCTTGCCCTTCTCTTCAAGTTTCGCTTTCGCCTCGACCACCAGCTGCAGCTCCGAGCCCGCGCCGAGCAAAATGATGTCCGCCGGCTTGCCGGCCGTCTCGGCAATCACGTAGCCGCCGCGACGGGCGCCGCTGGCGGGCGCGAACTTGGTGCGATCGAGAGTCGGCACTTTCTGGCGCGAGAGCGCGAGCAGAATCGGGCCCTGCGTATGCGTCATCACGGTGCGCCAGGCCTCGACCGCCTCGTTCGCGTCGCCGGGGCGAATCACGGTGAGATGGGGAATCGCGCGCAGGGAAGCGACGTGCTCGATTGGCTCGTGGGTTGGGCCGTCTTCGCCGACGCCGATCGAATCATGCGTGAAAACGAACACCACCTGCAGTTCCATCAGCGCCGCCAGCCGAATCGACGGGCGCGCGTAGTCGGTGAAGCAGAGGAAGCTCGAGCCGTACGGGATGAAGCCGCCGTGCAGCGCGATGCCGTTGAGGATCGCGCACATGCCGTGCTCGCGGATTCCAAAATGAGGATTGCGGCCCTCGTAGTGGCCGCGCTCGAAGTCGCCGCCGTCCTTGATGTCGGTGAAGGTGGACTCGTTCAGGTCGGCGGAGCCGCCGAACAACCACCAGACTTTCTTCGCGATAGCGGCTTCGGCCTGGGAGGCTGACACTCGCGTCGCGAGGCTGTCCTTCGGCGTGAACACCGGCAGCTCGTCGTCCCATCCTTTCGGCAGCTCTTTGGCGAGCGCTGCCTGAAATTCGCCGGCCTCGGCGGGATGCTTCTTCGCGTAGGTTTCGAACTTCGCGCTCCATGCCGACTCCTGCTCGGCGCCGCGCTCGACGCATTCGCGGAAATGCGCGAGCGCGTCGTCGGGGACGAAGAACGGCGGCTCAGTCGGATACTTGTAAAATTCCTTGGTGAGCTTGACCTCTTCGACGCCGAGCGGATTGCTGTGCGCGGCCGAGGTGCCCTGCTTGTGCGGGCTGCCGTAGCCGATGATCGAGTGCACGCGAATCAGCGACGGGCGATTGGTCTCCGCGATTCCATTTTCGATGGCTTTTGACAACGCCTCGAGATCGTTCGCATCGGCGACGTCCTGCGTGTGCCATTTGTACGCGTCGAAGCGTTTGACCACGTCCTCGTCGAAGCTGAGTTCGGTGTGCCCGTCGATCGTCACGTGGTTGTCGTCGTAGAGAAGAACGATGTTGCCCAGGCCGACGTGGCCGGCTATCGACGCCGCCTCGCTCGCGACGCCTTCCATCAGGTCGCCGTCGCCGCAGATGCCGAAGATGCGATGATCGAACAGGCCGGAATTGTCGCGCTCGAAGTGCGCCTCGAGATGCTTCGCCGCCATCGCCATGCCGACGGCGTTGCCGATGCCCTGGCCGAGCGGGCCGGTCGTCGTCTCGACGCCGGGCGTCAGGCCGTGCTCAGGATGGCCGGGCGTTCGGCTGCCGAGCTGACGAAACTGCTTGATGTCGTCGAGGCCGAGGTCGTAGCCGGTGAGATACAGCAGGCTGTAGAGGAGCATCGAGCCGTGGCCCGCGGACAGCACGAAGCGGTCGCGCCCGAACCATTTCGGATTCTTCGGGTTGTGGCGCATGAAGCGCGTGTAGAGCAGATAAGCCGCGGGCGCCATGCCCATCGGCAATCCGCAGTGGCCGGAGTTGGCCTTCTGGACGGCGTCGATGGTGAGCACGCGAATCGCGTTGATGCAGGTTTGGTCGAGGTCCGACCGGTTCACTTTGATTTGTGCTGCAGTCGCCAAGATTTCACCATATGTAGGTTGGGGCGGTCGTCGAGACCGCGCGGTTATGGTTTGGTGTATGTCCTGAATCTATCGCGGGACGCGCGCGAAATCGCCAACTCCGGGCCGCGGTCACCAGTCCTTCTTATCGTCGTCCTTCGTGTCGCCGGCCCGGCGACGCATCAGGTCGACGGTGGTTTTCGCGTCGCCCTTCTGGCCGGCACCAAGCGCGGCGGTGAATCGTTCGGCGATCATTCGCATCACCGCGCCTTCCTCCGGATCGAGCGTGCTACCCAGCGCGGCCAGTTGTTCCATTGCCAGGCGAATCGCAGCGATTGACCCTGCCATATCGCCCCGCTCGCGGCATGCGAGGGCGTCGCGCAGGCGCTCGCGCACGCCGGCAATCGCAGGCCGCGCGCGCTCGCCGATCACTATCTCGAGTTCACCAAGGTTTTGCGCGAGTTTCGTGAACGGATCATCAGATGGATTGCTGAGCGGCACCACTGAATTGTTTCATCGCTCCAACTTTAGATGCAAGGCCGAAGTGTCGTGGGCAATGATTGATTTGCGCATTGCGCGACAGAAGATTGGCTCTATGGGTGGTGATCAGTATGAAAAACGACTGGAAACGGATTTTCGATTTCGAGAAGTAGCGCCAAAAAGTAGCGTCAAGATCTTGGGCCGGGGGCTAGAACTCGGAGCTGGCGTGGGAATCTGAATCTACCGGGACGCGGAGGTTGTACGAGCTCGCGTCGGGAGGAACGACATCCTGCAGCAGCGCCGGGTTGAGCTCATGCAGGCGCTCGAGCGTCGTCCCGTGATTCAGCGCGACCCGGCTGAGCGGGGTGCCGCCCGCAACCGCCAGCGTCTGGAACAGCGGCTTATCGTCGAGCTTGATCGGCGTGATGCCGTAGCTGTCCGCATGATGGGCGATATAGGCAACGGCCATGAAGCGCCCCATCAGCCCGCGGGTTCGGCGCGGCAGGCGATTGCCAAAGCGCTCCATGTTGGGCCCGCGCAGCGACCAGTAGTGTCTGATAGCCCTGTCGCCGTTGTTCCATGCGACGAGGGTCATCGGCCAGTCGTCGCCCGCCTCGTCATGCAGGGTCGCCAGATACTCGGCGGCCGCCTTGGTCGACATTACGGGGTCGCGGCGCTCGTCGACGTAGTCGTCGATACGGAGGCCGAAGCGCTTGGCGGTATCGCTGTTGAACTGCCACGGACCTCTGCCTTCCTTGGAGAATTCGCTTTCAGCGAAGGCGAGGTAGACCAAATCGTCGGGCAAGCCGTAGCTTCGCAGCACCCGGACCATGTCGGGCATGTAGGGATGGCTGCGGTCGAAGGTGTCCTGCAATTGGTTGGAAGCCTTCAGGAAGTCGGAGACGTAGCGACGCACAGAGCGATTAAGGAGAATCGGGAAAGGAGGAACCGGCTCGGGCAGCGGCAGCTCGTATTGAGTCGGGACTGGCTGAGCGCCAGCTTCGACCGGAGTCTCGAGGTCGAAGCCATTACCGGCCGTACTGCTAATCAGGCTGGGGCGCGGAGCTTCCACTGCCGGAAGCGGAGCTTCCACTGCCAAGGGCGGAGTTTCCACTGCCTGGGACGGGGCTTCCACTGCCGGGGGCGGAACTTCCACTGCTGACTGCGGAGCTTCCACCACCGGGGGCGGAGCTTCTACAGCCGCCGGAGCCCGCAGTCCGTTCGATTCCTTAGCAACTGCCGGAGTGGCTGGAGTAGGTTGTCTGGCAAATGCTCGAGTAGAAGCCGATCCGGCGAGAATCAGGACCGCCGTCAGCATCACGAGCACTCGATAGATAGACTTAGTTATACGCATTCTCCCCCGAGAAGTTGCCCCAACCGTACCGACCGAGGTGAGCTGGATCAACCCCATCCGCACTGAACAAGCCATTAAAAAGTCTAATGATCAAAATTCACAAACTTAGCTCACGCTTGCAAATGCTGTGGAATCTTGTCGCTTTAAGGCGGCAATATTTGTTACGACGATATTTAGCCAATTGCGTTCTTTATGTTACGTTGGCTGTCCGAGGGCGTTCATCAACCGCCTGACCCACGAGAAAATCTGGGCCTGACCGGGGATAAAACTTTGAATCTCTGGCACGACATTATCGACAGCCTGACCGACGGCATCATTGTGCTGTCGCCCGCGATGGAGCCCCAGGTCGTCAACCCGGCGGCCGAGACGATGCTCGGGGTGTCGCAGGTCAACGCCGCGACGGTGGCCGATTTGGTGCGCCAGAACGACTGGCTCGGGCGGATGGTCGGGGCATGCCTCGAGAGCGGGCAGGACTTGGGCGACATGGAGACCATCCTGGCGACCGGGCCGCGGGAGCTGGCGGTGCGGGTCGAGGTGTCGCCGCTGCTGAACGCCGAGGGCCGGCCCGGCGGCGTCATAATACTGCTGCACGACCTGTCCCATGAAAAAGGCGCAGCTGAGGCTGCAGAAACCGGTGATTTGAGCTTGAGGCTGTCGCCGGCGGGCCTCGCGCACGAGGTCAAGAATCCGCTCACTGGAATCAAGGGCGCGGCCGAGCTGATGGCCGGGATGTTCCCCGACGACGGGCGCGCGCAGCAGTACTGCAGCGTCATCCTGGACGGCGTCAATCGGATTGCGGCGCTGGTCGAGCAGGTGCTGGTGGTCAGCGGCCCGCAGCGGCTGGTGCAGGAGCCGGTCAATATCCACATGGTGCTGCATCAGGCGATGCGGATGGCGGGGCTGTTTCCGCAGCCGCCCGAGGGCGTCGTCGTGCTTCAGGATTTCGATCCCAGTCTGCCCGATGTGGTGGGCGACGCGGGCGCTCTGGAGCGTACGTTCCTGAACCTCATCAAGAACGCGGCCGAAGCGATCGGCGAATCGGGCACGATTCGGCTGCATACGCGAATCGAGCGCGAATTCAGGATGACGGCGGAGGGGCGGCGGCGGCAGTTCCTGCGGGTCGAGGTCAGCGATAGCGGCGTCGGCATTCCGGAGGATCAGCTCGCGCAACTGTTCACGCCGTTCTTCACCACCAAGCCGGCCGGCACCGGGCTGGGTCTCGTGCTATGCCAGCGAATAATCGCACTGCACGGGGGCCGTTTATGGGCGCAGCGCGGCGGCGTCGATCGCACGACGGGCACGAAGTCGTCGAAGGACGGCATGACATTCAAGGTCACGCTCCCGATGATGCCGCCGGAAAAGCATCCGAATTGAGGGGATCGCCCTCTACTTCGACTTGCCCTTGAGCTTCACCTTGATCGCCTTCTTTTGATTGCGCGCCGGTGCTCGTGATCGCGATCTGATCGCTCGACGATCCCTTCGCGGTCGGCGAGTAGACGATTGTCAGCTGATGGCTCGCGCCCGCATCGATCACGATCCCGCTGCCCCCGCTGATTTCCGTGAACGGCGGCTTGGCCGCGCCGACGTTGGCGATTAGCGGGCCGGTGCCGGTGTTGCTGATCGTGATTACCGCGGATGCTGTCGCGTTCGGGGACGCCTGCAGGTTCAGCTTTTTCGGCTTCACCGAGATGCGCCCGCCGCCCGGTGTCGCGGTGGCAGTTGGCGTCCTGGTTGGCGTGACGGTCGCCGTTGGCGTCGATGTTCCGGTTGGGGTCGCGGTCGGGGTGGCAGTCCTGGTCGCGGTCTGAGTGGCTGTCGCGGTGGCAGTCGCGGTTGAGGTGGCCGTCCGAGTCGCCGTTCGCGTCGCCGTCGCGGTGGCCGTGAGAGTCGCAGCTACCGTACCGGTCGAAGTCGGCGTGCTGGTTGCGGTTCGCGTCGTCGTCGCAGTTGAGCTTGGCGTCGCAGTTGCCGTAGCTGGTCGCAGTCGAGGTCGGAGTCGCAGTTCCCGTGGCGGTCGCGGTCGGCGTGCGGGTGGGAGTTGCCGAATGAGTGCCGGTCGCGGATGCAGTCGCCGTTGGGGTGATGGTCGCAGTTGCGGTTGGAGTGGGCGCCGGCGCCGTGCCGCCCAACTCGAACGCGCCGGTGTCGCACTTGCCGCCGGCGTTCATGGGCGCGGGACGTATATAGAGGCGCTGATCGGTTCCGGGGCAATCATGCGAAAACGGGATGGCGTCGACGGCCGGGCTGTCCGCCTTGAGCGCGAAGGTGTCCGTCGGGCCGCCGTTGCTCGCCAATCCGTCGAGCATCGGATCGGTGCTGTTCACGCTGCCCGTCGCCGTGAAGCTGCACGACGTGTCGTCGGCGATATTGTAGCCGCCATCGGTAGTCGTTCCGCCGCAGTCTCCGCCCGAGGTGCTGTCGGCGACGATGCTGTTGGTCAGGGTCAGGCTGGCAGCAGCGTTGCTATAGATGCCGCCGCCGCTGGTAGCACTGTTGCCTGAGAAAGTTCCGTTGTTGAGCGTCAAACTTGCGGCAGCCGTGTACAAGCCGCCGCCATCGGCAGCGCTGTTGTCTGAGAAGGTGCAGTTGACGATGGTGTCGTCGCCGTTGAAATCACCGATGCCGCCACCGTCGAGGGCGGAGGCGCTGTTGCCCGAGAAGACACTCTTCGTGACGGTCAAGGGCGCGTCGTAGTTGTAGATGCCGCCGCCGCCCCTGGTGCCGCCGGAGGCCATGTTGCCGGAGAACGTGCTGGTGGTGATGCCCAGGTTGTCGGACTCGGAGTTGAATATGGCGCCGCCGTCTTCGGCCGTGTTGTCCAAGAACATACTGCTGGTTATGCCCAGAGTTCCAAAGTTCCAGATGGCGCCGCCTTCGCCGATGGGAGCGCTGTTGCCGGTGAAGGTGCAGTTGGTGACGGTCAGGTTTGCGAGGTTGTTTATGGCGCCGCCGTCACCGCTGCCGGCGCTGTTGTCGGAGAAGGTGACGTTGGTGACGGTCAAATGTCCTTCATTAGTGATTGCGCTTGAGCTGCCGTGGGCGATCGTCAGGTTATTCAGCGTGAGCGGGCCGATAGTGTTCTGCCATCCATAGAGGCTGTCGCCGTCGATCGTAATGGTCTGCCCAACGCCGTCGACGGTCAGAGTGCTGCTGCCGATACTGGGAAGGTCGCTTACCAGCGTGATCGTGCCGCTGACGCCGAAGTAGATGGTGGCGTTGCCCATGCCGACCGCGCAGTCGCCGCCGGTCGTGTCGGTGTTGCTTTGGGCGTTGTCGATCGCCTCGCGTAAATCGCAGAAGCCGTTACCGGACGTGGTCGCAGAGTCAGCAAGACTGTTGACGGTTATCGTATTGGCCGCCGCGTGCAGCCCGGACTGGGTCAGAACAATGGAAATCGGCAAGACTACGGCGAGCAGAACGACGATGAACTTCAGCGAGGCGCGAGCCGCCGGCGAACTCCTTACCCAGGCGAAGGCTCGATGACGGATCGAACGAACGCGGAAATTAAGCGAGCGCACCTAGCCTCCCTTTGTAGTTCGACAAAGCGTTTCCGAAGTCGAATACACGACGAGCGGTATCACTCGGCATTGCCGTGTGAATCAGATCCTCTGCCCGTTTTCTTCAACAGCAACAATTACGTATCATCACACTGCTATTGTGTCTAACACTAATTTTAATAGGCTCTGTTATCTTGGACTAGCAGTTAAATTCGACGCCTATACTGTGACGTCGATCGGGTCAGAATTAGCCTAGTCTTGGAAAAGCGCCGAAATTGTCCGACAGTCGGCCGCTGTCCGCCACGACTTAGGACTTCACCTTTGGCCGAAGTCGCGACCGCCGGCGATTGCTGGGGAAAAAGGGCTGCGAAAAAAAGCAGGAGGCCCGTGCGCGTTGGCGACAAGATCGAACTTACTGTTACGATTGTAGCCCGTGAGCACTACCACCATGGGCGCTAGCGTCTCGAACCAAAACTTCGGCGAACGTATCAAGGAACCCGGCACGGGAGCCGCGGTCCTGATCGCCGACGACGATCCCGCGATCCGCCTCGTTTTGCGGCATCGGCTGGAAGCCGACGGCCATCGCGTCGATGAGGCGATCGACAGCGCCAGCGCGCTGGCGGCGTTGCGCACCAATCGATTCGATGTCGCGCTGCTCGACATCATCATGCCGGGCAACGGCGGACTCGACGTCTTGTCGGCGGCGCACAGCGAGGCTGTCCGCACGCTGATCATCGTGATCACGGCGGCGAGCACGATGAACAACGCCGTCGAGGCGATGAAGCGCGGCGCTCACGACTACCTGACCAAGCCGTTCGCCAACCTGGATTTGGTCGCGGCGGCGATCAAGCGCGCGGTGGAAGTCGGCGCGCAGGCGGCGGATCTCAATCGCCTCAAGGACGAGGTAAATCGGCAGCTCGTCGGCGGCGAGATAATCGGCCGCAGCGCAGCGATGCAGGAAGTTTACAAGCTGATCGGGCGCGTCGTCACCAACGACGCGACGGTCTTGCTCAGCGGCGAAAGCGGCACCGGCAAAGAGCTGGTGGCGCGCGCGATCCATTTCAAATCGGCGCGCTGGCGATCGCCGTTCGTCGCCGTCAACTGCTCGGCGATTCCGCACGGTCTGCTCGAGAGCGAGCTGTTCGGGCATGAGCGGGGCTCGTTCACCGGCGCCTCGGAGCGGCGAGCCGGCAAATTCGAAATGGCGGACACCGGCACGATCTTCCTCGACGAAATCGGCGACCTGCCGGTCGAGTTGCAGCCCAAGCTGCTGCGCGTTCTGCAGGAGCGCGAGTTCAACCGCGTCGGCAGCGTCGAGACGCTCAAGCTCAAGGCGCGAGTGATCGCGGCTACGAATCAGAACCTCGAGACGCTGGTCGCCGCGCGCAAATTTCGCGAGGACCTGTATTTTCGCCTGCGCGTCATTCCGATTCAGATGCCGGCGCTGCGCGAGCGGCGCGACGATATCGCAGAGCTGACCGACTATTTCGTCTCGAAGGCCGTGCAGGAGATGGGCGCGCACGCGTCCACCATCAGTCCCGAAGCGCGGATGAAACTGGAGACGTCCGAGTGGCCGGGTAACGTGCGCGAACTCGAGAATGCCGTGATGCGAGCGGCGCTGCTGGCGCCGGGGACGACGATTCGCGCCGACGATATCGAGCTGTCACGGCCGGGAGCCGCGGGAATCGGTGCGGCCGCGGCGACAGATGGCGCGTCGCTCGGCGATATCATCTCGGCGCGCATCGCGGGATGGTTCGATTCGCCCGGCGGCGAAGAGCCGCGCGACCTCTACCATCGGCTGGTGGCGGAAATCGAGCGGCCGCTGGTCGAACTCGCACTCAAGCGCGCCGGCGGCAACCAGGTGCGGGCGGCGCGGATGCTCGGCCTCAATCGCAACACGCTGCGCAAGAAAATCACCGACCACAAGATTGTACTGACCAAGTTTCCCGCCGGATGACGCGGCTGCCGTCGCACTTTTACGCGATGATCGATCCGGCCGGCGGTCACGAGCCGGTCATGCTGGCGGAGACGATGCTGGACGCCGGCGCGCGAATCATGCAGTTGCGGCTGAAGGATTCGCCCGGCCGCGATTTCCTGGCCGCAGCGCGCGCGATTGCGGAGATGTGCCGCAAGCGCGGCGCAACTCTCATCGTTAACGACCGAGCCGATATCGCGATTCTCGCCGCCGCGCACGGAGTGCATCTCGGGCAGACCGATCTTCCACTCGACGCGGCGCGGCGAATCATCGGCAACGACCGGATGATTGGAATCTCGACTCACAACGTCGAGCAGGCGCGCGCCGCCGAAGACGGCGGTGCGGATTACGTCGGATTTGGGCCGATGTATCCCGGGGGACTGCGGAACAACGCCGCCGGGAAAGGCCTCGACGAACTTCGCGCGATCCGCGCGGCTGTGAAGATTCCAATCGTGGCGATCGGCGGAATCACCGAAGCGCGCGTCGCCGAAACTCTCGCCGCCGGCGCCGATGCGGTCGCGATTATCACCGACGTCGTGAAGGCGCCGGACCTCGGCGCGAAAGTCCGCTCGATCCTCGCACTCGCGCGCAACTGACTCTCTGCCAACGGCTATTGTTCACAGCGCGCGCTTCTTGGAATAGTGCGGGCATGAATCTGCAATCGATCAAGCGTGTGCTGATCAATCTCTACCACGAGATGGCGCCGCCGGTGCTCTTTTTCTTCATCGCGTTTATGCTGATAGGCGTGATGTTCAAGCTGTTCGTCACCCAATACTCGATCCAGTTCACCGCGTTTACCCGAGCCGCCGTCTTCGCGTTGATCATCGGCAAAGTGATTCTGCTGATTGACTGGGCGGAGTCCGGCCGCGACTTCGGTTCGCATCGGCGGATCGTCGTGATCGCAGGACAGACTTTTGTCTACGCGTTCGCCGTCTTCACGCTGGGGATTGGTGAGCGAATCCTCGAAGCGGCACACAAGGCACACAGTCTGCGCGAAGGGTTCGACATGGCGATTGCCGCCGTCAGTCTCGATCGCTTCCTCGGCCTGGTGATTCTCATCAGCATGGTGGTTTTCGTTTACCTGGTGTTGCAGGAAATCGAACGCGCGATGGGCAAAGGCGCACTGTACCGGCTGCTGTTCAAACTTCCCGACCCAATCTCCGAAGGCAGTCTGCCACCGACGTGATGCTCGACAGACTGTTACTATTCTCGTTTTATTTGTTTTGATACACCTAACTGCCGGTTACCAGAATTGGAAGGGGGATCTGAAGAGACGCTGGACGCGCCGATAACGCCGGACAAGCCGACCCGGCCGGCCAGCATTTATTTTACAACCTTCCTTGGGCTGGCGGTCGGATTCTCCATCCTGCTCAAGCCGCTCGAGACTCTGCTCAATTCGCTCCTGGAATCGACCGGGATGTCGCAGTACGGATGCTGGTCGCTGATAAATATTGCGTACCAGTTGATTGCGACCGCGGTGATTCTCGGTATCGTGGTCGCCGTCGAGCGCAAGCCGCTGTCGTCGGTGGGCCTCAGGCGACCGACGCTTTCCGATGTGGGGCTGGGATTGGCGCTGTTCGTCGCGGTCGAGATCGCGGGCGCCGTATTCAGAGTGCTTCTTCTGTACTTCTTTCCGAACAGCATGGTGAACGTCGCCAATTGCCAGCTCAACTCGTTCTCGCGCGTACCAGCAGGACTGGGACTCTTCGTCGCCGCGGCGGCCGGCATCTCGGAGGAGATCGCAGCCCGCGGCTTCGCGATCGATCGTCTTCGAATCGTCACGGGGCGGCTCGGTCTCGCTGCGGCGGTCGCGCTGGCGCTCGATTTGGCCGAACACATTCCGTATTGGGGATGGCGGTATGCGATCGAGATTGCGCCGATGCAGTTGCTGTTCGTCCTCATGTATCTCTGGCGCAAGGACATCATGGCCTGCATCATCGGTCATTTTCTGACCGATGCGCTGCCGTTCATGATTCCGCTGGCGATGGCTGGCGTCGTTTCGCTGGCCGGCTACGGCAACATGCATGAGATGCAGGCCGCGCGCGATTACCGGGAAGGCGACAATGCCGGCGCGATTGCCGAGTACACGCGCGCGCTCGAATCGAAGCCCAACGATCCGCAGTTGTTGAAACGTCGTGCGAGCGTCGAAACGGAGAACCGCGATTACGTGGCTGCGATCGGCGACCTGAACAAGTTGCTCAGCCTCGATCCGAAGGCGCCCGATCCCGACGCGCTCATGAGCCGCGCGATGGCCTACTACTACGCAGGTTACCCGGAAAAGGGGCTGCCTGACGCGGACCAGGCGATCGCCTTGTCGCCTGAGGACGCGGAGCTTTACAGATATCGTGCGGACCTCGACGGGGAACGCGATACGGACGCCGCCATTTCAGATCTCAGTCAGGCGATAAAGTACTCGAAACGGAAGGACGAGGATCTATATTACAGCCGGGGCTGGTACTACGAAGCAAAGGCGGACTACGGCAAGGCGATTGACGACTACAACGAAGCCGCCAAGCTCGATCCCTCCGACACGCGAATCTTCCAGCAAAGGGCCGAGGTCTACGCGCGCACGGGGAAACCCGATTTGGCGGCCGCGGATCTCGCCCGCATCAAGACCCTTTCGAGCAGAGGATTTCATCACACGCGCTGAAATTCACGAAGACACGGGAAACTACGCGCTCGCCCTGGACGACTACAATCACGCCATTGCCGAGGCTGGGAATGATTGGAAGGCGGCTAACGACGCGTCATGGTTGCTGAGCACCTGCCCCGACGCCAAGGTTCGCGACGGCAAACGCGCTTTGGCGCTCGCCAAGAAGGCCTGTGACGAGTTCCGGCGTGGCAGGACGGCGACGCAATCGACACGCTGGCAGCTGCGCTGGCTGAAACGGGCGATTTCGCGCAGGCGGTGACCTGGCAGGAGCGGGCGATCGAGCTGAACAAGGCGCGATCGCCGTCGGCTGATCAGAAGGAAGAAGAGGCGCGACTCGATCTTTACCGCAAGGGGCAGCCGTATCGCGAGCAGCCTACAAAGAAATGAAGAAGAGAACATCCTGATGGGACCGGCCAGTTGGACTGATTCGCCGTACGTGGGAATCTGCATCCGTCCGCGCGCCACAATTCGAGCGATCGTCGATAGCGATCCCGATCCCGACAGTCGAGCCATCAAACTCGTGCTCATCGCGGCAGTGGTGACCTCTGTGACGAACGCGATCCACAGCTACCGATACAATCCGACTGCCTTTACAATTGCCAACAAGCCAATCCCGGTGATGGCGCCTCATACCTCACATTTGGTGAGTCTATGGAGCCTTGTCCTCTTGCCGCTGCTGGCTGTCCCACTTCTGTATCTAAACGGCGCACTGCTTCGGTGGTCCGGCTCGCTGCTGGGCGGCACGGCAAAGGCGGTGGAAGTTCGAGCCGCCATAGGCTGGTCATCGGTGCTGTCGATCGGAGTCGCTCTCTTCAGTTTTGTAATTTCGTTCCTGGTGATGCCCTCGCAACCACCGATGTCACTCTCGATGAATGCGATGCTGGCGTGGTGGCGATCGATGTTGCCTTCCCTGATTATTCTGATGCCGCTATGGCTTTGGTGGTTGATCGTGCGGCTCAAGAGCCTTGGCGAAGTGCATCGATTCTCGGCATGGCGCGCGTTGGGGGCTTCGCTGATCGGGCTGCTTCTCTTCTTAGGTATAATGTTGGTTGCGGTGCTCGTGTTCGGCGCGATCATCCGAATCTTCGCTGCGGCGGCAGGATGATGATCGATTACGCCGTAGCGGGGACGGGCGCGGAGGGTTGGCGCGCTTGTTCGGACTCGAAGGATCGGCACGACCAGGTTACTGCTGCGCCCAGCAAGCACATGATGACGAATACTTCGAAGGCGGGCAGGTAGCTGCCGCCGAGATCGTAAATCTTGCCCGCGCCGACCGGGCCAACGAATGCGCCGAAGGTGTTGAACACGCCCGCGATGCCGCCGATTGAGCCGAAGCGCTTGAGCCCGAGCGACTCCGCCACCAGCATCGGAATCAGCACCAGCGGCGCGCCGAGCGACAATCCGAATATCAGCACGAATGGAATCAGCACCGAGGTTCGCGCTGCGCCGAAGATCAGAATCATGCCGACGCAGGCGGCGAGAAAGTTGCAGGTCAGCGCGATTCTCGCGCTCACGCGATCGGCGAAGAGGCCCATCCCGAGCTTGCCGAAGCCTGCGAACACGTAGACGAGGCTCATCATGCCGGCCGCGAACGAGGCGCTGTAGCCGACTTCGGTGAGATAGGTGATCAGATGCAACCCGGTGCCGGCCGCGACGGCGGCGAAGAAAAATTGTGCGGCGGAGATCATCCAGAATGAGCGGCAGCGGAAGGCCTCGCGCAGCTCGAAGCCGGGCAAGGCGTCGCTGGCCTGCGCGACGCTAACGCCCTCGGCCTGCGGCGGGCGCGTGCGCACGACAATGATCACCAACGGAATGACGACGACGAACATCGGGATCGCGAGCGCGACGTAACCTTCACGCCATCCGCCGCGCGCGATCGCGAAGTTGCCGACCAGCGTCATCGCAGCGCCGCCGAGCGAAGTGCCGGCGAACGCGAGGCCCAGCGCGAGTCCGCGGCGCGCGCCGAACCAATTGGCGATCACCAGCGCGCACGGCAGCAGCGTCGAGGCGCCGATGCCGACGCCGAGCAGAACGTAGGCGCCGAACAGCGGACCGAACGAATCGACGCGGCTGGCGATGAGAAACGAGACGCCGGTCATGATTGCGCCGGCGACCATCACGATTCGCGCCTCGACGCGATCGAGCAGCCATCCGATGAGCGGCGCGCTGATGCCCGCGGAGATCGGCAGCGCGAGGCCCTGGAGCGTCGAGAGTTGCGCGCGCGGCCATCCGAAATGTTTCAACAGGTGCGGGAAGAACAGGCCGCCGGTGTTGTAGCCGGAGCCGAAGACGAACATCAGCACGACGAAAAGGCTCGCGACGATGATCCAACCCTGGCGTTCGCGCTGCGTCATCTGTGGGACCCTCGATGAGACTTATAGCGACCCGGCGGCAGATCGTCGAGTGTGAAAGATGCGCGCGACGGGTTTGCGATTATTCGAGCGCCGTCAGCGGGACGAAGCCTTCGAGTCCGCTCTTCATGCGGATTTGCACGTAGTTCAGCGCGATGCCGATCACGTGAACATTGTGGCTTTGGTGAACTTCCGCCAGCTTCTTGCCCCATCGACTTGGTTTGTCCAGAACGCCGGCGTCGTGCGTGAGCACGAATACCTTGTCGGTCGGTTTGACGACCTCGACCGCCGACGGATCGATGTAGCCGGTCTGCCCGCTCTTGAGCTGGACCTGCAGATAGTAATGAGTAGAGCCGGTCACCTCGACGAATTTGCCGGTCGTCAACTGCTCGATATGCTTGCTGGTTTTGGCCGGCGCCGAGTAAACGGGCGCGTCCTGCAGCACCTTCAGCCGCGCCTGCGCAGGTTCGATTTCCGGCGCGCGGGCGCTGGTCGACGCATGATGCACATGGGGCTTGGTCGTCGGCGCCGGCGCGGCCATCACACCGGACTCAGCGGGCGCTGGTGGCGGCGTCATCGAGGATGGCGAGCCTGCGGGAGCGCCAGCGGCGCCGCTCGGCCCTTCGGCGGGCACGACCGAAGTCTCGGGCACGTCTTCCTCGCTCACACCACCCGCCGCGAAGCACGGCGCCGAAAACGCGAGCATCGCCACGGCGGCCACCAGAGCCATCACACGCACGGAACGAAAATCACGATGAAGCATATTCCTCGTCCTCATCCTCCCCAACTTGCTGCCCAACTTGCACTTTTATTCTAGCAGGCCCCGCATACAGTGCATCGCTCGACGTCGCACGGCGGGCTCTGATGCTCGTGATGCGCCTTTTTGCGCTCGGCGAGCAGGAACCATTTGTAAATGTGATGATCGATAAAGTCCCACGGCAGCAGCTCGTCGTGGACATAATGGCGAGTCACGAAAAAATCGGGATCGGGCAGCGACGAATTTTCGCCCGCTTCGACTTCGCGATGAATCTTGACCAACTCGTGCCAAATAGGCCCGGCGCTCTCACAGCCCGCGGCTTCCAGGCGTTCGAGGATGCCGCTGACACGGCGGTCGCCGCGCGAGACCATCGTCTGGAAATACGCTTCGCGCGGCGATTCGGCATCGAGCTCGACTTGTCCCAGCCGCGCGAGACGCTGTCGCAGCATCGCGACTTTGCGCTTGATCGATCGCGCGTCCTGCATCGGATCCCACTGAAACGGCGTCCACGGCTTGGGCACGAACGGATTGAGCGAGACGGTCACGGAGCCGATGCGGGTGCGGCGCGCACGGGCGCGCTCGAGGACCTTGGCGACCAGGTCGGCAATCGCGAGCACATCCTCGTCGCGCTCTTCCGGCAGGCCGATCATGAAATAAAATTTCAGATTGCCGACGCCCTCGCCCAGCATCATTTCGGCCGCGTGCAGAATCTCGGCCTCGGTCAGATTTTTGTTGATGACCTTGCGCATCCGCTCGCTGCCCGCCTCGGGTGCGACCGTCACGCTTTGATTTCCGCCGCGCGCCAGGGCCGACGCGAGCGCGGGCGAAATGCAATCGGCCTTGAGCGACGACGGTGACAGCCGCCCGCCGCGATCGACGACTGCCGATGCGATGTCGGCGACGCCGGGCACGCTCGCCATCTCGGCGCCGACCAGGCCGATCACCTTGCGCTCGCCGAGACCGCGCTCGGCTTCGGCGATCAGCATTTCGGGCGCGCGGTAACGAATCGGGCGATACATGAAACCGGCCGCGCAGAAGCGGCAGCCCCACTGGCAGCCGCGGCTCGCCTCGACCAGGAACATGTCGCCGAAGACGGATTCGTCGGTGAGAATCAGCGACGAGGTGGCGAAGCGGTTGAGGTCGCGCAGCAGGCGGCGATTCACCTGGCCGTTGCCGGGCCCGCTGTATTTCACTTCGGCGAGGCGGCCGGCGTCGTCGTAGACGGGCAGGTAGAAATCGGGCAGATACGCGCCCTCGACGGATGCGAGATCGTGCAGCTGATTCGGCGAGCCACGCGTCGCCTGCCAGCGCTCGATGAACTCCGGGACCATCTCCTCGCCCTCGCCAATCAGAAACAGATCGATGAAATCGGCGATCGGTTCGGGATTGAGAAAAACGGCGGAGCCGCCGGCGATGATCAGCGGAAAATTGCGGCCCACCCGGTCGGCGCGGCGTGTAGGAATGCCGGCCATGCGCAGAACGCTCAGTACGTTGAGATAATCTGTCTCGAAGGAAATCGAAAATGCGAGGATGTCGAAATCGGAGAGCGGACGGCCGCGCTCGAAGGATACGAGGCGCTCGGCGCCGTCGCGGAAGGCGTCGCGCTCGTCGGCGTCGGGCAGGAATGCGCGATCTGCCGCGACCGACGGATCGGATTCGAAGATGTGGAACACGGCCTGGAAGCCGAGGTTGGCCATCGCGAGCCGGTAGGTGTTGGGATAGATGACGCAGACCGAAATGTCGCCGCCCGGCTGGCGCGCGTAGAGCACTTTTTCGCGCGCGATGCGCTCGAGTGCGCGCTTGCGCGGGTAATTGGTCGACAGCGACATGATCTAAGAGAGTATCGCCGCGCGGATGGCACGCTCAAGAGGAGCGTCGAAGTCCGTTGGGAGTCAGCGCTTCCACGCCATGTAAGCGAAAAACTCGGGCGGTTCGCCTTTGAGAATGCCCGACGGCTCGGCGGCGAGCACTGCCTCGCGGATGTCGCGCTCGAAGGCGTCGACGCGGTCGCCGAGCACGCGCCGGCTGCAGAACGACATCGAATAAAGATTCCCAATCATCGAGTCGACGGTCCATTCGACGTCGAAGGACTCCGTGTAGGCGACGAGATCTTTGAAGCGCGAGCGTTCGATGTACGCTTCGTGGCGTTGCTCTGGCGGCGGACCCGGATTGCTCCCAGGCCCGCTCCCGGCCCGGGAGATAGCGCTTCAATACCGCGTTAATCGCTGCGCGCCAAGGGGTTGGAGGTGGACGTGGAATCGGAGCGCCCTCGCCCACCACCGCGATCCCGCCACCCTCGATCACCAGCGGATAGAGCGCCTCGAGCGTGGCCTCGCGATCCATCCAGTGAAACGAGTTGCCCATCGTGACGAGGCGGAACTGGCCAAGCGCGGAAGACAAATCCTTCGAGCCGCCGAATCGCCACTCGATGTTCGCGATGCCGCGCTCGCGTGCGATGCGGTCGCCCTCGGCACGCATCGCGTCGTCAGGATCCATCGCGAGGACTTCCTCGAAGAGGTGCGCTAGAGGAAGCGCGACGGGGCCGGGGCCGCATCCGAGATCGAGCAGCCTGCCGGTGCCGTCGAGTTCAAATCTGCTCGCGCAGAAGCGTAACGAGCGACGGCGGATACACCGGCCGATAGCGCGAGTAGTACCACGCAGTCCCCTCGTAAATAGTCAGATCGTACTTTTCGGTTTCACTCACGCGCCAGGATTCTATCGGGGCGCGTGTAGATGTTGAAGCTGCCGTCGCGCAGGAAGCCGACCAGCGTCGTGCCGATTTCTTCGGCCAGCTCGACCGCGAGCGACGACGGCGCCGACACGGCGGCAAGAATCGGCACGCCCGCGGCTGCGGCCTTCTGGACAATCTCAAAGCTGAGCCGCCCGCTGACCATCATCAGATGATGCGCGAGTGGAACCATCGCATTGGTCAGCGCGAAGCCGATCACCTTGTCGACCGCATTGTGACGTCCGACGTCCTCGCGTATCGCGACCATCGTGCCGTCGAGCGAAAAAATCGCGGCGCCGTGGAGACCTCCAGTCGCGGCAAACACGCGCTGGCCGGCGCGGAGCTTCTCCGACAGCGTGAGCAGAACGGCCGGCGCGACTCGCGCCGAATCCGAGGGCGGAGCAACGCGGCGGCGAATCGAGTCGATGCTGGTCTTGCCGCATACGCCGCAGCTCGAGCTCATCACGAAGTTGCGCTTGAGGCGGGTGCGCAGTCCTTCGGCCGGCACGTTCAGGATGATGTCGATGGCGTTGGGCTCGGGCGCGCCCTTGCGTCCGCGCACGCGTCGAATCTCGCCGAGCTCGCTCGCGTCGTTGATAAAACCTTCGGCAAAAAGAAATCCTGCGGCGAGCTCCTCGTCATGGCCGGGCGTGCGCATTGTAAGCGTGAAGCGGCGGCCGGCGAGTCGAATCTCCAGCGGCTCTTCGACCGCGAGCTGCTCGACGCGGTCGGTAGTCTTACCGCCATGCCATTTGAGCGCGTCATGCTCGCGAACTTCATCGCTGACAGCGTCGCTCTCGTCCACGGGGAAATGGCTGTGAGTGGGACCGGTCGTCATCCCTCGCCAACTTCTTCGGCACTGGGGACAGATTCGGTCGCGATGAAGGAGACGGCTTCGCGCACGAGCTGGGCTCAAATCGTTGCCGCCGTTCTCGACGTAGTCGACGATTTCGCTACGCATGCGAGCTTCCCAGAAATTGCGCAGGTGGTTCGCGATCTCTTCGACGGCCTCGCCGCGGTCCGAATAGCCGGCGAAGTAAGCCCCGATATCATTGGCCATCTGAATGAGGTGCTGAATGTCGGCCGGTTGACCGTTTTCCGCGTGCGGGCGCCCATTGCCCCCGTTGCTGCTGTGAGCTTGCACCGATTCAGCTTCGGGCGCGACCTGAACGGCGGTGACCTTGAACTCGGGACAATTCGTCGCCCAGTCGGAATGTTCGGTCATCAGATCGTTGGTGCGCGATTCGGGATGATGAAACGTAGTATACACGACGCCCGGCTGCACGCGCTCGGTCACCAGCGCTCGCAGACGCGTCTCGCCGCGGCGCGCCCGCACCTGGAGCCAATCACCGTCGCGGATGCCGCGCAGCTCGGCGTCGCTCGGATGGATCTCGAGGCGATCCTCCGCATGCATCGCGGCATTGAGCGTGCGCCGCGTCTGAGTACCAACATTGTACTGACTGAGTATTCGGCCAGTAGTCAGTATCAGTGGGAATTGACTATTAGTGCGTTCCTCAGTGGGGACATACTCGGTAATCGTGAAGCGGCCTTTGCCGCGTACGAAGTGATCGGCATGCATGGTGGGAGTGCCGGCGGGTGCGCCGTCGTTGCATGGCCATTGGACGGAGCCGAGCCGCTCGATCTTTTCGTAGCTGACGCCGGAAAAAGTGGGCGTCAGCCGCGCGATCTCGTCCATGATTTCCGACGGATGCGCATACTTCATCGGATAGCCGAGCGCGGTCGCAAGCTCGCAGGTGATTTCCCAGTCTTCCTTGCCGGCGAGCGGCGCCGCGACCTTCCGCACCATCGAGATTCGCCGCTCGCTGTTGGTGAAAGTGCCATTCTTCTCGAGGAACGACGAACCCGGCAGAAACACGTGCGCATATTTCGCCGTCTCGTTGAAAAATAAATCCTGCACCACGACGCATTCCATCGCGCTCAGCGCCGCGGCGACGTGATGGCCGTTGGGCTCGGACTGCGCCACGTCTTCGCCCTGCACATAGAGACCCTTGAAGCTGCCGTCCAGCGCCGCGTCGAACATGTTGGGAATGCGCAGGCCCGGTTCGGGATCGACGTGCACGCCCCACGCCGCGTCGAAAGTCGCGCGCACGACATCATCGGAGATGTGCCGATAGCCGCTGAACTCGTGCGGGAACGAACCCATGTCGCACGAGCCCTGCACGTTGTTCTGTCCGCGCAGAGGATTCACGCCGACTCCCGGCCGCCCGATATTGCCGGTCGCCATCGCGAGATTCGCGATACCCAGCACCATCGTGCTGCCCTGGCTGTGCTCGGTGACCCCAAGGCCGTAGTAAATCGCGCCGTTGGGCGCGGTCGCATACAAACGCGCCGCCGCTCGAATCTTGCCGGCCGGCACGCCGGTGATTTTCTCGACCGACTCCGGCGAATTATGCGGCTGTGCGACGAACTTCTTCCACGCCTCGAATTCATGCGGGTCGCATCGCGCCGCCGCAAACGCTTCGTCGGTGAGTCCTTCGGTCACCACCACATGCGCGATTGCGTTGATGAGCGCGACGTTGGTGCCGGGGCGGATTTGCAGGTGATACGCGGCCTGCACGTGCGGCAGGCGCACGATTTCCGTTACGCGAGGATCGACGACGATCAGCTTTGCGCCCTGGCGGATTCGACGCTTCATCTGCGCCGCGAAGACCGGATGTCCCTCGGTGACGTTCGCGCCGATCACCATGATCACGTCAGCCTGCATCACCGATTCGAAATCCTGCGTCGTCGCCGAAGTGCCGAACGCCGTCTTGAGTCCGTAACCGGTCGGCGAGTGACAAACGCGCGCGCAGGTATCGACGTTGTTGTTGCCGAACGCTGCGCGCACCAGTTTTTGCACGAGAAAAGTTTCCTCGTTGGTGCATCGCGAGGACGTGATCGCGCCGACGGCGCCGCGGCCGTGCTCATCCTGGATGCGCCTGAACTCCGACGCGGCGTATTCGATCGCTTCGCGCCAGGACACCTCGCGCCACGGCTCGTCGATCGATTTGCGAATCAGCGGACGCGTGACGCGATCGGGATGCGTCGTGTAGCCCCACGCGAAGCGGCCCTTGACGCACGAGTGACCGTGATTGGCCTGGCCGTTGGGATTCGGCACCATGCGCGCGACGAGGTCGCCTTTCATCTCGGCGCGGAACGAGCACCCGACGCCGCAGTAGCCGCAGGTCGTGACGACGCTGTGATCCGGCTGTCCGAGTTCGACCACCGATTTTTCCATCAACGTCGCGGTCGGACATGCCTGCACGCAGGCGCCGCACGAAACGCATTCGGACGCCGCGAACGGACCGTTCTGTCCCGGCGAGATCACCGACGAAAATCCGCGCCCGTCGATCGTCAGTGCGAACGTGCCCTGCACTTCCTCGCACGCGCGGACGCATCGCGAGCACACGATGCATTTCGACGGATCGAAAGTGAAATACGGATTCGACTCGTCCTTCGCCGCATGCAGATGGTTCGCGCCGTCGCCGTTGCGATAGCGCACCTCGCGCAGACCGACCGCGCCCGCCATGTCCTGCAGTTCGCAATTGCCGTTGGCGGGACAGGTCAGGCAGTCGAGCGGATGATCCGAAATGTACAACTCCATTACGCCGCGGCGCAGGCGCGCGAGCGCCGGGCTCTCGGTGCGCACTTTCATCCCGGCGCGCACGGGCGTCGTGCATGAGGCGGGGTAGCCGCGCTGGCCGTCGATTTCGACCAGGCACAAACGGCATGAGCCGAACGGCTCCAGCGAATCGGTCGCGCAAAGTTTCGGGATATGGATCCCGGCCTCAGCCGCCGCGCGAATTACCGAGGTCCCTTCGGGTACGGCGACGGCGCGTCCGTCTATTTCCAACGCGACGCTTCGAGTATCGCGTCGAAGCGGTGTCGCGAAATCGTTATCGGCCCGCGATCGCATGAGTGTTCGCAGCTCCTGAGGTCGAGATCGTCAAATCGTCGCCGATGAAAGCAACATCGCGCGGCGTCAAACCGAAATCCTGCGGAAAATATTTCAGCGCGCTCAACACCGGCAGCGGCGTGAGGCCGCCGAGCGCGCATAGCGAACCGAACTTCATCGTGTCGCACAGATCGCGGAGCACTTCGAGATTCTCGCGCGGACGGCGTCGATTGACAATGTCGTCGATCACTTCGGTCCCGCGAATCGACCCGATTCGGCACGGCGTGCATTTGCCGCACGATTCGATCGCGCAAAACTCCATCGCGTAGCGCGCCATCCGCGCCATGTCGACGGTGTCGTCAAACACGACGATTCCGCCGTGGCCCAGGATTCCGCCGCGCGCCGCAATCGACTCAAAGTCGAGGGGAGTGTCGAGCATCGCGTCGGTAAAATAAGCGCCCAGCGGTCCTCCGACCTGGATCGCGCGAATCGGCCTGCCGCTGGCGGTGCCGTCGCCGTAGTCTTCGACGATTTTTCGCAGCGTCACGCCCATCGAGGTTTCGATCAGTCCCGGACGCTTCGAGTTGCCGGCGAGCTGAAACGGTATCGTGCCGCGCGAGTTGCCGGCGCCGTAATCGCGGAAAAATTCCGCGCCGCGCTCGACGATGATTGGGACCGTCGCGAAGGAGACCACGTTGTTGATGAGCGTCGGTTTGCCGAAGAGGCCTTCCAGCGCGGGAATCGGCGGCTTGAAGCGAACCATCCCGCGCCGGCCCTCGATGCTTTCGAGCATCGCCGTTTCCTCGCCGCAGATGTACGCGCCGGCGCCGATGCCGAAGCTCCAGCTCGAACCGTTTGCCGGTGCCGAGAACGTTCGCGCCCAGGTAGCCATTCGAATATGCCGTCGCGATCGCTTCGCTGAGCGCGCGACGCGCATGCGGATACTCGGATCGCAGGTAGATGTACCCCTGCGTCGCGCCGACGGCGAGCGCCGCGATCGTCATCCCCTCGATCAGCACGAAGGGATCGCCCTCCATGATCATGCGGTCGGAGAAGGTGCCGGAGTCGCCTTCGTCGGCGTTGCAAACGACGTACTTCGGCGTCGCCGGCGCGTCAGCCGCGGTCTTCCACTTGATGCCGGTCGGAAATCCCGCGCCGCCACGCCCGCGAAGACCCGATTGCGTGACCTCCGCGATAACTGCGTCAGCGCCGATCTCCACTGCCCGTCCGAGGCCGCGGTATCCACCATGCGCGATGAAGTCGTCGAGCGACACCGGGTCAGTCACCCCTGCGCGCGCAAACGTCAGGCGAGTCTGCGACTTCAGCCACGGTATCTCGTCGGCGACGCCGAGACGCAGCCGATGCGGACCACCGGCGAGAAAATTCGAATCGAACAGCGTCGCGACCTCGCGCGCCGCGACCGGACCATATGCGATTCGGCCGCCGCTGGTCGCGACTTCAACCATTGGCTCGAGCGAAAACATTCCGCGCGAGCCATTGCGCACGATCTTGATGTCGCGCTTGCGCGACGCCGCTTCATTGCGAATCGCCTCGGCCACCGCGTCGGCGCCGAGCGACACGGCGCTCGAATCGCGCGGAACGTATACGACGGCGGTCATCGCGTTGGCCCCGGCGAAGTAATCTCTGAGAAAATTTCATCGAAGCGATTGCGGATTGACGCGGCCGTAAAGATCGTCGCCGACCAGTATCGCCGGCGAGCACGCGCAATTGCCGAGACAGTAGACCGGCTCGAGCGTGAAATCGCCGTTGGCGGAGGTCTGTCCGAAATCGATTCCAAGGCGTGCTTGAATATGTTTGGCGAGCGCGACCGCGCCCATCGCCTGGCACGACTCGGCGCGGCATACGCGAATGATTTTTCGGCCGGGCCGCTCGGTGCGAAAATCGTGGTAGAAGCTGACGACGCCATGGACCTCGGCGCGAGAGAGATTCAGTGCGCGCGCGATCGCCGGGATGGCATCCGGCGGGATGTAACCGAGACGCTCATTCACCGCATGCAGCACCAGCATGAGCGCGCCGGGTTGGTCGGCCAGGCCGGCGGCAATTTCGTCAACCACTCGCGCATCGTAGGCGCCGTCGCCATTTCTGGAATTCATCGCGGCCACTATCAATCGCTATACCACGATTTGATGCTCGTGATCTTGATCCCCGCGGTTGCATATTGCAACCTGACAATTGCGCCGCGCGTCGGAGGTTCAAATGATCCGCAAATTCAAATTTGAAGACGAGATGCATGAGAGCCTGCAATGCGTTCCGATGGCGGTGCGGCGCAAGCTCGATCGCGTCGGCCTGAAAATCGGGCTCGAGCAATGGAAGTCGCTCGACCGCGGCGAGCGCCTCGCAATCTGCCATCTCCCGGTCGATTCCTCCGAAGAGTGCGACGCGCTTGGCGTGTTCATCCGCGAGGCGATGACGCGACGTTTCGGCGTCGAGCCGAAGAGCCTGACCGACGCGCAAAGAGCGTCGGCGGAACCGCCCGCGGCGCCGCCAGACCGGGTCGTGTCGCATGCGCGCGCGGCGGGCTTCGATCTCAGCGATGCGGCCTGGTCGCGACTCGACGGCGACGAGCGATTCGCTCTGCTCAAGATGGGCGACGCGGAGAAGCCAAGTCACAACCTCGGCGCTGCGCTGAAAGAATTTGCCGTGCCGGCGATCGCGGAGATCGATCAGCCGCGCGCGAAGTGATCGAGCAGCGCCCGCCCCTTCCCCAATTTGAAACTCTGCCGGAGTGCGGCAGTCACGTAGCGTTTCGCGCCGCGGACCGCGTCCTCGAGGCTCGCGCCGCGCGCGAGGTGCGCAGCAATCGCCGCCGAGAAGGCGCAGCCGGTGCCATGCGCGCCGCCGCCCGCGATGCGCGGGCCCTTGAGCTCGATGAAGCGGCGGCCGTCGTGAAACAGATCCGTCGCGTAGCGATTGTCCTTGCGATGGCCGCCCTTGATGACGACCGCGCGCGCACCGAGCTTGATTATTTTGATCGCAGCCTCGCGAATCGCCGCGTCGGAATCGATTCGAATGCGCGACAGCACTTCAGCCTCGGCAATATTCGGCGTGACGATGCGCGCGATCGGAATCAGCCGCTTGCGAATCGCGCGCTCCCCTTTCGGGCCCATCAGCAGCGCGCCGCTGCTCGACACGATCACCGGATCGACCACCGGCGCCGGCAGTTTGAGCCGCTCGATCGCGCGCGCCACCGCCTTGACGATGGCAGCGTTGGCCAGTGCTCCGGTCTTGACCGCGCGCGGGTTGCATTCCAGTGCGAGAGTGTCGAGCTGCGCGTCCACCATCTCCGGCGAAACGTCTTCGACGTCCGCCACCCGGAAGCTGTTCTGCGCGATTACCTCGGTGATGACGGAATAGCCGTACACGCCAAGCGCGGCGAAGGTTTTCAGATCGGCCTGCAGGCCAGCGCCGCCGCCGGGGTCGCTGCCCGCGATAGTGAGTGCGACTGGGTGTTTCGAATTGGGAGAGGCCAAGAAATGGGCTCTGTTGCGTCGTAAAGATCTTATCTAACGGCGCGGCTGAGCGAAAGATCCGCGCTTAGTTGATCCGTCGCGGAAACGCGCGATACTTTGCATCTGTCATGCAACCAGTGCGGCGAGGCTTATGGCGGTAAGAGGCGAATCGGAATTTCTCAACCTTCCCTTCCAGGAGAAGCTGGAGTTCCTGTACGGCCTGCCTGCGCGCCAGAAGCGCGACCTGATTCTCTCTGCGCCCGAGGCCGAGCGCCTGGTGCAATCGTTTTCGCCCGAGACGCTTTTCTACACGCTCAAGGAAATCGGCAGCGCCGACGCCGGCGACCTGCTGAGCCTCGCCATGCCCGAGCAGGTCAAGTCGCTGTTCGATCTCGACTGCTGGAATCGCGATCGGCCCAATGTTCATCGCATGCGCGAGTGGATCGAGGCGATGGCTGACGGCGGACGGCGTAAACTCGCCGACGCGCTGATGGGTCTCGACATGGAGATGATGTCGATTCTGCTGCGCGGCTATATCAAGGTACATCGCATCGAGGATGCCGCGTCGTCGCCCGACGCGACCGCGAACCGCTTCGCGCAGTATGACGAAAACTATCTGATCGAGTTCATCCGCCACGACGCAATCTCGCAGCACATTTCGGATTTCATCGAGGAGGCGTTCGAGCGCGACTACAACTACTTCGGTGGCCTGATGGAGGAAATCTATTGGGGCGTCGAGGCCGAGCTCGAGGAGGAGGCCTACCAGTTCCGGCGGGCGCGCCTGAACGACCGCGGCTTTCCCGACTTCTTCGACGCGCAAAGCGTCTTCGCCTACCTCAAGCCCGAGCAGTTTTTGAAGATTCGCGCCGAGTACGAGCCGCCGAGCCGCGCCGACCTGCCCGACGATACCGAAGTGATCGCGCCCGAGATGGCGCCGGCAATCGCCGACGGCGACGTCTCGCTGTTCAACACTGCGCTGACCGCGGGCTTCGCGTCGCAAGGCAAACGCCAGCTCCGCAGCGAGATGGCGATGGTCAGCAACCAGGTGCTGGTCGCGCGCGCGGTCGATTTCGGCGACCTCGAGGCGGTGCGCGTCGCAGTCGAGATGACCCATCACTATCTGAACCTGGCGCTCGAGCATCTGGCGGGCGGCGACCTGCAAAGTGCGATCGAGCATCTGCGCGACACGCCGCTGAAATTGCTCTTTCGCCTCGGCGTCAGCTTGACGATCGATCTGCGCACGAGCACCGAGCTGACGCTCAGGAAGCTCGGGCTCTCGAGCGTCAAGGTGCGCGAGATTTCGTACCTCGACTCTCCCTATCGCGAGGCACTGGCCGGCTTCATGGCGCGCCAGCCGCGATTCTACAGCGGCCTCGACGGCAGCGGCGCGGTCGAGATGCGCGACTTCAGCAGCATGCGCGATCTGCATCTCAGCTACGCGATTCTCGATCAGATCGATTCCGCCGCCGAGTTGTTCCGCGCGCTGTTCGCCATCGATATCTCGTCGCCGAACTTCCGTGCACAAATGGCGGCGCGCGATGTGCGCCTCAGCCAGTTGGTGTTGACGGGGTTCGCGCGTTTGGCGCTCGACAATCGCCTGACGATCGATCCGATCGAAGGCAGCAAGCTGACTGCCATGCGCGCTGCGATTATGACCGGGCAGCCGGGGACGCTCAGCGACGAATTCCGCGCCCGGATAAATCAAGCGCTCGCCGATCGGATGGACGAGACGACCCGCAAGCGCACCGCGGCCTTCCTGAATTCGTGCCTGAACCTGCTCGAAGAAGAGTTCGCCAATCTCGGCGGCGAGCGGGAAATCGATCCGCGCTTTATCGAAAGCGTGCTCGTGCGAATCGAATAAGGGGATCGCGTGGCAATCGATTCACCGAAACCCGAATGCAAGCAGGATGCGGGCGTGTTCGCGCCGGTGGTCGACCGCACGCGATGCGAGGCCAAGGAAGATTGCGTCGAGGCGTGTCCCTACGACGTTTTCGAGATGCGCAAACTCAGCGACGATGACAAGCGCGCGCTGCCGCTGGTGGCTCGCGTGAAGGCGTGGGTTCACGGCAATCGGCAGGCGTTCGCAGTGCACGCCGACCAATGCCACGCTTGCGGTCTGTGCGTGAAAGTCTGCCCCGAGCACGCAATCAAGCTGATGCGAGTCGCGAGTCCCGCCTAGCGCGCGCCGGATTCAGCGGCCAAGCGTGACGGTGCGGCTCGAGCCGTCGCGATTGAGCGTCAACGTCACGCCGCCAGCCTTGACCTGCGCAATCTGCCGGTTGAAATCTTCGAGCGCCGTGATCTGGCGATCTCCCACCTTGGTCACGATGTCGCCGCGCGCGACTCCCGCCTTTTGCGCCGACGAATCCGCCTCCGACACCAGCACGCCGTGCGCGTCGGGCGCGCCGAATGCGCTCGCCAGGTCGGGAGTCATCTGCTCAACCGTCAGTCCGAGCGCGTGCGCCGTATCGGGAATCTTCCCGCCGCCGAGCCCGATCGTCGGCGCCGACTCGAACAGTTTGTCGTTCACGTAAATCGGGACGTTCATGCCCATCGCCAACGCGATCGCGTCGCTCGGGCGGCTGTCGATCGTGTAGCGGCCGCCGTCCATGTAAATCGTCGCGTAGTAGACTTCGTCGCGCATGTCGCCGATCACGATTCGATCGACGCTGTTGCCGGTCTGCCCGATGATCGAGCGGACCAAATCATGGGTTAGCGGCCGCTCGGGTTTGACCCCGTGAAGCGCCAGCAGGATTGCGGTCGCCTCGCTCTCGCCGATCATGATTGGCAGGACGCGCGATTGCTTCTGGTCGATCAGCAGCACGTAGTTCGCGCCGGTCTGGTCGTCGAAGCCGACGCGCGCGACCTGGACCTGGACGTCGTTGGGAGAAAGTTTCGCGGAGGCGGACGAGTCGGACGGCGAGCGGCTGCATGAGCAAGCCGCGACCACGGCCGCCAGCAGCAGCAGGCAAACATGGCGCCCGCCTACAGCCTTCATGTTCAAACCTTACGCGCGTCGTCCGCTTGTTGCCAAGCGCGCGTCAGCCGCGGAACTCGCGCGCGATGATATACAGCTCCGACGATCCCGGACGGCTCGCCTTGGTGCGCGTCACTTCGACCTTTGCCAAAATGCCGCTTGAATGAATCGACGATGTCCTTGAATTCCGCGCCCATGAACAGCTTCGCCACCATCGCGGCGCCCGGCTTGAGTATCGTGACGGCGAAGCTCAGCGCCGAATCGATCAGCTCGCGCGAGCGAGCCTCGTCGCGCGCGGCTATCCCGGTCAGCTTCGGCGCAAGGTCGCTCGTCACCAGGTCGGCGCGTCCGCCAAGCTCGTGCTGCACGCGCGCCGTGACGGCAGCGTCGAGAATATCACCGACGATCGCGATTGCGCCCGCCGGTGGATTCTTCACCTGCGCCAGGTCGACGCCGACGACGCGGCCGTTCGCGCCCGCCGCCGCCACGAGGATCGCCAGCCATCCGCCGGGCGCACATCCCAAATCGACGATTCGCGCGCCGCTGCCGGCAACGACCAGCCGATTGCGCGCGATTATTTCCTCAATCTTGAACGCCGCGCGCGACGGCAGTCCGCGCTCGCGCGCCTTGCGATAAAATTTGTCGTGTGGTTCGTAAGTCGCCACAAAATTTATCCGCTCGCTTTGCCGCGCGCGCCGAAGCCGCTATCTTGATCCATTCCGCCCCGAAGTTTTGATGCTGCGACGGTCACCGTGAAGCTCGACGATTTGAATCCTGAACAGCGCGCCGCGGTGCTCGCGCCCGACGGCCCGATACTCATCCTGGCCGGCGCGGGCTCGGGCAAGACCCGCGTGCTGACCTACCGTATCGCCCACATCCTCGAGGAGCGCAAGGCGGCGCCGAACGAGATGCTGGCGGTAACATTCACCAACAAGGCCGCCAGCGAGATGCGCGAGCGGGTCGCGACGCTGGTCGGCGATGGCGCGCGATTGCCGTGGGTCAGCACGTTTCATTCGGCGTGCGCGCGGATTCTGCGGCAGGAAGGGCATGCGCTCGGCTACGACCGCAATTTTTCGATTCTCGACGAAGGCGATTCGCTCACGACGATTCGGCGCGTGCTCGACGATGCGGCGTTGGCGGACTCGCCGCCGCTCGAACTGGCGCGGGCGCGAATCGAGCAGGCCAAGAACGAGGCAATCTCGCCCGAGGAGATGCTCGCCAGCGCGCAGCCGGGGCGCGAGACCTCGATCGCGCAGATTTACCGGCTCTACCAGGAGCGGATGCGCGCGATGAACGCGATGGACTTCAGCGATTTGCAATTGCAGACCTGGATTCTGTTCGAGCGCTTCCCCGAAGTCCTCGAGCGATGGCAGCGGCGCGCGGCGCAGTTGCTGGTCGACGAGTACCAGGATACCAATCGCGTGCAGTACCTGATCGTCAAGGCGCTGGCGGCGCGATCGGGAAATTTGTGCGTGGTCGGCGACGAGGATCAATCGATCTATCGATGGCGCGGCGCTGACATCCGCAACATTCTCGACTTCGAGCGCGACTACCCGAACGCGCAGATTTTCAAGCTCGAGCAGAATTATCGCTCGACCAAGACGATACTGGCAGCGGCCGGCGCCGTCATCCGCAACAACACCGAGCGCAAGGTCAAAAATCTGTGGACCGAGAATGCCGCCGGCGAGCCGGTCACTTACTACACCGGCGGTACCGAGCGCGACGAGGCTGACTATATCGCGCTCGAGATCGCGCGGTTGACGGGATCGGGCGGCTTCAGGCCGGCCGATGTCGTGGTCTTCTACCGCGTCAACGCGCAGTCGCGGGCGATTGAAGAGGCGCTCGTGCGGCGGCGGATTCCGTACTACGTCGTCGGCGGCGTGCGCTTTTATGAACAGCGCGACGTCAAGGACCTGCTCGCCTACCTGCGCGTGATCGCGAATCCTGCAGACGCCGTCAGCCTGGAGCGGATGGTCGGCACGCCGCCGCGCGGGATTGGCGCGAAGTCGTTCGAGGCGATTACCGAGCTGGCCGCGCGCCAGAATATCCCGGCGTTCGAGGCGATGGGCCGGCTCGAAACTTACTCGAAAGTCGCGCTGAGAATCGCCAAGCAGGCCGGGATGCTCTATTCGTGGATGCACGATTTGCGTTCGCGCGCCGCCGAGATGAGCGTCCGCGGAATCGTCGAGGAAGTCGTGGCGCACAGCGGCTTCGAGCCGTACCTCGACACGCTTGATGACGCGTCGATGCGCAAGCAGAATCTCGCCGAGATGCTGTCGGCGGCCAGCGCCTTCGACGCCGAGAAGTCAGGCGGCGGACTGCCCGAGTTTCTGGAGCGCGTCGCTCTCGTCAGTGACAGCGAGCAGATCGATTCCCGCGGCGGACGCGCGGCGCTGATGACACTGCATACTTCGAAGGGCCTCGAGTACCCAATCGTGTTTATCGCCGGGATGGAGGAGGGGCTGTTCCCGCATAGCCGCTCGACCGATATCGATGAGGAAGTCGAGGAGGAGCGCCGGCTGTGCTACGTCGGCATGACGCGCGCGCGCCAGTTGCTCTACCTGACCAACACGCTCTCGCGCGAGATTTATGGCGTGCGGCAGGAGTCGCGTCAATCGCGATTCCTGCGCGAAGTCGATCCAGCCCTCATTCGCCGCATCGCGCCCGCGCGCGAAACGACGCAGATACGCCCGCTGTCGCCGCGCGAGACCTACGTCGATCACGCCGACAGCCAGTTACCCGACGACGAGCCGGGTGCCGGCGCGGACGGCCTCGGAATCGGCGCGCGCGTTATTCATCCGACCTTTGGCCGCGGGATCGTGCGGCGGCGCGAGGGGCGCGGCGACAGCGCCAAGGCGTGGGTGAATTTCGAACGCGGCGGAATCAAGCTGCTCGTACTCAAGTTCGCAAACCTGAGGTTGATTGCAGACTAATCGCGCCGGTAGAATTTCACCGACGCCGCACTTGGGTCGATAATTTGCGCGAACCTGTCGGTAAGAATCTGGAAGTTCATGAAACGCTTCATCAATACTGCGATTCGATTCTTCCCTGCCCTCTTTCTCATCGCGCTGGTCGCGATTCCAACCGCGTATGGCGCGTGGACCGAAGACCAATTCGAGAAGCGGCCGCTCTATGCGTTCCCGCTGCCGCGCGGCAAGGACGATATCGTCGGCAATCTGATCACGTACCAGATCCAAAAGGGCGACACGCTGCTGGATGTCGGGCGATGGTTCGGCGTGACGGCCAAGGAAATCTCCAACGCCAACGGCGGCCTCGACTGGTGGGCGCCGCCGGCAGGCAGGACCATCATACTGCCCGACGAGCACATCCTGCCCGATACGCCGCGGGTCGGCATCGTGATGAACATCCCCGAGATGCGCATCTACTACTACTATCCGTCGCCGACCGGCCCGATTCACCCCAAGGGAAAAGTAACGCCCGCCAAGTTTGTACCCGGCAAGAAGCACTCAGTCGGAGTAACGCCGTCGGTGGTTTACTCGTTTCCGGTCGGTCTCGGCCGTTTCGATTGGAAGACGCCGGTGGGAAGTTTCACGGTGCGCGGCAAGACCCGCAATCCGACCTGGGTGGTGCCGCAGGACATCTACGAAGAGCATCTCGAGCGTGACGGCGAGGCCGAGCATGTGGTCTCCGGCGACGATCCCGACAATCCGCTGGGAAAATATCGCATCGAGCTGACGCTGCCCGAGTACGCTTTTCATGGCACCAACGTGCCGTGGGGCGTCGGCATGGAAGTGAGCCACGGATGCATCCGGCTGTACCCGGAAGACATCGAGCGCTTCTTCAACAAGGTTAAAATCGGCACGCCCGGGATGTTCGTCTATCAGCCGGTGAAGTTCGGATGGCGCGGCGACGCGCTCTACGTCGAAGTCCACGAAGATATGTACGGCATGTACGCGGGACTGTGGGCCTACGCGCAGAAGGAAGCGGATCGCAAGGGACTGACCGATCAGATCGACATGCAGAAGCTGGAAAAAGCCGTCGAGCAGAAGACCGGCGTTCCGACCTACATCATGCCCGGCCCGGCCCCCGGCAGCGCCAGCTAGTTCTTTGGCGGTCCTGCCGGCGGCGCAGCCGGTGGATTGGCGGACGTTATCCGCGGGTTGCTTTCTCACCAGGTAGAAGTATCGATGGCCGAGGCCGAACGGGCCGGGCCATTTCAGGCGGCGGACGACCTCCATGCCCGGAATCGGCTGGCTCGCGATCGTGTAGTCGCTGATTTTTTCCGACGTGATCATCGGGATGCCGGCTTCGAGCTCCTTCGTTTCGATTCCATGCTTGGGATAGCGGTAGAGATCCTCGCCGTTGAGCGCGTAGCCGGTGTCGATCGCTGAGCGCGGAACTCCCTCGTGCTCGAGTTCGTTGCGCGTCGCGAGGATAACGCCCATCCCGCGCTGATACGCGTAAGTGCCGCCGAGCGCGAGCAGGCCCATCGCGAGCGTCATCGCAAATGCCGCAGCCTGCACCATCCGCGTTCGCGGCAGCGGCGCGAGCGCGAGCACGATCGCGCCGGCCGGGACCAGCACGAGGTAGTAGCGATCGTTGTAAAACCAGAGCGGTATCGTCGCCGCCCAATAAACCAGGGCCGCTATCACGATCGCGGCAGACGCGCGGTCGAGCGTTTTGAAAATCTGCGCGAACGCGGCGAGCAGTCCCGCGGCGCCGGCGCTCGCCAGAATCAGGAACACATATTGCCAGGCGCCGTAGCCGTCCCACGAAAAGCGATTCGGATCGCCGCGCAGGATGAGCACGTTGTGCCATCCGCCGAAGCAGCTGTACTCGGGCGTCACCGGCATGCGGTTATCCAGCCACATGAGTATGAGCGCCGATACGAAAATTCCGGCGGCGCCCATCGCGACGCGACGCCATCGCGGCGTCGTCAATTGCAATATCGCGAGCGGCGACAAGACGGTGCCGAGGTAGAGCGCCGGCCCGAGCACGCCGGCGCGCAGGTAGTTCGCGAGCGGCACGCTGAAGAGGTAGCGGAAGTGATTTTCGTTGAGCTGCACTTCCCACGGCGTCGGACGCAGCACCGTCAGCCAGATCCATAGCGCGGCGCATACCGCCAGCGCTGCGGCGAACGGCACCATCATCTCGAGCCACACGGCGCGGTCCCAGCGATTGGTTCCTCGCAGCCGCGGGTCGTAGAGGAGCATCGCGCCGACGCAGCCCGCGATCGCCATCGCGGCGAACGGCCGAATCATGAATCCGATCACCGCTGATATCGCGGCCAGCCACAGCCACAACTGCTCGCGCGGTCCTTCAGCCTTGGCGAATGCCAGATGTGCAGCGACCATCGCGGTCAGAAACGGAATTTCGGTCATGAACGAGAAGCTGAGGAATGTGAAACAGGGATTGCAGATGAGCAGTCCCGTCGCCGCGAGCGCCTGCCATCGCGGCGCGCCGCACTTGATCGCGAGCGCATGGAACATGACGCCGCACAGAATCGCGAGCACCACCGTCGAGATTTCCAGCGACGCCGAGTTGCCGCCGAATGCGTGCGACCACGCCACGCCGTAAAAGACTTGCGCGACCGGCATCGCCTGCGAGTAGCCGGCGAATCTTATCTCGCCCGTGCGCAGAAACCGTCGCACGGCGGATCCGTACAGCCAGCTGTCGACAACAGGCGCGTCGGTCAGCGGATGCAAAATCCAAAGCGCGAAGACGTACCATCCAATCACCGCCGCTGCCGCGGCCGCTCCTGCGCGCCTCATCGACTTCCGCCTTGCTCCCCTTTTGACCTATCCCTTATACTCGAAAACCAACTCGACCGGCGGGACTGCGCTTTTTCACTGATTTCAACACGATGCGACAAATAGCATTTCATCGTCCGTCCATCGGACCCGACGAGGAGCGCGAGGTGCTCGAGGCACTGCGCTCCGGATGGATCACCACGGGCCCCAAGGCCAAACGCTTCGAGCACGAATTCGCCGAGTACGTGGGCGCCAAACATGCGCTCGCGCTTTCGCATTGCACCGGCGCGCTGCATCTGTCGCTGTGGGCGCTCGGCATCGGTCCGGGCGACGAGGTTATCACCACGCCGTTCACCTTCACCGCCACCGCCGAGATACTCGGCTACCTGGGCGCGCGGCCGGTGTTCGTCGACGTCGATCCGGGCACCTTCAACATCAACCCCGCGCGCATCGAGGAGGCGCTCGAGAGCGGCGCCAATCGGCGCGTGCGCGCGATTCTGCCGGTGCACTTCGCCGGCCACGCCTGCGACATGGATCGCATTCTCAACATCGCGCGCAACTACAATCTGAAAGTCGTCGAGGACGCGGCCCACGCTGCCGGCTCGGCGCGGCACATGGACGGGCGCGGGATGGCGAAGGTCGGCACCATCGGCGATCTCACCTGCTTCAGTTTCTACGCCACCAAGAATTTCACCACCGCCGAGGGCGGCATGATCACGACCTCCGACGACGCGCTCGCCGAGAAGATCGCCATCGCCAGTCTGCACGGGATGAACAAGGACGCGTGGAAGCGCTACGACAAGAGCGGCTCGTGGTACTACGAAATTCACGACATGGGTTTCAAGTACAACCTGTCCGACGTGCACGCCGCCATCGGCCTGGCGCAGATCAAGCGCGCCGACGACTTCATGCGGCGCCGCGGCGAAATCGCGCGCGCCTACAACGAGGCCTTTCGCGGCGACGACGCGCTGCAGCCCGCGTACTCCGAACCCGGCATCGAGCACGCGTGGCATCTCTACGTGCTGCGCATCCGGCCCGAGCGGCTCAAAGTCGGGCGCAATCAGTTCGTCGAGATTCTGCGCGAGCGCGGCGTCGGATGCTCCGTGCACTGCATCCCGCTGCACACGATGCATTACTACCAGCGCACCTACGGCTACCGCGACGGCGATTTCCCCGTCACCGAGGACATCTTCAGCCGCTGCCTGTCGCTGCCGATCTATGCGGCCATGACCGACGAGGACGTCGCCTACGTGATCGAAACCGTTCGCGCCATCGCGCGCGAAAACAGGCGCTGAGCGGGGAGAACAATCGTGCGAGCACTGGTAACCGGCGGCGCGGGATTTCTGGGCTCTCATCTATGCGAGCGCCTGCTCAACGACGGACACGAAGTCATCTGTCTCGACAATTTTTTCAGCGGCAAGCGCGCCAACATAATGCACTTGCTCGACAACCGCAATTTCGAATTCATCCGCCACGACGTCGTCGAGCCAATCCTGCTCGAAGTCGATCGCATTTTCAGCCTCGCCTGTCCCGCGTCGCCCGTGCATTACCAGTACAACCCGGTTAAGACCACCAAGACCTCGGTGATGGGCACGATCAACATGCTCGGGCTCGCCAAGCGCGTGCGCGCGCGCATCCTGCTCACCTCGACCAGCGAAGTTTACGGCGACCCCGAGCAGCATCCGCAAACCGAATCGTACTGGGGGCACGTGAATCCGATCGGCGTGCGCTCCTGCTACGACGAGGGCAAGCGGGTCGCCGAATGCCTGATGATGGACTATCACCGGCAGAACAACGTCGACACCCGCATCGTGCGCATCTTCAATACCTACGGCCCGCGGATGGCGATCAACGACGGGCGCGTGGTCTCCAACTTCTGCGTGGCGGCGCTGCGCGGCGAGAATCTCGAAATTTACGGCGACGGCAACTCGACGCGATCGTTCGCCTACGTCGACGACATCATCGACGCGCTCGTGCGCATGATGAATCAGGATACGCACATCGGCCCGGTGAACATCGGCAACCCCGACGAATTCACCATCACGGAACTGGCGAAGCTCGCGATCGAGCTCGCGGGCAGCTCGTCCAAGGTGGTCATCAAGCCGCCGCGTCCCGACGATCCCGTGCGCCGCAAACCGAATATCGATCTGGCGAAAAAAGTCCTCGGCTGGCAGCCGCACATAGCGCTTCGATCCGGCCTCGAGAAAACGATCCGGCACTTTCGCGAAGAACTCGGCATCCCGCTAAAATAAAGCAAGAACAACCGACGAGCGCCGCGCCATGCGCACAAGTAGCGCACTAATAATAATCCCACTGCTGTTTTCGTTAGCGATCGCGTCATGCTCGACGACGCCGCCGCCTCCGGCCCCCGCACCCGCGCCAATCGTCTATATGCCGCACGATCCGAATCCGCCGCCGCCCGACGAATGGAACCTGCTGCCCGATCCGACCACCGGCCAGGTCGACGTCTATCACCAGGGCGGCTACATCGGCTCCGTCACCGGCAACGAGCCCGCCGATCAGGATCCGCCGATTCCGCACCCCGTCCCGCACGAAGACAACTGATCGACGCGCCCGCTACTTCAGCAGATTGCGCGCGATCACGACGCGCTGAATCTGCGACGTGCCTTCGTAAATCTGCAGCAGCTTCGCGTCGCGCATCAGCTTCTCGACCGGGTACTCCTTCATATAGCCGTAGCCGCCGAAAATCTGCACGGCGTCGGTCGTGATGCGCATCGTCGCGTCGGCGCTGAAGGCCTTCGCATACGCCGAGATCGTGTTGGCGCCCTCGCCCTTGTCGACCAGCCACGCGGCCTTGTACGTGAGCAGGCGCATCGCTTCGATTTCGATCGCCATGTCCGCCATCATGAACTGGATCGCCTGGAAGTTTGCGATCGGCTGCCCGAAGGCGCTGCGCTGCTTCGAGTACTTGAGGCACTCGTCGAGCGCGCGCTGCGCAATCCCCACCGCGATCGCGCCAATCTCCGGCCGGCTGTGATCGAACGTCGCCATCGCGTATTTGAAGCCCTCGCCCTCGCGTCCGACCAGCGCACTGGCGGGAATTCGCACGTCTTCGTAAAAAATTTCGCCGGTGTCGGCCGCGCGCTGGCCGAGCTTGCCATGCATCCGGTTGCGCGTGATTCCCGGCACGCTCGACGGGAACACGAAGCACGAGATGCCTTTGTGCCGGAGCCGCTTGTCCGACGTCGCGAACGTCACGTACCAGTCCGCGCGCGATCCGTTCGAGATGAAATGCTTGGTGCCGTTGAGGATGAACTCGTCGCCCTCGCGCCGGTAGGTCGTGCTCATCGCGGCGACGTCCGAGCCCGCGCCCGGCTCCGTGATCGCGAACGCGCAGAACGTCAGCTTCTTTATCAACTGCCCGAGGTAGGTGCGCTTCTGCTCGTCGTTGCCCGCGATCAGAATCGGCAGCGTCGCCAGGTCGTTGGCGCCCACGGCGTTCGAGATTCCCGCGCAGCCGTAGTTCAGCTCCTCGACGATGAGGCTCGTGTCGAGCACGCCCAGTCCCGGCCCGCCCATTTCTTTCGGCACGCCGAAATTCATCAGCCCGGCCGTGAACGCCTTCTCGCACACGTCGACCGGAAAAATTTCCTTCTCGTCGTATTCGCGCGCGCGCGGAATTATTTCCTGCTCGGCAAACTTATGCGCCAGCGCTTTCAGCTCGAGCTGTTCGTCGGTCAAATCAAAACCCAACATCGTGATATTCTCCCCTGATCGATCGCTCGCAATTGGTGTTAATCGACCGCGCTCCGCAATGAAAGAGATCGATTCGCCTTGAAAAACCGCGCGCATGTGGGATACGACGGTAGTTGAATCCGATTCCTCAAGGAGACCCGCAATGTCGATCAGCCTGATTGCGAAACTCAAAGTGCAGCCCGGCAAGGAAGCCGAGTTCGAAGCCGCCGCGAAGGAAATGATCGCGACGGTGAGAACTGCCGAGCCCGGCACCCTCGCCTACATCCTCCACAAGAACAGCAAGGACCCGACCGAGTTCATCTACTACGAGCTCTACCAGGATCAGGCCGCGTTCGACGCGCACGGCAAGACCGATCACATGCGGGCGTTCGGCGGAAAAATCGGCGCGATACTGGCCGGCCGTCCCGAGCTCACGTTTCTCACGGAGGTCGCCAAAAAATAATACCGACGGCGATAACCTCGGATTTACGGGGTTGGCGCGCTGGATCGAAGCAGGTTTTGGACTTAAAGTAACGGTTTAGATTAGTTCCAATGCCTTCACCTCTCGCAATCCTCGGCGGCCAGCCCCTTCGCACCCGCCCCTTCCCGGCGTGGCCTGTGTTCGACGATCGCGAACGCGCGCAACTTGAAGACGTCCTCACCTCGTCGAGCTGGGGCGGCTACCCGAGCCCCAATCGCAAGGCCACCGAGTTCGCCGCCGCGTTCGCCGAATATCAAGGCGCGCGCTTCGCCATTCCGACGACGTCCGGCACCAGCGCGCTCGAAGTCGCCCTCAAAGCGCTCGGCGTCGGCGCCGGCGACGAGGTCATCGTCCCCGCGATCACTTTCGCCGCGACGCCCTATGCCGCCGTCGCATGCATGGCGCGTCCTGTATTCGCCGACGTCAGCGCCGCCAACGCATGCATCGATCCCGACTCGGTCGAGCGCCTCATCACGCGCCGCACCAAGGCCATCATCCCCGTGCATTACGGCGCGTCGCTCGCCGACCTCGACGCACTCGCGCAAATTTCGCGCGCGCATTCCATTCCAATCGTCGAGGACTGCGCCCACGTCCCGGGCGCCCGCTTCCGCGATCGCGGCGTCGGCACTCACGGCGCGCTCGGATGTTTCAGTTTTCAATCCTCGAAGCCGATGACGGCGGGCGAAGGCGGCATGATCACGACCGACGACCCCGACCTCGAGCAGCGATGCCAGTCGCTGATCAATTGCGGGCGCCGCCGTCCCGGCGACGACTTCGAGGGCCCGCTGATGGGCGCGAACTATCGCATGACCGAATGGCAATGCGGAATTCTGCTCGCGCAACTCGCGCGGCTGGGCGATCAGATCGAGCACAAGAGCCGCGCCGCCGCGCGCCTGCGCGAAGGACTCGGCGCCATCAAGGGACTGACGCCCGTCCCGCGCGATCCGCGCGTCACCCGCGAAACCATCTACGCGTTCATTTTTCTCGTCGACCAATCCGCACTCGGCCTCTCGCGCAATCGCTTCGTCCGCGCACTCCGCGCCGAGGGCATTCCGTCCGGCGTCGCCAACGATCCCGTCTATCGATCGGCGCTGTTTCCTCGCGAGTCCGCCGCCTATCGCAAAGCCTGCGAACTCGCCGGCGCTTCTGCCGACGACGCGATTAACTGCCCCGTCGCCGAACGCCTGTTCGAGCACGCGATCGTTTCGATCCCGCACGAATGCCTGCTCGGCGACGATCGCGATGTCGACGACATTGTCGCCGCAGCCGCCAAAGTGGCTTCCAGAGCCACTGAACTCGCCGAGGCTAAATTCTCATGAGCCCCATTCGTGCCGGCGCAGCGCGCGTAAAGCTCGATCCGCCGGGCGGCCTCGCGATGCTCGGGTACGGCAACCGCGTCGGCCCCAACAACGGCGTGCACGACGACCTCGCAGCGCAAGCACTCGTGCTCGACGACGGCGTCAACAAGATCGCAATCGCCGGCGTCGACTTGCTGGCGATCGGCGCTCGCATCGCCGACGACATCCGCGAGCGCGTCGCTGCGCGGACCGGCATTGCCGCCGATTCGATTCTCGTATGCGCCACTCACACCCATTCCGCGCCTGCCTTCAACATCTTCGCGACGCCGCGCGCCGACGCGAAACCGGCGGAGGGCCGCGACCTCGAATGGGAACGCGCGCTGCCCGCAAAAATCGCCTCGGTGATTATTCAGGCGCACGAAAACCTCGAGCCTGCGACACTCCGCGCCGCGGCCGCGCCGTTTACGCTGGGAACCCATCGCCGCCTGAAGCGGCCGCACGGCCAGGTTCAAACCGCCGCCAATCTCGCCGGGCCGGCCGACGCGGAAGTCGTGGCGCTCGGCGCCTATCGCGCAGACGGAACTGCAATCGCGTTCATCCTGAACTATCCATGCCATGGCGTCGTGCTCTGCGAAGACAATCTGCTTTACTCGCGCGATTGGCCGGGTTTCGCGATGGACGAAATAGAAGCCGCAGCAGCGTCCGCCGCCGGTCCGCAGCCAATCTCGATTTTCATCCAGGGCGCGACCGGCAACATCGATCCGCGCAGCCGCGGCAACTTCGAGGTCGCCGAGCAACACGGCCGCACGATGGGTCGCGCCGCCTTCGACGCGCTCCAACGCGCATCCGCGCTTGCCGACAGCCGAATCGCCGCGCGCCGAATCTCACTGAATCTCGCGCTGAAGGATCAAAGCGCCGAACTCGCTCTCGCACGCGATTGCGTCGCGCAAACTCAAGGATCCCTGGACAACCATCGCGGCGGTGACGGCTACCAGTTGAAGCGCCTGCGCGACCATCACGCGCAATCACTCGCGGCCTTGACCGCTCTGGAAGCCGTCGAGGAGCAAAATCGCCGCGACCGCCGCGTGGACCTGGGACGCCGCCGACTCGCAACTGCGATGACGCTCGTCACCATCGGCGACCTGGCCGTCGTTGGTATCCCGGGCGAACTCTTCGTCGAGTTGGGCCTCGTGCTGAAGGCGAATCCGCACTTCGCGCGCACTTTCGTCGCCGGCTACTGCAACGATCTGATCGGATACATTCCCACTCGTGCCGCGTACGCCGAGGGTGGCTACGAAGTCGATACGGCGCGAATAGCGGCCGGCAGCGGCGAGACGATCGTCGAGACCGCCCTCACCGCGCTTGCCGCGATGCGCGCGTAGCGTGCGCGAGATTCAACATCGCGAGCTTGCCGCGATGCTCGCGTCGGGCACGGCGCAAATCGTCGACGTGCTTCCGTCGCATGAATACAACACTGCTCACATCCGCAGCGCGATTCACATTCCGGTCGGCGACATCCTCCGCGATGCGCCCGCCAAGCTTGATCGCAGCCGCCCGGTCGTCGTCTACTGCCGCGATAGCTTGTGAGACCTCAGCGCGCGAGCTGTGGCGCAGCTCGAGGTATTGCGATTCACCGACGTCCGCCAGTACTTCCGCGGCAAGGTTGATTGGATGGTCCGCGGATTGCCGATGGATCCGCCGGCCCCGCTCTCAGAGCGGCGTGCGCGCGTTTCGATATTTCGTAAATAATCTGGCGCCCGGCATCCGTTCATTCTGGATTCACTACACCGACCGCGTATCCGTTTCGGAGTTCACGCGCGACGACCTCGCCCGCCTCGGCCCCGAAGACCATGTCGCGCCCGCCTCGCCCGGTTCGCCAATGCCGCGCGCCGTGGTGCTGAACTCCGAGGGAGCCCTGCTGGGTGCGATCGAGCAATCCGAGTCGGCGCCCCGCGCTCTCGACGCGATGAATCCCAACCCGCAAACAATCCGTCCCGACATGACGCCGCGCCTCGCCACCAAACTGTTGAAGGCGAATCCGTACCTGGTCGTAACCACCGAGCACGGAAAGTATCTCGGCCGCTACGTTCCTACGGCCTGAGAGCTATCGCTCAATGACGCCGTCACCCGAAATGTCCAGATGATAGCCAACCTGGCGCGCGAGTTCCTCGGGCTGTGCGCGGATGCGCTCGACCTCCGGCACGCCCGGGATAGCGGCGATTACATCGGCAACCGCGACCGCTGTGAATCCGTGACGCTCGAAGAAACCACCCGCGTCGGCGCCGAATAAATAAAGATGCCGCGCGCCGCGCGTGTGCGCCGCCTTGCGCGCCGCCGCGAGCAGCGCGCCGCCGATTCCGCGCCGGCGCATCGATTCGTTCACGCACAGCGAGCGTATCAGCGCCGCGTCGATCTTCGGCTCGACGCCAATCATGCCGACCACGTCGTCGCCGAAGTACGCGACGATGTAACACGCGGCCGGCCACTCGATTCCCTCGCTCGTCATGCCGCCGCGCTCGAGCATCGCGCGCACCAGTGCGAGGTCGCGCGTCTGCTCGACGACGAGTTCGCCCGCGCGATGCTTGCGTATCGCCATGCGCTTGATTTGCGAACTACTTCTTCGGCGGCGGGAAGAGTTGCACGCCCGCTTCGTCCACCACCGTGATTGCCTTGACCGGACACGACCGCGCCGCCGAGACGATTACCGGGTCGCCGGCGCCCGACGCGTTGACGACTTCCGACTTGCCCTCGTCGTCGAGTTGAAACACGGCCGGCGCCGTTTCCACGCAGTCGCCGCTGCCGATGCAACGGACCTTGTTCACTGTGATCGAAAGCTTCGCCATCGCAACCTCCGAATGATGAGTGAACAATAGAATCGACGCCGGTCGCGCGCAATTGAATCCGCCCGCAGCCCGGCTAATACTCATTCGCGATGAGCCAAATCGCAGGCACCGGAATCGACGTTATCGAAGTCGATCGCATCGAGCGCGCACTCACGCGGCCTGCCACCGGCGAGCGCTTTCGCGCCCGCGTCTTCACGGCCGGCGAGATCAAGTACTGCGAGTCGCGCGGCCTCCCGCGCTACCAGAGCTACGCCGCGCGCTTCGCCGCCAAGGAGGCGACGATGAAAGCGCTGGGCACGGGATGGAACCGCAACGTCGGATGGAGCGAGATAGAAGTAGTGCGCGAGCGCGGCCAGGCCCCGACCATCGCGCTCTCCGGCAAGGCCGCGGCCTTCGCGCAAAAGAAACAAATCACGCGCTTCCACTTGAGCCTCACGCACACCGCAGCGCAGGCAATCGCCCACGTAATCGCGGAAAGCTGACTGCGCTACTTCGACGGCGAGGGCGACGCGGCCGGCTTGACCAGTGCCCTCGCCATGTAGAGCTGAGCCGGCCGATTGAGTTGCTCGAAAACGAATTCGTCGATCGAGTACACCGCCTTGCTGTCGCTCGAGTCCGCGTAGTACTCGGTCTGCTCGGCGGGCTGGCCCGGAAGTGGCGGGGCCGTCTGGTTCACCTTGATCTTCGCGAGCTTGACCGTGGCCAGCTCCTTGCCGTCCTTGCCGATTAGAGTGATCTCAACCGCGGGAGTGTCCAGCCCGAACGGCTGCGCGCTCGGCATCGGATCGGCGACGATCGACTCGCCCCTCAAATCGCGGAGCTGATTGAGCAGGCGCTCGACGACTGGGATATCGGCCTCGGTCGTCTTGCCGCCGGTGATCACATTCCAATCCGCCGCGGCGCGCTTGAGCGTGAATTCGCTGTCGCTGGTTTTGACCTTGACGGTGTCGACCGACTCGGGATCGACTTTCACGATCGTCTTGTCGCGAAAATCCAGCGGCGACTTGTCGAGGCTGCTCATCGTGTACTCGGCGACGGCGTAAACCGGCGCGCGCTCTCCGCGGCGCACGTAGATTCCGCTCTTGCCCTGCCCGTTCTGCTTGAATCCGAACAGCATCGATTGCTGCTCGCCGTTCTTGAGCACCACCGTCGCCGTGAGGTGCGGCTTTTCGAGACCGTACTGGTTGACGTTGGCCGGCGCGTCGTTGATGAATTCGGCCGCGCGCGCGTTGACCAGCGTGCTCAGCGCACTGCGGACCGCGTTGTCGTCGGCCGCGGCCGGCGTGGGTTTGACGATTTTCCAGTTGGCGCCGTCACGATCGATTTCGACCGTTTGTCCGTTGTCGTGAGCGATGATCAGCTTCTGCACGTCGTCGGTCTTGAATTCCATCAGGTCGCGCACGCGCAAATCGTTGACCGTCTTGTTCATGCCGGACGAGAACGCACCTTCCGTCAGCAGCACGGCGGGACTGTTAGAGAGCCGCACGTAAGCATTGAAGCCAATCGGCGTCGATTTGCCGACTTCGATCGACGGCAGCGTTTTGTTGTCGAAGGTCGTGACCGTGACCGTCGTCGTCGCGGGCTTGAGCCCGAACGGCGCGAGGTCGTCCGGCTTCTCATCGACGGTGCGGACCAGCACGCCCTCGGCGATTGCGCGCGCGAGGTTATTGGCTTGCGTCTGGTCGGCGTCGGTGCCGATTGGCTTTACGATCCGCCACGGCTTGCCCTTGTCGCGCACGAGCACGATGTCGCGATCCGAGTACTTGAGTTCAATTTTCGCGATGTCGTCCTGCTTGACGTCGATCAGCTTCTGCGTCGGCTCCGTCTGCGAAAAACGGCCGACGATAAGGGCGTAGCCGCCCACAAGCGCAAGCAGGACGAGAACGATGATCGTGTTGCGCGGCCGCATCTACAGTTAAATCAGTTGCGCCGTTCCCACCACACGACGATCCCGACGATCAGCAGCATCTCGGGCAGGAGCAAGACCGCGAAGGCGAACACGATCGAAAACTGCGCGGTGGTCAGGCGAAAGCGCGACGCGCGAATCGATCGCGGCCTGATCGAGATCGAGTTTTCCTCGCCCGTCAGCCAGTCGGCGCTGTTGATGAAAAAGTCGCGGTTGAAGAACGTCGCCACGTACTGATTGTCGGCGAACTCGGCGCTGCCGTACACGACGATGCGCGCGTCGCCCTTGCCGAGGCCCATCTGCTCAAGATTGCCGTCGACCGCCATCACCACCGCTATCGGCCCGCGCGTGTCCTTGTTCGTGAGCTCGGCCTTCTGCTGCCGGAACAGCGTGTCGAGATCGACTTCCGCCCACGACGTGTCGCTGGTGTTCGCGATTGGCGTGACCGTCAGCCCCGGCTTCAGATTGGGCTCAGCCGTAAGCGATCGCGTCATCGGGAACACGGTGCGCTGCTTGAAGTCCTTGGTGATCGGATGCTCGCCGTAATTCTGCACGATCGGATTGAGCCCCAACGCCGGGCCTTCCAACAGCCGCACCACCTGGTCGACGACGATATCGTTGCCGACCTTGACGCCCCAGTCGGCCGCCAGCTTCACCATCGCGTCTTCGTCGATCGGATTGTCGGGGCGCTGCGGCCGGTACATCGCGATCATGCGCCCGCCATGCTTGAGGTAGTCCTGGAGCGCATCGATCTCGTGCGTGCCAATCGGCTTGATCGGTCCCGCCACGACGACGAGGTTGACGTCGTCGGGCACCTTGGGCAATTGCGCGAGCTCGAGCTTGCGAACCTCGTAGCCCTCGCCTTCCAAATCTTTTTTGATGGTGCCGTAACCGGTCTCGGTTTCAGCATCGTCGGGATCCGCCTCGCCGTGCCCGTCGAGGAACTCGATCACCTTCTTGGTGCTCTTGGTCGCGCGGATGATCGCGTTGGTCAGCGATTCCTCGGTGAGGTCGGTAACGTTGATGCCCTCGCCGCTGTCGCCGCCGTATTGCAGATGCGTGGTGCCCATGACCGACACCTTGAAACGCTCGGCTAGCTCGGGATGCTTGTCGGGATCGACCAGCTCGTACGTCAGCTTGGGCGAGTAGTACGCAAACGTCTCGTAGAGTTCGCGCGCGGCTTGATTCTCACCGCCGGCGAAAAAGCCGTAGAGCTTGAGCGGCTTCTGCAGACCCTTGACCACGTTCACCGACTGGCTCGAAAGGCTGTAAACCTTCTCGCTGGTCAGGTCGAGCCGCGTGTGATGGAGCGACGAAATATAGTTTACCGCGACCAGCAGGGCGACGAACGCGATCGAGTAAACCGCGGCGTTGGCGCCGTAGCGCGCCGAGCGGCCGGTCGTAATCGACGACAACTCGGAGCGGCTCGACGTGATCCACAGGACTATCGCGAAGACGCCGCCGGCCAGGTTGACCCACACGAACAGCCGGAAGCCGGTCGCAATAAAATAGTCGACCAGCCCGAATGACAGGAGAACCAGGCCGAGAATTCCGTAAAGCGTCGCCGATCGCCGCATCCGCCCCTCTACCTTACCGCCAGCGCGCCGACTCGACCGAGCGTTGGGTCAAGAACAGCGCCACGAAGATGACACTCAGGAAGTAAACGACGTCGCGGGTGTCGATGATACCGGTGACCATCTGCGCGAAATGATCCGGCAGCGAGAGATAGCGCAGCAAGTCGGCATACGCCGATCCGCCCGCTTGCGCCGGCCACGATATCACGAACAGCAACAGCAGCAGGCCGAAGCAGCTGATCGCCGCGATGATCTGATTCTCGGTGAGCGAGCTGGTGAACAGTCCGATCGAGACGAACGAGATCGCCAGGAACGAGAGCCCGAGGTAGCCGGCGAACATCACGCCGACTTCGGGATTGCCGAAGGCGACCAGGATCAGCGGAAAAATCCCGGCCAGTCCGATCATGATCAGCATGAAGGCCGACGCCGCGATGAACTTGCCCGCGACGATCTCGCCGGTGCGAATCGGCGCAGTCAGCAGCAGCTCGTAGGTGCCGGTGCGTTTCTCCTCGGCAAAGGTGCGCATCGTGATCGCGGGCACCAGGATGACGAGCACGATCGCGAGGTTGTGCAGCATCGGCTCGATCACGCGCTGGTTGAGATTGATCTGCTGCAACACCTCGGGATTTTGTTGCATCGCCGCCGAGTAGGCCAGCGTCATTTCGAAGTAGCGCAGCAGCGCGAAGAAAAAGAATCCGCCCAGCAGCAGGAAGACCGTCATCACGACGTAGGCGACCGGCTGCAGGAAGTATCCCGCGAGCTCCTTGCCCGCGATTGTCAGAGAGTTTTTCATGCGAGCGGCACGGGTTGCCTAGGTATGCCCCGCCCCAACCTCCTCCAGCGTTTCCTCGGCCGTCGCGCCGTCGTCGTGACGCTCCTTGGTGATCGCATTCAGGAAAATGTCTTCGAGCGAGGTCCCGGCCGGCAGCTTCTTCAGATATTCCTCGAGCACCACGCGGCCGTCGGCGATGATGACGACCTTGTCGCAGATCTGCGAGACCTCGGGCAGGATATGCGTCGACAGCACGACCGTTCGATTGCCCGAGAGATGGTGAATCAGGCCGCGAATTTCATGAATCTGGCGCGGGTCGAGACCGATGGTCGGTTCGTCGAGCACCAGCACGGGCGGATCGTGAATCAGGGCCTGCGCGAGGCCGACACGCTGTCGATAGCCCTTCGACAGCTGTCCGCATATTCGATGCGCCATGTCGGTCAGGCCGCAGACTTCGAGCACGTGCTCGAGAGCGGCGTCGATCTTCGCGCGCGGGACGTCGCGCAGCTTCGCGACGAACCTGAGATAGGCCTCGACGCGCATGTCGGGATAGAGCGGCGGATTTTCCGGCAGGTAGCCAATCTTGCGGCGTGCCTCGAGCGATTGCGAAAAGATATCGAGCCCGTCAATCAGCACGGTGCCCGCGGTCGCCGGCATATAGCCCGTGATGATGCGCATCGTGGTGGTCTTGCCGGCGCCGTTGGGGCCGAGAAAGCCGAGGATGGAGCCGCTCTCGGCTTTGAACGATACGTCTTTTACCGCGACAAAGTTGCCGTAGGCTTTAGTTAGGTTTTTGACCTCAATCATTCAAGTCGTCCAATCAATTGACGAAGTGACCCACACGGCAATTCGATCGATCACAAGGCAACCGTCTAATTAAACACGCCACGCGTCACTGTCAATACGACGATCTCGGATCAGATAAACTTTCGATTTGCTTCCGCACCGCTTTTGCTTTGAGAACTGTATCGGATAGTTTCGAGCTATGGCCGCAGAACGCAAGCAACTGATTCTCGTCGACGGCTCCGGGTACATCTTCCGCGCCTTTCATGCGCTCCCGCCCATGAACACGTCGCGCGGGCTGCCGACGCAGGCGGTCTACGGCTTCATCCGGATGCTGCTGAAGCTGCTGAAGGACGTGCGGCCGTCGCACATCGCGATCGTTTTCGACTCGCCCAAGCGCACTTTTCGCGACGACCTGTTTGCCGACTACAAGGCCAATCGCAGCGAGGCGCCCAACGATCTGATCGTGCAGATTCCGTATATCCATCGCGCGGTCGAGGCGTTTCGGATCAAGTCGTTGATGATCGAGGGCTTCGAGGCTGACGACGTGATCGGCACGCTCGCCAAGCGCGCGGCGAAGAACGATTTCACGGTCACACTGATCACGGCCGACAAGGATTTCATGCAACTGGTCGGGCCGCACGTCTCGCTCTGGAACGCGGACCCGACGCGCGATAAGCGAACCGGGCCACGCGAAGTACGCGAACGCTTCGGCGTCGAGCCATCGGCGCTGGTCGATATCCAGGCGCTGACGGGCGATTCGATCGACAATATCAAAGGCGTCCCCGGAGTCGGCGAGAAAACGGCGTCGGCGCTGATCCAGAAATTCGGCGGAATCAAGCAGCTCTACGAGAACCTCGACAAAATCGAGGAGACGGGAATTCGCGGCGCCAAAAGAATCGCGGGCCTGCTCGCGGAGCATCGCGCGGACGTGGACCTCGCGCGAAAACTGGTGCGCATCGAAACCGACATGCCGCTCAAGGTCGAGCCCGGCGAGTTCGCGTGGCAGGGCGTGGACGAGAAGCTCGCCGCGGAACTGCTGCGCGAGCTGGAATTCAATTCAATCATCCGCGAGATCTCGCCGTCGCAGGCGGACCTTCCCGGCCTGGAATCGCATGCGAAACCTGCGGCGACTGTCAGTGGAAACGATCTCGCCGACGCGCTCAAGTCACTGGCCGACGCGCCTCGAATTGCCGTTGACCTCTCCACCTCGGAGACCGGTCACGAGACGATTCAGCTCGCGAGCAGCGACCAGACAATCGTCGTCGAGCACGACTCGATCGCGAGCGCGGCATCCTTGCTGAGCTCGGAGCGGCCGCTCAAATCGTGTCACGATTTGAAGAATCAGATCGAAGCGTTCGCGCGGCACGGAATCGCGCTCAACGGCGTCGACTTCGACACGATGCTGGCGGGGTTCCTGATCAATTCGGGACAGGGCGAGCCGTCGCTGACGCATCTGTATCACGAATACCTGGCGCCGCTGGGCGCCAGCAGTCCGCCCGGCACCAATGCGGACCTCATCAGGAATCTTCGCGAGGCGCTGGCGGCGCGTCTGGAAGCCGACGCGCTCACTTCGATGTACAACGAAATCGAGATGCCGATCGCGCCGATCCTCGCCGCGATGGAAGCCGACGGCATCGGCATCGACGGCGACGCGCTCAAGGTCGTCTCGAAGGAATTCGGCGAGCAGCTCGCTGGCCTTGAGCGCGAGTGCTACGAGCTGGCGGGCCGCGAGCTGAATCTGAATTCGCCCACGCAACTCCGCGAGCTGCTGTTCGAAGAACTGAAGCTGCCGAGAAAAGGCGTCAAGAAAACCAAGAGCGGACTGTCGACCGACGCCGATACACTCGAGAAGCTCGCGGCGCTGCATCCGCTGCCGCGCAAGCTGCTCGAATTCCGCATGATTTCGAAATTGAAATCCACCTATGCCGACTCGCTCTCCGAGGTGATTCACTCGGGCACCGGGCGAATCCACACGACCTGGCATCAGGCGCTGGTGCCGACAGGACGCGTCAGCTCGAGCGACCCGAATCTGCAGCAGATCCCGACCAGCAGCGTCGAGGGCCGCCGGATTCGCCGGGCGTTCGTGCCGAAGCCGGGATGCGTCTTCGTTTCCGCCGATTACTCGCAGATCGATCTCCGCGTGATGGCGCATCTGTCCGGCGACAAGACGCTGGTCGAGGCGTTCAACACCGGCGAGGACATCCACGTGAGGACCGCTACCGAAGTTCTCGGAGTCACGCCGGACCAGGTCAATGCGGAGGCGCGGCGGCAGGCCAAGGTGATAAACTTCGGAATCATTTACGGGATGGGACCGCAGAGGCTCGCGGGCGAGCTTGGGATTGCGCTGCCTGACGCCTCGGACTACATCAAGCGCTACTTCGAGCGGCTGCCGGGCGTGCGCGCATGGCTGGACGATACAGTTCGAATCGCGCGCACGACGGGCTACGTAAAGACGATGTACGGGCGGCGGCGGTACCTGCCCGAGTTGAACGCGCCGCCGGGCGGGGCGCGGGCGCAGGCGGAGCGAATCGCCATCAATACTCCCATTCAGGGTACGGCGGCGGACCTGATTAAACTGGCTATGATACGGCTGGACAAGGCGCTCCGGGAGCGCGGGCTGGGCGCGCGAATGATTCTGCAAGTGCATGACGAACTACTGCTGGAAGCGCCAAAAGAGGAATGGGCAGAGGCGGCTGCTCTGGCAAAACGCGAAATGGAGGGCGTGGCAGAGCTGAAAATCCCGCTGAAAGTCGACCTGAAGTCGGGGCCGAACTGGGCTGAGATGAGCGGCGCGGCATGAAAACCTCGCTGAATTTAGTCGCCAGCACCTGCGTCTACTCAAGTTGAGAACACCAGGCCGCCAGGACGGTGATGAAGCCGAGCTTATCGAACGCTCACGCAAGGGCGATTCGGCGGCATTCGGCGTTTTGGTGGAGAGATACCAGCGTCGCGTGGTCGGGGTCGCGATGGCGGTGGTGCACAATCAGGATGATGCGATTGAACTGGCGCAAGAAACTTTTGTCCGCGCCTATGAAAACCTGTCGAAGTTTGAATCCCGATCGAGCTTCTCGACCTGGCTCTACCGAATTGCGGCCAACCTCGCGATCGATTTCTGGCGCCGCGAGGGACGCCACGTGGTCCTGCACGGCGAAGATGCGGACAATGAAATCAGCAAACTGCCGACGACCTCAGGCGACTCATTCAAGGAGGTCAGCCGCAGTGAACTCTCGGCGCGGCTAAAGCAAGCGTTGGAGGAGTTGACGCCGGAACATCGTGCAGTGATACTTCTACGCGAAGTTGAAGGAATGTCGTACGACGAAATTAGTGACGTTTTGCAGTGCCCAAGAGGGACGGTCATGAGCAGGTTGCACTATGCCCGAACGCACCTGCGCACCATCTTGAAGGACGTGGCCGGGAGCTGATCCAGATATGGCTGAATGCGGTGAAATAAGCATGATGCTCGGCGCGTTCGAGGACTCAGAACTCGAACCCAACGAGATGCAGGAAGTCGCGTTCCATCTTGCGCGATGCGAATCCTGCACGAGCATCCTTGCCGATTATTCGACCCTTGGACGAGACCTGCGATCCATCGCGGCCGAGCCTGCGCTTGCGGGATTTTCGAGCGCCGTAATCGCGCGTGTCGATCGCCTGCCGCAGCCGGTGCTGACCAGAATCGAGCGGTTCATCAGGCGTCAGCTTGATTCCGTCGGTTCGGGAATTGCGTGGGGCGGCGCGGTCGCAGTTGCCGCCATCTTGACGATAATTCTGATGACACCGTACGCGCAGCAGTTCGCCAATCGAGGGACGCCGCCGACCGTGATTGCCAAGGCGGAGGCCAACGCCGCTCCCGCGGCAAATCAAGTGGCGACTGCCAATGAACCGACGATGGCGGATAACGATTCGCATGCCGACATTTCGCGGCTCGAGTCGGAGAACCATTCCGTCGCAGTCTGGAGCGAGCCTCGCAGGGACACCACCGTTATCTGGTTACCGGATCAGCCTTAGGTCGCCATGACGCTGCGTCCCGGTAGCCTCACCTTCCTCATCATCGCGATCACGGCTTTTGGAACGCCGGGTCTCACTTATGCGCAGCCGGCGCCGAAGCAGGTGTTCGTCTACATCGACTCGGTGATGGCGGCGGATACCAACGAGGGCACCGATCCGCGGCTGAGCCCGCTCGACAAGAAGCTCCGCGGCCTGTTCGGCTTCTCGACCTACAGCCTGATCGGCCACAACGAGGGCCAGACCGATTGCGGCAAGATGATCGCGTTCACGCTGCCGGGCGGCAAGATTCTCCACGTGCAACCGCGCGCTATCGACGAGGACATGATCGCGATGGAGATCGTGTTGTTCGACGGCACGCGGCCGATGATGACCACCGACTTGAAGCTCAAGAATAACGGCACGCTGATCGTCGGCGGCCCGCGTTACGAGCAGGGGATGATGATCATCTCGATCGGCGCGAGCACCAGCGGGACGTCGCCGATGCAAGCCCAGGCAACTCCACCGCCCGAAGCGAACAATCACTAGCCTTCACAGCGGGTCGAAGTACGGCGCGAGCCGGCCGTCGAAGTGGAACTCGCGGGCCAGCGCAATCCATTTGCGATCGACGCCGTGCATCGGCTCGGGCAACTGGTCGAGCGGGAAGAAACCGGCGGCCAGCGCCTCGAGCGGATTCGGCTTCAGCTCACCGCCGACGATTCGACAATAGAAAAGCATCGAGTAGATATGGCGCGCGGGTGAGCCGTACTTCTTGTTGTCGATTACCGCGATCAGACGCTCGGGCTTGACGATGAGGCCGGTCTCCTCGCGCGCTTCCTTGGCCGCGTTCTCGGCGGGCGAGATGCCCACGTCGCAAAACCCGGTGGGATACCACCACTTGCCGGTCGGCCGCTGAAGCAGCAGGATTTCGTCGCGCTCGTTGAACGCGATCACACCGCATCCCGACGCCGCCGTCACGTATCCTTCGTAGCCGGCAATCACCTGCTCGCGCCATCGGCGGCGAAGCGTCTCGGCATCTTCGTCGCTCGCGCCGGCGACGACCGAATGCATTCGGGCGGCCTCCTTGAGCAATTCCTCGTAGCGTTCGGAGTCGAAGCCGTCGGGCTTGAAGGCGAGCCCGGTGCGTGCGATCGCGGTTATGCGTTCGATGAAGCGCGCCAGCTCGGCGAGTAAATCGGAATCGGGCATCGGGATTTTCCCTGTCGCGAGTTCGCAGAGAAATATAGCATGACGGCGCGATGCGACTCCGATGAAGCTCATCCTCAGCCGCAAGGGATTCGATTCGGCGCATGGCGGATGCCCGAGCCCGATCCTCGACGGCCAACTGTGCCCGCTGCCAATTCCCGACGCGGGATCGCCGACGTCGTACGGCAACATTCGCCCATTCCACGGCTCGGCGATTGCGCAAATCGTCGAAGACTTGACGCGCGGCCGAGTCGGGCGCGACGACGGTGCGCATCTCGATCCGGATTTGCGGCGCGATGCGCTCGTGCGCGCCGCCCGATGGCGTCCAATCTTCGGTCAGGCCGGGGCCGCGCAAAGTCACCTGGCCCGCCACCGGGCGAATTCCTTGCTCTTTCTTTTCTACGGATGCTTCCGGCAAGCCGAGCGGGTCGGAGGCAGGTTCCGCTTCGTCCGCGGGGCGCCGAAGCTTCACGTCATCTACGGGTGGCTGCAGGTCGGGCGGATGATTCGCGCGACCGATAGTGTCGCCGCGGAGATCCCGTGGGCGGCAGGCCATCCGCATCTTGCGGCGCCCGAACGATACAAGAACAACACGCTCTATTTCGCGAGCGACCGCTTGTCGTCAGTGGGCCTCGACGCGAGAGGGGCGGGAACCTTCGAGCGGCTCGTGCCGGAGCTGATATTGTCGCAGACCGATCCATACGTCGGGTGTTCGAGGTGGCGGCTCCCACGATGGTTCGCGCCGAACGGGCGCCCTGCCCTGTCCTATCATTCGAAGGCGACGCGATGGACGAAGTGCGCCGACTCGGTGCGCCTGCAGTCGGCGTATCCCGGGCAGGAATTCGTGCTCGACGTTGGCGAGTATCCGGAAGCTCGCGCGTGGCTGCGATCGATCTTTCGCGCCGCGACTCGCTAGCGGTTCGGCGCGGCGTTGCAGACTGCCCAGGCGGCGTCGGCCAGTGCGGGGACGCGCTGCTTGCTGGCGGCGAACACCGGGTCGTCGGCCTGGCCGAGGACGAAGCGAGCGTAGCTGCCTTCCATGATGATCGCGAGCTTGAACAGCGCGAAGGCCTGGTAGAACGGGAAGTCGCGCATCGCGCGGCCGGTGCGGCGCTCGTAGCGATCGATCATCTCGCGCCGCGTCAGCCATCCTTCGGCCGCTTCCATGCTGGCGATCACGCCACCCGTCGCGCGGTCGGTCGGGTCGGGCCAGTAGGTCAGCATCCAGCCGAAGTCGGCGAGCGGGTCGCCGATGGTCGACATTTCCCAGTCGAGCACGGCGATGGCGCGGGCGCTTTTGGGATCGAACATCACGTTGTCGAGCTTGTAGTCGCCGTGAACGATTGTCGGCGCGGGCGACGCTGGAATTCGCGCGCGCAGCCATTCTTTGACGTTTTCCATCACGGGCAGCGGGCGCGTGTGCGGAAGCGTGCGCTCGAGCTGATCGGTCCATCGCTTGAGCTGGCGTTCGAGGTAGCCGTCGGGACGGCCGAAACCCTCGAGGCCGGCGGCGCGCCAATCGACTTCCTGCATCGCGATCAGCACGTCGACCATCTGCTCGCTGACCTGGCGGCGCTGCGCGGGCGTTTGCGCGAAATGCTTGTTGTCGGCGCGAACGACGTCGCCGCGCATGTACTCCATCAGGTAGAACGGCGCGCCGATGTACGAAGGGTCGTCGCATGCGGCGTACATGCGCGGGACCGGGACGGCGGTGGCTTGCAGCGCCTTCAGCACGCGATACTCACGCATCACGTCGTGCGCCGTCGGCAGCAGCGGTCCGCGCGGCGGGCGTCGCAGCGCCCACGAGTGGCCGTCGAAGTGAACGAGGTGAACCTCGTTGGAATGGCCGAACGAAATGTTCTCGGAGCGCAGTGCGGCGGTGTCGCCGAGCTTGCGCTCCTCGAGGAAACGCTTGAGGCCGCTTAGGTCGACCGTCGCGGACGGTCCGGTTTTTTCCTGGGTCGAGGTGCTCATCGAGGGTACTGTTTTCGCAAACGCGGCTCGCGGTCAAGTGCGGCCATCTTGCGACGATCAGCTGCAGCCCGTACAAACGAAGTGCAGTGAATGCGGCGATCAAATTGAATGGCGACCAGAGTAATAGCCAGTTGGCGGCGATGGTGCGTCTCGCGCGGCCCCATCAGTGGATCAAGAACGCGCTGGTGTTGGCGGCGCTGGTGTTCGGGCAGCGGCTATTCGTCTTCCACGACGTGGTGCGAGCGGTTATCGCGTTCGTTGCGTTCTGCGCGCTGGCGAGCGCCGCCTACGTTCTCAATGACATCGCGGACCGCGAAGCCGACCGGCTGAATCCCGAGAAGTGCGACCGGCCGCTGGCGCGCGGCGACCTGACGGTTGCAGCGGCAACCCGCGCAGCGATGGTGCTGGCCGCGATTGCGATCGCCTTGAGCATCGTGCTGGGCCCAGCCTTCCTGGGAATCGCCGTGCTGTACGCCGTGCTCCAATTCGGATACTCGCTGTGGGCCAAGCACCAGGTGATCATCGACGTGATCGCCGTCGCTGTAGGTTTCGTGTTGCGCGCATTCGCCGGCGGCGTGGCGATCAACGTCGAGGTCTCGCCATGGCTCATCTTCATCACGTTCGTGCTGGCGCTGTTCCTCGTGCTGGCGCGCCGTCGCCACGAGCTGATTGCCCTGGGCGACGACGCGATCGCGCATCGCAGCGCACTGTCGCAGTACAGCGTGCGGCTGGTCGATCAGATGATCTCGATCGTGGCGGGAGCGACCCTTGTCAGCTACATGATTTATACGGCGTCGGCCGAGGTCGAGGCGAAACTCGGAACGCATCACCTGTACCTGACGGTGCCATTCGTCGCGTTCGGAATCCTGCGCTACCTGTACCTGATCGACGAGCGCAACGAAGGGGGAGATCCGGCGCGGGCGCTGATGCACGATCGGCCGCTGATGGCGGCGGTCGCGTTGTGGATACTCACCGATATCGTGCTGTTGTATTTCTAGAAACACGGAAAGGCTAAATCGCTGCATTAGATCGACTAAAGCAGCCGGACGCTTTTTGTGCGGTTGCTTCAAAGTGGCGATGCATTCGATGATTTATTCCGGATGAGACTTTTGGTTCTGAAAATCGCGGCCGGCACCGTTGCAACCTGTCTGGCGCTTGGCGCCGTCGGCTGCAAAAAGACTGCAGACTCGCTTCCGCCGCCGCCTCCGCAGGTAGTCGTCGTCGCCGTCGTTCAGAAGGACGTGCCGGTCTATTCTGAATGGGTCGGCACGACTGAAGGTTTCGTCAACGCGGATATTTATCCGAAGATCTCCGGCTACCTGGTGAAACAAAATTACACGGACGGCGACCATGTGAAGGCCGGCCAGTTGTTGTTCCAGATAGACGATCGACAATACAAAGCCGCCCTCGATCAAGCACTTGGCGAACTCGCGGAACAACAGGCTGACAACAAAAAGGCCCAACAAGATATCGCGCGGTACAAGCCTCTATATGATCAGCAGGTGGTCAGCCGGCAGGACTACGACCACGTCAATCAAACGGCGCATGCCGCGGCGGCGGCGGTGCAAGCGGCAGAGGCCACGGTCGAGAACGCGAAGCTGAACTATGATTGGTGCCAGGTGACATCGCCAATCGACGGCATCGCCGGGATCGCGAAGACTCAAGTCGGCAACCTGGTCGGGAACACTTCGCTGCTGACGACCGTTTCGCAACTCGATCCGATCAAGGTGGAGTTCCCGCTCAGCGAGCGCGAGTATCTTCACTTTGCCGATCGCATCAAGCAGCACGAGGAAACGGGAACCTCGACGAACGAGCCGGAGCTCGCAGATGGTGCTTGCCGATGGAAGCGTTTACAAATACCCGGGCCACTTTTACGTGGCGAATCGCCAGGTCAACGTCCAGACCGGAACGATCAAGATGCAGGGGCTGTTTCCCAATCCAGGTTCGATCCTGCGTCCCGGACTCTACGCGAAAATCCGCTCGCCGACCGACACGCTGAAGGGTGCGCTGCTGGTCCCACCGGCCGCCGTGATCGAGACGCAGGGACAATACCAGGTCGCAGTGGTGGGCGCAGACAACAAGGTTACGATAGAGCCCGTCACGCTCGGGAAGCTCTCGGGAAACCTGAGAATCATCGAGTCGGGCGTGACGCCGGGCGAACACGTCATCACGGAGGGCCTGCAAAAGGTGTCCGACGGAATGGAAGTGGTGCCTACGCTCGCGCCGCCGGCGCCCGCCGCCGCAAGTCAGCCTGACGCGGACGCGGCGGGCTCTTCAGCAGCGACTCCGGCACCCTAAGTCGAATCGCGATGTCGAACTTCTTCATCAGACGTCCAATCGTCGCCATCGTAATCGCGATCTTCTTCGTGATCACCGGGGCCGTCATGATTCTTCGGCTGCCGGTAGCGCAGTTCCCTGAAATCGTGCCGCCCGAGATTCAGACCGTCGCGACCTACACCGGCGCCGACGCGCTCACCGTCGAGCAGTCGGTCGCAACTCCGATCGAGGAGCAGGTGAACGGCGCGAAGAACATGATTTACATGCAGTCGATCAACGGCGACGACGGCACCATGACGCTGCAGGTGAATTTCGAGGTCGGCACCGATGTGGATCTCGACCAGGTGCAGGTGCAAAACCGGCTGGCGCAGGCGCAATCGAGTCTGCCGTCGGATGTCGTGAACTACGGCCTGACCACTCAGCAGACCGTCGGCATCCCGCTGCTGGTGTTCGCCGTCACCTCGCCGAAAAAGACCTGGGACCAGAACTTTCTCGCCAACTACGTCGCCATCAATATCCAGGACGAGCTGGCGCGAATTCCCGGCATCGGCCAGGTCAAGATATTCGGCGCGTCCAGCTACGCGATGCGGATCTGGGTCGCCCCCGATGCGCTTTCCAAGCTGCAGTTGACGGTCGCCGATATCGAAAATGCGATCGCCGCGCAGAACGTCGTCAATCCTGCTGGAACTCTGGGCGGCGAGCCTGCGCCGCCGGGGCAATCGCAAACGTTCACGGTGCTGGCCAAGGGACGCCTGCTGAACGCAGAGGAGTTCGGCAACGTCATATTGCGCGCGAATCCTGACGGCTCGCTGGTCCGGCTGAAGGACGTCGCGCGCATCGACCTGGGCGCCGAGAGTTACACGCAGCAGGCGTACATGAACGGCGCGCCGTCCTCGCTCCTGCTGTTGTTTCAGAATCCGGGATCCAATGCGCTGAAAGCTGCGAACCGCGCGAAAGCCAAGATGGCGGAGCTGGCCCGGAAATTTCCCGCGGACATGCAGTCGGCGCTGACTCTCGACACCACCGTCCCGGTCACGGAGGGCGCGTTCGAGATCGTCAAGACACTGCTCGAGGCGATCGCGCTGGTGGTGCTGGTGATTTTCATCTTTCTGCAGAACTGGCGTGCAACGCTGATTCCGATATTGACGATTCCGGTTTCGCTGGTCGGCGCCTTCATGTTCTTTCCCGCGGTCGGATTCTCAGTCAATACGCTGTCTCTACTCGGCCTGGTGCTGGCGGTCGGATTGGTGGTCGACGATGCGATCGTCGTGGTCGAAGCAATCGAAGCCAAGATCGAGCAGGGACGATCGCCGCGCGATGCGGCGGTCGAGGCGATGGAAGAGGTGGGGGGAGCGCTGGTCGGTATCGCGCTGGTGCTGTCGGCGGTGTTCCTGCCGGCGGGATTTATCGCCGGCATCACGGGTTCGTTGTATCGCCAATTCGCGTTGACTATCGCCTTCTCGGTAATCCTCTCGGCCTTCAATGCGCTAACCCTCAGCCCCGCGCTGGGAGCGCTGCTGCTGCGACCGCGCCCCGCCGTAGGATCGCGCGGCCCGCTCGCGCGTTTATTCGGTCTCTTCAATTCAACTTTCGACCGGGTTCAAAAGGGATACGTAACAGTCTCGGGGCTGCTGATTCGACGCGCGGTGCTGGCCGTCTTGATCTTGATCGTCTTCGTTGCGGCGGCAGGCGGAATCGGGCGCATCCTGCCCGGATCCTTTCTCCCCGACGAGGACCAAGGCTACCTGATTATAAATGTACAGTTGCCCGAAGCGGCCTCGCTTCAGCGGACCGTCGCGGTGATGAAAAAGGTCGATGGGATCCTGAGTAGCGAGCACGCGATTCAGTACATCAACACGATCGCGGGCTACAGCGTACTTTCGCAGACGACCAGCACGCGCAGCGGAACCTACTTTTGCCTGCTACGGCCATATGGGGAACGGCAAGCAGCTGCGATGCAAGCGGGACAAGTTATCGCGCGATTGAACCAGAAGCTGGGCGCTCTGCCCGATGCCCAGGTCTTTGCGTTTCTGCCACCTGCCATTCCGGGGATCGGGCAGGCGAGCGGCCTCGATTTCTTCGTCCAGGATCGCGCGGGCAAGAGCGTCAACTACCTGTGGGATAATACGCAGAAGTTTCTCGCGGCGGCGAAGAAGCGTCCGGAAATTGCGCGCATGAACCTGACCTTCAGTCCGTCGGTGCCGCAGATGTTCGCGGCGGTCGACAAGGACAAAGTGTTCAAGCTGGGCATCTCGATCGAGGATGTGTATCGCGCGCTGCAAACGCTGCTGGGCGGCTACTACGTGAATCAATTCAACCGCTTCGGGCGGGTGTGGAAGGTGTTTGTCGAGGCTGAGCCGGCGTATCGGACCAGGGCCACCGACGTCGGTCAATTCTACGTGCGCAACAAGGCAGGCGGGATGGTCCCCTTGTCGACCCTGGTCGATATGCAGCGCGTGTTCGGCCCCGAGTACACGACGCGCTTCAACGAATATCGAAGTATCGAGATCTACGCCCAGCCTGCCGCAGGCTACAGTACCGGCCAAGCGATGGCTGCGGTCACCGAAGTCGCGAACGAGGTGCTGCCGCGCGATATGGGCACCGCATGGAACGGAATCTCCTACCAGCAATCGATCGCCGGCGGCGCCGCTGCGATCTTCGGGCTCTCACTGGTGCTGGTGTTTCTGATTCTCGCCGCCTTGTACGAAAGCTGGTCACTGCCGTTCAGCGTTCTCTTGAGCGTTCCAGTTGCGGTCTGCGGCGCGTTCTTTGGACTGTGGGCGCGCGGATTCGACAACGACATCTATGCGCAGATCGGACTAATCATGCTGATCGGGCTTTCAGCGAAGAATGCGATCCTGATCGTCGAATTTGCCAAGGCAGAACTGGAGAAAGGTGAATCGATCGTGACCGCCGCACTCAACGGCGCGCGTCAGCGTCTCAGGCCGATTCTGATGACGTCGTTCGCCTTCATCTTTGGTCTGTTCCCGCTCTGGACTGCGTTGGGCGCGGGCGCGGCGGCGCGGCGCTTGATCGGCACGGTTACGATCACCGGCATGATTTTCTCTAGCGGCTTCGCGATCTTCCTCGTCCCGGCACTATTCGTAATCGTCGAGCGAATGGCGGGTCACAGAGACGTCGTCGTCGTAGGGCCTGAAGCTACGCCGGCTGCAGCGCCCGAACTTTCCACCGAAACCGAAGACGCTCAGATGAAGCGTGACGCCGGAGCGAGCAGGTAACTGGAACTTGCTAGTAGGTCGGGAGGACGCCGGTCGAGGAGCCGACCATGCCGCTGCGCTGGAACGGATTGCGGCCGAAAGGTCTTTGACCGAATGAGCCGATGCCGCCGAGGGTTATCTGGAACTGGATTTGCGTGTCATTGGGATTGTAGGAGTTGGTGACGCCGACGTCCGCCGCCCAACAATCGCATGGAGATTTCAGCCGCACGCCATATTCCGTCGATAGCATCTTGGTCGACGCGATGTCGTAGTCGGGCTGAAAGTAGAGGCCCAGCCGATCGAAGACTTCGGTGTACGCAGTTCCTGAGACGTACTCGGCTGCGTTTTTGTTGGTCGACTGGAAGACCGTGTCTTTGCGGTTGGCGTAGTTGTATCCCACCTGGAAGAACGAGCCTTGCAGCGCCTTGCCCATGTATATGCTCGAGCCTTGGGTCGACCAGGGCGGCTGATATGCCATCTCCACGTCCGCATCCGTGACTCCAGCGTGGTCGCGCGGACTGTAGTCGACCTGCGTGCTGAAAGTTGCAACATCGGTCAGATAGATGTGGAACAACGCCTGGATGTCCGACATGTCGGAGCCGTTGGCCACCAGATGCCCGATGTCGTAGGACTGCTGCACCGTCAACGAGGCGAGTTGCTGCGAATGCACGCCGTCGCGGATGATATTTCCGGCGTGCGGGAAGAGCACGTCCTGAACGGGCTCTTCGTGGAACGGCCCGATGGCCGAGTCGGCGTCGGACGGTTCTTCGTTCGGATTCGAGCCCTCGTCAGTCGAGGTGTCTGCCGTCTCCTGCTCGGGCGCCTGCTGCTTGCTCCTGGCGAAGAGGCGCGTGGTGAAGCCGTAGGTGACAAGGCTGCGCGAGTTCAGCCGATCGGTCGAATCGAATATAGGCATGTTGCCCTGGTAGATATTCGGCACGTAATAGTAGGAGGCAAAAGGCTCGATCGTGTTTTTGAGCTTATCGATCGACTTCCATCCCACGTCGTAAACGCGATCGAGCACGGTCGAAATTCCGGCTTTTGCGTACGGGATGATTCGAGCGGAACTTCCTTCGGAGCTGAATTGACTTAGCGCGGCGCAGTTGTTGTAGAACAACTCGACGCCGCCGCCCTGGGCGCACGTGGGCTGCGTGCCTACCGCGGGCGTGGTTCCGACCGGGATAATGTGGATGTTGTGACCTTCGGTGTTGTAGTAGGTCATCTGCGAACCGATCTGCCCGTAGCCCTGCAGGTAGTCGCCCAAGCGCCACGGCAACGTGACGCGCGGATTGGCGTCGAGACGCAGGCCGTCGATGCCCTGGTAGCGATAGAAATCAACCGCCTCCGCATCGTAGTCGGCGAACATCAGGTTGTTGAACAGCTCCTGACGCCCCGTCACAGTCGCATCGGGGAGGCGCTGCAGGGCGAACTCCTGCGGCTGGATGAGATCCTGATTCCAGGTGCCCTTCACTTGCGCGAACGCGTTTTCGAAATCATAGAGCAGCCCGAAATCCGCCGGCGCATTGCGCAGCGAGCCCCAGTTGTTGGTGCCGTAGCCGCGCGACAGCGTCCAGACGTCCATCTCGCGCAGGTAGAGGCTGTCGCTGACGGAGACCGCGTCGGCATATGCAGTCAGATTGTCGGTCAGATGCTGACGCACCATCCCGATTATCCCGTAGCGATTTACCGGGATGTGCGTATCGGCGATCTGGTTGTCGATGGTGTCGCGGAGCCGATTGCCATTGGTGCGGATTGACTCGTTGTAGAAGGCGCCGTCGACCCACAAATAGTCGTCCTTGCCGTTTACCAGCCGATACTCGGCCAGCCCACCGATTCGCTGCGAGGTCTCGACGTCGAGCGCAATCGTCGCGTCGGAGCTTTTGTTGATCGCGAGATAGTACGGCTGCAGCCATTGAGCGCCGCGCAGGTTCGACTCGCCATAGCGGCCACTCAGCAAACCGCTGTGCCGGTCCGAGTCGGCCGGGAAGATCAGGTACGGCGTCCGCATCACGGGGTAGCCGGCAACGTTGAAGGTGGCGTCCTGTGCGTGCCCGGTATGCCCCATGTTCACGGTCATCTGCTTCGCGTTTATCGACCAGTCGGGCGTGCCCTTCTCGCATCCGCAGGTCGTGAAGAATCCGTCCTGGACCTCGTAGTTCGGTCCTTCGAGCTTCGTGATCTGCTTGCCTTCGAGATGGTAGATATCCTTCTTCGCCAACACCTTGGCGTTGTAGAGCACCATCGTCTCATTGGTAATGTCGATGGTGGCCTTGGTCGCCCACATCTCGACTTCCGGATCGATCAGATGGACGTGGCCAATTGCAGTCGCCGTGCGGTCGCGGCGCATAATGTCGATCTCGTCGGCTTTGAGCACGCTGCCGCCCTGGCTCATGACGGCGTCGCCCTTCACCACGAACGTGTCGGTCTTGGAGTCGTAGATCGTTTCCTGGCCGTTGATGGTTACGGGGCCGCCATGCTCGGCGCGGACCGGCTGAGGAACGGCAAACGCTTTAGCCTTGTTGGGCGGCGGGGTGGGCTTGAGAGGCGCCGTCGTGTCGGCGTTGGCGATAGCGGCAGCGAGCGTCGCCGCCCAGATCAACAAGACGGCGACCGTGAATCTCTTAAGCGCCCGCTTCAGGAAATAACCCAACACGCCCCTCGCGGCTCAGAAAATACGGGTAAACTTCGCCGATAAGATACACGGATCCGGTGACAAGCGCCACGTCGTCGGGAGCCATTTCAGAAATTACCCGCTCGATCGCGCGCATCGGATCGCGCTCGACGCGCGCGGGGCAATGCGCGGCGAAGTGCGGAAGCAGCTCTTCGGGCTCGAGCGGGCTCTTGGGCTTGGCGCGGGTCAGCGTGACGTCGCGCACGCGCGGCGCGAGCATCGCAGCCATCGCGCTCCATTCCTTCGCCGACTGGCAGCCGAAGACGAGGCGCGGTTTCACGCCGGGGCCGAGTTCGACGCTCATCGTCTCGAGCAAGGCGGCGATACTCATCTCGTTGTGCGCGCAATCGAGGATGACGAGCGGGCGCTTCGACACGACGTCGAAACGTCCCGGCCAGTAAATTTCGCGAATGCCGCGGCGAATGGCGTCCTCGTCGATGCGCCAGCCTTGCGCCCGCAGAGCTTCGAGAGTCGCGACAGCGATCGCGGCGTTCTCATGCTGAAACGGACCGGCGAGGCTCGTTTCGAGATCGGGCAAGTCGAGGCCGAGGCCGTGGTAGTCCAGGCGATGCGCAGGCGCATGCGACTTGTAGGAAAAATCGCGATCGATCAGGCGCACGGCGCTGTGGCGTTGCGCCGCGATCGACGTCAGCACGAGGCGCGCCTCGGCATCGCGCGCGCCGATGACGACCGGCACGTCATGCTTGATGATGCCGCCCTTCTCGCCGGCGATCGCCGTGATTGTGTAGCCGAGATATTCCATGTGATCGAAACCGATCGGCGTGATAACGCTCAGAATCGGTGTGACGACATTGGTCGAATCGAGCCGCCCGCCGAGTCCGGTCTCGACGATGGCGATATCGACGTGCTCGTCGGCGAAGTAGAGGAACATCATCGCGACGGTGAATTCGAAGAAGGTGAGCGCCATGCCGGCGCGGTCGTAAATCGCGCGCAGCCGCTCGATGTAGTCGAGCATCCGCGCTGCGGGAATTTCGGCGCCCGAGATGCGCGTCCGCTCTGCCAGGTTCACCAGATGCGGCTTGGTGTACAGCCCGGTGCGATAGCCGGCTGCGCGCAGGCAACTGTCGAGCATCGCGGCGACGGAGCCCTTGCCCTTGGTGCCGGCGATATGGACGGCGCGCAGGCGGCGATGCGGATTGCCGATGACCTCGAGCGCCGCTTCCATCCGCTCGAGCTTGTAAATCTCGCCACGCGCCTCGAGCGAGTAGAGCCAGTCGATAGTTTTGGCGAGCTGGTCCATAGCCAGCCCGAAGCTTACCGGCTATTGATCGACGGCGAAAGAATTCGCGGTGAGGAACAGCCCATGCCGATACGGCGGATGCAGGCGACAATTTATTTCGTGACGGACTGGGACGCGGCGATTGCGTTCTATCGCGATGTGCTCGGACTGAAAGAGGTCGTGAATTTTCCCAATCGCTGGGCGCTGTTCGGTGTTCCCGGCGGCGGAAACATTGCGTTGCAGCCGGCCTATGCAGGCGCCGCGAATCACGTCTCGATTGAAGTGACCAGCATCAGGGAAGTCGTGGCCGACCTCAAGGCAAAAGGCGCGCGGGTGATCGAGGACATCTGTCAGCAGGAGCACGGCGAGACCGCGATGCTCGAGGATCCCTCGGGCAACCTCATCGCGCTGATCGACACTTCAACTTCAAAATTTGCGCACGACTAGGAGAATTCGATGAGCGAAGGCAAACGATTCGAACAGGAACAGATGCGCGGCGCGAAGTTCCACGGATGCGCTCTGGCGCAGGCCGAGTTTGACGATGTCGATCTCGCAGACTCCAGATTCGTCAACGTGAATCTGCGGGGAGCGTCATTTACGGACATAACTCTGCAAGGCGCAAAGCTCAGGGATGTGAATCTCACCAACGTCAGCATCGACCAAGCGAATATCAGCGGGCTGACGATCCTCGGTTACAATATCGAGGAACTGATCAAAGGCGCGCGGGCGAAGAAAAGCTAGGACGCGCCTCGGCGCTTGCCCTTACCCGCGCCCTGCCCTGCGCCGCCGCGCGGCCTGCTCAGCATCGCGAGAATGCGTGCGAGCGTGAAGCGCATCTGATGGCGCGGGACGATCGCGTCGAGCATCCCGTGCGCGAGTAAAAATTCGGCGCGCTGAAAATCGTCGGGCAGTTCCTGGTTGCTGGTCTGAGCCGTGACGCGGCGGCCGGCGAATCCGATCAGCGCTCCGGGCTCCGAGAAATTCAGATCGCCGAGCATCGCAAACGACGCGGCCACGCCGCCTGTGGTCGGATCGCAGAGCACCGAAATGTAGGGCAGACGCGCGTCGCGGAATCGTGCGATGGCGGAGGAGACCTTCGCCATCTGCATCAGCGAGAGTGCGCCTTCCTGCATCCGCGCGCCGCCCGACGCGACGAACAGGATCACCGGCAGCTTGCGCTCGCCCGCGATATCGAACAGGCGCGCGAGCTTCTCTCCCACCACCACGCCCATGCTGCCGCCCATGAATTCAAAATCCATCACGCCGATTGCCACCGGACGATTTTCGATCTTGCCGAGTCCCACCACCACGGCGTCGTTGCGCCCGGTGCTCGCGCGCGACTGCTCCATCCGCTTCGGATAAGGCCGCGTGTCGACGAAGCCGAGCGGATCGCCAATCGCCATCTCGGCCATCAGCTCGCGCCACGTCCCGCGATCGACGCTAATCGAAAGCCGCTGCGCGACGGTGACGCGGAAATGATATCCGCACTTCGGGCATACGTTCAGATTGCGCTCCACTTCCTTGCGGAACGCCATCTCCTTGCAGGACGGGCACTTCGACCAGATGTCGTCTGAGGGCGCCTGCGTCTGCGTCACGGCTCCGGTCGGTTCGTGCTCAGCCATTTGAATTCTCCGCGGCGGGCGCGGGCTCGGTGCGGCGCGCCGCCTTCATCGCGTCTTTCATTGCGCCAACCAGTCCGCCGACAGCTTCGGGCACATCGCCGGACTTCGCGTGCGCCTCGATCAACAGGGAAATCGCACTGCCGACTACGACCGCATCCGCCATCGTCGCCACTTCGGCGGCCTGCGCGGGCGTCGAGATGCCGAAGCCGACGCCGATTGGCAAGTCGGTCACGCTGCGCAGCTCGCGCATGTGTTCGGCTATGCCGCTGTCGAGATGCGTGCGCGCGCCGGTCACGCCGGTCAACGACACATAGTAGAGGAAACCGCTGGCGGAGCGCGCGATCGAGCGGCTGCGGTCGATGGGCGTAGTCGGCGCGAGCAGGTAGATGAGGTCGAGGCCATTGGCGCGTGCGGGGCGCTTGAGCTCGCCGGCTTCCTCGGGCGGCAAATCGACGACTAGCAACGCGTCAATGCCGGCGCGCGCGGCGTCGGCGCACAAGCGCTCGCATCCGTAGTGAAAAATCGGGTTGTAGTAGCCGAACAGGATCAGCGGAATCTGAGTTTGCGCGCGCAGCTCGCTCACCATCGAAAGAATCGCAGCCAACGACGCACCGGCGCCCAGCCCGCGTGCGCTCGCGCGCTGGTTGGCAGGACCGTCGGCCATCGGATCGGAAAACGGCACGCCCAGCTCGATCAAGTCGGCGCCGCGAGCCTGGAGCTCGAGCACCAGCCGCCGCGTCGTATCCATATCGGGATCGCCGGCAACTATGAAGGGAATTAACGCCGCCTCGCTGCGCGCGCGCAGCTCGCGAAATTTATTCTTGATTCTGTGCGCCGATGCCATGACTACACCGTCACTCCGAATGCTTTCGCCACCGTCTGCATGTCCTTGTCGCCGCGCCCCGATAGACACACGACCATGATTTGCTCCTTCGACATCTGCGGCGCGAGCTTGATTGCGTGCGCAACGGCGTGCGAGCTCTCAAGCGCCGGGATGATGCCCTCGGTCTCGGACAGCGTCTTCAGCGCGTCGAGCGCTTCGGCGTCGGTGACGGAAGTGTATTCGGCGCGGCCCACGTCGTTGAGCCACGAATGCTCGGGGCCGACGCCGGGGTAGTCGAGGCCGGCGGCGATCGAATGCGTCTCGCGAATCTGTCCGAGCTCGTCCTGCAGCAGGTAGGTCTTGTTGCCGTGCAGAACGCCGACGGTGCCCGCAGTGATCGTCGCCGCATGATGCGGTCCGCTGATGCCGAGGCCGGCGGCCTCGACGCCGATCAGCTTCACGCCGGTATCTTTGATGAACGGATAGAAAAGTCCGATCGCGTTCGAGCCGCCGTTGACGCATGCGACCAGCACGTCGGGCAGACGACCCTCGTGTTTCAGAATCTGGCGACGCGCCTCGCGCCCGATAACCGCCTGGAAGTCGCGCACGATCATCGGATACGGATGCGGTCCGGCTGCAGTTCCGATGAGGTAGTAAGTGTTGCGCACGGTCGCGATCCAATCGCGCAGCGCCTCGTTCATCGCGTCCTTCAGGCTCTTGCTGCCGCCCTCGACGGACGTGACCTTCGCGCCGAGCAGCTTCATGCGGAAGACGTTGAGCGACTGACGCTCGACGTCCACCGAGCCCATGAAGACTTCGCATTCGCGGCGAAACAGCGCAGCCATCGTGGCCGTCGCGACGCCGTGCTGTCCCGCGCCGGTCTCGGCCGTGATGCGCGACTTGTTCATCCGCACGGCGAGCAGAGCCTGCCCGAGAGTGTTGTTCACCTTGTGCGCGCCGGTGTGGCAGAGATCCTCGCGCTTCAAATAAATTTTCGCGCCGCCGAGTTTTGCGCTGAGATTTTCGCACAGGTAAAGCGGCGTCGGGCGTCCGACGTACTCGCGCGAGCGCTGCTCGAGCTCGGCGCGAAATTTTGGATCGCGGCGCGCCTCTTTGTAGGCGCGCTCGAGCTCGAACAGCGCGGGCATCAGGGTTTCGGCGACGTACTTTCCGCCGAACTGGCCGAAGTGGCCGCGGCTATCTGGAACGTTTTGCATTGTTGACGAAGCTCCTGATTTTTTCGTGGTCCTTGATGCCGGGCGACGATTCGACGCCGCTGGCGCAGTCGACCGCGTAAGGTTCGAGCGCGGCCACCTCGGCAACGTTGTCGGGATTCAATCCGCCGGCGACGAATGCGCGACTCAGATCGAGGGCGCGAAGCAGATCAAGCGAAATCCGCACTCCGGTGCCGCCGTAGAGTTTCGGGTCGAAGGCGTCGAACATCACGTAGTCGCCGCGATGCGAAGTGGTGCCCGGCGGTTCGCCCGGCTTCATTCTTCGCGCGACAATCGACGGCACCGGCCAGCCGGCACGCGCTGCCTCATCCTCGTCGCCGGAGAACTGGATCATATCGAGCGCGGCAGCGCGCAATCGCTCATCTATATAGGCGCGCTCGGCGTCCACGAATACTCCGACCACCGTGGCGCGCGAGCCGACCGCCGCGCGAATCTCGCGGGCGCGATCGAGGTCGATGTAGCGCGGCGTCTTCGCGTAAAAGTTCAGTCCGATCATATCGGCGCCGGCATCGATTGCCGCGCGCGCGTCTTCAACGCGAGTGATGCCGCAGATTTTCACGCGTACCGTCATAGCGCTCGCATCAACTCCCCGAGTTTTGCACCCGGCGCGGCGCCTTTCAGCAGGCTCTCGCCGATCAGGAACGCGCGCGCGCCGGCGGCGTCGAGGCGACGAATATCGTCGGGCGAGTCGATTCCACTTTCGGTGACGATCAGCGCCTCGCCCGCATAGCCGGCCAGCAGGCGCTCGGTCACGGCGATGTCGGTGACGAAAGTGTGCAGGTCGCGGTTGTTGATACCGATCAATCCTGCACCGACTTTTTGCGCGAGAGCGAACTCGACGGCGTTGTGAGATTCGACCAGCGTCGCCATTCCGAGTTCGCGCGCGAGCGCCGACAGCGACCGCAGCTCGCCTTCCTTGAGCATCGCGGCAATCAGCAGAATGCAATCGGCGCCGGCGGCGCGCGCCTCGTAAACCTGGTACGGATCGAAGATGAAGTCCTTGCGCAACACAGGGACGTCGACGGCTGCACGGACCGCGCGCAAATCTTCAAGTGTTCCTTTAAAATGCACGTCGGTGAGAACGGATATCGCGGCGGCTCCGGCGGCGACGTATTCACGCGCGACGTTGGCGGGATCGAGTCCCGGCAGGATGTCGCCCTTGCTCGGAGAGGCGCGCTTGATTTCCGCGATTATCGCGGGGCGACGCGCGCGCAAGGCGGCGGCGAAATCGCGCGGCTTGGGTGCGCGCCCTGCCTCGGCGACGATCGCCATGGGAGACACGGCTTCGCGTCGAGCGCGGACTTCGACGCGTTTGGCGGCGTAGATGTTGTCGAGTATCGAGGTCATTGGGATATTCCGTTGCTGGCGCGGCGCAGCTTCTCGAGGACTTCGAGCGCGCGGCTCGAGGCGATAATTTCGCGCGCCGTGTCGACGCCCTGTTTCAGTGACGGCGCCTTGCCGCCGAGGTAAATTGCTGCGCCGCCATTGAGCGCGAGCACATCTTGCGCCGGGCCCGCGCCGCCATCAAGCGCGCCGCGCAGAACGCGCACGGCGTCGTCGAGATTTTCGATCACGAGCGCGCGATGATCGCCGCGACGCACGCCGAGACTCTCGGGCGTGATTTCATATTCAGTCAATTCGCCGTTGCGCAGTTCCGCGACTTTGGTCGGACCGCTGATTGCGATTTCGTCGAGTCCGTCGCCGCCGTGCACGACCATCGCGCGGCGAGTTCCGAGCGCTTTGAGCGCGTGCGCCATCGGCCGGATCAGATTCGCCTCGGCGACGCCCAATAGATGATAGTGCGGACGCGCCGGGTTGCCGATCGAGCCCATGAGATTGAAGATGGTGCGGATACGGAGCTCGCGCCTGAGCGGCGCAATTTTCTTGAACGCGGGATGATACGCCGGCGCGAAGATGTGACAGCATCCGGCGGCGTCGAGGCATCGCTGCAGGCCGTCAGCATCGCAGTCGATCTTCACGCCCATCGCTTCGAGCACGTCTGCCGTGCCGACAGTGCCGCTGATCGCTCGATTGCCGTGCTTGGCGACCGGCACGCCGGCGGCCGCGGCGATCAACGCCGCGCCGGTCGAAATGTTGAAAGTGCTGGCGCCGTCGCCGCCGGTGCCGCATGTGTCGAGCACCTCGCCGCCGCGAAGATTCAGTGGACGCGCGCGCTGGAGCATCGCGCGCACGGCGCCGGCCAGCTCGTCGGCCTCGGCACCCTTGATTTTCAGCGCCACCAGGAATGCGCCGACGACGGCGTCGGGCGCGCCGCCGTCCATGATCTCACCGATGGCGGATTCGGCGTCAGCGTCGGAGAGCGAGCGCCCGTCGATGAGCGCTTGCAGCGCCTGGTGGAGTGCGGTCATCGCGCGGTTCCGTCGACGCGATCGAGAAAGTTTTGCAGCAGGTGTTTGCCTTCGAAGGTCAGAATCGATTCAGGATGAAACTGCACGCCTTCGACGTCGTGCTGCCGGTGACGCAGCCCCATGATTTCGTTTTCTGCCGTGCGCGCGCTGACTTCGAGCGCCGGCGGAATCGTTGCGGCGTCGACCAGCAGCGAATGATAGCGCATCGCGTCGAACGGACTGGGGATGCCGGCGAAAATTGTTTTGCCGTCGTGGATTATCGGCGAGGTCTTGCCGTGCATCAGGCGATCGGCGCGGACGACCTTGCCGCCGAACGCTTCGCCGATGCATTGCAGGCCGAGGCATACGCCGAGAATCGGAACTTCGCCGGCCATCTCGCGCAGGAGGGTCAGCGAGATGCCGGCCTCGGTCGGAGTGCACGGGCCGGGCGAGATGACGACGGCGGCGGGACGCAGCGCGCGGATGCCGGCGACGTCGATGGCGTCGTTGCGCTTGACGGTGACGTCGGCGCCAAGTTCGCCGAGGTACTGCACGATGTTGTAGGTGAACGAGTCGTAGTTGTCGATCATCAGGACTCGAACTTTTTCAGTGCCCGACATCAAACTTACCTCCGGGCCGCGATTTCGAATTCGCGCGCCGCTTGAAGCGCCCGCACCATCGCGCGAGCCTTGTTGACCGATTCCTCGAATTCCGCGGCCGGGTCCGAGTCGGCGACGACGCCGCCGCCCGCCTGGATGTAAACGCGGTTGTTGCGGATGAGCAGCGTGCGCAGCGCGATAGCAGTGTCGGTGTTGCCGGTGTAGCTGAAATAGCCGACCGCGCCGGCGTAGACGCCGCGGCGAACCGACTCCAGCTCGTCGATGATTTCCATCGCGCGGATTTTCGGCGCGCCGGAGACTGTCCCTTGCGGGAAGGTCGCGGCGAAGGCGTCGAAGGCGTCGCACTCCTGGCGCAGCACGCCGACGACGTTCGAAACGATGTGCATCACGTGCGAGTAGCGCTCGACCACCATCAGCTCGGTTACTTTCACCGAGCCGATTTCGGAGACGCGGCCGACATCGTTGCGGCCGAGATCGACCAGCATCACGTGCTCGGCGCGCTCCTTGGGATCGGCGAGCAGTTCCGCTTCGAGTTCGCGATCCTCTGCTTCCGTCACGCCGCGGCGGCGCGTTCCCGCGATCGGGCGCAGCGTGATCTCGCGACCTTCGACGCGAACCATCACCTCGGGTGACGCGCCGACCAGGGTCTGTTCACCGAGCCGCAGGTAGAACATGTAGGGCGACGGATTAATCGTGCGCAGGCTGCGGTAGATGTTGAACGGATGCGCGGTGAGAGGCGCCTCGAAGCGCTGCGACGGAACGACCTGGATGACGTCGCCGGCCGCGATGTATTCCTTGGCGGCGGAGACATTCGCCATGTAGCCCTCGCGCGTCATGTTCGAAGTGATGGAGGCGTCGTTGATGGCGACGTTGCTGGCGCCTTCGAGAAACGGCGGCACGGCGGGACGTTTGAGGCGCTCGACAATCTCGTCGATTTTAATTCGCGCACTCTGGTAGGCCATTTTGATCGAGGCGAACTCTTCGACCGGCACGTTGGCGATAATTTTCAGCGTCTGGCGGACGTTGTCGAAGCAGAGCACGGTGTCGGTGAACATCAGGTTGAAATCGGGAGTGCCGAGGTCGTCGGCCGCGGTCTCGGGAATTTTTTCGAAGGATCGCACGATGTCATACGCGAGGAATCCCACCGCGCCGCCGAAGAAGCGCGGAAGGTTGGGAAGTTCGGGGGCGCGGAAGCGTTTGACCTCGGCGCGCAACTCCTCGAACGAGTTGGCGACGGAGCGCACTTCGACGCCGCGGCCGGGCCGGATGATATCCATGCGGTTCTTGCGCGCACGCATGACCATGAAAGGATCGGAGCCGAGGAACGTGTAGCGGCCCCATTTCTCGCCGCCGCGGACGCTTTCGAGCAGGAAGGCGTAATCGCCGCGCGCGATTTTGAGGAAAGCGGAGACGGGAGTCTCGAGGTCGGCGGCGACTTCCTCGAACACGGGGATGAGGTTGAAGCCCTTGGCCGCCAGTTGTTCGAATTCGTTTTCAGTCGGTTGCAACATTTCGTTTCCTCTATCTCGCTTCCAGTGCCGTCGCGCAAAAATAAAAAAAGGCCGCAGGTTTTGCCTGCGGCCCTTTTGGGAAATCGGTTTTGCGATGAACTACAAAGCCGGCGCGCAGGCGGGTGCATCGAGGTGCCAACGCCACCATCCCGCGCAAACATTTCGGCTCGAGAGATTCATCTTGACCTCAATGATCCATGCGAGGTGGGCGATTGTCAACCCGCAGTGAGAGCGCGACGCAAAACTCAATGATTCAACAACGACTTCCGCAGCGCGGGGTTTCTCGCGCGCGGGTCGAGCCAGATGCTGAAAAACGCCGCGCCGAAAGCGGGATCGGCAATCTCGCCGCGCTTAACGCCGTTGTAGAAAAAGGAGGTCTTGTGGTCCGGTGCGCAAAATCCGACGACCTGGTCGCCCTTTTTCACCGAGGGCATGACCTGCTCGAGTTCCCGGCGCCATGCCTGCCGCTGCGCCGATGTGCCGACTGCCAGCCGATTCATCTCGTCCATCGCGGCGTCGGTGAGTTGACTGCTCGATATCGCGCGGTTGGATTCGAGGTCGAGCGCATGCGGTTCGTCGGGATTCCATTTTTCGCTCGCCGCCCAGAGTGTGACCTGGTACACGCTCAGGCCGAAATAGCGGTGCGAGCCGCTGCCGACCTGGTGAAGCACCGGCGGCGCTTTCTGCGTCACCGCGGGCGGCAGGCTGGCGCGGGTTTGCGCGCAAGCGATCCGCAAATTCGCCGCCGTCAGGATTCCCGTCGATACGAGAGCGAACAGCATTCCGACAAACAGTCGACGAGGCTTGGGCAGCGAGTTGTCTTGACGACTTTCCAAAGCAGGCGACACGTCGCACGACGGGGCACGCGGCGTCAAGTCATCGGGCCAGTGTTATAGGCGTCGGGCGGCGACTGCCTCAGGGCGTCGAGTAGTCCTGCTTGAGTTGGTCGTGGAGTCTGGCCTGCGCGGCGTTCGCTTCGTCGGCGCTGGGGTACGGTCCGACGCGGACGCGATACCAGGTCTGCCCGTTGAAAGCGACCTTCGACTCCTGACCGTTGTAGCCGAGGCGCTTGAGCTTGGAGACCATCTCGTCGGCCGCGCTCTTGTCCATCAGCGCTTGTATCTGGATGTTGAACCCGCGAGTGCCGGGAGGAAGAGCAGGCGGCGGCGCGGGAGGAGCGGCTGCAGTTTCGGAATCGTCGTCGGTATCGTCCTCGTCAGTTGCGGCACGACTTGCAGCTGGCCCTTCGGCGGGCGGCTTCAGGCGCGCGACCGTGGCGGGTGACGTCCGCGCTGCCGGAGATGCTTCGCCAATCGCGGGCGCAGGCGGCTTGATCGGCGCCGCAGCCGGCGCCGACGCGACTGATGGCGACGCGATCGCTGGCGACGCAACCGCAGAAGAAGACATCTCGGAAACGGGTGCCGGCTTCTCGGGCGGGCTCGGCAGCGGATAGGTCGAGGAAATTTGATTCAGGTCGGGAGTGTTCCCCCGCGCCATTTCATAGCCCGCGACCAGGCCGAGTCCGAACACGCCGGCCGACAGACCGACCAATCCGACCAGGATTAGAAACCCACCGCCCGCCCTGATTTCGAATCGCATCTCGCTTCCCCCGTCCTCACATCCGCTCTGGAGCGCTCACCCCGAGCAATTCGAGTCCACCCGCAATCGCATCCTTGAGCATCGCCGCCATGTACATCCGCGCCAGACTCAGCTCGCGATCGGGTCCGATTATACGATTCGCGGGCTTGTTGTAGTAGCGATGGAACTCGGTCGCCAACTCGAGCAGGTAGAAGGTAATTCGATGCGGTTCGAGCGCCTCGGCGGCCGCGGTCATGACCTCGGGCAGGCCGAGCGCGCGTTTGGCGAGTTCGAGTTCCTCGGGACCGAGCAGATTGAGATCGATCTGCGACGCGTCGGCGGGAAGGGCCAAGCCCTTGGCCGCGCCCTCGCGAAAAATACTCGCAAGGCGCGCGTGCGCATACTGGACGTAGAAGACGGGATTCTCGGGCGCCTGCTTCTTGGCGAGCTCGAGATCAAAGTCGAACTGGCTGTCGGACTTGCGCGACAGAAAGAAAAATCGCACGACGTCGGCGCCGCCCACTTCGTCGGGAAACTCCTCGAGTAGTTGGTCGAGCGTTATGTAGGTGGCCTTGCGGGTGGACATTTTAACTTTTTCGCCGCCGCGTATCAGCGTGACGAACTGATAAATGATCGAACGGATGGGCGTGATGTCGTAGCCGAGCGCCTTGACGGCCGCGAGAACCTCCTGATGCTCGGCGATGTGATCGGCGCCGAAGACGTCGACGATCAGATCGAAACCACGCTCGAGCTTCTCGATGTGGTACGCGATGTCGGGCGTGCGATAAGTCGGCTGCTTCTCGGCGCCCGAGCGCACCAGCACCGCGTCCTTGGGCAGGCCGAGCGGCTCGCCGCGCAGATAGACTGCGCCATCCTGCTCGAACGTCAGACCCTTGTCGCTGAGGGCATTGAGCACCTTGTCGACTGCACCGCTTTTGAAGAGATCGAGCTCGTTGGTGAAGACGTCGAAGTGGATTCCGAGGCGCGCGCAGGTCTGGTTGATGTCGGCGAAGATGGCTTTGACGGCGACCGATCGAAAAACCTCGAGGTCGGTAACCGACACGAGCGAATCGCCCCGCTCCGCTTTCAGCTCGCGCGCGATATCGACAATGTACTCGCCCTGGTAGCCGTCTTCGGGCATCGGCGCGTCGATGCCGTGCTGCTGGAGATAGCGTGCGCGAACGGACTCGCCGAGCAGCTTCATCTGGCGGCCGCCGTCGTTGAAATAATATTCGCGCGTCACCTCGAAGCCGGCTGCTTCGTAGAGTCGCGCGATAGTATCGCCCAGCACGGCGTTGCGGCCGTGGCCGACGGTGACGGGCCCGGTCGGATTGGCCGAGAGAAACTCGACCTGGACTTTCTTGCCTGCCCCCGGCCGCAGCTCCCACGCGCGCGGCTTCCAGAACGCGCGGCCGGCGTTCGCCGCCTGACGCATCTCGGAATGCCAGTACGCAGGCGACATCTTGAAATTGATGAAGCCGGGGCCGGCGACCGAGACTTCGCTCACTTCGGCGGGAAGCGTGACGTGCGACTTGATTATCTCGGCTATCGCGCGCGGCGCCTTGCGCTCGGGCTTGGCGAGAGTAAGCGCGACATTCGAGGCGACGTCGCCATGGGCAGAATCGCGCGGCGCTTCGGTTCCGATTGCGCTTGACGGAATTTCGGTGGTCAACTGACCCGCCGCGTGCGCCCGCTCGAGCGCGTCGCGAAGGATGGAGACGATCAGTTCTTTCATTTTTTCAGTGCTTCAATATTGAAGCCGTGTGCGCGTGCAGCAATCGTGTCAGATAGACGCTGCGATGTTAAGGCGGGTTGACGCTCGCGGCGGCGCGATGCGAACTTGGCGGCGAGAGGTTATCCACAATGGAACTCGGACTTGGCGGCAAAGTGGCGATCGTCACGGGCGGCAGCAAGGGAATCGGGCGCGCGACTGCGATAGGGTTCGCGGCCGAGGGCGCGTCGGTGCTCGTATGCGCGCGCGGTCGCGAGGCGCTGGACGAAACCGTCGCGCTCGCCCGCGGGCGTGACGGCGCGCGGGTCGAGGCGGTGCAGGCCGACTTGAACCAACCCGAAGACGTGAAGCGGGTCGTGTCGCGATGCGTCGAGGCGTTCGGCAAAATCGACATCCTGGTGAATAACGCGGGCAGCGCGCGGCCGGGCGATTTCCAGAAGCTCACCGACGCCGAATGGCTCGAGGACTGGAACCTCAAGTTCTTCGGCTACGTGCGGATGGCGCGCGAAGTTCTGCCGACGATGCAGCGCCAGGGACATGGCGTGATCGTCAACGTGATCGGCACGGGCGGGTTGATTCCGACCGGCGGATATATGATCGGCGGGTCGGCGAATGCCGCGCTCAACCATTTTACCAAGGCGCTCGCGAATGAGGGATCGAAGCATGGCGTGCGCGTCGTCGGGGTAAATCCCGGGCCGATATTCACCGACCGGCTGCGCCTGTTCACCGAGCGGCGCGCGGCGGGGCGCGACATGGATGAAGTGCTGAAGCGCATGACGCCGCTTGGGCGTCCGGGGAAAGCGGAGGAAGTTGCGGACCTCGTGATGTTTCTTGCGTCGGAGCGGGCCGCGTTCATTCACGGCGCGAACGTCACGATCGACGGCGGCGCGAATCCTGGGTTAATCGGATAGGTCGGGAAAATCTTATTCCTTCTTCGTGGTCCAGGCGGGATCGCTGTTCAGGGTCGGGTAGCCGGAGCCAAGCTGGATCAGCACGCCGTGGGATGAGCGCGGTGAGATGAAGGACTCGTAGCTGGTGGGCGACCACTGATGCTCGTCGACGATGCGGACGCCCTGCTCTTTCAGCTCGGCGGTCTTCGCTTTGCAGTCGGGGACGTCGAACGTCAGATGATGCATCCCCTCGCCGCGCTTTTCGAGGAACTTGTGCAGAAACGAATTTGCGCCGAGCGGTTCAAGCAACTCGATTGACAGTCCGCGCAGATCGAATGCGGCGAGCTTGAAGCCGGCTGCTTCGTTGGCGGCCTCAAATTGAAAGGTGGCGCCGAGAGTGTCCTCGAAAAACTTGCGCGCCTCGGCGACGCTCTTAACCGCGATTCCGATATGATCGAGTTTGCCGATTGGTGGATTTGCCATCGCCGGGGTCTCCAGATTGATTGACGTGATGTCGAATATGATCGAATAGAGATTGCTATGCCAGCGACGCCATGGAAAATACCGCCCCTCATCAAAGCCTACGAAGCGCTCGGCGCGATTGGCGACGGCCGCGTGCGAATCGAGGACGATCGACGCGCTACCGTTACCTCGTCGGACGGGTCGAAGACCTACGAGGTCGAGACCTCGGCTGACGGGCGCGAGATCGCGTCGAACGACAATGCGTCCTACTGGCAGGGCTACGTCGGCTATCCTGCGATCGCCGTGCTGATCGCGCGCGGATTCTACCGTCCACCGGCAAACGTCACCGACGCGCTGGCCGGAGTGGCGTGGAAGGAACTGAATCGCAAGTACAAGAATGACTGGGCGAAGACGATCGCGGACGTCGACACGGAGATGGAGCAAGGCGGGCACGATCCTGACGCGGTGCGTTCGGAAGCTGAGGCCGTGCTCACCTTTCTTCGCGCGCTGCGACCGGTGCGCGCCAAGCGCAGCCGGCCCGCGACGGAAAAGCCGGGCAAGAAGAAATCACTTAATTAAACGTGGAACCCGCCGTTGGTTCCACACCTCCTTGGGCAGGGGTGACCCCTGCACCCAGTATGCTGTTTCGCGCTGTGCGAGATGCTAGCGTGAACGGGCGGGGGCTTCCATGGCGAACGGCGACTCGATCACACCTTTCTTCACGATCTGGACTGAACCGCGCGCGACCATTCGGCGTATCGTCGATACCAATCCTACCCGCTACGTAGTTGCGCTGGCCGCTGCCGGCCCTGCTATCAGCACGCTCGAGAGCCAATGGTCGAAGGCGATTGGCAACAGCGCCAATCTGTCGCCCTTGTGGCCACTGTGGGTGCCGATTTACGTCATGCTCGCAGCGGCCGTCGGAATTGTCTCGCTTTACCTCGGTGGCGCCGTCTGGCGATGGGCCGGAGGCCTACTGGGCGGCGTCGCGAACAGCGTGCAGGTGCGGGCCGCGATTGCGTGGTCGGCGGTGCCGGGAATCGCCGGTGAGATTGTCCTGCTGATCGCGATCCTCATGGGCACACCGGTGCCGCAAGCGACGCCCGGCGCGATGCCGCATATCGACCCCGGGTTTTACAAGTTCATAGTTGTTGAAGCCGTGCTCGGAGTCTGGGGCTTCGTGATCCTGCTGAAGACTATCGGCGAGGTGCATCGATTCTCGGCGTGGCGCGCGCTGGTCGCGGGCCTGATACCGCCGCTCATCGCATTCGCCTCGATCGGACTGCTCATATTCCTCATCTGGTCCCTGGTCGGACATCACTGATCGACCTTCTTGAAGGCCAATCAATCGACGTGCAGGCGCGCGGCCAGTCGCGAGAAGCGCAGGCGCTCATCCTGATTGCGCACTGCCTGCTGCAACGCGCTCTTCGTCCCCACCAGCACGCATACCCGCTCGGCGCGCGTAATCGCCGTGTAGAGCAGATTGCGGCGCAGCATCAGGTAGTGACTCGAATGTATCGGCATCACGATCGCCGGGTACTGGCTGCCCTGGCTCTTGTGGACCGAGATCGCGTAGGCGAGAGCCAGCTCGTCGAGCTCCGCGAGGTCGTATTCGGCGTGAGTCTCTTCGAACCCGACGCTCACGCGCGCTTTTTCAGAATTAATCGCGACGATACGGCCGATCGATCCGTTGAAGACGCCCTTGTCGTAGTTGTTGCGCAACTGGATGACGCGATCGCCTTCGCGGAAAGTGCGATCTCCCGCGCGCTGCTCGCGTCCCGACGGATTCAGCAGTGCTTGCAGCTCGCGATTGAGAGTGTGCGTGCCGAGCGGGCCGCGATTCATCGGCGTCAGCACCTGGATTTCGCGCGGGTCGGTAATTCCGAAGCGTCCGATCAGGCGCTGCTGCACGAGCTGCTTGATCGTCGCGACCACATCCTCGGCGGCGTTGCGCTCGAAGAAAAAGAAGTCGCCTTCGGCGTCGTTGGAGATTTGCGGGAACTCGCCCCGATTCAAACGATGCGCGTTGGCGACGATCATGCTGCGGCGCGCCTGGCGGTAGACCTCTTTCAATTGCACCACCGGCACGAAGTCGGACGCGATCACGTCCTTGAGCACGCTGCCGGGGCCGACTGACGGGAGCTGATCCTTGTCGCCGACCAGCAACAGCGAGCAGTTCGGCATCAGCGCGGATAACAGGCTGGAGGCGAGCTCGACGTCCATCATCGAGGCTTCATCGATGATCAGATAGTTGGTGCGCAACGGAAAATTCTTGTTGCGCATAAAGCCGCCGCTCTCGGGCGCGTATTCGAGCAGTCGATGAATCGTCTTCGCGTCGCGTCCCGAGGCCTCCTGGAGCCGTCGAGCGGCGCGTCCGGTCGGTGCGGCCAGCGTCGGCTTCAAACCGACGTCGGCGAGCGCGACCAGCAGCGAGCGCAGCAGGGTCGTCTTGCCGGTGCCGGGGCCGCCGGTAATGACGGTGACGCGGCTCGCCAGCGCGCATCGCAGCGCGCTCTTTTGTTCGGCGGAAAGCTCGAGCTCCGATGATTTGACGGCGGCCGCGACGGCGCGATCGATCAGATCCTTGTTCATCGCGCGGCCCGCGTTCAGTTCCGCGATTCGCGTCGCGACGTTTACTTCGGCCTCGTGCAGGCGCGCGAGATAAATGGCGATATGATCGTCGGCCTCTTCGGCGATCACCTCGCCGCTGGCGACGAGCTCGTTGACGGCGTCGTGCGCCAGGTCGGGTTCCATCTCGAGCGCGGTGCGGAACTGGCCTTCGAGATATTCGAAGGGCGAATAGACGTGGCCCTCGTCGGACATGCGTTCGAGAATGTAGAGCACTGCGGCGCGCGCGCGCTGGATCGAGTTGCGCGGGATGCCGAGTTTCTCGGCGATAGCGTCTGCCGTGCGAAAGCCGATGCCGTGAATCGTGCGCGCGAGCACGTACGGGTCGCGCCGCACGACCTCGAGCGCGTCCTTGCCGTAGAACTTGTGGATGCGGCGCGCGTGCGATGCCGCCAGCCCGTGTCCGCGCAGAAAGACGGTCAGCTCGCGCAGGCCGGACGCGTCGCGCCATGCGGTCGCTATCAGCCGCGCGGCAGCCGAGCCGACGCCGGGAACTTCGCGCATCCGCTCGGGCGAATTGTCGAGCACTTCGCCGAGCGCGTCGCCGAAGTATTCGGCGATTCGGCGCGCACGCACCGGACCGATGCCTTTTATTTCAGAGGCAAGGTAGCGCTCGATCGCGACGGCGCCCGCCGGCCGCAGCGTTTCGTAGTCGACGACGTGGAACTGTTCGCCGAAGCGCTGATGCTGTTGGAATCCGCCTTGCGCGCGGATGGTCGAGCCGACTTCGAGGCCGGCGAGATTGCCGACTACGGTGACGCGGCGGTAATCGCCGTGCTCGAGCGGCACCACGACGACGGCCACCGAGTAGCCGTTCTGGTCATTGACGAACAGGACCTGATCGAGAATGCCCTCGAGCGTCTCGTTCGCTTCAACTGCACGTGCCACGGCAAAGAGGATTACGCGCGCCGCCTGCGGCGTCCAGTTGACGGCGATGCGAGCGTCAACAGGCGGGCCGTTTGTGATCGGCGAGGACTTCGGCGATTTGGTGTCGAGCCATGGCGACGATCACGGGGTTGGTGTGCAGGTAATACGGCAGCGCGATGAGTCCGGTGGACAGCGCCCAGCCGCGACTTCGTGCCCAGCTCGCGTCATCGATCGAAAGCGCCGTGCGAAATGCGTCGCGACTTTCACCGGAGAAAAGCGTCCACGCGGCCATGAAATCGCATGCAGGATCGCCCACTCCCAGACCGCCGAAGTCGATGACGGCGCTTAGCCGGCCATCGTCGACCAGCAGGTTTCCCGCATGGAGGTCCCCGTGAATCCAAACTGGCGGACCGTTCCACGCCGGTGCGTGGAGGTCGGCGTCCCATGCCGCGGTCACCGCCTCGGTATCGAGCACGTCGTCCAACTTTGCGATGGCGGCGCGGGTATGAGCGTCGCGCATTGCGAGCGGCACGCCGCGGCCAAAGTTATGCGAACCGGGGCGCGGGCCGCCGGTGATATCGATCCGCTGCATCGCGGCGACGAATTGCGCGAGAGCGAGCGCCGCACCGTTGAGATTCGGCGACGCGCTCGACGATCGCGTTCTCGCCGCGAAGCCATCGACAGACGGACCAGCGCCAAGGATAACCCTCAGCCGGCATCCCCATCGCAAGCGGGACCGGGATTGCAAGCGGCAGATGCGGCGCGAGTCGCGGCAACCACAGATGCTCCTTGTCCGCCTGCGCAGTGGCCCGTTCGATGCGCGGCAGTCGCACGGCCATGTCGTCGCCGAGGCGATAGATCGCGTTGTCGGTACCGCCGGAACTGAAACGCTCGATGGCGAGATCGGCCCATTGCGGAAACTGCGCAGCGAGTAGCCGGCGCACCAGCGATGCGTCGGTGTCGATTTCATCCGCATGCATTTTGCGCGCTACGGGCGCGAGTTTATGTTCCACAAGACGCCGCTGGGGTCGAACAGGTAGGTGACGCGAAGGCCCCAACTCTCCAATTTTGGCGCTCTCGGCGCTCGAACTTTGAAATTTTTGTCGAGGGCAAGCGAGTCGATGTGGGCCCACCAATCATCCGCGCTTTCGACCGTCATGTGCATCACGAAGTTGTTGGCGAATTCGGGCACGTAGAAATCCTGCAGCAGAAACGAGTGTGCGCCCAAACGCATTTCCGTGAGGGTGGGACCGAGCGCCGTGGCCTGGAATCCAACAGCTTCATAGAAGCGCCGGCTTTCGGCATAGTCTTTCGCCGGTACCGCCGGACGCATCGCTTTGATCGAGGATATCAAATCCGCCGAGCTCATCTTCTGCGTTCTCCTTAGACTTCGATTTTTTCCCACTTGCCGGTTTGGAAGCGCCACACTTTGACCGTCGAGCGGACTACGTAGTCGGCGAGCAGCGACCACCAGATATAGTTGATGCTGCCGCCGTGGTACCAAATCAGAATCGTCAGGAACAGGCGCATTCCGTAGAAGCCTGCCAGCGAGCCGTAGAGTGGAAACTGCGAGTCGCCTGCGCCGCGGAGCGCACCGGTGATGGTCCAGTCGATCGCCATCAGCGGTTGTGCGGCGGCGAGCGCGTACATGAATTGCACCGTGTACTCGATGACGGTTTTGTCGTCGATGAACAGCGCGGCGATTTGGTGGGCGAACACGATAAACACTACGCCCATCAGGGTCATCCCGACTATCGCCATCCCGGTCGATTCCCATCCGGCTTTGCGCGAGAACTTTGGATCGCCCGCGCCGAGGCCCTGGCCGACGAGAGTCGCGGATGCCGCCGAGAAGCCGAAGCCGGGCAGGAATGACAGCGCGAGGATTCGCACGCCGATGAAATATGCGGCGATTTCCTTGGCGCCGTAGCGCGCGATGAATCCGACGTAGGCGACGAAGCCGAATTGGATCAGCAACTGCTCGATGGCGGCGGGATTGCCGACGCTCAGAATTCTCCGGCCGAGGCCGAAGTCGGGCCACAGGCCGCGCCATCGGAAGTTCAGAACCATTCCGTCGATCGACAAGGCGTAGAAGAACAAAATTCCGCCGAAGGCGATCGCGAGCAGGGTCGCGACGGCCGAACCGTCGACGCCCAGCGCGGGCATGCCGAGTTTGCCGAAGATCAGCACGTAGTTGAGAAAGATTGCGAGCACGTCGATGATGCCGCCGATCCACAGCGGGGTCCGCGTGTCGCCGGCGCCACGCAGCGCCGATGCGCACATCAGGAAGATTCCCTGGAACGGCTCCGAGAGCATCACGACCTGCAGGTAGCGCGCGCCCATGTCGGCCATCTCGCCGTGGACCTGGAACAGCCCCATCAGCGGGTGCGCGAAGACGATCACCGGGATCGCGATGATGGTCGAAACCAGCACGCCGAAGACGACGGACTGCCGCAGAACCTTCTCGGCGCTGTCGCGATCGTTGGCGCCGATATAACGCGCGACCAGTGCGATGGTGCCGGTGCCGACGGCCGCGATGCCTGCGCGCACCGCGCCGAGGATTTGCGTGGCGAGGCCGACTGCGCCGACCGCGTCAGCGCCGAGCCGTCCCACCATCATTATCGAGGAGAGGCCGAGGACCGAGTCGAGTCCGAACGAGAGAATCACCGGCCACGCGAGCGCCCACACTTCAAAGCGGATGCGCTCGATCGGCGGCAGAGTCATCGCGACCCCGCCTCCCGAAGTACCGACCTCGGGAACCGCTTCGAGAAATTCGGACATGATTGTGAACAGTTACGCCAGCACGAGCCGCGATAGTCAATGCACTAGCTCGCTTGCGCGCGAGCGGAGAAAGATCGTGCGCGCGCGTGAAATCCGGTATATCTCGCGCGGTGACGGACAAGACAATCGCGAAGCCCAACGGACCGTCGCGCCGGCCGCTTGGAATCTTCGCAGCGATTTTCGTCGCCGCAGGATTCATCTACTCGTATCATCTTGGCACCGACGCGCTCGGCGCGAGCGAGGCTTACAGCGCCCTGGCGGCGGCGAAACCGGGCATCGGCGCGATCGTTCGCACTCCCGTGCTGCACGATCCGGGCAAGCAGGTTTTCTACTACGCCGTGCTGCACTACTACACGCGGATTTTCGGGCTGAGCGAAATTTCGCTGCGCTCGACCTCGGTGATTTTTTCGCTGATGACGCTGGCGCTGGTGTTCGCGCTCGGCGTTGAAATGTTCGACGACAACACGGCGCTGGCTGCTGCCGCGATATGGGCATTCAACCCTCTGGCTGTGGCGTTCGCGCATACGGCGCGGATGTATCCGATGCTGATAGCGCTCGCGCTCGCGCAACTGCTGACGCTGTGGCGAGTCCGCATGCGCCCGAGCGTAAGCGGCGCCGTGCTCTGCGGCGTCACCGGCGCTGCTCTGATCTACACGCATCTCGGCGGCATCCTGTTCCTCGGCGCCGCCGTGGCGATGCTGGTGCGCGACTATATTCGCGGGCAACGAAATCCGATGGCGTGGCTGGCGATGGCGATAACGCTCGCCCTGTTCGTTCCATACGTGCCGATAGCTCGCGCGCAGAGCGAGACCCTGCTCGCGGGACATTGGCTCGACTGGATCGGAACGGCATACGAGTATCCACTCGGCGTCAAAATAGTAACGGCGCTTGGGAGCGGCCGCCGTCGCCTACTGGTTCGTCCTTGGTGCGAGCGCGCAATCGGATAGCGACGACCAACTCCGCTGGATTGGCGCGTGGACCATCCTGCCGGGACTCGCGCTCGCGGCAGGTTCGATCGCGATTCGTCCGATGTTCAACGCGCGGTACGTCGCGCCGTCGATGGCCACGCTCGCATTGCTGATCGCTGCAGGAATCGCGCTGGCGAGCGTCAAATGGCGGAATCTGCTGGCGCTGGCGCTTCCGGTGGCATGCTTGATCCTGCTGCCGTTCGATCGCGTCACGCCGGCGCCGTGGCGAGATTTCGCCGAGCAGGTTACGGCAGGCGGCAAGTCGGATCCGGTTTTTTTTGAATCGGGTTTCGTTTCGAGCGGAAGCACGTCGGACGTCCCCAACGGCGGATTTCCGTTCGGCTATTACTCGGTTCCATTCGATTACTACTTCCGCGGCGCGAATCCGCGAATAGCTGTTCCGGGATTTGATCCAGCGTCTGCGCGGACGACTATTGAAGAGCGGGTGTCGTCGGCGGGCGGCGGCTGGCTGATCAGCTGGAAGGACGGCGACGCGCTAGCAGCCGAACTTCCCGATTCGACGCGCTTCAAAGTGGTCGAGAAATTTCACGTCGACCGTCTGACGTTCTATCGAATCACCCCAATCGTCAAATGAGAGGACGGAAACTGCTCAGGCGGCTTGCGATGTGGCGGGGATTGCCATTGAGCCTGCTCCCACGCGGATTGGCAGAATGACCAGGCTGTAGCCGTAGAGCTGCAGCCAGTTCTGAATTTCGACCGAGGTGTGGTTGTGCAGGAAGCGGCCGATGAAGCCCTCGATCTCGTCGGAGAAGATGAGCTTGCCGGCGAAGAACACGACGTGCGGGAATTCGTGCGCGACTTCCAGGCATAGCCGCCGCAGCTCGACGACGACGTCGGGCGCCAGGCCGGCGCGCAGCTCGGGATGCATCCCGAGGTCGGCCGCAAACTGGCAGTACTCGTTGAGGTCTTCCGACATCCGCGTCTCGAGCTCGTGCACTTCTTCGGGACCCTTGAGCAATGCCGCGTCGACTTCACCGACTCCGATGAAGACCACGTTGCGGAATTCGCCTTTGAACAACTGCGTGACTGCGATCAGCGTCGCCAGCCCGAGTCCGTTGTAGCCGCTGACCAGGATGGCCGCGGTCGGCGCGTCGGGATCGCGCTTGGCGGGTTCCTGTTTTTTGACGGCGTACAATTTCGGCAGGATGTCAGCCTCGAGCTGCTCGATAGCTTTCGAGACGCGCTCGTAGTGGCGCCGCACAACGAAACACACGGCGATCAGTCCGCCGGTGATGACGACAGTCACCCATCCGCCGTCGTGGAACTTGAGCGTCAGCGTGATCATCAGGATGGTCGCGGTGAAGAAGGTGCCGATGCCGTTGATGGTGAGCTTGCGGAGCCATCGCTTTTCGTTCTTGCGCTCGAGCCACCAATGCGTCGTCATCCCCAGCTGCGAGAGCGTGAAGGTGACGAACACGTTGATCGCATAGAGGACGACCAGCAGATCGACTTTCGCTTCGGTGCCGATGAGGATCAGCATCGACGCGAGCCCGATGGAAATGACGCCGTCCTGCGTGACCAGCCGCGCGCTCAGGTTGGCGAAGCGCCGCGGCAGCCAGCGGTCGGCCGCCATCGTGGCGAGCACGCGCGGTCCGTCGACGAAGCCGGTCTGCGCGGCGACGAACAGCAACGCGCCTTCGGTCAGCAGCGCGAAGGTGATTATCGCGGGGCCGACTCCGAATCCGAAAACCTGCCAGTTGGACGCGAGCCGCTCGAACATGACGGCGTTCAGCGTCTTGCCGGGCTCGGCCTCGACGTTGAGCAGCAGGTAGCCGAGCAGAATTCCGCCGGCGACGAAGGCGAGCGAGATGGCCATGTAGATCATCGTGCGCTTGCCGGTTTCGGCGCGCGGCTCGCGCAGAATCGGCAGGCCGTTGCTGACGGCCTCGATGCCGGTATAGGTGCCGCCGCCGAGGCTGTAGGCGCGGAAGAAAATTACCGCCAGCGCCAGCATCCCGATGCTGTGGGAGCTGGCGTGGACCTCGCGCACGGCGTGGCCGACGATCGACGGCAGCTCCGGCGCGCGGCTCAGAATCGCGTAGCCGACCAGCCACACATGCATCACGATGAAAGCGATGAAGATAGGCAGCAGCGACAGCACCGACTCCTTCACGCCGCGCAGATTCATCAGCACCATCAGCATCACGACCAGCAGGCACAACCAGAACTTGTACGGCAGCCATGAGACGGGCAGGAAGCTGAAGATCGCGTCGGCGCCGCTCGCGATTGAAATCGCGATCGTCAGCACGTAGTCGACGACCAGCGCTGAGCCGGAAACCAGCCCGAAATATTTGCCGAGCAGTTTGGTGGCGACCAGGTAACCGCCGCCGCCGGTCGGAAAGAGATCGATCGTCTGCGAATACGACGCCGAGATGATGAAGACGGTCAACGCCATCAGCATCGCGAGGAACACTGCCAGGTACTGATGGTGTCCCAGCGCGAGGAACGCTTCTTCGGGGCCGTAGCATGACGAGCTCAAGCCGTCGGAGCCGAGGCCAACCCACGCCAGGAACGCGACCAGCGACAGGCTGTGGAATATTTCGGGATCGCGGACGTCGCGCGGCGGTCCGATAAGAACGTCGCTGATAGTGCGCTTGCCCGATTTCTCGCGCGTCGAGCTGGTGATCTTCGAGCCGGTGGTCGGTGATGCCATTCGATTTGTGCGGACGGTCCCTACTGCAATTTGCAAATCTACGGGAAAGTCAGACCTTGCGCAAAGCAATGCGAGCGCGGTTCTCGACCGGCCGCAATCAAACAGAGTAAGCGGCGCGTGGCAGTCCGAGCTGGTAGCGAGTCGCGTCGATCAGGTTCTGCATCAGCGCCGTCACGGTCATCGGACCGGTGCCGCCGGGGTTGAGCGTGATCCATCCGGCGACTTCCTTCACCGCTTCGAAATCGACATCGCCAACGAACTTGCCGGGACCGATACGCCGGAAGCCCACGTCAATCACGCAGGCGCCCCGCTTCACCATGTCGGCGGTTATCAGATACGGACGGCCCGTGTCGGCGCCGACGCATGGGATGAGAATATCGGCCTCGCGGCAAATGGCGGCGAGGTCGCGCGTGTGGCGATGGCACCAGGTGATGGTCGCGTTGCGCAGACGTCCGCCGAGAATCAGCGCCGTCGGCTTGCCGGCGATATCGCTGCGTCCGATGACCACGGCGCGCGCACCGTCGACCGGTATCTTGTAGTAGTCGAGCAAGGTGAGCACTCCGCGCGGCGTGCACGGAATAAAGCGTCCCCACTGACCGCGGTAGAATCCGCCGACGCTGGCCGAGCTGACGGCGTCGAGATCCTTTTCGGGCGCGATGGCGTCGAACAGGCGGAAGCGGTCGACCGAGTCGGGAATCGGCAACTGGAGCAGGATTGCGTTGACGTTGGCGTCGGCGTTGAGCTCGCCGATTACTTTGAGTAGCTTGTCGGTGGTCGCGTCTGCGGAGTTCATGCGGACAGTTTGGCTGTCGCATCCAAGCTCGGCGGCCACGCGCTGTTTGTTCTTGACGTATTGGCGCGAAGCGGGATCGTCGCCGACGAGGATCGCCGCCAGCGAGGGCGTGCATCCGAACGAGCGCTTGAGCTCGTCGACGTTGGCGCGCAACTCCGGCATCAGATGCGCGCTTAGCGCCCGGCCATCCATGATGATCGCTGCCATCGGGTACCAGTCGAGTATAGCACCAGCTTACGGCGAGCAAGGCGCTGTGGACAGAGATCCGGCGGTTGTTAGCAGATCGCGCGCGGTGTCTCGTTCGGCTGAACACGGTCTGTTAAACTTTTGCCGCTGATGATGAATGCGCCCAAGCGCACTGTTCTGTTCGACCTTCACCAGAAACTCGGCGCACGGATGACGGTTTTCGGTGGTTTCGAGATGCCCGTCAGTTACAGCGGGATTATCGAGGAGCATCTTGCGGTCCGCAATTCGGCTGGCGTTTTCGATCTGAGTCACATGGGTGAATTTGAAATCAGCGGCCCGAATGCGCTGGCGACGCTCGAGCGGGCGTTCACGAATTCGGCGGCGCGGCTCAAGCAGGGCCACGCGCAGTACACGATCATGTGCGCGGAGGACGGCGGGACGATTGACGATCTGATCGTTTATCGACTCGGCGAAGAGCGCTATATGCTCTGCGTCAACGCGTCGAATATCGACGTCGATCGCGAATGGATCGTCGAGCTCAACGGCGGGCGCGCAAAGTTCGAAGACGTGAGCGACGCGACCGCGCTGATCGCCGTGCAGGGACCGGTGGCAGTCGCGATACTGGCGACGCTCGCGGAGTTTCCGATTGCCGACGTGCCGCGCTTCGGCGTGGCGAGCGGATTGGTCGCAGGAATCACCTGCCTGGCCGCGCGCACCGGCTACACGGGCGAAGACGGCTTCGAGCTGTTCGTGGACAACGCGGGCGCGCGCGAATTGTTCGAGGCGATTCTCGACGCCGGCGCTCCTGCCGATGCGAAGCCCGTCGGATTGGGCGCGCGCGATACGCTTCGCCTCGAAGCGGGCTTGCCGCTCTACGGCCACGAGCTGGATCGCAATTCGTCGCCGCTGGAAGCAGGTCTGGCGACATTCGTGAAGCTCGGGCGTCCGTTTGTCGGCAGCGAGGCACTCACCGCGCAATCCGAGCATGGAATGAAGAAAAAATTGGTCGGGTTGCAGACCGACGACGGCAGGATGGTCGCGCGCCAGGGCTACCGCGTGTTTCAAAATGGCGCCGACGCCGGCGTCGTGACCAGCGGCACGTTTGCGCCGTCGATACAGCGGCCGATCGCGATGGCGTATCTCAAGGTCGAAGGCGCGAAAAATCCGCCGGCCGTTGGCGAATCGCTCGAAGTTGAGATTCGTGAGCGCAAAACTCGCGCGACCATCGTGCGGCGGCCGTTCTATCGGCACGACGAGCCGACTGCGGCATCAACTGCGCACGTATGATTGAATTCTTGATGAGGGAGAGGCGGGGGAAGGACGTTTGACTAAATGAGATTCATGCCACATACCGAAAGCGACGTCGCGGCGATGCTCGAGACGATCGGCGCGAAACATCTTGACGATCTGATCGCGCACGTGCCGGCCAACCTGCGCGCGAGCGCGACTATCAATCTTGACCCGGGCCGCAGCGAATCCGACGTCGTCCACGAGATTTCAGCGCTCGCGGCGCGCAACACGGGCGCGTCGGGATTCGTGAGCTTCCTCGGCGCCGGCTACTATCGCCACTTCGTGCCCGCCGCCGTGCGCGCAGTAATCGCGCGCGCAGAGTTCGCGACGAGTTATACGCCGTACCAGGCCGAGGCGAGCCAGGGCACCACGCAGGCGATTTTCGAATTTCAAACGCTCATCACGCAGCTCACCGCGATGGAGGTCGCCAACGCCAGCATGTACGACGGCGCGTCGGCCGCGGCCGAGGCGGTGCTGATGGCGCGGCGGTTGATGCCGAAGCGCGCGGTGGTCGCACTGTCGCGAGCGCTGTGGCCGGAGTATCGCGCGACCATACGCACCTACCTGAGCGCGCTGCACGGACTCGAAATCGTCGAGGTGCCGTTTGACGACGCGACCGGCGCGACCGACATTGCCGCGCTCTCCCGAATCGCGAACGATCGTCTGCTGTGTACAGTCACCGGCTATCCCAACGCGCTGGGCGTGATCGAGCCGCTTGGCTCAATCACTGAAATAACGCATCGCGCGGGCGCGCTCGCTATTTCGGCGACGGCCGAGGGAATTGCGCTGGGCCTGCTGCGCGCGCCGGGCGAGCTTGGCGTCGATATCGCGGTCGGTGAGGGTCAGAGTTTCGGGCTGCCACTGCAATACGGCGGACCGGGAGTCGGCTTCATGGCGGCGCGTACGGCTCATCTGCGCCAGATGCCGGGGCGGCTCGTCGGAGAGACTCGCGATCGCGACGGTCGCCGCGCTTTCTGCCTGACCCTCAACACGCGCGAGCAGCATATTCGTCGCGAGCGCGCGACCTCCAACATCTGCACCAATCATTCGCTGTGCGCGCTGGCGGCGACGGTCTATCTCTCGCTGATGGGACGTTCCGGACTGCGCGACCTGGCTGAGAGAAATGTCGAGCTGGCGCATCAGGCGGCGGACGTGCTCGAGGCTGCGGGCATTCGTCGCCGATTCTCCGGACCATTCTTCAACGAGTTCGCGCTGAAGCTTGAAAATCCCACGGCTGCTCTGGAAGCGGCAGAGCGCAAGCAGATCCTGGCGGGCGTCGCGCTCGGCGACGACTATCCGGAACTTCCCGACGCGCTCCTGATGTCGGTCACGGAAATGAATCGCGGCGACGAGTTCGGCCGCCTGGCTGCGGCAATTGCGAATACGGGGGTGCGGTGATGGCGAGTGCGGGCAGAATTCGTCCGGTCGCGCTGGTTGAGACTCCTTCGACTCCCGAGCGGATCGAGCCGATTGCCGGCGTGCCGCTGATTTTCGAGCTTTCGTCCGAAGGCCGCCGCGGTACCGATTTGTCGCCGCGTGCCACCGGCGATCGGCGTGGCGCCGAGCTGTTGGGCGCGGAACTTTGCCGCGAAGACCTCCCGGGCTTTCCCGAGCTCAGCGAGCCGCAGGTGCTGCGGCATTTCCTGCGCCTGTCACAGCTCAACTTCGCGCAGGCGCTCCAGTTCTATCCGCTCGGTTCGTGCACGATGAAATACAATCCCGTCGTGAACGACGAGTTGGCCGCGTTGCCGGGGCTGGCTGGACTGCATCCCGCGACGCCCGCGCATCTGGCGCAGGGCGCGCTCGAACTGATCGCGCGGATGGAAGCTGCGCTGGCCGAGATCACCGGCATGGACGCCGTGTCGCTGCATCCCGCGGCCGGCGCGCAAGGCGAGCTGACGGGATTGCTGATGGTGCGCGCGTATCATCGCAAGCGCGGCGAAGCGCGCCACAAGGTCATCATTCCCGACACTGCGCACGGCACCAATCCGGCCAGCTGCACGCTCGCGGGCTTCGAAGTGATCGTCGCGAAATCGAATCGGCGCGGCTATCTCGAAGCGGCCGAAGTTCGACGGCTGGTGAGCGACGACGTGGCCGCGATGATGGTCACCAACCCGAACACGCTCGGAATTTTCGAGCCCGAGATCCAGGAGATCGCCGCTGCTCTGCATGAGCGCGGCGCGATGCTTTACCTCGACGGCGCGAACATGAACGCGCTGCTCGGCGTCGCCAAGCCCGGGCACATGGGCGCGGATATCGTGCAGCTGAACTTGCACAAGAGCTTCTCGACTCCGCACGGCGGCGGCGGTCCGGGCGCGGGTCCGGTCGCGGTGAAAAAGCATCTCGAGCCGTTCCTGCCGCTGCCCCGCTTGAAGCATGGCGCGCCGGTTACGAATTCGACGCCGAGCGGCCCGATTCGATCGGGCGCATGCGATCGTTCCACAACAACTTCGGCATGATCGTCCGTGCGTACGCATACATCCTCGCGCTCGGCGGCGACGGGCTCGCGATGGCGAGCCGGCTCGCAATTCTCGGCGCGAACTACGTGCGCACGCGTCTGCAACCGCATTTTCCAAGCGCGACCGGCGAGCCCTCGATGCATGAATGCGTGCTGTCGCATGACCTCGAGAAGCGCGCCGACGTGAGCACGCTCGAAATCGCGAAGCGTCTGCTCGATTTCGGAATCCATCCGCCGACGATTTATTTCCCGCTGGTGGTGCCGGGCGCGCTGATGATCGAGCCGACCGAGACCGAGAGCAAGCAAATCCTCGACAGCTTCGTCGACGCGATGGAAAAAATTTACGACGAGGCGCTCAACGATCCCGAGCGCGTCAAGAACGCGCCGCAGACGCTGCCGGTCTCGCGCGTGGACGAAGCGCTGGCCGCGCGCCGCCCGATCTTACGCTGGGAGAAAAAGGCGTAAGGCGCGAGCATTCACCGGTCGATGCCGGCCAGCTTGAGTGCCCGCTGATAGTCCTCGGGCGTGTTCACGTTGAAGAAGCTGCTGAGCTGCGGATCGATCTTTCTGAGCTCTTGCTCGGTTACTCTGCGCCCGTTGATCGCGCCCGCGCTGGCGGTTAGCCGCTTCTCACCGCTCGCCGCGAGCGACTCGATCGCATTTGCGCAATGCTTGCGATAGACCGCGTGCAGCGGCTGCAGCTTGCCGCCGACTTCCGGAATCACCGCGTCGAAGTCATCGAGCATCCCGACCAGGTCCGCCGCAACGTCGGAATTCAACAGCGGCAGATCGCATGAGCAGGCGAATGCGACATCGTGCTCGAGCGCATTGAGGCCGCGCCGCAGAGCGTCGAGCGGCCCGGCGAACGCGGTCTCGTCATGGACGATCGTCAATCCGGGAATTTCGATGCGAGGCTGTCCAGCCGTCTCAGGCGCCGCGACGATCACAATCTCGTCGAACCACCATTTTAGCTCGATGACAATCCTCGTGAGCAGCGGCATGCCGCCGAAATCGAGCGCCGCCTTCGGCTGGCCCATTCGCGAGCTCTGCCCGCCGACCAGCACGATCGCCCCCGCCTCTTTCGCTGATGACACGCGACGAGTGTAGCGCAAGGCGCGCGCCAGCGCTCACGCCGCGGCTGTGTTCTCCGCTGCGCGATTGGCGCGCAGCTCGGTGCCGATGATTCGTAGCGCCTCGGGATGAAAGACCAGTGCGAGATGCCCAACGTCGTGCAGCGTCACGATCCGCCCGAACGCTACGCGAGTCATCAGCGCCTCGATCGGCGCGGGCACAATCGGATCGTCGTCGCCGAAAATTCCGAGCTCGCGCGGACTCCATTGGCCGTACGAATACGGTGAGCCGAGCGTGACGAGTGAGCGCACGGCGCGTTTCGACGCGCTGGCTGCGTAGCGCCGCGCGACGGTGCCACCCAGGCTGTGGCCGATAAGATGAACGCCTCTGCCGCCGGATTTTTCCTCGGCCAGGCGTCCGAGTTGCGCGGCAGAATCGCCCAGCGTCTGCCATCGCGGGTACTCGAAATATGACACGTTGTCGAATCCGGCCAGCCGCAGATACGCCGCCAGCGCCAGCAGGTTGGAGCGGCTGCCGCCGAAGCCGTGAATGAGAATGACCGGCTCGCTCGACGGCGCGCAGAAGTACGCCTCGCCGCGCCGGACCAGCCAATCGAGCGGATACGAGCCGATGAGCGCGCCGGCGGCTGCTATCTCGGTAACGACAGTTCTCGATCTCACGATTCTCTGCTCCGGCTTGCCAATGAAAGCTAATCACCCGGTGTCTCATCGGCAACCGCTTGGGCCGAGGGGTTTGCGGACGTACGGGGCAGCGGTGCACAATGCGAGAAACGCGACGCCCACACCATCAGTTCCGTGCCACGGCGCCCAATCGAGGTGACCCCAATGAGCGAAGCCAAGCGGGAATCCAAAGGACCGGTGCGCGGCTACTTCTTCGACAAATCGGTGGTCGTGACCGGCGCGTCGAGCGGCATCGGGCACGACGTCGCGCTCGCGTTCGGCGAGCAAGGCGCGCAGGTCGCGCTGCTCGCACGCCGTCGCGTGCAACTCGAAGAGCTCGCGACGAAAATCAACAAGGCCGGCGGCAAGGCGCTCGCACTCGATTGCGACGTGACCGATCGCGCACGCGTGTTCTGGGCGATCGAACAGGTCAAGGAAGCCTTCGGCAAAGTCGACATCCTGATCAACTCGGCGGGCCTGCTGATCGCGGAGACGGTCGAGAGCATGCGCCCCGAAGATCTCGAAAAGATGATGGCGGTGAATGTCTTCGGCGCGCTCAACGCAATGCAGGCGGTGCTGCCGGTGATGCGCAAGGCCAAGTCGGGCAACATCGTGAACATCTCGTCGCTGGCAGGGCGCCGCGGCGTCAGCCCGCTCGGCGGCTACAGCTCGACCAAGTTTGCGCTGGTCGGGATGACGGAAGCGCTGCGGATGGAGCTGTTCAACACTGGAATAAAAGTGTCGCTCGTGATGCCCGGGGTGATCGACACGCCGATGGCGCGCAATGCGCTCAAGCACGATTCGCTCAAGGGCGTCTCCGCGATGATGGCGATGCCGCCGCGATGGGTGACGTGGGCGGTGCTGGCGGCGGCCGCGTTCGGGCTGACGGAAGTGGACGTTCCGCCGGGAGCCGCGGTCGCGGAAAAGCTCGCGTCGCTGTTCCCCGGCGTCACCGACGCGCTGCTGAGCGTTGGCACGCGCGTGATGCAGGGCGCGGCGACCTTCATGGGGGGAGGCGGCGCCAAGGCCGGGCACAAGGCGAAGTCTTAGACGATCAGAAGGCTGTGAGGATTTGAATGCGCGTACCGGATAGAAATCTCGCCGAGGTTTGGGATCAGGGCTTCACTATCGTCGAGAATTTCCTCGACGCGGACACGCTCGCCGCGGCTCGTGAAGCGATGTGGGAAATCTATCCCAAGCCCGAGGATTATTTCCGGGCGCCCGAGGAACATTCGAAGCTCGTTAGTAGTCAATTCGGCGGCTTGCGAGTGTTCCCCTACAAGTCGTGGGCGCTGAATCGCCTTCCGTCATATCCCGACCTGGTTGACGGCGCGGAGCGGCTGCTCGGCACTCAGGACCTGGAAATTTACAAGATCGAGCTGTGGGCGAAGTACTCCGGAGCCGTCAACTACGATCAGTTTCATCATCGCGACTTTGGCAATCACAGCCTGGTCGTGCCGCGCGCCGATCGGCAGCACACGCAGATGACGACCTTCATGCTGCTCTCCGATGTAACCGCCGAAGATGCGCCGACCAAGCTGGTGCCGTTGAAGTTCACCCGCGAGTTGCCGCTCTCGCAGCGGGCGGTGCCATTCGGCGAGTTTTTCGAGCACGAGGTTGCAGCGACGGCTCCCGCCGGCAGCCTGCTGATCTACAAGACCGACATCTTTCATCGCGGTTCCGATTTCACCGGCGTCAACCGCTCGCGCTTCATGATGCTGGTCGATTTTCAGCAGCGCGGATGGCGCTGGCAGGGAAAAATGAGCTGGCCCGATCGCGCCGGTGCGCCCGAGATGTGCGAAGCGATGGTGCGGATGACGCCGCGTGCGCGCGACCTGTTCGGCTGGCCGCCGCCGGGGAGCGAATACTGGAACGATCAGACTCTCGCCGACGTGGCTGCGCGATATCCCGGCATCGATATGACGCCCTATCTCAAACCGTAAAGTCCTACATGAAGTACGGCTTCGACATCTCGTCGAACCTGCCGTACATCAGCCACACCTTCACGTTGAACGCGTGCGGATGCTCCACCGCCTCGCGGCCGACCGTCTTGAGGCCGAGTTGTTTGTACATCTCGTAGAGCGGCTCGACCGGATTCGTGATCAGCAGCTTGGGACGCCGCGAAAAGACGAACAGCCGCGCCGTATCCGACATCAGCTTGACGAGACCCTTGCCCTGGAAGGTCGGGTCGATCACCATCCCGCCGAACTCGAAAACTTCCGACGCGAGCATCCCCTTGAACAGCGGCGCCGGATACAGATGACCGAGCGTCAGCGGCGCGTCGGCCAGGCATCGCGCCCAAAACGCGCCAATCAGCGGCGGGCGGCGCCGCTCGCTGGCCTGAGCGACATTGTAAAGGCCGAAATGGATCGCGAGCGGCCATAGCAGCATGTGCACGCGCTTTTCCTGCACGTTGAGCATCTTCCATGTGCGTTTGTGCAGAGCGGCGAGCTCGCGCAGACCCATCGGAGTTCCGATCGGACGAACTTCGAGCCGCGCTTCGAGGGCGGACGTCTTCGGCGGGCGCAGCGGAGGACCTTGAGGCTCGCGCGCTTCGGGCTTCGGTCTTTCGGGAGAAGCTGTCTCATCGGCAAGCGGCTGCCCGGCTGGCGTGCTCGGCGGGATTCGCCGGCATTACCGCCTCGGGCGCGCGGCGAGGCGGTCGCGACGAGATCATCGCCTCGATCGGATCGTCATTCTTCTCGGCCGCCGCCATCACGTGAACCCCGCCGCGCCGCCGATCAGGCGACGCCGATGTCACACCACCCAACTTAATGCCGTCCTCGCGACGGCTCATCCTCACGCCTTAAGACGTGCGCCGGCCCAATCGGTTTGATTCGGCTCGACGCCAACCACCTGGCTCACTGCCCTAAATCATAGAGAATCGAATGGTCAAGCGAAACCATCTTTATCCCTCGAAAGTGTGATTTTTTTCATCCCCTCGGAGCATGCCGGGTGAAAAAGAGAGGGCGCCCGCTTGCACGGACGCCCCCTTGCTGAAGATTCAGATGGCTTCGCGGACTATCCAATCTTCGCGTAAACCGACTTGATCTGCGTGTACAGATCGATCGCGTACTTGCCCAGCTCGCGGCCGAAGCCCGACTGCTTGTAGCCGCCGAACGGAGACATCGGATCGATCTGACCGTAGGTGTTGATCCAGACCGTGCCCGCCTTGAGCTTGCGCGCGACTCCGAGAGCGCGGTTGATGTCCTTGGTCCACACGGCGGCCGCCAACCCGTAGGTCGTGTCATTGCCCTGCAGCACGACGTCGGCCTCGTCCTTGAACTTGATCGCCGAGGCGACAGGCCCAAAGATTTCCTCGCGCGCGATTTTCATCTGGTTGTTCACGCCGGTGAAAACCGTCGGCTGAATGAAGTAGCCCGATTCCTGGTTGCCCGGCTCGCCTCCCGCCTTGGCAGTAGCGCCCTCGGCCTTGCCGGCCTTCAGGTATCCCTTGACGCGATCGTGCTGCTCCTTGGAAACGAGAGGACCCATGCGCGTGTTGGGATCGAGCGGATTGCCGAGCGTCAGTCCCTTGGCCATCTGCGACAGCGAATCGGTGAACTGGTCGTACACGCTCTCCTGCACGAACACGCGCGATCCGGCGCAGCAGACCTGGCCCTGGTTCATGAAGATGCCCAGCGCGGAGCCGAACACTGCTGACGGCATATCGGCGTCGGGGAAGATGATATTGGGCGACTTGCCGCCGAGCTCGAGCGAGACGCGCTTCAAGTTGCCGGTCGAGGCTTGCAGGATCAATTTGCCGACTTCAGTCGAGCCGGTGAACGCGACCTTGTCGATATCGGGATGCTCGGCGATCGAGCTGCCCGCGCCGGGACCGAAGCCCGTGATGATTTGCACGACGCCCTCGGGCAGACCCGCTTCGCAGATAAGCTCGCCGAGGCGAATCGCGGTCAGCGGCGTCTGCTCGGCCGGCTTCAGGATGACGACGTTGCCGCATGCGAGCGCGGGCGCAATCTTCCACGCCGCCATCAGCAGCGGGAAATTCCACGGGATGATCTGTCCGCACACTCCCACCGGCTCGCGCAGCGTGTAGTTGAACATCGAGGGGTCGGACGGGTTGGTCTCGCCGTAAATCTTGGTCGCAAAGCCCGCGTAGTAGCGGAAGGTCTCGGCCGCGCCGGGGATGTCGATATTCTTCGACTCGAACAGCGGCTTGCCGTTGTCGAGCGTCTCGAGCTCGGCCAGCTCTTCGGCGTGCTGATCGATCAGCGCCGCGATCTTCAGCAGGAAGTGCGTGCGCGCGTGCGGGCTGAGCTTCGACCACTGGCCTTCTTCGTAGGCCTTGCGCGCATGCTTGACCGCCTCGTCGACGTCGGCCTTGTCGCCTTCGGCCACGAGCGCGAGCACCTGCTCGTTGGACGGGTTGAGGGTTTCGAAAGTCTTGCCGGATTTCGACGGCACCCATTTGCCGTTGATGAGAAGTTTTTTGGGCGAGCTCTTGAGGAACTCAAGCGCTGCGCTCGACTTGGCGCCGCGGGTCGCCGATTCCAATGTCGCTGCTGATGCTGATGCCATCGTTCTAAATCTCCTGTCAGTGATGTGTCGCCGTGCGCGCCGAGAGACGGACACCGCGAGCGGGTATAGAGCCTGCTTAACACCCGCACCTTAGTAAATCGAGATGTATTCGGCAAAGCAAAAATGCAGCTGGCGCACCCTCGCTATTGCGCCCTCGCCGACTGCGCCGCGCGTGCTATTGTGGGCCGCAATCGTATCAGTGGCAGTCAAGCAAACACCCCTCATCGCGCAATATCTGAGCGTCAAGCAGCGCGTTCCCGACGCGATACTGTTTTTCCGCCTCGGCGACTTCTACGAGATGTTCTTCGAGGACGCCGAAGTCGGCGCGCGCGTGCTCGACATCCAGCTGACCTCGCGCAACAAGGACGGCGTCCCGCTGTGCGGCGTCCCCTACCATTCCGCTGAACCGTACATCGCCAAGCTGCTGAAGGCGGGCCACAAAGTCGCCATCTGCGAGCAAGGCACGCCCGACCCCAAAACGCCGAAGCTGATGCCGCGGCAAATCGTCCGCGTGATCACACCCGGCACCGTCGGCGAGGAGATGGTGCTGACCGCGGCCGAGAAGAGCTACCTGGTCGCGGTGACAGGCGCGGAGGGGACAGGGTTCGCGCTGGCGGCGCTCGACGTCTCGACCGGCGAATTTCTCGCCACCCAGATGCGCGAGGCGACCACGCTGTGCGAGGAGATCGCGCGAATCGGGCCGCGCGAAATCGTGATCGCCACGCCGGACGCCGAGTTGGGCGCGCTGCTCAAGGATTTGAATTGTCCGCTGACGACGCTCGATCACGAGTCGTTCAGCGCCGACCGCGCGACGATCGCATTCTCGCAACGTTTCGCCGGCGCCGAGCTTCACCAATCGCTCTCGCACACGGCGGGAATCGCGCTGCTCTACGTCGAAGATACCTTCGGCCGCGATCTCGCGCATATCGCGGCGCCGCGTCTCTACCAAATCGCCGAGTACATGCTGGTGGACGAAACGACGCGGCGGCATCTCGAGCTGATTGCCTCGACCGACGGTGCGCGCAAAGGCTCGTTGCTGTCGATTCTCGACGAGACGCTGACTGCAGTCGGCGCGCGCACGCTCTGCAACTGGATCATCTATCCGCTGCTGGCACTCGACTCGATTCATGCGCGGCACGACGCGCTCGAAGAGCTGTTCGACGCCGACCTGGGCGGCACGCTGGCGGAGTCCTTGAAGCGCATCGGCGATCTCGAGCGGCTGGCGGGACGAATCGGCGCGATGCGCGCGTCGCCGCGGGATTGCCTTCGCCTGGGCGACGCGCTCGGCGCGGCAGACTCGCTCAAGCAAGCGATGAGCGCGCTCAAGAGCCCGCTCATCCGCGAGCAAGCGGCGCGAATCTCGCCGATGCCCGCGCTGGTCGCGCAAATCGCGGCGACGCTGTCCGACGAGCCGCCCGTGAATCCGCGCGAGGGCAACGTGATTCGCACGGGACTCAGCGCCGAGGTTGACGAACTGCGCAGCCTCGCGTCAGGCGCGCGCGGCGTGATCGCGAAGCTGGAGGCGACAGAGCGCGAGCGCACCGGCATCCCGTCGCTCAAGGTCCGCTACAACAATATCTTCGGCTACTACATCGAGGTGACGAAGCCCAATCTCGAGCGCGTGCCTGCCGACTACGAGCGCAAGCAGACGCTGGTCAGCGCCGAGCGCTTCACCACGCCCGCGCTCAAGGAGCTCGAGCGCAAAATCCTGACGGCGGAATCGGCGCTCAAGGAACTCGAACTCCAGATCTTCACCAAGCTGCTGCGCGATTTGCAGTCGCACGCGGCGACAATTCTTGAAACCGCACGCGCCGTTGGCGAATTCGACGCGATCATGTCGCTGGCCAAAGTCGCGCGGCGTCGCGGGTACGTGCGCCCGAAAATCAACACCGGCCTGCGGATTCGCGTGCGCGACGGCCGCCATCCGGTGCTCGAAGCCGGGATGCGCGCGGGCGAGTTCGTGCCCAACGACCTCGACGCCGAGCCCGGCACGCGCCAAATCCTGCTGATCACCGGCCCCAACATGGCCGGCAAATCGACCTATCTCCGCCAGGTCGCGCTGATCGCAATCATGGCGCAAATTGGCAGCTTCGTTCCCGCCGCCGAAGCGACGATCGGACTGATCGATCGCGTGCTGACGCGAATCGGCGCGCGCGACGAACTTCGCCGCGGCGAGTCCACCTTCATGGTCGAAATGAGCGAGACGGCGCGCCTGCTCAAGGGGCTCTCGGAGCGCAGCCTGCTGCTGCTGGACGAGGTCGGCCGCGGCACCAGCACTTTCGACGGACTGGCGATCGCGTGGGCCGTCGCCGAGTACCTGCACGATCAGACGCGCGCCAAGGTGCTGTTCGCCACGCACTTCCACGAGCTGACCGACCTCGCGCGCGAGCGTCCGCGGGTCAAGAACCTGAGCATGGCGGTGCGCGAATGGGGCTCCGAGGTGATTTTTCTGCGCCGCGTGATCGAGCAGCCGTCGTCGCGCAGTTACGGGATCGAGGTGGCGCGCCTGGCAGGACTTCCCGATTCGATCATCACTCGCGCGCGCGAGATTCTCGCCAACCTCGAGCAAGGCGAACTCGACGAAGCCGGGATGCCGCGAATCGCCCGCGACCGGCGCGCCAAAACTCCCGCACCGCAACTTGGCCTGTTCTCGCCGCGCGAGAGCCCGGTGCTCGACGAACTGCGCGCCCTCGACCTCGAGCGCATGACCCCGATGGACGCGCTGAACGCCCTCGCCCGCCTCGCCGCCCGCCTCAAGCAGGAGAAGGGGAAAGGGTAAATCAGCGTCGGGTGGTGGCGTGGCGGTCGCCACAAACCGCAGCTATCCTATTGATGCTGGGGTAGATGTCGCGGTGATGCGGAAACTGGTGGCGGTTGCGTTTGCGATGGCGGCGATTGGCGCGATGAGTGTCCGCGCACGCGCCAGTGTTCCGCCGTCGGTACTGACCTCCGCACGAATCGAGCGTCGGGGGCCTGCACTCGAACTCCATTTCGGATTCAGCGGTCCAACTCCACGGCTCGATCTCAGCACGCACGGCAGTGAACTATGGATCGAGCTCGCCACACGCGCGCATCGCGATTCCGCCGCGACCGCTGTTCGGAAAGGAAGCGGCGCCTATCGTCAGCGTCCGCGCGATCCAATTGGAGAGCGGCTCACGAATCGTCGTCGAGGTGATCGGAAAATCCGACTACGCGATCGCGCGGCTTAAAGACCGAAATGAAATCGTGCTGCGGGTCGCGGCCGCCGACACCGATCCAAATCTCGCGGCGCCGATTATCGTTCACAACGACGCGCCGCGCCGCCCTGCCCCAATCCGTCGCGCGTCCTCGTTGTACTTGTGCCAAGGGAGAATCCTCGCGCTGTTGCCGTTGCGCTGCCAATCGCGCCAGTCACTGTGAATGAAGACAATCGACAGCCGGGGAATTTCCTCGTGATGATCGATCCCGGTCACGGCGGCTACGATCCGGGCACGCAATCGTCGGCCGGCGTCGCCGAGAAGGATTTGGCCCTGCAAATCGCGACGCGTCTCAAAGCCGCTCTGGAAGCCCGCGGCATCCGCGCCGAACTGACGCGCTCGACCGACGTTTTCATCAGCCTGGCCGAGCGCACCCGGATTGCAAACAGTGCCGGCGCCGACCTCTTCGTCTCGATCCATCTCAACTCGAGCCCGAACCCCGACACCACGGGAATCGAAGTTTATTACCTGAACAACACGACTGACCGCGCGACGATTCGGTTGGCGCGAATGGAGAACGGCGGCGCCGACGGCTATGGCGCCCCGGATGCCTCCAACTTAAACTACATCCTGACCGACCTGCGCCAGAACTATAAGGCGTCGGAAGCGGCCTCTCTTGCAAAAATGATCGACGCGCAGACTGTCGCCGACCTCGATGCCGGACTTGGACTGAACGTGAACGCGCTGGGAGCGAAGATGGGACCATTTTACGTGCTGGTCGGTGCGCATATGCCGGCCGTGCTGGTCGAATGCGGCTTCATGTCGAACGCCGCTGAGGCCGACCGCCTTGCGTCTGCGCAATACCAGGACGTGATGGCCGGCGCGATCGCGACGGCGGTCGTGCACTACTTCAACGCCGATCTCGCCGTGGGAAATTTGTGAGCCTCGTCACGGGCGCGAATCGCGCCGAGCCTGTCGCCGTGTCCGCGCCGCGCGGGCAGGACGCACTGCTCGCACAATTCGTCGCCAGCAAGACCCCCGGCATCAATGCGCGCGCCTATCTCGAATCGGTCCGCGCCGAGCTGGCCGAGCGTCATTTCGCCGGCGCCAGCGGCAGCGAGATCACGGCCGCGATGACCGCCGCGATGGACGATCTCCTGCGCGCGCTGTTCCAATATGCAGACGCGGAGCATGGCCGGCGCGCTCCCAAGCTCAACCAGAAACTCGCCGTGGTCGCGCGCGGTGGCTACGGACGCGGTGAGCTGAATCCGCAATCCGACGTCGATCTGCTGTTTCTGCACGACTACAAGCGTGGTCCGTACGCCGAGATCGTCACCGAAATAATTCTGCACGCGCTATGGGACGCCGGCCTCATCGTCGGGCACGGCGTTCGCACGGCGAAGGAGTGCGTGCGGCTCGCCAACGACGATCTTGAAGGAAAAGACGGCCATTCTCGACGCGCGCTTTTTGTGCGGCGACGAAAAGCTGTACGCCGATCTCGACAAGCTGCTGATCGCCGAGGTCCTCAATCGCAACCAGGACAAATTCTTCGCCACCAAGCTCGAGGAAAGCCGCAAACGCCACGCCCAGTACGGCGATTCGATCTATTTGCTCGAGCCGCAAATCAAGGAAGGCGAAGGCGGCCTGCGCGATCTTCACACGGCGATGTGGCTCGCAAAGGTGAAATACAAAGTCCATTCGCTCGAAGAGCTGGTGCAGAAGGCCGTCATCACCGAGCCTGAAGCGGCCGAGGTAATCGAGGCGCGCGATTTCCTCTGGCGCGTGCGCAACTCGCTGCATTTCCTGACCGGACGCCACTTCGATCAGATGACCTTCGAGTTGCAGGAACGGATCGAGCCGCTGTTGGGCTTCAAGCCCGAGGAAGGACAGGCCGCGGGTTCAGCCCTGATGCGCGCGTACTACCAGCACGCATCGACGATCCAACGCTTTGCCGAAGGCCTGATCGCGCGCGTCACCGAGAACACGGGCGGCGGACGATTTTTTCGACGCACACCGACCCGCAAGATTCGCCCCGGCGTGATCGTCCAGGGCCATCTGCTGAGCATCGCCGAGCTCGACTTTTTCAAGCGCGATCCGATCGAGCTGATCAAAATCTACGCCGACTGCCAGGCGCAGAACGTCAGCCTCTCGGGCAGCACGTTCCAGCTGGTGCGCGACAACCTGGGCTTGATCGACGACGACCTGCGCAAAGACCCGCGCGTCGCCCAGGCGCTGATGACGATTCTGTCCGCGCGCCAACGCGTCGCCGACACCCTCGAGGCGATGCATCTCTCCGGCGTGCTCGGCGCGATTATTCCCGAGTTCGGCAACCTCTACGCGCGCGTGCTGCACGACCTCTACCACATCTATACGGTTGACCGTCATTCGCTGGTCGCCGTGCGCGAGCTCGAACGTCTGCGCACTGGAGAATTCAAGGATCCCACTCCCCTGCTCACCGAGGTCGCGCGCGAGCTCCCGCACCTGCCGCTGGTATTCCTCGCGCTGCTGCTTCACGACATCGGCAAGGGCCACGGCCACGACCATCACGAGCGCGGCGCCAGCCTGTCCGCCGAAGTCTCGCAGCGCCTTGGACTCGACAGCGAGGAAATCGATCTGGTCGTGTTCCTGGTCCGCAACCATCTGATGATGTCGCAGGTCGCGCAGAAAGGTGACCTTGACGATCACACGACGGTCGAGGAATTTGCGCGCACGGTCGGCTCGATCGATCGCCTGAAGGCGCTGTACCTGCTGACCTACGCCGACATGCGCGCGGTGGCGCCCGAAGGTCTACAGCAACTGGCGCGACATGCTGCTGAGCGATCTATACCTGCGCGCGCTCAAGGTTCTCGAGCAGGGCGATCGCGAGGCCGCCGATCCAGCGCGCCGCCTCGCGACCGTCAAAGCCGCCGTCCGCGAAAGTTTGCTCGTCGTGTCCGTGCCTGAGGCCGACGTCACCGCGTTCCTCAACGAGATGCCCGACCGCTACTTTTTCACCGTGCCCGAAGAAGACATTCCGCTGCACTTCGAATTGATGCGCTCGCTCGATGACCGCGCGCTGGTCTGCCGCACGCGGCATTTCCCCGACCTCGAGTTCAGCGAGTTCATCGTCGTGACGCGCGACCAGCCGGGACTGTTCTCGATGATCGCGGGCGCGCTGACCGCCAACAATCTCAACATCCTGTCGGCGCGGATCACCACGCGCACCAACGGCATCGCGATGGACGTGTTCCGCGTCTCGCATCAGATGGGCGAAAGCTCGATGGCGCTCGAAGAGGACCGCTGGCTGCGCGTCGAGCACGACCTCGAACGCGTTATCACCGGCCAGCAGGACATCGCAGCGCTGGTCGAGGCGGCGCATCACGTGCAGAGCGCCGGCCGCAAATTCGTGCGCCACGTCTCGACCGAGGTTACGGTCGACAATCGCACCTCCGAGCAGTTCACCGTCATCGACGTGTTCACCCAGGACCGGGTCGGCCTGCTGTTCGCGATCACGCACACGCTTTTCCGGCTCGGCCTGCGGATTCACCTCGCGCGCATCTCGACCAACGCCGACCAGGCGCTCGACGTCTTCTATGTGAGCGATCGCGCGGGCAAAAAACTCGAAGATCTCGATCGCATGCGCGAACTGCGCGCTGCCTTGCTCGAAAAAGTCGAACAGAATCCCCGCGCGGGAGCACCCGCGTGAGCGCCGCCGGCTGGGACGAGCTGATCGATCGGCATCTCTCGCGCCAGGCGGTCGAGCGCGGGCTCAGCCGCCATTCGATGGAGGCGTACGCGCACGACCTCGGTCTTTTCCAATCGTGGTGCCGCGATTCCGGACTCGAGCCCGCGCAGCTCGACGCCGGCGCCCTGACCGCATACCTCGAAGCGCTGGCGGACAAGGGCTTCGCTGTCAGTTCGCAGCGCCGCCATCTCGCGAGCCTGCGCGGTCTTGCGCGCGAGCTGGTGGACGAAAAGATCATCGAGCGCGATCCGGCGCCGTCGGTGAAGCTGCGGCCGCATCCGCGCAAACTGCCGCGCACTCTGTCGGCGCGCGACATCGAAAATCTAATCGCCGCGATCGACGCGCATGACGCGCGCGGATTGCGCGATCGTGCGATGCTCGAGATGGCCTACGGCTGCGGTCTGCGCGTTTCGGAGCTGGTCGGATTGCAACTGCATCAGGTTAATCTCGCGGCCGGCGTCGTCGTCGTAATTGGCAAGGGCAGCAAGGAGCGGATGGTGCCGATGGGCGGCGCCGCGATTCGCGCGTTGAAGGCCTACCTCGAGCGCCGCGACGAGATTCTCAATCCGGCCGGCGACGGCAAGCGCGACCAGAAGAAAGTCCCGCGCCGCGTCTCCGCGGTCTTCATCACGAGGCTGGGCCGCGCGATGACTCGCCAGGGATTTTTCAAAGCGCTGAAAGGATGGGCCTCCAACGATCCGCGGCTGGCGTGGATCAGCCCGCACACCTTGCGCCATTGCTTCGCCACCCATCTGCTCGAAGGCGGCGCAGATTTGCGCGCCGTGCAGGAGATGCTCGGTCACAGCGACATCTCGACCACGCAGATTTACACGCATCTCTCGAAGAGCCACCTGCGCAAGGTCCATCGCACGTTTCATCCGCGCGCGACCCGCGCGAGCGTCGAGGAAGGTACCGACTGACTTGGGCGATCTGAACGGAACCATCGCGACTCTGTGTATCGTCGCGCCGCCTATTATGTTCGCGATCATCGCGCACGAGGTTATGCACGGCGTAGTTGCGCTGCGCCTCGGCGACGACACCGCCCTTCGAGCCGGCCGCCTCACGCTGAATCCGATTTCGCACATCGATCTCTTCGGCACGATCATCCTGCCGTTCGGGCTCTATCTGTTTGGCCTGCCGGTGCTCGGCTACGCGAAGCCGGTGCCCGTTGATTTTCGCGTGTTGCGCGGCGGCCGCAGCGGGATGCTGAAGGTCGCGGCCGCCGGCCCGCTGACGAACTTCGTGCTGGCTCTTGTGAGCGGACTGCTGCTGCGCGCTGCGCCGATTTTTTTGCAGGGCTCGTTCGGCCCCACCGTCGCTCTGCCGATTGCGCGGATGCTCCAGGCGTCGGTCATCGTCAACGTCGAGCTGGGAGTCTTCAATCTGTTTCCGGTGTTGCCGCTCGACGGCGGCCGCGTGCTGTTCAGCGTCCTGCCGGTGCGGGTCGCGCGCGCCTATGCGCAGACCGAGCGCTACGGCTTCCTTATACTGATGCTGCTGCTGTATACGCATTGGCTGGATGTCGCCATTATTCCCGTCATGAACATGGCGTTGGGCGCGATTTCCTGGATGGTGCAACTGTGAGCAACGAAAACGAACCCGCTGCGCCCCAACTCGCTGCCGACGCCGGCGTCCGCTTCCGCCTTCCGATTTACGAGGGCCCGCTCGACCTGCTGCTGCACCTGCTCAAGCGCGCCGAGCTCGACCCGCACGAAGTAACGGCCAGCGTTATCACCGAGCAGTACCTCGCGTGGCTCGAATTGCTCGACCAGTTGAACCTCGACGTCGCGGGCGAGTACCTGGTGATGGCGGCGACGCTGTTGTTGATCAAGTCGTTCGCCATGCTGCCGCATCCGGAGCTCGCCGACACCGAGGAAGCCGAGGAGCTCAAGCGCGACCTGGTCGAGCGCCTGCTCGAATATCAGCGCTATCGCGAGGCGGCCGAAAAACTGTCCGAGCGCGCGCTGCTCGGACGCGACGTGTTCACCACGCCCGGCGAAGCTGCGCCCGAAGACGCGAACGCCATGCCGTACACGGTCTCGATTTTCGATTTGGTCGAGGCGATTGGCGCCGTGCTCAAGCGCGTGGCCGACAAGACGCCGCGCAAAATCGAGCTGCGCGACATCCCGGTGGCGGAATGTATCCCGCGGATTTTGCGCGCGTTGGAAGGCGCCGGACGAATCCAGTTCGCCGCGCTGTTCGAGGATGCGAACGATCGCTCGCTGGTAATCGCAACCTTCATGGCCTTGCTCGAACTGATACGCCGGCGCGACGTTCGCGCCTTTCAGGAAGTTCGCTTCGGCCCGATTCTGCTCGAGCGCGGAGCCAACCTCACGGTATGAACGGAGACTGAGTGGAAGAAGAGCGGTTGAAATCAATTCTCGCGAGCCTGCTGTTCGCGGCCGGCGAGCCGGTCTCGGTGGCGCGGCTCGCGGCGGTGTTCGACGACGTTCCGCGCGCGACCGTGCAGAAAGCGCTCGCCGAGATGGCGTCGACGTATGCCCTCGAAAATCGCGGCATCGTCATCGACGAAGTTGCCGGCGGCTACCAGATGCGCACGCCCAAGGACCACGCCGGCTACGTTCGCAAGCTGCTCGCCGCCCGGCCGCCGCGTCTCAGCCGCCCGCTGATGGAGACCGTCGCGATAATCGCGTATCGACAGCCGATCACGCGCCCCGAGATAGAACAGCTGCGCGGCGTCGACACGGGCGGCGTGCTCGAAACGCTGCTCGAAAAACGGCTCGTCAAGATTGCCGGTCGCAAGGAAGCGCCGGGGCGCCCGATTATCTACGAAACTACCGCCGAGTTCCTCGAGCTGTTCGGCCTCAAGGACCTCGAAGGCCTGCCCGACTTGTCGGAGTTCCGCGAAATAGAGCGCGCCGTCGAGCAGGCGAACACCGGCCCGGTCGAAGGAATCGAAACCCATCCCGAAGATTCCGCCGCCGCTGAGCCGGAGTCCTCGTCCGACGCTGTCCCGTCGGACGCGCCAGAAGAATCATCCGTCGAAGAACCATCCGACGACGACAAGACCTCGCACTGACAGCCCCGGTTTGCAGGAGATCACACGATGTATCGTTCGCGACTGCTCGTTTTCGTAGCGCTGACTTCATTTGTATTGGCGGGATCGTCGCTCGCACAGCAAAAGCCGCCTCCGGCAACTGCCCCCGAGAACGATCCGCTCTACATGCGCGTGACCGCGACGCCGTGGCCGCCCGAAGCGCAAATCCTTGACGGCGCCGGTCATCGCCATTCGGCCTACGAGTTATATGTGACGAATTTCGGCAAGACGCCGTTGAAAATCACCAAGCTCGAGGTGAACGGGAAGGACGGCGATAAATTCGTCGCCACGCAGTCGGCCACCGGCAAGCAACTGGCCGCGATGTTCGTGCCGGCCACGGCCGGCGACGCGACCAAGCCCTACGATCCGAGTCTCAAGCCCGGCGAGACCGGCGTCTTCTTCATCTTTGCCGATTGGCTGCCCAGCGACGACGATCCGGACAATTTCGATACCGCCATTACGATCGAACAGCACGGCGAACGCAGCGGCTCCGGAACAATCCACGCGGCCGCGCTCGATGTAAATTCGGATGACCCGATCGTGATTCAGTCTCCGCTGCGCGGGAAAAACTGGCTCGCCGCCAATGGCCCCTCCAACACGTCGGCGCATCGCCGCGCGATGCTGCCGGTAAACGGCCAACCGCACATCGGCCAGCGCTATGCGATCGACTGGATTCAGCTCGGCGACGACGGCAAATCGTTCACCGGCGATGAGCACTCCAACAGCAGCTATCACGCCTGGGATCAGGAGATTCACGCGGTCGCCGACGGAAAGATCGTCGAGGTCAAGGACGGCATTCCCGAGAACGTGCCCAACAGCGGCAAAATCGCCGTGCCGATTACTTACGACACTCTTGCCGGCAATCACATAATTGAGGAGCTGAGCGAAGGACACTACGCCGCCTACGCGCACCTGCGGCCCGGCTCACTCAAGGTCAAGGTGGGCGACTCCGTCAAGGCTGGCGACGTGCTCGCGCATCTCGGCAACACCGGCAATTCTTCGGAGCCGCATCTGCATTTCCAGGTCTGCGACGCGCCGTCCTTCCCGGCCTCGGAAGGACTGCCATTCGCGATCGATCAGTACACCTACGACGACTACAAAATCGACAAAGCGCCGAAGCCGGCGTTGACGGTGAAATCGTCGCACGCGATGACCAAGCAGGAACCGATGGAAGACGAACTCGACTCGTTCTAAATCTGTCCTCTAGCTGCCCGCATCCTCGAACACGCCGGTCTCCGGCGTGTAGTTTTCGAAGCGCGTGTAGTTGTTGATGTACGTGAGCTTGGCCGTGTCGGTGGGGCCGTTACGCTGCTTGGCGACGATGATCTCGGCGACGCCCGGCTCCTTGCTCTCTTTGCCCTTGTACATTTCCTCGCGGTAGATGAACGCGATCACGTCGGCGTCCTGCTCGATAGCGCCCGACTCGCGCAGGTCCGCCAGCATCGGGCGCCGATTCTCGCGCGACTCGACCTGCCGATTGAGCTGCGATAGCGCGACCACCGGCACCTTGAGCTCTTTCGCGAGCGCCTTGAGCGAGCGCGAAATTTCCGCGATCTCTTTTTCGCGGGATTCGCCGGGCCGCGCCGATCTCATCAGCTGCAGATAGTCGACGACGATCAAGCCCAGGTTCTTCGCGCGCTCGCGCTTGAGCCGCCGGCATTTGGCCTTGAGCGTGATCGAGGTCGTGTCCGACGAGTCATCAATATAGATGTTCGACTCCGACAGCCGCGCCGCCGCCTGCGCAAGCTTGGGGAAATCGCGCTCGCCCAGAAATCCCTGCCGCGCCCGCGCGCTGTCCACCCGCGCCTCCGAACACAGCATGCGCAGCACCAGCTGCTCCTTCGACATTTCCAGCGAAAAGAACGCGACGCCCACGGGAGGGTCCGCGTCCATCGCCGCGTACGCCGCGATATTCAGCGCGAGCGCAGTTTTGCCCATGCTGGGACGCGCCGCGATGATCACGAGGTCCGACGGCTGAAAGCCCGCCGTAATTCGATCGAGATCGATGAACCCGCTCGGCACACCGGTGATCATCTCGCGGTTTTCGTACAGCCGCTCGAGGATCTTGAGCGACTCGCGCGTCAGCTCCGGCATCGTGTGGAACGACGGTTTAATCCGCTTTTCAGAAATTTCGAAAATTCGATGCTCGGCTTCGTCCAGGAAGCCGTCGACGTCAGCCGGCGCCTCGTACGACGAGCTCGCGATATCAGTCGCGATCGATCCGAGGCTCCGCAGCACGGCCTTGTCGTGCACGATTCGCGCGTAGTGCGCGACGTTCGCGGCCGTCGGCACAATAGACGCCAGCTCCGCGATGTACGCCGGGCCGCCGATCTGCTCGAGCACGCCGCTGGTGCGCAGCGCGTCGGTCAGCGTGATCGCGTCGACCGGCTGGCTGTGGTCGGTAAGCTCCGCCATCGAGCGGAAGATCTGGCGATGCGACTCGCGGTAGAAATCTTCCGCCGACAGGATTTCGAGCGCGTGATTGATCGCGTCGTTGTCGAGCAGAATCGCGCCCAGCACGGACTGTTCTGCTTCGAGATTTTGCGGAGGAACGCGCTTTAGAATATCGTCCGACGATACCGCCACCTGCCCACTACCTCCCCAACCACCGCGCGATCAGATTTCCAGGAGCGCAAATTATTTCCCATAGCTTCAACGCTTACAACTACTACACCCGCCGCAGGTCAACGGTTGTCCACTGTGTCCACATTTGATGAAAAATCCCGCAGCTATCGACGCCGCCGCGGACGATTCTTCGCGAGCATCGGGCCGAGCGCGACGCCGAACATGAAGCCGCCCACATGCGCCCACCACGCGACTCCGCCCATCGCGCCCGCGCTCCCGCCCTCTTCCAGTCCCGCGTAAAGCTGAATCGCGAACCAGAACAGCAGGTAGATGACCGCCGGAATCTCGATGAACTGAATGAAAATGAAAATCGGCAGGATCGTCAGGATGCGCCCGCGCGGATACAGGATGAAATACGCGCCGAGCACTCCGGCAATCGCGCCGCTCGCGCCGATTACCGGCACGTTTGACTCAGGCGCGATCCACACCGTCGCGAGCGCCGCGGCGATTCCCGCAGCGAGATAAAAAATCAGGTACCGCGCCGCGCCCATCCGATACTCGACCGCCGCGCCGAAGATGAAGAGGTAAAGCATGTTGCCCGCGATGTGCAAAATGCCGCCGTGGATGAACATCGACGTGACGATCGTCATCAGCGGCTCGAGCGGGTGGAGACTGCGATGCGCGCCGCTCGACATCGCGCGCGTCACCGCCGCCGGCACCAGCGCGAATTTATCGACGACCGATGCGACGCGCGGGCCTAGCGAGAGTTCGTACACGAACACCGCGACGTTCACCGCGATCAACGCAATGTTGACAGGCGTCAGGCGGCGCGGCGCGGCGTTATCGCGAAGCGGGATCATCGGGACATCAGGCCGTGGCTATAGTACCGGCGCATGATGGGTCGGCGCGAGATAGGGTGCCCTGGAGAACCAACGTGAGATGTGCAACAGCGACGTATTGATATATACGTCGCCTAGTGATGTTCTCGCGCCAAGCGATCGCCGTGGCGATCGCGATCTGCGCCGACCTCGCGGCGCCCGGCGGCCTCGTGGCGCAGTCTCCCGCCGCCAAAAGCAAGCTCGCGGTTGCGCTATCAATCAAGAAGATCAATTTCGGCAAAGTCGCGGCCGGAACGCGCAGCAGTCCACAAATTGTCACGCTCACCAACAAGAGCAAGGTCGAAATGTCGGCGCCGGCCGTGATCGTATCCGGCACGGGCTTCAGCCTTGATTCGAACGGATGCACCGGCGCAATTCTACCGGCTGCCAGCTGCCCCGTCGGCGTAACCTTCACGCCGCCGAAGATTGGCAAGTTCAAAAACGGCCTGCTGAAGTTTAGCGACGCCGCAGCGAAGAGTCCGCAAAAAGTGAAGCTCATCGGAGTCGGCGCGACAGGGCCGTCGCCGACCGCGACGCCGATGCAAACGCCCACCACCATCGCATCGGCCACGCCTACCTCAAGCCCGACTGCGACCGCGACCTCGACTGGCGGCTCGACCTCAACCTCGACCGCGACAGCCTCGATTGCCACCTCAACCGCAACCTCTACTGCAACTACCACCTCAACTTTGAGCGCGACGGCTACGATGACCGCATCGCATACGGCAACCTCCACCTCAACCTCGAGCGCGACGACGACCGCATCGCACACTGCAACCTCCACTGCCAGTTCGACTCAGACCGCAAAAGGAAGTCCAACTCCAACCAGAACGCAAACCGCGACCACGACTCCGACCGCATCGGCGACCGCATCCGCTACTGGCTCCGCGACGATCACTCCGACTGCAACTCTGACCTCGACGGTCGCTGCATCTGCAACCGCAACGCCCACGCTGACGCCGACTGCCTCCGCGACGGCGTCCGCCACCGCGACCTCGACTCCGACTACGACATTGACCGCCAGTCCGACTCCGACTGCGACTTTGACCGTCACGCCAACTCCGACTGCGACTTCGACGGTCACGCCGACTCCGACCGCGACCTCGACCGCGGTTTTCAACGTCGCCTTCGTGACTTCAACCACCTCCAACGGCGACTTGGGAGGACAAGCCGGCGCTGACGCCGAATGCGCAAGCCTCGCCGCAGCCGCAAGTCTCCCGAGCGCGACCTACAAGGCATGGCTCTCGACTTCGACTCTCAACGCAGCCGCCAAACTCGGAACCGCGCGAGGCTTCGTCCGCCCCGACGGACAACCCTTCGCCGACCAGGTTTCAGATATCGCCGCGGGCAACATCCTGAACCCTCTCATCCTCGACGAGAGCGGCAACAACCTCGCGCATCAGATTGTATGGACCGGCACCACCGACGCCGGCATCGCCAGCGCGTTTGCTTGCGGCGACTGGCTGGTCGGCACGGGCGAGTCGTTCGGCGAGCTTGGTGAGACGCACGGGCGGCGCGGGCGCATGGAGCGACGACGCCAGCGAAACCAGTTGCAACGCACTCGCGCACCTCTATTGCTTCGGCACCAGCCGGGTGAGCGCGCTGACCGTGACGCCTGCTGCGGGGCGCATCGCATTCGTTTCGAAGGGATCCTTCGCCACCAGCGAGGGCGTAGCGGGCGCCGATACTCTCTGCCAGAACGAGGCGAGCGCGGCAGGCCTCGCGAATCCCACGACATTCCTCGCGCTGCTCTCGACCTCGACGGCGCCGGCTGCATCGCGTTTCGATATGTCCGCGACGTCGGCGCCGTACGTGCGCCCCGACGGCATCGAGATCGCCGACGCTCCGACGATCGCGGCGGGCTCCACTCTCGACAGCGGCATCTGGCAGCACGCCGATGGCAGCTACGTAACCGAGTTTGCGGCAGCGACGTGGACGGGATCCGCAGCCCCAAACGACACTGGAGCGCTGCCTGCCACTTGCCAGGATTGGATGACGACGAATGGCGCGGATACCGGGTCCGAAGGAATCAGCAACGTCACGGACGTCTGGTGGAATTCAGGCATGAGCACCTCCTGCCTCGAGCCGTTGTCGGTTTATTGCCTCGCGCAATAGACGACGCGCCGCCTCCTTAACATTTTCTCGCTTGAGCCGGACCTCGTTGTATGCGAGAAGGATCGATGGATCGCTGACGTTGTAAGGCGCGATCCTGGATCGCAAGCCGTTCGTCAACGGCGCGAATCTTTGGCAAGGAGGTTTCAATCATGGAAGTCGTTTCAAATGAAGTATCCGTCGGCACCGGCGCCGAGAAGATGCCCGCGCATCTCGCGCGCCCCGCGTCCGGCGGTCCGTATCCCGGGCTCATCGTCGTGATGGAGGCGTTCGGCCTCAACGATCAAATCCGCCGCATCACCAATCAATTCGCGTCCGAGGGTTTCGTCGCGATTGCGCCGAACCTGTATTTTCGCCAACCCAACAACGTCGTCGGCTACAACGATCTGCCCGGCGCCTTTCGCCTGATGGGCTCGGTCAGCGACGATCAAGTCGTCGCCGACATGGGCGCGGCGATCGATCACCTCAAGGCCTTGAAGGAAGTGAAGCCCGCGTTCGGCACCGTCGGATTCTGCATGGGTGGACGCATCGCCTTTCTAACCGCATGCCGCAATCCGGCTGTCAGAGCCACCGCGCCGTACTATGGCGGCAGGATCATGAAATCTTCGCAGCCCGGCGCGAAGGCTCCAATCGACTACGTCAACGGCCTCAATGCGCCCGTGCTGGCGTTCTTCGGCGGCAAGGACGCGTTCATTCCAATCACCGAAGTCGACGAATTTCGCGACGCCCTGAAAAAAGCCGGCAAGCCGGCCGAGGTCGTCTTCTACCCCGACGCCGACCACGGCTTCATGTGCGACGACCGCCCGTCGTTCCATCCTGTGCATTCGAAGGAGGCGTGGGCCCGGACGATCGCGTTCTTTAAAGAGTATCTCGGCTGAAGAGGCGCGGTCGCTTTTTGTTGAAATCACTTCGGCGGGCCGGTCTGCGCCGGCCCGTCTTTTTTCTCGCGCTTGCCGCCGCCATCACCACGGCCGCCGCCTGCTATTCTTCCGACTACCGGCGCACGATGGCGGCTAATGTGTCGTTGCTGTCCGATATGTCCGACAAGCTCACCGACTACTGCCGCACTTATTTCAAGCTCGACGATCGCCAGTTGTCGTCCGAGGAGATGGGCGAATTCTACTACGCCTTCAACAAGGCCAATGCGTTTTCATCCGCGACGCCGCGCGAATCGTCGCGCCCGTCGCATCGCGATTTCGTCAAGCTGCTGAACGCCTACGAAAAATTCGCGCACGCCGCCGACGAGTACCGGCTCAGCGGCAAATCCGACCCGGCCGTGCTCGCGACGCTACTCTCGCAGCACGACCAGGTCCGCCACCTGGCCGGCAGAGTCACCGAAGATCTGAAGAAGGAGCCCGACTGATAACGCGCCGCGCTCAACCCTTCCAATGATTGCCGTAGTGGTCCAGGTATGCGACCTCGCTCACCGGGCGGCGCTTGATCGGGCCGAACTTTCCCTGCGGATAACCAATCGGCATCAGCGCATACGTGATCACTTCGGGCGGCAGGCCCAGTATCGCCTTCACCTCGTCCTCGAAGAACGTGTGAATAGTAGTGAGCACCGTGCCGAGGCCAAGTCCGCGGCACGCGAGAATAATATTCTGCACGGCGGGATAGATGCTCGAGCCGGAGATCCGCGCCTGGCTCTTCATCGCGGCTGCTACCTCGGGCGGCAGCTTGGGCGGCGCTCCGGTCATCGGCACCTGCTTCAGGCATGCAATCAACAACACCGGCGCGTCGGCCATGTGATCGATCAGGTAGTACGCCGACGCCATCAGCTTGTTGTAGGTGTCTTCGGCCATGTGCTCGGGCTTGACGCGATCGGTGTACAACGCCTTCAAAATCGCGCCACCCTTCTGATACACGGCGCCGATCTTCTTGCGCTGCGCCGCGTCCTTGATGACCACGAATTCCCAGCTCTGCTGATTGCTGCCCGACGGCGCGCGAATGGCCGCGTCGAGCACCTTGGTGATTACGTCGTCGGGCACCGGGTCGGGCTTGAAGCGCCTGAGCGATCGGGCCGAATAAATCGCGTCGAAAAGTCCTATCTCTGCCATCGTCAAAAACTCCTGCTGCGAATTAGTCTGTGGAGAATTGCATCAGTCGAGGCAAAATGAAAAGCGGCCGAATGCCGGCCGCTCTTCGAGTTCTTATTCCGCCGCGCGTCTCATTCAAACGGGCGTGCGATTCAGCTTCGGCGACGACTGCGGCCCCTTCAGCATCTGATAAACCTTCTTCGCATCGGCCGGGTCGGTCACCATCGGGCCGGGCTGAACGTGATGCCTCATCACCTTGTCTTCTTCAGTGAACGCGCGGACCGTCGTGCAATATTCGAGCAGCAGCCCGTTGGGATCGCGGAAGTAGATCGAGCGGCACCATTCGTGATCGACCACCGGCGTCACATCGACGCCCTTTCCGATCAGTTCTTCGCGCTTGGCCTCGAGTTCCGGCACGTCATCGCAATGGAACGCGAAATGGTAGAACGCGCCCGGCAGTCCCTGCGCGCTGTTGATATCGGTGGCCCACTCCGTCGGCATGCCCGGCACCTGTTCGGGACACATGAACGCGACCAGGCTGCCGTCGCCGGTGTTCAGGAATACGTGCTTGATCTTCCCGCCTTCAGCCGGCTCGAGAATGTCCGCCCACGCGACCTCCCATCCCAGCTTGGTGGTGTAGAACTCGATCGTGCGATCGATATCGAGAGTAGCCAGCCCCAAATGATGGACACCCGTGCGCTTCATGGCAGAGCCTCCCTGTTTGAAATTCCCCTAAACCTCTAATTACCACGGGCCGAGCGAGACTCAAAACCCTCCAGAACGATCGTTCAGGACCCCTACCCTTCCCCTACTCGACGCACTGACTCCACGCCTGCGACGGCGCATTGTCGTAGTTGAATCTCACGCATGCCACCGATGCGCACGCACTGACCAAATCCACCGTCGGCGGCACGTTCGCATTCTTGTTGAGCCACAAGTTCAGCTCATTGACCATTTGCGGGCCGAGCCCATTCAACTCCGGCACCACTACTATCTGAAGCGCGTCCTCGCGGCGGCGTGCCGTCGACCACGACCCCGGATGCGCGACCGACGGAAACGCCTGCATCCTGCGATGCGTCGTCGGGCCTTCGACCACCTTCCAGTTGTTCGCAATCTCAACGGCCAGGTAACGCGGGAATTCGTCGATCAGATCGCGCACGTCGGTGTCGCTCGGCGGCTCGGCGCCGGTCGCGCAAGTGCGAACCTCGTTCCAGTAGCGGTCGATCGCCAGCGCGACGGTCTTCCGCGAGGCGTCGGTCTTGTACTGGCCGTTGGTCTTGACGCGAATCCCCAGGGGCGTGACCATGTCGGCCGCGAACTCCGAATTCGACAGCACGAGCGCCCGAGTCCCAACTTCAGCCGGAGTCCCGGTCTGGTTCAGCGGATAGTAAGTCGATTGCGTCTCGCACGCGACTAGTACGTTCGACATCACGAGCGCGAACGCCGCCAACGATACTGCCCGCATCCGCTCAGACGACTCCGTCGCGCTTGAGGCGTTCGAGTTCGTCCGCGCCGATTCCGATCGCGCCCAGCACTTCGGCGTTATGCTCTCCAAGCTCGGGCGGCCTTCTCATCGGCCGGTCGCCGTCGCGCGCGGCGGACAGCTTGATCGGAGTTCCGGCGACGCGAATCCTGCCGCGGGTCGGGTAGTCGCTGTCGATCAGCGTCCGACGTTGGGCGGTTTCGGGATCGGCGATCACTTCCTCGACGGTGCGCACTGGCGCGCAAGGAATTCCCGCCTCGATCAATCCCTCGACCATCGCGTCGCGCGCCTGCGCACTGGTCCACTCGGAAACCATCGCGTCGAGTTCGTCGGCAATCTTCAACCGCGCGCCATGATTTTTGCATCGGGGATCCGCGATCAGCTCTTCGCGGTCCATCAATTTCGCGAGCGTTCGCCAATGCGCTTCCGTGAGGCAGAAGATAAGAATCTCGCCGTCGCGCGCGGGATAAACATTAGTCGGGCACGCGCCCCAGTGACGATTCCCCAGCCGCTTGAACTTCATCCCTTGCAGCGCGGGCGCGACGGCACTGGTCAGCGCGGGAATCGCCACGTCGAGCATCGCGACCTCGACATGCTGTCCGCGTCCCGTTTTCCCGCGATGTATCAGCGCGGCCAGAATCCCGCTCACCAGATGACTGCCGGTACCCATGTCGATAAATGTCGCCGACGTTTTCACGGCGCGGTCGGGGAAGCCGGTGATACTGATGAATCCCGACGACGCCTGGATGGTGTTGTCCATCGAGCCGAGCTTCGCGTAGCGGCTGTCCGAGCCGTAGCCTTTGCCCGACGCATAAATCAGCCGCGGGAATCGCGCGGCAATCTGATCGTAGCCGAGCCCGAACGACTCCATCACGCCGTCGAGATAATTCTCGACCAGCACGTCGGCGTCTTCGAGCAGCTTGAGCACGATTTCCTGCCCGCGCCGCTGTTTCAGATTGATCGTCACCGAGCGCTTGTTGGCGTTGAGCATCAGGAACGAGTAGCCCGCGCCGCCCGGCGGCAGCTCCGGCCGCCGCAGCACTTCGCCGGTGACGGGTGGTTCGATCTTGACGACGTCGGCGCCCATCGCTGCGAGTTGCAGGGTGCAATACGGCGCCGCGTACACCTGTCCGAGATCGATCACGCGGATTCCATCCAGCGGCAGACTCATCGATTGATCCTTCATCGCAGCAGCGAGCGCGCGATTACCATCCGATGCACTTCGCTGGGGCCTTCGCCGATTCGGCGAATTCGCGCCTCGCGGTACCAGCGCTCGATTGGAAATTCCTTGCTGACGCCGTAGCCGCCGTGGATCTGCACGGCGCGATCGATCACGCGGCCGAGTACCTCGCTCGAATAGAGCTTCGCGATCGACGCCTCGGTGCGGAAATCCTCACCGCGGTCGGCCTTCCACGCCCCTTCCCACGTCAGCCATCGCGCGGCGCGCAGCTCGACCTCCGAATCCGCGAGCATCCACTGGATAGCCTGCCGCTTCGAGAGCAGCTCGCCGAACGTGCTGCGCTGCTTGGCGTGATCGATCGCCATCCTGAGCGCGGCCACTCCCACTCCGACGTTGCATGCCGAATACGGAAAGCGCAGGCGCGTCAGCAGATCGAGGCACAGGTTCAAGCCCTCGCCCTCGGGACCCAGCCGCTGCTCGATCGGAACAATACAATCCTCGAACTGAACTTCATTGGGCACCGCCGACGTGCGTAGCGTTCGAATCGGCCGCGGCGTAAATCCCGGCGTGCCCTTCTTGATTATGAAGCAGGTGATGCCCTTGCGGCCGGCCTTGGCGTCGGTGCGCGTGAAGACGACGCCCCACTCCGCCTCGTGCGCGTGCGAAATAAAAATCTTGGTGCCGTTAAGCACGTAGGTATCGCCCTGGCGAACCGCCTTGCACTGAATTGCGCCGGCAGGGTCGGAGCCGCCCGACGGTTCGGTGATCGCAAAGAAGGTGTGCCACGCATTCTTGATCGTGCCGCCCGCATACGTGCGCTTCTGTTCGTCATTGCCCGCGTAAATCACTGGCGGCGGTGTGCGCCCGAACACGCCGCAGCCAGGGTTGTAGAGTCCCATGCGATGCTGCGCCATTTCCTCGGTCAGCACGCACATGTCGAAGGTGCCGAGACCGCCGCCGCCGTACTCGCGCGGCGCACCCATGCACCACAAGCCGGCTGCTTGATTCTTGCGCGCTATCCGCCAGTAGTCTTCTTCGGGGATTTCCGGCGCGTCGGGATCGCATCGCGCTTCGATCGGAATAATTTCCTCGCGGATTATTCTTCCGACTTGACTGCGAAGCTCGCGCAGTTCCGGCGACAGTACGAATCCGTTGTCGGTGTCCATCAGAACAACTCCTCCGCCGGTTTCGCGGCGCCATCGAGTCCGCGCTGCAGCCCGCGCAGCCACAGCTCCCGGATCCATTCGAGGTCGTATGCGCCCCACGTGCCTTTGATTTCGGGATCGATTTCGCGGATGCGCCCGATGGCGTCCGTGATTCTGGTGATGGCGGCTGCTCCCCATGCCTGGCGATGGATGCCGGTTTGTTCGAGCGCGCCGAGATAGTCGGACAGGCCCGCGAGCACGTCGCTGCTGTAGCGCCAGAGATCCTTCTCGGCTTCTGCCAGACGAGTATTCGCGCTCGACGCGATCTCGTCGGCCGCGGCAATCGCCTCGTTGAACGTGAGCGCGGCTTCTCGCAACTCGACGCGTTTGCGCGCGGCTTTTTCCGGCGGCATGACCAGGCGCATGACATCGGCATAGTCGAGGCACAGCTTCGACGCGCGCTCGACCGCGCGGTAAGCGGCGGCCATCTCAGGCGCGCACTGCGGATGACGGCCGGCGGCGGTTTCATCCAGGGCCGCGGCGGGATCGAAACCGACAGCGCGTGAGCCGCGAACGAATGCTTCGAGGTTCGCGGGATAAGCCATCACGCTGTAGGCGCCGAAGGTCAGGTTCGAAATGCTCGTGATACCCAGGCGGCGGTATGCGCGGAGATCGGACGCGACTATCGCGGGAGTTGCGAAGCCCAGGCCGCAGAACAGGATCGCGTCGGCGTAATATTCGAAGACGTGGCCGCGGCCGTTGAAGATATCGAGGTAACGCTTCAGCGATTCGAAGTAGCGCGGATTGATCTCGCAGGCCGGGTCGTCGATCGGCGTGGCTGTAGCATCGTTCGCGCGGCGCCCACTCGAACCACACATTGTCGAGCGGCTTCAGGCCGGGATGCGGCTCTATTGTGTCGTGATACGCGAGATAGGCGATTGGCGGCGCGTTGGGGTCGGCGGCGAGCGCCCCGGCGATCGCGTTGACGATATCCATATATTGAATCTGGGGCGGCAGCTCGCGGCATTGGCCGCATTGGCACCACGCGCCCCGCCAGACGTCCGCTCCCCAGATGTGCAGCAGCTCGTTTTCGGGATGGTCGTGAACGTAGGCGAGCGCGCCCTCTTTGACCAGAGCGACGGCGTCGGGATTGGACACGCACAGATTGCCGCGCGCGGCGCGAACGCCGTCGTCGCCGGCCGGGAAATATTCGGGATGCTGCGTCAAAACGATCGCGCGGCAGCAGTTGCTGCAGAACGTGGCCGCCGTACTCGACGCTTATCCCGTGCTCGCGGAGGAGTGGCGCAACTTCGTCGATCTTGAGGCGCGTGTCGTGCGCGTGGCGGATGTATGAGAACGCGTTGACGCCGCGCCGCGCCATCCACGGGATGAATTCGCGGTCGTGGCGGAGGTGCAAGTCGAGACGGTCCGGCAGGTTGTAGTTCCAGGTCATGATGTCGGAGACGAACGCGCGGCGCGTGAACGCGGGCGTGACGCGCCACGGCTCGAGCGCGCCGAGGCGAGCCGGGTCGATCCGCGGATAGGACGCCGCGACGCCCGGCGGAAACTTCGCGCCGAGCTTTTCGAGCAGGCTCGCCGCCGCATGGATCAGTCCGCGCTCGCTCGCGGCGCGGATTACTATCGATCGTGCAGGATCGCCCTCGCGCGAGATGTCGAAGCTGTCGCCTTCGTTGGCGATTGGCGCCGCATGTGCGGAAACGACCGTGCGGCCCAGGTCGATTCTGATTTCGGTCCGTGGCAGCGCCACGTCCGCGGACGCTTCGACTTCGGATCCGAGCATCATGGCGAGTCCCCGTGACAAGTCGCGCGCTGCCGCCCCTGCGACTTCACCGCCGGTGGCGCTGTAGCGGACGTGGGGCACGGTGACGCCTTGTATACTCACCTATTGTTGAACTCCCGATGCGTTCGGCCGTCGTTTTTCCGGCGGTCACGGAATGATAACATGAGCGTCGCGCTTTGATAGCGCAGCCGCATCCAAACCGAAACCATCGACAGGTCCGATCCGCACAATGCCGAGTCCAAATGAAATTCTCGCCGAACTCAAGAAAGTAAAGTACCCCGGCTTCACCCGCGACATCGTATCGTTCGGAATCATCAAGGATATCGAAGTAGCGTACGCGGGCGTGACCGTGTCGCTGGCGATGGCGTCGGCGAAACCCGAAGTCGTCGAGAAAATTGTGGCCGAAGTGAAGGCTACGGTCGCGGCGATGCCGGGTGTGCCCGCGGTCAAAGTTCAGATTGAACAGCCGGCGCCCGCCGCGCCGAGAGCGGCGGCAGGAATGGCGCAGCCGCGCACGATCGCCGGCGTCAAGCATATCGTCGCGGTCGCCAGCGGCAAGGGCGGAGTCGGCAAATCGACGGTCGCGGTGAATCTCGCGCTCGCGATGCATGCGCTCGGATGGCGCGTCGGGCTGATGGACGCCGACGTGTATGGGCCCAGCGTCGCGATGATGGTCGGCGTCGAGAAGGCGGTGAATCTCACGCCCGAGCGGCGCATCATCCCGCTCGAGCGCTACGGCATCCGCTACATCTCGATGGCGTTGTTCATCAACGACGAGACCGCGGTCATCTGGCGCGGGCCGATGGTCACCAAGCTCGAAACGGAATTTCTGTTTAACGTCGAATGGGGCGAGCTGGACTGCCTGGTGCTCGATCTGCCGCCCGGCACCGGCGACGCGCAACTGACTATTACGCAGCGGGTGGCGCTGGACGGCGGCGTGATCGTGACGACGCCGCAGGAGATCGCGCTGCTCGACGTCAAGCGCGGCGTCGCGATGTTCGAAGAAGTGCACGTGCCGGTTCTCGGCGTGGTCGAGAACATGAGCTATTACCTTTGCCGCAAGTGCAACAGTCGCCACGAAATTTTCGCGCACGGCGGTGGCGCGCGGCTGGCCGAGTCGCTCAACGTGCCGTTCCTCGGCGAGCTGCCGCTGGTGCGCGAGCTGCGCGAGGGCGGCGATAATGCGAGCCCGATGGTCGCGGCGAACCCGGCGCATCCGATCAGCGCGGCGTTCAAGTCGATCGCGTCGAAAGTGATCGAAGGACTGGACAAGTCGGAAGCGCAGCACGCTTCGAGTTAATGTCAGAGCGGCCAAAGATTTCGCTGATCACGATCACGCGCGATGAAGAGGCGCTGATCGGCGAGTGCCTCAAGAGCGCGTGGTTTTGCGACGAGAAAATCATCATCGATTCGTTCTCGACCGACAAAACCGTCGAGATTGCGCGCGGCCTCGGCGCCGACGTCGTTCAGCACGAGTTCACCAATTACGTGAAGCAGAAGCAGATGGCGCTCGATCGCGCGACCGGCGACTGGGTGCTGCTGATGGACGCCGACGAGCAGGCGACCCACGACCTCGGCGAGGAGATCCTGCGCGCCGTGTCGTCGCCGGCCGCCGCCGACGGCTACAAGATTCGGCGCATCCTGTACCACCTTGGGCATTACTACTCGCATGCGATTTATCCCGACACTCCCGTGCGTCTGTTCCGCCGCGAGCGCGGGCATATTGGCGGGCGCGATCCGCACGACAAAGTCGTAGTCGAGGGACGGGTCGAGCGGCTGGACAAGCCCATTCTGCATTTCAGTTATCGCGATATCGCCGATCACGTCGCGACGATGAACCGGTTCAGCTCGCGCGCTGCGATGGAGCAGGAGCCGAACGCGTTCACGCCATTCAAGATGATCGCGAATCCGGCATGGCGGTTTTTCAACTTTTATATTATCCGCGGCGGATTTCGCGACGGCGGGCGCGGACTGTACGCGGCGATGACCGCGGCGTTTTACGTGTTTTTAAAGTACGCGAAGTTGTATGAGCGGCGGTTGAAGTCGCGGACTGGCGAAGGATAGATCACTCCACCAATCTAAGAGCTGCGGGCCACTTCTATCGTGGCGCAGACCTGATAATTTAACGTTCAGCCCATGAGACGACTGTTTTCCTACGCGCGACGCTACTGGTTGCGTTACGTATTCGGCATCCTTTGCACCTTCGCGAACGCCACGCTCGCGATGATCATCCCGCTGTTCATCCGCGACGCGATCAACGCGACCGACAAGCATCGCCCCGACCTCGTCGCGCATTACGCGGGCTTGATGATCCTGTTCGCGCTGATGCTCGGCACGGTGCGCTGGTTCTCGCGCTTCGTCATCTTCAACATCGGCCGCGATATCGAATACGACTTGCGCAACGATCTGTTCAAGCATCTGTCGACGCTCGGCACCGACTTCTACATGAAGTACAAAACCGGCGACCTGATGTCGCGGATGATCAACGACCTGAACGCGGTGCGAATGATGGTCGGGATGTTCGTGATGTCGGTCTCGAACACGCCGCTGATGTACACGCTGGCGCTGGTTTTCATGAGTTCGCTCAACCGGCGCCTGACATTGTTCGCGATCATCCCCTACATCGTTTTGTTCGTCGCTATCCGCCGGCTGATGCGCGCGATGATGATGCGGAGCCTGAGAGTGCAGGAGGGGCTGGCCTCGATCGGCTCGAAGGTGCAGGAGAGCCTGGCCGGGATTGCGGTCGTTAAAGCTTACACGCTCGAGGAACACGACGCCGGGCTGTTCCGCAAAATCAACGATTCGTACAACGAGCAGGGACTCGCGCTGGCCCGCACTCGCGGCGCCATGATGCCGATGATTCGATGCGCGTCGGCCTGCGCGACGATGATCGTACTGATTTACGGCGGCTCGCTGGTAGTCAACGGACGCATGTCGCTCGGATCGCTGGTGGCGTTTCTGAGCTACCTGGGGCTGCTCGCGATGCCGACCATCTCGCTCGGGTGGATGCTGTCGCTTTATCAGCGCGGCAAGGCGTCGATGCATCGCCTCGACGAAATTTTCAACGCGCGCGGCGCCGACAGCATCGCGGGCGAAGATCTCAAACTCGAGATTAACGGCGCCGTCGAATGGAAGGGAGTCTCGTTCAGCTACCTGGCGCACAATGGCGACGGCGCGAACGGAAAAATTCCGTATGCGCTGAAGAACATCAACGTCAAAGTGGGCGCGGGAGAGAAGCTCGCGATCGTCGGGCGCACCGGCTCGGGAAAATCGACGATGGTCAAGCTGCTGGCGCGGCTGCTGCAGCCGACTGAAGGCAAAATTCTGCTCGACGGCCGCGATGTCGAGGACATGCCGCTGCCTGCGCTGCGGCGCACGGTCGGAATGGTCCCGCAGGAGCCGACGCTGTTCACCGACACGCTCGCGCGCAACGTCGCTTTCGGCAAGACCGATGCGTCGCTCGACGAAATCCAGAGCGCCACGCGCATCGCCGGGCTCGAGCCGGACATCGCGGTGTTGCCGCACGGCCTCGACACGATCGTCGGCGAGCGCGGGATGGCGCTGTCGGGCGGACAGAAGCAACGCGTGACGATCGCGCGGCTGCTCGCCTACAATCCCGCGGTCGTGGTGCTCGACGACGCGCTGTCGAGCGTCGATACCGAAACTGAAAAGTCGGTGCTCGACAGCCTCGAGAAGAGCGTCGAGGGCCGCACTACCATCGTCGTCTCGCATCGCGCCTCCACCGTGCGCGACTCGGATCAAATCGTCGTGCTCGAAGACGGCGAGATTGCGGAGCGCGGCACGCATGAGCAGCTGATGGGCCGCCGCGGAATCTACGCCGAGCTGTTCCATCGCCAGTTGCTCGAAGAGGAATTGAGCCGCTACTGAGATGCAAGTCGCCGAAGAAAAGCCGCTCGCCAAGAACTACGACACCACGCTGGTGCGATGGGTGTGGCAGTACATCCGTCCGTACCAGGGGCTGTTCTGGCTGGCGACGATTCTGATGCCGCTCGACACGGCGTTCCTGCTCGCGCAGCCGTACGTCATCAAGCTGACCGTCGACGAATTCCTGTCGGGCGCGCATGGAGCGCCGGCGCCCGCATGGCTTGCGATGCTGCTCCACGCGGCGGGCGGGCACGGTCTGTTCGTGATGGGCGGTCTGTACCTGGCGCTGGTGATCTGCGAGTTCGGCGCGTTCTACGCACAATTTTATTTGATGATGATGGTCGCGCAGTTCAGCCTTTCCGATTTGCGGATGGCGCTGTTCCGCAAGGTCGAACGCTTGCCGATGTCGTTCTTCGATCGCACGCCGGTCGGCAGGCTGGTCAGCCGCATGACGACCGACATCGATTCGATCAACGATATGTTCTCGGCCGGATCGCTGACGATATTCATCGACGCGATGACGCTGCTGGGCATCATAACGATCATGATCTCGTTGAGTCCGCGGCTGGCATTGTCGGCGCTGTGCGCGATTCCGCCGCTGACCGCCGTGATTTACTTTCTGAGTTCGCGCTCGCGCATCGTGTACGGCCAGATACGTGACCGGCTCGCGGCGCTGAACTCCTACCTGTCCGAAGCGCTGGCCGGCATGGTGATCGTGCAACTCTTCACCCGCGAACGCGAAAGCCGCCGCGAGTTCGACGTGCTCAACCTGCGCTCGCGCGACGTGCAGATGATGGCGAACGTGTACGAGGCCGCGCAATTTTCGTCGGTCGAAGCGCTCAGCTCGATCACGGTCGCGGTCATTTTGTGGATTGGCGGCGGCAGCGTCATCCGGCACCTGGTGACGCTCGGCACGCTGATCGCGTTTATCCAGTACGCGCAACAATTCTTCATGCCGCTGCGCGACATCTCGACCAAGTACAGCGCGCTGCAATCGGCCCTGGCAGCAGTCGAGAAGATTCACGCGTTGATGGAAGGCGAGAAGACACTTGCGCTCGCCGAGCATCCGCAGAGCCCGGCGATTTCGCGCGGATCGATCGTGTTCGATCACGTCAACTTCGAATATCGCCCCGGCGAGCCGATTCTGAAAGACCTCAGTTTCACCGTCGCCGCCGGACAGAAGATCGCGATCGTCGGCGCGACCGGCTCGGGCAAGACCACCATCATCAAGCTGCTGAATCGCTCGTACGACGTGACCAGCGGACGAATCCTGGTCGACGGCGTCGATGTGCGCGAGTGGGACCTCGCCGCGCTGCGGCGCGAGATTGGATACGTGCAGCAGGACGTGTTTCTGTTCGCCGGCGACGTGATGGAAAATATCCGGCTGTCGCGAACCGAGCTGAGCGAAGCGGAAGTGCGCGATGCGCTGCGCCGGGCGCAGGCGCTGCGTTTCGTCGAGCGATTGCCGGGCGCATTGGCGGAGGAAATTCGCGAGCGCGGTGCGAACCTGTCGTCGGGCCAGCGGCAACTGCTGTCGTTCGCGCGCGCGCTCGCGTACAACCCGCGAATCCTCGTGATGGACGAAGCGACCTCGAGCGTGGACAGTGAGACCGAGCGCCTGATCCAGTTGGCGCTGAACGAGTTGCTCGCGGACCGCACCGCCGTCGTGATCGCGCATCGGTTGTCGACGATCGAACGCGCCGATCGGATCATGGTGCTGAGCGGCGGCGTGCTGCGCGAAAGCGGGACGCATGACGAGCTGCTCGCACAGCGCGGACTTTACTACCGGCTATTCGAATTGCAGTACGCTGCGATGGCAAACAGCGACCGCCGCGTGGCGGGCTGACGCCCGCGAGCATTAGGAAGTGCCGGCATGATGCGGAGGCGGGTGCGGGCACCAATTCGAGCGGCGTATCTGCCGCGCGTTGTGGCGATAATCTTCGCGGCGATTCTGCTGAGCGGATGCTACTACACGCGCGCCGCGTACGAGGAAGGCCGCATCCTGTGGAATCGCAAGCCGATCGACGACGCGCTCGCGCGTGGCGATCTGCCGGCGGACACTCGCGCGAAACTGGAGACCGTGCTCGCGGTGCGCAAGTTCGCGGCTGAGCAGCTCGGCGAGAACGTCGGCGGTGCGTATGAAAGTATCGCGCCGGTCGACAAGGGCGCGATCGTGCACGTCGTGATGGCGGCGCCGCGCGACTCGCTCGACCCGTACACGTGGTGGTTTCCGATAGTCGGGCGCGTGCCGTACCGCGGCTATTTCAACGAGAGCGACGCGATGGCCGAGGCGTCGTCGCTCGAGGCGCAGGGCCTCGACACGATGGTGCGGCCGGCGGTGGCGTTCTCGAGCCTTGGATTTTTCGACGATCCGTTGCTGACCAATCTGCTCAAACTCGATCGCGTCGAGCTGGCGGGCGTGATCATCCACGAGCTGTTCCATCGCACGTATTACCTGGCCAGCGACGCGATGTTCGACGAGTCGGCCGCCACCTATGTCGGCAGTGCGGGCGCGGTCGCGTTTTTCGCGGCGACTGACGGCGAGTCGGCGCCCTCGACGATTGCGGCGCGCGGCATTCTCGACAGCGATCTCAAGTTCGCGCGCTTTCTGCTGAAGGAGCAGGCGCGGCTGCTCGATATCTATATGGCGAAGCTGCCGAAGGCGGAACTCGACCAGCGTCGCGAGGCTGCGTTTGCGGCGATCAAGGCCGACTACGCCGCGTTGGCGCCGACGCTATCGGGACTCGAGCGCTTCGACCTCGACAAGCAGCCGCTGAACAACGCGGTGCTGGTGAACTACATGATTTATTTTCACCAGCTCGACAACTTCGCCGCGCTCCAGCGGATGAATCACGGTGACTTGCGCGCGACCATCGCGCAGATCATTTCGATCGCGAAGGCGCACACCGACGATCCTTTCTACGCCATCTGGCAAGCTACTCGATCTGCTCCGCCTGCACCGCGGGCAGTTAGGCTGCCAGCGCGGCGCTAATCACGCGCACCAGTTCCGCTTCGCGGCCGCCGAAGAAATGATCGGCGCCGGCGACGATCTCGAGCCGCGCCGAGCCGCCGATCTTCGACTTGAGCGCTTGCAGTCCCGCAACTGGCGAGTACGAATCGCGATCGCCCGAGACCAACAGCACCGGCTTCGACGCGCCCTCCGGAATGCGCGCATCTGCCATCGCGAGTGGTAGCGCGACCGCCACGATTCGCGCGATCTCCGCGCGTTCATATCCTGCGCTCACCGCCACCATCGCGCCGAACGAATATCCCGCCATCACCGCGCCTTCTTTGCGCACGCCCGGCTGCGCCAGCAGATACGTCATCGCCGCGACCGCGTCGTCGACTTCGCCGGGACCGCCGTCATGCTCGCCCTCACTGGCGCCGACGCCGCGAAAGTTGAAGCGCAGCGTCGCGTAGCCGGCCTGCCACATCGCCGCGAGGATCGCGTCGACCACGTTGTTGTACATCGAGCCGCCATAAAGAGGATGCGGGTGGCAGACGACCGCCGCAGGCGCGTTTGCGCCGGGATTGGCGAGCAGTCCTTCCAGCGTCAGATCACCGGATCGAAACGAGACCTGAATTTCACTCATCGCGCTTCCTTTTGAAACTTAAACCGTCGCTTTATATTTCTCAAACTGTGGTTTCGCCTGCCTGCGATATACTACGATCCATAGCGATGGATGAAACTCCCCGACTCGCCGTTATCGACGCTACCAGTGGTCTGCGATGGCTTTTTCTTTGCATTGCATCTCGTGTGTCCCGGTGACTATAAGTTTTGTGGGGAACTTGGATTCGGGCTACTGATTTGGGGCTTGGGGAAAAATGTTTAATTTCAGGGCGTTGGCATCTGCGCTCGCGATTCTGCTGCTGACTCCGCTCAGCGCGCACGCCGTCTCGCTGAGTCTCAGCGGCAACGGCGCCGACGTGCAGATGGACAATACGCAGGCAGTCTATGCCAGCGACAGCAACGGCGTGCCGGTGCTGATTACCGCAATCGGGATGCGGTTGCCCAATCGCGCGGGCGCCGGGATTGTGACCGAAGTCGGCGTGCCGTCGATGATGCCTGATGGACGCGTGATCTTCGGCGCCGAATCGCAGCCCAAGGACGCCAACCTCAAGCCGCGCTGGAATATTTTCATCGGCAATGCCGACGCCGTTCCCAGCCGCCGCGTCATCAGCGCCGTCAATCCGAAGAAGCTCACCGACGACTGCACGCCGGCATTCAAGGGCGACCCCTATCCAGTCGCCGACATGGACGGAAATATCGCCTTCATCTCGACGGTGCCGCACGGCCCCGATGCGCTGTTCTTTTATTCGCACGGACAGCTCGCCTGCCTCGCGAAGGCCGGTGAGAAAACCACCTCGGGCCACCAGATCGCGATATTGAGTTTCGGCAGCGCGCAAATTGGCGACGACGGCCAGGTCGCGTTCACCGGCTTTCTCGGCGACGACTCAAAGCCTGTGGGACATCATCAGGCTCTGCTGCTCGCTTCCCCTGCGGGCGGTGTAAGCGAGCTTGCGGTCGAAGGCGAATACGGACCGAATCACACGCTCTATCAACGCCCATTCGGATTGCCCGTCGCTCTGCCGACTCCGCTCGGCATAATGGTCGCGTTCACGGCCAAGACGCCCAGCGGTGCGGCGCTGTTCCTATACAGCGGCGGTTCGATGGCGCGAATACTGCCGACCGGCACGCTGACCAGTGCCGGTCCGGTTTCGTTTCTGTCCGCCGGCCGCCCGGGATTAATGGCTGATGGCACGACCGCGGTGCTGGCAGGATGCGCGCACATTCCGGCAATTTTCCGCCTGACGCATCAGCGGCTCGATTTGCGCATCGAGCGCGGACAGCTCACTCCCATCGGCACCGAACTGGAGTCGCTGGGCGATCCCGTGTTGACGGCGTCGGGCGCGATGTTCGTGGGCGCCACCGATTCCGACGATCGCGAAAAGCTCTACGTGCTCTCGCCCGACGACGCCTTCTTCGAGGTCGGCGAATCCGAGTTCATCTATCGAATCGCGATGGGCGCGCAGAAGCATCACTCGATCTTCACCGGCACTTTGACGGTGAATCAGCACGGCGACTTCGCGTATCTCGGCGGCCGATAGCTTTTCTGAAACCGCCCTTCCTGCCATCTTAGTGGGCATGGCAGAACATCTGAAATTTATTCCCCTCACTCCGAAACTCTACGAATACGCCGTCGCGCACGGGCACAACGGCGATCCTCTCCGCGCGGAATTGGCGGCTGAAACCACGAAACTGGGTCGCGTCAGCGGGATGCAGATTGCCGCCGAGCAAGGAACCCTCATGGGAATCCTCGCCGCTGCGATCGGCGCGCGCTCCGCCGTCGAAGTCGGCACGTTCACCGGCTACAGCGCACTGTGCGTGGCCCGGGCGTTACCCGCCGACGGCAAGCTGCTGTGCTGCGACGTCAATGAAGAATGGACCAGCCTCGGGCGCCGCTATTGGGAACGCGCCGGCGTCGCGAACAAGATAACCCTCAAGCTGGCGCCCGCCGCCGAGACCCTGAAGGCGTTGCCCGCGTCGCACACGTTCGACTTCGCATTCATCGACGCTGACAAGACGAACTACGCGATTTACTACGAGGAAATTCTGAAGCGGATGCGCCCGAGCGGACTCATCCTGCTCGACAACGTGCTGTGGAGCGGTCGAATCATGGACGAGTCGGTACAGGACACCGACACGCAAGCGCTGCGCAAGCTCAACGACTTCATCGCGAAGGACACTCGCGTCGAGGCCGTGATGCTCGCCGTCGCCGACGGTCTCACCATCGTGCGCAAGAAATAGCCGCGCTCGTTCGATTGCGCGGCAACCGATAGCTCGAGGAGTTCCACCATGGCTCAATTCGAAAAAGTTGTGTACACCGCCAAAGCTCACACGACCGGTGGCCGCGACGGCGCGTCGCGCACCAGCGATGGCCGCCTGGACGTCAAGCTGTCGATGCCTGGCGCGCCGGGCAACGGCACCAACCCCGAGGAGTTGTTCGCCGCAGGCTGGTCGGCATGCTTTCTGTCGGCGATTAAGGTCGTGGCGCTCAGGACCAAGGTCGCGGTACCTGCCGACGCGGCCATCGACGCCGAAGTGGACCTCGGCACCTCGCACGGCGCTTACGGCCTCGCGGCTCGTCTCAACGTCAGCCTGCCGGGCATGGATCGCGCAGCCGCACAGTCGCTGGTGAACGCGGCGCACCAGGTGTGCCCATATTCCATCGCCACCCGCGGCAACATCGACGTCGCGCTCAACGTGAGTGTTTAAGCGCGAACTGCGCACCCTTCGCTTGATCGGCACGCCCGCGAGCCCGAGCGACTTCGCCGATATTCGCCGCCTGCACAGCGATTCGCGCGTGATGGCGACGCTGTCTGCCGACGGCAAGACCTTCAGCGAAGAGCAGAGCCGCGCCTTCCTCGAGCGCGCCGCCGATCACTGGAAGTCGCACGGCTTCGGCCTGTGGATCTGCCGCGAGGACGCGGGCGGCGACTTCGTCGGCTACGGTGGAATCCGACACACGACCGTCGAAGGCCGCGACCAGGTTGAACTCGCCTACGCGATCAGGTCTGACCACTGGCGCAAAGGTTTCGCGACCGAAATCTCAATCGCCGCATTGAAGCATGGCTTCGACGAGCTGCGCCTCGATCAAATCGTCGCCTTCACCCTGACGCACAACCGCGCATCCCGCGGCGTTATGGAACATTGCGGATTCACCTACCAGCGCGACATCGTTCACGCGGGCCTCCCGCACGTGCTCTACCTCCTCGAAGCCCGCAACTTCTCGGCGCGCTCATAAGGAATCGCCCGCGCGCTCCTGCATGCCGCACTGATAAGGAGTCGCCCGCACGCTCCTGTCATGGCCGCGCTCATAAGGAGTAGCCCGCGCACTCCTGTCATCCTGACGACGGGAGCAACGCGACGGGAGGAAGGATCTCGGACAGCTTCGCGCGAGCGAAGCCGGTTCCGGTCTCCTGAGTCGCTCGCGCTGCGCGAGCCACCTTTGAGCGCCCCCCACCGGCACGCTACACTTGCTCAATTGAGATTATCCGAATGGATGAACGCTACGACCCAAAGAAAATCGAGCCGGCGTGGCAGGCCGAATGGGACCGCACCAATCTTTACCTGACGCGCGAGGATCCCAGCCGCCCGAAATTCTACATCCTCGAGATGTTCCCCTACCCGTCCGGCGCCGGCCTCAGCGTCGGCCATCTGCACAACTACGTGCCGTGCGACGTCGTCGGCCGCTACAAGCGGATGGCGGGATTCAACGTGCTGCATCCAATGGGATGGGACGCGTTCGGCTTGCCCGCAGAGAACGAAGCGATCCTCAAAGGATCGCATCCGACCGAAACCGTCCCGCGCTACGCCGCCAACTTCAAGCGCCAGCTCACCATCTCCGGCTGCGCTTACGATTGGTCGCGCGAAATAAATTCGTCATCGCCGGAGTACTACAGGTGGACGCAATGGTTCTTCCTGATGCTCCTGAAGCGCGGCCTCGCCTACCGCGCGAACGGCGCGCAATGGTGGTGCGACAAGTGCCAGACCATTCTCGCCAACGAACAGGTCATCAACGGATGCTGCTGGCGGCATACCGACAACCCCGTCACCAAAAAAGATCTCGAGCAGTGGTACATCAAGATCACCGACTACGCCGATCGGTTGCTCGCCGATCTCGACGGCATCGATTGGCCCGAGCCGATCAAGCTGATGCAGCGCAACTGGATCGGCCGCAGCGAAGGCGCCGAACTCGCCTTCCCCGTCGCCGGTCATTCGAATAAAGAAGTCCGCTTTTTCACGACGCGTCCCGACACCGTCTTCGGCGTATCGTTCATGGTGCTCGCGCCCGAGCATCCGCTGGTCGCGGAGATCACTACTCCAGCGCAACGCGCGAAGGTCGAAGCCTACGTCGCCGAGGCGCGCCGCCAGACTGAAATCGAGCGGATGTCCACGGTCAAGGAAAAATCCGGCGTCTTCACCGGCGCCTACGCGCACAACGTCTTCACCGACAAAGACATCCCGATTTGGATCGCCGACTACGTGCTGATGGGCTACGGCACCGGCGCAATCATGGCCGCGCCCGGCGAGGATCAGCGCGATTTCGAATTCGCGAAGAACTTCGGCCTCGAGATTCCGCGCGTGACCGCGCCTGCCGACGGCAGCACGCCGCCGGCCGATCGCGCGTTCTCCGATCACGGCGTCGCGATCAACTCCGGCTTCCTCAACGGCAAGACGACGGCCGAAGCGATCGCCGCCGTGGCAAAGTACGCCGAGGAGCACGGCATCGGCCGCGCGACGATCAACTACCGTATGCGCGACTGGCTGATCTCGCGTCAGCGCTACTGGGGTTGTCCGATTCCGATCGTGTACTGCAAGACCGACGGCATCGTTCCGGTCCCGGAAGACCAACTGCCCGTGCTGCTTCCTCCGATGAAGGATTATCTGCCCTCGGGCACCGGCCGCTCTCCGCTCGCGAATGTGAAAGAGTTCGTCAACACGACCTGCCCGAAGTGCGGCGGCCCGGCCGAGCGCGAGACCGACACGCTCGACGGCTTCGCCTGCTCGTCATGGTACTTCCTGCGCTTCGCCTCGCCGCACGAAGACCGCCGCCCGTTCGATCGCCGCGCCGTCGATTACTGGCTGCCGGTCGACCTCTACGTCGGCGGCGCCGAGCACGCCGTGATGCATCTGCTCTACGCGCGGATGTGGACCAAGGTGATGTTCGACGAAGAGCTGATCGGATTCGACGAACCGTTCCCCGCGCTCCGCAACCAGGGCGTCGTGTGGGCTTCTGACGGACAGCGAATGTCGAAGAGCAAGGGCAACGTCGTCACGCCCGACGCGATGATCGACAAGTACGGCGCCGACGCGCTGCGGCTCTGGGAGCTGTTCATGAGCCCCTTCGACGAGGCGACCAACTGGAACGAGAGCGGCGTCGCCGGCACTCTCAGATTCATCACACGCGTGTGGATGATGCTGCGGCGCTACGTCGACGCCGGGAGCCCAGCCGGCAATCCCACTGAAGAAACGCTGAAGCGCGCGCACAAAACGATTCAGCTGGTGACCGATCACATCGAGCGTCTGCGATTCAATACTGCGCTGGCAGCGATGATGGATCAGCTGAACTACCTGGCGAAGCTCAAGCCCGAGGAGATGGGCCGCTTCGCCGTCGAGAGCTTCATCCTGATGCTCGCGCCGATGGCCCCGCACGTCACCGAAGAAATCTGGCGCGCGCTCGGCCACAATACTTCCGTTCATCTCGAGCCGTGGCCGAAGTTCGATCCGAAGCTGGCGCGCGATGAAATGGTAACGATCATCGTGCAGATCAACGGCAAGGTCCGCGACCGCCTCGAAGTCGCCGCCGGCACTTCAGAAGCCGTCGTCCGCGAACTGGCCCTGAAGAGCGAGTCGGTAATCCGCCACCTGGCCGGCAAGACCCCGACAAAATTCATCTTCGTAAAAGACAAAATGCTAAGCATCGTCGCCTAGCATCTGATCGCCAAAAACACAGAGGCGCCAGGGAAATCTCCCTGACGCCTCCGTCGTTACACAGTTGTATTCTTCGCTCACGCCACAGGCGCGGGCTGCCTCGCGGGATTCGGCTCGTACGTGAACGCGAGCTTGTCGCCGTCGAGGTCCGCCGTCGCCTTGCCGCCTTTCGTCAGCTTGCCGAACAGCACTTGGTCCGCCAGCTCGCGCGCGATTTCGTTCTCGATCAATCGCCCCAGCGGCCGCGCGCCGAAGCGCGGGTCGTGACCGTGCTCCGCCAGCCACTTCTTGGCCGCGGCTGTCACCGTCAGCGTGACCTTCTGCTTGTCGAGGCGCTCCTGCAGCTCCGCGATAAACTTGTCGACCACGCGTTCCATCGTCGCCGGACTGAGCGGTGCAAACTCGATCGTCGCCGACAGCCGGTTGCGGAACTCTGGTGAGAACATCCGCTCGAGCACGCCCTTCGGATTGCCCTGCCCGAGACCGCCGTGGAACCCGATCATCGCGCGCGACAGTTCCTGCGCGCCTGCATTGGTCGTCATCACGAGAATCACGTTGCGGAAATCCGCCTTGCGCCCGTTGTTGTCGGTAAGCGTCGCGTGATCCATCACCTGCAGCAGAATATTGAACAGGTCAGGATGCGCCTTCTCGATCTCGTCCAGCAGCAACACGCAATGCGGCGTTTTGTTGATCGCGTCGGTGAGCAGGCCGCCCTGGTCGAAGCCGACGTATCCCGGCGGCGCGCCAATCAAGCGCGACACCGTGTGCCGCTCCATGTACTCGCTCATGTCGAAGCGGATGAACTCGACGCCCATCACCTTCGCCAGCTGCCGCGCCACTTCCGTCTTGCCGACGCCCGTCGGTCCCGCGAACAGAAATGCGCCGACCGGCTTGTCCGGATGGCTCAGCCCCGACCGCGCCAGCTTGATCGCGCGTGCGACCGAGTTGATCGCCTCGTCCTGGCCGAACACCGCCTGCTTCATATCTTCGTCGAGCGTCTGCAAGCGTCCGCGATCGGTCGCCGACACCGTGCGCTCCGGAATCTTCGCCATCCGCGCGACCGTGCGCTCGACGTCGCGCGTGCCGACCGTCACCGGCTCGCTGGTCCCGGTTCCGCGCAGATGCCCCGCGACTCCCGCTTCGTCCATCACGTCGATCGCCTTGTCCGGCAGGAAGCGGTCGTTCACGTATCGCGCCGACAACTCGACCGACAATCTGATCGCCGAGTTGGTGTAGCGCACATTGTGATGCTTCTCGTAGTACGACTTGATGCCGTTGAGAATCTGCACCGCCTCGTCCTGCGTCGGCTCGACCACGTCGATTCGCTGGAACCGGCGCGCGAGCGCCTTGTCCTTGTCGAACGATCGCTTGTATTCCTGGTAAGTCGTCGATCCGATACAGCGCAAATCGCCCGACGCGAGCGCCGGCTTCAGCAGGTTCGACGCATCCATCGTCCCGCCCGACGCCGCTCCCGCGCCTACGATCGTGTGAATCTCGTCGATAAACAAAATCCGCTTCGAGTCGCCGACCACGGCCTTGATGACCGCCTTCAGCCGCTGCTCGAAATCGCCGCGAAAGCGCGTGCCCGCGAGCAGCGCGCCCATGTCGAGCGCGTAAATCTCGACGCCCTTCAACGCCTCGGGCACGTCGCCGTTATGAATCGCCAGCGCGAGGCCTTCTGCCAGCGCCGTCTTGCCGACTCCCGCCTCGCCGACGAACACGGGATTGTTCTTGCGTCGTCGCAGCAGCACGTGGATGGCGCGCTCGAGTTCTTTCTTGCGGCCCACCAGCGGATCGATTTTTCCATCCGCCGCGCGCTTCGCCAGGTTGATCGCGTAAGTGTTGAGCGCCTTCGACGGCGACAGCTTGCGCTCGCCCTCTTCGTCGCCGCCGCCCTCATGCTCATGCCCTTCGTGCTCGATCGAATCCTTGCCGTCCGAATCGTCGCCGTCCTCGTCATCTTCCGCGCCCGACTTGGAAACGCCGTGCGAAATAAAATTGATCACGTCGAAGCGCGTGACGCCCTGCTCCTGCAAAAAGAAAATCGCCGGCGATTCGCTTTCGTGGAACATCGCGACCAGCACGTTGCCGCCCGTGATTTCCTGGCGCCCCGCCGATTGCACGTGCAACGCCGCGCGCTGGAGCGCCCGCTGCACTCCGATCGCATAGCGCGGCGAAACTTCCTCGCCCTTCGGCATCCGCTCGACCTGGTCGTCAAGGTAATGCGTCAGCTTGCGCCGCAGCGCGTCGAGATCGGCGCCGCAATTTTTCAGAATCGTCGTCGTCGTCACGTCATGCAGCATCGCGAACAGCAGATGCTCGAGTTGCACGAACTCGTGACGCCGGTTAACCGCCTCGGTCATTGCGAGCTGCAGCGTCACCTGCAATTCGCGGCTGATCATAATGTTGTTATTCGATGAAGCCATCGATGATATCGCCTGCTACTCCTTTTCCATCACGCATTTCAGTGGATACTCGGCCTGCCGCGCGAGCTCTTCGACCGTATGCGTCTTGGTCTCCGCGACTTCGTATGGATAAACGCCCGCCACTCCCATGCCGTTCTGATGCACGTGCAGCATGATTCGCGTCGCGTCCGCATGCGGCTTGTGAAACACCGCCTTCAGCACCTCGACCACGAATTCCATCGGCGTGTAATCGTCGTTGAGCAAAATCACCTTGTAGAGCGGCGGCTTGGCGGTCTTCGACTTGGTGCGGGTCTTGCGCTCGGTAACGATATCGCCGTCGCCGGAGCGGCCGTCGCCATTGCCGTCGCCGTCGGTGGTTCGCGCCACGATTTTGCGCACGAAATCCGCCATCGCACCTCTGTTAGCTCGGAGCGCCTCGCCCCGTCTGCTAAATATAATAACAAATTCGCCGATGCCTAGTGAGCATCGGAACAAATCGCTTCGGTTGCCACAACTCTGATATTTTGACCGTTCTGAATCGCAATGAATGACTCCGCGCCACGCCTCGACGTCGCCATCGTCGAGGGCATCGAAAAAATCCCGCGCGCCGCGTGGGACGGCCTGCTCGCGCCCGACGACTCGCCGTTCGTCGAATGGGACTGGCTGCGCGCGATGGAACAATCCGGCTCGGCCGCGCGCGACACCGGATGGGCCCCGTACCATCTGGTCGTGCGCCAGGGTCCGCGCAAACAAATCGTCGCCGCCTGCCCGCTCTACCTCAAAACGCACAGCATGGGCGAGTTCGTCTTCGACCACGGATGGGCCGACGCGGCCGAGAGCGCCGGCATTCGCTACTTCCCGAAAATTCTCGTCGGCGTTCCGTTCACGCCTCACACGGGTCGTCGATTTCTCACCGCACCGGGCGCCGATCGCGCCGGCCTCATCAATCTGCTCGGCCTCGCGCTCACGTCGATTTGCGAGGACAACAAGCTCTCGAGCGTGCACGTAAACTTCTGCGCGCCCGACGAAGCCGCCGCACTCGCGCCGATCGGATTCATGGAACGCCTCGGCTATCAGTACCATTGGCACAACGCCGGCTTCACGACCTTCGACGACTACCTCAACCGCCTCAAACACAAGCGCCGCACCGCAGTCCGCCACGAGCGCGCCGCGATGGACGAACAGGGCGTGCACATCCGCGTCGTCGCCGGCGAAGAAATCCCCGACAAGATGTTCGGCGAGATGTACCAGATCTATTGCTCGACGATCGAAAAACTTTACTGGGGCCGCCGCTATCTCACCCCGGATTTTTTCGACCTCATCCGCAAGACGTTCAAGCGCAACATGGTTTTCATCGGCGCATACGCGGGCCGCGAGCTAATCGCCGGCGCCGTCAACCTCGCGAAAGCGAACGTGATGTACGGCCGCTACTGGGGATGCTTCCGCGAGGTCCGCTTCCTGCACTTCAACGTCTGCTACTACGCCGGCATCGAGCACTCGATTCTGCACGGCATCCAGCGCTACGAACCCGGCGCCGGCGGCGAATACAAATGGCTCCGCGGCTTCGATCCCGCGCTGACCCGCAGCATCCACTACGTCTCGAATCCCGACCTGAAACGCGCCATCGCCGGCTTCCTGAAACGCGAACGCCAGGAAGTCGAGCGATGGATAGTCGCCGGCAAAGAACGCAGCCAGCTGAAACCCCCGCCCCCGTCCGACCAGGAATCGCAGTAAGGTTTCTTGACTACGCGATCTCGCGCACGTTGCTCGGCGGTGCGGGAAAGTCGAGTTCCGGCGCCGGCTCGCCGGTGAGATTCGTGACCCGATTGCGATATTTCGTCAGATGGCCCTTCGCCACTTCGAACGCGTCCTGCGCCTTCGACAGCGACTTGCCCACCACCTCGAACTGATTTTCGAAATGCCCGAATGCGTTCTGCGCCTTCTTCAATTCCTCGGTCGCGCGCTCGTGCCCCTTCGCGTACTCGTACATTTTGAAAACCATCTGGATCGATTGCAGCGTCACGATCAGCGTGTTCGGCGAAACCGGATACACGCGGCGCTTGTTGAGCCAGTCGCTCAGCTCCGCGTTCAGCACCGCTTCCATGTAAAGCGTCTCGCTCGGCAGATACATCAGCGCCATGTCGGTGGTGCCCGCCTCGGGCCGGATGTAAGTGGCGATTCGCTTGGCCTGCTCCTTCATCACGCGCTCGAACTCGACGCGCGCCTGATCCAGAGCCTGCGGATCGTTGGTTTCGAACAGGGCGAGCACCTGCTCGCGCGGAAATTTCGCATCGATCGGCAGCTTCCGATCGGGAAACTTGATCAGCGCATCGACGCGGCCCGAGCCCTCACCCCCCGGCGACGCCTGCAGGTCGTACATATGCCGCGGCAGAAAATCCTCGAGCAATCGCTCGAGGCCCTGCTCGCCGAAGCGTCCGCGCAGATGAGGCATCTTGAGCAAATTGTTGAGGTCGTTAATCGAGGCGCCGATCACGCCTAGATTTTTCAATTGCTCCTGCGCTTCATTGAGATGGCTCTGAACTTTTTCGAACTGCGCGAAGCCGTCCTTGATATTCTGGTCGAGCTTCACCTGAACGGTGTTCGTGATCGCCGCGAGTTTGTCGCCGACGTCGGCGCGAATCCCTTCGATACTGTCCCTGGTCTGCGTCGTCAGCGCCGCAATTTCCAGCTTGAGCGAGTTCGCCTGCTCCTGCCGGCCGGCGGAAAGATGCTGCTGCAAGGCGGTGCCGAGACTTTGAAATCCATTCGACAAACGCTCTGCCGTCGCGAGGTTGAGATCGCCTTGCGCCTGCTGCAGCCGGCCGGCCAGGTCGGTGCGCGTCTGGGTCAATTTTTCATCGAGACTGCGCGCGACCGAATCGAGCCGCTCGGCCAATTGCGCGAAGGATTCATTCGCCGGGAGCGAGCGCAGCCTGGCGATTACGATCAGAAACCCCGCAATCGACAAGACGCTCAGAACAACCAACGCTGCCGCAACCATTTCCGAATCCATCAAGCCACCTCCACACCATCCGCCCACGATTGTAACCGTCGAGAGCGGAGGCGTCGAACTCAATGCACACAGCCTACTGCCTTGAAATGACAACGGTTGTCGGAAGGTTCCGTCGCTTGAGTGACCTCTGCATTCGGTGTTACAGCAATTCGCGCGCCTGCTATCGTGACCCTGCTTGAAAGATCTCCTCAGCAAAGGCTCGATTCCGATTCTGCTCGGCACCGGCGGCGTCGGTAAGACGACTGTTGCCGCCGCACTCGCGCTCGCGGGCGCCTCCGCCGGCCTCAACACTGCAGTGATTACCGTCGATCCGTCGGAGCGGCTGCGCGACGCGCTCGGGCTCGCGCGCCTCGGCGGCCAGCCGACGCGAATCGGTGCGCGACAGCTTGCGGCGGCCGGACTCGACGGCAAGCTTCAGCTGTCCGCGATGATGCTCGACGTTTCGGGCGCGTGGGACGCGATCATCGAGCGCTTCGTTACCGATCCGACATTGCGCCGCCGAATTTTCGACAATCCGTTCTACAAAAGCCTGACCGCCGAGTTCGCCGGCTCCGAAGCTTTCGCCGCGCTGCAGCAGCTTTACGATCTGCATCAGGCGGGCGCCTTCGAGCTCGAAGTCGTCGACACTCCGCCCGCGTCGCATTCGTTCGAGTTCCTGCAGACGCCGGCGCGGCTGATTCGATTACTCGATTCGCGCACGGCGCGATGGCTGTTCACGCCGTCGCTCTCCGCCGGCCGTATTGCAATGAGAGTCGCGAGCGAGGCGGCGCGCTTCGTCGTGCGCGAGCTCGAGCGTTTCGCCGGCGCCACCGTGCTCTCGACCATCACGGATTTTTTCGCCGCGATGGCCGACAGCATGGACGGGATCGTCGATCGCCTGCAGAAGACTGAAGCGCTGCTGCATTCGCCGGCGGTGAAATTCGTGATGGTCACGACGGCCGAGCCTGATCGCATCGCGCAGGCGCGCGAGCTGCTCTCGCAGATGGACGCCGAGGGTCTCAAGCTCGGCGCGATCGTGATCAATCGCTTCCTCGACGAGCGGACGTGGTCGGCGGTCGCGGATTCCAGCGGGCGTCCGCTGAGTCATCTCGCGGAAATCTCGGAGTTGAGATCGTCGATCGGCAGAGATGGTGCCGACGCCAACGGATTGGGCCGCCTGGTCCATCACTTCGAGGAATATCGCGATCGCGTGCTTGCCGACATCGCGCGCGTCGCCGCATTCGCCCGCGAACTTCCGCCGGGCGTCAAACTCGCGATCGCACCCGAAATCGAAGCAGGAGTCCGCGACCTCGCAGCACTGTCGCGAGTGTCGCGATATTTGATTTCAGGCACCGCGATTTTGAAACCGTTGGAGTCCGCCGCCCGCAACGTGACCCTCGCAGCGAAACTCTGATCCCCTTCGACATCCAGCACGATGCCCGCTGGTTGCACGTCTACTGAAAAAAGACCGGAGTGAGTCTGTAAGCCGGGTTCTGTGCCCTTGCGGGCGGCGATCATTCCTCTAGGCCGTCGATTGCTCGGCGGCTCATGCGACCATACCCGAGGCCTTAAGAGCGGGCCGCTCAGCCTCCTATTTGGTCTTGCTCCGGATGGGGTTTGGCATGCGCGCGCGATCGCTCGCTCGCCGGTGGGCTCTTACCCCACCATTTCACCCTTACCCTCGCGGGCGGTGTATTTTCTGTGCCACTTTCCGCGGATCGCTCCGCGCCGCCGTTAGCGGCCATCCTGCCCTATGGAGCCCGGACTTTCCTCTTCCCACTTAAGGGAAGCGATCGCCCGACTCACTCCGGCGGAGTTAGAGCTAGCATCTTTTCGACAGGTCTCGCGCTTCCGATCACTGGGTGCAGGGGTCACCCCTGCCGCAGGTGCGGGGCGCGCAGCCCCGCATCAAAATTAGTGATTTGCCCTTCCCCAAAACCGAATGCCAAAGTCATCCCGACCAATATGCTACGCGCATCCGCTCCCGCCGAAGCTACACGAGAGCGATCTTCCGCACGCACGCGCATCTCGCCGATGAGGCCGCGGGGATATTGGTCGCGGGCGGCGCGATCGGATGCGCAGTCGCCGGCATGAAGTTGCCGCGCGCGCGCGAGCAGAAGATTGTCGCGCTCGAAGCTTATTTCGACCGCATCTCGGCGGCCGATCTGGCGCGGCTCAAATTGATGATGGAGCAGGCGGGGATGCTGGCCGTTGGCGACGGCGCGGTCGACCGCGACAGCGCCGCGCGAAGAATCGTCGACCCCGGATGGTCCACGCTGTGGATGAAACGCTTCGGCCCGTTTCGCGTCGGCCGTCGAATTCTGATCGTGCCGCCATGGAAGCGCGCAATCGAACCCGGCCGCACGACAATCGTGGTGCAGCCCGCGCGCGCCTTCGGCACCGGCCATCATCCGACGACGGCGGGCGCACTGCGCGCGCTCGAATCTATCGTCGCCGCGCATGCGCCGAGGTCGATCCTCGACGCGGGCACCGGCTCGGGTGTGCTGGCAATCGCCGCGGCGCTGCTCGGCAAGCGCAATTGCGAAATAATCGCCGTCGACATCGATACGACGGCGCTCGAGAATGCGCGCGTCAACGCGCGCCTCAACGGCGTCGAGAAATCGATCCGCTTCTCGCCGGTGCCGCTCCTTTCGATTCATCGCCACTTCGATCTGATCACGGCCAACATCCTGAGCCACACGCTGATCGAGCTGGCGCCGCATCTGAAGCGAATCGTCGCACCCGGCGGACGCCTGGTCCTCGGCGGTTTTCTCGCCGACGAAGCCGACGAAGTATTGAGTCACTACCGCTCGCCGCTGCGATGCCTCAGCCGCAAGGTCCATCGCGGATGGACCACGGCCGTGATGGCGCGAGCGCCCCGCTGATGCCCACGACGCGACGTTTCTCGATCGCACGCGCGCCCGACGCGAGCCGGATCGCGCAGGTCGAGGGCGCCGAGCTGCATCACATGCGCGCCGTGCTGCGGCTGGCAGCCGGCGCGCGCGTGGCGATGCTCGATCCGGCCGGCGTCGAGCATCGCGGAGTGATCGAGCGCTACGAACGCGACCGCGCCATCGTTCGCATCGAATCATCGTCACCCGCGCCCGTCACGACTCGAATCATCCTCGCCGCCGCAATCATCAAAGGCCCGCGAATGGATTTCATCGTCGAGAAGGCGGCCGAGTTGGGTGCGTCCGAGCTATGGCCTTTAGTCTGCGCGCGCGGACTGGTCCGATCGCCCGGCGCCGAGCGTCTCGCGCGATGGAACCGGCTGGCGCTCACCGCGGCCAAGCAGAGCCAGTCCGCCGACGCGATGGAGGTGCGCGCTCCGCTGGGCGTCGACCAGATGATTCGCGGCGTGCCGCCCGCTACGCTCGCCGTAATCTGCGCGCAAGGGGCTACGCCGCTCGCCTCTGTGATTCGACGCGCGCATCCGCGTGCGATATTGATAGCGGTCGGCCCTGAGGGCGATTTCGACGAGGCCGAGCGCGCGCAGGCCGCCAACGCGGGATTCGTTGCGGCCGGGCTCGGCCCGAATCGCCTCAGGAGCGAGACAGCGGCTCTGGGAGCCATCAGCATAGCGGCGGGGTTACTTCACGATGAGCAAGGGTCAAGCGACGAAGGTGCAGAAGGTGAGGAAAAGGGAGGCGCATAAATTTGCCTTCATCATGGATCCTCTCGAGCGCGTGCTGGTCGACAAGGACACGACCTTCGTGTTCATGCTCGAGGCGCAATTCCGCGGTCACGAGATCTATTTCCTCGGCTTGCGCGATCTCTACGCGCGCGGTCCGCATGTGATCGCGCGGGCGCGGCGATGCGAACTGATGCGGAAGGACCCGCACTACAAATTTCTGGACGACGCCGGCGAGTATCCCCTCGAGACCTTCGACGCGGTATTCATGCGCAAGGACCCGCCCGCCGATGCGGCCTATCTTTACGCGACGATGCTGCTCAGCCTGGCCGACAGCCATCGCACCTTCGTGCTGAATAATCCGGCGGGCCTGCGCGAGGCCAACGAGAAGCTCTACGCGCTGAATTTTCCCGACGCGATTCCGCCGACGCTGGTGACCTATGAAATTCCGCGGCTGAAAACCTTTCTCGACGAGCAGGGCGGCGAAATGATCGTCAAGCCGCTCGACGGGCACGGCGGCGAAGGCGTGTTCCTGGTGACGACCAAGGATCGCAACATCGGCACGATTCTCGAAACGGTGACGCAGTTCGAGTCGCGGCTAATCATGGCGCAGCGCTATCTGCCGGAGGCGCGCATCGGCGACAAGCGGCTGATCGTGCTCGACGGCCAGCCGCTCGGATGCATGCTGCGGGTGCCGCGCGACGACGAGAATCGCGGCAACATCCATGTCGGCGGCAATTGTGTGAAGGCGCCGCTGACGGAGCGCGATCGCGAAATCTGCGCGATGCTGAAGCCGCGGCTCGAGCGCGACGGCCTGTACTTCGTCGGCCTCGACATTATCGGCGACTACCTGACCGAAGTGAACGTGACGAGTCCGACCGGAGTGCAGGAGATCGACCGGCTCGACGGCGCGAACCTGGAGGGCAAGGTTATAGATTTCGTCGAGTCGCGAGTGGCGGCGCTCAAGCGCTAAGCGAGCCGTTGCAAGGCGCATCAATCATCGGTACGAATGAAGGTTCGCCTCACCGCGAACGCGGCCAATCACGGTGGGCAGGTAGCTCAGTCGGTAGAGCAAAGGACTGAAAATCCTTGTGTCGAGTGTTCGATTCACTCCCTGCCCACCAACACTTTTTGCCCTTTTGAGGGAGTCCCGCAGCCTAAGTTGCAGCCTACGGCCTCGAAACCGGCCGCGTGTCCATTCTCAAATCTGCCGGATGCGTCGAAAGGCCGCTGGGGAACCGGGGTCACAGCCGACAAGATGAAGGCGTGCCGCTGGCTCAAGCCGCGGATAGTCGTCGCATCGACTTCCTGGAGTGGACGCTGGACGCCCGCCTGCGACACGCCTCTTTCGCCGAACTGCGCCTAGGCAAGACCCGGCTTTCTCCGCCTTAGCCGAAATGGTCTCGATTCAGGTCAGGGGCAAGGCGAAGACCTGAGCTCGCAGGTTTCGACGTATTGGAAGCCGTCCGATTCAAGGCCCTGTTCAGTAACCTTTTTGCCCTTTATCGTTCCACTCAGCAAATAAGAAGGAGATGAGGGGGACGTGCACTGGTAGGTGTTTGAAGAAGCGTTGAACGAAGGCGATTTCTTGGAGCCCTTCGGATCGCATGCGCAACCATATTCGTCTGTGCCATCGTACCCGGCGTCGAAATGAACCGAGAACACCCCGGTGCCAAACGAAATGCATTCGCTCCCCGAACCGCCTTCGCTGTTTACGTAGTTGCATTCGTAAGAGTTGCCGAGAAGTTTGCCCTCGCAATTGCCGCCCGCGTTGGCCGAGAACGATATGGCCAGCAAACTCACCGCGAAGACGGAGAATGTCACTACCAACAGACTGACTGATCTACGCATTGTTTTGATTCCTCCCAGCGCACTGATATGTCATTCCGCCACGCTTGCGTCAAATAACCCGAGCTACGCTCGCGGCAATGCCGCCCGGCGCTGCTACCACACTTCGCCCAGTTGCGTATTCTTCGATCTGTTCTACGCGCGCGATTCGTTACGGAGGCGGGTGTCGCGAACCTCGGGTCTGCAGTCTAGGTGCAGCCTAGCCGATGAACATCGGCGGGCATTGCGCACTTTGGCGGACTGCCTCTGCTGAGAAAGCGTCGATAGAATCAACTTACGGACAATGGTGGATGACTTATAGTGGAACTGAAAATCCTTGTGTCGAGTGTTCGATTCACTCCCTGCCCACCAGCAGACCCGAAAAAAAATAGATTGTCAGAGAGCTGGTCAGCGCAGCGAATCGCCAGGCCGGGCACCGACTGGAAAGGAGCCACACTCCAGTCGGTGCCGACCTTGAGGATTCCGCGGTGAGTGTCAGTTGCCGCCCATCGATGATCCTCTCGACAAGAGGCTCGCGGGACCAGACATCACGTCCGCCGGTATCGTCTGCCCGGAACAGAAGACCAAGGAACAAGTATCCGCGAAGCAGGTACTGACGACACAATCTGCACAGGATCCTGTAGCGGTACTGGTAGCGAGTGATCCCTGAACGGTTTCCGGCCCGGAGAAGTAGCCGTCGGAGGCTGTAAAGAACAGCGTGGACCCATCCCCGCTTTCACAGGCTGCACCGTTTGACATAAACCCCGGGAAAATGCCGAACGTGTCAACCGTTTGAAACGAGGCGCATTTGTTTTTCCCAGGAATTTTCCCGACGAAAAGGTATTCGTTTGAGTTTACCTCGAAGCAAATCTGTTTTTTAGATTTTGCCGATGCCGGCCCGGAGACGACCAAAAGCATCCCCACTGCCAGCGCGATTCTCCCCAGATTCCCTCTCAGATTCATCTTCTACCCATCCTCCCGATAAAATGCGGTCGCGACTCAACTATCAGTGCGGCTTGACGGCGTCAAATAGCTCACTAATGCAAATCGGAGAATTGGAAATGTCGGGAGTTAACGTGGAACTAAAAATCGTTGTGTCGGAGTGTTGGATTCACTCCCCGCCCACTATTTAGATGCGGGAAAAAATATCGATTGTGACTGAGGTCGACGCCGAGCCGCGGAAGCAGCGCATCCGACTAATGCTCGTCGGTTACGGTCGCGCCCCCCTGCACTTGCGGAAATTCCCACATTCGCGCAGGCCCCTGTGGATTTTCAAGGGTGGACTTGGCATAGGCGCCGTGGTTGTCCTCGTACAGCGACTGCCACTGTTCCGCCCAGTCGGCTTCATCGGGATTCTGGTACACCGCATTCCCGTAGCCGTAGCCGCCGTATCCGTAAGGGAAGCCTCCGAAGGAGGTCGCGAACCGACGGTTGTTCTGTCTCATCCACGCTCCATTCCGACTGCCGGCGAAACGGTTCGCGCTGCCGACTCCGCGCGTAGCGGCGGCAGCGTGGCCACCTCTGCCTGCGGCGCTGGCAGGTCCGGCAGTCCAGAGGGCTGCGATCGCGACCACGGTGACAGCAATCGATTTCATGGATTTCATCGGCGATGACCTCTCGGATCCTTCATATCGCATTTCGCAGCAAAGAGGCAAGCTAAAGCGTGTCAAAACAGACAGTCGCGCGGCACCGCCTATTCGAATCATAGCCCCTCAAGCGTCGAGCTTCAGGACCTTTCGGGCGTTATCGCGCAGGAACTTTGGCCAGACTTTGTCGCTGAAGGGCACCGATTTCATGTCGGTCATGATTCGCTCTAGCGAGAGGCCCATCGGGAAGTAGCCGGCATAGATTACGCGGTCCGCGCCGCGTGTGTTCGCATAGCGGATGATCGCTTCCGGGTAATGCTTCGGTGCAAAGGCGGAGGTCGAGTAGTAGAGGTTCGGCCATTTCAGCATCAGCTTGACGGCCAGATCTTCCCACGGTTCGCAGCCGTGACGCGTCACGAAGACGAGTTCCGGGAAGTCGTACATCACCTGATCGATCAGGCGTACTTCCTGCGGCCACATCGGGAAGCGCGGACCTGGGACTCCGGCGCAGGCGAAGATCGGAACGCCGAGCTCAACGCACTTGGCGTAGATTGGGTACATCAACGGGTCGGAGATGCCGACTTGCGGATTGTAGCCGGCGTTGAATGCGCCGAAAGCGCGCACGCCGTATTTCTCGTGCTGCCGCACCATGTCGCGGATTCCGTCCATGCCGCGGTTCGGATCGACGTTGCCCATCGGGACGAACCGGTCCGGATGGTCCTTGAGCGCTTTGGCCGAGACGTCTCCGCCGGCGCCGATGACGCCTATCTCGATACCGAACCGATCCATCTCGTGCAGCGTGAGAGAAATCGGATCCTTCGATCCGTACAACTCCTTCGGCACGTTCTTGAACATGTACTCGACCGGGAAATCGAACTTCGCCGAAGGGTCTTTAAGCTGTGCGCGAATGAAGTCGTACATCTTAAAGTCTTCGGCGGGAAAGCCGATCATCGTATCGACTATCCCGATGCCGGCCGGCATCGCCATGGCTCAGGACGCCTCCTGCAGAGCGTCGCGGAAGAGATAACACGCGCTGTCGCGGGGGATTTCTTCGCGCGGGAGAGGAGTCTCCACTTGCGCCGGTGTCGGGCCGACTTTTGCCGCCCGCGCCTTCAACGCCTCCAGGTCGAAGTTGTAGAGCGCCGCCGCGTTCAGCCCGAGGATCTTTCGCCGGCGCGCGTCCGGCATCGAGCCAAACGTAAGTCGCAGCGATTGCAGGTTGTAGGGGAAGGTGCCCTCGTAGTGAGGATAGTCGTTGCCCCACAGCACGTGATCCTCGCCGATTTCGTCGATGCCGGCGAGGTCGGCGTTGCTCGGGAAGCTCGCGCCGTAGTAGCAGTGACGCTTCGCATACTCGCTCGGCGGCTCCTTCAGCGGCATTTCCATTCCCTTGTAGTTCATCTCGCCCAGCGCGCCCGATTTGATCGCGTAGTAGGCGCGATCGCACTGCTTGAGTATCGCGGGAACCCAGTAGCAGCCGGACTCGGTCAGGATGTACTTGAGCTTCGGGAACTTCTCGTAGACGCCCGCCATCAGCAGATGCCGAAAGCCGGCTTGACCGTAGAAGGTCACGTCCTGGATCCAGATCGATTCCGGCACCACGCCCTCGCCGTAGTCCGGAATGCCCTGCCCCGTATGCTGATTGAGCACGAGGCCATGGTCCTGGATGGCGGCGAACACGCGGTCCCACGCCGGATGGTAGAGCGGCTTCAGCCAGTGGGCGTCGGGCGGGATGAGCGGCAGGAGCACGCCGCCGCGCAGGCCGGACTTCGCGATGAACTCGATATCCTTGATCGCTTCGTCGAAGTCATTGGGCAGGATCAATCCAATCCCGGCGCGGCGAATCGGATCCTCGGCGCAGAAATCCTTCAGCCAGCGATTGTGCGCACGGATGCCGGCCTGGCATCGCTGATAATCTTCCGGCTTCGGCGGATGCGCGGTGACGATACTCTTGCGATAGAACGGCGGCACCGTGTTGGGGAAAGCCACTTCGCCCACGACTCCCTGGCTGTCCTGATCTTTGTTGCGGATGCCGTAATCCCAGTTGCGCATCTTCTTGGAGCCGTAGTGCTCTTGCGACGGGTTCTTGTATCCGCCACGCCATTCGTCAAACGCCTCGCGCCATTGGGGATCGAGGTATTCGCGATACCCGGCATGACTGGCGCCCGCGTGAGTGTCTGCGGTGATGAGTATGTAAGGTTCCTGGCTCATTGGACTTCCCCTCGGCCCGGCCAAAGTTCCCGTTCATTCGGGCGCAGCGTCACAACGCTTCGAGCAATAGTACACTCGAAATCAAATCACTAGCGCGACCTCCATTTGGAGTATCCCTGCTGCCGCACGCCGTTGTGCGAAGGCAGCGGCGCGGCGCGCGGGCGCTCGTCAATTTTTTTCGGCTGTGGCTGGAGTGCCGTGCAGAGAGAGGCTTTCGATTCGAGCATGAACGTGGCCCATGACGAAGTAGCGGTAGAGCAGGTAGAGATCGAAAAGAATCACGGCGCCCCAGATGCTGTAGGCTCCCGACGGGCTCAGCAGCCGCAGCTCGAGAATCGTCCTCGCGAGTCCGAACCCCACTATCCACGCATCGAAACTCATGCAGACGCGCCGGAACGCCTCGTTCGGCACATGCCGGATCACGTAGGTCCCGAGCGGAAGCCCCAGCAGCACGGCCGGAGCGATCGGCACCAGCAGGTGAATGCTCCGCGAGGTGAAGAGCCCGAGGAAGGCGTAGACGATCGTCGTAAGCGTGGTCTCGACGATTCGAACGGTTCCGAGTGCCGCGCGAAATTCAGTCTTCTCCACGCCTTGATTGTTGAACATCAGTGCGAGCGGGGGTCCGGAGATAGTCGTGGTCGAGTAGAGCACCCCGACTCCCACCCCCAGCGGCACGCCCGCGGCGCGCTCGGCGCGAATCGGTCGCCGATAGCCGGCGGCCTGCGAGAGAATGAGCGGAAGCAGAACAACATACGTCCAGAACTTGAGCACGCCCGGGTTCGCGTGGGTCAGCAGAAAGCTGCCGATGAGGATGCCGGGAACGAGGCCGATGATGATGGGCAACGCGCGCCATCGCGCGACCTTTAAACTCTCGCGGTTCAGCACCACCACCCACGAGTTGATCGCCAGTTCGACCAGCACGAGTGCCGGGCTGAGAATTTTGTTTGGAAAGAAAAACAGCGCGAGGGGAACCGTCAGCGACGAGAACCCGTAACCGAGCGCCCCGTTCACGGTCGACGCAAACAATGCGACCACAAAAAGAGCCAAAATGCCGCTTTCCACACCCGCCATCGTGAACCTTCAATGAATTACTTAGAGAGCCTTCTAAGTCATATATTAGATTCAGGCGAACGGGCCAAGCCCCAGTTAGCCGATGGCTTAAGGGGAGCATTTGGGTTGCCGATCAAAATCGGCGATTAGATGACGCTGGACTCGCTATTCCTTTGCGATCGTCTTGGGCGGGCCCTGGAGTGCGTAGTGCATCGCGTAGTCGGGGTCGCCGCCGGCCTGCACCCACAGCGCCACGTCGGCGAGCGTTGGATCCTCGCGCGCAATCGCCATCTCGCGCAGGATGCCGACGGTGGCGGCGCGCTCGTTCTCGAGCTCTTCGCGCTTGCTGCGCAAGTCGTCAGCCTGCACCTTCTGCATCTGCGCCTGCGCGCGCACCAACTCGACGTTGGCCGCATTCAGCTCGATACTCGAGTGCGTCGACATGTAGCCGGTCGCGGAATTTCCGGCCATGCCGGCGAGCGACGCCGCGCCTTCGATCCCTGGCGCCGCCAGCGCCGCGCATCCGGACATCACGAACGCCAAGACCAGTAAGCCGATGATTTTCACTTAGTCCCCCTGCCCTGTCAGTACGCCAATCGGTCGCGGCCGGATTCACCGTGGACCTTGACCGTGCAGGAGGTGTAAACAATCAGGCGTGACACGTCGCTGAAAAACGACTCCGCGGATTTCCGGAGGTTTGCGATGAACGAAGAAAAAAATCTTCAGACCGCAAAGCGCTTCTACCAGGCGGTTAACGATCGAGACCTTCCCGCGATCTTGAAACTGCTGACCGACGACGTTGATTGGAAAGACGCCGTCGCCGGCAAATGGCCGGGAAGTGCCTGGTGTCACAACCTGAAGGAGTTCGAGCGCTACGGCAGCAAATTCTTTGAGTTGCTGGATATTCAAAGGTTCGAGCCGGAGGAATTCATCTCCGGCCGCGACAACCTGGTCGTCGAAGGCTCCGCGCGCTATGTGATCCGCGCGACCGGCCGGCTGGTCAAAACCAGCTGGGTCCAAATCTTTATCTTTCGCGACGGCCAGATTTGCCGGTTCCGCGAGTACTCAGACATGGCGGCGTGGGAAGCCTCGGGAGCACCGGAACCTCCCGCCGCAGCCGGCGAGAAGAGTCCGTCTCACTGATTCGAACTTATTCTTTTGCCCGGCCTTCTACTGCGGCCTGAGACGTGGGTCCTCGGATGACACGCAATCCGCCACCTGCCATGCCTGCGATACGGCGAGAATGTTGCCGTTCGGATCCTCATCGGGATGTTCGGTTGCGAACTTGATGCGCGGCGGCGCCTGGCTCCGCAGTTTTTCTTTCTCTTTCTCGCAACTCGCCTGTGAGTCGAACTTCGCCCAGATATCCCACTTGTTCAGCGGCGCAGTCAGGTCGTTGAAAGATCGGTGATGCTCGCCCATCGGACTGAACACCGGCGGAATGAGCAGGTACCATCCGACGAGCGTGAGCGCGGCCGTGTGACAAAGCTTCATTCTCTATTCCTTACACTTTCGTAAGTCTCAAGCTCCACCGCAGAGCAATACCAGCAGTCTGAAGATTTTGCAGAGCCGCATCGCTGAAACGCGGCTCATCTCGGCGAAGATTCGTGAAATTTTCTAGGCTTTATCCGCGCGTGAAACTGGCATTGCGAATGCATCGTATTGATCACGTGAGGTATTTCCCCACAGAGGATCGCTCGCTTCGAAGGAGGTATCAGCAATGAAACTCCGAACATTTCTCGCCGGCGCCGCTCTGACTGCGCTGTTCGCCGCCGCGCCGGTGGCAGCTTATGCGGATCACTATGATCATTACGGCGATTGGGACGCGCATCACGAATGGCATGACGCGCACTGGTGGCATGAAAATCATCCCGGCTGGGTTTACTACCATCATCCCGAGTGGGTCGCGGTATATCCCGAGTGGCGCGTCTATGACGGCGACTACGACGAAGCCCACGTCTGGCATGATCGCGCATGGTGGTACGACCATCATCCGGACTGGGTACGCGCACATCATCATGACTGGGCGCGATGGCGTGACTAGCGAGAGCTAGAACGCTTTCGTTTTCGTTTTTCGCCTTTGACCCTTGCGCGAGCGCGGGACCAGGCGGAGCATCCGGGTTAAGTCCCGCTGTATGCGCCCGCCTCGCGTCTCGCGCAATTTTTTTCCTTCGATCGTTCCGCGCGATAGATTTCTGATAACTCTCGGTCTACATTGGAGTTGATTCAACGCTCCAATGGTTTTCTGGGGATGCTTCGATGGTGAAGCGAATAATCGCGCTCGTTGCAGTAGCGATCGCGATCGCGGTTCTTTACGCTCCGATTCCATCGCACAGTAATTCCGCACCCTCTGTCTCCGGCACTTGGGAGGAATTTCCAACAACGCCGGATGCGCGATACTGGTCGGCCGCGACCCTTTCAGACGGCGAGGTGGTAGACGCAGGCGGCTTCAGTCCCGGCTTTGGAAACACCGAAAGCGCTTATTCCTGTCTTGAATGTGCCATCTCCCCCGAACAAGAAGGCGGCTGGGAGGCGAAACCTCCGCTACCGAGTCTTCAAACCAGCCCCGCTTATGCTTCGGGCTTCGATCCGACTGATGGAAATTTACCCGTGCTCTACGTTGCGGGAGGCAACGATGGCTCAGGCCCGGTGGCGACGCTCTCGATAATGGAAATACCTTTTGTCTGGTTGACGCTGACCTCGATGCCGACTGCTAGACAAGAACCTGCAGGGGCATTCGATTTCGACAACGGCTTGTTTTACGTCATGGGCGGAAACACCGGCAGCAGCGTGACCGGCGTGCTCGAGATCTATAACCGTTCAACCAATTCCTGGAGCAGCGGCGCTCCGATGATTACGCCCCGTTCGGATTTTGGCGCCGACACGATCAACGGCACCATCTATGCCGCGGGCGGGAGTGATGGCTCCAGTGCTGCCCTGCCGACTCTTGAGGCGTACGACCCGACCAGCGACAGTTGGACAACGAAGGCGTCGATGCCCACGCCGCGGGCTGACCTCGCCGTGCTGGCATTCAACGGATTGCTCTACGCGATCGGCGGCCGTGGTGCGGACGGTTCTCCATTGGCCACGGTCGAAGCCTACGATCCGACGGCCGATAGCTGGGCGACGGAACCTTCCATGCCAACCGCGCGATGGGGTCTGGCCGCTGTAGTCGCTCCGAGCAATTTGGCCTCCCCGGACCAGGGCGTTACGAGCATTTGGACGCTTGGAGGGGCCGTCGACACGACGGGCGACACAGCAACCAACGTCGTCGAAGTCTTCGTGCCCCCGAGCCCGACTGCGACGCCGACGCCGACCGCAACGCTGACGCCGGTGCCCGGCGAGCTCGACGTCCAGCCCAAGACGCTCAACTTCGGTACTGTCGAAGTCGGAGTTGTAATCGCCGGCAACATCAAGTCGGTCAAACTCACCAACGCCGGCAGGATTAAAAGGAAAAGAGTTCCGCTACCGATCCTCATCGAAGGGGAAACCGGCGCTACCAACCCATTCAACATCACTCAGGAAACCTGCGACGGCGACGACCTCGGCCCGGGAGGCAAGGGCATCCCTGCAGACAGTTGCGAGATCTCAGTGAGTTTCACGCCGGGGGCAGCGCAGAAATATCGCGGCACGCTGATCATTGAGACCAACCTCAAGTCGGGCGCGGACAAGAGCGTCAAGCTCGAGGGTGTCGGCAAGTTGAGGTGCAGAAAAAGTGAGAGAATCAGTTGCGCGAAATGATCTCGCGATGAGATCGTAGCCGGCATGGAAATCAAATCGAGCAGGCCCTACATGCCGGGCTATGGAATCCTCGACGCGAACGGCGGGCGCGGATTGTTGCCGTGGGATTGGGCGGTCGAGCGGCTGACGCGCGCGCGCAACTACTGGATCGCGACGACCTGTCCCGACGGCCGGCCCCATTGCGTGCCCGTCTGGGGCGTCTGGCTCGACGACGACAACGCCTTCTACTTCAGCAGCGGCACGCAATCGCGCAAGGCGCGCAATCTCGCGGCGAATCCGAGTTGCGTCGTATGCCCTGAAGACGGCATCCAGGCGGTCTCGCTCGAAGGCGTCGCCGCGAAGATTACCGACGCCGCGACGATCCGCCGCTTCGTCGAGGCCTACAATCCAAAGTACCAGTGGGACTTGAAGCCGGAGACGGTGCTCGACATGGGCCCGATCTTCGCCGTGCGCCCGCGCAAAGTGATCGCCGTCGACGCCACGCCCGGAGAATTCCAGGGCAGCGCGACGCGATGGCTGTTCGTTTAGAATTCCGAAGTCGTTACCGCGTCACGAGCCGTGCGATCGCGTCGGCCGGCGCTCGCGCACGCCGTTGGCATGGCGCAGGCTCGACAGCGGCCGATGACGGCGCATCTGGTAACGCCGCGATGGCAAATCGCCGATCGTCAAAATCCGCAGCCGGTCGAGCAGAACCCGCGGCTCGATGCCCAGCGCGGCGCAGAGATTGTCGAAGGTGAAAATATCCCCGCGCCTGGCGCCGCGGCCGCTGCATTCGAACCAGTGCCTGACTTCGACGAAATCGCGCCGGCGCTCGCCGTCCTTTGCATCGACGTTGCGCAGGTAGCATCGAATCGCGTCTTCCAGCACCGCGAGCAGCAGCTTCAGTTCGCCTTCGATCACGTGATTTCGGCGGACCAGGTCGACGTATTGTCCCGGCAGCAGCAGTCCGGCGTCGATTCCTTTCTCGTACGCGGCGGCGCCGCGTCCTGCGGTCGTATCGAAATTCTTGCTTTGTAGAGTTTCTTCCGACATCAACATGCCCCTAAATAAAAACCTGGCGTGCCATCAAGGAACACGCCAGCTGGAGGGTAAAGTTCCCGCGATGACGAAACTAACAGAGCAGTGTTGCGGTAATATGAATTCTCACGGTTCCGGAAATTTTACAAGGTGAAATGTCCGATACTCAGAATCACTTCGAGCAGGATTAACAACACCACGATCACTTCGAGCAGCACCAGCCGGCGGTCGCGCGCCACGTCCAGCACCAGCACCAGAGAATCCTGGATGCTTTGCAGCTTGCTGGTCAGCGCGGCATAGCGATCGACCAGGTCGAATTCGTCGCGCAGGTCGTCATAGATGAGATCCATCGCGGGGTCTTCCCACGCGGCGTCGGGCTTGTCGAGCAGATGGAGCACGGCGAGCACTTCGGTGCGCGACGAAATCGCCTCGCCAATGAAGCGATGCAGCGGCGTGATGCGATACGGCACGGTGCCGCGCGTCGCCATCCGATCGACCAGCTGCGCGGTTCGCGCGAACAGGCCATCCACGATGCGCTCGTAATATTCCATCGCGGCGCTCTGGCCGACCGTCAGCGCAACGATTCCCGCGCGCTGCGGCGTCAGCTTGTCGACCAGCAGCATCCCGTTGGAAATCCCGATCGGCGCGCCGGGATCCTCCAGCACTGAGTAGTCCTCGCGGATGATCCGCGTCGTGAGCTTGGGCAGTACCTGCGTGAGGCGCGCGAAGATACGCTCGCGATGCTCGGCTGGAACGTCGTGCGTGACGATCGCACCGAAGGGAAAGAAGTAGAGGCCACCGTCGGATCCGACTGGCACGAACATCTCGAGCGGCGACGACTTCGCCTCGGGAAAAGCCGGCGCTATCTGCCGGAGCGAAAAATTTTCCTCGAATGCCACCGCATAGAATTGATGAACCCGGTCCGCCATCCGCCAATAGTCGCAGCCCGATGCTTTCGATGAAAGCCGTTTTTCTGTGATATATGAATCGAATTCTCCGCAGTAAATTTCTGATTCGATGGAGGCAGCAATGATCGAAGAAGCAATCGAGATTCGCACGAGCGACGGCATCGCTGACGGTTTTCTTTATCGCGCGGAGGGGGCGGGCAAACTCCCCGGCGCCATCCATTTGACTGACATCGGCGGCATCCGTCCTTCCCACCGCGAGATGGCGAAGCGGCTCGCCGACAAAGGCTACACGGTGCTCATGCCCAACGTCTTCTATCGCACGGCCAAGCCTCCGATTATCGACATCAAGATAGGGATGGGAGACCCGCGCACGATGCAGCGATTCGCCGAGCTGCGTGCGCCGATGACGCCAGACGCCGTCGAGCGCGACGGGACCGCCTACGTCAATTTTCTCGCGGCGCATAGTTCCGTCAGCGCAGCGCCGATCGGCGTCGTCGGCTACTGCTTCACGGGCGCGATGGCGATGCGCACGGCCGCTGCGATGCCGGGCAAAGTTGCCGCGGTCGCCTCATTCCACGGCGGCGGTCTTTACAGCGACGAGCCGACCAGCCCGCATCTGCTGCTGCCGCGAATCAAGGCGCGCCTCTACTTCGGACACGCAACCAACGACCGCAGCATGTCGACGGAGGCGATCGCAAAGTTCGATAGCGCGCTCGCCGCGTGGGGCGGCAAGTACGAGAGCGAAGTGTACGAAGGTGCGTTTCACGGCTGGACGGTGCCGGACGCGCCGGTTTACAACCAGCCGCAGGCCGATCGCGCGTTCGACAAGCTCACCGGGTTGTTCGCGAGCACGCTGAAGTAGCCGCCTCGATGAAGATCCGCTGGCTCGTCGGGATTGCCTTCATCGTCACTGTCGCCGCGCCCGCACTTGCGCAAACCGAGTCGCTGAACGATCGCGCGTTCAAGGCGCAAGTCTCGGTGTTCGTCGAAACCGAGCTGCGGCTCTACCCCGAGCGCGCCACGCACCTCGGCGATCATCGCTTCGACGGCCGAGTGGACGATCTCAGCGCCGGCGGCATCGACCAGGTGATTCACCACGCGAAGAAGTGGCTCACACTGTTCGGCGCCCACGACCCGAAGTCTCTTTCGCCGGCCAACGAGGCGGATCGCGAATGGCTGCTGGCGCATGTGGACGGCGAACTGCTCTGGACTGAACAGGTCCGCAGCTATCAGCGCGACCCGGGAATGTACTTGCCGACGGCGGCGGTGAACAGCCTGATCAAGCGCGAGTTTGCGCCCGCCGAAAAGCGGATGCGTTCGGTGACGGCCCGCGAGATCGCCGCGCTCCGCAATCTCGAGGCGGCGCGGCACAATTTGCAGCCTCAGCTGACGCCGAAGGTCTATGTCGATATCACGCTGCAGCAAATGCCGGCGACGATCGGATTTTTCAAGAACGACGTCCCGCTCGCCTTCGCGAAGGTCGTCGACGGTCCTGACAAACAGGCGTTCGCCAAGGCCAATACAAATCTCGTCGCGGCGATTGATGATTATTCGCAATGGCTCAAGAACGATCTGATGCCGAAGGCGTCGGGCGACTATGCGATCGGCGCCGACGCGTATCGGCGGATGCTCAACGACGCCGACATGGTCGACACCCCGCTCGCTCAGCTCGAACAGATCGGGGTCAAGGAGATGGCACGGCTACGCGACGAATTCCAGAAGACCGCCGCGCTGATCGATCCGAAGCATTCGCCCGCCGAGGTGATCGAGGCTGTCACTCGCGTGCATCCCGACAGCAACCAGGTCCTGCCCACCGTCGCCGCCGGACTCGCGAGCATTCGCGCTTACGTTATCGCGCACCATATCGCGACGGTTCCGTCGGACGTGTTGCCGATGGTGCGCGAGACGCCGCCGTATGCGCGCGCGACGACCTTCGCCTCGATGGATTCGCCGGGGCCGTTCGAGAAATCGCCCGAGGCATTTTACTACGTCACGCTGCCCGATCCCTCGTGGCCCGACGCCAAGAAGGAGCAACTGCTCGAGTTCTATTCGGCGCCGAGCATTTCAAACACCTCGGTGCACGAAGTCTTCCCCGGCCATTACGTGCAGTTCCTCAACAACCGGCACAATCCGGATATCGTGCGCCTGATTTACAGCTCGGGTGCGGATGTCGAGGGTTGGGCGTTTTACTGCGAGCAGATGATGATCGACGAGGGCCTGCATGACGGCGACCCGAAGTACCGGCTGGCGCAGTTGCAGGATGCGCTGATGCGCGCGTGCCGCTACCTGGTCGGAATCAGGATGCATACGCAGGGGATGACCGTCGACCAGGCGGCGAAATTTTTCGTGGATAACGCCTACCAGACGCCGCACAACGCGATGGTCGAGGCGCTGCGCGGCACCGACGATCCCGGCTACCTGCGCTACCAACTGGGCAAGCTGATGATTCTGAAATTGCGCGAAGACGTCCGCAAACAGCAGGGCGCTGCATTCGACCTCGGCAAATTCCACGACGCGTTTCTCCAGCAGGGCGCAATCCCGATCAAGCTGATCAGGCGCGCGATGCTCGGCGGTAACGACGGCCCCCTGCTCTAGCGCACTGCCCCTGCACGAGCCAACGTGAGCAATCCGACGACTAGCAGAACAGCGCTGAAGTACATGCGGGCGTGACGCTCCGACGTCAGCATCCGCGTGAGGCGTGGGCCGATCTGTCCGCCTGCGATAACGCCGGGCACCGCCCAGATTGCTATCGCGACTATTTGCGACGAATCGCGCCGCAACTCGGATATGAGCGATGGCCGCATTCGGCCGACGGTCGCGGCGAGGCTGGTGAAGAAAATGATCATGACCAGCGATCCGATCGCGGCGCTCGGCGATCGAATCGATCGATGACGCAGCACCGACGGCATCGCGAGGATTCCGATTCCAATCGAGATGAGCCCGGTGAGCGCGCCGCCCACCAGCGCAATCGAAAATGGGACGCGGTCGTGGCGATCGCTCTGTTCTTCGAGGCGCATGCCGAGCGCTCGTCCGCCAATGATGATCGCATAGACGATCACAAACGCTCCGAAGAGCGCGACGATCAACGCTTGGTTGACCGAGGCCGAAGCCCAGCCACCGACCAACGCCGCGGGCATCGCAACGATCAGGTAGCGGCGGACAAGTGCGCCGTCAAAGGTGCCGTCGCGAAAATTGCGCATCACGCCGCTGCCGAAGCCGAACAGCATCGTGAACAGACCCGAGCCAGAACGCGACCGGCGCGTCGAGCTTGAGCCACAGCAGGTAGACGGGAAACCACAGCGTCGCGCCGGATACGCCGGCCGACATCACGAGCGCGCTGATTGCGACGCCGACCGGCAGCAGGAACCAGTAGTGGAGCGCGGGCGACGGCCTCGGCTACAGCGAAGCCTTGACGGGCCTGCCGGCAATCACTTCGTCGATCAGTCCGTACTCGACCGCCTGCGCCGCGGACATGAAGTTGTCGCGGTCGGTGTCCTTCTCGATTTTCTTGGAATTCTGGCCGGTATGATGCGCCAGGATATCGTTCAGGATTTCGCGCAGACGCAACGCCTCGCGCGCGTGAATCTCGATATCGCTCGCCTGTCCCTCGAATCCGCCGGAGACCTGGTGAATCAGTATCCGCGAGTGCGGCAGCGCATAGCGCCGCCCTTTGGCTCCTGCAGCCAACAGGAGCGATCCCATGCTGGCGGCCTGCCCCACGCACAGGGTCGAGACGGGAGGCTTGACGAATTGCATCGTATCGTAGATGGCGAGGCCGGCGGTGACCGATCCACCCGGCGAGTTGATGTACATATTGATCTCGCGCTCCGGATCCTCGGACTCGAGGAACAGGAGTTGCGCGGTGACCAGGTTGGCAAGGTCGTCGGTCACGGTCCCGCCCAGGAACACGATTCGGTCCTTGAGGAGGCGCGAATAGATGTCGTAGGAACGCTCGCCGCGGCCGGTCTGCTCGACTACGTATGGTACTAGTACGCTCATGCAACCAAGGTACTATTTGGATGCGTAACTGGGAAGGGATCGGTCGCGGAATCGTTGCCGCGGCGCTGGCCAGTTTGATTGGCGTCGCGAGCGCTTCCGCGATGCCGCCGATGGACCAGCACTTCTACCTGCCGAATGCGGCAGCGTCGAAGATCGTCTCCGTCGCAAAAGGCGGCACTGCGGAGGCGGAAGTGATCGTCCTGACGGAGCGAGTCGCCGTCAAAGAGACCGGGCCGAAAGAGACCGTCGCGAAATTCGGCGAGGTCTACGCATTCTCGCCGACCTTCATCGCGATTCGCCGCGAAGTGCCGACGATGCTCACGTTCTGGAATCTGCAATCCGACGACGAGCACGACTTCATGCTGACCGCGCCCGACTCAACCGTCCTCATGCATCTGAAGCTGGAGCCGCTGACCAAGACGTCGTACGTTTTCACGTTTCACAAAGACGGCATCTTCAACTTCTACTGCGCCGTCCATCAGCCCGAGATGAACGGGCAAATCCTGGTACTGCCACCGGTCAACGCGAAGTGATTTCAGGCGGGCTGCTCGATTCGGCGAACGGCAGCGTTCAGGCGATCGACGGTGCGACGTTTGCCGAGCACCGCGATCACCTCGTAAATCCCCGGACTGACGGTGCCGCCGGTGAGCGCGACGCGGACCGGCTGCGCAAGCTGTCCGAGCTTGAGGCTGAATTTCGCCAGGACAGACTCGAACACCGCCTGCACCGACGCCTCGGAGACTTCGCCCTCGTGTGCCTCAAGCTCAGCGGCCAACGCGCGCAGCGGCTCCGCGATTTCCGGCTTGAGGAATTTCGCTGACGCCTTCGAATCGATCTCGATATCATCCTTCACGTAAAACGACAAAAAGTCCGTCAGCTCTACCAGCGTCTTGGCGCGCTCATGCAGCGTCGCGACCGCCCTTTCAAGCCACGCGTCGTCGGCCGGAATCGTCCACCCGCGCTGCGCGATGAACGGCTTAACCTCGGCTGCCAGCTTCGGGATCGGCCGCTCCTTCAGGTAATGGAAATTGAGCCAGAGCAATTTCTCGGCGTTGAATACACCGGCCGATTTCCCACACGCCTCAAAGCCGAAGAAGTTGATCAGCTCATCCTTCGAGAAGATTTCCTGATCGCCATGCGACCATCCAAGCCGCGCGAGATAGTTCAGCATCGCCTCGGGGAAGTAACCGTTCTCGCGATACGCAATCACCGAAGTCGCGCCGTGACGCTTCGACAGCGGCGAGCCGTCGGGCCCGAGCACCTGCGGCAAATGTGCGAAGGCCGGCGGCGTGAACCCGAGCGCATACGCCATCTGCATCTGACGTGGTGTGTTCGAGACGTGGTCGTCGCCGCGAACAATATGCGTGATGTGCATGTCGACGTCGTCGAGGATGCTCGCGAAGTTGTAAATCGGCGAGCCGTCGGAACGCACGATGATGAAGTCGTCGAGCTCGGAATTCTGAAACACCATACGGCCCTTGACCAGGTCATCGACCACCGTCTCGCCGTCGAGCGGCATCGCGAAACGAATCGTGTAGTTGCGGCCCGCGGATTTGTCGGGCAACGGCAGGTCGGCGGGGAAGTCGAGCCCGCGGCATTTGCGATCGTAAACCGGCCGGCGATGCTCGCGCTCGGCCTGCTTGCGCTTGGCGTCGAGTTCTTCGGCCGAGCAGTAGCACGGATACGCCTTGCGCTCGCGCAGCAGTTTCAGCGCGGCTTCACGATGCCGCTCGACTCGATTGGTCTGAAAATATTCCGGATCGGGCGGGCCTTCGTCCCACTCCATCCCGAGCCATTTCAGATCCGCGAGGATTTCCTCGAGTGACTGCTTCGTCGAGCGCTCGCGATCCGTATCGTCGATGCGCAACACGAACTGCCCGTGGTGGTGTCGCGCATACAGGTACGCGAACAGTCCCGAGCGAACATTGCCGATGTGCAGCGAGCCGGTCGGGCTCGGCGCGAAACGCGTGCGAACCGTCACCGTCACTCCCACTCGATCGTCGCCGGCGGCTTGGACGTGATGTCGTAAACGACGCGGTTGACGCCCTTCACTTCGTTGGTGATTCGGCTCGAGACGCGCGCGAGAAACGCCGGATCCAGCCGCGCCCAATCCGCAGTCATCCCGTCCATCGACTCGACCGCGCGAATCGCGATCACGCTTTCGTAGCTGCGCCCGTCGCCCATCACGCCGACCGTCTTGAGCGGCAGCAGCACCGCGAACGCCTGCCACAATTTTAGCCCGAAGCCGGCGGCCGCCGTTTCTTCCATGACGATCGCGTCCGCGCGACGCAGCAGATCGAGCCGCTCGCGCGTCACCTCGCCGACGATTCGCACTGCCAGCCCCGGTCCCGGAAACGGCTCGCGATCGACAACTTCCGGCGCCAGCCCAAGCTTCCGTCCCGCTTCGCGCACTTCGTCTTTGAACAACTCGCGCAGTGGTTCGACCAGCTCGAGGCGCATCCGCTCCGGCAATCCGCCGACGTTATGATGGCTCTTGATCACCGCCGACGGACCCTTGAACGACACGGATTCGATCACGTCGGGATAGAGCGTTCCCTGTCCGAGAAATTTCGCGCCCTTCACTACTTCCTCGGATTCAAACACGTCGATGAACGTATGGCCGATGATTCGCCGCTTCTGCTCGGGGTCGAGCACGCCTGCCAGTCGCGACAGAAATAGTTCCGAGGCGTCGGTCACCTTCAGATCGATTCCGAGCTGGCCCGCGAACGCATTCTCCATCCGCTCGCGCTCGCCCGCGCGCGACAATCCCGTATCGACGAACACGCAATGCAGCCGCGAGCCGATCGCGCGATGTATCAGCGCGGCCGCGACGGAGGAATCGACGCCGCCCGACAGTCCCATCAGGACCTTGTCGGTCGGCCCGACCTGCTTGCGAATCTCCGCGAGTTTGGTCTCGACGAAATTCGCCATCGTCCAATCACCGCGCTCGCCGCAGATTTTCAGTGCGAAGTTGCGCAGGACTTGCGTGCCGCACGGCGTATGCACGACTTCCGGATGAAACTGGATTCCGCGCATGCGCCCGTCGCGCGTCTTGAACGCCGCGTATGGCGAGTTGTCGCTGTGTGCGATTGCGCACAACGCGCCCGGAATCGCCTCGACGCGATCGCCGTGGCTCATCCACACGCGATGCTCCCGCCCGCTGAGCCCCTCGAACAGCGCGTCGTCGCCGTCAATCACAAGAGTCGCAGGTCCGTATTCGCGCTGCCGCGAGCCCACGCTGCGCCCGCCCATGTGCTGCGCGATCACGTACAGCCCGTAGCAGATTCCGAGCACCGGGCAGCCGAGATTGAGCACCTCGTCGGAAATATCCGGCGCGTTTTCGTCGTAGAGACTCGCCGGGCCCGCCGGAGAGAATTATCCCGCGCGGATTCATCGCGCGGATCTTTTCCGGCGCGAAATTGAACGGATGGATTTCGCAATACACGTTCGCTTCGCGCACGCGCCGCGCGATCAGCTGCGTGTACTGGCTGCCGAAATCTAAAATGAGGATCACTGTATATTGAAATATACCGGACGCCGCACGGCATACGAAATGCCGTCAGCGCTCATCGCTCCACAAGCGCCCGGCTTAAGCGCGCGCGGGTTTGGTTCGCGGCGCGGGGCGATTGCGAGGCTTGCCGCGCGGCCGCGCCGGCGGACTGCCTTGCACCCACGAGCGTCCGGTCCGCCGAAAATCAAGCCGCAGCGGAGTACCGACCAGCCCGAGCGATTTACGAAATCGCGTTTCGATGAACCGCACATAATGCGCCGGGATGCCGCGTTCGACGTTGGTGAAAAATCGCAGTCGCGGCGGCGCGCTGTCGACCTGCGTCACGTACATCAGGTTCAGGCGCCGCCGGTCCACCTGCGGCGGGTCCATCGCGGCCGTCGCTTCGGCCAGCGTTCGATTCAGCCGCGAGGTCTGGAACACCGCGCGCCACGAATCTCCCGCCGCAATCGCCGCCGGGATGATGCCGTCGACGCCGTCGCCGGTAACAGCCGACGTGAACACCATCGTCGCGTATTCGAGGAACGGGTAGCGCTCGTGCGCGTCGCGGACGAACGTGGCGACCTTGCGCCCGGCCTTCGCCGCGACGTCCCACTTGTTGCAGACGATCACCATCGCGCGATCGTTGGTATCGACCAGCCGCGCCAGCCGCGCATCCTGGTCGGTGATTCCCTCGCTCGCGTCAATCACGAGCAACACCACGTTGGCGCGCCGAATCGTTTCGATCGCGCGCCCCACCGAATGATGCTCGAGCTCGCCTTCGACGCGCGGCGGCCTGCGAATTCCGGCCGTGTCGATCAGCAGCACGTCGCGGCCGTGCGAAGTGAGCCGGACATCGACCGGATCGCGCGTCGTGCCGGGAGTGTCATCGACGATCGCACGTTCGAATCCGGAGAGGCGATTCAGGATCGACGACTTGCCGACGTTGGGACGGCCGACCAGCGCCAGTCTCAGATCCGGCGATGCGGCCGCCGCACTTTCGCGCTCGGGCAGGCGCGCGACGACTTGATCGAGCAGTTCATCGATTCCGCGTCCGTGCGCCGCCGAGATGAAAAACAATTCGTCGCCGCCGAGCGCGTAGAACTCGGACGCTTCAGACTCCTGCCCCGGCCGATCGATCTTGTTGACCGCCATGATGAGCGGGCATCCCGTTTCGCGCACTAGCGCGAGCGCCTCGGCGTCGGCCTCGCTGAGCCCGCCTCTGCCGTCGAGCATGAAAACAACCACGTCGGCGACGCCGACCGCGGCCAGCGCCTCGCTGACGATCCGCTCAGTCATCCGCTCATGGCCGCCAAGCTCGAGGCCGCCGCTGTCGATCACGACGAACTCGCGGTCGCCGTATTTCGCGCGCGCGAAATTCAGGTCGCGGGTGGTGCCGGGAATCGCGCTGGTAATCGCGCGCCCGCCCTTGCTGATTCGATTGAACAGCGTGGACTTGCCCGCGTTCGCGCGCCCGACCAGCACGACAGCCGGCAGCCCCTCGGCCGCTATTCGCCGCGCCTCGGCGCCCGAGCCTGCGCGAGAATTCGTCACAGGCCGAACTCCGCGAGCTTGCGCGGATCGCGCGTCCAGTCGCGCTCCACCTTGACGATGACTTCCAGAAAAACGTGCGCGCCGAGGATTTCCTCGAGCTCGAGGCGCGCCGCCGTGCCGATCTCCTTGAGCGTGCGCCCGCCCGCGCCAATCAGCATGCCTTTGTGCGACTCGCGATCGACCACCACCGTCGCGCTGATTCGCTTCAGCTTGCGCTCTTCGTCGTCTTCGAACTTGTCGATCCTGACGGCGGTGGAAAACGGAATCTCCTGCCGCATTTTCAGAAATATTTTCTCGCGCACGATCTCTTCGGCGATCATCCGCTCGGTCTGATCGGTGTATTCATCAGGCGACATCAGCGCCGGGCTTTCCGGCAGCATCCGCTTCAGCGTCACCAGCAGCTCGTCGATATTTTCACCAGTCAGCGCGCTGATCGGAACGATCTCCGCCCCCGGAAATCCCTGGTTGATCTCCTCGATCAGCGGCAGCAGTTGCGCGCGCGCGATTCGATCCACCTTGTTGATCGCAATCACGGTCGGCCGGCCAAGCGCGCGGATGTCGATGAGCACGGCGCGATCGCCCGGGTTCAGATGATCGCCCGCTTCCACCACGTCCAGGATGACTTCGCCTTCCGCGATCGCGCGTCGCGCCGTCTGCACCATCCGCTGATTCAGTTGCTTCTTCGCCTCGTGCAGTCCGGGCGTGTCGATCAACAGGATTTGCGCGTCGTCATCGCTGCGGATTCCGAGAATTCGCCGGCGCGTGGTCTGCGGCCGCGGCGTTACGATTGCGACCTTGTGCCCCACGAGCCGATTCACCAGCGTCGATTTCCCGACGTTGGTGCGGCCTGCGACCGCGACGAAGCCTGCGCGATGCTCACCCATGGCGCTCGCGGCGCTCCTCTTCTATTCGATCGAGCGCGAGGCGCGCGGCCGCCTGCTCGCTTTGCTTTTTGCTGCCGCCCTCAGCCACGCCGAGATCGCGCCCGGCGATTCTGATGCGCGTGGTAAATCGCTTGGCATGATCGGGCCCGTCGGTCGCGATCAGTTCGTAAACCGGCTGCGTGCGAAAATTGCGGTACGCGACTTCCTGCAATTCGGTTTTGTAGTCGCGTTCCGCCGCCGGTCCGCCGATATCGTTGGTGAACAGGCGCTCGACCACCTGCTGCGCGGGCACCAGTCCGCCGTCGCTGTAGATCGCGCCGATCACCGCCTCGAACACGGCGGCAAGAATCGAGGTCTTCTCGCGCCCGCCGCTTTTCTCTTCGCCTTTGCCGAGCCGCATCATCTCGTTCAATTCAACCGCTTGAGCCTTGAGCGCAAGAGTGCGCGCATTAACGATCGACGCGCGCTGCTTGGACAACGGACCTTCTTTCGCCGTCGGAAACTTGCGCATCAGCAGATCCGCAATCGCGAGATCGAGCACCGCGTCGCCGAGAAATTCCAGCCGCTCGTAATGCACATCGCTGCCGACCGCGGCGCTCGGATGCGTCAACGCGGTCTCCAGCAGTTCCGGCCGCGCGAACGAATAACCGAGCGTGCGCTCGAGTTTGGTGCCGGGACTTTCAGGAGGTTCCGGCGCCGGCGGTTCCACCCGCCCACGTCCGAACAATCTCCCCAACCAGTTGCTGGCCTTCAACGGTTGATGCCTCCACCTCGACTTCGCGATTTGTCAATTCGTCGGGCCCCTGCGTCGAGACCCGCACGTAATTGCGGCTGTACCCTCGCAATTCGCCCCCCGGCCCGCGCTCTTCAAGCAATACTTTAAGTTTGGTTCCGACGAATCGCCGGGCGAATTCCACCCGCTTGCTCTCGCCCAGTTCCCTCATCTCGGCCGCGCGCCGCTTGATTTCCGGTTGCGCCACCCGGCCGGAGAACTTTGCCGCCGTCGTGCCGGCGCGGACCGAATACGGAAAGACGTGGAAGTACGCCAGCGGCATCGATTCGACGAATTCGAAGTACGACTTGAAGTGCGTCGCCGTCTCACCCGGAAACCCGACGATCAAGTCGGTGCCAATTGCCGCGTCGGGCCAAGCGCGCAATACGCGTTCAACGCGATCGCGAAAGTAGTCGCGCTCGTAACGGCGCCGCATCCGCGACAGCGTCTCGTCGTCGCCGGACTGCAGCGGCAGATGTAGATGCGGGCAGAATTTCTCGCTGCCCGAAATTATTTCCACGATCCGATCACTCAACTCTTCCGGATCGAGCGAGCTGATGCGCACGCGATCCAACGGGCATCGCTCGGCGATCATCTCGAGCAACTCGGCGAGGTCGACTTGCGGCTCGAGGTCCTTGCCGTAGCCACCGAGATGGACCCCGGTCAGCACGACTTCCTTGAAGCCGCGCTCATGAAGATCGTCGAGCGCCGCCATCACGCGGCGCGGCTCGACGCTGCGCGAGGTGCCGCGCGAAAACGGCACGATGCAGAATGTGCAGAACTGATCGCAGCCCTCCTGCAATTTCAGGAACGCGCGCGTATGACCTTCCAGCGTGACCGCGGCCAGCTCGATCGGCGCTTTCTCCTTGCGCAGATTCGTGACCATCACGCGCTCGCCCCCACCCGAAGCCACTGCGCGCTCGAGGTCATCAAGCCGGCCAAGCCCAATCACCGCATCGACTTCCGCCGCTTGCGCCAGTACCTCGGGACTCGCCTGCGCGAGGCATCCGGTCATGACCACGCGCGCGTTCGGATTGAGCCGCCGCGCCCGCCGCGCGATTCGCAGACTTTCGGCGTCGGCGCGATCGGTGATGGTGCAGGTATTCACGATATAAACGTCGGCCTGCTCGGTGAATTCGCGGCGTTCCATCCCGCGCGCGCTCAGCCGCGATTCGATAATCGCCGAATCGTACTGATTGACTTTGCATCCGAGCGTTGCGATTGCGAAGCGCGTTGCCACGGTCATCCTGCCTCGAGTGCGCGTTCGATGAATCCGCCACCGAGCACTTCGTCGCCGCGGTAAAAGACGCACGCTTGCCCCGGCGTCACCGCGGGACCGACGGTCGCGAAGCGAATCTCCGCGCGGTGGCCGGAATCGACCCGCATCGTCGCCGGGATCGCGCGATGCCGATAGCGGATCTTCACCTCAACGCTCAGCTCGCCACTCGACGCCAGCGAATCATCGACCAGGCTGACGCGGTTTGCGATCAGACCCGACGAATCAAGCTCGTCGCGGCGCCCGGCCACGACCTCGCCCGACTCGGCCCGAATCTCGCGGACGTACAGCCGCTCGCCGCTGGCGATACCGAGGCCGCGCCGCTGTCCAACGGTGAATCGATGCACTCCGGCGTGATCCGCCAGCCGCTTTCCCTCGCTGTCAATGATCGATCCGGGCCGGAGTTGCGCGGAATCGCTTCGACGCTCGACAAAACTCGCGTAGTCGCCGTCGGGAACGAAGCAGATTTCCTGGCTCTCGGGCTTGTCCGCGGTCGCCAGGCCCAACGCACGCGCGCGGGCCCGAACTTCGGTCTTGGTCATCGCGCCCAGCGGAAAAATTGTCCGTGCGAGTTCGTCCTGCCCGAGCGTGAAGAGAAAGTACGACTGATCCTTGGCGTCGTCTGCCGCGCGCAGCAGATGAAACCTGCCGTCCGCGCCCTGCACTATCCGCGCATAATGCCCGGTCGCGACATAGTCGGCATTCAGCGCGCGCGCGCGGCTCCACAGGCGATCGAACTTGATCTCGCGATTGCACATCACGCACGGATTCGGCGTGCGCCCGCCGAGATACTCGGAAACGAAGTTGTCGACCACGCGCGCGGCAAAGTCAGCACGCAGATCGATCACATAAAACGGAAAGTCCATGCGCTCGGCGACGCGGCGCGCATCTTCGAAGTCGTCATGCGAACAGCAGGTGCCGCGCCGCTTCGCAATTGGCGCCGTAGCGGCCGGCGCAGATGGCTCGGGCGCGAGCCGCATCGCAACGCCGACTACATCGTAACCCTGCTCGCGCAGAATTGCCGCCGCGACGGAGCTGTCCACCCCGCCCGACATCGCAACGAGCACTCGCGGCTTCATCGCGCGCTCACCTCCGACTGAGGTTCCGCGTCCGCGACCCGCCGCCACACCGCCGGAATGATCGACGCGGCGGCGTCGATTTCCGCTGCCGTATTGCTCCAGCCAAGGCTGATCCTGAGCGAGCTGCGCGCGTCTGCCACACTGCGGCCCATCGCGCGCAGCACGTGCGACGGTTCTACCGCGCCGGCCGCGCATGCCGAGCCCATCGAAACTTCAACGCCTTCGAGGTCAAGAGCAATCAGCATGCTCTCGCCGAGCACACCCGGAAACGTGAGGTTGATTGTGTTGGGGAGACGGCCAACGAGTGGCCCGTTCAAGCGCAGACCGGGAATCGCCGCGCGAAGCCGCACAAAAAGCGAGGATGCGAGCGAACCGATTCGCTCAAACTCCGCGCCCCTCGCATTCATCGCTGCTTCGGCGGCAGCGCCGAACGCCACTGCGCCAGCCAGATTCGGCGTGCCTGCGCGCATGCCGCTCTCATGCGGCCCGCCGAAGACGGTGGGCGCAATCCGCGCAGAATCGCGGACGAACAAAGCGCCGATCCCGGCAGGCGCGCCAAGCTTGTGACCGCTCAGCGTCATCAGATCGCATCCGAGCGCCGCAACATCAACCGGGATTCTGCCGACCGCTTGTGCCGCATCGATATGAAGCAGCGCGGCGTTGCTGGTGCACGCTGATGCGAGCGGCGAGAGGTTCTGAATCGTGCCTACTTCCGAGTTCGCAAGTCCGAGCGAGACCAGTGCGGTTTCGCTATCGATCAGATCCAGCATGCGCGCCGGATCGATTCGACCGTCGGTGTCGGGCGCAAGGCGCACGATCTCAAAACCGCGACGCTCCAGTTCCGCCAGCGGAGCCAGGATCGATGAATGCTCGATCTCGGATGAAATAATTTTGCGGCGGCGCGACGCGGTGATTGCGCCGAAGATTGCAAGATTGTTCGACTCGGTGCCCCCGCTCGTGAACACGATGCGGCGCGCGTCTGCGCCGACGATCGCCGCGACCTGCGCGCGCGCAGCCTCGAGCATCCGGCGCGAGCGCTGACCCGAGCGATGCACCGACGAAGGATTTCCTCCGCTATCGGACAGGAAGCGCGAAAGCGCCGCGGCAGCCTCGACGCGAAGAGGACTGCCTGCGTTATGATCGAGATAAATCATCTGCGTACTTTGTTTTAGTGGCCACCAGTGCGGCGATTAGCTTATCGTACACCGATCCACGGAAAAAGACGGAGCTATCTGCGTGACGCAGGCATCATCGGGCGCAAACATAATCGTAATCGGCGCAGGTGTGGTCGGATGCTCGCTCGCATTCCACCTGGCACGCGCAGGCGCTCGTGTGCGCGTGTTCGACAAGGGCGGGATTTGCGCAGGGATGTCGGCGCGATCGGGCGCGCTGGTCAGGATGCACTATACGTTCGCACCGGAAGCCGAGCTGGCCTGGAAGAGTCTTCATTACTTCCGCAACTGGAGCGACATCGTGGGCGGGCGATGCGGTTTCGTCGAGACGGGTTTCGCCGTCGTCGTCGACGAACGCAATGCGCCGCGGCTGCGTGCAAATGTTGCGATGCTTCAACGCATCGGCGTCAATACTGAAGTTGTGACGGCGGCCGAATTGCGCCAGCGCGAGCCGAACGCTTTCGTCGATGACGTCGCACTCGCCGCATTCGAGCCTGAGAGCGGATACGCCGATCCCGTCGCGACTACAGAGTCATTGGCGGCTGCCGCGAAAGGTCACGGTGCAGACTTCTTCACGAATACACCGGTCGCGAGAATTGCGCATCGCGGTGGACGCGCCGCGGGAGTCGTGGACGGCGCCGGCCGTCTTCACGAGGCCGACGCGGTATGCGTCGTTGCGGGACCGTGGACCGACGCGCTGCTCGCGCCATTGGGTGTGAAGATCGGCATCAAGAGCGAGCGCGCGCAGATCGCGTTCTTCAAACGCCCGCCTCAACTCAAACATTGCATCTATATAGATACGATTGCGGGCAGCTACTTTCGCCCGCATGGCGACGATCTCACGCTGGCGGGGCTGGGTGGATGGAAGCCCGAGGCGGAGGCGAATCCCGACGATTTCCGCGAGAGCAACGATGCCGACTTCATCGCGGCCGTGCGCAAGCGGCTGGCGCAGAGAATCCCCGCGATGGCCGATGCGCCGTATTCGCGCGGTCACGCCGGCATTTACGACGTCAGTCCCGACGCGCGCGCCGTGATGGGAGCGGTGCCGGGAGTCGACGCGCTGTTCGTCGCGGCCGGCTTCAGCGGTACGGGATTCAAAACTGCGCCGGCGGTGGGAGCGTCGATGACCGAGCTGATTCTGAGCGGTAAGAGCACGACGGTCGATCTGACGCCGTTCGGATTCGAGCGAATCCTGAGCGGCCGCATGATCGAAAGCGCGAACGAATACGAGATGGGCGCGAGCTTCGGTCACAAGCTCTGACCTCGGCGCAACTAAAAACGCGACTTAAAATCTACGGTTTGTTAGGATCCCGTCGAACGACAGAACTCACTCTCAACCGGAAAGGAGAGAAAAAATGTCCAACCATTTTACCGGACTCAGCCTCGGCCCGCCGCTCGGCGATCCACGACTCGACCTTTGCGACCTCTACGCGTTTCAATCGCCCGCCGACCCGACGCGCACGGCGATCATCCTCAATGCGAATGTCAATGTCGACGCGCTCCATCCCGACGCCATCTACCGCGTCAACATCGACAACGACGGCGACTGCCTGACCGACATCGCGTTCAGCTACGTATTCGCGCCGCCGAAAAACGGCCAGCAGACCGTAAGCGTCTTCGTCGCGAAAGGCGCGGACTCACGCTCAGTCGAAGCAGTCGGCACCAAAATCATCGCCGACGCCGCAGTCTCGTTCGGCCCCAAACCCGACATCCACAAATCGGGGGCCTACACGTTCTTCGCCGGCGCTCGCAGCGACGCTTTCTTTTTCGACTTCGATGGAATCAAGAATCTGTTCGACACCAGTGGCAAGCGGAACTTCACCGAGCCGCACCTGGGCAGCAAGTCGCCGTGGACCGGAGTCGATTCGAACACGGAAGCCAATATTATCTCGACGGCGATCGAACTGCCGACCAGCGAGCTCGGCGCCAAGTCAGCCATCCGCATCTGGGGACGATGCAGCGTGCGCAAGGACGGCCAGCTGATTCATGCCGATCGCGCCGGCCATCCGAGCGTCAGCAGCTTCTTCAACACCAACGATACCAAGCTGGAATACAACGCGAGCGAGCCAGTTAACGACAAGAAGCGATGGACCGACCAGTTCGTCCATCTGCTCGGTCATACGGGCGGCTACACGCGCGAAGAAGCAATCGCCACGATCGACGCCGAGGGCATTCTGCCCGACATGCTGAGCTTCGATCCTTCGAAGCCCGCGAGGTATCCCAACGGACGAGTTTTCACCGACGACGTCATCGACTATCGCCTCGCCTGCCTCACCAAGAAGGCGTGCCCGCCGAGCGGCCTCAAGCCGCACACCGACGTGCTCAAGGTATTTCCGTACCTCGGCACTCCGCACCAGAAGAAGAGTTAGGATTTCTTGCCGACGAGGGCTGGCGAAGCGCTAGCCCTTGTTGGCGAGGATGCGATCCGGCGGCGCCGGGAGATTCTCGCTGACCTTGTCCTCGAGGCAATCCTGGCGCTCTTCGATCTCTTCCATCCGCGCGCCGATCCGGTTGAGCTTCTCGATTAGATTGCCCATCGCGCGCGCGACCGGGTCGGGCAGCTTGGCGTGATCGAGATCCGTCACCTCGTGGCGCGGGTTGTCGCCCTCGATCACTTTGCCGGGGATTCCGACGACCGTTGACCACGGCGGGCACGACGACACGACCACCGCTCCTGCGCCGATTCTGCTGCCCTCGCCGATTCGCACCGGCCCGATCACCGACGCGCCCGTGCTGACCATCACGTGATCCTCGAGCGTCGGATGCCGCTTCTCTTTCTTGAGGCTGGTGCCGCCGAGCGTGACGCCCTGGTAGATGAGAACGTCGTCGCCGATTTCCGTCGTCTCGCCCATCACGATTCCCATGCCGTGATCGATGAACAGTCGCCGCCCGATTTTCGCGCCGGGATGAATTTCGATGCCCGTGATAAATCGCGCGAACTCGCTGACGATGCGGCCCGGCAGCTTGCAGTTATGCTCCCAGAGCCAATGTGCGACGCGATGGGCCCAGATGGCGTGGAGCCCGGGATACAGCAGCACCACTTCGAGCTTGGTGCGCGCGGCCGGGTCGCGGTCGAAAACCGCCTGGATGTCTTCCCTCATTCGGCTCACAACACCCATGGCACGTACCTCTTCGCGCTGCGTTTGCGCGTCAAGCCTTGGGATGCGCCGCAGGACTGTTCTCGCCGGTCCTGCCCGATCGCGGGCGCGCACCGTTCGATTTGTTCGCCGCCTTGGTGCTGCGCGGCTTCGCATTATCCTTGTGCAGCTTGTATTCGACCGAGTCAACCAGCGCCTGCCAGCTCGCTTCGACCACGTTGCTCGACAATCCAACCGTGCCCCATCGGCGCTTGCCGTCAGTCGATTCGATGAGCACACGCACGCGCGCCTCGGTGCCTGCGCCGTTGTCGAGCACGCGGACTTTGTAATCGACCAGCTGCATCGCTTCGAGATTCGGATAGTACGGCAGCAGCGCGTGACGCAGGGCCGAATCAAGCGCGTTGACCGGACCGTTGCCGATTGCGGAATTGCGCGTGCGCACTCCATCGGGCCCTTCGATGACCACGACCGCCTCGCTGAACGGCGCGCGATCCTCGTGCCACTTGTCGTCGAACACGCGGAAGCTGACGAAGTTGAAATGTTCTTTCGCAAGGCCGAGCGTGCGCAGCATCAGCAGCTCGAACGAAGCGTCCGCGCCGTCGAAGGTGTAGCCCGCGCCTTCGAGCCGCTTGAGTTCGTCGAGCAGCTCGCCAATCTTGTCGTCGCTCGCAGCACCGACGTCGAGGCCGAACTCCTTGGCCTTGTAGACGATATTCGCGCGGCCCGAGAGCTCCGAGAGCAGCACGCGGCGATCGTTGCCGAGCAGCGCGGGATCGATGTGTTCGTAGGTGGCCGTGTTGCGCTGGATTCCCGACACGTGCAGTCCGCCCTTGTGCGCGAACGCGCTGCGGCCAACGTACGGCTGGCGCGCGAACGGCGTGATATTGGCGAGCTCGTACACCAGCGTCGAGACCTCGCGCATGGTCTTGAGCTTCGCGGGCGGCACGCAATGGTAGCCGAGCTTGAGCTGCAAATTCGCGATGATCGAAACCAGGTTTGCGTTGCCGCATCGCTCGCCGAAGCCGTTGATGGTGCCCTGCACTTGCACGGCGCCCGCGCGCACACCCGCGAGAGTGTTGGCGACCGCGACTTCCGAGTCGTTGTGGCAATGAATTCCAATCGGGCAGTTCACCGCCGCGCGCGCCGCCGTAACCGCCGCTTCGATTTCATGCGGCAGGCGTCCGCCGTTGGTGTCGCACAGCGCGATCAACGTGACGCCCGCGTCATCGACCGCCTTGAGGCAGGCGAGCGCGTATTCGGGATTGTGAAAATAGCCGTCGAAGAAATGCTCGGCGTCGAAAATCGCCTCGTCGAAGTTCTTTTTCAGAAACGCGATCGTGTCGTTGACGATTTCGAGATTTTCGTTGAGCGGAATTCTCAGCGCCTCGCGCACGTGCATGTCCCAGGTCTTGCCGACCACGGTCGCGACCGGTGCTCCCGTGCGCAGCAGCAGTTGCAGATTGCGATCGGCGGCGGCGCGCACGCCGGAGCGGCGCGTCGATCCGAAGGCCGCGATCTTCGCGTGCCGAATCTTGATCTTCTTGACCTCTTTGAAGAACGCCGCGTCGCGATCGTTCGAGCCCGGCCATCCGCCCTCGATATAATCGAAGCCCAGATCGTCCAACCGCTCCGCAATCGTGACCTTGTCCTCGACCGTCAGCGAGATGTCCTCGGACTGGCAGCCGTCGCGCAAAGTAGTGTCGTAAACCTGTATGTGTTTCGTATCGGCCATCTGCCTCAAACCCGCGGCGATCCGCTCGGACCGCCGTTGCCGTTGCCTGTGATAAACGCGTCGTGCAGTGCACGCATCGCGAGTTCGCCGTATTTGGAATTGACCACGACCGAGACTTTAATCTCCGAGGTCGAAATCATTTCGATATTAATTCGCTCCGCCGCCAGCACCTTGAACATGGTGGAAGCGACTCCCGAATGGGTGCGCATGCCGACGCCGACCACCGAGACCTTGGCGACCGCGTCGTTGTGGCGCACGCCGGCCGCGCCGATTTCTTTCGCCGTGCGCTCGACGATTTCGAGCGCACGCTTCAAGTCCTCGCGCCCGATGGTGAAGGTCATGTCGGTGCGGCCGTCGGCGCTGGCATTCTGAATAATCATATCGACGACGATTCCCGCGTCCGCGATCGGACTGAAAATCTTCGCCGCGAGCCCGGGCTGATCCTCGACCCCGGCAACCGTAATCTTGCTTTGATTCTGGTCGAGCGTTACGCCCGAAACGAGCACGTCCTCCATTGACTGATCCTCTTGTCCGACCCAGGTCCCCTCGGCTTCACCGAAGCTCGAGCGGACGAGGAGCGGCACGTTGTAGCGGCGGGCAAGTTCTACAGAACGGGTTTGCAGGACCTTCGCGCCGAGTCCCGCCATCTCGAGCATCTCATCATAAGAGATGCGCCCGAGTTTTTTTGCTTTGGGGCAGATGTTGGGATCTGCGCTATAGACGCCGTCGACGTCGGTGTAGATTTCGCACGCGTCGGCTTTCAGCGCGGCGGCGAGCGCGACTGCGGTCAGGTCCGACGCGCCGCGTCCAAGCGTCGTGATATCGCCGTTGGGATTGACGCCCTGATATCCCGCGACGACGGCGATTTGCCCGTCGTTGAGCGCCTGCGTTATGCGATCGCATTGCACGGATTTGATTCGCGCGCGGCCGTGATTCGAGTCGGTGGTCAGGTTCATTTGAAACGCGAGAAAGGAAACCGTCCGATGGCCCATCGACTGCAAACGAATCGCGAGCAGCGCGGCCGAGACCTGCTCTCCAGTCGCGACCAGCACGTCAGTCTCGCGCGCGCTGGGCGACTCGCTCAGTTCGGACGCGAGCTTGAACAATCTATTGGTCTCGCCCGCCATCGCGGACACGACCACGACGACGCTGTCGCCGGCGCCCCGCGCCCTTAGCACGCGATCGGCAACTGCCTTGATTCGCTCGATCGAACCGACCGAGGTTCCGCCGTATTTTTGAACTACCAATCCCACAAACTGCCCTGTTCTCCCGTAGAATCGGGGTGATCGACTATTATGATCGCAAAATACCCCGCAAACCAGCCCCCTTGCCAGCGGCAATCAGTCAGAGCGGAGGCCGGGGCTGGCGCGCCAGTCACATCAATCGACGGCCCGATGTTCAAAAGGTAGGATGCAGCGATGAAATTTCGCCACGCAGCCGCGTTCGCCGTTATGGGCTGGTACCTGATTTCGCCGCCCACTCTATCGAATACCACCGCCGATGTAGCCGCGCCCTTATCTCACTGGCAAATCATTTCCAGTTTCGACACGGCTATAGGATGCGAGCATCGACGGCGCACCGAAGAAAAGCGGATAAACGATCCAAAGGTTCAGGCTGAGCTCGCGGCGAAAACCAAGAATTGGAATCTTGCCACCGCGCAAGCGAGAGTAACCGCTTCAGTGTGTGTCGCGAGCGACGATCCGCGCTTCAAACAAAACTAAAGCGACTTCGCTTTTCTCGCCCGAAGATTGGAACGCCGTCCGCAAACGCGTTCGCGAATTAAAAAGAGCCGGCGCGCGACTGAGAATTCTGCCTTTAAGCAATGCCTCACCGGCGGCCGTAACTTTCGCCCAGGCAAACAGATAATATAGTTGTCGGACGCAAACGCGGAGATAACCATATGCCGTTCATCGACACGCACGAATTGAAAACCATCGAGCGCCTGCCCGGTTGGAAAGGAAAATACTTCGACTCGGAAAACCTGACCTTCGGCCACTACCTCTTCGAGGCGGGGTCGACGATCCACGAGCATTCGCACCAGCAAGAGGAAGTCTGGAACGTCATCGAAGGCCAACTCGAAGTAACCATCGACGGCAAGACGCAGGCGGCCGGCCCGGGCTTCGTCGCCATCGTGCCGCCGAACACGAATCACTTTGTTAGAGCAATCACCAACGGCCGCGCTATCGTCGTGGACTACCCGCTACGTCGCGAGATGAGCGGCACGAAGCCATAATCCGAATACTGGGTGCAGGGGTCACCCCTGCCTCACGCGAAGCCGCGTTTCAATTTCGAAATAATTTGTGCGTGACGCGAGTCGCCCGCGCTGAATTCGATCCGCCGCAGATTCGCGCCCGCGTAACTGATTCGCACCGACAGATACTCCATCTCGGCGCCGCCGCGCAGACGCTCGAACCATTCCACAGCTGCCACGCCTTCGGAAAACAAATATTCGCGCAGCCCGAGGTCGTCGAGCGTCGCCTCTTCGAGCCGGTAGAGATCTATATGATAGAGCGGGAAGCGCCCGTGATGCTCCTGGATCATCGTAAACGTCGGGCTCAGGATGTCCTCTTCGCGCAGGCTCAGTCCGCGCGCGAGACCCTTGATAAAGCAGGTCTTGCCCGCGCCGAGATCGCCAATCAATCCGAGCAGCTCTCCCCCTTCAAGCAGCGACGCGAGCCTGCGCCCCCACGATTTCGTCTCATGCGCCGAGCGGCTTTCGATCACCATCGTGACCACCGTCGCGCCCGATTCTGTCGCAGCATTAGCCATCGCGATTAGTCACTTACTACTATACTGCAACTACTCAGTCAGTGCTTCCAGTGCCGCCGGCAGCTCGTCAATCAGGTCGCCGGCGATATAGCCGACGCGCCCCATCCGCGCCGCGACGCGATCCGCCGCGTAGCCATGCAGAAAGACGCCGAGCGCGAGCGCGTCGAGCGGACGCAGATGCTGTCCGAGGAGCGCGCCGACAATCCCCGACAGCGCATCACCCATCCCGGGCGTGGACATCCCGGGATTGCCGGTCGAATTGACAAAGACGTCGCCGTCGGGAGAAGCGATCACCGAGCGCGCACCTTTTATCAGCACAGTCGCACCCGTTCGCGCGGCCAAAGTGCGCGCCGCCGAAACGCGATCGTCATTGATAGCCGCCGTCGCAATACCGAGCAGCCGCGAAGCTTCCCCCGGATGAGGCGTCAGCACGACCGGCCCTCGCGCACGCTTCAAAGTGTCGCAACCAAGCGCGGCTACCGCGTTGAGCCCGTCGGCATCGATCAACATCGCGCGATCGCGCTCGCTCGCATCCGAGATCAGCCACTCGATGAGGCGCTTCGTATCGTCGCTCACGCCAATTCCCGGTCCCACGATTATCGCGTTCTTGCCGTCGAGCAGCATCTTCAACGCGTCCGGCGCGTGAGCGCCGTCAAAGTGGCCGTCGCGATCCGCTATCGGCTCCGTCATCAGCTCGGCCTGCCCTGCCGCGACGATCGGCTGTATCGATTCCGGCACCGCCGCGGTAACCAGGCCCGCGCCCACTCTGCAGCGCGGCGCGCGACGCCAGCAGCACGGCGCCCGACTTGCCGCGTCCGCCGGCGATGACGAGAGGATGTCCATACATGCCCTTGTGCGAATTCACCGGCCGCACGCGAATCAGATGCTGCAAATCCGCGCGCTCGAGAAACCGTCCGCGCGGCGCGATCTCCTCAATCGCCCGCGGCGCGAAACCGATATCAATGATCCGCAACGTGCCACACTGGCCCGCCCCCGGATATGAAACATGGCCGAACTTCGCGAATCCGAACGTCACCGTCAGGGACGCTTTGATCGCGGCACCCATGATCGCGCCGGTGTCGGAGTTCACGCCCGACGCGATATCGACGGCGACCGTCGGCACGGCGAATGAATTAACCATCTCGATCGCGCGTCGCGGCACGTCTTTCACCGCCGCATTCAGGCCCGTGCCGAAAATCGCGTCGACGATCGCGCTCGGCCGCTTGCTCAAAGCCGCATCGAGGCTGGCGTCTGTTGTGGCCTCGATCGCCTTGCCTCCGCTCGCGCGAAACTCCGCATGCGCCCGCGCCGCATCGCCCTTCAAGTCCGCCGCCCGTCCGAGCAGAACCGCGCGCACCGCGAAGCCGTCCTGGATTAACCGCCGGCCTGCGACGAATCCGTCTCCGCCGTTGTTGCCCTTGCCCGCCACCACCAGCACGTCAGTCGTCGCGTCGGGAAAATTCTCGACCAGCGCGTCGGCCACCGCCTCGCCCGCGCGCGTCATCAGCGAGTACGACGGGATTCCGTACTTGTCCTGACTGAGGCGATCGAGTTCGCGGCTCTCGGTGGCATTGAGCAAAATCATCACCAAAAATCTTACACCATCGGCAGTTCTGGTGAATGCGATGTGCCGCTCTGGTAGCTTTGGGAAATGATTCGTCTCAGCGTCAACCTCAACAAAATCGCGACGCTCCGCAATGCGCGCGGCGGCAATATCCCCGACGTGGTCGCAGCGGCGCGCACCTGCATCGCCGCCGGATGCCACGGCATCACGGTCCATCCGCGTCCCGACGCGCGTCACATCACCTTCCAGGACGTCCTCGATCTCGCCGCGATGCTCACGGTCGAGTTCAACATCGAAGGCTACCCCGGCGCGGAATTTATCGACCTCGTGCTGCGCGTCCGTCCGACGCAGGTGACGCTCGTCCCCGACCCGCCAGGTGTTCTCACTTCGAACGCTGGATGGAACCTGGCGGCCGGCGCGGCAGATTGGCTCGGCGACCTGCTCGCCAAGTTCCGCAACGCCGGCATCCGCACGAGTCTTTTCCTCGAGCCTGACCCCGCGCAGATCAAACGCGCACATGACCTTGGCGCAAATCGAATCGAGTTATACACCGGGCCGTACGCGCACGCTTTCGGTACGCCCGCGGGTCTGGAGATACTCGCGGCGCATCGCGAGGCCGCACGCCTCGCGCGGAAAATCGGACTCGGCGTGAATGCCGGCCACGATCTCGATCTCAAGAATATTCCCGCCTACGCGAAAGCGGTCAAAGGTCTGCAGGAAGTGTCTATTGGCCACGCGCTCATCGCGGACGCGCTCAACATGGGCCTGACGCGGACAGTAAAAGCCTATCTGAAAGCGCTCGGCTCGAAGCCGTTGAATCAGAAAAAAAAGGGCAAGTGATCGTTTACAGGGCGCCGGCGTATTTTTGGATCGCGGCGCCAATTTCCTGCGCGAGCGTTTTGATCGCAATCCCGTCCTCGCCCTCGACCATCACGCGCGCGAGCATCTCAGTCCCTGAATATCGCACCAGCAGCCTGCCGGTGCCGGCCAGGCGCCGTTCGGCGTCTGCTATGATTCGTTGCACGTCGGGCATCTCGGCGAGCGGCACACGATTCTTGACGCGCACGTTTTCCAGCACCTGCGGCACCCGGCGCATCGCGCGCAGCTCGCTCAGCGTCCGCCCGCTCTCGGCCAGGTGCGCGAGCACGAGCAGCGCGCTGATCAGTCCGTCGCCGGTGGTCGAGTGATCCATGAAGATCACGTGGCCCGACTGCTCGCCGCCGAGGTTGTATGAGTTGAGCCGCATCTCGCGCGCGACCGCGGGGTCGCCGACCTCGGTGCGAATCAGCCGCACGCCCGCGTCGCGCAGCGCCAGCTCGAGTCCGAAGTTGCTCATCACGGTGCCGACCACGGCGTTGCCCTTCAAGCGGCCTTCGGCGGCGAGCTTGCGGCCGAGCAGCGCCATCACATCGTCGCCGTCGAAGACTTCGCCGCGCTCGTCGATCAGCATCACGCGATCGCCGTCGCCGTCGAGCGCGATACCGACGTTGCAGTGCTCGCGCAGAACGGTTTCGCGAATCGCGTCGAGATGCACCGCGCCGCAGTTCAGATTGATGTTGGTGCCGTTGGGATCGACGCCGATCGCCACGACCTCGGCGCCCAACTCCTCGAGCGCGTCGGGACCGACCTTGTAGGCTGCGCCGTTGGCGCAATCGATCGCCACCTTCAGCCCGTCGAATACGACCGAGCGGGGCAGGCACGACTTCAGGAATACGAGGTAGCGCCCGAGCGCGTCGTCGATTCGCGTCGCCTTGCCGATATCATCGGCACGCGCGCGATGCTTCGAGATCTCGCCCTCGTCGAACACCAGCGCTTCGATTCGCCGCTCAGTCTCGTCGTCGAGTTTGAATCCTTCGCGCGAAAAAAACTTGATGCCGTTGTCCTGGAATGGATTGTGTGACGCCGAAATGACCACGCCGGCGTCGGCGCGCATGCTGCGCGTCAGGAACGCGATGGCCGGCGTCGGTAGCGGGCCTACCAGCCACACGTCCACACCCATCGAGCAAATCCCGGACTCAATCGCCGTCTCGAGCATGTAGCCCGACAGGCGCGTGTCCTTGCCGATGAGAATTCTGCGATGCCGCCCGGTCGTATTGCGGAACACGTAGGCGAGCGCGCGCCCGAGCTTGAGCGCCGTCTCCGACGTGATTGGCTCTTCGTTGGCGACGCCGCGAACGCCGTCGGTTCCGAACAGTTTAGGATGGGTGCTCATCGGCCGTAGTAGTCAGCTTCTCGTGATACGTTCGCAGTTTAACCTTGTCGGGCGACTGGCGCACCAACTGCATTCCGTCGGGGACAGTCACCTGCAGCGGCAATTCGTGCGAGCCCGGCGCGACGCCTTTCGCATCGACGTAGGCCAACCCCTTGGGCGCGAGGCCCGCCAGCTTCACCGCCGGTCCGCGAATCGTCAGCGTCGCCTGCTTCGGTTCGACGCGGTACTTGAAGTCGCTGTCCTTCACTTCCACGTCGACCGCGCGAAACTCGCGGTCGGTAATCGCCTCGGACACGTTGATTTTCGCGTCGACATGGCCGGTGGAAAGTCCCAGCGAAGGATCGGGCGGATCGATATTAACCGAACGTTCGGTATTTGACGTGAGTCCCTTCAAATCGAAAGGCTCCGTGTTGACCGCAGTGAGCGGCGCCACGTAACGGCTGGGCCCAACGACGGTGACACTCGGCGGTGTAATATCGACCGCCGAAATCATGTAGCCGGGCGCGACCCGGTCCAGCACTGCCAGATGGACCGGCACGTCGCGCGTAACCATGCGATCGACATCCAGCGACAATTGATCGGGCGAGATGCTGGTCACGGCGGTATTTCGTCCGACGTTGAACATGGCGGGGTAAACCTTGAAGTCGGATTGCCCGGACGCAACGTTGCGCAGATCGATATGCAGCGTCAGCCGGTTCGGATCGAGCAGCGACAGCAGCGTGCGCGGACCGGTGACTTCGATTTTCACCTCCGTCGGCGGATGGTTGACGATCACCATCCCCTGCGGCAGCGAGGCGTAGCTGATGGGCACCGTGAGCGTCGCGACCGAGCCGCGCTCGCCCGCGTTGACGAATATCCAGAGTCCGATCGCGAGCACCACCGCGAGTACGCGCAGCCCGATGTCGCTGCCGCGAAGCCGCCGCGAACCGCGAGCGGCAAACATATATTTGAAATCGCCCAGCCTCATCGTGCGTCGCTCTTGTGGCCTCGCGCGCCTAACCCGGCAGCTTCCTCAGCGTCGACAGAACCTCGGCCGGCTCGAGCCCGCGGCTCAGCACGCCGCCGCGCGCCAGCGAAATCGCCCCGCTCTCCTCGGACACCACCAGCACGAGGGCGTCGCTGTCCTCGCTCATGCCGATCGCCGCGCGATGACGCGTGCCGAGCGACAGGCTGACGTTCGGGTTTTGCGAGAGGGGCAACAGGCACGCCGCCGCGAGTATCCGATCGCCGTTGATTATCACGGCTCCATCATGCAGCGGAGAGCCGTTCATGAAGATCGTTTCGAGCAGCTCCGGCGAGACCTTGCCGTCGACGACTCTGCCGGTCTCGACGAACTCACCGAGTCCGTCATCCTGCTCGATCACAATCAGCGCTCCGACCCGGCGCGCCGAGCACCACGCCGCTGCGGTCGCGATCTCCTCCGCCGGCGTGACCGTGGCGCTGTTGCGTCCGAGGAACGATTGCGCGCCGACCCGAGTCAGCGCACGCCGAATATCCGCCTGGAAGATCACCACCAGGATCACGAACAACGATCCGAGAAAGTTGTTCAGCAGCCAGTTGAGGGTGAACAGTCCGAGCACCTGCGACGCCACGAAAGCGCCGCCGACGATCACCATCCCCAGCACCATCTGCATCGTGCGCGTGCCGCGAATCAAAAGCGCGATGCGGTAGATGACGTACGCCACGATCAGGACGTCGACGACATCCTGCCACCGCGGCTGCGGTATCATGGGCATGTAGTTATGCATTGTGCCTGAACCGCTGATCCCGTCCCGCCATTGCCGCGGCCATTCGGACCGTGGCGACAGCGGCGCCTACGTCATGGACGCGCACGATCGACGCGCCGGCCGCAATCGCGAGCGCGTTGGCGGCCGCCGTGCCGAATTCCAGATTCGCTTCGCCCGCGCCCGAGATTCGCGCGACGAACGACTTGCGCGACGCGCCTACCATTACGGGATAGCCGAGCGCACAGAGGTCGGGCAAGGCAGCCAGCAACTTCAGATTATGCTGCCCAGTCTTCGCGAATCCTATCCCCGGATCGACGATAATTCGCGAGCGCGCAACTCCGGCGCTGACCGCAAATCGCGCGCGCAGGTCGAGGTACTCGACGACCTCGCGCACCACGTCGCGATAGCGCGCGAACTCGATATGATTGGCGGGACCGCCGCGCATATGCATCAGCACTACCGCGCACTTGGTCCGCGCCGCGAGCGGCGCCATCTCGCAGTCGTGCTCCAGCGCCGTGATGTCGTTGATTATCGCCGCGCCCGACTTCGAGCGCGACGCGCGCGATCTCCGCCCGCCGCGTGTCGATCGAGATTGGCACTCGCAGCCGCTTGCCCAGCCGCGCGAGCACCTGCCCAATCCGCTCGAGCTCGACCTCGGCGGGAATCTCCACCGCACCGACCGGACGCGACGATTCTCCACCGACGTCGATCACATCCGCGCCGGCCGCTTCCATCGCGAGCGCGTGCTCGACGGCGCGATCCGGGTCGAGGTATTTTCCGCCGTCCGAGAAGGAGTCGGGCGTCACGTTGAGCACGCCCATCACGGCGGGGAATTTGATTACGCGGCCGTCGGCCAGCTTGAGGCTCGCCGGCGTCGAGTCAAATCCCGCCGCCCGCTTGCGCGAGGCGCGATCGTTGATCGAAGTCTTGGATTGAATCCGCGAGAGTCGCATCGCACCGGCCCCACTTCCCCCAGCCCCTAACCCGCGGCAACCGGCGAACCGAATCGATCGCAGCGCGACCGCAAACGACGCGCTCGCGTGACGACTAAACGAGAACCGGCTTCGGCGGCAATCCTGGAATCGGGCTTTCGTCCTCGGCGCGCTTTTCCTTGCCCGTATCCGGACCGGGCCGCGGCGGAGGATCGTTGCGCACCGCGGCAGGCGACGGCGGCAGCGGGCGCCCCTCGCGGAACGCAGTCACCATCGCCTCGACTTCGCTGCCGTCGAGCACTTCCTTCTCGAGCAGCCGCGACGCGATCGCATGCAGCAGCACCAGGTGATCCGACAGCAGTTGCCGCGCCTTCTGATACGAGTCGTCGATTATCTTGCGCACTTCGCGATCGATTTCGAGCGCGGTCTGCTCCGAGTAATCCTTGTGATGCGCGATATCGCGGCCGAGGAAAATCTGCTCCTCGCGACGGCCGAACGTCATCGGGCCAAGCTCCTTGCTCATGCCCCATTCGCAGACCATCTTGCGCGCGAGCTCGGTCGCCTTCTCGATATCGTTGCCCGCACCCGTCGTCATCTGCCCGAACACCAGCTCTTCCGCCGTGCGTCCGCCGAACATCACCGCCAGCCGCGTCACCAGGTAGTCGCGCGGATAAGTGTAGCGATCGTCCATCGGCAATTGCTGCGTCACGCCGAGCGCCATCCCGCGCGGGATGATCGTGACTTTGTGAACAGGGTCCGCCCCGGGCTGCAGCATCGCGACCAGCGCGTGGCCGCCTTCATGATATGCGATAATCTTGCGCTCCGAGCCCGACATCACCATCGAGCGCCGTTCCGCGCCCATCATGACTTTGTCCTTGGCCAGCTCGAAGTCCGACATCTCGACCTTGTCCTTGTTGCGGCGCGCCGCCAGCAGCGCGGCCTCGTTGACAAGGTTTTCCAGGTCGGCGCCGGCGAATCCCGGCGTCGAGCGCGCAATCTTGCTGCCGTCGACGTCGTCCGACAGCGGCACCTTGCGCGTATGAACTTTCAGAATTCCTTCGCGGCCCTTCACGTCGGGCAGCGGCACGACGACGCGCCGGTCGAAGCGGCCCGGCCGCAGCAGCGCGGGATCGAGCACGTCGGGACGATTGGTCGCCGCGACGAGGATCACGCCCTCATTGGCCTCGAAGCCGTCCATCTCGACCAGCAATTGGTTGAGCGTCTGCTCGCGCTCATCATGACCGCCGCCGAGGCCGGCCCCGCGATGACGTCCGACGGCGTCGATCTCATCTATAAAGATGATGCACGGCGCATGCTTCTTGCCCTGCACGAACAGGTCGCGCACGCGCGACGCGCCGACGCCAACGAACATCTCGACGAAGTCCGATCCTGAAATCGAAAAGAACGGCACGCCCGCTTCGCCCGCAATCGCGCGCGCGAGCAGCGTCTTGCCGGTTCCCGGCGGCCCGACCAGCAGCACGCCCTTGGGAATTCGCCCGCCCAGGCGCGTGAAGCGCTTGGGGTCGCGTAAAAATTGTATGATCTCTTCGAGCTCGTCCTTGGCCTCGTCGATTCCGGCCACGTCGGCGAACGTAACTTTGTGCGTATTCTCAGTCAGCAGCTTGGCGCGGCTCTTGCCGAACGACATCGCCTTGCCGCCGCCGATTTGCATCTGGCGCATGAAGAAAATCCACAGCGCCGCCAGCACGATCACCGGGAACCATTGCACCAGCGCGACCATCCACCACGGATCGCCCTCGGCCGGCTTGGCCGCGATCTTCACGCCCTTCTCGCGCAGCGTCTTGACCAGGTCCGGATAGTCGGGCGCGTTGGTCTTGAAATGGTCTCCGGTGGTGTTGTCGAACTTGATCAGGTTGCCCTGAATCGTCGCCTCCGAAACCTGGCCCTTGTCGACCTGGTTGAGGAAGTCGGAGAAAATTATTTCGGGTTCTTTGGGTTGCTGCCTGCTGAAGATATTGAAGAGGAGCAGGAACATCAGTCCCAGCACTAGCCATAGCGCAATACTGCGTGAAAACTGGTTCATGCTATTAAAAAAGTATCACGCACGCTGTTTACCACGCAATGTGGCAATCGCTTACGCGGCGATTTCCGACGCCTCTACTCGAAGTACGGTCTCGGTAGAGCTGCCGACCAGCGCACATTGGGCGCGCGCGAGACCCGGCAGCCACGCGATCGTGTCGCCGACGGTCACGACCGGAAAGCGCTCGCGCCGTGCGCGCGGCAACTTGCGATCGACGAAGATATCCTGAACCTTGCGCGTGCCGCGCATCCCCACCGGGCGCATCCTGTCGCCGTTCATAAAACTGCGCGCGACTAATCCCGTGTCGGCGATTTTCGCCGCGTCGAACGTCGCGACGGACAAACTATCCGGCATCGGCGCGCCGGCCGCCGCAATCGTCGACGCCTCGAATTTGAATCCCGCCGCCTCGACCAGCGTGATTCCGTCGGCGGCGATCGCAACCGAGAATCCCGCGGCGGCGCCGTCCGAGCCGGCGGCGATGCGCTCGCGCTCATGCGCGAGTCGAAAAAAATTGTACTTGCGCTCGGCATGCCACCCGTCCGGCAGATCGACCGAGTCACTCGGCCCGCCTGCGACGATCAGATCGCGCATCGCCTCGACATGCGCCCGCGAAATTTTGCGCAACGATCCCATCCGCTCGGCGACGAACAGCCTGATCGCAGCCGCCTGCACGGCGCGATCCACCGCGCCGAATCCCGACACGTCGAGCACGCCGCCGCCGATTCGCATCGCGTCCAGTTCGCGCGCGCCCATCGCCGAGACCAGCGCGTCGAGCGACCGCATCTCGTCCGCAACCTCGACCAGCCGTGCGCCGAGCCCGGGCGCATAGTCGCGCTCGAGCATCGGGATCAATTCGCCGCGAATCCGATTGCGCAGAAAATCGCGCGACGAATTCGACGAGTCCTCCACGAACGGAATCGCGCACGCCTTCAGGTATTCGCGAATGTCGGTGCGAGAAATCGAAAGCATCGGACGAATCAGCCGCTCCGGCCCGCGCTCGGCCATCGCCGCCATCCCGGCCGCTCCGGCACCACGCATCAAACGCATCAGAACTGTCTCGGCCTGGTCATCGCGATGGTGTCCCAGCGCGATAAAATCAGCCCCGACTCGATCGGCCGCGCGGCCCAAAAATTCGCGCCGGGCGTCGCGCGCCCGCTCCTCGAGATTGGCGCCGGAAATCACGCCAAGCCCCTCGGCCCGCTCGACCTGCAACTCAAGCCCGAGCCGCGCGCACATCGCCCGCACGAACTCTTCATCGCGATCCGATTCTTCCGCGCGCAGCCGATGGTTCAAATGCGCGGCCGCGAGCTTCAATCCCATCCGCTTGCGCAGCGCGAGCAGCGCCGAGGTAAGCGCGACCGAATCCCCGCCGCCGGAAAGCCCGATGACGATCGACGCGCCGCGCCCAACGCCGGCACGCACCAGGGCCGCCTCAATCGCGCCAAGGACTTTCTTTTCAGTATCGCGAGGCATCAGGGACGAGATTATTACCGCGGGAGCCGCATCAATTCCAAAGCAGCGGCCCATCTGAATCACCGCTCAAGCTGATCGAGCAAATGGAGAATCACTCCAATCCCCGGAAGATTAACTTCCAGTTCCTCGCCCAGCGTGCGAATGACGCGCACGCGCCGCAGTGCGTCGCGATCGTAAAGCGCTTCGACGCGTCCGCGTCCGTGCTCGACGCGCACCGGCGCTATCAAATCCTCGCGCTCCCACGAGGCCAGCTCGCGCTCGCTGATTCCGCCGATCGTGCAGAACACGCTGCGGCTCATCAACACCAGTTCGCCGCGGGTCGAGCTTTTCGAATGGGTCCGCCGCGCCATTGCATTCAGCTCCCGCTCACTTCGACGCCATCAGTTCGGCCCGCGGATCGGCGACACCGCGGTCTTTCAGGCTATCGGCCAGTTGCTGCATCAGCGCGCGCTCCTTGGCGTTCAAATCGGTCGGCGCGAGGACTTTCAGCTCGTAGAGCAGGTCTCCCGCCGGTTCCTTGCCGCGCGCGGGCAGCCCACGACCGCGCAGGCGCATCACGCGTCCCGCCTGGCTGCCGGCCGGAATCTTCAGCGACACGCGTCCATCGACCGTGGGTGCGGTGATTTCAGCGCCGAGCGCCGCTTCGTAATCCCATACCGGCAGATTGACGCGCAGGTCCCGGCCCGCGATCGCGAAGACCGGGTTAGGTTCGATTCTGATTGTGAGAAAGAGGTCGCCATTCTGATCGGGACGCGGCGCGCGCCCGCCCTGCCCCTTCAAGCGCAACTGCGTGCCGTCCGAGACTCCCGCCGGAATTGTCACCTCGAGCGTGCGCCGCGCCGCCACCACGCCCGCGCCGCCGCAGGTCGGGCATTGCTCCGCCGCGCGAATCACACGCGCTTTGCCCTGCTTCTCCTCGCGCGCGATCACTCCGCTGCCGCCGCAGGTGGCGCATTCGTCCTCGGCGACGAGATCGAGCCGTCGCTTGGCGCCCTTGATTGCATCGAGCAGCGTAATTCCTACCTCGGCGCGCAAATCCGGCGCGCGCGGCGGCTCGGTGCCGAAATCGAAGGTGGAAAATCCGCGCGGCGCGCCGCCGCGGCTGCGCCCGCTGCTTCGTCCGCCGCCGCCGCCGAAGAATGACGAAAAGAAATCGCTGAAGTCGCCGCCGCCGAAGTCCGCGCCCGCGCCGCCGCCGCCCGCGCCTGCACCCGCCGCCGATTGTTGCCGCGCGTAACGGCGCATCATCTCTTCCTGCGACACGCCATGCTCCCAGTCTGCGCCCAGCTCGTCGTACTTTTTGCGCTTCTCGGGGTCGCTGATTACCTGGTAGGCCTCGTTCAGTTCCTTGAACTTGGCCTCGGCCTCTTTGTTGTTGGGATTGACGTCGGGATGGAATTTGCGGGCGAGTTTGCGATAGGCACTCTTGATCTCAGCCTCGCTCGCCTTGCGCTCAACTCCGAGAACTTTGTAGTAATCGCGAAATTCCATCCAGTATACTCAGTTCAGATATTCCAGATACTCAGTTACTATAGCAATCGATTAGCCAATCAGGTCTCGGAATGCTCCGGCGCACTAGCTGCGGTCGAAGCTTCTTTCAACGCCGCCATCTGCGCTTCGAGCGCGCGCAGTTCCGCGTCGAGCGCCGCCTGCCGCCGCCAGATGAATACAACGTACAGGAAAATTGCCCCAAAGATGATGCTGTAGGCGGCGAACAGGTAGCCCAGGTGTTCCATCAGCTCAATTCCATCACTTGCCGTCGGCGGCGGCCGCGGACGCGAATGCAATCCTGACCGCCAGCGCGCCCATCCGGCTGCGCGTCCGCAACTGGTTGAATCTAAGCATCAGCAGCCAGGCCCACAACAACGTGAACGCGGCCACGCAGACCAGCAGCGTCGCGACCATTCGCGGATCCTCGAGCCCATGCCCGCCCTGCTTGGTGACCAGCACCGCGGGATGAATCGTGCGCCAAAGCCGCACGGACGCAATGACTATAGGCACGTCGAGCACGGCGACGATTCCGAGCACCGCCGCAAAGCGCGCCGTCTGCGGCGTGTCGTCGGCGCTCGCGCGCAGCATCAGGTAACCGCCGTACATCAGCCACAGGATAAAGGTGGTCGTCAGCCGCGAGTCCCACGTCCACCACGTGCCCCAAATCGGCTTGGCCCAAATCGAACCCGCGACGATCATCAGCGTGCAGAAGACCATCCCGGTCTCGGCCGCCGCGTAGCCCAGGTCGTCCCACAGCTGATCGCCGAGCCACAGGTAGAATATCCCCGCGATCGCGACCAGCCCGAACGACGCGAAGGCGACCCACGCGAGCGGCACGTGAAAATAAAAAATCAGCTGCGCGATTCCCTGCTCGGCCTCGGGCGGTACGTAGTCGAATACCATGAACAGCGCCGCCACCATCAGCGCGAGCGTCGCGTATCCTAGCCAGTTGCGAATCGCGGAGTTGTTCATCGAATAGTCAGTCCTGACCTATCACGTACTCGAACAGAAGGTAACCGGCGGTGACGAATAGCACGTCGAAGGCGATCATGATCTTCAGCCAGTCGCCCATCGCGGCGAACGGCGCGCCCGCCAGCGCGGCGGCGCTCGCCTTCACTCCTGCAATCAGCGCGGGCACGAAAATCGGCACGGCCAGAATCGGCAACAGCAGGTCGCCGCCGCGGGTGCGTCCGGTGATTGCGGAGAGCAGCGTCGCCAGCGCGGAGAATCCGATGCGCCCAGCACGAGGATCGGCGCGAGCCGGACCGTCGACGCGTCGAAGTCGAGATTGAAGAACAACACCATCAGGATAACGGCGCCCACCTCGGCTACTGCCATGAAGATCAACGCTGCCGCCAGTTTGGCGGCGTAGAGAGTCGCGGGATCGAGCGGGCTCAGCAGTAGCCCGCGAATCGCACCATTGTCGCGCTCCGCCAGCAGCGCACGATTCGCGCCCAGCATCCCCGCGAAGACCATCGCAACCCACAGCGCGCCCGCGGCCGCGTCGACGCTGCGCACGCGCGCCGCGTCGAGCGCAAAGACCAGCACCACCAGCACCAGCATCGACAGCGCGAGCAACGCCAGCGTGCTCTCGCCGCTGCGAAGCTCGAGGCGCAAGTCCTTGCGCAGCACTGCGGCGAATCCCGACACGATGCTACCTGCCGAGCAGCGAGCGAATTCGCCCGCGCCGGACTTCCTCCTTATGCGCGTGCGGCAGCAGCAGCCCGCGCGAGATTTCGAACACCGCAAACTCGACGCCGTCGATTTCGGGCACCGCATGCGCCGTCGCTATCACCGACGCACCGCGTTCGATTGCGCCGCGAAGCAGGCCCGCGACGATTTCCGCGCCGTCATGGTCGAGCGACGCGAACGGCTCGTCCACCAGCAGCAGCGCAGGCTCGGCGAGCATTGCGCGCGCGGCCGACAGCCGCTGCACCATCCCGCGCGAGAACGTGCGCACGCGATTGTCGGCGACCTCGGCGAGCCCGACCCGGCCAAGCCACAGTTCCGCCGACGCGCGCGGATCGGCCAGTGAAAAAAGCTCGGCGTAGAATTCCAGATTCTCGCGCGCGGTCAGCATCGGGTAGAGAAAACTCTCATGCGCCATCATGCCGATTCGCCGACGGTAGCGGGCCGCGAGCCGGCGCGTGTCCTGCCCGAAGACCAGTGCGCGGCCGCCGCTCGGAGCTTCGAGCCCGGCCAGCATCCGCAGCAGCGTGGATTTCCCGGCGCCGTTGCCGCCGATAATGAATGCGCCCGTGCCCGCCAGCATCCGCAAATCCACCTCGCGCAGCACGGGCGCGAGACCGTAAGTCTTGGCGAGGCTGTGAGTCTCGACGACCGGCGCCGACATCATTCGGACCGGGCGGCCGCGCCGCCGAGCGGCCTGATCGCGATACCGCATTGCGCGCAGAACTTCGAGTCGCCGGCCGCGCGATTCCCACATTCGGGACAGAAGCGCGGTTTGTGCGACGCGGACGGCGACGGCGGCTGCTGCGACAGCGGTTGCGGCGGCCGCGGCGGAGGTTCGCGATGCACGACGAGCGTCGGCACCGGGTCGATACGCCGCGGCGCCGGTGCGGGCCGCGCGTTCAGCGGGGTGACGGACCCCTTCTTCGTGCCTTTGTCGTCGCGGATGCGCTCGATCGCCGCCATCGCCGTGAGCGCTCGATCCTCGAGCGCCTTGTGCATTGAGTCGTAGTCGGCGTCGGACAGCTTGCCCATCTCGCGATCGAACTCCAGTTCGCGCAACCCCTGCACCGCCAGCGCGCGTTCATGCTCATGGCGCTCCGTTTGAAGCTCGCCCGCAGACTTGGCGCGCGCGCCGACCAGGCCGATGCCGAGCGGAGCGGCGACGAACAGCGCGACTCCGGCGACGATCATCGCTGCGGCCAGGATGAACACCGGCTATCTGCGCTCCTCGATTTCTTTTTCCAATTTGCGCCTGAGTTCCGGATCGAATGAAAGCTGCGCACCCGCCTTCGAGTCTGCCGGTGCGACAGGCGCGCTGGAATGCCATCTACCTACCGCCACGACCATCAAGCCGCCACCGACTGCGAGCGCGATAAACGGCATCGTCCACGCGAGAATGTTGAAGCCCTCGGTGGTCGGCGCGGAAAGAACTTTCTCGCCATATTGCGCGCGATAGAACGAGATGATCTGCGCGCGCGTCTTGCCCTCGCCGATCATGCGGTCGATGTCGCGGCGCATCGGCACCGAGAAGCCGCAAGTCGGCATGTTGCAGTTGGCGACCGTCAATCCGCAGCCGCATTGGCAGGTCAAACCCTCGGAAACCTCGGCGTTGGTGGGAGTTTCCGCCGCGAATGTTTCACGTGAAACGTTCTTTAGTTCAGGGGAAAGGAAAACGAATATCGCCGCCATCAGAAAAACCAGCGACGATGCGAGTACGAGTCGCGCGCGCACGCTAGTCGCCTCCGGGGGCGCCGAGGTCGGCCAGTTCGCGTGCGCCGGTGGATTGGCGGCTGAGAGCGGTTGCGATAGCGGCGCGCTCGCGCACGTTCGGCCACATCACGACGACGGTGCCGATCACCATCATCAAGCCTCCTGCCCATAGCCAGAAGACCAGCGGCGTCAGGAACACTTCGAAGGTCGCGGTCTGGCCGTCGTCGCCGATTCCAGCGAGCACGACGTAGAGGTCGCTCAAGGGCGTCGAGCGGATTGCGACTTTGGTCGCGGGCTGTTGCGGGCGCTTGAAGAACAGCTTCGCCGGCGTCATCACGGTGATCTCGCGGCCATCGGGGCGCAGGACTTCGACCAGCGCGGTCGCGCTCTCGAGATGCGGCGTGTCGCTCTGCTCCAGGCCCTGGAAGCGCAGCGTGTACGAACCGATCGAGAAGCTGTCGCCGGCATGCACGCTCTTTTTCACTTCGGTGCGGAAGAACGACGAGCCGACGATGCCGACGAATGCGACGATCACGCCGACGTGGATAATGTAGCCGCCGTAGCGCCGGTTGTTCTTGGCGACGAGATTTACCAGCGCCTTGGCGCGGGGCTCCGAGACCATGTGACGGCGCGCATTAACGCCGCGGCGAAACTCGACGAGCACGGTGCCCATCACGAACGCGGCCAGCGAGAACGCGGTCAGCACGTACCATATCCGCAGACCCTCCGCCCTGGCGACGATGCCGGTCGCGACTCCTATCACGACGGGCGCGGCGAAACTGCGCACGAGATTGCTGGTCGTCGTGCGGCGCCATGCGATCAGCGGCCCGACTCCCATCAGGAAGACGAGGCCGAGCGCGAGCGGTCCGTTGACGCGATTGAAGAACGGCGGCCCGACGGTAATCTTCACGCCGCGCACCGCCTCCGACAGCACCGGGAATATCGTGCCCCAGAAAACGGCGAACGCGATGCCGACCAGCATCAGGTTGTTGAACAGGAACGCGGCCTCGCGCGACAGGTACGATTCGAATTCGGCGGGGCTGCGCAATTGCTTCGAGCGGAAAATCAACAGCGCCGAGTAGGCGAGCGTGACCGTTATCAGGAAGCTGAGAAAATATGGGCCGAGGCCCGACTGGGTGAACGAATGCACCGACGAGATGACGCCGCTGCGCGTGATGAAGGTGCCGAAGAGCGTGAGGCCGAAGGCGAGTCCGATCAACGACAGGTTCCAGACCTTCAGCATGTCCTTGCGTTCCTGGATCATCACCGAATGCAGGTACGCCGTCATCACGAGCCACGGCATGAAGGCGGCGTTCTCGACCGGGTCCCACGCCCAGTAGCCGCCCCAGCCGAGCACTTCGTAAGCCCATCGCGCGCCGAACATGTTGCCGAGCGTGAGAAAGAACCAGGAAAAAATCGCCCAGCGCCGCGTCGAGCGAATCCATCCGTCGTCGAGTTTGCCCGTGATGAGCGCGGCTGCCCCGAAGGCGAACGGCACGGTCGCGCTGACGTAGCCGGTGTAGAGACTCGGCGGATGTATCGCCATCCAGTAGTTCTGCAGGAGCGGATTCAGGTCGGAGCCTTCAGCGGGAACCGTCGCGAGCAAGTCGAATGGACGGGTCACGAAATTGAGCATCATCAAAAAGAAGATCGCGACGCCGGCCAGCACCGCGAGCGCGTAAGGCGCGATCTCGGGATTGCGGCGGCGATTCTGGAACGCGGCGATCGACGTGAAGATCGACAGCAGCCAGGTCCAGAACATCAGCGAGCCCTGCTGCCCGCCCCAGAGCGAGGTGATTTTGTAGACGGTCGGCAGGGTGGTGCTCGAATATGAGGCGACGTACTCGAGCGAGAAGTCACTGCGCAGCAGCGCGCTCCACAGCACGAGCATCGCGATCGTGACCATCGCGCACATCGCCCACAAGGCATGGCGGGCGCTGACCACGAAATCGGGCGAGTTGCGGCGCGCGCCGTAGATATTCGCGACGATCGAATAGACAGCGAGAATCAGCGCGATCGCGAGCGCGAGATTGCCAAGTTGCGGCATCGAAAAAACCCGCCGCTATTGTGATTGTTTAGGCTTGTACTTGGAAGGGCAACTGGTCATCACCTGGGTTGCGGCGATGGTTCCGTCGGCGCCCAGCTTGCCTTCGACGATAACGTCGCGGCCGGGCGCGAACATGTCGGGCTTGGGCTCGCCGGCGCATACGACACGGAACGACACGGGATCGGACGCCACGACGGGTTTTACTGCGCCGTTGTCGACGTCGGGAATCGGCACGATTTCAAATTTGAGAGTGAGCGAGTTCGGGTCCCAGTCGATGTTGCCGGCTTTGACGCGGCCGGCGACACGCAGCGACTGGCCGCCGAGTTCGGTCTGGCGCGCGGCGACTTCGGGGACAGTCAGGTAGTACTCGGAGGTAGTGCGAATCGCACTGAAGATAAGGTAGCCGATCGCGGCGGCGATCAGACCGACGCCGATAAAAAATCGTGGACGAATGCGCATTGCGGATTAATTCTAGTGCAGCCCGCGCCGGATTTCAGCAGCAGCAATCAGGACTCGGAGTCGGAATCGTCAGCGTGCGCGTCGTGGGGGCCGAAGGCGACGCCGCGTTTTGCGGCGCGGATGAAATTCACCATCTCGATTACTTCCGGAGTCAGCACGGTGGATTTTTCGAGGCGCTCGATTGCCAGCTTCAGGTTCTGGCGGGTGCCGAAGAGCATTGTAAAAGCCTTGCGCAGTGCTTGAATCGATTTGGTCGGGACGCCTGCCCGCTTCAAGCCGACCACGTTGATGCCGCGCAGCGTGTGGGTGCCGTCCATGATGCAGAAAGGCGGGACGTCGCGGCTGGTGCGCGATAGTCCGCGCATCATCGCGAGCCGTCCGATGCGGGTGTATTGATGCACGACGCAATTGCCCGAGACGAGCGCGCGGTCGCCCAGCTCGACCCATCCGGCAAGGAGCGCGCCGCCGGCGATGATGGTCGAGTTGCCGACGCGGCAATCGTGCGCGACGTGCGCGTTCTGCATCATGAAGTTGTCGTCGCCCATGATAGTGACGTCGCCGTGCTCGCTGCCGCGATGGACGGTGGTGTATTCGCGAAAGATGTTGCGGTCGCCGATTTTCACCGAGCGCGCGACGCCCGTATAGGTCAGGTCTTGCGGCTCGTCGCCGATGACCGCGCCCGGATGCAGCACGTTGTCGGCGCCGAGTTCGGTGATGCCGAGAATCGTCACGTGACCGATGAGGCGGGTGCGCGGGCCGACGCGGATTTTGCCGTCGAGGAGGCAGAGCGGGCCGATTTCGACGCCGGCGGCCAACTCGACGTCGGGGCCAATCACCGACGTCGGATGAATGCGCGGAGGTTCCGCGCCCGTCAATTGAGGAGCCTGCGCTTTTTCAGATCGTCGTGATGCTCGTTGTCCGCGGGCTTCGACGAGCCTTCGACTTTGTAGTCGCCGGCGGCCCAGGTGCCGAGATCGATCATTTGGCATCGCTCGGAGCAGAAGGGACGGAAGCGATTTTTGGGGGAAAGGTCAGCGGGCTTTTTGCAGATGGGGCAGGTCATTGAAAAGATACCTGTCTTAGAAAATTGTCAGATGAGCGCACGCTGCGCAATGTTGGTGGATGGGTCGCAGACGCCGCGCTGCTGACGCAGAATCGCAGAGGCAGAATCTTGGATCGCGCGCGAAAGAATGCGCGCTGTATTCGGACCCTCACCTTCATCCTCTCCCCAACGGGGAGAGGAGACAGAATCATTACATGGCGCCCTGGCGCTGGACGAAGACGCTGCCCTTAGGCCCGATGCGCACGCAGCTCACGTCGGAGCGGGTGAACTCGGGCGTGCAGATCGGCTGATCGATAGCCGGGCACTTGTAGAGGTTCGCCTCGAGCGGCTGGCACTTGTCGAGCGCGAAATTTACCTGGATGGGATTCGCCGGGGGCGTCTGCGCGTTATCCGACGAGCATCCGCCGAGCGCGAGCATCGTTGCCAAAGCGGCAGCCGGAACGATTCTCAATCCGGCTGAGCGAATTTTCGAGACGACTACTTTTCGGGTCCGCATCGAGTTCTCCTCTCAACTACGGTTGCGGCGGCCGTCCGCCTGTTTCGAAGCTCACGCAATCCGCGCGGCAGGAGATCACGCGCTGACGGATTCTATACACGATGGGCGGGCTGTCTAAAAGAGGGTATCGCGGCAGGCCTGCGGCGCGGCCGCAGCTACGGGACGGAGAACCAGATGACTGCCAATGGCGGCATCTCGACTGCGATCGAATGCGAAAATCCGTGCCACGGAATTGCCGCGGCCTCGACGCCGCCCATGTTGCCGGCGTTGGAGCCGCCGTACGCGGCCGCGTCGGTGTTGAGAATCTCGCGATAGAAACCGGGGCCCGGCACGCCGACGCGAAAGCGGCTGCGCAGCACCGGCGAGAAATTGCCGACGCAGATGAGCCGGCGATTGGTGCTCGGCGCCGTGCGCATGAAGGCGATCATGTTGCTGTCGGCGTCGTCGGCCTCGAGCCATCGAAAACCCGCGGGATCGGTGTCGGCCTCCCACAGCGCGGGCTCGGCGCGGTAGATGCGATTGAGATCGCGCACGAGGACCTGCAGCTCGCGATGGTCGGGATATTCGAGCAGGTTCCAGTCGAGGCTCGAGTCGTGATCCCATTCGCGCCATTGGCCGATTTCCTCGCCCATGAAAATCAGCTTCTTGCCCGAGCGCGCCCACATGTACGCGAACAGCGCGCGCTGGTTGGCGAATTGGCGCCAGCGGTCGCCGGGCATCTTCGACAGCAATGCGCGCTTGCCGTGCACGACCTCGTCATGCGACAGCGGCAGCACGAAATTTTCGCTCCACGCGTAGAGCAGGCCGAAGGTGAGATCGCGATGGTGATAGCGGCGGTAGATGGGATCGAGCGTGAAGTACTCGAGCGTGTCATGCATCCAGCCCATGTCCCACTTGAAGCCGAAGCCGAGCCCGCCGAGGAAGACCGGGCGGCTGACTCCGGTCCATGCGGTGGATTCCTCGGCGATCATCATGATGCCGGGATTGAGGCGGTAGACGTCCTGGTTGAGTTTCTTGAGGAAGGAGAGCGCGTCGAGATTTTCGCGGCCGCCGAACGCGTTGGGAATCCATTCGCCGTCGCGCCGCGCGTAATCGAGGTAGATCATCGAAGCGACCGCGTCGACGCGCAGGCCGTCGGCGTGGAACTCGCCCAGCCAGTAGAGCGCGCTGGCGGTCAGGAAGTTGCGCACCTCGGCGCGGCCGTAGTTGAAGATGTAGGTGCCCCATTCGGGATGGTCGCCCTGGCGCGGATCGGCGTGCTCGAACAGCGCGGTGCCGTCGAAGCGGCCGAGGCTGAACTCGTCCTTGGGAAAATGCGCGGGCACCCAGTCGAGGATGACGCCGATGCCGCGGCGATGCATCTCGTCGATGAGGTAGCGCAAGTCGTCGGGGCTGCCGTAGCGCGAGGTCGGCGCGAAGTAGCCGCTGACCTGGTAGCCCCACGAGCCGGTGAACGGATGCTCCATCACGGGCATCAGCTGGATGTGGGTGAAGCCCATGCGGGTGACGTAGTCGCCGAGCATCGGCGCCATCTCGCGATAGGTCAGCGGGCGATTGCCCTCCTCCGGCACGCGGCGCCATGAACCGAGATGGACCTCGTAGATCGAGATGGGGCATTTGATCCATTCGCGGCGCGCCCGCTCTGCAAGCCATTCTGCGTCGTGGAACTCGTAGCTCGATTGGTAAACGACGGAAGCCGTCGCGGGCGGCGCTTCCATCCGCTGCGCGAAGGGATCGCTCTTCAGGAGCAAGCCGCCGTCGCGCGTGCGGATTTCATATTTGTAATTGGTGCCCGCGCCTGCGCCGGGGATGAACAACTCCCACACGCCGGAGCTGCCGAGCGTGCGCATCATGTGGACGCGCCCGTCCCATCGATTGAAATCGCCGACGACGCTGACGCCGCGCGCGTTCGGCGCCCACACGGCGAACGACACGCCGCGGATGCCGGAGACTTCGCGCACGTGCGCGCCGAGCTTGTCGTAGGCGCGGTCGTCGCGCTGCTCGCCCCACAGGTGAAGATCGAGGTCGCCGAGCGTCGGCATGAACGAGTAGGGATCGTAGATCGTGAAAGTTTCGCCGTCGGCGCGGTGAATCTCGAGCTGATAAGGAAAAAGCGAGACGCGGCCCTCGACCGTCGCCTCGAACAGTCCCGCCTGATCGCGCAGACGCATCGGGCGCGGCGCCTCGCCCGGCACGAGCAGATCGATGCGGGTGGCGTCGGGACGAAATGCGCGCACCACGAGGCGTTTGCCGTCGAGATGCGCACCGAGAATCGAATGCGGATCGTGATGCTGCAGCGCCAGCAGACGTTCCAGTTCGTTGTCGGGCGCGCTCGACGCGATGACTTCAGCCTTCATTCCAAGTCCGAAGTCTAAACGATAGATTCGTCGTAAGCGACCCGCGCGGTCGCACGGACGATCAGGAGTACGACGATGAGTTCCACGCCGACGCAAAAACAATCGAACAACCTGCCCGGCAACGACCCGCTGATGGGGCAGCTCGAAGTGATCGAGCCGGGAATCGCGATGTTCCACGGCTTCGCCAACGTCGCGTTCGCATACGGACGCGGCGAGATGATCGTCGTCGATACCAGCTCGCGGGAGATGGGCGCGCAGGCGGTGCGCGCGATTCGCGAGGTCAGCGAGGAGCCGTTCGCGTTTATCATCTATACGCATGGCCACGGCGATCACGCGTTCGGCACCGAGGCGTTCGTCAACGACGCGATCACGCGCGGACATGCGCGGCCGAAAATCTGGGCGCAGGAGAACGTCGCCGGCCGCTTCAAGCGTTACGCGCTGACCCGCGGATGGCAGTCGCATATCAATCGGCTCCAATTCGGCGGCGCGTTCGCGACCGACGGACTGTTCGAGGACAAATCGTTCAGCTACCCCGACCTGGTCTATCGCGATCAACAATTTCTCGACCTGGTGGGAGAGCCGGTCGAGCTGCATCATGCGATGGGCGAGACGGACGACGCGACCTGGGTCTGGATGCCGACGCGGCGGCTCGCGATGGTCGGCGATCTGATCGTCTCGTCGATGCCGAACACGGGCAATCCGAACAAGGTGCAGCGCTATACGCTGGAGTGGGCGGAGACGCTCGAGGCGATCGCCAAGCGCGCGCCGCAATTTATCCTGCCGGGCCACGGCCCTGCGTATCGCGGCGAGCAGCTATGCGGCGAAGTGCTCAACGACACGGCGCGCGCAATCCGCTCAATCCACGATGAAGTTGTGCGGCGGCTCAACGCCGGCGAGTGGCCGGTGGAAATCGTCGAGGCCGACATCTCGATTCCAACCGAGCTCGCATCGAAACCGTACCTGCAACCGATTTACGGATGCGTCCCGTTCGTCGTGCGCGACGTTATCCGCCGCTACGCCGGATGGTGGTCGGGCGAGCCGTCGCAAATGTTCCCAGCCCGGCGCAAGGAACGCGGCGAAGACGTCGTCGCGCTATGCGGCCGCAACAAGATCCTCGAGCGGGCGCGCGAGCTCAAGAACGCAACCCAACTGAAACGCGCGCTGGCACTCGCCGAAATCGCGCTCAACGCGAATCCGACGGATATCGACGCGATCATATTGAACGCCGAAATCCTCGAAGCGATGGCCGCCGCCGAACGGTCATTTATCGCGCGCAACTTCTTCGCCGGCGCCGCGCGGCAATTGCGCGAACGCGGGAAATAGGAGCGGGGCTGCGCGCCCCGCACCCGCGGCAGGGGTGACCCCTGCACCCAGTATTCGGAAGAGAGAAGATGCGGGGCTTCGCCCCTGTTAGAACTTTTCAGGGGATAGTGAAGATGTCATCGCGCGAGCGCGATGACATCTGCGCGTCCGCGCGCCAAACTTCCTAACAGGGACGAAGTCCGCATCCTTTCTTATCACTGGGTGCAGGGGTCACCCCTGCCGCGGGTGCGGGGCGAGGAGCCCCGCTTTCAAATTGTTCCGCGCTACTTCGGATTGTCGGGGATCAGCTTCAGCCTGCCCTGCTTCACTGGACGCGACGCGCCTGCGGCGGCTCCCGTGGCGGCGCCGGCGCCGCGGCGGCCTCGGGTTTTTGCCGGGATGCCTTTTTCGATGCTCGGGCGTTGATGGGCGGAGCCTGGCGGTTGCGATGGCTGCACGGGATGGCGCGGCTGATCCATCCCGAAGGCGTGGCGCTCGAGCTTTTTGATTTGGTCGCGCAGGTCGGCGGCGCGTTCGTAGTCGAGTTTTTCCGCCGCCTCCATCATCTCCTGGCGCAGCGCCGTGATTCGATCCGGCAGCTCGTGCGCGGGGATGAATTCTTCTTCCTTGCGTTTGTCGTCGCCGATTTCCGGGACCACCGCCCATTCGGGCGAGTACATCTCGACCAGCGACGCGTCGATCGCCTTGGTGATCGACATCGGCGTGATGCCGTGCTGCTCGTTGTATGCGACCTGCTTGGTGCGCCGGCGGTTGGTCTCGCCAATCGCCTGCTCCATCGATTTGGTGATCACGTCGGCGTACATGATGACGCGGCCGTTGATATGGCGGGCGGCGCGGCCGGTCGTCTGAATCAACGAGCGCGCCGAGCGCAGGTAGCCTTCCTTGTCGGCGTCGAGAATCGCGACCAGCGACACCTCGGGCAGGTCGAGACCTTCGCGCAGCAGGTTGATTCCGACCAGCACGTCGAAGTCGCCCTTGCGCAGGCTGCGGATTATCTCGACCCGCTCGATCGTCTCGATGTCCGAATGCAGGTAGCGCACGCGGATGCCGAGGTCGTGGTAGTAGTCGGTCAAATCCTCGGCCATTTTTTTGGTGAGGCAGGTGACCAGCACGCGCTCGTTGACCGCCACGCGTTTGTGAATTTCCTCGAGCAGGTCATCGACTTGCGTGCCCGCTTTGCGCACTTCGATTTGCGGATCGATAAGTCCGGTCGGGCGAATCAGCTGCTCGACGACGAGGCCGCCTGATTTTTGCTGCTCGTAGTCGCCGGGCGTCGCCGACACGTAGACCGCCTGCACGATGTGCGATTCCCATTCCTCGAAATTGAGCGGGCGATTGTCGAGCGCGGACGGCAGCCGGAAGCCGAAATCGACCAGCACCTGCTTGCGCGAGCGGTCGCCGCGATACATGCCGCCGATTTGCGGCACCGTCACGTGACTCTCGTCGATAAAAAACAGCGAGTTGTTCGGGAAGTAGTCGAGCAGCGTCGGCGGCGCCTGCCCGGGCAGGCGGCCGGTGAGGTGACGCGAATAATTTTCGATTCCCGGGCAGAAGCCCATCTCGGCCAGCAGCTCGAGGTCGTACATCGTGCGCTGCTCGAGGCGCTGGGCTTCGAGCAATCGATTCTCGGTGCGGAAGAACTCGAGGCGCTCCTTCAACTCGGTGCGGATATTTCGCACCGCCGTTTCCATCCGGTCCGAGGTCGTCACGTAATGCGATGCGGGATAAATCGCGACGCTCTGCAGCTTGCGGATCACTTTGCCGCGCAGCGCGTCGATTTCGTAAATCGCTTCGACCTGGTCGCCGAAGAATTCCACCCGCACGGCGCGCTGCTCTTCGTACGCGGGGAAAATCTCGACCGTGTCGCCGCGGACGCGGAACGTCCCGCGATGGAAATCGTAGTCGTTGCGCTGATACGCGATGTCGACCAGCTTGCGCAGCATCTTGTCGCGATCGAGCGTCGCGCCGTGCTCGAGAAACACCAGCATCTCGAAGTACATCTCCGGCTCGCCGAGGCCGTAGATGCACGAGACCGACGCCACTATCAGCACGTCGTTGCGCTCGAGCAGCGCCTTGGTCGCAGAATGCCGCAGCTTGTCGATCTCGTCGTTGATGCTCGCGTCTTTCTCGATGAACGTGTCGGTCGACGGCACGTAGGCTTCGGGCTGGTAGTAGTCGTAATACGAGACGAAGTAGCGGACCGCGTTTTCCGGGAAAAGGCTCTTGAACTCGTTATACAGCTGCGCGGCGAGCGTCTTGTTCGGCGCCATCACGAGCGTCGGCCGGTTCACCCGCGCGATCACGTTGGCCATCGTGAACGTCTTGCCCGAGCCGGTGACGCCGAGCAGCACCTGGTGCGGCACCTTGTCGTTGAGATTGGTGACGATCGATTCGATCGCCGCCGGCTGGTCGCCCTCGGGCTTGTAGCCGGAGACCAGCTTGAAGGTTCCCTCTTTGCCGCGCGCAAGTGAAAGCATGATGAGTGAACTACTTTAGCAGGCTTTCAGCCGACTGCGTAATTCTCTCCTGACAGCGTCCGATCAGGAGGTGCGCGCAGAGGACGGAAAATAATTGCGCTGCGCCCAGCGCGCGACGTCCACCAATCCGATCATTACCGGGACCTCGATCAGCGGGCCGATCACTGCGGCGAATGCCGCGCCGCTGTCGATGCCGAAGGTCGCCACTGCGACCGCGATCGCCAGCTCGAAGTTGTTCGACGCCGCCGTGAACGACAGCGTCGCGCATTGCGGGTAAGTCGCGCCGACCCTGCGGCTGAGCACGAAAGACACGGCGAACATGATGCCGAAATAAAGCAACAGCGGTATCGCGATACGCACCACGTCGAGCGGCATCCGCACTATCGCGGCGCCTTTGATCGAGAACATCACGACGATTGTGAACAGCAGGAAGGTTAGCGTCAGCGGACTGATCCTCGGAATGAAGCGCTCGCGATACCAGGTCTTGCCCTTCAACGTCGTCAGAACCTTCCATGTCACGAGGCCGGCGACGAACGGGAACCCCAGGTAGATGCCGACGCTCTCGGCTATCTGCCCGATCGTGATGTGCACGATCGCGCCGCCGAGACCGAGCCATCGCGGCAGCACCGTAATGAACACATATGCGTAAATCGAAAAGAACAACACCTGGAAAATCGAATTGAATGCGACCAGTCCCGCGCAGTAGTCGGCGTCGCCGTTGGCCAGATCGTTCCACACGATCACCATCGCGATGCATCGCGCGAGTCCGATCATGATTAGCCCGACCATGTACTCGGGCCGATCGCGCAGAAAGATTACCGCCAGCGCGAACATCAGGATCGGGCCAATGATCCAGTTCTGCACCAGCGACAGCGCGAGAATCTTCACGTTGCGAAAAACGTCGCCCAACTCGTCGTAGTTCACCTTCGCCAGCGGCGGGTACATCATGAGGATGAGACCGATGGCGATTGGCACCGACGTTGTGCCGACGCTCATGCGGTCGAAGGCCGCCTTCACACCGGGGAAGATCGCACCGAGCGCAACTCCAGCCGCCATCGCGAGAAAAATCCACAGCGTGAGGTAGCGGTCGAGGAACGACAGCCGGCGCAAAAGCGGCGTCTGCGCTATCGACAACGTTGCGCTCATCGTCTACCGCTCGCTGCCTTCCGGAAGTTTGACCTTGCCGATTTCCTTGACCCGCTGCTGGAGAGCGAAACTGTCGAGCGCCTCGATTCTCAAGCTCGAGAAAATCTTGATGCGATTTTCCAACTCGCGATAGACACGGAAAAAGAAGCGACGCTTCTCATCGTCGGTGCCGACGAAGGCCGCCGGATCGGCGGCTCCCCAGTGCGCGGTGATTGGCTGGCCCGGCCACATCGGGCACTGCTCGGCGGCGGCCTGATCGCAGACGGTGAAAACGAAGTCGAGCGGGACGCTATCGGGCGCGGCGAATTCGTCCCAGCTTTTCGAGCGTAGGCAGTTGGTTTCGTAGTTGAGCTGTTTCAACAGTTCGAGCGTCAGTGGATGGATCGCGCCCTTGGGATGACTCCCCGCGCTGAAGCCTTTGAACTTCCCCTTGCCCCACCGATTGATGGCGCACTCCGCCATCACGCTGCGCGCGGAATTTCCAGTGCATAGAAACAGGACATTGTATTCGCGATCGGCCATGGCAAGATCGTCCGTCGAGGTTGCCGCGTGTTACGACGCTTTCGCTGCGCCGCAGCAGGCACTGATTGAGGACGGCGCCGGCGCGCAGCACGAACTGGCTTCAGGCGATTTCGATGTGACGGGACTCGGCGCGAGGTCGTTGCCGTACACGGTGTTCTCGCCAAACGTATGAAACGTTTCCCACGATATGCCGCTCGGATCAGACACCCAGCCTTTGTTGCCGCGCGCGTAGCAGCACGCCGCGTTTTCCTGCTTCAGGACAGACTGACCCGCGGCGTCGAGCCGTCTCGCGATTAGCGCGAGGTCTTCATCCGATTCGACCTGCAGCCCAAGATGATCGAGACCGGGCGCAGTCGATCCCGCGGTGATCGCAAAATTGACCGGCGGATCGTCGAGCATCCACTTCGCATAGTCGGCTTTGAGCACCGCCGGCTCGGTTCCGAACAGCGTCGAATAAAAGCGCACCGACGACTCCAGGTCGTCGACCCTGACGTGAGCGTGAAAGCGTTTCATGCGATGCCCTCCGACTTTTCTTTGACGCGACAGTTGTCTGACCAGGCGCGCATTCTGCGCCGCAGGCGGGCGCGGCCGCGGGTGCGCATAGTTCGGGCCGCCCGCCGCAGCAGTTCTCGGTCAGGTAGGCGAGCAGGTCGTTCATCGCCTTGAAGTTGGCGCTGTAGATGATCGAGCGGCTCGCGCGCCGTGAGGTAACCAGGCCGGCGAACCTGAGCTGGTTCAGGTGAAACGACATCGTGGGCGAGGGCTGCCCGAGCCGCGCGCCGATCTCGCCGGCGGGCATACCCTCAGGCCCCTTCTGAACCAGCAGGCGGAAGATATCGAGCCGAGTCTCCTGCGCCAGTGCACCGAGCGCCCCAATCACTGTTGATTTCTTCATTGTTCAATACTTATAGAACTATCGTTCAATCGGATCAAGACGCTCGCGTTTCTCAAACGTTTCTTCCTATCTCCCTCGACCTGACAGCCCTATTCGCAGATAGTACGCTCGACAACTTTCTTTGAGGGTCGTACACCGACGTGGATAGTGAAGCGGCAGCGCGGGGAGCGGAGCACTCACTCGGGCGCAAATCCAGCGCGACCGCGGCTGGAACGCCGCGAGTATCGTGATCCTTGTGACGCTCTGGACTCTCGCCATAATCCACATCACGAGTCTCGCGAAGAGCCTGCAATACGAAAACTTCCCTTGCGACTTCTGCTCGTTCTACAGCTCCGATCTCGCACTGCGCGCGGGCCTCGACCCCTACACGGCTGACCTTCCTGCAATCGAACGCCGGCTCGGTACCGAAAGCCGGATACCTCACGCAACGGAACCGCCGACGCAGCTCATGCTGTTCGAGCCGTTCACCTACTTTTCTCTTCGCGCTGGATTCTGGGTGTGGACCGCGCTCAACGCGCTGGCGTTGGCCGCGAGCCTCGGCTTGTTGCTGGGTCCGCGTTCGGGTTTGAACAATAGGACCGCCTTGATGCTGGTTGCGCTCACGATTCTGTACCCGCCCGTCAGCAGACATTTCGTCTGCTCCCAAAACAAGCTTTTCACCCTGCTGACACTGGTCCTTATGATGCGCTGCATGGAGGACGGGTACGATGGGAGTGCCGGCCTGCTGCTCGCGTTGGCGGGACTGACCCGGCTGTTTCCGTTTGTGATCGGTGGCTATCTGCTGATTCGCCGTCGTTGGCGGGTGATATTCTTCGCCGCGGCCGGTTCACTGTTGTTGGGCGCCATCACGGTCGTCTTCATCGGCGCCGCGAACAGTCTCAGCTTTTTTCCTTCAGCGCTGGTCACCTCGAGTCAGTTCTGGGACATCAGACGCAATGTATCGTCAGTGACGCTGGTGTCGCGGATGTTTTGGCATAGCGGGTACTCGGGACCAGCGGTCGAGGTGCTACGGATAACCGCCGTGGTGATTTCGATCGTGCTGGTGCTGACTATCAGCACGCTGGCAACCCTAAGGAAGTCAGTCGTTGAAGACCATGACTGGCCGGCGTTTTCACTTTGGCTAATAACCTCCGTGATGCTTTTCCCGAGCTCCAAGGAATACTACCTGGTGATGCTGTTGATACCTTTCGCCGCACTTGCGGCCGCTGCTGCGCACGAACGGGCCAGTCTCCGCGCAATCGCGATGGCGGCCGTTTCGTACGTGGCGATTTTCTCTCCACGCCAACAAGAACGCTATCTCGGATTGCTTTTCTCGCACATCGTGGGCCTCCGCGAGGTCCTCGGAAGCGCTTCTTTTCCGTTGCTCGCGGCCTACATCTCGATCTATTGGCTGGTCACCGACGAAGCCCGAGATCGCCGCGGTGAATTTGAACGCGCGCGATCAGGATGAGCTTCGTTGCACTAGGACTGGTGTTCGCCTATTAGATTCGAAGTTTCGCAGCATCTTGACGAGCGTACATGACCAGGTTGCGATGACTGATCTGACGATTCTCGGGGGAGGACCCGCCGGCGTGGGGGTTGCGTTCTACGCGCAACGAGCGGGAGTTCCGTTCACCCTGTTCGAAAAATCCGCAGAACTCGGCGGGATGTGCCGCACACTTCGCCACGGCGAACACCTCTACGATTGTGGTGCGCATCGTTTCCACGATCAGGATGGCGACATCACGCGCGACGTTCTGGAGTTAATGGGCGATGAAATGCTGGCGGTCGATGCACCCAGCATGATCTGGGACCGCGGGCGATTCGTTGATTTTCCACCGACACCCCTGAACGCAATCCTTGCTTGCGGTCCGATTGAAGTGTGGCGTATCGGCGTCGAACTTTTGCGCGCTTACCTGCGACCGCGCGAGTGCGCCAGCTTCGAGGACTTTGCGATCAGCCAGTTCGGCGAAACCCTGGCACGCAGGATCGCACTGAATTACTCGGAGAAGCTGTGGGGACTGCCGGCAGCACGCTTGTCGCCCAATATTGCCACCCGCCGCTTGAAGGGGATGACGTTGCGCTCGTTGTTCTTCGAACTGATTCTCCCTGGCAAGAAGACCTCGCATATCGATGGCGCCTTTCTTTATCCGCGCCGGGGTTACGGGCGGATCGTGCAGAATCTCGAGAGCACACTGCCGCCCGATTCGATTCGCCTCGCGCATGAGATCGTGCGGATTCAATGCGAGCGAGGAAAGATCGCGCGAATCCTTTTCGCAGGTGGGCATGTGGTCGAGCCGCGCGGCCGGGTCGTATCAACGCTGCCGCTCACCGTGCTGGTCAAGTTTCTCGGTGAGCAGATATCCGCTGAGGCGCGGCAAGCCGCCGCTCGCCTGCGCTTTCGCCAGATAAGGCTTTTCTTCCTGAGGCTCAAGCGCCCTCAGCTCTCGGCGAATGCATCGATCTACATTCCCGATCCGCAATTTTGCATATCCCGCCTCTACGAGCCGAAGAATCGCTCGGCCGCGCTCGCACCGCCCGGCGAGACATCGGTCGTAGTGGAAGTACCCTGCTTTCCCGATGACCCGATTCAACGGATGCCGAATGAAGATCTGGCTGAGCGCGTAATAACCGAACTGGTAGCGCTCAAGTTGGTGGATCGCGCTGAGGTCGTCGAGTGGAAGCATCATTTCCTCGCCAACGCGTACCCCGTTTATTCTTTGGACTACTCGAATGAGATTCGAATCATCACAGAAGAACTTGCGCGAATATCGAATCTCAGCACGATCGGACGGGCTGGTCTGTTCTTTTACAGCCATCTCCACGACCAGTTGCGATTGGCCAAGGACTACGTCGCTGCGCACCTGCAATCGCGCTATGAGGTTGGTCTCGAGCGGGCGCTCGAGCCGTCCACGCAACCCGCTGACAGACCAACGACTACCAATCGCGAGGAAGGTGCATCACTACAGCGAGCATCCCTCAGAGTACTTGCGAAGCGTTTGATTGGCACCTTTCATCGCGCTCCCCTGGACGCAGCCGAACAGGCGTGGGTGCGATCGCTCCTCACGCGTGAGGAATTTGATTTGTGGTTGAAGCTGTCTCCACATGATCAAAGCCACAGCGTCCGGGTCGCACAAGCAGTGCGTCGCCGGCTTGCCGCCACTCAGTATGCCGGCGACTTGCGCTGGTTGAGCGTGGCGATCATGCATGACATCGGAAAGCTCGAATCGAATCTTGCGATGCACGAACGCATGCTTGCCGCGGCGGCCGGCAGGATCGTCAAATTATCCACCGCAAGGCGTTGGGCAACTTCGGCGCGCGGTCTGACCAGGCGAGTCGGCAAGTATCTCATTCATGGCGCACTCGGGAGCGAGATGATTCTGTCCGCGGGCGGCCGCGAGGAAACTGCTCTATGGTCCTCCGTTCATCAGGGGGACGGGTTGGCCGCCGAGGCCAATGATTCCATTGCCGGTCATCAAGGCCCTGGTCGACGCCGATTCGTACTGAGTCTTTCGCCTGGCTGGTCGATCGCCGGCGGCAACCGAAATCTGGCTGCGTCGTATACCTTCTGGGATAGCGGGAATTGGTCGCGGGGGAAAAGTATTGCACAATCCCCAGATTTGCTAGGATACCGTGTTGGCAAACGATGGCATGTCGGTTGCTGCCTCACGTTGAGGCCATAACCGAGAGCCGCACAAAAGGAGAACTCGAGATGAAACCTTCATGGTTTGTGAAGACTGTCGCGATACTGGTATTCGCAATGGCGATACCGTCAATCGCGGCGGCCCAATACGGCGAAGCGCGCCTGGATAAATGGCTCGACGGCCACCAGGACGTGAAGGCCGAGTTGGCGCGGGATCCCAACCTGATTTATGACAGGAAATGGCGGCATGAGCATCCGGGACTGCAGGAGTTCATGCAGAATCATCCCCAGGTCTGGGGCAAAATCCCCAACAGCGGCCGCTACGGCGCTTACGGCCCCGACAATCATTGGCACGATGCCGACTGGTGGCATGAGAACAACCCCGGCTGGATAAACCAGAACCATCCCGAGTGGACTTCGACTCATCCCGGCTGGGGAGGCGCACCCGCAGGCGTAGCTGGCGTAGGCCCCGGCGACTACGACGAGCATCACGTATGGCATGACAGCGGCTGGTGGTCTGAGCATCATCCCGACTGGGTCAATAAGCATCACCCCGAGTGGTACAAGCACCCGTACGAGCATCCGATCGCAGCGGAAGAACATCATGAGGACGTGGTGCACGCAGAAGAGATGCACCATCACAATCCCGCCCAGCCGAACCACCATTGATTCGACTCTAAGCCGAGCCTGACCGGCAGGCTCGGCACCTTTACCACGAGTTATCCACAGATCCCCGGGCTGGTCCGAAGGAATTTCGGACCGGCCCGGTGCGGAAAAATCTCGTCCTTTCACCCCGGACGTGTTGCATTCCTGTTACAAATATAACTATATTTCCCCGTCAATTGGGTGGGATAGTTTCGCCTTTGTACAGGATCTTGGCTTGGGGGCAAGCGAGCGGTTCGCTTCGCGCATAGACGCACGCACTCGGGTGAGGAGGAGTTCATGAGATTGAAATCAAGGTTTTTGAATGTGGTCGCCGCCGTCGTTGGCGCGGCGCTGATCGCCGTCAACCTTAGCGGTTGCGCATACATGGAGCAGCCGCGCCATTGGGGAACCTGTGCGCTTGTCGGAGGACTTCTCGGCGCCGGCGCGGGCGCTGCTGTAGGTATCGTCATCGTCGACAATACCCAGGGTAGGCACAGCAACAGCAGTAATGATTCACGAGCCTGGGCTGGTGCAGGTGGCGCAGTAGGAGGCGCGGTCATCGGCGCTCTGGCTGGTCACTACATCTGCGACGAAGTAATCCAGCCGCCACCGCCGCCTCCTCCACCGCCACCACCGCCTCCTCCACCGCCGCCACCGCCGCCGCCGGTCCAGCAGAAGCTGGTACTGCGTGGAGTTCATTTCGACTTCAACAAGGCGAAGATCAGGCCGGGTGACGCAGCCGTTCTGGATGAGGCCGCGACGACTTTGAAGGCGAATCCGAACGTGACGATCAACGTCAACGGTTACTGCGACGCGATCGGCGGCGAAGAGTACAACCTCAAGCTGTCTGATCGGCGTGCAGACGCCGTCGTGGATTACCTGGTGAAGGCGGGTATCCCGTCAGCCCAGTTGATTCCGCACGGCTACGGCAAGACTAACTTCGTCGCGACCAACGACACGGCCGAGGGCCGCGCTCAGAATCGTCGTGTCGAACTGGTGCCGAATCAGTAAGCCGGTCCGGGATTGAAACGTTAGTAAAGCGGCCGCAGTCCTTCGGGGCTGCGGCCGCCCTTTGTTTCGGGAAGATTTTGTTACGGAATTATTGCGTGCTGGTGGGGACTGAAACCCAGTTATCCCGCTAATAGACCCAAATCTCAAAAACAGGCAAAATTGTTCAAACTTGACTCTTGAATAACTTCGAGCCCAAGGAGGGTTGCTTGGTGATTAGGTGGAAAAATTGGATTGGCGCGGGAGCGACCGTCGCTCTCCTGACTGTCTCGTCCTGCGCGTCGTGGACGCCTGAGCAAAGGACCTACACGATGGGCGGGGCGGCCGCCGGCGCATTGGTCGGCGGGGGAATCGGCTGCGGAGTCGCGGCCGGCGCCAGCGGTTCTGCTGAGAGTTACGAGATCGGATGCCCCACCGGCGTCGTGATGGGCGCGCTGATCGGCGCTGTGAACGGCTACCTGCTCGCGCCGAAGCCCGCACCGCCTGCACCTCCTCCACCGCCACCGCCGCCTCCTCCGCCGCCACCGCCTCCGCCGCCGGTCCAGCAGAAGCTGGTGCTGCGCGGAGTGCATTTCAACTTCAACAAGTCGAACATCCGGCCGGGTGATGCCGCCGTTCTGGACGAGGCCGCGGCGACTCTGAAGACCAATCCCAACGTGACGATCAACGTCAACGGCTACTGCGACGCGATCGGTGGCGAAGAGTACAACCTCAAGCTGTCCGATCGGCGCGCGAACTCCGTCGTGGATTACCTGGTGAAGGCGGGAATCCCGTCGAGCCAGCTGATTCCGCACGGCTACGGCAAGACCGACTTCATCGCCACCAACAAAACGGCCGAGGGTCGCGCTGAGAATCGCCGCGTTGAACTGGTGCCTAACCAATAGGTCGGGCACGTTTGAAACCTGAAACGTCTGTTGCCGGCCGCAGTCCCCTCGAGGGGGCTGCGGCCCGTTTTTGTGTAAACGAACTATTACCGATTTCGCGCTTTACAAAGGGTTAGCGGGCCCAATGGACCTACCTTCAAAAAAATGGCAGACTCTCGCAGTGTTTTCTTCTGGAACGATCTGAACCCAGGGAGGGGTGCTAGTGCTAAAGTGGAAAAATTGGGCGGGCGTAGTTGCGACCCTTGCTTTGTTGACGGCTTCGTCGTGCTCGACGTGGAGCCCTCAGCAGGTTACGTACACCGAGTACGGAGCCGCTGGTGGCGCAATCGCCGGTGGAGGAATCGGATGCGGCGTTGCAGCGCTCGAGAGCGGTAGCCCCAAGGCTTACGCAATCGGATGTGCGTCGGGAGTCGCGGGAGGCGCCATACTCGGTGGTATAATCGGTTATCTGCTGGCCCCGGCCGCGCCGCCTCCGCCGCCGCCACCTCCACCACCGCCTCCTCCGCCACCACCGCCACCGCCGCCGCCGCCTCAGAAGCTGGTACTGCGCGGTGTGCATTTCGACTTCAACAAGTCGAATATCCGTCCGGGTGATGCCGCCGTGTTGGATGAGGCCATCACGATCCTGAAGCAGAATCCGACGGTCGTCGTCGACGTCAACGGTTACTGCGACATTATCGGCGGTATGGAATACAACCAGCATCTGTCCGAGCGCCGTGCCAACGCCGTCGCCAATTACCTGCTGAATGGTGGAATCCATGCCACCGAGCTGAGGGTGACCGGGTACGGCAAGACCAACTTCGTCGCGACCAACAAGACGGCCGAGGGCCGAGCTGAGAATCGCCGCGTCGAGTTGGTGCCCGAACAGTAAGTAGGGCCGAGACTGAAACGTCTGTTACCGGCCGCAGTCCCATCCGGGGCTGCGGCCGGTTTTTCTTGTCGGCGCTGACGCCGGATGCTGACGACGGCGCGCATTTTTGCTATGAAACCTCTCCTATGATGTCTGTACGAATGGTGTCTCCAGGAATGATGTCTGTACCAAATTTGCGAATCGGCGCCGCGGTTGCTGCGCTTGTCTTAACGGCGATGGTCGCGGCGTCGCCGGGCTATGCGCAATCGGAACCGGCGGCTCCGGATGCTGCCGCTTCTCCGGCGCCGAAGAAAACGCTGCGACAAAAGGTCAAAGCGCTCGTCGCGCAAATTACGCCGGACCGAATCAAGCGCGACATCGAGTTCAGGAAAGCGTCCGCGCTGTTCCCTCAATTCTGCGAACATTGGGGACAGGATTTGCACGACCGCGAGGTAAACAACCTCTCCAACCTGAAGTTCGTCCCCAAGGACGGATATGAAACCACCACCTACACCGGCTACGGCAAGATCTCCGGGTGCGAGTCGCACCAATCCAAGGACGGCTACTCGATCGGAAAGATTACCTACGAGGAATTCGTCTACTACCTGGCCGGAAAGTCCGAGGAAGAAGCCCGCCACGCACCGCCCAAGCCCATCAGCGATCTTCACACCACCGAAATTTTTCGCTGGGACAACGGCAAGTGGTTCTACTGATCCGACGCAACCGCTCCACGTAAAAGCTCTCCAAATCGAAATGCACGATGCGTGAGTCGCGCAAGCTCACGCGCGATTTCTACGCGCGTCCGGTTCTGCTGGTCGCGCGCGAATGCATCGGCAAGGTCCTCGTCCATCGGACCGCCGACGGAGTCGCGGCCGGCCGCATCGTCGAGGTCGAGGCCTATCGCGGACCGCTCGATCTTGCCGCACACAGCTCGCGCGGCCGGACCAAGCGGACCGAAGTGATGTACGGGCCGCCGGGTCACGCCTACGTGTACCTGCTTTATGGAATCAGTTGGGCGCTTAACCTTGTGACTACTGCCGACGGCGCGCCGCATGCGGTGCTGATTAGAGCAATCGAGCCGCTGCGCGGCATCGAGTTGATGGCGCAACGACGCCGCAAACCTGCGCACTCGCGCGAACTGACTAATGGCCCCGGCAAACTGACTAATGCACTGGCTATTACGGGCGCCGACTACGGGCGCGATTTATGCGGCGGACAACTCTACCTGGAACATTCCGACGTCCCGACCGGGCGAATCGGCCGCTCGACCAGGATCAATGTGGACTACGCCGGAGCCTGGGCCTCAAAACGATGGCGCTTCTACGAACGTGGCAACCGCTATGTCTCTGTCGCACCGCGCGACTAGCCGCCCAGGCGAGTAGTGACGCCCGCCTCCGGCCGCGACACCACCGTTACATTCCTGACCTGCGAAACGACCACCGGATACTCCCGGCGAATCTCGGCAACCTGCTCGGGCGGCGCGTTCGGCGAGACGATCACCACTGGAGGCCCATTGGTCTCGATTCCGTTGAGCGGGATTCGAACTATCTGCACGCTGTCGCGCTGCGCCGCGCGGCTTTCTGAGCTGCCATTTCCGCCTCGGGGCCTCGAAATCGCGCAAATTCCCTGTATTTTCCCTGATGATCAGGGAATTTGACGCAGAGAGCACTTCGCATCGGACTGCACCATCCGTACCCTGGTCTCTGAGGCAGAGAAAATCGCGCTCCGTGTCACGAAAACCCTGCGTGCGCAGCGTTTTCTCAGCTCAAAATCCCGAAGAGAAATGTCCACCCACGATGATGCGCGGCCATCTGGCGATGCTGTAGCAGCCGAACGATGGTCCACCCTCCCGCCGCCGCCGGCTTGAGTCAACGAGCGTTGACAGGCGCACGGCGCGCCGATAGGAACACGGTGTTGACTTAGCTAATTGTTCGGTTTTGTTGCGCGCAAGGAGAGCGGCTATGACCTCGCAGCAGCCATCGAAGAATCACTTCAACCGTAGGTCGACGGCGGAGGAGGTCACAACCGGCCTCGATCTCACGGGCAAGACCGCGCTGGTGACCGGCTGCAATTCCGGAATCGGATTCGAGACGATGCGCGTGCTTGCCATGCGCGGCGCCGAGGTCATCGGCTCGGCGCGCAGCCTCGACACCGCAAGGGACGCTTGCGCCAAGGTCAAGGGTACAGTCCGCCCCGTCGCGTGCGAACTTACCGACCTCGATTCGGTCGCCAGATGCGCCGATGAGGTCGTCGCCTCTGCGCCCTCGTTGGACATGCTCATTTGCAACGCCGGGGTAATGATGCTGCCGAAGCTGGAGCAGGTGCGCGACATCGAGAAGCAGTTCTTCACCAACCATGTCGGCCATTTCCTGCTGGTCAATCGCTTGCTCAATCGCGTGAAGGTGGCGCCGCAGGGGCGGATCGTGCTGCTGTCGTCGGAGGGTCATCGGTTCGCGCCCAAGGAAGGCATCCAGTTCGACAACCTTTCCGGCCAGAAAGGGTACGGAGCGCTGAAAGCGTATGGGCAATCGAAACTGGCCAACATACTAATGGCGGTCGGTCTGACTGAGCGTCTCAAGGGCACCGCGGTGACCGCCAACGCGGTTCATCCCGGTGTCATAAAGACCAATCTCACTCGTCACGTGTCGTCGATTCTAATGAGTGTGTTGAGTGTGGTGACGATCGGCCAGACCAAGAGCATTCCGCAAGGCGCCGCGACGACGTGCGTGGTGGCCACTGATCCGGCGCTAGCGAGAGTTAGCGGCTGCTACTTCTCGGATTGCAATCCAAAAACTCCCTCCGCTCACGCACGCAATGCCGCACTCGCCGAGCGCCTCTGGACGACATCCGAGGAGCTGGTGAAAAGCTATCTCTGAAGGACGCGGGTTAAAAAAATCGCGACGGCTCGATCGAACCGGTTTGTCGCCGCTTAGTCGTGATAAAACCTGTGTGTGGCGAATTGCTGATTCCGCACCGCGCGACTAGCCGCCCAGGCGAGTTGTGACGCCGGCCTCCGGCCGCGATACCACCGTTACATTCTTTACCTGCGAAACGACCACCGGGTACTCCCGGCGAATCTGGGCAACCTGATCGGGCGCCGCGTTCGGCGAGACGATCACCACTGGAGGCCCATTGTTTTCGATTCCGTTGAGCGGGATTCGAACTATCTGCACGCTGTCGCGCTGCGCCGCCGGAATGTAGTAGCTGACCAGGTAGAATCCGCGGCATACGCCGATACGCCGGTCCGAACCCACTCGAGTCAGCGCTATCTCGCACGCGTCGCGCCAGCGATGGTCTCCCGGTTTCAACTCCGGCGACACCCGAAGTACGGAAAAAACGACCAGCGCGACAATCGCGGCCACCTGGTAATTGCGCGAAGGCAAAGACTCAATCCCGATGGACGCCAGTATGTACAGCGCGACGAACGAGAAAATCAGGTAGCGCGTCACCAGCATCGGAGTAACCAGGTACGACCCTGCGAGCAGAACGATCGGCGGTGCCGCTACCAGCAAGATCAACAACACCGCTTCATCGCGATGCGCGCGCCAGAGCCGAACGCCGCCGACAATCGCGAGCAGCGCGAACAGCGCGAACGGCCAAGTGCCAAGTCCGTTCTCGAAAGTCTCGAACGGCTCCAATGCGCTCGGCGGCTGGATCCAGTCGTAATCTCCCCGTTGCACTCCCTCGACGCCGTATCGCAGTCCGGCATAGAAAGGCAGCAGCAACAGCATCGCGGCAATCAGCGCTCCCGCCATCAGCCACGGCGCCGCGCTTCGCGCTGCGGCGTCGCTGCGCGCATCGGCAAAATACAGATAGATGAGCCACGCCGCTTCGGCCGCGATAACCAGTCCCGCGGTAAAATTGGTCGCCACCGCAATCGCCGAAAAAATTGTGAGACCGGCGTAGTTCGCCAACCCTCCCAGTCGCCGCGCACGGAGCAGGAAAATCACCTGCGCGAGCACCCAGCCCTGCATCATCGAATACATTCTCGCCTGCCGCGCGATTTCAACCGACGGCAGCCCAACCGCAAACAGCAGCGCGCACAGCCCCGCTACGATGTATATGCTCTGGTGTCTGCTGCCTCGCCCGTTATTTTTACGGGAGAGGTCAGGTGAGGGTTCTGCGGATCGACCTGAGAGCGCGCCAGGCCGCACAGTTGAGGCTTCAGGTGTTTCACTCACCGCCAACATCAATTCGACGCCCAGGATGAACACCAGCACGATCGACAGCGATCCGATCAGCGCCGGCAACGCGCGCATCGCCGCCTCGCTGTCACCGAACAGCGACATCCATCCATGTTGCGCGATCTCGTAAATCGGGAACTTACCCGAATCGAGTCGATGCTGTACGTGGAGAATGCGATCCACGTTCCGGCGCGACGACTCGGCCCATGAGAGCGACTCATCGATCGACAACTCGCGCGAGCCCAGCCGGAAAAACCGGAGCAGCGTGCCCACCGCGACGGCTATCAGCAGCAGAGCCGACGATTGTGCCCTCCAGTAAACCGACTGAGAGTTCATTGATCGATTGAACGCGTGATGGATCGCTTCCGGGAAATTGCGCGCAGCCGCTATTTCGCGATTAACTGTCTGCGATGCCGACGCTTGTGAGAAACCCCTTTCCGGTCGCGATTATAACCGACTTTGGCTATCGCGATCACTATGTCGGTGCGATGAAGGGCGTGATCGCGTCGATTGCTCCCAGAGCCAACGTGATCGACATCACTCACGGTGTCGTTGCGCAATGCATTGTCGCCGGCGCGATCGCCTTGCGCGAATCCTGGCGCTACTTCCCGCCGCGCACCGTCTTCCTCGCAGTCGTCGATCCCGGCGTCGGCACCGCGCGCGCGCCGATTGCCATCGAGACTCGCGCCGGCGCGCGCTTCGTCGGACCCGACAACGGTCTGCTCTGGCTCGCCGCAAAGGAAGCCGGCATCAAGCGCGTCGTGAAACTAACGTCGCCCCGCTATCGTCTAACCAACGTGAGTGCGACCTTCCACGGCCGTGATATCTTCGCGCCGGCCGCAGCGTATCTCTGGCGCGGCACGCCGATTTCTGCGCTCGGCCCCGCGCTGCGCTCGACCTCGCCAGAGACTCCGCCGGAAACTTCAATAGTAGCGCTCGAGCTGCCGCGTCCGACGGAGTCAGCGCGCGAGCTGCGTGGTGAAGTTGTCTACGTCGATGGCTTCGGCAACCTGGTGAGCAACATCGATCGCCGGACCGCCGAGCAGTTCGGAACTCGCTTTCGCCACAAATCCCTTTCAGTTAGGATCAAAGGTGGCGCGGCGATGGGCATACTTGACACTTACGGTGACGCGCCCGAAGGTGCTTCTCTCGCAACATTCGGAAGTTTCAACCTGCTCGAAATCGCGATTCGCAACGGTAACGCCGCCGCGAAATTCGCCGCCGGACCTGGATCCCCGGTATCTGTCGTCGCGGTCGCGGACCGCATCTAATCATGGATGAAATAGTCATGCACAAGGACACGCCAACTGTCCTTACCGACATTCCGCGCTACTCTGCGCCGCCTGAGCCGGCCGACCGCGCGCTCGACCGCCCGCGCATCCCGCCGCTGAACATCGTGCTGCTGCTGCTCACTTTCCTGACCACCAGCACCGCCGGCGCCTATATGAATGGCGAGGAAGTTTCCATCCTGCATCCGTTTCACGCGATGGTCGCGCTGACTGCGGGATTCTCGTTCTCGATTCCGCTGATGATGATCCTGTTCGCGCACGAGATGGGTCACTACCTGACCTCGCGCTACCACAAGGTCGACGCCTCCCTGCCCTACTTCATCCCGGCGCCGCCGTCGCTGTTCATCATCGGCACTTTCGGCGCGTTCATCCGCATGCGCGAACCGGCCCGCACTCGCCGCGTGATGTTCGACATTGGCGCTGCCGGCCCGTGGGCGGGCGTTCTGCTCGCGATACCCGCTGTCATCATCGGCCTCTATCTTTCCGACGTGACGCCGCTCGACAAATCCGCCGGCGGCCTCGAGCTCGGCAACTCGCTCCTGTTCCTCGGTCTTTCGCACATCGTGCTGCACGTCGATCCTACGACCGTCAACGTAAACCTCAACCCGATCGCATTCGCGGGATGGCTCGGGCTGTTCGTCACCACGCTGAACCTGCTGCCTGTAGGACAGCTCGACGGCGGTCACGTGATCTACGCGCTGTTCCCGCGCAAACACCGGACGATTTCGGTGCTGTTCGTCATCTCGTGCGTGCTGATGGTGCTGGTGCCGCTCGCGCTCGGCGACAATTTCTGGTGGGGCTGGATGCTGTGGGCGGTGCTGTCGCTGGGGCTGGGCCTGGGACATCCTTCAACCATCGATCGCGACACTCCGCTGAATCCGCGGCGCGCTCTCGCCGCATGGGCCACCGTCGCGCTGTTTATCGTCACCTTCAGCCCGGTGCCGCTCTCCTTCGTGCAACCCGAAGCACCGGTGCCGACGCCGGATGAGAGCCACAGCCAGGAAATAATCCATCACGCGCCGCACTACGAAGAAATGCTCCGGCAAATCGGCCACGTCAAAATCTGAGTGAGGGAACTGATTTGACCGAAGCGGCAGGCAAACCCAATCGCCCGAGTTGGGACCAGTACTTCATGACGATCACGCGCGAGGTCGCCGAGCGCTCGACCTGTTTGCGCGCCAAGGTCGGCGCCGTGATCGTCCGCGACCGCAGCATCCTGGCCACCGGCTACAACGGCTCGCCCGCAGGGTTACCGCATTGCACCGAGGTCGGATGCCTCGTGTATGAATCGCGCACGCCCGACGGCGAAATCGAGCAGAACTGCTATCGCACCATCCACGCCGAGATCAACGCGATCTCGCAAGCGGCTCGCAACGGCGCCGCGATCCGCGACGCCGACATCTACGTCACGCACACGCCATGCATCCACTGCCTCAAGGTGCTCATCAACACCGGCGTCCGCACTGTCTACTACGCGCGCCCATACAAGCTGAACACCGTCAAAGAGTTGCTCAAAGGCGCGAGCATCAAGCTGGTCGAGGTTCCCGCCGAGAATCGCGCATGACCTCCGCCTGCGGAATCTGCGCAATGATCGATCGCATCAAGGCCGGTACATTCCCGGACTTCGTCGCGGAGCTGACGAGCTGCTACGTCATCCTCGGCGATCAGCAGTTCTACCGCGGCTACTGCGTGCTCTTCGCGAAGCTCCACGCGACCGAGCTCTACCTCATGCCCGCCGACGCCGCGCGCCAGCTCGCAGACGAGATGCGCCTCACGGCAGAAGCCATCGCCGCCGTCGTCCAGCCGTGGAAGATGAACTACGAATGCCTGGGCAATTCGGAGCCGCACGTCCACTGGCATCTGTTCCCGCGCCAGGAATCGGAAGCAGAGGAAATGCGGCGCGGACCAATCTGGCTGCGCCCCGAGTCCGAACGAAAGGTAACGCTTGACGAAAATGACCGCCGCGCACTCATCGGATCCCTCCGCAGCCAGCTTGCCATTCGCTTCCCCGATGCGCGCATTCCGTCCGCCTGGTAACTTTCTCCGCGCGGCTTCAGCGCTCGCATTGCTCGCCATCGCGCTTTCAGCGTGCAAGCCGGCTGGGCTTCCCGACGCGACCAGTCCTGCCGCTCAGCTCTACGCCAGCAAATGTGGCAACTGCCACACGCCGTACAATCCACACGAGATGACGGCCTCGATGTGGGACACGCAAGTCACGATGATGGAAGTGAAGATGCAGGCTGCCGGCCTGCCCCCGCTGACTTCTGACGAGCGCCAGTCGATCGTCGAATATCTGAAACGCAACGCCGGCACCCAATAGCAGCTGCATTGACTATCCGACTCGGCTGATCTTAAGTGACCCACAGACACCGCTGGCTCTGAAAATCCAACGCGAGGAAATTCTTCATGGCTCGAATGATCAGACACGAAAAGAACGCGCCCTACGAAGTCGCCGAAGGCACCGAGCTGCCGATCTACATCTGCGCGTGCGGACTCTCGAAGAACAAGCCGTTTTGCGACGGCTCGCACAAGAAAACGCGCGACGAAAATCCCACCGACGTCTACGTCTACGACGACACCGGCCGCGCCCGCGTCAAGAACGAGTACTAGCCGTCACGCGCCGCTCCCTCTGCGCGATTGTTCTCCTTCCCACGATGGGAAAGAGTTAGGGGTCAGGTTTTTCGGTAACCACTCCAAGTTTTGAAACTCGACCAAGAGACTACGCGCGCCGACCTGGAACCTGCCGCTGTGCTCGCGAATGCGGCGCTCGACCAGCCTGCCGTTCCCGATTGGCTCGGATACATCGCCGAGCCGCGCCACGCGTGGCCGATCCTGCTGATCTTCGGCGTCGCGCTCTATCTCGTAAATCTCGGCGGCTACCCGCTCTACACCAAGGGCGAACCGCGCGAGGCCGTCACCGTCTTCGACATCGTTCACGGCGGCGGAGTGATTTTGCCGCAACGCGCCGGCGTCGAGATTCCGTCCAAGCCGCTGCTGATGCACTGGATGGCGGCGCTCGTCTCGATCGTCGCCGGCGGCGTCAACGAATTTTCCGTGCGTCTGCCGTCAGCCGGCCTCGCCATCGCCGGCGTCATCGTTTGTTACTTCTACGTGCGCCGCCTGTTCGACGACGTGACCGCACTCTTCGCCGCGCTCATCCTCGCCACCACTTTTCAGTATCTGCAAGCCGGCACCGGAGCGCGCGTCGATATGACGCTGACCTTCTTCATGGAGGTGGCGTTCTTCGAATTCATTTTGATGGCCGAGGGACTCACGCGCCGCCGGATGCTGCTCTACGTCGCAATCGCGCTCGCCGTTTTGACCAAGGGGCCCATCGGCTTGATTCTTCCGGGTCTCGTCGCGCTGATTTGGATTGCCGCCGAAGGACGATGGGACTTTATCCGCGAAATGGATCTGATTCGCGGAACGATGGTCGTACTGATACTTGCCGGCGGATGGTACCTGGCGGCGTTGATCGAAGGCGGCCCGGGATTTTTTCGAAAGCAGGTTCTCACGGAGAACGTGCTGCGCTTTGCAGGTGGTGGCGATTTCCACGAGGGCCACATTCATCCCTTCTACTATATGGAACTCGCTCTGCTCGCCGGCTTCATGCCGTGGACGATGCTGCTGCCTATCGTCGGCGCCGAGGCCTCGCGCGCGCCGCGCAAACTCGATCCGCGCCTCAAATATATTTTCATCTGGTTCGCCGCCGTGTTGATTTTCTACAACCTCCCGCAGAGCAAGCGCGGCGTGTACCTGCTCTGCCTGTATCCCGCGCTCGCCACCATCGTCGCGATCTATCTCCGCCAGGCCCTCGCGCTTCCCGAAACGGCGCGCTTCTTCGTCCACTGGCTTGCGCGAGTTTCGGGTTTCGCGATGCTGCTGCTCGGCAGCGCCGCCCTGGTTGCGCTGGCGATGCTGGTCGCGTCGTCCAGCCAGTTCGCCGACCTGCTGCGAGTAGCCAGCATCGGCGCGCCGGATTTCCCGCGCATTCTGTCTTCGACCATCGGAGAGCATTGGATGCTGTCGCTGGCGATGCCGCTGGCGGTGGTCATCCTGGGCGTGCGGCTGATCGTCACCCGCCCGACGGTCGAGCGAATGGTGCTCGGCAATCGCGGCGGCGATGGTTTTCGTCACCGTTGCGGTCAACGTCGTCGTTGTGCCGGCCATCGCCAACACCCTCTCGCTGAGGGACTTCACCGATCATGCGATGAAGGTCGTGGATGACAGTCCGGTCGGATACCTGGGCGCGCTCAACTACGACGTCGCCTTCTACAGCCGTCGCACGATTCCGATCGTCGCGCAGCGAGACCCCGGCATGCCCGAGTACCTGATCGCCTGGCGCACTCTCTACAACGCACTCCCGCCCGCCAAGCGCAGCCGCTACGACATCGTCATGGTCTCCAACCCGACCTCGCTCGACGGCACCGACCAGATGCTCCTGCTCCGCCAGCGCGCAGGATCGCCGACGCAACCTGCCAAACCCTCCGACGATTACATACAGGCGAAACTTTCTACGACAGATTCTCGCGTCGAATCTCCGTCACCGCTTTCACCAGCCGCGGCAAAATCTCCGCCGAGCCGCCGCGCAAGCTGAGGTCGCATATCTGCGTGATCTCGGATTCGTAGAGATTCACTTCGATCAAAGTTCCGCCGCGCTGCTTCACCTCGAGCGCAAATCCCGCCGCCGGATAAACCGTCGCGGAAGTTCCCGCCACGATCACGAGGTCTGACTTCGCCGAATGCTCCGCGCACATATTCAGCACGTCGATTGGAATCGGCTCACCGAACGAAACCGTGTCCGACTTCAGCAATCCTTCGCATCGCGGACACGCCGGCGGCAACTGTTCGAGGCTAATCGCGTCGCCATGAAACCTCGTCCTGCAATCGAGGCATCTAATCAAAGTCCAGTTGCCGTGGATTTCCGCGAGCGCCTTTTGCCCGGCCTGCCGATGCAGGTCGTCGACATTCTGCGTGATGACGAAGCGCAGGACTCCCAGTTGCTCCAGCTCAACCAGCGCGAGATGCCCCGGGTTCGGCTTCGCGACCGACAGCGGTTTGTAAAGTTCGTCGTTGCGCTTGCTGAGCCGTTCTTCCCAGGCCTTTTTCGGATCGGCCATGAAGCGCTGAAAGCCATTCATCGGCGGCTCGCCGTACTTGGTCCACAACCCGCCGGGCCCGCGAAACGGCGGTATCCCGCTTTCGACCGACATCCCGGCGCCGGTCAGCGCGATCGGATACCGCGCCGCCAGGATCGTCTTCGCAGCCTCGCGAATTTCCTCGTCGCTCGCTCTCTCGTCCGGCTTTTTCATCGCGAATCCGCCCTCCGCTCGAAATCTCACATAGTCATTCCGTCTCAAGTGACTACGCACGAAATAAAAGTGAATGCATACGCCGCCAGTCCTTCCGCCTCGGCGCGAATCGTCAGCGACCCTGAAACCACCGACTCATTCGCGACGACATTGTACATCCGCGGAGTGTCCACCGTGATAAATCCGCGTTCGCCTTCGAACTTCACGTCGTCGCCGGCTCGATTCCCGTCTGCGAGCGTTACTTCCGCGCGCACGCTGCCGCCCGCCGGCGGCGCCATCACCAGGTTGACGTCCTTGGCTGTGTACCGAAGCGAAATCGCAGCGCCCGGCGCCTCGCTGCGAGCAGTCTCCTCCTCGACGCGCCATCTGCCGGCGAGATAGCTCATTCCCTCGACGTGCGGCCCGGCATCGCGATAGTCATGCGGCCGATCGCGCACGATGCTCTCGAAATTTCCGAACTGGCCGCGCGCGTGACCGAGATACAACTCCGGCGTGACGCGATAGCAGACTGCGCCGGGATGGTCGCTGTCGCGCACCGGTTCCATCGGCGGGGGCAAACTCGCGCCCGGATGCAGTTCGCGGATCAATCCCTGAATAGCTACTTCGGTTTCCTGGTAGCCTCCTTCGCCGAAATGGTAGTAGCGAATGCGTCCCTTCGCATCGACTAAATATTTAGCCGGCCAGAACCGATTCGAGTACGCGCGCCAGATTGCGTATTCGTTGTCGAGCACGATTGGATATTCGAGGCCGAACCGCGCCGCCGCTTCCGCCACGTGCGAGCCCTCGCGCGCAAAAGAGAACTCCGGCGCGTGCACTCCGACCACGACCAGGCCGCTATCCTTGTATCTCTTGTTCCAAGCCGCAACGTACGGCAGCGTGCGGATGCAATTGACGCAGGTGTAGTCCCAGAAATCGATCAGCACGACAGCCTTGTCGCGCAACGACTTGAGGCTCACCGGTCCGCGCTGAATCCATTGACCGCCATCGAGCTCGGGCGCGAATACTGTCTCGGACAATTGCGGCATCTCGATCTCCTCGATGGCCGCGAGCGTAGCACAGCCTTGATTTCAGCTCGAAGTGGATTTGACGCTTACGTCCATCGCGCGCTAGTCAATCGCTGTTGGAGAGAGATTAGTGTCTGAAGAAATCAATCATGGTCGCCGCCGCTTTTTGCGCAATGCCGCCATGACCATCGCTGCCGCCGAGCTCGCCATGGTCGGCTCCGCGGACGCACAGTCCAACAAACCGAATCCGGTCGAGGTGCCCGCGATCAAGCGGGGGACCAATACGTCCTTCGGCGCGATCAAGCAGGTCGATGCCGGTCTCCTGAATGTTGGATACGCTGAAGCCGGTCCCATCAACGGTCCCGCGGTGATTCTTCTGCACGGCTGGCCGTACGACATTCACAGCTATGTCGATGTCGCCCCATTGCTGGCGTCGGCGGGCTACAGGGTGATCGTCCCGTATCTGCGCGGCTATGGCTCGACGCGCTTTCGTTCAAGCGAAACGTTCCGCAATGGCCAGCAAGCGGTGGTCGCGCTCGACGTCATCGCTCTCATGGATGCGCTCAAAATCCAGAAGGCGATCATCGGCGGTTTTGATTGGGGTTCGCGTACGGCCGACATCGTCGCTGCCCTGTGGCCCGAGCGGTGCAAGGCCCTCGTCGCGGTGAGCGGTTATCTGATCACTAATCTCAAGGCGAATCTGCAGCCGTTGCCGCCGCAGGCTGAGTTGGCGTGGTGGTACCAGTACTATTTTGCGATCGAACGCGGCCGCCTCGGCTACAGCGAGAACCGGCACGACTTCAACAAGCTCATCTGGAAGATTGTCTCGCCGAAATGGGACTTCGACGATGCCACTTTCGATCGAACTGCGGAGGCCTTCAACAACCCCGATCACGTCGACATCGTGATCCATAATTACCGCTGGCGCCTGAGCCTGGCTAAAGGCGAGGCGCGATACGACCACCTCGAAAACAAACTTTTCGAAGCTCCGGTTATCACTGTGCCGACGATCACGATTGCCAGTGATTTCGACGGTCCGGCTGCGAGCGGAACAGCCTATGCCGGGAAATTCTCGGGCAAATATTCGCACCGAATCCTCAAGGGCATCGGTCACAATGTCCCGCAGGAAGCCCCGCAGGCCTTTGCCCAGGCGGTGGTCGACGTCGACGGTTATTGATTATGGATAAATCTTCGCAGCTGAAGGTGATCGCGATCGAGTCGCCAGCCGACATGCAGCGCGCGCACGCGATTCGCCGCCGCGTCTTTATCGAAGAGCAGCAGGTGCCTGAAGATATCGAAATGGACGCGGACGACGCGCACGCATTTCACGCACTCGCGATTCTCGACGGAGTCGCCGTCGGATGCGGCCGGATGGTCGAGCATGGCGCGGGCGAAGTGAAAATCGGGCGCATGGCTGTGCTGCTGGACAATCGCAGCACAGGAGTGGGCGCGCAGATCCTGCGCTTCCTGATCGATCAGGCGCGTGCGCGCGGATTCCGCAAAGCGATCCTGCACGCGCAACTGACTGCCGAAGGCTTCTATCTGAAGGAAGGATTCACTCCGGTGGGCGGCGTATTCGACGAGGCCGGCATCGCGCACCGCGCGATGGAACGCCAGCTTTAGCGAATCAATTTAAGCTCGCGACAAACTCTTCGATCACGCGCGCAACCGCTTCCGGCTTCTCGAGGATCACGTGATGATGCGCGTCGGGAATCGTCACCAGCCGCGCATTCTCATTCGACGCGCGCGCCTGCTCTGCGCCTTCCGCCGTCATGATACGGCTGTGCTCGGCGCGCACCAGCATCGTGGGAATCGCGATTTCCTTGATCGTCTCGAGCACCGCCAGCCCGTCGCCGCCGAGAAAGCTTTCGCGATCGAATTTGAGCGTCCAGCCCCCTTCCTCGGTTCGCGCCAGGCTCTTCTCGGCGATTTCGTGGAGCACTTCCTCCGCGATTCCGCCCTCCTTCGGCATCAGGCGAAAGCGTGCCTTCGCCGTTGCGAGATCGGGATACGCCACCACCGGGATTGATTTCAGCCGCCGCAGATAGCGATCCCGTCCGCGGCTGGACGTGACGGCGATGTCGATCGCCATCGCGCCGCGCGCACTTTCCGGATGATTCCGCGCGAACGCCAGCACGTTCAGCCCGCCCATGCTGTGACCCACGACCACCGGCTTCTCGGCCTTCGGCGCGACGTGCGCGACGAACCGCGCAATATCGCCGGCGTAGTCGGCCGGCGAGTATGCGCGCGGCCGCACCCATTCGCTGTCGCCATGACCGCGCTGGTCGAGCGCGAGCAGCCGGTACTCCGGCGCAATCACGCGCGCCACCGGTTCCCACCACCACGCGTTCGCGGTGTTGCCGTGCATCAGAATGATTGTGCGAGTCCCGCGCGGATTCCACTCCAGGTAGTGCAGACGCGGAGAGCCGTCGAGCAGATGACTGTGCGGTTCGTTCATTTCAAATCGCTGACAAAATTCCGGATCACTTCAATCAACCCGCTCGGATTGTCCAGCATGACGTGATGATACGAGTCATCGACTTCGGCCAGCCGCCCGTTCGGCAACTGCGCGACCATCTTCTTCGCGACTTCGCGATCCAGCAGCGGACTCTTTGTGATCTTCACGATCAGCACCGGGCATGCGATCCGATGCAACGACTTCCACACCCGCGACGGCTCACGAATCATAGTGCGGCGATCGATCTTGTGAATCCAGGCGCCGTCGTCGTGGCGCTTGAAGCTGTGGCGCGCGACGTGCTCGAGAATTTCCTTCTTCGCCAGCGTCTCGCGCGGCAGCACCTTGAAATTCCGCGCCGCTTCGTCGAGCGACTCGAACCGGCGCGCCGGTTTTGCCGCGATCGATTGCAGGAACTCGACCGCCCGCTCCGTATAGTCGGGCGGCGGATCGAGCGCCACCATCGCGCGCAACTTTTCGCTGTGCTCCGCCGCATACGCGAGCACGTTATGCGCGCCCATCGAATGCCCAACCAGGATCGGCGCGCCGAATCCCCAGTGGTCGATCACCTGGTCGAGGTCCGACACGTAATGCCGCGAGCCGTACGCCCATTCATCCGCCCAGTCGCTCTCGCCATGCCCGCGTTGATCTAGAGCCAGCACGTGAAAATCGCCGACGAATGCCGGCGCGACGAAGTCCCACCAGTGCGCGTGCGCGGAACCGCCGTGCAGAAACAACATCGGCCGCTTGCCTTCGCCTCCGTAGTCAAGGCAGTTCAGCGCGAGCCCGTTAGCTGTGAAGCGATGCGCGTTCATCGGACGCGCGGAATTTTCCTGCTCATCTCGAAGCCGCCGCGCGCCGCGCACCTGATAGCTTTGCAGCGCGCGCCTTTCATGCCACCATTTAGAGGTTGATTCCTGTGCACGACTTGAAGTTATGCGAGAACGAACCGCGCTGAAACCACTGACTCTCGCCGTCGTCCTGATGCTCGCGCTCGCGTCCTTCCCCTTTTCGGCGCGCGCCCAGGATGCCAATGCGGCCAAGGCCCGCGCGCTCGTCGATGCCGCAATCAAGATGAGCGACAGCGACGCCGCTGTAAAGCTGCTGTGGCAGGCCACCGAAATCGACCCAACCCTTGACGACGCCTACGTTTATCTCGGCCTCTACTACAACTCGCGCTCCGACTTCGACAACGTCGTCAAGGTTTATCAGAAGCTCATCAAATATCAGCCCAACCAGGTCAGCGCTTACCTGAATATCGGCGAGGCGTACATGTCGTTTTCCCCGCCGAAGACCGACGACGCACTGGTGTATTATCGCAAGGCCTACGAAATCGATCCCAAGAACACTTTCGCGGCGCTGAGAATCGGAGAACTGCTCGCGCAGAACGGCAATCGCGACGACGCGCTGAAGTACCTGAGGATTGCGCTCGGCGACAGCGCGAAAAATCCCACCGTCGCATCCGAAGCCGAGAAGACTCTCAAGCAGATGGGCGCCCTCTGACCGCACGCTCCGCCCAACCCACCGATTCGACGCCACGACGTGCGCCGCGCTGGCAAAATTCCTCGCTACACTCGAATAGCTAAACTGCCATAATCTGATTGTAGATAAACAGAACTATTTGTTTCGCGTCGGTGCGGGTGGTATGTTGATATCGCTCACTAAGGGGGCTCCTGCGATGCGAATGCCGATCAGTTTGATAACCCTGTCAGCCGCCTGCTTGATTGCGGGTTGTGCGACGGCCTATCAGCCCGACGGGGTTTCGGGCGGATACTCGGACAAGGCGCTGGCCAGCAATACCGCGCAGGTTACTTTCCGCGGCAACCGGCTAACCACGCCGGCGACGGTTGACGACTTTCTGCTCAGAAGGTGCGCCGAAGTAACTCTGCAGGATGGTTACAAGTACTTCGTCGTGGCGCAGAAGGAAGGGCCGAATGTAGCGAACACCGACGCCTTCGGCTCGAACGTCCGCACCGCGACAATCGAGATGTACCAGAGCAAACCCCAGGGCGGACCTCACGTCTATGGCGCCTCCAACTTGCTGCGGGAGCTTCTGGCTGAACAGGGCGAGAGCGAGGAACCAGTGTCTGCCGCCGGTTCCGGCGCTCAGGTAATGCCGCCGCCGATTCCGGGCGCGCCCGAAACATCAAATGACGTTGCGAATGCGGCGTCCACATCGACCTCGCACCTGCTTGCCTCAAACCCGAATCCCAACGCGCTGACCAACGAGGCGGTCCATTTCGATCACTGGTAGGCCGAGTAAAAGCAGAGCCCAGCCTCTACATCTGTGCGCTCTCCGTCATGATCAGCAGCTGGCCTTCGAGTCCGGCCTCGCGATGCACGCCGATTTCGGCCACTTCCGGCAGCGTGACGATTTTCTGGAACGCGGCGCGCGACGGATATTCCATAATCGCGGCGACGTCCCACATGTCGCCTACTTCGCCGATCACGAGGCCCGCGATTCTGCCGCTGAACAAAATCCTGCCGCCCTCGCGCTCGACAATTTTCGTCATCGCGCCTGCATAGCGCATGTACGCTTCGCGGCCCGAGATGTTCTCGGAGCGCCCGTCCTTGTAAATCGCCTTCTCGCGAAACTTCAGCAGGTTCAGCATCGCGATCTTCGTTGACGACGAATCTTGCCCGAGCGCCCGGATTCCTTCTGCGGTTGGGTAAACTGCATTTTCAACTTTCATTTTCTTTCTTCCTCTATTTTTGTTGATCCGATAAACGCGTTCGATGTTACGCGCGCGCCGCTCGATCGCCACCAGTAAATCCATCCAAGCGCCAGCCACAGCAGTATGACCATCAACGGCAAGCCGACTATGCCGGGCGGACGACCGGGCGCGGGTTTGTAGAACACGAAAACGATTTCCGCCGCGGTCTGCTCCAGCGTGTGGAACCAGAGCATCGGTAGCGCGAGCCATCGCACGCGAAAAGCGACGATCAGATCAACGACGCCGAGTGACAGCTGCTCGATACCCATCACGGCGAACAGAAACACGATGGTTTGGCGCGAGTGGCTGAGGTCGAAGCCCGCGATCACTCCCGCGCCGCCGTCGGGCAGGAAGGTGTGGATGCTGCCGCGGAACAGGTTCAAGACGCCAATCAACGCCACCACCCGCCACGCGATCGCGTCGCTGGCATCGACCGATTTCGATTGCCCGTTCACTGGACTTTTTCCATTTCCCACGGCGGTGCGAAGGGGCGGTTCAACGCGGGACGCGGCGGCTTCTCGTAGCTCGGGATCGGGCCGGCATGATCGACGTAGTCGGCGAAGTAGGAACGAATTCCCGCGCGCTCGAGAATCGCGTCGAGCGCTGCGCTGCGCAACTCCACATAGCGTGCGAGCAGAGTCGCGCGAGCTTCGGCAAGAAATGGCGTGACTGCGATTTCGACGCACTGTCCGCTGGCGAATGCGAGCTCGGCTTTCCCATCCACGGCAGCGCGGCTGACCCAGGGCAGATAGAACCGGCCGAGTTCCGCAAGAATCGCGATCAACGTCGCGGGCACTTCGCCCGACGTGATCCATTCACCGAACTGCTGGTCCTCGGGTTCCATGATGCGGTGAGTGTGCGCGACGATTGGCGGAGCGTCCGCATCGACCCATCGGCGGCACAGCGGATCGTTGATGAAGTGGGCGGCGTTGCCGCCGAAGAATGCGAAGTCCGCCAGCGAAGGACGCGCGCCGAGGAAATACGGATGCGACGCGAGATGCGCGCCGGTCACGCGGAACCATGGGCGCAGAATTTCGGCGATCCACGAATCGATGTTCGCGGCCGTCACGCCGAAGGGCTCGCAGGTCGCGCTGACGTGGGCCTGAACCGCAGCGTAGGCCCGGTCGCATGGAACTTTGATCTCATGCGTAGCGTCACGCGCCAGCTCCCATCCACCGACGCGATGGTTTTCCTCGTAGAACCATCGCGAGCCGACGGCGGGGCGATAGAACCATTCGTCGAGTGCGTCTTCGAGAACGTAGTCGATGAACCGCAGGACCGGGTCGGCAGGGATCACGCGTGGTTCAGGAAAGCGCGACTCGAGATGATGAATGATCGCGGTCGTGTCCCACATGAATTCGCCGCCGGGCGTCTTCACCACCGGAACCCCACCGGGCCACCCGGCGTCGCGCGCTATGCGATTGGCGACGGCGAAGCGGCGCAAGCGATACGGGATGGACTTGTAGTCGAGATAACCGGTGAGCTTGCGCGTGAAGTAAGATTGGCTCATCCCATAGACGCGATAGATTTCGGCGCGCGGTGAATTTTCAAGCGGCATCGATTACTCCTGAGGAATGAAGAGGCACTCATAATGTTGGCTCAGAATGACATGGGAGATGCGTCGGCTACCACGAGCGCAACGCGAGCGAATACGATCAGGTTTCAATTTGACGATTGACAATTGCGATTCACATATAGTAATCATTGCTATCTAGAATTGGTTCTCGGATCACTCATTGGTCGGCGCCCTCCCCTTTCTATCACCGCTGGTGCCGGCCTTTTTCCGGTGAACCGGGCATGGGTGCCCTGGTGATTTATGCATGAACTCCGGCTGTTAGACGCACAATGGCGGGTCAGCTATTCGGCTCGCCGCTTGGATGAGTTCGTGCAGCGCTGCCATGAACGCGGCTTGGCCGTTACGCCTCAGCGGCTCGCCGTCATCCGCGCGCTGCTGGCCTCGAAAGAGCATCCCAGCGCCGAGCACATCTGCGCCACCGTGCGCAAAGAACTTTCCCACATATCGCTCGCTACGGTTCATCGCATCCTCGAGCAGTTCTGCGATGTTGGCGAGGCGCGAAAGGTGACGCCGCTGCATGAGAGCGCGCGTTACGATGGTCACACACAACCGCATCACCACGTGGTGTGTGTGCAGTGCAAACAAATCCGTGATATCGAGATGCCGGAGGCGGACCGACTCATCAAAGGGAAGAGCAGTCTCGGGGAGTTCGCGCTGCTGGGCTGCTCGGTGCAAATCAATGCCCTTTGCAGAGAGTGCCGTACAAAACAACCAGCTCACGGGCGAACGCCTCGAGCAAAACGCATCGAAGGGAACCGTCGCAGGACAACCAACCAGGCGGCTGAAGGACGAAACGGATAGAAAACAGTCTTAAAAAGATGAATGAACGACCAGGGAAGGAGAAAATAAAATATGGCAAACGAAGGAACGGGAGAAACATGCCCGGTGTCGGGCGACAAAAGTAACGGACGCCAACATCAAACCGTTCTGGCCAGGGTGAATCGGGACTGGTGGCCGAATCAGCTGAACCTTCATGCACTCCACCAGAACTCGCCGCTGCCCAATCCGATGGGCAAGTCATTCAACTACGCGAAAGAATTCAAGAGCCTCGACCTCAATGCCGTAATCAAGGACCTCCATGCGTTGATGACGGACTCGCAGGATTGGTGGCCGGCCGACTATGGCCACTACGGGCCGTTCTTCATCCGGATGGCGTGGCATAGCGCGGGCACCTACCGTATCGGCGACGGCCGCGGCGGTGCAGGCGACGGCGCGCAGCGCTTTGCGCCGCTCAATAGCTGGCCAGATAACGTCAGCCTCGACAAGGCGCGCCGCTTGTTGTGGCCGATCAAGCAGAAGTACGGCCGCAAAATCTCGTGGGCCGACCTTTTGATTCTCACCGGCAACGTCGCGTTGGAGTCGATGGGGTTCAAGACCTTCGGTTTCGCCGGCGGGCGCGCTGACGTGTGGGAGCCCGACGATTCCATTTACTGGGGGCCTGAGGGCAAGTGGCTGGAAGACCAGCGCTACAGCGGCGATCGCGATCTCGAGAAGCCGCTCGGCGCCGTTCAGATGGGCCTGATCTACGTGAATCCGGAAGGGCCGAATGGCAAGCCGGATCCGGTCGCCTCGGCCAGGGATATTCGAGAGACGTTTGCGCGCATGGCGATGAACGATGAGGAGACAGTTGCGCTGATCGTCGGCGGGCACACGTTCGGCAAAACCCACGGCGCTGCCGATCCGGGCCAGTATGTCGGTCCCGAACCCGAAGGCGCAGCGCTCGAGGAGCAAGGCCTCGGCTGGAAAAACAGCTTCGGCTCCGGCAACGGTGCCTCCACTATCAGCAGCGGGCTCGAAGGCGCATGGACCACCAACCCGATTAAGTGGGACAACAACTTCCTGGACAACCTGTACGGTTATGAGTGGGAGCTGACGAAGAGCCCGGCCGGTGCGTACCAGTGGAAGCCCAAGGACTCAGCTGCAGCAGGCACCGTGCCTGATGCGCACGATCCGAAGAAGCGGCACGCGCCGACCATGCTCACGTCGGACCTCGCGCTCAGGATGGAGCCGGCTTATGCGAAGATTACGAAGCGCTTCCACGAGCATCCGGAAGAGTTGGCCGACGCGTTCGCCAAGGCTTGGTACAAGCTGACGCATCGCGACATGGGGCCTCGCCCGCGGTATCTTGGCCCGCTGGTTCCCAAAGAGCAGATGCTGTGGCAAGACCCGCTTCCCGAAGTGAATCACAAACTGGTCGAGGAGCAGGACATTACTGCTCTGAAAGCCAAGATCCTCGCATCGGGACTGTCCATCTCTCAGCTGGTCTCGACTGCGTGGGCGTCGGCGTCGACGTTCCGCGGAACTGACAAGCGCGGTGGAGCGAACGGGGCGCGCATTCGCCTCGCGCCGCAGAAGGATTGGGCAGTCAATCAGCCGGCTGAACTGGCAAAGGTTCTTCCGAAGCTCGAGCAGATCCAGAAGGACTTCAATAGCTCCGGCGATAAGAAGATCTCGCTCGCAGACCTGATCGTTCTCGGCGGCTCCGCAGCCATCGAGGCCGCGGCGAAGAAGGCCGGACACAACGTGACGGTTCCTTTCACGCCGGGGCGGACCGACGCGTCGCAGGAGCAAACCGACGTCGCCTCATTCGCGGTGCTTGAACCGACCGCGGACGCATTCCGCAACTATCTCGGAAAAGGCGAACACCTCAGAAGGCCCGAGGAGCTGCTGGTGGATCGGTCGCAACTGCTGACTTTGACCGCTCCTGAGATAACGGTTCTGATCGGCGGCCTGCGCGTCCTGAATGCGAACGTCGGCCAGTCGAAACACGGCGTCTTCACCAAGCAGCCGGAGACGTTGACCAATGATTTCTTCGTCAACCTGCTCAGCATGAAGACGGTGTGGCAGCCGTCGGCTTCATCCGAAGGCGTGTTCGAGGGGCGCGACCGCGCGACCAACGAGGTCAAGTGGACCGGCAGCCGTGTCGACCTGGTCTTCGGTTCGAACTCGCAGCTTCGAGCCGTGTCGGAAGTCTATGCATGTGAGGACTCGAAAGAGGCTTTCGTGAAGGACTTCGTAGCTGCATGGACCAAGGTGATGAACCTTGATCGCTACGACCTCGCCTGATCTCTCCGTAAATCAGGGCGGCGTTTCAAAAAATTTGAAACGCCGCCCTGTGTAAGATCGCTTCAGCTCCGAACTCTTCGCGCGTCTCACCGTTCTCGTCGGCGCAGCATTCCACAAAGAAACGGGCCAGCGTCCAAGGACGCCGGCCCGTTGCCGACTGCGGGAGGGGGGTCCGCCAACACAGCCGGCTCAAACCCCGATTTACTGGATGCGGTTTACCGCCGCACCCCGCGTCGCACGGTCTTCGCGGGCGGATCGATCTGAGTGCCCACGATCGCGTTGTTGATGTTGAAGCATCCGAAGCTGTGAAGGTCTGAGTCCATCAGCTCCAGCGCGAAGGGATTGTTGCCGCCCAAGCCGAGCGCAGGGGTATCGAGACCCGCCACCTCGAGATTGAGCGTCCACTCGCCGCAAGTCCCTGCGGGCGCGGGCATCGCTACCATTCTGGCCGAAATCGTCTCGGGCGGTGTCGAACCGAAGAAGGTTCCGTACTTCTGAGTATTGATGGTATGCACGGCGAACGGATCCAGATCCGTCGACAATCCGGAGCCCGTCGTAGCGCCGCACGTGCCGGCAAACAGTTCCACCGTTAGACCGTTGTCGAGCACATCGTCGGCAGTGTCGCAGCTCGGGTTGGGAACGGTCGAGAAGGTCAAAGCCATATTGACCTCATCCTCATTCATGCCGCTTGAACGGGCGATCTGAATTCTTTCGGACTTCAGTGTAAAGTCTTCCGACGTCTGCAGTTCGAACGCACCGGCGCTGCAGAAGTTGGGATTGCCGGGATCAGGCCGGGGGTCACCGCGTTGGTCGTCGGTCAGCGCAATGGGCGTCGGTGACGACTGGTCGGTGCAATCCGCAACCGGGATGAACTCGACCGCCTCACTGGTCGGTTCCAGCGCGATGGTTTCCGTCGGGCCGCCGTTTTCCGCCAATCCTGCCGGGTCGAGATTTAGCGTCGTGCTGTTATTTACGCTCGTACCGCTGCTCGTAGAACAGGTGCCGTCGTCAGCGATGTTGTGACCTTCGTCGGCAATCGCAACAGTTCCTGCGCAACTGCCTCCGGTGCTGGTTGCCAAAATCGATCCTTTGAGGTCGACGGTTCCGCCGTGGTTGTAAAGGGCGCCGCCGTCACCAGCTGAAGCTGTGTTGCCGCTGAACGTGACGTTAGTGATGTAGGCAACCGCTCCGATGCCGGTGTAGATGGCGCCGCCGTCACCGGCTGCCTGGTTGGCGCTGAAGGTGCTGTTGATGACGGTCAGTGTGCCCATGTTGCTGATGGCGCCGCCGTCGACTGTCGAGTGGCCGTCGGTGAAGAGGTCGTTCTCGAGAATCGCGGTGCCGCGGTTTTCGAAGAGGCCTCCATCAAAAGCCACCGAGGAGTCAGTCAGGGTCAGAAATTTCAGGGTGAGCGTGCCGCCGAGGTTCGTACTGATAATTTGATACTGATCATTGCCGCTCAGAATGACAGTCTGTCCGCTGCCATCGATGGTCAAGGTATCCGCGATTGCAGGAAGCTCACTGTTGATCGTGATGGTACCGCTGAGGCCGAAGTTGATGGTGTCACCTGAGGCGTGGGCGGTAATCGCGGCGCGTAAGCTGCCAGCGCCGGTGTCGTTGAGGTTGGCGACGGTGATGATCGCCGCCCGCGCCAATCCCGACATCGTCAGAAACAGCAGCGGCAACAAAATTGCCGAGAGCGAAAAGCGACGTGTTGAACCTGCCATGAGTCCCTCCCCGTGCAGCGCCTATGGGCGCATTGGCGGAATTGCCCCCGAAACGTTACGAAACTATACTATATGTAATGTACGCTTGTGTACACCCAAAGCAAGGGTAAGCGGATCCCGACGAGCAGCCTGAAATTAGAATCGGATTGCGCTGGACGAAGCGCGCTTTTGGCGTAGAGCGCCGACTAGAACCTGCCATGGACCCCCTCCATGTGGCGCAGTTGGCCACGGGCACGAATTGCACCGGTTAGTTAGCTCTGGCGTAGTTCGGCATTCTGTCCCAGCGTCGGAGTCCTGTCAAATATCACTAGTTGTTGAGAAACGAACTTCCAGTCACGCGCTGGCAGTGATGCTCTCTCAGTAATCGCGGTAGCTAAATCCGCCACGCGGGCAGCACTGATCCCGAGACACGTTCGCCGTTGAGTCAGACCAGACGCACGTCGCCAAGGGAGGCCTTGAGGCCCACTCGATCCAGATACGAATTCAGCGCTGGCGCCTCGGTCGATGAGACGATCGCGCCGACATAACCGTCCGGCCGCATCAGCAACCAATCACCTGTCGCGAGACCATAGCCGTTTTGGATATGACCCGCATCGTCGACGATATCGCCCTTCGCTCCCACGGTATGGATGTGCAGACCGGCGCGGGCCGGGAACGCGTCGTGACCTTCTACCTCATAGCCGAGCAAGGTCCAGTGAGGTCCCTTGAACAGGTCGAACAGGCGCAGGGGCTGGCCGCCCGCGCCCAGCGCCGGCGCGTCGGGAGCGCGATCGCCGGCAAGAACACCGTGCTCGCGCTCCGGCTTCTCGAATGCCAGCGAGGATTGGGGATAGCCAATATCGAGTTGATGCACCTCGCGCCCGCGCCGCCGGTCGCCGTGCTTCTGGCTCCCGAGAAGTCTGGTCGACAATCCGAGCACCTCCGCTGCTATGGGACGGCGCTCTTCTTCGTAGGTGTCCAACAGCGCGGCCGGCGCGCCGTTCAGCACCGCGGCCAGTTTCCAGCCGAGGTTGTAAGAGTCCTGCAGGCTGGTGTTGAGGCCCTGGCCGCCGGTTGGAGGATGTATGTGTGCGGCGTCGCCCGCGATGAAGATGCGGGCGCTTCGGTAGTGATCGGCAAGGCGCGCGTTCATGTTGTAAGCAGAAGCCCAGGACACCGAGCGGATGATGATTTCGGTGCGTCCGGTGCGTTCTGCGATCATCGCGGTGAGACCTTGAGCCGACAGATCGATATCTCCTTCCAGCGGAATCGGCGCCTGCAATTGGAATAAAGGCGTCCCAGCCAGAGGGCACAGCGAGATCTGCTGTTCCATTGAGCCTTCGTTGAAACGGTGCCAGGCGTCGCGGCCCAGTCCTTCCAGCATGACGTCCGCGACGCATGCACGGACGCCGAGCGTCTTACCGGGAAAACCGATCTCGAGTGCATGCCGAACGAAACTGCTGCCGCCGTCGGTGCCGACCAGATACCGCACACGAATCGTATCCCCGCCGTGAGCATCCGCCACTACCGCCGTGACGCCGGCTGCGTCCTGGGTAAAGCTCTTGAGCGCGCACCCGTATTCGACGCTATGGCCGAGTTCCGCTAGGCGCTCACGCATCACGCGCTCCGTCAGGAATTGAGGAACGAGAAGCGGAATATGATACGGCTCGGCCGGAGTTGCATCGGTTACCTCGACCGCGACCGAGTCCTTGAAACTGCCGTCCTCGCGATACTCGCGTTGCGGCGGATAGACTCCGCCGGCCGCGACGACGCGATCGAGGATACCGAGATCTTCGAAAATCTCCTGGCTGCGCGGCTGGATACCCTTGCCGCGCGATCCGCGGAAAGGGCTGTCCAGCTGCTCGATGATGCGGAAGGCGACGTGACGGCGCGCAAGCTCGATGGCGAGCGTCAGTCCGGCGGCCCCTGCGCCGCAGATCAGGATATCGGTGTTGAATGTTTGGGCCATGGCAACCTCGGTAATTGTGTGTATTATACACATATCATTAGGGTTCGAATGGCGTCAAGGAAAAAGGTGCAGAATACACATATCGTCGAAGATGCCCGGAAAATCTACGGCGCAATCGTCGATCTCGTTATCCTCATGAACCGGCCGCTGCGCGACGCGCGCATGATCGAAGAGGCGGGTATTTCGCTCGATCGCGCACTGTTTCCATTGCTGGTCGGCGTCGGCCGTTTCGGCCCTATTGGCGTGGGCGAGCTGGCGGAGCGCGCGGGCCGTGACTACACGACGATCAGCCGCCAGATAGCAAAACTCGAAACCCTGGGACTGGTTAAACGTCGCACGGGGCAAGCCGACCGGCGCGTGAGCGAGGCGGTCATTACAAACAAGGGTCGAGCGATGACCAAGGCGATCGACAAGGCGCGAGATCGTCTCTTAACCAGGATGCTGGTGGGTTGGACTGCGAAGGATACAGCGACGCTGGCGGATCTTTTGCGACGTCTCGCGGACGACGCCCTCGCGTTCTAGTTAGGCGCGGGCGAAGGAGGCTGCGGGGCTGCGGGCGGTGGCGTGCCCTCTTCAGACGGCCCGTGATCGTGATCGCCGAATGCGTCGTCGCCGTGATCGTGATGCGGTTGCGTGAACTCTTGATCGAAGATTTTCTGCTGATCCGGGGTCAATACGCCGCGAATCTGGCCAAGCCCCTGCCAGAAGAGGATATGGCGCTGGTGGTCGAAATCCCGCCGCGCCTGCATCACTTTGAAGCGGGTGTCGCGCAAGACGTCGCCGACCTGATCGCGTTGCGCCGGGGTCAGACTGAGGTCGCGATTCAATCGATCTATCAGCCCGCCGCCCGGCACTCGAATATAGCGGTAGCGATATGCGAGCGTGCTAAGCGCGAAACCAATCAGAAGGCATGAGAACCCCAGTACCAGGCCGAACCAGATATTCGACTTAGCTGGCAAGATCGCTCTCAGTCAGCGGCATCTCCGGCGCCAATGGATCGCCTGTGTTCTCAGAAGTCATGCTCGTTTCAGGGACCGACAGCGCCTCACCAATGGATTCGTTGGGCACCCGCGCCGAAAGATACGCCGCGCTGGTTGCGAATACAAATATCGCGGCGGCGGCCGCCATCGGGATCCATCGGCTCGGCCGGGATATCTCGCGCGATGCGGACGCAAATCGCCGCGGCCGGTCGGCCAGCGAGAATTCGCGCCGCGCGGGGCGCGATACGCGAGCCGGATACCGTTCAATCTCGCCGTGCAACACGGGAGCCGTCAGTGCGAAAACCCGAAACGCATGATCGCACTTCTCGCATCCCTTGAGGTGGGCGAGCAGCTCGCGGCGCCGTTCGGCCGTCAAGGTCTTGCGCCACATCGCCGGAAATTCCTGTCGTGCTTCGAAACAATTCATGACCGTTTACCTGTTGCGCCCGCCGCCAGCATCCGCTCCGCCTGCTTGCGAAGCGCTTGCCGCGCGCGAAATGCGCGAATTTTTACCTTCGCTTCACTCCATCCAAGCGTCTCGGCGATTTCGCTGACGCTTAAATCTTCGCTTTCCTTGAGCACCATCACCATCCGATCCTCGGGCTTGAGCGTATCGAGCAGCCGATGCGCCAGGTCGTACGCTTCGCGCCGCTCTTCGGCCTCACCCACGAGATCCTCCGGCGACGCGACGTTGGTGGTTTGCATCCACTGCACTTCCGGCGCGCTGAAATCCCCGACCAATTCCTCGGGACGCCGGCGCCGACGCCGCAACTCGTCGTAACAGAGGTTCACGACGATCGCGCGGAGCCATCCGCCGAACGGCATCTCCGCCCGATAGGTCGCGAGCGCCGTGTAAGCCCGGATGAAACTCTCCTGCGCGATATCGCGCGCCATCTCTTCGTCTGAAAAAAATCGCCGACACAAACGCTCCACTCGGGGCCGATGCCGCGCCGCAAGTTCGGTGAAGGCGTCGGTATCCCCGCCGAGGACCTCGGTTATCAGTTCCTCGTCGGGCTTGGCGCTCAATCTCCACCTTGCGCTGCTACGCGCCGTGAGGCCCAACATAACTGTTTATTAATACGCATCATCGCGGCTTCGGTTACAGTCATTTTCGCCTGATTTGCGCCTCGGGGCACCTCCCCTGCAGCTGACGGAACGCGGCACATACTTATCACGATGATATAGATCTTTTCGACGATTTTCGCCCGTGGCGCCTTGAAAATATCCACTACCTCGCGGGTGCGCACTGGCGACTGGTGCAGCGCCGGAGCCTCTTCTTGCCTACCGCCGCTTCCATTATGAGTGCTTCGCAGCTAATCACCCTCCCAAGAATGGTTCGCCGATGGCTAGTCTTCGCGACTCTATAATTCGTGTCAGTCAACACACCTACTTCCTTGAGTTAAAGCATCTCAGGTTCCAAATCCTCTTTTTTGCGGGACTGGTGCTGCTGCCGTTGTCCTGCGGTCTCGGATGGCCCACTACGTTTGCAGCTTTGACCGACAACCTGCTCTTCGTCGACGGATGGAGCCAGGTAGTCATCATATTCCTGCTTTGCCTGATTTCATCGTGGACCGGGATGGTCATGATATTTATGGTTCTCGATCTCGGGCCTAGGCGCTTCGGAGTCGAGATTGCGCCCCGACAAGCGACCGCTCAGGAGCGACGCCGGGATCGATGGAAGCGTCTCACTATTTTCGGCTTGCCGATTCTCGCGCCTGCCATCGGGATGCTCGCTTCCTCGACTTCGCCGCTCTACGTATTGCTCGGTCTGATTCTCGCGATTCCCGCCGGCATGGTATTTCTATGGATCAACACCGTCATTTACTACATGGCGCTTCCGAGCGGCGTTGATGACACCGTTGATTTGCTGTTGCCCGCATCGACAGTCCCGAACTGGCTCCGCGGAAGAATCGCGTGGAAAGAATGGATCTCCCCGTTGGTGCGCGTTCTGGTCAAATTCAAGGGCCTGAGCGTCGGTTATTTCGACGGCAACGAGATTTTGTACGCGCAGCACCTGGTGATGACCGCACTGGCTGTGACGGTTGCGGCGATCTATGCCTTCGTGCTCGTGCTGGGACTGTTCGCGTTGCGAGCCGACGCATGGACGCCCTGGATGACGGCCTACTCTTACCTGGAACTCGGCTGGCTTCTTCTCGGCATCATCCTCGCAGGGTTTGCGTTCTTCTTTGACGGCCCGATCACGGCGATGGGACTTCATGTCCCGACCCTGGTCCTTGTCGTACTCTTCATCTACTTCAATTCCAGTCTCGGCAATTTCTACCAATTGATTGAGCCGACCGCGCCGGCGGGCGCACCACTAAGCCCCGCGGAAGTGATCGACGCACTCTTTTCGCCCAAGGATACAGATCAGGTTCTTACGATCGTGTGTGCGAGCGGCGGCGGTATTGAGGCATCAGCGTGGACAGCGAGAGTTCTAACGGGACTCGAAAAAGAATTCCCTCAATCGTTCGCAAGCTCGATCGGTTTAATCAGCTCGGTATCCGGCGGATCGGTCGGCGCGATGTACTATCTCGACCATCGCTATCGGCCCAACTCCGCACTTGGTCCTGATGACGTTGTCGACGAGGCGGAGGTGCCGAGCTTGTCGGCGGCGCTGTGGGGTTTGATTGGGCCCGATACATTTCGCTTTCTCACCTACGGTCTTCCGATTCGATACAGCAAAATCGACCGAGGATGGGCGCTCGAGCAGGTGTGGCGCGGAGCGCCTGCGTCGCTCAATTCGCATGAGCCGGCTATCGACGAGAAATTTTCGGATTGGCGCAACGCCTTGCGTCAAGGCAAATTGCCTGCGGTGGTTTTCAACGCGACCAACGTCTACACGGGATACCCGGTGTTGATAGCCACCGCCGAAATCCCCAAGCAGGTCGCAAAGCCCGATACATCGACGCCGGAAAATGTGATTCAAATTGGTGACGGCGAAGGACAGTACGGGAACGCCGACATCGCGGCAGCTACAGCGGCGCGGCTTTCGGCTAGTTTCCCCTATGTCACTCCCGTCGCTACCGGGTTCTGCAGCGACGGACGGCAATGCCCGGACGCGCCCAGCGCCAGGACGTATCTGTGTGACGGCGGCTACTACGACAATTTCGGAGTCTGGTCGGCGGTCAACTTGCTGCAGGCGGTCCTCGATGACCAGCAGCGTCGCAAGCGCTTTAAGAAGATCGTGATCCTGGAGATTTGGTCCGCTCCATTCGATAAGCCGGAAAATCTACCGCAAGTGAACCAGCTCTCCGCGCCGGCATCTGCCCTACTGAGTGTGCGGACCGCGAGCCAGCTCGCACGCAACCAAGCTGAGATCGGACTGCTGCAGAACCAATATCCCGATTTGATCGAGCACATAATATTCGAGGTTCCCCAACCGGGGCCGTTGTCGTGGATGCTTTCAGACCGCCAAAAGAAACAGATCGAAACCGACTGGACCAACGCTCTTTCCACCGAGGCGATGAAACAGATGACGGCTATATTTCAATCGGCTCCTGCGCCACCTGCTCATCCTTGAGCCGGATACATCTCATGCTTTGGAAGGTAGGCGCAGGCCCGCGCGCGCGAGATCGGAAGGCGTGTCGAGGTCCAGATTGATTCCGGGATCCTGCCGGTCAACGTAGGCGACGCGCGAGGCGTCGGCGTTGACTACATAGCGAGCACCCTCCTCTTCCGGCGCGGACCGGAGCTCGCCGAATATTGCGCGGTCGAAGATCAGCGGATGCCCACGGTGGCCGTCGTGGCGCGCGATCACGATCGGCTTGCCGCTTCGATTGTACGAATCGACTATCGCTTGAAATGTTTCCACGCGTACGAGCGGATGGTCGCCAAGATGCACGAGCGCGCCGGCGGCGTCTGGTTGAAGAGCATCGAGCCCTGCCTGCAACGACGACAGTTGTCCCTGCGCATAGTTCGGATTCTCGACGATTGCGATGCGTGCGTCGTGCGGAATCGCCGCGCGCACGCGCTCGCGATGCGCCCCAATTACAATCACGAGCCGCGGCACTACTGCGAGCATCGTCTCTGCGATGTGCTCGATAAAGGTCCGCCCGCCGATGTCGAGCAAGGGCTTGGGATAGCCCATCCGCCGCGACTCGCCGGCAGCCAGGATGACGCCTTCGAGATGCTGCTTCATCTGGTGCGCTACTTCGAGCGCTTGAGCATGCCGAACCGGACGCCCAGCGTGAAATCGTCACGCTCGTTGGTACGACGCTCGCGAATGATCTCGGCGATGATCGAGACTGCGATCTCCTCCGGCGTCTCACCGCCAATGGCGACGCCGAGCGGCGCGTGAACGTCGGCGAGCCGCTCGGCCGGGATGCCGCTCTCGCCGAGGCGCTCGAGGGTGGCCTTGACGCGGCGGCGCGATCCGATCATGCCGACGAATCCGCACGGCTGCATCAGCGCGGCGCGCACAACTTCCTCGTCGAACGAATGACCGCGCGTAACACTCACGAGGTAGCAGTGGCTGTCAAGCGCGAGCGAGTCGATCGCGGCCGTGAATTCTTTGACGACTATTTCATCCGCGTCGGGGAAACGCTCGCGGTTCGCGAACGACGCGCGGTCGTCGATCACCGTCACGTGAAATCCGAGCATTGCGCCAAGCGCGCACAACGGCACCGCGATATGGCCCGCGCCGACGATTATCAGCCGCTGGGCGCCGACGATCGGATCGACGAACAGCCGCACGGAGCCGTTCGGTTCGAGACGCGTGACAGTTTGAAGGCGGCCGCCAGCGTCAGCTTCGAGCAGGGTGGGAATCGCGTCGGCCGTTCGCGCGACAATTTGCGCGACCGCCGCCGGGGGCAGATCGATCGGTGCCGCGCCTTGCGCGCCGGTTTCGCGCGGATCGATAAACGTGCGCGACCCGGCCGGCATCTCGACCCGCGAACCGGCATCGACCACCGTCAGCAGCGCGCCGGGAGCACTGCGCTCTGCCGCGTCGGCCAGCCGCCGCGCGATGGGCAAGTCGCGCGCAGGGGACCAAAGATCGACAAACACGTCCATGATGCCGCCGCAAGTGCCGATTTCGCGCTGGTCGAAATCGCCAGTCAGATCGACTTCCGCGAGGCGCGCGCCGCGGTCGTTCTTATCTTCAAGTAATACACGAGCTTTTCGAAAGACTTCGGCTTCACCGCAGCCGCCGCCGATTGTGCCGAACTGGCCGTCCTCGCGCACGATCATCTTGGCGCCCACTTCGCGCGGCGTTGAGCCGCGGACATTGACGACCGTCGCCAGCGCAAATGGCTGTCCGCGCTCGAGCGTGCGCAGCGCCTCAGCCCAGATTTGATCGGAACCGCTCATTCACAACCCATGACTAGAACTTACCAGAAGCCGCGCCCGCGATGAATGCGCGGTCGGCGGAGTCACTCGGTGATGTCGCGCAGGTGGCGGAGGATGTCGCGGGCCTGCAGCAGGTCTGTCTCGGCGGAATGGTAATCGCCGGCTTTGATTTCGGCCTCGCCCTTCTGCACGAGCTGGCTGGCGTCGTAGAGCTGCTTGCGTTTGACGGGATCGGTCGGGCCGCTGTCGCGCACGTGCGCGAGCTCGAGCGACACCTGCCTTTCCGTCTCGACCAGGTCGGCCGGCGGGGCGGCTATCGCCGGGAGGACTTGAAGGAAAAGGCCGAACAGGGCAATCGCCGCCGGAAGTCGCGTGGGTGTTTTCATCGAAACGGAATTGTTATCGAAGCGATACGCAATTTCCAGCTTCGAAGATGGAGCGATGAGGACTGTCAGAGCCGGTGCTGGACGGAGGGGCGGTGCTGATTCTCGGCGATTCCGTAGCGCGTGAGCATCCGGTAGAGCGTCGAGCGCGAAACGCCCAGCAGGTCGGCGGCGCGACGCCGGTTGCCTTCGGTCTCTTCGAGCGAGCGCATGAGGGTTTTTTTGATCACGTCGTCGAGCAGGAGGGCCGGCGCCTCACCGGCAAAATCTATGGTGGGCAGGCGGCGCGCGACTTGCGCGGGCGTGTGACCGTTGGCCGGCGATTCGTCGGGCAGCGGCAACATCAGCTCAGCGCCGGTTCCGTCGACGATCTGCGTGGGCAGATCGGATACGACGATGCTATTGCCCTCGCTCACGATCACGGCGCTTTCGATGGCGTTGGAAAGCTCGCGGACATTTCCCGGCCATTGGTACGCGCAGAGGATGTCGATGGCGTGGCGCGCGATCTCGGAAACATTTTTGCCGAACAGCCGATTGTACTGTTCGATGAAAAACCCGATGAAGGCGGGAATAGCCTCGCGGCGTTCGCGCAAAGGCGGGATGAAGATCGCGGAAGCGCTCATGCGAAAGTAGAGATCGTCGCGGAACTGCCCCGCGCGCACCATCGCGCGCAAGTCGCGATTCGTCGCCGCGACCAGGCGCAGATTCACTTTGTAACAATGCGATGAGCCGACCGGCTGAACCTCGTGCGTCTCGACCGAGCGCAACAACTTGGGCTGCAGCTTGAGCGGCAATTCGCCGATCTCGTCGAGGAATAGCGTGCCGCCGTTGGCCGCGCGGAAATATCCCTGCGATTCATCGCGTGCGTCAGTAAAGGCGCCGCGGATGTGGCCGAACAACTGCGACTCGGCCAGCGATTCGACCAGGTTGGAGCAGTTGAGCGTAACGAAGGGACCGTTCGGCGCTGGCCCCAACGTGTGGAGCGCGCGCGCGACGAGTTCCTTGCCCGTACCGGATTCGCCGGAAATCAGCACCGTCGCCTTGTACGGACTGAGCTGCGACACCGACTTGAGGACCTTGCGCACCTGCGCCGAACGCACCACCATGCCGCCGAGCCGGTCCGCGCGTGCACCAGCTGGGTGAGCGGCACCATCTCGCTCTCGTGGGCGCCGTCGCCGTTGGTCGCGGGCGGAGGTCTCGCCTCCAACTGATTATCTACATCCTGCACCACGCTTTCAGAGCAAGTGGCGGGCCATCGTGTCGGAATCGACACACTCATTGAACGGCGGTCTGTGATACGCACTGGCGAGCGACGGTTCGCATACGGCGCTCGATGCGGCATTTCGATGGCGTCGAATAGTCAGAATGCGACATCGGTTTGCCGGTCGCAGACCGTCGCGTCCGGTTTGCTTGATCGGCGCCAAGGGGGTGTACCAGCCTGCGTACGTATCGATTGCAGGAGGAAAACTAATGCTGTTTCTGGTCTCGCTCGTCATCACGCTCGTGCTGCTACTGATTTGTCGCGAAATCGTCTGCTGGTACTGGAAGATCAACGAAGCGCTGACCACGCTGAAAGCGATTGACGAAAAACTCAGCGTTCAGATCAACATCCTGACAAGGTCGCCGCAGAGGAATCCGTGAAGAGCATTCGTCATGCTGCCGCTCTGGCGATGGTCGGCTGGTATATGATGATGCCGCCGACGGGACGCGACTACCCGATGGGCAACGTGGACGCGCCGCTCACGCAATGGAAGAAGCGGGCGACAGTCTATCGCGACCAGGCGGAATGCGAGCACGTGCTGGATCGGATTCGCCGGAATACGAACGCGAAGAACAAGCAGACCGCCGTCAGATATTACAAGCAGGCGCAGTGTGTCTCGGCCGACGACCCTCGCCTCAAACCAAAGTGAGCGGCACGCCGCGTCGAGAACGAAACTAGCCGGCGCGCGTCAGCAGCCTGGGGAGATCGCGGAGGTCGGTCAGCTCGAAATCAGGGATCGGATGCTCATCGGTGAGCGTCCTGTTGTAGCGATTGATCCAGACGGTCCGGATGCCGGCGTCGCGAGCGCCGGCGATGTCGCGGTTGAGGCTATCGCCAATCATCACCGCCTCATGTGCGGCGACTTGCAGTCGTTCCAACACCAATTGAAAAATTCTGCGGTCGGGTTTTCCAAATCCGTAGCCGCCCGAGATGACCACTGTCTCGAAAAAGCTCGCGAGGTTCGAACCGTCGATCTTGGTGCCCTGGATGTCCGGCGCGCCGTTGGTGATCAGTGCGAGACGAAAATCTTTCTTCAATTCATGCAGGACCTGCTCGGACTCGGCGAAGACGACGTGGCGGCGGCTGCGATCGATCGCGAAAAATTCCATCATCTCGGCGGCGAGCGCGCGGTCATCGACACCGAGATCGCTCAACGCGGCCGTCCATGACTGCAATCGGTACGTGGGCACCCACTGGCGGAGCTGCGCGAGCGAAGAATCGTCGCCGGCGAATGTGCCCCATAGCGCTTCGCGCGTGCTGATGCCGATGTCGCGGCAGTAGTCGATCATCGGGCCGGCCAGGAACAACTCGCGCGATCGCTTGCGCAACGCAGTCAGCAACGCGACCGGATCGACGCCGTGGCGAGCCAGCGCAATCCCGCCTGCGGCGAGCACCGAGGCGTCGTTGGAGGTCTCTTCCTCGATCAGCGTTTCGTCGAGGTCGAAGATGACGGCGCGGACTTTGAGTGGCGGCTGCGGCATTCGATCACACGCCGAGAACGTCGGCCAATACGCGCGCCGGATGGTCGCGCGGATCGACCTGATCGTACACGCGTTCGATCGCGCCCTGCTCGTCAATGAGGAAACTCACGCGGTCGGGATACCGCGCGTCGGTTCCCGAGCATGCGCCGTATGCGACCGCGACCGCGTGATCGGTGTCGCTAAGCAGCGGGAAGCCGAACTGGTGGCGGCGGGCGAAGGCGGCGTTGTCCTCGGGCGAATCGAAGCTCACGCCGACGACGCGGATGTTGTTTTCGTCGAAGTACGATTGATGGTCGCGAAATCCGCGTCCTTCGAGCGTGCAGCCCGGCGTGTTGGCTTCGACGAAGAACCACAACAGCACTTTGGCGCCGCGAAGGCTCTTCAGAGAAAGGCTCGAGCCGTCGTGCGCGACGAGCGTGAAATCCGGCGCCTGATCTCCAACTTTGATCACTTGGTTTCCGTCGTTCAATTCAACAGCGCGCGGAGTTGCTGCAGCGCCGATTCGCACGCGGGATCGCCGGGCGCGAAGGCCAGTGCGCCTTCGAATTCGTCGATCGCGCGCTTCACCATCCCCTTGGCGGCGTAGATTCGACCGAGATTCATAAATGGATAGTGGCGCGGATCGTAGCGCGGCGCGGTCTTGGCTTTCTCCAGCCAGGGTACTGCCTCGTCGAGCTCGCCCTTGGAGATCAGATAAGCGCCGATATCGTTGTAGGGATTGCCAAACGAAGGATCGACCTCGATGGCGCGGTGACATTCGGCGATCGCGTCGTCGATTCGGCCCATCCCCTCGAACGCCCATCCGCGAAAAGTGTAGGCCTCGGCGGTGGGAAAGACTTCGATCGATTGGGTGTAGAGCTCGACCGCGCGCTCGAGGTCGCGGTTCATGTGAAAGCGCAGCGCCTCGTTCCACAGTTCGAGCGCGCGCGTGCGCGGTTCCGAATCGGCCATGATCGATCGGATATTGTGCCGAGAGGCCGGCGTCAAGCGTGGACGGAGGTGAGCGCGCGCATGATTTGAATCATGGCGGGACCGACGATCACACTCATCATGGCCGGGAGGATGAACAGGACGAGCGGAAACAGAATCTTGACCGTGGTCTTGGCGGCACTTTCTTCGGCGCGGAGGCGGCGCGTCGTGCGCATGGTGTCGGAGATTGAGCGCAGCGCGGGGCCGATTTGTGCGCCCAGCTTTTCGCTCTGGACCAAGGTCGCGGCGAGTGGCTTGATGTCGTCGACCGCTGTGCGAACGGCGAAACTTTTGAGCGCCTGGCCGAGCGTGCTGCCGGCGCCGAGCTCGGCCGAGACGATCGATAGCTCGGTGCCAATGGTGAGGTTCTGGCGCTCCGTTTCCGAGCCGACGATCTTGATCGCTTCACTGAGACCGAGACCGGCCTCGACGCAGACGACCAGCAAATCCAAAACGTCGGAGAGCTGGTTGGCGATTTCCTGCTGGCGCTGCCGCGCTTTCCGGCCGATGTAATAGCTGGGGACGAATGCGCCAACACCCGCGCCGACCAGCATGAGGCCGAGCGGCTTGATACCGTGAAGGCCGAACGCAACCGATGCGATCAGCGCGACGAACGCGGTTCCCGCCGTCGATGCGAGGCGGGTAAAATGAAATGTGCGGACGGCGCGCGGCCCGGAAAAACCGGCGCGCACCAGCGTCTGCGCCAGCTTCTCGCGCTCTGGCGTGTTCATGGCCGGCTCGGGAAGGCGCTTTGCGACCCATCGGAACAGCGAGTTCGCGAACGAATCGGACTCCATATCGAGATCGGCGGGATTTCCGTAAGCGACGCGCATCTTGACGCCGATGTCGCTCACGCGCTCGTCGAACGGGCGCTGGCTGCCGTAAATAGCGACGTAGATTGCGAAAGCGATCGCGACGAAGAGAATGAACACGGTCAGGCTTGCATAGACGGCCGGCATCGCGGGTAGCTCAGTACTTGACCTTGAGCAGCTTGCGAATCGTCAGGAACGCCATCACGTCAAGGACGGCGGCCACCTCAAGAATTTTCTGGCCGCTCGGATCGTAAAAGAGCGTGTTGGTGTAACTCGGCTGGATGATGCTGAACGCGCCCAGCATCGCGATCGGCAGGAACCCGACCAGTATGCCGCTCATCTTGGATTGCGCGGTCAGCGCCTTGATCTGCTGTTGCAGGCGCTGGCGCGTGCGGACGATTTCCGAGAGCCGACCAATGATGATCGCGAGCGAGCTGCCGACTTCGGATTGAACGCGGACGCCGACCACCAGCAGGCGGAGATCCTCTTGCGGCACCCGCTTGAGCATCTCTTCGAGGGCGCGGGCCAGCGGAAGACCGAGGCGGCTCTGCTCGATGGCGGAGCGGAATTCGGAGCTGATCGGATCGGCGAATTCGGTCACCACGACCTGCAGTCCGCGCAGCAGCGTGTGGCCGGCTTCGAGCGACGATTTGATCAAATCGAGTGCGTAGGGAAGTTGCTTGGCGAAGGCCTTGATGCGGCGCTGCCTGCGCACTCGAATGTAGATTATCGGCAGCATCGCCACGCCTGCGCCAATTCCAATCGAGATGAGCACTTTGCCCCAAATAGCCTGGCCGACAGCGAGTCCCGCCGCGAACATCAGCAGGATAACCAGCAGGACGTCGGCGATACGGGCGTAGATGCCGGCCTGCCAGAGATTTTCCTCGAGCTTCTGGAGCAGGTTGAGGCGATAGAACCAGCTGAGGAATTCGCGTCCGCTCAGGCGCGGACGATCGGTCCTGCTGATATCCTCGTCCAGCGTTACGCCCGGGCGCGCCATGCGGCGCATGACGGTGCGATTGACCCGAGGTCGATTGCCGCGGCGCATGTAAAACAGCGCGCAGAGGACCAGCACAAAGCCCGCGACGGCGACGGGAATCAGCAGGTCGCCGGGGCTCATCGCGCGGCCGTTTTTATGACTTTCGATTCGGTTTTGTAGCCGGCCGTTTCGAGGCGTTGGGTGTAAGTGGAACGAATGCCGGTCGATTGAAAATTGCCGTTGATTTTTCCGGCGGCGGTGGTGTCGAGGCGGACAAACTCGAACAAGTCCTGCATCATGATCATCTCGCCTTCCATGCCGCTGATTTCGGAAATTTTCATGACTTTGCGCGAGCCGTCCGACAGGCGGCTGACGTGAACGATGATGTTGACGGCGGAGGCTATTTGCTGGCGCATCGCGCGCTGCGGGACCGAGACGCCCGACAGCAGCATCATCATCTCGAGCCGCCCCAGGCATTCGCGCGGGCTGTTGGCGTGGATGGTGGCGATGGAGCCGTCATGGCCGGTGGACATCGCCTGCAACATGTCGAAGACCTCGGCGCCGCGGACCTCGCCGACGACGATGCGGTCGGGGCGCATACGCAGACAGTTTTTGACCAGGTCGCGCTGGGTGACCTCGCCGCGCCCCTCGAGATTGGACGGGCGAGTTTCGAGGCGCACGACATGCGGCTGTTGCAACGAGAGCTCGGCGGAATCTTCGATGGTAACGATTCGTTCGTTTTCGGGAACGAACGCGGAGAGACAATTGAGCATCGTGGTTTTGCCCGAGCCGGTGCCGCCGCAAACAATTACGTTGAGGCGCGCGCGAACGACGGCGAGGAGAAACTCGACCAGGTCCCAGGTGAGCGCGTCCTTTTCGACCAGCGCACCGATGTCGAAGCGATGCTTGCCGAAGCGACGAATCGAGAGCGCGGGGCCGTCGAGCGCCAGCGGCGGGATGATCGCGTTGATACGCGAGCCGTCGGGCAAGCGCGCATCGACCATCGGCGACGACTCATCGACGCGCCGGCCGACGCGGGAGACGATGCGATCGATGATGAGCATCAGATGCTGGTCGTCCTGGAAGACGACGTCGGTGGCGTGCAGCTTGCCGCGCTTTTCGACGTAAACCTGGTTGTGGCCGTTGACGAGGATGTCGGTGATTTCGTCGTCGCGGAGCAGCGGCTCGAGCGGGCCGAGGCCGAGCAGCTCGTTCTTGAGTTCCTCGATGAGCTTGCCGCGATCGGAGTCGGTCAGCAGACGGCCGTCCTCGTTCAGTATGTCGTTGATGGCGGCGGTGACTTTGGTGGAGACCATCGCGGGTTCGAGCGTTTCGAGCTTGGCAACGTCGATAGTCTCGAACAGCTTGTTATGAACCTTGACTTTGAGCCGGCGCGAGCTGTCGGCAATAGCGTCCTTGCGGCGGCGCACGGTCGCGCCGATAAGCGAGCCGCCACCGCTGACGCCGTCGGAGGGGCGCACGCCTTTGGTGGCATTCGATAAGCGGTCAGAGAGTCCCATCTTGATACCTCGTTATCTTCAATGCGCACCGAAGGCGGACTTAAGCCGCGACATGAACGTTTCCTGAGCGACAACCGGCTCGGCCCGCGGCATCACGAGCGCGGCCAGAGCGAGCATCGCGCGCGCGACCGGCGACGACGGTGCGACCGTGAAAAGATCCTGGGCTTTCATCTCGATAGTTTCGAAGGTCTTCTCGTCGGTTGGAATTTTGGCGTAGATGGACTTGGCGAGAGTCGCTTCGATTGCCTTGTCGGTCAGCGGATGCGCCGGGTTGTAACGATCGAGTATGTAGCGCGGCTCGAGCGTGGTGAGGCCGAGGCGCTCGAACAGATCGATGAATCGCCAGGCGCATCGCGCGGCCGCGATCGACTGATCGAGGACGTAAAAGAGATGCTCCGAGCGTTCCCACGCCGCGACCGCGTTTTCGTCAACATGGTCGCCGCAATCAACGATCACGTAGTCGAACAATTGACGGATTAGATCGAGCACCGAGCCGATTGTGATGTCCGAGACCAGCTCGGCTTCTTCGATGCGCTTGGGCGCGGCGAGCAGATACAGACCCGACGAGTGCTTGGTCAGTGCCGACTCGAGTTGAATGGAATCGAGCTTATGGTCGAGCCGCACCAGCGGCATGATGGTCACTTCGGGATCGAGGTTCAGAAAAATCGCCAGGCCGCCGGTCTGAAGATCCAGATCGACCAACGCGACTCGTTGATGCAACGACGTGAGCGCCAGCGCGAAGTTGGCGGCGAGCGAGGTCACGCCGACGCCGCCGACCAGGCTGAGGACGGAAACGATCACGCCGCCCTCGCGGCGCTCGGTGCGCCAGCGGGCTTCGCTGACTTTCAGCAGCGCACGGGTGGCCTCGCCGGGGTCGAGCGGCATGAACAGAATCTCGTCGGCACCCGAGCGCAGCGCCCGCTTGATCAGCCCGGCGGAGCGCGACGAGAGCACGGCCAGCAGGCTTGGGCGAGGCGAATGAAGCGACTGGCTCTGCAGAAAACTCAGGGCAGCCTCTTCGTCGCCGTTGACCATCACGAGCGTGGCGTCGGGCGGCGCGGCGGCATTCTCGGAAAGATTGGAAGCGGTGGCAGCTTCGCCCTCGACTATCTCGAGCTCCGGCTCGCCCAGTGCGGCCAGCACCGTCTTGAGCTGAGTGCGCTGATCGCCAAGATCTCCGACCAGCAAGACCTTCATCGTGCTGCGGCGACCCTCACCTTTCGATCCGTTGAATGGCACTCGATCTTTCTCCCGTGGGGCGCGCCTAGAAGCGGGGCCGGGCCGCATCCGGCGGTTCGATGCGTTGAGTTCTGATTTCGTCGGGAGTCAAGTCGGGGCGACTGGTGGGCAGGAATACCTCCCCGGTCGCGGGCAGCGGCTGGACTATCTGGGGCGTCACACTCATGACGAGGTCGCTCTCCTTGTTCGTCCAGGAGGTGTTGCGGAAAAACCCGCCCAGGTAAGGAATGTCGCCCAGGTAAGGCACCTTCTGAATTTGGGAAACTTTTTCGTGGAGAATGAGGCCGGCAATGATCAGCGTCTGCCCGTCCTTGAGGCGCGCCATCGTCTCCGCGCGGCGCGTGACGAAGGCTGGAACGGTGAACCCGAACAGCTCGACGCCGTGAGTGTAGTCCGGCTCGGACACCTCGGGTTTCACGATCAGTTCGATGTCGTCGCGGCCAACGACGGTCGGAATGAACTCGACCGAGGTGCCGAAGGTTTTAAAGACGATGGTGGAGTTGAGCGCCTGCGCAATTACGATCGGAATCTCGCCACCCGAGAGGAACTTGGCTTTCTCACCGGAGTTGGCCAGCAGATGCGGTTCCGCCAGGACTTTGCCGAGGTTGTGAGTTTCGAGAAATTGGAAGAATCCCTGCAAGCTGTAGTTCGAGTTTTGTGCGGCGAGGCCGTAAGTGAGGCCCGGCGATAACAAGAGCGGGATTATGCTGCCGCCCCCGGGCAGGATTCCGGACGGGTTGCTGCTTCCCGAGAGGGCGCCGACGCTGCTTGAACTTGTAAGAGTGCTGGCCGCGTTGTACGGCGTAGCGACCGCGCCCGGCAGAGCGGCCAACGATATTCCGAGCCTGGTAAGCGCGAGCGACGCGTTGATGCCCTGATTTTCCAACGCAGTGCGGTCGAGCTCGGCCACGACTGTGTTGAGCATCACCTGCTGGCGGCCGCTGGCGTCGATTCGAACGGATCGTTCCTCGTAGCGACCGTCGGAGTCCCAGACCGCAAGTGTCGTAAAGCCCGGCTGATGCGCGATCAGGTTGAGCTGGAAAGGATCGATCACCTGTACGTCGGCAATCTTGGAGTCGGCGACCGAGATACGCGTGATGCGGCGCTGAAAGTCGATTACCTCGGAGGTGCCCGTCATCAGCGACACGACCTCTCCCGGCAGATAGTGCTTTCCGCCGGAGACGCTGTCGCTCATGTATCCTGATCGCTCATCCAACACCGACGGATCGTTTCGATACTCGGCCGCTTGCGGTGCGGGTGGCGCGATCGATTGGACCGGGTCGGTAGCCTTGCGGAGCACCATCCGGGGGCGGCGGCGTATTCCAGGAGGCATCGGCAGACGGCGGCGCCTTGTCGGGGATCGTCACGCTGTACGGCGAAGCCGTCGACGGCGACGAATGGAGCAACGAGTAGGTCTCCGGAGCAGCCGTCGCAGACGGCATCGAGGTCGAAAGACCTGCGCCCGAGCGTGCGCCGAGACCCTCGTCGCTGATCGACCGCGGCGCAGTGCCGGGAGTCAGTGGGGCGCCGGCCTTGGCCGCCGCGAACGCATTCAGGTCGTAACTGATCTCGCGATCAGAGGTGTTAGTGACGGTAACTATCCAGCGGCCGGCGGCGGCGCTGAGCATCGTCAGCTTCCCCGGTGGCGAGTTGTAGCTGACGAAGGCCTGAGGATTGTCTTCGACCTTGAACGTCGGAGTGGTCCCCGGCTTGATATCATTGATGACGTAGATTTCGCCGGCGGTTACTGAGACCGGAACCCAATCGGTCACGGCTTTGACCTGGGCGCGACTGGATGCGGCGCCGGTCGCGACCAGCAATCCGACAATGGCGAGCAGCCGACAGAATTTTCCTGCGGGCCGAAAGTGTGTGCGTATCATCCTGCTTGGCGTCATGGCTTTCCCCCTATTGCCATTTGCGATCACGGAACCTGATAGGTCTTGGGCGCCGGTTCGTAGCCCGGCTCTCCCGGCCTCGGCGTCATCGGATTTATTGACTCGCGACCGTTGATAGCGTCGGCCCGGACGGCGGCGAAGGCGCTCGCGGGCGGCTCGGTAAAGGCCGCCGACCAGGCTGGTTTCGCGGCCGGCCGCGCGGACGAGACCGGAGACTCTGATGTATCGGGCATGGGAGGAGCGGCGGGCATCGGCGGCGCCTCGGCTGCCGGTTGCGCGGGTTCCTCTTCCTGCTGCTGCTGGTACGACGGACGCTTTCCCATGCCGGAATGGACAAACGAAATCGCTTCGGAAGACTTGCCGTCGCGCATCAGCTCGATTCGAAACGTAGAAGGTCCATGCGCGGGACGTGCGGTAGCTACGGGCGCCACCGGCGCGGGCTGTACCTGCATCACGGGCATCGTCATGTCGGCCGAGCCGCCGCCCTGATGGAGCAGCTCGCCGATTCCGATTCCCCGGGTCGCGACAATCTTGCTGTCGCTGTAGTTGCGCATCGCGAGGCGCAGCATTCCCTCGTGGCTGGCGAGGTCAAGCTTCTCGGCGTCGGTGGGAGTCACCAGCAGGGTGACGACTCTGACGACTTCAGGCTCGTCCTTGACGTGCTGAATTTCCTGGGCGACGGCCAATACTTCGATGTTCTGCAAGACGATGCGCGAGAAGGAGCCTTGATTTGGCCCGGTGCCGGTGACGGCGACCAGGATATCGACGCGCGTATGCGGCTCGACGAAGCCTGCGATATCGGCGACCTCGTCGACCGGCATCGACATCGCACGCATCCCGGGAGGAATCAGCAGGGGCATCACGCCCGAGGTCTTTTCGCCCATGAACAGCTTGCTGCCGACCAGCGGCTCGTTGGCGACGAACTCGCCCTTGGCGAAGGCACCGGCGACGGCCTGTGGATCGGTGAAGGCGCCGTCGGGGACGCTGTCGCGCGCCCAGCGGATCAGTTTGAGGTCGTCGGGCGCGAGTTTCGCGCCGAGAGGAATGTCCTTGGCCGCGACCACGACTTCTACCGTATGCGCCATCGCGCGCTGCACCTCGGACTCGCGCCTACTGATTGCGGTAAAGACCACAATCGCGGCCAGCACCGCGCCCATTGCTGCAAGGATTACGAACACTATCGGTCGTCTCATCTGTGCCCCCAATTTCCCGCGCGCGACGCACCCCCTTCAGGACCGCCCGGCAGGCAGAATCCGATCTCTCTCACTCTCCTCGCGCGCGAGCGCCGCGCGCGCTGCGTTCAACCGGCTCAGCCGCAATCAATTCCCCGTTTGACTGACTGTTCACTTCGCCTGCCACCCCCGGAATTTGCGCGGCGGGGCACTCGGTCCCCGCCGCCTGGCCCGCGCGCCTCATCCGACGCGGGGGCTTGGGGGCTATTTCGTTACGCTGCCGACAGAGTCGAGTTCACTTTTCTCGTGACGATCGTCCGCGCATTCGCCCGGTTGCTGAGAGCCAGTGGCCCTTACGCAGCCTTAAGAGTCGTGGTCACACTCGAGATAATCGAGTTGATTCCGCCTTCGAGGCCCTGGTACGCGATGTACCCGGCCACCGCGATCGCGGCGATAATCAGCACGTACTCAGTCATTGTCTGTCCCTTCTTGCTCTCGCGGACTCGGACCATGAGTTGGTTGATGTAATTCATTATTTGATGTCCTCCTTTGCGCGTTTGGCAGCGCAATCGATTTTGCTCGACCTGACCGGGTTGTTGACCGCCGGTCGTGCTTGGCTCCTCAAACTTTCCCGTTCGCGCTATCAGCGCGTTTCCTCCACTGGCGCTCCGCCAGTCATCTCCGCTCTTTGTTATTCACCGCTCCATGCACCACTCGGTGTTTGGCGCCTCGTACTGACGTTAGGTGCAGCACTCATGCCAGCAGCAGCCCGGAGCGGAAGCCGACGTAGGCCACCAGAGCAAATCGCGCGCGCCAATCTGTTTCCGTCCATGTCGCGTCGCGTTACATCGAATGATTCATGCGCCCGCGCGGCCTTCGATTGTCCATCTGGACGGTTAGGCGATCGGCGGCCACGTTTGCCATAATCGCCTCATGTTACGCATTCGCCCTTCATCTATATGGCCGTCTGCTTCGGGGCGGATTATCAGCCAAACCGCGGTCGCCATTGTGCTTGCAGTCGCACTCTCGGGATGCGCCCCGTCGGCCCTCACCTCGGTGCGCAGCCAAATTGCGGTCGGCAATTTTCCGGCAGCCCGGCAAGAACTGGTCGCTCTGTCGGCGCGCAGCGACTTGAGCCCGAGCGAACGCCGCGAAGTGAAGGACGACCTCTGTCAGTGCGATTTCATGATTGGCCGTCCGACCTACACGCTCGCCGAACAGCGCCTCGTCTGCCTCGACGCGGCGAAGGAGCCGGGTAGCCAGAGCGGCTCGATCATCGCGCAAATCGACGAGGCCCAGCGCCGCAAGGATGCGCAGCAGGTCGAAGCGGCGTTGAGCGCTCACGACTTGGCCGACGCCGAACGGGCGGCGACTGACTACCAGGAGATACCGGGCGGCAATCCGGCGACGGTTGCTCGATGGTCGAAGCAAATTTGGACGCTGGCGGATGCGCAAGATTTCGCGGACGCGAGAGCGAGGAAACACTCGCTCAATGCGGCTATCTCGGAGGTGCGCAGGAACCATCCGACCGTCGTGAAAATGGATAACAGTCAGTTCAAGCAATGGGTGGTCAAGACGGCGACGGTCTCGGGCACTGCGTTCGCTTCCAAGGTCGAGGTGAAAGACACGACGCTCGAGCTTTCCGTCGACGACGCGAACCTTCAGCTCGCCGCGCTCAGCCTCGACCGGCTCGCTACCATCAACGACGCGATGGCGGCACGCTGCGGCTGCGACGCGCGCACCAATGTCGCAGTGGCCGAGACCGGCTTCCCCGCCTACTTCATCAGGCTCGATCCCGAGACGCGCATGTCCGAAGTGATGATCCTGCCGCGCGATGGCGCGGTGGCGTCGGCAGTCGCCAACTAGGCTCGCTTCGCCAAGTCTGCGCCGGTTTTCTGCTTAGTCATAAAAAACGTTTTGTGGTACTGATTTCACCTGACTGAGATTCGCAACTGCGCCGCCGCGCCGGCGGCCGCTATCTCGGGAGCTGCGAACGATCTTGTACGCACTTGTGCAGCGTTGGTGGTTGACGATTATCGTTATCGCGTGCGCCCCGGTCGCCGCGTTTGCGAACGACTGGGGAATGGGCGATTCGAACTCGAAGATTCCCGTCAGCAGCATCTTCAGTCCTGTCTCGACTCCCGCCCACGAGATCAACGTCATCGCGTTCTTCACTATCGCGATCACCGCTGCAATATTCGTAATCGTCGGCGGTCTGCTGACTTATGCCATCGTGCGATTTCGCCGGCGCCCGGGCGATGATGACCGCGAACCGCCGCAGGTATACGGCAGCAACCCGATCGAATTCGCCTGGACCACGGTTCCGGTCCTCATTGTATTGGTCCTCGTCCTCACCACTGTGCGCACGATCTATACGGTGCAGGCGCGGACCCGCCCCCCGGGCGCGATCAGCGTTCGCGTAATCGCGCATCAATGGTGGTGGGAGTTCCGCTATCCTGACCTCGGCATCGTCACCGCCAACGAGCTGCACGTGCCGCTGAGCGATCGCGAAAGCCCGACGCCGACATTTCTCGATCTCGAGTCGGCCGATGTCGCGCACAGTTTCTGGGTGCCGCGCCTGGCCGGCAAGACCGACGTTATTCCAAACCGCAAGAACACGACGTGGATCGATCCGCATGTCGCCGGCACCTACCTCGGCCAGTGCGCCGAGTTTTGCGGCACTCAGCACGGATTGATGCTGCTGCGGGTGATCGTCGAGCCGCGCGCCGATTTCGATCGATGGGTCGCGGCGCAGAAACAGCCGCCGGCCGTCGACGCGTCGGTCGCGCACGGCCGGCAAATTTTCGAATCGACCGCCTGCGTCAATTGCCACACCATCCAAGGTACCGCGGCCAACGGGCGCTTCGGACCCGACCTCACGCATCTGATGACGCGCGTTACGATCGGCGCGGGCGTGGCGATGAATACTCGCGATCACTTGCGCGTCTGGGTGGACGATCCCAACGTCATGAAACCCGGCGCGCTGATGCCGGCGATGAATCTCGGCGATAAGGACCTCGACGATCTGGTCGCGTACCTGGCGACGCTGCACTGAGCCGGAGAGACGGACATGGCAGGAAGCATCGAGCACGAAATCCCTCTAAGCGCGACGGACGATCTGCAGTCGCTGCCGGTGCTGGGCAAACTGCACGAGTGGGTCGTCACCGTCGATCACAAGCGGCTCGGCATCATGTACATTGCGGGCGGTCTGTTCTTTTTCCTGGTCGCCGGACTGCAAGCCGCCACGATTCGCCTTCAGCTGGCATTTCCCGACGGCAACATCGTGTCGCCGCAGGTATTCAATCGGCTGATGACGGTGCATGGGACGGCGATGGTCTTCCTGGTCGGGATGCCCATCCTCACCGGTTTCTTCAACTACCTGGTGCCGCTGATGGTTGGTGCGCGCGATCTCGCTTTCCCGCGCCTCAACGCCTTCGGCTTCTGGCTATGGTTGTTCGGCTCCCTGCTCCTCTATTTCAGCTATATCGCAGGCGACGGCCTTTACGGCGCGGGCAGCGCGCCCGACGTCGGATGGTTCGCGTATGCACCCCTCACCGAACTTCCGTTCTCGCGCGGCAACAGTACTGACTATTGGATACTGAGTATTCTACTGACTAGTGTCGGCTCGACTGCGACCGCCATCAACCTAGTAGCCACTGCGTTCTGTATGCGTTGCGAAGGGATGACCCTCAGCAAGATGCCGGTGCTGGTGTGGCTCGCCGTCGTCGTCTCCTTCATGATGATCGTGGTGTTGCCGCCGCTCTCCGCGGCGCAGGCGATGTTACTGCTCGATCGCTTCCTCGGTGCGCATTTCTTCGATACTCAAGCGGGCGGCTCGGCAATACTGTGGCAGCACTTCTTCTGGATCTTCGGTCATCCGGAGGTCTACGTGCTGGTCATTCCCGCCTTCGCTTTCGCCTCGGAGATCATCCCGGTTTTCTCGCGCAAGGTAATCTTCGGCTACAGCGTGATGGTCGCGGCGACGTGCGGGATCGGGTTCATCAGCATGAGCGTGTGGGCGCATCATATGTTCGCAGTCGGCATGACGCCCGCCGGCAACTCGTTTTTCGCCGCCTCCTCGATGCTCGTCGGCGTGCCGACCGGCATCAAGATCTTCAACTGGCTCGGAACAATGTGGGGCGGAAAACTTCGCTTCAAGGTCCCGATGCTGTTCTGTCTCGCATTTCTATTTCAATTTTTGATCGCAGGCCTGACTGGCATCATGCTCGCCGTGGCGCCCTTCGACTGGCAAACAACTGATACCTACTTCGTAGTAGCTCATTTCCACTATGTACTAGTCGGCGCGATCGTCTTCATGATATTCGCCGCAATCTATTACTGGTTCCCAAAGGTTACTGGACGAATGCTCGGTGAGAAGCTGGGACAGTGGCACTTCTGGCTATTTCTGATCGGCTTCCACATGACGTTCGACACCATGCACTTCTCCGGACTGCGCGGAATGCCGCGACGCATTTACACCTACCAGCCGGGCCGGGGCCTCGAGACGCTGAACCTGATCGAGTCGATAGGAGCGCTGGTGCAAGGCATCGCCGTGCTGATTTTCGTGATCAACGTCGTGCGCTCACTTATCGACGGCGAGGTCGCCGGTGACGATCCCTGGGACGCGTGGACGCTCGAATGGTCCACGACCTCGCCGCCCCCCGAGTACAACTTTGCGACGCCGCCGGTAGTCCGCAGCCGGCGCCCGCTGTGGGACCTGAAACATCCGGAAGATCCGGACTGGAAGTACGAATGAATCGGAGCACCTCGTAATGGCTGCCGCGCCAACCACGATACCAACGCCCAGCGTGCCTTGGAGCGAAACCCTGCCGCGCAAGGGTCGCGTCGGCATCCTGTCGCTGATCCTCACCGAGTCGGTGTTCTTTTCGATCTTCGTCGTCGCCTACGTCTTCTACCTCGGCAAGAGCCTCGGCGGCCCATATCCAAAGGACGTGCTCTCTACTCCGATTTTGAACACCATCTGCCTGCTCTCGAGCAGCATCACGATTGTCCTCGCGATCCGGTCGCTGCGGGCTGGCGCCATCGGCGCATTTACCGTCTGGTGGTTCGTCACCTTCGCGCTCGGCCTCGAGTTCATGATCGGCACGGCGATGGAATGGCACAAGCTCATCTATCACGACGGCCTGACGATCCGCACTAATCTCTTCGGCACCACCTATTACTCACTCGTCGGTCTGCACGCGCTCCATGTCACTATTGGATTACTACTTATCCTGCTGGTGGGGATTCTGACTATGTGCGGCTACATGAATGAACGTCACGTCGAACGAACTGATGTGCTCTCATGGTATTGGCACTTCGTCGACGCTGTATGGGTAGTAGTATTCCTGACCGTGTACGTAATCGGTCGATGAGATAACGCAATGGCTATTGAGGAAACCACCGACAAGCTAATCGAAGTCCCCGCGCCGACCGCGTGGCCGATGATCATGGCGCTGGGCTTGACGCTCTCCTTCGCCGGCCTGGTCACCAATGTCGCGGTCAGCATGGTCGGCTTGATTCTCTTCATAGCGGGCGCCGTCGGATGGTTCGGCGAGGTGCTTCCGATTGAGCATCGCGAGTCGGTGCACGTCGAGCCCGCCGTCGAAGCCATCGTGCCCGCGGAAATCGGGGTCGACTACCTGCACGTCGGCGAGCTTGGCAATCGCGCTATTCTGCCGCTCGAAATTTATCCCTACTCAGCCGGAATCAAAGGTGGCATCGCGGGCGGCGTCGTGATGGCTGTCCTCGCGGCGCTGCAAGGTATCGCACTTCACGGGAGTCCCTGGTACACGGTCAACATTCTCGCCGCGACCGCGATGCCCAGTCTCGCTAACGCCAGCACGGCGACGCTCTCCTCGTTTATTCCGGAAGCATTTTTCGTCGCGCTGTTTGTTCACGGCGCCGCTTCGATCCTGGTCGGACTGCTTTACGGCGTGATGCTCCCGATGTTCCCGCGCTATCCGGCGCTGTGGGCCGCGATTGTCGCGCCGCTTTTGTGGACCGGCCTGTTGTGGTCGTCACTGAGCGTGATTAATCCGCTGCTCGACGCGCGCATCGAGTGGCGATGGTTCATCCTGTGCCAAATCGCTTTCGGTGCCGTCGCCGGTTTCGTCGTCAACCAGACCGAGCGCGTTCATACGATGCAGCATCTCCCCTTCGCCGCTCGTGCGGGCATCGAGGCTCGGGGCCTCGTCGAGAAACGCGAGGAATAGCACCAACTTGAACGCGCGCAGCCTGAAATCGCTTTTCGCGATCGCCTCGACGGCGGCAATCCTGCTCGCTGGATGCGATTCGCTCCCCGGCCGTCCGACCCAGGCCGATTTCCCGCTGCGTCCTTCCGACGTGACCGACTTCGCTGCGCTATACGGCGAAAATTGCGCCGGTTGTCACGGCGCCGACGGCAAGTCCGGCGCCGCAGTCGCGATGAACAATCCCGTATATCTCGCGATCGTCGACGACGCTTCGATGCGTCGCGTTATCGCCGATGGAGTCGCGGGCACCCCGATGCCGCCATTCGCGAAAAGCGCGGGCGGCTCACTGACCGATCCTCAAATCGACATTCTGATCGCCGGCATCCGCAAAAATTGGGCAGGTGCTCCAGGAGCCGGCGCGGGCGCCCCGCCCTATTCCGGTCCGGCAGGCAATCCGAACAATGGCTCACAGGTCTATGCGGCGAGTTGTCAGTCGTGCCATGGCGCGGACGGCAAGGGCGGTCCCAAGGCCGGATCGATCGTCAATCCTTCTTATCTCTCACTCGTCAGCGACCAAAACCTTCGCACGATCGTAATCGCCGGGCGTCCCGAGCTCGGCCATCCCGATTGGAAGAACGATGTCGCCGGGCAACCGTTGACGCCCGCGCAGGTCTCCGACGTGGTTGCATGGCTGGCCTCGAAACGTCCCGCCTTACCGCTGGCCCAGAGTAATTGAAATGACTCCACCACCTGACGAAACCGGCAAATCATCCGAAACGACCACGCGCGAACCTACCACGCGGCGCTCGTTTCTCTTCAGCCTCGGAATAGCTATTAACGCAATAGCTATTGCACTATTCGCAATACCCATTGTCGGCTACGTGCTATCGCCCGCGCGGCGCTTCACCTGGCTCGACTGGATACCGCTCGGACCGCTGACTGACTATCCGGAAAATCAGACGCGCTTGGCCGAGTATGTAAACCCGTTCAAGAAAGCCTGGGACGGCGAGACGGCAAAAATCCCCTGCTGGGTGCGACACCTCGCCGGCGACGAGTTCCAGGTCTTCGCGATCAACTGCACGCACCTGGGATGCCCGGTGCGATGGTTCGCCGAGTCCGAACTGTTCATGTGCCCATGCCATGGCGGCGTATTCTACTCCGACGGCAGGCACGCTTCGGGACCGCCGCCGCGTCCGCTGTATCAATACAAATACAAAGTCGAGGCCGGCAAGCTTTGGATTTACGCCGGCCGATTGCCGACGCTGGGCCAGCCGTCAGCATGATTGAACGACTCAAACCGATCGGCCAATGGCTCGACGCCCGCCTGAAAATCGGCGACACGATCACCGAGGTCGCCGAGCATCCCGTGCCGCGCAGCTCGGCGAGCTGGTGGTACATCTTCGGCAGCGCGACGCTGGTCGTGTTCATCCTGCAGGTCGTCACCGGCATCTGCCTCGCAACTGTCTACACACCCGCCGCCGACCGCGCCTGGGACAGCCTCATCTATCTGAACTACCAGCAGCCGCTCGGTTGGTATCTGCGCGCGCTGCACGGTTGGGGCTCCAACTTCATGGTCGCCCTGATGATCATTCATTTGATCCAGGTGTTTACGTTCGGCGCCTACAAATTTCCGCGCGAACTCACCTGGGTCGCTGGATGTGTGCTGCTCTTGTGCACGCTCGGGATGGCGTTCACCGGCCAGGTGCTGCGCTTCGATCAGAACGCATACTGGGGACTTGGCATCGGCGCATCGATCGCGGGCCGCACTCCGATCATCGGCTTCAAGGTCGTCGATCTGATTTTAGGCGGACCAATCATCGCCGGCGAAACCCTGTCGCGATTCTTCGCATTGCATGTGTTCGTGATTCCGGCGCTGCTGATCGGCTTCGTCGGCCTGCATCTCTTTTTGGTGCTGAGGCTGGGAATCAACGAATGGCCGATGCCTGGTCGAATAGTCAGACGCAGTACCTACTTGCAGCAGTATCAGGAGTTGGTACACGCCGACGGCGAGCCATTCATGCCGTTCGCGGCGCAAAAGGATCTCGTCTTCGCCGGACTGATTATCCTGGCCCTGCTCGTAGTCGCCGCCGTCGAAGGACCGATCGGTCCCAACGGCCAGCCCGATCCGACAATTATCCAGACGGTTCCGCGCCCCGACTTTTTCTTCCTGTGGCTATTCTCGCTGTTCGCATTGCTGCCGCCGTGGACTGAAACCTTCCTGATGCTCACCGGTCCGGTCGTCGCCCTCGGGCTGCTGTTCGCCATCCCGTTCATCTCGGGAACCGGCGAGAAGAGTTGGCGCCGACGTCCAATCTCAATCGTGATCGTTATTCTCATTGTCACGATGATCGGCACGCTCACCTGGCTCGGCACGTTTTCGCCATGGTCGCCCGTGATGGATGCGTGGTCCGCCGCGCCGACCCCCGTCGACTACGTGAAAGGCCGCACCCCGCTCGAACTTCAAGGCGCACTGCTGGTGCAGAGCAAGCAGTGTCGCAATTGTCACTCACTCGGCGGCGTGGGCGGAATGCGCGGACCCGCACTCGACGATACCGCCACGCGGCTCACGCGCGACCAGATCGTTCGCCAGATAATTCAAGGCGGCGGCAACATGCCGGCCTACGGCAAAAACCTCACACCCGCGGAGGTCAACGCGATTGTCGCGTTCCTCTCCACGATGCATCCTCCCGGCGAGCCTCCCGCGCGCGACTCGGCACGACCCGCCGTTCCCTCATCGGAATGAACTCCGCAGTACAAACCGCCCTGGATTCGTGGACGCCGCCGCTCGCCACCATCGCGACGCTGCTCGTCACCGCCGCGATCTACGCCCGCGGCTTCCATCGCTTGCATCGCCAGATGCCGCAACGCTTTCCTTTGTGGCGGCTCGCAATGTTCATGGGCGGGATTGCCGCGCTCTTCATCGCAGTCGCCTCGCCGCTCGAGGCGCTCGACGAGATATTGCTGCAAATTCACATGACGCAGCATCTGCTGCTGATGATCGTTGCGCCGTCGATGCTGCTTGCGGGTGCTCCCGCGATTGCAATGGTTCGCGGGCTTCCGCCGAGTATCGCCAAGGCAGTCGTCGGACCGCTTCTCCGATCGGACTCGGTGCGACGACTTTTCGCATGGCTGACGCAGCCGCTCGTGTGCTGGATCGCATTCGTCGCCGCGACCTGGGGCTGGCACTTGCCTGCGACTTTTCAGCTCGCGCTGCGCTCCGACGGATGGCACGTGGTCGAGCACGCATGCTTTTTCACCACCGCGCTGATGTTCTGGTACCCGGTCATCCAGCCGTGGCCGAGCGTCGCGCGATGGCCGCGATGGGCGATGCTGCCGTACCTGCTGCTGGCCGACGGGCAGAACACAATTCTCGCCGCGCTCTTCATGTTTTCCGATCGCCTGATTTATCCTTTCTATGCGAGCGCGCCGCGCGTCGCCGGCTTCACTCCCCTTGGCGATCAAATTGTGGCCGGCGCTATCATGTGGGTGCCGGGCTCGCTGTTCTATCTGGCGCCCGCCGTGCTCATCATGTTTCAACTGCTCGCACCGCAAAACCTGTCGTACAAGGCGCACGAGGATGACCTTCATCGCCGAATCGCCGGCGAACTTCCGGTGGCGCCGCATTTGTAATTTGTAGAAGGAGACCGTTATGCCCGAATCAACCAAAGCTGTTTCGCTCGATCAGCGCCCGGCGTGGAAAGCTCTGCAGGCGCATTACAATGAGATTAAAAGCCGGCACCTGAAAGCCATGTTCGACGAAGACCCCAAGCGCGGCGAGCGACTGGTGGTCGAGGCCGCCGGCCTGTACTTCGACTACTCCAAGCATCGCGTGACCGACGAGACTCTTCGCCTGCTGCTGGCGCTGGCCGACGAGGTGGGACTCCGCGCGCGCATCGACGCGATGTTCCGTGGCGACAAAATCAACGTGACCGAAAAGCGCGCCGTCCTGCATATCGCGCTGCGTGCGCCGCGCGGCGTCTCGATCGGCGTCGACGGCGACGACGTCGTGCCCAAGGTCCACGAGGTGCTCGATCGCATGGCGGATTTTTCCGCGCGCATCCGCGACGGCTCGTGGAAAGGCCACACCGGCAAGCGCATCCGCAACATCATTAATGTTGGCATCGGCGGCTCGGACCTCGGCCCCGTGATGGCGTACGAGGCGCTGCGCCATTACAGCGACCGCAATCTGACCGTGCGCTTCGTCTCGAACGTCGACGGCACCGACTTCGCCGAAGCGACGCGCGACCTCGACCCGGCCGAAACGTTGTTCATCATTTCGTCGAAGACTTTCACCACGCTCGAGACGATGACCAACGCGCATACGGCGCGCGACTGGAGTCTCGCGGCGCTGGGCGATGACAAAGCGGTTGCGAAACATTTCGTCGCCGTCTCGACCAACGCCGCCGAGGTGACCAAGTTCGGCATCGACACAAAAAATATGTTCGGCTTCTGGGACTGGGTCGGCGGCCGCTACTCGATGGACTCCGCGATCGGCTTGTCCACGATGATCGCCGTCGGCGCCGACAATTTCCGCGCGATGCTGTCCGGCTTCCATGCTATCGACGAGCATTTCCGCACCGCGCCGTTCGCGCAGAACCTGCCGGTCCTGATGGGCTTGCTAGGGGTCTGGTACAACGACTTCTTCGGCTCGCAAACCGTCGCCGTCCTGCCCTATGAGCAATACCTGAAGCGCTTCCCGGCCTACCTGCAGCAGCTGACGATGGAATCCAACGGCAAGCACGTCACGCTCGAAGGCGCGCCCGTCGATTACCAGACCGGGCCGATCTATTGGGGCGAGCCCGGCACCAACGGCCAGCATTCGTTCTACCAGCTGATCCACCAAGGCACGAAAATCATCCCATGCGACTTCATAGGATTCTGCCGCGCACTTAATCCTCTCGGACGCCATCATGACCTGCTGCTATCAAACATATTCGCGCAAGCCGAAGCGCTGGCATTCGGCAAAACACCTGCGCAAGTGAAAGCCGAAGGCACCCCCGACTGGCTGGTGCCGGCCCGGGTATTCGAAGGCAACCGCCCCTCTACGGTTATCCTGGCCGACGAGCTAACCCCCGAAACGCTGGGCAAGCTCGTAGCTCTCTACGAACACAGCGTCTTCACCCAGGGCGCAGTCTGGAACATCGACTCCTTCGATCAATGGGGCGTAGAGCTGGGCAAAGTGCTGGCACAACGAATAATCCCGGAACTGGAATCCCCCAAGGAACCGCAGCTAGCTCACGACAGCTCGACCAACGCCCTCATTAGAAGGTACCGAGCCCGCCGCGCCGGCCACTAATTAGTTGCATAGTGGGCTACTTTGAAACTGGCCTCAGCAAAAACAACAACAAGACAAAAGCCACAGAGGAAATAATTCCAAGCCACCAGGGGTGGAACCGGATCGGGAAGAAGATCGCGATAAGCCAAATCCACCAAGGCCAAAAAGCTTTTGTTTTCTTTGGAGGCTCCATCTGGTTCCGATTCACAAGACGCTGCGGATAACGGCGCGCGGCAGTAAGATGAACATAGAAGAGCGGATTTCAAATTAGGAGACTGCCACCGGTAGGGTCAACTGCGTCGGTCGCTACGGTGCTGTCTTAATTCGGGCCTGAGTGTCTGAATTTGAAAGAGCGAGTGTCTTAATTTGGCGGACTAGAGCGGGCACTGGCGTCATTTCAACTCGGCAAAACGAGAGTGGCGTCTTTTGGCACTGTCCCTAACGTCAGGCACCGCTATCGTCAGAGCGTTGTTGCACCCGTCGGATAAAAAGACGGGATTGGTCCACGCTCCGAACTGCCGCCGCACAATTTCCAACGTCTTGCACATTTAGACCGGCAGATGCCCCATGACCTGTGCAGGCTTGCTGCACATTCGCCATGTCCACGCACGAAGAAGCTTTCCCGGAATCACATTCTTGGCGAAGACTTGCAATGACGGCGGGCGCGCGCTTTGTGTCGTTGATACCAGTGCAGCCTGTCACTGTAACGGCGAACAGTGCGAGCGCGGCTGCGTGGCGGAGCTTCATGCGTGATGCGCTTCATCCGAAAGGATTTCAAGTTTCTCCGGAAATGGGAGTTTCATCGGTTTGCCCCATTGTACATGCAGCAGCCTGCTTTCGCGAAGACGGCGAAAGACGCCGACCGCGTGCTCGACAAGCTCAACGACAAGGTGCTGAACACCTTCGACCAGGTGAGCGACACGCGCTCGCTGCATATCTCTTTGGCCGACATACAGAAATTCCAGCTACCCTCAAAGATGGTGAAGCGCGAAGCCGAGTTATCCATTGTTGGTGCGATCATCGTGCTTATGCTTGGGCCTATGGGCTGGATAATCGACAAGGCTTGGTCACTTATTTTCGATGTCCTCAAAGCGCACGTTCACTAGAGTGTCTTAATTTGCCGCGCTCAGTGTCTTAATTCAGACAGTACCGTCGCTACCTGTTCGCTGGACGACGCGGGGCGTGGCGCGTAGATCTACCTGTCATGCCGATTGAATCTTCCATCGTGGGGCTCGCCGGTGCGCCGATGGTCAGCGAAGTCGATTCGCGTTGGACGATGGCCTATGCCGCCGCGCTCGGCGACACTATCCCCTGCTACATGGACACCACTTCGGGCGTCACTGCACATCCGATGTTTCCAGTGTGCTTCGAATGGCCGGTGCAGGTCGCGATGCGCGCGCAGTTCGAGCAGTCCACGTCGCTCACTCGCGGCGAGGCGATGCGCGCAGTACATGCAACTCATGACACTGTCCTCTATCGCCCGATTCGGCCGCCCGAGCGGCTGACGACACAGCTCACGGTTGCGGGCGTCGAGCGCCTCAAGCCGGGTGCATACATGGTTACGCGCCTCGACACCGTCGACAACGACGGCAAGCCGGTTTGCACAAGCTGGTACGGCGCCATCTATCGCGGCGTCGAGGTCATCGGCCCCGATGCTCCCGCCAAACTCGCGCCCGCACCAACGGAGCCGCTCGTCGAAGAAGGCGAGCCGCTGTCGGAAAGCCAGCTCGATGTGCCCGCGGGCATGGCGCACATCTACACGGAATGCGCGCGAATTTTTAATCCGATACACACCGACGCAGCGGTCGCACGCGCGGCCGGACTGCCCGAAATAATCCTGCACGGGACCGCGACGCTGGCGATGGCCGTGTCGCGAATCGTCGAAAGCGAGGCGGGGCGCGATCCTGCGCGCGTCGAGCGAGTCGCGGCGCGTTTCGGCGCGATGGTGATGATGCCCTCGACGCTGACGGTCCGCGTGCTGGCGCGCGATGATAGCGGGCAGCAGCCTGTCATCTTCTTCGAGACGCTGAGCGGCCAGGGCCGGCTCGCGATTCGCGACGGCATGGTAGTGCTACGAGCATAGGCCGGTAAGACCTTAGCCGTAGAGGCTATGACTACATTTCAAAAGATTGGACTCTTCCTCACTGCGATCTACATCGTAGTTGTCGTCGTACGATTTCGCCGCTCGAGCGTTGTGCTGATCGGAGGACTCGTAGCTCTCGGTCTGTATACGCTCGTGGCCCTCGCTTATGGCCAAGTAACTCTCAGTGAGATCGGTCTGGGCTCTCATTCATGGTTGCCCACAATTGGATTCGCGCTGGTGTGGCTTGGACTGATGCTCGCGTACAGTCCCTTGGCGGATAGGTTGGCGTCGCGATGGTTTCACAAGCCCCCAACTCTCGGCACCTTCCGTGCGATACAGGAATCCACCGCCAAGCTGATTGCCGGCATAGTAGTAGCGTGGATGCTCGGAGGATTCCTCGAAGAACTCGTTTTCAGAGGGATAGTGCTGCGATCGGTCGCGTCCTTGATGAGCGCATGGCTCGCCGCGCCGATTGCGATCGCAATTGCTGTTTGCGTCGCGGCCTTAGGCGCCGGCCTCATGCATCTCTACCAAGGTCCTCGAGCGACGGTCATCGTAACTCAGCTTTCAGTTCTGTTCGGCATCCTCTTCGTAGTCAGTGGCTACAATCTCTGGGCTGTGATCCTATGCCACGGAATGTATGACACCGTCGCCTTCATCAGGTTCGCAAGCGGGAAATCAAAGTACTCGAATCTGGATCGAGGCGAAGCATCGTCATCGCAGATACCAGCCTAGTCAGAGCAACCCGTCGCGCATTGTTCTATTCTTCATCCGAAGGCTTTACGGCTCGGAATTGAATCAACAACAGGATGTCGTAGATGGTTTTCAACGTCCCGGCGCAAATCAGCGGCCAGCCGAAGGACGACAGATTCAGCATCGCGCCCGCCGGTAACGGCGCAAACGCCGACGCCAGGCTGCGCGGTACGTTCGTCACCGTCGCCGCCGCCGCGCGCTCCTCGGGCGGCACCACCGCCATCACGTAGGACTGCCGCGCCGCGACATCCATCTGCGAGGTCAAGGAGCGAATCAACAGCGCGCCCATCGCGAGCGGCGCCGTCGGCATGAACGCCGCGACGATCAGCATCGCGTTCGATGGGAGATGAGTGAACACCATCGTGTTGATCCGGCCGAAGCGGGCAGCCAGCGCCGACGAAACGAATTGCGAAAACGAGCCGAGCAGTCCGGCGAAGAAAAAAAACGTACCCGCCACCTGAACCGAGACGCTGAAGCGGCGAAACAGCCACAGCGCCAGCAACGACTGGATTGTGAAGCCGCCGCCGAACGCGTCGATACTGAACAGCGCCGAAAGCCGGTAAACGATCGAGCGCGACTTCGCCAGCGGTGCCGTCCTGACCGGCTGGCGCTCGACTTCCACTGCGGGCGAGAGATGCCGATAAACCCAGAAGGCGATCACCGCGATGATCGAGTATGCGACGAAGCCCGATCGCAGCGCCGACGCGAGTGCCCATCCGCGGCGCGCCGCGAGTATCGCGGGCACACCGCTGGCCAGCGCGCCGAACGCACCGGCCATCGCGCCGGCAACGTTGTACAGCGCGAACATCGCGGTAAGATCGCGTGGCTCGGCCGCCTCCGCCAGCGCCGCCTGCTCAATTGGAAGAAACAGACTTACGTCGCCGGCGGAAGGATTCAGCGTCCCGACGACGGCGACGATGAACAGCGGCCAGAAGGCCGTCGTGGTGGCGAATCCAATTCCGGTCAGCAGCATCAGCGCGCACGCGGCGAGCAGTACTCGACGCCGGCCCAGCCTATCAGTGGCGAGTCCTACCCATAGCGTCAGCGCCGCCGACCCCAGCAATGTGCCGAAGACGATCGCGCCGACCCTCAGCGGACTGAATCCTATTGCCGTCAGGTAGCCCGGCAACAACACGCTGACCGCGCCGTCGGCCAAGCCGCGCAGCGCGCGCGTCGCCAACAGCCGGCGGGCGTCGGCCGTGGCGCTCTGCGGAAACCATCTGTTGATCGGCGTCGGCATGCTGTCGGAGCAACCTAACCTCATGCACGAACGCGAACAATCGCAAGGAGAATGAGACTACGAATTCAAGTGCCCAAGCGAGGTGAGAGCAGCCTCCACACCACCAGCCGCTCTGCTCCCTTCTGCAGGCGCTAGATCTCGTGTCAGAACCGAACGCAGCGTCGTTTCGATTGAATTACAATCACACAAGAGGTATATCCTTGCGAGTTGCACGACTGCGCGTGGCCCAAAATCAGCGGCGGGGGCTGGCTGAGGGCGAGGTTGAGGGTGATCGGGCTGGGGCTGAGGCGTCGGCGTTTCCAGGGGGTTCTTCGGTTCTCTCGTAAGTGCGCCTCTCCAGTTGGCCGATCGAAAGGCTGAGCTGACCGACTGCCGGGGAGGAAAAGGTGAACATAGATCCAAGGCCATTTCGCGCTCGCGCGACGCGCCTGATGCGTTGCACGCCGCTGGTGTCCACAGCATGCCTGTTGTTCGCGACGGTTGGTCTGATTGCGATGCTGCCGACCTCGGCCGCCGCACAGCTGACGGCGCAACAGGCCGCCCTCATCGAGCGCGGATTCAAGGTCTTCAACAAGGAGACGTTCAAGGGCAACGGCCGCACGTGCTCGACCTGCCATCTGCCGTCGGCTGATTTCAACGTCAGCCCGGCCGACATCCCGACCCTGAGCGCCCATCAGAAGAAAATGCTCTTCGCACCCAACGTCAAGCCGGGCGCCGCAGGCGCGGGCTCGTTGGAAAACCCGGTGATGGTGCAGAATCTCGGCCTGTTCAACATCAACGACGGCGTGGGCGGTGCGGCGACCGAAGTAGGAACCGGCAACACTCCCGCCGGTCCGTTTCGCGCTTCGATGACGATTGCGGGGCTGGCCTTCACGACCTCGAATCTTCTGCCCGACTTCTGCTCCTCCAGCTCGCCTCCGGTGCTGGTCGAGAATGGCACCGACCTGGTCCTGTTCAATTGCCCCGACGTCCTGCCGTTTCCCTCGAGCCCGGCCGCTGTTTTGCTGACGGACGTGTACCTTGATACGGAACCCCCCACCTATGGGAACGTCTCTCCCGGAGTAGACGACGGCACCCGGAACATAGAACTTGGCTGGGCGGGAGACGGCGCGATCGTCGATCCGACTGTTTTCGGCCCGACCACCACGCCGCAAAACCAGGACTGCGTCGATGCGGTAAATCTCGCCAACGCGGACCCCACGAATCTCACGAACACGCTGCGAACTTTCTCGCTGGCCGCCGTCAAGACTCACTTCACGCAAAGCCTGAACCGGACGCCCGGGGTTGATTTCCGCTGCCCGACGTCCGACGAACTGGACGCGATGGCGGCGTTCCAGGAATACCTCGGCCGCCGCTTCGAGCTCGCCCTGGTAGCGGGAGTGCCCGACGATACCGATGACGGCCCGACCAGTGTCAATACGGTAACCAATTTCGCGTCGGGGACACAGACCGATCCGTCGCAGCCGGTAATCACCTTCAACGATCCGGTGGCGGAAACCGGGAAAGATATTTTCCTCGACGGAAATGCCCAGTGTAATCTTTGCCACTTTAACGCCGGAGCGAACGACGCGACCGGCTTGACCCATGCACCCAACGTGAACGATCCCTCTGCTCCTTTCCCAGAGCGTAACTTCGCCTCGAAGAGCCTGGTCGAGATGATGCGGTGCGCCACCGTGAGCGGATCGCCAAGCACGTGCGTCAATGGCACCACTGCCGGCACCACCGGCCTCAATGCCGTTGTCGCACCGGTTCTCTTCCCGCAGGATCAAGGCGATAAAATTCTGAAGGGACCGGCGGGCGAATCGGTGACGGGCAGCGATTGTAACAACGGGATAAACAATGGCGGCAACAACGCATGCGTCAGCGGCACGGGCTTGCTGATCGGATCTTTCAACGTTCAGTCGTTGATCGAAGCTGCGCGCAAGAAGTCGTTCTTCCACAACGGCGCATTCGGCACGATCGAGGATGCGGAGGCTTTCTATTTTTCGCCCACGGCGGACAACGTCAAGGCCTTCACACCGCCCCGGAAAAACGAGACCGGCCAGCAGGCCCTCGCCACGCTGGCAACTACCTACTTCAACGACCCGACGCAGACGCAGCAGGTGTTGGGCACGATGGGATTTTTCCTGCGCTCGCTGAGCGCCGTCTACGCCATCGCGGACTGTGAGCGCCTGGTAAACGATACGATGACGTTGTCGGCGATAAAGAAACCAACCGATGTGCAGGTGCTGCTGTGCAATGGCGAGCTGAACGATGTCGACCGCCTGATAGCGGGCGTCACGGTGCAGCCGACGTTTGCGTCCAACTATCTATTGGTGCAGGAGGAGGCCCGCAGCCTCCAGCCGATGCTGAAGCATGCCGCCAAGCACCGCAACCAGCAGGGATTGGCAGGCGTCCTCACAACGCTGAAATACATGCAGCAGCTAATCGCGACGATAAGCCCGGATATACCTGACTGATCGGACTGATCGGACGGCGGGCCGGTTCCGGAGAACCGCTCTTCACGCGCGCTGGCAGGGGTTTTGAAAGTGGGCCTTTAAGGGTGGACCTATTAAGTATCAGCCCACAAGCGCGAGTGCGGCAGCGTGGCGGAGGTTTATTCTACTTTTCGTTGAGGCGAGAAGTTTCCGATGTAAAGCTCGATGAAAGCATTACCGACACCCACGGTATACTGTCTTACTTCGGGGCGCAGGCCGAACTGCTTTTCAAATAACCCTTGGAGAGCGCTCGAAGCTTGCGCTGAAAATTGGCTATCAGCGATGCTAGTGCCCACCGGACCTTCTACAGGAGCTAACTCTGGGTCAGGCCATCCTGCCTGCTTTATTGCTTTGCCAATCGCGAGGGCTACAGCCTCATCGTGTCTGTTGTAAAAGATTGAGACACGAGTCAGCTCGTATTGCCTGACAGTGTTTGCCCATTCCACACGAGTTACTTTGTTTGGCCTCAGAATTTTCGCCCATTCGTCGATATCTGAGCCACTGAGCGCTGGCCATTCCGCGAGAGTCGGTTGCTCGGCGTTCGCGCCGGATACCGTCACCGAGGGCGGCACTATCAGGTACCAGCCAACAAGCGCGAGCGCGGCGGCATGGCGAGGGTTCATTTCGAGGAGGACCGTTCTGGAGAACTGTCCTCCACGCCTTCTGGCGGGAATTTGAAAGTGAGCCGGCCGGGACTTGAACCCGGGACCCTGTGATTAAAAGTCACATGCTCTACCACCTGAGCTACCGGCTCGCCCGAGAGGTTTCCATGCTTACAGGTAATTCGCAGCGTTGGAAATAGTCGCGAGCGCGCAGCCGTTCGATCAGGTGCTCGGCGGCGTGCTGAACAGCGGCATAAATGCCGCGCGATAGTACCACGCCAGGAACAGCTCGATCGCGGCCACCACGATCGCCATCACCAGAAGATCGGGCGATAGAAAAAGGTGGAAGCAGAATATGTTCACTACGACCGGCGCGAGGATCACCAGTGCGAACGGCACCGCTATACCCAGCAACAGCAGCGCTCCGCCAAGGACCTGGGTGCCGAAGATCAGGAAGAACATGTAGTGGGTGTTGATCAACGCACCAAAGAATGCGCCCGCGGCGGGAGTGGGCGGCGGATTGGGCATGAAATGAAAAAATCCGTTCAAGCCGAAAACGAAGAAGGCGAGGCCAAGGAGAATGCGGGCGATGATGACGACGATTTTCATGCTTCATTTCCTCCCGCGTAAGTCATAGCAATCGAAGACGCTGGAGACTATCTAAAATGTAGGCGCATGCCCGTTTTTTGAACGCCCATCTACGCGATCCTTTCGCCGGCGGAATCGCCTCAGTCGCGGATGTAGAAAAGCCGACTAAAACCATATTTTTCGGTAAGTTATACCGACCGCAAGGGTGACCGCCGGCTCAATTGAACGGCGCTTGTGTAAAGTTTGGAATATTATTTGCGCCGTATCGTCACCATGATTAGGCCACGCGCGCCTCAATGGAACTTACGATGACAAAACATGCAGGGACTCGCCTTTGCTAGAGCCAGACTGTAGAATTCACGCACAACGACTTGACACACGAGCCACCTCTCCGTTATACCCTGTAACCCTACAACTAGTAGGAATGATTTAGTTACTGAATGTAGGTCGGAGATCAATCGGGGAGAACGATCAAAGATGCGCCTTCAAGAATACTCGGCGAACGACGGATCGCCGGTCACGGCTGCGATGAACAATCTTCGCACCGAGCCGGCATCTGACGCGTGCGAGTGGTTGAACCTGGAGCATCTTGCGCTCGGATCGGAGCGGGTTGGGGGGATGGTGGTGCGGTCGGCGCAAGTGCGCAAGGTCTTGAAAACCATTTCACGCTTGAGTCCCTACAAAGCGACCGTGTTGATACACGGCGAGTCCGGCACCGGCAAGGAGCTGGTGGCGCGAGCGCTACATTCGCTCGGGTCGGCGCCGGGTGGCCCCTTCGTCACCTTCAATTGCTCCAACCTGGTCGAGACGCTGGCCGAATCGCAGCTCTTCGGGCATGTGCGTGGCGCTTTTACCGACGCCCGCGAGGATTCGCTCGGCTATTTCCGCTCGGCCAACGGCGGCACCCTGTTCCTGGACGAAATCGGCGAGCTGCCACTGCGCCTGCAGCCCAAGCTGCTGCGCGCGGTCGAGACTCACGAGATTCAGCCGGTGGGTTCGTCGCGTTCGTACTCGGTCGATATCCGGCTGGTCGCTGCGACCAATCGCGACCTGAAGGCGATGGTCAAGGCGGGGCAGTTCCGCGACGACTTGTACTATCGCCTCAATGCGGCCGCCATCCTGGTGCCGCCGCTGCGCGAACGGCGTGAAGCAATCCCGGCCTTCGTCGCCCATTTTATCGAGCACTTCAACCGGCTGTTCGGCAAGGACGTTAAGCAGGTTTCGCGCGCCGCATTAGACGCGCTATGCGCCAATCAGTGGCTCGGCAACGTCCGCGAGCTCGGCCACGCGATCGAAAGCGCGGTCCTGATGACCGAGACCAACTGTATCGACGTCGACGACCTGCCGTTTGGCCACGGCGACATGGCTCCCGACGCGGTCGGCATAACCGCCGAGTCGATGCTGCCCGACGCCACGCTCGACCTGGTCGAAGGCGCCGAGAACACCAGCACCAAGGAATGGCCCTACTCGCTCGACGCCGTTATCCGCGAGGCCTCGAAGCTCGCGCTGATTCGGGCGCTGCAGGCGACCGAGGGCAATTGCCATCGCGCGGCCGAGTTGCTGGGCGTATCGCGCTACACGGTCTACCGGATGCTGAATCGATTCGGACTCGCCGAAGGCCGCACCTACAGGACCTTCCGCAAGCCGACCGCCCGCCGCGCTTGACGCGCGCAGGGAACATTTGAACCCTTCCTGGCGAAGCGCTATGGCTTCGCCAGGTCAGAATCGCCAAACTGGAGCTCCAGAGATCGGGGAGCTCCATTCTTTTTATGTCCGAGAATAGATTTGCGCGCGCGGCGCGAAGCGCTGTAACGGGCCTCAACGCGCTCCGATGCCTGGTACTGCTGTCAGTCCTGCTCGTCGTCTCGATCGTGGCCTTCGCACAAAACGGCGCGGCGCTGTCGGACGAGCCTTTGACTGTGACGCCGACGGCGACTCTGACGCCAACGGCGACGCCGTCGCCGATGCCCAGCGTATGTCCTGTAACCACCACGCCGTCGCCGGCACCCTCGTCGACGCCGACAGTCAGCGCGATCATATTCGATCCCCCAGTCGCCGTGCTCGACAATATCGGCATGCCTGGAAACAAGAAGCACAAAGGCTCGTTCCGATTCCATCTAACCGCTTACGACAACAACGGAAACACGATGGAGCCGAGCGAGCAGAACCCGATGACCGTTCAGATCGACGGCGCGTCGCCGGGATTGTTTACGCCGACCTTCAGAAAGGTAATCAAGGGGAACCGCGCCGAATTCCAGTACTCCGGCGGAAATTTCCCCAGCGGCCTCAATGTCGAGGCCTGGATGAAAATCCCCAAGGGCACTTCCGCGCTGGGCAAGTACGCCTTAGGCATCACCCAGATTCTCGCCGCGAATCCGGTCGCCTGCACCTACAAATCCAAGGGCGTTCCGCTTGCGGTTGATTGTGCCGGCGAAACCACCGAGGCATGCGAGACCGACAACATCACCAGCCCGCACGGCATCCAGGTTATGGCCGCCGTCGGCTATGCCAAGGCTGAGCAAGCTGTATTCACGCCGTACACGGTCGATACCGGCTCCCTTGGCGTGATAGTGCCGATTGACCAGCTGCCCACCGGCGCAAACGCCAACTGGATTGGTCCGGGCGCGCCGGGCACGAAAGACTACACCAGCAACGGGGGAACCACTTTTACCGGCAACTACTATCTCGCACCCGTCGATCTGCAGAAGCTCAGCGGCGGCGTAGTCGCGACGTCGCGCATCATGGTACTGGTGCTCGGCGCCGGCCAATCACTCAACTACCTCGGGGTTGGATTCAACCGTGAAAATGGTGGTGCCGGAGACCTTTTTCAAACGCCTGCCGATAACGCCTTCCTTCATCTGAGCAACGTCTCCGGCGGCAACCACATCAGCGCCGGTTATCGGATCGGCGCCGCCAGCCTCGGCCTGGGTATTACTTCCACCACCGGCTACAATCTCATCCCGCTCACCACCGCAGGCGCAAAGGTGCCCGGCGAGTATGCCGATGCGGCCGGATGTTTCAGTTTTCCCGACGCGGCCGACAACCAGGGTCCCTGGTGCGGCAATATGCTTTTCGATATCGGCATCGAAGACATGATTCTCGGGATTGACGATTTCGAGCGTCCGACCGAATACGACGCCAGCAGCAGCCTCCCCACCGGCGCCACCGTAAACATCGTCGGCGGATCCACGTTGTCCCCGGCAATGTGTTACGGATTTACCCTCGGCAGCGGGGACTCGTTGCTGATGCCGGACAGCGTGGACTGGGCGCAGCCACCCGCGCCTTGCACGGTATTCTTCAACACCGGCCGCCGCGCGCTCGCCTCCTACGACTACTTGTATGACGCGACTTGCGGCAACGTGGGTTTCGAGCCGTTGAGCTCGCCATTGGAGCCGACCGATTGCATGAATCCGTAACCGTTGGCCGTTGAGATGCCGGCTGACGACCGGCAGGTTGAGAACGATCCCTCAAGCCGTTAACCTACGGCCAACGATTCTTCGCGTTCGCTCTAAGTCCATCGGGAATCCAAGCCAAACGGTGCCTCGCGTTTCTGTAATCATCCCCGCCTACAATGCGGCCGCGACTATCGCCGGCACCGTCGAAAGCGTCATCGCGCAGACCATCCAGGATTTCGAAATAATCTGCGTCGACGACGGCTCGACCGACGCGACTGCTCGCGATCGTCAAAAAGTTCGGCGACCGCGTGCGGCTGATCGAGCAGGCCAACAGCGGTCCGGCTGCCGCGCGCAACAACGGCGCGCGCCATTCGTCGGGCGAGTACCTCGCCTTCCTCGACGCCGACGACGTCTGGATGCCGCAATTTCTCGAGCGCAGCGTCGCGGCGCTCGACGGCGACCATTCCCTGTCGCTCGCGTACTGCAACTGCGCGCTGGCCGACAGCGAGGGCGTTCCCATCGACACTTCGCTCGTTGGCAACGGCTTCGACCATGCGCCGTCGTTGAACGAGCTGCTGACGCGGCTGTGGCCGATTATGCCCAGCGCCTCCATGGTTCGGCGTACGGCATACGACGCGTGCGGCGGCTACCGCGACGCGTTGAAGGGCGCGAGCTTCCGCTTCGAGGACACCGACTTTTGCATCAAGATGCGCGAGCAGGGGCCGTTCGCATATATCGACGAGCCGCTGATCACGTGGCGGTTCGCATGGTTCCCCAAACAGCTCAAGCGGCTGCCCGACTATTCGAAAGCGCTCCACGTGTTCGAGGCGTATCTGCAGGAGCGCTACGGCGTCTCGGCGGCGCCGCTGGTCCATGCGCGGATGCGCGCGCCGCGCAGCATCCTCGCGACTATCGGGCTGAAGGCGCTGCGCGACGGCGATCGTCCGCGCGCGCGGGCGGCGTTCGCGCGCGCAATCAAGGTCGATCCGTACCGGCTCAAAAACTACCTGCGCTGGATACGGACCTGGCTGCCCGACCGACTCGCGCAGAGTCTGTCGGGTAAAAGCTCGCGGCGCGCTCGATCTGATCGCGCGTATCAGGAATAAATAGACAGGCGCACTGCCCTGGAGGAGTTTTCAATGCGGGTGATTGTAACTGGTGGGGACGGCTATCTCGGATGGCCGCAGGCGATGTACCTGTCCAAGCGCGGCTACGAAGTTTGCGTGGTGGACAATTTCAGCCGGCGCCTGTGGGACCTTGAAGGCGGGACCGAGAGCCTGATTCCGATCTGCTCGCTGCACGACCGCGTCGCCGCGTGGCGCGAAATGAGCGGCAAAAGCATTCAGACCGCGGTCGGCGATCTGACAGACTACCCATTCATCAGCGGCCTCGTGCGCGACTTCAAGCCCGACGCGATTGTGCATTACGGCGAGCAGCGCAGCGCGCCATTTTCGATGATCGATCGCCGTCATTCGGTGCTCACCCAGGTCAATAATATCGTCGGCACGCTCAACACCGTTTACGCGATTCGCGATTACGTGCCCGAGTGCCACCTGGTCAAGCTCGGCACGATGGGCGAATACGGCACGCCCAATATCGATATCGAGGAAGGCTTCATCGAGATCACGCACAACGGGCGCACCGACACTCTCCCCTTCCCCAAGCAGCCCGGCTCGTTCTATCACCTGTCCAAGGTTCACGACTCGCACAATATCCAGTTCGCGTGCAAAATCTGGGGCATCCGCGCGACCGACCTCAACCAGGGCGTCGTTTACGGAATCGAGACCGACGAGACGATGCTCGACGAGCGCCTGGCGACGCGCTTCGACTACGACGGAATCTGGGGCACCGTGCTGAACCGGTTTTGCATCGAGGCTGCCATTGGGCATCCGCTGACCGTGCACGGCAAAGGCGGCCAGACGCGCGGCTACCTGAACATTCGCGACACGATGCGATGTATCGAAATCGCAATCGAGAAACCGGCGAAGCCCGGCGAGTACCGAGTGTTCAACCAGTTCACCGAACAGTTCTCGGTCGCGCAACTGGCGGATCTGATCCAGGCGGCGGCGAAGCACAAGGGCCGCAGCGTCGAGATCCAGCATATCGCGGACCCGCGCGTCGAAGCCGAAGTCCACTACTACAACGCCAAGCACACCAAGCTGATCGACCTGGGCCTGAAGCCCCGCCTGCTCTCCGACACGCTGATCGATTCAGTGCTCGACAAGGTCGAACATTACAAGCACCGCGTAAAAACGGACCGCATCGAAGCCAAGGTGAACTGGCGCAACACCAGCAACGCAATCGGCTACGGCTCAATCTCGGCGTCGGAGCCGGCCGATCCCAAGCCCAAGGCGCGAGCATCCGGCGCGCGCTAGAGCGTATGACAATCAAGTTCCGGCTCGCTCGCCGCGCGAAGCCTTCCCGCCCAGCGCGCGGCGAATCGGCGCCGGCAGATAGGTTCGCGCTATCCGCAGGTAGCTTTTTGCGTAGCGCGGATCGTACCTCAGCACGCGGATGAAACATTGGCGCGCGCCGGCCATGTTGCCGCGGCTCATTTCGATTACGCCGGCGTTGGCGATCATTCGAACGCGATGGCGGATGAAGTTCTTCACCAGCCCGTCGGCGCGGCGGCCGTAGCGGGCGCGGATCAGATCGACGATTGCGTCGGGGCCGATGTCGCGCTTCAGCACTTTCGGAAACAGCTGGCCGTAGGTGAAACGGACGAGGCGCTCAGGCAGAAAAATAAAGTGCCCCTGCTCGCGCATCAGCAGCCAGAAGTGGATGTCCTCGGCGCTGATCAGTTGTTCGCAGAATCCGCCGGCGCGATCGAACGCATCACGCCGCATCACGACCGTGCTCGGCGTGATCGGCCAGATGCGCGCGAGCATCTCGTCCATCGTGGGCGCGTGCGCGAAGTCGGGCCCGATTTGCGAGCGCCGGATCTCCTCGCCGCTGTCGTCGACGACGATCATGTCGGAGTAGAGCAGCGCCGCGGCGGGATCGGCCCGCATCGCGGCGACGGCGAGCTCGAGTTTTTGCGGGAGCCATTCGTCGTCGTGATCGATTAGCGCGAGCAACTCGCCGCGGCTGGCCTTGACGGCCGCATTGCGCGCGGCCGGCAATCCGCGATTTGCCTGTCGAACTACGCGGACTCTTTCGCCCCATTGCGCGAGCACTGACGGCGTCTCGTCGGTCGATCCGTCGTCGCAGATGACGATCTCGAAATCCTTGAAGGTCTGATCGAAGACACTCTTCAGCGCGCGATCGATGGTGGCGGCGCCGTTGTAGACCGGGATTATTACCGAGACGAGTCGGCATCGGCTCAGACTTCGGGGCGGTCCGAGCTCGACGCGCGCGGAGCGCGGGGCGCGATGAAAGTCTTCAGGTACCTGTAGTAAGCCCGGGGCGACGCGGGTTCGTAGTGGAGCACGCGCGCGAGGCATCGGCGCGCGTCGTCGGGGCGGCCTTCGTCGATCAGCACGCGGCCGAGATGGCGCAGCACCTTGACCCGCGAACGGCGAAAGCCGTCGATCAATCCGTCGGCCGACGAGCCGTAGCGTTCGCGCACCAGCTCGACGAACAGATCGCACTCGGGCTCGCGCTCGAGCGCCTTGGGATAGAGCGGGCGGGTTTCCTTGCGCACAAGAGGCTCGGGGACGCAGCGGAAGTGGCCGTACTCGCGCGCGCCCAGCAGGAAGTAGAGATCCTCGCACGACGTGATGAAGCGTTCGTGGAAGCCGCCGGCGCGCTCGAACACGTCGCGCCGCACGACGAACTGGCTCGGCACGACGTTCCACGGATGCGCGAGCATTTCGTTCATCGTGGGCGATTCGGCGCCGTCGGGCCGCGCGTCGGTGCCCATCGGCTTGCCGTGAGGATCGACTTTGAGCGCGAGCGTGTAGACGAGCGCGCAATCGCGATCGGCGTCGAGGACGGGGACGCATCGCGCGAGCTTCTCGGGCATCCATTCGTCGTCGTCGTCGAGGAACGCGACGTACTCGCCGGTCGACGCGCGAACGCCGGCGTTGCGCGCGGCGGAGAGGCCGCGATTGCTTTGCGTGATGACGCGGATTCTATCGCCGAAGCGCGCGAGCACCGCGGCGGTGTCGTCGGTCGAGCCGTCGTTGACGACGATCACCTCGTAGTCGGTGTATGTCTGTGCGAACACGCTGGCCAGCGCGCGCCCGACGGTGGTCGCACCGTTGTAGACTGCGATGACTATCGAGACGCGCGGAGAGCGGGCGTCTGGCATCGGCTCAGACTTTTCCATCGCCGGTGCGCGGAGTCGTTCGCGGCGCGCGCGTCGGAAAAAATGTTTTCAAATATTTGCGATACGCGCTCGGCGAGACCGGCTCGTAATGGATTACCCGCGCGAGGCATCGGCGCGCATCTTCGGGCCGTCCTTCTTTCATCAGGATGCGAGCGGCTTGCTTCAGCACCTTCGCGCGGTCGCGGCTGAAGCCGTCGATGAGGCCCTTGGCGGCCGTGCCGTAGCGCGCGCGCACCAGCTCGACGAACAAATCGTACTGCGGTTCGCGCCTGAGCACGGTCGGATAGAGCGGGCGCGAGGTTTTGCGCAGCAGAGGATCGGCGACGCAATGGAAGTAGCCGTGCTCGCGCGCCTGCAGCAGAAAGTACCGGTCTTCGACGCCCGACAACCGCTCGTGAAATCCGCCGCATCGCTCGAACACGTTGCGCCGCACCATGAACTGGCTCGGCACGACGTTCCACGGACGCTCGAGCAATTGCTTCATCGTCGGCGACGCGGAGCCCTGCGCCTGGCCGTCGAGAGTTCCGATCTGACGGCCCTTCAAATCGACCTTGAGCCCGCGCGTGTACACCAGCGCGCATTCCGGCTCCTGCTCGAGGATCGGCACGCTGAGCGCCAGCTTGTCGGGCATCCATTCGTCGTCGTCGTCGAGAAATGCGAGGTACTCGCCGCTCGACGCGCTGACGCCCGTGTTGCGCGCCTTCGAAGCGCCGCTGTTGGACTGGCGGATCACGCGAATTCGATCGCCGAAGCGCGCGAGCATCGCGGGCGTGTCGTCGGTCGATCCGTCGTCGACGACAATAACCTCGTAGTCGCTGTACGTCTGCGCGAACACGCTCGCAATCGCGCGCGGCGCCGTGTCGATCGCGTTCCAGACCGGGATTATGACCGAGACCTTCGGCATCGCGAGCTCTATCTCCGTTGCGCGGCGGCAACGCGCGCAAATTCAGGAGTGCGGTCGCTCGCGGACCCTTCCACGCCGAAAGATCGCGTCCGATCATGCGCTCGAGTCCTTCGATTTCCGGGAGCATCAGTTCGCGCAAGCGCGACTCAGTGACGGGATCGAGCGGCGGAAACTTCGGCCCGCCGCCGAACGCAATCTTCCACGCACCGGCACGCTCGAGAAAGTTGCTCGCGCTGTATGCTTGTTTCTCCTCGAGCCAGTACATGAAGTGGCGCGCCCTTTTGGCTACCCACGGAAACCTGGGCAGGTCGTTAATCGAATTGATCAACTCGGTCTGTCCGGCCGACGACGGCACGGGGAAGCGCGCGATGCCGATGAAATCGCAAACGCGATCGAGATACCCCTGCGGATCGGCGCGGAGGTCGTCGTTGAGCAGGACCAGCACGTGGTCATCGCCGAAGCGCGTGCGAAAGTCGGGCAGATGCGTGGCGTATCGAGTCACCTCGATTATCTGCGGAACTTTCACGAGGAACTGGTCGAGCGGATCGTTGGTGAGCGTGTAGTGACGCCAGAGTTTGTAGGCCGAGTAAATTCGCTCGACCGGATTGCGGAAGGTGCAGATGATTTTGCATCGCGGAATATGCGTTGCGATGCGCTCAGCAGCTTCGGGGAAGCCGAAGTATGGATTGACTTCGCCGACGGGGCGCGTGCGGTCGGCGTCGCGGAAATGATGCGCGTACCACTCGATGCCCTTGTGATAGTTGGTGGTGAAGAAGTCGGTCTCCTTGATGCCGGCCGGCAGATTGACGCGGCCCTTGAGGACTTCGTGCAGCCAGGTGGTGCCGGTACGGCCGGGGCCGACGCCGATGAAGTCGGGCAGCCGCAGATCACTATTGGTGTTGGCAGATTGGTTCATCGGTTAAGCGACGATCGCACGACGCGTTTGCGATTTTTTCCACGCGGAGAGATCGATGCCGAGCAATTCCTCGAGCGCCTCGACTTCGGGCAAGTAACGCTCACGCAGGCGCTGTTCCTGCTCGGGCGTCAGTCGGCCGAAGGGCTCGCCGCGTCCGTAGCAGTAGTCCCACACGCCCGAGCGCTCGAGCAGGTTGCTGACGCCGTACGCCTGATGACCCTGCAGCCAGTACATCATGTGCCGCGCCCTGCGGGCGAGTGCGAGGCTCTTCGGAGCGCGCGCGAATGAGTGGACGTCGTCGCCGATTTCAGGCCGCGCGGAAATTGCGATGCGCTCGACGCCCATGAAATCGGTGACACGATCGAGATATGACTGCGGCTGCGCGCGCAGTTCGTCGTACATCGTGACCAGCACGTTCTCCCGCCCGAACAAATCGAACCAGGTCTTGAGATGAGATGCGTAGCGATTGCCGCTGCCGAGATTGGGCCGCGATTTCAGGACCTCGTCGAAGGTGCCCTGCGCCCACGCGAAATGCAGCACGAGCTTGTACGCGGAAAACGCATGATCGACAGGATCTCGTAGCGTCGTGATGACGCGGCAATTAGGAATGTGAGTCTTGATGCGCGCGGGCGCATCCGGATGGAAAAAGTACGGACAAATTTCAGCGATCTTCCGCTCGCCGATCGCGTAGCGAAAATGTCGCGCGTACCAGTCGATGCCCTTGTCGTAGAAGGTGCTGAAGAACTGCGTCTCCTTGACGCCGTAAGGCAAATCGACGTGACCCTCGAGCACGCGATGGAGCCAGGTGGTGCCCGTGCGGCCGGGACCAGCGCCGATAATTTCTGGCAGCGGGCGGGACATCGCGGGACTCATCCCAGCGCCACGCGTGGGGTGCGGCGTTCGGTGCGCTCGGCGCGCGGCATTTTCCACGCGGAGAGATCGATGCCGAGCAGTTCTTCGAGCGCCTCGACTTCGGGACGGTAGCGCTCGCGTAGGCGCGCCTCCTGCTCCGGGGTGAGGCGCGGATAAGGCTCACCGCGGCCCTGGCAGAAATCCCACACGCCCGCGCGCTCAAGCGCGCTCATCGTGCGGTACGCCTGATGGCTGTTAAGCCAGTTGATGACGCTGGTTGCACGGCGAGCGAGCCGGCGATTTTTCGGCGCGCGAGCAAAGGAGTTCACCTCGTTGCCGAGGTCCGGGCGCGGCGTGAGGACGACGCGCTCGACGCCGATGAAATCGCAGATGCGATTGACGTAGGTCTGCGGTTCGGCGCGCAACTCGTCATACATCGTGACCAGCACGTTTTCGCGGCCGAAGCTCGCAAACCAATATTCGAGATACTCCGCATACCGATTGCCGCTGCCGAGCTGCGGCCACGAGTTGATGATCTCGTCGAAGGTGCCGCTGCGGATCCATCCGTAGTTACGCAGCAGCTTGTACGCGGAATAAGTTCGGTCGACCGGATCGCGCATGGTCGCGACCACTCTGCAATTCGGAATCTCGCGCTTAATGAGTTCGCGCGCATGCTGGTGGAAGAACACGCCGGGACAAATCTCGACGATTTTTTTCTCGCCGGTCGCGTGACGGAAGTGATAGGCGTACCAATCGACGCTCTTGTCGGTGAAGTAGTCGAGGAAGTGAGTGTCCTTGACGCCTTCGGGCATGTCGACCGAGTCGCGCAGAGCGTTGTAGAGCCAGGTGGAGCCGGTGCGCGGCGGCCCGATGCCGATAACGTCGGGCAGACGCCCCGGAGGTGTTGATCGTTGCATTGCGCAGTTGGCCTTCGCGAGCTTGGTCGCGCCCCCTCGACCGCTGAATATCATATACGGATACGGCGCATCGAGAAATTACTCACGGCCTCTGTCTCCTCTCCCTGTGAGGGATAGGACCGATTTAGGATTCCGCTCCTTCCGATCGCTTCTAGCGCAGATCGGTCAGCGATTGCTCCAGGATCGTCAGGCCTTCGTCCATCAGTTCGGGCGAGGCGGTGAGCGGTGCGAGGATTCTAATGACGTTGCTGTGGATTCCGGCCGTCAGGAGGATCAGGCCGCGCTCTGACGCGCGCTTGGCCAGCCGGCTGGCAAGGTCGGGCGCCGGTTCTTTGGTCGTGCGGTCGCGCACCAGCTCGAGCGCGAGCATCGCGCCAAGGCCGCGGACGTCGCCGATTAGGGGGAACTGCGCGCGCATTGCGTCGAGGCGTGCGCGCACCAGTGCGCCCTGCTTTTCGGCGCGCGCGAGGACGTGCTCGTCGCGGAAGATGTCGAGCACGGCGAGCGCAGCGGCGCATGACACGGGACTGCCGGCGAAAGTTCCGCCGAGGCCGCCGGGTGCGACGCTGTCCATGATGGTGGCGCGGCCGATCACGCCCGACAGCGGGAAACCGCCGGCCAGACTTTTTGCGACCGTGATGATGTCGGGCTCGACGCCGGCGTGCTCGACGGCGAACATCCTGCCCGTGCGTCCGAAGCCGGTTTGGATTTCATCGGCGATGAGCACGATGCCGTGGCGATCGCACAGCGCGCGCAGCTCGCGCAGGAACTCGAAGGGCGCGACGCTGAAGCCGCCCTCCCCTTGCACCGGCTCGATGATGATCGCGGCGACGCGCGACGGCTCGACCGACGTCTTGAACATCGTCTCGATGGCGGCGAGGCTCTTCTCGCTGCTGCCGCCGCGATATGCGTCGGGAAACGGCGCGTGAAACGTATCGGCGGGGAACGGCCCGAAGCCTGCCTTGTATGGATTGATTTTGCCGGTGAGCGCGAGCGCCATCAGCGTGCGGCCGTGAAATCCGCCGGTGAAGGAAATGATCGCGGAGCGTCCGGTCGAGTGACGCGCTATTTTGACGGCGTTCTCGACCGCCTCGGCACCGGTGGTCAGAAAAATTGTTTTCTTCGGCCCGGAGATCGGCGCGAGCTGGTTCATCCGCTCGGCCAGCTTGATGTACGGCTCGTATGGCGTCACGCCAAAGCAGGTGTGGGTGAAGGCCTCGAGCTGTGCGTGCACCGCGGCCATCACCTGCGGATGGCGATGACCGACGTTGAGCACGGCGATGCCGCCGCCGAAGTCGATGTAGCGGCGGCCGTCGGCATCCCAGATTTCGGCGCCGGATGCGTGATGGGTTAAAATTGGGATTGGCACGCTGACGCCACGGGGAATGGCGGCGGCGATGCGTTCGGCGGTAGTGGTTGCGCTGCTCATTAGTGAGTGAGTAACAGTTTCGGACGCGCCAGCAAATCGGCACCGGCTCAGAGGCGAGGCGTAGTCTTCTTAAAGCTTTCGTTGCGGTGCGAGGAGACAGCGGAATCGGTGCTAATTGACCCGGCCTACTCGGACTGATACTTCGAAGGGATCGGGGACGAGGTGCTGGGGCGGCCGCTGGGGACCCTGATTCTTACATGCGACATTCCCGGCGCAGCGGTTTTGCACGGATGAAGAATTGCAAATGAGCACGCACGCGGAAAGTTCGAAGTTCTACGAACCGATCGTACCGTCGGACCAGATTCAATATCGCGAATACAAGCTGCTGCTGAAGCCGGACCGGTTTCCCGACGAGAAGTCATTCCACAAATTCTGGAAACTGGCGCATCACGCGGCCAAGTCGATCGGTATCAAGATCACCAAGATCGGCGAGGCGCTCAAGGCGCATCAGCGCGAGGTGGTCTTCTACGACACGCCGCATTTCAAGCTCTACAATCACGGCTTCATCCTGAGGAAACGCACCTTCTATCATCACGGCGCGCCCGATGCGCGGCACGAGCTGGTGATTAAATTTCGGCATCCCGACAAGAAGGTAGCGCTGGCGGTCGATCCGCGGCCGCTGCTGCCGTGCGAGTACACGCTGAAGTTCAAGGAGGAGATCCTCCTGCCGAAGGACGGCACGCTGGGGATGCGCCTGGTGTATTCGCACAACTGCGAGCTCGACACGCCCAACATCATATTGACGCAGCGCTTCGAGACGACGGCCGACGCGTTCCCTGCCCTCAAGCACATCGACGCCAATCCGAAAGCGGCGCTGAGCGTGGTGAACAACGTGTCGATCGGAGAATACCTGGTCGATCTCGGGATGCTGGACTTCGGCCACGGGCTCGAGGCGAAGGCGAATCTGGCGGTATGGCGCGTGCGCTCGAACAACGCGCCGTTGGTGGCGGAGTTCGCCTACCAGTTGAAGTTCGAGAGTCCCGAAGCAGTGCGGCGCAAGCAGCGAGAGCTTTCCGAGTTCTTCTACACGGCCCTGCAGTCGCGGGCCACAGACTGGGTGCAGCGTGGAACAACCAAAACCGCCCTCATCTACGGATACGGACATTCAAGCGTCAAGCACGAAGAGTGAACCCGACCTCCATCCGAGCCTGCTGAAGATTTTCAAAGTCTTCGTGTCCGCAGGCGGATTGAGCTTCGGCGGCGGCGCCGTCGCTTACCTGCGCGAATATATCGTCAGGGAGCAGGGATGGCTGGACGACGAGGGCTTTCTCGGCGCGATGGAGATCAGCGAGACGGTGCCCGGCCTGATCGCGGTCAACATGTCGGTGATCGTCGGAGATAACCTGCGCGGCATCCCCGGAGCGATCGTGGCGATCGTCGGGATGCTGCTGCCGGGATCAGTGTCGGTCATGACGCTGGCGATTCTGTATCAGTCGAATCACACCAACCCCGACGTCAGGCACTTCCTGCTGGGAATCGCCGCGTCCGCAGTCGGCCTGCTGACGACGGTGGCGCTGCAACTCGGGCGCAAGCAGTTCGGCAAAATGCCGGACGCCGTGATCGTCGCGGTGACGTTCTTCGCCGTGAGCATTTTCAAAATAAGCCTGCCGCTCGTGCTGGTGACGCTCGGACCCCTCTCGGTCTGGCTGTACCGTCCCAGCGCGTCGCCGGAGCGGCATCCCGACGAGCACCTGCCGTTTCATCGCGGCCCGCGCCACCATCTGTTCCACGTCCACCGGTAGCAACAGATGACGCCAATACATCCAACTCGCCTGTTGCACCTGTTTCTGGTTTTTTCGCTGCTCTCCGTGCTCGCGCTCGGCGGCGGCAATTCTGTCTTGCCCGAGATGCGGCACATGACGGTCCACCAGCTAGGCTGGCTCACTGACGATCAGTTCCGCAGCATCTACAGCCTGGGGCAGGTGGTGCCGGGGCCGAACATGCTGATGGTCCTGGTGATTGGCTACAAGCTCGCAGGATGGCTGGGGATGTCCGTCGTCGGCATCGCGTTCTTCGTCCCCGACTTCATAATCGCGCTCTCGATAAACCGGTTATGGATTCGTCTGGGCGACTGGCCGTGGCGGCTCTCGATTCAACGGGGACTGGCGCCGGTTGCGATTGGGCTGATGATTTCCGGGACGTACACGATTGCCCGTCTTTCGGTCGTCGACCTGCCGACGCTCGCGATTGCGGTGGTAGTGTTCGGAATCCTGACCTGGCGCCACGTCAACCCGGGCATCCTGGTGCTGCTCGGCGGCGCAGTTTATATGCTGGCGATGCGCTGACGCTGCGACAATCGACGCTCGCACTCGAGCGGGAGATAGAAAAGAAAACGCCGGCAGAAGCGGATGCTCCTGCCGGCGTTCCTGCAATCAGTTCAGGATCGTCAGTCTACATGTGGCCGACTTCGGACATCTTCACCATCGCCTCGGTGGTGAAGAACGCTTTGTCCACTGCGCCCATGTTGATGTACCAGCATTCACGCTCAGGCGTCTCGATGCCGGGCAGGTAACACATGGTAGCCTCGGCGCTCTGCACGTCCTGCGAGCTGGCGCCGACGACGAATTCGCGCTTGAAAGGATAGATGGCGACTTTCGCGTCGGGAACCGGCCGGTCGCGATACGCCAGCCAGTAAACGTGGTTGCGGAACAGCTCGCCGCGACGATCGTAAGTATCGATGTACGGCTCGAACCACATTTCAGAATCCATGTAGATGACCGTCTTGGAATCGAGCGCCGCTGCGTTGTTCACGCTGCGACGGGGCTCCGCGGTCACGATGTACATGTGGCGCATCTGCCAACGCTCGGGGCATGCGCTCGCGCCGCCGTCCGTCGCGCAGCGGATTTCAGGCGAATGCTCGGCATCAACCGTCGCCAGCATCTCCTTCTCGCCCAGGAACTTGTAGTTGTACTGTTCGGTCTTGGGATTGAAGCCCGAATAGTGATCGGGATCCCAGGTCTGCGCGCCGGTTGCGGTCGAATTGATCGCCTCGTTCAGACGACGCAGGCGCCGGGAGCCGGTTTGCCAGGTCCACGTGTCGTCGCCATGCGTCGGCTCGGCGTAACGATAGCGCAGGAGGCTGGTGCCGCGAGCGTCCTGGGGCGCGAGCTCGGGTCCGAGCAGGAACAGCCATAGGCGGTTGGTCGTCTTGAAGTCCGGATCGATCGGCAGCGGCTCGACTTCGGTACGGCCGACGAGGTCGTAGCCGGCGTAGTGGCCGAGCTGTCCGTATGCGATTTCGAAGAAGGGCTTGTTGTAGCCCGAGTAAACTGTGTCGCAATCAAAATATCGCAGATCGTAGTCGTCCGACTGAATCGGGCGGAACACGTTGTTCCAGACGACTTTGGTGGCGACGTCAGGATCGTTCGCGTCGATCAACGGGAACGGCTGTCCGGCGACATAGCCGACGACGGTGCGATGATCCTTCGAGAGCTCAACCTGCGATGAATACTTTTCGGTCGCGTCCTTATAAGGGGGCGGCCAGTCCACGCGCACAGTCGGAACGATCTTCATCGTCATTCCGTGCTGGACTCGGTAAAAGACTCCAGGTGAAACGAGATCTGTCACCTGTGCCGAGTTATCCGGAGTGATGAAGTCGCCCGGCTTGACCCCTGCCTCCCCTGGCAGACTCAAGCTCAGGAGGGCCAGCATCATGATGCCGCCGACCGCAGTTTTACGAATCCCCAATGTCCCTAGCATTCAAACCTCCGTTAAA
>CAWBMF010000003.1:580000-581521 GCA_963789835.1 uncultured delta proteobacterium | reverse complement strand
TGCTTCTCGCGTCGCGCGCGAGTGCGAGCGTGGTTTTTATTTCGCAGGAGGACAACGGCCACGAGTTTGCGCTCGATCGCGGCGACGCGCTGGAAATTTCGCTGCCCGCGACTTCGGGGACAGGCTACACCTGGCAGGCCGAGCCAATCGCCGGCGGATTCGCCAAACAGGTCGGCGAGCCGGCTTACACGCTCGACAATGCGATGCCCGGTGCTTCGGGACATCAGATTTTCCACTTCGGAATTGAAACGACCGGGACCGGGACGCTTGAAATCCGTTACGTACGTCCCTGGGAGAAGGGCTCGAAGCCGGCCAAGGTCTTCAAGATCATGCTCATCGTCCGCTAGCCGCGCCGCGCGACAACTGAAACGCTGGCTGTAAGTAGTCTCTTGGTAACGCGATGGCCAAGAAAATGCCAAAGGATATATTGAGTTTGCTCCATTCAGACGAGCGCGTCTTGAGTATCTTGAACCAGACGAACGAATTTTTGGAGACACGCAAATCGGATATCGCTGATCGGATTAACGATTCCGTCTGGATAGTTCGATCCCTTCATGACCTTTTGCCGGAAACGACTGAAAACATTTGGTCCGGACATATTTTCCCGCTTTCCGAAGCTCAATATGAACTTGAAAGTTCTATCGTGTTTTGCAAATTCGGTTTCTATAAGCACGCTATCGGCTGCCTAAGGAACGTACTAGAACTTTGGTTTGCTCTCCGTCTACTGGGATATCGAAGGGCAAAGCCATATCGACATACAAACTTGGTTGCGATCCTTGGAATCTACTCCCTTTCGGAAGAATGTATTTGCCAGACTAAAGAGGAATCGAAATATCCAGACATTTGATAAGATGCACAACATTTTCGATGAGACAGGTCAACTGTATGAGGAGCTCTGCAATTTCTCTCATACAAAAGGAATTCACTTTTCGAGCCGAGCTCTAAGTTTATCAAACGTGAACACGTTCAACGAAGAAGCAGTAGGACGCTGGCTAGAATTGCTTATGCGTGTGCTGCGGACCGTCGCAGCGTTCCACGTTTTGAAATACCCGGTTGCGTTACAGTACACTCCAATTGACGACAAGTTCGGCCTTAACGGTCCTATTGGTGGCTTCCTGTTACCATTCCAAGCAGACAGAATTAGGAAACTGTACTCTGCGGAGACTGTGACGACACTCCAGGCGATTAGCGACGGCGATACGGACGCTGCCAGCAGAGCCAAGTGGGTAAATGAAAAACCGGACCTTACGCAAGAACAGTGGCAGGCTCAGATGGAGTCACAAGATCAGGGCGAGATCAAAGCGTCGGGGTTTCGGCGTTGGCTTCATAACGAACGAGCATCTCACAAATCTTTAAAGAAGGTCTCGCCCGAAGCTTATGCGAAAAGAATCGAGTATGTGGAACGTATGCAGCGTGCGGCGAAAGAACATGGGCTTCTCAAATGATGGGCAAAGCCAAAAACTTCCATTGGGATTGCTCCTGATTTATGAACGACCAACGACACCAGAAGGGCGCTCGCTT
>CAWBMF010000003.1:0-577500 GCA_963789835.1 uncultured delta proteobacterium | reverse complement strand
CTCTACCGCTCCCATTGCTGGAAGCCCGCGGCTTCGGCGCGATGCTTAAGCCCCGTTACATTTTCGGCGCAGGTTCGCTTGACCAGTGAGCTGTTACGCTTTCTTTAAAGGATGGCTGCTTCTAAGCCAACCTCCTGGTTGTCTGTGCGCTCCCACATCCTTTCCCACTTAGCATCGACTTTGGGGCCTTAGCCGGCGGTCTGGGCTGTTTCCCTTTCGACCACGGACCTTATCGCCCGTAGTCTGACTCCCAGATTAACCTTGGTGGCATTCGGAGTTTGGTTAGGTTTGGTATCCTGGTAAGGACCCTAGCCCATCCAGTGCTCTACCTCCACCAGGCATCATCTGAGGCTATACCTCAATATATTTCGAGGAGAACCAGCTATCACGGAATTTGATTAGCCTTTCACCCCTACCCACAGTTCATCCGAGAAGTTTTCAATCTTCACCGGTTCGGGCCGCCACGGCATTTTACTGCCGCTTTACCCTGACCATGGGTAGATCATCCCGCTTCGGGTCTACTAAACGCGACTTGACGCTCTATTCGAACTCGCTTTCGCTACGGCTACACCTCTTTACGGCTTAACCTTGCCACGCCTAGTAAGTCGCAGACTCATTAAGCAAAAGGCACGCGGTCACCCGGAGACCGGAATTGCTTCCGGCCTCACCTGGCTTCCACTGCTTGTAGGCACACAGTTTCAGGTTCTATTTCACTCCCCTCACCGGGGTTCTTTTCACCTTTCCCTCACGGTACTGGTACACTATCGGTCGCAAGCTCATATTTAGCCTTGGCAGATGGTCCTGCCGGCTTCCCACGGAATTGCACGTGTTCCGCGGTACTCGGGAACTGCTTCCAGGAAGAACTGTCGATTTCGCCTACGGGACTATCACCCTCTATGGTTGCCCTTTCCAGGGGCCTTTGACTATCGACAATCTTGATAACTTCCCGGGTAAACCCTGAAGCAGCCCCACAACCCCACACCTATCACTAGGTCTGGTTTGGGCTCTTCCCCGTTCGCTCGCCGCTACTGAGGGAATCTCTGATTTGATTTCTCTTCCTGCAGGTACTGAGATGTTTCACTTCCCTGCGTTCGCTTCCACGCACCTATGTATTCAGTGCGCGATGACATCCGATTAAGAATGCCGGGTTGCCCCATTCGGACATCTCCGGATCAAAGCCTGCTAGGCGGCTCCCCGGAGCTTTTCGCAGCCAGCCACGTCCTTCATCGCTTGCTTGCGCCAAGGCATCCACCGTGTGCCCTTAGTAGCTTGACCACTTAAGGTCTTGAGTCACATACAAGGCTCTACTAACTACACTTTTAGATACCCTACTATTCAGTTGTCAAAGACCGGATCGACTTCCCACTTATACTTACGCATAAGTGAGAGCGAAAATTCATCGGACGCCTTTCAGCGTCCGGTCATTAATACTGGTGGAGCGGACCGGGATTGAACCGGCAACCCTCGGCTTGCAAAGCCGATGCTCTCCCAATTGAGCTACCGCCCCAAACCTTCTCTACTGATCCGCTAACTCTCGAGCTGCGCTGCCGTATTCAAAAGTGGTGGGCCCAGGAAGAGTCGAACTTCCGACCTCGCCCTTATCAGGGGCGCGCTCTAGCCAGCTGAGCTATGGGCCCAGCTGATAAGTGCGCGCATCGGCCGGCCTTGCGCAGGCTCGAATCCAGTATCGATCCAAATTCTTGTCAAAGAGCAATCCACCCAGAAAAAGGGCGGCCCTTCAAAACCGAATAGTAGTGCGAGCGGGGGTGGAAGCGATCTTCAATGCCACGGCCGAAACCGACCGGTGTTACCCGGCGGTTGACCTCGAATGGCCAAGTCTCCGAAGAGACCTGGCGTACTCGTTAGAAAGGAGGTGATCCAGCCGCAGGTTCCCCTACGGCTACCTTGTTACGACTTCGCCCCAGTCACCGGCCATACCATAGGCGGCTACCTCCCTTGCGGGTTGGTGCACCGACTTCCGGTACAGCAGGCTTCCATGGCGTGACGGGCGGTGTGTACAAGGCCCGAGAACGTATTCACCGCGGCGTTCTGATCCGCGATTACTAGCGATTCCAACTTCACGGAGTCGAGTTGCAGACTCCGATCCGAACTGAGGACTACTTTTTGGGATTAGCTGGCTCTTACGAGTTTGCGACCCTTTGTGTAGTCCATTGTAGCACGCTTGTAGCCCTGGACATAAGGGCCATGATGACTTGACGTCATCCCCGCCTTCCTCACGGTTGACCCGTGCAGTCCCCATAGAGTGCTCGGCATTACCCGGTGGCAACTAAGGGCAGGGGTTGCGCTCGTTGCGGGACTTAACCCAACATCTCACGACACGAGCTGACGACAGCCATGCAACACCTGAACCGGCAGTCCCCGAAGGGAAAGCCTGATTTCTCAGGCGGTCCACCGTTGTCTAGCCCAGGTAAGGTTCTTCGCGTCGCGTCGAATTGAACAGCATGCTCCACCGCTTGTGCGGGCCCCCGTCAATTCCTTTGAGTTTTAACCTTGCGGCCGTAGTCCCCAGGCGGGGTACTTAATGCGTTAACTGCGGCACTCAGGGGGTCAACACCCCGAACACCTAGTACCCATCGTTTAAGGCGTGGACTACCAGGGTATCTAATCCTGTTTGCTCCCCACGCTTTCGCGTCTCAGCGTCAGCAACGATCCAGAGGGCCGCCTTCGCCGCCGGTGTTCCTCCTGATATCTACGCATTTCACCGCTACACCAGGAATTCCACCCTCCTCTATCGCGCTCTAGCTGGCTAGTTTCGGATGCACTTCTGGGGCTGAGCCCCAGGCTTTCACACCCGACTTAACCAACCGCCTACACGCCCTTTACGCCCAGTCAATCCGAACAACGCTTGCACCCTCCGTCTTACCGCGGCTGCTGGCACGGAGTTAGCCGGTGCTTCCTTTGAGGGTACCGTCAAAGGTCCGCTGGATATTAGCCAACAGACTTTTCTTCCCCTCCGACAGGGCTTTACGACCCGAAGGCCTTCATCACCCACGCGGCGTCGCTGCGTCAGAGTTTCCTCCATTGCGCAATATTCCTGACTGCTGCATCCCGTAGGACTCTGGGCCGTGTCTCAGTCCCAGTGTGGCTGACCATCCTCTCAGACCAGCTACCCGTCTTAGCCTTGGTGAGCCATTACCTCGCCAACTAGCTGATAGGACGCGGACCCCTCTCAAAGTGATAGCTTGCAGGAGCAGAGGCCATCTTTTACCTCAGGAAGCGAACTTCCCGTGGTCTTATCCGGTATTAGCTCGTCTTTCGACGGGTTATCCCAGACTCTAAGGCAGGTTGTCCACGTGTTACTCACCCGTGCGCCGGTGTACTAGCCGTATTGCTACGACTTTCTCCCACGACTTGCATGTCTCAGGCACGCCGCCAGCGTTCGTTCTGAGCCAGGATCAAACTCTCCATTATAGCTCAGTATATCCACCGTTCGAGACCCGGCTAACGGGTCACGGAACGGCAGGACTGACCGCATATTAAATCAAAGAAATCGGTCGGGCATCAGGTCCATTCCTGGACCCCCGCCGCCGATTAAGGCATGCACTACTATTCAGTTTTCAAAGACCAACCCTTATTCAGGGCGAACGGAAACAGTACTCTCTTAATCCGGTCCGTGTCAACGGGCATCTGAGGGATTCTGAGGCGAAGTTTCCACAGGCCGTCGCCGTGAGGCGCCGCCACTCACGAATCTACGCATCTCGCAGCACCGTGTAAAGTCCCCCGCGAAAGAAATCGCGCCGCCCGCGCCGCCGGCGCACCCGCTTTCTTCGCTCTCCGGCTTCATACTACAATTTGTCGCAATTCACCCCCGGGGGACGTGAAAAAAATGCGGCGACTATTCAGTCTGGCAGCGTTCGGCTTCGGCTTCTATTATCTCTGGAACAACAACGACTTCACCATCGAATGCGTCGCCGTGGGCGCGATGGGCCTCGCACTGCTCCTGGAATTCCTGGGCGCCGACTAAATCAACTCCGAGTCACTCCGCAACGTCGCACCAATCGAGCAACACTCATCCCCCAAAACCCCAGAGCAAAATGTCGTCCTCGACATTTTGCGATTCTCTTTCTTTCTCTTAACACCGGGTGCAGGGGTCACCCCTGCCGAGGAAGTGTGAAACCACCGTGGTTTCACATTAAATCAAGTGATCTCTCAACGCCGCCCCCGGCGCCGATTTCCCGCCACTGGCGGAGCCTCTTCCGCAAGCGCCACCGCCCCATTCGGCGCCTCGCTGTAGGATTCATCTTCCAGCGTGATCTCGAGCGACATTTCCTTCTCGCGCCCGGTCGGCAAATCAACCGCGTCGTCGCGCTACCGTCGTCGCCGACCAAAAAGTCCGCCGCCCAAACCGGCACGCCGCGTTTCGGCATCCACCAGATCCGATAGACCTGGAAGGTGCCGGTCGGCTTCAGGCCAGTCGCCTCGAGCATCGCCGCTTGATTCGACTCGCTCATCGCAAGCGTTCCGTAGGGCAGACCGCCGATTGGGATCTGCACGATCGATTTTTCTTTTCCCTTTTCCTTTTCGATCGGCGCACCCAACCTGATGAAACGAAGGTCGGGCGCAAAAAGAATCTTCTCGAACATCTCGCCTACGGTCGCGCGCTCGCGCTCGGAGCCGAGCTTCTTCTGCTCGACCGCCGTCTGCCGGCGCAGAGTGCGCACAGACGCGTTGAGCGCGGCGACGCGGCGATTGACGTAATTGGTGCGCCGCGCCAGCGACTCGGCCAGATCCTTGACGACCAGAATTGACGCGATCGCCACCGCCACCGACATCCCCGCTACGGCCTGCCAGAGCCGAACCCGCCACATCCGCGGCACTCGTTCGACCGCCGGCAATTCTTCTCCGCCGACAGCGGGCTCCGGCCGCGGTTCCAGTGCGCCCTGATCCATGACGCTATTGTGCGTCACGGGTCCAAAGATTCAAATGCCCGAATTTGCCTCTACCAACAGCAGACGGGAAGGGGAAATCACTTTATTGAAATTTGAAACCACGGTGGTTTCAAACTTCCTCGGCAGGGGTGACCCCTGCACCCAGTGGAAGAAAAGATACGGCGCTTCGCGCCTGTCAGGAAGTTTTTTTGCGAACGAAGTGACGAGGACGCATTCCGCGCAGCGGATGCATCCTCTGCCGATTCTTTCGCCGTGGTTTTCGTTCCCTCGCCCTACGTGGGGCGGGGTTAGGGTGATGGACATTTGTGCGGCGCGAATGTCTGGTGCGCCGCACATTCTGGAATCTCGGAAATTCAAAATTCTCCCCACATAGGTCAGAGGCGAATCAGAGTCCCCCCTTTCCGGAAAGGGGAACAATCGCGTCAGCGGAAAGGAAGGAGCTATAGCGGAGAGAGAATGGATTCGCGAAGAGAATCCATTCTCTCTCCTCTTGCTCCAAAAGTTCTAACAGGCGCGAAGCGCCGCATCTTTCTTTTTCCGATCACTGGGTGCAGGGGTCACCCCTGCCGAGGAAGTTTGAAACCACCGTGGTTTCAAATTTCAATAAAGTGACTTCCCCTGCCCCCATCTTTGATACCCGCTCCCTTTCCGATAAAAATAGATCGCTTATGCGTCAAATACAGGACATCCATGTACGCGCCACCGAACCGCTGATCGCCCCGCATCTCCTCAAAAACGAGATGCCGGTGGACGAGGGCATTGCGCGCACCGTTGTCGAGGCGCGCGAGACCATCCGCGAGATCCTCGCCGGACGCGACCGCCGGATGCTCTGCATCGTCGGCCCGTGCTCCATCCACGACCCCGACGCTGCAATGGATTACGCGCACCGCCTGGCGAAGCTCAAGGACGAGACCGCGGACCGCCTGTACATCATGATGCGCGTGTATTTCGAAAAGCCTCGCACCACCGTCGGATGGAAAGGCTTGATCAACGATCCTCACATGGACGACAGCTGCGACATGCGCGAAGGATTGCGCATCGCGCGTCGCCTGCTGCTGGACATCAACCGCCTCGGACTGGCAGCGGGCACCGAGCTCCTCGATCCGATCACGCCGCAATACATCGCAGACCTGATCGCATGGGCTGCTATCGGCGCGCGCACGACCGAATCGCAGACACATCGCGAGATGGCGAGCGGCCTGTCGATGCCGGTGGGGTTCAAGAACACTACCGAAGGAAATCTGCAGGCTGCGATCAACGCCGTTCAATCGGCGCGCCGCCCGCACTCTTTCCTCGGCATCACGCAAGAGGGAATGTCCGCTGTCATTCGCACCTCGGGAAATCCCGACACCCACGTCGTGCTGCGCGGCGGCCGCAAGCCGAACTTCGACGCGGGCAGCATCGAAGAATGTCGCCGGATGCTCGCGGACGCCGCCCTTGAGCCGCGCGTGATGGTCGATTGCTCGCATGCGCAAACGAGCAAGGATTTCACCAAGCAACCGTCGGTATTGCGCGCGCTGGTCGACCAGGTATGCGCCGGCAGCAACTCCATAATGGGCGCCATGCTCGAGTCGAACATCGAAGCGGGCAGCCAACCGATGAGCTCGAATCGCGCCAAACTGAAGTACGGCGTCTCAGTCACCGACCCCTGCATCGATTGGCCTACGACCGAGCAATGCCTGAAAGACGCCGCCATCGCCCTATCCTCATCCAGCGCAAACCCGGCCTAGGTGCGCCCTGCTCCTGATACTGGGTGCAGCGGTCATCCCTGCTGAAACCCACGGTGGGTCGCACATTCAATAAAGAGGCTTGGCGGCTAGCCTCGATAGCCGCATTGATCTACCTGCTCGCCGCCGCACTCCTACTGGCGCGCGGACTAATCGCGAATCCCGGGTATTACATCGGCCGCGACACCGACCCGCCGCAAACGATGTGGTTCTTCAACTGGTGGCGCTTCGCGTTCGCGCACGGCCTCAACCCGTTCATTACCGATTGGGTCTGGGCGCCGCTCGGAATCAACCTTACCTGGACCACCTGTCAGCCCCTGCTCTCGATACTCTCGATCCCACTGCAACTCACGCTCGGCGAGCCCGCAACCTACAACCTAGTCGTTGCGCTCGCGCTTCCACTCGCGGCATTCTGCGCGTTCCTGCTATGCCACCGCGTGACCGGCGCGTTCTGGCCGTCTGTCGTTGGCGGCTACCTCTTCGGCTTCTCTCCCTACATGCTGGGGCAGGTGCTGACCCACCTGGACCTGGTAAGCGTCTTCCCGGTGCCTCTCATCGCGCTGTTGACGCTGAGAAGACTCGACGCCGCGATCTCCGCGCGACGCTTCACGATCCTCTTAGCCGCGCTGCTCACAATCCTGTTTCTATCTTTCCCGGAACTCTTCGCGACAGTCACTATCGTGTCCGGCTTCTCCCTGATACTCGCCCTGGCTCTCTTCGGCGAAGAATTACGCCCGCGACTGATAGGTCTCATAACCCCCGCGATAGCCGCCTATGCAATCGCCGCCGTAGTCCTATCGCCCTACCTCTACTACATGCTGGCGCGCGGATACCCTCACTCCCCCATCTGGAAGACGGGCAGCTATTCAGCAGACCTCCTGGCATTCCTCGTCCCAACCGAGACAGTCGCGCTCGGCACCGCGCGCGCAGCGACCGCAATCACCGGTACCTTTCAAGGCGACCTCTACGAGAACGGCGCCTACCTCGGCCTCGCAATAATCCTCTTCGTCGAAGTCTTTCGCCGCCGCTACTGGCGCGAGCCAATCGGAAAATTTCTTATAATCCTCTTCCTTGTCTTGCTGATCGCCTCGATAGGACCCAACCTCCACGTGGCCGGCCGGCCCGCATTCCCGATGCCGTGGGCGCTCATCGGCCGCCTGCCGCTGCTGTCCATCGCACTGCCCGTGCGCTTCATGATGTACGCCTACCTGGTCGTATCCGTCATGCTCGCGATGTGGCTCGCCGCCGCTTCCTCAACGCCTCTGCCAAAATGGATCGCAGCCGCCGTGATCCTCGCATCCGTCGCCCCGAATCCGCATGCGTCATTCTGGGTAAGCCCGCTCGACATCCCGGCATTCTTCACCGACCGAACCTACGCGACTGAACTTGAGCCGCGCGAAATCATTTTGCCACTGCCATGGGGACAGAGGGGCAACAGCATGTACTGGCAGTTGCAAAGCGACATGTACTTCCGGATGGCCGGCGGATGGACCGGCATTGCGCCGTTCGAGTTCTCGCGAATGCCGGTTGCCAACTACTTTTACGGAGGCGTCGAGCTGCCCGAAGCGGGCGAACAGTTGAAGGCCTACGTCGCGCGCTTCGGCGTCCAGGCCGTGGTCGTCGATCATACGCAAGCAAACCTTGAGGGCGTCAAGCAGACGATCGACTCACTCCGGGTTGCCGAAATGAAGGAGAAGGGCGACGTGTTGATCTATAAAATCCCGCCCGATTCTTTCGCCGCATACGCCAAGCTTCCGGCGGCGCAAGTCGAAGCGCGCGCCGACGCGCTGCGATTCGACGCGATTCTCGAGGCGGCCGGAAAGTATCTCGCCGGCGGACACGACCTCTCGAAAATCTCGGCGCTGGAACTCAAGCGGCTGGACCTCCTGCCACCCGACTGGCAGGTCAACCCTCCGCCCGGCTATACCGACTGGCAAATCGGACCGGCGACCGGCGGCGGAGTCGGCATCATCATTGTAGGCTCGTATGAGGGCGTGCGGCCGCTGCTGCAACGCTACCGCGAGATCGCGTCTCGAGCTTGATTATCCCGCGCCAACGCGATGGGCGCCCGATTCGCCTCCGCGCACCGATTTCGTCGCGCCTCTGCTCGTGACTTTCGACCGTGCCCATCTCGCCGCCGCCGCACAGCGACTGCATGACTCGCCGCCGCCCGAGCGCACGACGTCGTTCGTCGCCGGCGTGTCGTCAGGCTTGTAGCGATTCAATCCTGGCGTTTCTGCGCGCGCAGTTTCTCGCTGATCACCAATGCGCTGAGCGCCGCGGTCTGCCGCACCGGAAACTCGGCCGGGCGCCGCAGAGTCTTGTAGCGAGCGTCAAGGGTCGTCAGCCCGTTCATCACGCGCTCGCGCGCCTCGGCCAGCGTGGGACGAGGCATGACGCGATGTCCGCTTTCGAACACCGGCTCCATCAATTGAACCGTTTTCGACGCGATCGGCTTGAACTCGCGGGCGACCGTCGTCGCACCCTCGTCGACAATTCCGACCAGGTCGGCGAAGAAGGATCCGCTTGGCGCATAGCCGCGGAACAACTGCTTGCGGCCGGGCGTTGAAATTTTTCCCGCCGAAGTTTTCAACCGGCCGCGATCCTTGTAGTCGACCAGCTTGTAGACGAAGTCCGCCGCCGGTGCGTCGTCGCTGACCGCGAGCGCGGTGCCGACGCCGAATGCGTCGATCGGCGCGCCGCCGTCGACCAGGTCCGCGATTTTATATTCGTCGAGGTTGCCGCTCGCGACAATCGCGATATCGCCGAAGCCGGCCTGGTCGAGAATGCGCCGCGCCTTGCGGCTCAAGTCGTGGAGATCGCCGCTGTCGAGCCGCACGCCCTGGATTTTCACGCCCGCCTCGCGAACTCTCGTGCCGACCGCGGCCGCGTTCTCGACGCCGCGAAGGGTGTCGTAGGTGTCGACCAGCAGCGTGCTCAGAGTCGGAAAGCTCGCGACGAAATCGCCGAACGCGTCGCGCTCGCCATCATGCGCCATCACGAAGCTGTGGCTCATCGTGCCGAACACGGGAATCCCGTAGCGCTTGCTCGCGAGCACGTTGGCCGTGCCGTGAAATCCTGCCAGGTAACTCGATCGCGCTGCGATCAACGACGCGTCCGCGCCTTGCGCGCGCCGCGGGCCGAAGTCCACCAGCCGCCTGCCACCCGCGACGGCGAAGCATCGCGCCGCCTTGGTCGCGACGATCGAAGCGAAGCCGAGCTGGTTGAGCGCCAGCGTTTCGATCAATTGCGCTTCGATCAGCGGTGCGCGGATCTCGACGATTGGTTCGCCAGCGAAATAGATCGTGCCTTCGGGGAGCGCGCGGACTGATCCGGTGAAGCGGAGTTGCGAAAGGAATTCGAGAAACGCGGGCTTGAACAGGTGCAACGATTCGAGATGCTCGATCGCCGCCGCGTCGAAGCGGTATTCCTCGAGCGCCTCGATCAGCCGCTCAATCCCCGCTGCCACCATGAAGCCGCGTCCGGCCGGCATCCGGCGCATCGTCACTTCGAACGACGCGACATCGTTGAAGCCGTGCTCGAAGAACGCCGCGCTGACCGTCAGCTCGTAGAGATCGGTGAGCAGCGCGACCTCGCCGGGGTCGAGTCGGAGATCTATCGGCATCCGCGACGGTGCTCCTTTCTAGCGCGGTGGCTCAGGCGGCGTCGGCGGTTTGGGCTCGGGTGCGCTCGGCGCAGGCTCCTGCACGACGCGAGTCTCGCCGAGCGGCCGATCGCGCAGGATGTCGGCCATCCGCTTGAGCCTTTGATCGACCAGAAAGTTAATCGTGCCTGGCTGGTCGACCGTTCCGGCGCGCACGCCGGTCAGCGTCTCGATTCCGCGATCGATCGAATCGATCGGGTAGATGTGGAATTCGCCGCGCTCGATCGCGCCGGTCGTCTCGGGATCGAGCATCAGGTTCGCGACGTTGGTGCGCGGCACCATGACGCCCTGCGAGCCGGTCAAACCGATCGCCTTGCACACGCGATAGAAGCCCTCGACTTTCTGGTTGACGCCGCCAATCGCCTGCACTGTCCCGTATTGATCGACCGAGCCCGTCACCGCGAGGTCCTGCCGAATCGGAACGCCGGACAGCGCCGACAGCAGCGCGTACAACTCGGTCGAGCTGGCGCTGTCGCCGTCGATTCCCGAGTACGACTGCTCGAAACAGATGCTCGCGCTCATCGCGATCGGATGCTGCTGTCCGAAGCGCGCGCGCATGAATCCGCTCAGGATCATGATTCCCTTGTCGTGCGTCGAGCCCGACATCCGCGCCTCGCGCTCGATGTTGATCACGCCCGCCTGCCCCAGCGCGACGGTTGCGGTCACGCGCGACGGACGCCCGAAGCTGTAACCGCCGACGTCCAGCACGGCGAGGCCGTTGATCTGTCCAACGCTGGTGCCGCGAATATTGACGATGAGCGTGCCTTCGGCGATGAGCCGGCGGATTTCTTCTTCGATAAAATTGAGCCGCAGCATCCGCTCGCCCAGCGCGCGCTCAACGTGCGCAGCTGTCACGCGCTGGGCGCCTGCGTTGCGCGCGAAGTACGCCGACTCGCGCGCGAGATCGTCGATCGGCTCGAGCATCGCGAGCACTCGCGATCGGTCGCCCGCCATCCGCATGCCGAACTCAACGATCTTCGCCAGCGCGCTCGCGTCGAACGGCGGCAGATTCTCCTTGCGCGCCAATGCTCCCACGCGCGCGGCATAATGCGCCGCGGCCGCGCCGTCGGCCACGACCGAGGGCCGCATCTCGGCCTTCACTTTGAACAGATCCGAAAACTCCGGATCGTAAAAATAGAGCATGTTGTAAAGTTGCGCGCCGCCGAGCGTCACGACCTTGTTGTGAATCTCGATCGGCTCGGGCTTCAGCCCGCTCATCGAGAAAAACGGCAGCGGCTCGAAAGTCTCGAGCGTCATGCGCCCCGACTTGAGGCTGCGCTTGAGCGTTTTCCAGACACCCGGCTCGGCCACCGCGTCTTCGAGATCGAACACGAGAAAACCGCCGTGCGATTTCAGAAACGAACCGCCGATGATGCGCGTGAAGTTGGTGCCCGACCGCCCCAGCGGATCGATCCACCGCTCGATCGTGCCGAACAGGTTGCGATAGGTCGGCGCATCTTCGAGCACGACCGGCGCTCCGCGCGTCGCCGAGTTATCGACCATCACGTTGACCTGGTAGTCGAACCATCGCGCGCCTTCCTCGACCGCCGGCGGCCGCGGACCCTGCTCGGCCGGGGGTTGCTCGCGAAAGCGATCGAGATTGCCGAGCATGTGCTCGGCGACTTCGTCGAGGTATTTATCGACCGCGGGATTATTAAAGTGATGCTTTAAGTCCTCGGTTGACGGCGTGATCAGCCGCGCCGCGAACGCGCGCTCGATTGCGCGGATGTCATCGATCAGCTCGCGCATCATTTCCTGCTGCCGCAGCGTCAACGTTGCCAGCTCGTCCTGCAGCTCGCCTTGTTTCTTCGCCATTTGCTCGCGCTCGGCATCGGTCTTCGCCGCCATCGCCTTGCTGAGCGCGTCGGGCGACTCGGGCATCTTGCCGTCGATCAGCGGGATGAAAAGCACCTGCCCGGTCGGCGTGCTCTGGATCGCGAAGCCGCGCTCGCGCGCGTGCGTCTCGAGCGTGCCGAACAGTTCCTGCGCGCGCTTGTTGTACTTGTCGCGCAGCGCGGCGCGCTCCTGATCGAAGTCCTCGCGCCGAAACGCCTTGGGCAACTGCTCGAGCACGAAGCTGACCAGCTCCGTCATTTTTGCGCGCAGCTCGACGCCCTGCCCCGGCTGCAGATAGATCGCGACGGGCGATTCGGGATTGCGAAAATTATTTACGTAGACCCAATCGCCGGGCGTCGGCATCGTCGCGGCTTTTTCGCGCAGGATGCGCATGACGGTTTCGCGCTCATGCCGCGAGCGCAGGCCGCTCACATAAACGTTGTACCCCGGCGCGTCGATTCCGATCGCGAGCTTGATCGCGTCAAGCGCGCGGCTCTGCCCGAATAGATCCGCGTCGCCATCGCTGGCCGCGGCGCGCTCCAGCGAGGCCGCATCGAGTGGCATGCGTGCCTTGAGTTCGGACGCGGTGAGTTCAGCGGGCGGCGGGACGTGAATCAGCGCAGCGCTGGCGTCGGTAGCGATGAGGTCGCCCTTGTCCGTCATATTGGTAGCGGCATTCGCGGCGCGCGATCACGGAGCCTTGAGCGCGATTCGCCGGCCTTTCTTCTTCGGCAAAGTGATGACCAGCGTGCCCTCGGACCACTTCGCGGTCGAAGCTTCGCCGTCGATCGAATCGGTGAACGCAAATGAACTCTCGAGCGTGCCGCCGAGCTTGTCCGGGACGTGGACCGCCAGCCGCTGGCCCGAGACTTCAGCCTGGATCTTTGCCGGATCGACGCCGACCGCCGCGACTCGCACTTCGTAACGATCGCGATAGTCGATTACCTGCGCGCGCTCGAATTCCACGCCCGGCGCTCCGCTCTTCCATCGGTCGATCAACATTTCGTCGAAGAACTCGTCGAAGGCGCGCTGAAAGTCTGCAATCAATCCGCGGCTGTTGGCCATGACGTCTCAGTTTCCCACGATTTCGAGCCAATTGTAATGCCGCGCTAACGCATGGGTCGAGTCCCTTGCCACGATTGCCAATCCGGCGTTATGGTTCCTGTGTGCCAACCTTTTCAAAAATTGTCGCCGCCACCGATTTCTCCGAAGACTCCAGCCTCGCGCTGACTTACACCCAGGAACTTGCGCTGAAGTTCTCGGCCGAGGTCGTGCTGTTGCACGTCGATCAACCGCTCGCGCCGGTGATGATGACGCCGGAACTTGGCCCGGCGATGGACGTCGGCGCGATGGGCCGCATCGCCGAAGAGCAGCGGATGCTCGCGCAGAAGGAGCTCGACAAAATTGCGGGCAAGCTGCGCGAAGGCGGGCTGAAGGTCAGGGTCCAGCTCAAGGTTGGCTCGCCTTTTCTGGAAATTCTGCACACGGCGCAGAGCGAGAACGCCGACCTGATCGTGCTCGGCACCCACGGACGCACTGGCCTCGCACACGTCCTGATGGGCAGCGTCGCCGAGCGCGTCGTGCAAAAGGCGCCCTGCCCCGTGCTCACGATTCGTCATCCGGATCGCAAGTTCAAGCACCCGCTCGACAAGTAGATTTTCTACTTGCCGGTGAACTTCGGCGCGCGCTTCTCGACGAACGCTTTCACGCCCTCCTTGAAATCTTCCGACCGCGTCATCATCTCCATCGACGCGTCGTCGTCACGCACGGCCGTGGCGAGGTCGGTGAACAGATGCTGGTAGATCATCTTCTTCGCCTGCGCGACTCCAAGCGGCGAGCACTTGGTCGCGATGCCCGTTGCGATCTCGCGCACCGTCGGCATCAACTTGTCCTGCGGCACTACGCGATTGACCAGTCCCAGCTCGAGCGCCTCGTTCGCATCGACCAAGCGGCCGGTGATCGCCAGCTCCGTCGCGCGCGCCAGGCCGATAATTCGCGGCAGCATCCAACTGCTGCCATGTTCGATCGCAAGCCCGCGCTGCGGGAAGATGAGTCCCATCCGCGCGTTCTCCGACGCGATCCGGATGTCCTGGTAGAGACAGGTCGTGAAGCCCAAGCCGACGCATGCGCCGTTGATCGCGCCAATCACCGGAGTGTTGAGCGCCAGCGGCCACGAGTACGACGTGCGGTAGTCGGCGCGCTGCGAAGCCAGCCATTCGTCGGGCGCTTCTGCCGCGCGCGCTCCGGCGTGACCGGCCGCGATATTCGACAACGCACCCATGTCAGCGCCGGCGCAGTACGCGCGCCCCGCGCCGGTAACGATTATCGCGCCAATCGACGGATCGCGCTCGGCATCCAGCATCGCGGTGCGCATCTCCGCGCCCATTTTCGGCGTCCACGCATTCATCTTCTCGGGACGGTTCATCGTAACCGTCGCCACCCGATCCTTCTTCTCATAAACGATTTCAGCGAAGTCCATTTTTCATTCCTCCGGTTGTGTTTGCGATCAAAGCACTTCCCCATCGCGAAATCTAACGCCGCGGGATTCCGCTCAGGCGTGCTTTCATCCGCCCGCGATGGCTGTTAGTAAAGCGCGTGATGCTGACGCCACGCCGGATTCAACTCAGCGCGGTCGCACTCGCGATCGCTCTATTCCTTGCGCCGCAATCATATGCCGCAGCCCCGCCGTCAGACACGTCTGCCGTCGGCGTCCATGGAATGGTCGTGTCCGAGAGCGCGGACGCCGCGCGCGCCGGCGTCGAGATTCTCAAGCAGGGCGGTAACGCGGTGGACGCTGCCGTCGCGACCGCGCTGGCGGTGGGCGTCACCAATCCCGCGTCGTGCGGAATCGGCGGCGGCGGCTTCATGCTCATCTACATGGCGAAGGCCCGCGCCTTCTACGCGCTTGATTACCGCGAAACCGCACCGATGCAATCGCGCCCCGACATGTACATGCGCAATGGCAAGCCCGACGAGGACCTGGCCCGCGACGGCATCCTCGGCGTGGGGGTGCCCGGCGAAATAGCGGGCATCGACGCGGCGCTGAGGCGCCTGGGCACGATGAAGTTTCAGCAAATCGCCGCGCCCGCGGAGAAGCTCGCCGCCGATGGCTACATCGCGAGTCCGCACCTCGCGAAGGAAATCGCGATGCTCGCGCCGAAGCTGAAAAACGATCCCGGGCTGAGCGAGGTTTTTCTCAAGCCCGACGGCTCCGCGCCCAAGCCGGGCGACACGATCGTCGCAAAGAATCTCGCCGCGACACTGAAGAGTCTCGGCGACGATCCGGTTGCGAACTTTTATCACGGTCAGGTTGCCAACGCGCTGGTCGCGTACATGCAGGCGCACGGCGGACTCATCAGCGCCGCCGACCTCGCCAACTATCGTCCCGATTGGCGCGATCCCATTCACCACCGCTATGCCGACTACGATGTCTACGCGATGCCGCCGCCGTCGTCGGGCGGAGTGGTCCTCGAGATGCTCGGCGCGCTCGACTCGGGCCATCTCGCCGGCCTCGGCGTCAACTCGCCCCCATACCTCGCGCGCCTGATCGAAGTGCTGCGGCAGGGTTTCATCGATCGCGAGCAGTATGCCGACCCGTCGTTCGTCGGCATCCAGATACCGAATCTGCTGAGCGACACGCACATCCTGGAATTGCGCGAGCGCGCGCTGCATCCGAAGTCGCCGACGCCGCCGCCTGCCGCCGCGCACGATCACGGCACCTCGAACCTGCTGGTCGCGGATAAGGACGGCAACGTCGTCGCGCTGACCACCACTATCAACACCGTGTTCGGCGCCAAGGTCAGCGTGCCGGCGCTCGGCATCATCCTCAACGATGAGATGGACGATTTCGCCGTCGCGCCGGGCGTGCCGAACGCGTATCACCTCGAAGGCGAGCTGGCCAACCAGGTGCGGCCCGGCAAGCGCCCGCTCTCGTCGATGACGCCGATAATCGTCACAAAGAAGGGCCAGCCCGTGATGACGACCGGCGGTTCCGGCGGTCCGACGATCGTCAGCGGCGTGCTGCAGGTCGCGCTCAACATCCTGGCGTTCCATCTCGATGCAGCTAGCGCCGTCGACGAGCCGCGCATCCACGAGCAGGCCGCGCCCGACGTCGTGATCATCGAAGAAGCGATGCCGGCGGCGACGCGCAGCGCGCTCGAGCAGATGGGGTACAAGCTGAAGGTCGTGCCCGAGCTCGGCGCAGTCGGCGCAATCACGATCGAGCCGGCGAATCTGCGCGGCGCGGCCGATCCGCGCAAAGGCGGCGGCGCCGTCGGCTATTAGCCATCGCACGGGCGCGTTAGACTCAACCCTCGTGTCCGGAATCGCTCGCACTGAATCCGCCGCGCCCGCAGTCGGCGCATCGCCGACGCCTGCGACGGCGGGCGCCTACGACGTTGCTGCAATCCTCGCGCTGTCGCTCGCGGTCTACCTTTCGCATCTCGGTTCATTCGGGCTCTGGGAGCCCGACGAGGCGCGCTACGCGGAGATTGCGCGCGAGATGCTCAACAGCGGCAACCTGCTCGTGCCGCATCTCAACTACGTCGCGTATGTCGAGAAGCCGCCGCTGCTCTACTGGCTGACGACGCTATCATTCTGGATCTTCGGCGTTTCGGAATTCGCCGCGCGGCTCCCGGTCGCACTCTCAGCAATCGCCGGAATATTTGCGACGTATTTCTTCGCGCTGCGAGCGTTCGGCCGCCACCACGCAATTCTCGCCGCCGCGATCCTCGCGACGACTCCGCTCTACGCGTTGATGGCGCAGGTGCTCACCACCGACATGACGCTCACCGCGCTGGTGGCAATCGCGACCTTCGCGCTTTATCTGCACTGGCTCGAAGGCGGCCGCTGGTGCTGGGTCGCATACGTCGCGATGGGTCTGGCGGTCATGACCAAGGGGCCGGTGGGCGCGGCGCTGCCAATTCTCTCGATGCTGATTTGGCTGGCGTTGAATCGTGAACTGCGCGGCGCGATCGCGAAGTTCCGCGCAATACCAGGCTTGCTGCTCACGCTTCTGATCGCGGCGCCGTGGTTCGTCGCGATGACGATACGCGAACCGGGCTTCGCCGACTTCTACTTCGTCGGCGAGCATCTGAGACGCGCGTTCGAGACCGACTACAGCCACAGCGAAGCGTTCTACTTTTACCTTCCCGTCATCGCGGTCGGATTGCTGCCGTGGTCGTTGCTGGTGCCGTTCCTCACCTGGCGCGCCGCATCGCGCAATCCCGCGCGAAGCTTCTGCCTCGTCGCGGCGGGCGTCACCGTGATCGCGTTCTCGTGCGCGAGCGCGAAGCTGATTCCATACATCCTGCCGGCCGTCCCGCCAATTGCGGTGCTGATCGCCGACGGACTCGTGGCATTGGCGTGGCCGTCGCCTGAGTCGCGGGCGGCGCTGCGAGTGCCCGATTCGCGGATACTTATCGAGAGCGGCCCGATGCTCGCGCTGTTGGGTGTCGGCGCAATTGTCGCGGCGTTTTTGGCGCCGCAGTTTCGCACTCCGTACGTGATGGTGGCGCGGCCGGCGATTTACGCCGTCGGCGCGATCCTGTTGAGCGGCGGCGTGGTCACCACGTTGATGTTCGTTGCGCGCCGCACGGCTGCGGGATTCGGTGCGATCGTCGTCACGCTCGCGCTGGCGTTGATCGCGGGTGGATGGGCGCGGCTGGAGGCTGAGCCGATGCGATCGTACGCGGCACTGAGCCGGGCGATTGCGAAGCAGGCGCCCGACGCCGACATCATCTGTTACCATCGCTACGTTCAGTCGTTGCCGTTTTACAATCAACGTCGCGTGGTGCTGGTCGGAGGGCGCACGGAACTCGACTTCGGTGCACGGCTCGACCCCGACGCGCGTGAATGGTTCATGAACAATGACGATCAGATGTTTCAGCGGTGGGACCAGCCAGGACGCGTGGTGGTGGTGCTCGACGCCGCCGATCTGGCGCGAATGAAGGATCGCTTCGGCGAGTTCGACGTGATTGCTATCGAGGGGAAGAAGCGCGCAATTGTCCGACATGAACGAATCTCACGCAGAGACCCAATCACCCTCAACTGAGCAGGCGGCGCCGGCGCATCCGTATCGCGCGTTTGCGATCCGGGCTGGGTTGGGATTGGTGGTCGTCGCCGTTTTGTTGTGGCGTTTCGACGCGCGGCCGATTTTCCGGATTCTCAGCCGCGAGCGGCCTGCATACTTTGCCGCGGCCGTCGCGCTTTACCTCGCGGGCCAGGCGCTGTGTGCATATCGATGGCAAATCCTGGCCGCCCTGATTAAATTGCACGGCCGCTATTCCGAGTTTTTCCGCTACTTATTCGTCGGCATGTTTACGAATTTGTTCGTGCCGGGATTGCTCGGCGGCGACGCGGCCCGATCGGTCTATCTCGGCCGGCGTTATGACCGGCTGGGCGAGGCGATCGCTTCGGTGGTTGCGGATCGTGCGGTGGGGTTGCTCGGCCTGTTCTGGATTGCGGCGATTGCGGCGAAGTTTCTGAACTTCGCGCCGATTCCGTCGTCGGTCACCACGCCGACAATCGCGGTCGGGGTGATCGCGCTAGCCGGATTCCTGGCGGCGCCGCTGGTAGCGCGGCTGATTCATCTGATGCCGCGGCCGCTCCGCCGCGCGGGCGGAATCGTTGCGCCGTACCTGCATCATCCGGCGGCGCTTATCCCGGCGATCGCATTGTCGATCGTGCTGCAAATCATGCTGGCCTCCTGCCAGTACATACTGGCGGCGGGACTCGGCATGACCGTGCCGCTCTCGCTGTTTATTCTGTGCGTTCCAATTGCGAATGTATTCGCGAGTCTGCCGCTGACGTTGAACGGGCTCGGGATTCGCGAATCGGCCTACCTGGTGCTGTTCGGGATGGCGGGGATGCGCAAGGAAGACGCGATTGCGCTCGGCCTGTTGTGGTTTGCGGCGACGATGCTCGGCGGCTTGACCGGCGCGATTGCATTCATAACGACGCCCGCGGCGGGGAAGGCGCAAGAGTAACGGACGGGGGTGCCCCCGGCATCCAATGCTTCAGTTTTCGGGTTTGTACCAATCCGGCGCTGGGCCGGAGATGGCTTCAATTGCGGGGACGAAGGTGCGGTCGAGCTCGGCGACCAGTGCGGCCAGGTTGTCGACTATCTGGCGAAATCTCTCGGGACCGCCCATTGGATATTGACCGCCTACCGCTGCGCGCCGGCTGACGGGAAGAAAGAGAGTCGCTTTGAATCCGGCACCATTGACCAAACCCAGCACGCGGAAAATTGCCAGCGCCATGTTGCTCCAGGTGCCGACGTCGAGCATCAGCTCTGCGGTGAGGTTGCCCGGCGTGCGCCGGCGCAGCATGAACGTGCCGGATTCGCCGCGGCAGTCGTAGCCCATCGGCGTGAAGGCGCGCACCAGCTCGGGCTTCTTCGGCCCTGCCGTGACGCCGGCGGTGAAGGCTTCCTGATTTGGCGGCAGATCATGCGGCAGCTTTGCGCTCTCGACGATCTCGGCGATTCGTGATCGATAGTCGGCCACCGCGGCGCGGATAGACGCGGCTATCTCGGGCGCTGCCGTATCGATAGTTGGCCTTTGCTGCGGCGGAGCGGCGACGAGCGGAAACTGAACCCGCTTTTTTACTTTGCCGCACGCGGCCAACACCGCGGCAACTGAATCGGGAAGCGGAGGCAGTTTCTTGGCGGCGGGGTCGGCGTCGACGATGATTAGAGCCGAGACTGATCGCATGCGTCCGTTCACCCACCACCTGTCGCCCACCGAGATGCCGGGCGGCGGCAACTGATGGACCAGCGCCGCAGGGATCTCGGTTCCATCGGAGAATGCGGGAAGCGGGAACTGAATTCCTATGCTGTGAAACGGGAAGCTTCTCGGTACGCCGCGGGCAATCTCAAGCAAGATGGCGAAGTCTATTTGCTCAGCGGAGCTGCCCGGACCGGCGTTATTCGAGATCGCTTTCACAGCCTCGACGGCAGGGTTTGGCTGAACGCTCTTTGTGAATCGCTCGAGACTTGGGAAGCGTTTGAGTACACGGTCAACGCTCGACACGCCGCGCGAGTCGGCCAGCGCGAATTGGACTTGAGGTTCGCCGAAATCTGCCGCGACGATTGCCGCATGAATGCGCTCGAGAACGTCGGCCAGCGGCTCTTTTCTGCTGGCAGCAAATATCGTGTGCATGGCAAGGTGCATCGCAGTTTTCCTTTCGCAGCTTCGGGTAGTGCCTAATTTGGCGTACTCGAGCGTGCCGAGCGTTTCCAGCGGACCTGGCTACGGCCTGGCGTAAAATACAGTAGGCAGCAAGGTTCCTTGACCATTACCCGGTGCCACACTCCGCATGGCACAACAAAGGCCTGCCCGGGTTGCAGCGAAAGACAGCGTTCACCAGTTTCCTCGTCGAGAACTATGTCGACTGCTCCCTCGACCAGATAAAGCAGTTCGTCACCGTCAGGATGCATCTCGCCCGCATGCGGCGGGTTCCTGGTCATTCGGGCTTCACCCGCGAGCCTGCCCTCGACACCGGGATGAGCGCGACCTCGTTGAGCGACCGCTTCGATCGATCCAGTGGGTGTGAAACGAACTGGACTCTTCGACAGGTTGATCGGATTCTTGAGTGGCTTCGCGCTCGTCTTGGCTTTCATGCCGCTTGCTCCCGCGCCAGAGATCCCAGGGAATTCTTCAACAGACCATAACCGTATTGTTGCGTCGATGCTCTCTCGTTCAAATTGACCACAACCGACTTTTTCGCATATCCCGGGGCGCGATGTGAGGGTATGATGAGGGTGGTGCTTGGTTCGCGCCATGGGAATGCGCGTACCGTTTTGCGGTGCCGAACGTACTGATCCAGAGATGCCGTTGAAGTCTGAAACTGCGCGCGTGGGGCGCGGGCTGGGTTGGGTGCTGTGCTGCGCGATTTTCCTTGCAGCTAGCGCAGGTTTTCAGCGAATTGCGGGGGCGGTATCCCAGCCGCGCGCGCTGATCACCCAAGCAGTTAGCGACGCCAATCTGGTCACTCTTGCCGGTAATATGCGGCCGGAAGCGAATTCGGCCAACGATCGCGGTGCCGCTGCTGCTGACTTGCCGCTGGAGCACATGATGCTCCAGCTGCGGCGCTCGCCCGAGCAGGAGCAAGCGCTCGAAACATATATAGACCAACTCGAGGACGCCAAGTCGCCGAATTACCATCGATGGCTCACGGCGCAGGAGTTCGGCGAGCGATACGGATTGGCGGCTTCCGACCTTGCCACGATTACGGCTTGGCTCAAGTCGCACGGTTTCACTGTAAACCGCGTATATCCGAGCGGGACGTCGATTGATTTCTCGGGCAACGCGGGACAGGTGCGAGAGGCGTTCCATACCGAGATTCACAATCTCGACGTGAACGGCGCGGCGCATATCGCCAACATGAGCGACCCGCAAATTCCCGCGGCGCTGGCGCCGGTGGTTGTCGGCGTAGTGTCGCTCAACGATTTCCGGCCGCATGCGATGAACCATCCGCGGACTTCCTACACCTTCTCCAGTTGCGACGACGTGACCAGCGGCGACTGTTACGCCGTGGTGCCGGCGGACCTTGCTACAATTTACAATTTGAACCCGCTGTTTGCGGCGGGTTACTCAGGCCAGGGACAAACGATCGTCGTACTCGAAGATACGGACCTTTATAAAAATTCCAATTCCGACTGGAACACGTTCCGCAGCGTGTTCGGGCTTGCGAGCGCCTATCCGGAAGGATCGCTCAGCGAGGTGCATCCCGGCAACTGCCAGGATCCTGGTGTCAATGACGCGGATTCGGAAGCGGCTATCGATGTGGAATGGTCAAGCGCGGCCGCTCCCAACGCGGCTATTCAGATGGCTTCGTGCGCGGACACTGCTACTACCTTCGGCGGCTTTATCGCGCTGGCCAACCTGCTCAACGAATCGGACACGCCGCCGGCTATTGTGAGTATCAGCTATGGTGAGTCCGAGGCAGAGCTTGGGGCATCGCAAAACAAGTATATCAATGGGTTGTATCAGCAGGCGGTTACCGAGGGTGTGTCGGTATTCGTGTCGGCGGGAGATTCCGGCGCGGCCAGCTCGGAGTCGCAGACAGCCAACGCGGCGACTCATGGCATAGCAGTCAGCGGATTCGCGTCGACACCATACAATGTGGCGATGGGCGGTACTGATTTCGGCGATACCTATGCCAACGCCACCAACACCTACTGGAGCCTTTCGAACGGCGCCACCTATGGGTCGGCGCTGTCCTATGTTCCGGAAATTCCGTGGAATGACACATGCGCCAGCGGATTGATCGCGAGCTATCTTGATTTTCCTTCGACCTATGGATCGTCGAGTCTGTGCAACGCAGATGAAGGGCTGCAGGTAGTTGCCGGCAGCGGCGGACCGAGCGGATGCGCGACCGGCACGGCGCCGAATAACGGCGACGTCGGCGGGACTTGCGCGGGATACGCGAAGCCATCATGGCAATCGATTACAGGCAATCCCAACGACCACGTGCGCGACCTCCCCGACGTGTCGTTGTTCGCCGCCGACGGCGTATGGAACCACTACTACCTGGTCTGCTATTCCGACAAATCCGGCGGCGGAGTGGCATGCACAGGTGCACCGTTCACGTGGGCGGGATACGGCGGAACGTCGTTCGCGGCGCCGATAATGGCCGCAATCCAGTCGCTGATAAACGAGAAAACCGGCAGCCGGCAAGGTAATCCGAATTCCGCTTACTACTCGATTGCCTCAGCTGAGTACGGCGCCGGCGGCACCTCCTCATGTAACTCGACCCTGGGCAATGCAACGGCCGGCTCGTGCATTTTCTATGACGTGACCCAGGGCGACTCCGATGTGCCATGCACCGGAACCGAGGACTGCTACACGCCATCGGGTAAGTATGGCGTGCTGTCGACCTCGGACTCGGCATTTGATCCGGCCTATAAGGCGGCACCCGGGTGGAATTTCAGCACCGGTATCGGGACCGTCAATGCCTACAACCTGGTGATGGCATTCGGCTCCGGCGGTGCGACTCCTACACCTACTGCTACTTCGACCGGACCAACTCCCACTGCGACGCCGACTGCTACGGCGACCGGAGGAACTCCCACTGCGACGCGGACTCCTACGGCTACGCCGACACCTAGCTCGTCACCGACGGCGGTTCCCGAGACGCTGAAGGTCAAACCGTGGAGCGTGAATTTCGGTAAAGTGAAAGTGGGACAGACGAAGAGCGTCACTTTGAAGATCAGCAACACGGCCAAGCATGGATCGCCGATAACATTCGGCAATCCGCTAACGACGGTCACGCTGACCAGTCCTCAGCAATTCGCGATCGGCGGGACGAATTGCCCCACGCAACTCCCGCCCAAACAGAAGTGCAAGCTGACGGTGCTATTCACTCCGGCTTCGCAGGGTACGGTGTTCTCCTCGGTAACCATCTTCGACAACGCGACCAACGCGAACCAGATCGTTCAGCTGCAGGGGACCGGGAAATAAGTAGGACAGTCTACTTGGCGGGCTGAGCGGGTAGGACGTCCGGCGGAAGGACTAACCGTCCGGTCGCCAGGTCGTGCTCGACTTTGAGTGCACGATCCAGCGCTGGTGCGGGAATCTGCGACTCCAGTTTGGGGTTGAACACCACGGTCACCATCCCGTCCTGCATTCCGAATTCCAGCATCCCCGGATGAAACCGCTTCTCTTTGACCTCAGTTGCGATTTTCAGGAAAGCCAACGGAGTAGAAGTCACGGCGCTGGCCAGGACTACGTCGGGCGCGACGTTGTTCTGATTGGTGAATACACCGAACGCGTAGGCGTGTCCTTGCTCGGCGGCGAGGAAAACGCCGAGGCCGGCAGCGTCGGAATTGTGGATGAGCACGTCGGCGCCCTGCCCAATCTGCGCCAGCGCCGCTTCCTTGGCTGCGCCGACGTCGTCGAAATTGCCGGTATAGCTGATCAGAATGCGGCCCTTAGGCTGCACTGAAAGGAAGCCGTGCTTGAAGCCCTCGAAGAATAATTTGATCGAGGGCAGTTCTATGCCACCTACCGCGCCTACCACTCCGGTTTTCGAGACGCCGGCCGCCAGCACACCTTCCACATAGGTCGCCTGATCGACATTGAAGGTGATCGAGGCGACATTTACCGAGGACTGGCTGCCTGAGCTGACTACGAAGTAAGTATTGGGAAAGCTCTGCGCTACCTCAAGGGCGGAGTCGGTGTACTCGAAGCCGTGGGCGAAGATGAGGTTGAATCCGCGCGAAGCGAAATCACGAAAGGCGTCGTCGAAGTCGGCGGGCGACTTGGTTTGCACGAAGGCGGTCTCGGCGCCGAGCTTGGATTTGATTAGTTCGAGTCCTTCGTAAGCGGCGGCGTTCCATCCGGCGTCGCTGACTGGGCCGGGGGTCAGGAGTGCGACTTTGAAAGTGGGTGGCGAGGCGGAGTTGGCGCTGGTGCCAGGACGGGAGGTGCAGGATGAGAGAGTTATGATGACTAGAACAATCGCAAACAGGAAGGCACCGAGGCGACTCATCAGTGGGATACCACTAGCTGAGATACACCGTGCGATCGACGACGCCGGCCTTGTGAAAGGCCTGTTGGCGCTCGAAACACTTGTTGCATTGACCGCAGTGAATCGAGCCCACGGGCGCCATGCAAGTTAGAGTCAATTGCAACGGCAGATCCTTGAAGTCCCTGATCAGATCTTCTTTGTGAAACCCTCTTAGCGGCGCCTCGATGACAACCTTGTGATCCAATCCAATGCTGAGGTCGCGGCCGAAGCTCTCGAAGAACTCGGTGGTCGCGTCGGGAAACGGATTGCCACCGAGAGATCCGATTGCGATGCGCGATATGCCGTGGGTGCTGCCCCAGATAGCCGCCAACGAGATCAGCAGGATGTTGCGGCCGGGCAGGTAGGTGTTCTCATCGGGCTCATCCGCCGCGGGCACGCCTTTGCCGGTAACGCTCCAGTGGTCACCATATAGGGCAGCGGCCGGAGCAGAGAGCTCGGTCACACGTGTCACGTTCGGCTTCTTGAGCGCATGAATGAACAGTCGGAGCACGGCGAGCTCGGCATCCTCCCACGCCAAACCGCATCGCACGTAAATTGGATGCACCTCAGCGTCTGCCGCCAATTTTGCGATCAGAACTGAACTGTCCAGACCACCGCTGGCTAATACTGAAACTTTTTCCACGCTGCCTGCCGCTTTCCTGGATCGCTCTATCGGCGCAAAAACGTAGCATCATTCAAAGCGACGGAGCCACAGCAATGGGTGAGACTCGAAATTGAGGATGGGTTATGCGAACTTGATCTATCAACCTAATCGCAAGGATTTGAGAGGGAACGATGGCATCGCAAGGCTCGGCCTGGTACGTGGATTTTTTTCGCAGCGACTATCTGAACGTCTATGGCCACATGTTCACCGCAGAGCGGGCCGAGAAAGAGAGCGCGTTCGTGGCGCGAGTGCTCGAGCTCAAGGCCGGCACGCAGGTGCTGGATTTGTGCTCTGGCCAGGGGCGTCATTCGGTGCAATTAGCGAAGCGTGGATTGCAGGTGACGGGGCTCGATCTGAATCCTGAATATCTCGAACTCGCACAACAGGCCGCCGCAGCGGCCAAAGTTAAAATCGAGACGATTGCGGCCGACATGCGCGAGATACCGTTCGTGGGCAAGTTCGACGCGATCGTCAATATGTATTCGTCATTCGGATACCTCGAGTCCGAGGCCGACGATGTGCGAGTGCTCGAATCGGCGGCCAAGGCTCTGAAAGCCGGCGGGCGGCTGCTGCTCGATATGCTCAACCGCGAATGGGCGATCGACAACTATATTCAGAACGATTGGCATACGGGCGCGGACGGGACTTTATACGTCGAGCGGCGCGACCTCGACCTCGCGACGAGCCGCATGCATGTGCATTTCATCGTGGTGGACCCGGATGGCGGGCGGCGCGAGTCGATTGGACATATCATCAGGCTCTACACGCTGACGGAGATGACGCGGCTGCTGGAGCGGGTGGGTATGCGGACGACGGCGGTGTTCGGCGGGTTCGACGGCGAGGAATATGGAATCGCCACGCGCCGGATGATTGTTGTCGCCCAGAAGGAAATCTAATGCGGGGCTGCTCCGCCCGCGCCCTCGGCAGGGTGACCCCTGCACCCGGGGATAAGCCGGTATACTTGCCTTCGGTGGTCCTGATTTGTATAGTCCCGGACTAACCAATCGGACAGGCTTGGGGTATGCTTAAATAATGGATGTAATGAAAACACTTTTTCTGAATCCGCCCTCGTACGATGACTTTGACGGGGGTGCTGGTTCACGTTACCAGGCGACGCGCGAGGTCTGGTCGTTCTGGTACCCGACGTGGCTGGCTTATCCGGCGGGCATGATTCCGGGCGCACGGCTGCTTGACGCGCCGCCGCATAATTACACCGTCGAGATGACGATCAACGAGGCGAAGAACTACGACCTCGTCGTGATTCACACCTCGACGCCGTCGATACGGATGGACACGCGGACGGCGGAAGCGATCAAGGTGGCGAATCCGAACGCGATCATCGCGATGGTCGGGGGGCATCCGACGGCGCGTCCCGAGGAGACGCTGAAACTGTCGCCGGCGATCGATATCGCGGCGCGCAAGGAATTCGATTACTCGATGCTCGAGGTGGCGGAGGGGCGCGACTGGAGCACGATTGGCGGAATCAGCTGGCAGAAAAACGGCGAGGTGCATCACAATCCCGACCGGCCCGCGCTGAGCGATGAAGAACTCGACAAGCTGCCGTTCGTGACCGAGGTCTATGAAAAAAATCTCGACTACCTGAAGTACAACAGTCCGTATTGCCAATATCCGTACGTATCGATGTACACGGGGCGCGGCTGCCCGGCCCGATGCACGTTCTGCCTGTGGCCGCAGGTCACGCAGGGGCATCGCTATCGCGTGCGGAGCCCGGAGAATGTGTACGAGGAAGTGGCGGCGATGAAGGCGAAGTTCCCCAAGATGAAGGAACTGTTCTTCGACGACGACACGTTCACGGCCGACCCCGCGCGTGCGCGCAAAATCGCGCAGCTGCTGAAGCCGTTGGGAATCACGTGGTCGACCAATTCGCGCGCTAACGTCGACTACGAAACGCTCAAGATCATGAAGGAAGGCGGACTCAGGCTGTTCGTCGTCGGCTACGAGTCGGGCAACGCGCAGATTTTGAAAAATATCAAGAAGGGCGTCGGGCTCGAGCGCGCGCGCCGCTTCACCAAGGATTGCCACGAATTGGGAATCCTCATTCACGGCACTTTCATCCTGGGGCTGCCGGGCGAGAACAAGGAGACGATCGAGGAATCGATCCGGTTCGCGCGCGAGATGGACTGCGAGACGATCCAGGTCTCGCTCGCGTCGCCGTATCCGGGCACGGAGCTGTTCGACTACGTAACCAAGAATGGATTTCTCGCAGTCGATCCGCTGCTCGACGAATCCGGTTATCAGAAATGCACGATCACGTATCCGGGCCTGACCAATGACGAGATTTACGGCGCGGTCGAGCGCTTCTATCGCAGCTTCTACTTTCGGCCGAAGTACATCTTCAAATCGGTGAAGAAGATGATGACGTCGATGGAAGAGACCAAGCGGATGCTGAACGAGGGGCGGCAGTTTTTGTCGACGATGCGCCAGCGGCGGCATCAGACGGCGCAGCAGCAGGCGGCACAGCAGCAGGCGTCGGCCTGACGGCGAATTCCATGCGCGAATAAGGGACCTTGCGCGAGGTCCGCAACAGATGTCGATGGGGTCGTCTGTGGATCAGAGTCGGGGCGCGCGAATCATTCGATGACAATCTGGATGGCATTACCGGCGGCGGCGGTGTGCGTGTCGATGTTCTACTACGCCGCGGCTACGATAGCCGCAGTCAGGTTCGCGAGGCGCTCGACTTCTCCCCTGCCTCCCCTGCCGAAGGTTCCTCCGCGCGTGACGGTGCTGAAGCCGCTGCATGGCAGCAGCAATTCGCTGGCGGCCAACCTGGTCAGCTTTCTGGAAATAGCGTATCCGCGCGTCGACTTTTATTTTGGGGTCGAGAACTATGAGGACACCGCCGCCGAAGTTCCGGTCGCGCTGCGCCAACGCTATCAGTACGCGAACATCACGCTGGTGATCGGCGAAGAGCCCGACTGCAGCAATCGCAAGATCGCGAAGCTGGTCAAAATGGCGGATCGCGCCGAGAAGGCCGAGGTGTTCGTGCTCAGCGACGCCGATGTATCGGTCGATCGCGACTACCTGAAGCGAATTGTCGGCGAACTGATCGCGGACGAGAAGACCGGTATCGTGACCTGCGCGTATCGCGCGCGGCCGGGCGGCTCGTTCGCATCGCGGCTGGAGGCGCTATACGTCAACACGGATTTTCTGCCGCAGATTCTGTTCGCCGAAATGATCGAGCCGATGCATTACGCACTCGGCGCGACGATCGCAATCAAACGCCCGGTGCTGGAGGCGGCCGGGGGATTCCGCGCGGTCAAGAATATGCTGGCCGACGACTTTTACCTTGGCAACTTCACCAACACGCAGGGTTTCGAGATCAAGCTGTCCGATTCGCTGGTCACGTTGACCTGCGAGGAAAAAACTTTTGGCGAGTTCTGGAATCACCAGCTTCGTTGGGCGCGCACCTACCGCACCGTGCGCCCGGTTAGCATCGCGACCATCCTGATGCATGGCCCGTTCTGGGCGCTGGTGCTGCTGCTGACTTCGGGCTTCAGCGCGGCGGCGTTCGCGACGTTGGTGCTGGTGCTTGCGGCGCGGCTCGCAATGTCGGCGGCAATCGTCGGCAGTGTGATCAAGATGCCCGAGATGTTTAGCCAGCTCTGGCTCGTGCCGATCAAGGATTTGATAATGACCGGCGTCTGGTTTACCAGCCTGCTGAGCAACAAGGTGATGTGGGCCGGGCGCAAGTTCAAGGTGATCCGTGGCGGCGCCATGCACGAAGTGAAGAGCTGACGCGATGATCCTCTACCTGTCGCTCGCGCTGCTGGCCAGCTCGCTGATGGCGCTCGGGCTGTTGATGATGAAGAGCCGCTCGACGTATCTGCCGGCGGCGACGGGCGCCAATGTGATCGGCGCGCTCGTCGCCTGGCTTTCAGATCCGATGTGGTTCGGCGGACTCTGCGTGCAGACTGCCGGCTGGGGCTGCTACGTGATCGCGGTGTCGCATGCGCCGGTGTCGATGGTGGCGGTGATGATGCAAGGCGGCATCGCGCTGTTCGTCGTCGCGTCGGTGGTGATTCTCGGCGAGCGCGCGAGTCCTCGCGAATGGGTCGGAATCACCGCGATCGTTTTCGGGATGCTGATGCTGACGCTCTCGCTCAACGGCGCCAGGACCATCGCCGATGCGTTCGAACCGGGCACTCTGCTGATCTTTACCGCGTTGCTGATATGCGCGGGGTTGGCTCCCATGGCGGTCGCGCGGCTGAACGCCAGCGGAGCCGCTGCGGCGATCCTCTCGGGCGTGGCGTTCGGCCTGGGTGCGATGTTCACCAAATCGATGACGCTCGAGTTCAGCGCCGGCGCCGGCGCTGCCGGACTTCGAATCGTGACCAGTCCGTACTTCTACTGCATGCTCGCCGCGAACATCTTCGGCATGGTCTTGCTGCAAAACTCGTTTCACTCGGCGCGCGCGATAATCGCGATGCCGTTGTCGGGAGCGCTGTCGAACATCGTACCGATCATTGGCGGCATGCTCGTGTTCGGCGAACGATTGCCCGCCGGCTGGATTGAAGCCGGGATGCGAGTGGCCGCATTCCTGTTGACGGTCACCGCCGGCGCATTGCTGGCCGGATCGGGCGTGCAGTTACCCACTGAGCCAGTGCCGGTTCGGGCTGCTGCCGGAAGCTAGCCCGTAAATCTAGAAGTTCGCTTTCGGGACCGGCAGGCCCGGCACGTCGGCGCGGCCGCGGAAAATCGTTCCCTTGCGATTTGGATCGTCGGTGTTGTCTGCCGTGACGACATAGAGATCGCGCAAGTCGCGGCCGCCGAAGACCAGGCTGGTCACCATCGTGGCCGGCAATTTGATTCGCTTGACGACGGTACCTTCCTTCGAGAAGTGCACGACCTCGCCGACGCGAACGGCCGCAACCCACACGCCGCCTTGCGCATCGACGGCCAGCCCGTCGGGCATTCCCGCCGGCATTTTCGCAAAGATGCGACGGTCTTTGACGCCGCGCTCATGCGTGACGTCGTAAACCCACACCGCGCCGGTGCTGGAGTCCGAGTGATACAGATGCTTGCGATCAGGGCTGAAGCCGAGCCCGTTGCTGACCTCGATGCCGTCCCACAACTTCACAGCGCGGCCCGGCGGATCGATGCGGAACAGGCTGCCGGGAATCGGCTTGTCGTTGCTCAGCGGATTGAAATTGATGGTGCCGGTGTAAACGCTGCCATGATCATCGCTGGTGAGATCGTTCATGCTGATCGGCTTGCCTTCCCACGAGGCGAACAGGTCGCGGCTCTTGCCGGTCTTCTCATCCCAATGAATCAGGGCGCGGCCGGTGAGCACGAGTCCGCCGCTCGTGTTGAAGTTCATGCCGCCGACGCCCTTGCGTTTCGGGATCAGCGTTTCGACGTTGCCGCCGGGATTTCGCCGGTAGACGCCACCGTTGGGAATGTCAGTAAAATAAAAACGGCCGAGGTCGTCGACACGCGGCGCTTCGAGCAGGCCGTAGCCGCTCGCGAGCATCTCGAATTCCATCGCTGAGATCCTCCTCCCGCCCGTTTACCACGGTTTGCACGGCACGGCGAGGCTTGGCAATGACTTCGCGCGCGCAGTTCGAGATATCAATCCGGGAGATCGACTTCGATCGGCTGCGTCATTCGCGCGCGGTTCTGATCCTCGATTCGCAGCCGGCGATGGCACAGGTAGATCAGCACGGGCTGCAGAACTCGGGTCAGCACCATGATCGCCAAAGCGCCGCCGATGACGACGATCGCGAGCGGCTGCTGCGTCTGAGCGCCAATTCGGGTCGAGACCGCCGCGGGCAGTAGGCCGAGCGCGTCGACCAGATCGGTCATCATCGTGGCGCGCAATCGCCGGTCGGAGCCCGTGATGATCGACTCGACGAACGGAAGGCCCTGCTCCCAAAGCCTGCGGATGTAGAAGCTCAGCAGGATACCGTCCATGACGGCGATTCCGAAAATCGAAATGAAGCCCACGCCGGCCGACACGCTGAAGGGTGTGCCGGTGATAATCAACGCGAGCACTCCGCCGAGGCACGCGACCGGAATCTGCGCCATGATGATGAAGGTGTCGATGAGCGATTGAGTCGCGCCATAGAGAACACCGGCGATGAGCAGCAGCGCGAACGGCACGACTATCGCGAAGCGTCGATTGGCGGCCTGAAGTTCGCCGTACTCGCCGGACCATTCGAGATGCACGCCTTCGGGCAGATGGACTTCCTTCGCGATTTTGCGCTTGGCGTCGACGATGGTGCTCTGCAGATCGCGATTGCGGACCGAAAACCGCACCGGCACATAGCGTTGCAGCGCTTCGCGGTAAATGAATGACGCGCCTTCGGCGGTCTCGATTTTGGCGACCTGGTCGAGCGGAACCTGGCCTCCGGCCGGCAGATTGACGCGGATCTGGCGGACAGCATCAAGGCTTTCGCGATACTCCGGCTTCCATCGCACGACCAGGTCGAAGCGCCGGTCGCCCTCGAGCACCTGGGTGACGGCCTGGCCGCCGATTGCCGCTTGCACGATCGCGCCGACGTCGCCGACGTTGAGTCCGTAGCGCGCACAGGCAGTGCGGTCCGGGGTAATCTGCAAATTAGGCTGGCCCATCGAGCGCAGTACTACTTCATCGACAACTCCGGGAACCCCGTCGAGCGTTTCCCTGATGTCGTTGGCGATTCGCTCGTCGGTCGCGAGGTCGTCGCCAAAAACCTTGATCGCGTTTTCGCCGGCTTTCACGCCCGAGATCGCTTCGTCGATATTGTCTTCGATGTTTTGCGAATAGCTGAAGCTGACGCCCGGAAACCGCTGCGTAAGTTTGTTGTCGATCTGCGTAACGAGCTTCGGCTTGTCGATCCCTTTGGGCCATTGATCGTCCGGCTTCAGATCGACCGAGAATTCAATGTTGAAGAATCCCGCCGTCTCGGTGCCGTCGTCGGGACGGCCGAGTTGCGAGACGACGGTGGTGACCTCGGGAAAGCTCTTGAAGACGGAGCGCATCTGGTTGCACAGCTTGGCGCCATGCTCGAGCGAAATTGTCAGCGGCATCGTTGCGTGCGCCCAGATATTTCCTTCTTCGAGCTTCGGCAGAAACTGCCCGCCCAGCAGCGGGAACAGCGACAGCACGCCAGCAACCAACAGCCCGACCGCGGCGAGAGTCAGCCGCGGCCAGTAAAGGATTCGCTCGAACATTCCGTGGTAGAACGCGGCGATCGCAGTCCAGATGGGATTGTGAATCGCAGTCATCCCGCGCGCGAAGAAAAACGACGAGAGCACCGGCGACAACGTGACGGCGAGCAGAATCGCCGTGCCCAGCGCGAACGCGTAGGTGTGCGACATCGGCGAGAAGATGGCGCCTTCGACGCCGCGCATCGTGAACAGCGGCAGAAATGCGATCACGAAAATTAGCGTCGAGAAAAACATCGGGCCGCCGACTTCCTGCGCGGCGGCGAGGATTCGAAGGCGGTAACTTTCGTGCGAGCGCTCGGGCGCGGTCAGATGCCGTTCGATATTTTCCATCACGATGACGGTGGTATCGATGATGATGCCGAAGTCGATCGCGCCCAGGGAAATGAGATTGGCGGGCGTGTTGGTCAAATGCATCAGGGCGAACGCGCCGCACAAGGCCAGCGGGATGTTCACTGCGGCGATGAGGGCGGCGCGCAAATTGCCGAGAAAAAAGATCAGCACCAGGAAAACCAGCACCATGCCGACGGTCAGGTTCTCGAGCACTGTGTGAAGCGTCGTCTCGACCAGGGTTGTGCGGTCGTAATACGGCACGACCTTGTAGCCGGCGGGCAGGATGCCCGAGGTGTTAAGGTCGTGAACCTTGGCCTCGACGCCCTTGAGGGTCTCGAGCGTGTTGCCGTACTTGCGCATCAGCACGATGCCGGTGACGACCTCGTTCTGATTGTCTTTGCCGACGATTCCGAGGCGCGGCGCGTAGCCAACATCAACGTCGGCGACATTGGACACCTTGATGGGCGTGGACTTGCTGGTGTTGAGCACGACGTTGCCGATGTCATCCAGACTGCGGAAGAAGCCGAGCCCGCGAACGTCGAACGCCTGCTCGCCGACGCTCATATAGTTGCCGCCGGAATTGGTGTTCGAGTTCTGCAGTGCCGCGATCAACGTCGAGAGCGGAACCTGGTAGTAGTTGAGCTTGTGCGGGTCGACCTCGACCTGGAACTGCTTGGTCAATCCACCGAAGCCCGAAACGTCCTCGACGCCCGGCACCGTCTTGATCTGCTTTTCTAGGATCCAGTCCTCGATCGTTTTCTCGTTGGTCAGATCGTGGTCAGGACTCTCGACCGTGTAGCGGTAGATTTCGCCGATCGGATTGTCGGGCGAGATTGCAGGCGTGACGCCCTGCGGCAATGAAATAAACGACAACCGATTGATCGTCTCGACGCGGTCCCAGTAGTAATCGCTGTCCCATGAGAAGTAACAGCGAATGTCCGAGAGTCCGTAGAGCGAAATAGAGCGCATCGCCTGAAGATCGCGCATCCCGGCCAGACCGTATTCGGTCGGCACCGTAACCAGCTTTTCAACTTCTTCGGCACTCAGACCGTTGGGCAGCGCGAGAATTTCGATCAGCGGCTGAACCGGATCCGGATAGGCCTCGATATCCAACTGCGAGAACGAGAAGATGCCTGCCAGCAGCAGCATCAGCGCGATGCCGACCACGACTATCCGCTCGCGCAGAGCCAGCGCCATCAACGATCGGATCATCGCTTAGCCAAAGATTCCCGTTTGCGAACGCCTATACAGCCTGGTCTAGGAACTTTCTCCGTGAGCCTGGTGCCACATCGCGTTTACCTGCAGCGTCTCGCCGCTGACGACGCGGTCGCCCGCCTTGAGCCCGGATACGACGCGCGCGAAGCCGACCCTGCTCCACGACGCGATCGAAACCTTGCGATGCTCGAAGGTGCCGGGGCTGACTTCGACGAATGCGTAATAGTTGTCGATGTCGAATACGAGCGCGTCCTGCGGGACCACCAACGCCTCGCCGGGGCGAGTGACGATGCTCACCTTCGCGAGCATCTGCGGTTTCAGCTTGCCGCCGGGATTTTTTACGTCGCAGCGCAATTGCAGTGTGTGCGTGCTGGGATCGACGTTCGGACTGATGCGGTCGATCACGCCGTGGAAAACTTCGTCGGGGAATGCGGTCGTGACGGCGGACAGATCCTGGCCGACGTGCACGCGCGCGAGGTCGTCCTCGTAGATGTCGCCGGTAATCCAGACTTCGTTGAGCGTGCCCAGCGAGAACAGCACGTCGCCGGGATTGACGGCGGCGCCGCGCTGCACCTTGTTGTCGACGACGGTGCCGCTGATCGGCGCGCGCATCCACACGGTGGGATCGGGCGCCTTGATCGCATTGATGTCGGCGTCGCTCATGCCAAGAAACTCAAGCTTGCGCCTGGCGGCGAGCGATAGAGCGCCGGCAAAATCCGACGAGCCGCCGACGCCTGGCGCCGCGATCAGAGTTGAGGACTCGTGCGCCTGGAGATACTCGGATTCCGCGGTCATGAAGTCGGGGCTATAGAGCGCGACGATTCTTTCGCCACGCTGCACGTTGTCCCAGAGCGAGACGCGCGTCTGCTCGATTCGACCCTGCACGCGCGACACGATGGTAGAGACACTGCGATCGTCGTAAGTGATTTGCCCGGATGTTTCGAGGATGCCCGGCATCTCGATGTTCTGCACCTGCACCATCGACAGACCCGGGACGTCGCTCGCATTGAACTGGAGCAGCTCGACGCCCTGCTGCCGAACCAGTCGCACTACCGGAGTAGCTTCGGGGACTGCGGCTTCGGTGCCGGCTGAATCGCTGTGGCATCCGCCGAGCGAAACTGCGGCCGCGAGGGCGGCGAGCGCGATCAGGTTGAATATCCGGCGGCTCATTGATGCAACGGCGCTCCGATAGCCTGCTCGAGCGAAACTTCACCGGCCAGAAATTGGTTCGCCGCCTGCAAGTAATTAACACGCGAGGCGTACTCGCTTTGCAGTATCGTCGAGAGCGTCGTGAAATCGATTTTACCACCTTGATAAGCAGTCAGCGCGACCCGGAAATTCTGGCGAGCCAGCGGGATCAGCGAATCGCGATAAAGGATGGCGGTTTCATAGGCGTACTGTGCGCTGCGGAACAAGGTCGCAACCGCGGCTGCCGTCTGGATTTTAATCAGCGCCTGGTCAGACCGCGCTGCTGCGAGGCTGGCCTTCGCGCGCACGACGTCCTCGTCCTGCTTCATCCAGAAGAAAACCGGCAGATTGAAACCGATGACGCCAACCCAATCGCGTGGCTGAGGCGTTCCACGAGCCGAAAATGGGGCGAAGCTGGGATCCAGGTAGTCGTCGTACTGAACGCCCGCGGTGAAGTCCGGCAGGTACTCCATCTTCGCCAGGTACAGCGCGGTATTGGCGTTACGCTCCGTCAGCGCGGCTTCGAGGATTTCCTGGCGGGCGGCATAAGCGAGATCGGTAAGCGCGTCGAGCGGGAAGGTGAGCGGTTCGATTCTCAGCGTTCGATCGATGGCCAACGGCGAGCCGAGCGGGCGATAGAGTTGCAGATTCAGAGCGGTCTCGTCGTTCGCGATGGCAGTTTGGTACTGATGTTGAAGCTGGCGAGCCGCGGCGAGGCTGAACTCGGCACTGATAACGTCGGTCTGCGGCACCGACGAAGCCGCGTAAGCCGTCTCGGTGACACGGACCACCTGGTCGAGGTTCAACACGTTCTCGGCGTTGACGTCGCTCAGGGCCTGGTCGAGAAGCAATTGAAAATATGCGGTCTCGGTAGCGGCTCGCACGTCGCGAACGGTCGCCGCGAGCATGAGATGCGCGATGTCGGCGGACCGCTTCGCCTGGTCGCGTTGATAGAGCGCCTTGCCGGGAAATTGGAACGTCTCGGTGAAATTGAATTCCCGCAGTGCCGCGCGCCCAAGCGGCTGCTTGACGCTGTCGCTGTTGGTGTAAGTGAAAACAGGATCGTTAGGCGCGACGGTTTGCGAGATCGAATGAACCGCGGCGTCCCATCGATAACGCGCCGACTTGACCGCAGGGTTCGCCTCGACCGCGATTTCGACAAGTTGCGCCTCGGACAGCGGAACGTCTGCGCCATGCGCGAGCGGAGCGACAACTGCTGTTGTCGCGAGCGCAAGCATCAGAGCACCGCCGATCTTTATCGCTGGCATCCGAGCTCCCCGGTCCACGTAGTCCCCCAATGCTATACGTCGCCGTGACCCGAATCGGTTACATCAGCCGCGCCGGGTCTGCAATCGACAACCAATTAAACAGGTTTGAATCTTCGACCGAAAGAACCCTTTCGGATCGCACAATGCAATGATGGAAGGCTGAATGGTGAGCTGTTGTGCGGTCAGTTGCCCGCGACTTTGGCTTTTGCTGAGGCGCCCTGCATCGATCGAAGGTAGGTGATTGCTTGCCAGCGCTGCTCGACCGGCATTTCTTCAGCGTAGGAAGGCATCGATTCGTGGCCGTCGCGAATAACGCTGTAAATGTAGCCGTCGGAACGATCCTTGTTCTTGTCGGTCATCAGATTGTCCGGCGCCTTTGACAGCAGGTGCGCGACGGGGCCGGCACCCTGCCCCGACACTCCATGACACGGCGCGCAGTAGGTGTCGAACTGCACTTTGCCCTGAGCAAGATTCTCGGGCGTCGGCTGCAGCGGGTTGTGCAATGTGGTCGCCGCCTGTTCGAGGCTCATCGGCGGTTCTCCGCCATGCACGGGAATCGTGTCGGCGGGAGTGACCCGCGGCGACATCGCGTACGGCTGAATCTCCGGCCCGCGGTACATGTCGATACTCCACGGGAAACAAATCGCCGGCGCCGGCCTGCTCGCGATCGCAATCGCAACCGCCAGCATTATCCTCCCGACGCGAATCGTCCCGCCGTGCCGGATAGTCACGTTTCCTGAAAAACTCCTCGCGCTACTTCTTAACGACAATCACCCCGACCATACCTGCCTTCTCATGTGGAAGGCAAAAGTAGCGATAAGTGCCGGGCACCGTAAAGGTGTAGCTGAAGTCGCCGCCGGGCGGAATGAAGCCTGAGTCAAAGGCCGTCGCGCCTTTTGGAATAGAAGTGTCGTTCGGGTTCTGGGCATTGGCAGCGGTCGAAACGGAATGCACCGTCTCGCCTGCGTTCACCCATCGGACAGTGTCGCCGGTCTTGATCGCGACTTTTGCGGGCGTGTAGAACGGCTGATTGTCAGCCATATTGATCACGACCGGACTGCTCGCCGCCTTGGCGGGATCGGGCAGCAGCGCGAGCGCGGCTGCGATTGCAGCGGCCGCAGCCACGATTGCGACCCGAACAAACATGCGCGCCCGAGGCTTCCGCGAAGCCCTGGCGATGCGTAGATCGATTGTAGAACTGGCCATTCTTCTCCTCTGTCTATGCCGGAGAGTCATCTCCGGGTACTGATTATTCGTGGCGCGCGCTCACGCACTCGGCCATTAGCCAAGCTCATTGCGCGATCACGCGAGCATCACGGTACCTAAAGTGTAATGCTTAATTTGCGCGAGGCAAGAGGCCGGCACTTAAGAAGCCGACAGCGCAAGATTGAGCGTAAAAACAGCTACTTAGGCGGCATCGGCGAGCGGCTGGCTGGAGAATTCCAGTCCGCGCGCGCCGGCGTCGACGGTCACTCGCGTGTTGTCGCGAATCTCGCCCGATAGCAGCTTTCGCCCAAGTGCAGTCTCGAGCTCGCGCTGGATGAGCCGCTTGAGCGGACGCGCCCCGTACGACGGATCGTAGCCATGTTCGGCCAGGTAGTCGCGTGCCTTATCGGTCAATTCGAGCTGGATTTTTCGCTCTTCGAGCCGCTGACGCAGCCGCACCATCTGCACGTCGACTATCTGGCGCAGTTCGTCGCGGGTCAGCGGATGGAACACCACGACCTCGTCGACGCGGTTGAGAAACTCGGGCCTGAAACTCTGCCGCAGAACCTCGAGCGCCTGCGACTTCATCTTCTCGTAGTCCTGTCCCTTGAAGCCGAGAATAATCTGGCTCGCGATATTCGACGTCATGATCACGACCGTGTTGCGGAAATCGACCGTGCGTCCGTGACCGTCGGTGAGCCGGCCGTCGTCGAGCAGTTGCAGCAGGACGTTGAAGACGTCGGCATGCGCTTTTTCGATTTCGTCGAACAGGATGACCGAGTAGGGACGGCGGCGCACCGCCTCGGTCAGCTGCCCGCCCTCGTCGAAGCCGACGTAACCGGGAGGCGCACCGACCAGCCGCGAGACAGTGTGCTTCTCCATGTACTCGGACATGTCGATTCGAATCATCGCGGCTTCGCTGTCGAACAGGAACTCTGCCAGCGCGCGCGCAAGCTCGGTCTTGCCGACGCCGGTCGGCCCGAGAAAAATGAACGACCCGATGGGACGGTTGGGATCCTTGAGTCCGGAGCGAGCGCGAATCACGGCGTCGGAAACCGCCGTCACCGCCTCGTCCTGGCCAATCACGCGTTTGTGCAGATGCTCCTCGAGATGGGCGAGCTTCTGCACTTCGCCTTCGAGCAGGCGCGAGACGGGAATCCCGGTCCATCGCGCGACGACTTCGGCGATATCGTCCTCGTCAACTTCTTCCTTGATCAGTTTCTTGCCGCCGGAATTTTTCGCGATCAGCTGCTCTTCGTCCGCCGCCAGCTGCTTCTCCAGCGACGCCAGCTTGCCGTACTGGAGCTCCGCTACCTTGTTGAGATCGTACTCGCGCTTGGCTTTCTCGATGGCGAGCTTGGTCTGTTCGATCTCGGCTTTGATCTTGGCGAGTTTCTCGAGCCCGCCGGTCTCGGTTTCCCATTGCGCCTGCAGCGTCGCGCGCTTGTCCTTGACCTCGGCCAGTTCCTTCTCGAGTTTCTGCAGCCGATCGCGCGACGCCTGATCGGATTCGCGCTTGAGCGCCTCGCGCTCGATTTCCAGCTGCATCACGCGCCGATTGACCTCGTCGATCTCGACCGGCATCGACTCCTTCTCGGTGCGCAGCTTGGCCGCCGCCTCGTCGACCAGGTCGATCGCCTTGTCGGGCAGGAACCGATCGGTGATGTAGCGTTTCGAGAGCACCGCCGCGGCCACCAGCGCCGAGTCCTTGATCCGGATTCCGTGATGGACCTCGTAGCGTTCCTTGAGTCCGCGCAGAATCGAGATGGTGTCCTCGACGCTCGGCTCCTCGACCATCACGGGCTGGAAGCGCCGCTCGAGCGCAGCGTCCTTCTCGATATATTTGCGGTACTCGTCGAGCGTGGTCGCGCCGATGCAATGCAGTTCGCCGCGCGCCAGCATGGGCTTGAGCAGGTTCGACGCATCCATCGCGCCTTCGGCCGCGCCCGCGCCGACGACGGTGTGCAGCTCGTCGATAAACAAAATTATCTCGCCGGCGGCCTCCTGCACTTCCTTCAGCACCGCCTTGAGCCGTTCTTCGAATTCGCCGCGGAATTTCGCCCCGGCGATCAGCGCGCCCATGTCGAGCGCCACCAGCTTGCGATTCTTGAGGCCTTCGGGCACGTCGCCTTGAACGATCCGCCGCGCGAGGCCCTCAACAATCGCGGTCTTGCCGACGCCCGGCTCGCCAATCAGCACCGGGTTGTTCTTGGTGCGGCGGGAGAGCACCTGGATGACGCGCCGAATTTCCTCGTCGCGTCCGATGACCGGATCGATTTTGCCCGCCGACGCGAGCTTGGTCAGGTCGCGGCCGTATTTTTCCAGCGACTGGTAGGTCGCCTCGGGATTCGACGAGGTGACGCGCTGATTGCCGCGAACCTTCTTGAGCACCGCCATCAGCTTATCGTGCGTCAGACCGGCTTCGCGCAGAATCTTCGAAGCGGCGCCCGGCTCGTCGAGCATCGCGATCAACACGTGCTCGACCGAAACGTACTCGTCCTTGAGCTTGCCCGCCTCCTGCTCCGCGCGCGCGAGCACGCGGCCCAGCCGCTGAGTGGCGTAAACCTGGCCGCTATCGGCGCCGCCCCCTGTAACCTTCGGAATCTTCGCGAGCTCGGCGCTGAGCTTGCGATTCACCGCGTCGGGATCGACACCCGCGAGCTTTAGGATCGACGAGGCCAGCCCTTCGTTGTCCTCGAGCAGCGACGCCAGCAAATGCTCGACATCGACCGCTTGATTGTGCGCACTGAGCGCGGCGCTCTGCGCGCGCCCGAGCGCCTCTTGAAGTTTTTCGGTGTATCGATTGGCGTTCATGCGGCGGTTTTACCCTCGATTTAACCTAACCGTTTTTCAAGTTGGGGCAAACCGAAACGCGTGCGTAGATCAAACGAGCGCCCGGCCGCGTGATTCGCGGTCGGGCGCCAGGCGAACGCTCGGTACTGACTAGATACTCACGATGGGGGTCACGGGCGGGCGCACCGCACGGCGATCCGTTCGCGCGCGCCGCGTGGCCGCCGGGACCGGATCGAACGCGGGATGCAAGCTCGGCTCGCGCATGGCAGGAGCCTCTGCCGCCTTGCCGGCCGGCTTTTGCGCGGCGACCAGGATGTGGCGGCGTCCCTCGCGAATCAGCATTCCCCGCTCGGTCATCTCGGTGAGCAGCTTGCTGACCATCGGGCGCGAACTGCCGATCATCTCGGCCAGCTCTTCCTGTGCGAGCTCGGGCAGCAGCAACGTTCCGCGTGAATCGGGTACGCCAAATCGTTCCGCCAATTCATCCAGCACAATCTCGAGCCGCTTGCGCAGCGACATTCCTAAAAACGTCGCATAGCGATAGACGACCGACGACCACATCGAATTGATCGCTTCGGTGATTCGGAGCAGCGACTCCACTTCAAGGCTCTTGAGCACTTCGGCAATCTGATGACGGGTGAAGAGCGCGATGGTGCAGTTGGACAGGGCCGTCGCCGCGAACAGCTGCGAACGCCCGCCGCCCGAGTCGGCAAAATCCGCGTATCCGACGAGGTCGCCGGGACCGGCGAGCTCGACCAACACCGGATCGCTGCCTGCACGCGAGCTATGCACCTTGACGAGGCCCGTCAGCACGGCGAAAACCACGTCGGCGGGCGAGCCCATCGAGAATAGCTCGGCGCCCTTGGGATAACGCACGAGCATGTGCCGCTCGAGCAGAGCGGAAGCCGCGGCGCGTGGCAGCCCCATCGCCAAAAGCCTCGACAGCAGCCTTTCCTGAGCCTGCGCAGATAGTTGAAGATTCATACAGATCTCCCTTGCGGCAGCACCAATCTAACAACTGGTGTGTAATTAAACCCTACAAACTGTTAGCTCAGATGCAAGCCTACGTCAAGTAGCAATAGAGTAACTGTAAAAAATTATCGAACAGGCTCAGGCGCCGGCGATCGTCATCTCGGCTATCTTGAGGGTGGGTGCGACGGTGGATGAGCGCCAGTTGAGGTCGTTGCCGATCATTTCGACGCTCGCAAACATGTCCTTCAGGTTGCCCGCGATCGTGATTTCCTGCACCGGATACGCGAGCTCGCCGTTCTCGATCCAGATACCGCCCGCACCGCGCGAATAGTCGCCCGTCACCATGTTGACGCCGAATCCGATGGTCTCGGTCAAGTACAATCCCTGCTTTACCGAGCCGATTATCTGGGCGGGCGTATAGCTGCCGGGCTCGAGATACAGATTGGTGGTCGAGACGCTGGGGGCTTCGCCCACGGAACGCGCGGCGTTGCCGGTGGGAGCGAGGCCGAGCTTGCGCGCCGAATACGAGTCGAGCAGGTAGGTTGCGAGCACGCCCTTGTCGATCACGTTCTTGCGGGAAGTCGGCAGACCTTCGCCGTCGAAAGGCTTGGAGCCAAGGCCACCGGGAATCAGCGCATTGTCGACGATAGTGACGCCGGGCGCGGCAATCGTATTTCCCAACTGGCCGATCAGGAACGACGCGCCTTTGTACAGCGCGGGTCCCGAGGCGGCGCCGATGATCGATCGAATCAAGCCGGCGGCCATGTCGGGATCGAACACGACTGGCGCGCGCGTCGTCTTGATCTTGCGCGCGCCGAGGCGGCGGATCGCGCGCTTCGCGGCGGTGATTCCGACCGACTCCGCGTCTTCGAGTTTTCCGAAGCGGCGATTCGACGTGTACCAGTACCCCTGTTGCATCGCCTCGCCTTCCTGGGCGATCGGCCCCGCGCCGAGCGAATAAGACGTGCCGACGTACTGGCCGGAGAATCCCTGGCTGTTGACGAACAGAACCTGGCCGCGACCGGAGCTGAATTCGGCGCCGCCGGAATTCTTGATGCGCGGATCAAACTTGAGCGCCGCGTTCTCACTGCGGCGCGCTATCTCGAGTGCGCGATCGGCATCGACGATGCCGCTGTCGGGATCGGCCAGCGACAGTTCGGGCAACGACTTCGGATGCAACGACTGGTCTGGCAATCCGGCCCAGGGATCGGGAGCCGACAGGCGGGCCAACTCGACCGTATTCGCGATGAATGCGCTCAGCGAATCGCGCTCGAGCTCGGCCGTCGATGAAGTCGCGGATGACTGGCCGCAGAAGATGCGCAAACCGAGTCGCCGCTCGCGCGAGCTCTTGAGCTTTTCGACTTCGCCCATTCGCACGCCGGCCTCGAGCGACTCCGCGCTCACGCACAAAACCTCGGCCGCGGTCGCGCCTTTTTTCTTCGCCTCGTCGAGCGCCCAGTTGGCGAGTTCCAAATCCAATGCAGCCATCGATATTTCCCGCTGTCAGGCGCGAGTGCCGCCGACCGTTATGCCGTCGATGCGAATCGTCGGAAGTCCCACGCCCACCGGCACCGATTGGCCGTCCTTGCCGCAGGTGCCGACTCCCGCGTCGAGCGCGAGGTCGTTGCCGACCATCGAGACGCGAGTCAGCACGTCGGGACCGTTGCCGATCAGCGTCGCGCCCTTCACCGGGGTTGTCACCTGGCCGTCCTCGATCAGGTACGCCTCGCTGGCGGAGAAAACGAATTTGCCGTTGGTGATATCGACCTGGCCGCCGCCGAAGCTGACCGCATAGAGGCCGTTCTTCACCGACTTCATTATTTCCTCGGGCGTCGATTCGCCGTTGAGCATGAAGGTGTTGGTCATCCGGGGCATCGGCGAATGCGCGAAGCTCTCGCGCCGTCCGTTGCCGGTGGGCTCCATCTTCATGAGCCGCGCGTTCATCCGATCCTGCAGATAGCCGCGCAGGATTCCCTTTTCGATCAGCACCGTGCGCGAAGTCGGCGTGCCTTCGTCGTCGACGTTCAAGCTGCCGCGGCGATTCGGGATGGTGCCGTCGTCGATCACCGTACAAAGCTCGCTCGCGACTTTCTGGCCGATTCGATTGGCAAAGGCCGACACGCCCTTGCGGTTGAAGTCGCCTTCGAGGCCGTGGCCAATCGCTTCGTGCAGCAGAATCCCCGGCCATCCCGGTCCGAGCACAACGACCATCTCGCCCGCGGGCGCATCGACGGCGTCGAGATTGACGATCGCCTGGCGCGCCGCTTCGAGCGCGTACTCGCGCCAGCGGTCGTTCTCGATGAAGTAGTTCCATTCGACGCGCCCGCCGCCGCCGTAGGAGCCCATCTGGCGACCCTTGCCGTCGTCGGCAATCACGGTGACGTTGAGCCGGCACAGTGGCTGCACGTCCGCGGCGACCTGCCCGTCGCTCTTCACGATCATGACGATCTTTTTCTCGCACGCGAACGACGCCATCACGTTCTTCACGCGCGGATCGGAGGCGCGCACGACGCGATCGATTTCGTTCAGCAGCTTGGCGCGCTCCTGCACCGGAACATCGAGCGGCGTGCTGTCGAGATCGTACAGCGCGTGACGCGCGACCGGAGCGCCGACCTGCACGGCGGCGGGCGCCGTGCCACGCTGGTCGGCGATCGCGCGCGCGGCCTCGGCCGCCAGGCGCATCCTGTCAACGGTGACTTCGTCGGAATACGCGTAGCCGGTGCGATCCTCGGCACAGACGCGAACGCCGACGCCGTGGCTGACGCTCTTGCTGGTGTGATTCACCATCGACTCTTCGAGCGCGAGGCCCTCGGCGCTGCGATACTCGAAGTAGAGATCGGCGTAGTCAGCCTTGCGTTCGAGCGCGCTGCCGAGGATTCGCTCGAGCGCGCCGTGGTTCATGCCGAAACGGTTGAGGAAAAATTTATCGGGAGCAACAAGTTCGTTAGACATTATTTTTGCCGCCTGTGAAATCAACATTATCAAAGCGCGCCCTCGCCAAGAAGGTGCTTGCTGCATTACGATTTGCCGATGGCCGCCCGCGAGACACTAGCACTGGTCGACCGGCTGATGCTCGAGATGATCGCGCAGCAGGAGAGCAAGGTGCTCGCGATGGCGCGTGCGATTCATCCGGGGCTCACGCCCGAGGACATCCGCAACCCGAACGACTTCGCCGACCTGATGGCGAGCGGCGAGTGGAACTTCGAGGACGGCATCCTGTCAGGGCTGAAGAGCGCGCACATGGCGCTGCGCGCAAAGCTGCTCGAGCGCATCGAGTAGGAAACCGGATATTTACCGTGACGCCGTCGCTGGCGGCGCAGGACACGCTCCCTGGTTTTGCAGGATGATTGCCAGATCGGCAGAGTCGGTCAGTCCGTCGAGGTTAATGTCGGCCCAGCTTGAATCTCCTGAAAGCTGCTGGAAGAACTGCCACTGCGCGATATCCGCATTGTTCACGACGCCATCGAGGTTAACGTCGCCGGGGCAGGCGGGCTGCGACGCCAGGATCTGCGCAAGCTGCACTGTCAGTGCGTTGTAGTTCTTTTTCTGCTGCCGGTTGAGTGGATTCCCCGTAGCCAACAAGTTTGTATTGTCGAGCATCGGCAACGGGTACGTTCTCGTTGATTCGGTAAAACTCCTTGGTCGACGTCGCGACGCACGAGTTCGAAGCTGCGTCGTAGGCCTCGAAGTCATTGATGACGATCTTGTAGCTGGCGTTGCGAATCGCGAACGCCTCGAGCGGGTAGATGTTGGTTGAAATCGTCTGCGCGTGATTTGCCTGCCAGATTGCCACGTCACAGCACAGCTGCAACCCGTCCGCCGGTATCCCTGCCGTGCTGGGGTCGGTCGCGCCCGGACCCCACCATATCCCGCCATTGTCCTCGCACACGCCTTTGGTCGGAGCGATTTGCGAGCAGGTGGTGGTGTTGAATTGGCAGGGACTGTTGATCTCGCCGTTGGCGTGGAGGTTCGTGCCTATTTGCGTAAAGTTCGTTTTGCGGATAGCCGGCTGCGCGGGATTGAGCAGGTATGGAAGAAGGGACTGCGCGTCGACCGTGCGCGGGACGCTCTGGTGCACGTCGATGCCCGCGAGCTCGCCGAACAACTGATAAAGGTCCACGATATTGACCATCGCATTCACCTGCCGGCCGGGCTTCTTCACCGTCGGACCCGCGACGATCCCGGGACACCATACGCCGGTTTGATAAACACTGGATTTCGACGCGCTGGCATTGAAGGGCGCCTTCACCACCGTCCCCAGGCTGCCATTGTCGGAGACCATCACGATCACCGTGTTAGTCAGCTGCGGACGGTAGATCAGTTGACCATTCTGGCCGCGGCTGGCGAGCCCGGTCGCCACCAGCAGCCGCCCTACTTCGCTGTCGAGCGCCTCTTCCATCTGGTTCGTGATGACTCTTTGGTCGAGCGAGTTCGAGCAATCAAGATTACTGGTGTCCGGTTCTGTCGGAGGCAGCAATTGAATTGGCGGTTGCATGACCGGCGTGTGCGCCGTCGCAAAAGCCAGGCTCACCATCCATGGCTGACTCGCAGGCTGTTGATTGATCCAATCGATCGCAGCATCAACCGGATCGGTGCCGCGATAGGTACGCGCTCGAATGTCGGTCGAGGGCACCTGCTCGATTGAGCCGTCCTCATTGTTTATCGTGAGCGGCGAAACGTAGTGCCCACTGAGCGTGGCAAAGTTGATGTAGTCGGGTGTCGGGCTGATGCACGGCTGGTTTGGATCGAAGATGCCGCCAGCATCACGGCATACACGACCCGGAGCTTCCGCACCTGATTTAGTCGTCACTGCGCAAGTATTGTTGCCGCTGTAGCAAGCGCCCGTGTCCGCGCCGCCATGGTTTGCATCGCGGACGAAGCCGCATGACCAGGTTCCGGGCGGGGACACGCCGCCCGCCGTTTGATCGATCGACGACGGATCGCCGGTAGCGTCCAGCCATCCGTAGAAGTAATCAAAGCCGAACGCCCGCACCATTCCGTAGCCGTACGGATTGTTGCTCTGGATTCCCATGTGGAACTTGCCAAACAGCGCGCTCTTGTAACCGCGTTGCCTGAGCAGGTTGGGAGCGGTCATCTCGTTGGGATTGACCATGAAGTTCGCGAGATCGTTGTTGCCGAGCGCGGTGTAGACGTGGGTGCGCAACGGGTAGCGGCCGGTGAAGAGGGCAGCACGACCGTTCGAGCACGCCGGCATCGCCCACAGATTGTGGAATTTGATTCCGGCGGCGGCGATCGCGTCGATGTTGGGAGTGGCCGCGGGAGTTGTGCCGCCGTATCCGAACAGCTTCCACTGGTCGATGCCAATGTCGTCCATAACGATCAACAGGATGTTTGGCAGTGGTGTCTGCGCCGCATTCACCGGGCCGCAAACCAGTGCGACTCCGGCCAGCGCAACCAACAACGCGAGCGTAACCAGAGTCCGCCGCCTCAACGGCAGTGACGAGTCCATAGGCGCCCTGTGCCTCCCCTTAACGAACGCGGGCGTCCTACTAGGCCGTACTATCTATGTTAGTTCATGCGGCGAAATAGGTCCGTGCATCCACTACATCAGGTGCGGAGAAACCAGTCCAGTTGTTAAGCTGGATCAACCGGCTGCCGCTGCTCGACGCGGACGCTCGGCCTGTTAGAGTCGGATAGCAGAAAAAAGAAAAGGCACGAAGAGACTATCTTCGTGCCTTTCTTGTCTTTGTGAGGTTCTAGCTGGATCAACCGGCTGCTGCTGCTCGACGAGGACGCTCGGTCGTCGCGCCGTCCTTCTTTGCTGCGCGCTTGCGCGGTTTCTTCGACTTGGTCTGCTCTTCGTTGCCGGTGAACTCGATGACCGAGAGCATCGCGGCGTCGCCGCGGCGATGACCAAACTTGATCACGCGGGTGTAGCCGCCGTTGCGATCCTTGAAGCGCGGCGCTATCTCGTCGAACAGTTTCTTGACCGCCTCGTGCGATTGCAAGGCGGCGAAGGCGCGGCGCCGCGCGGCGAGATCGTTCTGCTTGCCGAGCGTGACCATCCGGTCGGCGATGCGGCGCAGTTCCTTGGCCTTGGGGTCGGTCGTCTTGATTCGCTCGTGGCGAATCAACGCGAGCACCATGTTCTTGAACAGCGCCTTGCGATGCGCCGAGGTGCGATTGAGCTTGCGGCCCGAGTTGAGATGACGCATCAGTTACTCCAAACCTGTCAGGTCGATTCGCGGCGTTCCTGCTCTTCCCACATGCGGTCGAGCTCGCCGCGCGGCGGCAGATTCTCCAGCCGCATCCCGAGCGAGAGGCCCATGTCGGCCAGGACTTCCTTGATCTCGTTTAAGGACTTGCGTCCGAAGTTTTTAATCTTGAGCATGTCCTGCTCGGTGCGCTGCACCAGCTCGCCGATATACTTGATGTCGGCGTTCTGGAGGCCGTTGAAGGCGCGCACCGAAATCGGCAGGCCTTCGACCGGCCGATAGAGCAGCTCGCTCATCGTGGGCCGCGCGTCGCCGTTCTCGGAGGTGCCGACCGGGACTTCGGCTTCTTCCTCGACGCCGGCGAAGATGGTCATCTGATCGCGCATCACGCGCGCCGCGTAGGTCAGCGCCTCCCGCGGGTTGATCGAGCCGTCGGTCCATATTTCGAGCGCGAGGCGGTCGTAGTCGGTACGCTGGCCGACGCGCGCGTTGGTTACGGTGAAATTGACTTTGCGAATCGGCGAAAAGATCGCGTCGAGGCGAATGGTGCCGATCGCTTCCTCGTCTTCGGTGCGCTCGCCGGGGACGTAGCCGCGGCCGCGCTTGATGACGAGTTCCATATCGAGGTCGGCGCCCTTGTCGAGCGACGCGATATGCTTGTCCGGGGTCAGGATTTCGAGGCTGGGGCCGCCGGTGATGTCGCGCGCGGTGACCTGGGCTTCGCCCTTGACCTTGAGGGTTGCGGTAATCTGCTCGCCTTCATGCAGGCGCAGGCGGATTTCCTTGAGGTTGAGGACGATATCGGTCACGTCCTCCTTGACGCCGGCCAGAGTCGAGAACTCGTGGAGGACGTTTTTGATCCTGACTGCCGTAATCGCGTAGCCGGGCAGCGTGGACAGCAGGATGCGCCGCAGCGCGTTGCCAACGGTGATTCCGTAGCCGCGTTCGAGCGGTTCCGCGGAAAATTTGCCGTAGGAAGGAGTGACTTCCTTCTCGTCGAACTCGACAGTCTTGGGTTTGATTAGATCTCGCCAGTCATTCTGCATAGTCTATGCTCTTTTTTCCGATGGATTTCCCGCGCCCACACAGGTCCACCACGGACCGGGACGCCGAATCGGTAGCCTCCGCCCTATCTTGAGTAATGCTCGACGATCAGCTTCTCGCTGATCGGCATCGTCAGTTCAGCGCGCGCCGGCAGCGCCCGGAGCGAGCCGCGGAATTGTTCGCGCTCGAGTGCCATCCACGGCGGAACGCCGCGGCGCTGTGCCATCTCGATTGCCTCGACGATCACCTTCTTGGTGCGGCTCGCCTCGGCCACGCTGATCACACTGCCAACCTCGACCAGGGTCGAGGGAATCGTGACTTTCTTGCCGTTGACTAAAATATGCCCGTGACGAACGACCTGCCGCGCCTGCGCCAGCGAGCTGGCGAAGCCGAGACGATAGACGACGTTGTCGAGCCGGCGCTCGAGCAGCACCAGCAGATTCTCGCCGGTGATGCCGTCCATCCGCTCAGCCATCGCGAAGTACGCCGCGAACTGCGTTTCCATCAGGCCGTAAATGCGCTTGACCTTCTGCTTCTCGCGCAGCCGAATCGCGAATTCGGAGAAACGCGTGCGCGCCTGTCCGTGCGCGCCGGGCGGATAATTGCGCCGCTCGATCGCGCACTTGTCGCTGTAGCATCGCTCTCCCTTGAGGAAGAGTTTCAGTCCTTCGCGTCTGCACAGACGGCAGACCGGTCCCAGGTTTCTCGCCATGTTAAGTTACGTTCCTTGTTCGCTCGCGGTTAATTCGGCTCAGACTCGGCGGCGTTTCGGCGGACGGCATCCGTTGTGCGGAATTGGAGTTACGTCCTTGATTGAGATGACGCCGAGCCCGGCCGCTTGCAGCGCGCGCACTGCGGATTCGCGGCCGCCGCCCGGACCCTTGACGTGAACGACTACCGCGCGCATCCCGACTTCAGAGCATTTGCGGGCGCACGCCTCTGCCGCCATCTGCGCGGCGAAGGGAGTGCCCTTGCGCGAGCCCTTGAAGCCGACCGAGCCGGCGCTCGACCATGCGATCACGGTGCCTTGCTGATCGGTGATCGTCACGATCGTGTTGTTGAAGGTCGCATGCACGTGCGCGACGCCTTCGGGCACGTTGCGGCGCACCTTTTTGCGGCGCGGCGCAGGAGCAGGTGCTCCAGCAGCGCCGGCAGCAGCAGGCGCACCAGCGGCCTTCTTCTCGGGCGCGGCTTTTTCCTTGATTTCTTCTTCAGCCATTCTCTTTTTTCAGTGAATCCGTTGCGTGCTGACTATGAGACGAAAATTTCCTTTGTGGCGCGTGTCCTATGAGCTAGCCCTTCGGCGGGGCTTGTTTTTTGCCGGCTACGACCTTGCGCGGGCCTTTGCGGGTGCGCGCGTTGGTGTGAGTGCGCTGGCCGCGGACCGGGAGGCCACGACGATGGCGGATGCCTCGGTAGCATCCGAGGTCCATCAGGCGCTTGATCGACTGCTGGAAGTCGCGGCGCAGATCGCCTTCCACTTCGTAGTCGGTGTCGATCACCTGGCGGATGTGGACCTGCTGGTCCGCCGACAGGTCGTCGGTCTTGGTCGCCGGATCCACTTTGGCGGCGGCGAGGATTTTAATCGCGCTCGGGCGGCCGATGCCGTAGATGTAGGTGAGCGCGATATCCATCCGCTTGTTTTTCGGCAGTTCGACTCCAGCTATGCGTGCCATCGCGAAACCCTTCCTAGCCCTGGCGCTGCTTGTGGCGCGGGTTGGAGCATAGGACGCGCACGACGCCTTCGCGGCGCACGACCTTGCAGTTTTTGCAGATTTTTTTTACTGACGCTCGGACTTTCATCTTTTTAGCTCTTATACAGACGCGCGCTTAGCGCATCCGGTATGTGATACGGCCGCGGGTCAGGTCGTAAGGCGAGAGTTCGACCGTGACCTTGTCGCCGGCCAGAATTTTTATGTAATGCATCCTCATTTTGCCCGATATGTGGGCCAACACCTTGTGCCCGTTGTCGAGCGTTACCCTGAACACCGCATTGGGGAGCGCTTCCTGAACCGTTCCCTGTACTTCGATCGCGTCGCCTTTAGACATTTGCCAATTCGCTCAGAATTTCCGGGCCGTTGGAGGTGATTGCGATGGAGTGCTCGAAGTGGGCAGATAGTTTACCGTCCGCCGTCACCGCAGTCCAGCCGTCGGAAAGTATCTCCAAATCGGGGCTCCCTTCGTTAACCATCGGCTCGATCGCCAGCGCCATCCCCTCGCGCAGGCGTGGATTAGGCATCCCGGGGCGAAAATAGTTCGGCACCTGCGGGTCTTCGTGGAGGCGGCGGCCGATGCCGTGGCCCGCGAAGTCGGTCACGACCGAAAAGCCGGCGCGCTCGACCGTGTCCTGCACCGCTCGCGCGATATCGCTGATGCGATTGCCCGCGCGCGCCTGCGCGATCCCCGCATAGAGGGAATCGCGCGTGACATTCAGGAGCCGGGTCACCCGCTCAGGCACCGGGCCGACCGCGACGGTGCGGGCCGAGTCGCCGTAGAAGCCTTCGTACACGACGCCGAAGTCCAGGCTGACGATGTCGCCGGCTTTCAGTTTGCGGCTCGACGGGATGCCGTGGACTATTTCGTTGTTAATCGACACGCACAAACAATTCGGATAGACGACGTCGCCCGGCTTGTAACCCTTGAACGCAGTCTTCGCGCCCTTCTTGTAGGTCAGCTCTTCGGCCAGCTGGTCGAGCTCCTCGGTCGTGACGCCGGGACGCGCGGCTGCGACGAGAGCCTCGAGGATCTCGGCGACAATCTGGCTCGCCTTGCGCATCACGGCGATTTCGGCCGGGGTTTTAATAGTAATCATGATCCGGCGGTGCCGCCGCTCGCTTCGGCCTTACCCGGCACTGCGATTCCATCGAGCGCGGCCAGGATTCGCTTTTCGACTTCGTCGGGGCGGCCTACGCCGTCGACCTGCGCGAGCATTCCGAGGCGGCCATAGTAGTCGAGCAACGGGCGCGTGGTTGCGTCGTAAACCTTGATCCGCTCGCGGACGGTGTCTTCGCCGTCGTCCTCGCGCTGATAGAGCTCGCCGCCGCACTTGTCGCACACGCCCGGTTTGGCGGGCGGCTCGAACACTACGTGATACATCGCGGCACAATTCCGGCAAGTGCGCCGTCCCGGTAATTCGTTTGAGGATTTCGTCGTCCGGCAGCGTTACCGCGACAACTTTGTCGAGCTTCAGCCCCGCGCGCTCGAGTCCCGCGCCGAGCGCCTCGGCCTGCATCACGTTGCGCGGAAATCCGTCGAGAATGAACCCGCTGCGCGCGTCCTTTTTTCGAAACCGCTCCGCGATCAGCTTCAACACGAATTCGTCGGGCACCAGCTGGCCGCGATCCATGTAGCTGGCGGCCTCGCGGCCAAGCTCGGAGTCTTCGCGCACTACCGCCCGCAACAGATCGCCACTGGCAATTTGCGGGATGCCCCACAAAGCCGACAGCGCCTGCGCCTGCGTTCCCTTGCCCGCACCCGGCGGGCCCAACAGCACCAGCCGCACCAGCTAAGCGCCCCTCTTGGTCTTGACCCGGCCACGGCGCATGAAGCCTTCGTAGTTGCGGGTCAGCAGATGGGTTTCGATTTGGGCGACGGTGTCGAGTGCGACGCCGACGACGATCAGCAGCGCCGTGCCGCCGAAGAAAAACGGCACGTTGAAGCGCGCGATCAGAATGGTCGGCAGGACGCATACGGCGCTGACGTAAACGGCGCCACCGAGGGTGATGCGCGACAGCACGCGATCGATGTAGTCGGCGGTGAAGCGGCCGGGCCGGATGCCGGGGATGAAGCCGCCGTACTTTTTCAGATTGTCGGCGACGTCGACCGGATTGAAGGTGACCGACGTGTAGAAGTAACAGAAGAAGAAAATCAGCGCGACGTAAACGATGTCGTAGTAGATGCCGCCTGGCGTCAGGTAGCTCGAATACGGTTTCAGGAACGGGACGAAGGCCGCGAGCGTCGCGGGGAAGACCAGCAGTGCCGACGCGAAAATCGGCGGGATGACGCCGGAGGTGTTGATCTTCAGCGGCAGATGCGAGCTCTGGCCGCCGTACACGCGCCGTCCGACGACACGCCGCGCATACTGGATGGGAATGCGGCGCTGCGCTGTTTCGATATAGACGATACCGGCGATGACGGCGGCGGCGATGGCGAGAATAAAGATGAGCAGGAAGATGCTCATTTCGCCCTCGCGCACGAACTGCACGGTCGTGCCGATTGCGCTCGGCAGGCGCGCGACGATGCCCGCCATGATGATCAGCGAGATGCCGTTGCCGATGCCGCGCTCGGTAATCTGCTCGCCGATCCACATGAGGAACATCGTGCCCGCCGTGACCGTGAGCACCGTCATCACGATGAAGCCGGGGCCGGGATTGTAAACGATGCTGCCGCCGCCGGGGGCCTGAATTTTTTCGAGCGAGAAGGCGATCATCGTGCCCTGGAACAGCGCGAGCAGGACGGTGCCGTAGCGCGTGTACTGGGTGATTTTGCGGCGGCCCGCTTCGCCTTCCTTGTAAAGCTCGTCGAGATAGGGCGAGGCGATTTTCAAGAGATCGAGGACGATGGCGACCGAAATGTACGGCATGATGCCGAGCGCGAGGACCGAGAAGCGCTCGAGCGCGCCGCCCGAGAACAGATTGACCCAGCCGAAGAGCGTGCCGCTGGCGGCGTCGAAGAACGAGGCGAGGGCCTGGCCGTCGATGCCGGGGGTCGGCACTGCGACGCCGATGCGATACACGGCGAGCATCATGGCCGTGAAGACCAGGCGGCGGCGCAATTCGGGGATGCGCGAGGCGTTTGAAAAGCCGTCGAGCATTTAGCTTTGGCTGGGCTTGACCAACTCCGCGAAGCCGCCCTGGGCGGCGATTTTATCCAGCGCGCTTTTCGAGAACGCGTCGGCGCGCACTTTAATCTTACTCTTCAGTTCGCCGTCGCCTAAAACTTTCACCTTGCGGCCGGCGGGAACAAACCCGCGGGCGACCAAGGCGGCGGCGTCGATAGTCACGCCCTCTTCGAAGTCGTTGAGGCGCGAAAGATTTACGATCGCATACTCGTCGCGACGCGCCTGGTTCTTCAGCGTGCGACGAAATCCCTGCTTTGGCAAGCGGCGCTGCAGGGGCATCTGGCCGCCTTCGTAACTCGGCGGAGTGTTACCGTGCGAGCGCGCGCCCAGACCCTTGTGCCCGCGGCCGGCGGTCTTGCCGTGGCCGGAGCCGATGCCGCGGCCGACGCGGCGTTTGCGATGGGTCGAGCCGGGGGACGGTTTTAGATCCTTCAAATCCATGACGGAGATTAATCCTTAAGCTCGATGACGAGATGTTTCAAACGCTTGACCATCCCTTCGACCGCGGCTGTGCGTTTGAGCTCGCGCACGCTGCCGACTTTGCCGAGGCCGAGGCCCTTGACGGTTTGGCGCACGCGTTGAGTGGTGCTGATCGGGCTGCCGATGAGCTTGACGCGAATTTTATCGGACATCGTGTTTCACCAATCTCTAAATTCGATCAAGCTGCCGCTTCAGGCTGATTCGGCGTGCGGCCGCGGAGCCGGTTGATATCTTGAGTGCTGCGCAGCTCGGCCAGCGCTTCGAGGGTTGCTTTGACGAGATTGTGCGGATTCGACGAGCCGAGGCGTTTGGTCAGGATGTTGCGAATGCCGGCGAGCTCGACGACGGCGCGCACACCGCCCGCCGCGATGACGCCGGTGCCTTCGGCCGCCGGGCGCAACACGACGCGTCCCGCGCCGAAACGTCCGACCACTTCGTGCGGAATGGTCCCGTCCTGAATCGGCACGCGGACCAGGCTCTTCTTGGCGCGATCGACGCCCTTGCGAATCGCCTCGGGCACTTCGTTGGCTTTGCCGAGGCCGAATCCGACCAGCCCGTTATGATCGCCCGCGACCACCAGCGCGCTGAAGCTGAAGCGGCGTCCGCCCTTCACGACTTTGGCGACGCGGTTGATGTGCACGACCTTCTCTTTGATCTCGAGGCCCTGCGGATCGATGCGCTGCACCACAGTGCCTTCTCGTAGCGTTCGTTGCCTGCCGTTCAAAATTTTAACCCCGCTTCGCGCGCCGCGTCGGCCAGCGCCTTGACGCGGCCGTGATAGAGAAATCCGTTTCGATCGAAGACGACGTTGGAGATGCCGCTCTGGAGGCATCGCTCGGCGATTGCCTTGCCGACCGCTTTGGCGGCGGCCAGATTGCGCTTGCTCTTGAGCTCGTCGCGCAGGCCGGCCGTTTCGGTCGAGGCCGCGGCAAGAGTGCGGCCGCTCTCGTCGGAAATCACCTGGACGTAAATGTGATGCAGCGAGCGGAAGACCGACAGGCGCGGGCGCTGATCGTTGCCGATCGCCTTGCGCCGCACGCGTCCCTGGCGCAGCTTGCGTTTTTCTGATCGCTCTAGAGCCATAATCGCAACTAACCTCTAGGCCGAGGTCGATCCAGCCGCGGCCTTGCCGGCCTTGCGGCGAATCGTCTCGGTCGCGTACTTGATTCCCTTGCCCTTGTACGGTTCGGGCGGACGGAGCTCGCGAATCTGCGCGGCGACGGTGCCGAGCAGCTGGCGGTCGGCGCTCTCGAGCGTGACGGTCACCTGCTTCTCGACTTTGGCGGTCACGCCGGGCGGCAGCTGATAGACGATCGGATGCGAATAGCCGAGCGTGAGATTCACCTGCTGGGCCTTGGCTTCGGCGCGATAGCCGACGCCGTTAATCTCGAGCACGCGGGTGAAGCCCTTGCCTACGCCCTCGACCATGTTGGCGATAAGCTTGCGCATGAGGCCGTGGAGCGCGCGCTCGCTCGCTGGTGTCGCCGGAGCGCTTCACGACGATTTCAGAATCCTTGATCTCGACGGTGTAGCCGGGATGCAGCTTGAGCTCGAGCTTGCCCTTGGGGCCTTCGACCTTGAGGGTCGAGCCGGCGACCGTGGCCTTGACGCTCTTGTCGAGATGAATCGGCAGTCTTCCTATGCGCGACATTGTTCGATTACCAAACCCTGCAAAGAATTTCGCCGCCGACTTTGCGCCGCCGCGCCTCGCGCCCGGTCATCACGCCGAGCGGAGTCGAGACGATTTGCACGCCCATCGCGCCGCGCACCTTGCCGATTTCGGCGGCGCCCGCATAGCGGCGATTACTCGGCTTGCTGATGCGGTCGATGCCGCGAATGACGGACTCGCGCGCCGGCGAATAGCGCAGTTTGAGCGCGAGCATTTTCTTGGGCGCCTCGCCGCCGACTTCGACGCCGGCCAGAAAGCCCTCGGCCATCAGCACGCGGCAAATCGCCTCGCGCAGGCGTGAATGCGGCAGCGTGAGTTCGTTGTACCGCGCGCGCATCGCGTTGCGGATTCGCGTGAGCAATTCTGCGATCGGATCGGTCTGCGACATGATTAACTCTTTTACCAGCTCGCCTTGATGACGCCCGGCAACTTGCCGTCGAGCGCATATTTGCGCAGGCACAGCCTGCACATCTTGAAACGCCGATAGTACGCACGCGCGCGGCCGCATAGCGGGCAGCGATTGTACGCGCGCACTTTGAATTTTGGTTTGCGGGCTGCCTTAACCCGCAGGCACGTTTTCGCCATTCAGATAATCCTTATGCTCCCTGCTCCGGCGTCGGGGGCGGCGTTGCGGCCGCTGCCACGGCGGCCCTGGCGGCGGCATGAGCCTGCGCGACGGCTGCAGCTTTGGCGGCGTCAGCTTCGCGCTCGGCGGCCCCGCGCATCGGCATCCCGAGCGCGCGCAGCAGCGTCAGACCCTCGAAGTCGCTGCGCGCCGTGGTGGTGATCGAAATCGTCAGACCCTTAACCTTCTCGACCTTGTCGAGGTTGAGTTCGGGGAAAATCGTATGTTCCTTCAGGCCGAGCGAGTAGTTGCCGCGGCCGTCGAAAGCCTTGTCGCTGACGCCGCGAAAGTCGCGCACGCGCGGCAGCGAGATATTCACCAGCCGATCGAAAAACTCCCACATCTTTTCGCGGCGCAGCGTGACCATCACGCCGATGGGCATGCCCTGGCGCAGCTTGAAGTTCGAGATGGCCTTGCGCGCGCGCGTCAGCACCGGCTTCTGCCCGCTGATGACTTTCAATTCTTCGAGCGCCGAGTCGAGAATCTTCACGTTGTCGCGCGCTTCCTGCAGCGCCATGTTGATAGTGATCTTCTCGAGCCGCGGCACGCGCATCTTGTTGTCGATCTTCAGATCGCGCATCAGCGCGGGCGCGATCTCGTTCTCGAAGCGAACGCGCAGGCGCGCGGGCAGCTTGGGCTCGGGCGGCAGCGGCGCCGCGGCGGAAGCTTTCGCTTCTTCGGCGGCCTGCTTCTGCTGAGCCTGACGGGCCTTGCCTTCGCGCTTGGCCTTGGCCGCAGCGTCGGTCTTGGCGGTCTGCTCGGCCTTCGCCGCCTGCTCGGCCTTGTCCGGCTTTTCTTTCTTGTCAGCCATCAGTCGTTACCTATGGTTTCTCCGCAACGCCGGCAGACGCGGGTCTTGGCGCCGTCGGCGGCAGTTTTGAGGCCGACGCGGACCGGAGCGTTGCATCGATCGCAAAAAATCATGACGTTCGAAATGTCGATCGGCGCTTCCTTCTCGACGATTCCGCCGGGGCTCTGCGCGCCGCGCGGCTTGCTGTGCCGCTTGACGATATTGAGCCGCTCGATGACGACGCGGCCGCGCTCCGGCAGCACTCGCATCACCTTGCCGGTTTTGCCGCGGTCGCGGCCGGTGACGACCATCACGGTGTCATTCTTCTTAATCTTGTACTTCGCCGACGCCATCACAGCACCTCCGGCGCGAGCGAGATTATCTTCAAAAACTTTTTCGCGCGCAGCTCGCGAGCCACGGGGCCGAAGATGCGCGTGCCGATCGGTTCGTGATCCTTGTCGAGCAGCACCGCCGAGTTGCCGTCGAAGCGGATGTAGCTGCCGTCGTCGCGGCTGATTTCTTTCGCCGTGCGCACGATCACCGCGCGCGAGACGTCGCCCTTTTTGACCTTGGCGTTGGGAATCGCTTCCTTGACTGCGACCACGATCACATCTCCGACCGACGCGTACCGGCGCTTGGAGCCGCCGAGCACCTTGATGCACATCACCTTGCGGGCGCCCGAATTATCGGCGACATCCAGAACCGTTTGAACCTGTACCATCGTCGACGCCCTACCCCGCGGCCTTTTTGAGAACGCGGCTGACGCGCCAGCGCTTGTTCTTCGAGAGCGGACGCGACTCGATAATCTGCACGCGATCGCCTTCCTTGCATTCGCCGCGTTCGTCGTGCGCCATGAACCTGGTGCTGCGGCGCACGCGCTTGCCGTAGAGGGCGTGCTCGACCATGCGATCGACCTTGACCACCACGGTCTTGGTCATCTTGGCGGAGACCACGGTCCCTTCGCGCCGTTTAATTCGCTCGCGCATTAACTTGCCTTCTTCGTAGTTTTGTTCTCGCCGCGCGACTTTTCGCCGAGCAGCGTCATGATCAGCGCCAGCTCGCGACGCGCACGCCGATAGCCCGCGTGATTGTCGAGCTGATTGGTGCGCAGCTTCAGGCGCAGGCGGAAAATTTCCTCGCGCGCCTCGCGCTCCTTGACCTGCAAATCCGGCGCGGTCATCTGCCTTAGTTCGTCAAGCTCCAAGGCCACCCTCCTCGCGCTGGATCATAATTGTTTTAATCGGCAGCTTGTGCGCCGCCAGGCGCATCGCTTCTTTCGCCGTCGCGTAATCGACGCCTTCCATCTCGAACAGAATCCGGCCCGGCCTCACGCACGCGACCCATCCTTCGGGCGAGCCCTTGCCTTTGCCCATGCGGGTTTCGGCCGGCTTCCGGGTGAAGGGCTTGTCGGGAAACACGCGAATCCAGACGCGGCCGCCGCGCTTGATATGCCGCGTGAGCGCGATACGAGCGGCCTCGAGCGCGCGCGTGTCGATGCGGCAAGTCTCGAGCGACTTGAGGCCGTAGTCGCCGAAGGCGAGCGTGAGACCGCGCGACTCGGCGCCGCGGACGCGGCCCTTCATCATCTTGCGCCATTTAACTTTTTTTGGTGCGAGCATCTTACTTCGTCAATTCGCCTGCACAGGCGTTCCTGCGCGTTTCGCGTCTGCGTCTTTGCGGGTCAAAACTTCGCCGCGGAAAATCCAGACTTTCACGCCGATTTGGCCGTAGGTCGTGCGCGCTTCGGCAAAGCCGTAGGCCACGTCGGCGCGCAGCGTCTGCAGCGGCACCCGGCCCTCGCGATACCATTCCTGGCGCGCGATTTCCGCACCGCCGAGGCGTCCCGCGACGTGGACCTTGACGCCCTGCGCGCCCATCCGCATCGCGCGCGTCACAGCTTCTTTCATCGCGCGGCGAAAGGCGACGCGGCGCTCGAGCTGAAGCGCGATATTCTCGGCCACCAGCTGCGGATCGAGATCGGGACGGCGCACTTCGTGGATGTTGATGAAGGAGTCGCGTCCTTTCATCAGCTTCTGGATATCGAGCTTGAGCTTGTCGATTTCCGCGCCCTTCTTGCCGATGACGATACCGGGGCGCGCCGTGTAAATGTTTATCTTGGCCTTGTTGGCCATGCGCTCGATTTCGATGCGCGAGATGCCGGCATGGTAGAGCCGCTTCTTGATGAACTCGCGCAGCTTCAAATCTTCGTGCAGCAACTTGGCGTAGTCGTGGCTCGCGTACCATCGCGAATCCCAGCTCTCGATGATGCCGAGGCGAAAACCGCGCGGATGTACTTTCTGTCCCATAGGAGACCTCAGGACGCCCGCTCGTCCACGATTACCGTGAGATGGCTGGTGCGTTTATGGATCGGCGTCGAATGCATATGTGCGCGCGCGATCGAGCGCTTCCAGGTCGGCCCGGTGTCGGCGGTCGCGCGTTTTACGAACAATTTGTCCTCGTCGACGTTCTGCTGATCGCGGGCGTTGGCGATTGCGGCCAGCAGCGTTTTCGAGACGAAGCGCGCCGCCTTCTTGGGCGTGAACTCCAGAATCGACAGCGCCTGATCGACTTTCTTGCCGACGATCAACTCGCACACAAGATGCAGCTTGCGCGGCGAAATTCTGATGAAGCGGGTTCGCGATATCGATTCCATGACTCTAACTACTTTCCCCGCTTACGCCTTTGGCGCCGCCGCCGGAGCAGCCGGTGCTGCCGGAGCGGAGGATTGTTTTACTTCGCCCTTGCGATCGCCGGCGTGGCCGTGGAAGGTGCGCGTCGGCGAGAATTCGCCGAGCTTGTGACCGACCATGTTTTCGGTGCAGTACACCGGGATGAACTTGTGGCCGTTGTGGACGGCGAAGGTCAGCGCGATCATGTCGGGCGTGATCATCGAGCGCCGCGACCAGGTCTTGATGATGCGCTTGTCGCCCGAGGCGGTCGCGACGGTGACTTTTTTCTGCAGATGCCCGTCGACGAACGGACCTTTTTTCAGTGACCTGGCCATAACTCTCTAATGCTTTCCCTTCGGCCGGCGGCTGACGATCAAATTGTCCGACGGCTGCTTCTTGCGCGTCTTGTAGCCCTTGGCGGGCTGGCCCCACGGCGACTGCGGATGGTTACCTTTCGACTTGCCCTCGCCACCGCCGTGCGGATGGTCAACGGGATTCATCGCGACTCCGCGCACATGACCGCGCTTGCCCAGCCATCGCGAGCGCCCGGCCTTGCCGATCGAGATATTTTCGTGATCGAGATTACCGACCTGGCCGATGGTCGCGCGGCAATCGGCCTGCACCATCCGCTGCTCGCCCGAGGGCAGCTTGAGCAGCGCCATCTTACCTTCTTTCGCCATCAACTGCGCCTGCACGCCTGCGCCGCGAGCCAGCTTGGCGCCGGCGCCCGGCTTCATCTCGATTGCGTGCACGACGGTGCCGAGCGGGATGTTCTTGAGCATCAGCGCGTTGCCGGGCTTGATGTCGGCGTTCTCGCCCGACTCGACCTTGGCGCCGACTTTCAGACCGTCAGGCGCGAGGATGTATGTCTTCACGCCGTCGGCGTAATGCAGCAGCGCGATATTGGCCGAGCGATTCGGATCGTATTCGAGCGCGGCGACGACCGCCGGAATCCCGTCGCGGTTGCGCTTGAAATCGATCAGGCGCAGACGGCGCTTATGTCCGCCGCCGCGATGACGCGAGGTCATGCGTCCGCGATTATTGCGTCCGCCAGTTCGCTTGACCGGAACCAGCAGGCTCTTCTCAGGCTCTTTCTTGGTGAGCTCGGAGAAGTCCGCTATCTGCATGAAGCGCTGTCCGGGCGTGCGCGGATTTAGCTGAATGACTGCCATGTTCCTATAGACCTTCGAAGAACTCGATCTTGTCGCCTTCTTTCAGAGTTACGTAAGCCTTCTTCCAGTCGCTCTGGCGGCCCTTGATTGCGCCCTTGCGCCGTTCCTTGCCCATGAAGTTCGACGTGCGAACTTTGGTCACGGTGACGTGGAACAGATGCTCGACGGCCTCGCGAATTTTGTCCTTGCTCGCACCGGGCCGCACGCGGAACAGCACCTGGCCGGCCTTTTCGCTGGCCATGGTGCCCTTCTCAGTGATGATGGGCGCGAGAATCAGGCTCTCGGGACTGCTCATTTCGCTTCTCCCGAAAAACGGGCTTCGATCGCCTTGGCGGTCTCACTCGTCATCACGAGTTCCCGGTAATTGAGCACGTCGTAAACATTGAGGCCTTCAATCGCGAGAACTTTATGCGCAGCGAGGTTGCGCGCGGCCAGAAAAAACTTGCCGTCGTTCTCGCCCGTCACAATCAGCGCGTGCTCGACGCCGAGCTTGCCGAGCGCAGCCTTCGCCGCCTTGGTCTTCGGCTCCGACAGATCGAGCGACTCGACGATGAACAGCTTGCCGTTCTTTGCGCGATCGGAAATCGCGAGGCATAGAGCGGCGCGCCAGGCTTTCTTCGGCATCTTGTACGAATAGTCGCGCGGCTGCGGACCGAAGATCGTTCCGCCATGACGCCAGATTGGCGAGCGCGTCGAGCCTGCGCGCGCGCGGCCTGTCCCCTTCTGCCGCCACGGCTTGCGGCCGCCGCCGGAGATGAGTCCCTTGGTCTTGGTCGACGCGGTGCCGGAGCGCCGATTGGCAAGCTGCATCCGCACTGCTTCGTGGAGCAAGGATACGTCGCCGTCGCGGCCGAAGACTGCGCCGGCCACTTCGAGCTCGCCGACCTTTTCGTGCGCGGCCGAGTACAGCGGCAGCTTCACCGGCGATTGAGCTTCTCTCTTTTCTTTGCGCTCAGGCACTGGCCGTCACCTTCACATTGGAGCGCTTGCGCGGGCGGGCCGCGTGATGAACGACGAGCAAAGCGCCGTCGGGTCCGGGCACGGCGCCCGAGACGACAACGGCGTTGTCGTCGGCAAGTATCTCGAGCACTTCGAGGTTGAGGATGCAGGCGGTCGCATTGCCCATCTGCCCCGCCATCCGCATGCCCTTGCGCACGCGGCCGGGGTAAGAGCGGTTACCGATCGAGCCGCCGTGGCGGAAATATTCGTGGGTGCCGTGCGAGCCGGGGAAGCCGGAGAAGTGATGGCGCTTGATGACGCCGGCGTAGCCGTGGCCTTTCGACACGCCGGTTACGTCGACCTGGTCGCCGACCTTGAACACGTCGGCGGCCGCGATTGGCTGTCCGAGCTTCAACTCGGCTTCGCCGCGGCGTTCGAACTCGCCCGACTTGATGCCGGCCGCGATGTTGGCCTTGGCGAAATGGCCGCGCACTGCTCCCGTCACGCGGGTGAGCTTGCGCTTGCCGAACGTCACCTGCACGGCGTCGTAGCCGTCAGTCGCGGCGGTCTTCACCTGCGAGACGGTGCATGGCCCGAGCGTCAACACCGTGGCGGCGCGAACGCGGCCGGCGGCGTCGGTCATCTGGGTCATCCCGATTTTTTTTCCAATCAATCCGGTCAGCATCGGTCTCTACTCGAGCTTGATTTCGACGTCCACGCCCGCGGCCAAGTCGAGCTTGCCCAGCGCGTCGATAGTCTGCTGGGTCGGCTCGAGGACGTCGAGCAGACGTTTATGCGTTCGTATCTCAAAATGCTCGCGCGACTTCTTGTCGACGTGCGGCGAGCGGTTGACGGTGAAGCGCTCTATGCGAGTCGGCAGCGGAATCGGGCCGGCCACGCGGCCGCCGGTGCGCCGGATGGTGTCCACGATTTCGCGCACCGACTGATCGAGCAGGCGGTAGTCGTACGCCTTGAGGCGTATGCGTATCTTGTCGTTCATCTAGAAAATACCGCGCCCGATTCGTTCAGCGCTCCGCTCCATCCCTGCTCGATTTCGCACGATTCTTCAGTGTCCGTTTCTTTCTCAGTCGCTTACTTCAATATCTTCGAAACGACGCCGGCGCCGACCGTGCGGCCACCCTCGCGGATAGCGAAGCGCAAGCCTTCGTCCATCGCGACCGGCGTGATCAGTTCGCCAAGGATCTTGATGTTGTCGCCCGGCATGACCATCTCGGTGCCCTCGGGCAGTGTCAGCACGCCCGTGACGTCGGTGGTGCGGAAGTAGAACTGCGGGCGATAGCCGGTGAAGAACGGCGTGTGACGGCCGCCTTCGTCCTTGGTCAGGATGTACGCCGACGCTTCGAAGTTGGTGTGCGGCGTGATCGAGCCGGGCTTCGCGAGCACCTGTCCGCGCTCGACGTCTTCGCGCTTGAGGCCGCGCAGCAGCACGCCGATGTTGTCGCCGGCCTGGCCTTCGTCGAGCAGCTTGCGGAACATCTCGACGCCGGTGACCGTCGTCTTGCTGGTGTCCTTGAAGCCGACGATTTCGACTTCCTCGCCGACTTTGACTTTGCCCTTCTCGACGCGGCCGGTCACGACGGTGCCGCGGCCGGAGATCGAGAACACGTCTTCGACCGGCATCAGGAACGGCTTTTCGGTCTCGCGCACGGGCTGCGGGATGTAGCTGTCGACCGCATCCATCAGATCGAGAATCGGCTTGCAGTTGGGGCAGTCGGGCTTGCCGCATCCGCAGTTGAGCGCGTTGAGCGCGCTGCCGCGAATGACGGGAACGTCGTCGCCCTTGAAATTGTACTTGGTCAGCAGGTCGCGGACTTCGAGCTCGACCAGGTCGAGCAGCTCGGGGTCGTCGACCATATCGACCTTGTTCATGAACACGACGATCGACGGCACGCCGACCTGGTAGGCGAGCAGGATATGCTCGCGCGTCTGCGGCATCGGGCCGTCGTTGGCGCCGACCACGAGGATTGCGCCGTCCATCTGGGCGGCGCCGGTGATCATGTTCTTGATGTAGTCGGCGTGTCCCGGGCAATCGACGTGCGCGTAGTGGCGCTTGGTCGTCTCGTACTCGACGTGCGCGATCGAAATCGTGATGCCGCGCTCTTTCTCTTCGGGCGCCTTGTCGATCTGATCGAACGCGGTGAAGGTCGCGAGCTTCTTCGAGGCGAGAACCTTGGTAATCGCCGCGGTTAAAGTCGTTTTGCCGTGATCGATATGACCGATAGTGCCGACGTTGGCGTGCGGCTTATTGCGTTCAAATTTAGCTTTTCCCATTAACGTAACCTCCGATTGAGCGCGTTGCTCATGAGTCGTTATGCGCGCTTCTTCTCGTCGTCGGTGCCGCGCGCCATCAACTCTTCTAAAATATTTTTTGGCACGGGTTCATACGCGCCGAACTGCATCGTGTAAGTCGCGCGGCCCTGCGTCATCGAGCGCAGCCGCGTCGCGTAACCGAACATCGTCGCGAGCGGGACGCGGGCCTCGATGACCTGCGCGCCGGCGCGATTTTCCATGTCGAGAATCTTGCCGCGGCGTCCGCTCAAGTCGCCGATCACCTCGCCCATGAACTCCTGCGGCGTGACGACCTCGACCTCCATCACCGGCTCGAGCAGAATCGGCTCGGCCCGTTCGCAGCCTTCCTTGAAGGCCATCGAGCCGGCAATCTTGAACGCGAGTTCCGATGAATCGACGTCGTGATACTTGCCGTCGATAACGGTGGCCTTGATATCGACCATCGGATAGCCGGCCAGCACGCCGTTCTCCATCGCTTCTTTCACGCCGTCTTCGACCGCCGGGATGAAGTTGCGCGGAATCGAGCCGCCCTTGGTGCCGTCCTCGAACTCGAAGCCGCCGCCCTTCGGGAGCGGCTCGATGCGCAGCTCGACCACGGCGTATTGGCCGTGACCGCCGCTCTGGCGGACCAGCTTGCCCTCGGCTTCGGACGCGCGCTTGATGGTTTCGCGGTAGGCGACCTGCGGCTTGCCGATATTGGCGTCGACTTTGAACTCGCGCAGCATGCGATCGACGATAATTTCCAGGTGCAACTCGCCCATCCCGGAGATGAGCGTCTGCGCCGTTTCCTTATTGACGTTGATCCGGAAAGACGGATCCTCTTTGGCCAGCTTCTGCAGCGCCTCGGAGAGCTTTTCCTGGTCGGCCTTGGTCTTGGGCTCGATTGCGATCTGAATGACCGGCTCGGGAAACTCGATCGACTCGAGCACGATCGGATGCGCCGCGTCGCACAGCGTGTCGCCGGTGGTCGTGTCGCGCAGCCCGACGGCGCAAATATCGCCGGCGTAAACCTCGGTGATATCTTCGCGCTTGTTGGCGTGCATCTTGAGCATCCGGCCGATTCGTTCGCGCTTGCCGCGGGTCGAATTGAGCAGCGACGATCCGCTTTCCAGCTTGCCCGAGTAAACCCGGATGAAGGTGAGCGACCCCATGTGCTGGTCGTTCATTATCTTGAACGCGAGCGCCGAGAACGGCGCGTCGTCGCGCGGCCATCGCTCTTCAATCTTGTCGCCGACCTTGCCGACTACGGGCGGCAGGTCGAGCGGTGACGGCAGATACTCGACGACGGCGTCGAGCATCGGCTGCACGCCCTTGTTGCGGAACGCGGAGCCGAGAATCACCGGCGTCACCGCCATCTTGAGCGTGGCGGCGCGAATCGCCGCGCGAATCTTGTCGGGCGCGGGAGCCTTGCCCTCGAGATATAGCTCCATGATGTGCTCGTCGTGATCGGCGAGCGTCTCGATCATCTTGTCGCGATAGCCGGCGGCCTGCTCCTTGAGATCGTCGGGGATCTCGGCGACGCGAAATTCCGCGCCGAGACGATCCTCGTCCCAGATGAGCGCCTTCTGTTCGATCAGATCGACCAGGCCGGTGAATTTTTCTTCGGCGCCAATCGGCAGATGCAACAGCAGCGGCGTGGCCTTGAGCTTGTCGCGCATCTCCTGCACGACGCGCTCGAACTCGGCGCCGACGCGATCCATCTTGTTGATAAACGCAATCCGCGGCACGCGATACTTGTCGGCCTGGCGCCACACCGTCTCGGACTGCGGCTCGACCCCGCCGACCGCGCAGAAGACTGCGACCGCGCCGTCGAGGACGCGCAGCGAGCGCTCGACTTCGATCGTGAAATCGACGTGTCCCGGCGTGTCGATAATATTGATGCGATTGTCGCGCCAGAAACAGGTGGTGGCAGCCGACGTGATCGTGATGCCGCGCTCCTGCTCCTGCACCATCCAGTCCATCGTCGCAGTGCCTTCGTGCACCTCACCAATTTTGTAATTGATGCCGGTGTAGAAGAGCACGCGCTCAGTGGTGGTGGTTTTGCCGGCATCGATGTGGGCCATGATGCCGATATTGCGCACCCGTTCTATTGGTGTCTGACGAGCCATCTAAAAAACTCGGTAATTACCAGCGGTAGTGGGCGAACGCCTTGTTGGCATCCGCCATTCGATGTGTGTCTTCGCGCTTCTTGACCGCGCCGCCGCGATTGGCGGCCGCGTCGAGGATTTCCGCAGCCAGCCGCTCTTCCATCGACTTCTCGCCACGCGAGCGCGCCGCCGAAACCAGCCAGCGCATCGCGAGCGAGTTGCGCCGCGCGGGACGGACCTCGCTCGGCACCTGGTAGTTGGCGCCGCCGACCCGGCGCGAGCGAACCTCGACTGCCGGGCGGACGTTGTCGAGCGCGCGCTTGAAGACGACCAGGCCGTCTTCCTTCGAGCGTTCGGCGGCGAGATCGAGCGCGTGATAAAAAATCTGCTCGGCCAGCGATTTCTTGCCCCGTTCCATCACGACGTTCATGAACTTCGCGACGGTGCGGTCGTGATACTTGGGATCAGCCGGAACTTCGCGGACGCGTATTTGTCCTTTGCGCGACATATAATTCTTCTACTTATTTCTTCTACTTGGGTTTCTTCGACCCGTATTTCGAGCGGCCCTTGCGCCGCTCCTGCACGCCGATCGAATCCAGCGTGCCGCGAATGACGTGATAGCGAACGCCCGGCAAGTCACGCACGCGGCCGCCGCGAATCAGCACGACCGAATGCTCCTGCAGGTTGTGGCCGACGCCGGGGATATAGGTGTTCACCTCGATCCCGTTGGACAGCCGCACGCGCGCGACCTTGCGCAGCGCAGAGTTGGGCTTCTTGGGCGTCGTCGTCTTGACCTGCGTGCATACGCCGCGCTTCTGCGGCGAGCCTTCGAGCGCGCGCGCCTTCACCTTGAAGCGTTTCTTCACGCGAGCTTGTCGGATCAATTGATTTATCGTCGGCACGTTAAAATTCTCGAACTTTCAATCTAACCACTTCTCGTTTTCTTGCCGCACGCGAGACGCACCGATTCGACGCTCGCCCATTCTCAAAGACCGCTCGGCGCCGGCTTCGCAGCCGGCCCGGTTTTTCGCCGGATTGCCCCCGTTGGGGCGCGGTGTTCAAACAAACCCCCCAAGGACAACTTATGCCCTTGGGGGAAACATCATTATGTACGGGACCCAGCCCGCCGTGTCAATCTCCGCCCGGTGCTGGCGCGGCCGCGAGCTCCGGTTTTTCCACTTCTTCTTCGGCCGCGGCGCCTTCGACCTTGACGACCATCTGGTTGTACGAGTTCATGCCGGTGCCCGCCGGGATCAGGCGTCCCATGATGACGTTTTCCTTGAGCCCGACCAGCCTGTCGACCTTGCCGTTGATGGCCGACTCGGTCAGCACGCGCGTCGTTTCCTGGAACGACGCCGCCGAGATGAAACTCTCAGTGGACAACGACGCCTTGGTGATTCCGAGCAGCAACGGCTCGGCGATCGCGGGCTCTCCGCCACGCGTGAGCACGCGGCCGTTCTCTTCGTCGAAGCGCCATTTCTCGACCTGGTCGCCGACCAGGAACGGCGTGTCGCCGACTTCCTTGATTCGCACGCGGCGCAGCATCTGGCGCACGATCACTTCGATGTGCTTGTCGTTGATGCGCACGCCCTGCAGCCGGTAGATTTCCTGGATTTCGTCGACCAGGTATTTCGCCAGCGCCTTCTCGCCAAGGATGGTCAGGATGTCGTGCGGATTCGACGAGCCTTCCATCAACGGCTCGCCGGCCTTGACGATATCGCCCTCGTGCACGGCGATATGCTTGCCCTTGGGAATCAGGTACTCGCGCTTCTCGCCAATCTCGGGCGTCACTTCGACCTTGCGCTTGCCCTTGGTGTCCTTGCCGAAAGAAACCTGGCCGTCGATTTCCGAAATGACGGCGAACTCCTTCGGCTTGCGCGCTTCGAACAGTTCCGCCACGCGCGGCAGACCGCCGGTGATGTCCTTGGTCTTGGTGGTCTCGCGCGGAATCTTCGCGATTACGTCGCCCGGCTCGACCGCAGTGCCTTCGGGCACGTTGATGTACGCGCCGACCGGCAGGAAGTAACGCGCGACGTTGTTCGAGCTCGGCAGCTTGGCGGTCTTGCCCTGCGCGTCCTTGATCGAGATACGCGGGCGCACGTCGAGGTCCTTGAACTCGACGATAACGTTGGAGCGCGCGCCGGTACGTTCGTCGACCCGCTCCTCCATCGTCTTGCCTTCGATGATATCGCCGTACTTAACCGTGCCGCCGACTTCGGTGATGATCGGCGTCGTGTACGGATCCCATTCGGCGATCAGCTCGCCCGCCTTGACCTTGTCGCCCTCGGCCTTGCGCAGCTTGGCGCCGTACACGAGCGGGTAACGCTCGCGTTCGCGCTCGCGCACGCGGCCGCCTTCGTCGGTGACCTGCGCGGCGATAACGACCTCGCCATGCCGCGTCATCACGACCAGGTTGCCGTCGCGGCTCTTGACGGTGTTGACGCCATGCAGGCGCATCACGCCTTCGTTGCGAACTTCCAGCGTGGTCTGCTCGGCGCGCCGGCTGGCGGTGCCGCCGATGTGGAAGGTACGCATCGTGAGCTGCGTGCCCGGCTCGCCAATCGACTGCGCGGCGATGATTCCGATCGACTCGCCCAGGTTGACGAGATGGCCGCGGCCGAGGTCGCGTCCGTAGCATTTCACGCAGACGCCCTGGCGCGACTGGCAGGTAAGCACCGAGCGAATCTTGATTCGCTCGACGCCGGCATCTTCGATGCGCTTGACCTTGTCCTCGTCGATCATCTCGTTGGCCTTCACCAGCACTTCGTTGGTGAACGCGTCGCGGATGTCTTCGAGCGCGACGCGGCCGAGCACGCGATCGCCGAGGCCTTCGATGATCTCACCGCCTTCGACCAGCGGCGTCATCTCGATTCCGTCCAGCGTGCCGCAATCGTCCTCGATAATGATCGAGTCCTGCGCCACGTCGACCAGGCGGCGGGTCAGGTAGCCGGAGTTCGCCGTCTTGAGTGCAGTGTCGGCCAGGCCCTTGCGCGCGCCGTGAGTCGAGATGAAGTACTGCAGAACCGTCAGACCCTCGCGGAAGTTCGCCGTGATCGGAGTCTCGATGATTTCACCCGACGGCTTCGCCATCAGGCCGCGCAGTCCCGCCAGCTGGCGAATCTGCTGCTCGGAACCGCGGGCGCCCGAGTCGGCCATGATGAAAATCGGGTTGAACGACGGCCCGGTGACAGTCTCGCCCTTGTCGTTCTTGCCGAAGACCTGGGTCGACAGTCCTTTGATAACGGCGCCGCCGATTTGATCCTGAACTTCGGCCCAGATATCGACGACCTTGTTGTAGCGCTCGCCGTCGGTGATGACGCCGTTGTTGTACTGCTGCTGAATCTCGCTGACCTGCTTCTGCGCGCCGTCGAGCAGATGCGCCTTTTGCGGCGGAATGGTCATGTCCTTGATCGAGATCGAGATTCCCGCCTTGGTGGCGAATTCGAAGCCGATGTCCTTCAGGCGGTCGGCGAAAATGACCGTGGCCTTGTCGCCGGCGCGGCGATAGACGATGTCGATCAGGTTGCCGAGCTCCTTTTTCTTCATCGTCTTGTTGAGCTCGGTGAACGGTATCTCGGGCGGAACGATTTCGTAGAGCAGCACGCGGCCGACCGTGGTGGTGACGCGCTCGTAACGCGGCAATGCGGCGGCGGCGGCTGCAGCGGCTGCGGCGCGCTCCTTCTTGGTGCGCGGCTTGCCGTTGGCCTCAGGCTCGGCCGGCGTGATTCCGGTCGCGAGCTGCGGCGCCATGCGGACGGTGATCTTCGCGTGCAGATCGATCTCTTCGTGATCGTACGCGATTCGCACTTCCTCGACGTTGGCGAAGTTCTTGCCCTCGCCGCGCGCGAGCGGCTTCTCGCGCGTCATGTAGTAAAGGCCCAGCACCATGTCCTGGGTCGGCACGATTACCGGCTTGCCGGAAGCGGGCGACAGGATGTTGTTGGTCGACATCATGAGCGCGCGCGACTCGACCTGCGCTTCGATCGACAGCGGCACGTGCACCGCCATCTGGTCGCCGTCGAAGTCGGCGTTGTACGCGACGCATACCAGAGGATGCAGCTGAATCGCCTTGCCTTCGATCAGCACCGGCTCGAACGCCTGGATTCCCAGGCGATGCAGCGTCGGCGCGCGGTTGAGCAGCACCGGATGCTCGCGGATAACCTCGTCGAGGATATCCCAAACGTCCTTGCCCTCTTTCTCGACCATCTTCTTCGCGCTCTTGATAGTCGTGACGTAGCCCTTTTCTTCGAGCTTGTTGTAGATGAACGGCTTGAACAGCTCGAGCGCCATCTTCTTGGGCAGACCGCATTGATGGAGCCGAAGCTCGGGGCCCACGACGATGACCGAGCGGCCCGAGTAGTCGACGCGCTTGCCGAGCAGGTTCTGGCGGAAGCGTCCCGACTTGCCCTTGAGCATGTCGGACAGCGACTTCAGCGGACGCTTGGACGGTCCGGTGATAGCGCGGCCGCGGCGGCCGTTGTCGAACAGCGCGTCGACCGCTTCCTGCAGCATCCGCTTTTCGTTGCGGATAATGATGTCGGGGGCGTTGAGCTCGATCAGCCGCTTCAAGCGGTTGTTGCGGTTGATCACGCGCCGATACAGATCGTTGAGATCGGAAGTGGCGAAGCGGCCGCCGTCGAGCGGAACGAGCGGACGCAGGTCGGGCGGAATGACCGGCAGGATGGTGAGGATCATCCACTCCGGCTTGTTGCCCGAATCGCGAAACGCGTTGACGACCTTCAGGCGCTTCGCAACTTTCTTGCGGCGCGCCTCGCTCGCGGTCGCTTTCATCTCGGCGCGCAGTTCTTCGGCGAGCTTGTCGAGCGTGAGCTGTCCCAACAGCGAGCGGACCGCCTCGGCGCCCATCTCGGCCTTGAAGGCGTCGCCGTATTGCTCGCGCGCCTCGCGATATTTGCGCTCGGTCAGCAGCTCTTTGTACTGCAGCGGCGTCTCACCCGCGTCGGTGACGATGTAGCACTCGAAGTAGAGAACCTTCTCGAGCTCCTTCAGCGTCATGTCGAGCAGCGTGCCGATTCGCGACGGCAGCGAGCGCAGGAACCAGATGTGCGCGACCGGAGCGGCGAGGTCGATATGACCCATCCGCTCGCGCCGCACTTTGGATTGAATTACTTCGACGCCGCACTTTTCGCAGACGACGCCGCGATGCCGCATGCGCTTGTACTTGCCGCAGTTGCATTCGTAGTCCTTGGTCGGCCCGAAAATCTTGGCGCAGAACAGCCCGTCACGCTCCGGCTTGAAGGTCCGGTAGTTGATCGTTTCGGGCTTCTTGACCTCGCCGTGCGACCACGAGCGGATCATTTCCGGCGACGCGATCGAAATGCGGATCGCGTTGAACGCCAGTGGATTCTTGGGCTTTTCGAAAATGCCGAAGAGATCTTCCATCTCGTTATAACTCCCTGGCCCTTAAGCCCTTTGCGGCTGCTCGAGCAGCTCCATGTTCAGGCAGAGCGATTGGAGCTCCTTGACCATAACGTTGAACGACTCGGGCAGTCCGGGCTCGAGCGTATTCTCGCCCTTGACGATCGCTTCATACATCCGCGTTCGTCCCGCCACGTCGTCGGATTTAACCGTGAGCATCTCCTGCAGCGTGTAGGCCGCGCCGTAAGCCTCGAGCGCCCACACTTCCATCTCTCCCAGCCGCTGGCCGCCGAACTGGGCCTTGCCGCCGAGAGGCTGCTGCGTAACCAGGCTGTAGGGTCCGGTCGAGCGCGCGTGAATCTTTTCCTCGACCAGATGATGCAGCTTCATCATGTACATGACGCCGACCGTGACCGGCTGCTCGAATTTCATGCCGGTGCGCCCGTCGTGCAGCGTCGCCTGCCCCGTCTCGGGCAGGTCGGCGCGCTTCAGCAGCTGGAAGATTTCCTCTTCGCGCGCGCCGTCGAACACGGGCGACGCCACGTGCACTCCGGTGAGCGCCTTGGCCGCGAGCTTGTAGATATCGGGCTCGGCGAGCTCGTCGATAAACTCGTGGCTCTCCTTCTCGGGATAGATTTCCTTGAGCCGCTTCTTCAGCTGCGCGGCGCTGACGCCGTTGCGCAGGTCTTCTTCGATCTTATGCCCGAGCTCGCGCGCGGCCCATCCGAGATGAGTCTCGAGAATCTGGCCGACGTTCATGCGTGACGGCACGCCGAGCGGATTCAGCACGATATCGACCGGGGTGCCATCGGCCAGCGACGGCATATCTTCCTCGGGCATAATCCGCGAGAGCACGCCCTTGTTGCCGTGGCGTCCCGCCATCTTGTCGCCGACCTGGAGGCGGCGCTTGATAGCGACGAACACCTTGATCATCTTGATCACGCCGGGCGCGAGCTCGTCACCCGCCTTCAGGCGTTCGAGCTTGGCGCCGTAATGACCCTGCACCGCCTCGACGTTCGCGTTCATCGCGGCGATCGCCGTCTCGGCTTCTTCCTGGGACGATTCGTTCTCGACCCGGACCTGGCCCCATAGCGTCGGCGCCAGCTCTTCGAGCTCCTCGGCGCTGACGGTGTCGCCCTTCTTGAGCAGCTCCTTGCGCTCGTCGGACATCACGCGTCCCGCCAGCTTCTTGCCGGCCAGCGACTTCTTGAGCTTGCGCAGAGTTTCCTGCCGGATGATTCGCACTTCCTCGGCTTCGTCCTGCTTGAGGCGCTCGGCCTCGAGCACTTCGATTTCCTGGGTGCGCTCGTCCTTCGACACACCGCGGCGCGAGAACACGCGCCCGTCGATTACGGTGCCTTCGACGCCCGGCGGCACGCGCAGGCTGGTGTCGCGGACTTCGCCGGCTTTTTCGCCGAAAATCGCGCGCAGCAGCTTCTCTTCGGGAGAAAGCTGGGTCTCGCCCTTCGGCGTGATCTTGCCGACCAGGATGTCGCCCGGACGGACTTCGGCGCCGATGCGGATGATGCCGCTCTGGTCGAGATCTTTCAGCGCCTCTTCGCCGACGTTCGGAATGTCGCGGGTGATTTCCTCGGGTCCGAGCTTGGTGTCGCGCGCGATACATTCGAACTCTTCGATATGCACCGACGTGAACAGGTCTTCCTTGACCACGCGCTCGGAAATCAGGATCGAATCCTCGAAGTTGTAGCCGCCCCACGGCATGAACGCGACCAGCACGTTGCGGCCGAGCGCGAGCTCGCCCATGTCGGTCGAGGGGCCGTCGGCCAGCACGTCGCCGGACTTGACCCGCTCGCCTTTGACGACGATCGGGCGCTGGTTGATGCAGGTGTTCTGATTCGAGCGCTGATACTTGATGAGATTGTAGATGTCGACGCCGGCGTCGCGCAGGTCTTTGGTCTGTTTGTCGGCGCGCACGACGATTCGCTCGGCATCGACGCTCTCGACGATTCCGTCGCGCTTGCCGACCACGGTAACGCCCGAGTCGCGGCCCACTGTCCCTTCGAGGCCGGTGCCGACGAGAGGAGCGTCGGGCTTCAGCAGGGGAACGGCCTGGCGCTGCATGTTCGATCCCATCAGCGCGCGGTTGGCGTCGTCGTTCTCGAGGAACGGAATCAAGGATGCGGCGACCGACACGAGCTGGTTGGGCGACACGTCCATGTACTGAACGTCTTCGGCGCGGACCATGGTGGACTCGCCGCCGATTCGCGCCGACACGATCTCGTCGGTGAAGCGGCCGCGCTCGTCGAGCTTGGCGTTGGCCTGCGCGATTACCTTGTCTTCCTCGTCGAGCGCGGACAGGTAGAGGATTCGCTCGGTGACGCGATTGTTTTCGACTTCGCGGTACGGCGTCTCGATAAAGCCGTATTCGTTGACGCGCGCGTAAGTCGAGAGCGCCGCGATAAGTCCGATATTCGGACCCTCGGGCGTTTCAATCGGGCATACGCGGCCGTAATGGGTCGGATGAACGTCGCGCACTTCGAAACCCGCGCGCTCTCGGGTCAAGCCGCCGGGTCCCAGGGCTGAGAGACGGCGCTTGTGCGCGATTTCGCTCAGCGGATTGGTCTGATCCATGAACTGCGACAACTGCGACGAGCCGAAGAACTCCTTGATAACTGCCGAAGCCGGCTTGTAGTTCACCAGCTCCTGCGGCATCAGCGTTTCGATGTCCTGCAGGCTCATCCGCTCTTTGATCGCGCGCTCCATCCGGACCAGCCCGATGCGGAACTGGTTCTCGACCAGCTCTCCGACCGCACGCACGCGGCGATTGCCGAGATGGTCGATATCGTCGACCTGGCCGTTGCCGTTCTTGAGCTCCATCAGGTAGCGGACGACTTCGAGGATGTCCTCGCGGCGCAGCGTGCCCTGCTCGAGCGGCACGTCAATCTTGAGCTTGTGATTCAGCTTGAGCCGGCCGACTTTCGAGAGATCGTAGCGCTCGGCGTTGAAGAACAGGTTGTTGAAGAAGGTGGTCGCCGTTTCCTGCGTCGGCGGATCGCCGGGCCGCAGGCGCCGGTAAATCTCGATGACCGCCTCTTCGGGCGTGCCGAGCTTGTCCTGCGCGAGCGTGAGGCGGAGCGGTCCGCCGCCGGGCGCGTCTTCGGTGAAGAGCGTTTCGATTTTTTTGACGCCGTGCGCTTTCAGCTTCTCGAGGGTGTCTTCGGTCAGCTCCTCGTTGGTGCCGATCAGCACCTCGCCGGTGGTGGAATCGACGATGTCGTGCGCCGAGACGCGGCCGACGATTTCGTCGAGCGCAATCGGCACTTCGCTTATCTTCGCCTGCTCCATCGCGCGGACGATAGCCTTGTTGAACTTGCGGCCTTCGCGCGCGATCACCTCGCCCGACTTGGGATCCTTGACGTCGCGGCTGACGCGCGAGCCCATCAGATGGTCGGCGACGAACTGCTTGGTGTACTGCCGGGGATCGAGGTTGATTACGTCCTTGCGGTAGTAATAGTTGAGCAAGTCTTCAGTCGTCATGCCGAGCGCGCGCAGCAGCACGGTCGCGGGAAACTTGCGGCGCCGATCGATACGGACGTAGAGCACGTCGCGCGGGTCGAATTCGAAATCGATCCAACTGCCGCGATACGGGATGATTCGCGCCGAGTACAACAGCTTGCCGGTCGAATGGGTGCGGCCCTTGTCGTGCTCGAAAAATACGCCGGGCGAACGATGCAGCTGCGACACGATGACGCGCTCGGTGCCGTTCACCATGAAGGTGCCGTTGCCGGTCATCAGCGGAATCTCGCCGAAATAAACTTCCTGCTCCTTGACGTTCTTGATCGAGCGGCGGCCGTTCTCGACGTCCCAGATGACGAGCTGAATCTTGACCTTGAGCGGCGCCGCGTAGGTCATGCCGCGCTGATGGCATTCCTCGACGTCGTACTTGGGCGTGCCGAGCTCGTACGAGACGAACTCGAGCGACGCAGTCTCGTTGAAATCCTTGATCGGAAAGACCGACTTGAAGACCGCCTGCAGACCCACGTCGGCGCGGTCCTCGGTCGAGACGCCGACCTGCAGAAAATCGTCGTACGAGCGCTTCTGAATCTCGATCAGATTCGGAATCTCGATGATCTTCTTGATCTTGCCGAACGAGCGGCGAATGCGAAGATTGCTAGTTACATGAACCTGGGCCATCAGCTACCTCACTGTGCGTGCGCCACAAACTTCGGCGCGCCGTGAAGCAATAGAGGACGCGGGCGCAGGGGTCTCCCCCGTGCCCACGGCTTCATCGATAAAGACCGTTGGAAATTCCTGCACGCCGGCCAAGGCCGCGCTGCGTGAATTCCCCGATCCCTTGTTGTAAGTCAAAAAGACTAAATCCTTCCTACTTCAGCTCCACCGTGCCGCCCGCTGCCTCGAGCTTCTTCTTGATATCTTCGGCTTCGGCTTTGTTGACGCCTTCCTTGACCGCCTTCGGCGCGCCGTCGACCAGGTCCTTGGCCTCTTTCAGGCCGAGTCCGGTCAATTCGCGCACGACCTTGATCACCTGGATCTTCTTGTCGCCGGAGCCCGTCAGCACGACGTTGAACTCTTCTTTCTCGGGCGCCGCCGCTGCCGCACCACCGCCGGCCGCCGGAGCAGCCGCTGCCGCGACCGGAGCCGCAGCCGATACGCCGAGCTCAGTCTCGAGTTCCTTAACCAGAGCCGCTGCTTCCATCAGGCTGAGGTTCTTCAGATAATCCTTCACCTGATCGCGGCTGAGTTGTGCTTCTGACATTTTACCTTCTCTCCTTGTTCACCTATCCGGGGAGATGTGGGAGCGCCCCAGAATCTTCTTTTTTTTGAGCTAAGCGGATCGTTTAATCTAATCATCACGCGTGCCCTTGCACGCGACCTTCAAATTCAAATCAACTCGTCAGGCCTCGGGCGCCGCTGCCGTCGGCGGAGCCTCAGTCGGAGGCGCCTCAGTTGGGGCCGCCGCAGGCGGAACTTCGGGCAGGCGCCGCGCCGGCGCCGTTCTTCTTTCCAATCGCGTCGATCACGCGCGCCAGGTACGAACCGGGCTCGTTGAGCAGGCGGACCAATTGGGTCGCCGGCGCGTTGAGCAAGCCGAGCAACTGGCTGAAAATCACCTCGCGCGACGGCAACGTCGCCAACGCCTGCACTTCGGCGGGCGTGAGCGCCTTGCCGTCGAGCACGGCGCCGCGCAGCTTGAGCTTCTCGCCCAACGGCCCGAACGACGTGAACGTCTTCGCCAGGACGACCGGGTCCTCGTAGCTCAGAATCAACCCGACCTGCCCGCCGAGGTTGGTGTCGAGCGCTTCGAACCGGGTGCCCTTGATAGCGTGGCGGACCAGCGTGTTCTTCGCGATACGCATCTCGCCGCGCACGGCGCGCAGGCGCTTGCGCATCTCGGTCGATTCCGCCGCGGTCATCCCGCGGTATTCGGACACGAGCGCGATACTGGCGCGGCCGAAACTACTCGACAGACTTTCGACCAGCGCGGTTTTTTCTGATTTCTTCATCTAATTATACCGACCCAGCTCCCACCAACGAAAACCATCATCATCTATGCTGCCGCCGCGAGCGCCTTGGGCGCCGCCACCGCCGTATCGACGCGGACACCGGGGCCCATGGTCGAGGCGAGCGCGACGCTGCGCACGTAATTGCCCTTGGCGCTGGCCGGCTTGGAGCGAACGATCGCACCGAGCAGCGCGCGCACGTTGTCGAGCAACTTCTGCTCGCCGAAACTCAGCTTGCCGACGCGCGCGTGGACGACGCCCGCCTTGTCGACGCGGTAATCGACCTTACCGGCCTTGATTTCGGCGACGGCCTTGGCGACGTCGAAGGTGACGGTGCCGACTTTCGGATTGGGCATCAGGCCGCGGGGTCCGAGAATTTTGCCGATACGTCCGACCTGGCCCATCATGTCGGGCGTGGCAATGACGCGGTCGAAGTCGAGCCAGTTCTCTTCCTGTATCTTTTTAATGATGTCGTCGCCGCCGACGAAGTCGGCGCCCGCTTCGCGCGCCTCGCGCTCTTTCTCGCCCTTGGCCACCACCAGCACGCGCGCGGTCGAACCGGTGCCGTGCGGCAGCACGATAGTGCCGCGGACGTTCTGATCGGCCTGGCGCGGATCGACGCCGAGCCGCACGGCGATTTCGACCGTCTCGTCGAACTTGGCGACCTTGTTGTCGACCACCAGCTTGACCGCTTCTTCGAGCGAGTAGCGCTTTTCGCGATCGATCTTTTTGAGCGCTTCTTTATATTTCTTGCCTGCCATGTTCTTTGAGCCTCAGTCGGTGACGTCGATTCCCATGCTGCGGGCGGTGCCCGACACCGTGTTTACGGCGGCGGCCAGGTCGGCCGCGGTCAGGTCCTTGAGCTTGGTCTTGGCGATTTCCTCGACCTGCGCGCGCGTGACCTTGCCGACCTTGTTCTTGTTGGGCATCGGCGAGCCCTTTTCGATTCCCGCCGCGCGCAGCAGCAGGATAGATGCGGGCGGACTCTTGGTGACGAAGGTGAACGAGCGGTCGGCATAGACGGTGACGATTACCGGGATGACGAGGCCCTGCATGTTCTGGGTCTGCGCGTTGAAGGCCTTGCAGAACTCCATGATATTGACGCCGCGCTGGCCGAGCGCAGGCCCCACCGGCGGCGACGGATTGGCCGCGCCCGCTGGAATCTGCAGCTTGATCGATCCGACTACTTTCTTAGCCACTCTTTTTAGTGAATCCCTTTTTTCAGTGAATCCGTTTTGTGCTCAATCAGCGACGACAATTTCCTTGGCTGCGCGCGTTGATCAGTCACGAGAGCGCTGCGAAGGCGTCCCTCGACGATTCGATTGTTTCGTTTTCAGGCCTTCTCTACCTGCACAAAGTCCAGCTCGACCGGAGTTGCGCGGCCGAAGATTGAAATGAGAACGCGCACCTTGCCCTTCTCCGGCTTGACTTCCTCGACGGTGCCGTTGAAGTCCTGGAACGGGCCGTCGACGACTTTGATCGCCTCGCCGACTTCGAACAATACTTTGGGCTTCGGCCGCAGCGCGCCCTCTTCCATCTGCTGCTCGATTTCCGCAACTTCGGAAATCGGCACTTCGGGCGGATTGGTCGAGTGCCCGACGAAGCCGGTGATTTTCGGCGTGTCCTTGATCACGTGCCAGGTCTCGTCGTCGAGCACCATCTGCACGAAAATGTAGCCGGGGAAAAATTTGCGGCTCGAAACCTTGCGCGCGCCGCCCTTGCCGAGCTCCTGCACGCGCTCGATTGGCACCAGCACCTTGCCGATTTTCTCTTCCTTGTGGAGCGAGCGCACGCGCTCCTCGAGCGCGGCCTTGGCCTTGTGCTCGTAGCCCGAGTAGGTATGGACGATATACCACTTCATGACGGGCTTGACGGCTTCTGTGATCGGTTCAGTCATTTGAATATCTGCGGTACTGCGTCCCCTCTTTCGTTCCTAGCGGAGCAGCATCTGCACGCCGCGCACCGCGAAAAAGTCGATCACTCCGAGCCACAACGCCATCACAAACGCCAGACCGACAACCACAATCGTGGCCTGCATGGTTTCCTTGGGCGAGGGGTAATGGACCTTGGCAAGCTCCGTCCACGCTTCCGAGACGAAACTTACGCCCTGATTGAAGTAACTTTTCAGACTATTCATTTTTCGTGCCTAAATCAAGAACCGTGTGAACCTTCGATAAACCAGTCTATTTTTGGCGGGCCAGCCAGGGGTCGAACCTGGAACCCTCGGATTTGGAGTCCGATGCTCTGCCAATTGGAGCTACTGACCCGTCTGTTCAGGCAAGCGTGTTGCGCACCGCATATACAATGATCAGGTAATTTTCCCTTCTTTGTGCACGGTATGCGAGCGGCATCGCGGACAGAATTTCTTGATCGAAAATTTGTCGGTCTGCGTCTTCTTGTTCTTGCTGGTCGTGTAGTTGCGCGACTTGCAGGTGTCGCACGAAAGTGAAATCAGATCTCTCATTGTAATAGCCTCGAAAAAATTCCTGCGCCGCTCAGCCGGCGCTCAAAACTTGGAGCCCACGACGGGATTCGAACCCGTGACCTCTTCCTTACCAAGGAAGTGCTCTACCGACTGAGCTACATGGGCCTCCGATGCGCCGCTCAACCGGAATCTCTCAGTAAAAAACGCCTCGCAAAACTCGCTGCCTCTAGTCATCGCGAAAACTCTGGAGCGGGAGACGGGACTCGAACCCGCGACCCCGAGCTTGGAAGGCTCGCGCTCTACCAACTGAGCTACTCCCGCTCTTCCCGTCGATCCAAATATCATACTGGTGGAGAGGGAAGGATTCGAACCTTCGAAGGCATAAGCCGGCAGATTTACAGTCTGCTCCCTTTGTCCACTCGGGAACCTCTCCCTCCGAAGGCAAAAATGCCGACCAAGCCGATGGCGAGAATCGAACTCGCAACCACCTGATTACAAATCAGGTGCTCTACCGTTGAGCTACATCGGCAAAACGACGACAACGTTAAGAAGGAAAAGCTATTCGGCGCGGGTGCGACTGTCAAGCAAAACGGGTTGGCGAGGGTCTGCTTCTTGCATTAGTTGGATCATGAAGACAGGTCCGGGCCCGCGCATTTCCAATTTGACTAGACGCGGCCAAATTATACGCGGCCCGTGTAGTGCATGATCAGATAGGCCACCAGCGTCAGCAAAACCATCGCGGCTACCGTATTGACGACCAGGCTGTTTGAACCCCTGGCCAGGTAAAACAACGCGAGGATGCCGACGGCCACGACGAGGATCCTTCCGTTTCCAGACAGGCGGTCCCACTGGTCGGAGAGGAGCGACTCGACATGATAAATCGATTCCCACATACCAATACGATAATGGCGCAATGCAGCCGGTAAAGCGACGCTCGCAAAACAAACGGGCCAACGTACAGAAGTTAGTACGCTGACCCGTTACCGACTGGGAAAGGGGGGCAAACCCAACCGGCATTGTCCCTTTTACTAAAGTGCCACGCGTGGGTCCATTGCAAAATACACTGCTCATCGCTTTTGTAAATTATTCCGCGAAAACAATTTGTGTGTTCCCTGCGTGACAATTTGCAGACTTGCGGCGGAACTGCCAATCCGTGAAAGTGATCCTCATGCCGAAAGCGAAGCCGAACAGTAGCACCCTGATGGATCTCGAATGGGCCAGAGTTTATGCGGACCGGATCAGAGAAGAGCTGAAGCTGATCGGCAAAACGCTGTCGGACCTCAACGCGCACGCAATGCATCCGCACCTGGTCAAGGGCGCGCTGCTGTTGAAGGCGCAGATGAAAGAGGCCAGTCAGCAGGTTGGCGGGATGAGAAAAATCGCGAGCCAGTACGAATCCAGCTGGATGAACACGATCAAAAAAGCGCTCGAGCGGAAATATCCGGGATTCAACGACGGCAAGTCGACCGCGCGCCAAAAGTGCGAGAAAGAAAACCGCGAAGAGCAAATCGCGCTCGGCGCGCCGGGCTTAGGAGTTGCCCGGCCAGAGACCGGGGTCAGGACAACTGATTTGCCGCGCGGCGACCGGATCGGCAGTCGTCGATCCGCCGTTGCAAGCCGAAGCTGCATCAGGGTGGCCGGCGGCCTCGTTTTCGATATCGGCCAGCATGCATCGGAAGACGGGATCGTTCTTGAGCAGAACGCATCCCATGTTGATTAGCGCTTTGACCTGGTCGGCTGGCAGGTCGAAGTTGGTGCCGATACCGTAGAACTGCTGGCGGGTTTTCGCATCGGGGATCGCCTCGAAGCTCAGCTCAATCACGTACGGCACGGGCGCGTGTAATTTCAGTTTTCCTCCCGATTTGGCGCTCACCTCCTCGGCTTGCTTCAGTTCGTTCGCCAACTCGTTGGTGAAATCGACCGTATCGAAGCTGTAGTTGTCCATCGCGATCGTCGCCGTCGCCATCGCGACCGTGGGGATTATGTGCGGCGTGTGATGGCTGTTGCTGATCGTGTCGGTCGACTGCGTGCGCGCATTGACGGCGATCACCACCAGGCGATCGATGTCGGGAATGTTGCGCGCGATGAAGCCGTTGCTTTGTTCGTAGGCGTTGATGATCGATCGCAGTCCAATGTTGTCGGCGAGTCCGCCGTCCATCAGATGAACATACGGGTGCGGCTGATCGACGTAGTCCAGCTGGCTCTGAGACCAGTAGTAGCGGCTGCGATCGTTGTAGTAGTCCTGCAGCCCGGTTTGATATTCGGTCAACACCGGAAACCCCTGCAGCGGCTGATAGTTCTCCAGCGTTATGGGACTGAGCAGGAACGGAAACGCAGAAGACGCGGCGACTGCGCGCGCAACGGGGTAAGGGCCGAGATCGGATCCGATCAGGTCGAACTGATCCTGCGTGAACGGGAATCGATTGCCAGAGCCGATGTTCGTAGCGTTGAGAATCACGAACGGACGACGCTTCTGACTTATCAATTGATCGTAGCTCGCATGATCGAACAGCTCGTCGTCATACATGTCCGCCGCCAGATCGATTCGGCTGTAATATGGAGACGCAGAGCCAGGGCCAATTCCACGGGGCAAGCGCCTCGAGAATAAGGCGACCCTCGATGTTGCGATACAGGAACCGGCTCTCAAAGTCGTCGAAGATGCGGTCGTGGTAGAGCGCATAGTAGGCGGCGGGGAACGAGCCGCCGGACACCGACGAGATGCAGTCGACCTCGTTGAGCAGCGTCCCGCCCTTCTGCGGCCAGTCGATGTGCGTTTGACGCAACGCCAGCATCGCTCCGTAAGCGAGCGCGGCGGCGCGAGTGCCGCCACCCGAGAACGCGAGGCATACGAAGAGTTGCTTGTCTTGCTTGCCACCTGCGAGGTTTTCGAACCGGTAGCCCTGGCCGTCGCCGCCCGCGGTCGGAAGCTGATCGGTGCGCAACTTCGTAGTCGCGGTCGCGCACGAAATCGCAGCTATCGACAGATAGAGCACGAAGCCGGCGCGCCAGCGCTTCGCCGCGGTCATGAGGCAGTCTTGGTGAAATAGAGTTGATACGGATTGTCCACCGACGTATCGACTAATTGGATTGGGATTTGCAGCGGCGTGAAATCCGCTGGTGGCGCGAGCTCGATGTAGTACGTACCCGCTTCGAGCATCAAAATCTGGTTCGTGGTCCATGCGCCGGGCGCGGAATTGACTATCACTCCACGACCATCATCATCGAAATTAACAACCAGGAATTCCACGCAGTTCTCCGTCTAGCCGGACTGGAGCATTTGCCATACTGCGCCGAACCCCTGCTGGACGGCGGCGGCGTCGATTTGATCGCATTGCACGTTCACGGTCGCATCGGTCGACAGATCGCCCGAGTATGATCTGCCGTCCGGGTAAGCGACGGTAAGTCCCGCACCGCAAAGCGCGTCGGCGGCCGGATCAGCCATCTGGAGATACTCCTGATTCTCCGGGCCAACTGCGATCGTCACGATCTTCGTCTTCGGCGGAATCACCGGATCAGCGACTCGCTCGATCGTGTCGAATCCGGCCGCAACGAATCCTGCCCTGACGCGCGGCGCGATCGCCGGATCGCACTGAACTTCGAGCGAGCCTCCGTCGGCCACATCGCCTCGCGATGGGGAGCCGTCGGGGAAGGGCTGCGTAAGGCCGGCGCCGCAAACTGCGGTAGCAGCAATCCCTGCGAGTTCGAGATCCTGTTCCTTGTCGCGGATTATCGTGAGAATTTGAATCATCCTGCTACTCCTTCGCTTGAACTGACCCGGATGTAGAGATGGATCGCCTCGATGCCATGCGGGTTTGCGCATGGCCGCTCGATTCGTGGCCTTATAATCAGATTGGCGGACTTAAGTACAGACGGATCTATGCGCAGTGCGGCGAGAGCTACTTCGCGGCGGCTCGGCGGCGGGCGATTTCGAATAGCGCCACCGCGGCGGCGACCGATACGTTGAGCGAGCCGACTTTGCCGCGCATCGGGATGTCGACGACGAAGTCGGCGCCCTTCCTGACGATGTCGCGAACGCCGCGCCCCTCTGAGCCGACGATGATCGCGAGCTTGCGCGAGGTGTCGAGCGTGTAGATCGACGTGTCGCCGCCGGGCGCGAGCGCCGCCGTCCAGTAACCCGCCTGCTTGAGCTGCTCGATCGTGCGCGCCACGTTGCCGCATCGCGCGATCTTCAGATGTATCCACGCACCGGCCGACGACTTGACCGCCGCGGGCGTGATGCCTGCCGTGCGGTCCTTGGCGAGAACGATCGCGCCGACGCCGGCGCCTTCGGCCGAACGCATCAGTGCGCCCAGGTTCCGCGGATCGGTGACACCGTCCACCAGCACGATCGGGTCGGGCTGCGCGGCGAGGATATCCTCGAGCGGCGTGTACTCGTACTCGCGCATCAGGGCTGCAATCCCCTGGTGCCGAGCCGCCGGTCCCGCCAGCCGCTCGAGGCCGGCGTCGTCGGCGAACTCGACCCGGCCGCCGCCGGTTCTGACGAGATCGATTTCAGCGGTGAAGCGCCGCTCGTCGCCCGATTTCACGTAGAGCACCCGAATCGAGGCGGGGGCGGCGGCGACCAGCTCGCGGATTGGCTCGACGCCGTAAACTATTTCGCGATCGTTGCCGCTCGCGCGGCGCGGCTCGCGCGGGTCCGCGTCGGCGCGTTGATACTCACGCACCGGTGTCGGCGCGGGCCGGGGCGCCGGCTGTATCGCGGGCGAATTGCGGCGCGGGGGATTCGGCGCGTTGCGATTGAAGCGCGGCTTGCGGCCCTTGTCGCGAAAATCTCTCATCGTGATGCGATACTATCAGAGCGCCGTCAGCTCGCGATGTCCTTAGTTTCGGAATTTTGCGAGCGCGGCGCCGGCGAGTTTGTAGTTGGGCTCGCCGAATTCTTCGTCGACGCTGCCGGTCGGCTCGAATCCCAGGCTCACATACAGCGCGGCGGCGTTGGTGTTGGTGCGAAAGCAGGTTAGTTGCACAGCGCGGCATTTCGGATAGCGTGCGACGATCATTTTGAGCACGGCGAGCATCGCGGCGCGGCCGTAGCCTTTGCCCTGGTGCTCGGCGGCGATCATGATGTCGTCGATCCAGTAATTGTGGCCGCTCTTCGGATCGCACACGGTCGTCGCGTAGCCGACCACCTCGTCGCCCGCGCGAATGAGATGCGGCAGGTGCTCGAACCTGTCGCCGAACAATTTCACGTAGCATCGCGCGAGCGTCCATCGCGGCGGCGTGACGAACGTGGTCTGCTCGGGCCGCAGCTGCATCCTGAACAGATGCTGGAAGTTGTCGCGATCGATCGGCTCGAGAATTACTTTCGGGTCGTTGGTCTTCATGATTGCAGATGCAGAAAGATGTCGCGCGCGTGCTCGTCGCTGATGCGTTTGACCGACGTGATTCGATCGGCGAACTGCGCCAGCGATGAGGTCTCGGCCGAGCCGACGTCGACCAGCACCGCGAAGATCGAAAAATCCAGATCGGCTTTGCGCTCGCGCAGCCGCGCCAGCCATTCGGGACTGACCTGCGACTCGCCGTCGGTGATAATCACGATGTCGCCGCGCTTGAGTTTCTTTTCGCCGAGCAGCTCGACCGCGGCGTCGATTGGAGTTTCGAAGTCGGTGCCGCCGCCGGGGAAGTATTCGGCCATCTCGACGACCTTGTTCAGGTCGGGCTGGTAGCGCCGCTCGCGATTGAGGTCGAGCACCTTGAGGCTCACGTCGCCCGACGAAAACATGACGGCGCGGAACAGCCGACGCTGGCGGCGCGCAATATCCATCAGCGTCAACGCGACCGCCTTCGACCACATCTCCTTGTCGCCCTGCATCGAGGAGCTCACGTCGATACATACGACCATCGGGCCCTTGCCCTTCTGCTCGTCGTCGCGCAGGCGGTACTGCAGGACGGTGCCCTCGAGCACGCGGCGATGGAAATCGCGCTTGAGGACGGGATGATGCATCGCGAGCAGCTCGGCGGGTATCAGGCGGCCGAGCTCGGAGCCGAGCTCGATGTCGTAGGCTTCGGCGACGCCGCGCTCGAGCGTTTTGCGCTTGAGCGCGCGCGCGTCCTGCTTGAAGCGGCCGACCATCCGCGCCAGCTCGCCGAGTTTCTTGTTGCGCGCGAGGCGCCGGCCGAGTTCGAGCCGCGCACCGGCAGCGACGCGCCCGCCCTGCCCGAATTCGCGGCTGAAGTCGTGGCTGTCTTCGGCGGCTTGATCGATTTCACTCGCCAGCTCGGCGGTCTTGAGCTGCATCCGCTTCAGCGCGCTCTGATCGGCGCCCTTCAGTTGAGTCTCGAACTGCCGCGCCTTCTGATTGAGCCGCGCCTCGGAGACCTTCGCCGCGCGCTCGGCCGCGTCGGCCATCTCGGCGAGTTCCTTCTTCGCTGCCGGATTCTCTGCTTCCTCGCCGGGCTGGTTCTCTTTCGGTTGCTGGATTTCGTCGACGGCCTTGACCGCTTCGGCGCGAGCTTCGAGGTCCTGCTCCTGCCGCGCGAGGTCCCACAAGTCGAGCATCTCGCTGCGGTTGATGAGCTTCTCGGATTTCATCATCTCGAGCGCATGCTCGCTCATCACGATCGCGGCGATCGCGGCCTTGTCTTCCTCGAGTGCGGTGCGCGAGCGCAGTGCCTGGAAGGGAGCCGACGGCACCATCTGTTCGAGGATGGTGCGGTTGAGCGCGGCCGCGAGGCGCACGTCGCCGGCCTTGCGGAAGACCGGGTTCATCTTGAACAGCGCGAAGAACATATCCTGCACCAGCGCGCCGAAGTGAGGGACCAACCGCTCGCCCGCTTCGGCGAGGTCGGCGATCGACGGCGCGTCGGCGACGATTTCATTCCACGTGCGCCGGTCGTAGCTGTCGCTCTCGAACCATGACGCGCTGGTGGGCACTACAGGGACATAGAGGCGTCGCGGTTTGATGGTTTTGGCTTTGCGCGGCATCGGGATCGATCCTACGTGAGAGAAATCCGGCTCGCCATGTCTTGAGTTTCCGCCATTTGCGTTACGATGGTGCTTGAATGTATCGCTGGATGGGTAACAGAATTGTAACAGGGCCGCGCCGTGCGACCCGCCAAATTAGATGACGCAGGAATCCGACCCACTCTCGAACCGGCAGCATGCGCTGATCCTTGCCGCTGTGCAGGAATTCATCGCGACTGCGGAGCCGGTCGGATCGGCGCAGATAGTCGCGCACCATCAGCTGGGCGTGCGCGCCGCGATGGTGCGCAACCTGATGGCCGAGCTCGAAGACGGCGGCTACCTGCGCCAGCCGCATACCTCGGCCGGGCGCGTCCCGACGGAGAAGGCGTTTCGTTACTACGTCGACCATCTGGCGGCGGCGACGCGAATCGGCTTCGAGGATCGCGCGCAAATCGAGCTGCATTACTCGACCGCCGTGCGCAACCTGGGCGAAGTGCTGCGCGACACTCCCCGCCTGCTCTCACTGCTGACGGGGCAGGCGGCGCTGGTGATGGCGCCGCGGCTCGAGTCGTCGATCGTCGAGCGGGTGAACTTCGTGCGCCTGCGCGACAACCAGGTGCTGGCGGTTTTCGTCGCGACGAAAGGCGCAGTGCAGAATCGCATCGTCGATACCGATCGCGACCATTCGCAGGACGAGCTCGATCGAATGGCTCGCTACCTGAACGAGTCGCTCGAAGGACGCACGCTCGACGAGGCGCGCCGATGGATAGAGGCGCAACTGCGCCAGGAGCGGGCGAACTACGATCGCTTCATGCACGACGCGCTCGCGCTCGGCGAGGCGATCGCGGATTACGTCGGGCGCACCGAGCTGTACGTCGAGGGCAGCCTGCAGGCGCTCGAGCAGCCGGAGTTTTCCGATCGCGGCAAGATGCGCGAGCTGTTGCGCGCGCTCGACGACAAGACGGCCCTGCTCGAATTGCTCGAGCGAAGCCTGACCAACGCCGGCCTCACCGTGTCGATCGGCTCCGAGAACTACGATCCGCGGCTGTCGTCGTTGAGCGTGGTTGCGGCTTCGTACGCCAGCGGCTCCAGCGCGCTGGGCAGCCTGGCGATCGTCGGGCCGGTGCGGATGGACTACGACCGCGTGATACCGCTGGTCGAGTACACTGCGCGAGCATTGTCGCGGCTGATGGAATACTGAGCGCGCAAGCCCCTTCCGACCCGAAATCCGAAAAATAACCAACGATTCCGCCCTGCCGGCAGTGGCATGGTCATAAATGATGCTTACATTTATGCTCGGTTCGGTTCGTTAAAATGAACAAGCGACACAAGCATCCTCAGGACGGGAATCCCGGTATGGATGGTGACTTCGATCAGGCCGAGGCTGGAACGGAAGGCTGCGGGCGCCGAGCTTGACGCCTTGCGGGCGCAGCTGGCCGAAAAAGACAAAGAAATCGCCGAGCTGAAGGACAAGTACCTTCGCACGCTCGCCGACACTGAAAATGCGCGCAAGCGCGTCCGTCAGCAGAGCGAGGAATCCGTGCGTATTCAGCGCGAGGCGATTCTCCGCGACCTGCTGCCGATTATCGACAACCTCGAGCGTGCGCTGGCGGCTAGCCGCGAGGGCACCGACGCGAAGACGATAGTCGACGGCGTCGAGATGACGGTGCGGGCGCTCATAGATTTCCTGCGCGCGCAGGGCGTGACTCCGGTGCAGTCGGTCGGGCAGGCCTTCGATCCAAATCGGCATGAGGCGGTCGATCACGTGGCCTCGCAGACGCATCCGCCGAACACGGTGGTCGATGAGTTCCATCGCGGCTACCTGATTGGTGACCGGGTCCTGCGGCCGGCGCGAGTGTCAGTTGCAAAGGGCGCTAATTCTGGAAAGCGAAACGGGGGCGAAAATGATGCTTCGGATGTTGAAAACAACTGAAGCGTGATTATTTCTTATCTTAAGCTCTATATCAGGGGACCTTTAGAAACATGGCAAAAGTAATCGGTATCGATCTGGGCACGACCAACAGTTGCGTCGCGATCATGGAGGGCGGCGACCCGGTAGTTATCGCCAACTCCGAAGGCAGTCGCACGACACCGTCGGTTGTCGCATTCACGGAGGCAGGCGAGCGGCTGGTCGGTCAGATCGCCAAGCGCCAGTCGATCACCAATCCAACCAACACAGTTTTTGCGATCAAGCGCCTGATGGGCCGGCGTTACGATGACGCCGAAGTTCAGAAGGCGCTCAAGGTGCTGCCGTACAAAGTCGTGAAGAACGACGACGGCGCGGCGTGGGTCGAAATCCGCGGCAAGAAATACAGCCCGCCGGAAATTTCCGCGTTCATTCTGCAGAAGATGAAGCAGACGGCGGAGGACTACCTCGGCGAGAAAGTCACCGAGGCCGTTATCACCGTGCCCGCGTACTTCAACGACAGCCAGCGGCAAGCGACCAAGGACGCCGGCCGGATCGCGGGCTTGAACGTGCTGCGAATTATCAACGAGCCGACGGCCGCATCGCTGGCGTACGGCCTCGACAAGAAGAAGGACGAAAAGATCGCGGTCTTCGATCTCGGCGGCGGCACTTTCGATATTTCGATTCTCGAGCTGGGCGAAGGCGTGTTCGAGGTCAAGGCGACCAACGGCGACACCTTCCTCGGCGGCGAGGATTTCGATCAGCGCATCATGGACTACCTGGCCGACGAATTCCGCAAGGACCAGGGGATCGATCTGCGCAAAGATCGGATGGCGCTGCAGCGGCTCAAGGAAGCGGCCGAGAAGGCCAAGACCGAGCTGTCGACCGTGACCGAGACGGATATCAATCTGCCGTTCATCACCGCCGATCAGTCTGGCCCCAAGCATCTTAATATGAAGCTGTCGCGCGCCAAGCTCGAAGCGCTGTGCGGCGACCTGCTCGATCGGCTCGACGCGCCATGCGTCACTGCGCTGCGCGATGCGGGCCTGAAGGCCAGCGAGATCAACGAGATCGTGCTGGTCGGAGGCATGACCCGCATGCCCGCCGTGCAGGAGCGCGTGAAGCGCCTGTTCGGCAAGGAAGGACACAAGGGCGTCAACCCGGATGAAGTCGTCGCGATTGGCGCGGCTATCCAGGCGGGCGTGCTCAAGGGCGAAGTCAAAGACGTACTGCTGCTCGACGTGACTCCGCTCTCGCTCGGAATCGAAACGCTGGGCGGCGTGTTTACCAAGCTGATCGAAAAGAACACGACCATTCCGACGCGCAAGAGCCAGACCTTCTCGACCGCGCAGGATAATCAGACGGCGGTCACGATTCGCGTCTTCCAGGGCGAGCGTGAGATGGCGTCGGACAACAAGCTGCTCGGCCAGTTCGACTTGATTGGAATTCCACCGGCTCCGCGCGGGATGCCGCAGGTCGAGGTCACGTTCGATATCGACGCGAACGGAATCGTGAACGTGCACGCCAAGGACCTGGGCACCAACAAGGAGCAGTCGATCAAGATTACGGCGTCGTCGGGACTCAACGAGGAAGAGATCAAGAAGATGGTGCGCGAGGCCGAGGCGCATGCCGCCGACGACCATGCCCGCCGTCAGCAGGCCGAGGCGCGCAACAAGCTCGACAACCTGATCTACACGACCGAGAAGACGCTGAAGGATCATGGCGCCGAAATCGACGAAGCCGGGCGCAAGCAGGTCGAGGACGCGCTGGCGGAAGCGAGGACCAAGCTCGAGTCCAAGGACGCCGACGAGATCAATCGCGCGGCCGAGGCGTTGCAGAACGCGTCGCACAAGCTGGCCGAAGCGATGTACAGCAAGACCAAAGCTGGAGCGGGACCGCAAGCGGGAGCCGGGCCGCAGGATAGCGCAGGCGCGCAGAGTGGCTCTCAGAGCGGTAACGGCGAAAGCGGAGCGAAAGAAGACGTAGTCGATGCGGACTACAAAGAAGTCAAAGATCAGTAGCGATTGGCGGGGCCGCGCAAGCGGCCCCTTTCTTTTCAACACGCCAATGGCGTCGCCACTGATGATGGCATAGAATTTTTGCGCGATGCCGCCAGCCAATAAGCGAGATTACTACGAAATTCTCGGTGTCAATCGGGGAGCCAGCGAAGTAGAGCTGAAGAAGGCCTACCGCACGCTCGCCATTCAGTGTCATCCCGATCGCAATCCCGGCAACAAGGAAGCCGAGGAGCGATTCAAGGAACTCAACGAGGCTTACCAGGTTCTGTCCGATCCCGAGCGGCGCGCGCAGTACGATCGCTTCGGTCACGCGGCCTTCCAGGGACCGCAGGGCGGTCCGGGCGGATTCGGGGGCTTCGACTTCAGCCAGGGCTTCGAGGAAGTTTTCTCCGACATCTTCGGCGATTTCTTCGGCACCGGCCGCGGACGTTCGCGCTCGCGCACCCGGCGCGGCGACGACCTGCGCTACGATCTGGAAATCGAATTCGAAGAAGCGGCGCGCGGAGTCGAGCGAGTCGTAAAGTTCCAGCGCCTCACGCAATGCGAGTCGTGCAACGGCACGCGCGCGCGCGGCGGCTCCAGCGGCGCACGCCAGTGCCCCAATTGCCGCGGCAGCGGCCAGGTGCGCACGCAGCAGGGATTTTTTTCGATCTCGACGACCTGCGGGCAATGCCGCGGCGAAGGCATGATCATTTCCGACCCGTGCCCCAAGTGCCAGGGACAGGGGCGAATCCGCAAGCATGAATCGCTCGCCGTGAAAATTCCGCCGGGCGTCGACAATGGATCGCGCCTCAAGCTGCGCAGCGAGGGCGAGGCCGGCTACGGCGGCGGGCCGCAGGGCGATCTCTACGTCGTCATCCACGTCAAGGAGCACGAGATGTTCGTGCGCCAGGACAACGACGTGATAATCGAAGCGCCGATCAGTTTCCCGCAGGCGGCGGTCGGCACCGAGATTGAAGTGCCGACGCTCGAAGGCAAAGTGAAGCTGAAGATTCCGGCCGCCACGCAGTCGGGCAAGATTCTGCGCCTCAAGGGCAAGGGCATCGTCGATCTTCACGGCTACGGAAAAGGCGACCAGCTAATCAAGGTGATCGTCGAGACGCCGCGCAGCCTGACGGCGCGCCAGCGCGAGCTGCTCGAGGAATTTGCCAAGCTCGACGGCAAAGCCGTCAACCATCCGCTCTCCAAGGGCTTCGTCGACAAGCTCAAGGAGATGTTCGGCTAATGCGACGCCTCAATCGCGAAGGAGCTCAAGCCATGGCCTGCAATTCGTGCGAAAGCAGCGGAAGATTTCGAGCGAGCTACTGCGATGATTGCGAGCGCTGGACCTTTCACGTCGACAAGCGCGACCTGTTGATCGCGGCGGGCCTGGTGGCAGTCGCGGCGGTGATTATCCTGCAACCGGAACTGCTCGCGCCGGCCGGCTTGCTGATGGCGCGGCGCGCATTCACCGCACTAGTCTAAGCAATTCCGCGCCACTCAGCGCGGGACGTGCACCAACTCCAGCTTCAGCCCGTCGGGATCGGTGAAGAACACCGCGTAGTAACCCGGCAGATAGTCGTACTCTTTCGGCGGGTCGGTGACCTTGCCGCCGTTGGTCGAAATCTTCGTCGCCAGATCGTCAATCTGCTGACGGCTCTCGGCGGCAAACGCAATCTCGCACAGACCTACGCGATGGCGATGGAACGTGTCGCCGCGGAATTCCGGATCGGACGGCCGAATCCACAACGAGCCATGGTCGCCGAAGTAACCGGTGGTGACGTCGGTCTGCGCCTGATCGTAGGACATCGCCTTCGGATAGCCGATTTGCGGCATCAGCCATGCGTAGAACTTTTTCGCCGCCGGATAGTCATTGACGTTGACGATTATGTGATCGACTCCTGCGCCCATAGTGGAAACCTCCGGTCAACTAACTTTCTACCCGGCCCAGCGAGTTGAGCAAAGCCGCGCGCATCACGCCGGCCGGCGGCGCGACTCGATTGAACAGTTTGAAGGCGAGCTCGCCCTGGTTCACGAGCATCCCGGCGCCGTCTGCAGCGCGCCGGCCGGCGGCAAGCGCGGGCTTCATGAACGCGGTCGGCTCGGGCGCATAAATCAGGTCGTAAAAAAAACAGTCGGCGGCGGTTGAGTGGTAGTCGAGGCGCGCGAAGTGTCCCGTCGTCAGGCCCATCGAGGTTGCGTTGACGATCAATCCGGCGTCGGCGAGCAGCGCCGAGTCCATCAGCGCGTCGAGGCCGCGAGGTTCACCGGCCGCGCGCCTCATGCCCTTCGCCGAAAGACGCCGCGCGAGGGCAGCCGCGCGAGCAGGCGTACGATTTACGATCACTACCTGGCTCGCGCCCAGCCGCTTGCAGGCAAGCACCGACGATGCGGCGCCGCCGCCGGCACCGATCACGATCGCGAGCCGTCCGCGCAGATCGCATTCGAGATCGCGCAAGTCGCGCTCGAGGCCGAGCGCATCGGTATTGTCGCCGCGGAGCGCACCGCGCCGATTGACGACGCAATTGACGGCGCCGAGCATCCGCGCCTCGCCGCTCAGATCCTTGATGTAGCGGGCCGCGGCTTCCTTGTGCGGAACCGTCAGATTTACGCCGACGATTCCGAGCGGAACAATCGCGCGAAGCGCCGCCGCAAGATTCGCCGGCATGACGCGAAACGCGGCGTAGGTTCGGTTCATGCCGAGCGCCGCATAGGCGGCGTTGTGCATCGCGGGCGACTTGGAATGTGCGACGGGGTCGCCGAAAATCGCCGCGACCGCGATGTCGCGAGAAGTTGCCGAAGGCATTCAGCCGGCGACGGGATGTGCGGCGCGTTCGGCGCGCACTTCGTCTGCGGTAAACACCCAGCTGTACTTCAGTCCCTCGCGCGCGAACGCTTCGGCCGCGCCTTCACCGCGCTCCACCAGCGTGATTGCCGCGACCACATTCGCACCTGCCTCGCGCATCGCGGCGACAGCCTGCAAGCTCGATCCGCCGGTCGTGTTGGTGTCGTCAATCACGGCGGTCTTGAGCCCCGGCTTGAAAGCGCCTTCGATCATTTGCTGCAGGCCGTGCTGCTTGGTTTCCTTGCGCACGAAAAATCCGCGGATCTCGACGCCGCCACGATGCGCCGCGGCCATCACCGCGTCAGTCACCGGCAGCGCTCCGGCCGCCATGCCGCCGAGTTGCTCGACGCCGGCCGCCTTTACGAGCTCAAGCACTAACTCTCCGGCGAGGTACGCACCACGTGGCAGGTACAGCGTGCGTTTACAATCGAGGTAGTAATTGGACGCGCGCCCGGAGGAAAGCGTGAGTTGTCGCTCGAAATACGACTCCCGGGCGAGCATCGCCAGCAGCTCGCGGCGCTCTTCAGATTTCATAATTGGGGTGATCTTAACGGATGTAACGTGGGGCACAAGAGCGTAATAATAGTAGTCGCGCTGTTGATAGCGTGAAACACGCCCGCCCCCGAACCAAGACTGACTGCATAGCTCTTGCTCGATGGATCGTGTAGGTTCGCCGGGCGGAGAAGGAGAGGCAGCGATATCGCAAGGGTCCCGCGACTCGGGCGCTACGCGATTATAAGTGATAAGCAACGATTCACCCCGAGTGATCGGAACCGGCACCGCGCTACCTGGTAATTACGTCAATCAGGAACAGCTGACTTCGCGGCTCCGCGAGTTATGGGAGCGGCGATGGTCGGATATGCGCCGCTTCGACAAAATCCAGGGCGCGCTCGGAATCACCGGGCGTCATCTTGCGCTGCCGATCGAGGAATACATCCCGCTCGACACGTTCGCCAAGGCCAACGACGCGTGGCTGCGAGTTGCGCCCGAGGTCGGCACGGCGGCCGCTGAGATTGCGCTCGAACGCGCAGGGCTGAAGCCGCGCGACGTCGATCATTTGTTCTTCGTCACCGTGACCGGCATCGCCGTTCCGAGCATCGACACTCGCGTCATCAGCGCGCTCGGGATGCGCAAGGAAATCAAGCGCACACCAATATTCGGGCTCGGATGCGTGGCGGGAGCGGCCGGGACTGCGCGCGCCGCCGACTACATTCGCGCGTATCCGGGGGAGGTTGCGATGCTGCTGTCGGTCGAGCTGTGCTCGCTGACGCTGCAGCGCGAAGATCTGTCGATTGCCAACATTATAGCGTCCGGTCTTTTTGGCGACGGCGCGGCCGCGATGCTGATCGGCGGCAATGCGAGTGCGGAGGACGGTCCGCAGGTACAGGCGACGCGTTCGCTCGTGTTCCCCAACACCGAAGAAATTCTCGGCTGGGAGATAGTCGACAGCGGATTCAAGATCGTGCTGTCGTCGAAGCTTACCGACCTCGTGCGCGCCAACATCCTCGACGAAGTTGATTCATTCCTCGCGACGCAAAATATCGACCGCTCGGATATCAAGCACTGGATCGCGCACGCGGGCGGCCCCAAGGTGCTCGAAACTCTCGAAGGCGCGCTCGAGCTGCCCGAGGCGGCGCTGGCACGCTCGTGGGACTCGCTGCGATCGGTGGGAAATCTTTCGTCGGCCTCCGTGATGTTCATCCTCGACGATTTGCTCGAGGACCACGAAGCAGCGCCCGGCGACTACGGCCTCATCGTCGGGATGGGTCCGGGATTCTCGGTCGAGCTCGTACTGTTGAAGTGGTAATTTCGCTGACGTGTTCATCTCGCTCCGCACGTATCTGATCATCCTTGCGCTGCTGATCGTCGAGCGCGTGTTCGAGCTCGATCGCGCGCGGCGCAACGCTCGTCGCGCATTCCAGCATGGCGCGGTCGAAGTCGGCCAGGTGCATTACCGCGTAATGGTCGCGTTCCACACGCTGTTCATCGTGTCGTGCGCCGTCGAGGCGACGTTTTTCCCGCGCGCGTTTCCACCGGCGGTCGCGTGGATCGCGTTGGCGGCTGAACTCGTCGCGCAAGCGCTGCGCTACTGGGCGGTGGCGACGCTCGGCGATCGATGGAACACGCGAATCATAGTGAGTCCCGACCGCGCGCCCGCGACCAACGGCCCGTATCGCTTCATGCGTCATCCGAATTATCTCGCCGTCGTGATCGAGATCGCGGCCGTGCCGATGATCGGCGGCGCGATTTTCACGGCGATCGCATTCTCGATCGGCAACGCGCTGATTCTCGCCGTGCGAATTCCAGCCGAGGAACGCGCGATGGGCGGGCGGTACGCCGACGCCCTCGGCACGCGCCGCCGGTTTTTCCCGGGCTTGCGCCATAGCTAAGATAGCTCGGTGTTCTTCGCACCGTTCCTCGCCTTCTACGCAATAATCTTCTTCTTCGTCCTCGCGTTCTTTTTCATCCTGGTCGAAATCCACGTCATCAATTACGCTTTCGTGTCGCTCGGACTGCCGCCCGAGCTGGCGTTTACGGCGCTGCTCGTCAGCCTGGTCGGCAGCTACATCAATATTCCAATCACGCGCGTCGCGGCCGGCCAGCCGCATCCCGCCGAGATAGTTCGCAGTTTCGGCGTCCGCTACCGGGTGCCGACGCGCTACGTCACCGGCTCGACCATCCTCGCAGTAAACGTCGGCGGCGCGATCGTTCCGGTGCTCATCTCGATTTACCTGCTGATGCAGATGCCGACGATAGTGGTGCCTTCGCTTATCGGCGTCGCGATCGTAACCGCGATCGTTCATCGGTTCGCGATGCCGGTGCCGGGGATGGGAATCGCGACGCCGATGCTGATTCCGCCGATCGTCGCCGCGCTATGCGGCTACTTCCTCGGCTCTTCGGAGCATCATCGCGACGCGGTCGCATTCATCAGCGGCGTGATTGGCACGCTGATCGGCGCCGACCTGCTCAACCTCCGCAACCTGCGCGATCTCGGCGCACCGGTCGCCTCGATCGGCGGGGCCGGCACCTTCGACGGGATCTTTCTGACGGGAATCGTCGCAGTCCTGCTGGCGTGAACTGCGACTTGCTCGCCGCAATCACGCAGGCTTGAATTTCACCAGCGTGCAGTCCGGCGTCACGTCATCGAAGAAAACCTGGACTGGCATCTCGACGCGCACTTGCTCCGGCGGCGCGACTAGATTGCTCGTCATGCGCGGGCCCTCGGCCAGCTCGATGATCGCCAGCACGTACGGCCCGTCCGCAAACGCGCGGCTCGACGCTCGCCGCACGACGGTATAGCTGTAGACCTTGCCGCGACCGCTTATGCGCTCCCAACCAAGGTTGTCCGAGAAGCATTTCGGGCATCGAGGACGCGGATAGTAGATGTACTCGCGGCACGCGCCGCATCGCTGAATCGTCAACTCGTGGCGCCGCGCTGCCTCCCAAAACGGGCGGCTGGTTGGCGATGGCTTCGGAAGCGGTTTGTAGTACTCGCTCATGATTTGCGCTCCAGAATGAGACTTGCCTGCTCGCTCATGATTCCGCCGTTGCCGTTGACGTAGCCGAGCGCCGCGTTTTTGACCTGGCGCTCGCCGCCGCGCCCCATCAACTGTCTTATCCCTTCCGTCACGTGACTCATGCCGCCCGCCAGGCCCGGCTGGCCGAACGACAATTGCCCGCCGTGCGTGTTGCACGGAAAATCGCCCGCGTACGTCAGGTCGTGCTCCATCACGAACGGACCGCCCTCCCCCTTCTTGCAGAAGCCCGCATCCTCGAGCGTGACGATCACCGTAATCGTGTAGCAGTCGTACGGGCACACGAGGTCCATGTCTTTCGGCTGCAGGCCGGCCATCTTGAAAGCATTCTCGGCGGCGACCTTGATCGGCGAGGTGGTGATCGACGGCGCGTACGTGATGGTCGAATGGTTGGCGTACTCGCCCGCGCCCAGCAGCCAAATCGGCGGATTCTTGGAACGCTTCGCCACTTCGGGCGACGCGACGATTATCGCTGCGCCGCCGCTCACCGGGCTGACGATTTCATATAGATGCAGCGGGTCGACGATCATGCGCGAGTTCAGCACGTCGTCGATCGTGAGCGGCTTGTCGTTGAACGTCGCCAGCGGATTCTTAAGCGCGTTGGTCCGCTGATCGACCGCGACCTTCGCCATCTGCCGCGCCGTGGTTCCGTATTCGTACATATGGCGATGCGCGATCATCGCGTAGCCGCAGTTCGCGCCGATATTTCCATACGGCGCCTCGAACTCGCGCTGCACCGAGATGACTGGCGGGCGCTGGTCGCCGACCTTGTTCAGATCGGCGACGAGGCACAGCACTGCGCTGCACATACCTGCGTCGATCGCGGCGGCCGCGCGCCAGATCATTCCGGCGGCACTGGCGCCGCCGATATCGACCTGATTCAGCATCCGCGTGTTGAGTCCCAGCACCTCAGCCGCGCTGGCCGGGTAAATCATGCCCGGATCGGAATACGGCACGCCGACCAGGAAGCCGTCGATGTCTTTCTTCTCCAATCCCGCGTCCGCGATCGCTTCGGCCGACACGCGCGCCATCAAGCCGAGCGCGGTGAGGTCGCCGTGCTCCTTGAACGGTTTGAGTTCTCCGATTCCAATCGCCGCGGCTTTTCCCTTGAGGCTCATTGCATCGACTCCCGCGTTTGCGCTTTTCGTCTTTCAATCACGACTAGCACAAATTGCGTCTCGCGAGTGCGGTTCAATTCGGCGAAAAAATCTTATAGTTTGGTTCGTTCGAGGTGCTTTTAACCAGATGGCATTTATTATCTGTGACGATCACAACGTTGATGTCGAAGCCGACGGAGTCGACAACGCCGTCGCCAAGCAGTTGATGCTCACCGACGCCAAACCCGATGCGACCAAGCTCGAAAAAGAAATCATCGAGTTCGGCAAGGCGCATCGCGACTGCAACATCCGGATTCTCGCCGGCTAATTTCAGATTTGATTCGCGTCCGCGCAGCGATTGCAGGCGCGGCTGCGCGATCGTCGCATTCACACGCCCGCGCGCATTTTACGCCTTCGATGTTGACCGGCTGACCAAGCGGCAGATACACTGCCGAGGCGGGGTGGAGCAGTCTGGTAGCTCGCCGGGCTCATAACCCGGAGGTCGAAGGTTCAAATCCTTCCCCCGCAACCAATAGTCCCTACTTCACGCAGTTCTGCGATCGAGCTTGCGGCTTCGCACTAAACTGCAAGGCGAAGAATCTTGCAAGTCTGCGAAAAAGGCAGGTCGAGAGGTTGAGTTTTGGGCGTAATTGAGAAAAAGCATAGACGCTAGACTCGCCTCCCTGGCAGGGGTCAGGTCGACCGTCTAGCGAGCCAGATTTTCACGTTTCGCCCGAGATCGGCATCTCGAGCCCTTGCCCCGCAACCATCAAACCGAGCACCTTACCTGTCTCGAGCAGTCCGCCCGTGGTTGGTTGGATGCTAACTCGGGTGTGCCGCATCAAGTGCCCTTTGAAGCCCCAACAGCAACTTCAAATTGGCTCCGGACGTGGCCTCATCCGAGAACTCGGAAATGATCTTATGTCCGTGTTGATGCGACCATCTTTGCACTATGCGCAGTTGGTCGGCGATTGAGGTTTCCCTTTGATTGTCGGAGCTGAAGCGTCCATAAAACGCGAGTCTCACAAAGGTTCAACCGGATCGCGAAGCATGACGATACAGATCCGATGCGATTTTCCGCTGTTCTCGACAATTCTAAACCTTCTAGGATTGCTCTCGACGTACTTACGAAGGCATCGGATCAGGGTATCCAAACTGGGGCGTGCACGCTTTGGCCCATCGCGGCAGTTTGCAAACGCAGCGCTCACGCGATCGTCCACGTGTACCTCGGGCAGTGCAGGGAAAGCCATTCCTGGGACGCCGTCCGCGCACAACGTGATGCCGTGCGTGAACGCATCGCCGACCTTGGCCTTGTTAGTATCAGGCGCCCAGTCATCGTCAACTGTCAGCGCGATGGAACTGATCAATGAAGACAATCCCTCTGCGCCGAGAGGCAGTTTGGCGTCGAACGATACTGGCTCGGTCCTCAAAGTCACCGGTGTCGGAGCCGACCTCCTGCAATCCACACCCAAACCGCATCAGCCGTTGAGCTAATCAAGAGGTGTTGCTTTCAGATAAAATCTGCCCGCGGTTGGCGACCCTCGCTACTTCTAGTGGCTGGATTCAATCCGGATTGTACCGCACTCCTGACCGACGGATGGAAGTTCGTGGCGCCAATTCGCTCCCACAGACCTGAGCGGATCAGCTTGTCCCGAATCTCGTTCTTCGCGCGCGCCACTGCGAAAGCGATTCCTCTTGCGGCCAGGTCTGATCGAATCTCCTCTATGGCGTCTAATCCGGCCATATCGAGAACGTTTATCGCCTCCATGTCGAATACAAAAAGTCGTAAGGAGTGATCGGACAAAGCTACTACATCGCGAACGCGCTTTCTGAAGTAATCAGCATTGAAGAACAAGATCGCCGCGTCAAAGCGGTAGACCAAGAGCCCTGAGATGGTTTGTGCATTCGGGTATTCGCTTATGTCCGTAAATCCATCCACGCCGGGAACCTGTCCAAGGATCGCGTCGTACGGACTCGAGGCGCGCCTTAGGAGAAGAACGAGGCTGACGATCACGCTCAGCGCAATTCCCGGCAGCACTCCGATTGTTGCGACACCAAAGGTCGCGATAAGGGAAAGCCCAAATTCCGATCGACTAATATCACGCATCTTCCACACAGTCTGAAAGTCGAAAAGCGACGCACCCGCCAGGACTAGAACAGCACCTAGCGAAGCAGTCGGAATATATGAGAGCGGGCCCGTACAAGCTGTAAGGACCAATGTCATGACAAGGGCAGCTGTTAGTCCGCTCACCTGCGACCGGCCGCCGGTAGTATCGTTGATAGCCGTGCGCGAATCCGCACCCGCAATCGCGAAGCCGCTCGAAAGACCTGCCACGACATTTGCCAGACCCAGCGCCAGGAATTCTTGATCTGCAGCGACTTCGTACTTATTCCGTATTGCAAAGCTCTTTGCCGTTACCATAGAACTGCAGAAGCAAATCAGAGCGATGCCGGCTGCGTCCGGTGAAAGATGGACGGCATCAGAAAGAAAGTGCGCCGGCAAGTGAGGCTTCAAGAATCCCGCTGGAACCGCGCCCAACGTTGGCACTGCCCATTTCTCCGAGTCCAGCAGCGTCATCATTGCAATTCCACCGCAGATGCCTACCAGCGCGCTGGGCAGACGGGGAACGAGTCTCCCCATCACGTAGATAAGTAAGAGCGTGACGATTCCCACGATCAAAGTCGGGAAGTGGGTCTGTGGGAGCTTCCGGATGAAATCTGCAGTTCGCAGGAAGAGACCCGCGTCAGTGCGCACTGCAAATCCGCACAACTTTCCGAGCTGGCCGCTAACTATGGTCAACGCTATACCATTGAGAAAGCCGATTAGGACTGGGCGCGAGAGAAAATTCGCAATCACGCCCAGGCGTAACAGCCCGCCGACAATGCAAAAAGCTCCGACCAGAATGGAAAGAGTGATCGAGAGGTCCAAGTAATGTTGTGGATTTCCACCAGCCAAGGGTTCGAGCGAGGCGGCAACCAACGCGCAAGTCGCCGCATCAGGACCTACAATGAGCTGTGGCGACGAGCCGACGATTGCATACGCGATCAGAGGAAGAATGCTAGCGTAGAGTCCTACGACCGGGGGAAATCCGGCCAATTCAGCGTAGGCAAGCCCGGTCGGAATTGCGACCGCCGCGACAGCCACGCCTGCGAGGAGGTCGGTGCTTCTCAGCGACGTACTTCTTATCAACTAGCCGCTCCACCTATGCTACGATGAATTGCTTCGGTCGATTGGCGTGGGCGTATTCTGTCGCCTTGGCTGAACAGGTTAATCGTCGTCTTCCTCCCAAGTCGCGTCGGGATTGTATTCGGTTATTTCGCCAGCCGCCTTTGCCGTATCTGCACCAAGGTCCTTCTGAACGATAACGCCGTCCTGATTTATCATAAACGTCATAACGCCTGAAGCACCGTATTTGGCCGGATAGGCGAGGAAGGCGAACCCCCGCGTCATTTTCCCCTGTTCGAGATAGTCTATCGCTCCACCGGGAGCATTTTTTCCCTGCCGGGTGAGGACTTTGTAGTAGTAGCCGTGAAAAGGAATAGGCGTGCCGGTTCCAGTCTTATAGCCCTCGGCTGTAGCATCGGCAATTAGAGGTCCGATTGGGCTCTCCTCTTCCCCAGAATTGACAGGCCAATATAGGCCATCGTGTTTGCCAGGGTCGCTCTGGATCTTTTGAGCAAATTCCTTGAGGCCGCCCTTATCCGCAATCTCGCTTGCATATTCCTGTTGCGCCTCAGCAAGGTCTGCCAGGACGTCGATCGTAAAGAGTTCGTTGCGACCGATCCGACGGTAGAGTAGCTCTCTTTTGCCAGCCGCCGTATCGTACACCCATCCGTCGGCCCTCTTTATCAGCGGAATCGGGAAGGGCCAGTTGTCGGCTCCCAGATACAAGATCACTCGTCCCTTCTCATCATAGCCCAAGCGGTTCATTTCATTGTATTTGGCAACAAAATTGTCACGCGCGTTGTTATCGGCAACCGGATCTCCGGAGGAGAGAATCTCTTTTGCGTCTCCGCCCAGGATCGACGAAAGAGCCGCCATATCGTCAGCACGTGCTGCCGCTACCAGAGCCTTTCCTGCTGCCGCCGCTGATGGGTATGCCTGCTGTCCTGACGGGGTCGCAGCTATTGCAGTTGATGCGATCATAACGCTACAGGCGAGCGCCGCGATCATGCCGATATGTCTATCTCTGTTGGCCATAGTAGAACTCATGATCTTGAGCATCGTTAATCTCTGTTGATTCGGGTTCCTCTAACACGTTCCGATTGCGAAGGAGCCTCGGGAGCGGCCCGGATCGCCGACTAGCGTCGTCGTCCACCGCCTCCGCCGCGGCCACCACCGCCACCTCGACCACCTCGGCCACCGCCGCCGCCCCGGCCACCACCTCCACCGCGCCCGCCGGACCCGCCTCCGCCGAGGCTGGCCCTTCCACGATTGCTCGAGGCTTGAGCTCTTCCACCGGGCTGATAGCCACCGAATGCGCCGTTGCGTCCGCCCTTCGAATCAGAACCGTTGCCAAACCCTCGCATCTGATTGTTGGCGCGATTCGCTGTTGCGGGTCGGTTAGATGCCATCCTATTAGCTGACTGCGCTGACGCATTCCCATTTCGCATGGGCTGGTTTTGCGCAAGATTTCCGTTCGAGTTCCCGAGTCCCGGATTGTTAGGAAGAGTGCTGGCCGCTGGGAAGGTCGGCTTAGTTACGTTCGGATTTACGCCAGCGTACGGCCTGGCCTTTGATGGATTATATGGCCGAGTAGATGGTCCTGAAATCCTGCTGGGGGAACTCGTTCCGCGGACGGGGTTAGGTCGAGGACTTCCGCCAACTCCTCCAGGCCTGCCGATTCCCCCTGGGCCCCCGACACCGCCAGGGCCGCCAACTCCCCCAGCGCCGCCCACACCGCCAGGCCCGCCAACTCCACCGGGTCTACCGACCGCCCCGGGCCCGCCGATTCCGCCAGGGCCGCCCGCACCGCCTGGCCCGCCGACTCCTCCCGGACGGTTTGCAGCCGGAGGTCTTGCTGGATAGTTGCCCCCTGCTGGTGGGATCGGCGAATTGGAAACGTAAACATTGTTGTTGTAATGAACCGAGCCGCCACCATCAGACCAATCGCAGTCCCAATCATCGTCGTCTTCGTTGATAAGTGCCCCCAGCGCCATCCCGGCTCCGAAGGACAACAACCCAGTCGTCAACATCTCGGTCCCGGTATATCCGGCGGGTTCTTGCACGGGAGCTCCGTAGGCTGTCGCGGGGTCGTATTGGGGCGCATACACGACGTTTTGTTGGGCTGGCTGAATGACTACTGTTTGCTGCTGTGCGACGGGCTGTCGCCTCGCCTGCCGATGATGCAGGTGGGGCTGCGGGTTGAACTTCGACCTTTTGTTGTGCCGTAGTCTTGAGGGTTCCAGCTTCGATCGCTCGACTGCGCAATGCCTGAATCGCCTCCATAACATCGTCAGGCTGGTTGAAGTATGCTTCCCCGAGCGCCGAAGTCCATGCCAAGCTGTCGCTCATCGTTTGTAGCACCGGAGAAAACTGTGCCAACGATTTGATGCTGGGATCCCAGGATTGCGCATTCACTTGCGCCGCTAGCTGTTCGTGCGAAAGGTTCTTGTTTTGTTGCAGCCACTCATGCGCCTCGACGACTTGATTTGGATAGGTCGAGGCCGCCAGGATTCGGGCAACCAATAAGTCCGGATACAGTGCTATCGGCGAGACCAGCTCCTCCAGTTCTTTCTGGGTAGCAGCCCCCGGAGCCGGTCCGGGTTCAGTCGATGCAGCGCCAGGTTGATCTGCGCCGAACGAGTAGCCCGTCGGCGTCGTAAACGCGATTATTGCGACCGCGAGTATCAATGGTAAAGAACGGCCTTCGCGTCGACGTAGTAGTCTTATTCTTGAGATACGCTGCCGCTTCCGAGCGACTAAAGAGCTGATCATCATCGACTTTTTCATGGGATCAATTGTCCTTCCGTCTTGTCGGCTCCCGCTCGAGAGAAGATAAGGCTGCTCTCTGTATGAGTGCCCGCACGATATTTGCCGAGTGGCGTAGTCGGTTTCTATCGGACCAAGGTCTGATTTCCAGGTTGTATACGAGTAAGTCACAATTCACCTGAATCGTGCTTCGACCTGCGAGCTTGGAGGGCCAGATGATAATGAAACGATTGGCAACCGCTATCTTGATTCAAGTTCTAGTTGGCGTGCCATTTGGTAGCGGGGCGTTTGCGCAGGGCCCGCTGAGCGCTCCGAGTGCGTCTGAAATCGACGGAAAAGTAACAGCTGCACTGAACGAACTATATTCTCAAAACGAAGCGGCAAGAGCGCTCGCCGCGAAAGCAAAGGCAGTACTCGTCTTTCCCGACATACGAAAAGGGGCCTTTATAGTAGGCGCCCAATATGGTTACGGCGCTCTTCGTAGAGGTTCACACACAGTGGCCTACTATCGCACCAGCGCCGCCTCTTATGGTTTTCAGGGCGGCGTAAAGAAGTTTGCATACGCATTGTTCTTCATGACCGATTCATCAGTGGAGTACCTCGATAAGAGTGGAGGCTGGGCGATAGGTACCGGGCCCAGTCTCGTGGTGGTCGACCAAGGGATGGCGCGATCGCTCACTACCACTAACCTGCGGTCGGACGTCTATGCTTTCGTCTTCGGCCAGTCGGGCCTGATGGGTGGAATCGGCATCGAGGGCTCAAAGGTTACGAGAATCACGCCAAAACCCTGAACGCGCAACGCGCTCAATGCCTTCTCACCTTTTTTGATCAGATCGAAGGCCCTCAGCAGGCTTACTTCGCAGATTCCTTGTCTAACGAAATCGCGGTCGCGCGAGAGGCAGTAATGACCAGATCGTCGCCAGCTTTCAGCTGGGACAGTACTTTCGGATTATTCGCCTTCACGGTTTCGACCGATCCATCTGCCCCTTTTATCGTCACCGTTCCGGTTGCTTTGTCTACCTGTACAACTGAAACAACAGCTTTCAGATGCTCCTCGGCCACGGCGCCAGGGACTCCACCCGCTTTTGCAGTCACAACGCCGCCATTCACCGATAGAGCTGGTAGCGACTCGCCAGGTTTCTTCTTCCGGACACTAACCGCCTCATAGTAGCGGACCACGACTCCCGTGCCCACCTGAGCGGCGTCGAGATTGTAAGGGTTATCAACTTTCAGTGTGAATTGTTTTCCGCCAGGTACCTGGATAGTGACCAACTTCTCGGCTTTATCGACGGCGGTTACTGTTCCATGAATCGTTAAGACAGTAGCGGCGCGTAAGCTTTCAGCATCACCAGCAGAACCGGGGGCTGTTGCCTGCGCTTGCGCTGGAGACATCGCTGGACTTAGCGCAAATCTGAGCATCAGCAAACCCAACACCCACAACATTCTGCGCTCTTTCATGTTTTTCTCCTTTGCGATGAATGCCCTATTTCAGCGCTTCCGGTACAATGTTGTATCGACGATTCTTGGGCTCTGCATAGCCGTGCGGCTTTTGTCTCTTGGGCAGCTTTACCGGCGCCTGCTTGACAGTCTCATACGGGATCAGACTGAGAAGGTGCGATATGCAGTTAATCCGCGCGCGCCTCTTGTCATCGGCGTTGACTATGTACCACGGCGCGAATGGAGTATCCGTGGCAAGTAGCATGGCGTCCCTTGCTCGTGAATAATCGTACCATCGGCGATGAGATTCCAGGTCCATAGGACTGAGCTTCCATACTTTCCGGCCGTCGTTGATACGACCAAGGAAACGTTTTGTCTGTTCCTTTTGACTCACCTCGAACCAATACTTTATGAGGATGATCCCGTTCTCTATCATCGCACGTTCCCAGTTAGGACACATTTCCAGAAAGCGAGTTGCTTCATCTTCGCTGCAAAATCCCATAACTCTCTCTACGCCCGCGCGGTTGTACCAACTGCGATCGAAGATGACTATCTCTCCCCCGGCCGGCAGGTGTGGAATATATCGCTGAACGTACATCTGGGACTTTTCACGTTCGGTAGGTGCCGGCAGTGCAACCAGTCGGAATATTCTGGGGCTGACTCTTTCGGTAATTCGTTTGATGACTCCGCCCTTGCCAGCAGCGTCGCGACCCTCGAAAACCACCACGATCTTCAGTTTTTTGTGCTGGACCCAGAGTTGCAGTTTCACAAGCTCGGCCTCCAGTTTCGCAAGATGCCCCTCGAACTCTTCGCGTTTCAGCTTCTTGGGTTGCTTCGTGACAGGAGCCGATAAGGGTCGTTTCGATCGTTTGTCTTTCGGATTGTCTTCCAACTGCTGACTCCTATCGAGCCGCGGTCACAAATAGAACCTGACCGCCAAACTGCTCAAGTCTTCTAACTGCCAAATACAGCAAGCGAGTCGCTATCGGACTTTGGTCCGATGGACGCAACGCGGAAACATATATGAAGGAATTCAGGCTCTAAGGTCCTATAGCGCGTGAGCGAAACAGATTCGCTTCAATTGCTTCGAACCAATCCTTTGGCGCTTGAAAAGTCTGCATGCGACGGTCTTATACCGAGGTGCTCAGCCATAAGTACCAGATCGGCCAGCGACTCTGCCTGCATCTTGTGCATTACGGCGCCGCGATGTTGCTTCGTGGTTTTTTCTGAGTTCCCCAGCTCAGCGGCTATCTGCTTGTTTAGTAGGCCAGCTGCGACGAGCGCGAAGACTTGACACTCGCGAGGAGTGAGCTTCGCATACCGCCGCTTTAGAGAATTCAAGTCCACTGCTTCCGCTTCCGCGCGGTGAGTTCGCTGCGTGGCTCGCGCTATCGCCTCCAGCAGATCCGCTCGTCTGACGGGTTTTTCAAGAAAGTCGACCGCACCCGATTTCATAGCCTGCACCGTTGAAGGCACATCGCCGTGTCCTGTGACAAACACGATAGCAAGATGGGGCATGCGTTCGGCCAAAGCACTCTGGAGGTGCAGCCCGTCGATGCCGGGCATTTTCAGGTCTGAAACCACGCACGACACACGTTCAATTTCGGCTGCTGCCAGAAAATCCTGGGCTGACGAAAAAGCCAGGACCTCCATTCCAGTCGCAACCAGCGTTCGAAGCAGCGCCCTTCGAATCGATTCGTCGTCGTCGATAATGGCGACGATTTCCTTGTCGCTGATCGTCCTTGCGTTCGCACTCTCGTTCATCAGATCTTTTCCTGCAAGGCTGGCAACATAATTTCGAACGTGGAGCCGCGATCGGGGTTCCGCCGGGCAAAAATCTGCCCGCCGTGCGCCTTTACGATCGAACGAGCGATCGCCAACCCCATGCCCATTCCGTTGGGCTTGGTAGAAAAAAATGGCTCGAAGATGTGCGCTAGCGCTACGGGATCGATGCCATTACCTGAATCACGAACAGCTATTCTGGCCTCGTCTTTATCCGCGCTCATGCTGATGAAGACTTCGCGTAGGTGGTCTTCTTTTTCCGAAACGGCGTCGAAGGCATTAAGAACCAGATTGAGAATTACCTGTTGGAGTTGGGTGCGATCGCCAACCACTCGCATCCGCTCAGCGGGAGCCTCAAAAGACAACGATACGTTTCGCAACAGCGCGTCGGTGCGAACCATGCGCACTACTTCGGCGACTACGTCTCCAAGGTGGAGCGGTATTTTCTCGACCTCGCTTTTGCGAAAGAAGTTACGCAGCCCCTTGATAGTCTCGGTTGCGCGCAGATCATCCAGAATGATATCGCCTACCGCTGCCCGCACGTCCTCGAGATCGGGCGTCGCAGACTCGAGCATCCTTTGGATCTCTTCTGCGTTCATCAAGATCGCGCCGATCGGCTGATTGAGCTGATGAGTCAGGGCTGCGGTCAACTCGCCCAGGACTGCTGTCCGTGAAAGGTGATTCAACTCATCACGGAGTAGCGCATTTTCCTCTGCCGCAAGCCTTCGCTCCAGTGCATTACCGAAAATCTCTCCAACCAGTTCCAAACGCCGGATCAGGCGCGGCGACCAGGTACGTTCCTTTTTCAACGAAGCAAACCCAAGTGATCCGACGAGTTTCCCGCCGATTCTAATCGGCACCGAGACATTCGACTTGGGAACGTAGCGTCGGAACGTAATCCAATCATTTGCCACGAATTCCGGAGGGAGTTCTTTCACGCTGGAAAACGCAACGGTACGACCCTTCATCAGCATTCCATCAAACCACGGCGCCGGTCGCGCAAGCTCGAGGCCGATGGGAAGTTTGACCAGGCGGTGCCGCCCCCAGGAATGTCGTACCGTCAGCTTGCCCGATTTCGCGTCAATCTGAGACAACGCGCCTCGATCGAGGTTGAGACCGAGGACGATCTCTCGGATCCAACGGTCTATTTCGCCTCCGATTTCATCGACGGACGAGCGCACGAACGACGCCGATAGCTCCTCGATGAAACGTTCAAAGCGCTTTCCCTCCAGAGAAGCGATGACGGCCGGTCGATCCCGTCGCTCCGCGCGGAGTTTCCGTGAAATCGTTTTGTGGGCCGAAACACGGTTGTGCATTTCGATGGCACCAGCGCTATGTCAATCAACTGCCAGCCGATCGAATCCCGTCGATTGTATGAAGCAAAAGAAGACCGGTTGAAGCGACGTAACAGCACAAGTAGTGTCAGATCCAATCATCTGTCAAGCGGAAAATCCGCCGAATTGTAGAGTTCGTTCGGCGCGGGCTGGATCCGGTCTATCGGGGGTATATCCAGTGGAACCTACTCGAACAACTATCGGCCCGCGAGCAACGCGCTCTCGATCGAATTCACCAAGAGTTCCCGACCGAATGGCTTGATGAGCAGAGCTGTTGGAAAAGCACCTTCCGCCAGCCGCCGAGTTTCCCCATCCGTGTGGGCTGTGATTAGGATGACCGGAAGTCTGCATCCAGACGCCGCAAGCGTTTCGCATAACTCCACGCCGTTCATCTCCGGCAGATCGATATCAACTATGAGGCAGGCCCCCGCCTTTGGTAAATCGCTGCTGAGCAGCGCGCTCGGACGATCGAAGGTCCGAACTTCGAAGCCGGCCCCGGAGACAAGCCGGCGCAAGGCTTTCAGTATCGACGGATCATCGTCGACGACAATGATGATCGGCTTAGGCGTGACTATCTCAGTCATCAGTTCCTCGGTTAAAAGGATTGCATATATCGGTCGGATGCAATATCCGACCATGGTCCGTACGACAACGCCGCAAATGCGTTACAAGAATCGCCAACCGACTTCATTCAGTATTAAAACGAGTTTTAACCGGGCGCGTGGGGCGAATCAGACCAAGGTCTGATTTACAGGAGCGCGCCGCCAAGGAAGAGTGGTCGATGTCTAATCCCAGACTTGAAGTGCCGCGCCATTTCCGAGTCAACATTCGCCGCATCTTTCATCCATACGCAATGAAACGGCAGCTCGCACTCCTGGCCATCCTCGTTCTCATTCTTAGTGGGTCGCTGACAGCAAATGCGGCTGGACATACAAAGGGCCGCGCCGTTGAGCCTTTGACGACCGAGTTCAAGCCCGGTGATTACCTCTGGCATCCTGAGATTTCGCCCGCTGGACCAGTCGTGATCATCGTCAGCCTTCCGGAACAGCAAATGTACGTCTACCGCAACGGCGTCCGCATCGGTCGCTCGACGGTCAGCACCGGAACGAAAGGTCATCCGACTCCGACCGGAATGTTCACTATCTTGCAGAAGAAGGTCCGTCACGAGTCGAGTATCTACAAAGGGGCAAAGATGCCGCATATGCAGCGGCTGACGTGGACCGGCATTGCGATGCACGCCGGTAACTTGCCCGGCTATCCCGCGTCGCACGGATGTGTGCGGCTGCCGATTGATTTCGCCGAGAAGCTCTATTCCGTCACGAACAACGGTACGAACGTAATCATTACTGACGACAAATTTGCGCCGGGCGAAACAGCGGAGCCCGGGCGCCTGCTATCGGGCAAGACCGGCGAGTCCTCCACGCCGCCACTGGCAGCAGGTAGTTTTGAGTGGCATCCGGAGAAAGCCCCGACCGGCCCTTTGTCTATTATATTGAGTACAGCGGATCATCAGATCTACGCTTACCGCAATGGAATTGAGATCGGACGCGCCGCTGTGCCCTCGACAGGTCTGGCCCCGGGCTCTGGAAGCTATGTCTACTCAGCCCTCGACAAAATCGACGCGAACGGACTCCGGGACTGGACATCGACCTCCAGCTTCGGCAGCGCCCGGGCTCCAGATATCAAGGCACTCGTGAAGCAGGTGACCATTGCACCGGAATTTCTTGAAGACCTGCGCAAAGCAGTTTCGCCAGGAACGACGCTTATCATCACTGATGTGCCTGTCAGTACTCAGACTCGCAGCGAGCCTGGGTTCAACATATTGACCACCGACTGATCAGGTTGATCTGACACAGACGAGGCGAGGTCCTTGGAAACTATCGGTGTGCAGGGTTAGACGCGGAGCGCCTATGGCCCTGCGATGGGTTTGATTCAAGAGGGAGTTGGGAATGTCCTGAAGGCTTACGCTTCATATTACAATGAAGTCCGAACCCATCTCTCATTGGAGAAAGATGCTCCAGATTTTCGCCGGACTCAAATCTACAGCGCACTGTCGCGTCGGTGTATCCGTGGCGAACCCCTCCTTTAGACGATCGGGACATAGATGCGGTTCGAGCCGCAATTGCGAACTGCGCGGCCTTCCCAATAACGTTTTCGGAGATCGGACGCTTCCCGAGGGATCGAGCTCTCTACCTGAAAATCCAAAATAACATTCCGCTGCGCACACTAATGCGGGCCATCCACGGCTCGTTTCCGTTAGTCAAGGAGACAGCTTCATGGAGCCCACGATCAGTGCGAGTAGCCAGGCTCTTGTCCGCGATGTTTATCGTGGCACGAGCTATGGTGATTGCCTCTTTAGCTTGCTTCCGGTTGCCGTTTTACGAGACAGAATGATCATCGCGGACACGTCGCGAATCTCTTTGTCGTGACTGCATGCTGGCCCACCGGCGTGACGCCCGTCACCGCCATCCGCATGACAAGCAGTTGATCTCGATCTTTGTCGTCAGTTGCGATACGAGATCATCGTTGGGGGGATTCCGGCAATGCGCCAACGATGTTTTGAACGATACCTGGTATTGCTGGCCTGTGCAGGAGTAATCGCGGGTTGCGGCGCTGCGAGTCAGCCTGCGCCCGGATCGCCAAACGCGGCAGCCACGAGCGCAAACGCGTCATCTGCGACAAGTGCGGCCCCCGCCCCGCTCGAACTTTGCCGGCTGCCAGATCTCCCGGCCGCTGGCATCCTTTCCAAACCGGGGTACACGCAGCTGGCCGTTTTGCTGACGGACGCGAACGGTGCGCCGCTCGACGGCTTAAAAAAAGGCGATTTCGCAGTGCGGTCCGGTCCGAACCCGGATCCAATCGTCTATTTTCGTCAGGAATCCACCCTCGCGAACCCAGTCTCTCTGGTTATTGTTGGCGATGTTTCTGAAAGCATGTACCGGAAGACCGTCGTTTCGTCGCAGGAGAATCTTGAGAGGGCACGAAGCGGTCTGAACCAGGCTGAAGGCCAGCTCAACCAATGCGACGAAGTCGCTCTCGTGCTGATTGGGGGTAAATACCTGAACGATCCCTCTTCCATCGCTCAGCAGCCGTTGGGCGCCGTAACGCTCGCGCAGACGTTCACGACGGACAAATCGCTTGCGCTGCAAAAAATGTATTCGGTGATTCCCTCGGGCGAGAAACGGCTTTCCGAAGGTCTTAGGATGGGGCTTGAGACTCTCGCTGGTGCACACTATCCAAATCGCGCGCTGGTACTGATGACCGATGGCCTCGACCAGGCGGCGATCGACCAAAGCGCTCCGGTGCTCGCGCAGCTTCGGGAGAGCGGCGTCTCGTTCTGGGTGATTGGAATCGGCGATCCGGATGCGCAGGAAGGACTCTTGGCGAAACTGCGCGGCACGACTCGGCTCGATGCCGGCGCTGTGAAGAAGTTGGCTGCGGATGGTGGCGGATGGGTGCTGTTCGCCAGGCCGGTGGATTCTGATCAAGGATCTTCGCTGGCGGAGGCCGTCACTACGATCAACAAAGAACTCGGCAGCGGCTATGAGTTAGGTGTCGATCAGCCGCCAGGAAAGACCGCGCCGACCGTGACTCTTGCGAACAATTCCGGCGGGGTAGTCCGCGCCGAAATGGTGCCGTCGGAAATGCTCGCCGAGGCCGCCGCCAGGCCGGCCATGCCGAAGCGCGAGGTCGGCACTTTGACAGACATTGTCGCGCCCGAATCGATTCGCACTCTTCCTGGCTATACCGAAATCGCGGCGACGGTCGCAAAACCCGACGGCAGCTATGTCGAGGGATTGAGCAAGAACGACTTCAAGCTTTCCCTCAATGGTGCTCCGCTACCAATCGATTTCTTTCGCGCTGGCGAAGAATCTCCGGCGGCGGTCGGAATCCTGGTCGACACTTCCGGCAGTATGGTTCCGAAGCTGCCGCAGGCTCGCGCCGCGATCGAACAGTTCGTCAAGACGCTCGACCCACAGGACGACGTGTTCCTCTTCGCGTTTTCAAATAAACCATATCGGTTACAACCGCTCACCAACGACCACCAGGCCGTGATTCAACGACTCGACTTGCTTCACGCATACGGCCAGACCGCGCTGTTCGACACGATCAAGCAAGGTATTGCCGAGGTCGAGCAGTCCCACAATCAGAAAAAAGTCTTGCTGGTGATAACGGACGGCATGGACAACACCAGTTCCTCGACCGCTGATGAGGTCGTGCAGGCGGCGAAGAGTAGCGGCGTGCTCGTGTACTCGATCGGAATTGGAGATCCGAACGCGCCACGCGGAACGAGCGTAATGATGGGGCCTTTTGTTATGAGTGGAGACGACTCCGAACATGTCGATACCGTTACGCTCTCGCGACTTGCCAGTGCGAACGGCGGCAAGAGTTATTTAATCCAGAAAGTTGGCGACGGTGCAGCGCTGAAAAAAGCTTGCGAAGAAATCGAGGGCGAGATCGGCGATCGGCATTCTTACGCCATCGGGTTCATCGCTCACACTCCCACTGATTACGCACCGACGACAATGTCGATTTCTGTGCAAGTTCCCGCTCACAACGGCTACGTCGTGGATGCGCCAACATGGATGCCAGCGCCGTCGACGCCAGAGGAAGCGACCACCGCGCGAACCGCGTCTTTCGGTTCATCTCTCATCGAAGGGGGGAAATTATGACACTGCTCAAAACGAATAGAGGCCGGTGGATTTTACTGGCGGCACTAATCCCAATTGCGCTTGCGGTGCAATCTGTCTTTGCGCAGGACCTGGACGACAATTCCGCTCGCAATCCCAGCGGGATTCATCACGAAGAGGTTACATTTCGCAAGAAGATGGCGGTTACCCTCTCTCCATATTCTTCTTGCGACTCCGATGCGATCTGCCTTCAGTTCGAGGGCAGTTCTGGAGATGGGAAGCACAGCGTGACTTCTTCTGGAAATTTTCAGATGACGGACTGTGCGCCCCATGGAATGCAGACCTGCTGCAATACCTTTGGTAATGACGAAATAGAAACCAGCGGCATATTGGGTGGCTTTTCGGTGAGTTATTCAGGTCTGACTTGTTCGTTGTCTGACTCCGAAGATATATTCCACGGCCCGACCGTAGTTTCCGTCAACCTCGGGTGGGGAAAGGGCACTCGGCGGTTGACCTATGATCCACAAACCGGAATTGGAACTCTCTTTATGCTGGACCACTTACACGTTCCGCGTCCGGCTCCGTCCCACAAATGCGGGACCGCGAGGTGTTATTCCAAAGGTTGTTGCGATGGTGGTTGTTGTTTCCCTTGTGAGCCTCCCGGACGTGGGTGTTAGGAAGCATCCCTGCAGAACGGAGCCGCCGTACGATTTTTCCGTCGAACCTTGAATCATACAATGGCCACCTCTTGTACCTCTCAAGCGTCGAGCTCTAACTCGTCGAGCCACGAGAAATTGTCGATGTACCGCTTGCGATAGGTCAGCCCCGGAACGTCCGATAAGTCCAACCGGGGCGGCGCAAGAAGTGCGTTCGCGGATGCCGCAGATCGTAACGCTCGGTGCGCGCTAAGCGGTAGCCAAACCACCTGGATCACCTTGTTCGCGGCTCCGGACAGAACCGGCGGCATTTGACTCGTGATCCCGAATGATGAGTCTATTGAGCCGATTCATTGCTGTTCGTTCTGTGACCTGATTGGTGCGCCAGGGGGTTTGGGAAATGCGGATGCGCTTCGTCATGCTTCTAGTTGCGGCAATCGCTGTCGTAGGGATTCGCCCGTCGACCGCCTTGGCTGGCAAGTTGCGCGTCTGCGCCAATGGCTGTCCATACTCAACCATCCAGGCCGCTATTGACGCCGCCCAGACAGGTGACACCATCAAGATTGCTCCGGGGACCTACACCGAGACTCCGCGCATCCTCCCACCCACTGCGGCCAAGCGACTAACCCTGCAGGGTTCGGGCGCGCTCACGACGATCGTCGATGGAAACCAGCAGGACTTGGTGCTGGAGGTTGATACCGATTACGACGTAACCATCAGCGGCGTGACCATCACGAATGGTAAAGGTCTGGCTGCCGGCGGGATACTGAATCACGGCACCCTGAAGCTTATCGACGTGACCGTCAGCCAAAACGTAGGGCAAGAGGCTTCTGGGGGCATCGCCAACGACGTCGATGGAACGCTCACGCTGATTCGTTGCAAGGTAATTGACAACGAAGCCACGATACCTCCGCCTCCGCCTCCACCTCCGCCCCCTCCACCTCCACCGACTCCCCCGGTTGCGGCAGGGGCCGGCCTTCGCAACTTCGGCATAGCGTACCTGAGTCACTCTATAATAAGTGGCAACCAAATAGTGGGGACCGCCGGCGGTGGAGGCGGCATCGAGAATCAAGGTCAACTTGAAGTGAACCACTGCAGCATTGTCGACAACCACACGACAGAGGGCTCTCTAGCCGGTGGCGGCGGGCTCGATAACAACCGCATGGCATCGGTGCGCAACAATCCGACCATGACCGTGAAGAACAGTTTGATCGCTGGCAATACGGCCGATATCGGGGGCGGCATTAACAATCTCGGCGGCACCGTCTCGGTTACATCTACCCAGATTCGCGGTAACTCGGCATCACTCACTGGCGGCGGTCTAAACAATGGCTTCGACGCCAGCGCGGAATTAACCAACAGTCCAATCGCTCAAAACGTCTCAGGCGTCGACGGCGGCGGGGTCGCCAATGATAGGGGCAGGCTAACCCTGATAAATAGTCCCATAGATGAAAATCAAGCTGTCTCAACCACCACCGGCCAAAAGGGCGGTGGGTTGGCCGTATTCGGTGGTTCGGTGCGCCTGGATCGCAGTCGGGTCTCTCAGAACATCGCCAGCGGCCCGATCGGCGGGCTGGGCGGAGGGATCGTCATCACCGACGACGGGACCCTGACGCTGGAAGGAAGCCGTGTCAGTGACAACACTGCCAGCACCGACGGTGGCGGCATCTACGTCTTCAGCGGCGTTGTGAGCTTCAAGGACAGCCCCGTGCGAAACAACCAGCCCGATAACTGCACCAATGTGCCGGGTTGTTGAGGCAGGCAAGTCCAAGGCGCGGCGCAGCAAGAACCATTGACGCGGTCATTCAGCCTCTTCGCCGGTGTTCTCGCGGTGCTCATCTATACAGGCTGCAGCACGACAGCTCCCAATCCCGACGCGGACGCTCTGAAGCCGAACATGCTGGACTCGTTCGACTACGATTTGCCTGCTTCTTTCTACGGATGCTGGGAAGGAACGATTGACGGCCGCGATTCACTCACTCCGTTGAATTGGACGGGCAAGCAGCTGCGCGATGAACCTATCACCTACCAGCTGTGCTACAGGCACCGTCCTGAAGGTGGCGGAGATCTGGTGCTCACCGAATTCGAGTTGGGCAACAGCAATTTGACCGTTGTTGCCTTCGACAATCATGTCACGGCGGTCGATGTGAGACTCCGTACCAGCCGACTGCGAAATCACGCTTTGGTCGAGTAGGACTACGACCTGCTTTGGGTTTTTCCGTTCTATGCGCGGGAAGATATCTACGCTGATGAAAACATCGCGATGAAGAGCGACAACCTGATCGCAATGAGCGGAAAGGAATTGATTCAGGTCAACGGCACCGATGCCGCGATAGTCACCTTTCATGGCAATTTCCATCACGTCCCCAACAAGACATAAGAATGATGATCTGCCTCACACTCGTCTCGGTTCAAGACGCTATGGTTCGGTTCCCCATCATCAAAGCGCCTGCGCATCAACGGCACATAGCGTAGGTATTTTCTTTTCGTCTTATTCCCTCGAAGTGTGTTAACAATGGGTTGTGTTCAAGTTCGCCTTTGCCCGTCTCGCCAGATGGGGAATCGGAGCAGTTGCGGGTGTTTGCGTAATTTTGTCTGCGGCGGCCCGCCTCGCCTCGGCACAATCTGTGATTTCGTCGATCAGTAAGCGGCCGGTCGCACTATCTCCGAAGAAACTGACGTTCGGCAAAGTGCCGGCGGGATTAATGAGCGCGCTGCAAACAGTCACACTGACGAATAACGGCAGCGTCGAGTTGGCTGCGCCGGCGGTGGGTATCAGCGCAGGCTTCGCGATCGAAGACAACGAATGCAAGGGCGTGATCGCAGCATTGGGCGGCACTTGCAGCGTCTCGGTGGCATTCGTGCCGCTCAAGAAGGGCGAATTCAAACATGGGCTGTTGAGGTTCACCGAAGCGGGCGTCAGGAAACCACAGAAGGTGAAGCTGATAGGGATCGGAATCGCGGCGGTTGCCACGCCGACGGGGACTGCGACTCCGACGGCGACAGCATCCGAAACCGCAACGGCGTCTGCCACGGCAACGGCAACGCCTACTGCGACTCCGACGATAACATCCACCGCGACACCAACTGCCACGCCCTCGCCAGGGGTTAACGTGGTATTCGTGACTTCTCAAGTTTATGACGGCAGTATCGACGGCACGGGCATAAGTGGCGCAGATTCGGCGTGCCAGATGTTGGCCAACAATGCAGGGCTTCCCACCGGAACCTACAAGGCGTGGCTTTCGACCTCGACAGTGGATGCAGTTAGCAGGCTCGGAAGTGCGCGCGCGTTTGTTCGGGTCGATGGAGCACCGATTGCAGATCAGGCGTCAGATCTCACATCCGGCAAGATCCTGAACCCCATCGACCTGGATGAATCCGGCAACGACATACGCGAAGCGGAGAACTCAGATGTGTGGACCGGCTCGACCAACGCCGGGACCTTAAGCCCTTACGGAACCTGCAACGACTGGACCTCGATTTCCGGCGGAGAATTTGGCGAGAGCGGCCACTTCGACGGCGGCCCGGCCCAGTGGAGCGACGACAACGAAGCCTTTGGCTGCAATGACAACGAACAATTGCATCTTTATTGCTTCGATACGTCTCATGCGGAGCAGCTGACATACACACCGGTTTCCGGCCGAGTCGCTTTCGTATCGAAAACAGATCTCGATCCATCCACTGGTATCGCGATGGCCGATAAGATCTGCCAAACAGAAGCATCCAGCGCAGGGCTCGCAAATGCCGACACCTTTATGGCGCTGCTATCGACTTCTACAGCGTCCGCAGCTTCACGCTTCGACATGACCGTGGGGTCGAAGCCGTTCGTGCGTCCCGATGGGATCAAAATCGCCGACGCTCCCTCGCTGGCAATGGGCGCCATCAGCAGCGGCATCTGGCAACACGCGGACGGCACCTATTCCACAGTCTTTGATCAGAACCCGTCCACCGGCTCGACAGCTCCGAACCTGAGAGGAAATCTCACGGATACCTGTGATGACTGGAGTTCAGAAACTTCTACTGAAATTTTTGGAAGCTCGACAGAAACAGCCATCTGGTGGGACGAACTCAGCGGGTGGGGCTGTGCTCCGGGACCAGTCTTTTGCCTCGAGCCATAAGGTTGGGCGGTTCGGGTCACGCTTTCCGGGTTGACGGCCTCCTGTGAATACCGGGAACATGAGAGAGGAACCAGGCGGTTGAAAAAGAATTTCTTGACTGCCTGCGTGGGAGCGACCGCTCTGATTCTTGCGGTGGTATCGGCGCGGGCGCAATTGGCTACCTCGCCGTGGCCGATGTTTCAACAGACCGTCTCACTGTCGGGAAAGGGTAAGAGCTCGACTCAAAAATGAGTGCTTAGCCGCCCGTCCCAGGCGGTCACTTCTCCGTCTCCGCACGATGGCGCACGCCGGCAATGAATTCTTCGATACTCGTCGAGAAGAAGGTCCAGCAAATCAGGAGGGAGCCTGGTGCAGATGATCCTCACCAGCGAGCTCGACATACGAAATCTACGGCTGGTTAAGCGGCGCACCCGGTAACCTACATCAGCGAACGGTTCTTCCTGCTACCACACGTTGAGCCACCTGTTACCCAGGATCAGATTTTACCTGGATACAACCAGCGCCCTCGATGGATCGCGATGCTGACGGCTGCTCGTGTCGAAGAGCCAACCATTGTGAGAACGGGTGGTAATGCCGCCAACCAGTATCACCCTATCGCCGAGCGCCAGCGCGCATTCCTAATCTGGAACCTGCCCGCCGACTAAGTCGTCTTCACACCGCCCTTCGCATGAAACTGCGAGAGGGCTACGGCAGGCACACGTTACGGCCAAGCTGAAGGCAGGCTAGCGAAGGAGTGAGTATAGGAGTTGCGACACCCACCACCTCGCTTACACTGTCGTCGTAGTTATTCGCTATCCAGAGGTTGCCCGACGCATCGGCCGCGATTGAGAACTGCGCATAAGCTATTGGCCAGGGTCCGAAGTTGAAGCCGGTCGCGTAGCTACTCGACGCGGTCAGCTCACTCACGCTGTTGCCGGATAGATTTTCGACCCAGATGTTCGCGCTGGAGTCGATTGCAAGCGAGTTGGGACCGCTGAAAATTGCACCAGGGCTACCGGTATTTGAGTTGTTGAAATTTCCGGCGGTACAGCTGGCGAGAGTGCAGCCTGCGGGTAGTTCGCTCAAGCTGTTGCCGTTGGAATTTACCGCCCAGATATTGCCAGCACCGTCGACCTCAACCTCGAGCGGCGCGGCAAACGATGCGCCAGGACTGCCGGTGTTGCTGCTATTGAAATTGGCGCCGGTGCAAGCTGTGCTGGAGCATCCTGTCAGCAATTCGGTGACACTATTGCCGGCGAAGTTCGTAATCCACAGATTGCCGGCCACGTCGGCAATGATTGAGCTGGGACTGCTGAATAGGGCGCCGGGGCTGCCGGTGTTCGAGTTGTTAAAATTTGTCCCGGTGCAAGTCGCGCTGGAGCATCCGGCCAGCAATTCACTGACGCTGTCGCCGCCAAAGTTCGCCACCCAAAGGTTGTCGGCGGCATCGAAAACGATCGAGAGAGGATTGCTTAGGACCGCACCCGCCGGCGCGAAATTAAAGCCAGTCGAGTAATTGCTCGTGGCTGTCAGTTCACTAATACTGTTGCTGTTCAGATTCGCCACCCATAAGTTGCCCGCCGCGTCAAAGGCGAGCCAGTCCGGGAAGCTCAGATCGGCGCCGGAGGGTGCGAATTCCAGTGCCGTCGTGTAGCCACTTGCGCCGATCAATTCGGTGACGCTGTCGCCACTGGCGTTCACTACCCAAACGTTGCCGGCTGCATCTAAAGCGATTTGGTACGGCGATTTGAAATCGGCGCTTGCAGGCGCGTAATTGAGCGCCAGTACCCAACTTGCCGGCGCCGAAGTCAGACCCGGCGAGAAAGGCGGGCTGGCTGGTATCAACGCGAACAGGGCGCTGACGTTGTTGACTGGATTGCGCGCGATGTCCAGCGCCGCCTGCACTGTGGTTGTAGGCGCGACGCCACCAGGCGGAGTCGCCGCGCTGAACAGATTTTGACAGCCGGCGGAGCTTTCGCCGGACGAATTTACACATGCGGACAATATGTTGGCCAATGAATATAGTGTGGCGGTGGGCGAGGTAAGCCCGTCCGGAAACGACGTTGGTGCAAGCCCGGTGCTCAGGTCGACGAAGCTGTCCGAGCTCATCGCGGTTGCGGAGTTGTTGAGCCCGGTCTGGTTGGTCGCCGACGTCCCGACGTTTTGCCCGGTCGGATCCATGAACTGATCCAGCGCCCAGACTGTCGCAATTGTGGTCGCTTCATTGATGACCACTGAGTGAGCAAAGTTGGTGCACGTGCCGATGCCCGCGCCCAGCGCGATAGCTGGGTTGGCGTTGCTTTGACCGCTAATCGTGCCGCCGGTCGCGACCAGGTAAATCTGTTGCGAATAGCCCGTAGTCTGGCACGTGAACGACGAGACGCTGAAGCTGCCGTCGGATTGTGAATCTACCTGCGCGAGCTGGAGCGCTCCCGTGCCATAGCCGCTCGCGCTCGCCTGATACAAGGTAATCACGGCCCCGCTGATTGGACTGCCAACCGACGGTGAACCGCCAACTAGAAAGCCGACGATGCCCGGGGGCGGAGGCGTGGGCGTGGCGGTCGGCGTCGGCCGTCGATGCTCTTGCGAGTTTGAACTCGATCCACCACCGCATCCGCTAAGCACCAACGATCCCACTAGCAGAGCAAGAATCAGTGGGAGTATGGTCCCGCAGTCGCGTGCAATCTTCATCGCAGCATCGTTCATTTTTTGTTTCTGTCGTCGACTGAACGCTTGATATATTCTGCCGCGTTATATTAGTTCATTCTCAACAACGCAAACCTCGCGGGCACTACGATCTGGGGAGAGATCGCCAATGTCGATAAAGTCTCGAATCGAATGCTCCAATAAGCTTTCACTTTCCGGCTTGATCTTATCGATGCTGTTCGTACTTTTCGCCAGCCCCGCAATGGCTACGGTGGTGACCTGTAACGACACGGCGGACATGCCGTTGATGCCCAACGAGATGTCTGCCGGCGCCACCACCGATCTCCAGGTCACCGGTCCGTGCGAGGTAAAGGGCTCCGCCAGCGTCCCCTCTCTCACCTACTACTTCCACAACGTCAACATTTTTACTTCAGGTGGCAGTAAAGGCATCTTGACCTTCGATGACGCGCAGATCGACTTCTACGCGGAGAACATCGTCGTCGAGAGCGGCGGCGCTTTAATCGCGGGCTCTGAAACCCCGATCGGAACCAACGGCGGCCTGGTGACAATTCATCTGTGGGGTGCGCCGGGCGATCCCGGGGTTACCTGTGCGTCCGCCAACTGCGGCATCCCGAGCCCTCCCCTGGGAACCAATACGCGCTCGATGAATCCAGCTACGTGCAAGCCGTCTGCGCTGCCAGGTGGCGTTAGCGACTGCTTCTACGACTATGACGCACTGGACCCGGCGGATCAGACGAACAACCCCACCGCCTATTTTGGGCACAAGGTGCTGGCGGTGTCTTACAACGGCACGCTACAAATGTTCGGCGCGAAAGGCGCAACCTATGGCAGCACGTCCGCGACCGGATGCATGGAAAATAGTTCCTCGTGCACCGGGACCAGCTGGGTTCGCTTGAATAAGAATGCGCTGCCCGGCGATACGAGCCTGCAGGTTGCTGGCGCAGTGGATTGGCAAAACGGCGACGATATCGTACTGACCACCACCGACTATCTGCCTGGGCATTCGGAGCACCTGAATATCAATGGTACGCCCACTACCAGCGGCGGGGTTACGACGATTCCACTCCTCACCGCGGTCCAGTATCCGCACAATGGGCAACTATTCGACCTGTCCAACGCGACCTTCCCCGGCATATCGCGTCTTGGGCCGAACTTCCCTACCTCGGGCGATCTGCGCGCCTCGGTGGGGTTGCTGTCGCGCAACATCCGGGTTGTTTCCGACGGCGATACGCCGGGCTCGGAGTTCACAGTCGATCCGGGAAATCCCGACAACTATTTCGGCGGCCACACTATCGTGCGTCAGGGCTTCCTGCTTTACCAGGTGCAGGGCGTCGAGTTCTATCAACTCGGCCAGGGCGGCAGCATCATGCACTACCCGGTGCACTTCCACATGGACCGCCAGGTGCCAGGGATAGGCGCGACCCAGCCGATCACCTTCGTCAAGGACTCTTCGATATGGGATTCAATGACGCGCTGGATAACGATTCATGCTACCCAGGGCGTCCGGCTGGCGCGCAATGTAGGCTTCGAGTCGATCGGTCACGGCTATTATCTCGAGGACGGCACCGAGACCGGCAATCAGCTGTACGCCAATCTCGGCGCTTTCGCGCGCGGCGCAGTGGCCAATGGCTTAACGGCGGCCGACGCCAATCCGCAGAATCCGCGCATGGTTCCAGGTATCCTGACGGCTACTGCGCCAACCTGTACGGGCAACCCTCCAAATTGCTGTACAAAAGAGACTCCTCAATTTTGTGTCAGCGGATATAGCACCCTTCCTTATTACTCGGACTCACAAAATCCGTCAGTGTTCTGGATCATGAACGGCATGAATGACTTCCAGTACAACATGGCGGCCGGCGCCGGCGAGTGCGGCGCCTGCTACTGGCTGGTGCCGGGAGCGATTAGCGGCCCTTCGCAGACCGAGAAATGGTACGGATACGCCGGCGAGCAAGTCGGCATAGGACGGGCCGGCATCAGCCCGCTGCAAAACTTCGTCGGCAACTCCTGTAGCACGGCAATGGAAGGCTTTGTCGAGGTCGGCGCTCTAGCCGCTTGCAACGGCGTCAACCAGATTGATCCGAGTTTCCTGAAAGCTCCAAACTCTACGCTTCTGATGGTGCCCTCACCCCAGGCTCCGCCGCCCTCCGGCACTGCTTACTGGCCTCAGGTCACCGGCCTGCGTCTGCCGACGCGCTGTCCGGCGGCTGACAATGGCAACACCAACCCCGACTGCTCAACCGTCCCCATCTGCGCATCGGCGAATCAAGCCAATTGCGACGTGGTCGTGCTCAACGGGTTTACGACCTCGTTCAACTGGGCGGAGGGCAACTTCGCCGCCGTCTGGATGAGATCGCTGTGGTCGTTGGCAGTTGACAGCATCATCAGCGATCCGCAGAACGCCGGAGTCAATTTCGTAACCAGTGGCGGTTACGACGCTGCTTCTGTATTTCCCGGTTATTGGGGGTTGGTGCGGCAATCTGCGCTCATCGGGAGTTCTCAATGGCAGAATCCAAATAACAGCGCTCTCGCCGCGAATCCCTACGCGTCCAACGCCGGACCTTTCAATCCATTTAAGGCCACGATTGGAACAGGCGAGAACAGTAAAATCACTGGATTGACCTGCGCCCTCGATCCCTTCAACGGAAATTCTAACAATGCATTCTGTCTATCGCAGAAAGATGGCGTGAACTTTCAGGTAGGCGCCTTCGCAGGCTTTCAGCGGCTCTTCAGCGTTTACGACGGTCCCATTTTTCAGGACTCCAACGCCTATCTCGACATTCACCCTACCTGGTTGACCGCCGACGGAACTGCCAAAGGCGCGGTGCTGGATACCAAGGGCGGCAAGTGTGAGCCTAGCAGCGTCGCCGGCAATCCCTGTCAGTTTGCGGGTTTCATTAGTGGCGGGGTCAATGGCCTGCGCGCTTACCGGCCGCTCGACGCGAAGGACATGCCGATCGCTGGTGGCGCTCGCTGCTTTGAGCCCAACGCAGGGATTGGATGGAAACAGCCCAACGGCTTTTACTACGCGCCCGCGTTTCATTCGCTCAATCTGTACTTCAACGGCGTCGACATCCGCCATTTTGTCACCGACCCAAGCTTCCTAAAGGGCCCCTTGAGCTTCAAAACCGACGAGGACGCGACGAAAAAAGAATACTGCACTTGGAATCCAGCATACTTCCAAGGCTTTACCGACATCGATCGAGAGACGGTGTTGAACGACGATGACGGCACGCTGACCGGCTTGACCAGCCCGGTGGGTCCTCCCGTACCAACAGCGACACCAACCCCAAGTATGAGCACCCAGTACGACACAATCTCGGTCAACAAGGCGGATTTCTTCAAGGCTCCGACCGAAGCCTGGGAATGCGCTTCGGATTATCCGACAAATGCCAGTACTTATGCTCCAAAGTGCTTGCCCGCTACCGCGAAAACCAGCCCCTACGAATATGTAAGTACGGTGATCTATCCTGAATGCGCAAAGCTGGCTCCGCCGCCTCCTGAGAGTGGAGCTCCCAGTTTTTGTCCAAACGACGACAACTGGGGCAGCGTCTGTACGGCGTCACCTCCCAACTTCGGATGCCCCGGCGTACAGCTCTATCGACAACTACTCACGCCGGGAGAAAAAACAGATCCCGATATCCAATTGAAGCGGATGATGGGGCAGAACAATTTCCAGCGCAGCGCTCTGACCGTCAATCACGGCGCCTACTACCTCAACACGACGGTCTCGAGGAAGAGCCAGGCGAACGCGGTCCCACCTTTCCAAAGTTTCAATGTTTTTACTGGCGGGAGCGTCTACGATCTTTTCTTTCTCTTCTCGAAGCAGGACACGCAGCAGACCTACCAGGTGTTCGTGGGTAAGAATATACCGACAAAGGACAACAAAGACTTCGCCGCAACCAATGTAGTCTTCGGCTACGAAGGTTTAACCCTGCCGTTTAACTTCACTCCAGCCCCAGTCAAAGATGTCATGAGTGGCGCATGGACGGCTAAGTATACTCCTAGCTCGGGCATCCTGACACTTAGCACCAATTTCTCCCAGATCGCTGGTAACTATAGCTTAAATGCAACGGCCGCGAACACGAAACCTCCCGTTTCACTGGGTAAGCGTTATTGCCAACCAGCTACTATGTGTACCTGGAGTCAGAGCGCCGAACGGTGTCAGTGCAATCCGAGTGGCCCCTATGCGAGCATTTGCAAACAAACGAATCCCTTGGGTCAGACCGTTTGCGATTGGTCGATTCAGCCTTTCCCTCTTAACTGTACGAATCCAGCCGGCTGCCCTCCCCAGTTTGTAGACTGCCCGGCACCGGGTTGTCCGGCCTTCCAGATAACCTTTCCTGCCGCGTGCGGTCCCAACGAGAAGGATAAGTGCTTCGTTGCCGATGATCGCGATGAGCGGCCGATGCCGTCGCCATTCAACGCAATGAATCCTGATAATCCGTTCCAATGGAACGTCAACTACAATCTCCAAAACTCAACTATAGCTGGCGCACAATGCCTCTACTCGACGCAACCGAACACGACGGGAGTATGCCCCAAGTAGCAGTTCCATAAAACTGACGCCGGCAAAGGTGCATTTGGTGACGAGCGGTCTTACCGGCGAGCGGTAGCGGAGTCGTGGGGATCATTTGCTGTCCTTGGGAGAGTGGGGACCGTTAGCAAGTCTGCACTCCGGCTTCCGGTTCTGCCAAAATCAACAATTCGCCACACACAGGGTCGCTTCCGAACCGGATTGGCAACTTCAACCTCACCTTGTGGGAGCGGCCCATCAACTGGTACGCGCAGGTTCAGTACGAATATCCGTTTCTGCACAGCGACCTCTATGTGCCAGGCAAGGAATTCGACGGCGCTCGATGTATCGGAAGGGCTATGACAGTTCACACGGGGACCTCGTCTGCGGATATTGCGGCAATCGGTACAAGTTGGATGCGATGGAATCCGGGCGCGGATCATGCGTGCCCGTGAAATTGCCATTTCGGATGACCGGGCACACCGTCGACATCAAGCCCGTCGATCTTGAACATGAGCGAGGACTGTTCTAAGAGATCTGTAGAAGAAATGGGACGCATGTTTTCAAAGTCGGATCTTCGAGATCTGAGTTTAATCCTGGCCATCGTCATGTTGTTGGCCAGCTTCCCTTCGACGGCAGGGTTCGTCGTTATCTCCGGACCGAGTCATCCTGAATTGACCGTCAACATCTGCCAGCCGCTTCAAATGTTCGACCGTGCGTCGAACACCTTGCTTGCCCGACCTGCGACGGTACAGCCCGAGTTCGTTCTGCGCGACCTGGGCTTGACCGTTGTCAAGATGGCTGGGCGACCGGTCGATTTTCGCTTCGCTCCCGACACGCCGCCGCCAAAGCTACCCGTCTAGATAGTTCCGTTCGACAACCTGATTACGATTTGCGCGCCCGACGCCGCGGATGGCGCGGCGCAAGGCTTTTCGTTTCAGGTGAATTGTCGCGTCAGTCGGCTCATTGCGACGGGAGATAAAAGATGAATTTCACATCAGCCGAGATACGAAAGAGCAGTGCACTGCATAGAAACAAGGCCATCGTCTTAATCGCGACGATGTCGGTGGTTCTGAGTGGCTTTTTCTACTTCTCAGGTTCCGCTCGCGCGGCTTCGCCTGAGATCGCAAGCGTTCTTTCGCAAGCGCCAGCCAGTGACGTTGGAAAGAAGACGATGTGCGCGTATTGCGGAATGCATCTTACGGTAAAGTCCGATACGCCAGCCGCCACGTTCGATGGGAAGGATTACTACTTTTGCGACGACATGGAGCGCGACGCTTTCGTGAAAACTCCCAAGAAGTATCTTGCGAAGCATCTATCGGAAGGCATTACGCCCGCCGCGAACTCGGCACCTTAAGCGGTCGCGCGGCTCGAGTCTAACTGAGACACACGGTAGGACGTTCGCTATGAAGATTCCGCGGTCCTTAAAAACGGCTTCCGCGATCACCAGATTTCGAGGGCGTACTGGACTGTTGATTGCCGCTGCTTTCATGACAGTCGCAGTCTCATTGGTCGCGATGGCGACGGGTCCTCAATTCATCACCGTCAGCGCAAATCCGATCGTAAGCATTGAAACCGATAGCCTACAGCCCGGTGATGTTCATTTCTTCTCATACAAGGATCGGGCGGGCGACCAGATTCGGTTTCTTCTAGCTCGTGACTCCACTGGAAAGATTAAGGGAGCTTTCGACGCGTGCCGACGCTGCTCCATGTATGGCGAGGGTTACGCCAGTTCACACGGGTATCTCGTCTGCAGATATTGCGGCACTCGATACAAGTTGGAATCAATGGAGTCCGGGTTCGTGTCGTGTGTGCCGGTGAAACTGCCGTTCCAGACGACTGGCCACACCGTCAACATCAACCCGGCCGATCTTGAACGCGAGCGGGGACTGTTCTAAGGGTGCACTGCAGTATGCGGGGCTTGTTTTCAAAGGCTGACCTACGGGCGTTGAGTTTAATCTTAGCGATCGTGTTGTTCTTGGGAAGCGCTCCCTCGACTGCTGGGTTCGTGATTGTCTCCGGACCGAGCCATCCAGAACTGACCGTTAACATTTGCCAGCCGCTTCAAATGTTCGATCAGGTCTCAGAACATGTTGCTTGCCCGTCCAGCGACAGTTCTACCAGAGTTCGCTCTTTTCGACCTGGGCTCGACCACCGTGACAAAATCGGTGCAATCGATCGATTTTAAGGTCGCTCCCGATACTCCTCCCCCTAAGCACTCAGTCTAAAAGCTTCGTTCGACAAGCAATCCGATTTGAGCGCCCGATGTTACGAGCATCAGGGCGCGAGGCTTTTCGTTCAGGTAACGGCGCGCCACTAGGTGTTCGCCGGGGGAAGGTTAGATGAGACGGATTTCTGAGTTTGTGCTTTTGTCCAACGCGGCTCGACGCTTGTTGGTCGCCGCCGTTCTATTTGTGGGGCTAACGCCTGGCATGGTTCGGGCGTGCGCATGCGGATGTGGGGTGTTCGAAGTCGCGACGCCCTCACTGCTTCCTATGGGCGCTGGTGCGATGGCGTGGATCGAGTACGACTTCATGAACCAGTACATAAACTGGCACGCAACGGGGCCAGCCTCGGGGCAGTACAACAACGACAAGAAGTTGGCGACCAACTTTGTTACCGTCGGCGGGCAATACATGTTCAATCGGAGCTGGGGCGTGATGCTGGAAGTGCCCTACTGGGAGAGGAATTATCGAGGCGCCTACAATGGCGACAACGATGACGTGAAGTCGTACGACTCGAACTCGATAGGCGACATCCGCATATTGGGCATGTGGACGGGCTTGCAGGAGGATATGTCGACCGGTGTCTTGGCCGGTTTCAAGGTTCCGTCGGGCAACTGGCACTACCCGCCGTGGGATCGTGACACTCAGATCGGAACGGGCAGCACCGACCTGCTGATAGGCGCTTACCACATGGGCACTCTTCCGATACTGAAATTGGAAGATCGCCCCTTTGGCTACTATGCGCAAGGCATGTGGGATCAGCCGTTCGCGTATCAGGACCATTACAAGCCCGGCCACGAGTTCGACGGAGGCTATGGGACGTACTACGATTTCGGTAAGGTCAGTTATCTCACGGAATTTGCGCCGTTCCTGACGTTTCTGGTCAGCGACCGGAACCACGACCGCGGGACAAATTCAGATCCCCACGATAGTGGTTACTTCAGAATACAAGTCGCTCCTGGTCTTGAGACGGCGTACAAGTCGATTAGGTGGTACTCAGATGTCGAGCTGCCGATATTTCGCAACATGAACGGCTACCAGTTGTCGGCGCCTTACGCGATCAAAACGATCGTCAGCTATAGCTTCTGAAGGTGATCGAGATGCGGCAATGCACTCGCGGCGCTCGTTCTTCTGACAATCTCGTTTGCGGCTACGAGTGCGTGCGAGGCTTTCGGCGGAGCAGAAATCGGCCAGGCGGCGCCGGCACTTGTGGTCCAGGAGTTGAACGGCCAATCCTTTGATCTCGCCGCACAACGCGGAAAGGTGGTCGTAGTCAACTTCTGGGCCACTTGGTGCCCTCCGTGCCAGGCGGAAATGCCGACGCTCGACGCGTTCTATCGACGCTATCACGACAAGGGACTCGAGATGATCGGTCTGGCGGCTAATCGGCTGCACGAACGGTCGGATGTTGCCAAGACGATGGAGTCCTTCGCTTACCCGGCAGCGATGTTGCGCGATTGCGAATCCAACGGCTTCAACGATCCTACCGAACTCCCCATCACTTACATCGTCGACGAGCAGGGTATTGTTCGCGCTAAGCTGACCCCCGACGAAACTCCTCTGACTGAGCAAAGCCTGAGCAAGGCCGTCCTGCCGTTATTGTCTGAACGAGCGGCGTCCCACGACGCGGGCCAGGGACATTGAAGATGAGAGTCTTCGCCATTATCGCGATTCTTCTCGTCGGCTGTGCAACGCAAACTCCGGACAACTCGGTCGCGGCAAAGAGTAACCTCGAACAGGCTGAGCAGCGCCTCGATCAAAACGAGGATAAGTGCATCGAAGAAGCGGCGATGAGCGACGACGCTGTAACCAGCAACGTCGTGATGCCTCTCGGCGCGCTCTCTCCGCTGGAAATCCAGTCACTGTATTTCAAGCGCGATGTGTCTCAATGCGTGGCCAACTCGAATCAAGCAAGAGAGACCCTCGCTGAGGACGATCGCACCATGTATGAGAACGCCGAAGCACTCGATCGGAAGGTCCCCCTCCCGGTCCTGACGTGGTCGCTGACGCCATGAAGCCGCGAGTATTGGTGGCGCCTTGCGCGATCAAAACGATCTTGAGTTACAGCTTTTGACGGAGACAGATATGAGTAATATTAGTTTCAATCTTAGATCTCTCGGCATCGTGCTGGCCGTAGCTTCGAGCTTATTTACAGCGGCTGGATGCCACAGCGGCTCAACCGTGAATGGCCCCGCTAGTGTCCTCACCGACACCAAGCTGGTCGATCAGAATGGCAATACGGTTGAGCTCTCATCACTCAAGGGCAAACCACTGGTGGTGGATTTCATCTACACGTCATGCCCGGGACCGTGCCTGATGGAAACGGCAAAATTTGCGAACGTCGCGCTGCGGCTCGGCAGCGATCTCGGATCGAAGGTGACGCTCGTTTCGATCACCGTCGATCCCGAGCATGACGGGCCCAAGCAATTGCTCGACTACTCCCGTCAGCAAGGGGCGGATGAGAAGGGATGGTATTTCCTGACCGGAGGTCCCGGCGACATCGATCAGGCGCTGGCCGGATTCAAGCTGAGCCGGGAAATCGAGCCGGACGGTTCGGTCGGCCACCTGGTCAATATGATGCTGATTGGACCGGATGGGCGGCTGGTGCGAGAATACAACGGTCAGATCGTCAAGGCGCAGGACATCGTCGACGACGTTAAGAAAACTCTGAGCCATAGTTGAGAGTGCCGGAATGAAGCGAGCAATTATTTTAGGCTCCTCGGCCGCGGCCGTTCTGGTAGTGGCATTTCTCTGGTCAGCGTTCGGCGCCTCAATCGCGGACAATGGCGGTGCGCGCGGCGCGATGTGCATTGGGGGCCATTGCTGCTGCGCGGGCCGGGCGACTGCAGGAACGGTTGCCACTAGCGGATCGCAGGGGCGCTTGACGCTCGATCCTAACCAGTACGTCGGTCCGGTAAAGCAGGCGTACCAGGTCGCGGAGAAGAATCCCGCGCTGCTCGCTCAACTCCATTGCTATTGCGGATGCGACAAGACCTACGGCCATCAGAATCTGCTCGATTGTTATCGAGGCACCCACGCCTCGGTGTGCGAAATCTGCGTCGGAGAGGCGTTGATGGCGGAGCAACTGTCGGAGCAGGGCTCGCCGGTCGAACAGATACGCGAGGCGCTCCGAAGAAATTATGCCGGCGAGAATTAAAAAAAGAAGTACCATGAATTCTACTCGAACCGTTTCGTCAATCAGGAAAAGCTTATTTCTGACGCTGCTGATCACGCTCGTTGGCGCGGTGACGCTGACTGGTTGCCGCCAGCAGGCTCAAGAGGCACCAGACATCGGCGAGCGTGGAGGATTCGAGGTGCGCGACGCCTCCGACTGCTTGCCCGATATCACGCTGGTCGATCAGAACGGCCACAACGTTTCCCTGGCCTCGCTGAAGGGCAAACCCGTGCTGTTCGATTTCATCTACACCACCTGTCCGGGACCGTGCCTCGTCCTCACGAGCCGGATGAAGCAGATTGCCAATCGACTCGGGCCCAAGCTTGGAACGGAAGCGCGCATCGTGTCGATCACGGTTGATCCCGAACACGATCAACCTACACAGCTGAACGCATACGCGAAGGCACAAGGCGCCGACGTTAATGGCTGGCTGTTTCTTACGGGAACGCCAAAACAGATCGACGATGTGATGGCGCATTTCGATCTGATTCGAAAGCACGAAGCGGACGGCACCGTCGATCATGTTCTCGAGTTCTTCCTGGTCGATGCGAACGGCAAAGCATTGCTGCAGTACATGGGCGAGAAGGCCGAGCCGGACCGCGTCGCGAGCGACGTCGAGAAGGCTGTAGATCACGAGCCGGTTGCGGCCGCCGACGGCGCCATCATAGCGCTTATCTTTCAGGCGGCGCGCGCATGAAATCGTCCTTGCCATTCGTGGCAGCCCTCGTCGGTCTGGCGTGCATCTGCGCCGGAGTGATCTCTGTCGCTCGAATCGTCGATGGCGACAGCCGGCCTGCGCTCACGGTCAAGGCGGTCGCGCATCAGTGGTGGTGGGAATTCGATTACCCGTCGCTCGGCATCAAGACCAGCGATGTACTGTACCTTCCCACTGCTACGAATGTGCGGCTTGAACTCGCCTCCGCCGACGTGATCCACAGCTTTTGGATTTCTGGAATGAAAGACGCGGTGGACATCTTTCCCGGTAAGACGCGGCCACTTGATCTGATCGTCAAGTCACCCGGCGAGCTCCACGGAAATTGCGATTCCGGTTGTGGCTGCAACACTGTCTGTATGCGATTTCGCCTGCTGGCGAGCGCTCCCGGCAATTTCGATCAGTGGGCAGCCCGCGAGCGTTTGTTGCCCACAGAGTTCAAGCCGCCGCAGACTCACGTCACGCCGGCCTGCGCTTTGAATACCGGGCACGACGGCCACGCCGCGCACGAATCTCCCTCCAGCCATTTGCAGCGCTTGCTTGACGGAGATGCGGCACCGGATAAGCAACCGCCCAGCTGACTCTGGAGGCGAGGAGGGCGCGATCAAGCCGGAAGCATGGTTCTCTCTCACCAGGATTCTTTTCCCGATTGCATCAGGATGAGGACTCGTTAGTGGCGCATCCGACGATCTCGATCGGCGACTCGGAGCCAAGGGACAGCTCGATCACCCGGTTATGGAATTTGCGCAGGCTTGGCCGGTGCCCGATGCTGATAAAGGCGATGGGCAGGCTCGCAAGCCGCGAGTACAAGCGCTCTTCAGAAGCAATATCGAGAGCGCTGGTTGCCTCGTCGAGAATTGCAAAGCGCGGTCGACTGAGCAGGAGCCGCGCGAAGGCCAGACGCTGCTGCTCGCCCCCCGACAGCAAGTCGGCCCAGTTGAGCTCGGCGTCGAGACCGCCGAACCGGCCGGGGAGATAGGCAAGGTCGACTTCGCGCAGCACTTCCATGAGAGTTTCGTCGCTGACCGCGTCGGCCCTTGGATATTGAATCTGTTGGCGAATCGAACCCAGGATCAAATAAGGCTTTTGTGGCATGAACAGGATATGATTCGGCGACGGCCGCAAGATTCCCCCGCTACCGGCTCTCCATAGGCCCGCGACAGCCCTCATGAGCGAGGTCTTGCCCGCACCGGTCGGACCGGTGATCAGCAGAGAGTCTCTACGGGCGACCGCAAGTGAAACATCCTGCTGCAAAACGCGCGCGCGATCCGGCGTCGCCAGGGTGATGTTCTTAAGCGCAATCTGTGAGTCATCTTCCGCTACCTCGATTTGCTGCTCGCCATCGCTTTGCTTGCTGGCTGCCTTTTCACAGGACTCCTCGAAAACCGACAGACGATTAACCACCGATGCGTAGTCGGTAAGTGCCTGGAATTGATCGACAACCAGCGCCATCGAACTCTGCAGAATCGAAAACGCATACGCCGCTTGGGTAAATTCGCCCAGCGCAAAACGTCCGGAAAAGTAGGCGCCGGCCAAAACGAAATATGGGACGAGGTTGGCCGCGTTGTCGTAGGCGGCTGTAAAGAGCGTCAGATGACGCTGCCACAAAATGAGCAGCTTGTAATTGTTGACCACCCTCGCAAAGCGCCGCCCTAGCTGATGAGCTTCATCGCGCGCGCCGTCGTAGAGCGCGATCGCTTCGGCATTGTCGCGCGCGTGGACCAATCCGAACCGATAGTCCGCTTCGAACCGTTGCTGATTGAAGTTGATAACTATCAGACGGCGTCCGATGACGATGGCCAGCCAGCTGCCGACCAGCGAATAGCCGATCAAGCTTACGGCGAGCCAACGCGAGATCTCCCACAAGATTCCAAAAAACGCGATTGCAGTTACGATCGCCTGCAGCACGGTCATCGAGTAGGTAAGCGCACCGCTCGTGAAGCTATTGACGTCTTCGCTGATCCGCTGGTCGGGATTGTCGACCGTACGATCGCGCATGATGTAGTAAAGCGCGTTGCCCTGCAGCATGCCTTTGACAAATTTTTCTGTCATCCAGTCGCGCCAGTCGATGCTGAGGAGCCCGCTTAAGTATGGATAAAAGGCAGCGATGGGCACGAACACCACGATCCAAAGCGCGAATAGCACCAGGAGATGATGAAACCGTGCGGCGTCTTTCGCTTGCAGCGCGTTCATCACGTCGCGCGACACGTAGCTGAAAACCGCTTGCATCCCGACCGTGCCGAGATTCAGCACCGTCATTGCCGAAACCAGCACGAAGGCCGACCGCCGTCTTTCCGATGTCCAATACGGGCGGATCAATCGCCAAAAGCGTTTCCAGAAAACGCGATCGAACCTATCTGAGGTGGGACTGCGCTCGTCGGTTTTGTCTGTCACTAGATCTGTATTCATCGTTAACTACTTCAAGAAGTTTCGTCTTTTCATGGATAGTTTGAGGTTGTGGTTCAAACGCGAGCCGCGCAGTGTGCGAGACCTAACGAAGCGCGATCAAACTCAGCAACCCAACAGCGGCACAATAGATCGCGAAAGGAGTTAGGGTCTTGGTCTGGAAATATCTGGTGAGGATCTTGATCGAAACCCAGGCTGTCACGCCGGCACAGATTGCACCGAGCAAAGCATTATCTAGCGCGGCGCGACTGCCTGGACGGAAGAGCTCGGGCAGCTTCAGCAGCGCCGCCGCTCCAATTATCGGCGTGGCTAAAAGAAACGAGAACCTGAGCGCCTCCTCGTGAGATAGTCCGACCAACAGACCACCCGCGATCGTCGATCCGGTTCTGGAAAATCCCGGTAACAGGGCGAGAATCTGCGCGACTCCGACCTTCGCAGACTGCCACCACGACAGCTGAGCGACGATCCTCTGATCTACGCCATCGAGGTCATTGCTCTTCTTGGCGTTTCTCCTCAAGCGCTCAGCCAGATAGAGCAACCCGCCATTCATCGTCAGAAAAATCGCGGCAAGTGTCGCCGAGATGAAGAGCTTCTGGACCTGTCTTTGGAAAATGAATCCCGCGGCACCGGCGGGGACAGTGCCTATGATCAATAGCAATCCTAATTTAGCATCAGGATTCATGGGCCTGAACTCCTGTGCCCAAATGCACTTCAGCAATCCGGATATGATGCGAGCCCAATCATCCCGATACGCGACGAACAGTGTCACTGCCGTTGCGAAGTGAGTTGCCACAACAAACGTGAGAAAGTAATCCGCATTCTGATCAATCGGCCAGCCCAGAAGACCCGGCAGAATCACACTGTGACCCAAGCTCGAAATGGGGAATAGTTCCGAGAGTCCCTGGAGCGTTCCCAGTACAACCGCTTGAAAGTGCGAAAGCATTAAGTTGGCACGAATTATCGCTTGGTAGTTGGACTAGTTCACGTAAGTCTGCGTTTTGAAATTCATCCTGGTTATTTTTGGCGGGATAAATCCCCTCAAGGTGAACAGCCAGGCTGTGGATTGGGATCGCATTCGCAGTGAACGGCTGCACCATCAGCCACAGATATTTGCCTTAGAAATTTTTCGCCCGCACACGAGTAGAATAAGATGGCGGCCACCGCGACCGCCAAGACCGTCGAGCCGATGATGACCGTCATAAGGGTTACCCAAGCCATTTGTCGATCCTGAGACACGGTTAGAGACGCCGATCGTGACGAAACATCACCTTTAAGAAGCGTCACTGCTGCTGGTAGCGGCGAAGGGCGCTCGTTGTTGGCATGGGAAAACCCAGTTGAATCAGGATCGTCGCAGTTGAGATCCGCACCAATGAATTCCTCTGCATCTCAAGGCTCCCATCAGTTCGGTTTTCCGCCTCCGCGCTTTCCAGACGCGAGTGGCGGCACGCGACATTAGTTACGCGCACGTAAAGAATCGAATTTGTAGAAAAGACGGCTTAGAGCGATCCGGGGGGAGCGCGCATGCGCGCGGCCGAGAAGACAGGTGATCGGGGCCGGAACGATGCGGGGAGCAACAACGTTTGGAAAATTACCGGTCCGCGCGCGACCGTTGCCGGCGATGAGATCGAGCCCGGCGAATGCAAAGCGAACTGACAGAGCGGGCAGAGCGCCTCATCGACCGTGAGCTGCGCAAACGCAACCCCATCGTGCGAAGCCACGCCATCATGAAAATGTGCAGCACCGATCGTCTGCGAGACGAGCAACAGCGCCGCGCCGAAAATCGCGATCGCGCGCGTGGCTGTCGTGCCGCTCCTATGAACCCGGGATATCATTTGATCTTGCCGGCTGGGCGCCGGGATTCGATTTCGTTTATCGAGCCTGCCGCCTGACACCCAGATGTGTCAAGCGAATCTAACAGGAACGCCCGCATCTATTCTTAACGTGATGGAATCGGTCGCTTGCATGCAGATATGACGCGCGATGATCTCCGCCACCTAGCTGTTGATTTGTCGTCGCACCAGCCTTCCTTGGCTAAGGCTTCAGCCTGCGCCCTTTGCGCATCGCTATTTCGAAACCGCGATGAGTAAATTGCTGGCGGATTGTCTTCCTGGGCATCAATCTAATTTTAGCGGCAAACCAGGAATTGTCGCCGCCCGCGTCAATCGCTAAACCTCGCGGTTCAGATGAACGTCTCGGCGGTTCAAGCCTGCGTCCGCGTTAGGTCATCGCGGGGCGTGTGGGGACGAATTTGGATCTCATTGACGGCCAGGCTCGCGGTCATTTTTGGTCTTCACAGAAACCAGTTTCCGATAGCCGTTTTAGCGTCGAATATTTCTATTTTTCAACGACTTTCAGACAAAAATCGTCACGAGATAAAGGTGGACTGTTTGCGTTTTTCGGGCCCCCGCAACCAATACACATTACGAATCGCTGCTTCCGTTTTCGCTGGCATGCGATCAACCATCGGGCGCGTGGCGGCGCAAGCAGTGTTCTCGATGCGAAGCACATAGGCCGAAGCGATCCTAACCGTCGTGGCTGAAGGGCGCGTTGAGATATCATCAGGATGACTTGCAAGGTTTCCTGTTTATATCTATGCTTCGCTCATGAGCGCTCCTTCCGGCACGTCCATATCCCTGGAAACGGCCGTCACCGAGCTTTCGCTAGCGATTGGTCAGGTTTTGCGGCGCTTGCGCACGGAATCGAATCCAGACGGGCTGACCTGGTCACAGACCGTGGCGCTGTCACGGCTGAAGAAGGCGGGTCCGATGACGACGGCGGACCTCGCGCGGGCAGAGTCGGTGAAGCCGCAGTCCATGGGCGCCACGCTTGCTGAGCTGGAGCGCGAGGGCCTGGTCAAGCGTCACCCTCATCCGACGGACGGTCGGCAGGTCCTGTTCGCACTGACTGCCGAGGGCGTCGAGGCGAGGCGGAAGCGTAGCGCCGCGAAGCAAAAATGGCTGCTAGCCGCTATCGCCAAGCTCGATCCTGCCGAACAACAGACGCTCATGTCTGCGGTCGCCCTCATCAAGCGTCTCGGCGAAGGCGACTCCTAGACCGACCCGAACGGGAGATCGTCGATCTTTTGGAAAGGAGCGCCTGACCGTGGATTGGCTTCATGACATAGCCTACCTGTTCGGCGGCGCTTTTCTCGCGAATGCCGTTCCGCATTTTGTCAGCGGCATGATGGGACGGCCCTTTCAGAGCCCGTTCGCCAAGCCGCCGGGCAAAGGTCTTTCATCCTCGACCGTGAACGTGCTTTGGGGATTTGCGAACTTCGTCGTCGCCTACGTTCTCATCGCTCGTGTGGGAAACTTCGATCTGCACGCCGCCGATCACGTCATCGCCGTTGGTGTGGGCGTTCTGCTTATGGGTGTGATGGCCGCGCGCTCGTTCGGGCGGTTCCACGGCGGCAATTCGCCCACGGGCTCCTGACCCGCGCGAACAAGGGCGCCTCTTACTGTCCATCAGCTGGAGAAGCTGGCTTGAAACCCGAGTGGTAACTTGGGAGGGAGGCAGTGTAGCCTGTTGGCACTGCTTCAACATCTACGTCGTAACCTTCGATTTCAGAGGGTACCATTCGCTCTACTTGCGGCACGTTTTCTTCTTTGTCAACTTGAACGTTGAAGATGATCTCTGAGTCCTTTAACTCAATTCCCATATTCACAACGTGCGGAATTTTGAGCATCTCGGGCAAATGCCGTTGCCGCACGTCCTCCATGGACTCAGCCTCCGCTTTAGCGGCCTCGGTATCCGCACTTTGAGACGAATTTTGCGCTACTAAAGTGACTGCACAATTTGGGTAGTCCTTCGGGACCGTTTTCGTGACAGACGGAGTCCAAGAAGACCAGCCTATCAAGGCAAGCGCAGCAACGTACCGTGGCTTCATTGCCTTCGCTCCGGCCGCCCAGTCAGAGAAGTAGATATCGCGTGATGCGCAAGGCTGGCGACGCGATGCGCCTGCGTCTCGATCTTTAGAGCGAATCAGCTCTTGCAGAATTTGCCGAACATGGCGCCGCCGTCGAGGCATCCGTCGTCGTCGAGGGTGAAGACCTGCTGCTGTCCGTTGACGCTGAGGAGCACCTGCTTGCCGTCGATTTTGTAGTTGACGCGCACCGTCTGCGACATGATCGTGATATCGACCGAGTCGCCCGACACAAATTCGAGCTTATCCATGACGAGGCCGTTGCCCACGCCGCCGCCCTTCGGCAGATAGGTTCCGCTGAGTCCGTGACTGCATCCGGCTACCAAAAGACAGGCCAGCATTGCGAATACGATCGATTTCAATTTCATGGCTCTTCCTGACCTCGACCGCCTGCGATCGGCAGGCTTGTTAATCTTGCGCGTCATACGAGCTTAGCGCGCGCATTCGTGTCAAGCGCACCAACGGTATGAAAATAGATCCGGCAGTCGCCTCCCCTGAATAGTTAAAATCAGCCTCCTGCGATCTGCTTGCCCCACGTGTCCAGGTAGGCGAGCTGCGCGACCGGGCGGCGAATCAGCGGACCGTGTCCGCGGCCGACCGGATAGCCGATCGGAATTGCGGCGGCGGTGTACCATGGATCGGGAATGGCCAGCAGCTTGCGCACTTCGGGCTCGCATTCGCAGAGCAGCGTGGTCAGCACGCAGCCGAGTCCTTCGGCACGGCACGCGAGCAACAGGTTCTCGACTGCGGGGTAAACCGATCCGCCGCCGACCACCGAAACTCGCTCCTGCTTGGCGTCCGTGATCGCCATGTTTTTCGGATTGAAGCAGAACACGGCGACGACCGGCGTCTCGCCGAAATGCGCGCCGAGATAGTCGCCCGCCGCCACAGTGCGTTCGGCCCGCGCGCGAACGTCCGCCGGAGCGCTGGCGGGAATCGCGCGCTGCTTCGTGTACGCGATCCAGCGCTCATTGTAGAGCTTGCCCAGCGGCACTTTCAGCGCGCGATCCTTGACGACGACTATCCGCCACGGCTGGACGTTGCCGCCGGTCGGCGCCCAGGTTGCCGCTTCGAGCACGCGCTGAAGGACCTCATCGGGGATAGGATCGGGCCGCAGTCGCCGCACCGCGCGCAGCGTGCGCATCGCTTCGTAGATTCCCATTTCCGGCATTTTCGATTTCTCCTTTGGGCGCGCGCGCTCAGCCCGCGCCGGGATGAGAGTGCATGACGCCCACTGCTGCCAACGCGAACAGCGCGACGTCCATCGAGCCGTGCGCGATGATCGACGCTTCAAGCCCGCGCCGCAAATACAAACGCCCGAACACAACGCCCTCCCACGTCTGCGGCATCACCAGTCCGCCGATCAAAAACCGCGTCGTGCTGTGGAACAACGATCCGGCCAACGGCGCCAGGTGAATCAGTCCGAACGCGTAGCCCTGCGCAAACGTCACGATCCAAAGCGCGCCGCGTCCCGGATGGCCGCGCGAGTCGCGCGAGACGAGCCGCGCGATCCATCCGAGGATCGCATACAGCACCAATCGAAACTGAATTTCCTCACTGATCGCCGCCGCGATCGCGACCAACGCGCCGACGAATGCGAGACGGCCCGGCGCCACGTCCAGCATCGGCATCTTCGGGAGCTTGAGGCCGCCGCCGGCACCGCGAGAAATAAGCAGCAGCGGCACGATCAGCATCGCCAGCACGGTCGCACCTGCAATCGCCGCCAGTAACGCGTAGCCGAACGAGACTCGCAGCAGGCTTCGAATCGAGAAATGTAATTTCTCACCCTCGATCTTCGCCGCCAACAACGGCGCGCCGGGTAAGCCGAGCTGGCCGTTGAGGCGCAGCGCCAGCGGTATCAGCGCGGCGAGCACGACCGTGACGCCGAGGAATGGCAGCGAGCGGCCGAGCTCGGGCAAGTCGAGCGACTTGAGTGTAAGCGCGAGCGGATACTCGACCACTGCGCCGACGATCGCGAGCACCGCGAGTAGGGCGGACTGGCGCCGCAGCGCCGCGCGCTTCGGCATCGCGGCGCCGGCGACTCCCGCTTCTGCTGGCGGCCCGCTCACTTGATCGTCGGGATGAATTCGGGAATGTCCTTCGACGGCTTCATCTTCCACTTGGGCTTGCGCTTCTCGACGAACGCGCTGACGCCCTCGTAGGCGTCGGGTTGCTTGCCGGCCCACACGAACGCGCGCGTGTCGGCGGCCTGCGCTTTCTCGGTCTCGGGCTCGGCAAGCAGGCTGTAAATCAAGCGCTTGGTGATGGCGACCGAGACGGGCGCCGTGTTCTGCGCGATGTCGAGCGCCATTTCGCGCACTTTCGGCATGAACTCCGCGTCGGGCCACACGTGGCTGACGATGCCGAATTCGAGCGCCTCGCGCGCCGTGATAATCCGGCCGGTCATCAGCAGTTCGTTGGCCTTGGCCACGCCGATCATTCGCGGGACGGTCCACAGGCTGAGCGCCTCGGGCACGACGCCGCGCCGCACGAACACGAATCCGATTCGCGCGCTCTCGGCGGCGACGCGGATGTCCCATTGCATCGGCAACGTGATTCCCATCCCGACCGCAGGCCCATTGATTGCCGCGATGATCGGCTTGCGCACGTTCCACGGACGAATGGCAGGCGCCGGCCGCTCGCGCCGCTCGGTGCGCGCGTCGGCATCGAAGGTGTTGCCACCACCCGACAAATCCGCGCCTGCGCTGAACGCGCGTCCCGCGCCCGTGACGACAATTACGCGCACGTCGTCATCCTTGTCGTACTCGGCGAACGACGCGTACAGCTCCGCCGCCATCGTGCCCGAGAATGCGTTCAGTTTCTCCGGACGATTAAGCGTGACGGTTGCGACGCCGTCTTTGACTTCCTTCAAAATGTGTCCGCTGGCCATGGGGACCTCCGTTTAAGATGAGTCCGCTACTTCTTTTCGGTTGCGTTTAGCGTCTCGGCGAACGACATCATCTGAACGATCTGCTCGCGGACCTGCTCCGGATTGTTGCCGGCAGCTTTGTCGAGCTCGCCGATCTCTTCGGGGACGTACCAGTGCAGCTTGTCCGAGTGGTAGGCCTCCCAGACGATCTTCGCGACTTCCATCGCGGGAATGAGACGGAACATTCCTTCTTTCGGCGCGCGCTCCGCGGCTCCAGGCGGGAGTATGGCGGTGTCGATCAGACCGGGCAGCGTGTCGGCGGCGCGCACGCCGTAGCGGCGGAACTCGATCGAGAGCGCCTCGGTCAGACCCTTCACCGCGTGCTTGGTGGCGGAGTAGACGGCGATTCCCGGCATCCCGTAGGTGGCCGACGAGGATGAGGTGGTGAAGCATAGCGATCCCGGCGTCGCCTTGAGCAGGCCGATTGCCGAATGGATGCCGTTGAGCACGCCGATAAAGTTCACGCGCACGACGCGCAGGATGTCCTCGAACGGCTGTTCGTCGAAGAAGCCGCCGACGCCGATGCCGGCGTTGTTATAGAGGATGTCCATCTTGCCGCCGGTGGCAGCGCCGAATTCCGCGAGCGCCTTTTCGTAGTCGGCCTTGTCGGTCACGTCGAGACGTCGCACGACGCAGTTGTCGGCGCCTAGTTCCTTTTCGAGCGCGCGCAGTCCGTCGGCGTTAACGTCGTAGGCGCCGATGAACCATCCTTTCTCGCGGAACAGGCGCGCTGTCTCGCGGCCCATGCCGGATGCGGCGCCGGTGATGAAGATCGATTTGCGGCCGTTGGCGGTTCCCATAGAATTCTCCCGATGTCTCGAAGTCAGATCGAACATAGTCGAAATTCGAGGCCGCTGGCGAACGGTCGCGCTGCGACGAAACGGAAACCGCAGATCGAATGCTTCGTTTACGTTCTCGGCAGCTGCGGGACCGACGGCTATCGAACCTACGTCGGATGGACCAACGATCTCGACCGGCGCCTCGCGCGGCACAACGCCGGCACGGGCGCGCGCTCGACGCGGGGGCGAGTGTGGTTCCTGCTCTATGCCGAGCGCCATGAATCGCGCGAAGCGGCGATGAGCCGCGAGTGGCATTTGAAACGCGATCGCACGTTTCGAAAACGGTTAGTGAATGGACGGTGAAGCTGCGAAGGTCTTTTTTTGCAGCGATGCTTATTGCGATAGGGCGGTGGTGGCGTCGGCGTGGTGGTGGATCATTTTCCATTTGCCGTCTTCGCGCTCGAAGATGTTGGTCGCGCGTCGATCGAAGCGGACCATCGGACCGTCGGACGAGCGCAGTTCGCCGGTCTCCCTGCAGACTGAATAACCGATATCACCGACGACGACGACCATGACGAAGTTTTGCGGCGGCGCGAACTGGCCGGCGGGATAGAGCCGGGCCATGTTTCGAAAATCGGCGCGAACCTCGGTCCAGCCCAATGCCAGGCCGCCAAGTCCGTTCAGATTGGTGACTTCGGGACGATGGGACCATACGGCGCTCAGCGGACTGAGATCTCCATGGATGGCGCTGTTGAGGGCGGCATAGAAAAGAATCGTCGCCGCGCGGATTTCATTTTCCGCCGCAGGCGACGATCTATCAGCCCGCGGCTGCGCGCATGCTGTGCTCGCAAGCGGCGGCACAAAGCCAAGCATCGCGAGCACGATCAGGAGCGAAAGCAGGTTTCGCCAGCGTGCAGAAAGTTCCAATCTCGCCTCCCCCGGCGTGATTATACTGTATGTAGTGAAAGTTAGCTACTAGTTGCGTCATGCCGTGCTGCAATGAGGCAGCGGGCATCGCTCGCCGCGCTGATCGGCTAAGGTTTCCTGAAATCGATTGGCTGGGCGCAGGCGGAACCGCCGGCGTTGTAGCTGAAGACCATCTCGCCGCCGAAGTCCGCGCCTGCCGTTATGAGGCCCAGCACTGCGATCAGGCCGGCGAGAAAGACGTAGCGGCCCCGGGTCGGCATCGGGCGGGTTGCGATTGCCCATAGCGTCAGTGCGAGGGTGATCGCCGACGCCGTGACCATCAGTTGTTTATGATGCCGCAGCAGTTCGTGGCGGACTGATTCCGAGACCATCAAGCCAGGGGCGGCGTAGAAGCCGCTGAGAACCGCGGCGGCCGCGCCCAGTGCGCCGAACGCCAGCATCCACAGCGCCGTCCATTTGAGATTTTCACTGGCGAGAATCGACGCGAGGAAATACATCAGCGCGGCGCCGTAGATAAACGCGATAGGAAAATGAACGATCAGAGGGTGATAATTCTGCAGCTGCGATACGCCGGGCAGGAGCTTGTCCAGCACTGCGCGCCGCTCGCGGCTACTTCACGGACTCGACGACGATATATTCGGTGCCGTTCCGATTGTATTCCTTGCCGGTCACCGTGACCTCGTCTTCCATGTGCTGAATCACGCTTTGCGGCAGCGGCGACGCATCCTTGTCGGGCAGCAGGACATAGGTTTTCTCGGTGCCTTTTTCGATCAGCACCACGGGAATTCCCGCCGATGCGCACTTGATCGCGCACGTCTTGTGTCCCGGGCCCTTCGCGCCCATCGAGCCGTAGCAGTATGCGTCTTCGAGATTGCCGGTGACGGAAGCCTGGCTGCCATTGGCCGCGAGCGCCACGCCGGTAAGTCCAATCGCCACGACCAGTCCCAATCCGAGATTCGCAAGACGTTTCACAATTTACCTCAAGCGGTTGTTCAGTTCGCGGCCGCGTGCAGCATGCAATGAGCGCCCATGCTGTGCTGGCCGCCGGAGCAGCACGACGCGCTCGGACAGCATCCCTGCTTCTTCACGCAACACTCGGGCGTATCGGACACACGGGTGCCGCTGGCAGACGACATTGCGTACGGCGCGACCATCACGGTCGCGAGCAAAGCCATCAGTGCAAATTTTTTCATGATGAAATCTCCTACCTGCGATATTCACGCGCTTCGACGGTCGAGCCGACGTCGCCGCCGCCGAACATCTCGCGCCATCCCTTGCGGCGGGAACCGGGCAGTCGCGCACCCATACGCTGCAGGTGAAGCTCGAGGATCTGCTTGAGCTCTTCGTTGAGGCGTTCGATTTCGATTTCCTCGGGCATCTTGGGCCGCGGCTGTCCTTCGGTGATACCGCCGCGACGCCGGCCGTAGAGTTGCTGCAAGCGCAACTCGGCCTTCGCGAACATCGCTTTATATTTGTAGTCGAGCCGGCTGAGCGCATCGGTCATCGCGGCCAGCGCGACGAATCTGCGGCGCATCCGCCACCATTCGAACAGCGTCAGCAACGCGACGCCGAACATTATCGCCGCAAAGACGCCGAGGCTGATGGCGGTCGCGCGCCACCACGGCAGGATACTGACGCTCGTCTGCAAACTTTGGTTGTCGCCGGTCAGTTCCTGCACCTGGTTCTGCGCCGACTTCAGCTGCTCCTCGGCGGTATCGGCTTTCTGCTCGGCCGCCTGCTGCTGCGCGCTCAACGTTTCGACCTGGGACTTGAGGTTATTAACTTCGCCGGTGAACGGATGCGGAACTTTCAGCACCTCGTCGACCTGCAATTCGTCGTCGACGTGCATCCGGTTGTAGCGGGCGAGATCTTCGGGCATGACGCCGAACATCTGCGCGATTGCGCCAATCGAATCGCCAGGGCGTACCGTGTACGGGATGACATTCGCAGGATGAGGCTTGACGGCCGGCTTGGCCGATTCGTCAGTGGATTGATCGGTGTCCTCTGTGTCGGCGCCGGTCGCTGGCCGCGCCGCCCGCGCAGGGGACGCGGAAGGCGGAATCGTGCTCTCGTTGAAGTCGGTTTGCGCGAACGCAATGCCGCATCCGGCAATGACGAACGTCACCGCGAGTGCAAGCCGGCAGAAAATTGAGCTGAACTGTCGCGCGCGCATAGGGACCCATACCAGTATCTATCAGATCCCGCCTAGGGTCTAGGACGGGCCAGATACGCTACCGACGGGTGGGAGGGTGCAAGGCGGCGTAGGCGGCGCCCACGACACCGCCGCGGGGACCGAGCGCGGCACGCACGATTTTCGCTTGCGAGGCCATCGCGGTGAAGGCTCGTGCACGGACCTGGGCCGTCATCGTCTTGCGCATGTATGGCAACGCACCGGCCACGCCTCCGCCGAGGACGACGAGCTCGGGATTGAACGCATTGATGAACGAAGCGATCGCGATGCCGAGGTAATAGCCGGCGGTCGCGAACGCTTCGAGCGCCATTTTGTCGCCTCGGCGCGCCTGGGCAGACAATCCGCGCACTGAGAAGTTGTTTTCAGAATCGACGATCTGCTTGGGCAAGTCCGCGCCCGGCGTCAGCCCCAGACGATGCTCGATCAAGCCGCGAAGTCCCGACGCCGAAGCGTACGACTCGAGGCATCCGTGCGAGCCGCAGTCGCATGGCGGGCCGTCGGGGTTGACGGTGACGTGTCCCAATTCGCCGGCCATGCCGCTGCGGCCATAGACGAGCCGCCCGCCGACAATCAATCCGCCGCCGACTCCGGTGCCGAGCGTGAGCAGCACCACGTCGCGACGGCCGCGCGCCGCACCGCGCCAGTATTCGCCGAGCGCCCACGCGTTGGCGTCGTTGTCGAGCACGACTTGGCGGCCGATGAGCGCTTCGAGCTTGCTGCGCAGCGGGTATCCGCGCCATGCGGCGACGTGCGGCGCTTGCATGACGGTGCCGGTGTGCACGTCGAGCGGGCCGGGCACGGCGACTCCGATTGCGCGCGGCGAGCCAAGTCCGCGGCGGCGCGCCGTGTCGAGCAGGTGCAGGGTCTGCGCGGCGATATTTTCAGCGACGGCTGCCGCCTGGCGCGACGCGAGCGACGGGCCGTGCTCAATCAGCAGAACTTCGCCGGTGACGGACACGGCGGCGCAGCGGATATTGGTGCCACCCATATCCAAACCGACGGCCCATCCGCGCGTCATCTGCCGGAGTCGCCCGGGAATTTCATCAGCGCGAGATATTCGCGATTTCCAGCCGCGCCTTCAATCGGCGATTCGAGCGTGCCGACGACCTCGAGTCCGATCTTCTCGGCGAACTCGACGATTCCGGCGACGGCTTCTTTCCGCAGCTTTTCGTCCTTGACGACGCCGCCCTTGCCGACTTTGCCCTTGCCGACTTCGAACTGCGGCTTGATCAGCGCGACTATCTCGGCGCGCGGCGCGACGAGAGCCAGCACGGCGGGAATGACGAGGCGCAGCGAGATGAAGCTGGTGTCGATGGTCACGATTTCGGGCACGTGCGGCAGGTCGCTCGGCGAGGCGAGGCGGATATTCATGCGATCGAGCACGGTGACGCGGGTATCCTCGCGCAGCTTGAGCGCGAGCTGGCCGTAGCCGACATCCATCGCGATGACGGCCTTGGCGCCGCGGCGCAGCAGCACGTCGGTGAAGCCGCCGGTCGACGCGCCCACGTCCATCGCGAGCTTGCCTTCGATCGAGAGCCCGAAATGCTCGAGCGCGGCGATAAGCTTGTACGCTCCGCGCGAGGCAAACTGCGGCGCACCCGCCATCAGCGCGATGGGCGTTTCGGAATCGACCTTGAGATCGGCCTTGTAGGCCGGACGCGAATTGACGCGCACGCGACCCGCCATTATCAGGCGCTGGGCGATTTCGCGGCTGTCCGCAAGACCGCGGCGCGCCATTTCGGCGTCGAGCCTGAAACGCGCGAGCGGCGCCGATGAGCGGCGCGTCCGCGGCTTGGGCTTCGCGCCGGAACCATTGTTAGAAGGGTGTTTCGTCGTCGTCCTTTGCGCCGGCGGGATGTTCGTCGTCTGACGATGCTTGAAAGGGCGCCGTGCGCAGTTCGCCGCCGGCGCTCCGCGTTAGCAGTTCGACCTTGCGCTCGACTTCGTCGAGTTTCCCATTGAGCGCCTTCACCAGCATCACGCCGCGCTCGAAGGCTGAAATAGATTCTTCGAGCGTGAGCTCGCCTGAATCGATCTGACTGACGATCGCTTCAAGGTCCTTGAGCTCGTCCTCGAATTTCCTGGTCTTCGTCGTCATCTTCTAAAGGCTGCGGCCGGTGGCGCGCGCGCTGAGGCGTCCTTTGGCGAGACGGATATCGAGCTCGTCGTCGAACTTGACCGTCGCGGCGTCGAGCACCGCGCGCGAATTGCTTTGGTTGATGACGACGGCGTAGCCGCGGTCGAGAACTTTCAGCGGCGACAACGCGTCGAGCCGCCCGGCCTTCTCGGCGAGCTGGCGGCGGCCCGCTTCCAGGGCCAACGCGGCGCCATGAACAAGATTGTTGCGCAGCGCTGCCGTGCGCAAACGCAGGTCGCGCACCGCGGCGTCGGGGCTGCGCAGGCGCAGGCGCAATTCGCGGACGCTGCGGCGCCGGTCGGCGATTTGCGACGACGCCGCATCTGCCAGTTCGGCCTCGAGGCCGGCGACGCGCTCGCGCGCCTCGGCCACGATGCTGCGCGGATGGCGGATGCGCTCGGCCAGGTCGTCCACCGACTCGCGCCGGCTCGACAAGTCGCGCGCCATCACGCTCGCGAGGGCAGCGTCGAGCAATTCGACGCGCTCCTTCAACTCGTCGAGGCTGGGCACGACCATCTGCGCAGCGGCGGTGGGAGTGGGCGCGCGCAGATCGGCGACGAAATCGGCAATCGTGTAGTCCACCTCGTGGCCGACGGCTGAAATTACCGGGATGGCCGAGCGGAAAATTGCGCGCGCGACGAGCTCTTCGTTGAAGGCCCACAAATCTTCGAGCGAGCCGCCGCCGCGGCCGACGATCATCACCTCGGCGCGGCCGTCGCGATTGAGATCGGCGATCGCCTCGGCGATCTCGTAGGCGGAGCCGTCGCCCTGCACCTTCGCGGGCCGGAAAATCACGTGCACGCTCGGGAAGCGGTCGAACAAAATGCGCAGCATGTCGCGCAGTCCCGCGCCGCCAAGCGCCGTTACGATGCCGATGCGGCGCGGGAGAAACGGCATCGGGCGTTTGCGTGCGCGGTCGAACAGGCCTTCGGCCTCGAGCCGGCGCTTCAACTGATCGAACGCGACCTGCAACGCGCCGACGCCGCGCGGCTCCATTTCTTCGGCGTAAAGTTGCAAGCTGCCGCGCTGCTCGTAAACCTGCACGCGGCCGCGAACGATCACTTCCATGCCGTCGACGACTTTGAAGCGCAGCCGGTTGAACGCCGTCTTGAACATCACGGCGTTGATGGCGCTGCGGGAATCCTTGAGGGTGAAATAGAGATGATTCGAGGGCGCGAGGCGCGCGTTCGAGATTTGGCCGACGACCCAGCCCTCGCTGAGAGTGGCGTCGAGCGCGTCGCGGACCCTGCGCACGAGGTCCGTAACGGTAATCAGGCCCGCGCGATGGCCGCGGAGCGAAAGATCGAGCTGGCCTCCCATGGTCGCCCTACCCTATCAGAACAAGTCGCCGGGCACCTATATGTTGCATTAGATGAACTCACCGCTCCCTGGGGACGCATTGCGAGGTGTAAAGCGGACCGATGCGGGCGGACTTGAAGCGCATGGGGCAGGCTGAAAAGTTCATCACTGAATCCGGAGGAGGGTTAGCGTTATGAAGAAGGCTTCGGTTTGTCTTCTAGTTATCAGTCCGTCGATGAGCTTGGACGAATTGTCGTCACGGCTCGGCCGTGTTCCCTCGTCTGGGTCTCATAGTAAGAGCGATGCCGGACCTCGCGGAGGTCCTTGGTCCGAAACGATGTGGCGCTTCGATTCCGACGCGCACGAGACCCTGCCGGCACAGAACCAGCTGGAGCGTTTGGCGGTTCAATTCCCTGCGGCAGAGTTGAAGCAGGTTCTGCCGCCAGACTGCGATGTGTCAGTCGACATCGCGCTGTTCTTCGACACCGTGAACGTGAGTTCAACGATTTCGCCTCGTGGAATAGAGATCATCGGCAGCTATAAGGCGAAGCTGGAGATCACTTGCTATCCGTCGACATTCGAAAGCGACAAGTGAGTTGTTCCGGAGCAGAGGCGGAATCTTGAATCGCGCAGGGCGCTGTATTCGGACCCTCACCTTCATCCTCTCCCTGACAGGAGAGGAGACAGACTAGATGAGTTGTTCGACTATGGCGCGCGCGAGGGGTTCGCGGTGGCGCATTCGGCCGAGGTAGGGAACTGCGGCGATTTGTTTCAGTGACGTCTCGATGTCGTCGGTTGCGGATGACGTGGCGGAATCGCAATCGCAGAGGATGTAGCCGGCGACTTTTAATTTGCTGCGCTCGCAGCGCTGTTGAGTGAGGGTCAAGGCGGCGGCGCATCCGGGGCGATTTCCTGCGACCACGATGACTTCGAGCGAGAGCATCGCGGCGAGATCGGCGAAGTCGGCGTCTGGCGTGATGGGCGTTTCGATTGTGCCCGCGCTTTCGACGAGGACGACGTCATTTTGCGCAGCGATCTGGTCGAAGCATCGCGCGATGTGCGCGAGGTCCGTGTCGGCGAGTGCGAGGGTCGAGCGCCGGCGATATGGACAGAGCAACTCCGGCGGAATCGTCGAGCCAACGGCGAGCGCCAATGCATCCACATCCTGCGATTCGAGCGAGTCGATGGGCTTCATGACGCCGACGCGCAGCCCGCGCGCCCGCATCGCGAATCCGAGCGCACAGCCGACGGTGGTCTTGCCGACGCGCGCGCCGGTGCCGGTAATCAGGAAGCTTCGTTTTCGTTGGGCCATGGCTGACCGATCAGGAAATTGAGGCTACCATCAAGGCGCAGCTCGCGAGCGAGACTCGCTGGAGGAAACTATGGCCGAAGCAATCGCACCCGTCATCGAAAAATGGGAACGACAGCGCATCCGGCACGTGCATCGGCACAAACCCGTCATCAATATCAACCAGATTGACGCCGAGGCGCTGACGAGGGGCCAGCGAATCGCGGACGGGCTGGCGTCGGTGATGGGCAGTTGGGCGTTCATCATCGTGCAGTCGATCCTGCTGGCGATTTGGATCAGCCTTAACATTGCGGCCTGGTTCTATCATTGGGATCCGTACCCGTTCATCCTGCTCAACCTGGCGCTGAGTTTTCAGGCCGCGTATGCGGCGCCGATCATCATGATGTCGCAGAATCGGCAGGCGGCGAAGGACCGGCTGATGGCGGAGCAGGACTACGAGGTAAATTGCAAGGCGGAGGACGAGCTGAAATCGATCATGTCGCATCTCGAGCAGCAGGACGAAGTGATGCTCGACGTGCTGCGGCGGATGGAGGGACAGCATCAGGTGATCATGGGGAAGCTGTCGGCGGCGGATGGAAACGCGTCGCCGTCGTGAGGAGACAGAAAAAGAGCGCCGGACATCGTTGAGATGCCCGGCGCTGTTGCGAACCGTGGTCGTCGTTGCTTAGTCGCCCTTGGTCTTCGAGCTGTCGGGCTCGGCGGCGGAGGCGTCGGGCGAGGTCTCGCCCTTGGCCAGCTGGAGCTTGAATGAGTTCCAGTGCTTCAGGATGTCGATCGCGCGATCGAGCTGGACATCCTTTTCCTCTTTGCCCTTGGCGTTCTTCGCGCCCGGGGCCTTGTCGGTTTCCGGAGCGGTCGACTCGCTATTGCCGGCGGCAGGATTCTTGTCGTCCTTCTTCTGCCCGTTCTCGAAATGATGCGGCAAATCGCGCTCGTGGATTTCCGGGTTCTCGTCGAACTCTCCGCCCTGCTGGGTTATCGATGCGAGCGTCTCCTTGGGCAGCTCGACGTCGACGTCAGGCGTGATTCCCACGGCCTGGATCGAGCGGCCGGTCGGCGTGTAGTAGCGCGCCGTGGTCAGACGCAGCGCCGAATGATCGTCGAGCGGCAGGATGGTCTGGACCGAGCCTTTGCCGAAGGTCTGGGTGCCGAGAATCACGGCGCGCTTCTGATCCTGCAAGGCGCCCGCGACGATTTCGCTCGCACTGGCGCTGCCGCCGTTGACCAGCACTACCATCGGGTAGTCAACGAAATCTTTTTTCTTGTGCGAGAAATATTTCTGCTGCTGATTTTCCTCGCGGCCTTGCGTGTAAACGATCAGCCCGCCGTCGAGGAAGTCGTCGGAGACCTTGACCGCCTGGTTGAGCAAGCCGCCCGGATTGTCGCGCAGATCGAACACGATGCCCTTGATCTTGCCGTGATCCTTCGCGTCGAACTCGTCAATCGCCTTCTCGACGCCGTCGCCCGTGTTCTCCTGGAAAGTGGTTACGCGGATGTAGCCGTAACCTTCGGGCAGGATTTTCGACTTAACCGACTGAATCTTGATGACGTCGCGCGCGAGCGTCACGGTGAACAGCTCGGGCACGCCGTTGCGATGGAGAGTCAGCTTGATCTTGCTGCCCTTGGGCCCGCGCATCCGCTTGACCGCGTCGGTCAGCGACATGTCCTTGGTGAAGTCGTCGTCAATCTTGATTATCTGGTCGCCGGCCTTGAGGCCTGCGCGATATGCCGGCGTGTCTTCGATCGGCGCGACTACAGTCAGCGCGCCGTTCTTGATGGTGATCTCGATTCCGAGTCCGCCGAAGCTGCCGCGCGTCTCGACTTCGAGGTCGCGATACAGGTCGGGCGTCAGGTAGGCGCTATGCGGATCGAGCGAGGCCAGCATCCCGCTGATCGCGCCGTCGATCAATTTCTTGGTGGTGACCGGCTCGACGTAATTTTTCTGCACGATTGCGAGCACGCTCGCGAAGGTGTCGAGCTCCTGGTAGGTGTCGTTCGAGAGTGCCTGGGCGCGGCGAACAGCGACCTCCTGCAGGACAAGGAAACAGGCGACCAGCGAAACCGCGAGCGTGATGGACCATCGATGTCTTTTAATCATTGGGATTCGTTACTGTCGGAACCGAGATTGTGAGTTGTTCATTAAAGCAGATGCTGCACTGTGATGCATACAGAGTCGTTATGCCAATGTTGGCTGTTTCACCCTTGCTTTGAGTCGAGCAGTTGTTGCAGAGCGTCTTTGACGTCGGGACGGGACCAGTCGAATGCGCCCATGTGGTGCGCGACAATCTGTCCCTTGCGGTCGATAATAAACGTTTCGGGCACGCCGCTCACGTCATAAGTCTCTCCGATCTTGTTCTCAGGGTCGAGTAATATTGTGAAGTGATAGCCGTTCTTGGCGACGTACGGCGCCACTGCCGCGCGGCCCTTGACGTCCTGGCTGACGGCGAGCATCACGAAATCCTTGTTGTTCTTGAAGTCGTCGTACAACGTCTGCATCGAGGGCATTTCCTCGCGGCAGGGTTCGCACCACGTCGCCCACACGTTGAGGAACACGACTTTGCCGCGCAACGAATCGAGCGAGATGGTGGTGCCGTCGAGCGTCTCGAGCTTGAAGTCAGCCGCCTGGCTGCCGGCCGCGACGGGCGCCTGGGACTGCGACCCGGACTGCGAATCGATGCCCGAGGCGGTCTCGATGCGCGCGCCGCGATGGCCGCTCAGCGCGACCAGCGCGAGACCTGTCACCACGACGATGGCGGCGACGAGGTAGAGGATTCTGTCCCTGATTTGCATCGCAGTCATGCCCGCGCCGCGTTCATCGCAGGACGCGATTCTTTTTCGCCGGGCTGGTGACCGCTCGCGGCATGATCTTTTTCCCGCGTGAAAATCAGCAGGACGCCGCCGATGACCATCATGCCGAACGCAATCAGTTGCGCCTCACTGAGACCGTAGAAGACTCGCGGATTGATTCGCACGAACTCGACCAGGAAGCGCGCGCCTCCCGCCAGCAGCAGGTACCACCACATCAGGCGACCGGCCGGATGAGACGTCTTGCGCATCGACCACAGTATTGCAAACACGCCGAGATACAGAATGGTTTCGTAAACCGGCGCGGGATGCACTCGCACGCCGTCGAAGTATCCCGACACGAGGCGGTAGTGATCGTCGAGTTTGAGCACCGTGTCTGGGCCCCCAGCCGACTATTGCGCGCGGATAGGCCATCGCCCACGGCAGGGTGGAAGGCAAGCCCCAGTCGCCGTCGCCGGCAAGCTGGCATCCCATTCTGCCGATTGCCTGTCCGATCGCGAGCGCCATCCCACACATGTCCAAGGTCACGGCGAACCCGATTCGATACCAGCGCGAAACGAGGTAGGCGCCGAGCAGTCCGCCGATCATGCCGCCGTAGAACACGAAGCCCGAGCCGGAGAAAATCATCGACTTGGGATCGGCCAGGTAGGTCGGCAGGTCGTCGAGAATCGCGTAGATGCGCGAGCCGATCAGGCCCATCACGGCTGCCGCGATCACGATCGACGACGAATATTCGGGGTCGAAGCCGCGGCGAACGCATTCGAGGCGGATAACGTAGTCGGCCGCCAGGAAGCCGAGCGCCATCATCAGGCCGAAGCTATAGACGGTCAGCGGGCCCAGGTGGAACAAGACAGGAATCATTGTTGGTTGGAATTATAGTACGCGAGGCCCCTCAACGACCACACGAGGAATTTCTCGCTGCGGATGGCGCGGGCTGCGGCTCTTTTATTATAGACGCAGGAATGCGGGCAGTTGTTCAACGGGTCAGCCGCGCGGAGGTGCGGATCGACGGGCGCAGCGTCGGGAAAATCGCGCGGGGATTGGTCGTGCTGCTGGGAGTCGCGAGCGGCGACAGCGAAGTGGACGCGGCGCATCTGGTCGATCGCATCATCGGGATGCGCATATTCGCCGACGATGCGGGCAAGATGAATCTCTCAATCGCGCAAGTCGAAGGCGCGCTTCTCGTCGTGTCGCAGTTCACATTACTTGCCGATACCAGTTCGGGACGGCGGCCGTCGTTCACCAAAGCGGCTGCGCCCGATGACGCGCGCCGCCTCTACCAGCATTTTCTCTCGCTCGCCCGCGCGCGCGATGTTAAAGTCGAGACGGGTGAGTTCGGCGCGATGATGGAGGTCGAACTCGTCAACGACGGCCCGGTGACGATCATTCTCGATAGCCGCGAGAAGCTCGATAGCCGCGAGAAGTGAAAAATTAAAATGCCGCGAGCGGGTTTCTATACCGTCGAGTCGGGAAAGATTTCGTTTCGGCGCGACGGCAATTGGTACAGCGACGACGAGCGCATCGACAATCCGCGCATCGCGCTGCTGTTCAGCCAGAGTATCAAGCGCAACCCCGACGGCAGCTACTACCTGCAGGTCGCCGAGGAGCGCGCGTCGATCACGGTCGAGGACACTCCGTACGTCGTCAAGGCGCTCGAGGACGACGAGCTCGGCGGATTCATGATGGTGCTGAACGACGAGACTCGCGAGCCGCTCGATCCCGCCGCGCTGGAAGTCGGCGCCAACAACGTGCTGTATGCACGCGTCAAAGGCGGCGAGGCTCGCGCGCGGTTTCTACGGTCTGCTTACTACCATCTGAGCGATCGCTTCGAATCCGACGACGCCGGCCGCTTCTACGTCAATCTCAAGGGTCATCGGTATCCGCTGGGCGCGGCGGCGGCTGCGAGCAACTAGCGGCGATGGAGTTAGCTGAGCCGAATCTGCACATCGTGCTGGTGCGGCCCGAGATTCCGCAGAATACCGGATCGATTGCGCGGCTCGCGGCTGCGGTCAAAGCGCGGCTGCACCTGGTGGGTCCGCTCGGATTCTCGCTCGCCGATCGATATCTCAAGCGCGCCGGGCTGGACTACTGGCCGCTGGTGGATTTGCGCACGTACGAAGGATGGGAGCAGTTTTGCGCGATACATCGCGAGCCGGCGTCGGCAAAATTTTTCTCGACGCACGCCGATACGTCGTACCTGGATGCGCGCTATGCGCGCGGCGATTTTCTTTTCTTCGGCAGCGAGACGTCAGGCCTTGGCCGGGATTTCGTAGCCGAGCGAATTGACCGCGCGTATCGGATTCCAATCTTCGAGCCGGGCGTGCGCAGCCTGAATCTCTCGAACGCCGTGTCGATTGTCGTGTATGAAGCTTTGCGCCAGACCGGCGCGCTCAGTTCTTCTTGACGCTGCAACTGCCGCAGCCGGAACCGCATCCGCCCTTCTCTGCCCTCGGCGGGCGGCGGGCCGAAATAATAACCTGACTGCTCGAGCTCGCCGGGCGAAACCCATTTGAGATTTTCGGCGATCGGCGTGTCGCAATGCACGCAAATGCGGCGTTCGGCGCCATCGTCGTCAAGCGCGACGTAGGTCAGCACCGCTTTGCCGCATTGCGCGCAGTCCGCCATCGGAAATGACGTGTCTTTAAGTGAGAGTTCAGGTCGGGATCGAGGCATCGAACTTCACATTACACGATTGTAAGTGAAATTCGATGCCCGTTTGGGTCAGCCGCGATGGTGCGATTCGCTTCCGTGTGTCGAATGCGCCACTGCGTGTCCACCGTCAACGTGTCCAGCGCCGTGGAATACGCCGTGTCCGCCGGCGAATTCATGACCATCATGACCAAATCCGCTGCGATCAAATCCGTCGTGACCAAATCCGCGATAGCCGTAGCCGTAGGCATACGGATGGCCGACGAAAGCCGGACCGTAGTAGGAAGGTCCGGCGGCGTAAGTTGAGTATCCGCCACCGCCCCAGCCGCCTCCAGCATACCTCCGTCATAGCAGCCCTGCGTCGAGACGACGCCAACCAAGAGCGACAGAGCTGCTAGTCCAGTCAGGATTTTTGTTTTCATTGCTCTGTACCTCTATCTAGTAAGACGTCGAAACTGCCGCGTGGATACAGAGCCGAAATGTCGGCGAAAAGCTTGTAGAATTAACTATTTAGACCGACTGGAAGAGGGGAGATAGTCATTCCAGGCGAGCCAAGGTCAAGTCGAATTAAAACGTCGTCTCAATCTTGTGGAGCCGTTCCTTATTGGCGGCGATACGGCTCGCCCAGCGCGCTCGGCGCCGCTGCTTGTCCGCCGAAACCTGCGAGCACGACGAGAGTCAGCGCGTATGGCAGCGCGAGGAACAACTGGTAAGGGACGACGGTGCCGAGCGCCTGCAATCCGAATTGCAACGCCATCGCGGCGCCGAAAAGAATCGAGGCGGCGGCGAGGCCCCATGAATTCCAGCGGCCTACAATCACCACCGACAGCGCGACGAAGCCGCGGCCGGCCGAGATGTTCTCGACGAAGGTGTTGGCGTACGCGAGCGTCAGGAACGCGCCGGCCAGGCCCGTGAGCGCGCCCGACACGAGCAGCGCCTGCCATCGAGTGGCGATTACGCCGAGTCCGAGCGCGTCGGCCGCTTCGGGACGCTCGCCGCAAGCGCGCAGCCGAAGGCCGTAGCGCGTGCGCGCGATCAGGTACCACAGCGCGGGCACCAGCATGAAAGTGAAATACACGAGCGCGTTGTGATCGAAGAGCACCGGACCGAGCAGCGGGATTCGCGCCAGCGGCCCGAGCGGGATTTTCGCGATCGGCGCCACCATGAATGCTTTGCCGGTGACGCCGAACAGCTTGCGATAGAAAACTCCCGTCAATCCCAGCGCGAGGATACTCACCGCGGTGCCGGTGACGACCTGGTTGACGGCGAGATTCACCACCAGCACGGCGAAGATCGCGTTGATCGCGACGCCCGCCACGATTGCGCCCGCCAGGCCGAGCGCAGTGCTGCCGCTGAAATACGCGATCGTCAGCGCGGCGAAAGCTCCCGACAGCATCGCGCCTTCGATACCGATATTGACGACGCCGCTTTCCTCGACCAGCAGTTCGCCCAACGCGGCCAGCAGGATGGGCGTCGCCATGGTGATCACGGAGACGAGGAACGCTTCAAGCATCGGGCATCTCCGCGACGGCAGGCACCGCGGGCTGTTCGTCATCGGACGCGCCGAAAATCTGTTCGCGGAGTCTGCTCCACGCGGGAGTGTCGAACGCGAGGATGATCAAAATCACGAGGCCCTGGATGACCTGCACCAGCTCCGGCGAGATTCCCTGCGTGCGCTGCATCGCCTGCGAGCCGTTGTCGAGCGCGCCGAACAGGAGCGCGGCGGGGACGACCGCGAGCGGATTCAGCCGCGCCACCAAAGCGACGGCGATCGCCTCGAAGCCCCAGCCGGGCGAGAGCTTCTCGTACAGCCGATGCGAAATCGCCGAGACCTGCACGGCGCCGCCGAGTCCGGAGAGCGCGCCCGACAGCGCCATCACCCAGACCGTGAGCGCGGGGATGCGGACGCCGAAGAAGGTCGCGGCGCGGCGGTTGCGGCCCATCGCGCGCAGCTCGAATCCGGCGCTGGTATTGAACATCAGCAGGTAGCACGCGCCGGCGAGCACGACAGCGAGCAGCATGCCGAGGTTGAGGCGGCTCGGCGCGAAGTAAAATTCGAGCTGGGCGGCGGCTGCGATGGGCGAGCTGGTCGGATAGGCGCCCGACGGCTCCATCAGCGGACCGTGCACGACCCAGCTGAGCGCCTGGATGGCGACGAAGTTGAGCATGATGGTGCTGATGACTTCGTTGACGTCGCGCCGTGCGCGGAGCCATCCGGCGAAGCCGCCCCAGGCGGCGCCGCCGAGCGCGCCCGCGGCGAGAATGATTACGATCGCAATCAAATGCGGAAAATCGCCGAGATGCGGCCCGATCGCTCCGGCCGCGATCGCGCCAATCATGAGCTGTCCGTCGGCGCCGATATTCCACAGCGCGCCCGAGAACGCGAGCGAGACGGCGAGTCCGGTGAAAATCAGCGGCGTCGATTTCACCAGCGTATCGACGCATGCGTACCAACTGCCGAACGCGCCTTCGCTAGCGCGGCGAACACGCCGAGGGGAGACGCGCCGAGCGCGGCGAGGACGATCGAGATGAGCGCGGCGGCGAGCGCCAGCGCGGCAAACGGTTTCGCAATCGAGGACAGCATCAGTCGCGCGCCCCGGCCATCAGCAAGCCCAGCCGCCCGGGATCGCGCTCGCCGGGATTCGTCTCGCGAATTTTTCCGCGGCTGATGATCAGCAGCCGCCCGCAGATGGCGAGCAACTCGTCGAGGTCGCTCGAGATCAGAAGCACAGCGCCGCCGGCGGCCGCGAAGTCGAGCATCGTGCGATGCACTTCGGCAGTCGCCGCCAGATCGAGGCCGCGGCAGATATTGTGCGCGACGATTACGCGCGGCTCCGACGCGACCGCACGGGCCACTTCGAGGCGTTGGCGATTCCCGCCCGACAACGCGCCGGCGAGCGTCTCGGGACCGGGCGCTTGAATCCGAAAACGCCCGATCAGTTCGCGACACAGATCGATCGCGCGCGCGGAGTTGAGCCATCCGTGCGATGTCGCCTGCTCCCGGAGCGGACGAGCGAGAATCATGTTTTCCCACAGCCGCATGTCGAGGATCAGTCCGTCGAGGTCGCGATTTTGCGGTATCACCGCCATCGCGCCGTCCGAGGTTGTTTTTCCGCTGCTCGGATGGCGCACGCCGGCCAGCACTTCGACCAGCTCGGTCTGCCCGTTGCCGTCGACGCCGGCTATTCCAACGATCTCGCCCGCGCCGACGCGCAACGAAATGCCGTCAAGAGTCCGGCGCCCCGGGTAGTCGTCGAGCGTGAGATTTTCGATTTGCAGCACGGGCTCGCCAGGCTGCCGCCGCGCGGCGCCGGCGTCAGGCTGAATGACGATTTCGCCGATCATCAGTTCGGCCAGTTGCTCCTCGCTGGTCTCGGCCGGAGTGGTGCGCGCGACGACGCGGCCGCGCCGGAGCACGGTGATTCGATCGGCGACGGCGATCGCCTCGGCCAGTTTGTGCGTGATCAGCACGACGATTCTGCCTTCACCGCGCAGGTTGCGCAGCAAATCGAGAAAGGCGTTCAGCTCCGACGGTGCGAGCACGCTGGTTGGCTCGTCGAGAATCAGCACGCGCGGATTGAAGCTGAGCGCGCGCAATACTTCGAGCCGGACGCGCTCCGCGACCGAGCGATTTTCGACGGTGGTGCCCGCGGGCGGCAATTCGAATCCGAGTTTTGTGGCGAGCGCGCGCGCCCGCGCGGCGACGGCCGCGAGATCGAGTCGCTCCGCGGCCTGGTCGAAGCCGCCGAGCGCGAGATTTTCCTCCCACGTCATCCGCTCGAACAGCATCGGGCTCTGATGCACCGCCGCGATTCCGGCAGCCAGCGCAGCGCGCGGCGAGCCCGCCTGCAGGGGCGCATCGTCGAGGATCGCTTCGCCGGCGTCGGGCGCGAGCGAGCCGGCCAGCACGTTCATCAGCGTGGTCTTGCCGGCGCCGTTCTCACCGAGCAGCGCGTGAATCTCGCCGGGACGCGCCTCGAAATCGACGCCGTCGAGCGCGAGCGTACGGCCGAAGCGCTTGGTTATGGCGTTGGCGCGGAGCACCTATGCGGCGCTTGCAGCGTAATGCGCGCGCACGTATTCGAGCGCGGCTTCGCGGGTTTCGAGCGCGCCGTCGAGCTGATGGTCCTCGACGTCCTTGAGAATTTCCTTGAAGCGCGGCCCCGGCGTGAAGCCCAACTGCTTCAAGTCCTCGCCGCCGATTAAACGCGGCGGACGAATCTCGGCCGGGGTCATCGTGGTCATGGCGCGGCGGCAAAAATGCCAGAAACCGAGGTACGAGCTCGACGCCATCGCGTCCATGAACGCGACGTCCATCAATTCGTCGAAGCCGTCTTCCGCGAGCATCCGCTTGAGCGTCGACGGACGCATCCGCGGCGCCATGCACAGCTTCAGATGATTCTTCACCAGGTACGCGACGCGCTCCTGCACGGCGCGCGAGCGCTTGAGCCGCGCGAGCATGTTCGCCGCCATAACCGCGCCGTCGTCGGTGTGCCCGTAGAACGTGACCTTGTCGCCGACGACCGCGCGGCATTTCGGCTTGGCGATATCGTGCAGCAGGATTCCGAACGCGACGGTCTCGGTGCATCCCGCGGGCAGCATCGCAACGCCGATCCGCGTATGCGTGTAGACGTCGCCCTCGGGATGGAAATTTTCGGGCTGCTCGCATCCGCGCATCTGCACGACTTCGGGCAGCAGGATTTGCATCAGGCCGCTGTCCATCATCAGATCCATCGCGCGCGCGGCGGCGCCCTCGGTCATCATCCTGACGATTTCATCGCCGATTCGCTCGGCCGCGATATCGACGATCGTCGGCGCCGCGCGTTTCATTGCGGCCCAGGTCGCGGGATCGATCGTAAAGTTGAACCGCGCGGCGAAGCGGGCGGCGCGCAGGATGCGCAAGTGATCTTCCTCGAAGCGGTCGTAAGGATTTCCGATGGCGCGGATGATTCCGGCGCGGAGATCGCGCATACCGCCGACCAGATCGATCAGGCGGTCGGCGATGGGATCGTAAAACATTCCGCCGATCGTGAAGTCGCGGCGAATAGCGTCTTCCTCGATCGCGCCGAAACGCACCGACGAGGGCCGGCGTCCGTCGGTGTATTCGGCGTCGGCGCGAAATGTCGCGACTTCGAACGGCTTGTCGTGATCCAGCACAACGCCGATCACGCCGAACTTCGCGCCGACCGCCACCGTGCGGTCGAACATTTTCTGCACGACCTCGGGACGCGCGTCGGTGGCGATGTCGTAATCCTTGGGCTCGACGCCAAGGATTCGATCGCGCACACATCCGCCGGCGAAAACGGCGCGAAAGCCGGAATCGACCAAGACGGCGAACGATCTACAGCGCCTCTTTTTCTCTTGTCGCTCGATTGGCGACTCTCCAATCGCGCATTTTATAGCGCCGCGATTGGGCGGTGCCATATGGTGGACCGAGTCGCCCTACCCTTCAGTCAGAGGCGCTCGTCCGAGCAGAATTCCACCGTCGATGGCGATGACCTGGCCGGTCACGTTTATCGCCTTGTCGGAGCAGAGCCATGCGACGGCGTGCCCGATGTCTTCGACGGTTTGCTCGCGGCCGAGCGGAACCAGTTGCTTGACGACCGTGTCGAACACCATGCGCGCGTTGGCGTCGCCGCCGCCGAGCGCCGCGCCCAATTGCTGCCAAAGCGGGGTGTAGATCAGCCCGGGAGCGACCGCGTTGACGCGAATGCCCGACGGACCAAGCTGCAGCGCGAGCGTCTTGCTGTACGAGATCACGCCGGCCTTGGCCGCTGCGTACGCTGCCAGGACCGGAGCCGCCTGCAGGCCGGCGATTGACGACGTATTGCAAATGGCGGCGCCGCTCTTCATCCGCGGCGCAACCTCGCGCGACACCAGGTAGACCGAGTTCAAGTTGAGATCGACGTAGCGCCGCCAGGTCTCGACGCTGTCCCACTCCCGTTGCGTCCCGCTCTCGAACCATGCGCGATCGCCACCGCCGGCATTGTTGCAGAGCACGTCAGGATGCGCGCCGAAGCGGGAAACGATCTCCTCGACGGCGCCGTGCACCTGCTTCTCGTCGGTAACGTCGGCGGCAAAGCCTTGCACCCGGGATGCGATCGCGGCCGGTGGCGGCGCCAGCTCGCGATCGATCACGGCGACAGTCTCGACCACTTTTTCTTCGAGCAGCGCATTGACGATACCGAGTCCGAGTCCGCGCGCTCCACCAGTGACGATTGCGTATTTCACGATTTTTCTCCGATGCGGCTCACGCGGCTTCTTTGCGGGTGCCTGAGTATTCCTTTCTATAGACGCGCAGGAGCGCCGCGAACACCGACATGATCGCGGGGCCGAGGAACAGGCCGAGCGGGCCGTAGGCTTCGAGGCCGCCGAGGATTCCGAGAAACAGCGCGATCGTCGGCAGGCCCGTGCCGTGCTTCATCGCGAGCGGCTTGATGAAATTGTCGATGATGGCGAGCGCGACCGCGCACCAGATGAACAGGCCGATCGCCGTCGACGACGAAACCGCAAAGCCCAGGTAGAGCACGGCGGGAATCCAGACGAGCGCGGTGCCTCCTATTGGCATCAGTCCCGCGGCGGCCGATCCTATCGCCAGGAACAGCCAGTACGGCACGCCGAAGATCAGCAGGCCGATGCCGATCGACACGCCCTGCAGCACGGCGGTGAGCATCAGCCCGCGGATGACCGACGACAGCGTCGTGCGCAGCGTGTCGAAAATCGCTTTCTTGTCGTCTTCGTGCAGCGGGGTCAGGTCGCGCAGGCCGCTATAGTAGTAGTCGCCGTCGCGCAGCATGTAGAAGAACGCGAGCAGCGCGATGCCGAAGTCGATGATGAATCCGAAGACGTTTTTCGCCGCCTGGGTCGCATTCTGTGCGACGTAGTTGCTGGTTACCTGCGCCGCTTGAACAGTCCACTTGGGCAGTTGTTCGCCGAGCTTGTACCCGTGCTCAGCCATCCTTTTGTTGATCCATGCACCGAGCTGAGTGTTGACTGCCCAATCCTGCAGCTTGGTGGCACCGCCGCTGTTCACGGTATCCGACGCCTGCGTGTAGAGCGTCTGCGCCTCCACCACGAGACGGCTCGAGGCCCAGATGGCAGGCAGGATGACGCCGAGCCCGACGATGACGCTGATTATCGCGGTCGACAGCGAACGGCGCTTGACGTACTTCTCGACTTCCTCGAGCGCCGGATGCGCCATGAAGGCGAGCAATATCCCCCACGCCAACGGCGTCAGGAACGGCAGCAGCAGCTCGTACAGCTCGTAGGCCATCACGGCCAGGAAGCCGAAGAAGAAGAGCTGCACTATGCGCTCGCGATCCATTTTCTGAGGCGTAGCGTCCCCCTCCGAGTGAGCGTAATACTCGGCGGGAGAGCTTAGCAGAAGCCCTCGGCGCGGTCGCCTGCTGGTGAGACCGCGACAGGAGAAAGCAATATGGACGCTTCCAACGCCAACCTGTCCCTGGTCCAGCAACAGCACGAAGCCTTCAATAGCGGCGATATGAATGCCGCTGCGGAATTTTTTGCGGAAGACTCCAGAAACCACGGTCGGCAAGTTGGGCGTGCCGGTGTGCGGGCGGTCCTGAAAGATATCCAAGGCACCTTCCCTGATGTCCAACTGACCATTCAGAATTCCGTAGTTGAAGGGGAATGGGTCGTCGTTCGCTGCACATTCAGCGGAACGCATAGTGGGGTTGGGCGGATGCCGGTCAGTGGTGGAATGCTCGTAGGCGTGCAGCCGACCGGGATGCACTTCGAGGTTCAACACATCCACATGTATCAACTGCGGAACGGCAAGATCGTTGAGCATTTCGCCAACCGGGACGACTTGGGAATGATGCAGCAACTAGGGCTGCTACCCACCGCGCTATGAGCCAGTCGCGCGTTGAAACTTCAGACACTCAGCCCCGAATTAAAACAGCGCCTGTAGCGACGGTTCGGTTGCCCGCCAGCGCAATATCGGTTACCGTTTGCGTTTGCTTGATGTGTCTAAACAATACCCCTCGCCCGTGAAGGCACGTAGCTCAGTGGGAGAGCGCTTCCTTGACACGGAAGAGGTCGGCGGTTCAATCCCGCCCGTGCCTACCAGGTCCGTGCCCACAGCCGCGCGCGCATTTCGCCCCGCCGTTTCCCGCAATGATTAGATTTTTCGCTTGATGAGTTCCAACGTAACCGTAATTGTCGGCGGCGAATCGCAGGTCGTGCCGGTTGGCACTATCGTTCGCGACGTGCTGAAGAACGGGATTCCGAGCAAAGACCTGGTGGCCGCGCGCGTCGACGGCAAGCTCGTCGATTTGACGCGCAAGCTCGAGCATGACGCCGCAGTCGAGCCGGTGCTGGCCGACTCGCCCGAGGGTCTCGAGGTAATCCGTCATTCGACGGCGCATCTGATGGCGATGGCGGTGCAGTCGCTCTATCCCGGCACCCAGGTGACGATTGGCCCCGTCATCGAAGACGGCTTTTTCTACGACTTCGCGCCGCCCGCGCCGTTCACGGTCGAGGATCTGCCGAAGATCGAAGCGAAGATGCGCGAGCTGGCGAAGGCTGACCACAAGATCACCCGCACCGAAGTCCCGCGCGAAGAGGCGGTCAAGAAATTCGCCGCGATGGGCGAGAAGTACAAGGTCGAGATAATCAACGAGGCCGAAGATCCGATTTCCATCTACAGCCAGGGCGACTGGATGGATCTTTGCCGCGGACCGCACGTGCCGTCGACGCGCTACTTGAAGGCCTTCAAGCTGACCAGCGTGGCCGGCGCGTATTGGCGCGGCGACGAGCACAACGCGATGCTCTCGCGAATCTACGGCACCGCGTTCGCCAGCAAGGAAGCGCTCGAGGAGCATCTCAAGCTGGTCGAGCTCGCCCGCCAGCGCGACCATCGCAAGCTCGGGCGCGAGATGGGCCTCTATATCTTCGATCCGATCTCGCCGGGCTCGCCGTTCTACCTGCCCAAGGGCGTCATCATCTTTAATGCGCTCATCGACTACATGCGGCGGCTGTACCGGCGCTACGGCTACGACGAGGTCGTCACGCCGCTGATTTTCAAGAACGCGATGTTCAACACGTCGGGACATTGGGAAAATTTTCGCGAGAACATGTTTCTCTCGCCGGATCCCGACAGCGACGAGCATTCGATCGACACCGGTCCCGACGGATGGCATCACGGGTACGGGCTCAAGCCGATGAACTGCCCCGGGCATACGTTCGTGTATCGCGCCGAGAAGCGCTCGTATCGCGACCTGCCGCTGCGCTTCGCGGAGTTCAGCCGGCTGCATCGCGCGGAACGCTCGGGCACGCTGCACGGCCTGATGCGCGTGCGCGCGATGTCGCAGGACGACGCGCACATCTTCTGCCGCGAAGATCAGATCGAGGACGAGATCGCGCTGAATCTCCAGATGGTGCGCGAGGTGTACGGGGCGCTGGGCTTCGAGCACGTCGAGTTCAAGCTCGCGACGATGCCGGAGCAGCATCTCGGCACGCCAGAGCAGTGGCAGATGTCGCGAGGGCAAGCTCGCCAACGCGCTGAAGCGAAATGAAATCCCGTTCGAGATAAATCCCAAGGAAGGCGCGTTCTACGGCCCCAAGATTGAGATTTACGTGTCGGACGCGCTCAAGCGGAAGTGGCAGGTCGCGACGATTCAGCTCGATTACAACGCGCCCGAGCGCTTCGACCTGACCTACACCAACAGCAGCGGCGCCGAAGAGCGGCCGGTCATGATCCATCGCGCGATCCTCGGCTCGCTCGAGCGCTTCATCGGCGTGCTGATCGAGCATACCGGCGGCGTGCTGCCGTTGTGGCTCGCGCCCGAGCAGGTGCGCGTGCTCTCGCTCAGCGAGAAGGTCGAGGACTACGCCAAAGAGATAGCAGACCTGCTCAAGCGCGAGGGCTTCCGCGCCCACGCCGACATTCGCAACGAGAAGCTCGGATTCAAAGTGCGCGAAGCCGAGTTGGCCAAGGTGCCGTATATGGTAGTAGTCGGCGAGCGCGAGGCCGCCGATCGATCGGTCTCGTTGCGGCTGCTGCGCGGCGAGAAGAGCAACGCGATGCCGCTTGCGGCGCTGGTTGAAAAATTAAAACAGGAGCCGATACCGGCTTAGAAAGTTCATCCGGCCCGAAGCCGGAGGAGGTGCCTTATTCGTAGAGATTTCAGAACCCCGCCCTCAAGAGAGCCCGCGATTCGCGTCAATAATCTGATTCGCGCGCAGGAAGTCCGTGTGATCGACGCCGACGGCACGCAGGTCGGAATCCTGCCGCTGCGCGACGCGATCAAAGTCGCGGAAGCCCGCGGCCTGGACCTGGTCGAGGTCTCGTCGACGGCGACGCCGCCGGTTTGCCGCGTCACCGACTTCGACAAGTATCGCTACGCGCAGAAGAAAAAGTCGCACGACTCCAAGAAGCACACCATCAGCATGATCAAGGAAGTGAAGATGGGATCGGCGACCGGGCAGCACGATGTGGACTTCAAAACTGCGCACATCAAGCGCTTTGTTGGAGAGGGTCATCGTGTTAAGCTCACCGTTTCGTTCCGGGGCCGCGCGATTACTCATCCGGAGCTCGGACGGGCATTGATCGAGAGAATTATTGCGACGGTAACGGATATCGCGCAGGCGGAAGGCACGCCACGGATGGAAGGACGCAACATGTCCGTGCTGCTGACGCCGCGATAACCGAACAGAAAATTTCAGGAAGCGACTATAGTCATGCCGAAAATCAGGACCAGCCGAACCGCCGCCAAGCGCTTCACCGTGAGCAAGAGCGGCAAGGTCAAATTCAAACACGCGTACGCTCGCCACATGTTTTCGGCCAAGAATCCGAAACAGAAGGCGCGCCTGCGCAAGACCGGAATCTTACGCAAGGCCGACGCCGAAAAAGTTCTCGCGATGATGCCGTACGCCTGAGCGTACAACTAACTCACACGATATCTATCAAGGAAGGATTGCACTCCGATGCCTCGCGCCAAAGGCGGACCCAAGACGCGCCGCCGTCATAAGCGTCAACTCAAGCTCGCCTCCGGTTTCGTCGGTGGGCGCAAACTTTACCGGCAGGCTCGCTCGACTCTCGAAAAGGGCCTCACTTATGCCTATCGCGATCGCAAGGCCAAGAAGCGCGACTACCGCACGCTCTGGATTGCGCGCATCAACGCGCTCGCGCGCGAAAGCGGAATTTCGTACAGCGCGCTGATGAACGGGCTCAAGAAGGCGGGCGTCGAGGTCGATCGCAAGATGCTCGCGAAGCTCGCGCAGGAGCGCGACGCATTGTTTACCGAGCTGGTGCGCACCGCCAAGAGCGCGCTCGGCTTGAAAGCAGCATAAGCCGGCCGTTCGAAAGCGCCGCGCACCAGGAGACCATGTGGGGTTACAGCCCACGTGGTTTTTTGTTTTTGGCGCTCGTGCAACATTGCGGAGAAACTTTGGGGATCATGATGAAAGAACAACTCGAAGAAATCAGGCGGCGTGCGATGGCCGAGCTCGGCGACGACGCCGGCGAAGCGCAAATCGACGCGGTGCGCGTGCGCGTGCTCGGCCGCTCCGGCGAGCTGACGGAAATCATGCGCGGGATGCGCGAGGTGCCGAACGCGGAGCGCCCCGCCATCGGCCAGCTCATCAATCAGATCAAGCGCGAAGTAGAAGCGCGCATCGAGGCGCTCACTGAAAAAGTCAAAGTCGCCGCGCTGACCAAGTCGCTCAACGAGAAGCGCCTCGACGTGACGCTGCCCGGCATGCGCATCGCGCGCGGCCACATCCATCCGATTACCGACATCCTCGAGAAGATGCTGCAAATCTTCGAATCGATGGGCTTCGAAGTCGCGATGACCCAGGATATCGAGGACGACTTTCACAACTTCGCCGCGCTCAACTTCCCGCCGCATCATCCGGCGCGCGACATGCAGGACACGTTTTACGTCGAGGGCGGCATGCTGCTGCGGACGCATACGTCGAACGGCCAGATCCGCGTGATGGAAAAGCGCCGGCCGCCGCTCGCCGTCGTGTGTCCGGGGCGATGCTACCGGCGCGACGATTTGTCGGTGCGCGCCTCTCCGATGTTCACGCAGATCGAAGGCTTCATGGTCGACCACCGCGGGCGAATCACGATGGCTCATCTTAAGGGTGTGCTGACGGAATTTACGCGCGCGTTCTTCGGCACGACTTCGGTGCGTTTTCGCGCCAGCTATTTCCCGTTCACCGAGCCGAGCGCCGAGCTCGACATGCATTGCCTGCTATGCGACGGCGCCGGCTGCCCGGTCTGCAAATATTCCGGATGGACCGAGGTGCTCGGCTGCGGAATGATCCATCCGAACGTGATGCGCGCGGTCGAGTACAACCCCGACGAGTACCAGGGCTTCGCGTTCGGCATGGGCGTCGAGCGCACCGGCTTGCTCAAACTCGGCGTCGACGACATGCGCCTGTTCTTCGAGAACGATCTGCGCTTCCTCGGCCAGTTCCCGGTGCTGAGCGGAGGTGTGCGATGAAGCTGCCGCTCAGTTGGATGCGCGACTTCGTCAGCGTCGATGCGCCGGTTGCGGAAATTTCGCGGCGCTTGAGTTTTGCGGGACTGGTGGTCGAGAACGTCGAGACGCTGACTCCGGGATTCGCGGGCGTGTTCGCCGCGCGCGTGGTCAACGTCGAGAAGCATCCGAACGCGGACCGGCTGAACCTGTGCGACGTCGACGCGGGCGAAAAAGGAAAATTCAAAGTGGTGTGCGGCGCGCCGAACGTCAAGGCCGGCATGGTCGCGCCACTCGCCCTCGTTGGCGCGCAGCTTGGCAAGGAGCCGCCGCTGGAGGCAGCCGTCATTCGCGGCGTTCAGTCCGAGGGCATGCTCTGTTCGGAGCGCGAGCTCGGCTTGTCGCAGGATCATGCGGGAATTCTTGCGCTCGGCGCCGACGCACCGCTCGGCGGCGACGTGGCAAAATATTTGCACCTCGACGACGTCGTGCTCGATGTGGAGATTACGCCGAATCGCGGAGATTGCCTGTCTGTGCTCGGCCTCGCGCGCGAAGTCGCCGCGTTGTTCGGCGCCAGGCTGCGCGCGCCCCGGCTGCGCGCAGCGCATTCGGCCGGCTCGCCTGACGGTGCGCGCTTTACGGTTTCAGTTGCGATCGACGCGCCCGATTTGTGCCCGCGCTATGCCGCGCTCGCGATGACCGGAATCAAGATTGGGCCTTCGCCGGCGTGGCTCCGGCGCCGGCTTGAACTTTGCGGGATGCGCGCGCTCAACAACGTCGTCGACGCGACCAACTACGTGATGCTCGAACTGGGCCAGCCGCTGCACGCGTTCGACTACGGCAAAATCGCCGGCGGCAAGATAGTCGTGCGCCGCGCGGGCGAGACGCGCGAGTTCGTTACGCTCGACAACGTCACGCGCACGCTCGATCGCGAGCGATCTGCTGATCGCCGACGGCGACAAACCGCTGGCGATTGCGGGCGTGATGGGCGGCCTCAACTCGGAGGTCAGCGATTCGACGACGACAATCCTGCTCGAGAGCGCGTACTTCGAGCCGATGACCGTCGCGCGCACGGCGCGGCGGCTGGGTTTGCGCAGCGAGGCGAGTTACCGCTTCGAGCGCGGCATCGATCGCGCGGGACAGGTCGGCGCGCTGATTCGCGCAGCCGAGTTGATTCGAAGAATCGCGCGCGGGCGCGAGGCGTCGCCTATTGCCGACTTCGAGCCGCGCAAAGCCGAGCCGCGCGAGATTGCGCTCGACCTCGGTGCGATGGAATCGCTGCTCGGCGCCGCGATACTGCCGGGCGTCGCGCGGAGCCGGCTCAAATCGCTCGGCGCGCAGGTGAGCACGCGCGCCAAGGGCGTGCTCGCAGTAGTGCCGCCGTCGTTCCGCTCAGACCTGGTCGAGCAGGCCGACCTCATCGAGGAAGTCGCTCGCCTGGGCGGCCTCGAAGACATTCCCGCGCTCCTGCCCCCGCGCGTGAGCGCGCTTGCGCCCGTCAATCGCGAGCGCGAGTTCATCAAGGGCACGCGCGAGGTGATGCTGGGATGCGGCCTGACCGAGGCCGCGACGATTGCGTTCATCGCGCCGGCCGACAACGTGCGCTTCTCGCCGGCTCAACCGGTGACGCACCCGGTCAAAGTGACCAACCCGCTGTCGGCGGAGCTCAGCGAGCTGCGCGTGAGCCTGATGCCGGGACTGGTCACTTCGCTCAGGTTCAACTTGAACCGCGAAGCGCGCGCTTTTCACGCGTTCGAAATCGGCAAGACCTTTCGCATGGACGGCGATATCGCGAGCGAGCATCTTCGCCTCGCTGCCGTCAGCTACGGACCGTACGCGGTTTCCGCGATTGGCGAGCACAGCGTCGCCGCGGGATTCTTTACGATCAAGGGAATCCTCGAGACCTACTTCGACGCGATGGGCATTTCCGATCGCGTTGCGTTCAAGGCGATTGAGCCCGCCGATGCGCCATTCCTGCATCCGGGGCGCAGCGCTATTGTCTCGCTCGACGACGCGCCGATCGGTTTGATCGGCGAGTTGCATCCGGCGGAAGCGATGCGGCTCGATCTCAACGAGGCTTGCGCGGTCTACGAACTTGACTTGAGTGGGTTCATTTCCTATGGTTTCTCGCCGCGCAAAACTTTCCAGCCGCCGCCAAAATTTCCCGCTATCAGGCGCGATTTGGCGCTCGTGCTGGATCGGAATTTCCCGGCGGATATGGTAGTCAAAACCATTCGGGAATGCGGGGCGTCGCTGCTGGAGAGCGTCGAGGTGTTCGACGTGTTCGAGGGGACGGCGGTGGCGGCCGGCAAGAAGAGTGTGGCGTTGGCTTGTCGTTACCGTGCAAAGGATCGCACGCTGACCGATGAGGAGGTTAACCGCATTCACGCCGTGTTGGTGGAACAGGCGCGGATGCGATTAGGGGCGGAGTTGCGGCAGTAAGCAGTGTGCCTAACGCGAGCGAGTGGGGATCGTTACGCCGCAGGGCATGACTAAAGCCGATCTTGTAGATCTGATCTACGAGCGGGTAGGCTCCTCGAAGAAGGAAGCCTGTGAAGTGGTCGAGGCCGTGTTCGCTATCATCAGGGATTCGTTGCGCCAGGGTGAGAAAGTGAAAATCTCGGGCTTCGGCACATTTCTCGTCAATCAAAAGCATGCGCGCCGCGGGCGCAACCCGCAGACCGGCGAGCCCATCACGATCGACTCGCGCCGCGTGCTGTCCTTCAAGCCGAGCCAGGTCTTGAAGGATCGCGTCAACAACGGATCGAAGCCGGAGGCATGACGGCGATGCCGCGCCAGCCCTCGGCCCGGCGGCCAAAACCCGCATCGCAGAAGCCCGCCACGATGGCGATGTTTCCGGAGCGGGGCTTGAAGATCGGCGAGGCGGCGCGAGCGCTTGGGGTCGAGACCTACGTGCTGCGCTTTTGGGAAACCCAGTTCCCGTTCCTGAAGCCGAAGCACACGCGCACCAAGCATCGCTTCTACCAGGAAAAAGATCTCGACGTGCTGCGGCTCATCAAGCGCCTGCTTCACGACGAAGGCTTCACCATCGTCGGCGCGAACAAGCACATCAAGGAATTCGGCATCGACGCGCTGATGAGTGGCAAGCCGGTCGCGAAGCCGGCGCCGACGTCATCCGATCGCGCGCCCGCGCAGACGCCCGGAGTAGACGGTCAAACTCGCCGCGTGCTCAACGAGGTCCGCCGCGACCTCGAATCGATCCACAAAATTTTAGAAGACTAAATTTTCGCTTTTGAATATTCCAGATCTACGCAAGCAATCCGATTCCGGCAGCCGCGCCGCTCAGGGAGCTCTTGGGATCTGCTACTTGTACGGGCACGAGGTCGAGGTCGACTACAAAGAAGCATTTCGGCTTTTGTCGCTGGCCGGTACTTCGCGTGCCGTGGTCAACCTCGCGCGAATGCATGCGGAAGGATTAGGAGTCCCGAAGGATCTGCCCGAGGCGATTCGCCTCTATAAGTCCGTGGCGAAATACGAATTTCGTGCGCAACTGGAACTTGGCCGCATTTACTCTCGCGGAATGGGCGTGCAGGTGGATTCCGACGAGGCGTTAAAATGGTACTCAGCGGCGGCGAGTCGAGAGGACGACGACTGCGTTGACGACGCATTTACTGCTGCGTTTGTTGGCTCCGGTACCCTCGAAGAAATTCAAGAGGCCAAGGCGTACGTCGCGAAGACTGCCCGAAGCTGATTTCTACTCGGCGATGCGGTCTTGCGGGGCTAGCTGCGCGCGCGCTGGTTTGCGGGCGTCGGCTTCGACCTGCGCCGTCGACGGCTGACGTAGCAGAACGCCGAGCGGTGCGAGGTTCAACTCGGTGGCGCACTCCTCGGTGGCGCGATATGCCACTCTGCCAGTCTCGACCATTTTCGCAGCTATGCAGATCGCGCCGGCAATCGTGAGCGCTCCGAGGCCGAGCGCGATCTCGGGAAATCCCGCCAACGCTACGGCCGTCGCGCTCGCCACGCCTGCCGCCAGAGCCATCGTGCTGATTCGAGTGAGCTTCACCCGCGCCAGTACGTGATTGGTGACTTTGCCCGCCTCGTGCTCTTCGTCGGCGGTCTTGAGCTCGACGCGAGTCCACGGATTCGAGCGCACTTCGAGGTCGTAGTCGTTCCATCCGGCGTCGACGATCGCGCCGTGGCCGGTGCGGGCGAACAGCTTCAGCAGCTTGTCCATCAGGCGGTCGCGCGCGATGCTTTCGTTGTTCCAGTAGTCCAGGCGCACGGTGCGGCGGAGCCAGTTGATAGTCGGGCGCTGGCGGATGCCGTCGTTGCCTGCGAGGCCGGTCAGGGCTTTCGCCCGCGTTTTGTAGCGCGTCATCGTTCGCACCATCGGTCCCGTGTACGCGAGATACGCGATCAGAAGTCGCGCGATAAAGCGGTCGTGAGATTTTTCGAGCGGCGCATGGAACGCGTAGTAGAGCGACCAGACAGGGCCGAGCGCGAGCATCGCGGCGGCGGGAATGAGCGAGACGCCCAGCACCACCGACGCGACCATCGCGACTGCCGAGAGCACGGTCCACTCGAGCGTCTGCGGCAGAACTTTGGCGAGCGTCAGGCCGGGATCGAACAGCGACTGCGCGCGCGCGCTCGCATTCCACAGCACGCGTTTGCGGTTGCCGCCGGGAATAGTGCGGGCGAGGCCGGGAATGATCCCGCGCCATGCGATTTGGCCCATGATGTTGAAGCGCTCGGGATATTTCGGATAGAGCATCGCCTCGGCGTTGCCGTAACCGCGCTGCTGTCCGTAGTAAGCCTTCACCGTGTTGCGGCGGAAGTGCCAGACGAAAGCGGCGGGCGAGAAGCCCAGCTTGTAGCCGGCGTTGAGCATGCGCCAGCAAATGTCGACGTCGTCGCCGGCCGTCCTGAATTGCGCATCGAAGCCGCCAATTTTCGCGAGCGCCGCTTTCGAGAAGACCATGTTGCAGCCCGCGAGATGCTCGGCGCGATCTTCGGCGACCAGCACGTGGCAGGGCGCGCCCGGCGACGCGGCGCAGCTCGCTTCGATCCATCCGTCTTCATGCGGTGCGTAGTTCGGGCCGCCGCATCCGTCGAAATTGTTTTCGACGATCGAGCGCATCATCAGCGTCAGCCAATGCGGGTCGACGACGCAGTCCGAGTCGGTGTAGGCGATGAATTCGCCGCGCGCCGCATGCATCCCGACGTTGCGCGCGACGCTCAGGCCCTTGTTGGGCTGGCGGATGAGGCGAAACTCGGGGAAGTCCATCGAGATGTCGGCGGTGGCTGTCGCGCGAGCCGTCATCGACGATGACGACTTCGAAATTCGGGTAGTCGAGGCGGCGGAGCGATTCCAGGCACGGGCGCATCGTGCGCTCGGCGTTGTAGGCGCAAATCACGACCGAGACCATCGGCTTGCTCGCCGGTCCCGGCGGGCAAGTGCCGTTGAGCGTCACGAACGGCATCACGTCCGACGCGCGCATCATGCGCACGCCGAGCCAGTCGTGAGACACCGGGGCAGGCATCGGCGGAGCAACCACGCCAGCCGCACCCGTTCCAAACGCCACTGCTACCGCTTCGTCCTGCCCCGGCGATGCATCGCTGAATTCGATCACGACCGGCCGCGCTTCTGCAACGTTGTGCAGGGCGACGACGAAATCGCGAATCTCGACCGGGGCGAGTGCGGGAATTTCCGCGTAGAGAAAATCTTCTTCGAGGATTGAGAGGGCGCGCGTTTCCGGACGGACCTTGATGCCGACGATCGCTTCGGGCGCGCGTTCCTTGATGGTCTTGACGACGCTGCGCACGCGACGCCGCGCGTTCTCGAGTCCGCCCGCGCGGAGCGCATCCTGTTCGATTTCGCAATCGAGGATGTAACCGGCCAGTGCAGAATGCATTCCGAAAATGTGCGCGGTGTGCGCGATGCGCGAGACGACGGATTTCCATCCGCGGCGGCTCGTCAGTTCGTCGGCCGTGATTCGCAACTCGACCATCGCGACCAGGCCCGACTGCGCTGCGATGTCGAGGCATGGCTGCGACTGCGCCTCCGTCAGCACGAGGCCGGTGGTGTGCGCGGCGCGAAGGTCGTCGAGGCGCTTGCGCAGTTTGAGCTTCTGTCCGAAGTCGAGCGTGCCGCTCACGTCGGCAAGGCGCATCGCCTTGAAAAAGAATTTTTGTCCTGTGCGTGAGAAAAACTTACCGTGGGGAGTGATGCGATGGATGGAATCGGATTTGGCAAGCATGGATGTAGGCGTCCTCTCGATGAGGGGGTAATTGCCAGAGCCATGCCACGTTGAAAATTGAGCAGTTCATTGGGTTTTTTGGCGCTCGCCCGGACGGTGCAAACCAATTGGGATGGGGGGTGTACGATTTGCGCGTGACGACTCTGAAGGGGGATATTTCGCGCGGCGCAAAATCGAGCAGGATGCCGCCTCGACGCGCAAGTAGGCTGGTCATTTCGCGTGCTGTTGAGTCATGGCGATGCAGCCAGTCGGGGACCGGAACAACTATGCGTTTAGCTCGTCCAGTAGCGCCTTCGCGTCCTTCAGATCGGCGGTGTCGAAGCCTTCGGTGAACCAGCCGTAGATCTCCGCGAGCATCGCGCGGTGCCTCCTTCCGCTTGTCAGTGCGAGCGAAGCAGGCGCCCTCTATTGGACGACAAAAAGACGCCATTGGCCGGGCACGCCCTTGAGGCTGTGCGCGCCGCGATCGACGAACTGCAGTTTGGAGCCGGCGACCAGGTCTTTGACGGTGCTGGAAACCACCACCTCATCGGGGGCGGCGATCGCTGCTACGCGGGCCCCGATATGCACCGCGATCCCGCCGACGTCGTCACCGATTAACTCGCACTCGCCGGTGTGCAGTCCGGTGCGAACCTGCAGTCCAAGCGGGCGCAGTCTCTCGCGAACCGAACAGGCGCATCGTATCGCCCGCGCCGGCCCGTCGAAGGTGGCGAGCAGGCCGTCGCCAGCTGTATTTATCTCGCGGCCGCGGAAGACGCTGAGCTCCTTTCGCACCGCCGCGTAGTACTCGCTGAGCAACTCGTGCCATCGCGAGTCGCCCAGCTCGGCGGCGCGCTCGGTGGAGCCCACCATATCGGTGAACATCACGGTGGCGAGCACCCGGTCGGGCTCGAGGCGATGTCGTGCGCCGGTCATGAATTCCTCGATCCCGTCGAGAAGAAGATCGAGCAATTCCGGCTCGAGGGCCTGGAGCAGATGATCCTCACCGGGGAGTTCGACGTATTTCGCCCCAGGGATCTTCTGAGCCATGTCGCGTCCGCATGCGACCGGGACCAGCGAATCACCCTTGCGATGGAAGATCAGGGTCGGCACCCGGATCGAGGGCAGCAGATGGCGGGCATCATTCTCGTAGTCGGCTCGAAACAACGCTTGGATACCCCCGGGACTCGATGCGGCGCGCTCGAGCCGGCCAAACGACTGGACGAAGGCTTTATCATTGCGCATGCTCGGCGCATTGATGGGAACGAGCATTCCTTCGCCCCAGTGCGCCTCCACTGCGGCCATGAATCGATCGAATCGCTCCTGGCTCAGGCAATATGGTTCGGCTCTCATCGAAGCAAAGGTGCCAAACATCACGAGAGTCGAGGTTCGCTCGGGGTAGGTGGCAGCGAAGAACAATGACATCGGGCCGCCTTCCGACCAGCCAAAGACGGTCGCGCGCTTCGAGCCAGCCGCATCCAACACCGCTCGCACGTCGCCAATTCGCTCTTCGAGACTTTGCTCGGCGACCCGATCCGAGAGGCCTTGGCCGCGCTTGTCGAATACGATTACCCGCGCGAAAGAGGTGAGTCGTTTCAGTATGTACTCGTTGACCGGCAGTTCCCAGTAGAGTTCCACGTGCGAAAGCGTTCCCGGCACGAGCAAGATGTCGTACGGGCCGTCACCGAAAACGCGGTAAGCGATGTGAACGTCGCCAATTCTCGCATATCTAACTGGGCTCTCCATCGCACCTTCCTCCAGGAATCTTCACCAGCAAGTGCGTCGGGAACGTGATCACTATCAGGTGGGCGCGCTTACTGACAGCCGAATGGAATCACGGCGCACTTTGCAAGCAAGAGCAACCGCACCGCCGATGACCGAAATGGCGCGAGTCTCGGACTTGCGGCCCGGTTCAGCTTTGAAGGTCCGCGCGGATGTGCCTGGATAGTCAGGCCAATTCGTCGAGCAGCGTCTTCGCCTCTTTCAGGTCGGCGATGTCGAAGCCTTCGGTGAACCGGTTGTAGATTTCGGCGAACGTCGTGCCTGCCTCGTCTATTGCGCCGTGTAGCCGCCGTCCACCACCAGTTCGGAACCGGTGACGAACGAAGCTTCGTCGCTGGCGAGAAACACCGCGCACCATCCGACCTCCTCAGGCTGAGCGAGGCGTTTGAGCGGAGTCGCATCGATCAGCGGTCTGCAACTGTTCGGGCGTGGCCATGTCGAGCATCGGGGTGAGGATGACTCCGGGATGGATAGAGTTGACCCGGATTTTCTCGGGGGCGTACTGGATCGCGGCGGTCTTGGTGAGGAGGCGAACGGCGCCCTTGGTGCCATGATAGGCAGCGGTACTGCCAGAGCCAATCAGACCGTAAATTGAAGAGATGTTGATGATTGAGCCTGCGCCGCGCTGCCGCATCGCGGGGACCGCATACTTCATCCCGAGCCAGACGCCCTTCTGGTTGACGTTGACGACGGCATCCCATTCCTCTTCGGTGGTTTCCTCGATTCCGCCGCCCGTAATAATGCCGGCGTTGTTGACGAGGATGTCGAGGCCACCAAATTCGCGCTGGCAAGTCTCGACTGCGGCGCGCCAGTCGGCCGCTCGGGTGACGTCGAGATGAAGCGGAATGACAGATTTCGCGCTGACCTTGGCGTTGATCTCGTCGGCGGTCTTGCGGCATTGGTCGTCGAGCACGTCCCCGATGACGACCTTGGCGCCTTCGCCAACGAACAGGCGGGCTTCGGTAGCGCCTTGTCCTCTGGCGCCACCGGAAATCAGAGCAACTTTGCCTTTGAGCCGATCCATCGGATTTGCCTCGTTGATTGTCTGTTCAATTAGATTAGAAATTATCCGAGTTCGATCGAACCTAAATTATTCCCGCGTTCTTCAAACGCGTGCGTGAGGGTGAGTCGAAGCCGATCTCGGCCAGGATCTGGTCGTTGTGTTCGCCGAGCGCAGGTGCGCCCGTGCGAACGCGCGTCGGTGTACGCGAAAATTTAGCCACCGGTCCGTACAGCGGAATCGTCGAGCCACCCTCGCTTTTGGTTGGCTGCAAACTGTCGCGCTCGAGCACGTGAGGATCGCGCGCCGCGTCGCCGTAGCTGTTTACCGGCCCGACTGGAATTCCCACACGATTGAGAATATCGACTACTTCGGCCCGTCGATGTTCAGCCGTCCATGCAGCGACGATCGCGTTGCACGCATCGCGATTCTCAGAGCGGCCCGCGATCGTCGCGAAGCCCGGATCGTCGGCAAGTTCCGGGTGACCGACGGTGCGCGCCAACACCTTCCAATGGGCGTCGAGCAGCACCGCGACATAAACCGATCCATCCGCACAAGCAAAAACATTCGCCGGCACCGCAAACCCGAACTCGTTACCGTTGCGTTGAGCGGTGACGCCCATCGCGGCCAGCGTCAAGGTCGGGTTGAGCGTCAACGTGTCCAACAACGCCACGTCGACATGCTGGCCTTCGCCAGTGATATCGCGATGGCGCAGCGCGGCCATCGCACCGATCGCACCATGCAGCCCGCCGAGTTGGTCAGCGATCGCCGTCGGATCCTTGGTCGGCGGCCCATCCACCGAGCCGTTCAGCGACATGAAGCCGGAGACTGCTTGCGCGATCGGATCGTAACCGGGCCGGCTGGAATACGGACCGAATTGGCCCCATCCGGTAATCGACACATAAACGATGTCCGGCTTGACCGCGCGTACCGCATGATAGCCGACACCCCATTTGTCCATCGTCCCGGCCTTGAAATTTTCGACCACGATATCGGCTTCGGCGGCCAGCTTGAGGAAGATGTCGCGTCCTTCACGATTTCTCAGATCGAGGCTCAGGCTGCGCTTGTTACGATTGATTGTTCCGTGCACGAAACTGATGTTCGTGCCAGGAAGCATCGGCGGCAGCCGACGACTCACTTCGCCATCGGGAGTCTCGACTTTGATCACGTCAGCTCCGAGGTCGGCCAGTGTTGCCGCGCAGATTGGTCCAGCGGCAGTCGTCGTCGCTTCGACCACGCGCACGCCGGCCAACGGTCCGGACAGGTCATTGCGGGCATCGCGAAAAAATTCTGCCTTCGTCATCGTTGCGTCCTCCTTTCGCTTCAAGCCCTCAACTCGTCGAGCAGCGCCTTCGCGTCTCTCAGGTCGGCGGTGTCGAAGCCCTTGGTCAAACCAGTTGTAGCTGTCCGCCAGCATCGAAGTTCCAGAGCTTCGATGGCGAGAACGACGAGGCTTACTAATCCGCAAGCGGAATGAAAAGTGAGATGCGCTCTTCGCCGCCTAGCCCTCGCGAGGTGTGCCCCTTGCCGGTAAGGTCTTCCGCCAGCAGGATGCTGCCGGGCCCGAGGAGTCGCTTCTCTCCATCGCTGGCGACGATTTCGACCGTGCCGGTGAGGTTGACGACGAACTGGCGGCGTGGCGCGTTGTGCCAGTTTATGAAGTATTCGCCCGACTGCCGGAACATGACGCCTTTTGCCGCGATCATCTCCGAGATCGTGCCGGCGTTGGCGGGACCTGGCTTCATGCCGACTTCGACGTCCTCGAAGTGCGACTCTCCATTGCTGTCTGCGTAGATGCGCGTGTATTTCATGAGCTTCCTTATACTCTGAGTTTCCCGATTTTCCGATTTCAGAAGTCGATCAGTCGGCATTCAATCCGGTTCGTTACGAACCGAGTTCTTCGAGCAGCGCCTTCGCGTCTTTCAGGTCGGCGGTGTCGAAGCCTTCGGTAAACCAGTTGAAGATCTCGGCGAGCATTGTGCGCGCTTCGTCGCGCTTGCCCTGCTTGTCGAGCAATCGCGCAAGACTGGTGGACGCGAGCAGTTCGAATGATCTGGCTTCCTCGCTGCGAGCAATCCGGATCGCGTCGCGGAAGAGGTCCTCGGCCTCGCGCTCGCTGCAGCGTCCGGCCTCCAGCTGCAGCTCACCCCGGACGCGCTTCACAGCAGAGGAGAACCTCGGCGTCCAGGTGGTCTGGTCCAACAGGGCCAGCGCTTCATCGAATCGGCGGAGTTTCCTGTACGCCTCGAACACATCGAAAAGGGCACCGCCCCCCGCCAAGCCCATCGCGCGTCGCGCGGCCAATAATCGCTGAACCTCGTTGAGCCCTTCCTCGACGCTGCCCTTTTTCACCAAGCACCAAGCGCGCCAGTAAGTTCCCTCCTCTCTGTAGAACTCGAACCCGTGCTCATCCGCCAGCACGCGCATCTCATTCGCAGCTTCCTCAAGCGCAGAGACTTCGCCGCGATATCGGCAGACCGTACAGACGCCCGAATACGCTGAGCATAACGGAAAGGGCCTCCCGAGCTTGCGCGCCAGCGTCAGCGCTTCGCGGCAACGCTCAAGAGCCTGGTCCGGAAAACCGAGGCACCAAAGAATTTCGCCGAGAACGTCGAGGGCCGTAATACGCGGATCCGCAACCGGAAAGACCGTGTACTCCGCAATAGCGGGAATGAGAGCGACGGCTTTCTCGAGATGCGCGCGGGCGTCACGGTGCCTGCCCTGGTATTCGAGGCTTTCTCCAAGCGCGCTGTTCGCCCATAGCAGCCTTGCGGGGCTGGGTTCACGCTCGGCCAGCGCAACGAGCTGTTGCGAAGTCTCGAGGTCCTTCTGCCATTGGCTCTTGAAATTGTAGAAGAACCTGAGGCCCAGCAGCACGCGGAAGGTCCGCCGGGTGTCGCCCAGCTGCGTGCAGAGATCCCGGGCTCGCGCGAACGCCGCGCCCATCTCGTCATCGGCGAGACCTCTAGCGGCGGCTGCAGCCTCCGCAAACGTGATTTGCAGGCTCGCTTCCTCGCGACGGTGCTCGTCGTCCTCGGGCAGGCTCTTCAGCAATTGGAGTGCGGCGCTCAGATGGGCGATTGCTTCGCCGTGGGCCAAGCGCTGATGAGCCTGTCGGCCGGCCAGGCGCAGGTAATCGAGCGCCTTTCGAACGTTGGCGCTGCGGCCGTAGTGGTAAGCGAGTTGACTTAGATGATCGTCGATTGATTGAGGGAATGACGCTTCCATGGCGGAACCGATTCGTTCGTGCAGCAGCTTTCTGCGTTCGATCAGCACCGAGTTGTACGCGACATCGTGGGTGAGCGCGTGCTTGAAGGTGTACTCGACGTCGCCGACTGCGGGCTGCTCGTAGATGAACTCGGCCAGCTGCAAATCGCTGAGCATCTTGTTGAGATCGTCGTCGGGCTTCTTGGTGATCTCGCGTACCAGCGCGAGCGGAAAGTCTTTTCCGATCACGGCCAGGGTTTGCAACAGCTCCTTCTCAGCCGCGGGCAGGCGGTCGATCCGCGCGGCCAGTATCCCCTGCACGGTCGGCGGGATTTTCAACCCGGCCACCGGCCGCGTCAGTCTCACCGCGCTGCCGTCGCGAACCAGCGCGCCCTCGTCGAGCAGCACCTGCACGGTCTCTTCCATGAAAAAGGGATTGCCCTCGGTTCTTTCAGTGATGAGTTTTTTGAGCGCGGCAAGTTGCGCGTCGTCGCCGAGCAGCGCCGTCAGCATCTCATCGGCGGATTCCTTGCCGAGCCGGTCGAGCCGCAACTGCGTGTAGAAGGTCTTCGAGTTCCACTGATGCGAGTACTCGGGGCGATAGTTCACCAGCAGCAGAATCTTCGCGTTGGCAATCGAATCGGCAAGCAGATTGAGGAATGCCTGGGTCTCCTCATCGATCCAGTGCAGGTCCTCGAAGATCACCATCAGCGGCTGATTGAGCGATTCGCGCAGCAGCAACCGCTTGATCGCGTCGAGCGTGCGCCGCTTGCGAACCTGCGCATCCATTTGCGCGAGCGGGTCCTTTCTTTGCACTTCGTGCAGATACTGGTCGAGGCGATCGAAGGCGTCCTCCCAATGGCGCTGGAGCTCCGCGCCCTCGCCTATTCCCAACAACGCGAACAGGTACGGGATCGTGTCTTCGAGCGAGCGATCGAGGGTCAGGACCTTGCCATTGACGCGCTCGCGCCGCTTGCGGGCGTCGTCTTCCGACGAGATTTCGAAGTACGAATTCAGCAGATCGATCACCGGGAAGTACGCCGACGCTTTCCCGTGCGAGACCGAGAACGTCTCGAGCACGTTCCAGCCCGATTGGTTCTTCGCCTTGAACTCGAAGAACAGGCGCGACTTGCCGGTGCCCGCCTCGGCCATCGCGGCGACGATTTGTCCGCGGCCGGCGTGCGCAAGCTCGGCGGCATTGCGCATCGCTTCCATCTCGCGCTCGCGGCCGACGAACTTCGTCAGCCCTCGCCCGGCAGAGCGTTGCAAGCCGCGTGCGCAGCGGCCCGAGTCCCGTGACCTCGTAGACGTTGACCGGCTCGGTGACGCCTTTGACGCGCGTGGGGCCGCGCGGCTTGAGTGCGAAGTATCCTTCGACCAGCCGGCGCGTATTTTCGGTGATCGCAATCGAGCCGGTCGGCGCGACGGCCTGCATCCGCGAGGCGAGATTCGTCGTGTGCCCGATTGGGGTGTATTCGACATTGCCGGCGCCGGTTGAGATCGAGCGCACGACGACTTCGCCGGTGTTGATGCCGACGCGAATCTCGAGCGGCGCTCGGCCGTCGGCGAGCAGCTGGTCGCTGTAGCGACGTAATTCTTCCTGCATGCGGAGCGCCGCATACAATGAGCGCTGCGGATGATCCTCGTGCGCGACGGGCGCGCCGAAGATCGCGAAGATGCCGTCACCGGTGCTTTGCACCACGTAGCCGTCGTAACGGCGCACGGCGTCGATCATCAGGCGCAGTGCAGGATCGACAATCGCGCGAGCTTCCTCGGGGTCGAGGTCCTGCTCCAGCTCGGTCGATCCCTTGATATCGGCAAACAGCGCAGTGACGGTCTTGCGCTCGCCTTCGAGGTTCTCAGAGGCGGGTGCGTCGGCTATTCGAATCGGCGAATCGTTCGATCTCGATGCGGGCGCGGCGGCTAATCCGAGGGCGGTGCCACACTCACCACAGAAACGGTTGCCGGCGGGATTATCGGCACCGCATTTCGGACAAAGATTTGCCAGCGGCGCACCGCAATCACCGCAAAATTTCTTGCCGGGTGGGTTTTCGGTTTTGCAATTCGAGCAGCGCATCGGCGTTACAGAAAGATAAGCCGACCCAGCCCTTCAGGGGAATCGTTCGCAAGGTGCAAAATCAGGCAGTTGCGGTCTCAATTCGCATGCCTAGATTGGTTATTTTGCGAATGTTATACGTCAGTTTAGATAATCTCTGAAAAAATCTCCCACCGGGTTGTATCGCAATGAAACTATCGCTCGCCTGTGGATGCTGCCGACCGTCGAAATCGAAAGGACATCGTGAAACTAACGACGCGCCTATTGAGGCGACGCCTGAGGAAGTTCAGGCGATAAGAGACCAGCTCGCGGAAATCGAGCAATCCTTATCGCGCCTGTGGGGTCCCACCATCTGGAGCCGCACGCCCGAGTGCATCCGGATTCGCGGTGAGGCGGCGGACCTGATCGACAAGCACTTCGACGGAATTGTCGAGCAGTGGGGCGAATCGATCGCGTACATCATTCACGGTCACCAGAAGTTCGACAAGGAAGGGCGCCAGGACAACATGGTCAATTCGCTCATCCGCTTCGTTGACCATCTGCGGGATCCCGACAATATCTGCACCTACGTTTATCTGCGCCGGCATTGCCAGGAGGGCATGCTCGCGCGCGCCAAGCCGTCCCAGTTCAACGTCATCCATATCGCGCTCAAGCAAATCGTTCTCAATCACGTCAAATCGACGCTGAGCGGTCCGGCGATGGAGCGGGTGCGCGATCTGATGGTCGCGGCAATCGACGAGCGGCGGCTGATGGTCTCGCAGTTCTATATCGAATCGCGCGAGAGGTTGATGCGTGAATCGGAAGAGAAATATCGCAACACCATCGATCACGCGCCCGATCCGATGTACGAGATTGAGCCGCACACCTGGGTCGTGATCGGGCTGAACGCGGCCGCGCTGCGGCTCCATCAATTGGAAACCGAACACGACCACGACCATGGCAAGATGGAAGTCATCGGACGGCCCGTACCGGATCTGGTGCCGGATGAGCTGCGGCAAGGCGTGATCGACAGCCTCGAGACGGTTCTGCGCGAGGGCTCGGCACAGACCTCGGAATTCCCGATCGGGCCATTTTTCTTCGACGTGAACTCTGCTCTCATCACCTACGGCAATAAGCAATTCATCCAGATGATCCTGCGCGACGTTACGCAGCGGCGCGAGATGCTCGATTCGCTGATCAAGGCGGAGCGGCTGGCGGCGGCGGGCACCTTCGCAGCGGGCGTCGCGCACGAGGTGAACAATCCGCTCGCGTCGATCTCGTCGCTGGTGCAATCGATCCTCACCGGTGAGAACGACCCCGAGCGGCGCACGATGATGCACACCATTCTGTCGCAGATCACGCGCATCTCGAGCACGCTCAAGGACCTGGTCAACTTCGCGCGCCCCACCACGGCGCAGCGCAAGCAGGTCGACGTCAACGGGCTGATCGCCGAGACGCTGCGGCTGATCACCTACAACAAACGCTTCAGCGGCATCCGCATCGAACCGATCCTCGCTCCCGATCTGCGGCGCGCGTATGCCGACGACAACGAAATTCAACAAGTGCTGCTCAACCTGCTGTTCAACGCCGCCGACGCCGCGCCGGCCGAGGGCGCCGTCATCAAGGTGATCACGGAGAATCAGCGGCCCGGACAAGGCGCCGACAAATCGCGGCGGGTTTTTATCAAGGTCGTGGACAACGGCATCGGAATTCCGCGCGAGCATCTGGAGCGGGTCTTCGACCCATTCTTCACCACCAAGCCGGCAGGCGCGGGCGTGGGACTCGGGCTGTCGCTGTGCCAGCGGATGATCCTGTCGAACCAGGGCACGATTCGCGTCGACAGCGAGGTCGGTCGCGGCACCGCGGTTACGATTACGCTGTCGGCCTCCGAGGAAACGGTGCGCGCGCAGCAGGCTGCGGAAATGGCGGCATCCTGAAGACGGTCCGATGAACGAAGTCGCGAACAATGACGCTTCGTGGACCGCACAACAACGCGGGCCTTACCGGCTGCTGATCGTCGAAGACGAACCGTTGATGCGCTCGATCATCGTGCAACTCGCTCGCAGCGAGGGGTACGAGGTGATGGAGGCGCCGGCGGCGGAAATCGCGCTGCACATTTTCGAAAAAGAAAAAATCGATCTCGCGATTCTCGACCTTAACCTGACCAGCGGCGGCAGCGGACTCGACCTGCTGCGCAAGATGCGCGAGCTCGATCCCGAAGTGATGGGAATCATCGTGACCGCCTACGCCAGCGTCGAGTCGGCGGTCGAGGCGCTGCACCAGGGCGCCTACGACTACATCACCAAGCCGTTCGCCAACGATCATCTGAAAAAGGTGATGCGCAACGCGCTCGAGGGCAAGGCGCTGTTCAGGGAGAACCGTTTCCTGCGCCAGGAACTGCGCGAGAAATATCGCTTCGAGAGCATCATCGGCAAAAGCGACGCGATCGAGAGCACCTTCCGCGTCATGGAAAAAGTCGCGCGCACCGATTCGAGCGTGCTGATCACGGGCGAATCGGGCACCGGCAAGGAACTGGTCGCGCGTGCGATTCATTTCAGCTCCGATCGCGCCAACAACCGCTTCCTGCCAATTAACTGCGGCGCGCTGCCCGAGAACCTGCTCGAGAGCGAGCTGTTCGGCTACAAGCGCGGCGCATTCACGGGAGCCGGGCAGGACAAAGTCGGGCTGCTCAAGGCCGCAGACAAGGGCACTATCCTGCTCGACGAGATTGGCGAGCTGCCGCTGGCGCTGCAGGTCAAGCTGCTGCGCGCGCTGCAGGAACGCGAGGCATACCCGCTCGGCGCGAACGATCCGGTGGCGTTCGACGTGCGGGTGCTATGCGCCACCAACAAGAATCTCGAAGCCGAGGTCAAGGCCGGCCGCTTCCGCGAGGAACTGCTCTACCGAATCAACGTCATCAACATCAATCTGCCGGCGCTGCGCGAGCGCCAGGACGACATCCCGCTGCTCGCCAACCATTTTTTGCGCAAGTATGAGAAGTCGCTGTCGCGCACGGCGATGCGGTTTTCCAAGGGCGCGATGCGCCTGCTGATCAACTACGCGTGGCCGGGCAACGTCCGCGAGCTCGAAAACACTATCGAGCGCGCTGCGATCCTGGCCGAGACCGACGTGATCCATTCGCACGACCTGCCGGACAAGCTGCGCAGCACGTCGCCGGTGATCGCGAGTATCGAGAATACGGGGCTGACGCTGGAGGAGCTCGAGCGCGAGCATATCAAGCGGGTGCTCGACAAGGTCGAGAACGACAAGGTAAAAGCCGCGCAGGTGCTGGGGATTCACCTGTCGACGCTCTATCGCAAGGTTCAGCGCTACCACCTGGACGACGGCGCGCCGGTGCAGCAGGAGCCCGCGCGCTCGGCGTGAAGCGGCGGGAATAGACTTGGCAATCCGGTAGTCAAGGATATAGACTGACTTCTGTCAGGGCTGGCGAACGGCAGCCGGCCCGGAGAAAAATATGGATCTCTTCGCGCCAACTCACCTGATAATCATTCTGTTGATCATTCTGGTCATCTTCGGGCCCAGCAAGCTCGGCGATGTCGGCGGCGCGATGGGCAAGGCGATTCGCGATTTCAAGCGCGCGATGAACGAGCCCGACAACGCGACGACGCCGCTGGCCAAGCCCGACGAAGTGAAGCCCGACGATCCCGCAAAGCCTCCCTACAAAGTTTCCTGACCCGCCCGCGATCCGCTGATTTATCCTTCGCGCAATTTCTGAACGCGCGCGCTTCAGCGCGATAGTTATCCCTTCATCCGATATCCCAGTTTCTTGCTGGCACACTTCGCTGTGCGAGCTTGCGCAGATATTGGTCCAACAAAAGTTCCTGAATCCGAGGAGACAATGAAACGATACATACTCGCTGGTACGCCTGGTTGCGGAAAGACTTCGATCGTTCGGGCGTTGGAATTCGCGGGATACCTCGTGGTCGAAGAAGCTGCGACGGACATTATCGCTTTGCGGAATGCACAAGGCATCACACAACCGTGGTCCCATGCTGCTTTCATCGACGACATTACGAATCTGCAAAAGCAGCGACAATTGCGGGTGGCAGGCTTGGAGGGAATACAGTTCTACGATCGATCGCCGGTATGCACCTACGCGCTCAGCCGCTGGCTCGGCATTCCCATCTCGACAACTCTCGCCGATGAAATGGAGCGCATAAGAGTCGAACGGACTTATGAGCAGCAGGTGTTCTTTATCGAGAACCTGGGATTCTGCGAACCTACGCAGGCCAGGAGAATCAGCTTCGAGGATTCAATCAAGTTTGAGAAGGTTCACGAAGAGACCTATCGCGAGTTCGGCTACGAATGCATAAGAGTCAAGCCGCAAGAGCTGGCCGCGCGAGTGGAACAAGTCGAGCGCTATGTCCTGGCTCGCGACTAGCCAGGCGCTGAAGCCGAGAGTTTCTTGAGTACCGCCATGCGTTCGCGCTCTTGCGCCGAGATTAACAGAGCGGCAGCCCGTGCGCGACGCTGATAAGCATCGAACAGGTCTGCCGCTCATGCGGGCGAAGCAGGATCCTAGTAGTTGCTGGTGCTGGTGCTCGAGGAGTGCTCGCTCGAGTTGCTATTGGGCGAACTGTCGCTCGACGACGATGAGTGATGTTCGGTGTCGGTCGTCGTAGCAGGCGCCGCGACTACTATGGGAGGCGCAACCACTACTGCCGGCGCCGGTGCGACGATAATCGGGGCAGCGTACGCGACGGCAGGGGCCGGCGCTGTGGTCGTGGTGGTCTCGCTGCTTTTCGAGCTGCTCGAGTCAGTGGTTTGCGCGAATCCGACGGCTACGCTGCCGAACAGTACCGCGACTCCAAAAGACAGCGCTGCAGTTTTCAATGAATGTTTCACAATAGGTCTCCGTTAGTTCTGCTTATGACTGGTTAGCCTTCAGAGTAAGGACCGATTGATCGCAACGGCAAGGACTGGTGCCGTGCCGAATGCTGTTTGCGTGCTGTGGAGCACGCGCATTGGTCATATTTGGACAGCGGGCCGAGCGCGAATTTCTCTAGGTACTCTTTCCCCGTCGTCTAGGTACTTTTTCCCGTCCATCTAGGTGAATTTCCGATTCAATCTTCAACTCCTTTGCTTCAACTTAGATGGCAGTTGGCTCGCATAAGCTCGCGCGGAAAATTTAATGCGCGGCGGAGCGCGCAAGAGCAGCGGAAAAGCAGTTGTCGAATCTGTCAAATAATGGTCACGCGCCTCGTGCAATCGCCCAAGCGCCAGCGAGCGAGGGAATTCGCTCGCGATTGCCGGCGGGTCAATGGGAACAGGGCGTGCACATGGAGGCGCTGGCTAACCTGGCGCACGAACTACGCTCTCCGGTTCAGGCAATCCTCGGTTATCTCGACATCCTGCGCGACGAGATGACCGACGCGCTGGGCGATCGTCACAAGCAGATAATTGAGCGCATGAATGCCAACGCGCATGACCTGGCGCAGACGGTCGAGAACGTGCTGGACTTCTCGGTCGCGGACGCGATGGCGGAGGCGACGGACGAGGAAGACATCCATCTGCACGATCTGATTGGAGACCTCGCACCGGCGCTCGAAGCCGCCAACGATGCAAAAGGCCTCGACATCAGGTTCGACCTCGAACGCGCGCCTACGATATTTCGATCGCGGCGCCGGCCGATCAAATCGATCTTGCTCAACCTGGCGGTCAACGCGATCAAATTTACCGATCGAGGCAGCGTCACGATCGCTATCCGCCGCGCTGGATCAACCCAACTGGGCGCCGCGATTGAGCTGGAAGTCCGTGATACGGGACCTGGGATAAAGGCCGAATTGGTCGAGCAGGCATTCGAGCCCTGCGTTCAGCTTTCGAGCTCGAGCATCCGGATTCATCGCGGAATGGGCTTGGGCCTCGCCGTCGTGCAACGCAACGTAGAAGCGTTGGGCGCAAAAATCATGGTCAAGAGAGCGCTCCCGCAGGGTTCCGCTTTCGTAGTGATAGTACCGATTGTGGAACCCATCACCGAGAATCACCCGATCCACTCGTAAACTGGGTGCAGGGGTCACCCCTGCCCAAGGAAGCATGAAACCCACGGTGGGTTTCGTCTAGATCAAAGTTCCTAGCGGTAGTGACGCATCAGGCCGACCACGACGCCGCGAATCGCCAGATCACCCTCGCCCACCATGATCGGTTGCATGGCTGAGTTCGCCGGCTGCAGCCGGATCTGCCCGCCCGACTCGCGGTAGAACTTCTTGACGGTTGCTTCGTTGCCAATTAACGCGACGACAGTCTCGCCGTTGTCGGCGCTGTCGCGGCCTTCGACGATTATGTAGTCGCCGTCGCGGATGCCGTCTTCGATCATCGAGTCGCCTTTGACGCGCAGGCAAAATGTGTTGTCGCGCCGGATAAAGTCGTCGGGCACGCTGATGGTTTCGTTGCTCTCGACCGCTTCGATGGGTGCGCCCGCCGCGACGGTGCCAAGCAATCGAAGCGCCTTCGGGCCTTCACCTTTCTTGGACGCCGCAACCTCCAGCGCACGGCTGTGATTGTGCTGGCGCTTGATGAAGCCTTTTTGCTCGAGGTTGTGCAGATGCTTATGCACGGTGGCGAGCGACGACAGCCCGAAGTACTGCCCGACCTCAGCGAGTGTGGGTGCGTAGCCATGTTCGCTGATATAGTCGTTCAGGTAATCGATCAGCTGCTTCTGCCGCTTGGTCAGCGTCGCCATTGGTTCTGCTCCCTTCGAGGTCTCCGATGATGGCGAAAATCAGGCGAAGATGCAAGCCAGCGGCGATGCACAGCATAATCTCAATTGCGACCTGACTCCGATGGCGAAACTGCGAATCCAATTCGAAAACGGCGACCCCGAAAAGGTAATCGAGTTTGACCCCGCGAAGGCGCCGTTTCATCACGATGGCAAGCCGGGCTCGATTCTCGACGTGATGCTGGGGCACGGAGTGCATCTCGAGCACGCATGCGGCGGTAATTGCGCGTGCACGACCTGTCACGTGATCGTCAAGCAGGGGTTCAACAAGCTCGGCGAGTCGAGCGAGCAGGAAGAAGACCTGCTCGACAAAGCGCCCGGGCTGACGCCGACGTCGCGGCTCGGATGTCAGGCCGTCATCGACGACCCCGACGCGGAAATCGTCGTCGTCGTGCCGCGCTACACGATTAACCAGGTCAGCGAGGCGGCCGAGGAATGACGTCCGAACCGCCAGCCGCGCCGGCAGCAAGGCGCACGACGCTTAACGCGCGCGTCGAGAGAATCTTCGATCATGCGGCGGACACACGATCGCTTTTTCTCTCGCTGACCAGCGGCAAACATCTGCGATTCGTTCCGGGCCAGTTCATCTCGATCACGATTCCGCTCATTGATGAAACGCGCTCGCGTCCTTATTCGATAGCGTCCGATCCCGAAGAGCGTGGGCCGTTTGAGATTTGCTTCAATCGGGTCGAGGGTGGTCGCGGCGTCGCCTGGCTGTTCGAGCGGCAAGTCGGCGACCTGATCGATTTCAGCGGGCCGTTCGGCGCCTTCACGATCGATCGCGCTCCCGCGGCGGAGCTGTGCTTCATCGCGGAGGGCACTGCGATTGCGCCGATTCGCCCGATGCTGAAGCGGGCGCTCGCTTCATCTCCATCGCCGAAGGTCGAGTTGATTTACGCGGCGCCCGATCGCGAGCACATCCTCTACGCTGCTGAATTCGATGCGCTCGCGCGGACCGCGCCGAGTCTTTCGTACGAGACAGTGATCGCGCCTGCCGAGAAAATCTACGATCGCCTGTTCGATCTGGCGCAAGCGCGATGGGTCACGGGCGACACTGATCGCACGCGCCACTTCTATATCTGCGGCGTCGGCAAGGGCGTCCTCCGGCTGCGCGATCTGCTCCGCGGCGCCGGCTACGAGCGCCGCTCCGTGCACTACGAGCAGTGGTGACGCTGCCCGCGCTATTTGGTGAACGCTTTGCGCAGCGCCGCGGCGGATTCGTCGACCGCCAACCTGCCCTTCTCCAGCACTTCGTACATCGAAAAGAATCCGTGAATCATGCCCTCGTAGCGCGAGACGGTCACTGGCACGCCGGCGGCGCGCAGCTTCTCGCCATACGTCTCGCCTTCATCGCGCAGCGGATCGAATTCAGCGGTGATGATCAGCGCGGGCGGCAAGCCTTTGAAGCTTTTCGTCAGCGCCGGCGCGACGCGCGGATCTTTGCGGTCGGCGGCGGTCCGCAGGTAGTGCTTCCAGAAATAAACGATGTCGTCCTTGGTCAGAAAGTAGTCGGTGAAGGTTTTGTGCGAGTAGGTGTCGAGCTCGGCCTCGGTCGCGGGATAGATGAGGAGCTGGAATGCGATCTTCGGGCCGCCCGCGTCGCGCGCGAGCTGCGAAATTACCGCTGACAGGTTTCCGCCCGCGCTGTCGCCCCCGACCGCGAGCCGGTTCGCGTCGGCGTTCAGCTCTTTCGCGTGCGCGGCGACCCACTTGGTCGCGGCAAAGCAATCTTCGACGCCCGCAGGAAATTTATGCTCAGGTGCGAGCCGGTAGTCGATCGACACCGTCACGCATCCGGCCTTGTTGGTGAGCTCGCGGCACGGGCCGTCGTGGGTATCGAGGTCCATGATCACCCATCCACCGCCGTGGAAGAAAACCAGCACCGGAAACGGACCGGTGCCTTCGGGCGTGTAGACTCGAATCGGAATCTCACCGGCAGGACCGGGGATTTTGCGATCCTCGACCTTGGCGACTTTCGGGGCACGCTCGGGCGGTACCCGGAACATGTCCGCGGTCACGCGGCGCGCCTCTGCCGGCTCGAGCGTGTGCAGTTTCGGCCCGGGCGCGGCAGCCATTTGATCCATCAACATTTTTACTTGCGGGTCGAGCGGCATGGTTTTCCTCCGGTGAATAAATTAGTCGCCGCGAATATTCGCGGAAGGTGTCGAATCTCTCTTTAGACCGGAACGGCCGACGGCGACAAGCGCGGCTACGGCGCGAACTTCGACAGCAGACTGATAGCGCCGGGGTGGCCGTCGACGCGCACACCGCGAGCGATAGCGCCCTCGCGCTCGAGCCGCCGCGCCGCGCCTTCGACCAAGGCCGCGTCGATTCCCAGCAGCCGTGCGATCGCGCGCTCGCTGCCGAACGCCGCCGTCTCGAAATACCTGGCGACGATCGCGTGCGCCGCCTGCTGACGCGTCAGCTTGCGGGCCTCGGCAATCGCATCGGGCCATCGATGCTCCATCGTATCCCACACGTAGCTGAAAGGGTCGGCGCGCTCGTCCACCTTGAGCGCGAGAAATTTCTCCTGCAACTCGGCCATCGCGCGGTCGAACACCGCCCGCCGCGACGGCAGCGCGTGGCTGCTCGACAGCTTCAGCGCGCGAGTCTCCGCCGCGCCGCGCTTGGACAGCGCGTCCATCACCAACTTGCCGCAATGCGACAAGCCGCCGCGCAGATACAGTTTGCGATAGCCGCCCGGCTCGATCCGCAGCCGGAGAAACGCGCCGAGCATCTCGCGCGCGATGAAGCTCGGGCGTCGCGCGATCACCTTGCCGTAGTAAACGGCGCGGCGCTGCGGCAGCGAGTCCTTGATTCGCCAGGTCATGCCGATCGCGTAGTCGTGCTGGATGTGCTCCGGCATTCCCGGCTCGCGCGTTCCGGCGATCGCCTCGCGCAAACAGGGCACGCCCATCCCGGCAGTGAACCCGGTGCAGAATCCGACCTCGTCGATAAATTTGAGCGCGCTCTTCTCCCCGGTCACGCGCCGGGTGGCGACCCGCCTGAAGTGATGGTCGCGATGCTGCTCAAGCGCTTCGAGTATTTTCTCTTCGTTCACAGCGATGCGATGTTAGCTAGGCGCTCATCCGGGGATTCGCTCGATGCAGTCCGCGAAGATTCGGCGGTAGTTGGTCTTTACTGCCAGGCCACGAGTGATTCCTTCGAGGCCGACCAGCGCGCGAATCAAAAAGACGCTGTGCGCGGGGGATTTGTAGAGGCGATTCTCGAGCGCCAGCTCTCCCACCTTCGTAGCCTTGCCGACGGTGTCGTATTCCAGCGGATCGACGGCGTGGTCCACCCGCATCGGCTCGAACAGTATGTGGATGATGCGGACCATCGGCGCCGCGTCCTGATTGCGATCGAGGTAGCCGAGCTTGACCATCGCGGCAGCCAGCGATTTGTCGTCGCCGCTCAGAATTGCGCGAGCGACTTGCAGGTTGGCCTTGCGCACCGGCTCCGGGAAGCGGCGAATCGAGCCGAAGTCGAGCACGCCCAACCGCGGATGATGGCTCACCAGGTAATTGCCCGGATGAAAATCCGTGTGCAGCAGTCCAAACTCGAGAATCTGGCGCCACGCGAATTCGTGAATCTTGGCCGCGACCCATTCGCGCAGTTCGGCATCGACTTCGGGGCCCATCACGTCGGCGAGCGGATAGCCGTCGACGTAGGTCATGGTCAGCACGCGCCGCGAACTCAGCTCCTTGACGTAGCGCGGGATCATGATCTCGCTGTCCGCACCGAGGCGGCGGCCGAACTCGACGATGTTGCGGGCTTCGTTCACGTAGTCGAGCTCTTCGCGCAGGCGCAGCTCGAGTTCCTTGTACACTGCGGCCGTGTCGATTTGCTGGCGCATGACGTCGTGGCCGAGCGCCTGCAGCGTGCGCAGCAGCAGCTTGAGATTCTGCAAATCCTGCTCGACGGTATCCTCGACGCCCGGATACTGAATCTTCACGGCAACGTCGAGGCCGTCGCGCGTGACGGCGCGATGCACCTGTCCGAGCGACGCGGCGGCAAATGCAGTCTGATCGAAACTTCTGAAGATCGCCTCGGGCCGCTTGCCGATCTCTTTGCGAATCTGTTCCGAGATCGTCGCATAACTCATCGGCGGCACGCTCGATTGCGTGGCGCGCAGCACGTCGAGCGCCTCGCCCGGCAGCAGGTCCTTGCGAATCGAGAGCATCTGGATGAGCTTCATGAACGCGCCACGAAGCTGCTTGGAGCTCTCGACGATTCGCTGTGCGTTGCGGATGTGAGTCTCGAGCAGTTCGCGATCGCGCGCGGGCGCGCTTAGAAACGGCCGCCGCAATTGATTCCACAGGTAGCTGGAGCCGACCTGCGACGCGAGCTCGCCCATCTTGATCGCGCGCCGCGCGCGCCCGCTGGTGATTGACGTGCGTTTCGCCATCAGCGGCCGTCGCGCTCGATTCCCACTCGATTGATCAGCGTGGCGGCGAGAGCAGCGCCGAAACCATTGTCGATGTTGACGACGGTGACGCCGCTCGCGCAGGAATTCAGCATCCCCAGCAGGGCAGCCAACCCGCCCATCGAGGCGCCGTAGCCAACGCTGGTCGGCACGGCGATCACGGGCTTGTCGACCAGGCCCGCGACGACCGAAGGCAGCGCGCCTTCCATGCCGGCGACGACAATCAGCACGCTCGACTCGCGAATCACGTCGAGGTTCGCGGTTAGCCGATGTATTCCGGCGACGCCGACATCGTAAACGCGCGCGACCCGATTGCCGAACAGCTCGGCGCAAAGCGCCGCTTCCTCAGCGACCGGAATGTCCGAAGTGCCCGCGCTCAGCACCATCACGACGCCCTGCCCCGACGGCTTCAGCTGCTCTTTCACAACCACGCCGATTCGAGCATCCGCGTGGTACGTCAGCGCGCGAATTTGCCGCTTGACGACGCGCGCCTTGTCAGCATCGAGCCGCGTGATGATGAGATTCGTTCCAGACGCGAGCACTCGCTTTCCGATCGCCACGAGCTGATTGGCGGTCTTGCCTTCGCCGAAGATCACTTCGGGAATCCCGCGCCGCATACTTCGATGGTTGTCGAGCTTCGCGAATCCAAGATCTTCGAACGGCAGTTCGCGGATGTGCTTGAACGCCGCGCCGGCAGTCATGCTGCCGGCGGCGACGCCGTCGAGGATTTCACGAATTCGCTTTTCGGTCATCGCCGCTTGAGGAGTTCGGGGCGAAGTGGATGCGCCAATGTCAGCATGATTTCGCGCACCGCCCGCGCGTCGCTGCGCGTGACGGTGATCGTCAAATCGCCCTCGCTTAATTTTTCGCCGGGCTTGGGAATATGTCCGAGCCGCTCAACCACCAAGCCGCCGATCGTAGCATACTCGTCCGCCTCCGGAAGCTTGAGGCCGTAGCGCTCGTTCAGTTCCGCAATCGGTGCGCGTCCAATTACGGACAGCACGCGCGGGCTGACTATCCTGGCGAGCTCCTCGCCGAGGTCATGCTCGTCCTCGATGTCGCCGACGATCTCCTCGATCAGATCTTCGAGCGTCAGAATTCCCGCCGAGCCGCCGTACTCGTCGACGATCACGGACAAATTTTCGCCGGTGCGTTGCATCGCGACCAGCGCCTCGTCGAGCGGCATCGATTCGGGAAAATAACTGACCGGCCGCATGATGTCGCTGACCGGGCGGCTGAGATCCGGTGCCTGCAAAAGATCGAAAACATGCACGACGCCGACGATGTCCGTGATGCGGCGCCGGAACACCGGGATGCGGCTGAAGCCTTCGCGGCGAACAGTTTCGATCGCGGCGGCCAACGTGGTCTCTTCCGGAATCGCGTCGACTCCCACCAGTGGCACCATCGCCTTGCGCGCGTCGGCCTGCGAGAAGCGAAAGATTCGGCTGATCATCTGCTGTTCGGTCGGCAGGATTGCGTCCTGTGCCTGATCTGATGTGTCGGTCGCGCGTCGCCGCATCAGGCGCGCCAAATCGTCGCGACTGAGGAACACGCTCTCGGCGTCGGCCGGCACACCCGCAAGCCGGCGCAGCATCCTGCTCAGCAGAGTCTCGAGGTAAAGCAGCGGCGCGAGGACAGTCGCGAGCAAACGCAGCGGGCGCGCAGCGAACAGCGCGAACGAGTGCGGATTCGTGAGTGTCAGCAGTTTCGGGATCGACTCGCCCAGCACAAGCGTGATCGGCGTCAGAATAAACGGCGCGAGATAAACCAGGTGCGGCCTCGTTCGATGCAGAAAGCTGGTGAGCACGACCGCCGCGATCACAGTCGCGACGTTGGTGCCGGTGAGAGTGAGCGCCAGCAGACGATCGCGATTGGTCAGCAATTTGCCGAGCACTCGCGAGCGTTCGTGACCGCCTTCGCTGCCCGCGCGAACTTTCAAGTCGTCGGCGGAAACCAGCGCGATTTCCGAAGCGGCGAAGAACGCCTGCACCACCAGGCATCCGATAACCGCAACGACCAGCCAGATAATGGTCATCGCTGCAGCCTCACCAGTTCGACCGCCGCGCCGCGCACGCGCTCGACGGTGGCGTCGAATTCACCGAGCCGCAAATGCTCGCCCGTGCGCGGCACGCGTCCGAGCCGGCGCAGGATCAGACTGCTCAGCGTCTTGCCGCCGCCGTAAGCTTCGATCACTCGCGAGGGTGCGAGCGCGTCCGCCAGCTTGCCGAGCGCGACCGCGCCCGAAGCCGACCATTCGTCGTCGGAAATTTTTGTGAGCTCGGGGACTTCGCTGTCGAACTCGTCGCGAATCTCACCGAACAATTCCTCGAGCAGGTCTTCGAGCGTGACGAGGCCGAGCAGGCGGCCGTACTCGTTGACGACCAGCGCGATCTGGAAGTGTCCGCGGCGCATCTCCTCAAATAAATCGGCGAGCAGCTTGCCCGGCGGGACGAAATACGCGGGCCGCACGAGGCGCTCGACGCGCGGCGGCGATGGCTCCAGGCGCCGCGCCGCGAGATCCTTGGCGTGCAGAATTCCAATGATGTTGTCCTGGCTGTGACGATAGACCGGCACGCGCGAGAAGCTCTCGTGCGCGATTTCGGCGACCAGCTGCGCCACCGGCATCTCGATGTCGAGCGAGAAGATTCGGTCCCGCGGCGTCATCACCTCGGACGCGCGCCGCGCGCCGAAGTCGAACACGCGATGAATCATCGCACGTTCGGCGGGTTCGACCTGTCCCTGGTGCTCGCCCAGCCGGAGCAGAGTCTTGAACTCAGCTTCGGAAACCGGGCCGGGAACGGGCGCATGCTCGAGCGGCGTGAAATGCCGCGCGAACGGATGAACGAAATCGGCGAGCACGGCGAGCGGCCGCGCCGTGATCCATGCCAGCGCGCCGGGAAATCCAAGTGCGAAAGTCTTCGGCGTAATGTCGCAGAAGAGAAGTACGACCACGAGCATGGCCGGCGCCGCGACGATCGGCCCCCATTTGTCGCCGAGCCACGCCAGCAGAATGATCGTCGCCAGGCAGTCGGCGAAGATGTTGCACGCCTCATTCAGTCCGATGATGACGATCAACGACTCGAGCGGCCGGCGCATCAGGCGGTCGAGCGCATGCTGCACGGCGAGACTCATCTGCTCGCGCGTATGCTCCAGCCGCGCCATCGAGAACAACGCCGTCTCGGACGCGGCCAGCGTTGCGCTCAGCACGACGAGGATCAGAACCGCCAGCGACAGGATGGACATCATCGATTGTATCTAGCCGCGCGATCGCAGCTGATCCCATCCTGCGTCAATCGGCGCGCTAGCACCAATCAGCTTGACCTGCTTGCCCCGAACGATCGTGCCGATTCGCCGCACCGCGACGCGCAAGCGCCGCGATAGTGCCGATTCGCTGTAGTCCGGCCCGCGCGCAGAAGATCAGTTCGTAGTCTTCGCCGCCGGTCAGCGCGTGCGTGAGATCGGCGCCCATCAGCGCGCGGTACGCCGGCGAAATCGGGATTCGCGAGGCGTCGATTTCCACGCCGACACCACTGCGCTCGAGGATGTGCCCGAGATCCTGCATGAGTCCGTCGCTCACATCGATCGCGGCCGGCGCGGGCCGTAGCGCCGCGAGGCGTTGGCCCGCATAGAGCCGCGCGCACGGACGGATAAATCGCTCGACGAGATATTTTCTCGCCGCGCGATCTTTTTTCGCATTGCCTTTGGCCTTGAGCTTGCCGGCCAGGATACGCCAGCCGAGCGCCGCATCGCCGAGCGTGCCGGTCACGAAGACTTCGTCGCCGGGACGCGCAGCATCGCGTCGCAGCACGGCGCCTCCGACCTCGCCGAGGATCGCGATGGTGATCGAAAGTTCGCGCGCGCGAGTAATATTGCCGCCCACGATATCGGTTGAGGCTTCGCGCGCCGCCTTGCGCAGGCCGGCATAAATTCGTTCGAGCGTTCGCGTCGAAATTCCGTCGCGCACCGCCAGGTTCACGACGGCCGCAGTCGGACGCCCGCCCATCGCCGCGATATCGCTCAAGTTGACCGCCAGCGCGCGCGCGCCCAGCGCCTCCGGCGGACACCATCGCAGATCGAAGTGAACATTCTCGACCAGGCTGTCGATCGTGAACAGCGCCGGTCCGCGCGGCCGTGAGACAATCGCGCAATCGTCGCCGATGCCGAGAATCGTGCGGCGGCTGAGGCGGATTCCCGAGCTCAGTCGCGCGATCAATTCGAATTCGCTGGAGAGATTATCGTGCGCGCCGGGCAGTTTGCTCACGGCATTCGCACTTTCGATTCTGGCTCTGCAATCGGGAACTCCGCGATGAGAGTTAGTCCGCGCCGGTCTTCCGCATAGCGGGCCTCGGTGTGGCCTCCAGCCGCTTCCGCCATCGCCCGCGCGATGTAGAGTCCGAGCGCGCGCGCGGTGCCGCGATCCCCGTTTTTGTTCGGGCGCTTGAACAGTGAGTCCAGTTCGGCCCGCGAAAGCGGCGGACCATTGTCGGTGACCTCGACCACGATCGCTTCGTTGCGCATCGCCGCGCGCATCGTAACTTCGCCGTTCGCCGTCCTTCCGATCGCAAACGCGATCATGTTTCTCACGATCCGCTCGAAATGCCGGCGGTCGAGTTTGCACGGCTTCAGCAAACCGATCTCGACGCGCAAAGTCAGGCGCCGGCGCTGCGCCTGCAAGCTGCAATCTTCCGCCACGTCGCTCAGCACCTGGCACGGATCCAGTTCGACCGGCGCTGCGATGATGTTTTCATCCTGCGCCTCGTAGTAATCGAGCACGTTGCTGACCACCAGGTCCATGTTCCACGCGGTCGATCCGATCCGTCCGAGCAAGTCCGTCTGCTCCTTCGGACTGATGCCCGCTTCCTCGAGCAGGTTGACGTAGCCGCTCAGCGCGGCGACCGGGCTGCGGATGTCGTGCGCCATCGTCGCGATCTGCGTCTCGCGGAATCGCGCCGCTTCCTCGAGGTCCGCCACTTGTTTCCTGAGCCGGCGGCGGTAGCGCTCGATAAAGATCGCCGTGTATTGAGCGAAGATCACCGCCGAGAGGAGACCCATCCATCGATACACCCAGTACGGCGTCTCGATCGGCACATAATATTCACCGACCGCATAGCCGATTATCGCCGTGACAGCCATCGCGGCCTGCCAGCGCGTGCCCCAGCTCACGAATGCGGCGGTCGCCAGGGGGCACAACATGATCGTGATAAAACGCGATTCGGGGTTGCCGGTTACGCGACTGATTTGGATGAAGATCGCTATCAGAAAAAGGTTGTACAGGAGGACCCAGAGTTTCCAATGGCGCCTGAACGGGCTCGTCCACGACAGACCGAAGAACAGGCAGGTCGCCGCCAGCGTGAGCCAGTGCAGTGCGGTTCCCGCCCCATTCCTTCCCCACACAAACTGGTCGTACGCGAGGTACGCCAGCAGCATGAGGATGCCGAAGGCGCCGGCGAGCTTGAGAACTCGCAGCGATTCTTCGTCATCCTCGGTCCAGACGAATTCGGTCGAAGTGACGCGGCCCAGCCCGGTATATGTCCGCGCCGCCAGGCCGTTATGTTCGCCGTTCTCCGCCAATCAGGTTCCCCCGATACTCCTTGCTGCGCTGCTTTCCGGAACCTTCCATCGCGACTTCAGCGCCGGATTTCATCAAGCGCCTTTTTCATCGCGGTCAGGGCAAAATCGACTTCGTCCGGCATGATCGTCAGCGGCGGCGCAAGCCGTACGACATTGTCGGCGTTGAGCGTCCAGTTCACAATCACTCCCTGCGCGATCGTCGCCGCGACGAAGCGCCGCGTCAACGCGGCGTCGCGAAACTCGATCCCCACCAGCAGCCCGAGCCCGCGCACCGCGGTGATTTCCGGTGTGGTGGCACGCATCTCCAGCAGCCGTCGCATAAGTTCCTTGCCCATCGTCGCCGCGCGCTCGCTACAAGCGCTCGCGCACGATCACATTCAACGCAGCGAGTCCGGCGGCACACGACAGCGGATGGCCGCCGAAAGTCGTAATATGCCCCAGCGGCGGATCGTGCGACAGCGTGTCCAGCAGCTCGTCGCGGCTGCACAACGCGCCCAGCGGCAAGCCTCCGCCGACAGCCTTCGCCATCACGATGATATCGGGCACGACGCCGAAGTGCTCCAGCGCGAACATCTTGCCCGTGCGGCCCAGGCCGGTCAGGACCTCGTCGAATATGAGGATAGCGCCGGCGAGATCGCATCGTTCGCGCAGCGCGCGGATGAATCCGATCTCCGGAATTCGCACGCCGCCCTCGGCCTGCACCGGCTCGACGATCACCGCCGCGATTGACGAATCGATTTTCTCAAGCGCGCCGGCGTCATTGAAAGGCAGATGCGTCACGGGTCCGGGGAGCGCGCCGAACGGCTCGCGCATCGCGCGATTTCCTGCCAGCGCGAGCGCGCCCATCGTGTCACCGTGATACGCGCCGTCAAACGCGACGAAGCCGGCACGGCCGGTAAACTTGCGCGCGACTTTTAGCGCGCACTCGACCGCCTCGGTCCCGCTGTTGGTGAAATACACGCGCTCGAGCGGCGGCGGGAGCAGCTCGACGAGCTGCCGCGCCAGCTTCACCTGGCTTTCGATCACGTACTCGCCGTACACCATGACGTGCAGATGGCGTCGCGCCTGCGCTGCGATCGCGTCGAGCACTTCGGGATTGCCGTGGCCGAGCGCTGACACTCCGATACCCGCGATGAAATCTAGATAACGGCGTCCATCCGACGCGACCAGCCACGAACCCTCGGCGCGCGATATTTCCAGGCCGAGCGGCGCGTCGGAAGTCTGCGCCAGATTCTGGCGGAAGAAATCGCCCAGCTCGCTCATCGCCGCTTCACCATCAGGTCGAGAAACGCGCCGCCGCCGTGGCGCCAATCGAGCGGTGGCGATTGCATCTCGCCGGGCGCGCACACGTACGGAATCCCGATCGTTGCTAGCGTCGCACGAATCTCGGCCGCTTCAGATTCATCGCCGGCGACAGCCATCGCTTCGATCCGTCCCGCCACGCTCTCGATGCGGTCGCGAAACTCCGCGAGATTGCGCACTCCGGTCACGTGCACCGTCCTGAAGCCCGGCGAAATTTTGAATGAATCGTTCAGCGCGCCACGCGGTTCGAAGACCAGCGTCCATTCCAGCGCGCGGCCTTCAAACAGCTCGACCGGCTCGCCCGCAATCGCGCGCCAGCGTGCACGCTCCCTCACCGCGCGCACCTGGGCGGCGTCGCTCAGGGGAATGCGCGCAGGAGGCATCGATTTGCCGAGGCTTTCGAGCGCCGCCGACATTCGTACCGCCAGATCCCGCGCCGCGCCGTCTGCAGGAACCTACGACGAACACTTGGTGGAGCGAGAGGCAGCCGAGTTGCTCGAAGAATACGACATCGCGCGCGAGTGCCTCCGCGAGCGCGTCGATTCGCGACGGAACGATCGCGCCACTGGCAACCACCGCGGCACTGACACGGCTGCCGAATCCGATCACGTTGGGCCGATGAAGCGACTCGATCGTCGAGTCGTCGCCGTACACGACCACCCGCTCGCAATTCGCAATCAACGCCGCGGTCAGGTCAACGCGGGCGCGGCTCCAGTGAACGACCTCGATACGCGCGGCGGCGTCCGGATCTATTTCGGCGAGCGTGCGTGCGAATTGCGCGAAAAATATCGGCTCAGCCGAGGCAGTTTTAACAATCACGCTGCGCGCCTGCGATGAGCGCGATCGCTATCTCATGGATTCCGGCGCCCGCGACATTGCCCGCCGCGATAAACCCAATCGTCTTCGGCCGGTCTGTTCTGCCGCTCATCGAAATCAGTGCAGCGAACGACTTCAACGCATCGGCGGTGAATGGTTTCAGCAGCGCGTCGATCGAATTGTCGAGGGTCGCGACCGAGAAACCCGCCGAATGCGCGATTGCCGCGACCGCCTCGCGCCGACGCGCGTAATTGCGGCTGCGCCAGAGCGCGAACGCGCGCGCCAGTGCGTCGGCCATTCGCTCCGCGCCGGGACCGGCGACTTCGCCCGGCCCGCGCGCCGCGCCGGCCACACTCGCGCTCATTGAAGACCCTCTGCCGCGTGGAATTGCCCGATCGCCAGCGCGCACCCGCGAGCTTCTCCGCCGGCAGCCCGGCCGATCACGCGAACGCGGCCTCGTTCGACGCAGCCCAGGTCTTCGGTCATAACGGCGGAGACGGAGCCGACGTTGGCGAGATCGAAAAATGTCAGCAAGCCGATTTCCCCGTCGGGCACCGGCCGCAATGTGACTGGATCGCGAGCCGTCACGTGCAGCCACGGCGGCGGAACTTTATACCGCTCTGGCGCATCCGACACGTCGGGACAGTTGAACGGCGTCGCGTCGTAGAGCTGCGAGCACAGTTCCGTCATCCCGTATTCGTTGATGACCATCGCGGGCGCAATCGCGAGCAACTCGCCCGCTCGCGCGATCACCTCCGCCGCCTCGCATCGGCACGCCCTGCCCTTTCGCCCCACCGGTGTCCATCATGCGCGAACCCGGCGCGAGTCGAAGTCTGATGCCCGCGCCGCTCAGCGCAGAGAACAGCGCCGCGAATGCCGCCGTCGTGCCCATGATGCAGACCGGTTCGCGACGTGCTTCGGCATCAGCCAGAAACGCCGTCGCCGCTTCGATATCGACACTGTCGCGCGAGGCCGCCGCCAGATGCGTCGGCGTCGCGAACTCTTCGATACTCCAGCTAATCATCGCCGACAGTGACGACTCCGGCATCGCATCGGCGGTCGGATGCATCGCGAGAATCGCCATGCGGCGCGCGTCGGGGAAGAGCATCCTGCGCAGATGTGCGATTGCCGAAGCGCGATAAATCTCCGGCCGCGCCACGATGTGTCGTCCGCGGCGCTCCCGCCCTTGCGTCGTCCCGCTGGTGAGGAAGATTGCCGCGCCGGGGGCTCGCGCGGCACCGTCCGCCGCGAGGTCGGCAATACTTGAACGCGACATTGCTGACCGCGGGAATGTCGTCAACGTTGCGGACGGCGACCTCGATCCCGCGCCCCTGGCAGTACGTGCGGTACGCCCCAACTGTCTCGAATTGATGGCGGAAAACCTCCACCGCGAGCCGCTGGAATTCCTCAGACTTGGGCCTGTGGATAAACGTGAGAACCTGCTCGTAGATGGACATAAGGCTTCGCGCCAACGGCTCCAGCGCCGATGATCATGGCATCGCCGCGCGCGCTCATTCAATCCTGACGACGCTGCGTCAGCCCCATTCTGTTGAAAAATAGCCGTATTTACCTGGGTCTCGAAATGTTCTAGACTGCCGCCTTGTTGATGGGTGGCGGGGATGCCTTGGCATCGGCCAGTGTGGCCGGGTACGCGAGGCTTCGGCAGGTTACAAAGTAATTACTTAGTTATTGCCGTCCGATTTCACCCCAAATGGGATGTAACCAATTTTGCGCTTGCTTCGTAATTTTGCTAAACAGAATGCCATCGGGGAGAAACATCGCGAAATGAAGAAATTCGCCGCCGGCGTGATGCTGGGCTTTGTGGCTAGCTGGGCTGTCGCTTTTGCTTCGACCAACGTCAGTCATAATGGCGGTTTCTGGAACCGTCTCAATGGCGCTGCCAAGGACGGCTACGTCAATGGCTATTCCGACGCGATGCGAGTCAGCGTCGGCAAGCTCGACGTGCTGAACTCGGCCGCCGATTTGTTTCATTGGAAGGGCGCGCGCCGAATCATTCATCAGCTCTCGGGACAGCTCTCGATGGGCGACGTGACGGCCAACCAGGCAGTCAAGCGGCTCGACGATTTGTATGCGAACCAGAAGTACAGCGAGCTCGATATCGGCGAGGCGCTACAGACGCTCTCGATTCGCGCGAATGAAACGGCGATGCCCGACGCGCCTGTGAAAAAGTGAAAAAGTAAGCGAAGTAAGATCCTTCGACTTTCCAGTCTGAGGCGGTTTCATCGGAGACCGCCTCTTTCTTTTGCGGCGCACGCTTGAATGATCGCGCTTGAAACCACGAGTGCGCGGTCCTAGCCTTATTCGCAGGACGTCCTAATCGTGAACGCACCTCCATTCCTGCTCGACAAAGTTCTGCGCGCCACCGTCGGCGTTCACTCGCATATTCCGTCGACGCACGTCTCGACCGCGATTGGCCTCGGCACGGATCGCCGCGGCACCGGCACCATCGTCAGCCCCGACGGCCTCATTCTCACGGTGCACTACCTGCTGCTCGGCGCGCAAAACGTGATAGTCACGATGCCAGGCGGCGAGCAGCTCGAGGCGAAAATCGTCGGCAAGGATTACAGCACCGGCATCGGCCTGCTGCAGATCGATCGCGGCAAACTCCCCAGCGTCGAGGTCGTGTCGTCGGAAAAATGCGCCGTCGGGCAGGAGGCCTTCAGCGTCTCGAGCCTAGGCGGCGAGAAGCGATGCGCCGATTGCGGCATCATCACCTACCTCGGACCGTTCGACGCCGTATGGGAATTCGTGCTCGACAAATGCGTCTGCGTAACCGCCTCGTCGCTGAGCATCGGGATGAGCGGCGGCCCCATCTGCAATCTGCAGGCGCAAGTGGTCGGCATCTCATATTTGAACTTCGCCGATTTGAGCCGCGCGATTCTCGGCGTCCCGAGCGAAAGCTTCCTCGCCGTGCGCGACGAGCTGGTCACGCACGGCCGCCGCACGACCGCCGTACCGCGCGCCTGGCTGGGCGTGCTTTCATACACGCTGCGCGAGCACGTGGTGATCGCGGGCGTGATGCCCGGCAGTCCCGGCGAAAAAGCCGGCCTGCAGCAGGGCGACCTGGTCATTTCGATCGACGATACCGACGTGAACGACCGCCGCGTGCTCTACGAGGCTCTCGGCAATCATCGCCCGGGCGAGAACGTCAATCTCAAAGTGCTGCGCAACAATCGCGTCTACCAGCTCGACATTCCCGCCACCCGCGCCGAAGATTACTTCGCTTGAATAGATCCCCAGCGGAGCGTGTCCCGATGAATGAACAGAGAGCGCGGCTGCGCGAGTTGCTCGCCGGCCCCGAAATGATCGTCGCGCCATTCGTCTTCGACTGTCTGCAGGCGAAACTCGCCGCCGCCGCCGGCTTCGACGCCGTCTACATGACGGGCTTCGGCACCGCGGCCGCGCGCGGCTATCCAGACCTCGGGCTGCTCACGATGTCCGAGATGGCAACCAACGCGCGCGCGATCTCGAATTCCGTGAACGTCCCCGTCATCTGCGACGCCGACACGGGCTACGGAAATCCGCTCAACGTGTGGCGGACCGTTCGCGAGTACGAAGACGCGGGAGCCGCGGCGCTGCACATCGAAGACCAGGTGTTCCCCAAGCGATGCGGTTTCCTGGCGGGCAAGCAGGTCATCAAGCTGGAAGAGATGGTGCCGAAGGTCCGCGCCGCCTGCGACGCGCGCCGAGATCGCAATCTCGTCATCATCGCGCGCACCGACGCGCTGCAGCCCAACGGATGGGACGACGTCGTGCTACGGGCGCGCGCCTATCGCGCAGCAGGCGCCGACCTGATCTTCGTCGATGGGATCAAAACCCTCGACGACCTGAAGCGTTACGCCGAGAAACTCGGCGACCTGCCGCTGATCTACAACGGCGACCTGCTCCCGATCGACGAACTGAAAAAATATCCCTTCAAGGTGACCATCCACATCGGAACGATGCTGACGATCTACCAAGCGACGCAGGCCGCGATGAGCGAACTGAAACGCACCGGCAAACTAAGCGTCGGCACCAGCTCAAACGTCTTCGAAGACTTCGTCCGCACGATGGGCGTGCAGGACTACCAGGCCCTCGAAAAAAAATACACCTACTAAGTTCGCCTCGGCTACACGTCCTTGAACGTGGCCTTCTTCTGCGACGCCTCGATCGCCGCCTGCGCCGCTGCCAGCCGCGCGACCGGAATCCGGTACGGCGAGCACGACACGTAGTCGAGGCCAAGGCGATGGCACAGCTTGACGCTGGCAGGATCGCCGCCATGCTCGCCGCAAATGCCGATCTTCAATTTCTTGTTCGCCTTGCGCCCGCGCTCGATTCCGATGCGCATCAGCTCGCCGACGCCGACCGGATCGAGTTCCGCAAACGGGTCCTTCTTATAGACTCCGGTGCGAATGTAGTCGGGCAGAAACTTGCCCGAGTCGTCGCGCGAGATTCCATACGTCATCTGCGTCAGATCGTTGGTCCCGAATGAAAAGAATTCCGCGACCTCGCCGATCTGATCCGCCACTACGCATGCGCGGGGCACTTCGATCATCGTGCCGATCGTGTACGGCACCTTGATGCCGCGTTCCTTGAACACCGCGGCCGCCACTTCGCGAATCTGCGCCGCCAGGATGTCGAATTCGCGCCGCTCGCCGATCAGCGGCAGCATGATTTCCGGCATCGCCTTCACGCCCTGCTTGCGCAGCTCGCACGCCGCCTCGATAATCGCGCGCGCCTGCGCCTGGTAAATCTCGGGGAAGCTGATCCCCAGCCGCGACCCGCGATGCCCCAGCATCGGATTGACCTCGAACAAACTCGCGCGAACCTGCTTGAGATGCTCGAGCGTCGTGCCGATTTTCGCCGCCAGATCGCGCAGCTCGTTGTCCGCATGTGGCAAAAATTCATGCAGCGGCGGATCGAGCAATCGAATCGTGACCGGCAGCCCCTGCATCGCCTCGAGGATTCCGACGAAATCCTCGCGCTGCATCGGCAGGATTTTCGCCAATGCGCGCCCGCGCTGGGTCGGGTTCTCCGCCATGATCATTTCGCGCACGGCCGAGATTCGCTCGGGATCGAAAAACATGTGCTCGGTGCGGCACAGCCCGATTCCCTCGGCGCCAAAATCGCGCGCGATCTTCGCGTCGTTGGGCGTGTCGGCATTCGCGCGTACTCCCAGCTTGCGCACCGCGTCCGCCCACGACAGAAATTTTTTGAAGTACGACGGCATCTCGGGATCGACCGTCGGCACACGCCCTTCGATAACTTCGCCCGCCGATCCGTCGAGCGTGATGTATTCACCGCGACGTATCACAGAGCCGTTCGCCGAGAGCGTGCCCGCGCCGTAGTCGATTTCCAGGGCAGAGACGCCAGCTACGCACGACTTGCCCATCCCGCGCGCGACGACAGCCGCGTGACTCGTCATCCCGCCGCGCGCAGTGAGGATTCCCTCGGCGACCTGCATGCCCTGAATATCTTCCGGCGACGTTTCCACCCGCACCAGAATTACTTTGCGGCCGGCCTCCGCGACGGCGACCGCTTCGTCCGCCGAGAACACCACTTCGCCATTGACTGCGCCCGGCGAGGCCGGCAGCCCGCGCGCGATCACGTGCTTCTTGCTCGACGGATCGAGCCGCGGATGCAAAAACTGCTCGAGCTGCTCGGGCTCGACGCGTTTCAACGCCGTCTTGCGATCGATCAGTTTCTCGTCGGCCATGTCGACCGCGATTCGCACAGCGGCCTGCGCCGTGCGCTTGCCGTTGCGCGTCTGCAGCATGAAGAGACGGTTGCGCTCGATCGTAAATTCCATGTCCTGCGTGTCGCGAAAATGCTTTTCCAGCCGGTCCGCGATTTTCAGGAATTGCTTGTAGACGTCGGGGAAGCTTTCCTCGAGCGTCGAGTATTGCGCAACGCGTTCTGCCTCGCTGATACCCGCGCGAGCGGCCCACGCGCGACCCGCCTTCAAGCTGATCTGCCGTCCGGTGCGAATGCCAGCCACCACGTCTTCGCCCTGCGCGTTGGGCAGGAACTCGCCGTAGATTCCCTTCTCGCCGGTGCCGGGATCGCGGGTGAATGCGACGCCGGTCGCGCAATCGTCGCCCAGGTTGCCGAACACCATCGATTGCACGGTGACGGCGGTGCCCCAATCGCCCGGGATATTGTTGATTTTGCGATACGTGATCGCACGATCGTTGTGCCACGAGTCGAACACCGCGCCAATCGCCATCCACAGTTGCTCGCGCGGGTCCTGCGGTATGTCGCGCCCGACTCGCGAACGAATCAGCGCGCGGAACTCGCCGACCAGTTCCTGCAGGTCGTCGACGTTGAGGTCGGTATCGTTGGTGACGCCGCGCGCCGCTTTCTTGTGATCGATAATTTCCTCGAACGGATCCGGATCGTTCTTGTTCTCCGGCTTCAGCTTGAGCACGACGTCGCCAAACATCTGGCAGAACCGCCGATACGAGTCCCACGCGAAGCGCGCGCTGCCGCTGATTTCCGTGAGCCCCTTCACCGTCTCGTCGGTGAGCCCGAGATTCAGCACCGTGTCCATCATTCCCGGCATCGAAACGCGCGCGCCCGATCGCACCGACACCAGCAGCGGATTCTTCGCGTCACCGAATTTGCGCCCCAGCGCCTTCTCGACTCGCGCGACGCTCTTCGCCACGCCCTCGGTCAGCCCCTTCGGATATTTGTGCGCGTGATCGTAAAAGTAGTTGCAGACCTGCGTCGAAATGGTGAAACCCGGCGGCACGGGCAGCTTGAGCCGCGCCATCTCGGCCAGGTTCGCGCCCTTGCCGCCCAGCAGATTGCGCATCTCGGCGCGTCCTTCCGCCACGCCTGCACCGAAAAAATAAATCTCAGGATGAATGCGACCCATGTTGAACCCGTTTCTCCCCTCCGCATCGCGCGGAGACAATTTGTTATTTTTCTATCGCGTCCAGCCGATTCGATTGGCGATCTCTTCGATCAGCCTCGACACCGGCACGCGCTCCTGCGTCATCGCGTCGCGATCGCGAATCGTCACCGTGTCGTCTTCCATCGTCTGATGATCGATCGTCACGCCGAACGGAGTGCCGACTTCATCCTGACGGCGATAGCGCCGGCCGATCGAGCCCGCTTGATCGTAGGCGACCGTGAAGTGGCGTTTCAACGCATCGCGAATCGCGATTGCCTTCTCGGGCTGCCCCGCTTTGCGCAGCAGCGGATAGACCGCCACCTTGATCGGCGCGAGCCGCGGATCGAGCCGCAGCACGATTCGCTCCTCATTCTCGACCACGTCCTCGTCGTACGCATCGAGCATGAACGCCAGCATCGCGCGATCGACTCCGAGCGCGGGCTCTATAACCCACGGCCGAAAACGCGTCTTCGTATCCTCGTCGAAATAAGTCAAATCCTTGCCGCTGAACTTCGCGTGCTGATCGAGGTCGAAGCTGCCGCGCTTGGCCACGCCCTCGAGCTCGCCCCATCCGAACGGATACAGAAACTCGATATCGGTGGTGCCGCTCGAATAATGCGACAGCTCATCGGTCGCGTGCTCACGCGCCCGCAAATGGTCGCGCTTGATTCCGAACTTGAGGTGCCAGTTGAATCGAAAATCGACCCAGTAGCGGTACCACTTCTCTTCTTCTTCGCGATCGGGCCGCACGAAATACTCCATCTCCATCTGCTCGAACTCGCGCGTGCGGAAAATGAAATTCTCGGTGGTGATTTCGTTGCGGAACGACTTGCCCTGCTGCGCGACGCCGAACGGCAGCTTGACGCGCTGCGTATCCACAATATTCTCGAAGTTCGAAAAAATTCCCTGCGCCGTTTCCGGCCGCAGATAGACCACCGCCGCCGTGTCCTCGACCGGGCCCATGAAGGTCTTGAACATCAGGTTGAAATTGCGCGCCGGCGTCAGCTCGCCGCCGCACTCGGGGCATTTGTCGCCCTGGATTTTATCGGCGCGAAAGCGATTCTTGCAGGCTTTGCAATCGACCATCGGGTCGGTGAAATTTTTCAGATGCCCCGACGCTTCCCACGTCCGCGGATGCTGAAATATCGCCGAGTCCAGTCCCAGCACGTCGCTGCGGTACTGCACCATCTCGCGCCACCACGCCTCTTTGACGTTGCGCTTCAGCTCGACGCCGAGCGGCCCATAGTCGAAGGTGGATCCCAGTCCCCCGTAAATGTCGCTCGTCGGGAAAACAATTCCGCGGCGCTTGCACAGGTTCACCAGTTTTTCCATCGTGACCGCGCGTTTGGTGGCGGGCACTGCGTTTTCCGCGGACAAAAATTCCTCCTGAATCGCTTTCAGAGCCGGGTCTAGGCCAGGCTGATTATCTCGGCGGAAATTTCGCCGCCGTTTCCGATTTCGAGTATCGCGACCGTGCCCGGCACTCCGACCAGGTTGCGCGGCAGCGTGGCGCTGCCCGGATTGACGACCAGCGTCGAGCCGAATCGGGTCACGCCCTCGACGTGACTGTGGCCTTGCACGACAACGTCTACCGGCCCGCCGAATTGAGTGCGCATCGCGCGCGCGAAAACTTCTTCCGACGTTTCGTCCGGCGTCGGAATCGCGTGCACCAGTCCGATTCGCACGCCCGCAATCTCGACCAGGTGCGCCTCGCGCACGCGCTCATCGGGCTCGAGGCGATGACGATGCCCGTCGAGGCCTTCATCGCCGTTGCCGAGCGCCGCGATCACCGGCGCAATCGCCGACAACTCGTCGAGCACGCGGTTCACGTAAACGTCGCCCGCATGCATGACGAGGTCGATCCCCGCGAACACCTCGAAGACCCTCTCCGGCAGGTGCTCGCAGGCTTCGGGGATATGAGTGTCAGAGATCAGGCCGATTCGCATTACGATTTGCGCCGGGCGCGATTTCCCGCCGAGCGCGAACCGTGAAGCCTATCATGGCTCCGAATCCCCCGCAATTTTCAGGATTTCGCGCCTGCGCGTGCTCCCACAGCGCATTTCGCAGTTCTGTCAAGAACGCGTCGCCTTCGGTCGGTCACGCTTTGGTTGGCCGCTTCCGCAAATCTCATGCTAGAAGAAGCCAATCGGGTCGACGACGCGGCCGGCGCCCTCGACTTGCGGCAGAGGAGAACTCTCGATGCGAATTCCGACGATCGTCATCTGCGCTTTTGCAATCGGAGCCGCGCTGGCTATCGAGGGATGCGGTCACAAACTGGTCGCGCACGATGGCCAGAGCACCGTCGCCGTGTATCCCGACGAGAACACCTTCGTCAAGCTCGCTAATTTGAAAAACCAGGGCGGCGTCGGCAGCATGATCGGCGGCCTGGGCGAAGGACTTGCCGCCAAGCAGGTCGACAACAACACGCCCGTGCGAATCATCAACAGCGACGACAAAGGCTCGCAAGTCGAAGTCCTCGACGGCGCGTTCAAAGGACTCCAGGGCTTCGTCCCGCAAGACAACGTGCACTAACTTCTATCTTCAACGCGACCCGCGTCCGATCGCGTTGATCATTTGCCGGTAGTTCTGCTCAGCCAGCGGCATGTGGACGATTTCGAACTTCAAACGGTCAGGCCCGAGACAGTAGAAAGCGTAGTAGCCGCCCGGTCCAAATGGGAACTCGCCGGGACCGTCGAGGATTTCTGCGCCGAGCGAGCGCATCAGCTCGAATGCGGCATCAACCTGCTCGTGTGTCTGCACGTTGAACGCGACGTGATGAAAGCCGGGCTGGTAAAGCTCAAAGCGATGGTCCGCCAGTCCGGGTTTCGCCTGCCAGATATTGAACGCCGTCCCGTTGGACAGATTGATGTTGAAGGTGAAGTCGGCACCGACCCGCGATTGCACAGCGCCGACGGTGTAGCCGAGGAATTTCAGGAGCGGCCCGAAAAACTTCATCGCCTCCACCAGATTGGAGACGGTAATCGAAACGTGATTGATCGATCCGTGAAGATCCGGTTTGGGAACGCGTTCCGGCATCGCTCGAATTCAGCGCATTCGAGCGCACGCTGTCAAATGACTCGGTATGGAACGTTTCGAGCCGATGTGAGCAGTTGTCTCGCGATTAGACTGGGTGATAGTCGATTGCTTCCTCTATGATCAGTGCGTCCAACCTGCCCGCGATCATCGCCACACTGACTTTCGCCGCAGTAATACTTTCGATTGCGCTCGACTGGCTTGACCTCGCGGTCGCGGGGCTCCTCGGCGCGATCTTCTTGCGACTTCTCGGTATCGTCTCGAAAGATACTGCCGTGTCCGGGATCAATGACGCCCTCGACACGATCGGCCTCTTCTTCGGCGGGATGGTTGTCGCGCGTGCGCTGGTTCCGACCGGAATCTTCGACTATCTCGGCGCCATCGTGCTGCGCGTAGTCCGCGGCGACGGCCGGCGTCTGCTGCTCTCGATAATCGTACTAGCCGCACCGATTTGCGCGATCCTGCCTAACGCCACCGTCGTCATCCTGTTTGCACCCCTGCTGATCCGCGTGTGCCGCAAGATGGAGATCGATTTCGCACCGCCGATAATGCTGCTGGTTTTTGTCGCCAACGCCTCCGGACTGCTGACCCTGGTCGGCGATCCGGCGACGTTCATCGTTGGAAACTCCATCGGAATGAGCTTCGCCGGCTATCTGTATTCAGCGAGCCTCGGAGGCCTGTTATCGCTGATCGCGCTCGCATTGATGCTTCCATTTTCGTTTCGTTCGATCTGGCGCACGAGGGCTGCGGTGGATGACGTCGAGATCCCAAAGATAGAACACTTCGGCGTGCTGATTATCGGCGTAGTCATTTTGGCGCTGATGGTCACATTGTTTATCGTTGGCGCTGACCTTCCGAGCGCGATCGGGCCCACTGGAGTGGCAATCCTTGGAGCGGCTCTCCTGCTTTTGACAATCTATCTGAGCGGCATAGATACAGTGTCCAGCATTCTCGCGGACCTCGATTGGGAGACGCTGCTCTTTTTTATTTGCATTTTCGTCATGGTCGGCGCACTCGATACCACCGGCGCGATCGCAGCCGTAGGTTCACGTCTGCGCGATATATTCGGCACCGAAATCAGCTCCGCCTCGTTGATCATCCTCTCGACCGTGGGTCTGCTTTCCAGCACGATTCCGAACATACCGCTGGTCGTGGCGATGGTGCCGGTCGTTCGGCAGTACGCAGAGAGCCAGGGGTGGGCGACCGCGGCGCAACTCGCCGCTGGATACGGCCACATTCCGGCGCAGGTGATGCCGTTGTTCTACGCGATGATGTACGGAGCGACGCTGGGCGGCAACGCGACCATGTTCGGCGCGTCTTCGAACATCGTCGCGGCGGGGATATGCGCGCGCGAAGGACGTCCGCTGCGCTACTCCGAGTTCGCGCGATATGGGATTCCCGTGATGCTCGTCCAATTGCTCGCCAGCGCCATCTACTTGAAATTGCGTTTTTTGCGATAGCGATTCGCTGTACTCAGATGAGCGTGTGACGCACAGTAAAAAAATGAAAACGCGACAACTTGGGAAAAGCGGACTGTTCGTGTCGGCGATTGGCCTCGGATGCATGGGCATGTCGGATTTTTACGGCCCGCGCGACGATGCGCAGTCGATGGACACGCTCGAGCGCGCGCTCGAACTGGGAGTCACCTTCTGGGACACTTCCGACGCTTACGGGCCGCATCGCAATGAGGAACTCGTGGGCCGTGCGATTCGCGGGCGGCGCGACAAATTCGTAATCGCGACCAAGTTCGGAATCGTCCGCAAGCCTTCGGATCCGACCTTCCGCGAAATCAGCGGCCGCCCCGACTATGTGCGCTCCGCGTGCGAGGCCAGCCTCAAGCGCCTCGGCATCGACACGATCGATCTTTACTATCAGCATCGCGTCGACCCCAACACGCCGATTGAAGATACGGTCGGCGCGATGGCGCAGCTCGTCAAAGAAGGCAAGGTGCGTTATCTCGGGCTGTCGGAGGCGGCGCCCGCGACGATTCGGCGCGCATGCAAGGTGCATCCGATCGCCGCGCTGCAGAATGAATATTCGTTGTGGAGCCGCGAGCCCGAAGATGGAACTCTTGCGACTTGCCGCGAGCTGGGAGTCGGGCTGGTCGCGTACAGCCCGCTCGGCCGCGGATTTCTGACCGGGCAGATTCGCAAGTTCGACGACCTGGCGCCTGACGACTTCCGGCGGTTCTCGCCGCGCTTTCAGGGTGAGAATTTCGACAAGAATCTGCAGCTCGTCGCGCAGATCGAGGCAATCGCCAGGGACAAGCATTGCACGCCGGGACAGCTCGCGCTGGCGTGGGTGCTCGCGCAGGGCGACGACATCGTGCCGATACCAGGCACCAGGCGGCGCACGTATCTCGAGGAGAACGTCGCAGCGCTCGAAGTGACGCTCAGCGCCGACGACCTCAAGCGCATCGACGAGGTTGCGCCGAAAGACGTCGCCGCCGGCGGACGCTACCCCGCCGCGATGATGGGCTCGCTCAACCGCTAGACCTGCGGTACCTGCATGCCCTTCTTCACGGCCGGACGCGCGCCGACCGCCGCGATCCATCGCGCGACGTTCGCGCCCTCGCCGACCACGTCGGGCTTCGCCGCTTTGATCGCGGGGAAACCAACCACCAGCCACGGGTAGGTCGCGATGTCCGCAATCGAGTAGGCGCCCGCCATGTACTCGGTCTGCGCCAACTGATTATCGAGCAGCTTGATCAGCCGCGCCGATTCGCTGACGTAACGCTCGATGGCGTACGGGATTTTCTCGGGCGCCGCGTTGTTGAAGTGGCCGGCCTGGCCGAACATCGGGCCGACATTCGCCATCTGCCAGAAGAGCCATTCGAGCACTTTCGCGCGCCCGGGATCTTTCGATGGCAGCAGCTTGCCGGTCTTCTCCGCCAGATGCACAAGTATCGCACCCGATTCGAAAATCGAGACGTCCGGCATCGCGATCGACGATCGCGGGAATCTTGCTGTTAGGACAAATCTTGACGAACTCCGGCTTGAACTGATCGCCGTCGCGGATGTTCACCGGATGAACCGAGTACTCGAGGCCGCACTCCTCGAGCATGATGGCGGGTTTGCGTCCGTTGGGCGTCGTCCAGGTGTAGAGATCGATCATTGCAGTATTTCCTTTCGGCGAGGGGTGACTACCCGTTTCGTATCACACCGCCGGATCGCAGCCCACCACATTTGCTGTTGCGCGCTTGTCAGACGGATGCGATGCGCGATAACGATCGGTATGCCCGCGCTCATCGAGGAGAACTGCCATGAAAAGTGTCGCTGAAATCGAAGCCAGTCCGGAAGTACAGGATTTGCGCAATCGCGTTTCCGGTTTTCTGAATGAGTTGATTTATCCCAACGAGAAAATTCTCGAGCGCGGGGACGCCGAGTCTTCGAAGACCTTCAAGGCCATCCAGGCCGAGGCGAAAAAGCGCGGGCTATGGGCGTTGGGCCTGCCGAAAGAGATCGGCGGCGGCGGACTCGAGTTCATGCCGTACGTGTTCGTCAATGAAATCGTCGGGCGCAGCGAGTACGCGATCGCCGGCCTCGGCACGCATTCGGCGCAGGACGCGACGATGCTGAATCTGTACGGCAATCCCGATCAGAAAAAGCGCTGGCTCGCGCCGCTGGTCAACGGCGATATTTATCCGAGCTTCTCGATGACGGAACCCGAAGTCTCCGGCGCCGACCCGACCGGGTTGCGCACGCGCGCCGTGCAGGACGGCGACGAATGGGTCATCAACGGCCACAAGTGGTTCACCAGCGGCGCCAACGTGGCGGCGTTCTCGACCGTGATGTGCGTGACGGAACCCGACGCGCCCGCGCACGAGCGCTTCAGCATGATCGTCGTGCCGACCGACACCAAGGGCTACCAAATCGTGCGCATCGTGCCCGTGATGGGCGAGACGTCGGGCGGACATTGCGAGATAAAATACACCGACGTGCGCGTGCCGCTGACCAACCTGCTCGGACCGCGCGGGCAGGCATTCAAGATCGCGCAGAAGCGGCTCGGTCCGGGCCGCATCTACCATTGCATGCGATGGCTGGGGCAGGCGCAACGCGCATTCGAGCTGATGGTCGACAGGGCGATCAATCGACAGGCCTTCGGCGGGCCGCTCTCCGACAAGCAGACGATTCAGAACTGGATTGCCGATTCCGCAGCCGAGATCCAGGCTGCCCGATTGCTCACGCTCAACGCGGCCGCAAAAATCGACGCCGGCGACGAGGCGCGGGTCGAGATTTCACTGATCAAATTTTTCGGGGCGAAGGTGCTGCACGACGTTATCGATCGCGCGATCCAGGTGCACGGCGCGATGGGCGTGTCGGAGGACACTCCGCTGGCACGGATGTATCGTCATGCGCGCTTCGCACGCATCTACGACGGACCCGACGAAGTGCATCGGATGGTGGTCTCGCGGCGAATCGTCAGCGAGTTCAAGAAGGGCCGCAAGTGGGACTTCGGTCGCGGCATCGCGGGCAACGGAAGGAAAGACTGACGGAGGTTTTTAGCGCGATCGTTACAATGCGTTGACGCCGCGCTCGCCGGTGCGGATGCGCACGACCTCTTCCATCGGCATGACGAAGATTTTGCCGTCACCGATTCTGCCGGTCCGCGCTGCGCGTTCGATAGTCTCGACGACCTGCGCCGCCAGCTCGTCCGATACGATTATCTCGAGCTTCACCTTGGGCAGAAAATCGACCACGTACTCGGCGCCGCGGTACAGCTCGGTATGCCCCTTCTGACGGCCGAATCCCTTGACCTCGCTGACCGTGAGACCCTGCACACCGATGCTCGACAGAGCCTCTTTGACCTCGTCGAGCTTGAACGGTTTGATGATCGCCTCAACCTTCTTCATAAGTCTCCTCAGTGTCCTCTCGGTCGTCAGACTGGCCGCGCGGCACGCGCCGCGCGCTCGATAGTCTCGGGCGACCTGCGCGCCGTCCCCGCCTCATCCCCACTAACAATTCTCCTCGTAAGCCGATGGTTCAAGCCCCCAATTTTCGCACGCGTCGCGTCCTATTTGGTGAAAAATACCTCCCGCGCGTGATTGGTGTCGCAATACTCGCGCACCTCGGCAATTTTGTCGCCGTCGAAGCGGATGTCGAAGTGGTAACGGTTGTTGTATTTCTTCCCGTTAGCCGCGACGGTGTTGGATTCCGCCTGCACGGCGCATCGGTTGCCTTCGCAAATGACGGTCTCGATTTTGAGGCCCAGGCCGCCCGGCATCATCGTCTTGATCCCCTTAGCAAGATTCTTGAGCCCTTCATGCCCTTTCGCCGGGGCCATCCCTTCCATCCGGGTCATGACTATCCATTCGAAGTCATTCGCGACCATCGTGGCGAGCCGAACCGGATCGGGGTCTTCGAACTCACTCAAAAATTCGGTGGCTAATTCCTTTTTTTCCGCTGGCGTCATGGCGTCACTCCTCGCAGGGTCAGTCTCAGATACCTAGTCGATCCGGCGAGATTGCGCCAACATTCAGCGCATCGGTCAACGCAAGCGCGATGCCAAGTCGCAGCGACATTGCTATGCGCACTGCCGCATCACAATTATTCCGGGGATCAGTTGCCCAGAGCTCTAAAGATGCTTAACTGGCGGGCGTCCGATTAATCGGCAGGCACAAGGCTAGGACGCGACGCTGCCGCTGCGCCTCGGCTGGAACTTCGGCTCTTCGCCGCGCGACAGGCGCTTGATGTTCTCGCGATGACGAAACAAGGCCAGCACCGCCATCAGGATGGCGAGCAGCAAATACTCATGCGGCAAGCCGAGGATGGCGACCGTCGGCGGCAGTGCGAGCGACGCGCAGATCGATGACAGCGACATGATTCGGCTAATCGCAAGCACCACGCCGAAGACGATCAACGCGAACAGAATCGCCAGCGGCGAGATTGCCAGCCAGACTCCCAGCGCGGCGGCAATGCCTTTGCCGCCTTGAAAGAAGAGAAACACCGAGCATATTGCGCCGACGAACGCGGCCAGGCCGGTCCATGCGATAGTCGCGACGGGGAAGCCAGCGGCTCGCGCGATGAGCACCGGGATTGCGCCCTTGAGAACGTCGCCGGCGAATGTCATCGCCGCCGCACCCATGCCGCCCGCGCGAATGACGTTGGAGGTCCCGATATTGCCGGAGCCGACCGCGCGAGGATCGAAGCCGCGGAGGCGGCCGACGATCACGCCGGTCGGAATCGAGCCGATGACGTATGCGACGAGTATTAGAAGTCCTTGAAGCATCAGGATCGCAGCGGAACTGCGCGACTAATTATAGCTGACGCTCGCTTGGCGGAGGATATTCAACATTGTCTTGAATCGTGCGCCCGTCGGCTCCTCCGTCAGTGAAACGGGCGCACCTCGACCGGCGCCCGACAGGCGACGGCGGCCTTGCGCCCCCACGCCAACGCCTCGTCCAGGTCGACAGCTTCCAGCACCCAAAAACCGCCCACATGCTCCTTGGTCTCCAGGTACGGCCCGTCGGTGACGAGCACCTCACCATTGGACTTTGCCCGCAGCGACTTCGCGCTGCTGGCCGGGTGCAGGCCGCCAACGAAAACTCTGACACCAGCAGCGGTCATCTCGTCGTTCAGCGCGTCGATATCGCGGGACATCGCTTCGTCCTCTGCGACGGCCGGGTCGTAGCCGTCGGGGTGGTGAATAGCAACCAAATACTGCGGCATGACTTCTCCTGTAACGGTCTTCGAGCGAGGCCGGCTGCCCTGCCGTCATTATATAGTCGAACGGCCGGACCGGAATTCGACAAGGGCGTGATTTGGGCTAGCTGGGCAGGATAGAAATCGGGGTGACTGGATTTGAACCAGCGACTCCTGCGTCCCGAACGCAGTGCTCTGGCCAGGCTGAGCTACACCCCGTCTCTGGTGAACCTAATCGGGAGAATACAGAGGAGTGTTTATAGCATCCGAGTGGATTGCGCGCGAGTGCGCAGAATTCGCGGAAAGTCGGTCACAGGTCGGGATGTGTCTGCGCGATTAGCTCGCGCATCTCGCCTACTATCTTCGAATAGTCGGGCTTGCCGAAAATTCCAGAGCCCGATACGAACACGTTGGCGCCGGCTGCCTTCACGTCGGCAATATTGTCGAGCTTGACGCCGCCGTCGATCTCGACGTCGATACTGAGTCCGCGACGCTTCAACTCGCGCCGGATGTAGCGCAGCTTGTCGAGCGCGGCCGGGATGAACTCCTGGCCGCCGAAGCCCGGATGCACGCTCATGACGAGAATCATGTCGAGATGCTCGGCGAAGGGCAGCACCTTGTCGGCGTCAGTCTCGGGATTGATTCCGATCGACGCACGCGCGCCGAGGTCGTGGATTCGCTTCGCCATTGCGGGAATATCGGGGCAGACCTCGCAATGCACCGAAATTGAATCGGCGCCCGCCTTCACGAACGCTTCAACGTAGCGCGCCGGCTCGGAAATCATCAGGTGCGCGTCGAGCGGCAGCTTGGTGACCTTGCGCACCGACTCGAGCACTGGGATTCCAATCGAGAGATTGGGCACGAAGTGCCCGTCCATCACGTCGAAATGAATCATGTCGGCGCCGGCTTTTTCGACCGCGCGGATTTCGTCACCCAGCCGCGCGAAGTCGGCGGAAAGAATCGAAGGAGCTATCTTGTCGGCGGGATCCACGTGCGAAGATTACTAGCGGATCTTCAGCCGGTGCAACGCCATCAAGTCGGTCACGCCGGGATCGTGTCCAAGTTGGCTCAGCAACGTGGTGATTTGTCCGCGATGGTGCGTCTGATGGTTAAAAAAATGCGTCACGGCGATCCACATTGGCACGCCATAGCGGCCGGCGGCGGACATTGCGTCGTAGACCATCTCGCGCGAGAGAAATTCAGGCGTGATTTCATCCGCAGTCCACGCCTCGATCATGGCGTCGGTCTGCTCGCGCTCGCGGCGGAGCGTCGCGAAGTCTGGACACAGTTCCTGATCGAGCGAGAGAATCTCGATCGGGTTTCCGTTCGCGTCGAACGATCGCGTGCGGTCTGCACCGACGAAGCGGCCCATCTGCACGCGATCGGTCAGCAGCAGATGGTTGAGCGTGCGATGAATCGAACCGAAGAACGCGTGCAGGTCGCGCTTGCGCTCCTCGTCGCTCAGCGCGGCGCAGGTACCGTAGATGCTTCGATTCATCCACGTATTGTACTGCGCCAGCGTTTTGAACTGAGTTATCAGGTCCATCCCGCGCTTTCAGAATCGAGGAAGCGCGCTTGCGAGCCATTCGCCGATGGGATTGGCGACCATTCGCCGCGATGAATAGTAACGATGGTGGCGCTGCATGCACTGTGATCGAACTCCGCGATGCGTACGAAACGTAACTGACGTTGCGCGTCGGAGCGAAGCTTGCGCTGCTGGCATAGTTCGCCTCGGGCCAGCTTGCGGCCGGTGTGCTGGTCGCGGTGGGAGTCACCCGCACCATCCCGACGCCCTTGCCGGTCAGCCCGATTTGCTGGGCCGCGCCATGCGACAGGTCAAGCGAGCGCCCGTGCACGAATGGTCCGCGGTCGTTGATTCGCACCACCACCGATCTGCCGGTGTCGGGATTCGTCACCCTCACGTGCGAGCCAAGCGGCAGAGTCCTCGACGCCGCCGTCAGTCCATCAGGATTGTAGGTCTCGCCGGTGCTGGTGGGACGCCCGGCGAAGCCAGGTCCGTACCATGAAGCGACTTCGGTGTGCGTGGAGCGATAAGTCATTTGGCGCGGAGTGTAGTAGTTGCCGGATGGCAGCGGCGCCGGGCTGAAATTCTGCGTGGTACATCCCGCCAGCGCAAAAGCGAACAGCGCGCTCAACGCGAGCGCCCACCGACACACATTCGATTGATCCAGATGAACCGGACGCGCATGATCCATCTTCGCGTCTCTACAACTCACTGATCGCCAAATCCTGATCGATGAGCAACAACTTGCAACAATCTAGCGCCGAATCAGCCGGGCAGCAAAGAATCCGTCGAGGCCGCCGACGTCCGGACGAGTCTTCATGAATCCGCGCGCATCGGTCACGTCCTTCAACTCGCCGGCCGCAACGCTGCGATCGATTTCGAAATCGTGATGCTTCGCAAGAAATCCATCGACGACGCCCTCGCCCTCTTCGGGCGCGATACTGCAAACGGAATACACGATCGCGCCGCCGCGCCGCACCAGCGCTGCGGCATGTTCGAGCATTCGCGATTGTATCGCAGCCATCCGCGGCGGGTCGGACGGCTTGAGCCGCCATTTGATCTCGGGATGCTCGCGCAGGGTACCGATTCCGGTGCACGGTGCGTCGAGGAGGACATAGTCAAAATTGGATTCGCGAAGCGGCGCAGCTGCCGTCAGATCGGCGCAAACGAAGTCGACATTACGATGCCGCAATCGGCGCGCAAGCGCGCGAGCGTTCTTCAGTCCATTGAGATTCACGTCGACTGCGATCACTCGTCCGTGCTCGCCGACTATCTCCGCCAGATGCGTCGCCTTGCCGCCCGGCGCCGCCGCACAATCCACGACCGTCGCGCCGGCTCTGGGAGCCAGCATCCGCGCGGTCATTTGCGACGCTTCGGATTGAGCGTGGAATAAACCGTCACGATACGCACTCGACTCGAAATTGGGCGCGCTGCTCAGCACAATCGTTTCGGGCGCGCGACCAGGCGCGCCGATCTCAAAGCCGTCGGCGTTCAGTTTCTCGACCAGCTCCGCACGCGACCCACGCGCGAGATTCAGCCTGATAGCGTTGGGCGCGGCGTCGTTGTTCGCCGTCATCAGGCGCTCGGCATTGGCGACGCCGAACCAATCGACGAAGCGCTCGACCATCCAGCGCGGATGCGAGTACGCAACGGCCAGAAAGGTTTTCTCATTGCGCTCGCGCGCCGGCATCGGCGCCGTTTCACGCGTAGCGCGGCGCATGACGGCATTGACGAAACCCGACGCCTTGCGCGCTTCGGGAATTCGTTTGGCAAGGCTGACGGCGGTATCGACGACGGCGTGCTGCGGAATCCGGTCGAGAAATCGAAGCTGAAAAAGTCCCAGCCGCATGATCGCGAGCGCCGCGGGCTGAGTGGCGTCGAGCTTGCGGGTCGTCAGATGCGCCAGCTCGTAGTCCAGGCGTCCGCGCCACGCGAGCGTCCCGAGCACCAGCCGCGTGATCAGGCGTCGGTCCGCGGGCGCGAAGTCGGGCAGCCGTTGCCCGAGCAGAACGTCGGCGTAGGCGGACTCCTGATCGACCCGGTAGAGAATCTCAACCGCTGCGAGGCGCGACGCGATGCCTTCATCCGTTCGTGCACCAGTGCTCATTTTCGCTTCGCTCATACGCCGAATCGCGCTCCCGCTTCGATTCGTTTACCGCGAAGGAAGTCTGCCGCGAGCATTCTCTTCCGCCCCGGCGCCTGCACTTCGATCAGCCGGAGTCGTCCGCTTCCGCATTGAACTATGGGCTCAGGCTTGACGCTCACGATTGTGCCGGGAGCGCCGCTGCCGGCATCTTCATCCACAACTGCTACGCGCCAGATGAGAACCTCGTCGATTCCCAATCGCGTCCGCGCAACCGGCCACGGATCGTATGCGCGCGTCATCCGATCTATCTGCTCGGCGCTAAGCGCCCACTCGATCACGGCGTCCTTCTTCTCGACCTGCGACGTATAGGTCGCGAGTGCTTCGTCCTGCGGCGTTTCGACCAGCGCGCCGCGAGCCGCGAGCGCAATCGCCTCGAGCATCGCATCGGCGCCGAGCGTGTGCGAGTTTTTCCTTCAACGTCCCTTGCGTGTCGGTCGGCTCGATCGGAATTTTGCGCTGGAAGTACATTGGGCCGGCATCCATCTGCTCGACGATCCGCATGATCGTCACTCCCGTTTCCGCATCGCCCGCGAGGATCGCGCCTTCGACCGGGGCGGCGCCGCGATGTCGAGGCAGGAGCGAGGCATGAACGTTCATCGGCGCGATCCGCGGAACCGTCGAGAATCGAATTCGGCAGAATTCGTCCGTAAGCCGCCACCACCAGCAGGTCGGGCTCGAACGCTTTCAGCTCATTCAGAAATTCCGTCGTCCGGATTTTGACCGGCTTCAAGGTCGGGATTTTGTGCTTCGCCGCGACTGCGCCGACTTCGCTCGGTTCCATCCCGAGCCCGCGCCCGCGCGGAGTATCCGGACGCGTGACGGCGGCGACGACTCTCGAGTTGGCTCCCGGAGCCGTCACGAGCCGCTCCAGGATGTGAGCCGCCAAGGCCGGCGTGCCCATGAAAACGATCTTTAGTGGCTCGGCGATTTTAGATCCGCACCGTGGAGGGTCGCGCGTCGTCGGCTTTGCCCTCCTTGATTAGCTTCTTCAGTTTGCGCTTGTAGAGCTCGCGTTTGATTCGGCTGATGCGATCGATGAAGAGCTTGCCGTCGAGGTGATCGATCTCGTGCTGCAGCGCGACCGCGAGCAGCTCGTCGGCCTCGATCTCGATTTCCTTTTCGTCGGGCGTCCACGCGCGCACCAGCACGTGCGCCGCGCGTTCGACGTCGGCGGTGTAATCGATCACCGACAGACATCCCTCTTCCCAAACGATCTTGCCCTCAGCCTCGACCACCTGCGGGTTGATCAGTTTCAACAGATGCTTACCGGGCTGCTCATGGTCGGTGTCGAGCACTATTATTCGCTTCGATTCTCCGACCTGCGGCGCGGCCAGGCCCACGCCCGGCGCGGCGTACATGGTCTGCACCATGCTGTCGATCAGTCCTTCGACGCTTCCATTGATATTCTTGACCGGCGAGGCCGGTGCCTTGAGCGTGTCGTCGGGGAATTTGCGAATTTTCAGCAGCGCCATATTTCGTGTTTCCGATCTTACAAATCTATCAAAGGCTAGCCGGTGCGGCGAGTCCGAGCGGAGCGAGGAACGACTCGACTGCGCGAATGCATTCGGCGGGACGCTCGATTTGGAGAAAGTGCGACGTGCCCGCGATCGCCTCGTACGGCAGGCCGAGCTCTTCGGCCATCGCGAGTCCGATCAGCGTGGGCGGGCCCACATCGTCAAGCGTCGGATCTCCGCACACCAGCTTCACCGGCACCGGGCAATGCTCCATCTGAAGCCACAAGTCGGGGTTCGCTCCGCTGGAAAAAACGTGCGCTTCGTATTCGCGCGGACACGCAAGAATCCAGTCGCCGCTTGCGCGATCGTGACGCAGCGTCGCGCGTGCCATCAGCTCGTAGGCGTCGGGCACCCATCGTTTGAATCGGCGCGCGAACTGTCGCGCCAGTTCCATCGGATCTTTGTAGCTGGCGGGACGGCGCGCCGCGCGCGAGGCGAGCGACTCCTTGTCGGATTGCTGCTGGTATTGAATCGGATGCCCCGCGCGCGGATAAACCGGCGGGTCGAACAGCACCAGCGCATCGAAACGCCGGCCGTACTTCAGCGCATGCATCGCGGCCGTGACGCCCGACAGCGAATGGAACAGCCCGGCGGCCGGCTTCGCGCCCAGCTCGCGATTGATCGCGTGCCAGACCGCGTCCATATCCGAGACAAAGTTCTGCCACGTATGCCCCTCGAGCGTGTGCAGCGGGTTGTGCCCGTGATTGCGGAAGTCGAAAAGGATCAGTTCGTAGCGCCCGCGCAGCGGCCCCCAGAACGGAAAATAGCCGTCGATCGCGAGACCGTTGCCGTGACTGAGCACGAGGCGCGGCGCGCCGGCGAGGCCGTGCTGGCGAACGTGGATCGTCGCGCCGTCGTTCATCTTCACGTCGAAGGTGTGACGCGCGCGCGGCACATGATGCGTCGGGGGAGATTCGTTCGTCTGGTTCATTCGCTTACAGCATCCTTACCGGATCGATGTCGATTGCAAGAAAAATGTCATCGCGCTCTGCCGACGGTCCGACTGCGGCACGCATCGAAGCAATCGCGGCGCGCATCGGTTTCAGCTCGCGCGATTTTATCATCACCTGCCACCGGTAGCGCTGCTTGATTCGTTCGATCGGCGCCGGCGCCGGTCCCAGCACGCGGATTCCCTCCGGCGTCGAATCCTTGGCCAACGATTTCGCGACCGCCTCCGCGATGCGCCTGACAATTTGCGGCTCCGCGCCCTCGATTCGCACCATCGCGAGGCGCGCAAACGGCGGGTACATCAGGTCGCGGCGCAGTTCGAGCTCGCGCCGCATGAACCGCGCGTAGTCCTGATCGCGAGCAGCGCGGATGCTGTAGTGATTGGGCGCGTAGGTCTGGATGATGACTCGCCCCGGACGCTCGCCACGACCCGCGCGTCCCGCGATCTGCGTCAGCAACTGGAACGTGCGCTCGGCCGAGCGGAAGTCGGGCATGTTGAGCGCCAGGTCGGCGTTCACTACCGCGGCCAGCGTGACGCCGGGAAAATCGAAACCCTTGGTGATCATCTGCGTGCCGACGAGAATATCGATTTCGCCGGCGCGAAGCTCGGCCAACATCCGCGCACGCGCGCCGCGCAGACTGCTCGTGTCGGAGTCCATTCTCTCGATTCGCGCGTCGGGCATCAGCTCCGCCAGCGTCTGCGTGAGCCGCTCGGTGCCGAAGCCCTGGCCCTTGAGCCCGTAGCCTTTGCACTCGGGGCAGGTGTCGGGCGCGGCGGTATGATTGCCGCAGTAATGGCAGCGCAGCGAGCGGTCGCGCATGTGAAACGTCATGCTGACGCTGCAGTTCGGGCAGGCGATAACGTTGCCGCAGAGGTGGCATTGCAGAAAATTGTGAAAGCCGCGGCGGTTGAGAAACACCATGCTCTGGCCGCGTGACGCGAGATTCTCGCGCAGCGCCGCGACCAGCGGTGTCGAGAGCGGCACGGTATCCGGAACTTCCGCTGCTTGAGTTTTTGATTCTCGCGGCCCCGCGCCATTGCTCGTCCTCGCCGCGGCGAGCTTTCGCGACTCGGCAACTTCGCGCCGCAGGTCGACGACTTCGACCGACGCCATCGCGCGATCGTTCACGCGCCGCAACAGCCGCAGCAGGCGATAGCGTCCACGCCGCGCATTGGCGTACGACTCGCTCGACGGCGTCGCCGAGCCAAGCACAACAGGGCATTTCGAATATCCAGCGAGCGCAACCGCGAGATCGCGCGCGTGATAGTAAATTCCTTCCTCGTTTTTGTACGACGCGTCGTGCTCCTCGTCGACCACAATCAACCCGATATCGTGCAGTGGCGCGAAGATCGCCGAGCGCGGACCGATCATCACGCGCGCGTGCCCGCCAATCGCCGCCATCCAGCTCGCCCATCGCTCGGACACGCTCTGCGCGCTATGCGCGATAGCGACCAGCGCGCCGAAGCGCGCGCGAAACGAGCGCACGATTTCGTCGGCCAGCGCGATTTCGGGCACCATGATCAGGACGTTGCGCCCGGCGGCGAGCGCGCGCGCGGCAAGGTTCAGGTAAATCTCGGTCTTGCCGCTGGCGGTGACGCCCCACAGCAGGAACGCTTCGTAACGCCGGCGCTCGATCGACGGCGATATCGCATCGAGCGCGACTTGCTGCTCGTCAGTGAGATCGAACCCGGCCGCGGCTCCGTCATGGGCCGCAGGCGGGGCCGCATCGATCGCGATCAACCCGCGACGCGCGAGGCTCTTCAGCACCGCGCTCGCGCCGTCGATCTTGTTCTTGAGATCTTCGACCCGCACGCCCGCGGCGCCGGCGTTCGCGATCGCATTCAGCACTTCGCGTTGCTTCGAACCGCGCACCGCTTCGACGTTCGCCTCGGCGACCACGTGCGCGATCAGGTCGGCCGTCTCGCGATGCCTTCCCGTGGTAGCGTCGCGCCGCTCGAGTACCCCGTCCGCGACGAAGCGCGCGATAGTGGCGCGCACCGCGCTCGGCGCCCCGATTCGCTCGAGCTGGCGCGTCGTTGCCGCGCGCTTCTCAATCGTCTCGATAATCGCGCGCTCGACTCGCGTGAAGGCCGCGCGCGCCAACGCGTCAGGAGCCGCCGCGATCCTGTACGCGGTCCGCGACTCGACGCGCGCGACGGCGGGAATCACGCTGCGGTATGCGTCGGCAATCGAGACCATGTAGTACGTCGCGAGGAACTCCATCAGTTGCAGATGCGCGCGATCGAACAGCGGCTGCGGCTCGAGCACTTCGAGGATGGGCTTCAGTTCCGTGGTCGAGAGTCCTTCGCCAACCTCGGTGACCAGGCCCGTCACTTTGCGCGAGCGCAGCGGCGCAAGCACGCGATGTCCCGGCTCGACCAGCCCGTCGAGAGCGGGCGGAATCGAATACGTCAGCGTCTCGAATCCGCGCGTCGCGCCGACGATCACAATGTTGGCCTGCATACCGCATGCAACTTACACCGCGCGCGAGCGGCCCGGCGAGTCATCAAGCCAAAATCACTTCCTCATCATTTCCGCCCAGTGCTTTCGCGGGCGCGTCAAGTCTGGTTGAATCTGGCGAAAGGAGTTCCGCTCGAACAGACTCGGGCGGGAGGCGAAACAAAAGCGATGTTGCGATTTCTGACGGCTGGTGAGTCGCACGGCCCCGAGTTGGTCGCGACCGTTGAAGGCGTGCCCGCCGGCTTCGACATCGACCTTGCCGCGATCAATGCGGACCTTGCGCGGCGCCAAAAGGGTTACGGGCGCGGCGGCAGGATGCTGATCGAGAAGGACGAGGTGCGGCCGGTTTCCGGCATCCGCTTCGGCAAATCGCTCGGCAGTCCGATCACGTTCATCATTGAGAATCGCGACTTCAAGAACTGGGTCAAGAAAATGTCCGCCGACCCCAACGATCGCGGCGCGGCCGAAGTCGTCACGCGGGCACGGCCCGGGCCATGCCGACCTGGCGGGCGTGCTCAAATACAATCTCGAAGATATTCGCGACGTGCTCGAGCGGGCGTCGGCGCGCGAGACCACGGCGCGGGTGGCGATCGGCGGGCTGGCCAAGCAGATTCTGCTGCCGTTTGGAATCGATGTGCTTGGCTACGTCGCGAGCATCGGCGCGACCGAGGCGAAGACTCATCCCGAGCTGAGCGTCGCGGAGTTGCGGCGGATTACCGAAGCGTCGCAGGTGCGCGTGGCGGACCCTGATGCGGAAAGTAAAATCATTGCCGAGATCGACGCGTGCAAGAAGACCGGCGACACGCTCGGCGGAATCGTCGAGGTGGTCGCGACCGGGTTGCCGGTCGGGCTCGGCAGTCATGTGCAATGGGATCGGAAGCTCGACGGACGGCTCGCGTTCGCGCTGCTCAGTCTGCAGGCGGTCAAGGGCGTCGAGCTGGGATTGGGATTCACGGCGGCTCGGATTCGCGGCTCCGAGCTTCACGACGAAATTGGCTACGACGCCGAGGACCATCGCTTCACGCGGCACTCGAACAATTCCGGCGGCACCGAGGGCGGCATGAGCACGGGCGAGCCGCTGCGCGTGCGCGTCGCGTTCAAGCCGCTGTCGACGCTGATGCGGCCGCTGCGATCGGTCGATATCAAGACCAAGGCGGAGGCGGTCGGCGCGATCGAGCGTTCCGACGTATGCGCGATTCCCGCCGCGGCGGTGATCGCCGAGTCGGTGGTGGCGTTTGAACTGGCGGCGGCGTTTCTGGATAAGTTCGGCGGCGATTCGCTGACGGAGATCACGCGCAACTTCAAAGGCTTCCTCGAACAGGTCCGCAATTACTGAAACGGCAAGCGCGCGTTGCGACGCAATGACGCCGAAATTGATCATCACTGGTTTCATGGCTACCGGCAAAAGCTCGGTGGGGCCGATTGTCGCGCGGCGGCTGGGGTGGGAATTCGTCGATGTCGATACGGCCATCATTGCGCGCGCGGGCAAACCGATCGCGCAAATCTTCGCCGACCATGGCGAAGCGCGCTTCCGTCAGCTCGAACGCGAAGTGGTCGACTATCTGACCAACGATCGCCGGCGCTGTCCGCTTTGCCACGGGCCGCATCCTGAGGTGATTTCGACCGGCGGCGGCGTGCTGGTTGACGAAGCGAATTGTGTGGCGCTGAAGCGCGTCGGCGTGATCGTTTGCCTGACGGCGCGGCCGGAGGTCGTCGCGGCGCGGGTCGAACGTTCGAAAGCCAAGCGCCCGAAGCTGACCGAGGGCGGAAAACCGACCCTGGAGCGTGTCAAAGAGTTGATGGCCGAGCGCGCCGACGCTTACGCACGCGCCGACCTCCAAGTCGACAGTTCCGATGTCAGCATCGATCAACTGGCGGACAACGTCATCTCGAATTTCGGCGCAGTCGCCGCGCGACGAGTTCTGCCGTAGCCGCCATGCAGACAATCCGCGTAGAACTCGGGCCGGCGTCGCATGACGCTCACGTCGGCGCCGGAATTATCGACCGCGTTGGCGAACTGGCGCGCGACGCCGGACTGAAGTCCGGCTCGTGCGCTATCGTCACCGACGCGACAGTTGAAAAGCTGTACGCGGCGCGGGTCACGGACGCGCTGCGCAAGAGCGGTTTCGCGCCGGTGGTAATTTCGGTGCCGCCGGGCGAAGCGTCGAAGTCTCTCGCGACGCTCGAGCTGCTTTATGATCGCATGACCGAGGCCGCGCTCGACCGTGGCAGCACGGTCTTCGCGCTCGGCGGCGGCGTGGTTGGCGACCTGGCGGGATTTGCGGCAGCGACTTTTCTGCGCGGTGTCGCGTTGGTGCAGGTGCCGACGACGGTCGTCGCGCAAGTCGATTCGGCGCTCGGTGGCAAGACCGGGATCAATCATCGCCACGCCAAAAATCTGATTGGTGCGTTCTACCAGCCGCGGCTGATCGTCGCCGACGTGTCGACGCTCGCGACGCTGCCCGACCGGGAGTTTCGCGAGGGGCTGGCGGAAGTTATCAAGTACGGCGCAATCATGGACGCGCCGATGATCGCGGACCTGGAACGCGACCTCGACGCGATCCTCGCGCGCCGCGCCGAACTGCTCGAACAAGTCGTCGCGCGATCGCTTACTCACAAGGCCGCCGTGGTCGGCGCCGACGAGCGCGAAGGCGGCCTGCGCAAGACCCTGAACTTCGGCCACACTATCGGTCATGCGATCGAAGCGAGCGCCGGCTACGGCAACTACTTTCACGGCGAGGCGGTCGCGATCGGAATGGTCGCGGCGGCGCGGCTCTCATCCAAGTACGCAGGCTTGTCGGCCGACGAAGCGTCGCGGCTCAATCGTTTGATCGAGCGTGCGGGCCTGCCGACGGCGATGCCCGCCGGATGGGAGAGCGCAGATTTTATGCGCGCGCTCAGCCTCGACAAGAAGCGCGCAGCGGGAGCGGTCGAGTTCGTACTGCTCGACCGCCTCGGCCATTCGTTGACAAAAAGTCTGTCGTTTGACAACATCGTGTCTGCTCTGCGTTAACAAGGCCGCACATTCGGTAACTCGAAGTGTTCCGTACGTGACAATTTGTCACGAAAATGACGCTTGAATGCTTGGCGCACCTATGATGTGTTTAGTATGTACTGAGTAGCGTACGCCGGGCTGATAGAGCCCGTACGTGGTTAGGGCCGGGGATGGCGGGGAAAATGTGCGTAACTCAGAGGTGAGACATGGATAGATTCGATGAAATGAGAAGCAGGGTCCTGACGGTACAAGAGGTGTCTACCTACCTGCGGGTGCACCCTTCAACCATCTACAGGATGCTGAAGAAAAACCAGCTGCCCGCATTCCGGGTCGGCAGCGACTGGCGCTTCACGGTCGAGGCAATCGACAAATGGCGCGCTTCGGTCGAGACCGGTCTACCGGGGCAGGAAAGCGCGAGCGAGTAAGTTCGTAGTCCCGCCTGGTGTGAAAACCTAAGCGCCGGACCGGCTAGTTCTGAAAAAACCGGCGCGGGTTTTCTACCAGCATCGTACGGATTTTCGCCTCTCCTACGCCTGCCCGCTTCAGCGCCGGCACGATGTTCTTGAACACGTGGGTGGGAGTCCAGTTCGCCACCAGCTTGGCCGTCTCCGGCGGCAGGTCGAGGCCGCGCCCGAGCCAGCACGCGACGGTGTCGTGCGAAAGCACGAGCTGATTTTCGTAGCCGACGCCGAGCAGGCCAATCAGAGCCGCCAGGCGCAGCTTGTCGGGATGCAGGAAGTCGAGGCCGAAGCGGTCGAAGCCCAGGATGCATCCGCGATCGAGCATCGCGGTGTGATAGCTCAAGTCCGATGACCCGCAGCTATGCCCGATAATCACGCGGTTGAGGTCGGCGCCTTCTGACGCGAAAATCTCGAGCTGCTCGCGGCCCATCGTCCCGTCGTCGGTATGCGTCGTGATGGGAGCGCCGGTCGCCTTGTGCGCGCGCGCGGCGGCTCGGAGGCACATCTCTTCGTACTTGGTGACCTGGCCTTTGCCGGTCGCGCACTTGATGATGCCGGCTTTGATGCCGGTGTCGCCGATGCCGCGGTTAATCTCGCTGATATAGACCGACGCGATGTCGTCGACGCTCCGCTGCTTGAAGTAGGCGGTGTTGCCGAGGTCTTCCTTGTACAGTCCCGTCGCGCAGATTATTCGCACGCCCGACGCCGAAGCCACCTCGGCCATGAAGGTCACGTCGCGGCCGATGTCCATCGGGCACGGATCGACGAAGGTCTCGAGGCCGAGGTCGCGGACTTCCTTGAGGCGCTCGACGCAATTTTTGAGCGCGGCCTTGCGCTCGAATTTCGGCGCGGCGCAATCGAGCTCCCATCCGGCCCAGCCTATCAGCAGATGCTCATGCATGAGGGTGGTGCCGAGCTGCTCGGGACTGGCGGTTCCAGTGACGGTGTTGATTGCTTTCATCGCGATGCGCTCCCTCACCGGCGCGACTGCGTTTCAGTGGGCCGGCGCCGATCGAGACTTTCGATTTTTCGAAACTAGACCCGCCGCGGCGTTGGCGTCAAATGCGAGCTGTCCGAGTTCGACGCTAACTGGAACGATTCGGCTTCGGTGCCTCGGCGTCGTCGTCGTGGCCGAAGAACGACACGAGGATGATCAGCACGACGCCGATTGAGATCGCGCTGTCGGCGACGTTGAAGATTGGGTAGTTGAGGTCGTAGTAGTGCGCGCGCATGAAGTCGATGACGCGGCCGCGCAGCGCTCGATCGATCAGGTTGCCGGCAGCGCCGCCGAGGATCAGCGCGAAGGCGATCGAATTAAGCGAGATGCGCGCCGTTCGCAGAATCAGCACGGTCAGCACGATTATCGCGGCACCGGACATCGAGAGCAGAAACGCCTTGCGGACCCAGAGCGGAGCGTTCGCGAGCATGCTGAAGGCGGCGCCCGGATTCAGCGTGTAGGTGAGGTCGAGGTAGTTGGGGATCAGCGCGATGCTCTCGTACAGGGCCATGTGCGCCTGCACGAACAGCTTGGTGGCCTGGTCGAGCACGATGATCAGGAATCGTGATCGCGCCGAGCAAAAACCAAAACGGTTTGCGCGGCGGCGCCGCGGCGGTTGATTCACTTCCCGCTTCGCCTCCGGCGAGCACGCCGGGAAGCGGCTTTGCGCTCGATGGTTGTGGCAACGGCTTAAGCTCCCACCACCGCGCGGCATCGCGCGTCCAGCTCCGAGTCGACGCCGTCATTGAAGTACTTCCAGCATCGCGCGCACTTCGCGCCGGCCGCGTGACGCCCGAGCAGCGTGATTGCGGGATTCGCGGCGGCGCGCGCGAAGGTGCCATTGCCGTCGAGCGCGAAATCTTCGCGGCCGTTGGCCTGCCGCCTGACTTCGGCCGCTTCCGCGTCGCCTAAAATCGCGACGTCCGACACGATGAACAGATCTTTCAGCTCTTCGCGATAGCGCTTGAGCGTTTCGGCCAGACCGCTGTCAGAGCCACCGTCAGCGCTGAGGCTGAGCGCGGCATCGAGGGGAGCGCCGATCGTGCCCGCCTTGCGCATCGCCTCGAGCAGTTTGAGCGCCTCGTCGCGAACCTTGAGCAGCCGGTCCCATCGCGCCTCCAGTTCTTCGTTGCGCCACGACGGATTCGCGGGATGCATCGCAGTGAGGTGCACGCTCTCGAGCCGCTTGCCCGGCAGATACGCGTAAACTTCCTCGGCGGTGAACGGAATCAGCGGCGCGAGCATCCGCAGCAGCGCGTCGAGAATGTGGAACAGGGCAGTCTGGGCCGAGCGGCGCTCGCGCGATTTCTCGGCGGCACAGTAGAGGCGGTCGCGGGCGACGTCGATATACAGCGAGCTCAAATCGACGACGATAAAATTCTGCATCACCTGGAACGCCGTCTGGAATTCGAACGCGTCGTAGGCGCGGCGCACCTCGCTCTTCAGTTTCTCGGTGCGCGCGAGGATGAAGCGGTCGAATTCGAGCAGGTCGTTGAATTCGACGGCGTCGCGCGCGGGATCGAAGTCGGCCAGATTGCCGAGCACGAAGCGGCAGGTGTTGCGAATCTTGCGATACGACTCCGCGACCGCGTTGAAGATGGTCTGGCCGAGCGTGATGTCGGAGGTGTAGTCGAGCGACGCGTACACGAGGCGCAGCACGTCGGCGCCCATGCGGCCGGCGGCGTCGACGGCGTCCTCCGAGTTGCCGAGCGACTTGGACATCTTGCGGCCCTTCTCGTCGACGGTCAGCCCGTGGTTGATGACGCTCTTGAACGGCGCCGTGCCGCGATCGGAGACCGCGCAAACGAGCGACGAGCTGAACCATCCGCGCGCCTGCTCGACCGCTTCGAGGTACGCGTCGGCCGGCCACTTCAGCTCAGGGCGCGCGGCGAGCACGGCGGCCTGCGACGAGCCCGAATCGAACCACACGTCGAGGATGTCTTCCTGCTTGACGAAGCTCGCCACGCCGCACTTCGTGCATTTGACGCCGGGCGCGACGAAGTCGGCAGCGGGCCGGCTATACCACGCGTCGGAGCCTTCGCGCGCGAAAATTTCCTCGACCCGATCCATGGTGGCGGTCAACGGCGCGACCTCGTCGCACTCGGCGCACTTGACCGCGGGAATCGGCACGCCCCACGCGCGCTGGCGCGAGATGCACCAGTCCGGACGCGTCTCGGTCATGTTGCGGATGCGGTCGCGCGACCATGCGGGATACCATTTCGCGCTGTCGATCGCGTCGACCACCTTGGCGCGCAGGCCGTGATGGTCGATGCTCACGAACCATTGCTCGGTGGCGAGAAAAATCAGCGGATTATGGCATCGCCAGCAATGCGGATAGCTGTGCGAGAAATCCTTGGCGTGCAGCAGCGCGCCGACGGTCCGCAGCTTCTCGACGATCGGCTTGTTGGCCTTGAAGACGTGCTGCCCCTCCCATTCGCCGCCGTCGATGGTGAAGACGCCGCCGCCGTTGACGGGAGTGAATGGCGCCAGGCCGTACTTCTGGCCGACGACGAAATCCTCGTAGCCGTGCCCGGGCGCGGTATGCACGAGGCCGGTGCCGGCGTCGGCGGTTACGTGCTCGGCGTACATCAGCTTGACGTCGCGCGGGAGAAACGGATGGCGGAAAATATCCTGGCCGTCGAGCGCCTTGAGCGCCGCGCGATCGAGCGCAATCCGTTTCTCGACTGCGAGCCCGGTTTCGCTCGCGACGCTGTCGGCCAGGCGCGACGCGACCACGTAATAATGATCGCCGACTTTCAGCGCGACGTAATCAAACGTGTCGTTGAGCGAGATGCCGAGATTCGCGGGCAGCGTCCACGGCGTCGTCGTCCAGATGACGGCTGACAGCTTGCCGGCTTTGTGCGCCGCAGTTAGCTCGGAGCGGTCGTTGGCTTCTGCGGCCAGCGCGCCGGCGTCTTTAAGATTCGAGTTGAACGGGAACGCGACGTAAATCGACGGCGATACGTGATCCTTGTACTCGACCTCGGCCTCCGCCAGCGCCGAGCGGCAGTCGAAGCACCAATGCACGGGGCGCAGCCCGCGATACACGTAGCCGTTCTCGACCATCTTGCGCAGCACGCGGATTTCGGCGGCGTCGTACGCGGGCGCCATCGTGAGATACGGGTTGAACCAGTCGCCGATGCATCCGAGGCGGCGAAAATCCGAGCGCTGCAAGTCGAGCCACTTCTCCGCTTCGGCGCGGCAGAGCTTGCGCAGCTCGAGCTTGGGCGTCGTGCGCGCCTTGCTGCCGAGATCGCGCGAGACCTTGTATTCGATCGGCATGCCGTGGCAGTCCCATCCCGGCACGAAGGGCGTGCGATATCCCATCATCGAGCGCGAGCGGACGACGAAGTCCTTGAGAATTTTGTTGAGCGCCGTGCCGAGATGCACGCGGCCATTGGCGTAGGGCGGCCCGTCGTGCAGCACCCACGACTCCGCGTCCTTGCGCACTTCCATCAGGCGCGCGTAGAGATCGAGTTCGTCCCAATGCTTGAGGGTATCCGGCTCCCGCTTGGGCAGATTCGCCTTCATCGGAAAGTCGGTGCGGGGAAGTTTCAGCGTCGATTTGTAATCGGTCTCAGCCACGCGTCATGCCCGGTGTTCCATGTTATCCGATCAGATTAACGCACGCGGCGTTGATTCGCGAGTATTGAACGGTCATTTCGGAGCCTGCAGGTACGCGAGGATCTTCTCCAGCCGTTCAACAGGATTGACAGTTTCAAGCAGCGCCTGCTGCTCTGCCAGCTGGAGATTCAGATGGCGCGCAATCAGATACGGAAGGACACCGGGATCGTCGACCTCGCGCACGAACACGGTCTTCCTCTTCTCGCGTGTGTAGTTGTTTAACGCGGAGAGCACCGAACGCCAAAGCGCGCGCGCGTGGTCATTGGCAAGCGGTTGGGAAAGACCAAGTTGCGAAAGTCCAACGTCGAGAAGGTTCACGCGCTCCGAGTCGGCGACCTCTTCAACTTCAGCCTTGTAGTACTCTTCGTCGAACACGAAGCGTTTGACCCTCGCCCGCCTGCGGCCCTCGACCACGATCTTCGCCGTCCCGTCAGACAGGTTCTGGCGTTCGACGATCACTCCCAGAGTGCCGACCTCGTTCATGTCACCGACCGAAGGATCGCGGACCGCCGCGTCACGTTGAGCTATCAGGAAAATCGGAGAGCCCGCGGCGACCGCGTCGATCGCATTGATCGACTTCGGCCGGCCGACATAGATAGCGTAAACCTCGAGCGGAAAAACAACCAACTCGCGCAGCGCCAGCAGCGGCACGAAGCGTGTCGCGACGGCGCGCATCAGCTCGGCCCAGTTCCGATATCCGTATTCGTTCGCGAGACGGCGCTGCGCGGCGGCGAGTTGGACGGTCTCGTCCTTCGCCAACTGCTTGGCCTGTTTGCGGAGATTTTCTGCGGACGGATTTTCGGGCAGCCGCTTGCGCGGCTCCTGCGATCTGGCCATGGCAAACCCCTTCCTTATGCCCGGCGTCCGCTAACGGGCAGGAAAAGGTTGAAGGTTTTCGATCAAATAGGGGTGGGCTTAGCCCTCTCCGCGGACAGGTGGCCGCCTGCCGGCCAAACGAAATCTTAGTTGGCCTGCTGCCGCATCGCAAGAAAGTCCGCCGGTCGAGTTGGTTCGCGAGCCGCAGCGCTGACATGGCAGCGTCCGTTTGAATCCCGTCGAGAGCCTTCGTATCATCCTCTCGCGCGCAATCAACTAAATTTCGTCTTTTATCGATAAAATTATGGCACTCAGAAAAGTAACTATGTTCGACAAGGAAGGCACCACCCTCGTGCCCACGGAAGAGGATGGTCAGGCGAAACCGGCCGTGATGGGCGTGCGCTGGGTCAATCCCGACACCTTCGAAACGATTCGCGTCGTCGGCGGCAAACGCACCGGGCCGAAGAATGAAGTCCTGATGGAAGTGCCGCCGACGCTCGACACCAGCGCGTTCGCAATCGAGGACCTGCCGCCGCCGAAGGTCAAGGAAGAGCTCGAGGAAATCGAAAAGCCCGGGCACGCGGGAACCTCAGCGAAGAAACCATGACCGGGTCCGGCGCTGGCGCGCTCGCGGGGCTGCGGGTGCTGGACCTGAGTGGGCATCGCGCACAATTCTGCGCGCGACTCCTCGCGGACATGGGCGCCGACGTCATCAAGATCGAGCCGCCGGCCGGCGACGACGCGCGGCGCATCGGCCCGTTCCTCGACGACCTGCCGCATCGCGACCGCAGTTTGTTTTTCTGGTTCTACAATCTCAACAAGCGCTCGCTCACGCTCGACCTCAACCATTCGCGCGGCGCGGACATTTTCTTGCAGCTCGCGCGCAGCGCCGACGTCGTCATCGAGAGCTTCGCGCCGGGCACTCTCGACCGGCTCGGTCTCAGCTGGGAGGTGCTGCATCGCGAGAATCCCGCGCTCGTGCTGTGCTCGATCGCGCCGTTCGGCCAGACCGGGCCATATCGGGACTTTGTCGCCGACGACACCGTGCTCACTGCGCTCGGCGGGATGCTCTACGTCAACGGCTTCCCGAATCACGCGCCGGTTCGTCCGCTCGGTCTGCAGGCTTATCATTCGTCGGCGTACTTCGGCGCGATCGCCGTGATGCTCGCGCTGCTGGCGCGCGACACGAGTGCCGAAGGCCAGTGGATCGACCTCAGCATGCAGGAGGCGACGGCCGCGGCGGTCGAGCACGTCGCGGCTGGATACTTCGAGCGCAACGAGGCCGAGCCGCGCCGCGGCACTTTGCACTGGAGCCGGTTTTTTCGCGTCGGCAAATGCCGCGACGGTTACATCATGCATTGCACGCTCGGCGATTGGACCTCGCTCATCGAATGGGTCAAGTCCGACGGCAAAGGCGCCGACCTCGACGGGCCCGACTATCAGCAGCCGATGTATCGCTACCTGATGGCCGAGCATATTTTCGAAGTGCTCGACGATTGGGTGAAGGATTATCCGCGCGACGAATTGCTCGAGCGCGCGCAGTTGCTGCGCCAGCCCTACGCGACCGTGCGGCCGCCAGAGGCGCTGTTCGACGACGAGCAGCTTATCGACCGCGGCTTCTTCGTCGAGGTTGAGCATCCCGAGCTCGGCCGCAAGTTCCGCTACCCGGGCGCGCCGTATCTTTTCAACGGCACGCCATGGCGCGTCACGCGACGGCCGCCGCTGACGGGCGAGCATACCGGGGAAATTTTGCGCGACGACCTCGCGATGGCTCCGGAAGCGCTCGCCGTGCTCGCAGCCGAGGGAGTGATCTGACGATGGCCGCGATGCCGCTCGACGGCGTGCGCATCCTCGACTTCACCTGGGTGGTGGCCGGCCCGGTCGCGACGCGCATTCTGGCCGACCACGGCGCGCAGGTCGTCAAAGTCGAGCGCAAGAATCCGCCGCCGATCGGCAATCGCAAGCTCGGCCTGCAATGCGACCTCCATCGCAGCAAACTTTCCGTCGCGCTCAACATGCAGCATCCGCGCGGCGTCGAACTCGCGCGCCGGCTCGCCGCGATGAGCGACGTCGTGATGGATAATTTTTCGGCGCGCGTCATGCGCATGTGGGGGATGGATTACCAGAGCCTCGTCGCCGTGAAGCCCGACATCATATGCATCAGCATGTCCGGCCTCGGCCACACCGGCCCGCTCTCGAGCTACGTCAGCTACGGCCCGACTCTGCAAGCGCTCACCGGTTACACGCAGTTGATGGCCGAGCCCGACGGCACGCCGGCCGGCTATGGCTACTCGTACGCCGACATGTGCGGCGGATACACGGGCGCGCTCGCGGCGCTGATCGCGCTGTGGCATCGGCGGCGCACAGGCCATGGGCAGTTCGTCGATCTGTCGCAGTTCGAGGCCGTCGCGAGCGTGATCGGCCCCGCGCTGCTCGACATCTCGGTCAACGGCCGCACGCAGTCGGCGCCCGGCTACGATTCGCAGGAAGGGCCGGCCGCGCCGCACGGCGTTTACAAATGCCGCGCGCTCGACGGCGACGACGATCGATGGGTCGCGATCAGCGTGCGGACGGGCCCCGAATGGCGGCGATTCGTCGTCGCGATCGGTTCTCCGGATTGGGCGAGCGATGCGAAGTTCCGGACGCTCTATCTACGGATGCAGAACAGCGCCGAGCTCGACGCCAACGTCTCGCGCTGGACGGCGGAGCGCAGCGCCGAAGACGCGATGGCGACGCTGCAGCGCGCGGGCATCGCAGCCGGGGTCGTCGAAAACGGCGTCGACCTCTGCGCGCGCGATCCGCAACTGAAAGAGCGCGGCTTCTGGCCGGCTGTCTCGACGCCGAAGGGTCCGCCGACTCACGTCACCGGCATACCGTTCAAGCTTTCCGGCGGGTCGGGAAAAGTTAGCAGGATCGCGCCCGAAGTCGGCGAGGATTTCGACTACGTCCTCGGCGAGCTGCTCGGTCTCGGCAAAGCCGAGCGCGACGAGCTGGTAGCATCCGGCGCCGTCTGGCCTTGATCTTCCGCCTACGCGGCGGCTCGCATTTGCGATTGCTCCGGCTTCGAGGTCGCGAACGCGAGCATCGCGGTGTAGCCGGGCTGGAGTTCCATCCGCGGTCCGTAGCCTTTCGCGAGCAGGATTTGATGTGCGCGCGGCAAGTTGTAGCACGGCACTGCCATGAGCAGGTGATGCTCGAGGTGGTAGTTGACGAAGTACGGAGCGACCAGCGCGCGCATCAGCCAGTTCGCATGCGTCGTGCGCGTGTTGCGGAAGGGATCGTCGTTGTCGGTCGTCATCGAATGCTCGGCGATACTGCGAATGCGGACGACCAGCTCGTGGAAGGTCATGTACGGCAACACCCACAGCGCGGGATAGAGCCACCAGTGCCCGCTCGCCGCGAGTATCGCGAAGATGATCGCGTTGGTGACGATCGCGCCGTGCAGCCGCTTCCATCCCATCGCGAGCCGCTGCGATGCCGGCATGTCGGGGCGCCCGAACGCGCGCCGAATCAGGGCAGCCTTCTGCTTGTATGCGGTCTGCCCGGTGAGATCGCGAATCACCTTGCGCCGCATGCTGCTGCGCGTGATCGGAAACGGCGCCGTCAGCCCGAGGTCGGGATCGTTCTTCTGTTGCGTGAACCGATGGTGCCCCGCGACGTGGTAGGGGCGGTATGCGTACATGTCGCCGAACAGCGCGTAGTCGGTCAGCCAGGTCCCGGCAAAGTCGTTCAGCTTCATGTTGCTGAAGAGCAGGCCGTGCGACGCGTCATGCGACAGAATGGCGAGCCCGAGTTGGCGCGCGCCGATGATCAGCGTCGCCGCGATGAAGGTCAGCGGATTCGGCCACCAGACGAAGAGCGCCATCGCGCCGAAGATGACTGCCCACGCGTGAAAAATCATCCACGCCGCGCGCCAATGCGATTTGCGCTTGAGCGACAGCAGTTCGTCGTCGGTGAAAACGCTACGCGCCTGGAACATGATATCCTCCAATCTTCCGTGGGCCCGCGCCGTCGGGAAGTATCAGGGTTCGGTCCGTCACGGATTTGTATATAACAGAGAATGGCAACACTTGCAAATCCTCGTTATGTACCACGCCACCTCACTGCGCGCGAGCTGGTGATCGACTTCCTCTCCAATCGCTACCCGCGCGAGATGTCCGCGGCGGAAATTCTGGGGGTCGGTGCCGCACTCGGTTTCACCGAACAAAGTCTGCGGATGGCTCTGACGCGGCTGGTCGAAGGCGCGGTCGCTGCCAACCCCGGTCGCGGCCTCTATCGACTGAGTCCGTCGGGCGAGGCGATGCGGCTCGGAGGTTCGCAAGTGGCGCAATCTCGACGACTTCGCCAAGCCGTGGTCGGGCGCGTGGATTGCAGTGTTCGACGCGAGCGTTCCGCGCAGCGATCGCGCCGCGCTGCGCCGGCATGAGCGCGCGATGCGGCTGCGCGGCTTTCGCGAGCTGCAGGCCGGTCTTTGGATTCGCCCCGCCAATCTGCGCGACTCCGTGGCCGAGCTGCGCGATCAGCTGCGCGCGCTCGGCCTTCATCCGGCGGCGCTGGTCGTGGGCCTGAACGATCTCGACGACGATTCGCGCGCGAAGGCGACCGGCCTGTGGGACACGGCCGCGATGCTCGCGACGTATCGTGCGCTCGCCGACGAGTTGCTCGCCAGCAAGACCAGGCTGGAGCGGCTGGCGCTGGACACGGCGGCCGCAGAGTCGATGGTGCTGGGCCGCGACGTGATTCGGCATATCAATCTCGATCCGGTGCTGCCGGAAGAGCTGATGCCTCAGCGCGCGCTGAAGAATCTGATCAGCACGATGAGCGACTACGATCAGCAGGCGCGGCAAATCTGGCGCCGCTTCATGCGGGCGCATTCGCCGCGCGAGTAAACGGCGGGCCAGGAATCGGAATAACACGCCATCGCTCGCGACCGCTGGTTGCGCTAGTGTCAACAGACGGTTAGCAGCAAAAGGTATTCTTGCACGCAAGCGTAATATCCAGCGCGCTGGTTGGCGTTGACGCATTTCCGGTGGAAGTCGAGATTGATATCGGCGCCGGCGTGCCGCCGCATCGCCTGGTCGGGCTGGCCGAGGGCGCGGTCAAGGAGGCGCTCGATCGGGTCAAGTCGGCGCTCAAAAATTCCGGCTTCGATTTCCCGACGCGCAAGATGACTATCAACCTCGCGCCGGCCGATACGCGCAAGGAAGGCTCGGCGTTCGATCTTCCGCTCGCGCTGGGAATTCTTGCCGCGCAAAACGTGCTGAAGGATCGCTCGCGCCTGCGCGCTTACCTCGTGCTGGGCGAACTCGCGCTCGACGGGCGCATCAAGGGTATCAAGGGTGCGCTGCCGACCGCGTTGCTCGCGCGCGCGTCGAAGTTCGCGGGCGTGATGCTGCCGCGCGAAAATGCCTCAGAGGCCAGCGTCGTCGGCGAGGGCACGGCAGTGCTCGGGGTCGAGAGCCTGCGCGAGGCGTTCGAGTTCTTCGAAGGCCTGCGTCCGCTGCAATCGGCGCCCATCGATCTCAGCGCGGCATTTGGCGCGGCAAATCTTTACGATGTCGATTTCAGCGAAGTGAAAGGGCAGGAGCAGGCCAAGCGCGCGCTCGAGGTCGCGGCGGCCGGCGGTCACAACGTCCTGATGATCGGGCCGCCGGGATCGGGCAAGACGATGCTCGCCAAGCGACTGCCGTCGATTCTGCCCGCGATGACTTTCGAGGAGGCGATCGAAACCACCAAGGTGCATTCCGTGATGGGCCTGCTCGACGGCCGCGCGCTGATCACGACGCGCCCGTTCCGCGCGCCGCATCACACCATCTCCGACGCCGGTCTCATCGGCGGCGGCTCGATTCCGCGCCCCGGCGAGGTGAGCCTTGCGCATCACGGCGTGCTGTTCCTCGACGAGTTGCCCGAGTTCCGCAAGAACGTGCTCGAGGTCCTGCGTCAGCCGCTCGAGGACGCGCGTATCACCATCTCGCGCGTGATGGGCACCCTCACCTTTCCCGCCTCGGTGATGCTGGTGGCGGCGATGAACCCGTGTCCGTGCGGCTTCTACACTGACCCGCAGCACGAATGCTCGTGTTCGCCGATTTCGATTCAACGCTATCGCTCGCGCATCTCCGGCCCGCTGCTCGATCGCATCGACATCCACATCGAGGTGCCCGCCGTGAAGTACAAGGACCTGACCGACCGCGTCGCGCGAGAGCCGTCGATGGCGATTCGCGAGCGGGTCAACCGCGCGCGCGAGGCGCAGCTCGTCCGCTTCGCCGGGATGCCGTTCTTCTGCAACGCGCAGATGCGCGCGAGCGATCTGCGGCTCCACTGCCAAATCGAGTCGGGCGGCGAGCGCCTGCTCGAGCTCGCGATCAATCGCCTCGGCCTGAGCGCGCGCGCCTACACGCGCATCCTGAAAGTTTCGCGCACGATTGCCGACCTCGACGGCGCGGGCGCGATCGCCGCGCATCATGTCAGCGAGGCAATTCAGTATCGATCGCTCGATCGCGCCGCGCCCTGAATCGAAAACGCAGCGGGCGGCTCGAATGATCGAGCCGCCCGCCGGTGCATCGCTGCGATTTCAGGAGTTAGTGCGTTTCGTACCCACCGATGAACTGGTCAAAATCATCCGTCGAGTGCTTGATCACGATCGTACCCGAAGCGATCGTGTTCGCAGTGAAGAACTTCTTGGCCCCGGTCTTTGAATCGCCGTTCGCGTCGGTCGGCAGTGCGATGCCGGTATCCTGGTCGCCGGAATCGTCGATCGGCCGGAACCAGGCTTCGTAGTTCGTGCTCGGACTTGCGCCCTTCAGCGTCACGCTGATCTGGCCGCCTGCTTCCACCTTGAAGGAACCGTTATCGAGCGGGTCGCTGCCGCAATTCGAAAGGACCGGATTGGTTACGCTTCCGCACGGCTCCAGGGTCGACGCACCAACCTTGGGAGCGACGAACTTCTGATCGACCTTGAATCCCGACTCGAACTCATTGGTGCCGCCGCTCTGGAGTACGATTTCGCCCGAAGCGATAGTGTTCAGTGGCAGTTCAGGATTCGGCGTGCCCTGCATGAACGTCGCGCTCCCGGCTTTATTGGTTGGTCCTACCGTTCCAAGCGTCAGAGAAGTGCCGCTCGGGGAGACGAAGAGTGCGGTGTAGCTGGTGCTGGGACGTGCGCCGCCCACATGGATCAACGTGGCGCCGTCGTCCTCTTCAACAAAGACCCGGCCGTTGTTCAGCGAGTCGCTGCCGCAACCAGAAAGAGCCGCCGGCACGGTCACGTCGGTGCAGCGCACGAGACCCGGCTGGAAATCACGTCGCGTCCCGAGACCGATGGTGGAGACCGTGAGGCCGGTCACGAACTCCTCGCCGGCAGAGCTGGTCAGCACGACGTTGCCGGCGCCGACGGTCCCGAATTTGAAGAATGCGTCCTTGCGGAAATTGCCATTCCCGTTGGCGTTGGTCATAAGACTGCCAATCATGGTGGTTTGCGGCGGGATGGCATTCGACGCGAAAGTGATGGTGTACATGGTGTTGGTTGCCGCTCCGATCACGGTCACCGTGACGTCGCCTTCATCGCTGATAACCGCACCGCCGCCCTTGAGCGGATCCTGCGACGCCGCGCAAGTCGTAAGAGCAGCCGGCGTGGTTACAGCCTGGCATGGCTCGAGCGCTTCGTCGAAGGTTTGCGCGCGCGCCAATCCGGCTGCGAGGCAAAGCGCCACTGGCGCGGCGAGTAACGCGAGCGGCCATTTTCGTAGTGATTGAAACATACAGACTTCCTCCTGCCTGTCCCGTCGATTGCCGAAGCAATCGAGTTGAAAATTTTCGATTCGAGTTTAAGACGCGCCCGGCCGCCGACTCGTTTACATGCGACCCAAAACTTTGCGCGGCACGTCGATGTTCCCCAGCCGAATCGACAGGGCTCACGTTAGTGAATGCAGTGGCGCGATGACAACATCGTTTGCACGGCTGGATTGTAATTTCTACAACATTTGAGCGTTGCGCATTGCGAAGAAGATTGCTACGGCGAGGATCCCGGGCCGGGGTGCGGGCGTTGGCGCCATAGTCCCAGTCTGCGACGTGCTTCGCGGCGCTGCTCCGGCGTCATCTGCTGCCAGCGATGCCAGTTCGCGAGCATCTTTTCGCGCTGCGCCGGCGGCAACTGCTCGAACTGCTGGTATCGTTTCATGACGCGGTCGCGCTGATCGGGCGGCAGGCCGCGGTAGCGCGCGTAGTCCTGCTGCAATTCTTCGCGTCGCGCCTGCGGAAGCTGACGCCACTTGCGCAGGCCTTCGAGCACGCGCTTACGTTCGTCGGGCGGCAGATTGCGGAAGGTCTGGAAGTTCTGCCGCACGCGCTCGCGGTCCTCGGGAGTCATTTGCTGCCATCGACGGTAGTTCTCGAGCACGCGCTCGCGCTGCTCCGGATTGAGCTGCGCCCATTCATTCGGATGCCGCGCGACGAGCGCGCGCTCGGCGTCGTTCGAAGGCTCGACGTCGGCGGCAGGGGGAGACTGCGCATACGCGGGATGCGTCGACGCGAATCCGCACAGCATCAGCGCCGCGACCAGCAATGCGCTCGCGATTAGCTTGCGACCCGTCATGGCTGCGGCCCCTCGACGTCATAGCTTGGACGGCTTGCGGGCTGAGGCGGCGCCACCGGCTCGTTCGACGTCCGATTGCGGTGGTGCGCCGGCAGACTCGGGCGCGGGCGGCGCCGACTCCGGCGCTTCCATTGCTGCTGCGGGAGCTGGCGCGCCATTTCCGTTCGCGTCGCCATGATTTCCCAGGTAACCCATCGCGTCGAGCGTTCGGATCTGATCGAGCATCGAGTCGTCGCCCGGCGATGAGGCCGGCGCGGGCGAGCCCTTTGCGCCATTGTTTCGCGGCTCGAACAAATCCATGTTCATCAGCATTCTCAAATCCGGCGGCGAGTCCTGCGCCAACGCTCGCCGCGTTTCGCCGCACACAAACGTCGTCCCTATCAACACCAGCGCAGCCACTTTACGACGGAGTTTCATGGTTCCGGTTGTCCCCGGGCCCCAGCTCATCCAGATGTTCGATCACGTCATAGTTCTCGAGCAGATCGAGATGCTCGACGACGTGATAGTTGGCCAACAGGCCAACATCGGTGCTGCTCAGCTCCTGCTGCAGCTCGAGCTGATCGACTTCCGGCGCGGGCACGCCTGCCGCCCCGCGATGCATGACGATCGCGATCGCGAGTACCGCGACGGCGACAGCGCCCATCGCCATCGACGGCCAGCCAAACACCGGCCATCGCGCGCTCACGCGTCCGCGACTTTCCTGGGCATCGCGCAGCTTGCGCCTGAGCTCGGCGCGATAGGCAGGCCAATCCGGATCGCGGACGTCATCGATGACGCTGGCGAGATTCGACAGCATCGCCGACGACGCATCTGCCGTCGCGCGGCACTGTGCGCATCCCTCGAGATGGGCGCCGACGCGCGCGCGCTCGTCTGCGGTCAACTCTCCGCGCAGAAAGGGCACGATTTCGGTCTCTGGATGAATGGCCGCCATGGTCGTCAGTAGTTTCTCAATTAGTCAGTCGTATACTCAGTCGGTCGTTATTCGATTAGTCAATCGTTCTGCAGCAACTTGCGCAGTTGCGCGATTCCGCGATGCACGTGCACCCTGGCCGTGGCCTCCGAGCACTTCAGCACTTCGCCGATTTCGCGGCTGGTGAATCCCTCTTGCGTCTGCAGCAGTACTGCGGCCCGCTGTTGCGGCGAAAGCTTGTCGAGCGCGGGCCGCAGCCGGCGGATAGACTGCTTCAGCATCGCCTCGCCCTCGGGACCGGCTTCACTCGACGGCGGATCGAAAGCGTGCTCGTCGGGATCGTCGCCGCCCGGAGTCTTGAGCGGCGCGAGCCGCCGCCACCATCGGTTGCGCCGCTGATGGTCGATGCACAGGTTGACCAGAATCCGGTAGAACCAGGTCGAAAAGCGCGAGCGGCCGTCGAAGCCGCCGGCTGATTCGTAGAGCCGGATGAAAGCGTCCTGCGAGACGTCGCGCGCGTCGGCTTCGTTGCCGAGAATGGAAGACGCGAGCCGGTAGGCGCGAGCCTGATGGCGGTCGACCATGAGCTCAAATGCGTCCGCATCGCGGGCGGCGATTCGCTTGCAAAGTTCCTCATCCGAAGGCTCCACCGTAGTCAGTTCCGAGGCCGGCGTAAGTCTAAAGAGGTCAGCCCCGGGCCGATGCTACAACTTCCCGACGTGTTTGACGAAACAACCTGAACATTCGTTTACACGGATCGTGCGGCGATCTGGTTTTGCCTCTTTGTAAACGGATTGGACGAGCGGGCCGTCCAACGAAGCAGGAAATCGAAAAACAAATTGCGGCGGGGACGCCTCAATTCAAAACAGGAGATCGGTCATGAAAAAATCACTTACAGCTCTGGCGGCGCTCGCCTTCGTCGGCGCGATCGCTTCGGCCGCGTTGGCCGAAGGCCCCGTCGGGCGCTTCGACAACGGCTACCTCGACGAACATCCTGAAGTGGCGCATCAGTTGGGCGCCAATCCTTCGCTGGCGGACAACCCGCAGTTCCTGGCGACGCATCCGGGCCTCGACGATTACCTGTCGCAGCATCCGGAAGTCAGGCAGGATTTGCAGCAGCATCCGTATCGCTTCATGAGCGACGAATGGCGCCGCGACCACGGCTACGGCGGCGGCTACGGAATCACGCACGGTGAAGTCGCCCGCTTCGACCACGGCTACCTCGACGAGCATCCCGAAGTGGCAGAGCAACTCGCGCGCGATCCGCGGTTGGTGGACAACCCGGAGTTCCTCGCCACGCATCCGGGCCTCGATGACTACTTCAAAAATCATCCGGAGATTCGCAGCGAGCTGCAGCATCATCCCGACCACTTCATGGCGCGGGAGGGTTACTACGACGGCCACGGCGGATGGCACTATGGGCATCCGCTGGCGACGACGGACAAGTACCTGGACTCGCATCCTGACGTAGCGCACCAGTTAGAGAAGGATCCGGCACTGGTCGATAATCATCGGTACGTCGACGAGCATCCCGGGCTCCACGAGTACCTGGCGAGTCATCCGACGGCGCGCCACGATTGGGACTCCCATCCGTTCCACTACATGGCAGCTGAGCGCCGCTACCAGCAGCGCCACTAAAACGAACCCCGAGCCGCAACGCAAAGGCGCCGAGCGATTACAAAGATCGCTCGGCGCCTGATTTTCTGAAGGCCCTCATTCGATCCTCACTCAGGACCCGGCGCCTCGTAAGCCATGTAACGCGAGATCTTCCAGCTGCCGTCGGGCTGGCGGCGGAAGATGTCGAGGCCCGGTTCTCGCGTCGTCGTCTCGGGTCCGTCCTTGGGAGTGATCTTCAGCGTCCACACGAGCCGCACGACGGCAAGATCGCACGCGACGATAATCTCCTTGATTTCGAGGTCGTAGTGATAAGTCTTCGTCGTATCAGCCAACGCCATCTGCAAATTGGCGCAGAGCGAGCCGTAGGAGTCCTCGGGCTCGCCGCGGAAGTTTGAAAGCAAGTCGGGTGCGAACAACGAGCATACGGCAGCCGCCGGATTGCGAGTGTTGAAGTCATCGGTCCACTTCGCCAACTCGGCGCGAATCTGGGTCTGCACCGCAGACGGCGAATCGTCAGCCGACACGTGCGACGCTATTAACAGCATCGCGAGACCGCCCAACATCATTGCTCCAACGCGCGTTCGCTTCATCGCCTCACTCTCCCCGCAACTCTTTCTAACAAAGAGAAACCTGCTCGTATCTTAACACCGGGTGCACCGAGCCGCCCTGCTGAAACCCACAGCGGGTTTCGCATAGAATCAGGTTTATCCGATGGGCCCAACGTGAGCGAAGCGCCTCCCGAGTTCGTCACGCAGCATGGTCCCGCGCTGGCGCGGATGTGCGAGCGCGCCCGCGCCGCGCGATTCAAGGTCGGCGACGAGCATCTGCGCGATGCCGCCTATCGCGGCGCGCGCGCGGCGGGCGTGCTCGACGGCGGCGGCGTCGACGCTTACATCGACGCGATTCACGCCGAGGACTTGAGCCTCGCGCTCGCGTGCCAGGCGGGTGAATCCGCGCCGTGGGAACATTTCATCACCAGCTTCAGGCCGGCGCTTTACGCCGCTGCGCGCGCGATCGCCGGCGACGAGATGCGCGGGCGCGAGCTGGCGGATTCGCTATGGGCGGAGATGTACGGGCTCGAGGTTCGCGACGGGCGGCGCCGTTCGATCCTCAGCTACTTCCACGGCCGGAGCTCGATGCTGACGTGGATGCGCGCCGTGCTGGCACAGCGTCATGTCGATTACATCCGCTCCCAGAGCCGCATTGAGCCGCTCGATGATCGCGAGGAACCGGCGCCGAACATCAGCGACGATCAAGGCGACGCGCCCGACTCCGATCGCGCCCGCTACGTGGCGATGCTCGGGAAGGCGCTCGACGCTGCGCTCAAGTCGCTCGCGCCGCGGGACCGGATGCGGATGGCGTACTACTACCGGCACGATCTTTCGCTCAAGGAGATAGGCAGACTGATGGACGAGCATGAGTCGACGGTGTCGCGGCGGCTGGCGCGCACGCGCGACAGTCTCAAGCTCGCGATCGAGCGCACGCTGCGCGAGGGCGACAAGCTGAGCCATGACCAGATTCGGCTGTGTTATGATTTCGCGGCGGGCGATTTGCAGCTCGATCTGTCGCGCGCGCTCCCGGATATCGAATGAACCGACGCGCACAGTGCAATTTTCCGGCCGCCGCCCGTTCCAAGATAGAGGAGCGATGACGAGGTGACGCCGGTCGACAAAAATATACGAGCCGCTCGACGCGATCCTGCGCCGTGCGATGCGCTCGCAGCCCGGTCCGGCGACGCCCGAATGTGCCGACGCGGAATCGCTGGCGGCGTACAGCGACCGGTCCTTGTCGGCGCGCGAGCGCGAGCGGCTCGAGACGCATTTTGCCGATTGTGCGCGATGCCAAATGCTGCTGGCGGACATCGCGCGCGCCGACGAAAGCGCGCGCCATGCAAAGTCGGCGGGCGAGGTCCCGTGGTATCGACGATGGCGCCTCGCGATTCCCGCGCTGGCGGCGGCCGCGGCGGTCCTCGTCTTCATTTCGATCCGGCGTCCCGCAAACGTGGCGCCGCCGAATGATCAGATCGTCGCGATGGCGCAGCATGAAGCCCCCGCCGCGAACCTGGCCGCAAAGCAGCCACCGCTTCCCGCCCCGGTCCCAGCCGCAGCACCAAGCGCGCCGGTTTCAGTGGCGGCGGCCGCGCCGTCAAATGAAATTGCGATGAATGAGCAGAAGCCGGAGGCGGCGCCTCGCGCGCAAGCGATGCGTCCAGGTGCTCCGCGCGCATTGAAGGGAAGCGTCGAGGCTTTCAGCGCCGGCGCGTTGATGGCGCGTGGCGCTCCGGCTGCGAACGTTGCGGCGCAACCTCCGGCGACAACGACACCTGAGTCAGTCGCCGCCCAAGCTTCTTCGGCTGATTCGGTGTCTCGCGAAGCAGTGGTGAACGCGGCGCCTCCACTGACGACGGCCAGAAGCGCAGCCGTGGGCGGAATGCTTGCGGAGCCGGCGGCGGCTACGAACACTCGCGCGTTCGGATCATTGGGATCGGGAAGCGGCGCTATCGTGGCTGCCACTCGCGGCGGCGGCGCAGTTGGAGCGGTGGCGGGCGCAGCAGTTGGCGGCGCGGTCGCGGCCAGCCCGAGCGATGCGTCGGCGTCCGCGACACTCGTGACAATCTCGGCACCCGATCAATCTGTCAGCTGGATCGCCGGCAAGAACGGAATGATCGTGCGCCGCGAGGCCGACGGCAGCACGCATCCGCAGCACAGCGGCGCGAGCACCGACCTGATCGCGGGCGCGGCGCCGTCGGCGACGGTGTGCTGGATCGTGGGCCGCAGCGGAACGATCGTGCGCACGACAGACGGCGGCGAGCACTGGACGCTCATCCTGGGGCCGACGGCGGAGAATCTCGCGGCGGTGACTGCGAGCGACGCGAATGACGCGACGATTACGACCGCCGGCGGGCGAAGCTTCGCCACGTCGGACGGCGGCGCCAGCTGGCATCCGCAATAGCGCGCCGGTCGGGAGCGCCTAACCTCTCCTTGTCCAAGGAGAGGTCGGTGCGAGCCCGAAGGGTGAGCGGCGGGAGAGGTGCGGCGCCGGCCATCCCAGCCATGCCTACTTGCCTGTCTGCAGTTAAGTTAGACGGTGGTGCTGCGGTCTGGCATTGCACCTCTCCCGGCGACACCGCTGCGCGGCTTTCGCCGACCTCTCCTCGGACAAGGAGAGGCCAGGATCGGCGAGTTTTACATTCAACCAGGTTTCACTCCTCTACTGATTCGGCGGGGCCGCGGGCGCGGGCGTTCGGGTCCAGAGCGTGAAGTGATCGGTCGTCAGCGTTGGGCGAAAGCCGTTGCTCGTCAGGAAATCTTCGGGCACCAACACGAGCGGCAACAGCTGGATTGGCGAGTCGCTGATGACGGCCGAGACTTTGCCGCTGGCGATCGCGTCGCGCATCTGCTCGGTCCAGAAGTGGCGGGTGTCGGAGATGAGCTGGAAAAAGTCGGCCGTGCCGAGGCGGCGGCGCGCGGCGAAGAAGCCGTCGCGATCGTACTCGGCTTTCGCTTCGCGATAGACGCCGTAGGTTTCCGGGTAGCGGATCAATTCGCGGCGGCCGGCCTCGAAGCACACGAACGACGGCGCGATCACGTCGTCGTCCGGTTTGCTGGCGGCGCGCAAGGCGTCGGCGAGCTGCGAGATTTCCGCGCGCGGCACGAAGCCGAATCCGTAAACGGCGCCATGCAGCCAGTTCTCGTTGATGAGCGGCGCGATCCAGACCAGCGAAATCACGATCAGCGCCGCGCCGCGCGGCCAGCAAATTCCATCGCGGAGGCGCAGTGCGGACAGCGTCAACCAGCGCGATCGCGCCGACGCCCGCGACGATCGCGATGAACGGGATCGGCTCGAGATAGTTGTGACCCCACGCGGTCGGGCTCAACACGCCGTAAAAGGCGTACTCGGCGGCGACGATCGCGAGCACGAGCAATATGCCGCGATTGAAAACGCGCTCGGCGTAGATTTGCCAGCAGCCGAGGACGAACAGCGGCACCAGCACGTCGAGGATCATTCGCGGGTAGGTCGCGATGTCGCCGGCGGTGTCGCGCCCCTTCAAAAAATGAAAAACGAAAGTCTGGAAGATGAACTCGCCGCCGTAGAGCCGATAAAGGATCGCGCTGAACGCCGCGAGCGCGAGCGTGAAGATGACGCCGGACGCGACTGCGCTCGCGATTCGGCGGTACGCGACTGCGATGAACACGAGCATCACGGGGAACGCGATCACGGCGGTCAGCTTGATCGCGCAAGCGAGGAAGAAAATGCCGGCCAGAATCGCGGCCTGGCGTATCGGCGGCATCGTGTCGTCGAGCGTGACGAGCGCGCCGAGGATAAGCAGGGGCGCGACGAAGCTCTCGCGCTCGTAAACGTGGTAGCGAAAGACCAGCGAGCCGTATGCGTATAGAATCGACGCGGCGATTGCGGCGGGGCGGCCCGCGACTCGGCGCGCGAGCGCGTAGGTCAGGAGGCTGGTCGCGAAGATCGCGGCCTCGTTCAGGAATTCGATCGACAGATGGCTTGCGCCGAACAACTTGAGGTAACCTGCCGCGATCCATTCGAGCAGCGGCATATGCGGTTGAATGAAATCCAGGTACGGGCGCATCCCGACGCTCACCAGCCACGCGCTCTCGAGGTAGAAATCGTCCTCGACCCATATTTCAGGATAAAGCATGCGCAGGATGCGCGGCGCCGCCAGCACGACGATGAGCCACGCGCCGATGCGTGCGGCGTCGACGCTGTCAGCGCTCGCGGAGGCGCGCCGCGATGATCCAGTCGAAGTCATCGAAGACCTCCGTCGCGTCCGCTTACCTGATACCCGGCCACTTCGATTGGTTGATCCTCGCCGGAGTCTTGTTTCTGACCTACACAGTGATCGCATCCGCGGGCCTCCGACGCGGAGTCGAATTGATGCCGTGGCCGGACGGACTCGAGTACGCCGCGTCGGGAGTGAACCTGGCGAATGGTCGCGGTGCGGTGCTGCATTTCGGTGGATATACTTACCCGTCGCGCTATACCGCGGGCTACCCGCTGATCCTGGACTTCTTCCAGCGCTATTACGGCGGAGATTTTCGGCCCCTCAACACGTCGATGATCTTGGGCATGCTCTCGGTCTTCGGCATCTTCATGCTGACGCGCGCGCAGTTCTGGCGCCTGGCCGCGACGATCGCGGCGCTGATGCTCGCGCTGTCGCCGGTGTTCATCACGTATTCGTCGCTCGTGATGAGCGACGTGCCAACATTGTTCGTGACGATCTGCGCGGCAGTGATGCTGGTGGTAGCAACGTCGGACTACGTCACTCAATCATCAAGCTGGATGCGAATGGCGGCATGGCTGATGTTCGGTCTGCTGGCCGGGTTCTCGACGATCATTCGTCCCACCAATGCGGCAATCCTCGCCGGCTTCGCGCTGTGCGTTTTGATGGTGCCGCTGGAGCGTCGCGATCTCGCGAGCCTCGCCAAAGTGGCACTCGCAATCGCGATCGGTTTTGCGATTCCCGTCGCATGGCAGTTGCATCAGAACTCGATCAATCTCGGCAGCGCGTTCGCCAGCGGATACTCGTGGTGGGTGCCGGAGGTTTACGGCGCAGGCGGCAGGACGTTCAGCGCAGCGTACCTGTTCGGTCCGACGATGCCGCGAAATCCGCACGGCAACGTGATCGTGTACCTGACGACCCTGCTCGGACTCGACGGGATGCTCGGCGATCGCGGCAATCCGCGCTACTTCCTCTACCCGTTCGCGGCGGCGGTGTTCGCGATTGTCGGGTTCATCGCGGTCTTTCGCGCGCCCGGAAGGTCCAACGCGCGACGCCTGATGTGGTTCGGGCTCGGCTACCTCGCCGCGCTGACTGGCGCTCTACTGCTTCTATGTGTTCACCGACGTGGCCTTCATCCTTCCCGGTGCGTTCATCCTGTTCATCGCGGCGGGCTGCGGAGCGGAGGTGGCCAATCGATACATGCGCCAGGTATTCAAGAACCGGAATCGAAAGACCTACCAGCTCGCCTCCGCGGCCAGCGTGATAGTGCTCGACTTGTTGCTGGTAATCTCGCTGGCTTCGGAAGCCGCCGTTCGTCTCAGCGCGCAGCCGGCGTCCTCTGCCATGGTCGACGCGTTGCAATCGCTGGATTCGACGCTGCCCGCCGACGCGACCGTAGTCAGCAACATCTCGCTGCAATTTCTCGAACTGTATCTGCCGGCCGATGGCCGCCGGTTCGTGGGATTGAACTCGCTCGACCCCGGCGAACAGTTCACCGACTACCATCTGCATCGCCTGTACGAAAAGCGCGCCGCCGGATGGAACGGCGCCGTGCCGCCGGTCGTCTTCGACGGCGAGCAGCTGTCGCCGGCGGAGGCCTCCTCGCTCGCATCGGCAGTTGGCGGCAAGACGCCGGTCTTCGTATTGCTCGCCGCGCCCGAGTCGCAGGACTACGCCGACGTGCTCAAGTCCGAACTGGATCAGTTGCAACAAAAATTTACCGTCGAGCCCATCTCGCAGAACGAGGCAGTCGCGCTGTACCAGTTGACTGCGCGGAAGTAGCAGCGTTCCGACTGCGGCGAGCGGTTGGCCCGGCTCGGCGGGTCGGACAAACTGGATCGTATGGACATCAGTATCGACGCGCCGACCCACAGCCGCGAGCGTTTCTCGTTGACCAATTTTTTTCTCATGCACAAGGGCGATCTGACGCTCGCCTTTTCGTTCTTCGTTTATCTCGTCAGCCTGGCCGCGCTCATGTTTACGCATTGGCGGACCTCGTCGGAGATTGCGGTCTCGATGGCGGAGGCGGCGCTGATCGGCGGGCTGTGCGACTATATCGCGCTCAAAATGATCTTCGAGCGGCGATGGTACCTGCCCAACTCGGGAGTCCTGCCGCGTAATCGCGCCAAGCTGATCGACGGAATCGCGGCGACGATCGAGAACGAATGGCTCACGCCGCAGATGATCGGGCGCAAGCTGAGCGACATGGATCTGGTCGGCCGGCTCGGCACCTATCTGCAGGAAATGAAGCTGCAGGACATCCTCGGGCAGGCGGGACTCGAGCGGATAATCAGCCAGGCAATCGACTACCTCGATTCGCCCGAGAAGCGCGAGCGCCTCGAGCGCGTGCTCAAGCGCTTATTGCCGAAGACGGTCACGCGAATCTACGCCGTGATGAATCGTCTCGGGGCGCAATCGATCGGCGCGCGAATCGCGGCGAATCTGCGCAAGCGGCTGCCCGAGCTGCAGAACGATCCCGAGCTGCGCGACACGATCGAAAGCGCCATTCATGAGTTCGGGATTCAGCTGCACGATCCCGACAGCTACGCGAACCAGTTTGCGCAGCGCTTGATCGACAATCTCGTGCGCCGGACGGTCGAATCAAGCCGCGGGCAGATAACGCTGATGGTGCGCGAAAATCTCGCGCGGCTGTCGGACGACCAGATCAGGATTCAGATCGAATCGAAGACGCGGACGCATCTGGACTGGATTCGCGTCAACGGCGGGCTGTTCGGCGCGTTCTTCGGGCTGATATTCGCGCTGTCGCGAATATTGTCGCATAACGGGCCGGCGATACTCGCGCACTTCCACATCGCGATGTGAGGAACGAGAAGAACTGATTGAATGTGAAACCCGCGGTGGGTTTCACGCTTCCTTCGGCAGGGGTGACCCCTGCACCCAGTAAAAAGATGCGGGACTTCGTCCCTGTCAGGAAGTTTGCCGGTCAGAGTGCGGCGACACTTGGTATCGCCGCATGCGTCACGCCTTTTTCTTTGGCGCGGCCGGGGCTGGGACTTCCTCGGGCTCTTCGATCGCGGCGTCGGGCGGGAGCGCGACCGGTTTGGCTGCCAGCTTTTCGCGCACCTTGGCTTCGATCTCCTCGGCCAGCTTTGGATTCGCCTTGAGCAGGTCGCGAGCGTTCTCGCGGCCCTGGCCGATCCGCTCGCCGTTGTAGGAATACCACGCGCCGAGCTTCTCGATGATGTTGTGCTCGCTGGCCATGTCGACCAGCTCGCCTTCCTTGGAAATGCCGGTGCCGTACAGGATGTCGAATTCGGCCTCGCGAAAGGGCGGCGCGACCTTGTTCTTGACGACTTTGACCTTGGTGCGGGAGCCGATCACTTCGGTCGCGTTCTTGATTGTGCCGATGCGCCGGATGTCGATTCGCACCGACGAATAGAACTTGAGCGCGTTGCCGCCGGTGGTCGTTTCCGGGTTCCCGAACATCACGCCAATCTTCATGCGAATCTGGTTGATGAAAATCACGATGGTGCGCGAGCGCGAAATGATCGACGTCAGCTTACGCAGCGCCTGCGACATCAGGCGCGCCTGCAGACCCATCTGCGGCTCGCCCATCTCGCCCTCGATTTCTGCGCGCGGCACGAGCGCTGCCACCGAGTCGATTACGAGCACGTCGATCGCGCCCGATTGCACGAGGGTCTCGGTGATCTCGAGCGCCTGCTCGCCGTTGTCAGGCTGCGAGATGAGCAGGTCCTCGACCTTGACGCCGAGCTTGCGCGCATAGGCCGCGTCGAGGGCGTGCTCGGCGTCGATGAAGGCGCAGGTCCCACCCATCTTCTGCGCCTCGGCGATACATTCGAGCGCCAGGGTGGTCTTGCCCGACGATTCCGGGCCGTAGATTTCGACCACGCGTCCGCGCGGCAATCCGCCGACGCCGAGCGCCACGTCGAGTCCGAGCGAGCCGGTCGGCACGACCGCGATGTCGGCGGAAATGGCCTGCTCGCCGAGCTTCATGATCGAGCCCTTGCCGAATTGTTTCTCGATTTGGCTGAGCGCCAGGTCGAGCGCCTTACTTTTGATTTCTATCGCCATCGATTTACGACCATGCGAGATTTATTTATTGCGTTGCGAATCTTGTCACAAACCCACGTCGATAGCTCTATCTGCATTGGGGTCGCTGTCCACAGGGGTGTTGACAAGTTGAAGTTGGTGTTACGAAAAGAACAAAACTTGACACTTTGTTAACGCGACTACACTCTGTTTAACGCGACTGGAACAAGAATGTTGCGAGCGCTTCGTAGCTGGCACCGTCGGGTCCGAGGTGGCTGCGGTAGAGAGTGAGCGATTCGATCTTCGAGATGCCGAACTCGCGATCGCGCGCGGCGTTCAGCGCGTCGCGGGTTGCGGCTGCGATTTCCCTGTCGCCCACGCGCCCAATAGTCAGGTGCCCGCTCCAGCGGCGTTTCTCGCGCTCGAATCCATGTTCGGCGGCTACAGTTTCCAGCCGGGCGGCAAGGGCCGCGAGCGCGCCCGATTCCAGATTGCGCAAGCCCACCCAAATCGCACGCGGATGCTCGAGGTCGGGGAATGCGCCGATTCCGGTCGCGGCGAGCTCGAACGACTCGGTCTTCGCCGCGAGCTGCCGCAGCCCGCTCGTGAGCTGCTGCAGTCGATGCGAATCGACTGCCGGCCCCAGGAACTTGAGCGTGATATGCAGATTCGCGCGCGGGACCCATCGCACGCCGTCGTTCGGATGCCGCAGCTCGTCGATGGTGCGGGCGATGGAATCTTCGACCGGCTCGCTCATCCGGATTGCGACGAACGCGCGCACTCCCCTGGCCTCGCGCGCGCCGAGGTCGCCGCGCAGATTGGTTGGTGCCTGATCTTCCGCCCGATGCGTCATAGAAAGCTAAGTTGTACCGGCCGATCCTTTGTCCAGCGCGCCGCCAACCCCCACTGCGAGTTCGTGTTCGACCAGTGGCAGGCGGTCGTTGCCGAAGAACATCGAGCCCTCGACGAACATCGTCGGCGAGCCGAAGCCGCCGCGCGCGATCAGCTCCTCGACGTTGGCGCGCAGCCTTGCCTTGTACTCATCGGACGCAATCTTGGTGAAGAATTCTTTTTCGTCGAGGCCGACCTCGACCACGATTTCGCGCAGCACGTCGTCCTGGCTGATGTCCTTGTCGTCGGTCCAGTAGCTCTCGAACACGCGCTTCGAGTAGCGCGAAATTATCCGATGCTCGTCGGCGACCAACGCACCGCGCATCGCCTTGACCGAATTGACCGGGAAGACGGTGGGGTTGCCGATCTTCAGGCCGTAAAATTTCGCCCAGTCGCGCAAATCCTTGACGTAGTATTTCGCCTTGACCGGAACCGGCTTCGCGCGGCCCTCGTAGACCGACGGATTGACCGTGTTGAATAGTCCGCCAACAAGGATCGGACGCCAGATCAGTTCGGCGTCGTGGCGCAGCGCCACCTCTTCGATCTTCGAGAACGCGAGGTAGGTCCACGGGCTCGAGCAGTCGTAAAAAAATTCGAGTTTCTTCGGCATCGTGCGATTCACCTTTGCTCTATATAGTAGCTCAGTCATGCGTCGGAGCCATCAGTTCTGCGCGCTCTCGACGCCGGCCTTGCCATCGATGCTGATCAAGTCGGCGCGCACGTAGCCGATATACGCCTGCGCCTGGATTCGCAGCGGCAGGTGGCGCGCGTCCGCCGATATCCACAGGGTAGTGCCGTGCGCCTCGCTGCGCAGCTCGCCGTCGCTGACGTACCAGACGTCGGGCACGATGCGCCACGCGTCGAAATCGCCGAGCGCGAGGTGAATCTTCTCGCGCTGCTCGACCTCGAACGCGAAGACGTAGCGCTGGCTGCCGCTGAACACGTCGAAGGCGTAAGTCTTGCCGGGCTCGAACGGCTGCGTCAGCGCCATCATCGCGCCCGAAATAGGTCCCCACGGGTCCGACGCGATGTACTCCCTGCTGGTCGTTCCCTTGTGATTTTTCTTGGTCATCGTGACCATCTGCGCGGGCCGATCCATCGTCACGTCGTAGTAGTTGAGCCGCGAATTTTCGTGCTGGACCAGGTAAACGCCGCTCGAGTGGAGCGTGTCGGAGGCCATGCTCTCCTTCATATAATCGCGCATCTTGTAGAACAGATCGGCGAAGGCGTTGGTCTCGATCCAGGTTTCGCCGATCCAGCGATCTTTCGGCGATTTGTGGAACTCGATGCGCGCCTGCGCCGCCGGAATTCCAGCCCACGTCGCCTGGAACATCAACTGCTCGCCGTCGTGAAACGGTATCGGCCCCGGCTTGTACGCCGGCACCTTCGCCTTGACCTCGGGCGGCAGCGCCATCGGCGTCGGCGCGGGAGTCGGCAGATGGCGATGCTTATGCTTGTGCGCCGGCTGAGCGGCCGGAGATGGACTCGAATCCGAAGCGTCCGCCGCGAGGAGAGGCCGCGCGAGCGCGCCTGCCGTCACCATCAACGCTGCCAGCACAAGGCCCGTGAGCGCATTGCGGCGTCTTGCTCTGGCAGTGGGGTTCCTTGCAATGTCTCTCATGATCACCAATAATTCTGGCCGATCGCGGAGGTGGGGGAAATGATTAAGACCCGAAATGTATTTGCGACCTTCGCCCTTGGCGTCGCGCTGGCCATTCCGCACCTGGCGTTTGCGCAGTACGGCGGCCAGGGATTGGGCAGCGCGCTCAGTTCCAGTCCGATGTCGCATCAAAGCTCGGTGAAGGCGGGCGTCGACGATATTGCGACTAACGCGGCGCAGGAAACTCCCTTCAAGATCATCAAGGATGTGAAGCTCGGCCTGAAGGACGCGGACCCCACCGTGCGCGTCTCGGAACTCGAGAAACTTCGCAACCTGCAGGACCCCGAGGTCAATCAGATCCTGATCACGTCGCTTTCCGATCCCGACGTGCGGGTCAAAATAAAGGCGGTCGACATCCTCGGTGCGCGCGAGGCGAATGACGCCGTGCCGCCGATCTCCTCGATGCTCTTCCTGCGCTCGACCGAACCGATCGTCAAGCTCCACCTGGTGGCGGCGCTGGGCAGAATCGGCGACGCGAAGGGCGTGACGCCGGTGATGCAGTACCTGGGCGAGGATGAAGATGAGCGCGGACGCGGTACCGCAGTCTTCGCGCTGGGCGAAATCGGCAGCGATCAGGCCGTCCCGCTGCTCAACGAGGTGGTGGCCCAGGATCAGAGCCCGATGGTCCGGCGGCTGGCGAAGGAAGCGCTGGCAAAAGTAAGCGGCGAGTTACCGACCGAGCGTGCGAAAACCGTGGCAGCCAACACGAGCACCGAGAACGTGCCGACCGATCAGAAGCTCGCCAAGCTGCGCGAGATGGACAAAAAGATGGAGGACATGGAGCGCTAACCGCGTCTCAATTGCTCCTCCCGATCCACTCGCCGGCCATCACGCCGTCGCCGCACCATTTGCCGTCCGCGACTACTGCGGTTCCGTTGACCATCACGTGTTCGATTCCGACTGGCGCCAGCGTTGGCGTTCTTGAATCAGCGGCGCATCCGATCGTGTCTGGATTGAAGATCACCAGGTCGGCCGCGTAGCCGGGACGTACGAGGCCGCGCGCGCCGAGGCGCATCCGCTTCGCCGCCATCCCCGTCGCCTTGTGCACCGCATCTTCCAGCGTCAGCAGTTTCATCTCGCGCACGTAATGCCCGAGGATTCGCGGGTAGGTGCCGAAGCTCGCGGGATTATGATGGCCGTGCGAGGTCAGAATCGTGTCCATCTCGAACAGGTTCAGCGGATGCTTCATCGCTTGCTGCAGCGCGTGCTCGTCGCCGAAGTCGTCGCCGCTGTATAGATGATTCAGCACGCGCGCGCGGGTTCCGCTCTCGCGAGTGATCGTCAGGTACGCGTCGACCGGATCGAGTTTCAGCTCATCGGCGATCTGTCCGAAAAACTTGCCTTCGAGATAACTGAGCTCGGGCTTGACCGCCCACATCAGTTGGACCGAATCGGCGATGAAGGTCTTGAGCGGCTGGAATCCGTCGCGCAATTTCGCCCATCCGTCCGTCGAATCGAGCAGCGCCTCGAGACCCGTCTGCGACCACGCGGGGAAGATCACGCGAATGGTGGTGTTGCCGCAGGTGTAGGGAAAGGTGTCGAACGAGATATCGACGCCGTCGCTGCGGTGACGCTCGACCTCGGCAATCGTGTCGTCGACGGTCCGCCACGAGCGCCGGCCGACGAAGATCAGATGCGAGACCTGCAGCGGCACGCCGGCCTCGCGCGCGACGGTCGCCATCTCGCGCACGGCCAGGATGTTGTGCGGAGTCGTGCTGTCGAAGAATAGCGAACGCTCCGAGTACGCGCGCAGATGAGACGTCAGCACGCCGCCCGCGGCCGCGGCCACGCGCGCCAGCGCAGCCAGCTCGGCCGGCTTCGCGATCATCCCGGGGAAATATCCGAGCCCGCACGAAAGGCCGACCGCACCGTCGGCCATCGCGCGCTCGACCATAGCGCTCATCGCGCGCAACTGATCCGCCGACGGCTCGGCCGCGCTCGAACCCATCACGCTCAGCCGAATGCTGCCATGCCCCGCCAGATGCGCGACGTTGAGCGCGAGTCCCTGGCGCTTCAAAAACGCGGCGAAGCCGGCGACGTCGTCCCAACCCCAGTCGAACGTGCGCTCGGCGCAAAGGCGGCCTGACTCGTCGAGCATCCGCTGTCGCTCGCGCATCACGGGCGCCACCGAAAAGCCGCAGTTGCCGCCGACGAAGGTCGTAACGCCCTGCAGCAGAAACGGCTTGAGAATTTGCCCGTGGTCGGCAATCGGAAGCACCCAGTCGGAATGCGAATGCAGATCGATGAAGCCCGGCGCCACTGCGAGCCCGGTCGCGTCGATCTCGCGCGCGCCGGATGCGCTCGCGGCGTCGGCGGGATCGATCAGCGCGGCAATCTTGCGATCTTTGAGCGCGACATCGGCGCGAAAGCGCGGCGCTCCGCTGCCGTCGACCACGACGGCATTGCGAACAACTACGTCATATTCCATGCCCGCGATTATTCGCGAGTAGCAGCATGCAGCGCAAACGCGTGCGCGATTCTCACACCTTGATCAAGCCGGCGGCGTTGCCGTTGGAGCGGGGGCGGCCTGGGAATACTCGATCGATCTGCGCGTCGGAGAATTGCATGTGCGAGCGCAGCACGGCCGCGATTGGTTCGCGGAAGTCGGTCGTTACGGCGAGGTCGCGCTCCTGGTAAAGGCTCGCCGTTGAGAGGCCGGGCCAGCGGCCGTAAACTTTGCCGCCCTTCACGGGACCGCCCATCACCCACATCACGTTGCCGTGTCCGTGATCGGTGCCGCCGTTGCCGTTCTCATGCATCGTGCGGCCGAATTCCGAGATCACCAGGATGACGGTGTCCTGGTAGTTCGGGCCGAGCGATTTGGCGAGACTCGCCAGGCCCTCGGCCAGCGGCTTCAGATGTCCTGCGAGCTGACCGGTCGCCGCGCCTTCACTGACATGCGTATCCCAGCCGCCGAGCGCCATGAAGGCGACGCGAATGGTCGGGTCGCGGCCGATCAGACGCGCGAGCCGGTCGGTGTCATCGGAGAAACCCTGCGGCGACGGGGCGCCGGCATTGGCCTCGGTCATGTCCTGCGTCAGTTCGCTGACGAGGCGCATGCGCGCCTGGCGTCCGTCGCGATAGGCGCGGCTGATCGAATCGTTGCCGACGTACATCTTGTCGAAGGCGGCTTCGATCACCGGCCGATCCATCGGCATCGGCCGCTCCGCCGCGCGCCCGAGCGCGATATTCGCGACCGGTATCTTGCCGCTCAGAATTCGCGGCACCGTCGGCCCGAGACTCAGCGCCTCGGTCGGGCCATGCGTCCCCGGAATCGCGGCGAGCGTACGATTCAGCCAGCCATCTTGAGTGGTGCGGACGCCGGGCGTGCCGCTCTCCATGAAATCCTGCGCGTCGAAATGCGAGCGCGTCGGATCGGGCGAGCCGCACGCATGCACGAACGCGAGCGTGCCGTCGCGCCATTGCGCGTCCATCGGCGCGAGCGCGGGATGCAGTCCGAAATAACCGTCGAGATCGATCACGCCGTCGCCCGCGCCCATGCGTCCGATGGCGATCGTCGGGCGTGCGTCGTAGTAGGCCGACTCGCCATGCGGCACCACTACGTTCAGGCCGTCAACGGCGCCGCGCAGGAACACGACGATCAGCCGGCGCTTGCTGCTCGAATCGAGCGAGCGCGCCGCCCACGCATGCGGGCTGAGCAGCACGATTCCCGACGCCGACAGAACGGCGGCGCGGCGCAAAAACGCTCGCCGGCTGAGAGGCGTCGCCGCGCCCGGGTTGCACGCGATGCACGCCGCAGGGTCTTGAAGATTTTTAGTCATTGTAAAATCTCAGGGTAAACTCTCAGCGCTTCATGAACTCGGGACTGCCGAGAATCAGCGGCGCGCGCAGATTCGTGGGCGCCGCCTCGACGGCGTTGGCAGTTGCCGGTGAAAAATATTCGCCGAGCGTCGCCGCGAGCTGCGCGGGATCGGGCGGCGTCATCTTGGGTCCGTGCTTCCCGGGATCGAAATTGATATTCACTTTGCCGGCGCCGCGCGGGACCGCCGGCGGCTCCGGACGCATCTCACCGCCGCCGCTGCCGCCATCGGCGTCTTCTTCGAACGGCGGATTCTCCAGCGGCAGATTTCCCGAGCCGAGCGCCGTCGCGAAGCTGAGCCGCATCATCATCGCGTCGGGATTCAGCCACATGTCCTGCGTGTTGGCGTAGCCGTTGGGCGTCTGACAGGCGTACAGCGGCATCCCGAGCATCTGCATCGTGCCGTACAGCGGCCGGTAGTTGCGGATTGGCACGCCGGTCGCGCGCGCGCACGAGACGACGTACTCGTAAGGCGTTTTGAATTTCGCTCCGTAGGTGCGCGGGTCCCAGAATTCCGCGCTGGTGAACATCGTCTCGAGCACGGCGCGCGTCTCGCCGTCGGTCTCGAGGTAGCGATTCGCCATCCGCTCGACCAGCGCTTTGGGCGGATCGTCGGCGACGAAGTATTGCGCCAGCTTGAAGCTCAGATGCTTCGCCGTGGCGGGGCTGCGCGCCAGGATATCCAGCGCATGCTCGCCTTCGTCGATTCCGCCGCCTTCGATTCGGTGCCCCAGAAAAGTTTTTTCAGAAAAGTCGTGACGCGATTCGTCGAAGTAAAATCCGCTCGGATCGATCGCGGGCGGCATGAAATTCCGCCGGCGTCGCATGAATGGAAATAATCCGCCGCCCATCTCGCCACCCGCCATGCCCTCGCCGTCGCCGCGCATGCGCTTGCCGTCGCCATAACCGCCGCCGCCCTTGGGCAGGCCCCATCCCGTCAGAATATGCGCGAGCGCGATCACGTCGGCCTGCGAGTAGCCGCCGTTGACGCCGAGCGTGTGCAGCTCCATCAGCTCGCGCGCGTAGTTCTCGTTGATTCCCTCGAACTTGCCCTTCGAGCCGGGACTGCCGGGCGCGGTGTTCTGCCAGTTGTCGAGGTAGAAGAGCATCGCGGGATGATGCGCGGTCGCGCCCAGCAGCTTGCGGAACTTGCCGAACGTATGCGGCCGAATGGCGGTCTCCTCGAACGCGCCGGTCCAGATGATGTCGAGGCCCTTGCCCGCGAAAATATTGAAATGGTTGAACCAGAACGCGGTCATCACTTCCTGCAACTGGCGCGGCCCTTCGATCGCGCGCATCATCCGCGCCTCGACCGCCTCGCGCATGACGATGCGTTGCCGGATTCTCAAGTCCTTGGTCGCGTCCTTGATCGCAGTCTTGTCGATTGCAGCCGTTGTCGCCGCCGGCCTCGGCCTTGGCGGTCTTGCGCGCCTCGTTGATCGGGCGCTGGTACTCGATGAACAGCGCGATCGGCGACATATGCAGCGTTTGCAGTTCGCTGACGCGCTCGGACAGATCGCCGGGAATCGCGATCCCCTCAGGATGCAATTGCTCCTGCACGTAGCGCTCGGGACCAATCGCGCTGACCTGCTCGAAATCGCCGGGCCGCGGCCCGAACGCGAGCCGGTTGAGCACGTGCAGAATGCGATCCTGCTTTGATTCTTCGAACGCCACGAATGATTATCTTCAGTTATGTAGTACGAACCCGGCCAACGGCGGATTCACCTCATTTTAGACGTAAATCGTTGCGTTTCCGTTTACGCACTTCCTCATCGCGATGCGCGGCCCCAAGCCTCGATCAGGCGCTCGAATGCTTTCCGCAACTCGGGATCTTTCAACTCCGGCAGCTCGATTGATTTTCGCGTTGCACGCGGCACGGTGCGCAATTTCGGGCGCTCGCGCCGGCTCAGACGGCCTTGCACGAAGCGGAGTTCGCGCACCGCGTCATCGCCGATGCGCTCGGTCACGCGCGCGAGGATTTGCGATTTCATCAGGTTGAGTTCTTGTATCCACATCGCGCCCGAAACTTTCACGACCGCGGTGTGAAATTTTAACGAGACGATTTCCGTGCGACGCGCGATCGTCTCGCCGACGATCTCCGGCCACGCTTTCGCCAGGCGCACGATCGCGAAATGACCTTCGCGGTCGATTCGATCGAGCAGCGGCTGCATCGCGGCGCCGATCTGTTCGGGAGCCTTGTGGCGTCGATTCGGCATGAGCATTCGAGGATAGCGCCAGCGGCCGCGCGACGCATACCGACCGTATGGTCAGGGACGTCCGCCGAGCCTCAACCGACCGCAATTAGAATGAGCACAGCTAATGTGAGTTCATCGGTCAGTCACAATTTTTAATATGAGCGAACATTTACCAAAAGTTATCAACAACCTAATATATGGGTTGTGAACAACTTGCTATACACTACCTGTAGGGGGTCGGGGCTTGACAGACCGCGCTAGGGGCGCGCATATTGTCGCACACGACAGCATTTGGAGACGCTAGGATTGCTTGAAAGTCGCCGTAACAGCGGTGGCGACTCTACGGGAACTGAACGCAGGCTTAATGGGCATGTAACCGAGGTTGGGGAGGACTGGTGATGGGCGGGGGAGCGATGGATTTTGAGATGGATTCCAAGCCAAAAACAACCGACCGCGCACCGGCCCAGAATGCCGCTCCGGTCACTTCCGCCGCACCCGGACGCGGCATCGTGCTCGAGCGTTTCTTCACCACCGCCGGCGTCGATCCGTATTCGCAGGTCGAATGGGATATGCGCAGCGCCGTCATCTCGGGCGAAGACGGCCGCGTCGTCTTCGAGCAGAAGGACGTCGAAGTGCCGCGCGCGTGGTCGCAGACCGCCACCAACGTCGTCGTCTCGAAATATTTTCGCGGACCGCTCGGCACGCCGCGGCGCGAGACCAGCGTGCGCCAGCTCATCTCGCGCGTGGTCGATACGATCGCCGGATGGGGCGACAAGCAGGAATACTTCGCCGACGCCGACGCGCGCGAAACTTTCCACGCCGAGCTCACCTACCTGCTCCTCAATCAGAAGGCGTCGTTCAACAGCCCGGTGTATTTCAACGTCGGCATCGAGGCCAAGCCGCAGTGCTCCGCGTGCTTCATCCTCAAGGTCGACGACAGCATGGACTCGATCCTGAGCTGGTACCGCAACGAGGGCATGATCTTCAAAGGCGGCTCCGGCGCCGGCGTCAACCTGTCTGCTCTGCGCTCATGCCGCGAGAAACTTTCGTCGGGCGGCACCGCGTCGGGACCGTTGTCGTTCATGAAGGCCGCCGACGCGAGCGCCGGCGTGATCAAGTCGGGCGGCAAGACGCGGCGCGCGGCCAAGATGGTGGTGCTCAATGCCGACCATCCCGACATCGTCGATTTCATCAAGTGCAAAGTCGAAGAAGAGCGCAAGGCGTGGGCGCTGATCGAGGCGGGCTACGACTCCTCGCTCGACGGCCCCGCATACGGCTCGGTGTTCTTCCAGAACGCCAACAACTCCGTGCGCGCCACCGACGGCTTCATGCAGGCGGTGCTCGACGACGCCGAATGGCAGACGCACTTCGTCAAGTCGAGCGAGGTGGCCGAGACCCGTCCCGCGCGCAAGGTGCTGCAGATGATTGCCGAGGCCGCGCACGCATGCGGCGACCCCGGCATGCAATTCGACACCACCATCAACCTCTGGCACACCTGCCCCGCCAGCGGACGCATCAACGCGTCGAATCCGTGCAGCGAGTACATGCATCTCGACAACTCGGCCTGCAATCTCGCGTCGCTCAACCTGATGAAGTTCATCGACGATCGCGGCGAGTTCGACGTGCGCGCATTCCGCCACGCCGTCGACGTGATGATCACGGCGCAGGATATCCTGGTCGACAACTCCTCGTATCCGACCGACGAGATCGGGAAGAACGCCGGCGCGTTCCGCGAGCTCGGCCTCGGCTACGCAAATCTCGGCGCGCTGCTGATGGCGCTCGGGATGCCTTATGACTCCGACCAGGGCCGCAGCTACGCCGCCGCGATTACCGCGCTGATGACGGGCGAGGCCTATCTCCAGTCGGCGCGCATCGCCGAGCAGATGGGTCCGTTCGCCGGCTACGCGCCCAATCGCGAGCCGATGCTGAAAGTGATCGAGCGCCACAAGGCTGCCGCCTACAAGCTCGATCCATCTTATGTTCCGCTCGACCTGCTGCGCGCCGCGCGCGACTCATGGGACGCCGCGCTGCAGCTGGGCACCAACGCCGGCTACCGCAACTCGCAGGCCACGGTTATCGCGCCGACCGGCACGATAGCCTTCATGATGGATTGCGACACGACCGGCATCGAGCCCGACATCGCGCTGATCAAGTACAAGAAGCTGGTCGGCGGCGGGATGCTGAAAATTGTCAACGGCACGGTGCCGCGCGCGCTCAAGCGCCTGGGCTACGACTCGAAAGAGGTGCAGGAAGTCGTCGAGTACCTCGACGAGAACGAAACGATCGAAGGTGCGCCGCAACTCGCGGACGCGCATCTCGCGGTTTTCGATTGCGCCTTCAAGCCGCGCGCCGGCGCTCGCACGATTCACTACAACGGCCACATCAAGATGATGGGTGCGGTGCAGCCGTTCATCTCGGGCGCGATTTCCAAGACCATCAACATGCCCGCGGAAGCGACCGTGGACGAAGTGGCCGAGGCTTACGTGACGGCGTGGAAGCTCGGCATCAAGGCGGTCGCGATTTATCGCGACGGCTCCAAGCGCACGCAGCCGCTCAACACCGGCAAGACTGAAAAGGCGGTGGAGGCGGTCGCAGCGGCGGCGATGGCGGCGGCCGACGATCGGATGCAGCGGCGCAAGCTGCCCGATGAGCGCAAATCGATCACGCACAAATTCGATATCGCCGGCCACGAAGGCTACATCACCGTCGGCATGTACGAGGACGGCACGCCCGGCGAAATTTTCGTCACGATGTCGAAGCAGGGCTCGACCATCTCGGGCCTGATGGATTCCTTTGCGACGGCGATTTCGTTCGCGCTGCAGTACGGCGTACCGCTGCAGTTCCTGGTCGACAAATTCTCGCACATGCGCTTCGAGCCGTCGGGCTTCACCAAGAATCCGCAGATTCCATACGCCAAGTCGATCATCGACTACCTGTTCCGCTGGATGGCGTCGAAATTTCTGGACGAGGAGGCAAAGCGGGAAGTCGGAATCATCGAATCTGAAAAAACGTTGTCGGCAAAATCCGACACGGCGCCCATCGCGATGGCTCCCATAGCCAGCTTGCGCGACGGTAAAGACGGCGGCATTCGGCAGGCATTCATCAACCAGGCCGACGCGCCGCCATGCCCCGACTGCGGCAGCATAATGGTGCGCAACGGCGCCTGCTACAAATGCATGAACTGCGGCACCACGAGTGGGTGCTCATAATGAAGGAGTCTCAAGGGTCCCGGAGAATGCGGAGGGGGAGGTTTTCGAGAGACTGGCAAGATGAGGTGGGTGCGGACGCGGATTTTGCCATCGGCGGCGGCCAAGGATTCAGCCAGTCCTCGGACAGTGTGCGGATGAACAGTTCTCCGGGACCCACCTAAAACCAGGCGCGAAGAAAACTCGCGCCCTACGATGTGGTGGGGTGGCGGATGTGGTGACGGCAGGGGGCTGGGAGCAATCCCAGCCCCCGAATTCTTTGTCGATCCCTCGCCCGTTATTTCACGGGAGAGGTTAGGTGAGGGTTCCGCGATTGATCGCAGTTTCACATCGCCAGCAAACGTGAGATTGTCCATCGATGGCCGACCTCACGCCGCCACACTTAATCCCCAAGAAAACGCTGGCCCGTTCGCGCGCGCTGCGTCGCGATTCCACCGAAGCTGAGAACCGGCTCTGGTCCATCCTCCGGGATAGAAAGTCGGATGGCTGGAAATTCCGCAGACAGGTTGCAATCGAATCATTCATCGTCGATTTCTGCTGCATTGAAGCGCGCGTGATCGTCGAGATTGATGGAGAACAACATGCGGACGCGCGGAAGCATTATGACGATGTGCGAACTCGCGAGCTTCGAACGCGAGGGTTCAAAGTTCTCAGATTTTGGAACAGCGAAGTGTTGCAGGGTGCCGAGGAGGTTGCAGAGGAGATCGGTCGGATGCTCGGCGCGGATCGATCTGTCGGCGTCACGAACGATCCGCAGAACCCTCACCTAACCTCTCCCGTGAAATAACGGGCGAGGCGTCTGAAGGAAAAGAGCGGAGCATCGCGATGAAATGGCCTGCGGGATTTGAACCTGACAACTCATCGGTGTACGCGCACAATGAGATTGCGATTGCCGCTCCGCCCGAGCGCGTTTGGCGATGGCTTATTCGCGCTGCCAAGTGGCCCGAATGGTACAGCAACAGCGCCAACGTCAATTTCCTTCGCGGCAATCCTCCCGACCTTGCGCTGGACGACCGAATTCAAGTGGAAGACGTTTGGCGCCAACATCACCAGCCGTGTGATCACCTTCGAACCGCCGCACGAACTTGGATGGGATGCGCGCGGCGTGCTGCGCGCCTATCACGGCTGGATTATCGAGCCGGACGGCCATGGCGGATGCCGCGTCGTCACCGAGGAATGCCAGAACGGCATCGTGCCGAAACTTGCGTGGTGGTATTTGCGCCCGATGCTCGAGCGCGGCCATCAGAACTGGGTCGAGAGCCTCAAGCGCGTGGCCGAAGGCGGCGATCCCTCGTAGCTACTCGTCCGCGAGGATCACTTCGAACGCGGCGGTGTTGTCGCGAACCATTCCCATCGACATGAGGAACTGCCCCATCCGCAGCATCGGCGCGACGTACCAGTACTTGCGCATCGTCAGGGCGTTCACCTTGTCGCGTTCATTCTTGTCCGTGATTGCGCGCACGTTGCCGTTGAAGACTTCGTCGCCTACGCGAAATGAGATAGCCGGCCGCGCTTTGACATTGCGCACCCAGCTCCGCGCCGCATTGGCGGATACCAGGTACAGTCCATCATTATCGACCAGGTACCAGATAGTCACTTCGTACGGCCGCCCGCTTTTGCGTCCGTAATGAGTAAGCCGCAGCGTCTGTCGGTCGCCGGCCTTGCGCAGCCGTTCCAAAGATTTCGATGCCATCGTCATGCACCTCGAGTTCGCTCGTAATCCTCTCTGAGGATCGCCATCATGAGCACGTCGCGATACTTTCCATCGACGAAACTTTCCTGCCGCAGCAACCCTTCGCGGGCAAAGCCGCACTTCTCGTAGCATCGAACCGCGCGCGGATTATCCACCAGCACGGTGAGCCAGACTCGATTGAGATTCATCTTGTCGAACGCGAGGCGGATTACCAGCTTGAGCGTATCGGCGCCGAAACCCTTGTCCCAGAACTGTTTCTCGCCGATCGTGATAAAGAACTCAGCCTTGCGGCTTTTCCAGTCGATCTTTCTGAGTCCGCAATCTCCGACCAGTTCCCCGTCGAGCGTCTCGATCGCGAAATACTTCGCGTCGTCGGGCGACGACTGCGCCAGTTCGATGAATTTTTCCTGTTGCGCGCGCGACGGCATGTTCGGCGGCCCCAGCCATCGCGTGACCTCCTCGTCCGTGAACCATCGCGTCAGCGCGTCGGCGTCGGATTTTTCGTAACCGCGCAGCCTGACCAGCTTTCCCTGCATCCGGCTCCCTCGCGCGAGTAGCTATTCGCAATAGCTACTGAGTAATGGTTTCCATCACCTTGCCGCTCGCGCTGTCGACGATATTGACCTCGACCGGAGAAGCAATCTTATTGTCTTTCTTGGCGGTATCGATTCCCGCCTTCAAGTCGCTCTCGAATTTGGTTTTCGCAAACGGCGGCATTTGATCCATCGGGAAGTTGTCCATGATGACTTTGGCCTTGAGCTTGTCGGGCCACTCCACCGAAGTGACCTTCGGCCCCGCGATCGGCAGGCCTCGGATCATCTCCTCGACCGCGTCGTGAAAATCATCTTCGGCAGAGGCCGGCGCAGCCGGCGACGCTTTCGCCATCGCGACTGATGCGGCAGAACTCGCCGCCGCCGGACTCTTCGCCGCGGCCGCCGCCTGCTTTTGCGAGCTCGACGCCGACGCTGTCGACGCAGACGCCGCCTGGTTCGAAGCGCCCGCCGCCGGCGCGCCGTTGAGTTTCGCGATCAGCTGCTTGACCTGGTCGCGAGCGGTGTCGTCGGGCGCATACGCGATCGCCTGCTTGAGCGTGGCCGCAGCGTCGTCCGCCTGGTTCTCCTGCGCGTACGCGATTCCCATGTTGTAGTACGCTTGGAAAAATCCCGGCTTGGACGCGATCGCTTTCTTGTATTGCACGATCGCCTGGTCGGCGTTGCCCGTGTAGAGATACATGGTGCCGAGGTCGGTGCGGACCTCAGGGTCGTCCGGTTTCTTTTTCAGGTAATGCTCGTAGGCGGCGATCGCTTCGTCGTAGAGCTGCTTGTCGTAGTCGATATCGCCGATGCCGCGGAGCGCGTCGAGGTTGTCGGGATCCAGTTTCAGCACATGGCCGTACGCGTCCTGGGCCTTGCCGTAGTAGCTTTGATCGAACATCGCCGCGCGCATCGCGACCGCGCCGAACTTGTTCCACGCCACGACGTCCCTGGGTCTTGCGTTCGCGTCCCGCTCAATCTTGTCGACAAAAGTGCGCGCCTCGGTCGGCAGCTCGACGGTTGGATGTCCCGGCGGCAGCCCGCCGTTCTGACTTCCACCTGCAGCCGGATTTACGGCGGCGTTCTGGTTCGGAGCGGGCGCGTTGGCCGCTGCTGCTGCCGGGCTCGCGGCTGGAGCGCCCGCATTTGGAGCGACAGCGGCTGGCGGTGCGACTGCGACCTGTTCGCGCACCGCTTCAGGCGTCTTCATATAGATCCACCCAGCCGCGCCGAGACCCACTATCGTGATCAAGACGAACACGAATACGAACGCGGTCGTAATCGAATTGCGCCCGCGATTCGCCGCTCCCACTCTGGCGCTTTCTCCCGCGCCCGGAGCGGCGACGTCCAGCGCGCGGCCGCACTCGACACAGAATTTGGCCCCGGCCAGGAGCGGCGCGCCGCATTGCGGACAAAATCGCATGAGAAATTCCTACATACCGCTCCCACCCAGCGCAACATGCCTCGAAATTTCGGTTCCCGCGCTCGCCGCGCCGTTGTATAGTTCCGCCCAAGTCTATTCCGGCGAGGTGGCTATGCAACTCTACGACGCTTGGGGTCCCAATCCGCGCGCGATGCGCATGTTCCTGGCGGAGAAGGGGATTACGATCCCCAGCACGGAGCTCGATATCCTGAAGGGCGATAATCGTAAGCCGCCGTACACCGATCGCAATCCCGGCGGACAAGTGCCTGCGCTCGAGCTCGACAACGGCAAGTGCATCGGCGAGACCGTCGCCATTTGGGAATACCTCGAGGAAAAGCATCCGACGCCGGCGCTGATCGGCGCCAATGCCGAGGAACGCGCCGAGGCTCGCCAGTGGCAGCGCCGCGTCGAGATGCAGATCACTGAGCATCTCTACAACGGCTTCCGCTACTCCGAGGGACTGCCGGTGTTTACAAATCGCATGCGCTGTATCCCCGAGGCGGCTCCCGCGCTCAAGGCAATCGTGCAGGACAAGCTCAAGTGGCTCGACAATCTGCTCGAGGGCAAGCAATACATCGCGGGCGATCGCTTCACGGTCGCCGACATCATTCTGTATTGCGCGCTCGACTTCGGCGCCAGCGTCAAGCAGCCGCTCGATCCGTCGCTCAAGAACGTGAACGCATGGTTCAAGCGCGTCGATTCGCGCCCCAGCGCCAAGTCGAGCCTGCATCCGGCATCGGCGAAAGCCGGGATGAAGGGTTAGCCGCGACGAGCGCGACCCGCGATGCCCGGAAATATTGAACAGGTAACTGCGCAGCTCACCAAACTGGTGCGCGCGAAGACCGGCGATGCGGGCGCGCGCGCGCATTCGCTCGAGACGCTGCCGGGTCACGCCGGCTTCAGCTACAGCTTCATCCTCGAGCGCAGTACTGACGGCGCGACGCCCGCAGGAAAGTTCGTCGTGCGCATCGCACCGCCCGGTGTGAAAATTTCCGGCCCGGCCGACATCGTGCGGCAGGCGCGCGTGATGGCGTCGCTGGCCGATACGCCGGTCGCGGTGCCGCCGATCATCTGGTACGGCGACGAGCCCGAGTTCTTCGATCGCCCGTACTTCGTCGGCGGTTTCGTCGAAGGCTTCAAGCTCGGCGAATCCCAGCTGCCGCTGGCGCATCTGAAACGGCTGGCGCGCGCCGGGATCGCGACGATGGCTGCGCTGCACAACGTCGCATGGGAGCCGCGCCGCGACGCCTGGGGTGCGCCGTTCGCGCTCAGCGACGAGCTCAAACGCCTCGACTACCTGCTCGACCGCGACACTCTCGATCCCGCCGTCGTCGCGCGCGGACCCGAACTGCGCGAGCGCCTGCGCTCGAGCCTGCCGGCAGGCGCGCGCATCGGATGCGTCCACGGCGACTTCCAATGGTCGAACGTGCTGTTCGACGAGGAACGCGTCGTCGCGCTGATCGATTGGGAAATCTCGCTGGTCGGCGCGACGCTGCTCGACCTTGGCTGGATTTGTTTCTTTTCGGATCCCCAAAGCTGGGTCGGCACCGACGTTCGCGGCTCGTTGCTGAACGCCGACGAGATCGTCGACGCATATGCCGAGGCCGCCGGCTTCCCCGTCTCGATTCCGGAAGTGCGATGGTTCCGCGCATTCGCGGGCTACCGCTTCGGCGTGATCACCTGCTTCAACCTGATGCTCCATCGCCGCGGCAAGCGCCCCGATCCGCTCTGGGAAGAAACGGCGCTGTCGGCGCCCCGAATGTTCGAACACGGCCTCGAACTGCTCGGCTGATTCTCTCTCCTCTTCCTTTCCTCAGGCTTGGTGGCGGCCCATCTTTGTGCTGGAATCGCGCTGGCCCTTCTCGATCGGAACAGGAGGTGGCGACATGGACGGTGCAGCCAAGCGGCAGCCTGAGATTCTGACCCCCGAGGAAAACCATCCCGCACTGAATGCGCTCCTCGGCGCCAATCCATTCGTCGGCCTCGACGCCACGCAGGTCGTCGGCACCTTGACCACCTTGCTGACGAATCTCGCGTCGCAGCCGGCGACGGTCGCCTCGCGCGCGATTCAACTGTCGCTCGAGCTGGGGCAGATCGCGGCTGGCGTATCCTCGGTCGGCTCCCGAAGCGGGCGACAAGCGCTTTGCCGATCCCGCATGGACGCAGCAGCCGCTGTACCATCGCGTGATGCAGGCCTATCTCGCGTGGCGCACCGCGATGCATGACCTCGTTAACCAGGATGAAAGCGTCGAGTGGAAGGAAGTCGAGCAGCAAAAGTTCGCGATGACGCTGCTGACGGAGGCGCTCGCGCCCACCAACGCGTTCTGGCTCAATCCGGCCGCACTGAAGCGCGCGTTCGATACGGCGGGGATGAGCGTGATGTGGGGGCTGCGCAATTTTCTCGGCGACCTGTGGAGCAACGGCGGCATGCCTTCGACCGTCGACAAGCGCCCGTTCGAAGTCGGCAAAAATCTCGCGCTCTCGCCCGGTGCCGTGGTGTTCCGCAACCCGGTCTGCGAGGTGATTCAGTATGCGGCCGCGACCGACAAGGTTTACGAACGCCCGCTGCTCTTCATCCCGCCGCAGATCAACAAGTTCTACATCATGGATCTCGCGCCCGGCCGCAGCTTCGTCGAGTACGCGGTCAAGCACGGCATTCCGATGTTCACGATCAGCTGGCGCAATCCGACGCCGCAAAATCGCAACTGGGGCCTCGACGAATACGTGACCGCATGCAAGGAAGCGATCGCCGCCGCCTGCGAGATCACCGGCAGCCCCGACTGCAACGTGCTCGGCGTATGCGCCGGCGGCATCACGACCTCGCTGATGCTCGGGCATCTGGCGGCGTCGGGCGACAAGCGCGTCAACGCGGTCACGCTGCTGGTCACGATGCTCGATACGAGCCTGCCCTCGATGACCGGGATGTTCGCGACCGAGGACGCCATCAAGGCGGCGCGCGATCGCTCCGCCGAAAAAGGCGTGCTCGACGGCGGCGACATGGCGCGCGTGTTCGCGTGGCTGCGTCCCAACGATCTGGTTTGGAATTATTGGGTCAATAATTACCTGCTCGGCAACGATCCGGCGCCATTCGACATCCTCTACTGGAACGCCGACGCAACCAACCTTCCGGCCAAGCTGCACGCGGGCTTCCTCGATTTGTTCATGAGAAATCCGCTGACGCACGGCGGCGACGTCTCAGTGCTCGGCACGCCGATCGATCTGCGCGCCGTGAAAAACGATCTGTACCTGGTCGCCGGCATGACCGATCACATCTGCGCATGGCGCGCATGCTATCGCGCGACGAGAATGTTCGGCGGACGAATCGAATTCGTGCTCGGCTCCAGCGGCCACATCCAGAGCCTCGTGAATCCGCCGGGCAACTTCAAAGCCCGCTACTACATCGGCGCGCGCCTCCCGGAAGATCCCGACGAATGGGCGAAGGGCGCAGTCGAGAACAAAGGCACCTGGTGGGATCACTGGATCAAGTGGGTCGCCGCCCGCTCCGGCAACGAACGCCCCGCTCCAAAATCATTAGGCAGCGAGTTGTACAAGGCCGGTGAACCTGCGCCAGGCCTATACGTCCACGAACGCCACTAAAACTTTTCGAACAGGGACGAGAGTCCCAGTTCGTTCTGAATCACCGGGTGCAGGGGTCACCCCTGCCGAAGGAAGCGTGAAACCCACCGCGGGTTTCACATTCAATAAAGTGATTTACCCTTCCCCTCTTCCCTCACCGCGCCGCGAGCACTTCTGCGAGATGCCGCACTTCGATCTTCTCTCCCTTGCGGCTCAACCCGCCGCCAATCTGCATCAGGCATCCGCAATCGTTCGCGACCACCACCTCGGCGCCGCTCTCATTGATGCGCGCGATTTTGTCGTCGAGCATCGACGCCGAGATGTCCGGGAACTTCACCGAGAACATCCCGCCGAAGCCGCAACACTCTTCGCGATCGCGCACCAGCAAAGCTTGATTCCCGCCACCGCGCTCAGCAGCGTCATCGGCTCGGCGCGCACGCCCAGCTCGCGCATCAGATGGCACGACGGATGATACGCGACCGCCCGCTCGTAGCGCGCGCCGAGATACTTCACCTTCAGCACGTTGACGATGAACTGCGACAGCTCGAACACCCACGGCCGAATCGCCATCGCCCTGGCCGCGAGCGCGGGATCGTCGGCGAGCAAGTCGCCGTAAAAAATCTTCAGCATGCTGGTGCATGAACCCGACGGCACGACGATTGGAACGCCCGGCTGGACCGAGTTCAAAAATCGCCGCGCGAGTGCGACCGCCTGCTCGCGCATGCCTTCGTTGAACGCCACCTGCCCGCAGCAGAACGCGCCGCGAATCGGAGTCACCTTGAGCCGCAGCCGCTCGAGCACGGTCGCTGCGGCGTCGTTGACCTCGGGAAAAAATTCCTCGGCGAGGCAGGTCGAGAATAGTTGGACTTCAGTCATCGTGCGGCCACACCACGATCACGTGCAGCGATTTCGGGCCATGCACGCCGAGCACGATTCGCTTTTCGATATCCGCGGTCCGGCTCGGCCCCGTGATCAACGTCAATCGATTCGCGGCGACGCCGTCGGGACCCATCGCGGCCAGCACCGCCGCGAGATTCGGCATCACGCGATCGATCTGAACGATCACCAGGCTCGCCGTCGGCAGGAGCGTGAGCGAGCCCGGCCGATTGGCGTTCGCAACGACGGCGAGCGTGCCGGTCGAGGCGATCGCGAAGTCGGCCTCCGCGATTCCCAGCTCAGCATCGGCGACGCGCGCGCGCATCGCCGCGCGCTCGCTATCCGCCACCGGCACGGTGCGCACGATCCTGAAATCCGCGCGCTCGAGCGCCTCGCCGACCGCGTCCATGTCGAGCGCGAGCCCTTGTCCAAGCGCGACCGTCTTCGCGCCAATCTCGCCGGCGAGACTGACTATTCGACTATTCACTTCGCCGGGAGCGAGCACTCCAAGAAACTTGCCGCCGACCTCTTCCAGCTCGCGCGCGAACGTCGATGCGAGCTCGGCACGCTGCGCCGACGCGGCGACCGGCACGGCGGCGCTCGCAGTCTCAGCGTGCGAGTTGTGGTTGCGCGCGCCGGCGCCGAGCGCGTCCTTCACGTTCGCGATTATTTTGTGCAGCTCGGCCACGTTCAGCCCGGCGGGCGCTCCGGCTCGGGACGTTTATGCGGCCGCGGCCGCGGGAAGTCGCGATACCTGGTCCAGTTGCGGAACGGTCCCGGCATCCGGCGCAGATAACCATTGTGCGCGAAGGGCTTCAGCACCATCGCCGCAAATTTTCCGAGCATCCGAATCGTCCGCGGATGCCGTGCGGCCGTCGCAAATCGCCGCGCGCCCCGCCGCGCCCGCTCGATCGCGCGCGGCCATTTGAGCGGATGCTTGCCCGTGCTTTCCTTCCAGCGCAGATGAAGCAGAATGCGCGGGATATCTATTTTGACCGGACAGATGTCTTTGCACGCGCCGCACAGCGTCGAGGCGAACGGCAGGTAGCCCGCGGCGCTGCCGAAAAGATTTGGACTGACGATAGATCCGATCGGCCCCGGGTAGACCGAGCGATACGCATGGCCTCCTATGCGCCGGTAGATCGGGCACACGTTGAGGCACGCGCCGCAGCGGATGCAATTCAACGCCTCGCGCAGAACCGGATCGGCGAGCATCGCGCTGCGGCCGTTGTCGAGAATCACGACGTGCATCTCGCCCGGCCCGTCGAGCTCGCCCTCGCGCCGCGGCCCCGTGATGAAGCTGGTGTAGGTCGTGAGCTTCTGCCCGGTCGCAGTGCGCGCGAGGATTTCCAGAAAATGGCTCAGGTCTTCGAGCCGCGGGATGACCTTCTCGATTCCCATCACGGCGACGAACGTCTCCGGCATCGTGCTCGACAGGCGGCCGTTGCCTTCGTTCTCGACGACTATCAGCGTGCCGGTTTCCGCGATCGCGAAGTTGACGCCGGTGACGCCGAAATCCGCGGCCAGAAAAATCGCGCGCAAGCGTGAACGCGCCTCGGCCGTGAGCTTTTCCGGCTCGGCCGTGTACTCGATGCCGAACTTGTCGGTGAACAGCTGCCCGATGTCTTCCTTGGACAGATGAATGGCGGGCGTGATGATGTGCGACGGGCGCTCGCCGCGCAGCTGCACGATATACTCGCCCAGGTCGGTCTCGACCGCGTTGATGCCCGCGTGCGCGAACGCTTCGTTGAGATCGATCTCCTCGGTCGTCATCGACTTGCCCTTGACGACATTCTTCGCGCCCTTGGCCTTCGCCAGTGCGACGATATAGTCGCGCGCATCGGCCGCGTCGGCGGCGAAGAACACCTTGCAGCCGCGCGCTTCGAGCTTCGAGGTCAGCTCGATCAGCAATTCGTCGAGATGCGCAATCGCGTCGGTTTTGATTCGATGCGCCGCGTCGCGCTCGTCCTCGTACGGCGGGAACTCGGCTTTGACTTGCGCGAAGTGATCGAGATGGCGCGCGCTGGCGCTCTCGAGCTTGCGCCGCAGCTCATGGTCGCCGACGGCGGCGCTGCTCGACTCGAAGAAATCGCGGGCTTTCGGCAACTCTGCCATCTGGAGATGTCGTGTCGTTGGCTTCGGTTGTCAGCCGGTCAGTTGATGAGCGCGACCTGGCGAATCAGCCGCATCACCGCTTCGCGCGCCGCCTCGGCGGCGGGATGCTCGGGCGCCTGCGAAAGAAAACTCTGGTAGTCGTCGAGGGCGGCCTTGAAACATTCCAGCCGCTCGTAGAGCCCGCCGCGCTCGACCAACTCGTCGAGCGAGCGCGGCTCGAGCATGATGATGCGATCGAGCGCCGACAGCGCGCGCAACCAGTCCGACGTGCCCATATAGATGATCTTCAGGTTGCGCAGAATCCGCGCCAGGATGTGACGCGCACCGCGCGCCTTCAGCATCGCGGGATTCAACTCGACCGGTTGTCCGTAAATTTGCGTGAGGCGCGCGCGAATCTCGTCGAGCGCGAGAATTTTTCCGCCGACGAACGGATCGATGATCAGCTCGCCGCGCTCGTCCACCGCCTTGACCAGGAAATGATTGGGGAACGAGACGCCGTAAAGATTGATGCCGAGCCGGCGGCCCACTTCGAGGTAGACCAGCGAGAGCGTGATCGGCAGCCCGAGGCGGCGATTGATCACGTCGTTGAGGAATGAGTTGCGCGGGTCGTTGTAATTTTCGGCGTTGCCCTCGAAGCCTTTCAGCTCGAACAGAAAATGCGACAGCAACTGGACGCGCTCGACCGTGTCCTCGCCCGCGCGCACGATCGGCTCGGCCTCGCGCGCGAGCGTCGCCAGCTTGTCGAGGTACTCCTCGATGTCGAGATTGGGATACTCTTCCTTGGCGATCAGCAGCGCGCCGCGCGCCAATGGCACCGGCTCCTTCGCCGCCAGCTTCGCAAATTCCCGTCGCGCGTCATTCATAGCGTTCGTGCATAACGTTCGTAACAGTGTTGCTTTGCGGCAATGCTTTGACAAGCGCCCTCGCTCAGTTTGTTTCGAGCGCGGCAGCGGCTTCCCGGCGCACCGCAGTGTCGCGATCGCGCAGCGCGCGCTCGAGCGCATGGCGCGCGGCGCTCCCGCCGATCTGTCCGAGCGCCCATGCGGCGTGCGAGCGAATCAACGGCTCGGATTCAGTTTGGATCGAGCGCGCGAGCGGCGGCACCGCATCGGGATTGCGCGTGTTGCCGAGCGCGACCGCGACATTGCGCAGGAGGCCGCGACGCTTGGCGCGCTTGACCGCGCTGACCGTGAAGCGCATCCCGAATTGCTCCTCGTCGAGCGCGAGCAGCTCGGGCAAGCGCGGCAGGCGGTCGTCGAGGTCATTGTCGGTGACAGATTGCGGATTCCATGGACAGACTTCGTTGCAGATGTCGCAGCCGAAAATCCAGTTGCCGAGCTTGGGCCTCAGCTCGCGCGGGATGGCGCCGCGATTTTCGATCGTCTGATACGAGATGCAGAGATCCGAGCGCATCACGTAACCATCGGCGAGCGCGCCGGTCGGACACAGATCGAGGCATCGGCGGCAGGTGCCGCAATGGTCGCGATACGGTTCCATCGTCGGCTCGAATTCGACGTCGGTGAAAATCTCGGCGAGAAAAAAGTACGAACCGTGCTCGCGGTTCAGAATCATCGTGTTCTTGCCGAACCATCCGAGGCGCGCATTCGACGCCCATTCGCGCTCGAAGATTGGTCCGGTGTCGACGTACGAGCGCGCGATCGAGCCGGGACGCAGCCGCTGAATCAAACTGCCGATCGCGCGCGCCTGCTTCCTGACGACGTCGTGATAGTCGCGGCCGAGTGCGTATGCGGCGATTCGGCCGCGCAGCTCGCCGCGCCAATCGACCTCGGGCGTCGCGCGCGCGGCGTACGGATAGCCCAGGCTCACGACGGACCGGAAGCGCGCGTCGAGCCGGCGCGGATCGAACCGGCGCTCAGTGTCGGTGTCGCGCGCGAGGTAAGTCATCGACGCGTGACCGCCGTCGGCGAGCCATTGGCGATAGAAAGCCTCGCGATTGTCGAGCGGATGGAGTCGGGCAAACCCAACCAGGGCGAATCCCACTTCGTGGGCGGCGCTGTGTCACGGTTTCAGGTGAGAGACTCATCGCGCATTTCCTTCGCATGCGTATCGATAAGGTTGCCGACGTGAAGCCATCGTCCAGTGGCTGCTTTTTCCTCAGCCACCCGCTGATGATAGTTGGGCGAAGATTTGGGCGTTTGGGCGAGTTCGCCGCGACTTTCAAGCCATTGTATGTACAGTTTCGTCCGCTCGTTTAACAAACGAGAGCATTCTGCACACTGCTCAGGCATGTGCGCGACTCGCCGCTTCCCATTGTCCACGATTTCGATCATATCTTCAGCGAAATAGACGATCTGTCGCGCCAGCTTCCAGTGCGATGGGCCGAAGAAGTTTCATCCCCGAGGAATTGTGGATACATTGACTCGACTATTTGCTATGATTAGTTTTTGGTTGAGGCGCACTGTCGAGTTGTAAGCGCTTCTTACCGGAGGTTGGTAGCGAAAATGGCCGAAGGACTTCATATCGAGCATCACGGGCACGAGCATAACCATGAGCACGAACACGAGCATCCGCAGGCCGAGCAGGCGCCGGCGCAGCCGGTCGATACCGCGTCTCTGCCCGACGTTCAGCTGACGCCCACCGCGATCGACATGGTGCGCAAAATGCGCGCGAAGGAAGGCCTCGGCGCCGAGCACGGGATGCGAATCGGCGTGGTCGGCGGAGGATGCTCCGGGTTTCAGTATTCGCTGAAGTTCGACACGAAGCAGGAAGGCGATCGGGTGACGGATTTCGACGGCGTGCTGGTGCTGGTCGACGAGATTTCGCTGCCGTATATCGCGGGCACGACGCTCGACTACGTCGAAGGACTGCATGGCGCGGGCTTCCGCTTCGACAATCCGCGCGCGAGCCGCACGTGCGGATGCGGGTCGTCGTTCAGCGCATAGATTTTTCAGCGGATTGATTTGCGAAGCCGCTCCAATCGGGGCGGCTTTTTTCTTTCCGGCGGGCGCTGTGTTAGACCCATCCCGCGATGCTCTCGGGACTGATCTACTGGTTGTCGCCGGCGCGCCGGCGCTTTATGCGGCGGCTGGCGAAGCCGGGACTCGACACGATGCGGGCGCGCCTGGCCGAGGCCGGGTCGCCGCGCGCCGTCAAGTTCATCTCGACCATTCTCGACGCCAACGCCGACTTCCTCGCGTACGCGCTTTCGCCCAACGGACCTCTTAAGAGGTACGCCGATCGCGCGACGCCCACGACGGTCGCCGCGTGTATCGCCACGATGCTCATCTACGCGGTGAACCTGTTCGCGCGCGACGAGATGACGAACAACGAGAGCGAGATGATCCCGCTGCTGGCGCATCTGGCGGGCGTCAATCCGATGCAGGTGATGCTGCGGCGCGACACGCTGCGCAAGGCGCCGCGCTCCGAGGAGTGGATGGTGGTGACGTGGCTGGCGAAGGACCTGGGCGCCGAGCCGCCGAAGTACGACGCCGAGCTTGAGCGCGCCTTCGGATACAATTATCTGTCGTACATCGATCAGTACCGGCCGACGCTCGAGCGCGAGATGGCGGCGGCGGACACGGCGTGAAGTTCAGGAGCATCAGATGAAAGATCTCGAAGGGCGCGGAGTGATCGTGACCGGTGCGACGCGCGGAATCGGGCGGGCGATTGCGCTCGAGGTCGCGCGGCGCGGCGCCAACGTGTCGTTCAACTTCGTCAAGAGCGATCAGCAGGCGGCCGAGCTCAAGGCCGAAATCGAGCAGCTCGGGGTCAAGGCGCTCGCGTACAAAGTCGATGTCGGCGATTTGAAAAGCGTGCGCGAGATGGTCAACGCGACCAAAAAGGAATTCGGGCAAATCGACGGGCTGGTCAACAACGCCGGCATGACGCGCGACAAAGTGTTCGTCATGATGTCGGAAGAGGACTGGAACGAAGTGATCCGCGTCAACCTGACGGGCGCGTTCAACTTCGCGCGCGCGGCGGCGTTCATGATGATGAAGGCGAAGCGCGGATCGATCGTCAACATCACGTCGGTGAGCGGGCTTATCGGATTGCCGGGACAGGCGAACTATTCGGCGGCCAAGGCCGGACTGATTGGCCTGACCAAATCGGTGGCGAAGGAAGTCGGGCGGCTCGGCGTTCGCGTCAATGCGCTCGCGCTGGGATTCATCGAGACCGACATGACCGCTGCGCTGCCCGAAGAGAATCGCGCGCAGGCGCTCGCGATGATCCCGCTCGGCCGCTTCGGCAAAGTCGAGGACGTGGTGCCGATGGCCGCATTCCTGCTGAGCGATGCCGCGGCGTACATCACGGGCGCGGTAATCCAGGTCGATGGCGGCCTCGCCATGTAGCCCGGTCATTCCCACATCATCAGCGTCACCAGGACCGGACCATGAGCGGATAGTCTGCTTGGGTATAAATCAAAACGCAGTGGCAAGGCCCATCCTTGCTTGACAAAACAGGGTAGGCCAAGCGTGAATGCATCGGTGGGGAGAGGAGTCAGTCTGCCGGGAGCGGCCCGGCGCTTCGCCATGGGTATGGTGCGGCCGGCGGTCTTGGCCGCGCTGATTCTGCTGACGGTGCTATCCGTCCTGACTTTGCGCGATTCGCTCCACGCCGCCAACACGATAACCGTCAACACGCTCTCCGATTCGAGCACCTCGGGCGACGGCCTGTGCAGCCTGCGCGAAGCGATCACCAACGCCAACAGCGCTTCAGATACCACCATGGGCGATTGCGTCGCCGGCACCGGCAACGACACGATCGTCTTCAGCTTGAGCGGCAAGATTACGGTCGCGAGCACGCTTCCGTCGCCTACCGCAGTCCTCGAGATCGATGGCAGCGGCCAGTCGATCGACATCGACGGCGCCAGCGCCAGCCGGATCTTCCTCAATCTGACCGGCACGCTCACCCTGAACGACCTGACAATTTCCAACGGTAGTTCGACCGGCAACGGCGGCGGCATCAGCAGCAACAGCAGTCTAACCGTTACCGACTCCACGTTTACGGGCAACAACGCGATCGGCGGCGGCGCTATCTTCAATTTCGGCGGCACGCTGAACATCACCAACTGCACATTTTCAGGCAACGTCGCGACCGACGGCGGCGCCGTCTTCAGCAGTCACGGTGGGACCGTGACCAGCAGCACGTTCTCGAACAATAGCGCCGGAGGAACAGGCGCCGCGATCTTCGCCAACGGCACCACCGTCGAAGTTGTGAACTCGATTCTCGCCAACAGCACCGGCACCAATTGCGGGGTGGAGAGCGCGGGCACGATCGGAAACGGCACCTTCAACATCTCCGACGATAGTTCGTGCGGTTTCGGCAGCAGCACCGGCCTCAATGGCGACACGATCGGCGACAGCGTCCTGCCGCTGCTCGGCGCGCTTCAGAATAACGGCGGACAGACAGACACGTTCGCGTTGCAATCGAACAGCCCCGCGATTGACGCAGTGCCGATTGCCAATTGCCCGCCGACAGATCAGCGCGGCGACCCGCGGCCCGCTGAGGGCGGCAACGCATGCGACATAGGTGCGTTCGAAGGCTCGTTCGAAGCGAGCCCCACGCCAACGGCCACGGCGACGCGGACGGCGACGGCGACTGCGACCACCGCTGCAACCGCGACCGCCACGGCGACCTCGACCGCCACTGCGACGGCGACGGCCACTGCAACCCCACCGCGACGGCCACCTCCTCTGCCAGCGCAACCGCAACAGCCAGCACAACCGCCACTGCGACTGACACTGCCACTGCGACGGCAACGAATACCGCCACGCCGACCGTCACGCCAACTCCCCAGCCAAAGCCGCCTCAGCTCACCGTCGGGCCGAAAACGGTGAAATTCAAAAAGGTCCACACGGGAAGCGTCGCGACCAAATCGGTTACGCTGCACAACAAGAGCAAGACGGCGAGCGATGTGGTCTCGGCGCTGCAGACGACGGGACAATCCTTCAGCATCGCGAGCAACGGTTGCGCGGCCGGGATCCCGCCGCGAGGGACCTGCCAGATAGGCGTGAGCTTTGCCCCGCTGGCGCCAGGTACGAACAACGGAACACTCACCTTCACAGATCTATCGAAGAGCAGTAGTCACCTGGTGAAGCTCAATGGGGTCGGTGTCGCGACGCCCGCATCGACGCCCTCTCCGACTGCCACATCGACTTCGACTGCCACGCCAAGTCCGACCGCCACATCAACTTCCAGCGCCACGCCAAGTCCGACCGCCAGCGCGACTCCGACTGCGAGCCCGACACCGACCGCCACCGGCGTCACGCCCACCGCGACACCGACCGCCACTGCCACAGCGACGGCAACGAATACCGCCACGCCGACCGTCACGCCAACTCCGAAGCCTCAACTCACCGTCGGGCCGAAAACGGTGAAATTCAAAAAGGTCCACACGGGAAGCGTCGCGACAAAATCGGTTACGCTGCACAACAAGAGCAAGACGGCGAGCGATGTGGTCTCGGCGCTGCAGACGACGGGACAATCCTTCAGCATCGCGAGCAACGGTTGCGCGGCCGGGATCCCGCCGCGAGGGACCTGCAAGATAGGCGTGAGCTTTGCCCCGCTGGCGCCAGGTACGAACAACGGAACACTCACCTTCACAGATCTATCGAAGAGCAGTAGTCACCTGGTGAAGCTCAATGGGGTCGGTGTCGCGACGCCCGCATCGACGCCCTCCCCGACTGCCACATCGACTTCGACTGCCACGCCAAGTCCGACCGCCACCGGCGTCACGCCCACCGCGACGCCGTCCGCCACCCCAACCGGCATCACGCCGACTGCGACAGTAACGGCGACGCCTACGTCGACGACGCCCGGCACGCCGACCGCGACCCCAACCGGGAGCGCGACATATTCGCTCATGGCGATTTCTGAAACCGTGAGCGGCTATGTCGTGTTGGACAACCCTAACGACGGGGTTTCACCTAACCCGGTCGAAACTCAGCAGGCGGCCGCGGCCTCGACGCCGTCGTTTAACAGCAACCTCAGCCTGGTCGACACCCAGGTAGATATGTCGGGAGCTGCGTCTGCCGGCCAGACCTCGGACGCTGACGGTTCGTCGATTACCGTCGACGAGACTGCGGCAGTCTCCGGAGATCTCTCGCAGTGTGCCGATGAACCGCTCCCGTGCATGGCCTCGAACGAGGGCCTCACGGATTTCACGGCGGAATTCTGCCTCACCGCGGACACGACCTACACGCTCAGCGGCTTGATCGAGGCGGACCCGAACGAGGACTTCGGAAATATTACGGCGGTCTCGTTTGTGACTATCGCGCCGGTTGGAGCAGTCCCAAATCCTCAATCTGCAAGCGTCCAACGGCGAGAGCGTTCCGCTACCGATGAGCGTGCCGCTGGCCGCCGGATGCTACGACATCGAGGCCGAAGTCTTTGCCAATCTCGTCGCGACGTCGGGCGGCAGTGTGACCGCGACCTGCAACATCAATCTGAGTCCCTCGCCCTGAGGGTGCGCCTCAATGGCTCCAGGAGCGGGCGCAGCTCAGGATGTCGATCTGAGTTCCGTTCTCGACCGCCTCGTATTTGTCCAGGAAGCTGGAATCGATTTGCTTGAGCGCGGCGGGCTCCCGACGGCGCCATCGATTGCACGCGCCCGGACCGCCGTTGTAGCCGGCGTAGGCCGAGCGCGCGAGGTGGCTGGAAATCAACACGGGATCGAACTTCGGCTGTGACATCGACGCAAACTGCATCATGCGCGCGAGAATCTCGCATCCTGCCCCGGCGTTGTACAGCACGTCCCACTTCAGCCGCTCGATATCGTAGAAGCCGCGCCAGACATGCTTGTTCACCTGCATCAGGCCGATGTCGCCGGTAGCAGATTCGAGCCATCGGATGCGCGCGCCGTCCATCACGAATTGACGCCAGCAGCTCTCCTGCCATGCGGTGCTGAGTACCAGCGAGACGTAAACGCGGCCGTTGTCGGTGTCGAGCGCGCTCAAGCCGGAGGTGACCTGGCCAAGTTGGTACTGAGCGCTGAGCCTTAGCAGCACCCCCATGTCAGCGCGGTAAGCGTCAGAATTTTGTTCGTTGACGACCAGCTGATACAGGCGGTCGGCAACATCCTGGAGCCGGGTTATCTGCGCAGCGCCGTTATCTTCAGCGGCGTCGGCTTCGTCAGGCGAGAGGAAGCGAATCAACGTGGCGATCGGCAGAGGGACAGAGCTGTTGGTGCCGTGCGAGTTTGGCGGCGCGACGGGAGCGGACGGCGGCACGTCCTCTTCTTCGATCGGATGGCGACTCCGTGGCGGCTCGGGGACATCGAAGAGTTTTTTCAGATTAGGGTCTTCGCGGTTGTCGAATTGCAGCGGGTCGCCGGTCGCATTGGGCGCCATGATGTGCGCGAGGCGGCGGAGATCCGCGGCCGAGATGCGCATCCCAAGCGCGGGCGCCGCCTGGTCGAGCGCGAACAGCGCGTCGCCCGCCGAGATGAACGACAGGAATTCGAGCGCGCGCGCCCCCAGCATCCCGCGCCGCGCCGCTTCGCGCACGGCGTCGTGCAACTGACGCCATTCGTCGAGGAACATAAGGCGGACAGGGTCAGGCCCGGCAGCGGAGGGCGGACTATTGAGCGCCTCGACCAGCCGGTAGCGGCTGTCGAGCAGGATTTGCAGCAGCTGATTGCGGAACTGCTGGTCGCCGACCGCGTCTCCGAGCTGCTTGATCGAGAAAACCATGAACGCATCCCATTGATCGAGCGTGTCCTGAAATGCCTTGAGCTCGGCGGGCGTGGCCGCGGACGCTGCTCCGGGATTCGCGGCAGGCGCCGGCACGTCGGGCAGCGTCATCACCAGCGTGACGCGGATACCGTCGTCGAGCGCGGCGATATTCGGCTCGGCGGTCAGACTCGCGACGGCAGCGCGCACGCGGTCGGCGGCGTCAGCCGGAATCGAGTCGTTGATCATCGCGGCGAGCTGCTGCACCGACGGCCTGAGATCGTAGGAAAAATCGTCGAGCCGCGGAATGAGATAGCTCTTGATCAGATCGAAGCCGCGGCTCGCGATCGCCGTTTTCTGATGCGCCGAGTCGTACAGATTCAAATCGGTAAAATGAAATTTAAGCTGCAGGCCGGGCGCGATGTACGGAACGCCGAGCGCATCGACGATGCCGCTCCAGTCGATTGCGCCGACGCATCGCGAGCCCATCGCGACGCCAAGCCCAAGGCTGTTGGCCGTTTCGAGCTTCACCGTGGCGGCGCCGGGCTCGGTCGCGCGTGAGAACTCCGGATTCTCCGCGTAGAGAAACTGGCACTCGTCGAGGCCGTTCCACAGCTGCGCGCGTCCGCCGGGCGCCGTGTAGACCTGGCGCTTGAGCGCTTCGCGCAGCGTGAGGTAATCGATCGTCAGCGGAATGCGGACCTGCGATGCGCGCGCGGGAGCGGCACACGCGACAGTTGCGAACAGCGCCGCGACGATTATCCACAACCTGAATCGCCAGGCTCGAGTCGCGCGGTGCAAGGTGACAAGCGTGGCGATCGGTCGCGGATATTCATCAATTGCTGGTTTTGGTCACGAAGGCGACCGGGAATCCGCTCGTCGCATAGCCACTGGTTTCACGAGTCAACTATTATGGCAATCATGATCGTCCTTGAAAGCCGTCGCGATGCTTACGATAATCAAATCAGAACAATAACAAGAAATTGCGGGTAAGCCCGATGAGCACTGAACGCCAGGTTGATTTTTACGAAGCGGAACCGCCGCAGGCCTCGCGCGAACTGGCGAAGCTGCGCGCTTCGACCGGCTACTCGGCTCCCTTCGAAGTAGTGCGGCGGCGCGTGATCGACGACGTCTACGACGGCAAGATGACGGTCGACGCGACGCTCATCATCCGCATCGGCGACGTCGAGGAAACCGAGGCCGCGTCGGGCGTCGGCGTGCTGCATGCGCTCGACGTCGCGCTGCGCAAGGCGCTGCTGAAATATTTTCCGTACCTCGAGCCGGTCAAAGTGATCGAGACCTACCAGCATGCGACCGGCGCTTCGACCGAGGCCGACGTCGTCTCGGTCAAGAAATTTGCCGACGGCGACCTGGTATGGACCACGCTGGCCAAGTCGTCGAACACGATGGAGGCGGCGTGGGTCTCGCTGGTCGATGGCTACGAATGGCGCATCGTGCAGGAGAACGCGCGGCTGCGCCGGATGAACGCGAATCCGAGGTGGTCAAAGCGCTGAGCTGTCGAGGCCGGCGCTGATCGGATGAGCACGCAGGATCAAGCGGCCAGCGTCGGCAAGGCGTCGCCGGGGATGCTGGCGATTTTGTACGACGGCTCGTGCGCGATGTGCCGCGCGAGTCTCGACGGCATCCGCCAATTCGACAACTCGGGCAAAATGGAGCCGCTCGATCTTCATCTCGAAGAAGTGCGCACCAAATTTCCCGACTTGAAGCTCGAGAGCCTGCTCGAAGAATTGCACGCGGTTGACGAAAGCGGTCGCGTGTATCGCGGCGCGCGCGCCATCAATGAAATCCTGCGCCGCCAGAGCGGCCTCAGAGGCTACCTCGCTTACCTGTGGTACCTCCCCGGCTACGCTTGGCTCGCCAATCGACAATACAAACGCATCGCGGCCTCGCGGTACTCGCGCGACGCTCGCGGGCATCTGAAGGATCGGCCGCTGCAGGAACACAGCGGGACAGAATCCTGAATCGCGCGTAACGCTGTAAGCGGACCCTCACCTTCATCCTCTCCCTAACAGGGAGAGGAGACAGACAGCCGTCTCATCCCAAAAAACTTCCTAACAGGGACGAAGTCCCGCATCTTCTCTTCTCATTGGGTGCAGGGGTCACCCTGCCGAAGGAAGGTGAAACCCACCGCGGGTTTCACATGAGATTAGTGATTTACCCTTCTCCGCGCGACGCCTTGTTCGATGTCGCGAGCGCACGATAAACTTGACGCTCGCACTCGTGAAACCATTCTACATTTTCAATTCGCTGAACCGCGCGGTCGAGGAATTTCAGCCACAGAACCCGCCCGAGGTGACGCTCTATTCATGCGGGCCGACGGTCTATCTGCCGCAGCATCTCGGTAATTTGCGCGCGTACGTCTTCGTCGACAGCTTGCGCCGCGCGCTTGAGTTCAACGGCTACCGCGTGCGTCACGTGATGAACGTCACCGACGTCGGGCACATGACGAGCGACGAGGACGCGGGCGAGGATAAGATCGAGAAAACCGCACGCGCGCAGGGCAAATCGCCGCTCGAAGTCGCAAATTTCTATCTCGAGCAGTTCCAGCGCGATTGCGCGACGCTCAATCTCGAGCCGCCGCAGGTATGGTCGCGCGCGACCGATCACATCGGCGATATGATCGCGCTCATCCAGAGAATTATCGACGCCGGCGTTGCCTACGTCACGAAGAGCGGCGTGTACTTCGACGTCGAGAAGTATCGCGGCGAGAATCGCGTGGGCCGGCTCTCGCGCCAGAGCCTCGACGAGCAGGACGCCGCGCAACGTCTCGAGCATTCCGCCGACAAGCACAGCCCGCACGATTTCACGCTGTGGGTGCTCGGCCAGCCCGGCCATCTGATGCAATGGGACAGTCCGTGGGGCCGCGGTTACCCGGGATGGCACATCGAATGCTCCGCGATGGCGATGAAATATCTCGGCGAGACTATCGATATCCACACCGGCGGCATCGATCACATCCCGGTGCATCACGAGAACGAGATCGCGCAGTCGGAAAGCGCGACGCATCAGCCGTTCGCGCGATACTTCGTGCACAACGCTTTCCTGGTCGGCAAAGAGGGGACGAAGATCAGCAAGAGTGCGGGCAAGTTCCCGCTGCTGAGCGATCTTGGGACGGCGGGAATCGATCCGCTCGCGTTCCGGATTTTTTGTTACGGCGCGAAATACCGCTCCGAGATCGCGTTCAACGACGAGTCGCTCCACGCGGCGCAGAGCAATCTCGATTATTTTCGCGAGTTCGCGCGCAGCGTGCCGGACGACGCGGCGGCCGACGGCGTCGAAGGAGCCGGGTGGGCGGCGGAGTACTACGAGCGCTTTCACGACGCGATCAACAACGATCTGAACACGCCGCAGGCGATTGCGGTGGCGCTCGATCTGGTCGCGGAAGCATACCGGCGCAAGGATTTCCGCGCATGGCCGACGCTGCAGGCGCTCGACGCGATGCTCGGCCTCGACCTGGCGAAGCATCGCACGGCAGCGCACGCCGATTCGATCGAGCCCGACGTGCAGCAGTTAGTCGACAACCGCGCCGCAGCGCGCAAGGCCAAAGATTTCGCGCTGGCCGACTCGCTCCGCAAAGAAATCGAACGGCGCGGCTACGAAGTCAAAGACAACCGCGACGGCACGGCGAGCTATCAAAAGCGTCGCGGCTGAGCGCGGGTGCGCATTTTAGCCCGCAGATTTGCCTTGAATGATTGCGCGGAAGTCTCTTACAATCGCGCCTTGACTAACCGGATCGCCACAAGGAACAGATGGGGATTGAGTTAAAAAAATTCGACACCAGGCTGCGAGCCGAGGGACCCGAGGTTAAGCATCTCGACCCCGCCGCGGCGCCGTTCTACCTGCCGATTGGCGACGAAGTGGAAATCTTCACCGCCGCCTACAAAGCGCGCCTGCCGATCCTGCTCAAGGGACCGACCGGATGCGGCAAGACGCGCTTCGTCGAGCACATGGCGCATCAACTGTCCTCGCTCGCCGACGGCCCCAACGAATTGATCACCGTCGCCTGCCACGAAGATCTCACCGGCAGCGACCTGGTCGGCCGCTTCCTCATCCAGGCCGACGAAACGGTGTGGGTCGACGGTCCGCTGACGCAGGCGGTGCGGCGCGGCGCGATTTGCTACCTCGACGAAGTGGTCGAGGCGCGCAAGGACACCACCGTGCTGATCCATCCGCTGTCGGATCACCGGCGCATTCTGCCAATCGAAAAACGCGGCGAGACGATCGAGGCGCACGACGGATTTCTGCTGGTGATTTCCTACAATCCCGGCTACCAGAGCATCCAGAAAAATCTGAAGCACTCGACCCGCCAGCGCTTCGTGACGATCGAGTTCACCTATCCGCCGGCCGACAAGGAAGTCGAGATCATCGCGCACGAGGCGGGCGTCGAGAATGACATCGCAATGGAGCTGGCCGTGCTGGGTGAGAAAGTGCGCCATCTCAAGGCGTCGGGCCTGGAAGAAGGCGTCTCGACGCGATTGCTGATCTACGCGGGCGAACTGATCCGCCAGGGAATCGCGCCACGGCGCGCGGCGACCGTCGCCGTCACTTGGTCGCTGACCGACGAGGCAGACAGCAAGCGCGCAATCGATGAAGTGGTAAAAGCGATCTTTCCATAAGCTGCGGCAGGATCAATGAATCGACGCGATTGACCCAACCAATCTCAGCGAGGTCGCGTAAATGAGAGTCTCGGCAAACTTCACGACATTCCTGGCCTCGGCCGCGACGCTCGCGATTCTCACCGTGGGCGCGCCCGCAATCGCGCAGGAGCTGCAGGGCCTGCAGGCGCAATCAGGACCGCGGCTGGATTTTCCTGCCGGGCTGGCGACTGACGGCCGCGCCGTTTACGTCGCGAACAGCCGCAACAACACGGTCGAGGCGATCGACGCCGTGTCGAAGTCGCTGCGAATCGTCGCGGGCAAGCTTTTCCAGCAGGGCAGCAACGACGGCACCGGCGATTCGGCGCGCTTCAACAGCCCCGACGGAATGACGATAGTGGGGCAGAATCTCTATCTTTGTGACACCAACAACTCCGACATTCGTCAAATCACCGTCGGCGGCCTGGTCACCACCGTTGCCGGCCAGGCGAATATCTCCGGCAGCGAAGACGGCACCGGCCCCTCCGCGCACTTCAACCTGCCCACGCAAATAGCGACCGACGGCACCTCGCTCTACGTCGCCGACAGCGGCAACAGCACCGTCCGCCGCATCACGCTCGCAGACTTCAAGGTCAAGACGATTGGCGGACAAGCGGGCACCTCGGGCAAGACCGACGGTGGCGCGGACAAGTCAGTCTTCGCCGGCCCGCGCGGAGTCGCCGTCGACAAGAAATATATCTACGTCGCGGATACCGGCAACGACGTCATCCGCAAGATCGATATCAACACGCTCGAGACCAGCGCGCTGGCCGGCACCGGCGAGGACGGCGACAAGGACGGTCCCGCGGCGCAGGCGCAGTTTAACAATCCGGGCGCGATATGCACCGACGGCACCTTCCTGTACGTGCTCGACGCCGACAACCATTCGATTCGCAAAATCGATCTCAACGCCAACACCGTCACCAAGCTGACTCTCGTCAACGGCCATATCGGCTCGGGCTGCGCGCTCACCAGCGACGGCAAGCAACTGTACTTTTCCGACACCACCGAGAATGCCGTCGAAGTCGTCGATACGACCAGCGGCAACTTCACCACGCTCTACCCGCCGGGGCAGTAGGCCTCGCGCGAGGGGCATCGCGATTTGATCGATCTGCGCAGCGACACCGTTACTCTGCCGACGCCCGAGATGCGCGAGGCAATCGCGCGCGCCGAACTGGGTGACGATGTCTACGGCGAAGACCCTACAGTCAACCGGCTCGAAGCGATGGCCGCCTCGATGATGGGGAAGGACGCCGCGATGCTCGTGCCGAGCGGCACGATGGGCAACCTGGCCGCGATGCTGACCCACTGCGCGCGCGGCACCAAGGCGATAGTCGGCTCGCAGTCGCACACCAATCTTTACGAGGCAGGCGGCGCGTCGGCTCTGGGAGGCATCGTGCTCACCGCGATCGCCAACACCGAGGCGGGAGAGCTCGACACCGCCGAACTCGCGCACGAGCTCGGCACGCCGCACGACGATCACTTCGCGCAGCCGGCGCTGGTGGTGATCGAGAACACCCACAACCGATGCGGCGGCGCGCCGATCAAGCTTTCGCACATGGCCGAGGTTGCCGAGCTGTCGAAGCGGAAGAAAATTAACGTACATCTCGACGGCGCGCGGATCTTCAACGCGGCGCTCGCGCTCGAGACGACGACCAAGGAAATCGCGAGCCACGCCGACACCGTTTCGTTCTGTCTGTCGAAAGGCCTCGGCTGTCCGGTCGGCTCAATCGTCTGCGGCAGCCGCGAATTTATCGCCGGCGCGCGGCGGACGCGCAAAATGCTGGGCGGTGGAATGCGGCAAGCCGGGATTATCGCGGCGGCGGGAATCGTCGCGCTGACGACGGCGGTCGATCGGCTCGCCGAAGATCATCAGAATGCGCGCGCGCTGGCGCAGGGACTCGGGCTGGTCGCGGGGCTGAACGTGCGGGCGGTCGCGAATCGCACCAACATGGTGGTGTTCGACGTCGACGGCGACGCGGACGCATCGCGGCGTTTCGCGGCGGCGATGAAAGAGCGCGGCGTTCTGATCTCGCCGCGCGAGGCGACGTCGTTCCGCGCCGTGACGCACTATGGAATCTCGCGCGACGACATCGATCGATCGGTCGCAGCGGCCGCGCAAGCCGCCGGCGAAGTCTTCGGCGACTGAAACCTTCAATATGGATTCGCTCGAATCGCTGTTCTCCCTGCGCGGCCATCGCGGCCTGGTCACCGGCGCGTCGTCGGGGCTGGGCGTGGAATGTGCGAAGGCGCTGGCGATTGCGGGCGCCGACGTTGCGCTGGTCGCGCGGCGCAAAGATCGCGTCACGCGAATCGCCGATGAGCTTGCGCGCGCGCACGGCGTCAAGACGATCGGAATCGGCGCCGACGTGACGCGCGAGGCCGACCTCGATCGTGCGATGGACGAAGCGGCGGCGGCCTTGGGCGACGTCGATATCCTGGTGAACAACGCGGGCGTGTCGCCGACCGGGCGCGCCGAGAATTTCAAGCGCGAGGCTTGGGACGAAACCATCGCAGTGAATCTCACCGCGCCGATGATGCTCGCGCAGCGGGTTGCGCGGCGCCTCATCGAGATCAAGCAGCCCGGCCGGATCATCAACATGGTTTCGATCTACGCGTCGGTCGCGAGTTCGGTTTATCGGCTGTCGGCATACGCGGCGACCAAGGCGGCGTTGGCGAATCTGACGCGTCAGCTCGCGGTCGAATGGGCCGGCCACGGAATCCTGGTCAACGCGATCGCGCCGGGATGGATCCCGACGGAGGCCACCGAAGGCGGAATCGCCAAGCCCGCGAACAAGGAGCGGATGGAAGCGTTCACGCCGATGAAGCGGCTGGGGATGGCCGACGAGATTCGCGGCGCCGTGATCTTCCTTGCCAGCCCCGCTTCAAGCTACGTTACGGGGTCGGTGATTTCGGTGGACGGCGGATATACGGCGTGGTGATCGCGGCGCGATGATTGAGACAGGGCTGAGAGCACAAATCTTCCGGCGCAAGCCGGCTGCCGCGCTGATGGCCGATGCCGAGTCGCATGCGGGCGGCCTCAAGCGCGCTCTGGGAGCGCTCGATCTCACGCTGCTGGGAATTGGCGCGATCGTCGGTGCGGGAATTTTCGTGCTGACTGGCGTCGCCGCGGCAGAATACGCGGGACCCGCGATCGTCGTCTCGTTCGTCGTATCGGGATTTGCCTGCGCGATGGCTGCGCTCTGCTATGCGGAGTTCGCCGCGATGATCCCGGTCGCCGGCAGCGCGTATTCGTATTCCTACGTGACGATGGGCGAGCTGGTCGCGTGGATCATCGGCTGGGACCTGGTGCTCGAGTATGCCGTCGGCGCCGCCACCGTCGCGTCCGGCTGGTCGGGATACCTGGCGATTCTGCTCAAGGGTCTCGGCATCAATCTGCCATCGGAGTGGACGCACGCGCCGTGGTCGACGCCGAGCGGAATCATGAATCTGCCCGCGTTGCTGATCGTGTTGTTGATCACGTACGTGCTCTATATCGGCATCTCGGAGAGCGCGCGTCTCAATTCGATGATCGTCGGGATCAAGTTGTTTGTTATCGCGGCGGTGATCGTGGTCGGCGCGTTTTTCGTGAGGCCGGCGAACTGGAGTCCCTTCGCGCCGATGGGATGGGCCGGCGTGATGCGGGGCGCCGGAGTTATTTTCTTTGCGTATATCGGATTCGACGCAGTGTCGACCGCAGCCGAGGAAGTTGTCGATCCCAACCGCGACCTGCCGCTCGGAATTCTCGGCTCGCTGTTCGTCTGCACCGTGCTCTACATCCTGGTCGCCGGAGTTTTGACCGGGATGGTGCCTGCGCACAACATCGATATCACGGCGCCGCTCGCGTCCGCGTTTCTGCAGCGCGGGATGCACGCCATTTCGGGATTGATCTCGCTGGGAGCAGTAGCCGGACTGACGTCGGTGTTGTTGGTGCTGATGCTCGGGCAGTCGCGGGTGTTTTTTGCAGTATCGCGCGACGGATTGTTGCCGCCCGCGTTCTGTAAGATCCATCCGAAACATCGGACGCCGTATATTCCGACGACCTTGACCGGAATCGCCGTTGCTCTCGCGGCGGCGTTTCTGCCGATTGACGAACTGGGCGAGATGACGAGCATCGGCACGCTGTTCGCCTTCGTGCTGGTGTGCATCGGAGTCTGGATTTTGCGCAACTCAGAACCGGATATGCACCGCCCATTTCGCACGCCGCTGGTTCCGCTCGTTCCGATTCTCGGCGCGTTCTTCTGCCTCTACTTGATGGCCAGCCTGAGAGAGGCGACGTGGATTCGCCTGATCGTGTGGCTGGCGATAGGGCTCGTGATCTATTTCAGCTACGGCCGCTACCACAGCCGCGTGCAGAGCCACGCAGTCGATCAAGCCGCCGCGTCTGGAAGCTAGTTGGTAGAAATCGCGCGCGCTATTGGGCGGAGCGGTCGGCTGCTTTCTGGGCGGCCTCTGCGGCGGCGGCTGCGGCGGCGTGAGTCTCGGCGGATTTTTCCATCGCGGCTTTTCGCTGCTCGCCGTGAGCGAGGTTCTGTCTCATTTCCTTGGCGCCCGCGACGCCGAGGTCCTGCGCTTCCCACTTCGGCTTCGCGACTGACACCCATTGTCCGCCGTCGAGCTCGTAGGTGAAGACGAGATACCTGAGCTTGCCGGTCGCGAGGCCCTTGGCCGTGCCCTTCTTCGAAGGATCGTACTCGACGCCGCCAAGCTTGCAGCTAACGACCAGATGATTGTGCGGGCCGTAAGTCGGCAAGTACTCGAACTTCTGCATGAAGTCGATGTAAATCTGGCCCTTGGCTTTCTTCTCGTCCTGCTCGTCGAAGTAGGGCCCGCTCACATCCGAAAGTTTATCCTGCAGCGACTGCTGCAATGCCGGCGAGAGATCTTTCTGCGCGCGCGCGTGCTGCAAATCCATCGCATGCGCCCGTGACGCATTCAGCGGAAAAAAGAGCGCGGCCGCAAGGGCGACCGCGCTGAGTATCCTGAGATTTTTCATACCGTCCCTGTCCCCATCATAGTAGACGATGGGCCGGACGCAAATATTTTACTGGCTGCCCCCGCCGCTGCTGTTGTTAAGTCCGCGGCCGAACGCAGAGACCTGCGATTGCCATTGGTCGCCGAACGCGAGAATCAGCACCTGCTGGTTGATGTGCGCGTCCTTGGTCAGTGACTTCATCGAGCCGCCACCCGCCGTCGCGAGCACCTTGTACGCCGCCTGGGTCTGCCGATAGAACGCCGGCAGCGGCGAAATCTTCGGCGGTTCCTCGCGATGCACCTTCAGCCAGAACTCACGCTCGAAACGCTCGTGCTCTTCAGCCGCCACGTCCACCGTGTTGAAGGTGCCGTTGTTCGATTTGAACTGCCGTATCATCGCAAGCAGCGGCGCGAAGTCCTCCGTGCGCGGAGGCGAGTCGCCCACCAGCACCACCACCTTCTTGGCGTACGGCTTCCAGTCCATCTTGTTGATGCCGTAATCGACGGCGCCGAGGGTATCCTCTTCCCATTCACCGCCGCCCATCGCCTGGATGCCATTCAAAAAATCGCTCAGCTTTTGCGGTGACAACGTCAGCGGCTGGACGTTCATCTTCTCGCCCTTGCCGCCGAACACGATGATTCCGATTCGCGCGATCGGCACGAGCCGGTGAATCGACTGGACCAACTGCTGCATCTTGGCTTTGACGTCGTCGATGATCAGTCGCATCGAGCCGGTGCCATCGATTACCAGCACCACGTCAAGACCCTTGCGCCGCAGTTCACCGATGAATCCGCCGAAGCCCGAGCCAATACCGTGGCCGTAGCCCGAGCCCATGCCGCCGCCACGGCCGATGCCGATACCACCGCCGCCGGCTGCGCGCACGTAGTCATTGGCGAGACCGACTGCCTGCGACGTATCGACCGCGGTCGGCTGCTCCATCTGCTGCGGAGCAGTGTCGGGCATCGGCACTTCGGGCATGTCGAGATCCTGCATCTCGTTGCCGCCACCACCGCCGCCGCCCGCTTCCAGGTTCACCATGATCAATTCGCGCCCACGCTGTTCGTGCACCGTGATGATCAGGAAGAGCAGCGCGAGCACGTGGAGTGCAACCGACAGGGGAAAGGGCCCGATCAGCAGACCGAGCGCATCTTTCATTTTCTGCAGACGCGTCGCATCCGCCTCGTCATCTTCGCGATTGGCCTCGGCCAGAAGCTCTCGCTTGCCGATTATGCGATAGAAGATGAAAGCGACGACGAACGTCGAGAGTACAAGCAAGCCAATGATTACTGCGATCATATAAAAATGTGCTCCCCGCTTGGGCGACGCTTGACCGCGCGGCCGAGGCCGAGATCCTCATTCACTGAATTTAAGGCCGCGCGATCGTCGCGGCAACGCGTGAGAGTTGCGAAAATCAAATTTCTACGCTCCGCCTCCCGGGGCTGCACCGCCGCCGCCGCCCGGAGGCAATGAGGACACGGCGATTGCTATCGCCTCCGCGCCCGCCTGCTTTGCCATATCGAGGATCCGAACCATATCTCCCAGTATAACCTTCGGGTCGCCCTGGAAAATCACGATTTTGTCGGTCGAGTTCTGCAGCGCATCGTGCAGCTGGGGAATCAGCTCGGGCTCGGTGACCTGCTTGTCGTTCAGATAGATCAAATGGTCGCCGGTGTAGGTGACGATGATGCCTTTGGGCTTGTCGGTCGGAGCGGCTGCAGCATCGGCCTTCGGCAAATCGACGTGGGCTGCGGATTCAATCGTCACGGCCGTCGTTACCATGAAGATGATCAGCAGGACGAGAAAGATATCGGTCAGCGGGGTGATATTGATGTCGGCGAACACCCCGCCGCCCTTATTACTGGTCATTTTTCCTCTTGCCATGCGCAAATACCTCTATGGGCAGCGATCAACTACCACCACCACCGCTGGAGTTGGCCATTTGCGCTTCCGTTGACCGCTTGGCCGCGATCGCAATCTGTTCGGCGCCCGCGCCCTTGGCGATGTTCAGAATCCGCACCATGTCGCCGAGCAGCACTTTGCGATCGCCCTGGAACACGACGATCTTCTGATCCACCTTGCCCAGCGCCTCGCGCAGACTCGAGCCGAGCTCGCGCTCGGGCACGTCCTTGGAGTTCACGAACAGTTCGTGCTGGGAGGTGTAGGTGACGATGACGCCCTTGTTCTCCGGCGCGGTGTTGGTTGCGTTGGGCAGATCGACGTGCGCCGCAGACTCGATAGTGACCGAAGTCGTCACCATGAAGATGATCAGCAGAACCAGGAAAATATCGGTCAGCGGCGTGATGTTGATGTCGGCGAATACGCCGCCACCTTCACCGCCATGAGGTCCGCTAATTGCCACGAGTTTGTTTCCCCTGGAGCGCAGCGTCGATCAGGCGATCGTCGTTGATGTGCTGGATGGCGCTGATGTTCTCAACCTTGACTGAGAAATAGTTGTAAAAAATAACCGCGACGATCGCGACGGCGAGTCCGAGCGCGGTCGAGATCAATGCTTCCGAAATACCGGCTGCGACGACCGAGAAACCGCCGGTGCCCATGATTGCCATCGACTGGAACGCCACGAGGATACCGACGACTGTGCCGAACAGTCCGATGAACGGGGCTGAAGCGCCTGCGGTCGCGAGCACCCAGATGTAGCGCTTGAACTCGAGGCCTTCCTGGTAGCGGCGCTCGTCGTCGAGCTCGAGCAGATGATCGCGATCCATCGTCTGCGCGCCGGAGATGAGCGTGTGGAAGATGCGCTCGGAGGCGGTGGCGCGCGCCTGCGTCGCCTGCAGCGCTTCGTTGAACTTGCCCTGGCGGAGTTGCGGGATCAGCGAGTCGGCCAGCTTCGCCGTCCTGGGTCCGATACCCCATAGCGCCCACACGCGCTCGAAAATGATCGCCAGGCAGACGACCGAAATGAAAAGCAGGGGATACGTTGCATAGTAGCCCTGCTGAATCATCGACAAAATTGAAAAACTGTTCTGCATCTCTTAATCCTCTCGAGATTTAAATTAGATCTGAGCGGCGAAATATTTGGCCCGCTCGAACCGTTTGCGATAACTGCCCCAAAATGCCTTCGCGGTTCTCCCCTGAACCGGTCGCTAGCCCAATTTTACACCCCGGGCTCCCACCAGCCGGTCAAAGTTGTACCGTCATGGGCGGAAAGTCTTAATGCAACGATGGGAAGTATTTGTCAAGAGTCACCCGCGCGGAAGCAAAAATATTGACCGATTCGTCCACGATTGCGAATGATCACCGGCGGCTTCCTACGCCGTGCCGTGGCTTGCGCAACTCGTGGACCACGCTCGATTATCAAGTCGGCGCACCACCTACTCTACGCCGGTGGCCACGCTGCCGACTACCGTAAAATTGTCGCTCTCGGCACTGTCGATGTCCTTCGCGACCTTGACTTCTGTCCCCCTCACGTCTATCCAGAAGCTTGCCAGCCCATTCTGCAGATTGACCGCGATGCGGTCATTGTTTTTTTGGGCGATTGACGCTTTTGAGAAATCTCGACTCACTATTTAATAAGACGCAGAACCAGCCCAGTCTGTTCAAGCTGGCGGCCCTGGCCGCCTGCTGCCTGCTGGCATTCGCGGCATGCAAGCCGGCTACGGTTGCAGCCCCGATAGCACCGCCGCCCGTGCAGACGGCGACCGGGCCGACCGACGAGCCCACCAAGGCGCTGCCGCCCGACTTGTATAAGGAGATGCCGATATATCCGGGGGCAGTAGTCGACCACGTCCGTAAGCCAAAGGGCGCGATGCGCGAAATCATGTTCATCTCGGACGCGCAGATGCCGCAGATGGTCGCCTACTACAAGGAGCAGCTGAAGAAGGGCGACTTTCGCGTCACCTCGCAGTTGATTATGCCCGCGCGTAAGACCTGGTCGTGCGACTTCAACTTCCAGGGACGTCCCGGCAGCATCATGCTCTACCCAAGCGACCAGGATAAATCGAAAATGACGATCGATGTGATCTATGAGCTGCCCGCGCATTTAGACGAATCCATGATCGAGCCCACGGAAGATTTCGATGTACAGGGACCGGGCGAAATCGCCCAGCAAGCACCAAATTCAACCCCCAACGGGAAATAAAGAGGAACTACGAGATGGCACTATTGACAGGCAAAGTTGCGGTAATCACCGGCGCCGGCCGCGGTATCGGGCGCGAAGAGGCGTTGCTGCTGGCCAAGCACGGCGCGAAGGTCGTCGTCAATGACCTCGGCGGACACTTCGACGGGACGGGGCAATCGCGCTCGCCGGCCGAGGACGTGGTCAAGGAAATCCGCTCGGCGGGCGGCGAAGCAGTCGCCAACTTCGAGAGCGTGACCGATTTCAAGTCGGCCAAGCGAATCGTCGATTGCGCGATCGACAACTTCGGCAAGCTCAACATCGTCGTGAACAACGCCGGCATCCTGCGCGACCGCATGATCTTCAACATGAGCGAGGAAGACTGGGACTCGGTCGTCGCGGTGCATCTGAAGGGCACCTTCAACGTCTCGCGTCACGCGACCGCGTATTGGCGCGAACAGCACAAGGCCGGCAACGTGCTCAATGGCCGGCTCATCAACACCAGCTCCGACTCGGGCATCCTGGGCAACGCCGGGCAGGGCAACTACGGCGCAGCGAAGGCGGCGGTCGCCGCGATGGCGGTAATCATCGATCGGGAGATGACCCGCTACGGCGTCACCGCCAATGCGATCGCGCCGGTCGCGCGCACGCGCCTCACGGTCGATGCGACCCCGCAGACCGCCGGCGGCATGGCGCAGAAGGCGGGCGAGTGGGACGCGTTCACACCCGCGCACGTGGCTCCTCTCGTCGCGTGGCTTGGGAGCGACGATGCCAAGGACGTTCACGGCGAAGTGTTCCGCGTCGGCATGGGCAACGTGTGGCTGATGCGCGGATGGCATACGGGCGCCAAGGTTTCGAAGAAAGGCTCGATGTGGGAGCCGGCGGAACTCGGCGCCAAGCTCAAGGAAGAGCTGGCCAAGGGCGTCACCAAGAAGGAGAGCATGGGCGAGGTGATGGGCGGGGGCGTGTAGATTCTTGACGGCTGAGAAGAAAGCTAAAAGCGCGGCTCCTCGTGAGCCGCGCTTTCGTTCCATCCTGTTTATCTGCGCCGCCAATACGGCGCGCAGCGTGATGGCCGAGCACATCCTGCGGCGCGAACTCGACGCGCTCGGCTTCGACCACAACATCGCGATCAAATCGGCGGGCATCGCGCCTTATGCGCGCGATGGCGCGCTGGTTTCGCTCGACACGCGGATGGCGCTGCGCGAAGTCGGCATCGACATCGGCGACGAAGCGACTTCGACCGATCTCAAGCGGCATCCCGAGATGCTCGAGGAGACCGATCTCATCATCGCGATGACGGAGAAGCAGGCGAGCGAGCTGGTCGAGCGATTTCCCGGCGCGAAGGAGCGGCCGGTGTTCACGCTGCGCTCGTTCGCCGGCGAGGCGGGCGACATCGACGATCCCTACGAGCAGGGCGACCAGGTATTCGCGCAGTGCCGCGAGGAAATCCATCGCCTCGTGCCGACGATTATCGAACGGCTGTTTCATCCCTAGCGCGGACGATTGTCGCGCGAGATCATAGGGCCATGGAATTCAGCAATCCATCCGACGCAGAGATTCGCGAGATCCTGGCGCGGCCGACCACGGTCGCGGTCGTCGGATGCTCCGACAATCCGGCGCGCGACTCGCTCCGAATCGCAAAGTTGCTCAAGAGCCACGGCTTCAAGGTGATTCCGGTAAATCCTCAGCTCGAGGCCGACGCGCTCCGCAGTGCTCTCGGCGAGAAGTGCTACCCGGACCTCGCATCGATTCCCGAGCCTGTCCAGATGGTCGACGTGTTCAGGCGCTCGGAGTTCGTGCCGCAAATCGTCGAGGAGGCCATCGCCAAAGGTGCGCGCATCCTCTGGTGCCAACTTGGAGTAATCCACCTCGACGCAGCGCGCCGCGCCCAGCAAGCCGGCCTGACAGTCGTGATGGATCGATGCCCCGCGATCGAATACGCGCGCCTCTTCTGAGGCGGCGAGCAAGCTCGTGCGAATAATAGTGATCGGAGCAGGGATCGGCGGCCTCGCAGCGGCGCTGACGCTTCGACGCGCCGGCCTCGACGTCCAGGTATTCGAGCAGGCCACGGAATTGCGCGAGGTCGGGGCCGGCATCCAGATAAGCCCCAACGCGTCGCGAATTCTGCGCCGGCTCGGACTCGAGGAGCCGATGCGCCGCCTCGGAGTGCGGCCGCACGCCGTCGTCTTCCGCCGATGGGACGACGGGCGCGAGCTCGCGCGACAGCCGCTGGCCGACGCCTGTGAACGCAACTTCGGCGCGCCCTACTATCACTTCCATCGCGCCGATCTGCTCGACCTTCTGCGCGCCGCGCTTCCCGCCGGCGTGCTTCATCTCGACCATCGATGCGTCGGACTGACCCAGCACGGCGACCGCGTCGAAGTGCAATTTCATAACGGCGTGACCGCCGATGCCGACGTGGTCGTTGGCGCCGACGGTATTCACTCGACGGTGCGCAAAGTCATCATGGGGCCGGAGTCGCCGCGATTTTCCGGGCACGTGGCCTATCGCGGTTTGGTTCCCGCGGATCGCATCGAGCAGCTGGGAGTCGAGGTCGCCGCCATTGCCTGGTGGGGACCGGGGCATCACTTCGTTCACTACTATGTTGGCGCGGGTGCGCGTTATCACAACTGGGTCGCGGTCACTCCCGGCGAATGGCGCGTCGAGTCGTGGACCGCCAAAGGCGAGGTCGCCGATGCGCTCGCGGAGTTCGAAGGATGGCATCCGCAGGTCCGCGCGATCATCGGCTCGGTTGAGACGACCAATCGCTGGGCGCTTTACGACCGCGACGAGCTTGCGCGATGGACCGTTGGGCGCGTCACGCTGATGGGCGATGCGGCGCATCCGATGCTCCCGTACATGGCGCAAGGCGCGGTGCAGTCGATCGAAGACGCTGCGGTGCTGGCGAAATGTCTCGAGCATGCAGATGCGCGCGAGGTGGAGCCGGCGCTGCTCAGGTACGAGCACACGCGCAAGCCACGAACGTCGCGCTGTCAGGAGGGCTCGCGCCGAAACGGCATCATGTACCATCTCCCCGACGGCGCCGATCAACAAAAGCGCGACGCCAGCCTGTCCTCGGCCACGACCGCCCCGCTGCCGCAGAACGCGTGGCTCTACGGCCACGACGTCGAAGCCGAGTTCGAGCAAAGATGAGATTCGCGGCGGCGCGCGTCGACAAATTTTCAATGAAGCCGCGGAAGTGGAAGACGCTCGGTAGCGACGTCGCGTATCACACGCCGATTTTCGATTTGCACCGGCGGCGCTCGACGCATGCGCGTCGCGGCGAGCGCGACTTCTTCATTCTCGACGCGCCCAACTGGGTGAATATCATTCCGCTCGCCAAAAACGGCGACGTCGTGATGATTCGCCAATGGCGTCACGGCATCTCTGAATTCACGCTCGAGGTGCCCGGCGGCATGGTCGACGCCGAAGATCCGTCGCCGATGCATGCGGCGCGGCGCGAGATGATCGAGGAGACGGGCTTCGACTCCGACGCGATCGTGGAGCTGGGCAAGGTGCATCCGAATCCCGCAATCCAGGGCAACATCTGTTTCTCGTTCCTCGCCGAGAATGTGCGACAAGTCGAGAGGGTCGTGTCGCTCGGCGACGAAGAGACCGAAGTCGTGATGGTGCCGATGCGCGAAATCCGCGGCCTGATCGCGTCGGGCAAAGTCATGCACGCACTGACGATCGCCGCATTTTCCTTCCTGCACCTGTACAACCCGCCGCCGAAGCGCAGGAAGTAGCGCGTCCGGTCCCTCGCCGATTACTTCAGGCGGGGGCAATTTCTGAAAAATCCTGCAAGAAAATCGGGGTGGCGCGTTCAAAGAGTCGAGAGGACGACTCGATGGACGCATTCAGCTCGAAGCTCAAGCGATTGACCGGCTCATTTGCCGATCCGCGCCTCTTCCAGATTTTCTCTCTCGGCATCCTGCTCGCCGCGGGCGCGTACTTCCGCGATTTCTCCATCCGCCCTGCGCAAGTTGTGCTGACCTTTGCCGCCGGCCTGCTGATGCAGACCGCGTGCTGGACGCTGACCCCGTCGAAGCCGCGCTCAGTGCGCAGCGCCATCATCACCTGCCTCAGCCTGTCGCTGCTGCTGCGGGCAGATAACCTGCTCGCGCATCCGATTGCGGCCGCTGCAGCTATTTCCTCGAAGTCGCTTTTCCGATTTCGCGACAAGCATCTGTTCAATCCCGCGACCTTCGGCGTCATCTTCGCGATCGTCTTTCTTCCCGGCACCTGGGTATCGCCGGGGCAGTGGGGTCAGGATTTCGCGATCGCAGGATGGGTGCTGATGCTCGGCATGCTGGTGACGAATCGCGCGCGGCGCGGAGACATCAGCTGGACGTTTCTCGCCTTCTATCTCGGCGCGCTCGCGACGCGGATCGAATACCTCGGCCAGCGCTGGGCCGTGTGGACGCATCAGCTCGAGAGCGGCGCGCTGCTGCTGTTTGCGTTCTTCATGATTTCCGATCCGATGACCGGGCCCAACGACCGGCGCGGACGGATCGCGCATGCCGCACTCGTCGCCGCGCTCGCGTACGCGTGGCAGATTCCGGCTCTACCACACCAACGGACTCATCTGGGCTTTGTTTATCGCGGCGCCGTGCGTTCCGCTGTGGGACGCGATTTGGCCCGCGCGCAAATTCGAATGGACCCAAAATGGAGGTGGCCATGTTCTCTCAACGAATCCCGATTCTCGTCTTCGGTGATGCTGGCGGCTGCTGATTCTCGGCGGGCCGCGTGACGCGCGCGCGTTCTGCGGCTTCTACGTCGGCAAGGCTGACGAGCCGCTGGTCAATCACGCGTCGCAAGTCGTGATCGCGCATCACGACGACAAGACCGTCATCAGCCTGATGAACGACTACCAGGGCGAGCCGTCGGAGTTCGCGCTGGTGGTGCCGGTGCCGGTCGTGCTGCAGAAGGGGCAGGTGCATATCGGCGACCGTGAATTGTTCCAGAAGATCGACGCGTACAGCTCTCCGCGGCTGGTCGAGTATTACGATCCGGACCCGTGCCAGTTGATGATGGGAAGGGCTGTGGGAGCAGCCGCCGGGATGATGATGAACGCGGTCCCCGCTGCGGAGTCGAAGGCGGAAGCTGATGCGCTCGGGGTCAAGATCGAAGCGGAATATACCGTCGGCGAATACGACATCGTGATTTTGTCGGCCAAGGAATCGCTTGGCCTGCAGACCTGGCTGCAGCTCAACGGCTACAAGATTCCGGTCGGCGCGGATCGCGCACTCGAGCCGTACATCCGCAGCGATATGAAGTTCTTTGTCGCCAAGGTGAATCTGGCCGAACATCAGCGCACGGGGCTTCAGTATCTGCGGCCGCTGCAGTTCGCTTTCGAATCGCCGAAGTTCATGCTGCCGATTCGGCTCGGCATGATTAATTCGCAGGGGCCGCAGGACCTCGTCGTTTACATGCTTACCGAAAACGGCCGCGTCGAGACCACCAACTATCGCACGGTGAAATTGCCGACCGGCATGGATATCCCAGAGTACGTGCGCGACAACTTCGGCGACTTCTACAAGGCGATGTTCGACGAGCAGGTCAAGCGCAACGACATGCGCGCCGTGTTCACCGAGTATGTGTGGAACATGGGATGGTGCGATCCGTGCGCGGGGCCGCCGCTGTCGCGCGACGAATTGAAGAGCCTCGGAGTGTTCTGGCTCGACGACGAGAACGGCGGCACGCCTCGATTCCGTCCCGGCGGGTTCATGCCGTATCAACCGATGGGCGGTGCGATGCCGGTGACGCTCACGCGGCTGCACGTCCGCTACAGCGCGGAGACATTTCCCGAGGACCTGATCTTCCAGGAGACGCAGGATCAGGAAAACTTCCAGGCGCGCTACGTGATGCATCGTGCGTGGGACGGATCGCCCAGCGCATGCGAGGCGGCCAAAAACTATTTCGATGATCTGAACAAGCGCAGAGCGCACGAAGCGGAGACGCTCGCCGATCTGACGGGATGGAACCTGGAGGACGTGATCAAGAAGGCCGGGCTGCCGCCGGAGTCACAGCCGAAGCCGTGGTGGAAGGATATCTGGGGATCGTAAAACGCTGAAAGCGCGCGGGGTCGTCGAGGCCCCGCGCAAAACTATGATTCCACCTTAGCGCTTCGTGGCGTGTCGAGAATTCTGATCAGATTCTCCGTGTACGCGACGAGGTCGTGGCACTTTGCACATTTTACCGATTGAACTTCATTTTCCTCGACGTAAATTACCATCGCTTTTGCGCCGCATTTTGGACAAACCAGAATATCGTCGGCGCGCTCTATGTTCGTTGTTGTCATACCTTGATCGTATACCCATTGCTGGAGCCAGTCAGGCGATGCATTGACAGGCGCCGGGATGTGCCCTACGCTTGGCGGTTTGCTATATTACGAATACGAACCGGCTGAGCCGGAGCCACTTACCTCGACCTGCAATAACTGAGTTTTTATCCATGTTTGACACGCTCAGCGACCGCCTCGAAGGGGTCTTCAAAAAACTCAAGGGCCAGGGCCGCATCACCGAGCGCAATATCGAGGACGCGCTGCGCGAGGTCCGCCTTGCGCTGCTCGAAGCCGACGTCAATATCAAGGTCGTTCGCGATTTCATCGAGCACGTCAAAACCAAGGCGCTCGGCGCTGAAGTTCTCCGCTCGCTGACCCCCGAGCAGCATCTGATCAAGTTCGTCGCGACCGAGCTGCAGAACGCGATGGGCGGTACGGCGCGTGAGCTCGATCTCAAGGTCAAGCCGCCCGTCAAAATTATGGTGGTCGGCCTGCAGGGCTCGGGCAAAACGACTTCGATCGCCAAACTCGCGCTATGGCTCAAGTCGGAAAAGAAGCGCCATCCGATACTCGCGTCGACTGACGTTTATCGGCCGGCCGCGATGGAACAGTTGCGCGTGCTCGGCGCGCAGGCGCAAATCCCCGTCCTCGACAGCAACGAGAAGCAGGATCCGATCGAGATCGCTTCGCGCGCGATGGCGCGTGCCGAGACCGGTGGGAACGACGCGATACTGATCGACACCGCCGGCCGTCTGCAAATCGACGAAGAGCTGATGGACGAGCTGGCGCGCCTGAAAGCCGCGCTCAATCCGCATCACATCATATTCGTCGCCGACGCGATGACGGGCCAGGAAGCGGCGAACGTCGCGGCGGGATTCCACGAGAAGCTCGGAATTTCCGGCGTCATCCTGACCAAGCTGGATTCCGACGCGCGCGGCGGCGCGGCGCTTTCGGTGCGGACCATAACCGGCGCGCCGATTCTGTTTGCGGCCACCGGCGAGAAACTCGACGCATTCGAGATTTTCTATCCTGACCGTCTGACGTCGCGCATTCTCGGGATGGGCGATGTGCTGACGCTGATCGAAAAGGCGCAGCAGAATTACGATCAGACCAAGGCCAAGGAGCTCGAGCGCAAGTTCAAGAAGAACGAGTTCACGATCACGGACTTCGCCGAGCAGATCAAAGCGATCAAGAAGATGGGATCGCTGGGCGACCTGATGGGCATGATTCCGGGGCTCAAGAAAGTGGCAGGTGCGGCGGATTCCGAAGAGGCGAAGCGCGAGCTGGAGCGCATCCAGGCGATCATCAACTCGATGACGCTGCAGGAGCGCGGCAATCATCTGATTATCAACGGGCGCCGGCGCGCGCGAATAGCAGGCGGCAGCGGCACCTCAGTGCAGGACGTAAATCGATTTCTGAAACAGTTCGAACAGACGCGCAAAATGATGAAGAAAATCACGCGCATGGGCGCGGGAAAAATGATGATGCGCGGACTGGGGCTCGGGAGCTAGAATAGTAACAGGAGAATTGAATGGCACTGGTAATCCGATTGCGCCGGCATGGCGCAAAAAAGAAACCCTTTTACCGCATCGTGGTGGCAGACTCGCGTTCGCCGCGCGACGGTCGCTTCGTCGCCCAGGTCGGGACGTACGATCCGGCTTTCGATCCGCCGCGCGTCACCATCAAGAAGGAGTTGGCGGAGCAATGGCTCAAAGCTGGCGCCAAGCCGAGCGACACGGTAAGAAAACTAATTAAACGGGCCGAAACAGCAACGGTCTCCGCCTGATGCGACCCGCTGCAACGGAGCCATCCTATGAAGGAGCTCGTTCAGTTCCTCGCCCAACAACTGGTAAACAACCCTGACGAAGTGGACGTGAAGGAGACGCAGGGTGATACCGCCTCTGTGCTTGAACTGCGCGTGGCGAAAGAGGATTTGGGGCGCGTGATCGGCAAGCAGGGGCGGACGGCGAAGTCGATCCGCACGATTCTGAACGCCGTCGCCTCGCGCACCAATCGCAAGGTTGTTCTCGAAATCGTCGAGGACAAGTGATCGCGCGCCCGCCACTCGCGCGATGATTCCAGTCACACTACGGCATCGATGCTCCGCGTCGGCCACATAACCGGCGCCCACGGGCTCAAGGGCGCGCTAAGATTCCGTCCCGACAATCCCGACTCCGACACAATCGAAAAGATCAAGCGCGTGTTCCTCGAACGCGACGGCGCGTCACGCGAGTTTCGCATCATCGCGATGACGCCGCTCAACGCGACGACGCGGCGAATGACGCTCGAAGGCGTCGCCGACGTGGACACGGCCGAGTCGCTCAAGGGCGCGGTCGTGATGCTCGCGGCGGAAGACGTCCCGCCCGCGAAGCCGGGCGAGTTTTACTATTACGAGGCGATCGGCTGCGAAGTATTTCTCACTGACGGCAGCCGCCTCGGCAAGATCGAAGAAGTGTTCTCGAATGGCGCGCAAGATATCTGGGTAGTGCGCGACGGCGAGCGCGAAGTGCTGGTGCCGGTGATCGAAGACGTCGTCAAGGCGATGGATTTGCCGGGGCGTCGCGTCACTATCGATCCGATTCCCGGCCTCCTCGACTGACTGGCTGGCTACGGGCGACCTGCCCGGTTAGATTTGAATCAACCCGCGATGGACTTTCACGTAATCACACTGTTCCCCGAGATGTTCGAGTCGCCGTTTCGCGGCGGCATGATCGGACGCGCTATCGAGCAGGGATTAATCGCGATCAAGGCGCATCCGCTGCGCGAGCACGGCCTCGGCAACTACCGGCAAGTCGATGACGCGCCGTACGGCGGCGGCAGCGGGATGGTGATGCGGCCGGAGCCGATCGCCGCGGCGATCGACGCGGTAGATGCGGCGCGGCCGGGACTGTGGCGCATCCTGATGACGCCGCAGGGCGAAGTGTTCGACAACTCGATGGCGCGCGACCTCGCCAAGCGCGCGCCCGGCCTGATGATCGTCGCCGGACGCTACGAAGGAATCGATGAGCGCGTGCGCTCGCTGGTCGACCAGGAAATTTCGATCGGCGACTACGTGCTGAGCGGCGGCGAAATCCCCGCGATGGCGGTGATCGAAGCCGTCGGCAGGATGCTACCCGGCGTGCTCGGCAATCCAGAATCGCTCGAGGAGGAATCGTTCGCAGCCGGCTTGCTCGAGTACCCGCAGTACACGCGGCCCGAGGAATTTCGCGGCATGACGGTGCCGGAAATCCTGCTCAGCGGCGACCACGCCAAGATTCGCGCGTGGCGCGAGGCCGAATCGAAACGGCGCACGGCGCGGCGGCGTCCCGACCTGCTCGAGCGGCGCAAGTTCTGAACCTGCGATTCTGAATGTGACAGACCTTTTCGTAGCGCTGATTCATCATCCGGTCATCAATCGAAACAACGAGACCGTTACCTCGGCGATCACCAGCCTCGACCTCCACGACATTGCGCGCGCGTCGCGAACCTACGAGGTGCGCGGCGTGTTCATCGTGCATCCGATTCCCGAGCAGCGGAAATTCGCGGCCAGCGTGATCGATCACTGGCGCTTCGACTTCGGCCGCGCCCACGATTCGCGCAGGCGCGAGGCGCTCGAGCGCGTGCAGATCGTCGCGGAACTCGACGACGCGATTGCAGAGGCATCGCGAATTTCCGGCGCACGCCCGCTCATCGTGCACACCTCCGCGCGCACCGAAGGCGGCACCAGCTATGCCGATTTGCGCCGTCGGCTGGAGGCGCCAGACGCGCCGCCGATGATGATCCTGCTCGGAACCGGATTCGGAATGTCGCCGGAGGTGGCCGAACGCGCCGACATCGTGCTCGCGCCGATCCTCGGACCGGGCGACTACAATCATTTGTCAGTGCGATCCGCCGCCGGAATTATTTTAGACCGCCTCCGCGGCAAGTGACCGTGCGCATCTTCTCGACGAAGCGGCGCAGGTGCGGGTCGGAGCGCTCGAACGGAATTTCGTCGAAGCTCGAACCATCGCACGCCGATGAAACTCGCCGCGATCGAATTCGATCGCGCGCGAACTGTCGCCGCGGAGCAAATACCAGAGCGACACATCGGTATGCCCGCCGTCGGCGCCGACCGTTCGCGTCACCGTGATGAACAGCGGGCCGTCGCGCACGAATTCCGCCGCGAGGTTCAGCTCCTCCGCCAATTCTCTGACGACCGTCGCCTTCGGGTCTTCGTCGGGCTCGACGTGGCCGCCGCTCGGCAGCCATAAGCCCGCGAGCTTGTGATCGACCAGCAACAATTTTCCGCACTGTTGATCGATGAGAGCGAAGTAACTCACCAGGTGCTTCGGCGGAACGTCGGGCTTCGCGGTCCTGAAGATAGGCGCACCTGAACGAATCCATTCGAGCGTCGAGTCGCGATGCGTCCGCTCGAGCTCGTCGAGCGGCTCGATTGCCTTGATTATTTCGGCGATCCTTTCGCGCATTGGATTGGTAGCGCCGCCTAATTTTGCTGATGTCCCAGCAGCTGTCCGCCCTTCAAGGGCAGTGACACTTCGACTGGGACACCCTCGATTGACTGAGGCGCGGCGCGTTTCACGGCGTCAAGTTTCTTGGGGTCCGAAATCCAAACTTGAATCCAAATTTCACAAGCCGCCAGCGCTGCACGCTCGGCAGATGGGCTCTTCATTTTCGAGAGAGGAATTCCGAACCCCACGGCAGCGACGCCGGGGATAGCCAGCAGCTTTTTCAGATTTCGGTCGCGCACCTGCTGGACCCGTACGCTGGCTGTGCAACACGGATTTTCGGGGTCGGAGTCGCACTCGGATCGCGCGGCGGCTCGCGAACCGGGGACCGACGAGAACGCCAGATACCAGCCCAAAAGCGCGAGCACGGCCGCATAGCGGGGCTTCATGCGGGCCCGACTCTACCACAACGCCGTACCCATTGAGTGGGCGCGCGCATTTGGGTAGGTTAATTGGCTCGACTCGAGGTCTTTTCTCCCATGAATACCGTTATCCAGAAGCTCGAAGAGCGGGGCCTGCGCAAGGACCTGCCTGAATTCCGTGTCGGCGACTCGGTTCGCGTTCACGTCAAAGTCGTCGAAGGCGAGAAGGAGCGCATCCAGTCCTTCGAAGGCATCGTGATCAAAATGAACCGCGGCGCCAATCGCGCGACGTTTACCGTGCGCAAGGTTTCGTACGGCGTCGGCGTCGAGCGAATCTTCCCGATGCATTCGCCGCGAATCGACAAGCTGCAGGTGCTGACGCGAAATCGCGTGCGCCGCGCGCGGCTGTATTACCTGCGCGATCTGTCGGGCAAAGCGGCGCGTCTCGACGTCGCGACCTGAGCGTCGCGACTCAGGCGATCATCTGTCGCCGGAGGCAGCGGCCTTGTCGGCGACGACGCCCGTCATGTGGACATTGCCTTCGAAGTACGCGCCTTCCGCCACTGTCAAGCTGCGCGTGTCGATATTGCCGAAGACCTTCGCGCGCGGCCCCAGCACGACGCGATCGCATCCGACCAGGTCGCCGCGCAACTCGCCCATGATGAGCAGTCGCGGCGCGTAGACCTTGCCCTCGATCATTCCGTCTTCACCGACGACGACCAGCTCGACCGAGCGAACCTCGCCCTTGAAGCGGCCCTCGATTCTGACGGGCTCGTGAAATATCAGTTTGCCCGAGACGTTGATGTTGCGGCCGACCGCAACGCGTGTGCGCGACTCCGCCCACGCAACGCCTGCATCCTGCGGGATAGAATTTGATTCCATACACTACGGTGCCGGGAAAACGTGACACGCAACGGCGTGGCCGCCCCGTCCAATTTCTAATTTTGGTTCGACGTCCCTGCAAACATCTTTCGCATAAGGACACCTCGGATGGAAGGCGCACCCGGGTGGCGGATGCATCGGGCTCGGCATTTCGCCGGGCAGCTTGATGCGCTCGGGCTTGTTCGCCGTGTCGATAGTCGGAATGGCCGAGAGCAGCGCACGCGTATAGGGATGGCGCGGGTTGAGGTAGATCTCGTCGCGCGAAGCGAACTCGACAATCTTGCCGAGGTACATGATCGCGACGCGATTGCTGATGTGCTCGACCACGCGCAAGTCGTGCGCGATGAACAGGTAAGTGAGTTTCAGCTTCTCCTGCAGGTCCTGCAGCAGGTTGATGATCTGCGCCTGGATCGAAACGTCGAGCGCCGACACCGGCTCGTCGAGCACCAGGAAGCGCGGGTTCACCGCCAGCGCGCGCGCGATTCCGATTCGCTGGCGCTGCCCGCCGGAGAATTCGTGCGGCAGCCGATCCATCGCGTCCGCGCTCATCCCGACCATCGCGAGCAGCTCGGCGATGCGCCGCTCCTTTTCCGCGCCGCGCGCCAGCTTGTGAATCTCGATTCCTTCGCCGACGATCGAGCGCACGCGCATCCGCGGATTCAACGACGCGTACGGGTCCTGGAAGACGAGCTGCATCTGCTGGCGCAGCATGCGAAGTTCGGCGCGGCCGAGCGTCGAGAGATCGCGGCCATCGAAATATACGGCGCCTTCGGTCGGCTCGAGCAGCTTCAGAATCAATCGTCCAAGCGTCGATTTGCCCGAGCCGGACTCTCCCACCAATCCCAGCGTTTCGCCCGGCTGAATCTCAAGATTGATGCCGGCCACCGCCTTTATCGAGAGCGTCTTTCCTCCAATGATGCCGGTCGATCCGGCGGGAAATTCCTTGCTGAGATGCTCGACACGCACCAAGGCCGCTCCAGGAGCGGTCGCTGGCGTGTTGCCGTTCGGAGTTGCGGGATTAGGCGCGGATGCAGGCGACATAGTGGTTCGGGCCCTTGTTTTCGAGCGGCGGCTCGGCGTCGGAGCATTTAGGAATGGCGCGGGCGCATCGCGGATGAAATCTGCATCCGGCCGGCGGATTGAGTGCGCTCGGAATCGAGCCCGGAATCGCCTGCAGGCGATGGTGACGGTTGCCGTCGATGCCGGGAATCGATTCGAGCAGGCCGCGCGTGTACGGGTTGAGCGGATTTCGGAACAGCTCCGCGGTCGGCGCCTGCTCCATTACGCGCGCCGCGTAGAGGATCGTCACGTCGTCGGCGTACTCGGAGACGATTCCGAGATCGTGCGTGACGAGGATTACGGCGAGGCCGAGGCGGACCTGCAGCTCGCGGATCAGATCGAGAATCTGCGCCTGGATGGTGACGTCGAGCGCGGTGGTCGGCTCGTCGGCGATTAGCAGGCGCGGGTTGCACGACAGCGCCATCGCGATCATCACCCGCTGGCGCATCCCGCCGGATAGCTGATGCGGATAGTCGTCGATGCGATGCTCGGGGTCGGCAATCCCGACCATCCGGAGCGCCTCGATGGTGCGGTTGCGAGTCTCGGCGCGATTGGTCTGCTGATGCAGGCGGACGGCCTCGCCAATCTGGCTGCCGATGGTGAAGACCGGGTTGAGCGAGGTCATCGGCTCCTGGAAGATCATCGCGATGCGCGCGCCGCGTACGTGGCGCATCTCGGGCTCGCTCAGCTTCAGCAGATCCTGATCCTCGAAAATTATTTCGCCGCTGACGATGCGCGCCGACTCGGGCAGCAGCCGCATGATCGAGAGCATGCAGGCAGACTTGCCCGATCCCGACTCACCGACAATGCCGAGCAGCTTGCCCGGCTCGACCGAAAAACTCACGCCGTCGACCGCGCGCACCTCTCCCGCCTCGGTGAAGAACGAGGTGCTTAGCGCTTTGACTTCGAGCAGCGGCTTCACGTGAGCCTCAGCGTAGCATCGCGCGAGCGCGACCGCGAAGGCGGGCGCGCGCAGAAGAGCGGAATCGAATGCGGGGCTGCGCGCCCCGCACCCGCGGCAGGGGTGACCCCTGCACCCAGTGATCGGAAAGAGAAGATGCGGGACTTCGTCCTCGTCTGGAGGGTATTGAGGGTAGGAATGGGTGGCTCGTATTTGTGACTAGTCCGACTAGACTGAAAATATGGAATGGCAAATTCAACAGGCAAAGGCGCGCTTCAGCGAGATGATCGAGCGAGCGCGCAGGGAAGGAGCGCAAACCGTGACGCGACACGGCAAGAGGGTCGCCGTGCTTATTCCCCTCGAGGAATACCGGCGGTTGTTTGGCGGAGCAAAGGGTCTCAAAGCGCTGCTCGCCGCGGCTCCCCTGCAGGGCGTCGAGATTAGCCGCTCGCGGAGATAATCATCCGGCAGTCGAGGGGTCGAGGCGGTCGCGGAGGTGGTCGCCGAGAAAGTTGAAGGACATCACGGCGAGGAAGATGAAGATGCCGGGGATTAGGATCCAGGGGTAGCGCGCGAGGTTTTGCACGTCCTGCGCCTGGGCCAGCAGATTGCCCCAGCTGGCTGCTGGTTCCTGGATGCCGAGGCCGAGGAGCGAGAGCGCGCTTTCGCCGAGGATGAAGCCGGGAATCGAGAGCGTGGCGGCGACGATCGCATAGCCCATCACGGACGGAATGATGTGGCGGGTGATGATGCGCCATCGCGAGGCGCCCAGCGCGCGAGCCGCCTCGACGTATGGACGTGAGCGCACCGACGCGGCCATCCCGCGGATGATTCGCGCGAAACCGGCCCAACTGATGAAGCTCATGATCGCGACGATCATGAAAAACGTCGCGACCGTGCTCAGGCCGGAGGGAATCACCGCTGCCAGCGCCAGCAGGAAATAAAACGACGGCAGCGACATTTCGATCTCGGACCATCGCATGATCAGGAAATCCACCGTCCCGCCGATGTAGCCGGAGAGCGCGCCAATCGTGATGCCGAGCGAAAAGCTGATCAGCACGCCGATCAGGCCGACGCACATGCTGACGCGCGAGCCGTACACGATGCGCGAGTAAAGGTCGCGGCCGAGGCCGTCGCTGCCGAGCATGAAGTAGGGCTCGCGCTCGCTGTCGGTGGTGAAGAGGTGGCCGTGCGAGAAGAGGTGGATGTCGAGCTGGCGGGTGCGGTCGTCGACGTAGGTCCGCGCGCTCTTGTCCTGCATGGTCGTCGGATAGCTGTAGAAAATTCCGCGCGACCATTCGGAGGGCGCGCGCATCCGCAGCGCCATCGGTGGGCAATCCGGCATCTCGCGGTTCTGATACGCGGGGTCGTAGCTGGCGAAGAACGGCGACGCGGCGGCGAGAAGGTAAAAGATCACGAGGCAGATCGCGGAGAAGCGGACCGTGCGCGATGCGAGCCGCCATTCGCGGGCGACGCTTGACGTGGTTCGCTCGGTCAGCGCGGCGCGCTGGAGATTTGCGGGCATGGCCGCGTCGACGTTCATTTCATTCGGCCGCCACCGATGAAAAATCGACGCGCGGATCGACGGCGACTAGCGCGATATCGGCGAGCAGGTTGCCGACCAGCAGCAGAATCGTGCCCATCAGCACCGAGCCCATGACCAGGTAGATGTCGAGCGAGCGCACCGCGTCGAGCATCAGCAGGCCGAGGCCCTGGAGGTTCATGACGGCTTCGACCAGCGCGGCGCCGCCGAGCAGATCGCCGAGCGAATATCCCGCCATCGTGACGAATGGGTTCAGCGCGTTGCGCAGCACGTGCTTGTAGATGACGACGCGTTCGGAGAGACCCTTGGCGCGCGCGGTGCGGACGAATTCGGAATTTTTGATTTCGAGAATTTGCGATCGCATCAGGCGCATCAGGCCGGCGGTGCCGGAGATGCCGAGCACGAACACGGGCAGGATGAGGTGCTGGATGCGATCGGCTACCTGGCTCATCGGATCGAGCAGCGCGTAATCGGGCGAGTAGGTGCCGCCAATCGGGAACCATCCGGTCTTCAGCGCGACGTACATCATGAGGAAGGCAAGAAAAAAGCTCGGCACCGACATGCCGAAGAACGCCATGAACGAGAGGAAGCGATCCCAGATCGAGTTTTGATTCACCGCGACGATGATGCCGATCGGAATCGCGATCAGCCACGACAGAATCATGCTGCTCGCCGCCAGGATGATCGTGTTGAAGGCGCGCGACGCGATGAGCCCGGTGACGCTCACGCGGTACTGGAGCGAGTAGCCGAAGTTGAGATGCAGCACGCCCCACAGCCACTTGAAGTAGCGGACCATCAGCGGCTGATCGAGGCCGAACTGCTGCTCGAGCTGATGGATGACCTCGGGCGTGATGGTCGGGTTGAGCTTGAGGTTGGAGACGAAGTCGCCGGGCACGAGCGACATCGCGATGAACGAAATGAAAGTGATCCCGAGCATGAGCGGGATCATGTTGAGCAGGCGACGGATCAGAAAGCGGGTCATCGTGTCATCGGCCTGATATTTCGACGTGCGTCACGCGCGGGATGTTCAGTCGGCTTTGAATTCGATCCACTCCGGCTTGTACAGGCCCCAGACCTTGGGCTGATAGTTTATCAGCGAATTTTTCCACGACGCGTACCGTTGCTGGCGCACCGTTTCGAGTATCGGCAACTGGTCGTGCAGGATTTGCTGAATCTTCCAGTAGTACGGCGGACGCTTGCTGATATCCATCTCGGATGCACCCTGGTCGAGGAGCGTGTCTATCTCGGCTTCCCATGGCGTCGCGGGAGTGGGCTGATTTGGATTCCAGATGTGCAGGTTGCCCGACGAGCGATAGAAGTTCTGGCCGTCGTTCGGCTCGATGCCGCCGGTGAATCCAATCAGCACGCAGTCCCAGTCGAACGACGAATCGAGCTTGTCGACCAGCGTGGTGAACTCGAGCGGCCGGTAATTCACCTTGATGCCGAGACTTTCGACGTCCTGCTTGAAGATGGTGCACATCTCGTTGCGCTCGGGCGAGCCGGTGTTGGTGGTGAGATCGAATTCGAGGCGATTGCCGTTTGGATCGTTGCGCACGCCCGGTTTTACGAGGTGATAGCCGGCCGCCTCGAGCATGTCGGCCGCGAGTTTTGGATCATACGCGTAATCCTTGAGATTCGGATTGTGAAAGATTTTGTTCTCGGGCGAGATGTCCGAGACCGCCGGCTCTGCCAGCTGGTGAAAGACTAGATCGATCATCGATTTCTTGTCGATCGTGTGTGCCATCGCCTGCAGAAATTTCAGATCGGTGAACCAGTTGAGTTTCGGATTGGTGACGCCATTCTTGACGAAGTGGCGCGGGTTGCGATTGAAGCTGAAAAACAGCGAGCCCGTGTCGATGCCCATCTGCTGAATCTGAATGTCGAGTTCGTGGTCTTTCTGCTTCTGCTGGAGCGGGTACACTTCCTCGGTCCGCGGACCGTAAACATCGATCTGCCCCGACAGGTAGCGCAGGTACTCGGCGTTCTGATCCTGCACGATTGTCACCGTCCGGCCGTGCAGGCGCGGCAACTGGGCACCGTTCTCATCCTTCATCCAATAGTCGTCGTAGCGATCGTAATTGGCGGCCTGGCTCTGCGCGTAACGCGTCATCTTGTACGCGCCGTTGCCGACGATCTTTTCCGGAGGCGTGTCGATGCCCCAGGTGTGGTTAAAATTCCCCGCCTTCCACACGGGCTCCAGGATGTGCGCGGGAATTACCTGGATGCCGAGCGAATAAAGCAACGGCGCGAACGGCTTCGGCAGATGCATGATGACGGTGTAGTCGTCGGGCGCCTCGGCGGTGATGCGCTGGTGGTCGATTGTTATAGCGGGCCGGATGCTGTTGGGCACTTTGGGATCGTAGATAACGTCGAGCGTGAACAGCACGTCGTGGGCGGTAAAGGGCTGGCCGTCGAACCATTTCACGTCGTGCCGCAGGTGAAACGTAATCGCCTTGTTGTCGGGGGCGATCTCCCATTTCTCGGCCAATCCCGCCTCCGGCAGCGTCGTGACGGGATTTATCCGCAGCAGGCTGTCGAACAGATCGCCGGTGAGCTCGCCGGAGGTCGAATCGGTGACCAGGATCGGATTAAAGGTGCGCGGATCGCTGGCTACCGCGCTGTAGAGAATCTGATTTTTTTCGTGATCGGCGCCCGGCCGGTTCACGTGGCATCCGCAAAAAATCGCGAGCGCCGAGAGCGCAATCGCGCAGGTCAAAATCCGGTGGCGCAGGCGTTCAACTTTCATTTGAAACCGCGCGGTCATCATCAAGGTCCAGACTAATGTTCATCATGGTCGCTCCTGGAGCCGGCGTCAGCACAAACGTCGAATCGGGCACGACGCCGTTGACGATCGGGCGGAGATAACGAAACGTGACGTGGCTGCCGGCCGCGGGAAAAGTCGCGTCGACGACGTAGGGGAACATCATTCCGCCGATATCACGATAGTCGCTGTATCGCACCTCGTAGTTGACCTGGCCGGTGTTCGCCGTCTCCCGCACCATCGCGAGATTGCCGCTCGAAAATCCCAGCTGGCGAGTGCCCGCCGTGGCGTTGCCGTAGGTCGCGACCGCCATCGCACCGTCTTGCGAGACCGAGTCGACGTTGCCGCCGATCGAAAACGCGGGCGGCGCGAGTCCCATCAGCAGGCCGACGGCGTCAGTCGGCGCCATCGGGATTCGCACGTAGCGGTAGAGCGTGTCGGCGTTCGCCTGCCCGCGCATGAAGCGATTCTGCCCCGGCTCGAAAATAGCGAGGTCGGGGCCTTGTGCCGCGAGCAATAGCGCAACGCCGAACGGCGACATCGCCTCGACGCGCAGGTCACCGGGGCGCCTGACGACCAGATCCTCCCTGGCTTTCAAGTGCTGATCGCCGGCGGTGTATTCCATGACGGCCGAGGTCTGCAGCGTGGCGAGCCGGCGGTCACGCTCGACCAGAGCGTCCACCATCTTCTGGACCTGGAACTTGTACTCGTCCCAGTTTGGAATTGGTATCGGAGGCGTCGGTGCCGGCTGAGTCTTGACGGCGAAGCAGGCGGACGTTTCGAGCATCGCCAGCAGGAGCATCGATGCGACCGCTGCGAGCCAAAATGTTTTTCGACGCCGAGCTGGTTCAGTGGCCCGCGCTGGCGGCATTCTGCAGAACCTGAATCTTATCCTTGAGCCGTGCGACCTGGTCCGTCTCCTGCGACTTCTGCAGCGCGTCGGAGTATTCGTGGCTGGCTTCCTTGACCTTGCCGAGCTTGCGATAGGCGTCGCCCAGATGCTCGGTGATGGTGGGATCGCTGCCGGTCAGGTTGACGGCTTTCTCCAACTGCTCGACCGCTTTCTTGTAGTCGCCCTTCTGATAATAAACCCAGCCGAGGCTGTCGACGTAAAATCCGTCTTCGGGCTCGATATCGAGCGCGCGCTTGATCAGCTTTTCGGCCTCGACCAGGTTAGTGCCCTGCTCGGCGTAACTGTAGCCGAGGTAGTTCAGCGCCTGCGCGTTGGCAGGATTCAGCTCGATCGCCTTCTTCATCTCGACCATGCCCTCGTCGCGCTGCTTGTTTTGATCGAGCGCGGCGCCGAGCGTGAAGTGGTACTTGTCATTCTTGGGGTCGGTCGCGACCATCTTGCGCGCCAGCGTGATCGCCGTCGCGTAGTCCTTCTTTTCCTGGTAGACGCCGACCATGAAGCCGATGATTTCCGGGTCGTCGGGCTTCTTGGCGAGCGCGTCCTTCAGCGCGCCGAGCGCCTCGTCGTACTTGTTCTGCTTGTCGTAGAGGTAGGCGAGCTGCAGGCGCGACTCGACGTAATGCTCATTGTCGCCGGGAATCTTGTTGAACTCGCTGATCGCCTTGTCATTCTCGGACAGCTCGGTGTAGACCGTGCCGAGATAATAGTGGACGCGGTAGTTGTTCGGCTCGGCGCCGAGCACGAGGTTGAACTCGGTGGCGGCGTCGTCGAAATTTCCCTGCTCGACGTAGAGCAGGCCAATCTTGGTGCGGGTGTCGGCGGGATTGGTCTCGACCTGCTCGGCGCGTTTGAGCTCGTCCAGCGCCTCATCGTATTTCTTCTCGCCGGCCAGGATTTCCGCTTTGCGCTTTCGCACCAGCTCGTTGTTCGGATTTATTTGCGTGATCTTGTTGTAGTAGACCAGCGCATCCTGCGGACGCTCCTGCCGCTCGCGCAGCAGCGCGAAATCAAGCAGCACCAGCTCCGACTGCGGATTGAGATCGAGCGCCTTCTGATAATATTTCTCGGCGGCCGGGTAATCCTTGGCGGCGACCTTCACCTTGCCGGCGTAGTAGTAGCCGAGGAATGAATTGGGGTCGAGCGCGATCAGCTGATCGAAAGTCTTGCTCGCTTCGCCATAATCGCCGCGCTTGGCGTACAGCGTGCCGAGATAGAGATAGGCTTCCTGATTTTTCGGATTGAGGCGCAGCACCTCGCGGTAATCTTTTTCCGCAGTGGTATCGTCGCCGAGCGCCGAGCTGATGCCCGCGCCGAGCAGGCGTGCGTCGGCCGAATCGGGATTGATCGCAAGCGCGGCGTTTACCTGTTCGAGCGCTTCCTTCAGGCGGCCGTCGCGCACGTACAACGTGGCGAGGCGAACCTTGAGCGCGGCGTTGCTCGGATCGGCCTGGACCGCATCCGCGTAATCCTTGAGCGCCTCCTGGCGATCGCCGTCATTCATGGCGAACTCGGCCCTGAGGAACGCGCTCATCGCGCGTGCGTCGGAAGGTACGTCGACTGCCGGCGTGCCGCCGAAAGGATTATCGCCACCGACGCTGGCGCTGCGGACGTATTCGGGCCGCGCACTCGTCAATTGTGCGCAGCCAAGAAACGCGATCGACGCGACGCCAAGCGCGATCATCGCGCGTGTACTGAAACATATCATCGCTAAAACAAATTCCCGGGAAAGCTTCTCAATTGGGGCTCGCTATTGGATTGTCCATGCACAGGGGTCCCGCGCTTTCACCGGCGGCCGCTGCGCTTGCGTATCTTCCTACATTATAAGAAATCCGCCACCAGAAGCGACTGTGCAACCCACCTTCGATCAAAGTACCTGCTTGCCACCGCGCATCGCCTCGGCTAGGGAGGGGAGCCGGAGCATCCCGTAATTGCCGCAAATCCCCACGCCAAGCACGCCTTCGCCGGCCCCGTCGAGGGCAGCGCCGCTGACGCTGCACACGCCGCGCAAGCTGGGACTCGTTGCGCTGGTATCCGTGATGTACCTGGTTGTGAGCGGCGGCGCGTATGGCCTCGAGGATGCGGTGCGGATGGCGGGACCGCGCCTGACGCTCCTGCTGTGTATCGTCGTTCCGCTCACGCTCAGTCTGCCGACGGCTCTGATGGCGGCGGAGTTGACGGCGCTCATGCCGGTGGAAGGCGGTTTCTACTACTGGGTCAAGGAAGCGCTGGGGCCGTTCGCCGGTTTCGCCGAGGCGTACCTGACAATCCTGTACACGGCCGTCGACATGGCGATTTATCCGGTGCTGTTCGCGAGCTACCTTTCGTTCATCCTGCCGCTGGGCCCCGCGGCGCAGATCGCGATCGGCGTCGCGCTGGTGTGGATGGCGGGCGGGTTGAATCTTCTCGGCGTCAGGCCGGTCGGGACGGCGTCGGTCGTGCTCGCACTGATGCTCGTGTCGCCGTTCGCCGTGCTGGTAATCGTCGGCATCCCGCGGCTCATCCACTTCTCGATGCCGACGCCGCCGCTGTTTGGCGCCGACCCGTGGGCCGCACTCGCAGCGGGACTGACGGTGGTCATCTGGAATTTCAGCGGATGGGAAAACCTGAGCGTCGTGTCGGCGGAAATCGAGAATCCCCGGCGCAATTACCTGCGCGCGATATTGATCGCGCTGCCTGTCATCGTCGCGGGCTATGTGCTGCCGCTGGCGGTGTCGGTCTCCGGCGCCACGACTGCGGCGGACTGGGGAACGGGCTCGTTCTCGCACGTCGGCTTTGAAGTCGGCGGCCGCGTGCTCGGCGGCGCGCTGGCGATTGGCGGCGCCGTGATGTCGTTCGCGGTGTTCGAAGCCGCGATGCTCTGGGTGTCGCGCCTGCCATTCGTGCTGGCGCGCGAGCGCTACCTGTCGCCCCCGCTTGCGCAGCTCTGGTCGACGACCGCGACGCCGGGCAAGTCGATCCTGCTCTGCTGCATCGTGTTCACGCTGCTGGTGCCGGCCGGATTCGTCGCGCTGGTGGTGCTCGACGTCTTCTTCTACATGGCGGCGCTGGTGCTCGAGCTGATCGCACTGTTGCGGCTGCGCAAACTGATGCCCGATCGCACCGGGCTGTTCACGATCGGCGGCGGCGCGGTGGGTCTCGCGCTAGTCACGATGCTGCCAATCCTTACCTGGGCCGCAACCTTCGGTTTGGCGATCTCCGCCGGCGTCGCCAAGAGCGATTTCATTTTGGCGATCGCGCTCGGCGTATGCGTATGGCCGGCGTACGCAGTTTGCCGCCGTCTCTACGGCGGCCCGCCTGCAATCGATCCCGCGCCAACCAGCATAACCGCTTAACGCCGCGGGTTTTTTAAACTAAGTTCCAATTATTCTTTCGCAGCCCTCTCTCGATTAGAATTGATCTTCTTATGCGCTGGACTACCGCTAAAATACGACAATCGTTTCTCGACTTCTTCGCCGAGCGTGGTCACACGATCGTGCCGTCTGCCTCCCTGATTCCCAAGGGCGACCCTACCCTGCTCTTCACCAACGCCGGGATGGTGCAGTTCAAGGATTATTTCCTCGGCGTGCGAACGCCGCAGCATCTGCGCGTCGTCGACGTGCAAAAATGCCTGCGCATTTCGGGCAAGCACAACGATCTCGAAGCGGTTGGCCGCGACACTTACCATCACACCTTCTTCGAGATGCTCGGCAACTGGTCGTTCGGCGACTACTACAAGGAAGAAGCGATTCGATGGCATTGGGAGCTGATCACCAAGGTCTGGGAGATCGATCCGAAGCTGCTCTACGCGACGGTGCATAGGGACGACAAAGAGTCCGAGGACATCTGGCTGAAGATGGGCGTGCTGCCGCCCGAGCGCATCCTGCGATTCGGCGACAAGGATAATTTCTGGGAGATGGGCGAGACGGGGCCATGCGGTCCCAACTCGGAAATCAGCATCGACCGCGGCGAGGCGGCGTGCAGTCCCGAAAAGAATCACGCCGGGCAGAAGTGTTTCGTGAACGTCGACGGATGCGAGCGCTTCATCGAAATCGGCAACCTGGTTTTCATCCAGTTCAACCGCGACGCGTCGGGCAACCTGAATCCGTTGGCGAAGAAGCACGTCGATACGGGCACAGGGCTGGAGAGAACCGCGGCGGCATTGCAGAGCATCGAGGCGGGCAAGATTCTCGGCAACTACGACATCGACCTGTTTCAGACGATCATCCACAAGATCGAAGAGGCCGCGCAAAAGTTCGGCAGCAAGGCGCAATATGGCCAGAACGACGAGAGCGACATATCGTTTCGCGCGATTGCCGACCACGCGCGCACGATGACCTTCCTCATCGCCGACGGCATCACGCCCGGCAACACTGATCGCGAATACGTGCTGCGGCGAATCATCCGGCGCGCGGCGCGTCACGGCCGTTACCTCGGAATCCATCGCCCGTTTCTCGCGATGGCGCATGCGGGCGTGGTCGAGGCGATGGGCGCCGCTTATCCCGAGATCAAAACGGCGGCGGCGAAGACTGCCGAAGTGATCACGCAGGAAGAATCGCGTTTCGGCGAAACACTCGATCGCGGCCTCGAACTGATCGACAGCGAACTCGCGCGCATCAAAAAGAGCGGCGGACACACGCTGCCGGGCGAAGTCGCCTTCAAGCTCTACGACACGTACGGCTTCCCGCTCGATCTGACCGAGGACGTGCTGCGCAACCATTCGATCGACGTGGACGTCCCCGGGTTCACCCGCCTGATGGACGAGCAGAAGGAACGCGGACGCTCTGCGCGCAAAGATGACGCGGTCGCGCCCGAGATAAGTCTCGGGGCAGGAACGGCGTCGCGATTCGTCGGCTACCACTCCTACGACGGCGAGTCCGAAGTGCTTGCTGCGGGCGGCAAGGACGGCGATCACGTGGCCGTCGTCGTCGCCGAGACGCCCTTCTACCCCGAAGGCGGCGGCCAGGTGGGAGACCGCGGCGTGATCGAGACGGCGTCGGGCGCGATTCTCGAAGTCTCCGACACGCGCAAGGCCGAAGGCTCGATCGTTCACGTCGGCCGCATTCTCCGCGGCGACGCCGCCGACTTCGCCCGCGGCGCACGCGTGACGCTCAAGGTCGATCGCCTCCGGCGCGACGCCGCCGTGCTGAATCATTCCGCGACGCACATCCTGCACTACGCGTTGCGCGACGTGCTGGGAAACTCAGTTCATCAGGCCGGCTCGCTGGTCGACCCCGACAAGCTGCGCTTCGACTTCGCCCATCAGGGTCCCGTGAAAGACGACGCGCTCGCCACTATCGAGGAAGAAATAAACGCGCGCATCCGCGAGAACGCCGAAGTGACCGTCGAGGACATGGCCTACGACGACGCAATCAAAGCCGGCGCCCTCGCCTTCTTCGGCGACAAGTACGGCGACGTCGTGCGCGTGGTCAGGATGGGCGATTTCTCGGTCGAGCTATGCGGCGGCACGCACATCTCGCGCACGGGCGACGTCGGGATGTTCAAGCTCGAAGCGGAATCGGGAGTCGCCGCGGGCGTCCGCCGAATCGAAGCGGTGACGGGACAAGGCGCGCTCGAAACAATTCGCAAACGCGAGAAAATCCTCGAAGAGATCGGCGCCCAGCTCGGTGCGCGCGACGGCGCCGCAGTCGAGCGCCTCGAAAAATTGCTGGCGCGCGAAAAAGAACTCGAGAAAAAGCTGCGCGCGATGGAACAGAAGCTCGCCTCAGGGGCCGGCGCCGCAGCATCCGAAGAAACCATCCGCGACGTCGGCGGCGTCAAAGTCGTCACGCGCAAGCTCGACGGCGTCGACGCGCGCACGATGCGCGAGATGGCCGACCGCATGCGCCAAAAGCACGGCTCCGCTGTCGTCGCGCTCGGCTCCGACCTCGGCGAGGGTAAGGTGGCGCTGCTGGTGGCGGTGACGCCCGATCTGACCTCGAAGATCAAAGCCGGCGACATCATCAAGAATATCGCGCCGATAGTCGGCGGCACCGGCGGCGGCCGCCCCGACCTGGCGCAGGCAGGCGGCCGCGACGCCTCGAAACTCGACGAAGCGCTGGCCAAAGTCCCCACCCTCCTGCAGTAATCTGACTCCTCTCCCCGTCAGGGAGAGGATGAGGGTGAGGGTCCTTTCTGTCTCCTCTCCCGGTTAGGAAGAGGAGACAGAGGGAGCTACGGCGTGAAGGCGTAGATCCTGTCGTCGCCGGCGATGAAGAGACGGCCGTCGGCTGCCAGGATCGTCACGAAGTGACGCAGACCCGCCATCGCATCGCTGCCAACGAACACCGGCTCGCCGGTATCGCCCCGGAAACCGTGCAAGCGGTTGTCGCCTTCCGCCCCGGCCATCCAGACGATCGCATTGGCGCCGCCGCCAGTAGTGGTCACGATTGGTGATCCGCGTCCCTCGACCGCTCCGCACCACGCAGTCGAGATCGTTGGCGAAGGATGAGCCTGGATCTTGAGTACGATCAGGCGACTGGTGGATGTTCCGCTTGGGCAATCGCTCCCGTATCCGGCGAAAGCGACCATCGCGCCGTCACCTGCAGGATAGACGGCGGGAGCGGTGATGATCGGTCCGCGCGCCACCTGCTTTACGGCGAGCGCACCGCCGATACCGCCGAGATTGTCGCGATTGAGCAGATAAGCCTTGCCGTCCTTGCCGAGCGCAAGTATCAAGCGCGTCACGCCGCGTGCGATCTTGCACGTCAATCGGGAGAGGACGTCGTGCCGCCGATATCCTCATCGTTGTCGTCAAGCGTTTTCCAGTTTGCCGGCGCGAAGAAATCACGCGGGCTCGTTGGAGGTTTGAGATCGGCGCCCAACCTGATGACGGCCTCGCCGTCGGCCCACTCCTCGGTATCCTTGGTGTTGCCGGTGGAGGCGAAGAGCGAGCGGCCGTCGTAGCTGATGCCGCCGGGCGCCCATACGCCACCGCCTGCGGCGCGCGTGCTCCAGGCCGCGATAGTGGGCGGCTCGTCGAGGCCGATTCCCACCACCCAGCCATGATAGTGCCCGCAATCACCGAAATGTCCGCCATACGGAACGAACAGCGTGCGGCCCACAATCGTCAACGCGCTGCGCTGATTCTGAATGCTCGGCGTGAACTTCATCTCGAGCGACCGCAGCGCGGTGGCGACGTTCAGCGGGTAACCGGGGAGGATCGAGCCGTCGTCGAGCGCCAGGCCGAACACGAGATGTTGCGGACCTGAGTCCTCCGTATTGAGCATCGCATCGAGGTAGACGGCGCCTTTGACCTCGTCGATGACCGGAGTTCCGGTGATCCCCAACGGGCTGATGTTCCCGCACGGCAGCGCCGAGTCCTCGACCGCGTGTCCCAGCGACCTTTGCCACACTACCTTTCCGGAGTGCGCGTCCAGCGCGTAGACGACGTCGTTCTCGGTGGCGACGAGCAGAAGCTGCCGCCCGGTTTTCGGAGATTGCCAGAAAAGCGGCTGAGCGTAGATGTGTCCGTCGATGCGGCCGTCAAAGGCGGGGTCGGGATGCATGCCGTGCGCGCGTTCCCAGGTAAGCCCCGGCATCACGTAGTATCCGCTGCGGCTCATATCGCCGTGATAGGTCAGGACCGATTGAGATTGAGGAAGCCCTCGGGACCAGCAGCGGCAGCAATCCCGATCAGCAACGCCACGGTCACCAGCATCGCCAAAACCGTCCGCAACAATTTTGAGTGAGCGAGCGGCATCGATTTCAGCAAACCACTTTCATACGCCTTGCGAAATGATTACGATTAACTCCGCCGGTGATTGAACGACTGCGGACCGGCGGGCGACAGCCACGAAATCAGTACCTCAAGAGGCCCCGGCGATTTCCCAGTTAGCCACCGAAGACTCGCTCGAACTCCATTTCGACGATCCGCGCCTGTTTACCGATTTGCTCGGCCAGCACGACGCGCACGTGCGCACGATAGAAGCCGCTCTCGGCGTGCGCATAGGAGTAACCGGCACCTCGCTCCGAATCACCGGCGGGCACGCCGAACAGGCGCTCGCCGGCAAAGTGATCGGCGAGGTCTACGATCTGCTCAAGCACGGCTACCCGATCTATCCGAGCGACGTCGAGTACGCGATTCGAATCATCCGCGGCGACCGCAACGCCGAGCTGAAAGATATTTTCCTCGACACGATTTACGTCTCCGCCAACAAGCGCGTCATCTCGCCCAAGAGCATCAACCAGAAAGTCTATATCGACTCGATTCGCAACCACGACATCGTCTTCGGCATCGGCCCGGCCGGCACCGGCAAGACCTACCTTGCGATGGCGATGGCGCTGGCCGCGCTCATGAAAAACCAGGTGACGCGGATGGTGCTGTGCCGGCCCGCGGTCGAAGCGGGCGAGAAGCTCGGCTTCCTGCCCGGCGATCTCGCCGAGAAGGTCAATCCGTACCTGCGCCCGCTCTACGACGCGCTGCACGACATGGTGGATTTCGATCGCGCGCGCCGGATGCTCGAGCGCGGCACTATCGAAGTCGCGCCGCTCGCGTTCATGCGCGGGCGCACGCTCAACGACTCGTTCATCATTCTCGACGAGGCGCAGAACACGACCTCCGAGCAGATGAAGATGTTCCTGACGCGCCTCGGCTACAACTCCAAGGCCGTCATCACCGGCGACGTCACGCAAATCGATTTGCCCAGCGGCAAGCTGTCGGGCCTCAAGGAAGCGAGCATCGTGCTCGGCAACACTCCCGGCATTTCCTTCGTCAGGTTCAACGACCGCGACGTCGTGCGCCATCGGCTGGTGCAGTCGATCATCAAGGCGTACGAATCGTTCAACGCCGAAGAGCCGGTGCCGCCCCCTACGCCGCCAACCGACGGTAACCATCGGTCCTGAAGCGCGTGACGGTCGAGTTCCGATGCGCGACGGCGCGCGGACGCAGCTACGCGCGCGGCCTTCGCGCCGACGCCGGCCGCCTGATGCGCGCGGCAGGCCTGGCAGATTGCGAGCTGTCGCTCACGCTCACCAGCGACCGCGCGATACGCAAACTGAATCGCGAGTTCCGCGGAATCGACGCGCCCACTGACGTTCTCTCCTTCTCGCAAATCGAACAGGCAGGCGCCGCGCCGCCTGATCCGCGCAGCGTGAAGAATCAGCCCCGGCCTGCCAGTTGGCGACGTGGTCATATCGATCGATACCGCAATTCGGCAGGCGCGCGAGTATCGCGTGAGCCCGTCGTCGCGGCTTCGCCGTCTCCTCGTTCACGGCTTTCTCCATCTGATTGGCTACGACCACGAACGCTCGCCGTCGGACGCGCGCCGGATGTTCGCGCGCGAGCGAAAGCTGGCCGCGGCAATCGATGAGAGAGTCACGGGTGCTTTCGCGATGAAGCGCGAGCCTGCCAGGATTCCCGCGGTCGCGATGCTGACGCACTTCACGCGCGCCTCGACCGCCGCCACTGCGCTCGACAACCTCGTGACGATTCTCAAGGATGGCGTGATTCGCGGCGGCAGCCGGATGATCCGCGGCGCGCGTCCCGCGGTCTGCATGTTCGACGTGCCAATCGCCGAGCTGCGCACGATTCTCGACCGGCGCAATCGCCGCCGCTACGAGCCATTCGGCGTCGCGGTCGACAAGCGGTATGCTTTTACGATGGGTGCGCGGCCAGTCATCTACCTGCCATGGCGCGAGGCCGAAAAAATCCTCGCGCCGGAAGAGAGTTGGCGCGTGGTGTCGCTCGAGATCGACAAGACTCCGCCGGTCGATTGGAGCTTCGAGCGCGAATGGCGCGCAGCCGGCGATCTCCCGTTCGAGCCGCCGCTGGCGGCAGCGCTGGTCGAAACCTGGAAGGACGTGGACGAGATTTTCGAGCGCTTCAACGGCCGCCCGCCGTGCGCCGGCGTGATTCCGATCGCCGAGATGTTCGCGTCGCCCGCCTGACGATGTCGTCGAACAACGCAACGCGCGCGGCGCTCGCCGTAGCCAGCGGCCTCGCGATGGGGCTGGCATTTCCGAAGTTCGATTACGGGCTGCTGGCGTGGGTGTCGCTCGTGCCGCTGTTCTACGTGATCGAAGGCGAGAGCATGCGGCGCGTATTCCGGTGGGCGTATCTCCAGGGCTTCGCCGCCAACGTCGTATCGCTCTACTGGATTCCGATTCCGCTGCACGACTTCGCCGACGTGCACTTCGCGTTCGCGATCTTTCCGATGTTCGCGCTGGCGGCCATCGTAGCTATTAACTCGGCGGTGGCTATCTGGGCCGGCGAGTTGGTCGCGCGCCGAATGCGAGTCCCGGCGGTGCTCACGATGCCGATTGCGTGGACCGCGCTCGAATGGTTTCGCACTTACGTCCCCGCCGCGTTCCCGTGGAACCTGCTCGGCTACACGGCGTATCGCAATCTCGAATTGATCCAGTTCGCCGAATTCACCGGAGTGTACGGCGTGTCCGCGCTGATCGTGTTCTTCAACGCCGTCGTCTACGTCGTGATTTTCCGCCGCGGCGCATATCGACTGCAGACCATCAGCCTGAGCGTGTTGACCGCGATGATGATCGCGCTGGTCGCATTCGGCGCGTGGCGAATCAGCGACATCAAGGACGCGCCGCAATCGGGCAGCTTCAAGGTCGCGATGGTGCAGGGGAACATCCCGCAGTCGCTCAAGTGGGATCCCAAGTTCCTGCCCGAAAGCTACGGCGTGTACCAGGACGAAACCGCCGACGCGGCGAAACGCGGCGCCGACCTGATCGTCTGGCCCGAAGCGGCGGCCGCGTTCCTGTTCCAGCCCGACGATCAATATCCCGCGATGCTGGCGGGAGACGCAGCTTATCGCACCGCGCTGCTCACGCTCGCGCGCACCCAGGGCAAGCCGCTGTTGTTCGGCGCACCGGCGCTGGCGCAGGTCGATGGCCATTTCGGCATCTACAATCGCGCGTACCTCGTGTCGGTCAACGGCCAGGGCGAAGTCGACTCGCACTATGACAAGATTGAGCTGGTGCCGTTCGGCGAGTACGTTCCGGCGCGCGCCATCCTCGGTTTCTTCGTCAACAAGATCGTCAACGGCATGGGCGACCTGATTCCGGGCAAGGAGCAGACGCTGTTCAACTTCAATGGCGCGAAGCTCGGAATTTTGATCTGCTACGAAAGTATTTTCCCCGACCTGACCCGCCGCGAAGTGAACGAAGGCGCCGACGTGCTCGTCAACATCACCAACGATGCGTGGTACGGCGAGAGTTCGGCGCCATACCAGGTGCTCGCGATGGCGGCGATGCGCTCGGTCGAGACCAAGGTGCCGATGGTGCGGGTCGCGAATACGGGAATCAGCGCGCTGATCGAGCCGTCGGGACAAATCACCGATCGCACGCCGCTGTTCAAGCGCGGCACCGAGATCGTCAACGTATCGTGGCGCCCGGTGCGGACGCTGTACACGATGGTCGGCGATTTGTTTGCCGAGACCTGCTTCATGCTGACGGCGATTGGATTGATCCTCGCATGGCGCTGGCCACGTCCGGCAACGCTCGAGGTCAAAGAGGTTCGCTCGCGACGGCTCGCCGCCAACGGCCGCCCCCATTAATCCGCACGCAGCTTCATGGCATAATTAGTCGTTCGCCGGGCTATCGCGCCGGCGCGAGGTGTGACTTCCGATGCTTAGCGATATGAGACAGCAGCTTTCCGAGTTCGACGACCGCGCCGAAAAGCTCGGGAGGCGTCTTTGACGTCCCCGCACTGACCGTCCGCCAGAACCAACTCGTCGAACAATCTTCCAAGCCCGGCTTCTGGGACCGCCAGGAAACGGCGCAAGCCGCTCTCCGCGAGCAGGAAGGAATTCGCGCTCAGCTCGCCGGCTACAAGATGCTGCGCGACAAGCTCGACGAAGCGCGCGTATTCCTGCAGATGGCCGAAGAGGAAGGCGCCGACGATTCCGAAGCGGCGCGCGAGACCGCCAGCGCGCTCGAGGTGTCGCGCACCGAGCTCGAGCGCCAGGAACTGCGGCTGATGCTCAGCGGCGAGTACGATCGCCTCGGCGCGATCCTTTCCATCCATCCCGGCGCGGGCGGCCAGGAGGCGCAGGACTGGGCCGAGATGCTGCTGCGGCTGTACCTGCGATGGGCCGAGCGGCGCGGCTTCAAGACCGAGATAGCCGATCTGCAGCCGGGCGACGGCGCTGGAATCAAGAGCGCGACCGTCACCGTCGAAGGCGACTTCGCCTACGGATATTTGAGAGCCGAGGCCGGCATCCATCGGCTGGTGCGAATCTCGCCATACGACTCGAACGCGCGGCGGCATACGTCGTTCGCGTCGGTCTTTGTTTTCCCCGAGGTCGACGACACGATCGAAATTGTAATCAATCCCGCCGACCTGCGAATCGACACGTTTCGCGCATCGGGCGCGGGCGGCCAGCACGTCAACAAGACCGACTCGGCGGTGCGCTTCACGCATATCCCGACCAATATTGTCGTGACCTGCCAGAACGAACGCTCGCAGCATAAGAACCGCGCGATGGCGATGAAGATCCTGCGCGCGCGATTGTTCGAGCTCGAACAGCGCAAGAAAAAAGAAGAGCTCGACAAGTTCAGCAAGGACAAAAAAGAAATCGCGTGGGGCAGCCAGATTCGTTCCTACGTGCTGCAGCCCTATCAGATGGTCAAGGACCATCGCACCGGCGTCGAGGTCGGCAACACCGGCGCAGTGCTCGACGGCGCGATCGACGAATTCATCCAGGCCTACCTGATGGGCGTCCGCAAAGGCGACGCCGACTCGGTGCCGAACTAGTTCAAGCGAGGAACTTTTCCGCCTGACGTGCTAACGATCAGGCATGGCGGAGCATCCCAGCGAAGTTTCCCGGCGCCGTTTCTATCGTTCGCCGCGGGCGCGCCGACGCGCGGTGGTCGGGCTCGTCGTCGCATTCATTTTTGTCTCGGTGATGACGGGGCTGTTCTATCAAACGACGCAGAGCGGGCTTGCGCCGGAGTCGGGCGTCGTCAAACTCACGGGTCTGACGGCGCCGGTCAAGGTGATTCGCGACGCGGCCGGAATTCCGCATATCTACGCGCAGAATCGGCTCGACCTCGCGCGGGCGCTCGGCTACACCGAGGCGCAGGATCGCTTGTTCCAGCTCGAGATGCGCCGGCGGCTGGCCGAGGGACGCCTTGCGGAAGTGTTTGGCCCCGACCTGGTCGAGAGCGATTACGTCTACCGGCTGTTCGATCCGGACAAATTCGCGCGCGACAGTGTCGCGACCTATCCGCCCGAGATGCGCGCGCAGATGGACGCGTTCGTCGGCGGAATCAACGCGTACATCGACGCTCACCAGAACAGCCTCGAGCCCGCGTTCCGGCTGGTCGGTATTACTCCGGCGCATTACACGCCCGAGGATCTCGAAGCAGGCGCGCTGACGATTGCGATGCTGCTCGGTTACAACGCGGCTGAGGAGTCGGTGTACATGAACCTCGCGCCGAAGATGGCGCCGAGCGAAATCGCCGCGCTGATGCCGGTGTATCCGACGCTGCCGCTCGAGCCGCCCCCGCCCGCAATCACTGCCGCGTTCGGCGGCGTGAAGCTGGCCTTCCATCTCGCGCCCGGCTTCGCGCATCTCGGGCACCTGGGCCTCCCCGCGAGCAACAACTGGGTCGTCGACGGCAGCATGACGAAGTCGGGCAAGCCGATGCTCGCGAACGATCCGCATCTGCCGCAATCGATGCCGTCGATTTGGTACGAGGCGGTGCTGGTCACGCCCGACGGCTTCACCGCGGGCGCGCTCGCAGCGGGTTCGCCTGCCGTTACGATCGGCACCAACGGGCATGTCGCGTGGGGCGTGACGAGCGTGTGCGCGGACGTAATGGATCTCAGCCTCGAGCATCTGTCGGCCGACGGCGAGAGCTACGAGTTCATGGGCAAGTGGCTTCCGCTCGAGCGGCGCGACGTGACGATTCACGTCAGGGGCGCGGCCGATGTGACGCGCACGATCCTCTCGACGCGGCACGGCCCAATCGTCAGCGACGTGCTCGCGCTTGCGGACAATCCGCTGAGCGGCGTGAAGGTGCGCGGAAATTACGCGCTGTCGATGCGCTTCGCGGGGCTGACTCCGGGGCCGTCCGCCGCGTCGGGCTTCGGCGCGGCGACCGCGCGCACCGGCAAGGATCTGGTCGAGGCGTATCGCACGTTCACGACCACGCCGCTCAATCTCGTCTGGGGCGACGACTCGGGAAATATCGGATGGAAAATTGTCGGCGCGATTCCGAATCGCGCCGGCTTCGACGGCAAGTATCCGACGCCGGGCTTCACTGGCAATTTCGAATGGAACGGGATGATCCCGTTCGACAGTCTGCCGCATAGCGAGAATCCGCCGTCGCATTTTATCGTCACCGCCAACAATCGCCTCGCCGATGTATCGTGGAACGGAAGTTGGGCGCCGCCGTGGCGCTATGACCGTATCTCGGACCTGCTGCGTGGCCCGCGACAAGCTGACCGCAGATGATTTCGAATCGATTCAGCGCGATCGCGTCGACCTCTTCGCACTCAAGCTGCGCGATGCGCTGATGCAGGCGGGCGACGGCGGCGACAATGATGTGCAATGGGCGCTCGGCGAAATCCGCGGATGGGACGGCGCGATGACGGCGAACAGCCGGCCGGCGGCGATTGTCGCTGCCGCCGAAGTGACGCTGGCGCGGCGCGTGTTCCAGCCGCTGCTCGGCAACGACTACAAATCTTTCATGCTGCTGGAGGACAACGGCGCATACGCGGCGAACGAGGACATGCTCGTGCGTCCCGCCAGTACGCTGTGGCCGGGCGGCGCTGATTCCGAAAGTGCGACGTTGCGCGCCAGCGTGAAGGACGCGATGGCGTTGCTTGCGACGCGGCTCGGCGACGATCGCGACAAGTGGCGATGGGGCGCGCTCGAGACGATCGAGTTCGATCATCCGCTCGGAATGCGCGGCGGCGTGCTGGGATGGTACTTCAACCGCGGGCCGTTCCCGACCGAGGGCGGACGCTACACCGTCAACAACTCGTGGTTCGATTTGGGCGACGAGCCGCTGCAGTTCAAGGTCACGCAGATTTCGTCATATCGATTCATCGCCGATCTGGCCGACCCCGCCGGCGCGCTCGGAATGAATCACAGCGGCGAATCGGACCATCCGGCGTCGCGCCATTACGACGACCTGATTGGTCCGTGGAGCCGCGGCGAGTATCACGCGCTCGACCCCAGCTACACGCGCGCGCAATCGTCGGCCGAGGCGGAATTGGACCTGGTGCCGCGCTAGCCGCGTTTTCGGTTGCGTCGAGCGGCGGACTGATCCAAGTTGCAATATGAAACCAACGCTATCCGATTAATCGAACAAGGAGTCGCGCATGATCGACTTATATTTCTGGCCCACGCCCAACGGCTACAAGATCACCTGGATGCTCGAGGAAGTCGGCCTCAAGTACAACGTGATCCCGGTCAATATCGGCGCGGGCGATCAGTTCAAGCCCGAGTTCCTGAAGATCAGCCCGAACAATCGCATGCCCGCGATCATCGATCCCGACGGCCCGGGTGGAAAACCAATTTCGATGTTCGAGTCGGGCGCGATCCTGATGTACCTGGCGGAGAAGACGGGCAAGCTGATGCCGTCGGACACGCGCGGCAAGTACAACGTGATCCAGTGGCTGATGTTCCAGATGGCGAGCGTCGGCCCGATGCTGGGCCAGGCGCATCACTTCCGCCGCTACGCGCCCGAGAAACTGGAGTACGCGATCAACCGCTACACCAACGAGGCCAAGCGAATTTACGGCGTGATCGACAAGCGGCTCGGCGAAGCGAAGTACCTGGCGGGCGAATACTCGATCGCCGATATCGCGACCTACCCGTGGCTGGTGCCGCATTCGATGCAGGGGCAGGCGCTCGAAGATTTCCCGAATCTGAAGAAATGGTACGACGAGCTGCGCGCGCGGCCTGCGACTCAGCGCGGCTTCGAAGTGATGAGCGAGGAGGTCGCGAAGATGCGCGCGGCAGCGGCTGCGGCGCAGGACAAACCGCCGCAGGATCCGAAGTCGTGGGAGATACTGTTCGGGAACAAACAGTTCGAGAAGCGCTAGGCAGGCTTGGGCGCGCCGTCGAGCAGCCGCAACAGTGCGTAGACGGTTTCGACTGCGGGCACGCTGAGGTTGTGGCGGCGGGCGGCGCGGACTACGGCGCCGCTCAGGGCTTCGTATTCGAGCGGCTTGCCGCGTTCGAGGTCTTGTTGAGTCGAGGTTTTGAGCGCGCGCAAGTTCTTCTGCGAATGCGCGATGTAGGCGTCGACGCGGTCGTCGGCAATCTTTGCGCCCTCGGCGCGCGCGACGTCGACGATCTCCTGCATCAGCGTGCGCAGCAGTTTCAGGCCTTCGGGGTCGTCGAGGATTTCGCCGACGCGCCGGCGCGTCAGCGTCGCCACCGTGTTGACGGCGCCGTTCCAGATGAGCTTGTCCCATCGCGCGGTCATGATGTCCGCGGAGACCTGGCCTAGAATTCCCGCGCGTTGAAACACTTCGGCAAAAGCTTTGACGCGATCGGTTTCGCCGCCGTCGAGTTCGCCGAAGTCAATGTGGCCGGTGCTCAGATGAATTATTTTGCCCGGCGCGACCATCTCGACTCCGACCCGCGCGTTGCCGCCCATGACGGCGCCGCGGCCGAAGATCGCGGCGAGCCTGGCCTCGTTCTCGACGCCGTTTTGAAGAGTGAGAATCGCGCCGCCGGGATTGAGGCATCCAGCGATGGCGTTCGCGGCGGTGTCGGTATCGTAGGCCTTCACGCAGAACAGGATGAGGTCGTACGGCGCGAAGTCACGCGGTGCGTCGGTCGCCTTAACCTCGATGCGCAGGTCGCCGCGAATGCTGGTGATGTCGAGGCCGCGCTCGCGAATCGCCCGCAGATTTTCGCCGCGCGCGCACAATACGACGTCCTCGCCCGCCGCCCGCAGCCGCGCGCCGAAGTAGGCGCCGACCGCGCCCGCACCCATCACCAATATTTTCATCCCGCCTATCGTAGCGCCGACGCAATCTGTTGTAATCAACTCCGGCAGTGGAATCAGCGAGCGAAAACAGTCTTCCCAAGTGTGCGCGAACTGCTGTTCGAAGGATTGCTGGCGGTCGCGACGCTTACGCTGTGGCCAATTCTCGACGAGCGATCGCAGGGAACTGCGTCGCAGCGTTCGCGCGCGATGGTCTATTTTCCGATCGTTGGATTCATGCTCGGCGTCGCTCTCGCGATTGTCGATCGAACCGCCGGCTTGGTCGCGGGACCGGTGGGACGATCGTTCGTCGTGCTGATCGCCGCAGCCGCGCTGTCGCTGGGATTGGCAAATCGCGGAGTCGCGGACACGGTCGAGGTGCTTCGCCGTGGGACGCGGCCGGCGTCGACCGGGCTCACGCGAATCGGACCGGTCGGCGCGGCGGCCACCATCGTCGGGTTCGCATTCGAGGTCTGGTGCCTGTCGCGAATCGTCGACGACGCCGGCCGCGCGGGCGCGATCGTGATGGCGATGATGTTGTCGCGATGGGCGATCATTCCGATCGGCTACGGGCTGAAGCCGCTGGAGCATTGGGGGCTCGGCATTCCGTACGCAGGCGGCATTTCGTTTCGCGAGTTCGCCGTCTCGAGCGTGGTCGCGCTGGGACTCACGATGGGGCTTTATCAAAACGTCGGACTGGCGGTGATTATCGTGCTGGCGCTCACGATTCTCGCGATGAGGCTGGTGCTGAGCCGGCGGATGGGCGGCGCGTCGGGCTACATGCTGGCGGGAGGATGCGCGCTGGTCGAAGTCGTCACGTTCGCGGTGCTGGCGGCAATTCGCGCGTAGCTCTTCGCAGCTTGTTCAAAATTCCGCGGCGCGTTACTTACTTTAGTCATGGATATTGGAAAAGTTGGAATCTGGTTTTTTCTCGACGCGATGACTGCGCCGGCCAGCGCCGAGTTCGCCAAGACGGTCGAGAAAAATGGCTACAAGGCTCTGTGGATTCCCGAGGCCGTTGGCCGCGAGCCGTTTGCGCACGCCGCGTATCTGCTCGATCATACCGAGCGGCTGTCGATCGCAACCGGTATCGCGAATATCTGGGCGCGCGACGCGATCACGATGGGCGCCGCGTCGAAGACCGTGGCCGAACTTTCCGGCGGTCGCTTTCTGCTCGGCATCGGGGTCAGCCACAAGCCGCTCGTCAGCAACCTGCGGGGCCATAACTACGACAAGCCGTACAGCTTCATGAAAGAGTATCTGCCGAAAATGAAGGGCGCGCTCTATCTTGCGCCGGCGCCCAAAGAGCCTGTGCCAGTGGTGCTTGCCGCGCTGCATCCCAAGATGCTCGCGTTGTCGGCGAGCGAGGCGAACGGTACGCATACCTACTTCGTGCCGCCGGAGCATACGGCGAAAGCGCGCGCCCAAATCGGGCCGAATGCGATGCTGTGCGCGGCGCAGGCCACAATCCTCGAAACCGACGCGGCCAAAGCGCGCAAGGCCGCGCGCGATTACATGAAGACCTACGTTCCGCGGCTGCCCAACTACACCAACAATCTGAAGGCGCTCGGATGGGACGACAAGGAATTCGAAAACGGGTGCTCGGATCGGCTGGTGGACGCTATCGTCGCGTGGGGCACTGAGGACAAGATTCGCGATCGAATCGACGCGCACCTGAAGGCAGGCGCCTCGCACGTCTGCATCCTGCCGCTGCGCGCGGACGGCACGCCGCAGCCGGACCTGCGCACGGTGCAGGCGTTCGCGCAGCACTGAGGCGCCCGCCGATGCGTATTTCAATTTCTTCGAGGTTGCTTGCGCTGGCTCTCGCTCTTTCGCTGGCGGGATGCGCGTCGAGCAACGATCAGCAGGCCGCGCAGGCCGAAGCGGCGGCGGCAAAGGCTCAGGCGGCCGCCGAGCAGTCCGAGAAAGATGCGGAGCAGGCGCAAGCGGCAGCGGACAAAGCGACCGAGGCCGCGGATCGCGCGACCAAGGCGGTTCAAGATGCGACGGCGGAAATCAATCGCGTCTCCGATCATATCGATCAGATGTTGCGCGATCGCGAGGCCGCCACGCACGGACGCCGGCTTTCGCACGTGAAGAAGTCGGCGCGGAAGACAGCGGCCAATAAGGCGGCACTTGCTTCAGGATCCCCCTCAGCGGCGCCGTCGCCATCGACGAAATAACGCGCAGGAGGCGCAGTGGCTGAGCCAATCAAATCGCAGCCGGCACGCGCGCCGACCGAAGCGGATATTCGCGCCGAGAATCTCACCCCGCAACTTCGCCGTCACACCTGGATCAATATCGCGGGTCCGATTGCCGCGGTGTTTCTCGGAATCTTCGCAGCCGCGATGTATCTGCGGCCGGTCGATGTCTTGCGCTGGATTCAGATCTCGCGACTGGGATGGTCGGGCGTGTCGCAGAACGATCTCGCGCTGAAGGACGGGCTGATCACGTACCTGATGACCGGTGGCTATTCCGAAATGGAGCCGGTGGTGATGATTCATGGGCTGGGTCCGAACGCCGCGCTCGTGTGGCGCGGGATTATGCCGCCGGTGGCGGACGCGCACTACAAAGTGATCGCGCCCAACCTGCCCGGTTTCGCTTCGTCGGATCACAAGCAGGTTCAATATTCGATCGCTTACCAGGCCGAAGCGGTTGCGCAGATGATCGACGAGCTGAAACTCGATCACGTCAACCTGATTGGCAACGATCTCGGCGCCGACGTCGCGCTCTACTACGCCGTCGATCATCCGGACAAAGTCGAGAGGATGGTGCTGGTGTCGGGCGGGCTGGTCGGTGCGCGCGGCGCTGAAAAGCTTCGCCAGGGGATGCTGCCGACGACGCCCGACGCGATTCGCGCGCAGGTCGAGGCGAGCTTTTTCGATCTGCCGCCGATGCCGCAGTTCATCTACCAACGAATGATGGAGCAATTGAGCGGCGACCTTGCGGCCGAAACCGACATGATAAACTCGGTCCCGCGCGACGAGGCGCACATCCGCTCGAAAATCGGCCAGGTCTTCAACACCCTCACGATCGTGATGTGGGGCGCCAAGAATCCGTACTTCTCGAACGAAGAAGGAGAGGCGCTGCACGCTGCGCTGCCGGGTTCGGGCAGGGTGATCTTCAAAACCTCAGGAGCCTACCCACAACTCGAGCATCCCGACGATTTCGCCGAGTCGCTGATCTTTGTGATCAAGCAGGAAGAAGGCGGCCGCTAACGACGCCCAAAGAGTCAGAGTGAGTACAGATGAATGGGCGCGCGTGCCTGGATTAGACACGCGCGCCCATCAGATCAGATGAGGTCCCAGAGCACCGAACAATTGTGCTCGGCGTTAAAGGTGGACTCGGGCATCGGCGTGGGTGGTATCAACGATTGGAACACGTCGGTGGACGAGCTGTACGGAGCCCATGCTGGCAGTGAGGAAGAGTTCGGGTTGAGGTTCTTCGCGAACTGCGTCCAGTAGGTCGTCATCGCCGCGGAAAGCTGTTCCTGCTCCGTTGTGAACACGGCAGGCGCCCCATCCAGCACGAACAAGTACGGCAGCTCAGAGCCGTGGTAGGCGCCGAGCGGGAAAGTCAGCCCGGGGAAAGGAAACTCCGGCGCGTTCTCGTCGTTGAACTCGTAGGTGTAGGTCGGCACGAACTGCGACAATGACTGGTCCGCGGTGCGCGCCGGACAGGCGAAGATTCCATCGGTACCCGCCGCACCTAATGCTATCGGACCGTTTACGTCATTGGCGGGAGGGCCGTCGGGATACAGAACTTCCAGTATCGGCGCCAGCTCCGACCCAAACAAAGCCTCGACTGCGAAATCATAGTCAGCGAGGTTCGCGAGCGCCGCGCCGCCGTCGGTGTCTAGAGCTACGAAGAGTCTGTACTCATCATGGTTGGTGCCCGAAATCATCGGCACCTGGTTGAATTCGCCGCTGGCAAATGACGCGCCGAGCGTCTGAGTAAGCAGCGTTCCATCGATGAACGGATAAATCACGCTCGAGTTCTCGGCGATCAGGCTCGCGGCGGGCAGTGCTCGTAAACAAGCCGAGGTCGAGCACCCAAGCGCAGCGGCGATGGTGTCGCCGGCCGGGACAAACGCGCTGCCCGTCGTCTCTCCTTGCGCGAGCGGTATGATCGATTCGAGATAGTCGGCGAAGCTGGAGTACGATCCGCTTTCGGAGATCGCTCCATGGAACAGGCCTTTCGCGGTCGGAGACGCCACGTTTGCGTACACGCTCTGGCCGCCGGCTGACTCACCGAAGATAGTTACGCGTTTCGGATCGCCGCCAAAGCCCGCGATATTCTTTTGAACCCACTTGAGCGCGAACTGCTGATCCATAAAGCCGTAGTTGCCGTTCTCATGGCCTTCGGCATCGATTTGCGATTCGGCAAAGAAACCCAATGTTCCCAGGCGGTAGTTGATCGTGACGACGATCACTCCTTTCTTCACCAGCTGCGAAGGATCGTAGACACTGCCGGCTCCGCTGGTAAGCGAGCCGCCATGAATCCAGACCATCACCGGCAGTCCGCGTCCGCCGTCCTGGATCAGGTCTTCAAACAGTACGTTCTGCGGAATGTAAACATTCAAGAAGAGGCAATTCTCACTGCCGCCTCCCCCCTGCGTGCATTCACTGCCGAAGGTCGTCGCGTTCAGGAAAAATCCCTTGAAGGGTCCGTAAGGCTCCGGCGGCAGCCAACGCAGCGCTCCGACTGGCGGCTTGGCGTAAGGGATGCCGAGGAATTCGTTCACGCCGCTTACGCTCGTGCCGGTCAGAATTCCGCTCTCTGTGATAGCGAACGGCGGAAAGCCTGCCGAGGCATCGAAGGCTGATCCCAGCGTGACCACGCAGAACGCCACCGCCGCGAGTAGAAGTCCGGAACCAATGCCCGGACGCTTGAGCCATCTGTGCGCCTTCTCGATACTTTCCATCGCCGATTCCTCCATCAGCTTTAGAGAGCGCTCGTCGGCAGCCGCCAACCGCGCTCAATTTCGTGTCAAGCAATCACCGCAGCGTCGCGGTGAATCCGAGCAGACTTTGACAAACGAACCCCACCTGCATTCAGCTGCAAACGCCACGCACTCCAGCATTCCCCAACGCTGGTTACCGAGAGCAAATTCCTCATACTCTCGAAATCCTCTCGGCGGCAAGAACATTTTTTACCGACCGATTTTTCTCGCCGACGACATCGCGCCTTGCGCGGAACTCAGTCGTCTGCGATAAGCGAGTCTCAAAGTCAGCAAGTGAGGAATCGACAACGATGAAGCTCTACAACGTGAATCTATCCAACTTCGCCACCAAGTCCCGGCTCGTCATTTATGAAAAGGGACTCAATATCGAGATGGTGCCGATCCCGGGAGGCGGTCTCAAATCCGCCGAATACGCGAAGATCAACCCGCTCGGCAAAACTCCGGCGCTCGATGCCGACGGGCTGCTAATCCCCGAGTCCGAAGTTATTAACGAGTACCTCGAGGACAAGTATCCGACGCCGGCGCTGATGCCGAAGAGCCCGGAAGGGCGCGCCAAGGTGCGAATCATTACGCGCTTCCACGACCTGTACCTCGAGCCGCCGCTGCGCGCGCTGTTCGGTCAGTTGAATCCGAAGACTCGCGACCAAAAACTTGTCGGCGAGAAGCTGACCGACCTCAAGAATCGTATCGACCAGCTCGAGAAGATGCTCGCAGACGGCGGTTTCGCCTGCGGATCCGAATTCACCCTGGCAGATTGCGCGCTCGTGCCGACATTTTTCTTCATCACCAACCTGGGACCCGCCTTCGGCGTCAATGCGCTCGACGGACAGCCGAAACTCTCAGCATGGTGGACTCACGTACAGTCGCGACCCGCCGTGAAGAAGGGCCTCGGCGAGATGACGGAAGCGCTGGCAGCGATGCAGCGCGGCGGACAATAGGAATTTGTTACTGGGCGCGGCTGCGGAGCATCGCGGCTAACGCGGCCGCGCACCAGACAGCTTCGAGCACCACGAACGGCGCGAATCCAATCAAGTATGACGCGTAACATGAGACGGCGGCACCGACGGCGTTCATTACCTGGTATGCGAGAGAGCGGGAATCGAGCAGCGCGAACGAATTCATGAAAAACGCGATTAACAGCAGGGTGACTCCGATCGATCCGACGATTTCCGATGTCGACATTTCGTTTCTCCGGGCGGTTTGTATAACGAGACGCGCAAGGATCAGCTGACTATGTCTTATCTCGATCGCGATGGCGTGAGCATCTACTACGAGCAGCATGGCGCCGGGCCGGCCGTTTTGCTCTCACATGGCTACAGCGCCAGCGCGCGGATGTGGCAGGGTCAGGTGGACGCGATGGCGGACAGCTACCACGTGATCGCTTGGGACATGCGCGGCCACGACCGCTCCGACTCGCCCGACGATCCGGCGCTCTATTCTCACGAAGCGACCATCCACGACATGGCCGCGGTACTCGACGCTTGCGGCGTCGGTCGCGCCATCATCGCGGGCCTGTCGCTGGGCGGATTCATGTCGCTGGCGTTCTACCTTGCTCATCCCACGCGCACCGAGGCGCTGATGCTGTTCGACACGGGTCCCGGCTACAAGAAGGACGATGGGCGCGCGGGATGGAACCGCCTCGCGGGCAGCGTTGCGGAGGCATACGAGAAGAAGGGCCTCGCCGCGGCTGGCGTCAGCGCCGAAGTTAGCGTCGCGCAGCATCGCAGCGCGCAGGGCCTGGCGCATGCGGCGCGCGGGATGTTGGCGCAGAAGGACGGCCGCGTGATCGAGTCGCTGCCGACAATCGCGGTGCCGACCCTGGTGCTGGTGGGCGAGAACGACCAGCAGTTCCGGCCGTCGGCCGATTACATGGCGGCAAAAATTCCCGGCGCGGAGAAGGTGATCCTCGATCGAGCTGGTCACGCTGCCAATATCGATCAGCCCGAAGCGTTCAATGCCGCAGTGCGCGCGTTTCTCGAACGCGTGAGTTCGTAGCCGTTTCGCAGACCCAAGAAAATGTAATTCGCCCAATGTTCGCCACCCTTCTGGCGAACGTCGCGGCAAATCGGCATTATGCAAGTTGCATTGCCGATGATCGCGCGGCCGTCACATTGGCGACAAGTCTGCAAACCTGATTGAAAGGGAGGCTCCAAGATTCTTCAGGACTGACGTTTAGAATGGCTGTCCCTCCACTTTCAGAAATCAATCGCAACCTCTTCAACAAGCTTCTCGATCATCACATCCGATTTTCGCTGGCCAAGCTGCGGATCGATTTGTCGAAGCACGACTGGTATCGCGCGACCGCGCTGGTGGTTCGCGACATGCTGGTCGAGAAGATGCTGGCGACGCGCCTGCGTTTCGATCGCAACAATTCGAAGAAGCTCTACTACCTGTCGCTCGAATTTCTGATCGGGCGCTCGCTGGAAAACAACCTCTTCAACCTCGGCATTATCGACGCGTGCCGGGACTTTCTGGCCGAGAACGGCATCGAACTGCAAATACTGTTCGATGAAGAGCCCGACGCGGCGCTCGGTAACGGCGGCCTGGGCCGGCTGGCTGCGTGCTTCCTCGATTCGATGGCGACGCTCGATCTGCCCGGCTACGCCTATGGAATCAACTACGAGTACGGGCTGTTCCGGCAGGAGATTCGGGCCGGTTACCAGGTCGAGCGCCCCGACGCGTGGCAGCGCGAAACCTCGCCGTGGCTGGTGCCGCGGCCCGAGCAGTCGTGCCGGATTCCGGTCTACGGGCGAATCGAGCACCGCATCGACAAAAAGGGCGAATACAATCCGAGCTGGGTGGATTGGCGCGTGCTGGTCGGCGTGCCGTCCGATCTTCCGATCGCGGGATTCGGCGGGCGCACGGTTAACTTCGTCCGCCTGTATTCAGCCGGCGCGTCGGATGAGTTCGACATGCAGATCTTCAATGCCGGCGACTACATGAAAGCCGTCGAGCAGAAGATGCTGTCGGAGACCATCTCGAAAGTGCTGTACCCGTCCGACGCGGTGGCGGCCGGCCGCGAACTCAGGCTGCTGCAGGAATATTTTTTCGTGGCGTGCGCGGTGCACGACATAGTGCAGGGGTTCGTCGCGCGCGGCGAAGACTTCAACGATTTTTCGTCGCAAGTAGCTATTCAACTTAACGATACGCATCCCGCACTGACTATTGCGGAGTTGATGCGCGTTTTTATCGACGAGTACGATCTGGAATGGGCGATGGCGTGGGAGATTACGCGCGCCACGGTCGCATACACTAATCACACACTATTGCCGGAAGCGCTGGAAAAATGGCCGGTGAGCCTGCTCGAGCGGGTCGTGCCGCGGCATCTGCAGATCATCTACGAGATCAATCGGCGCTTTATGGCGGACGCGGGCAAGTTCTGGCGCGACGATCCCGACAGCGAACGCCTCAAGCGGGTGTCGATCGTGCAGGAGGGTTACGAAGCGCAGATTCGGATGGCGCATCTGGCGATCGTCGGGAGCCATTCGGTCAATGGCGTGTCGCAGCTGCACACGGAGCTGGTCGAGACGCGCCTGGTGCCCGACTTTTATCAACTGTGGCCCGAGAAGTTCAGCAACAAGACCAACGGCGTCACGCAACGGCGATGGCTGTTGATGGCGAATCCGGGTCTGGCGAGCCTGCTCGACGCGACGATAGGCACCGGCTGGGCGACAGACCTCGCGCAGTTGAGCGCGGTCGAGAAATATGCGGACGACGTCGAGTTTCAGCGGCGGTTCAGGGCGATCAAGCGGGTCAACAAGGAGCGGTTGGCGAGAATCGTGAACCGGGTCGCCGCGGTCGACATCGATCCGGCCGCGATGTTCGACATACAGGCCAAGCGCATCCACGAATACAAGCGGCAACTGCTGATGGCGTTGGGGATCGTGCATCAGTACCTGACGCTGGTGGATGACGGCGTCGAGCCGCCGATGCCGCGCACCTACCTGCTCGCGGGCAAGGCTGCGCCGGGCTACTGGGCGGCGAAGATGATCATCAAGCTGATCAACAGCCTCGGCGAGGTGATCAACAACGATCCGAAGACGCGCGAATTGATCAAGGTCGCCTTCCTGCCGGACTACAGGGTCTCGCTCGCGGAAAAAATCATCCCGGCCGCCGACGTCTCGGAACAAATCTCAACTGCCGGCCGCGAAGCGTCGGGTACCGGCAACATGAAGTTCGCGATGAATGGCGCGCTGACGGTGGGGACGCTTGATGGCGCGAATATCGAGATCCGGGCAGCGGTCGGCGCGGAGAACATATTCATCTTTGGCCTGACTGCGGAACAGATCGAGGATCTGACGTTGAGAGGCGCATACCAGCCACGCGACTACTATGAGACTGACGCGCGACTGAAGCGGGTGCTCGATGAGCTGGCGTCCGATCGATTCTGCCCCGGCGAGCCGGGACTATTCAGATGGGTGCGCGACGTGCTGGTCAGTCGCGATGACTATTTCCTGATGGCGGATTTCGGATCGTATGTCGATACTCAGTCTGAGGTAGCAACTGAGTACCAACATCCGGAAGTGTGGACGAGAAAGGCTATACTCAATCTGGCCAGGATCGGCACATTTTCGAGCGACCGCGCGGTAACGGAATACTCACGCGAGATATGGCATCTCGGCCCAGCTTGATTTCAAGGGGCGATCAAAGATCGCCGACACGCCGCAGCTTTTCGGCGACTTCCTTCATCACGGTCTGAGGCAGCCGGCCAATCGGCCGCACCAACCGCCTGCGATCGATCGCACGGGATTGATCGATCATCACCTCGCATACGCGAGCGTTGCCGGCCATTCTGATCGGCAGCTCGACGCGGAGCACGTTCTCACCCGAGAGCCGCGTTGTGCAAGGAAGGATCCACGTACTCGGATGGTCCGTTTCGTTCAGGAGATCCGACTGGACTATGACCACGGGGCGGACCTTCCCCGGCTCGCTACCGCGGCGAGGATTGAGGTCAGCGGCCCACAGCTCGCCCCTGCGCGGTGAGCGGTCAGGCATCTTCGAGGCCGTCGCCCGCCAGCCGATCGAGGTCCTGCACCGCTTCGAGGGCGGATGATCGGACGCGGGCGGAAGCCTCGCGGAATTGCCGACGAAGTTCCTCTCGAGAAACAGATTCTTCGAGCAGCTTGAGCGAACGGCGAATGACTTCGGTGTTGGACGAGGCTTTGAGCAGCCGCCGCAGCCGCAAGACCTGCGCGTGTTCCGCCGCCGGCAAAGTGAATGACGACTTGCGTGCGGTATTAGATTTCATACTTCTTTCATACCTCGAAAGACACCGAGAAACAACCCCATAATTTCCTATCATCCGTAACCGTTGAAGGGGTTCGTTCGTACTAGCGTTTCATGAAGGCAGTACCTTGCGCGGCGAATCCGTATCGCTTCGATCGGGCTTGTGGCGGCGCTGTTGATGGCGGCTCCGGCCCTTCCTGCGCAGGCCCAGGCGAATTCGCTGGAAGTTCCGCCGTCAAGCGGCGCTACCGCGCCAGCAGGCGAGACGGCAACGACGGGGGAGAACGGGAAGGCGGCGAAACATCACAAGGCTACTCACTCTGAACCCAAGAAGAAAAAGACCTCGTTCGTGCATAAGATGCGTGACAAGGCGATGGAGAAGGTTCAGAAATTGTTCGGCTCAAAACTGGAACCCAAGCAGGAGCCGAAGCCGGAATCAAACGTAGAGTAGTACGCCTCTCAGTTCTCACGACTCGCGGCTAAGCCTAGGTGTCCAGTCGGCTGAATTGAGTTGGCCGAGCGCCCGGCCATCGCGGAGGCCATCGCCACCACGAGAGCGCTACCGCGGCGGCGAAGACGAAATAGAGCAGGCCGAAGACCCAATTCGGTTCGTTATAGAAAATCAGCCGGTCGATCCAGTAGCCGACGAAGTCACCGGGGTATGACGCGACTCCCGCGCGAAGTCGCAGCGAGTTTTCGAGCGTGGTAAGCGGGCAGACCGCGCCAATCATCACCTCGACGCATACCAGTAAGATTGCGGCGAGATGGGCCGCGCGCAGTGCGAAGCTTCGCGCCCATTGCGCGCCCGCGACGGCGCCGGCGACGATAGCCGCGAAACCGATTACGACGAATGCCACGTATGCGGCGTGAATGATCGCGACCGCGTCGGCTAATTCAAGCCACAGCATCGTCACCGATTATGCGCGACCGGGCGCGCGTCGCTCTACGGGGGCGGAGGCGGGGCCGGGGCCGGCGGTGGGGCCGGTGGTGGTGGCGCTATCGCCAATCCCGGAGTGTCCCCGACGAACGCATCCAGGTTACCGAAAGGAATACCCGTCATGCCGAGTGGGCCGGGTGACAACGGTGGCGAATCGCAAGGTATGGTTGTTTCATACCCCGCGCTTACCGTTGTTTCCGAAGAAGACGCAGGCGACGCGTTGCGAGCGCCGACGCGGCCTTCATAGGTCTTGACGTCGGTGAATCGGGTGCAATCGCCAAAACCGCGTCTGTGGACACCTTCGGAATAGGCGGTGTCGAACTTGGTTCCGCGGACGGAAAGGATAGCGTTAGGTGTGTGGACCTCAAAGTTGGGCGAACTGCCGGAGGTATGCCTTACGATTGATCGCATAATTCCTGCGAGCAACCCGATCTTAGTGGAAGCCACGGCGCCACCAGTTCCCAGCAGTTGCGCGTCGAGAACCAGCACGCTGGTCGAGCCTGCTTTGAGAAGGCTCCCATCGGTCAGAGTTATGGTTAAGTGCCCTGAGCTGACAGTTATCTGATCACCAACGTACACAGGGGTCCCAACCGCCAGGTCATAGCGATTGCCGGCGCGCTGCAGAGTCGCCGATCCGCTGAGAGCGGTAACGGAACCGGCTGCAGTCTGGGCTCGCGCTTGCGCTATCCAGCCGAAGGTCATCAGGACAAAGAAGGCAGCGGCAATAGCGAGTGCTTTCACCCCGTAGAACTGTTTGTTGGAATCGATGACCTTCGGCGCCACGATCAGAAACCTTTTCGAGTCATGCGAATTCCTATCGATTTCATGAACGCCGTCGGCAATTCCGCGCCCAGCATCGCGAAGACGAAGTCGTTGTCGATCTCAATCGGTTCGGTCAACTTCACCACACCAGGATCGGATGACCGCGGCGCGGATGGCGTCTCCGCCGCAGGTCGAGCGGCCGTTCGGCCAGCAAACAGTGATGCCAGTCGTGCAAGGATTCCGCTCCGTGCGGATGATTGAGCGGATTGGTCGCCCGCTTGCTGCTTTCGCGACGATTCCGTTCGCGGAATAATGATAACCTTACCGGGTTTGATCTCCTTGAGTTGGCTGGACGGATACACTGTTATCTGCGCCCTCTGCTGCAGGTCGCTGATCTTCTCGGCGTTCTCGGGAGTTACCGGTGGACCGAGGGCTGCGTCCCGGAACGAATATGACACCGTGTTGCGCAGCGCAGGATCCGCCAGCATTTGCGTCACTTCGGCGCCGGCGTTTCCTCCGCCCACGACGAGGATCCGCTTGTCCTTGAATTCCTCGGGCTCGATAAGATTGTAGAACACCCGATCGGCTGTCTCGCCGTCCATGTTCAACTTGCGTGGAGTACCGCGTACTCCGATTGCGAGAATTACATAACGAGTTTTGAAGTGTTGGCCGGTGTGCGTCGCGATTTCAAAAACTTCGCCAGGTCGACCTATCGCGGTAACTTCCTGGCGTTCGTTGATTTGGAGCTGCATCGCTCGCAGCATCTCCTCCCATTTTTCGACGATCTCGTTCTTGGTGTGGTCGCCCTGCATATAGAACGAGCCATACTCATCGAGCTCGATAGGAGTTGCTTGAACTAGCTTACCGCGTGGGTAAGTTCGAATCGTACTAGCCGCAGTGGTCTTCTCCAGGGCGAGGTAGCTAAGGCCATTGGTCTTTGCGGAGCATGCCGCACTGATTCCCGTCGGACCGCAGCCGACTATTGCGACGTCGTAGATCTCCGGCTCGACGGGCTTCTTCTCATGACGAATCGCACTGGCGATCGCTTCGATCACCTGGCGGCCGGAGCGCATCGCAAAATTGATAGAGGCGGTCCCACCCGCTTCGCCGGCCACATAAACGCGAGGAACGCTGCTCTGGTATGTGTCATCAAGCGCAGGTATCTCTGGCGTTCGCTGCGGACCGGTATTCGAAAGCAATCGAGGTTGAGTCTCGAGCGGCAGGTAACGGATGTACCCGACCCCGAGCAAGGCCATCGTCAGCAGTGCTAGACCTACTATCCACCACGGACGAAATATAGTTCTGCGCAGCGCGACGCGCGGAGATCCATTGCTTAAGCCGTGAACCGAAATTGTATAGCCAGCAAGTTCCAAGCCGGCAGGCTGGTGGGGAGGAGTCGTAGGCGCCTTAGAAGGAAAGTCCTGGATAAGATTGCCGCCTCGATAGAAGGAGTGGAAGGCGTGACAATTAGCGCAAGCGTTGAGAACCTTGACCTTTGGTAGCTCTAGCACCTCGACTTCGGCCGCCTCGGCGCTGCTCAGACGCACGGATGCTAAGCGGGTCGCGTGCGCACCGCGACTTGCTTGGAAGGCGACGCCTCGTGCGTGTGACAGTTGAAGCATTGTCCTATCTCGTTAGTATGCGAATCGCGCGGCTTTTCGCTGTCCTCCATATGCAAATGGCATCCGCTGCATTCGGCACGCAGATGGCCCTCGGAGTGAGGCACAAAAATCGCGTTGATGGGGCGGAAGATAACTGACTCGACAAACGGGATGGTAGCCGGCTCCGGTTGGCTCCCCGCAACCAGCGTTGCGTTCGTGAGCTTCAGATCTTCGTCCTGCCAGCTGGAATGACAAGTGCTGACAGTGCAACCCGAAGTCACGATCGCAAATTGTTCCGGCTGATCAGTCGAGGGTGCGCTTACCAGATGGCAGGACCGGCAAGCGAGATGTTGCTGCGAGCGATCGAGCGTGGTCGCCAGCTCCTCGGCGGCCTTCTCGGCGGCTTGCTTGCGCGCTGGCGCACGCATTCTTTGTGCGTTCTGCCTTTGGTCCTGCAAATGCTTGATCGCGTCTTCGAGATGCTGCTTGTGACTGAAGTCTTTGAGGAAGTTTTGCAGCGGCTTCCATCGAACGCGCAACCCGTGACTATGTGAGCTGACATCCTGGATAGAGTCATGCGCGTGGCACGTGGCGCAATTTGCTCCTGAAGTGGCGGCCAGATCGACCTTGCGTCCCTTGTGATCGGTGTGACAGGAAAGGCACGCGAGGCGATCATCGAATCCAACTATGTGGCCGCCGGCGATAAGGCCGAAACGCTTGTCGTCAAGGCTGGCGTTTGCGTGCTCGTTGCGAGCGAGGCTTCCATGGCAATCGATACATGAAGCGCTGGCCAATTGGACTCCACGCCAAGGCTGATGGCAGGCGGCGCAATTGGCGCCGAACGGCTGATGGCCTTCAGTGAGGGGCCCGGGCGAATAGCTGCGATGAAACGATAGGAGGGCAGCCAGAACTGCCAGAATAAAAATACCGGCGGCTATCAGTCCAGCGCGGCGATTCATATTCCGCCGAAATACAGAACACCTGCGACGTGAAATATCAGGAGCGCGAACGTCAATACTGTTAGAATTATGTGAACAGTCAGCCAACCAGTACTAAGCCGAATATTGAAGTAGTTATGATCGAGATTCACCTTGCGAGCGGCGATGGATAGGAGCTCGCGATAGGTCTTTTCATCGCGGGACTCGGCAATCCTTTCGGCCGCCGCCGCGCATACTTGCTCACCAGGATCGATTCCTCTCAGTGTCGCCATCAACAGCGTAGGCCTTGATGCGGATCGATCGCTCATAAGTATGGGCTTGATGTAACTGATATACGCTGTGATCAGATCGTCGCCGTGCCCGAGGACTTTCTCCTCGGCCTCGCGATACACTGCACTTACCTTGGCGTCGACGTCTTCCAGCCGGACTTCGTGCTCGGCGAATCGCGTCATCGACTGCGGAAGTTTGTCCTGAAGCATCGCGCCAAAGATGCCGCTTGCAAAAAGCAAACCCACCAGGGTTGCAAGCATCGCCTCCAAAGGACTCATCGCGGTTGTGGTTATGTGCCAGGACAGCGGAAGGAGCGCGAGCATGCCAAGCGTCAAGTGAAACGCACGCCAGGTTTCGAGCCGATCGAGAATAACCAAGCGTCGCTGCATTCCGGCCGGAAAGATTCTGCTAGTGAACTGTAACACCCGGATCGAAAACCAGATGTTGCGTTTGCGGACGCTGTACCACGCGATCGCAATAAAGCTCGTCAGAGCGATCGAGCCGGACCAGTATTCTCCCATCTCGCGCCCAAAGGTCGAAGTAGCCGCGTTTGCGGCAGCTACCGCTATCAAGCAGATCGTAAGCCAGAGCCAGATACGAACGGGCACCGCGCGATTTCTGCGATCGCGAATGTCCAGAGTTGGTCTGTGTGCGGCGGGGGCCCGAGCCTCTGGCGTGTCCATCGGCTAGTCGTGCGAACCTATGGCTTTTCGGACGCGATCTGGTCCGGGGATTACGGTGCCGGTCGTCTGCGGGAAGAGATCCGACGGCTTGATTCTCATCGCGGAGCCAGTCGGGCACGCATGAACGCATCCCATGAATGGTAGGCCATCGCATAGGTCGCACTTGATTGGATAGGCGGCGGGAACGTGGCTTCCGGGTTTCGGTCCAGAAGCAGCAGACGATTCCGCCTGTTGAGTGGACTCCTGATTGCGCCCAAGAATACGCCGCCAAAGGCTTGGCTCCAGTCGCTCGCGATCACCTTGCTCGTGAGTTGCGGAGATCCGGCTCCATAGCGTTTGCTCGACGGCGTGCGAGGGGACTGGGTAAGGCCGAAAGAACTCGCGGCCGAGAGTTTCCGCCTTTCGACTCTGAGCGTCATCGAATTTCCCGGTCTCGATCATCGCGATATTGTCGTAGGGACACGCGATTGCGCAGTTGCCGCATCCAATGCACATGTCGTACTGAAAGTATATTTCGCCTTCGGGCCTCCGCTTGATTGCACCGGTCGGACAGCTATTCATGCACTTAGGATCGTCGCAATGACGGCAGGCGGCTGGAATCAGATACTTACCAAGCTGGATTCCAGTCCTTATGAGACGGCTGGTGCCGTGAAGCGACTCACATGCGGTCACGCAGTTGTCGCATTTCACGCACAAGTCGAGATCCATCACCAACAACGCGTCGTTTTGAATCACGCCGTACTGGCCACTATCCTTCAGTATCGCGGAAAGCTCCGGCGTAAGCTGTTCCTCGGCCTTGAGGCGTCGTTCGATGGTCGCGCGCACTTGCCTTTCAGCTGCCGGAAACTGCTCGATGAGTGCGGCTACCTCTTCGCGGCGAATCCTGACCACCTCGCACTTGCCCGCCGTCAAAACACTCGCATTGCGAACCCCGCTTCCGCCCAGCAGCGACATCTCGCCGAAGTATTCGCCGGCACGTCGATAGGCGAGCACGCGCTGCGTGCCATCTTCGCTCTCGCGCACGACCTGGACGTAGCCGTCACGAACGACGTACAGACTGTCGCCGGCTTCGCCCTGTTTAACCAGAACGATTCCGCGCTGGTCGTAGTGCTTGATCTCGCAATTCGCCAGCAGGCGATCGATGAACTCACCCTGCACGCCCTTGAACAGCTCGAGTTCGGTCACCATCACCCGAATCGCGCGCTCGCGAAATCGCTCCGAGAGAATCGCGCGCGCCTCATCATTGGTCTCGACAAATTTGAGACAATGCCGGGGCAGGTAGAAGATTTCCGTAGCATCCTCTGCGGCTACGATATCCAGGGTGCGCGGCAGTCCACCGAGCGCGCCCATCTCGCCGTAGAATGAACCCGCGCCCCGCTCCGCAACCTTAGTCCTGATCGTGGCGCCATCAATCTCGAACAGATCGACGGCTCCCTTCAGAACGAAACAAAGGTCCAACTCGAATTCGCCCTTGCTGCAGACCAGCTCTGCGCGGCGAAACTGGCGAATGCGCATGGCGGGTTCACTATCGAAGGCCTTGAGGAATGCGGCGCGCTGTTCGGCAGTGAAGTGCTGGAAGAGGTCAAACCCGGAGAGCGTGGACCACAATTCGTCCGCGGATTTTTTGATTGCTCTGCCTACGGATTCCACAGCGCCACGGGCTAATCTTCCACCGCTCATGTGTCAAGCGCCGGGCAAGCCCTCGCATTCACTATGTCGTCGGCACTAGGCAGCGAGCCGTCAAATGCTCTTGCTGAGAAATCCGCCGTCGACGCAAATGTCGGCGCCCGTCACGTAGCCGCTCGCGCGCCGGCTTGCCAGAAATATGCACGCGCCGATGAGATCGCGCGGCTGGCCGAATTTGGCCATCGGCGTATGCCGCAATATCGCCTGCGCGCGCTCGGTCGGCGTCCCATCGTCATTGAAAAGAAGTGTTCGATTTTGTTCCGACGGAAAAAACCCGGGAGTGATCGAATTGACGCGCACGCCGCGAGCGGCCCACTCGCGCGCCAGGAATCGTGTCAGGCTCAGCACCGCGGCTTTAGACGCCGAGTACGCGACCACTCGCGACAACGGAACATGCGCCGCCACGCTGGTCAGGTTGACGATACTGCCCGCACCGCGCGCCGCCATCGCGCCACCGAATTCCTGGCATGGAAGGAGAGCTCCACCAACAAGGTTAAGGTCGAAGTTGGCGCGCCAATCGTTCTCGTCGATATTCTCGAAGGGAGTGTCAGCTGTCACCGTCACGCGAGCGTCATTGCCGCCGGCGGCGTTCACGAGAATCGTCGGCGCGCCGAGAGCATCGATGATACGCCCGTGAGCGCCACGCAAGCTGGATCGATCGCGCGCGTCGATCGAATAAAATTCCGCGACGCCACCAGCCTCGCGAATCGACGTGACGCGCAGTTGGCCTCGCTCCTGGTCGCGGCCGAGCACTGCCACTGCCGCGCCAGCAGCGGCGAGCCCCGACGCCAGCGCACCGCCCAGTACGCCGGTCGCGCCGACCACGACCGCGACTTCGCCGGTCAGATCAAATAGATTTTCCATGGCCACGCGTGCCAGACTAAAATGCGGCGCGCCTGAAAGTCGAGCAATCGCATGAAAGCTTTTTTGGACGACGACTTCCTGCTCGATACCTCGGTCGCGCATCATCTCTACCGGGACTATGCCGCAGGGCTGCCAATCGTCGACTACCACTCCCATCTCCCGGTAAGTGAGATTGCGGGGCGCAAGCAAGTGCGCAATATCGGGGAACTATGGCTGGGCGCGGATCACTACAAGTGGCGCCTCATGCGAATGGCGGGCATCGCGGAACGGCTTATCACAGGCGACGCAGATGATCGCGAAAAGTTCCTGGCGTTTTGCCGCGTACTTCCGGATGCGATCGGCAACCCGGTTCATCACTGGTGCCATCTTGAGCTCAAGCGTCTTTTCCAAATTGACTGCGTAATAAACGAGGCCAACGCGTCGGCGGTGTGGGACGCCGCAAATGCGCGACTTGAATCGATGGACTCATGGAGCTTTCTCGAACAGTCCAAGGTCGAAGTCGCCTGCACCACGGACGACCCTGCGGATGATTTAGCCGAACACGCGGCGCTCGCTCGCTCCACGCTCAAGACTCGCATCCTGCCGACCTTTCGCCCCGATCGCGCTATGCGCATCAATGACGAAAATTTTCCCGAATACCTCGAACGTCTCGGCAATTCTGCATCGATCAAGATCAAGTCCTTTGCAACTTTGATCGAAGCGCTGGATAACAGAATTGGTTTCTTTCACACCCTAGGAGGACGTATCAGCGATCATTCATTGGAGATTCCGCTTGCAGGCCGGGCGGCTGCTGACTCTGACCTACAGACGCTATTTGCGCAGCGAATGAGTAATAGCATCCTCGACGCAAAAGATTTGGCGATCTACCACCTAGGGCTGTTGACGCATCTCGGCCGTTCATACGCCCGTCACGACTGGGTAATGTGCTTGCATATAGGCGCGCGTCGCAACAACAACAGCCGCGCATTTGCGGACCTGGGTCCAGACTCCGGCTTCGACTCCATCGCCGATATTCCGCCGACCGCAGGCTTGTCGCTTCTGCTCGACACTCTCGATCGCGAGCAGAGCCTTCCGAAGACTATCCTGTTCTGCGCGCATCCGGCGATGAACGAGCTTCTCGCCTCGATGATCGGAAACTATTGCCGCGACTCTGGCCCCGGCAAAATGCAATTCGGGCCGCCGTGGTGGTTCAACGACCACAAGGCAGGCATTCTGAAGCACCTTGAAACGCTCGCCAACTATGGCGTTCTCGGTGAATTTGTCGGCATGACGACAGATTCCCGAAGCCTTGCATCCTATCCGCGTCACGAATACTTCCGGCGGCTTTTGTGCCGCGCCCTCGGCCGCTGGGTAGAAGATGGTGAATATCCTGACGATGAGGACGCGATGCGGAAACTGGTCGAGGGGATTTGCTACTACAACGCCAAACGCTATTTCGGCTTCGCGGCCGATTCATCCGATAACCGCTAAGGGTGGCGGAATGTCGATTGCGTCGGTCTCAGTCTTTACTCTCCAGACTCGCGATGGCCGACGTCTGACCTTAAGGAGTGAAGAGGGACACGTCGCGCATATTTTCGCGATCGATCGGAACATTGTTCGCGTGATGGTGCTTCCGTTCGGCCAATTGCGCCATCCGCAAACCTGGGCGATCGCGCCGGGCCTGGAAGATGTGCCGCTCGAGGGACGCGACCGTTTCGACCTGAACGGTTATGATTTGCCGGAGGTCACGCTTGAAGAAAGTCCCGTCGAACTGCGAGTCACGGTACACGACATTCGCTTGACGATTTCGCTGATAGGACTCCGCTGCCAATGGGAAGTTAGATCTGACAATGAATGGCAGATCGCTGCAATAGATCGTTCCACTCAGGCTTACAACTTCGGATGGTGGGACGACCGCGTATATCACTACCTGAAGCGGTTTCCCGACGAATCCTATTACGGCTTGGGTGAACGTTCCGGGCCTGCCAACCGCGCGGGTAATCGGTACAGGATGACCAATATCGACGCGATGGGCTATGATGCGCGGTCCAGCGATCCGCTATACAAGCACGTCCCGTTCTATATAACTCGAAGAAAGGCGGGTCGGATCTCCTTCGGACTCTTCTATGATACCGTGGCCGACTCTACGTTCGACATGGGACGCGAACTGGATAACTATCATGGTCCTTATCGCTACTTCACAGCTGAAGCGGGAGATCTCGACTACTACTTCATAGGAGGGCCGGAGCCAGCCGACGTCGTTCGGCGATATACGTGGCTCACGGGCCGCCCATTGTTTAGCCCCAAATGGAGTCTTGGCTATTCCGGTTCGACGATGAGCTATACGGACGCACCGGATGCGCAGTCCAGAATGAATGAGTTCGTGGAGAAGTGCCGCGAGCACGACATTACGTGCGACTCATTTCACTTGTCATCGGGTTATACTTCGATTGGAGCAAAACGCTACGTCTTCAACTGGGATCGGAACAAGTTTCCAAATCCTGAATCGTTTGTTCATAGCTACATGGACCACGGTGTTCGCTTGTGCGCGAACATTAAGCCATGTTTGCTGCGCGACCATCCGCAATTCGCCGACGCCGCAGCTAAGGGTTTGTTCATTCGCGACAAGGATGGCCAGCCCGAGATAGTACAATTCTGGGGTGACGCAGGTGCATACCTGGACTTCACGAATCCCGAGACAATCGGCTGGTGGAAGACCCAGGTCGCGAATTCACTGCTGCGGCTCGGAATCAAGGCTACCTGGAATGACAATAACGAATTCGAAATCTGGAATCCGAAAGCGCGCGCTCACGGCTTCGGACGAGAGTTTAGTGCTATCGAAGCAAAACCACTCCAGACACTGTTGATGGTCCGCGCGTCACTCGAGGCGCAGCGCGAGCATTCCCCTGACTTGCGGCCATTCGCCGTTTCCCGGTCAGCTGCGGCCGGTATGCAGCGGTACGCGCAGACATGGTCGGGCGACAACTATACTTCATGGGATACGCTTCGCTTCAACATCAAGATGGGGATAGGTCTGGCGCTTTCAGGGATGTCCAATATCGGTCACGACGTGGGAGGGTTTTCCGGCCCCGCGCCGGAACCAGAGCTATTCCTGAGATGGCTTCAATTCGGCATTTTCATGCCGCGATTCACCATTCATTCATGGAACGACGATGGCTCTGTGAACGAACCGTGGATGTTTCCGGAACTGACGCCCAAAGTGAAAACCCTTATCGACTTTCGCTATCGACTCTTGCCACATATCTACAATCTTTTGTGGCGCTATCACCGCCTCTACGATCCCATGATCCGTCCAACCTTCTTCGACTTTCCGCGCGATGATCGTTGCTATGTCGAAAATGACGACATGATGCTTGGACGCGATATGCTGGTAGCGGCTGCGGTGGAACCTGGAGCAACATCGCGGCGGGTTTACCTGCCCACTTCGACCGGATGGTACGACTACTGGCGCGGTGACTACTATGAAGGAGGTCGGGAGATACAGGTCGAAGCTCCGATGGACCGCACGCCTCTGTTCGCGAGACAGGGGTGTGCCATCGCTGTCAACCTAGCGTCGCAACACTTTGCACGACGAGCGGATGAGCGTGGCTTCGAGATATTTCCGCATCCTGGGAGCGGGCACTTCGAGTACGAATGTTTCGAAGACGATGGCGAAAGCAATGACTATAGACAGGGACGCTATTGGACCTGGTGGTTGGATGTCACCAGCGATTCCAAACGGATCTCGATTCAAATCGACCGCCGCGGAACGGGCTTTACTGATTTAACGGAGACTCGCCTGCTGTTTCCGCGAAATGAAATGCGCCCCATCAGTTTGATTGCGGGAAGGGTCGTCAGCGATAGCGTGCGGGGGATGAATCGCGAGATTCGAGTCGCTTTGAATACCGGCGATTCCCGGTAATTTCGGAGCATCAACTTATGCTCAACTCCGTACTATCTCGAATAGCCGGTCCGCACAGTTATCTAACACCCGATGAGATTCGCAGTGCTATCGCTGAAACTTTCCTGACTCGAGACTATCGCGATAAGCGTGTCCTTGTGATCGTCCCGGATGCGACACGGACCTGTCCGCTAGGTATGATCTTCGCTTCCCTCTTCGATCAGATTGCCGGAGTCGCATCGGCATTCGACGTTATGATCGCTTTGGGGACTCATCCACCGATGAGCGAGCAGGCGATTTGCAAACGATTAGAAATTTCTGCCGAGGAACGCAGCACAACCTATCGGCGCGTGCAGTTCTTCAATCACGAATGGAACAACAAGTCGAGTCTTACTCAAGTCGGAACGATTTCGGCGGACGAGATCGAATCCATGACCAATGGGCTCTTCGCAACCGATGTGTTGGTCGATATTAATCGACGTGTATTTGACTACGATCAGATAATCATAGCCGGACCCGTCTTCCCGCATGAGGTAGTAGGCTTTTCGGGAGGCAACAAGTATTTGTTTCCCGGAGTGAGCGGTCCTGAGGTGCTTAACTTCTTCCATTGGCTGGGCGCGGTCATCACTAACCCGATGATCATCGGGAACAAACATACTCCTGTGCGCGCGATCATCGATCGAGCGGCCGCGATGGTAGGTGTTTCCAAGGTCTGCCTGTGCATGGTCGTTGACAAGGGACAGCTGGTAGGACTTTTCGCAGGATCGCCCGAGGCAGCGTGGGAGCAAGCCAGCGACCTATCGCGTACGTTTCACATAACATACAAGGACAGGCCGTTTCATACGGTGCTTTCCTGCGCCCCGAAGATGTACAACGAGTTGTGGGTGGGCGGTAAGTGTATGTATAAGCTTGAGCCGGTGGTGGCGGATGGCGGTGAACTGACGATATATGCTCCGCACATAAGAGAGCTCTCGCAGGTCCATGGCGCCCTCATCAAAACAATCGGATACCATTGTCGCGATTATTTTTTGAAGCAGTGGGACGACTTTCGGCACTATCCTTGGGGGATCCTGGCGCATTCGACTCACGTGCGCGGGATCGGGACTTATGAAGATCGCGTTGAACGTTGTCGCATCAAGGTTACACTCGCAACCGGGATCCCCAGAGATGTCTGCGCTTCAATCAAGCTTGGCTACCGAGATCCGGCAACGATAGATCCAGAGGATTACATCGGCCGCGAGAATGATGGCGTCTTGCTCGTTCCCGATTCCGGCGAGGTGCTATTCCATCTCCGGAATCGTCCCGCGTGGGCTCGGCAAATGTGACGTTCGCACGGGCCTGTGACTTCGCCGATAAACAATTCGGCCGACGATTGATCATGCCCGGCAGAATCCGAGTCCCGCAGTTGTAGCGCGGCGTTCGAACACTGAGTTCGGCACAATTACTGCTCCTCTCGGCGTAGACGCACGAATCGTCAGCAAAGGATCTTTATTTATGCTGGATATTTGCGACCAATGCGGGAGCGGTGTCAGCAAAAAGCTGCTGCACCGCAGTGACGGGACTGCGGTTTTCCATCGCGAGTGTGTCAACGGCCACAAGCTGCACAGGACGACCGGCCAGGAGGATCAACGAACGATGGACTCGTACGAGTCGAAATCCTACGTGATCGTCGAGCCCTGCGACTGCAGCTGACCAGATCCAGGTTCACTTGCACGAAGTCGTCTCGTTCTGAGCGTCCGGGCGATCTTTGACGGTGTAGATGCTGCCGTCGTCGCGCAGGTAGAGGGTTCTGGCCTCATCATAGGAAAGAGGCCGGGCGCCGCGGCGGCCGAAGACGGCCAGCTGATTGCCGCTTTCGTCGACGGCGCGGTCGCGATCGAGACCCTTGGGAATTGCGAGCGCCGGACCTTCGGTCGGAAAAGTCGCTATCAACTGTGGCGTGGGCCGCGGCGAGAAGCCCAAATATCCGGGTGTGTCGTCGGGGGAAATCAGCTGCAACACGCGCAGACCATTTTTGCCGTCTGCCAGATATGCGAACACGCTCGCATCGGTCATGCCGAGCTTGGTGTCGTTCAAGTCGTTGATCCTGCCGTCAGCATTGTATGTCGTGGCTTTCGACGGACGCTCAGGATTTTCAACGTCGACGATAATCAACCCTTCGGCACCCGCGGAAATGTAGGCATAGGTGCGCGCCACGTAAATGTTTCGTGCGTCCGCGACAGGCATCGCTGCGCTATCGACCGCCTGCGGATTTTTCGGGTCGGTGATATTTATAATCTTAAGGCCGCCGGAATCCACGACGAACGCATAACGAAACTGCACGGCGATCGCACGCGGTTTCACGACGTGCGGCGCATCGACTTCGCTCACGACCTGCATGTGATCCGGATCTGAGACATCTACGATAACGACGCCGCGGTCGCATAGCACGTAAGCATAGTTACCCGCGATCGTTCCGCCGATCGCACCGTCAAGTATTCCGCCGGGGTTGAAGCCGGCGCCACGATGGAAAAAGTTATCGTCCGGGTTGCCGTTGCCCAGTGTGATCACGTCAACTGGTATGAGTCCCTCGAACTTGTCGGTGACGTAGGCATACTCGGCTTCGCGCGGAACTTTCTGCTCGAGATTTTCTGGACGCTGCGAGCGCCTGGGATCTATAAGCATCGTAGTTGGTAACAACACGTTGGTCGCGTAGCGGGTCGAGACATAGGTCCGCTGCCCGAGCGGTGAGACGGGCGCCGACGTGAATCGCTCAGAGAATCCCTTATTGTCGAGGTTGGCGATATCATAGACGACGAAGCCGCCCTTGCCTTGCGCAGTGAACAGATATTCGCCACGGTTCTGGATACTCAGACATTCATTGTGAAACTCCGGTAGCGCGCCGTTCCAACCTATTTTGAGCGTCGAGGAATGCTCGAACGAATCGCGCAAGGCACGGCCGCCGCTGACGAACTTCTTGAATTCATCCGGGTAGGCCAATTCGTGCAGATGGCTTCCTATGACGGCTTGCGGCTCGTCCCGCTCGGTGACGACCACCGCTTGCATCCCGTCGTTGCCTTCAGCGACCCAGCAGTACCGACCGATGAAGTTCACGAAGTTCGTGCCTTGCATCAACAATTGCGCCATTTTCGCATTGTTGTTGTTTTCAGCCGACAGATGGCAGTCGGTGCATTGCTTGGTCTCCTTCAGGCGTACCGTATGCGGTGCGGTAGTGCTGAACGCCTGCCCCGAGAATCCTTCGGCGGAAACCGTCTGCTGCTGAGTGTAGATTACTTCGCGGTTTGCATTGTATGAGCTGACTTCCACCGCGCATGAAGAGCGTGCCGGAGAAATTCTGTTGCCGGTGGCCTTGCCGTCTTTCGCGATCATAAAAACGTCATTGCGCAAGGTCTGATAGTTATAGGCAGTCCAGTTGCGCGTCATGTCGCCGTTGTAATGCAAAATTGGCCGGCGCATATTTGCCTTCATTGGCAGGTGGCATCCGAAGCAGCTCGGCACCCACGACGAATGACAAGTCTGGCATGCCATCTTATCCGGCGAATGAGCCAGCTGATCGTCGGAGACATTAGTATCGCCCCAGGTCTTGTTGTCTTTTTGAATGGTGTGCGCATAGGAAGCCAGTTGCCAATCGCTCTGAAAATCCGGGTTGTCTTGTCGAATCATGCGAACATAGGAAGCAAGCTGTGAATTTTTCCAATCGGTGCCTTTGTGGCTGTCGACCAGCGCCAATTGCGGCACGTCCCATTTAACTCTTTTGCTGTAGGAGGTACCGAGAGGATCCATGGATGAGTACTGCGTCAATATGTTTCCGCTCTTGCCAAAGCGCCTGCCGCTGGCGACGTTGTTGCTGGAGGTAAAATCAACTGCCTTCCGTTGTCGATCCCGGCATTACCGCTCGCCTTCAACGTCGCGAACTTGGTGTAAGTCCCATGACAGTCTTCGCAGCGAATCTGAATGGCATTACGCACTTCGCCATAGAGCTTGCCGTTGCCATGAGAGTCACCTTCGAAGTGGCAATCGGCGCATTGCATTCCACTTTGATTATTCTTGCCTTCGCTGTGTATGTCCTGAAGCTTGACCGCTTTCTGCCACTTATCCGGGTCATTCTCTGCGACCGGATGATCCTTGGCGTCGAGCAAAGTGCCACAGCTATCCATCTTCCACACGTAGCGAAAGAGCCAACCATGACCGTGGAAATCCGCCAGCTGCACGTGCTTGAGCGTGGAGTTGAAGTTGTTTCCAGGAGTCGGATCGCCACTGACCTGCAGAAACTTCGGATCCGACCACAGTCCCTTGACGTTGGACGCCTCGGGGTTGGCCATGAGATCGACGGCTTCTTGATTTGCGCTGGGATGCTTGGGTATCGCGGGATAGAAAGACCTGCCGTCACTCTCATTGTCCCACCAGATAGTACCGAAGTAGCTATTGGTAACAGTGGTACCCGGATGTACGTGGCAGACGACACACTGCGACGACGGAATCGTCATCGTGAATTGATGCGTGATGGGAAAGCCTGAGACGTCTCTCGGAATCGACTTATCGCTTGAAGCACTAACTCCCATATTGCCGTAGCCGTGATATTGCGCCGAATGCGCCGGGTCGCGATCGTTGGCGTAGATTACATGGCATCCCGCGCATCCGCTGCTGCGATAGTCACCCGGATGATCGTTGGTGCCGAGGAACCACAGGGTCGGGTCGAACAACCGCGTTTTCTGCAGACCCAGGAACACCGGATCGGTGCGTACCTTGGTGCCGAAGCCGCGAAGGCTCAGCCGGTCTTCCCCGCGCTCGAACACGCGCAGGACGTTGCCGGGCTGAGAGATTTCGAAGCGCGGCAGCGGATCGAGATAAGGCAGCACGTCGTGCTCGAGCGTTTCTTCCTCGGTTGGTGGCGGCACCGTTTCGACTCGCGTGGGATTGCCGTCTTCGGAATATGACTCGCCGAAACGCGCGATCTTTTCCGGATAGACACCGTTGTTGTAAAGCGCCGACTCCCACAGCATCGGCGCCGTCGCCATCATGCTCTTAGGAACCTTCTCTGTTATTTTATCTCTGTCTTCACCGTGACATCCGCTGCGTCCGCAGGTTTGCTCCGCCACGCGCAAGTCGGATGGATTGATGAATCGCACGAACTCCGGCGATTCGTTGTTCAGCATCGAATAAGATCGCACCGGCATCTGCCCGGTCTTGGGCCAATCCTCGGCATAGAGCGGCTTTACGTGAGCGTCCTCTTTTTTGGCTGCTTGCGCATTGCCGCCGTGGCAATCTGTGCAACCGATCCGCTCACCGCCGTTGTGCATGTCGCGGGTGTCGCGCGGCTTGCCGTCGCGTTTGTCGGGTGCATTGATTCCCGCGTGGCAGTTTGACGACAGGCAGCTTTTGCTCTTAGCATCCACTTCCGCCTGAGACTGCTTACTCAGGATGGGTAGCTTTACCTCCTTGAAAGCCAGCGCCCGCGCGGGAACTGAATGCTCCGGCGGCATCCCGCCAGGCGAGGCCGGGTCGTACGCCTGATGGCATCCTACTTCGGCCAGCGAGAATGCGAGCACGGCGATAATCGAAAAGAAAAGCAGTCGGACGGAAGCTGCCTTGCGCTTGATGCCGGGTTTCGTGCGCGAGATCAAGGTTCGTCGGTTCCCCCACCCTGGTCGATAACTAGTACGTCAGCGTCAGACCCATAACACTCGAGAACAGTGTGCGCGCCTGAAAGATGTCGCGAAAACCACTGCTGGGCGTAAGCACTGAAAATGCGCCAGTAACGATCACGTTATCGATCAGAAACGGGCGATAGCGGAACGCAGCGCTGTAGTCGAAACCGACGTCGTGACCAAGATTGTTCTGATGCAGCACCGATTCGAGCACCGCGACCTTGTCGAACTGGATGTAGCTCAGGTTTAAGAACGTCATTAGTTCCGGCGTAAGCTTTGCATCGACACCGGCATTGTATTGGAATATCCCGGGGTTCACGAAGTTCGCCTGACCCTGCAATTTGTCGCGCAGGTCGGGAACCAGGCTTAGAGGATTGATCAGTGGAACCTGGGTTCCCGAAAGTCCTATACCAACGCGATTGAAGTAGCTGAAGGGAACGCCGGCAAAGTTGGGGTTGTCCGCGATGGTGTCGAAGCCGCTGGCAGTATGACCATGAGGATTGCCGCTTCCGGACGCATAGAAGAAGGAGGTGCGGAATCTCAGCCAGTCCTTGTCGTATGAAAGCTCCAGTGCGGCCATCTGTGCGTTGATGTTGACCTTGTGGCCGGCAATATCGTTGAAACTGTCGGTGCCAACCGCTTCGTAGAAGGCGTGCGAGACATTGATGCGCCCGATATGACCATCGCTGGTACTGCCAAAGTAGGCAGTATTTACCGAATGAGGCTTGACGGTTCCGATCAGCGACGGACGCACAAGAAAGCCGTTATCATTGTATTCAGTGTGGCCGTTGTCATTGTTGTAGTCGAAATCCAACTGCATGTCGTAACCGTCGAACAGAAAGTCCTGCCGCGTGAAGTTAGCCGCACAGATATTCTGATCGCGCCCGGTAAAGGTGGTATTCAGGCCGCTATTGGTGTCCTTTTCCAACGGGCGGAAGTACGCGATGTTCCACTGGTCGCGATTGGCTTCGAAATTGCCAAACAGCTTTACGCCGGGATCATTGTCCGAAAAAATGAAGCCGCGAAAGTCGCTGGTAAATCCCTGGATGCCCGCAGTGACCGACAGGAAATCGTAGTAGGGACTGAGGTCGGCGAGCTTGTACTCGACGAAGGCCTCTTGCAGCGCGATGTGACCATTGGTGCGATTAGTGCCGTCTTGAGTATTGACGTTTACAATTCCTAGCTCATTCGTCCCCAGGTAGTTGATGTTGAATACGGGCGTGAATCTGATTTCCCAATCGACCGGCTTGAAGCCCGCGTCGCCGTGAAACAAATCGAATGAGGTAGCCAGGTTCTCCTGCGCCGTAAACTCGTCGCCGCTGCCGAAAAAATTCGGATTGTTAGGACTCTCGGTGCTGACGCCGCTCGCGATGGGTAAGCGCTTGAATGTCCAGAAGACGTCGTTGGTGGCAGTTAGGTCGAAGAAAGTGTGATCGCCGAGTATCGGGTAATCACCTTTTAGCACGTTCTGGTCGTAAGGATCCCACCAGTTGCCCGGGCGGTACGGATACTCTCCTGGCACGTTGCTCGGGTAACGATCCCACGAGGGAAATCCTATGCGCCAGCGATCGGGAATGGGGATGAAATCCTGGTTGGGCGGTGGCTTGGTCGCCGGTGCGAACGGCGCTGGCGCGTAGCCCAGCGGCCGCATCGTTGCGTTGGAACCGGTCCATTGGGCGGTCTTTTCTTTCGAAGTCTTTGCTTGCGATGGTTGAGACTTGGGGTCGTGGTCGGGTGCTTTCGACGCCGAGGGAGAATTTGCATCTTCGGCGACAATGATGGCGGTCTTCGACGCGGAAGGCGAAGTCGTGTCGGACACGGCGCTCAATGAGGAATCGACGGCGTTGAAATCGGGCTGTTCTGCGCCTTCGGAGAGACTCGCGACCCACAGAATCAGACAAGCGATAGCTGCGAACAGCCGGCCTCTTACGAAGCGGAATTTGAGAGCTTGTTCTGCGTTACGCTGAACCAAGGTTCACTCATTATCCTGAGTTGCGTGCGAGGCAGAGCGTTGGCGGACATATAGTGTGGGCGTCGCCGGAGAGTCAAGACAGGGTGGCTATCAACATCTCGGCACCTTCTGAATTGTATTACACGTGATCTAGTAGTAATCGTGCTGCGACAGATTCGGTGCCGCACTTTCCTTGATAGAAGCCGAGCGAGGGAAGCAATCGCGTGCTGCGCGTCAACAATCTGATTTCGAAGGTTTCGCCGCGGGCCCGCGACGGACTTCACGATGGGCGGCGCTGGCAGCTTGCGCTCGCGATCGCGACTCTGCTGATGCTGACGCGTAGCTACACCAGCGCCGGCGGATTTCCTGTCCTACCCACCGCAACTCTACAGATCACCGACGTCGAGAATCTGATAGCCGCAGCTGTCACTCGTGCGCATCGCGATAACGCAACGGTAGTCGTCACGGTGAGCGACCGCGAAGGCAACGTGCTCGGCCTGTTCGACATGAACGGGGTACGGATGAACAGCAACGACGTCGACGCGATAAACGAAACCGCCAATCCCGTCATGTTCCCGTTTCCGACGACGCAAACCGAACGGACTGCGATCGAAAAGGCCCGCACCGCGGCGTTTCTCAGCAGCGATCAGGACGCGTTCTCGACGCGAACTGCGGCGACGCTGGTAGCCCCTCATTTCCCAATGCATGTCGCGAACGCCCCGGCGGCGCCCCTGTTTGGATTGCCGTTTTCATCGCTCCCCTGTGGTGACATCGAGCTGCACGGCAACGGCTTGTCCGGAGCGTTGGGCGGAATACCAGTGTACCTGAAGCACGCGATTGCCGGCGGAATTGGTGTTGATGGCGCCGCGCAGACGGAGGACGAGCGAATCGCGCTGGCCGCGGTCACGAAGCAATACTCGGTGCCGGCCGCGATAACTGCCGACAATATTTATATTGGCGGCATTCAATTGCCGTGGATCGGAGTCACTCCTCCGGGACGCGGCCACCCGATTCCCTATGCAATGCTGACGCCGGCCATCGGCATGCCCAATACGAATTATCCGGTCATACCTACGCCCGCGACCAGTTTCACTCCGGCGACCTTCGCCGGCGTGCCTGGAGAGATCCGGATTCCAATCACGGGCAGCTCAAGGATCGACCCAAACAAACTCACTGCCGCTGACGTGACGAGTATGATCACCAATTCAATGGCGCTCGCGAAGAAGACGCGTGCCGCTATCCGCCTGCCTATCGGCGTTCCGGCACGCATGCAGGTTGGCGTCACCGACCTGGATGGCACTCCACTGGGACTCTTCCGGACCAACGACGCGACGATGTTCAGTCTCGATATCGTGATCCAAAAGGGTCGCACCGTGACGTCATTCAGCGATCCCGATGAGACGCTTGGGCAAATGTTGCGCAGCGAGTTGGGCCTGCCGATGAACGCCGACATCGCGTTTACGTCGCGCACCATCGGGTTTCTGGCACAACCGTTTTATCCTCCTGGCATCGACGGTATGCCGCCCGGTCCGCTGCACAATATCCAACAGCAACTCTTCAATACGTCATCAGCGACATTCTGCGAGCCACTTGGCGACGGAGTTACGTTGTTTCCGGGCAGCACCCCCGTCTACAAGAACGGAGCGCTCGAGGGAGGGCTGGGACTGAGCGGCGACGGAGTCGATCAGGACGACTATATAACCAACGGGGGTGCGGCGGGATTTTTGCCGGCGCCGGCGATTCGATGCGATCAGATTGATTTTCGCGGAACCCCGCTGCCGTTTTTTAAATTCCCACGGCATCCCGGGCTATGAGCGTCGGTCTATGAGTTGGGTATGACAGTTTGATATTGAGTTGCTGACGGTTGAATCACCAAGGGCGGCCATCGAGCGAAGGAGGGTGTATGCGGCAAACGGTCGGATTGCTGGGTGCGGCAAGCTTCATCGCAATTGTGACATTGTTCAACCCGTCGGCGCGTCTGGCTTACGCGCAAAGTTCGCACGGATACGTTGGAGAGAGCCAGTGCGAGAACTGCCACGACTCCACTCACGAGGCGCTCAAGAATTTAATCGGCCCTGACGGAAATCCTACTGACCCGGTCACGGTCTGGAAGGCGGACAAGCACAGCCAGGCCTTCAACCGCTTGGTAGGTAATGACGCGGCAACAGCGGCCGTCGCGAAGGCCCACCTGGCCGGCGGTCCGCAGGACGACGGTTCCATGTGCCTGAAATGTCACGCGACCGGAGTCGGCAGCGCCAACCCCCCTGATCCGAGCGAGGGTACGACGTGCGAGGCGTGCCACGGCCCAGCGGCCGACTGGGTGAGCGCGGATGCGCACGGTCATATCAATGACGATCCGGCGAAAATGCAGGCAGCGGTCGCGCTCGGTATGATCAACGTTCGCGACATGACTATTCGCGAGGCGAATTGCCGGACCTGTCACGTAAAGGATACGAGCCTTCGGCCTTGCTACGTTAGCACCGAGGCTCCCTTCAGCGTGCATAACGACAAGAAATTCCGCCATTGGCGCAAGAAGATCCCTGATTAAGCCGGTATCGATCCGTTAAGGGCTGGCTTAGCGGCGGAGTATTTTGCTGACTGGTGTGGTCGCGCGACTCACGATGTCGAAACGATCACAGGAAGGCCTGCGACCAGTATCCGCGATTTTGTCGCGAGACGGTCGGAAATGTTCCGACAAATCGCGTGATTGATGCGGGTACTTGCTAGGCGTCATGCAATGACGTAGTAGTAGAGAAATATTACTCAAAGCGTACCTTGACCAAACGATGAACCGCGATATCAGCCGCCTGCAAATAAAGCTTTTCAGCGACGGCGCTGATATCCAGAGCATCGTGGAAATGTCGGCCGATCCGCTTATCAAGGGCTTCACGACTAATCCGACGCTGATGAGAAAGGCCGGCGTGCTGGACTTCGAAGAATTCACCCGCGCCGTCGTCCGCAAGGTGCCCAATTATCCCTTGTCGGTTGAAGTCTTTGCCGATGATTTCGAGGGTATGAGGAACCAGGCTCGAACTATCGCGAGTTGGGGCGCCAACATTAATGTGAAGATACCTGTGACCAACTCGCGCGGAGAGTTCACTGGTCCGCTCATCCGGGAGCTTTCGGCGGAGGGAATCGTACTCAACGTCACTGCCGTCCTGACGCTCGAACAGGTCCGCCGCATTGCACAAGAGCTCGACCCTGAGACGCCATCGATCGTCTCGGTCTTCGCAGGTCGTATCGCCGATACAGGTATCGATCCGATTCCTCTGATGAAGAAGGCCCTGAAAATCCTCCGTGTGCGTCCACGAGCCGAATTGCTCTGGGCAAGCCCGCGTGAGTTGCTGAATATATTTCAGGCCGACGCGATCGGCTGCCACATCATTACGGCGACGCCCGATATTTTGAAGAAACTGTCAATGGTCGGCAAAGATCTCGAGACCTATTCCCTTGAAACGGTCCAGATGTTCTACAATGACGCAAAGGCCGCCGGTTATTCCATTGCAGAAGCTCCTGCGGCGACGCCGGATAGTCCCGATCTGAGCAAGCGCCGCCGTAGCGCCTAGCCGCTTACTAACTTAGACCTCTGATCGACGATCATCGTTAGTCAGTACGATTCTGACCGCTCTCGCGAGGCTCTCCGCTGTGAAATCTGCGGCGCTATCGCCAGTCTCACACGTTTGTGATTTTTCGTCGACAATTCGGATCGTTCGTGCGCCAGCGGCCTTGCCGCATTGAACGTCCGTAACACGGTCGCCGATCATCCACGATCTCGACAAATCGATCGCGTGTTCGTTCTGTGCTTTGAGCAGAAAATATGGCGACGGTTTCCGGCATTGACACGGTCCCAGCAGCGATGGAACCACCGCTTGAGGGTGATGCAGACAATAGTTGAACGCTTTGAAAGCTATGTCCGCTTCGTCCAGCGCGGACTCAAGTCTGTCGTGAATGGCTTCAAGCGCGTCGAGCGTGACTTTTCCTTTCGCGCAGTTGGGCTGATTCGAAACGAGGAATAGTAGAAATCCGGAGTCCCGCAAAACGCCAAGTGACTCGAGCACGCCTGGGATTAGTCTGAAATCCTCTGGCGTCAGCGGCGCTTCAAATTCGCCGGTTAGCGGGTTGAGGACGTTGTAGTTCAGGACGCCATCGCGGTCGAGAAAAATTGCGCGCGCCCTTTTTATTTTTCCCGCTCCCACTTCATCTCGTGCTTGCGCAAGTCCGGATGTGAAACGACTAGGTGCCACACCACGGCCTGAAATGCTTCGGTGTGAGCCGTGACAGTTTCGGCGGAAGCAGTAGGAATAATTACGCAAGCATCGGCGACCGTGGCGGTATAGCCGCCGTCCCGCCCTACTACACCAATCACTTTAGCGCCGACTTGCTTGGCCAGCTTGAGAGCCATCACAATGTTCGGGCTGATGTTCTTTTCCAGATTTCCGCCACCGACTGAGAATATGAAGACCACATCGTTTGAACGAAGGTTGCTATCCTTGAGCCAGTTGGCAAAGCACGACTCCCAACCGTCATCGTTGATGCGCGCGGTTAACTCCGAAACGTTGTCGGTGGGCGTAAAGCTCTCGATTCCCGCAATTTTTCGGAAATCATTTACAGCATGCCCGGCGTTGCCACCACTTCCGCCAACGCCAAGAAAGAAAAGACGGCCGTGAGCCCTTCGAAGCTCGAGCAAAATCTCAATGATTCGGTCTATCTGCCCGCGGTCGATGGCAGCCGCTATCTCGCCAACTTCCGCCAAATATTTTGATGTGTAATCGATTGGAGAGCCCATTCCTCCGCCTCGCATCAACCGCCTGACGTCAACCGCCAGCGGCTCGTCCGCCTAGCGATTTATTGTCACAAATCTACCCACGTGACAACTAGTAGCATAACCTTGCTGTGCGTGATTTGATATTCCAAGCGGATTGAGGGGCGATGATGGGATGAGCGAAGTAGGCCGCCAGATCACGGTAGCGATGATCACGCGAAATGAAGAGCGTGCCGTCGCCAAAGTCATCAGTGACATTCGCGCGGCGGTTCCTGACGCCGAAATCGTGGTCGTCGACAGCAGCACGGATCGTACAGCACAAATAGCCGAGTCGCTCGGCGCCCGAGTGATCTTGCAACTTCCGCCGCGCGGCTACGGTCCAGCGATGGACACGGCTTTGCGATCGGGTGAACGCGAAGTAACCGTGACGCTCGATTGCGACGATACTTACCCGGTGAACTTCATCGAGCCGATGGCCCGCATGGTAGTCGAGGACGGTTACGATCTCGTCGACGGATCGCGTCTCGCCGAGAAGCCCGAGGCGATGCCGTGGATCAACTACCTCGCCAATTGGTTCTTCGCGTTGATCGCTTCAGCGGTATTCTTTCGGCGCGTGAGCGATCTTCACAGCGGGATGCGCGCGTATCGGAAAGGATTGATCGAGAATCTTCACTACGACGCCCAAGGTGCGGCTCTGCCAGTGGAGCTTCTACTGCGATCGATTCGGCATGGCTATAAAGTCAAAGAGATAAGCATCCCCTACCGCGAGCGAATCGGACAAAGCACCATGCGGCCGCTCTCGAGCGCCTGGTGGACGATGCGTAGAATTCTTGTCAGCCGCTTCGCGTAAGCAATGGCACAATCGACTGAACTGAACTCCTGGGAATAGAGCGTGAAGTCTTCTTCAAACAGCGGCACAAACAGATATCTGATTGTAGGAGGAGCTGGGTTCATCGGAAGCCACTTCACCGACGCGCTGCTTTCAAACTCAAACGTTGCAGGGGTAACGCTGTACGACAATTTGTCGTCTGGTCGCGAATGGCATTATGAACAACATCTTCGCGACTCGCGCTTTCGCGTCGTTCGTGGCGATGTCGCCCAACTCGAGCAACTGTGCGCTGCGATGGAAAATCACGATGTCGTGATCCATTTGGCGTCCAATCCGGATATAGCGCGCGCTGCTCGAGAGCCGGAGGTCGATTTCTATCAAGGCACCCTGCTTACCAATAACGTCGTCGAAGCGATGAGAAGGACTGGCGCCAAACGCATACTCTATGCTTCCGGCAGTGGAGTATACGGCGACCTTCACGAGCATGAAGCCGCAGAAAATCATGGTCTGCTGGAGCCGGTCTCGACCTATGGCGCCAGTAAACTTGCCGGCGAGGCGCTGATCAGCGCCTATTGCTATATGTTCGACCTAACGGGTTGCGCGTTCAGGTTCGGCAATGTCGTCGGGCCGCGACAGACTCATGGAGTCGGGTTTGATTTCGTTCGCCGATTGCTCGTGGATCCGACCCGGCTGACGATTCTCGGCGACGGGACCCAAAGCAAGTCCTATATTCACGTCAGCGACGTTGTGTCAGCGGTGCTGACCGCAGACAACAATCCTGATGGTCGGCGCTATGAAGTCTTCAACGTCGCCACCGGCGACTACATCACAGTTGCGGAAATTGCCGAACTCGTAGTCGAATGTCTAAAGCTAAAGACTCATCCTCGATTCGAATACTCGGGGGGCGATCGCGGCTGGAAGGGTGACGTCCCGATCGTAAGACTAAACACCAGCCGCATCCGTGAACTGGGTTGGACGAACAGATTCGGATGCCGCATGGCTCTCCGCGAATCAATAATTGCAATGATCGAGGACGAACGTGTCAGCCGTCAGTAGTGACATGCCGCCGATTGCGATTCTCGCGGGCGGGCTCGCGACACGCCTTCGACCGCTTACGACGGGTATCCCGAAATCGATGGTCGAAGTCGCCGGCGCGCCATTTATCGAGCATCAATTGCGGTTGCTCGTACGCGAAGGCTTCAAAGCTATTGTGTTATGCACGGGTCATCTCGGCGATCAGATCGAGTCGTTCGTAGGTAACGGCTCACGTTTCGGTTGCTCGGTTCAATATTCGAAGGATGGATCAACGCCGCTCGGAACGGGCGGTGCTCTTCTGCGGGCCGCTCCTTTGCTGGGCACAAGCTTTATGGTCACATACGGTGACAGCTACCTGGACACCTCCTACGCGAAACCTTGGGCGGCATTTCGTCGGTCAGATTTACCGGCTCTAATGACTGTCTATCAAAACGAAGGGAGGTGGGATGCGAGCAACGTCGAATTCTGCGAAGGCGTGATAAAGCGCTATGACAAATTCGTCAAAACTCCCGCGATGCATTACATTGACTACGGTCTAGGAGTTTTGACTCGGGAAGCTCTGCTAACTCTCAGACTCGAAGAATCATTCGACCTGGCGCACCTGTACTGCTTGCTTGCCGCACGAGGTCTACTTGCCGGCTATGAGGTTCACGAACGCTTCTACGAGATTGGATCGCCGGCTGGTCTGGCGGAGACCGATCGATATCTTCGCGCCGGTATCACTCACATGATAATCACACGGACACCCTTGCGAATTTCTCTCGGCGGCGGCGGAACCGATTTGCCCTCCTACTATCGCGAGTTCGGTGGCTTCGTTATTTCAGCGGCCATCAACAAATATATCTACATCAGTATCAATCGAAGTTTTTTCCCTGGCTATCTGCTGAAATATTCTGAGCTCGAAGAAGCTCTCAGCTACGACCAAATCCGCCATCCTTTGCTGCGCGAAGCACTGCGCCTGCATCAGATGCCTGACGCAATTGGAAATCGTCAGCATAGCCGACGTGCCGGCCGGCACCGGCATGGGTTCGTCCGGTGCATTTCTTGTTGGACTTATTCACGCAATTTACGCATTCAAGCGCGAGCGCGTGACAGCTCAAGTCCTTGCCGAGGAGGCATTCGATATCGAGGCTAATCGGTTGCAGCAGCCCGTTGGCAAACAGGATCAATACAGCGCTGCCTATGGCGGTATCACCTGCCAGGAATATGGATCCGGTGACACTCCTACTGTGACGCCCTTGATGCTGAGTAATATTGCAGTCCGCCAGTTAAGCGAATCTCTGATGCTGTTCTTTGTCGGATATACTCGCACAGCTGCGCAGCTGCTTAACGATCAAAAGACTCGCTCCGAGACACGCGACCCGGAAATGCTCGCCAATTTACATTTCGTCAGGGACCTGGGGCGTGAAATCAAGAAGTTATTAGTGAGCGGTGACGTCGGTCGTTATGGGGAGCTGATGCATGAGCATTGGATGCGAAAGCGACTGCGCTCGACAGGAATGACCAGCGATCGCGTGGATCAACTTTACGAACTCGCGCGTGCGCATGGAGCAGCGACCGGCGGAAAGCTGGTCGGAGCGGGCGGGGCCGGCTTCCTGCTATTCCAAACAAAGGACCGCAATCGGCTGCGTGCAACCATGCTTGAGGCAGGGCTAAGCGAGATGGATTTTACGTTCGACTTCGACGGATCGGTCGTGTTTCTCAGGAATTGATCAATCGCGCGAGCATCACTGTTTCGGAACGCCAGCAGACCTGGCGTAATTGCCGTGACAGCCTTCTCAATGCGCCCAACTTTTCAACGCTCCATCATTAGACTCCCGACTCGAGCTGTTTGACAGCCGACAGTCCACGACGGATCGCCTCATCCATGTTGATGTATTCGAACTCGGAGTTTCGTCCCACGCTCACGATTCCAATGCTCGACAAGTAGTCGAGAGCTTTTGATAGCTTCTGCTGGAAGTCGAATGTGCGCACGACGTAAGCATGCTTCGTCCGATGGACCCTGTGAACGTGACGTCGCTACGCCTTAGCAATTCCATTTTTTCCAGACCGTCAACCACCTGTCGAATAATCTCATCATCGTCCAGTTCGTGGAACCCATCGCCGGGGTTGGTCGTTATCTCCGCAGTTATTGCGAGATGTCCTGGTGGTGCACCCTCTTCGGTGAAACTCAATGGAAATGAAAGACGATGGAATGGAAAGAGCTTGCTTGGAACATACAGTGCGGTAAAAGCGATTGGACGTCGGCTGACGGCTCCGATCATCACCACGGTTAGTGAATTAAAGCGTAGATCAGATATACCCGCGCGAACTTCTGTGGGTACACCGGCAGCGCGTCCACAAGATCCTGAATCGGTATGGTAGAAACGAGACGGTCGTAGGACTTCTCCGTGTTCCCGTTGCTCACATGCCACTTGGCACTTTCCGCCCATACCCGCTCAATGCGGAATCCTCGTCGTGATGTTTTCGCATTCACGGGCATAAGTGCGGGGCAACGCCTCGATTCCTCCCGACTTCGGATAGCCGAAGTAGAGCTGATGTACATTACCTTCGGTTTCCACCCCTACTGCCGACTTGATTACGTCTTCGATGGGAGGGCGCGGTACGCGACCTTCCACCCAATCTATCGCCATTGACTCCGCGGGGACGTTCCAGATTTTTTCGTTATAGGGAAGCATGTATTTTTCAGATATTCCCTTGCCGAATACATGGTATATCCACTCCTTGAAATTACTAGGAGGCGGGTAATCATTCTTTAGATAGTGATATAGGCATTCAAAGCGATCTTGAGGTGACAGATCATAGAGACCATTTTCGAACGGATACTTCACCAGTCTGCCGTCATACCAGATTCGATTGTCGCGCCGGCGTTGTGCGAGATTGTCTCCCAGCCGCCGGTATATCAGGTCGAGAATTTCCTTATTTCGCGAAAAGAGTATGTGCGGACCGCCCAGATCGAATGTGTACCCCTCAGCTACGAGACTCCGACAGTGCCCGCCGACCACCGCGTCACTCTCCAATACTTCGCATTGATGACGACGGCATTGGCTCGCAACCACCAGCCCAACCAAGCCTCCTCCCAAAACTCCGATTCTCATGATCGACGACTCTCCTGCACGGCCGCTGTCTTCGCTTTACTGCGGCGTCTGCTCGTCTCTGGTTCTCAATTGGCGCAGAAACCTATGGGCTCTTGAAGACTACAGCCTGACCCGAACGAAGGACAAGCGGAATTTCAGGTTTGTCCCGAAAGAACTCATCGACCGCCGCTCGTGCTCCCGGACACGAAGGCAATCCATAGTCATCAAATAGAAGAAATCCACCGGGAACAGTCCGCGGATAGAGGAACTGGCAACAATCCAGCACGGATTGATAAATGTCGACGTCGATGTGAGACAAGGCGATGCGTGCGCTTTCGAGTCCCTTGAAGGTCTGCGGAATCAATCCCTTGTGATACGAGATCCAGTCCTCCCGACCAACAAAGCTCGAGACCGCTTCAGTGCTGGTGTTGGAAAAGTCGCCAGCCTGATGATGATCATGGTCCCTGTTCGTCGCTGGCATGCCGGGAAAAGTGTCGAACAGATGGAGGCATCTACGATTCGGCGAGCTTTCGATCAGTTTCCGAAGAAGGCGCGCGGTCCCTCCCTGGTACACACCCGCTTCCACGAAATCTCCTTGAAGCGTGAGTGCTTGGCGCGCCAGACTTTGAAGCGTCCAGGCTCTTTCCTGCGTAACCAGAGTATATCGGCGAATTTCGTTGTAGGTCGTTTTGAATTCCGAGGGACCTCGCCAGGGCTGAAGCCTTGGACTGTACAGCTTTGAATCGGGGACTCCCTTCAATGCAGCACGCCATCGAAATAGAAAGCCTGGTAAGACCTGTTCTTGTAGTGCGATCTTCAGTCTTTCTGTGAAGGGCACCATATGAGCCACATCCACCATGCCGCAACCGCGCCGAATCGATAGCTGCGAGAATAACTGTGCGAGCAAGACCGGTCAATTCGCTCTGCAGAACTGCCCGGAACATATTGCCAATGTATTTCCAATTATGAAGACAATGAATCGTGCGCGTCGTCCGATCCATGCTCGTACTTGTCGCGCGGTTCAATCAGTATTTTTCGCACAGCTCCAGCCGGTCCAGCTTTCATCGGCCACAATGTGGTCTCTCCGTCATCCTCGAGTATCCAGGCCTCTCGAGCGGGATAGTAGTGCAATAACTCGTCGTCTTTGCCATTAGGCAACGAGCGCGCCCATACAATTCGGGATTCATCGATATTGGCATCGTTGAATACCCATTCAAGGTGAATGTTATGCTTCGGACCGTAACGGACGAACAGAAGGACCTTGCCTGGCTCCTTGTTCAGGCGAGCGATCACGAGGTCCCGCTTCGCGATGAATTCGCGCGAACCAGCCGGTTCGAGGTGATGCATAATCCGCGACACCCCAGATAGAACAATCCAACAAAATAATGCGCCGGTTGCGAAGTTTCGTACTTGGCCTTTGGGAAATCGTAAGGAAACATCGCGCACCGCCGCAGTAATCATCAGGAAGAGCAATACTGTTCCCGGTGCAAAATAGTGCGGCAAGGAAGCAACTTCAGCTGCCACTCCGAGGTAGAACAGGAACAGGAGTACTAGCGGAATACGAAACCGGCGACTGCGTAGAAGTCGCCATGAGCTAAACACCAGGCAAAGGACCAGAGGTATCGACAGACAAAAGAAGTAGAGCATCACGAAAGCGCGCCCATGTACGAGAACGATGTGGTGCCGATCAAATTGTTCCTGCTGTAAATACCAGTCCACCCAAGTGCTCAGCAGTTCGTAGTTATACTTTCCTTTCGGTTGAAGGTTGCTCGACCAAAGAAACATAGACGCAAGGGAATACTGATGGTCGTATGCCATATACGGCATCAGCAGAGGATTCCCGGTTATCCGATAGTTATAGTAACCCATCCACAGGATGGTCGGGAGTAAAACGGAGAGCAGCGGCACTCCGATCACACGAACTAGATGTGACGCGTCCTCACGTCCGCGACGGACCAGCGAGATCAAACGGGCGAGAAGAAAAAGGGCACACAACCCACCGAGAACGAAGCCCTCGTACGGACGCGTATTTGCCAATATCGCCAGCCCGAGGCCGAAAATTGTCGCCGGAGCGCGAGCCGGACGCCGCATCAGTCGTGCCATCGCTCCAACGAGGAGCGCACCTCCAATGGCGGCCAGGGTCCCACCCCAATAGCTGTCCCAGTAGCTCCCTGTTAGTTGAAGAGCAGTCAAAAGTCCGCCGGCGATCGCCCATGTCGGCGGCAACCAGGCCCATAGCGCCCAAGTGATGAGCCCGCAGAGAACCGCCATGCTGATCCATACCGTGACCCAAGGCGCGTGAAATACCACTTGTCCGAGGGCGAGCATGAGGCCCATGCCAGGGGGATATTTCGACGCATAGGTAGGGCGCGACAATTCATGGAACGTCTCAAAATGGATCCACATGGGATGAGTCGGATTGGTAAGGCGTCCATGCGAAAAGGTATCCGCTGCAAGCAGATAACTGAATTCATCAGGAATGGCGGGTCTTGGCGGCGGGATCACGGTCAGTAGCAGCAGCCGCAGACCAAGAGCGATCACGCCTACAAGGATCGACGCGAGTACTGCATGACGCCTTAGGAGTGCGACTCCTCTCCAGAGAGATCTCATGCCATCCACGTGATCTTTAGCTGATTGGAGTGTCGGCGCCGAACAAAGGTTCCGACCGGCATTATTCCATTTTCACCAACAGTCCGTGCGATCGCGCTGACTCGAACATCCAGCGGAAGAACATGATCGCGAATATGAAATAGACCACGTTCAATCCAAGACCCCATTGGAAATGCGAGGCCGAAAACCCGCCATTTCCGATAGCCTGCCGCATACCTTCGAATGATTGAGTGGTCGGCAGTATCGAGGCCATCGGGCGCAGGAAGCCAGGCAGCGAGCTCAACGGGTAGAAGACGCACGATAGCGGCATCAATATGCCGGCGAAGCTCCACGCCATTGCCTGTAGCTTCGTGGTGAAGCGGAAGACCAAACCAGTGACTACGATACCCATCGTAAGTGCGAACAGAGTCAGGTTCAGTATGAATGGGATCAACTTCGGCATCGATGGAAAGATGTTGTAGTGATAAAAGAGCAAAGCGATCACCGATTCGACGATAAGCCCAATCAACGCCTTGACCGAGGTTACAATAATCAGCCCAGTCACATACTCCGACACACTTAGAGGTGAAGCGAACAGGCTTACCAGGTTTCGCGACCATAGCTCTTCCAGAAATCCTACCGCCATGTCGCGCTGAAAGGCATTGAAGAGTCCCCAAAGAATGACTGCGCCTAACAGGCAGCTGATGACTCCGGGCTGCATGCGATCGCCGTGTCGGAGGTACAGCGTGAAGAATCCCCAGACCACGATATTCACCACTGGCCAGTACACCATGTAGGTGATGTGATTGGCGTTGTGCAGCACCTCGTAGGTGTGCCGTCGGATAACTGCGTTAATTCGATACAGCTTCATCAGGCTGACGTCCCGCGATACGAATGAAAACCTCGTCAAGCGCAGGAGCGTCGCGCTCCTCCTTGAGAACATTGCGGGTTACTTCGATAGGTGTCCCAGTCGCGACAACGCGCCCATGACTAAGGAAGATGATCCGGTTACACATGCGCTGGACTTCGTGCATGTTATGCGACGTATAGAGAATCGTCGTTCCACGACTGCGCTGTAGCTCTAGGAGGATGTCTCTGACCTGGAGCGCCGCGTGGAAATCAAGGAAAGCGGTCGGCTCGTCGAGCAACAGCAACTCCGGATCGTTCAGAAATGCCTTGCATAGTCCAACCCGGGTTGTCTCGCCTGACGACAACCGCGAAATCGGTTTGTCCCTCAGGCGGCCGATGCCAAATCGCTCGAGCAGTTCACCGATTTTCGGCTTAGGATTGCGAACATTATAGATGCTCGCGAAGACCGTCAGGTTCTCGAGCACACTCAGACGGACCGGGAACGCCATGTATGGCGAGGTGAAATTCAATCTCTGGAGGATCTGCTCGCGCTCCTCATCCAGACTCTTTCCGAACAGGCGGATGGTGCCTGCGTTCGGCAAAATCAACCCGAGCATAGTGTGAATGATGGTCGTTTTGCCGGCCCCGTTAGGACCGACAAGGCCAGCGATTTCACCTTCCTGGACGACGAACGAAACGTCGTCGACCGCGGTGAACTTGCCGTAGGTTTTTGTCAAGCGCTCGATGGTAACGAGCATCGCGACACAGTACGCCAGCGGAGCGTCGAGGACAAACTGTTCGCAGAGTGATCTTTTTGTGCCTGAATGATACTTCGCCGCCGCACGATATGCAGGAGGTGCGACAGATTAAGTGTTCTCCAGATAACTCCAATAGGTGTGCAATTTCACCAAAATAATCACTTGAAACTCGAAGAGAAAATTCGTATCCTGCCGCACCAACGAAGGGGGAAATGCAGACTACGGCTGCCATCTGAATCGAGATTTATAGAGCGAAAGAGAGGACAACCAGTGACTGCCACATTTCCGTCGTTACCCCAAATCGATGTCGCACGCGGCGCCCGCCTACCCCGGGTGTGTATTGCCACGTGGGAAATCGAGGGCCCGTCTCGCAACGCGGGTATTGGTACCGCTTACACCAGTTTGGCCGACGCGTTGAAGCGTGCCGGCTACGACGTGACCATCCTCTTCCTGCTCGGATGTCATCCCACCGACGGCAACATGATCGATTGGGTTGACTACTACCGGACAGAAAAAGGCATGAAGCTGATCCCCTTGCCCATGGCGCACGAACCGCGAATTCATGCCGCCTGGGCGTCGAGTGTGTCGTATCACACCTATGTTTGGCTGAAGGAGCATCAGCACGACTTCGACATCATTCACTTTCCCGAATGCCAGGGATTGGGATTCTACAGCTTGCTGGCAAAGCGCCAGGGCCTGGCCTTTACTGACACGACCTTCGTGGTAAGTGCTCACGGTCCTACATTTTGGGTCAAGGAGGGTAGCCAGGATTACATCCGTAATCTCGGCGAGCTCGAGATAGATTTCATGGAGCGGACCAGCGTCGCGGTCGCCGACTATCTGGTTAGTCCCAGTCAGTACCTTCTAAACTGGATGCAACAGAACGGTTGGGAGCTTCCCGAGCGAACCTACGTCGCGCCGTATGTTCTTCCGCGTACCGCGCAACTGGCGGAAAACGGCGCACCGCGGCAGAAAAACAACAATGAGATTCGCGAAATCGTTTTCTTTGGACGATTAGAAATAAGAAAAGGTCTTAAACTATTCTGCGATGCCCTCGATGAACTTTGCGCCGATCGCTCAGGGCCCAAGTTCGAGGTCACATTCCTTGGCAAGGAGACGCAGCTGTATGGTCGTTCGAGCATAGGTTATATCAGCGACCGGTCCAAGGCGTGGTCCGTGCCATGGCACATCGTTTCGAATAAGTATCAAGGCCCTGCTATCGACTATCTCAGAGGGGCTGGAAGGCTAGCTGTCATATCGTCACTCTCCGACAACTATCCTAACACTGTGTTGGAGTGCGTCGGTGCGGGAGTACCGCTCCTCGCCAGCAATGTCGGTGGGATCCCGGAAATTATCGATGCGGCCGATAGAGAGAAGGTCTGCTTTGAGCCGCGCCCGGATATCCTGGCGCAACGCATCCGCAGTGCGATTGATCACGGCGCCCCGTCGGCGCGCCCGTCGACTTCATTCGGCGACACCGAGCGCAAATGGGTGAATTGGCACGCCGGACTGTCCAATCGAGACAAAGGCGCATCGCCGGTTCGCAGGCCTCGAGACGAAAGCCGGGAATCAATCTTCCCACTTGTGAGCGTGTGTTTCGCGTACAACGTGCGCGAGAAGGGCGCCGCTGCCACGTTAGCTTCGCTAAAGCAGCAGGACTATCCGCATTTGGAGATAATCCTTGCGGAGTGCGGAAGCGACGGTCTCGCGCCTTCAGATTCGTTGAGCAAGTCTAATGGGTTCAAAGCTCACGAAGTCCGTCGGACCTCTCGCCGCAGCGCTGAGCTCGGCGCAGGCAGAAATGCCGCGGCCCGCGAGGCGAAAGGCGAATACCTGTTCTTCATCGACGATCACTGCCTGTTGTTGGCGCCCAACGCGATCTCCGTTTTCGTACAGGTTGCGCAACGCGTGGACGCGGACATTCTGACTTCCGCAGTCAGCTTTTACCTGGGGTCATCGAACGGATCGTCGGAGAATCGCCTCGAGCATTCCCGGCGGCCGTTTCTCGGTGGTGACGCCGCGACGGGTGCTTTCGTTAACTGCTTCGGGAGCACCAACGCGTTGGTGCGGCGTGACGCATTTGAAACCGTCGGTGGTTTCAGCGATGAAGCGGTCTCAACCCTTGACGACTGGGAGTTTCTTTCCAAGGCGGCGCTAATGAGTCTGCGAATCGAAACTATGCCGGAAGTCTATTTGTGGTACCGCGAAGATCAGGATCGCGACAGCCTGGTTCATTCGCTCGTAAACGGCGTTCGCAGCGCCCGGCCGTACACCGCACCCGGGCGCAAAGTATCACCCGCTATCGAGTTGGCGCTTTCGAGAGTTATGCAGTTTGGTCAAGGATTGAAATTTGAACGTGATGCTAACACTGGGACGCCGCTCTCGCGCGGGGAACAGGGTCCCGCGGTGACCGGCTAGGACTCGCGCTATAAGCGTGAGTGTTTGAGAGCTCATCCGACGGCGGAACGAAAGGCCGCGCTACCCAGCTGATATGCCATCTTCACGCGCTGTACTGGTGCTTGGAATGCATCGCAGCGGAACGAGCGCGATCGCCCGAGGCCTGCAGATGCTGGGCGTTTACCTGGGCAATGACTTCCTATGCGCCAAGCCTGATAATCCGACGGGTTATTGGGAGGATCGGAATATCTACGAGATCAACGAACGTCTCCTGGCCGTGCTGGGACTCAAGTGGGAAGACATTACGCTGATTGACGACGCTCGATGGCATGAGCCCGAAGTAGAGGCGTTGCTGGCTGAGGCGATCGAATATCTTCGATCGCAATTCCAGAGTCATCCTCTGTGGGGATTCAAGGATCCGCGCACTATCCGGCTGTTGCCATTCTGGCAATCGGCGCTTCGCCGTCTCGACGTGGACGAAAGCTACCTGGTGGTGCTGAGAAACCCTCGCAGCGTCGCGAGTTCGCTACTCCATCGTCAGGGTATGAATGGGGTAACAGCACACTTACTCTGGCTAGTGTACATGGTTCCAAATCTGGGTAAGATCGCCAAAGGCTCATTCGTTGTCAGCGACTACGATTTGGTCATGGCCGATCCGCGACGGCAGCTTGACCGTATCGCACGATGCCTGAGACTTCCGCTCGACGGTTCCGAAGAAGCCGGTATCGAACAATTCGCCAGCGCGTTTCTCGATCCGGCATTGCGTCATAGTTACTTCGACGTGTCTGACGTTGAACTGGATGGTAATCTTCCGCTTCTCGCTCGCGAAGCTTATCTGTGGCTTCATCGGCTCGCGACCGATCGAACTCCAACGGATTCGCCTCGATTTTGGTCGGCTTGGGAAGTCAACCGCCAGGCCGTTGAGAGACTGATCGCCGAGACCGGCTGTTGGTGAGTCTTGGCTGACATCGGCACCCAAAGCTCTCTGAGCAACGATGTTCAGCTGTTTGCGGTGATAGGTGCTCAACGCACCGGAACCAACATATTGCGCGAGATTCTCAATACCAACGATCAGATCGCGATGCTCGGTGAGGTACTATCGCCGAGTCCGGCGCCCGCCCACTGGGAAAACTTCTGCCGCCGCATGCCGGCTCGCAGTACTCATCCGGAGAGTGTCGACCAGGCTAAGAAGCTGCTCGATCGATATTTCGACTTTGTGGGTTATCGGATTCGCAATCATTGGAAAGGCAATAGCAAAAGTCGCAGTCACGCTATTGGTGTCGACATCAAATACAATCAACTGAGACTTATCGCGCCAACTGATTGGGACTCGAAGCTTCCATTCATGTTGTCCTATCTGCGCTCTCGCGGTGCCATTCTCATTCATACCACAAGAAATGTAATTCACTCGGCGATTTCGACTATGATCGCCTCGCAAAGAAATCTCTGGCACAATTATGATGGGGCTGTGATCGAAGCCAGTTATCAAATCGATGTCGAAGAATGTGTGGCGCGAGCACGGGCAATAGCGCAGGAGCGCGAGTCCTTCCTCAACCTTACTCAGGGCTGGAAGCTCGTCAGTTGTCGATATGAAAGGTTGATGGACGACCTCAACCGAGCTGGATCAGAAGAAAGGATACCCTCAGGTCCGGGACCTTTGCGGAACATCGCGGAGGCGCTCGGGAGTCACTACGACTTTCAATATGACAGACGTCTCCAGAAAGCCATAAATATCCCCTACTCCAGATTGCTTTCCAACTACGACGCCTTAATCCGACGATTGGAGGTCTCGGAGTTCGCTACACTTGTCTCAACACTTGACTAGCGGCCGCCGCTGAAGTCGTAGGTAAGATCGTGAAGCCGGTTGCAAACTCAGGCGTCGTCAACGTACAGCCCTGGCGGGCTCCCGATGCGCAAGCCGGCAGCTACGCCCCGGGCATGCTTGGCCTCGATGAGCGAAGGCTGCTCTATCACCTGGCCCGAAATAACTACACTGGCGAAGGAGCCGTGGTTGAACTAGGAGCCTTCTGCGGAGCCTCCACTTGTTGCCTCGCAGCGGGTCTCAGGGACAATCCCCTTGCCGCGAGTCGTCAGGTAGATTCCTTTGACAACTTCATTGCGAGCGAGCCTTACCTGGTGGATTTTCTGCGGGCGCAGTTCGCTGAGACCGTGGAACTGGGACAGTCGTTCGAGGCGGTCTATCGGCGCTCTGTTGCGCCGTTTGCCGATCGTGTGCGGGTTCACAAGGGGGACTTGCTCGATCAGACGTGGCCCGCCGACGATCCAATCGAGATCCTGTTTGTCGACGTGGCTAAGACACTCGCGCTAAGCGGCAAAGTATTGACCGAGTTCTTCACGCGTCTCATCACTGGAAAGTCACTCGTCATTCAACAGGACTTCTACCACCCGACCGCCTATTATCTTCCCGTGGTGATGGACTTCCTTGCGGACTACTTCACCATCATAGAAACGGGCCGCGATTGGTCGGTAGTGTTCCAACTCGAGACTGCGATTCCGCGAGAAAAGTTGGAGGTTGCCGCCCGCTACGAGTTCTCTTTTGTAGAGCAACATAGTGCCATCCGACGCATGATGCGACGCGTCGGCATGCCGGGTCGCGATTACCTTCTCCTGTCGGAATGCGCAGCTATCGGAACCACATTCGGCGAAGCTCGATTTCGCGCGGCACTCGACGACGCAACTCGGCGGTCCAGCCTTGGAGCGGATCGAGTGTGGTTGGACGGACTCAATTGGTGCAAGGACTTCAATGCGTCTCGAATTCGCACCAGATTATATGGGGCGCCGTCTCTCATACCTCCTCCGACCCTCGCAGATGAGGCTTACATCAAAGTCTTAACGAGTAAGTCCGCGATCGCGAGCCGCTGAGCTGACTTCCAGAGCATGCACAAGCGTCTCCACGAGGCGATGACGCATGTTACTCCCGGCCGTTTTCATGACTGCTTACCGAAGAAAGGAGCGAGCATCTTTTGCAGCGCAGCGGTTAGGTCCCTGGCTGTCCGAGCGCGATCCTTCGAAGTCGCGCAAAGCAGGGCCGCTTCGCTGAGGGCGCCTCCGATCAGGTGGCCCAAGGCCTCGATCTCGCGCGCGGAAGCACGGCCGCGCATTCTTGCCCCGAGCGGCGCGTTCATATTTCCGGCGAAGTAGCGTGCGTCGATCGCGCGCCACTGTTCCCACCCAAGCACTCTCGGTCCATCGATCAGCAGCACTTGCCGAAATTCATCGCTCGAGATCGAGGTGAGATACTTGAGCGTGCCGCGTCCGATGCTGTCGAGTAGGTCCTTTCCCGCCAGAGCGGCACGGGGGACGAGGGCGGCGAGCTCGGCGGTCATCTCTTCGAACACGCGCGCAAAAATCAATTCTTTGGAATCGAAGTGATGATAAACGGCGCCTTTCGCGACCCCCGCTTGCGCGGCGATATCGTCGACACTGGTCTGCTCGAAGCCACGCGCAGTGAAAAGCCTTCGGGCGGCGTCAAGAATCGCCCGTGTGGTTGTCGATCGTCTCTCAGCTTGGCTTGCCATTTTCTAAAGGGACTTGACAAACCAACTCTCAGTCGGTAATTCTCCGCATATACCGACTGCAAGTCTGTAACATCGGGAGGTCTCAAATGGAAGGCGTTTCTTCAATTCTGAGTTTTATGGGCGCGTTGCTCTTTCTGCTCGGGTTGCTCACCGGCTTCGGGATTCCGATGTTCCGCAGTCCCCGCATAGGCGTCTCCGCGCATCTCGATGCGATCGAAAGCGGGCTCGGACTTATTGCCTTCGGCCTGCTGATACCACATCTCACGATTTCGCCCGGATGGGCAAGCTTGATCGCGTACACCATGTGGATTTCGTTCTATGTGTTGTGGCTCGGCCTATTGTTCGGAGCAGCCTGGGGAACGGGCCGGACGATATCGATCGCCGGGGCCGGAATGAGCGCCGAGCCGTGGCAGGAAAACACCGCCCGAAGCTTGATTTCGCTCGGCTCAATCGGCTCCGTCATCGCGATTGCGGCTTTGCTGGTGCAATGGCGATGGAGCGCTTGAGTTGCGGCGGTAACGCTTTTACTCGCGGATATTGTAATCTTCAGCTTCTCGAACCGCCGTCATTCCGTTCATTTGATTTGTCGGTTCGGGACTCGAGCGGAGGTTCTTATGGAGCGTCGATTCGATCGAACTGTTGAAGACCTCGGTAACATCGTCGCGCTGGAACACGTCAACGTGACAGTTCCCGATCAAGAGAAAGCGACTATCTTTTACCTCGCCGGACTCGGCTTGACGCGCGATCCGTACCTGATGACCGGCACCGCCAACATGTGGATCAATGTCGGGCGCAGCCAGTTCCATCTGCCGACCAATCAGCCGCAGGTTCTGCGCGGTCACACCGGAATCGTGGTGCCGGATCGCGAGGCGCTGGTGAGGCGGTTGGGACGAATTCGCAAACGGCTGGAAGGGACGTGCTTCGATTTCGTCGAGGAAGAAGGATTCGTCGAGGCCAGGTGTCCGTGGGGAAATCGCATCCGATGCTTTGCGCCGAATGAGCGGTTCGGTCGCATCACGCTTGGCATCGCTTATGTCGAATTCGACGTGCCGATGCGGGCCGCCAACGGTATCGCGAGGTTTTACCGCGAGATCATAGGCGCCAACGCCGACGCGGGCGAGCTCCACGGCAGGGGATTCGCGTGGGTCGAGGTCGGCATCGGGCAGCATTTCATGTTTCGCGAGTCTGACCGCGCGCCCGCGCCTTACGACGGCCATCACGTCCAGGTTTACGTCGCGGACTTCTCCGGGCCGTACCGGAAATTGCTCGACAGGGGTCTCATCACGGAGGAGAGCGACCAGCATCAGTATCGATTCAAGGATCTTGCCGATCCGGATTCTGGCGCGACGCTGTTCACCATCGAGCATGAAGTGCGCAGCATGCGCCATCCGCTGTTCAGGCGTCCTCTCATCAATCGCAATCCGTCGCAGAACAACATGAACTATGCGCCGGGCTACGACGCGTGGATTCCCGGGATGCCGCAAGAGTGACCCGGGGCAAGCGATGAATCAGCTTCATAGCGAGCGCGAGCGGCGCTTCATCGATCTCGCGGGAGAACTGGCGGACGATTTTGCGACGCGCGCCGCGCGCCACGACGAAGAAGGATCGTTCCCGTTTGAAAACTATGAGCGGCTCAAGAGCAGCGGCTACACCAGGCTGACGATTCCGGAGAGCCTCGGCGGACTGGGCGCGACCATGCTCGAGCGGATCAAGGCGCAGGAACGCCTCGCGCAAGGCTGCGGCGCGACCGCGCTCGCGATCAACATGCACTTCAACACGGTGGGGCTGTTGATCGACGTTCATCGCAAATTCAAAGCGCCGAATGTCGAACAGAAGCTGCGCCGGATCGCGGGCGAGCGGCTGATTTGCGGAGGCTCCGGCTCGGAGCCCGACAATGCGATCGTCGCGTTGCGACCGCGCACGGTGGCGCGGCCGGTCGATGGAGGATGGGTGGTCAACGGGCGCAAGATTTTCGGCACCCAGAGCGTCGCGATGGATCTGTTCTTTGCCGAGGCCGTCTACGAAGACGGGCCGCGCGGACCGACCATCCTCACGTTCTTCATTTCTCCGCGCGATACTCCCGGACTGGCGTTCAAGGACGACTGGCACGTGATGGGAATGCGCGCGACCGCGTCTCGCAGTTCCGAGCTGAAAGATGCGTTCGTGCCCAATGCCGACGTGGTCCTGCAGCGGCAGGTCTCGAAGAGCGGACGCATCACGAAAGTGTTTGCCAAGGCGCCGTTCACGATCGGCGCGCCGTACATCGGGATCGCAGTCGCAGCGCGAAATTTCGTGGTCGAGTTCATGCGCGAGCGCACTCGCTTTCCGTTCAAGAATCCGATGAGTCATCTGCCGAGCGTGTACAACAAAGTGGGCGAGATGGACCTCTTGATCGAAGGTGCGCGTGCCGCAATGTGGAAAGCCGCGGCCGAGATGGACGCCGACCATCCTGCCAGTTGGTCGCGCAAAGCGGTCGCCGCGCGGATGATCGCGGTCGAGAATTCGGTGCGCGTGGTGGACCTCGCCCTACGCGCGGTCGGCGGCTCCTCCTACTTCAAGCGGCTACCGCTTGAGCGGCTGTTTCGAGACGTTCGCGCCGGACTTTACCATCCGTTTGACAGTGACGAGACGCTGGAATTCCTGGGCAAAAGCGCCTTCGGGATTCCGTTGTTCGACGACCGCGACACCAATTAGCTGTCGCGTCGCTGCCGTCAAATGACCCCCTTCGCCCGCATGTTATCGATTTCCAATTCGCTGTAGCCGACCGATCGCAGCACTTCGACGGTATGCTCGCCCGCCTCGGCGACCGGGGTGCGCACGCCCTTGGGAACGCCGGACAAATTGATCGCCGAATTGACCACCTGCGTGTTGCCGAGTTTTGGATGAGTCATCGCGGTTGCCAATTCGAGATGCTGTACCTGCGGATCGGCAAAAACCTGGTCGATGCTGTAGATTGGTCCGCACGGAATGCCGGCCTGCTCGAGCGATTCGATCCAGTACGCCGCGGGTTTCAGCCTGGTGACCTCGCCGATCGCGGCATTGATCGCCTTGCGATCGGCGCTGCGACGGCCCGGCGTTTTCCACTCTTCCCTGGACTTCCACTCCGGACGATCGATCGCGTCGCAGAACTTCTTCCAGAGATTGTTGGAACTGGCCGCGATATTGATGTGGCCGTCGCTCGATGGGAACACGCCCATCGGGATGCCGGTTGGATGATCGTTGCCGGCCTGCCCGGCGACCTCACCGTTCATCAGCCAGCGCGCCGCCTGGAAGTCGAGCATGAACACTTGAGACTCCAGCAGCGACGTATGCACCCAACGCCCCACTCCGGTGCGCACCCGCTCGAACAGCGCAACCATGATTCCGAATGCGAGCAGGTTACCCGCGGTCAAGTCTGAAATCGCGATCCCGGCGCGCACCGGTCCCTGTCCGGGCAGTCCGGTGATCGACATGAGCCCGCCCATGCCCTGCGCGATCTGATCGACTCCGCCTCGATTGCTGTACGGTCCGCTCTGCCCGAAGCCGCTGATGCTGCCGTACACGAGCCGCGGGTTGATCGGATGAACATCTTCCCACGCGATCTTGAGCCGATGCTTCACCTGGACGCGCATGTTCTCGACAATCACGTCGGCACGCTCGACCAGGCGCATAAAGGCAGCATGGCCGTCATCGGATTTTAAATCGAGCGTGACCATGCGCTTGTTGCGGTGCAGGTTCTGATAGTCGGCATCCAGACGCGCGCCTGTCAGGTCCGCGCGACCGGCCGCGGGCGGCTCGATGCGAATGATGTCGGCACCCCAATCTGCGAGATGGCGCACCGCGGTCGGCCCAGCGCGCGCCAGCGTCAGATCGAGCACCGTGATGTTCGACAGCGGCAGTGAAGCGTCAGGCATGGCGTTTCAAACCTTTATCTAGAACTACCATTTTCCGACATGTGCACCACCATCGACGCGCAACAGCTCGCCCGTCACCTGGCGGGCTTCAGTGAGATATAGCACTGCGTCGGCGATATCCTGTGCATCGACTATACCTCCCAGCGGCGACAAGGATTTTAGAAAATCTTTAGGATCATCCTTATGCATAGGAGTATCGACGACTCCTGGCGCAACCACGTTCACACGAATGCCGTCCTTTGCATATTCCATCGCGAGACTTCGCGTGATCGCCTCGAGGCCGCCCTTCGTTATCATCGCGATCGAAGCATTCACTCCGGCTATCGGATGCTCGGCCATTGTAGTCGTAATGCTAACGATGCTCCCGCCAGTTTTTTGCGCGACCATTTGTTTAATCGCGAGCTGGGTGATGTAGATGAAGCCTTCCAGGTTGATGGCGGCGAGAGCTTTGAAGTCCTCGATCGTATAGTCGGTAAAGGGCTTGGCGAAGAATATACCCGCGTTATTGACGAGTGCATCGACTGACTTGAATTTGCTGATCGCAGTCTCGACAATCTTTACCGCGGTACTGCTCTCAGCAATGCTCCCGTCGACCAATGCCAGATTGTTCGACGGTACGAATGCTCCGGATTTTGTAATGTTCCGTGAGTTCGCGACGACGGAGTAACCACGCTCCAGAAAAGTCTTCACGACGCATGCTCCGATGCCTTGAGAAGCACCAGTTACAATGACTGTCTTGGTTTCGTTCATCATGGAACTACTCCTTGGTTGAAGGATCTAAGGACGCAGACTGAAGGCGAGGCCGTGCCACTTATGTTCGCCCGCGTTGAATAGCCGGCGGTTGTCTTCGGCGATCGCGCGGAACAATCGCAAAGCAGCAATATCATCCATGGCGGAAGTATCCCTTTCGAGATGTTCCCTAAGGAGCTCGGACAATAGCGCGCGAGCGGTTTTCCGATCCCAGAATGCAGCGTTCATCTCAGAATTGCCGAAGAGCGAATGGCGATGGAGGTTGCACGAGCCAACTGTCCCCCACTCACCATCGACGATCATGAGTTTGGCATGAACCCAAACGGGCTTGCGCTGTCCGTCGTTCCCCAATCCAGCGATGCCGGCCAGCGTGAAGTTTTCGAAGGCTCCCAAGGTCGCCAATTCCTCTGAGATTCTTCCATCGGCAGGGACAACGGCCACAACCTCGACGCCCCGCAGCAGAGCCTGCCGTAAACAATCGATGATCTCGGAGACCTCGATATGCTGGTTCTCGATATAGATCGAACGGCGGGCGGAATTGATCGCCGCGCAATACTGATCGAAATTAGATCGCTCGCCCGCTGCTATATCGAACAGTGTCCCTTCGGGCGTCGCTCGCCCATCACGGTACCTGCCGCTGTGAATCGTCCTCTGAATCTGAACGAGCGCATCGCCTCGCCGGCTCGGCAATCTGGTGGGAAAGGGCAAGTCAATCTCGCTGCCCGATCCCCAGCGGCCATCAGGCGAATGACGCTCGCTTGCCCCGTTCCAGCGCTGGACGAAATTGTGATGGACATCGACCGCTGACGGACCGGCCACTTCCATGTAGACGTCATGGTTCTGACCTTCGCCGCGATGGCCCGGAGCAACCATGGAGTGAGGATTGAGATTAATCCCGCCAAGGAAAACGGTCTCCGTCTCCGTGCCGGGATCGATAAGCCAGCTTTTTTGATGCTGACAGAATCCCGGCTGGGCTCGATCCCACCGGACACGAATCGCGGAATCGCTCCTGGCGAGCAGGTCGATATGTTCCGGCGAGCCCCAGAAGGCATTCGGCTTGAACTTTTTAGTTTCGGCATCGGGTCGCCAGAAGATGAGTCGAACATCCAGACCTCGCGCCGCCGCGCGATTCAAGACGTCCAAAGCCGACCCCCGACCGTCTGGCATCTGGAAGTCTGCCCACATGAAAGTCACCGTCGCCCAAACGCTCCGATGAGCCGCCTCGATGGCTTCACAAACGCGGCGGAATGCGGGCTCTCCGTCAATGAGTGGCCGCAACGCATTTCCCGGACGCGCAGGATATGACGCGGTTCGAACAAAGGGGACGATGAGTTCGCGGCTGTCTAAGTCAGTGAGCATCCTGGTAAGTATCCGCAATTGAAGTGGAGTCAGGCAAACTCTGTCGCGTCGCTAACCGAGCATGAGGACAAGTTAGGGCTGGGGGGCGAGATGAAACGAGCTAGTTCTTCGGAAAATGGAGAATTGAATCAAGTCCGTAGCGCTTGCGTCGACGCCACAGCGTCACCACGTTGATGCCGAGCTTGTGTGCGGCGCTCCCGAGCGTCGGGCTCTCTGCCATGACCCGCATAATCTGATCGCGTTCGATGTCGTCGAGCCTCGCTGACAGAGCAGTGACCGAGCGCGGTTGTGAATGCTCGTTGGAGAGCGCGTCTGGCAGGTACTCGGGAGTGACAAGGTCGCCTTGGCATAAAACTACCGCTCGCTCAATCGCGTTGCCCAACTCAAATATATTTCCCGGCCATCGATAACGCATCAGCGCCGATGATGCTTCGGGGGAAAGACTCAGCGCCGGACGGTGCATACGCAAGGCGGCTCCCGCCAGCATGCTCGTCGCCAAGGGCAGAATGTCGCCAGGACGGTCGCGCAAAGCGGGAACCTGCAAAGTGATCACGCCAAGCCGATAATAGAGATCCTCGCGGAATCGTTGCGTCGCGACTTCCGAAACAAGGTCGTGGCTCGAGGCAGCGATAATTCGAGCGTCCACTGCAATCGTGTTTTCGCCCCCCACCCTTTCGAAACTCTGCTCCTTGATGAAGTGCAGGAGCTTGGTCTGAAGGGGAGGCGTCAAATCTGAAATTTCGTCGAGGAGGATGGAACCACCGTGCGCGGCTTCGAGGCGTCCGGGCTTCTCCTCTATTGCGCCGCCTGGCCGGCCGCGCGTCTGTCCGTACAACTTGCTTTCGAGAAGTTGTTCGGAGTGTCCGCGACAGTTAACCGTGATGAAAGGGCCTTCGGCTCGAGCACTCCATCTGTGGATCTGGTATGCAAGAACGTCCTTGCCGGTACCGCTCTCGCCGGTAAGGAGAACCATCGCATCGCTGGCGGCAGCTCGCCTCGCCTTCTCGAGCAACCGTTGCATCACCGGATCGTTCGATTCGAGGATGGGGACGAATTCGCCGGCGGGGAACAGAGTCGGACGATCCTGATCGTCGCGTACTTCGTCCACGGCCGGTTTCTTATCCAAGATCAGTTCCCGCGTTCAAACCCGACAACGTCCACGCGAAGACCTTCCGCGCGACTCAACAGGTCGGAATAAACCGCGCGACCCGATAGTCGAGAGAACAAAGTTGGCCGGTTTCGAGTGACGAAGATGCGACCGATGCGGAATTGCCGCGCCACCTGCAGCAATTCGCCCACAACGTCGGACGAGTCGAGCCAGACGATTTTCGCACCCAGGTCGCTGCTGAGGGCAGCCTCGTCGACGAGACGGCGAACTTGCACCTTATCAAATCGAGTGCGGTGCGAATCGACCACGACCGCGTAAAGCTCGCCGTTATGTTCGCGCGCCGCCGCCGAGGCCTTGCGCAAGAGCTCGGTGTTGCCTGAGTTACCAGCGACGAGACAGGCCATAACCGCGGTTCGCGCCGACTTCTCTGAAGATCGATAAATCGAGGGATCAACTATTGGGTCCCGCGGAACCAGCCGCAAATTCGGCTGACGAATCGAGACCGCAGGCGAATGTGAACTGGATGATGTGATGGCGCTCATGCCCCTTTCATCAGCATCAAGTGTGCCGCCGCGAATTGCCGCAGCGGTCAACGATTTTTCTTCGATATCAAGTCAAAGGCATTTCAAATCGATGCATAGGAGCATTTCAATTTGAAATGTTCTGACAGCGCTCGACCTCGTCAATTCAAGAGATCGTCTGTTCCCTGCGATCGTGGCCTCGATGGCTGCCCAGCTGAGTGAGACTGTGCACCGCCTTGACGAATCTGGACAGATAGCCAGCAAAGGTACCCTCACGCTCAGTCTCGACGACCGTATACTCGACAACTGGAAACGCGGGACAAGGTCCACGGTGAAAGGTCACCACGCGCTTGGCGTTCTCCGGCTCCTGGAGCTCTCGGCCCAAGCCGTCCAGGGCAATGACGGAGCCGCGAGTATCGTTGATGCGAAACATCCACTTGCATCGAACGCACATATACAGATAGGGCTGCCGTCGGAAAGGGCCCGACTTGTCCAGCGCTTCGATAGCAAAATGGTGGCGTGTTTCGTCTGAGGTGAAGGCTGGCTTTTGCCTCGTTCGGCGAGAATTGCCGTTGGTCGTGGAACTCGGAATCCTTTTGGATTGCGGGTGTGCTTCAGGGGAATCCGACGGGACATGGATAAGAGTGTAAGGATCCAACGGGTGTACTTGCATAAGTGAAATCCCATCCACCTTGGCGCCGAGAATGCTGCCCAAAAAGAAAGACTGAATTATCGGATTTGGCTTCATCATTTTAATTATCGGCCGGCGACGACTCGCGCGTCCTGAGACTAGGTGAGCAAAAGGCACGCCAAGAGCACCTTTCGAAGACGCTCCATGCTTGGTTCCGACTTGACCGATCGAAAAACCATCGCGCGGCGGCCACAAATTCCGGCATTCGGCAAAACATCGCACTTAGCGCCTGCCATTTCTGGAGAGCGAGGGGAGCCGACGCAACACCCTCTAACAGTTCAAAATGAAATGAGAGCTTTTCAGTCTTAACGACGGACCGGTATCTCTTGGTCCTGCTGGTTCCTTCTTTAGGCAACCGCTGAACTTCAAGAGTGAATCGGCCACAAGCGATGTGTCCGATTGGCCTCGGTGTCTTCATCGAATTTGAAGACTCCAATGCTTTCGGGATGAACCGACTCGAGAACGGCGTGGATGGTGCGTTTGGTCTGCTCATCGAGGACCGCGAAATCCACTTTTATCCTCGACGCGGTAACGGATCCGGATTCTCGTCCATTGAAGCGTCGTTGGTCATCGCACAACCTGGTCTTTGGCACAGATAAATCAAAACCAAAGATTCCGAGCTCCCTGGCGCATCGGTGAAAGTCGTCGAGAGCTGCAAGTGCGATAACTGCTTCTATTCTTTTCATTCGAGCGTCTTCGCTTGTTCCGGATCGTCAAGAAATGAAAAGCAGGAACTATGCCCTGAAGAACTTTGGTCAATATGCCAACTGCTTCCTATGCGAGTTTGCCTGATGACAGCCGATAGATTGACGCACATTTCAGAATGAAATCGCCATCGTTCAAAAGGATAATCGTCCCGAAGCTCAGCTCACAAGAATCCCACAAAATTGAAGCTCTTTTTCGTCGGCACGCCCCATGCAGTCGAATAGCAGCCGCGCCCCCACACTATCGCGGCGCATGTTGAGAAAGGTTATGAAGCGAATTGAACTGGTGATCGAACCCTCCGCCCTCGATCGTTTTACAGAAGCTGCTCGAGCTATGAACCTATCCGACTTCGACGTGATGGAAGTTCGGCGCTTTCCCTCGAAAGATCGGCAGGAACGGCAGCGACTGTATCGCGGCCATACGTTTATCGTAGACTTCGAAGAACGGCTCAAGGTCGATATCAACGTAGCGAACGAAGCGGCGAATCGAATCGCCAACACGTTAATCGCGAAAGTTAACCCGGAAAGCATGGCGATTCTGATGCTCGACCGGGCGACTGTCGTAGAAGATTTGCCGGCGCCCAGAGTTGATCCGATTCTGCGCGCCGCTGCCTTCGCTGCGCACTGATCAACAGGCTTCTGCGTGACACAACTCGGTATGTTAGTCGTTCCTATTATACTTGGTACCATCCTCGCGGTGGGTCTCTGTTTCGATCGCCGAGATGCGGGAGACGACACTGATCGTGACCGCAAACCAGGCTGACCAGCTGTAAGTGATCTAACCCTTCGGCGCCGGCCAACGCTGAAATGAATTCGGCGCTGTGATTGCGCGTTCGCCTGTGCGCCAACATCCAGTCTTAGACGCGTTCGACTCTGTCGATTGATGTGTTTCATCTCGACCGCCGCGCGTCCATGTACTGCTATGCCTTTGTCTAATTGCTGATCGTGACAGATTTCATCCTGAAAAGAAGACGCTTTTAGCGTGACCTATGCTTCAGCATCTGCCTGATGCGCGCTAAGCATCACGGCCTTTTCATATTTTAAACGTCGGCATCCTATTCTCACTTTTTCAGTCAGCACCGAAGTTGCTATTCCCACTTTGTGTTAAGGCTGCATCGCTTTGTCGGTTGTCATTCGGACACTGCTTTGCGAGGTAGCCGATTTCTTAATTGGAGGAGGACGTCATGAATCTTTGGATTTGGGACCCAGCGTTGTTTCTTATTGGAATAGCCGGGCTGGGCCTTTGCTACGTGTTCCTTTTCGGTTGCGAAAATATGTAGGGGAGAAGCTGGTCATGATCTACGTTACGGCAATCGTCGCAGTTTTCGTTTTCGGGTATTTAGTCGCCGCAATGGTTCGACCCGAATGGTTCTAACAACTCGGCCCACCTGACCTCAGACAAATAGGACAGAACACGATGTGGTTTTTACCAATCTCAATTCTCGTCGTTAGCGTTGCGGTTTCCTATCCGCTGGGTAAGTACCTGGCCTGGATCATGGACGGACGCTACCATGCGCCCCGCCCATTGAAGTGGTGTGAGGACCGCGTCAACAGCGGACCTCAGAACTGGAAGCAGTACGCGGTCTCCTTGCTCGTATTCAATATCGTTCTGTACGTATTTGGATATATCGTGCTGGTGCTTCAGCCGTTTGCGCCACTGAACCCACGCGGGCTGGGAGCGCTCGCACCGAGCACGATTTTCAATACCGTCATTTCTTTCAGCACCAACACCGACATCCAGCATTATTCCGGCGACCAGTCATTCTCGAATTTCTCCCAGATATTCTTCTGCTTGCCGATGTTCTTCCTTTCCGCGGCGATCGGGTTCTGCGCTCTCACCGCGATCATTCGAGCCTTTCGCAGCGACGAGCACGTCGGCAACTTCTTCCTGGATATGTGGCGGGTTGTCTTCTACACGTTCCTGCCCGCGGTCTTCGTCCTTAGCATGGTGTTCCTGGTTCAGGGCATGCCGATGACCTACCAGAGCGATTATCAGGTCAACACGCTCGAGGCTGCCGCGATGGGCACGGACAGTAACAATCAGCCCAAGCAGCAGACGATCGTGATTGGGCCGCTGGCTGCCTTTGTCCCAATGAAGATGTTGGGAACGAACGGCGGCGGCTTCTTTGGAATGAATTCAGCGCATCCTTTTGAAAACCCGGACGCGGCGTCGAATTTCCTGACGACCTCATCGATGATGTGGTTCCCGATGGCGCTCGTGTGGATGTACGGCGTGATGCTAGGTCGAAAGCGTCATTCGCTTGTCATATTTTCGGTGATGTTTGTTTTGCTTGCCGGTACGATTGTCTGGTCGATCTACTTTGACACTCTGAAACCGAATCCAGGACTGATAGCCCATCCCCAGAGTCGAACGTTCTCAATTCCGAGCGCGACAGCGCCCGGCGGCAAGCGCGATGTTACTTTGCCTGCCGTGGCGGGTCTGCCTCTCGACCAGCATCTCGGCAACCTGGAAGGCAAGGAGCTGCGCTTCGGCACTTCGGCCGGCTCGACCTTCGCAGCCGCCACGGTGGATTTCACCTGCGGCGCGATCATTTGCGAGCACGACAGCCTTAACCCAATGGCGGCCTTGTCGCCCTTCTTTGGAATGTGGGTGAATTGCATCTACGGCGGGAAAGGCGTCGGCATGATCAACATGCTGCTCTTTCTCATCATCGGAATTTTCGTAGTTGGGCAGATGGTCGGTCGAACGCCCGAGTACCTGGGAAAAAAGATCGGTGCGCGCGAAGTAAAACTCGCGTTGATCGCTCTGCTGGTGCATCCACTGGTAATCCTTTTTCCGGCTGGACTATTTTCCGCGACCAACTGGGGAATCAAAGCCGAGAGCAATCCAGGCTCGCACGGATTTTCGCAAATCGTTTACCAGTTCTCTTCGGATTCAGCCAACAATGGATCCGCCTTCGACGGCCTCGGCACTACCTATGGTCTGAACAACAATCCGAATGCGGCGCCGGAAGCAGTTCCTTGGGATATAGCAGCGGGATTCGTAATCCTGCTCGGAAGGTTCTTGCCGATTCTCGCACCGATCGCGATGGCCGGTTTCCTTGGAATGAAGAAGACCACGCCGTTCGGGTTAGGCACCTTGCGTGACGACACCGTCACCTTCGGATGCTTGCTGGTTGGAACGATAGCGATTGTCGGCGCCCTGCTCTTCCTGCCGGTCGCAGCACTAGGTCCTGTTGCGGAACATCTTGGACCGTTTCCCTTTGGCGGCTAGCTAGCGAAGACACCTATACGACTCTTTGACGAGGAACTCGATAATGGAAGCTTTAAAGCAATATTCTGAGCCACCTGAGATTCGCATCACGCCAGAAATGCCCGTACCGCGGCGACGATCGCGCGCACAGGCGTTGTTCGCGCCCGAGCTGGTGTGGCCTGCCATCAAGGAAGCGTTCCTGATGCTGCGGCCGAGCGTGCAGTGGAGCAACCCTGTCATGTTCGTCGTGGAGATCGGTTCAGTACTGACTCTGCTGTTCATCGTACAAGCTCTGGTTAGCCAGTCGGTGAGCCAGGTCCCTATCAGCTATTTTGTCGCTCTCGATTTCTGGCTGTGGCTGACTGTGCTGTTCGCGAATTTCGCGACTGCTCTGGCCGAGGCGCGAGGGCGCGCCCAGGCGGAATCCTTGCGAAAGGCCCGCAAGGATACCCCGGCTTATCGGCTCAAGGGCAAGGACATGATCGAGGAAGTATCGTCCGCCGACCTGAGGCCTGGAGACCGTGTCGTAGTCGAGGCTGGACAAATTATTCCAGGTGACGGCGAAGTCATCGAAGGCATCGCGTCGGTCGACGAAGCCGCGATCACCGGCGAGTCAGCTCCTGTGATTCGCGAGTCGGGCGGCGATCGTTCGGGCGTGACGGGTGGAACTCGGGTGGTCTCCGACCGCATCGTGGTGAAAATCACGGCGGCCGCCGGCGAATCATTTCTCGATCGCATGATTGCCCTGGTCGAGGGCGCCGTCCGCCAGAAGACTCCGAACGAGATCGCGTTGACCCTTGCGCTAGCCGGCTTAAGCCTCGCGTTTTTGATCGTCGTGATTCCGCTCTGGCCTATGGCTCTGAATGCAGAGATTTACATGCAGGGCTATCTCAACCTCAACGAACCTCTCAGGAGCCTCGGCACCGATGTCCCGACGCTGGTCGCGCTGCTCGTGTGTCTGATCCCGACAACGATTGGCGCGCTGCTCGCCGCTATCGGTATCGCCGGGATGGATCGCGCGCTGCAGGCGAACATCATGGCCAAGAGCGGCAAGGCGGTGGAGACCGCCGGCGACATCGATACCGTTCTGCTCGACAAGACCGGCACTATCACGATGGGCAATCGGCACGCGACTGATTTCCTGCCGGTCGGCAAATCCTCGGCGCAGCAGGTTGGACGGCTGGCGGCGCTGGCTTCGATCGCGGACGAAACGCCCGAAGGAAAAACCATCGTCAAACTGCATTTCGATCGCGGCGGAACTCCGACCGACGTCACCGCGCCTAACGGCACGGGCTTTGTCGCTTTTTCCGCGCAGACACGCATGAGCGGAGTTGATCTTCCGGACGGCAGACAGATTCGCAAGGGAGCTCCCGATGCGGTCGTCAAATTCGTCCAGCGTCAGTCCGGCACGATTCCGTCGGACCTTCAGTCGGTCGTGGATTCCGTCGGTTCGCAGGGAGCGACGCCGCTGGTGGTTGCCGAAGGCGCAAACATTGTCGGCGTCATCGTGCTCTCCGACGTGCTCAAGACCGGTATCAGCGAGCGCCTCGAGCGTCTGCGTGCGATGGGCGTCCGCAGCGTGATGATTACAGGAGACAACCCTCTGACCGCTGCGACGATTGCGAAGCACGCCGGCGTCGACGACTTCGTCGCGCAATGCACCCCTGAATCGAAGCTGGCTTACATCCGCAAGGAACAGGCCGACGGCAAGCTGGTGGCGATGGTTGGTGACGGCACCAACGATGCTCCAGCGCTGGCGCAGGCAGACGTCGGACTGGCAATGAACTCCGGCACGCAGGCGGCCAAGGAAGCTGGCAACATGGTCGACCTCGATTCCGATCCGACCAAGCTGATCGAGGTCGTCGAGATCGGCAAGCAGCTCCTTATGACCCGCGGTGCGCTGACGACGTTTTCGGTCGCCAACGACGTCGCCAAGTATTTCGCGATCATACCAGCGCTATTTGCCGGTACGCTGCCGTGGCTCAAAGCTATGGACATTATGAATCTTCACTCGACGACTTCCGCTATTTTGTCGGCGGTCATCTTCAACGCGGTGATCATTCCGATCCTGATTCCAGTAGCACTGAAGGGCGTAAAGTATCAGCCGCTCGGCGCCGATGCCTTGCTGCGCAAGAATCTGATGGTATGGGGAGTCGGCGGCGTCATTTTGCCCTTCGTCGGCATCAAGCTGATCGACCTGGTGCTCACCGCGACGCACATTGTGGCCTGACCCCCGTTACTCGTCGAGGAATAAACGATGCGAAATATAATCAAGAGCCTAATACTTCTCACAGCAACGGTTTTAGTCTGCGCGATAGCCTATCCGTTAGCTGTGTGGGCTATCGGACAAGCATTCTTTCCCTTCACTGCCAATGGCAGCATGGTCAACGGACCTGACGGCAAACAAGTCGGGTCCTTGCTGATCGCGCAACCATTCACCAAGGACGAATACTTCTGGCCGCGGCCCTCTGCAGCTTCGTACGATGCCTCGGCCGAGAACTTCATCCGCACTGTCGGCATCCAACTATGCGCTGCGAGACCGAGTGGCGACGGATGTTGGGACCTATTGTGAAGTATAAGAGTGGTCCCGAGGCCGGCCAGTTGGTTGCTCCCGACGTCGAGGCGTGGTTTCAGAAGGATCAATTCCAGGGACAGCCTCATCTCGTCGCGCAATGGGCTGATAATCACAACGAGCTGGCCCAAGGATGGGTGAGCGCCGATCCTACCCACGCCCAGGCCGTAACTGACTGGTCCAAGAGTCATAAGAGCGTCGTGGACGACTGGATCAAACAGAATCCGGGCACGCCTCAGCCACAGCCGTCGGACCTCGCAGTTCTGTATTTCGAGAATTTCTCGAAAGACAACCCCGGCAAGTTTCCATCGTCAGTGACCAAGCAGCTGCCTAATGGCAAATCGCAAACCGATATCGAGCCGGTCGCCAGCGGATCGGATGTTCAGTCTATTTTCTTCGACATGTGGCGACAGGACCATCCGGATGCACCGCTTCAAGACGTGCCTGCCGACATGGTTACTGCGTCGGCCTCGGGCCTCGATCCGCATATCACCATGGACAACGCGGAATATCAGCTCGATCGTGTCGCGCAGAAGTGGGCCGCTGATAAGAAACTCGATCCCAAGCAGGTCCGGGACCAAATCGAACAAATCCTCCAGGAAAATGCGTCCGCGGCTCTCGGCGGTTTGGCCGGGGAAAAGTTCGTCAATGTTCTTCAGGTCAATCTTCAATTGGTGAGCCGTTTCGGACAGCCGCAATAGCTAAGCTCGAGCTTCGTTTCATCCGACTGAACGTTTGCGGGATCTCTTAGGAGATCCCGCATGCGTTTATATCCCATTGCTGAATAGTCGAACCCGTTTACGCGGCACTTCGACTTCCCGCGGCCTTTCGATTTGCATTGCCGCTTATCAATTTGAAAGCTGCATGGGTCTGGGCCTGTCGAAAAAATCCGCATTCGCATGGCAAATCCGAGGGCACACTTTATGCTGTTTGGGGAATCCTGAGGAAACGATGCTCGACTTACTCTTCGTCGGCGTAACGATAGCGATCTTGTTGATTGGCGTCGTTTACGTTCGACTAGCCGAAAGGCTTTGAAGGTAACCGAATCGACTTTCAGAGTGCGAAGCAAAATGAGAAAGCAAGCCGCAAGCTCATCGTTTGCGGAAAGGTAGGATGAATCTATGGACCTGGCTATCTGGTTACCCGCAACGTTCGCACTAGGGCTTGTCTGTCTCGGACTTTGTTTCGCGTTCTTAATCGCGTGCGAAAAGATTTAGGAGCCGAAGATGATCATTTTTACAGCGGTCGTAGCAGCCTTGGTATTCATCTACTTGATGACAGCAATGATCCGGCCCGAATGGTTCTAGCTTTATCTAACACTCTCACTTGAAGGGAGACAAAGCCATGTGGCTTCTGCCGATTTCTATAATCGTATTTACAATTGTTATTGCTATACCGCTTAGCTCGTACATGGCGAAAGTCATGGACGGCAAGTACCGCGCTCCACGCTTTCTGCAGTGGTTCGAGAAGCGAATGGATTCCGGCCCGATGGATTGGAAGCAGTACACCGTTGCGCTTTTGATCTTCAATACGGTCTTGTTCGTATACGGCTACCTGATCCTGTCGCTGCAACCATGGATGCCGCTTAATCAACGTGGCCTTGGAATGCTGGCGCCAAGTACGATCTTCAACACCGTGATCTCGTTCATCACCAACACAAATATCCAGCACTATTCCGGTGACGTAGCTTTCTCGAATTTTACTCAGATATTCTTTTGCGTCGCGATGTTTTTCCTTTCGGCGGCCGTGGGGCTATGCGCTCTTACCGCTATCATACGCGCGCTGCGGGGCGATTCTGAGATTGGCAACTACTTTCTCGATATGTGGCGAGTAGTGCTCTATTTCTTTCTTCCGGCAGCGTTCGCGATGTCGCTGGTGTTCCTCATCCAGGGGATGCCGATGACTTATCAGAATGTCCAGTCGGTCACGACTCTCGAACCTGCTGCGATGGGACTGGACAACAACAATCAGCCCAAACAGCAGAACATTGTGATGGGTCCCCTCGCTGCGTTCGTCCCGATGAAAATGATGGGAACCAACGGTGGCGGGTTCTTTGGTATGAACTCGGCGCATCCTTTCGAGAATCCGAGCGCGGGAACAAACTTCTTCACGACATTCTGCATGATGCTGTTTCCTATGGCGCTGGTGCTTATGTACGGGCGAATGCTCGGCAGGCTGCGCCACTCGATAGTCATATTCGGGGTGATGCTGACCCTATTCGTAGGCACGGTTGTTTGGGCGATCTACTTCGACACCATGCAACCGAACCCGGGTCTGACTGCCCATCCGGATAGCAGAACATTTACGATTGCGAACCCAGGCGCGCCCGGCGGCAAGCAGCTGATTACTCTGCCTGCCGTGGCAGGACTGCCAGTCGATCAGCATCTCGGTAATCTCGAGGGAAAAGAGCTGCGCTTCGGAACCTCGGCCGGTGCAACCTTTGCCGCGGCCACAGTGGACGTGACCTGCGGTGCGGTGAACTGCGAGCATGACAGCCTGAATCCTATCGCCGCGCTCTCGCCGTTCTGGGGCATGTGGATCAACTGCATCTATGGCGGCAAGGGCGTCGGAATGATCAACCTGCTTCTGTTCCTGATCATCGGCGTCTTCCTGGCCGGGCAGATGGTAGGACGTACGCCCGAGTACCTGGGCAAAAAAATTGGCGCACGCGAGGTTAAGCTCGCGATGATAGCTCTGCTGGTCCATCCCTTCCTGATCCTGGGCCCATCGGGGCTATACGCGGCGACGAATTGGGGAATAAAGGCCGAAAGCAATCCTGGTGCGCACGGTCTTTCGCAAATCGTGTATCAATTCTCGTCGTCTTCGGCGAACAACGGTTCTGCCTTTGACGGCCTGGGTGTGAGCTACGGCTTGAACAACAACACAAGTCCGGCGCCCGAAGCAGTTCCCTGGGACATCGGCGGCGGCCTGGTCATTCTCTTCGGCCGCTACCTGCCGATCATTGCACCTATTGCTATGGCGGCGTTTCTCGGAATGAAGAAGAGCACTCCCTTCGGGTTGGGAACTCTGCGCGACGATACTTTCACCTTCGGATGTCTGCTCTTTGGCACGATCGTGGTCGTCGGCGCGCTTCTGTTCCTGCCGGTGGCCGCGCTCGGTCCACTTGCCGAGCACTTAGGACCTATACCATTCGGCGGATAGGTTCCTAAGAGGAGCGAGAGTTCGAGAGTAGGTCCATAGGTAGAGAATTTTGGAGAACTAAAATGGGAGCAGCACTTCAATCCATTCAGACGAGTCCAGTTCCGACTCACACGCCGCCGCCTCGGCGCATTCGAAGCCGTGCGTTGTTCGAGCCGGAGTTGGTGCGCGCAGCGCTGAAGCAGTCGTTTTTAATGCTTCGCCCGGATATCCAGTGGGCCAATCCGGTTATGTTCGTCGTCGAGATCGGCTCAGTCTTGACCCTACTGTTCATCATACAAGCGGCGGTCAGCACCTCGGCCAGCGTGGTCCCGATTACGTATTTCATCGCGCTGGACTTCTGGCTTTGGCTGACGGTGCTTTTTGCCAACTTCGCCACCGCCCTTGCAGAGGCGCGCGGCAAGGCCCAGGCGGAGTCGCTCCGCAAGACCCGTAGCGAAACGCCCGCATTCCGTCTCAATGCAGCGAACAAAATCGAGGAAATTCGGTCGACCGACTTGAAACCGGGTGACCGGGTCGTGATTACCGCTGGCCAGATAATTCCGAGTGACGGAGAGATAGTCGAAGGAATCGCCTCAGTCGACGAAGCGGCGATCACCGGCGAATCCGCTCCGGTCATTCGTGAGGCCGGCGGCGATCGTTCGGGTGTCACCGGCGGAACTCGGGTCATCTCGGATAGGATAGTCGTGAAAATTACCGCGCTGCCGGGTCAGGCCTTTCTCGATCGCATGATAGCCCTGGTCGAAGGTGCGGTTCGCCAGAAGACTCCGAACGAAATTGCACTGACTCTCGTCCTGTCTGGTCTTACCGTCGCCTTTTTTATTGTCGTCGTACCTCTGTGGCCGCTAGCCTGGAACGCCGAGCAATACATGATGGGCTATCTGAGCCTCTCAGCGCCGGTGAAGAGCCTCGGCACCGACGTTCCAACTTTGGTCGCGCTGCTGGTCTGCTTGATCCCGACGACTATCGGAGCATTGCTCGCCGCGATAGGTATCGCAGGAATGGATCGCGCGCTTCAGGCAAACATCCTGGCCAAGAGCGGCAAGGCGGTTGAGACTGCGGGCGACATCGACACAGTGATGCTCGACAAGACCGGTACGATCACTGTGGGCAATCGGCGCGCGACCGATTTCCGGCCCCTGGGTGGTTATCCCAAGTCGAAGGTGGCCCAGCTATCCGCGCTCGCTTCGACCGCCGATCAAACTCCCGAAGGCAAGAGCATCGTCACTCATGCTATGGCCATGGGAGTTCCCCTTGGCGATTTGAATCCGCCCGCCGGCGCGAAATTCATCGACTTCAGTGCGGAGACGCGGATGAGCGGCGTCGATTTGGCCGACGGCAGAAGCATACGCAAAGGAGCGCCTGACGCGGTCGTCGCATTCGCTCGTCATAAGGGAGGCGTAATTCCCCAAGGGCTGAATGAGGCCGTCGATGAGATCGCTTCCAGCGGCGCGACGCCGCTGGCAGTGGTCGAGAACTCGGCCATCGTTGGCGTAATCGTTCTTGAGGACATTCTGAAGACCGGTATGCAAGAGCGCTTCGAGCGCTTGCGCACCATGGGTCTCAGAACAGTGATGATCACCGGCGATAACCCTCTTACCGCGGCGACCATCGCGAAGCGAGCTGGCGTCGACGACTTCGTGGCGCAAGCCACGCCTGAGTCCAAGCTCGCCTATATCCGCAAGGAGCAGGCCGACGGCAAACTCGTTGCGATGATGGGCGACGGCACTAACGATGCCCCCGCGCTCGCCCAGGCTGATGTCGGTGTCGCAATGAATTCCGGAACCCAGGCGGCGAAGGAAGCCGGCAACATGGTCGACCTCGATTCCGATCCGACCAAGCTGATCGAAGTGGTTGAGATCGGCAAACAGTTGCTGATGACCCGCGGAGCTTTAACGACGTTTTCCGTCGCCAACGACGTTGCGAAGTATTTCGCAATTGTGCCGGCACTTTTCGCCGGTACTCTTCCGTGGCTCAAGGCGATGGACGTCATGCATCTTCATTCGCCCACGTCCGCGATCCTGTCTGCTGTAATTTTCAACGCGATTATCATTCCGTCTCTGATTCCGGTCGCGTTGAAGGGCGTTAAGTACCGCCCGCTTGGTGCTGACGCTCTGCTGCGGCGGAACCTGGTCATCTGGGGACTCGGCGGTGTCATTCTGCCCTTTATCGGCATCAAGCTCATTGATGTTGTTCTAACTGCGGTACACATGGCGGCGTAACGACAAGGCGTACGCCAGGAGAAGTGCTATGCGCTACATTTCGAAAAGTCTACTGCTACTGGGCCTCTCGGTCATGATATGCTGCATCGTTTACCCGCTGGCGGTATGGGCAATCGGACAAACATTCTTTCCCTTCACCTCCAACGGCAGCATCGTGAATGGGCCCGATGGCAAACCCGTCGGCTCGCTGTTGATCGCGCAACCCTTTACCAAGGACGAGTACTTCCAGCCCAGGCCTTCGGCCGCGTCCTATGACGCGTCGGCGTCGGCTTCATCCACTCTGTCCGCTTCCAACTATATGTTGCGCAATCGCGTGGCGCAGCAATTAGGTCCTATCGTCAAGTACAAGAGCGGACCTAAGGCGGGTCAATTGGTAGCGCCCGATATCGAAGCCTGGTTCGACCAGGACAGCTTCGGCGGCCAGCCGCATATCGTCGCGCAATGGGCGGATGCTCACAACGCCGTGGCACAAGCATGGGTTAGTGCTGATCCGACGCACGATAAGTACATACAAGACTGGGGCAAGACTCATACTAAAGAAGTGCAGCAGTTTATCAAGGACAATCCGGGAACGCCGGAGCCCAAGTCTGCCGATCTGGCTATCGTGTTCTTCGAAAGTTTCTCTAAGGAGAACCCCGGAAAATTTCCGTCAACGGTGCAGCATCAGACCAAGGACGGAAAGACCGAAAGTGTAGTCGAGCCCGTCAAGGACGGCTCCGACATCCAGTCGAATTTCTTCGATATGTGGCGGCAGGAACATGCGGACGCAGACCTTCAGGATGTGCCGGGAGACATGGTCACGACTTCGGGCTCAGGGCTCGATCCCAACATCACGATGCAGAATGCGGAGTACCAGCTTGATCGAGTATCGTCCGCATGGGCGAAGGATACCAAGCGCGATCAAGGGCAGGTTCGCACCGAGATCGAACAGATACTGCAAGCCGATACCACCGCTCCCTTATACGGATTGGTCGGAGAGAACATGGTGAACGTGCTCGAGGTAAATCTGCAGCTGCGCAAGCACTTCGGCGCGCCACCGGCATAAGGGTCGCAGGAGATAGCTGACGCACTGATTGCGGGTTAGGATTGTTCGGGCTAGGACGAGGTCTTCGTTGTGGGAAGCGGAACCGCCTTCAGCGATAGTGACGATCGCGTCGCAGCGGTGATCGACAGCCTTGATGAACCGGCGCTTCTACTCGATGACGGCGACAGTGTCATCCATCTGAATCAGGAAGCGGCCGAGGCCCTGGCTGTCGATCGCGGTCAGATTATCGGTAAAACGTTAGCCGACGATGCTGAGTATCGCGGCGTCAGCTGCGCACGAGTTTTGGCCGCTTTGGAACGGGCCAAGGCCCTTCCGGCTGATGAGCATCAAATCGATCTAAACGTAAGAGGCCGCGACTGTATTTATTTTTTGAAGCGCGCCCTGCTACGAACGAGCGATAACCGCTCGCTTGGAATCCTGGTCGTTCTTCATGAAGCTTCGAAATTTCGCGAAAAGAGCAGAGCCCAGGACACTACGATCGTCGCGGCAGCTCAGGAGCTCAATACGCCTCTTACGTCGCTGGCGCTGGCGGTAGGACTGCTGCAGCGCGAAAGAGAAAAACAAAATGAGTTGATCCGCGAGATCACGGAAGATGTCGATCGGCTTAACCATGCGTCGGCTGATTTCCTCAACATGATACGCGAGCAGCCGCTGCCAATAACTTTTCCGAGCGTAGGGTTCGATCTCAAGACTCTCTTCGTTGTCATTTCTGGAAAATTTGAAGACCGAGTCGCGCGCAAGCAGATCGAATTCGCGATCCATGCCGAGGGAAATCTGCAAGTGACCGGCGATCCGCTGAAGCTATCATGGGTAATAGCCACTCTCGTCGGCAATGCACTGCGGCATACACCGAAGGCGGGTAAAGTCGATTTGATCGCAGAGAAAGAAGACCGTCTCATCAGGATCACCGTTCGGGACAATGGGCCTGGAATCCCGCCAGAGACGCGGGAACTGGTCTTCGGTAGTTCACTTAGGGCCGCCGACGCCCTTCAGTGCCTCAAGAGCGGCTTCAGTCTTAGCATCGCGAGGCAAATCGCCGAAGCGCACGGTGGCAGATTGTTCGCGGAAAGATTACCGGATGGCGGTTGCGTAACGTTAACGCTCCCGCTTTCACAGGAAAGCTGATGGCCAATCTGCTCATTGTCGACGACGAAAAGAACATCAGGCAGGGAGTCGCCAGGTTCCTTGAGTCGTGCAAATACAAGGTGGCGACAGCAGACAGCGGTCGCCAGGCTCTGGAACTCATGTCGAAGTGCGGAGAGTTCGACCTGGTGCTAAGCGATTGGCAAATGGCCGAGATGAATGGTCTCGAGCTGTTGAAGACCATCAAAGAGAAGTTTCCCGACACGATCGTAATTCTCATGACCGCCTACGGCACGATCAACAACGCGGTCGCGGCTATGAAGGCGGGCGCGCACGATTACTTCACCAAACCCTTTTCTCTCGACCAGGTTCAGCACGCGGTCGAGCGCGCGCTCGAAGTCAAGGAACTGCGATCACAAAATCGTGCGCTGCGCGACACGATCGAGGGCGTTCCATTGCTGGCTTCGGCCAGCCCTTCATTTCGAGCGCTGATCGAAGTGGCGTTCACGGCGGCCGCCAGCGACGCGAGCATTCTACTCACCGGCGAGAGCGGTACCGGCAAGAACGTACTCGCGCGCCAGATACATCAATGGAGCCCGCGACACGAGCATCCCTTCATCATCGTGAATTGCACGACGCTTTCGGAGCATCTACTGGAAAGCGAATTGTTCGGTCATCTGAAAGGGTCGTTCACAGGCGCGATCAAGGACAAACCGGGCCGGCTCGAAGCGGCGGATCAAGGCACACTGTTTCTCGACGAGATCGCAGAGCTATCCCCATCTCTTCAGACAAAATTTTTGCGGTTCCTGCAGGACGGATGCTTCGAAAGGATTGGCGGACAGGATACGATTCGGGTCGACACGCGAGTCATCGCCGCCACTAATCGCGATTTACAACAGGAGATCGCGGCCGGCCGCTTCCGGGCAGACTTGTATTACAGGCTCAACGTAATAAGTCTCCGCGTTCCCGCATTGCGCGAACATCAGGAAGACATACTCCCCTTGGCGGAGAAGTTGTTGAGCGAAGCGGCCGCGCGAAATCGTCGCTCCGATCTGAGGTTTTCCGACGAGGCCAAAAAAGCCCTGATTCCGTATTCGTGGCCGGGCAACATCAGAGAACTTCGCAACGTGGTGGAACGCGCAGTCGTCTTGAGCCGTGGCACTGTCATACGCAAGGAAGATCTCTCGGACGTGATCTTTGCCCCAAGTACGCCGCAATCGATCCAGCTATCGACGGATTCAAGCCTGGAGGAACTGGAGCAAGAACACATCAAGCGAGTGTTGGCTGTAGCTCCGACCCTCGAGGACGCCGCCGCCACCCTCGGCATAAGCATCCCAACGCTGTGGCGCAGGCGAAAGCGATTTCACCTGGATTGAAGCTGCTATTCAGCGAATATGAGGAATAGGAACGCGAGCGCATCGAGCCGCTAGCGCGGCGTGAGCAGCACCACGGGGATGTCGCGTTTCGTTCCGGCCTGGTACTTGTCGTAGTCGGGCCACTGCTTCGACATGATCGGCCACACGCGCTTCTTTTCTTCGGCCGTCGCAGTCCGCGCCCGGACCTCAATCACTTTGTCCCACACCTGGATCTTCACATCGGGGTGTGCGAGCAGGTTTTTGTACCACCCAGGATGGTCGGGCGCGCCACCCTTCGAGGCCACAATGAGATAGGTGTTGCCCTCGCGCCCGTAGATCAGCGGAAACTTTTTCGTCTCGCCGGATTTCCGCCCAATCGTATGCAGCACCAGAACACTGGTGTTGTTCCAATCGTGGCCAGTCTTACCGCCGGTCGCCTCGTACTGGCGGACGTGCTCGTCTCCGAACAAGCTGTAGTCAGGCATAGGCATACACTGCCACCCTGGCAGCTTTCACGCCACCCCTGCAGGTTGCGTGATCCGGCACGCTAGCATTTGCAGACAGAGGTGCAGCATCAGATCAATTGCGACGGCTCGCTAGCGGCCTTGGACCGAGAAAACTACCCGGCGGCGGCAAGATCTCTTTCAATTTGACAACTGCATTGGCGAGATCCTTGAGGTCCTGTTTTGCACTGTCGGTAAGCTCGCCGTTCACGAAGTCTGCCGATACGAGATACACGCTGGTCGGCACTACCAGCGCTCCAAACCATGCAAGGACATCGCGTAGGTGCCAATCGACGCCGAGAAAATGATGCTGAGTCGCGCCCATCGCGACAATTCCAACTGGCTTTGCCGCCAGCGACTCGATCGGTAGATGATCGAGCAGGTTTTTCAGAGCGCCGGTAAAGGATCCGCGATAGACCGGGCTCGCGACGATCACACCGTCCGCGGCATGCACGCTCTCAATGATCGAGGCGGTATCGTCGTTGTATTGTTCGGGCGGCCGGCCGTCGGCAAACGCGATTTTCTTGTCGGCCAGGTTGATCAACTCGACCTCAACCTCTTTCCGCGACGCACTCGTCGAATCGAGCAGCCATCGCGTGGCGTTGAGCAGCCTTCCCGGCGGCGTGACGCTTCCTACAATCGCCAGCAGTCTTGTCGGCATGAAGTTCTTTATCCGGCGATTCGCCCGTTAAAGGCAATGCTTTCGTGTCCCTCGCGCTTGGCGGCCTCGCTTCGCACGAGCGGGATCAACTCGCGTCCATAGTCGATTGCGTCTTCGAGCGGATCGAAACCACGAATCAGGAAAGTCGTGACGCCAAGATCGTAGTAGGCGAGCATCGACTCGGCGACCTGCTCCGGCGTCCCAACCAGCGCAGTCGTATTTCCGCGAGCGCCGGTCGCTGCCGCCACTGCCGTCCACAGCCGCTTGTCTAGAACTTCGCCTTCCGCGGCTGCGGCCAGCAAGCGCTGCGAACCAACGGATTGAGGCGCTTTCGTTGGTGCACCCAGCATCGCGTGTCCACGAGTCTCACGAATCGTTTCGATGATGCGTCGCGCGCGCGCCCACGCCGCATCTTCTGTCGACGCCAGTATTGGACGCGTTGACAGGCTGAATCTCACCGTCCGTCCATTTCGCGCGGCCGATGCGCGCACGCGCTCGATCGTCGTAGCCGCTTCCGCCAGCGGCTCACCCCACAGCGCATAGACGTCGGCATGCTTTCCCGCGATTGCGATCGCCGCATCCGAAGAACCGCCGAAGTAGATCGGAACGTGCGGTTTCTGAATTGGCTTTACGTCCGAGAACGAGCGAACGAACCTGTAATACTTGCCCTCGTGATCGATTGGCTTGTCCGCCGTCCAGACGCGGCGAAGAATTTCGACATACTCGTCGGTGCGCTCATAGCGTTCGTCATGCGTGATGAAATCGCCGTCCTTGCGCTGTTCGCCGTCGTCACCGCCCGAGATGATATGAACTGCGAGCCGGCCGCCGCTGAATTGATCGAGCGTCGCCAGCTTGCGCGCAGCAACGGTCGGCGCCACGAAGCCGGGGCGATGCGCCAGCATCAGGCCGAGCTTTTCCGTCACGAACGCGGCGTACTGCGCGACGATGAACCCGTCTGCTCCATTCGAGAAATACCCGATGAGTATCCGGTCGAAGCCCGACTGCTCGTGCGCCTGCGCGAACTGCCGCACGTAGTCGACGTCGATCGCCGGGCCGCGCGGCGGGTGAATCTCCGATGCGGGCTGCGTGCCGATCATTCCGATGAACTCGACGCTCATGGACGCTCTCCTTTTTCATCTGGCGCTTTGAACGCGGCGCGCCCGGCGGCCAGCAGGATGCTGTCGTTCTGTGGAGTATGAATCCGCGAACAGAGCACGTCGCGCAAGTGGCGCTCGATTTGGTTTGCGCGGCTGAGTCCTGGATTCCCGATGAGCTCGACGGCGCGCTCGACCGCCGCGATCGCATTGGTCGTCACCGTCATCTTGACCAGGCCGCTCTCGGTGGCGGGCGGCGGGGCGCCCTTGTCTGTCCTGAGCGCGGCTGACTCGATCAGCACGCGGTTCGTCATCAGGCGACCGTCAATCTCGCCGACTGCTTCCTGGAATCGCGGGAGCGTTGCGAGCGGCGCACCCAGTGAGGTGGGAATGCGCTCGGTAAGATAGCCCACGAGCCAGTCGCGTGCCGCTCGAGCGACGCCGTTGTAAAGCGCTGCGATTGCGATCGCATACCAGGCGGCCTGCACGTCGTCGCGCGCGCCCCATGCGGACGGCTCGCGAATGTCGACGGCGTAGTCATGCGGAATCAGCGCGCGCTCGAAAATCACGTCGTGGCTGCCGCTCGCGCGCATCCCGAGATGGTCCCAGGTCTCGACGATGCGGGCGCCGGCCGTCTTCGCGGGCACCAGGAACAATCCCACACGCGGCTCGGGCCCGGCGGTCTTGCCCCAGACCATCAGCCAACTGAGGACCGGAATACCGGTCGAATAAATTTTGTGCCCCGAGATTCGCCAGCCGTCTGCCACCGGCTCTGCCGTCGACGCCGGCATGCCGCCGCGCGCGGGCGTGCCGAGTTCCGGCTCGACCCGCAGCGCATTGATCAGCGCACCGTGGCGGACCGCATCGCGCGCGACCATCTCGCGAATATGCGCCGGCCACGTTGGACTTCGCGCGATCGATGCGTGCATCAGATACTGCATCGCCAGCACCAGCGCGGTGGATGAATCACCCTGCGCAATCGCGCCGAGCACGTCGCACGTTTCCAACAATCCTGCGCCGGCGCCACCATGCTCAACCGGCACCGTCAATGCCAAAAGTCCCGCTTCCTTCAACGCGTCGAAATTTTCAAAGGGAAAGGTGGCGTGTCGATCGTGATCGGCAGCCCTGCTTGCGAAATCGCGCGCGAGGAGCCGCGCTCGTTCTCGGGAATTCAGAGCATCAAGTTCGATTGCCAAGATCCAATTCTCTTATTGACCAGGACTGGCTTTCAACCCGCGGCGAGCGGTTCCGACTGCCAGGCTGGTCGCCGAATCGGGAGTTTCGGAAACAGCAGCTCCGCCACGTAGTAGGCTTCCTCCAGTCCCGGATAGCCCGAAAGCACGAACGTGTCGATACCGATGTCGAGGTACTCCTCGAAGCGCCGCGACAGGGTTTTGGGATCGCCGACGAGCGCAGTCCCTGCTCCGCCGCGAACGAGACCGATGCCGGCCCACAGATTCGGGCTGATCTCGAGGTCTTCGCGCCGCCCGCGATGGAGTTGCTCCATCCGGCTCTGCCCGATCGAGTCCATGCGCGCGAAGGTTTGTTGCGCGATCGCAATCGCATCGTCGCTGACGTACTGGATCAACTCATCCGCCGCTGTCCACGCCGCCGCGTTGGTTTCGCGCACTATTATATGCAGCCGCATTCCGAACCTGAGCGTGCGGCCAAGCTCAGCAGCGCGCTTGCGCACTCGCGCGATTTTCTCGGCGGCCTGCGCGGGAGGCTCGCCCCACGTCAGGTAGAGATCGACGTGCCTGGCTGCGACCTCGATCGCCGCATCCGACGATCCGCCGAAATAGAGCGGAACGTTCGGCTTGCACTCGCGATCGATGAGCAACCGGCCGCCGATGATCTTCAAATGGCGTCCCTCGAAATTGACTTCCTTGCCATCGAGCAGCGGCTTCCAGACCGTCAGGAATTCGTCGGTAACTTCGTAACGCGCATCGTGATCTAGATGCAGCCCCTCACCGGCCAATTCCGTCGGATCGCCGCCAGTGACTACGTTGATGAGACATCGCCCGCCGGAAATTTTGTCCAGCGACGCAGCCATCCGCGCCGACACTGTCGGCGATACCAGTCCCGGCCGCACCGCCACCAGGAACTTCATGCGCCGCGTGACAGCCGCGAGCGAGCTGGCTACCACCCATGCGTCCTCGCATGAGCGGCCGGTCGGCAGCAGCGCGCCGCCGAAGCCGAGCCCGTCAACCGCCTCTGCGATTTGCCTTAGATAGAAGGGCGTCGCGCGGCGGCTGCCCTTGTCTGTCGCCAGGTAGCGTCCGTCGCCGTGAGTCGGGATATACCAAAAAACATCCATGATGGGTCGCTCGTTGGATCGCTATCGCCTTAAATGGGGCGCGGGCGGAACGGCTCATGGCTGAACAAGCCGTTCGCCCACGCCGGGGGGACTCCGTGTTTAAGCTGTACCGTCAGGATGCGGCCGCTGCGACCGGCTCGCGTTGCTCCTTCTTGCGAACATGACTCCGGCGTCCGTCGATGCTGACAGGCACGTCGCCCGCGACGGTCACTCGTCGATGCAATCGCGGCTGCTTGCCGTAGTCGTCGATCGCGACGTGCTGGGTGGCGCGGTTATCCCAAATCGCGACATCGCCCACCGACCATCGCCATCGCACGGTGTTCTCGAGGCGGGTCACATATCCCTGCAGCAACGCGAAGAGCTGTTTCGAATCGGCTAGCGGCAGATCGACAAAGTGCCGCAGGAAAGCTCCCAGCACGAGAGTCCGCTCGCCGGTTCCGGGATGCACGCGCACGACGGGATGTTCCGTTTCGTAAACGGTGGACGTGAAAACGTCGAAGTAGCGTTTCAGCTTTTCGGACGTCGCCTTCGTCGGCACCGAGTAGTCATACGCGTTCGAGTGCACTGCCCAGAGATTGTTGGCGATCTCCTGCAGCTTGGGCGGCAACGACTCATACGCCGCCGCCGTGTTGGCCCACGCCGTATCGCCGCCATGAGTCGGCACGATCAGCGCGCGCAGTATCGAGGCTTGCGGATACGCGTCGACGAAGGTCACGTCGGTATGCCACGCCGTCGCGCGATTCCCATGTGTTCCGTCGATATCGAGCACGGCCTTCGTGCCCTTCACCGACGGGACGGTCGGATGCGGCACGATGTCGCCGAGCAGACGGCCAAAGGCCTCGTGGCTTGCCTCATCGAGATGCTCCTGCCCGCGGAAGAAGATCACCTTGTATTTGAAAAGCGTCTGCCGAATCGATTCGACCGTGGCGGGATCCAACTCACCTGAGAGCCGTACGCCCCTAACCTCAGCGCCGATACGCCCGGCGACTGGCAATATCTCCAAGCTGCTTCCAGTTCCGTTTCCGCTCATTGATTGCTCCTCCTTTCGACCCAAAACGGCAGACTGTAACTAAATCTATCGAATTACTCAACTAACATGCAAGTAGTCGGACCGCGAAACGAATCGAGCGTTCCTGTTGGTCTATCTCGTCATGCGAAGGTTTTCTGCTTCGAAGTCAATGGTTGCTGTTGCACTTCAGTCTGGCTTGCTGAATCAATTCGTGAAAACCAGCATCGCCGGACTTATATTATCTGCTAGATTGAGATACCTGATGACTGGAGCTGGCGACCCAGGAGCGCCAAAAGGCAAGTGATTTCCCAGAAGTCGAAGTACGCGCTCAAGGCGCTTATCGTGCTCGCCGAGGAGTACGGCAAAGGCCCGATCCTGATTGCGGATATTGCCGGGCGCGAACATATCCCGCGCAGCTTCCTGGAACTCATTCTGCTGGAGCTGAAGAACCATCGCTTTCTCGACAGCCGCAAGGGACGCGGCGGCGGTTACTTCCTCGCGCGGCCTCCCACGATGATCTCTGCCGGACAAGTATTGCGCGCGATCGAAGGACCGCTCGCTCCGCTGCCGTGCGCGAGCAAGACGGCATACCGCAGGTGCGAGGAGTGTCACGACGAACGCAGTTGTGCGGTTCGGCTGCTGATGTGCGATGTGCGCGAGGCGACGGCGCGCATACTGGACTCGACCACGCTTGCGGACTTGCTCAAGAGCTCGCAGGCGGCGATGGGCGGCGGCCAGGTTCTCGACTTTTCAATCTGAGCTTTGCCACGACGCGCACTTCTTCGTGTAGCGAATACTTCGAACGCGCTGACGCCGTCCCACTGATCGCAACTGCTTGGTCGGCAGCACGTGAGGTTGCACGACGCGCAGTTGCTTTCGAAACAACCCGGGCTCGAGTTCGAGCACTTCGCAGACGTACTCGAACGAAAACGGCACTGCCCCCGTTCTTGCTTCGAACCATCGCGCGACTTCCGCAAATTCGACGCGGTCCCGCCGCCGATGCGAATCGCGCATTCGGAGATAAGTGCGGACTGCGTCCTCGAGCACGGCAAAGACCAGCCGTGTCTCGCCGTCGAGAAACGCGCTGCGGCGAATCAAGTCGTAGAACTGAACCGGTACCATGAAGTCCGGCTCAAATCCCGGGACGTACTGCGGGCGGGCTCTGTCGAAGTGTGTGAGGTCCTGGCTGCGGGCTTCAAGGCTTAAGGTCATCGTTCAGTCCTTCCGTGAATCGCTTCCTGACGGGATGAGCCGCGTTGCAATCTTCCTTTCGAGGTCGAACCTGGTTGGCGACGGGTAACAGCCGAAATGAAAAACTTTCTCGCCAGTCGAAGCTTCGGAAACTGTGCGTACTCGTGTGAACTCGTCGCCTGAAGATTTCACCGCTCGCGGTTCTTCGCGATCCGCGGAGGCTTCGAACTCGTGATCGTCGGGTTGGTAGAGCGTCGGCTCGAAGCTGGTGGCGATTCGCTCCAACTCGGAGAAGCTGTCGAACGAAGATGCCTCCGCCGGCGCGAACGCAACGAAACGACGACGACGTTTGCCTTTGTGAAACATGGTCAATCTACTCCTGCTGCGAATGATTCAGTGAGATCTGAAGCTTGATGATGAAGCGGCGTGGAATTTATTTGCGCGAGTAATCGCCGGGCGAGACTGGCCGCCTGCTCTCGAATCTCCGGAATCGCTGTGGTCTCGAGCAGCGTTCCGCGGCGCATCGGGCCAAGCGTGAAGACTACATTCGACTGGGCACCATCTCGTCCGATCAGCGCTCCGTCGTTGTCAGTAAGAAGGCCCTGCCCCAAAGAGTCTGTGCGTACGATCCCTGTTTCCAGCAGATCGTGAATCAACGAATGCGGCCAATCGCGCAGGTTGGCAGACGGCCCGGTGCAATTGATGATTCGCGCCACTTCGAGGGAAAGGTCGTCGCGTCCGCCCCGCAGCGCGACGCGAACCCGAAGACGCGAATCGTTTTCGATGCGGGCTTCAATGATGCGCCCCGAATGATTGAGCACTCGTCCGTCCCAGCGCATCGAGTGGATCTTCGTGGCTGCTTCCTGCGGCATCCGATGCCGATGGATCTGCCAATAGAAACGGAGATGCCGGTGAAACCGCTGGCGCTCGCGATCCGACGCACGCATCCAGAGCCCGTTGGTGTGAGGCCGCAAGGCGTCTACGGCCGCGTGCCATCCTCCGCCAGCGGCAGCGGCCTGCTTTCGGATTGCGCGCAAAATGGATCGCGCGGTAGTTGCAGACCGCGGTGGACCTGAAGGAATCGGCGCAGTCGATGCGCCGTGCGCCAACGGCCACTTCCCGTGACGCGAGACGACGTGAATCGTGCCGCGATGACCGCGCTCATCGAGCGCCAGCACAGCATCAACCGCCGTCAAACCTGCGCCCACCAAGAGCACCGGCGCGTCGGGTTCCAAACCGTCAAACGAGGACCGCGACCACGCCGACACAGCCTCAACGCCGGAGCCGGCGGGCATCGGATTTTCCTGTGGTGGATTTCCCAACGCGAGGACTACGCGGTCCGCGCTTATGCGTAGACCGTTTTCCATCCACACGCGCGCGCCGCAGCGATTGGTCTCCACATGCGTCGCGCGGCTCCGATAGTGGTCGAGCGAAATTTGCTGCTGCGCGAGGAGGCACGCCTCGGCGAGTGTCTCGCCAAGGTAGTTCCCATACAGCGAGCGGCGTGCGAACGAGCGACGATCGAAATTCCTTGCGACGTTCGTCCGCATCCAGCGGGAAAAGTGATCCGGATCGTCGTGGAGCGGACTCATATTGCCGGCGGGGACGTTCAAAAGATGTGAATCAAATTCGGTCGAGTATGCGACGCCGCTGCCCAGGCTCGCCCGCGGCTCCACGAAAACGATCTTGATCGCACGGCGCGTGCGCTGAATCAGCTGAACGGCGGCGATCAAGCCACTTGCACCCCCGTTCCAATTTGAATTCATTAAGGGCTTAATATAAATTCCCCGATTCCGATCTCCGGTAAACGCTCGCAAAACCATTCGAGCATCTCACGTGAAAGAACAGCAGCGCGGCCTATCGGGACAGAGAGAAGTACGTCCGGTAACCTAGTGAGATCAACAAGTCGTCCGGCCCTTGCGACACGCTTATTCCATGCTTTTCCAGCACGCGAATCGCATCGCTGATTGCGATGCCTCCGGTATAAGATTTCTGGGCCAGAAAGTTCTACGCAGCTTGATTTGGCTTTAGGATTTTCCAGACTGCCAGGTGATGTAGGCCGACTTCTCTCGCGATTTCGCCGAGTTTTTTCCCGGTCGCGCTGAGCTTCTTAATTTGCTCGATTTGCTCCGCCGTCGGTTTCCCAGCGCTTGATTTTACCTTGGCCCGCAATCGCTTCTGTCCCCTTGCCGGTTTGGTCGCCTCTTTTCGCGCTGCTGGATACCACTCAGCCAATCCCCACTTGCCTTGAATTGGGAGCACATCGCCAGCTTTTTTCATCCGCGAAAGCGTAGGACCGACAATTCCCATAAGGTTTTTGGATGTCGTTTTCAGCCCGCCATCTTGCAGAGCTTTGGTAATCTCGCTCAGCGCTTGAGGTTGCTTCTTCATGCTCAAGTATTTTCGGATCGCATCGGGTACGGTCATTTGAAAGAAAGAATCGAAACGAACCGCCGCTGAAGGTTCGTACCTCTCTTGCGGCGATACTCCGACACTGGGCTCAGCACCGAGATTAACCAGCTGTCGAACCGTTGCGATCGCATTGTCTAGTGCTGCTCGTTTTGCTTCCAGATCGGCAAGCACTGCGTTGTAATCGATTTCCGTAGACATCGCGTTGAATCCTCCGATCCGCTCTGCTATTTAGGCGAGAGCGGGAGTTGGGTTGTGGGGCGGTTTCCCGCCCCACGTTGCCGCCGGTTCAATCCGGCTTTTCTATATCGGCATCATCACCACCTCCTCGCGTGGCGGTCTCGGGTCTTCGCTCTTTCGCCGGAGTGACCCGAGACCTTCCTTTTCCACTCAATTTTGTATTTATCCGATCACGTCAATGGCTGCAAGCCGCGGAGCCCGCGTTATTAACACGCAAGGCCTCACGTGTCCTAGATTTTACCCACTTGACTTATGCGTGACCGCTCGCGCATAATGTGAACATGAACGCACTAGACATCGAGCAACGATCGCGCGTAATTGGCGCTCTAGTTGAGGGAAACAGCATTCGTAGTGTTGAGCGAATGACCGGAATCCACAGAGATACGATCATGCGATTGATGGTTCGAGTGGGAAATAATTGCGCTGACTTGATGGATCGTGAGATGCGCAATCTCACATGTAAACGTCTACAGCTTGATGAATTGTGGGCGTTTGTCGGAATGAACAAAAACGAGCGTCGCAGTTGGCGGAGCGGGGAGAATTTGGAGACGCCTACACTTTCGTCGCAATCGACGCCGATACGAAGCTCGTTCCCAGCTTTCATGTTGGCCGTCGGACTTGGAACGATACCGCGATCTTTATCGACGATCTCCGCGCGCGCGTCGTAAATCGCCCTCAGATACGACCGATGCGTTCGCGGCTTACTACGGCTCTATTCGGCGCGCGTTCGATTCTCAAGTCGATTACGCTCAACTGTTTAAAGTGTTCGCGTCGGAGACAAACAGCGGTCGCTGTCGTTACTCGCCCCCTGACATGATCAGGAGCGAGAAGGAGGTACTTATAGGTGACCCCGATCCGGCACACGTTTCAACCAGTTTTGTTGAACGCCAGAATTTATCGGTCCGAATGGAATGTCGCAGATTTACGCGGTTAACTAATGCATTTTCCAAAAAGCTCGCAAACCTGAAAGCGTCTGTCGCACTGCACTACGCTCATTACAATTTCGTGCGCATGCATCGCACGCTGCGGATGACGCCAGCTATGGCCGCTGGCGTGACAGACATTTGTGGACTGTTGAGGACTTGGTAAATGGATTGAAGGACGCGTCCTCGCTCGCTTTGGCTATCAGTTGATGCGCCACATGTGATTTGCCAGCACCCACATCGGCGATTACTGCGACTCGCCGCGAGCGGTCACGCAAACCCCATACCCCCCGTCGGATTTGCATGAAAACATGCTTACTGTTTCTAGTCAGAACCGTACTGACAGTAGCGTAAACGCCATCGTATCCGCGCTTCGATTGAATCAATTCTTGGTCGTGCGCGCGCTTCGCAATTTCGGAGATTCGTAGAGCGTTCCCAGCTTCTTCGAGAATCTTGACGATTGCTCCGCGGTTTGTGTTCCCACTATATACGTTGCTGATCGTAACGGGGGCAGTGGGTCTTCCTGAGAGGATCGTATCGGCCGTTTGCAAGGCGTCAATGGCCTTTTCTATTATCTCTACGTCTCGCCGAAGCTTTGCGAGTTTCAACCGCAAAAACGTGAGCGCGGATTTGATACCACCTCTCGGGCCGTCAATGTCGGTGTTATTGGCACTTGGCAATTTCCCTAATCTTTTCCTATCGCGATCTCTACACTTTCTAATGTCTGCATCTTCCAATCTCAACGCCCAGCTGGGCTAAGCTCGATTCTAGCGAAGGGCGGGGAGAGCGCGATTCGAACGCGCGAGCCCCGAGAGGCATACCCGATTTGGAGTCGGGCCCGTTAAACCACTCCGGCACCTCCCCGCCATTTCGGTATGGGATTTTAACAAGAATGGCGGCTGTTCAAAAGCGAAAGCGTATATCGCGTGTCACGGCGTTTCATGGAGCCATTAATACCAAGGATGGCTCATCCATGTCGTCGGAGTCGGTAATTTGCGCGTTATCGTACTGAAAACCGGCGATTTCTGGTTCGCGCGTGGATTGGATATCGACTACGCAGCGCAAGGGGTGACGCTCCAAGAAGTGAAACGAAACTTCGAGCGGGGACTTGAGCAAACGATAGATAGACATCTCCAGGTATTCGGAAATATCGATCGGCTGCTCTCGCCTACTCCTCCAGAGGCATGGAGAAAATTGGTTTACGCTCCGTCGCGTCGATTTAGATATTCGCAGATCTCAACTCACCGGCTGTCAGACAAGCTCAAAAGTCTTTTGAAATCCGAAGCGATCAGCTTCATTCGCCCTCAGACGACCGCTGCGTAGTCACTGCCTCTTTTGCTTTTGCCACCTTGCTCGCGCCGCCTCGCTCGCGCTTTTACTCCGCTCCGCCTTGCTCATCTTTGCGGCTCTAGCAGGGCCGCCCTTGAGTCCGCCGAGCCGTCCTAGCGCCTGCGCGAGCGCTTTGCGGGCATCGTCGTCACTGAGGTCTGGCTCGCCAGTCGAGTCTTTGACGATTCGGAATGCGATCTGATTTATGTCTGGTTCCTGCTTTCGTGAGCGCTTACGCATGCCTCATATCTTGGCAGATTGCGCAAGCGGGCGCACTATGGAGGGATTTCAAATTAGGACACTACCCACCCCCGCCAATAATCGCAACGGTGGCGGTCTCAGCCGAATACGTCGCCGGCCAATTTGGTTGCGACATCGTGGGCGTTTGCAGAAAGTCGCTCATACATCCAATTTAGCCAATCGAATTACTCAACTGATGGCACGATATACGAAAGAAAGGATGTGACGCAATAGGTTTTCGGTACCGACAGCTTTAATCGTCGATCGCTAAGCCGCCGCCAGTGAGCGAGTCGGTCTAGCGCGCGAGCGAAGGAGGCTGACGTTTGGGATCGGAGGGGGACTTCGAAGCGGAGTCGATATCTTTCAGAACGTCTCTGGCTGCCTTCAGCTCGATGCAGTTGAATCCTTCTGTAAACCAATCGTGAATCGGCCGAAGGATCTCCCGCGCGTCCGTGTCTCTGCCGCTGCTGAGGTACATGCGGCTCAAGCTGATAGCGGCCCGCAACTCAAGCGACTTGGCCCCGCGCCGCCGCGCAATTTCAATCGCCTTGAGAAAACTTTGCTCGGCCTCCGCCTCACCTGCGCGAACATCAGCCTCGTTTGACGAGGGACCCGACACCTGCTTCAGCTTCAACTCGCCGCGGATGCGATCGATTTCAGACTCGACGTAGCGTTCGTCGTTGCGCTCCATCACTTCGCGCGCTTCCGACAGCAATCCAAATCCAATATCGGTTTGCCCGAGATTCCCCATTGCTTCGGCGATCGCCGATCGCGCCCACGTATGCGCCAGCTCGTATCCTGCAGCGGAAAAACCGCCGGCCACTCCCCCTCCCGTGGTCAATTCGTCGACTCTTCCCTGCGCCGCCGCAGCGATCACCCGGTACGCGACCAATGACTCTTCAGAGAACGCGAATCCGTACTCCTTGGTGAGCTCGAGGCCTTCCTCGATAATTTCATTCGCGGCGGCGTACTCACGACGCATCGTGTAGTACATCGCGATCATCGTCAGGCACCACGTCCGGGTGAACGGATATTCGAGATCGCGGGCAAGGGCTATCGCCTGCTTCGCCTTGTTGTCGGCCTGATCGGGAAACCCCAGTATCCACAGCGTCATAGCTTCGAAGGACAGACAACTGACGCATGGATCCTGACCGAACTGAAATGCCAGCAGCCGATGCTTCTGCCGATCGTATCGTTCGATGCCGCGGGTCAGGCTCGCGTGAGCTTCGGCCAGTTGGCCCTTGAAGAATCGACTGCACCCCGAGGCCCAATCGGCTTGAACCAACATGCCGTCGTGGTTGAGCCGCGGCGCGAGGCGAACCATTTCGTCCGCGTAGCCGCACGCCTTGGTGTGCTCACCGCGCACGAGATGAAAACTCCAGAGCCCGAACAGCACCGAGAACAGCCTGACGTGATCGTCGAGACTCTCGCACAGCTCGCGCGCGCGTCGATAGGCAGTTCCCATCTCGGGCGCATACCAGCCCTTGGTCGCCAATAGCGCGACTCCGTAGTCGATCTGTATGTCCAGTTCGCGGCGCTCGCGCTCCTGTGTATGCGGCAATCCCTTCAGCAGCTCGAGTGCATTCTGGAAATAGCGAAGCGCCCCTTCGTATGCGCTCTGCTTCAGTGCCTGTTGCGCGGCGATCGCAAGCTGCTGAACCGTCTTGTCCGCGTCGGCTGCGCGGCCAGCCTGCAACAGGTGATGCGCGAGATCGCCTGCATGGTCTTCCAGCGCGTTGGCGTGCACGCGCTCGATCCCTTCGACCACATTGAGATGCAGCCGTTGGCGGCGCGGCGCGGATAGCTCACTGAGAACCGCCTGCCGAATGAGCTCGTGGGAGAATTGAAAACTGACTTCGGGATATCCCAGGGTCGAATAAATCAGCCCGGCCTTTTCCACCTCTTCGACGTGGTCCAGCAGCGCATCGGAGTTCATGTTGCTCGAGGCTTCAAGCAGTTCGAACGTGAACGATCGCCCGATGACCGCAGCGGGCGCGAGGATTTTTCTGGCATCTTCGCTCAATCGCGCCAGGCGCCGTCCTGATAACCAGGCGCAGGCTTTGCGGCACGTCGATCTCGCCAAGATCGAGGTCTTCGCGAAACCGTCCCGCCGCGTCGATCAGCTTGCCGCGCTCGACCAGGTGGCGAAAAAGTTCCTCGACGAAGAAGGGATTGCCGTCGGTGCCCGAGTAGATGAGGCTCACTACTTTCGGCGGCGGCTCCTTTGCCGCTGAGCGCTTCGATCATTTCGGCGACCGCATGCTGCGGCAGGCCGCGCAAGCTGATCCGGTCGAGCATGTGGATTCGCAGCAACTCGTCCAGAGTGCGCGTGAAAGGACCGGCCGAATCGATCTCGTTGTCGCGGAACGTACCCACCATGAGTACCGGCATCCTGGAGATCGCCCGAGCGATGTGATTCAGCAGCGACAGCGTTCCTTCATCGGCCCAGTGCAAATCCTCGAGCAGCAGGAGCATCGGGCCCGATGCGGCGGTCCTGCCCAGAAGTTCGACGACCGCGTTGAAAAGGATCCTTCGCGATTGCTCCGGAGAAATCTCCAGCGGCGGCGGAATGTCCGGGAAGAGGCGGCGAAGTTGAGGCATCAGGCGCGCCATTTCCGCCGCGTCGTCGCCGAGCGCGGCCCGAAAAGCTTCCTGGCTCGGCGATTGCGCCATCGCGGATTCAAGAATTTCGACGAACGGGTTGAACGGGAGCGAATTTTCGCGATCGTAGCAACTGCCGACCAGCGTGATGAATCCCCGCTTCGCAGCTTCGGCCGCGAACTCGGCGGCGATTCGGGTCTTGCCCACGCCCAGCGCGCCGCCAATCATCGCTACTCCGCCCTCTCCGTCCAGCGTTCGCTCGAGCAGGCGGCGCAGCGCGGCGCGTTCCGCTTCTCTGCCGACAAACGTCGTGCGATCGGCCAGCGATTGCACGAGACTGTTTTCGGGCCGGGTGAAAACCGGGGCCGTTACTTCCGCGACGGCGGTCTGCTCGCGCTCAAGAGAGAATTGCCACGCGATCGTGTTTTGAGGACTCGGAAGATAAGAGCTGAAAGTTCCGGTCCTGATCGATCGATCGAGCAGATTGCCCAGTTGAGCGTGATGCTCGGATATTTTCTGCAGCGCGGATTTGATCGCGCGAGTGACGTTGAGGCGCGCCCGCTCAGCAGCGGCACCCGCGCGCCGGATGCGCCCGCCAAGACCTACCGCGCGAGACACCTCGCGCAGCAGAAAATCCAACTCGGCCTCTGCGCTGGCGACGCGCTGCTGATCGCCACGCTCGCGCCGGTCTTCCAGTTCCTCGCGCAGAGCGATGATCTTGCGCTCGTACTCGTGCCTGGCCTTCGCATCGAGCATCTCGCCCGAATCGCCGAGACCGACTCTGATAGTTGCGCCTGCGAGCAACGCGGCCTTGCCCGAGTTTTCCAATTCGACAGAATCGCCCGCGCCCGGGCCATTGAGGAGATCCAGCGAATGAAATTCCTCACCGGGATGCTGCAGCATGCGCTGGATGTAGCCGAGTCCCTTGACGTCTCGCAGCGAGAAGCTCGCGTCGGCGTAAGCTATGGTCCAAAACTCGCCGTTACAGACGAATACCCCCTTAAGCGCGACAGCAATTTTCGGCGGCTCCGGATGGCCTTTGCGCTCGGCTGAGCCGCCATCATTTTGTGCCACTCAGTACCCCTCGAGCGACCGAACGTCGACTCAGGTTCGGGACGATGAATAGGCTGATGCGCGTCGATGCCGCCCCCGACGACAGACAATCTTGGGCCGACGCTACCACCGCCTCAAAGTAGTGTAAAACCAATCCACAAGAGGTGTTTTCGACTTGCTGGAGTCCGCCGGAGCGCGCGGTTGTTGCCGCTCGCCGAAACCTACTTTTCAGTGCGGCCGTGACTCGAGGCCTGCCGGTGCATCGAGGCGTTTCGTGCGTTTTGGAAAGAAGCGGTTCTCGGGGCGTGGCAGGCCGAGATTCTCTCTGAGAGTTATCCCCTCATATTCGCGGCGATAGATCCCGCGGCGCTGCAACTCAGGCACGACGCGGTCGACGAAATCATCGAGACCGGCGGGCAGGTAAGGGAACAGAATGTTGAAGCCGTCGCAGGCGTCGGTGAACAGCCACTCTTCCATCTGATCGGCAATCGTCGACGGCGTGCCGACGAACGCGAGGCCGCCGAAGCCTCCGATGCGTTGCGCAAGCTGGCGCACCGTCAGGTTCTCGCGCGCAGCCAACTCGACCAGACGATCGCGTCCGCTCTTGCTCGCGTTGCTCTCGGGGATCGGCGGCAGCGCGCCGTCGGGATCGAACTTCGACACGTCGTGCCCGAGCATGATCGACAGCGACGCGATCGCGCTGTCGTAATGGACGAGGCTGTCGAGGCGCATCCGCTTCGCACGCGCTTCCTCGACAGTGTCCCCGACCACGACGAAAGCGCCCGGTAGAACTTTCAGATGCTCGCGAGGACGGCCGAGCGACTCCATGCGTCCTTTCACGTCAGCATAGAAAGTACGCGCCATCGCGATCGTGCCGCCCGCAGCAAAAATAACTTCGGCGGTCTCGGCAGCGAGCTGGCGGCCTGCGTCGGACGCTCCCGCCTGCACGATAACCGGCCAGCCCTGAACTGGACGCGCGATATTCAGCGGCCCGCGCACTTTCAGAAACTCTCCATGATGATTCAGGACGTGGAGCTTCTCCGGATCGAAGTACTCTCCAGTTTCGACGTTGCGAATGAATGCGTCGTCGGCCCAGCTATCCCACAGGCCCGTCACGACGTCGAAGAATTCGCGCGCGCGGCGGTAACGCGTCGCATGCTCGACGTGCTCCTCGAGGCCGAAATTCATCGCCTCGTCCGGATTGCCCGACGTCACCACGTTCCATCCGGCGCGGCCGCCGCTGATGTGATCGAGCGACGCGAATTTCCGCGCGACGTGATACGGCTCGTTGTAAGTCGTCGACGCGGTCGCGATAAGCCCGAGATGTTCAGTCAGCACGGCGAGCGCGGGCAGCAGCGTCAGCGGATCGAATGAAGTGACAGTGGCGCTTCGCTTCAGCGCCTGCACCGGCATGTTGAGCACGGCCAGATGATCGGCCATGAAGAAGGCGTCGAACTTGCCGCGCTCGAGCGTCTGCGCGAAACGCGTCAAATGTTTGAAGTTGAAATTCGCATCCGGATAGGCGCCGGGGTAACGCCAGGCTGCAGTGTGGATGCTGACCGGCCGCATGAAAGCGCCCAGGCGCAATTGACGCGAGCTGCTCATGCTTCATCTCCTCGTCGTCGTCAAACAGTCTCAGATTGATTAGTTGTCGCAAACGCAAGGCGGAGTCCAACGGCCGGCTCAAGTTCGGGATATCGTTCCGGAGTTGTTACGGAATTGATGTCGTGATACAAGAGTAAATCCATCAGATTACTAGATTAGATTCCCTCGAGGCACTACCTGGAGCGTTTCCATGGCTGAACAATCAAAACAGAAACCCGTGGCTGTAATTCTCGGAGTCGGCCCCGGATTGGGCGCCGCCCTCGTCCGACGCTTTGCCAAGAGCTACGCAGTTGCGGCGGTCGCGCGCCGCGCCGATTACTTGAAATCGCTGGGCGACGGCATCAGAGCCTCGGGCGGACGTTCGCTCGAGGTAGCGGCTGATGTCGGTGACCGTCGCCAGCTGGCCGCCGCCTTCAAATCGATTCGCGAGCAACTCGGCTCCGCGGAGGTGCTGATTTACAACGCGAGCGCCGGCCCATTCGGCAGCCTCAGCGAGATCTCGGCGGAGGAATATGAAAACTCATGGCGGGTCAGCACCCTGGGCGCGTTCCTGAGTGCGAAAGAAGTCGTTCCCGAAATGGTAGCGCGTGGGCACGGCGTGCTGCTCTTCACCGGCGCGACGGCAGGGGTCAAGGCGGGAGCACGGTCGGTCGCGTTTGGTTCGTCGAAGTTCGCGCTCCGCGGGCTCGCTCAATCGCTGGCGCGCGATCTGGGTCCCAAGGGAATCCACGTCGCATGGATCAATGTCGACGGATCGATCGACATTCCGGGCCGCGAGCACCGCCCTCAACAGAGGGACGAGGACTTGCTGAAGCCCGACGCTATCGCCGAGACTTACTGGCACCTTGCCCATCAGGATCGCAGCGCATGGACTCAGGAGCTGGAGGTTCGTCCATTCAAAGAGAAGTTCTGATTCAGGCTTCGAGATTGAAGGCGGAGCAATCCTCGCCACGTCGTTTGGTGTGTGATAAACGCTAAAAACCAGAAGGCCTCTTTGCCACGATTCGATATTTTCAACCAGGGAGCATGCTATGGGCCAGATCAATTCCGTCGAGAAGGACAAGGACAATCGCGTTGCGGGCGTTACGTCGAGCACTTCGTCAGTCTATGTGCCTCCACTCCAACGCACGAAAGGACAGCCAGCACCCATCGCCGCGAACGGCGGTTTATCCTACATGTCGTTCGATCGAAACGGCGATGCGGGAACTGCCGCAGCGACGGCGGCGGCGCTCCAACTGCTGGCCGAGGGCAAAGGCAAGGAGCTTACTGAAAGGCTCGACCAGGCTCCTCCCGGTCCGATCGAGACCAAGTGGGGCGTCGGATTTCGGAGCTACCAGGAGTGCCTGGAATATATACGGGCGAAAAACATCGAAGCCCCTGAAGGCGGCATAGCAACTCCGTTGCGCTACAGCATCTTCGAGCAGCCGTCCTACTCGATCGTCTCGTCCAACGCGCTCTGGCGCGATCCGGCGCGCGCGGACCTGGCCAAAGAGTTGCGCAAGGAAGAGCATGACGTCGCGCGCCGATGTCTCTATTTTCCGCAGGTGTTGCGCGACGCGCGACGAATCGAGAAGTACTACCCAGGTCTCTCGCCCAACAGCGCCGAATGCATGGACAAGCTTGGCGTTGCGCTGGCGCATTGCGAGTCGAAGTGCGAAAACTTTTACGACGCGGCAGAGGTCGAGCGCGTGTTCTACCCGGAAATGGAAAAGCTCCTGCTGGAGTTTTACCCGGGCGCGACCGATGCACTCGTGTACAACCACGACGTGTTTGACAAGGACTACAAGGGCGACCGCACCGAGGATCAGGAGAACAAGAACCCGGGCGTGAACGCCAACTACGCCTACATCGTGCACAACGACCTGAACGACAACAGCGGCCGCGTGCGATGCCGCGAGCTGCTCACGAAGAACCTGCGCAACTTCGGGCGCGAGCAGCACTACACGCCGGAGCAAGCCGACGCCAAGATGTCGCGGCGGTTCCTGTCGATAAACCTCGCCAAGCCGATGGAGACCGTGCGCCAGAATCCCTTCGTGCTCTGCGCGTGGCCTTCCTTCGCCGACCAGCCGTACATCACCAACTACCGCATCTACGACGACCGCGTCGGCGAGACCACTCGCTACACCTACCGCCCCAACCACGAGTGGTACTGGTTTCCGCAGCAGAAGCCGACCGAGGTCTCGATGCTCAAGTGCTACGACTCGATCACCGACGGTTCGGTCTCGCGCTGGTCATTCCACAGCGCCTGCATCGACCCGACCGCGCCCGACGACGCGCCCTGCCGCAGGAACGTCGTAGTCCGATCGTTTGTCTTCTTCTAGGAAGAAGATGCAGTGACGCGCTCGCGATGCGCTCTTTCAGAGCTGCATCGCATCGGCTGGAGCTGGTGTAGTGATTGTGTTTCCAATTTTGATCTGCGAAGCGGCAGCGGACGCGCTTCGTAGCTTCACGACTTCGCGCGGATAGCCTGCCAGCACATTACTCAGAATTCGATATACCTCGACGTTCACTACCAGGTCGGTATGCAGGCCGTCGACTTCATAGCTATCGCCATTCTCGGTGGTGGCGAACCTCCAATCGACGATCCCGTCCTGACGAGAGTAAATCGAAGTAAAGCGGACTCCGTGCGGTAATCGCGTTCCGTAAGCCTCTTTAGAAAAGTTGCACGTACATTGTTCCGTTCCGCAACCCTGGGGCGTCTCGATGAACTTTTGGAAAAATGAATGAATCGCGAACAGCGTCGGCCGCACCTCGGGGTTGACGGCCTGCCATCCGCTTCGCAGTGGCGAGCCGATCGCGATCACATGACTGACCAGGTCAGGCCGCTGCCTGGCGAGAGCGCATGCGACCAAGCCCCCGAGGCTGTGCCCGATGATAACGATCCTGCCGCCCTCATCCTTTGAAATCTCTTCCAGACGACCCAGCATTCGCTCGACCTTGCGCTGCGGGCACCCGACATTGATGTTGATGCCCGACAGATAAGTGCGATAGCCAATTTGCTGGAGCCACGGCGACATCGTGCTGAACGTCCAGTCGCCGGCGGTGAAGCCCGGAATCAAAAGGATCGCCTCGCGTTTGCCTTTGGGAACATCTTCGCCCTGAAAGACCGGATCCATAAGAAGGGCTGAACGCTTGCTGCTATAGTCCCGGTAGGCGTTGTATATGAAATTGCTTACAGCCATTTCTTGAGCTCCTGCCTCAAACAGCAAAACATGAGCCGGACTTCTTGACCCCTGATTTCTTGGGAGCCAGGTACTTTCGAAACACTGACTGTGTAAAATCTACATACCGAGAAGAACGCGCAGCTCTAGTTGAGCCTTCGATTAGTTCGTAAATGATCACACCTGTCACATCGCCTTAGTGGTTTGTAGACTCAGGTTGTGCCCAAGCCAGACGCTACAGAGTTGCTCTCGATCGACGGACATGAGGTCCGGGTCAGCAATCCGGACAAGTTGTACTTCTCGAAGCAGACCAAGCTCTCAAAACTGGATCTGGTTCGCTACTACTTGTCGGTCGCGCCGGGCGCGCTCGCTGGAATCCGGGACCGTCCGCTCGTCCTCAAGCGGTACGTCAACGGCGCTGAAGGCGAGGCCTTCTACCAGAAGCGCGCACCAGCGCAACGCCCCGAGTGGCTGCGGACGATAACCCTCGCGTTCCCTTCGGGCCGCACGGCAGAAGAAATCGTTGTCGATGACGCTGCAGGGCTTGCATGGATCGTAAATCTTGGTTGCATCGAGTTGCATCCGCATCCTGTGCGCTCCGCCGATCTCGATCATCCTGATGAGTTGAGGGTTGACCTCGATCCCGGTCCCGGCGTCAGTTGGGCGGACGTGCGTTCGGTCGCGCTCGAGGTGAAGTCTATGCTGGACGAGATGGGCCTTCGCGGCTGGCCGAAAACCAGCGGGTCGCGCGGAATGCACATCAACGTGCGGATCTATCCACGATGGACCTTCGGCGAGGTGCGTCGCGCGGCGCTCGCGCTGTCGCGAGCGGTCGAACGGCGCGCGCCCACTTTGGCCACCTCGAAGTGGTGGAAAGAAGAGCGGCATGGCGTGTTCCTCGACTACAACCAGAACGCGAAGGACCGCACGACCTGCTCTGCCTATTCTGTGCGGCCGGTCCCGGACGCTCGCGTCTCGGCGCCGCTTCACTGGCACGAAGTTCCTGACTGCGAGGCGTCCGACTTCACTGTGCTGACGATTCCGAAACGGTTCGCCGAGATTGGCGATCCGCATGAAGGCATCGACGCGGCGGCGGGATCGCTCGACCAACTACTCGAGCTTGCTGCACGAGACGAGGCCGCGGGCCTTGGCGATGCGCCCTGGCCGCCGCACTTTCGCAAGACGGAGAACGAACCGCGCCGGGTGGCACCTTCGCGCGCCAAGCCCGTCGCGAAGCCGCCGCGAACCGCGAAGCCGTCGCGAATCAAGATGCCTTTGATCGTCGTTGCGAACTCACCAAGCAAGGCGGACGCGCTGTCGGGTCTGGAAAGATGGCGCGACAAACATCCCGAGGTTGCGAAGCTGCTCGCCGAAGATGACGTGCTGGTCGATTCGATGCGGGGCAGATCGTCCAGCTGGACGCGAATTCGAATCAACCTGCGCCATGTTCCCGAAGAACTACGGCCGCTCAATGAACCGCCCAGATCCTGATGACGACCCAACTCGCGAATGGCGCAAGATGCATGCGTCGAAGAAATCTACTTGAGCTAGCGTACGCCCCAGATGTCTCCCGCGAAAATCGCTTTCAGCTCGTGCGCCGGAACGACTTCAAGCTGCGCGTAAGTGCAATCGCGCGGCTGCTTGTCGGTACGCCACTTCCGGAACTGCGCCATATGACGGAATCGCGTCCCTTGCATATGCTCGTATGCAACTTCGACTACCAGTTCGGGTCGGAGCGGCTCCCACGACAGATCCTTGCCGTGGCTCCAACGGCTCTGACCTCCCGGCATCCGATGCGACGCGTCATTTGAAGACGCCTCCGCCCACGACTTCCATGGATGATCGACGAGAGCGTCGCGCCGATAGGGAGCGAGAAACTTCACCAGCTCCTGCCGCCTGGTTTGCGTGAAGCTCGCGCAAACGCCGACGTGTTGCAGCGCGCCCGAGTCGTCATACAGGCCGAGCAGAAGCGAGCCCACCGCAGTGCCCTCGCCTCCTTTGTGCCATCGAAAGCCGGCCACGACGCAATCGCAGTCGCGCTCATGCTTAACCTTGAACATCACGCGCTTGTCAGGTTGATAGGTGCCGGAAATCGGCTTGGCCATCACCCCGTCGAGGCCCGCGCCTTCAAAACGTCTGAACCAATCCGACGCGAGACTTGCTTCACGAGTTGCCGGAGTCAGATGGATTGGCGGCGTCGCGCGAGCCAGCAACGACTCCAACTTTTCGCGCCGCCGTTCGAACGGTTCGCTGCGCCAATCGCTATCGCCCTCGCACAACAGATCGAAAAAGACGATCGAAGCCGGACTCTGTTGCGACAGCAGTTTCACCCGCGAAGCAGCCGGATGAATCCGCAGCTGCAATTCCTCGAAGTCGAGCCCGTCGTTCTTGGCGAGCACGATTTCGCCGTCGAGAACACATCGGGCGGGCAGCTGCGAGCTCAGCGGCTCGATTAACTCCGGGAAGTATCGATTCAGCGATTTCGCATCGCGGCTCTGAATGAGGATTTCGTCGCCATCGCGAAAAATCAACGCGCGAAACCCATCCCACTTCGGTTCGAAGATCCAGCTTTGGCCCGCCGGCAACTCGTCAATCCGCTTTGCGAGCATCGGCAGCACCGGCGGTTTCACCGGAAGATTCACGTTTCCAAGCTATTACTGTGATGCAAACGAAGTCTACGAAGGATTGGTCGGATGATTTCTGAACCAAAGATCAAGGTGATCCGGACTCGTGAAAAAATGTCTAGCCGAAGAATTATCCCGCATCTTCCGGACACGTCAGTAACAAGGCTATTCGGCTCGCACCAGGTGGCACATCAATTGCCGTGAGCTGTAAGGGTAGCGGCCATCGCCATGCCTCGTAAGAAACCACCTTTACCGGCACCAAAGGATTTGATCGAGCCCGACGCTTCCCTCAAAGATTTGTCTGAACTCGTACAGCAGTGTCGCGGTTGCGATCTATGGGAGCGCGCCACTCAGGCGGTTCTGGGTGAAGGCGCGGCAGGAGCCGAAGTCATGTTCGTCGGCGAGCAACCTGGCAATCGCGAAGACCTCGAAGGCCGGCCCTTCGTTGGCCCGGCTGGAAAGTTGCTGGATGAAGCTCTGGCCCAGGCCGGAATTGAGCGCCAGCGCGTCTACATCACGAATATCGTCAAGCACTTCAAATCCACCTCGCGCGGCAAACTCCGAATTCACAAGAAGCCGAACGCGGAAGAAATCACCGCCTGCCGCCCTTGGCTTGAAGCTGAGATCGAGCGCGTCCGGCCGAAGGTGATTGTTTGTCTTGGCGCGACAGCCGCGCAGGCCCTGATTTCGCGAGACTTCCGAGTCTCGATTCAGCGAGGCGAAATGATCAAATCGGCGATGGCTCCGCTAATCACGGCGACGGTCCATCCCTCATCGATATTGCGCGCACCTGACGACGAGGCGCGCCACGAAGAGATGCGGCGCTTCGTCGAGGATCTCAAGAAAATTGCGCGCCGCTTGCCGCCCTCGGCGTTGAAACACAAGTGAGACTCAGCCCGCAGTCCGCGCAAAACTTCGTGCTCGGCCCTGCTAGTTCGCTTCGGCTGAATTCGAGCTGAGCCTGGCCTCGCTGTTGGCAGCCGGACCAGACTCAGACTATTCATACAAGACGCGGCCGCCGAGTAGGTCGAACCTCAAGAGGAAACGGAGAGAGAACATGAGTAAGCTCGAAAAGAAGGTTGCAGTTATTACAGGTGCGGCGAGCGGAATCGGCCGCGCTACCGCGATACGGTTCGCAGGCGAAGGCGCCGCTATCGTCATCGCCGATCTGAATCGCGAAGGTGGCGAGAGCGCGGTACGCGAGTGCAAAGAGAACGGCGGCAACGCAGTTTTCCAGCTCACCGACGTCTCGAGTGAAGAAAATATCAAGGGCGCGGTCGATCGTGCGGTCAAGGAATTCGGACACCTCGACATCATCTATAACAACGCCGGCCTCGGTGGCGCGGTCGGACCGCTCGAAAAGACCAGCGCGGAAAACTGGGACCGCAGCTTCTCGATTCTGTTGCGCGCCGTATTTCTCGGCATCAAGCACGCGGTGCCGGAAATGCGCAAGGCGGGTGGCGGTTCTATCATCTCGACCGCCTCGATCGCCGGACTGCGTGGCGCGCCTGGCTTGCACGCATACTGCGCTGCGAAGGCCGGAGTGATCAGCCTCACCCGCTCGGCTTCGATCGAACTGGCCAAGGACAAGATTCGCGTCAATTGCATCTGCCCGGGACTGATCGCGACGCCCTTAACCTACAATCGCCTCCCAGGTGGGGAGCAAACTGCAACGCAGCTCTTTGCAGCCTTCCAACCCTGGCCGCGCACGGGACGCCCTGAAGACATTGCGGCGATGGCGCTGTTTCTGGCTAGCGACGACTCGGAGTTCGTCAGCGGGCAGGCGATGGTGGTTGATGGCGCGGCGACATCTGGAATGGGAGCGGGCAACTTGGCCCGAGGATCTCAGGCGGCACCGTCGCTGCTCGACGACGAATGGGCAGGGCCGTCATTTCAGATGAAGCGCCCGTCGTAGGTGCGCCGTGGAAAGAGAGCGGGAGTAGTGCGCGATCCCGGACTGCGTGTGCCATAACTCTTTTCCTCGGCTAGCATCGCCGTGAAATGGCGAGACTTGCGACCGGCGCGATCGACTCCCCGATGCTCGGCTCGATTCTGAATCGGGTGCGCGCGCAGGCGGCGGCCGACCCGCTCAGCAATCCGATCCTGCTGTTTGCGTTGGATCTGACGTTGCGGATGGACCGCGGCGAAATCGATATCGACGGTCTCGAGCGCATCGTGCAGCAACTGACGGCCGAGGCGTTTGCCGATCGCGCCGACCGGCTGAAGAACTACCTGGGCGAGACCGCAATCGCGGCGAACGATAGAGCGCTGCGAGATCTAATCGAGAGAAAAGCGCGCGAGGGTGGGTTCGAGGAATTTCGCACGGCGCTGGCGCGCAGCGTCTTCGGAGTCGTCTTTACGGCGCATCCGACGTTTTCTATTTCGCTCGATTTAGCCCGCATCCTGGCCGAACTGGCGACCGGGACTACGGTCGACGGCGTCGCGATCGACCAGGCGGGACGTGATGAGCGGATGGAAACGGCTCGCGCGCGTCGAGCATCGGCCGCCAGATCAGTTGTCGCTCGAAGTCGAGCACGCGTGGGTGACTGAGGCGCTCAACCATGCGCATGACGCGGTCGAGAGCGCGCATCGAACGGCGTTGCGAGTGGCGCGCGAGCACTGGCCCGAACAATGGACGAAGCTGGAGCCGCGGCTCGTCACTTTGGCGTCCTGGGTTGGATACGACCAGGACGGCCGCACCGATATTACGTGGACGCGGACTATTGCGGCGCGCCTGGCCGACAAACTCGCAATGATCGAACGCCACCTGAAAAAAGTCGAAGTGCTCGAGCGGTCGGCCAACAGCGACAGCGATTTCCTCGCGGCATTGCAGCCGCTCCGTTCGATGCTCGCGCGGGGGAGTGCAACTGTAGCCAATCAGATCGAATTGGTTGCGGCGGCGGAGCACGATCAAAAGGCGACGGCTGCATTCGGCCGTGCGATGGTGTCGGGACGCTCGGAGGCCCTGGTCGAGACGGCGCCGATCGCCGCTTTACTCGACGCCGCAATGCGGGCAGCGCCCGATGACGAACGGCGCGAGGCGATCGCGGTCATGCATGCCAGCCTGAGAACCCATGGCCTCGCGCTCGCGCATATTCATGTGCGTCTCAACGCGTCGCAATTGCATAACGCGGCGCGGCGGCTGGTAGGACTCGAGACGGAGCCGAACGACCCCGCGAATCGGCGGTCATACTTCACGACTATCAACGACCTGCTTGGGCGCGTCCGCCCGGTGGCGATCAGCTTCGAATCGATGATGACCGAGCGCGCGTCAGCCAAGCGGCTGATGATGACGGTGGCGCAGATCGTCAAGTTTATCGACGCCGAGACGCCCATCCGTTTTCTGATCGCGGAAACCACGACGGGGTTCACCCTGCTGACGGCGCTCTACTACGCGCGCATGTTCGGGGTGGAAGATCGAATCGAGATTTCGCCGTTGTTCGAGACCGAGGACGCCTTCGAGCGTGGCGAACGCGTGATCGAGGAGGCGCTGAAGAGCCCGCACTATCGCGCGTACCTGGGCCGGCAGGGGCGGCTGGCGGTGCAGTTCGGATTCTCGGACTCGGGTCGATTCATCGGGCAGATGGCGGCCACATTTCGAATCGAGCGGCTGCGTTTGCGGATCGCGCGCTTGCTGGAACAATACGGACTGAGCAAGCTCGAAGTGATTCTTTTCAACACCCACGGCGAATCGATCGGCCGCGGCGGGCATCCGTCGACGTTAGCCGATCGCCTGCGCTATGCAGCGCCGCCGAACAGCCGCGCGGAGTTCGAGCGGCGCGGAGTGCGCGTCAAGGAGGAGATAAGTTTTCAGGGTGGCGACGGCTACCTGCTTTTTCTCACGCCGGCCGCGGCGCACGCGAGCATCCGGCAGGTTCTGGATTTCGCTTTCGACGTGAGCGGCGAGACCGGCAACGATCCGATTTATGCGGCGCCGGATTACAGCGCGGAATTCTTCGCGACGGTGCAGCAGGAGTTCAGCAACCTGGTCGACGATCCGGACTACGCGGCGTTGCTAGGCATGTTCGGCGCGAATCTGCTTTATCGGACCGGCTCACGGCCGGTCGCGCGCGAGGTCGAAGAATGGGGACGGCCGTCCAGGATCGAGCATCCGTCGCAATTGCGGGCGATACCGAACAACGCGATTCTCCAGCAGCTCGGCTTCATGGCGATCACGCTTTACGGGATTGGACGCGCTGTTTCGAAAGACCCGGAACTTTTCCAGGCGATGCGCCAACGGTCGGCCCGCTTTGGCCGCGCCGTGCGGATGGTGTCGGCGGCGCTCGATCGCACCGACCTCGACGTGTTGCGCGCGTACGTGAATACGCTCAACCCCGCGATGTGGTTGAATGGGGCGGGACGCGCGCGGCGGCCGGCGCGGACCAAAGCGTTGCGCGAGCTGGCGCGCGTTACAGGACAGCTCGATCAGCATGACCGTCTCGCGCGGCTCGTGCGGCGACTGCAGGCCGATCAACTCTGGCTGCTCGATGCGATCGAGCCGGCCGAGACGGTGCAACGGCAACGCCTGATACTGTTGCACGGAATCCGCGTCGCGGTGATCCAGCGGATCTGCCTGTTGGCGACGGAAATTCCGAATTTCAGTCCGCAGCTCGGCGTGACGCGCGACGACATCCTGGCGCGAATCCTCGAGCTGGACGTACCGAGCGCGGTCGAGCGGCTGCGGCGAATTTTTCCTCATGAGGAGAGTGCGGCGATTACGCCCGACGATTTCGGAGAAAAATCGCAATACCGGCCGGAGTCTGCACAATCGTACGAGGTCGAGCACAACACCGTATTCGATCCGATGCTGAAACTGTTTGATCTGGCGCGCCGGATCGGAACGGCGATCACTCACGAGATTGGTGCGGTCGGCTAACGTTTCCCCAGTCTTGCTCATGACAACCTCTCGTCCTTACGTCAGCTAGCGCGCTTATGATTTGATCTCGCGTGGTCAGCCTGCTGGAAACCTACTGACCCGAGATCTTTTCATCGCTCGAGGTGGCACATGGCGAAGATGCTCGATGATCGGATGCTGGGCCTGGTCGATGCTTACTGGCGCGCTTCGAACTATCTGACGGTTGGTCAGATCTACCTCCGCGACAATCCTCTTCTGCGCGAACCGCTGCGGGCAGAGCATATCAAGCCGCGTCTTTTGGGCCATTGGGGAACTTCGCCCGGGCAGAACTTCATTTACGTCCACCTGAACCGTCTCATTTGTGAGTATGACGCCGACGTGCTTTATATCTCCGGCCCCGGCCACGGTGGTCCGTCGCTCACCTCGCACACCTGGCTCGAAGGCTCCTACACGGAGGTCAACCCCAAGGTCTCGCAAGACATTCGCGGGATGACCAGGCTGTTCAGACAATTTTCATCGCCCGGCGGCGTGCCGAGTCACGCCGGTCCGCATGTTCCGGGATCGATTCACGAAGGTGGCGAGCTCGGTTATTCGCTGGTTCATGCGTTCGGTGCGGCGTTCGATAATCCGAAGCTGCTGGTCGCGTGCGTGATTGGCGATGGCGAGGCGGAAACCGGCCCGCTCGAAGGCGGGTGGAAGGGGGTCAAGTTTCTCAACCCGGTGCGCGACGGCGCAGTGCTGCCGATCCTGCATCTCAACGGTTACAAGATTGCCGGTCCAACGGTGCTGGGCCGCTGCAAGGACGAGGACATCCGCAAACTGCTCGAGGGTCACGGCTACGAAGTTTATTTTCTGACCGGCGACGAGCCCACGATGATGCATCGGGAGTTCGCCGCGATACTCGATCAATGTTACGGCGCAATTCGCTCGATCCAGGACAAAGCCCGCAGCGATGGGCTGCATGAATTTCCGCGCTGGCCCGCGATTGTGCTGCGCACGCCCAAAGGATGGACCGGGCCCAAGATTGTCGACGAAGTGAAGATCGAAGGAACCTTCCGCGCGCATCAGGTGCCGCTGTCGGGTGTGCGAGAGGTTCCGGATCATCTGCGGCTCCTCGAGGAATGGATGCATAGCTATCATCCCGAGGAGCTGTTCGACGAAAACGGCCGGCTGGTCGAGGAGTTGCGCGCGATCGCTCCCAAGGGCCGGCGTCGGATGGGCGCTAACCCTCACGCCAACGGCGGCCTGGTTACGATCTCGCTCGACATACCGTCATTCGCCGACTACGCAATCCCACTGAAAGCGCCGGGTTCCGAACAGGTTGAATCGACCCGGCCGCTCGGAAAGATGCTGCGCGACATTTTCAAACGCAACGCGCGCCAAGGCAATTTCCGCTTGTTCTGCCCCGACGAGACCAATTCGAATCGGCTGGGCGACGTCTTCGAAGTCGAGAATCGTTGCCTGGTCAGCAACCTGCTGCCCGAAGACGATCACGTCTCGCACGACGGCCGTGTGATGGAAGTGCTGAGCGAGCATTCGCAGCAGGGATGGCTCGAAGGCTACACGCTGACCGGCCGCCACGGACTGTTTGCGACCTACGAGGCATTCGCGATGATCGTCGACTCGATGGTCACCCAGCACGCGAAATGGCTGAAGACCTGCGTTACCGAACTGCCATGGCGAAAGCCCATCCCGTCACTCAACTACCTGCTCACTTCCACTTGTTGGCGCAACGATCATAACGGCTTCAGCCATCAAGGCCCCGGCTTCATCGACACCTTGGTCACCAAGCAGGGTGTGATCTCGCGCATCTATCTGCCGCCAGATGCCAACTGCCTGCTGTCGGTCGCCGATCATTGTTTGCGCAGCAAGAATTACATCAACCTGATTGTGATCGATAAGCAGCTTCACCCCGTGTGGCTCGATATCGACGCGGCGCGCGAGCATTGCTCGATGGGCGCGACGAACTGGCGATGGGCAGGCACCGAGGACGGCGAGGAGCCGGACGTCATCCTGTGCTCGGCTGGCGATGTCGCGACCGAGGAGACGATTGCGGCGGCGTGGCTGCTGCGCAGGGACATCCCGGAGTTACGCGTGAGGGTCGTCAACCTGGTCGATCTGATGCGCTTGTGGCCCCCGGATATGCATCCACACGGAATGACCAAAGCCTACTTCGAGGAGCTCTTCACCCTGGACAAGCACGTGGTCTTTGCATTCCATGGCTATCCCGGCGCGATTCATCAGCTCCTCCACGGCCGTCCGAATCCTCACCGCTTCCATGTGCGCGGCTTTGTCGAAGAGGGCACGACCACGACGCCATTCGACATGCTCGTGCTCAACCGGACCAGCCGATACCACTTGTGCATAGAAGCGCTGCGCCGGCAGGCGCGGACCGCCGACAAGGCGCTCACCGACAAAGCGCACGAGCTTACCGCCTTCTACCACGAAGCGCTCGATAAGCATCGCAAGCACGTGGTGGAACATCTCGAAGATGTTCCCGAAGTGCGCAACTGGAAGTGGGCTCAAACCTAGCGGCGAGAACGCGCGCCGGGACGGGAGTGGAATCGCTGACTTGACGCTGAATTCGGTGGTGAGCTAAGCATCGAATGTTGGAAAGCGAAGAACGAAACTCCCGGTTATAGTCAAAAGGACATCTATGCCCTACGCCCAAGGCCGCACTTTCTACGACGCCGACAGTCATCTCATGGAGCTTAGCGAATGGCTCCCGAAGTACGCCGACCCCGGCGTGCGCGAGCGGATTCGACCGCTCTACCTGGGAGGAGCGGGAGCTAAGGCCGCCGAGCTTATCGCGCAGGCCAAGGCGCGTGCCGCCGACGCGGGCGCGACGGTCAAACTCGAAGAGAATGTCATGACGGCGAAGGGATGGCTCGCGCTGGGCGCATTCGACCCGGCCGAACGCAGCCGCGCGCTCGATCTGATCGGGGTGGATCGACAGCTGGTTTTCCCGACCTTTGCATTTTCCCAGTTTCTCGGCAGCGACGCCGAACTTCTGTGGGGCGGTACACGTGCGCTCAACCGCGCGATCGCGGATTTCTGCTCCGCTGACCGCCGTCTGATAGCGGTCGGCTCGGTACCTTGGGGCGACCTCACTTGCGCCGAGGCCGAAGCGGCGCTTGACGCCGGATGCGGCGCGATGCTGGTGAACTCGATGCCAGGCGCGAAGTCTCCCACGCATCCTGATTTCCATCCGCTGTGGGCGATGCTCCAGGAACGGGGCATCCCGTTCATGCTGCATATCGGCGGAGGCGGCCGCGCACTACGGCGCGCATTCAACGAAAATGGACTCGCGCCGACCACCGACTGGCTCGGCGGCGGCGAGAATGTCCGCTCGAAGGATTACATGGTGATCCATCAGACGCCGGAGCAGTTCCTGGCCTGCATGGTGCTCGACGGAATCTTCGAAAAGTTTCCCAAGCTGCAAGGCGGTGTGATCGAGCAGGGCGCGATGTTTCTGCCTGCCCTGCTGCGCCGCCTGGATATCTGCCAGCAGAGCTTCCGCAAGACGGAGCCGTCGCTGAATCTGCCGCTCAAAGCCTCCGACTATCTACGCCGCCAGGTGAAGTTCACCCCTTTCCCGAACGAGCCGGTCGGCTGGATCATCGAGAACTCGGGGCCCGAGATGCTGCTGTTTTCGACCGACTATCCGCATCCCGAGGGGACCAAAGATCCGATCGGACGCTTCGAGGCGACGATGGGCCAGGTCAGCGAGCAAGCGAAGGAGCAATTCTACAGCCGCAACTTCGCCGAGATGATGGGTGACGCCGCATGAAGACTGCCGACTTCTCTACTCTTGCTTGAGACGCGGGTCGTCCGTGGAAACGCACTGCGAACTTGTCCTTGCGAGATCACCGAGACACAAGTTCGCCTGCGAGCGATCTGAAAGGCAATCATACTGCGCCTGAGTGAAGGCGTCGTTCTTCAACGCCATCAAGTCCGAGTCACAATTCTCGGCAGAGTCGTAGCTGGTGGAGAGGGTCCATTCCGACAGCGGCGCAGCAACCAGAACAGCACTTGGGCTGGTCGACGGAATCATCAAATGCCAAACCACAAGCCCGAACGCGGCGGCATAATGAGTCTTCATGACACACCTTTAGCCGAGAGGCTCGCGCGACTGAAAGTTATCGCTAACCACTGTCGCGGACGCCGGTGTTCCTTTTAGCTACGACCGGCGAAAACTGTGATCCCTCAGAACTTGAGCTGAGCGAAATCGAACGGGACCGCCTTTGCGCTAGGCCCACTCCTTCGGCACCGCCTGCGCCCGCTGATGGGTTAGCAGCGTGTGGCGCCGCGCCTGCTCCTCGGGGGTGACGGTGGCAGGGTCTTCGCGATATTCGGGTCCGGCCGCCATCGCCTTAATCACTGCCGGCCGCGCGCCGATCTCATCGAGCCAGCGCTTGACGTTGGGAAACTCCTCGAGCTCGATGTTGCGTCCCTTCCAGGTGGTCGCCCACGGATAACAAATCATGTCGGCGATCGTGTACTGGCCCGCCGCCAGGTATTTCTTCTTATGCAAGCCCAGGTTCATCACTCCGAAGATGCGATGCACTTCATTGTCGAAGCGCAGCAGCGCATAGGCCTGGTCGCCGTTCTTGGGATTCTGCGTGGCGCGCCGAAAATGCCCCTGCTCGCCCATCTTCGGCCCCTGGTTTGCCATCTGCCAGTAAAGCCATTGCGAGACTTCGTATTTCTGATGCAGTTCCTGCGGCCAGAACTTCCCGCTCTTCTCGGCCAGGTACTCCATGATGGCGCCGGACTCGAAAATCGTGACCGGTGCGCCGCCGCCCTTGGGCTCGCGATCGACGATCGCCGGCATCCGGCCGTTGGGTGCGATCTTCAGAAAGTCCGCAGTCAGCTGATCGCCGCGTCCGATATTGACCGCCTTGATGGTGTAAGGGAGGCCGGCTTCCTCGAGCAGGATGGTAATCTTTTTTCCGTTTGGTGTTGGCCAGAAATAGACATCGATCATCTCAATTCTCCTTGCGCTACTTCGCCAGACCTTCGGCCTTCAAGGTTTCGTGCACCTTCGGGCGTCCGCCAACACGAGCCTGGTAGGCCGCGATATTCGGATAGGCTTTGAGATCAATCCCGACGAAGTTCGTCCAGTTTATTATGGTGAAGGCGTAAGCGTCGGCGACCGTGAAGTTGCTCCCCACCAGGTACTGGCGGTTAGCCAACTGGTCGTTGATGTACGTCAGCCTCTTGTTGATGTTGGTCTTCGCCGTATTCTTGGCCTCGTCCGACGAAGCCTTGTTGAACAGCGCCCCGAAGCTCTTGTGAAGTTCGGTGCCGATGAAGGTGAGCCACTCCTGCAGTCGATAGCGCTCGATAGTCCCGGCCTTCGGCGCGAGCCCGCTGGCAGGATTCTGATCCGCCAGGTACTGAACGATAGCCGGACCCTCGGTGAGAACGCTGCCGTCGTCGAGACGCAGCGCGGGAACATAACCCTTCGGATTGATCTTCATGTAATCGTCGCCAGATTCCGTCTTATGTTCGGCGAGGTTTACCTTTTCCAGTTCGACCGGGATGCCGGCCTCGGTGGCGACAATGTGAGGTGACAGCGAGCATGCGCCGGGTGAGTAATAAAGTTTCATCGAAATCTCCTTGTCGCTCTGATTGTTTGTGCGAATTGCTTCTTATGCAGCTTCGTGACCGTACCAATTTTTTTTGTGAATGATCAAACTTGACTCCGGCAAATATCTCCTTGCCGTAAGACGGGACTGGATCTATGAGTGGTAGACATGGCTTATCAACTCGAAGGTAAAATTCTGGAAGTCTGCGATTGCAAGGTCCTGTGCCCGTGCTGGATCGGCGAGGACGCTGACAACGGTACTTGCGACTCTGTGGTGGCGTACCATGTCGACCGCGGAACCATCGACGGAATCGATGTATCCGGCCTGACGATCGGCTTGGTCGCGCATATCCCCGGCAATGTCCTGCAAGGCAACTGGAAGGTGGCGATCTTCGTGGACGATACGGCCACCCCAGCCCAGCACAACGCGTTGCTCGATGTATGGAGCGGCAAGCTGGGCGGTCCAGCCGCCGATCTGTCGAAACTGGTGGGCGAAGTTGTGTCGATCGAGCGCGCGCCAATCAGCTTCAGCGTCGAGGAAGGCCGCGGCACGCTGAAAATCGGCGAGGTGGTGGATGCGGCGATGTCGCCCTACCGAAGCGCGTCGGGCGATCTCACCACGCTCAACGAGAGTGTATTCTCCACCATCCCCGGTTCGCCCGCGTACGTCAGCAAAGCCTCTCACTACCGGCGGCAAACGAGCAGGTACGGGCTCAGCGACGTGGCTCTAGAGGGCAGGAATGCGATCCAGGGCAAGTTCCGTTTCGTGGCCTGACGCGATCGCAGCCGGCGCGATTGCCATGTTGGCTCTGCTGGCGTGGTGGACGCTATGGCTCGAGAGCAGCTCGCCGTATGGGCACGCGCTCCTGCATGGCGCTGCACATCTGAGCTCGGTTTCCACCAATCCGTGGTTTCTGGCCGCGCTCTTCGTTGTTGCATGGACGCTGATGACGATGGCGATGATGCTGCCGACCACCATCCCGCTCATCGTTCTCTTTCATCGAATGATTCAAGGCCGCAGCACTGCGATGTGGTTAATCGCGCTGCTGGTCTTCGGGTACCTCGCCGTCTGGACCGTGTCGGGCCTGCTGCTTCAACTGGTTTACTGGTCCTGCGGGTCCGCCGTTGCCCGGATGCTCGGGAGCGATGCCTCACCTTCCGTCATGGGCGCGCTGCTGCTAGCGGGAGCCGGCGCCTACCAGTTCTCGCCGCTCAAGCAGGCTTGTCTCGACCAGTGCCGATCGCCGATGTCCTTTCTGCGATCCCGATGGCAGGGCGGCAATGAATCGATGCAGGCGCTGCGCATCGGCGTCGAGCACGGGGCCTTCTGCGTCGGCTGCTGCTGGTCGCTGATGCTGCTCATGTTCGCGGTGGGCGCCGCAAGTTTGAGCTGGATGCTGATGCTGGGCGTCGTGATGGCGGCGGAGAAGAATCTGCCTGGAGCGCGCCGCCTGCGCGTGCCGATAGGAGCGCTCCTACTTGCCGGCGCGGCCGCCTGGTTTGTTGCGGGAGCCCGATCCTCTGCCGCCGCGACGACCCCCGAGCCCGCTAACTGGTGCCACTTGGATCGATTCTGAGCCGCCATGGCACCCTCTCGCCCACCGGGCCGATGATGCTAGTGTGTCGGCGTCATTGGGGGCCGGCGATTGTCGGCCGTTGAGTTCCATTCATTCGGTTCAGGAGGCCTAAATGCACTTCCCGCGTCTCTTTATGTCTGCATTCCTGCTCGCGCTCGCCGTAGTCGCCAATGTCGGCCCTGGCAGCCGGCGAGGTCACCACGCCCAGCGGCCTGCGCATCATCGACGTCAAGCCCGGCACCGGACCTGTGCCGCAGGCCGGCCAAACCGTGACGGTCAATTACACCGGATGGCTATTCGTCGACGGCAAGAAGGGCAAGAAATTCGACAGCTCGCTCGACAGGAACGAGCCGTTTTCCTTCACGATCGGCCAGGGCCAGGTCATCAAGGGCTGGGACGAAGGCGTCGCCACCATGCATGTAGGCGGCAAGCGCACGCTGATCATTCCTCCGGACCTGGGCTACGGCGCGAGCGGTGCCGGCGCCGACATCCCGCCGGGTGCCACGCTGATCTTCGACGTCGATCTGATCAGCGTGAAGTAACCGCGCTGCGTTCGTCACCGACTAATCTTCGGATCGGTGAGGAACGATGCGATCTCGCGCTGTGCGCGGGGAGACTCGTGTGATGCGAAGTGTCCGACCGCAGGGATGACCAGGACCCTCGAGTTGGGAAGCGTTTGGGCCGCGATTTGTCCCCAGCCTGGCGGTGTGATGGCGTCGAAGCTGCCCGACAGGATGAGGGTTGGAATGTTGCTGCGCGTAGCCGAGCGTTGCGCCGCGGGCCCCTTGTTCACCTTCCAGCCGCGGCAGTCATCATAGATGTAGGTGAAGTGCACGGCGGGCGCCAGGACGGAGTCCGGATAGTCCGGGAAAGCGAGCCGCCCCTGCAACAGCACGTCGGATTCGCTCTCGTACGGCACCCACTCACTGCAGATGACGCCGTAGGTCAGGCCGTAGCCGATATAGCCTTCGGGAGTCGTCAAGAGCGGCTGTGCGATGGACAAGGCGATTTTCTCCGGGTGCCCCTTGGCGAGCTCACCGATCCACTCGGGCACATGCGGGTAGTCTGCGGTCGCGAAGGACATGTCGACGAGCCAGTTCACCAGCTTCCCGCCGTCGATCACCACCTTCACCGGTGGCTTGCCCTTTTCCGGCATCACGCTGGTGGTGACCGGATGGGATTCGAGCTCACGCACTACACTCGCGAAGGTCTCGCTGATGCCGGCTTGACCGCTCCAACAGCCGCGCTTTTGCGCGCACGCGCGGAACAAGTTGTCGAATCCCTCGCGAGCGTTGCCCCAGAACCTTCCCACGTTTACGACCGACGGCGGTTCCACCGAGTCGAGGACAACGCTGCGGATACCCTCCGGATGTTCGCGCATTAGCGTGAGTGCCAGATTGGTGCCGTAAGAAACTCCGAACACGTTCCAATCGGTGATTCCGAGCGCCTTGCGCAAGTCGGCGAAATCTGCGGCGTTCTCGGTCGTGTTATATGCGCTAAGGTTCCGACCGGTTGCAGCCCAGCGAAGGTAGCAGGCTCGCGCCGCCGCAGCATGGAGGCGTCCGGTCGAAGGATCATCGAGGGCGAGGCCGAGGCTGCGCACGAAGAACTGGTCAACCTCCGGGCAGGTCAGTGCCGGCTCGGAGTACAGAGTTCCTCGCTGATCCATGAGGATAAGATTCCGGTCGCGATTGAGACCGATGGCGACGGCCAGGTCCGCTTCATTGATGGCGATCCCGCCCGGGCCGCCGGCCAGGTAGATGACTGGATCGGGCTGCGGCCGCGCCGAGCGCGCGGGAACGATCGCGACGATGAGTCGGATTGTGCCGCCGCCCAATTGGCTCCGATCCTCCGGGACTACGAGGTAGCCACAGCGGGCGTTGGCCAGTGCCTTTACTGGAATTGCCGGGCAGGCCGCAGGTTCGAAGCGCGGCACCACGGGAACGCGTGCGGTGGCTGATTGTTGGGCTGAAGCGACCGAGACCAACAACAACGTGGAAAGCGCAAGAGTAATGCTGAAGCGACACACGTGCTGGGGTGCCCGATGCTGTATCGGGTAATACGCCGCGAGGGCTTTGCGGTCGATCACAAGTGCGTCGAACGGGTCAATCTTTCAGCGGGACTATCATCATGAGGCGAGGCCCGTCGCCGACTGCTCGAGTCGTGTGACCTTTCCCCGTGAGGTCCTCGGCCAAAACTCCTTCGCCGGGTCCGAACCGATGCAAAGAGCCGTCGCCCAGCCCGATTTCAACGCCGCCGGCGAGGGTAATCACGTACTGGCGTCGCGGCGCGTTATGCCAATCGACGAATGCTCCCGACGCCATCCGCGTGAATATCACTCCGGTGGCCGGCTGCAAGGGCGTTTGCTCGGCGATTTGCCCCGGTGCAAACGGCATCTTCATTTCTTCCAGGTGGGATTGCTGATCATCACCGCTATAAAGACGGAAAAGTCGCATGACCGATGACCTCTGAAGGTAGGCTTTCAGTCCACTTATCGCGCCGCCTGCTCCTGGGCAAGACTAATCCGGCGCCCATGCTTGCTACTGCATAGATCAGACTGGTTGATTTGTTGAAATCGGCCGCCGATTTGGCGGATGCCGGCACTATCTAACCTTCGCCGCGCGTTCGACCGTCGGGGCCAGCCGCCGCACGATCTCGAGCGTCTTCCCGGCCGCCATCTTGATCGCATCGCCCTGCGAAAACAGCACGAGCCGATGCGCCCCTGCCTCGCGATACAGCTTGAGGTCTTCCAGCGCGATCCCGTCCTCGGCCGGAGCGACGAAGGCGCTGATATTCAAAGTGTCCGGATTGCGCCCCCGCTCGCCGGCGACTTTCCTGAGCGCATCGACGTCGCGCTTGAAGCTGGCGGGCTTGCCCGCTATCGGCACCCATCCATCGTAGGTGCGCACCACGCGCTCGAGCGCCTTGGGTCCGCGCGCGCCGAGCAATATAGGAGGGCCGGGTTTCTGGATCGGCTTGGGATCGCATCGGACCGCGGGAAACTTCACCAGCTCGCCATGATAGCTGGGCTCCGGCTGAGTCCATAGCACTCGAATCGCTTCGACGGTTTCGCGCAGCCGCTTCCAGCGGGTTCCAAAATTCGTCCCCAGCGCTTCCGTCTCTTCTCGAAGCCACCCGCCGCCGACGCCCAGGATGACGCGTCCGCCCGAAACGACGTCGAGCGTGGCGATAGTCTTGGCGGTAACGATTGGTTCGCGCTCCGGCAGCAGGCAGATTCCGGTGCCGAGCTTGACGCGCCGGGTTACCGCCGCGGCGACGCTGAGCGCGACGAACGGATCCATCCAGCGGCCGTAGTGCTCGGGCAATGTGCCTGCGCCGCCGCCCGGCAGGGGAGTCTTGAATCCGATCGGAATCACGGGATGCTCGGGAATGAAGAACGACTCGTAGCCGAGATTTTCGACTTCGCGCGCGATTTCCGCGATGTCTCCGGACTCCGCGGTCGCTGCGATCATAATGCCAATGTCCATAGTTCCAGCTCCTGCTTATTTCTGGACGAGTGTTATCACGCCGCGCGCGCAATCTCGAACGAGCGGACCAATATGGTCTTCTACGGCGGTGGTGGCGGTTGCTGCGCGAGCTCGGCGGCCTCAACCTTACGGTCGCGCGTGGGCTTAAGGCCTTGGGCGCGAGCGGCCGCGAGCTCAGGTGAATAAGTCCCGACCCCAGTTCTCTTAGCCAGCAAAGCCAACCTTTGCTCGTGACTCATGGGCTCCCAGGGGACAAGTTTCTCGGCAAGCACGTTCATTCTTCGAAGGAGGGTCAACTCGAAAAAAAGTCCCAGAAAATCCAGGTCGCGGAACACCAGGGAACCGGACTCTCTCATCCTGTCACGAATCCGCTCGAGATGGACCGGCATCTCGGTCCAGTGCAGGCCAGCCCGGTGATGATGACAAAGGTGGTATCCTTCGTTCATAAAGTTGACCTCATCAACCACGGTTACGGTGTGCGCAAAGTAGTCCTCGGGCTGTTCCGAGTCGTAGAAAGCGTGCTGGACCCATGCGATTATCGCCGAGATGAAGTTCATGCAGAGCAGCGGAACCAACACGAACATGATCCCGATTCTCCAGTCGTAGATAGCGACAGCTCCGAAGTAGGCATAGTACCGCGCCATTCCCCATAACAGGCGTCTTCGATTCTCTTCATCGCCCCTGGCCTTGAAGTAGGCGTAAGGGGCAATCCCTAACACCGTCCAAATGTTGTCCGAGAGATACCACAGGAAATCCAGTCGACTCGTTCGGTCGTAGCTCCTGGAATCTGCTGTGTCATCGAATCCGCCATTCTCTCTATGGTGGAGACGGACATGAACCGTCCGATCCAGTTCCGGAACGTTTCCATACAAATATCCTAGAAAGAATTCGACGTAGCGGCCGAAGACCCTATCGTACTTCTCCGAGAAGTAGCCCTGGCGCCGGTGCGCTTCCAGGTGTTTGGCGCTGAACATCCTGATAAACCGCTGGAACTTGAGACCGTAAAGGGAAATATAAAAAGCGATCGCGAGCAGCAGTCGAGGTTTTCCTAAAACGAGTTGAATCAGGAAAATTGGTATGGCGCTAAGGCTAAGGGAAACCATGAGTCGTAATGCAGGCGCGTCTCTGGAGTCCTGTAGCACTTCCCGGCCGAGTTTATCGAGTAGCTGGTCGTAAGCCTTGGAGACAAATTGATACGCGTTGCGTAACGGACGAACCCTCCCGAGAGTCATGGCCGCGTAGTAGCATCCGAAGGAAAGCAAGGCCACGAGCGATATGGCACCGGCGCTGGCCAGTGCTATCGGCACTCCGCACCACCGAAATCCGAGTTTAGGATTGGCCCCAGAATTCATCGATGCCTTGCCGTCAAAGAACGGAAGTGATGAAGATTCGCCTCTTCGATAAGCATGATCCATTGGTCATTCGACCTTAGCAAATCCGCCCCGTTTGCGGCCACTGCGAGACGGCGCCCCTGAGATGTCAGGTGCGGGGAATGACACGCTCGGCGCGCTCATTTCGACTCCTTAGGTTACGCCGATAACGGATTGCGGATCGCTCTAGAGTAATCACAGCACTTGCAGTTGGAATCTGGCGTCGATCGGAATCGAGGCTGTCAGTCTGACGCTGCAGCCGGCGACGCGCCGTTGATAAATCGATGAAGATTTGATCGAATGGAAACGCGCAGTCGGAACTTCTTGCGGAGGTGTGTTATGGCCCGCGGCAGTCTCAATCACATTGCGCTGACAGCTAGCGATCTGGCCCGTTCCACTGAATTCTACGACAGAGTGTTGGGGTTCATGGGCTTTGCGCGAGTCGAAGTTTCCGAAGCGACTCAGCAATTGATGAAGACACGACTGCACGCGTGGGCCGGCCCGAACAGTTCAATCACGCTTCGACCGGCAAAAGGAGACTCTGCGGTTAAAGCACATGATCGCAACGCACCGGGGCTCAACCATTTGGCGTTCAACGCCAACAATCGAGCCGATGTCGAAAAGCTGCATAGCGTCCTGCTGGATATCGGGGCGCAGATCCTCGATCCACCAGCCGAATATCCATACTTTCCAGGATACTTCGCGGTTTATTTTACCGATCCGGACGGCATCAAGTTCGAATATGTTTTCTGGCCCCAGCCTTAGCGGCGCGACTTAAAGCGAGACGAGCTCTCACTGAATACAGCTTCGGTTGGTACGCACGGCCGCCGAGCAATTGAGGTGATCAGTCGAGTTCAAAGGCGGTTTCGTATTCGTGCCTGACCACGGAATTCTGCGATGCTTTATCGAGAAAGCAATTGCCGATTGCCATCGAATCGATCGCCGTTCCCACAAAGCATCGCCACGCGTCCTCGGGCGTGCACACGATCGGCTCGCCACGCACGTTGAAGCTGGTGTTTACGAGGACTGGGCATCCTGTGCGCTGACTGAAGGCGCGGAGCAACGCTATGATAGCGTGCGTTGGTCTCGCGATGCACGGTCTGAATGCGCGCCGAATAGTCAACGTGCGTGACCGCGGGAATCTCCGACCTCACGGTGTTCAGCCGCTCTATCCCGAATAACGATAGCTCTTCGCTGGTTAGTGCCCGCCGCCGGTCTTTCTTCACATCGGCGACCAACATCATGTACGGACTGTCGCAATCGAGGTCGAACCAGTCCTGTACATCCTCGCGCAGCACCGAAGGCGCGAAAGGGCGGAAGGACTCGCGGAATTTTATCTTAAGATTCAGCGTTCGTTGCACGGTTGGGCTACGCGGGTCCGCCAGGATCGAACGAGCGCCGAGGGCGCGCTGCCCGAATTCCATCCGTCCCTGAAACCAGCCCAGAACCTTGCCGGCGACCAGTGCTTCCACGCATGCGTTCAGTAGGGTCTCCTCATCGTAAACCACGAAACGCGCACCCGCCGCGGCTCAGCCGGCTTTCTATCTCCGCCTGCGAGAACGAAGGCCCGAGGTATGACCCGCGCATAAGATCCTTACCTTCGTCTCGACGCGGCTGGTCCAGGAATTGATGGTAAGCGGCGAGCGCTGCACCGAGCGCGCCACCGGCATCACCTGCGGCGGGTTGAATCCAGATATTTTCGAAGCGGCGGTCGCGCCAGACTTTGCCGTTCGCCACGCAATTGAGCGCCACTCCTCCTGCGAGACAGAGATTCCTGCATCCGGTTTCGGCCGCGAGCGCACGCGTCAAACCGAGTATCACTTCTTCGGTAACCAACTGGATCGAGGCCGCCAGATCCATGTCGCGCTGAGTGATCGGAGATTCAGGTTTTCGCGCCGGTCCGCCGAATAGCTGATCGAATTTCGCATTGGTCATCCGCAGCCCGACACAATAGTCAAAGTAACTGAGGTCAAGCCGGAATGATCCGTCAGCTTTCAAATCGATCAGACTATCGCGGATCAGATCGCGAAAGCGTGGCGAGCCGTAGGGCGCCAGACCCATCAACTTGTACTCGCCCGAATTGACCTTAAACCCCGCGTAGTGGGTGAATGCTGAATAGAGCAACCCGAGCGAATGTGGAAAGTGCATCTCCTTGGTAATTTCGAGCCGATTGCCGTTCCCGATGCTGGCCGAAGTTGTTGCCCATTCGCCGACGCCGTCGAGAGTAAGTATCACCGCCTGCTTGAAGGGAGATGCGAAAAACGCCGACGCCGCGTGACTCTGATGATGCTCGGCAAATAGCAAGCGGTCACCCAAATCGAGGCCGCCATTCAATTCCGCGAGGGTGCGACGCAGCAAGCGTTTCTGAAAGAGCTTTTCCCGCAACCATATCGGCATCGCTGCTCGAAACGATTTGAACCCATGTGGCGCAAAAGCCATGTAGGTCTCGAGCAGGCGTTCGAATTTCAGAAAAGGCTTGTCATAGAAGGCTACGTAGTCGACCTCGCTCAGCGAGAGTCCTGACTGTCCTAAGCAGTATTCGATCGCGAGCCGAGGAAATCGTGCGTCATGCTTTCTGCGCGTGAAGCGCTCTTCCTGCGCCGCGGACAAGATCTGACCGTCCTCGATCAACGCCGCGGCGCTGTCGTGATAAAACGCGGAAATACCGAGCACTCGCATGCTGTCTCAGAACAGTGTGTAGATGAAAGGCGCGAGCGCGCTGCTTTGAGTGATCACGAGGAGTGTGCCCATGATCGCGAACACTACGATCATAGGTAGCAGCCAGAATTTCTTGCGCGCCCGCAAAAACCGCCAGAGTTCGGCAACAAAATCCATATCGAAGTACTAGAACTGATCTTTCATCGACTCGGGCGGTGGACCGGGAGGCTTGCGAGGTATCCAGTAAGAGGCCTGTCCCGGATCCCACTTCAATCGCAAAACGTCTCTGTTCAGTAGGCGCATTATAAGTGCAAAAGGGACGATAGTCGAAAAGTAGAGGACCGCCATCACTATCGGATTGGTAAGCGTTTGTAAAAATTGTGCGAGTCGCTGCCACAGCTGATTCAGCGGTCCAAGCAGGGTTGGCCTCATAAGACTGGTGACGAGAAACGCGACGGCGAGAACTACCGCCCATGCTCGTATCGACCCCCCTCTCCTGAGCGGAGCCATCGCCACCACACCCCAGAAGGCGCTGAACAGTAGGCCGAAGAAGCGATCAGTAGAGCCGTATGAGATGTCGTCGTGCCCCAGGCGCTCGGGGAAATTGGAATCGCTCGAAGTCTTCATTGCGGGTGCTTTGCATCCACCAATGGCTCGCCGACCTGCTTCCATAGGTAATCCGCGATTTCCTGGTTGGTCGCCGGCGACGGATGCCGATCAAGCTGAGTGAGCAGTCCGTTCTTCAGATCACTCTCCGGAAATATAGAAGACATCGCGATCACATCAAATTTATTCGCCTTCAGGGCCTTCATGATCGTGTTGGCCAACTCATTTTGATCCCACAAGACGATTACAAAACGAGTGCCGTTTTGCTCGAGCAAAGTTCGAGTCCTCTTCAGTACTGCCAAATATAGTGGGAGGTCAGAGGATTGCGATAGCTTCTCGGAGTGATTTTCGAAAAACCTCACAATCCAGCTCCTGTCGAGCCAACGGCGGCATGTCGCGTAGTCGGCACTATGATACTGCCCGGAGTAACAAGCCTCATTATCGCGGCATAGGTTGTACTTCGGCCCATCTTCCCACGGCGCCCGCCCAGCGACCCGGCGCAGATGATCCGGGATTGCTTCATATATCGCCAGATCGGGGGTGCCCGCCACGCGCCGAATGAAGCCGGTTTCAATCTCCCTCAGCATCTGATGCGGCCCCCAGCCGTCGCCCGCGAAATTGAACCCCTCGAAGGTGCCACTTGCTGCTCGCACAAAGTAATAAGGCAGCGTCTGATCGTCTTGGACCCCATGACCAAACATAAAAGAACAACCGAAGAACACTACTTTGTGAGGTCCTCCTTGAACTGCTGCGGGGATTTCTCGAAGACCGCTGCCACCGAATCTGTACGTGACCTTATCAATAAGCCGTCCGTCTAACGCTTCTTCAAATGTAGCGGTCGTATTTGGCAACGGTTGAGAACCTATGTCGGTTTCGTCTCGGCGCCAATCTACCGGTATTGTCCGTGTAATGATGATCTCGGACCGGTTAGCGTAGTACATGTAAGTCTCCACTAAGGCCATACTAAAGAACACCGAGCTAAAGATCAGTGCGCCATTCCGAAGTGCCTCAGGACGAGATAAGAGTGCGATCGTTGCTGCCCACGCACCAGCTACAAGAAAGTAAACGATAAAAGGAGCCTCAATCCAGGATGACCATCCGATCAGCACGATACTCGCAACTACTAGAACCGCGACAATTAAGAGCCTGGACTTTCGCATGCCGACTCGAGACTGCTACCCAGTGAGACGTTGCGTGAAGCCTCGCATAATTCGCGCGGCGACCTCGAAAAGAACAGGAGACAGCCGTCGTCCTTCAGGATAGCCCAGTAGGGGTTGGTGCTGAAAGCGATGCCCTGGCGAAGGTTTTTGGCTGAGGGCGGTGAGAACGGCACCCGCTCGATTCTCAACAGAGAGAATCGAGCATTAATCAGCTACTGACCGCCGGATCGGCATCTTCATGAACGCAGGCTGATCGCCACGCGTTTGAAAGCTGCTTTGATTCGTGCGATTCAAGGTTTGAGAAGAGACAGGAAACGCACATGCAAATACCGACTCGGCTCATCGCCATCTTTGCACTCACCTTCACTTTGATTTCCCGATGTGCGACGGCATTTGCGCAGGCCCCGGTCGGCGAGGTGACGAGCATCACCGGGATCGCGAAGCTCGTGCGTGGCGGGAGCGAGCTGAACCTCGCGCCCTCGATGCCGGTCGAGGTTCGTGACAGGCTCAGCACTGCACCAGAAGCGAAGCTTACCGTGACGTTTAGCGACGGCAGCAAACTGACTCTGTCAGAGTCGAGTTCCTACACTATCGATCGATACGAGATGGCGACGACCGCGCGTAGACAAGCGGAGATTGAGTTGTGGGCCGGGCATCTTCGAGCGATCGTCAATTTGGGAGCCGGCGGAGTTCCGGACTTCGAGGTGCATACTCCCAATGCGATTAGCGCCGTACGAGGCACCGAATTTGAGACAGCGTTCATCGAAGGCCGGCCATGCCCGGAGGACCGCAGCTGCATGCGGTACACGACCGTCGGAGTATTCCATGGCGTGGTAGCGGTCGCCAATATTTCGAACCCGGCTCAAGCGGTCCTGGTGAATGAGGGATACGAGACGACGGTAGCTTGCGAAGCGCCGGCGACATCGCCCGCGCCTCTCGGAATGGAGGAGATGGGAGCGCCCGGATACCATTAAGATGATGCGAGGCAAATGGCCCGGGACTCCGCCGTGACCTATGAGACCGCGCTCGTTGGTAACAGCGATCATTGCGACTACGTTCGCAATCCTCTCGACGCGAGCTTCAACAGCGGGTGCCCTTCCCTATTCTGATTTCTTCACGCCTGCCAACCCTCAGCATTTCAGCCTGACGCTGTTCGCCAGCGCCATCGGCAACGAAAGCAGATATGCGGCAACACACGAGGGCTTTCAGCTCGAGCAGACATTGAATCCTTACATCGGTGTGGTCGGGCGCGTCTCGGGGTATCAAATCTACCAGGGCGCCGGCTGGGACAACCCGCTTACTGTTCATCCCGGAACTCGGCCGCGCAACTTCGGAGTCTTCATGGGCGGGATCGATCTGCTGCCTTTTCAGGGCACTTCGCTGACTGTCCTAGGTGGCCGTGATGTTGGCGATAGCACAGGCGCAAGGATTGAAGGAGACTTTTCGAGCTGGATATCGCTTCACAGCCGCCATCCTATCAATTTGTCCTTTACCGGCGATCACTTTTACAACAACGGACAAAGCAGCGGCATGATCGACGTGCGAGTGGTGATGTCGTCCTCGCGCCGACTGACCTGGTTACTTGGGGCCGGCGGACAATTGTGGGGAGGCGGCCCAGAACCACATATCATGAAGGAATTCGGTCCGGACCTGGGGCTGTTCTTCAGACAATGGCAGACCAGCCTCGATCTACAGGTGGGCTACGGCAACAATCACGGGTATGGAACGATCGCCGTATCGCATCACTTCGGCTGGGACGAGTAGTTAGTCCAGGCTACTGGGGCGGCGCGGGAGCAACAGATTCCATTAATGACAGATCAGGTGCTTGGGTGCCCCACGGCTCCGCCACCACCGCCGAGATCGAGTTCTGCGGCGAGCCGTTGATTAACCGGTCGGTCCACACCACATAGACAAAGCTCTTATGCGGCGCGTCCCAGAATCGACTGACATGTAGCCGCTTGAACAGCACTGATCTCTTTTCACTGAAAGCGTCTTCGCCGTTATCGAATTTTTCCTTCACCTTGATCGGACCGGTCTGGCGTACAGCGACGGAGGCGTCCGAGGTATCCTCCGCCAGCCCGAGCGCGCCTTTGATTCCACCCGTCTGCGACTTGCTGATGAAAACTGTGATGCCGTCGATTTTCGGATCGTCATAGGACTCGACTATGATTTTATGGTCCGGCCCGATGAGATTGAACTCCGTGTTGACGGAGCCGAGAACATTCCGCCTCTCGCTAACGTGATGCCAATGCAGCAGCAGGCCCAGGGCCACCAGTGTCACCGACAAACCGACGCCCCACTTTACTTTCCACGATTTCACGCGAAGTTAGACTCAGAACGAAGCCGCAGCGGTAACATGAGCGAATGCAATCGCGTGGATCTCGAGTAGAAGTCGGCGAGTATGGTGACCAGTACGAAAAGCGCCAGCGAAACTAATACTATCGAAAGGAACCCGTGCCATGCAAAGACTTCTTCGATCGATCCTATTCGTCCCGGCGCAAGTATTCGATTCGTTTGAACGCCCACAACATGGACATCGACAGGTTTAAGGACGCGTTCGAAAAAACTTGCATATATCGAATAGGACTCTCCGACCACCCAACCGGCTAAGCATGACCACGGCGAGATGCGGGAACGCAGGATGCCTGGATTTCTCATAAAGCTCATGCTGGCTCGTATCAGCAGCGATCGTGCCAAGAAAATCCGCTCGATTCTGAAACTTCTCATGCTCGCGATAGTGTGAACGTGGGAGAAAATCCTGCGCCAACCTGCATCCGTCAACCACCGAGTCGCCTCAAATTACAGAAATGCTAAATTGAAGTAGTCAGCCCGCAACGGTACTGACGGCACGCTTGGTGTACATGCCTTCATGGTGAAGCCAGGCGTGCTTTTCTTTCTTTGAGGTGCTCTGCGCAGAAGGCATTCAGTAATCGCGGCCCGCTCGGACTGGTCGCGACTTTTACCATTAAGCAGGACGAACGTCTCTCGAGAAAATAAAGGAGTCAAATGGCAAAGAAGTCAGCTACTCGCAAGCAGAAACCAGCGCAATTGCATGACCAGAAAGCGCGGAACGGGAAAGGCGGTGAACTCCACCAAGTCGCGGGAGATGACGTCCCAGGGCTGACCACTCAGCAGGGAACGCCGGTTGCCGACGATCAAAATTCACTGAGAATTGGCGCTCGCGGGCCGACAGCGCTCGAGGACTCGCACTTTCGGGAAAAGATTTTTCACTTCGACCATGAGCGCATTCCGGAACGCGTTGTTCATGCTCGAGGCTTCGGCGCGCACGGCTATTTCGAAAATTACGAGTCCCTGGCCGAGCTTACGCGCGCCGACCTGTTTCAGCGGCCGCGAGAGAAGACACCGGCATTCGTCAGGTTCTCGACCGTAGCTGGCAACAAAGGATCGCCCGATCTCGCGCGCGACGTGCGGGGCTTCGCCGTGAAGCTTTACACCAAAGAAGGCAATTGGGACATCGTCGGTAACAACATCCCGGTATTTTTCATACAGGACGCGATCAAGTTTCCCGACTTAATCCACGCCGCGAAGCAGGAGCCCGACCGCGGTTTTCCGCAGGCGCAAACCGCCCACGATAATTTCTGGGATTTCATATCGCTCATGCCGGAAAGCATTCATATGGCGATGTGGATCATGTCCGATCGCGCAATCCCGCGCTCGTTTCGTTTCATGGAAGGGTTTGGAGTTCACACCTATCGCCTGGTTAATGCCAAGGGGAAATCGACCTTTGTAAAATTTCACTGGAAACCCAAGCTCGGCATGCAATCTGTCGTCTGGAACGAAGCTGTGAAGATTAACGGCGCCGATCCTGATTTTCACCGCCGCGACCTGTGGCAGGCCATCAATTCGGGTCAGTTCCCGGAGTGGGAGCTGGGACTACAGTTCTTCGATGAGAAATTCGCGGATGAATTCCCATTCGATGTGCTGGACGCGACCAAGCTCATCCCCGAAGAGCTGATTCCAATACGCAAGGTCGGGCGTCTCGTGCTGGATCGCTGTGTCGATAACTTCTTCGCCGAAACGGAGCAGGTTGCCTTCTGCACAAACAATATCGTGCCCGGAGTCGACTTCAGCAATGACCCTCTTCTTCAAGGCCGCAACTTTTCCTATCTCGACACCCAGCTCTCGCGGCTCGGTGGACCCAACTTTACCAATATTCCGATCAACGCGCCTAAGTGTCCCTTCGCCACTCTTCAACAGGATGGGCATATGGCGATGATAAATCCCAAGAGCCGGGCAAATTATGAACCTAACTCATGGCCGGGCGCGGAAGGCGGACCTCGCGAGACTCCTGACGTGGGGTTTCACTCCTATCCAGCCGAAGATCAAGGCCCGAAGGCTCGCGTTCGTTCCGATACTTTTGCCGACCATTACAGCCAGGCACGTCAGTTCTATATCAGCCAAACGCCAATCGAGCAGGCCCACATTGCAGCTTCGTTCACTTTTGAGCTGAGCAAGGTAGAAAGACCGGACATTCGATCGCGGATGGTCTCGCACTTAATGAATGTGGACAGTGGTCTGGCAGAAAAGGTCGCCAACGACTTAGGTCTTAAGGAAATGCCAAATAAGGCCGAGGCTACGAAGCCAACCCGCACTGATCTGAAACCATCAAAGGCACTTAGCATTTTGCTGAATGCCCATGAGACCTTTGAAGGTCGTAAAGTCGGAATGCTGGTCACCGATGGGGTCGATGCCAATTTAGTCGGCGCGCTCCAGAAAGCACTTGCCAAGGAGGGCGCCACCTTCGAGGTCATCGCTCCGACGATCGCAGGGGTAAAAGCGCGCGACGGTTCCATCATTCCCGCAAACCAAAGGATCGATGGCGGCCCTTCCGTGCTCTACGACGCCGTCGCCGTGCTGGTCTCGAAGGAAGGAGCTGAAATGCTCGCCAAAGAACCTGCCGCGCGCGATTTCGTTGCGGACGCGTTTGCGCATTCCAAGTTCGTAGCTTACAGCGAAGAAGCGACCCCGTTTCTGACTAAGGTGCTCGGTGCTGAGAAACTCGATGATGGTTTCATTGCGGTTGGCGGTGCCAAAGACGCAACGAAGTTCGTTCAGGAGTGTAGAAAGCTGCGCTTCTGGGATCGTGCAGGAACGTAAGATCGATGGGCAAACATGTCTCAGTTTCAACCGTCGCTAGATTCGCGAAATCTCTATCGGGCGAGGTCGTGTTACCGGAGGAGAAGAGGTACGGTGCGCTGCGCAAGGTCAAAAATGGCGCGGTCGACAAACGTCCTGCGATCATCGTTCGATGTGCTAACCGCAACGACGTCCAGTTGGCTGTAGATTTCGCTCGTCACAACGGTCTTCTGACCGCAGTCCGATCAGGCGGCCATAGTTTCGCAGGCTACGGAGTATGCGATGGCGGACTCGTCGTCGATCTGTCGGCGATGAAACGCGTTCAGATCGATCCCGTTCGCGAAACAATTCGCATCGAGCCGGGAATCCTCGCCGGCGAACTGGACTGTCTTACACAGTCGTTCAGGATGGCGGTGCCGCTCGGCTCATGTCCTACAGTCGGTGTAGCCGGTTACTCGCTTGGTGGCGGCGAAAGCTCGCTCACCCCGAAATTCGGCTACGGATGTGACAGCATAGTTGGTCTCGAAGTTCTAACTGCTGATAGTAAGATCCTGGCGGCTAACGCAGAGGAAAACTCCGATTTATTCTGGGCAATGCGTGGCGCGGGGGCGAATTTCGGAATCGCCACGTCGCTCGAATTCAAACTCCATCCCATTGAAACTGTTCTGTCAGGCAGTCTTAGATATCCCATCCGCCAAGCAAAGAAAGTTTTGCAGTTTCTCGACAGCTACGCACTCACGATTCCTTCCGAACTCTTTCTTATCGCAGCTGTCTTACCGCATCCAGGCGAGCGCATGCTTGATATCAAAGTTGTGTGGCTCGGCGACAAGAAGAAAGGGGAAAGAGTGCTACGACCGCTCCGTAAGTACCTCCGGCCATTCGAGGATACTATAAAACCCAAGTCTTATCTCGATGAACAGCGCGACGTCTACGACGTACCGGAAGGCGAGTACTCAAGTCATCGACGCGCCGGCCACTTCAAGAAGCTCACTGAAGAAATTGTCGATACGATCATCGAGCACCTGCCAAGCGCTCCTCATGAGGCAAGCGGCGTAACCATGATGTACTGGCACGGACCCTGGTGCGCCAAGCCTCACGACAATGCTTTCGGTTTTCGGCGCACCGGCTTTGAATACTGGATCCATTCATACTGGCAGAAGGCCCGAGATCGCGAGCGGTCATGGAACTGGGTTGAGGAGTTCTATCGCGCGATGGAGCCCCTATCGACTGGCGCGGTGTACGTGAACGATCTGGAAGACGAGGGCGACGCTCGAGTACGGGCCGCTTATGGCGACAAGTATCAACGCCTGTCACTGATCAAGCGCAAGTTCGACCCCGACAACTTTTTTCGCGTCAACCAGAACATAGCTCCCGCCACCTGAACTTCAACGGGACGGTCGCTCAAATAGCAGCGTCACAATCGCGGCGGCCCCATCCTGATTCTCGCTCGCACTTGTTCTACAGAACTCCGCCATGGTAGCCGGCCCTCGAACCACCAGGTCGCGCCGGCTTCCTCGTACGAGGCAACGATTGCGCGATCCTGGTCGGCGTTTTCGCCGGAGGTCTCACCCGAGTGAATTACCTCGAACGGTGCGTCGGAGGTGCGGACGCTTTTTATAAACGCGACAAGGTCGCGAACCTGTGACGGCGTGAGCTGAGTTTCGATATTGCCGGAAATCGGCAAGATGCCGTCGAAACGCGCCGCGCGCCGGAACGGCGGTTTGCGGGGCCAGGTGCCTGCGACCCAGATTGGAATCCGCGGTTTCTGCAGGGGCGCGGGCAGAAACTGCGCATCGCGAATCGTGTAGTGCTTTCCCTCGAATGAAAATTTTTCCGAGCTCCACAGTCCGAGCAGCACCGCGAGGCCCTCATCGAGCATCGCCGCCCGCGTTCTGGGATCCATTGGAGCGTCGAAAGTTCGTATTTCACCGAAGACATCATCGCCGAGACCCACGCCAAGGACGACTCGGCCGCCGCTTAGATGATCGAGCGTGACGGTTTCACGCGCGACTTTCCATGGATGACGTCGATAAAGTGGCGTAACGATTGGGCCAATGAGGATTCGACTCGTCGACATCGCCATCGCTGCCAAAGCGATCCAGGGATCGGCGACCGCGTCCGGCCAACCAACCTGGATATGATCCCACAAGAAAAAAGCATCCCATCCTGCGTCTTCCGCTTCGTGCGCGAGTTGTGCAAGCAGCCGCGGGTCTGCAAAGGCACCAAACTGGGGAGTGTCGAATGCGTATTTCATGAATCTCGAATAGTGAATGTGCTCATATGCCGCAAGCAACCAAGCTGAAACGTTCATTGCCCACGCAGTAGATAAGCTGCATTAACTGGACGGTTGCCTGAGAACCATTCCCGGAGAATAGAGAAAAACAATTTTACAGGCTTCCGGATCTTCAGGTTTAGAGAAACAACTCCGCCAGGACGCTACGACCCCCTACTTTTCAGAATGTCGCAGCATTCGATTGTCTTGTTTGCCGAGGACCTCTGCCCACGGTCGTCGCGAGGCCGATGGCATAACCGTTGCTGATAACTTGGGCACGAGTCACCTAGAGAATTCTAGTTGCACAATGCGCGATACAAATCGGAGGAGGTAGCAAATGCCAAAACAGAACGCGATCACTTTGCTGAAATCGGATCATGCCGCCGTTAAGAAACTGTTCGCCCAGGAAGAAAGGGCGACGAAGCAGAGCGATGACAAGAGACAGAGCATTTTCGACCAGATAAACGATGCGCTCACCGTCCACGCGACCATCGAAGAAGAGATCTTCTATCCAGCCGTCAAGAAAGCTCGCGAAGAACACCTTAAAGACGAAGTGCGCGAGGCCTACGAAGAGCATCAGCAGATAAAGAATCTGCTCGCCAAAATCGCGAATATCTCTCCTGACGACGAGAGCTGGGACATGAAGATCAAGGTCCTCAAGGAAGACGTCGAGCATCACGTCAAGGAAGAGGAAAGCGAGATGTTCCCCGACGCGAGGAAGTTCCTCGGCGAGAAGCGGCTGAACGAGCTGGGAGCCGAACTTCAGGTGCGCAAGCAGGAACTCAAGAAAAATCCGCCTAGCAAGCTTGTACGCAATCAAACGGAGGCCTTCTCGGCCGCCAAGTAACGCATGAATGAGAGGTAAACGGAAATGAAATACGGAATTGCATGGCTACTCGGAGTGCCGGTCTCGATCCTCGTGATCTGGTTCGTCCTGAGTCACGTGCTTTGAAATCAAGGAGAGGAGGTAATCAACCTTGAAACGAATAGCATTGGCCCTGGTACTGTCCTCGACCCTGTTGGGCTTGGGCACTGTTGCAATGGCGCAAGACTCTGCGCCGGTCGCACCCGACAACTCCGCGGTGAATGTTCGAGATCGCGATCCGGGCGCGATGACCGCCGGCGCCCAATCGAATGCCAAAAGCGACGTCGAACTCACTCGCGAGATTCGAAGGGCGGTGGTCAAGGACCCCTCGCTTTCGATGCTGGCGCATAACGTGAAGATCGTCACCGCCAACGGCAGCGTCACGCTGCGCGGCCCGGTCAAGACCGAAGAAGAGAAGGCTGCGATCGCGAGCAAGGCGCAGCAGATAGCCGGCGCGGATAAAGTCGACAACCAAATCGAAGTCAAAGGTCAGTAGCAAGGAGATATAACATGGCAAAGAAAGCAGTATTCGGCATCGCGAAGAGTGAGTCCCAGGCTATCGACATAGCCGACAATCTCAAAGCCGCCGGCTTCACAGAGAACGACGTGTCGGTTCTCTTTCCCGACAAGCAGGGCAGTAAGGACTTCGCCCACGAACAACACACCAAGGCTCCCGAGGGCGCGGCGACGGGAGGAGCAAGCGGCGCAGTCCTGGGCGGCGCCCTGGGCTGGATGGTCGGAATCGGAGCACTGGCCATCCCAGGGCTCGGAGTCTTTATCGCCGCGGGTCCAATCATGGCGGCATTGGCGGGCGCGGCTGGTGGCGCGGCGGCTGGCGGCCTGACGGGTGCACTCATCGGCATGGGTATCCCCGAGTACGAGGCGAAACGGTATGAGGGCAAGGTAAAGGACGGCAACATCCTGCTGTCCGTCCATACCGAAGACAGCAAGGAGCGCGATCGCGCGAAAAAGATTCTCGAGAACGGTGGCGCGGTGGATATTTCCTACACCGGCGAGGCTTCCGTTCCTAAGGAACAGCGCAGCTCTATCAGCTAGGACAATAGGAGGTGGGATTCCATAATCCCACCTCCTAATAACATACCTTAATCAGCTCGCTTCGCGCCGCACCGCTACGCGTTCCTAAGTCCAATCCATGAGCCTAACGGTCCAGAAGAAGCTGCGATCCGGCGCACCTGTATGGCTGGCTTATCCGCGCCGCCCTCCTTTGACCAGGCAGATAGAGCGAAATCTAAAAACGGATGTCCTCGTCGTAGGTGCGGGAATCAGTGGGGCACTGATTGCTTATTCGCTGGCGCGAGAAGGTCATCGGGTTGTGGTGATCGATCGCCGCGGACTGTTGACGGGATCCACGCCTGCGAGCACCGCTCTACTGTTATTTGAGATTGATACTCCTTTGATTCACCTGAAGCGTGAAATCGGGTCGCGGCCAGCCGAACGTGCGTGGTTGAGATCCAAAGCGGCGCTTGACGCACTCTACAAACTGACTCGAGACGAGAAGATTCACGCTTCGATGAGCCTGCACCCGTCGGTTTATCTTGCGGGCGATGTTCTCGATGCGCGCGGCCTCGCCAAAGAGGTTCGCGCCCGTGTACGAATCGGATTGCCCAGTCAGTATCTCGACCGCCGCGAGCTCCGCGCTCGCTTCGACTTGTCTCGTGCTGCGGCGATTGTGAGCGCCCAAAGTGTAGCCGCTGATCCGCGGGCTCTCGCTTCGGGATTCCTCCGACGCGCACAGCAGCTTGGCGCAAGGCTTTTCGCACCTCACGAGATCGTCGATATCCAATCCGGAAAACGCGCCGCATTGGCCGTGACGAAAGACGGCTTTACAATCGAGTCTCGCCAAATCGTGCTCTGCACGGGTTACGAGCTACCGAAGATCGTGCCTACTCGTGGACACAGCATCGCCTCGACCTGGGTGATTGCCACAAAGCCTCAACCAAAGCATCTCTGGCCGAGCGAGTGTTTTATCTGGGAAGCGAAAGACTCATACCTCTATGTGCGCGCTACCATCGACGGTCGCATCATCTGCGGTGGCGAAGATGAAGAATTCACCGACGAACCGCGACGCGATGCCAAGCTCGGTGCAAAGGCAAGAACTCTTGAGAATAAGCTCGCCAAGCTGCTGCCGAAGGTCGACTCGCGCGCCCAGTTCTCGTGGACGGCTTCGTTCGGTCAGAGCAACACTGGCTTACCAAGCATCGGGCCAATTCCGGATTACCCTCGTTGTTACGCCGTCTTAGGTTATGGCGGCAATGGGATCACATTTTCAATGCTCGCCGCGCAACTCATTTCAGCTTCAATTGGAAGACGGCGAGATCCGGATGCCGGACTGTTTGCCTTCCGCTCATGATCGCTTCTCGCGTCGGCGTGCTTGCAGAGTCTACTGGCTGCGAAGCGTTAGTAGATACGAGCAGTTATGCAGCCTGGGGATCACTTGGTAGAGGTTTCGAGATCGTCATTCTCTGATTGTTGTTCCGTCGATTTCGGATTCTCTTCGAGCGGCGATTGATATTCAGGCTCTGAAGGATGGGAAATGCGTCCCCAGGCTCGATCTCGATCGCGAATGGCGTCCTCAATGAACTTGCGGCGCCGCTGGAGGTAGCCGTTTCGGACTGCGGCATAGAGATCTAGCGAACTATCCTCGACGTCATCATATAGTTGCATGTTGTTTGCGCGTTCGTTGATCTGTTTGACGGCGCTGCGCCCGAAGTCGGCACCGATCGGAGTAATGAACCACGAGAGCGGATCCATAAATGAGTCGGCGGCGAACCCGAACGCGTCACGCACGTCCAGTGGGGGCAACAACGGCACTACCAGGTAAGGCCCGGGCCCAACGCCGTAAAGGGCAAAGGTCTCTCCGGTGTCAGCGTCAGTCTTTTCGATATGCAGCCGCGAGGCGACGTCGAATAATCCCGCGACTCCTACAGTCGTGTTGACGACAAAGCGCGCGAGCTCCAGGCCAGCGCTGGGCAGCCTGCCTTGCAGGACCTTGTTCACGAACCGCTTCGGCATATCCAGGTTGTAGAAGGCGTTGGCCAGACTTTGTCGAAACTGCTCCGGTAATCGCGACCAAACCTTGGCGGCCGGCTTTATCGCGTAATGGTCGGCGAGATTGAAGTTGAAGTAGAACGTCTTGTCGTTGATCGATTCCCAGGGATCGTAATCCATCCCATCGCTTGGAGAAGGTAAGTCCGAAGCGAGCGCTTCCCGCTCTTGCACATCGGGCATCTGCGATGCGTCACGTTGCCCGGAACATCCGATTAAAATGAAGCAAGCGATCGATAGAATCGCGAGCCCCATCATCCGGACCAGGCGCCAACGTGGGAAAGCTACGTATGTTTCTGCCTTTCCGCGCCTTAGCGAGGTCGCGGAAGAGTTATGCAAGGTTTGAAACTCCATCACGAAGTAGCCTCCCCTCCGTAGCGAAAGAGCCGCAATGCGATCAGGAAGGACACGAGGCCGTAGACCACGAGCACCAGCAGCTCGACTGAGACTGCGACGAGGCTTTTGTCTCGAAGCATCACGTCTTGCAGCGCCGACATCGACCAAGTGGTGATGAGCGCGCTCGCGATCTGCTGCATCAATCTCGGCAGGTCGTACAGAGGCCAGAACAATCCGCCGAGCGAGGCCAGCACGAACGCTACCGCCAAGCCGACCGGTATCGCCTGCTCGCGCGTGCGCACAAAGGCTGCGACGACAGCGGCGAAACAGGTCATCGAGGCGACCACCGCGGTCGCAACCAGCACGATAGCGACCGGTGAATGACCGAGCCGGAGTCCGTAGACGAAGTGACCGAACAGCAGGAGCAGCAGCAGTTGCGCCGTGCCGACTATCAGGCGCGCCAGCAGTTTCCCGCCAAGGAGAGATGCGGGAGGCACGGGAGCGACCGCCAGCCGCGCACTCGTGCCCCACACTTCCTCCTCGCGGAGCGCGAGCGACACGCTAAAAATGAGGGTGAGCAGAACGAACATCAGGCTGAAACCGGGAATGTTCTGCTCGAGCGACGAGAACGAGACGTTGTCGCCGGTGATGTTATGCTCCTTGACGCTCAGCAGTTCCTGGCTGAACGGATCGCCGAGCGACGCCGTCTCGCGATCAGCCAGCAGCATCACCACTTTGATCGCCTCGAGCTCGCGCCACTGCGCGGGATCGGTGAGCATTTCGACGGTCGACGGCTTTTGTGCGAGATAACGCTTGCTCAGCTCGGGCGGAAGAATCAGCGCAGCAGGAGCGTCGTTGGCCTCAGCCACCAGATGCTGCGCGGTCGCGCGGGAAACCACCCGCACGTCGAGATGTTCGCGAAAGGCGCGGATCAGCGCGGTCGCGACTGGCCCCTGATCCTCATTGACCACCGGGAACAGGATGCTCTTGCTGCCGTCGCCGGATTGAGTGGCAGCGGCGACGACCATTATCACGACGATCGGCACGACCAGCAGCGCGACCAGGCCGTAACGGTCGCGGCAGATGAGGCGGAGATCCTTCAGCATCATGGCGACGGTCTTCATGACTGTGCCGCCTCGCCGGCGTTGCCGTATTTCCGCCGCATCAGGGTGAGCAGGTCGTCGACGCTCATGCGGGAAAGCAGATCGTTGAGCTGACTGCCGAGGTTCGCGGTCAGGCTCACGTCTTCGACTGTGATCGCGGTTGCCATCCAGGTATCGCCTGCGGGTTTCAGCCGATAAGTAACGTCGAACTGATCGCGCGGCGTGACGATTTTCGTATCGACGACCGCGCCCGCGCCGGTGGATTGCTCGCCCGCGTAGACGAAGTTTGGATTTTCGAACAACAGGAGTTTTTGCACGTAGGTCCGCTGGAGAAGTTCGCGGAACAGACCGAGGAACTCCTTCTGCTGCGCGGGCGTGAAGCTTGACCAGTGCGGCCCGAGCGCCTCCTGACCCATCTCGTCGGTGTCGAGAAATTTGCTGAACAGGGTGGAGAGTGCAGCCAGCTTTTCATTGTGAGTCTGACTGCTTGCGACGATCGCGCGCGCCTGCTCGAGAGTTGTGCGCGTGTAATCGAGCGGGCTCGCAGCCCGAGCCGGGGCGACCACGAGAAGCACGGCCACCAGCATGACGGACAAGGTGCGCATCAATCGCGAAGCTCCCTTCCAGTCAGATGGAGAAAGAGATCCTCCAGGCTGAGCGGCGCAATCTTGATGCGCACATTTTTATCGGAGCGATTGATAATTTTCTGAAGCGGCCAGAGGTAGTCAGCAGCGCGCTTTACGTACAGCCTGACCACGCCGTCGGCGCGCTCGATGCGGCTCACTCCGCCCAGGGCCTGCATGCCCGCGAGATCGACCCCAGTCGGCAGTCCCCTCACCTCGATAATCTCGCCGAACTCGGTACCGCTCAGCAGCTCGTCGAGAGTGCCCACTGCGACCAGTTTCCCTTCGCTCAGGATTCCCAGGCGGTCGCACAGTCTCTCCGCCTCTTCCATGTAGTGCGTGGTGTAGAGGATCGCATTGCCGTCATCGCGCAGGCCGCCAATGATTTTCAAGATCTGCTCGCGCGATTGAGGATCGACGCCCGCGGTCGGCTCGTCGAGCAGGATGAGTTTCGGCCGATGTACCAGTGAAACGGCGAGATTCAGACGGCGCTTCATGCCGCCGGAGAAAATGCCGACCTGATGGTCGCGATGAGCGTCCAATCCAACCAGTGCCAGCAGCTCGTCGATACGCTCACGCAGCGCGGGCTGCCTCACGCCATAGATGCTGCCGAAAAATTGCAGGTTCTCCGCCGCCGTGAGCGCCGGGTAAAGCGAAACTTCCTGCGGCGCAAGACCGATCATCTGGCGAACGAGATGCTGCTCCATGCACGCGCTATGACCGAACAGCGTCGCATCTCCCGAGGAGGGCCGGCGCTGGGTCGCGAGCATTGCAATGGTGGTGGTCTTGCCCGCTCCGTTGGGACCTAGCAGGCCGAAAATTTCTCCTTCGCCGATCTCGAAATTTAACCCGCTGACAGCGATGGTCCCGCCATACCGTTTGCTCAGACCGTCAACGCGCAGTGCGACAGATTTTTTCTCGGCTGGCTTGTCGCGGAAGACCTCAGCAGCTCGCTGCTGGCTGGTCACCTTGTCCGCCTCGATCGAAGTCGCCCGCCAGTTTTGACAGCGGAGCGCCGAATCATGCGCGGCTTATCCCCGGGCCGTTGGTTTTTCTCCCAGCGAATAATCAATTCACGTAAGCGACGTGGATCGATATTCAACGTTTCGCAGACGTCCTCGAAAGAGAAAGGGCCCTCTTCTTTGGTATCGAAAAGCCAGCGCCGAGCTTCGCTGAATTCATGTCGGCTGCTCCAGGCTTGCGCTCCGAAATTACGCTGAAAACTGCGCACCGCGTCGGCCAGCACGCCGCCCATCAGGCGCATGATCGGTTCCACTGAAGCCGAACCGCGACGTGCCGGGTAAAATTGTGCGGGCATGACAGCATCAGCGCGAAGCTCATCGCCTGCCGAACCCACCATCGAATCGATTTGCGTACCTGGATTTTCCATGATTGCCCTGCCTTGACGATTCGTTTTATTGCAGCGTCCTCGAAATCTGATCACTCATCGCGATTCACGCCCGAGTCGCTTTGCCAAATGAAAAGCCCACACGGCGGTTGCTGTTTCTGCTCAGGAGGTTACAGAGAGGAGGCGCGTCCGACCGTGTGGGCGATTTTTGGCGGCGATTACTGCTCTACAACCCTCCGCGTTGTCAGGCGTGAAAAACGACCGCACAACAACTGTGCCGCAGGTCTCACGTCCCAGCCCTGCCGAAAAAGGTAGTAAATGAGCGGATTTCCAAAAAACATTATTACGCCGTCGATGAAGCTGATTGGGTCGATAATTCGCGCAAATCGCGACTGCTTTGGCCCTTCGCGAATTCGTCGCCGCAATTTTCAATGAAGTTTTTTCATCTTTCGCCGGCTAGTTCTTGCATATACAAGAGTCGGGCCAAAAGTTCAGCCAGCTTACGAAAATCCGCTCTGCAATTCGCATTGCCGACTGCGCATCAGGTGCGCTCGGCATGATGATTTCGCCGTGTGTTCGAGCCCTAGCTCCTGCTGATCCCACCGAATACTAACGGATTGGCAAGGGTGTACGTTGCGACCTGAGAATGTCAGTCAACAGGAACAGGTCTGTTAGCAATGCTCGCAGATGGGTGGACGCGTTCAAATTGTCGATTAGTTGGGAGCTGATAGAGGGCTGAGCCAGCACCAGATCGATTGCCGCCAGTGAGTCGCGCGCGTCGCGATCGAGTACCGTGAAGAATGCGAGATACTTTTCGACTGGCTCGAGACTTTTTTCTTTTACAAGCTTCGAACACTCTTCTGGCAGCGCCGCGATGGCTGTGGCGGCGCGCTGTAGAAATTCGCGAATCTGTGCGCCCGGCTTGCTATCCTGATCGCTCGTACGTCCTTGCGCGGCGTACGCCAACATAAACTCGTAGCACTCTTCGACGGCGTTGCAGTGCTCAAAGACTGCGGCTGGCATCACTTAGTCCTCTTCGATCCTTCGAGCGCCGGCGCTGCATCCGCAGGACTAACCACCCATCGCTTGGGATCGTGCTCTTCGAGATAGAACTCGCGGCTCATCCAGCCGAAGATCATCGACTTGGTGATCGGCTGCTTCTCCGGGCGGACGCCGAAGTAGATGTGCACCATGATCAGCGCGATAAGTCCTACGCCTGCCAGTCCGTGCAGCACGTAGATCATTCCCCAGGTCATGTCGCTGAATAGGTATGGGTTGCGCGTGAAAAAGATCGTACGCACGCGAAACATCATGAACACGCCAGTCGCGATCGCAGCGAGGCCCGCCACCATGATAGCGCCATGGTAGAGCTTGTTCTCGAGCGGATACTTGGCGAACTTCCGCGGTAGCGGCGCAGGACGTCCTATAGATCGCAGAACTCTGTTGTAGGCATCGGTTATGTCGATCCTGTCGGGCCAGATCGACCAGAAGTCCAGCCAGAATGACGCGTGAAAGATATGGAAGAGGACCGACACGGTCAGCACGGTGCCCGCGATCCAGTGATAGGTCACCCAGTTGAACTGCACGCCAACCTTGGGAAGGAAAGCGGTGAACAGCAGCGTCAGCATCGAGGCTGCCATGATCCAATGGAACGCTCGCGCCACCTGCGAATGCCTGGGCACGCGTGGAGGTATTTCGGATGGGGCGACAGGCGGAGTTTCTGGCGCAAACTGCCGAGGCTTGGCGAAGTATCGAACGTAGGTCGCGTGAACCATGAAGAAGGCCAGCCCAGCAATGGCCGACACCCATATCAAGAACCACGCGATGTGAATGGGAACTCTTAGTCCCCACGGGTCGATAGCCCACTCTAGGAAACCCATGTCGCTTGCTCCACTCCGCCAATCGCGCGCTTCACGAGGTTTCTCATCAGCGGAATCTTATACGCATTGAATTGCAGCGGGACTGCGCCTTCGACCGCCAGCTTCCCTGCCATCTCCCCGGTCTCAGCGTTCGGCGGCATGCCACGCACTGCGCTTTCGACATCCTTCAAACGCAGCGGACGAGCGGCGGCGGCATTCACGGCGATACGGATTTGCTGAATCCTGCCGCCGGAAAGAGTCATAGCCGAGGCCACGTTCAGCAGCGGAAAGTCCCACACGTTTCGGTCGCGCACTTTTTCGAAATAGAATCGCGCGCCGCCCCACGTGGACGGAATTCGAATAGCCGTCAACAAATCGCCGGGCTGCAGGATGTGCAGCCGCGTGATGTCGATATCGGGACCGATGAAATAGTCTTCCGCATCCACGACGCGTTCGCCTTTGTGCGTGTTGATTACGAATTTCGCGTCGAGCGCGATCAGAGCCGGCGCCGTGTCAGATGGATTCACCGCGACGCATCGCTCCGCGTGCAGAATCGCATGCTCGCGATTGCGCCCCTCAGGCGTGTCGGCGTAGCAGATGTTCCCGCCCGCGCGATAGCAGGGCCAGCCGGCGCGGTAGTACCAGCATCGCGCATCCTGCGACACGTTGCCGCCGATAGTGCCCTGGTTGCGGATCTGCGGCGAAGCTACCAGCTCTGCGGCCTGTGCCAGCAGCGAGTACTTCTCTCGAATAACAGGATGCTGCGCGACTTCCGTGAGCGTGGTCATCGCACCTATCTCGATTCCGTTTCCGTTGTCGGCGGTGCGAATTCCTCGAAGCTCTTCGACGCCGCTTAGGTCGATTACCGTCTTCGGTCGCTTGATCCGGTCCTTGAGCCAGTCGAAGCTGTCGAGGCCTCCGGCCAGCACCCAGCCGTCGCTTCCGTTCTGTTCGAGCAGGATCTGCGCCTCGGATATCGAGGTTGGCTGAAGCAGCTCGAACGAGGGCATGACATCTCGAATCACCGCCATAACTGTTTCCTCTAAATGTGGGCCGTCAACGGATCCTGCATCGGCCGGCCGGCTTCGAGCGAAGTCAGGATGGTGTCGAGGTTGACCGGTGCACGCCTGAAGATTTCGTCTCCGAGCGCATCCGTGAGCGCATTCAGGATCGACGCGCATCCGCCGCCAACGGGAGGCTCGCCCACGCCGCGCGCCCCTACTGGAGTTTCGGGATCAGGAATGTCCAGCGCTGCCCACTGCATGCCCACGGGCACATCGAGGATCGTCGGCGGCTTGTTTTGGTAGAAGCGCTTCGAAAGCATCGCGCCGTAATGAGGATCGAACACCCATTTCTGACCGATGGCGTGGCCCATCCCGAGGGTCGAGCGGCCCAGCACCTGGCCGCCGAGCGCACGCGGATGAATCACCGATCCGACGTCCGCGTACGCGAGAAAATCCACGATGTCGTACTTGCCGGTCTCGATGTCGACCTCGACTTCGGCGAAGCTCGCCACGTAGGAGAACGTCTGCCCGTCGCGCGGGTAGTTATCTTTCGCGGCTGCGACCAGACCCTGCCCTGCCACCGCAGCCACCGACGCCTTCGTCAATTTGTGCAGGTCAGGCGCTGCTTGGTGGCCGTCGTAGATGCCGCCCAGTTGAATCGCGCGTTGAGCGGCCTGCGCCAACGTCATGCCGCGGCCGTCGCCCTTGCGGAAGACGCGCTCGTTGGCGACCTCGTAATCCTCGGGCGCGCCGCCGAGACTCTTCGCCGCGATCTCTTGCAGCTTCTTCCTCGCGTCCATCGCGGTCGCGTATGCGGCGCGCGTCATCGCATGGGTCGTCTGGCTGCCGCCGGACACGCAGGTGAACGGAAGGTTGTTGGCGGTGTTGCCCCACACGACGTCGCACTTCTCCCATGGCACGCCGAGAACTTCCGCCCCGGCGCGATGCACATCGATCACCGATTCAGTTCCCAGGTTGCCGATCCCTGACTGGAAGGTGACGCGGCCGTCCGGCTTTATAATGAGAAGGCCGTCGAAGCCGATCGTGCCGCCGACATAGCAACTCAGCGAGACGCCGACGCCTCGCACCTTGGAACCGATTCGCTTTGGCGTGCGCGCCACCCGCTGCGACCAGTTGAACTGCTCCGCGCCACGATCGAGCGCTTCCTTTATAAATGCGCTCGTCGCGTGCTGCCGCTCGCCCTTTACCGGTCCGCCAAAAGGCGCCTTGCCTTCGGGACAGTTGATGCGCCTGATTGCGACCTGGTCGAGTTCGAGCTTGCGCGCCGCTTTGGCGAGGATCGGCTCAATAATCGTGATGCCCTGCAGACCGCCCGGTGAGCTCTGCGCGCTGCGAGGAGGAGTGTTCGTCAGGATGGTGGCGCCTCGCCAACGCATCGCTTGCGGCTGGTACAAAAGTGAAACGATACGGCCCGATGAAGGGACGTCGCCTTGTGCGTCGTATGGGCCGTTGTTGGAAATGACGAACATGTCGAGCGCGAGGATTCTTCCCTCTCTCGAGAAGCCGACTTTCATACGGCCCATCAAACTGGGACGCGCGCGGCCGATGAAGGTCTCTTCCTCGCGGCTGATGCGCATCATCACCGGCGCGTTCGCCTTCTTCGAGAGAAGCGCGGGAATGATCAGCGAGATACCAGCCGTGACTTTGCTGCCAAAACCGCCGCCGGTGTATTCGCTGATCAGCACGACTTTGCTGCGGTCAATATTCAGCCATCGCGCGATCGCTGGTACCGTTTGAGCGGTGCTCTGCGTGCCCGTGTAAACGTAAACTTTTCCATTCTGCCAGTAGGCCATCGCGCTGCGCGTTTCGAGGGTCTGATGACTCGTATCCGGCGTCACGAACGTTTCGTCGAGCACGAGCGCGGCACCCTTGAAACCCGCGTCGAGATCGCCGAACGACCATTGGTCGGGCGTCTTGCCCATCGGCAGTTGACCGTATTTCGCGTTCGCGAAGTCCGCCTCCGTCCATTTGAGCTCGCCGATAGACGGCGGCGGACTTGGCGGCCCTCCGGGTGCAGGCGGCGGAGGCACGACCCAGATGTTCCCGTCGAGTCTTGGATTCGGCCCGCCTGGCCGCAGAGTATCGAGCGGATCGATCACGAACGGCAGTGGTTCGAGATCGATTTGAATCTTTTCGATCGCATCGGCCGCGGTGAGTTCGTCAACCGCGGCAACAGCGAGGATCGGCTCGCCCTGGTAGACCGGCTCTATTGCCAGCGCGCGCTCGGCTTTCGGGTTGGCTTTAATAACCGTACCGTTATCGGTGAGGCTGTCGGCCGGCGGTGGCAGATCATCCGAGGTGAGAATCGCTCTTACGCCGGGCATCGCGAGCGCCGCGCGCGCGTCGATACTCCTCACGCGCGCGTGTGGCATCGGGCTCAGCAGCAATTTGCAGAACAGCATGCCGTCGGCGTGATAGTCCTCGGCGTACTTGGCCTGTCCGGTGACTTTCGCGTACAGGTCGGGCGTTTCGTAATCCTTGCCGATCAGCTTGCGGCCGACGCCGTACTCGCGCGCGGGCGCCGTGGCGGGACTCGCATCTTTCGAATCAGGCATGACTGACCTTCCTCATATTTTCTGCGCCGCGCATCAAAGCGGTAAGGATCTTGTCGTAGTCCTGGCATCGGCACAGATTGCCCGAGACGCCATTGGCCAACTCGGCTCGGGTCGGATTGGGGTTCGCCTTCAGAAACGCCACCGACGACATGATGAAACCGGGCATGCAGAATGCGCATTGAAAACCTTGCTCATCGACGACACCCTGCTGCACCGGATGCAAAGTTCCGTCAGCGTTCGCCAGTCCTTCGATGGTTAGAATTTTTCGATTGCGCACCGTGTGCGTGAGCACAGAACATGCGTAATGGGGCACGTCATCGATCAGCACCGTGCACGAGCCGCACTCGGCCCGATCGCATCCCAGTTTCGTGCCCGTAAGGCCTAGCTTGTGGCGCAAAGTCCAGGCGAGCGTCTCCTGCTTCATAACGTCGGCACGACGCTGCTGCCCGTTGACGTTGATCGTAATCAGTCGTCCTGCAACGGAACCGGACTGCGCTAGCAGCGTCGACGCCCGGAATAGATACCCCGCCGAAGAGACGGCCGCGCCGCCGACGATTACGCCTTTAATGAAATCGCGTCTTGAAATGACCGGGATCACGCCTCCGATCTTTCCTGGCTCGATAGCGTCACTCATCTGAGAAGAACCTTTTGCGGCGTGGAGGGAAGTAACGTGGCGCGAAACGCGTCAGAAATGACGACGCAAAAAGATGCGACGCCGCGCCTCACATCTTTAAGCGTAGTAGCCTGATTGATTGGATCAAGCGGAGCCATCCGCGGTACCGGCCACATCGAAAGACCCTCGCTTATGGACGAATAGCTCCGTCGAATCCGCGGGGCTCAGCCGACATGTTGGGCTGAAGCGGCCCGGGAGGAATTGGTTGATTCATCCAGGGGCCGACGAGGTCCGCAGAAGACCCCGGCAGGTACATCGGCGCCGACTCAGTTTCCGCCGGTTCTTCCGGCGCGGGCGCCAGGCCGGCATCGGAGAACGAAGGCGTGGATAGATCCCACGATTCGCCGAGGTCGGGAGCGATGGCTGGTGCTGGAACACCGATCGGCTTTACGGCGATTACACCGTCGCCGCTCTGTGCGAAGACCGGACGAGTAAAGAAAAGCACGGTGATCGCGAGAAATACTGTGAGCGCAAGAAATAATGCCACTAAAGGTATGTTTTCAATTGTAAGAGTCTTGGAATCCATCGGTATTCTCCGCTTGACTGCCTCAACACATAGGCGTGAAGAATGACCGCACAACCACGGGCGCCAAACATCCATCCGGTTAACCCGCCGGTTTCACCGTTATCGTTTCCAATTCCGTCCACCGCGGTCGAATTTGCCCTGGACCGGCTCCTGTTCAAGCATGATCGCTGTATAAAATTCGTTTGACTTACGCGGCGATAATGTCCTACAGGTGACGATGTGGTCAACTTTGACGGATGGGTCATCGAGCGCGAACAAACACAGCGTTCCAGAAAAAGACAAGAGCGCTTTTGACGTCCGAGTGGATGGCGACGGCGCAGTGAACTAAGTCGTCGTCGGAGCTCTGAACAGGAATCCCATGAAACGAAGTTCGGAAAGGATCTTGACGACCCATATTGGCAGTCTTCCTCGGCCAAAGGAACTTTGGACTCACATCAGCGCGAAGGATCGCGGGCAGCCTTACGATCAAAGTGAACTCAACCGGCAGCTGAGTAAGGCAGTCGAGGAGGTCGTTCGCAAACAGATTGAGGTTGGAATCGATATTCCATCTGATGGCGAGTTCAGTAAGCCGAGCTTTACGAACTACGTCCGCGGACGGCTCTCGGGACTCGATGGTGTTAATACAGCGGGATACCCGGCACCTCCTTCCAAATTCCCGGGCTATGAAGAGGCCCTGCGCACACGGGGGATGGACCTGCTGGCGGGTCTTGGCACCTTGCCATTAAATGTGGGTCCGATCGCTTGGACGGACAAGACCGAGCTTGACACTGATATTGCGAATCTGAAGGCGGCACTAAAAGGCCAGCGCTACGAAGAGGCTTTCATGCCCTCGGTCGCAGTTGGTCAGGTATTCTTTATGGTGCCGACCCGGCATTATTCATCCGATCGGCAATATCTGTACGCACTGGCTGACGCGCTGAAGCACGAATACAAAGCTATCGTCGACGCCGGACTTGTTTTGCAGATCGATTCTCCGGATTTTGTGATGATGCGGAATCGGCAGTATTGGCAGCGGCCTTGGAAGGAGTACCGCGAATCGATCGAGTTGCGGGTCGAGGCTTTAAACCATGCTCTGTCAGATGTGGCAGAGGATCGGATCCGATTTCATATCTGTTGGGGCAATTTTGAAGGGCCGCATGAGAGTGATGTCCCGCTTAAGGACGTGGTGGACCTAGTCCTAAAGGTGAAGGCTCAAGCTTACTCTTTGGAAGGTTCGAATCCGCGTCACGGACATGAATGGCAAATTTGGAAGGAAGTTAAGTTTCCGCAGGATAAGATTCTGATTCCTGGCGTCGTGGATACCGTGACCAGCTTCGTGGAACATCCAGATTTGGTCGCCGAGCGCATTGTGCGGTGCGCCAAACTGGTAGGTCAGGAGAACGTCATAGCGGCGCCAGACTGTGGATTCGGGACCTTCGGAGGTTGGGAGCCACGAGTACATCCCGAAATCATGTGGGCTAAGTTTGAAGCGCTGGTCGAGGGCGCCGCCATCGCCAGCAAACAACTGTGGCGCTAAGGCTGTTATAGATCGGCCGCCCAGCGGCAGTGGAAAGGTCAGCGCGCCGATGAAACAAGCTCGTTCTTCAGAACATACAATGGTGCCGGGCCTTGCTAACCGGCGGGTACGGCGCAAGCTTCGGACGCGCCAGGCTTTGCTCGACGCGGGCCACTCTCTACTCGCCTCACGCAGCATTGACGCTCTAAGTGTCGATGAAATCGCGATGAGCGCGGACGTCGGTAAAGGCACCTTCTACAACTACTTCGCCGACAAAGATGAGCTGACGCGTGAGCTTGCGGCGCAGGTTCGAATGTACCTGACAGACGAAATCAGCAAGACCAATCAGGGCGTTGAGGATCCTGCGCTAAGAATTGCCCGTGCGTTTTGTTGGGTACTGCGGTTTGGCTTCAGCGACCCGCGGCGGGCCGCGGCATTGATGAGGCTGTTCCCACATGCGATGGACCCTGAAGCACCGTTCAACGTAGGCGTGCGGAAAGACGTAGCGACTGGCCTCGCGCGCGGCCGTTTAGTCGCGCCAACGGAAGACATTGCAATCGCGGCCATCGTTGGCGTGTGTATCGCGGGACTAAATCGAGTCGTCGAACTGTCTCCAGGCCTCGCGCGCGAGTTTGCTGGCGAGCTCGGGACAATACTCCTGCATGGGCTGGGGCTCAGCCGTGCCGAAGCGGGACGTATTTTGCGCATCGCGACTAAATCGATTTTTGATCGCAAAAAGGAGCAGTGATGGGTATCAAGATCCAGGATGTTGCGTTCGTGAAGTTCTATGCTCCCGATCTGGATGCGATGGAAGCGTTCCTGACCGAGTTCGGGATGATACGCGCCGAGCGCAGTCGCGACACGCTTTACATGCGAGGACTCGATACAGACCCGTTTCTGCATGTGACCCAAAAGGGGGAGCCCGGTTTCGCCGCGGTAGGATTTGAGGCGGCCTCGCTGGAGGATCTAAGAACGCTGGCGAATGCGGAAAATGCCCCGGTTGAGAACCTCGACGGTCCGGGTGGTGGGCTGGTGATAGGACTCAGCGATCCGAATGGTTTTCGTGTCGAGGTAGTAGCTGGACGCCGCGGCGCCGAACGTATTGAACCGGCGGCAGCAATCGCTTCGAACGATATTCATGAGACTAAACGGCTGAACTTCCTGAAGCGCATCGCGCCGGGACCGTCGCACGTCAAGCGGCTGGGCCATTGTGTTCTGAATGTGAAGAACTTCCGCGAGTCGGAGGCATGGTACAAGTCACGCTTCGGATTGATCACTTCCGATGAGATTAACCCCGGATCGCCGGAGCAAGCGATCGGAGCGTTCCTGCGTTGCGATCGCGGATCTATTCCAAGCGATCATCATAGCTTGTTTCTTCTTGGCACCGGCAGACCCGCCTTCAATCACGCCGCCTATGAAGTTGCCGATTTCGATGATCTGATGTGCGGACATGACTGGCTTAAACAGAAAAACCGTCGCCACGAATGGGGTATCGGTCGTCATCTGCTAGGTAGTCAGATCTTCGACTACTGGCGCGATCCGTGGGGTCATACAGTTGAGCATTGGACTGATGGAGACTTACTCGATGCGGCATGGGGTTCGCGGGTGCAGACTCCCGCGGAAGGGTTTCGCAGTCAATGGGGACCGCCGCCACCAGCGAGCATGCTTAAGGATTGAGCTTAGGTCTGTGAAGATATGATTCGGCTTCTATGCAGCAGCGGCAACAAGATGTGAATTCTTGGAGAGCAAGGACATGACTGACGCGATCAGACCTAATGGTGCCAGCTTGCAGACGATCGACACCGGCAGTGCCTATGGGCGTAAACATAACCGCTTCGATCCGTTTTTGACAGAAGTTGGACCGCCGCATACGAAAAGCGTCTGGCCCTATGCGTCGCGTGGGGCGCCAATCACAACTGGGGTGAACTGCAGCAGCGACGCCTGGCCCGCGAAGGTGCTCGTCCAGTGCCGCATTATTGGGAGCATGTAATGTGGGTCTGGGGCTATCAAAACATGGACGAGTTCATGCGTTTCATTCCCAAGGTGTCACTGACGGGGCATTGAACATGTTGGAGCGGATAACATAGAGCCCGTACGAAGCTATATCTGTGATTGGATCGCGGACCGCTTCCAACCGAGCGGTTACCAACGCGTTCGGTCATCATAGGTTTGAACTGACTCAAGCGTCGGACTAAGTTGCAACTTGATGGCTCGCCCTGGCTGACGTTTGGTTTGGAGAAGCGCAGATGGAGTTCGGGTTCTTTGACTGGATCGACACGCGGCCAGCGCCGCTTTCCGAGATCTATGAAGATCGCCTGAAGCTGATCGAATTCGCCGACCGCGCTGGCTTTTACTGCTATCATCTCGCCGAACATCATTTCGGTCCGATCAGCAACGCGCCCTCGCCCGGGCTGTTCCTGTCTGCCGTGGCGCAGCGCACCCGCCGGATCCATTTCGGACCGCTGTGCTACATGCTCCCGCTCTATACGCCGGCGCGGCTGATCGAAGAGATCTGCATGCTTGACCATTTGAGCCGCGGACGGCTGGAAGTTGGCGTCGGGCGCGGCATCGTGCCGTTCGAGCTGATGTTCGCTGGAGTTGATCCCAACCAGGCGAAGCCTATGTTCGATGAGTCGCTCGAGACGATCGTCGCCGGACTGACGCACGACGCGCTTACCCACAATGGCGAGTTCTATCACTACCGCGACGTGCCGATGCAGCTGCGTCCGCTGCAGAAGCCGCATCCGCCATTCTGGTATCCAACTCACGCGCCGGAGAGCGTCGCGACGGTCGCAGCACGCGGCATGAACGTCATCACGGTCGGCCCCGACCAGCGGATTCGCGAGCTCGCCAAGATCTACCGCGAGCAATGGGAGAAGCATCGCAACGATCCCGACCGCCTCAACACGCAAGTCACGACTCCATTCTTCGGCGTGACGAAGCAGGTATTCATCGCTGACAGCGATTCCGAGGCGGAGCGCATCGCTCGGCCCGCGTACGAGGCGTGGCGGCTGAACATCACGGCCCTCTTCCGCCGTGTGCTCGGTGCCAGTGAGCCGCCGCCGGGCGGCATGTTCGGGGACTATGACTCGGCGATTGGCGGCGGAGGCGGACTGCTCGTGGGGTCAGCACAGACGGTTGGGGAAAAGCTCCAACAGACCGCGGCGACCAGCGGCGCCAACTATATGATGTGCTCGTTCCACTGGGGGTCGCTGACTCACGCCGAGGCGTTGCGGTCTCTGGAATTGTTCGCGACCGAGATCATGCCGAAGGTGGTGCAGGCCGCCCGCTGAGTTCTTTCGGCTCGAGGGTGTCAGCGAACCCGTTCATACCGCGCCGATCCTGCTTTTACCCGCCGAACCGCTCCAGGCGGCTCAAATGCTATTGATCTCGCCACGTACCGCTCGATTATAATGCCAATCCGAATTGAGCAGCACTAACCGCACGCCAACACCAAATGAGCGATGCGGGAACAGTGGCCGTTTCGGAAAGCCGGGAGGGGGAGTCGAAATGGAATTTTCAGTCGCACGGTCTCGCATCTATTTGGGGCTGTTTGTCCTGTCACTCTTTTCGCTTCTCCTGGGCAGCGAACCTACAGCAAGCGCGAGCACCAATCCTTTAGCCGAGTCTCGGCCTGCGACGTTCCGCCTCCCAGGCCACGTGCTCCCCGCACTGAAGAAGGCGACCATTGTTCCTTCGGACGTCACCATCGAAACCAAGCCGCTCACGCTGACGCTGGTGCTCAAGCGCGACGACCAGTCCGGCTTCGATCACTTCCTGCACGATCTCTACGATCCGCATTCAAGTAATTTCCACAAATTTCTGACCCAGCGGCAAATTGCCGATCGCTTCGGCCCCAGCCGCGCCGATTACAATTCCGTCCTGCGCTGGATGAGGTCGAATGGATTCAAGCTTGAGCGCGGCTCGAAGAGTCGCTTGACGATCACGATGCGCGGCACGCGAGCGGATGCAGAGAGGGCGTTCGACGTGCGCATCGCGGATTATCGCATCGGCGGCAGGACCTTCCATGCGAACGACGGCGATCCTGCGTTGCCGCCGCAACTGGCGTCGCGAGTGCAATCGATTACTGGGTTGTCAAATCTCGCGATCCCGTCCCGATCGGGGCCGGACTCCGGGCTGGCCGCCCTGCCTGAGGCGTCCGCACCGGACTGGGAGGTCACCAACGACGTCTGTTTCCCGATAACTCCGACCACCACTCCCTCCACGATTGGTATTCTGGAAGCTGGCCTCATTACGGCGGTCCCGCCAGCGGCGGAGGCTGTCGAGGTAGCCTGCCTCGGTTTTGCGTTCGCGTCGGGCTGGGCTTATGGGCTTTGTTCTCTCGAGGCTCAGTTCGACTCTTCCATCTGGTCATCGAATGTCGGGTGCGCCGACTTCTTCAACGCCGGTTTGGTCACCGCTGTGCCCGGGACAGCACCTGATACGAGAGCTTCATCGACGCCGTCTCCGGCGACGAATCTGGGCACAAATCCGCAGAAGATCGGCCTGCTCGAGTTCGATACGTTCAAGCCCAGCGACGTACAAGACTGGTTGGAGATATTCGGAAGCGGCGCCAACTTCGCACAGCTGAGCACAGTGCCGGTGAACGGCGGAGTGGCGGAGCCTGGACCCGGCGAGTCGGAGGTTCTGCTCGACGTCGATACGGTGATGCTGCAGGCTCCGTTGCCTGGGACCAGCTACGTCGTTTTCGAAGCACCCAATGGAACCTCCTTCGGGACGATGTTCAGCGCCATGATCGACGATGGCGTCACGGTAATCAGCAACTCGTGGTCTGACTGCGAAGACCAGATGTCACAGGCCGAAGTGGAAAGCATCGATACGATTCTCCAGTCTGCCGCAGCGGGCGGGATTAGCGTCTTCAACGGCAGCGGCGATTCCGGCACGACCTGCCTTGACGGCAGCGCAAACACCATCGGAGTGCCTGCTGATTCGCCCAACGCGACCGCGGTCGGCGGCACCAGTCCCGCGCCCGGCCCTGGCCTGACGTATGGAAGCGAGACGTGGTGGAACGGTGTCAGCCATACGCCACCCACGGGACAGGGTGGCTACGGCGTAAGCAAATTCTTTGCTGCCCCGGCTTATCAGAACGGACTGAGCGGCTCCGCGATGCGCTCGATCCCGGACGTGGTGATTAATGCTGACCCGGCGCAAGGCCTTCAGATTTGTCAGGCGGATTCAGGCGGCTGTCTGAGCGGGCGTCGCTTCGGCGGGACCAGTATGGCGGCGCCGGAATGGGCGGCTTACGCGGCCGCGCTGAACGCGATGCTGGGCGCCAATCTTGGCAACGCCAACTTGCATCTATATCCGCTGGCAAATACCAATGCGTTCCACTCGGCATCATCGTTGGGATCCGACTTCGCGCACGTCGGCCTGGGATCGCCCGATTTTCTACAATTGCGGCTGGCGCTTACCGGTTTAACGCCGGGCGCGGCCAGTCCGACTCTCTCGGTTGCGGTGACCGCTGGAGCCAACGCCGACGGCTCCGCCCCCGCCGACGGCGTGACCACTGCGCTGGGGCAGGCGTTCCTCACGGACGCCAACGGATTTCCAATCAGCGGGAAAAGTGTATCGCTTACCCCCATGGGCGGCAGCGCCACCGTTACTCCTCCGAGCGCCGTGACCGACAATGACGGAGCCGCGACTTTTTCCATCACCGATCTCAATACTGAAAATCTCAGTTTTACTGCCGAGGATACGACCGATGACGTAACCTTGACGCAGAAAGCTACGCTGTCGTTCGTCCCGCCGCCCGCCGCCTCGGCCGGACTTGTTGCGTTCCCGTCGACAGTCACGGCAGACGGGGTAACGCCGACGGACATCACCATCACGCTTAAGGACTCACTCAACCGGCCGTCGCCGGGGAAACTCATCCAGATTACTCAGACCGGCGGCAATTCGATCATCGGCGGACCCAACCCGCCGGTCACCGACAGCAACGGGATGATCGAGTTCACCGCGGTCGACGCCAACAACGAAACCGATAACCTATTCCGCGGTCGACGTGACCGACGGCAATACCCCATTCCCGCAGACCGGGACGGTCACCTTCAGCGACGCGCCAGAGCCCGGATGCTCCAACACGGAAATCGCCGCGCCGGGATACGTCGCGGTTCCGTACGTCACTGGATTCCTCTCTCAGGACTTCTCCTATGGAGGTATCGGCTACAGCGGTTGCCCCGGACCATACGGGATGGCTTTCGACCCGGACGGAAATTTATTTGTCGCCGACCTGGTCAATGGAAACCTGTACAAAATCCCGCCCGGAGGAGGCGTCGCCAACAGTGGCACTCTGGTAGGCACCGTGGGACCCTCGCTGGCGGGCCTGGTGTTCGATAGCAGCGGCAATCTATTCGCGGCCCGCAATGCGACCACTGGCGACTACACTACCGGGGCTGTGTTGCAGCTCGATCCCTCCAACGCCAGCGTGATCCAGACGGTAGCCACCATACCTTGCGCCGAGCCTCTTTCAATCGATCCACTAAGCGGCGACCTCTTCACCGACGATTCATGCGGAGGCGGTGGCGCCAACACTTCGCTGTGGCGCATCCACAGTCCAGCCTCCAGCCCCACGGTCAGCGTCTACACCACGCTGCCGAGTGCGCCTAACGCGAACATCGGGTTCGCTCCCAACGGCACGATGTACGTCTGGAGCAACAGCCAGGCAGTGCAGGTGTCAGGTACCAACGGCCCGACTCCCCCCACGGTAACCACGCTGCCTTCGCTCAGTTTGTACTATCTGGGATTGCTCGCGTACGGATCGCAGACCAATGGCGACGCTCAATACCTGATCGCCAACATTCCCGCCAACACCAGTGTGAATCCCAATGTGCCGACGACCACGAGTATGGTCGATCTTACGACTTCGCCGCCGACTGTCGGCGCGACAATCATCGCCAACGGCGGCGGGGGCAATATGATCACTGGCCCCGACGGATGTATCTACATGTCGCTGGGCGGAGGCGGCGTGTGGAAGATCACCGATACCACCGGCGCGTGCAAATACACCGGCACGGCGACGCCCTCGATTTCGCTGACGCCGACCACCCTCGCGTCAAATCCTCAGCAGGGGAAGCCGCAGACATTCACTGCCCGCTTCCACGATGTCACAGTAGCTGATGGAACGCCGGTATCTTTAAGTGTGACCGGGGCAAACCCGCAGTTTATCCAGGTCAACAGCGCCGGCGGTGCGGCCTCGTTCACTTACACGGGGGCCCATCAGGGAGTGGATACCATCACGGCCTCTGCCACCGTGAGCAGTTCATTGCTCACTTCGAATCAGGCTGTGATCACCTGGGGTCCGGGATCAGATGTGACCTTCCTCACGCTCAACCTGAGCCCGACCGGTTCGGCACCAGGCCAACCCGTCACGGTGACCGCGAACCTGACTGATGTATCTGATAGTCCTTCAGTGGCGCTTGCGGGCCAGTCGGTCAACTTTACTATCGGCGGTGCCGGATGCGGCGGCACAACCAATAGCAGCGGCGACGCCTCTTGTCAGATCACGCCGTCCGGAAGCGGACTCATGACGCTGGCCGCCAACTTTCCAGGAACCTCGCAGTACAACGCGTCGAGCGACTCGAAGCCATTCTCAGTGGTCGCGCCCGAGGCCGCTACCCCGACTCCAACTCCAACCGCGACCGCAACTGCTACCGCAACTCCGACTGCAACGCCGACGCCTGTCGTCGGCAAGCTCAAGGTCAGGCCGAAGGTCCTGAACTTTGGCGACGTCGAGGTAGGTTCGAGCGATACCAGGACCGTCAAGATTATTAACGCCGGCAAGGTGAAGAAGAAAAAGGTTCCGCTGCCGATTCTGATCGAGATGGAGTCCCCTTTGACCAGTCCCTTTAGCATTACCCAAACCTGCGACGACGATGATCTCGCGCCTCGAGCCAAGAAAATGCCGCCGGGAAGCTGCGAAGTGTCGGTGAAATTTGCGCCGACCGCGGCCATCAAATACAGCGGTAAGCTGATGATCGACGACAACCTCGAGCCAGCCTTAGAGAAGACCGTCAGGCTCGAAGGCACCGGCAAGGAGCCGAAGAAATAAAAGATGTTGCGGTCCTAGCGTGAACTGAACCAGGCACACGAATAAGGACTCGTGTGCCTGTTCAAAACTTCGTCCGCGTTTAGTTGCATCTTAACTGCTCCGCTGAGCTTTTCCGCCGGGTGCCGCAACCACCATCTTGATGAGCTCTTCCGTGATCCTCGGCTCCAGTCCCTCGGTGTGGCCCTTATCGAGGCGCACGACATCGGCGATCAGGCGTCCGTCTCGGGCTTTTGGGTAGAGGTAAACCTGAGCCGTGCCCGGCCGCGGCAACAGACCCCAGGCTGGAGTCGACTTCCCTTCGCGGGTGGTGTCATAGATTTGGCCGGGCTCGTCATCGACCACATCAGGCAACCTCACCCGTGGGCCGGCCTGGTATTTGTCGGCCCATGGCGAAGTCGATGGCAGGCCGACCATCTCATGCTCGCCCGTAGCGAAGATGAAGGAGATATCACAGTCAGGCGGCGAGGCGCGGCCTGGGCGGGGTGTGTCCGCTCCTTGGCCCGACCTCGAGGGCAGCGGAGCGCGCAAGGGGACGAAGAAAGACGCCGGAAGCTCGATCGGCCCGATCCGCCCGCCAGAGAGGCTCAACCAACCATCGACTCGGTCCTTGAAGAAGTCGTCGCTGAGCAGGCGGTTCGCCGTCATGCCGCCTTGGGAATGGCCGATGAGCCAGAACGAGGCGATGTTGTTTTTCCCGTAGCGGTCAAACACGTTGGCCACAATATTGCGCAGATGGGCGTCGTCCGCCTCCCCCACCCACCGCCGGACGGGCTCCTTGGTGGCCGAAGATGGCGTCGCGATAACCAAACGATACCTTTCTTTGTATTGGAAAGCCGGGAAGTAGGCGCGCTGCCACGCGCCGACCGAACCGCCCCCGTGCAGGCTCAAGAGGAAGGTCAGCTTGTCACCAGGCTCAAGGTCATCCGGATCGTCAAGATAGAACTTGCGACCGGTCTTTTCGTCCACCGCGCTGATGCTTCCCACGCTCGTTTCTCCCAACAAACCGATTGGCGATCGTCCTGACTTTTATCGGCAAATGTCGCGATGGAGTTAGAAACCCATACGGCGCTCGCCTTCCGGAGCGTGCGGAGAGCAATGGAAGTGCCACATCTTCCAGACCGGGTTGCCCTCGTGATCCTCGCGGACGAAGACTTCGGTGGTGCGAAACGGAATTCGCATCACACTGCCCGGCCCGCTGAGCGACGCTGATTCGGAATCCGAACTTGGCAGCACCTTGACCGTGAAAGTCGACTCCGCGGTCAGAAATGCCATATCGCCGCGAATGATCAGCCTCACGTCGCGGGGTTCAGCCATCGCCGGCTCACCCGCGTCACTCTCCGATAGCGGCGTCATCACGTGGCCGAGGTATTTCCAAAGCTGCACCCATTCGTCGATCGCGTAATAAGTGTGACCATTGAGGTTGAAGCCATGAAACTTATCGCCGCCGACAAATGCCTCGCACATCATATCGATGCTGAAATTGCGATTCGCATCCCACCATTTCTTTGATACTGCGAAAATCTCCCTGCGATCCTTGTCAATATCGCGCAGCGGAGCGTGTGCCGCGGGTTTCGCGATCCTGCGAGGTCTCCGCAGCTTCGAAGGTTTCGCGCGTTTTACGACTCTCCGCGGTTTAGCCGTTTTTGTTTTTCCTCGGAGCTTCGATGCCATGTCCTCTTCTCCCAACTGAGGCCAGCTACCCTATCTCAACCAGGTCCAGCCGTCAGTATCGCACGCAGTCGAGATTTTGATTAACCGTATTTTGGTCTCAGCCCTTCAGTGGGAATTCTCGAAGTTGAGACCCAGCTCCGGATTTTGTACTTGTCCACCGCATGCGCGCGCCAGCAAAGGCTTCACCTCCTCGGCGAAGTACTGCATCTGATCCTCGATCTCTTTGCTCTGGAAGCCACCTTTCTCAAACCAGGCGTTGAATGCGAAATCCTCGTAGCCGCAGCTTTCCTTGATTCGCATGATCTGCGCGGTCACTTCCGAAGGCGTCCCGAACAACGCTACTTCTTTTTTCAGCAGCAGTGCGGGATCGACTTTTTTCGCCGGATCGAGTTTCTCCTCATCGGCATCCGCGAGCACCGAGGCAAAGCCGAACGGCCCGTAATAGTCCCATTGCACTTCGAGCGCTTCCTTGTAGCGTTTCAGTTCGCGTTCGCGATCGTGGCCGGGAAGGACCATATGAATGTAGCGCCCGGTCAGAACGCCGCGACGCTTTTCCGCGTCCCATCCGTACTTGAGCCTTCCGCGACCGAGTCTGTCCGGCCATCCTGCCTTCTCCGCTTCCTTGATAGAAGGTCTCGACGTTCTTCTTGAGCCGCGAGTTGGGCTCGACGATGAAATATCCGTTGAGTCCGCGCTCCGCCGCCCATTTGATCGATCGCTCGGTCGTGAGCGGCTCCCACATCTGTGGATGCGGCCGCTGAATCGGTTGAGGAAAGACTTGCAGCTCCTTGAGCACCGTCGAGCTCTGCATCACCGGATTAGCGCCGCCGTAGGGATCGGGCGACCCGATGCTCAGCACTTCTTCGAGTTTGCGTCCCGCCTTGCCGGATTCGAAGTACGCGATCGTCTGCTGATGGTTCCATCGCGTGAACACTGGCGGAATCGTGAAGAACTGCCCATGATGCGAGAATGATGGCTGCGTCCACGCCTTCATGATGATCTCGTAAGCTTCCTGGTAGTACGCGCGATTGCGCTCCTGGTCCTGGATCGTCGCGAACGGCCATCCGAAAACCTCGGCCTCGCGCGGCTGATAGCCGCGACCAATTCCGAACTCGAGGCGCCCGTTGCTGATCACGTCGAGCATAGCGGCCTGCTCCGCGATTCGAATCGGATGCCACCATGTAACGATGTTGGCAGCCTGCCCCAGCCGAATCTGACGCGTGCGCGTTGCGATCGCAGTCTCCGCCAACAGCGGATTTGGACTGAACTCCGCGCCCTCGGGCTGGAAGTGATGCTCGGTCATGAAGAAGTAGTTGAAGCCAAGCTTGTCGGCGAGGATTCCCTGCCGCACCTGGCCGATCAATCCGCGCTGGCTGGCTTCGTGGACTTCGGCGAGATTGCCGTCGTTGATCGCGACGCCCGACGAGGTCCGCACCACCGGTAGATCGGACGCACCGTTGTGAAAAACTCCTATTTCGATCATATGCCCTCCGTGCCCGCTGCCGATCGTCTAGTGCTGTACAGACGCCGATACGCTGCGGCGCCGCTCGAGTAGCAACTCGACATCGAACTTGAACATCCTCGCCGCATTGAGTCCGAGAATCTTCGCGCGCGCATCATCACTAAGATGACCCATCTCGCGCTCGATCGCTTCCGCCGAGTGCGGCCAGGTTCCTTCGGCGTGCGGATAGTCATTGGCCCACATGAAATTATCGACCAGCTTCCATTTCTCCGCGAGCTCAAGCCCGGCGCGATCCTCCTGAAAGGTCGCAGCGCCGTTGCTGCGGAAATATTCGCTCGGTAACTGCTTGAGCTTCGGATACGCCCACAAATGATGCTTGCGATATGCCTCGTCCATCGCATCGAGCGCCCACGGTACCCATCCGATGCCGCTCTCCACTGCGGCGAATTTGATCTTCGGAAATCTCTCGAGCACGCCGGAGCCGCACAAGCTCGCGACCGGCTCGATAGTAGGCGACAACGAATGCGATACGTAATTGATCACCGCGCCGCCTTCCTTGCGCGCCACCCGTGGATCGCGTCCGGTCGAGACATGGAATGTAATCGGAAGATCGCAATCCTCGATCGCTGCCCACATCGGATCAAAGATTGTCAGATTATAGTTGGGATCGCGCGAGTCGTGTCCTCCAAAGACCGGCTTGCACGGAAGCGTCAGAAATCGGAATCCGATTTTCGCGACCCGCTTGATTTCCTCGATCGCGAGCGCGACCTCGGACGTCATGATGGCCGCCGCCGGCGACATGAAGTCGTTGTACTCGCCGTACATCTCCCACGCGAAGTCGTTCCAGACGCGGCACTGAGCCATCCCGAACGCCGCATCCTTGGTGGCGAACATCATCAATCCCTTGTTCGGAAAGATAATCTCCGCATCGATGCCGTCGCGGATCTGATCCTGAATTCGCTCTTTGGGATCTGCTCCCACCCTGCCCCGCAGGCGGTCCTCGCTATTCTCGCGCGGGACGTCGCCGATCATGCGCGCGCGAACGCGCGATTTGCCGACACCCTCGGCGATGAACCACTTCTCACCTTTGGCATCGACTTCGACGTGCGGCAGACGGTCGCGAAACTTCAAATCGATCCGATCGCGCCACAAACTGCCGGGCTCGTTGGCGTGGCAATCCGCCGAGACCATCAAGTACTTATCCGGATCGCCGGGTCTGGCAGTGCGTGGCCATCCTTGATGCCCGGGGGTCTCGACCCGATAGCGATTCTTCTCATCGACTTCGTAATGGGCTTGCTCCATGGATGACCTCGCACAAAGCTTTTGAAGAATTGGTTATCGATCTATGACGCTAGACGAGGACGCCCTTTGCGCGCAATCAATCGCCCGGCTTGATTCGGTAGCGGATCGGCACCCGCTTCGGCCCTCCGACGCACCCGCACGCGACTGGCTCCAAATTTCCTTGAAAGTACGAACAGAATCACGGCTAATGGACTTACTGTTCGCCCGGCTGAGGAAGGTATGAGCCCCTCGATAGACATTCATGCGCACGCGATCGTTCCCGAAGCCGAGGCAATCGCGCGCCAGGATCCAGCATGGTCTCGCGCGAACGAGGAAACGGCGCGAGTGACAGGCGAGGCGTCTACTGAGCGGAATCGTATCCTCATGACCACCGTCTATCGTCAGAAATTTGCCGACGTCGAAGTGCGGCTGCGCACGATGGACGCGATGCGAATAGATATCCAGGCAGTCAGCCCCGCGCCGCTCTATCACTATTGGGCCGATCGCGAACTCGCGACCAAAATCGTGACCAGCACAAACGAGGGGATCGCCGCGTTATGTGCGCGGCAGCCGAATCGTCTTGTGGGCCTTGCGATGCTCTCGATGCAGCATCCTCAGCTCGCCGTCGTGCAACTCGATCACGCGATACGGACGCTGAAGCTCAAGGGCGCGATCATCTCGACTCACGTCAACGATCTCGAAGTGGCGCATCCCCGATACGATCCCCTCTGGACCAGAGCGGAGGAGCTAGGCGCCGTGATCTTCATGCATCCGGCCGGATGCACGCTCGGCGAGCGGACCTCGCCCTTCTATCTCTCCAATCTGATTGGCAATCCCGCGGATACGACGATCGCGCTGGCTCATCTCGTGTTCGGCGGCGTTTTCGATCGCTTCCCGCGCCTGAAATTGTGCGCGGCGCACGGCGGCGGTTATTTTCCGTTCTACGTGAGCCGCTTCGATCATGGGTGGCGCGTCCGCCCCGAGTCGCACACGTGCGAGAAACTCCCGAGCGATTACTTGAGGCGAATCTACTTCGACTCGCTAGTCTATTCGCCCGACCAACTAGAATTTCTGGCGCGCCGCGCCGGCGCCGACCAAATCGCCATCGGCACCGACTATCCATTCGACATGGGAGTCGAGGATCCGGTTGAGCGCCTCGAGGCAGCGACCGGACTCTCCGAGGAAGATCGCGCCGCCATCCGCGGCGACAATGCGGCGCGCCTGTTGAACATTGGCTCGAAGTAATTTCGCTATAGTCTAAGAAGCGTGACCACGAGCTATCAGCTGATCGTCAACGGGAAGGCGGTCGAAGTCACGGTCCGTGTCAGTGAGCCCTAGTTTCGGCGTAGGAGAGCGGCATAGGGTTGCTGTTGTACCATTGAAAAGTTGCTTGATACATACGAGCGGATTGGGGACAAAACGTCATCCAGAAAGGAGTCCATGATGAGATAGCGAGGAGCGAGCTTCCCCGTTTGAAGGTCGGCCAGAAGCTGACGCTTTTGCTCGTCGGTCATCATCCCGACAATTTCCGGGTCCAAGTACCAGTAAAAGTACGCATGCGGCCGGAACACGCCAATGCCCGAAAAGCCGTCCATCATAGTATCTGTGGGTGAGGTCTTCTCGATCGTGTATCGCAACGACTGCAACTCATTAGTGTTAACCTCGAGGAACTGCACGCGGGCCAGATAATACGGGCAGATGCACACCGCGCATAACAGCACGGTGAGCGCGGCGGCACTTTGCGCGCGGAGCATCAGGACGGTGCCGGCAACCAGCAGCAGTACTACGCTCTCTTTCAGCCAGCGCCTATCAGGGTGCGCCCAAATCCAATCGTGGCGTGTCATAAGCAGCGCAATCGTGCCGCCCAAGAACGCGATAGCGATCATATATCGCAGTCCGCTACGGTCCCATCCAGAATATTTCCCGCTGACCAACGTTGCGACTACGATCATGAACCTTGCAGAAAAAATCGCCAAAAGGGGCAGGAAGGTCAAATAGTATTGCTCCTGCACGATGGGCAGTTCCCACAGCCCCGCGATCAACGCCACCGAGCTCAGAATCAGCAACTTGCCGACCGAGAATTCGCGCTGCTGAGATTCGCGGAACGCTTCCAAAATCAGGCCAAGACCGCCAAACACCAGCAAGCTCGGGTTCTCCGTAAATTGGTGATTCCGCAGGAAGAACAGAAAGGATGGCGGCCGATGAGCCGTCCAATGCATATTCAACGTCAAGTTATAGTAGATAAAGTCTCCCAGCGCGCCTCGCCACCAGAAGTAACCCAGAGTCGCCAGAACCGGCGCTGCAAAACCCGCGAATTGCAGCTCGACCTCACGCACCCGGGTCCATCGCTGGCCTTGACCGGCGGCCACATACCACAGCATCGCAAGCGCGAACCCCGGCATAACCATCAGCACCTTTTGCGAGGTCATGATGGCGCTACCCAGCAGCAATCCGCTTAGCGCGAACAGCACTGTTCGCCGCCGCGCGCTCAGTGATGCGACGCTCAGTGCATGCACCAACACCGCCAGGCACGCCAACCACAGCACCAGCGCCGGCACATCAGGACGGATTTCGAAAGACTTGCGCGCGAAGACCGGATCGACGGCCAGCATGGCGATCGCTATCCATCCGGTGGGCGACCCACGCCACAGTCGCGCCAGCAAGAAGGTAAGGGCGAGCGCGGCTGCGGCCAGCATCACGTCGATGCTTCGCGCAAGAGAAATAAAGGCGAGCGCGTCATCGAACCGCCGATCGACCTGATAAAAGGACATTAAGTCTGCCAGCGCATAGTGGAACCAGGGCGAGTGATGCTCGAAGAAGTCCCGATATGGCAGCATCCCTTTGGATATGCACCAGGCGAAATGGAGATGTTCAAGTTCGTCGGGGTTGAAGTACCTGACCTTGCTAAAGGATAGCCAGCTGCCGAGCGCGGCCAGCGTCACCACAGCCGAAGCGACCGCGAGGGGAGCCTGCAAGAATCGCCGAGTCTCCACAGACGACCCTATTCCAGGCTCACAGTCGACACCTGCTCACCGATTCCGCTCTCCGATCGCACTGGGTGTGGCGTATGGGTCTGCGCTGAACACACGATCAAACTGTCGCCGCGGTGCGAATCGGTAGCGCAAGAGCGTCAGCACGGCGGTGAAACCGTCGCTCGGGCGCAGCTTTTTTCCTTGAGTCGCCGAGCGCGGGTGATACGAAATCGGAACCTCCCGAATCTTTTTGCCCAGCCGGCAGATCTTCGCTGTGACCTCGGGACAAAAATCGAAACCATCACGGTCAAGCACGATCCGATTCAACAGGCTACGGCGGAACGCTTTGTAGCACGTCGCCTCATCATGGATCCGGCATCCGTAAAGCAAGTTGGTGAGTAAAGTCAGCATCCGAGCTCCCATGAACAGCGCCAGTCCGCGCGCCGCGGTGTCATGCTGGCGCACGCCATACACGGCATCTGCCTCGCCCGCCGCCAGCGGTGCGATCAGCGCAGGGAGATCGCCTGGATCGTATTCGAGGTCGGCGTCCTGGATAACCACAAACTCGCCGGACGCGCTCGCCAGCGCCGTCCTGATCGCCGCACCTTTCCCGCGGGTGCGCTCGTGCGACAATGTCTTCAGGTTGGGAGCCGACGCCAGCTTGCTCAGCAACTCACGAGTGCCATCGGTGGAACCGTCGTCCACCACGATGATTTCCTTGAGCAACGGAACTTCCTGCACAGTTCGAATCACCCATTCGATCGAGCTCGCTTCGTTGAGTACCGGAATAATGACGGAGAGCATTCCTTGCGGAACATGTTCTGGCGCCTCGTCTTGGGCAAGCATGCGCATTGCGGAACATTACGCGCGCAGCGAATCGTTTTTCAATTGATGTCAGGGCGCCTGTGCTGCGCAAAAATATTGCGCTCGGGCTTGAACCCCGCATAGTTCTTATGGATGAGGAAGATCGCGCCGCCATCCGCGGCGACAATACGGCGCACCTGCTGAACATTGGCTCGAAGTAATTTCGGTATAGTCTAAGCAGCGTGAGCACAAGCTATCAGCTGATCGTCAACGGGAAGGCGGTCGAAGTCACGGTCGACTTCGACGATACGCCGCTGCTGTATGTGTTGCGCGATACTCTCGGCCTCAAAGGCACGCGCTTCGGATGCGGCAATGGCGATTGCGGCTCCTGCACGGTGCTGGTCGACGGACGCGCGCTAAAGTCATGCGAGGTTGCGGTCTGGTCGGTGGCAGGCAAACCCATTCTGACTATCGAAGGAATCGGCACGATCGATCGTCCGCATCCGATTCAGCAGGCGATCCTCGCCTTGCAGGCGGGCCAGTGCGGCTACTGCCTTTCGGGGATAATCATGAGCGCGGTCGCGATGATTCAAAACGATCCGGGGCCGCCCGATCGTGACAAGATCGCGCGAACGCTTTCATCGAATCTGTGCCGATGCGGCGCGCACAGACGGATCATTCGCGCGATCGAAAATGCGTGGCGCGAATGTGCCGCCGGAGCAAAACAATGAGCGAAGCGCGGCTGCCGTGGAGCCTGCAGGAAAATCCGCGGCTCAGTAGCTGGCTCGACTTCAGCGAGCCTGGCGTCGTGCGCGCATTCACCGCCAAGGTCGAACTCGGTCAGGGAATCGTGACGGCGATGACGCAAATCGCAGCCGAGGAACTCGCATTGCCGCTCTCGCGCATCAGGGTCGTCTCGGGCGATACGCGCTGCTGCCCAAACGAGAGCTACACCGCCGGCAGTATGTCGATCGAGATTGGCGGCACGTCGCTGCGCCTGGCCTGCGCAGAAGCGCGCGCCGCGATCGTTCGTGAAGCAGCGAAAATACTGGCGGCTGACGCTGCGCGAATCACCACTACCGACGGCAGGATTCTTCTCGACGGCGCCGACTCTGGTCTCGACTACTGGAAAGTTGCGCCGTCAGTCGACTGGTCGATGCCCGTGACTGGCACCGTACCATTGAGCGATGCGCATCGCGCGACGATTCTAGGCAAGAGCGTCGCCCGGCTCGATCTCCCTGCCAAAGTCTCAGGTGGCGGGTTCATCCAGGATCTCGAATTGCCGCAGATGCTCTATGCGCAGGTGATGCGTCCGCCATCGATCGGGGCTCGTCTCGAAACTCTGGACGAGTCGAAAATTTCGCGCTTGCCGGGCGTTGTCCGAGTCTTCCGCAGCGGCGATTTCGCCGCCGTCCTGTGCGAGCGCGAGTATCAGGCCGTCAAAGCGCTGGAGGCGATGCGTTCTGCGGCGAAATGGATCGAAGACGAAAGCGACTGGTCGATCGGCCGCAATTGGGCGGAGGACTTGCCCAAACTTCGCTCTATCGACAGCCACACTGAGTCCGGCACGCCTGCGCCGCCGGCGGAAGACGGAATCCGCTTATCGGCGCGATATTCCAAGCCTCCGATTGCGCATGCCGCGATGGGCCCGTCGTGTGCACTCGCACAGTTCGACGGCGATACGCTGACAGTGTGGACGCATTCGCAGGGCGTGCATCCATTGCGTACCGCGCTCGCGAAGGCGCTCGGCCTGAGCCCCGAATCAATTGCCGTCATTCACGCGCAAGGCGCCGGATGCTACGGGCACAACGCGGCCGACGATGCGGCATTCGACGCCGCGCTGCTCGCGATGGACGCATCGCCGCGTCCGGTCCGCGTCCTATGGACCCGCGAAGACGAACTCTCATGGGCACCGTTCGGCTCGCCGATGGTCGTGAAGATCGATGGTGCCGTGACCCCTGACGGCAAGATCGCCGACTGGTCAACTGAAATCTGGAGCGCACCTCACGGGCGCCGACCGAGCCATTGGGCAGTCAACCTGCTCGGCGCGGCTTATCTCGAAACGCCCATTCCATTTCCCGAGCTGCACGAAGATATGCGCGTCTTTGCCGGCGGCGCCCGCAATTCCGACCCATCTTATGAAATCGCGCATCGTAAGATCGTCCTCCACAGCATTCCCGGACTGCCGTTTCGCACCTCCGCGCTGCGGACGCTGGGCGGTTACGCAAACGTGACAGCCAGCGAGTCATTCATGGACGAATTGGCTGACGCCGCCAATATCGATCCACTTGAGTTCCGTTTGCGAAATCTCCGCGATACGCGCGCACGCAAAGTCCTTGAGACTGCTGCGAGCATGGCCGGATGGAATGGCGGTGCCGAACGTGGTACGGGCAGCGCCTGCGGCATCGGCTTCGCTCGATACAAGAACACGGCCGCATACGTCGCCGTGATCGCCCAGGTCGAGGTCGATGACGAAATTCGCGTGCGACGAGTTTGGTCTGCAGTTGACGCTGGTCTCGTCATAAATCCCGACGGCGTGAGGAACCAGATCGAAGGCGGAATCGTTCAGGCGATCAGCTGGACGCTGAAAGAGCAGGTCGAATTCGATCACGCTCGCGTCACCACCAACTCGTGGAAGAACTATCCGATCATCGGGTTCAACGAGATCCCGGAAATCGAGGTCACGCTGGTCGAGTCGCTCGACCATCCGCCGTTGGGAGTCGGCGAAGCGTCGTTGGGGCCCGCGGGTGCGGCGGTCGCAAATGCGGTCGCACGCGCGCTCGATCTCAGAATTCGCGACCTCCCTATAACTCGCGCACGAATTATCGCCGCAAGTACCGGCCAGAGAATCTCTTAGCCGGACACATCACGTTAATTCACAAGCCTGTTAAATCTGCGCTAGTCTGGGACGTTCATCGATACTGAAGATTCGAGACCGGGCTTCGGCTCGGTGTAACGGAGGAAAGTCATGCGAGAAGTCGTGATTGTAGAAGCAGGCCGGTCGCCCATTGGCAAAAAGAAAGGCGCTCTGTCGAGTGCGCATCCCACCGAAATGCTCGCCCAGGTGATGGTCGAGCTCCTGAAGCGCGCGAAGGTCCCATCCGCTGCGGTTGGCCAGGTGATCGGCGGATGCATCAACAAGGTCGGCGCGCAGGCGTTCAACGTGACCCGGACCGCGTGGCTCACCGGCGGCCTCTCACCCGACGTCGCATGCTCGACGGTCGATTCGCAGTGCGGCTCCAGCCAGTTTGCCGTAAACCTGGCCGCGAACATGATCTCGTCGGGCGCGGAGGATATCGTGCTGGCGTGCGGCGTCGAGAACATGAGCCTGTTACCGATCGGCTCGGACGCGATCGCGGGAGTGCAGGCGGGCATGGGCAAGCCGATCACTCGCAAATATCGCGAGCACTTCGAGTTCACCAGCCAGTTTGAGGGCGCCGAGCGAATCGCCACCAAGTACGGGATTACGCGCGATGACACCGACGGCTTCGGCCTCGAATCACAGCTTCGTGCGGCGCGTGCGATTTCCGAGGGGCGATTCGATTCTCAGCTCGTCCCCGTCGAAGTTCCGGTCATCCAGGAGGGCGGAGAGCGTACCAGCGAGACGCGTATCGTGACGCGCGACGAGGTCCCGCGGCAGACCAGCCGCGAGGCGCTCGCCGCGCTTAAGCCGGTTGCCCGTCCTGACGGAATCCACACCGCAGGTACATCCTCGCAGGTGGCGGATGGCGCGGCTGCCGTGTTGCTGATGACGGCGGAGAAAGCGCGTGAACTGGGCTGCCGCCCGCGCGCACGAGTGGTCGAGACGTGCCTGGTCGGATGCGATCCGGTGCTGATGCTCGAAGGGCCGATTCCGGCTACGCGCAAGGTGCTCAAGAGGGCGGGTCTCAACATCGCCGATATCGACGTGGTTGAGATCAACGAGGCGTTCGCCTCGGTGGTGCTGAGCTGGGCGAAAACGCTGGAAGCCGACATGAAGCGGGTAAATCCGAACGGCGGCGCGATCGCACTCGGGCACCCGCTCGGAGCGACCGGATGTGGGCTGGTGACCAAGGCGCTCAACGAGCTGGAGCGTATCGCCGGTAAGCGCGCGATCATTACGATGTGCTGCGGCGGCGGTCTGGGCACGGGCACCTTGATCGAGCGCGTTTAGAGCTGCAACCACGACGCCACGCGTATCGAACGCTGCGGTCTATTGTAGCGCGCTCGTGAAACAGTTTTGGCGGGCGGTATCCTGCTTGTTGCCGTTCAGCACGAACGGCCCCACTGTGACGGCTAGCGGCGCGTTTTCCGTCATGCAGGCCTTGTACTTGGAGTACGCCTGCTCGGGCGTAGTGCCAGCCGGCAAGGATAGATGGTTCGTCTGAATGGTTTGTCTGAAGCATTCCTGCCGGCTCGCATCGGTGGCTTCACCTCCCAATGCGGCAGCCAGGAGAATATTTTTGTCCTTTTGAATGCAGGAATTGTACGTGTCGAACGGCGGGTTCGCCGGTGGCGCCGGGCCGGGGCCAACGTTCACGCAGGATTGAATCGCGAATATTAAGATGATGGCCGGAAGGGTTCGGTGAAAGGCGAGGCGCTGCATGGCGATCACAGCCAGGTGAATCCAGGGCGCGTGTTGACGGCGGAATCCAACGGTAGCCGGTCCATTACTCACTTGAGTACGGTGAAGCTCCACGTGTAGGGGTTGCCGTTGACGGTCATGTCGACGCGATAGGACTCGCCGCCGACGAGCGGGTCGCGAACCATCATTACTACTTCGGCGAATCCGCGCAGCACTTCGCGGCCATGCGCCTGCGTTCCAGGATCGGGATTGGTGTATTTCCTGAAGTCATAGGCGCAGGTTCCGACTTTGGTGCCTGCCGCCGCGCCCGTGGTCTGAGTCAGCGATGCGTCGCTGAGCGCGGCCTGCATGTTGATGCCGAGTTGAATCGTGATAGCCGCCGCGTTGTTCGGATAGCCGATGCAGGGCGCGGTGGGACTCGGCCATTCGCCGCCATATCCGCCGGGCCTGACGGTCGCGCCGTCGGGAGGAACTTCAATCGGCGTTGGGTAGGGGTGACCGCCGGGGAGCGCCGGCTCCAGATCGTCGCGCCAATCGAGGGCAGCGGCGCAGAGTCTGTCACCGCAGTAATCGCCGAAACCGACCTGCCGCAGGTCCGGATTCACCATCGACGACCGATGAAACGGCCCGGCCATCCAGCGCTGGATTGCCCTGGTCATCCGCTGCTCATCGGTGAGATTCTGGGTCGGGTCGAACATCACGTCGCTGTTGCGTGCGGCCCTCATCCCGTCCGGAGTGTAGTCCAGTTTCGATTCTTCCTCGTTATGCATCAGACTGCCGGGATTGAAGCCGGCAAGGATCAGCTTCGTATAGTTCGTCACCATGTACTTCGCATGATCGTGACATCCATGACTGAGGGCAGGATCCTCTTCCAGCGGCGGGAGCTTGAGGAGCGCGCGATAGAGGTTGAGCGTCGCGAGCCAGTTTGCGCCGGAGCCGAGAGTTGCCGGAGCCGAAACCGCCGCGGGCGGCGGCGGCGCGACGATCGCGGGAGTCTCGAGCGCTATCGGAGATGCGGGCGGCGCGGGTGTTGATTTGCGGAGCCGCGCGGATGGACGCGGGGGCTCGACTGCAGCGAGCGCGATCGGCGCCGGCGTCGCGATTGCGATCGGGGCCGGCGTCTGGATCGCGATCGGCGCTGGTGTCGGGAAAGGAGCGATCGGGACAAAGGTCGTGGCTGACTCGGCGACCTTGAAGCTCCATGCGTAGGTGTTTCCGTTCGCGGCAACCGAGACCGCGTAACGCGAGCCGGGCTGAAGCTGCGCGCGCGGAACGATTACCACCGCACCGGCGTCGCGCAGACTTAGTTGGCCGTATTCGTGCGCGGTCGGGTCGGGATTGCGATAGCTCGGCGCGTCGAAGGCGCAGCTTTCGATCGGCTTGCCGTCTTGCGTCAGCGAATGCGCGGAGAGTTTCGCGTCCGCGTCCCGCCCGATTTGCAGCGTGATAGGAAGTCCGACCGGCCGCGCGTAGCCGGGGCAGCTCGCAAGCGGATCGGGCGCCTCGAGTCCCAGCCAATCCAACGCCACGGCCGCACCGGCGGGCGGAAATGCTATCGCACGAGGATAGGGCCGCGTGTCCTCGGGCGGCGGCGACAATCGCAGCGCGGCGACCCAGCATCCGTCGCTCTCGGCTTCGCCGTAACCGGCCTCGGCCAGCTGAGGATCGAAGACGGTGAGGCGGTGAAAGGGTCCCTCGATCCAGCGATCGATCTGCCGGCCGGCGTCGTACACGCTGCAACCCCAGGCGAGCTGGAGGGTCTTCGCGGCGGCGGCGCCTCTGGCGGTGTAACCGCTTCGGCCGGGCTTCTCCTGATACGCGTCGGGGCTCATCGGCTTGAGGCCGCGGATCTCTTCGCGGAGATTGAGCAGCAGGTAGCGCGCGTGCGCGGCGGCGGCTGAGCTCGACTCGCGATCATCGCGAATCGGCCTGAGTCCCAGACCTTGCCGATAGAAATTGATCCGTTGCAGCCACCCCATCGACGGCAACGAGGACTTGACGGAGGTCGATACCGGCGCGAGTGACTTCGGCGCTGCCGACGGCGCGGCAGTAGGTGCAACGTTGGCCGCATACTCGGCCGGTCCCGGTATGGCTGTCGCGACGGCAGATGGAGCCGGCGGCCGGAGCTGGCGCGCTCGCCACTTTGGTCACGGGCGGCGCGGCAGGCCTCGGCGCAGCAGGTGAGTTCACTCGCGCGATCTGGTCAAGCGTCGCGAGCGAAAACAGGTTCCATTTCTCGAAATGATCCACCGCTGCGACTGCGATGAGTACCGCGACAACCGCGCTGGCGCGCAGGTTTCGCCGCCAGCGCCGGCGCTTCAGCGCGTCGGGATCGATGAATCGGTACGGAGCCGCGCCGCCGAAGCGGAGAATGTCGCCATGCTTGAGTTCCTGCTTTCGGCGAATGCGGTTTCCGTTGACGAAGGTGCCGGCAGCAGATTTGAGATCGACGACGTAGTAACGGCCGCGCGCGTGTCTGATGAGCGCATGACGATCGGCGACGTTCGCATCGCCGACTTGTAGCGCCGAGCCTTCCGCGCTGCCGACTGCCGCTTCATCGCGCTTGAGGAGCAGCAGCCGCGTCCCGCGCGCGTCGCGATCGATCGCGAGCAGGCGAGCGGCTTGCGGTGGTTTCAGCACCTAGTACGACTTTCGCGCAACGCGCTCGAGGTAAGTTGTCATCAGAAGACGAAGGCCGTTCCCTTTGACGTAGGTGTAGGCGGAGTTTCGGTGCAATACGGCGAGGCGCCGCTGGAGTTGCTGGCGGCCTTGTCGGCCTGCAGCTTCGCGAGATCCTGCTGACAGTTGTTCTGACCGGTCGGGTAATAGTGGTAGTGCGCGACCTGATCGGGTTGATCGGGCGGCACTACGAGCACGGGTCCGCTGACCTGCGATGCCTGATCGGGCGTGAGGCCGGTATCGGTAGCACCCTGCGGCGGTCCGGGCTTCTTGGCTTGCCAGACCGGTATTCCGGGCAGCCCGACGGATTTCAGGTTGCCGTTCTGATCCTCACTCCACGCAAGACATCCGGCGAGCGTGCAACAGCAGATCGCCATGACAACGAATACGGCCGGTCTCGAGCGCACGCGAATAAACCTCATTCAGGGGGACCGTTCTGACCTACTGGAGTGCATACCTCCCACACTCCGCCGCCCGTGCAATCTTTTTCGGTGCGGGAGCCCCAGAACTCGTTGCCGCTGACGCGATCGCGCGTCGTCTGCTTGAACATGGCGCCATAGCTCGGGTCCGACGCGTCCTGCGAGCTGCAGCCGACGCATAGAAGGAGGCATAGACCTATTGCCCCGCTCACGAATGATTTCATTTGCTCCCCTTCGACTCCCCCAAAATGCTGCTAGCAAATTGTGGGCAGAAACGAAAGCCCGAACGAACCTTCGTGGAAGGATCGGGATTCTTCGCGGCGGGATCGTCCCGAGCAGAACTAGGCGCCGCTAAACCCTTGTTAAGGAAAGCCGTTCGGTCTATGCACGGAGTTGAAGTTCGAAAATCGAAAAGGAAATTCCCGATAAGATGGCGATCGAATTGGCCTGCGCTTTTGCAACCTCGAACCAGTCTCACGAACATGCCCGCGTGGCCGAAAGTCTGGGCTACGCGCGAGCGTGGTTCTACGATTCGCCGGCGCTTTATCCAGATGTCTGGGTGCAACTCTGTCGAGCGGCGGAAAAAACCTCGCGGATTGTTCTGGGCCCCGGTGTCCTCGTGCCGACCTTGCGTCATCCGATGGCCAATGCTGCGGCGATCGCCACCCTGGTTTCGATCGCCGGAGCGAAGCGCGTCGCGATCGGAATTGGATCAGGCTTCACGGGTCGGCTAACGCTTGGACAGCGGCCAATGAAATGGTCGAACGTCCGCGAGTACGTCAAGGCTTTGAAGGGATTGCTACGCGGCGAGCAGGTTGAATGGGAGGGCGGCGTGATGCAGATGATGCATCCAGCCGGCTACGGCTCCCCGCGACCAATCGAAGTTCCGTTCGTGATCGCAGCGGCGGGTCCGAAAGGAATCGCGGTGGCGCACGAATTGGGCGACGGCGTTTTAGCCGCGATGGTTCCGATTGGGGGATTCAAGACGTGCGTCGTTCTGACGTTGGGCACGGTACTCGATGAGGGCGAAGATGCCGGTTCGGCGCGCGCCATCGCGGCTGCGGGCCACGGCGCGGCGGTCGCCTTCCACGCCGCCCTCGAGCGGGGCGAAACGGACCGAATTCCCAACGCCGAAGCCTGGATCGCAGCCTATGACGCAGTACCCAAGCGCGTGCGCCATCTCGCACTGCACGATCAGCATCTGATTGCGGTCAACGAGCGCGATCGCCGCTTCGTCACCGGGACTCTCCTGGCGCAGCAGGGACTCGCGCTCAATCGCGCAGGATGGCGCGACCGCGTCGCAGCGCTCGAAGCGCAGGGTGCGACCGAAATCGCGTACCAGCCCGCCGGACCCGATATCCCGCGCGAGCTTGAAGCCTTCGCCAAAGCCGTTCGCGGCTGAACCGGGAGCGCATGATATGTCGGCGAATTGAGCAGGTGCCGGCGGGTCGAAGAAAATTGGAGTATCGCACCCTGCAATGACGAAATCAGGAAGCCGCCAGCTCAATCGCATTCGGCGTTCCGCGGCACCTCAATCTTCACCGCTACTTTCCGGTCGCCTCGTACTGACGGACGTGCTCGTGTTCGAACGAGCCGCAGTCAGGCGTTCTAAAGAGCAACTGGCTTCTTAAGGTCGGTTCCATCGAATGCTGTCAGCAATTTAGTCAGCTCCTCAAAGTCGAGCGGCTTCACTAAGTGCGCATCGAACCCCGCTTCCTCAGCTCTCCGTCGATCTTCGGGCAAACCATAGCCGGTCAACGCGATCAGCATCATCCCCTGAACCTCGGATACTGAACGGATCCGTCGGGCTACTTCGTATCCATCGAACCCCGGCAAGCCGATATCGATGAGTCCCACTTCGGGACGCTTCGCCAACGCGGATTCGACCCCGCTCGTTCCAGAATCAGCTTCGAAGACTTCGTGTCCCGCCATCTCGAGCGCTTCACGTAGCGCCTCCCTCGCGTCAGCATTGTCCTCGACTATGAGAATCCGCCGACTCAGCTCAAAATGCGTTGGCTCAGTTCGATTCGCCCCGGTTTTTGGGACCATCTCGATCCGCGGAACCAGTACCGCAAACATGCTACCCCGCCCGAGTCCGTTACTGTGCGCCTCGACCGTCCCTCCGTGTAGTTCGGCTAGCTGGCGGACGAGAGTCAGCCCAAGTCCCAGTCCTCCGGCACGGCGATCAGGTGATCGGTCACCTTGAACGAAGAGCTCGAAAACATGCGGCAACAATTTAGCGGGAATTCCCTCTCCGTCATCTTCGACGCGGATGACTGCTCGATCACTTTCGGACCCTACGCTCAGCTCGATCTTGCCATCCGGACGAGTGTACTTACATGCGTTGGAGAGCAGGTTGGTTATCATTTGCGCGATGCGATCCGGATCGCCGTCGATCCAGGCATCTTCGATAGAGAGCTCGATGCTGCGATCTGCATATTCCTCGCGCAAACGAAGTGCAGTAACGCAATGGCGGGCGCATTCGCCAAGATTCATCGGTTGGCGATTGAGCGCGATCCTGCCCACTGTGAGACGTTCGACATCAAGAAGGTCGTCGACCATCCGCGCCAAGTGTCCGCTTTGCCGCACCATGATCTCCAGAAGCGGCGTGGCCTGCAGCGATCGCATGTCTCCCCGTTCGACCACGCGGACTGCGCTGGATAGTGCGGCAATCGGATTGCGCAGCTCATGTCCCAACATTGCGAGAAACTGATCTTTCGCGCGATTCGCTGACTCGGCCTGATTGCGAGCCTCGTTCGCATCCGCCACGGCGCGTTTGCGCTCCCCCACCACAGCGGCCAACACCAACGTCATAGCGGCCAACGTCATCAAGAACGCCTGCGGGATGATAAATGACGCAATCGGATTGTGAAATCGCGCCCACGGGCCAAGGCCGTGCATCAGTCCCCAGTCTGCCGAAACGGCCAGAACGAATATCGCGGTTGCCGCTTCGCATTGTCCGAACCTCAACGCGGACCACACCAGGATCGGAATGCAGATAAAACCAACGGGATAGTTTTCGATTCCAGGAAGAGCGCCTCCAAACACCAGCACTCCGATCAGAGCTATCGCAATCAGCATAATCGACGTTTCCAGCACCCGTCGACGATCGCCGACCAGCCTGGGAGACTCGATCCACAGGATCGGAAGCGGAGCGAACAGCAGAAATCCGCCTACGTCACCGAGCCACCACGTCATCCAGATCCGAGCGAATTCGCTTACGGGCGCTAGTCCGCCAAGCGCAAGACTCGTGAGTCCGAAGGTTGCGCTGATCGCCGCCGCCAGCATGCTGAACCCAACGAACTTGAAGAAATCCTGAGCATGCTCGAATAACCTGCGACCGTTTGCGTAACGCACCGTCAGGTACACAGCGGCGACAGCTTCCAGAGTATTGCCGGTCGCCATGCCCAGCGAGGTGAATACCGCCCCCAAACTAGTCAGGTTGACTAAGAAGGCTCCGAGAAGAATCGCGGGCCAGATTCGAAGTCCCAGGAGCAGCAACGCTGCAAATGCGATTCCGGTCGCAGGCCAAACCGACGACGAGCTCGCGTTGAAGGACGCGAAATAGAGTCCAAGCTTCCCGGCACCGAAGTAAATGATCGCGACGGTTGCGATACGTGCCAGGTTCTTAAGATCCGTGTCGAATATTTGGCTGCGATATGGCGAAAGGGTCGTCGAGTGCTCGGTCGGTGATACCGCCGCGTCGTCCAATTTTGCGATCGCCAAGGGACGAACCCCGCACAGGCTGCTTCGGTTCTGGGCTTGCTCGGACCTCTATACAGGATCGTACGCCCGTAAACCAACGACACTCGGGACCCTGGTACTTCTTAGTCCGGGCTTGAGAGCGCACCCCGCTTTATCGAAACAACTGCACGTCCGGTCCTGGTTTTCTCCGCTATTTTCCCTTGAAGACGGGTTGCCGTTTCTCGAAGAAGGCTTTGCGGGCTTCCTGGGCGTCCTCGCTACTGAAGGCGATGCGAATATTGGACAGCTCGTAGCGGAGCTGCTGCTCCATGTCGCTGGTCTCGAGAGATTTCACCATGCCGCGTTTTAGAAGCCGCAAAGTGATAGGCGACCAATGGCAAAGTTCTTCGCAATAACTGGCCAGTCGATCTGCGAATTGCGCGTCGTCGACGACTTCCCCGGCCATGCCGAGCGCGACCGCCTCCTCGCCCAGCACCGTGCGGTTCTCCATCATAAAGCGCATCGCCTGCTCATAACCCATGGCTTGCGGCAGCGTGATGGTGAGGCCGCCGTCGGGTGAACCGCCGATTCTCGTATAGCCAGCCATGAGCTTTGCGCTGCGGCTGATCAGGCGGACGTCGGTCGCCATGGCGAGACCGAGGCCGGCCCCCACGGCGACCCCATTGATGCCTCCGACGACCGGTTTGTCGCACCGTTTTCGGATCGCCAGAAGAAAATTTCCGACCCAGGAGATGTCATCAAGCTGAGCAGACTGCCTCGAGAGCGGCGACGAGCGTTCGCTGCCGGACAAATCCAGTCCTGAGCAGAAAGCATCGCCACTGCCGGTAAGGGCGACAACCCACACGTCATCGGTTCGCGCCGCATCCTCGACGGCAGCAATCACACCCCACGCAAGGGCGTCGCTAAGCGCATTTTTCTTCTCCGGCCGATTGAGCGTGATGGTCCTAACGTGGCCCACGTCCGCTATTTTCACAATGTCTGTCATTTCAGGTCACCTTGGTCAACGTGTTTTCCTTTCGCGCTCATTCTGGCTGATAGGGCGAGCTCACGTCCAACACTATGAGCGGATCGGCTATGGTCGTCGTTAACGCATTCGCGAATTTCAGTGCGAATGACCTACCGGCTAGAAGTAAATCGAATCAACGTAAACGCCATAAGTGGCGGCGGAGGGTGGTTCGGCGATGCCGGGCGTCCAGACGATGTAGGATTCCGAGGCGTCGGCCAGAGAGCTGAGGAGACCGCGTCCGGGAGACGCGTCGGAAGTGAAAATGGTCAGCGTGTCGAGTCCTTGCTCCTTGAGCTGCGCACACCATGCCCGCAGCAACGACTCCAAGTCCCGTTCGGCGCCGGCGATGAACCCGTAATCGACGACCAGGCCGCGGCGTGACTCGACGCGGCCGGTTTTCGAATCTGTGACGAATCTGATCTTCTCACCGGCGGGCCACACGCCTACGACTGCATGGTCCGTCATCAGGAGTCGGTCCCACGAGTAGAACTCCGGGGCTCGTTCGACACGAGCGGTGAACGACTCCACCGAGTAGGGAACGTACATCTCCTCGCCGCCGTGGCAGGCGTTAAGGATCTCGACGATTCTCGGTGCATCAGCCGGTGTTGCGCGCCGTCCGTACGATGGACCCGCAAGCGATGATGCGCATGAGAGCTGAAGCCGCGTCGACTTGACGGTCCATTTGTTCGGGGCATTGGCGATTCCAGCCTGCATCGCCTTGTTCTCAACAGAAATAAACGCGTTGCTGTGAACCACCTCGGGGTGTTTCTGCCGGAATAGGGAACTGACGGCTCCCCATAAACCCTTCTTCTGGTACTGGGGATCGATGCGCAAGTGGAGCGCGGTAAGCGTTCGGTAGACTTTCCCGCCGACACGAATGTCGTGGTAGCACCCACAGTTCACGCCGGCAACCTTTCCTCCGACCAGAGCGATTGAGACGAGTGCCTCCTCCATCAGGCGTGTGAAGGCAAAGTAGTCCGTCCCGCGATCGATCGTCATCGACGTGTCGCCCATGACGATCGGGCAGCGGCGCTCCAGATCGGAAAGAGCGGCGGCATCGGCTTCGCTGGCCTCGCGGACGGTCACATCGACGTCGAGCAGGCGCTGATATTCGAGCATCTTGATCCGATGCGGGGCATGCTCCTCTACATCACAACGGAAGCTGAACCTTCTGGCGTTGTTGACGCCATCAGCTCTGACAGTGACGGAGAAGTCTCCGTTCTGCTCGATAGCCGTTGGTGTGAAGGAGCCGATTGCCGCCGAAGCGCGGCGCCATCCCTCTGTCCAATCCTCGCCTTGGCCGGGAAATGGAGTGCGGATCGATGCGGATGCGCTGAAGCGTTCCAAGTCAGCAGCGGATGTGTTCCTGCCCGCGGTGGCGAGGGTCTCTAGATACCATCGCACTTGGCTTCCAGCGGGAGTATCGGGGATCAGGCTCGTCGAGGCCATCCGTTGACACGCAAATTTGAAAAATTACGTAATCCTGCGCTCTTATCTAAAATTATTATCAGCGGGCTCCATCATCAATATATTCGTGTTTTGAGTTTTGACTACGGACAGGGAGATCCTCTCTGGGGCGATTTGCTGATCAATAATTCGTCACACCACCCGCCGCGCGATTGTCTGAATTGACTGATTGGTTTCGAGTTGGACTTTGGCGCGTTCGGAGCTTCTAATACAGTGCCGTCGATCTAAAATGACGCTCATCGGAGGAATTGCAAAATGGCATCAACGGGTTTGAGGAATCTGGGTCGGTCAGGACTACGCGTGTCACCGCTGTGCCTGGGCGCTATGAACTTCGGCAACGAGCAGTTTGGCTGCGACGAGAAGGCGTCAATTGCGATAATCGATGCGTACCTTAACGCCGGACACAACTTCATCGACACCGCGAACGTGTACTCTGGCACAAAATCGGAAACCATCGTCGGCAAGGCGGTGAAGAACCGGCGCGATGCCGTCGTCATCGCAACCAAGGCGTCGTCACCGCTTGGACCAGGTGCGTTTGATTCAGGATCAAGTCGCAAGCACGTCATGAAGGCATGCGAGGACAGTCTGCGCAGACTCGACACCGATTACATCGATCTCTATCAGATGCATCGATACGACGACGCCACGCCGGTCGAGGAAACACTCAGCACGCTCAACGATCTGGTCCGCCAGGGGAAGGTGCGTTACATCGGCGTGTCAAACTGGACCGCGTCGCAAATCGTCGAAGCCTGCTCGATCATCGCTGCGAATGGTTGGGAGCCGCTGGTGAGCATGCAGCCGCAGTACAGCATTCTGAGCCGCGACATCGAGGTCGAGATCCTGCCCGCCTGCCGGAAGTTCGGACTGGGCGTGATTCCGTGGAGTCCGCTGGCTGGCGGCATGCTCACCGGCAAGTACAGGGCCGGCGAAGAACCGCAGCAGGGCACGCGATTCGCCGCTCCAGGACCGTTTCAGCGCATTTGGCGCACGCGCGCGCTCAACGAGCGCAATCATGCCATCGTTTCGTTGGTGCTTGAGGAAGCCGCCAAGCTCGAGGTTTCGCCGATCGCACTGGCACTCGCTTGGAACCTGGCGCGTCCGGGTATCGTCTCGCCGATCATTGGGCCGAAGTCCGAACGACAACTGAAGGATAACCTGGCTGCGCTCGACGTGGTGCTACCCAACGAAACCGTTGAGCGGATAGACGAGGCCAGCGAACCGTATCTGCCGTATCCACATGACTTCATGCGGATGGCACGGCAGCTTACTGCGATGATGGTCCAGCAGAACTCGTCGGCGAAGAGTTAGCCGAACACTGGAGTACATTCGCCACAGACACGTTTTGAGGTTCAATCTCGACGATATCCATTCATGGGGCGCCCGCCTTCCACCAGCGTTTCCTCGTCGTCACCAACCATCACGTTGACCGAATACATTTCGTTCGCGGAGGCGTCCTTGAACTTTTCCACGCGCACGGAGCGACGGCCCGGCTTGAATTTGATCAAATCCTCCGCTTCCAAAAGTCGCTCCATCTCTTCTTTGGAGATGTTCTCCAGACCAACTGTCGAAAAAAAGAACGTGATCATTGAAATCTGATCCTGACACCAAAATTCGCCCTTGAAGGGCCGCCCGTCGGTCAAAACGCCCTCTTGCCAACCCAAGTCCAGGATCTCGTTTTCGGGAGTCTTCGACAAATGGGGCTTGAAATCCGATCGGTCTGGCTTAGGGTAAGTGGAGTCCATGTCCTTTTAGACTTTCGCCGCGTCGGCTCAGTTCGCCGGCAACCCGCGGCCCTCCAGTGCGGTGAATTTGGTATCGGTGCGGTCGTCCGACACCCCGTGGTGCTGCACGTAGATATGCACGTGCTGCCCGGCTTTGGCGCTCGAGGTCATGACCGCCGCGTCGGTCGGCGGACCGCCGTTGCAGTTACCGTTGGAATCCATGCCGCGGCCGCGCAGAGCGGACTTGCGCGCGCGCTCAGGCGCGTCCGTACACTGGGACGACTGCGCCTGAGGTGACGCGGCAATCGTCCGAGCATAGGTAAGCGATCGTTCTCGCTATATCCGCCGGCTTCACCCAATTTTGGTGCTTCGCCTTCGGCATTGCGACGCGATTCGCTTCCGTGTCGATTGTGCTCGGCGCGATCGCGTTGACCATTACGCCGTCGTCGAGCACTTCCTGCGCGAGCGACGCGGTGAAAGTCGCGATCGCGCCCTTCGCGACGGCGTAAGCCGCGTAGTCGCCGGCCCCTTGCAAACCGCTGCGCGACGCGACCGACACGATACGCCCCCACTTGTTGCGCTGCATTATCGGCACGACAGCGCGGCAGCAGAGGAAAGTCGGCTTCACGTTGAGATCGAACATCGCCTGCCATTCCGCGAGCGTGGTTTCGGCGATCGGTTTGCCGCCCCAGAATCCGCCGACGAGATTCACCAGAATATCGATCTTGTCCCACTTCGACGCGACGTCCGCGACGAACTTCGCGGTCTGCGCCTCGTCGGTAACGTCCGCTCTCTTCAGAAAAATCTCCGACGCCGGGAAACGATCGCCGAGTTGCTTTTGCAGTAAAGGCACCTCCGCGTCCACGACGTATGGAACTGCGGCTTTCGCGCCCGCGATCAGGAAATTCTCGACGACCGCGCGGCCCAGCGCGCCAGTCCCACCGGTGACTATCGCGACTCGATTCTCAAGTATTTGCATTTAGATGCACCACGACCCACCGATGATTCTAGTGCGGACGCAGCGGGAGACATAGACCTCATGCGCGGCGAAGGGCGTGTGGCGCGACAAAGGACCGGTGCGGAATCTTCCCTCGCCTGCAAGCGCGCGGGTATGTTCGAACGGCGTCATGCGATAGAGAACTTAAGAAGAGCTGTCCCCAAATGAAGAGCTCCGAAGACAAATTCCGGGTGATGGTCGACACGATCCCCGCGCTTGTGTGGTGCACTCTGCCGGATGGTTCCAATGAATTCCATAACCAGCGATGGCACGACTATACAGGCCTGCCCGAGGGAGCTGAGCGGGATTGGGGTTGGAAAGTTGCATATCATCCCGAAGACCTCGAGCGGCTCCTTAACGAGTTTCAGTCAATCGTCGCTTCTGGGGCGCCGGGTGAGATGGAAGCGCGTCTGCGGCGTTTCGATGGGGAATATCGATGGTTTCTCATCCGCGCGGTTCCCTTTCGCGACGAGACGGGCACGATCATCTACTGGTATGGCAGCAGCACCGACATTGAAGACCGCAAACGTGCCGAAGAGAAATTGCGGCAGGATGAGCGCGAGCTTCGCCGGATAACCGATGCTATCCCGCAACTGATTTTTGTCCACGATTCGAAGGTTACCCCTCTCTATGCAAACCAGGCAGTGCTCGACTACACCGGCCTCACCGTCGAAGACGTGACCACTTCGAACTTTCCCGAGCGGATTTTTCATCCAGAAGACATTGAGAAGGTGCGCGAGGAACACATGGCGGCGGTCTCGCGGGGCGTTCCGTTTGAGATCGAAAAACGCGTGCGCCGAAAGGACGGCCAATATCGCTGGTTCCTTATCCGTTTCAACCCGTTCCACGACGAAAAGGGACGCCCGGTGCGGTGGTACGGGACAGGAACCGACGTCGAAGATCGCAAACGGGCAGAAGAGCGGACCAGAAACGAAAACGTCGCATTGCGAGAAGAGATTGACCGCTCCTCGATGTTCGAAGAAATCGTTGGCACCTCATCGGCACTACGCCAGGTGCTGGCGCAGGTCGCGAAAGTCGCCCCGACTGATTCCACCGTGCTCATTTCGGGCGAAACCGGAACCGGAAAGGAACTGATTGCTCGTGCAGTCCACAAACGATCGAATCGTTCAGCGCGGGCATTCATCCGCGTGAACTGTGGAGCTATTTCGCCTTCGCTGATTGCATCCGAGCTTTTTGGCCATGAGAAAGGCGCCTTCACCGGGGCCCTGCAAAGGCGCATCGGACGCTTTGAGGCGGCCGACGGTGGAACAATTTTTCTCGATGAGATTGGCGACCTTTCCATTGAGGTGCAGATTGCCTTGCTCCGTGTGCTGCAGGAGCGAGAGTTTGAACGCGTCGGGAGCAGCCAACCGCTCGCCGTCGACGTACGCGTGCTGGTCGCAACGAATCGCGACCTGAAGTCTGCGGTCGATGCCGGTACGTTCCGTCAGGATCTCTTCTACAGACTTAATGTTTTTCCAATCCATCTGCCGTCCCTACGGGAACGAGTGGACGACATCCCGCTACTGGTCGAATACTTTGTCGATCGCTATGCGCAAAAGGCCGGCAAGAAGTTCAGGGATATAACGAGCAAGACGTTCGCACTGTTTCAGGGATACCACTGGCCGGGAAACATCCGCGAGCTGCAGAATGTCATTGAGCGAGCCGTTATCCTCTGTGATGGGGAAACGTTCTCGGTTGATGAAACATGGTTGAAACAGGAATCACCTCCAGTATCGGGCCCGCACGTTCCCTTGGTCTCCACGCTCGTCGAACGTGAGAGACAAATGATCGAAGCGGCGCTGGCGGAAAGCCAGGGCCGAGTCTCAGGCGCGAACGGCGCAGCCAAAAAGCTGGGAGTCCCGCGGCAGACGCTTGACGCAAGAATTGCCAGCCTGAGCATCGACAAGCAGCGATTTAAGACCCGGTGAAGCTGCGCGAAAGCGCGCTGCACAATTTCCTTTCATTCAAATCTCCCGCTTCGCTAACTGCCCTGCGCTCAACAATTGAGAGCTGGAATTCCTGACAGCGCGCCGAAACGGCGGAGCAGAATCACAGATTTCTCGCCGAGAAGTCGGCAATTGCCGAAAACACGGCAACATGTTTTTCGGCAACTGCGAGTTATTCCAACACTTTCGAACGGCGCACACTTTGCACTTACGAAAGAACCCATGACCTTGAAGATTGAAAAACTTTTTGGCGAGCACGGCACGACTCTTAAATTGATTGGTCGAATTCGAGCGGAGCATCTTGCTGAGTTGAGAGGACAAATCGGGGCGAGCGCGCCGAGCGTGCTGGAACTCGGAGAAGTATCGCTCGTGGATGCGGACGCGGTCCGGTTTCTGGGCAGCTGCGAGTCAGATGGCATCCAATTGCTGAACTGCTCAGCGTACATACGCGAATGGATCGTCAGGGAACGAGAAACACCCAACAAAGAATAAAGCGAAGGAGTGTCAGATGAACCGCCAAGTCGTTTTGATCACTGGAGCCCTCACGGGAATTGGGCGAAGCACGGCCCTGGCCTTCGCGAAAGACGGTGCGCGCATCGTTATCGCGGGTCGACGTGACGAAGCTGGCGAAGAATTGGTCACTGAACTCCGCGCCTTGGGAGCGGAGGCCGAATATTGGCGTACCGACGTCCGCCACGAAGACGACGTGCGAAGGCTGGTCGATAGGACCGTCGCTCGCTTTGGTCGTCTCGATGTTGCGGTCAACAACGCCGGAACCGAAGGCAAGCCCGGTCCGGTGACGGAGCAAACCGCCGAGAGCTACGCGGCGACTTTCGACACCAACGTTCTCGGCACACTGTTGAGCATGAAGCACGAACTGCGCGTGATGCTTCCTGAGCGTCACGGCAGCATCGTCAATGTGTCGTCCACCTATGGCCACTTGGGTGCTGCGGGCGCGTCACTCTACGCGGCAAGTAAGCACGCCGTCGAAGGCCTAACGCGATCGGCAGCTCTCGAAGCAGCGGAGTTCGGTGTGCGCGTCAATGTCGTTGCTCCCGGACCCATCGACACTGCGATGCTGACCCGCTTTACCGGGACTCCCGAACGGAAGGCCGGCTTGGTGTCGGGAGTGCCGCTCCAACGAATGGGCAAGCCCGAAGAGATTGCCGAGTTGATCGTGTTTCTCGCATCCGACAAGGCATCCTTCAGCACCGGTGCGACTTTCGCCGCGGACGGCGGCAAGACAGCGCGATAGGGAGGCAAGTAAGATGGCTCGCGGAAGCATCAGTCATATCGCGCTGACAGTGAGCGACCTGGAACGCTCGACATCGTTTTACAACAAAGTAACTAGTTGAAGGAGTATCTAATGAACACACCGGTTGTTTTGATCACTGGCGCCCTCACGGGCATTGGACGAGCCACAGCGATTGCTTTCGCGCGCGAGGGCGCGCGCATCGTAGTCGCCGGCCGACGCGACGAAGTTGGCCAGAAATTAGTTGCTGAACTCCGCCAGATCGGCGTTGAGGCGGAGTATTGGCGTGCCGACGTACGCCATGAGGACGATTTAAGAGACCTGGTCGATAAGACAGTCACGCGCTTTGGCCGCCTGGATATTGCTGTCAACAATGCCGCGACCGAGGGACGGGGCGGTCTCGTAACGGAGCAGACCGCAGATAGCTATGGGGCCACGTTCGATACCAACGTGCTGGGCGTCTTATTGAGTATGAAGCATGAACTGCGCGTGATGCTGCCGCAGGGCAGCGGAAGCATAGTCAATGTTTCATCGGCATACGGAAGCGTCGGCGCACCAGGGGCGGCTGTTTACGTCGGGAGTAAACATGCGGTGGAAGGAATGACTAAGTCCGCCGCACTGGAAGTCGCGGGTACGGGCGTGCGCGTAAACGTAGTGGCTCCGGGAACCACAGATACGGGCATGCTCACACGCTTCACTAATACAGATGCAAATAAGACCGCACTCGTCTCGACTGTGCCGGTCAAGCGTCTCGCGACGCCGGAGGAGATCGCTCACGTGATCGTCTTTGTCGGCTCCGCAAACGCCTCGTACATGACTGGTGCGTCCATCCCGGTGGATGGTGGAATGCTCGCTGATTAGACGCGATGAGTGGCGCTGCCGAGGTGTTCGGTCGAAACGTTGCGACCCGTCGCTCACCGATGTGATCACAACCTGCGGCTGCTTGGAAGGTTGGCCTCTCGCCATGCCGAAACGTTGCTACCGAAACGGCTTCTGAACCATCGCGAAAATGCGCTCTGGGCAGAGAACCCCGACATCTCCGCAACGACATAGAGCGGTCGGTCGCGATTCTCGATGAAGCGAGTGACCGTTTCGGTTCGAACGGCGTCCAGAAGCGTTGAGAAGCTCGTCCCCTCGCGAGCAAGACGGCGGTGCACCGTTCTGCGATCGACGCCCAAGTGCTTGGCCACCCGCTCGATCGAGCAGTTGCCCGATGAGAGCATCATCCAGATCAGCTCGCGCACCTTATCGCTGATCGTGGCGCCCGCGAGTGCCGCGATCGAGTCCAGGTATTGCTGCACGTAACGCGCCATCGTCGGGTCGGCCGCCTGTATTGGTGCGTCCAGATCGCGCGCGGCGCAGACGATGCCGTTGAAGTCGTGGCTGAACCGCAGATGAGCGATTCCGAACAGCCGCCTATAAGTGTCGCGGTTTCGCGGCGCGCGATGGGTAAAGCAGATCAATTTCGGCTTCCATGCATCTCCGAGAAATAGACGCAGGATTCGATACAGCACGCCCATCGACAGCTCGATGCTCTGCCGCATGGGCGCCGGCCGGCGGATCACCAAACCGACAATAACGGTTACGATATCACCGGCGTCTTCCATCCGCGGCGACTGAGCTTCGCTGTGCAGTCCCATGTACTGAATCAACGCCTCAATGGCTTTACGAACCGTTGGTTGTTCGCGAACAATCAGCCCTACTGGGCCCAGATTGGACAGAACGCGCCGCTCGGCAAGCCGCAACCCAAAGTCATCGATTCCCGCCACCCTTGCCGTGGCCTCCAGCAGCCGTCCAACGGCACCTGCCGAAATCTTGAGGTCCGGATTTCTCAGGCATGCTCGCGGGAGCGAGACCTCGTCGAGCATCCGATACGGATCGACCCCGACGGCGCGCGCGACTTCAACGTAGTCGGTCAGGGCTGCGCTGCGAGTGAGATACGGCATGGCCAAAGCTCTTTGCGGGTGTCTCCAGATGTAAAAGATCCTGTCCCGTAATGTCAAACGATAGTCAGCGCCGCTTGTTACGTTTCAGCTCACGAAGACCCTGAAACTTAAGAGTTGAAATGGCGGCAGCGCCACAGGAGGAAAGGACATGGCCTATCAATCGATAGAAGTGCGAAAGCTGACTCCAACCATCGGCGCGGAGATTTTTGGCGTGGATCTGGGCGAGAGACTCAGCGAGCTGCAGTTTCACGAAGTCCACGACGCACTCATGGACAACCTGGTGATTTTTTTTCGCGATCAGAAGATGACTCCCGAGCAGCACAAGGATTTCGGCCGGCGCTTCGGCGGGCTGCACGTGCATCCGAATGCGCCTCGCGAAATCGCGGGACATCCTGAGATCCTGGTGATCAAAGCTGACGAAAATTCAAAGGTCGTGGCAGGAGAGGGCTGGCATTCGGACGTGTCCTGCGACGTCGAACCGCCGATGGGCTCGATCCTGTATATGCATGAGGTGCCGGCAAATGGAGGCGGCGATACCATGTTCGCCAGCATGTACGCCGCATACGAGGCGCTGTCAGACCCGATGAAGAGGTTCCTCGCGGGATTAACCGCGATCCATGACAGTGCCAAGGCCCACGGCGGTTACTACAAGCGCGACGGAAGCGAAGGACGTGAGCTGAAGTTCCCGCGCTCGGAGCATCCGGTGGTGCGCACGCATCCCGTAACCGGGCGTAAGGCGCTGTATGTCAATCGCGGGTTCACGACCGAAATCCCGCAGTTGAAGCGCGGAGAAAGCGATGCGTTGCTCGAAATGCTGTACAGGCACGTCGAGAATCCGGGATTTCACTGCCGCTTCAAATGGCAAGCCGGATCGGTCGCACTTTGGGATAACCGAACCACGCAACATCATGCGCTGTGGGACTACTATCCCCTGCGCCGTTACGGCCATCGGGTGACGATCTGCGGTGACAAACCCTTCTATAGAGAGTGAGCTCGGCAACGATCACGGGTTTTCCAAATTCAACTTAGGACTATGGGCGAATAACCATGTCGCAAGCCACGGTGGAAATACTTCGAAAAACGGATCTCGGTGTAGAGGACTTGCCGAGTTTAACTAAACGCGCCGCTTTTATACTGGCGGCCCTCGCAACTCTTTTGCCGTTGGTTTCTCCGGGGATGGCGTTGATGCTGGGAATAGCATTTGCGTTGACGCTTAGTAACCCTTACGCGGCCAAAAGCAGTCGCTTCGTAACGCCGTTGCTTCAGATCTCAGTAGTAGGACTCGGCGCTGGAATGAACCTGGGCGCGGTGGCTCACGCAGGTATGCAAGGGTTCTTGTACACCGTCGTAGGCGTCTCGCTTACTATGACGATCGGACTTATCCTGGGCCGGTCTCTAGGCACCGCGCGAAATACTTCGCTGCTAGTGACTGTTGGCACTGCCATATGCGGCGGGAGCGCGATCGCTGCGGTAGCTCCCGCGATTCGGGCAAAGAATCACGAAGTTTCGGTGGCCTTGGCGACGGTGTTTTTCCTGAACGCAGTCGCGCTCTTCATCTTTCCCTGGATAGGCCATTACTTCGGTCTCAGTCAAAGTCAGTTTGGCATTTGGAGCGCGATCGCGATCCACGATACGAGTTCGGTAGTCGGCGCGGCGATGCAATACGGTGCTCAATCACTTGAAATAGCGACGACGATCAAACTGACCCGAGCACTCTGGATTGTCCCAGTGACTCTGGTTATCGGAATGGTCTGGAATCCGAAGAAAAATGAGGTCAACGCACAAAGAGCTCGACGACCATGGTTCATATTGGGATTCCTGGCTGCAGCGGCATTTGTGACCTTGATTCCATCACTGAAGCCGCTAGGGCACGTGTTATTTATCGGAGCTCAACGTTCTTTGGTTCTCACTTTGTTTCTCATCGGCTCAGGCCTGAGCCGAAGTGCGCTTCATGCAGTGGGCCGACGGCCGCTAGTCCAAGGATTTATTCTTTGGGTACTGATGGGAAGCGGAACCTTGGGTGCGATACTGCTCGGCTGGATCCGCTGATTCGACGAAGTCGCCCGCGATTCTGGGGACATCTCTCATCGTCGTACTCCTTGATCGCCAAATAGGGTTGCGTGGAGCGTTCAATGACCTGACGGCGAGCCTGTGCCGTGAGTCCAAATCTCTTCCTGTATCCGCAGATCGTCGCCTTTGCTGCGCTTCACAAAGCGATTTGCGGAGCGCGCTGGTATCGCGAAGCTGAGGATCTTCCCTGTGAGACAGAGTCCAGTCGCCTAACCGGTTTCTGCGCGTCGCGGCTCTTCTCAGGAGTGCGACTGTTGTTGTCAAAGTCCCACTTCTTCAGCAGGACGTATTGCTTCCCTCGCCGCGCAAGCAGTCCGGATTCGACCATTTGGCCAATTAGTCGGCTTATCATTGGCCGTGAGCAACCAATCATCTCGGCCAGATCGTCATGGTAGATCTCCGGAATCAGCACTATCCCCAGCGAGTCTCTTACGCCGACCCGCTTCGCCAAATCGCTCATGACGATCGTGAGCCGGTCCAAAAGAGGAAGACTCAACAGGGTAGTAAAGAACCAAAGATTCTTCGACCAGAAAGTATTCAGTGCCGTGAGGATCGTGATCAATCGATCTATCGGAAGACGGGCCAGCAACCGCTCCAGGTGATCGCGGCTAAAGAGCGCCAGCGTGCATTTGCTCGCCGCCTGGGCTTCGAACAGGCGCGCGGTGCGTCCTCTTTCGTCGACGTAGTCAGGATAGCCGATGACCTCGCCCGGTCCAGACATTCTGACCAGCGTGCGATTCCCGTCGCCTACCGGGCAATAAACGTTCACATAGCCACTCATGATGTAGGCGACCATTCCGTCGGTATTTCCTTCACAGAATGCCCACGCGCCCTTCTCATAGCTGACGCTTATGTGGCGCTCGATCAGTTCATTGACCAAGTCGGAAGGCAGATTCAGTCGGCTGAGGCTCGCGCGAAGGATTTGCGAAGGCGTCGCCATTTTGACGGCCTGGATTCGGTTTCATTCTTTGGCTCGGCTCCTTCCCTTTGGCCATCTTGGGATCACCCCGACGCGAGAACGGTAGAGCAGAGATGGTGCCAGCGAAGACGTACTCCCGGCTCCGAACCGGCGGTCAGAAGAAACTACCTTGGCGGTGGAGCTTCGTCTTGAAATTCAGAGGCGGGGACGAATGCGCGGCGGGACGCCGATCGATCTCGAGTAGTTATGCAGACGTGGAAGAAGGCTACGGCTGTCGGGGCATTTTGCCCCACAATCCCATCATTCGCTGTCTAAAGCTCCGAGTTTTCGATACAGCGTCTTGCGATCGATGCCGAGCAGAGTGGCTGCTTCGGTTTTGTTTCCCCCCACCGACGACAGGATCGCGCCGATATACTCGTGCTCCAATTCCTCAAGAGTCATGCCGCGCGCCACCGCCGCTTCGAGATTCACCGTGGACAGATACTCACCAGCAACTTTCGGCGGCAAATCAGAGCGCTCGACCCGATCGTCACGGCACAGGATCAGCGCTCTCTGGATCGCGTTTTGTAGTTCCCGAATATTCCCCGGCCACGGATAGCGGAGCAGACGGTCCATCGCTTCGTCGGAGATTTCGGGAATCCGCCGGCCGGACTCGCTGCTGGTTCGCGCGACGAAATACTTGATAAGCAGCGGAATGTCTTCAGCTCGTTCCCGCAATGGTGGAATCGCAATCGTCACGGTGGCGATTCGATAGTACAAGTCGGCGCGGAACCTTGCTGCGGCGATTGCGTCGTCAAGAGAGGTATTGGTGGCGGCCACTATTCGGACTTCCACCGGAGTCTCTTCGGTGGCGCCGACCGGGCGCACGCGCTTGTTTTCGATAACGCGCAACAGCTTCGGCTGCAGAGCAACCGGCAGCTCGCCGATTTCGTCGAGGAAGAGCGTGCCGCGGTTCGCGGCCTGGAACAGGCCGGCTTTATTCTGTCGAGCGTCCGTGAATGCTCCCTTGACGTGACCGAACAGTTCGCTCTCGAGCAGATTCTCCGGAATAGCCGCACAGTTGACGGCGACGAACGGTCCGCTTCGCACCTGGCTGTGATAGTGCAAGGCACGAGCGAAGAGATCCTTGCCGACCCCGCTTTCGCCGGTGATGAGCACGTTGGCCGACGTATCCGCCACCTGCCGCAACACCTCGAGCTGAGCAAGCATCTTGGGACTTTGGGCGATAATATGGTCCAGACCGAAACTATGGGCCAGCTCGCTGCGCAACCTGACCACTTCCCGGCGGAGCTTGCTGTCCTCGAGCGCTCGCGCAACTACCAGCAGTAACTCGTCGTTGCTGAAGGGCTTGGTGATGTAGTCAAAAGCACCAAGCCGCATCGACTCGACGGCGGTCTCGATTGAACCAAAGGCGGTGATGACAATGACGGGAAGACTCGGCGCGGTCCGCTTCACCTGCTTCTGCAGCTGAGAGCCGTTCATTCCAGCCATCCTCAAGTCGGTGATCATCAGGTCGGGTTCTTCGCGCTCAACCGCCGCGAGCGCTTCCGTCCCCGAATAGGCCGTCGCTGTGCTATAGCCAGCCGCTTCGAGCACGTCACGCAGCATGCTGACCATCTCGCGGTCATCATCCACTATAAGGATGGCGGCCATTTTTACTTCGCCAGGCATCGTGGTTCGAGAGAGTCGTCGTCTCGTTCCGACAACAGCGGGAGAGTCACCACAAAGCGCGCGCCGGTTGGCCCTCGCTCCACCTCGATCGCGCCGTCATGCTCCCGGATAATCGACTGGCTGATCGCCAGTCCCATGCCAGTGCCTTTGCCGGGCTCCTTGGTGGTGAAGAAGGGATCGAAGATTCGTTCGCGATCACCGTCGGCGACTCCAGATCCGCTGTCCTCGAACAGCAGCCGGAGATATTGGGGCTGGCCGGGTCTGCCGCCCTTCTCCACAGTGATTCGAAAAGTTCCACCGCCCTCATTCATTGCGTCGAGCGCGTTGATTGCAAGGTTGATGAAGACTTGTTGGAGTTGCCCAGCCTCACACTTCACCATTAGTGGCTCTGCGGGAAGTTCCGCAATAACGAGGACGCGTCGTCTTTGGGCTTCGGTCTGCAGCAAATTCAACGTGGCATCGATAATCTCTCGCACGTCGCGCGGATGCCGTGCGAGCTCGCGGCGGCTGCTGAAATCGAGCAGCATGCGTACGATTTTTGTTATCCGATCGATCTGGCTGACGATTATCTCCAGCCCGTCGGCAGTCTTCGGCGAATTGGAGTCGGTATGCAGCAGGTGCTCGGCTCGTCCACGAATTACATTCAGCGGCGTGCCGATCTCATGGGCCAGGCCCGACGCAAGCGTCCCGATCGTGGCAAGCTTGTCCGAGTGCCGCAATCGGCGTTCCAGTTCCAGCTTTCTTTCACTCTCGTCTCGCAACCGCAGCTGGGCCGTCGCCAGCTGCTGGTCGAGGCGTTGGAACTCTTCAGTCAGGAGCTTGACCTCGTCGCCGCCGGCATCTGATCGCGTCTCCGTTTCCGTGGAAAACTCGGAGATCCTGCGCGAAAGTTCGGCCAACGGCTGCGACACATAGCGTCGGCTTACCAGCGGTATCAGAACCGCAATCAGCGTCACGGCGATCGCGCCCGCAAGCACAGAGGTGACGACGCGCCGGCGGAGGTCTTCGTGCAAATCACTCCACTCCTGTGCGACCAGCAAGACACCCGATGGCCGGCCATTCTTCTCGCCCAACGGTGCGACTCGACAAAACCAATACAAGTTTCTGCTGAAACCCATGAACTCGGTCGGCTTGCCGCTGAGAACTTCGTTTAGCGCGGGAATTGGAGGTGGCGGGTTCAGCGGAAAGTCGGCCAGGGAAAATGTGATTTTGCCGCTCGAATCGAGCAGTGCCGCATCAACGCCTTCGTGCCGAATTCGCTCAAAGGCGTTCCTCACTGCCTTCCAGTCACCCTCGGCGATGTCTACCTCAAGAGCGGCTTGCAGCGCGCGACTGGTCGCTCGAGTCTCGCGCTTGAGATCCTCCGCATAGATTCGTGACGAGTGCCCGATGCTGAAATACATATAGCCGGCCAACACGGGCGTGACGCACAGGAGCATGGCCAGCGTTTGGCGGGTACCAATCTTCACGAGCGCATCAAATTCGAGCGGACAGGCTGCCTCACCCTACCTTCAAGGAAGCTGACTGTCACGAGCCGGCCAACGCAAAGACTCCGGGATTCTTCGCCGCAGCGGCTCTGAATGACACAAAGAAAAGCCATGACGAATCGACATATACGAAGCGAACATTTCCTTGTGTCATTCAGGGCGGAGTCCGCGGAGCGAAGAAATCCAGGTCCTTCGCCAGAGATTGTTGATGCGATCTCCCGGGGAGCCGAACCCGAGCGTCATCCTAGTGAGCAGGCCATTCGAAGTCCGAGGCTTCTGCCGCAGGCTCGTCGCGATGCTGGGATGCGGCGTCAGCGGAGCCCTGCATGTTTTGAGCGGGAGCCTCAACGTCCTGACTAACTGCGTCGGACGTTTCGACCGCTGCTCCTCCTGGAACGGAGTTGGCGGTGGTGGCTTCTGCGGCGGGCGCCGCGGCGGGAATCTCCTCAGCGAGGCTCGGCCACGCAAAGTCAGCGACCAGCAGTCCCGCCAGCGCGAACGCGCTGATCGCGGCCAGCAAGTAATGATTCATGATTTTCACCTTCGAGTTCTGCATAGTTGTTCCTCTCCACGCAGTTTTCAAAGATAATCGGAGCAAGGAATGGACCAGCTATTGATGATCGCGTGCCGCCATCGACGGCGGCGGACTCGTCAGCTGCAATCGCACGCCTCGACCATTACGAAGGATTTCAACCGGTACGAATCGGTCGTCGGCTGTTCCTCTTTGCCGGTCGTTCTGTGCCGCTTATGGCCGTTGGCGCACTCGTGATGAAAAACTGAAATTCCACCGCTGCAGCGCAGCAGCTTTTTGCTGACGACGCTTCCACACTGGTCGCAAATGTTCAGCATAAAACACAACTAAGATCGTGATCTGATTAATGGCGGTGAGCGCCGCACGGGGATATGCGGCGCTCACCACCGGGGCAGCGTGGAATACCAGCCATCAAGAGGCAGCTTTGCCATCGATCAAGGAGAAATTCTGATGAACAGCGACCCACATTGATGTACCAGCATTCTCGCTCGGGGGCTTTTTGGCCGGGCAGAGATACGTCGTTGACTGCACTTCGCATGCCACCACGCGGAGCGCGCCAAAGAATATGAAAAGCATTCGACCGCGGCGTCCTGGATCTGGAAGGTCGGCCTGGTTACGGGGCAGATTGCCACGCCGGTCAAGGAGGATCGCTACGGTTTCGCATCAGTGCGATGGACTAGGCCTTTAAGCCCGCTCGTCGAGCACTGGCCGCCAGCTTGCATCAGGTACCAGCGACAAATGAAAACTATTGATTGGCAATCGATAGCAGCCAGGTTTCCCGCTGCCCGTTCGATGAGATTGAAACCAGCTCATATTTTCGAAGACCCGATCTTTCTGGCGCTATGTGTCAGCACGGTTATCTTCGCGCTGGTCGGACTCGTTCTCCTGTTAAATTAGTACCAGCTATCCGGGTGACCGTTCTGAATGTCGGCTATGTTTGCCGGTCTTATAGAAGCTGCCCCTTCGCTTGGCGATGGCGTGCGTCAAGCGATGGAGATGAACTCGGACGTCAACGCGCCGGCAAGGCTGGCTCCCGGCGCGGCGCGCTGGGTGCTACTGCAGGCGCCGATAGCGGTCCGAAGATGTGGCGGACGGATACAAAGAAGACCGGCACGAACGGGATCGCGAGAAGAGTCGAAGCGAGCATTCCGCCGAAGACTACAGTACCGAGTGACTGCTGGCTCGCGGCGCCGGCGCCGGTGGCGGTCAACAGCGGAACGACCCCGAGAATGAACGCGATGGAGGTCATGAGTATCGGCCGGAAGCGCCGGCGGGTTGCTTCGACGGCGGCTTCTGCGGTTCCCATCCCTTGCGCAGCAAGGTCGCGAGCAAACTCGACAATGAGGATCGCATTCTTTGCCGCCAGCGCAATCATAAGGACCAGTCCTATCTGCGTGTACAGATCCACAGGAAACTTTCGGATGACCAAGGCTAGAAGAATACCTATGAGGGCTGTCGGTACTACCAGGATAACTGCGATAGGATCTGTCCAGCTCTCATACTGCGCCGCGAGGACCAAATAGACGAGCGTGATCGACAATGCAAAGATGAAGTAAGCTTGGCTGCCAGTCTGCTCTTCCTGATAGGCAAGTCCGGTCCATTCGTAACTCATTCCCGCGGGCAGCGTTTCATCGGCGAAGTTGCCCATCATGCTTAATGCCTGCCCGGAGCTGTACGATGGCATCGGAATTCCGGTCAGGATAGCAGCGGGATAAAGGTTGTAGCGCGTGACCAGCTCGGAGCCCAGCATCCTGCGGACCGAAACCAGCGCACCCAGGGGCACCATCTGGCCTTCCTTGTTCATCACGTTCAGGTTTTGTATGTCGGCGAGCGCGCGACGAGAGTCGGCTTCGGCCTGAACGCGAACCTGAAAGGCCTGGTTGAATTTGTTGAATTGATTTACGTAGGTCGAGCCGAGATAGGTTTGCAGAGTCTCGGAAACATCGTTGACCGGAACACCTAGTGACTCGGCCATTGTTCGATCGATGTTTAGATAGATCTGCGGACTATTATCGCTGAAGGTGGTAAAGCCGAGGCGCAGAAAGCCATCCACGCTCTGCGCTCGATCGAGCAGTACGTGAGTCGCCTTCTGCAATTCGCGGAGTCCATTGCTAGCGCGGTCTTCGACTACCATCTGGAAGCCGAACGCCGTTCCCAAGCCAGGAATCGGAGAAGGCGGCATCACATCGAATGAAGCTGTACGAATAGACTGGACCTTTTCCTGAATATGTTTAATTATTCCGGCCTGAGTCAGACCTGCAGGACGCTTGCTCCAGTCATCATAGATGCAGAATACCGTGACGTAGTTCGAAACGTTGGCGGAGTCCAGCGCCGAGAATCCACCCATCGTAACCCAGCCCTTGATGCCGGGACTCTCTTTCAATATCGCGTTGATTCGATCGGAGACCTCTCTTACCCGGGGCTGAGCGGATCCTTCGGGAAGTTCGGCCGAGATGATGCAGTATCCCTGGTCTTCGAGTGGCAGCAAGGAAGTCGGGTAGATCGAGAAAGCAAATGCAACCAGGAACAGTACGGCGAAGAACCCTGCTACCATCGTGAAAGGACGAGCGACCATCCAGCTGACAAGTCCTATGTAGCGATCCTCGACTGCCGCAAACCCTCGATTGAACTCGCTATAGAACCAGTTGGGTTTGTAGTCCTTGGGCCTGGGTCTGAGATAGAGCGCACATTGCGTGGGCTTGAGCGTGAGTGCGTTGGCAGCGCTGATAAGCGCAGTCGATGCGATCACCAGCGCGAACTGGCGAAACATCTGTCCTGTTATGCCGGGCAGGAAAGAAGCTGGCAGGAAAACTGAAGTGAGAACCAGGGTGACGCCAAGAACAGGGCCGGTGAGCTCGCCCATGGCCTTGATAGCCGAGTCCTTGGGGCTGGATCCTTCTTCTATGTAATGCGTACAGTTCTCGACGATGACGATAGCGTCATCCACGACGATTCCGATCGCGAGGATCAAGGCGAACAGAGTCATCAGGTTGACCGAAAAACCGAGCAATGCCATCGCCGCAAAAGCGCCTATTATCGTCACCGGCACGGTCGTCGCGGGAACCAGCATCGCGCGGAAGTTCTGAAGAAATATTACGATGACGATCAGAACGAGGATGCCTGCCTCGCCCAGCGTCACATATACCGCGTGAATTGCCTGGCCTATGAAGACGGTAGTGTCATAGAGCGGAGTGTATTTGAGTCCTTCCGGGAATGTGGTGCTCATCTTCGCCATCAGCGCGCGCACGGCGGACGCCACCTGCAGCGAATTTGCGCCGGGCAGTGCATAGATCGCGATATGGCCCGCCTTCTTACCGCTCAGATTGGAGAACAGCGTGAACTGCTGTTGGCTCATTTCGATCTTTGCAACGTCTTTGAGCCGCACTATCGAGGCAGTCTCACTCGGTTGGGCGCTGTTAACGGTTTGTCCCACGAGAGTCGGCGCGAGGCGGCTTTTGATGATGATGTTTTCGAACTCTTTCGGATCCGACAAGCGTCCCTGGGTGTTAACCGTGAACTGGAAGACCTGGTTCGATGGAACCGGCGGCCCGCCTATCTGACCCGAGGCGACCTGGTTGTTCTGTGACTGAATCGAGTTCTGTACATCGAGCACGGTCAGCCCGAAGGTCTTGAGCTTGTTGGGATCGAGCCAGATGCGCATGCTATAGGCACCGGCGCCTATGACCTTGACCTGACCTACCCCCGGGATACGAGCGATAGGATTAACCAGGTTGATGGTCGCATAGTTGCTAAGGAAGGTTTCATCGAAGCGATTGTCATCCGAGTAAAGGCTCTCCATCAGCAGGATGTTGGTGGTAACTTCCTTGACGTTCACCCCCTGATCCTTCACGGGCGTGGGCAGTTGCGATAGCGATCCGTTAACCGCGTTCTGGACCAGCGCCAGCGAGGTGTCGAGATCGGTTCCGATAGTGAAGGAGACAGTCAGCGTATAGCTTCCGTCGCTGCCGCTGGTCGATTGCATGTAGATCGCGTTCTTTACGCCGTTGACCGACTGCTCGATCGGCACGCCCACAGTTTTGGCGACAGTTTCAGCGCTCGAACCCGGATAGTTCGTAGTCACCTGGATCGTCGGCGGCACGATTGGCGGATACTGTGAGACGGGCAAGGAGTAGAGACAAACAAACCCGAGCAGCACGATCACTACCGCGAAGACGTTCGCCAGGACCGGCCGCTCGATAAAGAACTTCGACATCAGCTAGCCTTAGTGACTGCTCGCGGCCGGGCCCTGCGATTGCAGTTCGGGATTGACTTCGCGGCCTGGAATAGCTTGCAGCAGCCCCTCGACAACAACTCGATCCTGGGGACCCAAGCCTTCATCAATCACGAATTGCTGACCTAGCTCGGTGCCAGTCTTTACGCTTTTGCGCCGAACGATGTTCTGGCTATCTACAATCAGGACGTACTCACCCTGTTCATCGAAGCTCACGGCAGTGGCTGGGACCAGCAGAGCAGGATGCTTCTCGGGCGCGACCACCCTGACCCGTACGAACAAGCCGGGAACTATGAACGACCCCGGATTGGAAAAGATGCCTCGCAACTGCAGTGTGCCTGTGGTCGGCGCGACGCTGAGTGAAGCGAAGTCGAGTGTCCCTTGATGCGGATAGCCTTCCTCGTCCGTGAGGCCGAAGTAGAACGGAATGGGCTGCGAGGGGAGTTCGCCGCCGGCGGGCTCTTTCATGCGCCGGCGAATCTTGAGCAGCTCGGTTTCTGCGACCGTGAAATAGACGTACATGGGATCGACGCGGTTGATCTCGGCTAGCTGTGTGTTGGTGCCGGCGCCGACCAGGTTGCCGGGATTTACCAGGTGACGTCCCATCCGGCCATCAAAAGGCGCGCGCACTTCAGTGTAACTGAGGTTCAGCCGGTCAAGACTGGTCTGCGCCTGGGCGCTGGAGAGACCAGCAGCGGCGGCCGCCCGCTCGTACTGCCAGTGATCCACTTCCGTCTGCGTAGCAGCGCCCTGCTTTTCAAGGCCCTTGTAGCGAGCCAGCTCAGTGGTCGAATGAAATAGAGCTGCCTTCTGCGTCGCGACCTGCGCCAGCGCCTGTTGTAACTGATCCTTGTATTGCTGCTGCTGAATCGTGAACAGCAGGTCACCCTTCTTAACCAGCGCTCCATCGGTAAAGTGGACCTTGTCCAGATAACCCTCGACGCGCGCGACCAGCGTCACAGAATCCACCGCTACGGTGTTGCCGGTAAAGTCGAGGTGATCCGCGACGTCCTGTGTGACTGGGGTCGCGACCGTAACGATGGGAGGCGGGATTGCTGGGCCGCTCTTCTTTCCGCATCCGAAAATTGCGATCGCCACCGCGATCAACAACGCACAATTTCGCAATCGGCACGTCCGCAAGGTATTCAATGACCTGATCACCGGATTCTCACCATTCGGGCGGCCGGACCAACCAACCCTCGTCCTTGGGCGCCGGCACGCCGGGCGCGCGTGGCTGCAGGAGTTCCGGCGAAAGCAGGGTTCCCCAATTCGTACGCTTCGCCATCGTGGCCCGCACCTCTCCCGGCACAAAATCATTGCCCTCCCGAATCTGCCAACCGCCACCGAGTGCGCGATACGTCGCTATCAATGCCTGCGGAACGTCTCCCATCTCGATCGCGAGGCTGTTCTGCGCCTGGTAGAGATTCTGCTCCGCCGTCAGCACGGTCGTGAAATCCAGGATGCCCTGGTTGTACTGGATCATCGCGATGTTCAAAGCCCCCTCCGCCGCAATCACGCTCTTCTGGAGAAAATCGACGGCCAGCCGCGAATCCACAAACGCGATGATTCCGTTCTCGACCTCCTGCTGAGCCGTCAGCACCTGGTTCTGATAGGTGATCTGAAGCTCCTGAAATTTCGCGTCCTGCACGCGAACATTGTTGGTGATCTGCCCGTAGTTGAGGATATTCCACTGCACGTTGGGACCGACATTCCACGTCAAGCTGCTTCCGGTGAAGACGCTTGCCAGACTGCCCCCCGATATCGTTGCCGCCACCGTCGAGATACTACCGGTTAAGTTGAAGGCCGGCAGCAGATCGGCCTTGACGAAACCTATCTGCGCGCATTGGGCGGCGGCCTGCAGCTCTGCCTTGCGAAGATCCGGTCGCCGCAGAAGCAGGTCCGCGGGGATACCCACGGCGACCTTATCCGGCGCAGTAGGAATCTCCGAACTACCCGCCAGGTATTGGTCCAATGTTCCCGGCGGCATCCCCAGCAGCACCGACACTGCGTTCTTGGTCTGTTGCAGTTGAAGATCCAACTGCGGGATCGATGCCTGCGTCGTATCAAGAACGTTCTCCGACTGATAGACGTCTCGCTTGGTCGCCGCGCCGCCGCGATACTTCGCGAGCGCGATCTTGTATGCATCTCGTTGCCGCACCACGTTGTCGCGCGCAATCATGATCTGCTTTTCGATTGTGCGGATTTGTACATAGTCACTGGCAACGTCGCCGGTCAGCGTCACCAGCACATCGTCATAGTCGGCTACCGAGGCCAAAAACGAGTAGTCGGCCGTCTCGATTCCGCGGCGCAACTTTCCCCATACGTCCAGTTCCCAACCTGCCTGGGCGCCGAATGAATCAGACCAGTAAGTGTTGCTGAGCAGATGGTACGGCACCGAAATAGGAAGCCGGTTGTAACTGACCGACGCTCCCACTGACTGCTGTTGCGGGAAGAATTCGCCGATAGCCACGCCCAGTTGCGCACGGGCTTCGAGCACGCGCACACCGGCAGTCATCAGGGTCAGGTTCTGCCGATACGCTACGTCGATTAGCCGCGTCAGCACTGGATCGTTAAATACCGACCACCAATCCCGATACTCCTGTCGTCCCGTATCGACCGACGCCTTCCCGCCCTCCATCCAAACTTTGGCGACGGGCGTGGGTGGCGGTTTGTAGTCCGGACCAATCATGCAGGCGCCGGCAACCGCGCTGAGCCCGAGCGCCATCAGCCGAACCAAACCGACAAGTCTTATTGGTTCGCGGTGCTTAGGCAGTGAATTCTTCAGCATCCAGATGATCCAGGCAGGACATCAGGACAACCAGTGCGAGGGGGCAAGGAGCAGTAGGCCGGAATTTCTTTTTTGGCTTTCAAAGCTCGATTCCTGCCATTCACCAATCTCAGTGTCAAGTCGCGACCTCCGTGACGATCGCGGCGGGCTCCGGGATTCGCGGGTTATCAAAGTTCGAGCCGTTCGACCGCCCGGCGCACGCTCACTCGTGTGCCGACCAGAAACTCGGGCGCACGGCAGAGACACAGGTGGCCGCATCGGCCGGTCCATAGGAACGGATCCATTTTTTCGCGTCCGCGTCGTTGTAATTGCCCGGCGTTGGAGCGCAGAGTGCGCGAAGCAGAGTTGAATGCCGAGTTGAAAACAAAATGACGCTTGTCATCTTGATAGCTTTCGGAATTCCGATCTGGTTAATTGCCCGCGCCGTTAAAGCAAGGAATCGCCTGGAGGAAGTTTCCCATCGGCTCGACGCGCTCGAATCCGAAGTTGCTCGACTAAAACGTGAGAAGGAATCGCCCCCGACTGTGGTCGAGCCTTCCGCTCTCGGTCCTTGGGCTGAGTCAGACTCAGCGCGCACCGCACAACCGACGACTGTCACTCCCGCTCCTTCTGTCACGCCGCCAGCAGCAATCGCTGCTGCTCCCCAGCCGGTCTTTGCGCCTCCACCACCGCCGACCATCACGTCGCCGCCCGTTTCCAAGCCGCCGCCCCTGCCGATTCCGAAAATCGATTGGGAACAATTCGTCGGGGTGAAAGGGTTTGCGTGGATTGGCGGACTCGCACTGTTTCTCGGCGTCGTATTTTTCGTCAAATACTCATTCGACAACAATCTCGTCCCGCCCGTCCTGCGCGTGACGATTGGCTTCCTCGCCGGTCTCGGCCTGCTCGTCGGCGGCGTGGTGATGTCGCGCAGACGCTTCCCTGTTCTTTCGCAAACCCTGTGCGCGACCGGAGTTGTCATCCTCTATAGCGTCACCTTCGCGTGCCGTTCGATTTATCACTTCGATTTCTTCGGGCCGATTCCGACTTTCCTGCTGATGGCCCTCATCACGACCACGGCGTTCCTTCTCGCCATCCGGCTCAACGCCCTTGTCGTCGCGATTCTCGGAATGCTGGGCGGATTCCTCACACCCATTTTGCTTTCCACCGGTCAAGACAATCCGCTCGGACTTTTCGGCTACATCGCGATCCTCGACGTGGGACTCATCGTCGTCGCGTTCAACCGACGTTGGTATTTTCTCACCGCGCTCGCCGCCTTCGGGACTGCAATCATGCAGCTCAGTTGGGCTGGCGAATTTTTCGTCAGCGAAAAATATTTCGAGGGAAACAGGATTCTCGTTGCGCTTGCCGTGCTGCTTGGCTTCAACGCGCTATATCTCGCCGCGAACTGGTGGGCGAAAGACCGGCAGCTCCCCGATAGTGAAGAATCCTTGATCCTTGGATTAGGCCGAGTTCGCGCAAGGACATGGCTCTCTGGTTCAGCACTTGGCCTGGTGGCCGTGGCCCTCGTGTTCACAGCGTGGTTTCTGGATTTCGATCCGCTCGCGCAACGCCCGTGGTTGATGTTCAGTTTTGTTTTTCTCATTGACCTTGACGTCACTGCGCTTGTGCTGACCGATGAAACAATCGCCATCGCTCAATCGATAACGGGACTCGCCGTTTTTGCATTACTCGGATTTTGGACGGAAGGATCGCTGACCGACGAATCGCTCAACGCCGCGTTGGCGTTTTATTTCCTCTTCGCCGTTGTCCACTCGGCTTTGCCCACGTTACTCGAGCGCCGGCGCGGTGTGACAACCCAGACATGGGCGAATCACATCTTTCCCGTACTTGCACTGGCGCTCGTGCTCGTTCCGGTTTTCACGCTCGCGGAAGTCTCGATCGTCGTCTGGCCATTCATTTTGCTGGTTGATTTGCTCGCCATCGCGCTCGCCGTGTGGACGGAAATGTTACTGCCGGTGCTGGCCGTGCTGTTGTTCACGCTGGCCGCGACCGGCGAGCTCATTTTCAGAATTCCGTCCGATCTCACCGGCCTGCCCGTTTCATTTTTCCTGCTCGGCACGTTCGCCGTTTTCTTTGCCGCGGCAGGTATTTGGCTGGTGAAGACATTCCAGCCCGATGCGCTGCAGACCGGGATCAAATTTGGCAACGACCTTGCCGCGCCGGGGGATCTGGCTGCAATTCTGCCGGCGAGCGCCATCGTGCTTCCGTTCCTGCTCCTCATCATGGCGACGCTGCGGCTGCCGCTTATAAATCCGTCGCCGATCTTCGGCCTTGCGCTTCTGCTGGTCGTGTTGTCGCTTGGCGTCACAAAACTGTTTTCGCTCGACTGGATGCCGGCCGTTGCCCTCGCCTGCGTGAGCGCCCTCGAATGCGCGTGGCATTTCAGCCGCTTCGATCCCGCGAATATAAGGCAGCCGTTGGATCTGATCTTAGCCTGGTATTTGATCTTCTTTGCAGTGTTCGCGCTGTTTCCGTTTCTGTTTTGGAAACAATTTTCCACCAAAGTTATTCCGTGGGCGACCGCAGCAATGGCCGGGCCGCCGCAATTTTTTCTAATCCACCGCTTCGTATCTGCCGTTTACCCGAACCGAGCGATGGGATTGTTGCCCGCTGCATTTGCGATTCCCGGACTCTTAAGCCTGGTCGCAGTGTTGAGAAAACTCCCCGCCGAAAACAAATCGCGCATGGCTCAACTCGCATGGTTTGGCGGCGTGGCGTTGTTTTTCATCACACTGATCTTCCCGATCCAGTTCGACCGGCAATGGATCACCATCGGCTGGGCGCTGGAAGGTATGGCGTTGCTGTGGCTGTTCCATCGCGTGCCGCATCCGGGTTTGCGGCTGACCGGCGTCGGCCTGCTCATCGCCGCGTTCCTGCGGCTCGCGTTCAATCCCGCCGTGTTCGATTACCATACGCGCGCCGCGATCCCGATTTTCAACTGGTATCTCTACGCCTACGGCATCGTGACGATCTGTCTGTTCGCCGGGACAAAGCTGCTCGCGCCGCCGCGCAACCAGATTTTGGACGTAAATGTTCCGCCGATTCTTGCCGGATGCGGCACGGCGCTGGCCTTCCTGTTAATGAACATCGAGATCGCCGATTACTTCAGCGAGCCGGGTTCGACGCTCACCTTTGAGCTGGGCGGCAACTTCGCGCGCGACATGACCTATTCCATAGGATGGGCGTTGTTCGCGCTCGCGTTGCTCATCTACGGCATTCGGAAGAAAATTCCCGCTGCACGCTATCCCGCGATGGGCTTGTTGTGCGTGACGCTGCTGAAACTCTTCTTCCACGACCTTGCGCAAATCGGCCAGCTCTATCGCATCGGCGCTTTGATCGGCGTGGCGGTGATTGCGATGCTCGCGTCGTTTGCGTATCAGGAGTTTTTCGCGGCCGGCAACAATCAGAAAAATCTGGGAAATGAAACGCCTCGTTAATTTTCCGGCAAGCTTGCTCTGCGTGTTCGCGCTCTTGTTCGGCGTATCTGCAATCGCCGCGAATCTGCCATCCGACTGGCAACGCGTCCAATCGTTTGACGTTTCAACCGCCGGCCTTGTGAAAATAAATCTGCCGATTGAAACGCTCGATGCCGCGCGTCCTGAACTCGAAGACCTGAGGCTCTACGACGAGGCGGGAAATGAAGTGCCCTATTTAATCGAACGTTCCATGCCGGCCGAGAAGGTCGCGCAAGCGGTAAAAGCATTTCAGGTTTCGCTCAACGCAAGCACTACAGTCATCACGGTCGAAACGGGACTGGCGCAACCTCTCGATACCGTCACGCTCGAAACTCCAGCGATGGGTTTTATCAAAGCGGTGCGCGTGGAAAGTTCCGAAGACGGCAACCGCTGGCAAACACTCGCGCAAGGCCAGCCGATTTTTTGTCAGCCCGACGGCGCAAGTCATTTGCAAATTTCCCTGCCGCCGAGCTCCTCAAAATGGCTCCGCCTTACCGTCGACGACGGGCGTTCGCCGCCGGTCCCGTTCACCGGTGCGCTCGTCCATCCGGCCACTGGCGAGCCCGCGCCTGGAGAATTGATCCCGGCAACGATCACCGAGCGTGACGAAAATCCCGGAGAAACGCGGCTGGCGGTGAGCCTCGGCGCAGCAAATTTGAGTGTCGCCTCCGTCCAACTTGAAACCTCTGAACCGCTTTTTATGCGCCAGGTTTCAATCGCCTCGCCTAAAGTGTCCGAAGACTCCATCAGCGAACAAACCATCGGGCAAGGTACCGTTTATCGCGTCGCTGTCGAAGGCCAGACGCCGTCTGAAAGTCTTTCCGTACCGCTGAACAATCTGGTGCGCTCACGCGAATTGTTTGTTCTCATAAAAAACGGCAACAGCCCGCCGCTGCCGATTTCTGCTGTGCGCGTGGAGCGGCGTCCGGTTTATCTGGTTTTCCTCGCGCGGCAAGCGGGCGCATATCATTTGCTCACCGGCAACGCTCATTGCGATGCGCCACGATACGATTTGGCCGCGCTGGGGATGAACCTCAAAGACGTGGCCGTTTCTCCAATTCAAATCTCGCCGCCTTCGAACAACCCGGATTTTCGCGCAGCCGAGGTTTTGCCTGGTCTTGAAGTAACCGGCGCGGCGCTCGACGTTTCGGATTGGAAATTCCGCAAGCCGGTGAAAATTTCCAGCGGCGCTGGAGCGCAACAAATCGAACCCGATCTGGAAGTGCTCGCTCACGCGAGGCCGGGCTTCGAGGATTTGCGCGTGTTGGACGGCGGTAACCAGGTGCCTTACATAATCCAGCGCACCTCGATCAACCGCGCGCTCACGCCGACCGTCACCGCGACGAAGGACGAGAAAGATCCAAAGCTGAGCCGCTGGATCATCAAACTTCCCGAGAGCGGTTTGCCGATCGCACGCCTGACTTGCGTTACCCGAACGCCGCTGTTTGAACGCTCGGTGTCGCTCTACGAGGAACTCACGGATGAGCGAGGTGACAAATATCGCCGGGTGCTAGGCGGCGCGACCTGGACGCAAACTCCGGAACGGAAGTCGAAAGATTTCACGCTGACGCTGGACGGCCCGGTACAGAGCGACACGATATTTCTCGAAACGGATAACGGCGACAATCCGCCCATCGAACTGGAAAAGTTCGTCGTCTTTTATCCGGCCACGCGAATCTTGCTCAAAGCAAACCCGGGCGACGAACTGTTTCTCTACTACGGCAACCCGCAAGTAGCGCCGCCAAGTTATGATTTGAGCCTCGTCGCCGAACAATTGCTGTCGGCTGAAAAAAATGACGCATCGCTCTTAGCTGAAGAACAACTCAAAGGCTCTTCCTGGTATAAAAATCAGATGCCAAGTCAGGGCGGCGTACTCCTATGGGGAATCCTCGCGTTGGTGGTCGTCGTATTACTCTTCATCATTTCACGCCTGCTGCCGAATTCGCAGCCACCCGCGTCGTAAGAATCCCAGTAGAGCATCGCCGCCGTTCATGCTCATGCGGATCCGACCTTCTGCACAGTCGGCACAATCGCTGCTCTACCTTGAACGAGAAGTTTAGGTCCATGCGGCTTAAGCAACTCGGCCATGGTCGGGTCGTCCGCGCTCAAACCGATATCGGCTCCAGACCTTAGATCGCCCGGAAAACGAAGTAATCGACAGGCTCAACGACTGGTTCAAGCGCTGCAGTCGCGGCGTGTTTCCGAAGAGCCTCAAGCCCTCTCTGAAAATGGGAGTCGTTCAATTGAGCCAGGATCGAGTCCGCGCGGAGAGCGAGGCGCTCCGCATAATCAGACCAGTCTCTAGCGGCTTCACTTTGAACAAGCTCATGCCGCATCGGCTCGAAACCGGCTGTCACGAACGTCGACTCGATAACCGCCCGCCGATTCAGGCTCCTTTCGAGCATATCTCGGGTTTCGGGGAAGAACGGGACGAAGGCGTAATTGTCAATCTGTTCAATCGTGCCCGCTCGCAGACAGGCGACGCGATCACGCCGCAACACTCGGCGGCATTCTCGTATCGCCGCGGCAGCGTCTGTGAAATGGTGGAAAACCATCGACAAGAAGACCATCTCTACGGTTTCGTTGGCCAATGGGAGCGATTCTCCGGAAGCACGGACGAGCGACACCCGGCTACTAGATTTCCTCTTCGCTTCCGAAAGCATTTTCTCCGATGGTTCTATTCCGATGACGTGCGCGTTCAATCGACTCGAGAGCCCAGCCGAATAGCGACCCGTTCCGCAGCCAAGGTCCAATATAACTCTGACCGATGCGTTTCCGAGCGAGTCGGCGACGACCTCCAGCCACCGGCCGAGTTGCTCAGGACTATAACTCCGACCACGATCGTAACCGGCGGCCATATTCGTTTTGTCGTAATCCACTCTGCTGACTGCCAAATAACAACTATAAGCGGGGCACTCCAGGGAAATGGTCCGCTACTTGCTGATGATCCGTCCGTCGCCGGCACGAATTATGGCGAACCGCATCGGATGGAACAGCGACTCACCTCTGTCAGCGTCAGAATGCAAGATCGTCGAAGTCTTCTTGTGCTCCTTTGACGATCCTGGCGTACTCTCGATATTCAGGACGTAATTCAGCCGTTAACTCAGAGAATGTCTTCAGAGTAGCATCTTTCGATGCGACGAGAGGCGGTGTCGATTATCAGAACGGGATAGAATTATTCCCGAGGGGAGTTGGAGGTAATCATGAACAATAGAGGTTCCCAGCTCACAAAGATCGCGCTTGCCTTGTCTCTGTGTATCGCGATCCTCGCGGGTCCGCTCACCGTAAACTCCACGGCGCAAACGCAGCCCGCCACAGCGGCGGCGCAAACCCAAGTCTCACAACCCGCCGATAACGGCGTCAACTGGTCGGGCGCCGGATACGGCGCCGGTGCGGTGTTCTGCAGCCTGCTCTATATCCCGTTCAAGCTGACGTACGGGATCCTCGGCGGACTCGTCGGGGGCGGAACTTATCTCGTCACCGCCGGCAATTCGCAAGCCGCCGATACGGTGTGGCGCAGTTCTCTAGGCGGCGACTGGGTAGTCACGCCTGCGATGCTGCAGGGCCAGGAGCCCCTAAACTTCAGCGGTCCGGCCGCGACTGCGCCAGCGGCGGGACAGCCGGCAACCGCGTCGTCGGCGACAACGATGACGACCGCTCGCTCCGGTACGTCTGGCGCATCCGGCGCGTCCGCGACCGCATCGACCTCATCGGCGGAAGGCGGCCCACTCTATCAGAGTGGCGGTCCCGAGACCGGAACGGCGGGCGGGTCGAATATCGAGTAAATAATCACGCCAGAATCGCGGGGAGGAAACACGGCGGGGACGGCCTTCAGGTCCTCGAAAATGTCGTCTGAAGCGGGGGTTGCATCAAGTACCAGCCCACAGCCGTGAGCACGGCGGAGTGTCGGAGATTCATCTACTTTTCTTTGAGGGCGCGCTGCTTGCGATGGGCGACCTGCGAGACCCTCGCGCAGAGTAATCCCTTGACTATTCGCTGCTTCGGATTTCCAAGGGCGCGGTGTGAGGTATCTTCACGTACACAAAGCGGATGACCCAACTCCCTACTAAAAGAAAACCCGCGGCGCCAAATATGAACAGGAGATCGTTGCTGAGGAGCGTCAGACCGAGAGGGATCAGCGTCGCGCCAGTAAAGATGAGTACGCCAACGAGCCATTGTTGTCCGCGGGTGTAGAGTCGCGCATGGGCCGGTTGGAGGTCAGCAAACAACAGTCCCAAAGGAATTACATTGAGAACGAGCAGCACTATGAAGGCGAGACGGAGGATGGCGGTGGCCTGTGTTTGCCCCATCAGGGCGGACAGGACAAGCAACTCGGCGCAGCCCATCAGGAGAGCCGAATTGGTGAGATAACCTCCCATCCAGCGCGCGTCCTTCCAACCTGGTTGCGCGTTCGTGCTGAGCAAAACGCCCTTGTAGGCCGCGGAACCGAAGCCGGGCAGCAGTCCAACGACCACGGCGAGTCTGCGAGCCCACTCGAAATCTATCCCCATTTCGCTCAGCACGCTGAGCCCGGCCGCCGCGGTCAGAGGGAGCGAGAAGATAACCAGACACCACGTCCCCACCGACATCGGCGAGCGCGGCTTGAAAACCCGGAGCATGTGATGGAACCGCAACGGATCGCCCAGATCGGACACGAGCAATGCGAGGTCCACGAGCAACAGCACGAGAGCGACCGGATAAGCCACTTTCGCCACGGGGATGAAGACCGCAGGCGCTGCCAACTCGCTAACCGCGGCGGCCATGAACAGTCCGGTCGCCATGCCGTTGAGCAGAGCGTCCCAAGCGATCAGGCCATGCCACCCCGGCACCTTGGTCACTGGCAGGTGCGCGTAGCCGCTCTCTCCCGGCATTTCAGGACCTCAAAAGAAACACCACCACGAACAGTGCAGCGATAGCGGCCAGGCCACCCGCGACGGAACGAGCGTAATCTCCCATCATGTGTAGCCACGGGTTATATGGGTTATCCGGCAAGCCATAAACGGAAGGGCGATCGACCAGCAGATAGAACGAATGCAGCTCGGAATAGGTATCACTAGCGGCGTCGCCATAAAGGTACGCCTCCGGGACGCCGCGTCGATGAAGTTCCTCGACACGTTTGCGCGCCAGCTCGCGCAGTTCGTCGACCGGGCCGAAATGTATTGACTGGGTCGGACATGCCTTGGCGCAGGCCGGCTCGAGACCGTCGCGCTGGCGGTCGTAGCATAGCGTGCATTTGTGCGAATGACCGCCGACGGGGTCGCGAGTGATGACGCCGAACGGGCATGCCGCTATGCAGCACGAGCAACCGTTGCAGATGTCGGCCTGAATGTAGACGTTCTCGAACTCATTATGAATGATGGCACCGGTCGGGCATGCCTGATGACAAGGGGCCGCGAGGCAATGCTTGCAAACGTCGCTCATCATCAGCCAGCGGTTGTGATCTGAGTCGTTACGCGCGTCGTCCAGGGAAGCGCGCTTGCTGGACGACCCGTCGGAGAATTGCTCGATGAACTTCACATGGCGCCAGGATGTCGCCGACAACTCCGCCGTATTGTCGTAGCTATTGCCGGACCAGTTAAACCCGTCCGAGGGCAGTTGGTTCCACTGCTTGCACGCCACCTCGCAAGCCTTGCAGCCGATGCATACGGTAGTGTCCGTGTAAAAGCCGGTGGGAGAACGCGGCTCCGGCGGTTCACCGTGGAGGAACGGATAGATCAGGCGTTGCACCAACGCCGACAGTAGGCCGCGCGGCGGATCGCTGGTCTGAACCAACGCGGACAGTTCCTTTTCTCTACTTGCCATGTCCGAGCTTCCCTTCTGGTTGGGCGCTTGCGGGAGTATCCGGGATCGGATCGAGCGTCGGCCAGCGCGCCGCGGGCACGGTCGGTTGCGGAGCGTGGCCTTCGAGCCGCCCGGCTTCGACTTGGCAGGCGAACGCCTTGGACTCGTGCATGCTCACATTCGGGTCGGCCAAAAGCGCGGTCAGGTCGTTGGCGTTGGAGCCGACGATCTCCCCGGCGAAAGACCAGTGGAAGGGGAGACCGATCTGATGGACTACGCGCCCTTCGACAACAAAGGGCCGCAGTCGCCGCGTCACCATCGCACGGGCCTCGATTCGACCGCGCGCCGTTCGAATCGTCATCCAGCCGCCGTGAACAATACCGCGCTCTGCCGCCAGCTCCGGGCTCAGCTCGGCGAACATCTCCGGCTGCAATTCGTTGAGCCAGCTATTGAAGCGGCTCATCGGTCCACTCAGGTAATGCTCGGTAAGACGGAACGTCGTCGCCACGACAGGATAGTCGGCCGTCGGCGTGTGGGCGATGTGGTTCAGCGGTCCCTCGAAAAAGCGGACCGTTGGGTTGGAATCGTGTTTCGGATAGAGCAGGTTGCCGAACGGCGACTCGACCGGCTCGTAGTGCGTCGGCAGAGGCCCATCCTTGATGCCGGGGGAGTACAGCCAGCCCAGCCCGTCGCACTTCATGGTGAAGGGATGCGTGCCGGCGATGGCCGCCATGCCCGTCGCGCCCGGAGGGGGTTTGTAATCGGGCGGCTTCTCCGGATCGAAGTCCGGTGTGTCGAGTCCGACCCAGCGCCGCTTATCCGCGTCCCACCAGACCAATTTTTTGCGTTCCGACCAAGGCCGCCCGTCGGGGTCGGCCGAGGCGCGGTTGTACAGAATGCGGATGTTGTTCGGCCAGGCGAAACCCCATTCCGGCTGGGACGGGTCATCCGTGATCTTCCGCTCATTCGCCCGGTTACGGCCCCGTTCAGGGAAGACGCCGCTGTAGACCCAGCACCCGCATGCCGTCGATCCGTCGTCCTTCAATTCTGAGAAGCCGCTCACGAGACGAGGCCGCCCGCTGCTGCGGATCGGTTTCATCGAGTCGGTGACCGTTGATCTCCATGAGGACCTTCTCAAGGTCCGGTTCCCCTTCGATGCGGCTGGGCGTGCCATCGGGCAGATGCGGTTGCTCGTCGAAGTCGTAGTCCCAGGTCAGATTCAGCAGCGGCTGGTCCTTGGGATCGGTCGAGCCGGCGTAGAGCTGCTTCAGGCGCTTACCGAGGTTGTAGAGAAACCAGGCGTCCGAACGGCAATCGCCGGACGGATCGAGCGCCTTGTTGTGCCATTGGAGCAGCCGCTGCGTGTTGGTTAAGCTGCCCTCTTTCTCTTGAGCGGCAGCTGCGGGGATGAAGAAGACCTCGGTCTTGATCTCGGAGGGCGGCGGCGCAGTCGGATCGTTCTTCCAGAAGAGGGCGCTCTCGGTCTCGAACCAGTCGAGAACCACCAGCCACTCGAGATTGCGCAGGCCGGCGCGGTGCAGACCGGCGTTGGGTCCGCCGCCCGCGGGATTCTGACCGGTCAGGAAGTATCCTTTGACCCCGCCCTTCGACATGCGATCGAAGTAGGCCAGTGCCGAGTAGTCGGCGTCGACGCGCGGTATCCAGGAGAACCCGAAGTCGTTGTCGGGAGTGGCCGCGTCGCCGTACCAGGCCTTTAGCAGGCTGACAATATATTTGCTGAAATTCGCCCAGCCGCCGGTGTGCATCCCTTCGTGCTCGATATAAGAACTCAACTTCTCATGCGTGCCGTCGTATGCGGCCGGTTGCGGCAGGTAGCCTGGCAGCGTGTCATACAGGGTCGAGACGTCGGTCGCGCCCTGGATGGTAGAGTGGCCGCGCAGGGCCATGATGCCGCCGCCCGGCCGACCCACGTTGCCGAGCAACAGTTGCAAGATGCCGGCAGTACGTATTATCTGCACGCCGGTCGTGTGCTGCGTCCATCCCAGCGCATAGGCGATGCAGGTGGTTCGCTCGCGTCCGGAGTTGCTGCAGAGCAGTTCCGCCACGCGCATAAATTCTTCCACCGTACAGCCACACACCTCGGAGACGACCTCCGGCGTGTAGCGCGCGAAGTGCCGGCGCAGGATCTGCATGACGCAACGCGGATGCTGCAAGGTGGGGTCAGCCCTTTCGGCTGCCATGTCCTCGGACGGGGAGGCTTCGGCGTTGCCATCGACGCCGTGGCCGTGAAGCCCATGCCGGCCTTTGGTGTACTTCGCCTGACTCGAATGCTTGGAGCCGCCCTCCGGCGCCTGGCCACAGTCCCCGGGTCCCTCGTAGCCCCAATGGCCCTGCTGAGCGTCATAGGCGTCGTCCTTCGGATCGAAGCCACTGAACAGCCCGGCGAGATCTTCGGTATCCCGGAACCCTTCCTCGATGATCGTCGAAGCATTGGTGTAGGCCATGACGTATTCGTGAAACCAACGGTCGTTGCTTAAGACGAAATTCACGAGGCCGCCGAGGAAGGCAATGTCGCTCCCGGAGCGGATGCCGACGTAAACATCGCAAACGGCCGACATGCGTGTGAAGCGCGGATCGACATGGATCAGGGTCGCGCCCTTCTCCTTGGCCTCCATGGGCCAGCGGAAGCCTACTGGTTGAGCCTCAGCCATGTTCGATCCCATGAACAGGATACAGTCGCTATTGGCCATATCCTGCTGATAGTTAGTGGCCGCGCCGCGGCCAAAGGAGGCGCCCAGACCGGGCACCGAGGCGCTGTGTCATATCCGCGCCTGGTTCTCGATCGACACCACTCCCAACCCGCCGCCGAACAGCTTCTTGATGAGGTAGTTCTCCTCATTGTCTATCGTTGCCCCTCCCAAGGTGCCGATGCTGCGCACCGAGTTGAGCAAGCGGCCCTGCTCGTCGCGCGTCGTGAAATCGGCGTCGCGGGTCGCCTTGACGCGCTGGGCAATCTGGTCCAGCGCCCAGTCCAACGTCTTCTTCTCCCAGTGATCGGAGTTGGGAGCGCGATATAGGACATTGCGGACGCGATGCGAATTGACGGTCAGCTGGAAGGCGTTGGCCCCTTTCGGGCATAGGTGGCCACCGCTGATAGGACTCTCAGGATCGCCCTCAACGTCGATGAGCTGACCGCCCTTGGTGAAGATGAGCTGGCCGCAACCGACGGCGCAGTAAGGACAGACGCTGTCGGTGACAGTGGCGCCGCGCAGCCGCGAAGCCTTGTCGAGCGTCTGTAAGCTGAAAGGCTCCCGAGAAATTTGTGGTCGCTGGGTAAGTGGGAAGCGGAACATAGCGATTTCTCCTTGGGAAGATTTCTCGTTTTTGATGTCGATGACTCCGCAGCACACCAATGAGTAGACCAATTGCTTGCGTGTGGCGAGAGAATTTCAATAGACATCAGAGCCTCTGAGAACATTGCGGTATGCGAACACGAAGTAGCCGCTGACCAGCAGCATACCGGGAATGAACCATACCAACCCGATACTCAGTCCATAAGGCGTGGTCGAGGCGTTGTAGATCGTTAAACCGTTTTGTGTGCCGCTGATCGCCGGCAGCAGATTAGGGTACTGGCCAAATGCAGCGGCGGCTAGCATAGCTAGTATGTATCCCGAGGAGTACAGGAATGCGGCGTGATCGCTACCGGCACGGCTCGCGATCCTGGCGCCCACGAGAGTGCCCAAAGCAGCCAACGGCAAAATCAGACCCAGCGGACGCTCATGGTAGCGAGCGGAAAAGTGAGGCAAGGTGAATGGCACTACTATCATTACGCCGATGGTAAACAGTACTGCGAAGGGCCAGACGAGACTCGCAAACTCGCGGGCGCGCATTTGCAGATCACCCCTGGTTTCCATCGCAGCCCACAGGCAGCCCTGCATTGCGAGCACGACGACGCTCGTCAAACCCAAAACAATAGTGAACCAATCGAGAATGCCTGCGACGGGGCCGACGCGAAAATTGGTCCAGAGTGGAAGAAAGAATGATCCGCTGGCATCAAGTGGAACTCCACGAATGACGTTTCCAAGAGCTACACCAAAGAATAACGCGAGTAGCAAGCTGGCCCCGGCGAATACCACATCCCAAAAGGGTATCCACACGGGATTGTCGATATGATTGCGAAATTCGATCGCGATGCCGCGCAGAATGAGTAACCACAGAACCATCATAAGTGGCAGATAGAAGCCGCTGAAGCCCGAGGCATAGGCGGCAGGAAACGCGAAGAACAGCGCGCCGCCGCCGGCGACCAACCATACTTCGTTGCCGTCCCATACCGGTCCGATCGATTCAAGCAGAGTGCTCCGCTCGCGATCGTTGCGCGTGATGAAGAGATGTATGATTCCGACACCCATATCGAAACCATCGAGCACGGCAAAGATCGCGATCATTATCGCGACTATCCAGAACCAGAGAGTATTCGTAGGAAGCTGCCTCCTCTCAGCGAGCGGCGACGGCGCCTTCGACGTCGGTATGTCCCGGGTCCGCAGGACCCCGCATAACCTCAAGATAAATCAGGAACAGGAACAGTATCCCGAGCGCAACGTACAAACCCATGAAGCCGAGCAACGTAAACAGGCCATTACCCGCTGATACCAGGGGCGACCTGCCCACTTCAGTTCTCATCAATCCATAGACCAGCCACGGTTGCCTACCTAATTCCGCCGTCATCCAGCCCGCGGTGGTAGCGATGTATGGGAACGGTGCGAGCAGCATTAATGCCCACAGCACTAAGGGGGTGTCGTAGAGGCGATTTCGATACAACAGAAATCCAGCCAGAACGAATACACCGGCAAAAATAGTCCCGAGACCAACCATGATATGGTAGGCGTAGTACAAGAGCGGAATGTTGTCGGGCCACTGATCTTCCGGGAATTGCAGAAGTCCCTGGACCTCTGCCTTCCAGCGTCGATAGGTGAGAAAGCTCAACATATCAGGTACGGCGATTGGGTTGTCGAGCTTGCGGGCGCCAACGTCCGGCTGACCAATGATCACCAGCGGCGCGCCGTGCTGATTGTCGAACAGCCCTTCCATCGCGGCCAGCGTGACCGGCTGATAGCGCGCTACATTGCGACCCTCTCCATCTCCTGTCGGAAATATCATCATGAGCGATGCTATCAGCCCGGATATGACTCCAAGACGTACGAAGGTTCGGCCGAAGTCCTCGAATTGATGCATCAACAAATAGAATGCGCCGAGCGCCGCCATCACTACCGAACCCGTTACCACCGCCGCCGTCATGTTGTGAAGGTACTGCCAAACGATCCACGGGTTGGTGAGCAGAGTTCCCAGACCGGTTAAGGTAAATGTGCCGTCACTACTCCGGGCATACCCCACCGGATGCTGCATCCAGGCGTTGGTCGCGATGATAAAGAATCCTGAAATCCACGAACCAAGGAAAACGAGAAATGCTGCAAGCCAATGAAGCCGTTGCCCAAGTTGCTGCTCGCCATACAGAAACGCGCCGAGGAATGTCGATTCCAGGAAGAACGAGAAGACTCCTTCCATCGCGAGAGTCTGCCCGATCACGGCACCTGTGCTCTTGGAGAACGCCGACCAGTTGGTGCCGAACTGGAACTCCATCGGAATTCCAGTCACGACACCGACGACAAAATTTATTCCGAAGATGCGCGCCCAAAAACGCGCTGCCTGGTTGTAGTGCTCATTTCCAGTGCGAATCGCGAGCGTCTTGAGTATGACAATGAGCAGCCCCAGACCCATCGTCAGTTGGGGAAACAGGTAGTGAAACGTGATCGTAAACGCGAACTGGATTCGATGAACTATAAGCGCGTTCACGCTTCAAACCGCCTATCGATGAACGTCGCTGACGTTGCACGAGAAGCAGCAACGAAAGTCCCGTCGGAGATGGTATGTTCGGGGACACTCATGACATCTACCCGCCTGCGCCAGAGGTCCGGACTATTTGAGCTATAATTTCCTTCTAGACCTTGCCGCACGGCGGGGTCAAGTCGCGGCGCGGGCCGACATTATCGGCACGAAGGGAATAGCGATGCCTGAGACGTGGGCGCTCCACTAATCGGCTGTTATCGATTCAACTGAGGTGACGGATTGGCTTGCTGGGTCTACCCCGAACCTGCCGTGTTCATCGCTTTTGCTCCGCTTTGTTGTCGTAGTATTCGATCATCCGATAGTCGATCTCCGCGAACGTCCGCTTGGGTTTGCCGGCTTCCGGATCGAACTCATAGACGCGGCGTTCGATCCAGTTCCCATGGCGATCGAATTTGTAGTCTTCGTACCAGTCGCAAGGGAATGGGGGGTGACGGCCGATCAGGTGGAATTCCATCTGCACTATGTTGCCGCGTGAATCACGTTTGATGAGCGTGAAGCCGTCGACCTTCCCGTCGGTGATGTTGTCGTCCTCAATGGAACGTCCGTGGCCGTCGTATTTGAAGCGGGTCCAGCTAACTATCTGAGTGCCGGTGGTCGCGGCGGTGTCCTTCTCCTCGATCAGTCTGCCGCTCGAATCGAAGACCCGATGCTGCCGCTGGTCACCCATGTTCGACTTGAGCAGGCGAGTTTGCGCGTCGATGCGCTGCGGACGGCGGTCGTCGATAAAATCCGACGTGTAGGATTTTTCCTCGATAAGATCGCCGTTCTCGTCGTACCATACTTCGTCCTGCGGCATCCGCTCGGTATCCATCTTTCCTGTGTAAGTGTCAAAAACCAGAGTTTCGAAGCGCAGGCTTTTTACCGGACCCGAGAGATCATCTATTTGCCGATCGGTCTGAGGCGCGGCATTGCCGTCCGCGCTCGCGATTGACGCGGCGACTAGAAACGCGAGCGCGATATGCTCCACTCTCACGGATCACTTCTCGGGCGGCGCAAACACATAACGATCGATATTCGGATAGTTCTCGCGGGTGCTGAGATCGACATACTGGATCCAGGCACCCGCGGTGGCGGAGTCCTCGCCCGGCACAGGATCGTCGATCCTGCGCTCCTCGATATTTAGAACGGTATCGCCTTTGAGCCACAGCTTGCCCTCGGGCCCGCGGGTCGCGCCACCGTGAAGTTGCTGATCCTGTGCGTCGCGATAAACCTCGTGGCCCGTCTCCCAACCGCCGGCCTTCAGCCGGGCGCGCACCTTAGAATTGGCTGCGGCGAGCTCCGCACGCGTCATCTTCGCCTGCGCCGTGCCGACGTTGATCGAGTCGATTCGGCTCGGGTCCTTGGTGACGGTAGTTATGTAGAAATAGCGGCATCGCGGAAATTCGGTTACAGTGCCGGCGATGCGAAAATTGAAGATCGCGCCACCGGCATAGACTGGCAAGCCGACGGCTTGATCGATCTTCAAGCTCGAGCCGCTCCGCATCTCAGCAACCGTCATTCCCGGTGCGGCAACCAGGGTGCCCTGCACCGGCGTTGCTGCGATCTCCTTCGCGATCTCGGCGTCACTGTTGTCGGCCCCGCTGGCAGTCGGCGCAGTCCCACCGCCCAAGTCAGTAAAGAAGCCGCTGTTAATCATTGTAGGCAGCGCGACCGCAATGCCCAGGATCCAGATCCCCCATATCGCAAAGATGACGCCCACTTGATGCCGAACGATTAGCTGGATGAATCCCTTGTCGGCGTTGCCGATCGCTCCCTGCCCTGCGACAAACACCTTGACCAGGGTCGGCACGAGCGAGAATGCGAAAACGATGAAGATCGTAAAGAAGACGATCCGCATCGGCGTCTGCAAAGCTTCGGGATGCTTGACGATGCCGGAGGCCTGTAGCGCGTTGCCAACAATCGCCATCGCGATTATCAACGCGAACAAGCCGCCGGTTATCAACGCATGCGTGCGCAGACTGAACATGTGATCACTTCAGCTTCGCGTTGACCTGCTCCTGCATTTGGGCGAGCTCGGGCGCGGTCTTGGTTATCCAATCCGCGGCCCCACTGGGCCATGCGCTCACGCGATCGTTGTTCTTAATTCTCTCCTGCAGAATGCTGAAGTTCTGTTGGGCGTAGTTAAGGCCATCCTTCGCGGCGTCCCAGTTCTGCTGTTGGATCGCGAGCTTGGCATAGTGGAAATTCACGTAGGCCTCACGGTAATTGGTTTCGCCCCAGAGACATCCGTCTTTGAACTGATCCGAGCGATTCGCGTTCGGGTCTATCTTCGCCTGGATTTCTTCGGCGCGAGCCTTCCAATCCTTGAGTTCCTGATCGTTCGGATACTTCTTGATGAGCTCGTCGAGCAACTGTATTTGGCCGATGACCGCGATCAAGACCGCGCCCTCCGGCTGACGCTCCTTTATTGCGTCTTCCAGGCGCATCGAGTCCCATTTGGCTCGCCAGTAATCGCGATCTAGGATCGGGCCGCTTTTTATCGAGGTCGCATCGGAATCGTAAAGGCCGGCATAGGTTGGCGCCGAAACCGAAACGCCAAGCGCAGCAGTCGTCAGAAAAAAAAGCGCGACAGCGGAAATTCGGCAGGAGCGTGATCCTTGAATTGCCATCTGGTTCTCCTTCGAGCGGCATGCTGGACTACGAGACCAGCTGGATTGAAGGTGCTCTAAGCGCCGGGCTTGATCATATCCCGGATTCTGAGGTTGTGCCTGTGCGCATAGCTGCGCAGGATGAACCACGCCGCCGCAAAAGCGACGATCGCGACGACCACCGTGAGAACAACGGGAACGAGGATGTTCATCTTGCGAAGCCCTCCAGTCGTTCGTCAAAAGGATGCTGACTGGATAGCCCGCTGGATCGCCAGCGTCAACCGTTCACCTCGCGGCGGCAGTTAGCGTCGCGGTCGCTGCCTCGGTCCTACTCAGCGTATATTCTGGCGATGCCGCCCAAGCCCGTGCTGGTGTAGAAGTCGCGTCCGAAGCCCGGCGTATACCACATTCCACCGGAAGCCACGCAGCCGGTATTGACGCGACTCTTCTCCTCCCCGGTCTCGACATCCATCACCACCGCGTCCCAACGACCCATCGTTTTGCAATCGTCGAGCAGTAACTCGCCGGTGTCCGCGTAGAGAGTCATCTGGTTAGTGTTGAGGTAGTCATGAATCCAGAGCCTTTTGAAGCCGTAATCGCCGTCATGACGCCACGCACCGACCTTGCGATTCATCAGGTCGTGGGCGACCAGAATTTTCCGATCCTGGTCATATAGGGGTGGCGCGACAATGTTGCCACCAGGCAGACCGAAGGGGACGAGAATCTCGATGTCGGACGGGTCACTAACGCTCACACGGAACACCCGGATCGGCGCGCTGTGAAGCGGTCGACCGTAAATTCCGCCGCGCGCGAGCGCGCCGGCTATCCCGACCTGCGAGAGAATGCGCGCGATACGAAAAAAGATTCGCCGAGCAGTTGAACTGTTGGTTCCGACAGGATGTGCTGCCAGCACACGACGAACGCCTGAGGTCTCTCCCATATCCATGAACCAGACGCTGTCGCTGCCGATAGTACTGTCCCAGGCAAAGCTCTGATCTTCACCCTGGACTGTGTAACTTGCGCGCCAACTTTGGTCCATCGAGAGCTTTTCGTTGGCGTAGACAAGGCGATAGATGTCAGTTGAGCTTGTAACGTAGAGATGGTCGCGGCCGGCAAGCCGATCGCAGGAGAAACGTCCGACCGAGTTCGCGGGAAATTCGAAGCGATCCACCACTTTTAGATCGGGGTTTAGCACCGTAAAGAAAGAGCGTTTGCGCGGGTCGTTCTGGATATCTTTGGTGACGAGATTCCCGTCGCTCAAGACAACGTGTCCATTGTGCGCGTTGTCGGTCTCGAGCCGATGCTCCGCCACGACGCCTAGGTCAGGTGATAGCCGATGGCAGTAACGGCCGTTTACCATGTAGAGGTCGCCGTTCTCATGAACACAAACGGCACCACACCAGTTGTGCCCTCCTGACGGAAGCTTCGGTGTCTCCCGTATGGTTTCCAGTGAGATCGGGTCGAGCTGCTTCACCCAGCCGAACGACGCCCTACGTTGGCCGATTCTGGTACCGCCTTGCAGGTAGAGTTCTCCGTGATTGCGATGCACGAACATCACCGGCCACAACTCGGCACCGAGTATGCGTGTCGTTGCCTTGAGCCGCTCGCCGGCTGAAAGGGCGAGGCCTTTAGCTCGGGTGACCTTCTGCCGTCGAGGGCCGCCGCACTCCGCTGGCCACGCCGAAGGAAAGTAGCCTGACGGCTGAGATACGTAATCGCGCTCAGTCATGCCAGCTCCTTTAGCAGAGCGGTTTCTTGTTTTGAGGTCTAAATTCTCGATGCTCGCAACCTTAGTGAATGGGGAAACTCTATACATCGCTGAACAGTCCGCGTCGACGACGCACCACGAGTATCCGGTGACAGGAAAAGCCTTAGCTCGACGTTGGGTAGTGTTCTAATTTGACGCAGAGCCAAAGTTCTTTGAAAATACATTGACGTGATCTCTTTTTAGATGGGCAGTGCCTTAGAGAGGAACAACCGATGCCGAGCCGACAGAGCTTGATCAAATTCAATCGTGAGGAGCAGGAGCAGTTCCTCAACAAGAACCTCAAGGCAGCGCTAGCCACGTTGGACAAGAACGGATTTCCGCATGTGGTCGCCATGAACTATTTCTACATCGACGGCGCCATTTACATGACCTCCTACGGCAAGGCGCAAAAGGTTGTGAACATACGCCGCAATCCAAAGGTGGGCGTGATGGTGGAAATCGGACGATCTTACGGCGAACTGCAGGGCGTGCTCATTCGCGGCCATTGCCAGATCATTGAAGACCCCGAGCAGGTGCGGCAAAGCCTTCGCGCGATCGGCCAGAAGCAGGGTGAGCGGTCGGGTGTTCCATCCGAAGCGGGCGCCAGCATGCCGAAACGGGTCGTACTTAAGATAGTCCCCGAGAGAATAACGAGCTGGGATCACACCAAGCTCGGCGGACGATACTGAGAACGGTGAGTTTGAGACGGCCGGGCTACGGCCCGACCGTCCCGCACGCTAGCGACCTTAGGGAAGCAAGCTCTTGTTGACCGTTATCTTAGTCGCCGAGATTGTGAAGCCGGTGAAGGTCGTTCCGCCTCCGGCGTAGGGATTGGTTCCAGGAACCTCAAACGTAAAGTTCTCTTTGCCGGTGAAGCTATTGCCGTCATTCGCAATAGTTACCGTGTATTCAAAGTGCCCTGAAGTCCCGTCCCAAATACCAGTGGTCCCTACGAAGTCGAAGAAAGGATGGGTGAGTCCGTAGGTGTGCCCACCCAACTTGATCCACGTTCCGTAGCAGACATTCTCGGTCAGGATAGGCACGATGTCCTGGTCGAACTCCAGGCCGTCGCTGGTCCAACCGGAAAACACCGAGTCGATGAAGTTCCCGCCAGAGTCCTTTAGGGTGATCTGCCACAGGCCGACGATCGGTTCGCGAAAGGACGGCAGGAATTGGTCCGCCGAGGCGCTCGATGCTCCGAATCCGAGCATAACTGCAGCGACTACGACCGCCGCCAAAGCCCCGCGTGACAGAAACGCCAAGCGCCTTGAAAATTTGCTCATCGCATTCCCTCCCTGAGTTTGGACGCGCGTCATTGCGCGCCTCGAAGATCAAGGTGTGAAAATCACAGGGGAAATGTCCGTTGAACAGGTAACAATTGAGGTGACGAGCGAGATGCGTGAGGAATCAGAAGCGCCAGACGACCGCTGGGTCTGGTGAGTACGAACAGAGGAAGCCGGTCTTGATCGAATTCGCGAGATGGCGCCCCAGGGCGGGGTTGGCCTCGCGAATCTTTTCTATCGCGCCACGAATGTTCTTGAACACCGAGAGCCGCGCGCGCTCGGAATGCGACGAGGTCCTGCGCTCGCGTCCCTGAAATCCAACCCCCGCGGTAAGTTCCGCGGTCAGCACTTCAGCTTCTTCCCGGAGCAACGAGACCCGGCCGAGATCGTTGCATCGCTGCGCCTCTTCGAGTTCCGGGCGCAAATCCTCGAGACGACGGCGGTACTCGGCGACGGCCTGGGCATCGAGCACGACGCCGGCGTCGCCCAGGTCGGTCGAAACTGCAGCGCCGACATTCTCGTCGAAGTGTTGCGCGATCAGGCTGATTCGGAGTGTCGAGCGCGGCCAGTTCGCGCGCGTGGAACTGATGGCCTGGGTTGCGGATCAGATGTGCAATCACGCGAAGCGATTTCGAATCCTTGAGTCTGAAAGTTTCGCCGCCGAAGCTGACTGTCCAGTAGTTCCCTTCCCTGCGAATTTGACCCGCGACCAAGGGGTTTTCATTTCGCGGCGGCTTGCGAGCGGCCTCGACGCGATCGATCCACCGCTGGCCTGCGCCGACACGCCGATATAACTCGATCGCTTCGTCGAATTTCTCGAGCGCGCGATCGCGGTGACCCGCGGCCAGCAGCGCGCAGCCCCAATCACAAAGCGCCGGTCCCTCGTGTGTCCGCATCGAGTAGCGACGAATGATCTCGATCGCTGGCGCGAAATGGCGGTCGGCATCGTCGAATCTTTTCTCCGCCACCGCGATTGCCGCCTCGGACCATTCGACTAACCCCGCGAGACCGCGCCAATCTTCCCCCGCCGCCATGATCTCGCGGCATCGTCCAAGCTCACTTCTCGCCTCGTCCGTGCGCCCCACGTCAGCGAGAACGTGAGCAAGACACTCGCGTCCCATCATCTCGAGAGCGATGTTGCCGCCCGGGACTGAATATGAGAGGCCCTCCCGCAGCAGTTCCTCGGCCTTGGCGTGATGGCCGCTGAGGCGGCAGAGGTGGGCCGCGTCCGCGCCGAAATTGCAGATGTTCTCCGCGCGCTGCATATGGCGAAACGTTTCGATGAGCGCCGTCATTTTCGCTTCGGCTTCTTCAATCTCTCCATTCCAAAAGCTGAGCCAGAACTGGCCAGCCCAGCGAAAGAGTCCGGAAGCTGAGACCTCGCTCATCATGCGACGAACTTCCCCAAGTTCCCCCATCGCACCGAACGCCCCGAATTGCATGGGATACAGGTACGTCTCGACAAATGGGGATTCTGCGTTTCGAGGGCGGGAGATTTCCCGCACCAACCATCGCATCGCTTCTTTGTGGTCACCCATATTCCCCAAGTCGAACGCTGCGTTCACGACTGCTCCCCAAGCCTCACTATCATTGATTGCGTCGGCTTCCTGCCATGCGCGTTCCAGCAACTCGAAAGCCTCGGCCAGGCTGCCGCTTGCCCAAAGACAAGCGCCCATCGCCATCTCCGCCCGCGCAATCAGAGAGGAGCTATTCAATTGATGAGCTAACTCGACGCTCCGCTTGGCGGCTTCCAACGCAGGTCGTATCTGTACCTTCCATATGCATAACCAAACCCAATGCCGATAGAGACTCGCGAGCGATTCGCTGACGGGCAATTCAACGAGCAAAGACTCGGCCTTGCGGAAGTGTGTTTCCGCCTGGTCGAGGTCTACTACGACGGCATTACCTGAGAAGATAGCCTGCAGTTGGACATGAACGTCGGCCGCCTTGGCGCGCATCTGGAGCTTCTCGTAGATTGCGAGGGCTTGCTCCAGACGCTCGACCGCTTTCGTTTCTCGCCCGGGCCTCTCGGTTGAAGTGTAACTTGCAGTGCGTGCCAGGAGGTCCGCATGCTGCTCCGGGTCGCCGCCGATGGCTTCGAACAGAATCAGAGCATCATCCCAGCATGACTCCGCTTCCCGGAGCGCGAATTTTGCGGCCGCCGCGTCGCCTGCGCGGGTCAAATAGCTGATCGCCTTGTCGGTGTCTCGACCCTGGCGATAGTGATGCGCCAGTTCGGCGAGATGAGGTGAAAGGTCCGATGCGTAGAGCTCCTCGAGCGCATTGCCAATTCGCCGATGCAATGCGATTCGTTCGGCGGCTGCGGACTCGTTGTACAACGCCTCTCGAATCAAAGGATGTGTGAATCGGTAACGAGAGCCGTCGAGTGACACGATGAGGCCAGCCGCGGCCGCCTCCTCCCGCAAATCCGGCAGCCTTTCGACGGGCAAGCCGCTGACTCGCTCGAGCAGGCCTGATTCGAACTCCTGTCCAATCACCGCTGCGACGAACAGCAAAGCCTGCGCATCCGACGAGAGCATCGCGAGCCGTTTGCGAATGGCGCCGCGTGAACCTTCGGGCAACTTGAAGCCGCTAAGGTCGAGCCGCTCCGCACCAGCCAGCTTTCCTTCGGCTATCAGCACCCGCACCACGCCATCGACGAACAGCGGATTGCCCGCAGTCGCGCGATGCAGATCGGCAACGAAGCTCGCGCTTGGTGCGAGCGCAGCGCGAGCCTCGACCATCCGCCCCACCTCGGTCTCGGCCAGGCCGGCCAGCGGGATATGATCGCCTTCGCGCACCAGTTCGGCAATCACATTCGAGAGAGTTTGCGAACGGCGGACCTCGGCGTCGCGGTAATTGCCAATGACTACGATTTGCGCGTCGTGCAATCCGCGTGCGACGAACTTGAGCATTTCAAGCGAGTCCTGATCGGCTTCGTGCAAATCATCAAAAATGAGAACCAAAGGCTGCGTTCGAGCCGCGTCCTTGAGCATCGTGGCGACGCCATCGAAGAGCCGAAAGCGCGCCTGATCGGGATCCGACGGAGCCCTTGTATTCGTTTCGGATGACAGTTCGGGGATTAGCTGACCAACCTCAGGCGTGACGAGCGGTGGCCGCGCCCGCGTCCGATCCTGCTGAACGACAAGAGAGCGCAATACCTGGACCCAGGGCCAATACGCGGGCGCGCCCCCGCCCTCCCAACATCGGCCCCACGCGACGCGCATCCCGCGCTCAGCAGCGTGCCGCCCAACCTCATCGGCCAGCCATGTCTTGCCGATTCCCGGCTCGCCCGAGATGAGGAACAGCCGGCCGCGCCCGGCTACGGCGTCGTCGAGACTCGATGAGAGTTCAACGACCTCTCGCCGTCGCCCGACGAAGTTGTGGCTGGCCGAATCCTGGACGGTAACTTCGGGATTCAATCGCACGAACCCCCTTGGTGCGTGGAAGCAGCCCGAGACGCTTAGACATTCTCGCGTTGCCAGCCGTGTTACAAGACGGCAGATTTGGAGGCGAGCCGGGTGCTCGTTGGATTGCGATCAACCCCAGGGAGTGTCCGTGGGACAAGTCACCTGGATGCCCCAATCATCGACGATCTTTCCATCGACGAAGCGGTAGATAGCGATAGCCCCCATCGCAAACCGCTCCCCCTTCTTTGGGAAGCCGGGTAGGTGTTCTCCGATATAAGTACCGCGGATAGTCATTCGCATCACTACCTTGTCATCGGCCGCAAAGATGTCATCGAGCTTCGTTTGAGCGTCGGAGAACATCGAGCGTCCTGCCACGGACAATGTCCTTGCTCCCTCCAGGCCGCGCGGCCATCCGGGAAAGTTCGGAGAGTGGAAGGCAAAGTCGGGGGAGCATACTTCGTCGATGATGGCGAGATTTTGTTTGCCAAGCTCTTTCATGAACCGAATGAAGATCGCTTTGTTTTCTTCCGCAGTCATTGCATCCTCCGTTCTGTCGAAGTTGCCAGCCCATAAGCGCGAGCGTGGAGCGTGCGCGCAAGTACTACTACGAACGCGTGTTCGATCGAGGGCGCGATTTTGAGCGACACGATGGCGGCCTGCTGGAAAACCTTAGACTTTTGGGACGTTCGGGTTTTTGGTAGCCACAGGCACACCTACCCGCTCAATTCGTGGAGCAGTGCCTTGGCATCTTTCAGGTCGGCGGTATCGAAGCCCTCGGTGAACCAGTTGTAGATTTCGGCCAGCATCGCGCGCGCCTCCTCGCGACGGCCAGTGTCGCGGAGCAGACGAGCGAGGCTCGTCGTTGCCTCCAGTTCAAACAGCCTCATGCCCTGCCGCCTGCTAACTTCGATGGCTTCGCGGAAGGACCGGTCGGCCGCGGCGATATTTGATGAGTCCTGCGCCAGGAGCAACTCAGCCTTCAGCCGGAGCGTCATGGCTTCCTCGAGACTCTCGCCAGTTTCTATCGTTATTGCGATCGCCTTCGCCGCCGCGGTCAGCCCTTCCTCAAATCGTCCTGCTGTCAAGAATGCCCTCGACAGGTAGGTCAGAAAATGCGATCGGAATAGGCCTGCACCTGTAGCTTGGGAGGCGGCCGACCCACGCTGTATTAGCGCGATTCCTTCCTGGGTCTGTCCCTGCGCGACCAGCGCGATTCCCCGATGCATGGTTGATTGCGCCAGCATGCCTCCAAATCCTTGCTCGGTGCACAGTACGATCGCCGCCTCCGCCAGTCGCTGCATTGCTGGCCAGTCTCTGCGGAGGTCATGGACCGTGGACGCGCAATTCAAGGCGACCGCCAAGCTAAAGTGGTGAGCCTGTTTATGGGCCAACGCGATTGACTCGCCAGCCTTTTGCAGACCCCGGTCTGGATAGCCGCGAAGCGTCAAGCCCCAGGCGAGGCGGCCGAGGCAAAACACTCCCGGGTCCAGTCCATACAGAAACGCATGACTGTGATGCTTGCGAGGATCGTAGACGGTGACAGCCCGCTCGAAGTGATCCAAGGCGGGGAGCAACTCTCCAAAAATCAAAAGAGAATTGCCTCGCGCCAGATGGGCTTCCACCAGCAAACCAGAGTCTTGCAGGCTTTCGGCCGAGCTCACGAGTTGGTGCGCTAGTTCCGATGCAGTCCGCAGCTCCCCACGGACAAAATGGTAAGATCGCAATCCAAACAAGACCGGAAACAGTTGAGCATCTTCTCCCACTTGCCGAGCCAGCTCGACCGCCCGCTCGTAGACCGCTCCAACTTCCGTCGCTGCGTTGCCTTTGGTGGCAATCAAAGCAGGACCAAGCAGCGTCTGTAATTCCAATTCCTGCCGAGCGCGCTGCGGGGTGTCAGGCAATGACTTCAATATTTCCAGGGCGCTTGTGAAATTTTTGATCGCCTCAGCATTTGCAAACCGTTGTGCGGCTTGTTGCCCGGCAAGTCGCAGGTACTCCGCGGCCTTCGGTCGGTTGCTGCTGCGACTGTAGTGATGCGCCAGTTCAGCGACATGGTCGTCGAGGCTCCCGCCATATTTCGATTCCGCCGTGGTGGAATAGGTTCGCTCGATCGCTTCGGCCACCTCAAGGTGGAGCCTTTGGCGTCGCGCCGCCGATAAGCCGCCGATCACGGCCTGGCGAGTAAGTTCGTGAGCGAACTCATACCGGGGCTTAAGACTTTCCGCGACCGAAAAAACCAGTCCGGCCTTTTCGGCTTCCTCGACTTGCTCCAGAATCGAATCAGCATCGGCGTCGCTGGAAGCTTGAAGTATCTCCAAACTGATAGAGCGTCCGATCACCGCCGCCGTCGCGAGCATCTTCTGTGTGAGGTCGCTTAGCCGCGCCAGTCGCCGCGCAACCACCAGCCGCACGCTCTGCGGTGCGTCCAGCTCGGAAATTTCCAGCATGGCGCGAAATCTTCCAGACGAATCGTACAGCCGATTTTCCTCTTCCAGATGATGGAACAACTCCTCGACGAAGAAGGGATTGCCTTTCGTCTCGGCGAATATCTCGTTAACCACGACCGCGGGCGGCGATTTTCCGCTCAAGCCATTCAGCATCACGGCCAATTCATCGCGTGGCAGACCCTTGAGTCTCATCAGAGTCGCGAGCCGTCCGCGGAGTAAACCTTCAAGCGTCTTTGCCAACCCACGACTGACATTGAGCTCAGCGTCGCGGTAGGTGCCGATTACCATCAGCGGCAGATCTGAAAGCCGCTGCGTCAAATGATCGAGCAGCGACAAGGTTGAATCGTCGGCCCAGTGAAGATCCTCGAGGATCATGAGCGCCGGTTGTTCTGAAGCGACTCGAGCAACGAAGTCGAAAAAGCAATTGAACAAGTGGCGCCGCGCCTGGGCCGGCGGCAAATCGAGCGGCGGCGGAAGCTCCGGCAGGATGTTCTTGAGTTTGGGCAGTAAGCGGGCCAACTCCTGTGCCTGCTCACCCAGCGCTTTGCGCAGCCTGTCCAGGTTCGATTCGCGATCGACGATGTTCTCCAGGATTTCCACGAACGGCAGATAGGCCACAGCTTCATAGTGCTCGGAGCAGTGCCCGACGAGCAGGGTCATCCCCTGTGCCTCAGCCGCGGCCGCAACTTCGTCCGCGAGCCGCGTCTTGCCTACGCCGGGCTCACCGGAAATCAGGAACGGGCGCCCGTGCCGCGAAGCCGTATCGTCGAGTCCGCTCAGCAACGTGGTCAATTCGCGGTCGCGGCCCACCATCGCACGCGGCGGCCGCGCTCGAAATTCGCGGCTTCGGACTGCCCTTGCTGTCTGAATCTCGCCGACGAAACGATAGCCTTTGCCGGGTACTGTGGTGATGTATCGCGGCGAATCGGAGTCGTCGTGCAGTGCATGCCGGATCTTCCGTACCGCGGTATTGATAGCGTTGTCCGTATCCAGGAAGACGCCCTTGCCCCACACCCGCTGCAGGATTTCCTCGCGCGTCACGAGCTGCCCGCACCGGTCAGCAAGTATGAAGAGTAAGTCGAGGGGGATGCGCTCCAGCTGCACGGGACGGCCCTTGCACCGTAGCTGGTAAGCAGCACGGTCAAGCTCGTAATCCGCGAAACGGCAGATATTCGCAGGCATTCGCCGAAGCCCCCTGTAGCGGGCCGATTCTAGTTGCGTGGCAGGCCACTGCCTAGCTGCCTTGCCTACACCAGAAATGCAGGAAATCTACATCCGTTCTCCATTGTTGGCGCGCTCGAACGCGTCGAAGATACGCGCGAGAACGATTCATCCGCATCTACAAAGGAGGTCGAAGTGATCCAGGTGACGAACGCGTCAGTCTCAGTTGGAACCACCAAAAGCAATGAGGGAGGAAAGGTCGTGAAGAAGATCGGATTATTCCTAATAAGCAGCACGCTGGTGACCGTCAGCGCGGCGGTACTCTGTTCGTTCACTACCGTGCAGGCAGGCTGCCAGCAGCAGCCAATTGCGGCGCTTGCGGAGACCGTACATGGCAGTGGGTTCCTCTGTTCGCTGCCTGGAGACGTGACGGCCGGACTCGAGGTAAGCGGTCTGACGCCCGGCGACGCGTACACTTTTTGGTTCGTATATATCCCTGACGGCACGACCTGCGGCGCAGACCAGGCCACATGTTTCGGCGCAAGCGCTACGGGTGGCCAGCAGAACGCCGTACCGGCGGAGGCTTTCGGCCGGCTCTCGGACGTGATCGCGCCAGAAAAAGGCAAAGCGATTCTTTTCGGCGATGTTCCGGGACTTCGGCTTTCCAAGGGGTCGCAAGTATGGCTGCTGCTGAAAGGTCATGGACCTGCGAATACCACTGACAATCTCGCGCGCGCACGTCAGTTGTTGACCCCTGAGGATCCGACGGTTGGTGCGCCAAATCTTGGCATCATCGGCGGAAATGCTGCGGACAACTCAGGCTTGGCGGTCTTCAACAACTGACCGGATGAACAGAGTCGCCGCTTATTGAATGAGGCGGGTCCTCGCACCGACGAGGACCTGCTTCACTCTGTCAGTACTCTTCCCGCAAGGCCAAGGGGGCAGTTATGGCTAAAGATATTTCCAGCAACCTGCAGTCTGGGACGAAAGCTGATTTTCCTGCGAAGGCTCGCGAATCGCTCGGAGCGCCCAAGTCGCCCGGACGCCGGCGGTTCATCGCAGGACTCGGCGCTGCGACCGTCGCCGTATCAACCGGAGTCCTTGCTCCGATCATCGCCGCATCATCCGCCAGCGCACGCGAACCAAATGGAATCCCGAACCCGGGACCTGGCAGCGGAAATCAACGCGTTACGGAATCCTTCGAGTTCCGCTTCGAGGCGGCGATCGCCGAAGCATCCGTGCCTGTTCCCGGCCATCCCAACAACGGCGACGAAACTCGCTATCCGAGCCGCATCGGCAACTACTCCAAGGGTCTGCCGCACAATAGTTTCGGCGAGGTGAATCCGAACGCCTACAACGCTCTGCTCAAGGCGGTCTCGACGGGCAGGCCTTCGGACTTCAACCTGATTCCGCTTGGCGGTACGGTTCCGCTGGTCGATCCACAAGCGGGGCTGGCTTTCGATCTCGAAGGCACCGACTCGCATCAGCTCGCGATTCCGGTCCCGCCTCCGGTGTCGAGCGCAAAGATGGCCGACAACGCCGTCGAGAACTACTGGCAGGCCCTGCTGCGCGACGTCCCGTTCTCGGAGTACGACACCGATCCGACGGCCGCGCAGGCAATCGCGGAGTTGAACTCGCTGCCCAATTTCAGCGGTCCGCGCGATCCGAATACCGGCGAAATCACCGCGGGCACGCTGTTCCGCGGATACACTCCCGGCGATTTGCCGGGTCCGTACATGTCGCAGTTCTCGTATCTGCCGGCGTCCTACGGCGCGTTGCCGTTAATCCAGCAGTATCAGACCGACCTTCCGGGCTTCGACTATATGATCACTTTCCCGGCCTGGCTGGCGGTTCAGAATGGGCACAAGCCTCTTCCGGCGCGACATATCGATCCACAGGTCCGCTACATTCGAAATGGCCGCGACATCGCCGCCTATGTTCACGTCGACGTGCTGTTCGAGGCGTACCTCAATGCGTGCCTCTACCTCATCGATCTTCCTGCACCGTTGAATCCCGGCAACCCTTACCTGAGCACGCCCAACCAAACCGGCTTCGGCACCTTTGGCGCACCGCACAGTATCGCGGCGCGAATCGAGGTGTTCGAATTAAAGGTGCCGATCCTAATCGACAAAGATTTGTTGGTCATTTCCGGTGACGAATATGTCCTTGCTTACCGATTTCTTGGCTATGAGAGAGTCCCGACTGTCTACCTCGATGAGTTAAACGACAATACCTTGCCCACAGGTTTGTCCCAGAGTTCCAGACCGTAGAGACCGCCGTCGTTGGGCTCAAGATCGAACCTTACACGGATCTCCCGCGGGATCTGGTTCCGAATCATGAAGATGATCAGCAGTCGGTCATGCTTGTATTTGAAAACCTCGGGGCCGTTGGTTAGTCGTGCCCAGTGACCGTTGCGATGCATGAACCTCAGCGCCAGACGTTGAATGCGCCTGGCGCGCTCAAGCTTCGTCTCGCGACCGGTGGGAGTCATCGCCCAGAGCTCCTCGCGACTTGCGCGGGTAGAGCGATGAGTTCGGCCACCAGGCTTCTGATTCCCGCGTTTGAATGCGTTGTATTTCATGTCTGCCCGCTCCTTTGCCGGGCAGACACACACATCGCTCTGGTCTGAGCTAGTAGCCAGTCGCTTCCGGTCCGCTTCAGCCGTGCTGTTCAGCGTGAGCGTGCGCGAAACGAAGGGTCTCCGTTCGAATCAGCCCTCTCCGCCAACCAGCCCTCGATTTTCGTATTCTATAAAAGGAACTCGAAGATAGTGCGCATGCGCGGGCATTTCCTTCGACCGGAGGGCACCGGAGAAGCTTAGATTCGCCGTCGGCAGCAGACTTAAGCTCGATTCTCTCCGTCGAGAATCGAGCCGGTGCCTTCAGCTGCGGTCGAGCCGCACCGATCTTGCGCGCCGATATGCGTTTGAGCCTAGCGGACCCGCGAATGGCAAAAATCAATCGCGAAATGCGTGCGCGAAGTGGCGTCGCCTCACCTGGGGATATGAGCGCGCGCGACTGAACGTAAAAGAGAGTTCAGGTCTTTCGCGGCCCGATGCAACTGGCGCGCTCGACGTTCGAGCGCTCCCGAAAGAGATTTTACGAAGACTCTTTCGGCTGCCACCATCTCCATATCCTCCGCACCTTTTTCGATTGCGCGCCGAAGGTTCTGAAGCTGACGGACTACGGTGAATCGATCGATCTCGAAATACGCCAACTCGTCATTCGGACGTTTGCTCTTTGCGGGACTGTCCGCGGCGTTTCGTTCCGCTTGACGCGATCGCGGCTTCAGTTTTTTCGGAGCGAATACCACCTGGTCGACTACTCCCCGTTCGAGCTCGTCTGTCCGGCGCGGGGGAACTTGGCGCGCGCGAATTGTGCCGGTCAGCTTGAGCTGCCCTGTGGCAAGGTACTTCGCAGATGGCGAAAGAACTCGCTCCTAGGTATGTCGTGAGAGATACTTCTCTCATCAGGCATGAATAGAGTTGTGTCGGGTGCCAGGACCATTTCGCGAAGCAATACTCCTGGGATCGAGCGTGGCAGCGCTACACGGCGCTGATGACATTCGATAGGCGGACCGCCGCCGGTCAAAAGTAGATCGGCGCTCAGCTAGAGGTTAGGCTACGGCTCGCATCCTTGATTTGGTCCCCGCCGATCTTCAGCTACGATTGAGAGTTGCGCCCGTCTGACAATTTGTCCAGTGGCGAAAGGTTGTCGCGACTATTTTTCATCAATGAGGAGAAATTTGGATGAGTAGGACGGTCGTAGCAGAACGAAGGCGCCTAAATTGGCCACTGCGACGTGCAATCAGCATGAAAGGGGTTTGCCCACTCGGCGCCAATTGTTTATGTTCCATGCAAGCTTTTCGGGACCGCTAAGGTGGCGGTCGAATGCGCTCTGATTTCATGCGCTGCTCTTAAAAGCTGAACGACCTGATACCTGAAATGCCCAGCGACAGCATCGTCGATGGCCATGGAAAAGCGGAAAAAGCGCCTCCTCACCGTAAAAGAAGTAGCTGCCTACCTGCGGGTTAACCAAACCACGATTTATCGCCTGGTACGGAAATCGCAAATTCCCTCGTTCAAGGTGGGAGGGGATTGGCGATTCAGTATCGATAGCATCGATGAATGGAGACTAAACTCGAACGCAGTTCGGCTTGAGTCTCACGACACCGTCTCGTCGCAATCGCCGATGAACACCGGGGACATGCCGTTCGATCTGGCTCGTCTGACCCAAACCATAGTCCAGATGATCGCACCCTTAGACGGATTGCAGACGATGATTCCGCGCATAAAAAGCATCGCGCGCGCGATCGAAGACAAACGTGATGCTTCGGCCGAAGTCACGCGCCTCTACGAGGACCAGGCGGTTCCGTATCGTACTCATTGGGAAAACCTCTTCGAGTTTGCGCCGATCGCATTCGGGGTAGTGAATTCCAACGGACGCCTCGTGAGCTTCAATGACGCATACTGCCGACTGTTCGGGTTCTCGTCCAAACAACTGCGCACGGTTCTGCTGACCGACCTGGTGCACGAGGCGGATCTCGATCGTTTCACAACGTTAAATCACCAACTGCTAAGCGGCGAATTCGAGTCGGCCGAGTTCATCGGCAAAAGGCTCACGGGAAAAGGCTCACCGATATTGATCAGGTCGCACTCCTGGACCGTACGCCGAAGACCCTCAATGAAACCGGTATATGCGGCCGCCCTTCTCGAGCGGGTCGCTACTCCCGAGGAGGCCGCAATAGGATTCCAGCGATGCGCCAAAAAGCTCTCCAAACGCCGCGAGACCTTCCTGCCTCACCGTTAGTCGTTTGACGGCGAAGCCAAAAAGCTTGGGTGCAGGAACACAACCTCGGATTGGCGTTCTCCGATCCGGGATTTCTCTGCAGCACCGCCAGCCGCGAGGTCGCGCTCGAACACGGCAGCTCCATGCTAATCCGACTATTGAGTCGCTCGGGTGCTCCGCTCTGGCAAAGCGCTCCGACCGCCGACGAACAGGAGGTCGTATTCGCTCCCGGCGAACGCTTCAGCATCGTCCGCATCGAACGCCGCCCTCTCGAGCACCATGGTCGTCGGTGGGTGGTAGATGCCGAGGAAATGTACTGGCCAATCCGGCGACTGCCTCATTGGCCTGAGTGCGACCAGTAAGCCAGTGGTTCTCGCTGATTCCATTCCGATTGGCGAGCAGCTAATCAACGGTCGAGGTCTCGCGGCTAATCGTGCGCTGAAGCGAAGGGTCTCGACGGTTCGAATCCGCCTCTCTCCGCCAGCCAGTTTGGTATGTTTCCCTACATTATGGAGAAGCGACGAAATCGGCACGTGGGGCGCGAATAACGCGCAGCCGTCGAAGCGGAGACTGCCCACGGCCGTGCAAAATGTCGATTCAGCACGATTTATCTCTGTAGCGATGAAATTCGGTGCCACGACGAAACGGTGCCGGACCGATGATCGTGCCGCCCGGCGGTGCCGAAAATGGTCTATCGCCCAGGTATTCGCGAACCAACAATAGAACCTGGCGCGGCGACTTCTAGTTCAATGTTCTTCGCCGCCAGCGGCCTGGTCGACTCCGACTGTTCTTGATCGATCGTTTAGCCCTAGGTCTTGCTCACCGTTGTAGGCGCTGAGCAGCAGGTGCGGGGGCACCCCTGCTGAAATCCGGTGGAGGTTTCACTACAATCAACTTGTAGAATACTTCGCCTGAGCGATACGCATTTGCCACTGAAGGAATTCCGCGGGGCGGGAGAGGGATTAGGTTCTGGGTCGAACGCAAGTTCGACCATCCTGCGGAGTTGGCAAAATTCATAGCCAGATGCTCGGAAGAGATTTCACGGTCTGGGAGAGAAAGTTCCACCAGTCGGGAGGTAAAGCTGTCGCTCGCCCGCTCAAGACCATGCGCAAGGGTCAAATTAAGAAGTATAGGAAGCTAATTGTGTCACGGTGCGCGAAGGACTCGCCGAATCAACGACCTGCTTCCCAAGTGCCTTGTTCGACAAGCTGTCCTTGCCAATAGCAGGCATATTGCCCATTTCCGTTGTAATCCAACGTGCCTGTATATCTGCAGTTGGAGGCATCGGGCAGCAACATTATATTCAGGTTCACCTGGTTCCCGTTTGCGGTTCCTTCGATTGATCCTTTGTTGTCGCCATTGCGGCAGAGCGAATTGCCCGCAGAACAAACATACGAACCGGTGAGCTTGTCACCGACCTGTCGAATTACGAGTTTGATATTGCGAGTCTTACCAGCCATCCCGAGGTAGCCACCGGTGGAAGTCGTTCCATTCCACAAGCCGGACAGGTTTCCGTCGGCAACATTGCTCGGGGGCGCAGTCGGCGCTGATGTGGAACTCTCGGGCATCGTTGTTCCTTGCGTCGAGCAGCCAATCGCAAAGGCAGCGAGCAGGCATAAGCCGGCGAGCAAACGATCGACTCGCCCGCGTGTCGCCGGCGCAAAGGATTTCATCCTGTTTCGCCTGGAAGTACCCGCCGCGGTCGCAGCGAACCTAAGGTGCCACCTGGGCCGGAGGCGGACCTACACCCGGTCCTGCGCCCGCGTTGCCGCGGCCCTCGTAAGGAGCATTTGCGGTGGCTCCGGGAACCAGGGCGTTAGGCACAGGTGGAACATAGCCGGGAGGCTGCTTGGCTATCCACTCTTCGCAGACAGGTATGTCTCCTTCCTTGATTTTCTCCTGCTGCGTGATCTGGATGTCAGTCCAAGCCTGCAACTTCTCGTAGTGAACGGCCGGGCACTTTTTGGCGAAATCCAGGTCAGGCGTCGTGTGTTCGGCCGACGAATCGGTCGCTAGCCCGGCAGGATTTTGGGTGCTAGGGGTGGCCGAGCAGCCTGCTATCATCAACGTCAGTGCTCCGGCCAATGCTAATCGAGTCAGGTTATTCAAGGCGATCCTCCCTCCCGCGAAACTCGATAACGATTAGGCGATTCTCTTTGGAATAAGAATTAGCCCGCGCCGTATCCGCAACATGCGTGCCAAAAAAGTTGTCGCGACAAATCCTTGGTCTTTGTTACGGATGCATTCTCCCCAGCCGAGTCAGTTACGAAATCTCGTGAATGGTGGCTCAACTCAGGTAACGCGGCGGATGCCTGATGCCGAGCCGCTCCATCTTGCTGCGCAGCGTGTTCGGATGCAGTCCCAGGATCTCGGCCGCTCCTTTTCGTCCTGAAATCCGCCATCCGGTGACCTCCAGAGTCTCGCGGATGTAGAGCTGTTGCACTTGATCAAGGGTGAACCTGCCGGGCTGGAAGCCAGGATTGCAACTCTCGGCCGCTGGATTGCCCGATTTCAAACCGGAGTCCAATTCGCTGCCCATCTCCAGCACCGGGCCGCTACTCAAAAGGACAGCTCGCTCGATAACGTTCTCCAGTTCCCGAATGTTGCCGGGCCAGGAATAATGCTGGATCATTGCGCAAGCTGCCGGACTCAGGGAGCAAATGTTGCGAGCGAATTTTTGCGCATAGAATTGAATGAGATGCTCGGCGAGGGCGAGTACGTCCTGCACTCGCTCGCGCAGAGGCGGAAGTCGCAGACTCACGACGTTGAGCCGGTAAAACAAATCCTGTCGAAATCGTCCGGCGGCAACTTCAGCCTGCAGATCGCGATTGGTTGCGGCAATTACACGAATGTCGATCTTGACCGGACTGGTCCCGCCGACTCGGTATATCTGGCGATCCTGTAGCGCCCCGAGCAGCTTGGACTGGATCTCGAGCGGCATTTCAGCCACCTCATCGAGCAGCAAGGTACCCGTATGCGCGAGCTCAAAGCGCCCCATTCGCCTGGAATTTGCGCCGGTAAAGGCTCCCTTCTCATGACCGAACAGCTCGGTTTCGATCAGGCTCGTGCTCAGCGCCGCACAATCACAGACGACGAACGGACGATCGCGGCGTCCGCTCCAGTCGTGCAGAGCGCGGGCCAGAACTCCTTTGCCCGTGCCTGTTTCGCCCGTGATCATTACCGTTGCATCCACCTTGGCGGTGGTTATCAAACGGTCGCGGATAGATCTCAGTGAAGGACAGAGCAGCAGAAGGTCAGTCTTCGAGGATTCTTTAGTCAGTTCCAAAAGATACTCATTTTGACGACCCAGCTCTTCTTTCTGAATTCTCATTTCGTCGAACTTGCGGGAATTGTTGACCGCAATCGCGATTTGATCCGCGATCCTGACGAGCAGCGCCATCTCGTCGCGGTCGGATGGCTCCTCGTGTTTGCGATTCACATTGAAACAGCCGATCGGCTTTCCTTCGATTATGAGTGGGATGATAGAACTCATTCGCATCCCTTCCTCAACCAGCGGCTTGTCCTCAAAGAACGCGCTGGTAGGCTCCAACTTGGTGGAACATGCCTGACCGGAGTCGAAAACCAGTCCCACTCTGCTGCCGCGATGCGGGATAGACCACCCCTTGCCTAGCTGGCTTCCTTGCTGCAGAGCTAGCGCAACAATTTCAAACTGATCGCGTTTTGGATCGTAGATCGCCAGGCTCGCCCGGTCGATTTTGAGCAGCCGGCCCAAGACCTCGGCAATCGTCTCGAATAACGACTCCGGATTGAGCTTGGTCGCCAGCAGATTGGCGATCTCGAGGAGCAATCCTTCTGTACCAGCTACGGTTCGGGAAGCAGCAGGTGCGCGAAGCGCAGACATGGATTCGTCCGCATCTTGATAAGGATCGTCCTTCATCACGTGGGGTATGGAGGAAACCTTTCCGTTTTGAACCAACACGTGTGCCTCAAACAGCTAGCCGTTAGCGGCCGGCTCCAATTCGTATTCAGCCTGCCTCGAAACGGCGACGTTTCCGACGATCGCGCGTTTACCGAACCATGACCAAAGAATCGGCGATAGGAGTCCCGAAAGTACGAAGCAGAACGCCAGCACCAGACCCATGCCGAAGCCGACATAACCGACGTAGAGCGGAATCGGAGACAAAACCCAACATCCGAAGATGAGAGCGCCGTTGGATACCATCAAGGCTCGACGAATTTTGACGAAGCCCTGGATCAGCGCCTCCTTGAAGTCGCCGAGCCGCGCGTATTCCTCGCGCACGCGATAGAGCAGATACACCTCCGAGTCGATGCCGACCCCGGACGCGATAGCCAGCGCCGCAGTCGCGTTCGAGTTGAGCTGGATGCCCGCGAGGATCATCACGCCGAGCGCGGCGATGGTGCCCAACGCGAGCGGAATTATCAGCAGCGCGGGCAGCGCAATCGAGCGGATGAACGGAATCGAGAGCAGGAATGTGCCGAGGAACCCGAGCAGCGCGCCCATCACCAGCCAGTAGCCGATATTGCGGTTGAAGGCTTCGGCGATTCCGACTGTGCCTCCCGCGACGCCGACCTCAACCGGCAGACCCTTGAACAAAAGGTCGGCCTCCTGCTGAGTGGCCGCGATCAGCTGCCGCACTTTTTCCGGCGCCGTACTCGACGTGTAAGCCTCGATGACGGCCGAGTTGTAGTTCTGATCGAATAGCCAGTCGTATCCGCCCGGAGTAACAGCCGTGTAAGCCTCAAGCTGCTCTCCGATCTCTCTTCGATTATCCGGAATGGCGAAGAAAGCATGATCGTCACTGTGAACGAATTCGCGGCCGGTCTTGATATAGAAGCCGACATCGGCGACGTATCCGACCGACGGCTGCTGGCGCATGAAAATAGCCAGTTGATCGAGTGCGCTCAGCACCTTGGGGTTTTCGAGCGCTTTGCCGTGCGGGTCCAGTCCATTGACGAGGACGGTCATGGTGTATACCCCGCCGAAGCGGGCACTGATCTCGCGCTCCATCAGGAAAATCGGATTTCTGGTCCATGACCGCGTCAGGTAGTTGTGAATCGCGTAGGTGTTGTCCTGGCCCACCGGAGCGTTCAGGATGCTGCGCCCGAGGAACGCGGTCAAAATCACACTGACGGCAATGATGCCAATTCCGATCGAGGGACGGTCGATGATTCGCCGTGCCACCCGCTCGAGCCAGAGGTCGAGCCGGCCGGGACCCTTCTTTTGGACTGTTACATGGGGATTTTGAAGTTCTCGAATCGCAACCGCGCTGAGCGCGGGAATCATGAGAACAAATTCGTCGATCGTCAGCGAGATGAGGCCGAGTCCCGTCACCAGACCGAGAGCGCGGATGTTCTCGAACGGTATGATGGCCATGATTGCGAACGGCACCACGTCGCACAGCAGCGACACCAGCATCGGCCGCAGCCGTGAGACGAAGGTGCTGACGATAGCCTTCTCGCTATCGCCCAGCCGCGGATATTCCTCATAGAAGAATCGCGAAAGGAACTGAACTGAGTGGCACGCGCCCGCAGCTACCACGATAAACGGTGCGAGCAGCGCCGACGCCGAATAGAGTACCGGGCCGAAGAACAGACGATAAAGCCCGAAACCCATCAACGCGCCGAGAAGCGATACTCGCAGCGGTAACAGCACTCCACTCAGCCGGCGGAATCCGTACCACAGGATCACCGCGATAATCAGGATGAAGAAGGCGAACGCCGCGGCTACGTAGCGCAGTCCATAGCTGTTGACCCATCCGATTATGATCGGAGTGCCGGCGGCGCGCAGCTCGATCCCTGGGCGTTGATACTTGAGGAGTATCTGATTGATCGCCTTGTAGATCGCGACCGGCTCCGTGGTCTCCAGTCGGCCGCCCACCGGGCCCGAGCGGAAATCGGCGAGAATGAGCGCTGATTTCTTATCCTTGGAAACCAGCACTCCGGCGACCAGCGGGTTGTCCATCGCCGCGGCGTCGATCTTGCGCACCTCGTTTTCGGTCCGCGGATAGTCGGGCATCAGCGGCGCCATCACGAGGGTCTCGTCTGGCGTTCCCTTATTCTCCAGGTCGAAGCGCTTCGCCTCCAACGCCGAGAGTGAGCGCACCGTGTAAGGAATGACGCCGTGGATCGCATAGATGGCGTCGGTTACATCCTTGATCACGTGCAGGTTCTGCAGTGTGAAGACGGTGCCCTTATCAACACTGATCTCGATGCTGACGGAGTTGCCGCCGCCGAAGTGCTGCGTGATGCGATCGTTGAGCTGCACGAAGCGGTCGTTGCGCGGCGGCCAGGCGTTAGGATCGTCGTGGAGCCTGAGCGAAGCTGTCCCCAGGATGCAGGCGACGAAGATCAACACCTGCAGCACCATCGCGCTGCGTCGATGACGGATGAGGAACTTCGCGAGATTCGCGAGCCGCAGGTCTAGTCCGGTGTAAGGTCGGTCGGGCTTGCGCGCGCTTTCCATCTGCAACTACTCCAAACTGCCCAACCCTGGTTACTTGCCCCAGAAGTTCAACTGATGTGGCTCGCGCACCAGCGTATCGTTGGTAAAAATGCTGTCGGGCCAATCGGGGTTGTACTCGATATTGCTGGCCCACATTGCAGCCTTGAATCCGGTGTCGAAGTCTTCGGCGAAGTTGGTGCCCCACTGCACCCACCAATCGGGCGCCGGCGTCCCGTCCACCGTCTTGGTCAGGCTTCCGGAGATGATCTGGCGAGTGTAGGTCCGTATTCGCTTGCCCGAGGCGTCGTACTCCATCGACTGGTAGAACGCCATCGTCTCGAGCCCGCACCACAACCGTCGCTTCGCATACCACCATGAAACGTCTGGCTTCGGTGTGATTTCGATGATCACCGCGACATCGCCACCGCCATCGGCCCGCTTGACCTCAGGTTCGTCATTGGGTCCGAACCCATAAACGGTCGGGTCCGGCTTGAACAGTTCGAAGCCGACAACCTTGTAGTCGAGATCGGGCAGCGCACGCACGTGCGAGACGTCCTCGTAACGGGCCAGCGTGCCGGGGAAGAATTGCTTGGAGACCGCGCCCGCGAGGCGGCGGACCTTGCGCACTGTTGGCGTATACCAGGTGTCCTCCGGATGTTTGTCGTGCGAGTAGAAGTCCGTGGTGACTCCGCTCTGTCCGCGCACTTCCTCGGGCTCCAGCGCTATCCACAAATACTTGCGCGAAACATCAGCCTTCTCGCTCGGGCTCAGGAACTGCTGATTCTTGTCGCCGTAATAGGATTGGTAGAGTTCGATGAAGCGTTCATCTTCGCGTGAGCTGCCATCCGGCTTGATGATGTGGTTGTTCCAGATGTCCGTCGCTCCCTCGACGTAAGGCCCGTAGTAATTGTAAGCAACACAGCGATCGATCAGTTCAGTAGCGCTGAGCTTGTCGCGTTGGTCGAGTGCAACTTCGAACGGAAACGGCATGCCCGGCTCAGTCCATTGCGCGTAGTAGGCCGGACCCTGCTGCTTGAGCGGATCCTCTGTCCAAGGAGACGGCTTCCAGTTGAAGGTGTCGTCTCCCCATTTGACGGTCCACGTCCCCGGGGTCGCACCAGGCGTAATACTGTAGGGCTTGCCCGCGATAGTTTTGGGGACGGTCGGCGCGGCGGCGGGCGTGAAAGTCTGCGCCAGGACCGCGCAAGGAGCGGCGAGCGCCATCAGCAACACTGCCACCGCCGAGGTTTTGGTCATTTTACCCATCGGTGAGTTCCTCTTGTTTCATTTTATGGAAAGGTTCCGTAGTCGCTCTGGCTATTCATCAGAAACGTTTCTAAGACTGTAAGTAACGACACAGATGCCAGCCGATTGCGGAGTAGCCATTAACGTTTCTATTCATCCGCGTCAAGACCTCGGGCGTTCAATTGTACCGAAATTGTCGTTGTCGCCAGCGAACCGGGATCTGCCCGCTGCAATCGGGGTGAGTTCGCAGTTCGAGGCTGAGGTCGGGAGTTAACCCACCGCCCTGCTCTCAGCTCTTCTCCAGGAACCCGCAGAGTCATCTCTGAGAATCCTCCTCTTTGTCCGTCGTCCCGATGAGCAAGCCCCATGCCCGAGGCGTTAAGTTCGTGTTCGCCTACATTTACAGCGAACTTTCTTCTCAATGACGCGGCCCACGAACAGATGACTGGGCGATCTCAGCGATTTGTTTGTATACAAATGATGCCTAATATACAAGCTAATGAATACGTTTATCGGTTCTCGCTACAGAATTTGCCCTCGAAGCAGCAGGACTCGCGGTGGGTTGGTCCGTCTTCAAGACCTGGGTTGTTCCTTCAGGCACCGAGCCAAGTCTGTATACAAAATGTGCTGTCGGCGCCGTTTTGGAAGGCATCAACTTTCAGGTGAAGCACTCGGGAGTCTAACGGCAGACTCCCACACGAACCGATCATCGCCGCCTTGAGCTTCCGACCGGCTTGCCTTTAATTTCGAGCAAAATCACTGCGAAAACAAAGCGTTCGCCGCATTGTCGCACACGGCGCCCGCGGCGCGATGGCATCGCTTACTGGCTCTGGAGGTCGTCTATTGATAAGCGGCATTTTCTTTGCTCTCATACCTTCCAGTTGTAGTTATTGAATACGTTTCGGCTGAAACAGGGACGCGATCTCCGATTTCGGTCGGCGAAGGGTCAAAAGTCATGAGGATGGTCATATCCGCAGATTCGCATGTCCTGGAACCACCTGATTTGTGGACGAAGGCGATCGGGCAAAAGTACGGCGACGCCTTGCCCCAAATGGTCCACGAGTTGAACGGCGAGAAGGGCAACTTCTTCTTCACCGGCATCGAGTACGTGCGACTCGAAGAGGTTGTCGAAGGCGAAGGTGAAACTCAGGACACTCTGATTCAAGCCGGCAAGGATCCCGCCGTACGCGTGGCATGCATGGATCGCGACCATATCTTCGCAGAAATAGTCAATTCAACCTGGATGCTCTACGCGATGCGCGCGAAGAACGACGACATGGTGCGCGCCTGCTGCACGGTCTTCAACGATTGGCTCGGCGAATACTGTGCTGGTGCACGCGGACGGCTTTTCGGCACCGCCATGGTCCACATGGAGAACGTGGGATGGGCCGTTCAGGAATTGCAACGCGCAGCGAAGAACGGCTTGCGCAGCGTCATTATCAACTGCGACGCGAGGCCGAACTGGAAACACTACCAGGATAGTCAGTACGATCCTTTCTGGGCGTGTGCGCAGGAGCTCGACATGCCGGTGACGCTACACATTATTACCGGCAACGAAGTTGACCTGTTTACGCTCCATGGCGCTGATCGCATCAATGTACCCCGCAGCGCCTTGGGAGTATTTCGCGAGGCCGGCGACGTTCTCGCCAATGAGTTCATATTCGGCGGAATCTTCGATCGCTTTCCAAACCTCAAGGTCATGTGTTCCGAGTTCGAAGTCTCATGGCTGCCCTACTGGCTTTTTCGCATCAAGCAGGTGCAACGCGATTTCGGCCCTGCCTTGGGTATCCCGAAGATTAAACGGCCGGTAACTGAGTACCTGGGCCAGATCTATCACGGAACTATCGACGACGAATTTCTCGACCGGGTCCTCGATGTAGTCGATCCGAAGACCATCCTGTGGGGATCCGACTTTCCTCATGCGCGTTGCACTTATCCGAAAACCCTCGAGGTCATCGATCGCGTCTTCAGCAAGCTCAACTCTTCGATGAAAGGCGACCTGACCCTGAGGAACGCCGCCCGCGTTTACAATATCGCGGTGCCCGCCACCGTCGCGGATCAGTAACCGCGGTGCGGTCCAGCAAAGGCCCGCAAGAGAGATTAGTCACCGGCGCGCGCAGCGTGATCGGAATCTGGATGGCGGCGCTGGTCGTAGCGGCGATACTCTCCTGTGTCAGCTGGCGCGCATCGAGCGCAACTGAGTCCGCCGACGATCGCGGCGCCTTGTTGCATCCGGTCAAAGCGCAGCGGCCGTACCGAATTGGTGTCAGCTTGGTTCACTTCGTCGACGACTATTGGAAGGGCGTCGCCTTCGGCATCTCCGATGAAGCCGCACGCTCTGGAGTAAAGGTCGTTCGAGTATTGAGCGCGGGTGGTTACGGAAACGTCGAGCAGCAACTCGATCAGTTGGACCAGCTGGCCACGCTTCAAGTCGACGCCGTCATCCTGGGGGCCGCGAATTACGACGGCTATGATCGTCAGATCGCAAACTTGACCCGCCGCGGCATCAAGGTGGTGGCAGTTGGGGTTCCGGTGAATGCGCGCACGGTCAGTTTCGGCGTCACCATGAACGAAGAGGCGATCGGCAAGACGATCGCGGCCTACATGTGCAAGGCCGACTCGTCGCCGCCGCAGGTGATCACGATTCCCGGTCCGAGCGGTTCGACCTGGAACAAGCTCCGCTTCGACGGGGTCGAGGCCGGCGCTCACGCATGCAGCGGAATGACGCTGGTGGGCAACGTGTTCAAGGGCAACACGCAGATCGAAGACGGCGAAGCGCAAGCATCCGATCTTCTGATCAAATATCCGCAAGCGGAATTCATTTACGCCGCAGCCGCCAACCTCGGGACCGGCGCCGCGATTGCTGCCCGGCGAATGAACCGCAGCACGCGGGTCGTCACCGCTACCATTACTTCAAAGAGCCTCGACCTGATGCGTTCCGGCAACATCGCGATGATAATTTCGGAACCCGGAATTCTGATCGGGCGGCTTGCGCTCGAGAATACCGTGCGCCTGCTTGACCATCAGCCGCTGACGGGCATGGTCGACAAGCCGCCCGTTCCTTATCCGCAGTTGTTGGTGCCGCTCTATCCAATTACCGCCGAGCAATTGAACGTCTACGATGTAACCAAGTATGACCGCCCGCCGCCTGAATGGTCGCCGAGCTCAATCCAGCAGTAGATGCGCTTGCAGGCCCCGGCGGCGCGATGCAGAACACTCCGAAAGAGCTGCTCAGAGCCGAGGCTATCAGTCGGCGCTTCGGTCCCGTTCAAGCGCTTGCCTCAGCGGATATAACGCTGCTGCAGGGCGAGGTGCATGTTCTTCTCGGCGAAAACGGAGCGGGTAAGTCGACACTGGCGAAGGTCCTTTCCGGGATTTATCCGGATCGCCGCGATCGTATCTGGATCGACGGGCAATCGGTACACCTGTCCAGCGTGCAGGCCGCTCGGAGCTTCGGTATCGCAACCGTATTCCAGGAACTCTCGTTGATACCCGCGTTGAGCGTCGCGGAAAATCTTGGCCTCGTTCGCAGCCCGATCGCTTCGCCCTTCCGATGGCTCAAATCGCGCGAAGACGTCGAAGCGGCGCGCACGTTGTTGACCGCAATCGGCTTCGACATTTCGCCGCGAGCCCGCGTTGCCGACCTGACCCAGGTTGAGCGTCAGATTGTCGAGATCGCGAAAGCGATGATTCAGCAGCCTCGCATCCTGATCATGGATGAGCCCAGCTCTCTTTTGACGGCGCGAGAGGAGCCGCTTATCTTCGCGGCTCTGCGGCGTTTCACCGCGCGGGGCGGAGCCGCTCTCTACGTTACTCACCGGCTGCACGAGACGATTTTAGTGGGTTCGCGCGTAAGTCTGATGCGCCAGGGGCATATAGCTGAAACGCGAACGCTGGACGCGAATTCGACCGAACAGGATCTGGTCCGCGCACTGGCGCGTGAGCACCCGGGTGCCGTGTCGGCGCCGATTCCCACCCGCGGTGCATCAGTCATAAAAGTCTGCGATCTGAACGCCGGCCGCGATTGCCATGGCGTCAGCCTCGAGGTCTGCGCCGGCGAAATTGTAGGTCTCTACGGATTGCCGGGCTGCGGCCGGGAGACCATTGTGCGATCGCTGCTCGGCCTGGCAAAGATTCGCAGCGGTTCAATCGAGCACAGTGGCCACCAGCGTCCGCGTAACCCGCGGCAGGCGGCTCGATCCGGCATCGTTTATCTTCCGTCAGGCAGAAAGGAGCACGGAATTCTCGCGCGCCGCCCGATCCGCGAGAACCTGACTTTGGGCCAACTCGCGGCCGTCAGCCGCGGCGGGTTCGTTTTGCCGCAGGCGGAACGCCGGCTGGTGGAAGAACGCCTCAAGAACCTCACGGTTAATTTTCAATCGATGGAAGATCAAATCGGCTGGCTGAGCGGCGGCAATCAGCAGAAAATCCTGTTCGGCAGGGTGCTGCGCGACAGCGTCCGCTTGGCGATCCTGGAAGATCCGACCGCGGGCATCGACGTACAAGCCCGCGCCGAGATCCATCGGCAGATTGTCACGCTGGCGGAGCGCGGAATCGGCGTGCTGCTCGTTTCCAACGACATCCGCGAAACGCTCGCGCTCTGCGGCAAGGTACATGTGTTCCGCGGCGGAAAAATCAGCGCCACCTTCGATGCTCCGTATCACGGAGGCGAGGCTCCGATCCTCGACGCGATGATGGGACAACCGGTCAAATCTCTCGCCGACGCTGAGAAGCCGGCCGTGGTGATTGGCAATTGACGTCTCCCGGCACCGCCGAGAGCCCTCTACCGACAGCGCTCGCGCGAGTGCGCGCGTTCAACCGAACGACGTTGATCTTTCCCGCGCTGATCCTGCTGCTCGGTGTCGTAACCACCCTGTTCGAGCCGCGCTTCTGCTCGGTCGAGAATCTTCTCAACCTGAGCCGGCAGCTTTCGCCGTTGATGATCATTTCGGTGGGCGAGACTTTCGCCGTGATTGGCGGCGGGCTGGATCTTTCCGTCGCCGCAGTTCTGGCGCTGTGCGGTGTCTACGGCGTCCTCACTATGTCCCACCACGGCACGGCTGCAGGTATCGCAGTGATGATCCTTGCCGGCGCGGTGTTCGGGATCGTCAATGGATTGATCATCTCATGGTTTCGGGCTTCGCCGTTTATTGTCACGCTGGGCGCGCTTTCGATCGCGCGCGGGCTGGCGCTGACCGCCACCGGCGGGTTGCCGATTTATGATTTACCCGATCGCTACGTCAACGCGATTGGGTTTGGCTCCGTCCTCGGGATTCCGTGGCCGCCGATAATCGCCGTGCTGACCTTGATCGCCGGCCACGTAATGCTCAAGTACACGGTCTTTGGCCGTCACGTCGTCGCGATCGGATCGAGCGAGCCCGCCGCGATGTACAGCGGCGTCGATGTCGCGTTGACCAGGACGCTGATCTACGGTCTCAGTGGAACCACGGCTGGCATCGCGGCAGTCGTTCTCACCGCGTGGGTGAGTTCGGCGCAACCAAATGCAGCGTCGGGACAGGAGCTTCAATCTCTGGCGGCGGTAGTATTGGGCGGAGTTGCTCTAACGGGCGGCGTCGGCAGCATGCTGGATGCATTCTGGGGAGTGCTGATGCTGGGAACTCTCTCCAACTCGCTGGATATGATTGGCATTTCGTCGTTCGTGCAGACGCTGGTGACCGGCGTGGTCATCGTGCTGGCGGCGATTGTCGATGGAGTCCGGCACCGACGTGAGCTTTGAAATGCGAAGCGATTGCCTACAAAAATAGCGTTATCGGCAGAAAAAGTATGCAGAACTTGCAGTAAGACCTCAGTTTGCTATTTTATTTCAGGCACGTCGCGAAGTGAAAAAAAGATTTAGGGGAGAACGGGAACAATGAGCACCCAACTATCAGTCCTCAAGCCTAATGGTGTGCGGCAGGACTCTCAGCCCGACGAGGACCTTCGGCGGCTCGTCCGCGGGGACTCTGTTCATCGCACGCTGTACACCGATCCTTCCATATTCGACAAGGAAATGGTTCGGGTGTTTGGCGGGACCTGGACCTACGTGGCCCATGAGACTCAAATTCCCAAAAACGACGACTTTTTTACCACGCAACTCGGCGTACGTCCGATCATCGTCACGCGCGACGGCCGCGGGAAAATCAATGTTCTCCTGAACCGTTGTACCCACCGGGGGTCGACAGTTTGCCGCGAACCAAGCGGAAGCGCCAAGCGTTTCCAGTGCCCGTATCATGCCTGGACGTTTGCCAATGATGGCCGGCTGGAATCGGTGCCATGGCCAAAGGGCTACGGCAACAATTTTACCTATGACGCATATCGCCTCGGAGCTCTTCCGCGGGTGGAGACTTACCGCCAATTTATTTTTGCCACCTTCAATCATGATCTGCCGCCCCTGGCGGAACATCTCGGAGCGGCGACTGAGTATTTCGACGCGTGGCTCGACCGCTATCCCACCGGCAACGTCATCGTGCGCAGCAGCGCGCAGAAAATGATGTACCGCGCGAATTGGAAGCTGTCATATGACAACGCCGCGGATGGGTATCATCCGGCGTTCTCGCATAGGTCGCTGCTGAAGGTTGCATCCCGCTACGGCGACGATCGCGACATGCAGTACTTCGCAAAGCGGCCGGATGACGGCCCACTTTACGTCAAGTACCTCGGCAACGGGCATACCGTAGTCGATCAGCGGCCGGGGATGAACGAAGGATACTGGAAGTGGATCAGGCCGTTCCCCGGGATGGAAGCCTTCGAAGCCTCGCTGCGCCAGCGATACGGCGATAAGGAAGCGGAACGTTTCCTCGACATGGGTCCCGGAGCCGGCTTGAACCTGAATATCTTCCCCAACCTGCTAATCATCGGGAATCATCTACAGATCATCGAGCCGCTGACCGTCGATTCGACGGCGCTCAGCTGGTACGGGACGACAATCGAAGGCGTGCCGGACGACATCAATACGATGCGGATGCGCATGCAGGAGGACTTTCCTGCGTTTGGAGAACCGGACGACCTGGCCAACTTCGAAGAGGCCCAGCGCGGGATGGTGATTCCCGAGATGGAGTGGATCGACATTTCCCGTGGCGCAGGGACGGGCAGCGAAAAGACCGATCACAGGGGAGTGGTGACAGGCCCGGTAACCCACGAGCATCACATCCGTGGTTATTTCCAGGAGTGGGCGCGATTGATGACGGGTGCGACGACTGGCTGGTCGGAAAGCCGAGGTAACGCGGAATGAGCACTGACCCGGCGTTGATGACCTATCAGCCGCGGTTCATGTACGTCGACCCGCACTTCTACGACATCGTGAAGGGCGACGTCGAGGCATGGAAGAATCCCGGTCCAATGATCGGCGAGCCAGCGGCATCGATTGTTGAGCAGTTTTTATTTCTCGAAAATCGGCTGGTCGACAGCGATCGCTTCGAGGAGTGGCTCGAGCTTTTCACCGAGGACTGTCTCTACTGGGTGCCGACGGTGACTGCGGGCGCGGATCCCACGACTCAACTGTGCACCGCCTTCGACGACCATCGCCGGCTCGAGGATCGCATCGTACGCTTGCGCACCGGGACCGCTTACTCGCAGGTCCCGCCATCGAGGACCTGTCGCGCGATTTCCAATCTCGAGATCTGGGAGAGCAAGACGCCCGGAGAGATCCGGGCTCGATGCGTAGTGGTGATCCACGAGTGGCGCGTGGGGGAGATGCGTGTCATCCCCGGCTGGTACGGCTATGTCTTGCGGCACTCCGCGGGATCGACGGCCAAGCTCGCCAAACCCGGCGACCTGCGCGTCGTCCGCAAACAGATCGACCTTGTTCAGGCAGATGTCCCGCTGCGCAATATGACGTTCGTCATCTGAGTATCGCTATAGGGACGCAGAATCCAGGAGGCTGACAAAAGTGCCCGACAAATCGCCGCGCCTGAGTGTTGGACGTAAGGGATTTATCGACAAACATGGCCTGTGGGGTGACGCTGAACGTCACGCCGCGAAGGAGGCCGTAAAGCGCGCCGCGGCGGAAGAGCTGACCACGGTTCGCTTTGCCGTACCCGATCAGCACGGGATCATCCGCGGCAAAACGCTGGCCGCGAGGCTCTTTCCGCAAGCGCTCGCGAACGGAATCGATTTTCCGGTGGCCCCATGGATCTTCGATACTGCCAACGCGATTGTCTACGATCCTTTCATCGAAGGCGGCGGCTTCGGCATGGAGGAGATGACTGGAGATCCAAACTGTGTGCTAGTGCCCGATCCCACGACCTTCACCGTTCTACCGTGGACTCCCAAGACCGGCTGGATCATTTGCGAGATGTTCTTTGCGAACGGTCAGCCATTTCCGTTCGACACTCGGCGAGTTTTCCGGAACGCGCTAAGCCAGGCCAAGACCGCGGGCTTCACCTACGTTACGGGCTTGGAGGTCGAGTGGTACCTGACGCGAATGGTCGACAACATGCTGGGTGGGCAAGAGCTTGGCGCTCCTGGAAATCCGGCGCCGGCGCCGATCGTAACTCCGGCAGCCCACGGATTTCAGTATCTGTTGGAAGATCATAGCGACGAGATCGACGATGTATTGCAAGCGCTCCTGCGAACGATGAACGATCTTGGTCTGCCGATTCGTTCGCTCGAGGATGAATGGGGACCGGGTCAGGTCGAAATGAGCTTCGACCCGATCGACGGCATCCACAGTGCCGATGCGATGATCCTGTTTCGGGCTGCGACCAAGCAGGTATGCCGGCGCCTGGGGTTTCATGCGTCGTTCATGTGCAAGCCCAAGCTGCCGGGCGCCTACTCAAGCGGCTGGCATTTGCATCAATCGCTCGCGAGTGCAGAATCGGGAACCAATCTCTTCGCGGCAGATGGTCCTCCGGGCCCGCTGTCCGAAGTCGGAAAACATTACGTCGGAGGACTCCTCAAGCACGCGAGAGGAGCGTCGGTATTCACCACTCCTTCGGTCAACGGATATCGCCGCGTCAAGCCGCACTCGCTGGCGCCGACGGGAGCGACCTGGGCGATCGACAACCGCGCGGCCATGATCCGAGTACAAGGAAGAGTCGGCGACCCCGGCAGTCACATCGAGAATCGCAGCGGCGAGCCGACGGCGAATCCCTACTTGTACATGGCCTCGCAGCTGATCGCCGGACTCGACGGTATCGAGACCAAAGCCGATCCTGGACCGCTGCGCGGTGAGCCTTATAAGGCAAACGTGGCAAAGCTGCCTACTTCGTTGCGAGAGGCAGTCGAAGAGCTCGGTGCCGACAAGCTGTATCGCGCCAAGATGGGGGACAGGTTCATCGATTTCATGATCAAGATGAAGATGAGCGAGGTGAACCGATTCGAAAGCTACCTCAAGGAGCATCCAGGCGGAAACTCAGACGAGGTCACCGATTGGGAACAACGGGAGTACTTTCGACTGTTTTAACAGTGTGTGAACTGTTTTTGTATACTACAGCTTGTAATATAGGCGAAAATGAATAGAATCGTCAGTTTGAAATAGTCGTCACGATAGTTTCTACCGAAGCACTAAACCATCAAGGGGAGTTGAACGTCATAGTAATGGCTATACCACCCGACCAGGACAACACCTTGCAGCAGAATTTGAACTCCCTGCCCGAGGCGACCTACTCGTGGCTGCGTGAAAGTATACAGAGCGGGGCGTTGCCGCCGGGCAGCGAACTTCGTCAGGAACGAATTGCCAAGAAATTCGGCATCAGCCGCGTGCCGATCCGTGAAGCGATGAGCCGGCTTCAGGCTGAGGGACTGATTGAACTTCGGCCCCGCCGTGGCTTCGCGGTGAAATCGCTCGACGTAGCCGAAATCGTAGAGATTTTTGAACTCCGCATGGTGATCGAAGAGCACGCCATGGTGACGGCGACAGTAATGCGCAGTGAGCGCGACGTCGCAGAGGTCGAGGCAATCCTGAATCGAATGGGCGAGCTGGACAAGACCGGCTCGACCTACCTGTCCCAGTGGCCGGAACTGAATCGACAGTTTCATGTGCGGTTGATAGCCAGTGCGAACCGCGAGCGACTGAGCAAGATAGTCGCTAACCTCAGTGACGCTGTTGAGCCATACATCCGGCTGGAATCACACCTTACGGGTGAAGTGGAACAGGCTGAATTGCAGCATCTCGCAATTTTCGAGGCGTTCCGCTTGGGCGACGCCGAGCGCGCGGGCCGATTGAGCCGCGATCATTGCGCGAGCACGATGTACCGGCTGATCGGAAACCTCAAAAACAAGCAATAGTCGTAGGCGTGGGTCCCACGCTTTCAGAGCCGCAAGGGGGCCGGACACTCATATTTCGAATACAATCGTATTAGATTTGTGTTCGGATTGTCTTGCTCAGTACGGGCAAAATCTCGAAAAAAACCTGATTTCGTTGCTGCCAGATTGATCCGCAGCTGCCTACCGAATACTCGCAGACCCAGTACTCGCGTAGAAAATCTCCTGTATTTCTGCCGATCTGAAGCTCCAAGCACTGGTGGGCACAGAACTTGATTGTATACAAAAGTTTGGGCTAAAGATCGAGGCCAGCCTTTCCCGCGGAGGACAAAGATGGCGTTGACCAGACTGTCGAGTCTGCGAAAAGACGCGGACCGAATGACGGACACGGCGGAGGAGTCCTACACTCTGCCCGCGCGCTATTTTTTCGATCCCGGAATTTATCAACGCGAGAAGGAGCTGATCTTCTTCAAGAACTGGTGGTTCGTCGGGCACGTCTCCGAATTGCCGGAACCGGGAAGTTATCTGACCTGCCAGATTTTCGATCAGAGCATCCTGCTTATCCGCGGCGCCGACAACGTCATCCGCGCTTTCTATAACGTCTGCACTCATCGCGCGTACGAGCTTGTTCAAGGTCGAGGCAACGCAAGGTCATTCGTTTGCGCCTATCACGCCTGGTCCTTCGACACGAAGGGATGCCTCCGATCTGCGAATCACGAGAGCTACGTTAAGGGATTCCGCAAGAGCGACTACAATTTGCCCGAGGTCAAGGTTTGCGAACTCGGCAAATTCATTTACGTCAACCTCGATCCGAACGCGGCCGACTTGAACGAACTGGCGAGCGGCTTCGCACAGGAATGTCGCGACGCGATTCCCGGCTACGACGACTTGCAATTCATTCGGCGCGACAGGTTCGAGGTCAAGGCCAACTGGAAGGTGGTCATCGACAATTTTCTCGAGTGCTACCACTGTCCGGTGGCGCATCCACTGTTTATGGGCTCAAAGGATTCTCTGTCGACCAGGAGCTTCGACGGTGAAGAGCACGAGTACTACTCAACCCATATAATGCGCAGCGGGCGGCCCAACAATAAGGCTTACAAGTTCAACGCGACCGACGCGATCCAGGACGGTTACATATGGGCGCTATGGCCTAATACTCTCTTCATGACTTGGCCGGCTCCCAGCAATCTTTTCGTCTTTC
>CAWBMF010000002.1:0-180957 GCA_963789835.1 uncultured delta proteobacterium | reverse complement strand
CTCGACGTTGAAGGAAGGATAGGTCCGCATCTGAAATGAAAATCCAGGATAAATTCCCGCGCTTCGCTGAGCTGCCGGTCAAGGCGGGCGCGCCGAAGGAGTCGTCGTGGGGAGTGTTTGGCGATGACGACGAACTGGGATGTCTCAATTTCCTCAGCCCCGAGGGAATCGTCGATGCGGCGCGCCTCGTGCAGAAGGGTAAAGTCTTCCGGCTCGATACTCGAATCAACTACGCGAAGCCGCCGTTGTTCGCGCGCGCGCCCGCCCGTCACAACATCACAAAGTTCGACCAATTCGGTCTGCTAGGCCACGACGATACGCTCGACAATTACAACACCCAGGAGGGCAGCCAGTGGGACGGGCTCGCGCACGTCGGTCATATGCGCCATCGCGCGTTCTACAATGGCGTCAAGTCGGAGGACATCCAGGACGGTCCCGACGGCAAGCTCAGCATTCACAAATGGGCTAATCGAGTGGTGGGCCGAGCGGTTTTGATCGATCTGTGGAAGTACGTGAACGATCAGCGTCGGCCGATCGATCCGCTGTCCCCGGCAAAGTATCCGCTAACTGATCTGCAGGACGCGCTGAAGGCGCAAGGTGCCGTGCTCAAGCCAGGATCGATTATTTTGATCCGAACGGGATGGATGCAGGCATACGTGAAGGCTACGGCGGATGAGAAGGCCGCGATGGCGTCGCTCGAAGGGCTCAAGGCGTGCGGGATCGAGAGCTCCAGCGCAATGATGGAATGGTTTTGGGATAATCGCGTCGCCGCGGTCGGCACCGACTGTCCCTCGGTTGAGCCCTGGCCGATAGACTACCAGGACGAAGGCGCGTTGCATTACCGCGCCCTCTCGATACTTGGGCTGCCGATTGGCGAGCAGTTCGTGCTCGATGAGTTGGCGGCGGATTGTGCGGCGGACAATCGATACGAATTCATGCTGACGTCGGCGCCGATGAACCTCGAGGGTGGAATCGCCTCGCCGCCCAACGCTTTAGCGATTAAGTGAGCCGCATTGGAACGTTCGACATGGGGGCTACGGAGCTTCGATGGTAGGAGCGTTGTCCGATCTGAAGATCGTTGAGCTCGGCGAGATGGTATCGGCGCCATACTGCACCAAGCTCTTCGCCGACCTGGGCGCCGACGTGGTCAAGATCGAGCGGCCCCGCATCGGCGATCGCTCACGAACCCGCGGCCCGTTCCCCAACGACGAAGTACATCCGGACAAGAGTGGCCTGTTCCTTTACCTCAACACTAACAAGCGCGGCGTCACCCTTGATGTTGCGACTCAAGAGGGCTTCGGGATCTTCGAGGAATTGGTGGCCGACGCCGACGTTCTGGTGCACAACGTTACGCCGCCCGAGATGGATCGCGTAGGACTGAATTTCGACAGGCTGCAGCGCATCAACCCAGCCCTTATCATGACTTCGATCGCGCCCTACGGCCTGAGTGGACCATATCGCAACTACCGATCCGAAGATCTTACGCTGTGGTGCGCGGGCGGAGTATGCGTGCTCAACGGCGCCGGCCCTCAGCATCCGGAGTTGCCCCCGCTCAAGACTTTTGGCCATCAGGCCGGCTACCAGGGAGGCGTTCACGCCGCGACTGCAACTATCGCTGCCGTCTTAGCTCGACACGGTGACGAACCGGGTCAGCACGTCGAGGTTTCGGTGCAAGAGTCGATCGCCTCGCAGCTCGAGATGACCTTCGAGTACTGGCCCTACGCGAAGGTGATCGCGAGCCGCCATGGCCAGAAACCGGTGCAGCCTGCCGAGATGATGCGATGCAAGGACGGCTACATCTTCCTGTGCTGCATCTTCGAGCATCACTGGCGGTCCTTCGTCGAAATCATGGGCAATCCGGAGTGGGCGGACGAGGAAATTTTCTCCGACGGCCCCAAGCGCGCGCAGAACTGGGACGCGCTCAAAATCTTCCTCGAGGAATGGGTCGGCCAGCAGAGCGTGCTCGACCTCTACCGCAAGGCACAGGCAAGGCGGGTGCCTTTTGCGCCGGTCTCGACGATGGCCGACCTGCTGAACTCGGAGCATCTGCAAGCGCGCGATTTTTTTGTCGAGATTACGCAGCCAGTTGCCGGCACTCACAAGTATCCCGGCGCGCCGGTCAAGTTTTCGCGCACGCCGTGGGAGATTCGGATGCCAGCGCCGACGCTGGGGCAACATAATGCCGAGATCTTCGGCGGAAGGCTTGGGATGACATCCGCGCGGATCGAAGAGCTGACCCATAAGGGCGTGATCTAAAATGGCGAAACTGCCGCTGGCGGGAATTCGAGTCGCTGACTTTAGCTGGGTTTGGGCCGGTCCCTACTGCACGCTGCAGCTGGCTCATCTCGGCGCGGAAGTGATTCGAATCGAAACCAAAACGCGGCCGTGCGTCACCCGTATGCTGCCGCCATGGCCGGACGGTAAGCCCGGCAGCTTGAACAGATCGGGCTACTTCAACCAGTACAACCAGGGCAAGAAGTCGTTATCGCTTGATTTCAAGCATCCCGAGGCAAAGGAAGTTGCCTGGCGGCTGATCAAGTCGTCCGATATTGTCGCCAACAACTTCTCCGCCAGCGTGATGGACGATATGGGATTCGGTTACGAAGCCATCCGCGCGGTCAAACCCGACGTCATCATGATTTCTCTGCTAGGTTACGGCGACACGGGTCCTTATCGCGAGTATCTCGCTCTGGGCCCGACGCAGGTGCCGAACTCGGGGCTGTCGGCACTGACCGGCTACGAGGGCTGGCCTCCGATGGGTGCCGGGTTCAGCTACCCAGACCCCAACGCGGGAATTCATGGCGCGTTCGAAGTTATGGCCGCACTCCACCATCGCGCTAAAACCGGCGAGGGTCAGTTCATCGATATGAGCCAGTGGGAATGCACGATGGATCTGCTGGCGGAGGGAATTCTCGATTACACCATGAATGGGCGCGAGCCGAGGCGGATTGGAAATCGCGATCCGCAAATGTCGCCGCACGGCATTTTCAGATGTCTGGACCTGCCTGAAAAAATCGCGAATGTGACGATCGACCAATGGGTCGCGATCGCGTGCGCCGATGACGAAGAATGGCGCCGGCTCGCGCGAGCGATCGGCCGCCATGAGCTTGGCGAAGACGCGCGCTTTGCGAAGCTCGGCTTCACGCAAAAGAAACGAGGATGCACTCGAAGCGATCGTCACCGAATGGACCTCGAAGCGGCGCGTAGTCGACGTCGTCGATGTCCTTCAGGCCGCAGGCGTCGCGGCAGGCGCCTGTGCCGACAACAAGTACCTTCACGACGATCCGAATCTCGCAGCGCGCAAGTACTGGGTTGAGCTCGAGCATCCCGAAGTCGGTGTGAAGCGGCATTGCGGTATTCCGTGGCGAATGAGCGCAACTCCTTGCGAAGTCAAAACGCCTGCGCCGCTTCTGGGGCAGCATACCGACGAAATCATGACGGGACTGCTCGGCTACACTGCGGCTGAGGTCGAGGAATTGCGAAAAAAAGGAGCGCTTGACTGAGCGGAGCCTTCGGAGCGCGGCCACTTATAAGGAGAGCGAGATGAGCAAAGAACCGTTGGTCCTTTACCGCAAGAACGGTCCAGTGGTGACTGTCACGCTGAACCGACCCGAGAAACTGAACGCGATTACGCATGAGTTCCATCACCAACTGAATTCTGCGCTGCGCAAGTTCAATGCCGATCCGGAGACGTACATTGTAGTTCTCAACGCGAACGGACGTGCCTTCTGCGCGGGTCGCGACATTGCTGCGCAGGCACAGTCGAGTAGCGCGGTGACGCACGGCCTGGACCCGGAAACTACTCAATTCGGTGTAATACCGGTCGAGAAGCTGATCATCACTTCTTGCCGCGGCCATGCGATCGGCGTCGGTGGTTATATGGCGATGTACGGCGACATCCGCGTCGTGAGCGACACATTCAATTTCGCGCTGATGGAACTGCCGACGGCGATGCTAGGACCGTATTGGCTAGGCCAGGTAGAAGGCTTGCCGAGGGCCGTCGCGTTCCGCATTGCCATCGGGGATCGCTTCACGACCGAAGAGCTCAAGCACTGGGGTCTGGTGACCGAGGTTGTGCCCGATGCGGAATTGGAGTCGGCGACCCAGCGCTGGGTGGACTATCTCCTTTCGCTGCCGCGTCAGCATCTGCTCGAAACCAAGCGGCTGATGAAGGAGTTCGGCTATCAATACTCGCGCGAGGATTACAAGAAGGAAATGGAAGTGAGGTCTCACCTCGACGCTCTCAATGACACGCGAGAAGCTGCGCTTGCTTTCGTCGAGAAGCGCAAGCCGAAATTTACCGGCTCGTGAGTCTTGTCGTGGACAATCAGATGTCAGCGCGCAACACCTTTCCGGTGACCCCGAATCAATGAGGCATTGAGACCGATGGATCTTGATTTCAGCGCCGAGGACGAAGCATTCCGCAAGGAGCTTAGAAGCTGGCTCGCGGCCAATCTGCCCGAAGCCCGCGGTGGCAGTGGTTCCGTAGACGACAAGCTCGGCGTGTTGCACGAGGGTCCGGGGGGTTGGGAGCGGCGGCTGAAGTGGCACCGGAAGCTCAATGAAGGCGGATGGGTCGGCTTGAGCTGGCCCAAAGAATACGGCGGGCGCGACGCAAGCATCACACAACAGCTCATCTACGGCGAGGAAATGGCCAGGGTCAACGCGCCGATGCTGGTCAACGTCCTCGGCATCATGTTGGTCGGGCCGACGTTGATCCGGCTGGGCACCGAGGAGCAGAAAAAACGATACATCCCGAAGATATTGTCCGCCGAAGAAATCTGGTGCCAGGGATATTCAGAGCCCAACGCCGGTTCTGACGTGGCTTCGCTGCAAACCCGCGCTATCGAAGATGGCGACAGCTTCGTCGTCAATGGACAGAAGATCTGGACCTCCGATGCCCATCACGCAGACTGGTGCATCCTACTCGTCCGCACCGACCTCGACGCCCCTAAGCACAAAGGAATCAGCTACATCCTGCTCGACATGCATAGTCCCGGGGTGACGGTGCGCCCTCTGGTGCAGATAACCGGCGAAGCCAGCTTCAATGAGGTATTTTTCGAAGACGTCAGGGTTCCCAAGAAGAATTTGATCGGTGAGAAGAACCAGGGCTGGCAGGTCGCGATCATGACACTGATGTTTGACCGCGCGGGAGTTGTCGATTTCTTCGATGCGATGGGCATCGTCAATGAGCTGGTTGAACTCGCGAAGTCTTTGCCCAGCAACGGCCATCGCGCGTGGGACGAACCCAGCGTTCGCCAGAAGCTGGCGGAATTTGCGTGCGAGGCGGCGGCGCTCAAATATAGCGGCTATCGTCAGCTCACGCGGCGGCTCAAGGGCTTGCCTCCGGGGCCCGAGGGCTCGGTGCTCAAGCTCGGTAACAGCGATCTCAACCTGCGGATGAACAAGTTCGCGATGGAGATGCTGGGACCATACGGTCAGTTGGAGTTCAAAGCGCCGTATGCGTTCGACAAAGGCATCTGGTCATATCGGATGCTATCGTCGAGGGCACTCACGATCGCGGGCGGCACCAACGAAGTCCAGCACAATATCATCGGCGAGCGAGTACTAGGCCTGCCCAAGGGCTAAGCGGAAGACGATGGTTAGCATGCAGGGGTAGAATTTGCGCTTAGCCGTAAATTCCACCGTCGGCGTCCACGTTTTCTGGGGCAACATTGCTGGGGGCTGTGGCTGAGGTAAACTCCTTAACCCTACGCGATGCTTCTGGTTCGAGAATCCACACATGTGTTCGGATTTTCCGGCACGACTTCACCTGCGTAAGGTAAATCTGATCTTCTTTGGCTTGTCGTAGTAATAGACGTTTCACTTTGGTAGGTTTTAGCGCGCATATCACTTACACCTTCCGAGGAATGCATGCTCTGCCCATCGTGCGGGCGGGAAAATGACGAGCATCGACAGGACTGCGTCCATTGTGGCGCCGCCATGGTTGTCGAATGCCCTTCCTGCGAACGATTGAACCTGCTCAAGCAGAAGAATTGCAGGGCTTGCGGTGCGTTACTTAGAAATCCTACGACTCTGGTGGCCGACACGGTCACACTCGTTGCGTCTGATGCTTTGCCCGAGAAAGCCTCCCCGTCGCACGGTACCGCCATACCGCCATCCAATGGAACGCGTCTAGCTCCCGGCTCTCTCATCGCGCACAGGTACCGTGTCGTCAAGTTCCTCGGCGAGGGCGGGAGCAAGGTGGTCTACCAAGCATTCGACGAGGATTGGGAAATCGACGTCGCGGTTGCTCTAATCAAAGTCCAAGGTCTCGATGCGGTGGCCCGGACGCGCGTGAAGTCAGAAGTGCGCATGATGGCAAGGCTCGGGGAATCTCCTCACATAGTAACGGTCCTTAACACGGGCGACGAAAACGGACAGCTGTGTATCGTGATGCAGCTCATGGCGGGCGGCTCCGTCGCCGATTTGCTGAAAAAATCAAAGGGACATCGCCTGGAACCAACAGATGTGATTCGTATCACGGATCAGATGTGCCAAGCACTTGAGCACGCGCACACCCACGGAGTAATTCACCGCGACCTGAAGCCTGCCAATGTGTGGCTCGCGGCCAATGGCGACGCCAAACTTGGAGATTTTGGCCTCGCCATCACAAGAACGCAAACTGTTAACAAAACTTCGTCAACCGAAAGCGGAGAGCTCCATCTGCCCATAGCTGCTGCGGGATCGCTCTACTACATGTCGCCCGAAACATTTTTGGGGCACCAACAGGACGAGCGCAGCGATCTCTACTCGCTGGGTGCGATGATGTACGAAATGGTCACCGGGCAGCCGCCGTTCCAAACGGACAACGCAGTATTGCTCGCCGTTGATGCGATCCAAGTCAAACCGAAGTCCCCCTCGGAGATCTGCTCTGTCTGGCCTGACCTGGAGAGCCTGATTCTAAAGCTGCTGGAGAAGGAGCCCGCAAATCGTCCGCAGAGCGCAGCTGAAGTTCGAGAAGGGTTGAGGGAGTTAGGTCCGGAGTCCGGCATACACAAGCTGATGCGGCAGACAGGCTCGCATTTGAGACCGACGCTCGGCATCGTCGGATCAGCGGCTGTGGTGATAGTTCTGGGTGTTTTGGCAAATTACATTTTCGCGACGATTCAAAAGAATTCCGCTCGTTACCAAGTCGCAAAGGCGACTCCGATCTCCGCTAGCTCGGCAGCTCCTGGAATTGAAACCATGATCGTCGCCGACGCTGAGTCGTCTCCCGCAATTCAGTCGCCACCGGCCGCGCTGCCCGTCGTGTCAAGTCCGGCGCCGTCGCCAGCGGCCGCGGTTGCCGTAGTGTCAAGTCCTGCGCCGTCGCCAGCGATCACCAGCGCGCAGTCGGCAGTCTGTGATGCCCGTGAATCTACCCTCGCTGGGGTTAAAGGAAAGTGGCCACCGATGCCAATGAACCCATGCGGGTCAGACGTTTCGTTCTGCGCCGGGAATATTGATTCTTGTCTCGCGAAAGCGAGAACAATCGACGCCGATTCGGCCGCGGAGTTAGCGTATGTCTACCTGAACGGTCTCGGCGTTCCCACCGATAACACCCTCGCGGCGAATTGGTCGAAGATCGCGGCGGCCAAAGGCAACGCGCTGGGTGAGGACACGTTGGGGCACCTTTACGCGGCCGGGCTCGACGGCGCCGCGCCGGATTACGACAACGCACGCGACCTCTATCAGAAGGCGGCGAAGCAGAATTGCGCGCTCGCCCAGACTGATCTCGGCGATCTGTACATCAACGGCTACGGGGTTCGTCGTGACGCCGCGGCGGCAGTGGACTGGTATCGGAAGGCTGCGCTTCAAAATGACGCTATGGGACAGAACAACCTTGGCTATTTGTACCTTCATGGCTTGGGGGTTCAGAAGGATTTCAAGCAAGCTCTAGACTGGCTCCTTAAGTCTTCCGCCCAAGGAAACGGGTTCGCACAGGACTCAATCGGTTACATCTATCAGACCGGTCTGGGCGTTAACCCTGATCCCAAGCTAGCCTTCCAATGTTACAAAGCAGCCGCGGAGCAGGGTTTCGCCGAGTCTCAAATGCATCTCGCGGAACTATACAAAAGCGGAACAGGAGTCGACCAAAATGTTGCCGAAGCGGTGCGATGGTATTGCACGGCAGCGGCAGCCGGAAAACTGGCGGCACAAGCGCAACTACAGAAGCTTAAAGCAGACTGCGCTACATCGGTTCCGGCGTCGAATCTCACGTCCGATCTCGCGGCTCATCCAGGCGACTGATTCTAGCTGTGCAATTTCGCGTGCCTAGTTCCTCAAGTACAATCTTTTCTTGTCAGTTTGCTACTGAGCAAAAGCGATTTCGATCTTGTTCTATCGTCGGTGGTAAGGGCTCCGACCGCACCGAAGATCTTTGAGCTCGGCGCCTGATCTCGGTGCACCGTAATGGCAACACGGGACGAGCAGCATGTTCGCATTTTCGTCTCCTCCCCAGGCGACGTCGACAAGGAGCGGGAGATCGCCCAGCGGGTGATCCGCCGCCTGACGGCCGAGTTTGCCGGCCGGATCGACGTGTCCGGTTTCTTCTGGGAATATGAGCCAAAGCGGCTCACCAAGGACTTCCAGGAACAGATCCCGCCGCCTTCGAACTTCGACGTACTAGTCTGCATTCTATGGTCTCGTCTCGGCACGCCGCTCGACCCAATCAAGCATAAGCGCAAGGACGGTACTCCATATTCCTCGGGAACCGAGTACGAGGTTGAGAATGCGGTTGAGTCGGTCCGGGAACGCGGGGTTCCGGACATTCTCGTCTACATCAATAAGACCGACCCCACGATCAAGCCGAGGCCTAAAAACGAACGCGAGCAGCAGCTGCGACAGTTTGATGCGCTCGAGGAATTTGTCGATCGCTGGACCAAGGATGCTCAACTTGGTGTTCTCAGGGGCGCATTCACAACCTATAAGAATCTCGGGCAGTTCGAGAGTTTCCTTGAGGAGCATCTGCGAAAGGTAGTCGTCCAGCGGCTTCCTTCAGGGGCTCTGCGGTCCATCAGGGTAAAGGCGACCTGGACGGGGGAGTCTCCTTTCCGCGGCCTTTCCGCATTCGATGTCGAGCACGAGCGAATCTTTTTTGGACGAACCGCAGCTATCGACGAAGTGCTTACCAGGCTCCGAAACCAGGCCATGGCCTGGCAGTTAGCCGTGAGCGACGGCGGTTCGGCCGATAAGCTGCCGCCGCCCATCTTCGTGCTGGTGACCGCGATGAGCGGGGGAGGAAAGTCCTCGCTGGTCAGGGCCGGGGTGCTACCGCTGCTGGTGCGGCCGGGGGTGATCGAAGCGATCGGTTTATGGCGCCGAGCGATTATCCGGCCGGGGACGGCCAGCGCGAGTCTGTTCGAGACGCTGGCGCACGCACTACTCGTGCCCGACGCACTACCCGAACTCGCGGCAGATGGAACGACCGAGAAGCAACTAGCGGCGGCGCTTCGCACCAGTGCGCAGGGGGTCGGTCTGCTGATCAAGGGAGGACTCTCGCAAGCAGCGCAGCAACTCCGCCACGACGAGGAAAGCCGCATCCGCGAATGGAAAGCTGAGAGTGCGCGCGAAGGCAGAAGCGAAGACGTGACCCGCTATGAAACGATGCTTCAGAGGCTCGCGCAGAAGGAAGCCCGCTTGGTGCTCGTGGTCGATCAGTTGGAGGAAATTTTTACCGAGACCAAGCGAATCTCCGAAGAGGACCGGCGTCTGTTCATCGAAATGCTTTCCGCTCTCGCTCGCAGCGGTCGAGTGTGGGTAATAGCGACGCTCCGTTCCGACTTTTTCATCCGTTGCCGCGAAGTGCCGGAACTCATGGCCCTCAAAGACGATCAGGGGCTCTACGATCTCCCGGCGCCGGTGCCAGGTGAAATAGGACAGATGATCCGATTGCCCGGCCAGTCGGCAGGTCTGCTGTTTGAGGAAGATCCACGGACCGGCGAGCATCTGGACGAAGTATTGCGAGATGCCGCTCTGGGCGATCCCGCATCCCTGCCGCTGCTCGAGTTCACTCTGGAACAGCTCTATCAACAACGGACCGACGACGGTCTGCTGACCTTCAAGGCCTACCGGGATCTTGGCGGGATCGAAGGCGCGATCGCGAAGTGCGCGGATGCGGCGTTCGCGGGGCTCTCGCCGCAGGGTCAGGCGGCCTTCGACCAAGTCATGCGAGCTCTCGTGAACCTGGGCGAAGGAGAAAAAAGTCTGCCCACGCGGAGGTGGGCGTCTCTCGATCGCCTGGTCGACGCGGCAGGCCGTAAAGAGATGGTGGACCGGTTTGTCGCTGCCAGACTTTTTGTCAGCGATCGGGGCGAGGATGGGACCGCTGTCGTGAGCGTTGCCCACGAGGCGCTGTTGCGAAGTTGGCCGCGGCTCACCGCGTGGTTGAGCGAGAATCAAGAGTTCCTGCGATCGCGCGCGCGCGCTTCAGAGGAAGCGAGCCGCTGGCGAGAAGAGAAGCGCGCCAGGGACTTTCTGCTGCCACCGGGGAAACCGCTCGCCGATGCTGAGGCGCTAATGGCTGCGTACCGAGGCGACCTCGAGGCCGATCTGATTGACTATATAGAGCTCTCCTCGAAGCGAGAGCGTGAACGCCGGAGATTGCGGACCCGGGCGGCGTCGACTCTGGTGGTCATCTTCGCCTTGGTCGCAGGTATCGCTACCTATAAATGGAGAGATGCCAACCGTGAGCGAGACGCTGTTTCGACCACTCTCGCACGGTCAGAGTTCCTCCAGGGAATTGGCCTGTTTGAAGAGGGCAAGCTGGCCGATGCGCTCGCCTACCTGGCGCAGTCGGTGCGGCTCGGCAGACAGTCGGCGCCTGCCTCTTTGATCCTGTCGCTTATCAGCCAACATTCCTTGCCGATCGTCGTTCAAGAGTTTCCCAGCGGGGACGGTATCGCCGTATTCAGTCCGGATGGGCAGCGGGTGCTTACCGCATTTAGCGGGACCGCGCAGTTGTGGGACGCCGCCACCGGCAAGCCGCTCGGCGAACCGATGAAGCACGGAGGGGACGTCCTTACCGCCGTATTCAGCGCGGACGGGCAGCGGGTCGTCACCACATCTGAGGATGGGACCGCTCACGTTTGGGAGGCCGCGACCGGGACACCGCTCGGCCAGCCGATCAATAACGGATGGGGGTTCGACAGCGCCGTATTCAGCCCGGACGGGCAGCGGGTGCTCACCGCATCTGAGAATGGGGCCGCTCAAGTCTGGGAGGCTGCTACCGGCAAACCACTCGGCGAACCCATGGAGCACCAGGCGCTCCTCTCCGCCGCATACAGTCGGGACGGGCAGCGCGTGCTCGGCGTGTCCATGGACGATACCGCTCAGGTGTGGGACGGGACCACCAAGATACAGCTCGGCGAACCACCCGCAGACGGAGAATGGAAGGGGCTTCTCTATTCCGCAATATTCAGCCCGGATGCGCAACGCGTACTCACTGTAAATGATGGGGCCGCGCAGCTATGGGATACCGCTACCGGCAAGCTGCTCACTGTAATGAAGGGTCGGGAGGAGCATGCCCCGGGACGCGAGAGGGATGTCACGACCGCGGTATTCAGCCCGGACGGGCAGCGGGTGCTGACGGTATCTTATGATGGCACAGTGAGGGTGGCGGACGCCGCCACCGGCAAACCGCTGGGCGAGACAACGAAGCTCGGAGAGGACGTCGGAACCGCCGTATTCAGCCCCGACCAGCAGCGGGTGCTCACTATATCCTCTCATAATACCGACTTGCAGGTGTGGGATACCGCGACCGGCAAACCGATCGGAGCGCCGATAAATCACGGCGGGGGTATCGATTCCGCCGTATTCAGCCCGGACGCGCAACGGGTGCTCACCGTATCTGGAGATGGTACTTCGGAGCTGTGGGAGATTGCGGTCGCAAAACCTCCGGCTCGAGTCCTCATGCACGAAGGCCCCGTAAAATCCGCCGCGTTCAGCCGTGACGGGCAGCGGGTGCTCACCGCTTCTCAGGATGGGAACGCGCAGGTGTGGAATACCAGCCCGCCCAAACCGCTCACTAACCCGATAAGAGGCGCAGCTCCGTTTTACTCCGCCGAATTCAGCTCAGACGGCCAACGGGTACTCACCACTTCTATGCATGGAACCGCGCAGGTGTGGGATGCGGCGACTGGGAAACCGCTCAGCAAACCACTGGGCGAACCGCTTAAACAGCAGCGGGAACTCGTCGACGGCACCTGGACGCTGGTGGACATTATCCAGCCCGAAGGTGGGTTCGGCTTCGCCGTATTCAGCCCGGACGGGCAACAGGTGCTCACGACATCACCCGAGGATGGGACCGCACAGGTGTGGGATGCGTCAACCGGGAAACCTCTCGACGAACCGATCAAGCACGCAGGGGCAATCAGCTCCGCCGTATTCAGCCGGGACGGGCAGCAGGTGCTCACCATATCCGAGCATGGGGGGATGCCGCAGATGTGGGAGGCGGCGACCGGGAAACCGCTGGACACACCTCTGGCAGAATCGATGAAGCGCGTAAGCAATCTGGAATCCGCCGTGTTCAGTCCCGACGGGCGTCGGCTGCTCACCTTATTCAAGAATGGGGCTGCTCAGGTGTGGGATACCACCACCGGCAAACCGCTCACTGGATCGATCGGACGCGATGCTCCGATTTTCTCCGGCATATTCAGCCCGGATGGTAAGCAGGTGCTCACCACATCTCTTGGTACCAGCGAGGCGCAGGTGTGGGATGCTGCTAGCGGCAAGCCGCTCGGCGAACCGATCAGGCATGGAGGGGGCATCATCACGGGCGTATTTAGCCCGGAGGGACGGCGGGTGCTGACCGCGTCTCTTGATGGGACCGCCCAGGTGTGGGATGCCGTCACCGGCAAACCGCTGGGCCAACCGATGAAACATGCGAATCGGGTCAACTCCGCCATATTCAGCCCCGACGGACAGCACGTGCTCACCGCATCTGATGATGGGACTGTGCGTATCTGGGACAGCTATTGGCCTTCGCAGCCTCCCGAATGCCTTGCGGACTGGTCCGAAGCCGTTGGCGGATGGCGTCTAAGCGACGCCGGCGCGCTCATTTCGATCGACGACCCGGTGGAGAAACTCGCCCGGCTGCGTGAATCGAGTGCCGCACTACCGCCGGACAATCCGTGCGCTCTTGTCGCGGGATGGATCTTCCCTTCTACTGCCTCTTCTCGATAACCGAAGGTGATGGGCGCAATCCATAACTCGCGCCGGACGTCGTCTTGGCGAAGGCCGGACGTTCAACTATAGATTCGCGAATAACTTGAGTCACTGATATGGCCAACAGGTTGAGCAGTTCCGGAAGGCAACCCCAAGAGGTTGTCGTTGGTGTGAGCGGCCATCGCTTTCTCGCCGAACCGGACCTCGTGACGGCTGGAGTCGATGCAGCGATCGCGAGAATTGAACAGATATTCGGCCAGCCGCTGACCATTCTGAGTTCGTTGGCCGAAGGTGCAGACCGTCTGGTGGTTCGGCGAACCTTGGATCGCCCACATGCGCGCCTGAAGGCCGTAATGCCACTTCCCAAAGAGGACTATCTGCAAGACTTTCGGTCAGATGAGTCGAGACGAGAATTTTCAAAGCTGCTGAATCGCGCCGTCGACGTCGTCAATCTAGCTTCGAAACCGACGCGAGAAGAGGCGTACGAGGCGGCGGGCGACTACGTCATTCAGAATTCCATAGTCTTGATCGCGGTTTGGGATGGCCAGGTCGAACTCGGACGCGGCGGCACCGGCGAAGTAGTGAACCGCGCACGGATCAAACGGATGCCGATTGCATGGGTGCACGCCGGCAATCGTAAGCCCGGCACCGATGAACCGATATCGTTAGGATCGCAACAGGGCGGTGTCACCTTTGAGAATTTTTAGGCCGGCGCTCGATGGTGATGAAGTCGATCACGCTCGGAGCGCGTGATACCGCCGGAGGGAACCGCGGCCATGGATGCGATTGACAACAGCTCGAGTGCCACCCGCGACCTTCCGCCAGAGGATCCAGTCGCGCGAATTGATGAAGCCTTTAAAAGGCGCGACGAGATCGCGAAGAATAGCCAAAAAAGGCGCCTGACCTTCGCGAGCGGCACCGCCCTGCTTGGTCCCTTCGCCGCTTTAGTCCTTGCCTGCCACATAGAAATTTGGCGCGATGGTCGGGGTGCGATAGTGCTGATCCTCGCTGAGTTGGTCGCCTTGACCGCCGCGCTCGCGATTGCTTTCCTCGATTTCGGCGAGTCCCATCGCCGCTGGATCAACGAACGGTTGCGCGCGGAAATTCTGCGGCGCGAACATTTTCTCTTGAGCGCGCGGGTAGGACCCTACCTCAAGATTCCCAAGCCGGGTTTGAATGGTCGCGTCGAGCAGCGCTTGATTTTGCTGGATAACGATCTCGAGGAACCGCTGGCTTTGCTCGCGACGAACGACGGCTCGAAGACCTGGCGCGATTTGCTCGACGACACCTATGGCGAGGGATCGCTTGAAGCTATTACGGACCTGCCTCTCTTACACGACTATCTAAAGCGGATCGCGGATCAGCGGAAATGGTTCTCGGACAAATGCCGGCAGCACGGAAATCACGCGTGGTACATCGAGGCCGTAGCTAAACTGATTCTTGCAATCGCCCTGATTCTCGCCGCAATTCATTTGGGACTTCTATGGGCTGGACCTCCGGAACCCAAAGGAATCGGTGTCGTGCTCGTAATCGCAATTTTCCTCCCGGTTGCCGGTGCGGCGCTCGTAGGCCTCCTATCGATCTTCGGATGCCGGCGGCTCAGCGTTTCCTACGCTTATCACGCTGAAGTGTTAGAGCGGCTTGAAGGCGAGTTGAGAGCGTTGGAGTCAGACGTGCAGACCGGTGGCAAACCGGTTGATCTGCTCGACCTTCGTTGCAGGCGGCTGATCCTTGAGACGGAAGGAGTGCTATCGAACGAGCTGCGGCTATGGTGGCTCTTCATGAATCCTGAATTGCCCGGCATGTTAGGGTGAAGTGCAACTTGCTACTTAAACCCTAAATTCCAAAAGGTCGCTTCGCAGTAAGTGCTGGATTTTGTTGGTGGAGCTGACGCGGATCGAACGCGCGACCTCCTGAATGCCATTCAGGCGCTCTCCCAAACTGAGCTACAGCCCCACCGTGGGCGAGATTTTTCAGCTAATCGGATAGCGCCGGTGGTGTCAACCAACCCTCAGGCGAAGCCGTAGAGCGCGGCGACGTTGTCCGAGGTCATCAGGCGGCGCTCGTCGTCGGGGACCCCTTCGAAGTCGCGCGCGATTACCTCGAGCGAATTCGGCCAGGTCGAGTCCGAATGCGGGAAGTCCGATCCCCACATCAGGTTCTTGATGCCGATAAAATGGCGCGTCACGACGCCGACGCGATCGTCCTGAAAAGTGGCCGTGACCTGGCGGCGAAAATAGTAGCTCGGCGGATTCGTGATCGTTTCTTTTTCGAGGTAGCGATATTTCTCAAACGCATGGTCGAGGCGCTGGAGAAAGTGCGGAATCCAACCGATGTCGTTCTCGACCGACACGAGCCTGAGTTTGGGAAACCGTTCCAGCACGCCGGCGAAGATAATTTCGGTGAGCGACCGTTCGACCGAATGATGCAGTGCGGGATAGCCTTTCATCACGCTTAGAAAATCGCTACCGCCGCGCCGCTCAGTGAGAATGTGCAGGCTGATGGGCGTTTCGAGATCATGCGCGACCGCCCAGAACGGATCGTATGCCGCGTCGCTGTAGGGACGCTCGGCCGGTGCGGCGCCCCATATCATCGCGCCGCGCAGACCCTTGTCGGCAGCGCGCCGGAGTTCCTCGACACCCTCGAGCGGATCGTCGAGCGAGATCATCGCGACTCCTGCCAGGCGCCGCGGATTGTGCGCGCAGTAGTCGGCCAGCCAATCGTTGTAAGCGCGGAAGCACGCCGCGCGCAGGTCGCCATCCTCCATTTGAAACAGGCGCATCGCGAGACTTGGATAAAGCACCTCGCCCGAGACGCCGTCGCGATCCTGATCTTTGATTCGAAGATCGGGATCCCACCCGCTGGGACGGACGCCGGGGTAGCCGCCCGCCATTTTTTCGGCGAAGTCTTTCGGATCGACGCCGGCGACGGCGAATCCGGCGACCGGGAACGGGCGGAGTCCTTCGGCGACGAAGAAGTCGCCTTCGCGGTTGGCGGTGCGCTTGATAACCCGGGGCGCGCGGTCGAGAAAGCGTTTGTCGATGCGCGAGGTCCAGACGTCGGCGGGTTCGATCACGTGCGAATCGGCGGAGAGAATTTTCTGCGCGTCCATCGCGAGTCCTCCTCGGCTGACGGGAAGCCTGATTGCCGTTTAGCGCCGGCGGCGAAGCGGCGTCAAGCGCGCGCGCTATTGCCGGGCGCGGTCGAGCAGTTCGCGGGCGGCGCGGCGGAATTTGTCGGAGACTTCGCCGCCGAGCATGCGAGCGATCTCTTCGGTGCGATCGCCGGGTTCCAGAACGGCGACGCGGCTGCGAGTCGAACCGCGGCGCTCTTCTTTTTCGACGGTGAGATGACGGTCGGCGAAGGCCGCGATCTGCGCCAGATGCGTGACGCACAAGATCTGATGGAAGCGCGACAGCTGTTTCAGCTTGCGGCCGACGACCTGGGCAACGGCGCCGCCGATGCCGGCGTCCACCTCGTCGAAAATCATCGTGGCGACGCCGCGGCGCTGCGCCTCGAGGCGCTTGAGCGCGAGCATCACGCGCGAGAGTTCGCCGCCCGACGCGATTCTTAAGAGCGGCATCGCGGGCTGGCCGACGTTGGGCGACAGATGAAACTCGACCGTGTCGATACCGAACGGGCCGAGTGCGACGCCGTTGTGGACGAAGCCGGCTTCGTCGTCGCCGAGCGTGGCGAGGCGCGGCTCGAAGCCGGGCGAGCGCATCCCGAGCGACTTCAGTTCGGTCTCCATCTTGCGGCCGAGATCGGCGGCAACCCGTATGCGAATCGAGGACAATTTGTTTGCATGCGCGGCGAGCTCGTCGAGCGCGGAGGTCATTGCGGCTTCGATTTGCGCTTTCGACTCGCCGATTCCTTCGAGCTCGCCAATCTCGGCGCGCGATCGCTCCAAGGTTTCGAGCGCGGTCTCGATTGAGCCGCCGTATTTGCGCTTGAGCCGCGTCAGTTCCTGAAGGCGGTTGTCGATTTCCTCGAGCCGCGCGGGGTCCGCCTCGATTTTCGATGCGTATGCGCCGAGCGTGCGCGCGGCCTCCTCGAGATTGGCGCGGGCCGACTTGATCATCTCGAGTGCGTCGCCGAGTTTCGGATCGAGCGTGGCCGCCTCAGATCAAGCGCGCCTCGGCGCGCGCGACCGTGTCGGTGGCGGCGCCGTCGGCGCCGTAGAGCGCCTGCTCGGCTTCGAGCGCGGCGGCGGCGAGCTTGCCGGCGTTGGCGAGCACGGTTCGCTCGCGCGCGAGATCTTCGTCTTCGCCGGGGACGAGGGCGGCGCGCTCGAGTTCGAGGGCACGGAATCTCGCGAGCTCGAGTAAATCCGCGCGTTCGCGTTCGCGCCGGTTCAGTTCGTGAAGGCGCGACCGGATTTCTTCCGCGCGCGCGTAGCGTTCGCGATACGCGGCGAGTTCTTCATCGAGGTTGGCGTAGCGATCGAGAATTTCGCGATGGCTCTCGGCGCGGAGCAACGAGTGCTGCTCGTGTTGTCCGTAGACCTGCACCAGCGACGCGCCGATTTTGCCGAGGCTTTGAACCGTGGCGAGCTCGCCGTCGATCGTCACGCGCGAGCGGCCGCCGCCTTCTGCGATCACCCGGCGCACGACCAACTGCCGGCGCGCGCCGTCGCTTTTGCGCTCTGCCAGTTCGGGTATCGCCGCTTCGCCCTCGAGCTCGAACAGTCCCTCGACGACTGCTTCCTTCTCGCCGGCGCGAATCATATCGGGCGACGCGCGCGAGCCGAGCAGCAACCCGAGCGCGCTCAGGATGATCGTTTTGCCGGCGCCGGTCTCGCCGGAAAGCACGTTGAGGCCGGCGCCGAATTCGAGATGAGCCTCTTCGATGATCGCGAAGTTGCGGATGTGCAGTTCGAGCAGCATCTCGGACGTCCGCGATTATCCCCAGTGGAGCTTGTCGCGCCAGATTTCGAAATACGGATGCTTGGAGCGGATCAGCGAGACGGCGTGGCGCCCGCGATGAATCTTGATTACGTCGGCGGGACCGAGTTGCGCCGACTCCTGGCCGTCGACGGTGAAGGTCGTGTCGTGATCGGGCGCCTTGACGTGAATCTCGATTTCGTAGGTGTCGGGCAGCACGACGGGACGGTTGCTCAGAGTATGCGGGCAGATGGGCGCGAGCACGATCGCGTTGAGGGTGGGATAAACGATCGGCCCGCCGGCCGCGAGCGCATACGCGGTCGAGCCGGTGGGCGTCGCGACGATTAATCCGTCGGCGCGATACGAGCAGAAGGGCGTGCGGTTGGCGAACACGTCGAGATCGAGCATCCGGCCGAGCGGGCCCTTGCCGACCACCACGTCGTTGAACGCTTGAAAGGTTTGCGGCGATTCCTCGGATGCGCGGTCGATGACGGCTTCGAGCATGATGCGCCGATCGACTTCGTAGTCGCCGTCGAGTACGCGACCGAGGGCGACTTGCGCCTCCGAGATGGTCACTTCGGTCAGGAAGCCGAGGCCGCCGAGATTCACACCGATGATCGGAATGCCTTCCGACGCGACCAGGCGGGCGACGCCCAGCAGCGTGCCGTCGCCACCGAGGACGACGATGAGGTCGGCGCGATCGGCGAGGTGATGCCGCTCGACGGCGTCGGCGCCGATCTTTTTCGCCGTCTCCGAGTCAGCGATCGGAATCTTGTGCCTGGTGCGGAGAAAGCGCGCGAGGATGCGCGCGATTTTAACCGCCTCGGGCCGGTCACGCTTGACGACCAGGCCGACCGTTTTAATGGAGCGCTTCGCCTCCGCCATCAGACGCTCATCATGCGCTGAAATCGGTGTGTGACGCGAAAGCTTTCACGGCTCATTGTCAGGTGCCTTGGGGAGTTGAACCTTATACGCGGTGCCGGGCGCGGGTGAATTTTCTTTGCCGTAGATAATCGCGACAGAATTGATGTAGTAGCCGGTCGCGTCTTCGGTGGTCTGCGCCTTGCTCGTGAGAACGACGATCGCGTCGGCGCCAGTCTCGCAGGCCTTGCGCTGCACGGCGGGCAGCACATCTGACTCTTCGGCAAAACGATTGCCCATCGCCTCGACGATTGCGACCTTGCGATAATCCGTCAACGGCTCGTGCCGCAGCACCGGCATGTTGCAATCGGGTGGCTTGGCGGCGCGACCGGAAGGCTCGACTTCGGAGAGCGTCACCTGCGGCGGGAGCGAAACGACGCGCGCGCATCCGGCGGCAGCAATCGCCAATGCTATTGTGGTGATTGCGATTCGCACGAGTAATGAAGTATCCACCGATCGGCCGCGCGGGCAAGAGCGTTGTGCGTGTCCCCGATGCTCGCTTTGGGCGATCATTAGTATAAAATCGCGAAGCGCTTGCGCTGGAAAAGTCCGGCGCATGAGGCGGCGTCTCACGATGGCAAAGACCGGCAAACCCACTCGTCCAATGCTCGGCGCGCATATGTCGATTGCCGGAGAAGTGGGCGAGGCGCTGAATCGCGGCAAGCAGGTCGGCTGCGACTGTATCCAGATTTTCACGAAGTCGTCGCGCCAATGGGCGTCGAAGCCGCTTACGAAAGAGGAAATCGAAAAGTTCAAACACAATCGCATCGAGACCGGCATCACGACGGTGATCGCGCACGATTCGTACCTGGTGAATCTCGGCGCGCCGGATCATGCGATGCGGACCAAGTCGGTCAAGGGATTTATCGACGAACTCCATCGCTGCGAGGCGCTCGGCGTGCCCATCCTCGTCGCGCACCCGGGCTCTCATGTCGGCTCGGGCGTCGAGAATGGAATCAAGACGATCGCGAAATCGATCGACGAGGCGCATGCCGCGTGCAAGGGCTTCAAGGTGAAGATCGCGCTCGAGATCACGGCGGGCCAGGGCAGCAACCTGGGGCATACGTTCGAGCAGATGGCGCAGATTTTCGACGCGGTGGTGGAGAACGAGCGGCTGCGGCTGTGCTTCGATACCGAGCACGCATTCGCGGCCGGCTACGACATTCGCACTCCTGAAGGATATGAAAATACTTTCGGCGAGCTGGACAAGTTCGTCGGGCTCAAGCGGCTGGCGGCGTTTCATCTGAACGATTCGATCAAGGACTTCCATTCGCGCGTCGATCGCCATCAGCATATCGGCAAAGGATTCATCGGGCTTGGCGCGTTTCGGCGGCTGCTCAACGATCCGCGATTTTTCGGACTGCCGATGTGCCTCGAGACGCCGAAGGGTCCCGAGATGAAAGAGGACGTCGAGAACCTGGCGACATTACGCAGTCTCTTCAAGAACTGAGTAATGAACTGACTATTCATCGATGATTAAACGAATACTCACTGGAGACCGACCGACAGGACCGTTGCATCTCGGTCACTATGTGGGATCGCTGCAAAACAGGGTACGGCTTCAGGACGAATACGATACCTTCTTGCTAATCGCCGATATCCAGGCGCTGACTGACAACTTCGAGCATCCCGAAAAACTCGAAGCGAATATATTCGAGGTGGCGCTGGACTGGCTGGCCGTTGGCATCGATCCGAACAAGGCAAAGTTCGTCGTGCAATCGATGGTGCCGGAGCTGACCGAGCTGACGATTTATTTCATGAACCTCGTCACGACGGCGACGCTCGAGCGCAATCCGACGCTGAAGGAAGAGATCAAGCAGAAGAATTTCAGCAAGGGACTGCCGGTCGGCTTCTACACGTATCCAATTTCGCAGGCCTCGGACATCACGATCTTCAAGGCGCATCTCGTGCCGGTGGGTGAAGACCAACTGCCGATGATCGAGCAGGCGCGCGAGATCGTGCGGCGCTTCAATCGCATGTACGACAAGGTGCTGATTGAGCCGAAGGCGCTGGTGGGAGAGGTGGCGCGGCTGCCGGGGACGGACGGCGGCGCGAAGATGTCGAAGTCGCTCGGCAATTGCATCTACCTTGGCGATCCGCCCGACGCCGTGCGCAAGCGCGTGATGTCGATGTATACCGACCCGACGCGGCTGCATCCGACCGACCCGGGCCATGTCGAAGGCAATCCGGTCTTCACGTACCTCGACGTTTTCGATCCTGATAAGGCCGAGGTCGACGATCTGAAGGAGCGCTATCGCAAGGGCACGGTCGGCGACGTCGAGGTCAAGGAGAAGCTGTTCAAGGCGCTGAATGCTTTCCTCGAGCCGATTCGCGAGCGCCGCGCGGAGTTCGCGTCGAAGCCCGAGCGTGTACGCGAGATCATCGTCGAAGGCACGCGCAAGGGACGCGCAGTTGCGCAGGAGACGATGGCGGAAGTGCGCAGCGCGATGAAGATCAGCTACAAGTTTTAGAGCACTTCATTGAATGAAACCCGCGCTGGTTTCACGCTGCCCTCGGCAGAGATGACCCCTGCACCCAGTGTTAATTTCCGTTAAACGAAATCGCGGCTTGTTCATTGACGCCTGAGGAATCTCAAGTAGAAAGCTGCGAACACCAAGACAATGCCAATATTCACTGTCAGCCGTTCCCAGAATCGGTTTCTGAAGAACGCGAAATCTACAACGACTATGACGGCTGCCATCGCCACCACGTAAAGCACGACAGCTACCTGTCCGCCCATTTCAGCTGAACCGGGATTTCCTTTTTGGCTTTCCAAATCCAACTCGTTCTATAGATAGAACGGCTTAATACGACTTGGCGAAGTACGCGCGCTCGGTTGCAGGTTCGCCGCATACCAGGCACTTGCCTGCGACGCCGTCGTTGGTGAGTGGAATCGCGCGGCAGGTGGCCTTGGTTTCTTCGCGGATGCGCGTCTCGCACACTGGATTGCCGCACCAGTAGACGTCGGCGAATCCGCCGCCGCCCTCGCCTTCCATGTGCTTGCGAAAGACGGCGTAGTCGTCGAACCTCCGCGTATTCGCGACCATCGCGGCCTTCGCCTGCGCGTATAGACTTTTCTGAATCTCGCCGAGCAGCGCGCTGACCGTATTTGCGATCGTCGCGAGCGACGCCTTGCTCTTCGCCTCGGGCCCCGACTTGTCGCGCCGCGCGAGCACCGCTTCGCCCGACGCGACGTCACGCGGGCCGATCTCGATCCTCACCGGCACGCCGCGCATCTCCCAATCGTTGAACTTGAACCCCGGCGTCATCCCCTCGCGCTCGTCGATACGCGCGCGGATGCCAGCCTGGGTCAGCGTTTCCAGCGCAGTGCGTGCGGCGGCGAGCACGGTCGCGCCTTCCTCGGGTTTGCGGAAAATCGGCACGATGACCGCCTGGGTCGAAGCCACCGTCGGCGGCAAGCGCAGTCCCTGGTCGTCGCCGTGCGCCATCACGATCGCGCCGAGCAGGCGAGTCGATACGCCCCAACTCGTCTGCCACACGAACTGCATCTGGTTTTGATCGTCGAGGTAGCGGATCTCGAACGGCTTGGCGAAGTTCTGTCCGAGAAAATGCGACGTGCCGCATTGCAGTGCGCGCCCGTCGCCCATCAGGCCTTCGATCGCATAGGTCTCGACGGCACCCGGGAATCGTTCGGCCGCGCTCTTGCGTCCGACGATCAGCGGAATCGCGAGGAACTCCTCGACGAACTGGCGATACACTTCGAGCATCCCGAGCGTCTCGCTTTGCGCTTCCTCGGCCGTGGCGTGCGCCGTATGCCCCTCCTGCCAGAGAAATTCCGCGGTGCGCAGGAACACGCGCGTGCGCATCTCCCATCGCACGACGTTGCACCATTGATTGACCATCATCGGCAAGTCGCGATGCGATCTGATCCACTGCGCGAACATGTGGTTGATGATCGTCTCGGACGTGGGCCGCACGATCAGCGGCTCCTCGAGCTCCTTGCCGCCGCCGTGGGTGACGACGGCGAGCTCGGGCGCGAAGCCCTCGACGTGCTGCGCCTCTTTTTGCAGAAAGCTCTGCGGGATGAACAGCGGGAAGTACGCGTTGCGCGCGCCGGTCTTCTTGATGCGCTTGTCGAGCTCGTCGCGCAGCGCCTCCCAAATAGCAAAACCGTCGGGTCGAAACACGATGCATCCGCGCACCGGCGAGTAGTCGGCCAACTCGGCGCGCAGGCAGATGTCGTTGTACCACGCGGCGAAGTCCTCGCTGCGTGGAGTTACCTTCTTGTCGTTTTGTTTTGCTGGTTCTTTCGCCATTCGTCTTGCGGGAGGATTGTGATTATCGTCAATTGATACAGTCTCCGGATAAACTGTACTGGAATCAACTTAGTCCGGAGCGCGCCCGAGGTGAAAGTCATGCAGCTGAGATTCCGCGCAGCAGCCGCCGGCCTTGCGCTTGCGATCATGGTCCCGGTCTTCGCGTCGGCGCAGAGCGATTCGAATACTTTCGCCGTGCGCACGATTGAAGTCGACGGCAGCGGCGAGACGCGCACCTCGCCCGATACTGCCGATCTGGATCTCGCGATCGAAACTCGCGCGAAGACGGCAGAGGAAGCAGCCGGCAGCAACGCCGCGCTGGCCGCGAAAGTGATCGACGCGCTCAAATCCAAACTCGGCGACAAGGGCAAGATTACTACCGGCGGCTATTCGCTGAATCCCGAGTACGACCAGCGAGCTACCAGCGAGACGCCGAAGATCGTCGGCTACACGGCGCAGAACTCGGTGACGGTGCATACCGGCGCGCTCGATCTCGCCGGCGCGCTCATCGACGCTGCGATTGCGGCCGGCGCGAATCGCGTCAACTCGCTGAATTTCAGCGTCAGGGACGACACCAAGGCGCGCGGCGAAGCGATTGCGATCGCAACTCGCGACGCGCGGGCGCAGGCCGAGGCACTCGCGGCGGCGTTGGACGTGAAGCTCGGCAAGGTGCTGAAGGCGACGACAATATCGGAGCAGCGGCCGGTTCCGATCCGGATGAACCGGGCGATGGCGATGTCGGCGTCCGTCGCCACGCCGGTCGAGCCCGGCGACGTGACGGTGCCGGCGACGGTTTCTCTCATCTTCGAGATTGAGTAGGTTCCGCTTTTCTGCGATCGCGATGTGCGCGGCTGCCGCCGGCTATCTGATCGGACTGGCGATCTCGCCACTCGGTGCAGCCGCAGGCTAACCTTGTTCGCGTGAAAAATCCCGCGTACTCATCGCTCGCCGCATTTCTGGCGCACTATCGCGCGCTCAAATCGGCCGCGTCGCTCGACCCTGACGACGAGCGGTTACTTGCTGAAATGTCGGCGACGATCGCGACGCTCGCGCCCGAGGTTCGTGCCGCACTCGATTCCACTGAAGACACTCCCGCCTGCGAACCGACATCGCGCGCGCGCCGAATTTCAGCTCCGCCGCGAACTTGCCGCACGCGGGATGCTCGCGGGCTGAACGATGCTTGCTTACCTGGTACGGCGAATCGTTTTTGGCGCCGCAGTTCTCATCGGAACTTCGATCATCACGTTCGCGATCGCATTCGTCGTACCCGCCGATCCAGCGGTCGCGATGGCCGGGGCGAAGGCCGACCCGCAAACGCTCGCGTCGATCCGGAGCGAGCTGGGTCTCGATCAGCCGCTCTACGTGCAGTATGCGCGCTATCTCGATCGCGCGATTCACGGCGACCTCGGACGTTCGTACATCCGCCGCGAGAGCGTGACGCGAATGATTGTCGATCGCTTTCCCGCAACGGCGTTGCTCGCGAGCGCGGCGATGGCGGTGTCGCTGCTTCTCGGAATCGCGATGGGCGCGATAGCCGCCGCGTATCGCGGGCGCGCGGCCGACAACCTGCTCCTCGTCATTTCGCTGGCGCTCGTGTCGATTCCGGTGTTCTGGCTGGGCACGATGCTTTTGATCGCCGTCGCAGCGACCATTCGCTCTTTTCCGCTTGGCGGTTACAGCGGTGCGACCAGCTTGATCCTGCCGACGCTCACGCTGGCGCTGGGATCGGCCGGCTACTATTCGCGCGTCCTGCACACCAGCCTGTGCGAAGCGTTCGATCAGGACTACGTGCGCACCGCGCGCGGCAAGGGTCTGTCGCGCACGCGCGTGATGCTCCGGCATGCGATGGCGAACGCGCTGCTGCCGCTGGTTACGCTGGCCGGACTCGATCTCGCGGGGCTGCTGTCGGGAGTCGTTTTGACCGAGACGGTTTTCAATTGGCCGGGAATCGGGCGGCTGGCGGCCGACGCGATCTTCAATCTCGACATCCCGGTGATCATGGGCACCGTGCTGTTCTCGGCGTTCCTGATTGTCGTCGTCAACCTGCTGGTGGATCTGCTTTACGCGTGGCTCGATCCGCGCATTCGGCTGGCGGAGACCGGATGAATCTCCGCCGCTTCGTCACGCTCGAAACCGTTGGCGCCGCGATGGTCACGGTGCTTGTGATCGTCGCGGTCCTTGCCCCCGTCCTCGCGCCGCACGATCCGACGATCGTCGTCGCGCCGACCTTCGGCGATCCCGGCGCGCCCTCGCTCAAATTTCCGATGGGCACCGACGAGCTTGGCCGCGACGTGCTCTCGCGCATCATCTTCGGCGCGCGAATCTCGCTCACCGTCGGCGTTGCCGCAATGGCGGTCACCATGACCATCGGCATCGCCATCGGGCTATGCTCGGGATTTTTCGGCGGCGCCGTCGATTTTATCCTGATGCGTTTCACCGACCTGATGCTGTCGTTGCCGCCGCTGCTTGCTGGCGATGGCCCTGGTAGCGGTGCTGGGTCCGAGTCTGCGCACGATCTTCATAGTCATCGGCCTCGTTTCGTGGACCTCGATCGCGCGCGTCGTGCGGGCGGAGACGCTCGCGATGTCGACGCGCGACTTCGTCGTCGGCGCCGGAGCGCTGGGTGCACCTTCGCGCCGCGTGATTGCGCGGCACATCCTGCCGAACGTGTTGCCGATCATCGTCGTGATGGCCGCGCTGCGAACCTCCGACACTTTGCTGCTTGACGCGGCGCTCAGTTTCCTCGGCCTCGGCGTGCCGCCGCCAACGCCCAGTTGGGGCCGCATGATCGAAGAGGCGACCATTTACTTCCGCACCGCGCCGTGGCTCGCGACTTTTCCCGGTCTTGCGATCTTCTACGCGGTGCTCAGTTTCAATCTTCTCGGTTACGGATTTCTGCGCAGGCGATCGCAATGACGCGGCGAAGAATTCTGATGGCCGCGATCATGATCGCTTTGGCCGCGGGATGCGGCGGCGGACCGCCTCCGCTCAATTTGCCGCCGCACGCGATGGTGCTGCGGCTCGCTGACGTCGACGATGTGCCGACGCTGGACCCGGCGGCCGGTTACGACACCGCGTCATGGACTTTCGAGCAGGCGATTTTCGACACGCTCGTGCGCTACGGCGACGGCAACATCGAGCTCGAACCTGATATCGCGACAAGCTGGGAAAGCTCGCCCGATGCGACGACCTTTACATTTCATATGCGCGGCGACGCGCGCTTTTCCGACGGCCGTGCCGTCACCAGCGAGGACTTTCGCTACGGGGTCGAGCGGGTGCTGAATCCCGCCACGCGCTCGCGAGGTATGGAGTACTACCGCGGCATCGTGGGCGCGGAGGATTTCGTCGCGCATCGCTCGGCGCACCTCAGCGGCATCGAGACGCCCGATCGCACGACGATCATTTTCCATTTGAGCGCACCCGACCCGATCTTCGCGCACAAGCTCGCGATGCCGTTTGCGTCGGCTATCCCGCGCGACATCGCGGAGAAATGGGGCGACGACTTTTCGCGCCACGTCGTCGGCAGCGGCGCGTTCATGCTGCGCGAATGGGTCAGCGGGCAGCGCCTCGTGCTGGTAAGAAATCCTTACTACTTCAACCAGCCGCTGCCCCATCTCGACGCGATCGTCGAGGCGGTTGGAGTGAACCAGGAGCTGCAATGGCTGCGCTTCGACGCCGGCCAAATCGACGCGGTGGTCGATATTCCGCCGGCCGAGTTCCCCTACGTCATGAAAACCCCCGCGCTGCGCGCGTTGACGCTGGCGAAGACGACGGTCACGACGCGTTACCTCGGCATGAACTGCCAGATGTGGCCGTTTACCGACGTTCGCGTGCGCCGCGCGATGAGTTACGCGATCGATCGCCACAAGCTGATCGCGATATTGAACGGACGCGGCGTCGTCGCGCGCGGCGTCATGCCACCGAACCTGCCCGGCTACGATGCTGATCTGAAAGGCTACGACTACGATCCGGCGAAGGCGCGCGCGCTGCTCGAGGAAGCGCATCTTGCGCACGGCTTCGATTTTGAAATTTGGCTGCGCGCCGATCAGACGCTGCTGATGCTGGCGGAGTCGATACAGCAGGACCTCGCGCCGCTCGGCATCCATGCCACGCTGAAGCCGGTCGCGTGGGGGCCGTTTCTCGAAGCGATTCGCCAGCCGCACACGGTGCAGTCGTACATGCAGGGATGGGAGGCTGATTTTCCCGATCCGGAAAATTTTCTCGGCGCGCTGTTGTCGCGCGCGCAGTGGGGTTCCAACAACGACAGCTTTTATTCCAACCCGCAGGTCGAGGCGCTGCTCGCCGAAGCCGAGCCGGTTGCCGACATGAAAAAGCGCTACGCGCTATACGACCAGGCCGAAAAAATTGTCGTCGCCGACGCGCCGTGGGTGTTTCTGTATTACCCGGTGACGTACATAATTCGTCAGCCGTGGGTGCACGACTACGTGATCAACCCAATGCGCCCGACCCGCTTCGAGCACGTATGGCTGTCGCCACATCCGGAGTAGTTTGAGTAGCACCTAGTCCGACAACGCCAACTTGGCTATGATCGGGAAACCATGAAAAAAGCCAAAATCGCGGAACTGCGCAACGGTCTCTCTCGCTATCTTGACCACGTTCGCGCGGGCGGCTCGGTCATTGTGTACGATCGCGATACGCCGATCGCGGAGATCGTCCCTATGACACGCAGAAAGAATAGCAGCAAGAAGGATCTCGACGAGGAACGCCTCGCGCGACTGGAGCGAAGAGGCGCGATCAGGCGCGGCACCGGCGATTTTGGGGAATGGCTCAAGACTCATAAGCCGATCAAAATCCCCGGAGGTGCAGGCGTCGTAGAGGCATTGCTGGAAGATCGTGAGAGCGGTTGGTGAGATTCTGGGACGCCTCCGCGCTGGTTCCGACATTTCTCGAGGAACCCGCAACTGCAGAGATTCAGAGGTGGCAATCGGCGGATCCCGGCATAATCATCTGGATGATGACGCGGGTCGAAGTAATCTCGGCTATCGCGAGAAGGAGACGTGAACAGCCGGAGCGAACGATTCTGTGGCAACGCGCTATCCGTGATTTTCAGGAAGCCGCTCCAACGTGGACTGAGATATTCGATGCCGCGGCTGCCCGCTTTCACGCTGAGCGTATTGTCGTGGACTATCCCCTGCGCGCCGCGGATGCTCTGCAGCTTGGCGCGGCGCTGGTTGCCGCCGACGGCGATCCGCAATCTCTCGAGCTGGTCACTCTGGATCGCAGGCTAGCGGAAGCTGCTCGGCGAGAGGGCTTTCCCGTACTCGGCGTGAGATAGCTTCACACGACAGCCGAATTGGCCGCGGGTTCTGCTCGCAACTCGGTCAGTTCGCGGCTCGCTCGCGGCAGGAATACCAGTCCTATCAGCGCGTTGCACAGCATGAAGGTCAGCTGCGCCGCGAGGCTGTACGCGACAATCTTCACTGGCGTGGCGTTGGTCGAGAAGAACAGCAGCCACGCCGCCTGGCTGGTGCCGAGATGCGCGACTGCGATCGGCAGCGCGGCGGCCAGGAACACCAGCGGAAGAAACAGCATCAGCTTCACGAACGGGATCGCGATTCCGTACAGCGTCAGCGCGTAGTACTGCGCGACGATCGACCCGAGGAACGTCGGCGCCTTGATCGACAACACCACCAGGTAGTCGAACGGCCGCGCCTGCATGAACGTCGCGAGCAGCGCGCCTGCTCTGCCGGTCTCGATCCAGTTGCGAATCCGCGCACTGCGCCGCGCAATCGCGAAAAAAATCATGACTGCGGCGAGCAGTGTCCACGCCGCGATGTACACGATGCGCAGAATCGCGACGATCCTTATCTGCGCGGCGCCGACTGGTGTGTAGAAGATCACCCCGACCGTCGAGAAGAGGAAGAGCTGGTAAATTTCGAGCATCGCGATAAACAGCACGGAGCTGAGCGCGCTCAGGAAGCTGACTCCCGACTTGCGATGCAGATAATACGCGACGCCCCCTTGCGCGAGGCTGGTGTTGATGAGCGCCAGCACGTACATGCTCGCGCGAATCGGCAGGATGTCGCGATAGCGCATCGGCGCGTTGAAGCGGCGCACGACCCAGGTGAGGCACGCCGAATCGATCGCGCAGTAGAAAAGCGAATACGGCAAGAACACGGCGATGAAATCGAGTATCGGCACTTGCGACAGCGCCTGCTCGACTTTGCGAATCGGTATGCGCCAGAAGATCAGCGCGAAGATTGCCAGCGTCCCGAGGTACGGAATCGCCTTGCGCCAGAGCGGTGTTGCGCGAGCCGCGGGAAGCTCGTCGCGCGGCGCATCGCTGGAGCTGGGAATCGAGCCGGCGCTCATGCGTCGTTGGTCCTGACCGCGGCGGTGCCCGTCAGCACTTTTTCGCCGCGTTGATTCTCGACGTCAATTTCCAGGTGAGCGCGATCCGCGTCGATCGAAACGATTTTCGCGTGAGAGGTCAGAGTGTCGCCGTAGAGCACCGGCCTGGTGAGCGATACTTCGATGCGGCCGCCGCGGATGAAACGCAGGCCGAACTTGTCGGCGAGGAATTGCGCGACTATCGCGATGGTTTGCTCGCCGCCTGCAATCGGCGCAGTGAATCCCGCCTTGCGCGCCGCGTCCTGGTCGTCGTGGATGTTGGCGCGCGGGCGGCGGCGGACCGGCAGCTCGATGCCGTCGTGATAGGCCTTCGCCGCGGCCGCATCGAGCAGGTACGGCGCCGAAACCAGCTCCGCGCCGATTCGAATCTCAGCGGGCGCCGCACTCATTGCATCTCTCCCTTGTCATTCAGCAGCACCGACGTGATCGCCTGTCGCACCAACAGCTGGTCCGTGACCGCGTCGCGCGATTCATATTCGAGCGTGAAATAGAATTTGCCGCGCTTGCGATAGGTCGCGGTGATCCTGCCCTCGCATTTCACCGCCTGCCCGACGCGCATCGGCTCGTGAAACTCGCACCAGTGCTTGGCGTGAACTCCGCCCTTACCGCCTTTAAGATGAGTGGCGATGAGGAGCGCGTAGTCCGCAAGGCGCATCGTCGGCGACACGACGGCGGCGGGATTGTCCGCGCCGGGAATGAAGTCGGGATTCGTGGCCTTGACCGCATCGGCAAACGCGCGCGCCCGCTCCGGCGTAATGACGTAATGAATCGGGCCGAGGCGCATCCCCTCGTGGAGGTTCTCGGGGCACATCGGGAGTCTGCTGTCTTCGCTCATTGTTTCGTCGCTTCGTGGTACCGATTGAACGACATTAGCAGGCGTGCAAGATTCGGCGAACCGCGAGTTTTGCCGATGGCAACCGACAGAGTTTCATACGCGCGCAAGGCGCGGATTCATCTTAGCAAGGCGGACCCCGTCCTCGCACGGATCATCGCCGAGGTCGGTGCGCTCGGAATCCAGCCGCGGCGCGAACGCTTCCAGGCGCTGGCGCGCGCGATAATTTTCCAGCAACTGGCGGGTGCGGCCGCGAACGCGATCTACGGGCGTTTCGTGAAGCTGTTTCCCGACGTTGAATTCCCGTCGCCGGAGCAGGTACTCGCCAAGACCGACGCCGAATTGCGCGCCGTCGGCCTCTCTGAAAAAAAAGCGCTCTACATAAAAGATCTCGCCGCGCACATTCGAGACAAAAAGCTCGACTTCCACAAATTTCATCGCATGTCCGACGACGAGATTGTCGAGCATCTCACGCAAGTGAAAGGCATCGGCAAGTGGACTGCTGAAATGTTCCTGATGTTCAACCTGGGCCGGCCCGACGTGATGCCTGCCGATGACCTCGGCGTCCAGAACGCTGTCAGGCGGCATTACAGGATGCGGCAACGGCCGAATCGCAAGCGGCTGATGAAGCATGCCGAGCGATGGCGTCCGTACCGAACGGCGGCCGCGTGGTACCTGTGGCGCAGCCTCGACATCGTGCTGCCTGATGGTGGCGCAAAGCCGGCGGCAAAGCGCGTCGCGAAACGCAAGAAGCAATGAGTTACTCCGCCAACATCGGGTTTGGTTTTGGGAAGCCTAGATTTGGTGAGGGATTGGTCGAGAGCTTTGGTGTCGTTGGAGGGCTCGCGATCCGAGAGCGCTTCTGCGTGACGGCGGATTTCTTTCAGTTCTTTGTAGAGATTGCCCGACAGGCTGACGATCACTGCGAAGCAGATCCATGGAATCGCGACCAGCGCCACGATCGTTATGGCGATCATCGTGCGCGATTGCGATTCTGCCGTGGACGCGACTGCTAACAGCGCCGCGTCGTCGAGGCTCATCAGATCGGCGACGGCGCCTTGCAGGTCGCGCAGCTTGGGCTCGAGGCTGTCGTCGCTCGGCGATGCAGTGCGCAAGGCGTCGAACAGAGGACGCGCGTCGTTGGCGATTTTTTCGATGAGCTCAGCCTGGTCGCGGCTTCCGATGTGGTTGCGCGCGATCTCGATCTCGGAGATGAAGCCGCGCTGCTGATCCATCACGATTTGCGAAGCGTCGGGCTGCGTTCGTCCCCAATCCATTTTGTAAAGCGCGGTTTCCATTCCCTGGGCCGCACGCGCCGCCGCGTACTCGTTTTCATGGAGCTCGCCCGGCAGCCCGCCGAAGAAATGAAACGCGCCCACAATCACCGCGGCCGCCAGCAACAGAATTGCCGGCGCAAGCGCGGCCATGAAACGAAGCTTGGTGACGATAGTCAGATTGTTCATTTTTTTCTTTTTTCAGTGAATCCATATTGTGCTGATCGACTTACGAAAATTTCCCTTCCTGTTCGCGTTCCTATTTCTTTATTTGTCGACCAAAGGATGCTCGCGGCGGACGCGAAAACGCAACGCCCGATGTGACCCACGGGGCACGGTATGCAATACTGCATAGCCATGAATTTTGCCGATCGCCTTGTACAAGCCTCGCGTCTCAAGGACAGCGTCGTCGTGCTCGGGATCGATCCTCAGCTCGACGCGCCGGGCGCACCGGGAATTCCGCACGGCTACACGCTCACGCGCTTCTGCTGCGAAATCGTTGAGGCGTGCGCGCCTTCCGCGATTGCCGTCAAGCCGCAGCTTGCGTTCTACGAAGCCCGCGGAATCGACGGTATGCGCGCGTTTTGCGAGGTCGTCAAGACGGCGCGGCGGCTCGGCCTGATTACGATCGCCGATGCGAAGCGCGGCGATATCGGCACTACGTCGGCCGCATACGCTGAGGCGTTTCTCGGCGACGGCGACTTCAACTGCGATGCCGTGACCGTCAACCCGTACCAGGGCAGCGACGCGTTGATGCCGTTTATCGCGAAAGTGAAAAGCGGTCGAGGCATATTCGTGCTGGTTAAGACTTCGAACCCGTCGTCGGGGGAATTCCAGGATCGCAACGCGCCCGATCGCCCGATATGGGAATCGGTGGCGGCGCGCGTGAACGGATGGGGTGGCGACTTTGTCGGCGACAGCGGGCTCAGCTCCATCGGCGCGGTGGTCGGCGCGACCTATCCGGTGCAGGCGCGGCGTGCGCGCGAACTGATGCCTGCCGCGACGATCCTCGTGCCGGGCTACGACACTCAGGGCGGGACGGCGACGGACGCGGTCGCGTCGGCGCGCGCGGACGGGACGGGGTTCATCGTCAACGCGAGCCGAAGCCTGATGTACGCGTATAAGAAGAAGGACGGCGCCGATCCCATTCAGGCGGCTGCCGAATACGCCGAAGCGATGCGCTTGGACCTCAATGCCGAACTCGCGACGCGACGTACCGCGATCCTGGCGCAGACAGCACAAGCTCGCGCAGAATGATTCAAAGAAAAGTCGAGGCGGTGACGCTCGGCGCGCATGTCCTCGACATCCTTGGCCGCTACGTCACGCACATTCCGGAGGGACAGGGCAGTATCCTGCTCGACGAGATTCGGCTCGCGCCGGCGGGATCGGCGGCGGGCACTGCGGTCGGCCTCGCGAAATTGGGGCTGTCAGTTGCGACCGCCGGCGCCGTCGGTGATGACGCCCTGGGCGATGTACTCATTCGCGCGCTCAACGGCTACGGCGTCGATACCAGCTGCGTGGTTCGCAAGACCGGCGTGCAGACCTCGGCCAGCATTCTGCCGATTCGGCCGAACGGCGACCGGCCCGCGCTGCATGCGATCGGAGCCAACGCCGTCTATTCGATCGACGACGTGCCGTGGTCTTTGATCGAGAGCTCGTCGCATCTGCACCTCGGCGGCAACGATTCGATGCGCGGACTCGGGCGCGACGGCGCCGCGCAAATCCTCCGGCGCGCGCGCGACGCCGGCGTGACCACCAGCATGGACATCCTGAGCGAGGGCTCGCCCAAACTGCTCGCCATCCTGAAGCCGTGCCTGCCGTTCGTCGACTGGTTCATGCCCAACGCCGATCAAGCTTGCAAACTGACGGAGACCAGCACGCCCGAGCAGGCGGCGATTCAGTTGCTCCTGTTCGGCGTCGGTGGTGTCGTGCTGACGATGGGTGGTGACGGCAGCCTGCTGACGACCGCGCGCGGCCGGGTGCATCTGGCGGCGCATGACGTTGCGGTGGTCGATACGTCGGGATGCGGCGACGCGTATTGCGCCGGTTTCATTCGAGCGCTGAAGCTCGGATGGCCGCCGGCGGAATGCATGAAGCTCGGCAATGCGGCGGCAGCGTTGGTGGCGCAGGGCCTGGGCTCGGACGCCGGTATCCGCGACCTGGACGACACGATCCGCTTCATGCGCGAAACTCCCTTGCGTTCCAGCTGACCGTCTTGCAGAAATGAAAAAATGAAAACTGAAATCTCGCGCCGCGCATTCGTGGTGGGAAGTCTCGCGGCTGGGTTCGCGCTCGCCGTGATGCCAGTGTCGGCCGACACCATCACGACCGACAGCAATGGACTGGTAGCGGGCGAGGTCAAGATTCCGGTCGAGGGCGGCGAGATCCCGGCGTATCGCGCGATGCCGGCGAGCGGCGGGCCTTTCCCGACGGTGCTGGTGGTGCACGAGATCTTCGGCGTCCACGAACATATCAAGGATATTTGCCGGCGCCTGGCGAAGCTGGGCTACTTCGCTGTCGCGCCGCTGCTCTTTTCGCGCGAAGGTGACGTCTCGAGCATCAGTGACATGCAGCAGGTTATGGAGGTCGTCGGCAAGGTGCCGGACAAGCAGGTTGCCTCCGATCTCGACGCTACCGTCGCATGGGCGAAGAGCACGGGTAAGGCCGACACCACGAAACTCGGCATCACCGGCTTCTGCTGGGGCGGGCGCGAGGTTTGGCTGTATGCCGCGCACAACCCGTCGCTCAAAGCGGGAGTGGCGTGGTATGGGCCGCTGCAGGCGCCGCCGTCGGAGTCTGAGGCCGAAGAATCCGATCGATTTGGCCAATCAGATCAACGCACCGATGCTAGGTCTCTACGGCGGCAAGGATATGAGGATCACGGCTGCGCAGATCGAGCAGATGCGGGCCGCGCTGAAGGCCGCCGGCAAGCCGTCTGAAATCGTGATCTATCCCGACGCCGGGCACGGCTTCAACGCCGACTATCGTCCCAGTTACAATCCGCAAGCCGCTAAGGATGGATGGAAGCGGATGCTCGCGTGGTTCAAGGACCACGGCGTCGCCTGAGATTAGTTCGCGCCGGCGGACGCTGCGGAGGCAGGAGCGCTCGGATACGGCGGTCCATTCGGCGAGCACCTTCTCCAGCGACTTGTCGTAGCCGTAAATGTCGGAGAAAGAAGCGGACTTCGCCGTCCGGCTCCACGACTGCGGTGCTATAAAGAATCAGCACTGGAATCGGCTGGTCGAGATTCACCTGCACGTTATCCGGGCCGTTCTGCATCGCGTCCTGAATTTTTGCCGGCGTCCATTCGGGCTTGTTGCGCAGCACCCACGCCGCGAGATCGGCCGGCCGTTCAACCCGGATGCATCCGTGGCTGAAGTCGCGGCGCGACTTGGCAAACAGTTCCTGCTCGGGCGTGCTGTGCAGATAGACGTTGTATTGATTGGGGAAGATGAACTTGACCAGGCCGAGCGCATTCTTGGGGCCGGGTTTCTGCCGAATTCTGTATGAGCCGGAGCTAAGACCGTCCAGCAGGTCGTCAGACGCCGGCGCCGAAGGCACGACGCTGCCGCTGTCGTCTACGACTTCGAATCCTTTGGCGGCAAAGTAATTCGGATCGCGCCGCGCCTTCGGGATCAGCTCGCCGCGCAGGATCGAGGTCGGCACCAGCCAATACGGCCGGAAGATTACGTACTTCATCTGGTTGGCGAACACGGGCGTCTGCTTACGCATCGCCTGGCCGACGATCACTCTCATCGTGAGATAAGGAGCGTGCTGGCGGCGCAGCGTGCGCAGTCGAAACTCGGGAATGTTGACGACGATTGGCGGCTCGGGGAAGTCCGGCGGTATCCAGCGATAGCGTTCCAGCGTGAGATCGAGCTGCTCCACTCGCGCCTTGAGCGGCACGTTCATCGCAGTCACCGTGCCCTTGCCCAGCACGCCGTCAGTGTCGAGGCCGTGGCGCGCCTGGAAATGTTTCACAGCGTCGACGATGGCGCCTTGATAAGTGGTCGAGTCGGCGGGCACGTCGGCATTGGCGGGCAGATCGCCGAGCTGGCGCAATCGCGCGACTAACTGAGGCGTCCCGGCAAAGGAATTTCCGGGGTGCACACTCTTCTGCGGTACGGGTATGAGCGGCGCATCGGGCGCGCTCGCCATCTTGGTATAGGTGAGGAGGGCATCCTCGGCTCGCCGATAGCCATCGTAAGGCGGTTCAACTTTCGCCAGCGCTGCGGCGACGTCCGTCGCAGGCAGCACCTGCGTTCGCAGTTCTTCGGCGAGGTCTAATTTGCTGGGACCGACCGTCAAGCCGAACTTGAAGTGCTGAGGATTCACTCGTCCGGTATGCAGATCGGAAATGTAGCGCATCGCGGAAACGGTCATCGCCAGATCGATATGCGCAAGGTCGCTATCCGACGGTTTCGGCGCGGTCGGCTGGAGCTTGGCGAGCCGCGCGTCCCATCGCGAGGCGTCGTAGTCTTCGGGATTCAGGCCCTTGGTCGCCGCTTGCTGAAACAGCAGGATCATCGCGACCGCTTGAGGGCTGGCCTTACCGTTCTGGATCCACGCCAGCAAGTTGCCGCCCTGGTCGTAGAATTTTTTCACGTCGGTGCGATAGTCGGTGAAATTGGGCCAGCGCAAATCGGGCAGCGTGCCGGATGCGATCAGCGCGCTGAGGTCGCCGGGCCCTTGAGGGACGGCTGCTGGTGCCACATTGCTGGTGGGAGCGCTGGCTGGTGTGCCGGCGAATGCGGTGCTGATTGCGACGCCGCAGCATAGCGTTGCGATCAATGCCGCCAGCGCGGATTTGTGAATTTTCATGGATGCGGGGTCCTCGCGGTGACAATGTACATAGGTTGCGCCGCGATTCGTCGCAAGAGCGGGCCGCCGGCGAATTTGCGACAATCAGCCGGTAGCCGTAACCTCAAGAGTCCGGTTTCCGTCTGATCGATGCTGCGATCGAGGTTTTCCGGAAAGTTTAGAGATGCCGAATATCGCCACGTGGATGCGCCAATGCGACGAACATTGGTTCACGCTTGTCTTCGAAAGTTATCCCCATCTGAAGGTGCATAACGCGCGAACGCATCCGGTCGATCTCGCGCAAATGGACGCTTTGATGTTGACGGGAGGCGGCGACATTTCGGCCTGCTTCCTGCGCCAGCCGATCGAGCAGCCATCGTTGATTGTCGATACGGATTGCGGGCGCGATGAGTGGGAGTTCAAGGCAGTCCGCGATTTCCTCGTCTCAGGCAAGGCCATCCTGGCCATCTGCCGCGGTTTACAGGTGTTGAATGTCGCGGCGGGCGGGACACTGCGCATCGATATTCCCGGGCATGACAATTTCGAGAGACAAAATATTCAGCCGCTCCGTCACAGCTCGACGGCGATTCATCGATTCGCGGCGGTCAACAGTTCGCATCACCAGGCGCTCGAGCGGCTGGCCGACGGAATCGAGGTCGAGGCGTGGTCAGCAAGCGACGGAATCGTCGAACAGGCGCGACTCCGATCGCACCCTTACGCAATCGGGGTGCAGTATCATCCCGAGCGAGACCCGCTTTACGGTCCATTGTTCGCCGAATTCTTCGACCGAGTCCGCGACGGCGGATAGCTATGCGCTCTGTTCTTTGAAGGTGCTCGATGCTTACGGTTCGGGTCGGTTGTAATATTCATTTTGAATGCGAATCGTCGGCAACGGTCATCCTGCTGGTCAATCCGCGATTCGATCCGGATCGTCCCATACGGCAGGAAAAACTCGACTTCGGCCGCGCCACGAGATCCGAATCGTTCGTCGACGCCGACGGCAATGTTGCTTACCGGGTTATCCTCGCGCCCGGACTGAATGAGATTCAGCACGACGCGCTGGTGGAGGTGTCGACCGCATCGGACAAGTCCGATCAATTCGGCAACGCGCCGTCGGTCGCTACCCTCGAGCCGGAATTCCTGCGGTACCTGCTTCCCAGCCGTTATTGCGATTCAGACCGGCTGTTCGCATTCGCCGGTGAGAAGTTTGGACACATATATGATGCGGGCGCGCGCGTGCAGGCTATCTCGGACTGGGTGCATAACAATATCGAATACCGCTTCGGCTCGGGCAGGCCGGATATTTCGGCCGCGCAAGTTATCGAGCGCGGCTACGGCGTGTGCCGCGATTTCGCCCATTGCACGATCGCGCTGTGCCGGGCGCTCAACCTCCCGGCGCGCTACGTCACTGGTCATTTGCCGGACATCGGACACGTCGATCCCGGCTCGCCGATGGATTTCCACGCCTACAGCGAAGTGTATCTAGGCGGTAAGTGGCACGTCTTCGACGCTCGCTACAACGAACCGAGAATAGGCCGAATAAAGATCGCGCACGGGCTGGACGCGGTCGAATGCGCCTTTGCGAGTGCGTACGGGCCGGCCGTGATGACGAGGTTCGAGGTGTGGGCCTACCAGGTCGATCCCAAGGAAGTTGGATTGGGCGATCCGATTGATCTCTCCAAGCGGCTGGACGGAACTGACGAAATTAGGGGTTACTGAACGCGCCCGCCCCTTGATGGCCGATGTTTTGCGCACGCTGCCTTTCGGAGCGAAGAATCCCGGAGGCTGTTTTTACGGCGCAGCACTCACTGACGAGCGATCACGCCAGGTCGAAGAACAAAACCTCGGCGGGGGCGCTCGCGACTATCGTCAGCTTCTCTTCGTCGCTGATTGCGGCGCCGTCGCCTTCGGCCAGTGCGGTGCCGTTTACGGTTACGGCGCCGCGGGCGACTTGCACCCATCCGTGGCGGCCCTTCTTCAAATTGGCCGCGACCGTCTTTCCGCCCTCGAGCTTTGCTACCGACAGGGTCGCGTCCTGGTGGATCGTTACCGATCGATCGCTGCCCGCGGGCGCGCCTACTGGTGCGAAGCCGCCGTGGGACTTCGCGTCGTCGATAGTTTTCTGCTCGTAGCCCGGAGCGATGCCGCGCGCGGATGGCGTGATCCAGATTTGCAGAAAATGAACCGGCTCGGTTTTCGAGTGATTGAATTCGCTGTGAGTGATTCCACTGCCCGCGCTCATCCGCTGCGCTTCGCCCGGACGAATGACTGAGCCCGTGCCGAGGCTGTCCTTGTGCTCGAGCGCGCCTTCGAGGATGTAGGTGATGATCTCCATGTCGCGATGCCCATGCGTGGGAAACCCCGCGGCCGGGCGCACGCGATCCTCATTGATGACCCGCAACGCGCGAAATCCCATCTCGTTCGGGTCGTAGTAGTCGCCGAATGAAAACGAATGGCGGCTGTCGAGCCATTCGATCTTTGTGCGTCCGCGGTCGGCGGATTTGCGTGGCGTAATCATCGGAGTCTTACCCTCAAGCGGCCTTGGCGGCCGGTTTCATCTTGAGCCGAATCGGCATGTGCTTGATGCCGCCGACAAAGCTCGAGCGCAGCCGCTCGACCGGCCCCGCCGGTTCGACGTAGTCGAGCCGCTTGGCCAGCTCGCTGAAAATAATCTTCAGCTCGAGCCGCGCCAGGTTCGCGCCGAGGCAGAAGTGCTCGCCGATGCCGAAAGCGATCTGCGGATTGGGATTGCGGCTGATGTCGAACTTGAAAGGATCCTTGAAGACGTCTTCGTCGCGATTCGCCGACGGGTAGAACAGGCAGACCGATTCACCGGCTTTGATCTTCTGCCCGCGGATCTCGGTATCTTCAGTGGCGGTGCGCGCGAACTGGATGACCGGCGTCGTCCAGCGCACGATCTCCTCGACCGCCGAGTCGATCAGCTCGGGATTGCGCTTGAGCTTTTGCCATTCTCCGGGGTTGTCGATGAAAGCCTGCAAGCCGCCCGTGGTCGCGTTGCGCGTCGTTTCGTTGCCGGCCACCACCAGCAGGAAATAGTAGGAGAGCATCTCGAATTGCGGGATGGGCTCGCCGTTCACCTTGCCGTTGGCGACGATGCTGGTGATGTCGTTGGTCGGATGCTTCATCCGCTCCGCCACCATCTCGGTGAAATACTGGAACAGCCCCAGCCGCGAACGATCCATCGTCTCCTGCGCGGTGGTGCCGGCCTGGAACTCGGGGTCGCCGCCGCCGATCGTCTCGTTGGTCCATCGGAAGAGCTGTTCCCAGTCCTTATGCGGAACGCCGAGCAGCTCAGCGATAACCGCGAGCGGAATCTTCGACGACACGTCTGTGACGAAGTCGCAGGTGTCGCGCCCGGTCACGTCGTCGAGCACGCTGCGCGTGATGTTCTCAATTTCGGGCCCGAGCGGACTCACGCCGCGCGGCGTGAAATTGCGGCTGACGACGACGCGATATTCGCCGTGATCGGGCGGGTCCATGTCGAGCAGGTGGCGGAACGGCGGCGTCGGGCTGTCTTCGAAGCCCTCCTCGTTGACGAATATGAGCAGGCGCGGACCGTTGAGGAACAGACGCGGCTGCTTGGAGATCTGAATGATGTCGGCGTGCTTGGTGATCGCCCAGAACGGATCGGTCTTTGGATATTCGCACCAGAAAACCGGCTTGTTCTTGCGCAGGTAGGTCCACTCGCGATGCGGGTAGCCGTTCTTCATGTAGTGGTCGGGACCGATGATGTTCAGCGTTTCGAGCGAGAGGCCCTGTTCAGATTCCATTGGCAATTGTCTCCGCGATGCAGTGATGTACTTCTCGATCTTGGATTGTGACGGGTCGCACGCCGTGAGTCATCTATTCCTCGCTGATCGTAATCGCCTGGCGGGGGCAGAGCCGCGCCGCGAGCTTGAGCTTGTCGCGCATGCTCGCGGGCGGCCTTTCGATCAGCAGATGGCTCTTGTCGTCGTCGCGCACCTCGAACACTTCGGGCGCCGCCTCCTGGCATTTCATATTTCCTTCGCACAACTTCAGATCGACAGCGACCTTCATATGACTAATCTCCTTGCCACGAACCTACAGCCAGCGGACGGATCATATAAGACGATAGTTCTTGCGACTAGGATCGCGATCGGAGCGAAAGTTGGCGTCGTGCGATCGTTCGAGCGCCGACGCTGATAGCATCAATTTGTCGGCTTGATGTGACTGATAGATAACAAATTCACGAAATAGCTGCTGTCATGGTGCTTCAAAGCACACACGCCTTGAGCACAATCATTGCGCCACGACAGTCTTTCCTGCGATATCGAGTGGTACGTCGGTTCGCTCGAATCGCGTGGGGGAGTTATCTGGAATGTCCTATGATCTGATCATCAAGAATGGAACGGTTATCGACGGCACCGGCTCCTTTCGCCGCCGGGCCGACGTCGCAGTCAAGGACGGGAAGGTCGCCGAGATCGGAAAAGTCTCGGGCGGCGCCGCCCAGACGATCGACGCGTCGGATCTGATCGTGTCGCCCGGCTTCGTCGATCCGCATACTCACTACGATGCTCAGATCTGCTGGGACCCACTAGTCAGTTGCACCTCGTGGCACGGCGTCACCACCGTCGTGATGGGAAATTGCGGAGTGGGGATTGCGCCGTGCAAGCCCGCAGCGCGCGAGGTCGCGGCGTGGGACCTGGTCAACGTCGAGGCGATTCCATTCGAGGCGCTGTCGAAGGGGATTTCGTGGGAGTGGGAGAGCTTCCCGGATTTCCTGACGGCGGCGGCGCGTCGCGGCGCGGGAATCAACCTGGCGTTCCTCGCACCGCTGACTCCGTTTCGGCATTACGTGCTGGGCGACGAATCGATGGAGCGTGAGGCCACGCCCGCCGAGACAACTCAGGTCGCCGCGCTGTTGCAGGAGGCGGTCGGCGCGGGCGCGTTCGGATTTTCCACGACGATCCTGCCGCAACATATCGGTTACGAGGGGCGGCCGCTGGCGTGCAGGCTGGCATCGACCGATGAGCTGAAGGCATACGCCAACGTGCTGAGGGACGCCGGGCGCGGCGCGATCGAAATCGCGCTCACGCGGTGCGCGGGGCGTGTGTCCGAGGACGAGCAGGGATTGCTGGAATTCCTGCTCGACGAAAGCCAGCGACCGGTCACCTGGCTCGCGATGGCGAGCCGCCCCGACCAACCCGAAGCCAGCGCCGACACGCTGCGGCGGCTCGAGCCGCTGATCAAGCGTGGCGGCGTGCCCCAGGTGCTGTGCAAGCCGTTCGTCGTGCAGATGGATTTGCGCAATCCGTTTTCGTTCGCCGACATGGAGCTGTGGCAGCCGGTGTTCAATCAGCCGCTCGAGAAGCAGAAGGAGTTCTATCGGAATCCCGAATTTCGCCGCGCCTTTCGCGCGGAGTTGAAGAAGCCGCATCTGTTCCAGGGCAGATGGAATCGGGTCGAGGTGCTCGAGACTGCCAGTCCCGCGCTCAAACAGTACGAACGCAAGACGGTTGGCGAAATCGCCGAGCAGCGCCACGAGGATCCGCTCGACACGTTCTTCAACCTCGCGCTCGAGGACGATCTGAATATCCAGTACACGATGCAGCAGTATCACGAGGAAGGAATTCAGCGGTTGATCACGGACCCGCGCACGATGATCGGGCTGTCCGACGGCGGCGCTCACGTCAACATGCTGTGCGACGCGGGCTATTGCACCTACCTGCTCGGCACCTGGGTGCGCGAGCGGCAGGCGCTGACGCTGGAGAATGCGATCAGGCGAATCACGTCGGAGCCGGCGGACTTCTTCGGAATCAAGGACCGCGGACGCCTCAAGGTCGGACTGCCGGCCGACGTCGCAATCTTCGACGAGCGCAAGATCGGATCGGCCAAGCGCGCGCGCATGCAAAATGATCTGCCCGGCGGCGGCCGCAGGCTCGTGATGCCGGCGGAGGGCGTCGAGTACACGATCGTCAACGGCGACGTGCTCTACGAACAAGGCCGTCACACGGGCTACCTGCCGGGGCAAGTGCTGAGGTCGGGCACGCAGTAGGCTCGGGCGCGCATTCAGTCAGCGGCAGCGCCGCCTTCGCACGGCAGGATCGCGCCGGTCGTCCAGCGCGATTCGTCCGAGAGCAGGAACAGCGCGGCGCGCGCCATGTCGTCGGGCTCGGCGATGTAGTTCATCGGAAAGCTCCCGGCCATCGCCTCGCGCGCAGCTTCAGTCGATATCCAGCGGTCGAACATTTCGGAGCGGGTCGGACCGGGCGCGATCGCGTTGATGCGGATGCCCTGGCGCGCGTAGCCCAGCGCGGCGCATTTCACGAGTCCCGCGAGTCCCCACTTGCTGGCGCCATAGTCGTTGTTGTGTGAGCCGCCGACCAGTCCGCCGATCGACGAAGTGTTGACGATCGCGCCGCCACCGGCGTCGAGCATCGCGGGAATCTCGTACTTCATGCAGAGGAACGGGCCGCGCAGGTTGGTCTGAATCACTTCGTCGAACTTGGCCGTGCTGAGTTCGTGCAGCAGCTTATGGCCTCCGCCCACGCCCGCATTGTTGAACGCGCAATCGAGGCGCCCGTGCCGCTTGACGACGTACGCCAGAGCTTCGCGGACCGAATCTTCGTCGCGCACGTCGCAGGCGACGGCGGATACCTCGCGGCCTTCACGGCGCAATTCGGCGGCAAGCGATTCGATCCGGTCAAGGCGCCTGGCGGCTGCCACCACCACTGCGCCTTCCGCCGCGAACAGGCGGACTGCCGCCGCGCCGATTCCGCTCGAGGCGCCGGTGACGAACGTCACGCGTCCGGCGAGGCGATTGGCAAAGGTGCTCAGTGGCTCCGGGTTCCGATACGGCATAAAAAATACCTCCGAGGTTGACAACGTCAACCAATTACCGATTGTGGTTGACCTTGTCAACCTCGGCGGGGTTCTATGGCGCATGGCACAAGATACTCGCAGCATCCTGGTCGCGGTGGCCGCTGAGCTTTTGGACCAGGGCGGACCGGCCGCCGTTACGCTGCGCGACGTCGGCCGACGGGCGGGAGTCTCGCACAACGCGCCATATAAGCATTTTGCAAGCAAGGAGGATTTGCTGGCGGCGATCGCAAGCCGCGAGCTGACGCGCCAGTCCGGCGCGATGAATGCAATCGACCCGCGGCGCAAGCCAGTCGAAACGCTGCGAGCGCTCATGCACGGATACATCAGGTGGGCGGAGGCCTACCCGGCGCGCTTCAAGCTGACCTTCGGACCGTGGACGCACGATTCGAAAGAATTGGGCGAAGCGGCCGACCGCTCGCGCAAATCGCTGGTCGCGATCGTCAAGGCCGCGCAAGCGTCTGGCCAGCTACCGCGCGGGAATCCGGAGCGGATGACCTCGCTCCTGCTCGCGCTGGCGCACGGCGCCGTCGACCTCGCGCTGGCGGGACACTTGTCCGCGACCGGCAAGGGCAGCGCCGATCCGGAAATGCTGGTGGACGACTTGCTCAAGCTGCTCCGCGCCCGGCAATCCTGACACTGCGCGATTTTTTCTGTCATCCTTGCGATCGATGTTCGCGATCGTGCGCAAGGTTTCACTGATAATTGCGGTGCTCGCTATGACTTCAACAATTTCATCGCCATCCGTCTCGGCCCAACTCCCACCGCTGATTCCGCGCGACACGCTGCTCGGAAATCCTGAGCGCGCCAATCCGCACATCGCCCCCGACGGCAAACGGCTGGCGTGGCTGGCGCCCGATGAGCACGAAATCCTGCAGGTGTGGGTGCAGACCATTGGGCGAGCACGACGCCCGCGCCGTCACCGCCGACAAGAGCCGCGCAATCCAGTCGTACGGTTGGGGCTATGATTCGAAGACGATCCTTTATGCGCAGGACGCCGCCGGCGACGAAAACTTTCACCTGTTTGCCGTCGATCTCGACTCGCACAATGTCCGCGACCTGACGCCGTGGCAGGGCGTGCGCGCCGAGTTCGTCGCGGCCAATCCGAAATTTCCCGAGCGGATACTGGTTGCGCTCAATCTGCGCGATCGCAAATTGATGGACGTTTATCGAATCGATTTGCGCACCGGCGCCGTTCAGCTCGACACCGAAAATCCCGGCGACATCGCAGGATGGCTCGCCGACGACAATATGATCGTGCGCGCGGCCACCGTCACCACAACGGACGGCGGCACCGAGATTCGGATTCGCGACGGTGCCGCGAGTCCGTGGCGCACGTTGATGAAGGCCTCGATGGAAGACAACCTGGCGCCGCTGGATTTCACCAAGGACGGGCAGTCGATCTTTCTCAGCACTTCAATCGGCACGGACACGGCGCGCCTGGTGCGCCATGAGCTCGCGTCCGGCAAGGAAACCGATATCGCGCACAGCGACGACTCGGATCTTAGCGACGCGCTCATTCATCCGACGCGTCACGTCGTGCAGGCTGCCGCATTCGACCCCGGTCGCAAGCACTGGACCGTGATTGATCCTTCGATTCAAGGCGACTTCGACGCTCTCGCCAAAGTCACCGACGGAGATTTCAACGTCGTTGACCGCGATCTCGCCGACCAGACCTGGCTCGTATCATTCGACAGCGACCGTGCGCCGGCGCGCTACTACTCGTGGGATCGTGCGGCGAAGAAGGCGACGTTTCTGTTCAGCATGCAGCCCAAACTCGACGACGCTCCGCTCGCTACGATGACGCCGATTGAATTCACCGCTCGCGACGGAATGAAAATCAACGGATATCTGACTCTGCCGGTCGGAGTGCCGGATAAAAATCTTCCGCTGGTGCTGTTCGTGCACGGCGGACCCTGGGGCCGCGACAGTTGGGGCTTCAACCCTTACGCCCAGCTACTCGCGAATCGCGGCTACGCCGTATTGCAGATAAATTTTCGCAGCTCAACCGGATTTGGAAAGAAATTTCTGCATGCCGGCGATCGCGAATGGGGCCTCACGATGCAGAACGACCTGACCGACGGCGTGAAGTGGGCCGTCAATCAGGGCGTCGCCGATCCGAAGCGAGTCGCGATATTTGGCGGCTCGTACGGTGGCTACGCTGCGCTCGCGGGCGCGGCATTCACGCCCGACCTGTACCGATGCGCGGTCGACGAATGCGGTCCGTCGAATCTGTTCACGCTGCTGGCGTCGTTGCCGCCGTATTGGGAAGTCATGCGTTCGATCTTCTTCACCAGGGTGGGGAATCCCGACGATCCCAAAGATAAGGAACTGCTGACGGCGGCGTCGCCACTGTTTTCCGCTGATAAAATAAAAATCCCGATGCTGGTAGGTCAGGGCGCGAACGATCCGCGGGTCAAGCAGGCCGAGGCGGAGCAGATCGTCGATGCGATCGCGAAGCATCGCGGGAACGCCGTTTACGTTTTGTATACCGACGAGGGTCACGGTTTCGTGCGGCCCGAAAACCGGCTCGACTTCACCGCGCGCATGGAAAAGTTCCTGGCTGACAACCTTGGCGGACGCTACGAACCGATGGAGGGCGATCGAATTCCCGGCTCGACCGCGACAGTTCGCGTTGTGCAGAACCAGCACTAACCGCCTCGTGCCGATGCGCGCGCAGTCGCTTCGCCGATCAGTTGTGCTATGAAAATTTTACTGGCTGCTTAATTCAGGAGGAATCGCCATGGCCGAATTCGGAGTCTCGATGTTCCCGACCGACTACGCTATCCAGCCGATCGAACTTGCGCTCGCCGCCGAGCAACGCGGCTTCGAGTCGCTGTTCTTTCCCGAGCACACGCATATCCCCGCGTCGCGCAAGACACCATTCCCCGGTGGCACCGAATTGCCGAAGGAGTACTGGCATACGCACGACCCGTTCGTCGCACTCGGCGCGGCGGCCGCCGTCACCAAGAAGCTCAAGCTCGGCACGGGAGTATGCCTGGTGATCGAGCGCGACCCGATCACGCTCGCCAAGGAAGTCGCGTCGCTCGATCTGATTTCGGGTGGCCGCGTGGTTTTCGGAATCGGCGCAGGCTGGAACGTTGAGGAGATGGAGAATCACGGCGCGACGTTCAAGCGGCGCTGGAAAATCGTCAAGGAAAAAATTCTTGCGATGCGGCAAATCTGGACGAAGGAAGCCGCCGAGTTTCACGGTGAGTTCGTGAACTTCGATCCAATCTGGTCCTTTCCCAAACCGGTGCAGGCCGGCGGACCGCCGATTCTGCTCGGCTCGCAATCGCCGAAGACCTTCGAGCGCGTCGCCGAATATTGCGACGGATGGATGCCGATAAATTTCCCGCGTTACGATCTCGCCGCCAACTTGAAGGCGCTCGCCGAAGCGGGGAAGAAAGCCGGCCGCGGGAAACTCCCCGTGTCGATGTTCGGCGTCGGTCCGAACGAAGAGCACATCAAGAAATTTCTCGACCTCGGCCTCGACCGTCTGATCTTCGCGCTGCCGCCAGCGCCGCGCGAAACCGTGCTCCCGCTGCTCGACAAGTATGCCGAGCTGAAGGCCAAAGCGCGCTGAAATCAGCCCGCTGATTTTTCGCGATTCTCGCTCGCGCGGCTCTTGACTGCTTGAGCCGCGATCTTTAGTCTAGTCACCCTATCGAGTAATGGGCTGATAGGATGCTTTCAAAGAAGTCGAAATACGCGTTGAAGGCGATGATGGTTTTGGCCAAGGAGTATGGGCAGGGACCCGTGCTGATCTCCGATTTGGCGCAGCGTGAGGCTATCCCGCGCAAGTTCCTGGAATTGATTCTGCTCGAACTCAAGAACCAGGGCCTGCTCCAGAGCAAGAAGGGCAAGGGCGGCGGATATTTCCTCGGCCGCGACCCAAGTCAGATCAGCGTCGGGCACATTGTACGCGTACTGGACGGGCCGATCGCGCCGTTGCCATGCGTCAGCAAGACGGCGTACATGCGATGTCGCGAATGCCGCGACGAGCGCAGTTGCGGCATCCGGATCGTTATGAAAGAGGTGCGCGACGCGACTGCGAAGATAATGGACTCGACCTCGCTGGCCGACATGCTCAAGCGCGTCGAGGCGGTAGTCACAGGCAACGAATCCTTGAGTTTCGCGATCTGAAGATTTAAGCAGCTCTTTTTTTGGGAGATTAGTCTAGTCATCTAATAGGATAGCTATGAAAGCAGATTCAATCCTGACAAGCCGCCCTGATGTTGATTCCGAGGCCCAAGCGGGCGACGAAATCCTGCGGCGCATCGCCAATGCAATCAGCGGGGTGCGCTTCGGCTCGGTCGAAGTCGTGATCCAGGACTCGCGCGTCGTGCAAATCGAGCGCAAAGAAAAATTCCGCTTCGACAAGAACAGTCGCGGGTAGCCGCAAATTTTTTGGCAAATTTCTTTGGGAGGAGCCTCGGACCGGGGAAGGATCCGGGCATCATGACAGAGCCGTCAAAATCAACCGCGAGCCGACCGGACATCCGGAAGTTCCCAAGACGACGAGGGACTTTTGAGATGACAAACCGCGCTACGCTTTTCTTTCAGGGGGTGCTGCTCGCGACAGTGGTGATCGTCGGAGCCTTGACGATGCCGGCGCCCGCATCGGCACAATCATGCACGCCGACCATCAACGCGTGCGGATGCACGATCAGTGCTCCCGGCTCCTACAAAATAGGGCTCAACATCAATTCGACCCAGGGACTCACTGCGAACGGCGCGTGCATCGAGATCACCGCGAATTTCGTAATCCTCGACGGCGGCAAGAAATCCATCACGGGCCCCGGTGGTTCGACGCCGACCGGTATCGGCGTCTGGGTTCACCACAAAAACCGCCTGGACTTCATCGAATTCCGTGGCTCGGTGGTAAGCGGGTGGGACGTCGGCTTGCTGATCGAGGGCAGAGAAATCTTCGCCGACGACATTTCTGCGAATACCAACGGCACGGCGGGCGTGGAGCTGCGCGACGCCGAGGATGTCGAACTGACCAGCCCGACCGCAACCGGCAATCTGGATTATGGAATCTGGGTGAAGCACACGTTCACGAGTAACATCACCCATTCGACGACGACGACCAACGGCAACGCCGGAATTTACGTCGGATGCTCCGATATCGGACCGATCAGCGGCGTATGCCCCGGTGTCGGCCCGTCGTCGGGCAACTACATCTTCACCGGCAGCATAGCGGGGAACACTAACTACGGCGTCGCGCTCGATATCGGCGCCAAGAGTTCCATCGTCACCAACCAGACGCTGGGCGGCGGGACGCACAACTCGAAGGACGATCTGTTCGACGCGAATTCGAGCTGCGGCAGCAACAAATGGTTCGCCAACGACTCGACTGCGACCAACAACCAGGCCGGCGGTTGTATCAAGTGAGAACGTGAAATCCACACAGGAGTCCGGACCAGGGAAGGATCCGGGCGCGCCATGACAGAGCTATCAATCATTAACCACGAGCTGACCGGACATCCGGAAGTTCCCACGACTACGAGGGGCTTCCGAGATGAGAAAATTCACTTTGCCGATTCTGCCAGTGCTGCTGGCGGCGGTGATTACCGGGGTGCTTATCCCCGCCAGGCCGGCGCATGCGCAGTCGAGCATCGGGGCCGATCCGAGGGATCAGGAAATCCAGGTGCTCAAGAGCGAAATTCAGAAACTTGAAACAAGAGTCGACACGCTTGAGGGGCTTGACCAGAAAGTGAGAGTGATCGACCGCAAGCTCGAAGTCCAACAGGAAACCGCGCAGCAGCACGCGCTCGAGGCGCCAGTGGTCAAGGTTGGCGACGAAGGATTTTCCCTGTCCTCGCCGAACCACGACTACAACATCAACTTCGGCGGAATCATCCAGGCTGACGGTCGCTTCTTCACCAGTGGCGCGGACAAGGACGGCGGCAGCACGTTCTTCCTGAATCGAGTGCGCCCGATTATCACCGGCTCGGTTGCGAAGTACTACAACTTCAATATCACGCCCGACTTCGGCCAGGGCAGAGTCACGCTGCAGGACGCCTACCTGAACATCACCTACTTCGATTACGCCAGCCTGAGGACCGGCAAGTTCAAGGCGCCGCTGGATCTCGAGCGCCTGCAGTCGGACCGTGACCTCGAGTTCAGCGAGCGGTCGGAAATTCAAAACCTGGTTCCTAACCGCGACACCGGTGCCGATCTTCACGGCAGGCTTTTGAATGGACTCGTGTTCTATGACGCCGCGCTTATGAATGGAGTGCCGGACAACACCGCGGCCGACACCACCGACATCGACAACAACGACGGCAAGGATTTCGTCGGCCGCATTTTCACCACGCCGTTCGAACTCAGCGAGAACCGATGGCTCAAGGGTCTCGGGTTCGGTTTCGGCGGTTCCTATGGCGACGAGCGCGGCACCACGACCTCGATCTACAGGACCTACGGCATGAGCACCTGGTTCACCTACAACGGCGGCGTGACTGCGTCGGGCTTGCGCGCGCGGATCGAGCCGCAAGCGTACTACTATGTGGGCCCGTTCGGCTTGATGGCCGAATACGCGCAGGACGAGCATTCGCTGAACCGGTTCGCTACGGTCGGGGCCTCGCCGTTCAAACGGCTAATCAACCGTACCGATACCTTCACCGACACGGGTTACATGGCGCAGGCTTCTTACCTGCTGACGGGCGAAGATTCGGCCTACGGTTGGATCAAGCCATATCGTCCGTTCGACCCGCGGCACGGGACCTGGGGTGCGTGGGAAGTGGCGGCCAGGATCAGCAACGTCGCAGCCGACACCCGGCAGTTCCAACTCGGATTCGCCAGTCCGAACGTGTCCGCGCAAACCGCGACCGAGTTTGCGCTGGGCATCAACTGGTATCTCAATGCCAACATCAAGTGGCAGTTCGACTATGCGAACACCTACTTCGACGGCGGCGCCGGAACGGCGGCCGTGCCGAAAGACCGGCCGAACGAAAGCGTCTTCGAGTCGCAACTTCAGATCGTATTCGGTGGTCAATGATGTTTGGCCGCAAATTGAAACTCACCTATGCGTTCGCCGCCGTCATCCTGGCGGCGGGCGTTGCATTCGGCGCCGGCGCGGCGCGCGCAGCGCAAATCACACTACTCAACGTGTCGTACGATCCGACCCGCGAGCTGTACGAGGCTGTCAACGCGCAATTCGCCAAGGATTGGAAAGCGAAGACCGGCGACGACGTCACTATCAACCAGTCGCACGGCGGCTCGGGCAAACAGGCGCGCGCCGTGATCGACGGGCTCGAGGCCGACGTGGTGACGCTCGGCCTCGCCGGTGATATCGATGCGATCGTCGAGAAGGCGGACCTGCTTCCCGCGGATTGGCAAACGCGATTGCCCGACAACAGTTGCCCCTATACCTCGACCATCGTGCTGCTGGTGCGCAAAGGGAATCCCAAGAAGATTCACGATTGGGACGACCTCGTGAAACCGGGCATCTCGGTAGTCACACCGAATCCGAAGACCTCGGGCGGTGCGCGTTGGAATTTTCTGGCGGCGTGGGGCTACGCGCTGAAGAAGAACGGCGGCGACGAGGCCAAGGCCGCGGCATTCGTCAGCGCACTCTACAAAAACGTGCCGGTGCTCGATTCCGGCGCGCGCGGCTCGACCACGACCTTCGTCGAGCGCGAAATCGGCGACGTGCTGATCGCATGGGAGAACGACGCGCGATTGTCGCTCAAGCAATTCGGTGCCGACAAGTTCGAGATCATCTATCCGTCGATCAGTATCCTGGCGGAACCGCCGGTCGCATGGGTCGACAAGGTCGATAGTCGCCACGGCACCCTGGCTATTTCGAAGGCCTACCTGGAATTTCTCTACAAGCCACAAAGGCAAGAAATAATCGCGCAGAATTTCTTCCGTCCGCGCGACGCGACCGTCGCGGCCAAGTACGCGAGCCAGTTCCCGAATCTGCCGCTGCTCTCGATCGATGCGGATTTCGGTGGATGGAAGAAGGCGCAGCCGAAGTTCTTCGGGGACGGCGGCGTGTTCGACAAGATCTATCAGCCGGGAAGTTAAGATCGCGCGGATGGCAACGAAAAGGAACAACGTACTGCCGGGATTCGGCCTGACACTCGGCTTCACGCTCGCTTATCTCGGAATCGTCGTGTTGATTCCGATCTCGACGATCTTTTTCAAGACTTTCACCCTCACCTGGGCTCAGTTCTGGGCCGCCGTCGCCAGTCCGCGCACGCTGGCCGCATACAAGTTGAGCTTCGGCGCCTCGATCGCGGGAGCGTTGATCAACTCGGTGTTCGGGTTCGTCGTCGCGTGGAGCCTGGTTCGTTATGAATTTCCCGGCAAGACGCTGATCGACGTGATGGTCGATCTGCCGTTCGCGCTGCCGACTTCGGTCGCGGGAATTACGCTCACGGCGATTTACGCCAGCAACGGATGGATTGGGCGATACCTGGCGCCGCTCGGAATAAAAGTCGCGTATGCACCGCTGGGCGTGATCGTCGCGCTCACCTTCGTCGGGCTGCCGTTCGTCGTTCGCACGATTCAGCCGGTGCTCGAGGATCTCGATGAGGAATACGAGGAAGCGGCCGCGACCCTGGGCGCGAACCGCCTGCAGACCTTCATGCTGGTGATCGCGCCCGCGCTGATTCCCGCGCTGCTGACGGGATTTGCACTCGCATTTGCGCGCGCGCTCGGCGAATACGGCTCGGTCGTATTCATCTCGGGCAACATGCCGATGCATACCGAAGTGGTGCCGCTGCTGATCATGAGCAAGCTCGAGCAGTTCGATTACGCCGGCGCGACGGCGATCGCAGTCGTGATGCTGGTGGCGTCGTTCGGAATTCTGCTCGGCATCAACATGCTGCAAAGGTGGAGCAGCCGCCGCCTCGCGGCCTGACGATCGCGATGGCACAAGGCGATCGGAAAAAGCCGGGGACCGTCGATCCGCCGTGGGTCAGGCTCGCGCTGATCGCGACGGCGCTGGCCTTTGTCGCGCTGTTTATTTTCATCCCGGTGATCGCCGTCTTCACTGAAGCGCTGCGCGACGGAGTCGGCGCTTACTTCGCCGCGATCGTCGATCCCGAGGCCCGCGCCGCGATTCGCCTGACCCTGATGACGGCCGCGATTGCGGTGCCGCTCAACGTGACTTTCGGAATCTGCGCGTCATGGGCAATCGCACGCTTCGAATTTCCCGGCAAGCAAACGCTGCTCACGCTGATCGACATCCCGTTCTCGGTCTCTCCCGTCATCGCGGGCATGCTGTTCGTGCTGCTGCTGGGCGTGCGCGCGCCGCTCGGCGGATGGCTGGCGGATCACGGCATCAGGATTATCTTCGCCGAGCCGGGAATCGTGCTCGCGACGATCTTCGTCACCTTCCCGCTCGCCGCGCGCGAGCTCATCCCGATCATGCAGGCCGTCGGCAGCGAAGAAGAAGAAGCGGCGGTCGTGCTCGGTGCGGGCGGCTGGCAAATGTTTTTTCGGGTGACGCTGCCCAACGTCAAGTGGGGCCTGCTGTATGGGATGGTGCTGTGCAACGCGCGCGCGATGGGCGAGTTCGGGGCAGTCTCGGTCGTTTCGGGGCATATCCGCGGGCATACCAACACGATGCCGCTCTACGTCGAAATTCTGTACAATGACTACCAGTTCGCGGCCGCGTTTGCGGTCTCGTCGCTGCTCACCCTGCTCGCGATCGCAACGCTCATTGCCAAGTATTCGCTGGAGCGCCGCGTCGTGCCGGTGAAGCAGGAGGCGGACGACATGGCAGTGAACGTTGCAGCATGAGTATCGAGCTCAGAAACATCAGCAAGAAGTTCGGCGACTTCGTTGCGGTCGACAACATCAGCCTGCGCATCGAAACCGGCGAGCTGGTCGCGCTGCTGGGGCTCTCGGGCTCGGGCAAGACCACGCTGCTGCGGATAATCGCGGGACTGGAGACTCCAGACAGCGGCGAAGTGCTGTTCCACGGCGAGGACGCCAGCGCCGTCAGCGTGCGCGAGCGCAAAGTCGGTTTCGTATTTCAGCACTACGCGCTGTTCCGCCACATGACGGTGTTCGAAAACGTCGCCTTCGGGATGCGCGTGCTGCCGCGGCGTGCGCGGCCGGCCGAAGCCGAGGTCGGGCGCCGCGTGCATGAGCTGCTGAAACTCGTGCAGCTCGACTTCCTCGCCGATCGCTACCCCTCGCAGCTCTCCGGCGGCCAGCGCCAGCGCGTCGCACTCGCACGCACGCTGGCAGTCGAGCCGAAAGTTTTACTGCTGGACGAGCCGTTCGGCGCGCTCGACGCCAAAGTGCGGCAGGAACTGCGCCGATGGCTCCGGCGCCTGCACGACGAGATCAAAATCACCAGCGTGTTCGTGACGCACGATCAGGAAGAGGCGCTCGAGCTGGCCAACCGAATCGTCGTGATGAACCAGGGACGGATCGAGCAGATCGGATCGGCCGAGGAAGTTTACCATCACCCGGCCAACGCGTTCGTCTACAACTTCCTGGGCAACGTCAACCTGTTCCACGGCCGAATCGAGAACGGCCGCGTGTTTCTCGGCGATACCGCCGTCGAGCTCGATAACACCCACGCCCACGCGCATCCCGAGACCGGCAAGGCGGTGCTGTACGTGCGGCCGCATCTGCTGGAAATCGTGCTGAGGCCCAACGGCAAGCAGACCTTCCCGGCGACCGTCAAGTCGATCAATCCGGCCGGTCCGCAGGTCAAAGTCGAGCTGGTCGCCGCATGGGGCGACCTGGTACAGGTCGATATCAGCCACGAGCGCTTCGAGGTGCTGCACCTGGAAACCGGCGCGCACGTGTTCCTGAGACCCAAGGAACAAAAGCTGTTCGTGTATCAGATCTAGCTCCCGTCCCGCCGAAAGTTGCACGGCAATTGACGTTTTGTTGCATAGCATGCTACAGTTCGGCTGGTGATTGCGAGCTTCCGACACAAGGGGCTCAAAGATTTGTTCGAGACAGGACGTAGCGCATCGGTTCCGCCTCAATTGCGAAAACGATGCGCAAACTTACTCGAAGTCCTGGACGAAGCGGAGAATCTCAACGACCTGTCAGGCCCCGGTTTCGGAACGCATCCGCTTCATACAAATCCGCAACGATATGCGATGGCGGTCAATGGTCCTTGGCGGATCACTTTTCGTTTTGAAAATGGAAACGCCCTGCAAGTCGACTTGGAACAGTACCACTGATATTGCGAGGAGTTTGAGAAATGAAGCCGGAGTATGCTGTTGACCGCAAGAAGGTAGCCGCGCGCAGGCCGATTCATCCCGGGATTATTTTCGCCGAGGAGGTGATGCCCGAACTACGGCGTCATCGAACGATTGGTGAGATTGCCACTCTGCTCGGCGTCAGTCGTCAGACTTTGCACCGGGTGATGGCCGGCGACATCTCGATCAGCTCCGAGATGGCTGTTCGTTTGGGCAAGCTATGCGGCAACGGCCCGGGCGTTTGGATCCGGTTGCAAGGTCGTTACGATACGTGGGAAGCGGCGCGCCGGCTTGGCCGCAGGCTCGAGAAGATCCCGACCCTGGTCTAGCGACCAAACTCGCCGTTGGGAACCGCGCGGGCTTCGGCGCCGTTCTCTATTATGCAATGATCAACACCACGGATCCGGAATTGGCTGAGCGCAATAGCAACTCGAATAGTCAGAACGAGCGCCTGATCGGACGGCGCGCATTTGTCGCTGCGATTACCGCGCTGCCGGCGATTGTCGCATTCGGCTACCTTGAATTCGGCAAGTCGTCCGATGCGTCGGGCGATTCCGCAAATCCCGATGCGTCGGGTATAGTCAAAGTATCGATCGTTGAATTCACCGACTCCGGCCAGAGAAAGGGACTCGTCATGGTAGATAAAGTCGTCAAGACCGACGCGGAATGGCAAAAGGAACTGACCCCCGAGCAGTACGAGGTCACGCGCAAGAAGGGCACCGAGCGCCCGTTCCAGAACCTGTATGCCGAGAATCACGACAAGGGTCTGTATCGATGCATCTGCTGCGGCAACGCGCTGTTCAGTTCGGACACCAAGTTCGAATCGGGCACGGGATGGCCGAGCTTCTATCAGCCGATCGCGCAGGAGAACGTTAAGACCGAGACCGACCGCTCGCTCTTCATGAAGCGGACCGAAGTGCTGTGCGCGCAATGCGACGCGCATCTCGGCCACGTCTTCGACGACGGCCCGCGCCCGACGGGACTGCGCTACTGCATGAATTCGGCATCGCTGAAGTTCATCAAGTCCGACGAGCCCGAGAAGACCTGAGCCGCGTCAGCGATTCGTCAACTGCCACTGAATCAGGGTGAAGCCTTCGGGGTGATCTTCGAAGACGGCCTCGACGGGCGCGTCGAAGTTTACCTCGCGCATCGGATCGCCTAGCAGATTGCCGACCATTCGCACGTTGCCGGCGTCGGGCAGCTCGACCACCACTACTATGTAGGGACACGCGGACTTCAGCGCGGGATGCGCCGGATGCCACACGCGCTCCCAGCTATAGACGCGGCCGCGGCCCGACACGCGATGCCATCCGACGTCGAGCGTGTGGCACTTGTGACAAATCCACTCGGGGCCGAATTGAAACGTGCCGCATGAATTGCATTTCTGCACGACCAGCTCGTGACGCTTCGCTGCTTCCCAGAACTCGCGATCGAGCCCGTCGCGCATCGCCTCGGGCGCGGGCATTCCGGCGGGCAGGTAGGTTTTCGATTCGCTGGCCATTGCGGTTACCTGCGCAGAATCAGATCGCTCACCGGCGCGACCATCGGTCCCGACACGACCATCGAAATCTCGGCGTCCTTCACCTGGCAGGTTGAAGTGCCGCGCACCTGGCGCGCCGCCTCGATGATCAGCTCGAGTCCGTGCATGTAGCACTCGGCCAGGTTGCCGCCGCTCGTGTTGATCGGCAGCTTGCCGTTGGGCGCCGTCAGATTTTCGAAAGTGCAGAAGTCCATCACTTCGTCGGGATGGCAGAAGCCGTGCTCGACGATGCTGGTCATCACGGCGCCGGTGAAATTTTCGTACACCTGCGCGACGTCGACGTCCTTGGGCTCGATCCCCGCCATCGCGTACAGGCGCGGCGCGAGCGTCTTGAAGTTGGAGGTCGCGTAGTCGGGGCCGTTCTCCGCCGCCGCGCCCTGGCGGAAGTCGGAGCCCTGCGCCGACGCCATCACGTACGCGGGCTTTTGCTTGAGGTCGCGCGCGCGCTCGGCGCTGGTGACAATCACGGCGGCGGCGCCGTCGTTCTCGAGGCAGCAGTCGTAGAGATGGAACGGCTCGACGATCCATCGCGACTCGTCGTAGGCCGCGCGGGTCAGCGGACGGCCGTACATGATCGCGCGCGGATTGGACTGCGCGTGGTGATAGCAGGCCATCGCGATCGCCGCGAGCGGGTCCTGCGAGACGTGGTGATCGTGCATGAAGCGGCGCGTGCGCAGCGCGATCCATTGCGCGGGCGTCGACATCCCGTATGGCCAGGTGTACGCGATAGGCCCGGAAATCGCGCGCATAGCCGGCGTTGCGCCGAAACGGCCGAACTGGCCCTGCGCGAGGGCTCGATAGACGACGACGCAGGTCGCGAAGCCGGCGACGATCGCGGCCGCCGCGTTGCCGATTGCACCCGAGCCGCCACCGCCGCCACCGCCCCAGAACATGTTGGTGAAGCGCAACTCGGGCAAGCCGAGCGCGGTTGCGACGCGCACAGAATCGTTGCGGTCGTTGGCGTACGAGGCGATGCCGTCGATGGCCGTCACCGGCAGACCGGCGTCGTCGGCTGCGCGCTGAATCGCTTCGAGCGCGAGGCGGAATTCGCTGACCGGCGCGGCGCCGCGTTTGTAGTACGTCGTCTCGCCGAGCCCGGCGATCGCGACCTTGTCCTTGATTGTGAATTCGCTCATCGTCACGCCGCTCCGATAGCGCTAGCGAAATGCGCGGGAGATTCCAAGCGGAATCGCGGTATACTCGATCGTCATTATGGTCAGCGAGCCGCGAAAATATTGCGTTGACGCGACGATGCTCGATGGTGCCGCGGTCCGGATCCGCGCTATTCGGCCTGACGATCAGGAGCGGCTGCACGAGCATTTTCGCGGACTCAGCGAGCAGTCAGTTTATTTTCGGTTCATGGGGTTGAAGCGCGACTTGTCGCCGGCCGATCTCAAGCGTCTGACGGAGCTCGACTTCGACAATCACGTCGGGCTGGCTGCGACGGTGACCGAGAATGGGCGCGAGCGCTTCGTCGGCGTCGGGCGTTACATCCGCGGCGCCAATCCAAATCGCGCGGAAGTCGCGTTCGCCGTGCTCGACAAGTTTCAGGGGCACGGTATCGCCACGATCCTGCTCGCGCATCTCGGTCTTATCGCCGACGCGAACGGGGTGACAGAGTTCGAGGCCGACGTGCTCGGCGAGAACCGCCAGATGCTAGAGGTATTCGCGCACAGCGGCTTCGAGGCTCACAACTCGATCGAGGCGGGCGTCGTACATCTCCATTGCTCGACCCGCAAGCTGTTGCCTAAGTAATTTTTCCCGAATCGCAAACGAGCGGAGGTCATTACAATGAGCCTGGTCGAGTTCGTAGTCGAAGAAGAAATCGCAATCGTAACTATCAACCGGCCCGAGGCGCGCAATGCAGTCGATCAGCCGACCGCCGCGGCGCTCGCCGACGCGTTCCGCCGCTTCGATGCCGACGACGCGCTCTCGGTAGCGATTCTGACGGGAGCGGGCGGGACGTTTTGCGCGGGCGCCGATCTGAAAGCGGTCGCGACCAGCCGCGGTAATCGCGTGACGGAGGACGGCGACGGTCCGCTCGGATGCACGCGCATGCTGCTTGGCAAGCCGGTGATCGCAGCGGTCGAAGGATTCGCCGTCGCGGGCGGGCTCGAGCTGGCGCTGTGGTGCGATTTGCGCGTGGCCACGCTCGTTGCGACGTTTGGCGTGTATTGCAGGCGCTTCGGCGTGCCGCTCTGCGATGGAGGCACGATTCGATTGCCGCGGCTGATCGGGATGAGCCGCGCGATGGACATGATACTCACCGGCCGCGGCGTCTCGGGCAAAGAGGCGTTCGAAATGGGCCTGGTGAATCGCGTCGTCGAGCCTGGCTCAGTGATGGCGGGAGCGCGCGAGCTCGCGAAGCAGATCGCCGGCTTCCCGCAACGATGTATGCGCGGCGACCGGATGTCTGCGTACGAGGCGTGGACGATGCCGCTCGACGCCGCGCTGAAGAATGAATACCGCCACGGAATCGCGACGGTGCAATCGGGCGAGACGCGCGCCGGCGCGGAGAAATTCGCGTCGGGGGTGGGGAGGCATGGGAAGTTTTAGGAACAGCGTCTTGCTCAAATTGAAGATGGCTCGGTTGAGCGCGGCCTTTGTCGCCGGATGCTTGCTGGTTCATCGCGCCCGGCATCGTGCTGGCCCAGGAATTCGCCGCTGTCAGCGTTCCGCTTCCGGTGGAGATCGATGGTCAACCGACGCATTGCCGCCTTTACCTGAAGTTCGAGACGAAGAGTTACAACGTCCCGTTCGAAAAGTTTGCCGCCGGCCCGATGGACAACGCGCAGACGATGTTCGCGACGGCGGTGGATGCAATTCGCAAAAATGATGCGGCGAAGTTCGCGACTGTGTGGACCTCGCCGGATCAAATGAAACGCGATAGTCAAGTTACCGTGACCCTGGCCGATAACAGCACCGACAGTTGGCTAAAGGTGGCGCGGAGCAATTTCGATTTCGACAAGCTGACTGTTGTCGCGGAAGTGCTGGTTGGATCGCAAACCATGTTCATCTGGGATGCGTCCACGAAAGTTGGAATCCAGCGCAATGCGTTCTACGTCGGGCTCGATCAGAAAAACCAAACTGCGGCTGAGCGCAGTCAGCAGTAACTCGCCGGTTGAGCCGCTGATTCTAAACGCCTTCGTCGCGGCAAAAATGTATCCGGCGGTGTACAAACCGATTTCGAATCTCAACGTGGGCTATCAGTATCCGATTCCAGTAGCCGGACCAGGCGATGCGGGCGCGCATCCCGTGTTCTTTGAATTTGACGGCGCACCGATGGACTTCCCAATCGGCGACGAGAAGATAAAGGCGCCCACTCCTTTGCTGGAGTTTCTGCGGAACGCGGCCTTCGCCATACGAAACGGCAAAGACAAATCCTTCGCCGGCGATTTCACTCCGCGGAGTGGGAAGACAATAAGTCAGTGGCTCGCCGCAACGAAAAAACGACAGCAGGCAAGCGCGTCTCCGGCTTCGAACTATGCAACGGCAGGATTGATTTCGGCGATGATGGCCAACGTCAAATTCGTGCTCGACGCCGACCCCGTCTTCCTCGTATTTCAGGCGCCGGGTTCCGGCGACAACTGGATGCCGCAAGCGTTGAGCTATTCCTACGTAGTGCGCGAAGGCGGGACTTACAAAATTGCAAACTTCTCGTCGATGAATACGCTCGACGATTTTCTGCAGAATCCCGCGTTGTTCGACAAAAATATTTTGAAGCAGCCTCCCAGGAAATGATCGTCGGAGTGAAAGCTGTCGCGGGTTTCGCTACAATCAGGTTCTGCGATCTATTTCCGCCGACCCCCATTGTTTCGCTTCCCTGCATACTGTACCCTCTTGCCAAGTCAATCGTGACTTTATGCGCGCGTCGGATTCCGTGACGCCACCCTCGCAACTCATCAGACCCACAAGTTCGGCATTATCTTCGAACTGGAATCCGGGGTTCTGAACCATAAGGATACAGTTTGTCGTTTTCTGAATTTCCCGTATCGCCAGAGATCCATCGTTCAATCAAAGACCGCGGTCATCATACACCGACCCCGGTCCAGGCCGGAGCTATCCCGGTTGCGCTCAGCGGGCGCGACGTGGTTGCCACGGCTGAAACCGGCAGCGGCAAGACCGCGGCCTTTCTGATCCCGACCATAGATCGGTTGCATCGCAAGAACACGCGGCATATCGCCGCGCTTGTGATCATGCCGACCCGCGAGCTCGCGGCGCAGGCCGCGCGCGAATTCGATCTGATCGCACGCCACACCCATATCCGCTGCGCGACTGTAGTGGGCGGCGAGTCCGAGCGTCATCAGATCGATCAGATTCGCAAGGGCGCGCAAGTGCTCGTTGCGTGTCCCGGACGGCTTATCGATTTCATCGAGCGCGGCATAGTCAAGCTCGACAAGATTGAAGTCGTCATCATCGACGAGGCCGACCGGCTGCTCGACATGGGCTTTTTGCCGCAGTTGCGGAGAATCATGCGGATGGTGCCGAAGCATCGGCAGACCATGATGTTCTCGGCGACGATGGCGTCCGGTCCTGAAATGATCGCGCGCGAATTTCTGACCACGCCCGAGCGCGTCACCGTCGGCGGGACCAAAGCGGCGCCGCCGTCGCAGATTCGCCAGTCGATTTATCCGGTGACGCTCGAGAACAAGGGGCCGGTGCTGCTCGAGATTCTGAAGCGGCCCGAAGTCGAGAGCGCGATCGTCTTCACGCGCACCAAGAGCCGCGCCGACCGCGTCGCCAAGCTGCTGATCCGCGCCAATATCAAGGCGGTGCAGATTCATGGCGACCGCTCGCAGAGCCAGCGTAACGCGGCGCTGGCGGGATTCCGCGCGAAGAAGTTTCGCGTGATGGTCGCGACCGACGTGGCCTCGCGCGGCCTCGACATCCCCGACGTTTCGCACGTTATCAACTTCGATCTGCCCGATGAGACCGAGGGCTATATCCATCGGATTGGCCGCACGGCGCGGATGGGCAAGGCGGGCGAGGCGATCAGCCTCGTGACACAGGAAGAGCGCGTCAACCTGGCGCGGCTGGAACGCACGCTCGGCAATGCGCTCGATCGGGAGCACGTCGAGGGTTTCGAAAAAATCGAGATTCACGCGCCCAAGCCGGTGACGGTGTTCCGTTCGTCGGGCGCGCGTAATCGCTCGACGCGCAATCGCCCGCGCTCGCGCTGGGCATAGTCGCCGCAGTTCCCTGAATGAGTTCGAACACCACCGGGCCGATCGCAACTGCGATCGGCCCGGTGGATATTGCGCTCGCCGGTAAACCGACCCGCTAACTCACTGGTTCCTTCACTGTTTCCGAAAATCTGGTTGGGTTAGAGTTTTTAGGACGACCTTGATGCTGCGCCCTAAACCTGGCTCCTACCTCATTCGCTGCGCGCTCTTTTCGACGTGTGCCGCAATCCTTGCGCTGACTTCGTGCAGCTCGATCAAGATTTTTTTCAATGGCGGCGAGAAGCAGGTCAAACGCGTGCCGCGGCCGCCCGCGCCTGGTCCGTATGTTTTGGTCTTTGCCTTTGACGGCGCCGGGTACGACCAGTTAATGGCGGCGATCAACTCGGGCAAGGCGCCTGCCATGGCCGGGATGCTCGGCAAAGATCAGGGCGGCGGGCTTTACGAGCATGCGTACTCGGCGCCCAACGCCGTCAGTATCCTGCCGTCGACTACTGTCGCCGCGTGGTCGGCGATCTTCACGGGCGCGCCGCCCGCGCAGAACGGGGTGCCGGGCAACGAGTGGTTCGTGCGCGAGGACATGAAATTTTTCGCGCCGGTGCCGGTCTCGGTCGCAGAGATGGACGACAACCGCGCCATGGTCACCGACAACCTGGTCGGGCATCAGCTCAAGGTGCCGACGCTCTTCCAGCAGGCGGGCGTCAAGTCGTCGGTCTCGATGAACATGGTTTATCGCGGCGCCGACTACTTTACGATTCTCGATCCGTCGTCGATGGTCCAGCTGTTCACGGAATTCGTCGCCGGCAAGGAACAGCATTCGTCGGGCAAGCGCGACATGTACCAGCAGATGGATGTGGATTCGGTGCCGAAGCTGCTCGACTCGATGGAGGCGCACGGCGTTCCGAATATCCAGGTCGTGTATTTCCCGGGAATCGATTTGTACACGCATCTCGCGCCCGACCCGTTGCCGATGGAAGTCGCGTACCTGGAGAACGTAACCGATCCGCTCGTGGCGAAAATTCTCGACGCGTATCGTCAGCGCGGCATTCTCGATCAGACCTACATCATGGTGATCGCCGATCACGGTCACACGCCCGTGCTCAAGGATCCGCGGCACGCGCTTGGCGCCAATGAAAGCGCGGGACCGGCGGCGGTCGTTGAAGCGGCGGGATTCCGGCCGCGAAAATTGGTGCTCAACCCAGGCAAGGACGAACAGGATTACCAGTCGGCGTTCGCCTACCAGGGCGCGATCGCTTACGTGTACCTGGCCGATCGCTCGACCTGTCCCAAGCCCGGGATGACTTGCGATTGGAAGCGGCCGCCGCGTTACAAAGAGGACGTACTGCCGGTCGCGCGCGCGTTTTACTACTCGAACAAATACGGCAGGCGCGTGCCGCAGATGAAGAACGCGCTCGACCTGGTTTTCGCGCGCGAGCCGACTCCGCCGGGAGAGCTCACGCATGAGTATGAGATTTTCGACGGGCATCGGCTCGTGCCGATTTGGGAATATCTGCTCGCGCATCCGCGCCCCGATCTGATCCAGCTCAACCGGCGGATGCGATGGCTGAGCGCGGGGCCGTACGGCAATCGCGCCGGCGACGTGCTGCTGTTGTCGCGCTCCGGACTGCAATTGCCAATCGACCAACGCTACTACTTTTCGGCGCCGTATCACTCATGGCATGGCAGCGCGTCGATGCAGGACAGCCACATTCCGCTGATCGTCGCGCGCAAGGATTACCCGGGCGCCAAGCTCAAGAAACTCGTCGATGCGATCGCGGGCAACGAGCCGTCGCAACTGGCGTTGGTGCCAATCGTTCGCTCGCTGCTGCTTTCCGAGCCGCCCGCCGCTCCTGCAGTGCCGCCGGCCGTTCCTGCCGCGCCGCCTGCTAGTCCGGGATCGGACCAGTCAACGACGCCCGCTGCGAAATCTCAATAGAGTTGCCGTCGGGGTCGCGAATCATAGAAATGCGCGCGACCTTGCCCAGCGTCATCGGCGCGGTGCCTTCCCACACGCCCATCGAGATAAGGCGGCGATGCTCGGCGTCGCAGTCGCGCACCTGGATCGTGATGTAGCGCAGCCCGAGCGCGCGCATCGGCGTCATCGCGTCGGACGCTGTCTTCGACGCGCGCATGGCCGCGGGATCGTGCCGGAAGCTGATAATCGTGTTGCCGAGCTTGAAGCGGCCCGCGCTGAGGCGCTCCGCACCCATCGCGTCGCCATAAAACTTCTCGAAGGCGGCTTCGTCGGTGACGCCGATATGGATTTCGATTTGATTGACGCCGCGCTGTCCCGCCGGCACCAGCTCGATCTCGTTGCCGTCGGGATCCTGCATCGCCAGCGGCATGGGAGTGCGCGGATCGGAAATCGAAAGCATCCGATAGCCGCCGGCGATTCGCGGCGCCAGCGGATTGCGCGTGTGATTTATCTTCAGCACCGAGCCGAGCAAGCCGTAGCGATACTGGCGAACGCCGGCGCCCACCGGCAGCAGCTCTTCGTACGGCAGGCGGATGCGCTCGCCATAAAATGCGCGCATCTGGTCGATTTGGTTGGTGAGGATTCCGACGTCGATGAATTGCTTGGCCAGTTCCATTGCGATCTCCCCGGCTATCCTCGCGCATCGGGTGGCGGGCGTTCAAGACTCAGACTGTTGCATCGCGGAGATTATTAACTATAGTTAAGTACATCATGACGACTACAAATCAGAGCTGGGACCCCGACGCTTATGCACGCAACGCCCGCTTCGTCTCCGACCTCGGCGCGCCGGTGGTCGAGCTGCTGGCGCCGCGGGCGGGCGAGCGAATCCTCGATCTCGGATGCGGCGACGGCGCGCTCACGCTGAAGCTCGCCGCGATGGGATGCGACGTCGTCGGCGTCGACTCGAGCGCGCCGCAAATAGAGGCTGCCCGCCGCCTCGGCCTCGACGCACGTATCGCCGACGGCGCGCGGCTCAACTTCGATGCTGAGTTCGACGCCGTGTTCAGCAACGCCGCAATTCACTGGATGAAACCGCCCGACGACGTGATCGCCGGCGCCTGGCGAGCGCTGAAACCCGGCGGCCGTTTCGTCGGCGAGCTCGGCGGGCACGGCTGCGTCGAGACGATCAAGCGCGCGCTGACCGGTGCGCTCGAGCGCCGCGGTATCGACGGCGACGCGCTCAACCCGTGGTATTTTCCGACCGTCGAGGATTATTCCGCGCGGCTGGAGCGTCGCGGATTCGCCGTCAGGTATATCGCGCTGATTCCGCGTCCCACGCCGCTGCCGACTGAGATCAACGGATGGCTCGAGACCTTCGCCCAGAGCTTCATGGCGCCGCTGGCCGCCAGCGATCGGGCGGCGTTTATCGACGAGGTTCGTGAAGCACTGCGGCCCAAGCTCTGCGACGGCGAGGGCAAATGGTTTGCCGACTATATTCGCCTGCGATTTGCCGCCGACAAGCCGCGCGCCTGACGGCACGATTCGATTGAGTTAGTCCGCGTCCTTGCGGCAGTATCGGGGGACGTGGGTATTTTCCGCGAAATGACCGAAGGCCTGCCGCGACAGGCGCCCGGCTCCGCCGGCACTACTCTGCGAGCGCTCGGCCTGGTGCGCAGTCTGCCGACGCGTCCGCGAATCCTCGACGTCGGATGCGGGCCCGGCGCGCAGACGATCGAGCTCGCGCGCGCGACCGGCGGCTGGATCGTGGCGGTCGATATCCGCCAGCGATTCCTCGACGAGCTGACCGAACGCGCCGAGGCGGCCGGAGTGCTGGCGCAGATTACGACGGTCAACACGTCGATGTTCGACATGGATTTCGCCGTCGAGTCGTTCGACCTGATCTGGTCCGAGGGCGCCATCTATATCGCGGGGTTCGCCTCCGGCCTCGCCGGGTGGAAGCGATTCTTGAAGCCGGGCGGATGGCTGGCGGTATCTGAACTGACGTGGCTGGTGCCCGATCCTCCGGCCGAGGCCGCTGAATATTGGGCGCGTGGCTATCCCAACATGGGATCGATCGAGCGTAACTGCCAGATCGTCGCCGAAGCGGGCTACGTCAACATGGACGGCTTCGTCTTTTCGATGAACGACTGGCGCAACTACTACGAGCCGAGCGAGCGGCGCGTCGAGGAGCTGAAGGAAAAGTACGCCGGCTCTTCCGACGTGCTCGCGACCCTCGACGATGCGCAGCGCGAGTACGATCTCTTCCGCGTCCATCACGACGCCTACGGCTACGTCTTCTACGTGATGCGCAAACCGGTCACTTGATGGGAGTTCGCTATGATCGAATCCTCATGTCATTGCGGCGCAGTGCGTCTTGAGATTAGTCGCGCTCCGCTCGAGGTGACCGATTGCAATTGCACGCTCTGCCGCAGCTACGGCGTGCTGTGGGCCTACTATTCGCCGAAAGATGTTCTGGTGACGGGTGGCGCGACCGACATCTACATGCGCGGTGAGCGAAAGACCGAATTTCACCGCTGCAAGAATTGCGGCTGCGTCACCCATTGGACGCCCGTCGACAAGACGCGCGATCGTATGGGCGTAAATGCGCGGCTGATGGCGCCGGAAGTCCTGGCCCGAGTGCGTGTGCGCCATCTCGACGGCTTCGATACCTGGAAATTTCTCGACTGACGACGGCGGGCGCGCAGACGCGGCCCGTGCTCAAATCAGGACACGGCGCTCGGCTCCCGCTCGCTTTCATTTGTTGGCGATCTGGGTTACCTGTTGCGATACAAATCATTCTGCCTCGCGAGGATCGAAATGGACTTTTCGCTGACCCCCAAGACCGAACAGTTGCGCAAGCGCGTCTCCGACTTCATGGACCAATACGTTTTCCCCATCGAAAAAGAAGTTCAGAAGGCGATGGGTGAGAGCGGGAATACCGAGCCGCAATCGCTCAAAGACGTCCGCAAAAAAGCCAAGGCCGAAGGCCTCTGGAATCTTTTTCTGCCCGACGAGAAATTCGGCGCCGGCCTCAAGAACTACGAATACGCCCCGCTGTGCGAGCTGATGGGCCGCAGTTCAATCGGCGCGCGCGCGTTCAACTGCATGGCGCCCGATACCGGCAACATGGAAATCCTCGCCGAGTTCGGCACGCCCGATCAGAAAAAGCAGTGGCTGCAGAAATGCCTCGACGGCGAGATTCGCACCTGCTTCTCGATGACCGAGCCTGACACCCCGGGCTCCGATCCGACTCAGCTCAAGACGCGCGCGGTCCGCGACGGCGACAACTACGTCATCAACGGCCACAAGTGGTTCACCTCCAATGCGATTGGATCGGCCTTCGCGATTGCGATGGTCGTGACGGACCCCGACGCCGAGCCGCATCGCCGCGCCAGCCAGATAATCGTTCCGACCGACACTCCGGGATTCAACCTGATTCGCCCGGTGCCCGTGATGGGCCACACCGGCGGCGGCGGGCATTGCGAAATAATCTACAAAGACTGCCGCGTGCCGGTGACCAACCTGCTCGGCGAGGAAGGCGGCGGCTTCGCAATTTCGCAGGCGCGGCTCGGCCCGGGACGCATCCACCATTGCATGCGCACGATCGGAATCGCCGAACGCGCGCTCGAGCTGATGTGCAAGCGGGCGAGCACGCGCTTCACCCACGGCAGTTTTCTTTCCGAGAAGTCGAACATCCAGGAATGGATCGCCAACTCGCGCATCGAGATCGACTCGTGCCGCCTGATGGTCATGCATGCGGCGTGGAAGATGGACACGGCGGGCAAGAGCGCCGCGCGCAACGAGATCGCGATGATCAAAGTGATGTGCGCGAACATGGTGATGATCGTGCTCGATCGCGCAATCCAGGTGTTCGGCGCGGCCGGCGTCAGCGACGACTTCCCGCTCGCGCGGATGTGGCGCGACAGCCGCGCGCTCAGGATCGCCGACGGTCCCGACGAAGTGCATCGCATGACGATCGCGCGCCGCGAGCTGCGCAAGTACAAATAGCTGCGCATGGCTGAACCTATCGATCTCACCGTCGAGTTCGGCGACGTTCGCGAGGAAGAGCAACTCGACTGGAGCAAGCTCGTCGCCTATCTGCGCAGCTGCCAACTTCCCGGCACCGACGCGCCGATGACGGTCAAGCAGTTTCGCGGCGGCTCGTCGAATCTCACCTACCTGCTCCGCTTCGGCGATCGCGAATGGGTGATGCGCCGGCCGCCGTTCGGCCCGCTGCCCGTCGGCGGCCACGACATGGGCCGCGAATATAAAGTGCTGTCGCGGTTGTGGGAGGTCTTCAAGCCGGCGCCGCGCGGGATGCTCTACAGCGACGACGCGTCGATCGTCGGCGCGCCGTTCTTTGTGATGGAACGCCGCGAGGGAATCGTCATCAAGAACCGCCAGCCGCTGCCGGCCGAGCTCGGCAAAGATCCCGCGACGTTTCGCGCGATGTCCGAAGGCTTCATCGACACGCTGTCCGATTTGCACGGCGTCGACTACGCGGCGATTGGACTCGCGTCGCTCGGCAAGCCCGACGGATTTCTCAAGCGCCAGATTACCGGCTGGATGGCGCGATGGGAGAAAGCGAAGACGCGCGAAGTGCCACTGATGGAGAAACTCGGTGCGTGGTTTCTCGACCACATGCCGGTGTCGCCGCCGCCCGTGCTCGTGCACAACGACTTCTACCTGCACAACATCATGGTCGGCGCGAAGAATCACGGCGAGATAGTCGGCGTCTTCGACTGGGAAATGTCGACGATAGGCGATCCGCTCGTCGACCTCGGTATCGTGTTGAATTATTGGCGCGACCAGAGCGACCCGCCCGAACTGCTCGCCACCTCGCAGGGCGAAGCGCACACGCTGCGCCCCGGTTTCCTCAGCCGCGACGAACTTCTAAATCGCTATTCCACCCGCACCGGCCGCGACCTGAGCGCGATGCCGTACTACTGGGCCTGGGCACACTGGAAGACGGCGACAGTCGTCGAGCAAATCTACGTCCGCTACGTCCGCGGTCAAACCACGGATCCACGTTTCGCCCTGATGGGACCGATGGCTCCTGCCCTCGCAATCGCAGCCGCGCAAGTAGCCTCGAGGCTCGGCTTCCAGGCCTAGCGCCTTTCACACTCCCAAAAACTGCCCCGCAAGATCTGCACGTGGCGCCTTAAGACCGATCCTGATTTGGCCTGCGCATTGCTTGTAACTGCAAGTGTTCACATCCTTTGTGCGCCCGTTTCTCACGCCTGAGTGTTGTGGAGGTCACAACTGTCGAATAGCAACAACTTCGTACTCGAAAGAGGACTCAGCAAATGTCATCCAAACGATTCCTAGCAGCTACCGCGCTCGCATTTACAATTATCCTTAGTTCTACGCACGCACCTGCGCGCGCCCAGGTTACTCCCGGACAAATTATTACTCCCGACAATGCGTCACAGGTCGTGAACCTGGTCAGTCCCGGGAACTTCATCCTGGTCCGGCAAGGCATGACAATGAAAATAGTTCCGACTGCTCATTTAGACTGGCCACCACCCTACAAGGAGGCGACCGAGCGATATTCGCCCCAGGTATCGCTTGGAGCCGACGGCAGCCTCAAGAATTATGTCGCCGGCCTGCCTTTCCCGCTCGTCGACGCGACCGATCCGGATGCTGCCACCAAGATCATGTGGAACTTCGCCTTCCGGCCGCTTGCGACCGATGACCTCGACCAGCGCGGTGTAGAAGCCGTGAGTCGTCGCGCGGGCTCCAGCGACGAGGTCGAGCATTTTACGTTCGGTCACATCGGCTACTACAACTCCGTGGGACGCACCGAGGTCCCGCCGACGCCGACGGATCCGGACGTTTTGAAAACCGGCATCGTCTCTCGTTCCGGAGCTTATCCGATCCTTGAGCCGGCCGAGATGCGCGGCGCGGGAATCATCCGGCAGAGCTACGCGATTCCTGGGTTTGAGGACGCGGTGTGGGAGTACAGCCTTGAGGCCCGACGGCTAAGGCGTTTGCCGGCCGCCGAGCTCGCCGATGCGTTCGGCGTTTCCAGGGTTAGCTCATCAGGCCCGCAGGGCGGAGGTGGCGGCTCCGCCACGACCTATGCCTCCACCTGGGATCCCGATTCCGCCTTTGGTTTTTCCGCACGAATCCAGGACTTCACGTACCGGCTGCTGGGCGAGCGCACGATGCTCGCATCCGTCGAGGCGAATTCACCCGCCCAGACCTGTGCCAGTGACGGTGGCCGCTCGGTCTGTCCGGAGAATTGGGAGATGCGCCACATTTACGTGATCGAAGCGACTGCCAAGGCTCGCTCTCCGCTCGGAGGTGACGTGATTACGCCGACGCGCATTCTCTACATCGATTCGGAAGGCTGGTTCATCACCGCCTCAGACCAATTCAACGATAAGGGACAACTTTGGAAGACGATCGCGACTTTCCATACCTATCGCGATCGGCCGACGCAGCAATCCAGCGTCAGCATCTTTCCCTTCAAACGCATATTCGAGACGGCGCTGGTTGATGAAGATGTGACCAGCGGCTTCTCGACCGTGGTCTTCACACCCGGACCCAACAATCGCGACGACAGCTTGTTCATCAATATGGGCGCAGTCGATCGCAACTTCTTCACGCCCGAGAAGATGGTGCAGGCCGCTCGCTAAGCCACACTCGAGGGGCGATGCCGATGATGGCATCGCCCCTTATCAACACTGCTAAGAGCGCAATTCAGCGAGTCTGCGGCGATTCAATTCGGAATCTGATGCTAACTCTCGCACGCTTCTGGTTTCACGGCAGGTTTGCTCGCTCCGATTTCTCAGACCCTGAAATATCAATGCGCCGCTCTTTTCAGCGCGCCGCGAGTGAGCTATCCAAGGGAGAAAGGCCGATATATTCTTGGGCTGGGCCGGAGGATTCCACTATTGCACGCGATTAATTACGAAGCTCCAACGACGCTCGATCAGGCGATCAGCATTCTCAAGACTCACGGCGAGAATGCCCGGCCGTTCTGCGGCGGCACCGATATCATCATCCAGTTGCGCGCCGGCGTCCGCCGCACCGGGCATCTGGTCGACATCAAGAAAATCAAGGAGCTGCACACGCTCTCCTTCGATTCGAAAAAAGGACTGCGCCTCGGCGCGGCCGTTCCGTGCATCGAAATTCACGAGAGCGACGTGATGCGCCGGCATTATCCCGGCTTGACCGAGGCCGCGCATCTTATCGGCTCGCTGCAGATTCAGAACCGCGCCTCGGTCGGCGGCAATCTGTGCAACGGCTCTCCGGCCGCGGACACGACGCCCGCGCTGATCGCAGTCGGCGCGCGCGCGCGAATCGTCGGTCCGACCGGCGAGCGCGAGGTACCGGTCGAGTCGTTCGTCGTATCTCCCGGACGCACGGTGCTAAGGCCCGGCGAGTTGCTGGTCGAACTGCTGATTCCCCCGCCCGCGCCGCATTCGAGCGACGCGTATCTGCGCTTCATCCCGCGCAATGAAATGGATATCGCGGTCGTCGGCGTCGGTGCGTCGGTGACGCTCGACGGCGACAAGGTGAAGGCGGCGAGAATCGGACTGGGCGCGGTGGCGCCGACTCCGCTGCTCGAGAGCAAGGCTGCCGCCGGCCTCGTCGGCAAGAAACTCGACGATGCGGCGCTCGAGGCCGCCGGACTTGCGGTGAGTGAAATTTGCAAGCCGATCGACGACATGCGCGGTACGATCGATTTTCGGGTTCACATCGCCGCCGTGCTGACGCGGCGCGTTCTCACAATCGCGGCCGAACGCGCAAAGAAAGTCTGAATCACAACTCAAACACCTACGGCATGGAGCTATGAAAAAGACCCTGGTAGAAGCGACGATCAACGGCGAAACGGTCGAGTTCCTGTGCGAGCCGCGCCAAAGCCTGCTCGAAGCTCTGCGCGACGTGCTCGAACTGACCGGCTCGAAAGAAGGATGCCTGACCGGCGATTGCGGCGCGTGCACCGTGCTCGTCGACGGCCGCTCGGTCTGCTCGTGCCTGATGTTTGGCGTCGAGGCGCAAGGTAAGAACATCGCGACCGTCGAGGGCCTCGCCACCCAGGGCGTGCTCAGCGTTCTGCAGAACAAATTCCTCGAGAATGCGAGCCTGCAGTGCGGAATCTGCACGCCGGGATTTTTGATTTCGGCGACGTCGCTGCTCGATCGCAATCCGAATCCGAGCGAGGCCGAGGTTCGCTACGCGCTGGCGGGGAATCTTTGCCGATGCACCGGCTATGACAAGATTGTGAAGGCTGTCCTCGACGCCGCCGCGGATATTCGCTCGCAAGGCGACCGCACCGCAGCCGCGCGCTAGCAGCATTCGAATCGCGCGTCAGCTTGGCGCGATGTCGACCCGAAGCAGTCCGGTCTGGCCGTTCCACATCATGGCGGGCTCCGTCCATCCGCCGGCCGCGTAGTAGTCCTGTTCGTAGCGCCATCGCATTTCCAGTTTCGCTCCAGAACGTTTCTTCCAGACCAGCCGATAGTAGACGTAGCGCTTCCACCACGGGGAGTGAATCATGATGTAGAGCTCGAATGGCGTCGGCCAGCCAATCAGGCTACGGCTGGAACTAAAGGATAGTTGGTCACCGGGTTCGGCAACGAAATCGATCTCCGGACGCCCGGAGGGATCGACCGGGTTGGTTCGCGGACCCAGTTCGAAGGTCTTGCCACCACTCGATAGAACGACGCGATTCAAGGAATCCGAGCGCAGTTCAATATCGGATCGCAGGTTATTGGTGGCGCCGAACGTCATCTCGAGCTTGCCGATCAGAAAACCGCCTCCGTCATATTCGAGCGGAGCCACCGGCAAGGACACAGCCGGCGTCGTAACGAATTGATCGACCAGCATCGCGAGCAGCCGCCCGGCCATCAACCACGCAACAACCAGCGCCAGCGCGACTATAATGGACCGAAAGGGCATAGCCCCTTTTCGTTTTATATCCGAACCATTAGTTTGATAAAGTCCGAACTCGAACCAGCGACTCGAACGAGGTTACTCTTATGGCGGCATCGACCACGACTGGCAATTTCAAAGTTATCGGCACACGTCCGATTCGGCACGACGGCGTTGACAAGGTGACGGGCCGCGCCAAGTACGGCGCCGACTACGCGTTCCCGGGCATGCTGCACGGCAAAGTGCTGCGCAGTCCGCATGCGCACGCGAATATCAAATCGATCAAACTCGACAAGGCGCTCGCGCTGCCTGGCGTCAAGGCGATTGTCACCTCGAAGGATCTGCCTCAGGCGGCGAACAAGCTCGAGCAGGCCGGTGAGATGGTGATCAATCCGATGTACCTGTCGATGAACATCCTCGCGCACGAAAAGGTCCTGTACGACGGCCATGCGATCGCTGCCGTCGCCGCGACCAGCCCGCATATCGCCGAGGAAGCGCTGCGGCTGATCGAAGTCGAGTACGAAGTGCTGCCGCCCGTGATGACGGTGGACGCCGCGACCAAGCCGGGCGCGCCGATTCTGCTGAAGGACCTGCGCAACAAGGAAGAGGGCGACAAGGAGACCAACGTCGCGCAGCACTACCAGTTCAAGCGCGGCGAGGTCGAAGCTGGATTCAAGGCGGCGGACTTCGTCATCGAGCGCGAATTCAATACCGCGATGGTTCACCAGGGTTACATCGAGCCGCACAACGCTGTCGGCATCTACAACTCCGACGGACAGGCGACGATCTATTGCTCGACCCAGGGCGCTTTCGATGTGCGCTCGCTGAGCGCGCAGGTGCTCGGGATGCCGGTCGGACACATCAAAGTGGTCCCGGCTGAAATCGGTGGCGGCTTCGGCGGCAAAACCACCATCTACCTCGAACCGCTCTCGGTGTTGCTGTCGAAGAAGACTGGCGCGCCGGTCAAGCTCGTCATGTCGCGCTCGGAAGTGCTGCGCGCGAGCGGCCCGACCTCCGGCTCGAAGATCAAAGTGAAGATGGGCGCGACCAAGGACGGCAAACTCGTCGCCGCGGAAATCTGGATGGCCTACGAGGCGGGCGCTTTCCCCGGCTCGCCGGTCGGCGCGGGCGCGATGTGCATCATCGCACCGTACACCATCGAGCATTTTCAAATCGACGCCTACGACGTCGTCGTTAATCGGCCCAAGACCGCGGCCTATCGCGCGCCGGGTGCAACCAACGCGGCCTTCGCCTCCGAGACGATAATCGACGAACTTGCGGAGAAGTGCGGAATCGATCCGATCGACTTCCGACTGAAAAACGCCGTCAAGGAAGGCGACGCGCAGATCGTCGGCCCTGCGTTCAAGCGCATCGGATTGATTCAGACCCTCGAAGGGATCAAGAACAGTCCGCAGTACAAATCGAAACTGACCGGCAAGTTCCGCGGGCGCGGCGTCGCGTCGGGCTTCTGGTTCAACGCCGGCATGCAATCTTCCGCCACGGTCAATATCCACGCCGACGGCACCGCCAGCGTCGTGACCGGCTCGCCGGATATCGGCGGCTCGCGCGCCTCGATGGCGATGATCACCGCCGAAGTGCTCGGACTGGCGGTGACCGACGTGCGGCCAATCACCGCCGACACCGATTCTATCGGCCATACCGACGTGACCGGCGGCAGCCGCGTCACTTTCGCCACCGGCATGGCGGTGTACGAGGCGGCCAAGGACGCCGAGCGCCAGTTGATCGAGCGCGCCGCGAAACTCTGGGAGAAGAAGCCGGACGAAGTGGAATTCCGCGACGGCAAGCTTCACGCGAAAGGCAACGGCGTGCCGCCGATGTCGATCAAGCAGCTCGCGCCCCGCTTCGGCCGCACGGGTGGACCGATCACCGGCCGCGCCAGCGTGAATGCGCGCGGAGTCGGACCGGGATTCGCGACCACGCTCGTTGACGTCGAAGTCGATCCCGACACGGGCAAGGTGCAAATCCTGCGATGCACCGTCGCGCAGGATGCCGGCAAGGCGATTCATCCGAGCTACGTCGAGGGACAGATGCAGGGCGGCACCGCGCAGGGACTCGGCTGGGCGCTGAACGAAGAATATTTTTACGACGACAAGGGCACGCTGCGTAACTTCGGGTTCCTCGACTACCGGATGCCGACCTGCCTCGACTTGCCGATGATCGAAACCGTCATCGTCGAGGAAGCGAACCCCGGCCATCCGCTGGGCGTGCGTGGCGTCGGCGAGGTGTCTATCGTGCCGCCGCCCGCTGCAGTAGCGAATGCGATTTATCGCGCCGTCGGAGTGAGGATGACCGAGACGCCGATGTCGCCGCCGAAGCTGCTGAAGGCGATGCTGAAGCATCGCGGCTCGACGCAACATTCCGCCGCGGCAGATTGATCAGGAATGATCGAACGGGGCGGGCCAAGTCGCTCGCCCCGTTTGCTTTTAGCAATGCCTACAGTTGTTATACCTGCACTGCTACGCAAATTTACCGGCGGCATCGAGCGCGTTGACGTCCCGGCAAAAACGATTCGCGAGGTGGTTCGTCATCTCGGCGAGCGCTTTCCAGGCCTCGATGCTCAACTCCTCGAAGATGGAGACATCCGGGCGTCGATCGCGGTCTCCATCGACGGGGAAATCGCAACTGGAGGCATACTGGACGCCGTAGGCGAGAATAGCGAAGTGCATTTCATTCCCGCGCTCAGCGGTGGCGCGGTCTGAGTGCCAGAGATCGAAGCTAAAAAAATCGGGTTTTTTGGACTGGTTCGGCGGCCTTTCGCGAGGTTGCAACATACCGGCATTTAGCTACAATGGGCTTGCTGGCCGGGGTTTGCCCCCCTTTTCCCGGTTGGCTACGGGCCGGGCAGAGCAATCTGTCTGGCCCTTATCATTTGGGCTCAAAACTCCTCCCGCCACCGACTGATTCGGGAAACTCTCAGAAGCACTGACCGATTCGCGCCGTTAACATTCAGCCTTGATTGTAAAGCGAGGCAGCGCCGCCGACTAATAGTACTATCAGCAGGGCTAATAGCCCTTGGGGACTACTTTGATTTGTCGCCGTGACGGGACTCGCAGCGGCGCGCGCGCGATTCAGCTCATGAAAACTTCGCGCACGTGATTGGTGTCGTTGTACTCGCGAACCTGCGCGATCTTGTCGCCCTTGAACAGAAAGTAGAAGTGATACCGGTTGGCGTATTTCTTCCCGTTGCATGCGGTCGTGTCCGATTCGGCCTGAATCGCCACGTGCGGGCCTTCGGCGATGGTCGAATGAAACTTCATATTCAGGCCGTTGGGAAACATCGCCTTCAGTACCGCGGGCGTCGATTTCAAAAACGCCTCTTTGCCGCGTGTCGGCGCGACACCCGGCAGCCGGCCCATCATCTCGAACTCGAAGTCGTCCGCAATCAAGTCCGCGAAGACCTGCGGGTCCGGCTTTTCGAAATTCTTGAGAAACGTCAGCGCGCGCTCTTTCTGTTGCTCGAGGTTCATGCGAGTTCTCCAACGATGCGGCGGCGGCCGCACTGGGATGCGGGACCGCCGCCGGAAATTGCGGATTTCTTCGGTTACGTCCGGTTGCGTGGGCGGAAGATCAGCACCGAGCACGGCGCATTGCGCACCACTTTCTCGGCAACGCTGCCGATTACCATATGCTGGGCGCCGCTCCGTCCATGCGTGGACAGCAGGATCAGATCGATGGCCTGCTCTTTGGCGTAGTCGATTAGTTTGTCGACCGGATGCCCGACCACCGCGAAGGTGAAGACCTTGTTTGAATTGGCAAAGTCGTCCTTCTTGATGCGCGCGAGCTCCTCTTCCGCCTGCTCGATCATCGCGGCTTCCCGCACCAGCTCGCGGCTCTGCTCGGCGCTGGTTGCCAGGGGCAGCGGTATAAAATGAAGATGCGGCGCAATCACGTGCATCAGGTGAACTTCGGCGCCGACGTCTTTCGCCAGCTCCATCGCGCCGCGCATCGCTTCCATCGAGTGTTCGGAAAAGTCGATCGGCGCGAGAATTTTCTTGACGTTTTGAATCATAGGAGCCTCCCGGTACCAGGACTTGGAATTATCACGCGCTTCGCCGCCTCTGCAAACCCGCGCCCGTCTATGCCATTATCCCGCCAGACCGCGACCGCTGTCGATGTTCTCAAGGACGAACTAAAATGAAAGGAACTGTCTTCCACGGACCCCACGACGTGCGCGTCGAGCGCGTCGACGATCCCGCACTCCAGACTCCCACCGATGCGCTCGTGCGAATCACGCGCGCCGGCATCTGCGGCTCCGACCTCCACTTCTATCACGGCGCTTTCCCCATCGTGCCCGGCTTCGTGCTGGGCCATGAGGGCGTCGGCGTGATCGAGGAAGTGGGAAGCGGCGTCGACCGTCTGAAGAAGGGCCAGCGCGTCGTCGTCTCCGGCCTGGTCGCATGCGGGCGATGCTTCTTCTGCCGGCGCGGACAGCCCTCGCAATGCGCCGAAAGCGGCTCCGCTGTATTCGGCTACGGTGCGACTTCCGCCGGCAAGCTCGGCTTCCTGGGCGGCGAGCAATCCGAAGCGGTGCGCGTGCCGATGGCCGACTACACCTGCTACCCGCTGCCCGACGCGATCGACGATGACGTCGCAGTCTTCCTCGCCGACATCCTGCCGACCAGCTTTTTCGGCGCCGTCAACGGCAACATCCGCCCCGGCGACACGGTGGCGATTTTCGGCTGTGGCCCGGTCGGTCTATGCGCCGTGATGAGCGCGAAACTGTTCGGCCCCGCCGAAGTGATCGCCGTCGACAGCATCCCGTACCGCCTCGAGCTGGCGCGCAAGCTCGGCGCAACGCCGGTGAGTGCTGAGAGCGCGCATCAAACGATCCTCGATCGCACGGAAGGCCGCGGTGCCGACGTCACCATTGAAGCAGTCGGCAACGAAGGCGCGCTCAGCGCCGCAATAATGGCCGCGCGCGGGGGCGGCACCGTCTCGGTAATCGGCGTTTTCGCGTCACCGTCATTCAACTTCCCGATCGGCTACGCCTTCGGCCGCGATCTGACTTTCCGCATCGGCCTCGCGAACATCAACGCCCACATCCCCGAGCTGGCGCGCCTGATCGAGCACGGCACCCTGGATCCGCGGCCCCTGATCAGCCACATAATGCCGCTGGACGACGCCGCCAAAGGCTACGAAATCTTCAACGCCCGCAAAGACAACGTAATGAAGGTCCTGCTGAAGCCGTAGGCGTCGCGAGGCTTTTCAGCGGCGTCGCGAGGGGATAGTTTCGCGGCTGGAGCTTCGGCCTGACCAATTCAAATAATCAAAAAGGTGTCGAACATGGCGGACAGTGGAATCAAGGTTCGAATCGAGGGTGAGCTCGCGTACATTGCGCTCAACCGTCCTGAAAAACGCAACGCGATTAACCAGGCGATGCTCCGCGCGATTCCCGAGGCGATCGACGAGGTCGATCGCGCCGACGTGCGCGCGATCATCATCTACGGCGAGGGTCAGGCGTTCTCGGCCGGTATCGATTTCACTTCGCTCAGCAACGACACCGGCGCGCAGGGCGGCCACGGCGGCGGTCCCGACATCCAGCGCTTCCGGCGCTTCGTCGCGGAGTCGCAGGCGTCGCTGAACCGCATCGAGAGTGTCGAGAAACCGGTAATCGGCGCGCTGCATGGCTTCGTCGGCGGACTCGGCCTCGAGCTGGCGCTCGCGTGCGACGCGCGAATCGCAGCGGTCGGCGCGCGCCTTGGAATGCCCGAAGTGCGTATCGGCCTGGTGCCCGACGTCGGCGGCACGACGCGGCTCACGCGCACGGTCGGCTACGCGCGCTCCAAGGAGCTGATCATGACGGCTCGAATGATCGAAGCGGCAGACGCCGAGAAAATCGGGCTGGTGAATCGGGTCGTCGCCGAAGGTGCGCATATCGCCGCGGCCGAAGAGCTCGCGCGCGAGATGGCGCGTAACGCCCCGCTCGCGGTCGGACTGGCGAAGCGGATCATCGACAAAGGTCACGGGCTGGACAAGATGACGTTCCAGGAGCTCGAGGTGCTCGCGCAGAGCTCTCTGCTGCTCACCGAAGATTTTCGCGAAGGCGCGAGCGCCCTGGCGCAGCGTCGCGAGCCGCGCTTCAAGGGGCGCTGAGGCGAATCTCGAAGCCAGCCTCGAAGGTCTGTCCGGGGCCAAGCTCGCGCATCCCGGCCGCGACGCCGCGGGCCGCGAGATTGAACGCGTCGGGCGCGCAGGTGTACGGCTCGAGCGCGACGACGGCGTTGTCCGGCGGCGCATAGACGACGAAATCTTCGAACGCTGCATCGGCGCGAACCTCGAGCGCGACCTTCAACGACGGATCGATCAGCCGTGCGCGCGGCCGATCGTCATTTGAAATCGGCGCCATGCGGAACGCATCATCGTAAGTATTTGCCCCCAACGGACGCGGCGCGCGAAGGTCGTATTTACCGGCCAACGGCTCGACCGCGCCGGTGGGTATGAGACTCGCATCGAGCTGCCATCGCGCGTCGGCGTCGAGCTGAACCATCATCGCGTCGCGTGAGCCTTTGCCGTTAAGCGGCGCGTGGAAGTATGGATGCGCGCCGAATCCGAACGGCATCACCGAGTCGCCGGTGTTCGTAACCCGCGCCTTCAATCTCAGTCCATTACCTACTTCGTAATCTATCTCGAGCTTGAACGACCACGGCCAAATCGAACTGAGATCCGAATAGTCAGTCGAATCGAGAATCGCCGTGACGAAGTACGGTCCGCGCCGCGTCACGCGAAACGCGCGCTCGGATGCGAAGCCGTGAATCGAGTGCCCGCGCGCAGGCTCATTCACCGGCACCCGGTATTCGCGGCCGTTAAAGGTAAAGCGCGCGCCGGCGACGCGGCCGGGCCACGGAAAGAGAATCGGGATGCCGCCGCGATGCGGATGCTCGCGCCAGGAGCCGGGATCGGCGGGACCTGCGACGATGTCGATCGAGCCGGAGCGGTAGCTGAGACATTGGCACCCGGCCTCGGGCACAATCACGGCGCGTTCGCTCTGCACTTCAAGCGTTATGAGTTCCATCGCGATGATTCACAATCAGGAGCGATCGGCCGTGAGAGTTCGTCCCGAGAATCGGGCATCCCTCGAGTGGGTAAAGTATATTTTGCGGCGCGACTGAGACGCGAACTACAATCGCGCGACTAGCCAGAAATCGGCAACTGACTAGTGGTCGCGTCCACCGCGGCGTTCGCCACCGCCGCCACCGCCACCGGGTCCGCCGCTGCGCGCCTGTGCTTCATTGACGCGGATCGGACGACCCTTGATGTCGCGGCCATTCAGCTTCTTGATTGCGCCCTCGGCCGCCTCATCGGTTGCCATCTCGACGAAACCGAATCCCCGCGAACGGTTGGTGGCGCGGTCGATGATGACTTGCGAGCTGTCCACCTTTCCTGCTTCTGAAAATACGTCGAGCAGATCCTGGTCGGTCACAGTCCAAGCCAGATTCCCAACATACAGTCTGCGGCCCATTACCCTCTCCTCGCGCGCGACCCGGTTAACCGGAAGCGTACCGAGTGGACCCTTACCCCCGGCGCGCGCCTCAAGTCCGAAATTCCGAAATGCTTATAGCACCGCGCCAATCTCAAACATAGTACTCATCAGTGCCAGATTGACGGCCGAAATTAACCGCGAGTTGAAAGATCGCTTATGTAGGATTTTTGGGGTCTAATGAATCCTGATAGAGCTTTAAGTCATTATAGCGCGCATGCCGTCGGCGCGGAGACGCAAGCATTTTTCATTTGCCGGAGCATCGCTCGAGGACCGGCTGACGGCCGGATTTGTCCCGAGAGACGAACTCATCGCAGTTCGGCGAAAGTTACTTGAACGACTGTGCGCGTCTCTTTCAATGAAACCGATATGACTATCTACAAAGATCAGTTCGCGGTCGGAGCGAATAGTCAGATGCCGGCGAATTTCGATATAGCTAACAGCTATATCCAGTTGCCTGATGTTGATAATGCACAAACTGACTTTGATACTTGTGGTGTGAGGTTTGATTGTGTATCTTCAAAATTGATTTGTACTGATCAATTCCCCGAAGGGAGATAGCTACATGCCTCGTAAGAAAGTATCTCGCGGAGCCGCGTCTGCATTCCAACAAGTACAGCGGCAAGCGCGCACGCTGCTAATCAATCTGCGCAAAGACATTCGCTTGAAAGAGTCGATACTGAGTAAACTCAGAGAAGAGGAAGCGCGCCTAGGATCGTTGATCGGTCGCAGCGGAGGCGGCGCATCGAAGGCAATCAGCAGCGGCCCGCGCGGCCGAGTCAATTGGCGCGCCGTTCTTTCGTCACTGCCCAAACAGTTCAAGGCGGCCGACGTCCGCAACGTGCGGGGCCTCAAGGGCAAGCGACCGTCGGAGATTTTTGCCGCCATCACGCGATGGATCGATTCCGGCGCCGCCAAACGAAAGGCCCGCGGAGTATACGAAAGAATCTAAGCACACCATCGTGCGAGCCGGCCGCAACGCGGCGTCGCGCGATGAAAGCTCAACGGCGCGGCGAACGACAGCTTGCGCCGTTTTCATTTCTAGAGATCCTGCGCAAAAGAGTGACTGCGATGCGAAGTTGCTATAGGCTGTGGGCCTCAGTCGCGTGAGTAAGAGTCCATCTACATGCCGGTAATGACTATTGAATGGCGTGCGGACACGGTCCGCATGATCGATCAGCGCCTGCTGCCGGCGCGCGAGGTGATTCGAACCTATCGCGACTATCGCGGCGTCGCCGAGGCTATCCGCACGATGGTGATTCGCGGTGCGCCTGCGATTGGCGTGGCAGCCGCGATGGGCGTCGCACTCGGCCTCAGGGGCACCGCGGGCGCGAAAGCACAGAAACGCTTCGAAGTCGTTGCGAAGGCTCTGAAAGCCACTCGGCCGACTGCGGTAAACCTGGCTTGGGCTGTCGATCGGATGGGGCGCGCGCTCGACGAGAGCCTTTCGCTTGACGCCGCGAAGCTGTTTAGCCGGCTGCGCGCAGAAGCGATCGCGATTTACACCGAAGATATCGCCGCGAATCGCGCGATGGGCCAGTTTGGCGCCGAACTCATCGGAGACCCGGCCACAGTGTTGACCCATTGCAATGCGGGCGCGCTGGCGACGGCCGGATACGGCACCGCGCTCGGGGTGGTGCGGGCAGCGCGCGATGCGGGCAAGAAAATCCAGGTCTTCGCCGACGAGACGCGGCCATTTTTACAAGGCTCGCGCCTGACCGCGTGGGAACTCCACAAAGATCGCATACCGGTGACGGTGATAGCAGATAACATGGCGGCGACGGTGCTGTCGCAAAACAAAATCGATTGCGTGGTGGTGGGAACGGATCGCACCGCAGCGAACGGCGACGTCGCGAACAAGATTGGCACCTATCCACTCGCCGTGATGGCGAGGCGTCACGGCGTGCCGTTCTACGTCGCCGCGCCGCTCTCGTCGATCGACCTGGACTGTCCCAACGGCGCCGCGATTCCCATCGAGGAGCGCTCAGGCCGCGAGCTTACCGAGTACGGCGGCAAGCAGATCGCGCCGAAGGGGGTCAGCACATTTAACCCCGCGTTCGATGTAACGCCAGCCGAGTTGGTAACCGCAATTATTACCGAGCGAGGCGTCGCCTATCCGCCGTATACAGAAAGTCTGCGCGCCTTGAAGCGCGGAACATGAACGACTGACTATTCGTCGAAGTGGTCGAGATACTCCGACAAGCCATAGCCAATCTTGCCGTCCCAGTTCCATTCGGTCATGCCCTCGGCTATTCGAGTGACTATACCGGCGCGACGATTGCGCAACGGAATCATCGACAGCACTTTGCCGGTAATGACTATTGGCGCTCCGCCATCAGCGGTCTGACACGTCACCTTGATCTTGTCGTGTAGTTGTTGTTCGCCGGCGAAGTCCGTATGAACGTCGACCTTGACGATGTTGAGAAACGGCCGTCCCTTGCGCGCAATGAATCCACCCGGCCGTTCGCTGCCGTCGCGATTCACCGTGATCGTCGCCATCGCGCCGAGATTCTCGTCGAAGTTCATCGTCAGCCATCGGTAGAACTTCGGCGCCTGCCAATAGCGCGGTCCCCAGCTGTGATCGCGCAGGCCCGAGTGCGTCAATTTTGAACTCCGTGTCTTTGCCGTCGGCCGTCATCACCAGTTTTCCCGTTGCGTGACCGAGCTGTTCCAGGTGCCCCTTGGCGAATTGGGCCTCGGGTTCGCCGGACGCCTTGGGCGAGACCCACTCGCCTCCAACTTTCTCGCGCAACTCGCCACCCCATCCGGGCGAAACAGCGACATAGTCAATTTCGAGTGCTGCTCGCGAGTACGGATTGCTTTTGAATGCTTTGGCCGGGTCGGCCATCTCGAGCGGATTCTTCAGAACGCAGAGTTTGCCGTGATAGCTGACGCGATGGCGTTCGAACGGTTTGAGCACTTCAAACTTTGCTCCACCGGCATCATGAGCTTCGTTGTTCTTGATCTCAGGGCGCTGAAACATGAAGCCGACTGTGCCGTCAGGAAGGTAGAGGCACGCGGTCATCTCGGCGTAACCTTCATTCGCGCGATTACCCAGTCGGATAAAGCCGCCGAGCCGCTGACTGCGATCGTAGAAGTTGTAGTATGCACTTTCGTTGAAGTTGGATTCGCCCGTGTTGGGATGCATCAGGTCGTCTTGTTCGAGCAGTACTACTTTGGTTTCCGCCATTAGTCAGATCTCCATATAAACTTTCAGGTAGCTATATCAGAGTTGAAGGTTTTCGGCAGTCACGCGCGAGTGCCCACCTTCTGCGCAATTCCGTCGCCGAGCAGATTGAACCCGAGAATCGTGAATCCGATCGCGAGACCGGGCGCAGTCGTCAGATGCGGCGCGACCAGCAAAAACGCGCGGCCGGCGTCGAGCATGTTGCCCCAACTGGGCGTGGGCGGGATCGCACCGAGGCCGAGGAACGAAAGCGCGGCTTCAGCGCCGATGATGCCGCCGATGCCGAATGTCGCCTGCACCGCGAGCGGTCCGACGACGCCGGGCAATAGATGGCGCATCAGCAAGCGCGGCGGACTGGCGCCGAGGCATTGCGCGGCGAGGACGTAGTCGCGCTCGCGCAGGGTCAGCACTTCGCCACGCACGATACGCGCGTAGCCGGTCCAGCCCATGGCAGTCAGCGCGATTGTGAGATCGATCAAACCCGGTCCGAGAATGGCAGCCAGCGCGATCGCGAGCAGGATTCCCGGAAACGCCAGCACGATGTCCACGCCGCGCATTATGAGATTGTCGATTGGACCGCCCGACAGCGCAGCGGCCGCTCCAATCAGACTGCCGACGACGAGCGAGATCGCGACGACTACGGTGGAAATCGAGAGCGAAAGGCGCGCGCCAAACATTATGCGGGCCAGCACGTCACGGCCGAGCGAGTCGCAACCGAATGGATGCGCTCGGCTGGGGCCGGCGAGAATGTTGGCCAGATCGATCGACAAAGGATCGGCTCGAAACAGAATCGGACCAAGGATCGCGCCGGTGACAATAGCTACAACGATAGTCACTCCAATAGTCAGTGAGGGATTGCGAACGCGCCGATTCACGACATTCTCACTCGTGGATCCACGATTGCATAGACGAGATCGGTCGCCATGTTCACGACTACGTAGGTCATCGCGAACGTGAGAACGCATCCTTCGACCACGGGATAGTCGCGAGCCCCGATCGCGCTGATCAGCAGACGGCCGACGCCCGGCCACGAAAAGATTATCTCGGTGATGAGCGTGCCGCTCAGCAGCGCGCCCATCTGAAGTCCGATGATAGTGACGACCGAGGTCAGCGCATTCTTGAGGCCGTGGCGAATGAGAGCGGCGCGCGCGCTCAAGCCTTTGCTGAGCGCTGTGCGCATGTAGTCGCTCTCGCGCACGCGAATCAGACTCTGGCGCAGCATTCGCGCAAGGATCGCAGCCATCGCGGTGCCGATCGTGAGGGCCGGCAAAACGAGATGCTCGAGACCGCCGCGTCCGGTGAGAGGCAGCCAGCGCAGATCGAGTGAGAACAAAATCATGAGCAGCGGACCGAGGTAGATATGCGGAATCGAAATGCCGACGATTGCAAATCCCATCGCGCCGAGATCGCCCGCGCCGCCGGGGTTCGCACCCGCGATTAAACCGAGTGGAAATGCCAGCAGCAACGCGACCAGCATCCCCGTCGCAGCGAGCTCGATGGTTGCGGGGTAGCGTTCGGCAATCAGGCGCGAGACCGGCTTTCGATACGAAATCGATTCACCAAGATTGCCGACGGCGAGTCCGCCCAGATATGCGAAGTACTGCTCCAGGAGCGGACGGTCGAGGCCGAGTTGATGGCGCATCCCGACAATGTCGGCGGGCGCGGCGGTCTCACCGAGCATCGCAACCACGGGGTCGCCGGGCACGAGATGGATGATCGCGAAGGTCAGCGTCACGACACCGAGCGCCACGGGAGCGAGCGCAATCAAGCGCCGGACGAGATAGTGGATCACCGCATCACTGCGACGAATCTCCGCCGCCGTCGTCTAAGCCGCTGAGCGTCAGCGTCGCGAGTGAGCGGAAACTGCCGTTGGGATAAGCGTCGAAGCCGACTAGCCGTCGGTTCATCACGGCCACATTGTCGACCCACCACAGCGACACGTACGGCAAATCGTCGGCGGCGAGTTGCTGCACCTGGGCGTAGATTTTTCTTCTCGCGTCCGGGTCGACATTACTCATTCCAGCTTCGACCAAGCTGTCCATGGTTGAGTTGGAATAGTAACTTCGATTTTGTCCGTGCGGTGGCGTCTTCTTCGAGTCGAATACCATGTAGTAGAAATTCGGATCGTTGATGCCGACCCACTGCAGCGAGGTCAGATCGAACTTTCCAGCCTGAATGTCGGCATAGTAGGTTGCGAAGTCGAGGGTCCGAATAGTCAGTTCGATGCCTACTTGTTGCAGCATCGCCTGGAACACCTCGCCCATGCGGGCACCTTCCGGAGTAGTTTTGAATTCAAACGTCAGCCCGCGCATCCCGTTGCTCCCGGCCGGATAGCCCGCCTGATCGAGCAGTTGACGCGCTTTTTCTGGATCGTGGCTATAGCCAGTGACGTTCCCGTCGTATGCCCAGTTCTCAGGCGAGAGCAGCCCAGTAGCTACCCGTCCGGTGCCTCGCAACATAGTATTCACAATAGTATTGCGGTCGAGCGAATAGGCAATGGCGCGGCGCACGCGCAGGTCGCGCAGGCGAGGATCGCGAAAATTGAATGACAAGTATCTATAGGTTGTGCCGGGAGTTTTGCTGACCTCCAATGATTGATGCCGGGCGAGCCACGGCAATACGTCGTACTCGATGTTGTTTCCGGAGAAATCGCAAACACCCTCTGCCAGTTCGAGCGCGCGCACAGTAGGGTCCGGAACAATTTTCAGAAGAATCGACTGTACCGCGCCCGGCGGTTGCGGAAAGTACGGATTGCGCTCGAGCCGGATCGCTTCGTCGCGCTGGTAATCCACCATTCGAAAAGGGCCGCTGCCGACGGGGGCGGCTGCGTTCTGTTCCGCGGGCAGCGGAGTACCTGCGGGGACGATCCCTTCCGTCGCCAATTCGAGCGCGGGCGCGTACGGATGCGCAGTAGTCATAATAATCGTGTAATCGTCGGGTGCGTCGATCGTCTTCAACTGCTCGAGGCTGGCGCGTTTCGGCGACATCGATTCGGGCGCAAGCACGGAATGGTAAGTGAATAGTATGTCGCGCGCCGTCAGTGCGTGGCCGTCGCTGAAGCGCACTCCATGTTTGAGATGAAAAACAATTTCAGTCGGCGAAGGACGCTCGACGCTTTCGGCAAGATGGCCGACAAATTGGCCGTCCCCATCGCTCTTGACCAGCGAATCAAAAATCAGCTCCTCGATGCGCGACGAGATCGCGTCGGTCGCAAAGCGCGGGTCGGTGGAGGTAGGCGAGGTTTCTATATCCACCTGGATCGTCCCGGGCGAACGATCGGCGCGCGAGTGACTGCATCCAGCGAGCGCGACGAGCGCCGCAGCTATCTGCACGACCAATCGCAAGCGCACATTTGTCTTCCCGATCGCCACGGTTAGCGCGATAATAACACGGCAATGAGCAAAGATTGGCGCGCGAAGATCGAGCTGCGGCAGGGAGACCTAACCGACGCCGACGTGGACGCGATCGTGAACGCCGCGAACAACGACCTGATGCTCGGCGGCGGCGTCGCTGGCGCGATTCGCGTGAAGGGCGGCCCGTCGATTCAGCAGGAATGCGACAGGATCGGAACGATTGCACTGGGCGAGGCGGCTATTACCGGTGCGGGACGCCTGCGGGCGCGGCATGTGATTCACGCGGCGAGCATGCGGCTGGGCGAATCGACATCGGAGAAGAATCTGCGTGCGGCGACGCGCAATTCACTGAAGCGCGCCAACGAGAACTCGCTCAGGACGATCGCATTTCCCGCGATCGGCACCGGCATCGCAGGATTCCCAATCGAGCGATGCGCGCAGGTGATGCTCGAGGAAGTTCGCGCACACCTGAGCGCTGCGACGACGCTCGAGCGCGTGGAATTCGTGCTGTTCGATCGCCGTGCGCTGGAGGTCTTCGAGCGCGCGCTCGATAACCTGCAATAGCTAGTGGGCGGCCATGCTCGTGGTCGGCTGCGCGCGGCGCAATAGTAAGAAGGTCGGAATGAGTACCATCATTACAATAGCCAGTGTGCGGTAGATGTCGTTGAACGACAGCATCATCGCCTGCCGCTGAATCATTCCGTATACCATCCCGAGTCCCTGCTTCTGGCCAGTGAGTATTTGCGGCATATAGTCAAAGCCGCGACCGCCGGGACTCAGCCGCGACGCGTCGCTCATCTTCCAGGCGTCGAAGACGGTGAAGTGCCCGACGAGGTACGACTGATGCGTCTGTTCGTGATTGACGAGCACCGTCGTCATGTACGAGATGCCGATCGCGGCGCCCGTGTTGCGCATCATGTTGTAGAGGCTCGCCGCGTAACCGACGCGCTCGCGGCTGACGCACGAAAGCGTGGTGGCTGACAGTGTCGGGAAAATCATGCCCATGCCGACGCCCATCACCAGGCTCGGCCACGTTACCGTCCAGACGCTGACGTCGGTGTTCCATCCCGCCATCGTCCACAGCGCGATTGCCATGATGACGAAGCCGACGCCGATCAGCGGGCGAGTGTCGTAGCGGTAGCGCGCGAGCTGTCCGACGATCAGCATCGCGGCCATCGTGCCGAGTCCGCGCGGTGCGAGCACCAGGCCAGCCTTCCACGCGCTGTAGCCCATCAGCTCCTGCAGAAAGATTGGATTCAATAATCCGGTGCCGAACAGCGCGAAACTCATCGCGACCATCAGCAGCACCGACATCGTGAAAACCGGAATCCCGAGAATCGAGAGATCGAGAATCGGTTCCGGTGTGCGCAATTCGTTGATGGTGAGTCCGATAATGCAGATCGTGGCGAAAATCGTGCACCAGACGACCCACGGCGAGCTGAACCAATCGGCCCGCTGCCCGCGATCGAGCACCAGCTGGCCCAGGCCGAGCCCGACGACGAGCAGGATGATACCGGTGTAGTCGGTCTTGCCGCCCTTGGCGCGGCGGACTTGCAGGTACGACGGGTCGTGAACGAAGGTCCACACCATCAGGAATGCCGCGGCGCCGATCGGCAGGTTGATGTAAAAGTTCCAGCGCCAGTTCCAGTTGTCGGTGATCCATCCGCCGAGCGTCGGCCCCATGATCGGCGCGACCATCAGCCCCATTCCCCACGTCGCCATCGCCATCTGCTGTTCGTTGGGCGGGAACGTCTCCATCAGGATCGCCTGCGACGACGGCACCATCGCTGCGCCCGCTGCGCCCTGTATCAAGCGAAAGAGCACCATCTGATCGAGCGATCGCGCGGCGCCGCAAAGCCCCGAAGCGGCGACGAATACGGCGACCGAGGTCAGGAAGTAGCGCTTGCGTCCGTAGCGCGACGAGATCCATCCGGTCATCGGGATCATGATGCCGTTGGCGACCAGGTAGCTCGTGAGCACCCACGCGATCTCGTCGACGCTCGCCGAAAAGCTGCCCTGCATGTGCGGCAGCGCGACGTTCACGATCGACGTGTCGAGCACTTCGAGCGTTGTGCCAAGCATCACCGCCAGCGCGATCAGCCACTTGTGACTTGAGGAGCCGTACTCGGGAAAGTCGGTTCCAATCGGGGTTGAGGCTGCGGCTGCCAAGCAAATCGTCCGTGCGGCGTGCTCGTTTCAGATTAGACTCGGCGTGCTTCCGAGGATACCGCCAAAACAAATTCGACACTCGGCGTTCATCGCGGCGTAACGCGCGTCGCATTTAATCGTCGCAGGTTGAGTGCGCGATTTCTTTCCGCGCCGGTGCGGACGTGGGGCTATATGGATGACATCGAGCGCTTACGTTACCTTCTATGCATGCGGCTGGGCGCTATCGACGTCGGTTCCAACTCCGTCCACATGATTGTCGCCGACGTGAGCCGCGAAGGCCACCTCGAGGTCGTCGACCGCGTCAAAGAGATGGTGCGGCTGGGCCGCCGCTCGTTCACCACCGGACGCCTCACTGCAGAATCGATGGACCTCGCCGTGCGCGCGCTGGTGAATTTCAAGCGGCTGCTGCGAGTGCGCCGCGTCGTCCGTCTGCGCGCGGTCGCGACCAGCGCCGTGCGCGAGGCGCGCAATCGCACCGAGTTCATTCGCCGCATCAAGCGCGAGACCGGCCTCACCGTCGAAGTGATCTCCGGCCTCGACGAAGCGCGCCTCATCTTTCAGGCTGCCCGTCATGCTCTCGGTCTCGAGGGCGGTCCTCATCTGCTGATCGACGTCGGCGGCGGCAGCGTGGAACTCGTGCTGGTGCGCGACGGCAAGCCGCTGTGGATGCGCAGCGTCAAGCTCGGCGCCTCGCGCCTGGCCGAGCGCTTCCTGCTCGACGACCCGCCGACGCGTGCGCAGTTGAGCAAGCTCGAGGCGCATCTCGAACGCGTGATCGGCCCGCTGATGCGCAAAGCAAAGCGCGTCGGAGTCGTCCGCGCAATCGGCACCTCGGGCACGATCAATACTCTCGTTGCGATGGCGCGATCGTCGCGCGGCGAGGAGCTCGGCCGCCTGCATGGCGCGAGCGCGTCAGCCGGCGAGATTTCCGATCTGTCGCGCGACCTGGTCGAGGCCAACGCGGCGCTGCGCGTCGATCTCCCCGGCATGGACGCCAAGCGCGTCGACCTGATGCCCGCGGCGGCCACGCTGGTGAATTTCATCCTGAAGAAATCCGGCGCGCCCGAGCTGGTCGCATGCACCTGGGCGCTGCGCGAGGGCGTGCTGCTTGGCCTCGCCCACAAAATCGATTCGCGCTCGGCAGCCGACGCTCGACGCCGCTCGGTCGGCGCCCTGGCTACTCGATTCGCCGGCGCCAACGACCACGGCAAGCAGGTCGCGCGGCTCGCGCTCAAGCTGTTTGACGCGACGGCGCCGGTTTTGGGCCTGCCCAAGTCCTCGCGAGAACTCCTTGAATTCGGGGCTTTACTCCACGATATAGGTCACGCGATTGATCATGACCGGCACAATCGCCATTCTTACTACCTGATTAAGAATGCGGAGCTGTTCGGCTTCGACACTGACGAAATCGAGGTCATCGCGCAGGCGGCTCGCGGGCATCGCAAGCAGGCCCCGAAACTCGATTCGCCGGATTTGAAATCGCTCAGCCCCGCCAAGCGCCGTGTGATAAGAGGCCTCGCCGCGATTTTGCGTGTCGCCGACGCGCTGGATCGAAGCCACTTCGGTGTGGTTAAGAATATCGAGGTCAGATACTCACCGGGCCGAATAATCGTCGGAGTCGACTCGAAGCGCGAGAAAGCGGACCTCGAACTGTGGACATGCGAGAGAAGAACCGACCTGTTATCGAGACTGCTGGATCGCCAGGTGGTGCTGCAGCGCTAGAGGTGCCCGCCGCCGTTTCTTCGCCTTCGCTCAACGGACATGCTCCTGCCCCGACGCCCACCGCGCCGAAGACTCTGCTCGAAACGCCGCATCCTTATCGCGGCCGCTTGATTTGCGTCGAGGGTATCGACGGCTCGGGTAAATCGACCCAACTGCTGCTGCTCGAGCGATGGCTGCGTGCGCGCGGTTACCCTGTACATTTCACAGAGTGGAATTCGTCGCGCCTCGTCCGCCGCTCGATGCAACGCGGCAAGAAAAAGAACCTGCTCACGCCCACGACGTTCTCGCTGCTGCATGCCGTCGACTTCGCCGATCGGCTGACCTACCAGATCCTGCCGCCACTGAAAGCCGGCATGATCGTGCTTGCCGATCGCTACGTCTACACCGCCTTCGCCCGCGACGTCGCTCGCGGCGTGCATCCCGACTGGGTCCGATCCGTTTACAGCCCCGCGCTGCGCCCCGATTTGACTCTGTACTTCCGCGTGCCGATCGATATCTCGCTCGAGCGGCTGCTGTCGGGACGCGCCAAGCTCAAGTACCACGAGGCCGGTATGGATGTCGGTCTCTCGGCCGATCCGGTCGAGAGTTTCCGCATGTTCCAGAGCCGCGTGCTTGAAATTTACGATCAGCTGACGACCGAATTTGGCATGCGCCCGATCGACGCGACGGCCGAGATCCCCAATCAACAACAGGTCGTGCGCAAGATGGTCCAGGAAATTCTGCGCGACTACGACCTCAAGCGAGCTAACGGCAAAAATGGCGTCACCTCACAGCCGCGCTAAAACCTGGTACGGCCACGGCCTGCCATACATCGCGAAAAAGCGATTGCCCGGCCATTTGATCGCGATCGAAGGCACCGACGGCGTCGGCCGTTCCGCGCAAATCGAATTGCTCCGCCCGTGGCTCGAGCTCGAAGGCTACGCCGTCAGCAACACCGGATGGACCCGCTCGCCGCTGCTCTCCGAGACCATCAACGAAGCCAAGGCCGGCCACCAGCTGACAGTGACGACCTTCTCGCTGCTCTACGCCGCTGATTTTGCCGATCGCCTCGAGCACGAAATTCTGCCCGCGCTGCAGGCCGGCTTCATCGTGATCGCCGATCGCTACATGTACACGGCGTTCGCGCGCAACTCCGTGATGGGCGCCGATCCCGACTGGACGCGCAAGGTCTTCGGCATGGCGCTCGAGCCCGACCTTGTCATCTACCTCGACATCGACGTCGAGTCGCTCATCCCGCGCGTCATCATGGGCAAGGGCATGGACTATTGGGAGTCCGGGATGCATCTCGCGCTCGGCACCGACCTGTTCGATTCGTTCGAGCACTACCAGAGCCGGCTGATTGACGAGTACCGCCGACTCTCCAACGAGTTCGGCTTCATCTCGGTCGACGCGCGACTTCCGATCGAGGAGCTGCAGCTCGAACTTCGCAAACACATCGCTGAATATCTATCCGGCGCCAACGGCAAACCGCGTCCGGATTTGCTGGACAACGGCGCCTCGACGCGCAAGGAATAGCAGGGTGATTGATGCTTCGCGCCCCGATGCGCCGCCGCGCAGGGTAACACTTTCCCCCGGAGAAACCGTCGCCGACGCCGCGCGCAAGGCGATCGCGTTCGGCGCCGAATGCTTGATGCGCCATCAGAGCGCGGCGGAATCCGGCGAGGTCGAGCCGCTGCATCAACTGCGCGTCGCGACGCGCCGCCTGCGCGCGTCGGTCGAGTTGTTCTCGAACGTTATCTACGCCGCTCAGCTCAAAATTTTCCGCCGCGACCTGCCATGGCTGGGCGCGCAGGCTGGCGCCGTCCGCGAATGCGACGTCACCTCGTCGCTGATCGCGGCCCGCGCTGCCAGGATCGATCCGGATCTCAAAGCGGCGATCGCCCCGATGCTCGCCGCGCTCAACGATCGCCGCAACGCCGAGCACGAGAAGCTCCGCGAGCTGCTCGCCTCGAAGCGCTATCGCAGTCTGCTCGCGAAGCTCTCAAAGCCCGCAATCAAGAAACTCGGCGCCGACCGCAGACTCGGCATCGTTGCGGCGCAGTTGGTCAGACCCGCCGCGCGCGGCGCATCGCGCTTTGGCGAAAAAATTGCCGACGACGCGCCCGCGATCGTCTTCCACAAGTTACGCGTTCGCATCAAGCGGCTGCGCTACGACCTCGAAATGATCGCGTCGCTCGGCGCCAAGCGCCACAAGAAAACTTTGAGACGCCTCGAGGAGCTGCAGGAACAGCTCGGCCTTTATCACGACGTCACCGTCGCCTCCGCATGGCTGCTGTCGTACGCCGAGACTTCGGCAGCGCCGCCGCGCACGATACTCGCGGCAGGCGCGTTGATCCAATCGCTCGCCAGCCGCGAAAAGAAACTGCGCCGGCAGGCGATGCGGGCGTGGCGGCGCTTCGAGCGCTCGGACGCGATGCACGATACGCTCGAGGAAATTCGCCGCGCCGGCAAATTAAGCCTGAAGCCGGTTACCTCGCTCGCACCAATCGCTGAAAATATTGAATCCGATCCACCGAATCGATCACCAATCGCAAGCGACGAGATCGCCGATCCGCCGTCCGCCAATCACGAATCGATAGACTCACATTCCGCCGCGGAAACAAATCCATGATGCTCTATATTCTACGTCACGCGACCGCCGAAGAAGCTGAATCGAGCGGCGACGACGGCGCGCGCAAGCTCACTGAACGCTCGAAGGAAAAAATGCGCGGCGCGGCCGCAGGCCTGCGCGCGATGGGCGTGAAGCTTAACGTGATCCTCACCAGCCCGCTGGTGCGCGCGGCTGAAACCGCCGAGATCGTCTCGGCCGTCTACGAAAATACTCCGCCGCCGCAGGTGCTCCCCGCACTCGCGACCGGCGTCGCCGCCACCGAAGCGGTCACCGCACTACGCGCATTCGCCAAGCATGAGGACGTGATGATCGTCGGCCACGAGCCGCAACTGAGCGCGATCGCGTCGATCCTGCTGACGGGAGCGAGCGACGTCGTTCATCTCAAATTGAAAACCGGCGGATGCATCACGATCGACCTCCCGGCCCGCTTCGAACGCGGCGGCGGCGAACTCCGCTGGATGCTGACCCACAAGCAACTCCGCACGATGCGCAAGTAGCTCGGTTTGCTCACTCCCAAATCATCCTCACCGGAATTTTCTCGGCCACGGCGCCCTGCGTTCCGATTGCGCTCTCGGGAAATTTATCCGCCATCCAGATTTTTCCCGGCGTGAGCGCCGTCACCAATCCTCGCGGCCTTACCTGATCGCGAACGTGAATCGCGCAGGTCCACCGGCCGGGCTCGCCATTCACCGGTGACAGCGTCCCCGTCATCGCCTCGCAGATCGATCCGTCCGACAACTGAAAGATCCAGGGCTCTGCTTTCCGATCGTGATGCGACGCTTTCGGCAGCGGCTTGGTCAATTTCAAAATGAAGCCGTCCGCTCTCAGAGCCGGGTCCGCGCCGCAGACCAACTGCTCGGGATTTCCCGCCACCGCGAAACACGGATCGCTGATCGCATTTCCCACCGAGCATCGCCACGCGCCCGCTCGAGGCGCAGCGATCGATTCCGTCCAGCACGAACCCTCTTTAGTATCGCCGCCGCTCGGAATCGCCGGCGCAAACCGAACTATCTTCGTCGTCCCAATCGACAAAGGACTAACCGGCATCTGCGCGCGCGCCGCCCCCGCGAAGAAAATCAGCACACAGGACAGCAACACTATGAGGCTCGGTCGCATTTTATTCTCCATCAGCTCAGAAAATCGGCAGCTTGATTCCCGCCGTGACCATCGCTCCGCTCGCGACGCCCATCAGCGCCTCGCCCGCCACCAGTCCGGCCGCCAGCAGAATCCCCGGCCCGCTCTCGGCCTCATCTTGCGATCCGAAAATCGAATGCGCCAGCGCGCCGACAAAAATCGCGACGCTGAGCCCGAATGGAAGATAGAGACCGATGGCAGCCGGCATGATCGGCGTGCGCCACTTCGATCCGTTCTTTTCCAGGTACCGATCGCTGAAGCCGAGAATCGCCGCGAGCGCCGCGCCGGCCGCGATCGTCCCGAGCGGCAGCCCGCCGTGAAAAACTCCCTGCGTCACTTTCGCCATCAGAAACGCTTGCGGCGCGGCCAGCGCTCCCGCCCGCGCGGTCGCAGTCCCTGCGATTCCATAGCCGGCGATCAGCAGGTTCAGTACGGGCGCCATCACGAACGCCGACGCGATCGCGCCGACCAGCACTCCGATTTCGAGCGAGCGCGGCGTTGCGCCGACGTGAAAACCGGTCGCCAGGTCATGGGTGGAATCGCCGGCCATCGCAGCCGCCGTGCACACGATCGCGCCTGACAGAATCGCCAGTTGCGGCCCGACGCTATTCGACACGCCAACCAATTTCAGAAACAGCGCCACCGCCAGCAACACGATCACCGTCACGCCCGAAACGGGATTGTTCGACGCGCCGACTATTCCGGTCAGGTAGCCGGCGATCGCCGTCGCGAAAAAACAAATCAACGTGAGCAATACTGCCAGCGCCGCGCTCAGCGCGACTTGCCCGCTCAGCCCCAGGCAGATCGCGAAGATTACCGGCACGCATAGCGCCACCGCAGTCAGCACCGCGCGCGCCGAAAGATCGGTGTCCTCGCGCGCCGTGGCGACGGATGCCTGCTCCGAGCGCACGATGCGGATGCTGTCGCCGATCGCCGACGCGATTCGGGTGCGCAACTTCCACAGCGTCACGATGCCGCCGGTGAGCATCGCGCCGACGCCGAGGTAGCGCACCTGACCGCTCCAGAGTTGCGACGCGGTCGTCGCGGCGTCTCCAGTTCCGCCGCCATGCAACGCGGTAAGCACGGGAATCGCGACGAGCCACGCGAATGCGCCGCCGGCGAACACCAGCGCAGCGATCCTGATTCCTATGATGTAGCCGACGCCGATTAGCGCCGCCGAAATATCCAGCGACCCGGCCACCGCCGCGCCGCCGATCCATCGCGCGCCCGACACCGCGCCCGGAATAATTCCCGGCCACGTCCTGGAGCGCTTTCAGAGCCGCCGAGATCAACCCGCCAACTACGAGCGGACGCACATTCGCTTGCGCATCGCCCGCCCGCAGCACCTGCGCGCACGCGACGCCCTCGGGAAACGGCAGCCGCTCCTCGACGATATAGGCGCGACGGAGAAACACGACGAGCAGCGCGCCCATCGTCGCGCCGACGACGCACAGCGCTGTCACCTCGACGTATGGCAGCGTTTTGACGCCGCCCAGGATGATCAGCGCCGGGAACGTGAAGATCGCGCCGGCTGCGACCGCCTCGCCCGCCGACGCGATCGTCTGCACGACATTGTTCTCGAGAATCGTCGAGCCGCCGAGAATCCGCAGAATCGCCATCGAGATGACGGCGGCCGGGATACTCGCTGAGACCGTGAGACCGGCATACAGACCGAGATACGCATTCGCCGCGCCGAGAATCAGCGCGAGCGCGATTCCAAGCGCGATACTTCGCGGCGTCAGTTCACGAATCGGCTCCGCAGTTGAAGTAGAAACGTCGCGCTGCACGCCGACACTATAGTCACAGCGGCGCGGCGACTACACCGAGCGCAAAGCTAGCTGTTGTTCGACGCGTCGAGCTTCGGATAATCCACCGGCTTGCCGGCTTCCTTCCAACCCTGGATGCCGTCGCTCATCACGCTCACGTCGGTGTATCCTGCAGCAACCGCCCGCCGGGCGGCTTCATGCGACGCCGTTCAATGCAGGTCGGCGCAGTAAAAAACCAGCTTCGCACTTTTGTTGGCAGGCAATTCTTTCGCGACATCGTACTTGTCGTCGCTGGTAAGCAGATGCGCCCCCGGAATGACGCCGGCGGTCGACCGCAGTCCCCATCCGTTCGCGTCATAGATGTTCACGTGCGAATTCGGATCGTTCATCAACGACGACAACTTATCGACGCGGATAACGGCGAACTTGTCCGGTTCTTTTTGCGGGTTGTCGAGCAGCTTGCCGATATCAAAAGCAAACGCCGCCGCAGTCATCGAGAAAACAATCGACGCCGACAATCGCATCGAAATGACAAGCGGCCGCGCTCGGAAGATGCATATTCATACAACCAGCGTACCAAAGCGCTGCGGGCCCGCAAAGATAAAACATTGGGTGCAGGGGTCACCCCTGCCGAGGAAGCGTGAAACCACCGCGGTTTCACATTCAATAAAGTGATTTACTGCGCACGAATCCCGAAATATCGCGCACGAGCTCCCCGCCCTCGATCGGGATGCACTCGCCCGGGAACTCGCGCGTGATTCGATGCCCCGCGTCAGCGAGCGCCCCGATAAACCGATCGAGATGGCTCATCGCGCGCGGCAAAATATCGTGCATGACGACCAGCGTATGCGCCTGCCGCGACGCCTCCGCAAGCGCGCGATCGACCCACGCATCCTGATCGATCCAATCCTCCGGCACGCAATTCCACAGCACGCAGGTGTAGCGGTTGGCGACCAGGTGATCGACGGCGGCGCGGCTCAGCAAATGCGGCCCGATTTTGCCGCCGCCGCCGAACGGACGAAACAGCTTCGGACTCTCGGCCAGCGCGCCGATCAATTGCTCAGTCTTTGCGATTTCCGAATCGACCGCATCCGCCGCCGGATCGTCGCCAAGCGGTATCCGATGCGTATACGAATGATTTCCAATCCGATGGCCCTCGGCCGCCGCCCGCTGCGCCAGCTTCATCTTCTCCGGCGCCGCCAGGTTTTTGCCGAGCACGAAGAACGACGCCTTGACGCCGCGACGCGCGAGCACGTCGAGCACCATCGGCGTCACCGCCGGGTCGGGTCCGTTGTCGAACGAAAGTGCAACGTCACCCATGGCTCTGCCGTTACTTGGCCGCGGTGAACGTGAACGCGTCGCCCTTCTTCGAAATCTTCCCCGCCGACGGCGTCGCGAAATGCGTCCCGAAGACGACGACGTTGCTGTCCGCGTATTTCTCGCAGAATGCGCGCCGCGTCTTCTTCGCCATCGCGCCGTCGGAATCGAACCCGTCGTCCCACTCCGGATACTTGCATTGAATCGGGTGATGCATCAGGTCGCCGGTGATCACTGCCTCACTCCCCTTCGACGAAATCCGCACGCTGTGATGCCCGGGAGTATGCCCGGGCGACGGCTCGAGCCACACTTCGTCGGTCACGCGAAAGTTCGACTCGATCAGATCCGCCATCCCGACGTCGACGATCGGCCGCACCGAATCCTCGACCGGATCGCGCATATCCTTGCCGTCAAACTTCGACCAGAAATCCCACTCGGTGCCGCCAATCAGGTAGCGCGCGTTGGGAAACGTCGGCACCCACTTGCCGTCCTTGAGCATCGTGTTCCACCCAACATGGTCGACATGCAGATGCGTACAGATGACACGGTCGATGTTCTCGCGCGTGTGCCCCGCCTTTTCCAGGTCGCTCAGAAACGGCAGCTTCAGATTGCTCCAAGCCGGATTCGAGCGCACTTTCTCGTTGCCGATACAGGTATCGACGATGATGCGCTTGCCCTGCGACTCGATAACGAGCGCGTGGATGCTCATGCGGAGCTTGCCCTTCTCGTCCGAGAAAGTCGGATAGAGCCAGTCGGCTTCCTTCTTCACATTTTCGGGCGTGGCGTCGGGCATGATGAAGGTGCCGGGCCATGGCGCCTCGCTCTCGATAATGCGGGTAATCTTCACGTCGCCGACTTTGAACTGGTTCATCATGGGCCTCCTGTCTCACCGCCAACTTAGTCCGAACTTCAGAAATTCGCCAAGTACCGCGCGAACGCTCCTGCTTATGCGGACCGTTCGCTTTCGGTCGGGGACTTGAGGTAACAGAACTGAGCTACAGCTACTCGCACACGAACGCGCTGAGGAGGAATCGAGATGGCAGAAATTCGCGGCGAAGGCCCGAAGGCAGATATCGACGAGATCGTTCGCCTGCACAACATATGGATTAAGGCGAATCGCACCGGCAGCATCCCGATGATGCGCGAGGCGTTCGTGGGCGGCGACAAGTTCTTCGGCTGGAACCTCAACGGCTTCGCTTACGACGGCATCGAAGAGTGGGCGACGCTGTGGGAATTCCTCGCCACGGTGAAAGCCAAAGCCACGCTCGGCGAGGACGAAGACCTGCGCGTGCGCATCCGCGGCGACATGGGTTATCTGTCATGCAGCGCCGACTTCACCATCTTCCTCGCCGACGGCAAGCCGTTGCCCGGCAGCGGCAAGTTCCGCAGCACCGAGGTCTACGTTCGCGAAGACGACAAGGGCAAGCCGGTTTGGAAAATGTGGCATTGCCATTTTTCCTGGTACTCAACGGGCCCGCGGATGGCATTCGAGAACGAGAAAAAGGCGTAGGCAGGGAAGATGGCGAAAGTTCGCGAATTCGGAGTCGGTTTCGAAAGCCCGCACGCACGCGAGTTCGTCGCGCTCGGCAAACGCGCCGAAGAACTCGGCTTCAGCACCTTCTGGGTGCCCGAGGATCCCTTCTGGCGCGGCGCGTTTGCGCTCGCTTCGGCAATCGCGTGCGGCACTTCGAAGATCAAAATTGGACTCGGCATCGTCAATCCGTACACGCGACATCCCGCGCTGACCGCGATGGAATTCGCCGCGCTCGACGAAGTCTCCGACGGCCGCGCAATCCTCGGCATCGGCGCCGGCCTGAAAGACTGGATCGAAGGCCGCCTGAAAATTCCGTACACGCGCCCAACCGCGGCGATGCGCGAGACGGTCGAGATCATCCGCCGCATCTTTCGCGGCGAAGACGTCACCTACGCCGGCCGCGTCTTTTCGCCCGAGCGAATCAAGTTGAGTTTCAAGCCGGCGCGCTCCGAGATTCCAATCTATCTCGGCATCCTCGGCCCCAAGAACTGCGAGCTCACCGGCGAAATAGCCGACGGCCTGCTGCTGAGCGTGATGTCGTCGCCGGCTTACGTGAAGTTCGCGATGGACCATGTGCGGCGCGGCCTCGCGAAGTCGGGCCGCGACGCGCAGGCCTTCAACGTCGGCGCGTACATCCTGTCGTCGATCTCGGAAGACGAGCGCGCCGCGCGCGATCGCCTGCGCCCACTGGTCGCGTTCATGGTCTCCCTGATGGCGCCGCAGCCGGAGACGCCAATCTTCGCCGCCGCGGGATTGCCGGCCGACACGATTCGCGCCTTCGGCGAGAGTTTCGCCCGCGGCAAAGTCCCGGTCGACATGGTGACCGACGAGATGATCGATACATTCGCGATCGCCGGCAGCCCGTCGCGATGCCGCGAGAACCTGTCGCGTCTGATCGAAGCAGGAATGACCGCGCCGGTGTTTTTCGAAGTGCCGGGCGTGCCGCCGCAACAGACGATGGACGATGCGCATCGTCATCTGATTCCGCACTTCACCTGAAAGACGGCGCGGCGGAAACGGAGAAAAAAAGTATGGCATTCCAAAATCCCAGCGCCGACGAGTTGAAGCGGATCGCGCGCGCGAATCATATCGACCTGACCGCCGCCGAGCTCACCGCGCTCGAGCACATGATGCCGGGGCAGATGAAGATCCTCGAGGAGATCGACGCGTTCGCGCCGACTCCGCAGGATTCCGTCACGCGCTATCGCGATCGCAAGGCGGGCGTACGGCCGTCGCCCAAGGACGATCCGCTGAACGCAATCGTCACGCGATGCAGCGTCAAGGGCGCGGCGAGTGGTCTGCTCAAGGGCAAGCGCGTCGGCGTGAAGGACAGCGTGTGCGTCGCGGGCATTCCGGCCAGCGGCGGATCGTCGGTGCTGAAGGGTCACGTGGCGGCAAGCGACGCGACGATCGTTGCGCGGATGCTCGACGCGGGCGCGGAAATCGTCGCGACACTCAACATGGATGACTTCGCTCTGTCCGGCGACGGCCGCACCAGCTTTTACGGACCGGCGCGCAATCCGCACAATCCCGAGTACTGCACCGGCGGTTCGTCGTGTGGCTCGGGCGCGGCGCTCTACTATGACGATATCGATCTGACTATCGGCACCGACCAGGGCGGCTCGATCCGGATTCCCGCGTCGTGGTCGGGCGTCGTCGGCATCAAGCCGACCTACGGGCTCGTGCCTTACACGGGCGTGATGAGTATCGACCCGTCGCTCGATCACGTCGGGCCGATGGCGCGCAGCGTGAGCGATGTTGCGCTGCTGCTCGAAGTGTTGGCGGGCAAGGACCCGCTCGACCCGCGCCAGCGCGAGGTGACGACGGCGCCGTATCGTGAGGCGCTCGGCAAATCGCTCGGCGGTCTCAAGCTGGGCGTCGTGCGCGAGGGCTTCACGCAGGCGGGCGCCGAGGACGACGTGAACGCGGCGGTGAATCGCGCGGTCGCTGCGCTCGGCAAGCTAGGCGCGCGTGCGACCGAGATTTCCATCCCGGCGCATCGCAATGCCTCCGATCTCCTCTACGCGATCGTGCCCGAGGGGATGGCGATGCTGGCGCAGACCAACCTGCAGGGAACGCATCACTCGGGAGCGTACATGCCGGAGCTCGCCGATCATTTCGGCCGGCACTTCCCGGAGCGTGCCAACGATGTCGCGCTGACCGTCAAGTTCATGCTGGTGTTCGGCAATCTCATGCGCGAGCGCTATCACGGAAAGTTTTATGCGAAGGTGCAGGCCTATCGATCGGTGGTGACGGCGAAGTACGACGCCGCGCTCGCCGAATACGACGCGCTGGTGATGCCCTCGACGCCCATGAAGGCGCATCGCCTCGATTCGCAAGCGCCTTACTCGATGATCACCAACACGGCACCGTTCGATCTTACCGGTCATCCGGCGATAAGCGTGCCGTGCGCGAAGTCGAATGGGCTCCCGGTGGGGTTGATGATCATCGGACGGCATTTCGATGATTCGACGCCGCTGAAGATCGCGTACGCGTACGAGCAGAGCGTCGACTGGTTGAAGGCGTAGCGCAAAGCGCACACGGGCGCTTGACACATCTGGTTGTCACGCGGCAGGCTCGATCGGGGAGCCAAATCCGGCGTCGTGTAATTGGGCCGGAAGATTCCAAAAGATCCGATGTTATCCAGGTTTCAGAGAAGCGGCAGGACGGCGGCGCGCGCTATTTCAATATTCGGCGCAGTGCTGATGCTGGTCTCGCAGCTGATTGGCGTCGCTCATTTTCATGAGGGCGCGGTAACTCGCGACGGTATTGCGGCTGCGCAGGTTAGCGGTGACCAGGGACTCTGTCCCGTTTGCCAGCTGGCGATGCATTCGCCGGGGTCAGTATCCGCAGCAACGACGGTTGCGCGCGGACCTGCGATCGCTGAGGCGGTGTTTCTCGTCGCGCCGCTGCGAGTCGAATCGCCGGTGTTCTCGGATGCGCGCGTGCGCGCTCCACCCGTATCGCTCTAAGCCCCCTTTTCGACACATTCGATTGGTACTGGCGCGCGCGATTTGATTCGCGCGGCGCCGCTCGCGTCTGAAAGGCGCGGGAGAGCTTGAAAGAATGGGAGCTTACGATGCGAAGGAATTTGTTTTTGAGGATCTCGCTTGCGGGGATCCTGATTCAGCTGGCTGTGTGCATGCCGGCGGTAGCGGCTAACGTGAAGAGTTCGACAACAACGAAACATCGAGTGACGGGCGTCGTCAAAGACGCGCTCGGCAGACCAATCAAGCACGCGACGCTGTCGATTCAGAACTCGGCGGGGCGCGTGGTGACTCATGCGTCGAGCAATGACGCGGGCGAGTTTTCGTTCAGCGCATCGCGCGGCACTTATGCAATCGTCGCGACCAATCCGGGATTCAAGACGGCAACCGCGATCGTGACGGTCTCGGCGAAGGGCGCCGCGCCGGTCGTGGTCCCGATGGAAGCCGAGGCGGCGGTCAGTCTCAAGGTGGCGGCGACGCGGCTCAACCAGGCGCGCAACTCCTTGTCGCCGAACACGGGTGGGAGCAAGTATACGTTCACCCAGCAGGCGATCCAGGATTTGCCGCAGGGCAATAACACCCCCCTCAACCAGGTGATACTACAGGCGCCCGGCGTTGCGCAGGATTCCTACGGGCAGCTGCACGTGCGGGGCGACCACGCCAATCTTCAATACCGGATTAACGGGGTCCAGCTCCCCGAGGGCATCACGGGTTTCGGCCAGGTGCTGAGTCCGCGCTTCGCCCAATCTATAACCCTGCTGACCGGCGCGCTGCCGGCGGAGTACGGCCTGCGCACGGCCGGAGTCATCGATATCAAGACCAAGGACGGCTCGCTCGACAACCTGGCCGACGTCGATTTTTACGGCGGGCAGCGCGGAACGACGCAGCCGAGCTTCGAGTACGGCGGATCGAAGGGCGACTTCAGCTACTTCATGACGGGGCAATACCTGGGCACGGATCGCGGCGTCGAGCCGCCCACGTCGGGGCCTACGGCGATTCACGACACGAGCAACCAGGGGAACTTCTTTGGATACTTCTCTTACTACATTAATCCGACGACGCGGCTGAGCCTGATCTCGGGAACGGCGATCAATCATTTTCAGATTCCCGCGAATCCCAATCAGCCGCAGCTGTTCGCGCTGGAAGGCGTGCCGGTCTATCCGTCGGCGAAAGTGCGCGAGAACCAGTTCGAGCAGAACTACTTCAACGTGCTGGCGCTGCAGGGAACCGTCGGGGAGAATATCGACTACCAGCTTGCGCCGTTCAGCCGCTACTCTGCGGTTACTTTCAATCCCGATCACACCGGCGATCTGATTTACAACGGCGCCGCCGCGAAGGTTTTCCGCAGCGACTGGGGCAACGGCTTTCAGCTGGATACCGCCTATCACGGAATCGCCGGGCATACGTTTCGGCTCGGTGGATATTTCGACGCCGAGCGCGCCGAGATCGACAATCATGAGTCGACGTTCCCGGCAGTGGGTGGCGTCCAATCGTCCGATGTCCCGATTTCGTTCGTGAACGATATCGGGCTGCAGACCTGGATTTACAGCGGCTACATGCAGGACGAGTGGAAGCTGACGGAGAAGCTGACATTCAACTACGGCGTGCGCTTCGACCTGTACGACGGCCTTGTGCGAGCGGATCAGGCCAGTCCGCGCGCTGGGTTCGAGTACAAGCTGTTCCAGCACACGACGCTGCACGCCGCCTATGCGCGCCAGATGACGCCGCCCGAGACCGAGCTGGTGTCAATCGGCAATATCAAGCAGCTCAAAGGCACCACGGGCGCGCCGCCTTCGAATGGCAACGGCACGCCGACGGTAGAGCGCGATCATTTGTTCGACGCGGGCGTGACGCAGGAGGTCATCCCCGGACTGAACGTCGGGATCGATTCGTACTACAAGAAGGCGTCCGAACTGATCGACGAAGGCCAGTTCGGCCCGGCGCTTATCTTCGAGACCTTCAACTACAACAAGGGCCGCGTTTGGGGAACCGAGTTCACCAGCTCGTACTCGCACGAAAATGTCTACGTGTACGACAACTTCGCCTACAGCGTCGCGCAGGGCACGCAGGTGGAATCGGGGCAATTCAACTTCGCGCCGGACGAACTGAAGTACATCAGCAGTCATTATATTTTTCTGGATCACGATCAGACGTTCACAAACTCCGCCGGCGCATCGTACAATGTGCGTGGCTGGATGTTCAGCATCGACGGGATCTACGGCAGCGGACTTCGATCCGGCTTCGCCAACACGGGAAACCTGCCATTCTATATCCAGGTCGACGCCGGCATCACCAAGCGCGTGCCGATACCCAACAATGGCGGTGTGCTCGAGTTTCGCGGCGCGATCGTGAATCTCGCCGATCGCACTTACCTGGTAAGAAACGGCACCGGAATCGGCGTGTTTGCCGATCAATACGGTCCGCGCCGCGCAATATACGGCGGAATAAAATGGGAACTTCCATTTACCAAGACCGCGAGCGCGCAGACGCCATGAAACGCGACCCGCGCATCAGGCGTCAGTTAGTAAGGAGAACCGAGTAATGCAGGAAATAGGAGTAGCATGGCAGGCGCTCAAGTACGGCGGCGCGATGGTGTATCCGCTGCTGGCGTTGGGCGTTCTCGCCATCGCGATAATCATCGACCGGGGCGTGCTCTATTCGCGATGCCTGCGGCTGCCCGCGGCAGTTGCCGACCTGGTCGAGACGTTCGGATTTTCGTGGGCCGAGCTGGAGAAGCAGTTGAAGGAACTCGGACCGCGTAATGCCTACGGGCGTTTCCTGCAAGTGATCGCAGATAATCGCCATCAGCCCGCATGGTGGGTCGAATCGCGAGCGGGTGACGAGGCGGGCCGAATCGAAAAGACGCTCACACGCGGATTGTGGGTGCTCGAGACGATCGTCACTGGCGCGCCGCTGCTCGGACTGCTCGGCACTATCACGGGCATGATGCAGTCGTTCAACGTGATCGGATCGTCGACGCTGGTCGCGCCCACGCAAGTGACAGCCGGCGTGGCGCAGGCGCTGATCGCGACGGCGCTCGGCCTGCTGATCGCGGTGCTCTCGCTGTTCGCGTTCAACCTGTTTTCGCGGATGCAATCGCATTCGCTCGACACGATGGAGCGGCTCGGTTCGCGGCTGGTCGATCACATCCGGCTCGACCAGGAAGGCGGTGAGGCCGAGCCCGCGGCGCGTCCGGCGGCGGTCGCGCGATGAAAATTCAGCGAGCGCGGCACTTTCGGCACGGTCGAATCGAGATCATCCCGATGATCGACGTGATGTTCTTTCTGCTGGTGACGTTCATGCTGGCGTCGCTCTCGATGCAGACGCTCAACTCGATCGCGGTCAACCTGCCCAAGGGCAACGCCGAATCGATGGAGCATCAGGAGCCGATCACGCTGACCGTCACGCGCGACAGCAAAATTTTCCTCGACAAGACTCCGACCACGCTCGACCAACTGGCGTTCGCGCTAAAGCCGATGCTCAAGACCAATGACCTGGGCGTGGTGGTGAACGCGGACACGGATTCGCCCGAGGGCACGGTGGTCGAGGCGATGATCCAGGCGCGGCGCGCGGGCGTCGAGAAATTTATGATCGCCGTGAAGCACTGACCAGTGAGCGACGTAGCCCGTATCGCGATTCGACCGCCGGAGCTCGACGAACCGGCGCGCCGTCTGCTGTGGATCATCCCGGCGGCGATCGCAATCTGGGTGGCTCTGCTGAGCGTATTTTCGATGATCCTCACCCGGACGGCCGTAGTACCGCAGGAGGAGCAAAAACCGGTCGAGGCGCGGCTGGTCGAGATGCCGCCGGTGATGGGCGGGCTGCAGGGTAATCCGGCGGCGCCGGCGATTCCTCATCCGAAGGCCGCGCCGGTCGTCAAGCCGCACCCGGCCGCTCACGTGAAGAAGGCTGCGCCGCTGCCTCCGGTGATTCGTTCTCCGTACGGCACCGCGAAGACCACCGCGGCCCCCAGCGTCGAGGAGAATCCGGGCGCGAGCTCAGGCGCGCCGGCGAGCGGCGAGAGCGATGAAGAGGAGGGTGGAGGATCGGGTGCGATCGGCACCGACACGGTTGGCGCGCGCGCGATGTACGCACCGACGCCGGTGATACCCGACGATCTGCGCGAGGACGTGATGCAAGTCGAGGCGGTCGCGCGTTTCAACGTGTCGTTCGACGGCACCAGCGAGGTCACGCTTGAAAAGCCGACCTCGAGCCCGCGCCTCAACCAGGTGCTGCTCGACGCGCTCAAGCAGTGGAAGTTTTTTCCGGCGGTGAAGAACGGCGTCGCGATCGGATCGACGTTCGAAGTTCGAATACCAATTTCAGTTCAGTAAATCAGGCCGCACAGCAGAGGCGTTCGATCACCTTGCCGATCATCGCGGGGCCGCGTTCGAACGCGTCGCGCCGGACGTGCTCGTTGGGCTGATGCGCCTGCTCGAGATCGCCGGGGCCGCAGATGAGCGACGTGATTCCCGAGCGCGTGAACCATGAGCCGTCGGTGCCGTAGAGTGCGCCACCCGAGGTTTTTTCCCCGGTGACCTCGAACAGCGCGCTTTCCAGCGCCGTTCCACGCGGCGAGTTCAGCGGCGGCACGATGTTCAAAAGTGCGGTTTCGATTTTCGCTCGATGTTCGCCGCCGGCATAGTCGTGACCGTCGAGCGTGGCGAGCCGCCGTTCGATCTCGCGGAGAACGTCGAGCGGATCGGCGTCGGGTAGCGTGCGATAGCTGACGCGCAGCTTGCACTCCTCAGTGATCATGTTGAGGGCGATGCCGCCGTGGATCGTTCCGAAATTCAGCACGTCGCAGGGCGCGTCGGGAAAGATCTCGAGGTATTCGGCCGGCCGGCGCGCAGTTAGCTCCTGCTGATAGCGGCCGATGGTGTCCATTACGCGCGCCATCACGGCGATCGCGTTGACGCCTTTCGCCGGTGCCCCGCTATGTCCGCCGGCGCCGCGAACGGTCACTTGGAACGATACGATGCTCTTGTGCGCGTGGCTTACTCCCCACGAAGTCGGCTCGCCGATCCAGGCCAGGCGCGGGACCGGAGTTTCGCCAAGGATCTGCTTGAGCGCGGGCCCGACGCTGTGAGCGCCGAGGCATCCGATTTCCTCGCTGGCGGTGAACACGAATACCAGCGGGCGCTTGAGGCGGGTTGAATCGAGAGTGTGCGCCGCGTCGAGGCATTGGGCGATGAACCCTTTCATGTCGGTGGTGCCGCGGCCGTAGATTCGCTCGCCCGCGATTTCGAGCACGAGCGGCTTGCGCTCCCATCCGGGCTGGCCGTCGAAGGGGACGGTGTCGACGTGAGCGGAAATTATCAGGCCGTCGGCGCGCGGCGGTCCAAGCCACGCGACCAGGTTGACCTGCGCGACGCCGGCGAGCTCGACCGGTTGCAGCGCGGTTTTGAATCCCCGTGGCGCGAGCTCGCCGGCGATGTATTCCATCGCGTCGCGATCGCTTTTCGAGCTGACGGTGTCGAACGCGACGAGCCGCTTGGCGACGTCGTACAGATAATCACTCATGGTGGCACCGGGGCGGAAATTCTGTCAGGAGAGTCGCACAAACGGCGGGTGTAGAACAAATCGACAGCTTATAACATGCCGGAAATACTCACGTATTGGGAATTGGAGAGTTGGGATAGGCAACTGGTCGCGCAGGCGGCTAGAATGCGGAGGGCAGGATGGGGAGAGGGGCAGGATGGAAATGGATGAGCCGATGGCGAATCAGCCGGACAATCACGGAATAGTTGTTTCGACGACGGTCGCGGACGCGCCTGCGCCGCAGAATGGAGCGGCGGTCGATCCACCGGCTATCGCGCCAACGGCCATCGCGGCGACTCTCGACGGAGCCGCTTTGGCGGTCGAGAAGGCTGCCGCGCCTCACATCGACAAGGACCTCGCCTCGCCCGACCTGTACCTCAATCGCGAGCTCACCTGGCTCGCGTTCAATCGGCGGGTTCTGCACGAGGCGGAAGACGAACGAAATCCGCTGCTCGAGCAGCTCAAGTTCCTGTCGATCACTGCTTCCAATCTCGACGAATTTTTCATGAAGCGCATTGGCGGCCTCAAACAGCAGGTCGTCGCGGGGATGCATGAGCTGACGGTCGACGGGCGTACGCCGCAGCAACAGATCGACGAGTGCTACCTGGTGGTGCGCGATCTCGAGCAGCGCCAGCGCGAGATCGGCCCGCATATTCTCCGCCAGCTGGAAGATCACGGCATCCGCGTGCGGCTCTACGCCAGCCTCTCGGATGACGAGTGCAAATCGGTTCGCGAGTACTACTACAAGAATATTTTCCCGCTGGTGACGCCGCAGGCGATGGACCCTGCGCATCCGTTCCCGTTCGTGTCGAACCTGTCGCTCAATCTGCTGGTCACGGCGCGGTATCAGAACGACTCGGACCCGCTGATGGCGCGGGTGAAAGTGCCAATCGGGTTCGGCATCCCGCGCTTTATACGGGTCGGCAAGAAAAACGACTTTGTGCGGCTCGAGGACGTGGTCGCGAACAATCTCGATCTGCTGTTTCCCTCGATGCTGATCGATTCGTACGAGCTGTTCCGGGTCACCCGCAACGCCAATACCGAGCGCGACGAAGACGAGGCCGACGATTTGCTGGCGCTGATCGAGTCCGAGCTGCGCGACCGCCGCTTTGCGCCAATCGTGCGGCTCGAAGTGATGACCGGCATCAACCCGGTGCATCGCGGGATGCTCGCCGCCGAATTAGGACTGGATGAGCGCGCCGACGTGTTCGAAGTCGACGGGATGCTGTCGATGCGCGACCTGGCCGAGCTGGCGTCGCTCGATGTGCCCGCGTTGCACGATCCTCCGCACCATCCTGTCGATCATCCGCGGCTGACGGTCGGGCGCAGCATCTTCCACGTCATTCGCGATGCGGGTTCGTTCCTGCTGCTGCATCCGTATGAATCGTTCTCGACCTCGGTCGAGCGGTTTTTGCGTGAAGCCGCGGACGATCCGAAAGTTCGCGCGATCAAGATGACTCTCTACCGCACCTCGGCGGACTCGAAAATCATCGGCTACCTGTGCGACGCGGCGCGCAACGGCAAGCAGGTGGCGGTGGTCGTCGAGTTGAAGGCGCGCTTCGACGAAGCTGCGAACATCCAATTTGCGACCAAGCTCGAGGAATTCGGAATTCACGTAACCTATGGCGTCGTTGGACTTAAGACTCACAGCAAGGTGATCCTCGTCATTCGGCAGGACTACGACGGGCTGCGCCGCTACGCACATATCGGCACCGGCAACTATCATCCCGTAACGGCGAGATTCTACGCCGACTTCGGATTGCTGACTTGCGACGGCGTGATCGGCGAAGACCTGACGGAGCTGTTCAACTACCTGACGACCGGCTACATGCCGAATCGTCCGTATCGTAAGATTCTGCCCGCGCCGACCGTGTTGAAGCGCGCGCTGCTGGCGCGAATCGAGCGCGAAATCAAAGCCAGCACGGCCGCGGCTCCCGGGTTGATCCAGTTCAAGATGAACGCGCTCGAGGACGTGGATATCACGCGGGCGCTGTATCGGGCGTCGCAGGCGGGAGTGAAGGTCGAGCTGATCGTGCGCGACACGTGCAGGCTGCGCCCGGGGATCCAAGGGCTGTCGGAGAGTGTGCGCGTCGTGAGCATCGTCGGCAGATTTCTCGAACATGGCCGCATCTACTACTTCCGCAACGGCGGCGCTGAAGAATATTTCATCGGCTCCGCCGATTGCATGAAGCGCAATCTGGAAAGCCGGGTCGAGGTCGTCACGCCAGTCGAGGATCCGCAGCTACGCAAGGAACTGCGCACGGTGCTCGACATCCAGCTGCGGCCGAATCGATGCCAGTGGGAAATGCAGTCTGACGGCACCTACGTCAAGAACGCCGTCGCCGATGCAGCGCCGGCATGCCAGCAGGCGATGATCGATTTCGCCGAGAGGCGGCAGACCGAAGCGACGGTGAAGAAGCGCCGCGCCAAGGGCTTCGCTCGTCGCGCGATACGAGAAAGAAACGAAGAGTGACGCGACGGCGGGCTGCCGAAATAAGGTGAGCCTGAAGCTCGAAGCCTCAGGCTCACACTAACGAATCAAATTACAGATCGGGCGTGGCTATTCACCGGGACGCGGCGGAATCGCGTTGTAGTTACCGGGATTCTTGGCCATCGCCTCGCGAATCTCGGGATGCTGAGAAAAGAACGCGCCGAGTGCGGGATGCTTCTTCGCGTAGGCGTCGTCATTGATCAGCGCCGGCTTGTAAGCGAGCTGCTTCGCGACGTTCGGGTGCTCGCTCGCAAAGGCGTTCCAGGTCGCCAGCTTATGCGTGTCGATATCGCGCCTATCGGCAGCCTTGAATACGGTCGTCGTGTTTCCACTTTCGACGGTACCGAGAGTCTTTCCGTCCTGCGCGAATGCGGGAGCGGCGAACGCGACAGGCAGGGCGACGGCAATAAGCAGAGTTGATATACGGTTCATGTTTTTCTTCATCCTCGATCAGCACCTGTCAGTCTAGTGCGTCTCGTTCGGCATGCGAAAGTTTCGCGCGTGCTGACGAGAACACAAACGGCCGGTTAGCCGAAGTGAGCTGACGGCGCGCCTGATTGAGATGCGCTGCTATTCGCCGGGACGCGGCGGAATCGCGTTGTAGTTACCGGGATTCTCGGCCATCGCTTCGCGGATATCCGGATGCGCCGAAAAGAACGACGCGAGCTCGGGATGCTTATTCGCGTAGCCGTCGTCATTGACCAGCGCGGGGTTGTAAGCGAGCTGACGGGCGATATTCGGGTGCTCGCTCGCAAAGGAGCTCCAGGTTTGCAGCTTTTGCAGATCGATATCGCTCGAGTCAGCGGCCTTGAATTCGATGGTTGTGTTTCCTGTAACTACAGTACCGAGCGTCCTTCCGTCCTGCGCGAATGTAGGAGCAGCGAACGCGACCGGCAGCGCAGCGGCGACAATCAGAGTTGCTAAACGTTTCATTTCTTCACCTCTCGTAGGTATTCCGAACTTGACGAACCAATCCTCTGTATTGTCGAGCAAGTCTCATACCGGAAAATTTTACAATAAGGACCGGTGCAACTGTTCGGAAGCGGGAAGGCAGTACTTACACGGTTCTCTGCTTTTGCTTGATCTTCGCCGCGGAAAGCGGACGCATTGCGATCGGTCTACGTAGCTGAAGCTCGAGCGCTCTTGGAATAGTTCAGCTTGGGTGGGGCAGCGGCGCCACCCGACATGATGAACGTCATTGCTTCGTTGATTGTCCAATCCATCATGATAAGCCGGCTGACCGGCACCAACTCCATGTAGCCCGAGGTGGGATTGGGCGTGGTGGGGACGTAGACGGCGGCGATTTCCTCGCCGGTGTCGGCGTCGTTGAAAATCCTCGTCACGAGCCCGATGGTCTTCATTTCGTTCGACGGAAATTCGATCAACACGACGCGCTGAGAGCCGCCGGGCTTGGTCTGAAAGCTGGTGACGAGTTGCCGCGCCGCGCCGTAGATGGATTGAACGACCGGAATTTTCGCCATCAGGTAGTCGAACGCGGCCAGCAATCGTCGTCCTGCGACCGCGGTCGCAATTTCACCGAGCAGGTAAAGTCCGGCGAGGACGATGGCCACCGAGACCGTGCCTTGAAACCACTGGGCGGAGCGGCCCTCGGCGAGAGTCGGCGAATGAATCCCCAGCGACGATACGCACCAACTGACCAACGGGCTGCCGAGCGCGACCAGCACTCCGACCAGGAAGCTGATCACCCAAAAGGTGATCCAGATCGGAATGAACGTCAGGATTCCCGCCACGACGTTGCGACGGATCTTTGTGAGCATCGATCGAGTCCTCCCGCTTTGCGCTTCGCCGAACAATCTATGTCATGACAATGCGCTGTTGCGACGGACGCATTTTCAGTGCGGCTGCGTGGCCGAAGCTGCGCGTACGGCGGTGGCCGCTTTCGCGAGCGCCTCGCGCGAGAAGACCATCACGAATCTGCGCTGGAAGAGGTTGCCCGACGGCGCGGACTCGAGCGGGCGGGGATACGGGAAGTAGGTCTCGGCGGCGTCGGCGCCAAAATTCGCGACCATTCGCTGAACGCATGCATAGGAGGCGCGCACGCCGACGCCGACACGGTCGTGGTTCCACGGCGCCAGAAACAGACCTTCCGACGAGGACGGGCCCTCGTCGCTGCGCACCCACCCGGGCGGCAGCAAACCGAGCTGTTGCGCGCGAAACGGAGAGAGTGCGGCTGCAGGCTGCCCCGACGCGACATATCGATCTGCCGCGTCTAGCAGCGCGGCGAATCGAGCGTCGTCGAGCTTGCACTCCATCTCGAGGCCGGTTGCGTTGCGCAGCCGCTCGAGCGCGGCGGCGTCGGGGCGTGCGAACACGACGTCGTCGATCGCTTGCACGTTGGCGCCGCTCGCCTCGAGCATCGCGCGCCACGCGGCCGCCGACGGATCGTCCTGCCTGAACAGCACGGCGGTTACGCCGTGCGAAGCGAGAAACGCGTTGAGTTGATCCGACTCGTCAGGGATTTTGCTGCCGTCCAGGAATGAGCCGACGATCGGCCACGCGAGAAACGATTGCGGCGTCGGGAAATGTCCTTCGGCCATCGCAAAATACATCCCGGTCTCGGCCTGCCAGTACATCGAATTTCCGCTCTCTCCGTAATGGCAGCACGAGAATCGTTGCGCCCGGCGCAATTTGATTGCGGTAGGTGCCCGAGCGGAAAAATTCGGGCGTGTCGAGTTCATGAACCCATCGCGAGCCATGCAGATTGGGAATTGTGAACAGCACGATCAACGCGACTGCGACGGCTTTCAGAGCGTGACCTGCGCGCCACTCCGAGATCCACTGCGCCGCGACCAGCGCAACGATCAGATAAACGTAGAGGGAGAAGCGGGCGGGAAACGCGCTGTCGATCAACGGCATCCGCGACAACAGCTTCCACGGCATGCCGAACAGCTCGTGACCGGCGACGTGGAGTCGCGAGCCGTACGACATCACGTAAACGATCGCGAGCATCACTGCGAGAAAGCGCGCGTCGGCGCGATGCCATCGCGATTTAAAGAACCAGAGCACGACGAGCAGTATCGGCAAGCCGAGGTACGCGCCGGGTTCGACCGGCCCATGCGAGTAGCGGCCGCCGATCGCGGCGAGCGGCGCGAGCGTCCCCAACATCATTGTGCCGGTTGGGATCAACAACTCGAGCAAGTCGGTTCCCTGCGCCGTCGTATTCCACACCGGATGCGATGAGAATCCGCTCGCCATGACGACGCGATACAAATAAGGCGTCAGCGCGACGGCCGCCGCGCCCAGCGCGAGCGCGCACAGTATCGCGAGACTGCGAATGCGATCGGCATCGCCGGGAATCATCAGCCAGGCCAGCGCCAGCGCGATAGCGCCGAACATCACGATCGTTGCGAAGATTTCCTGGCCGATCAGAAACTGGCAGACCAGCGCCGCCGCGAGTGCGACCACGAATCCCGCGCGGCCGATCGCTTCATCGAGCCGGAGAAGAGCGAGATACACGACGATCGGCACGAGGAACGCCGCGGTCAAATTCAGATGCCCGCCCGACTGATGGCCGGCCATGTACGCCGAGAAGCCGTAGATGAATCCGCCGAGCATCGCGGGCCAGGTGCGCCCGACAATTCGGCGCGTCAGCACGAAGGCGCTGGTGGCGGTCAATGCCGGCATCAGCAGGTTGGCGAGATTGAACGAGACGATCGGTCCGAACCGCATCGTGATCGGCGCCGCGACCAGGCTGAGCAGCGGCACGCTGGTCGCGCCCCACGCCAGGTTCATCCCTTCGGGCGCCCACATGATGCGTGGTTCGAAAGCGCTGAGGCCGTGCGCGATCGCAAACGGCCACCACTCGAAACACCACACGTAAATCTGCGGACCGAAGCGATTGCCCGCGTTGAGCTCGGTCATCCGGAAAATCAGGTCGCGGCCGTAAAACAGAATCGATAGAGCGAGGTAGGCGAGGAACGCGCCAATCGTGCCTGCTAATTCGACGCGCCCGTTTCGAGCGACCGGCGCGTCGTCAGCTCCCGGCACGCGCAGTTTCCGTCCGGCGGCGCAGCGCAGTAGCAGCGAACACCGCTATCGCCAGAGCGACGATCGCGATCGCCAAGAGCGCCCAGATATACGCTTCGATTTCGGTTCCGATTACGGCGGCGAACACCAGCGCGACGCTGACCCAATAGAAGGCGCGGTCCATATGCACGCCTGCCAGGAAGCAGGTCACCGCGAGAATCACCAGCGTCACCAGTGCAACGGCGTCAGCGTCCATTTGCCCGCGCGCGAGTTGCAGAAAAATTATCTGCACCGCAACGATCGGTCCGAGCCAGTGAAGCGCCTGCACGAGGATTAGCCTCCACACCGGTGTGGGATCGCTGCGCGGCCGCTTTAGTTCGTGCCAGAGGCTCAGGATGCCGAAGACCGGAAACATCGCGCTCCAGTAGTAGCGCGCGTGGAGATGACTGACGTTGGTCAGGAACAGGCCGATCATCACGAGCACCCAGAGCGCTCCGACAATCAGTAGTTCGTCGCAACAGCACCTCGCCGATCCTGTGGCTTCCCACGACGGCGGCGCGGCTGGCGACACGCTGGGCGCTGGATCAGGCGTGCTTTGCGCCACAGGTTTTGATTCTTCGTCGGTCACACTCAACTCCGAACTCTCACCAGGTATCGATGTTCGGCCGCTTCTTGCCGATGCGCGGCGCGTTCGACGGCGTCGAGCGCAGGCCGGCGACGATCCACTTGCGCGAGTCGAGCGGATCGATGACGTCGTCGATCTCGAAGTGCGACGCGGTGTTCACCGCCTTTCCGTGCCGATACATCCGCTCGACCATCTCGTCGAACATTTCTTTGCGCTTCTCGGGATCCTCGACGGCGGCCAGCTCGTTGCGGTAGCCCAGCTTCACCGCACCTTCCAATCCCATGCCGCCGAACTCGCCCGTCGGCCACGCCACGGTGAAAATCGGCGCCTTGAAACTTCCACCCGCCATCGCCTGCGCGCCCAGGCCGTAGCCCTTGCGCAGTATGATCGTAAACACCGGCACGCTGACGTTCGCGCCGGTGACGAACATCCGCGACGCGTGCCGCACGAGCGCAGTCTTCTCGACCTCCGGGCCGACCATGATGCCGGGAGTGTCGCACAGGAACAGCAGCGGGATGTCGAAGGCGTCGCACAGCTGCATGAAGCGCGCGGCCTTGTCGGCGCCGTTGCTGTCGATCGCTCCCGCGAGGTGCACGGGATTGTTGGCGATCAATCCGACGGGACGTCCTTCGATCCTGATCAACGAGGTCACCATGCCGGGACCGAAGTGTCGCCGCACCTCCAGCACCGAGCCGGTGTCCGCGAGCGTCTCGATCACCGCGCGCACATCGTAAATGCGAAGTCTATTTTCGGGAATGATGGTGCGCAGCAGCACGCTGATCGGCGCATAGCCAGTCGCGAACATCTCCCTGAAAGTACGATAGGTACTTCTTCGCAACCTGTACTGCTTCGGCTTCGTCGGCGACCGGAATGTCTACTACGCCATTAGCTACTTGCACATCCATCGGCCCTACTTCTTCCGGCCGGAATATACCTAGTCCGCCGCCTTCAATCATCGCGGGCCCGCCCATTCCGATATTCGATCCCTTGGTCGCGATTACTACATCGCAGCATCCCAGCAATGCTGCGTTGCCGGCGAAACACCTGCCCGAGTTGATACCCACCAGCGGCACCAGCCCGCTCAGCTTGCCCCAGTAGTTGAATGCCATGCAGTCGAGGCCCGCGACGCCCAGTCCGTCGGTATCGCCGGGGCGTCCGCCGCCGCCCTCGGTGAAGAACACAACCGGCAGGCGCGACTTCTCGGCGATTTCGAACATGCGATCTTTCTTGCGATGGTTCTGTTGTCCCTGCGTGCCGGCCAGCACCGTGTAGTCGTACGACATCAGGATGCATTGCGCTTTGGATTCCTGGAACAGGTCGCCGTTGACGCGTCCGATGCCCGCGACCATTCCGTCCGCCGGCGTGTTCTTGACCAGGTCCTCGATCGTGCGCCGCCGCCGCTGCGCTGCGATCACCAGCGCGCCGTACTCGACGAAGGTGCCGGGATCGCACAGGTCGTCGATATTTTCCCGAGTCGTGCGCTGCCCGGTTTTGCGCCGGCGCGCGACCGCCTCGGGTCGCGCGGCGTCGAGTCCAAGCCCATGCCGCTCGACCACTTCCGCAAGATCGGGACGCACGCGATCCAGATTCACCTCGCTGGCCTCCGCACTTTGCGTCGTCTCGACCTCGGCCTCCTCGATAAAGGCCAGCGGATGCCCTTCGAAGATCGCGTCGCCCTTGGCAACTGTGATGCGCCGCACGATTCCGCTTTTGTCGGCCGCGATGACGTGTTCCATCTTCATCGCTTCCATCACGAACAGTTGCTGCCCGCGATGCACGCGGTCGCCTTCGCTGACGTCGACGGAAACGATCGTGCCCTGCATCGGCGCCTCGATCGCCACCGTGTTTTCAGGCGCCGTGATGTCGTGTACTTGCGGCGTTACGACGGTGGTAGTCGCGGCAATCGGCGACGGCGCATTGCTCTCCGATTTCCCGTGATGGAGCACGGCCAGCGGATCGCTCGCGTCGATCTTTGCGCCCGCGCGCCGCCCACCAGCGCGGTCTGCATCCGCTCTGGGAGCCGGCGCCGTGCGATCAAAGAATAGCCGTCGATGTCCAGATTCTGCCACCAGCGCCGCGATATTGTCCTCGACGAAGCGCGTGTACACCCGATTCGCGATGAACTCGGGATGCTGCAGCAGGCTCTGCAGGAATCCGATATTCGTCGGCACGCCCTCGATTCTGAATTCGCACAGCGCGCGATACGTTTTAGTCACCACGTCCGCGAAGTCCGACGAGTGCGAGTGCGCAATCAGCTTGGCGAGCAGCGAATCGAAGCTGGGGCTCGTCGTGTATCCCGCGTAGGCGAACGAATCGGTCCGCACGCGCGGTCCCGACGGCGCCTCGAACGCGGTGATAGTCCCGCCCGCCGGTTTCGCGCTGCCGTCTGCGCGCATCGATTCCATGTTGATTCGCACCTGCATCGCGAACCCGCGCGGCTTCGGAATGTCCGCCTGCTGCATCTTTAGATCCGCGAGCGAGCGGCCACCCGCCAGCTGAATCTGCAGCGCGACGAGATCGATGCCCGTCACTTCTTCGGTAACCGTGTGCTCGACCTGGAGGCGCGGGTTGGCTTCGATGAACGCGAAACCCGCCTCGTCGGTCTTGGCCGACGTATCGGCGTTGACCAGGAACTCGAACGTGCCGAGGTTGTCGTAACGCACTTCCTTCGCCATCCGCACCGCCGCCGCCGTCAGCCGATCGCGCATCGCCGGCGCGAGCCCCGGGCTCGGCGCAATCTCCACGATCTTCTGATTGCGGCGCTGTATGCTGCATTCGCGCTCCCACAGATGGCTGACGTCGCCCGAGCCGTCGCCGATGATCTGCACTTCGATATGACGCGCGCGCGGCATCAACTGCTCGACGTACACGTCGCTGTTGCCGAATGACGCGCGCGCCTCCGACTGGCAGCGCTTGTACGCCTCCTCGATTTCCTCGACCCGCGAGACTGCGCGCATCCCGCGACCCCCGCCCCCGGCGACCGCTTTGATCATTATCGAGGCGCCGTCGCCCAGTGACGAAAAAAATCTTTGAGCCTCATCGAGACTCGTCGCGCCCGAAGTGCCGCGCAGGATCGGTATGCCGCATCGCTCGGCCAGCGCTCGCGCCTGCACCTTGTCGCCGAATAGTTCGAGCATCTCGGCGCGCGGGCCGACAAAGGTGATTCCTTCACTGGCGCATCGCCGTGCGAAGCCGGCGTTCTCGCTCAGAAAGCCGTAGCCGGGATGAATCGCGTCGCATCCCGCGTCCCTGGCGAGCGCGATAATCTGTTCGCCGTCGAGGTACGCGGCTGCGCCCGCGCCGTTCAGGCGCCGCGCTTCGTCGGCTTTGCGAGTGTGCAGCGAAGCGGCGTCGTCGTCGGGAAAAATCGCGACGGTGCGGATGCCCATTTCGGCGGCCGCGCGGATGATGCGAATCGCTATCTCGCCGCGGTTGGCGATCAGAAGACTGTTCGGGATCATATTGCTCTCGTCTCTTTTTCAGCGCGCCGAACTCTGCGCCCGAACTGTATCTAAAGCATGATGAGCCCGCCGCGCGAAAGCGCCGCGCTGACCGCCGCAAAGACCACGTTGCCGCCACTGCCGAGGCACAGCTATAGTGGGGATGACTTCGGTCGTATGCGATTCAGCATCAAACACGTCACGCGCTACGTTTACGAACAGCCCGCTTCTCATTCGCACAACGATGTACGCCTTACGCCCATCGATGCAGCGGATCAGCGGCGCGTCGCGTTCAGGCTCGAGGTAACTCCGGCCGCCGAAATTACCGAGTACCTGGACTCTTTCGGGAACCTCACGCATTCGATCGATATCCAGCCGCCGCACACCGAGCTGGTCATCAGCTCGTCGTCGGTGGTCGACCGCTTGGTGCTGCCGCCTCAACCTTCGGCGCGGATCACGTTTCGCGACTATCTGACCGACGATGCGGCCCGGACGAAAGCGTACGGCCAATTTCTGAGCGCGAGCCGCTACGTGCCGTTCAGCGATCGCTTGCGAAGATTTTTCTGGTCGGTGCGTCCGCAGTGGTCCGAGGACATCACGGCGTACACCGAGCGCATGACCGTCTACGTGCGCAATCAGTTCGGCTATGACGGCGGCACTACCAACGTGCACTCGACCGTCGACGACATTCTCACCACCGGCGGCGGCGTCTGTCAGGATTTCGCGCATCTCAGCATCGGCCTGCTGCGCCTTGCGGGAATTCCCGCGCGCTACGTCTCCGGCTATCTCGCTCCCGATCCTCATCGCAAGCCCAACTCGCCGCCGCCCGAACTGGCCAGCCACGCATGGATCGAGGCGTTGCTGCCCGGCACCGGATGGACCGGCTTCGATCCTACTCATCGGACGCGCACGATGATTCGCCACATCCGGCTCGCAGTCGGCAGGGACTACAACGACCTGCCCCCGGTGTCAGGCGTTTACACCAGCTCCGGTGGCGGACGCCGCATGGCTTATGAGCTCGACGTAAGACTCGGCAATCCCGACAGCTCCATTTCCTGAGTAACGCTCGCACGAATCGGCATCCGTTACCGCTTGCATAGCGAGACTAATTAGATTAGTTAGATGCCTATGAGGATTAGCAAGACATCTAATTTAATCGTGGGAGCCGTAGCCATGCTGACAATCGCAGCCACCGTTCCAGCGCGCGCCGATCAGGCGCCCGCAACTCGCTCGACGCAGTTCCTCAAACTGCCCGACGGACAAATCGCCTACGACGACACCGGCGGCACCGGCCCCCTCGTCATCTGCGTCCCCGGCCTCGGCGACATGCGCCAGCAATATCGCCTGCTCGCCCCCAAACTGGCAGCCGCCGGTTTCCGCGTCGTCACGATGGACCTTCCAGGCCATGGAGAGTCGAGCGTCGATTGGCCCGAATACTCGCCCGCAATCGTCGGCGCCGACATCGTCGCGATGATTCGTCATCTCGGTGCCCGCAAAGCGTTCATCATCGGCAATTCGATGGCCGGTGGCTCCGCAGTATGGGCCGCCGCCGAAGTTCCCGATCAAGTCGCCGGCATCGTGATGATCGATCCGTTCACGCGCCAGATTCCGACCTCGTCATTTCTGCTGGCGTTTCTCAAAGTCGCGATGCTGCGGCCGTGGGGACCGTCATTCTGGTCGATGTACTACGGCTCGCTCTACAAAACTGCGCCGCCTGCCGACCTCGATTCCTATCGAGCTGCGCTGGTCGCGAATCTCAAGCAGCCCGGACGCATCGAGGCCACCAAGGCGCTGATCTTCGCGTCGCAAGCGCCGTGCGAGGCGCGCATTCCCAACGTCCACGCGCCGGTGCTGGTCGTGATGGGCACGAAGGACTCCGACTTCAGCGATCCCGCCGCCGAAGCCGACTGGGTCGCGACGCATCTTCGCGGCAAGAAGCTGATGGTCGATGGCGCCGGGCATTATCCACACGTCGAGTATCCCGATATCGTCGCGCCCGCAGTGATCGAGTTCATCAACGAGGCGCAGGATGGCGAAGCGCGTCGGAATTGACCGCGATGCGGTCGTTCGCGCGGCCGCGAAAATCGCCGACGACGAGGGCTGGGACGCGCTGACGCTGGCGCGCGTCGCCGGGAAACTGCGCGTCCGTTCGCCCTCGCTTTACAATCACGTCGGCGGCCTCGAAGCCTTGCGCCGCGAGCTCAAACTCCTCGTTATGCGCGAGCTCAATACCGCTCTCACTCGCGCGACCATCGGCAAATCGCGCGACGACGCCGTGCGCGCACTGGCGGTGGCCTATCGCGCTTTCGTCAAACGTCATCCCGGGACTTACGCTGCGACAATGGTCGCCGCGCCCAAAAACGATCCTGCCGTCGAAGCTGCCGCCGGCCATATCGTCGAGACCTTACTGTCTGTGCTCAGCGGCTACGGACTGGATCGGCGCGAGGGCATCCACGCCATCCGCGCGATGCGCAGCGCGGTGCACGGTTTTGCCGCGCTCGAAATCGCCGGCGGCTTCGGCATCCCGCTCGACGTCGACAAAAGCTTCGACTGGCTCGTCTCGTCTCTGCTGAAGGGTCTTTCGTCGTCTGCCCTAGTTGCGACCGGACGAAAAGGCAAGCAAGTTAGCACTTAATCCGTTCTTTCAAGAACTTCACGCTTAACGGACCGGCTGCTACAAGCTGTACAGCTTGCCCCGAGCTGCGGTACGCTCGCGCGGCAAGTTCTCTGCCGCAACCGGGGGATTCGGATGGCCAAAGATATTTCCGACAAGCAACCGACGGCGACTCGCGCGCACAGCCGGCGCGCTTTCCTTAAGGGAATCGGTGCCGCGAGTGCGACGATTCCGTTAGCGGCGATTGGCGCAAGGGCAGCGAGTCATCGGATGCCCGACGTCCTCTCGCAACCCGGCTCCGGCCCGCTCAATCTGAACGCTCGTCCGCCGCAGGCATTCGGCAAACGTCTCGCCGCGGCGGCGGACGATCTCCAGGTTCCATCCCCGGGTCATCCCAACAATGGCGACGAGGCGAAGTACCCGTCCGGAATCGCGAATTTCACCAAGGGCTTCCCGCACAACTCGTTCGGCGAAATCACTCCATCGGTCTATGCAAGTTACCTGGCTGCGGTAAAAACGGGGAAGCGTGCCGACTTCGACGCGTTGACGCTCGGAGGCACGGAGCCGTTGGTCGATCCCCAGGCGGGGCTGGCCTACGACCTCGAGACTTACGATCCGTCGCAAAACTCGATTCCGCCCTTCAACACTCTCACCAGTCCTGGCTTGGCTGCGCAGATGATCGAGCAGTACTGGCAGGCGCTGACGCGCGACGTCTCATTTTCCGAATACGACACTGACCCGACGGTCGCCGCCGCATGCTCGGAGTTGGGCGGCCTCTCGTCTTTCGTAGGTCCGCGAATCGGCGGCAGCGTCACGCCGCAATGCCTGTTTCGCGGCTTCACGGCCGGCGACGTGATCGGACCCTACGTCTCGCAGTTCTTCCTCCAGCCGTTCCAAATCGGCGTGATCCCGTTTCAAGGCTACATGACGACACTTCCCGGTGACTTCGTGACCAACCTCGCGTTGTGGCTGAATGTACAAAACGGCGCGCCGTCTCCGCTTCAAAGTGAAAATCCTGACCCGGAGTTGCGCTATGTCCGCAGCGGCCGCGACCTCGCCGAGTACGTGCACAATGACGTGCTCTTCCAGGAGTATCTGTGCGCGGTGCTGATGTTGATGAAGATGAAAGCGCCCTTGAATTCGGGCAATCCCTACCCGCCGACGCTCAAGTCGGAGAGCGGGTTCATCACCTTCGGCTTCCCGATGGTCGAAGTGCTGATTGCCGAAGTGATCACGCGCGCGCTGAAGAACGCATGGATGCAGAAGTGGTTCGTGCATCGGATGGCGCGTCCCGAAGAAACCGCCGGCCTCGTGCACTTCACCATAACCGGTCAGAAGAACTACCCGCTCGACAGCAGCGTTCTGAACTCGAAGGCGGCTGCGGCGGTGTTCGCGCGCAATGGCAACTATTTCATTCCGATGTCCTATCCCGAGGGATGTCCGTTGCATCCGTCCTATCCTTCAGGTCATGCCACCGCCTCAGGTGCCGCGGTGACGGTGCTCAAATGGTTTTTCGATGAGGACTTCGTGATTCCCAACCCTCTGACTACTACTTTCGACGGCCTGACGACGGTGCCCTACACGGGCTCTGACGCGGGTCAGATGACGGTGGGTGGAGAACTCAACAAGCTGGCGTCGAACGTAGGATTCGGCCGATGCGCTGCGGGAATCCACTGGCGCCAGGACATACAGCAGGCAATGCTGCTAGGCGAAGCGGTCGCGATAAGTCTGCTGAGAGACCAGGCGCACCTGTACAACGAGAACTACACAGGCTTCACCTTCACCGGCTTCAACGGAAATACGATCACGGTCTGAGTATCGGAGCTACTCGAGCGCGACTTCATCGCCGAGCGCGATCATGCCGGCGTTTGCGATAGTCGCGTAGGCGCCGAGATACTGCGCCGCGTTGCGCACGATCGTTCGCAGCACCGACGGATCTTTTTTCAACTGGGGTTGATCGAGCGTCGGTATCACGCATCGCACGGTCGGCACCTCGAGCTTGATGCGCGTGGCGCCGATTCGAATGGTGCGCCCCGACCATTCGGCCTCGACCAATCCTTCGATGCCGCTTTCCGTTTCGATCAGCACGTTGGGACGGAACCGGCGCGAGTCGAAATCCGCCCCGGGATTGATGCCGGCGAGCGCGCTCAACGACGCGGTCGTGAGCACGTGGAATGGAAACGCGTCGAAGAATGTGCCGAACGGCGAAGTGAATTTGAGAATCTGCGCGGGCAGCGTCGAGAGGTCGGGCGGCGGCTCGCTTTCCAGGCGGCCGAAGACTTCGCGCAGTTCGGCGGTCATGTCGGGATTGTCGGGCTTGCCGCGCCGGAGGAAGTCGCGCTCGGTTGGCGGCTGTTTTGGCCAGATCGTGACGCTGCGCCCGAGCAGCGCGGAGAGCTTTTCAGCGGCTTCGGCGGAGTCGGAGCGGAAGGTAGTGCCGTCGGGCATCGTGATTTGCGCGGGCGGCACATCGTGCTCCGACGGCTCGCGCAGATACTTGGCGACGCAGTGCAGCAAGGCAGGCAGCTTGCGGGCGCCGCGAATCTCACCGGCCTTTTCGTCGCGAATCGCCCAACCGCGGTCGCCGTAGATTCCCAGCGCACCGACGTTCGCCCGCTGCATGCGCTCGCCGGCCATCGACTTCACCGGGTATCGCCAGATTTCCTTGACTGTGCCGATTACTCGCATTGAATATCCTTCAGCCTCAGATGCTGCGCGCTGTCAGCTCGCCCGAACAATTTGGACACACGTGCTTCATTTCGTTCGCGCAGTCGGGACAAAAGGTGCATTGAAACGAGCAGCACTGCGCGGGCGCCGGAGGCGCGAGCGCCCTGCCGCACTTCTCGCACTTGTCCTTGACGGCGGTCAGCGTCTTGAGCAGCACCGAGTTCTGCTCTTCGCGCTCTGCCCCGGCGAGCAACGCAGCGCGCGCCTTTGCATTGCGCTCATTCGCCGCCAGCGATTGATAAATGCCGGCGGCGCCGTGTTCGAGCCGCGCTATGATCACCATGATCTCGCGACGCGATTTGCCTTCGAGCAACGCTGCGATCACTTGATCTGGAGAAGGATTCTCTGCCATTACGGGTCTCCTGATTTCAGCTCCAGACTTCGCGGGCCACTTCGACGACCAGGCTCAGCTTGGCTTTTTCATCTTCGATCGACAGCGGGTTGCCGCCGACGGTGCTGGCGAAACCGCATTGCGGCGAGATGCCGAGATTCTCGAGCGGCACGAAGGTCGCGGCCTCGTCGATGCGCCGCTTGACGGCTTCTTTGTCTTCCAGCGCGGCAGTCTTGGTGCTGATGAGCCCGAGACGCACGAACTTGTCTTTGGGCATCAGGCGCAGCGGTGAGAAATCGCCGGCGCGCGGCGAATCGTACTCGAGGAAGAAGCCGTCGACGTTCAGCTCGTTGAACAGGCGATCGGCGATCGCGTCGTAGCCGCCGGCGGCCATCCATCGCCCGCGCAGATTACCGCGGCACAGATGCATCCCGATCGTCATGTCCGGCGGCCGATCGACCAGGATGCGGTTGACGGCGTCGATGTACAATCCGAGCAGACGCTCAGGGTCTTCGCCGTGCTGGCGGACCCTGGCGCGGACGTTTTCGTCGCACAGCATCGCTTGCGGCACCTCGTCGAATTGGACGAAGGTTGCGCCGGCACGCGCGAGATCGGCCAGCTCATGCTGATAGATTTGGATCAGATCGGCCCAGAATTGATCGAGCACCGGGTAGACTTTCGGATCGGCGCAATCACCGAGGCGGAAGAAATGCAGGAAGCTCGGCGCCGGCATCGTGACCTTGGGCGTGCGGCTGGTGTTGCGCCGGACGAACTCGAATTCGCCGAGCGCGATTGCGCGCGGCCGGCTCAGCGGTCCGATTGCAAAGCAGGTGTCCCAGTGCTGCGAGTTGCCGGCTTCGTCGCGAAATTCGAAAATCGATTGACGGGTATCAAGTCCGTCGAGCGCGCTGACGAAACCGGTTGACCACGCGACGCGGCGGAACTCGCCGTCGGTGATCGATTGCAGGCCGGCGTCTTCCTGCAGGCGGATAGCGTCGACGATGAATCGCTCGAGGATCTCGAGATAGTCAGCCTCGCCGAGATCGCCACGGCTGCGCGCGCCGAACGCATCCTTCAACTGGCGCGGACGGAGCAAGCTGCCGATGTGCTCGGCGCGAAATGGAGGGTTCAGCTTCAATCTTGTCTACTTGGCACCATTCCACCATTTAATCGCGATCGCCATCAAGCGCGCATTCGGGGGCGGTCGCGGCGGCTGTGGCTGGCGTATTATATTTGGACGGGGCGGGGATTGTGAAAGTCAAAGCTGCAATCGCGAACAAGGCTGGCGAGGCGCTTGAGATCGCCAGCGTTGACCTTGAAGGGCCGAAGGCTGGCGAGGTGCTGGTCGAAATCAAGGCCACCGGCGTTTGTCACACGGACGCCTACACTTTGTCGGGTGCCGATCCGGAAGGGCTGTTCCCGGCAATCCTGGGGCATGAGGGCGCGGGAGTCGTGGTTGAGACCGGGGCGGGAGTGACGACGCTCAAGCGCGGCGACCATGTTATCCCGCTCTACATTCCGGAATGCCGCAACTGCCCGTCGTGTCTCTCAGGAAAAACCAATTTGTGTACTGCGATTCGCGAGACGCAGGGGCGCGGCGTGATGCCCGACGGCACCAGCAGATTCGCGCGCGGCGGCAAGCCGATTCATCACTACATGGGAACCTCGACGTTCGCGAATTTTACCGTGGTGCCGGAGATTGCACTGGCGAAGGTTCGCGAGGACGCGCCGTTCGAAAAGATTTGTTACATCGGATGCGGCGTCACGACCGGAATCGGCGCCGTGCTGAACACCGCGAAGGTGCAGGCTGGCGACCGGGTGGTGGTGTTTGGGCTCGGCGGGATCGGGCTCAACGTCGTGCAGGGGGCGCGGATGGCGGGCGCAGCGATGATCGTGGGCGTCGATCTTAATCCGGCGCGCAAGGCGATAGCGGAGAAGTTCGGCCTCACGCATTTCGTGAATCCTGCCGAGGTCGAGGGCGACCTGGTGCCGCATCTCGTGAACCTGACGCGCGGCGGCGCGGATTTTTCGTTCGAGTGCGTCGGCAACGTCAAGCTGATGCGCCAGGCGCTCGAATGCTGTCAGCGTGGATGGGGCACCAGCGTGATTATCGGAGTCGCGGGCGCGGGGCAGGAGATTTCGACGCGGCCGTTTCAACTGGTGACGGGCAGGACGTGGAAGGGCACAGCCTTTGGCGGTGCGCGCGGACGGCGCGACGTTCCGAAAATCGTCGATTGGTACATGGAAGGCAGAATCAATATCGACGATCTGATCACGCATGTGATGCCGATCGAAAAAATCAACGACGCGTTTGCGCTGATGCACGAAGGCAAATCGATTCGCAGCGTGGTGACATTTTAGGGTGCCGATGGGACGAAAATTCCTCGCGCTGTCAGTTGCCGCGTGCGCAATCGCGCTCGCTGGATGCTGGCATCAGGAAACGCAGCAGCAGAAATTTGTCGACGCGATGAATCACGGCAATATCGCGCAGGCCAACCAGATCTGGCTCAAGATGGACGCCAAGAGCCGCGCGGGATGGGAGCACAGCCAGGGGATGCAGCCGAACGAAGAGCCCGACGAAGTGAAGAAGGAGATCGCGCAGCACTACCAGGACGAGATGAGCGGGGAGAACAATCCCGAAGACGCGGAAAAAGAGACGCCGACCGTGCATCTCGGCGGACTGAGTACTTTGCCGGAATGGGTCGGGCCGTCGGGCGCGCCGCCGCAGGCAGTGACGCTGCCGAGCAAGGACGCGCCGCCGCCGGATTGAGGATTCGAGATGGCTGGATCGAAGTGGCCGATCACGTGGGACGCGCGCTGGATCTGGACGGGCCCGGCGCCGTTGCCCGTTGCGCAGATCGGTGCGGCCGGGATTCCGCCCAAGGAAACCTGGAATCGATTCTGTTACCTGCGACGCACCGTTCAACTCGACGCGGTGCCGGCGTCGGTTCCGGCGCGGGTGACGGCTGACTCGCGCTTCGTGCTGTTCGTCAACGGCGTCGAAGTCGCACGCGGACCGGCGCGTTCGATACCCGAGCGGCTGGCGTGGACGGAGGTCGATCTCGCGCCGTATCTTCACGCGGGTCGCAACGCGATTGCGGCGCTGGTGCGCTATTACGGATTGCCGGGGCCGTGGTGGAGGCCGGCGGCGCCGAGCTTTCTGCTTGGTTTCGGATCGTTCGCGTTTGAAGCGCCGGCTATCGGCGTGACTTCGGACGCGACGTGGAAAGGTCGCGCGGCACCGTATCGGCAGGATGTGATTCGGACCGCGGCGCTGCCGGTGCCGCCAATCGAAATCCTCGACGGTGCGGAAATTCCCGCGGGATGGAACGAGGCGTCATTCGATGATTCCGGCTGGCTGCCTGCGATCGAATTGTCGGCCGGCACACTTGCGCAGAATCGCACGCGAATCCCGGTCGAGCCTTTCACGGCGCCCGAGCCCGATGAGATCGCACCGCTCACTTCGATTCCGATCGCGCTGCAAGAGCTGTCGCGCCGTGGAGTCGCGGCGCTCGTCAGCGACGACCCGCGCGGCGCGTATCCGACGGCGGATCAGGGCGACAGCGGTCCCGACACGATCGTCAATTTCGATGCGGGAATGATCACGCTCGCGACGCCGTGGACGGTCGTGCGCGGGCCGGCGGGATCAACCGTCGATGTGTACTGCGGCGAGGACGTTCGCGCCGACGGCAGCGCGGAGACGCAGCCGCGCCAATTTGCGATGCGCTACATCCTGCGCGGCGGCGAGGCGGAGCGCGTCGAGTCGTTCGAGGCGGTGGGATTCCGCTACCTGTCGATCGTCGCGCGCGGCGGCGCGCAGATCGAATCGGCGGGCGCAAACGAGCGGCGCTATCCGCGCGGCGACGAAGCATACTTCGAATGCGACGATCCGGCGCTCAACAAAATCTGGCGGGTTGGCGCGCGGACGCTGGAACTCTGCTCGACCGACGCTTTCATCGACTGTCCCGGCCGCGAGCAGCGCGCGTGGCTCGGCGATTCGTACATCCACGCGCTGTTGACCTACGTGACCAACACCGATTGGCGGCTGGTGCGACGCCATCTGCGAATCTGCGCGCATTCGCGGCGCGGCGACGGCCTGCTCGCGATGGCGGCGACGTGCGATTTCTCGATTTCGTCGACGACCATTCCCGATTACTCGCTGCATTGGATTCGCGCGCTCGCGCGCTACTTCGAATATTCCGGAGATGCGGCGACCGTCCGCGAACTGATGCCGACGGCGGGCGGCGTCGTGTCGGCCTTCGAGCGTTATCGCGCGCCCGATGGATTGATTCGCGCAATGCCCGGCTGGGTGTTTATCGATTGGGCGATGACCGAGCGAGCGGAAGTAACCGGCGTGCTCGATGCGCTGTACGCGGCGGCGCTCGACGACTACGCGTCGCTCGCAGAGACCGTAATGGCGGATTCCCGCACGGCAGCCGAAGCTCGCGCAGGCGCCGAGCGGACGCGGCGCGCGTTCGAGTTGCTGTGGGACGAGGCGGCGGGCGTGTACGTTGATGCCGCCGATCGCAAGGGCCCGCGTCGAAGAGTCAGTCAGCAGACCAATGCCGCCGCGATCGTGGCTGGATGCGCGCCGCCGGAGCGATGGCCGCGGATGCTCGCTTACGTGCTCGACGAGGCGCGCGTAGCAGTCACGCCGACGATATCCGACAACATGGGTGCGTACCGTAAGCAGCGGATGGATCCTGCCGAGCACATGAAGTTCGACGTCGAGCAGAACGTGGTTGCGGCGCAGCCATTTTTTTCGCATCTCGTTCACGACGCGATCGTGCGCGCGGGGCGGCGCGATCTGATCCCTGCGCGATGCATGAAATGGTGGCCGCAAATCGAGCGCGGCGACACTGCCTTCGAGGAATACTGGGACGCGCGCGCCGGCACTGGGAGCCGATGTCACGCATGGTCGGCGACCCCGACCTACGATTTGACGACCTGGGTGCTGGGCGTGAGGCCGGCTGCGCCGGGCTACGCGCGCACGGAAATCTCGCCGCGGTTCGGTAAGCTCAGGCATCTCGAAGGACGCGTGCCGACGCCGCACGGGCTCATCGAAGTGAAACTGGATCGCGAAGGCGGCGGCGAGATCGTGATTCCGGACGGCGTCACCGCCGTCGTGCGATTCGACGACGCGCCTCTCATCGGCGGCGAATTCGGCGCCGGGCGGCATCGCATCTCCCGTTGACGCGCGACCGTCCTCCAGTAAGGATTGGGCGGCGCTGAATCCGATGGCGATGCTCACTCCTTATCGCGTGCTCGATCTGACCACCGAGCGCGGTCTTTTATGTGGCCAGATGCTCGGCGACATGGGCGCGGACGTCGTCAAGATCGAGCCGCCGGGCGGAAGCGCAGCGCGCGCGATCGGGCCTTTTTACAACGACGCGCCGCATCCGGACCGGTCGCTGTACTGGTGGGCGTACAATCGCAACAAGCGCGCAATCACGCTCGACATCGAGCGCGACGCCGGCCGCGAGCTGCTGCTTCGCCTCGTCGAGCGTGCGGATTTTTTTATCGAGTCGGACAACCCCGGCCACATGGCGCGCCACCATCTCGGCTTCGACGATCTTGCGAAAATCAATCCTGCCCTCATCTACGTTTCGATCACGCCGTTCGGACAGGACGGCCCGAAGGCGAGTTACGCCGACAGCGATCTGATCATCATGGCGGCTGGCGGGCCGCTGATTCTGGCCGGCGACGCCGATCGCCCGCCCGTGCGCCTCGGAGTTCCGCAGGCTTACCTGCACGCATCGGCGGACGCGGCAGTTGCGGCGCTCGCGGCGCATCATGAGCGAATGCGCTCGGGCCTTGGGCAGCATATCGACGTGGCGGCGCAGCAATCGGTCGCGCTAGCGACGCAGGCGTATATTCTTGCGGCGCCGCTCGGTTCGCCTGAAGCGCGGCGGATTTCAGGCGGCGTAAAATTCGGGGGATTCGACCTTCCGCTGGTTTTTCCCGCCAAAGACGGTTACATCGCGCTCGGGTTTCTCTTCGGCTCGGCGCTCGGCGTCTTCACGGCCAAACTCATGCGCTTCATCTGCGAGCGAGGTTTTTGCGATGAGGCTACGCGCGATAAAAATTGGATCGCATACGGCGAGCAGCTGTTCAGCGGCGCGGAGCCGCTTGCGGAATTCGAGCGGGTCAAGGAAGTCGTAAGAAATTTCACGCGCAGCCACACCAAGGCTGAGTTGCTCGCGCTGGCACTCGAGCACGGATTTCTGATCACACCGGTCACTACTGTCGCGGAAGTAGTCGAAAGCCCGCAATTCGAATCGCGCGGCTACTTCCAGAGCGTCGCGCATCCGGAACTGGGCGAATCGTTCCGCTACCCCGGACCGTTCGCGAAATTCAGCGCGACGCCGATCGAATATCAACGCCGGCCGCCAACGATCGGCGAGCATAATTCCGAAATCTACCGCGACGAACTCGGCTTGAGCGAAAACGCGATCGCAGAACTGGCGCGAGCGGGAGTGATCTGATGGCGCACGACCTGCCGCTCAAGGACGTGAAGATTTGCGATTTCATGTGGGTGATGGCGGGGCCGGCGTCGACGCGGATTCTCGCAGACTACGGCGCGACCGTCGTACGAATCGAGTCGCCGACGCGAATCGATACGGCGCGCACGCTCCAGCCATTTTTCAACAACCAGCTCGGGCCGGACAGCTCGGGCCTGTTCGGCAATTGCAACGCCGGCAAGTTTGGAATCTCGCTTGACCTCGGCAACGCAGCGTCGCGCGCGGTGGTGCACGATCTCGTGCGATGGGCTGACGTCGTCACGGAGTCCTTCTCTCCCAAGGCGATGCGCGCGTGGGGTTTCGACTACGAATCGCTGCGCAAGGTCAACCCGCAGCTCATCATGCTGAGCTCGTGCCTGATGGGGCAGTCGGGACCGCTGGCGAAGCTCGCGGGCTTCGGCAACATGGCAGCGGCGATTTCGGGATTTCACAATCTCACCGGATGGCCCGACCGTCCGCCCGCCGGCTTGTTCGGCGCGTACACGGACTACGTGTCGCCGCGTTTTTCCGCGATGGCGATTCTAGCGGCGCTCGACCATCGTCGCCGCACCGGCGAGGGGCAATACATCGATCAATCGCAGGCTGAATGCGCGATTCACTTTCTCGGCCCGGCGATTCTCGACTACACGGTGAATGGACGGGTCCAGGGGCGCGTCGGAAATTCCGATGCGCAGTTCGCGCCGCATGGCGTTTACCCGGCCGCGGGCGAGGACCAGTGGGTCGCGATTGTGTGCCGCAACGATGACGATTGGCGCAGTCTGTGCGCCGCGATGGGAAGTGAAGCGCTCGCGCGCGACTCGCGCTATGCGTCCGCGGCGGGACGTCGCGAGCATCGCGAGGCGATCGATGCGTCGATCGCGGCCTGGAGCCGCTCGATCGATCGCGGAGAAATCGAAGCTCGCCTTCAGGCGCGCGGCGTCCCTGCGCACCAGGTGCAGAACAGTGCGGATGCGTACGCCGATCCGCAGTTTGCGCATCGCGGCCACTTCGTCGCGGTCGAACATTCAACCCTCGGCAAATTCACGGTCGAAGGTCCGCGCGCGAAACTCTCGCGAACCCCCGCGGCCGTTCGCCGCGCCGCTCCGAGCCTTGGCCAGGACAATCAGCACGTGCTCGAAAGCATCCTCGGCTACGACGAAACGCGAATCACCGAATTGGTTGCGTCCGGTGCGCTCGGATAGGCGCGTCAATCCGGCGTCCTTCGCGCGACGTACTTAGAGTAGAAGCCTGGTGGCGATGGCGGCAGACAATCGGATTTCAGATGAAGCACTTGTGTCTGCCATGGCCGCCGGCGATCAGGATGCCTTGGCCACATTGAATCATCGCTATGGGCGCGCGCTCAGCGCAGTGGCGGACAGAATCCTGCGCGACCAGGGCGACGCCGAAGAAGTCGCGGCGGACGTCCTGTGGCAGCTCTGGCGCGAGGCGTCGCGCTTCGACCGCAGCCGCGGGTCGGTCGGCGCGTGGATCATGATGACGGTGCGCAGCCGCGCGATCGATCGGCTGCGCGCGCGCAACGCACGCAAGCCTCGCGGCGAAGATGCCACCGAGACCGCGGTCGCCATCGATCCATCCAATGAAATTCACCGCGCCGAGCGCCGCAAGCAAGTCGAGACTGCGCTGGCGACCCTCAACGACGGCGAACGCGACTTGCTGCGGCTGGCGTACTTTTCCGATCTGTCGCAATCCGAGATCGCCGAGCGCACCAGCATCCCGCTCGGCACTGTGAAGAGCAGGATGCGCAGCGGCTTGATCAGGCTGCGAGACGCGCTCCGAGGGAGCGTCGAGTAGGGACCAATGGACCACGCGCAAATCAAAGAGCTGATCCCGCTCAAGGCACTCTCGCGGCTCGAGGGCGACGAAGCGCGCGCGGTCGACGAGCACCTGGCGGCGGGATGCGACGAATGCGAGCGCGAGCTCGCGTCGTTCAGCGAGGCGCTCGCGGGGCTTGCGATCGTCGAAGATAGCGGCGCCGAGGATTCATCGCAGAGAATCTGGAGCCGGCTGCAAGCCCGTCTCGCCGACGATCCGCGGACGTCGGATCGCGCGGCGCGGCGCGTCGAGGATCGGGCAGTGCGGCAACCCTCACGCCGGAGCGGCTTTGCGATGCTCGGTTCGGCGGCCGTGGCAGCGGTCGTCGCGATCGCCGTCAGCGCGGTCTTCTACAATTCGCGGGTGCGCACGATTACTACCGACACTTCGGATGAGATCACGGCGCTCACGGCGAAAGTCATTCTGCTGCAGCGCAACGTCGAGACCACCGGCGATCAACTCGCCGCGCTGCAGGCCAAAGTCGCGCAGACCACCGACCTGACCCTTGCCAGTGTCAGCCCCGATGCGCGAGTAGTCCGCCTGTCCGGTCTTGCAGCATCTCCGTCCGCCAGCGGCACCGTCGCGTTCAGCCATTCTCAAGGTACTGCGATGCTGGAGGTCAGCGGTCTCCCGCCGACGCCCGATGACAAGGAGTACGAGGTCTGGTGGATTGGCGAAAAGCAGGGGCCGCTGAAGGCGGGATTGTTTGAGCCGGCGAATCAGGGCGCGACGATCGTTTCGCTCGATCTGCCGCCGCCGGGAGAGGTCGTCCTCGCCAGCGCAGTTACGCTCGAACCATTGGGCGGAGTCGACAAGCCGACCGGCGCGATGTACCTGAAGGGCGATTTCGCCCGCCGCTAGCGAAGCGCAATCCGACTCGCCCGCGCGTTCGTATCTCGGGTATGAACCCGAACGAAACCGCATTCGACCTCGACCGTTACCTGCGCGTCTGCGGCGCAACCAAGCCGGAAATTTTCGATTGGACCGCACCGCAGCCGCGGCTCAGCGACGACGCCCTCTTCACGATTGCCTACATGATGGATATCGAGTCGCACACGATCGTCTACCTGCGCGACTTGCTGTCGACGCGCGTAGTGCGCGACAACGAAGTCACCGCATTTCTGTCGTGCTGGGCCTACGAGGAATTTTTTCATTCGCTGTTGCTGCGGCGTTTTCTCGCGACCCAGGGAGTTGCGATCGACGATCAGCGCTTTGCCGATCTGCGCAGCAAAACCAGTCTCGCCGACCACATAATCCGGCCCGGCATCGCGGTTCTGTCGCGCGTTTCGCGTCATTTTCCCGCCGTGCACATGACCTTCGGCGCGATCAACGAAATCTCGACGCTGACGGGTTACCAGGCTCTGATCGCCCGCACCGATTTCGCGCGCGATCGCTCTGACAGCCAACGTCCGCTGCTCACGGCGATTCTCGAACGAATCATCAAGGATGAACGCCGCCACTTTGCTTTCTATTTCAACCAGGCTCGGCGCCGGCTTCGCGCACCCGCGGCGCAGCGGCTGACCGCATTTCTCGTGCGAAACTTCTGGACGCCGGTCGGCGTGACCGTGCGCGGCGATCCCTCGATGCGCCGCGTGTGCGCGTTCCTGTTTCCAGGCGAGAGCGGCGTCGAGCGTCTTGCCGCCGTGGACAGATCGATCGCGCGCCTGCCAGGTTTGGAATGGTTCGATCTCGGCGCTCGTTACGCCCGCCGCGTTCAGGTGAGCTCGCCGCGAATCCTGTTGCCGATCGAGACTCGATCCGCCGACAGCCCGGAGTATCGCTTGCCCGCTCGAGCGAGTTTCTAGTATTCGGACTGCATGTTCACCAGTGTCGACCACGTTGCGATCGTGGTTAACGATCTCGAGTCTGCAATTGCGAGTTACACTCGGGCGGGATTCACAGTCGTTCGCGGCGGGAAACATCCGATCGGCACTCACAACGCGTTGATCGCGTTCGCCGACGGCAGCTATCTCGAACTGATCGCGTTTCTCAAACCGAACACCGGTCATCCGTGGCAGCTTGCGCTCGAGAAGGGCAGCGGCCTTGTCGACTTTTGTATGGCGACCGACGATCTTGCGGCGGACGTCGAGTCGATGCGCCGCGCGGGCGCCAGATTCGGGAAGCCTAGTCCGCTCACGCGCGATCGTCCCGACGGTTATCACCTCAGTTGGGTGCTGGCGACTCCTGCGCCTCCCTTCAACGGCCAGGTGCCGTTTCTCATCAAGGACGAGACTCCGCGCGACGAGCGCGTGCCGCGAGAGCGGTCGCATCGCAACGGCGCGACTGGAATTCGCACGCTCGCGATCGCCGTCGACGATCCCGGCACGACCAGCCGCTACTATGCGCGCGTGCTCGGACGCCCGGGCGCGCCCGTCAATCGCCCCGACCTCGAAGCCGCGGGCGTCAGCTTCGCGATCGGCCCGAACGAAGTGCAATTGCTCGCGTCGAAAACTGAAGATGGACCGCTGGCGCAGTTGATCCGCGAGCGCGGTCAATCGCCGTTCGAAGTCGTCCTCGCAAGTTCAGGCATCGCGACGACGCTTGATCCCGCACTCCTGCAAGGCGCGCGCATAAGGTTGGCCTGATCGCGTTGTAGTAGTATTGCCAGTCGCGATGGTTCCCTCGGGCAAAATTCCTCGCGTCGTCATCGCGGCGACTGGCAGCGGCGTGGGCAAGACTACGGCTGCCGTCGCGATTATGGGTGCGATGCGCGCACGCGGGCTCAAGGTCGCGCCGTTCAAGTGCGGCCCTGACTATCTCGATCCCACCTATCACGAGCGCGCCGCCGGCGTTCGCTCGCACAACCTCGACGGCTGGATGATGAATCGCGACGCGGTAGCCGCGACTTTTGCGCGCGCGGCGGCCGGCGCCGACATCGCGGTGATCGAGGGCATGATGGGTCTGTTCGATTCGGCGACGCCGACCGGCGACGAAGGCTCGACCGCCCAGATTGCGAAGTGGCTCGACGCGCCGGTCGTCCTGGTCACTGATGCGTCGGGAGTTGCGCGCACGATTGCGGCAGTGGCCGCCGGATTTGCGCGCTTCGATCCCACCGTTCGCGTAGCTGGAATGATCTGCAACCGCGTCGGCTCGCGCGGGCATCTCGATCTACTGCGCGCCGCACGGCCCGAAATTCCAATCGTCGGTGGATTCCCCACCAGCGCCAATCTCGCGTTTCCCGAGCGCCACCTCGGCCTGCTGATGGCCGACGAATCGAACGTGCCGCAACGATTGATCGACGGCTGGAGCCGGCTTGCCGCCGAGTGGCTCGATCTCGACGCGATTCTCCAGCTTGCGCGCTCCGCGCCCGCAATCGAAATCGCGACCAACCCGAATATTGACGTGGCTGCAAAACCGCGATGCCGAATCGGCGTCGCATACGATGATGCGTTTCATTTCTACTATGAGGACAATTTAAACCGACTGCGCTCGCTCGGCGCGGAGATCGTCAACTTCTCGCCGATTCGCGATCGCAAATTGCCCGAAGTCGATGGACTCTACTTTGGCGGCGGATATCCCGAGGCGTTCGCGCGCGAACTATCTGCCAACGAGACGATGCTCGCGGCGATTCGCAACTTCGCGGCTCGCGACGGCGTGATTTACGCTGAATGCGGGGGCTTGATGTACCTGACCGACGGCATTCGCACGCTCGATGGCGCGCTGTGGCCGATGGCGGCGATCATTCCCGGTGTCGCAGTGATGTCGGACAGGCTGCAGGCGCTCGGCTATGTCGAGGTCGAGACGCGAGCAGACTCGATTATCGGACCCGCGCACGCGCAATTTCGCGGCCATCAGTTTCGCTACTCGACGCTGGAGGGTGTCGATGGCGCCCATCGGATCGATCGCGTCTACAGTGTCGCGCCGCGATGGGGCGGCGCGCCGTTTGCAGAAGGCTATCGCATCGGAAATGTTCTCGCTTCGTATGTTCACGCGCACTGGGCCTCGAATCCCGCGATAGCGGAAGCGCTAGTCGGCTCGTGCGCGCGTTCGCGCACGCGCAAGACAACCGGCTGCGTAGCGTCTAGAATTGCTGCCATGAGCACGACCGCGCAGAGCAGAATCGCGCAAAGGACCGCCCGAAGATTCCCGGCGATTTTCCCGCCGCGCCTCTCACGCTCGAGGGCTACAGCATTCTCCATCAGATGTTCCGGCTGCGGCGCCGCGAATTCCGCGCGCTCGATTTGGTGAAACGCGACGCCGCTATCATGGAGGCGTCGAAGCTGTTCGCCGAGATGGCTCGGCGCGAGGACGGCGAGAGCGCGCTCTTTTCGGCACTGGGCCACAAGGGCGATCTGATGATCGTCCACTTTCGCCGCAGCTTCGAGGAACTTGGCCACGCCGAGCTTGCCGTCGCCGGGCTCGCACTCAGCGACTACCTCGAACCGACTACGTCTTATCTGTCGGTGATCGAAATCGGGCTCTACGAGGCGACGGTCGCGCTCTATCGCAAGCTCGCCGAGAGCAGCGTCGGGCCGCACTCGCCGCAGTGGAAATCTGAAATCGAGTCGGAGCTCGCCCGGCAACGCGAGAAGATTTCGCCGCGGCTTTTTCCGAAAATTCCCGCGCGGCCTTTCTTGTGCTTCTATCCGATGGACAAGAAGCGCGACGGCGCCGACAACTGGTATCGACTGCCGATCGAGGATCGTCAGCGCCTGATGCACGACCATGGCATGGTCGGGCGGCGCTTCGCCGGCGAAGTGACGCAGATTATTTCGGGCTCGATCGGCTTCGACGATTGGGAATGGGGCGTCGATCTTTTCGCCGACGATCCGCTCGTGTTCAAGAAACTCGTTTACGAGATGCGCTTCGACGAAGCGAGCGCGGCGTACGCGAAGTTCGGCCCGTTTTACGTCGGCCTCAGGCTCGCACCGGCCGACCTCCACAAACTTTTTTCGACCTGATCACTTCGCGCCAGGAGACAAACGATGATTACGCAGGGCGACGACTATCCGATTCATCAAACGCCGGAGCCGGTGCAGCAGGTTTTCACCAGCGACCGCAACTTTTACGATCGATTTTTCTTCAACGGCTATTTTCGCGAGGGCGAACCCTATTTCGCCGCTGCGATGGGAATTTATCCGAACGTCGGCATCATCGATTGCGCGTTCAGCGTTATCGCCGGCGGCGTGCAGCATAGCGTGCGCGCGTCGCGGGTGCTCGGAGCCGAGCGGATGGACACGCGGGTCGGACCAATCTCAATCGAGATAGTGCGGCCGATGCGATCGATGCGCCTGCGCGTCGATCACGAGACCATCAAAGCCGATCTGATGTTCGAAGCTCGTGCCGACGCGATCGAGGAGCCGCGCTTTTCGCGCCGCGCCGGTCCTCGCCTCGTCATGGACCTGACGCGCTTCACCCAGCACGGCGGTTACAGCGGCAGCCTGACGGTCGCCGGCAAGACTTACGAGGCGAAGCCGTCGCGAGTGTGGGGTTCGCGCGATCGCTCGTGGGGCGTGCGCGGAATCGGGCCGCAGGATCCGGCGGGAGTTCCGGGGGCCGCTGCGATGGCTCAATTCTACTGGTTGTGGTCGCCGACCAATTTCGAGGACGTCTGCACGCATTGCGACTGCAACGAAAACGCCGACGGCTCGCGCTGGCACCAGTTCGGCGCCGTCACGCGCGCTGAGGTCGGCGCGCCGCTCGATCTCGCGACGGGAGTCGATTTCAACATCAACTATGCGTCCGGGACGCGCCACGCCAAAAGCGCCGAAATTATTTTACGTTCACCGCGCGCCGGCGAGAGCCGCATCGAGTTGAAGCCGCTGTACAACTTTTATATGCAGGGCATCGGCTATTTTCATCCGAAGTGGGGGCACGGCATGTACGTCGGCCCCGACGCCTCAACTTACGAGTCGTTCAAAATCGCCGACGTCAATGAGCGCGACCTGATGCATCAGCACATCCAGGCGGTGTGCCAGGCGAAAATGGGATCGCGCGAAGGGATGGGAATTCTCGAGATGGCGATCCTCGGGCCGCACGACAAGAGCGGCTTCAAGGAATTCCTCGACGTGCATCCGTAGCGGATTCGTCTAGTGCCGGAGCTTTCCGAGCACGCGATTGACGAATCCTGCCGGTTTCTTATCTTCGACCGGCGCCGGCTCGCGGCCTTCTTTCAGCGCCGCGAAGATCTCTTCGACTTCGCCGTCAACCGGGAATCGGCCGGTGCTCGATTTCGAGAAGACCAGGCGCCCGTTCACGATCACGTCGAATTGACCGGACTTGCCAGCGGTGATGTCGGCCTTTTCGCCGAAGGTCGATTTCAATGAGGCGGCCAGACTGGCCGCGCGTGGCTGATAGCCTCAAGCCGAGCAGTAGAGAATTTCTGTAGCCATGGTTAGAGCGTACCGGCCCGGCTCGCGCCGCACAAACTACTTGCCGTTGGGAATGTCGACGAACACGGCCGCGGCTACGACCGACGACCACAGCCCGTCGCGATCGCCAATCGCCGACTGCGTCACGTTGCGCGTCGTGACGATCTTGTCCGACATGCGCCACAGATCCTTGCGCTCGTCGTAGCTGAGATTCGGATCGAAATCGACGCCAAGGATCGTCGCGAGCATCATCGCGGCCAGATCCTCGGCGTAGTCGCCCGCCTTCTGATCGGTCTCGCCCGTGCTGTGATGCTCCGACAGGTAGCCGTACTGGGCAGGATTGCTGGGCAGCGCGACTCCCACCGACGACGCGATCAGGCGATGCGGTTCGTTGGTCGCATTGTCGCTCATGACGGCGAAAACGATCTGCCCCGGCGTCAGGTACTTCAGTCCTTCCTGCTGGCTGAGCAGCTTGCAGTTGGGCGGGAAAATCGATTTGACGCGCACGAGATTGAACTCGGCGATTCCCGCGGAACGCAGCGCCAGCTCGAACGAAGTGAGCTTCTCGCGATGCCGCCCGACGCCCTTGGTTAGAAATGTCCCCTTCGGGATTGGCCCCATCTATTTTCTCTCCGCTCGCCCCGCTCCGATGCCGTTTTCTTTTATATGAATCCGACGGGCCAACGCTATACGGTATTCACCGGCGAATACTCGCCGAAGACTTTGCGCATCGCGTCCGAGATTTCCCCCAGCGTGCACCATCCGCGAATCGCATCGACGATCGGCGGCATCAGATTGTTGCCGTCGCGCGCCGCCGCCTCGACTCGCGCGAGCGCTTTGGCCGCCGTCTCCGCGTTGCGTTCCGCACGCACGCGCGCGACGCTCGCCTTCTGCTTCTGCTCGAGCTCCGGCTTGACCCGCAGAATATCTCCCGGCGGTTCGCCGCCCGCGGTAAACTCGTTGACCCCGACGATGATTCGCTGCTTCGTTTCAATCTCGCGCTGGTAGATGAATGCCGCGTTCTGAATTTCGCGCTGCATGTAGCCGCGCTCGATTGCCGCGACCGCACCGCCGAAGTCGTCGATCTTCGAAAGATACTCGACGGCTTTCTTTTCCAATTCGTCCGTCAGCCGCTCGACGTAGTAAGAGCCGCCGAGCGGATCGATCGTGTCCGCCACGTCCGACTCGTGCGCGATCAACTGCTGCGTGCGCAGCGCGAGCAGCACCGACGATTCGGTCGGCAGCGCGAGCGCCTCATCCTTGGAGTTGGTGTGCAGCGATTGCGCTCCGCCGAGCACGGCGGCCAGCGCCTGCATCGTCACGCGCACGACGTTGTTGTCCACCTGCTGCGCGGTGAGGGTCGAGCCGGCGGTCTGCGCATGAAAGCGCATCATCATCGAGCGCTCGTCCTTGGCGCCGAAGCGCTCCTTCATTATTTTCGCCCACAGCCGGCGCGCCGCGCGGAATTTCGCGACCTCTTCGAAGAAGTTGTTGTGCACGTTGAAGAAGAACGACAGGCGGCTCGCGAACGCGTCGATTTCCAAGCCCGCTTTCAGCGCGGCGTCAACGTATGCGATGCCGTCGGCGATCGTGAACGCGAGTTCCTGCGCCGCGGTCGAGCCGGCCTCGCGGATGTGATAGCCGGAGATCGAGATCGTGTTCCAGTTCGGAACTTCCTTGGTCGCGAAACTGAAGATGTCGGTGATGATGCGCATCGAGCCGCGCGGCGGGTAGATGTAGGTGCCGCGCGCCACGTATTCCTTCAGCACGTCGTTCTGGATGGTGCCGTTGACCTTGCTCCAACTGACGCCGCGACGCTCTGCCGTCACCAGGTAAAGCGCCAGCAGGATTGACGCGGTCGCGTTGATCGTCATCGAGGTCGAAATCTTGTCGAGCGGTAGTTCGGCGAGCAGCGTCTCCATGTCAGCGAGCGAGCAAATCGGCACGCCGACGCGTCCGACCTCGCCGTCGGCCAGCGGATGATCCGAATCGCGGCCCATCTGCGTCGGCAGATCGAACGCGACCGAGAGGCCGGTCTGGCCCTGATCGAAAAGGTAGCGGTACCTGCGGTTCGATTCCTCGGCGCTGCCGAAGCCTGCGTACTGGCGCATCGTCCACAGCCGTCCGCGATACATCGTGGGCTGCACGCCGCGCGTGAACGGATACTCGCCGGGAAAGCCGAGGTCGTCGACGAAGTCCTGGCCGTTCAAATCGTCGGGATCGTACGCGCGTTTGACTTCGATACCCGAGCTGGTGACGAACTTCGGCTTGCGCTCGGGCCCACGCTTCAGCGCGGGATTGAGTTTGCGTTCCTCCCAATTCTTGCGGGCGGATTCGATTTTGCGATCGTCTTCAGCCATCGTGTCCTACTCGATAACAATCATCAGTTGGCCCTTCTCGACCGCCTGTCCCGCCGCCACCTTCACTTCCACCACCTTGCCGGCTTTGGGCGCTTTGACTTCATTTTCCATCTTCATCGCTTCGACGACGACAATTCCCTGGCCCGCTTTCACTTCGTCTCCGACTGCGACCAGCAGGTTGACCACGCGTCCGGGCATCGCGGATTTGATTTCCACGCGGCCGCTGACTTCGCGGCGCTTGCCGGCTGCGCGCGCTGTTCGTCGGGCAGCGTCGGCGACGGTCAGGCGCGTCGAGCCGGTGCGTGACGCGACCACGGTTTCTTCGCCGTCACGCGCCACGTCGAAATCGAAAGAACGATTATTGACGATCACGGAAAAAGATACGGGGCCGACGCGGCGCAAGTCGGCTTCGAAACTATCTTTGCCGAAACGAATTGAGAACGAGTCGGCGGCGAGCTCTTCAATCTCTATTTCGTGTTCTTGACCGTCGAGAATTGCCAGGTAGCGCATCGCAGAAAGTTCTCGTTAGCGCCGCAGCATGTCGAGGCGGCCGAACATGCGCCATGCGGACGCGCTCGGCGCAGGAACAGGCTGCGCGCTGGCGCCGTTGCTGTGATTGGCGTTCTTCTGCGCGGCGATTGCCGCGAGAAAAATCGCTGCGAGCTCCGCACCGCTCGGCGCGGCGCCGTTTTGATTCGGATGATACTCTTCTTTGATGAAATTGGTGTCGAAGTCGCCTTTGAGAAACCTCGGATGCGTCATGATCCAGCGGTGGAAATCGAGATTGGTGCGAAGCTCTCCCGAAATGACGAATTCGCCGAGCGCGCGGCGCATGCGGTCGATCGCCTCATTGCGATTGGCGCCCCACACCGCCAGCTTGGAGATCATCGGGTCGTAAAAGACCGGCACCTCGGCGCCCGCATAAACTCCCGCATCGTTGCGCACGCCGGGACCGTCGGGAAATCGCAGGTGTCGATTTTTCCCGGCGCGGGGACGAAGCCCGCCGCCGGATCTTCCGCGTAGATTCGGCACTCGATCGCCCATCCGCGCTGCGCCAGGTCCTTTTGCTTGAACGGCAGTTTGGCGCCCGCGGCGATTTCGATCTGGGTGCGCACGAGATCGACGCCGGTCACCAGCTCGGTCACCGGATGCTCGACCTGGATGCGCGTATTCATCTCGAGGAAATAAAAGTTGCGGTCGGCATCGACCAGGAACTCGATAGTGCCGGCGCTGACGTAGTTCACCGCTTTGGCCGCGCGCACCGCGACCTCGCCCATCTCGGTGCGCATCTTGGCCGTGATGAACGGCGACGGCGATTCCTCGACGACCTTCTGATGGCGGCGCTGAATCGAACATTCGCGCTCGAAGACATGGACGGTGTTGCCATGCGAATCGGCGAGCACCTGCACTTCGATATGGCGCGGCTGTTTGAGAAATTTTTCGACGTAGAAGCGGCCGTCGCCGAATGACGACTTGGCCTCGCTCGCGACCGTGCGGACTACCGACGCGAGGTCCTTGTCGTTCTCGACGAAGCGGAGACCTTTGCCGCCGCCGCCGGCGGCCGCTTTGACCATGATCGGGAAGCCGATCTCTTTCGCGATCGCGGCGACCTGCTCTTCGGTCTCCAGTGTTCCCGGCGAGCCGGGCACGACAGGAACTCCAGCGGCTGCCATCAGCTTGCGCGCGGCTACTTTGTCGCCCATCTGTTCGATCGCATCGGGCGGCGGACCGATCCAGGTGAGGCCGGCCTGCTGCACGGCGCGGGCGAATGCGGCGCGCTCGGAGAAGAAGCCGTAACCGGGATGAACGGCGTCGGCCTTGGCGAGCTTCGCCGCTTCGAGAATTTTCGCCGTGTTGAGATAGCTCTCTGCCGCCGGCGCAGGGCCGACCGGGTACGCATGGTCGGCTTCGCGCACATGCAGCGCGGCGCGATCGGCGTCGGAGTAGACGGCGACCGATTCGATTCCCAGCTCGCGGCATGCGCGGATGATCCGCACTGCGATTTCGCCGCGGTTGGCGATTAGAATCCGCTTGAACATCGATATTCCTTGCTCAAATTCTATACTGAATTCACAGTGCGCGGGCTAACCGATGCGGAAATGCGGAGCGCTTCTCAAAGTGGGATGTTGCCGTGTTTGCGCGGGGGATTTTTCTCGCGCTTGTTCACGAGCGCTTTCAACGCGCCGATCAATTTCGGGCGCGTGTCGCGCGGCATGATCACTTCATCTATATAGCCGAGCTCAGCGGCCTTGAAGGGATTCGCGAATTTCTCGCGATAGTCTTCTGCCAGCCGTTTGCGCTCGACCACCGCGTCCTTCGCGTTGGCGAGCTCGTTGCGGAAAACGATGTTGATCGCCTGCTCGGGGCCCATCACGGCAATCTCAGCGCTCGGATACGCGAAGTTGAAATCGCCGCGGATATTTTTCGACGACATGACGTCGTAGGCGCCGCCGTAAGCCTTGCGCGTGATCACCGTCACCTTCGGCACCGTCGCCTCGCAGAACGCGTAGAGCAGTTTCGCGCCGTGCCGAATGATGCCGGCGAACTCCTGCTGGGTGCCGGGCAGGAAGCCGGGCACGTCGACGAAGGTGACCAGCGGAATATTGAAGGCGTCGCAGAAGCGCACGAAGCGCGCCGCTTTCACCGACGAGTCGATATCGATCGATCCGGCGAGGAATGCCGGCTGATTGGCGACGACGCCAATCGAGAATCCGCCCATCCGCGCGAAGCCGATCAGAATGTTTTGCGCGTAGTCCTTCTGCACCTCGAAGAAATGGCCGTCGTCGACGACGCGCCGGATGATATCGCCCATGTCGTAGGGCTTGTTGGGACTCTCCGGCACGATCGAGTCGAGCGTGGCGTCGGTGCGCGCGGGATCGTCACCGCTCGCGACAAATGGCGGATCCTCGACGTTGTTCGACGGCATGTACGAGATCAGTTCGCGGATCATCGCGAGCGCGCCGGCGTCGTCGTCGGCCTCGAGATGGCACACTCCCGACTTCTGGCTGTGCGTATCGGCGCCGCCCAGCTCCTCCATCGTGACTTCCTCGTGGGTGGCGGCCCGGATCACGTCGGGGCCGGTGAGGAACATGTACGAGGTGTCGCGCACCATCACGATGAAGTCGGTTATCGCCGGCGAATACACGGCGCCGCCGGCGCACGGTCCCATGATGACGGAAATTTGCGGGATGACGCCGGACGCCAACACGTTGCGCAGAAAAATATCGGCGTAGCCGGCGAGCGAGACGACGCCTTCCTGGATTCGCGCGCCGCTGCCGTCGTTGAGGCCGATTACCGGGCATCCCGTTTTCACGGCGAGGTCCATCACCTTGCAGACCTTCTCGGCGAAGGCGCCCGACAGGCTGCCGCCGAAGACGGTGAAATCGTGGCTGAAGATGCAGACCTGGCGGCCGTCGATGGTGCCGTAGCCGGTCACGACGCCGTCGCCGGGAATTTTTTTCTCGGCCATGTCGAAGTCGGTGATTCGATGCGTCTTGAACTTGTCGATCTCGACGAACGAGCCGCGGTCGAGCAGCGCCTCGACGCGCTCGCGCGCGGTCATGCGCCCCTGTGCGCGCTGCTTCTTGACGCGATCGGCGCCGCCGGCGGCCTCGGCCTCGCGCGTGAGTTGCTGAAGTCGTTCGAGATTTTCTTTAAGGCCCATTTGTCAGCTCGGCGCAGGATTAGACGGCAAACAAAAAGGCGCCGTCGCGCGCCACCGGGAAGATAGATACCGCATGTTGGCGGCCGGTTAAAGCGGTCGCTACTCCGACGCGTGGGGGAAGAAGTTCTGGAAGTTGAAATGGTCGCCGGGTTTGATTTGGTGCTTGGCGCAGAAGCCGCCGTTTACTTCGAGCACGAACTGCGAGGGGTCGTCGACGCCGCGCAGCGTGTCGGTTTCGGGCTTCGCGTCGGCGACGATTCCGGTTATCCGGAACGACGAGTCGGCGAACATCATGTCGAGCGGAATCTCGGTATTGTGCATCCAGAAATCCCGCGGCTGCGAATCGGGGAAGACGAAGATCATGCCCGCGTCGTCGTCGAGATGCTTGCGAAACATCAGGCCGCGCTCGCGCTGCTCGGTCGTGTTTGCCACTTCGATCGCAACCGTCGCTCGCGTCGTGCCGTCAGGTGCGACGATCGCGACGCATGGACCACTGCGCGTGCATCCGAGCAACGCGAACAGCACGACGACCAAGGCAAAGGGGCGCGAGCGGACGCGCATGCGGCGAGCCGAATCTTCTGTCATGCGCCGAGAATCTAGCGCGTCGAGCAGTCGCGCGAAATCAGGTCACGTTCGCTTCGGGCGAAATTTCCTCGAGCTCGCGTCCCGAAGTCTCGGGCAGGAACCACATGATCGCCGGTGAGATTATCCAGAAGACGGTCAGGTAGCAGACTGCGCGCGCCTGCGATCCGGTGAAGTTGTACAGCACGCTCTCGAAGAAGAGGCCAAGCGCGCCGCCGGTGGTGCCGGCCACTGCGAGCGCGCTGCCGGCGGTCGAGCGGTACGAGGTCGGGAACAACTCCGCGCTGTATGCAGCGAGGATGGTGCCGGACGCGATGTCGAAAAATGTTTCCAGTATCCAGGCCGGGACAACCAACCAGCCCGGCGCCGTGTACATCCAGATTGTCATGAGCGGCGACAGGAACAGGAACACGGCACCCATGACCCGCCGACCGTAGCGATCGCTCAGGCGGCCGGCGAAGATCGAGCCCATGATTCCGAGCGCTCCGCCAATCACGACCAGCGTCGACACCTGGCCCGGCGACCAGTGATGCGCTTCCTGCAGAAACTTCGGAAACAGAAAACCGGCCGCGTTGCCGCCCATCGAGCCCAGGAACGCGATCGACAACATCATCATCAGCCGTCCGGGATAGGCGCTGTACAACTGGGCGACCGGCTCCCAGATTTTCACCGGCCGCAGCCCTTCGAGTTTTTCTTTTTCGAAGCGCGCGCTTTCAGGCAACGAGCGGCGCAGCGGAATGATCAGTATCAGGGGCAGCAGCGCGATCGCGTACAGCCCGCGCCAGCCGTAAGGAATCGTGTTGATGAACGCGAACACGATCGCGGCCAGGCCGTAACCGACGTTGGATACGGCGCTGAGCAGGCCAATAGCCCATCCGCGATGCGCAGCGTCGACTTCCTCCGCCACAATGACCATCGCGATCGCCGCTTCGGCGCCGGCGAATGCGCGCGCGATCATTTCGAATGCGACGAAGGTGCGCTCGTTCGGTGCGATCGCGATAAGCGCAGTGAAAATCGTGTAGCCGAAGATGGTGTAGAGCAGCAGGCGGCGGCGGCCGAAGACGTCGGCGAAGGGCGTCATCAGCAGGGAGAGCAGGTAGCCGAGCCGGACTATCGAGAGCATTGCGCCGAGATGCGATTCAGCGATCTTGAGCCCCGCCTGGATTTGCTTGAGCGCGAGACTCAGCAGCGCGCGGTCGTATTGATCGAAAAATCCCGCGGTCGAGGCGATCCAGAACACGCGGCGCTGCCGCTTGGTGAACGGCGGCGTCCGGCCGAGGAACCCGATGCGGACGCTTTTGCGATCCGCGTCCTCGGGCAGAGGTGCGGGATTCAGCTCGAGATTGACGGCCGGATCAGTCATGGGATTTCAATCACTCGGGGTTCAATCGATCGCCAATGGCAGCGATTCGAGGCCGCGAAGAAAATACGATCCTTTGTAGACTGGTTTCATCGCGGGATCTTTGAGACGCAGCCGCGGGAACCGCTCGAGCATCGCCTCGAACGTGATGCGCGCTTCCATTCGTGCGAGCGGCGCGCCGATACAGAAATGGATTCCTTCGCCGAACGCGACGTGTTCATTGGGATCGCGCGTGATGTCGAATTTTTCCGGATCCTTGAACTGCGCGGGGTCGCGATCTGCCGCCGCAACGATCATCAGCGCGAACGCGCCCGCCGGAATCTCGGTACCCCCGAGGCTCACGGCCTCCTTAGCGAATCGCACTGTACCTTGCACGGGGCCGTCGAAGCGCAGCATCTCCTCGATTGCGCGCGGCAGCATCGCGGGATTGCGCTTGAGCGCGTCGAATTGATCGGGATTGCGCCCGAGCGCCAGCGTGCCGTTGCCGATCAGATTGGTCGTCGTCTCGTTGCCTGCGAGCAGCAGCAGCGTGATGAAGCTCAGCAGATCCGCCGCGGACATCACCTCGCCTTCATCGTGGGCTGCGACGAGCGCGCTTACCAGGTCGGGTCCGGGCTGGGCGCGCCGCCGCTCTATCTGGTCGGTGAAGTAGTCGCCAAGTTCATCGATCGCGCGCACTAGTTCGAGCGGTGGCGGCATGCCGGGCATACGATTGTCGCCGCCAATGATGGTGTCCGACCAATGCTTGAACCTGGCGTTCAACTCCGGCGGCACGCCGAGCATCTCGGCGATAACGGTGACCGGCAGTACGTTGGCAACGTCCGCCATCAGATCGAACTGGCCCTTCGCCTCAACCTGGTCGAGCAGGTCTTTTGCGATTTCGCGGATGCGCGGCTCGAGTTCGCGGATTCGGCGCGGCGTGAAGTCGCGCGAGACCAGGCGGCGCAGGCGCGAGTGTTGCGGCGGATCGGAACCCAGCATGTTGCGCGAGCCTTTGAAGCGGCCTTCGTAAACCTGCTCGGGCGGAGGCGGCGGCTGCATGCTCGACAGATGCTCGTGGTCGCGAAGCCCGGCGGTGACGTCGGCATAGCGCGCCGCCAGCACGAACCTCATCGGGCCGGCGTCGACGATCTGCGGCGGCCCGTCGAGCAGCGGCACGTAATGCGGATAGGGATTCGCGCGAAATTCGGGATCCCAAATGTTGAAATAAACTTCTCCCGCCATGATCGACTCCCCTCTTTGCTCAGTCGGTCGCCATCGTGAGCGTCGCCAATCCGCGCAGGAAGTAAGAACCTTTGTAGGTCACCGGCGCGGCGGGATCCTGCAGGCGCAGGCGCGGGAAGCGCTCGAGCATCGCGTTGATCGCTATCGCGCCCTCCATTCGTGCCAGCGGTGCGCCGATACAGAAATGGATTCCCTCGCCCAGCGCGACGTGGTCGCGAGGCGCGCGCGTAATGTCGAAGCGATCGGGATCTTCGAACTGTGCGGGGTCGCGATTCGCGGCGGCGAGAATTATGAAGCATCCCTGCTGCGCCGGCAGATCGGTGCCGCCGAGGTTGAAGTCTTCAGTCGTGAAGCGAATCGTCGACTGCACCGGTCCGTCGAAGCGCAGGATTTCCTCGACGGCGCGCGGCATCAGCTCCGGGCTTTGCCGCAGCAGATTCATCTGCGCCGGATTGCGCCCGAGCGCGAGCATCCCGTTGCCGATCAAGTTGGTCGTCGTCTCGTTGCCGGCCAGCAGCAGGAGCAGGACGAACGCCAGCAATTCGTCGGCGTTCATCGCCTCGGCGTCGTCGTGCGCGGCGACCAGAGCGCTCACGAGGTCGGTGCCGGGATTGCGGCGACGCCGCTCGATCTCCTCGGCGAAATAGTTGCGCAGCTCGTTCTTCGCAGTGTGAAATTCCTCGGGCAGCGGAATGCCCGGCAAGGTGTTGTCGGCGGAGACCACCGTGTCGGACCAATGCTTGAACTGCCGGTAATGGTCGGGCGGCACGCCCAGCATCTCGGCGATAACCATCACCGGCAGCGCGTTGGCGATGCCGTGCATCACTTCGAGTTCGCCTTTGCCTTCGGCGGCGTCGAGCAGAGTTTTCGCGATCTCGCGGATGCGCGGCTCGAGGTCGCGGATTCGGCGCGGCGTGAAATCGCGCGAGACCAGGCGGCGCAGGCGAGTATGCAGCGGCGGATCGGAAAACAGCATCGTGCGCGCGCCGGCAAACGGTCCCTCGTCATGCGGCTCGTTGGGATCGCGTGGCCGCACGCTGGAGAAGTGCGCATGGTCGCGCAGCACGGCCGTCACGTCGGCATAGCGCGTGACCATCGCGGTCGGGCCGAACAAATCGAGGATGCGCGGGGGACCGGCGAGCAGCGGCTTGTAATGAGGATACGGATTGGCGCGGAAGGCGGGATCCCACGGGTTAAAATAAATGTTCTCGGCGGCCTGGTTCATTGTGAAACTTCCTTTTTCGTGGATTTCGATAATCGTCCGCGCCGCGCACTACGCTGCAATCGCAGTGCCACGCGTCGCGCTATACAGTCACGCGGGTTTTCTTCCCGCGTCCATGCATCAATGCGACTGCACGCAGTCTTCCTGTTGCCGCTCGGCGGTCGCATCAACCTCATAACTTCGCGAAGCCGTCTGCGCTCCACTGCTCCGAGCCTACTCCGTTGTGGACGACGAACAGTCCGTCGGGATCGTATTTCTTCTTGATCTCCGCGAGCCGCGCGTAGTTGCTCCCCCAATACGATTGCTGGAAGCCCTTCTCGAAGAAATTGCTCTCGCTTACGTATGCGCCGCCGTTCGGCGCGACCGCGCGAAGTTCATTCATGCATTGATCGACGCGCTTAGCACCTTCCCGGCCCGCATCGACCGACGGCTCATGCCCGGGAATTCCGGGATAGACGGGTCCTGCCTCGGCGTCGCCTGCAATAACAAGCGTGAAGGCCGTCAGCACCGCGGGATTGGTGCAGGTGTCCCGCGCCGCCGCGATAGCATCGGGCGGTGCGCCCGCCAGCCCCTTGTTGAAGTGCATCTCGAAACCTGAATGCCGCGATGCCTCATACAATGCGTCGGCGAGCCTCTCCTGCGATGCGTCATCGCCGAGCAGCGACTCGGGCAGCCACAGCGACTGGTAAGCATGGATGAACCAGCCGCACTCGAAGGTGTTTCCCTTCCACCACGCGTTGTTAGGCGCCGCGTCGGCTCGCGGATCCAACGTGAATGTCGGCTGCCCAATCAGGTGCTCGAGGCTGTAGTCAAACAGCCCGCGCAGCGGATTTCCGTTTGGATTTGCGAACACGGCTTCGGCCCAATGCGATTTCCACCATTCGACGTCCCAGAAGTGCCGCGCCGGTATGCCCGCGAAGACCACCGGAAACTTGACCGAATATCCGTCGGGCGATTGCCTGACCCACTCCAGGAAGGGCTGCCAGACCTCTTTCCCCTGCGCCGAGTCCAGGCCGACCCCGAGCATTTGGATCTCGAAAGAGTTGTCGGGCTTGATGCGCGCCTGTTCCCCCCAGTGATCGTTGAAGAGACTCTTGCGGTAGAAGCTCACAAACTGACGGACCAGGCGCCGATACGCATCATCGGACGGCGCCTTGATCGTGAAGTTGACCGCGCAGAAATACTCGGGGAGGTCGTGCAGCTTGAGCGTAATCTTGCTGATGACGCCGAAGGTGCCGCCGCCACCGCCTTTGAGCGCCCAGAACAGATCGGGGTTGGTGCATGCGTTCGCGATCCTGATCTGTCCGTCAGCGGTGACGACTTCCGCCTCGAGCAGGCTTGCCGCCGCAGTTCCATAGTGCTTCGAGAAACTTCCGAAGCCGCCGCCTTGCAGCAGCCCCGCGAGGCCCACTGTTGTGCATCCCCCGCCCTGCACGTATTTCCCGCCCTCGGTGGTGACAGCAGTGTACGCCTGCATCCCGAATGTTCCGGCGCCGACCGTCACCGCCGGCTGCGGTTGCATGGTGTGCTCGCATCCCTGCGGCACGAACGCATCGTGCATCTGGATGTCGTGCATGTGGCGCGTCCAGATCAGCAGCGAGTCGGGCGCGTTGGACGTGCCCTGGTAGCTGTGGCCGCCGCCTTTGACCGCGAGACGCAGGTTGTTTTCGCGTGCGAAATTCACAGCCGCGGCGATGTCGTGGGCGTTGCGCGCCGCGACCGCATACACGCTGGGCTTGAGTCGCCCACGCATCGACCCATCCGAAGGTTTGCTGTGAGTCCGGGCTGTATCGCCGATGAAGTAGGGATTTTTCAGATTCGCCGCAGAGTTCCGTGGCGGCGGCGCTAGATGGATCGGTTTTCAATTGCGCAAGCGGGAAGTCCACCTTGATCAGATTTCCGCCGACCGCTTCATTGAGTTGCTTCCACGCCGACTGCGATGGCCATGCGGCATCGGCAGGACGGCGCCGTCGAAAATTCGTCGCGCTCGCCCACAGCCGGCGCGGCAAAATCGGCAGCAGCGCCGCCGATCCGATCGCCCGCAGGAATGCTCTTCGGTTCACTGCGACTGCACGCAGTCCCGCGACGTCACTTGACCGCCATGTCGAGACGGCTGAGCCCGCGCAGGAAATAAGAGCCCTTGTAGGTCAGCGGAGCGTCGGGATTCTTCAGGCGCAGATGCGGGAAGCGTTCGAGCGCTGCGCCAATCGCAATCGATCCTTCCATCCGCGCCAGCGGCGCGCCGATGCAAAAATGGATGCCGTCGCCGAACGCCATGTGCTCGTTCGATTCTCGCGTGATGTCGAACTTCTCAGGATCCTTGAACTTGGCAGGGTCGCGATTCGCCGCGGCGGTGATCACGAACACGCCCATTCCCGCCGTGATTGGCGTCCCGCCGATCGTCGTGTCCTTGGTCGCGGTGCGGAAGGTGGCCTGCACGGGGCCGTCGTATCGGAGCATTTCTTCGATCGCACCGCGCATCAGGTCGGGCTTCGAGCGCAACGCCGCCATCGCGCCGGGATTGCGTCCGAGCGCGAGCATTCCGTTGCCAATCAGATTGGTCGTCGTCTCATTGCCCGCGAGCAGCAGCAGCACGAGGAACTGCAGCAGCTCGTCGGCATTCAGTGCTTCGGCCTCGTCGTGCGCCGCAACCAGTGCGCTGACCAGGTCGGTGCCGGGATTTTTTCGGCGCCGCGCGATCTCCGCGATGAAGTACGCTCTCAGCTCGGTGAATGCGAGCTTGATGTCCTCAGGCATCGGCACGCCGGGGAGAGTGTTATCGGCTTCGACTATCTTGTCCGACCAATTTTTGAATCGGTGGTAATCTTCCTGCGGCACGCCGAGCAAATCGCTGATCACCATCACCGGCAGCGGATTGGCGAGGTCCGCCATCACGTCGAATTCGCCCTTGCGTTCGGCAGCGTCGAGTAAGTTTTTCGCGATCTCGCGGATGCGCGGCTCGAGCTCGCGAATGCGGCGCGGCGTGAAGTCGCGCGAGACGAGGCGGCGCAGGCGAGTTTGCGTCGGCGGATCGGAGCCGAGCATCGTCGGCGCTTCGCCGAATGCTTTGTTCTGCTCGTCGAAGGCCGCGCCCGTCGGCTGCACGCTCGAGAAGGTCGCGTGGTCCGACAGGATCGCCCGCACGTCGTCGTAGCGCGCGGCGAGAGCGAATTTGAATCCCATATCGAGCACGCGAGGCGGGCCAGCGAGCAGCGGGCGATAGTGCGGATACGGATTGGCCCGGAAGTTTTCGTCCCACGGATTGAAGTAGAAGTCCTGCGACGCCTGAGTCTCGATTGCTTCGCTCATCGTCAGATCACCTCCCGTCGATTCGTTCCGATCAATCCAACTCGCGCACGATTGCAGCGCTGACGCGTTTGGCCGTCTCCAAACCGCGCACGAACTCGGGCGGATCGATTTCGCCCGCCGCAAACAGCACGCGCTCGAGCGCCATCGCTTCGAGTTGTCCGAATATGACGTTGATCAAATCCTGCAGCTTGTCTTCGCGGCCGGCGGGCCAATCGAGCAGCGCGGCGAGCCCGATGCTAAAGCCTTCGCCGAAGCGCTCACTCGCCGCGCGCACCGCGTCGTTGAGCGCGGGATCGGTGCGGCTCGCGACCACCAGCTCGAGCCACGCATAGAATGTCGGCCCTTTGAACATCGGCCACATCGCGTCGATAATGGCGGCAAGGCGATGCTCGCGGCTGCCCGACGGCGGCTCCGCGATCGCGACGCTCAAGTCGCGCAGCCGCAGCTCGAACACATGCTCGAGCGCGCTCACGACCAGCTCGTCCTTCCTGGGAAAATGATGCAGCTGCGCGCCGCGCGACACTCCCGCGCGGGTCGCTATCTCGGTGGTCGTGGTGCCGGCGTAACCACGCTCGAACAGGCAGGCGACGGTGGCGTCAAGCAACCGCCGTCGAGTCTCGGCGCTCCGCTCGTCTTGTAGCGATGACATTCCGTCTACGCTAACATACAGGCGTGATTGTTACAAGCAGGTCAGACTGTATCTTTGTTAAGGCATTGTGAACGAGATCAACTATTGCGGACTCAAGGAGCGGAATGTCCAGAGCATGAGATGCCTCGCAACAATGCTAGCCGTCGAGACAGTCAAGCCCACCGCGAACAATTCAAAGAATGAGATAGTAGTTGAGTTGCGATATATGACGTCGAGCACGAACATCGAAAGAACCATAAGCACCGATGCAAATATGATATCCAGGGCAGCCTCTCTGGTGCCCCATTCTTGCCGTAGCACCGCACATGTGAGCGCGCCCGCTAATGCCCCCACCACACTCGCTGGCCAGACGTAGACTATTAGGGCGAACGCGAGGGCCGCTCCTGAACTATAAGAGAAAAGCAGAAGGGCTCCTCAGCGGCCTTTGAAATTGGGGCGGCGCTTTTCCAGAAACGCGCGAACGCCTTCGCGATAGTCCTCGCTGTCGAAACATCGCGCGACCATCGCGGAAACCGACTTCGCGTCGCGGTCCTCGCGATCCTTCAGGCTCTCGCGAATCGCCAGCTTGGCCGCGGCCATCGTCAGCGGCGCGTTGCTCGACATCTTGAGCACATAGTCGCGCACGTTGTCCTCGAGCTTTTCGGCATCGACCAGCCGATTGATGAGCCCCATCTGCAGGGCTTCTTCGGCGTCGAACAACCGCGCCGACAACAGGATGTCGCGAGCATTGGCGGGGCCAACAGTATCCGCGAGCATGTTGACGCCCTCGAGTGGATACGCGAGCCCGAGCCGCGCGGCGGGAACGCCGAAGCGGGTGCCGCGCGCTGCTATACGGATGTCGCAGGAGAGCGCGACCTGCACGCCGCCGCCGATGCATACGCCGGAAATCATCGCGATGACCGGCTTGCGGCATTCGACCAGCGCCGAGATTGCGGCGTTGGGCGCGTCGCGATATGCGCGGGCCTGCGCCGCGTCTGCCCGCATGGCGGGGAACTCCGAGATATCCGCGCCCGCGATAAACGCCTGCGGCGTGCTGCCGCGCATGACGATCACGCGAATCGCGTCGTCGCTGGCCAGCTCTGCCACACCTTCCGCCATCCGCTGCCAGGTCCTAAGATTGAGCGCGTTGCGAACTTGCGGCCGATTCAGCACCAGCCATCCGATCGGCGCCTCGTGGGTTACTATCAACGGGTCGGCTGAAGTTTCATCCTTCACGGATATCGCACCTCTGGCGGGAATTCATGACGATAATCGAGCGGGCTTCCAGTGGCGATTTTGAGCACATTTGTGCGCTGGACGAAACTGTCCATCAAGGCGCGCCGCGGCGCCGACTTATCGGCGAGGCATGCGCCAACGGCCACGTCGCAGTCGCCCGCGTCGACGACGCCATCCGCGGCTTCGTAATCTTCGACGAAAGTTTCTTCGACCAGTTTTTCGTGCGCCTGCTGCTCGTGCATCCGGACTTCCGCCGCCACGGACTCGCGACCGCATTGATGCGCGCGGCCGAGCTGGAATGCCAGGCCGCCAAAATGTTCACCTCGACCAACCAGTCGAACCTCCCGATGCAGCAGTTGTGCGATCGCGATTGGGCTACGTGAAGAGCGGCTACGTCGAGAATCTCGACGAGGGCGACCCCGAACTCATCTATATGAAGCTGCTCGCGCCGCGCTGAGCATTCGCTCCATTTATATCTTCGCGATCACGTCGTCGTGCAGCTTCTCGAGGCCGCGCGTCAGGCCTTCGGCGTCGAAGGCCGGCGGCGCGATCACGACTCGCGACACTCCTATCCCCTCGAGCGCCTTCAACTCCTCGACTCGCGGGCGGCCCATGCACGACAGCTCGATCTTGCTCGCGTCGCGTCCGGCCTTGTCGGCCTCGGACTTCATGAGCGCGAACAGTTCCTTGAGCTTGGGAATTTCCGCGAGCGCGGGGAAGAAGCCGTCGCCGTAGCGTCCCGCGCGTTTGGCGGCCGCCGGCGAATGGCCGCCGATATGAATCGGCACGCCGCCTTTCTGCATCGGCTTCGGGTAGCACTTGACCGGGCCGAAGTTGAAATGTTTGCCGTGGAATGACGCCGAGTCCTCGCTCCACAACGCGCGCAGGGATTTGATCGATTCGTCGGTGCGTGCGCCGCGCGTGTGGAAGTCGAGCCCGAGCGAGCTGAACTCCTCTTCGAGCCATCCGCTGCCGATGCCGAGGATCGCGCGCCCGTTCGACAGCACGTCGAGCGTGGCCGCTTCCTTGGCGACGTACAGCGGATGCCGTTGCGGCAGAATCAGCACGCCCGTCGCGAGCTTGATGGTTTTCGTCACGGCGGCCGCGAATGCGAGCGGCAGCAGCGGATCGGGAATCGACACGTCTTCGCCGCCGGGAATTTTTCCACTGGACGAGTAAGGATACGGCGACTTGTAGTCCTGCGGGATGACGACGTGCTCGACCGTCCACATCGACTCGACGCCGCATCGCTCGGCGGTGACCGCCAGATGCGCCAGCAGGGCAGGATTACTGAACGGTCCCGAATTGACGAACATCAGTCCAAGTTTCATTGAATTTCCTCGTTGCGCGATGCGGCAATCGATATCTAAGTTCGCGCCCACTCTAACGCCGCCGGAACGAGAATGAAAAGTGATTCGTCGCGGTTGATTCACGGTCCTCGCGCGGATAATTTCGAGAGACTCAAGGGCTCAACCGAACCCTCATCTAACCAGGAGAGAATCAAAGGCGTGCGGAAGTAACTACTCCATCGTTCGTGTCCTCGGACAACGGCTCGTGCGGATTTTTCGCGCGGGTGTTTTTGTGGAGCAGTTATTATGTTCGTGCGACTTTCAGGTCTCTCTTTTTCGTATATCGATTCCGTTTCAACTCTCAGCGACGTGACGCTCACGCTCGCGGCCGGATGGACGGGAGTCGTCGGCTCCAACGGTGCCGGCAAGACGACGCTGCTGCGGCTTATCGCCGGCGAACTCGAGCCGAGTGCAGGGCACGTCAATCTCGATCCGCCGCGCGGCGTGATTCGCGCATGTGCACAGACCGTCGAGACGATGACGCCCGAGATTGCGGCGTTTGCGCGCGCGACCGACGGCGTCGCGCGGCGAATCCATGGCGAGTTGCGCCTCGACGCTGCCGCGCTCGCGCGATGGCCCACGTTGTCGCCGGGCGAGCGCAAGCGATGGCAGGTCGGCGCCGCGCTCGGGGCAGAGCCCGCAGTCCTGATGCTCGACGAGCCGACCGATCACCTTGATGCCGAGGCGCGCGAGCTGCTGATCGCGGGACTCGAGCGCTTTCGCGGCGTCGGCATCATCGTCTCGCACGACCGCGCGCTGCTCGATCGAATCACGAATTACACGGTGCGCGTGCATGACGGCGCGGCGCGTATCTGGCGCGGCGGTTACTCCGACGCGAAGCTCGCGTGGGAGGCCGAGGAGCGCGAGCATTACGCGGACTACGAGCGCCTCAAGCATCAGCGCGAGAACCTCGCGCGGCGGCTCGCCGACAAGCGGCGCCTCGCGATGTCGGCCGAGGCCCAGGCGAACGCCGGCACGCGCAAGCGGATGAAGTTCCGCGGCGATCATGACGCCACCAGCGGGGCGGCCAAGGGCAAGGCCCGGATGGCGTCGCAGAGAATTTCGCGCGACGCGGCCGTGTTGCGCGCGAGCGTCGATCGCGTGTCGGAAAAGCTCGTCGAGTACAAATTTCGCAAGGCCAAAGGCCGCGCGATTTTTGTCGACTACATTCCGGCTCCCGTCGCCAAAGTCTTCACGCTCGACGAGGCCGCGATTTGTGCGGGCGATGCGCCAATCCTCGAGGACGTGCATCTCGGCGTCGCGCGCGATGCGAAAGTTCGCGTCGCCGGCCCCAACGGAATCGGCAAAAGCACCTTGCTCGCCGCGATGCTGCGCGGTGCGCATATCGCGCGCGAACATATCCTCTACCTGCCGCAGGAACTCACCGCGCGTGACGGAGTTGCGATGCTCGATGCGGTCCGCGCGCTCAACGCCGGCGATCGCGGGCGCGTGCTTACTCTGGTCGCGGCGCTGGGAATCGATCCCGACCGTCTGCTCGAGTCCGCCGCGCCAAGTCCCGGCGAAGCGCGCAAGCTCGCGATGGCCTATGGGCTCGGGCGACAGGTGTGGGCGATGGTGCTCGACGAGCCGACCAACCATCTCGACATGCCGGCGATCGAGCATCTCGAGAATGCGCTCGTCGAGTATCCGGGCGCGATGGTGATAGTCACGCACGACGACGCGCTCGCGCGAAGGTGCACGACTATCGAGTGGCGCGTCGATGGGGGCAGGGTCGAAGTGCAGGTGAAACGACCCGAGATAATTCTTATTCAGCATCAGCAGGATTTTGGTCCCAAGTCGTCAAGCTCGATGAGACGGGACCGCTGGTCGGCAAGACGCCGCTGGCAGGAGCGCTGGGGCCGAGCGTCCAGGTCTGGGTCGATTCATCGAATATTTCCGAGTAGTCGATCTCCGCATTTGCGTCACAGCTCGACGCCGCCGCAGCAGTGCCAATAATATATGACGCCGAGGTGCCGACGGCGCATTCTCCACCGACCACGATTGCCTGAAGGCTCGTTGGCGGGACGTTAGTACTGCCTTCGAGCCCGAAAGCATGACCACCGCGCGCCTGGTTGAGGCTGCCAGTCGCTGCGAAGGCGTCGGTCGCCGGATTGTACAGGTCAGCGCTGGCGGTCGTGGTCATCGTCAGTGAGGTGCTCGCGACGCAGATGGACGGGAAGGTACCTGCTTCGAAATCGATGCCACCCGCCAGCAACGACTCACCCAAAAGAACTCCGGTCTCCAGATATGTTGCGCCAACTCCCGCGCGGTTCGCGCTCATGCTGTTGCTTACCGGACTCCAGGTGTTGGTCGTCGGATTGTAAGTCTCGCCGGTGTTGTTGGTCGTGATCAGCAGGTCGCCGGCTGTCGCACATACGTTCGATGCCGCGTTGACGCCGCCCGCAGCCAGCACGGTGGCGAAGCCGTCGAGATAAGGCAGGGGCGTGACCTGGGTCAGGCTGAACGACTCGCGCGCCGTGCCCATCGGTGCCGCGGCGCTGAAGGTCTGCGTGTGGGGATGGAATATGAAGGCGAGATTCGTCGATTCGACTAGCGGAGAAACCAGGTCGCCGCCCGCGATCAGTATCTGGCCCAAATCCGACGTCTCCCCTCCCACGGATCCAGCGCCTATCAACACTGCGGCATGATTCACCAGACCGCACGGCGAGGTATTGCCGGCGCCACAGGTGGAAGGTACCGGCACCGTGGCCGCGAGCGGGGTGAAAGTGTCCGTGACCGGGTCATAGATTTCGGCGGTGTTCTGCGCGGTCTGGCCGGTCGGTGCGCCCGAGCCGGGAGGCGGCGCCATAGCCGACTGGAACGAGCTGCCGGTTGTGCCGCCGACGATTAAAACGCGGCCGTCAAGATAGGTGGAATCATCGGTTTGGTTGATGAGCGTCGCGGTCGCCCCGGCGCGTGCGCTGGTCATCGTGTCAGTACAATTGCCGCTGCCGGCGACGGTAAAGGTTTGGCTCGCCGGGTCGTATATTTCGGCCGTATTCAGCGCCGTGCATTCAAACCCGCTAGTGCTGCCGAAGGTCGCCGGAAAGCATTGCTCGCCACCAACGACGAGGATCTTGTTGTTTTCGAGCGCGACCACGGCCGCACCTTCTCGACCGGTATGCATAGGTCCGACCGCATCGAACGCTGACGTGCTGGAGTTGAAGACCTGCGCGCCGTTGGTTGAATTGGCGGCGCCGGCAACTGGGTTGGAGCCAACTGTGCCGCCCGTGTCTCCTCCTGCGATAAGGAAATCACCCGACTGTGGCGCGGGCGTCGGAGTCGCCAGGGCCGTTGGAGTAGCAGGCGTGGTGCTCGTCGCCCTTACTGTACAGGTTGGCGTCGCGGTGATTGTCGGCGTCGCTGATACAGTAGGTGTCGCGGTGACTGTGGGTGTCGGCGTCGCACCGATTATTCCCTGTCCTTCAAGCTCGACGTGTTGGGGACTCTTCTTCGCTGTGTCGATGAACGTGAGACCCTTCTTGTCCTTCACCTTGCCGGAAACCGTCGGATGGAACACGACTTTAACCTCGCACGAATTGCCTGGGTTTAGCGGCGTGCTTGAGCATCCGTCGCTTTGAATCGCGAAGGGCGGCGAAGCAACGATGCTCGCGAAGGTAATCTGAGCCGATTTGGATTTGTTGGTGGCGGTGACGGTTAGCGGCGCGCTCGTAAGGCTGACGATGACCTTGCCGAAGTCACGCGAGCCTGGTTTGAGTTCCAACTTGGCCGACTCGGCGACCGGAATGTTTTTCCTTTCCGGCTGCGCGCCGACCGGATCCGCAGCTATGGCAAAATCATACGCGGCGAGTCCCTGCCGCTGCGGCCAGCAGCGCGCTCAGACCCATATAGCGGGACGGGCAAAGCTGAACGTGAACACAACTCACTGTTAACACACTCCGAGTGAAAAAGAGGAACAGAAAATCCTTACGCGATGGTGCCGTTGGCGCGCAGGCGCTTCAGGTCTTCCGGCGTGTAGCCGTGCGCCGCGAGGACTTCGTCGGTGTGCTCGCCTACCAGTGGTGGACGGGTGATTTTTCCTGGCGTCGATTCGAGCTTGGCGGCCAGTCCCGTCGTCAGAAATTCGCCGAGTTCCGGATGCGGCAGCTTCAATAGCATCTCGCGGGCCGCGGTCTGCGGATGCTTGAACATTTCTTCGATGGTCAGAATCGGCCCCGACGGGATGCCTTCGCGATTCAGCACTTCGATCCAATGATCGGCGGGATGCGGCGCGAGCGCGCGATTTATTTCTTCGGTCAGCGCGGCGCGATTTTTTATGCGGCGGCCGGTGTTCTTGAAGCGTTCGTCGGCTGCCAGTTCGGGACGATCGATCACCTTGACGAACTTTTGCCACATCGCTTCGCTGCCGCATGCGATGTTGAACGGCCGATCCGACGCCTTGAACACGCCGTACGGCGACGACAACGGATGATGGTTGCCGCCGGGCGCGGGAGTCTTGCCGGTTTCAAAATAAATTCCCGCCGACCAGGTGAGCGTGCTTACGATTGATTCGAGCAGCGACGTTTCGACGCGCTGGCCGCGGCCGTCGCGATGGCGCGCCTCGAGCGCGAGCAGAATTCCATTCGCCGAGAAAATTCCACCGAGCAGATCGCAAATCGCGATGCCGACCCGCGTCGGCCCGCTCTCGACCGTGCCCGTCACGCTCATCAGACCCGACATCCCCTGCGCGATCTGATCGAAGCCGGGGAAATCCCGCAGCGGGCCGGTCGAGCCGAAGCCCGAGATTGAGCAGGTGATGATGCGCGGATTGCGCATCGCGAGCGTTTCGTAGTCGAGCCCGAGCGCCTTCATGACGCCGGGGCGGAAGTTGTCGACGACGACGTCGGCGCCGTCGATGAGGCGCATGAGGATTTCGCGGCCCGCGGGCTCTTTGATCGCGACGCGGATACTTTTCTTCGATCGATTTGCCGAGAGAAAAAAATAATTGTCGGTATGCTTGCCGTCGCCGCTGTCGCCCAACTCGCCGCGCGGATTCTCGACCGGCTCGATCTTGAAAATCTCGGCCCCGTAGTCGCCGAGGATTTGCGTGCAGAACGGACCGGCGAGGTAGCGCGTCAAATCGACAACTTTGATTCCCGCCAGCGGCGGCTGCTGCTGTGGTTGGCTCATAGCGGCCAAACTACTCGAAACTTTGGCGATTTCGCTACGTCTAAGAGGCGGGAGTCTGGCAACCGATGTATCACGGTATAATAATTGAGCATCACCCATGAAAATTTCGAAGAGAACCGTGTGGATGCTCGTGATCGCCGCGATAGTCGTCGTCGGCGGCTGGTATTACTTCGCGCCAGGTTCGTCCGGGATGAGAATGGTTACCGCCAAGGTCACCGAAGGGCCAATCGTGCGGTCAGTCACGGCGACTGGAACGGTGAACCCGGTCATCACGGTGCAGCTCGGCACTTACGTGTCGGGACCGATTATCGCGATCTACAAAGACTACAACGCCGCCGTGACCAAGGGGCAGCTAATCGCGAAAATTGACCCGAGCACCTACCAGGTGACGGTCGATATCGCGCAGGCGACGCTGGCGAACTCGAAGGCGCAACTCGGCAAGGACGAGGCCGACCTCGCCTACAAGAAAGTTACATGGGAGCGCGACCGCGATCTCTACAAGGACGACGCCGTCTCGAAGGACGCGCTCGATTCGGCGTACAGCGCGTGGCAGATGGATGTCGCGCAGGTCAAGCTCGACCAGGCCAATATCCAGCAGCAGACGGCCAACGTGAAAGCCGCCGAGGTCAACCTCAACTACACCAATATAGTTTCGCCGGTTGATGGCACTGTGGTCTCGCGCAACGTCGACGTCGGTCAGACGGTGGCGGCCAGCTTTCAAACGCCGACGCTGTTTCTGATCGCGAAGGACCTGACCAAGATGCAGGTCGACTCGAACGTCAGCGAGTCCGACATCGGCTACATCAAGGAAGGACAGAAGGCGACGTTTCGCGTCGATGCGTTCCCGGACCGCGATTTCGACGGCGTCGTGGCCCAGGTTCGTCAGGCGCCGATCACCGTGCAGAACGTGGTGACTTACGACGTGGTGGTCGCCGTCGAGAATCCCGAGCTGCTGCTGAAGCCGGGGATGACGGCGAACGTCAACGTCGTGACGGCGTCGAAGGCCAACGCGATACGCGTGCCTATAGACGCGCTGCGCTTCTCACCGCCGGGACAGCCGCCTGCTGATTCTGCTGCGCTCGACGGAGCGCCGGGGCGGCAGACGCGAGTCTGGGTGCTCGAAAATCGCAAGGTGACACCGGTCACGATCACCACCGGGCTCAGCGACGGAACCTGGGTCGAAGCCGCCGAGGGTGACCTGCAGGCTGGAGATCGCGTGATAACCGACGAAGTTCGCTCTACCGGAACCCACAGCGGCTCAGGAACGCACGGCGGTGGCGTCGGTGGACCGCTGGGCGGAATCGGGCACATGCCCCACTAGGCATGGCGAATCCGCTAAACACCGTTCGATGAACACCGTCATTCAAATCGTCGGCATGACCAAGACCTACGTGCTTGGCGACATCGAGGTGCACGCACTGCGCGGCGTCGACCTGACGATCGAGCGCGGCGAGTTCCTTGCCGTGATGGGCGCGTCGGGCTCGGGCAAGTCGACGCTGATGAACATGCTGGGATGCCTCGACCGTCCCACCAGCGGCCGCTACATCCTCGAGGGCGAGGACGTCGCGCAACTCAACGAGTCGGAGCTGGCGACGATCCGCAGCAAGCGAATCGGATTCGTTTTTCAGAACTTCAACCTGCTGTCGCGAACCTCGGCGCTCGAGAACGTCGAGCTGCCGCTGTTCTATTCGGCATGGACCGCCGACGGAGAGCATCGCGCGGCCGACCTGGTCAAGCTGGTGGGGCTGGCGGGCCGCGAGCAGAACCATCCGAATCAGCTCTCGGGCGGACAGCAGCAACGCGTCGCGATTGCGCGCGCACTGGTGAATCGTCCGTCGATACTGCTCGCCGACGAGCCGACCGGCAATCTCGACTCGACCAACTCGGCCGAGATAATGGACGTGCTCACCAACCTCAATCGCCAGCAGGGGATCACGGTGATCGTGGTGACGCACGATCCCGACGTGGCGGCCTACGCCGACCGGACCGTGACCTTTCGCGACGGCGTGATCATCTCGGACACGCGCAAGGAAAGAACCGGCGCGCAACCGGCCGCCAAAGCAGCGGCTGCGCCGCCGGCGAAAGAGGCGGCGTCGATGCTCGACGAGGCGTGGGTCTTCGCCAGCATGGCTGTCGTCGCGGCGGGCCGCGCGATCAGGCGCAACAAGCTGCGCGCGGCGCTGACGATGCTCGGCATTTTTATCGGCGTCGCGGCTGTCATCACGATGGTTGCCGTCGGCGACGGCGCGAAGTCGTCGGTCGAAGCGCAAATCAACAGCCTCGGCAGCAACCTGCTGGTGGTGTTGCCGGGTGCGACGACTGCCAACGGCGTGCGCGCCGGGCTCGGCAGCAATTCGACCCTGACTATCGGCGATGCGCGCGCGATTGCGCAGGGCGGCGGCCCGGTCGCGCTGGTCACCTACATGGATCGGCAGGTGGCGCAGGTGGTCTCGGGAAATCGCAACTGGAGCACCAACATCCAGGGCACGACCTCGAATTATTTCGCGATTCGTGACTGGCCGCCGTCGATCGGGCGCATCTTCACCGACTCGGAGGAAAAGGCCGGCGCCGCGGTCTGCCTGCTCGGACAGACGGTCGTGAACAACCTGTTCGGCGAGGGACAGAATCCGGTCGGTGCGACCATCCGGGTCAAAAATTTCCCGATGAAAGTGATTGGCGTGCTGTCGGTCAAGGGACAGTCGAGCTACGGCCAGGACCAGGACGACGTCGTGATCGTGCCGTTCAACACTGCCGAGCGCAAAGTGCTGGGCGTGTCGGCTCCGCAGTCGACACCCGCACCGGCGGCGGTCGCCACGGCGAGCACCTCCAACTGCTCGACCTGCGTTTACTCGTCCGTGCCGACCACCAACTCGGTTTACAGCTCGACTACCGAAGCGACGAACCCGTACGGCGGCGCAGCGAAGATCGCCGGCGTCGTGAATTCGATGTACGTCAAGGCGAGTGACTCGGGCGAAGTCGACAACGCGATAGCGCAGATCACGCGCACCCTGCACGAGCGGCACCACATCCAGCCGAAGCAGGACGATGATTTCACCGTGCGCAATCTCAGCGAAATTGCGGCGGCGTCCGAGAGCGCCACGGCGGTGATGACGACGCTGCTGTTGTCGGTGGCGTCGATTTCGCTGCTGGTCGGCGGCATCGGAATCATGAATATCATGCTGGTGTCGGTAACCGAGCGCACGCGCGAGATAGGAATCCGCATGGCGATCGGCGCGCGGCGCATCCATATCATGCTGCAGTTCCTGGTCGAGGCGATGCTGCTGTCGGTGATGGGCGGATTCGCCGGCATCGTGCTGGGAATCCTCGTGTCGAAGATAATTTCAGCGTGGGCGGAGTGGCCAACCCTGGTGTCGCCGGTGGCGGTCTTCGGCGGGTTCATTTTTTCGGCGGCGGTCGGAGTTTTCTTCGGCTATTATCCGGCGCGAAAAGCGAGCCTGCTGCATCCAATCGACGCCCTACGTTACGAATAGCCAGCCCTGGCCGCTCACGTTGGCTCCAGCACTGCCCTTGCTCTGCTTTTGTGTCGCAAAATCGGACACTTAGCTTATTAATTGCAATGGTTCTTTGCATTACTTTTATTAATGTTCACTGACTCGCGGTGAAGTGAAAGTAATCTTTTGTGCTTGTCTCTCCGGAACTTTTGTGATGCCCTTGTAGTTCTAATTCTGTCAGAGGCCTGCCCTTATCGCAGTCGCCAGGAGGTTTCCCGAGAATGTTTTGTCGTAGTACCCGCAGTGCATGGAAAGTTGCGGGTGTCGGCGCGCTCGTACTGAGCATCGGTTTGTTCGCCGCCACCGCCCGGGCCGGAGTAAAGCCCGGAGATATTATCACTCCGCAGAACGCCTCGGAGGTCAAAGACCTGGTCGCGCCGGGCGTCTACTACATGGTGTCGCACGGAATGCAGATGGACATCGTGCCCACCGAGCGCGTCGATTGGCCGCCTCCGTACAAGGACGCGACCGAAAAGTATTCGTCGCAGGTCCGCCTGACTGACGACCATCGCTCACTGATCGGCTACGTCGCAGGCCAGCCCTTCCCGCTCATCGACACCAACGACCCCGAAGTCGCGACCAAGATTATGTGGAACAACGTGTTCCGCCCGATCAGCACCGACGACTACGACCTGCGCTTCTTCGACTGCCAGATCCAATACGTCAATCCGGGTCATGAGCAGAAGATCATCAACGACATCCAGGTCGGCCATTACGCCGGTTACGATCTCGTCGGCCGCACTGAAGTCGAGCCGATGCCAATCGATCCGGATTTCAAAACGACCGGCCGGCTGTGGCTGTTTGGTCTGTATCCACTCCTGGCGCCGCAGGAATCACGCGGCCAGGGCATCATTCGATATCGCTACGCCTCACCCAAGCAGGGCGACGATACCTGGGACTGGAATCCGGGCAGCCGGCGCGTGCGACGCCTGAACGAGTCGCTGAACAGCTCGGCCACTGGAGCGCAGACCTTCGACCCCGATCACTATTCGGGCTTCAATCCAAAGACTGAAGAGTACAACTACAAGTTCCTGGGCGAGAAAGAGATGCTCGCGGTCGTTCATGCGCGACACTCTCCCGAAGTGACCTGCCCGACCGACGGCGGCGCATCAGCATGCCCCGAAGATTGGGAGATGCGTCATATGTACATCGTCTCAGCGACTCCGCGTCGCGACATCGGCCAGGCCGGCAACGTGCTCGACAAAGAGACCGTCGTGTACATGGACTCGGAAGTATGGTTCGAGCCGTACGTGGACGGATACGACCAGAAGGGCGCGCTGTGGCGCACCAATATCTTCTGGGCAGCGTATCGCGACCGTCCGGTGCCTGATGCGCGGGTGGCAATCTATCCCTTCAAGCGCGAGTTCATCGTGGGCTCGGCCCGCATTGACGTGCAGTCGGGTTTTGCGACCATGTGTTATCTGCCGGGACAGAATACGCCCGAGCGCGAATGCTGGTACATCAACATGGGCGCGGTGGACAAGGATTTCTTCACCACCCAGTCGATGGTAAAGGCAGCGCCGTAAGCGAAATTAAGTCTGATAAATCAGTAGCTTAGGCCCAAGCGGGGCGGTGCAGCGAGTAAGCTGCACCGCCCCGCACCTTTTTGGCACCGCTATAATCAATATGTAGAATTAAAGAACAATTTGATGATATATGGGCGTACATACTTGACTCCGTAAATTTTCCGGGCCCAGAATTGGAACTCGAACGTCGGAGGGAGGTGCTACCTAATGGTCAGGCAGGCTTTGGGGAAGATAATGCTAAGCGTGGGGACGCTGGCGATTGGGTTATGTCTTGTCGTGGCTTCAGCTAATGCGACAGTGAAGCCTGGCGACGTCATAGCTCCTTCGAACGCGGCACAGGTCAAAGACCTGGTGTCGCCGGGAGTGTACTACGCCGTCACTCATGGAATGCGAATGGATATCGTCGCGCCGGAGCGGGTCGATTGGCCTCCTCCTTACAGAGAGGCGACGGAAAAGTATTCGCAGCAGGTCCGGCTCACCAACGACCATCGCAGCATGGTCGGCTACATCGCCGGGCAACCGTTTCCGTTGATCGATCCGAATGATCCTTACGTGGCTACGAAGATCATCTGGAACAATGTGTTCCGGCCCATCTCGAGCGACGACTACGACCTGCGATTTTACGACTGCCAGAGCGAGTACGTTCGTCCCGGCCAGGAACAGCGCATGATCGATGACATCGAAATCGGTCACTACGCCGGTTACAACATCGTCGGACGGACCGAAGTCGAGCCGCTGCCGGTGGATCCGGACTTCAAAGAGTCCGGGCGCCTGTGGCTGTTCGCTCTATATCCCGTGCTGGCGCCGGAGGAGTCGCGAGGAACGGGACTCATCCGCTATCGCTACGCCGATCCGAACCGCGGCGACGACAGCTGGGATTGGAACCCCGGCACCCGTCGTGTGCGCCGCCTGAGCGAGGCGATTCTTTCCAGCGCCACCGGTGCGCAGAGCTACGATCCCGATCACTACTCAGGCTTCAATCCAAAGACCGAGCAGTACAGCTACAAATACCTGGGTGAGAAAGACATGCTCGCGACGGTCCACGCGGAGCATTCACCCGAGGACACCTGTCCCTACGACGGCGGCGCGACCGCCTGCCCGGAGGCCTGGGAACTGCGCCACATGTACATCGTTGAAGCGACACCGCGGACCAACGTCATTGGAGGCGGCGCGCTCGACAAGCTGACCGACATTTACCTCGATGCGGAAGTATGGTTCGAGCCGTACATCGACACCTACGATCAAAAGGGTCGTTTGTGGCGCACGCACATCTACTGGCTGGCCTATCGCGACCGCCCGGTGCCCGATGCGCGCGTTGCGATCTATCCGTTCAAGCGCGAATTCGTAGTCGGTGCGGCTTCGATCGACACGCAGGGTAATTACTCGACGATGTGTTATTTGCCCGGCCAACATACGCCCGAGCGCGAATGCTGGTACATCAACATGGGCGCGATCGACAAGGATTTCTGCACGGTGAAGGGGATGGTGGCCGCAGCGCCGTAAGCGCATTGCCGGACCTGATCTGATAAGCAAAACGGGCGCGGAGCGAAACGGCTGAATGCCGGGCGCTCCGCGCCCGCGTTTTTCGATTCGTTGGTTTTCCACAGGTCCCGTTAGTGCTCGTTTTACTTATTGCGAGCGGTAGAATATATTCTCCGGCGTATCGCGTAGCTGGTGTTCTCGAACTGGGCGCGATCGTAAAATAAGGTCCCGTGTCCGTCGCCGGCGCAGACGCCTCGCAGGTCCAACGAGTCGTCTCTGCGCCGGCTCTTTTTATCACCGCACATCGCAATACGAAGACGGCGAGCATGCAGGATAAGCAAACCGCGGCGGCGCCAGACAGCACTGCGATGCGGGTCGCCCTGTGGCGCGCAATGCACGTTCAAGTCGACCCTCCTCCGCACGTGATCGAAGACGAAATTGGCCTCAAGCTGGTGGCTCCGGAGGACGGCTGGCGCCAACGTCCGGACATGGACCCGCAGTTCACGAGGCCCTTCCGAGCATCCATCGTCGCGCGCGCTCGCTTCATCGAGGACCTGGTTGTGGAACAGGCCGGCCACGGCGTCGACCAGTACGTCATCCTCGGCGCGGGCCTCGACACTTTCGCCCAACGCAGGTCGGAGATCGCCTCCAGGCTGCGGGTGTTTGAGGTCGATCCGCCCGGTCCCCAGGCATGGAAGCGGGAGCGCCTGATCGAACTCGGTTATGGCATTCCAGAATGGCTGCGGCTCGTTCCGGTGGACTTCGAGGCCGGCGATTCCTGGTGGGAACGGTTAGCGGAATCCGGCTTCGATGCAGGCCGGCCCGCTATTGTCGCCTCAACTGGCGTCAGCATGTATCTCACCAAAGACGCGATCGCGGCCACGCTGCGCCAAGTCGCGGCGCTTGCCCCCCGCTCCACGCTCGCCATGACGTTCCTGCTGCCGCTGGAGCTTGCGGACTCCGAGGTGCGTCCCGGACTTGAGCTGGCGGAGAAAGGGGCGCGAGCAAGCGGGACGCCTTTCATCAGCTTCTTCACGCCGCCCGAGATTTTGACACTGGCCCGCGAAGCCGGCTTCAGAGAAGTCCAGCACGTATCGGCAGCCAGTCTTACCCAGCGCTACTTCGCGAGCAGGACAGATGGACTTCGCCCGCCAAATAATGCAGAGGAACTGCTGGTGGCGAACACCTGAAGAAATATGTCACTTGCGGGATTCAAAATCGTCGACGCCGACGGACACGTCACCGAACCCGCGTCGCTCTACTCGACTCATATCGATCCGAAATTCCGCGCTGCCGCCGATGCGTTGCTGGCGCGAGTCGGCGCCGGCAATCTCGGGATCGTTCCAGCGCTCTATCCGAAGTGGCGATCGGCGGAACGCCCACTCGGTGAGGCGAACGAAGTCGCGGGCCTCGGCAAATTGCCGTCCGGCCGCAACCATCCACTGGCCTCACCCGCCGGCGGTTACGATCCTGCCGAGCGTATCCGCGACATGGACAAAGAGGGTATCGACGTTGCCGTTTGTTTTGCGACGGTCGCGACTTCAGTCTGCGCCGCGACCGATCCCGCGATGGAAGCGGCACTGGCGCGCGCGTACAACCGATGGGTCGGCGAATATTGCAACGCGTTCCCGGCGCGGATCAAAGCAGTCGGAATCGTTCCGCAGCGCGAGATGACCCGCTGCGCCGCGGAGGTAGCGTATCTCGCGCGCGAGCCGTGGGCGGTCGGCATCATGACCTTCGGCAATCTCGACGGGATGCTCCCCGACCATCCGTATTTCGACCCGCTCTATCGAAGTGCGCAGGACGCTGACCTGCCGATCTGTTTTCACGGCGGCACGGACCGGCCGCCGTTTGCGCCGGGGCGCGAAGATGTCGGCAACAACATGTTCATGATGCATCTGACCGGGCACGTCTGGCATCAGATGCGCGTGATGGCGGCGGCGGTCGGCGGAGGACTGTTCGAGCGCTACCCGACGCTCAGGCTGGGATTTTTCGAAGGCGGAATTTCATGGGTGCCGTGGTGGGCCGAGCGGATGGACGGACACTACAAGCACTTCAACCGTCACACGCCGCATCTGATGCGCAAGCCGTCCGAGCACATGCGCGGCGAGCGATGCTTCTTTACGTTCGATCCCGACGAGACGATGCTGCCCGAGGCGATGCGCCTCATCGGAGTGCCGCGCCTGATGTGGGCGTCGGACTATCCGCATTTCGACGCCGAATTTCCCGACGCCGCGGAAATCGTGGTGAACCATCCGCGCCTGTCCTCCGACGAAAAGCGTGCGATTCTCGCTGACAACGCGCTGCGTTTTTTCAATCGCATCGCCATGTAGCGAATCAAATGCGGGTCTTCCTTTCCGCCGAATGGCTCGACCTCGTGATGGTGAACTACGAAGTCGACCCGAAACTCCTGCACGACTACGTGCCGCCGGGGACCGTGCTCGATTCATTTGACGGCAGAACATACGTCAGCCTGGTCGGCTTCCAGTTTCGCCGCACCAGTCTCTTTGGCGCTCTGCCAGTTCCCTTTCATCGCGATTTTGACGAGATAAACCTGCGCTTCTACGTCCGCCACAAGGAAGGCAACGAGGACCGAAGAGGAGTGGTCTTTATCGCCGAGATCGTTCCCAAGTGGGCAATCGCGAAGGTCGCTCGCATCGTTTACGGCGAGAACTACATCCGCCTCCCCATGAAGCACCGCGTCGACACTACTGGCGCGACTATCACCGCCGAGTACGAGTGGCAGCAGGGCGGCGCCTGGTCGAAGATTTATGTGCACGCATCTGGCCCTGCCGCGCCCGCCGCAGATGGCAGCCTCGAGCAATTCATTACCGAGCACTACTGGGGTTACTCGAAGCAGCGAAACGGTGGCTCGTTGGAATATCGCGTCGAGCATGTGCCCTGGAATGTTTGGCGGAGCACCGCGGCCGGATTTGAAGGCGACGCCACCGGCATCTACGGCGCCGAACTCGGAAGAGTTCTTCAACGCCCTCCTGATTCCGCGTTCATTGCAGACGGTTCGCCGGTCTCGGTATTGACCGGAAAGAAAATCCAGTGAAAGGCTCGTAATAGGCTCTCTATCGCAGAACGAATGTCGATCTCGTCGCGATCCGAGCGACTAACATGCGAGGAGTTAAAACTATGAGATATCTGTGCCTGGTTTATTTCGAGCCGGAAGCGTTGTCCGCGCTTTCGCGCGACGAAAAGACGAAACTCGACCAAGACTCTCTGGCCTATGATGAAGAACTCAACCGAACCGGCAATTACATCGTTGCCGAAGCGCTCGATCGGACCGCCACCGCACGCACGGTCCGAGTCCGTCGTGGCAAAGTGTCGTCCACCGACGGACCGTTCGCGGAAACCAAGGAGGTTCTAGGCGGTTTCATCCTCATCGAGGCGACGAATATGGATCAGGCGGTCAATCTCGCGGCGGGGATTCCGTTGGCCAAACTCGGCAGTATCGAGGTGCGTCCGATCCTGAAGCTCTGAAGTCGAAACCGCCGCCTCAGTCAGACTTTGAAGCGGATGTGAATCATGTCGCCGTCGCGCATCACGTAGTCGCGGCCTTCGAGCCGAAGCTTGCCCGCCTCTTTTACTTTGGCGTCTGATTTGTGCGTGAAGAAATCTTCGTAGCTGACGACTTCAGCGCGAATGAAGCCGCGCGCGATGTCGGTGTGAATCACTCCGGCCGCCTCGAGCGCCGACTCGCCGCGGCGCAGCGACCATGCATGCGCCTCGGGCTCGCCGGCGGTGTAGAACGTGATCAGCCCGAGATGGTTGTAGAGCGCACCGATCAGCCGGTCGCGCGCGGGCGCGTCGAGGCCGGCGTCTTTGAGCATTTCCTTCTGCCCGGACTCGTCGAGCTCCCACAGCTCCGACTCGAACGCGGCCGCGAGCCTGAACACTTCGAGTCCGTGCGCCCGCACTGCGGCGTGCTCGGCGTCCGTTATGTCGGCGGCCGCGCGTTCCATCTCGCAGTTGACGGTGACCAGCGCGGGCTTGCGCGAAAGAAACCCGAAGCTCGAAAACGCCTGGCTTTCCTGCGCCGTCAGATCGAGCAAGCGCAGCGCCTTGCCGTCGCCCAGCCATCCGATCACTTTCTCCAGCGCCGCGCGCTCGAAGTCGCTGCCTTTTTCTTTCTTTAATCGTTCGAGGCGGCGCTCTGCCTGATCGAAGTCGGCGAACACCAGCTCGCCCTCGATGCTCTCGAGAGTCGCGATCAGATCTTTTTCCATCCCGGCGAACTGCGGAATGACTATCAGCAGCGCGTCCATGTCGCGCACCAGCGGCAGCAGACTCGGATCGAGGGCGGCGCCTTCTTTTTGCTCCTTGGGATTTGGCGCGAAGTCGAGGATGGTCAGCTCGACCGGAATTTTTTTCTTCGAGCCGTACGCCGATTCAAGAAAGTCGAGCCGCGGATCTGCCACCTTGATTTGTCCCGGACGCGCGCGATTGCGGCCCTCGGCCGTGCCCGGAATCGGCGCGAGCCCGGTCAGCGCGTGAAATACGGTTGATTTGCCGGCGCCGCGCGCGCCGATGATCCCGGTCTTCAATTGAACTCACCTCTCGATCTGCGGGATTCTACACCACCGCGCGAGACTCGTGCGAGGCAAGCTATATTCGCTGACAGGATTCGGGGCGGCCCCGAGTTGAGACTCGAGGCCGCCCATCTATTGCGCGATCAGAACGCCACTACGACGTTCGGCGTGAAGGTGCACTCGCCCATGTTGACGCGGACGATCTTGGTCTTGGTTTTCTTGCCGACCTTGAGCTCAACCTTGACGCGGTATTCGCCAACCTTGAGCTGCTTGGTATTGGTGATTCCGCCAAATTCCGCATGGTACGAGATCGTGTCGCCGGCGCAGTCGACAAACGTCTGCAGCGGCGCGTTCTTGATCGTCTGATGCGTAAAGAAATTCCCTTGCGGCTGTGTGGGTCCAAAGGCGCTCTGCAGGCTGATTTTCTTCACGCCCGCCACCGGAACTCCGCCCTCAGTCACCAGCACGCGCATACCTCGATTTACCGCCTCGCCGCAGAACGGCACCGTCTCAGTAAGGAGGGAACCCGTGATCGGGTCGTTGACGAAAGTGACGTTCACCGTCCCGGTGCTCGTGCGCGACAAGGTGAAGGGCTCGAAGATCAGGTCGAGGTCTCCTGCGCCAAGTTGATCGCCGGTCGCGAGCAATACCGGCAAGCCCGGAAGTCCGGTCAGCGAGTAGTCAGGCGGCACGCTCGACTGTGTGAGGGTAACGCTGTCGATCTCCACTGGGCACAAACCGGCGTTCGTCACCGGAACACCTATCTGGTCGGGACATGCGCCATCCTGCTGAATGAGCGTCGGTGGGAAGTTGATCGCACCCGGCAATTGCAGCGAGGCGGTGCCCGTCATTGTGTTCCCACTCAGAGGAATACTGACCGTCGGATTAGCCGGGTCGCTGCTGGTAATAGTGAGGGTGCATGACTTCGGTCCCGCCGAGGTCGGCGTGAACTCGACTTGAACCGGGAGGCCGGAGTCGGGGCTGATCATCGTGGGGAACTCACCGGGGTTCACCAACGTGAAGTCGACACAACCGGCGTTGAGCGCCACCGAAGTCACATCCAGGTTGCAGGTGCCGACGTTGTTGATCTGCAGCGTCTGCGGCGGAGTTCCACTGGAGCAGGTTGCCGTTCCGAAGTTTCCGCTTCCGGTAACGTTGATCGTTCCGGACGGCGCGGCGCACGACATGCTCACGAGCCCGGTGAAGTTGGTAGTGTACGTGGTTTGAGCGGGGTCGTCCGTGTCGACCACCAGGCTGCCAAGCAACGGACCTGCCGGCGGAAACGCGGTCGGCGCGAATTGCACCACCACCGTAATGCTCTCGCTTTCGTGAATAGTTGCCGTGAGGGGCGGAACGTTGAGCAAACTGTAAGAGGGATCCGTGCCGGGGCCGAACCTGATATTGAGAATATTCAGATCGCCGCCCGCCGTGTTCTGAATCAGCACGTTCATCTTCTTGACTGTTCCCGCCGCCACCGTGCCGAAGTTCAGCGCAGTAGGAATCGAGGTCCCGGGCGCCGGGCCATAACGCTTGGTGCAACCATATTCGGGCGCCCCGGAAATCGGGACGTCATTGCTCCACATCTGCTGGAGCTGAAATGGATTTCCCATCAGGACGATATTCGTGCCGGTCGGCGCGACGTAGCCGTAGTTAAAGGCGCACTTATCCGCCACCTCGTCGGACAAGCCGGCCGTTCCAAACCAGGCATTCAACAACGGATCGGTGTTGGATTCGAACATCTCATGCGTAGTCGACGAAAGCTGTTCGTCAACCGCCTGTCCGTTGGGGAACACGCTCTGAGTAGTGCAGTTGCCGCCCGCCGAGAAATTGAACGGCTGATACGCATAGATCGTGTTGCCGTTGAAGAAGGTATGGTACGCGCAAAATATCCCCTCCGGCTCAGTCGGGAGCGCGAAGCAATTGGTCGCATTGAAACACTCGCCGACGTTGGGCGGTGTGAAGACGAAATACTCGACGTTGATTCCGGGCTTCTGCCACGCAGGATTCGCCGCGAGCGCAGCCGTCACTTCGTTTTGAATATCAGCGTCGGTTAACGGACAGGTCATTCCCGCCGTGCAGGCGGTGCTCGGTTGGCTGCCGTTGTTTCCGGAGGGAGGCAGAGTCGTGCTGTCGATGAACGGAGCAGCGCCGAGAGAAGTGGAGTTCGGAACAGGATCGCTCGAAGTATCGTTGTACTGAGTGACGATGTTGTAGAAAGGAGTGCCGCCCACGTTTTTAAAATAATTCTCGACCCCGGCCTGGAACCCCGCCGGGAACGTGTTGGGGTTGTTTGGCGGCTGCCAGAAAATCAGGTAGTTGCTCGGATTCCGCATGACGGGACCGCCGTTGTACAAAATGGGCGCGTTGGTTGGCCCCGCGAGCCCCGGCGCTTGATTCTCCTGGACCTGAGCGCGATAGGCCTGCTCGGCTTTCACCGTGAAAGAAATGTGAGCTTTGTGCTGCGGATTAGTGTCGCTAACGATACTCCGGCTGAGCGGCTGATCCTGTGACCAGGCCGGACGTCCCAGCGCGATAGCACACACGATTGTCACAGCGAACACGATCGACGGCGTAACTCTGCGGTTCATCGAATTCCCTCCCTCCGGCATTCAGCGAGAAACAATCTTCAGCGGCACGAAGCGATTCTCGACCGGCCGAATCGATCTAAGGCGGCAGTAGATGTGATGTCGCGAGCGTAACTCCGACTACCAGCAAACTGACGTGGCTCATCGTCAGTCCTCCTCCCGGCGTTCGGCGAAAACGATCAACGTTCGCTGAGACAGTCACTCTCGTCCCGGGTTGAGTCAAATTTTTTAACGTTTTGTAGTAAGCCAAAGAAAAGTAATCAGAGTCGAAACCGCGCGGCGTAACTCAGGCTGGAGAATCGGAAGGTGAAAATGATCGCTAATGCGAAGTTGCTCGCGCTGATTATTACCTGCAGATATGGTAAACCGCGGAACAATCCACAGAGTCGCGTTCGCGCGCGATCTCGGGAGACGCGACATGCCTAAGGCGCCTGCTGATTACCAGTTGCGGTATCCGATCGATTTCGGAGATATCGATCCGTCGTTTCGTCAACGCCCCGTGCAGCTCTATGCTGCGGACTTCGGCAAATCGCGCGGCATCTTGTATTTGCCGGCCAACGGCAAATCGCGCACCGTCGTGATAATGGCGCATCCGCGCGCTGATTTCGCTACGCACTATTCCATTCCGTATTGGGTCGCCGCCGGCTTCGCCGCGTTCGGCTTGAACACGCGTTATCTGAACAACGACGCGATGATGCTTCACGAGAATCTTCTGCTTGATCTCGCGGCGGGAATTCGATTCCTGCGCGAAGAGAAAGGCTTCGAGAAAATCGTCATGCTCGGAAACTCCGGCGGCGGCTCATTGTTCGCGTACTACGACTCGCAAGCGCGCACGCCCGTGGGCAATCGGGTGGCGGCGCCGCCGGCCGGCGGTCCACCGGATCTGAACAAGTTCGATCTGCCGGCCGCCGACGGCTATATCGCGCTCGCGGCGCATCCGGGGCAGGGGATGGTCTTGATGTCGTGCCTCGACGCGGCGGTCGTCGACGAATCCGATCCGCTGGCGAGCGATGCGGCGCTGGATATGTACGACGAGCGCAACGGTTTCAAGACGCCGCCCGCGGAGAGCCGCTATGCGAAGGATTTCATCGAGCGCTACCGCGTTGCGCAGGTCGCGCGATGCGCGCGAATCGATGCGATCGCGCGGCGCCGTGTGGCCGACGCCTCACATGGTCGCGCTGCGATGCGGGCGCAAGACTTCGCCGCGTCGAGCGCAGACAATCGCAACTACGTGGCGCGGCGCGCGATGGCGCCGCACTACATGGTCGTCTATCGCACGCAGGCCAATCCGAGCTATCTCGATCTGTCGATCGATCCGTCGGAGCGCGCCGTGGGATCGATCATCTCGCCGCGACCCGACCTCGTGAATTACTCGCCGTTCGGCCTTGGCCGAATCGTAACGCCCGACGCGTGGCTATCGACCTGGTCCGGCTTGTCGTCGTACGCGAAGATGGCGTCGAATCTGCCGCAGGTGACGGTGCCGACGCTAGTGGTCGGCGCGAACGGCGACCAGGACATTTTCAATTCCGACGTGCACGACGAGTTCAAAGCTTCGGGGGCGAGCGACAAGAGTCTCGCGTTCATCGAAGGGGCTGATCACTTCATGCGCGCGGGCGGCGCCAAGGCGCATCTCGGCGATCCGCGGCCGCGCCTGATGAAAGTGCTGACGGATTGGACGCGCGAGCGTTTCGCGAGTTAGATGAACTAGCTCAGGAGGTTTGCGATGCCAAAGCATCCAATTCGATTCGGAATTCAAACGGGCCAGCAGCTGGTCGAATGGAAAGACCTGAAAGAGTTGTGGCGCAATGCCGACAGTTGGGGCTACGACTCGCTGTGGAGCTTCGATCACTTTTATCCAATCTTCGTTCCCGACCCGACCGGCCCGTGCCTCGAAGGATGGACGACGCTCACCGCGCTCAGCCAGCAGACCAAACGCGCGCGTATCGGCGCGATGGTCAATGGCAACACCTACCGCAACCCATGTATCACGGCGAAGATGGCGGCGACGCTCGACCACGTCAGTGACGGGCGCCTCAACCTGGGTCTCGGCGCGGGATGGTTCGAGCTCGAGCATCGCAGTTTCGGGATCGACTTCAAGACAATTCCCGGACGGCTGCAGGCGCTCGACGAGTCGCTGCAGATCATCAAGGGGATGTTCGAGCAGGAGAAAATGACCTTGCACGGGCGTCACTACAACGTGACCGACGCGGTCTGCAGTCCCAAGCCGCTGCAGAAGCCGCATCCACCGATAATGATTGGCGGCCAGGGACAGCGCGTCCTGCTGAAAATCGTCGCCAAACACGCCGACATGTGGAACGTTCCGGGCGCGAGCGCAGAGCGATACGCCGATCTGCTGAAGGTAATCGAGCGTCACGGCGATACCGTCGGCCGCGACACCGATCAGATTGAAAAGACGATCATGATGGGCCTGTGTTACCGGGCGCCGGCGGAGCGCGAAAAGGCTGCGCTCGCGCGCGCCGCTGCGATGGGCGCTTCAGCTGATCAAGCGCGCCGGCAGATAATGATCGGTTCGCGGGAAGAATGTATGGAGACGATCGATCGCTACGTCAAAGTGGGCGTGACGCACTTCATCTTCACCCTGCCGCGGCCGTTCTTCCCGGACGAAGTCCAGCGCTTTGCCGAAGACGTAATTCCCGCCGTGCGCGGGAGTTAGCGCGCGGTTATCAAGACGCAATCGGCGGCGTCGGCATGGGCAAGGTCGAAGGTCGCCGCGATTCGAGCAAATGCGCCCGAGTCGAGGTCGCGTTCCAGCACGGCTAATCCGCGCGCAATTCCCGCGGCCGCCAGCCGTCGAAATCCTGAAGTCGATGCGCGGAAATCGGGATTGAACAGCAGACGCGGCTGCGTGCGCGCCGCTTCGAAGGTAAGATCGCCGCGGCCGGAGTAGAAGATCTTCGCCACGGCGACGCGGGAAAATCCCGCCTGAAACATCGCCGTGATAAGGCTTCCGAGCGTCGGATGAAGCGGCAGCAAAGCGTCGTCAATCTCCGGAAAATAATGGCGATACCAAAGTGTCTCCAGATTCTCGCGAACCACGGCCTGCAGCACGGCGCCCACGCGCGCGACGCGTCTGAACTCGGCGAGAGCGGCCGGGAGAGCGCTGAGATGGTGCAGCGCGTTGACTGCGACGACTGCGTCCACCGAGCGCGTGCGCAGCGGAATCGACGATGCGTCGGAGAGAATCCAATGCGCCGAGGTCTTGTCGGCGCCAATTTCAATCATCGCAGGCGAGCGGTCGAGCGCTACCACCGCCAGGCCGCGCTTGGTCAACGCGTCGGTGTAATTGCCGGTACCAGCGCCGATTTCGAGGACCGATTGAGCGCGCAAGGACCGCAGTCCTGCGACCAGCGCGTCGGCGATTCCAGGCTCGACGCATCGCGATTTGTCATAGCCGGAGGCAACCTGGCCGTAGTTGATGGAGGTCGGTACTGGCATGACGCTGACTCGATTGATGTTCTCAGACCGACGATGCGCCCGCGGCAGGTACGAGGCAACCGGACCGGTGACGACGACATTCCGAACCGGCGCCCGCCCGATAAAGAATGAAGCTGAAGAGAGTCTTTCTCGCCAGCCTAACCTTCGCTAATCTGCTATTCCCAAGTCAGCAAGCGCGAAGGAGAGCCACCCTAGCTCAGTTGGTAGAGCAGCTGATTCGTAATCAGCAGGTCGTCGGTTCGAATCCGACGGGTGGCTCCAGAAACTTTGATAAAATCAGGTGTGGTCCCCCGGACCCTTCGTTATGTCGAGGAGGTTCAATTTGTTCCCCGCAGAGTCGGCTAGAATAGCGCACCGACCGATGTGAACCTCAAACGCGGGTACAACAACTGACCATCCCGCGGCGGCAAGCGCGATGACTGCGCTGCTTACGTCATCCACCAAGTAGTGGACGTTGCAGTCGCGCGGGATGTCTGGATTGTCATGCAGAACGATCTCTGCGTCTGTCTCGGGCATTCCAAGTGAGACTGAGTGCTCGTTGGACCAAAGGAGTTCTAAACCCAGCGTCCGTTGATAGAACTCGCTCGCCGATGAGAGATCGTCCACACGGAGCATCACGCAGTCTATTTTTCGAAGAAGACGCACCGTCGTCGTGATGTCGCAACTCTGCTGAGTCCCCAGAGGATAGGTGGACCGCCGCCTCATCGGCAAGCGGCACAAGTGGTACAGAACCGATCGGCCAGGTTCGCAGCCGCGTTCTCACCTCGGTTGTATTAGCAGCGGCAATGCATGAGAACGCGCTGCTAGATTCGTTTTGCGGGGGTTCCGGATGAAATCACTGTTGACTGCGAGTTCTCTGGCGAACTGTAGCCGATGACATCGGCCCGCTGGCGCGATGAGATGCTGGACGCGATGCGTCTGGTTGGCGACCCGCCAGCGGATGCCGCAATCGATGCCATTTTCGCCGCCGGCCAGCTGAAGGATGCCCAAGCCTTCACGAGCCGTTTGATGACCAACGATGCTGCTCTGCCGCATTCGATTCCGCCGGCTTTGCGAAACTTTCTTGAAAGCAATCCGATGAAACCGTTTGCGGATCCGTCGTGCGTTGAGGCGGCGCAGAATCTTTTCGTAGACCATGGCCCCGAAATTCTGATTACACTTGGATGCTATGCGCTGCCCGACGCTTATGCCGCGCGCAAAGGCGTCAAGGTTCTCCATCAGACCGCGTACCTCGCCAAGCGCCCAATCGGCGCTTGTTCAGAACCATGCAAATGGTGATCGACGTGATGGAACCGGGCGGGCTAGGTCCCCATGGCTATGGAATCCGTACCGTGCAGAAATTACGGCTGATGCACGCGGCTGTTCGCCACGGGCTGCATCACGTTAAGAATTTGAAGTGGGACGAACTTTTCTTTGGCGTTCCTATTAACCAGGAAGATCTCGCGGGCACGTAGCTGACTTTTTCGTTCCTGTCGATCGATGGACTGCGGAAGCTTGGTGCGAACATTTCAAGCGAGGCCGCCAAGGCTTACTTCGATACATGGTGCGGGATCGGCAGGGTGCTTGGGGTGCGGCCGGAAATGATCCCGGACAGTCTCGAAACGGCCGCTGAGTTGAAGGAGACCATCAGCCGGCGCCAGTTCGCTCCTTCGGACGAGGGGCGGGAAATGACGCAGGCGCTGATCGAGATGCTGGAAAAGAATTCACCGCCGTTGCTTGAAAGCATCCCGACCGGCCTGATGCGGCTTTTTATCCAGGCGGAGATCGCAGACTACCTCGGCATTCCCACCGGCAGACTGCAAGACGAAATGGCCAGCATGGTCGTCGGTTTCGCCAAGTTCGTCGATCGCGATCTCGAGGAATCACATTGGCGAGCGATGCTCTTTCGCCATCATATCCTGAGTCTCATCGAGGGAATGATAGAGCTGGAGGCAGGAAACCGGCAGGAGTTTTTCCGCTTGCCCGTCAACCTGCACAGCAACTGGCGAGGCGCAAATCCCGAGTCCGAAGCAGGCGTCTGGAGGCACCTCGAGAACTGGATCGTCTCTCGCGTATAGCCGGCTAAATGCATTGTCCCAGTTGCGGGAGAGAAAATCCCGGGCCGAAGAAGCACTGCTCTGAATGCGGAGCGGCGCTCACGCGCGCTTGCTCCAGGTATGGCTCGAGAAATCCTGCGCCTTCGAAATTCTGCCACGAATGCGGAAACAGCCTGACGCTCGAGGGCGCACCGTCGTCGGATGCGACGGCAGGAGGTCTGCCACATGAGGATCATCTCAATGTAGGCGATGGCGAACGCAAGACCATCTCGGTGCTTTTCGCCGATATCAAGGACTCGATGGACCTGCTCGAATCGCTCGATCCTGAAGATGCGCGCAGGCTCGTCGATCCTGCGCTGGAGATCATGGTCGAAGTGGTCCGCCGCTTTAATGGACGCGTGGTGCAATCCACCGGCGACGGAATTTTCGCGCATGTTTGGCGCGCCCATCGCGCACGAAGACCATCCGCAACGCGCGATCTACGCCGGCCTCGAGCTGCAGGAGAGAATCCAGCGGTACCCCGACACTTTGCGCGAGTCGGGCCGCCTGCCGATCTTCGTGCGGGTGGGAGTGAACACCGGTGAAGTAGTCGTCCGTAGCGTGCGGACCGACGATCAGCGCGTCGAATATACGCCGATTGGACATCCAACCAGTCTCGCTTCGCGGTTGCAGTCGTTGGCGACGCCGGGAGCAGTGGTGGTCGGTGAGCAGACCCGAAAGTTGTGCGAGGGATTTTTCCAGTTCAAAGCACTGGGCCCGCACAACATCAAAGGTGTTAGTCAGCCTTTTACCGCCTACGAAGTTGTCGAACTTGGTCCGCTGCGAACTCGGCTGGAACCGGCGGCACGGCGAGGACTGGTCAAGTTCGTCGGCCGGAGGCGGAGCTTATCGAGATGAGGCGCGCGCTCGAGCGCGTGCAGTCGGGGCATGGCCAGATAGTTGGAGTGGTGGGAGAGGCGGGCGTCGGGAAGTCTCGCTTGTTTCATCAGTTCAAGGCGACTTTGGGCGGCGGATTCAAGATGCTGGAAACCTCGGGGGTTGCCCATGCAAAGGGATGGGTATATCTGCCGCTGGTCGAAATGCTGCAGAAGTATTTCGATTTCGATTTTCAGCCCGACGACGACGGAGCGGAGCGTCGCCGGAAGATTGAAAACCGGCTGACCACGCTCGATCCTGGCCTGCTCGATACGCTGCCATATGTGAACGCGCTGCTCGGAGTCCTCGAGGCTGACGATCCGATCGCGGGCATGGATGGACAGCTTCGAAAGCATCGCACGCTCGAGGCAATCAAACGACTGCTGGTCCGCGAAAGTCTCGCGCAGCCGCTGCTGATCATTTTCGAGGACTTGCACTGGTTCGATGCCGAGAGCCTGGAATTTCTGACGCTGCTCGCGGATTCTCTTCCCGCCCTGCGGATGCTGATGCTGGTAAACCACAGGCCGCGGGTTTGCACATCCGTCGCACGCAAAATCGTACTATCGACAGTTGCGGCTCGATCCACTCGAAGCCAATAACGCTGATGAGCTGTTGTCCGTATTGCTGACCGACGCCGCCGAGTTAGGCCCGTTCAAGAAGTTGATCATCGGGAAGTCCGAGGGCAACCCGCTCTTCATCGAGGAGATCGTGCGCGCGTTATTCGAGAACGGAACGATTGTGCGCGAAGGCGAGCAGGTGCGGGTCACGCGGCCACACGCGGAAATTTCCATCCCGGCGACGGTCGAAGGAATCGTCGCCGCGCGCATCGATCGGCTGTCGCCGGAAGAGAAAAGCCTGCTGCAGTCGCTTGCGGTCATCGGCGAGGAATTTCCGCTACTGCTGGCGCGACATGCACTCGGAAAGCCGGAGAACGAACTACTTCAAAGTCTGGCGTCGCTGCAGAGCGCCGAGTTCATTTACGAACGGCCGACGACAGCCCAGACCGAATACATCTTCAAGCACGCATTGATCCACGACGTTGCATACAAATCGGTACTGCAGGAACGGCGCAAAGCGATCCAGCGGAAATCGACGTG
>CAWBMF010000001.1:0-159218 GCA_963789835.1 uncultured delta proteobacterium | reverse complement strand
TCGCCACAATTGCTCAACATGACCAGCGTCGGACATTACAGCCACCGGCCGGTGGCTGTGGCACCTGAGCCAGTTTATGGCATCTGCCAACGGTTCAGCGGGCCGGGCTTGGGGACGCCAGCGTCGCTCTCACTTGGCGATGAAGCAGTTGCGGTCCTTGAGACGCTCGCACAAGCCGCCGCCTCAGCTTTAGAAGGCCCGTGACGCGCAGGGCGCCATTGGCCGTTTTCGGGCCAAGCAACGTGGTGCCAATTTCCCTTACCTACATTGAAACGGCGTCCTGAGCCCGCTGTGAACTGGACGGCCTGCGCCAGGGGGGGCCCGAAGGGCCGACCCTCTTGAAGCAGCCCGTTAGTTTCTGGGCGGTCCGTTTTTTCATGTTATTAAAACACGACGAAGGCTGCCCTACCTCCCGAGATCAAGCTGGAGCTTAGGCGGCCCGCTTGTGGAGCGGTGACGATCTTGGCGTCGAAGAAAACTGTTACCGCCGAAAACTTGGCCGCTCTGGGCTCAGACCGCCTGGTCGGCATCCTCGTGGCTCTCGCCAAGGGCGATGGGGACATCCGGCGTCGGCTCCGGCTCGAACTCGCGGGCCAGGCGGGCAGCGAGGACATCGCGGCCGAGATCGCCAAGCGGCTGACCTCGATAAGGAATGCTCGATCGCTCGTCGATTGGCGAAAGTCCCGGGACTTTATCCAGGACCTCGACCTGGAAAGGGCGATGATCGTCGATAGGGTGGCGTCGAGTCGTCCCGATCTGGCGCTCGATCTGATGTGGCGGTTCATGAGTTTGGCGGATTCCGTGTTCAATCGCGTCGACGACAGCAACGGGACGGTCGGGGATGTGTTCCGGTCCGCTTGCAACGACCTCGCGACGCTCGCCAGCGAAGCCAAGCCGGATCCGGAAACCCTCGCGGCGCGCGTCTTCGCAGCGATCACCGACAACGGCTATGGCGTGTTCGATGACCTGGTCAAGATTGTCTTTCCGGCCCTCGGAGAGACGGGGGTGGCGCGGCTCAAGAGCAAATTGGATGCAGCCCTGGCCGGTTGTCCAGCTAGGCACGACCGTCGTGCCGACTGCCTCCGACGCGCCTTGCAGGACCTCGCGAGCGCCGAGGGCAATGTGGACGGCTACATCGCTCTGATCCCGGCCGATGTTCGCAAACAACCCGGCATTGCCGCCAGGATCGGACGGGAGCTGCTCAACGCCGGGCGCGCCGCGGAAGCCCTCGTCGCCCTCGAAAACGGCGCGCCGAAGAAGCATGGCACTCATCTGAACGACGATCTCTGCCATCCTGGCTACGAGGGGCCGTGGATCGAATGGGAGGACACCTATCTCGACGCTCTCGACGCTACCGGACAGACGGAGCGGGCCCAACTGATCCGCTGGGACGCCTTCGAAGAGCGCCTCTCTGTCCGACGGCTGCGCGCCTATCTCAAAGCTCTACCGGACTTCGAAGACATCGCCGCAGAAGAAAGAGCCGTAACCCACGCGCTCGGATTCAAAAGCTTCTCGTCGGCCCTGTACTTCTTCGTTGAGTGGCCCGATCTGGCGAATGCGGCCCAACTCGTGCTTAAGCGCCGCGCCGAAATCGACGGAAATGCCTATCATCTGCTCGACCCGGCTGCGCGATTGCTGGAGGGAAAACATCCGCTCGCCGCGACTATTCTTCGCCGGGGTATGATTGACGACACACTCGATGGGGCCAAGTCCACGCGGTATAGGCACGTGGCTCGTCATCTCATGGAATGCCAGTCGCTGGCTTCGGCCTTCCAGGATTACGATCCCTTCGAGACACATCAGGCCTTTGTTGCTCGCCTGCGTGCCAAACATGGCCGAAAGACAGGCTTTTGGAGCCAATTTGCCGAAACCGCCGGGGCTCGATCATGATCGGCGCGGCATCCCATACGTTCGGGTGCGCGGGATCGGTGAGAATATGACAGTGCGAGGCAGCGATGCTGATGTTGCCCAACCGGCGTTGCCCGCGATACGCATCGGCGATGGCGTATGCCGTGTCAGTCGCCATGATAGGTGGTCTGGCATCGGTGGCGAAATTGCTCAGGCGTGCGGGCTAAATCGTCCGGCGCAAAGCGGAAGCTCGTCGCTCAGGGTCGACCGCAGCTCGCGCATGACGTCGCCGCCTCGGCCGCGGCCTTATTTAGCCCCTTCGGCGGCGCCCGCGACGTCCGCCTTCGCCCAAACCCTCACATCGTGAAACGCGGCCCCGCCGAACGGAGCGACGCTGTCGGCGCCGGTCAACGTGTTGACGCCGCGCCTGTCGATGAAGTCGCGATTGTCCCAAAGGCCCTCGCTGACGATGATGCCGCGGGTCGCCCCCGCAGAGGGCCTCACGTGCAGGCGGATCTCGCCGCGCGCATTGCCGAGGCGCACGATGTCGCCCTCGCTTAATCCAAGCTCCATCATGTCCCCGGGATGCATGAGCGCGCTTGGGCGGCCCTCGCGGGCGAGCGAGGTCGCAGTCTGGTTGAAGCTCGAATTGAGGAAGTTTCGCGCGGGCGAGGTCGCGAGCTTGAAGGGATGGCGCGCGTCCGCCCCTTCGTTGACCGCCCAATGGTCGGGCAGTGAAGGCAAGCCACGCCACGGGCCACAAAGGCCGTCGTGGTCATAAGGAACGTTCTCCCAGTCGGCCCGGAAATGAAACTTGCCGTCGGTGTGCGCAAAACCATTAAGGAAATGCGCGGTTTCGAACGGAGGCTGGCAGTCGAGCCAGCGCGCGGCTTCGAGCTCTGCGAGCGTGCCTCGTCCCGAGATGCGCAAGGTCTCGTCGATGATCTCGCGTGGACTCATGTCGAATCCGCGGTGCTCGGCGCCGAGCCGGCGAGCGAGCGCGCAAATGACCTCATGATTCGAGCGGCATCCTTCAGGCGGATCGATCGTCTTTGGCGCGAACTGGAGAAACTGATGTGCGCTTGCGGTGTAGATGTCGTCGTGCTCGAGGAACATCGTCGCCGGGAGCACAACGTCGGCAAAACGCGCGGTATCAGTCATGAACTGCTCATGCACGCAGACAAACAGATCCTCGCGCGCGAACCCTTGCCGAACTTTTTCCTGGTTGGGCGCGACCACCATCGGATTGGTGTTCTGGATCAACATCGCCTTAACTGGGCCGCCCCCTTTGAGCGCCTCACGGTCGCCGGTCAGGATATCGCCGACGCGCGACTGGTCGAGCCGCCGGACGCTCGCATCGCAAGCGTCGAGGCCCTGGATCAGAGTCCTGTCGAGCTTGTAGACGGCGCTGGAGGCGTGCAGCGCGCCGCCGCCCTCCTGCGCCCAGGCGCCCGTGACCGCAGCAATTGAGAGCGCGGCATGCATGTTCGCCGCGCCGTTGCGCTGGCGCGAAAAGCCGTAGCCGAGGCGAAAGAACGTGCGCTTATGTCGCCCGACAAGCGCCGCGAATACCTCGATCTCCTCGACCCTGAGCCCCGTGATGGCGCTCGCCCATTGAGGCGAACGGTCGCGAAGGTGGGCTTCGAGCGCCGCGGGCGCGTCCGTATAGCGCGCCATATAATCGCGGTCGGCGAGGCCATCGCGGAAGAGCGCGTGCATCACCGCGCAGGCGAGCGCGCCATCCGTCCCGGGCCTCAACTGTAGCGCGAGGTCCGCCTGCCGCATCGTCTCGGTCGGATAAATGTCGATCGCGACAATTTTGGCGCCATGCTCTTTGCGCGCGCGCATGGCGTGGGTCATCAGATTGACCTGGGTCGCGGCGGCATTGGTGCCCCAGATCACGACGACCTCCGACTTCGCCATTTCCGATGGCGAAACGCCGGACATGCGCCCGGTTCCTGCAATGTACCCTGGCCACGCGATGCCGACGCAGATGTTGCCGAAAAAGCGAGAATAGCGCTTGACGTGGGTCAGCCGGTCAATTCCGTCGCGCATCACGAGACCCATCGTGCCGGCGTAGAAGTAGGGCCAGACGCCTTCGGTGCCCCATTCGCGCCCGGCTTTCAGGAACGCCTCGGCGACGCGGTCGAGCGCTTCGTCCCAAGAGATCGGGACAAACTGCGCTGAACCTTTCGGGCCAACGCGCCGCAAGGGCCACGTGAGCCGGTCGGGGTGATGGATGCGCTCGGAATAGCGCGCCACTTTCGCGCACACGACGCCCTGGGTGTAGGGGTGGTCGGGGGCGCCATGCACGCGCCCGATGCGGTTCCCGCCGATCACCTCGACATCGAGCGCGCAGACCGACGGGCAGTCGTGCGGGCAGACGGAGGAGCGGCGCGCGATGTCGAGTGGGGCGTTCATCTAAACTCCAAAGCCCAAGCTAGGCGAAGCCAAGCCGGCCGCGCAAGGGGTGAGTTGGCGGTGGCAAATGACGGGAGTCGACGTAAAGCAGTCATGCGGATCGCTGCGTTGACGTTGCAGTCGATGGGAAAGGCGCGGGAGGTCTCCCCTCGCGCTCCAATCGCGCGGAGCTGATGGCTGACATCGGGGTGCCAATTGCACGGCGGCAACCGGAAGCGGTAATCTCAGCAGGCCGACAATAGGCCACGATTCCAGCGTTAAGCCTTGAGAAGCCGAACTATGCGGCCGGAAAGGACTCGCAACATGGGTTCGAAGAATCATAGCCGCCTGCTATCTCTCGGATTGCTCCTGGCGCTGGCGCCATTCTCCGCCTCCGCCCGCGAGGTATGGATCTACGTCACCGACAGCGGCGGCGATCGCGTCGAGGTGATAGACCCCACGACGAACAAGGTTGTGCAGGTTATCGGCGGTATTGCAGCGCCGCATGGCGTTGGTTTCTCCCCTGATGGCAGCCGAATCTACATCAGCAATGAATCGAAAAACGTACTGGATATCGTGGATCGGGCCAGCGGCCAGATCACTGACGAGGTGGCGCTCAGCGGGCGTCCTAACAATATCGTGGTAACAAAGGACGGTGGGCGCGTGCTGGTGGCCATCCGGGGCGGGAAAGGCGGGCTCGACGTGATCGACGCCGCAACTCGCAGGCTTGTCGAAAGCATTCCAGTCGGGGGGCAGCTCCACAACGTCTACGTAACCCCAGATGGCAAATACGCTGTCGCCGGCTCCATCGCCGACCACATGGTCACGGTGTTCGATTTGGCCACTGATCAGCCCGCCTGGGGAGTGCGCTTCGAGGCGGGTGTACGGCCGATGGCCATCGAGGCGAACGCCGATGGCTCGACCAAGCGGATCTTCGTAGAACTGTCTGAGTTTCACGGCGTTGCGATCGTGGATTTCGTCGCGCGAAAGGAGGTGGAACGAATCAGGTTGCCGGACCTGCGTTCCGCCGAAGGTGGCCGTGGAGACGAGACGACGCCCTGTCACGGCATCGCCATCGCACCGGACGGCAAGAGCCTGTGGATCAATAGCACCGTCGACAACGCGGTATTTGCCTATTCGCTGCCAGACCTGCGGCTCCTTGGCCATGTCTCGCTGCCGGTGCGCGAGAAATCGGGGCAACCGCCGATCAGCGCCACACCGAACTGGATTACATTCACGCCGGACAGCGACCGCCTCTTCGTCTCCAACTCGGCGCTCAACTCAGTGTCCGTGATCGATGCTGCGCTGATGAAGCCGGTCGCCGTCGTGCCCGTCGGCAGTGTGCCGAAGCGCATCAATACGCTGGTGTTGCGCTAGACTAGAACGCGCTGCTCGCCGGCTGCTCGGAGTGGGATTGGTCGAAATCGAACTCGGTCCAGCGAGCCTAAGCGACCTCTTTTGTGCGTCCGCCGCGAGAATAGCCAATTGAAGCGCACGCGCCCTGGATGGAGAACCTAAAGCGATGGTGCGCTGGTCCAAGTGCGGTGGGTCGCTCTGACCTTCCCTAACCCCCCGGGAAATGACCTGCTTTTTGCGCATTCCGGCCGAAGACCGGGGCCGGCGTGAAGGGTCATTGCGGATCGCGGCGGCGAACGTGGCGGTTGGAAGGAATGGTCACTTCGGGAGGTTCACGATGCGCTTGATGTCGGTCTAGCCCAATCACATTGACACGCAGAACGTTCGCCGTTGCCACCCTGTGAGAAAGCCACCGAGATTCCCTTCGTTCTCGTTCGCCAGTTCCTCTTCTGTTTCTACTGGGGATAATGCTGGAGGTGGTGAATTGGACCAGTTTTGACCCAACGCGGCGATTTGATTTCTGTATTTCGGATAAACCAAAGTCGTCATCGCCAGCCCAACCTGGGGTTTCGTGGAGTGACTGAAGTTCCTTCGGATCGGTCGCCAAAAAGGCTCAAATCATATGACCATCGCCGTGCGTAGATGACGCAGTGAACGGTGGCAGTTCCGACTCGAGTGTGACGCGCGTCACAGACAATTCGCTGTGGCACTGGTTAACCTGCTTCGGTTGCAATTGTTATCTATCTTAATCTCTGCCCTTGATTGGAGGAAAGCTATGCGAGGGATTTCGAGACTTCCACGGAACTCGGGGCCGGCCGCCGGGTCCATTTTAGCGCTACTGGCTTGCTTTTCTGTGACAGTCGGAACGGCAAGCGCCGTCCCGACCCCGGAGCAAACTCTGGATCTCAGCGCCCGGGTGACGAGAGCCAATACTCTGGCCCATCGGATCGGACAAGAGCAACTGCGCAAGCGTCTGCCAAACAGTTCAGTTGTGGCGTGGCAGAACTAAGCTTTACCTGGGGCTAACGGATGTGTCTGACCGCACTGACAATGGCCGGTTGGGTCTTCGATTGCTGGTCCTGCAGCCCACGCCGTTTTGCAATATCGACTGCGCATACTGTTACTTGGGCGGACGCAATTCAAAGGAACGGATGAGCGTCGAGATTCTCGATCGCGCAGTCCGGCTCGCGTTCGAGTATCCACTTCTTGAGCCGCGGGTCGATGTGGCATGGCACGCCGGCGAACCTCTGGCTGTTCCGCTCGAATGGTACGAAGAGGCATTTGCCGCAATCGAACGACGGCGTCCGCCCAGCGTTGAGGTGAGACACCGGTTCCAGACCAACGGACTTCTTGTCGACGCGAATTGGGCTCGATTTTTCGCTCGCACCCGATCGAAGGTGGGCGTCAGTATCGATGGACCTGCCGAACTGCACGACCTAAACCGTCGGACGCGCGCAGGGAGGGGCACCCACGCCGGCGCTATGCGCGCGGTCCGCGTTCTACATGGTGAAAACGTCCCCTTTCACGTGATCACAGTTCTTACGGAGAAGACGATTGCGAGGCCCGACGAGCTCTTCGACTTCTATGTCCGGAATGGGATTACCGAGGTCGGATTCAACATTGAAGAGATCGAGGGGGCGCACCTGCAGTCATCCTTGAGCGGTGAAGGCATGGAGACAAATTTCCGAAGCTTCATCCGACGCTTCTTCGATCTCATCCAGGCGTCGCCGGGCCTTTTGAAGCTGCGTGAATTGGAAAGCGCCCTGGGACTCCTGCTCGGCGATAGGCCCGCGGTCGACGAACAGAACGTCCCGTTCGCAATTGTCAGCGTGAGTGCGAATGGTCGAATTTCCACATTCTCTCCTGAGCTTCTAGACGCGCGGCATCCGCGTTTTAGCGACTTCGCCTTCGAAACAACGGCGGCAAAACGTCTTGGCGATTGTGAGAAGCATCCGCTCTTCACGGTTATCGCCGACGAAATTCAGCGCGGGGTCGATCTCTGCGAACGCAGCTGCCGTTATTTCCGGTGGTGCGCAGGAGGCGCGCCGGCCAACAAATTGTTTGAAACCGGACGGTTCGATGTCGCCGAAACAATGCACTGCCGTCTTACCAGACAGATTGTCTTCGACGAGGCCTTGTCGAGTCTGGAGCGTGTATTAGAGACTTCAGCGCCGGAATAGTTGCTGCTTCAATTCGAAATAAGCAGTTGGCAGTTAGGAGGTTTATTATGTCTAGTGGCTTCGAAAATCTCAAGTCGTTCTACTATCTGATTGGGCTCCTCGTAATGGGGGCCTACGCATGGCAACGTTTTGACGCACCCTCGTTTCCAAATCGGGAAACCCTGCCGCAAGTCGTCGAGCCGCTTCGCTATCTGTTTCTTGGCCCCACCTACCGGAGAGCCCAGCTGACCTACCTCTTTTTGTCGCTGCTCTTGTATTCTTTGCTCGTGCTGCCGGGTCCAGGCATCGTCGCGGCCTTGCGGCCGTTTGGGGCGACCGAAGCGAACTTTCCCGTCCAGGTCTGGGCCCTGATGGTCGCCTTGCTGCTGGTCGGTTTCGTGCCCAACACGAACATCCAGTGGCTGACCATGATCGAAGCGCGCTTGCGCCACTTCGTTCACTCTTTTTTTCTGGTCCCGGATGGGACGTTGCGGACAATCGCCGTCCTCGAAGACACGAGATACAGTCCTCCGGTATGGCTGACCGAGGCTATCGAGAGCGCCCGCAGTGGCCGGCTCCTTGCCGACCTGAGGCTTGGCCCGGATCAACCCGAATATCGTTGGGCGCGAGCCACGTTGCTATTCGAGTCGCTCAAGCAACGGGGCAATGAAGCCAATCCCTTGAAGCGCGGCGCTTTCGCTCCCTTCGAAAAGGACTTCGAAGGCATCCGCCGGACCTATAAGTCCCCGATGTTCAGTTGGAGAGACTGCGAAGCAATGGGGTCGGGGAGCGCCCTCCCCCAGACGCCGCTCAGCCGCTTTATGCGGACGCGAATGACCTCGACTCGAGACGCGAGGAGTTGGCGAAGGTGATTGGCCAACTCCTAAGACAAATGTACGCCTACTTGATTGGGGCATTCGCCAGCAGGCGAGTTCAGAAAAAGACGTTGCACAGATTCTGGAGGACATTCGATTTAACGTTCCCGTCGTTCGTAATCAACGTTCGCTCTTCGACGTCGTGCTGCCAACGATCTTTTGGTTGCGTTCTGTAGTTTCGGCTGGGCGATCTTATTGTCTCAGTCATTCCCTGGACTCGTACTCATGATCCGATTTCAAAAATCTTGGTCGTAGCCCTCACTTCCGGGACCGCTTCTGGCTGTATGTACGGTTTTGCCATCTACAATGCGCTTCATCGCCGGTCGGTCAAGATCGAAGACAGAATTTGGGTTCAGTGGTCTCCCCGATGTTTCGTCGCGATCGCGCTCGTTGCGGGGCTAGTTTCGTGGTTCATCATCGTTGCTTCGACGATCTTCTGGCACGCTGGCGCTAGTATGGCGTCGATTATTGGAATTTGGAGCCTCATTCGTTCCCTGGGGTTGCAAACAGATCAGGTGTGGCCATTCTTGCCGACAAAGATCTTGACGGCCCTTCCTGGTTCGTTGCGGGCGGAACTGCCAGCGTGATCGTCGCTTATCTTCTTGGGGGCGATGTCCGCCGCGCCGATTGGAAGACTCGGTTGCGCGACGGGTTTGTGTTGGGCGGCGCGCTGGGTATCGCGGCCGCTTTCGCGCAGGGGATACAATTGTCGCCGATCGACCTCCTTCAGCCAACCGCAACGCTGACCAACGCAAGTCTGTTGACGAACAGCATTACGCAGGGTCTCGGCGAGTCTGTCATCGGCGTCATAATCGGATTGGTGGTTCCGCTTGCCTTCCGGCGGAGGATCGTGACTCCGACGGACGCTGAGAACGCCCGAGCGCTCCGAAAGATTTCCGAGCGCGCACGGAACGCCATCGGTAACGCCGCCACCGCGGCGGACTGGGTGTTCAATCCGTCCGACGATCTCGGCGGGATCTCTCCTGCCGAGGCGATTGAGTACGAGAATTTTTGTCAACCGCGTATCCCGCTTGCTTGACGGGGATAGTCCTCACCTAAATCAAGAGCGGCCGCCTTCTTTGCTTCGCCTTGTCCCCTGACGCCTTGCCTGCGCGACGCGGATTTATAGCGGGTCACTATCCGTAATTCGGACGGGCGGCTTTCAATCTCCGTCCACCCTACGCATGCACGGGCACGATTCCGGCCGTCGAGTTTTTACCTCGACACCCTCGCCACGACCATCCGCGCCATTTCCGGATTAAGCCGACAAACTCCGTCACGCGAATGATGAAGTCGGCCGGATCAAAAACATTCCCTTTGACAAAATCCAGCACCGCTCGATCAACCTTTGGCCGCTCGGGCTCCATTAAATCGAAAATGAATTTCGACGAGCCGTCGCTTCCCTCGTGCATAATTCCAATTGTCGGGTCGTACCCCTCCGAAATAGCCTTGATCCGAATTTCGCTTTCGAGCACGGCATAGGCATAATTCAATATAGCGTTAACTGGGTGCGCCGCGTTACGGTTGCCAGCCAAATGATAGGGCGACGAACGCTGGCCAACGGAATGCCAACTATCCGGGATCGGCCTTCGGCTTGTACCGCGCCATTTAATTGGCATGCCGACCCAGCTGCGAAAATAGGAGGCGGCGCAATTGGCCTCCAATGCCCGCAATTCGGAAATGATTTCTAGCGGATTTTCCCGCCGCCTCCTCCGCATAGTCTGCAGGCGCGGAAAAAAGCGGCCACCACTCCGAGAGTTCGCCGTACAGCTTCATCGCGGCGCGACTTACTTCGGCGCTGGAGGAGCAGGCACTTCCTTCATGCGCGCCGTCGTGTCGGCGTCGTACTCCAGATGGAGCGCGCGCACGATCATCCCATGCATCCGCCAGAGCCCGATCACGTAAAACAACTCCATGATCTGTTCGTCGGACAGATGACTCTTCAATGCGGCGAAGGTCTCGTCTTCGACCAGGTTGCGCCCGACGATTTCGTCCGTCGATTGCATGACGGTGCGCTCGACGTCGGTGAACTTGTCGCTGGTCGCCCAGCTTTTTATCGCCGCCAGCTTGTCTTCCGACACGCCCACCATCCGCGCGACCTTCAGATGCTGCGAGTACTCGAACTTCGACTCGCCGACGATTCCAGTGCGCACAATCGCCAGCTCGCGCAGTTTCGCCGGCAGCTTGCGCCCCGGTTGCATCAACGCCATCAGCGAGTTGCGCGCCTGGAAGAGCAAATCAGGCACCAACGCAAAGGTCGTCCAATAATCGCCGGGCGTACCCGTCGCAGTTCCCGGTTCGGCGACCGGATCGCGATCGCCGAAAAATTGCTGGTAGAGCTCCCGAACTTCCGGCGTGGCCTCAGCCTTACTCACCTGGCGTAGTCGTCCCATGATGCGATTCTCCTGATGCTCGCGCATACGTTTTTCGACGACATCAATATCGCCGAAGTCCCGCGCTCTTGCGAGGCCGCGCGCACGGCGCGATAATCCCCCTCTCCGGTGGACGCATAGCTCAGCCCGGTTAGAGCGCTTGCCTCACATGCAAGAGGTCCCTGGTTCGAGTCCAGGTGCGTCCACCAAATTCTCCAACATTTTCCAAGACTCGATGTCGAATAAGTGACCGGGGCAGTGATCTGCTGTGTCAGATCTGTGTCAGAAGGCGCAGAGAGTCCGTTTCGCCAACTCTCGCCGATTCGAAAACGTTCGGCTGTGCTTGCGAGGGCTGCGAGTCAAGGACGCTTCGTCGCACCGAACATCGATTTCGCTTTGGCGCGCCGTTTCGATCACGCAAATTCGTTTGCCGGGATAGGGGGTCGAAATCACTACGATCGGCAAAGCGTTGACCATTGGCTGGGCGCACGCGTCTGTCCGCAGGTTACCCCTACCGGGGGTATGCAGGAGGTGGTGGATGGGTAGTCAGGATTTTCGTGATCGAGTCAGAGAACTGCAACGCATCGCCGCGCGCGAGTTGGTTCCGAATCCTCGAAACTGGCGCCGGCATCCACCGCGACAGGCCGCGGCGTTGCGAAGCGTGCTCGAGGAAATCGGCTACGCCGACGCACTACTCGCACGTCAGTTGCCAGATGGTCGTCTGATGTTGATCGACGGCCACCTTCGCGCCGAGACCACACCCGACCAACTGGTGCCGGTGCTTGTACTCGACGTGAACGAAGCCGAAGCCAACAAGTTACTCGCGACGTTAGATCCCCTGGCAGCTATGGCCGAGACCGACAAGGGCGCGTTCAAGGACCTGGCTGGCTTCGTCATGACCGACAGCGCCGAGTTGCGCGCGTTGCTTGACGGAACGGCCGGCATCGCGAGGGAGAACGAACAGGACGCCATTCCCGCGCTTCCGGTAACGCCTGTCGCGCGTTTGGGCCAGATGTGGCAACTCGGCAAGCACAAGCTGCTGTGCGGCGATTCTACGCGCCCGCAAGACGTCTCGCGCCTAATGGGCGAGGAACGAGCCGTTCTTTTCCAGACCGACCCTCCCTATGCGGTCGGCTATACCGGCGGTTCACATCCGGCGACCAGAGCGAACCGCGGCAAGGCGAATCGAAACAAAGACTGGTCGGGCCGGTACCGCGAAGCCGCACCGTCTCCGGACATCGAGAGCAACTCCGAACTCGGCCGCGAGTTCTATCTTCGATTCATCATGGCCGCGATCGAACGCGCGATCGCGCCGAACGCCGCCTGGTATTGCTGGCACGCGAGCGCGCGCCAAGCGATGCTCGAGGCGGTTTGGAACGAGGTCGGCGCCTTCGCACATCAGCAAATCATCTGGGTGAAGAGCCGGCCTGTGCTTACGTACTCGGTTTACATGTGGGCGCACGAGCCGTGCATGTTCGGTTGGATCAAAGGCCAAAAGCCAGAGGTCGAACGCAGGCAGGAAGGCGGCTATCCGTCCACGGTCTGGGAAGTCCCGAGCGCGGAGATCGAAACCAACGAGCATCCGACCTCGAAGCCGAATCGGCTGTTCGCGATTCCAATGCAATTGCACACGAGTGCAAACGATCTCTGTTACGAACCGTTCAGCGGCAGCGGATCGCAGCTGATGGCGGCCGAGCAGCTCGGCCGCCGCTGTTATGCAATCGAGCTCGAACCACGCTTTGTCGATGTAGCGATCTCTCGATGGGAAAAGCTCACCGGCCAGAAGGCCGAAGTGATGGAGGAGGGAGCTGAGGATGAAGACGCCAGGACCACCGCCAACTCCGACTAATCTGAAATTGCTCAGAGGGAATCCCGGCAAGCGAAAGCTGAACTCGAACGAGCCCGATCCCGAGCCGGCGATCCCGCCATGCCCCAGCCACCTGGACAAGGTTGCCAAGAAAGAGTGGCGCAGAGTCAGTAAGGAGCTTCTTGCACTCGGGATAATCTCGAGACTGGATCGCGCAGCCCTCGGTGGCTATTGCGACGCATATGGGCGCTGGGCGGAAGCTGCGCAACAAATCCAGAAATACGGTCTGGTTTTCAAATCGCCGAGCGGCTACCCGATGCCGTCGCCGTATCTAGCGATTCTTCATACGGCGCTCGACCAGATGCGCGCCTTCCTGACCGAGTTCGGGCTCAGTCCGGCTTCGCGCTCGCGCGTCAGGGTGGCGAATCCCAAGCAGCGTGACTTGTTCGACGATTTTCTCGATGGCGACGAAGAGACAGGCTAATCGTCACGGTCCCCACGTATGGTTATTTCTTCGAATCCGCCACGACTTCTCGGTTTCGCACTGCGTCCGTCGAAGCATATCGCCCGCACTGTTTCAATCTTGAAGAAAGCTCTCTAGGTAGGTTCCGATATCTGTGTTCTCGATATCACTCCATTCCATTGCCCTGGCGACTTCACCATTGCGGTGCTTTTCAAACTGCCGTACTCCCTGCGTGGCCAGATTTGGATCTCCGAAGGCCCTGATCTCATCGGGAGAATGACCATAGACGGCGGCCAGCGCGTGAGGTGTCAAATAATTCTCCGCTGCACGCAGGTCCGTCAGATGACATGAAATCCCGGCAACCTCAAGGCTCGATTTGATCCGCAATTGTCTCTTTGAAGCATCTTTACCGGGACCTTTGCGCTCGCTGTCGAGAATTGCCCAGATTTTCGGATGCAAGTTGGTCCAATGACGGGCGTCAAAATTCCTTCCTGCGGCAGTCGCACCACCCAACGAAAGAACCGGAATGTTCTGACCTCGACGCGATGGAGCCTTTGCAAGGAAAGCCTGGAATACAGGGATGTCGTTGGGTCCTTCGACCAAGAGGACCTTGTCCGCCAAGAACACGTCGGCGGGAGACACGCCAATGCTGCCGAGAAGGTCGCGCAGTTCGCCAAGGTCACATGCTTCCTTGACCGTTGTAGACTTTTTCGTTTGCTCAAATTCCGTTCGAAATACCCGGCCACCTTTGCGGACAAACCAATTCACAACCGTTGGACTGTGCGTTGTCGCGATCAGTTGGACTCCATATTCCGCGAGGCGATCAAGCAGTTTCCTTTGCATTGTTGGATGAATGTGGAGCTCAGGCTCTTCCACTAGGAATATATCGATGGGCGGTAAGTGCCATTCCTGTGAGAGCTTAGCGATCATGAGCATAATGAGAGATTCGCCAATGCCGGCACCAAGCTGCGATATCAGGCGCAAACGTCCGTCGAGCGTGACGTTGATTTCGGGCTGTTCGTTGTTTTGGGGCGGCGCTACAAACTTGGGAACCGACAAGGACACTCTTTGGCAACCTACGAAGTCGGCGAATTCATCTTCGAAAGCTTGAAGGAGGTTGTGGCGCCTTTCCGATTCTGTATTCTTCGGGTCCGGATTCGCCGCCGCCTCGATCCACGTGACGAGGCCTTCTCCTCCGGCCATCCAGCCGGCGTTTCCGTCAAACCCGACACGAGGTAGGCGACTCGAAGGAAAATACACGACGCGATTCAAGAGTGACTTCAAAGGCTCAAATATGTCACGCGGATCGTCGATTAGCAGATTGTGGCGATGTGCATCCTGAATCTGATGCTGTTCGTGCGACACTAAGGGAGCATATCGCGTCGATTGTCCAATCCTGAAGAAATCTTGCTCCTCAATGCTGATGCATTCGAGCTGAGCTTTTTGATCGCTGCGCCCCACCATCGAATAGGTCAACCGAATCTGATCCACGCTCGATGCAGTCGCCTCTTGATGATCGGCAGAGAGTTTTCGGAGTGCACGCTCATGAGGCGGAATTAACGGCTCGATGCGACGGTGTTCCTCGATGCCATTCGGAAGCAAGAAGCTGGCGCGCACCTGAAACTTGTCCGAGCCACTGTGAAAGAGCTGCGCCGTAAAGTACGGTCGGACATCGAACCAATCCCATAGTGTCACTTGCGAGGGATTATGCCCCTGGGACCACGACTGCAAGGCGGCCGTCCAGTTGACGCGTCTCAAGTGGTCCAGGGCAGAAAGCAAAGTAGTTTTTCCACTGCCATTCGGACCGCACAAAACGGCGTGGTTACCATCGAGTTGAAGGCGCAGACATTGGTCCCCCGCCCCGAGGTAATTCTGGACTTCGAGCGAATGCAGTTTGGCTCGTTTGATCATCTTCTGCTCCCCGTGGCCTCAGTTGAGTTGTGGCACGGTGCCCGCCTAGAAAATCGCCGGTACTCTACTCCTCTCTCCATACGCAAGGTCAGCTTGGATTCTACACGACCGCTCGCCGACCGCTCCGCCGAAAAACCAGTGCGCTCGATTTCGAGCTGCCACGCGATAGTGCTACTTTGCTCTTGGTAACTGATTGGGGCGCTGTCTGAACAATCCGAGACTTCGTGTCGAAGGCGCGTATCCTTGGTCCTAGGGGGAACACAAATTGTCAGGTTCAAACACGATATCAATTCGTCGGCCATGGGACGTCGCGATTCTGCATCTCTGAAAGGACTTTGAGACTGGCCGTGCGGACCCACAACCTTGGCGGGAGACGAAGCTCGCCATCTCCAAGTCTTGATAGGCCCGGAATAGTACGGGCCGAAGGTGCATACGCTTCAGCGACTATGGAATTCCGAGATCGATTTGAACCGGCTGCTGGCCGAGACGAAAGCGCACGCCGTGATCTCGTAGCTCACACGTTCAAGGAATACTAGCGTGCCCGCGAAACGAAGTAGCGCGACCCTCCATGCTTTCAATCGTCGCATCCTTGCCGAGGACCTTGTCCGCGTCCGCCGCCCGGATGACCGGGAACGCTATGCAGCGTCACAAAGGCAGGCGCGGATCGACCCGAATCCCCATCAGATCGACGCGGTGATTTTTGCGCTCCGACGGCTCCGCGAGGGCGGTTGCATCCTTGCTGATGAGGTGGGACTGGGAAAGACGATCGAGGCAGGACTGGTGCTCGCGCAAAGATTGGCCGAAGGTGCGGAGCGCGTCCTGCTGATCGTTCCCAAGTCGCTAATCGGCCAGTGGCAGAACGAGCTACTCAATCTATTCGGAATTCAGGCTCGCGAGGACCAGACCAACTTTTTCGGACGCGGAGTGTACCTAGTTGGCCGCGAGTTCGCAGGAAGCGAACGTGGCGCCGAGCTTCTGGGCGCCGTCTCACCATTTGACCTGGTGGTCATCGACGAAGCCCACGAGATCTTCGCGGGCCTGCACAAGCGCTACGGGCGCGACGGACTCTATGACGAGACCTCCGACGAGGCGCTGATGGCGCATCGGGTCCGTAGCTTCCTGCGTACCGCGCCGGTCCTGCTGCTCACGGCGACCCCGATGCAGAACTCCCTCGCTGAGTTATGGGGCCTCGTGCAGTATGTGGAACCAACGGGCACTCTGCTTGGCGACATCACGACGTTCCGCCAGGTGTTCTGTAGCGAAGACGACCGAACGCTGATCCCCGGCCAAGAGCACGAGCTGCAACGGCGATTGGCAATGGTGCTCCAGCGGACGTTGCGCCGCCAGGCGCAGGAGTTTCTCGATCGGCCGTTCACGCAGCGCCGATGCCGCCTCTACGAGTATGCGATGAGCGACGACGAACGTTCGCTCTACGATGACGTGACGGAGTACCTCCTGCAGCCGACATTGTATGCTTTCGCCGGACGACAACGGCGCTTGCTCCTGATCGGATTCCACCGCCGCATGGCGTCCTCGATTCCAGCTCTTGCTGCGAGCCTCGAGAACGTTGCCGCACGACTCCGGCGCCTCGGGGCGGGTCAACCGGTTATCGGCGAAGCGACCGAAGTGCTCCACGATCTGGAAGAGGATCAGGAGGTGGAAGAATCCAGCGAGGAGGCGCCGGTCCCGGTCAATCGTGTAGCGGTCGCAGCCGAGTTAGCTCTGGTGGAAGACTTTGTTGCTCGAGCACAATCCCTACCGCATGATGCCAAAGCGCGCTCGTTCCAGGACGCTATCCGGGTCGTGCTCGATCTCGGTCGTGATGGTCGCGGCAGTGGCAAGGCGGTGGTGTTCACCGAGTCCATCACCACCCAGGAGTATCTGCGGAAGCTACTTCTCGGTATTGGCCTGGCAGACGAGGAAATCACCCTGTTTCGCGGCACGAATGATGGTGCACGCGCGCAGCAAGCGCACGCTCGCTGGTTGGAGGAAGAGGGGAGCAAACTTGCGCCGGGTTCTCGACCGACACGCGAGGTCGCGGTGCGGCTGGCGCTCGTTCACGAGTTTCGCACCCGCTCGAAAGTGCTGGTGTGCACGGAGGCTGGCGCGAAGGGGCTCAACCTTCAGTTCTGCGAGACGGTCATCAATTACGATCTGCCGTGGAACCCGCAGCGGATCGAGCAGCGAATCGGACGCTGCCATCGCTACAGCCAGCAACGCGACGTGACCGTCGTTAATTTCATCGCCAAGGACAATGAAGCGCATCGTCTGACGTTTGAAATCCTGAGCCAGAAACTCGACCTGTTTGGAAAAGTGCTGGATGCCTCCGATGTGGTTTTGCATGAACCCCGCACTGACGCGCCCGAAATAGTGGTGTCGGCGCTCTCGCTCGAGTTCGAGACGGATCTCCGCGACATCTATAGCCGGTCGCGGACGCTGGACGAGGTGACGCGCGAGATCGCTGCGTTGCGGGACAAGATCGATGGCCGAAGGGACGCTTACGAAAAGGAATATCAACGCACCTCGCAGATTATCGAGTCGAGGTTCGATGAAGACGTGCGGAAGGTTTTCAAACGCTTGCGGGAGGATCTCCCTGAAGGTCTCGTACAGTTGGACCAGGATATCGCCGACCTTGTGGAAGGCTACCTTGCTTCACGAGCCATTGCTCATAATCGTTTCGAGAAGGCGGGCCGGGTGGTGTTCGAAATCGCATCGGGCGCCGAATTAGGTGCCGAGATCGGGAGAGGTCTTCGGTTCGCGACCGGTGACGCCAGAGACTTGATCGACGCCGAGCCGTTGAACCTCGCGCATCCGCTGGTTCGTGCGGCGATCGCTGACGCGCGTGCCTGGCCTGGCGGATCGGTCGAGTTGATGCTCCCGCACGACGCTACTCCGGACCTGGCTGCGATGGCCGGGAAGGTTGGTATCCTCGCCGTCGCGATGGTCGATTACGCCGGCTTTGAACCGGTGCAGCGGCTCATCTTCGGTAGCGTGGTCGATGGTATGCCGATCGATCCCGAGATGGCGGCACGGATCGCGCGGTCGAAGGCGAGCGATAGTCAGGCCGTCAGCGTCACCGTTGACCCACAGGAGCTAGACGACGCAATCGACGAGGCCATCTTTGTCGATCAACGCGAGACTGAGAAGCGTGAGCAAAAGCATTTCGAGCTGGCGATTGGTCAGCTCGAACGATTCGTCGACGACAAGGTCCTGGTCAGCCGGCGCGAGCGGGCGAGTATCCTCGACAAGCTGGATTCCGCGAAGGCTAGGCGTGATGCGGTGGTCGGCGCCACCGCGCGCGAGCGAGTTGAGGAGGAGATCAATCGTCTGGCGATAACGGTCGATCTGCTGGAACGCCGGATCGACGCTTTGGATTCCAGGTCGGACGAGGTCTATCGAAAATGGCGAAACGAGTATCACGAGCTTCGGTACCGCGCACCAAACGCAACCCGGCTGTTCCAGGTGGCGTTCCGGATCGCGCCGATGAATCGGAAGGCGTAGTGCTGAAGATCCTGCACACTGCGGATTGGCATCTCGGGCGGCGGTTTCCGTCCTTCCCCGAAGAGGCGCAGAAGAAGCTGTCGCGCGCGCGGATGGATGTGATCGCGACCATCCTGGATGTCGCTCGGCGCAATGCGGTCGACGCTGTGCTATGCGCCGGCGACCTGTTCGACGATCCTACTCCAGCGCCAGGATTTCTGGGAGGGACTGGCTGTGACGTCTTCGCAATCAAGGCGGCACTCATCCTCCAGTCTTCCTGGTGCCGGGCAATCACGATCCGCTTACCTCCGAGTCGGTTTGGGCGAAGAGTCACCCGTTTCGATCGCAACTTCCTAAGTGGGTGCACGTCGTCGATGATGACGAGTTTTTCTATGAACTTGCGCCTGGCGCAATCCTCTATGCGAGACCCTGCAGATCGAAGGCGGGCGAGAACGACCTCGCGATGTCGCTTCCCGCCCGAGAACCTGGTGACGCACGAATACGAATCGGATGTGTCCACGGCAGCACCTTCGACATGGACGGCTATCAGACCAACTTCCCGATTTGTCGCGACGCGGGAGTGCATCGGGGGCTCGATTATCTCGCGATTGGCGACACACATTCATTTCGCGACGTCACCGCGTCTTCGCCGGTCCCGACCATTTACCCCGGCGCACCCGAGCCCACGACCTTCGACGAGCCCGATGCCGGCTACGTGGCACTCGTTGCGCTGTTTCGACATGGGACGCGGCCTCGGGTTTCTCGTGAGCCGGTGGCGTTCTGGCGCTGGATCGACCAGCGATGCCGCGACCTCAACGAGTTGCGCACTTTTATGCTCACGCCAGACCTCGAGCGCCACGTGGTCAGGCTGCATCTGGACATGACGGTGACCGTTGCGGAGGAGAGCGAGGTCGAGCGCATCTTGCGTGACCTTGAAGGCACCGACGCCACCCACGGCCGCGCCGGCGTCCTCTTGGTGGACAAAACCAACCTGAAGTTGCAAGCCGGTTCTGCGGGAATCTTCCCGGACGATCTGCCGCCGGTGCTAAGGGACACTATCGCGCGGCTCGACCGCATGATCGAGGAGTCGATTGACGAGGCCGAGCGGTTGCGTGCAACTCGCGCGCTCGCGCACTTATACAAGCTGCTGCAGAGTCAGGAGGGCCCTCCGGGTCGCGCGCTTTGAAGCTCCTTCGACTCCACGTTGCCGACTTTGCGGCGATCGCGAGCGCGGAAATCGAGTTCGGTCCGGGGCTCAACGTGCTGTACGGGCCGAACGACCTCGGCAAGTCGACGCTAGCTGAAGCGATCCGATTGGCCTTGCTGCTTCCTCACACGTCGACCCACATCGACGGCTACGTCCCCTGGACCGGCGGTCGCGATCCGGTGCGTCGAACTCACTTTCGAGACGGAGCAGCAGCGAATCTGGCGAGTCAGGAAGGAATTCCGAAAAGGCGGCGCCGCGTTGTTGCAGGAGTCGAAAAACGGCAAGGATTTCGACGATGTCGAGCGTGCGCGGAAAGTGGACGGCAGGCTCCGTGACCTCCTGCGATGGGGCATCCCGGAGCCGGGCGGCTCGGGAGGTGGCAGAGGGCTGCCGACCAGTTTTCTTGCGACGGCACTGCTGTCGACGCAATCCGACGTGACCGCCGTCCTCGAGGACAGCTTGCAAGGCGATCCGAGCGGCACCGGACGGGAACTGATCGCTGCCGCGTTACAGGCGGTCGCACAGGATCCGCTCTTCACCGCAATGCTTCGAGCCACGCAGGCAAGACGCGACGAGGCGTTCACCGATAGGGGCGCGAGGAAGACCGCAAAGGGAAGCGTATTCCAGCGCGCCGCGACGCGCGTGAACCAGGCGAGAGTGGAAAGGGAGGATCTCCAGAAACTGGTCGAGGATTCGGAAGGTATCGAGAAGCAGTTGCGCGAGTTCACGGCGAAGCGTGGCGATCGCGAAGAGGCGGTGGCGGTCGCGACAGCGCAGCTTGCAACTGCTGAAAAGCTCGCAGCGCAGGCCGCCGATCTTAACGAAGCCGACGGGCTGGTAAGCGCAGCGCGCGAAGAGGTGCTGCGTATCAAGAAGATCATAGCTGACGTGGATGCGGCGGAGCGAAGCGTCGGAGAGCTCGGTCGAAAGCTCGAGGCAGCAGAGCAGGCGCTGAAGGTCGCGCAGTTGCAGAAAGAACAAGCGGACGCCGCCTTCGAATCCGCCAAGAAAGCTGCTGGATCTGATTCCGCCATCATCGACACGGTCGGTCGCCAGACTCTGGAGTTGAGAAAGGTCGCGGCAGACCAGGCGTCGAACGAGGCACAAAGCAAGATCGATGGCGCGACGAGCGCGCAGAAGCTTGTCGATGCGGCGACGGCCGCCGATCGTGAGTATCGCGCTCAACAGGCAGCAGCTGAAAAAGCGCAGTTAGCGCTGGCCGACGCGGCCGCTAAAGAACATTCTGCCGACGAGCAGCTTGGCAGGATAGATCTGCTCCAACAGGCGCTCGAGGCCCGTGATTCCGACGATCGCGTCACCTCCGCGCAAGCCGAGGTGGACCGGCGCGCGAACCTTCAAGCGCGCCTCGAAGCCGGAGCAAGCGAACGCGAGGCGCTGCAGAAACGACGGGAGGCAATCGTCGTTCCGGCTGCCGATACGCTTAGTCCGATGCGCCAGCTCGCCAACGATCTCGCCGGAGCCCGCGGCGCGCTCAATGTCGGTCTCGTGGTAACGGTCAGACCGAACCGCCCTATCGAGGTCAGGGTGACAAAGGATGGGAGGGCGGCGAACCCGACGCGATCTGGTGCAGCATTGGAGGTCGATGCCGATGCCGAGGTGGACCTCGATATCGGCGATGTCGCAACTGTGCGCATCCGGGGCGGGCGCCGCGACGCACAACGGACAGCCGAAGCGCTGGAAGGTCGTTGGAGAAGCGAGGTCGATCCACATCTGGCGGCGGCCAAGGTTGCGGACCTCGACGGCCTGAGCGCGAAGATCACGGAGTCGCAAACGCTGGAGGCGAGCATCAAGGCGAAGGCCGCGGAGTTGCAGTCGCTGCAGGGGCAGATCGATTCACTGATCGATACGGCGCAAAAGCTGCGCGAGGCGCTCGACCGCAAAAAGGCGTGCCGCGCTGCGCTCGGACAGGTAGCCCTTGAAACACTCCTTCCCGAGCTGGCTGCGCTCGGCGCTGAGCCATCGCAAGCGTTACGAGAGCGCCGACAGCGAGCATCGAAAGAGATTGAGCAGGCTCGCGCGACTACGCTTCAAGCCGGTAACGCGCACACTCTGGCGGAAGAACGCGGCAAGAATTCTGCAACGGCGCTGAATGGTGCGGTCGTCGCGCGGGATGCCGCTTTGACCGCTTTTCCTGAAGGGGTGGCTGCGACGCTAGCTGGTGCTCAAGCTGCGCTGGCGGCCGCGGCGGGCGAGCAACAGAAGGTCGCGGCGGAACTCGCCTCGTATGAGAGCACGATCGCAGCACAGAATGCTCGGGCGGAAGCGGCAATCCGCGAGGCTCGCGCTAGCGCGGAACGAGGACAAACCACGCTCGACGCAGCATCTACGGAGCGAACGAACGCGATCACCGCGCACTCGTTGCAGGTCGGCCGCCTCGAAGAGTTGCGAAAACTGCGAGAGGCGGAGGACCTCGCCGCCGCCGAGTCCAGGTTGAAGAGCGCAACGGATAGGCGGGCCGCGATGCCGGTCCCGGATCGAATCGTGACGGAGGCCGAAGTCGAGGCTGCGCGGGGCGCCAAGACGTCGGCGGAGTCGGGTTTCGAAGCGATTCAGCGGGAGATCGACCGAACGCACGGCGCGCTTGAGCAAGTTGGTGGCGCCGTTGCGCGCGAGCGACTGCGGGACGCGAGCGAGGCGTGCGAGTCGGCGGAGCGCCAGGAGCGGGAAATCGAGGCGGAATATGACGCGTGGCAGTTGCTGCTTGAGCAGATGAAAGAGGCCGATGCGGCGCAGGCGAGTAATCTCGGCCAGACGCTCGCGCCCGCCATCGCGCGCAGGTTCGAGGATTTGACACAGCGTCGCTACGAAAATGTCCAGATCAACGCGGAACTCGGGACGGAAGGCGTCGCGGTCGCAGGTGCGATTAGACCAACGGAGCGCATATCGGTCGGTACTCGCGAGCAACTCTCGACATTGTACCGATTGGCGCTGGCAGAGTACCTATCTACGACCGTCGTGCTCGACGATCAGCTGGTTCAAAGTGACGGTACGCGGATGGACTGGTTCCGCGAGCTGCTCGCCGAGAAGGCCCGCAGCTTTCAGATCGTTGTGTTCACGTGTCGGCCGGGAGACTACCTAAAAGCTAGCGCGAAAACACCAAAAGGGAAGAGCGTTCATATGGATACGGATGGCGGGTTCGTACGAGCGGTCGACCTCGGACGGGCCGTGCGTCGAATTTAGACTAAGGTTGCATTATCTCGGAGGCACGGATCGAGGTTCTCCACACTCGAATCGAAACCCAATGTTGCGCGTGTTGGAATATCTCGCACTCTCAAATCGGAGAGCTGACCTTGTTCGATTTCGCCTCGGTGGCGGCAGCGCGCGCGAAGCCTCTGGGCTAATGTACGTTGGGAAATTCCAATGAGTTTCATTTCACGGTTGTTCTCGAGGCGTGAGAGTTCCGGGCGCAGGGCGCCCGAGACTCCTCCGCGAATAGTGGAGTCTGCACTACCTGAATCGGTGAGTACCTTCCAAGGTGATCCCCGAACGGAATGGCGTACGTCTGAGGGCTATCAACGACTTTTAATCAACTTCATACATGCTAACTCTCGAGAACGTATGCCCAGGTGGATCAATTGGAATGAACTTCTCGGCGAACCGCTCGATTCGGCGATTGAGAGACTGAAGGCAGTCGGCGCTTTGATGCCAGTCAACGAGCCGACACGGCGCATCCTTCATGGAAGGGGCGCCAAAGAACTCAAGAAATTGTGCAATGAGCATGGTCTTAAGGTTTCTGGCAGCAAAGAACAAATGGCCGAGCGTCTTGCCAATATTGATCCTTCCGCATCGGTGTTTGGTTACTCCGGCGAACTGCTAAAGTGCTCACAGGAGGCGGAGCTGATCGCCAACGCTCGAATAGAAGCATGGAAGCGATCGCGGCTTGACGACCCGGACCTTAAGTCTCTATTCGACCGCCGTGAATTTGAAGCTGCGCGTGAACAACTGAAACAAGAGTTCCTGGCCAAGGGATATACCGAGCCGTCCGACGATGACGTCAAATGGAGAATGCTGAATCAACAAGCGACGCGAGAGGCGAAGGAAGGCAACTTTGCCTTACTTAGTAACACCTATTTGGTGCAGGCAAAGTATCTCTCGCGTCGAGGTCGATTGAGGGACGCCTTGAGATTAACCTTGATCGTATGTGCTTATGATTTGAACGGCGCTCAAAATCGTGGATCTCTATCGGCAAAGGTTCTCAAAGAGTTTCCACTCTTTGACTACGCGCACGCGACTTTGGCTCCTGCGGTCATTGAGAGTGTGCAGGATCTCGCCGAAGGGCTGAAGATCTCAATAGAAGAAGTTTGTGAGGTCTACGTGAACTCCACAAACTCAATGGGCCTTCCTCTTCCGAGCAGTAAAACCTGGCGAGTACTGTCTTTCGCGATCGAAGGCAAGATTGACCTGAATAGTCAGCCACGCTGCTTTGAACAGATTCGGTCATTGCTGGCATAAACCCGCGGTCAATCGTGGTGCCACGATGACAAAGTTATCCAACCGGGTTAAAATTCTGGGGAAATTCTAACTTTCGCGTGCTTCAGATATGCGAGCGTTGTCTGGCCGTTCGTGCTTTCGGCTTAGCCAGGCCAAAGCTCGACATGTAGTGCAGTTTGGAAGACGATACGACGAAGCCGGAACAGGGGGCGCGAGGATGGGAAAGGGGAAGGACGAAGTTATACAGGGGGCCGTGCCGAATCTCTGCGCGCGGAATATATGAGCCGACCCGCAGATACTCCAGATCTCGCGGACTCTCAAAAGGCAGAACTTTCCCCTACCCAACAGGGTGTGGTGCACCTCATCGAGTATGTGCATCGGCTGATAGAGCTTGCCGACAAGCCTGTCTGGTCGCTCGCGAACTACAACAACATCATCCTTCACGAAGATGGTCTCCGCAGTCGCATCGGCATTCGTCACGACCTCGCCGACGCGGATGGCCAGATTTACCTCAAAATCGACCGGTTGCGTCGCACCGACCCGCCCGAGCCGCCATCCGAAGCCAGAGATTGGCTGACGGTCGGACGCGACCCGTTCAAGGAGCCAATTGTCCAGTCACTCCGTACTGCGGTGATGACCGCAGCAGAGACGGACCGGCTGATTGCCCAAGGCGCCATTGACGCGACCGATGTGACAAAAACACTCAAGCCCAAGCCGGGCGAAGATTTGCGCGACGTGGTACTCCGTCTCGATCGGGTTCCGGACACCAAAGCAAAGGTTGAGCACTACGTCGCGCATGCGTGGGCTGAGTGGGCACAGACCGAACGACCCCGCCGCGAAACCATCGACATCTATGACCGGCTCTTCAGTCTTCAGCAGGCGTTGAAGCTCGAAGGTTCGGACCGCCCCCTTGAGGTTGTTTGGGGCATGGGGATAGCGCGATGGAAGGTGCCCCCCAACGAATTGGACCACCCTATCGTGGAACAGTTGGTTGAACTTGAACTCGACGACGCGGGGGCCATTCTTGTCCGTCCGCGCAGCCTTGATCCCATTATGGCCCTCAAACCATTCACTGCGATGGAGAACCCCGGCGCCGACCTGGTGGCGCGCTTTGCGCGCGAACACTTCGCCAAGTTTCAACCAGACCAGGAGTTGTCGCCCTACGTGAAAGAAACCTTCACGCCGATACTTCGCTACGCTTGCGCGGAGTTCGACCGGGCTGGCCGTTATCATCCTGACCATGTGCCGCTTGATGACAGAAGAGTTCCTGCAGCAGGCTCCAGCCTTGTAGTCACCGACACGTGGGCTCTTTACGCTCGCCCGCGCTCCGACAACTTCTTCACCGCCGACCTCGAGCGTCTGAAAGAGGCGGTTAAGGCGTCCGATTCACTGCCTGGTCCCGCCATAGCTCTTGTGACTGAGCCATCCGACGAACCTACCTACGTCTCGTCAAATGCGGGAATCAAGATCATTGGGGGAAGCGGCCTCGGCGAAAGAGCCGAGGGTCAATCAGTCGCCGATGCGCTCGCCGCAGCGGACCACGGTTCAGGCAACTCCTATTTCTTCCCTAAGGCATTCAACGACGACCAGATCGCCATCGTCGAGCGTCTCGAAAGTCCCGGCGTTGAGGGAGTAGTGGTACAGGGGCCGCCCGGCACCGGAAAGACCCACACCATCGCCAACATCATCTGTAACTATCTCGCAACCGGCCGCCGAGTTCTTGTCACCTCGAAGAGTGAAGGCGCCCTTGCGGTGCTCCGCGACCAAATCCCCGAGGGGATTCGTGACCTCGTTATCAGTCTGCTTACTTCAGAACGCGAGGGCCTCAAGCAACTTGAAGCGACCATCGGCATTCTTGCTTCCAAAATCGCCTCTCTCAATTCCGGATCGACGGAACGCGATATCGCCGACAGCGAGCAACGCATAACCGAACTTCAACGCCGCATCGGGAAAATCGATGCAGAAATGCGAGACTTCGCCGACAAGCATCTCCGTCGCGTCGGCGGTGGCCAGGATTCTGACGGCATTCTGCCGATCGAACTTGCCGAACGAATTGTCCGCGACCGCGATCGCTATACCTGGTTCGTCGACCGGCCCGAACTTTCCGACTCCAGCAAGCCAAAATTCACGGACGAGGACATTGCAGCCGCCCGTACCGCCCGGAAGGCACTCGGAGCGGACCTGGATTATATGGGGGCGACCCTTCCCAGCGTTTCTGATCTTCCTGACGCGGCTACACTCGCCGCCATTCACCAGGATTTGGCCAGCGCCGCTCGCATCGAGCGCGACCGGCAACCGGATGCACCCGTTATGTCAGCTTCGGAGGCCGACGCCTTGGCCCGCGCCGAAGCCTTGTTGGCAGCAGTTCAAGCGCTCGTCGCTGCGCACAAACTCCGCCTTGAGGCGCCGTGGCTCGACAATCTCTTTACCGCATGGAGCTACCATGGCCTCGATGCCGAGCCTGTTCGGCCTCTGGCAGAACTTATTGCGGCTTTGAGCGAGCCCATCCGGAAGCGGACGACAATCGCTTCCTACGTCGTCATCTTGCCAGACGATGCGCACATGCAAGCGGAGCTTATTACGGCGATTGAGCGTGCGGCAGCGGGGCAGAGACCCTTCGGGATCGTTTCTTGGGGTAAATCCGAGGTGCGTACCGCGTTCGCTACCATCCGCGTCCTCGACAAGCCCCCTGAGGAGCGTGAGCAATGGCAGCGGGTACTGGAAGTTCTTGCCTGGCGAAGAGAGCTTACGGACGCGCTCGCCCGATGGAAGGCGCTCGCCGTAGAATTTTCGCTCCCGCTCATTCCTGACGGTCTCAACGAAGCCGCCCGCGTCCTTCAGACGCACATGGAGGGCGTGAATCACATTGCCGATTGCGTTCGTTTTCATGTTCCGCTGGTGCAGACGGAAGTCGGGCGTCTCTTTCCCTATGGACTCAGCGCCGCCGAAATCATCGGAGACATCGGCCATGCGCACCGGGCAGTGGGCACCATCAGCTCTGAAGTGTCACGACAGCGCTTAGAGGGTACTCGCGCCAAGCTGGCTGCCACTAAGGAAAAATTGGAAACCTGTAACGGGCGTGTATCGGAGACTCTTAAGGAGTTCATATTCGGATATGTTGGGCTCCCCGATGTCGTTCCAAGCAAGCTCGCCGACGAGTGGACGCGAATCTTGATGGACCTTGAGAGAGTGCGGGCCTCGCGCCGGCACTTGCAGACTGTCGCGAGGGTTGCCGAGAGCATCGCCAATTCGGGAGCACCAAAGTGGGCTCATTCCCTTCGTACAATTCCGGTGGAGGGCACGGAAGACGTATGGACTCCGGATGACTGGCGTGACGCATGGACTTGGGCGCAGGCCGATTCACACCTTCGCGCTATCGACGGTCGCGCGCGGCTCCGCGACCTGGATGAGCAAAGACGCGCAGCCGATGACGAGATTCGGCGTCTCTTCCAAGATGTTGTGCGACTCAGAACCTTGCTGACGCTAAAGGCCCGCATTACGCGGCGGGTTGACGCGGCTTTGCAGATGTTCCTGAGCGCCGTCCGCAAGATCGGCAAAGGCACGGGCAAGAGTGCTTCGCGACTGCGCCGGGATGCGCGCAATGCCATGGAGTCATCTTATGCCGCCGTACCATGCTGGATTATGCCGACCTGGCGAATTTCCGAGAGCCTTCCGGCAACGCTCGCATCTTTCGACCTCGTAATCTTCGACGAGGCGTCACAGTCAGACATCGGGGCGCTTCCGGCCCTCCTGAGAGCAAAGAAAGTCCTCATCGTCGGTGACGACAAGCAGGTGAGTCCGACCGCTGCCTTCATCCAGGAGCAAACGCTTCGGTCGCTTCGGTTGCACTATCTCGATGATCAGCCATTTGGCGCTCTAATGCTTCCGGGAAATTCTCTCTACGAGTTGGCACTCGCCTGCTATCCGGGCCAGCGCATCACACTGCGGGAACATTTCCGCTGCGTCGAGCCCATCATCCGCTTCAGCTTCCAGTTCTACACGGAGGAAATCGTTCCTGTCCGTTTGCCTAAGGCGTCCGAGCGCCTCTCGCCGCCGTTGGTCGATGTCCATGTAACACACGGCCGAAAGGACAAAGCCAATCGCAATTTCGCCGAGGCCGAGGCCATCGTCGATGAAGTAGCTCGCATTGTTGCCGACCCTAAGCTGGCCGGGCGCACCGTCGGGATCATCTCTCTGATTGGAGCCAGGCAGGCCCAGCTCATTCAGGCGATGCTGCTGGAGCGTATCGGCGAAGACACCTATCTCCGCCATGACATCGCTTGCGGCGATTCGGCGATGTTCCAGGGCAAGGAGCGCGATATCGTGCTCCTCAGCATGGTTGAATGCCCAGACACCTATACTTCAAAGACCGCCCTTGCTCTCCAGCAGCGCTTCAATGTTGCGCTCTCCCGCGCTCGCGACCGCGAATATCTTTTCCATTCGGTCACCGAAGAAATGCTCAAGCCGGACGATCTGAAGGCTAAAGTCCTCCGACACTTCAAAAACCCCATGGAAGGGCGGGCCGCACCTGCAGGCGATCTCATGGCGCTCTGCCAGTCCGGATTCGAGCGCGACGTGCTCGCGCGCCTGCTTAAATTGGGCTATCGGGTGCAGCCGCAGGTGAAGGTCGGACCTTATTCTATCGACCTCGTGGTAGAGGGGCTCGACGACCGCCGACTTGCTGTCGAACTTGATGGAGACAAATACCACGGCCCCGAGAGATGGACCGAAGACCTCGTCCGTCAGCGGGTCATGGAGCGGGTCGGGTGGCGGTTTTGGCGTTGCTGGGGATCCAGCTTTCGGCTGGATCAGGACGGCTGCATCGACGATCTGATAGGCAGCCTGAGTGCGTTAGGCATTACGCCGATCGGCTTCGGTGAAACACCGAACCTCTGGACAGAATTCCGCATCCTCCCACTCAAGAACGCGGAAGAATCACGTTCACCAACCGACACAAACGCAGCTGCCAACGACCACAGGATCCTGTCACCGGTTGAAATTGTTTCGGAGGGCGGCGCCGATGTCGTCGAAATCGGTAGTCGCGTGCAAGTGCAGATGAACCACAACGCCCGTATCAGCGTGGTCACGATAACGGAGAACAGGCACGAACCCGATTTGGGAATGGTCTCCGTGCAACATCCTTCGGGCGCTGCACTCCTCGGCGCGGAAGAGGACGAAGAGGTCGAATTCGAGATCGATGGAAAGTCTCAGCGATGGATGGTCATGCAGATCGAAAAGGTGAGGAGTACCGCTAGAGTTACGGAGTGAACCGAAGATCCGGACGTGGCGAACACGGGCAAGGATCTAAGCGGTATCGGCGACCTTCGCTAACTCAGGTTGGGAGTCTCGATCGTAGAGTCGACTCTTCAATTTTGGATTGGAGAAATATTGCTACCTCGCGCGGCGGAGCCTTACTGTCACGGGGTCGGGCTGGCTATGAGGTGCTTCGCGCTTATCAGGAACAGGAGACAGCGAATCAAACGATCCATTTGGCTGGAGACTGTACGAGGTGCATGTGACCGGCACGACCAGCGCTCCGTTCGAAGCCGGCGAACACGGCGAAATCCCGGTCAAAGTGATCGACGACTGCAACGAGCTGATGGTTGTGAAGCGATTCGATGAATCCAACGCATAGGAGCCTATATGTCAGAACAGCAGCATTTGGAACGACTTCTTAGTCAGCGCACCCAACATGAATTGGAAGAGCTGCTTAGCCGATTTAATAGAGGTTCGCAGACCCGTCTGTCAATCTTAGATAGACCCTTTGTAGTGACAGTCATTGGCGGTCTCTTCTTAGCTCTTCTCACGAATCACTGGCAGATGGTCCGACAGCGCCGTAGTTTGCAGCTTGAACTGATGCGGAAACTTCCGTCGGTTTTTGAGGGGCGCGGAAACTTGCTTGACTCTTGGCTCTCTCACGTCGAGTGGGTCGCAGAAGAGAAGAATCAACCTATTCCCGACATGCAAAAGATTAAAGCATGGTCTGCCGATTCCTCAAATCCAAGACGACTATAACAAATCGAATCCCATCGATGGCGTGGTCGTCCCTATCGAGGTAGCGTTCGATTCACGTGAGGTTGGAGTCGCCGCGGAGAAATTGCGAAGTGACTGGGGGCAGCTTGAAGAACTCATGCTGAAGACTAACAGAGACTACAACGCCAACGAATCTCTCAGCCAATCAGAGCTAAAGTCGGAGGAGGAGTCGAGACGCAGGATTGTCGACCAGTTGAACGTCGACGAGAGTAAGTTGACCGAAGCGCTCGCACCTAGTTTCGCCAAGTAGCAACCGCAACCGAGGCCAGCGTATGTGGACACTCAGACCTGGGTTTCTCAAAGTGATTCGTCCATTGCGTGCCAGCCTCTATCAGAAGGAATTCTGCGAAGGTATTCGGATGCTTGACTATGAAGTTCCTGAGCCGATACTTAACTCGCCCTACGACGAGCCGGCCGAGCACTGGAATATCGAAGAATGCGCTTCGCCTGGGCGGTGAGGTGGACGCCGACAAGCGACCACGCCAACGAGTTGATGGGTGTGAAGGATTGAAAGGGGCCTGGGTGCCGAACTTCAACAAAGATAGGCAAGAATGGACGGCGGTCTTCGCGGCTGCCGCGGATCTTCGCCGCCGTCGCTACGTGGTGTCTATATTTCTGGGGAGAGATCCTTCCTACGACCTCTTAGGCCGTGGTGAAGACAGCGGCCAAACGTTTCCCGTTCAGATCAAAGCGAACAGTCAAAATCCGCCCAAGAAGCTGGGCGGCGCCGGACCTTTCACTTTCGTGAGCGATCTGTACACCGGATCTGCGGATACCATTTTCATTCTCGTCTACGTCCCTCTGCCGCCCCAGATGTTTGAGTTTTACGTTGCGACGCGTTCTCAGCTTCTGAGCACCAAGCAGTGGCCACCGAGCAATCAGTCGATCCCTTCAAACAAGGCTTACTGGGGCGTCTCTTACGGCGAATATTCTCAATTCAGGGACTGCTGGAACAGTCTGCCACCTGCTTAGGTATAACCCCGCAGAATGAGGCATCCAAAGTTGACGGAGTCAATGGTTCTTAAATTGACCGCCTGGAATAATGGAAAGTTCCACTCATCCGGCGCCGGGTACGGATTCAAGGTTTCGATCCAGGATCGTGATCGCTATTTCAACCGAGCGTGGAAAGAAGCGACGTTGGTACTTCCGTTCCGGGACGGTTCAAAAGAAGAAAAAGTTAATGTCGGCAAATCCTCCTTTTGGAGTGATAGCTGCCACGAGCTCATTAGCAAGCAAATTGGTCTATGGCTGATTGAGTGCGGCCTCGCACCCTGGCCCTCCGGCAGTCCACCGAGAGTTCAGGCGGTTGCGTTAGGAACGGGACGATTCGAATTACGATCTCCAAGAGGGGAAACCTGAGTATGCCCGACTACGAAGTACCAGAACCGATACTCAACTCTCCATACGATGAGCCGGCTGAGCACCGGAAGTTCGAGGAGGATGCGTTGCCAGAAACGTCCCGGAATGTTGACCAACGAACAAAGGAGGCGGACTAGATGCTACGGATCGATAAAGGAACCGGGTCCTTTGTACGTCTCACTGACAGCTCCACAGCCAGTGCCGGGCTTTTGGAGCGATACGACATTCAGAAAATGATCCGACAGGGATCCGCGGACTTCTTCAAGGAGATTGGCGAGGACCTCTTGCTAATCGGCGAGGAAGTACAACCGGCCGAGTTCGTAAAGGACCGCATCGACCTCCTTGCGCTCGACTCGGAAGGCGTTACTGTCGTCATCGAATTGAAACGGGGCGCAGACAATAAGCTGCAGCTAATGCAGGCTGTCTCATACGCCGGAATGGTCTCGGAATGGGAGCCCGAACGAGTACTCCGACAATACGCAGGGTTTGCGAAGAAGCCCCTCGAAGACGCGAGAGATGACATTGAGCAGTTTTTGGACGAAGGTTTGGGCACTCTCAATCAATCACAGCGCGTAATCCTACTCGCTGATCAGTTTCCCTACGAGGTGCTCATCGGGTCTAAATGGCTTCGTGAAAAGGATCTTCGATGTTACCGTTTCGTTCTGGCCGAGGGAGACGCGGGACAGATTTTCTTGACCTGTCCTCGAGTCTATCCACCCCTAGAACTCACCGAAACGGCGAGCAAACCCGGAACATCAGCTGTGACATCGGGATACAGCGATTGGGCCACCGCCCTAAGCGAAGGTGTGGAAAATTTGGCCGTGAAATCGTTTTTTCAGGCGGAACTCGATAGCGGGGCCGAGAACACTCTAGCTGGCGGCCAGCTTTATTATCGTATCGGCGATCGGCGAGAGTTTTCGGTCGGTCCCCGGCGAAAATATGCATACGTTTGGCAGTATGATCGCTTCGAGGGCGATCTGGAATTCTGGACATCTCTTTTAGGTGCGGAAGCGAAGATACAGATCGTAAACCACAATCAGAGTCTTCGATTTCTATTAAGCACCGAACCGCAATTTACTCAATTCAAAAATGCTCTGAGTAATACGCTTATTCACAAACATTTCGTTGTAAGCGCAGAGGAGCTCGCACCCGAAGCACCAGAATGAACAACTATGAAGTACCCGAGCCGATACTGAACTCGCCCTACGACGACTCGCCAACTGAGTGCGGGCGTCCGGTGATCCGGTTGCCGGAATCAGATCTCCTATATGCGGCATTGTAAGCGCGTGGTGGTCGTCCCCTTTTTCGAGAGTAATTTTGACAGCCAATTTGACGGCCAAGGCTTGGCCGATCGCGGATGAAGCGTACACATGCGGAGTGCAGAACCCACGATTCCTCTAGGTTCGGACGCGGGCAGACACGATTCAATGGAACTTAAAATCATCTAGGGCGAAAGCTCCGTGCGGATTCAAGTCCGGCCACCGGCAAGAGAAGTGAGTAATGTTTCGCGGATTTAGTTTGAGAAGCGAGGATAGGCGACACCGTGGACAGCGACACAGCCGCGCGAATTCCCAGGGTACTTTCCGAGCACACGCCCGCTTGATTGACTGTACTAAATCGACGACCAAAAGTATGATGGCTGCCAGCGTAAATGGGGGAAATACAATGACGCGGGCATATCTTGAGCCAGCCGACAGCGCAACTGAAGAGTTGACAGGTTTAAGGTCGGAAATGTGGAAGTCTGTTGCGGGCCAGCAAGAGATCCCTCTTCCGCTTACGAGCGGCAGTGTCAGGATAGGCACCGCACCCGATTGCGGAGCAACGATCAATGATCGGACTGTTTCGAGGCATCACGCGATCCTTAGGCGAGTGGAAACGTCTTGGATCATTGAGGACGATCGTTCGTCGAACGGCACATGCGTTAACGGAAGGCGGATCACTGGCCCAACGACCGTAGTGGAAGGCGATCACCTTACATTTGGCGCGGCCCGCTTCCTCTTGAGAGAAGGAGGCCCAGCGAGCGGGATCAGTCAGTCGATTTCGAAGGCCGCAACAAGTAATGGCGTCATTATTCAGAGGAGCATTCTAGATCAGATATTGGCGCTCACGCCCCACGAGTTCGAGAGGCTGGTGCAGAAGCTATTCGCAAGCTTGAACTTTGAAACCGTCGTCACTAGCCAAACAAATGATGGCGGCGTCGATGTGCGTGCAGTCAATAGCGGCTTGATTTTTCGAGGGAGATATTCAATTCAGTGCAAGCGGTACTCCAAGAAAAATGTATCGCGGCCTGAGATAAACGCCTTCTTCGGGGTGGTAACTCACGAGCGAACTAGAGGCATATTCATTACATCAACCAGTTTCTCGAAAGGTGCCAGAGAGTTCGCCGAACACAACGGCATCAACCTAATTGACGGCAAAGAACTCGAAGTTCTAATTAAGAGACATCGAGTTCTCTAGTCGAGTCCTCGGAATCAACAGAATCGTTTTTCGGAAAACGCATAGGCAGCAGGAAACTACCACAAAGGCATAGTTTCTGATGTATGATCACATGTTGGGTTCTCTGGTGGCTCGACCCGAGTTGGCCGGCGCAGCGAATCGCGGCGAAGGTCGGCGCCAGATCGCATGTTTTCCTACGGTTTACTCTCACTTCGGGTTTGGCCAGGATTAAATCCTCATTGGCCAGCGGATTATTCGTCTTTTTCATCCGCACATTTCTCCCAAGCGGTAGAAATACCGTTAGATTTCAGAGAGTTATGGGCGACCATCTGATTGAATGTCAGCAGGAACTGCGAGACAATCGACGAGACGGAAGTCGTAGGAAACTGCATCCGCGCTTCGAAGCCAGTTACATTTCGCCGCAAATTTCTTAGCAACTGGTGCGAGTGGGTTGCGCTATGGCCATCGATTTGACACAACCGCTTCACGAATCATTCTTAAATTGTCGATCATTTCAGAACACGATGACGCGGGTCATCATGTCACCGCACGGCGAGGGAGTCGTCCGATAGACAGGGGGATTTAAAGTAAAGTGAAACTGCTATTGTTCTCGACACTCGCGTTCATAGTTCCGATTGCATTTTTGAGAGTCTTCGCGTCAGCACAAGTCGACAGTGGAGATGTTTCATCCAGAGGGAATTCTAATGCCGCAGTGGAGAGTGCATCAAATGCCACTCCAACGGAAAAGCAATGTGTGAACGTCTTGAAGCACGCAAAGGCGGTGGCAGCGCTCCGAGAAACTAGTGACTACAAGTTCTGCGAGCAAACGTATCCCTTTGCTCTGAACAACATTTCTCCAATTTCCATTGGCCATCCAGTAGACGTTGCGCCCCATCTAACCTCACACCTCACCCCTCCGTGGGGTACTGAGCCCTAACGCTGCCTGCCGCGCGAATTCAACTTCACTTCAAGCGTTGGGAAATCGCAATGTCAAACAAGCACACCAGCGAGGCGCCGGAACGCTGGTTCAACTTGATGGGACTCGTGGTAGTTACCAAAACCGATCTATTAGCTGCTGCAGCTTTTTTTCTCTCGCTCTCGGCAATCGCATACCAAGTCTGGAGTTTTGTGCGGGGACCGCAGGTAAATCTTTATCATCCCGATACCGTTTACATTTATTTCGACAAATACGCCAACGGCCTTGTCATAGCCAGGCTCGCAGGTCAGATTAGTTTGACAAATACTGGCGAGCTGGGTCGTGATGCGATATTGCGAGATCTCGAAGTCATCGCGAGTATCGGAGATGCTGTGGTTCTTGATGAATATTGGTCATCATTTCCTCAAATTTCGCGTGAAGATACTGTTCTCAACCTCGAACCAAAGGATGCAGCACATCCCTTGACTGTCAACGGTGGTTCGGCCGCTAGCCAGATGGTGGCCTTTGCTCCCGTCCCTCTCGATTGTGAATCTCAATCGACTGGAAGTGTCGGGGAGAGCAGCAAAGGCTGCAATGAAAACGCCAACTATGTATCCGACGACTCATTTTTGGAAGCGATTGCAAAGGCTCGTCACCTCACTCTTGTCTTTAAAGCAAGAACGTTCAATGCCGATAAGCCGATTGAAAGTAGCTGTAGTATCGAGATCACTCCAAACCTGCTCCAGGTTCTTGCGAGGAACGATTGGTGTGCAGCACGCTGTTTCTCAAACGAAAACAATTGAGCATGATCCAATGCCCGAGTGTTTTCTGTGAAGAGATCGGGAATCATACTCGCGCCCGGTTCGGACGAGCGAAGGATGAGTCGCTCATTTCAGTGCCTCGTAGGGTCGTTGCCCTAGAGCCAGCGGATGAATGATGGTCGATTCTCGTTGTGCGGGTTCTGTGCGGGAACAGCAGCCTACAGGGTACAAGACGACCATCGGTCGCCGCTTAAGAACGCTCCGAAACTGCTGGGCTATTCGGGCTGGCTTGGGCGGGAGTAGGTGTAAACATTCGTCTTCTAATCAGCGAGTCTCCGGTTGGGGTTCGGAGCGGCCCATACACCACGAACCCGGGTTTCCTTTCGCCCTTCTTCAAGGAAACAAAATTCCAGAATTTCGAGATAGCTTCGTTAGCAACTCGTCAGCGAAACACGCTTTGGCTCGATAACTGAGTCGAAAAAGAGTAGATAAATCGAGGCACGGAGGAGGAAGGGGCGTGGCCGCACCGGTCTTCAAATCCAAACAGCTTCTGTCTTGCCGACTGAGATCTTCGCGGGTGAGTTGGCGGCCGTTTTCGCGAAGGATTTTGACAGCCAATTTGACAGCCACGGGCTTGGCCTAGGGCGGATGAAGCGTACATACGCGGACTGCAGACCCTACGATTCCTCTAGACTTGGACGCGGGCGGCCACTATTCAATGGAACTTAAAATCCTCTGGAGCGAAAGCTCCGAGCGGGTTCGACCCCCGCTCCTGGCATTGAAAATAAAGGATTTTTTGCTTTGAACCGGAACGGACGGACCAATCTACGGGTTTTTGACAGCCCACATTTGACAGCCACCGGATTTGCAATTCAGATTCGGACACGTGAGCGAGACGGCGGCGAACGTATCGGCAAAATCGCTCGAAAAAGTGGGGTTATACCGGGCGGCAGGGCCTTTACACAGTTCGCCGCTTCTCCCAAGGGGGATAGACTTTGGAGCAGAACCGACCTAGGATCTTGCAGAAGGAAGGCGGACGATCTCTGCAAGAGGTTGAAATGGGGGTTTCAAAACGGAAATTCCGGCTACGTATTGCGATTACAGCGATCAGGCCAATTTATCTGATTTGTTTGGTTCTGCTGCTAGGAGTGCTGCACGCAGACTCGAGTTTCGGTTGCGCAAATCCTCCTTGCCGAGGGGCTCCGTTTAGCCCCCCAATCGAAGGATCTCTTCATATCGTACCGTTGAACTCCCCAACCGGGGGATCTCTTGAAATCGCCAGAGTTTGGAGCACACAACTCACACGCGTTACGATCCGGACTGACACGAGTTCCCCTTATGACTCCAGATGTTACAGCAATGATGCCGATTCTCTTGGACGGCGAGATGAAGTTGCATTCATAACCTTTCCTCGCGTTCAAAAGTTTGAAGCGGACCGGAAGGAAAATCTGAAGAACTCTCCACGGCGGTAAGTACGGCCGACAAAGTCGCGATGAAGCCCGATCAAATCGCGGCGCTTATCTTTGGATTTATCTTCGTCTCAGTGATGCTGGTCGTTGCGGTTGCGATACCCAATCCGACCGTCAGCCAGATGTTTGTGTTCAGAGTCGTGCTCTCGCTCGCTGCGGGTGGAATTGGGGCAGTAATTCCTGGTTTTCTGTCAGTTAACGTTTCTGCCTACGTAAGGGCTGGAGGTGCGATGGCATTGCTGGTCCTTGTTTATCTGATGAATCCTCCTTCCTTAGCGATTGCACCGAAGCCGAACGATGGTGGCGATCCATACTCGGATACTATGCGTAGAGGCGATCAAGCGTTCTCTCAGGAGAATTATCCACTCGCTCAGCAATTCTATCAGCAGGCAGCGCAACTGAAGCCCGATAGTTGGGAGCCTCGTTACCAGTTGGGCCGGGTAGAAGCGCGAGATGGGAAGTTCGCCCTTTCTCTCAGCGACTTTCGAAGCGCGTTCGACAAAGAAGGACGAAATGATGGCTCAATCGCTTACGGGATTGCCGAAACCGAAGATACCCTTGGACAGGATGAAGCAGCTAGGCAGGATCTGATCGAAGCCCAGAAATTGCTCCCTACGGGCTCCCCTCTCCTTCCGGATGTGACCTTTGACCTAGGGTTAACAAACTTGGAGCTCTGGCTCGCCCACGGAATTCCCAATGATACCGCGGAGTACGGCCACGCGGAACTGGCCTTTAAGCAATTTCTTGAAGCGGGTGCTCAGCCGGTTCAATGGGCTCTGTATTCTCAAGCCTGTCTTCGTGCCGGGCGCTCCGAAGATCGGTCGCTACCGGAGACTCAACGCCGCCTTCTCTCTGCTCAAGCAGATGAAAAACTGGAGAATGCCGTTGTGGCATTGGCTCAGGATCCTTCAGAAAAGGCTCCCTATCAGAGGCATATGATGAGGACCTTACTGGGATCTCCATCCAATTGGGATCGTAAGACCGGAGAACCTCCGGCCTGCCCGGCACTGCTTAAGTCGTGGACCACCCGTCATGGTTCGTTAAACACATTGCTCGCGAAGCTACCAGCGGATTGACCTTTTGCACCCGAGGGAACCGTTGCTAAGCCGAATGCACCTTCAATTGACAGGGAGCCACGAGTTGGGCCTAACGATCCCGCTCGGAAGATGCGTGTATTCATCTCCGCTAGCCGAATTGATCTTCTGCTGAGTTAAACCCTTAACGTCTCTCAGGTCCGCACTACTCAAGTTCGCGCCGGTCAGATTTACCCCCGTAAGGTCGACGCGGGTCAGGTTCGCACGTTTCAAGCTCGCGCTGGTCAAGTCCGCTGCGGCCAGGCTCACACCGGTCAAGTTCGCGTCGGTGAGGTATGCGACGGTCAGATTCGCGCGGGTCAGGTTCGCGCCGGTCAGGTTTGCAGCGTTTAGGTTCGCCCCGCTGAGGTTCGCGTCGGTTAGACTCGCGCCGTTCAGATTCGCATTGGTCAGGACCGCGGCTCTCATATAAGCGCCGCTTAGGTTCGCATCTGTCAGAACCGCATCGATAAGGACTGCTGCGGTCAGTTCCGCGGCGGTCAGCCTCGCGGCTGTCAGTTTTGCGGCTCTCAGATTCGCGGCGCTCAGGTTCGCATTGGTTAGGTTCGCGCGGGTTAGGTCGGCACCGCTCAGGTCTGCGTAACTCAGCTTCGCGGCGGTCAGGTCGGCACCGCTTAAATTCGCGTCATACAGCATCGCCTCGTCCAACCTGGCTAAGTCCAGGTGTGCCTCCTCCAAGTGCGCCCACTTCAAATTTACCTTTTGTAAATTTGCTCCTGGCCTGCACCCCAAATACCCGCCACTTACAAGTAGAGACCGTCGATACTTGAGCGCAGAGCCACGACGCCAAGAAGCGCAAAGAGTGTTTATGGAATACGTCAGAGAATATGGGCACTATTAGAGGGAAGAAAGTGGCCGATAAAGGAGCCCGCGTTCGGATGAAGATTTCGCGGGTGTCGGTCTCGGGTCGGCCTCGACGCAGATACTTCAGCAGCGCCTCGCCAACCTCGGCCATCAACGGTAACTTAGAGTTGGCATAGGGCGCGCTTGTTAATAGCTATAAGTCGCTCTCTGCTTTACTGGCTTGTTGGGCATGCGGCTTTGATTGCCGCAAGGGCTGAGGTGAGCTGACTCCCAGTAAGGCCGTTCAGAGGGTTGGAGTCGATGGTTTTCCGGCAGACCGTGATTTGCGCTTGGGCCGCCGCCGTCGCCTGCTGTTGAGCCAGCAATTTTTGTGTATCGCTGCTATTGGTGGTCAAATTAGTAAGGACGGAGCCGATCGCTGTTGTGTAGCTGTTGAGCACTCCGGCTGGGGCGGACAGTGCCGCTGTGACCTCACCATCTGTAGTTTGATCAACGCTGGTGATAACGCCGTTGGTTAGGCTGATATTAGCAGTATTGTTCGCGAAGAAGCTTCGCTTAATGGGAAAGAAGTCAATCTCAGAGTCGTTGGGCGAAGTAAGGACCGACACGGCAACTACTTGGTTTCCTTTTGAATCCGCCGGACCTGTAACGGTTACAAGATATGGCAACTCATGCCGATAAAAGATGCCTGAATGAGCTGAACAGTCGCTAGTAGAGAATTTGGCGCTGTTCTTCGGAGTGGGGTGGGTGGCCTCAATTACTGCAGCCCTTTTCCACTTTACCGTATATCCGCAAAAGACTGTTTGCTGAGGATCGTCGGGGCGAGGTTCATTTGGAGGTGTATATGGATATATCAAGTATTGATAGCTTGAACCCGCCGGCGGACAGCCATTAGGCGGTGGAGCAGCGGCTGGCGCCGGGTACGCAGCTGCCATACCTGCCATACCTACGATCGTTCCCGCAGCGCTTGCCGCATTCTCAAGCGCCGTAACAACCTCGCTGGTGGCAGTCGTGTTGCTGGTCGTAAGGAGACCATTGGTGCCGACGGTGATGTTCATTTCCGTCTTTCCCATCAGGTTGGTCCCTTGCGAGAGCACAAACATCTGCTCGAGATCGGGCTCGGCCGCACCTTGGCTTACTGTAACTATGGTAGTGGGAGAGGCGGCAGGGGCCGCTGCCGGAGAGGCGGCGGCCGTAGGGGCCGAAGTGTTAACGGTTACTAGGAAGGGACGGCGGGGCATGTAGTAAACCAGACCATTGGGCGTCGCCTTTGTCTCGTCTACCACTTCCGAATGCATGGCCGCACAACCGGATAAGACCAGTAGCAATAGTGCGGCGGCAGTGCCGCAAGAGTTCCCTTTAGGCATGTCTCTCTCCAAAACCCGTCGGTCGGGTGCGGCCCCTAGGAATCGCCGAATCAAAACCGGCTTTCGTGACTGCCGAACTTTTCATTTTGGTGTCCGAAAGAAATCACAATCTGTTAGCGTCTATTTGACTAAACGTTGTAGCGCGTCAGCTACTCTTGAGCGGTTTAAAAGTCAAGACGTGGTTTCTTTTCTGGTCCACAATTTCGGCCTTGGTGCCGGCTGTACCAATTCAGAAGCGTTTTGTCGAAGAACAAACCTTTGTCAAGGCTTCTAGGTCTGTTCCACTGAAGACTCGGGTTGGTCTCCCCGGCATTGCAGGCTCGCATCATCAGCCATCCTCCCGTGCTTGATTCTGTCTCAAGTCTACCAGCGCTTCCGCCGCATAATCTATTGAAAAGGCTGCGCGCGTGCGTGCCCGCTTTCTGGACCGTATGAGTTACGGATTACTTGAACTTTCGTTGGTGAGATTATCTGCAATATTGCATCCAGCGTATCTGCAAATCCGTGTTCGATCGCACGTGTAAGAAGTTTGTTTATGATTGTTGCAAATGCCGAGGGCACAAATTGTCATCAAAGTCGCTGTCAATTTAGCCCATAAACTTGCGTCGCACAGCGAGAGCGAGCAGAGCAGCTTGTAACGGACCTCCAATCGACTCCAAGGTTACGAAAACCTCACCGCGCTGTGTAGCCGGACGAGAATCTGGCTTCTGTAGCGTGGCGACTTCCAAGCTATAAATAGCCGCTTGGCTCAATGATAGCGGCTTAGCTCCTCCATAGAGTTCCCTCGATCTCTCGTTGCCCGGGCTCGGAAAGGTGGGTCCGACTTGCGCAAAGGCGAGATGCGAGTAGAGGCAAGCGAAAGTCAACCACACGCCGACGAGCACTGCGAATGCGCGACCGACACGCTCACCGTAACCACTAAGTGCCCAATACCACCAGTTCATCGTCCATATCGCGAAGCCGTAGGATCGCTCCTGACGTTGGAGATCCATTGACCAATATCTGAAGATCGAGGCTTCTTCGTAACGCTTGTTCTCTTCCGCATTCACTGCGAGCTGTCGGCAGGTCAACGAAAGAACCTTGTGCGGGTGAGCCACATTCTTCTGCATCAAGACCCTGATTTCCTGAGAAATCGTTCCTATCCATTCGACATTCGCGAATTCGAACCTTCGCGAATCGACGTTAGTAAACCAGTGAGGAGAAAGGGTCAAATTTCGAAAGGAGACATGCTCGGGGTTTTCGATTCTAGCGTTGTGGAAATCCACATCTAAAGGTGACTGAGAGGCCCCGAAGCTTGGTCGTTCGAAACCGTCGAATCTAAGGCGGTGACCAAAAACAGCTGCCACGAAGTCGGCATCTCTCTCGAAGACGGCGGCGCCAAAGTACGCGTCTCGGTCAAAAGTCGCGCCTCGAAAAGACACGCCTTGAAGGAACTTACTATTGCTAAAATTTACGTCGCCTCCGAAAGCCGCTGAAACGAATGTTGCGCCCGCTGCAAAAGTCGTAGCGAGAAATTCTGTCTCGCCCAAGAAGCTGCTATGGCTCAGTTCCGCGTGGGCATTGAAGGTCGCGACGTCGAACGTGGCTTTCCGTTGAAACACTGCGCCGGCGAAGGTCGCTTCGGCCTTGAACAGGACATGATCCAACATCGCGCTCGCCCGAAAGGTTGCATTATTGAAGTATGCTTCACTTTCAAAGGTGGCTTCGGAGAAGAGTGCCCAGCCGCAGAAGGTGCAATCGGCATAGTACGCCTTCCACTTGAAGCTAGCCTCGGTGAAAAGCGCGTCCGCACTGAAAGTAATATTCCTGAAGTCTGTCCCGTCGCCGAACCTGGAGTGTCGGAAGTTAGCATTGGCGTGAAATTTGACTCCGCCAAAGAGCGCTGTCCGCCGAAACTCGGCGGACGCAAAAGTTGCCTCCTCGTCAAATTCGGCCAATTGAAACTCAGCACTTCCTGTAAATGTCGCTCCACTGAAGTCGGCGCTGGAATCGAACCGGAATTCTCTGAAGAGTGCGTCGTCAGGGAACCACACGCCCCGAAAATCGAAGTCCTTGGCGTCAATCTTTGCCTTCAGTGCCTCATTGAAGGCCCCCACTTTATCGTTTGTAGGAAGGTGAAGTACGCAGTAACGCTTTCCCTCATGCTCCTTGTAGAAAGGCTGCAACGCGCAGGCAGACCGCACCCTTTCTCCGCAGTCGCAGAGAAAAGTGGATCCGGCTCTCGTCTGTTTCACCTCTTCGCTCAATAGCGCTGAAAAATCTCCAAAGTCGAACACACCGCGAACGCTGCTCGGTATTCGTTGGGAGGAGCCTCGCTTCCGACCCACCCCGAATTTCGAACTATTTCTGAATCTCACTGACTAAGGTAATATTTCTTTCCGCGTAGTCGCTAAGGTCGATTTCTCAATTACTGATCGTACTAATTTCGCGAGCCCGAACAATCTCCTCAGGCGACGGACTTTACTTCATTTCGGCTGAAGCGTTCGGAGAGCAGGCCAAACCGTCCTCGCATGATACGGCCCTCCTTCCAGGCGACTAGCGCCTTACCTATCGCTAGTATAATGTCCGCGAGGGAAACGGCCACTCCGCGGCCGCAATTTCTAGGTTTCTTCACACTGAAACCCTCTAGGGTTTATCCTGTACTCCGGAAGAATGGATGCCACGATACTCCTCTCAACCGCCAGACCAAATGCAAAATACCGCGTTGTCTTTTTCGCGGTCGGCGGTCTCCTTCACCGACAGTGTTGCCTTTGACGAGTCAAATCCGGCTTCCTTCAACGCCTCAAGAACAATCGTCTGTCGCGCAAGCAATTGGTGCTGATCGCCCAAGGACCCGTCGGCGCCGCGGACCTTGTAGCCTGCGACGGTCACCCCTGTAATTGCAGCTCCCGCGGGGCTTCCAAAGGCAGCAGACAGTTTTGCTTTACTCTCGGCGCTAAGAACCTCATTTCCTTCGTGGGATTCCGTCGAAAAATTCATGACTAGTGTCGTTGACGTTGGTTTGTAATCCAGAATCCGGACGCGGTCGGTCCTGACGAAAGCATCTTGACCACCGGGAGCTAGAACAGGAAACCAATTGGATCCTGCCTGGGATTTCAACTCTCCAACAACCGCCAAACGTGTTCCCTTGTCTGACATTGTCACTACATCACTCTCGAGACTCGGGCCGGTGCGAAGATTGGAGCTATCAATCAACTGGGCGACACGCGCGGGCGTCGCTGCGTTCGCCGGCGCCAGCGGAGCGTTGGCAAGCCATGTCTTCGCGGCATCGTAGAAATATCCGCCTGAATATTCCCATAGCAGATCGTTCAGAACGTCTCTATTCCCAGTCGATAGCCCTCCCATATAAATCGTCTGTTCTTGATGAAAGGTCTTAATGGTTGGTACAAACACGAAATCGCGGCCGTCTATCAACTGGGTGACCGGAACATCACCCGTCGACTTCAACGTGCTCATCCTGTGAATTGTCTTTCCAATTGTCCCAAAGAATGTGCTTAGTCCCTCATCGCTCTGGTTCAGTGCATCCACGAAAGCGGCAGCATATGGACTTAGGTCGTCGCTCCCGTCCAGCGCCTTACTACCGCTTAGGACTGAGGACGAGAAAATAACGTTTTGCGACGCGATTGGTGCAGTCGATAGGTCCAACGCCGGCCCGAAGCTGGCTACTGGATGGGTACTCCACGGATCATCGCGGCAAGCATCCACAATGATCAGGCCAAAAGGGTTGTCCGCGAAATCAAAAGCTTCATAAAAAAGAGATATGGGAATTAGATCCTCTTCGAAGTCTTGATCATATTCCACGAAAGCATCATAGGGAAGCAAATACATTCGACCGTTCCGCTCTACTCCGTGGCCCGAAAAATATATCAATCCAACTCCTCCGAATTTGTGGAGCAATAAAGCGAAATCATACACAGCTTTTTTTATGTTTTGTCGCGTCATCTCCTCCGGCTTTAGATTATCCGCCAGATTTGTCGTGGCAAATCCGACGCTCTTAAGTGCCTCCGTTACTTTGGTCGCATCATTGGCGGGATTCTTGAGAGATAAAAATCCATTTCCATCCTTCAAAGTCGCGACGCCGATGACCAAAGCATTTCTAGGCGCGAGTTTAAACGCATCTGCACCCTCATATATCTTCGATGATCCCGCAGTCCCTGCCGGGTCTTGCGCCAATGCCGGGCGCGAAAGAGTGCAAGCGAGCATCACTACTAACCAGAGGTGTTTCATCTTCTCGCGCTCATTCAAGTCCGTTGCCGACTTCGAATCAATGCGGCATGTCCTTTCTTGGTAAGGTTTTTCGAAATCTATCCCAGGCAAGGGCATTATTGCGCCTATACGACGCACCAGCCTGCTTCACTTCAGTAAAGTGCTCTTGAGTTCTAGCAGTTTTCGCAACTTGTCGTAGTTTGCTCCGCTGAAGTTATTTTGCAACTCGGGAGCGGCGCTGCGAACCGCGGCTTGGTCTGTCACCAGGCTTGGACCATAGGCGACTTTAATAGCGTTCCTGTCTTGCTCGGACGGTACATAGTTGCGGGAAATAAAGCACGGACTATTCGATCCGTTGATGAAGGCCTCGGGTTCGAAATCGTAATGCATTTCGGACTTTTGGTCGTAAGTTGAGAAAATGTAAGCATGTACGTTCTGGTAGATATAATCATGAAGCTTGTCGAAGTTGTTATGCATGTCCTGCTCGCTGGCCCACTGGTAGTGGGCAAAGATGTATGGGAAATTCCAACCGCAATCGGGTGCGTTTGGACTCTGATGTTCATGCTCGAGACCAATGGCGTGTCCGGTTTCATGGCCGACAAGTCGCTCGAATTCCTTCTGCGCAGGTGAAGTTTCGGTAAATCCGGCGAGGTTCATACTTGGCACATTGTTTAGGCTCTCCACGCCGACGTAGGACCAGTATCCGTCATTGGCTTTGAAGTCGATACGAATATCCGCACTTGGAGTCGCGGTACAAGTTGGTACGGTAGCGAAGCTAGCAGGATCAAACTCAAGGCGGCCTCCGGTGAGGTTGTTCAGTGGCCACGCTTTAAGCATCGCCGCGGATACTCGTTTTCGCAACTGAGGAGATCCGCTCAAGAAGCAAACCGTCAGCTTCCTTGGCACTGGCCAGAGGCGGAGGTTATTGATTACCGACCGTGTGGCAACGTCCGACGAAGGCGTTGCGGCCAGTGCCGATGCTATTTGAGGGCTCGCGCTTTTGGGCTCTTGAACAAGTAGACCCTTTAGGTCATGAGCTGCACCGGGGGCCGCAGCACCTAGTAAGCTGGCGAAGAGCCCAATCAGGAACAGGTAACGCTTAAGCATCCTTCCTCTCCTTGTCTATTGGTTGAGTGATCTCTGTGCTGAATTCGCCGATCAAACAGCTACGCTTCTAAGGTTCGTTGTCACAAAAACAAGAAACTAAACAAGTTCAAGGAGTTGGCGGTATGGCCGAGTCGCCTGTCGGAGTGTTTGCCGTCTTCTCGCAGGGTGTTAACAGCGCGACGCATTCGCAGCAGGATGACTTGGGTGGCGAGTCCGTTTTCTTTGCGGGCGGTTTCGGAGGTTTAACAAACATGACTATTTCCGCCCCGGCCTGATCACCTATCACGACGCGGTACACTCCTACTGCTACCGGATTGAGTGTGACTTCAAAGGATCCAAAGAGGTCAGTTACGTCTACGCCAGGATCGACGGCTATTGGATAATACGGCGGCGTGCCACCGGTAATCTTCACCGTGGCGCTTGAGGTATCCTTGTCAACATTGACTATGTTCGAGGAGGGCGCTGCTCCGAAAGCAATCGTCTGTGATTTCTGCTGAGAGAGAGAACTGCCGGCAGCAGGCTCCTTCAACGTGTCGTCCGAGAGACTTGCGGTAGGTGACGGTTTCGCGGTAGGCGAAGGTTTGGCAGTAGGTTGCGGCTTTGCGCCGGCCTTGGATGTCGGTGCTGCCGATGAGAAGGCGCTCAGGGCGAGGCACTCCGCAAAGCCAGGCTTGGGAAGAACGACCTCAGCCAGTGATTCGTTCAGCGCAGATACTTTGGCTTCGGTTTCGTGCAGCAGCTCGCTGCAAGATGGTAGCGCTATTGCTCCGCTCGGCCCTTTCGGAGCTCCAGCTTCGCTTTGGCCTTTCGCGGCCGATGGAGCACTCGGCGCTTTGGGCATCAGAGAAGTAACGGATTGGGCTGCTTTCTGAATCTGGTCGGCGTCGGGAACACCGCTTTGTGACGCGGTGAAGGTTCGCACGCCGATGGTCTGGACCGTGGACATGATGTCTAGCCCCAACCGATCGTATTGATTCTCGAAATACTGTGATCGGCTTTGCAGGATCTTGTACTGAGCGCGAACGAGATACACGTCAGATTTGTCGCCCGCGCATAGAGGTGGGTTAGCGAGGATATCGTCTGTAAGATCTGGGGCTTGCAGGTTTATACTAATCAGCGGTGCTGTCTGCCCGATTATGCACTGGAGTTGAGTAGTGGCGTCGGCGTAAGCCTTGGTTTTGTCTTTGCTGTAAATTAAGTAGTCGAACCCGAGGCCAGCCCCGGCTGTAGCACCAAGAGAGGCAGCGGCAACGGCGCTGATGCCTGCGGCCGCCACGCCCGCGGCACCGGCGGCCAGCCCCGCTATGCCAAGTCCGTAAGCGATCTGTTCCCTTTCCCGACAAAGCAGAAAACCGCCATATATATCGCGCACCGTCTGGGCGCATTTGATGCCATCGTTCAATTGAGTGTCGGAGTTAAAGCTGGGGCCGAGTGGTTGATAAGGATCGGGACAGTCTGTATCGAGGGCTGTCAGAATCGCAGCGTTCGACATTGGCGCGTCTGTGCGATCGCCCCAAAGAGATTTCACGGATTCACCGGGATCGAGACAACTGTACTTGTTGAAGTCGCGAGTGCCAGGACTCGGAGGATAAAGCGAACTGCAGCTAGCCAAAAAGAATGAGCAGACGACGGCCAACGGAAAGAGGCGTATCCGTGCAGCTGCGGTCGAAACCATTATTGCTTTCCCCTTTTTGGACGCAGGCAGTGCCTATGCGCCCCTCGCAAACAACGGTTGGTTAACCAAAGGCGACAGTTAGATACACGAATTCATCTCATAACGCAATGCTGTTTTCCCATCTGGCCGCCGCTTGATGGCAAAATAAACAGAAAGTCTTTGTTTTGCAGAACGTAGCTCAGTGACGACTTGGTGATCCACGATTTCCTTAGTTTCGCGAGCCGGCCGCGAGGTGGCTGGAGGCAAGCCATTTGAGTTCCTCCAACCTAAGTGTCAGCGGACTTTTAACAAACCATATTTTAGTGAGGACCAGGCTCTCACGTTTCAACTGTAGAATCTCTCTGTGCAGAGGAGAGATGCGTGGGCCGAATCTAGCGTGACGAGACCGCCTGAATTGAAGGAGCGCAACCCGGACGCAAAAGCTAATATGTGGCACCCACTCGGATCGTTCGTATTCTCTCAAATTGGTTCCTTCGCAGAGGCCGAGGCCGTGGGTTCACTTCGAACCTCTCGAACGCGATCCAACCTTGACACCAATCCCTCTCCGACCGTTTATCAGTGAAAGTTTTTTCTTAGTTTTATTTTCGTTTACTTACGTTGACGAATGCTTGCCCTATTTGGATGACGTTCTCGAAAGCGCCGGGTCTGTTCTCTCTGAGAGCACGTCTTGCTGCAGAATATCCCGCGCTTCTGCCTGACAAATATCCGCCGACAGCTGGGCGCGGCACATTCTCGCAGCCGTACGCCTTCGAGCTCAAGGATTCTATGTGCGCCGAGTAGAAACCTCGTTACGGGATTCTTAGCGCGGTGAAACGATTCCAATCTGGCGGCTCGGCCGGAGCGCTTCCATCCATCATCGGTCCGTCTATTCAGGACAAAAGTTACCTCAGCAACCTCGAAGATGGCGTGGCCAGTTTCAAGCAGTGATCTGAGTTTAAGTTTGAGGGACTCTGCAGCGTTGATAATCCAGGTTCGATCCGATTCCCGGTCAACAATGCTCACCTCTCTACTGAACCATGCAACTTCGTAAACGAGCGGAGATTCAAACTCGGTCAATTCATGGATCAATTGCTCTGGCGACCGCTGCACAAAGTCAACCAGCCACTGCAATTCTTCGATCCACGTTTTCCCCACGTGCTCAGCAGCTTTGACTACTCTCTCTGAATATCCGCGACGGTCTGGATCGGAGTCGGGTCGAGGCCTGGATGCTTTGTGCTGAAGGCGTGGCGACGTAATTTTCATCTTCACTCCAGAATCTCCATTCTCGTTGTAACACTAATCAGTGTAATGAGCATTGTCAAACAGGGGAGGCACATGGGCATAATGAGGTAACGAGCCGTGCCAGCACTGGACGGAGAGACCGTTGGGATACTCAGAGAAGTTCGCTGCTCAGGCTCGGCGAAGGACGGACGGAGGTGGATGTTGGCGATGAGGCCTGAATCTAAGCGAGGCATCCAATGGATGCGATTCGAAGGTGTCTGGACACGCCGCTTGATCTGGATCGACCCTGACATGAGCCATACAGAAAAAACTCTGCTGGCCGAGATTGAATCGCTCGACAAACTACCGCTTGGATGTTTCGCGAGTAACAAATATTTCGCGGAGTTTTTTCAGCTCAGCCGTCGGCAAATTCGAAGGTACATAACGCGGCTCGCGGCGCGCGGATGGATTCAAGTCGTATTGACCGGGAGGAATCGGCGTCGATTGCGTCCGACCGCGAAGCTCAAAGCATTAAGGGACGGCGTTGACGCTACTGAGGGTCGGAAACGACCTTCAGCAGAGGGTCAAAAATGTCCCCCTATTAGTACAAAGAAGAACAGTACAAACAGATCTCATAAAACACAGGATTTTGCGCGCGCTTCTCGCTGTGAACTAGGACGATGCCCAACCGTTGATCGCGAGGCGATTCCCGCCGAACTTATATTGCGCAAGCAGTGGGTCGTTTGGCGTTGGGAGAAACGCAATGGGAAATTGACGAAGCCGCCCTACCAACCCAATGGAAGTCGTGCGAAAGTCCAACGATCCCTCGACCTGGGTTTCTTTCGAGGCAGTAATCGCAGCGTTCGAAAGTGGGCAGTTCAACGGCGTCGGGTTTGTCTTAACTGCAGACGATCCATATGCGATGGCCGATCTCGATCACTGTCTCGATTCCGCCGGAAACATAGAAGCCTGGGCAGCCGAGATTGTAGACCACCTTCGCAGTTACACGGAGATACACACCGTCGGGCGAGGGTCTCCGAGTGATCGTGAAAGCGATACTACCGCAGGGCGGCCGAAAGCGCGGTATGGGAATCGGCGGGGGTGTCGAGCTCTACGATCGCGTTCGTTACATGACGATGACCGGCAACCATTTTGGCGGCACGCCTGACGCCATCGAGGAACGCCAGACCGAGATGGCCGACTTCACGCGCGGCTCTTTGGCGACGTGTCTTGCAACCCTCGCGAATCGACGACGCAGCAAGCAGGTACTCGACCGGCCTTGACGGATAGCGAGTTGCTCGCGAAAGCGCGCGACCGCAAAAAACGGCGTGAAATTTTGCGCATTGTACGAGCGCGGTGACATCAGCGCATATCCCTTCGGCCAGCGAGGCAGATCTAGCTCTTTGTGGCATGTTGGCATTCTGGACCGGCGGAGATCGCGGAGCGAATCGATCGCTGTTCAGGTGCTCGGCCTTGTTTCGTAAAGAAAAGTGGGACGAAGAACACCACGCCGATGGCAGGACTTACGGCCAAGCAACCGTCGCGAAGGCTGTTGCAGGAACGCAGGAATTTTATCAGGGCAGAAGAGTAGGCGGACGCTGACGAGGAACTTGGCGTCGCGCGATCAAAGTAGGATCTGATCGGTTCTGACGCCTGGTCGGTCGACCGACGGACAATCGAGAACGTAGGTGAGCGAGAGTGGAAGTTGGGCGGGTAGGTGGGGTGGAGGTGACGCTTGAGGATCTATCGCGCGAACCTTTGCGCGCTCGAACCTTGTCTCCCGAAACGATCGCGACGCTCATGGCGCAATGCGGGGCCGCGCAGGGCGCTTTGCTGGCCGCATTGGCTTCTTCGAACCGCAATGAGCAAGCGCCGGATCAGGAAAACAGATTGCTTACCGTTGGCGAGGCCGCGGCCAGGCTCGCTGTAAAGCCTGAATGGCTGTATAGGCGCGGCAAGAGGCTTGGGCTGGCGGTCAAATTGGGCGACGGCACGCTGCGTTTCTCGAATCAGGCTTTGGAGCGCTACATCCGCGAAAATACAGCGGAAATCGCCATTCGACGCAGACGGAAAACGGCCATTTTTGCGAGTTGCAATGACGAAGCTTTGCATGGCATGAGGTCCATCCCGAAAGGGACCGACCCATGCTGAAGCCAACGCCCAGATCAGTACTCGAAGCTCTGGAGGCCCGTCTTCGACGGCGTGACCACCGATGAGCAAAGAGCTTCGCGGTCACGGCACGGTCTACCAACGAGGCAACACCTGGTGGATACAATATTGCAAAAACGGAAAATCCTATCGCGAATCGTCGCGTTCCGATAAGCGCCAGAAGGCTGTCAATCTCCTAAAGAAACGCTTGGGCGAGAGCTCTCGCGGCAAAGTGATCGGGCCGATCGCGGAGAAAGTGACGCTCGACGAAATGACGAAGCACCTTCACGCCGACTACCAGCTAGTCGGTAATCGCAGCATCGAAACCGTCACCTATTTCACGAAGGCTCTTGTCGCATACTTCGGCGAGTCGGCCCGGGCGCTGGAAATCACCGGAGACAGAATCACCGGGTACATGAGAAAGCGCCAGCAACAAAAAATGTCGAACGCGAGTATCAATCGAGAGGTCGCTTGCTTGCGTCACATGTTCAATCTGATGGTCAAAGCTGGGCGCCTGAGTCGCGACCATGTTCCAAGCGCACCACGTCTCGAGGAAGCGCCACCACGAAGCGGGTTCATCGAGCCGGCCGAGTTTGCGAAACTTCGCGATGCTTTACCCGAGTACCTTCGAGGTCCAGCGACCTTCATGTACCTGACTGGTTGGCGCAAGGGAGCCGTACTATCGCTAGCGTGGGCTCGTGACACTAAGCTCGAATTCTCTGAGGATGGAGATATACTTGTCGGAGGAACCATCAGGCTGCAACACGAACATTCCAAGAACAAGCACTCGTATCAGCTCCGTCTAAAGGGCGGTCTTTTGGAAGTACTGCGGCACGCATGGGAAAATCGGATCCCGGAATGTTCGTACATATTCCACAACGACGGCGAACAGATCGGCGAATTCCGCAAATCTTGGAAGACTGCGTGCAAAAAAGCTGGCTTGGAAGGACTTCTCGTGCACGATTTCAGGCGATCCTGCGCGCGCAACCTGATCCGCTCGGGCGTGCCAGAGCGCGTCGCGATGGAGGTCACTGGCCATAAAACGCGCTCGATGTTCGATCGATACAACATCGTCGCGGAGTCGGACTTGGAGTCGGCAATGGAACGCGTCACTGCTTACGTGAATGCGCGAACCGCTGAGAAGCCAAAAGTAGTTGCGCTCCCACAAGAGAGAGCTGCGTAACCTGTGTCAGAACTGTGTCAGAAGCCATGAAAAACGACACCATAGGACGACAGACGCGGTCGGCAAAAGTGCGCAAACCTGTTAGCTTTTGTAGTCGTGGGTGGACCTGTGTGAACCTTAGGACCCGGCTCACATGCAAGAGGTCCCTGGTTCGAGTCCAGGTGCGTCCACCAAATTCTCTCAAACCAGATCGCTCGACGGGAGTGCTGAGATGGCCTGCGTTTCAAATGGATTGATCGTGGGCGGTGGAATTGCAGGTCTCTCAGCCGCGATAGCGCTTGGACGAGTGGGTGTGCATTGCGACGTCGTCGAGATAGCCGACGCACCTCTCGGTGCTTCGCTGGCATTGTCCGGCCGCGCCACGGATGCACTCGCGGAACTTGGTGTCTACGACGAGTGTTACAAGACGGGCAGGCCATTCACCCCCGACAGTACCGCCGCCTCGCAGAATGACGCGACGGGACGCATGCTCAGCGCGGGTCCTACGCGGCCGCAATGGCCTGGAGCCAAGACTCCAGTTGGGGTCTATCGGCCCGTGTTTGTGCAAATCCTCACGGACGCTGCACTACGCCTCGGCGCGAAAATCCAAAAAGGATTAACGATTGAAACGATTGAAGATCGCGACAACGCGTCTTTCGTAATTTTGGATAATGGCGAAGAACGTCGCTACGACTTCGTCATCGGTGCGGATGGTATTGGATCTCGAACCCGGGCCCTTGTTTTTCCCGATGCTCCCGAACCCGCCTACGCCGGCCAAATGAGCATTCGCTGGGTGATTCCCGGGCCTGCCATTGCGGGCGAAGGCTGGTATATCGCGCCGCTTGGGAGATTGGGTTTTTACGCCCTGCCGCATCAAGGGATAGTCTACGTTCCCCTCGTCATCTCCATGCCTGAACAGAAGCTGACGCAAGCGGAAATATATTCGCTCGTCAAAAACTTACTGGATTCGTACACCGCTCCTGCAGTTGTAGAGTTGCGGCGACATCTGACTCCGAGCTCAGACCTGATCTTCAGACCCTTCAAATGGATCTTGGTGCCGCCGCCGTGGCATCGTGGCAGAACCCTTCTGATTGGCGACGCAGCGCACGCGACGACCGCTCACATGGGGATGGGCGGAGGTATGGCGCTTGAGGATGCGGTGGTTCTGGCGCAATGCATCGCCGCGGCGCCGACATTGGCGGATGCATACGACGCCTTCATGAGCCGCCGGCTCGAGAGGGTGCGCACGGTCGTTGAAACCAGCGTAACGATGTCCCGCATCGAACAGGCAGGCACTTCTCGATTGGAAAACGTTGCGTTGATGAGTTCTGCGTTAGCCGCCATCGCGCAGCCCTATTAGACGCCGTGACTGTATAGCGAAAACACCACTTTTACGTACCGCCTCATTCCTAATGCTTAAAACCGGCGGTGTCAGATGCCCTCAGACCGAAATTCCGAAACTCTCCAGAACATCTAGAAAGCATTTGAACGACTCACTGTTCGCTGGGCTACGGGAAAACGAATCAGCTTGAACATTTTTGGCCCGTGATCATCTCTCTGTAAGACTCTTTACTGTTGAAGAATCTCTTCAATTCAGCCTTTCCGTTCCGACCTTCGTACTTTTTCTGGTGTAGACCTCGACGGAGAAAAGCGCAAGAACGCGACAAATGTTCGACATCAGCAAGGTACCAGTTTTCGATCATACGATTAGGAACAGCCACCGCGACGGTTATGTCATTGGTTTTGGTTGCGAACAGGGCCGAAAGCTGCAATAGAAAGTCCCTCCAAGATTCTCTGCGTTCCTCAAAGTCGGTGAGTACAATCGCCTTCTCGCAACCTGAAGCAGCAAGCATGGCAAGTTGTTTGCGAGCGTTCTGTACAATGTCCTGCTCTCTGCCGTGTGTCCACGAGGACCATCCGTCTTTAGGACAAACAGTTGATTTTTGAAACGAGTTCGAACTGATGCGTAGTCTCCAGGTCCATCCACGATCATCCCGACTCTACTCATCGCCTGGAACGCCTCCCAGAGCCCCACTAACCCAAAGATCACCAAGCCTGAAGTTTGATTCTCGCAAGGTCTTCTCTATATGTTCCTTGTTAACCACGCTTTCGACAAGAGTATTACCTTCGACCTGCCGAACTAGAATCAATTCCTCTATAAGCGCGGCATTCAAGATGGTCGCTGAATGAGAAGTGAGTACGAAGATCACGTCGTCGCTGGCCGGACGATCCCGCATCACTTGTATGAGTCTCTGTTGCATCCATGGATGCAGGAAATTCTCAGGCTCTTCAAGCAAGTAGACACGAGAGTACGGAACAAGAATACTGACTAATATACACAGCCATTTCATCGTACCATCTGAGACTTCTTCTGGCAGAAATGTTTCCGTCCCGGCCCTGAATACAACAAATCTTCTTCCATTTGTAGGGTCGATCTGGATGCCTACTCCAGTGATCGGCTTTACTGCTGCTGCTAGCTCGTTGTCGATTCGAGACAGAATCGTCTTGGGGTCGGTATCGTCCCTTCGGTACCTTACCGGGTGATACATCATTCTCCGACCAAACCCGGAAAATCTTATGCGGTTCGGAAAGAAATCGTCGTATTCGTACATCGGCGTGTTTAGCCGGTGATAATGGCGATTCAGCAGTGCGTGAATCACTTCACTTACCGACCCACCATCCGGACGCATCTGAGCATAAGGAAGGGGTTCAGTTGCGGCGCGAGCTACTTCGGGAAGAATGTTGTATTCATTCAGAAACAGAAAGGACTGAACTACCGTACCTAGAACGCGATCGAAGTCCGCGAGTTGCGGGAAGAATGCGCGATCCGAAAGAGTTCTCGCGGCTGCTGCCCTTTTGCGAATATTTCTTTGGAGTTCTGGCAGAACATCGGCTTTGCTCTTATGTTCTTGGCCCCACGTCGGGGAAAATAAATCTAAGCCGGCGATGCTCGGGTCACAGCCTTTTATCTTGATTTTGTTTCGGCCTGCAGTTCTGCGATCTACCTCAAAATGAAAAAGAACTTCTGGTTTGCCATTTAGTTCGGTAGTTATCTCGACTTTTTCACTGACTACAGTCGCGATCTGTTCTGGCCCACTTTGGGCGACACTCATTTGCCAAGACAATGAGCAGGGTCGCTACGGCGGCGAACGGTTCGATAGCCGTAAGGGTGGAAGATCGCGAATCGTAGCTCATGTTGTCCCCGATGGTAGACCCGTTTAGCGCCTCCGCTTCGCGCAAGAGCTTGAGCAGCGCCTGAGCGAAACACATCACGGACAAACTTCAGCGCCGAAAGCATACAGCTTTTACCCGAACCATTGGGTCCGATCAATATATTGAGCCCTCGGTGTAAACGAAGTGTGGTGTCCTTGATTGATTTGTAGTTTGAGATCTGAACAACGAGACCTGCCGTCTCCTGATCGAGGGTGTGTGATGGACCGTCCTGTTTCTTTGAGGCAATAGACAAAGCAATATCCTCTCGTGGCTCGCCACGTTATGCCCACGCGAATTTGATTCAATCCGCCTTCACGGTCAACCCCCGAATACAACATGTGCTTTCGATGCCTGGCGTCTCACCGGAGATGAAGACGAGCCTTTCGAAGAAATTGCAAGTGTCAAGGTCCGAGAGGATCACTTGCTCCGCCAATAGTGCGACCGGTCGGTCCTATTCTCGCCGATCATGAAATTTCTCGAAGGGGGAAGTGAGGAAATCGGGCCACGCGAAACCACGTCTGGCCAACCGAGACGCCTTGCCCATCATGATAGCGTACCAGCACGGCTCCGGGCATCAGAGTTGATCGCGCCTGCGATGGGGACAGATTGTATCGCGAACGAAACAGCGACTACAGAAGTAGAATCGGATCTTATCGCTTTCCCGGCGGTTCCTCATCAGTCACTGTTATGCTCGCGGAGCATCGCATCCAGAAATGATCGGATGAGCGCACCGCAATCTATCATCGACGGAATTCACGTCGTGCGCGGTCTCGTCAACATCTACATTGTGGAGACGACGGATGGTTGTGCGGTAATCGACACGGGCTTTCCCGGAAGCACCAGCAAGATCATAAAAGCCGTCACCGCAATCGGCAGGAAGCCGAGCGACGTTCGTCATATCCTCGTCTCACACGCGCATCCCGATCACATGGGTAGTGCGGGAAGCTTGAAACGAGAGACTGGAGCCGCTGTCTGGGCGCATCCCATCGACGCGCCCATCATTGAGGCTGGAACCGGATATCGAAATGCGGAGGCCTGCCCAGGCATTCGAAATAAAATCGTGGCGGGGTTACTCCGGAGATTTGGCCTGCCGAATGCCGAACCAATGCATGTCGATCATCTGCTACAAGAAGGCGACAGCCTTCCGTTTGCGCCCGATCTGAGTGTGATCCACGTTCCCGGCCATTGTGCAGGTCAAATCGCGTTCCACTTCAAGCGAGGGGGCGGCGTTCTCATTCCGGCAGACACATGCGTAAACTTCGGCAGGATGAAGCTTCCCGCTACCGCTGAAGACCTCGCGCAAGCGCGTGACAGCTTGCGCAAGCTCGCCGCCTATGAGTTCGAAGCCTTGTGTTTCATGCACGGTCCGCCGGTGCTCGATGGCGCCGACAAGAAGTTTCGCGCTTGGGTTTCGACCAATCCCTGACGAGCATTCTGTAGCTGGTAGTAGCCATAGAAGCGACACGGGGCGAACGTTGGTTAGACGCCCGCCCCCGGCCGCCTCTTTGCTACTACGGCGCCATCTGGGCCAGCTTATGCATCGTCGTTAGCTGGCGAGCGTTGTTATTGCTAGCTCCGCTGCCGGCGAATTGGAGCCCAATGTTGACCGGATTGCTGCCCGTGTTAAACGGCTCGCCGGAAACACCTGTAAGGGTGCCGCTGCCGCTGATGGTCAGCGCCGAGATGTTATCCGATCCTGAATTGGTTACGTACAACACATTGTTCTGGTTATCGATCGCCGCATAGATCGGAGCCGTGCCAACAGTGTAAGGCGAGGCGCTGAGCGCACTAAACGCGCCACTCCCAGCCACCGAGAACGCCTCCACCAGAGCCAAATTGCTGCCACTGCTGCTGTAGGGGATGGGCAAATAATAGAAGGTACCCGCTGAGTTGAATGTCCCCGTACCCGCCTGCCCCTTTAGTGTGATCTCGGAGCCGGCCGCCGTCAGCGAGCCATTGCTTGAACTGATCGCATAAGGCTGCAGGAAATTGCTGGTGCCCTTGATCGGAAACACCGGCAGGACACTGTTGGTGGGATTTCCAAAGAACGCGAACGACAGTTTCGTCAGAGAGATAGTGCTGCCGCTCTGAGTCAACGCACCTGAACCAGAAATCTTGTAACTCAGCAGGTCCCAGGTAGTGGTTGAGCCATTGCAGATGTTGGTGCTCAGAACAAACAGGTCATCGCCGTTTGGGGTCACGGTGAAGTAGACGTCGTTGGTGGAATCAGGCAGGGACACGGCGCTGCCTACAAGGCTGATCGCCCCGCTGCCGGAAACCGAGAAAGTAAGGATCGAGCCGGCGTAGGTGCTCGGGTCAATCGAGGTTACCCAGAAGAAGGCGCCCGATGGCGCCCACTGCCCGGCGATCGAGAAACCGGTCTCGGTGACGCTGCCGGCCGAGGTTAGCGCGCCCGTCGTCTGATTGATCGTGTAGGTGGCGTAGGTAGTCGTATTGGCGCCGAGGTTGGCAGTCGTTTCGACTACCACGGTCCCCGCGTTGTTTACGAATGCGCCGTCGACCGTTACTGGCGAGCCCGAGCCTAAGGTCAGTGCGCCGTTGGCCGCGATGGTCTGAACGAACAACGGGCCGCTCGATTGCTCGCCCACTCCGGGGCATGTCACTTCAAAGGATGGCTCGTAAGTGCCACTCAAGATTGTGCCGGCTGCGTTGACCGACATCGACCAGTCGTATTCGTTGCCAGGCACACCAACGGAGAACGGCGAGCTTGTGACCGCTGAGAGGCCGCCGCTGGAACCAACCGAGAAGGCCGACACATCGACCAGGTCGTCGCTCCAGTTGAGATTAAAAACCGAATTGTTAGCAGGCGTCGCAGTGGCGGTGGGGGTTGCACTCTGAGTTGCAGTTGCGGTTCTCGTCGCGGTGGCCGTTGCGGTCGGAGTTCGCACGGTGCTTCCCGTGGACGTCGGTGTTGCCGTGGGGGTCCTTGTCGCAGTGCGTGTCGGAGTCGGCGTAGCGGTCGGAGTTGGGCCGGTGGCAGCGACGCCCTGACCTAGAAGCTGGACGACGTGCTGGGGACTCTTTTGTGCCGAGTCGGTGAATGTCAGGCCCTTCTTTTTCTTGACCTTGCCGGCGGCGGTCGGTTTGAACGCTACATCGACGGTGCATTCACTATTAGCCGCTATCGAACTAGCGCAGGTGCCGCCAACAATGACGAACGGCGATGTAACGACGATGCTCGCGATCGAAACCGCTGCCGTCGTCGAGTGATTAGTCGCGGTTACGGTCTTCGATGCGCTGGTGACGCCGACATTCTCATCTCCGAAGTTGAGCGTGGCGGGTGAGAACGACACTTTCGGCGGTTTGGGCGCCTTGACCTTTTTGTCAGGCGCAGCCGATTGCGCCAAGGCGAAGTGCGCAAACGCGGCCAGCATGAAGAGCAGCGAGAAAGTTAACGGCGCGATTGACTGTATAAACCGCTTGCTCGAACGCATCGACTATTACCCCAGAATTTCCCTTTTTGAATCCTTGGCTCAGGATTTTGAGTGCGCGCGGTCTGCATTCGGAGCGGTCACCACCAAACAGCGCGGCGCTTCAAAAATCGACCCGAGGACTGCACTACTCATCGAGGACTGCACTACTCATCTATGTTGGAGCATTAGCTATTGCCCACGCCGCAATCTTAAGTCAAACAGCTCTTTAAACGATAAAATTAACTCAAGGTTACAAATTTTAGCTTGAAGGAGATTTTCAGGCGGTTTGCAATGCAACATGCGGCGGCGCTATTCGCTTGGCGCTCATGAGCGGACCGGGCGCGGATGCTTCGTCGCGCAACTGGTATCAGGGTGCACGAAAAAGCAAAAGAACATTTGAGCGCACAATCTAAAAAAGCGGAGTCTCAGCGGCCTGCTATTGCAGTCTCATTTGAAGGAAGGCTTAATGCGTCAGCGCGACTGATCGGCTATGGTCGGCCCGACTCATCCCGCGACTGCGTCTCGTGGAGCTTCTGATTGATGGTGCCGAACAAGTCGTACAGACAGTCAGTCGCCGCCGCTTTTACTTTGTTGCTGTTGTTTCTGCTGATGGCGTTTGCTCGCCCCGCGTTGGCGCAGTCGGTTGAGTCTCCAGCCAAGATCAAAGCGCAGAAGCTGTCGTTCTCACCTGGCAAGCTCAACTTTGGAGATGAGAATGTCGGCGTCACCAGCCCATCGCAGACCGTAACCGTGTCTGACCACTCCTTGACGTCAACACCGGTTTTGATCAGGAGCATCGTTGTTTCATCGCCTTTCGTCATTGTTGGAGGCACCTGCGCTAATTCGATACCGGCTGACGGTCAATGCACCGTGGATGTTGCGTTCAAACCGACCGCCAAGGGCAAGGTCAAGAAAAAGAAAGGCTTGACGTTTACCGACTCGGCGCAAAAGAGTCCGCAGCACGTCGTCGAGCTTCTAGGTCAGGGCGTTGCTGGCGCCACCCCAACTCCGACCGCATCCGCGACTGCGACGCGCACCGCTACGCCCACTGCGACGAGGACCTCCACGGCGACGCCGACTGCAACAGCCACGTCGACGGGGAGCGCCGTGCCGACTCCGACCGCGACGGCGACTGCCACCGCGACGAGAACCGCAACTGCCACCGGCTCCGGCTCTGCAACGCCGACTCCGACCCCGGGACCGCAGGCGGGTGATGTCCTGATAGCCGGCGGCGATACGGGAGCGCTGCTCAGCGTCTTCGAGGTCTCATCGGGGACAGTCTCCACCAACGCTGCGGAGATCTACGAGGCCGCGTCCAACACCTTCGCTACCGTCGGTAATCTCAATACAGCTCGCGAGGGGAGCACCGCCGTGGTGCTGCCGAATAGAGAAACTCTCATCGTAGGCGGAGAACACTGCTTCGCGACCACGCTCGGGCCGGGCGGTGCTTGCGGAACATCCAGCTTCCCGGGCTTCGAATGCGACGCGCTCGACACGGCCGAGTTGTACACCGAGACCGGTGCGGGTACCGGTAGTTTCGCCTTGGCGGGGAGCGGCAGCAGCTTCGCGATGACGTCGGCGCGCAGCGGTGCAACCGCAACCTTGCTGGCAGACGGCGTCTCCGTACTGATCACCGGCGGCGAGACCGGCAGTACGTTCCTGGGATCCAGTACTCCGCCGGCCGGATGCGCTCCGTCGGGACAGGTGTCGCAGACCACTGCGGAGATCTACGATCTGGCGACCGACACCTTCACCGCCACCGCATCAATTCCGGGATGCCCGGCTGGAACGATTCCTCCGACGCAGTGCACCAACAATATGGGTGACGCGCTGCCCGCGGTATGCGGTAGCGGGATGTCGCAGTGCGGATTGGTCGATTCCGCCGCGACGCTTCTCACCAGCGGCCTGGTGCCGGGTGGCGTGCTGGTCACGGGCGGCGATTACGTGGAGCTCTTCGGTGAGTCGTCGACGCAGTCTTTCGTCTATGTCCCATACTACGATTCGTTGGGACCCACTCCTCCGGCCGGCACGCCGTATTGGGCGCCGAGCAACCCGATGAACACTGCGCGCGAGTTGCCCGGTATAACCACGCTGCCTTCAGGCGACGTGCTGGTGGCCGGCGGTCTGACGGCGACGTCCGAAGCGTGCACCGCCACTCCGTCTACACCGGTAGAGTTCACGACCAGCTCGTCGGCCGAAATCTTCGATCCCACAACCTTTACCTGGACGGCAGTGACGGCGCCAGATGAGCGTCCCCCGAATCGCGAGCGTGGAGCTGTTCACCAGCGGACCTGACTCTGGCGATGCTATCCTGGCTGGAGGCTTGGATGACGAGGCAGGTCCGGGCTGCGTAGGCATTACGTCGATCACGCAGCAAACCCAATCCAAGACCGACCTGTTCACTGAGAACGTCGCCTCTCCGGCCGATAGCACGTTCACATCGACGGGTGCGCTGAACGCGGATCGCGGCCTCTACGGCGTGGCAATCCTCAACTCGGGCAGTAACGCCGGTGACCTGGCGGTGTTCGGCGGACAATGCTCCGAGGCCTCCTTGTCCTCGTCACCGATCGGCACATCGACGGCACAGACTGAGTGCCGTAAGGCGTCCTACAAAACCGACTACTACGAGCTCTTCAATCCGAGCACGGGGACCTGGACTGTGGGAACGGCGGCAACGCCGGCGACTCCGGCGGTAGGTCCAGCGTCGGCGCTATTGCCGTGACCTGAAGCTGACATCGGGTCATCGGCCGCGTGGCGGCACGTCGAATTGGCGGAGTTAAACGTGCGTTAAGCCTGCACTCCCGCAACGCCATTTTTGGTTTTTCGGCATCCGAATTCGTTCATGCGATTTTGGCGATTTCGCTATTCCCCGCCGATATCGGCCGATTCCCCACGTCCCGCCGCTTGGCACCCTCGATGCAATATCTGTCGTTCAGAGGTAACTGAATATGAAACTCAAAGGACATCTGATGATGGGCTTGATTGGGCTCGCGATGATCGCCGCGCCGATCACCGCGTCCGCGCAGAACACCGATAACCACAAGTACGAGGCGACGGCGCCGCATGCTTTCAGTTCGCCAGCACGCGAAAATCGCTCGGTACGCAATGTCGTGCCGCCGACTCGCGAGGAGCGCGTTAACCGGACGGCTCCCGAGGTCGCGACTCATCGTGACTCGAGGGAAGTTCGCGGGGACGTAAATCGCTGGGACGATCGCACGAACCGTAACTACGACTACCGCAACTATGGAAATCGCGATTACGGTCGTGACTACTACGGCCCTCGCGCTGAAGGCTACTACGTGATGCCGCAGGGATACGCTGGCGGTGCGTGCGCATGGGCTCGCCACCTGAACATCATCTATAACGAGGACCGCAACACTGGCCATCCGGCCGCGGCTGCCGACCTGCTGCCTCAGCTGCACAATGCGGAGCGCGCGTGCGGTGGAATTCCTTACGGCTTCCTCCGCTAGCTCCCGCTACCTGCAAATCGCGACGACCGCAGCACGCGCCCCGCTCCCACGAGTGGGGCGCGTTTCTATTGTGACCGTCTCGCGTTTGGCCGCCGCCGGCGATTGAAGTAGCGTTGAACTATTGCGATCCTGTGAGTCGGTCGTCAGCTTTTATGATTGCTGCGAGGTCGGGAAATGTTTGAAGACGAAACTGTAGACATCGCGTGCCCGAAGTGCGGCTTCAAGAACACGCTCCTCGTGCGGGAACTCGAACACACCAGCGAAACGCACATCGTCTGCCAGGGTTGCCACGTCGGTATGAAAGTGGAAGCCGAGGAATTTCGACACCGGCTGAGCGAAATCAACGACGAGGTCGAGGCGATGGAGGTCCAGGCGCGGCAGGCGAGGAACCCCAAGCCACGCAAGGGTGATTTTCAGATCTGAGGCCTGTCGCCTTTCGTTTTCCGTCGCCGATGATCCATGTCGGCGGCAAACTCTGGCCGTAGGGAACTCCAGCATCCGCATCACCGTTAGAGATACATATGGACCCGCATCCGGTGGAGGACCGAAAGCCCGCTAGAGCGACGACCCCGCTTCGATTCTCGCCGCCCTGGAGCGAGACTACCGCCGTAGTCGCCGCTGAAACTCGCCGCCGCGCGACGACGCGCACAGCCTGCCGCGATTCGCCTCGCGCATTGGATCAACATTCCGCTGCTCGTCATCATGGCCGGCAGCGGCCTCCAGATTTTCGCCGCGTATCCGGCGCTCGGCCCGCGCGGCGGGCTGTATCGCTGGTATCCGTTTCAGAACGACGCGCCGCCGTCGTGGCTGCGTTTCGGCGGATGGCTCGCGGGCGCGCGTCACTGGCATTTCGCGATCGCGTGGTTCCTCATTTTCAATGGCGTCATCTACCTCATCTATATGATTGCGAGTGGCGAATGGCGCCGCCGCGTTTTCATCCCCAGCCGCGACACTTCGAACGCGCTTGCGATGTTCGCTTACTACCTCCGCATCCGCAAAACTCCGCCGCCCGAGGATTTCTACAACGGCCTCCAGCGCATGGCCTACACGTCGGCGATTCTGTTCGGTGTAGTCGTCGTTCTGTCGGGACTCGCGATCTACAAACCGGTGCAGTTGTATTGGATCACCGCGGCCTTCGGCGGCTACGACGTCGCGCGCGTCGTGCATCTGAGCTGCCTCGTGCTGCTCGCATCGTTCACCGCGATGCATCTCGTGCTGGTCGCGCTGCATCCGCGGACGATCGTCACGATGGTGACCGGGGGGCAGCGTGGCTAGGCTCATCACGCGGCGAAAACTTCTGCTCGGCCTGGCTGCAAGCGCCACGCTGGCTGGATGCGACGGTGGCGGTGCGGCCAAAGCGTTCCTTGCCGGGATGGAACGCTGGAACGAGCGCGTCGACCGATTGCTGTTCTCGGAAAATCGCCTCGCGCCCGAGCCGCCTGCCTCCGAGCTCACGCCCGAGGCGGACTTCCCCAGTTATTTTATTTCCGACTCGGTGCCGCTCGCGCCGGACAACTGGATGCTGGTGGTTGGCGGCCTGGTCGCGCAGCCGTCGGTCTTTTCGCTCGATCAGCTGATGCGAATGCCGAGAACGGGCATGCGAGTTCGCCACCATTGCGTCGAAGGCTGGTCGGCGGTGGCCGAATGGCACGGCGTGGCGATACGCGAGCTCGCGAAGATGGTGGGAGCCAGCCGCGACGCTCAGTACGTCGAGTTCCGATCATTCGACAACGGCTACTATTCGACCTGGGACATCGAGAGCTCGCTTCATCCGCAGACGATTCTCGCTTACGGCATGAATGGGAAGACGCTGGATCCCGGTCACGGCGCGCCGCTGCGCCTCTACTCGCCGGTCAAGCTCGGCTACAAGACCGTGAAGTATCTCACCGAAGTTAATTTTCTCGCGAATCGCACGGGCGGCTACTGGGAAGACCAGGGCTACGACTGGTACGGCGGCGTCTAATCGATCTCGATCGCGAGGCTCGCGAACGACACCGCCGACTCGCTCTGCGGTTCCATCGCGATTCCATATTTGAGCAACCGCGCGCTGCGGCCGCGCAGCAGTTCGAGCTGCGTGTACATCGGCGACAGACCGCAGATTCGGCGAGCGTCGCGATCTTTCAGGATGTCGGCGAAAAAGCCGTCAGGGTCGCCGCGCTTGATAATTTCGATTAGCCCGAGATCCTGGCGCTGCACCCGCTCGGCCACTGCGCTATCGGCCGCGAACTCGTCGCCGAATTTTCTGCCGACGTGCGCGAAGTCCACTCCAGACAGAATCAGAACGCGCCGATTCTCCGCTTCCAGTTCGGCTCTGAGTGCCGCCAGGAACGACTCGACCCGCGAATCGCGCGCCGGCGTGATGCCACTGGCGACCATCTCGTGGAACGAGCTGACGAGTATCGGCACGACCTGGTAGCCGCGTATTCCGAACGCATAGGCGAGGAACAGCGCCTGGAATTCGATCGAGTGCTCGCCGCGATGCAGCATCTCGTCGGCGAACAGGTCGCCGCTGTAGCGCGCCGCGAGCCGGTCGATAAACGCGCCGTCGGTCTGGACCGGGCCGAACGGCGTCGCGTAGTTCTTGCGCGTCGCGCTGAACAGCTCGGGTCCCGCGCCGTAGTGCGACGTGCCGAGGATCACGACTAGCTCGGGCGGCTCATGCGCCATCAGCTCGTAATACGCGTGCGCATACGCGGCGGCACCGCGGCGCGGATCTATATGAGGCGCGATCAAGCCCGCCAGCGGCGCCGATTTCTTCGCCGTGACGGAGCGGCCGGGTCCTTCAGGCGGATCGAAGAACGCCGCGAGCTCGAGCCGCAGCTTGGCCGGATCTTTTTCGTAGCACAGCCCTGCCAGCGCGGCCGGACGGTCGGGACTCGCGAGAAATTCCGCGCGCACCTGCCGCTCGCGCTCATGAAACGCCGGCGAGTCGAGAAAATACGATCGATCCAGCGCCGCGATCAGCTCCTCGAGCTTCTCGATCGGAATCATTTCGCCGAAGCGCTTCGCAAACGCCGCCTGGATATCCTTCAGCGTCATGCGGCCGTCGAACAGTGTCACGATAAAGTACGCGCCCATCCCGAGCATGATCGTCTCGGGCGCCAGTCCGCTCGGATCGCGCAGGCAGATGGCGGTCTGACCCTGCTGCTCGACGGGGAACGCCTCGACGGCGCGAATCTTTGGATTTTCCATCGTGAAATCTAAGCGACGGTCGACGGCTCTGGACGCCGTCTTCACCGATGCCAAGTTTACAGATGCCGAGACCTTTGACAAACTGCGACAGGCTGACAGGAATTCCGCGCGCGAAAAAATTCACTACCCGCCAACCCCGACCATGCCGGACGACCAACATCGACGCCGCGCCGCCCTAACCGGCGCTCATCCGCGTCGCAAAGCCGCGGCCGCACGCCGCTACAAAGTCGCGCGCACCGACGCGCTCGCGCCGGGCGAATCGCTGAAGTTCATGCTGCCGATTCGCGGCGCAGATGAGGAATGTTTTCTCATCAACTTCGGCGGCGAGTTCCACGCCTACGTCAATCGATGCCGCCATGTGCCGATGCCGATGGACTGGGTCGACAATCAATTCTTTGCGGAGGACGGCGCCTACCTGATGTGCCAGACGCACAACGCTTACTACGAGCCGGTCAGCGGCGAATGTATCGCCGGTCCGCCGAGCGCGTGCGGAAAATATCTTTACCGGGTGCTGACCGAAATCGAGGACGGGGTAATCTATGCGCGCCCGCCCACGCAGGAATTCGAGGATTAGAAAGAGTTCGGAGCCGGGGTTCTATTCGTATTCGTCGCCGAAGTGCGCGCGCACGATTCGCGCCTTCAGGTACTCGAGTGTGCCGAGGTCCTCGACGATGTCGCCGCCGGTGTCGTAGAAGAACAGCTCGCCGTTCTTCGTGCGCCCGACCGCGATTATCCATTCGAGGTCGTCCCGGTCCTCAAGCAAATAATTGATTGTCTGCGCCACCCCGCGGCCCGGGATAATCGTAATCTTCGGCCTTGGGAGCTTTTCCTTTTCCTGCTTGGGCATCTCTTTGATCAACCCTCTGGCGGGAGGATGCGGGAACCGACCACTCAATTACTCTAAGAATGCCCGCTGATCTAAGTCAATAGCGCGTGCACGGCGATCTCCACATGATGCGTGTTAGGGAAAAAATCGAACCCGCGCACGCGCTTGATTTTGTAGCCCGCTCCTGTCAGCACGCGCAGATCGCGCGCCAGCGTCGTCACGTCGCACGATACGTAAATCACGCTGGCCGCGCGCAGCTTGACGATCGGCGCCATCAGATCGAGCGCACCAGTCCGCGGCGGGTCCAGAATTATGATGTCGGGGCGGTAGCGCGCGCGATGCAGAAAATCCGCGGTCGCCGACGCCTTCATCGCGACGAACTGCGCGCCGTTGAATTTCAGCCGCTCCGCATTGCGCGCCGCCGCCGCTATCGCGCCCGCGTCGTCGTCGACGCCCGTCACTCGCGCACCGCGCCGCGCCGCCGGCATGCTGAAGTTGCCCGCACCGCAATACAGATCGAGCACCGCCGACGATTCGTGAATCGCCGCCATCTCCATCACGCTCGCGACCAGCTTGCGGTTCTGCGCGCGATTCACCTGGCTGAACAGATCGGCGTCCACCTCGATTGACAGCCCGTCCTCGAGCTCGATCGAAATTGTCGCGTCGCCGACCGTCGAGCGGCTCGCGCCCGCGCGCAGCACGATTCCCGCAATCTCGCCGTCCGCTTCGAGCACGTTGCGCGCGCGCCTGAGGTCCTCTTCCGTCGGCGGCTTCTTCAGATGCGCGACCTGCACCTCGCGCGCGCCGTCGCGCACCACCTCGATCTCCTCGACGCGCTTGCCGAGCGATCGCGCCAGATGCGCCGGCATCCGCATACCTGCCTCGGCAACCATGCACGAATCGATCTCGACAATCGTGTTGCTGGCGGCCTCGTAAAACCCAAGCGCACCTTTGGCGCCGACCCTGAGCCGTATCCTCGACCGATACCCAAACTCGGCAGGCGCTTCCTCGACCAGCCCGGCGGGTTCGATCTCGATCTCCAGCGCATGCCCCAACTCGCGCGCAACGACCTCGCCCTTGAACCGCACCTGCGCCGCATACTCGATATGCTGCCAGTCGCACCCGCCACATCGCGGCAAATAAGGACAAGGCGCCACGCGCCGCTCGGCACTCGCACTTACGACTTCACGAATCTTCGCAACACTGTAATCGCGCCGCTCGGAAACAATCTCGACGTCGAGCCGATCGCCCACCACCGCGCCAGGCACCATCACCGCCTTGCCCCCAATCCGCCCAACCCCGAACGCGCCAAAGGTCATCGCGCTGATTTCAATCTCCGCCATCGCGTCAAGCTTATCCCCACTACGCAATTCGCGCGACGCGACTTATAATGATGCGGTTGCGCGAAGCGGTCGCGCCATTCTCTTCTGCTCTGACCGGGTGACACCTTGGCGATCGAGACCGAACTGCGTGAATTAATCGACCGGAACCTGCCCGCCGACTCCGCTCAGCGCGTGTCCGCCTTCGCCGCGCGGCTTTTCGCGCGTGAATCGACCGAAAATCTCGAGCGGGTGCCCGCCAAGCGGCGTCTCGCGCTCGTGCAATCGGCCTTCGATTTCTTTTCCGTCCGCACCGAGCCGGTGATCGCGCGCGTCGAATCAGTCCCAGGTGACGACGACGACCACGACACGCTCACCATCGTCGAGACGGTGACGACAGATTGCCCGTTCATCGTCGACAGCCTGCTCGAGTACTTTCATCATCTTGGCGCGGCCGTCCGCACGATCCTGCATCCCATCTTCAAAGTCAGTCGCGACAAGGAAGGGCGCATCGTATCGTTCGAACAGTCGTCGTCGGCCGAGCGCGGCGAGTCGTTCGTTCACGCCGAACTGGAGCTCACGCCGACGCCCGAGCAAGCGCAACAAATCGAGCGCGACGTTATCCAGATTCTAACCGAAGTCCACGAGGCCACCGACGACTTCGATGAGATGACCGGCCGCGCGCTGCAAATCTGCGAGGAAACGGCGGCCAACCGCGAACTGATCGAGGTCCGCGACCTCCTGCGATGGCTCATCCAGGGCGGCTTCGTCTTCCTCGGTTTTAGCCGCTATCTGGTGAGCCGCGACGACGGCACCGCCAGATTCACGCTCGACCCCGGCACCGAGCTCGGCATCATGCGCGAGCATGACGAGTCGCGCTTTCGCACCTCCGTCCCGCTCGAGGAACTCTCGCCCGCGCGGCGCAAGCTCTTCTTCGAAGGGCCGCCGCTGGTGGTCGGCAAGTCTCGCGCCGAGTCGCACGTCCATCGCCGCCGCCCGATGGACAGCGTCTCGATTCGCCGCACCGATGCATTCGGCCGCGTCGCCGCGTTCGACAATTTCGTCGGCCTGTTCACGTCCAAGGCCTACGCCGAGGAAGCGCAACACATTCCCGTTCTGCGCGCGAAGCTGCGCGAGGTACTGGACTCCGAGGGCGCCGTGCCCGGCTCGCACGACTACAAGGAAATCGTGTCGGCCTTCAACAGCTTCCCCAAGGACGAACTTTTTCGCGCGCCGGTGGCCGAGCTGCGCGCGCAGTTGCGCCTCATCCTCGACGTCAAGAGCGAAGCGGCGGTGCGGCTCTTCATCGCGCCCGACCTGCGCCACGGCAACGTCATCGCGATGGTCGTGATGCCGCGTGAGGGCGGCTCCGCCGAGCTCAGTCGCCACATCCAGGACACTCTGGCAGACGCGCTTCACGGCACGCTGGTGTATTTCTATCTCGCGCTCGGCGAAGGCTACACGGCGCGCCTCCATTTCTGTTTCTTCGCCGATCCGCCCAAGACGTCGGTCATCCGCAGCCTCGAAACCGCGATCGCCGACCTCGCCCGGCGATGGGACGATCGCCTGCAGGAACGATTGATCGAAAAATTCGGACCGAAGCGCGGACGGGCTCTCGCCGAGCGATGGGCCGGCGCATTCACCGCCGACTACCAGGCTGCGATGGACGTGGCGCGCGCCGTCGCCGATCTCGAAGACGTCGAAACGCTAATCTCGAGCGGCCGCGATTTCATCGTCGAGGCCGGACCTCACGCAGCCGACGGCGAGGCGAGCGACATTCGAATCGTCGGCCTCGGCGACGCTCCGATGCTCTCCGACCTGATGCCCACCTTGCAGAACTTCGCGATCGAGGTGCTGTCCGAGGACGCCCACGAGCTTCGCCCGCGCACCGACGGCAAGGTGACGCGCGCCTACCTGCAGGTTTTTTCGGTGCAGGGACCCGGCTCGCAGCCGTTCGCGAAATTTCCCGGCGCCGCGCTGATTGCCGACGCGATCGCCGCCGTCCGCAACGGCCTCGCCGCCGACGATGCTCTCAACGCGCTCACTCTCACGGCAGGTCTCGCCTGGCGCGAGGTCTCTGTCCTGCGCGCGTATCTCGTCGCCGGGTTCCAGATGCGCCTGGCGCCCGCGCGTCTCGCCCTGCAACGCGTTCTCCTGCTGTATCCCGAAATGGCGCGATTGCTGTTCAAGCTGTTCAGCGCCCGTCTCTCCTTCGACAGCCCGGCCACGCCGGAGGAAATCGAGAAGATGCGGGCGGCGTATCTGGAGCGTCTCGGCTCGATCGAAAATATCGTCGACGACCGCACGGCGCGCGCGCTGCTGTCGCTGGTAGAGGCTACGGTGCGTACGAATTACTTCTGCGCCACGCCGTCGCCCGACGGCTACATCGCGCTCAAGTTCGAAAGCGCGCGCATCACCGGCCTGCCCGACACGGCGCCGCTCTACGAAATTCACGTCAACAGTCCGCGCATGGAAGGATGCCATCTGCGTCACGGTCGCCTCGCGCGCGGCGGAATTCGCTTCAGCGACAGGCACGACGACTACCGCACCGAGATTCTCGATCTGATGAAGACCCAGACCGTCAAGAACGCGATCATCGTCCCGTTCGGCGCGAAGGGCGGCTTCATCGTCAAGCCGCGCCCGCGTCATCAGGCGGATGCTCGCGACGGCGTCGAGGCTTACAAGACGCTGATGAACGCGATGCTCGATCTGACCGACAATCTCACCGACGACGGCCCGGTGCATCCGGCGCGCGTCAGGGTGCTGGACACCGACGGCCCTTATCTGGTCGTCGCGGCCGACAAGGGCACTGCGAGTTTCTCCGACATCGCCAATCAGATCGCGATCGAGCGCCACTTCTGGCTCGGCGACGCGTTCGCATCGGGCGGCGAGCACGGTTACGACCACAAGCAGATGGCGATCACGGCGCGTGGCGCGTGGGAATCGGCGCGCCGGCATCTGCGGGAAATGGGCCGCGACCCCGATCGCGGCGCGCCGATCGTGATGATCGGCATCGGCGACATGTCGGGCGACGTGTTCGGCAACGGCCTGCTGCGCTCGCGCAACTTGAAGCTCGTCGCGGCCTTCGACCATCGCCACATTTTTATCGATCCCGATCCCGACCCCGCCGCCAGCTTCGACGAGCGCAAGCGGCTCTTCGATCTGCCGCGCTCGAGTTGGGCCGACTACAATCCCGCGCTCATCAGTCCCGGCGGCGGCGTCTTCCGCCGCGGACAGAAACGAATCGAGCTGAGCCCGCAAGCGCGCGCCGCGCTCGGCTGCGATTCCGACGCGCTCGACGGCGAGTCCTTGATTCAATGCATCCTGCGCGCGCCGGTCGATCTCTTTTACAACGGCGGCATCGGCACCTACGTTCGCGCGACCACCGAGACCGACGCCGAAGTCGCCGACCACGCCAACGACGCGTGCCGAATCACCGCGCCCGAGCTTCGCGCCAAAATAGTGGTCGAGGGCGGCAACCTGGGATTCACGCAACGGGGACGCATCGAGTACGCGCTCGCCGGCGGGCGCATCAACACCGACGCGATCGACAATTCGGCCGGCGTCGATATGTCCGATCACGAAGTCAATCTGAAGATTCTGCTCGAGCCCGCCGTGGCCCGCGGCGAGCTCACCTTCGACGCGCGCAACCGCGCGCTCGCCGCATGCGCCGACGAAGTCGCCGGCCGCGTTATCACCGACAATCGCGACCAGGTGCTGTCGCTGAGTCTCGAACAGCTTCGCAGCCGCACGCATCTGACCGAGTTTCGCGATCATCTTCAGGCCATCGCCGATCGCGGAATTCTCACCGGGATGGAGCCCGCGATACCGCCGCGCGAAGCGCTGCACGAGCGCCATGCGCGCTACCCCGGCCTCACGCGTCCCGAGCTCGCGCTGGCCACGGCGTATACCAAGATCGATCTCATCCAGCGCCTTGAAGCGACGGTGCTGGTTGACGATTCGTACCTGGTCGGACGTTTCCTGCAGCCATACTTCCCGCCGTCGCTGGCCGAACTCGCCGACGTCGGCGCCCATCGACTGCGTCATGAACTGATCGCGACGCGTGCCGTCAACGAACTGGTCGATCTCGCCGGATCGACCTTCGTCTTCAGTTTTGTGCGTGACCGCGGGGTCGCGGCCGAGGACGTCGTGCGCGGATGGGTGATAGCGACCGACGTGCTCTCGATTCACGAACGCGCCGGCGAGCTGAAGCGCAACGCTGCAACGACCACCGCCGAGTCGGAGCTGAGCGCATTTCTCGCGCTGGAACGCGCAACCAGATGCGCCACGGGATGGGCGCTCGGCGAGCTCGAGCCGGCCACGTCGATCGGCGCGGCGGTGACCCGCTTCAAGCCCGCATTCGAAACGCTATGCGGCGAGTTCGAGACGATGCTCGCGGGGGGAGAGCGCGATCGCTTCGAGCGCCTCTATCGCGAGCTCCGACGTGATGTGTCGGACGGCGAGCTGGCGCATGGACTCGCGCGCCTGGCCTTTGCCGATCACATCTTGAGCGTGCTGAGCCTGAGTTTCGCCCGCGAAATCGAACCCGCTCAAACGGCTCGGGCGTACTTCCAGTTGAGCGCGCAACTTAATTTCTCGGTTCTCGATGAAACGCTGCAGTCGGTTAGTGACGAAGACCGCTGGGAGCGGCGCGCCGCCAATGAACTGGCCGCTGAACTTCGCGCCGCACGGATCGCGCTGTGCTGCGCGGTGCTCGACGCGATCGCCGACAATCCTGCGGTCAGTGTCGATGAATCGATCGAGCAGTTGCAGCGCGATCGCGCCAATCGTTTCGCGGAAGTCGCGCGGCTGTTCGACGAGCTGAAGACTCTGCCGGCGCCGAGCCTGCCCGCGATTCACGTAACGGTGCGCGCCCTTTCCCGTCTCGCCGCGTGATTCAGCCTGCGACGTTCGGCAGCGGTGCAGTCGCTTGCATGGCGGCGGCTTGCGTCGCGGAGTCGACGACCTGCAGCGCTGGCGGCGCTTCGCGCAAATCCTGATACAGGCGCAGGCCCGCCGCGACCACGAATGCGATCGTCGCAAAGGTAACGCTGATTTCCCCGAGGACCTGCAGAAAAATCGCCGTGCTGAGAAAACCTGTGACCACCCCGACGGGCCCGAACAGCAGGCTCACCACCACGAACGCGCCCCATGCCCATGAGTTGAATCCCGACCACACGGCGACGAATACGACGATTCGCATCGCGACTTTGAAGAAGCGCTTGCGCATCAGGTCGCGGCTGAACAGCAGTGCGTGCCAGCTATGTTTGTCGTCGAAGACCAGCGCGAACTGCGCGAAGTACAGCCACGTGTACACGAGCGCGCCCAGCAGGATCATCAACACCAGCAGGAGGTAGACCCACACCCCGATCGAACTTGGCATGTAGCCCGTCGCGAGCTGGAATACGAAGAGGCCGGCCGCGGGCGCGAGCAGTTGCAGAATCGTCACCCAGATGAATCCTGGCGCCAGTCGAATCGATCGCCGGTAAACTTCGATCGCCTCGCCGATCGGCGTCGGCTCGCGGATTCCCGCGCGGACTCGCTTGAGCGCGCACAACGTGACCAGCGGCACCAGCAGCGTGAGCCCGCCGACAATCCAATGAAGCACGGTCGTGACCCACGGGGAGAACGGCTGCGGCTCTTGCAGCGGTGCGGGCGCGGGCTTCGAGGCCGGCGCGTCGGTGCTGTCGATTTGTGTATAGCTGATATTTTGCGCGCCCGGCGGCGCAAAAGTCGTCGCGAGGTGATACTGCAGATTCAACGCGTCGGGCAGCAGGCATAACGCGGCAGCCAGCACCAACGGCGCCAGCACGACCGCAAGCGCCGACCAATTGGCGCGCAGATCGTTTACCGCGTTTGCGAGATATATGAAGCTGCTTTTGAGGCGGACAGGGCTCACGGCGCAGAAAAGGTTGGCATCCTCGCGGGACCGAGACAAGCCCGCCGCATTTGCCCATGATCGCCAATTGCTTCGATGATATAATGAGGCTTCACGACTGCCCCACACGGAGTATGCACTCATGGCCGACGACGACCGAGCATCGAAAATCGAGCATGAGAACAAGATGATGCGCAGGCTGCGCTTCCTGGTCGAGCTGACCTTCGCAACCATCGCGCAGGACAACGACATGACGCTCGAACAGGGATGGGAGCACGTGCTCGCGCTCAAGGGCGCCGCGGTCGCGATGTTTCCCGGCAAAGAAGAAACCTTCGACCTGGTCTACCTGCCGCGCTTCTCGCGTCTGCTCGCAGAACGATTCGGCGCGAATTGACCGCGTCGCATACATCGAGCGGCCAGCTGTCCGGCGTCATCGCAAGGCCGGACGGCTCGCTCCTCCGCGGGCGCGTCACGTTCACCGATCGGATTACGGCGCTCGAGCCCGCGTCCAACGGCGGCAACGATTACATCCTGCCCGGCTTCGTCGATCTCCAGGTCAACGGCTCGCACGGCATCGACGTCATGAACGCGTCGCCGGATGAAATCGCAACGCTGAGCCGTCATCTCGCACGTGAAGGCGCGACGGCCTGGATGCCGACGGCGGTCACCGCGCCGATCGAGAAGATCGCGCAGGTCCACGAGTCGATAGCGCATGCGTATGAGAATTCGCGGCAAGCCATCTCTTCCGATTCAGCCGCGATTCTCGGGATGCATCTCGAAGGGCCGTTCATTTCGCCGCTCCGCCTCGGTGCGCATCCCACGCTCAATCTCGAGCCGCGCGGCGACGCCTTCGAGCGCGTGCTCGCACTGCGCGCGTTGCGCTTGATCACGCTGGCGCCCGAGCTGCCCGGCGCAATCGAGGCGATTCGCCGCCTCGCCGCGCGCGATGTGGTCGTTTCAATCGGGCATAGCAACGCGACTCTCGACGAGGCCAACGCCGGCATCGCAGCCGGCGCGCGCATGTTCACGCATCTGTTCAACGCGATGCGCCCGTTGAACCATCGCGATCCCGGCGTGATCGCCGCGGCGCTCGCGCCGTCACCCGCATTCGCCGCGATCATCCCCGACGCCGTCCACGTGCATCCGGCGATGCTTCGGCTGGCAGTTGCCGCGCGCGGCAAAGACGGAATCATCCTGGTCACCGACAAGGTGGCGCTCGCGCAGACCTCCGGCGTTGAAAAAAATGTCGGCCGTGCTCGCGCGGCCATTCGCGACGGCGCCGCGCGTCTCGCCGACGGCACGCTCGCCGGCAGTATCATCTCGATGCTCGACGGGGTACGCGTGATGATTGAGAAAGCCGGCGTCAGCATCGGCGATGCGGCGGTGATGGCCGCCACCAATCCTGCCAAGCTGGTGGGCGCCAACGATCGCGGACGCATTGACGTCGGTGCTCGCGCTGATTTAATCGTGCTGAGTCCGGCGCTGGAGTTGAAGTCCGTTCACATCGGCGGCCGCGAGATAAAATAGCCACCGGTCCCCGAAAAAATTCGAACAAAAATCGGAGCCAATCGATGCCGCTGAACATAGCCTGCGTGGGCCGCGAATATCCGCCCGTCACCACCAACGTCACCCTCGACGCGATGCAGAAATATGCGCGCGCGTACAACGACGACAATCCCGCGTTCTTCGACGCCAGCCGCGCCGGCGGAATCGTCGCGCCGCCGATGTTCGGCGTAACAGTCACGTGGGGCGCCTTGATGAAGGCCATGATGGATCCCGAGTTGCACGTGGACCTGCTGCGACTCGTTCACGGCGAGCAGGACATGGAATTTCCAAATCCGATTCGGCCCGGCGACGTCATCGACGCATCCGCCAAAATTATTTCGATCGAAGCCAAGACTACCGGCGAGACGATGACGGTCGAGCTGAACGCCGCCAATCAGAAGGGGCAGCCTGTCCAAAGGACGCTGTTCATCATTTTCATTCGAGGCGCTCGCAACCGTGACGCTGCCGCCTCGGAACCGCGCGCGGTCGAACCTGATCGCGGCGCGCCAATCTTTTCGGTCGCGCAGACCATCGACAAGGATCAGACCTTCCGCTACGCCGAAGCGTCCGGCGACCCGAATCCGATTCACGTCGATGAAAACATTGCGAAGATGGCGGGCCTCCCCGGCATCATCGTGCACGGACTCTGCACGATGGCGTTTACGTCGAAAGTCGCGATCGACAAACTCTGCGCCGGCGACCCGACTCGCTTGAAGCGTTTGCGCGTGCGCTTCTCGCGCCCCGTGCTCCCCGGCCAGACCATCACCACCAAAGTCTGGGCCGACGGCGAGCGCGACGGCCGCAAAGTCTTCGCCTACGAGACTTTCAATCCCGACGGCCAGGCTGTCATCAAGGGCGGCATCGCCGAAGTCGCGCCCTGACTTTGTGAAAATCACCATCGGCCTCTCGCTCTCTCTCACCGGCGAATACTCCCCGATGGGCCGGCAGGCCGAGCTCGCAATTCGACTATTCGTCGCCGACGCCAACGCCAGCAGCGCGTTGCGCGTCGCGGGCGAGCGATGTGAGTTCGCGCTCGAGTGCCACGACGACGCGAGCGATCCCTCGCGATGCGCCGAAATTTACCGTTCGCTATGCGCCGATCGCCGCGCCGATATAATCTTCGGGCCGTACTCCAATCGCCTCGCCCGCGTGGCCGCGCCGATCGCCGAACGATCCGGCCGCGTGTTCGTCAATCATGGCGGCGCCGGCGATGAACTATACGACCACGGCTACAAGCTAATCGTCGGAATACTCAGTCCCGCGAGTGACTATTTGCGCGGCTTCGTCCGACTACTCACTGAACTCAAGCTATGGCGCAAGCGCGCCGCGATCGTCGCGTCGAAGGCGGCCTTTGCGCGCGCGGTAGCGTTGGGCTTCGAGCGCGCCGCTGGCGAACGAGCCGCTCGCCGCCGCGGGGTTCGCATCCGCGTGAAATGGAACGGGGCGTTCGATCACGACACGACTCCCGCGCGCCTGTTCCCCGCACTCGCGCGGAACCGCGTCAACGCACTGGCCAGCGCCGGCAGCTATGAGCACGACGTCGCCGTCATGCGCGCAGTCGCGGCGTCGCCGCTCAACATCCCGGTGCTCGGATGCGTGGCGGCCGGCGTCGGTCGCTTCAGGTCCGACCTCGGCGAGCTGGCGGAAGGAATTGTCGGCCCGTCGCAATGGGAGGAATCCGTCGAGCTCGAGCCCGCGCTCGGCCCGACGCCCGCCGAGTTCGCGCGCCGAATGCGCTCCGCTGGCGCCGCTGATTCTCCCGACTACCCCGCCGCGCAGATTTACGCCGCCGGTCTGCTGACCGCCGCCGCGCTCGCGAGCGCCGGCCGCTGTGACGACGCGATGCTCCGAGCCGCATTCGCCGATTTGCGCACCACCACGATGTTCGGCGACTTCTCGATCGATCGCGTCACCGGCCGCCAGCTCGGCCACCAGATGCTGCTGGTGCAGTGGCACCACGGCAAGAAGGTGATCATCGTGCCCGAGTCGCACGACGACTCCGGCTCGCTCGGTGTTCCCTCGGGTCTGCGCCTGCTGCTTGCGGGAATCGAGATGCTTCGGCTAAGGCGTCCTGACGATTCGCAGGAATCACTCGACGACGACGATCCGGATGCTGACAAAAAATGAGCGCAATCACGCTTCGACTCGATCGCGGTAAAGTTTTCGCCATCGGCCTGATGTCGGGGACATCGCACGACGGCGTCAGCGCCGCTGTCGTCGAGCTCGACGAGCGCTCGCGTCCGCCCGCGCGGCTGATCGCATTTCGAACGTTCCCGTACGCTGCGCGCCTTCGGCGGGAATTGCTCGCCGCTTCGGCCAATGAGAAGGTCGGCGCGGCGGCGATCTCGACGCTCAACTTCGCGCTCGGTCGCGAATTTGGACGCGCCGCAATTGAGATTGCGCGACGCGCGCGCATCCCAATGTCCGACATCGCCTTCATCGGATCGCATGGCCACACTTTTTTTCATCTGCCGCCGCGCCGCGCCGCTCGCGGACAGATCGCCTCTACGATGCAGCTCGGCGAGTCCGCCGTAATCGCCGCCGCCACTGGCGTTCCTGTCGTCGCGGACTTCCGTACCATGGATCTCGCGCTTGGTGGCGAAGGCGCTCCGCTCGCGCCGCTCGCCCATCTCTGGCTATTCGCGGATCCGAAACGCGGCCGAGTCGTGCAGAACATTGGAGGCATCGCCAACGCAACTTACATTCCGCCGCGTGCCCGTCCCGGCGACCCCGGCCTGATCGCGTTCGATACGGGACCGGGCAACGGCATGATCGACGCACTCGCATCGCGAATCTCGGCCGGTCGCCTGCGAATGGATCGCGACGGGCGCATCGCCGCGCGCGGCCACATCAGCGAGCCGCTGCTCGCGAAGATGATGGAAAATCCTTACTTCCGCCGACGTCCGCCGAAATCGACCGGCCGCGAGGAGTTCGGGCCCCAACTCCTCGATCGCATCGTCGCCGACGGCCGTCGCATGAACCTCGTCGACTACGATCTGGTCGCGACCGTCACCGCGCTTACCGCGCGATCGATCGCCGACGCGTGCCGTCGCTTCATTCTTCCGCGCGGCGCCGTCGATCAGTTGATCGTTACCGGCGGCGGTGCGAAGAATCGCACGCTGATGCGCATGATCAAATCTGAATTCGCCAACGTCGAAATGGTTACCGCCGCGGAGCTCGGTCTTGACGGCGACGCGGTGGAGGCCGTCGCATTCGCGATTCTCGGCTACGAGATGTTGCGCGGCCGCCAGGGCAACATCCCGAGCGTTACCGGCGCGCGCGCGCCTGCAATACTCGGCAAATTAACGCTGCCTCCGACTCCATTGAAATGATCGCCTTCGAGCACAAGGACTGGACATTCGATTTCCGCGTGACCGCGATAGCGATACACCGCGATCACGTTCTCCTGCTCCGAGTCGAGCCTCACGACTTCTGGTTCATGCCCGGTGGTCACGTCGAGATAGGCGAGCTGGCGGAAGACGCGATGATACGAGAGATGCGCGAGGAAACGGGCATCGATGTCAAAATCGATCGCCTGGTCTGGGTGGTGGAGAACTTCTTCACTCACGAAGGCCGCCGCCATCACGAGCTCGGCTTGTTTTATCTGGTGACGCTCCCAGCCGAAGGATCTCAGTTGGAGCTAAGCAAGGAATTCTACGGTCGCGAGGAAAACGGCACGGAACTAATCTTCAGGTGGCATCGCCTCGACGCGCTGGCGAACCTGAAACTCCAGCCGTCGTTTCTGAGAACCAACCTGAACGCACTACCTGTTTCGATTACTCACATCGTCCAGAAAAAAACGGACTGAAGCAGCGCTGAATTCGATTCACGCGCTGCGCCTGTCTTCCGGCGGCTCGATTCCCGCCTTGGTCGCAGACTCCACCACTGCCGATCGAAAGATTCCATGCGCCATCGTCGATTCCTCGCGATCGGCACGCGCGGCGTAGATTCTCATGCGCGCCTCGTGCGCCGATTTGTCGTCCGGCGCGGCGGCCACCGCCCAATCCGCCAGGTGACACGCGAGCACGACGTCGCCCGCGGCAAGTTTCTCGTTGGCGCGCGCGACTACCGGCGCGACGCCACCCGCCAGCGCCGCAATCTCCTGCGCCCGCTCGCTGTCAGTCGCCGGTTTGAGATTCGACGGCGTGCCGTCGTACCATCCGCCTTCCAGCCGCCAGATATTGCGCACGATGAACTCCGGCTCGTCGTACACGGCCTGCAGCCAGGGCTTCTCCGAGAGATTTGCCGGCGGCTTCACGGTGTGAATGACTGCGTCGAGCGACGCGCCCGCATTCATCATCGCAATAGTCTGGTCGTATAAACTTTGCAGATAGTTCGCGGTGTCGTTCAGCACCTGTCGCACGCGAATCGCGCCGAATACGGGATAGCCATGCCCCGGCACCAGTACTTCAGCGCCCAGCCGCGCCATCACGCGCAACGCCTCGGCCCATTCGCGCGCATAGCGCTGCGCCTTCTGCGGATTGCCCGCGTTGGGCGCTGCCCAGATGATCAAATCTCCGGTGCACAGCAACTTGCGCTGCGGGATGAACACCCAGCAATGGTCGTCGGTCTCGCCGCGCGCATGATGGCATTCGAACTTGTGATCGCCTGCAACTACATTCAACTGAGTATCGAAGTAAGTATCCGGATATACATACTCAGTCGGCCACGCGGCCGGCCGGTTGAACTGCCGCGTATTGACTACTGTGTTATAGCCACCGGTCCGCTTGTAGCGATCGAACCGCGCCGCGACTGCGCGATGTCCCACGACGCGCGGCCGCGCGACCTTGTTCTTCTGCGCATCGGCGACAATCGCCGGCATCCCGCATGCGTGATCGACGTGTCCGTGCGTGTAGATCGCAGTGTTCACCCGGTCCGGCGAGAATTGCCGGATGAGTTTCACCGTCGCGTCCTGGTTGAAGTATCCGCCCGTATCAATCAGCACCAGGCCCTCGCGCGTTTTGGCGGCAGTCACGTTCGCAAACCAGCGGTAGAACATCACGCCGTCGGCTATTTCCTCGTATTCGCCGGTCGGCAGCAGCGGATGGAACTGGCGGGTCGTAATCGCGCCGGTGAAAATCTTTTCCGATTGATCTCTAATCACGCCCATGGCTGGAATCTTCCCTCTACCACTCAGTCGATCCGATGCATCTCTTCGATGTGCCGAATTTTCTCATGCTCGACCCAGCTGTAGCGTCGATGCTGATCGACCAGCCGCGCTTCGATTCCCGCCGCGCGCGCGCCGACGACGTCGATCGAATAAATGTCGCCGGCAAATCTTGCTTCATCGGCGGCGACGCCCAGCCGCTCGAGCGCGATGTGATAGATCCGCGGATCGGGCTTGGCGACGCCGACGATATGCGAGTCGATTATCGCGTCGAAGTACGGCGCCAGTCCGAATCGTTGCGCGTCACCTGCGACCTGCCCTTCCGCATTCGACACGATCGCGAGTTTGTACCCCGCCGACTTGAACCGCTCGAGCGCCTCGAACGTGCCCGGTCGCACGACGCGCCACAGCGACGCCTCGCGATGTATCGCGCCAAATTTCTCCGCGCATTCTTGAAATTCCTCTTCCGGAATTCCCGCCGCCGTCATCCAGCCGCGAAAAAAAAGCTCGTACGCCGCATTGGTCGCTTGCGCGTTGCCCTCGCTCATCAGATGTCGATCGATCGCCGCACGCCCCGCGTATTCCGCATGCTCGAGCGCGAGCGCGTCGAGCTTGCGTCCTTCGCGCGAGAATTCGCGCGCGAGCAATTCGAAATCCAGGAACGCAAGCGTGCCGCCAAAGTCGAACAGGAGCGCTTTCAGTTTTTCTTTTTTCCTCAAGCTCATAGGGCCTTGAGTGTAGCAGGGCGCTGCCTCTTCCAATCAATTAGTTGCGCGGCCATCTCGCAAAAAGATATGATTTTTCTGGAGATTTCTCCCCGCCACTTCAGCGCCTCCACAGGAGTGTAGTGATGTTCACCGGTATCATCGAAGATCTCGGCACCGTCGAAAGTCTCAAGCCCACCGACCAGGGCGCGGTGATTTCGGTCCACACTTCGCTGCCGATTTCCGAAATCAGCATCGGCGACTCGATCACCGTCGACGGCGCCTGCCTCACAGTGATTTCAAAAAGCCCCGGCCGCTTCGCGATGGACGTCTCGGCCGAGACGCTGCGATGCACGGGACTGGGCGATCTCAAGCCCGGCAGCCGCGTCAATCTCGAGCGATGCCTCACTCTCGGCAAGTTGATCGGCGGCCACCTGGTCTCCGGCCACGTCGACGGCGTCGGCCGCGTTGTGTCGATCAAGCCCGAGGGCGATTCGAAACTTTTCACCTTCGAGGTCGCGCCCGCGCAAGCGCGCTACCTGGTCGAGAAGGGCTCGGTCGGTATCGACGGCATGAGCCTGACAATTTTCTCGATCAAAGACACAAACTTTTCGGTCGAGGTAATCCCGCACACGCTTCGCTCGACGACGCTCGGATTCAAACAGGCCGGTGACACCGTCAACATCGAGAACGACATGCTGGTGAAGTACGTCGAGAAGATTCTTGCGGTGCGGGCCGCCGCGACTCCCGCGTAGATACTGAAAAACATGAGCCTGATGCAGATACCGCGGAAGATCGAATACGCACTGCGTGCGATGATCTATCTCGCGGATCATCCCGCGGGCGTGGCGCGCGGCACCGAGATAGCCACTCGCGAACAGATCCCGAAGTACTATCTCGAAAAAGTGATTCGCGATCTGATGCGCCGCGGCCTGGTTCATGCGCGCCGCGGTCCGGGCGGCGGCTACCAGCTCGCGCGCAAAGCTGAGACCGTGACGTTTCGCGATATTATCGAGGCCGTCGAAGGTCCGATCACGCTCAACGTATGCACCGACGGCAGCAGCTCGTGCGCGCTGCAGCCGACGTGCAGGATGTATCGCGTGTGGGAGAAGGGCCAGCGCGTGTTGCTCGAAGTTTTCTCCGATACCTCGCTCGCCGAAATAGCGGCGTCGCGCCCGATGCCGCCCGCCTGTCCGCCCGACGTCGCCGGGATATCGCCGGCCAAGTCCCAGCCCGCGTAGCCGAATTGAACAACCTCGCGACTGCGATTCATCGCACCCTCTGCCAGTGAGCGACTTCGGAGCTATCAGCCTCGCTGACTTCACCGGCAAACCACGCCGCGGCGCGCCGGTTTTCCATGAGAAGACTTTCTATCTCGAGGAATTCTACGGCAAGAGCCTGCTGTTCGCGCTGATCCCGCCGGCCGGACAGCGCATTTCCGAATTCGATTCCCTCGTCCTCACGCTGCGCGAATTGCGCCGCAATCAGACCCGATGCGTCGTGATTGTCTCGCCGAGCGCGCTCCCCAAGCTGATGCGCCGGCTCGGCCGCCTCGCACCCAAGGAACCGCCTCCCGTCTTCAATCCCTCCGAGGGACTGCGTTCACGTCCCTATCCTCCCGATTCCGCCGTCGCCGAAATCTGGGAGCGGCTGCGCGCCGGATCGATCGTCGTCGCCTCGATGAGCCGCGACGACGCCGATGATCTGACCGTCTTCGCGCGCGAGCTCGCCAGCCGCCTGCGCGTGTTCAAGCTGCTGATGCTCGATCGGCGCGGCGGTTTGATCGACAAGGACGGCAACACGCTCTCATTCGTCGAGGAACACCGCATCCGCCGCACGCTGCGCACGATCCGCTCGCGCGTGCGCAGGCTGATTGTCCGCGCCGCGCTCGACGCGCTCGAAGACGGCGTCGGCTCCGTCAACCTGGTCGCGCCCGGCGACGTGTATGAGGAGTTGTTCAGTTTCATCGGCGCCGGAACGCTCTTCACCGAGATGCAATACGGCTTCGTCCGCCCCGTCTCGATCGACGACTTCGAGGAGGTCGAAGCGCTCATTGTCCGCGGTCAGACCGAAGGCCATCTGCTGCCCCGCACTCCTGAACAGATCGCGCAAATCCTGCCCTCGTGCTGGGGTTACCGAATCGGCGACGAACATCTGGCTGGAATCTGTTCGCTGCTCACGGAGCCTTACCGCCGCGACCGCGCCGGCGAAATCACCGCGATGTACACGCTGACGCGCTTCCAGGGCGAGGGCGTTGCCGCCGTGCTGGTCCGCGAGATTCTCAAGGAAGCTCGCGCTCGCCGGCTGAAGTACCTGTTCGCCTGCACCAGCGACGATCGCGTCGCCGGCCTCTTCTCCCGCCTCGGCTTCGAGCGCGCCCGTGCCAGCGACGTCCCCGCGGCCAAATGGCGCGGCTACGATCCCTCGCGGATCGCCAGCCTCAGCATATTGCGCGCACATCTCGGCTGATGACTGAGTATTGCCATGACTGAGTATTAAATGTCCGCCCGAATTCCACCGGCCGCCGCCTTCGTCGCCATCGCGCTGGTCATCGCAGTCCTGACTCTCCATCGACTCGGCGCCGGCGACGTGTGCACCGGCAACGAGGCCGTCGAAGGCGTCTTCGTCCAGCAGATGGTCGAGCACGGACAGCTCCTCTTCCCGGTCGAGAATGGCAACGTCCCGATGTACAAGCCGCCGCTCTTTCACTGGACCGCGGTCGCGATCGATCGCCTCGCGGGAATCCGCAAAGTGACCGCCGCCAACCTCCGCCTGCCGTCCGCACTGTACGCGATCGCCGGCGCCGTCCTCACGATGCTCCTCGCGTACGAAGTCCTCGGCCTCGACGCCGCGGTCCTCGCCGGGCTCGCCCTCGCCGCGTCCTACCAGTACATCAGCCAGGGCCGCTTCGGCCGCGTGGACATGACGCTATGCTTCTTCGAGTCCCTCGCGCTGTTCGCTTTTCTGTGGTGGTTGCCCCGCGACCCCGCTTCATCCGGCCCCGCCGCGCGCTTCGAATCCAACCTGCCCGCCCTTTACCTGATGGCGGCCGCGCTCGGCCTCGGTGTACTCGCCAAAGGGCCGGTCGGCGCGATTCTTCCGGGCGCCTCGATCCTCATCTTCATGATCGTCGAGCGACGCAGCCGGCAAATCCTCACGATGCTCGATCCCGGCGCGATCATCCTCGGCGCGGCGATCGCATCGAGCTGGTACCTCGCCTGCTACTTCGGCGGACGCTTCGCCTTCCTCAATCGCCAGCTCGATAGCGAAAACGTCGGCCGCTTCGTCGGCTCGCTGGGCGCGATGGCGCCGTGGTACTACCTGAAACCCGTCCTCTTTAACTCCGCCCCGCTGAGCCTGCTCATCCCCGTCGCCGCCGTTTACGCATTACGCACTTCATTAGCTACTTCACAAAACGAGGATTCTACTTCCGCTCCCGACAAAGGCCGTTCCGCCGTCCGCCTCTTCGCGATCTTCTACTTCGCCACCGTCATCTTCTTCAGTATCGCCGCCTACAAGCGCCGCGCATATTTGCTGCCCGTATGGCCGGCCTCGGCGGTGATTCTCGCATGGTGGATCGTCACCGTGCCGCCGCCGCCTTGGCGCCGCGCCGCGACCTGGACGTTCGCCGCGTTATGCGCCGCCCTCGTCGTTTTCAACTTCATCTATATACCGCGCGCCGAAGTGCGCTCATGCGCCGACGATTCTTTTCGGCCCGCCGCCGAAGAAATCGCCCGCGTCGTCGCGCCCGCCGACCCGCTCTACTTGTATGGATTTCAGGAAGAAGTCGCGCCGCTGCTGTTTTATCTCGATCGCGACGCTCCCGTTTTGCAGGGCCGCCTCGGCGACGCGCCACCCGGCTTCGTCGTCATGCCCGCCCAGGTCTGGAAGAAGCACCAAAGCGAGGCCCTCGACTTCGAGCCCGTCCTCACCTCCGACCACGGCAACCGCCACCTCGTACTGATCAAACGCGGCAAGTCCTACGCGTCAGCGCCGCTTCATTTCTTTGGCGATCGCGTCACCGCCTTGTACCTCGCGCAATCGACCAGGTGATCGTTCACCATCCCGGTCGCCTGCATCATCGCGTAGCAGATGGTCGATCCCACGAACTTGAAGCCGCGTCCGATCATTTCCTTGCTCATCGCGTCCGACTCGACCGTGCGCGCCGGCACCTGCTTGAGCTCGCGCCACTTGTTGATCCGCGGCCGTCCGCCAACGAAGCGCCAGACATACTCGTCGAAGCTGCCGAACTCTTTCTGCACGGCGAGAAACGCCTTCGCGTTGCCGATGGTCGAATTGATCTTCAGCCGGTTGCGAACGATTCCCTCGTCCGCGAGCAGTCTGCGCGACGTCGCGATCGCCGAACTTCGCCACCCGCGCCGGCTCGAATCCCTTGAAGGCGCTCCGATAGGCCTCGCGCTTGCGCAAAATAGTGTCCCAGCTCAGCCCGGCCTGTGCCCCCTCGAGCGTGATAAACTCGAACCACAGCCGATCGTCATGCACCGGCACGCCCCACTCCTCGTCGTGGTAGCGAATCGCCAATTCATTGCGCGCCCAGGGACATCGCATGGCTGCAACTTTTACACAAAACCCGCCCGCGAGCATCGCTGCCGGGCCGCTGGATGCCTCCCGCAAAAGAGCGTAAGAAAAGAAGCGCTATGTCTTTAAGAGCAAAATGTGCAATCGCCGGGCTCGGACAGACCCGGATGGGTAAAAACTTCGATCATCCCGGACCGATCGGCTTCGCTGCCGAGGCCGTCAATCTCGCCCTCGAGGACGCCGGCCTGCAGCGCTCCGACCTCGACGGCCTGCTCGTCAATCCGGGGATCACCTGGTTCAACAATCCGATGGCGTCCACGTCGGTGCAGAACGCGATGGGTCTCCGCGACCTGCGCCTGACCGCGACGATGAACCTCGGCGGCGCGACCGCAGCCGCGATGGTCATGCACGCCGCGCAGGCGATCGACGCCGGCATGGCCGAAGTGGTTGCCTGCGTATTCGCCGACGCTCCGCTGCGGCCGCCGAGTCCCAACAAGCGCGGCGACGCCGGCTCGGCCGCGTCCTACGGCTTTGCCCAGGGCCTCAACGCGTACTACGGCCAGTACGGCGTCAACGCCCAGTATGCGTTCGTAGCCCAGCGCCACATGTACAAGTACGGCACTACCAGCGATCAGCTCGGCGCCGTCGCCGTCTCCGAGCGCGATTGGGCCAACCTGAACCCTGTCGCCCAGTTCCACGACACCCCGATGACGATTGCCGACTACCACGCCTCGCGATGGGTGGTTGAGCCGTTCCATCTCTACGACTGCTGCCTGGTCTCCAACGGCGGTCTCTGCGTGATAGTGACCTCCGCCGAGCGCGCGAAGAGCCTGAAGCGCCCGCCCGTCTATATTCTGGGGATGGGGCAGGGTCATCCGGGCGGCGACCCGCTCGAGACCCTCACCTCAGGCGCACCGATCGCCAAGGAAAGCGCCTTCAAGATGGCGGATATCGAGCTCGCCGACATTAACTTCTGCGAGCTCTACGACTGCTATACTTTCACTGTGCTGGTCACGCTCGAGGACTACGGCTTCTGCAAAAAAGGCGAGGGCGGGCCGTTTGTCGCCAGTGGCGCGGTCGCGCCCCGGCGGCGCGCTCCCGGTTAATACGGGCGGCGGCCAGCTAAGCTCCTTCTATATGTGGGGGATGACCCCGGTGGCGGAGGCAATCGTGCAGATGCGCGGCGACGGAGGCCGGCGTCAGGTGCCTAAACACGACGTTGGACTCGTTTCCGGCAACGGGGGTATCCTAGCGACTCATTCAACCCTCGTGCTGGGGTCACAACCTTAACATTAGCCGCGAGCTGCGCTGTCACTGCCTGTGCTGTGATATAGTGTCGTTTCAATCGTTTTGAGCCCCAGCCCGTCTAACTTATATATAAGCCCAACTGCGATGCCCGAAATCAGCAAACCAATCCCGGCAATCACCCCCGACATGCGCGAGTTCTTCGACGGCGCGCGCGCCGGGCGCCTGATGGTCCAAAAGTGCGACAATTGCGGGACTTTGCGATTCCCGGCCCACGACCTGTGCTCCAAGTGCAACTCGACGGCCTCGCGCTGGGTCCCGGTCAGCGGTCGCGGCGAGGTCTTCAGCTTCAATATAATGCATCAGCTCTATCACCCGGGCTTCGCCAAAGAGGTGCCCTACGCGGTCGTCGTCGTCGAGCTCGAAGAGGGATGCAAGTTCATCTCGAATCTGCTCGGCGTCAAGCCGCACGACATCCGCTGCGGGATGCCGGTAGAAGTTACTTTCGAAAAACTCAACGAAGATGTATCGATCCCGAAGTTCCGGCTCCGCGCCGCGAAATAATCAGGCTCGATTGAACAAATCAGGATCAATTAACCACCATGTTGTCGCTCGATAAAAAATACTTCCAGCGTCTCATCGAGAGTTCGCCGGATATCATAATTGCCGTCGATAAAAGCGGCATCGTGAACTATTACAACGACGGCGCGCGCACCAGCCTCGGCTACAGCTCCGAGGAAATCATCGGCGAAAACTGCACGCGCATCTATGGGTCGCTCGACGACGCGCGCCTCGTCATGAAGGCGATGCGCGAGTCGGCCGACAAGGGCAAAATCGCCAGCTTCGAGACCAACTTCCGCAACAAGAACGGCGAGCTCATCCCGGTCATGATCACCGGCTCGCTCATCCACGACGACGACGGCAATGAGATCGGCTCGATCGGCTTCGCCCGCGATATTCGGCGCATGCGGCATAACCAGCAGCTCGCGACCGCCGGCGAAATCGCCGTCAGCCTCGCGCACGAGATCAACAATCCGCTCGAATCGATCACCAACAATCTGGAGCTGCTCTCCCAATCGCTTGATGACTCACCTTTCCGATTCCGAAAAAGTTGTCGAGAACGAACGCCTCGACTCGATTCGCAATTCGATCGAGCGCGTGCAGGCGATCGTCCGCCGCCTCGACGAGATGACCCGCAAGGGCGAGTACGAGACGCGCGACTACCTGGCGGGCAAGCGCATGGCCGATTTGGCGCCGCGCGACGATGCCAAGGTGCATACGCGCCCGCATGATGCTCCCCACACCGAGAAATCGCCGCTCGAAGGGATGGCGGTGCTGGTGCTCGACGACGACACGGCCGTGGTCAATTCGATGGCCGACCTGCTGCGCGCCGAGCGCTGTGTCGTGCACTGCGCGACGCGGCCGTCCGCAGCATTCGGCATCCTGCGCAACGTCAAGCTCGACGCGGTTATCTCTGACGTCGTGATGCCCGAGATGGACGGCTACGACTTCTACCTCAAGGTCAAGGAAGACATGCCGCGGTTGCCGGTAATCCTCATGACCGCCTACTACTACGACAAGGATCACATCCTGAAGCGCTCGCGCCTGCGCGGCCTCGAAGGCGCGCTGTTCAAGAAGCCGGTAAATCCCGGCAAGCTGCGCGCGATGCTCCTGCAACTCCGGCAAAAGGCCGCCACCGAAAAAGCCGAAGCGAAAGCCGCGGCGATAGCAGCCAAAGCGGCCGCACCGGAAGCCAAGCCAATCCCGCAGTCCTGATTCCGGCCGCCCCCCGCGCCAATGGGCACCATCACCTTAATCACCGGCGGCGCTCGCAGCGGCAAGAGCATGCAGGCGCTGAAGCTCGCGCTGCCCTATCAACGCAAATTCTTCGTGGCGACCGGAGAGGCGCTCGACGACGAAATGACGGCGCGCATCGAGTTTCATCGCACGACGCGCCCCGCTGATTTTGAGACGGTCGAAGAGCCGCTGCAGGTGGTCGCCGCGCTCGCGCAGCTGGCCGGTCGCGCCGACCTGGTCGTGCTCGATTGCCTGACGTTGTGGATCTCCAACCTGATGTATCGGCACGGGACGGACGACGCCCCCGTATTGGCGGAGGCCGACAAGCTGGCGTTCGCGCTGAAGCAGGCGCCGTTCGCCAGCATCGTCGTGACCGATGAAGTCGGATCGGGAATCGTGCCGACCGATCACGCGGAGTCGCGCCGCTTCCGCGACCTCCTCGGATGGACCAACCAGAAGGTCGCCGCCGTCGCCGATCATGTACTCCTGATGGTCGCCGGGTATCCGCTCAAGGTGAAGTAGGCGTCACGACGCCATCGTGACCAACACCGCAATCTCGACCAGCTCGCCGCACGCGCCGATCAAATCTCCAGTCACTCCGCCCAGCCATCGCCGGTAGAACGCTCGCATCGCGAACACGATTACGGCCGCTACTGCGAGCGCGATAGGGCCGCCAACCAAGATCGCAATGAGGAATGTGAAAAAGGTGACGATACGCGCAGGCCAACCCCCTTTTCTGCGTTGCTGCCGAGCAGCGTCGATCCTGCGCCGGAGGAGCGCAGGTACGGCAATCCGGTTGCAACAATGAAGAGCATCGCCCAGCGCGCGAGCATCGGCGCAATCAGCAGCGCTGCGACTCGGCGATTACCGGCGAGGCTCGAGAGTGCGAGGATCTTGAGCGTCAGGTCGAAGAAGATTGCGCTCGCGCCGAACGTGCCGACGCGACTGTCGCGCAGAATGTCGAGCGCGCGCTCGCGATCGCGTCCTGCGCCGAATGCATCTGCCGTGTCGGCCAGTCCGTCGAGATGAACGGCGCCGGTGATCACCGTAAGCGAAAGGACGATCAAAACCGAGCGAATCACCTGCGCGAAGACGTGGGCGAGCAGCCAGTCCTCGCCAACCAGCGCCGCGCCCAGAATGAAACCGACGATCGGGAACCATGTGAACGATGCGGCGACGGCATCCTCGGAGGCGGGACGCGTATCGATCACCGGCAGGATGGTGAGAAAGCTGAACGCCAGCTGCAGTTCTGTGAAGAAGCCGGTCGCCGGCGTTGCGTCGTCGCTCACTGGATTTTGCCGGACACGTCGGCGCTCTCGAAGGTCGCCATGTTGTTGAGCAGGTCGAGCGCGGAGTCGATCAGGTTCATCGCCAGCGCGGCGCCGGTGCCTTCGCCGAGTCGCAGATCGAGATCGAGAATCGGGCGCAGCTTGAAATGTTCGAGCGCGAGCGCGTGCCCGCCCTCGGCCGAGCGATGGCTGAAAAAAAGATGATCGAACAGGCCGGGATGAATCTTCTCCGCGGCCGCGGCTGCCGCCGTCGCGATAAAGCCGTCGACGACGACCGGGACCTTCGAGGCGGCTCCTCCGATGCATACGCCCGCCATCGCGGCGACTTCGAAACCGCCGAGCGCCGCGAGTATCGACTCGCCCGACGCGAGCGCCGCGCGATGAATTTCGAGCGCGCGCATGACCACTTCGGTCTTGCGGCGCACGCCCGCGTCGTCGAGTCCGGTGCCCCGCCCGACCATCGATTCGGGCGCGATGGCAGTAAGCGCGCACAGGATTGCGGCGGCGGGCGTGCTGTTCGCGATACCCATCTCGCCGATGCCGATAAGCGTCGCGCCGCTGCCGGCCAGCTCGCGTGCAATCTCGATTCCGACGTCGAGCGCTCGCGCCGTTTCGTCAGGCGTCATCGCCGGGCCTTCGAGGAAGTTGCGCGTACCTGCGCCGATGCGCCGATACGTCACGCCCGCCAACGGTTTTGAGCTGGTATCGAGCTTGACGCCCACGTCGACGACCTTGAGCGCGTAGCCGAAGCGGCGCGCCAGCACGCTGATCGCAGCGCCGCCGGCGGCGATGTTGCGAAGCATCTCGGCCGTGACCGCCTGCGGAAATGCGCTGACGCCTTCAGCCGCGACGCCATGATCGGCGACGAAAACCGCGATGGCGCCGCGTCCAGGCTTGACCGATTCGTCATGGCGGATAGCAGCGTACCGCCGCACGAGTTCCTCGAGACGGCCGAGGCTGCCGGGAGGCTTGGTCAGAGAATCCAGCCGCGCATCGGCAGCCCACGCCGCCTCGTTGTCGAGCGGAAGAATCGAAGCAATAGTTTGTTTGAGTAAAGACATGCCGCGTGATCGCATTATCGGAGGGAACTGTCCACCAGAAATGGTGTCATGGGAGGATGCAGAAGCTCAAATCGCGCGAGGTGAAGAAACAGAAATCGTCTAGATGAAAGGGCAAGTTGAGGCTGAATGAGAGCATGCGGATCGATAGAACATTGACAATGAGATTAACGGCGTTGGTTAGCGGCGCGTTGTTCGTAACTATCTGTCTGAGAACGCCAGGAGTGCACGAAGGGTATTTGTCCTGCTTTCTCTAGTAATACTGCTGCCAGTTACGACGGCGCTGGTCAGGTATTCTGCACGAGGTTCCTGGTTCATCGCTCCTCTAGTTCTAATTGGAGTCGCTGTTGGAATAATGGTCGATGTTGTCCTGGACACAAAAGAAGACCGAAATCTCTTTCCGATTGAAATAATTGCGGCATGTGTGCTCGTCACGCCGTCCGTAGTAATTGGGACAGCGCTGGGTTGGTTTCTGAAGAGGAAGATTGCTTATGCCGGGCTAGCGCAAAATCGCGATAGTCCATTGTAGAATGGACACGACCAATAGTTAGGCTCCACCATCGCGCTGGTGGATGCGGCCTCGCAGAATTGCGCCAAGTCGATTCTCGGAAATCCGGCAATTTATATAACTGGTTGGGTAGTAGGCTTGAGCGTAGTAGGACATTGTTCATTACAGAAACCAACCCAATATTAGTCCGGCACCAAGGCCGACAGTAAACCCATGAATCCACATGTCGGTTTGCCGGAAGTTCGCCGCGCGCTCGCAGCCATTTCCGCATTGGGATTGCTCATTGCGGGCGTGATTTTGCGTTTCGATCCGCCGACTGCTGTCTGGTTTGCCTGGGGCGTGCTCTTCGTTGCTCTCTTCGATGTTGGTCTGTATTTGCATGACTCGTTACCCGGCTATCAAGCTGGCACATGGGTTTTCTTGGGCCTGATTTGGTTCGTTGGGTTTCTCTATTCGAAGCAGCTTTCTGAAAGCTTGGCTTGTCCGGTGGTAGAATATCGCGGCAAATTGATCGCCTCTGAATTGCCGTCGCCCGGCAACCCCTGCGTCAAACTTGGAAAAGAGATCGGGGTTCAGCCACCATCGGAAGATGCGGTATTTCTCTTTGTCGGTTCGAATGTTGCCTATTCTCAGAAACGCGGTCACTGGACCGTGATTCTTGATCGCGGCCATGTTCTCTTGTCGGCGGACCTTGACGACAAGGGGCTTTCGGTAAGCACTCAACTCTACGACCAACAAGGAACATTGCAGGCCACCGTTGACAAGAACGAGGTAGATGCGCTCAGTCCAGACATCTGCGTAAAGCGCCCCGATCTGAGTACGTTGATCGTCAGTGATCGTTCGACCAATGAGGAACGCCTCTATGTTCGCTACTTGAATCCAAAGGCTATAGAACTGCGGGGCTTGTTTGGTTACCCAAGTGTGCCGCCGGTAGCAATCACGAAAGAGGCGATGAACGTGGACGGTAATACCGTCACCAATAGTTGCATGCCGCAAGCTATGGCGGCGACAATTTTTATTCGGTGAGGAGTTCAATCGAAACCCCCCACCACCACTTGTTGTGGGTTTGAAATGGCGGCACTACCATCCGTAGCTTCGTTTTCTGGGATTTGGTTTTCACGTTGTCAGTAGAGGCTGGCGAACGGAGTAGCGCGCCTGTTTCCCCATGTCCGATGATTTAGCATGTCGTGAGCACAGTCGTCAGGCTGAATAGTTCATCTCCTGATGCAGCGGTGATTTTTCGAGGAACTCCGATGAGCGAACTCAGCATTATCGTCGAGCCCGAACCGCCCAAGGCCTGGGTCGAGGTCGTCGAGCGCGGGTTGCGCAATCACAATATTGCGGCGACCGGGATCGTCGAGTTCTATCCGGTGGGGTTTGTCGTCAAAGACGAGGGCGGCGCTGTCGTGGGCGGGCTGCTGGGGAATATCGCCGGCGGATGGTTGCACGTGCGATCGTTGTGGGTCGACAGGATGTGGCGCGGGCGCGGCTACGCGATCGAGCTGATGGCGGCGGCCGAGCGGTATGCAATCGCGAAGCGATGCGTCGCGGCCGCGGTGCAGACCGCGAGCTACGAGGCGCGACCGTTGTACGAAAAGCTGGGTTACCGCGTGTTTTGCGAACTCGACGGTCATCCCGTGGAGGGTCATCGCAGGTTCCACATGACGAAGCGGCCGCTGACCGGTATCGATGCGCCGCGCCGCGATCCGCGCGATCGCGCGACGCTCGCGATGGATCCGTATGCTTCCGCTGACGTGCAGGGACTCATCACGCGCGGCATCCAGACCCACGCCAGTGCGGCGATTGGGCGGCCAGAGCATATGTGGCGAGGCGCCAACGTCTTTCTGAAAAGTGACGAAGGCGAGATCCTGGGCGGCGCGCTCGGCAACTCCTGGGGTCAGTGGCTCTACGTTTCCGACGTGTGGGTCGATACGGCGATTCGTGGAAAGGGCTACGCGACGAAACTAATGACGGCGATTGAGAATCAAGCGCTGGAACGTCGATGCGTCCACTCCTATCTCGACACTTTCAGTTTCCAGGCGCGCCCGATGTACGAGAAGCTGGGCTACAGCGTCTTCGGCGCGCTGGAAGATCATCCGCAGGGACACACGCACTGGTACATGAAGAAGATCTCGCGGCGTAGGACTGCGGCCGATTTCGGAAAGCGGATAGCGTTACCGCGCTTACTGACGCGAGCTATTTTTCGCGAGGATGCAAGCGGCCGCCTACCCGCATCCATATGATCGCTCCGGTGGCGTCGCGCAGAAACTCGGCGCGCGTGTCCTTCGCCGGCCCGTCCAGCGCGAGCAGGAGATCCTTGCCAATGAACGCGACGCGGGTCGGCGGCGGACTGTGCTTAGGCGGTGGGGTGGTCGAGGTTGGGAAGCCGCCCTTCGATTCACTGCGCAGCATCAAGCCGCCTTCGCCGACGTACAAAATGGCGTCGTCGAGTTGACCGACATAGCGGCCCACGTATTCGCCGAGCTGCTCGACGGTCATTGGAATTTGCGCGGGTGCCGGCGCTCGATAGCCGGTGAACTCCGCTATCGGCTCTCCGGTTACTTCGCGGATCACCGCGCCGCCCATGGTCGAATTGGTAAAAATGGCGAAGGCGAAATCGAGCTCGGGATAAAGGTTGAACGCGGAAATCTGGCCAAGCGTGCCGCCGCCATGGAACACTGTTTTCACCCCGCCAACCTTCATCAGCCACCACGACAGGCCCATCGTGTTGTCGAGCTGGCCTTTGCAAATCGTCGTTTGCATCGCAGCAAGCGACTCTCGACTGAGAATCTGATCGCCGGATGCACTGCGGCCGTCGCCAAGATGAAAGCGTCCGTAGCGCACAAGGTCCATCACCGACGCTGCGATTCCACCCGCCGGCCAGCTCGATCGCGGCAACGCCCAAGGCGCCAGCGCATGGCTCTCCTCGTTGATCGAAGCGTGGCCGGTGGCAAACCGATGGTCCATTACGTCGCGCGGGAAGATGAACGAGCGGCGCAGGCCGAGCGGATCGATCACCAGCTCCTTGAGCGCCGCTTCGAAAGTCTTGCCGGTGATCTTCGCGATCACATGGCCGGCGAGCATAAACGCCGAGTTGTTGTATGACCATTGCGTGCCGAGCGGCGTGAGCTGCGGCAGTTCCGCCATCGCGGCCACATAGCGCTCGAGCGCATCGTCGCCGTCGCCCGTATCGAGAAAATAGTCGCCTTCCCAGCCGCCGGTATGCGTCATCAAATGGCGCATCGTGACACGAGCGGTGACGTCGGCGTCGCGCATGCGGAAATCTGGCAGGTAGCTCCGGATCGGCGCATCGAGATCGAGCACGCCCGATTCGACCAGGCGCATCGCGGCCGTGGCGACGAAGGTCTTGGTGTTCGATCCAATCTGAAAAAGCGTCTGCTCGTTGACCGGCAGCGGATTGCGCACGCTGGTCACACCGAAGCCCGCGCCGAACTCGCGCCCGTTGCTGTAAACGCCGACGGCCACGCCCGGCACGTTGAGACGTTTCATCGCATCGGGTACGCGTTCGCAAATCAGCTTGAAGACCGCTTCACCGTCCATGGGACTGGCCGCATATTCTCATTCGCGCGCTCATTCGCGCGATGGGGGTTTGTCTGGAGAGTCCTCGGGAAAGATCGACAGCCAAATGGAATGGTCGTCGATCTTTTTCAGCAGCGATTCTGCCGCCGGCTTGGCTCGGTCTTCAGCGTCGTTCCACGTGTCGAAGTGAATCAACGAGCGTGGCGGCAGCCGCTGCGCCCAATCCTTGCTGGCCAGGATGGGCCGGTCGGGAAATTCGCGGACATAGCCGACGCATAGATAGGCGATGGGTATGACGTCGGCGGGGATGCCGAAGATTTCGGCGAGCGCGTCGTTGCGCAGGATACTGACCCATCCCATTCCCACGCCCTCGGCGCGCGCCGTCAGCCACATGTTTTCGACCGCCAGGCAGGCCGAGTAGATCTCGACGTCGCGGATGCTGGTCTTGCCGAGCACGGCGGGGCCGAAGCGATCGGGCTTGCAGGTGACGATCAGATTGAGCGGGGCTTCGAGGATGCCTTCGAGCTTGAGCGACAAATATTTTTCGCGGCGCTCGCCGCTGAACTGTGCGGCGTTCTTCTGGCGCTCGGCCTCGAATACTTCTCTCACGCGGCGGCGCTGCTCGACGCTGCGCACGAGGATGAAGTCCCACGGCTGGGTGAAGCCGACGCTGGCGGCATGATGGGCGGCGACCAGCACGCGCGCGAGCACCTCGTCGGGAATCGGATCGGAAATGAATTCGCGGATGTCGCGGCGCCGAAAGATTGCCTCGTACAGCCCGCGCTTGAGTGCGTCGGCGAAGGCGTGGCGATTGGGTGTCGAGGTGGGCATGAAGCAGAAAGATTTATTGCGGGCGGACGCGATTGGGACCGCGTCCGCCCGCGCGCAAGAATCAGGCGGCGGCTTTTTTCGCGGCGGCCAGGGCCGCTTCGAAATTCGGCTGCTCTGCAATTTCCTTGACGTACTCGACGTAGGTGACGTTGTCGTTCTTGTCGACGACGAAGACGCATCGCGCGAGCAGGTGCAGTTCCTTGATCAGCGTGCCGTAGCTGGTGCCGAAGCTCGCGCTGCGCCAGTCGCTGAAGGTCGCGACCTTGTCGACGCCCGCGGCGCCGCACCATCGCGCCTGCGCGAATGGCAGGTCCATCGAGATGGACAGAATCTGCACGTCGCCCGGTAGATTGGCTGCCTCGACGTTGAAGCGGCGCGTCTCGGCGTCGCACACGGGAGTGTCGAGGGAAGGAATGGTCGTGATGATTTTGACTTTGCCCTTGAACTGATCGAGCGTCGCCGGCGCCATCCCCTTGCCGACCACGTTGAAGTTCGGCGCCTTCTGTCCGACCTTGATTTCGGGGCCGACCAGCGTCATCGGGTTCCCGCGCATCGTAACCGCGCCTTTGCGTTCTTCCGCCATGAGAGAATTCTCCTTGCTTGATGATGAATTGAAAATGGAATCGAGAACGACGTGATGTTACCGGCGTCGGGGTCAGAGTGTAAAGCCGCGAGAGCGGAGAACACAGAGCAGCTAGATCATTCTGATTCCTATTGCGATCAGGCTGCCCAGCGCGAGGACCAGGTTGATCACTCCGGTCAAGGCGGCACCCGTCCCCCGCTTGGATGCGGCGCTCATGTAGCCGCGCGCGTAAATGATTCGCGAGATTACGAACAGTAATCCGAGTATGACGGCGGCCTTATAGTTCACGACTATTGAGAATATCCAGACCGCCGGCAGGAAAACGATCAGAGCCTCGAGGGTGTTGACGTGCACGCGATAGATGCGTTCGAAGTCGGGATTGCCGGTCGTGGCCGGCGCCTCGACGCCGTAGGTCCCGCGCGCGCGTCCGACCATCACGCCGAGTGCCACGTATTCGAGCAACGCCAGCAGTATCACTATCTGTAGCGCATGACCTGCGAACATTTAACGCACCTCCCCGTGGTTTGTCGCGGCAACGGCCGCTCGGATGAAGCTACTCGCGCGAGTTGAAAAGCGCGAGATGCGAAATCGCGATTAGCCGCGGCGGAATTTTGCCTGGCGCTCGGCTTCGAGTAGGTCCGCAACGTCGCGCGACGGCCGCGCCGGCATCCATCCCCGGGTGTAGTCGACGTCTTCCCACGATCGATCGTTGGCATCCCATACGTAGGGCAGCTCGACGATTGTGGCGGGCGCGGTGATGGCGTCGAACGCGCGCATCGCATCGGTGACAATTCGCCGCTGCAAGTCGGGCTGGTCGGGCGGTCCCGTCTGATGCCCAAGCGGGAAATTGACGAATACCGCGCGCGGCGGCTTTACCGACTGCGTGATATCGATAGCGGAAGTCATTGAGAGCGTGGGGATTCCAGCTTCTTCCACCGCGCGTGCGATCAGTCCAACGGACTGATGGCAGACCGGTCATGCAGGGACGAGGAAGAAGGCGTCGGCGTGCGCGCGTTTGAGCTCGTCAACAATTTGCGGAGCGAGCTCGTCGCGAACTTTGCGCGCCGAATAAATTCCGCCCATGAAGCTGAACGCGGGATCGACCAGCTCGCCGATCACGCCGGCCGCCGCGAGTTCGCGCATTCGTGCGAGCGGGAAGACGCAGTTGACGTCGCGCTCGGCGTCTCCCGTCGGATAACCGAAGTGCCACACGCTCAGCTCGTCAGGCATTGCGTCAATCGGGATGCGGCGATACGACGCGTCCTCGCGATGAAAGCGCGGCTGATCGCGATACATGATTCCGCCCGAGCTGAGCATCGCAATTCTGCATTCGGCCACCGGTTTGGTGAGCGGCGTGAACGGCGCGAAATCGTTTTCGACCCATCGGTACGGGGTGAAATCGCTGTAAAGATCGCGCGTGCGTGGAATGTATGCGACAGGCATCTTGATGACGATCACACTTTACGATGGCGGCCGATGATTCGGCAAACGATGACAAGATTCGATGTACGGTTTCGATGTACGGCGCGTCGCCGACCACAAATTGTTGCAGGGAAGCGACGTTTTACTCGGTGAAATATTCATTCTGCGAGAGGCGATTGCTGCTTCCGAGCCTCAGATCATCCGCAGACTTCACGCAGTTTCTCAACAGATGTCTAAGCGACACGAGAGTCAAGGATGCGGTTGGTACTAATGGCTGAATTAAATACGTTCATCTAACCTTGTTGACTCATACCATGGTTTTCTGCGATGAATGGTCCGGCAAAGTGTCCCGGGGGGGACCGCGATTGCTGGGTTCCCTGATTTGGACGAGGCAGGCCAGAAGCCGTTTTCTGGCGCGAGTTACTAGGGAGGGACGGTAATGCACGTATTACTCAGGCATGCGCGACGCGTGATGCTAGGCGTTGCGATGGGGGCGCTGTTTCTCGCCGCTGCGCCAGCAACCAGCAGAGCGCAGTTAGTGACGCTCTGTTACGCACCGCATACTCGGAAAATCGTCAACGTCGACGGCGTCTGCTCTCCACCAAACCGGGCGATCACCTGGAACGTAGACGGTGTAACGGGGTCGCGTGGCCAGCAGGGCCCAGCGGGCATGCAGGGACCGGCAGGACCGACCGGGCCTCTGGGTTCAGTCGGGCCGCAGGGCCCAGCGGGACCGGCGGGCTCGGTAGGAATGGTGGGGGCCACGGGAGCAACTGGACCTGAGGGACCAGCAGGAGAAGTGGGTTCGGAAGGACCCCAGGGAGCGACCGGACCGACTGGACCGACGGGAACAACCGGAGCACTTGGCTACGCTGGTGAAGACGGTACCAATGGCGTCCAGTTCTACACGCTCGGCGGCGGTGACTTGGGCACCAACGCCCAACTGCTTTTTGGTGCTGGTTTCGCGGGAATCCTGTCGGGTAGTTCCGCCGTTGGAACCAGTCCGATTTACTACGGTCCCGGCAACGGCTCCGACACGATCCTCGAGAGCGAAGCGGTGCCAATCGACGCTTCGACCGTGACTCAGCTCTGGGTACAGACCAAGAACGTGCCGGGTCCGGGGCACTTCTACACGTTCCAACTGTGCGTGAACAGCGTGTGCGATTCCAACGTCACCTGCACGATCGAACTCCCTACTCGGACCGCGTGCAACGATTTGAACGACTATCAGCACTATAATCCTGGCGACACCATCGCGCTGAAGGGTACTGCGGACGACGGGGCCGAGCCGACCGATGTGTCGTGGATGGTGGTCGTGCATCAGACCGGCGGTGACGTAGTTGAGCCGGTTGGGCCGTGAGACCCGATTTAGGGAGCACGATCATGCTGAGCAGGCGAATGGTAACAGTTAGGGAGGGGACGAGAATGCCTCAATCTTTTAAGAACGCGTGGCGCTGGCTCGTCGGAGCATCAGCGGCTGCGATGTTAGTAGCGAGTATATCGCCGGCGGCGAACGCCCAACAGTCGGTGCCCGACACGGGGCTCATCACGGTCTGCGTGGGCACGGCCGGCAAGGTCGACGGGGTAAACATCAAGTGCCCAAAACGCGACTTTCAATTGACTTGGAATATCCCGGGACCGACAGGTCCCACGGGAGTTCAAGGCGCCACCGGCCCGGCCGGCCCTGTTGGCTTAGCCGGATTCACTGGGGTGCAGGGCGACGTGGGCCCGGTGGGAATGACGGGTCCGATGGGCCCGGTGGGTTTTACAGGTCCTGAGGGAGCGCAAGGCATCACAGGTCCTTCGGGCCCGACTGGGAACGTAGGTTTCGCCGGTCCGACCGGAGCGTCGGGAGCCAGGGGTGTGACAGGTGAGACCGGAACGTCACTACCTCCGGGCGACAACGTGGTGATCCTGAGCGGCGGCGGACTCGGCGGGACGATCGGCAACGCCGCGGCAATCACGCTGGACGGGACTACCGGGAGCTTGGCGATGCCGACCACGCCGCTCTACTTCGGACCCGGAAACGGCTCTGCGGGCAAGGGCGTCTCCACCTTCCCTCCGCAGCCCAATGCTAACCCCCAGACCAGCGTCCAGGTTCCGACTCCGGGCGGCACGGCGTTCAATATGTGGGTCTCTATCGCGCCTACCGATGCGGGTGCAATCGGAGCGTCATACACCTTCGTAATCTGCAACGGGGCAGACTGCAGCGAAACGACGAATCCGTTTTGTGCAGTTCAGGTCGGCATCCTGCCGCCGCCTCCTCCTAATACGACGACGAGTTGCACCACTACTGGCTTCCCGGCCAGCCCCGACTCGCTTGACTTTTTGCCGGGTGACACGCTGTCGATCCAGGCCTACGCCTCTGGCGGCGCTGTAGTGTACAACCCCGTCTCTGTGAGTTGGTCAATGGACTACGCGATCGACTCATCGGACGCTTTCTGATTCCGCAACGCGCAGAGGAGATGACAATGAAATCGCGAGCGGAAAGCAGTAGGGCCGGAGGGCAACAGAAAATGGAGGGCGTCAACATGCCTGCTTCCTTTAAATTCGCTTGGCGGCGGCTGGTCGGTGCGACCGCTGCCGCGATATTCGTTCTGGCGGCGCTACCTGGCGTCGGCCATACGGAAAATATTGAGATTTGTATCGGCGCCAAGGGCAAGGTCAAGGGCATCAACCTCGGCAGCGGCGGATGCAACAGTGGTCAGACCGAAATCGATTGGGTCACCACTGGACCGACCGGATATATCGGCATGACGGGAGTGGTCGGAAACCCAGGAATTCCCGGTCAGCAGGGACATGGTGGCTATCCGGGCCCGTCGGGTCCTTCGGGAGCAGAGGGAGCGGCTGGACCTCAAGGCCAGCAGGGCGTTGAGGGCCCGACCGGACCAACGGGTCCCGTGGGATTCATGGGTCCGACTGGAGTCACGGGTCTGCAAGGGGTGGCTGGTGAGACCGGAGCAACCGGACCGACTGGCGCTTCCGGTACCGCCGAGCCTAATATCTCGGTCTTCACCGGCGGCACGCTCGGCACGCTTGGTGGACAGCCTGGCAACCTCATCGCGCTGAACGGGACTAACACCGTCAGCGGCAATATCCTGATAATGGGACCCGGCAATGGCGGGGATACGTCACCGGATGCCGAAGTGCCGATGTCCGAAACCGGTACTGCGGAACGTTTGTTCGTCAGCGTGGACAATGATCCCGGGACTTCGCTGAACATCGGGACGCCTGACTCGTTTGTCTTCTTTCTGTGCGAGGATAACGGCTTCCCCGGGAGCTGCACTCTTAGCTGCATAATCACCGGACCCGAGACGACCTGCAACGATCTGACGGATAGTCAGTTGTTCACTCAGGGCCACTTCATGAGCTTGTGGGCTTACGCCACCGCACCCGGAGTGAATCAGGCTGACGTCACGTGGTCCGTGACCTACGACCACGGCGCCGCCATCCTCGTTCCCGCAATGTAAACGACTGCTGAATTGGAAGTGCGAAAGCCCCCGGGTAACTCCGGGGGTTTTCTTTTTTGGCGCGCAAAGTTACTTGAGGCCGGGCAGAACTTCGGTGCCGAATCGATCGAGCGAGCGCCGCGCCAACCTGGGATCGAGCCCCGGCAACTGCGTCACGACGATAAGCTCAGTCATCGGCGTCGTCGCGAGTATTTCTTTCAGCCGCGCGGTAACTTCCGCAGCCGTTCCGAGCACGCTGGTGCGCCGGAGACGCTCAGGGTCCGGGCGAATCAGCACCTTGCTCTGGTCGGTGGTGCCGGCCGCAGCCGAGAGCCATTTGCCGTAAAGCTCGGCCTGGTACATCAGCGCCTCGCGCGTGTCGCGCCACGCATCCTCCTCGCTGTCGGCGACGTAAACCACGCGGCTGTTGACGATGCTGTAACGCGCGGCGTCCTTGCCGGCGGCCTTGAGCGCTTCGAGGTAGATGCCTATTTCCCGCCGTCCGCCGACGCACGCGAATCCAAGGTCGAGTGTCGCCGCACGTCGGATTGATTTCGCCGCTCCCGCTCCCCACAGCAATTCAGGATGCGGCTGGCTTACCGGCCGCGGCAGCACGCGCACGTTGCGGAATTGAAAGTACTTTCCCTCGAAGCTGAATCGCTCTCCGGTCCACGCCTGCTTCAGAATCTCGATCGTCTCCAGCGTACGGCCGAGTCGCTCCGCGCGCGGCACGCCGAAGCCCTCGAACTCCTCGGCGCGGTAGCCGAGCCCAATCCCGAGCCGAAGCCGGCCGCCCGAGATTACGTCGACGAAGGCTGCGTCCTCGGCCAGCTTCAGCGGATGCCAAAACGGCGCGAGCAGGACGTAGGTGCCGATGCTGACTCGCGTCGTGCGCGCGGCGATAGCGGCAGCGGCGGGCGTCAGCGCGGGCAAATAGCCGTCGTCGGTGAAGTGATGTTCGGTGAGCCAAATGGAATCGAAGCCGAGCTGCTCGGCCGCCTCAACCTGCGCCAGCGATTCGTTATAAAGTTCTCGAAACGACAGCGCCGAACCGGGAGGATTGCGGAAATCGAGCTGATAGCCAACTTTCACCTTGCGCACGATTCACCTCATGACTGAGAGCCATTCGATCCGTGGAGTATACAGACGAGCATCGCAACACGCGTCTCAGACTTTAGATTTTTCGACAATAGTCACCCTCACGTTGATCTCGTCCGACCTGGTTGAAGGTTCCGTCGTATATGCGAGTGTCACTGAACAGGTTTAGTTCATCTAACCGAGCCTTCGATTGGCGGATGGCTCGCGCCGAGTACAGTTCGTGTTCATGAATTCGCAGCGCCGCTCGAATGACCTGCTCCGATGTTGTCGTGTCTCCGCTTATCATTATTTGGTCGATCCGTATCTCGTCACCGGGCTTGATTAAGAATCTCACGTTGATGAGACGACGCTTGGAATCCATTTCTGTCCTGGGATCTATGTTCACGTACGCGAAACCCCGATCCGAATAGAAGTCGGATAGCGCAAGAACGTTGCGCTGAAGGATCGATCCCCGGAAAGGCTGCCCACTCCCCATTGTCAATTGCGACTCAACATCTCTCCGTGGAAAGCTCAATTGCCCTTCGATCGCGATCGATCCAACTCGCCACAGTGGACCTTCATAGATTGAGATCGTTGCCCGATCGGCCGAGGCGATCTGTGGCTGGTCGACCTGAACATCCAAAAATCCGTTGTCGTAGTAAAAAGCCGTTAGTTCGTCGCCCGCTTCATAAGCGAACTTCGGATTCAGACTGCCGGACTCCGTGAACCATCTCGGCCTTCTGCTCAACAATACCTCCAGCAACTTTTCGGAACTGAAGGCCCTGTTTCCACTGAAATCAACCTTAGGTGTCTTCGTTTCGCGCTCGATGTCAGCCTTGCTTCCGGTCGAGTCGCCCGCCACTGCGATAGTAGTCAACAACGACAGGAATAGGAGAGAGGCGCAAAAAGTTGCGAGGCGCGAGGATTTGCTGAGATACCGGCCTTTGTTCACAGCGGTTTCTCTCTGCCAGACCGCACGATTCACCTCATGGCTGAACTTATAGGTTTCGTATTCAGCAGGAGCCATATTTCAAACTTTTTCGGACGACTCAGATTGGCGGTCTCAGACGGCGGCACAAGAACTACAATCGCCCGATCGCGCCCTTCATGGGCGGGAACTATGATGGGCGATTTGACTGTCGGCAGAACAGGTTCCATTGCCTTGGCAAGGTTGAAACTAACCGAAGCGCCCGCGCGTGACGCCGTCAACACTGAATCGGAGAACCACAAGCTAACGACGCCGACCTTTGCGTCGCCATCGGCGGGCGGCGAATCCGGATCGCCAACATTGATTTCTCCTTGCCGGCTGAGCCAGACCGGACCAGCCATCAGGTCGTAACCGCCTACGTCCAGGTTGAACGCGATCGAAGCACCAGGCTGGACACCTGTAGCTGGTTGCGAAGCGAGAGCCTGTTCTCTGGATAGCTTCTCCCGTCCCTCCAACCCAAGGATCGTTCGCAGATGACGGTCATCGGAATTCGCGCGGAAAGGATCGTCGTCGGCGCCTGCGAATATGAACTCAATCCGATTCAGCGCACCAAGGTCATCGAGTGAGTTCAGGATGGACCACAGTCGATCGTTGGATGCGACCAGTTGAGCGAATTTCTCGACGCGTGGCTGGTCGAGTTTCAGCCGTCCGTCGACCAGGACTCCTTTGCTGTTCAGGAGTCGATAGAACTCGCCGAGTTGGCTTCGAATTGACACTGACGTTGTGCCCCACGGGCCGAATGAAGACAGCAGCAACGCAGCCGCCAGGCAGGCCGGAATCGCTCGCAAGTCGATCTTGCCGCGCGCCGCGCCCATGTAAACGACCATGGCCGCGAGCCAGATCGCGAACAGGCACAGAAAGTATCTCTCAGGCGTCACACCATACTGCGCGATCCGTTGGCAGACCGCGATGATCAGCAAGATGGTGGGAACAACCATCAGCCAGAACCACGACCGGATGAACCATCGCACTGGGCGAAATCCGACGTCGCGCCATGGATACGCGATCATATAGGTGGCAGTGCCGAGAGCGGCGAAGGTCACCACCAGCCATCCTATCTCGCCCTTAGGCATATTCGCCGTGATTGCTATCTTGGCGGCATAAATGTGGAGCATCACCGCATAGACGAGGGCCAGGGGTGCGAGCGCGAAGTTCAAAATGTAGAAGACGGACTTCTCGATCAGGTCGGGCTTGGCGCCGGCGACAAACGGCTCATCCACTTCAGTAGGTATCATCGCTAACGCGAACAAAGGTCCTAGCAGCCACGCGCCGGTTGCCCATATGTGATCGTAGGTCGAATCCGGAATAGTCACATCGAACAGGTAGCGGCAGCTCCCAAGCAAAAGCGAAAGGCCGCTGCAAACTATGAGCATGGCCAGCAGTCCCATCGCCGCGGCGATACCGAGCTGTAGGTCGAACATCCAGAACGCTTCGATTTTTGCGTCGCGCCGAAAGTGCGCGGCGACCATAGTCGCCAATATCAGGCCCCCAACTGCGACGAGGTCATCCCCAAATGCGTTGCCATGAGAAAATTGGAGCAATGCGGCCAAGGCCCCCATCACGACTCCGGTGACGACGCCTGCGATGGCGCTGAGCCGGCGGGATTCAAACCAAAGGGTCGCGATCAGTGCCGCTAGAAACGCGGCGGCCGAGGCAAAGATGATTTCGTTCGTGACCAGGGCGGACATCCGAAGATTGACCAGCACGGTGACAAACACCGATACAGCCACCGAAACCGGAAACCGGCCGATCGAACGAAGCTGTTCGGGGACCCGCGAAAAGAATTTCACATGTTCATCGGGCGGCGAGGCCGCCGTCGACGATCAATTCGGTGCCGGTGATGTAGGACGCTTCATCGGAGAGGAGGAAGACGATTGCGTTTGCGATTTCCCACGGCGTGCCTTGACGGCGCATCGGGATTCGCGGCGCGACCGTGCTCTCGCGATCGCCGACGAGACGGCGCACCATCGAGGAATCGATCAGCCCGGGCAGAATCGTGTTGACGCGGATGTTGTCGCGCGCGTGCGAGACGGCGGCCGAGCGTGAGAGCCCGAGCAGCGCGGCCTTGGTCGCCTCGTAGGAAATCTGCGAGTTGGAGCGCATCGCGGCCAGCGACGACACGTTGACGATCGCGCCACCGCCGGCTTTCGCGATCTCCGGCACCGCATAGCGCATCATCAGGAAGTGGCTGCGCAGGTTGACCGCGAGCATCTTGTCGAACTGCTCGGTGGAGGTCTTGAGCAGGTTGCCGCCAATCGCGATGCCGACGTTGTTGACGAGCAGATGAAGCGCCGAGAATGCGCGGGTGGTCGCTTCGACTGCGCCGCGGCATTGATCCTCGACGCTGACGTCGGCGGCGACCGCGTCGGCGCGGCCGCCTTCGTCGCGGATTGCAGCCGCGGTCTGCTGCGCGAGCTCGAGCGAGCGATCGGCGACCATCACGGCGGCGCCTTCGCGCGCGCATGCTATCGCGGTGGCGCGGCCGTTGCCGATCGAGAGCTTGTCACCCGCTTTCGCCGGTCCGTCCGCACCGCCCCCGACGATTAACGCTACCTTGCCGGTCAGCCGCGCCATGATTTATCTCCTTCGAGTTGACGGGATGCGCTCCGTCATTTGATCTCTTCGTCCGGCTCCTGGCAGAAGCATCCGGGCCGCATCCATCCGGTGCATTTCCAACCCGCGCCCTGTTGCGTGCAGACAGCCTTCTTTTTCTCCGTGTGCAGAAAGGTGCAGGCTTCGCTGTCGCTGTCTTCGCATTCGAGCTTGTCGCAGTCCGGCTTCGCCGCCGCGATCTTCTTGGCCATGTCGTTGTCGTAGGCCGTTTGCGCGTTCGGCTGGCTGTCGCCGAAGCCTTTGACCGGAACCTTCTTGAAGAACCGGTTCGGACATTTCGCCGCCGAGTACGAGGTCGAAGCGATCGTCAGCGCAATTAGAATTGCCCCGAATGCAAAACGAGTCGACGCTCTCATCTCAGCACCCCCGCACTTAGTCAGCGGCTGGGCGCGCGGTTGGGAAGCGCCGCACGTATTGCAGAAAGCGCGCGAGCGCGCGGTCGGCGTCGATTAGCAGGCCGTCGTGAAAGCGGATGGTCTGCATGATAGGCGTGTCTTCCTCGATGAGGCGCTTGAAGAATGCTTCGCCGATCTGCAGGCGCTGCTCGCGCTCGGCGTCGCTGCCCTCGGATTTCGGCGTCGCGGTGACAGACCATCCGTGAGTGCGGCCGTCGGGCGTCGGCGTACCGGTCGCCATCGAGAGAATCGCCATGCCATTGAGGCGGCCGGCGAGCGCGATGGTGTTGGTGCCGGTCACGCGGATGCGCTGATCGAAGACGCCGAGGTTGGGATCCTCGAAGCGCACGTCGTACTGGATGCGGTAGTCGCCGACGTCGATCGCGTCGGGGTCGCATTCGATCTTGAGCCCATGCAGCACGCGCAGATGCTGAAAGTCCATCGAGTTGGTGAAGGGCACCCACGGCTCGACCGGCAGATCGAAGGCCTCGGCGGTGCGGAGGTCGAGATCCGGCTCGGCGTAGTCGACAAATTCGGGAACGTCGAACAGCGGTGTCGCGCCGTTGAAGGCCCAAATCAAACCCCATTTTTCAACGGTGGGATATTTGAACATCCTGGCGGCCTTCGGGATTTTTTCGGACGCCGGAATTTTCGTGCATGCGCCATCGGGCCCGTACTGCCAATGGTGGAACGCACAGCGGATGTCGTTGCCGAAGACCTTGCCCATGCTGAGGTCGGCGCCTAGATGGCGGCAGTACGCATTCATCACGACCGCCTGGCCATTCTCGCCGCGATAGGCGATGGCGCGGCCGTCGAGGAAATCCCGCCCGATCACTTCGCCGGCGCCGACTTCGTCCGAGCGCGCGATCGCGTACCACGACTGATGGAATCCAGCCGGCTTCTTGTCACGACTCTTCGAAGTGCGGGCGCCGTGCGCGCGCGGTAGTGCGGTCGTCGATGCCATCGTGAAGCCTCCAGCGTCAAGCGGCGACGGCCGCGGTTTGTGAGTCGAACTTCGGCAGCTGGACGAAGAACAACAGGCAGTCTTCCACGACTTCGAGTTCGCGGCCCGTGTCGGTGGGATCGACGCGGAAGGCCGAGTGAGTATCGAGCACCTCGCCGGAGGTGACGTCGCGAATCGCACCGCGCTCGACGAACAGCAACTCCGGCGCGCGATGCCGGTCGACTTTGTGACGCGAGCCGCGGGTGGCGCGGATCTCGCCGATGTTCACGGCGCGCTCGCCGAAGGTGGCCATATGCTTCAACTCGAAGCCGGGGTCGCGCGTCGCGATCCAGCCGAAGCCGTCGGGATGAATGACGATCGGCTCCTCGTAACGCGGCGGCGGATATTCGACGGCGCGTCCGTTGATGTGCTCCCAAATCGCCTCGTAGCCGTCTTTGCGCGTCACGCGGCCGTCGGGAGTGGAGCGCGTGAAGACGCCGCCGTCGAAGCGGCCGAGGTCGGACAATTTCTGGTAGCCCGCGTTCAACTGCTGATAGCTCATGAAGCCGTAGCCGGCCGACCCGCCCATCTGCAGCAAGAGCACGATTGATGTGCTGGTGTCGGATTGCGGTCCGTAAAATGTCCCCTCGGGAAAATAGCCGACGGTGCCGGCCTTGAGGTCCTTGCCGGGCGCGTAGTTCATCGCACCTTCGAGGCAGAGACGGACCTGGTCGAAGTTGTGGCGATGGCGCGGCGTGAAGTAGTCGCCCGCCGTTCGCACGATGCTCAGTTCGAAATTGTCGGGCGCGCCGGGAGTGCCTTGCAGCAGGCGCTTGAAGTCGATTCCACCCGAGCGATGGCCCGAAACCTCGCCCCATTCAACGTCGGCACCGTGTATCGTTTGCATAGTTGCGCATTAGCGCGGGTAGACGCGCCGCGTCAAGGATTATGATACGGCGGGCGGTTCAGTCATTTCTCATAAGGCCGGTTACGCCTGCTACGAAGATTGCGCTCAACAGCCACCCTGCTATTACCTGGCTCCATAAGTAGTAGCGCAGGAAGGCACCGCTGATTCTCAGCTTCGCGCCGAACATCGTGCAGTCTCCGGAGCGCTCCGCGTCGGGCCACCAATAGTGTTCCTGATGCAGGTTTACGAATGGCAGAAATACGTCGAGCGAGTAGAGCAGCGGATGCAATTTCTCATACGCAATCACTTCCGACGCGGGCGGAGAGTCAGGCCAGGTCGCGCGCATCACGCCCGCTCTCGCACCTAGCGTGACGATCAACCATCCCGTGAGAATCACGGCTAGTGACCAAAGGATGGTGCGCAACGGCTTGTGGCCATAGCCGATCGTTATCTTGAGGAACTGCGCCCAAACCCGCCCAAGCAAGTTGGAGTTGCTAAAACGCGCGTCCTGCTGGGCGATCAGCACTTCCGTCGCGCCGGCCTCATCGCCGTTTTTGCGAAGCACCTGTGCGAGTTGACGATACGGCTGCGAATGGAAGCCGTTTTGCAGCCCGAGCCATCGCAGCCTCGCCGACGCATCGGCCGGACTGCTCCACTTCCACTGAGGATCAAACGAAGAGAATCCTCCGAGGGTGTCGTAGGTCAGTCCGTCGATCAGCAGGTTACCGGGAGCGGGCCAGCTTTTTTCGTCATCTAACAGGACACCGAGGTGTGCTCCCGATATATCCACTATCGCGCCATTTTCAAGGGTCACGTTCTGCCATACGAACTCGCCGGGCGCCAAAAGCCCTGTGGCGGAAAAGCCGTGGCGTTCGGTGGCCTTGCCTTCAAACCTCGCCCCTTCGACAAGAAAAATGGATCCAACCCGCGCGTCTGCGAACGACACAATTCCGTCCGCGGTGAAGTCGCCGCCAAAGCCCATCGGGTTTCCCCCGAGGACAACTCCGCCCTTGATGACCGAGCCGCTTCCATCAAGCGCGTCATTGCCCGGGTTGATGAACCGTCCGCCGTAGCCATTCACGTCGCCGCCGATGACGCTCTCTGGCATGAACACGCATCCGTCGGACTCGAAGCCCAAAGACAGTCCGACGTCGGCCTTGATCTCGGAGTTGCTCAGACTGAGGGCCATCCTCAGCGGCTTTGTCCACCAAGGATTGCTTTCGGAGTAGCGGAAGTGGCCTCCAGAGAAGATCGCCAACCCCTCAATTTTCGCGAACTGCAGGTTGACGAAACCGGACGCGTTGAATCCGCCCTGATTCAGCGCGGCGCCCTGATTCAGCGCGGCGCTGCCGAAATTGAGGTCGCTGTGGGTAATCAGGTTCTCCCCGTTGATCGGCCCGGTGTAGCTGCCGCTCAGGTCAAGCGAGGGAAACTCGGAGGAAACCAGGCTCATCGCATCGGGAATTGAACATCGCTCCAGCGTCATCGCGAATGGAACGCGCACGTAGTCGAGGTCGAGGCCGCCAACTATTCGCGCTCCAACCACGCGAACCCCATTCGGATCGACTTGAAGCGTCGCTTCGTTGTCGACCGCCATCCATCGGATAAGTTGCGCGCGGATGTCGCGATCGTGCGGCCACGCGGCCGCGTTCTTCGGGTCGTTGCTCGGATCCAGCGGCGCGGCGCTAGTGCCGGCCATCGCGAAATTGGCGCGTCCGATATTGCTCTTGTCGGCGAACTCGAGTAGCGCGCGCTCGGCGCGGGTGAGACTGTGAAACTTCGCCAGCGCGAGCTTGACGAGCGGAGACTCGGTCGCGAGCGTGTCTTCATCGGCGGTGCGCGCGACCGAGGCAATGCATAGAAGGAACGCCGACACGATGGCGAGCGTCAGCGAGCGCGGCTGTCGAATCTTGCAGATCGGAGTGAACCCCCCGCGCTCGGAATCCTAGGAAGTGGCCGCGCTTAGCACAACAGGATTGCCAACCGCCGGCGAGCAGAAGACGCGCCGCGTGAAGGATTATGATACGGGCGGTGGGTGATGTTCCTCGAGGATGGCGCCGCAGGCCTCGACCGCATCGACGACGCCGTCGGCAAGGCGACCAGCTTTCACTGCGTCGAGGAATCGATCGACGATTTTGTTCCAGATTGCGTCTGGCGCGAGCGCGTGAGTGTCGCGATCGGCCAGGATTTCCGCGTAGCGCTCGCCAATGGAAACGAAGAACATCACGCCGGTGCGATGCGTTCCCGGCGCGACGATGCGGACGGCAAATTCGCGATGCGCCAGTTGGCGCGCATGCGTACGCTTCACTTCGGCCGGTACGAGCCGCATCCGAAGAGGCATCCAGTCGAGCGCAAGCGCCAGCGCAATGAAGAGTGCGCCGTTGATGATGAAGCCGGTTTGGATTGAGTATCCGGGGCGGAGCAGGGCGACGATGCCCGTCACCGAGAGCGCGATGATCGCGGCCCACAGGAGCGGATAGAGCGTGTAACGGTCGCTCACCGGAACGATTATCAGCGCGAAGTCGGCGCTGGTCCGAGCGCCGGCAGTTTTCATCGCGGCATCAATGCGCTCGCGCTCTGCAGGTGTGAATGGATTCTTCACTGTCACCAACTTCCCGACGCGCCGCCGCCGCCGAAAGATCCGCCTCCTCCAGAGAAGCCTCCATCTCCACCGCCGCCTCCTCCAGATGAAGAGCCTCCTCCGCCGAACCCGCCGTCCGAATCCCAGCCCCGATTGCTGCCCCACTGAACCTTGTTACTTGATGAACCGACTGCCCACAAAAGAACCAGAGTGCCAATGAATGGGATGAGGAAAAAGGACGCCAGTGCGGCCGCTGCCCTGCGGTCCGGAGGGTGGAAAAGACTTCCAAAACCTGCGGGCGCCGAGTTACTTTCGAGCTGGCGATTTCGCCAGGTCGCCATACCATTCTGTCGGATTGCCTTCGTCAGGAGGGTTACCGCCGAGCGCGCGAACCATCTCGGTGGCGCCGGCCAGGACGCCGAAGTTGAAATCTCCGCGCTTGAAGCTCGGCAGGATGTAGTTGTCGATAATCGCGCGGCTCTTCGCGTCGGTGAGTTGTCCTTCGAGGCCGTAACCGACCTCGATTCGAACTTTGTGCTCGTTGGGCGCGACGATGAGCAGCGCGCCATCATTCTTGCCTTTCTGCCCGATGCCCCAATCGCGGCCAAGCTCATAGCCGTATTCCTCGATCGGATATCTCTGTAATGAAGCGACGGTCACCACAACGACTTGATCGCCGGTTGCGCGCTCGTGAGCGGCCAGCATGTCGGTGAGTTCGCGCCGAGTGTCAGCGCGCAGGATGTTCGCGTTATCGACGACCCGGCCGGTGAGCTTTGGAAAATTTGGCCCGGCGGCAAGGGTCGACGACGCGAAGATCAGCGAGAAGATGAGCGCCGTCCACGCCCAGCGAATACAAGGTTCGTGCTTTGCGGGCGTGAATGGAGTTGCCATCGTCACCAACTCCCGGACGCGCCGCCGCCGCCGAAAGATCCACCACCACCGGAGAATCCCCCGCCGCCGCCTCCTCCTCCGCCCCAGCTCGAAGATCCGCCCGACCATTCGCCGCCGCCGCGCTGACTGACGAGCGCAATTCGATGTTGCGCCTGCCAAACCGGGTCATTGTGATGGCGCAACCAATTAAAAATGAAAATTCCCCACGGACCAAAAAAGAACAGGCACCATAGGATGAGAAACCCCCACGGAACCTCCGCCGAATTTGCAACCGGCCGCGACTGCGATTCCGTGAGCGGATTGCCGCCCAGGACCTGGATGATTGCTTGCGTGCCGTTGAGAATGCCGGCGTTGAAGTCGCCGCTGCGGAACGAAGGCAGGATGGATTGCTCGATGATGATCCGGCTTTGCGCGTCGGTGAGCGTGCCTTCGAGGCCGTAACCGACCTCGATGCGAACCTTGTGTTCCTTGGGCGCGACAATGAGCAGCGCGCCGGTGTTGGTGCCCTTCTGCCCGATGCCCCAATGGCGGCCGAGCTGGTAGCCGAAGTCCTCGATCGTGAATCCCTGCAGTGAGTCGAGCGTGACGACTACGATCTGCTGGCCGGTTGCGCGCTCATGCGCGGCGAGCATGTCGGTGAGCTGGCTTTGAGTCGCGGCGTTCAGTACGCCGGCGTCATCGACGACACGCCCGGTGAGAGTTGGAAATTTCGGCTCGGCGGCGAGAGTCGAAGGCGCGAAGATCAGCAGACAGAGAAGTGTCGTTGCCGCCCATGCGCAGCGAAGGCGCATCAGAATTTTACCTGGGGCACCTGTTGGGCTTGGTCGGAGATCGTGAAGGTCTCGCGGATTTTGAGGTCCGGGTAGAGGATCGATGCTATCCAGCGCTGCGGATAGGTTCTGAGTGCCGTGTTGTAGTCCTGCACCGCGAGAATGTAATCGCGGCGCGCCACCGCGATGCGATTCTCGGTGCCCTCGAGCTGCGATTGAAGCGCGAGGAAATTCTGATTCGACTTGAGATCAGGGATAGGCCTCCGCCACCGCGAGCAATCGCCCGAGCGCGCCGCTAATCTGCGCCTGATTTTGCTCGAACTGATGAAATGCCTGTGGGTTCGACAGCACGTCCGCCGGCAGTTGCATCTGAGTCGCCTTCGCGCGCGCTTCGACCACCTGGGTCAGAACAGTTTGCTCCTGATGGGCGTAGCCCTTGACGGTCTCGACCAGGTTGGGAATCAGGTCGGAGCGCCGCTGATACTGATTCAGCACCTCGCTCCATGCGGCCTTGACCTGCTCGTCGAGCGTCGGAAGCTTGTTGACGTTGCATCCCGACAGCACCAAGCCAAAGAAGACGAGCAGAGTCAGCGCTCGAAAGTGTCGCAACCGCATCAGGCGGGATTAGCGCGGCCGATGCGCCGCGTCAAGCGAACTCGCGAACGATGGTGCGATCAGGCGCCTTCGCGACTCTTGAATCGATGCTGATGCGGTTCGGGCGGCATCGTCAGCAGCTCGCGAGAATAAATCTCGCCGAGGTACTCGATGAGATTGCGCATCGAGACTACCGCCGTCGGACGGCCCACGTCGTCGACCAGCGGGATGTGGCGGAAGCCCTCGAGCACCATCTTGCTCAGCGCGAACGCGACGTTGGCGTCGGCCGGGAGCGTGAACGGATCGGCAGTCATCGACATCGAGACGGGCGTGTGGACCAGGTCAAGCGGCTGGCCCGCCACTTTCATCAGGATGTCGCGCTCGGTGAAGATGCCGGCGAGGTGATCGTCCTCCATCACGAGCACGCAGGCGCGCCGCTCGCGCTGCATCAGGTGAATCGTGTCGGCGAGAGTGGTCGACGGCGTGACTATCAGCGCCGGCTGCGAGACCACCTCGCTGAGCGCAGTGTTGGCCAATGCGGACTCGAGCACCTGCGGGCCAGGATGCTCGTCGTCGAACAGATCGCGATCGTCGTATTCGCCAGCCATGGTTCAGCCTCCCATGCCCGGGACTCCGGGATGACAGAGCCTAGACCCTTATTCAGGTTAGGGCAAAGGCAGCGAGCGTCATGCTCGCGCGGAAATCTTCGAGGCGACTACTTCGATGCCGCGATCAGTTCTTCGACATCGCGCAGCCGGTCCTTGCCGAAAAAGATCTCGTCGCCGACGTAAAAGGTCGGCGAGCCGAAGGTGCCACGCTCGACCGAGCGCTGAGTATTCGCGATCAGCTCGTCTTTGACCGGCTGAGTTTCGATCAGCTCGACGATTTTGGCGGTGGGCAGCCCCGCCTCGTCGAGTGCTGTGCGAAATATGTTGGGGTCGTCCATCTTTTTGGGGTCGCCCCACATGTTACGAAACATCTCGTCGACGTAACGCTCGAACACGCCGAGCTGCCGCGCGGCGATCGCTCCGCGCATCATCATCAAGGTGTTGACGGGGAAAAATGGATTGCTCTTGAACCGCGTTATCCCGTGACGCTTGATGAAACGATTCATCTCGATCCGCTCGTACTCGGGCTTGTTCTTGATGCCCACGAGGCTCTGCGCCGGCGACCGATTGTTGGTCGCCTTGAAGACACCGCCGAGCAGCACCGGCACGTATTCGAACTTCACTCCCGTGCGCTTTTCAATTTCAGGAATCACGAGGTGGCTGAGATAGGCGTTGGGACTGCCGAAGTCGAAATGAAATTCTACCTTGACCATGGTTTCACCATTTTTCTCCGAAGGGACGGATTTCCTGCTCGAAGGTCCACGCGTCGCGCGGCTGCTGATATAGCTGCCAGTACGTTTCGGCCACGGCGACGGGCCGCATGAGTCGCGCGTCGTCAAAGTTCTTCATCGCCTCTTCCCCCTCTCGTTCTTTGATTCGATCGCGCACCCAGGCCGTGTCGACGCCCGCATCGATGATCAGATGGGCGACGTGGATATTCTTCGGCCCGAGTTCCCGCGCGGCGCTTTGTGCAACTCCGCGCAGCCCGAATTTCGCCGCCGCGAACGCCGCGTATCCGACGCCGCCGCGCACACTGGCGGTTGCGCCGGTAAAGAAGATTGCTCCGCGGCCTCGCGGCAGCATCAGGCGCGCAGCCTCTCTGCCCGCCACGAAGCCGGAGTAGCACGCCATCTCCCAGACTTTGCGGAACAGGCGGTCGGTGGTTTCGAGCAACGGAAAATTGACGTTGGCGCCGATGTTGAAGACGCAGACCTCGAGCGGCGCGTGCTTGTCGGCGTCCTGCAGGAAGGCGGTCAGGTCATCTTCCTTGCGCGCGTCGAGCGACCGCGCTGAGATTTTGCCGCCGTTCGCTTCGACCTCGGCGACCAACGGCGCCAGCTTGTCGCCCTGACGCCGTCCCGCGAAGACGGTGAAGCCTTCGGCGGCGAATTTTTTTGCGATTGCGCCGCCGATATAATCACCGGCTCCGATCACTGCCGCCGTTGCGTTTCTGTGTTGCACGAACGATTCCTCCTCGACGCCGTCGTGGCCGGTCAGGAACTGCGGGCGGCTTTGCGGACCTTGGCGCGCTTGATAACTCGCTTGGCCGTACTTTTCAAGATCAAATCTGAAAGTTCTTCGTCGCTTACCGCACGCGCGAGAATCAGCGCACCGATCATGGAAGCGAACGCGACGATCGCGTCCTCATAAGGGCGCCGGCCGTCCTCCGGCATCAGCCGCGACAGGAATTCCAGGTCGTCCTTAATCTGTTTGGTAAAAACCTGGCGAACGCGACGCGGCTGACGCGCGATGTCGGTGCCGAGCGCCGCAACCACGCAGCCGTTACCGGGCGCATCGCGATGGGCGCGCGACAGGTAGCTCTCGACGATGGCGGGAATCGAACCCTTGCCCGGGTTGCGTTCCAGCGCTCGCTGCCAGACGCGTTGGCCCCGCGCCAGCGCGAAGCGAATCGCCTCGGCCGCGATTGCCTCTTTCGATCCGAACTGGCTGTACAGCCCGCCGTGCGTAAGGCCGGCGTCATCGGTGATGGCGTCGACGCCGGTGCCTGCGATGCCCTGCTCGCGGAACAGACGCGCGGCCGAGGTCAGGATTCGTTCGCGATTGTGCGCGGCCTTTTCCTTCGATACCCGCATCCCAACTCCTCAACGTTTTTCGATCAGTCCTTGACACATATGATTACGAGCGTCATTAATATGCCAAACATGACGAGCGTCATCAATAGGTGAAGTGAGCTCGACGTCAAGGAAAAATTCCAAGCCGGCTGCCTGTACTATGAAAAATGATCTAACTCTGTGGGGAGTCGGGACGAGCCGCACCATGCGGCCGCATTGGATGCTGCTGGAGCTGGGGCTGGAGTATGAGTTTCACGCGATTGGTTCGCGCACCGGCGAGACCATGACCGACGAATTCATGCGGCTTAATCCGCGGCATAAGATTCCAGTGCTGCAGCATGGATCTTTCACGCTGACCGAGAGCGCGGCGATTATTCAGTACTTGAGTGAGACCTTTGCCAATCCTGAAGTAATGGCTGCGCCGCGCGATGCACAGAGCCGCGCCGCACTGAACGAGTGGTGCTACTTTATCGCGACCGAGCTGGACGCCGGTTCCCTCTACGTGGTGCGGCGACATGCCGGACTCGAGCACATCTACGGCGCAGCGCCTAAGGCGGTCGAGGCTGCCAGGGGCTACTTCATGGAGAATGCTGAAGCGATGGCGCCGCGGATTGGAAAGTCTGGCCGGTATGTGATGGGTGATCAGTTCAGTGTCGCCGATATCCTTTTGATGACGTGTCTGGAGTGGGCAGTAACGGAACGAATTCCGCTGTCCGACACCTTGCACGAGTATCGCGCGCGAGTTGCTATGCGGCCGGCGTATCAGAAAGCTCTCGAAAGAAATTTTCCGCCGAGAGGCTAACATGAAACCAATTCGTCGCGAGGAGTAAGGATATGCCGGGCGCGCTGGAAGGAGTGAGAGTACTCGATCTGACGACGATGGTCGCGGGACCGGTCGCGACCATGATGCTTGCTGATCAGGGCGCCGATGTTATCAAGGTCGAATCGCCGCATGGCGACCTGATGCGTCATTTCAGCCGCGGCCGCAATGGAATGAACGCATCGTTCTTAAGCTGTAACCGCAACAAGCGCTCGTTGGCGGTCGATCTCAAGTCTGCGGACGGACTTGAGATCGTCAAGAAGCTGATAGCTACGGCTGCAGTATTGGTTCATAACTTTCGTCCCGGAATCGCCGACCGCATGGGTCTTGGCGAGCCGGCAGTAAGAGCTATTCGGCGCGACATTGTCTACGTATCGATCACTGGCTACGGAACGAGCGGTCCTTACGCCAACCAACGCGCCTATGATCCTGTTATCCAGGCCATGTCAGGGCTGGCGGATATCCAGCGCGATAGAGATACCGGCCGTCCAAGGATGGTGCGAACGATCATAGCCGACTACACGACTGCCGTGACTGCGGCGCAGGCGATCACGTCGGCGCTGTTCGCGCGCGAGCGATCGGGAGAAGGACAGCACGTGCAGCTCTCGATGCTGGATACGATGATCGCTTACATGTGGCCCGAGGCGATGCCGAGCCTGACCTTTGTCGGTAACGAGACCGATCCTTCGGACGGCGAGATGGGTCCGGATCTCGTGTTCGCGACGCAGGATCGCTACATCACCGCGGCTGCGCTGTCGGACGACGAATGGGCCGGGATGTGCCGATCGCTCAAGCGCGAGGACCTCATCGATGATCCCCGCTTCAAGAACGCGCGCGATCGATCGATCAACGCCGTCGAGCGCCGCACGATAACCTCGGCCGAGTTGGAGAAGTGGCGCGCCGACGAAATTCTGCCGCGGCTGCTCGCCAACGATGTTCCGTCGGCGCCGGTCGTCAGCCGATTTGAATTGCTGCAGAACGAGCAAGTCCGCGAGAACCACATCCTGCAGGAGTTTGAAAGCGAGGCGCTCGGCAGGGTGCGAATGCCGCGGCCGGCGGCGCGCTTCGATCGCACGCCTGCCACGGTTCGCAAGATGGCTCCGCAGCTGGGTGAGGACAACGCGGCTATTCTCGCAGAGCTGGGCTACGACACAGCCGAACTTTCGCGGCTCGAAAGCAGCCGGATCGTTCACAGTCAATCGAAGAAGGAATCCAGTGGTGGATAAGAAGAATCCAGTTGCGGTCGTGACCGGTGTAGGTCCCGGCACCGGCGCGGCGATCGCACGCCGCTTCGCCCGCGGCGGCTATGCGGTCGCGATGCTCGCGCGCAATCGCGATCGGCTCGCATCGCTCGAGCGCGAAATCGCCAACTCGCATGCATATCAATGTGACGTCACCAATGAAGCGCAGCTCGACGCCACTATCGAAGCGATACGGGCCGACCTCGGCGCGCCCAAGGTGTTAGTCCACAATGCGGTCGGCGGCGCCTTCGGCAACTTCATGGAAATCGATCCGAAAGTGCTCAACCAGAACTTCCAGGTGAATACGATGGCGCTGCTCTATCTTGCGCGGCGCCTCGCACCGGCGATGGTCGCGGCCGGCGAAGGAGCCATCATCGCCAGCGGCAATACGTCGGCGCTCCGTGGCAAAGCCAGCTTTGCGGGATTCGCGCCGACCAAGGCCGCGCAAAGGATTCTCGCCGAATCGATGGCCCGCGAGCTAGGTCCGAAAGGTGTGCATGTCGCCTACGTGTTGATAGATGCGGTTATCGACCTGGAGTGGACGCGCAAGCGCTTTCCCGACGCTCCGCAGGATTTCTTTATTACACCGGCCGCAATCGCCGACGAAGTATGGCACGTCGCCCATCAGGAGCGTTGCGCCTGGTCATTCAATGTCGAGGTCAGACCCTTTCGCGAAACCTGGTAGCTGACGGGGGGAGGCAACTCATGAGTGACCTGAGAATTTTTTCCTACCTGCCAAACCCTCGCATCTGGAAAGCTACCATCGCCGCGCGTCTATCCGGCGTCGAGGTCGAGGTAAGAGGAAGCTCGCCTAAAGAGTTACGATCATGGCTATGGGACTTTGACGCGAGACCGCTCTCAGCCAGCGAGCCAACGTCCGCGGACGCGAGGACCGGCAAGGTCGGATTCACCGGTACGCTTCACAAGACCGACGCGTTCATGGCGGCGCACCCGTTCGGAACCGTTCCCGCCGCTTTCAGCGCGGATGGCAAGACCGGAATTTTCGAATCCAACAGCATCATGCGCGCCGTAGCTCGCCTCGGTGAAAGTCGATTCCCACTGTACGGCCGCGACGCCTACGAAGCGTCGCGCATCGACAGCTTCCTCGACGCGAGCCTGGTGTTTGCGCGCGACTCGCAAATCTACCTGCTGTCCCTGGTCGACGGCAGCGTCTCGCCTGAGATTCACGCAAGAATGCGCGACGGGTTCGCAGTTTACCTGGCGGGAATCAACCAGGCGCTGTCGCCCGCCCGGGAATTCCTGGTCGGAGAAAGTATCTCCATCGCGGACATCTGCTTCGTCGCCGAGTTAGCGCTGTTCTTCAACGAAAAAGCGAGAGCCGGGCGAGTTGCAGAAGAAAGGCCTCGAACCGATTCTGCATGCAGGCGTTAACGCCGAATATCCACGCGCCTTTGCCCACTTCGACAAGTTGCGCAAGCATCCAGCGTTCGCACCCGACATGGAGCCCTACCTGAAGAAATTTGAATCACCGAAGCAGAGAGAAAAGGCGGTAGGCTGATTCTGAACTAGGGATTAAGCGACTTGATAGCCTCCGGCCCCTTCATCGAGATGCTCGTGATCGCCTGAGCGTCGAGCGGCATCTTCATCAGATCCACCGAACGAATCTGACTGTTCTCGTAGGTCCGGAAATAGAATCGCTTCGCCTTCAAGTCGCATGCGCTCGTCCAGATGGTATGGTCGGACACGATGTTGCCATGCGCATCCTTATGCTCTTCGCGCGCCGCGCCTGCGGGAATGTCGAAGTTATTCAAGATGTGAAATGCCTGGAGCACTGCTTCTGCGCCGGTCCTGGAAGGTAGAACCGAAGTGCTGTACGCGACGGCGCGAACAAAGCGCGACGGCGGTGTGAAGTCTCCGGGCATACCCAGCATTCCCGTGCCCTGGCCGAGTGCGGTCAGCCTCACGTCGCCCACTTCGATTGGCGGTTTATTCACCATCGAAAAGTTCACGTAGTTGCGAAGGTTGGTCATGTGCCAGTCGAAAGTCGGCGAATTGGTCATCACGCCCAGCGGGTTGTCGTGAACGTGCAGTTTTCCATCGACGTACTCGATCACGATGCTCTTGCCTGAAGCGTCATGAACGACATAGTGCACCGGCGGCACGAAGCCCCATTGCTTGAACTCGACGTCGGCGACCTCGACGCTTGCAATGTGGTCTTTGACTTCCGCTACTGTCGCGAAATTTTCTAAAATCCATGAACCGAGTTCCCACGGAGCGATGGTCTTCGAGGCTTTATCCGCGTTGTACTTCACGTAGCCTGCCGTCGTGGGAAAATAGAACAAGCCGACCGCCAGGCCCTTCTCGTTGACGCCGTCGAAGATGAACGGCAGCCCGACGCCATTGGCGCCGAGGGAAGCATACCTGGAGTTCCATCGCAGTCCATTCTCGCCCTGCGGCGTAGTGCCGGTTCGCGGGTACCCTCGCGGCACCATGATTACGCTGGAGTCGAGATCGATACCGAACTCCAGCGTTCGCGCGCAGACGACGCTTCCGTCTTCGGCGATCAGCCTGATGCCAGTGCATGCCTGCGCAACCTTTGCGAATAAGAGCGAGCAGACAAAGATGGCAATATAGATGTTCTTACGATTTATGACGGCGTAGCCGGTGGCTTTCATTTTGGTGGGTCCCTTTCTGCTGACGATGCGATCACCGGCAAGCGGAGCAAAAGGAATGCCGTTCTCAGCATCAGCATGAGACGTCACTCGGGAACAACGAAGCTCGCGGTAAGTTCGCTCGAGCGAGAGCAGGTAACTAACGACCGAGTGCAAGCGACATTTTGTTGTCGCGGCAGCGACGGTATCGTGCCGACAACAAGACGCGACAGCTAGTCTACTTCTGCGTCGACTCTCTCATTCGCATCATTGCCTGAAACGTCGCGGTGTCGTTGAGGCGCGGGAAGGGCTCGTCGGGAACAGGCACTTCGAGGAAGGCGCACAGCGGGCCCCATCCTTCGCGCACGTCGAACACGAGCAGGCGCGCAGGATCGATCGCGTCGCGGACTGCCTGATTGTGCTTCTGGAACACTTCGATCGCGTGAGCCTTGTCTTCGAAGCGATTGTCGAACGTCTCGCTGAGGATCGCCTTTCGGGCCATCTCCGACTGAAGACGGACCAGCTCGGGCACGCCGTCGGGCGCAGGCGACTTCATCGGCTGGTAAATCGTATCGGTCACGCTCTTGTACCACGCTTCGGGATCGCGCACCGAGAGCAGCACCTTCGCATCCGGAAAGTGAGTGGCGATTTCGCGCCACCATCGCGCGGCCGGCCAATCGACGGTCGCGTGAAAGCCGCGGAAGATCTCATCCCAGTCCATCGATTGCTCGAATGCGAGCCGATGCCACCTCGCGACGTGATCCGGCCGCGGAAAGACCTCCATCATGTGATAGCACGGCCCGAAGCCAATCCTTTCGAGCGCGATCTTTAGCGAGAGCGTGCCGGTTCGTCCGAATCCTGCTCCGACGACTTTCAGTGACATTTATAAGTCTCCTGCTCGAGCGGTCGACTTGAATTAAGCTACGGCGACGAGAGCTGGATTTACACTAGCTTGACTGAGTGCTACCTTCGAGGCCTACCAGAAGTCGTTCGAAAGCCGGTTGTCCAGACTTTCCCCGAAAATATTAAACGTACATCTATACTGGCAATCTGCGACTCTTGAGGGTCACCAGTGGTTGGGGACAAAGAATCGGCGCTGCGCAAAGGAAGATCCAATTCGGTTGGAGATTCGCCTGCGCAAAACGGCGTCTTCGCCATCAAGGGAGAATACTGGACCGTTGGCCTGGGGGCATCCAGCTTCCCGATCAGGGATTTAAAGGGCCTTGGCTACATTCGACGACTGCTGCAGCATCCCGGCCAGGAGTTTCACGCATTTGATCTGTTGGGCAGTGCCGGTGGAGATCCGAATACGCCCGAAACGATCGTTGGCCGTGAAGAGGCATTGCCGGTAGGCGTTACGGTTCGGGCTGGTCTGACCGGCGATGCGGGCGAGATCCTTGACGCTCAAGCGAAGCGCGAATACAAGCGACGGCTGCAAGAACTGAGCGAGGAGCTCGAGGAGCAGCGGGAGCGCGGCAATCATGAACGGGCGGATCAGCTCGAGACCGAGATTGATTTCGTCGCGCGCGAGCTCGAGCGTTCGATCGGATTGGGCGGCCGCGATCGTCACACCGGTTCCAATGCCGAGCGCGCCCGGCTGAACGTCACGCGCGCGATCAAGGGCGCAGTCCAGAAGATCTCCGAGCAGCACGCCGGGCTTGGCGAGCTGCTCGATCACACCATCCGGACCGGCTCGTTCTGCTCATACCTGCCAGACAAGGATCGTCCGGTCGTCTGGCAGTTCGCAACCAACGGATCTGCCGTCGTGCGCGAGGTTTCGGTTCCGGTCCCGGAGCCGATCGTGCCGAGCCGCGACACGAGTTTTCTCCGCGGCTACATCGAGGGTACCGCCTTCATCGGCCGCGACGCCGAACGCGCGACGCTGCTGCGTGCGCTGGACCAGGCTGAGCGCGGCCAGGGCAAGATAGTCGTCATCTCGGGCACTGCGGGCGTGGGCAAGACGCGAATCGCGGCGGAGATCGCAGCCGAAGCTTCGCGGCGGACGATGCTGACGTTCGTGGGCGCCTGCTACGATCGCGACGAACCGGTGCCGTTCATTCCGTTCGTCGAAATTCTGGAAGCTGCGCTCGCACAGCGCGACTGGGCGGCGACGTTTCGCGACGCGCTCGGCAGCGACGCGGCCGAGATTGCGCGACTGGTGCCGCAACTGCGCCGCGCGTTTCCCGATATTCCGGCGCCGGCCGAACTGCCGCCGGAGCAATCGCGGCGCGTCCTGTTTGGCGCGGTCACTGAGATGATCACGCGCATCGCGCGCAATACTCCGTCATTGTTCCTGCTCGACGATCTGCAATGGGCGGACGACGGATCGTTGCTGCTGCTGAACCATCTTGCGCCGTACATCCGGGAACTGCCGGTGATGATCGTCGCGACGGTGCGCGACTTCGAGGTCCAGCCGGGCGACCAGTTGAACCGCGCACTGGACGAGTTGATCCGCAACCATCTGGTCGAGCGCATCACGCTCGCCGGGCTCTCGGAACCTTCGGTCGCCGAGATGTTGCACGCACTGAGCGGACGAGAGCCGCCCGCGGAGGTGGTGCGCTTTTTCTATGCCGGCACCGAAGGGAATCCGTTTTTCGTCGAGGAGCTGTTCAAACATTTACACGAACAGGGCCAGTTGCTCGATTCCAGCGGAGAGTTTCGCCGCGACCTGAAGCTGGGCGACGTCGGGGTGCCGCAAAGCCTCCGCCTGGTGGTCGGCAGGCGCCTCGCCCGCCTTGGCGATGACACTCTGAAAGCACTCGGCACGGCCGCCGTGATAGGACGCTCGTTCACCTTCGACCTGCTGGGTGCGTCGATGCGGGCCGACGCGGATTCGCTGCTCGACTTTCTCGAGGAAGCGGAAGGCGCTGGATTGATTTCTTCGACCCTCGAATATCCTCACGCGAGGTTCCAGTTTTCGCACGAATTGGTTCGCCAGGCAGTGCTGACGCGACTATCCGTGGCCCGGCGTCAGAGGCTCCATCTCGACATCGCAGATGCGATCGAGCGCGTGTTCGCCGACTCGCCCGAGGAAAGAGTTGGCGACCTGGTTCATCACCTTTTCCAGGCGGGCACGGCGGCTGACGGCGCCAAAACGGCGCGGTATGCCGCGATGGCGGCGCGCCGCGCGCTGCAGCAGGGTGCGCTGACCGAGGCGGAGGAGTTGTATCGACGGGCGCTCGACGTGCTCGGGACGACGGCGCAAACGCCTGCCCGCAGTCTGCAGGAACTCGAGCTGCAACTCGGGCTCGGCCAGACTTACATCACGACGCGCGGCTATACGTTCAGAGAAACCTCCGCGACCTACGATCGCGCTGCTGCCTTGGGCGAGCAGCTCGGCGAGCCACTGCAGGTCGTGTTGGCGTATGCGGGACAGTTTGCCCAGCCACTCCTGCGCGGCGAGATCAAAGTCGCACAGACATTCGCCGATCGAATCCGTGATCTGGCGGAACGATCCCAACAAAAGCAAACCGCGCTCTCGTTCGCCTGCCACTTCCAGGGATGTTCGAGGTATCACGGGGGCGAGCTCGAGATGGCTCGCGAATATCTCGGACAGGCGATCGCGATGTACCGCGAGGAGGACCATCGCGAGATGCCTCAGGAGACGGGGCTCGAGGCCCAGAGCTACATGGCTTTGACGCAATGGCAGCTAGGCATGATCGATACGGCGCGGGCGCGGAGCAGGGAGGCAATCGCGCTGGCTGAACGGTTGCGCAAGCCGTTCGCGCTCGCGCACACGCGTTATTTCGCCAGCCATCTGAACGTCATGCTGCGCAATCCGGTTGCGTGCCAGAAAATAGCCGAGCTCGGGATTGAACAAGCCCAGGACCAATCGCTCGCGCTGTTCTTGCACATCTTCAGGATGCTTCGCGGCTGGGCGCTGGCTCAGCAGGGCCATTGCGAGGAAGGTATCGCGTCCGCGCGCGCTGGATTGGCCAGCTTCAAGGCTGAGGGCTATGGCCTCAGTATCGGTGCGTTCCTCGGCTTTTTGGCCGAGGCAATTGCGCAAAGCGGCGAGATGGCTGAGGCGTTGGCGACGGTGGAAGAAGGAATTTCCGCCATGGGAGACCAGTTGATCGACCTGCCTCATCTCCTCTGGCTGCGAGGCGAATTTCAGGCGCGTCAGTCCGCCGTTGAGTTGGCCGAGGCAAGCTTTCGAGAAAGTATCGCGGTTGCGAATCGTCTCGGAGCGCGAACGTTGGCACTGCGCTCCAGCACCAGCCTCGGCAGATTGCTCGCCGCACAAGGCCGCAAGGACGAAGCGCGCGGCGTCGTGGCCCCGCTGTTGAAAGAATTCACCGAAGGCTTTGATACTCGCGATCTGATCGAGGCGAAAGAGATCGGCGGCTAGGTTGCGCGTGGGGAGTCCTGGAAAGGGAGGTCAGACGATGGCGCGTCGCGCTGCATTGTGGCTCATCTTGCACGGGGCGATCGTGATGTTGATAGGTATGTTCGTAGGATTTCCCGGGTTCGCTATCTCGAGGCACTATCCTATGACTAGCGATATGAGATTGTTCTTCCGGCAATCTCACCTGATTCCGCTTGCCACCGGTATTTGGATGATCGCAATCGCGGGCGGACTGCCGCAGCTATCGTTGTCCGACCGCAGTGCCTCCGCTCTCGTCTGGTCGCTGGTCGTCAGCGCCTATTCGTTCGTAGTAGCCCAAGTGGTGTGGGGCATCGCGTTGCGAATTGGTAGCGATATCAAAAAGCCGCCGGCAGAGTATCCCTACGACGCAGCCCTCGCCGTGACGGCGGTGGGCGCCCTTATCGGCGTGTGCCTCATCTTGTACGGCGCTTACTCGGCGCTCAGGCAGTCGGAAAATCCGGTCCGGATGGTTCATTAGCTCGACCCGCGCCTCACGTTTGCGGGACGACGGAGCTGATCGGTCAGCCACGATGAACCAGGCCGGATTGACGGTGATGACAGAAATCGATCCCGCTCAGCGCGGGCGCGCTGCGGGGCGTGCTGCTCGCGGCGCAATCGAGAGATCCGTTCCGACCAGCGCAACTCCTGCACTACGCCGCGTTCGTGATAATTCCCGAAATCGACGGCATCCCGACGCGGCTGGTATTCGAGACCAACTACGACGGTGATCTGGACGCGCATCTCGATGAGTTGATTAAACTCGCGGGCGCGGACCTCGATAACATATACGGGCACTGCAAAGGATATCTGGCCGCCAGCGCTGTCACGAAGCGGGATGAGTTCAAAAAATATCTTATCAAGAATTCGGTCCCATCGACTGCGTTCTATGTCGCGCTGCCGGGGCGTTCGCGAGTCGACATCGACAACGCGATTGAGGTCTATAAAGCCGCGAGCGCTTATCTCGAGTCGCTCTGCAACAAACCAGGTACTTCCAAACTCAGCTTTGACGACGTGTGGGACGAACTCGTTGCGCACTTCAGAAAACCCACTACCACTCCCAAGCCGTTCCTCTCGCCGGTGTCACAACGCCAACTTAAATGGCGCTTCCGGCTTAACGCAGTGCTACTGAGTGTCGTTGCAATTCCACTGGCGATTGTGTTTTTGCCGATCCTTCTCTTGATCACTCGCTTCTACGAATGGCTGGAATCGGGGATCACCTTTAAGCGCAAATATCCAGTCAATCCACAAGTGTATGAGTATATGAACCTGGGACGGCAGAATCATATGTGCACGCTGGCGACGGTCAAGCCCAGCCGCTTTCGCGCGATTATGATCCGATTGGGTTTGTTGCTTACGAACATTCTGGCCAACAAGGTGTTTCTCCTGGGCCATCTCGATACGATTACGACGATTCACTTCGCGCGCTGGAGTCTGATCGACAACAATCGGCACGTGCTGTTTCTCACCAACTACGACGGGAGTTGGTCGAGTTATATCGACGACTTTTCCGATCCGCCGCACCTGAACGGCGTGTGGGGCAACACTGAGCGCTTTCCGCCCACGCGCTTCATGCTCTGGCAGGGCGCCAGGCTTATCCAGCAGTTCCAGGCCCATGTCGTCGAGGAATTTCAGCCGGCCTATTTTTTTCATCGGCCCTATGGCGACAATACGGTTCAGAATTTGATCCGCTACCTGGAGCTACGCGACGCGCTGGCGCGAAAGCTAAAGGCTTAGCGCATATCGGAGGTGGGGTGTAATGTCTGAGAAGGTCGATCGCAAAGATATCCAGGGCATGCTGGCGAGCGGATACAATCACCTCAACTACGCGCGGTTCCTCTTTCTTCGAGTTGTCGATCGCGTGAAGGCTCGAGCGTGGCTGGCCAAGGTCGTCGATAAGGTCACTACTGCGGAGTATCCCGGAAAACACAAACCCGCCAACTGTCTCAACCTCGCGCTGACTTTCAAAGGAATCGAGGCGATGGGAATCGCCGGCGATCTGATCTGCGGCTTCTCACACGAATTCGAGGCCGGGATGACTCGGCCGGAAGCTGCGCATAATACTTGGTGACAACGGTCCCAGCGATCAGGAGAAGTGGGAGTTCGGGTCAATTGCGACCGAGCGCGAAAGGCCGCTCCACCTACTCGCCCTGCTGTATGGCGATAGCGAAGATAGCGTTAGGAACTTTGCCCGCGCGTGCGAACTCTATCCTATTGTCGCGGCGAATATTGGCCTCGAGCTGGTTTACCGGCAAGATGCTAGTCACGATCGCGATGATCTAACTGAGCCGTTCGGCTTTCGTGACGGAATTTCGCAGCCGTCGGTCGAAGGACTTGGCAGGTAAGTCGTCGAAGCAGCGCGACTTGATCAAGACCGGCGAATTCGTGTTGGGCTACAAGGACGGTAAGGGGCTGAAATCAACTATCGCAAGCATCGACAATTGGTATGATCCCGGGGGCTATCTCGCCGCTCATCCGGACTATCCGAACGATCGACGAGCGTTCGGACTCAATGGCACCTACCTCGTGTTTCGAAAGCTCTCGCAAAATGTGAACGGGTTTTGGGATTACATCGATCTCCAGTCCGGCGCGAATCCACAGCGTCGTGAACTGCTCGCCGCGAGACTTATCGGGCGATGGCGCAGCGGCGCGCCGCTGGTGCTCGCGCCTGACAACCCCGGCGCCGAACCGGTGAACGATTTTCTATACACTCCGACCGACCCCGACGGCCTAGCATGTCCGATCGGAGCGCACATTCGGCGCGCCAATCCGCGCGATTCGCTGCCAAACTGGCCGTCACAATCGCTCGCCACGTCCAATCGCCATCGGATCATCCGGCGCGGGCGAAAATATCTAACACCGATTGATAGCGAAGGCGGCAAACCGGGAATCCAGGATCAAGGTCTCTGCTTCATCGCGCTTAACGCAGACCTACTGCGCCAATTCGAGTTCATCCAGTACACCTGGCTGAACAATCCGCAATTTAACGGTCTCGATAACGACAAGGACCCAGTCATCGGCGACAACGATGGAACCTATCAATTCACAGTCCAGGGAATGCCGCTCAACTGTCACATCCAGGGACTGCCGCGATTTGTCACGATGAAGGGGGGAGGATACTTTTTCCTTCCAGGACTCAGGGCCTTGAGATTTCTCGCTAACTACGATCCGGTCGTCTCCGCGTACGCCGCGCCCGGTCCAACTGACGCGAGCGCGCGTCTGCGAGGCTGAGTCATGCCCTTGGCACAAGCATCATTTAAAGAACTGAACGAGTCGCGGCGCCGCAACCCTTCGACCTACAGCCGCATGATGTGGCCGCGCGAGTTCAAGGGAGCGCTGGTGTTCGCCTGGCTGCTCATCCTTCACGTCACTGCGGTGATAGGTCTGGTGATTTGCCCGCTGCCCGGGTGGCGAGTGTTCATCGCATCCTTGACGCTCTTGTTCCTCGGCGGACTGGGCGCGACGCTCGCTTATCATCGCGCGATCGCGCACCGATCGATGAAGCTGAATCCAGTCGTTCAATCGATATTGATCTTCTTCGCGATGCTTACCGGCGTGACACCGCCGCGAGCCTGGATACCTAATCACCGTTATCACCATGCCAAGGCCGACTCGCCCGAAGATCCGTCGAGTCCGGCGTGGTACGGGCTATGGACTGCGCACATCGCATGGTACTGGCTACCGTCGACGCCGGTTCCGGCAAAGTATAGTGCGGACCTCAGTGGATTCTCGCTGAGAGTATGGGATTGGCTGATGCTGCCGATGCTTATGCTGGCGTTCTTCGGCGGCGCCTTTCTAGGTCTGCGCGAATTCTTCTGGCTGGGCGCGATACGCCTCGCATTTACGATTCATGCCAACAGTTTGGTTAATAGTGTTTGTCACACTGGGTTCGATACGCCGGGAGAAGACTCCTCGCGCAATGTGTGGTGGGTGGGTTTCCCGATCCTGATGCTAGGCGAGAACTGGCATCGCAACCATCACAGCTCGCCGTCGTCCGCGCGGATAGGCCGAAGCTGGCGACAGCCGGATGTCGGCTATCTGCTGGTACTCGTATTGGAAAGGATGGGTCTGGCCACCGGCGTCCGCCATCCGGTTTAAGGAAGAGGTCCTACTTATCCCTTTTGAGTGCGGGGCGGTTTTCCTACCGACTTCCCGATTGAAGCTGAACGGCGATAGCTAGAACAAAGCCGAGAGCACGTTTGTCGCGCGTTCTGTCTTCCGACTGCGCGAGAGGCGCATTGCGGGATCTGGCAAGCGTGGGTGAAACAACTGTTACCGGCCCACTGGGTGGCACTGCGCCGGCCGTCGTGTAACCGCACCCCAAAACGACGGCCGCAACAAAAGAAATAAAATGCCGAAAAACCCGGCCCCGAGTAGTTGGCCGCATTGCGACCGCCTCTAAATCGCGTACGTCAATTGCAGCCGTAGTTGTTTGCGGTCTTGTAACAGTCTTTGCCATTAGCGGTGTGAAACACGCCCTTACCGTTTTTGGTCTTGGCCTTTCCTCCTGCACTCGTCTGCGTCGTAGCGACCCCATTCTGGTTCCTCGATGACTTCCAGGCATGACCAGTGTTGGCGTTATAACCCCCGGCCTCCTGATCCATTGCTGCACACGACCCGGCCACGCTCGTTAGTGACGCAATTGGCGAACGCGCTCGAAGAAAACAGCACCAACGTCAATATTATCAATGGAATCCGCATTTCGCTTTCCTCTTGTTAAGTGTCAAGAGACTGGTCGGCCCGAAACGATGCTCTCTGCATTCGGATCCGATTCAAGTGTGCAGGCAGATGGGTTAGGAACCTGACTGTAGGCGCCGTGATTCGCCCTGAGCAATTCGCGATCAGTTATCACGGTAACCGAAAGAGTCGAAACGAGCGCGTCGAGCATCGCGTCGGTCGCAAATCGCAGACCTGCGAGTGCGCCGAGGAGGATCAGGTGAAGGTTATTGAGACCGCCGAGCCGGACTAATTCTTGCGCACATCCCGAAATGGGCCGGTGTCGAACCGCGGCTCTTTGGGCAGGTCGAGCACGCGCTCGGCGATGATGTTGCGTTGGATCTCGTCGGTGCCACCGGCGATCGAGACCGCCGGTACCGAGACGAGAATCTCGGCGATGATCCCGTCGCGCGGGCTTTCACGTCCAGTGAGCATCGCGTCGGTGCCTGTTATCAGCGTATGCACGCGCGAGCACGCTCGCGCTACGTGGCTGCCCGCGAGCTTTCCCAATGAGCCCTCGGGACCTTGCGGGCGTCCCTGTTGCTGAGCGGCGCGCGCGCGACGCGCGGTCCAGTCGGCGGATTTGGCCAGGATCAGCAGCTTGGCAATCTCCTGGCGCACGTAAGGATCTTTATTTGCGCCGGTCTCTTTGGCTCGGTCGATGATGAGATCCACCCGGCCGGCGCGCTGCGGATACCACGTGTAGGGCTGATTCGCTTTTTCGGTTTCGGCGCGCTCTTCAGCATAGATTCGGCCCTTGGGTGATCCGCTCCGCGGCAACGCGCTCATCGCGTCGACGCCGCGGCGCTCGTGGGCGAGAGTCGTCATCGCCACCTTCCAGCCCTCGCCGACGCGGCCGACCAGGTTCTCCTGCGGGACTTTCGCGTCGGTGAAGAACACCTGGTTGAAAGACGCGTGGCCATTCATCTGCTTGAGCGGCTGCACGTCGACGCCGGGCTGCTTGACGTCGATCACGAAGTACGAGAGCCCCTCGTGCTTGGGCGCGTCCCAATCGGTGCGGGCGAGCAACAGGCCGTGGTCGGCATGATGCGCGCTCGTAGTCCACACCTTCTGCCCGTTGACGATCCAGAAGTCGCCCTTCAGATCCGCGCGCGTGGTGGCGCCTGCCAGGTCCGAGCCGCTGCCCGGCTCACTGAAGAACTGGCACCAGGTATCTTCGCCAGTGAGAATCCGGCGCAGCAATTTCTTTTTCTGCAGATCCGATCCGTGCTCGAGCAGCGTGGCCGCCGCCAGTAATCGCACTCCGGACTTGGCCGCGCCGACGGCGCCAACGTTGGCAAACTCCTCTTCCACCGCACGCACCAGCCCATGCGGCAAGTCACGGCCGTACCATTCACGCGGCCATTGCGGCATGCCCCATCCGGAATCGGCGAGCTTGCTGCGCCATTCGACCAGCGACATTTCCGGATCCCAGTTGGCCGCCAGCCATTCGCGTACTTCAGCCCGCACCTCGGCTTCGCTGACTTTGCTCATCGCTCAAACTCCCCAACGCTGCATCAAGAGTTCCCGGTGGTAACTTGGCAGACCGAGAAATACCTCCGAGCTTTTCGCGCGCTTGAACCACAGATGCGTATCGTTGTCCCAGGTGAAGCCGATGCCGCCGTGAATCTGGATACATTCGATCGCCGTATGCAGGTACGTTTCCGACGCGGAAGCTTTCGCCAGGCTGGCAAGCGCCGGCCATTCCGGATCGTTCACCGCGGCGGCCTGGGCGGCGTAGTAGGCCGAAGACTTGGCCAGCTCGACGTCGAGCAGCATATCGGCGAGCTTGTGCTTGATAGCCTGGAACGATCCTATCGTTCGTCCGAACTGCACCCGCAGCTTCGCGTAATCTACCGCCGATTCGAGCAGCATCTGGGCGCCGCCCACCATCTCATTGGCGAGCGCGATAGCCGCCTGATCGAGAGTACGAAGGATTGCATTCGCGCCGTCATCGAGGCTGCCCAGCAGGTTCGCATGTGCGCCGCGAAAGTCGATGCGCGCGAGCTTGCGAGTCGGATCCATCGATTCAAGCGGGCGCCGTTCCACGCCGCCGCTCGTCGCGCCGAGCGTGAATAGCGCCAACCCATCGCGGCCGCCGGTCTTCGGGAGGCGCGCAGCCACGATCAGCAGATCCGCGATGTGGCCATCGACGACGTAACTTTTCGCTCCGTCGAGACGGTAGCCGTCGGCCTCGAGCGTAGCGACGAGCTTGATACTCCCCGGATCCCAATTTCCGTCAGGCTCGGTGACCGCGAGCGTTGCCAGCCGCGCGCCTTTTGCGATGTCCGGCAGCAGCGCCGATTTCTGCGCCTCGGTCCCGGAATTCAAAATGGCGTTGGCTGCCAGCACGGCGGTGGAGAAATAGGGCGCGCAAAGCAGCGCGCGACCGAGCTCCTCCGTGACGATGCAAAGCTCGACGATGCCAAACCCCGCGCCGCCATATTGCTCGGGTATATGGATGCCGGGCAGTGCCAGATCTTCGCTCAACTGGCGCCACACCGCGGGATCGTAACCGGCGGCAGTGGCCATCAGGCGCCGAACCTCGGTCGTTGGCGATCGGTCTTTCAGAAATCGCCGAACTGCCGATCGGAACTGCTCCTGCTCGTCGGTGAAAGCGAACTGGATGCGGCGCTTGGGCTCAACTCTCGATTCGTTTGAGGTGCTCATCGGATACCGGACTAATGCCACGAATCGACGAGCGGCGGCAATCGCCTTCAGCTAGTGCAGGCGCGCCGAACATATGGCATTCTGGCGCCGTTATGAAACGACGACTGCTGCCGATCACACTCTTGCTCCTCTGGGCCTTCACGCTGTCCGCGCAGCCTGTGAATGGGGGCCGAGACGGCGCGGGTCCTGTGTACTTCACCAACTTTGGCGCTTCGAACGATGCGGCGAAAAATAGCTATATAGACCGGTACATTGAGTATCTTAAGAGTTTGGGCAATGGTTCGGGCGGTTACAATAACGCCGGCCACGGCGCAGGAGGGTTCGTCGGGAACTTCACGCCCGTCGGCGCGCCCGATTCCAAATGCGGCAACACGGGTCCATTTGCGGCGACGAATATCACCGGTGTCTTAACTCATCATCCAAAGGTAACGATTATCTCCCTGCGAGCTACTTGCGACAGCCTCAGGGTGCCGGGTTGCACCGCGTCGCAGATGGAGACCGACCTTCGGATGATTACCGACTTAGCGCGAGCCAATGGCGTGACTATCTTTGTGCAGACGCCGCAGCCGTGCGAATGCGCTCCCAGGACCTCGCTCACGGCTACGATTCGGAAGGTCTACTCCTGGGTGAAGGCGAACTATCCGAATAACTACATCGACATGACGACCGATTTTTCGCTGCCCGATGGAACGATCAATCAGAAATATTTTCAGGGCTGCCTCGAGTACAACGAAGCCGGCCAGGCGCTCGCATATCAGCACTTAAAGGCGAAGCTCGGTTTATGAGCAATCCCTACTCGTTGTCCCTGTCGCAGTCAGGCAGACGGGGCGCGCGCATTGGGGCTGGCGCTCTCAGCTGGACTGGCCAGCTTCTCTGGCACGGAAAAATTCGCAGTCTTCGATTCGTTGGGTAACAAACCGCTGGAAGCTGAACCGCACGCCGTCGCAGCCGCTGCACTTCGGTAAAATCATAGGCTCGCTGATGTATATCTGATGCGGTGACGCGTGCGATGGATTGCTGTGCTGTACCACGTAGATGCCGGCGGGAGCCTCCGCTCCTGCGGGCATATTCCAATTTTCAGGAGTGTCAGGCATGGCTCAATATCTCCATTTGCGTGCGCGTCCGCCCATTCGATCATAGATCGCATATCCACCCCTTCGCGTCACTACTTGTTGACGGTCTCTAGACGATCCGCGGACCTCTGCGGTTTCACTTGGTCCCTTCGAGGCACCGGTGATACACAACTCAATGGCGAGAGGACTGCATAGCGAGGTTCCAGCATGAGACTCGAGAACAAAGTGGCGGTTATCACCGGCGGTGCGAGCGGGATGGGCCGCGCGACCACGCTGCGCTTTCTTGATGAAGGCGCATCGGTCGTAATCGCCGATTACAACGAGGATACGGGCAAGCAGACGATGGCGCTGGCGGCCGAACGCGGATTCCGCGAGCCGGTCCGCTTCATTCGCACCGATGTCGCGAAAGAGTCCGACGTCGCCGCGATGATCGCGCTGGCGGTTTCCGATTTCGGCCGGCTCGATATCGTGTTCAACAACGCAGGCGTCGGCGGAGCGCTCGGCCCTATCTGGGACGTCGAAGTGGAAGAGTGGGACTACACCTTCGACGTGCTGGCCAAGGGTGTCTTCCTCGGCATCAAGCACGCGGCCCGTGCGATGAAGCGTTTGGGCCGAGGCGGGTCCATCATTAATACAGCTTCGGTCGCAGGTCTGAGCGGCGGAGGCGGCCCGTTGGTTTATTCGGCGGCCAAAGCGGCGGTCATCAATCTCACCCGCGCGGCGGCGCTTCAGCTCGCTGCCGATCGCATCAGGGTCAATGCGATCTGTCCCGGCGGAGTTCTTACGGCGCTCACCGATCGAGGAGATCCCGCTGCCGCCGCCAAGCGACTCGACCAATTCCAGCCGTGGCCAGAGCACGGACGACCCGAGCACATCGCCGGTGCCGCATTGTTTCTGGCCAGCGATGATTCTGAATTCGTCACCGGAGAAGCATTGGTAGTGGATGGTGGATTGACCGCCGCCGGTCCGGACATCTTTCAGCGCTTTGGAGCGGCGCGGGAAGCTCAGATGCCAGAGGTGGGACTGAACCGCGGCAGCACTGGCGCGGCCAGCACGCGCCGGCCGGCCGCCAAGATATAACGCGTAACTCGCATGAGAGGAGAAAAGTCGTGCAGGTAAGCAAAGACTCGATCGATTTGGGTATCGTGGTGACGGACGAGAAGGCTGCAGTCAGCTTCTATCGCGACGTGCTCGGTTTGGAATGGGAGGGCGAGCTGCCGTTGCCCGGCGGCCGTATGTATCGCCTCAAATGCGGAACCACCGTTATCAAACTGCTGAAGCTCGACAAGACTCCGGCGGCGAAGCCCGCACCGGGTGGCCCGGCGGGCGGACTCGGCTACCGCTACTTCACGATCTCGGTGCCCGATATTCGCGGACTGATAGCGCAGCTCGAGGCCAAGGGCATCCGCCCGACGGTCCCGGTCACAGAGTTCCGTCCGGGTGTCACCATCGCGATGGTGGCCGATCCCGACGGCAACACAGTCGAGTTCATCCAGACTGCGTAACTGGCCAAACGCAAAAGGAGCGATGGTATAAGTCCAGCCGCGGGGTCTTTCTTTCAGAGGCGGCGCGCGTTCGTGGACGTAAATTGAAGATTACGCTGCTGACCATCGGGGCGATGGGCGACACTCAACCTTTCGTCTCCCTTGCCGCGCGGCTCAAACAACAGGGGCATAGCGTCAAGCTCGCAGCGCGGCCGGACTTCGCGGGCCTCGCGGCGTCGTACGGTATCGAGTTCGTTTCGCTGGGCAATCCATATAAGTCGTTACTGAAGAGTGAGGGGGTGGCGACGGCTATCGGATCCGGCAACATGTTCAGGATGATCGTAAAGCAGGCCTCGGATTCGAACCAGAGAAAAGCATTCCTGGAGGGGCTTGATACCGGTGCGATACGCGCCGTCGAGGGCGCCGAGGCGATCATCTACAAGAGCAGCTGGATTCCCTTTTACAGTATCGCGCAGAAGCTCGGTGTCCCCTCTGCAGCCGCGATGTTCATGCCGCTTACAAGGACCTCTTCCTTCCCGAGCTTTCTTATCGGTGGTGGAAAGGATCGCGGCACGACAATCAATTCGCTGCTTTGGCGAATCACGGAACAATTCATCTGGCAGGTATCGCGGAATTTTGACAATAAGATGCGGGGTGAGCTGCTCGACCTTCCACGAGTGCCGTTCTGGGGACCTTCCGCCAGGCAACTGGAACGGACGCCGCTCTATTACGCTTACAGTCCGACCGTGATACCTCGTCCCGCGGATTGGCCCGACCGCATCCACGTCACCGGATTCTGGTTCTCCGAGCCACCTCCGGGGTGGACGCCTCCGGCTGATCTCGTCGCTTTTTTGGAAGGCGGAACTCCTCCCGTGTACGTGGGCTTCGGCAGCATGCCAAGCGGCAGCGCCGAAGACACGCTGAAGCTGATACTGAAGGCGCTGGAGTTGTCACACCAGCGCGGCGTCCTGCTGTCAGGCTGGGCGGGCATCGGCGAGGATCGCAAACTGCCGGAGTATGCATTCGGTGTTGAGAGCGTTCCGCATAGTTGGCTATTCCCGCGCATGAGCGCCGTCGTTCACCACGGAGGCGCGGGCACGACAGGTGCCGGTCTTCGGGCGGGAGTCCCTTCGATCGTCACGCCATTTGTTGCGGACCAGCCGAATTGGGCGCGGAGGATTGAAGCGCTCGGAGTTGGACCTCGCCCGATTCCATTTCGCGAACTCACCGCCGATCTCCTCGCCGACGCAATTCGTCAAGCAACATCAGACACCGCGATGCGTCAACGCGCTTCCGCTCTCGGCGAGCAGATTCGTTCTGAAGACGGTGTTGGAACGACCGTGGATTTGTTTATGAGCTTCGTGCGTCGCGGGGGTTCTTGACTTAGGAGAAATCAGAGCGATGAGCAATCTGGACAGAACGCCCGAGGCAGGTCGCACCGACGAATCGATTGCTCGCTCGACGGTTAAGGATGCGCCGCTCGGCTCCGCTGGGCGATCGCGAGTGACTTTGTACATTACGTTGATAGCGGCCGTCGCGGCGTTAGGCGGCCTTTTGTTTGGCTTCGACACCGGGGTGATTGCGGGCGCGATGTTGTTCATCGTTCCCGACTTCCATCTTGGTCCTGCCCAGCAGGGACTCGTGGTCAGCGCCGTGACCTTTGGCGCGTTGTTCGGAGCGCTGGTCGGAGGAACCTCCTCCGACACAATCGGCAGACGCTGGACCAACATCGCCGCCGGATTGAGCTTCATCGCAGGTTCGATCTTCTCAGCGATCGCGCCCAACGTCGACGTTCTGATCGCGAGTCGCGTCCTCATAGGACTCGCTATAGGACTGACGTCGGTAGCGGCGCCGATGTATATCGCGGAGCTGTCGCCGGCGCGCAATCGCGGCAAGCTGGTATCGCTCTTTCAACTGGCCATCACGATCGGCATCCTGGTCTCCTACATTGTCGATCGTGCTTTGGCGCCTGAGCATGCCTGGCGCTGGATGCTCGGTCTCGCATTTATCCCCGGCGCGCTGCTGGTGCTCGGAATGATCGCGATGCCTGAGTCGCCGCGTTGGCTCCTGAAAACGGGAGCAGAGGAAGCTGCGCGACGAGCGCTTGCGCTCGTGCGATCTCCAGACGAAATCGACACGGAGGTACATGAAATCCACGAGGACCTCGAGCACAATCGGCCGGCTGCGTGGAGCGAACTGCTGATGCCCGGACTTCGTCCCGCGCTGCTGGTCGGCGTCGGGCTCGCCGTTTTCCAACAGGTGACCGGAATCAACACCATTATTTACTACGCTCCTCAGATCTTTCAGCGGGCCGGCCTGGATAGCGCGACCACCGCATTGGCGGCGACGGCGGGAATCGGCGTGGTTAACGTGCTCTCCACGCTTATCGCTATCTGGCTGGTCGATCGGGTTGGCAGAAAGCCGCTACTCCTGGCCGGTCTCACCGGGATGACCCTAAGTCTGGCCGCGCTCGGCTTTGCACAACGCTTCGCTTCAACGATCGGAATTGATCCGCAGACCCTCGCGCCAATTACCGTAGGATGCATTGGACTGTACATCGTCTGCTTCGCCTTCTCGCTGGGGCCTGTCGTATGGCTGATGATCTCGGAAATCTTTCCGAACCGTGCGCGGGCCCGAGCTGCCGGAGTCTCGACCGCCGCCAACTGGACGGCAAACTTTCTGGTCAGCCTTTCGTTCCCGGTTCTGCAGGCGATGATGGGTCCATCGCTCTGGTTCCTCTATGCGGCGATGGGTGTGGCAGCCTTCATATTCGTAGTCGGTTACGTTCCCGAAACCAAAGGAAAGTCGCTCGAGGACATCTCGCGTCAGTGGAGGACCGGAAACCCATAGGCACCGCGGTTTCTCAACCGACCATACCCTGGAGGAACCCGGCTTGAGTCACTCAATCCTCAGATCTGCAGTTGTCGCCTTCGTACTCGCCGGCGTCCTTTCGGCGGCGTCCGCGCGGGCCCAGACCTTTTCAACGCCGTGGATGCACGCGACAAACGAGGATTGGGCCTCCGAATGGGGCGTACTCGATCCGCAGATTTTGTTCGCTCCAGGATCCTGGGCTCAGCTGAAAGGGGCGACGGGAAATTGGGATGGAGTGCGCACTGACCTTTCCAACGCGGGAATTTCCGTGTTTGGCTCCTACGAAAGCGAGTCCGCCGGTAACCCGGTCGGCGGAGAAGTGCACAAGTTCCGGTATACCCACAACATCGCGCTCGGAATCGCGTTGGATCTGCACAGGCTGCTTGGCCTCGAGGACACCTACTTCCTTGCGTCGGCGTCGGAACGTACAGGTAACAGTCTGTCGAACGACATCCCTAACACTCTTCAGGTACAGCAGATTTACGGACATCAAACGATACGACTGGTGGATTTGGCGCTTGAACATCTATTTTTCAACCAGAAGCTCGATGTCGTTGGTGGCCGCATCAACGCACTGGATGACTTCGCGACATCGCCATACTACTGCTTTGCGCAGAACCTCGGCTTCTGCGGCAACCCACTGAGTATCCCGACTAACGCCAATATACCTAGCTATCCGGGCGCGGCCTGGGGAATTCGAGCACGCTACCAGGCTACGCCAGAGTTCTACTCGATGACGGGAGCGTACAATACCTATCGAGACTTCCGCAGCGATAAATTCCACGGCGTTGATTTCAGCCTCCGCCACAACTCCGGCGTCGCGATCATGGAGGAACTCGGCTATTCGCCCAAGGTGCTGCGGGACGACGGCTATCCGGGAACCTACAAGCTCGGCGGGCTCTATGACTCCGAACCGCGGCTGCAATTCAAGACTGGCGAGATGCGTGGCGGGACCTGGCAGATGTATGTCACGGGACAGCAGCGACTTCTTCGGCGGCCGGAGGGCGCAACCAATCCTCATCAAGGTCTGTGGAGTTTCCTCGCATTCACCTATGCGCCGCCAAAGATGAACACCGATGAGTATTTCTGGGATGCGGGATTATTGTACTTCGGGCTGATTCCGCGACACGCCTACGACGAGTTAGGCCTGTTCGGAATCTGGGGTCAGTTTTCAAGCGATCTCCGGGATGCTCAGCGTGCAGCTCATGAGCCGACGCAGACGCATGAAGCGATCATCGAAGCTAACTATATGTACAACGTGACCCCCTCACTGACAGTGCAACCGGATATACAAGGCGTGTTCCGGCCCAACGGAACCGGCCTGATCAGCGACACCCTGGTCCTCGCCGTGCAAGTGACAATCGCCCTTTAGAAGAACTGAAATCACTATCCTGGTCGATGACGTCGACGAACCCAACTGAGGCGCCAGGCCGAACGCGAAGGAGCAAGGGTATGCTAGCTGCGCCGTCTCGCTATCAAGAGGCGGCGCGCGTACGCGGCTATACGTTCCTGTTCTCGCTCGAATGGGCGGCATGCGAACACTGCGAGTGCGCAAGCGATCGACATCGCAACGTAGAGCCAAAGCGCGATCGTGTAGCTGCCGGTCACGTCATAAATCCTGCCCGTGACCACTGGACCCGCCGCGAAGCCGAGGGTGCCGAATACTCCGGAGATCCCCATCAACGATCCGAGTCTCCTGATCCCCAACGACTCCAGCATCAACAGCGGCGTTAGCACACCGGTGGCGCCGAGTACGAATCCGACTAACAGCACATGGATTCCCAACGCGGCGACGTGCGCCGCGCCCAACAGAGCTAACATCGCGATCGCACCCATAACCCAAGTGCCTGTGAGCACGAGTCGCGCGTTGATCCGATCCGCCATCGGCCCCGACAACAGGTTGCCGAAGATTGTCAGCAGAAACATCGCGCTCAACGTTCGCGCTGCGAAGGTCGCCGTATAGCCAATCCCGATCAGATACGCGACGAAATGTTGTCCCAGGCCCGCAAACACCGAGGCACCAAGGAATTGTATAAGGGTCAGCAGCCATAGCGATCGAGTTGCTAGGGCCTCCTTCACCTCCAGGCCAGGCAGATCGATCGGCACCGCGGGAGCTGCCGATACGTCATGCAGAGGTTGGCGTTCGACGACTGGCCGGCTGCGAACGAACACCAGCAACAGCGGAATCACGATCACCGCCAGCGGCGCCGCAATCACCAGGTAGCCGACGCGCCATCCCGCCGCCGAGATAACGCGATTCGCGACTACAGTCATCACCGCGCCGCCGACCGACGCTCCGCAAAGCGCGAGGCCCATGGCCAACCCGCGCCGTTCGCGGAACCAGTTGGCTACTACCAGCGAGGTGGGGATTCCCGTGCAGGCGCAGAGTCCGATGCCGACGACAAAATTACACGCCAAAAATTGATTGAAGGTATGGGTCCGGCTAAGCCCGGCGTAGCCCAGGCAGGTGAGGGCCACACCCGAAACCATCACCTTGCGTACGTCGATACGGTCAAGCAACCATCCGATCAGTGGGCCACTCGCGCCGGCGGAAATTGCAGCGATCGCAAACCCGGCCGAAAGTTTCGCGCGGCTCCATCCGAAGTACTTCAGCACCGGCGGAAAAAATACCGCGCCGGTATTGGGGCCGCCGCCCCAGACCAGGAACCAGGAAACGAATAGGACACCGACAATCAGCCAAGCCTGCGATTCCTGTTTTTTCATAGCTGCCCAGCCCGTGGCGACTCTACCGCAGATCGCGCGAAGAGCGGGAATGGAGTAACGGGGCGTCTGCGTATGATTCGGGTTGTGCGAATCGACGTAGGTATTTAGTTAATAGAGGCCACGGAGGCGGAAGGGCCCGGTGGCCCCACCGGTCTTCAAATCCCCTTCTGCACGCGTTGAGCGATTGATCGGGACCGTTGCGACAATCAGTGCGTAATCGGCGATGGTTTGGCTCCGACTGAACTCGCGATCTCGGACGATGAGTCGCTATGTCCTTCTGCCGATTGCTGGAGTTGTATTCCATTTTTCTGGAGCTGAGATTTATTCTCGTTCCAGCCCGGAATTGGGCGTCGGGTCTGTCTGGAGTCGGCGGAATGTAAAGGCAGGCGGAGGTTCCGATCGCCAGCAGGAGCAACGCCGCGGCCGCTGCGAACGAAAATGTTTTTCTGCGGGATGCTCGCTCGTTGGCCTTCGGTGGCGCCATTCTGCAGAGAGAAATTAACGCGTTTTCCGCCATCGTCTTACCCCTTTAAGAATCACGCACCTCAAGAGACATTTCTTTGCCCTTGCTTAGTTGGGCTGTCAGCGCAATCCGTTTCAATCGCTACCAATACGTTACCCCTACTCTTAGTAGGTCTATTCTACTTACGGATTCGTGTAAAGACCGCCCAGCCGGCCCCAGACGGCGGGTTGTCGAATTGCAGGGCGAGCGGCCCTGCGGCGGGACATTTAGGAGTTGGCGATTAAGAACGTTTTTCGAAAATTCGCGCGTAAGTCTTTTGCGTGGCGGCGGCCTGATCCTGCGCCTTCTTCCGTTCCTCCGGCGTTGCCATTTCCGCGATCATTTTGCGCTCAAGAGCGAGCGCGTCTTTCAGCGGCAATTCGACGCCGCGATTAATCAACTGTTTTGCAGTCTTGAGCGCATAGGCAGCTCGCTCGATATAGACGCCGGCCATCTTCTCGCACTCTTTGATCAACTCCGCTGCCGGCGCCACGCGATTTACCAGGCCCACTCGGAACGCTTCTTCGGGTGTCCATGGAAGTCCGCTGAAAATCATCTCCTTCGCAATACCGGCGCCGACCAGGCGCGGAAGTCGCTGCGTTCCTCCGCCGGCCGGCAGGGCGCCGAACCGAATTTCCGGGAGACCTATCGTCGCGGTATCTGAAATAACCCTGATGTCGCATGCGAGTGCGATTTCGCATCCACCGCCCATCGCGGCGCCGTTGATCGCGGCAATCACCGGGACTCGAGATTCCTCGAGCGCACTAAAGATGTCGCGCCGTGGTGTCACAAAGTCTCCGCCGCCCTGTCGTTCAGAGCCGCTCGAGGCTCGCTGCTGGGCGCGCTCCGCGAAATCACGCAAGTCGGCGCCGCCACAGAAATGCTTCCCCGCTCCCGTTACAATGACGACTCGATACTCCGGATCAGCTTCGACTTGTTCCATCGCACTGACTACATCGTGCATGAGTTGAAGGCTGATGGTATTCGCGCGGTCGGGACGATTCAGCGTCAGGTAGCCGATTCCGTCTTTGCGATCGAGAATTATCGTCTCGTATTTCATACTGCTCTCCATCATCGACTACATTGCGAACGAATAGCCGCCGTTAACCGGAATTGTCTGTCCTGTGATCCAGCTCGACGCATCGGAGCTTAGAAACAAAATCATGTTGGCCGCATCTTCCGGCTCGCCGATGCGTTTGATCTGGTAGACCTTTAACATTCGCTTGATCGTTTCAGGATCCGATGTGGCGCGCTCGATAGCCGGCGTGCGCGTCGCACCAAGTGCGACACAATTCGCCGTGATTCCTGCGCGGCCGAGATCCTTGGCGACCGCTCGCATGAAGCCCGCAGCACCCGCCTTGGCCCCCGAGTAAATCTCCAGATGAGGCTCGCCGACCCGGCCGGCATCCGAGATTACAGTCACGATCTTGCCATACTTGTTGGCAATCATTCCTGGCCCCGCGATTCGCACGCAGTTCAGCACGCCGAAAAGATTGGTGCCGAGAAAGGGCTCCCAGTCCTTCGGCTCCTGCTCCCAGAAGGGTTTGCGCGCGACGGCGCTCGGATCGGCGCCGGCGTTGCCCGCGTTGTTCACGAGAATATCGACTTTGCCGAAAGTCGCGCGCGCTTTTTCAAACATCGCGGTGACCGACGCAAAGCTGGTCACGTCGCATTGCGCCGCGATCGCCTTGACGCCCATCTTTTCCACTTCGGCGGCGACGGCCTCGGCGCGCTCGAGTCGGAAATCGTTGACGACCACGCCGCCCGCATTGTTCTCGGCGAAGCGAAGCGCGACCGCGCGTCCCACGCCTTGCCCAGCGCCGGTCACCAGGCCGACGCGTCCTTTGAGATCGAGGATGTTACTGCTCAAGTGCGTTCCTCCAGATGATTAGGCGAGTATTCCCGCCTCACTTAATTGCGCGATCTCCGTGTCCGACATTCCCAGGACCGTCGCCAGCACCTCGTTGGTCTGCTCGCCGATTCGCGGCCCACGCCGAGTCGGCGCAAGCGATGTTCGATCCAGCGAGAACCGCGGGCCCTCGATTTCCGCTTCGCCGAAAACCGGATCATTGATCTGGTTGAGATGACCCGCGTCGCGAAGATCGACATCGCGCGCGAGATCACTGCCATGGCTTACGACATGCGCCGGCACTCCTGCCGCTTGCAGGCGATCCTCGACCGCTGCGGCCTCCTGCTCACGCGTCCAGGTCGCGATCGCCGCCTCCAGCTCATCGCGATTGCGCAGCCGTCCGACAATAGTGCCGAACTTCGCGTCGCGCAGTTCCACGATCACCGCGCGAAGTGCGTCCCAATGAGTTGACGCCGACGCGTCGAGCGCAATCCATCGATCCGCACCGCTGCATGGATATAAACCCTGGGGCACCTGCAGCGGCGATCCGGCGACGCCGCGGCGTTCCGGAATCGTGCCGTTCGCGGCGTACTCGTAATATGCAGGCATCATGAACTGGATCCCCGCTTCGGCCTGCGCGGTATCGACGTAACATCCTTGGCCAGTGACCGACCGGCGATGGAGCGCCGCCAGGATGCTCGCGACAATAAACCGCGGCGTCACCGCGTCGGTCCACGGACCAAACGGTCCGGCCGGCTCGCGATCGGGCCATCCGATTTGATAGGTCGCGCCCGACATCGCCGCGCCCATCGTGCCCACGCCGCTGGTACCCTTTGCATACGGTCCCGTTTGTCCGAGCAGGCTGGTCGACGCCATGATGATCCGATCATTGCGCTGCTTCAGATCCGAATATCCGAGCTGAAGCGTTTCCAGCACGCCGGGCGTGAAGCTCTCGAGCACGACGTCCGCCCATTTCGCGAGCCGCAAAATGATCTCGCGACCCTCCGGCCGGCGGATATCGATCGCGATACATCGCTTGCCCGCGTTGAGATTGTGATAGCTGACCGAGCGTTCGGGCCCCGTCTTACCGTCCTTGAACGGACCGAGCGTGCGCACCGGATCGATGCGCTTGGAGCTTTCGACCTTGATAACGTCTGCGCCCATGTCGGCGAGATAGCGGCCGCTGGCCGGCCCGACCATGACCCAGCTCAAATCGAGCACGTTGATGCCATCGAGCGGTGCCGACATCCTAGATTGCTCCTGCAACGAACAGCGCCTGGATTTCAGTTTTCGAAAGTCCGAGTTCCGCTCCAAAAATCTCGGCGGAATGTTCGGACAACTTCGGCGCTGGCCGCTTAATCTCGATCGAGTAGTTCGAGAATTGTGCAAAGCGCGCGGGCGTATCGATCTCGCGACCCGCATCGACACTCACCGGCGCGAAAAGCCCACGCTCGCGATACTGAACATATTCGGCGACGTCCTTCATGTGCATCACGGGCGATGAGAGCAGTCCGAGCCGACGCGACGCCTCGGCGAGATCAGCCTTACTCTTCGATCGCGCGAGCGACTTGAGTCCGTCGACGAGCGCTTGCAGATCCGACGGCGATACTTTTCGCGAGGACAGGTCGCCGATGAACGACGGCCAGTTGATCTCTGCGATTCTGTTGTCCGCGTGCCCCTCTTCAGCCGCCCACTTCGCCAGCCGCTGCGTCATCTGCCCGAACACGGGGCCGAAGCCGATCGTAATCAGCGTGTATCCATCCGCGCATTCGTACACGCTCGGGACTTGCACCCCTGCGATCGTCATCGCGCCTTGCGAGCGTTTGCCCTCCGGATTTCCTGAACCCGGAACCAGCGCCTGGCCGAATGAACCCATCATCGCCGCGATCCTCGCCGACACCTCAGCCCGCTGCCCGACACCATCGCGGTCGCGTGCGATCAGTCCCGCGAGCGCCGCGATCGCCGCATCCGCGCCCGCTTCCATCATTGCTTGCGGCACCGGGAAGAAAAGTGGCGGGCGATCGAGATCTCCGGTCATCGCCGGCGCACCGCTCGCTGCCATCACGGTGAAATCGGTCGCAGCGTATTCGGTCTTCGGACCCGTGCGAACGAACGGAGCGATCGTGCATCTGATAGTGCGAGGTGCAAACTCAATCGAGTCCAGCGGCGAGGTTCTGCGCGATTGCTGCTTCGATTACTACGTCGAACTTGGTGGTGAGGTCTCGCATCATCGCCTTTCCATCTGGCGATGAAAGATCAAGCGTGACTCCGCGTTTGTTGTAGTTCAGCGCGTGCCAGGTGAGGCTCCGCTCGATTCCGGGAATGTCGTCGAGGAAGGGCGCAAGTCGCCGACCGGGCGATCCTGCAGGCGGCTCGACAACGACAACATCCGCGCCCAGGTCCGCCAGGATCCGCCCCGCGAGCATCGTCTCCGGCGCGGAGACCTCCAGCACGCGAACGTCATCGAGCATCTGCCGGCCTCAGGCTTCGCTCGATACTTAGGAGCAACTCGCGACAGACTCGATCTATATCGAAGGCTCGCGGCTTCATCAGATGCTGCACCACCAATCCTCGCAGCATTCCAACGAACAGGGCCGAGTACGCGGCGGGATCGACGTCACGGCGAATCTCTCCGAGCCGCACCCCTTCCTCGATCAACTTCTGCACCGATCTCCGAAATTTTCGGTCCGCTTCGGCCATCTCGCCTCGAATCTCGCGCAGCGGACCGAGCGCCTCGCCGATCAACACGTACATCGCATTGCGATCGCTCGAAGCAGCCGCACGCAAATATGTTTCTGCCGTGACGAGCAGCGCTTCCATTCCGTGCCGCCCGGCCAGCGCCGGTTCCAGCATTTTTGCAAAGTCGTGTTGCAGGCGTTCGGTCACCGCGCGTACCAGCGCGCCCTTCGATCCGAATCGATGGCTGACGAGTCCGTGGCTGTAGCCGGACAAGTCGCCGATTTCCACCAACGTCGTCCGGCTGCCGCCCTGCCGTTCGATCAGTTTGAATGCCGCGTCGAGCATCCGCTGATCGGAGAGCTCGCGTCGTTGCGCTTGTGTGCGGCGCCGGCGTGGCGTGCGCTTTGATTGAGATGATATGGCCATCGAGCGGAACGATACATACTTGCTGGTCAGCATGCAAGTATTGACGGGCGCAAACAGTTCGTCGTATTCTCGCGCCCGGAGAAACTCATGCCCAATCGAAAAGCCGTTCATCCCGAACTCTACTCGCCCGACGCCGCCGGCATTCCCTCTCTGACTGGCGGTAAGTGTCGCGCGTGCGGGTACGTCTTCTTCCCGCCGCAACGCTATGGATGCGAGTCATGCGGCGCGCCGCCTGAAAAACTCGAGGCCGCGGAATTGCGCGGATGCGGCCGGCTTCATTCGTATGCAACCGTTCATCTCTATCAGGGCAAAGACATCGAGGCTCCATTCACCGTTGGCCTGATCGTCCTTGACGAAGGCCCTGCCATTCGATCGTTACTGACCAGCCGCACTGATGATGGCCTTACCATCGGCGATCGCATGAACAGCGTGCTGGTCGCGGCCGGTACCGACCCCGACGGCAACCAGATGGTCGAGTTGCGTTTCGCGCGGGCAGAGGCGGGCCGGTGAAAAGATGAAAAAGAATCTTCGCGACATGCGCCCGGTCTACGTCGTCGGTATCGGCCTCCATCGCTATCAGCGGCTTAGCGAAACTCCGTACGTGACACTCGGTCTTACCGCGGTGCGCGAGGCTCTTGCCGATGCCGCGCTTGAATGGCGATCAGTCCAGTCGGCTTACACCGGCACGGCGCTGATCGGGATGGCGGCGTCGCGGCCGATGCTGCGTCATCTCGGCGCGACCGGGATTCCGATGGCGCAGGTTGAGAACGCGTCCGCGTCCGGCTCGACCGCATTTCGCCAGGCGTGCATCGACGTCGCGAGCGGGTTGACCGATGTTTCGCTCGCGGTCGGCGTGGACAAACCGGGACCGGTTGCGATGGCGCCCGGCAAGACCCGGATGCGCGACCTGGTCGGCTCTCGCGTAGTGCCGTTCACGCATTTCGCGCTGCTCACGCAGGAGTACATGACCCGCTACGGGGTGAGCGCGGAACAGGTTGCGCAGGTTGCCGTCAAGAACAATCGCAACGGCGCGAACAATCCGTATGCACAGCGCCAAAAGGCCGTGACTCTCGACGAGGTGATGGCCGGTCCCGGCGATTTCAGGATCGCTGACGCGCCTGCAATGCTGCCCCGTCGGCGAAGGCGCAGCCGCGGTGATCGTAGCGTCCGACGACGCGATCGCAGATCTCGGGATCGATCGTAGTCGCGCAGTCAAAGTGATCGCGTCGGTTACGAAAACGGAGCAAGTTTATCGCGACGCGAAAAATTTCGACGCCGAGCTTACTCGCGAGACGGTCGAGCAGGCATATCGCGAAGCCGGCATCGCACCCGGCGATCTCGATCTGATGGAACTGCACGACGCGTTCACGATCGAAGAGCTGTTGTACACAGAGGCGATGGGTCTATGCGCTCCTGGCAAGGCTGCGAGCGCAATCGCGGCGGGCGACTTCGATATCGGTGGACGCTGCGCCGTAAGTGCGTCAGGCGGATTGCTTGCGATGGGCCATCCGATCGGTCCGACCGGTGCCGGGCAGATCGCCGAAATCACGCGGCAGTTGCGGGGCGAGGCTGGCGTGCGCCAACAGCCCAATGCGAAGACGGGACTTGCTCACATGGTAGGCGTCGGCGCGGTTTGCGTCGTTCACATTTTGCAGAAGGGTGCGTGAGCGATGCTCTCGAATCGTCTCCCGGATAAAATCGCGAAACGGCTGCGGCTGCCACTGATTGCGGCTCCAATGCTCTCGGTCTCCGGACCCGATCTGACGATCGCAGCGTGCAAGGCTGGCGTGATCGGATCGTTTCCGCTTGCGAATGCTCGAACGGTCGATGGCGTCGAGGCATGGCTGAAGCAAATTGAAACTGAGCTCGCGCGAACGGCCGACGAAACTCCCGAACACCCTCCCGCACCGTTCTGCCCCAACCTGATCATCAAGCGCGCGCAAATGCGCGACGAACTGCACGCGCTGGTGAAGCATCGAGTTGAGATGGTCATCACGAGCGTTGGCTCGCCGGTCGAAGCGATCGGCCCTCTGCACGACGTCGGATGCATCGTCTTTGCGGACGTCGCGACGCTTCACCATGCCGAGAGAGCGATGGCAGCCGGCGTCGATGGACTCATCCTGCTGACGGCAGGCGCGGGCGGACAGACCGGATGGCTCAACCCGATTGCGTTCGTCCGTTCGGTGCGCGCGATGTTTGACGGACCGATCGTGCTGGCCGGCGGAATCTCCGATGGCCACGCGCTATGGGCTGCCGAGGTGCTCGGTTGCGATCTCGCCTACATGGGAACCAAGTTCATCGCGACGCATGAGAGTATGGCGCCGCCCGCATATAAGAAGATGCTGGTTGAATCGGGCATGGACGACGTGATGCTCACGCAAGCGTTCACCGGCCTGGACACCAACATGTTGAAGCCCTCGATGGTTGCGGCAGGACTCGATCCGTCAACCCTGCCGCCCCGCGTGTCGCATGAAGAGGCCGCGAAGAAGTTCGGCAGCATGGCCGCGGTCGAAGGCCCGCGCCGCTACAAAGACATCTGGAGCGCCGGCCATTCGATCTCGGGCGTGGACAGGATTCAAAGCGCGGCAGAACTCACAGACCGAACCCTCGCAGAATACCTGGCAGCGCGCGATCACACTGCCCGCCTCCTATCCAAGTGAGACAGGCTGCACTCAAGTGGGCACTCTGGCGCGCGTGAGATTGCGCCGATCGTCGTAACTACCTAATAAACAAGGGCGGAGGAGGAAGGGGCCCGGTGGCCCCACCGGTCTTCAAATCCCCTTCTGCACGCCACAACAGATATCTCAGGGTTCGGTGGCTAGCAATATCGCAGACTATTCTGCTGCCAACGTTACCATGGATTACGTGGATGAAGGCGGAAGTGGGCACTCAGTGGACAGTGCGTTTCGATTCCGAGGTCGGGGCAAGTTCAGTCCAAGACCACCAAGGAGCTGTCGATCTGGGTAGTTCTGGGCGCTCAGGATTGGAGATCCAGTGCTGTTCGTACCTCTAGTACCCGTCGCCCCAGAGATTGCTTGTTCCTGAGCCCTGCGGAATTCGACGATAAAAAAGCAATTTCCTGATTTGGGGCGAATTTGGGACACGACAGGGCGCGATTCGATCCCACGAGGGACTTTCATCCCTGCCGGTTTTCAAGTTCGAGAGAATACAGTCCACCAGTGTCCATACCAAGTAATCCCTTACAGTAGTCAGTCCGCCACCGACCATATATCGCGCCTACGTACACGCCCTTGGTGGTCAAGGTGGTGGTCAGAATACCGTGGGCGCTGACTCGCGATCTCGATCACTTTGGAACCACCGATCAAGCGGGAACCGTCTAAAGCGGCGCTCCAAATTGACCGAAGCGGTTTCTCCCTGCGATGTCTTGTAATTATCGACCTATTCGGGAACTCTTTGGAACGCCAGATTTGAACGCAGAGCGGGAGCGTACTGAGTCTCATGACCGACACGTCAGACCCTCCTATTCAGCGGGCTCTTGCAGCCCCACGCGGAGCTGCGGTCGCCGGCGTGGTTTTCTCCGTCCTGATGATCGTTTGTTTCGGACTCGTTCAGTATGCGATCCCCGATGATTTGACCGAGCTCGACCGCTGGTTGGTCGAGCCCGGCCGCAGAAGAGCCGTAGCGCTTGCGCTGGACCTCGTGCCGTTCGCAGGAATCGCATTTCTGTGGTTCGGCGGGGTACTCCGCAACCGCTTGGGAGAACATGAAGATCAGTTATTCGCTACTGTATTTCTCGGAAGCGGATTGTTGTTCGTTGCGAGCCTCTTCGGTGTTGCAGCTGTCTTGCACGCGCTAGTTGACACGCTGGCCGTCAACAAGATGGATAGCGCTACCTTCTACTTCGGCCACCGGATGAGCGATGCGCTCTTCTACGTATTTGCAATAAAAATGGCCGGCGTCTTCATCATCTCAACCTGTACCATCGGATTGCGGACTGCGATCATTCCGCGCTGGGTCGCGATTGTCGGTTATGCGTGTGCCCTTCTGCAGTTGTTGGTTATCGCCAACTGGAAGTGGATTACGTTCGTCTTTCCGCTCTGGATCCTGCTGGTAAGCACTTACATATTGTTTGCCGAGTTTCGCCCGCGATCCGCCAATACGGCCTGAGCGAAGGATACGAGTCTTTCGGAAAATTCCGGAAAAGGTTAGGAGACCGAGGCGAATGTCAGAGACTCCCCAGAGCCCCCCGCCACTTGATCGTTCGACGGAACTCGCTTTCGAGCGAACGCGGCTCGCGTACGAAGGCACGATGATGGCATGGATCAGAACGGCCACTTCACTGATTACTTTTGGCTTCGCCATCTACAAATTTTTCCAGCTCGAAGCACCGGGCCGTGCACCGGAGGGTCGTTTCATCGGAGCGCCGGGGTTCGCAATTCTAATGGTGAGCTTCGGACTCGTATCATTGCTACTGGCAACGATTGAACACCGCCTGAATATCAGAGCGCTCGGAGCGCAATCCGCGGGCCAACAACGATCGCTCGCAGTGCTGCTCGCCGCGCTGATTTCGATTCTCGGGATCCTTGCTCTGCTCACGATGATTTTTCAGCAATAGTATGGCAATTCTTTTGCGCGAAGCCACCGTGAAGAAAAAGGAGTCTGTGATGCGCACGATGCATTTCGGGTTTGCGGTGATCGTGGTCTCATTTTGGATGATCCTTGGAACGGCGCTCGCCTTCGCCGCTGCTGATGCAGGGGGTCCGCAGGTAAGCCCGACGGAGGCGCTAACGCGGCTGATCGCGGGCAATGAGCGCTTCCAAAACGACAAGACTGGCCATCCGCTCCTTCACTCCGAGCGGCGCGAGGAGCTGGTCGGCGGTCAGTCACCATTCGCGGTCATTCTTTCGTGCTCGGACTCGCGCGTTCCACCGGAGCTGATCTTTGACCAGGGGCTGGGCGGATTGTTCGTCGTGCGCATCGCGGGTAACACAGTCACCCGTGCTGGCCTCGAGAGTATCGACTACGCCGTCTCGCACCTGGGGACAAACCTCATCATGGTGCTAGGGCACGACAAGTGCGGCGCGGTCATAGGAGCTGTAGGTGAGTGCTCAAGCAAGCCAACGGCTGAATTGCCGGAAATCTTCGCCAACATCTGCCCGGCTGTTGACCTCGCGCGGAAGAAAAGCGCCGACGACCTGGAATCCCGCGCGATCGATCTCAACGTTACCGAACAGGTAAAGATTCTCAACCAATCGCCGCTGTTCCAGAAACGTGTCGCCGACAGCAGCCTCAAGATCGTTGGCGCGCGCTATAACTTGCAGAGCGGTAAAGTCGAGCTTCTCGACGCCGGTAACTGACCTCGGGCCAGTGTATGTAGTCTTGGCGCGTTGATCGTAGCGGAGGAACTTGCAAATTCTCGGGTACGGATAAGTCCTAACGAGTTTGAGGATCCCGCATGTGTTCACCTCTTGAGCGCAAACCATTCGAACAGGTGCTGCGAAAGCTGCAAGTTGAGCTGGTGAAACTCCAACTCTGGGTGAGGCATAAAGGCCTCAAGGTGGTAGTCGTCTTCGAGGGGCGCGATGCAGCAGGCAAGGGAGGCATCATCAAACGGATTACTGAGCGTGTTAGTCCGCGCGTGTTCCATGTGGTCGCTCTTCCTGCACCGGGCGAGCGTGAAAAATCGCAGATCTATATCCAGCGGTACATCCCACATCTGCCCGCTGCCGGCGAGGTTGTGATCTTCGACCGGAGCTGGTACAACCGCGCGCTCGTCGAGAGAGTTATGGGCTTTTGCACCATGGAAGAGGTGAAGTATTTTCTGCGCAATTGTCCCGAGGTCGAAACCGCTTTAGTCCATTCGGGGATTATTTTGATCAAATACTGGATCGAAGTGAGTCAGGAGGAGCAAACGAGGCGATTCCTCGCGCGGATCCATGACGGTCGCAAAATCTGGAAACTCAGTCCGATGGACCTTGAATCCCATCGTCGCTGGTACGACTACTCGCGCGCCCGGAATGAAATGCTGGCCGCCACTGATACTAAAGTGGCACCGTGGTATATCGTGACGGCGGATGATAAGCGCCGTGCCCAGCTTAACTGCATATCGCATCTCCTGAGCCTCATTCCATATAAAGACGTGCCGCGTCGAAGAGTCCGCCTGCCGAAGCGGCAGAAGCCGAACGGCTATAAGGAGCCGGCGCGACACAATAGGTATGTTCCGTCTCTCTACTGACAGATTTGCTGTCTCGCTAGACGAACGCCGAGTCCGAGAGGTCTCCGCTGAGCCGAGATCCTTCTTGAAGCTCATCGCGATCCGTACAGAAAGAAGAGCAATGACCCGTTGCCATTTATTCGCGGGTTAGCCGCCGCCAACCATCTCGACCAACGGATCGATTGGAGCAAAGCAGTGGCGGTAACCATCTCGCAACGAGGGCCTAGCCCGCGAGATCAGTGTGCCCGGCCGTGTTTCCGACGCGCGCTAGGTGTTGTAACCAACCAGCGTTATCATCTCTGCTCGAGCTAGAATTTCCAGATGAAGTTGAACGCTACGAAGTTGATATAGTTCGTCGAGTAATGCCCTTGCAGTGTTCCGGCGAGCGGTCCGCGGCTTGCACTATAGGGGGCGGGGCCTGCGTCCATGAACTCCCAGGCAGCGCCAGCGGTGACCTCGCGGTTGATCTCGTATTGGATGCCGGTGCCGTATCGCAACTGGCGATCGAGCGGCAAAGTGGGAGCCCGGTTCGCTCTCGATACCGGCGAACTATCGTAGGCAAATCCCGCCGACCAAAGCCATTTTTCGCCGAACCGAAGCTGCTGTCCGATGGCGACCTGGCAGGTGTCTGAGAAGTTCAGGTTGACGTCGACGCTCCTTTGCTTGAGGCTTGAGATTCCCACCGGGAATTCCCCGAACGCCGACCAGTTCTGCCAGCCAACGTTGCCCATCAGGCTCCAGTAGGAAGTGACATCGTAAAGTCCACTCAGCATCACCTGCTGTGGCACTTCCATCGGGATGTTAATCTTTGTTCCGCCGATTCTCTTCCGAAGACGCGAGAACAGCGGACCAAGATTGGTTAGGTGCGGCCGAAAGCCGAACTTATAGTCAATCGGAGACTGATAAGTGAGCCCTACCCGCAGTTTCTTGATCGGCGTCAGCAATATGCCGACGTTTCCGCCGAATGCTTCATCCCACGACTCGATCCCGAGCCCCCCGTCCGGTCTAGGCAGACGAGGCAGAATGGTGTTGTTGACCTTCGATTGGAACAAGAGACGACCAACAGAAAAGCTGAAACTGGCTCCTACTGAGAGCCAATCGTTCACCATGTAAGCTATTGTCGGGTTAACCTTGCCAGTGATGAGAGACTCCTGGGTGACGTAATATCGTCCCGCCCATTGCTTTCCGTAGTTGAATGCTCCTCCGAAATCGGAAACAGCAGTCACGCCGAGCCGAACCCGTTCCGAGAGCCTGTATACATAGAAGAACCCTCCAAGGGGTAGGAATACTCCGGCATTGCCACCGCCACCTCCCGGGGTTGTCGTTTGAGGGGCCACGTCGAAGTTATGCGAGGGAAGAATTGCTCCCGAGGCACCCAGCAACTGCGAACGGTCGAGCAGGGTCATCCCGGCTGGATTGGAGGACGCAGTCGAAGCGTCCGCGGCCATTGAGGCTCGTCCGGCGCTCGCGGTCCCGAGATCGGGTGCTCCAGTCTCGTATAGCAACATCCCGGCGCCTCGCGCGGACGTCGCAAGCGCTAACACAATCGCGATTGCGTGGCAGATAGTCCTATGTGTCCGGCGTCGCAGTCGCATAGGTGCCCCCGATTCAAACCAAACACTCGCCTCATGGATCAATCGCTGACGAGATTCGCCCCGGCGAGCAACTCGACCGTGCACTACTGCCGGGCCATCAAGATGTTCACCAGATCTTCACGTGAGATGAGATCGTCTACATCTTCCTTGAGGTCTGTCTGGATCACTAGGACGGCTCGGCGCCCCTAAGGGTGGCAAAGCCCGCAACGCGGTCGATAAGTGCTAAGGCGATGTGACGCCAACAATCTCATATTTCCGTTTTCTACACCGAGCGCTCTTCCGACTTGGGATTCAACAAGTCGTCCAGACCCGATCAGCCGACTTTAATCGCCCGCATCTCTGAGGCGCGCTCATCGACCGGAATCATGGGTAGTTCGCCCTTGGTCTTGACGGGCAGGTTGCGAATGTAATCCATGATCGCCTGCCATTCCTTGGTCTCCCGAATGGCACCTCCCTCCGTCGTCGTGTCGACACTACTTTTATCGATCGTGCCAGGCGGGGGAAGCAGGAAGGGAGTGTCGCCGCGAGGATCGTTGAGTAGCTCGGTCCTCTCCTTGAGCGGCTGCCCCTCCTTATTCTTGGGCACAAAAGCCAGTTTGCCCTTTGTGAATGTAGGGATGGCCACAACTATCTTGCCGAAAAACAGAGGGCATGTGAGGCTGTACAAACGCTCGTCCTTCCCTGTGATGTCGGCCGCACGGTAGCCGTGATCGAAGTCTCCTATTTCGATCGACGTTACGACGTCGAACATTGGGCGCGACGCATCGTAGCGAAACCTCATGCCGGAAGTACGGGGAAAAGTTTCGCCGGGATGGGACGGATTATCCACGAGCAGAAATTCGAGCATATGCTTCAACTCCTTGCCCGTGAAGTAAGCCGTCACCAGGGCACTGCCTGCCGTTGTATCCACGATACCGGCGCCGAGGGGTGCCACAGCGAACACGTCGCAGACCGTCTGCACGCCTGACTTCCCCCGTGTTAAACCGGTGCGCATCAATGCATTGGCGGTGACTGCGATGTCAGCCTTGGTAGCTTTGCGGAAGGAATCGGTAACGAGGTTGGCAAGGGGCGTGCCGGCGGCGATGTCTGTGAAAGTATTGGGCAGATCCTGCGGCGCCACCCCTAGCGGCTGATCAATGCTGTAACCGCGGGACGCGAATACAACGTTGGTGACAGTCTTCTTGAACCCGTCGATCTCGTCGGCAATGGCCCGGTCGCCAGCAAAGCTGTCGTCAATCGGGAGGAGCCGGTAGGACTCCACCGTCACCCTGCCGCCGTCCACGGTGATCACCAGTTCGCCGAGGTTCTCTCCATACTTCCCGGCCTGCACGACGGGGGTGCGTCCGTTGACGATGATCGCATCGCGCAGTCTGGTGTGGCTGTGGCCGCCGACCACTACGTCAATGCCGGGCACCGCCTCAGCCAGGCGCAGGTCATCGCCGTCGGTGTAGTTCCCGTCTTTTCCTCTCGCTACGCCGCCGTGGCTAAGGCAAATGACCACATCCACCTTCTCTTTCTCGTGGAGAACGTTCACCATCTCCTTCGCGGTCTCGATGGCGTCGCGGAACGAAGCTGCGCCGCCTTGGGCGTAGACTACGGCCTCTTTGCCGAGCAACCCGAAGATGCCGAAGCGCACGCCGCCGCGCTCGATCACGAGATGGCGGCGGATCACCCCATCCTTCGCCAAACGCTGGAGATCGGCCAGCGTTGCGTCTTCCCCATCGAAGTTGGTGTTCGAGGCGACTATCGCAGGAATATGTCCAGCTTTGGCGGCCACTGCAATGGATTGACCCAGTCCATCGGGACCGAAGTCGAACTCATGGTTGCCGAAGGTGGTGGCATCGTAACCCATCCGGGACATGAGTTGCAGTTCGGAGCCGGTCTCGCGCATCGCCCCGGCGAATGCGGTCCCCATGCTGTAGTCGCCAACGTCCAGGATCAGCACCGGGCCAAGACCCTGGAGAGCTTCCTTCCTCTGGCGAATTAACGCGGCTAGCCGAGCGTATCCACCCAGTGTCTTATAGTCGCCAGTGCTGAACGGGGTGTAGTCCGAGGCCGGGCCCAGTCCGATGAAATTCGAGTGGAGGTCGTTGGTGTGCAGGATGGTGAAGGTCTTCTTCCCCTCCGCTGCCACGGGAATGGGCGGGACGTCGCGCTGAACTTGCTTCGTGTTCTTGGAATCACTCATGGTGCTTCTCCCCCTGTGATAAATTGAGGACGCCAGAACGCCGTCTAATGAGATTATTGGGTCATCCGAGCTCAGCCGGTTATTAGCCGGGATTTGCGTTCTAATTTTAGGAACACACGGCTTTTATAATGGTATTGAGATTAGAGTCAAGTTCACTCACGTTGCCATTGGCGTCTGGCTTCCGCTAGCCCAGACGGGCGTGGCCTCGAGATCGTTTTCGCAAAGTCGTTGGAATTTCGATCCTTATTGGATAGGCTTTCGCGATAGGAGCCGCTCAATCGGTTCCTGGCTTACTCGGATCCGACCGCTCTCTGGGCGGTTCAAATCTAGTGTGACGTAGACCGCAATGCTCACCAACAGAATGAAGCAGACCGTACCAGCCACGTCCGTACTCCCCTCGACGCCCTGCTGGCGGCCAATCAGAAGGGCCGTGACGATCGCGCATGTATAAAGCAGGAACACGATGCTGGACGGCAGGCGGTCCCTGTAAGCCGCGAGGAGCGATGCCTGGTTGCTGGTCACGCTATTGAGGGTATTGGCCAACAATATCGCGATCGGTGTCCCATCGCTGACTGCCTCGCCCACCAGTGTGGTCATCTCATCCTGCATACGGCCAAACTCTGGCAATGCTTCTTCGACGTCGCGAGCGCGCGCCCGAGCCAGATCGAGGCGTAGTTGTGCGTATTGCCGAATTACAGTCTGTAGCTTGGTTCGGCTCGGGTCCTTCAGTAGGGTCGCACAGGCGTAGAAGTCGCCTATTGCATTGGCGTCCGCGACCATGGCGAGTTGCCGCTGGTCGTGTTTCGCGATTGACGTTCCGAAGCTAAAGGCAAGCAGCAGGCCAAGCAGCGCAATGCTGGCGTCGTCAAACTTCGATGGCTTGATACCGTCCATACCCCGCCCGCGCCTTCCCATGTGGCGACCGATTTGCCATGCCGCCAGCATCGCAACCCCCAAGGCCAAAGCGACGATGCGGATGTCCAGCGCGGCGACGAGCTGATCTAGGTCCATGAGATCCTTCGCCGGTAGTTCCGGCGTGACAACTAGCATTCAAATGTCCGCGTCGCTAAGCCGCAAACGAGTCACTCTCAGCGTGGGTGCGAAGCGCCGGGCAATAGCTTCGCCCGTCTCAACTTATCCAGCCACGGTCTTGAAATCTTATCTTAAGTTCCACTGCGATCGCGTCGGCAGTCGATTTGGCTCTCCCCTCGAGCGTGTTCCTGCCGCTCGCCTCGCCATAAACTTTCATCCCGCCGACGACTATCAGGCCGAGCGGATTGCCGGTTGCGATCGCGACCGCGGCAGGCATGATCATTCCGGGCGTTTTATTTCCAGATGAGCTAAGCGTGCCCGACCCTAATTTACGCCATCCCTGCGGCGTCACCGCATATCCTTCGACTACCGTGTCCATCTCGGAGGTTCCCGCACCAAATCCGATGACAAAACGCTTCACGGCGCTGCCGCCTTGGACCGAGATGAGATAACCGCGTATTACCCCCTCACCGGGTTGCGGCCTCGATCCCCGGCCCGCCTGTACGGCCGTGAGTCCCATCGCATTGATATCCGCAACCAGATCCTGGGCGATCATAGCGCCGAGCTGACGGCCTTCTTCGAGTTGCTCAGCCGTCGGTGGCGTGCTCGGCGCGCTGACCGCGTCCCTGATAGAGGAATCGGCGGGCATGTCGGCGGGATTCGCGATGAAGTTGTAGACCCAGATCCGATTGGGCCGTGCGAGCCCCGGGTTGCTCGTCGGCGTTTGCTGGGTGACGTTGGTTGAGGCGCACCCGGCAAGTACGGTTAGGGCGAAAAAGAATAACACTGTGCGGCTGCTGAACTTCATCACGAACCTCCTCAAGTCGGTTAACGGAGCGGATTCGAGCACGTCCTTGCTCAACTTGATACCTTCGTGGACCACGGCTTCCTGCGCTTCTTTTTCTTTACCTCCAGCGACCGCAAAACTTAGAAGTCGAAGAGATTGCCCTTGATCAACTTTGGGATAACCGGGGTAACGGCGAACTGCAGATTCCACTTCTGCCCGAATACATCTGGATGGACCGGCACGTACTGTCCCTGAACCGCGAACTTCACCGGCAACGGCCCAATCCTCACAACCTTGCTGATGTTTAGACCGATCGGGAAAGGTCACCTTGTTGCTACTCCTTCTTGCGTACCAGTTCACCAGTATGTTGGGCGACGTGCCGACTGACCAACCCTCAGCCGGAAAATAAGCGTAGAAGTATTGAAGGTTCATCTGACTTATCGTGTTCGAGCCCGGACCGCCGACCGACCACCACTGCTGGGGAAACACACCAGCGATCCACTTCTCGCCGAGGTATCCAAGTAGTCCAGTAGGTCCAATTTGCCACTTGTTTTGACCAAGCCGCGAATTGCTGGCGGTCGGAAAAATGAAAGTTGGACCCGCGCCGACCAGCCACGGGCCCGCTAACCTCGGACCCGGCGAAAGCAGTTCCACCAATGCGGTATCGCCGAATCCTGTCACGCGATGGAGATTGCCGCTCTTGTTTACGTAAGGAGTTGAGTTGAAGACCGGGATCACCGGCCGGCTAATAAGGTTCCAGTTGCTAGTGAGGGATATGGGAAGTACCGGCTGAAACAGTACGTTTACCACGTTGCGTTCCGGCTTGTTTAACCAAAACGTGTTTTGCTGAAACGACAAGGCCCAGATTGTCGAAATCGGGTTGGACAGCTCCTTGTTCACCTCCGTCAGCGATGCTTTGCCATTACCCGCTTCTGCAACTTCCGAGTTTATTTCCTGCTCGAGACTCTGTGCAGGTGCGTTACTAGGCGTCGCTCCTTGCGCCGAAGACGCTGGCGGTTGATTCGTGGTCGTCTGTGCGATCGCAGGGGAGGAGCAACAAATAACGAACACCGCGAGCGCGTTCGATAATGTCCATCTCATCATAACCTTCTGTGCCGTATCGTCGGTCGGGTACTTCTCTCGAAGCTCAACGTGCCCATGCGCGTCTCAAGTCTCATAAGCGATCTCCGTACGCTTTTCGAGGGTTTCAATGCGTAGTCAATCGCAACCTTTTCGTAGGTCTTAAACTACTGGACCGTGCATCCTACGCCGCGTAAGCCGAGCTTTCATGGCTATTTTCTTTTTGGTCACAGTTCGACACTCGGAAACAGTAGAGTCATTTGGAACTTTAAGGTGAATTGCTCGGTCTGAGGCGCAAATTGCCGATACACCATCCATTCCCCTGCAACGGAGCCGTTGATTGCCACACCGCTGGAAAGACTCCACACCTTGCCGAGTCCACCGCTAAGCGGGATAGTGGTCGAAGTGCCACGCCGCAGGTTGAAAGTCCAGGTCGCATCGCTCGATCTCACGTACCAGTCGTGTCCGAGCTGATAGCTAATCATCGGCTGAAACGTCAACGAGATAACGGGAGTTCGGTCTGATGAGGTATAAGCAAACGAGGTTGCCTGCTGTATCAACCCGGAGATCTGCAGACCGGCAATGGGACGGTACCTGAATGCAGCGGCCGGGCCGGCCCGCCATGCGCCCCTCCCAGCCGACTTCGAAGTCGCAGTGGGAAAGATGAAGTAGGGTCCTATCGCCCACCTGAAATCGATCCCTTCCGTCATGGACCGTGGCATCACAAATAGATCCAAGAGGTGCAAGTCGCCAAATTCGGTACGGGTCGAAGCGCCCTTGTTTTGAGGAATTGTCATCAGGGAAAATGTTGGTCTCACAATCTGTGCAAGAGGCAGAAGTCCGTGGGGTAGAATCGCAAGGATAAACCTCACC